>NZ_JBBOBO010000001.1:0-4800000 GCF_038000235.1 Paenibacillus sp. FSL R10-2199 | reverse complement strand
CAGCGGCTACGCCGGAGCTCTTTTGTGCTTCTTGGACTACAATGGCACGGTTGGTCTTCTTAATAGAAGCGACAATCGTATCGATATCAATCGGGCTAACCGTACGCAAGTCGATAATTTCGGCTTTGATGCCGTCTTTTTCGAGCTGATCGGCCGCTTTGGTAGCAGTATGTACCATCAGGCCGTAAGTGATGATTGAGACATCAGTTCCTTCGCGTACTACATTAGCTTTACCCAATTCAACGGTGTATTCACCTTCAGGCACTTCTGCACGGAAAGCATGGTACAGGTTCAAGTGCTCCATGAAGAATACAGGGTCATTGTCGCGGATCGAAGCGATCAGCAGTCCCTTGGCATCGTATGGATTGGAAGGAATAACAACCTTGATACCCGGGCTCTGGGCAATCAGGCCTTCCAGGGAATCGGTATGAAGTTCGGCTGCTTTAACGCCGCCGCCGAATGGAGTGCGGAAGACTACAGGAGCATTGTATCTGCCCCCGGAACGCCAGCGCAGGCGGGCAGCCTGAATGACGATTTGATCAAGTGCTTCGAAGATGAAGCCTACGAACTGGATTTCGGCAATCGGGCGGAAACCCTGTACGCCGAGACCGAAAGCCAAACCTCCGATTGCAGATTCAGCCAGCGGAGTATCGAAGACACGCTCCTCGCCAAATTCCTTTTGCAGCCCTTCCGTTACACGGAACACGCCGCCTACATTACCAACATCCTCTCCGAAGATAAGAACATTGGGGTCACGAGTCAGTTCAACGCGCATTGCGTCACGAATTGCTTCTTTCATATTCATCTGTGCCATTGCCTGATATCCCCCTTATTCAAAATCGGCTTTTTGTTCTTCAAGATGTTTCGGAGTTACCTCGAACATGCTGTCGATCAAGCCGGGAATGGTCATTTTTTCGGTCTGTTCTGCTTTTTTAATCTGCTCGTTCACAGTTGCTTTCGCTTCTTCTCTTACGCGCAGAGTGTCTTCTTCGGTCCAAAGGCCTTTTTTCTCCAGGTACTTGGCAAGACGGGCAATCGGATCTTTCTCATTCCATTGTCCTTCTTCTTCCTTGGAGCGGTATTTACTGGCGTCATCGGACAGGGAATGTGGACGGAAACGGTAAGTTACGGCTTCAATCAATGTCGCGCCTTCGCCTTTACGGGCACGTTCAGCAGCCTGCTGAACAGCGGCGATTACCGCGAACACGTCCATACCATCGATCTTGATTCCCGGAATACCTGCTGCAACCGCTTTGTGGGCGATCGATTTAGCTGCCGTCTGCTTCGCGAACGGAGTTGTAATCGCATAGCCGTTGTTCTGAACAAAGAAGATTACAGGAAGTTTGAAGACACCTGCATAGTTAAGGCCTTCATAGAAGTCACCTTCGGATGAACCGCCGTCACCTGTATAAGTAATAGCTACATTAGCTTGTTTCTTCAATTTGAATCCCATTGCAATACCGGTAGCATGCAGGATCTGTGCTCCGATAATGATCTGCGGCATAAGTACATTTACGCCTTCAGGAATCTGTCCGCCGTGCTGATGTCCGCGGGAATACAGGAAAGCCTGATATAATGGAAGTCCATGCCATACCAGCTGTGGAATATCGCGGTAGCCCGGGCAGACGAAATCTTCCTTCTGCAAAGCGAACTCGCTGCCGATCATCGTAGCTTCCTGACCGGATACCGGTGCATAGAAGCCGAGACGGCCTTGACGGCCCAGGTTGACGGCACGGTCATCCCAAGTACGGGTAAATACCATACGGTACATAATTTCTTTCAGTTGGTCATCGGTAAGATCAGGCATCATTTCCTTGTTGATAACTTCTCCATCCGGGGAAAGTACCGAAAGGGCTTCAACGTCCTCTGTATACACTTCATAAGGAACTCTAGTCATTATCTTCACCTCAATAAAAAAATTTGAATATCAGTGGTCTCTGTTATAGAATTATTATACACCTGTTGTAGCTGTTTCGTCAAAGAAATACGCATAAAATTTATGTTTCCATAAATTTTGTATGTATAACAGGCTTTGGAATATCCTATAACAGATAGAAGGATATTATTCAAGTAAATGATATATCCCACATTTGCCGCTTGGGTAATTTTAACGTAACACTTAGTCTAATGCAAAAATCCGACACGAAAGGTGACGATTGGACAATGAGCGAACCTGTTTTTCTGAAACGTACAATAGTGAAACAAACACTGTGGAGCGAGCATCTGCAGGAGGAACGCAAGCTGCGCATTTATCTTCCTCCCGGCTATAACGAAGTCCTCAGTTACCCGGTGGTCTACTGCCAGGACGGGGAAGAATTCTTCAACTTCGGCCGGATCGCCACGCTTGCCGGGCAGCTGATTCTGGAGCAGGATGTGGATCCCTTCATTATAGTGGGTGTCGAAGTGAACGTAGCTGTCCGCACCGAAGAATACGCTCCGTTTGGCAGCCGCTTTAAGCAGTACCTTGCATGCTTCGCCGAAGAGATTATTCCCTTCATTGAACATAATTATCCTGTACGGCGTACGCCGGAAGAACGAATCATCGCCGGCGATTCCCTGGGCGGCAGTGTCTCCCTGCATCTTGCCCTGGCTTATCCCGCCTTATTCAACCGTGTGCTCAGCCTCTCCGGCGCCTATTACCCCGAAACCCGCCAGCAGCTGGAACAGGAAGCTGATCTCTCCGGGCTTCAGATCAATATGGTCGTCGGTCTGCAGGAGCGAGACTACAAGACTGATACCGGAATCTACGATTTCGTAGAAATGAACAGGGAAACCAAAGCGATGCTGGAGTCAAGGGGAGCCACCGTATCCTACCGTGAGAAGGACGGCCGCCATCTCTGGGGATTCTGGCAAAAAGAGCTACCGGAATCATTACTCTACTTCTTCAACCGCTGAAACAGCCTTTAAGGCCTAAAAAGTGAACATCTTCCGAACTTATGTACGTTGTGCAGGTGAGTGCGCTTTCAGTACAGGGCGGGCATACGGTGCCCGTCCTTAAATGTAAGGACGGCAACCGGTCATGCTGCGGATCTATGCCTGCTCCAGATTCTCGGTAATAATACGTTCCAGCAGCACTTCACAGCCGGCATTCACCAGATCATATACCTGCTCAAAATTTCCGGTAAAATACGGGTCCGGCACTTCACGAAGCTCCTCGTCCGGCAGCAGTTCCATGAAGAATAACAGCTCCGACTTCTCGCCTCCGGGAATTTTGCGAACATTGTCCCCATTGGACTTGTCCATGCAGATTATATATTGAAACTTCTCAAAATCTTCGCCGCTCACCAGCCGGGCTGTCATGTGCTCATAGCTGATTCCATGCAAATCCAGAATCCCTCTTGTGCCCTCATGCGGCATCTTGCCGATATGCCAGTCTCCGGTTCCGGCTGAATCCACAGTGATTTGACTGGACAATTGCCGCTGCTCTATTTTGTGGCGCAGAACTGCTTCAGCCATCGGCGAACGGCAAATATTGCCCAGACATACGAATAACACGTTTACGATCTCTCTCACCCCCCGTGACCATTTATGCCTTCCAATCCGCGGATAAGTCTTGCGGCGAAATGCATCTGACTTCATTTTAGCGTTATGGCAGCAATTGTACAACTTTTCAAACTGCATTATACTGTTCAGGGTGACTAACTTAATAGCCACAACAAGGAGGGGATCACATTGCCATCTGGGCGTGTTGTCATATTTGCAGGCGGTGAGCTATCACCGGATGGTTTGCACCTATTAGATGAAGAGGATTTTATTATCGGAGCGGACCGGGGGGCACTTTTCCTGATTGATCACGGATACACACCTGATATTGCCGTCGGAGATTTCGATTCCGTCTCCCCCGAAGCGCTGCTGCTGATACAGGCGGGAAGCAAGGAAACCATCAGCTGTGATCCGGTCAACAAGGACCTGACGGACAGTGAAATGGCGCTGGATCTTGCCCTGAATACACAGCCTGAGTCCATTCTCCTTATGGGTGTAACCGGAACCCGTATGGACCATACACTGGCCAGTATCCAGATGATGACCCGGGCACTGCAGCGTCAGGTCGCCTGTTCTATCATGAATGCGAATAACTATATTACGCTGACCGGCTCGCATGCTGTAGTCGAGGAACGCGGGTATACCTATGTCTCTCTGCTGCCTTTGACACCGGAGGTTACAGGAATTACGCTGCAGGGTTTTCAATATCCGCTGGAGAATGCCACCCTTAAGCTGGGCCAGTCTCTGGCCGTAAGTAATGTGCTGCTTGCCGCTAGCGGAACGGTTACTATTGAGAGCGGACTTCTGCTGATTATCCAGAGTAAAGACTGATTACATAGGTTTTTAGAGACATCACTGTAACCTTTGTTTCAAAAATGTAAAGCCGGGAATCTCCTTACACAGTAAGGGTTTCCCGGCTTTATTCTATGCCTGTTCAAGCTAAATATTAATATTTTGTAACTTTTAATGAGATTTTAATAAAACGCTTACAACGTAGACCCAGCCTGCATTTGAAGCCTCTGCTCCATAATTTAGGAAATAGATAACCTGCTATACTACGAATCAGAGAAAGAAACTAGAAAGATAAACACAAACCTGGGAGGTATTACTACATGAATAAGCAACAATGGTTTAAGCAAGCAATTGCTATTGGAATGTGCACAACAATCGGGCTCGGCACCCTAATGGCTACCGGAGCAGGCACAGCCCCTGCTGCTGCCACATCCGTATCCTCTTCCGCTGTCACAGCAGAATCCGTTTCCGCATCTTCAACCGGCTCAAGTATTGTCAGCTTCGGCAAAAAATATCTGGGTACGCGCTACCAGTTCGGTGCATCCACTTCTACTACAAGATACTTTGACTGCTCTTCATTCACGAAATATATTTTCAAGAAATATGGCGTTAACCTGCCGCGTACTTCCGTAGCCCAATCTAAAGTCGGATCATCCGTGAGCAAGGCCAATCTGCGCGTCGGCGATTTGGTGTTCTTCTCCAGCGGAAGCCGGGCAACAGGCAAGAATGTAACGCATGTAGCAGTCTATGCAGGCAATGGCAAGATTCTCCACACCTACGGTTCACCTGGAGTAACGCTTTCAGATCTGAATTCGGGCAACTGGAAAAAAACCTACCTGAAAGCACGCCGCGTACTGTAAACGCATCTGATCAGCTCTCTCTTATTAAATATTAAACGTGCTTCATTCACGATTTGTTGCAAGTCCATAGCACGGTTCTCAAAAAAGCCGGAGAGTCAGTTAAGTATTCCCTAACCTGTGACACCGCTCTCCGGCGCCCGCAGTACATATCCGGTTCCTCGTACCGTATGTATCAGTTTATTCCGGTGGCCCTTGTCTATCTTCATACGGATATGCCGGATGTAGACATCCACCACATTAGTGTCAGCGTGAAAATGATACCCCCATACCTGCTGTAAAATCTCGTTTCTGGGACAGATTTCACCCAGATTAACGGCAAGATAGTACAATAGGTCGAATTCCTTGGGGGTCATCTTCAGCTCTATTCCGTCCCGGCTGACCTGCCGGCGGCTGGGATCGAGCAATAAGCCATCCACCTTAAGCAGCGAAGCCGCTCCTCTGCGGCGTCCGGTAAGCTTCAATAAATTGAGCACCCTGCATTTGAACTCACCGGTATGTACAGGCCTCGCCATATATTCATTGCCCCCTGCATCAAAAGCTGATACAGCTGCCGGGCCACGCGCCTCTTCATCCCCTCCGGATATCACCATCACCGGCAGAACCATCCCCCCTTCCCGCATTTCTGACACTACCCTCCAGCCTGACCAGCCTGCGGGTTCACCCAGCTCTGCGAGCAGCAGCACTGGTTCTTGACCAGACAACAACAAGCGAAGATCCTCTACATCTTCGCTTGTTGCTGTCTTCATACCCAGCTCACGGATTGCGGCTTCAAGCTCCACACGCCCCTCTTCCCGTTTCTTGCATTCCGCCTCAGATTCCCGCACCTCCGGCGCCGGACCGGGCGCATGCCAGGCAATGATTTCATTCACAATGAAGTCCCCCACCTTCCACCTTTGTACCGGCTGTACCGGCGCAGATGAAGCTTAGAGTTCCCGTAAAGCAAAGAGACCATTCCAGGGAATAGTCTCTTTGCTTTACTTTGCTTAGGCTACGGACGATTAATTCACGAAGTCAATCTCCTGGAAATCAGCTACCTCTACCTCCCAGCGTTTTGCAACAAATGCCTGATGCTCGGGATGGCTATTATAGGCATCATAAGCCGCCTGATCTTCGAACTCCATCGAGAAGCCATACCGGAAGTCACATTTCACACTGACCTGGCGCAGCACCTCGAAATTCTTCACTACCGGAATGGCGCTGAGGATCTCCGCTCCGTCCCGCAGGAAGGCAGCAGTCTCCGCAGAGTCCGGGGCATGCTTCAATGTAAAAATAGCCATATGCCTGATTGTTCCGTTCTTCATCTTATCCTCCCCTTCGTTACCCGAAATACCGGTGATAGAAGCTGCGTGCCGCAGCAATATCACTGGTTCCATGAATCAATGCCCTCCCGTCGGCAAACACAACCATACGGTAAGGCTCCTCTGTAAAGGAGACCAGGTACGGATTGCTCTCTACCTTGCCGCTATTCAGCCTGGAGAGGCGGGCGGCAGTCTCCTGCAGATTGAGGCTCCGGCGCTGCGCCGGGCGGATCTGCACCGTATCCCGGCCGCAGAGCACATCGCTGCGTTCTGTGTTAGCTGCAGACAGATACGGATAGACCGGACGGTCACCGCAGGATGGACAGTCTACCTTTTTCGCCGCCTTGACGCCAATCTCCTGCTGCTCGCTCTGCCAGACATCGAATGTCAGCAGCTTGCCGCGCAGCTTCTCTTTGTACCCGCCGAGCAGCTTCAGCGCCTCAGCCGTTCCATTCGCCGTAACCATCTGTACAGCTTGCGGCAGAATGCCGGCCGTATCACAGGTATCCCCGCCCAGCGGGATAGTACCCAGCAGACAATTCAGACAGGGCGTTTCACCCGGCAGGATGGTGTATGTAATTCCGTAGCTTCCGACACAGGCGCCATAGATCCAGGGAATGCCGTGTTTTTGCGCCAGGTCATTCATGATCAGCCGGGTGTCGAAGTTATCCGTCCCGTCCATAATCAGATCCACCCCCGGAAGCAGGCTCTCCATCTCCTCTGCACGCACATCCAGTACATGGGCTTCAAGCACGATTTCCGAGTTAATCTCCAGGAGTCTGGATTTGGCCGCAGCCGCTTTGGGCATCCTCAGACGGGCATCCTCTTCCGTATACAGCTGCTGACGCTGCAGATTGCTCCACTCTACATAATCGCGGTCCACAAGGATGAGCCGGCCTACCCCGCAGCGCGCCAAAGTCTCGGCAATCCCTGTACCCAATGCGCCCATTCCTACTATCAGCACACTTGAACGCGCCAGTCCCTGCTGCCCCGCAGCCCCGAACGGAGTAAAGCGGACCTGTCTAGAATACCTTCCGTCCCGTCCCGCCGCTGATGCCGGAGCCAGTTTGTCATTGTCATTAGGACCCATTCCTGAACAGCCCCCTTTATCCAATAGAAAATGTTTATTCCATTTATCACTCTATATTATGAAAATCCGGGAAACAGCGCCTTGCAGCGCTCCTCCCCGGACGTTGTAATTCATCTATACAGTCTGAGCAGACCACTGCTCCACATTCCATACCTTCGTTACCCAATCCTCGTAGAATTCCGGTTCATGGGAGACAAGCAGAATCGTCCCTTTGTATTCCTGCAGCGCCCGTTTGAGCTCTGCCTTGGCAACAATATCAAGGTGATTCGTAGGCTCATCGAACAGAATCCAGTTGCTCTCACGCATCAGCAGCTTACACAGACGTACTTTGGCCTGCTCGCCACCACTCAGCATGCTAAGCGGACGGGTAATATGTTCATTCTTCAGCCCGCAGCGTGCCAGATGGCCACGTACTTCATTCTGGGTGAGACTTGAGAATTCATTCCATACATCTTCAATCGGGGTAATATTCTCCGCCTTCATTTCCTGCTGGAAATACGCTGAACTCAGGTAATCCCCCAGATAGGTTTTGCCGCTGTAGGTCGGGATTACGCCTAGAATCGTTTTGAGCAGCGTGGATTTGCCGACACCATTGTACCCGACAATAGCAATCTTCTCTCCGCGTTCAATCATCATATTCAGCTTGCTTGGCAGCAGCGGACGATCATAACCAATCTCGAAGTCAACGCCTTCGAACACGGTCTTCCCGCTGGCCCGGCTCTCTTTGAACTGGAAGGTCGGCTTCATCGCCTCTTCCGGACGGTCAATCCGTTCCAGACGCCCAAGCTGCTTCTCGCGGCTCTTGGCCCGGCCCGATGTGGAAGCCCGCGCTTTATTGCGCTGGATGAAGTCTTCCTGCTTTTTGATGAAATCCTGCTGCTTCTCATACGCATCAATGTGCTGAGCTTTGTTCATCCCCGCCATTTCCAGGAATTTCTCGTAGTTTGCCGTATAGCGGGTCAGCTTCGAGAACTCCAGATGATAGATCACATCTACGATTTTATTCATAAATTCCGTATCATGGGAGATCAGCATGAAGGCATACGGATAATTTTTCAGATAATTGGTCAGCCAGTCAATATGCTCCACATCGAGATAGTTGGTAGGCTCATCGAGCAGCAGCACATTCGGTTTCTCCAGCAGCAGCTTCGCCAGCAGAACCTTGGTCCGCTGCCCCCCACTCAGGCTGGTTACGTCCCGGTCCAGACCGATCGCCGACAGGCCGAGGCCGCCCGCCATATCCTCCACCTTCACATCAATCATATAAAAGTCGCCGATGTCCAGCTGTTCCTGAATCGTGCCCATCTGATCCAGCAGC
The DNA here is from genome assembly GCF_038000235.1 of Paenibacillus sp. FSL R10-2199. Taxonomy (NCBI): domain Bacteria; kingdom Bacillati; phylum Bacillota; class Bacilli; order Caryophanales; family Paenibacillaceae; genus Paenibacillus; species Paenibacillus sp. FSL R10-2199. The sequence goes on along the minus strand of NZ_JBBOBO010000001.1, from coordinate 4,791,159 downwards.
GTTTCCAGCTCTTCGGGAGTGGCGTCGCCCATTTTATCAGTAATGGCCAGCATTTCAGCCTCCAGCTCCAGCAGCGGCAGGAAGGCATCTTTAAGCACATCGCGTACCGTTTTGCCTGCCGTAAGCTGGGTGTGCTGATCGAGATAGCCGTAACGGACACGCGGAGTCCACTCTAATTTGCCGCTGTCCTTCAACAATTTACCGGTCAAAATATTCATCAGCGTCGACTTGCCCACGCCGTTAGCTCCAACAATTCCTACATGCTCTCCATCCAGCAGGCGGAAAGATACATCCTTGAACAATACCCGGTCCCCAAAGTTGTGGGAAACGTCTTCTACAGTAAGTAAACTCATAAATTCTCCGCAAGCTCCTGTCTATATTATAAATATTACAAATCGGGTTAAGCACATACATCACTCCATTCTAGCACACCTATGTCCTGCGCCGAAATAGAAAATAAGCCTAATTCCTGCAAAACACGCAGAAAAAGTAGTGATTTCAACGTTTTTTCTGAAATATTCCACTATTTTTTGCATGGAATCGTTTGTCCGTTCCCAGTCCAAGCATCTCTCCAACCGCTTGACCCAGCTTCCCTTTGGGCTGAAAAGGGTCCTGCTGAAGCGGCAGGCTGCACACCTTGGCCTGTCCCAAAGCAGAAGCCAGAAGCGCTGCCGCTGAACCGCCGGCCAGCGGGAGACAGATCCGCCAGTCCGGCTGAGGGGTGAGACCGCTGCGGCGCAGCCAGTGCAGCGTATCCTCCAGCCGCCAATCCGCCCCGGAGGCCACCAGCACCGGCCTGCCGCTGGCCGTGAAGGCGGGCAGCGCCCCTTCGTAACCGCCTGTCCCCAGATCCAGAACCACGAAGGAATACGACTTCCCCGTCCGCTGAGGCAGTCCGTCAGCAGGCGCAAGCTTCCAGAAATCTACGTTGCTCCAGGTAAAGGGATGCTCCGGCAGCACTACACCATGGCTGGCACTTCTTTCAGGCACTTCTGCCATTCCTTTAATGCGATTAAATACTTGCGCTTCAGGAGCGCATTCCACCCAGGCGGTGTGGCCAGTCTGCGACAAATAATGGCTCACAGCCAGTGAAGTATGCGTTGTCCCCAGTCCCGGAGCTACGCCCAGCACAGCCACTACTAAGGTCTGCCGGGACTGCAGCCTAACAGAAGCGGCCTGTAAATCCGGCTTATGCTCCGGCGCTGTCAGCTCTGCGGCTTCGGCTTCAAGCGGTTCAAGCGCTGACAGCACCTCCTGGGCACTGCCGTACCGCTCCTCCGGATGATGACGCAGTAGGCGCCGTATTACCGGAATCAACCGGTCCGGAATGCTGCCATGCAGCTTCCGTTCCATTCCCGGCTGCCAGCTGCTGAATTGTCCGCCGGAAGCCATGTACAGCAGCAGCGCACCCAGCCCGTACAGGTCAGACAGCGGACTGCTCTGTGCACTGCCATATTGCTCCGGGGCAGCGAAGCCGGCGGTTCCCAGCTTCTCCGTGTCTTCATCAGATCCGGTTCTCAGCTTACGCGCAATACCGAAATCAATCAGCCGCAGCTCATGAGGCCCGGTCAGCATAATATTGGAGGGCTTCAGGTCACGGTATACGATCGGCGGATGATGACTGTGCAGGTATTGCAGGACCTCCAGCAGCTGCCTGGCATAGCTGATAATCCGCCCTCCCGTAAGGGCTGCCGGATGCTCAATCATGGATTGATGAAGGGTTACCCCTTCAATGTAATCCATCACCAGATAACTATAGCCGTCACAGTCCGGCGGGAAGAAATCGCCAACCCGCGGCAGCTTAGGATGATTCAGTGAGATCAGCAGCTCCGCTTCTGCCTGGATGGCTCCAATGCGATGCCCGCCCCCTTCCCGTATCACACTTTCCTTGACCGCCCATATCTTTCCCGGCAGCCGCAAATCCTCTACCTTATACACACGGCTCATTCCTCCTGCACCGATAAGTCCGGTAATAGAGTAACGTCCTCCAAGGATTTGTCCGGTTGTCAGCTTGCCCGCTACATTCATCTTTTTTCCTCCTTATTGTCACACAAAAAAGGGAAAGCATCCGCCGTCAGCACCTGGTACCGGCATGAAGCCGGCGGTGCAAATAGCGGGATGCTTTCCCTTTATCCATGAACCTAATTAATATTTAATCATATAAAGTGTTATTTCATCGCGGTTGTGAAACAGTTGCTTCGCGCGCTGAATCTGCATCCGTTCACCTTCGAACATGGTAATAATCTCTTTGATCATCGCCAGCGGCTTCTTATGCATCAGCTTCACCGTGACAATGGCAGTCCCGCCCGGAGTCAGACTATGGAGCAGTCCGGTGACCAGCTTCGCCATCAGCTTGGGACTCCAGCTCATATCACAGACCAGCAGATCAAATTCATTCTCACGGAATTTGACCTCCCCGGCATTTTTACGCAGAATCTTGAGTCCGGGATAATTACGCAGCGATTCATGCATCAGGGCCGGATCCACAGCGGTTACCTTAAGGCCGCGTTCCAGCAGGAACGAGGTCCAGCCGCCCGGGGAAGCGCCGATATCCACCGCATTCTTGAAGCTGTAGAACGGAATCGCGAATTCCTTCTCCGCCTCCATCAGCTTGAACTTGGCCCGTGAGATCTGCCCATCCTCCTTGCGGAAGCGGATCATCCCGCCGTTCCAGCTGGAGAGATTCTCTTCCGGCCGGGATACACCGGCATACAGGGCTTCTCCATCTGCATATACGGACACCACCCATGCCGGCTCCTGTACGGTGAATTCTGCACCCAGACTGTCAAGCCGGCCCTGCAGCCACTCCCGCAGCTCTCCCGGGCTGTCTTCCCAGAAGGACGTGCTGCCCTTGCGGACATGCAGCGAGACCTTCTCACCCTCCAGCTCTGTCCGCCGGCTTAAGTATACGGCCAGCCTGTCCATAGCAGACATATCGCCTGTGTCCTGGAACTGCACCGGCTGGATATGGCGCAGGAAGATCGGCAGGTTCTGTGCCAGCATCCGCGATACCTCTTCAGGCTCTGCCTCCAGCGTTGCCAGGAACACTTCACCCGGCAGCAGCAAAGTACTTTTCACTGCTCCGAACAGGCGGCGCAGCTCCTCTTGTGCATAGGGAGCAAAGCCGTGGTTCGCGGTGCAGATGTATCTTGAAATTATTTTCTCATCAGGAGCCAGGTTTGGCTCGAGGGGTTCTTGCGTAAAATCATTCAAATCGATGTGCCTCCAGGTCTTATTTTTATCCAAGGACGGCCGCTATCCCATTCAACATCAACAGGTATATCGAAAGTGTCCATCAGCATTTCCCTAGTCAGCACTTCTTCCTTAGGACCGGCTCCCGCCAGCTTCCCGTCACGGATCAGCGCTACATGGGTGAAGAGCGGTACAATCTCCTCTACATGATGCGTTACGTACACTACAGCCACATTGCGCTGCTTCAGCTTGTCGATCTCGGCCAGCATCTTCTCACGCTCGTAGAGATCAAGGCCGGCGCAAGGCTCGTCCATGATCAGCAGCTTGGGCTCGGCTATCAGGCAGCGTGCCAGCATCGCTTTCTTGCGTTCCCCCTGGGACAGGGTACCAAACGGATGGTACGCCAGTTCGCTGAGATTCATATCCTCCAGCAGCTTCAGCGCCTGATCCTGCACACTTTGCGGGATTGCCTGATAGAAGCGCAAGTAGGCATAAGCGCCAGTTGCGACGACTTCCCATACGGGATCGCTGAGCGAGAGCTTTTCCATCAGGGACGGACCAATATAGCCGATTTCCTTGCGCACCTCACGTACATCACACTGGCCGAATTTGTAGCCCAGCACTTCAACGGAACCCTTGCTTGGAAACAGGTAACCGGTCATCATTTCCAGCAAGGTGGTTTTACCGGAGCCGTTACGCCCGAGAATTACCCAGTTCTCGCCTTGCTTCATTTCCAGAGATACATCATCAAGAATCAGGCTTTGTTCCCTGCGCAGGGAAAGATGTTGTAAAGATATCATTATGAGGTCACTCTCCTTATGTAATCCAGTACCCGTTCTACCGAGCCCATTGAATAAAAGATTTCCGGTTCAGCGCGGCGGTCCGCCGGCACTACCATCAGTGCAGGCACACTGGATATACGGTACGTGTTTACAAGTCCGGGCAGCATATTTACGTTACCCTCAGCAATCAGAAGTCCGGGCGGCAGCAGATGCTGCGCAACCTCCAGCATACGACGTGCGGCCTTGCAGGTCCCGCACAGCGGGGTATACAAGAACACTGCAAGAGGTTCTCCCGGCCTTCCGAGCAGCTCCATCAGCTCTTCCTGATTCATATCCTTCATCCAGCCGCCGCTCCTGCAGCAATTTCCTGCAGCCTCTCCAGCCCAAGCGGGCCATTGTGCAGCTGTGTGCCGGCAGGCACGGCCGGATACAAGATTTCGTACATTTCCTTGCGCCCCTCAAGGCTGGAGGTGTGCAGATAGATTTCCCGCGGGAATAATCCTTCGAGCACCATCCTTTTGACCACTTCACCGCCGCAGAAATCGTCCGGGCCCATATCATAATCAAGCGACAGAATATCAACCGGGCCGCTGCGCAGCATCAGCAGACACTCTCCGGTGGTTCTGGCCAGCGCAAAACCGGAAGGCCGTCTTCTCATATCGTCCATATATATATTCATCACGATTCATCCTCCGCTTCAAACCAATGCCTGACTACAGCAATTTCCGCCCTGTGAGTGCCGTCAGGCCCTTTTTCCGTTTCCATCGCAATTGCTGCCACCTTGTGCAGAGGAGCAGAAGTCAGCAGTTCTCTCAGCGCCTTAACTCCAATATGGCCTTGCCCGATCTGAGCATGTCTGTCCCGCCTCGAGCCGCAGGGGAACAGGGAGTCGTTCAGATGTACGGCAGCAAGATGCGGCCAGTAACCAAGTGCTTGCCCCCTCTGCAACAGCTCATCCGTATGCTGCGGATTCCAAATCCCTGATGCAAAGGCATGACAGGTATCGAAGCAGAAGCCGATTTTCTCCGGATAGCGGCTCAGTTCACGGACTTTAACCAGCTCTTCCAGCGTCATGCCTTCATGGCCGTGATTGCCTGCCATGTTCTCAATCAGCAGCTTTGTCTGGCCTTCCCATCCTGACAGGGTGTCATTTATACATTGTATAATATTTTGATAGCCTTGTAATGGCTCCATTCCGGCAAAATGGCCAAAATGCACCACAATGCCCAGGGATCCGCAAGCCTCGGCGATCTCCAGATCATTGCGCAGCGAAGCAGCCATAACGGCTCTGCCTGCGGAATCTGCAGCCAGATTAGTCGGATAAGGGGTATGGGCTATGGAGACCATCCCCTGTTCCCGGCAATAACTGGCACAGTTGCGGGCATCCCGGTAGTCAACCGGCTTAAGCTTCAGACTGCGCGGATTCTTCGGGAAATATTGGAAACATGACGCGCCGCTCTCCCTGGCGGACCGGGCAGCCTGCCCGTATCCGCCGCGTATGCTGACATGTGCCCCTATACCGGGATTAAGCGTCATGCTGACAATCCGGGCAATAAAATACCTTGCGTCCAGACTGCTCTGTCTTGATAATCGTTCCCCCGCCGCGCAGGCAGGGTTCGCCGCCGCGGTCATACACTTTACAAACATCGTTGTAAGAACCGGTAACCGTATCTCCGGTCATGAACGGCATTTCCATATAACCGCCAATCTCGGTTGCCTCCGTCAGTACCTTGCGCACACTGTCATACAGCCGGGTTACTGCCTCCGGTGACAGATTCTGAACGAGCGTAGACGGCAGAAGTCTTGCTTCAAAGGCAATCTCGTCGGCATAACAATTGCCGATTCCAGCCATAACATGCTGGTTGACCAGCAGACTCTTCAGCGCACCGCGGCGTCCTTTGAGCAGAGCGGCGAAGCGTTCAGCCGTCATCCTCCGGTCCAGCAGCTCCGGTCCAAGCTTACCCATTGCCGCTTCACTTTCCTTAACAGACAGGAGATGCAGATACCCCAGGCGCAGGCCCATGAAATAAAGGATATGCTCTCCAAAAGCCAGTTCAACCTGAGTAGTCCGGTCCGGACGCTCTTCCTCTGTCCCATAGAACAAAAGTCCGCCCAGCATCAGATGAAGCAGCAGTCTTCTGCCGTCATGCAGATGGAAAAGGATATGCTTGGCACGGCGCTCTACGAACACAACACGCGCCCCAACCAGTCCGTTCACGAAATCCGCGGTCTCCATATTGATTGTTTTTTCTCTGTTAACGGTTACCCCCGTAATTGGAACATTTATTAAATGCTGGCTCAGCAGCTTTCTGTAATTCTCCATTTCCGGCAATTCCGGCATATTGTCATCTTCCCTTCCAGGTTGGTAAAAGGCATACCTTTGTCATTATACACCGAGCAGTACCATTAGTTCAGCTAAATCAGCACAAATTTCATCCGGTTTAACTCCCGTAACAGTCTGGTAGTGCTCCAGATTATCGCGTGTGGTCAGACCCGTCAGCACCAGTATCGTGCGGCACCCTGCATTTACACCGGCAGAAATGTCTGTACGCATGTTATCTCCGACTACAACCGCTTCCTCAGGTGTGATCCCCAGCAATGTTGTCGCATAGGTAATCAGATGGGATTCCGGTTTGCCGATTACTACAGGTGACACCCCGCTGGCTGCTTCAATTGCAGCTCCAAGGGTTCCGGCGCCGGGCATCACCCCGTTATCGGAGGGGAGCATCAGGTCCGGGTTGGTCAGCACAAACCTGGCTCCTTCCCGGATCCAGCGCGAGGCCCGGGCCAGCGATTCATATGTAAAAGAACGGTCGATGCCCTGGACAACATATTGCGGATTCTCCTTGACCAGCGTTAACCCCGCTTCGGCGCAGGCCTGCACCAGTCCCTCTTCTCCAAGTATCGCCACGGTTGCTTCCGGTGATTCCTCAGCAATGTAGCGTGCCGCAGCAAGCGATGAGGTGCAGACCTCTTCCGGATTCGCGTCAATTCCCATCCCGCGCAGATGAGCAGCAACACTTGCTGCTGTGCGTGAAGAGTTATTCGTGACAAACAGGAACGGTACAGCCGCTCTACGCAGCGCTGCTATCAACCGATCTGCATCCGGAATCATCCGGCCGCCGTGATACAAGGTTCCGTCCAGATCAATTAACAAACCACCTATATTGTTCATAATACCCCCTGTTTGAGTCCCGTTTATTTAATTCATCGCATTAATTGTTAATGCTATAAAATATTTTCGCAATTTTCTAACCATTTCCCGCTATAGCCCAATGTTATTAAGTTTTTTAATGGTATCCTAGCTTTTCCGCTACTCCGTTTCGCCAATTTCTCTACTGCTTCGTACGCTTAAAGCTCTCCAACTATTTAAAATTTAACATACTTCGTCGAACGATAGCGAACCGCAGTACCGGCAGGCTTTTTATGGCACAACCCTGTCATTTCCTGCGCTTTCCCGGAAAATAATTCATTCCCCGGGGGCATTTCCCGCGGCTCTCCGGTGGACCGGGAAGGTGCAGAATTCCTCCGCCAGCAGTGTATTCGGGAAGATGGCCTGCGCCTCTTCCAGGAGTGGAATCAGCTCCTCCTGTGAGCTGTACCGCGAGCTGAAGTGGGTCAGCAGCAGTTCACGCCCGCCTGCCTCACGTGCCAGCTCCGCAGCTTGCCGGGCTGTACTGTGATGATACTGGTAGGCCATATCCGCCAGGTCATGAGCAAAGGTAGCCTCATGAATGATCAGATCAGCATCCTGTGCCAGCGGCAGTGTTCCCTCGCAAGGACGGGTATCGCCCAGAATAGTAACAATACGGCCGCGTTTCGGCGCATGGATCACATCCGCTGCCCGGATTACAGTCCCGTCTTCAGTTGTAATATCTTCGCCTCTCTTCAGCTTGCCGTACAGCGGCCCCGGCTTCAGCCCGTAACTCTTAAGCAGCTCTGCATCGAGGTTGCCCGGACTGTCTTTCTCCGTTACCCGGTACCCATAGCTGTCAATTCTATGCTCCAGCAGTCCCGACTCAACCTTGAACGTGTCATCCTCAAATACAAGCCCGCCGCAGTGCTCGATAATCTCAAGCTTGTAAGGGATTCGCGACTGGCTTGCGGACAGTGAAATATCCAGATAAGCTTTGATCCCCGGGGGTCCATACACTGTAAGCGGTGATGTACCGCCCTGATAGCCACGGCTCGACAGCAGCCCCGGAAGGCCGAACAAGTGGTCACCATGCAAATGGGTGATAAACAGCTTCTCCAGCTTGCCCAGCCGCAGCGGTGAACGGAGAACCTGATGCTGCGTCCCTTCTCCGCAATCGAACATCCAGAACGTACGCCGTTCTTCAAGCAGCCTGAGGGCGATTGAGGTTACATTCCGCTGCAGTGTCGGTACCCCGGCATTTGTTCCCAAGAAATAAATTTCCATTATGCCCCTCCTCTCTTCTCTTGTACTTCTCACCTTATTTTTATCATGCCGGTTCTTATGAAAAGAATTCTACTCTGTTTTGGCGCTGAAAGCATCTTTCAAGCGGAATCAGCTGGATACGTTACATATAAACTCTTATAATCCCAGCAAAAAACCTCCCGGTGACGGGAGGTTCCGCTATGACGGGCACAGGCCCTTCTGACGGGTGATGATCAATCAGGGCACTTTACAGCTTCTCCACATTGAAATACTGCGCTTCAGGATGTGCAAATACCATAGCCGATACCGAAGCCTCCGGCTCCATCATGAAGCCTTCGGTAAGGTGAACTCCGATATCCTCCGGGGACAGCAGCTTGAATAACGGCCCTTGATCCTCCAGATCCGGGCAAGCCGGGTAGCCAAAGGATACACGGATTCCCTGATAACGCGCCCCGTGTCTCTGCTTCATCGTCATATCCGCCGGGTCCGGGAACCCCCAGGTATCCCGCATCATATGGTGAACGCGTTCAGCCAGGCCTTCTGCCACCTCCAGCGCTACTGCCTGCAGGGCATGGGAACGGAGATAATCTCCCCGGTCCTTAAGCTCCGTGGACAATTCACGTACACCATGGCCGGCGGTTACGACCAGGAACCCGACGTAATCCATAACCCCGCTGTCCACCGGCTTCAGGAAGTCGGCGAGGCAGAGATACGGCTCAACGTTTTGCCGCGGGAAGGTAAAGGTATGCAGCACATTGGCAGCATTCTGCGGGTCATAGATCAGGATATCATTCCCGCTCGACTGGGCCGGGAAGAACTGATACATGGCATGTGGAACAATGGTACCTTCCAGCATCGCCTGATGCAGAATATCGTCTACGGTTTCTTTCAATTCCACTGTACGCGCATCTCCCGCTGCCAGCTGCGCTTCCACGGAACCACGCAGCCCCAGATGATGACCGAGCAGCATCTGCATGTTCACATAAGGAATAATATGTCCAAGCGGATAATTGCGCAGGACATGACGTTCCAGATCCGGCGGGGAAAACACAGGGGCATCGGCTGAAATCTTGGAGCGGACGGCACGCGTCAGCTCGGGAAGCGGCTGCTGAGGAGCTACAGCAACGGCAGCCTCTGCCTCTTGGCGTACCTCTTCCTCAATCTTGCCCCGCTCCAGCGGATTCATCAGCCGGTTGGCGATATCCAGGCCGTCCATGGCATCCTTGGCGTATAGTACCAGGCCGTCATATTCAGGGCGGATACGGGTCTTGGTGAACTTGCGGGTTAATGCCGCACCGCCGACCATAATCGGCACATCGATACCGGCAGCGCGCAGATCCTGCGCCGTCAGTACCATCTGCTGCGCCGACTTCACCAGGAGGCCGGATAATCCGATGGCGTCAGCTTTTTCCTTGCGGAAGGCTTCAATTATATTCTCTGGCGGAACCTTTATCCCCAGATTGACGATCTCGTAACCATTATTGGAGAGGATAATCTCCACAAGGTTTTTGCCGATATCATGCACATCGCCCTTAACGGTTGCGAGCATAATTCTTCCTTTAACCGAGGTCTCATCCTTCTTCATAAACTGCTCCAGATGACCGACCGAGGCCTTCATCACTTCAGCGCTTTGCAGCACTTCGGCGACAATCAATTCATTGTTGTTGAACAATCTGCCGACTTCCGACATCCCCGCCATCAGCGGACCATTAATAATCTCAAGCGGACCGGATAACTTCAGTGCTTCGTCCAGGTCTGGAATGAGCCCTTCCTTGGTTCCCTCAACGACATACGAGGCGAGACGTTCTTCCAGCGAGAGATTGGAGATCTTCTCCTTCTTCTCGACCTTCTTCTCCCGGAAAGCCGCTACGAACGCAGACAAAGTATCGTCATTCGTATTATAAATCAGCTGTTCGGCAAGCTTGCGTTCTTCTTCCGGAATGGAGGCATAACGCTCCACCTTTTCGGTATTCACAATCGCATAATCCAGCCCGGCTTTGGTGCACTCATAGAGAAATACCGAGTTCAGCACTTCACGACCCGCTTCCGGCAGTCCAAACGATACATTGCTTATGCCCAGAATCGTATGAACGGAAGGCAAAGCTTCCTTGATCAGGCGGATACCGTCAATCGTCTCTTTTGCAGAACCGATATATTGCTCGTCCCCAGTTCCGACAGGGAATACAAGGGTATCAAAGATCAGATCTTCAGCGGCCAGCCCGTATTTGTTCACCAACAGATCGTATGAACGTCTGGCAACCTCCAGCTTGTCCTTAGCCAGGATCGCCTGCCCGGTTTCATCAATTGTGCCCACAACGATCGCAGCACCGTATTTATGAATCAGCGGAGTCACTAGCTCGAATTTCTCTTCACCATCTTCAAGGTTAATGGAGTTAATAATCGCCTTCCCCTGGCAATATTGCAAGGCCAGATCAATCACCTTCGGATCGGTGGTATCGATCATCAGCGGGACTTTGACCTTCTTCACTACCAGCTCGAGGAAACGTTTGATATCCTCCGTCTCATCACGGTCAGGGTCCTGCACGCAGACGTCAATGACCTGCGCTCCGCTCTTCACCTGTGCGCGGGCAATCTCTGAAGCTTCCTCATACTTGCCTTCGACAATCAGCCGTTTGAACTTCCGCGATCCCAGCACGTTGGTCCGTTCACCGACCATATAAGGACGGTTATCACTCTCAATGTACACAGGCTCTATGCCGGAGAGCGCTGGCGGATGAATGCCATCCAGCCCGCGCGGCGGATATGCCGACAGGGCTTCGGCCATCGCCCGGATATGATCCGGGGTTGTGCCGCAGCAGCCGCCGGCAATGTTCAGCCAGCCCTTCTCGGCGAAGCCGGCAAGCTTGCGGGCAAGTGAATCCGGAGATTCATGGTAGTTGCCGTTCTCGTCCGGAAGCCCGGCATTCGGATAGCAGCTTACCGCTGCTGAAGAAATGGCCGACAGCGAACGGATATGATCGCGCATGAATTCCGGTCCGGTCGCACAGTTTAATCCGACAGAGATCGGCTTAAGATGCTCCAGCGAAATGTAGAAGGCCTCGATGTTCTGCCCCGCAAGCGTAGTCCCCATCGGTTCGATGGTACCTGAGATCATCACCGGCAGTGTAATTCCGCTTTTCTCGAAGGCATTGTGGATGCCTATACTTCCGGCCTTCACATTCAGCGTGTCTTGGGAAGTCTCCAGCAGCAGGGCATCTACCTTGCCATCGATCAACGCGACCGCCTGCTCCTCATAGCTGTCCACAAGCTCCTGGAATGTTACTCCTCCGGTTACAGAGAGTGTCTTGGTTGTCGGTCCCATTGCCCCTATAACGTACCTTGGGCGCTCAGGTGTATCATATTTATCTGCGGCATTACGCGCCAGTCTGGCAGCCTCCAGGTTAATCTCCCGGGCCCGCTGCGGGATATCATATTCTGCAAGCACCACAGAGGTGGCGCCGAATGTGTTGGTCTCAATCAGATCCGCACCGGCTTCCAGATATTTCTCATGAATATCCTGAATCACCTCCGGCCGGGTAAGCACCAGCATTTCATTACAGCCATCTAGTTCATCCCCGCCGAAATCCTCGCCGGTAAGCGGCACCTGTTGAATCATCGTGCCCATGGCTCCGTCTAGTATCAATATGCGTTGCTGCAAGCTTTCTGCAAGTGTGAATTTGGCCACTTTCAATCCCCCCAGTAAAACATTAGAGTAAGTTTAGCAGAATAAAGGGAATTCGGAAAGCCTTCCTTTCCACCCTGCATTATTTGTATTGACAGTATAGCTACAGCTTACAAGCTCATCATGGCTGTACCGTGAGTTCTTTAGACGGCATAGAGTGCTGCGTCCGGGCAGTCACATGGGAAGTGACCGTATAGCTGCCGGCTTGCTCAAATGTACGTTCACTTATATAAGCTCCTTCTCCGTCACTTACCCCTTTCAGCTGAGTGCTCTTGCCTGGCTCTGCATTATCTACAATTTCGAAGATCACTTCTTTGGCGTCCTCAACAACTTCTCCGTCCTGACTAATGACTGCTTTAAAAATCACCTTGTCGTTAACGGATATTTCCTCCGGACTCCAGCTTAGCTCTACCTTAATAGGTACCATTGAGGAATCAGCAGCTGCATGCATATACATATCCTCTTCATTATTCCCTGCACAGCCGGCAAGCGTCATACCCATGACAATGCAAATGAGACCTCTAAGTATCTTTGGCTTAATCATCTGGAGCCCTCCCGGTTCATCGATAGATTCATCTTCATGTTAACAACGAAAGTCAGATTGCTTTCTTCCTTATTATACACATTTTATTCAACTTGTCGGAAATAAGCTTCGTTAACCGCCCTATCACATGAGAATAGTCATATACATGAACTACATTTGTCCAAATCCTCGCAGGGAATCGAGTAGGAGGGGGCGGCAAGCCCCCGTCCTCTCACACCACCGTACATGCGGGTCCGCATACGGCGGTTCCAAAAGGTTAACAAAGTTCCAGATAGCGTGAAAGTAAACTCTTCAGCCCTTTTGCTTCCCAATAGGAAGTCGAAAGGGCGTTATTCGTGTTCCGGGACATTTCCCACGCGCCTCGCCGCGAGTTGGCCATCTTAAAACAAGCCCACTTTGGAACCCCGAGTGCTCGAAGCTCGCGGATTCGTGTACGTACTCGTTTCCACTGTTTCCACAGACACATTCGAAGTCTCCTCCGAATCCACTGGTCCAGTGTTTGGAAGTGTGTCTTCGCCGAGGCTAGACGGAAATAACCGAGCCAACCCATCAGATAGCGGTTCAGTCGGTAAATCCTTTCTTCCATGGAAATGGACCAGGTACGTTTCGTTAGCTCTCGAATTCTCCCTTTAAAAGCTGCGAGACTCTTCGGAGCAATCCGAATCGTTGCCTGTTTCTGGCTCAGGAAACTGAATCCTAAGAACTTTCGGTGCCAAGGTCTCGCTACCGCACTTTTCTCCCCGTTTACTTTCAGTTTTAGCTTTCCTTCTACAAACCGACTTACCGATTCCATGACACGCTCGCCTGCTCGTTTACTCGCCACAAAGATATTACAGTCGTCCGCGTAGCGTACGAATCGCAAACCTCGCCCGGTCAGTTCCTTGTCCAGATCATCCAATAGAATGTTTGCTAGAAGCGGACTAAGCGGACCGCCTTGTGGCGTTCCCTCCCGGCTACGCTCCCATTTTCCATCCACCATAACTCCGGCGTTTAAGTAAGCACGGATTAGCGTCAGCACTCTTTTGTCCTCCACTTTCCGCGCCACTCTTGCCATTAGCATGTCGTGGTTTACCTTGTCAAAGAATTTCTCCAGATCCAAATCCACGACCCATCTGAGGCCGCCTTGGATATATCTTTGGGCTTGTTTAACGGCGTCATGCGCGCTCTTCCCCGGCCGAAAGCCGTAGCTGTACCACGAGAATTGTGCGTCAAAGATCGGGTTCATGACTTGTAAAAGTGCTTGCTGGAGGAAACGGTCCATCACAGTCGGGATGCCTAGCTGCCGTACACCGCCTCCAGGTTTGGGGATTTCCACCCGTTTGACTGGCGCAGGTCTGTAAGTTCCCGTCAGAAGTTCAGTTTTCACCGATGTCCAGTGCGTATTCAGGTAAACTTGTAGATTCGCTACCGTTACACCGTCCACACCGGGCGCTCCTCCATTTTGCACCACTCGTTTGTAAGCGAGTCGAAGGTTATCTCCTTTGAGCATTTGCTCCAGCAAGTTGTTCTGGTCTTCGCGAGAGGAAGGGACGACTTGTGCCGACGAAGAACTCGGCGCTCCGGCATACCCTGACGGCTTCACCGCTTCTCTTTGCCGCAAGCTCCCTTGCGAGATATTCTGCTGTCGTTGCTCTTCATGCGAACGCATCGCTTTCCTCTCTCCTTTCGGTTCAGCCCTTCCGTAAATTGTTGCAACAGCTTACGTACTATGGCTTCTGCTGACTCCTGCCAGTTCAGCGCAGCCTCTCAGCTACGGTTACAAGTTTTTTTTCTTGCTTATCTGACAGGTCTCCCCAGATAAGAACGTCATCTGTCTGCCCGCGACCACTGGAGTATACCGCGCCAGCCCTTGGCGGCTTTGGATTTCGTCATGTTTAGGTGACTCATCCGACTGACACAGCCTCAAATCCAGTTCGTGTACCTTGGCCCGTGCTTTTGCCTCCGGCTTCCTTCAGATTCCACCTCACGGTGGACACCCTTGCCCTTGGCTAACGGTAGGCGCTCGCCAGCCCCCGTTCGGGACTTTCACCCTAAAGATGACGCCCATGCTGGGCGTACTATCAAAAAAGCCAATATCCTATAAGGATACCGGCTTCATCTAATTCAGTTATAGGGAGTGTACCAATGGCAGAAGCTCCGAAAGATGGCTGATCTGATAATCCGGAGTAATGTCCGGGTCAGGAGTCTTGGCCGTCCGGTTGATCCAGACCGTCGTTAGACCTGCGGCCAATCCTCCGAGAATATCAGTCGTAAGCTTATCTCCGACCATGACCCCCTGCTCAGGCGTAATATCCAGCAGTCCGAGGGCATACTCGAAGATTGTCTTGTCCGGTTTCCCTTTACCGAAGCTTCCAGAAATGACAATATGGTCAAAATACGGAATAAGCTCAGGTACACCATCAAGCTTCTCCTGCTGAAGTGCAGGACAGCCATTCGTCAACAGCAGCAGCTTCACCTTGCCGCGCAGCTCATCCAGCACCTGAAGCGTCTCTTCATATATATAAGGACGGCTGCGGCGCTCAGCGGCGAACTTGGCCGCGAGGCGTTCCGCCAGCGCTTCATCGTCCACTCCAAGAGAGGCAAGGCCGCGGCGCCAGGATTCGGTGCGGTAGGCCGGAGCAAGCTGTTCCAGCTGCCGGAATTCCGGCTGGTCTCCAGCTGTGAAGTTAGCCCATAGTGCCTCAAAAGGATTAATCCCGATCAGCTTCGTGAACGGAAAAGTCTCGTAAGACTCATAAAGCGCACGCGCTTCTCTGCGCACCGCCTGTTCAAGCTCCTGCGGATCAATAGAATCCCCTGCAGCCTCAGAGGCGTAGCGGAATGCTTCTTCCACACTTCGATCATCCCATAGCAATGTATCGTCAAGGTCAAATAGTACGGCGGTAATCGGCATTTCGTTCTCCCACTCCCTATGCTGGTCTATCTTACTATTCGTGCACTACTTCAATGTTGTTGTTCTTGCCGAATTGTTCCAGGCGCGCAGCCATAGCGGCGGTGTCATACCGGTTAATCAGCTTGGAGAAAATCCACTGCTTGCGCTTGCCTTTATACTTAATGGTAACTACACTGCGCGACAAGGTAATCTTCTCGATTTCAGCTGCTGGCAAAAAGCGTTCACGGTTGTATTTAATAGTAGACAGACGGGCGCGTTCCACCTTAAGGAACGGACGGCGGAAGAATAGCAGCGCGGCAAGCAGGAAGTACAGCACTACCCCCAGCCAGTTGGCCAGTATTCCGCTTCCTTTCGCTTCATCAATGGAACCGACTACCCAGAACATAATGCCAAGCAACAGCAATACGACAGGGAATACAATATTCCGGCCTTTGAAAATATCGGTGCTCTTTGCAGCAGCTTTAGAGCTCGTTGCATAAATCGTCTCTTTTCCCTGCTTCTTTCTTTGCTGATTGATTTGCTTGGTGTTGCGTTGAACCATTCTTTCCCAAGAACGGGCCATGTTAGTTCCCCCTAGTCATCCTGTATTATCTATGAAAAGGCCGCAGACTAAGCTTTACGTCCGTCGTTGCCTTCTTCATGCTCCGGATTATCCACAATCTCAATGGTATCAAGCTGGGCCCGGAAATTGCTGCGGATATTGCCCAGATAAATCTCGCGGAGTTTGGCGCGTTCTGCCAATTCTTCCTCATTCAGGCCGCTTTCCTTATGTTTGCGTGCCAATTCATTGATGCGTGCGACCAATTCGTCAATATTCAATACTTTCCCCTCCCCTATAAATTCATTCTAACTTTGCCATGAGAAAAAGAGCTTGTCAAGGTCTACCCCCTGAAAGCTCTCTTAGTCGAACACCATTATGCTTCTTCCGGTTAATATACCGGCACGGACAGTATATCTCCTGCCTTAATTCCACTGTCCTTCAGACCATTTGACTTCTTGATTCCTTCTATATATACAGCAGTCCTCATATCATCCGGTTTATTCTTGAGGGCAATGCTCCACAAGGTGTCTCCGCGTTCAACTACGATCCGTTTCTCAGGCTTCATTAAAGTGACAGAACCAGCGAACACATTACCGACTACTGTAAATCCGGAGATCGTGAGTAATAGTATCAGAGATATCTTGATAAAGCTGACCTGGCGGAATATTGAGGTAAGTACAGACAGCAGGCGAAGGGTCTTGTCTCTGAATTGTGCCAATGGATTATGGGGTAATGGATTACCGGGAGCGGACACCTTGATATCCTCATTGTAGATACTATTGTAGGTACTGTATTTTAACATAAATATCGTCCTCCAAACACTTGTTCTTACTTTCGAAAATAATATAACACGAACATGTGTTTTGATCAATAGTTTTTTCGAACAACTGTTCCCTTTATTTTTCAGACTATAATTCTCACAATTTAGAACTTATGTTTGTACGAACGGCAGTTCTATGTTATAATTTTCCCAAACATAGTATATGGGGTTGATTCCGATGTCAAAGATTTCGAGTCGCCAGCTGGCGATCCTGGAATTTATACGTAACGAAGTCCGCAGCAAGGGTTATCCTCCGTCCGTTCGGGAAATTGGCGAAGCTGTTGGCCTGGCCTCCAGTTCTACAGTGCACGGTCATCTGGACCGGCTTGAGAAGAAAGGCCTGATCCGGCGCGATCCTACGAAGCCGCGTGCAATTGAACTGCTCGGCCAGGAAGATTCAGAGAATGTACATCAATTCGTCCAGACGGTTACCCGTATCCCTGTAATTGGCAAGGTTACTGCTGGTGTTCCTATTACCGCTACAGAGAATATTGAGGATTACTTCCCGCTTCCTACTCATTACGTAGGGGATAACAAGGTATTCATGCTTTCTGTACTCGGCGACAGCATGGTTGATGCCGGTATTATGAACGGCGATTATGTTATTGTCCGCCAACAGCAAACCGCTGACAATGGTGACATCGTTGTTGCGATGACTGAAGAAGATGAAGCAACCGTTAAGACCTTTTACAAAGAACGTGATCATATCCGGCTGCAGCCGGAGAACCCGGCTTACGAGCCTCTCCGCCTTAACCGCGTTACTATTTTGGGCAGAGTCATTGGATTATTCCGCGATATCCATTAATCTTTCTCCTCCATAATCAGGCTGCTCCGCATCACGCGAAGCAGCCTTTTTCCTCTTTAGATCCTGTTACGCTTGCCCAAAATGCCAAAAAACCAACATAGGAACATTTGTTCCTATGTTGGTTTTTTGGCATTTTTTACTCCGAACCGCTTTAGCTATCCGCACATATCCTGTTACAAAGGAGTGCTGATCCCATGCCCAACTATCGAATTATTGTCGACCTTTCACAGCGCATGCTTTATCTGCTTGATAATGACACCGTAACCAGAGGATTTCCTGTCGGCATTGGCCGGATGCTGACCGTCTCGCCGGTAGGCGAGTACACGATCATTAACAAGCAGCCCAACCCGGGCGGACCGTTCGGAGCCTTCTGGATGGGCCTGTCCAAGCCACATTATGGAATTCACGGAACCAATGACCCTTCCTCCATCGGCCACATGGTCTCCCACGGCTGTATCCGCATGTATAACCAGGATGTGGTCGCGTTGGCTGCTATCATTCCCATTGGCACCCGTGTAACCATCAGGGAGTAGCTACAGTCATGCAGCCGCCTATAAATTTCTATATTGAACACAAGAACCCCTCTGACGGGTTTTGACCAAAGGGGTTCTTCACAGCATTATTGCACAGTTTGCTCATAACCAAGCTCGTCCAGAATATATTCAGCCAGACTCCACTGTTCCGCAGGTGAGTCTTTGCTTTTTTTGGCGTAGACCAATGCACTCTTGGTAACTTTCTCGATCAGCCTGCGTCCCTGCTCTTTGGTGATGGACACTTCCATCCCGGAGCGGCCCACCACCTCAGACAGACAAAAGAACGCAATCCGCATCGCGTAATTGTCTCTGCTGAGGAAATAGAACAAATGAGGCACGTTCTTGAGCAGACGGTCAACCCAGTTCGTAATCTCCCGAACCTGATAGACTTCCCGGCGATCCTGCTCATACCCATTGAATATAATTATGATTTTGCCCCGTAGCCGCTTCTTCTCATATTTCTTAAATTCACGCAAATAGCTCTCCAGCCGTCCCTTCTCCACATCTTCTCTGGAGACATTCAGCACGGTGGATCCGGCTGCATCCCATTTTGAACTTTCTTCCATCACCGGATCTGCGTTAACAGACAGTGTACTATCCTGTATTTCCGGCAGTCCCAAACGCTGGCGTAATTGATCGTCCATTCTTCACACCTTCCTGTATCAAGCTCTTGTGCAGCTTGTTCACCATGTTATCCTGATATGTAGCTGTTCCTCAAGCCTCATACTCTTCATCGATTAATTATACTCTGAGCCTCCCACACTCTCAATCGCACGCCAAAAAGACATCCGCAAGGATGTCTTTGAGTGGATTCATATCCTTTGCCTACTGACTACAACACGCTGCGCAACAACCGGATAGCAATAGTATTTAAACGAATTGCTTCACGGATGGATGCTCTGGCAGCCAGCAATTCTCTTCTGGCACGTGAACCGCTTGGAAATCTGCGCAGGTTCTCATTAATTTCCTCAAGTCTTTCCAGCAGGATTGCTCTTTGTGCGAGCAGAGCATTAATTGCTCTGCGGATTCTGTTTCGTTCTCTTTGCGTCATCATTACACCTCTTTTACGTTTTATAGTATAAGAAATGCAAAGATTGGCTTCGGAGACTGTGTGATTTGGCAGTAATATTATAATTAGCTTTCTTTGACTTTGATGGAGATAATATTTACAGGATTAAGATACTTGCCTCCTGCTGGAATCCAGCCTGTCAAACCACCGGATGTCAGATAGGTTCTGGCTTCTGCCGCCGATTCAAACACAGATTCAAGCTCTTCAATTTGCCCATTCACATACTGAAGCTCAAAAATAACTTTACTCACTTGCGACCACCTCCTCAGCTTCTAATTCGTTACCCCGAAGCGTTTACCTGCTTTTACTTCTTGGGCAGCCTTACCCGGAACTCAAATTCGTCACGTCTATAGGTCATTCCGGCCAGCAATACATACTCCGGCGTCCATTTCTGTACAGGTCCGGCGTAATCAGCTATAACATGCGGTTTACCCTCGATCAGCTGAACGACATAGACCTTCACCTGGGCAAGTGCCGCCGCGAATATATCAGCATCACTTGAAAGAACTTTATACGCAGTATTCAACATCTTTCCTCCTTAGTGCACACGCAAGAATGATAAGGATTCATAGAGCACACAAATCAGTTCAATTATACCGGGTTCTGGAACAAAATGTATACCCTATTTAGAGCTTAGAGTTTGATGAAAATGATCTTAAACAGCCCGAGGTATTTGCGCTTTGCCTTAATATCACCGATAAATGTCTTACCGTCTTGAATATCAGGTATGCTGAAGGTGGAGAACAGAATGTGATTTTCCCGGATTGTAAACGATTCGACCATAGGCTGAGCGACCATACTGGTAATTCCTCCAGCTAGCCCTCCCCCCAGTGTTTCCTCCAGATGATTCACCGCGTATTCTCCAAAGTCCTCTTTGCCCGGATTCATGACTGCTAGTAAAACCAGTACTACTATAATTACGAAAGACAGTTTCGCCGCTGTTTTCTTGCGGGCTCTGGATTCAGGCTGCGGAGCATCATATCGTGGGTTCATGTTTATTCCCTCCAGCTATAATATTTCTTGAATCGTGAACACTAACGGACTCACAATAAACCTGCAGATTATAACCAGTACATCAACCGGCCCGCTTATCCCCACATCCATTCCGCTCCAGTCCGGACTACCTGCTACCGGTGAATCCAGCCCATATTGCTCTATAATCCGTTCCCTGGTTTCAGTTGACATGCCAGTTCCTTCTGCAGCTCCAGCCTGAGAACAAATTAGCGTTAATAATAGGATCATTGCAATAATACTTACATATTTATTTCTCATTTCATACCCCTATGTATCTTATTTATTAAAAAGGAAATACCGGCACCGCAACAACCACGGCCAGTATCAGCTGTAACAGCAATAGTCCCCAAGCCCAAACCCTCTAAACACATGCTTCACTTCAGCCTATCCTTAGTCATAAAAGTGATTCTCAGGGTAAGCACCTGCAAAGGGTTCCTTTAGTGTGTATATGATCTAGTATATAGGACATGGTACATTATGTAAAATAAACCATCCGGCTAACCATTGGGATGTAGATAAAATAACCCGTCAGCCATTAGTCCGGTGAGTCGCTTTAATTCAATAGCTCTATTAAATATCTATTATCCTAAATGAAAATTTTGTATTTTATGTGTATTTTGTAAAAAAAGGATTGAAATATATTCTCATATATTTATAATAATTACCAGATATATGAAGGGAGACATCACAAGATTGTCCACTAGAGATACTCTTCCCCTCATGTCTTACATTGAAATTGACCGTAGACTATATCCACGACCTATTCACACCTTAAGACAGAGATCGACCAGAAACCCTAAAAGCATTTCTCGTATTCTTAATTCGTTATATGATAGCAATTACATCACCGTGGGTGATTTGATGAAAGCTTCATTGGCTGAATTGCGTTGCTTAAGGAATTTTGGCGTCACGGGGCAAATGATTGTCGTCGAGTTGTTAGAGGCCCATACCAAACAGTTGTCTGAGATTTCCCGCTAAGGACCTTTTAAAGGTTCTTTTTTTATTATCTCTTTTCTCCAGCTTAATCTGCGCTGTTCCCGCAACAATTAATCCTACGATTATTAGCACAATGCCTTTTCTATTTTTCAAATAATGCTCTTAAGTTATTTTCATTCCGCTTCAAGCTCCGATCATTTAGTCCTAGGCAATTACAACCATTTTAATACATTTTATTATTTTTCGACCTATTTATATACCTTCTTACATAATACCGCATTTCAAATCATCCTTACTACTCATATACATTATTATCCATTAGGGGTATTGTTTTTCATGCAACTAAATACTTTTTTGGGAAGATTATCTATTCATGAAAAGGAAATTGCTTATTGGACTTTTAACTATTGCCGCATGTTTTACGGTAGGATCGACATCATTTGCTGCTGAAGCTCCATCTTCTACTCTTAGCTCTTCAACTTCAATTTCTCCAAATGCTGTAATAAAACCAATTGACGAGACTCAGGCTATTGTTAGAATGCAAGTAGGCGAAACTATATGGTTGACTGGCTATAATTTTTGGTATATTAATTATGACGGATCCATTGAAATAATACCGGCTGAAGGAAAGTTTACTGCCTTACATCCTGGAACCAGTACAGTCGCAGCTGACTTTGGGAATGGTATTACATTTTATTATATTATCTTAGTTAACTAAGTCTTGACGATGCTCAAGAAATGATAATTCTGTCATCCAAACCGACAATTATTAATTCAAAAAATAACCCGTCAGGCATAAGCCGGCGGGTTATTTTTTGTATGCTCTGAATTTAACAAAAAACACAGTTTTTCGAATAATTCCTATACATGAATGAACCATCCTTCTTCCCGCTCCCCTCTATTTCTAAAAGTATGTAATAAAAAGACGCCCAAATCGCTCCAAGACCAAACTTAAAACACCCTTAAAGCAGTTTAATGTGATAAATGAATTTTTAATAGAAATGCACCTCAAAAAATTCCGAGGTGCATCCATGTTAGATTTAAAAACTTATGTTGTAATGAGCAAAATTCAGATGATACTGCGTCATTGCAGTGAAGTTGGGATTATCTACGACCACATATATTGTTGCTCCAGGCGGAAGCAAAACATTACTAAACGATTGCGCTTCAGCAGTTCCTGCCTTTCCTGTGTAAAGTGGGCCCAGTTCAGCGAGACCATTATTGTAATTAATAATTATACCCGCTCTTGTAGGACCGTTACCACTAAATCCTCCCACATGAACACCAATTCTTTTGAGATTTGTTGTTGTATTTGTCCACTTAAACCAATCTTGATCGGTAGCACTTTGGATGAACAAATCATATATCGCACCACCGTATTCATTCGGTGTAATGGTAAGTGCATTCTCTCTACTATCACCAATTCCAACAACGTAAGGAGTGATTTCGGCCGCTGAAATGTTTTCTTCAGCAAATGCGGAAGCCGATGGGATCATTACTACAGCTGAGATAAGAAGAACAGAAAGAAACTTTTTGATTTTCACAATTCTTCCGCCTTTCCAACTATTGTTAACCGGCCGATTACACTTAAATAATACATCTTTACCTTTTGCTATTATATAGTCCATAAGTTGTCAATTTTTATAATATTCTACCGATATTTTATGTCTATTGTTGTTGAATTATGAACAAACCCCTCCATTCCTGTCATGTGGATTTTTACATGCATATTAATGTAGGGACAAAGCCTCGATATTCAAAGGGGAGCATGAGCTTTAGATGCACTGAGTAGGAAAAGTCCCCTGGCCTATAAACAAAAAAACTGGCGCTCAGAGCGCCAAGGGCTGAAGAACTTGTTTCAAACGCTTACCAAACTTGTATGAGGCGTATAAAGCTTTCACTTGAGACTGACTATTTACAACTGGTCCCGCCTTTGGCGTTGGTTACGATCTGCCCGGGATTCGTACGGTCCTGCGCGTATAATGCATCCTGCTCCGAGATAGTCCGCAGCCCCTGAGTAATGACTATATTGACTCTCCGGGCGTAGCAGCGCTCGATCAGCGCCACTGTAGCCGTCACCCAGGACCGTATGCAGCCCAGCCACGACAAGGATTTAAGCTTTACCTGTTCAAGCGTCAGCATCTTTATAGCCCCCCCTCTTTGACGGCCGGGAAGATCATAAACAGATCCTGCCGCCGGGTATACATGAGATACGTCAGGATCAGCAGGCCCAGGGTTGTGCCGGTTTGAGCTACGGCCAAGGCTGTGGACTTCAACGCAGCATACACCGCTGAATCACCGGAACCGTGTGTGGAATTACAAAAAAAAGCGCGGCTATAAGCAGCAGCGCACAGATGAATGAAATCCCATATGCATGTGCGATTGAAAAGGCAACCCTGCGGGATGCCTGCGCCAGCTCCATTTCTCTTTTTGTGCTAGGGCAATAGACGTTTGAACAATACTCCACACGGTTGTCCTACCCTATCCTCATCATTTCCGCTATTGGCGGAATGATCTGCCTTTAATCGCTGCAGTACTTCAAGAGTTGGCTGCGTAAAAGCTGCCCGTTCTTTGTCCAGGATATCCTGCAGGCGGTCATTGTCCTCCAGGGCACGATCCAGCATCGCACGCGGAACCAACTCGCCTTTTGAGACAGCCCGCCACTGAATATAAGCAAATATGATAAACAAGAACAGTAAGACAACCGACAGCCCACACTTTTCAACCAGTGGCAGCAGCTCTTGTATTGTGGATACCTCTGTGCCCATCCCCCGCTCCCCTTTCCTCTCTCTAATGTAAAAGCCCCCGGATCGACTCCGAGGGCAAAATAAAAACGCCTTCGCAGGCGCTCTCATCCATTCCATATTCTAAAAAATAAGCACCTCTTAAATTCAAGAGGCGCTTGCACTATAACCGTTAAAAAGTGTAGGCTGCAAAATTAAGATGGTACGAAGGAGGTGTTGTTAAATTAGGAGCATCAACTACTAAGTATACTGTGGCTCCAGGTGGGACAAAAATATTTCCCAAGACTTGAGTATTTGTAGTGTTTGCCTTATCAGAATAATACAAATCAGTCTCACCGAAACCGTTGTTATAATTGATTTTGAAGCCCGCTCTGATAGGGCCATTTCCACTATAACCACCTATATTAGCAGCAACCCTCCTAAAACTTGAAGATGTATTGGTCCACTTAAACCAATCTTTCTCGGAAGCGTCTTGTATAAAAAGGTCATAAATAACACCACCGGTGGCCACATCAACCCCATTACTTAGCACAAGCGATATTGCAGATGCCTGAGAATCACCAATACCTATAAGAAATGGTGTTACCTCAGCGGCATTTGCATTGGATTCTGCAAAAGCTGATGCCGAAGGTATCATAAGAACAGCTGAGACAAGAAGTGCAGATAGAATCTTTTTAAATTTCAATGATCTTCCGCCTTTCGATAATTTCGTTAATCGGCCGATTACAAAGTTAATATTATCCTTTTATATGTTTATTTTCCATGGTTCATTAGAATCCATTTTTTATCACAAATATGTAATTTATTGATAATTTAAAATGCCGAAATATGACTATTTTTGATATATAATGTCATTTCGTTTACAACCACTCTGCAAACAGCTACATGAAATCTATCCTCGAATAATTCCCACTATTTATTTGTGGGCATTTTGTGGGCACCACCATTAATTTAAGCAACCCCCACCACCCTCACGCCCACAAACAAAAAAGCCCCCGGCGCTTAGAGCGCCAAGGGCTGCTGTATCCTAGTAAAGCGTCATGTACTGATCTCTTTCCCATTCGTGAACCTGGGTCCGGTAAATATCCCATTCAATTTCTTTAAGTTCGTAGAAGTGGGCCAGCGCATGTTCACCCAGAGCTTCGGTAATAACATGGCTGCGGATCATTTCGTTGAGGGCTTCCTTCAGATCGGACGGCAAGCTTGGGATGCCTTCTTCAATCCGCTCTTCCTCAGACATCACATAGATGTTACGGTCGATTGGAGCCGGAAGATCAAGCTGGCGTTTGATTCCATCCAGACCTGCCTTCAACATTACAGCAAGTGCAAGGTAAGGGTTAGCTGCCGGGTCCGGGTTACGGACTTCAACGCGTGTACTGAGCCCTCTGGAAGCGGGAATACGGATCATCGGGCTGCGGTTGCTCGCAGACCAGGCCACGTAGCAAGGAGCTTCATAACCAGGCACCAGACGTTTGTATGAGTTGACAGTCGGGTTAGTGATCGCAGCAAAAGCACGTGCGTGCTTCAGAATCCCTGCCATGTAATAACGGGCTGTTTTACTCAGACCCAGTGTGTCACTTTCGTCATAAAACATGTTCTCGTTGCCTTTGAACAAGGATTGGTGTGCGTGCATACCGGATCCGTTCATGCCAAATAGCGGCTTAGGCATAAAAGTAGCATGCAGGCCGTGCTGACGGGCTACCGTCTTCACGACAAGCTTGAAGGTTTGAATCTGGTCCGCTGCCTTGATAGCATCGGCGTATTTGAAGTCAATTTCATGCTGGCCGGAAGCCACTTCATGGTGGGAGGCTTCCACTTCAAAGCCCATTTCTTCAAGCGTCAGTACGATTTCGCGGCGGCAGTTCTCCCCAAGATCCATCGGCGCCAAATCGAAATATCCGCCCTGATCGTTCAGTTCAGTGGTCGGGTTACCCTTCTCATCTGTTCTGAACAGGAAGAATTCAGGTTCAGGTCCAACGTTCATAGCAGTAAAGCCCATTTCTTCAGCTTCGAGCAGACAACGTTTGAGGATACCGCGCGGATCTCCGGCAAACGGTGTTCCGTCTGGCATATACACATCACAAATCAGACGTGCAACACGACTATCCGTCACCCAAGGGAAAATCACCCAAGTGCTAAGATCCGGATACAGGTACATATCGGATTCTTCGATCCGGACATAACCTTCGATGGAGGAACCGTCGAACATCATTTTGTTGTCGAGTGCCTTTTCCAGCTGACTTACGGGAATTTCCACATTTTTGATTGTTCCGAGCAGATCGGTAAATTGCAGGCGAATAAACCGGACGTTCTCGTCCTTGGCAATACGCAGAATATCCTCTTTAGAAAAGCTCACTTTACCCTCTCCCTTTCAAAATCTCTATGTTATTTATTAAAAAACCGGGATAGCTCGCCTTGGATTAGAGACACTTGTCCCGGTCTTTTACCGGAAACCAGTTCCTGCTTAAGCAGACGGTGAAGCTGTGAATCGGATAACTCTCTACGCCGAACCTCTGTATCAGGGGTAATGACTGTAGCTTCTTCGGATTCCTTCGAGACAGGATTCATCACCTGCTTAATGCCGGCAATATTAACACCCTTCTCAATCAATGCCTTGATCTCTAGCAGACGTTCAACATCATTAAAGGAGAACAAACGCTGGTTGCCGGATGTGCGCGCGGGTACGATCAGACTGTGCTGTTCATAATAACGAATTTGTCTGGCAGATAGATCGGTTAACTTCATTACGATTCCTATAGGGAATAATGCCATATTTCTGCGGATTTCATCACCCATGACTCATCCAACCTTCCAATGATCTTTTTCTCATCTCATTGTACATTTCCTTATATGGCGTGTCAATGGTATGTGAGTTTTTCTCACAAGATTTCTTTAAGCCAATGAGAGATTAAGTGAACAAAGTGTCAGCTACATGGGACCTGGCTTCCCGCAGTATATCACATAGATCAATCCTCAAGCAAAAGTTCCGTACTGGAAAACAGTTTCGCTCAAACGCGCATCATGCACGACTCCAACTTTTCAGAAACTCCTTATTCAAAAGAAAATGTGACTGGCTAACCTTCAATCACCAGCTCCCCTTCTCCTGCCGGGGTCTCAAATCCGCTCAAAAAACGGGTCAGGATCTCTTCCGTGATTGGAAAAGCGGCATTAGCATCAAAACGCCCGCTCCGGATCTGAAGCCTCCGGCGCAATTCGTCCGGATGGACTTTTAAATGGATCAGTGCCCATACGCCTCCATAACGCTCAATCAGTTGTTTATATTCATTCCGCTTCTGCCGCTGCCAAAAGCTGAAATCGATAACGACATGACGCTTCGCCTGAATCAGCTTCACCAGTTCCCCCCGCAGCCTGATTTCCGATTGTTCCTTAAAGGATTCATAAGCCTGCTCCGGATAATCTACACCAAAACGGCCATGTGTACTCCAAATATCCTCATCGATCGAGAGCCGGACGAATCCCGCTTTCTCCAGCTTCAGCGCAAAGGTTGTTTTCCCCGAGCCAGCCACACCGCACATCATCACTATAACGGGAGCTTCGCTCACATTGTTTTGTTGCGTTAAATATTCTATCGCTGCCGCTTCATTCAGCATAGACTTCATCTCCTCTTCACTTTGAGCATAGGGGAACGCTTCTCCTTAAACTACGTAGATATAGTATAAAACTACTACGGGGTGACTTCTATGAACCAGAATAATCTCATTTGTAAAGCTTGCGGAAATAACACTTTTGCTGAAGGAAAACTGTAGGGCTACGCTAATGTAAGGCCTGTAAATAACTACTTTTCTTTTGGTTCGAAGCTTACATTGACAATTTGCAAAAGATGCGGCGAAGTGGCTTCTATGAAAGTAGACAAATTTGAGAAATTCTAATTCAATCCACCAATGCAAATAACCGGACAGCCATCTGCTGAGTGTCCGGTCAATGTAAGTTCACAATTAATTAAAGTAAATTGCGCTCTCTCATGCTTTGCAGGGCCATTAGTACCCCGTACTTTACATGGGAATAAGTTAATCCGCCCTGCATATACCCGATATACGGTGCCCGGATCGGCGCATCCGCAGATAACTCCAGACTGCCGCCCTGAATGAACGTCCCTGCCGCCATAATGACCGGATGCTCATAACCAGGCATATCCCATGGCTCGGGAACAACGTGGCTGTCTACTGCCGCTGCACGCTGAATTCCCTGCACGAAAGCAATCAGATGCTCAGGTCCGTCAAAAGCTACTGCCTGGATCAGATCCGTCCGCGGCTCATCCCAGGCAGGCTTGGTCGTAAACCCGCAGCGCTGGAATACAGCGGAAGCGAAAATACTGCCCTTCACAGCCTGCCCTACGGTATGCGGAGCCATGAAGAGCCCCTGATACAGTCCGCGCGTCGTCCCCAGCATGGCACCGACTTCTCCGCCTATCCCGGGAGCAGTCAAGCGGTATGCGGCCAATTCCACCAGATCTGCCCGGCCGCAGATATACCCGCCTGTCTCGGCAATTCCGCCGCCAGGATTCTTAATCAATGAACCGGCAACGAGGTCAGCGCCAACCTGAGGGGGCTCCAGAGTCTCGGTGAACTCTCCGTAGCAGTTGTCTACGAATACAATTACATCAGGCTTTAGCGCTTTTACCTTCGCTACCATCTCACCAATCTCAGCAACAGTGAAGGAAGAACGCCAATCATAACCGCGGGAACGCTGGATTCCTATGACCTTAGTTTTATCGTTTACCGCTATTGCAACCTCGTCCCAGTCAATTTTACCGTCAGCCGTCAGTGCAGTCTCGCGGTAGCCGATGCCAAAGTCCGCCAGAGAGCCTGTCCCGTCGCCGGCCTTGCCAACTACCTTATGCAGTGTATCGTAGGGGCGTCCTGTAATGTATAGAAGCTCGTCTCCGGGACGAAGCACACCAAAGAGCGCCGTAGATATCGTATGAGTGCCAGAAGCGAAATGCGGGCGTACGAGCGCCGCCTCGGCGCCGAATACTTCAGCATAGACCAGATCCAGTACCTCACGCCCCCGGTCATTGTAGGCATATCCCGTAGACCCGGCAAAATGAAAATCACTGACATGCTGGCGCTGAAAGGCTTCAATGACCTTCCACTGATTATGATCTACAATTTTATCCAGCCGCTTAACGGCAACTTCAATTTCAAGCTCTGCAGCTTCCGCTGCCTGTAATAGATCCTCTGCAAATACTGCCATTTCCCCTCAATCTCTCCTTACCCTACTTTTACTTGTCAAAGCTGAACACATCTACGCGATTCCAAGAGGAACGGTGTGCGTTTCAGCGAGAAACCCCGCACAGCAGCGCCTGCCCCGAATGATACGAAGCAGAACTGAGGCTGTGCGGGGACTTGTAATGCCTGTACCTATCTTGCACTTATTGCGGTTCGATAAACTCAGCAAGCTTGTAGCTCCATTTATCGTAGTCCTCTTTATTCAGACGAACATTATAGAGTACGTCATTCCCGTCATAATTCTGCTCAAGTACTTCTCCAACCCGGTAGAGCAGTGATGACAGGTCTCCCCGGTCCCCGGGAATCCGGAAGATAAGGGTGTCCCCGGCCAGTTCATCGCTGATAATCCCCGTAATCCTGGTCAGGTCATCCTGATTAAAAGCACTGATCTTCAGGAAGCCCGGACCTGTAGGAAGCATTTCCAGCTGCTCCGGCTGGCACAGATCGGTTTTGTTGAACAAGACGATCTGAGGCTTTCCTGCGGCTCCCAGATCCTGCAGAATAGACTGGACAACATCCATCTGCTCTTCACGCATCGGCGAAGAGGAATCAACGACATGCAGCACCAGATTCGCTTCATTCACTTCCTCCAGTGTAGCCCGGAAGGAGGCTACCAGATCATGCGGCAGGTTCTGAATGAACCCTACAGTATCTGTAAGGACAACTTCTTTACCCCCAGGTAGCTGGAGCACGCGTGAAGTCGGGTCGAGGGTCGCAAACAGCTGGTTCTCAATATAGACATCCGCATCTGTAAGCTGCTTCAGCAGCGTGGATTTGCCGGCGTTGGTATAGCCAACAAGTGCCACCTGTACAGCGCCGCTCTTACGGCGGCGTTCACGGTGCAGCTCACGCGTCTTGACGACCTCATCAAGCTGGCGTTTCAGCTCGGTAATCCGGTCGCGGATATGACGGCGGTCAGTCTCCAGCTTGCTCTCCCCTGGACCTCTCGTACCAATCCCGCCGCCGAGCCGCGACAGATTCTTGCCGTGTCCGGACAGACGCGGAAGCAGATAGGAGAGCTGCGCCAGCTCTACCTGAATGATGCCTTCCCGGGTTTTTGCCCGGCCGGCAAAAATATCAAGGATCAGCTGGGTCCGGTCAATAATCTTCAGATCCAGAGACTCCTCCAGATTCCGTACCTGTGCTCCGGACAGCTCCTGGTCGAAGATCACCGTATTGGCACCCAGTCCGTCAGCGGCCATCCGCAGCTCTTCTACCTTTCCCTTACCGATGAACCATTTGGAATCCGGGGTTTCCTTGTTCTGCCGGATGACATCGAGCACCTCCACTCCGGCCGTTTCAGCCAGCTGGACCAGCTCCTGGAGTGAAAGCTCGGGATCAATGCCCGTGCGTTTGATTTTGTCCGTGACAAGACTGACGAGTATTGCCCGGTCCTGAACATTTGTTTGGGTATCATGTGTGGTGATTGCCATTAATTAAGTGCTCCTTATCTGTATGCATTCATATCTTACAATTTGAAATCCTCCGTCCGCAGGGTCATCAGCTCCTGCTTGCCGGGACTTGTGCTTTCATACTGATTCAGCAGCCGTACCGCCTGCGAGCGCACCGCCTTCTCAATACTGTTGCGCACGTACCTTGCGTTGCTGAAGGCATGCAGACTTTCTGTTTTTTCAAGCAGTAAAGCCTGCTTAAGTTTGAGTATGGCCTGCGGCATCAGAATATAATCGCGTTCTTTGGCCATTAGCTCGGCAATCTGCAGCAGCTGGTCAATCGTATAGTCAGGAAATTCCACCTGAATCGGAAACCGTGAGGGCAGACCGGGGTTGCTCATCAGAAAATAGTCGATTTCTCCGGAATAACCGGCCAGAATCAGCACAAATTGGCTCCGGTGATCCTCCATGGATTTCACCAGTGTGTCGATGGCCTCCTTGCCGAAATCCTTATCTCCCCCACGGGCCAGACTATAGGCCTCATCGATAAAAAGAATGCCGCCCAACGCCTTTTTCACCAGATCCCGCGTCTTCTGTGCAGTATGCCCGATGTATTCGCCCACCAGATCGGCCCGTTCCACTTCAATGAGATGGCCTTTGCTGAGCACACCCATCCGCTGGAACAGCTTCGCAACAATACGTGCTACGGTTGTTTTGCCTGTGCCGGGATTTCCCTTGAAGACCATATGATAGGCCTGGCCCCCGCTGGCGAGGCCGGCTTCACTGCGCATCTGCGCTACCTGCAGCAGGGCATATATCTCAAAAACTAGCTCTTTGATATTATCCAGACCTACTAACGCGTCCAGTTCCCGGCTGAGTTCCTGGAACAGTCCGCTGTGACTGTGATTTTTGGAGGGGGCCGGTCCGCTGGCACTGTCTGCGGGTGAGCTGGCCACCGGCGCCGGATCCTGATTCCTCAGCACAATATTGATCTGCCGTGACGGTCTTCCTTCATCCCGTCCACTTGCCGCCGCTACATGTCCGTTCACCTTGTTCACCTCATTATACAGGGCTGACTTGCTCTAAACAGTCTATTCCGGTACAGGGGGTGTTATTAGCAGTTTCCGAAATTAGCAGATTTATAAAGATAACTGCTGCATTTTCCATTTGGTATAGGCCAGAATTTCGCGTGTCTTGTACTTGAACATCGACATGACCTCAGACTCCGTAACCCCAAGCTCCGGGTTCGTGAACTTAAGCTCACGTGCAATCTCCAGCGCACGGCGGCCATGGAAATCATGCGTAATGATAACCGCAGAAGACAAGCCCTCCTGCTGCATGACAGCCTTACTGAACAGAAGATTCTCATAGGTGCTGGTAGACTGATTCTCCAGATAGATCACATCCTCCGGAACACCATGTGCCGCCAGATACCTCTTCATTCCTTCGGCTTCAGTATACTTGTAATCGGGGTGATCCAGACCTCCGGAAACCACAAAATGGGTGAATACTCCTGAACGATAGAGCTCAAGCGCATAATCCAGCCGCTCCCTCAGACCCGGACTGGGTTCATCCCCCCACATCGACATGCCCAGAATTACACCTGCATCCGCTTTCACCATAGGCGCGGTTGTTTCTGCACTGTTAATTCTGTTAAATGCCACAGCGCACCAGATCAGTCCGGCAACGATAATCAGTATCAGTGCAGCCCACAATATGCGCTTCATACGGTAGTGGCGCTTCCGGGTGACTCTGCGAATGGGAGATGATCCTCTTTGATAGACATACCATTCCATTATTATTTCCTCCTGAACTCTCCGTGATGAAACAATTCGGCACGGTGCTTCAGTGAAAGGGAGAAATAAGGGAAGGCATGAGCATCGATACTGCGCAGTATCGTATTCGCTGTAGACCAGGCTAAATTATAGTCACTGTCTGTAATATCATCCCGTTCCAGCGCTTCCTCCAGCTCATCCTCATCCAGCAAGAACACTTCACCGTTCCACAGCACCACAACATCCAGGTACAAATCATCAAACCAGGGAACCCCTTGGTCTGTTACTCCCTGAACCTTGCAGGTGTCGATATACCATTGTACAATATTCTGCCGTTCGTCAAACATGGCCGTCACAATATAGTGGCTGTCTTTGGGAAAATACTGCAGCCATGAATACCCTTTGTCCGCAATGCGGTATGTATGCCTGCCATAGCTCTTCCACAGCGGCTCCTTCAACCCGTAAATGGTATACAGTGTAATGTAACCGCTGAATTCCCGGGTTTCCACATAGCGGCAGGCAAAATGGCGGCGCGTAATCCGGCGCCAGTTGGCCCGGTCTCCGAATTTACGTTTCATATGAATAACCCTCTCAGATAATGGTGCCTTCAGCTTAACACATTTCGCTTAGACACTCAAAATATCACTGTGATCCCAGTCACCAGAAAACCCCGGCAGCCGGGAATTCTGCAACATGCAGAGCTCCCCGGGCTGCCGGGGTCAAATGGTTCCATGAATTTTATTAAACTACTGCTATCTACTGCGTAGTATTAACACCTTCTACAAAACCGGCATTCGGATCGCTGCCCGGATCTGTAGCGGGATCCGTTACAGGTTCGCCAGTAGTCGCGGTTGCTTCCGGAGCCGGCGTAGGCAGCGGTGTGCTTTGCACTGGAGGCGGTGTTATTTCAGGCGGAGGTGTTACTGTTCCGCCGTTATTGCCGCTGCCTCCATTGCCATTGCCATTGCCGTTGCCGTTGCCGTTACCGTTACCATTTCCGTTTCCGTTACCATTACCATTTCCGTTACCATTTCCGTTGTTGCCGGAGCCGTCATCACCCGGAATACCGCCGTTTCCGGGGTTGCCGCCGTTGCCAGTGTCATCCGTAGGCAGGTTCGGATCGAGTGTTGGTTCAGGTTCCGGCGTTTGCAGTTCATCCTGCACGGACACCGTTACGATATCCGAAGGCTCACTTTCCACATCAAGCTCCGGATAATAAGCTCTTACATAATATTCATAAGACAGTCCCGGCATCGCACTTATATCACCGACACTAGCAGTGCTCGTGTTAAGGAGCTGAGTAAAATCTGCTTCTGAGGTTTCCCGGCGGTATATGCGGTAGTCCACACCTGCAGCTTCAACCGGATTCCAGCTCAGGTTGACCGTCATGGTCGAGGCATCATAAGCCGCCTGCAGACCGGTTACAACCGGAGTCGCCTCAGGTGTCGGTGTAGCTTCAACCTCTGCCGAGCCTTTGGGAACCGGGAACGATTTGGCAGGAACGCCTTCCAGCGCTTCCTCCATGACCTTGCCCCAGAATGCTGCCGCGAGCGGACTGCTGTTCTTGAGCAGATGTTTCTTGCTCGGCTTGTCATAGCCCATCCAGACGGCTGCTGTCCATTCCGGTGTATAGCCGACGAACCAGACATCGCGGTTAGAGCTGATTCCTTCGTAGCCGCTCTGGGTGGTTCCTGTCTTACCGGCTACCGGACGGTTAATTCTCGCTTTTTTACCCGTGCCATCCTGTACGACCTTCTGCATCATCTCAGTCATCTGATAAGCCGTGTCCTCACTCATCACCCGTTCAGCGGTGGTATTGGCCTTGTAGACCGTCTTGTCATCGCTGTCGGCAATCGACTTAATGGAGTAGGCATCCCGCAGCTCTCCGCCATTGGCAAATGCGCTGTAGGCCTGGGCCATCTCCAGTGTATTGGTCCCTTCACTCATCCCGCCGAGGGCAAGCGACAGGTTCTTGTCTTCATCCTTCAGATTGATGCCAAGCTTCTTGGCGAACTGGAAGCCGGTGTTCACACCGATCTCATTCAGCAGCCATACCGCCGGAATATTCTCTGATTTCGTCAAGGCATCCGCCATGCTGATCGTTGTCGAATAGCCATGCAGATTGTTCGGGCAATATTTGCCGAAGCACTGCTTCTCATTGCTCAGTCTCGAATCATTCGTGAATTTGCCGGATTCCAGTGCTGGTGCGTACGCAACCAGCGGTTTGAACGCTGAACCCGGAGAACGCCGGCTGCCGTCAACGCGGCTGTAGCCTTTTTTCTCATAATTGCGACCGCCCATCAGCGCCACAATACTGCCGTTCTCCTGGTTGATGATCGTCATCGAACCCTGCACCAGCTCATCGTCCACGCTTTTCTCGAAATTATCACTGTCGGCAAAAGCATCCTCAATGGTCTCCTGGGCATGCTTATCCATCGTTGTATAGATTTTGTAACCGCCGATATTCAGATCATCTTCGGTAAGCCCGAATTTATCCTCAGCCTCGTCAATAGCATAATCAATGAAAGCCTGGTAACGCTGCTTGCTACTCTCAGGTGGCGTATAATTATAGTCAACAGCCTTTGCCTCATCCATCTGTTCCTTCGTGATCTCTTTCTGATCATACATAAGCTGCAGCACAACCGAGCGGCGTTCCTTGGACAGCTCTGGATTACGCAGCGGATTATAGCGGGAAGGCCCCTTCGGCATGGCAGCCAGAGTAGCGATTTGCCACAGCTCCAGCTTGTTCAAATTACTCTCACCGAAATAACGGATAGAGGCGGCCTTGATACCGTAAATGGTTCCCCCAAAAGGTATCCGGTTCAAATACATTGTGATAATTTCTTCTTTGGTATGCTTATTCTCCAGCGCAACAGCAATCGAAACCTCTGTCGCTTTGCGGAAGAAGGTCTTATCCCGGGTCAGGAAGATATTCTTCGCAAGCTGCTGGGTGATGGTGCTTCCGCCTTCAACCATGCTGCGTGCCGCAATATCCTTCACCGCCGCCCGTCCGATGGACCAGATATCTACACCTTTGTGATCGAAGAACCTTTTATCCTCGGTAGCTACAAAAGCGGTGATCAGCATCTTGGGAAGATCCTCGTATTCCACCGGATCACTTTTCTCCAGAGCGAGCTCTCCGATCAGATTCGCATTCCGGTCAAAAATCTGCGTAGGGGGATTCACCGTCAATTTACCCTGGTTCTCCTCCAGCAGCTTCTGCCCGTTCAGCATAATGAACAAATAGCCGCCCAGCGCACAAAAAATCGCCAGTGCCGTTGCAAAAAACAAACTCCACAATACACGTTTCTTGGTTAGAAATTTCTTCTTTTTCTTTGGTTTCCCTTTGGAATTCGGCGTACTGCTACCTCTGTTTCTATTGCCGCCATTCCTGGTTAGTTGGTCTCTGGACATGTTGCCTCCTGACTCCCTTAGCGGAAAAATCATGAATTATGGTCACGAATGAAAAGAACAACCTTCACAGGTTGCTCTCTCGCACTCTCTATTCAAACGATTGATAAACAAAAAGGTTTCGCTTCAAGGCTGTAAAATCTTAAATCTCGTTATTATTGTCCTGCATCAGCGATACGCTGCGCTGTGGTGTAAACGTGGAAATCGCATGCTTGTACACCATCTGCTGGCGCCCGTCGCTGTCGATGACAATCGTAAAGTTGTCGAAGGCTTTGATAATTCCCCGGATTTGGAAACCGTTAGTCAAATATACTGTAGCAGGGATATTCTCTTTGCGCAGCTGGTTCAAGAACGTATCTTGGATGTTAATGGACTTGTTCATATGACGTACCCCCAATGGTTCAATTAGATTGTTCGTAAGTATATTCAACACCTTAGAGAAACTTTCCTGCTATTATACCATGTATTCTGCAAGCACAGCAATGTAATAAAACAGGCTGAGATATGGTATGTAAAACGTTAACACATGGATGAAATCAGCTCATTTATAAAACCCTTTGAAAGTTAATAAAAGATAAACCCTGATTTTTCAGTTGTTTTTTCTCCCAATCCCCTTTAGTTGAAATGGTTATATTTATGGTTCCCTCCACTACATATTAAATCTTCGGAGCCCTTCCGGTCAATCTCAATAGCTCCAGTATCTGCTGCGGCCCCGCTTCAACAGGTTTATCCGGCACAACAATATCCTCTGAATCAGCAGTGACGCGGGAAGCTTCCGCATAGTCACTCTGGGCAGCTGCTCTGATCGAGCTTTTAACATTTGGTCCCCCCGGTTATCAGTACATTCGGCAAAAAGAGGCATGA
Source organism: Paenibacillus sp. FSL R10-2199 (assembly GCF_038000235.1). NCBI lineage: Bacteria > Bacillati > Bacillota > Bacilli > Caryophanales > Paenibacillaceae > Paenibacillus > Paenibacillus sp. FSL R10-2199. Next base: position 4,754,515 of record NZ_JBBOBO010000001.1, on the reverse strand, counting down.
AGCGGGATGTAAAAAGATGCTTCGGTAAAGCGCGAATACGCTTTGGAAGCATCCTACAATGTTCGTGCAGCAACCAATGGATTTAATGGGTATAACCTCAAGAGTTATATTGAATTTGCAAAGGTTTGCGCAATTTTATGCTGAATTATTGCGAAAATCTCATTATAGTCCGGACTCTCCTCCACGTCGATCCATTGAATTTCCTTCATGTGGCGAAACCAGGATAACTGTCTTTTGGCAAAACGGCGGGTATCGCGCTTCAGCAGGATCACAGCTTCCTCAAGCGTTGTCTCTCCCTCCAGATAGGCGGCAATCTCTTTGTAGCCCAGTCCCTGCATAGATACAAGGCTTCTGCTGTAGCCGCGCTCAAGCAGTCCCTGAACTTCAGCCACAAGTCCTTCCGCCAGCATCTGATCAATCCGTTCTTCAATACGTTTATATAGTATTTTACGGTCCATAGTCAGCCCTATGAGGCACAACTCATAAGGGGACTCCTTCTTTTGCCCTGAAAGAGAATCGGAAAGCGGAATGTTAGTCTGATGATAGATTTCCAGCGCGCGGATAATTCTTCTCCGGTCATTGGGATGCAGCCGTTCCGCACTGGCCGGATCTACCGCCGCCAGCCGGGCATGCAGCGCTTCCGCCCCATGCTCTTCAGCGTAAGCATCCTGCTCGCTGCGGAAGGCCTCATCCGCCACCGCCTCGGAGAAGCGGAATCCGTAGCACAGGGACTCAATATACAGTCCCGTCCCGCCGACAATAAAAGGCAGCCTGCCCCTGCTGCTGATCTCTTCGATGAGCCGGGTACCCTGCTCCTGAAATTCTGCGGTGGAATAGGCATCAAGCGGATCATGAATATCAATCAGATGATGGGGAATCCCCTTCATCTCAGCTTCGGTGATCTTCGCCGTGCCGATATCCATACCACGGTAGACCTGCATGGAATCCCCGGATATAATCTCGGCACCGAAAGCCCCGGCCAGCTCCAGACTCAGCCTGGTCTTCCCTACGGCGGTCGGACCGAGCAGCACGAGTACCTTGCGTTTAGTCTCTGTTGTCAATGGTGATCACCCCGTACGATGTTTTGGCGCTTGCTCTCAGCAGCTCCGTGAAGCCCAGGCGGGCAAACTCCCCGCTCAGCGCCTTCTCTTTCAGCACAACGGTCTTGCGTGCAACCCTGACCGCCTCAGCCACACTCTCCGCCGACAATGCGGCGGGATTAGCGAACTTACGCAGCGGGGAGATCGCCGCCGAATCCGTCAGCGGTACCCGGAACATGGGGTCGAAATAAACAATATCGACACTGTTGTCCGGCTGAGCCTTCAAATACTCCAGATGATCACCCCGCTGGACATTGATGCGTCGCAGGGCTTCATTCACCTTAATCTGGCCTGAAACATATTGGCTCATCCCTTCCAGCAGCAGCGCATACAGCGGCAGGGAGCTCTCCAGCGCCGTAACCCGGGAATGCTCACCTCCGGTGACGGCAAACAGCAGCGAGTCTCCCCCGAGACCTGCCGTACAATCCAGCACACTGTCGCCGGGCAGCATGCCCGCTGCATCAATCAGGGGGTCTGATTCGCCTCTAATGATCCGTTTCGCACGGACAAACCCCATGCTGGGATGGAACTCCATAGGCGGCATCTCCGGCGTTATCAGCCGGACCGCCTCCTGCAGAACGACCAGGACCTGCTCGTCCCCATATTGATCCACAAGCTTCGCCATGGATAACTTGGCACGGGGCGCATAGAGACAACCGGTGCGCTCAGCCAGAGTCCTGGCCCGGTCTACAATTTCCGGTATCGGGTTAAAGCCCGTGGTTATAATCATGTTGCCTCCGATCTTGCTCTCTTCAAATGTACAGTACTGCCACTACATCACGCGCTTAAACAGCTTCTCCAGATCATAGGAAGAAAAGGAGACGACTATCGGCCGTCCATGCGGGCAGGTATAAGGCTGGCGGCAGGCCGCTAGCCGGGAGAGCAGCGATTCCACTTCCAGCTCTGTGAGCTTCTGGTTAGCCTTGATCGAGGCTTTGCAGGAGCAGAGAATAGAGGATTTCTCGCGCAGCTTGGCGAGGTCAATGGACCGTTCGCTCAGCACCCACTCCGCCATCTCCTCGATGACCGCCTTCTCGTCACCTTCCGGGAACCAGTACGGCAAGGAACGGACCAGGAAAGTCTGTCCGCCGAAATGCTCAAGAAATACTCCCGCCTGCTGGAACCAGTGCAGCCGTTCGCTGAGCTGTCTGCTCTCCGAAGGCGTGAATTCCAGCGTGATCGGCAGCAGCAGCTCCTGCGATGCGTCTTCCGGCTTGCCGAATTTCTCATAGTAGAATTCATAATTCACCCGTTCATGCGCAGCGTGCTGGTCAATCAGATACAGACCGCTGTCATTCTGGGCGATAATATACGTTCCGTGATGCTGGCCGATATAATTCAGCTCGGGAAATTGCGGGAGTCCTGTGTCTTCGCTTCCGGCAGGAGCAACCGCAGGGGCGTATAACTCCTCTGCGGTTGGCATTTGTCCCCGGTCAGCCGCAGCTGCCTGCGGGCGGTAGCTGTCGCGCGGACGGGATGACGGCTGTGCTGCGGTCCCGTTCCGGTAAGGTGCAGGCGGCATGGTACCGCCGCCGTAAGCTGCAGCCGTCTCCCTGGTCTGAGACTGCGGCGGCAGAGAATTGCCGCCGCTTGGATAACGCTGCGGAGCCCCGGCAGCGGCCCCACCGCCGAACAGCGGAGCACTGCTGCCGGTTAGCGGGGCTGCGCCGCCGGGAAACGGAGCAACATTGTTCCCTCCCGGACGCGGCTGGCTGCTGCCTCCCTGCAGAGCATCAGCAGGCATCCCTTGGCCGGGACCGCGGCCAGCGGAAGCATCTGCAGGGTTAGATGGCTCAGCACCTTGCTGCGGAGCTCCCGGAACCGCCCCTTTGGAAAAGGCGAACTGCTCCTGAATGAAGGAGCTGCTATTCTTGCCCCCGATAATTTCCTTGGTTGGACGTGGTATCAGGCTCTGTCCCATGAGCAGGCTGCGGATCTGCTGCTCCACGAATGCATACAGCTCGGTCTCCTTGCTGAAACGGACCTCCAGCTTAGCCGGATGCACGTTGACATCGACCAGTGACGGATGCATGTCGAGCTGCAGCACCAGCAGCGGATAACGGTTAATCGGCAGCAGCGTATGATACGCACGCATGATCGCGGCATTCAGTCCGTTGCTGCGGATATAGCGTCCGCCGACAATCGTCGTTACGGCATTACGGTTCGAACGCGTCCATTCCGGACGGCTGATATAACCGGAGATCTTATAATCCGGGTCTTCAGCCGCGACCGGCAGCATCGCCTTGGCGGCGGAGGTGCCGTACACGGCGGCAATAACCTGCAGCAGATCGCCGTTGCCCAGCGTATGCAGCAGCTGATTGCTGTTATGCTGCAAGGTGAATGAGATATCCGGATGTGCCAGCGCCATGCGGTACATCGCATCCGAAATATGGCCCAGCTCCGTCTGGATGCTCTTCATATACTTCAGCCGTGCCGGGGTATTATAGAACAATTCCCGTACGGTGAGATCACTTCCCCGGCCGGAAGGCGCATCCTCACTCAGGATCAGCTTCCCGCCCTCAATCTCCAGCAGCCGTCCCTTCCCGTCATCACCGCTGGCAGTCAGCAGGGTTAGCTTCGATACCGCCGCGATACTCGGCAGTGCCTCCCCCCGGAACCCGAGGCTGGTGATCAGGAACAGATCACGGCCGTTGGCGATTTTGCTCGTTGCATGGCGGTAAAAGGCCGTCTCGCAATCCTCCGGCTCTATGCCGGAGCCATTATCCTTGACGCGGATGCTTTGCAGTCCGCCCTCTTCCACAGAGACTTCGATACGTGTGCTTCCCGCATCAATCGCGTTCTCCACAAGCTCTTTCACTACAGATGCAGGACGCTCCACTACCTCTCCGGCAGCAATCTGGTTGGCAATATGCTCGTCCAGCACATGAATCTTGGCCATATTCGTTCACCCCGCAATTTATAAATAATGTAGCTGCAAACTCATATTGATGTCTGAATAAGCCCGGTAAAATCTTAATTAGCCCACTCGCTTATATACTCTCAGGCTTATAGCTCCCTGGCCTTCATCTTCAGTTCATTAAGCAGACCCATCGCCTGCAGCGGTGTCATATTCATCAGATCCGCACCCTGTACAGCTGAGATCAGCTCTTTCAGGAGCGGATTTTCTTTGGCTGCCGGTGCTGCGACCCCGCCTTTGCGGTTCTTGCGGGGCTCGTCCTCACCAAATATAGAGAGCTGTACAACCTCATTGTCCTCTTCCTCCGCAGGGGAAGCAAGTGTAACAGCTGCTTCCTGCTGAGCCGCAGCCATGGAAACCACAGCCCGGTTCTCCTGAATCACAGGTCCGGAACGGTCATTATAGTCCGTACCGTAGTTCAGCGGCACGCTGCCCGGTGGAGATGCCTGTTCGATGCTCTGAAGCAGGCCGTACGCGCGGTCGATGATACCTTCCGGCAGTCCGGCCAGTCTCGCACAGTAAATCCCGTAGCTGCTGTCCGCCGCTCCCGGCACAAGCTTGCGCAGGAAGTTGACCTTGTCCCCGCTCTCCTGCACCGCCATGGAATAGTTGCGGAGTCCGCTCAGACTCTGCTCCAGATGAGCCAGCTCATGGAAATGCGTCGATACCAGCGCCTTGCAGGCGATAGTATCATGCACGTATTCAATCACCGCCTGGGCGATCGCCATACCTTCACTGGTCGAGGTCCCCCGGCCCAGCTCGTCAATGATGATCAGGCTGCGGGCCGTAGCCTTTTCGGTCATGACCTGGATATCGGCCATCTCCACCATGAAGGTACTCTGGCCGCCGATCAGGTCATCCGCTGCTCCGATCCGCGTGAAGATGCGGTCAATCAGCGGAACCTCAGCACTGGATGCCGGCACGAAGCAGCCGATCTGGGCCATGATGCAGATTAGCGCAACCTGGCGCATGTACGTGCTTTTGCCTGCCATATTCGGTCCGGTAATCAGCAGGATATTGCCCTCATCCTTGCTGAGCGTGCTGCCGTTCGCAATAAACGCGGAATCCTTCAGCACTGCCTCAACCACCGGATGGCGCCCGCCTTCGAGTCGCAGGTCATAGCTGTCGGACAGCTTAGGCTTCACGAAACGGTGCTCTGCACTAACCGCCGCGAGACATTGATACACATCAATCTCGGCTACCTTCTCAGCAAGCGCCTGCAGCCGGGGAACCTGGGCGCTAATCCGCTCGCGCAGCTCGGTAAACAGGCTGTACTCCAGGTCTGTCATTTTGTCCTGGGCCTCCAGGATCAGCGCTTCCTTCTCCTTCAGCTCCGGGGTAACATAACGCTCGGCATTGGCCAGCGTCTGTTTCCGTTCATATCTGCCTTCCGGAAGTGCAGACAGATTGGAGCGGGTAATTTCAATATAATAGCCGAAGATTTTGTTATAGCCGATCTTCAGGGATTTGATGCCCGTCGCCTGGCGTTCCTTCGCTTCCAGCTCGGCAATCCAGCGTTTGCCGCTGCTGCTGGCTTCACGCAGCTCGTCCAGCCGCTCATGATATCCGCCGCGGATAATTCCGCCGTCACGGACAGATACCGGAGCATCCTCAACAATGGCCCGTTCGATATCCTCGCGGAGCTCTGCGCACTCATCCATGGACGTGCCGATCTCCCGCAGGGTGGCCGAACCGGATGTCAGGCACATCTCCTTCAGCGCCGGAATCTGCGCCAGCGACAGCTTCAGGGCGTTCATATCCCGACCGTTGGCGCTGCCGAAGGCAATCCGTCCGACGAGCCGCTCCAGATCATAGATTTCTTTCAGTGCGCCGCGCAAATCCTCACGGACGATAAACTGGTTATACAAATAGTCGACAGCTTCGAGGCGGCGTTCAATCGGCGCACGCTGCAGAAGCGGCTTGTCGATCCGGCGGCGCAGCAGACGCCCGCCCATCGAGGTTTCGGTGCGGTCGAGTAGCCAGAGCAGCGAGCCTTTTTTGGAGCGCTCCCTTACGGTTTCGGTCAGCTCCAGATTGCGCCGGGTGAACGGATCAAGAATCATATAATTTCCGGGCTCGTAGGGGGAAATCTGGGTTAGCTGCCCAAGTGACCGGCGCTGGGTCTCGCTGAAATAAGAGATCAGCAGCGCCAGACAGCGGCCGCGTTCCTTCTCCAGCCGTACCCATGCCGCTTCGCCGAACTGGCGGCGGGCCAGTCCTTCCTCCTGCTTGTCCCACGGTGTATAAACTACTGGCTTAGCCAGCAGGGAGGCTTCACTGCGCAGCTGCTCCAGGAGCGCCTCGTCCCCGATAATCTCTGCCGGCTCATAGATGCCGATCTCATCCCGCAGCCATTCGGTGCTGGAGAGTACAGAGGTGACATACAGCTCACCTGTTGTTAAATCGCAGGCAGCCAGTGCCGTCATTCCATCTTCCTCAGTCACACAGACGAGGTAATTGTTGCTTTTGTCCGTTATAATTTTGCCGTCCATCACGGTGCCCGGTGTAACTACGCGGACGATATCGCGGCGGACCATCCCTTTGGTCACCGCAGGATCATCGAGCTGCTCGCAGATAGCGACCTTGTAGCCTTTCTCGATCAGGCGCTGTATGTACCCCTCGGCAGCATGATGCGGCACTCCGCACATTGGAATCTTTTCGCCGACCCCGCCATCACGGCCTGTTAGTGTAATCTCTAGCTCCTTCGAGGCAAGCAAGGCATCCTCAAAGAACATTTCATAGAAATCGCCCAGACGAAAGAAAAGGAAAGCGTCTTTTGCCCCTTCCTTCACTTTTAAATACTGCTGAATCATCGGCGTATAGTTTGCCATCGTCTACCTCCATGCCTACTTCATACTGTTCTCTATTATAGCAGAAACTTCCCTCTCAAAGTTACCCGCTGCCTCTTCCGGTCTCCTGCTAAAACCTGGTGTGCAGATTTTCCGGCGGCTGGCAGCAGCTTTTATCCCGGTAATAAAGCATTTATTCTATATTATGATCTATGCAATCGGCTGTACACTCTCTCTTATGTAAGGAGGAATAATCGTGATAAGTAAGCTCAATAAGGCTGACCGCTTCCCGCTGATGACAATGCTGCACAAAGACCCTATACTTCATATGTTTATTGTCGGGATGTGGAGAATTGCGGGTTCGAACGGGATTTCATGGAGCTGTGGGGGGGAGATGGATGAACCGGCCCGGACGGATCAAAGCGGTAATGCTGCCGTTCTATGGAAGCTTTTTTCCGTATGCGGAGGTTCTTTTGACGTGGAAGGGTTCGCGGAGCTGGTGAGAAAGAGCGGGAAGTCCGAAATGCTCTCGGGTTCATCACACGTACTGCGGGAGTTCGGCCAAGTGCCGGACTGCCAAGGTTTAGCCACAGAGGTGGTTGCCCGCTTATGCGCTGATGTGCTGATGTGCTGGAAGAGGGCAAGACGGATGAATCTGCAAAAAGCTGGGGTTCACCGATATCGGCACCTGGTCCGTGCTGTACAAATAGGAAACCGGAGCCCACTCTTTGAGAAGGGTAGTCCTTCCTGTTTAAGAGGCCGCTATAAAGCGGAATGATAGTGGAGTTTATAAAGCCGTGATCCAGTGAATCCCCAAAATCCTGCACATTATACAACATTTCGCTCATCATTGCGGTCTCAATCCAAAATTGTTGTAGAAAAGGCAGTATTTCGCCTTCTCCTTACAGCCTAGAGGGATGAATTCCTGTATTTCATACAACAATCTTCCGCACAGACAGCTATTTGGGAATCAACGTTGCATAATGTACAACATTTTAAGTCTGACAGTGCTAACTAAATAAGTCTCCAAGCTACCAGCATCGATTCAGGTGTGGATGTGACGTATTCTGCTGGACCCGCAGCGATTGTCCGGTAACTGAATAGACCGCTTCTCGCTAAAAGAAAACAGACAGCCGCCGTTATACAGACAGCTTCTATTGAAAAGTATCTTCCGGCCCGGCCGGGCGCGCCCCGGAGACTGACGGGGCGCTGCCGCACCACAAGCCGCGGATATCACGCGACTCATCCCAGGTCTGCTGCGCGGCTATAGAGCGCAGCAGAGGATCTATGTAGCTGGCGGCGGCTGCGTAGCCGCCCAGCGCGCGAAGCTGCGCCTCCAGGGGAGGCCAGGCTTCGCGGAGCGGTTGCTTGTCGCCGCTGTAGAAGGCGGCATGCAGCTTCTCCCGGTCGAGCGGACGCAGCGGCAGCTCTTCATAATGGCTCACGATCAGGTGAGCCAGGCAGACCGCGCCTTTGGCGATGACCGGGGACACCAGGAAGCTCGGCAGTGTCCGGTATTCGAAGCCGCCATGCGGCTGCCGCCGGAAATCGCCGAGCACGCCATAGCGGGGACGCCGGGCCGCAGCCCGGACGTCCTCGAGCAGCAGCATGGGCAGCGCGAGATAGTTGTCGAGCGCACGCAGCAGCGGCGCGCACAGCGTCACGCCGCTGAAGTGCAGGTGGCCGCCTAGGGCCCAGCCCCGCAGCGGCATGCCTCCCGCCCGCCAGCGGAGCGAGCGGTCGGCGATGAGCCGGTCCGCCTCGCGCGCGGCGGACATCAGCTGCGCCAGCAGCGCGCGCGGTTCCCCGCGCGGCGCAGGGCGCAGCTCCGCCACCGGGAACACGCCGCGCGTTCCCGGGGGTCCGGCGTCGCAGCCCGCGGCGCCGTCCATGGGCAGGTACCGCGACGCCGGCACGACGCGGCCCGTGGACTCCCGGAGCAGCAGGAACTCCGGGTCCATACCCATAAGCAGCCCGGCACGGCCTGGCTGCTCAAGGGCAAGGGAACGGGCCAGCTCCCGCGAGGCTGCACGGTACGGCTCAGGCAGCGGCTTGCCGGGAACCGGCATCAACGGAGTAATGCCCGTCACCACATAACGCCGCCCGCCCATGGCCCGCAGCTCCACCTCGCCGCTATCCAGCCCCAGGCTGTAAAGCGCCCGGACCGCCGTTACACGGACTGCTCCAGCCACCCCGCGCATCTCACTTACGCCACCCGCTCCGCCATAGCTGTTCCCGCTATTACCTCTGGCACCCGTTCCCTCATAGCTGTTCTCGTCACGCCCTTCAATTTCCGCTCCGCCATAACTGTTCCCGCTATCACTTCCGGCACCCGTTCCACCATAACCGCGCTCACCATACTCAGCAGCGCCTGCTACACCAGTACCATTCCCGCCATCCCTGCCGCCACCCGCTCCTGCTCCATTAACCCTGTTCCCGCTCGCGCCAGCACCCGCTCCGCCATACCCGCCCTCTCCTATCACCGGCCCCAAAAAAGCAGCATTCATAGCCGCCCCTGCACCCAGAGGCTGGCACTCCAGCACAGCCAGATTGAAAATAACCACCCGGTAGTGCTGCCTGTAACTTGCGGGGTCTTGTCCATGGGAATATGTATGACTCTCTCTTGCATCCTTCCGCCGTGCTGGTCTGCCTATAGCCCCGGGGTCCGCTTCAATCCCGCAGCGGCGGAGTCTGCGCATAATCTGCTCCGGTGCCAGCTGAAGGAATAAGTTAAGCCCTTCGTTCATCCTTATGCCACCGCCCATCCGAAATTCTTCATGCCGCGCCTACAGCTGCATCATCCTTCATAACCGGATAGCCCGCCCTTCTGCAGTACGCAGACGAAGCTTTTGGTGCTGAAACCTAACCCCAAAATATTTTAAAAAAAAGAGGGCATTCGCCCTCTACGCCGCTGCCCTCTCATCATATAATGGATCATAACCCAACACAGTAACAGAAAGGCAGCGGCGTATTCCTTCCTTACAGCTCATCATCCAGGGCGTCAGGGTCCAGATCATCGTAATCAAAACTCTCGCCGTCAAAATCATAATCCTTGTCTTCCAGATCATCACTCTGATCGCTGACATACACGCGGACCTTGGTCTCAGCCACCAGCTCCGCCTCGAACTCCCGTTCCACCCGGAGCGTCACACTGCCGCCGCCCGGCGATACCCCGGCTTCCACACAATTGGGTTCCTGCGTTGCCTCCGCAGAGACCTGTGCCGTGGAAGCACGGTGTCTCGGGTCCAGATACGACAATGGAATAAGCTCCACATAGGAGACCGTTTCCTTGGCAACCTCGGTCTGCTTGTTTTTGTCGTACGAGTACCAGATGTTCACATCATAAGTACCGATTACTTCGATTCCGTTCCCGGCGGCAACCGCTTCGTACTGGTGGTTGATAATCCAAGCCCCCAGAATACTAGTCGGATGATGTGGCGGAGTCACGGTATGGGTTGCGGTAGAGAACTTACGACCTTTGCCGCAAATTGCCTTCGTAATGATCTCCCTTGTTTGACGTTTATGGCTTAATGACATCTTTGAACCTCCTCCATACAATCATTCACTATCAAGTGTATGCACGTTCTGGGCATTTGTTGATTGTTAGAGTAGAAATAAATTTGGGTAAGCCCTCATGAGAGTCTAATTAAGCCTCCTGCTTCATTTTATTGCTGAAATTAGCCAGTTATGAGTCCCGCTTCCGAAAAAAACAAAAGGCAGCCCTTCCCCAAAATATGGGGAACCGCTACCTTTTTTTCGTTTTACGATATTGCACCCTGTGCTTATTGCGGAATTACACGCACAATCCCCAATTGCCTGTGACGGCTCAGATCAATGAAATCGTCATCGATATTCACCAGGGGACGCAGCGGATCATGGGCAAGAATCATGATGATTTTGCCGATTCGTCCGTCTGTGAGCAGTACCTCATTGCCGATCATCGATTGCATCAGCTTGTTGATGAACACACTGCAGATATAAGGGTCCAGCTTGCCGTAGACATTATCGTCCATCTGCCTGAGCACCTCATACAAAGGGGCGGCCGTGCGGTAGAAGCGGTCTGAGGTCATCGCATGAAAAATATCCGCCACAGCGACAATTTTGCTGAAATCGGTAATCCGGTGCCCCAGCACCCCGAAGGGGTAACCGCTGCCGTCCATCCGTTCATGATGCTGCAGCGCAACAAGCGCCTGCATGTGAGTGGTGCCCACGGTATCCCGGATCATTTCATATCCAAAGGTGGTATGCTTCTTCATCAGCGCATATTCTTCCTCACTCAGCGGACCGGGTTTGGCGAGAATTTCAGCCGGAATCATAATTTTGCCGATATCATGAAGAGTCGCTGCGATGGTCAGCATGCTTAGCTCGTCCGGCTTCAGCTTCAGCCATTTGCCTAGCAGCGTGGAGATAATACCAACCGCAACATTATGCCTGTATGTATAATCATCCTTGGACTGCAGTGCAGCCAATATTCCGTAGAAATCGTTCTTCTCACTTACCTGCTGGATAAAAGGAATGACTTCATTTCTGAGCTCTATCATCGGCAGCCTTTTGGTCTTGGTATAGCGGAGCTGGTCAAAAATGCTCTCCATCGCTGCTGTGCAGTCATCCACGGCCAGCTGATAGAATGCCGCATTGTCCAGCTGAAGCACATCATGCGGCTCCAGGAGGATCTTGTGCTGGGAGATCAGCCGGATATGTTCCCCGCTTAATAAGGTCATCGCCGGCAGAACAAACACACCGCTATGATTAAAAAGGTTGGCTGCAAGCTGTTTGCCGATATATTGTTCATTGCTGTTGTTCATGTTCCTCACCTGCCAGTGCAGCCGTCCACCGGAGTGAACCGCTGCTGTAATTGGAAGCATCGCGGCCTCATCTACAATCTTATCCTGAAATGTGTTTCTCTGTCCCGAACAGAAAATGAACATAACTATAGAGATAAGCTCACTTTAAGTGCTTATATATCTTATCGTTAATTCACACCGTAATGTTAATACCTGAGACATATTTACCTTCCTGCTCAAGCATTTCCCTTTGCGGGCAGCTTGTCCTTCACCGGCCTTGGATCGACCGGACTTTTATAGCGTTTGGCAATTTTGAGATAGAGCGCAAGCTCCCGGCATAACTGCAGAATAGCGGAGCGGATCTCGAATACCTCACGGGAATCCGGGAGCTCCATCTGCTGAAACTCCTGCTGCAGATCATCCAGCAGCTTCTCGGTCCGGCCCGTATATTCCTCAGCCAGCACATCGCCGCTAAGCTGATCGAACAGCTCCGCAACCATATCACCATGCGGCAGCTGGCGGTATACCTGAGAGAGAAGCTGCATCATATTCTGGATTGACTCCAGCTGCTCCTTGCGCATGTAGAAGTACACATTCCAGGCTTCATCCGGATGGATCACATGATTCTCCATCTCCCTTGAAGCCGCGGTCAGACCCTTCTGCACCGCTTCACCGGCTCCGATCAGTTCCTTTCCGTCCCATACATAAGCGGGATCACGCAGGGTTCTGGCAATCTGCCGGAAGATAACCGAGAAATAGCCGTCCACCTCTTTGCGGATACCGGCAATCATGTCTCCGGTCTGCGGCATATAGATGAAGTTGACGAGTCCGGCCGAACCCAGGCCGATAATCAGCAGCTCAATCTGCTGCAGCAGGATGTGAACGGTAATGTCAGCTTGTCCAAAAACACGGAACACAATAACGGAGCTGGTGACAATCCCCTCTTTGAAGCCGGATTTGACGATAAGCGGGAAGCCGAACAGTACATAAAGTCCAAGAACCCAATAATGAAAGCCCAGGGTGAAAAAGAGAATACAGCCCAAAAAGAGTCCCACCAGCGAGGCGAAGAAGCGTGCCGTGATCGTGCGGAGACTCCTTTTGCGCGTTGTTTCCACCCCGAGAATGGCCAGCAGTCCCGCGCTTTGCGCATTGGGAATACCTGCGGCGGCTGCCAGCAGAATGGACAGCAGAGTTGCAGCCGCCGTTTTGATAATACGAAATCCCATGTTAATACCTCTCCTACAAAGTTCAGCTTCAATATTCAGGTAAAGATATAGTCATGGTACAAGATTTTGCCGGGAGACACAATATTACATTATTCTACCTCCGCGACAATAACAGCTTCTCCACATATACAACAAGCTGATACATGGCTGTAGCCACCGCGGCGATGATAAGCAGACTGGACATGACGAGCGTGAAATTGAATACCTGAAAGCCATAGATAATCAGATAACCCAGCCCCGATTTGGCTACCAGAAATTCCCCTACAATGACTCCGACCCAGGACATCCCGACATTCACCTTCAGCGTGGAGACCACCGTAGGGAAGGACGCCGGAAGAATCACCTTGTTAAATTCCTGTACTCTGGAAGCGCCGAATGAACGGACAACCTTAACCAGATTCGGGTCCACACTGCAAAAGCTGTTGTACACCACCAGAGTGGTAATAATCACCGTAATGGATAACGTGGTGACCACAATCGCGGTGAACCCTGCGCCGAACATAACAATGAAGATCGGACCCAGCGCCACCTTCGGCATACTGTTGAAGACGACCATATAAGGATCAAGTACGGCAGACAGAAAAGGCGACCACCAGATGATCACAGCCAGCAGCGTCCCAAGCAGGGTTCCGAGAATAAAGCCGACTACTGTCTCTCCTACAGTCATCCCCAGATGCGGCCAAAGACTGCCGCTGACCATGTCATCCCAAATTTGCTGGAACACTTTCGTCGGGTAGCTGAAGAGCAGTTCATCAATCCAGCCCAGCCTGGCCCCCGCTTCCCAGAGCACAAAGAACAGGATCAGGATACTGCTTCTTACGATCAGAACCTGAGTCTTGCGGCGCAGCTTCTTCTTCCTGTAGTCCGCATGCTTTTGTTCCAGCCAAAGTGCACGGGATGCCGCCACTTCTGCGGGCAATTCCGTCTTCACACGCCTTCCCTCCCTGCCAGCTCCATTTCCTTCCACACTTCATGAAAAAGCTCCGCGAATCCGGGCAAGTCCCGCGCATACAGCGGCGGGGTACTGCGGATGGCTTCCGGAACCTGAAAAATCCTGCGGATCCTTCCCGGATTCCGCTGGAGCAGAATGACCCGGCTGCTGACGGCGATTGCCTCAGACAGGTCGTGAGTAACCAGAATAGCCGTTGTTCCCCGGCGCATCAGCGTCTCCGAGACCAGATCCTCCAGCTGCAGCTTAATCTGGTAATCCAGCGCGGAGAACGGTTCATCCAGCAGCAGCAGGCCGGGATCTGTCGCCAGCGTCCGCACCAGAGCGACGCGCTGGCGCATTCCGCCCGAGAGCTGAGCCGGAAAGGCAAGCTCCTTGCCCGCAAGCCCCATATCGGCCAGCAGCTGCAGGGTTTTGCTGCGCGACGCTTCATCCAGCCTTCCGGTCAGCTCCAGGCCAAGCAGTGCATTATCCTGAATGCTCCTCCAGGGAAACAGATAATCCTGCTGCAGCATATAGCCTACTTCAGGAGACGGCCCAGCCGCAGAGCGTCCGCTGAGCAGAACTTCGCCCCGCGAGGGCCGCAGCAGCCCGGCAATGATCGACAGCAGCGTCGTCTTGCCGCAGCCGCTGGGCCCGACGAGGCTGACGAACTCACCCTGGCCCACGCTGAGATTGAAATCCTCGATCGCAAGCGAAGCCTCGCGGTCTCCCAGATAGGCGTGCGTGATTTCCTTCAACTCCACTACTGGAAGCATATCAGCCCTCCTAAAAGTTTGTGAGCATTACTTCTCACGATTCTGCATCGAACAAACTAGCTTCGTAAGCATCAACTTAGTTTTGCGTAAAAATCACATCTTCGATTCTTCTCTGCAGCAAAACTAGCTTCGGAAGCATCAACTTAGTTTGTGAGCATTACTTCACACGATTTTGCTTCGAACAAACTAGCTCCGGAAGCATCACAACCCTACTTAATGCTGCTCTCCGCTTTTTCAGCAAAAGTGTTATCAACAATCTTACCCGAAGGGACACGTTCCTTCAGCTCACCGGCGTTGTCGATCACATCAAGCAGATTGTTCCATTCTTTATCATCAATAACCGGGTTTACCGCATAAGTGTCCTGTTCTTTATAGCGGCTGATGGCGGAGACGACAATATTACGGTCCGTTTTATCAAAATAAGGCATAACCGCATCAGCGATTTCTTCCGCGCTATGATCCTTCACCCACAATTGTGCACGCTGGATGGCATTGGTGAATTTCTGCACTGTGTCTTTGTTTTTGCTGATGTAGCTCTCCTTGCACATGAACACGGTATACGGGAGATAACCGCTCTCTACGCCAAATGAAGCGACAACCTGGCCCCTTCCTTCACTCTCGAAGATCGATGCCTGCGGTTCAAACAGCTGTACATAATCCCCTGTCCCGGAAGCAAAAGCACCGGCAATATTGGCAAAGTCAATATTCTGAATCAGCGTCAAGTCCTTAGCAGTGTCAATCCCCTTGTTCAGCAGAGTAAATGCGCCGGCCATTTGCGGCATGCCGCCTTGCCTTTGGCCCAGGAAAGTTGACCCTTTGACTTTGTCCCATGTGAAAGTACTGTCCGGTGTACGTGCAAATAAGAATGTTCCATCCCGCTGCGTGAGCTGGGCAAAATTAATCACAGGGTCATCCGCCCCCTGCTGATATACATAAATCGAAGTTTCCGAACCGACAAGCGCTACATCTATAGCTCCGGAGAGCAGTGCCGTCATCGTTTTATCCCCGCCCGGTATGGTCTGCAGCTCCACATCCAGCCCTTCATCCTTGAAGAAATTCTGGGACAACGCCACATACTCCGGCGCATAGAACACGGAGCGGGTAACCTCACCGATCTTCACCTTCACTACAGCCGAATCACCGCCACACCCGGCGAGTACTGTGAAACACGTGACAATCATCATGAGCGACAATGACAGTTTTTTCTTGAGATTCATCTTCATTCTCCTTTCTTCCCGGGTCTTTCGCCCTTGCTCTATGCATATGCGGTTGCCCGCCGAAAGGTTAAAGACCTGTATTGCTATCGTTTGCACAAAAAATCCGCGTTATCTAAAGCGATTTGAATATTTTTTCGGCAGTTTTTTCGGATAAGGATTAATCCAATGCTCATATCAGACAATAAAACAGACTAAATCAAAGAATTTAAGCGATAAATCCAGATTTCTATGGTCAAGACCGATCCTATGGATGTTTATCACAATATTCAGCTTGTGCAAACGTTTTACCAAAAGTGGAATTTCCAATAAGATGTAACAATAAAGCGCTTACGAATTTACATATTTTAATGAAGCAAAATATCCTGAATGCCTGAAAGGAGTTTTAATTCTATGTCTCGTTCTTCATCAGTTATGCTAACAACCCGTATACTGCATGCCTTAGCAATCACTGGTCTGGCTGCGGTGCTGCTGGCCGGTTGCAGCAGTACTGAGAGCACAGGCGGAAATCATGCTGCGGGTGTCTCATCGTCACAACCTTCCTCCCCCGTTCACAGTACAGAACCGCAATCAGGGGCAGGGATACAGAACAACAGCGCTGTACAACCTGGCGCTAATCCGAAGGCAGCTGTAGACGAGCAGCCTTCCACCGTATTTTATGAAATATTCGTCCGCTCCTTCTACGATTCAGACGGGGATGGTATCGGTGATCTGCAGGGGATCACGGAGAAACTGGATTATTTGAATGACGGCGACCCGGGGACCCATGAGGATCTCGGTGTAGGAGGAATATGGCTGATGCCGGTTAATCCCTCGCCCAGCTATCACGGGTATGATGTAACCGATTACCGGAGCATTAATCCGGACTATGGAACACTCGAAGATATGCAGACACTGATCAAGGAGGCACATAAACGGGGCATCAAGGTAATTATGGATCTGGTGGTGAACCATACGTCCAAGGCTCATCCCTGGTTTGTGGATTCAGCCAGGAATCCAGGCAGCCCATACCGCAGCTGGTATATCTGGGCCGAAGATCAGAACCGCCCGGTCAGTGGAACCAGTGCTGCCGGCAGCGGCAGTCCGTGGCATGCTCTGCGGGGAAGCCATTATATGGGGACTTTCTGGGAGGGAATGCCTGATCTCAACTTCGATAATCCTGAGGTCCGCCGGGAAATGAAGAGCATCGGAACCTATTGGCTGGAACAAGGCGTCGACGGGTTCCGTCTGGATGCTGCAAAGCATATTTATGAGGATCTTCTTTCGGACAAAAGTACGGCGACAACAGCCAAGAATGTAGCCTGGTGGCAGGAATTCCGCACAGCCATGAACGAGGTGAATCCGCAGGCTTATATCGTGGGTGAGGTCTGGGAGAATTCCGCTGTATCCGTAGGGGCCTATCTAGATCAGGCCTTCAATTCCGGATTTAACTTCGGGCTTGCTGAAACGCTGGTCCATTCGGCTCAAACGGAGAAGGACAGCGGAGCCGCGTTCACCCTGGAACGGACATACAAACTGTATTCTCAAATCTCAGGCGGTGCTTTCACAGATGCGATTTTCCTGACCAATCATGATCAGAACAGGGTCATGAGCCAGCTTGAGAATCAGCCAGATCATGCCGCAATGGCGGCAGCAATGCTGCTGACCCTGCCGGGTAATCCATTTATCTATTATGGGGAAGAGATCGGACTGCTGGGTGTGAAGCCGGATGAAGGCATCCGTGAGCCCATGAAATGGACGCCGGACGGAGGGGATACAGGTCAGACTTCGTGGGAGCCGGGCAGCAATAACGCTGCGAATCCCGGGGCCGATGTAGAGAGCCAGCAAAAGCGCAGGGATTCACTGCTGGTGCGCTACCGCGAGCTTATTCAGCTGCGGGAAGAGGTGCCGGCCCTGCGAGACGGGGACATACGTGATTACCCTTCCGGGAACGGGGGAATTATGGCTTATGAACGGATAACCGCCGGACAGCAGGTCCTTGTTATTCATAACTTAACGGGATCGGCACAGACGATGCAGCTTCATAGCGGAACTGGAGGCATTACATACGCTGGTATCCTCCGGTCAGTTGGCGGCAAGGCTGCACTCGGCAGCGGCGGACTCACGCTTCCTGCTTACACAACAGTTATTCTGGAGTACAAATCGGAGTAGAATGCATGACCCACTCATAAAAGGCGCAGCACAGCTCCGCCTTCGTGAGCGGGGCGGCGATCAGATAGTCCCGCGCGGGCTCGGCGCTCATCCGCAGGAGCCAGCCGCCAGAAGCGTTCTCAAAATATGAAGCCTGCTGAAGGCTCCAGCCGCTGCCGGCACGGGAGCATAACCGCAGTTCTCCGGTCATTTCCGGGCCTAACATAACCTTGGCCAGTTCAGTTGAACTGGCCAAATCACCTGTCTCCTCCCCCAGGTACTCAGCCAGCATACACAAACTGCAGGACCCTGCTTGTTGTTTAATCTCCTCATACCTGCTTCTGGACAGGAAGAGTGCCGGAACAGACACCATGCGGGTCTCTGCATATTCAAAGCAATTAAAAAGATAATAACAGGCCCGCTTCATCTCACTTGGCTCCTTCAATTCATAACCGAAGGGGTCTTCTTCCAGTATACCGGTAACAACTATTTTATCTTTATGTATTTGCATGCATACATCCTGCGAAGATTCGCCTTCCATGTACTTCACCCTGCATATTCCAACTGCACCAGAGACGGTCTGCAGAATATCCGCCACCACTTTACGCTCTGTTTCACCGGGGAACAGAAACTGTGCTAAACAGATTACATCTTGAGTTTTCACATCCATATATCCTTCCCTATTCCCATAAATCTGAAATTTATTGTCAATGAGTGGCTTTCAAAAAACGGTAAAACTATAAAACTTGCAATCTTTATGTTATCATAAGCTAATTTTAAGGTAAAATTAAGAAATGCAGGGTAAGATCAATACCATGAAATACTTTTAGCGAGGTGATTTCAAAATGAGAATGCTCATCACATTTCAGAACAAGCTTGTACCAGTATATTTCACAACAGAAAACAAACAGCCTACCCAAAAAGTACTTCGACTGCTTAACAGCACACTGGAGCTCAAAATTCAAAAGGGAAAAAACGCCCTGCAGAAATGTTTGAATTCTCTGATCAGTATCGAAATTAAAGGCTCAGAAGCTATATTGCACAGTTATAGTGAAAATGATTCACTGGCTTTATCCCTCTATTAATAGAGGGATATTTTTTTGCCGGAATAAATGCATGATGCATGATACAGCCCCGGAGAACTCCATACAAAAAAGCACACGCCTGCAGTCCAGGAATGTGCCCTCTTTATATAATGCGTGTTATCTGTATGATCGGGGTATGCTTTGCCTCAGCCAATCCTGAGATTCCGTTTCTCTTCTTTCTCGGCCTTTTGAATCCGCAGCTTGAACAACTTCACCAGGTTGCGCCGGGTATGCTCTTCGTGACAGTTGTCCAATTTCTTAATTATGAAACGGTCAATGGACATGTCAATCGCTCCTTTGGAATGGGATCGGAATCCCGTTGTAGAGTAGGAAATCATTTCCTTGTCTCCTTGTAACACCTATATAACCGGGTCCCAGATGGCTTAAACCAGCCAATATCACTGCGGCAAATAGCTGCGAAATTAGTCTTACTACATATTGACGGTTCTTCTGCGATTGGATTCCTTCAACAGGAGATATGGTATCTGTGCAAAAAACAGCCTGTTTGTGTCGGCAAAATAAAAATTTTATCCGACGGATATTTACAAACAATTTATTAAATGCTATATTATCTATAGTTAATATTAAATATATATTTAAGGAGAAATCATAATGTCTAATGTCCTGTTTATCAAAGCAAATAACCGCCCAGCCGAGCAATCTGTAAGTGTTCAGCTCTATAATGAGTTCCTGGCGAGCTACAAAGAATCTCATCCGCAGGATGAAGTTACTGAACTGGATTTGTTCGCTGAACAACTTCCTTACTACGATAACACGCTGATCACTGGCGTATACAAAGCAGCACAAGGCTTCGAGGCAACTCCTGAAGAAGCTGCCGGCGCCGCTCTTGTTAAGAAATATCTGGACCAGTTCCTGGCCGCTGACAAAGTGGTATTCGCCTTCCCGCTCTGGAACATGACTGTTCCGGCTGTACTGCACACTTATATCGATTACCTGAACCAGGCCGGCACAACCTTCAAGTACACTGCTGAAGGTCCTGTAGGATTGTTGACAGGCAAAAAAGCAGCTGTACTGAACGCCAGAGGCGGCGTGTACTCCGAAGGCCCGGCAGCAAGTGCTGAAATGGCTGTTAACTTCATCATGGGTAACTTGAACTTCTGGGGCTTCAAGGAAACTACACAAGTTATCGTTGAAGGACACAACCAGAACCCGCAGAAATCCGCTGAAATTATCGCTACCGGTCTGCAACTGGCAAAAACTGCAGCTGCATCGTTCTAATCCGCCAGCGTTAAAAGTCCGGTTTCACCTTTAGAGCTCCGCACTTTTATCAGGCATCTGCTGTAACATCAACCGGACTTTTATTTATATATAGTTCCGCCGGTGCATCCTCCGGGAAACCGCCGGACCCTACAGGAAAAAGCCCTGCAGCTGCTATGGTCAGCTGCAGGGCTTTTTTTGTGCTCCGGAGAGTCTTAATACTCTTCCAATACCCGCTGCCAGCTGTTGCTTTTGGCACGCGGAGGTGTGCTTTTGGAGGAGGCAGCTACGGTTTTGCGCTTCTGCTTCACTTCTTTGCTGTTCTGGAACTGCAGTTCCTTCTGCGTCTTGCGGTAATTGAGCAGCCGTTTCTCATCCAGTACACCGCTTGCTACTGCCTCAAGCACCGCGCAGCCTTCCTCCCGAACATGGCTGCAATCACTGAAGCGGCAATCTGCCGCGAGCGAGCTGATGTCACCGAAGGCCAGATCCAGGCCTCCCTCATCTTCCCACAGCTGCAGCTCACGCATCCCCGGCGTATCCACAATGATGCCGCCGTCCGGCAGGACAAACAGCTCACGGTGTGTGGTCGTATGCCGCCCGCGGCTATCCCCTTCCCGGATATCCTGGGTTAGCTGCAGATTCTGTCCGCTGAGCCAGTTGACCATCGTTGATTTACCGCAGCCGGAGGAACCGGTCAGGGCCACGGTCTGACCGCGGCCGATATAAGGCAGCAGCTCCTCCCGCCCATCGCCGAGCAGCGCGCTGACCGCATGTACAGCTACCCCGGGAGCCGCCCGCTGCATCTCGGCAATTTTATCCGCCGCATCGGCACAGAGATCTGCCTTGGTCAGCAGAATCACCGGATTCGCCCCGCTGTTCCAGGCCATAATCAGATAACGCTCCATCCGCCGTACATTGAAATCATCGTTCAAGGCGCTGACCAGGAACAGGGTATCGACGTTGGAGGCAACGATTTGTTCCTCTTGCGTCACCCCTGCCACCTTGCGCGAAATTACGCTGCGGCGGGGCAGGACGCCATGAATCACGGCATGCTCACCGCCGTCCTGCATGGCCAGAGCCACCCAGTCGCCAACCGCCGGATAATCACCGGACCCTGTCAAGGTATGTCTGAGCTTGCCGGATAACTCTCCCCAGATCTCGCCCGTGCTTGCGATGACCCGGTACTTGCTGCCGAAATCACCGACAATCCGGCCCGGCTCAAGTACCCTGGCCTCGAGCTGCTTCAGCTTCTCTGTCCACTTATTTTTCCATTCTTCATTCCAGCCATACTGTTCTATATTCATTCAATTCCTCCTGGTTTGTTGTTGTTTATGCTGAATATAAGAGTTAACTTAAAGCTCATTCGTCACTGCGGAGAAGATTTGGGCTTCCGGCCGCTGTTGTCCCCAGATTTCTTGATTTAAACCGCTGTTAGCGGTAGAAATCCGGTGACAAAGGCGGACGCTATCGCTCCTACAGCTCCAAATTTCCCCTCCGATCCTTTGTACTTTGTGTTTTATCTTTTATCCAGCTTGTTTGCTTTGCTTACCCTCTTAATCATTCACGTGTATTTCCGGGAGTTTGTACCCCTTCCAATCCTTTTAGCACAGCAGCATCTTTTACAGCGTGCAGCATATAATGGCTACTGTTTCAACAAAAAAACCGCCGGAACCCAAAGGTTCCGGCGGCGGAATCCAAACCAAAAGCTGAAGCACTCCCCTCGAACAAAGAAAGCTGCCTCAGGTTTCTGTGCGTGTCGCAGACCAGGATATATTCAAGCGCATGAATATACATCTGGCTATGCACGCAAAAAAGCCGCCGGAACCGATACGGTTCCCGGCGGCTCTAAAAGGCATGTTAGAGCTTACCTGCTAAGCTGGGAATCTTATTCCACAGCCGCTGTTCCCGGAAGACACGTATCCACAACAGTTGCAACTGATCCTGATAACACGGTATAAACTGTCATTTGACATCGTCTCCTTCCGAACTAATATGCTGTTATGATAAACGCGCTGCCAGCTGTTTGTCAACAGGCACTCTTGAATTTTTTAACAAAATCTAATTAAATAATGCCTTCAAGCTCATTCAGCTCATGAATGGTGGCAATCGGCTGCACGTTCAGCGACTCATCCCAGGCATGGTTACGCTTCAGCCAGATGGTATCCATTCCGGCCCGGACTGCCCCCCAGATATCATTCACCGGATGGTCTCCTATGAACAGGGTCTGGTCTGCGGTTGAACCCAGGCGTTCCAAGGCCAGCCGGTAAATCTGCGGGTCCGGTTTGCTGATTCCGACTTCACCGGAAATTACGATGGTACGGAAATAGGGACGCAGGCCGAGCAGATCAATTTTGCCGTATTGAATATCCCTGCTGCCATTCGTTACCAGTCCCAGCGGATAGCCGCGGCCTTGGCAATATTCCAGTGTCTCCACTGCATGCTTCATGATTGCCCCGTGGTGTATATAGGTTTCGTCGTAGTATTTCCGGATGTCCTCTGCCGACCGCACTGTCTGCCAAGGGAGAACCTCGCTTAGTTCTGCAAAAAAGCCATCCTTATCACGGTAGCCGTCAGCATCTCTGATTATCATATCTGCAACCACCCGGCCGGCTTCATCCTCATTCAGGTGTCCGAGGAAATCCTGTACAAATTTCATACTGAAGCTGCGGAAGGTCTGATCACGGTCCATCAGCGTATTGTCGAGGTCAAACAGTAAGGCTTGTACTTCCTTCATTCTTTCGTTCCCCTTATTTCATCAATTTCAATGATTCCTACACCAGAAATTCATTGTACTATGCACCGGGGAACAAAGAAAAGACCATTCTGTTAAGAAGAACAAACGTTCTTTCACAGGATGGCCTCTATTTTCAGATCAGGTCCGGGACGCTTAAGATTCAAAATGCTCTGCGCGATGCGTAAGCATCATTTCCTCTTCCGTAATGTAAAGCGGGAACGGCGGCGTTTCCTTGAGATAACGTTCCGTGGAGAGCAGCCGGTAATGAACTTCTGGCAGCCAGGCATCTTCAAGCAGCGGGAGCTTGCCCGTGTCACTGATATAGTTATCTACAGCCGACTGCACCATGTCGAGATAATACGGTACCAGCTTGTCAGCTTCCTCAAAGATTTCAAAGGTTTCGCGGGACATATAGAACTTCTGTTGCGGGACCCCGCCCAAATATCGTTTAAGCCGGTTTAGATCAATACTTTTATCTTCCATAATCAGAGCAGTGCGGTTAATCGGCGCAGGCATATCTTCTTCAAATTGCCTAACAGCCTGCTTGATCTGCGGCAAGGTAACGGTGAGATGAACAGACGGCATATTTTTTTTGGCGCGTTTGAATATCATACTGAAAGTCTCCTTTCGAAGTTTATGTCGGATAACGCTTACAATTCCATTTTATTCGTTATTCAAACATTTAATCAGCAGATTCGAACTTGTCACACAAAATCCCCATTTATTAGATCATTATTTGACATTTTCCCAGTGAGTCCACAACTCGGGCGGATTCAGCTCATACTTCTCGTTCTCCCGGTACATGAATTGATGCATAATGAACTCCCGGCGGATCGTCGCATAATCCTCGTGAAACGGCTTGATGAATTCATTGATCTCTTTTTCGGAATAGACTACACCCGGCTCCAGCTTCTCCACCATATACTGCAGGGCGATCAGCTTCTTCTTATACTGTGCGGGAATCTGCCGCAGGCGTCCGTCCTTGGCAAAAAAATTACGCAGCACCGATTCCTTCAGGCTGCTCTCCGGCGACTCTTCCTCCATCTCTTCCACCCCCTTGGCAAAAATAAATTTCAGCGAGGCCTCTGAGCCTGCCTGAATAAACTCAGGATTCAGCTTGAAATATACGGTATTCTTGTCTCTGCGCTCCATGATCAGCGCAGCTTCACGCAGTTTGGCGGCATGATGGGTAACAGTGGGCTGTGACAGGTTCAGCTTCTCGGCCAGCGCATGCCCGTGAACCTCGCCTTTGGACAAAAGCAGCAGAATCCGCAGCCGGGTCGGATCGGACAACGCTTTATGGTAAGCAACAATTTTATCTAACTGCATCGGAACACACTCCTATAGACATTTGAACATTCATAAACTCTGTTGTATGAAAATACATACCTTATCTGCTGCATTGCGTTTAGATATATATCTAATTATATACCTTTTTCAACGTTTGAGCAATGCTCTTGTTACTGGAAACACCGGGGAATGGCAAAAATCTAAAATATAAGGTACCATTTACTGAAAAGAATACTTACCCGAAAGGATGCAGCTATTATGAAAGACGTAATTATTATCGGTGCGGGTCCCTGCGGACTGTCTGCAGCTATAGAATGCCAGCGCCAGGGGCTCTCCAGCCTGATCATTGAAAAGAATTTTATTGTCCATTCTATCTACCTGTATCCGACGAATATGCAGTTCTTCAGTACAACCCCGCTGCTTGAAATCGGAGATGTGCCCTTCACCTCCCCGAACGACAAGCCATACCGCCATGAAGCCCTGGTCTATTACCGCCGCGCTGCCGCGCAGCATGGCCTCGACATCGCCGCCTATGAGGAGGCACTGTCCGTTCTGCCGCAGGAGGATGGCAGCTTCATCGTACATACACGCAACAAGCGCGGAGAAGAGCAGCACCATAGCGCCGCGAATGTAGTCATTTCAACCGGTTATTTCGACCAGCCGAATATGATCGGGATTCCCGGGGAAGAGCTATCCAAAGTAACCCATTATTTCGGTGAAGCCCATCCGTATTCCGGCATGAAGGTTGCCGTCATCGGGGGAAGCAACTCGGCGGTTGATGCCGCTCTGGAGCTCATCCGGGTCGGTGCCAAGGTGGATATGGTCTACCGTGGAAGCAGTATTTCGGAGAATATTAAGCCATGGGTGCGTCCGATTTTTGAGAGCATGGTCCAGAAAGGGAACATTACTCTTCATCTGGAGTCACGGGTAACGGAAATCACCCCGTCTTCTGCAGTGGTCACGGCAGGCAGCGGGGAGACCCGCATCCTTGATAATGACTTCGTCCTTGCCATGACCGGCTTCCGTCCGAGCAGAACCCTGTTATCCTCGGCAGGTGTGCTGATGGATGATTCCCTCGATAAACCTGCCTTCAATCCTTCTACGATGGAGAGCAATATTCCCGGTATCTATGTCGCAGGCGTTATCGCGTCCGGACGGAACGCCAATGAGGTATTCATCGAGAGCGGTCGGGGGCACGGCAAACTGATTGCCGATCATATTATGAGCAAAAGGCTTTCTTAGAGAAGGAGTGCTTCTAAGCTATGGATATGACCTCGTTACTGCTGCTGGGTCTCGCGGCACTGGGGATTATCAGCAGCAATTCTCCGGTCACGATTGCCATGGTCGTTCTGCTGCTGATCCGGGTGCTGGGCCTGCAGCAGGCTTTTCCCTGGCTGGAGAAATACGGGCTTACCGTTGGCATCATCATCCTCACCATCGGAGTGATGACACCGCTGGCCAGCGGTAAAATCTCGCTGCAGACGATCGGGCAATCGTTCCTGCACTGGAAATCGCTGGCCGCAATCGGAATCGGGATTCTCGTTGCCTATCTCGGCGGACGCGGCGCGGTGCTTATGGGCAGCCAGCCGACCATTGTGGCCGGGCTGCTGATTGGAACCGTCATCGGCGTCGCTTTTTTCAAAGGCGTTCCGGTTGGTCCGCTGATTGCGGCAGGTATCCTGTCGCTGCTGATTGGACGGATCTGAACCCCGCCGCAAGGATGAAACAGGCTGCATCTTCACCTAATCGGGTGAGTATGCAGCCTGTTTGTTGTCCTGCCTAATAAGTTGACGCCCTGCTGGCGCTTGGAGACCCTGTTAACCATCCAGCCGCTGCACATTGAACAAGCGTGCATAGCTGCCCTCCAGCGCCATCAGCTGTTCATGGGTTCCGCGTTCAGTAACGGCCCCGTTCTCCAGCACAACAATCTGATCGGCATAGGTTATGGTAGACAGTCTGTGAGCCACAATCAGTGTGGTCCGTTCTGAGGAGAGGGCCTGCAGCGACTGCTGAATCAGATGCTCTGATTCAAGATCCAGCGCCGAGGTGGCTTCGTCCAGAATCAGCACTTTGGGGTCCTTCAGGAATACCCGCGCTATCGCCACTCTCTGCTTCTGGCCTCCGGACAGCTTCACTCCGCGCTCTCCCACCTCCGTATCATAGCCTTCCGGCAGCTGCATGATGAAATCATGCGCATTAGCTGACACCGCCGCTGCAATGACCTCCTGCTCCCCTGCCTGCGGATTGCCGAACAGAATATTATCCCGCACGGAGCCGCTGAACAGGAAGTTATCCTGCAGCACCATACCCACTGCCTTGCGCAGACTCTCCTGGGTCAGCCCTCTGATATCCTGCCCGTCCATCCGCAGGCTGCCTTCACTGATATCGTAGAACCGCGGAATCAGGCTGATCAGCGAGGACTTCCCGCCCCCGCTCATCCCGACAAAAGCCACCGTCTGCCCCGGAGCAATACGCAGATTAATATCGCGCAGCACCCACTCGTTCTCATCGTTATACTTGAACCATACTCCGCTGAATTCAATCTCTCCTGCAGGTGCCAGCAGCGGCTTCGCCCCCGGGGCGTCTACAATATCATAAGGCTCGTTCATCAGCTCCATCACCCGCTCCAGCGAAGCAGAAGCCTGGGTCAGCACAGTCGAGGAATTAATCAGCCGGCGGAGCGGTGCATACATGCGGTCCAGGTACCCGAAGAAAGCTACGAAGGTCCCCAGAGTCAGATTACCCTGGATCACCTGATATCCCCCGTATCCAATGACGAGCAGCGGCGCGATATCCGTCAAGGTGTTGATAATCGCGAAGGTAAAAGCGTTCCAGCGCGTTTGCGCCATCGCTTTTTCCAGAAATCGGCCGTTAATGTCCTTGAACTGCTGCTGGTCCACCCGTTCCATGGTGAAGCTGCGGATCACCGCAATCCCCTGAATCCGTTCATGCAGATAGCCCTGAATAACCGCGAGAGCCTGGGACCGGTCCTTGGTGAGCACCTTAAGCCGCTTATAGAGGGTATTCACAGCAATGCCGTACAACGGCAGAATCGCAATGGAGACCAGCGCCAGCACCGGATTCAGGTAGAACATGAACCCTAGTGCAAAGAGCAGGGTGAACATGTCCAGCCAGACGTTCATCATTCCGACCTCAACCAGATTCTTCGACTGCTCCACATCGTTAATAAATCTGGAGATCGCCTCGCCCACTTTGGTATTCTGGTAATAACGCAGCGACAGGCGCTGCATATGTCCATACAGCTTATTGCGCATATCGAAGAGTATCTTACTTGTAATCAGCTGGGCAAAATACTGGCGGTAATACTCTACCGGACCTCTGATAATCACGAACAGCACAAATGCGCCGCTGAGCACGATCATCAGCTTGGACACCCGGTCAGCAATGGTTAACGCAGGATTGCCCAGCAGATCATCTACTACATACTTCAAAATCATCGGCAGCGTCAGCGGAATACTGAATTTGATCATCCCGATAATTAATGTGAGCACTATCCATTTCATGTAAGGCCGTACGAAGGTATAATAAGATTTCCATTGTTTCACAGCCTCTTACGCCCTTTCCCGTTAATTGGTTTACCCGGACACTGTTGACATTTGCGCTCCGCAGTGTTTTTATAATTTTATTAGTTACGATCGCAGTACCTGAAATCCAGGAGGATAATGATGCCCAGACAATTTGTGACGGAAGCCGTCATGATGGCGATTTACGGCCAGCTTCTCGCACCGCGGAGCCCTGTAGAATATATAGTGCCTTACACTACTATTATGGAATTGTACGAACTACGGGACAGTGATGAGCCGGTGATGAGCCACGCTGACGATGACCAGCATGTGAAGCTGAGAATCCGCGAGCTGATCAACTATTTCGAGGAACCGCTTAATTCCAAGAAGATCAACCGCTGTCTCAATGTCCCGTGGGCCAAAAGCTCCGGCATTCTGCTCGGCGGACAGGCGCAGATTACCATCATCAACAGCCTCGACAACGCTTCCTACGGGGAAACCTTTGATCCAATCGAGACGGAGCTGCTGCTGGCCTCCCAGCGTGAGCAGGTACCGATTCTCACCGACCAATTCGAGCTGATTCAGCGTATCATCGAAGGCGGAGTGCCGGTGCAGGTGTTTGATATTGATGATTTCGAGTTCGCGATGGAAGAAGAAACATTCCGCAGCTCACCCTGAAGCCGCAGCAGCTGATGTAGGCAGAATGCCTATCCGCTATGCGTTCTCACGTAAAATCCCTTGCCACTTGGCAAGGGATTTTGACATCTTTCACCGTAACGGGGCCTGCACCATTCCTCACTTCCGGGTTATTCCTTTACGCCTCCGGCGACCGGCACAGGCTCATACTTATACTCGATATCATCCTCAGCCTCCGAATAGACAATCGACAGGCTATACCCCTCCATGTACCACAGATCCTGCTCTTCCATATAGAAAATAAGGCTTCCCTGCTCAAACTGAACAGCGGGACGGCCCGGCGGTTCTGTAGCGATTCCCAGCGAGAATCCGGGATGCAGTCCGCCCCCTGAGCTATACCGGGGAAACAAACGGACATACGCTCCATTCTGGAGGCTCAGCTCTCTCTTGAACCAGGCGGCAGCTTCCGTGCTAATTAACATGTTCATCTCTCCACTCCTCCCGCATATCTCAAGTCTACTGACAAAACACAATACTCCAAATGACTTAAGTATATTTTATCATACAGCTTATTCGCAATTTGTTCAAAATTACATTTGACAATCCTTGAAGGGGGATGATAAACTCGGAACATAACGAAGCGTCTTCAAGTTATTACCAAATCAAAGAAAGGGTGAGCGCGGTGTTTACTATTGTTCCAGCATATTTCCTAACTATTGTCGGCAAATCCACACAACTGAATACCGAAGCAGCCCGAGTAATGGATAATTCCTGAGTATCATGCGTGTTACGCGTACCGTATGAATTCAGGCTAAGCAATTCTCTTCCATGTCTCTGTGCTGCGACAAGCACCGTGGACATGATAGTCGTAAATGACAGGCGTATCATCCGTTTTCGGATGGTACGCTTTTTTGCATGCTTTGAGAGAGTTATCCATTGTCCTGAAGCTTCATAATATCCTTACCCAAGCCGGCAAACAACATTCTCAACACGAAAGGAAGGGATTTCCCTTGTTCTCCGTTCTCCGCGATCTCGGCTGGTTCTTCCGCCGGGAAAAAAGGCGCTATGCTATAGGCCTTATACTGCTAATTGTGGTAGGTGTGCTTGAATTGCTGCCTCCCCGTCTCCTCGGTAACGCCATCGACGATATTGTCAGCGGCTCCATTACTGCAGGTTCACTAATGAAATATATAGGCATGATCGTGCTCATGCTGCTGGTAATTTACTGGATCACCTACATATGGATGCACAAGCTGTTCGGAGGTTCAAACCTGGTGGAGCGCCTGCTGCGCTCGCGCTTCATGAATCATCTCATGACGATGACACCGGCCTTCTTCGAGCGCAACCGCACCGGTGATCTGATGGCCCGGGCCACCAATGATATCCGTGCGGTATCAGCTACCGTAGGCTTTGGTATGCTGACCCTCGTCGATTCGACAGTCTATCTGACAGTAGTGCTGTTCGCCATGGGGTTCCTGGTCAGCTGGAAGCTGACACTTGCCGCAGTTATCCCGCTTCCGCTAATCGCGATAGCTATGGTCTTCTACGGCAAAGCCATTCACGACCGCTACAGTCTGGCGCAGGATGCTTTCGGTGACATGAATGATCAGGTGCTCGAATCCGTATCCGGTATCCGCGTTATCCGTGCCTATGTGCAGGAACGCCAGGATGAGAAGCGTTTCTCTGATATCACCGAAGATGTATACCGCAAGAATATGGCCGTAGCCCGGGTCGATGCCTTCTTCGAGCCGACGATCCGCTTTTGCGTAGGCCTCAGTTATATTATTGCACTGACCTACGGAATCTATCTGGTCTTCCGCAATCAGATCACTCTTGGAGACCTTGTCTCCTTCAATATGTATCTCGGCATGATCGTCTGGCCGATGTTCGCCATCGGCGAGCTGATTAACATTATGCAGCGCGGCGGCGCCTCGCTGGAGCGGATCGATGAGACACTGCATGCCATACCTGATGTGCAGGATGTTCCTCATCCAACCCCGGTAGAACATCCGTCATCTATTGAACTGAAGGATGTGACCTTCCGCTATCCGACCTCAACCATCGACAACCTGAGTGGAGTCAGCCTTTCCTTGTCGCAGGGCCAGACACTCGGTGTGGTCGGACGGACCGGCAGCGGCAAATCGACCCTGCTGAAGCAGCTGCTGCATGAATATCCGACCGGCCAGGGTGAGATATTGATCTCAGGTGTTCCGATCGGGCAGATTGCCCTGGATCAGCTGCACAGCTGGATGGGGTATGTCCCGCAGGAACAGATTCTGTTCTCCAAATCGGTACGCGAGAACATACAGTTCGGCCATTCGGGAGCCAGCGATGAGCTCATTATGCAGGCTATAACGGCTGCAGCATTCCAAAATGATCTCGGCACCTTGTCCGACGGGCTCGACACGATGGTTGGCGAACGCGGTGTCTCCCTGTCCGGAGGACAGAAGCAGCGGGTCTCGATCTCCAGAGCCTTCATCTCTAATCCGGATATTCTGATTCTGGATGATGCATTGTCTGCTGTTGACGCGAGGACAGAAGCCAAGATCATCGAGAACATCCGTGAAGAGCGCAGCGGTAAAACCACGCTCATCTCCACCCACCGCCTCTCGGCTATTGAACACGCCGATCTGATCGTCGTGCTTGACGGAGGACATATTACGGAGCGGGGTACCCACCAGGAGCTGCTTGAATTGAACGGCTGGTACCGTGAGCAGTTCGACCGTCAGCAGGTTGAGAATAACCTGACGAATGAATAACCCAAAAACAAGTTATAACGTGCATCATATCTATTATAATGTTCTGAAATATAGGAGGTGTCACCGTTGACACAGAGTACAGGCAAACGTCTGCTGCAGTACGCACTGACTGCCAAAAAAACATTCATAGCAGCCCTTCTGCTCCTCACCATCGGGGTAGCGGCTGAGCTGGCGGGGCCTTTCATCGCCAAGAGTATGATTGACAATCACCTGCTCGCGATTGAGAAGCCTTATTTCGAGACTGCTTCGCCTGAAGATGCTGCTGAATATAACAACAACTATTACAAGCGCGGTGACCGGTTTGCCGCAGATGAAGTCAAAGGCCGGGAAATCCGCCTGCTTCAGGCTGGCAGAAGCTTCTATTTCATTAATGAAGCTGTAGCCCAGACCGAAGGCGAACGGAGTTTCTCGGACGGGAACCTGCGTATCCAATATGGCGATCAGGCAACGGTCTATCCGGCCGTCAGACTGTCGGCTGATGACCTGTTTTCATTTTACAAACCGGAGTTCCCCGGGATTTATAAACTAGTCGCTCTATACGCCATGTTCCTCGTTATCTCCATAATTGCGGAGTTCGGCAAAACCTACTGGCTGCAATCATCAGCCAACCAGGTCATCCGCAAGCTGCGGACGGACGTGTATGCGCATATCCAGCGCCTCCCGGTGCATTTCTTCGATAATCTGCCTGCAGGCAAGGTGGTGTCCCGGGTCACCAATGATACGGAAGCGGTCAAGGATCTGTTCATTGCTGTATTGTCCAACTTCGCAACAGGGATTATTAATATTACGGGTGTATATGTTGCCCTCTTCCTATTGGACGTGAAGCTGGGTCTTGTCAGCTTGTTCATCGTGCCGATTATCATTGTCTGGATTGTGCTCTACCGCAAGATTGCAACGAAATACAATACGATCATCCGCTCACGCCTTAGTGAGATCAATGCCATTATCAATGAATCCATTCAAGGGATGTCCATTATCCGGATCTTCCGCCGCCAGAAGCAGAGTAGTGCGGAATTCGAACAGCTGAATGATGATTATCTGAAATACCAGAACAAAATGCTTAACCTGAATGCCTTCACGTCCCACAACCTGGT
Organism: Paenibacillus sp. FSL R10-2199; assembly: GCF_038000235.1. Lineage (NCBI taxonomy): Bacteria > Bacillati > Bacillota > Bacilli > Caryophanales > Paenibacillaceae > Paenibacillus > Paenibacillus sp. FSL R10-2199. Next base: position 4,722,305 of record NZ_JBBOBO010000001.1, on the reverse strand, counting down.
GAACTCCCTGCGCAGTCTCTCCTTCGTGCTCGTGCTGTGGTACTTCGGCTTCGGCAGTCTTGACGGTTCAACCTTCGTCTCTCTGGGCGTCCTTTACGCCTTCGTCGATGTACTGGGACGGATGTTCCAGCCGATTACAGGGATGGTCAACCAGCTGGCGAACCTCGACAGCTCGATGGTATCCGCAGGGCGCGTCTTCACCCTGATGGATGAGCCTGGAGAGCCGGTAACCGACGGTTCGATGCCGCGTTATAAAGGTGATGTTGTCTTCAAGGATGTATCCTTCGCCTACAAAAAAGACTTCGTCCTGCGCGATATCTCCTTCGAGGCGCGTCCGGGCGAGACTGTCGCTCTGGTCGGTCATACCGGCTCGGGCAAAAGCTCGATCATCAATCTGCTGTTCCGCTTCTATGATCCGCAAGCCGGAAGCATCACTATTGACGGCCAGGAGGTTAAGGATCTGCCGAAACAGTGGCTGCGCAGCCATATGGGCATTGTGCTGCAGGACCCTTACCTCTTCACCGGAACGATTGCCTCGAATGTCAGTCTCGGGGATGAGCGCATCAGCCGGGAACGTGTAGAGCGTGCCTTGCGTGAAGTAGGGGCTGACAAATTGCTGTCCCATCTGCCGCAAGGCTTCGACGAACCGGTAATTGAGAAAGGCAGCACATTGTCCGCCGGCCAGCGGCAGCTGATCTCCTTCGCCAGAGCGTTATCGTTCGATCCGGCGATCCTGATTCTGGATGAAGCGACCTCCAACATCGATACCGAAACGGAGAGCATCATCCAGCAGGCGCTGGAGGTGCTGAAGAAGGGCCGGACTACATTCATCATTGCCCACCGGCTGTCCACCATCCGCAGCGCAGACCAGATTCTGGTGCTGCACCGGGGTGAGATTGTTGAACGGGGCAGCCATGATGAGCTGATGGCACTTGGCGGACGTTACTTCCGCATGTATCAGCTTCAGCTGGGTGCCGGTGCCGGTAACGGTGCGGAGGCACCGGCCTCAGGCGCTGTCTCCTCTTCTACTTCCGCTGCCGGACTGCGTCCGTCACTGGAGCAGATTTAATCTTTGAGGATCAGCCAGCCTCTCTGCTGTTAACAAACCCTCCTGATGCTGTAGAAGCTTCAGGGGGGTTCTTTCGCTTGAGTTCAGAACATTTGTTCCGTATAATGGAAAGCAATACATACGGATGGGGTGAAGGACTTGATGACCTATAGTCTGAGCAAGCGGCAAGCCCGGCTGTTCCTGCTGCGTCACCAGCGGCTGGTCACGGGAGGACTGAAGGAGGGCAAGATGAGCATCCACGAGTTCGTCCGCCACGTGGGCTGTATCCAATATGATCCGCTCAGCATCGCCGGACATAATCATGAGCTTGTGCTACAGGCCAGACTCCCGGGATTCCGGCCGGAAATGGCCACGGAGCTGCTCTATAAGGACAGGCTGCTGATTGACGGCTGGGACAAGAATATGTCGATCTACTGCACAGAGGACTGGCCTTATTTCCAGAGGCGCAGAGAAGCCGCCGCCAGGCATCAGGACAATGAAGCTATGGCTGCCATGGTCACCCATGTCCGTGAGGAGCTGAACTCGCGGGGTCCGCTCTCTTCGCTCGATCTGGAGAGCAAAGAGAAGATCGACTGGTCCTGGGCTCCGGCGAGACTATCCCGGGCAGCGATGGAGAGCATGTATTTCTGGGGAGAGCTCTCTATTCACCACCGGGTGCATACCCGCCGTTATTATGATTTTACGGCTAAGCTGCTGCCGGCCGGACTGCTCAGTGCAAGCGATCCGAATGTAACTATGGATCAGCACCATGACTGGTATGTACTGAGACGGATCGGCAGCATCGGTCTGCAATGGAACAAATCCGGGGACGGCTGGCTCGGAATCTCCGGCCTTAAGAGCAAGGAGCGGACAGCAGCCGTGCAGCGCCTGCTGCTAAGCGATAAGCTCCGCGAGGTACGGGTCGAGGGCATCAAGCTTCCGCTGTATATGCGGACAATAGATGCTCCCGAGCTGGAAGCGGTACTGCAGCTGGAAGACGCCGCTGATACAGGCACTGGCACACAAGAGATTACATTCGCAGCGGCGCTGGCTCCGCTCGACAACCTGCTGTGGGACAGAGAGCTGATCCGCCAGCTGTTTGGCTTCCATTACCGCTGGGAGGTATACAAGCCGGTGCTTGAGCGGGAATACGGTTACTATGTACTTCCCCTTCTATATGGCGACCGCTTTATCGCCCGGCTTGAACCGGTGATGGATAAGAAGAGCGGAATTCTTACCATTGTCCGCTGGTGGTGGGAAACCGGAGAATCGCTTGTTCCGGGCATGCTTCCCGCGCTCGTCAAGGCTCTTACTTCACTTGCCCGATCAACCGGAGCATCCGGTATCCGGTTTGCGCCGGAAACTGTCCAGTCCTGCGGGCTGCAGGAGCTGGAATCCGCGCTGTCCTCTCCACAATAACCGCACAACGTAAAGAGACTCCTCTTATCCGCAGGGTTTATCTGCGTAAAGAGTGAGTCTCTTTGGTATGAACTGATAGGATGGCGTTACTTGATATGCTCTTCTTCAAGACCCAGCTTGCTGTACATTTCTGTACAATAGCCCTGCAGCTTAATCTCCAATCTGCTTGCCTTGTTCTTAAACCGCTTCAATTCGCGGATCATATGGGCCCGTCCCGCCGGAGTGAACGTTTCTTGAATCCGTTCCTTGAAATAATCATGGACAATGTGGTTGCGTTCTTTCCATACTGCCTGAAGCTGGCTCGTTTCTTCCTCCGAGAATGGAAAGTGATGCTGGATTTCTTTGATGAGCTGGCCGAGTGAATTGCTAAGCTTGCGTTGATACAATTCTGATATCTCTGCATCGGTTGGCGTTTTGCCCTGTGACAGCTTGGTCAGCAGCAGCAGATTGGTCAATTGCTGCTCCAGCGCCTGGCAATAATAAACGGCCAGCCCGAAATAAGCAAATAGCTCTTTGGATTGTTCACTCTCCGGTACTTGTGTATCCTTCATCTTTCCTCCCGTTCCTGATCTGTTTATTTGAGCTGTATAGATTGAAACTTTAACTGTAAATCTTCAAGTTCAAAGGATAGAGCTCATGTTATTTTGTTATAGTCCATGCGGCCGGAGCGGTAAATGTAGAATCCGGTCAGCAATATTATGTATACGAGCGCGTGGGCATAGGCGCCAAGCAGGGTCGGCACCGGCAGCGTATCCGCATTCATCATTGCATCCATCACCGGAAATACGGGCGGCAGCAGCACCGGGACAACGGGTCCGGGCACCAGCTCAGCAACCTTGCTGGCGCTGATGGACAAAATGATGGTGATCAGCATCAAGCCGGCGGCGTAGCTGGTTCTGGACACCCACGAGGACTGCAGGTACAGGGAGACCGCAATACCCAACATCCCAAGTAGAGCATGTCCGGTAAAAGCAAGCAGGATCCGGTCCAGCCCGGCCGGTTCATTGAAACTCCCGGTCAACACCGGGTAGATGACAATGAAGAGGTCCAGCAGCAAAGTGAGCAGACCCAATGTAAGTATACCGCCGAGACTGTAGCGGCGGGCACTGCGGAGCTGGACGATAACCACCTGCTTCTGTACCGCATGCTCATGATTCAGAAAGCTTAACCCCAGCCAGCAGCAGGCTACAAATAGAAAGACTGCCGTAGCGGAGTAGCTGTTCATTACAGGATTAGGCTTATAGGAATACAAAATTAACACGGCTATAATAATGCCGGCAACCGGACCGAAATACCGCTGGGAGACACTGTAGCTGCGCAAAAAATATCCGATGAGAGCCTTCACCCGCGTCCACTCCCGTTCTCTTCCTTCGGGTCCATCCACTCTGTTATACCGCTTAAGCCCCCGAGACGTTCAACCGAAACAATTGAACCTCCTGCGGCAAGAATCTGCTGCAGGCAAGTATCCGACATCTTCTGCTCTACAGTCAATCCTGTACAGGCTGCACCTGCAGAATCCGGCACTTGCAGCATATGGAGCACACCAGGCAACGCCATTACCGCTTGTTGTTCCACTGGCGGAAGGTCTGTGTAGACGATATGTACTGACGGCACCGTCCGCAGGTTCTCTGCTCCATGGATTGTCCGGATAATCCGCCCTTCCTGCAGCACATACACGGCATCCGCCAGAGCTTCTACGGTCTGGGGCTCGTGCACGGAGAAGACCAGTGCCGTCCCTTCCGACTTCAGCTCCTGCAGCAGTTCGGTCAGCGTATGCTGCGCCGGAAGATCCAGCCCGGACATAGGCTCGTCCAGCAGCAGAAGCTGCGGACGGATCAGCAGGCTCTGGATCAGATTGACCTTCTGCAGCATGCCCTTGGAGAAGCCTGCCAAAGGGTGGCTGCGGGACGCTCCCAGCTTAAAGATATCCAGAAGTTCGCTCACCCGCGATACCGCTGCCGCCCGGGAGAGCCCGGCAATACAGCCCATGTCGTGCAGATAATCTTCTGCTGTTAATTTCAGTCCCGGAAACGCTTCGGGCGCATAACCCGTAGTCAGCCCTTGACGGCCGTATGTAAGTTCACCGGAGGACAGCCTCAGCAGTCCCGCGAGAATGGAGAGCAGTGTACTCTTGCCGGAGCCGTTCCGGCCGATGAGCGCCGTGGCCGTGCCAGGGCGGACAATCATTGATATTTCATGAAGAACCGGGCGGCCTCCATACCGCTTGGCTCCCCGGGTGAGTGTAATAAGCGGCGGTGCATCCGCCGCATCTTCCGGCCTATTAATTCTGTCTGTACTCTGAAGGAACATCCGCTTAAAGCCTCCATCAATTTACTTTAGGACACAGGCCGCATGGAATCACAGCCAAAGTTCTCTATTTACTACATTCGCCGGAAGTCTCCTTTTCTCCTGTTGGATTTCGCAGATTACTGAATATCGGATACAAAAAAGCCAGACAGGTGCAGAATGATTCCCGCACCTGTCTGGCCCCTGCTTTTATATAAGGAAGTGCTTAAATCTGTATTATGCGTATACCTCAACAGCTCCGCTTACCAGTCTGCAGGCCATTGCCGCACTGCGGCAGGCATCGATGCATTTCTGGCAGTGTATATGCTCATGTCTGCTGCTCGCATCCGCACAGCGCTCACAGATATCAGCACATAACCGGAGAATCTCCACCACGAACGGGCTCTGCCGGGTCATTGCCTGGATTGCGAAAGAACACATGTCAGCACATTCGCGGTCAAGCTGGATAGTCTCCCTTAGTGCTGCCAAATCATATTCTTTCAGGCTTGAGACATAGCTATAGTTACAGGCATCCATACATTTCATACAAGCATCAATGCATTCCTGATATTGAATTCGGGTCATAGCCTTAAACCTCCTGCAATTATTATAGGGTATGCCTATGTATTAACCTGCAAGAAAAGGAACGAACCAATCCCCCGGCTTCAGGGGAAGGTATTACAGGCTTCTTTTGACGGCAGCCGGTCTTGCCAGCAGACGTTTCTCCAACCGCAGAAGTTCCGTGCGCAGTTCGCTGGAGGAGAAATGTTCACCGATAAATACGGCAACATCAGGCACTTCGCCCTGGGGGGTGATTTTCATGAAATCAGCTTCCCGGTATGCATACTGAAACAGAAACCGGCTGGAGGTATCGTTAAAGGATACAATTCCCTTAGCCCGGTACACATCACGCGGCAAGTCCTTAACAAACCGTTCGAAGGCCTCGCTGTTCACGGAATTCTTGAAATAATGCGTGTACGCCATCACATGATCATGCGAGGCATGCATCTGCCTGGCATCTCCATCCTGTTCACTATGCTCATTCTCTTCTGTTACACCACGTTCTTCCGAATAGACTCCACCGATATTGCCGAGCAGGGCATCCGGCTCCAGCTCACAGCGTACAGCGGGCATTATCTCTGCATACGCATTCCATTTGCGCAGCACAACCATGATCTCTTCAGCCTCTTCAGCACTGATCCGGTCTGTCTTATTCAGAATAAGCACGGATGCGCAGCGGATCTGCTCCTGCATGAGGCGGTAGGTAGCCCCCTGCTGGGAACGGTACAGCTCCAGGAGATGGGCGGCATCGACCACAGTAATCAGGCCTTTAAGCTCCACCTGCTGATACAGTGAGGTTTCAGTAACCGCATCGACAATCTCCAGCGGATTAGCTGCGCCTGTCGCTTCAATGACGACTACATCCGGTGATTCTTTTTTGACCAGAGTGGTCAGTTCTGTACTTAAATCTCCCCTGCTTGTGCAGCAGATACACCCGCCCAGCATCTCGGCCATCGGCACAGACTGCTCTACCAGCAGACCATCCAGATTAACCTCGCCAAGCTCGTTCATGATGACCGCCGGCCGGAGCCCTTGCGTCTTCCAGTGCTCCAGCAGCCGCTGCAGTAATGTAGTCTTGCCGCTGCCGAGAAATCCCGACAATATATAAACTGGTAATGACTGTTCCAAGTTCAATCGCTCCCCGCAAAAATCAGTTATGGTAGCGAGTGTACTACAATGACCGCCTCTGTGCAAGACACAGGCCCCCTCCGGCGCTTCTGCCTGTCCGGCACGAACTTGTCTTTGCTTCCTTCATCCCCTATCATGGGGGTTATAAAGCGTTCATTACAGACAAAAGGAGCTGGTTCGCATGACATCCGTAGAAGAACACCGGCGTGAAGCCCCCGATTCAGTAGCTTGTTATATCATTACGGTCTCGGACACCCGGACCCTGGAGACGGACACCGGCGGGCCGCTGATCCAGAATATGCTGGAGGAAGCGGGCTACACTGTTACCGGCCGCACGATCGTCAAGGATGATTATGAGGATATCCGTGAACTGGTCTACAAAAGCTCCGTCCATTCCGGCATTGAAGCCGTACTGCTGACTGGAGGGACAGGCATTTCACCCCGCGATACGACTTATGAGGCGGTTGCTTCACTGCTTGACAAATCGCTTCCGGGTTTCGGGGAGATTTTCCGGCTGCTTAGCTTCACGGAAGATATCGGCTCTGCCGCCATGCTTAGCCGGGCTATTGCCGGCACGATCGGCAGTACGGCAGTATTCTCGATGCCCGGCTCCACCGGTGCAATCAAGCTTGCCATGGAGCGGCTGATTCTTCCCGAACTGCGCCATGTGATGCGCGAGATCTACAAGCGTTCCTGATCTAGGGTACAGGATAGTCATACACCCAATTTCCGGTAATATGGACAAATGAACAAGCAGGCCCCTGTACTACGCGTATACTGGCATAAGTCCAATCGCGAAAGAGCTGAATGTAATGAGAAATTGTCCAAAATGCCCTGTTCAAACGGTTACAGACCCTACAGAGGTCGTATATGAAGATTACTATCACCCCCAGGTAGTCCAGGTAGTCCACCATGTTGAAGTGGTCCGGCGCCATGTGTTCCGGTCCCGCAGCATATCTACACTTATTCCGTCCTGGATGAAATGTGCGGTATTTCCGGAATTAGCACGGCAGAAGAAGATAGAACTCCCTCCCCGCTTATACTTTACCGTTAACAGCAGAAGGCAAACCTGCCAACCGCGTCTCTAATGAGGCGCGCGCTGGCAGGTTTGCCTTTTTTGAGCTGCCCTCAAATGACATTGACAACTTCTGGAGTTGTAATTATACTATTGAACACTTTACGCGAAAGTGGTTTTTGATTAACCATATGGTTAACCGGAAAGGAAAGAGATGAGCTCACTCCAACGATTGCAACGCAAGATCAAAACCGTTGTCTGCCCCTATCACGAAATGCTGTGCAGCCTGCATGTGCTCCATCAGCCGGAGCATCACCCCAAACGCCTGCACTGGGCTAAGGAACTGTTAAGCAGAATGTCCCCTTCCCTTGTGGAGGGAATACAGGCGATCGGGAGGCTGTCCGACAGCTGGACGGGCCTCACGCTTATGGACCGCCTTGGCTCTTTCTCCTCCAGCCAGGAAGGCATCCGGGTGCTTAAGGCGCTGCCGGACACTGAGCTTATTCATGTGATGCTGAACGGCAGGATATCACTGGGTACGATTCTGGAATGGCAGCATGGACTGCCGCCGGGGCACGGCAAACCTGTAACTCCGCCGGATGAACCTGCCCGCTACCTGCTGCAGCATCTGGAGTCTGTACGCAACCTGCTGATCACCACCCTGGAGGATTACGAACAGGAATACTTCCGCAAGGAGTGGGAGTATATTCAGCCTTGGATCCATACCGCAGCGGCACAGTTTCAGGAAGCAGCCTCACGCTCTGCGGAGAAAGCGCTGAATTCGCTGCATCCCCGGCTGCAGGCCGCCGATGGGACCATTACTGCACAGAAAGCGTTCACCTATCATTTTGAATATGAACAATTGCAGCAGATCTTTGTGCTATCCTCCACCTTCATTTTCCCCCATCTGCTGATCGATTGGACCGGGGACAAGGGAAGGCTTATGCTGCCGCTTGCTGTTGATATTCCCGGGCTGGCCTTCAATGAAGCGCCGCCGGAAGATCTGCTGCGCCAGTTCAGGGGGCTCGGCGATGCAACGCGCCTGCGCATGCTTAAGCTGCTCTGGCAGGCTCCGCACTGCACGAAGCAGCTCGCTCCGGTGCTTGGCATCTCGGAGGCTGCCGTATCGAAGCAGCTTAAGCTGCTCAGCGAAGCCGGACTCGTCACTTCGGAGCGCAAGGGAAATTATTTGTTTTACTCCAGCAGCAAGGAGGCGTTTGACAGCCTGATTGTTCTTCAGCGGCAGTATTTTGAACAATGAGTCTGATTCCCGAGTAAGGAGATGTCCGCCCGTGTGGCAAACCGCCATTGCAACCGCTGTAAGAAACCAGAGGTCCAACCTCAGAGCGTTTCCCTGGAATTTCACCCTGGGTCACATTATTGAAGGAGCCTATCTCGTCCTGGTCGCCTATTTCTCGTATGTTTATTTGATTCAAGGGGATTTGGATGACAAATTCGCCCTTTATACCGGAACAAATAACTATCTCGCATTTGCCATCATCGGCGGCACTTTGAATATTTTTTGCGTCAGCATGATGATGAATGTCTCCAGGTCACTAATCACCGAATGGAGGGAAGGCACTCTTGAGGCGCTGCTGCTCTCTCCTTCCAGCAGGAACGGCTATTTCCTCGGAACGGCCGTGCAGCAATTTTACCACAGCGGGTTAATCCTGGCGGCTGTTCTCGCTTTCGGCATTCTGGCCGGCTTGCGGCTTCCAGCTCCCCATCTGCTGTCTGTGTTGGCCGGAGCCTTCCTCTTTATCCTGTCTACCTATGCAATGGCACTGGTGATGGGCAGTGTGATGCTGCTTACACGTGATACATACATCGTGCAGAATACGTTGTTCACCGTAATGACCCTGCTCTGCGGCTTCCAGTTCCCGCGCCAGTATCTGCCAAGGTTCCTGCAGATGGCGGCGGAGGTCTTCCCGCTTACCACTTCGCTCCAGCTACTGCGCGGTGCACTGCTGACCGGGGAGACGGTATCTTTGACGGACCTCCTGCCTGCACTGCTGCTTAGTCTGGTCTATATTACTGTAGGGTTATGGTGCATCTCCAGGGTGGAACGACGTTTATTCGAGCAATTCTAAATAAGGGAGGCTGATGTCCAAGTGATCCGCATGAATGAGGTTACCAAAATCTATCAGACCAAAAACAGGCTTGGCCTGTTCCGCTCTGAAATTAAGCTTCATACCGCTGTCAAGGCACTGTCGCTAACCATTGAACCGGGTGAGGTTGTCGGACTGCTCGGCCTGAACGGAGCAGGCAAAACCACAACCATCCGCATGCTCTCCACCTTGCTCGATCCGACTTCGGGGAGTATAGAGGTGGATGGCCTCTCTATGGATGATAATCGGAAAGCTATCCAATCGAAGGTGAACATGATTCCCGGCGGTGAACGGATGCTGTACTGGCGGCTAACCGGCAGGGAGAACCTGGAGTATTTCGGCAGGCTGTATGGACTCAGCAGCCTGGCAATCCGCCGGGAAAGCAGCAGGCTGCTGGAGGAGGTCGGACTGGCTGAAGCGGCTGACCAGCCGGTCGAGCAGTACTCCAAAGGGATGAAGCAGCGGCTGCAGATTGCCCGCGGATTAATCAATGATCCGGCTTACTTATTCTTAGATGAACCTACACTGGGGCTGGATGCACCCATTGCACGGCAGCTGCGCGGAACGGTACGGAAGCTCTCCAAGGAACAAGGCAAAGGCATTCTGCTGACCAGCCATTATCTGCAGGAGGTTGAAGAGCTGTGTGACCGGGTGTATATCCTGCGCCGCGGCGAGCTGCTGCTCTGCGACAAACCGGAGGCTATCGTCTCGCAGATTGCCGGTTCGCAGACCGCGCATCTGGATGTAAGCGGATGGGACGAGTGCCTCCGGCCGTTGCTGCTTGCTCATCTGGGAGCACTGGGTCATCCGGCGAAGCTAGCGGGCGGGCAACACGCTGCCGGACTAATCTCTTCCAGCCCGGAAGAAGCCTATCGAATTTCTGTACAAACTCCCCAAGCGGACAGGCTCATTACAGAGCTGCTTCCCTGGGTGAGTGATCACGGTCTGCACATCCACAGCTTTTCCTGCGAAAAGCCCACCTTGGAGGATGCTATTATACTCCTCTCCGAAGAGCGGGCCTCATGAGACCCTGCGGCCTATGGATGACAATTGCCGCTGAACTTAAGAAGCAGCACAGAAACCGCCGGAAGGGACGGGCTACCTTCTTCTCCCTGCTCTTCTGGCCTATCATCAGCTTCTTGACCTCTTATTACACGATGAAGCCCTACCGGACCGGGGAAGGCTCTGTGTTATCACGGATCATCCCGGACGAACGTATCCCGTTGTTTTTGCTGAGCGGCTACTTAGTATTCCAGCTGTTCTGGACGGTGGTGGAAGCGGCCTGGATTTTTGAGCAGGAACGCAAGGACGGTACTGTTGAGACCGTCTTCCTCACTCCGGCATCCAAAATAGCCTTCCTGTATGGACGCTCCCTCTATTCCTTATTGCATGGAATATGGATGTTCGCGGCCTTCTCCATTCTGACGTTTGTGTTTGTTTCAGATACCGCTTCAGTTAATTGGACGGCGCTAACCCTTGCTCTGCTGCTGATTATAATTGCCGCTATCATCTGGGGGGCAATGCTGAGCGCGGTGTCGCTGTTCTCCCGGGAATCCTCATTTCTCTATTATATTTTTCAGACTCCTATGGAGCTGTTCGGGGGAGTCCGTATTCCTCCAGCCGTCTTCCCGGCCTGGGCAACGGGGCTGTCCGCCCTGTTCCCCGTGACATACAGTCTGATCCTTGTACGCGGAGCATTGTACGGCACTACCGGCCGGACCTGGTGGCTGGCGCTGACCGTTCTGGTGGCGGGCAGTCTTCTGCTTGCCGGATGCACCCGGTATATCCTGTACCGCGCTGAGCGCCATGCCCGCCTGAAGGGTAACTGGAGCATGTTCTAGACAAGATCCCCCCGCAAAGGGGGGCTTTAACTTCGAGGATGATCCAGGAACTTTACGGGGATCCCCAAACATAATAAGTCTTCACTTTCCGGTAGAAACGGCTACGCGTCCTTAAGAGGGTAGCCGTTTTCACCGAGTAATATAAGGAATCGGCTTCTGAGGAGGAATGAGATTCCGCTACTTGGCCAAATCTGCAGGAATTTGGGTGACTGAGATTCCCTTAAGCGTCTTGAAATGCCTCATTTCAAGCTCTTTAGAACAAGTTAAAGGATTCTCAGTCCGCTTCAACATCTAAGACCTTACAGGGAAATCGGACGGGAATCCGAATATTGACCTGAGCCATAGCTCGATAACCGCCTTTTGACCAAATTCAACATAGCCATTTCAAAAAACTGAGCCCTGACCGAATGGTTATCACGCAATGAATCCAGCACTGTAGGTATGTATTCGCCCCTCAGCGTATTGGTGGAATCGCTTTTGGGAGCACAGCCGAATTGCATGACCTTGTAGCCTGCCACCCAACAGCGCAGTACTGATATTGGAAGTGATTGTCGACTTGCCGATTCCTCCTTTGCCGTAAATTGCGATCTGCTTCAACTTCTTAGTCATGTCCGACACTCCTTTGATGTAATATGCAATCATTCACTGCAGAATAGCACCCCTGCCTGAGCGGAGAAAATGCACCAGACGCTTCAGCGCCTGTTCAATCGGAGCCTCGACCGCCATAGCCTGAATTCCCCGCTCGTAGAGCAGCGCTCTCGCTCCCGGTCCAATGTGGCTGACCAGGACAATACTGCAGTCTGCGAGGAGGGCGGCGGTATTCTGCAGCGAATGCGTGTCATGGCCTGCTGCTTCCGCTTGCCGGTCATAACTCCGGTCCTCTATAATGCTGTAACTTCCCTCCGGCTCCATCCTATAGATCAGGAACCGGTCACATCGCCCAAAATGCTGATTGATGTGGATGCCGTCCACACTTCCGATAGCAATCTTCCACGTCACTCCCATCTCCTCCTAATCTGCGATACACAAAGAGGCCAAACCGCTCACCTCCCAGGTGTATGGTTTGACCTCCGGATTGTGGTCCAGTCGGCCCAATCTCAGCAGATGCTGCGCTATACTCTTGGTGTATGCTTCCTGCTTAAGGCTGTGATGCAGTCATTGCTTTGTTGTGAACTTGTTCACATAGGTATATAAAAGAAAAGGCCGGCACCCCACCCGCTTACGGATGTTGAGACCGGCCTTCGGTGAACCGCTCGGCTAATTAAACAAATACCAATTGAATTACTTTGTATTAAAATACCTAACCGCTGCCTAAAGATCAATCCCCTGAATGGTGAATATTGTGTGATCTTTTAATGGGCGTGTGTACCCAGGTGCTCCAGAAGTCCGCTAAACAGGTCCTTTACCTTCTTCGAATACTTCCCCTTCTCTTTACCCATGGAGGTATACACCAGAGAAGTATTGTCCTTGTTATAGACCTCTGTTCTCGCCCCGGACGTCTCCGCCAGCTCTATACCGCCGTACCAATCCGTAATCCGGCTCACCCGCTCAGGGCGGCTGGTGAATACATGCAGCGTGATATTCTGCGCGGGCTGGTTGTTGATCAGGTACTGATAGCTTGTATTTCCGCGGTTGTCTTCGGTGAACTTCTCATCGGTCAGCGCAAGCTGTTCAATGGCAAAACCCCGCCGCATCGCCTTGCGGAACCGGCCGTCCAGCCCTTTTCCCTGCGAGTAAGCCAGCATTGACCCGTCCTGATACGCTTGCATCGTATAGCTTCCCGCTTCCTTCTTGTTCTGCTCCCCGGAGCAGCCTGCGAGCAGTGTTCCTGCAGTCAATACCGCAGCCAGCATACCTGCTAATCGGCGCTTCATAACTATTCCCCCTTCACAAACACTCAGATTCTTCCTGTTGGGTATAGGATGGCTGAGTACGTGAAAAGTATGCAAAGAGCCGATTGTCTTACCGCAAATTGCTGGAATGATTCCGTGCACCGGGAGATTAACGTACTGGCGGGTCCGTATGCACATCGGTATCAGGAGCTGAAGCAGCCCACCGTGTGAAGGTTACCTGAAATCCCGGCCGGGTTGGAGCACACAGGAAGGGTCCTGCCTGCTTACCGGTCACATACGGAAAACGGGCGACCCGGATCGTCCTCCAGGGATGATTCTCCGTTCTGGCTCTGAGGATTACGGCATCCTTCATCCGCGAAGCCCGGAGGGTGATCACCTCATCCGTCCATTCCGGAACAGGTGACAGCGACCAGTCGGAGTAGCCATCGGTCACAACGGCGCCCACATGCGGAATACCATCATTCAGCTCAATACCGGCTTTGATCCAGACTTCCTCACTATACCACAGCATAATGCCTGCCTGATCATACAGCTCTGTGAACCCGTCCAGCGAAAAGCTGACCTCTATAGCTTCCGCATCCCCCCAGGGTGCGAGCAAGGCGTGCCCATTGTCATGCTGGAAGCCGTACATCGTTTTTTGCCAATAATCACTGCCTTCTGCAGCTTCCGCCACAAGTGCTCCTGCTACAACTCTGCTGGACACCGGTTCGTTACTCCATGCTCCATCCTGCCACGCTACTATTCTCATTACAGGCTCACCTCTTCTTTCCGTTTTTTCATCATACTGTTGATCTGCTCAGAGCTTAGAATCATAACAATAATATACCCGATCATCACCAGCGGAAGAATCATAAAGCTGCTGCGCGCTGCCACCCAGCCCAGAAGCGGGGGCAGAAAAGCTCCGCCGGTATAGGCCAGAGCCATCTGATAGCCCATAATCTTCTGGGAGTTCGCTTGTCCGAACCGGGCCGGTGTCTCATGCAGCATACAGGGAAAGATCGGTGCCGATCCCAATCCAATCAGAATAAATGCAACCAGTGAAAAGACCGCCGGAAGCGGTAAAGCCAGCACCAGCGCACCCAGCATGGATATAACCAGACCGCCGCGGATGAGCTCCTTGTTGCTGAACCGGAAGGTAATAAACCCGGTAATCAGCCGCCCGGCCGTAATTCCGCCGTAATACAATGACACCCAGCCAGCAGCAGTTGCTGCTGAGACACCCTTGACATTAACCAGATAGCTGCTGCCCCAGAGTCCTACCGTGGCTTCCACTCCACAATAGAACAGGAAGGTAATCATCGCCAGCTTCACGCCTTTGATCCGCAGCACATTGCCGGAAGCAGCCTCCGCTGCCATTACCGTCTCTGGCTCATTCCTGACGTTCTCAGCCTGCGGACTGCTGCTCTTGCCTGCCCTTTTCCATAACGGCAGACTGATAAACAGCAGCACCACAAGCGCAAACTGGATCATGCTGACAGTAAAGTATCCCGTTCTCCAGGAATCGCCGCCTGCGATATAACGCGACATAATGATCGGTCCGAGCATTGCCCCGATGCCCCAGAAGCAGTGCAGCCAGCTCATATGATGCGCCTTATAGTGGGTAGCCACATAATTGTTCAGCCCTGTATCGATAGAACCGGCACCCAGCCCCAGCGGCAAGGCCAGCACAGCCACCCAAATTACAGAAGAAGAGTAAGAGAAGCCGAGCAAGGCCAGAGCCGTCACAGCCACGCTGATAAAAGTAACCATCCCCGTACCCAGCCGTTTCAGCACGGCACTGCTGGCTAAACTAGAAATAATCGTCCCCGCGACTACAATCATGGAGAGCAGCCCCGCCGTCTCAACCGGCGCCCCATAATCCAGCCTCATGATCGGCCAAGCCGCTCCCAGCATGGAGTCCGGCAGACCTAAGCTGATAAATGCCATATAAATAATGATCAAGAATACCGTTGCCATCTCTTCCCCGCCTAACCTTCTATTTTCGTTAAATACAGTCTTTGTTCCAAAGTGCCCAGCGTCTGCACAATCATGCCCTGAATATAGTCAGCAGCGAAATCGTCTGACATTCTCACCCTTGGAATTGCAGGATAAGGCAGCGAGGCGCTGCATTTCTTCTCCACGGATAGAAGATGCTCTTCCTTCAGGAAGCTGCCGTACAGCACAACAATATCCGGATTCAGCACACTGCTGACAGCAGCCGCCAGCCTAGCAATCGCATCCGTAAGTGCCTCAAAAGAAGCAATCAGTCCGCCATCTCCCCAGGCAATGCCGAGCGGAATGTTGGCTACCTCTCCGGCGAAGCCGCGTTTCCCCTTATACAGCTTGCCTCCTATAAATATGCCGGCTCCCGGAGCGAAGCGGTCCGGAAAATACAAATAGACAACTGAAGCTGTCTCCTCCTTCATCCTTCGGCAATAGCCAATCACGGCAGCGTTGACATCGTTCTCGATCACAACAGGTTTGCCGTACCGCTGCCGGAAATGCTCTGCCACCGGAACACCGCGCAAGGCTTTGTAATCGGATACAACCATTAGGCCTTCTACTTCCGCACCAGGCAGGCCCAGCCCGATAGCCTGTATCAGGGGGTACATCTGCAGCGAGCTGTCAATCACCGCTTCAAAGGCCGCCAGATCGACGCCTGAGACCGCTGTATTATCCTCAAACAGTGTACGTCCGGTCAGCGTAACAACCGTTCTGTGAATGTAGATCACATCCTGCTCTTCATGCGTGAACAGAATCAGCGCCAGGGCATACTCGTCATTGTATATGTATTGCTGTGCAGGCCTCCCTCCGCTGGAGGACACCTGTGCTCCAGCCAGCACCTCATTCTGCGCTTCCAATAGCTGCAGTACAGTGCCCACTGTAACGACACTAAGGCCGCTAACTCCGGCAATCTGCCGTTTGGTTGCCTGCCCGTGTTCCTTCAGCACCTGCCGCACCAGGTTCATATTCACTTCGCGAATGACTAACGCATTGCCGCCAATCTTCTGCATCTGCTTTCACCTCGTTATAATAATACTTTAATAAAGTATTTTAATAAATGGTTATTTTGAAAAAAATTATTGAAATGTTGAAATAGCCCGGCAGAGAATCTCTGCCGGGCGGGAATGAATGATGGCTAATTATAGTGGTGCTTAGGTTAAGCCTTACAAATCAGGATGCTCATGTTTCGCTTTGAGACGGCTCCAGCGGCGCTGTACCTCATTCTCGAAGCTGCGCAGCGCAGGCTCGTTCTCCGGCTTCAGCAGATGGCGGGTTTTGCCCATAGTCTTCAGCCAGGCGGAGACTTCGATCCGTTTCTCCTTGTCTTCCGGGTTATACGTAATGTAGGTCATGCCCTGCTCTACTTCATAGAGCGGGAAGAAGCAGGACTCAACAGCCAGGGAGACGATATCTGTTCCGTCTTTGTCTTCACTCATCCAGTTGAGCGGGCAGGCGATCAGGATCTTGCCGTAGACGAGACCTTCATTCTGAGCATACCACTGAGCCTTCGCAGCCTTCTTCAGCAGATCCTGAGGATAAGCTTCACAGCCGGTGAAGACATAAGGAATATTGGTCGCAGCCATAATCTGCGCAGTATCCTTATGCTGGGTCAGCTTGCCCTGCTGGGTTTTGCCGATGCTCGAAGTTGAAGTACGGTGTCCAAGCGGTGTGGAATAAGACTGCTGTGCACCTGTATTCATATAGCCTTCGTTATCGTATTCCACGATGATCATCTTGTGGCCGCGCAGTGCAGCGCCGATCGCCGGACCCATACCAATGTCCATACCGCCGTCACCCGTTACCATAACGAAGGTGAAGTCATCCTGCAGCCCCAGGCCGTCCAGCTCGCCGCGGCGTTTGCGTTCCCAGAACATTTCGACCACACCGGACAGTGTAGCTGCACCGTTCTGGAAGAGGTTGTGGATGAACGTTGATTTATGTGACGAATAAGGATAGCCGGTAGTTGTAACCATGGCACAGCCGGTGTGATACAGCGCTACGATATCCCCTTCAATCCCTTTGAAGAACAGCTCAAGGCCTGAGAAAATACCACAGCCCGGACATGCACCATGTCCCGGAGACAAGCGTCTTGGCTTCTTCATCAGGGAGCGGATCGGCGGAATCTTCACGGCCAGCTTACCAGTTTCTTCATTCTTATTCACCGTAATCAGGCCGGTCTTCAACAGATCAAAGTTCATCGGCTTCAGCAGACGCTTCGGCGCATTCTCCGGCGCTCCCGGATTGTGGCCGTAGTAATCAAACGGCACTTCTACGCGGTCTGCTACCACGGCATCCATTGCGAGCTGGAAGAAATGATGGCCGTCTTCAGCATAGAAGTCTTTACCGCCCAGTCCGTAGATACGGCTGATTACCTTAGTGGTCGTGTTGCCGTACGTGAACAATGCAGCCTTGATTTCGTTAACCATGTTGCCGCCGTGTCCGCCGACGGAATCCGCACGGTCACCGACAGTGATGGCTTTGACGTTCTTCAGCGCTTCAGCAATCTGCTTCTGCGGGAAGGGGCGGATCATGTTCGGGGAGATGGCACCCGCTTTAATTCCTTGCAGACGCAGCTGGTCGACCACATCCTTGATAATCTCCGAAGCGGAGTTCATCAGGAATACGGCCACATCGGCATCCTCCATCCGGTACTGCTCGATCATCGGATAATGCCGGCCTGTCAGTACAGCGAATTCCGCTGCGATCTCTTCAAACACTTCACCGGCATTGTACATGGCTACCGACTGCTGATAACGGTTGTTGATATAATCCGGTTCATTCATATAAGGACCTACAGTAACAGGGTTATTGCGGTCCAGCGTATCGGTGAAGCCAACTGGCGGCTGCTCGCCTACGAACTTGTGAACATCCTCGCGGTGGGCAAAAGCCTGCACACGGCGCTTCTGGTGAGAAGTGAAATAACCGTCAGAAGCAACCATTACCGGAAGGCGGACCTTGGCATGCTCCGCAAGCTTCAATGCCATCAGGTTCATGTCGTAGACGGACTGCGGATCACGGCACATCAGGATCGGCCAGCCGGTGTTCAGGGCGAAATACAAATCGGAATGGTCACCGTGAATATTCAGCGGACCCGAGATCGAACGGCAGATCAGGTTCATGACCATAGGCATCCGCGTACCTGCTTGTACAGGCAGCTGCTCCAGCATGAACATATACCCTTGCGCACTGGTAGCATTGAACACGCGGCCGCCTGCTGTGGAAGCGCCGTAACAGATCCCGGCGGAGCTGTGCTCACCATCGGAAGGCACCAGCATAATATCATGCTGTCCGCTGGCTTTCATGGTATCGAGGAACTGGGCAACCTCCGTCGACGGGGAGATCGGGAAATACCCCATAACATGATAGTTAATCTGATGGGCGGCATAAGCAGCCATTTCATTGCCGGATTCATATAGGAATTTCTGCTCCACTTTGGCGGAGCCTACTTCTTTTTCATAATCAATAGCCACAATTCATTCCACCTTTCTTCCGAAATTTAGACTTGAGTAACCAGATCAAACGTATGCTTCACGGTATGGCTGTCTGCATAGCCTTCCTTCTCCCGGGTGCTGGAGAGCGCCGAGGTCGGGCAGGCGCCGATGCATTTCAGGCAGCCTTTGCAGTATTGATAGTCAATGCCGAGCAGGAACATCTGCGAACGGCCCTTGCGGTCCAACCGCTCTTCCCAGACGAAGCATTGATCCGGACATACCGTGTCACACTGTGCACAATTGATACAGGACTCATTCTCATACACCGGAAGCATACCGGAACGGGAGATGCTGAGGTTCTTCAGGAAACTGCCGCCCGGGTTCGTGATGGTGCCGCCTATCGGCTGAGTCTCGTAGCCGAGAGCGGAAATATCGGAGCGGACATACACCGGCATGCTGTCACCGGCAGCGAGCTCGAAATGCATGAATTTCACTTCATTATAACCACGGTCAAAGGTCGTAATGGCCGACTGGACCGCCTGCGGATATTTCTTGCCGAGCGATTTCTCAATAACGCCCTTCATAATATCGGTATCCAGGAACGGACAGAGCCGGAACAGCGCGCCTAGCATCGCCATATTCACGCGGTTCTTCTCTTTCAGTGCGATGCTGGTGGCATCGATTACTGCAATCGTACCGGCCTTCATCTTCAGCAGTTCTTTGAGTTCTTCCGGCGTCTTGGCCGAGTTCACAAGAACGGTACTGTGTTCATGAATTCCGCTGGTTACGTTAACGGTCTTGGCAAGCGCTTCGTGAAAAACACCGACAACATGCGGACGCTCTACCGGGGAGGTATCACGGATATGAGTGTCCATATCGCAGAAACGGATATGAGCTTTAACCGCCGACCCCTTCTTCTCCGAACCATACGATGAAAAACTGACGCCATTGAGTCCTGCGCCGACTACACCCGCTTCCGCGAGCATTTTACCGGCAAGGTTCGCTCCCAGGCCCCCAATAGATTCGAGACGAATCTCAAAGAAGCCGAGCTCATTTACTTTTGGCAATTGTACCACCGACATAACCCCTTTCTTAGTGTCAAGAAGAATAACATCCTTTTGACTTTTTCAACGATTGTAACTTGAAATTGCAAGCCGCGAAGTGACATATCTTGCATTATCCACGCTTTGGGAATCACAATTCTTTATGGATTTCAATGGATTTCTTTATACGCGACAGCGCGGCGTTACTTCAATAGAAGGTAATCTGCCATAAAAACGACAAATTGTGAAAATTGTGTGTAATTCCGCGTTTTCCCAAGGATGATGTGGAACCAATGTCACCCTTAATTTAGCAATAAAATTAAAAATTAAGATGTTAAATTTGTCACAGATTTCATGGGTAAAGCACAGTATCAGCAACATCGTCAATGATCTTTATTCCTTTTAAACACTGTATTTATTGTATCGATTACGTATCAATAACATTGTTAAAAAATTGATAATTCGAATATTATTTTTGCTCCTTGTGGGGAGGATGTGGGGAACTAAATAAAAGGCCTTGAGATAATTATCTCAAGGCCTTTTATTTAGTTCCAATTAATTTCATCTAATGAAACATTATATAATATTGAAAAAGAGGTGGCCAATATCAGCCCAACTGAAAAAGGATGTTTTTCAAAAGCCTTAATGTCTGCCACTTGTATTCCAGTTTTTTGGGCAACAAGATCCACTGACAGGTTGCGCTGTTCTCTCAGTTCTTTCAATTCTAATTTTATCCCCATCTCGTTCCCTCTCTCTATGTATGTTTAAAATATCCAATCGCAAAAAGTATTGCAGTATGTGTTAATATTACAATGTAAAATTTCTAATGCATTCTTGAAGGGGAACGTCTGCCAGGGCGTCCCCCTTCTTTGCGTCTAATGCTTTTTGTTATTACTTATGATATAATTCGCTCGAACATCGTCTCCTTTCTTTGACATTCTAATTGGAGGTTGTTATGGCGCACCTTATACAAGGGATGTGCCTACTGCCAAATATCCGTGAGTCTTCTGGGGTAACTCAATCTGAGTTAACTAAAAATTTAAAGAAACTATACGGTGTTTCCATTTCAGTCAGCCATTTATCACGTATGGAAAGAGGCGAACGGCCTATGACAACGTTACAGAAACGAGCTATATGCTTAGCGCTTAACTGTACTGAGGCTGATTTGTATGATTGGAAACTGCAGTAGGACGGAGTGATATCTGCTCCCCCATGTTAAAACTCTCCATAACACGCAACAACACGACTGGTCAATACCCATTCAACTTGCGAATATATTTATATTAAAACCCATATTGTGTATTTTGTATATTGCAAATGGCTGGACAGATTGTATAGGAGAACGTGTGTATTTTGCTTTACATTTTATGAATATTGTGGTAATAAAAAAGAGCCTTTAATAAAGGCTCTCGCTCGTTGTAATTATTATATTAGGGTTGACTAACATCAAACTTTCTGCAACCTCTTTATAACGATATCCAGCAATCATGCAGCGCTTTGACTTACTTGTAAAGTTCTTTTCAAAGAAAGCAATTTTCAAGGTTTTATCAAGCACCGTTATTTTATTTAAGTTCACGCAGTTGCTTCTATCTGCTATTCCAAATCTATATCCGCTATTATTTAAAGCCTTATTCCAATACTTCAATGTTCCTACCATAAAGAAGACATCCTCCGCAGTATGAACAGCCACTTTATCTGAACTCATTTCAAAGTTCAACATCAATACATTATCAGCATCTATGTTGATCAGGCCAGATTCTCCCTCTGGATCACGAGTTACGGAGAGTTTCAGCATACCTACCACCTACTTCTCTAATTTAACAACTCATCAGGCACGTCCCCGTTATACACGTACCACGCGCTCGCAGTACTTACTGTAGATAAAGCTACGACTCCAAGTAGAGCCGCTGCGTTCATCAATAATAATCGTTTTGCATTTACCATAATTTTTTTCATTTGTTGTCACCTCCCTTCATGTGAATCAGCGAGATGCCCTGTGCAAAGAATGTCGCGCTGAGAACTGATGAAACCAATAAAAAATTAGTTGATACGATTATCAGAGAGACAACTTTTAAGAATGGATAGAATTTTCTGGGTATCCGCGATTGTCTCTCAATTTTCGATGGAGCAAATAATGCCACGAGTATAAAACTTACGATCCCTAATGTCACGATAGTCCAGTATCCGAAATTGGCAAGGGATATTGCAGTTATTAATATTGTCGAAAACACGATGCATTTCAATCCTGATTGCATGTGATACCCACCAGAAACCTGTCGTAGTAAAGGGAACGCCACAAGTGCTATTGCTACTTCAACTGTCTTCCCTGTAAAAATTGAGAACAGTAACGATAGAGAGATTATCATTGACGCGTTTATAATGATTGATAAAGCATACTTCATAACGGCAATAGATACTGTACTGTCAGGAGCGCCCTTCTTTATTCCTTGAGCGATCCTCAAGGAGAGAAAATCTATCATCTTTCCTTCTCCTTCTTTATTGCATAGTAAGTAAAGAAGATAAATGCAATCGACACTGATATAACATCAGTCAACGTGTTGCCTTTATATAGAAGCCATACTGTTAGTAAAAGCGCACTACCAATAAGTGTGTACACATAAATTGCTTCGCGTTTTAACCTCAACTTTTCAAAATCAAATGTAAATCCTCCGCCAAACATATAAAATAGATAAGCTCCACCAATACCAATCACACTACTCATAGCCTGCAGTAAGTACCCTTTTTCGGGATGTAATGCTAATTCATTTACAGATAAATATCCAAATGATAATTGGACTAATGCGACTTGCAGGAGCACGTAAGCAAAATACCCCATGACAGAAATAACAGCCGACCAGATCAGCGGTATACGCATCACGATTGTAAATAATAAGATGTACAATAAAATATTAATCAATGGCACAATTTCGGTTAATTGTAGATCCTCTCTGAAAATGAAGCTTTGCAAATCCATTAGCAGTATGATGAATAATGCAGGAAAAATAATTTCCGTTGGTTTGAATCTAAATAAAGCGCAAATGATACAATAAATAGCTACAAACTCTAAGGTTGAGAAAAAAACAAAACTTACAGGTTCCCACGACACGACACAACACCGCCTGACATAATTTTCATTCAATAGGTTAATTATATATCTGGTCCTGGTATAGCGTATACAACTTATTTACTACGATATAGGCCTATCAGGCGGCGTTCTTTCAATGTTTCTTAGTGACCTTCCCGGTAAGTTGTAATTCCTCAATCTGAGCACATATTTCGTGATGTAATCCCACGTCATTAGTCTCAGAAGCAATTACAGAAAAATGCTTAAGTCTTGCCCAATCCCAGCAGTACAGAGCATTTGCTTGATGGCAAATATCCATCTCCAATTTTTCCGAATTCTTCAGTGGCCGATTTTTTTGAATAGTCCATAACTCTGCCATTCGTTCATGAGCATATAACATTATCTATCACTCCTATGCATTGAGGACGCGCGCAGCCCTCGTATGACGGATTCCGCGACCATATTGCTCAAGGTTTCGACCAGTCCCGCAACCGGTCCGAGGCGCTCTCAGCGCTCATCAGGCGGATTCATCGATACTCTCTATTGCCTCACCTATGGTGTCATAGTAATACGTCAAGCATTCCGGGTTTGCGGCATACGGCAAGGGTGGCTCAATTCGGTATCCAAATGGATCTCCCGAGCCAACTCTTTTAAGTACCTGGATTTTACGTCCCTTATGCTCCAGCACTGTTGCCCAATCCCTGCTGTCCACACTCTGCTTATATACAAGGTCCAGAGCAGATAAGACATTTTCAATTCGCCGAAGTTTTGCAAATGGCGACTGATCACCGGTGATGGTTGCTCTAATTATCCCGACCGCAGTTGGGTAACGGTATCCATCCCCTTCTTCAATTATCATTTCCGCATATCGCTGGACCTCTTCTTGACGGCTCATAAGCTTCACTTCCTCCTTTAGAGGGGCCGTAGCCCATGTTATTTGCTTATTTCCTCATCAGCGCATCTTGCTGCAAGTTGGTTGGTGGTGAGTGTTTCCTTAGCATTATCGTAGTTGTACCAAACGTAGGCATCCACCTTTACGAAAGTCACACCATTTGGTGTTTCATACTGGTGTACATCATCTTCCATCAATAAACTCCGATATTGGCCGCGAATCTTCATTCTTTTGTCCATCCCTTATCCCTCCCGCGTATGCCCGCCGGCTTAGATTTTATGTGGATCTATTGAGATCACTGCAGAGTAACCGGGTTCGTTTTCGTAGTCACGTTCTGCGTTAAATAATGCTTCCAGCTGCGTTTTACCACGGCGAGTTATTTCCAGATACGGTGCATTCATGAAATGAACTTCAAATTCGTATTCGTTCTCTTCATCCAATCTCTTCACGCTCCTTTAAGGTTGCCTTGTTGATAAATCTAATTTAACATGCTTTTAAATGCTTGTAAATAGGTGATTTATAATATTGCTAAATATTTTTAAATGCTGTAAAATTCATTAGGACAAGGAGTGTGATTTCATGGCTGGAAGACCACCGAAAGCCGAAGGTGAAAAGAAAATTCGTGAGGCCATCTACTTTGAACCTGAATTGTTGGAATGGTTACGCGAAGAAGCCGACCGCGAGAAATGCACGGTCAGCGTAATTGTTAATAGAATAACTGCAGAAAAACGTGGAACCCCGCCAGTATAATCACTGACGGGGCTTTGTTATTTAAAATGATCTTTTAATGTCATTCCCAGCTCGGCAGTATACTGGGTCAACCGCAGGCTTATCTCTGTACGCATAACGTCACGGGTAAGACCGAACCTCTCCTGTCGTCCCCGGCAAAAGATTTTATGATAAACCAAGAATTCTTCCTGTTCATCCGGCACGACTTTTATGTTCCGCTGCTTCAGTTCCTTTTTCAGCTGATACGTATCCTGTGTGATCCGGCGCTGTATGCTCTGTCCAGCCATTAAATAGGCCCTCTTCAGTATGCTGCCAGAGAGCTCAATCTCCCGGAGGCTTTTATCGACCATAGTCTCGATATATGGCAGTAATATGAGGTCACGCACCATTGTCCGCTCCTCTACGGTAAGCATCTTGTTACCGGCCCCCTCCGCTTTAATCTCCTGCTCGTATTGATCCACATGTTCAGTCGAAACCATCTTAGTTTTCCATCGCTCATTCCCGTCCAATTTACTCATTATGTAAAGCCCCCTCAATGATACAACCAGTAATCTATGTTAGTACTGCGCCCTGGGCTCTGCGTGCCTCCTTGCGGCGTTGTGTCGTATGGTACATGCCGTTCCCACCCCTCAATAATTTCGGCTGTCTCGATTGGTTTGGTTGGGTCCCATGATATATAGTTCTCTGCAGCCAGCACTTTAAAACCCTTGATTATATCTGCAGGTCTGCGCCCGCTTAGGTTTCCAAGCTCCCGGATTGTAGGCATGCGCCGGAAATGATATCGATATTGGGCGATGATCCGCAGCAGCTTGCGCGGGGTATCATCAAGCATGTCGCCGCTCCTGCACAGGCTGCCACGATAAGATACTGGCCGCAAGGAATACGCGCGGCGCACTGGTAGTGAGACACGTAGCCCGGATACGGCCGTTGCGGATGCCGTTCACTTCAATCTTCCGCTGCGTAATCTTGCCCGCTTTGTCCAGGTATATAATTTCAATGGTTTGGCCGATGCTCATCTTCATGGATGATCGCCTCCGTAAAATAAGAACATTTGTTTGTATTATAACCGTACCTGCAATTTTTAAGCAATGGAAATAACTGAAACAACGTATAAAGGAAGTGCTTAAGGAAAGAGTAATATAAATAAATAAATAAATAGCAGATAGGTGTGATTTAAATATGCATTTAATTGGTGAAAAATCTATTCAAGGGGACAGTAACATTTCAATTGATCTGCCTCAAAACGAAACAATCGACCGTAAACTTAGAATCTCAGCATTTGGAGAGTTAAAGTCAGGTGAAATAACTCGCTACCTAATCTTAAGGATCAACAAAATTGATAAAGGTTATTATAGTTATGTAGATGTTGGCGGTGACGAACGAGAGGGCGAATGGGGGCATAAACAAGATGAAGTTAAAGATAGAGGTATATATGTTGGACGAAACGGCGGATATTTAGGTCGTTTTGACGCATCATTTACACTCGATTACACCCTCGCGGTTAATTCAAAATCAAAAAGAATTGTGGGCAATGGTACATCCACTTTTGGAGACATTGGCAATAGAACTTATGGTTGTCAAAGTCATGGATTTCTAGAATCCCGTGAACCTATACCTCTTAAAAACATTGAATTAATTTTCTCTGGTGGGATTGCTACATGGACATGTAGGATCTATGCATATTAAAGCCCATGTGTAAGAATTTGCAAAATAACATTATATAAATAGCAGAGGTAAATATTCATCCCGTCAACTAATCATGGTTGACGTTTTTTTTTGCCCAAGACTTACCTGCCCCCTCACCTTCCACTGGGATTTATAATTAGGTAGAGGTGAAACTATGTTTATAAGTCCTATGCTGCTGCAAACGGCTCCCGGGCCGTTTTCGCACAGCGATTATATATATGAGCCAAAGATAGACGGCCACCGGCTACCCTACTCTCAACAGGCCGGGAGGGTCCGTTTGTACACTCGTCATAACAATGACTGCACCCTGCAATACCCCGAGCTGCAGCTACCGTTTGATGACGACATTATTCTGGACGGGGAAGTTGCCTGTGTAGATCCGGCAACGGGTGTATCTGATTTCGAGTCGGTTATGAGCAGGTTCCAGGCCCGCCGGCCAGAAAAGATAAAGCAACTCACCATCACCCTACCAGCTTATTACGCCATCTTTGACATCCTACATTACAAAGGTCAGGACCTCACAGGACTGCCTCTGCTACGCCGGAAGGAGATACTTGCAGGATTATCCCTCCCCTCTTCCAATTTCGGCATTGTGCCTTATGTAGAAGGTGCAGGTGAAGCGTTATATGAACAGATTAAGTTGCGGAGTATGGAGGGAGTAGTCGCTAAACGGAAGAATAGTGTGTACGAGATTGGACGGCGCAGTAAAGCATGGCAAAAGGTGATTAACTGGACATATGCAGAGGTGTATATCACAGGTTATCGTAAACAGGAATTTGGGTGGCTCGCCGCTGTGCCGTCCGGTACGTCCGGTAAACTTCGTCCGGCTGGGATAATTGAGTTTGGTGCATCCCCGCTCCACAAGCAAGCATTCCGGGGAGTGGCCGGCCAACTCGTTACCGGGGAGGATAAGGAGTTCGTACACCTGGAGCCCTGCCTGCGGGCACGGGTACGAATGAGGAACTGGACAAAATCCGGAATGCTGCGGAGCCCAGTATTTACGGAGTTTATCGTATAAACAAAAAAGCCCGCCGACCAGTTAAGGTTGACGGGCTTTTTGCCGATGCTTTCGGACTGCACGCTTCGGTGCTTCCGATCCGTGTAACATTACAGTATCATAATTCTCACCTTATGTATGTGACGATATGGAAAATTTTCCTGAACTTAAAGAAATTCCTCGCTAATACTAAAAATATGTACTGTATTTTACTTTTCAGCATAGAATAAGCAAGTAAATGATTGATTTAGTAGTATATATTTTATCATCAAAACCAATTATAATTAATGATGTATTTCCATTCAAGACCAACGCCAATTGGCCCTGAATGGCACGAAATACGTTCAGGCTATAGTAACAGTCGATATCTCTGTAGCCTAATTATCGTTTTTATTGTTTTGAGAATCCATTTCACCTACAGTGGTAGTTGTGGATTCTTCTTTTTTTGTGACTTTGACTTTACGTAGAGCAATCAATAAATAACAATATTTAGTGATTGAGTCTATTGAAAAATCATGTAACTTTATTGCGACATCCCAATGGCGGTATAACCATTGTATTAACTGATCTATATGAGTCATTATAATCACCTCCTTTCATAACTTAGAATCTATCATCGTTTCACTCTCCTTCATTTTACTCACACTCATTAAATATATGCCTTATAGTAGGATTTAATTCCAACATAAAAAAGCCCACCATTAATAATCGGTGGGCTAAAAATTGTTGTAAATTAGATTACTTCCTCCAGAAGATGCGCCTCATGTTCTATCTTATTACATAATGTTTGAACTTTCCTTTGATCATCTAAATCCATTCCGAACACTCTTTCTTCATTATTGTTAAAATAATTAATTAAATCAATAGTCTCGTTCTTCTCGTGCAAAGCTGATTTCCTATACATTAAGTAAACTTTCGCATCATCTTTTACATTTTCAATTAAAAATTTCGTTTTAGCAAACCATTCGGTATTTTTAGAAGAATTTTTTATCTCGGGAGTTGCTTGCATATAGTTCCAAACTCCATTTTTGAAGCCAAAATCAACATTTATCTTTAATGGTAAGTCAGGAAAAGGGTATATGCCAATGTCCTGCTTAACTTTAACGTTCAGAAACTGATTATCTTCAAATATTTTTCTGGCAACGTGCTTCACATTTAATTCTTTGTCACTTATTGGATAGAACTTTTCACCTACATATGAACTAAACAAGGCCTTAAACAACCCATAAATATCACTACTTAATGCAAAGGTCGGTTCAGAAAGTTTCATTTTTTTATTATCAAAAAAAGATTTTAATTCCATGAGAAAATTCGAACTGTGTGGTGATGAAATATTTAGTGTTCCAACAGATCCATCCAAAGTATTAAGACATTCCTTCAAATAATAATCCAGTATATCCCTAAAAGATTTATAAGTCGATTCATCGGATTTCGTTCTTATTAAAGGCCTTACTTTAGGGGAGGTCTCCTCCAACAAAAAGTAATTTAATATATTTTCATGTATTACAGAATGAACAATCACACCTACATTCACAACTTCTCCAGATAATTCGTCCGGAGAGTAACGGACTATACTGTACCAGCAAGCCTGTCTTTCCATTGAAGTTGACCTCCTCTAAAATTTGTAAATGCTTGAGCATCAGCTAATGATTGAATATAACTTCTCATTAACATTTTCTGATTTATTAAAAAATGTTTATACAGGCCAATCTGAGCTGCTTTGTCAACAAACCACGCATCCGGAACATTGCTAAACCAATGGTCTAGGAGATCCTCGTTTATAGCTTCTATTTTAGAGACCACTCTTTGGAACGAGTGAACGTCTATTCTTTCTAACTTACAGTTCTCTTCTATCGACTTAAATACTTCGCCTAAACCACTCAATAATCCTTTATACGGAAAGTGACGAATATAATTAAGATAAAATTCGTAATACTCTTGAGTATATGCCGCCGCTTTAAGCTTAGCCATTTTTTCTGTGTGCCATACTGGCCCGAAAAAAGCATGACCATGATCAATACAAAATAATTTTCTCCCTTGAGGAGATTGTGCTACTATAAGGTTTCCGGTGTTGTTGTATCTGTCAAGATTTGAGATCAAGAGATCAAGCGCAATAATATTCGCTGCGTCTTCAGGATTGCATACACTTGAGAAGTGTCTCTTCCAACTCCGGTTTATGTATGGTTTCCCCATTTGTTTAAGCATTTCATAGTTTTCTAATAAATTCTCTTCTTTTTCCGGAACTTCTTTTGAGGCAAAAAATTCCCCTTCAGTAAATCTGTGAACAAATCTAAGTGAAGGTCCGTTTTCAAGTAGAGTTTTATCTAATTCAGCAACAGCAGATAACGGCACAGGAGCTTCCAGATAATCAGCTATTTGATATGCGATAATCTCATTTAGAAAAGAGCAGTTCAGTTTAACTTTCTTTCCTTCAATGATTGTGTCTTCGGTTTTTAAAATATATCGTTCATTTTTATCACTTAGAACCAATGCCGGTTGACTTATACCTTCACCAAGGTATTTCAAAAAAGAACTTACCTGGATTTTATCTACCACCAAGACCCCTCCGAAAACTCAGATGGTAAATATTCTATGTTATTTCACAAAAATGTACAATCGTTTTCTAAGAATATTGATAGATTAATAGCGCATCCTCTTTAATTGTGTCGAAAATAGTCAAATTGGAACAACCCACCAGCCGAAGCCAGTGGGCAGATGGATCTACTCCTTATCTGTGTACCCCTTACCTGCCTCCGGATTGCTCACAATCCCCAGGACCACCAGCACGCCCAGAACCGCATTGACAGCCACGGCAACTTGATCGTATTTGTCTGAAGTAAACTCCACACCGAAGATTACCCCCACTGTCTGCACACCCAGCAGTAGGGCTGCCGTCAAGGACACCCACAACCCATAGTTACGCCATTTGCTTTTCATGATTATTTCACCTCAGAATTAAAGTTTTTGAAAAATGAAATCAGAGATTTATTTGCCAGCCCTAAATTCACCAACATTGTGATTACATTAAGTTCAAGCTTGGACTTGTCAGCCGAGGTAGTAATGATCCCAGCATCCTTGGCTGCCTGTATGGCTTTCTCGTAATCTTTGGCATATGTTTCCTTGCCTGAGATGTTAAGACGCTTCTCCAGGGCTGCTATGCGTCCATCTTGCTTTGTGATAATGTCCTCCAGCTCCACGATCTTGTTCATATCCGCTCCTGCCTCCTCCACATATTTGTCTATTTTCGCTATTGCCTTTACCATAGCTGTTTCAGTTGGCTTCTGGCCTGCCCGCAGTGCCGCCAATGTTAGTCCAAATGTAAACTGAAAATGCGGATAGTCCTTAAAACTGGTCCAATCCCCACCCCACTCGAAACCGAGTGACTTGCCCTCTTGCACTACCTCCTGCCAGTCTGCTACCTTGTCACCATCTCCGTCCCGAGACATGTCCCATGAAACACTGGAACCGTCCGGCAGCAGCAGTGCGAAATCAATCGCCAGCCCGTAATTATGATAGCTGTAACCACCCCGGGCATTGGTGACGATGGCCCCTGGCTTTGTCCGCCCCTGCGCATACAGGGCGTCCTGCTCTGCGATAGTCCGCAGCCCCTGAGTAATCAGGATTGGAACACCGCATGCATAGCAGCGATCAACCAGCGCAGTAGCAGCAATTAATACAATAGGATGCAGCCCAACAAGCCGGGTCTTTGATTTAAGTTTTACCTGTTCAAGCGTCAACATCGTTTTGTTTCGCCTCCTCTTTCTTGCCGCCTGCCTTACTCTCAAGGACAGCGACAGCATCCCTCAGCACTGGCGGCATAGGTACGCCCATCTTCCCAGCATTTTCGATAATGCTCAGCAATTCATTAGCCATATAAAAAAACACTACTGCATCCCGCAAGTAGTGCATGTCTCCTAACACCATATCAATTACATGTGCCACGGTAATAAACATGAAAATAGAAATCTTTTTGGCTACGCCGATATAGCCCTTCATGCTTCGTAGCTCTCCATTGATCCAGGCGGCAGCCCATCCGGTTACAAAATCAACAATGACTAAAACAAGCAGCGCTTGTAACATAACGGTCCACCCTCCCCATAAGTAGCCTACAGTTGCCCCAGCAGCTGCAGACACAGCTTTTACGATGTGAGCCTTATCATCCATACTCCCCCTGCATCTCCTTTCTCTCTATGGTGATTCTTCTGTCTTTTCTGGTTCTGTATCTTCCTTCGGCTGCATTGCGGCCAGCATGTCGCCAACTGTATGATCAACCTGCTGTAGGATTTCTTGTTGTCTACCTGGGAAAAAGCTCAGAACCGATATAATTGAATCAACAAGCTCTTCTGCTGGTCTGGTGAGATCGATCGATAATTCCACTTTTTTTACAACTACCAATATGTTTCCTCCTTTCAGACAAGAGTAAAAGCCCCTCCAGTGAATTGGAGAGGCTTTCTTATATCTATAGTTTAGTTGATTGCGGATGCTGTAGTACTACGGGAATTCAGAAGTTGACTTCTCTGTTTATTAGAACTGGTGTTCCAAAGGAAAAACCTCCCATTCTGTCGAAACATAGTCTCAGGAAGGAGGTTGATTTATGTCAGAAATATTTAATTGTCCACGTTGTAATGTAAAGACTTACTACAAACACGAAGACCCTATACTGCTTCCGCGTTTAGTGAAAGCCAATGATGGAAATGGTCTAGCCACAGACATCCAACACGGGCTGGCAGTCTGGGCTATGGTTTGTGACACGTGTAAGCATGTTGATTTTACATTAATTCTAGGAAATGAGGATTTAAATATCTGATGAAACGCTGCCGGTAGCTGAGATAGTTCCTGATACAGTTCCTTTATTTAGAACAGATCCAAAGGTCTTCCTCTGAAAATCAAGAAATTGCTGTTGCTCTCGTCTCTTAGCTTCAGCAATTTCCTCCCTCACAATCTCCCTGATCCGTTGCTCTTCCATTCTTAATTCCTCCTATGAACAAAATAAGCCCCTCCACAGGAGAGACCTTCTTAGTTAAAGGATATAGTTGTTTATATACTGTAGTACTACGGTTTATTGGATATCATTTACTTTAACTAATAATGGCGCAATAATGATGAAGTAGATCATATATGTAAATGAGGTGTTTTGTTGATTGCATACCACATAGATAGATTAGGCAGTCTTAAAGCAGGCGAAACAATTAGGTTAAGGGACGTTAGTCTTAACCCAAGTATACTGAAAGATATTTTGGATCAAAGATATCCTTCCGGCTTGTCTATGCACGGAGATAAATATTATGCAACCCAAGCAAATGAAGGCGAACTTCAGGATATTCTGACAGAAAACATTTATGAGTATGAGAGAAGGCTACATTACCCAAATCTTCCGTCTCGTTTTCAGTCCTTTTTCGCATCAGAAACAATTGAAACAGCTATGTTCTGGGTTTCAAGAATAGGATTACATAATTATAATCTGTGGGAGGTTGAATTTTCGGAAGATAAGTATGTGAAGTTGGATGCCGCGTGGTTAGGGATTGACAAGAACAATCTATCATTCCCTGTTGCTGCTTATTTTTCGGAGAAATACTGGAGTGGAGTGGCAAGCGAAAATCCCCAATGGGAGTTACTAATACAACCTCCGGTAAGAATTATTAGAATAGTTAAGTCTTCTCAAAACATTTAAAATAAACACACTCCAATCGATTCGTAAAATCAATTGGAGTGTGTAGTTTCTTTAAAACTTGTTAGGCTTACAAATCATCATGGCTTTGTTGCATCTATCTGTTTTTGTAATTCACTTATTCTATTTTCTGCCGCATCAATTAAAGCCTGTTGTTGTGCTATCTTTTTCTTTTCTTCATCTATTTTTTTCTCATTAATCTCAACGCCAAGTGTATGGGTAGGATCTTTTACTAACTCTTCTTTGGCATTTGCAAGAGCCGCTTCAAGCGTTGGAAGGATTGATGTTTGAGATAGAGTTATATTGGATTTGTAAGTTGCGATATTATTTTTAAGCACGGTAATTTCAGACTTTGATTTTTCAATATCCTGAGTGTTAGGATACTCAAATTCAGGCACACTTAAGTCTTTTCCAGCTTGTTCTGACATAATAATCTTCTTCCCTTCTACAGTTAAACTTGCGCCGGCTGCATCAGCTACCGCTTTCACTGGAGCATACGCTGATCCTTTAATGATCACAGCGTCCGAAATCTTCTTGCCCCCCTTTTCAATTGCGAATAAGCCTTGGACCTTCTGACCAATGAGTCCCACAGAATCCGCGAAGACTGTAGCCCCGCCAAAAAGTAATGCACCAACGATAACGCCAGATATGAATTTTTTCAAAGATACCCGCTCCTTTGTTAAATATTTCTATCCTTATTATCATCGGCACTTTACTTTTATTCAATAGACTTGTTTAGACAGTATGAACATGGGCTGGAACTCCTGCCCATGTAACATATCCTCCACCAACGATTGACAATTGAGTTCCAATGGGTATTCCGCAATTATATGGTCCCGCACTGGTCGTAGTTGTACCTATTGGGACTTTGGAATTTATGTTAAACTGCAAATTGGATATTTGATCAGAAAGACCTACAATCCCACTCATTGCAATTCCTTCAACACTCGCATTATAAAATCTTACATTTCCGTTCATTGCTATAATGGGCGCGTATAAGTTCATGTAACTAGGTACATCGATATAAAAACCATCCCCAATCCCGTATACTCCGCCCTTGTAACTTCCAGATTCATCGAAGTATTCTGTACCCGCTACACCATATTTCCCGCTCGGGGAGATTGAGACGCGTATTCTACCGTTGCCATCCACAGACCTAAAACTCGAATAATCCATTTCTACGCGCTGCCCGCTGGCTGCGGTACGAATTAATGCTCCTGTGATTGTCCCTCCCGAAAATATACCACCTTGGGTGTAAAGGTCTCCAGATGAACTAACAGTAAACTTCCCACTTCCAACATTAATAGATGAACCGATAATAGCTCCTCCACCAAACGTAGAGTTATTTATAACTGCACTGTTAGCAGTCAATTTATTAGCTACCACATTCCCGGCCATATCCACACGAAATGGTGCTTCGTTAAAATTAGAATGTCCTGCAGATAATCCATTATGGTTGATTTGTGTAATGGAATTACCGCTTCCAATAGTCAAGGATTCAAAATTCCCGATCTGCCCGATAATCCGTTCTCCCAAAACACCATCCGCTGTTATTGCCCCCCGTATCGTATTCCAACCATCCGTTGAAATACCTATCCCTGCTGATGTAAGGCGGACCTGACGCAAATGATTGTTCTTGTCGCGGGCTAAGATACCGCCGTCTTCTGGATAGATCAATTCTGTTTTTGAGTTATTAATATCAGCTATGACTTGCTTTGCCACCGCTTCAAACAATTCAGTTCGGATGCGGCCATTGGAATACAGATTGTCTACAAGCTTTTTACTCTTATCCAAATCAGCAATAATATCATCCATGTCTTTGACTTCAACATTAGATAGTACCGCCTGAGCATGCTTTTCTTTTGTATACGGATATTCCGTCAATTCCATAATCCGAGCCTTGAGATTAACTAATTCGATGTCTGGGTCATAGCAATAGGCGGTATCACCGAGATCCGGTTTCACCGCATTTCTTCTGATCTTGTAAAGGTCAGCACTGTCTGCTGTGACTTCAAAACTTGGGATTTCTTTTTCCCTGAGTGTCTTTCTTGCAGCCTCTAAGAGATCGGCTACTGATTCAATATCCTGTTCAATTATTTCCCCATCAAAGTACGGAACCGAATTACTCCCCCAGCTCGCGGCATATGGAGAGATAAGATAATTGACTTGCAGAATACCATTAACAATTGCCCCTGGTACAGCCCCCAGCAGTGTTCTCTCTTCGTTGGTGAGGATCGATGCAGGTTGACCTATCCACGTTCTACCGTCCTTCATTTGGCAAAACAGGCGTGTCACAAGCGATGAAGCATCATCTTTAAATTGATCGGAGACAATGTTTTTCTGTATACGATATTGCATGCCTTCATCTTTACCGATTTGCTTTTTGAGGTGAATGACAAAGTTATCCGCTTCGATCTCACATCCGTACAATTCAATGACCTTATTTAGCGCCTGAAGGCAGTTCCCCTGTCCGAAATCCTTAACATCAGAAAGATCAAACGTATCATCAATCGAAAACGTAAACCGTCCACCGCTTGCAGCAGAGATGAGATTTGTAAGTTGTGAAATATGCACGCCATATGCTTCGGCAATGTACGAAGAGTATGGAAACTTGAAATCGGTAAGCTTGAAAATTACGTGCGTACACATGACGGACGCTGTGAGCTTTCGATCTTCCCGCACCCGGGATCGGCTGTTAATTACATAGAACTGGCCGCGCTCATCTTTAACGTGGCCTTTGATTAATATCTTTTCAAGATAGTCCCTTGAATTCATTGGGACCAGAAAAGAAATCTCGTTATCAGAGTTGATTCGGCGTTTTCTGGTAATGTCATAAGATCTGACTAAGGCCCCGGTTGCCACCAGATTTTTATCGTAAGATTCTAAGAAATCCAACTTCTAACCTCCTTATTAGCCAAGGAAAATATTCCTTAACAAAAAATAGCCCCCGAAACAGCTCCGAGGGCAAAATAAAAACGCCTCTATGGGCGCCAACAATATCTATTCTATAGGCAATGGATTGCCGCTCTCATCCAGATCAGATGCGGCCAGATAGGACTTAACTTCCGGCTGCAGTTTGACCGGCACTTGACCGAAGGTCTTCAATCCTTTGATAATCAGCAGCGCATAGATAACAGACATGGTATCACCTCCCCTCATAAGGCGTAGGCCACCGGACACCAGCAGCCGGGCCAACCAGTTACGCATTGTCAGCCAGGAGTGCCTGGACCTCATCACGGATCACAGTCGGCACTTGTTCAATCGTCTTAAGCCCTTTACGGATCAGGCTTGCATAAACTTGCGGCATTATACGTCACCCCCAATCAGGGGCAGTACCAGCTCGTACAGATCCACAAGGGCCAGCTGCGCGCTGGTTGCCTCATCCTGGGCGGATAGCAATTGCTCAAAGGTATCTGTTAAGGCCATTTGAGTTTGTGCCAGCTCCTCGCGGACCTGCTCGATTTCCGTCAGCTGCGGCGGCGTGTTGGCTTCTGCCTCCTGGTAGGCTTCCCAGGCTGCTTGCAGCTCTGCTTCCGTGGGCTGCGGCTCGTCCAGCTTCCACACTGCGATATACGGCCCACGCTCTACAAGGTCGTAATCCTCGCCCTCTATCAGCAGGTTATAGTCGATGCCGTAACGGTAGTGTATGCCCTCTATGGGTTCCTCGCCCTCTTCTGGTGGCTTGATCTCGTAGCGAACGCGGCCTTTGTCTTCGGCTCCTTCGTGCAGAACAGGTTCAGGGCCGTTATCCTGCACTCTGAAATCCTGCATTGGATCAGCGCCCGGGTATAGATGCATGACTGCAAGTGCTATATTCATATCTTTAACCTCCCGATACACAAATGATTTCAAGTCTGCTATATGGATCTCCTGCGACTACAGATGTGGCAGAGTTACAGTAAACATCGACATAAACTGTTTCTCCAGACGCGAGATAAATCAGTATGTTGCCTTCTACAGGCAAATCAGCAGCTAATGTAGATCGTGCGAACCCGATATCTCTTACGGCTCCACTACTATGGATTGCCCTTAAATAACATGCGGAACCAACTGCTACCGATTGCATTAAAAGACGGGATCTCACAATACGCCATCCAGGTTTAGCTGCTGTATATATTCCTGTCGCTGTATTATATTCAGACAAATTGTCTGCTGGATCTGCGTCAAAGAGGACTTTGGTAAACGTAGACGATGCAATTGTTTGGTTTGATCCTGCTCGATACGCCCACACTGTTGATCTTTGACTAGCTGTGTTATCTCCCCATGGGTTAATAACACCATTAAGTTGTGTTTGCACTTCAGTCATATCTACTCTCAGATTGTCTGCTTTAGCCTCAATATAATCATCTGCAAAATCCTGTCGGTCATTTTCCTGCCGCAGTTCTGCGGTGCTCTGCACCAGATCGGATACCACACCGCTTAAGCCCGTTCGCCAAGTTGCCGCAGTCTCAGTAACACTGGCGGTTAGGGCGTACTTGTCTAGCATCGAATACGTAACATAATATTCGGCCTCTGAATCATAATTAGCAGCTGCAATATATGCTCGTCCATTACCATAAGCCAGATAGTCAACCACCTGCCAAATGTGTGTGTCCTTATCTACACCTTTATAAATCTCAAGGATTCGATCCACTTTATGTTTTAAATAGGACGAGGTATACCCTAATAAGTTTAGGTCGTAATACCCGGGGGTCTGTGAGACTTGTGGATATGCCCTCTCCCTCAAGATTAGCCCCGTTTCCACATTGACCTGATTGTTGCCCGGATGCAGCGTAATACTGCCCTCAGCGTTTGGGATAACAACCGGAGCAGCCGCAGAACCCAGGGCGTAATCCAGTGTGTACGGCTGCCAGAATACTGTTATAGGAGCCTGCGCTGTTGGTACAATAGTAACTGCTCCAGTGTTACTGGTTGCTCCGATAACTACCCAGGTCTTTGTACCAGATCCATTATATGGAGTACCAAAGGTTCCATTGTTCATGCAGTACCCATAAAAATACGCCTTTACCTCAGACACGCTTGGAATGTAGTCCGCACCCCACCCCGAATCAACGTTTGATACTGACACATGAAATTCTCTCCTGTTTGAAGCCGCTGTAAAATATGCCTGATTTGCTGCTCCCATTTCATTTACAGGAGTTATTAAGGTTCTTCCAAATTTCATAGCAATAAAGGCGTAATCCCTAATCATTTGTGGCAGAAGCTCTGTTATATACAAGACCTTTGCGTTTCCTGGTGCATTAGAAACGTATTCCCAAGGTAACGCCCCTGATAAGACCATCTTCTTAATACGTTCCTCGTACACCCACTCTGTGCCAGCACTATACACAGAGTCTCTTACCCCTCCAACTTCTCCGAGAGTGACCGGAAGAATTACAGTTTGCGGCTCCGCAGAAGTGAATGGAGTAGCTATGCTGCCGAGTTCAAGTTTCCAGTTTTTAAATGTGAAGGTGCCTGCAACTGTATTGGCGAAATAAATGCGCATTTTATATATGTTCTCTGGCACTGGGGATGAGACAACCGTCCCTCCGGCGGTAGCATTTAGAGATTGACCTGATTGGTCACCCGCATCATTAATCCAGTTACCATCTGCATACCCCCCATTACCAATGGGATCAATAGAGAACACATAGGTCTGACCTGGGACGACTGGTATATCTATAAACGATGCGTCATAGGTAAATGCTGTAGTTAGAACTACGTCATAGGGGCCTCTTACTTGTATCCTACTGCTCTGTGATCCACTTATCACTCCTGGTAACAGGTTTCGCCCCTGCTTTGTAATGGCTACACCCTGTACATGCTGTTTGCCGTCTACATAAGGAAAATAGGCATCTATAGCTTCACCCGTTATCGTCGTACCGATGGAGGCATACTCAGAGGCCGTTACCTCATACAAACGAACCTCGTCATAATAGACCGTGCTTGCCCCGCCACTACCGTAACCCAGAAGAATGCTTGTTGTGTCGCCAACAAGTGTATTACTTTGAGGTATTTTAACGTAAACAAATTGCCAGCTTCCATTTGCAGATACAATGGGATTGTTTGCATACCTCGATGTGACTGTATCGTACAATGCTATCGCAGGGAATCCTCCAGAGTAAGCTTCAATGTACATCCAGCATCCGAGGAGGTATTGCTTTGCTTTATCCAGTGTGAAATTCAGGGGTCTCATGACATAACTACCACTAGATGTTCCAGCAACCATTTTAAAAGATGAAGACCCCGAGCGCTTCTGTGTCGTACTTAAAACTGGGGCCGCACCTTGCAGTGTCCATCCAGCTAGACTTTCGCATCCGCCCGCTGTTCCGAGCAAATTCACCAGCGTCCGCCCATTTACTGTCAGGTCCAACTCACTACCGTTAGCGTCTGCTGTAACCACGGATAGGCCCGGTCCCAGGGTTTGAGTAAGATCTACACGGCCAAGGCTGGTTTTGATAGTAGCAATGTCTGTCTTGTCAGCTGCAGCCATCAGCCCTGGTGCATTAGTTGTGGCTACTGGAATCGGGTCAGATCCTCCAGTTAAATGGCTGCTGGCATGTGCGCCAGGTGTGGCCGTCCCAGTAGCCGTTACCGTGAGCTTCTTGGTCGTTGGATTAGAGGTAACGGTGATCCCTGTTCCTGCTTCAATTGTTACGGTATCGCCTGTATTGCTTGCAGTAATGTCGTTCACCATGGAAAAGGCATTCTGATTAGCCTGAGCGCCTGTAGCAATTCCGGACAGCTTAGTCTTTTCAGCCGTGGAATAGTCCTCTGTGCTAAGCTGCTTGCCGGTGACCTTGTCCACCTTGCCGTTCCAGGTGGTACGCTCTGCGGCCGTGATATGCACTGTTGTATCGTCCACATGTGTCCTCGTAGCCTCCAGGGTTATCGCTGGTGCGGTTAACGCGTTGGACTTGCCGGTGATTCCCCTGATCAAAGTGAACAGACTGGAGAACAGCGCCGTAATGGTCCCGGTCAGGCTGGGAGCCACACTATCCGTTGCTGTCCGATTACCTATTACAGTATCCGTGGCGCTGTTATCCCCGCCAGCTCCAGCTGAAATCCCGGCCAGCTTAGTCTTCTCAGCTGCGGTAGTATGGATGCTACCGTCTGCTATATGGCTGGCTGATGTTGCAATGGCAATATCATGCGCATCTAATGTTGATTCGATATCCGCGTAATTGTCGTTGTGCTTATTAAGGTTTGCTATGTCGAGTTCTTTGTTGATTGTTCTTCGATTAAATGCCAAAACGATTCCTCCTGTCAATAGAGATATTTGTACCTGAATACGAATGCAAGATTAAACGATAATGAAGTTCCATTTGCAGTAAATACGGTGTTCCCAGGTTTGAGTTTAAAGAAAACAGCATTGCTCCTTGAATATGCACTCTGCCCATTGAGGAAAACAGTACATTCATCTGGATCACAATTAATTTCCCATACATCTGAAGCGCTGCTCGTGCCGTATAGTATTAGTGTTGATGCTCCATCGGAAAGACTAAAATTAGAGAACGCTCCGCTGATTCGAATGATCGGAAAAGCCTGAACGCTGCCCTCATTTCGAATAACGATGCTTTGACCGCTTGCGCTGATCCACATTGCATAATCGCTATACGAATACCCATGCCCATATTCTAATCCCTGTCCATACTCCCGAACGGTTGTATCCTGACTCGAATCAGGATATGGATTGTTCATTTTGATAGGTATTGTAACCTCTCCATCAAATATCAACTTTGTGATATCCATTGTTCCAGCGTATCGACCTATAAATCTCTTTCCTGGATGATCCTCAAAGGTAAATACAATATCCCCTTTTTGAATGTTAAAAAGAGCCGCTACAAGAGCGACTCTCCTTTGATAATCCAATGTCGGATCGTCAGCCATTATAATGCACTCAAGGTTGAATGGTCTGGGTCCGTAGGTACTGCCAAAATCTAAGGCACCGTCACGATCAGCCAGTTCTACTGTGTTATCCTTTGTCGGGGGCAGAACAGGGATATTGTGAGATTTCAGCCCCAGTCCGATACTTTCAAACGTTACACCATCTGCTGTTGCTGTAATCAATTATTTCGCCCCCGATCTGGATTGCGACCTCCGCACGAAATTATCCCTTTCAGTCCAATAAACCTTTGCTACGGCGTCGTCTGTAATATAAGTATCTCCTGAGAATGTTACGCTGGTGCTGCTTACCTGCTGCGGATTTGAACCTCCTGACGCTGCTGGCATAGAAAAACTTGGCATAGAGAAATCAATTGAAGGCATTTTAAAGTTAAGCATTCTAAAAAGGTTGTCCTGCTGCCGGTCATTGATGTACATCTCTCCGACTCTTGCATTGACTGTTGTTTCTTCACCGCGCCGCGCTCCTCGGACTACGCCACCATCATGAAATGTCTGAAGTTTTCCAGTGTCTTTAATTACGCCGTATTTCTGCCGTAACTCCTCATTACGTGCAGCCAATCTTTCCATTTCGGCTGTATTCTTTGCTGCTTTGGCTGCGTCCCAGGCATCCTTATTTGAGTTGTATTCAATTA
Source organism: Paenibacillus sp. FSL R10-2199 (assembly GCF_038000235.1). NCBI lineage: Bacteria > Bacillati > Bacillota > Bacilli > Caryophanales > Paenibacillaceae > Paenibacillus > Paenibacillus sp. FSL R10-2199. The sequence continues at coordinate 4,681,037 of NZ_JBBOBO010000001.1, read as the reverse complement.
AGTCTGCGTCCTTCTGACTTACACCTGTTGATGCCGCCAGTGTCACAGATCCGCTCACAGTAGGCGACAGCGTGGTAATTGCACTCATCTTGGATTGATAGTCTGAAATGAACTGATCTAACTGACTCAGGATCTCCGCGTTCTTCTCGGACTCCTTCAGCACTTGGATGTTCTTCAGAACCTCAGCACGGTTTGCTGTGTCAGATGAAAAGCTTTCGAAAGCCGATATCAGATCCTCATAGTGAGATTTAGCCGTTTCGATATCCTTATCATAGGCTGTCTTCTTTGCGTCCTTCTCGTCCTGGAGGGCTTGCTTCTGTTCTTCAAGGCTTCGTTTCGCTAACTCCCGTTCATGATCCAATTGCAGTTTTTCAATGTCCTTCTGGACCTGCACTCGTTCGGCAATCCCGTCCGGGCCAATCGCCGAAGCCAGCAGTGCTAACCGCGCTTGTTTCTCTGCTAAGGCACTCTCATAATCTTGATCCTCATTAAGTTCCTGTTGCTTACTTAGCAGATCATCAATCGCTTGAATCTCAGCGTCCTTTCCCGCAAGATATGCATCGCGCTCCACTTCTATTGCTTTCACTGCTGCGTCGCGTGTTGCTTCAATTTTGGATTTATAAGTAGATGCTAGAGTTTCAACCGACTTTGTTTCATCTTCAATTAGTTTCTGCCTGAGGGCGTATACCTGTTCATCAGCCTCCAGACGTTGATCTGTGCCTGCACGATACATTGACTGCACTTTCAGCCACTCTTGTAATTCCTGCGCTGTAGTGACCTCTCCCATGGCTTTACGATGGTTCAGGTCCTTCTGAAAATCTGAGTATCCTTGTTCGATCAGCGCCTTCTTTTGAGCATAGATGCTCTGTTCCAGTGAAAAACTTTGTTCTGCTGATCTGTTTTTGTCTGCGTACATTCGTTCATACGCCAGCAGCTCCATAGAGATAATGTCTCTCTTACTCTTCCCAGCCAACTCCATCTTAATGGATTCTTTGTCGATCCAATTAGATGAGTTTGTATAGCGAAGTTCGTTATACTGTTTGGTCAGATCGTATACCTGCTTATCTGCTTCGGCTTTCTGCTCCGCTGTTAAGTAAGTTTTCTTAGCTTCCTTGGTGTAAAAATCAAGCGAAGCTTTGACCATTTCGACTTCTTGGAGGTTCGCCTGACGCATGCGTTCGGTCTTCTTCTCCAGGTTGGCCACATCTTCGGTGTACCGGGCATCACTAAGAGCAACAACATCCCGGCTCCACTGTTTCATAGCATCTTTATCTTCGGCTAGGTATGCAGCATGCCGTTTCTTCAGTCGCTCATAGCCTGCAATTTGTTGGTCAATGGTCCAATTCTGGCGTTCGGCAATGTACTTAAAGTTGTCTAAGTCTTCTGCATAAGTCTCCTTACGCGCATCACTTGCGGCTTTGGCTGCTTTATCGGCACCTGAGGAACCATCTTTGCTTTTTTTGCTACTGTCGGCATTCACGCCAAATTTAGGATCTTGATACATACTTCCAAGAGCCGCTATCTTATCGTCATACACTTTAGCTGTCGCATCGTAATCATCGATAATCGTCTGAATTTCTGCCTCCGCTGCTGCCTGTGCAATACCAGCGTCTTTAAATTGGCTTTTGAAGTATTTAAGATCATCACCGGTAGTAGTTACATCGCTCCCGGTTATAGCTCTACTTCCATTCAGTTGAGCTTTTAGCTGAGCCAGACTCTTGATGGCATCCGCTTCAATCTTGTATGCTCCGAGTCTTTCGTCAGTAGCGACTTTCGTGTTAAAGGCGGATGCTTTCTCTGAATTCAAATCATCGATTGCTTTCTGAATCTTCATTTTACGGAGATTATTTACCGCGCCCGTTTCGAATGCCCAGCCGTCAGCCGTCTTATATATTGCTGATGCAAGTTCCGGATATTTATTGATCAGATCAGTAGCGTTAGAAGCATTTAGAGACTGTCCTTCTGCCAGATCATGTAATACGCCGTTCAGTTCTGAAACGGTTTGGCTATTCCCTTTAACTGTCGATTCCCATTCTTCTTGTGCCTTAATAAGAGTTTTGACTTCATCAGAGACTTCTTCGGTTGCAGCACTGGCAGTATCTGCGGAATCAGCAAAGCTTTCCATAGAATCCGCAGAGTCAGCTGCTGCAGTTGCTAGCCTACTATTTGCTGCTGCACCATCAGAAGTGACACCATTAAGAGCATCAAGAGCCTTTTGGCTGGCTAGAATCTTCTGTTCTTCCTGAGATAACTCGGTCCCAAGATTAATCATTTCTCGGCCCCACGCTTCACGTAAGGTCTGTACCGTTTTACCCATTGCCTTATCGACTATACTTAGATCCCTTTCTGATGCATTGTTGATAGCGTCATTGGTCGACTTCATCTCCGCTTCAAGTGAGGATTTCCGTTTCATTGCAGCATCAAGGTTGGCTTGTTCCACGATTCTAATGCTTTCGGAATATCGATTCTTCCATTCTTCGATTATTTCAATATCCAATTCCTTGGCTTTACCTAGTTCGTCCCATTGTGAGACCAGCCCGGGCATAGTTGCACTAAGTCGATCCATCACATTAATCAATTCGGATTTCGCAGCATAAACCTCTTTGTCAGATCTTGTATTGTCATCAACGATTGCCTTCAACTCATCGTATCGGGCCACCAATTCAGCCGTTTGTCGATTCTGTTGCATGGTTTCATCACTTACTTCGCTTTGCTTACCCTTGTAATACGCCCATGCAGTTGTAGCGACCCCGATGGCAAGTGCTATCCCTGTCAAAGCAGCGCCCAAGGGCGTTGCAATAAATGCCTTTTGTGAGACGTTAGCTGCATCGGTGGCAACCTTCATACCGAGCATTGCCTTGGCCGCTCCTGCTACACCTGTTGCTAAGGAAACAAGGGTTTGTCCTGTTAGGATTCTCGCACCGGTGTTTAGAACTGTGATTGCTCCACCGAGTAAGAGAATACTAGTCACAGTATTCTTGATCGGTGCTGGGAGGTTATTGAAGCCATCTAAAAGGATGGTTGCTTCGTGTACGATTAGTTTCAATCCTCCCAGCAACCCGCTTTCGCCAATAGAAACAATCAGTTCATCCCATGAGGCGCGTAGTTGCTCAGATTGCTTTGTTAACGTACCCATTGTCAGTGTATTTTCACGTTGCGCTGATCCGAAAGACTCCTCAGATACTTTTGCCACATCTACTACTTTGCTGTAATTGTTCATCAGTGCAATAAAACGGGATGCTTGATCACCGCGAGCAATAGCCTGCGTCACTTCATTACGTTCCACGTCCGAGAGATTATCCCATTGTGCTGCGATTTTACTGAGCAGTTCCGGGAAGTCCATCATTTCGCCGTCCGCTTGTTTCATTACGCCTACATACTTCTCCAGTTTGTCAATTGCAATGGGTCTGCTTGCATAACTGATAAAAGACTTAATGGCATTCCCAGCTACCGCGCCACTAAATCCAGCTTGGTTGAGTACAGTCAGGTAACCGATGAGTTCATCAATATCAACACCGGCATTCTTGGCTGTAGCGCCTACACGGTTAATCCCCTCCAGCAGCTTCTTGGAGGTCGTTGGGAAGTTATTGGATACTTCATTGAGTCGATCGAGCAGCCGTTCAGCATCTTCTGCGGCCATTCCATAGTTGAGAATCGCTCCGGTCATTAATTCTTGAGCCTGGGATGCGCTTTGGAAGGATTGTTCAACGTTCTTTGCCATAAGTGCCGTTCTTGCCAATTGTTCCGTCTGCTTCTCATCGAATCCGTTCTGAGCAATTAGCGTATAGACACCAGCCACTTCACGGAGTGCATACCCATATTCTTTTGCACTGGTGATCATGGAGTCTTTTACATAGTCAACATCTGCCGATGTACCCATGACTCGTTGTACGTTAACCAACTCATACTCAAAGTCTTTAAGGAGACTGATTGCCTCTGTAGCGCCTCGCGTAAAGGCGTAGTACAAAGTACCAGTCATTGCGAATTGTGCCGCCGTACCCGTAATTCCGTTGATTTGGGACTGTGTTTGGGTCAAGGATCTGCGAATGCGTTGTTCTTCCTGTAGTGCCTTCTCTCGGACCTGCGCTTCTTTACGCTCTCTTGACTGTAAAGCGTTGAGCCAGAACTTCTCATAACTTGCTGCGTTCTTTCTAGCTTCTGCACTTTCCTTTGCAGCGAGTTGAGCCGCTTTCTGTTCCCGGCTCCGAAGTGCTTTAAGCCAGAACGCCTCATAATCAGCCGCATTCTTTTTGGCTTGTTGGCTTTCTTTCTCGGCCATTTGCGCAAGTTTCTGCCGAATAGCCTGTTCCTGCATCAATACGCGTTCGCGAGTGTTATCTGTTGTTGTAGACGAAGACGTCCCGGTTGTTGTCTTCAGTGCGCTTGCAGTAGCCCTGTTTTGTAGAATTTCCATACGCTTTTGATGTTCTCGCTCTTGCTGCTCAATAGCGTCATACCTCTTACGAATGATCGCTTCTTGCGCGGCAAGTTTAGCATCAACCATTTTATTGGCTTGTTCTAGCTGACTCTTCTTCGTTTGAATCAATTCGGTCTGGGCCGTCCGTTGCTTTATCAGCGCTGCAGACTCTTCCATGATCTTTTTTCGCCGCTCATCCGATGTTAACGCAAGTTTATTTGATGCCGCAGCCAAAGCGCTGTAATTCTTCGTGGTGACTGATATTTCAGAGTTTAATATTTTAAATGTCTCGGCGTTTGCCTTTGCTCCCTGGTCAATTGCTTTAAATGCTGGGATCATTTTAGATGTATCAAGACTGATACGTGCTCCAACGACATCCCTATTTGTATCTGCCAATGTATTTTCACCCCTTATAATGGTTCAGGAAAATTTTCCTTACCGCTGAAATAGGTCTGCATACAGAAAAAGAGGTCCCCGGCATAGTGCGGAGACCTCTGTGTTTTTATTAAAGATAGATACCGAGATCAGAGAGATGCGTGGCCTTCTTCGGTTTCTTTTCGATTTCTCCGCCATGAAGGGCGATCTGAAATTCTTGATTCCTCTTCCTAATTCGCTTAAGTGCATAAATTTTTGGGAAAGTCATGTTCTCCCATTCACTGTCCGGAACGCCTAAGGTTACACACAAGGCCCAAGCATCAAGCAGTGACTGTTCTCGGACTTCATCCGTCCCTTCGCTCGCGCTATCTTCTTCGGCGTCCGGATCTGGTGGGAATGACTCCTCATAGAAATCGGGTGATGATTTTTTCCAACTCCTCAATTCCTTGCTCGTCTACCCGTTCGTATTCTTCTTCAGACAAGCCTCCGTCTAGGACAATGTTGAATGCCTGACGGTATGCCGCTTCCACAGCCGGCCAATCCAATTCAGGACCGGATTCGCTTCCAGTCCATTTCTCTCGACCGATTGATTCGGAGAACTTATATGGAGCATCCTTCATGATCTTACGAACCTGTTTGATCGATCCGATGGTTCCGATCTTCACGTTCTTGATCAGTTCTGGATGTTCTTTTGTCGCCGCCGCAAGCGTCACTTCACTTCCGATATTCAGTGTTTCATCAATTTGTTTCTCCAAGGCTTAGCCCTCCTAAAAATAGATAATCCCCCGCCATTTACAGCGAGGGATCTCTTACATATAAACATAAAATTAACCAACGAAAATAATAGTAGCAGCTTTTCCTTCCGGATTATCTGGAGTGACTTCAGCATCCAGAACCTCAAGATTGATAGTGCTAGTACTTGGAGTTTTCCGCGCAGCGCCAGCGTTTAGCGTCCCGCCACCGATAGCTTTATACACCGTTAATTGCACCTGAACCGGCTTGCCGGTGCGATCATTAATCAATTCGAATCTGTGAATGAACTTAAATGGTTTAGGACGCCGAGTTCCTTTGAAATCACTGGATGTTCCTTGTTTGGACCATTTGTATGTCACAATCACATTTTTGTTTTGATTGCCTGATGCAGATGTGATTACACCATCAGATGTGATTGAATACTGTTCAATTGTTGGCGTTGATGCTACTCTTTCGAGTTTAGTCAAAACCCCGTCAATCGATTTAAGGTAAACCTCATCACTTTCCGCAACGAAAGTGCCACCATACAATTCTATTCCTTGAATAGCATAGCCAGTCGAAGAAAGGATTCCTTCTTCGTTCTCATCGACTTCCATAGGACCTGTTTTCGTCTCTGCCCCTTGTGAAATCTCGGCGATAACCGGAGAAAAGCGCGGCAGTTCGATCGTAAGAACATCCTGCAGATCCTGCGCGGTCAAGTGAAATGCATAACCGGACTGACCTCCAAAAACCTTTGTCCATGAAAACTGTGGAGAAAACATCACGCTGTTGATTTTTTCATCAATGTATCTGAGAGCCCCGTCCAGTTCTCTCATCCAAATCTTACCGACTCCATCAAATACTAATGGCTCTTGCATTCGTTTATCCCTCCCTGGGTAATAAAAAAGGAACTGATCAGCTTATTTGATCAGTTCCCATAAACGCAAATCAATTTCAGCAATGCGTTTGTATTCATCTGTTTTTTCGTAACCTTCAACCGGCATTGCACCTCGATCCATCAACCCCAATTTCTTAGCCAGCGAAACCTTTTCTTTCACTAATTTCTCGACTTCGGAAAGTTCTTTCGTGAGTTCGGGCTTATCGGTCATCGATACACCTCATTTCTCATATTTCTTCACTTATACTTTATAATGTCGTTTATCCGGTAGCCCTGCTTAATTCATACGGATATAATCGACATCGAAGATCCCCTTATACCCTTTGACTCCAGAAATCCCTGTAGCAAAATCGCCATCATATGCCATTACGCATAAAAATGAGTGAAACCCCTGTTTGACGATTCTTTTATCATGCAGGAGTTTAAATGATTGCTCAAACATCAATTTGGCATCGTAACTGGACTTGGCGTAAAAGTCCATGCAAAATTTCCCCTGAAATACTAAGGGGTTCCGTCCGTATTGCCCAGGCATAATATACAGGCATACATGCGGAACGGTATCCCTTGATATCGTGATCTCAGGCTCTACGCCCTTTGTATAGCACTTAATGACTTCTTGGGGTGTCGGTGTGAGAGTAAGCCCCAACAACGCCATAAACTCCCCGTCAGATGTATGTGTGCTCTGGACAGCATCGATCAGTTTTAGGCTCATTGATTATCCTCCAGAAAGTATCGGTGGTACGGAAAATTTTCGATTACTTCAGCAATGCCTTGAAGGATTCGGTTTCGGTTGGACTGTATTGCGATACGTAGAAAATAGGTAGGCGGTGTTGGCTTGAACTTCGGATCAACATCCCCGCGTTCTGCCAACTCCTCCAAATCAACCCCAGCATAGCCACCACCCGAGAAACGCATCGTGCCATCAATGCTTTTGTAATTACCTTGTCCGCGACCGACAACCACTTTACTGCTCCGGGATCTCAACCGGTTCCAGGCATCGGAATTCATATAGGTCACCAGACCAGGGTTTTGTGAAGCATCGGCCATAAGAGAGCCTTTACCGAACTGCTCCAGCCATGCTTGCCAGTAGTCCGCTGTTATGTCTCCGGTAATCATCTGGTTAGCAAGCACAAACATGTTCATTTCGATCTTGTCTCTCACGGCTGGATAGTACCGTATACCACCCTTGGCGGTCAGCAGTACCAGCTTAGTGAGTCCGGTAATCTCAACAGCCAGCTTGCTTTCGAGATCCTTAGTCGCCCTAACAGCATCGTATCCGGTGATCATCGTCTATCCTCCGATAACTGAACCTGATATAGTCCCGGAAACTGGATATCATCTACAGCATCCACTTGATACGGACGACCATTGAGCACGATCCGATCCGGCGACATTAGAGAAGTATCATCCGGTCTCCGAACATCGACCGTCCGCTGCAGTCGTAGCAGGTGCGTTGAGGTAGCAAGTAAACCTGGGTCTTGCTGGCGGAGTTGCGCCGTTACGTATTGCGCAAATGCATTGACCTCTGTCGCAATGTCTTGGAAGTCGGGGTCTCCAATGGGATTGTAATGATCATCATACTCCTGGCTATAACGCTGAACTTGCACAATCATGTTTGTCTTCACCATCCCGCAGTATTTATCACGGTCCGGCGTAGGCCGGATGGAACAGACAAGAAACGTTTCTCCCGTCTCAATCAAAGCTCCTGGGAGGACGGACGATTCAGGAGCAAAACGTCCAATGTAATCCGACTCTCTCCCGAACTGAGAAGATCCGCTTGCTCCGCGAGACAATATAACCGCCTCCGGCACTCCATTCACTGTGCAGGGCGTGTGCCGGTGTGCGAATTCATGGAACATTCTTCTCACCTACCTGAAGGAACGATGCTGATACTCAGACAGCAGATCCGCTATCTCAGGAGTGATCATATCGTTCCCGAAGTATTCAATTGTGGAATCAACGTCTTTTCTCATTTTCACGTTTGAGTTAGAACTGCTGGATAGTTGAGCGATAAGCAAGCCGCAAGCCGCCTTTACCTTATCCGGGATGGGGTCCCATCCGCTGGTATAGGTAACCTCTAACTCTGCGTAAGGCGCTCCAAACGGAGAACCGCCGCAAAACACCGCACCGATTTCTTTATCCACGTCCAAGGCGCTCAGGTCTGCATCCGCAAACCCTGGAGCACCGAAGAAGTTATCACCGGTAATGCCGTATGCAGCTCTGCCCTTTACTGCCGTAACATCCTTGACAGGGTAATATGACAGGTGTCCTCGCTGGTCCGTCAGAGGTATGCGTTCTGAATAGGTTGTAACGCCGATCTCACGCTTACAACGTCCGTCTATGATGGCCGAAGCCCTAATGATTAATGGGGTGGTCAGCGCCACTCCTGCGGGAACGTAGTCGGTGTCGGTTGTCGCAAGGTATTGACTCATTCAATGTATCCGCCATTTTCAAGTTCCTCGGCGATTCCTTCCTGTACATCAGCTTTTCCATCAACAAAATTAACGATCTTAGACCCAATGAAAAGAGTGTGCGGACCTGTCTTCTGGCTGTCAGTTCCCTTGAGAGTAACGCCTTTGAGATTAAACACCTCTATCTGAGAATCGTTTTGCTCAGGTGTTCCAGAAGCATCAGGATCACCATCGTTAATCTCTGGCGCTGATTCTTCACTCAGTTTAACTTCATCCGTACCTTCACCTGTCGTTTCTTCTTTCTTTTTCATATCTTCGCCTCCTTATGTTTGCAGGGCGACTAACGCCGCCCTGCATCCGTTCACTAAGCTACTGCGGTAATTGTAGGGCGTTCAATGGTGCCATAGGCATGAGCATAACCAGGACCCTTAGCGACAGGAGCTCCGTATTTAATGGCAACATATTTTTCCTGAAGGTCTGTAACGGTGCCCATTTGGAACAAGTAGATGCCTTTTTCGCCTACATAGTGATATTCGATCATTGACTCAGTTACAATTGCGACGCCGTAGTCTGTATTAGCAGCTGTCGTTGCATTTACAGCCGATGGCATGAAAGGCTCAGGAATAATAGGCAACAGTCCCGCAGCAGTCATTACCGCCAGAACTTCAAGACCGGCCACAGTAGTCTTCTTCAGATTGCTGATTTGTGTGTTGTTGTTACCAGCAAGACGCTCTTCTTCCTCCAGGTAATGATGTGCAATTGGATGGATATAGATGGCTGATGGAAGCAATTCGTAAAGCTCACTGGCAATCATCGCCGCAACCTTAGCGCGTATAGCAGAAACAATTGATCCGGCAGCGCCAACGGTGAATGTGTTTGTGATCTGTTTAGGAATGCCCATGTATTGAAGCGTAGTTGGGACTGCAAGCGAGGTGTCAGTTCCTCTCCACAAAGTACGTCCGTGATGCAATGCAACGCCGTTCAACATATCATTCAAGTCTTTAGCCTTCAGTTCTGGGAAATTGGCTTGTTGCTGCCCAAGAATGACATCATAGTGACCAAAGTTCACTTGGTTGGTGATGGCTTTGATCTTCAATCCGTGAGGCGTGCGCGGATTGCTGGTTGCAGTCGCGGAAGGGTTTCGAGGATCAACCGATGCTCCGCCATTAATTGTGTTTTGCTCGTAATACGTAGAAATATCTCCTGTTGCCGGTACGTACTGCATACGTCCATCCAGAACCGATGTGCGGCGAAGTGCGTCTGTAATCTCACGTTGGAAATCATCGACGATAATCGCACCTGGTCCTTGGAATTGCGTTGCTGCTGCAACATCGATGGAATGCGCTTGGCCTACTCTGCTGTTCATTAATTACACACTCTCCTTTTCAAATTGCGCTTTGGCTTGGAATTTAAGTCTCATAGATTCGGAAGACGGCAGGTTTAGGGCATCGACAGAAGCGCAAAACGTCTTATAATCTGTCGCGCTATTTTCTTCTGTCTTTCCATATTTAGAAAGAAGATTAGCAGCAGAGACAGTCTTGCGTTCAGGTTCTGGAGGTGTTACGGTTGTCTTGCCAGCCTTCAAATCAGCGAGTTCTTTTTCGAGCGCTGTCGTTTTGTCCTGTGCGGCCTTGAGATCGGCTGCCGCTTGTTCTTCGACTGTTTTTTGTGCAGCCTCTTCCTTGGCTGCTTTCATATTTGTTAGATCGGATTTAATTGAGCCGACCTCTGTTACTACATTTTGGACACTGGCTGTGATGGTTGACATACTTTCGGCCAACGACTTCAATCCATCTTCCATTGCTTTGATTTGTTCTGGTGTCATTTCGACATCCTCCTTGATATATTTATTATTTTTTGCTGCAAAACTCGTTGATTTATAGGCAGCAGCGTCTGCGAACAAAATCGCCGCACCAGTACCACAGAATTCCAATACATCAAGCACGTTTTCCATATCGGCGGCGTTTTGCACTGATGCTTCCATTTCAAGCGATGCGCCGAACTGGTATTCAGACCAGTTGTATTCAGCCGCAAGGCCGTTGTAATAACGAATGGTCGCCACGACATCCGGGAAGTCCTTGCCGTAGATGTAGCCTTCCACCCATGCACAACCATCCATAGAACGGTAAGCCTTATCGATCACGGCCACCTTAAAACGCGGTTCATGGTCGGACATCCCTGCGGCGTAGTCGATGTTAAGCGCCATTCCCACGAATGTTTGAAGATATTGATCACAGACGCTTGAAGAAATGCGGATGAGCTTACCACCCGCCCCTGAAGGCGAACCGTCACTCGGCTGATCAACCGTGAATAATACGCATTTGAATGGCACCTTATTGGGGTGACTTCCGGCAGCATCAGAAAGTTTGAAATCCTGGACGCGCATTTTCGAATTACTCATTTTCAATGTCTTTAGCATTATTGGTTCTCACCTCCCTTCAGGGCAAAATAAAAACACCGTTACATTTCTTCGGTGTTTGGGTCTTCCTTATTCGGTTCGACTTCTGGAGGCTCTGGCGGTGGCGCTTTAGCAGCTGCGAATTCTTCCTGTGTTAGATTGATATCAATTACTCCCAACTTACTCGGCTGTAACAGCACTTCGCCATGCTGGTTAGGAAGTGCTTTCTTACCTTGCTTGTCTCTTACCTCATCCGGCGTGATGGTTCTTCGATCCAGATATATTGCGTCAATGTCCGCCTGAGTCTTTAAATCCTTTAAGGACGTAGCATATAGGAATTTAAACTCTATTACGCCACCCATTTTAAAAATGCCATCAATGATGTGATTGTTTATGTGCTCAACGATGTTCTCTGCAATGGATTGCACCGTGGCTTCCGTGTCATCGTCTTCGCTTTCCGCCGTGGTCCGATTAACATCCTTGGTCTGCCCCAGTTTCTTAGGAGAAACGCCGAATGATATTGCTATAATTTCAATGAGGAATCGCTGCCACTCAAGGAATAACGACTTATCATCTGTAGCACCTAAGTTAAGGACAGATGGATTGAACCCGCTGATAATAGGTATGATGCCCTTCCCTTGAACCTCTGAATTCCAGTAGGTCCGAAAGGCTTTTGCGTCAACACTGTTGCCGTCTTTTCCTGTTCCGAGGTTAAGTATTTTGTTAAGGATCGTGTTCTTTGTCTGATTTCCAGCAGTTTTATGGGATGAAACAAAGTTCTCCGCTGATTCCCATACGGTTTCTAATGGCGAAAGGCCAAAAGGAGTACTTGTTCTTGGATTCATTCGGATATACATCATTTCAGATGCCGTAAGGTGTACATATTGCCCGTTAATCCTCTGGGCAAATCGATATGAGTCAGGCTTCCCGTCCCATTGCGGGTAAAGATCAATAGAGAATGCATCCACTGGATACATACGGAATGGCCGAAGTGGATCTCCTGCCTTCAATATCTCTGAGCTACCGGCACTGCATACCAACATATCTTCAACCACTTGTTCCAACCAGGACCGGAATGAGTCTCCTGAATTGGGTTTTAGTAGTGACCGCTCAATGAGCTTGCATATGTCCTTATACTTTTCAGTATCATTCTCGTCAATGGCAGCTACTGACCAATTAAGTTTTGTAATGCCATCCTTGAGAACATTGATTGCTCTGCGAGGGATTGGAGATTCGCTCAATAACCTGAGATTTGTCGGTGTTCGCTTAACTGCAGGCTGATTATTTCCATTCCTACTTAAGTAGCCCCAAGATTGTGCATAATTTTCAGTTTGGCGATCCGGCTCATTCTTCGTTCGACCAGCTTCCAGCCAAGTAATAATTCGCTGCCTTACCCCCAAGGTGTTACCTCCTTTCCTTGCAGACTTCTATGCATTAAGAATATCATCTGTTTTATACAGTATCGCTACGGATTTTTGCTTGTACGCATGCATATGCATCTACGTAACACACAGCCATAAGGCACTCAGGAGGAAGGCTCTCGAATTCACCCTTTGCATATACTTCTTCAACATTGAGATTGTGTTCTCGGAACGCCGCATCTCTTTTCTCTCTCCATTGATTGATAGCGAACTGAACAAACTCAGCAGTTTCATTCATGATTCTCACCTCACTGATTAATGGTAGATATATTCGATGTTTGTCTTGTGGTCAGGTGCGATTTGTATTGGTACGCTAAAGTAATTTGATGCTTGATCATTCATCCCCGATGGACAAGTCTCAATTGGAATTTCCGTTATCAGGTTCTCAAATACTTCAGGCCGCATCTTAATCATTTTAAGAACGGGCACTCTTGGGATTCTGCTTGACATGTGATTAACCCACGTTTGAAAATCCTTCACTTGGCCTGACTTTAAATCTAAATCCGTCCATAATCGACCTTTTTCATTTGTACAACTCATGGGCAACATTCCTCCAGACATAAAAATAGAAGGCAGGAAAAGTTTCCTGACCTTCTTCGTTTATACTTCTATGCTTGAAATATATCATCTGTTTAGTTTCGTTTTACTGCGGTAATCTTAAAATTCACAGCCAATCACTATAGCTTCCAGAGGTTTTTTTTCTCGACAATTTTATCAATCTATACAGACGAGAAAGATTTAAACCAAAACTAAAATCTGATATCTCTTCATCTTTATCAAAGTGAGCAACCGGTTCATTAAAAGTGCTATCAGTTTCAACGATGAAAAAGTCATCTTCAAGATAGTATTCATCGGCATCTGTATACACCCTAATCTCCATTCGACCAACAACAGCAATATCATTACTATTTTTTTTCTTAAAATAATATGCGTCGACAATTTTACCATTGGAAATTGATCTTCCAAGTAATCTCGAATACTGTAATGGATTAACTTTTTCCCAATTCGCCTTTTTATCTTTTGTCCAGTTAATTAGCATCTCCACAAAATCTTCAATAGTTTCGTTCATCGAATCTTCCCCCTAATTTCTTCAACATGTTCATCAAGTTCCCTATTTATATATATTTTCAGTCTATACAACTCATCTGATAAAGTTTCATGTAATTTGCTATGTGTACCAAATATGCCTTTTATTTTTGTAAACCATGTTTTCTCCATGCTTTCGGTATTCATAAGTTTAACAGTCTTAAATATCTTTTTTATTATTTTCCTGGTGCTTTTAGTAAAAAATTTATTATACATTTCAATATCATAAAGGGTTTGTTTAATTAGATTAAAATCAATTTTATTATCTAGATTAATTAGGGCTATTGAGGTATCAAGAGATTTGACAATAGAAGACTTGGTCTTTTTAAAGTTAGTTTTATAAACATCATCTATTAAACCTTCACGAATTTTTTTAGTGGTTGAACTGATCATTATCGCAAAAAGAAATGATAAAAACCCTAACACGGTGCCACCGACAGTTATCCAAAAACCCCATACTTGATATATCTCATCCGACATGTAATAACCACCACTTCTTTTTTTTGCAATCAAAACTACTCTAAATGAACAGTAAAATATCTTCAATTAAAATTTGAGTTTGATAATCTATAACCATATTCTTAGGGTCTCTTATTGTAACACTACCAACAATAGACATTACAATGACTAATAAACTCTTTTTATAATATTTTATGATTACTTATTCTCGAAACATTTGGGGAATTCCAGTTTCAAACTCCACTTTATCATAGTCCATTCCAAGTTCTTTTCTCAATTCAGTGTAATCTTTGACTGCTATTTTTATAAACTTTTCAATAAGTTCTAATTGAAGTGGTCCAACTTTTGAAGAATACTTTGCCCAAGCATCAATTAACTCCGTAGATGCAAAAGCCATATTATCAAATAGCAATTTTTCAGTAAATTCTTTAGTTAGAAAAGGATGATCCTTGATGCTACCTAAAGAGATAGTATTTTTTGGAGAATTCCTCATTGTATCTTTATAAATATGACCTCTTGCAATAATCAAAGCATATAGTGGACTGTATAACTTATGTAATCTTTCTAGACTGAGTTTCCTCTTTTCTCTGTGTGGTTCCACAAAAAAATGAAGAACGATAAAGATAACAACTGCAACCGATGCCGAAATTAAGGCATTAACTATTTGAATAGGCAACTGATTCAAATTTAACCCCCAAACCTTTTCTTTAGTTTTATTATTTAAACTCCACTTTAATTGTACTGTTTCCAATACTAGGAGACACTCCATTTAAATATCTTTAGTAGATCACAAATCTCTAAGAATCCTGGGTATTGCTGTTCGTTAAGAATCTCTCTTTTCGATTGCATCTCTAGCTCCTTGAGGTAGTTCCTTAAAAAAGGTCTCAATCTGTTTAGGTTGTGTGACCATCGCATCGACTATAAAATTCAGCAAGCTAAAGAGTCTTGCTGAAATCTCAGTATTGTCGATTAAATCTAATTGCCCGGGATGAACGGCATTGTTTCCGGTCACTCGGACTATATCAAGCGACTTTTGAATTCTCACATCTAGTCCGCCTTTTACCAGTTTAGCTATATCGTCATTAATATTCTTACCATCTCCACCTAAATGTTGACAAAGGTGCTGAAGTGCCAATCTCAAGAGCGCAGCAGATGCTCTTGGCGATTTTGCGAAAACTTCTCTTGCCTCAAAATAGATTAGTCTTATTTCCTCTGGCATATCTTCTGATGGTAACGGAATTCCAGAGGAATCCGGCTGAACCATTCTACCTTTTATCCAAATATGGTATCTTCCACATGATTCGCAAGTGGAAGAATTAATTTCTTCGACAACTTCGGCCTGTAACTTATCGGTTTTAAGAAAACATACGTCGCCACTCTTATATAGATACACATTACTCCAATTTTGTTGAGATAGCGTGTTGCAATACGGGCAAGTAAATCTTACCAGGTGTACCTCTGGTACAATGTAATTCATTATTTGTTCATCCTTTCGCATGTCCATATATATAAATATACGATAACTTCAAAGATAAAACTGTATTATTTTTCTTGTTCAAACAGATATCATAATTATTTTTCTTTATCCAAATGCAAAACCAGTATCCGTCTGTACGTCGGCGAAAGCCAACACCAGTCCGTCAGCTCTATCCGGTGATTGCAGCCCTCTCTTCTTCATATCCTCTTTTCGCTCCAGATAGATCCTACCATTACTCCCCATTCGCCACTTGCGGCTTGTCAGCTGCGTAACCAGTTTTTCATCATCCGGCAGTTCGAACACTCCTGGAACGCCGAGCATAAAGTTACTCATATTTTCTTCTAACAGCTCCTTAATTTGGCCCCACATCTCAGAACCGAGATTTCCGTAGTGCTCATCCTCTGCCGATGATCCATTATTCACACCGATGATTGTGTATCCAAGATCCTTTTCGATGTTTATTTCATTTAATCTGTCTGTCACTCCTCCCCCAAGGCCAGTGTCATCAACTCTGATTTCAACTTCTTTGACTCCTGGGTGCTCAGATTTCACGTCATCAACAAGCCTTAGCACCCATCCTGTAGTGGTCATAGTATCTTGCTTATGATGAAAATGATGCCTAACTACCTTGCCACCTACCTGACCGTATATATTTGTTTCGTCATCCCCAAAACGTGCAACGTCTACGCCGACAGTAAGTTTTGACCCTTTAGCCTCAATACGGACTTCGTTCTTAGCGAACTCCGCTGCTTCCAGGGCAATGAAGGTATCCGATTCTCCGCGAGGAAACTCACCTTCAACACGCACGCGCCATACATCAGAGCCTTCGCCGTATTTACGCTTGAGCATGGCGATGTTCTCTTTGCTCGTCCTGGGGCTGTTTAAGCAGGAGACCTTACGTGTCTTATAATCTGCGCGGTCTCTGTTATGGGAATCGTAGAACACTCCGCTTGTGCGTGTTGGGTTACCGCACATTAGCAGCTTATTATATGGACCTGACAATGTACCAAGGATGGCCTCCATGATCCTGTCTTCTACGCCAGACGCTTCGTCTACAATGAACAACATGTAGTCCTCATGGAAGCCCTGCATGTTCTCCGGTTTAGTTGCGGTCCGTGCTGTCGCAAACCAACGCTCTTCATAATTCCGCATGTAAACCTTTGTCTTCGTCCATTTGAGTATGACCTTTAGTATTGGACTCTTATCCTGCCATTTGCTGATTTCAGCCCACAGAACGTCATGCAACTGCTGCCGTGTTGGAGCCGTACATACTACCTTCGGAAACGGAAAACAAGACAGGAACCAAAGCGCAATCGCCGCCTCAACTCCTGTCTTGCCCACTCCCTGCCCTGATCGTACTGAAACGCGCGGATCACTAGCTATGTCCATTAATACTTCTGCTTGCCATTCGTCTGGCGTGAAATTAAGCATCTCCTTGCAGAACAATACGGGATTCTTCCTGTACTCTGGTATTCGCTTCTTGAAGGCATTGTGACGGCGTTTTGTATTTGGTGTTTCTTTAGCCATTGTCTTCCACCGCCTTAACCCAATCTTCAATCACATCATCGTCCGTATCTCCTCCACCATTTTTCAGGTTTTCGATTTCGATACGTTTCTTCTCAATCTCGACTTTCATTCGTTCCAACTTCAATCGCCGTTCGTCTTTTTCCGGCGCAATCTCAATGAACTGCTTTATCGCCGATCTGAGCTCCTTCATGACGGTAGCCTCTGCTTTGATGGCGCTGTTATGTTTGTCCCAGGCTTGTTGATACTCCCATTCTTGCTCGGTTCCAAACATGCCGGGCTTTTTCTTGGTCAGTACCTTTGTGATATCCTTTTGATCTTTAACAAAGGTGATGCGCCGGCCCCAAATTAGCCGTTGATACAGACTGATCACGTTTTCCCAGAGCATATCTGCCGGACTCATGGTTTCCACAATTTCGCGGATCTCCATGAACTCAGGATCTTGGGGCATGAACTTACTGAAAAAACCGTGCTTTAGTGCTTTTTGATTTCCTTCAGGCCCACCCTTTCCACCTTTGTTCCCCTTTGCATTTTGATTGCCCTTCTTAGCTCCTCGCGGTCTGCCTGATGCCGGTATTTCATCCCACTTATCGGCGCTTTTCCACCTACGGACCATCGATGGATTGATCCCCAGTTCTGCGGCAATTTCGCTCAACTTCTTCTGCCTTCCACTCTTCAGCCATATCTTCAGCGCCTTTTCACGATCTGGGCTTTTCTCTCTTGTCAACTAACTTCACCTCGGCCTTACTACGTATTTGAGTTGGACCCTCTTTTGAAAGGTCTAAATTGGTCAAACGTTACTAATGAAAATAAGCCTCAGATTGAACTCAGGCTTGGGCTGCTTGCTGTATTCTACTAATATTTGTTAATTGAATTCACTTTAATATATATTGTATGTCATTCGTAAAGTGCGGATTTTCCTTGATGTGATTTGTTTTGTTCTTCATTCCCTCAAATGAATTCATCATGACCCCATTGTAGTTCATTCGTTAGAGCTCAAAGTCCTCTAAAGCATCGTCTAGGGTGTCCTGTAGTAGCCCTACATACCTCAGAGTCACCTTTTCCTCCGAATGATTGAAGTGATCCATTAGTAACGCTATGTCCTTCGTTTCGAGGTACAATCTGTAACCGAATGTCTTTCTCATGGAGTGAGTACCTATCTCTTCAAGATTAAGCTCTTTGGCAGCGCCTCTAATGATTTTGTACGCCATGTTTGGTGTGATTGGATATGCTTTACCTCTTTTACGCTTCCTGCTGGGAAACAGATATTCAAAATCGGCTTTATCCTTAACATAAGAATCTAGAGCTTTGCGGAGCGATTTTCGAATCAGCACACTCTTAACTTTCTTGGTCTTTTTTTCGGTAATCGTTATGTGTGTCCCCTTTACATCTCGGACTGTAAGAGGAAGAATGTCTGAAATGCGGAAGCCGGTGTTAATTCCAACAAAGAACATGATGAAGTCACGGATGTTCTTGAAATATAGGTATTTCTTCATAGCATCGAGTTTTTGGGGGTCTCGTATTGGTTGTACAAATTTCATTTCATCACCTCCATTTTAGAGTTAAGGAAAGGTTTCCTGAGCAAAAGAAAAGGCCATCCGGATTATGGATGGCTTTGAATCAACCTATGCTTTTTGAATTGTGATTTTACATCTACCGTGATCTGAAGGTCTTGCCTTAATAGGATCATTGTATCTGGTTATTGAAGCAGCAATGATATAATGCCCCTGCGATACAACTTCATCGTCACTTTCTTCAATGATGTGGACTATTGGAGAGACAGCCATATTACCAATCTCATCGATGCTAATATTCACGAAGTCTTCATCATCTATTGTGTACGACTTTGAATCAGAACTAATATGAACATCCACCTGAGACCAACCATTGTTCTTTAAATATTCAAGGATATTAACTCTGTCATCTGACGGTAGTTGCCAGGATTGATGATTCGTCATTTTCACATTCACCTCCTACACCTATTATACAGTGTATGGAAGATAAATCCTGCTATGGTTTGACAACGACTGTAGTCAAAGTCTTCCACAAAAATCCTACAAGATCCTCACCTTCTACGGATTCAATGATTCCTTCAGAATTAATAAGCAGCCAGCCTTCACCCCAGGCTCTTAATTCAAACGTCTCTCCGTAATAGGATAATAAGTCTATAAGGGCTGCTGTTGATATAAGAGGTCAGCACTCCTTATAGAAAGCGATCACCTTGCCGCCATCATAAATCGCATTTAAATCATCAGGACTGTCTTCTGCTTCAACGACCCATTCTCTGTCCGGCTGTTCTTTGATGAAAAAATATTCTCCTGCAGAGAAGTCGTAGAATTCAAATATTTTATCGAGCACCATTGGATCTGTCGCTTGTACCTCTGCGATAGTAACTCTCTCTCGTGGAAACCTCAAAAATAACCCCTCCCATATCTGATATAAGAGTATTCGTCATATCAGATTCATATCCTTCCTACTTAAGGCTCAGGTATTCAAACATAAAAACAGCCGATGGTGTTCAGGCCTCCGGCTTCTCAGGCCATCTCCTTCACACATACCCCCTAGGCGGGTCATCGACTGTTTTTATGATGTCCAGAACTTATTGGCGCGTCTGGACGGATTCGCTCTCGATCCATATCTTTAGCCGCTGAGATCACGGTTGCCCAGGAGGTGTCGGGTATGAGCTGCGGTGTGATATGCCCGTCACAGATTACCGCAACCAGATATGGAGTAGTACGGAAGCTCTCGCCTCGGTATCTTTATTATATTTGGGGTGTTGTGCTGCTACGCTACGGAATTTACGCCTTATTATGTTGTTGGGCAAAAAAAATACCGCTCCAGGTATCTACCCTTCGCGGTTGATGAAGTGTCCTAATCCTTCTTTTTTATACTTTTGTCCCCATAATTGATTATTAAAACATCGAATTGCACTATTAAGCGCTTCTTCACTATATATCATACCAACTAATGAAGAACGCATCTTCGCCCTAAAGTCGAGCAGTTTCTTCGCATGGTCGAACCCACCCATCAAACAATATCTCCATGCTTCTTCGACTGTAACGGTGTAAGACTTTACAAGTTCCTCTATTTCTTTTCTCATATAAGATGGTACATCGATTAATTCCATACCATTACCTCCTTACACATCCCGATTATTTAGTTGTCTTAATCCGATTTCGCCTTCTTTATTCCGTCCCCGCCCGTAATCGATCGTTACATAATCCAGCGTGCCGTTAAACAGCAGTGTATTTGTAAGGGAAGCGATGACTCGGCGGCGTTTCTCAGCGAATGTTGTAGCCTCTATACTATAGAGAGCCTCAGTGTAGCCCGCTCTCATATATTTAACGGCATCCTTGTACTTGACTTCCTTATCTCCAACGAAAAGCAGTTCAACAATCTTATGCTCATGTATGTTGGGAATGTTATTACTAGCATGAATAATTGCCTCTACTACAAATTTGTATATCTTGTAATTGGCTTGCCGTGTCTCTCGTGCAATCATTACATTCTCCGGGATGTTAGATATAAGATCATTTGTGCTGAGACGTTTGACTGCCCCACCCATTCCAGTTAAGTCGAAATCATCCAGGCCATCCGCCCATTTTCTCTTTTGAGCATCTTCATAACTTTTCTTCAGCCTATTGAATGTCCTGAAATTCTTCAGCAGCCATTTTGTTTTTCTAATATCCTCTTCATCTGGGTTTTCGAAGAACTGAACTTGATAGATTCTCGATATTTCTACGAGATCATCCTTTGGATCAAAATCACTTTCTACTGATGGTGACACATCGATTATCATTGGCATAACCTCCTTGCGGTTATCTTACATATTTACGATTAGTATAGAGTGGATTTCATACGTAGTTACTACGGATAATTGCGCTTCGGTTATGCCGTAGGCTTCCATGCCCCGGCGTCTGCATTCATCGGGATCTTTGTCGAGCAGATCATAATCGTCAATCATTGTAGAGTTGTTGTTTTGCATGGCTCTTTCCTCCTTGGTTTATTGCTGCAGTACGTATATTTTGCCGCCGATAATCAGTTTGGTTGAAATGCCCTCCTTTTCCTCCATGATTAGAGCTGCCACCCTTATACGCCTATACTTTGGTTTCTTCACTTTGATTTCTGCCGGCTCATCTTTGATTTTCCATACTTCTCTGGCTACCTCCATAGGATCTCGGACCTTCTGCCAGCCAAGCCCGTTCAGGTTCACCTTCCCCCGGGAATTTACTTTGATTAGCTTCGGCGTCCCGTCCCGACTGTTCCGACTGCTGTACACCACTCCGTCCCGGCTTACGCTGTATCCCGGATAGTTAGGGATGGGTTTAAGTGGAGGGAGGATTGGTGTTGGCATTATCTGTTTCCTCTCCTGGTAGGTTGATGGGTGCCCAATGTGTAACGTTGTAAACTCGGTTACCGCCAAATCTGTGCCATCCGTAACCAGGACTGTCTAATAATTTAGCGCGCTGGGCAAGTTGCGGTCCGTTTTCGCTGATAACCAAATGCGTTACATGGCTTTCTATGCCCCTGTCGTACTCGTCATACTTGATCCATGGAATAATTGGTTTGGATTCAGCAGCCAGCAGTACCATTGCTATGTCCAATGCTTCCCGCAGCATGGTGTAACGCTCATGTGGATAGTTGCAATTGATTGTGTGGATTGCTTCTTCATTTGTCATAGGTTTGTTGTTCCTTTCTTTATGGGGAGCCAGATGGCTATTAAACCTTCACCCGGCCCCCGCTGCGCTGGGTTATTCGGTCGCGTCTCGATGGCCTTCAGCCGTAAACTCGAATATTTCTTCCTCCCACTCGTAACCACCATCATCTTCATCGACGGGAACCGGATAAACGGTTCTTTCCACACGAGCGAGTATGACTCTCTCACTTAGGTCTATCGAAAACTCTCCTTCGTTCTGTACATAATCTTTCTGGGCTTCAACATACAGGACGTATTCGATCAGGCACTCATCGTAATTCCCTGAACATACCAATCCATCCTCACTGTCGTAAACAATCCAAATCCCGTCCTTCATATCCTCTTCTCCCCCTTATACCTCTACCAAATTCGGAAATTCATAACTGCAGCCTACTATCTCAAGTTTTAAAACGCCTGTATCCTCATCGAGATATTGCCAAAGAGGAAACGTCATTCCCTTGCACAGCACAGATTCCGTTTTAATTGTCTTGGCCCCATACCTCGCATTTTTTTCACCCCAGTCAATTCTGTAGAGCCTTTCCCCGTTCCGAACAAGGTCACCTTCATAACTTTGCTTTCCGTTCTTGTCCTTAAGGCCCACACGCCGGAGAAGAATGAATTCCGGATCATATCCAGCTAGATTTAACAGAGGCTCATAGTCTTCCTCACGCTCGGCCACATTCACCCGAATGCCATCAGGGAAGAATTTGATGTCACGTACTGCCCGGACTCTCTTCCGGCGTATGTCCCAGGCTTTGAACATCGGCGCTTCGCTCATGTGTATCCTCTCCCTTTGGGGTCTCTGCCCCCTTATAAGTTAAGTACCAGACCTTATACGGCCTCCGCTTCGCTGAGCTGTTCAGTCGATATGGAGGCCTGACGGCCGTTATAAGACAGTTACGACTCAATCACGTAAATAACGTTATCGCACTTCTCATTCAACTTTTTTGCCACACCTTCGGCTATCTTCTTCGTTTTATATTCTTTGGCCTCATGTCTTCTGTTTGTCGTGCAAGGAAATCTTTCTCCATGATGTGTATATGTTTTCCCCAAAAAATAATTACCATCTACATATATATAAAAAGGCATTTTATCCTCCAAGGTTACAGCCCTTCGGCTATGGTTTAGCGCGTCAGCGCCATCGTATCGACCGAATCCGCTTAGGCATTGCCGAGGGCCGCATCAAGGTTGTGTTGTATCTCTTCCCTTGTGAGTGTCATTGGTTATCTCCTTCCTCAAACTTGTACATTCAAGTTCTCCATTTGCTCTATTGCTTTTCCTAAGCCTTCCAATTTCTCGAAATTATCTTTTGCTTCAGCGATTTGTTTGTCTCTTACTTGGTCGGCAATCAGTAAGCGCAAATCATTGTAGCTGTCCTTGAGCTTATCCAAGGTCTCAATCGCATCTTTTAATTTCACTAGTTTCATGAGCTGCCCTCCTTGGGTGCTGGGGTAGACTCTATACGGCCTCCGGCTGTCGCCTGGGTGATTGCGAACGGATCGAAGGCCTTCGGCAAAAGCAACCCTTTACGTGCCTCAACTTCTCTTTTGTTCTCTTCCGTCCGAAAGTAGAATTGTGGTCGGTAACCCCTGAAGAACGGTTCACGCTTCATGATCGGCCTCCTTGGTGGATGTGGGTGCTGGGGTATCTGGGTATAGGGTGGATAACGTTTGGTCAATTAAATCATTCCGCAACTTAATAGTTCCGTTGTAATACTTCGCTTGATCCTCGTTTTCTGTTATCTTTTTTATCCGTTCAAGTGTCCATCTTAGTTGTTGTTCCCGGTCCTCTGCTGCGTCAGCTCGAGATTCGTAATCAACATCGAATAACTTGTCATTTATCGTCTTTTGAGCAATATACTTATGCATGTAATATTCCAGGGCTTTCACCAATTCTTGTGTTTGCTCGCCAGTCACTGGAACAATGGCTCCTGGTCTGCACATCTCCATATCCTTTTGCCAGTCCCTCGGTGTTTGTGTCATTGGGCTTCCTCCCCCTCCCTATTTATTTTCTCGATGACAACAAAGTCGCTTTTGTCGAAATGTAGTGCTGCTGCTGGCTCGTAATCTCCGGCTTTCCAATCAGTTTCAAAGCGGTTGCGATCATCATTGTAACTTCCGAAAAAATCATCTTGCTCTATCCAGTAAATAAGCTCCTTGAATTTTTCATCGTCGTTATCGTCCCATCCATATACACTGTAGGTATTTGGACTGTAATCCCATTCTGCTCCAACAACCTCAGTGTTGTTCAGATTACGAAACGCTTCAGCCATTTTCTCTAACACTTCAGTCGATGGATGATTCGAATCATAGCTAGCTTTAATTTCGTCAGCACTTTTACTCGAAGTATTGAATCTCAGTTTATAGATTTCCATGGTTATATCCTCCCTTAGTGGGAGAGGAGGGTTACTCCTACTCCCTTAATGATCTGGTCCGGCCCCCGGCTACGCCTGGGTTTATGCTGTCGGACGATGGCCTGACGGCCTCATGCAATACTTCTCGCGTGATAAACTCACTCACTCTATCCAGTTCAACTTTTTCTAAGACAACAAGATCAAACATATCAGCGGCGTGAAATTGGATAATTTCATTCGTGAATTCTCTGACCATTTCAGCAAATTCTTCAGGTCCGACATATGAACTCTCCCAATATTCGTATTCCGCCCAATCTGTCACATCTTCTGGTTTAATTGTGAACTGCTTGACCTTGCTAGTTTTAAGCTGTGGTAACCTCTGTTCGCAGCATGTGCAGTGCGATCTTTGTGTGACGTAGTTAACGGTTATTTCGCTCATTCTTCGCCCCCTGTAGTGTGATATATGCCGCCTCTGCCCTCTCTCGGGGGCAACTTGTTGTCTGTACCTGTGTCATGGCTGTGTCTCCCCTTCCTCAAGTGCGGATTTTGCAATGTGATAAAATGGATTTGGTTCTGCTGCTTTAATTTTCTCCAGCGCCTCCCGTTGCCGGGCTATGGTCTGTAGTGCCTCTTCTAGAACAACCAGCAAGCTCGTGAGTTCTTCTACTGTCATAAATGTAATATCCGTGGGCGATAAACCCTCGTACCGCCCCTTTAACTCTTGTATCCGTTCTGGTGTCATAGCACCTTACCTCCATGCCGCTGCGGCCGAGTAGCATTGTAGGCCATCTTCTCCCGGATCGCCTGCTCTAGATCAATTTCATAACGACCGCAAGCGTCAAATACGCGGATTACGATATCAGCCAGCTCGGAAGGTATGCCGCATGGTTTCCAGTAAGGTGTATGTTGCGCAGTTGAAATTGCCTTATGACCTGTGTCTTTATCCTTTGCTTCGAACCACATTTCTGTTGGCGCAGTTCCGTTACGATAATCTTCCAGCGCCTCTGATGCCTCTGAGTGGATAAGAGCAATAATCTCCCCGAAGCTCCGGTCCTCGTCCCACCAGCCCTTATCTACTGCATTACTATGAGCATCTTGAACAAGATAATTGATTGTTCCAGGAGCGTAATAGACCAATTTATCTTTTTGAAACCCGTTTGCGTAGCCCTCACCAAATGCCAGAGCCAAGATGCAAACTGTTTCGGCATCGCCGTATTTATGAAGGGTTTCTTGAGGAACCCCCACTACGCCAAGCTTATCTACCATTTCCGGCGTTACATCAACCAAAATATACGCATCATCTCCGCCCTGTTGATCCACAACTTCCAGGCTGTTCAAAACATCCAATATCGCTTGCTTTTTTTCATTACTCATTACTTTTCAGCTCCTTTATTAGGGGGCGATTTACGCCCCGACTTATCTCAGAATCAATAATTAAGAGAAACTTGCTTCTGGTTCTTTATCAGGTTTAATTTCATCGCCTTCAGAATCAGAATCAAGGATTAGCTTCGTCCCATTTTGGTTGAGTTTCATTAGGAGTATTGAAAACTCATCCAAGTATCTTAGTGAATTAATATCGTGAATTGAATTGCGTTCGATTGTCCATTTTCCTTTGTCGAATTCAGGCCATGTGTGAATTCGAATTTCGAAGTTCATTTTCTTGTCATGCTCACATTCAAAAACCAATACTGCATGTTTTACACTGCTCCAAGACCGTTCTTCGTTAAATTCAACTTCAAAACGTACATCCACATATTCGTAAGATGGCGGTCCGTCTTCGTAACAAACCTCAAGATCATCGGTTTCAACGTTGTGCTCTACGTATTTCTTCCAACGTTCAAACAAATCAGTTACTTTGATAGTTTCCATTTCTTCTGGAATCATTAAATCCTTGAAGTTTTCCAGCATCTTTTTGTTCTCAAGCGCCGAACTTTTCAGCACATCCACTAAAACAGAATCAAGCTTAGTGATGTATTCGCTATAATCGTAATTTTCCAAATAAGGAATCATTACGGATTTAACTTGCTTTTCGATGACCTTTGTTACATCGCCATAAGAACCGAGCAGATCCTTAAGAGCGTTCTTGATTCCGTTTTCTAATTGTTCTGCAATCAGTTTCTCGATCGTCCCGTCCTCAAGTTTCTTAGTGATAACGTCTTTGATGCTGTTTTCCAACGACATATAATTCGCTCCTTTTGATTGTGATTTAACGTTGTTATCCGAATTAAACTGACCCATTATTGAGCAATTTGAATGTATTTCAGTGCAATCCTATTTTTGTATTGGCCTATAGTATTCGCTGATACTCCTACCGCTTTTCCTATCTCACGATGTAAGTAACCGTCCATCATCATTCTTACAGTCTCTTGCTCCACCGGAGTCAGAGCACAAATGAACTGATTAACCGCAAGCTCCGTATCATCTTCTTCATCTGCGATTGTTTCCGCCAATCCAAGCTCAGTTCCATCCTTGAATTTGATCATTCGATCTAACCTTGTGATTGATTTGGGTTGCAAGCCTGAATGAAACGGGATGTGAATTAATTGTGCTCTGGTTTCCAGGTATCTAAGAATGAAGCCTTTAATATATGGATAGGCAAACGTTGAAAACTTCTTAGCCGATGTTTTGCCGGGGTCGAATCTGTCATAAGCCATCAATAATCCAATGGTTCCCTCGCTGACTAAATCGTCCGGATCAATGCCTTGGAATCTCAAGTGTCCGAATTTCTTCGCAACCTCATGAACCATCTTATAGTGATTCTGGTAGCACTCCTCTTTTGTACCAAGCTGAGGATGGCTATCCCTTATTCGTTTTGTTGGAAGCTTCTTCAATGTTGTACCTCCTTAGTCCTCGAACCGTTCACCGTAGCTATAGACCGGTGCAGGCTCTGCTGCTCTTCCCAATGCATCTGCCATCATACTGGCGAATATCGCCATGTCCTTATCCTCGAAAGACTGCAGTAAGCGTATTTCAGTTGCTTTGAGATTTCGTCCGGCTGCTGCTGAGAGCAAATCAACAACTGGTTTAATTTGATTCTGTCGTTCCTGTTTCTCGTGCTCTTTCTGCTGTAGAGCATTTTGCTTGTGGTTGAATTCTTCCCAGTCTTTTTCGTCAAAGTAAAAATGATCTCCATATTTCTCACGGTATACTGAAATCCAATATTGAAGGAGTTCATCGGTCGTTTGGATCTTGTCATGACAGGGCCAGCAGACTCTGAGGCCGTTTGTCTTGACTCCCCGACCCTTCCGGCCTCTAGGCCACACGTGGTGTGTAGTAGAGGATGCCGCAGTCTTACAGCACGGGCATATTTCACCTTGCTCTGCAATGAGCTCAGCAATTACTTCATCTGTAAAATCACACCGATCTTTCGAACTCTTTCCTGATTTGTGATGAGCAAGGAGATCCTTCTTCCATTCTGGAACTTCCTTCTTAGCCTTGGATTTATTTGACCCCAGACTGCTATAGCTCTTTTTCTCCTTAACTTCCTTGACCGGTTTCCAAAATGTCTGATGCTCTCCCATGCTCTTTTACACCTCCTATATTTCTATTTTAGGGCTATAACAATGTTGTTCCGCCGCGCTGTTACTACGGTTTCAATAAATTCCCTCCAAATAGCCAGCCTGTTCCAGCGTTTGATAATGCCGTTCGCGCTCAGCTGCGGTGAAATGAATTGGTAAGACGGTGTGAGCAGCATAAAATGCAATTGCTTCTCTGATTTCCTGCGGCTGATCGTCAAGTTCCGATAAATCAAGTTTCTTTTTAGTCAAAGCATTCACTCCCCTGCACCTAAGGAAAATTTTCCTCATGAATTTTATTCGTTATCGCATTTCGTATATTTGTCTGTAACTCAATAATATACGATATCGAATAATAGGTCAATGGATCTTGCGGAAAAATATTCGTTATCGTATACTCGCTATAAGAGGTGATATATTTGAAGAAAGTACGCCCTAAACTAAATGAGCTGCTAAAAGAACGTGATATGACTCAAATGCAACTGTCTGAAAAATCCGGCGTTCCTCAAGGATCACTGAGCCGGTTTGATAAGAACTCAAGACACGAGGCAAGTCATTTATTCTCTATATCAGAAGCTTTGGGAGTATCAATTGAAGATTTGTTTGATAAGGAGCAAGAGGAATAAATCCTCTATGCTCCTTTTTTTACTGATCAGTGAATAAGTGCAATTTCTTGTTTCAGTTCAGGTTGTACCCACACTAGATTCCAACTCATCTCAAAACTCACGCCATGCTCTGACATTACCATTGCCATGAGGATTACATTTGCCATCCCCTCTGCAGCATCCGGGGGAACGGCATTGCCCACATACTCTCTTGCCTTAGCATCGCTGCAACCGTCAATCTGAAACGGCCTACCGTCAAGCAAGTATTTCGGAAACCCTTGCAGACCGACCGCCAACTCATACGTTGTAAACGGCCTGTGCCAAGTCCCATCCACAGAAATGATCATCATTACACAACGCTCGTTATATTCCGGTATTCGCGGATCTGCAATAGCTGCATTACCGGAATGCACGTCTCCAGAACCTGTTACTGTAGTGCCCGTTTCATCCCACTTTTGTACACCATAAGATCCTGATCTCGGCTTGCATCCCAGTCTCGGATCATTAATCGATGCCGCGCCGCATTGAACGTCTGTCTGCCCAAGGACTGTATTTGCTGCTTCATCCCAGTCTTCCACTCGGAATGTTCCGGGATAGCGTTGACTCCTTGTATTCAGCCTCGGGTCTGCTACAGATGAAGCGGAATTCATTATCCTGGCTGCGCCTCTGACCGTCTTAGAGGTCTTATCCCAGTCCTGCACTCCATACACATCCACTCTGTTGTAATCACCATCGTAGTGATCCCCAGGGGTACGAGGATCGGCGATAGCTAATGCTCCACTACCAAATCTTGTTCCTGTTACGCAAGGGGCTGGTTCATCGCATCGCACAATCCGATAAACTCCGGGATGCCTTCCCTCTCGATCGTTGAGCCTTGGATCACCTACAGATAGTGCTCCATTGTTGGGACGCGCTGCGCCGGTTACTGTCGGGCTCACCTCATCATATTTTGACACACGGTATATAGTTGGGTGCGTGCCGTTCTTGAAGCCCGTTCTTGGGTCGTTTACCGCCGACAGGCCGTTACTCCTACCAACACCCGCGCCGCCCGTTACTGTTCTCCCTGGCTTATCCCATTCATCAACTGCCCATGCTCCGGCACGGGGTTCGTGTTCGAGCCTGTACTTTTCAAACTCAATGCCTTCAAGATCTCGCCAATCACCACCAGCCGGGATAAAGGCTAACCGTTCCCATGTCTTCCGCTGAAGCATTGGGAGGCGATTCATTGGTCCTCCGTTTACTTCATCCCCAGGCATCGGCAGGTGTCCTATTACATCACCGATAGTTTTCAAAGGCTTAACCTCTGGCTTATACACAAAGGCCGGCATGCGCTTCTCATTTCTGGCTATAAGCAAGTACCGCTTGCGATGTTGCCCTAATCCGCCGATTTCTCCGCAGTCGTGAGTTTCATCATTGACCGCATATCCGTATTTGATGAGAGTGTCCTTGATCTTTTTGAGGATGTGCTTCCCTCTCGTCATAATGCGCGGAACATTTTCAAGTAAGAACAGCGCAGGAAGTTCGCCGCCGTAATCCCGGCAGGCCCGCAAGGAGAGATCGATTCCTCGAATTGTTAAGAGATTCAGCGCCTGATACTTTTTGCTGCTGGCTGACTTCTCCGGGAGCAAACCACTGAACCCTTTACAAGGTGGTGAAGTGAAAATAACATCCGGAACTTCTTCGCCAAAAGCTTTCCAGATATCCCAAGCTTCCGCCTCATGCCAAACTGCTGGAGGCTCATCTACTCCGTGGAAATCAAGATATTGCTGTCGATTGAACAAATCCATTTGAACAGCCCTGCCTCCTGTAATCTGTTCGTAATTTCGGCAAACTATGGGATCGGAATCGATGCTGCATAGGCTGCGGAAGTGAGCGACTTTGTTCATGTACTCAGCTCTGGCCCCCTTGAACCCGAGCGCTCCCCCACCGATACCTCCGAATAAGTACGCTGCTGTATATTCTGTCTTCACTTGATCACCTCGGGTTCCGGTGTGGTCAATACATTCTCGTTAAGCACCAGCTGCAGTTGATTCGGATCATTATCAGCAGCCTTCAACTGCTCCATTTTCCATACTATCCGGGACAATTCACTCTTATCGTGCTCGTCCAGATATCTTTCAACATCTTGATTTATGAGCATTATGGATTCTTGATTAGGCATACCCTTCATGTTTACTCTTCCTTTCTCACGGTTATCACACATGCTTATCTCCGATCAGAACCGATAGCGTTGCAACATCTTTCGTCTCATGAACCCTATAGGGAAGTAATATGAGGTTTCGATCAGCAAAGTAGATCGGCGTCATAGGACCGTTAGTTGACACTGGTTCCGTATCATTGGTCATTTTCATATACTGTTCATTTACATAAGCGAAATGATCAGGGAACTGAATGACTCTAGCTTGAAGTTTATTTCCGAGATCCTTGATAAACGGGGCGACTTCGCCCTGTTCATTCTGTTTTTCTGGGATATAAATCTTCTCGAAGCTAATAGGCTTTTGTTTTTCGGTATCCTGGATCTGTCCGGCAAAGCAAGTTAATGTTTCTCCCTTCTCAGGTATTTTTAAAAAGATAGAGAAAAGCGCTATTAAGACTTCGGATGGTACTTCTTCTACTCTCAACAAGAAGTGTCGGTTCGTAATGAAATGTTGTTTCTCTTCCCGTGACCAGATCAAACTTCCACTCTTACCGGATGCTTTTATCTGTTTTGAAATTTCTTTCAAGTTTAGTCCGTTATTCATTCCTATACCTCCGTCCGGTAGGGTAATACAATACGATAATTACGTTCATCATCTGTTCCTCTAAACACGATGGGAGAGAACTTTCCTGTAAAAGTAATTGATATTTCATTTGTATTAATAGACTTCACTGCTTCCAAGACATATTTGCAGTTGAATGCAGTTGCGAAGGATTCTCCTTGAATTTCCAGAATGTCGATAAGTCGATTGGCTTTACCAACGCCTGACACATTTGCTTTAAGTTCAAGCATTTTCCCTACTGCCATTCTCACCATCTTGGTTTTGTCCACTTCCGCGATAATCCAAACAGCCTCTAATGCATCTAAAAACTGTTCTCTCTCCACCTTAACCTCAGATAGAATATTGTTAGGAATCAATCTATCCACATCTGGATATGCTCCCTCTAACACTCGTGAATAAAAAACAAATTTCGAAGTGTTCACGATTAATTTGGAATCAACAAGACGGATTGAAATGCGTTCTTTGGGTTCGATTATTTTCGTTAGTTCTTTCATAGTTTTTGCTCCAACTACAACCTGCATGTCCTGCAAGTTTTCTATGGTTCGAACAGATGATGAAAGCTTATGCCGGTTCGTACCGGTTACAGTGATTGTGTCTTCGTGAAATTTAAATCTCAGGCCCATTAGGATAGGGGTGGCCTCTTCAGTGGAAGCAGCATACTCTGTTTCCTCCACCAACCGGATGAGGGTTTCTCCTTCAATTTCAACAGTAGGTCCAGGTTGTTCGTTGATAAACTCCGGATATTCCTCGAAATCTAAGCTAGGAAGATCATAATCTCCACTTTTGCTTGTTATCTTGGTCTGCATGCGTTCCGATTCAATATCAATGACGCCTTTCATCTTTTTCACAATTTCAGCTATTCTCTTTCCGGGCATCGTGATCGTACCTGGTTCAATGAGTTGATAATCATCATCCGCAATTTTCGTTTGGAGGAATTGCACCCCATCACCGCCAGTAATGAAAAGACCTTCCGGTGTTGCTTGGATTAACACTTCCGACAAAATAGGAACGATATTTTTGGATGATATAAATTTCGTAGCCTGTTCAATCGGATTAGCTAAAATATGTTTATCAATTGATATTTTCATGTCTATCCTCCTGTGTTATGAGAATTGTCTCTACGGCGATTACGTCCGCCAACATGCAGCACTTCAACAAAAGGTTCAATCCGTTCAAATATACGTTCAACCTTCTTCTCGTTTTGACGCGGGTCCATAACCTTAGCATCCTTGACGTTTAATAAGTGTTGCTTTAATTCCTTCATTGATAAATTAGATGTGTAGATTGTAACTAACCTTTCCATGCGGCGCTGGAGGATAGGTCCAAGTATTTCGTCCCTTGTCCAAATAGTTAAGGCCTCCGCTCCGATATCATCCAAGATGAGCACGGTCACGTTCTGTAGCGCCTCTAGCTTTGACAGAACCGTTTCCGTCTTTGAACTAATCGCGTCCTTTGCCTCGGCCATAAAGTCCGGTACATAGACCATAGCAACGTCTATTCCCTGAGATGCCAGTTCTTGTGCAATCGCCCCGACAATCATGCTCTTCCCAACTCCGAACTGACCATGGAGATAAATGCCACGCTTAGTCTTTCCGGCTTTATAATTTGCACAGAATTCCATGCATTTTGTGATTGCTTTCACTCTGTACCCATCCGGTTCGATATCTTCAAAAGTTGCATTCACAATATGTTCTGGTATGAAATGGCTTTTGATCTTCTCCGTAACCTTCTGACGTTTCTCGTAGGAGAGAAGCAATGGGCATTTCTGGAGCCTAAAAATTAAGCCTTTGCCGTCCTTCGGATTCTCTTCTACAACGCTGCAATGCCCTATGTGGTCGTTCTGACATGATGATAATCCCTGACATGTCTTACAGTTATCCGAGACTGCGATATGCCGCGAAATTGATCCGTAATTTGTGGGGTGAGTCAACATGTCGGTTCGCCCAGGAAATTTTTCCTTTATGCGAATCACTTCCGGATGTTCCTCAAGTTTTTTCATTACTTGAGCTTGGAATTCTGCGAATCCTTTCGGAATTAATTTCTTAAGTTCATCGCCCATGCTTTCCATCAAGCCTCAACTCCGCGTTTGGCTTTTAGTTTCTCAAGTGTCTTACGATACTCATCTTGGCTGATTTCAGGAACGCTTTCCTCATGCGCTACCGTATTGGAAGACTTGTCCTCTTGCTTGGCAAGCAGTCCATAAATTGCTCCTTCGCAGTAACCCAGGCTTTTGATTGAGTCTTTTTTATGCTTGGGCTTGAATTTGTCGAATGATTGATTGATACCGTCAAGAGCTATTGTCAAGGGCACTCCATCGGCAATGAGTTCGCTTATGAATGCCTCATCCTTGATGGTAATAATCAGCCCACTACCTTTACGATCGAGGTAACGACTTGAAACTGTATTACGATACTCTAATTCAGCAGCTTTCCGGTTGGAGTCGGAATCCCCGGCAGGAACGGCATCCTGGCTAACTGGTTTAATTTCGTTTTGAGATTCTTGATTCATGATTGAGCCCTCCTTTAAACAACAACTATTACTACTGTCTTTAATATTGTTTTTAAAAGAACTGTCTTTAGAGACCTCCTCCGCCTTAGAGCCGCAAGGGTTTGAAGCACCTTCAACTTCATCTTTTGTGAAGTTTTCTTCTTCAATAACTTCATCTTTTGTGAAGTCAGGGTTCACATTTTGTGAAGTTTCATCTTCTTGTTCTGGTTCTGAAAAGTTCACGTTTTGTGAAGTTTTTCGTTTCAAATTCAGATGGATAAGCGCATTAAAACGTTCAGATTCCCAGCCCACGACAGGGGTAATTTGCCAAAGATCGTAGTCCTTATTTATAGAAAATAGCTTTTCTTTCCTGTCCCAATTGATTACATTCGCGTTCTCCAGATGCTTAAGTTCACTTTTAATGTGGGTCGCCGGTACTCCGCAAATCTCAAAATCTTTTAATTTCGATATGTGTGCTACTTTGAGATTGCATCCATAGGACATCCTCCAGACGAACAGCAGGATGTCCTTCTGACGCTTCGTGAAGTTCCGGCGTATCAGTTCATTTATTAAATCATTGGCAAGCCTGACATAGCCCTTCTCTGGCTGCGTGTCCGCCAATCACCTCACCTCTCCTGCCGAACCAGTTGACCGTATAAAAAGGCTGTGATACGATAAATTAAATATATTTTGATTTGATTTTAAATGGCCGCGTCCCTCAACGTGGTCATTTTTATTTCAATACCTTCGATTAACGCCTCTAATTCTCTCGCTGCATCTCTCAGTTGCCCACTAGCTTGATCGATTAAATTTGGAACATCTCCAATAACACGAATAAATTTACGCAAAGATCTGATGCGAATCTCTATGCTGCGCTTGCGAAAAAGTGCGTCTATGATTTCGGTTTCAGACGGATTGAGATCCAAACGAACAAGGTCAACTCGAAGCGATCCGTCATTCAGGCTATCATGCAAGATTGCCACTGCTTCAAAATGAAACTCTGCTTGTTGTGTCATTTCAAACTGCTCGCCTAAGGCGATAACGGGGATGCTAAATTCTTGCATCTCTACGCCTCCCTAGTTTGTAAAAAAATCTCCAGGATATTAATTTCCCGATCTATTTCGGCAGATTGCAATCCTCGCCCAATAAAGTTTTGAAGTTGATTCATTCTCTTCCATGCATCATGGCGCTGTTTCAGGCGTTCATCCGTCATCACATGTAGTCCTCCGGTTGAAATTTCTGGACAAATTCAATTGCGTCCTCGAAATCAATTCGCCGAAGATGACTATATTTGGCTACACTGAACTGTTCTTTCAATTTACTCCATATTGTTCGCCGATATTTTCCGACCATTTCTTTAAATTTCATGTCCGAGTCTTTAAACCGGTGTTTGGTCAGCTCATTTGATCTCAATCTGACTACTGCCTGCATCTGATCACATTCAGCATCGATCAGCGTAACGCTATCGCGAACCTCCTGAACCATGATCTGGCATTCTTCAAATTTTTCACTTACATCAAGTTTCATTTCTTGGATATTCTCATGCATTTGCTTCATTTCTTCAAACATCATCCGCACAGCAGCGCCTTGCGCTTCAGATTGCTTCAACTGGTTTTCCAGCATAGCCAATGTATTACCTTGATTAATTAATGACATCTGCCTCTACCACCCTTCTGCCGTTTACAGCCGGCCGCATTTGATCGATAAATGTTTGAAGCATGTCCAGGCTCTCGTTAAAGCGCTTTTTCTCACTGCTCGATGCCGAAGCTACGGACCCAAGGTTTAGAGTAGTAACAGCTGCCTTCTGCAGGAACTGCTTCACATGGATACTTAACTGAACTGTGTTCGAATCCGCCTCATAACGCAGCTTCTTTAACTGAGCCATTTTCTGTTGTTCATCCAGATCCTCAGGTTGCTGAAGTTTCAACGTCTCCAGTTCCTCTTGAATTCTTTTATAACCGGCATTAAGATCACGCACTTTCTGAGATTCTGCTTCAATATCCTTTTTCCACTTCACGTCACGCGCTTTAAGTGCCGCCTGAGCTTCTTTGTCCTTCTGAGCAATAAATACCTCATTCTCTTCTTGCTGTCGCTCTATGGCGGCGTTAACCGCCTCTTCGAGTTGATCAGCAGGTATAAAGTCCTTGTATTGCTTTCTAAGGTTCTCTTTCTCCTTCTCTGCGGCCTCAGCTCGAGCATTTGCTTCCGCAGCAGCCTTTTCAGCTGCTTCCATACGTTCCTTGGTTTGAGTAAAAGCTTTATGAGTGCTGATAAGTCCGGCATCAAGCTCTTGGATGATTTCAGCCGTAGCATGTTCGGCAATGAATTTTGCCTTATCGTAATTACGGCCACTGCCAAATCCGGCTTGTTCAGCGACAATATCCCTGACTTGGCCTTTTTCTCCCTCAGGCAAATTTTCCTTATCGGGTGCAGTCATTCGTTCCTTGGCCTTGATCCGTTCTAACTCTTCAATTTTTTTCCCGTAAGCGATTCGCTCCGAAAAAGTAAAATCCCGACGATGCTCATTCTCGCTGATTTCCAGTTGTAAATGATGGGCATAATTACGCACATCCATTACGTTCACTGCCACCTCTTGTCTCCTCAGGTGCTGATGCGCTCTCAACCGCCGTTCTCCGGCAATTAATTGATAATCTGATGTTACGACAATGGGATTGATTAAACCGTTCTCTGCAATGTCCTGGGCCAGTTCTTCGATGCCTGAAAAGTCTTGCCGGATACGATCCGTTACTTTGATCTTGCTGATATCAATGAGCAAGCTAATTCCCCTTTCCTAAAGTACTGGTAAGCAATAACTCTCCAAGCGGTTAAGTGTCACTCTTTGAGGCTTAGCCTCACGATGCTGAAGCATTGTCTTTAGCTCCAGCGTTTTCGCCCGAGCAAGACCGGCTTCTCTCAAAGCGACTTTGTCTCCCTCTGCCAACCCTGCGGCTACTACTCTTGATAGAGCTTCATAAGCAATCTGTAAATCTTGTTTCAATCGAATTCTCCTTTCGGGTATAAAACTCTATGTTTTGGTCATTATTGCTTATGGGGGATATTTAAGAGCTGCAACTGGCCTTCTCTTGCTTCTCTATCCAATCAATTAAAGTTGATTTTTGTATCCGACGAACTTTGCGAACTTTGATGCTTGGAATATCCCCCTCTTTACACCAGCGATAAACAGTGTTCCGAGTAACCCCTAAGTAATCAGCTACCTGTTCGGGCGTGCAAATTTCTGGTAAATCTTCAGATCGCATTTCAAATCCCCACCTCTAATTATTTTTAGAGTTTTGTTCAAAAAAAAGGATATCGCTGAGATTACATTCTAAAAAGTCAACAATCAGCACTAATTGACGCAATCTCATTTCTTCAGGTTTCAATTCCATTTTGGCATACGTGCTTGGGTGTACATCAAGTAGTTCCGCAAGATCTTGTTTACTTTTGAAACGCTTTACCCTCCACTCTCTTAAGGTTTTTTTGTTGTCTATCCCTCCGTTTAAATTGATGTCCGCAATCTTACTCGATTCATTTGCGGTTTCAGTATTTATATGCATTCTGCCTACCTCCCTCCGCTAACCAAATCGTATTCTAAATTTATTTAGATGTCAACGCTAAATTACAATACATCTAATAATAATTAGATTTTTTGTGGAATAATTAGATTTTACATGGTATGATAAATAAAAAACAATGAGGTATGAAACGTGAAAACAATAGCTTTCGCCACTAATCTAACAAAGTTTAGAGAAGCTCGGGGTTTATCTAAATCGGAATTAGGTCGGAGAATCGGAGTTTCCGATGTTTCTATCGGATATTGGGAATCAGGAAAAAGTGAACCTAAAATGGGTTCGGTGCAACAACTGGCAGATGCTTTAGGAGTAACTTTGGAGGAGCTTGTATATGAGTCTTCTGAAAAGTCTATTGATTTACCAGTAAACGCTATTAAAATCAAACCTAAATCCCACCTAATACCTTTATATGGATCTATTGCTGCGGGACTACCTCTTGAAATGCTGCCTGTTGAAGAATACATAGAAGTCCCTGAAGAAATCGGAAAAAACCATCCTGATGCCTTTTTACTAAAAGTGAATGGAGATAGCATGAACCGTATTATCCCAAATGGGGCATACGCATTAATAAGTCCTTCATCTGTAGAAAACATTTCCAATGGAGATGTAGTTGTAATTCAAGTAAACGGTTATGATGCTACACTAAAAAGATTTTATCGCCTACAAAATACAGTTGTTCTTGAACCTGATAGCTATAACCCTGATTTTGTTGCTCAGAACTTTACTGGTCCTGATTTGGAAAGTTTAAGGATCGTGGGGAAAATGGTTTGGTATATGTCTCCTCCTAATACCAAATATTAATTATTATTTATTTGAAAGGAGGTGAAATTAAATGGCTAGAAAACCAAAAGAACCTTTAAAGTATCCAGGTGTTCGAGAGAAAGATGGAAGATTCACCTATCGCTACAGCATCCCTGGAACCAGTAAAACAGGGAGAAAGCAAAAGGAGACACCTAGTTTCCCTACAGCCAAACAAGCATACGAAGCCGGTATTCGCATTAAAGCTGAATTGCTTAACGGCGTGTACTTCGAAGAAAAAAACATATTATTTGATGATTTTGCTACTGAGTGGCTTACTATGTACGCAGCACCAGGAAAAGTAAAGAATTCTACTGTCGACATCCGAAGATGGGAGTTAAAAAAATGTTCGTCTTATTTTGGTAATAAGAAGATAGGTGATATCACAAAATTAGACTATCAAAAGATGCTTGATGACCAGAAAAACAAAGGTGCTGCGAAGAATACAATATCCCTATTAAACACAACTTGTAGAATGCTCTTTAAAAAGGCGGTTGATTTAGGGATAATTAAAAACAACCCTACTAATGGTGCTGAGCTTCCAGCGTACACATTGACTGTAGAAGATTTAGAAAACAAAACCGAATTACCTCATTATCTTGAAAGAGACGAATTATCCAAGCTCTTAACTATTATTAAGATTCAGGGGGAATTGCAAGATTACAACCTTTTCTTTTTACTAGCGTATACGGGTATGCGAATAGGCGAATTGGCAGCATTAAAAACAAAAGATATTAATAAAGTCGAAGGTTTTATTTCCATTACCAAAACAATTTACATGAAGGGCAGTGCTACTGAATTTTCCCTCAACACACCGAAGACTAAATCATCTCACCGCGAAGTTGAAATTACGCCTAATGTTTTGTCTGTATTGGAAAATCAATTAGCTTGGCGCAATGAATTCAAAATGTCTCGCAGAAAAGAATATTACGATAAAGACGATTTTGTGTTTGTGAACAACAAAAACTTGCCAGGCTACCCTTTGAATATAATTTCGGTTGGCAAAAGATTTAAAGATTACTTGGAACTCGCAAAGCTTCCCTCGAACTTATCACCCCATAGTTTACGTCATACTCATGTTTCATTATTGGCTGAAATTGGAATAGATATTGAGACAATCCAGGAGAGATTAGGCCATAGCAACGCTGCGGTTACTAGGCGAATTTACTTACATGTGACTAAGAAAAGAAAGAAAGATGCCCCTATAAAATTCGATCTATTCATGAACAGAATATAATTGTGGGGAATCTGTGGGTAAAATGATAAATCTCCCTTATTCTATAAGGTGAATTTATCACAGATTTCATGATAAATGTCACAGGCGCCCATTATGAAAAAAGACGAAACCCGTGATCAGTGATCATCAGGATTTCGTCTTTGGATCATATCAAGAATAAAAACGTTTAGTAAGTCCACCAGTTGCCGGACATCACGATCATGGAGAACAGCTTGATGCTGTCTTCATAATAATCCTCTGCCGCGCTGCCTGACGTATGGCTCCAGAGTGAATTCAGCCAGCTCTGGTTCCCTGATGAGGTCATTGCGCTTACACCGAACGGTGCATAGAACGCACCGCTGTTGTAGCTGCCAAAGGTGGTTCCGTTCAGCTTGTAGCCGTCCTTGATGTTGCCCGGAGTACTGCTTACCTTGGTCTTGATCCAGCTGTTTAACTGATTCAGCTGTGACAAGGCGCGGTTATCGCCTGTGAGCAAATAATCGGTGGTAATCCGCCATGGTGTGCGGCATGAGTTGTAGTTATAATGGCCGTCGTTAGCATCCTCCAGAAAATTCGCTGCGGCCGGTTTGTAGGTATTGCTCGAGTAGACTACGAAATCCGGCAGCAGGCCAGTGGTAGAGCTATAACCGGTATAGAGGCTGTTAATAATCGTATAGGTCTTATCCGTTACATTCTGCCAGCGCGCATCCCCGGTAGCGGACTGGAAGGCCTTCAAATGGCTGAGCATGAAATCGGAAGGACGGGTTGCTGTATTGTATGAACCGCTGTTCGCCCAGTCCCCCAGGCGGATGGTCCACTGGGTCTGATTGATCTCATTATCCATGATTGCATTAATGATGCTGGTTGCTGCCTGCAAATAGTTAACTGATCCCGTGCTTCCCCATTGTCTGTGAGCCAGCAGCAGCGAGTACGCAATATCCATATCACCGTCCGTTGCGGAATCCTCGCCTTCGATATTCTGGAAGCTGCTGTTCTGTTTCCAGGACATCAGATAAGGATTGATGGAGCTTGGATGTGCTGTGTAATAATTGTAGAGTCCATTATAGTACGTCTGCGCATTGGTGTCGTAACCGGCCATCAGGACAGTGAACAGCATGCCGTAGCCATGCGCTTCGGAGACGGTCTCCCCGTCTGAATTATATTTGACATAATATTTGCCTGTCCCGGCCGGTTTGAGATAAGCGCCTTTCCAGGCATCCCATTTAGTCTTAACCGCATTATCCATAACCGTCTGTGTGACATTATTCGGTTTGATGGTTCCGGCCGTATAAGTCGTATGCTGCGGGAACGGTTTGTTCACTGCGGCGAAAGCGGACCCGGCAGGCAGGATAAAGAGCGCCAGACAAAGAAGCATCAGACTTTTCCAGTGCAGCTTGCGTTTCCCTTGCTTATTCATAACGCATTCACTCCTCATGATTTGGTGGATATGGCTTCGAATCCATTGCAATCACAAACGAACTGCCGTAGGAAAAGTTCACCCCCTCACATAGAGTATCCGCCTAACTGTCGCCGGGCTAAAGTTAAAGCGCTTTAACTTTAGCCCCAAAAAAATAATTATTCCTGTAAAAATTGTATTTAAGAACATATTTAATATATTATTCCAGAGAGTTCGTGTCAATGAGCATATGGTCCTGCGTATTACATGTCTATGAAGATATACGCAGGGGGCAGGGGGATGAGCCTGCCTGTCTTCTGCCCTTCTGTCCTCGCCCCGGCAAAAAGCCCTCCCGGTCGTGGATTATCCACCAACTGGGAGGGCTAAGTATTAATAAGTCTATGCTTCTGTGGCGATCAGGCTAGTCCACATCAGGCATCATATGCTCCGCAATCAGCTGCTGCTTGCGGTTCCACAGCTGCTCGCTGAGATTCACGCGGAATACTTCAGGGTTCAGCTTACGCAGGTACTCCGGCCAGAACAAATCAAGCTGCTCCTGATGGTAGCGGCGGATCTCGTTCAGATCCGGCAGCTGATAGACCTGGAAGCCGTTCACCACAATCGGCTCCAGCATCGGCAGCGCCTCGTAGTGCTCCACATGTTTTCTCATATACGGATGCAGCGGATTGAACAGCTTGAGCCGGACACCGTTACGCGGCGCCTCTTCCCCGGAGAAGCTGATGTAATCCGCCAAAGCTTTGCCGTTCTGCCCGATAATGCGGTAAACGGCCTTTTTGCCGGGAGTCGATACCTTCTCGGGATTGGAGGAAATCTTGATTGTTGGAATCATCTCTCCGCTTGGAGATTCAATCTCGACCAGCTTGTAGACTCCGCCCAGAGAAGGCTGATCGGAAGCTGTAATCAGCTGGGTTCCAACCCCCCAAGTATCAATAGCCGCGCCTTGCGACTTCAAGTTCATGATCGTGTTCTCATCCAGGTCATTGGAGGCAACGATCTTCACATACTGCAGGCCGGCTTCATCAAGCATTTGCCGGGCTTTGCGGGACAGATAGGCCAAGTCACCGCTGTCGAGCCGGATGCCGTTCATCCGTTTGCCCTGCGCCTCCAGCTTCTTGGCAGTATTTATTGCATTCGGCACACCGCTGCGCAGGGTATCGAAGGTATCGACTAGCAGGGTAACGCCGTCCGGCATGACTCTGGCGTAAGCGTCGAAGGCTTCCTGTTCGCTCGGGAAGCTCTGCACCCAGGAATGGGCATGGGTGCCCTTCGTAGGAATGCCGAACATTTTGCCGGCCAGCATGTTGGAGGTCGCATGGAAGCCACCCACATACGCTGCACGGGCTCCCCATACGGCCGCATCTGCTTCCTGCGCACGCCGCGTCCCGAATTCAAGCAGCGTATCATTCGGAGCCACCTGCTTGATCCGGGAGGCCTTGGTCGCAATCAGCGTCTGGTAGTTCATGAAGTTCAGGATGGCTGTCTCCACCAGCTGAGCCTC
The DNA here is from genome assembly GCF_038000235.1 of Paenibacillus sp. FSL R10-2199. Classification (NCBI taxonomy): domain Bacteria; kingdom Bacillati; phylum Bacillota; class Bacilli; order Caryophanales; family Paenibacillaceae; genus Paenibacillus; species Paenibacillus sp. FSL R10-2199. The sequence continues at coordinate 4,638,926 of NZ_JBBOBO010000001.1, read as the reverse complement.
CATAATCGTGCCTTCCACGCGGATCAGCGGCTCATCCGGGAAGACAAGCGCGCCTTCCTTCATCGAATGAATGCTGCCCTGGAAATGGAACTGCAGCAGCTCCTCCAGAAACGCCGGGGCATAATTCTCCTCCTGCTCCGACAAGTAGCGGATATCATCCTCTGTAAACCGCAGTTCAGCGATATACTGGGCGATCCGCTCCAGGCCTGCAAATACCGCGAACCCGTTGCCGAACGGCAGCTTGCGGAAATAAGCTTCAAACACAGCCCGGCGTTTGTGTGTGCCGTTAACCCAATGGGCGTACATCATATTAATCTGATATTTGTCTGTATGTAGAGCAAGTTCTCTCCTCAAGTCCTCATCTCCTAATAGTTGCACTGCTGTAGCGGGATCTGCAGTTGCTGTTGTGTTATATAATCCAAATTTCCCCTTCGTTCCTTACAGCTTTTGATATTATCTACGTTCAATTATATTTTTATCTATGTGGAAGCGACCACCTTCGCTCCGAGGCTGCCCCGGAAATGTCCCAGCGCCCAAGTGTGGCCGTCCGGGTTGAAGCTGGCTACCGCATCCTCGTGAACAATAATGCTGAATCCCAGATTGTACGCATCTACTGCCGTATGCAGCACACAGATATCCGTACATACTCCGATCAGGTGCAGCTCGGTAATGCCGCGTTCACGCAGCTTCAGCGCCAGATCCGTGCCGCTAAAAGCGCTGTAACGGGTTTTGTCCATCCAATAGATGGCTTCGCGGTTCGCTTCGTATACGGCCTTCAGGCTGCCGTAGAGCTCACGCCCCTGACTGCCCCGCAGATTATGCGGCGGGAATAACTTACTCTCCGGATGATATGGATCATCTGCTTCATGCAAATCTACAGCCATCACAACATAATCCCCGCTCTGCACGAACTGTTCCGTGAGCTGGCTAACCCTTGGTGCAATGTCGATACCGGGCTGCCCAACCGGCAGACTTCCGTCAATGAAATCATTGGTGAAATCAATTACGATGAGTGCTCTCATAAGCAGACCGCCTCCTAAAAGTGTTGTGAGCTTAAGCTTTCCTGCAGCTTAGGTATAAATCGATAATAAAGGTTCATGGTCCGTGAACATATAGAGCTGTGCCGGACGCTGGGAGTATTGATTGGAGCTGAGCGGATTGCCCGCTTCATCACTTACTTCCTTTAATATACCCTGCCGGCTGCGTGTTGACGTAATTTTACGGATAAAATTCGGTTCTTTGAATTCAGGCACGACCGTCTGGATCACCTGATACAGCTCACTCAGTGTGAAATGGCGCGGCAGAAACTGCCGTGCAATCGTAGTCTGCAGCATTTGCTGCTGAATCCGCAGATAAGCATCGGTAATAATATCATGGTGGTCAAAAGCCAGCTCCAGCTCCTCCAGCGCTTCCTGCAGGGTGAACAGGCCAACCTCACCTGCATCATCAGAGGCCTGCCGCTGCTCCAGCATCCACTCCTCGACCAGTGCAAAAAACGCATGGCTGATGATCCAGCCGCGCGGATCGCGCCCCGGCTTGCTGTAGACACCGAGATATTCCAAATGGCCGCCGTCTACGCCGGTCTCTTCCTTCAGCTCGCGCGTAGCCGCATCATAGATCGATTCATCTTCCTGGCAAAAGCCGCCCGGCAAGGCCCACATGCCTGCATAGGGCCATTTCTTGCGCCGGATCAGCATAACTTTCAGCTCCCGCAGCGGGAGTGTCTTCGTGACCGTCTTCCGTTCGCGTTTGGTCAGCGTAAACATGACAATATCCGCCGGAACGCCGTCCGGAGTGCGGTATTTTTTGGCGTTATAGGTTTGTTCCACGTTCTCGCTCACTTTAGATCATCCTTTGCCGCAGCTATATTTGCTGTTCGTATCTTTTAATGTACCAAACCTGTCCTCTTAAAATCAACCGCAGTTCGCGCTATATATGAAAAAGGGACGGATTCTCATCCGCCCCGGGGGTATTCAATTAGTCACCGCAAGTGGATGGAGGCGCTTCTGTGCCTGCTTCCACATTGATTTTGTCCGAGACGGTATCCCTGATGACGGAGATGACCAGCTGCAGCAGGTAGTTAATGTCGCTCTGGCTCTGCTGGAACTCATTCACGACCGGAATACTGTCGATTTCATCCTGCAGCACTTCGATTTCCTGTTCAATCTTGGCGACCATTGCCTGATTCTTGAAGCTCTCAAAGGCCACAATCTCCTTCTGCTTCTTCTTAATGGTAGCTATCAAACCCTGCACACGATCGTGATTCAGAATCTTCTGCTCGGCCTGCTGGAAATGCCGGACCTCTTCACTGGTGGAGATGAGTGTAGCCAGCTCCTTCGCTTTGCCCATAATATCCTCTCTTACGATTAAATCACGGGTGTTGTGGGTCTGCATGCCGTATTCATTCAAACGCGCTTCTTCCTGGCTCATTCTTCTCGCCCCATTTCTCTATAATTAGACGACTGCTGCGGCTTCCGCCAGATAGTCCCCTTTGATGTACCATGTCTTCGTACTGGTAATTCTCACCTGCACCATCGTGCCGATCAGTGACGGCGGGCCTTCGAAATGCACCAGCTTGCTGTCACGGGTACGTCCGGCGAGTACATTGACGTTGTTCTTGCTCTCGCCTTCCACCAGCACCTCGACCAGCTTGCCGAGCATCCGCTCGTTCCCCAGCCGGCTCTGCTCTTTGATCAGATCGTTCAGACGCTGCAGGCGTGCGCTCTTGACCTCTGCCGGAACGTTATCTTCCATTGCAGCAGCCGGAGTACCTTCACGCGGAGAATAAATGAAGGTATATGCCATATCATACCCTACTTCGCGCACCAGCGACAGTGTCTCCTCGAACTGAGCTTCAGTTTCACCGGGGAATCCGACGATAATATCTGTAGTCAGCACCGCATCCGGCACACCTGCTTTGATCTTGCGGACCAGCTCCAGATAAGCTTCACGGGTATATTTGCGGCTCATCCGCTTCAGTACTGCTGTGCTTCCCGACTGCACCGGCAGGTGAATATGCTCCACTAGATTACCGCCTTTGCCGAGCACATGAATCAATTTATCGTCAAAATCACGGGGATGCGACGTCATGAAGCGGATACGCGGAATATCGATCCCCCGCATGTCGTCCATCAGGTCCCCGAATGTATAGTCTATGTCCGTAAAATCCTTCCCGTAGGCGTTTACATTCTGCCCCAGCAGCGTAACTTCCTTGAACCCCTGGCGGGCCAGCTCGCGGACTTCGGCAATGACATCTTCAGGACGCCGGCTGCGCTCCTTGCCCCGTGTAAACGGCACAATGCAGTATGTACAGAACTTGTCACAGCCGTACATAATATTCACCCAGGCGCGCAAACCCTCTCTTTTCTTCGGCAGATTCTCAATAATGTCGCCTTCCTTGGACCAGACCTCGATCACAAGCTCCCTGCTGAACACCGCTTCCTTAATCAGCTCCGGCAACCGGTGGATATTATGCGTACCAAAAATCATATCCACGAAACCATACCGGTTCATGATCCGGTTAACAACGCCTTCTTCCTGGGACATGCAGCCGCAGATCCCGAGCAGCAGCCCCGGCTTCTCCAGCTTGAGCGATTTGAGATGGCCCAGCTCTCCGAACACCTTATCTTCCGCATTCTCGCGGATTGCACATGTATTTAATAGAATAAGATCAGCATCTCTGCGGTCATCAGCCGGCCGGTAACCCAGTTGCTCCAGCATACCCTTCATCGTTTCGGTATCATGCTCATTCATTTGGCAGCCGTAGGTGGTGATATGATAGGTTTTGCCTTGGCCGAAATCCTCCATCTCCGGCGGAATCTCGAAATGGTAGAGCACCTCGATCTCTTCCTTGCCGCGGCGCTTGCCTTCCCTGTAATCGGGCTGGCTGTTTATCTGAACGTTTCTTCCTTTTATGCGATAGGTGGTCTTGCCCTCTTGCTCACTTATCACTTTAGCATCGGTAAAATCAAAATACTTGGAGTAATCCTTGCCCTTGGTGGAGTTGAAGTCCGCTGAGTTCCGGTTCTCCTTCGTCATCAGATTTACACTTCCTTTATAAGTAATTCATGAATTCAGATACACCCGCAATCAATTCAAAATTATATCACAGATAAGGATAATCTAACCATCTAATCCATTGATCCGATTCAGCCTTTTGTACAAAAATTCTGGATTTGGGCCGGCAGGATGAGGAAAATGTGCTATGCGAAAAAATTTCCTGAATGACAAAAAAAAGCCCGCGACAAGGCAGAGCTTTTCCTGAATCTTACGTTTAATGATGCGGCATAAGCTCTTGGATACTGTACTTCTCCACTCCATTTCCTGTTTGCACCAGAACCTGAATATCCGGCGCATAACGTACCAGCATCTCCCGGCAATTGCCGCATGGAGGAAGCAGAATCCCTCCCTCGCTTTGCGTTCTGGTTGCAACGATGGTCTCGAATTCCCGTTCCCCTGCCGTAATCGCAGCACCGATGGCAATAAACTCTGCACAGGAGCCATGAATGGAATAGAGATTCACTCCTGTATATACTTTGCCATTAACGCAGCGTACTGCTGCACCTACCGTGTGACGTTCATTCACTTCATCAAAGTTGCGGTCTATTACCTTAATGGCTTCCTGGATCAGTTCCAGATCTCTCTGCTCAACTTGCATTGTATTAGTCTCCTTATGTATCAATTTCACTCACTTCCTTATAATACTAAATATTCTTAATATTTCATCGAAGAATATCACTGCATCCTTCCATTCTATCCACAGCAATAAGCCCGGCCCAAGCTTATGGTTCCGGACTTATTCATTAAACACTGCTTGCCATAACCGGGCTCAGCCTCCAAGCCTATAGATCAGAATCGATGCATTGGAGTTGATCTGTGTTCCTCCAGCTAAGGTCTGCAATGTGACTGCTGCGGCACTGGAATGGTTCCTTAAAGTGATTACATCACCAGTGACTGCAGAGATAATCACCATACCCGGATTAGGCTGGGTTCCCGCTCCTGAACCGTAGACGCTGCCTCCTACTGGAGCACCATTCAGATACAAAGTGAACTGATTCGCTTCAACTGCATTGACAATGAAGATTACCGCATAATCTCCGGAATTCTCCACGTTAATAGCGGCTGTATTAGGGGTATGGCTGAAGCCGACAAGACTCTCATTGCTGTCAAAAGTAACATCCGCTTCGGTCGCGACACTCTGGGCACCTGTGTTGAAAATATAGGCATAGGACGATGAAACACTGCCTGTGGCTCCAGTAGCACCCGGTAATCCCGTCGCGCCTGTACCCCCTGTCAACCCTATAGCACCCGTCAACCCCGTAGCACCGATAGTCCCTGGCAATCCTGTAGCTCCTGTAGCTCCTGTAGCACCCGTAAACCCTGTAGCTCCCGTAGCTCCTGTAGCTCCCGGTAATCCCGTAGCACCCGTCAACCCCGTAGCTCCGGTTGCGCCAGTGATCCCTCCCCCGGTTTCACCCAGTAACTCCTGGGATACCAGCCGGTGTGCGGTCACCAGCTGTCCTGCGGCATTTTTGCCCCATACGGACACCTGGGCTTCGGGTTCTGCGCTTCCTGTTGTGCTGAACACAAACTCGAATGCGTCCAGATCCGCAAAGTAATCCCTGGTGATCACCTGAAACGGTCCGACACTTAATTCTTCTTGCACATACAAGGTACGGAATCCAATCAGGCTGTAGCCCAAGATAAGAACATCGAATTCTTCGGTTGTATTGCGGCCGTCTATTTTGACCGTTACCGATTGAGTCGGGCGGGCACCTGTGCTGTTTACCACATTGTTCTCGATAGGTCCCGTCGATAGAATCGCCATATCTCACTCTCCTTCTTCTGAATTTACAAAGGTCCTCCTTATAGCAATATTCGAGAGAAAGGTAAGGGTGCTCGGACAATGGCATTATTTCAGGAAATTGGACAGGAGTACAGCTTAATGGGGCTAATCTGCGCAAAAAACACCCGATGCGGATGGACATTAGCGGATAAACACGAGGTTCGCCGCAATTCCCAATACATCAGGTGTTCTAGCTCAAACTATATTAGTTAGTATTCTTAGTATAATGTCTTGGTTGCGTCGGAGGTGAAATGAATGATCTCACCAATTCTGCCAGCCTGCACTTTAGCAGCCCATGCCGGATCGCTGATCAGGGCTCTGCCTACCGCAACAAGATCGAACTCTGCCTTGTCCAGCCGCTCCAGCAGAAGGTCAATATTATCTTCCTGATTCTTCTCGGTTACCGGGCTGGGAAAAGCACTGTCGAGTCCTACAGAGCCTACCGTGATCGTTGGTTTGCCGGTTATCTTCTTCGTCCAGCCTGCCAGATTAAGATCAGACCCTTCGAACTCCGGCTGCCAGAAACGCCGGGTGGAGCAGTGGAAGATATCCACACCCGCATTGCTGAGCGGTGTCAGGAAGCGGGCCAGATCTTCAGGCGTCTCCACAAGTCTGGCGTCATAATGGCCGCCCTTCCACTGCGAGAAGCGGAGCACAATCGGGAAGTCCGGTCCTACCGCACGGCGGCAGGCATCGATCACTTCAACCGCAAAGGTGGTCCGTGCCTCAAGATCACCGCCATATTCGTCGTTACGGCGGTTAGTCTTCTCCCAGAAGAACTGGTCGATCAGATAACCGTGGGCCCCGTGTAATTCAATGCCGTCGAAGCCAATGGCCTTGGCATCTTTGGCCGCCTTGGCAAAGGCGCTGACAATCCCCTGGATTTCATTCTTGGTCATCGGCTCGGTAACTTGCTCTCCGGCCAGATTAAGCCCTGAAGGACCGATAGGAAGCGCTGAAGCATTAGGCAATTCACCGATGCTCCGGGCCATGCCGACATGCCACAGCTGCGGAATAATCTTGCCTCCGGCAGCATGCACTTCCTTGACTACCTGCGCCCATCCCTCCAGAGAGGCTTCGCCGTGGATATTCGGAATATCCGGGTGGCTGACCGCCGCCGGATGATCGATAGCTGTTCCTTCGGTAATGATCAGACCGACGCCGCCTTCCGCCCGGCGGCGGTAATAAGCCGCTACCTCCGGACTAGCCACGCCTCCCGGAGATTGCACCCGTGTCATCGGTGCCATTACTACACGGTTGGTCAGGGACAGGCCCCCTCCCTCAAAGGGTTCAAACAATTTATCGGTATTCATGATCGGCCTCCATTTCATACTTTGATTACTTTAAGTAAGTATAGTATGACTGTTCTCAGCGGCAAATGCAAATGAACTAGCACCGGAATATGCCAAAAAGCCGGAAACTAGCAGCCATGCTGCATTGTCCGGCTTTCGTAGCATTCTCAAGACTTCATGATCCTAATTAACCTACAGCTCCAGAACGCCGGCTTTCGGAGTTACACGGAATGCTGCGGCCAGATCAGCCAGCTGCTGATCCGTGATTTTCTGTTTGATTTCACGTCCGCCGATCAGGTTGTAGACAATTGCCGCTTTTTCAATGGTTTCTACCAGACCGAAGGTAGCATCCATGGTAGCGCCCGTAACAAAGATACCGTGCTGCGGCCAAATCACCACACGATAGTCTTTCATTTTATCCGCAGTAGCCCGGCCGATATCACTGCTGCCCGGAACCATCCAAGGAATGACACTGACGCCATCCGGGAAGACAACCAGACATTCTGTGCACATTTCCCACAGCGTCTTGGTGAACTTCAGTTCATCCAGATCATGGGTAAAGGTCATGGCAATCACATTCGTTGCATGGGTATGCAGCACGATGCGGTGCGAAGGATCTACCTTCAGCCGTTCAATATGGCTCATGAAGTGGGAAGCAAGCTCACTGGTCGGTACTGCACCATTCCGCAGACCCCACAGAACCTCTACACTCTCACCGCTGTCACTGACACGCAGCACACCTAGGTTGGCTTCCGGGTCCTTAATGACATTACGGAAGTATTTGCCGGAGCCGGTTACGATGAAGTATTTGCCGGACAGCTCAGTTACAGGGAAGGTAAGGGCGATTGTACGCAGCGGCTCGCGGATGTTAATATACTTGGCTACTTCTTCTTCATCCAGCAGATAACTGACGTTGCCTCCGTTCAGCTCATCCCAGCCCAGGGACCACATGTGGTGGGTGATTTCGGACATTTCCCGGATAAACGGTGCTTCAACGCCGGCGATATAACCTTTGGATTCTACTACTGAAGTACTCATATGTTATCTCTCCTCTATATGCACGTATAAGTGCGTGGATACTTGTCATTCGGTAATTACAAAAGTGCTAATCTATCTTGCAGCCAGTACTTCCTGCTCGTAGCTCTTCACTTCAGCCAGCCATTGCTCCCGGACCGGAGTGTCCTGTGATGCGCAGTAGTAATCCCAGACTGCGCCGAACGGATAGGACTTGAATTCTTCTACCAGCGCGAGGCGTGAAGTATAGTCACCTGCCAGTTCAATGGCGCGAAGCTCCTCAACCGGCTCCAGCATTGCGCGCAGCAAAGCCTTAATGGTGTTGCGCGTACCGATTACCCAAGCTGCGAGATGATTGATGCTGCCGTCGAAGAAATCAAGGCCGATGTTCGTACGCGGCAGCAAATCTCCGCGAACCAGTTCACGGGCGATTTCCAGCAGCTCATCGTCCATCGTGACGACATGATCGCTGTCCCAGCGTACCGGTCTGCTGACATGCAGCAGCAGCTGTTCGCTGAACATCAGGATCGAGCTAAGCTTATTGGAGATCACTTCAGTCGGATGGAAATGTCCGGCATCGAGGCAGATCGCTTTGCCGCGGGTCAGGCCATAACCCATGTAGAATTCATGTGATCCGACAACATAGCTCTCAGAACCAATCCCGAACAGCTTGCTCTCAAGTGCATCAATATTGTACTGCGGATCAATTTCCTCACTGAAAATATCATCCAGAGATTCCTTAAGACGCACACGCGGTGCCAGGCGGTCAACCGGAGTATCCTTGTAGCCGTCCGGTACCCAGAAATTCGTTACACAGGGCTGTCCCAGCTCGCGGCCGAAATACTCGGCAATCCGGCGGGAAGCCTTGCAGTGTTTGATCCAGAAATTGCGGATTTCGTCATTGGCATGACTCAGGGTGAATCCCTCAGCAGCCTTAGGATGCGAGAAACAGGTTGGATTGAAATCCAATCCCAGTCCCTGCTCTTTCGCCCACTCTACCCAGCTTGCGAAGTGGCGCGGTTCCAGCTCATCGAGATCGACCTGTTCGTCCGTATCAGCATAGATTGCATGCAGATTGACTTTATGTTTACCCGGAATCAGCGACAGGGCTTTCTCCAAATCCTTGCGCAGCTCATCCGGTGTGCCGGCACGTCCGGGATAGCTGCCGGTTACAGCAATCCCGCCGCTGAGCTCTTTGTCTTTGAACAGGAATCCTTGAACATCATCGCCTTGCCAGCAATGCACTGAAATTTTGATCTTCGCAAGCTTCTCCAGCACCTCATCTACGTTAATTCCATGGGCTGCATATAATTTTTTGGCTTCGTTATAGCTGTTTGTGATGCTCTGATCCATGTCGTTGCCTCCTAAAAGTTTTATATATTCTCATTCGTACTTGCCGCAGAATGGAGCTCATCCCAGCGGGCCAGCAGCTGATTCAGCCGGGGAACCGGCCGCGGCAGATACGACTTGATTGCAAAGGAAGTGCCGACGACGTCCCGGGCTTCATGGATGTCGGCCATACGGCCTGACTGAATCATCTGTACGGCCAGGTTGCCCAGTGCCGTTGATTCTGTCGGGCCTGCCAGTACTTCTCTGCCGATAATATCGGCGGTCAACTGACACAGCAGTTCATTATTGGCGCCGCCGCCGACGATCTGCAGAACTTCGATCTCTTGGCCTGTAAGGCCTTCAAGCTCGGCCAGATAGCTGCGGTAGGATAGGGCCAGACTGTCAAAGATACAACGGGCTAATTCACCCGGCGTCTCTGGAACAGGCTGGCCGCTCTCCGCGCAGGCCTGGCGAATTTCTTCTATCATATGGTCCGGATTCAGGAAACGCGGGTGGTTGCATGGAATCAGGCTGCGGAAGCCTTCGCTGCCCGCGGCCATTGACGCCAGCTCAGCGAAGCTGTATCTTCCCCCATCCAGTCTCCGTACTTCCTGGATCAGCCAAAGGCCCATAATGTTCTTCAGGAAACGGTAGGTGCCGTATGCTCCCCACTCGTTCGTATAATTGGCTGCCAGAGCTTTGCTGTCATTAATCGGGTGATCCAGCTCCACCCCGAGCAGTGACCAGGTGCCGCTGCTGATGTAAGCTGAGGATCTGCCTTGCTGCGCAGGCACGCCGAGCACGGCCGAAGCCGTATCATGCGTGGCGGCACAGATTAGGCGGCACTGCGGCAGATCATGCTGCTGCACCAGCTCTGCCGTAATGAAGCCGAGATCTTCTCCCGGCTCCGTAAGCGGTGCGAACTGCTCTCTGCGGAGATGCAGGAAGGACAGCAGCTCCGGATCAAAGTCACGGGTGGCAAGGTTCAGCAGCTGCATCGTGGAGGCATTGGTCACCTCGTTGATTTTGCGGCCGCTGAGTCTATAGTAGAGATAATCCGGCACCATCAGAATCTGATCGGCCGCTTCCAGCTCTACCCGGTCATGCGCATACAGCTGATACAGTGTATTGAAGCTCAGCTGCTGAATCCCTGTCTTGGCGTAAACCTTCTCAGGGGAGAGCAGCCTGCCGACTTCCTCCATAACCCCATCAGTGCGGCGGTCACGGTAGGCGTATACTTCCCTGATCCGCTTGCCTTCCGCATCCAGCAGTACATAATCCACGGCCCAGGTATCAATCCCGAGTGTACATTCAGTAATTCCCGCGGTTTTCGCTTGATGAAGACCGCTGATAATTTCATTAAACAAATACTCAATGTCCCAGAAGCAGGAGCCCTCCTGCTCGGTGAATCCATTGCTGAATCGGTGAAGCTCCTCCAGCTTGAGACTCCCGTCCACGAGGGTTCCGAGTACAAGCCGCCCGCTGGAGGCGCCGATATCGACGGCGATATGATTGTTCATAGGGAATCTCCTTATCTATAGAAGGTAAATTACAGAATTTTGCGGAACAAGGCAATAACCTCTTCTTTGGTAGGAATGAACGGGTTGCCCGGTGCGCAGGCATCCTTCATCGCATTCTCAGCCAGCAGATCCAAATCTACTTCATCTACACCAAGTTCAGACAGTTTGGCCGGAATGCCAACTTCCTTGGACAGGGCTTTGATCGATTCGATGACAAAATCCGCGCATTCCTTGTCGCTTTTGCCTTGTACCTGCAGTCCGATCGCTTTGGCAATCGCTCTGAATTTCTCAGGCACGTATTTGGCATTCTCTTCTTCCACATATGGCAGCAGCATCGCATTACAGACGCCATGCGGCAGATCATACACGCCGCCGAGCTGATGCGCCATGGCATGCACATAACCAAGTCCGGCATTGTTGAAGGCCAGGCCTCCCAGGAAGATCGCATACACCATCTGCTCACGTGCTTCAATATCATGTCCGTCTGTTACGGTCCGGGCCAGGTTGCCAAATATCAGTTCAACAGCAGCCAGAGCAGTAGCATCAGTTACAGGGTAAGCACCCGGAGTGACCAGAGCTTCGATCGCATGCGTCAATGCATCCATACCTGTAGCCGCTGTAAGTGCAGCAGGCTTGTCGACCATCAGTTCAGGATCATTCACCGAAATGGTGGCGATACTGTTCTTGTCGACCATTACCATCTTGATCTTGCGTTCTTCATCCGTAATGACATAGTTAATTGTAACTTCACTTGAGGTTCCTGCAGTAGTGTTCACGGCTACGATCGGCAAGGATTTGTTCTTGGACTTGTGAACGCCTTCATAGTCGGCAATGTACCCGCCGTTGGTCGCTACAATCCCGATTGCCTTCGCTGTATCCTGAGGCGAACCGCCGCCGATAGAGATCAGATAGTCGCATTCATGATCATTCAGGAAATCAACGCCGTCATGGACGTTTTTGCAGGTCGGGTTCGGTTTCACTTCATCATATACCACATAGTTAATTCCCGCTTCATCCAGCACAGCCAGCAGCTTGCCGGCGATTCCGCTCTTCGTCAGGAACTTATCCGTAACCACGAGCGCTTTCTTCAGGTTCAGTTCTTGAATATAGGGAGCGATTTCCTTCAGACAGCCCTTACCCATAATGTTGATAGACGGAACATAATAGACATGAGTACTCATTGCTTGACCAGCCTCCCAGGCAAATTAGTATAGAACGATTACAGAAAGCTAAGTATCTCCACTGATAGTAGGATGTACATTCTGGCTGTGGCGCCTCAGGCTGGTCACTGAGGTTAAGCAGCAGACCGGCTCCGGCGCTTCCGTTGGGAACCGGCATACGCTTTCAAAGGGATTATTAGCACCCTCATCGTATCGCCGATAATCTTTGTTGTCAACAAATAAAATATTAATTATGTTGTTTTTATTTGTTTAATGTCTGTTTTACAAAGATTATATTAGAATAAATGTTGTTTTTCTTAAATTCATTGTACAACACAGAAATAACGGTCTATATTTAAATATAAGAAGCTACCGGAAAGGTGATACCTATGCTTGCTGCCGAAAGACGCAAAAAAATAATAGATCTTGTCCATCAGGATAAACGTGTGCTTGTGTCTGATTTGAGCCGGATGTTCGAGGTCACAGAGGAAACGATACGCAGAGATCTGGAGAAGCTGGAGAAGGACGGAATTGTCAGCCGCACCTACGGCGGAGCCATGCTGAACAGACATACCAATGAAGATCTGCCGTTCCTGACCCGGGGGGCGCTCAATACGGATATCAAACGCAATATTGCGATCAAAGCACTCAATCTGATTAACGACGGGGATACGCTTATGGTGGACCCCAGTTCCACCTCGTTTGAATTCCTTAAGCTGCTGGGCAATAAAAGCAATCTGACAATCATCACGAATTCGATCAACATTCTGCATGAATTCGCGAATTCCAGCCTGAACATTATTTCCACCGGGGGTTCGCTGCGCCACCGCTCCCTGTCGCTGGTCGGCCCTGTAGCCCACGACACCACCCAGCGCTATAATGTGGATATCGCAGTGATCAGCTGTAAAGGCATTGATATGGAGCACGGAGTTACCGATTCCAATGAACCAGAATGCGAGCTGAAGAAATATATGCTGCGCCAGGCGGAAAAGGTAGTGCTGCTGGCCGACCATACCAAGTTTGACAAAACCGCCTTCGCCAAGCTGGTCGAGCTGAGCCGGATCGATGTGCTGATTACCGACCGCAAACCTTCGGATACATGGCTTAAGCTGCTGTCTGGGAAGAATGTGGAAGTGTTATATTAAGTAGACCTGGCGCAGGAATCAACAGACCAGTCCCCTATATAAGTGTATAAATGCAAAAGGCAAACCTTCTCTTCCCGGATTCGGGATCAGAAGCTTTGCCTTTTTGCATACTCTCCGTTACATTGCAGTCTATTCCTGACTCTATTGGAATTCACTTCCCCTATATGATAAACTTGCAGAAATTATCTGCTATTCATAAAGGAGCGGAAAAATGCTATGGGGAAAAAGAAGCAAACCTTACCCGCCGATTTTGGCGAGCGGGTCAAAACGAATGATATCGCAGCGCTCAAGGCCATCTTTGAGGAGTGCGAATGGGATGCCCGCGGGGGCTACAGCAAAGGAACCGCGCTCAGCTTCCGGCAAATCCCGGATGAGCTGGTCCGCTGGCTTGTAGAGCAGGGTGCCGACATCAACGCCCGGGACAAATATGAGCACACCCCGCTGCACTCCCAGGCTGCAACCTGGTCCGGAAATATCCCGTTACTGCTGGAATTAGGCGCGGACCCGGATGCCCTGGATTATCAGAATGAGACACCGCTGCACGCAGCGGCAGGTTATTACCGGACCCGGGCCATACAGGACCTGGTCGCCCATGGTGCAAACATCCATGCGGAGAATAAACGGAAACAAACACCGCTTGCTAAGGGATTATCCCAATGCCGGAATATCGATATTGCCCACATGGTGGAAATCTCAAAAATCCTGCTGGATGCCGGAGCCGCAATCACACCGGAGATGAAGGATTCCGTGCAGCGGATCGGCAAGGATCTGGAATTCGTCAGAGCCAGCCACAGTAACGATGAGCTGGATCAAAAAGCATCCGCACTGCTGGAGCTGTACCGGCTATTCGATGTCGAGCCTGTAGCGAAACAGGTGAAGCACGATGGAACCTCCCCCATCAAGGCTGCTACAGCGGCATGGTCCGCCCAGCATCAGGAGCTCTGGGATTACCTTGTCCCTGCTTCAGGGCACGCGCAAACTGTACAGGGAGAGGTTATCCGCATCACCGGACGGGTCTCTCATGAAATCCTGAATAACGGCGGAGGCAACTGGGATGACAATTTCCGTAAAATGCTGGATGCCCTTATCCGGCATCTGGGCACAGGTACACCGTTATCTCCTGCCCTCCTCCAGGAGGCAGCTTCATTAACCAATAGGCTGCGTAAGGGTTCCGGCTACGATGAACCGGCAAAATTAAGTGAACTGGCAGTGCAGTGGGTACTGGCCAATCCTCAGCCTGTCTCTATGGAACAACCGGATTATACCCGTTAAGTTTAATATATACGGACGTATTACGATACCGCTCCTTTGGAGAGCATAATGTTCAGGATGGCCTGGTCGGTTGCCGCAAGCCCTTCCTGGACCAGTGTCTCCATATTCTTGATTGTATCTTCAACCTTCTCAAAGATTACCCCGTCATTCAAACTGGCTGAAATGTCGTTCATCGCCAGTGTTGCGGATTGGATTGCCGCGTTCGTGGCGGTTGAGATTTTGAGCGCGCAGGTCGGTTTCGCACCATCGCAGATCATTCCGGAAGTAGAAGCAATAGTGTTCTGGATGGAGCGCTTGATCTGCTCCAGCGTGCCGCCCATCAGGTAGACAATACCGCTCCCTGCCCCTACTCCGCCGGCAATTCCCGATCCGCACAGCGGGGACAGACGGCCGATATAATGCTTGACATGAATGGTAATCAGATTGCTGAGCGCCATCGCTCTTGCCAGTGTCTCCTCATCTTTGCCGAGGAGCTCTGCAAGGGCAATTACCGGCATCGTGCAGGCAATGCCCTGATTTCCGCTTCCCGCAGTGGTCATGACAGGCATGGCGCTGCCGTCCATCCGCGCATCGGAGGCCGCTGCCGTCGCGGCAATAATCCGGTTCGCCACATCATTACCGAACAGATTGACAGCCGACTGCTGGCTCATCTTCCTGCCCACCTGCAGGCCATACTCTCCGCGCAGCCCCTCATCCGAAATCGCCTTATTCATCCGCGCTCCTTCCAGCAGAAACCGCAGCTCAGAGAAATCCGCAGTCTGGATGAACTCATATATTTCTTCTAATGAAACCGAATATACCTCCGGGTCCAGCGTGTCTGACTCCTCGCAATCCGCCTTGTCTATCCCCTGCTCCAGCTTAACGCCGTCTTTGGACAGGAATACTACATTCGTATGCTCTTTGGCTACAATTGCAGTCGCTGTATGATTCAAGCTGCATACCCTGGCTTCAATATACAATTTCTCAGGGGTATCCTTCAGTTCCACATAGAGCAGCTTCTGCTCGATCATCGCATTAGCCTTCGCCAGCTCTTCGGGAGTAAGTCCGGAGAGAATCTCCAGCTTGCGGTGAGAACGGCGGATCACTGCACCCAAGGCTGCCGCTATCGGCAGACCGGTCTGCCCGGTGCCCGGAATCCCTACACCCATCGCATTCTTCACAATATTCCCGCTGAGGAACAGCTGAATCGAAGTAATCTCTCCCTCAACCTGTTCAGCCGCCAAAGAGACTGCATAGGCAACCGCAATCGGCTCGGTGCAGCCTTCTGCCGGAACAATTTCTTTTATCAATACTTCCAGTAGGTTAACCATACGCGAATCACCATTCCTCTATCTCTCTCTATATAACTATTCCTATATAGTACCTCAGATTGATAGCCTGGGGGAATCCCCGTTATTAACCATTAACCAGCGGGTCACTTCATTTCCATCCGGCTGAAATCGTGAATTCTTTTATTTCCCAAGTAACAACCCGAGTTTTCCCAGCCGCTTCAGCCCTTCAGTACAGGCCCATCCCCCCGCACCTGCCAGAATAGCATTATGAAAAATCTTCAGTGCTAGTGAATACGTCATGCTGCCAATGACAATTTCAACTGCAATAAACCGGATGATATCACCCTTAGTGATCAGATACACTGTAAATTCCTGATTACGAGACACTGGTTCATCCCCCGTCTGCTTCGTGTTTCTGTACCTATATGCTCCGTGCGGGTTGTCTAATTCCGGATGCCGCAGGGTTGAGCCGCTATCAGCCGGCTGCCTCCGACTCAAAGACACTGCCCGGCCACCAAAAAAGCAGCAAATACCCTAAGGATTTGCTGCTCTTCACACTGCTATTATCTTATAGAACCAGAGTCAGGCAACTGCCGCCCCTGCCGCTTCCTTTACTTCGCTTCCACAGCATGGCCGCCGAATTCATTACGCAGCGCAGCAACTACTTTGCCGGTGAAGGTATCGGTCTCCAGCGACCGGTAGCGCATCAGCAGCGCCATGGCGATAACCGGCGTAGCCGCCTGCAGATCAAATGCGGTCTCCAGCGTCCATCTGCCTTCCCCGGAGGAATGCATGATTCCCTTGATCTCATCCAGCTTGGCATCCTTGGAGAAGGCGCGTTCAATCAGTTCCATCAGCCAGGAGCGGACGACCGAGCCGTTATTCCAGACGCGGGCCACCTGCTCGAAGTCGAAGTCATAGCCGCTTTTCTCCAGCACCTCAAAGCCCTCACCGATGGCAGCCATCATGCCGTACTCAATCCCGTTGTGGACCATCTTCAGGAAGTGTCCGCTGCCGGATTTGCCGGCATACAGGTACCCCTTCTCGACCGAAGTATCGCGGAAAATCGGCTCGACGACCGCCCACGCTTCCTCATCTCCGCCGATCATATAACAAGCGCCATTGCGTGCGCCTTCCATCCCTCCTGAGGTTCCGGCATCCATGAAATAAATCCCGTGGGCGCTAAGCTCATCGTGACGGCGGATCGACTCCTTATAATGAGAATTCCCGGCTTCGATGATGATATCGCCCTCCGACAACAGCGGCGTCAGTTCTGAGATCACCGAATCCACAAAGGTGTGCGGGACCATGATCCAGAGAATACGCGGCGATTCCAGCTTGCCTGTAAGCTCCGCCAGACTTCCCGCACCGGCAGCTCCTTTCGATTCCAGCTCCTGCACCGCAGCGGCATTCACATCATAAGCCACGACTTCGTGTGCGTGCTCCAATAGATTCTGGCCGAGATTGAAGCCCATTTTGCCTAGTCCAATTAAACCGACTTTCATTGCAAATCCCTCCGAATGTTATAGATTAGATGATTATGCCGCCGCTCACGCACCAGGCCGGACGGCTTCCGGATTCAGCTCCTGTGTCTGGCGGACCCCGGAATGCTCCACAGCCTCCGGTTCATCAAGCCACCAGTGATGCTCTCCAAGGAGTTCATCAGCAGCCTGGGGTCCAAAGGAACCGGCTGGATACAGATGAAGCGGAAGCGTCCCTTCTGCTGTTGCTTCGATTATAGGCTGAACCCACTGCCAGGACAACTCAACTTCATCCCAATGGGCAAAGAAGGTGGCATCTCCGAGTAAAGCATCATAAATCAGGTTCTCATAGGCTTCCGGCAGATCGGGGTTGCCCGACTCATGCTTAATGCTGACCGGCTCGAGCTGTCCGTGCTGGCGCGGATTTTTGGTATTCAAGGTAAGGGAGATCCCTTCGTTCGGGCCAATATCAATCACCAGCAGGTTAGGGTCCAGGGCAAGCTTGCTTCTGTTCTTATTATGCAAATCATTAAACGGCTCTTTGAATTCTATAACAATCCGCGTCGATTTCTCCTTCATGCGTTTGCCGGTGCGGATATAGAAAGGCACGTCCTTCCAAAGCGGGTCATCAATCCACAGCCGGGCGGCGATGTAGGTCTCATTCTGTGAAGAGGCCTCTATGCCGGGTTCAGCCGTATAAGCGGGAACCTGCTGCCCGCGCAGCTCACCCGCTGCATACTGGCCGCGTACCACATGCTGCGTCACTTCCTCACGGAGCAATGGCCGTACCGAACGGATCACATGGCGCTTCTTGCTGCGGACATCTTCCGGGGTGCTGCCTTTGGGCAATTGCATGGCCATCATCATAAGCAGCTGCAGCATGTGGTTCTGGAACATATCGCGCAGCGCGCCAGCCTTGTCATAATACCCTGCCCGCTCTTCCACACCGACCGTTTCACTGGCCGTAATCTGCACGCTCTCGATATACCGGTTCTGCCACAATGCCCGCAGTACAGGATTGGAATATTTCAGCACCTCAAGGTTCTGCACCATCGGTTTGCCGAGGAAGTGGTCAATCCGGAAGATCTCTTCCTCCTTAAAAGCAGCGTTCAGGCTTTCATTAAGCACCCGTGCCGACTGCAGATCCCGTCCGAACGGTTTCTCGATAATCAGCCGCTTCCATCCCTTCGTGTCACCAAGTCCGCTGAAGTTAATGTTACGGGCAATCTCACCGAAGAATTCAGGTCCGACAGATAGATAGAACATCCGGTTCTGCGGAAGTCCCAGCTCTTCCTCACGGCGCTGCACATGGCCCAGCAGCTTCACATAATCTTCGGGGCGTCCGACATCCAGCACGCTATATTCAAAAGCCAGCAGGAAATTCTGCAGCTCTGCTGAATCCTCAACCGGACGCCGCGAAAAGGTGCGCAGTGAATCCAGCACCTGATGCTGGAAGGTTTCATTCGACAGCTCTCTTCTGCCGAGGCCAATGACTGAGAGAGGACCAGAAAGCTTGCCATCCTTGAACAGGTTATATAGGGCGGGGTATATTTTGCGTTTGGCCAAATCCCCGGTTGCGCCAAATAGTACGAATGATGATGATTCCACTTTCATTCCTCCCGTAATTATCAAATGTTTATGTGGTTACTTATTATTACTCACAAACTTTATAACACTCATCATACGACTGCAGAATCCATTCGTCAACCTCATTTCGACATTTACGAAAAGTACTTATTTTCACGCACTTTTCACTATGTTATAGTAAGGTGGATATTAATAATAACTTTATAAGGTGGAATCCGCATGACACAGGAGCTTAAGCCCTTGCTCGCCAAAGTCGAGCATGTCCATCATATCATCGGCAAGAAGTGGGTGAATCTGATCATCCATGTGTTAATGGAGGGCACCAAACGGTTCAGTGAGCTGCACACGGTCATCCCCGATCTAAGCAAACGTATGCTCAACGAGCGCCTGAAGGAGCTTGAAGAATGCGGCCTGATCAGCCGCGAGGTCATTCCTGACCGACCGGTACGGACGGAATATTCGCTCACTGCCAAGGGGCAGGAGCTGGGTACGGCGCTCCTGCCCGTCGAGGCATGGGCGATGAAATGGCTGTAATGCCGCTGCCCTGAACACGCTAAACAGCAGATCTCCGGGAAGAAGACCTGCTGTTGTTAGCTTTTATAGTATAAATTAAGCCTCTCAGAATCAGGACACCAGTGTCTTCTCTCCGTCTGCTCCGCTGCCTGCCCGTACATACTTAGTGTTGAAATAGAGCAGCACGACATTGGATCCCAGCAGTGAGGCGGCCGCAAAGCACCAGATGAAGGCATACCCGAGATTCTTGGCCATGATCCCCAGGATCAGCGTAATCAGGAACCCGGCGAGTGATTTGAGTGCTGACAGTCCGGAGGAGAAGGTCGCCCGCTTGGCCCCGGGAATGAAATCCTGTACCCAGACACCTGAAGAAGACATATCCATCCCGAGCCCGAATTCAAACAGCACCAGACCGGCAATAAATACAGCCTTATGCGGAAACAATCCAACCAGCAGCAGTCCGAGTGCAGAGATTACAGTTCCGCAGACGATGATCCGGACGGCAGCAACCTCTTTTTTGGCCAGATAGGAGACCAGGAAGCTCGATACACTGATTACTCCCATGAACAGAATCAGAAGGACCCCGAGGGCACTGACCGGAAATTCCAGCTCATTCACCCCATATACCTGCCAGGACAACAGAAAGGCCAGCAAGGCGGTATGTGTCAGGATGCTGCGCAGAAGAATAAACCGCATCTCTGTGCTGCGGGCGAAATCGGCCGAGCTGGCATAGATCTCCCTGAGGATGCTGCTCTGCGTTCTGCTTCCGTAGTTGTCGCTGAAGCTGAGCCAGGTATAAATGCCCAGGCCTACCGCCAGCACGCCGGCAATTGCCACCGGAAGAACATAATGAACGCTGCTGCTCACCGTACCCAGCAATGCGCCGACGATGGCAAATGCCGAGACAAACCCGCTGATGCGGGGCAGGGCAATTTTTTTATAATCCGGCATTCCCAGCTCTTCCAGCTGATCAATGTACCAGGCCTGGGGAGAATCCGAGATCATCGCTACACCCAAAGACATCACTATGGAGGCGAGGATGAATAAAGCGAGACCCTCAGCAGCAGCAAAAAACCAAAGTCCCGCTCCCCACACTATGAACCCGGCCGCCGTCATGCGCTTTCTCCCATAGATGTCGGACAGATTCCCGCTCGGATAATCAAAGACAGCCATGGACAGTGAAGAAACGGCAAACACGATACTGATCTGAAAGGCATCCACGCCGCGCAAGCTCATCAAAATGATAAAAACCGCGCCATAGAGCTTATCAGCCACATTATACCCCGACAATATGACGCCCAGAAATACACTGTATTTCCGTTGAAGCTGATTGTTCTCCACTTTGCATCCCGCCTTTCACCTCGCTGATATTCCAGCCCGAGTTAATTATTGGGATTATATTATAATTGTTACCTTTTCAAAGTGAATTTTTGCACAGCTGGGCGGTCCTCTCATCCCGCTCCCGGGTCAACGGGTTAGAACCATGATGCCACGAGATCATTGATCGGCTTGTAGATGACTATAATGAGCAGCAGCGGGCTTGGGACCTGAATCCGCAGCAGTGTGCAGATCGTCGCCGCCAATCCGCCAATCCAGAGTACGCCGTAAACCATAAGATCACGCCGCTTAGCCCTGCCCTTCAGGGAGGGCAAATCCGCCGCAATACAGCCTGCGGCTATAATGACAAACAACAGCACCAGCAACATACAGGCTCACTCCTTGATATCGTCAAGAAAAGAATTGTCTATCGTACCGATCCGGTTGATTGTCACACTGGCATCGTAATGAATAGGCAGCGTTTTGAGGTAGCCTTCCTTGTTCTGCTCCAGCAGCTTGGCCCAAATTCGGGGGTAGGACCGGTAAATGGATTGGCCGAAGCCAAAAATATCAGCATTAAAGCGTTCGTTGACCTTCTCAACCGATCGCCTCATCCGCTCAATAATCCGGTCCTCCGATTCCTCCTCCAACTGTCTAATCTTGTTCTCCGAATCCAGCTTGCCGGAACCCTCTACTTCCTCCACATTGCTTACAGCTTCGACCTTCAGATAAATATGCGGCTCTCCGCCGATGATTTTCACTTTGCGCCTGGTTGTAGTCGACAGTGCCTCGATGATTACCAGGCTTCCGTTATCTTTGTCTTTGATGTGCCCTGTATTTTTGCTTACGTTATCAATAACATAGTTGTATCCTACAATCTCGTTGTCATCCAGCCAGCCAAGCATTTTCGCCCTTTTGAATACAGCCACCCCATTATAGCTAAGCCTTGCACGCGGAATGGTTTGTTCAATATTTATTTTCTCACCGCCTGCCTCGGGACTTCCCTGCACTTCTACTCCGGTCAACACCGGATTCTCTCCCTCGCAGAGCGCATCCTCTATGAATTTGTCCAGTGTAACCGCAGCTGTCTTGGCGGAGACCTTATAGGACTTGTCCAGTGCGTTGAATAATTTATTCGCCGGCAGCCTGTCCAGGGGCGTCAGGACTTTGAGCACATTCTCTGCGGTCGTATTCCGCGCCACAAGCATGAAGAAGTCCATACGCGGCTCGCGGCTTCTTTTGAGCACATCCAGCGTTTCACCGAGCCCTTCACGAGCCAGCTCTTCTCCGATAACGAGTACACGGATATGCCCCAGATAAGGCGAACGCGAACTGACCAGATTGAACTTGCGGAGCGATTCATAGATCGTCGGCACTGTAAAATCATAGGTGACTACCGGAACCCCGCCTGCCCCTGAACCCCCGGCCCCCTGTGATGTAATCGAAGACGGAATGACGACCTGCATCGATACCTTGTAGCCCGACTCGGCTTTATCCAGCCCCAGAGCCAGCACAAAAGCCAGTTCATTTAACTCCTTCCGTTCCCAGCAGCCGCTGAGCAGCATCGGAAGCAGCAATAGGGGAATGCATGCGGTCAAGACTTTCCTGATTCTTGTATACATATTAAGGTTCCTCACGCTTGGAAGTGTTCATCCGCTGCAGATTCTGCGTTTTATTCTCCTTCGGCCTTGTCTTCAGCAGCGGCCAGGGAAGCCTGAAGATGGAATCCTTAAGGTCTGCCGCCCTGAAGGGGCCAATCGGACTCATGTAAGGAACGCCGAAGGAACGCAGGCTGACCAGATGCAGCACCAGCAGGAACACTCCGCACAAAATTCCGTACAGCCCCATGAACCCGGCGAGTCCAATCAGGGCAAACCGGATAATTCTCGCGGCAATGGCCATCCCTGCTTCGGGAATGACAAAGCTTGAGATCGCTGTGATCGACACAATGATAACCATAGCCGAGGAGATGAAGCCTGCTGCAACCGCCGCTTGCCCGATGACCAGCGTGCCGACGATAGAGACAGCCTGACCGACATTCTTGGGAATTCTCACACCTGCTTCGCGCAGGATTTCATAGGTGAATTCCATCAGCAGCGCCTCGATAAAAGCCGGAAACGGCACTGTTTCCCGCTGGGCCGCAAGACTGATTACCAGATTGGTCGGGATCATCTCCTGATGATAGGTTGTAATGGCTACATAGAACGCAGGCGCAAACAAGGTAACAAAGAAGGCCAGGAACCGTACGCACCGCAGCAACGTGGAGATATCCGCCCGCTGATAGTAATCTTCCGCCGACTGAAAAAACGATACAAAAATCGTAGGCGCCAGCAGTACAAAAGGCGTCCCGTCAACCAGGATTGCCACCTTCCCCTCCAATATCCCTGCAGCAATGGTGTCGGGACGGTCACTGTTATAAATCGTGGGAAAAGGCGTCGCCGCCGTATCCTGAATGAACTCTTCGATATAGCCGCTCTCCAGGATACTGTCCGTATCAATGCTGTTCAGGCGCCGCTTAACCTCCTGCACCAGCTCTTCATTCGCGATGTGGCTGAGATACATAATCGACACACTGGTCTGCGTCACGCGGCCGATCTGGATGGTTTCCAGCCACAGCTGGCTATCTTTGATTTTGCGGCGGATTAAAGCAGTGTTCGTTCTGAGATTCTCTGTGAAGCCTTCCATGGGTCCCCGGACCACAGATTGCGAGATTGGTTCACTCACGTTGCGGTCTTCCCAGCCGGGCAGTCCGATCCGCAGCGCTGAAGCGCTCCCCTCCACCATGAGCATCACATTCCCGGATAACAAATCGTGAACGAAATTCTTATAGTCATGGATCACAGTAAGATCGCCGGCCATAAGCACGCGTTTTCTCAGCATCTCAATTTTGCCGTCAGGAACCAGTTCTTCCAGCAGACCGGAAACCCTGCCCTCCTGGAGCGAGTACAGAATTGAGTTATGCAGCAGCTGTGTATCTATCAGACCATCGATATAAAAAATAGCAAGCTCCGTACGTTCCCCCAGCTGCAGACGTTTCCGCACCAGATCTGAGCTTTGCCCAAGCAGTTTGTACAATTGATCATCATTGTCTTCCAGCCGGCAGGATAACTCACCGTTAACCGCATCTTTCAATGTCGTTCCCCTCCACTTCCCTATCCATTCACTCTGTTGTAGTTTGGTAGCACCGCTTGATAATTATTCCTGAATCGTTGCCAGCGCTTGAAACACATAATTCT
This sequence comes from Paenibacillus sp. FSL R10-2199, assembly GCF_038000235.1. Taxonomy (NCBI): domain Bacteria; kingdom Bacillati; phylum Bacillota; class Bacilli; order Caryophanales; family Paenibacillaceae; genus Paenibacillus; species Paenibacillus sp. FSL R10-2199. The sequence goes on along the minus strand of NZ_JBBOBO010000001.1, from coordinate 4,614,944 downwards.
GGAAGGAGATGCCATACTAAGATGGTTTCCGGGAAGATATAACCTGCGGGCTATAGTAAGGTGTAAATGGAGGGTAGACATGAGTATTGAAAAAGACCGGATCAGTACGGCGCAGATGGTAATCCTCGGACTTTTCACTTTTATTGGGGATATGGCCCTGGTCTACCCGGCAGCCATGACTGCTGTAGCTCATCAGGATGCCTGGATTGCTGCCCTGATCAGCATTCCGCCGGGAATCGCATTGGTCTTCCTGTTCGTCACTGTTGCGAATATAAATCCGGACAAAAACATTATTGAGCTCAGCCAGCAGATTCTGGGGAAGTGGATTGGCAGTGCGGTAGGCGTATATTATCTGTTCTTCTTCATCATCGCGGCCTCTACCTATGTCAGAGAGATCGAGGACTTCATGTGTACTCAGATCTATGAGGGAACTCCGGGCGGTGTCATCCGGTTCATGAGTATTGTTATACTTGTCTACGGGCTGCGTCTGGGCCTTGAGACGGTCGGCAGAGCGGCTCAGGTGTTTTTTCCGCTGTTCGCTTTATTCCTCGTTTGCCTGATGGTGCTCTTATTTCCGCAGGTCCAGCTGGAGCGAGTCCAGCCCATTCTGAATACGCCTTTTCCGGATATGCTGCATGCTGTCTTGTTCGGCGTGTTTTATCCGTTTGGGGAATTATGTGTATTTTTCATGGTCTATCCCTACACCCGCAAGAGCCGTAAGATCAACCGGGATATCTTCCTTGCCCTCATCCTTGGGGCGCTGGGTCTGAATCTGATTCTGTTCCTCTCTTTAACCGTTCTCGGCGTCTATTTCTCAGAGCATAATTTCTATGCAGCCTATATCCTGGCCCAGAAGATTAATATAGCCAACTTTCTGCAGCGTCTTGAAGCACTGATGGCTACGGCCTGGATTATCACAACCTATTTCAAAACAGCACTCTACTTCTATGCCTTCGTTCTCGGGACCGCCCAGCTATTCAAATTAAAAAGCCACCGTCCGCTGATCTTCCCTGTGGCCTTCCTGATCTACGGACTCTCCCAGCTCATCGCCAAGAACATTATATTCTATGTAAAAGAGATCCCGGACTACTGGGTAGACTGGGATCTCACGCTTTCGCTCGTACTTCCGCTGATAATGCTGATCGTATATAAAGTGAGACAGCGCGCGGCTGCCTCATAAGCTGTATAGCTATAGGCTATGCCCGCCTGAGAAGTCCAGTCCTGTATACTCGAAGTAGTCAAAATACGCCGCCTTCGCCTGCTGGTCCAGATCCTGGGCGCAGATTCCGGCATAAGAGCCGGTGAAGCCCAGCTTGCCGCCATGCTCATCCGAGAGGGTGCCGAAATCAAGCGGCGTACACATCGCCGTCCAGACCTCCCCGTCCGGTGAAGCGTAGAACATAATATCTCTGCCGTTAATCTCTGCCTTCAAAAAGTAACGTTCCCAGTCCTTCACCGAAATCTGCATGGAGGAAATTTCCCCATATTTGCCAGCCTGACACATTACGACTCCTAAAGCTACCCCTCTGAGTTCATCCGCCGTTACACGCAGATAATAGTAGTCCTTGTCATCGTAGTAGAGCACCAGTCCGGCCATCTGCATGAAGCTGTCCGGCTTGAATTCCAGGCAGGTAGTTACGGTGCAGGCAAAATGCTGAATCGGCCTCCCGATCAGACTCTGGTCAAACAGCGATGCCAGGGATTCCCGGCCGCGCAGCCGCAAGAAGCCGGGACGCTCCTGCAGGCTTACCCACGACTCCTCGAACGGCACGCGCAGACTCTGGTAAGGATAACCCAGCACGTGGCCGTCAAAATTATCGCGCTCCGGCAAGGCATCAAACGGATGCGAGGGAAGCTCCGGCGCTTCGGTCCGCAAAGCCGGCAGCTTCCCGCCATGCGCCAGGCGCAGCCAGCCGTCCTCGGTCCAGACGCAGTGCTGGATCGCCGTCTCCCGGCCCAGCGGATTCAGCTTGCCCGTACCCGGGATCGGGCGGGTGCACAGATGAGCCATATACCATTCCCCGGACTGCGTCTCCACCAGTGAGCCGTGCCCTGCCTGCTGGAAGGCATAGGTCAGATCATGAGCCGTAGTCATGACCGGGTAATCCGGATCGGTCTCATAAGGTCCGGTTAGGCTGCGGCTGCGGGCCATCGTGACCATATGATTCACTCCGGTGCCCCCTTCAGCAACCAGCAGATAGTAGTAATCTCCGCGCTTGTACAATTGCGGGCCTTCCGTTACACCTGTCGGAGTCCCCTTGTATATTTCATGAATAGGGCCGGTCAGCCTGCCGCTTTCATGGTCATACTCCTGCATCACGATGCCGGAGAAATTGCTGTGATTCTGCCGGAAATCCCAGCGCATATTCAGCAGCCATTTGCGTCCGCCCGTGTCATGAAACAGGAACGGGTCGAACCCGCTGCCGTTCAGCCGCACCGGCGGGCTCCAGGGCCCTTCAAGACTGGTAGCCGTAATCAGGTAGTTATGCAGATCCTTATACACACTGGAGCGGGACTTCACATCCGTAAACAGCAGATAGTACAAGCCGTTGTCATAGGATAGTGCCGGCGCCCAGATGGAGCCGGAGCTTCCGTTGCCGCGCAGGTCCACCTGAGACGTCTCGGTCAGCACACGGGTAAGCATATGCCAGTGCACCAGATCACGGGAATGATGAATCTCTACACCGGGGAACCATTCGAAGGTTGAGGTTGCGATATAATAATCATCGCCCACCCTAAGGAAAGACGGATCGGGATGAAAGCCGGTCAGCACCGGATTGACAATGGTTGGAGCCATAAATGTTACCCCCTGGTTAATGTAAGTTACAGATTGGATTGCACCGATTGGATTCTTAGAAGAACCCCTGTTTTTATTGTAGCGCCCGGGAGAACAGAAAGTTATAATGGGTTATAATAAAATGTTTGTATTTTGTCATGTTGGAGGCGTCAGCAAAGCGTTATGAAACAGCTATTCGAACCTGTTCTGTTTGCGAACCGGCAGTCTCTGATCTGGGACTACCGCATCTATACCGACGATCATTACAAGGGATATTACCACTGGCACCAGTGCTGTGAAATCATGTTCGTGCACGGCGGACAGGGCAGCATTGTGGTCAATCAGCAGATGTATGATATCCGGCCGGGCATGCTGTTTTTTTTCCAGCCGTATCAGCTGCACCGGATCTATTCCGAAGTTTCACCTGAGTGTCCATTCGTACGCACGATCTTCTATCTAGACCCCCATATTGCCGAGAATCTGCTGCAGGGCTTCAGCAAGCGCAAAGCGGTCTTCTCTGCTCTCTGGCAGGGGAGCAACCCGTATTGCGGCTTTGATCTCGGGAACCGGATTGAAACCATAGAATGGTTCTACCAGAATTACAATGAATTAAGGATGAAATCGTCTGAGGAAGACCCTGAGGATATCTCGATGCTGCTCCTGCAGCTGCTCAGTTGTCTCGGAACAGGCGAGCAATCGATGATCCATACCGGAGAACGCCGGAATCTCCGCTATTCGGAGCAGATCATGAACTGGATTGAGGCTCATTATCAGGAAGAGGTTAATCTGGATCAGCTTGCGGAGGAGACTCATCTGTCGAAATCCTATGTATCGCGGATCTTCCATCAGGAGACAGGCGGCCGGCTGGTTGACTATCTCACCGCCCGGCGGCTTAAGCAGGCCTGCCGGCTGCTCGGAACGACCGATATGCCTGTGGAGCAGATCGGCATTGCCGTCGGATTCCCGAACGCCTCCTATTTCAATCAGCTGTTCAAGCGGGTCCTCGGGACCACTCCGCTGAAATACCGGAAAGGGAACATGTAGATAAATGACAATATAACGATATTTCTTCATATCAAAGTGCAACTTTCCATAATCATAGGACGCTATACTGAGGCCATATTCTAATTAATGGAGGCATCAGTGATGAGTACAGCATATTGGCAGGAAGTTATGAACCGGCTGGATACGAAGGTTACGCGGATGATAGAGCAGATCGGCGGAAAATGTCCGCATTTCGCCGGAGAAGACGGTAAGTTCGATGATATCGCCTCCGACTGGTGGACGACCGGCTTCTGGCCGGGGATGCTCTGGATTATGCATGATATGACCGGCAAGGACCACTATAAGAATGCGGCCTGGCACTGGGATGAGACGCTGGAGCAATGGTTCGTTAAGCCGACCGTGGAGCTGCATCATGATGTTGGTTTTCAGTTCCTGCCTACAGCCGTAATCAAGAACGTTCTGACCGGGGACGAGGATGGCCTGCGCCGGGGCCTTGAGGCCGCTAACTTCCTGGCCGCACGCTATAATCCGGTTGGCAGGTTCATCCGCGCCTGGAATGAGGACAAACACGGCTGGGTAATCATTGACTGCATGCTGAACATCTCCCTGCTGTTCTGGGCAAGCAAGGTGACTGGCGATCCGCGCTATAGACATATTGCGGTCAGCCACGCGGAGACTGCGATGCAGTATGGTGTGCGTGAGGATGGATCGACCAAGCATATCCTCTCCTTCGATGCCGAGACTGGCGCATATATCGAGAATTTCGGCGGCCAGGGCTATTCCGCAGAATCCTGCTGGAGCCGGGGAGCAGCCTGGGGACTGTACGGATTCATTAATACTTACCGCCACACCGGGGATGAACGTTTCCTGAATACCGCGAAGCGGATTGCCCATTATTTCATCTCCGCCCTTCCGGAGGATCATGTGCCGTACTGGGACTTCCGGCTGGCAGACGACAAGCGGATGTTCCGAGACAGCTCCGCCGCATCGATCGCTGCCTCAGGCTTGCTGGAGCTGGCTGCCATCGTGCCGCTAGGCGAGAAAAGCCTCTACGCAAATGCCGCGGAGCGGATTCTGCGTTCACTGACCGAGAACTATGCCACCTGGGACCAGCCGGAGCATGAAGCGATTCTGCTGCATGGTACAGGCAGCGGCGACTCCTTCATCGATGTATCGCTGATCTACGGCGACTATTACTATGTCGAAGCCGTCGCCAAGCTGAACGGCTGGAAGCACCGTATTTTCTAGTCTGCGTATTGGATAACAACAAACAGCGGGCCCCCGCATGCTGGGGGACCCGTTGTTTGTTGTTTAGGATGCGCAGCAGAACAACCTGCTCACTCTGTCTGGCAATTGGACTTCAACGCAATTCTTTCGGAGGTTAACTCAGCTTTAACTGCTGCGTCCAATACGCTCCGATAAATTAGCACCATTACTGTGCCGTATGCGTCCACGCTCCAGTAATCTCGAACTGTGACGTAATGTTTAAACAAAATTGCTTTCTTTTATTCGAACATTCATTCGTATATAATTATTTAAACACCAACTAAAGGAGACTAAATTAGTGAACTCAATTGATTTAATTCTTTTAAATTTCAATGAAGTACGAAGAAGAAGTATTAAAGTTTGGACATCTATTCCTCAAGAAAAACTAATATGGAAACCGGACAACGAAGCAATGACTTGTATAGAGATGATTAGGCATGTTCTAGAAAGCGAATATTATTATCATCTCGCTATCCATAATCGAGGCAGTCTGGAGGTATTTGATTCTCCTTTCGAAAAACAACCTTTTTCTACCGTCAATGCGGAATTGAAATTTGCAGAACCATTTAGAAATCACTTCTTAGAATCTATTAAGTTATTTTCTGAAGAAGATTTAACAAGCATTAAAATTGATCGTTCTGATTCAGGTTATATAAGAAGTTTGGGTGACATGTTGCTAAGAGTCGCATATCATGAATCAGTCCATACCGGCCAATTGCTGGATTACTTAAGAACGGCAAACATTCCAAGAGTACGTGTTTGGGATTAATCTATCTCACAGGTGTAATCATTAAGGTGATACGCCTTTTCTTTTTTTAGTTACTACGCATTTTGCGTCTACTCTGCCTTTGGGAGAGAAGGGCTGCATCCCCTCTCTGTCCCTGCATCTTCGTACTGCGCAATACATAATCATTTTGTGTTAAACTTAATTTGGATATATTTAGCAATCCATTTTAGGAGGAATGAATGAGATGAGAAAAGTTACCCAAAAAGACTTAATAATTGTTTCTTTGATATTTGGAATAAGCATTGTACTAGGTAGTCTTCAAGTAATTTATTCATCTTTGGTATCTGTTAGATTGTTAAGTGTTATCTCAATAATTTCTCTTTCTTTTGCTGTTGGTTTTCTTATAAGAGAATTATTTATATTAAAAGAAAAATAAGCTCATTCGCATTTTGCGTCAACCGTGGATCAAATCGGTCTTTGAAATTAAAGTGTTGGTAGCATCAGACAAAAGCCCTCTCCTTTTTAGTTCTTAACCGTATCATTCTTCAAAGAGTCGTTTGAGTATGGAAGAGATACACCGGTCTGTAATGGCTTCCAGACGTTTAAGTTGCTGATGGTAGACCTGAGTGTCATAAACATCGGTATAATTTATTAAATCCTTGATTTGTTCTTGCTTCAAAACAACGAATGTCGCTCTTCTTTAATTGCGTCAATCTTTGTGCTTTTTTCACCAGACGCTGGGCAATACTTAATAATTCCCCCATTCCACTTGCCCCTGTTCTTCTTTCCAATGACTTCCAGACTCTGCTTCAGAATATTTCAATTTGAATGAGTTCAAATTATGAATGAGTTCCTTATATAAACAATTTGATTAGTCAGGAAAAGGATACAGTATGATCAAAATTCCTGATTTTGAATTATACATATATCTGATGGGTATCACCGGGATCGTCATGCTTTTGAAAAAAACAGGCTATAGCATGCGACTTCCGTCTCATATCATAGCCTATTTTCTCTTGATAAATAACACATCAAATCTAGGGATTTCAAAGTACCTGGCAAAGGGTTAGTCCTCTGTTATACCACTTCGATGTTGTTATCCTTCTGAATAATGAGATCCACCCCATAATCTCCAGCAGCTTTGGTTACTTCAGCCTTATACATTTGCGCCCGGAATAGATGACCTAAGTATTTCTCAAATTGAACACCTTCCACCTTGTCAATGTCAGAAATATTTACTAAATGGTAGGAGCAGGTCGTTCGTCTATTTTCATACGGAGTAAACTATAAGGCTTCTGCCGCAGGTCATTTCCATAATGAAATCTTGCCTGTCGATTTAATTGGTTCACGATGAAATATAAGTATTGATCTGGACCAATAGAAAAAGTATCCGGCCATAAAATTCTCGGATCATGTGCGATGGTTTCCATTATTCCATTCAGAAATATCTTTCGAATACTATTGTTTTCATAGTCTCCAGCGTAAACGTTTCCTTTTGCATCGGTGATCATTCCATCTGAAGCACCTTTTTCTCCCCAATACTTCACGTAGTACTGTAGATTCGTATCCGGTATCGTTCGGTCTCTTAGGGCTTCCGTTGAAATCGAGTACAGCTGACGACTGGAGAGAGGACAAAAATACAACATCTTGCCGTCCGGGGAAATCGCTATGCCATCGGATGCCAATCTAAAGGGTGAGGTAGATCCGTCTTTGTTTCGATTCATCAGGATTTCACCTTCAACTTTTGGTAAGAGACAGAGATCGGGCGAAGTTGAAATTGCTCCGTTTAACCGTCTCCAGGCATAACCGGTTTCTAAATCAACGACAATAATAGCACCTGGTCCTCGGGAAGACGAATCCGTTATATAAGCATAACCTGCTTTACCTACACGAAAATCAAATCGGACATCATTCAGATAAGTGGTCGGCAGGACAACATCTTCCGTAAATGTATATACACTTCTTATGGTATTTGAGTTTAAATCTACAGCGACTAACTTTGCTCCCCCTTTGATGGGTTCTGAGAAATTAGGAGCTCCTGTATCCAAAACCCAAAGCGTACCATTTCCATCAGCAACGACACTTTGGACACTAATGAAAGACGTCGAGATATCGAATGGGCTTACCACATTAGCGTCTAAACTAGGATAAGGCTGTAATGTATCACAAACGATTTCAGCCACCGTAAATTTAACGTCGTCCCCCCATTTCGGAAAGCAAATGAAAATACGCCCGGTTTCAGAAACAGCAACGCCTGTAGGCATGGCTCCGTAAAATAAAAATACCGCCTCAAACTTACCGAAATAATTTTCACTTGGTAACATCACTTGTATAAAATCCTCCTCCACAGGTTCGAGCTGCTATCACCTATTTATATGACTGAATGTGGTTCAAGTGCCTGGATAATTAAATATTTTCACGGAATTCCCCAAAGCTTCGGATTTGAATATCACGTGCGAATAAGTTGACAAAGTGTTTTTACTTTGCTGTCTGAAGGAAGCGAGCGTGCGATGAGTTTGCTGCTGCAATATGGATTTCCGGCAATTAATTTTAGTATAAAATCCGATGCGTCGGAAAATCTAACGTTGAAGAATAAGGAGGTGATCTTATCTCAATGAATACGCCAACACTAGCGCCGCACGAATCGATGGAACTTCATGAAGCCTTAAACTTTAAAACGCTCTGCCTCGCTAAGTCAAAACTTATGCAAGGCTTGGTCTTTGACCAAGAGCTGAAAGCGTTAATGCAGAAAGACGTAATTCAATCCATACAACAGATCTCCGAGCTGCAAACAATCTATGCAAGAGCTCCTTTCCAAGCACCTGTTCCGAATAGCCCGACACCTATCACACATTAAAGGGGAACGCCAATGAATGCCGATTATTTAGACCCGATTAATTCACTAAATATGCCGGAAATGGCAGACATGACTTTTGCAATGGACTTCCTTCTTCGTGCCAAGGAAGGTGTACGAAATATGTCCATCGCCCTAACGGAAGCGGCTACTCCGGATGTAAGAGCGCTGCTGCACAATCATCTTAAGCAGGGGATTGCAATGCACCAGGAAATTACAGAGCTCATGATTCGTAAAAAATGGTTCCATCCTTACGAGCTTAACGAACAGTACCAACTAGACCAACTTTCAGCGAATAACACGGTGATGATCGGGCAGATGAATTTGTTCCCGGATGATACGTCACGTAAAGGGATGTTTGACCGTACCCCAGATGAACATATTGGAGGACATAGAGCATGAAGGCTGTAACGTACCAAGGGATTAAAAATGTCGTGGTCAAAGAGGTACCGGATCCGAAGATTGAGAAACCGGACGATATGATCGTAAAGATCACCAGTACCGCTATTTGCGGTTCTGACCTTCACCTTATTCACGGGATGATCCCTAACCTTCAGGAGAACTATGTCATCGGGCATGAACCGATGGGGATCGTAGAAGAAGTAGGCCCCGGCGTGACAAAGGTTAAGAAGGGCGATCGTGTGATTATCCCGTTTAACATCGCGTGCGGAGAATGCTTTTTTTGCAAAAATCATCTTGAAAGCCAATGTGACAACTCAAATGAACACGGGGATATGGGCGCATATTTTGGCTACTCCGGAACGACCGGCGGATACCCTGGAGGGCAAGCCGAATATTTACGGGTTCCGTTTGCAAATTTTACCCACTTCAAAATTCCCGAAAGCTGCGAACAACCGGACGAGAAGCTAAGCTTGATCGCTGATGCCATGACGACGGCGTTCTGGAGCGTAGATAATGCCGGCGTAAAAAATGGAGATACAGTCATCGTGCTTGGCTGCGGTCCGGTTGGACTTCTGGCCCAGAAATTCTGCTGGCTGAAAGGAGCAAAGCGGGTCATTGCCGTCGACTATGTCGATTATCGCTTACAGCATGCGAAGCGAACGAACAATGTGGAAATCGTAAACTTCGAACAGGATAAGAATATCGGCAACACTCTCAAGGAAATGACCAAAGGCGGCGCCGATGTCGTAATTGATGCTGTAGGAATGGACGGCAAGATGAGCGATCTCGAATTTCTAGCCAGCGGTTTGAAACTGCAGGGCGGCACTATGAGCGCATTTATCATTGCATCTCAGGCTATCCGCAAAGGCGGAACCATCCAAGTCACTGGAGTATACGGTGGGCGCTATAACGGATTCCCGCTCGGCGATATCATGCAGCGCAACGTGAATATCCGTTCCGGACAAGCTCCGGTCATTCACTACATGCCGTATATGTACGAGTTGGTTACTTCGGGCAAAGTTGACCCTGGAGACATTGTTACGCACGTCATTCCGCTCAGCGAGGCCAAGCGCGGCTATGAAGTGTTCGATACGAAAATGGACGATTGCATCAAAGTCGTCTTAAAGCCTTGAATATGGAGAGATATATGGGAGGACAGTCCAAATGAATTCCAATTATGCTTTGCATGAGATGCTGGAGGTTCATGAGATAGCTGCGTTCAAGACCGTTTGCTTGACCAAATCCAAAACTATGCAAGCTCTGGTAACCGACCCGGAGCTCTTACAAATTTTGCAGCAAGATGTGCAATTATCACAGCAGCAGCTTCAGGAGCTCGGTGGAGTTCTGTCTAAAGTGAACCTATAGGAGATGATAGCATGAACCCAATCTTAGAACACATGACAGGGCTTCATACGTTAACCGACGACGTGATCGCAATGGATTTTCTGATGAACGCAAAGAGCGGGGTCAGAAACTACGCTATGGCCGTGACCGAATGTGCCACCCCAGAAATCAAGCAAATTTTGATGAAACAGCTCGACGAAGCCATAGACTCCTATGAAAAAATATCAATCTACATGATAGAGCGGAACCTTTACCATCCTTACCATATTCCAGAGCAAATTCAACTCGATCTGAATAATATTCAGACCGCTATGAACATTCCGTCCTGACACCGTATTCGTCCCCGACAAAACGCGCAAAACCACTATGGTTCAGGCGCGTTTTTTGATTTAAGCCGAAGACATTAGACTCTGTGAATCTCTGTTCTCTCGTCTACCCTTCTCTATTGGTATTCTTATGTTGCCAATCAATTGTGATTTTAATATACTCAATCCCCCTTATGAGATGGTTTGCAAAATATGAACGATTTCCCCCTCCATATTGGAGTTGTCTATCATCTTCAGGTATTCGGGTTTTAGCAATTGATACTGCTTCATGTGGTGGTAATCCATAATTGCTTGTTTCAAGGTGATATCATACTGAATCGAAAATGATGGCTCGATAAAGCGCCGCAGCACAGCGTCATCTTGAACCATAAATAATACGGCATTCAATCTGTTGAAAATCTGTTGCTCCATTCCGGATTCAAAAAAAGCTTGTAAGTTTTTATTCCGATTGTTCAGGGCAACTGACAGATTTCCGACATCTATAGCCGTGAGTTTCTTGACGGGAGTGTTCTTCATGGCTGAGTTCCAGAAGAACGTTGCTTAGAGGCCTCAACGCGGAATATCGCTTTAAGGGACTGTCCCAAAAGTAGTTTTTCTACGAGTAGAGGCAAATCCTTCTCATTTTCAAAACCGTTCAAAAGAGCAACAATTCTCCCGTCACTGGAGAATTGTTGCTCTTTGTTTTTGGTCATTTGCAGCTTGCTTCAATAGAATGTGCGCAAGCGAAAGCCAACCGACCTCAAGCGTCACTTTTTCCATGCCGCATCGCCAAAAGCGCCGGAAGCCCCGGTTATTCTTCAGTTGTCCAAATACACTTTCCGGTTCCGTCATTCGGCGTACAGCCAGAGCATAGCCTTCCTCGCTTCGCAGGATGTCCCGAGCCTGCTTCTGGTACCGCAGCCTCTCCAGACTGACAACCACTTCCCGATTTCCTGCAGCCTTGGTGCAGCGTTCCTTCAACGGACAGCCTTCGCAGCCTTCGCAGCTTTGGCTTCGGTAATGACGTTTCCGAATTTCATATCCACTCTCTAAGAGTTCCATACTTTCTTTGCGAAAATGCAGCATGCGTCCGGTGGGACAGGTCCACCTGTCTTCGGCTTCGTCGTACGTCCAGTTCTCAATCTTTCCGACATTCTCTTTCCAAGCTTTGCTCTTTTCTTTGTGGTAGCTGCCGTATTTTACGACCGCCTGAATCTATTCCTTTTCCAGGTAGGCGTAGTTTTCTTCACTGCCGTAGCCTGCATCCGCAATCACCGTTCTGGGAAGTTCCCAGGATCTGCCGCGCCTTTTCCATATGTGGCTGTAAACAACGGGTGTCCGTCGGTCTCGGGTGTAGACTGTAGGCTAAAATAAATTGGTTTTCCGTTCCTATTTGTATCCGCATGAAAGTCGCATCCGGGTCGGTCTTGCTGAAACTGTTCCGGTCCCCTAGCAGCTTTTGGTAGTGTTCGTACTTTAGTAATCGGGGCAGTAAATCCTTCCGAAGCTTCCAAACGGCTTTTTTCAGGGGTTTATCTTTGGGTTTGTCCAGGAGCTTAGACTCCAGCCCCCGGGTCAGGGTTTCCAGCTTCTCACTATTCATCTCGTAAGATTCACCGAGCTCGGTGAGGTCCTTTCCCTGGAACTCCTGTTCTTCTTGGTGCTCTGCCACTTGCCGTCCACAAAATAATGCCCCAGAGACACATATTTTTCGTCAGCCAGAAACTGAAGCACGGCGGTAAATACCGTTTCGAGGACATTTCTCATCCGCTGGGAACGGAAGCGATTAAGAGTGTGAAAGTCGGGTCGCTGCCGTCCGGCCAGCCACATGAAGGGAATGTTCTCCCGTACCGCTTTGGCGATTTGGCGAGACGAAACTATTCGCTGAGTGTAAGCGAAGATAATGACTTTGGTGAGCATTTTAGGGTCGTAGCTGTCACGGCCGCCACCAGGATAGGCATCGTCAAAGATGGAGTCGTCCAGTCGATTGACGGCTGTGTTAACGAGCGCGATCGAGGTGATGTTCCGGAATGTCTTCTTCCAGATCCATTGGCAAACAAAGTTGGTCCATGGTATATTGAATATACAAAAGAAACCTCTCCTTTGAAATGGTTGGTCGCACTTCCATTTTACCAAAGAAAGGTTTCTTTTTTTATGATTTTTAGAAGGATTGTCGTATATTTCCCGCTTAAACAGCGGAGAGGACGGACTGATTGTGGAAAAGCGGTAGCGGTCGCCTTGGTCTCCGGATTTTCACCGCTAAGGGAAATGAAAAAAATCTGGAGAGCACAGCGATTGGAACAACGGTCCGTTCGCGCAGCGTCCTCACCTAGCGCAACCGTCTATCCGACTCTAAAAACAATGGGCGTCCCAGCCATATCTTGGCTTTTGGGACAGCCCCTTTCATCGGTTATGAGTAGGCCGCATTTATCGCGGCGCCTCTTTCTTCTGCTCTGGTTTTCGTGAACCCTTAAAGGTAGATGAAAGTAAGACCAACAGGCTGCCAAATGCGATCCAGATTAAGACGAATGTTGGATGATTCATACTCAGGCCTTGTCCAAAGAACAACAACTCTCGTAGCCCATCAACCATGAAGCGCATCGGCAGCCATGACAGTATCCAATCACGGTAAAACAGAGATAATAACTCTGGCGCGAAACTAAGGAGTGGAGCACCGAAGAACAGCAACAACACAAAAATAATCATGCCTTTTAACCCAATCCAGGAGAAAACAGCAGCTATCATGAGGAAAAATGCTAAATAAGCAATTGCCAAGAATAAAGCGGTATCCGTGAAATGAGGAGTGTGTACGCCCCATCTTCCAGCAAACCAAGTGAAGCTAAAGCCAGCTGCCAAAGCAATGATTGCTCCCCAAAGGAATTGGACTATATTCGCCCAAAGCCGATCATTACGATTGACGTAATTTTGTTTATTTTTGACAAGCAAGAAAATTACGTTTCCGATTAGACAGGCCATCCACAAAGGTTGTAACATCAAAACCGGTGAATTCCCGTTTGCACTATGCGTACCGGTTGCATTCACATTGATGATTTCGCTAACGATTGGCGAAGCTAAAGCAGCGGCTTGTTTTGTCGAGAGCATAGCGCCCTTCTGATCAATAGCTTCTAATAGCTCAGCACACAGCTTCTTATTTATAGCATCAACCGCGTGGTTTAGCATTTGCCCTGCCACACTAGATGCCGATGCATTCATACCTTGGTTGATATACATCTGCATCCGGGGTGAAGAAGGGTCCAGCGTCATAAGCGATGCCTGCCTCTCGCTGAAATCCTTGGGAATCACCAATGCAGCGTAATAGTCTTGGTTATCGAGTCCTGACTTCGCTTCCACTTCACTACCAACTTCGATCCATTTGATCGCCGAATTTCCATCCGAATTTGCCAAGATTTCTGACTGAATATCAGACACTATCGTCTCGCCTATATTTACTTTTGGAGCCGTTAAGCCTTGATCCTCATTCACAATGGCAATAGGCAAGTTATGTGGAGCAGGATTGATGCTAGGAATCATAGCCAGACTAAAAATGAAGATGACTGCAATAACGATAATGGGTAATGTAACTATTAGTTTGTTTTTTAATAAGCTCATTTGTTTTCATCTAATCTCAAAATCTACTGTTCGAATTCTTTCGTTTTTCCACAGGCAATATGGCCTCGATTACGTCCCAATGCTCGGCGATTTTCCCGTCCTCAACACGGAACAAATCGTAGAAAGCAGTAGGTTCACCATCAAATAGACCTTCACTCGCCGTAAGCACAAAATCGCCTTGTCCGATAACCTGATGAACCTGAGTATATTGAAACTCAATATTCTTCTCCTTAAGACCCTGCAATGCAGCACCGAGGCCGGAAAGGCCATCTGCAATATGTGGACTATGCTGAATGTATTGATCTCCGGCAAAGTAAGAGGTAAGCAGGTCCGGGTTCTTCCCAAGCAGTATATTCTCGACATAGCTTTTGACAACTACTTTGTTCGCATCAGTCTTGTCGATATCCTTAATCATGACCGGTCCGTCAATCATCGTATGATGACTTGGTGTCTTTTCCACCCGATCTTGCAGATTGTCCCAATGTTCAACGATCAGTCCATTCTCAAAACGGAAAATATCAAAGCCAATTTTAGGTCCAAAAAAATCATATTCGGAATGAAGGGCAACATAATCTCCATCGGCTAAAATGCGCTTAATGCTCACCTTTGTACCTATCTCCTTTAAATGATCAAGTGCACCAAGCATGGCTGCACGGCCATTGGATAAGGCAAGGTTGTGCTGAACATATTGATCCGGATGAATGTAATTCGTAATCGCCTTGGGATTACCGCTCTCTAAACTTTCCAGCACTGCTTTAGCCTTTATAACTAACTCATTTTGATTGTTTAATGTCATTAGAATATCCTCCTTATTATCTCAACAGTTACCTTACTAGGCCTAACAATAAATGGTATTCACCTCTTTCAGTCACGAGTTTATAGGCATTAGATAAATAATGAACGTTATGTTGTTTATTTATCTTTCGCTCATTATAATTAAGATGAACTTTACGTTCAATATTCAATATTTTTTGTTTTGAGGGATAACATACAATTCATATCACTTTGTCGCTTAACGACTCTAATTTAATATAGGAGAGCGAAAATAATGAACAAGAAAACCGATCTAAGAATACTGCGCACTAAACAATCGATTCGAATGGCGTTTATTGCGCTTATTCAAGAAAAGGGATATGAAGCAATAACAATCCAGGATATTGCCGATCGGGCTATGATCAATCGAAACACCTTTTATCTCCATTACGAAAATAAACCTGACTTATTAAATACCTATATGGATGAGTTATTGGGCGAATTAAAAAATGCAGTCATTCTTTGTCCAATCAGCATGAATCCTTACAATATTTCTGTACTCGAGACAATCATGCAAACTATACTGGAACACATTTCGCATAACACCTCTTTTTACTACGCCATGCTAATTGAAGAGAATAGAATCTATCCGTTCCGCGCAAAAATGGAGAAAATCATTAAAGATAAACTAAATGAGGGGTGGAATCCGACAGCGGCAAATTTCTCTTTAGTGCTGTCCAAGGATTTGCTGTTCGAATACCTTGTATCGTCTTTCATGGGGATTATCATTTGGTGGGTTAAAAACGATCTGTCTATTCCTGCGGGTGAAGTTGCTTCTCAGTTCAGCAGACTCGTTGCCTATGGACATTTAAAAGCTGCCGGCATCGCCTTCGAGGAATAAAGTAAAGTTGCTCTGCTCGGCGACAATCGATGACCCTTCTTTTAACGACTTTGTACCGGAGAGCCAGTGGTGGACCAATGATACTGAGAGGCCAAATCGCTCAAAGCCTATCTGCGTTTCGGCTGACATGATTAATCAATGCCTGCCGCTAAACCGTTTAATCGCTTCCTCGGTCACCGGCTCGAAGAGGTTTACCAGGTTGCCGTCGGGATCACGGAACAGCATAGAACGGTTTTCCCCACGGCATCGTGGTCGGTTCTTTTACCCAATCATAGACAATTGGCTTCAAGCGTGCGTATTCGGCTTCGACATCGTCGACGCGGAACTTGATGATGACAGTGTGATTGCTCGCTGCCACTACGGAACCCGCGCCGAATAGCTGCGCCGTTTGGGAGTGGCCGATTGCCAGGGTACATGCCGGCATAACGAGTTCGGCAAAAACAGGCGCGGGGTGCACCGCCGAAACACACAGGACTTTTTCATAGAACTCGGCGAGACGATTCACATCGTCGGTAATGATGCGTACAGAAGCAAAATTCACAAAATACCCTCCTTCCTATACTCCTTTATGTTTACATACCCGATAATAAAACAACGCTACTGACAGCCTTATGTCAGTAGCGTTCTAAAATTTTTCGGGCTTCCTCACGAATCTTATTCCGGAATGATTCAGGCTCCAATACGATTACACCCGCTGCTCCTCCAGCCACAAGACCGCCGTCACTCCGCGCGGATAATATTTGCTGCCGGTGATCTCGCCGGAGATAATCTGGTCGCTCCAGCTCCAGATCGAGAGCTGCGGATGCGTAAGCCAGGTTACATGTGCCGAATCGGCTGCATGGCCTTTGTCCTCCCACTCCAGACCAAGAATTTGTCTGGCGATGAACTGGCACAGATAAATCTTGCTCAGCCAGCTGTTATTGCTGGTGGAGGAGATTTTCCAGCCGCCGTCTTCGAACAGGCACACCCCTTCAACTAGCACGGCCTGCAGATGCGTGTCTAGCGCCGCGATGTATTCGCCGAACCGCCCCCCGCGCTCCAAAGCTTCCTTGCAGCCGGTGAAGTAAGGGAAAACGAGGCCTTCAATCGCCGGAATAATCTTCGAGTCATTGCCTTCTCCGATTACCGCCGGGATATAGCCGCCCTCGGTAACACTGCCCACAATGGTTGCTGCGCAGAGCTCTGCCTGTCTGCCGGCAGTCTGTGACAGCTCCGTATTGCCGTTATCGCGGAAGATCTTCTCCATCGCCAAATACGCTGCCCAGCATTTACCCGCAAGGTAAATATTGTTGCGCGCCTGGCCCAGTGACACATCCAGACTGTCGTACGTAGTAATCTCCGCGCCGCCCATTGTCCGCGAGCTGTCGAGGGCCATCACACCGTTTCGTTTCGCCGGGTCCGGATGATCCCGGTTCAGCATACTCTGCAGGCAGCTCTCCAGTACTGTAAGGTTGCGTTCCATCCAGCTGAGGTCACCTGTATGCTCCAGATATACCGCCGCAGTAAGAATCCAGTTCACCAGCTGCTCATGGGTCATATGCGAGAAGCAACCGTCGATGCCGTACAGCTCATATGAGGAATACCCTGGACGCGAGACGGCATTGGCTACCCCCATATCATGGGTGAAGCTGAGCCCGCCCGGATATTCGGCCACGTCTCCCGGGAAACGGACAGTATCCACATAGCTGTACCGGTCCACGAACATATCCAGCTCATTGCGTACGGTCCACGGATTCATCTTCAGCTCATAGAATAGCTGATCCACCGTAAGATCGAATGTGTTCATCATCCGGTATTCGCCTTCGTTCACGACCCAGAACGGCTGGGCTTTGTACTCCAGCAGCTCGGTTGAGCCATAATAACTGCGGATGGCATGTGCCAGCATAAATGTCTGGTCTTCGCTGAGCCCTGTTCCTTCCAGCATGGAGTTAGCCTGCACTGCCTGCTGCTTCAGCTGATCGAAATGGGACAGCGCATATTCCGCTACCGCCTCTACATTACTGTAATAGCGGTTATAGTAATAACCGGCGTCCATTCCCGAGGTTACATAGCCGGACCGGTGGAAGCAGACTGCGAACCGGTAGACCTTGCGCTCTCCTGCGGGCACATCCATAACCAGAGCTCCAACCTGGCCCAGTCCGAAGGTCCAGTTCTCCTCCAGCTCCGTTGTCAGAATATCCTCCATGGTGAAATGCATAGCGGACTTGACACTCCCCTGTTCCGCTGCTATCGCCAGGAACCGCCCCTGGCCGACACCGGTCAGCTCTGCCTGGCTGCCCTCAAAGCGTCTCAAAGCGTTATACGGATCATTCCCCTGGAAGCCGAAGAAGGCCCGGCGGACAGAATCGCCCGAAGTATTGTCAACCTCCAGCTCTACCAATACCGCAGGCAGCAGCACTTCCTTGAGCTCCGCATCTGCAGCTGTTTCCGGGTCCGGAACCGGCCGGACCGGGGAGAGAATACGGAAGGTCAGATCCCCGGCCTGCCAGCTGTCCGTAGCCAGCCGGAAATCGCGGGTGATCTCTTCGTCCGCGTAATGATAAAGAATCTGCGGTTTATCCGGGTTCGGATCAGGGTTCTCGATGTCATAGCGCTTACTCTCATCGTCACTGCCCTGCTCATGGAAAGGCAAGGTATCGAAGCCGCGGCCATCCTTGCGTTCCAGGCCAATATATATATTCTGTCTCGGCGGCTTACCCGCTTCCAGGTCAAAACCGCCGGACGCTCCCTTAAACCCCAGAGTGAAGCTGGAAAATGAACCAATCGGTGAATGATGGGCATTAAAAAACTGATTTGTCGGCATATCGTAAATGCACTCCCTCCAGGCTGTGGCCCGGCAGTACCGGGCTCATAGCTCTATGTTAGCGCCAGCCCGGCTTATGCAACAGGCGTAAAGCCGCCAATTATTTGGACAAATCAATCGGACGCGGCGGCCTATGCTATAATAGAGCCAACTTTTAGTGAAAAAGAGGTTGAGTATGAACGTATTAGATCCCGGTACACAGCATTCCATGGACGGCCGGATGTCCCCGGATATACAGGCTGCCTTTCATATATTCGCTGCCCACTGGCGCAAGGTGAACAGGGAGTGGCAATATCCGGCCCACACCCATCCGATGTTCGAGATCAATATCGTCCTGCAGGGTTCGCAGCAAATGAACGTAGGCGGGCAGTCTTACATCCAGCACAGCGGCGACATTCTGTTCATCCGCCCAAGTGTCCTGCATTCCAGCCTGGGTACGGTTTCAGAGGATGAAATGACCTATTATTGCCTGCATTTCGACATTGATGATCTGGTTCTGCGCCGTTCCCTGATGACGATGGACACCGTCAGCCTAAGCGGCGACACTCCGGAGCTGCAGGCGATCCGTTCTTCGCTCGATGCAATTATCAGCTCGACGATCCTCCCTGATGCCAGCGATGCCCAGCGGGGCCGGCTGGTGACGCTCAATGCTTCGCTGCAGCTGTTCACCGCACTCAGCAGTTGGGTGCTGGCTGCATTGCCCTCCTCTGCCCGGAGCACACTGCCCGGTGTTACGGAGAAAACCGTTGCCCTGGCGAATGCCATCGAAGGACTGCTGCAGGAATCCGTATTCACCGCTGCGGCAACCGGCAGCCGGGCCGGAAGCATTGAAGACATCGCCGCAAGGCTTGGCTACAGCCCGAATCACTGCAACCGCGCCTTCCGGCAAATCTACGGATTGCCGCCGAGGCAGTATCTCTCTGACCTGATTATCCGCCATGCCAAGCTGCTGCTGCTGGATAACAGCCTGTCAGTGGAGAGTATCGCCTACCGGCTCGGCTACCGTGATGTCTCCCATTTCAGCAAGCAGTTCAAGCGCTGGACCGGCCTGCCCCCCATGGGCTACCGCCAGCTTACGGAGGAACCGGGGAAGACAGACGGCAAAGCGTTATCCGCTAATACGCAGGGAGGCACAGAATGAAGATATACCATTTCAACCAGGACACCGGCAAGCCAATCTCAGCCTTCAGCTCCGACTTCATTTTATCCCGGATTATCCAGACGGATGGAAAAACGCATATCGGCTGCGTATATCTGGGCCCGCAGGGAGTGATCGGTTATCATCAGGCGGCATGTCCGCAGCTGCTGCTGGTTATGAGCGGGGAAGGATATGTCCGGGGCGAGGAAGAGGAATTCACGGCTGTCCAGGCAGGCCAGGCTGTCTTCTGGGCGCAGGATGAATGGCATGAGACACGGACGGATTCGGGATTGACTGCGATTATTATTGAAGGTGATTCGCTGAATCCTGCCACCTATATGACACCGGTATGAACACAATTTCACATTAAAGATGATTCAAGGCTGAACTCATCAACTGCGTATGTCGCCACCATGAACTTGACGGGTCTTCATGACTCTCCAACTGGCCGTGAAAAGGACTGAGATTCCGTTATATGTCCTGACATGCGTCTTTTGGAGCCGAAAAGTACAAGACAAAGGAATCTCAGTCCGCTTTGGCCTTATCAGGTGTTATTTTGGCAAAATAACGGAATCTCAGTCCACTTCAGGCGCAAGGTCATCGAGAGGACCTATTGAGGGCGAATGAAGCACGAAGCAGCGCATCACCGAAACAGCAAACCAGCGAATTAGCAACCAGCGCATCACCAATCACCGAATCAGTGACTCACGAATCACCGGGGGCGGACTCCCCCAATTATAATCCCTATACACAAAAACTCCGCAAACCATTAACAATGGCCCACGGAGTTTCTTTATTTTACCCCAGGAGAACACACACCTCTTACCCTTTGGTGGCCCCTGACGCAATTCCCTTAACGAAATACTTCTGCAGGAAGATAAACACGATTAGCACAGGCACCACCGACATGGCGGTTCCGGCAAAAATCATATCCCAGCGCGAGGAGAATTCCCCGATATACCGGTAGATTTCTACTACCATCGTCTTGGCCTGGCCGGAAGGCAGCACCAGCATCGGCATCAGGAAGTCATTCCAGATCCCCAGACCGTTCAGCACCACCATACTTGCCGTAACCGGTCCGAGCAGCGGGAAGACGATTCTCCAGAAAATCCCGTAGCGGGAGCACCCGTCAATCTCTGCCGCTTCTTCAATCTCCCGTGGAATACCCTTGACGAAGCTGGTATAGAGCAGGCATCCGAAGCCTACGGCACCGGCGACATAAATCATGATAGGTCCCGCCAGACTGCCGTACAGGCCGAGTATTCTGAGCTCTTTGAACAGCGGAATCATATACGCCTGGAACGGAATCATCATGCCGGCCAGGAAATAGATGAAGACCAGCCGCGTCCAGCGGGCATTTCTGCGTTCAATCGCGTAACCTGCCATCGGAATAATCAGCACCTGGGCGACAATCGCCACTACGGTCAGAATAAGACTGTTAAGGATCGCACGCGGAAACTCGGTCTCCGTAAGCAGATATTTGAAGCTGTCTAAATACAGTGTCTTCGGAAAAGCAACCGCATCGCGCATAATCTCGGCGTTGCTTTTGAACGCGGACATCAGATTAAAGAAAATCGGGAAGAAAAAGATAACCGCTACCAGGAGCGTTATGACAAACAGGACAATTTCAGTGATTCTCCGCTTAGTCTGCATCGTCATCTTAGAGCTGCACCTCCCGTTTCTGTAGGAATTTAACCTGAATGACCGTAATGATCAGAATAATCAGGAACAGGACCATAGCCAGCGCCGTGCCGAACCCTTGTCTCAGCTCCCCGAAGCCTACTTTGTAGATAATATAAGTTAATGTCTCTGTCTCAAAGCCCGGGCCGCCGTCGGTCATTACGGCAATCTGGTCAAATATCTTCAGTGCGCTGATCATGGAAAGCACCATGCACACAGTCATCGAACCCGCAAGCAGAGGGAACGTAATATGCCGGAACTGCTGCCAGCCTCCTGCGCCGTCAATGCTGGCCGCTTCATTAAGCTCCTGCGGAATGCCCTGCAGTCCGGCCAGATAGATGATCATATAATAGCCCGCGCCTTTCCAGACCGTTGACAGGATAATCGACAGCATAGCGTATTTCGGATTGCCCAGCCAGTCGACGATATAGTCGCCCAAACCGACGGAGGTCAGGATCTGATTAAACACGCCGAAGTTGTAATTCAGAATCATTGCCCAGACAAAGCCCATGACGATCCCGCTGAGCAGGGTCGGGAAATAGAAGATGCTTCTGAATAAATTGCGGAACCAGCGTACCTTGTCGACCATTAAGGCCATGGCGATTGCAGCAATGTTCTCAAGCAGTACTAGCGTAATTGTCATAACCAAAGTGTTCTTCAAGGCGTTCTGCACCCGCGGACTCTGGAAGATCTCGACGAAATTGGCGAATCCGATATACCGGATATCGCTGCTGATCCCGTCCCACGAT
The DNA here is from genome assembly GCF_038000235.1 of Paenibacillus sp. FSL R10-2199. NCBI lineage: Bacteria > Bacillati > Bacillota > Bacilli > Caryophanales > Paenibacillaceae > Paenibacillus > Paenibacillus sp. FSL R10-2199. The sequence goes on along the minus strand of NZ_JBBOBO010000001.1, from coordinate 4,592,632 downwards.
GTGAAGCTTAGGTAGACGCTGCCTGCTGTAGGGACTATGACAAACAGTGTGTATAAAAGGAATGACGGCAGGATGAACAACAGCGCGTAGGACTGCCATTTTTTCTTTTTTTTGCCAGGCTTCTCTGCGTCTATGAAAGACTTGTCTGTATTAACGATGGATGTAGCCATGGTTCCTCTCCCCTCCCTGGGACGCGCTTGTCTAGATAAGAGGAACCTCTGCCGGAGCAGAGGTTCCCTTCCGGCGCTTTTATTTACAGCGAATTGGCTTTGACCTGATTGTCATATTCGGTATCGGCCTTCTTCATATATTCAGTTACGTCAGCATCGTTCACCACCATATCCTGGAGCAGCTTATAGTACCAGTTGCGGAATTGCGGAGGAATCAGGTTATCGCCCCACCAGTTATTGATGGCCAGTGACTTGGTGACACTCGTGTCGGCAATAAGATCCAGTGCAACCTGCATTTGCTCACTTGTCTCATAGGTAACTTTCTCTTTGGTGGAAGGAATGGCATTGATCGAAGCCAGGTAGACCGAGTATTGCTCCGGTGCAAAGAAGAAGCGGATAAAGTCTTTGATCGCTGCCGTTTTGTCGGCATCCTTGGCCGCATCAACGGATAACGACCAGCCGGCCGGTGACGGCAGACCGATGACATTCACTTTACCTTGGCGGTCCGGGATCGCGTAGAAGCCGAATTCGAAGCCTGGATCAGCTTCAGCAATCTGGGTAAACATCCAGGTGCCGGAATACAGCTGTGCAGCTTTGCCGGATACAAGGATCGACGCGGTCTGATTATCTGCGGTGCTCAGCCAGCCTTTGTCCACATAGTTCTTGAACAGCTCTTTGAAATCAGTCATGCCCTGGACTACATCAGGATCTGCGAAGCTGACGGTCTTGGCCGTACGTTTGGAGTTCCAGTCCGGGTCTTTGCTGTAGACATCGTCGATCAAGAATTTATTGACCCAGAAGCCCATATGGAAAATATCCTTGCCGCCTACTACCAGCGGGGAGATACCTGTAGCTTTCAATTTTTCCTGGATGGCAATGAACTCGTCATAGGTTTGGGGAAGCTCGGTGATCCCGGCGTCAGCGTAAGCTTTTTTGCTGTAAATGATCCCTTGCGGTGCATTGACCTGCATGGGAGCGTTCCATACTTTGCCGTCCACCTGCGGTGGCGATTCGAACAGCTCCAGCAGATCGGCTGGAAGCTCGACAATTTTGCCCGCATCCGCGAATACCTGGGTGTCACGCATTTCCACCAGATCCGGGAATTCTCCAACAGCATCCTTCGTCTTCAGCCAATCCAGATAAGCAGCCGATGAGGTTTCACTTAGGTCTTTGATGGTGACGTTAGGATTCGCTTCCATGAATTTCTTAACGGTATCAGCAATGGCTTTCTTGGTCGCCGGGTCACCCGACGCATAACCGATGGTGAAGCTGACATCCTTCTTCGCAGCATCAGTAGCTGCAGTATTTCCTGCCGGAGCCCCGGTTGCCGCTGCGTTGCCGCCACTGGCATTGTTATTGTTATTTCCGCCGCATGCGGTAAGTACAGTGGTTGCTGCGAGCAGCATGACGGATAATTTCGTAATGGTGTTCTTCATATCTTTAGTAACCTCCCCTTGGGTATACAGCCCGGAAACTGCCGGCCCGATGTGCGCATCATCGTCCGTAAGCGTTTCCTTATGCTCCAAGAATAGCATTCAGCCTTCACGGTTAGAATGAACTAATTTAAGAGGGATGTGCGGTAAATTTAAGAAGATTCTCCTGAGCAGAAAAAAACGAAGGTCCAGGAGACCTCCGTTCTTGCACGGGCTATAGTGTAATGTCACTGCCAGTATTCCTGTACCTGCCTGTCGTATTCAGTATCGGCCCGTTTCATATATTCTAGTACATCCCCGTCCTTAACAACCATTTCCTGCAGCAGCTTGTAGAACCAGTTACGGAACTGCGGAGGAATCAGGTTATCTCCCCACCAATTGTTGATCATCAGGGATTTGGTAACGGCCGGATCGGCCATCAGATCAAGCACCACCTGCATCTGTTCACCGGCCTCCCGCCTGAATTCCTGCCTGGTCGAAGGAACCGAATCGATCCGGCTCAGAAATGCGGCATAAGGCTCCGGTGAGAAAAAGAACCGAATGAAGTCTTCGATCGCCTGCTTTTTGAGCGGCTCCTGCGCCGCCTGGGCAGACAGCGACCAGCCGGAGGGCGACTGCAGGCCGACCACATTCAGCTTCCCTCTACGGTCCGGCACAGCATAGAAGCCGAATTCGAAGCCGGGGTCGGCTTCCTGGATTTGTGAGAACATCCAGGAGCCGGAGAACAGCTGGGCTGCCTTGCCGGATACCAGAATAGACGCCGTCTGGTTATCCCCTGTGCTTAGCCAGCCTTTATCGACATCGCTTCTGAACAGCTGTTTGAAATCAGTCATGGCCTGGACTACATTGTCATCGGTGAAGCTAACCTCACCGGCCGTCCGCTTCGCGTTCCAGCCGGGATCAGCGGCATATACATCATCAATCAGAAATTTATTAACCCAGAAGCCCATATGAAAAATATCCTTGCCGCCTACAACGAGCGGAGTGATCCCGCTTGCCCGCAGTCTGTTCTGGATCTCCAGAAATTCATCGTAGGTTGCCGGAAGCGTCTTAATGCCTGCCTCGGCATACGCTTTCTTACTATAAATAATACCCTGCGGGGCAGCGACAAACAGCGGGGCATTCCATACCTTGCCGCCGATCCGCGGCGGCTGATCGAACAATTCCGCCAGCTCATCGGGGAGCGGAACAATCTTCTCCGCATCGGCGAAGGCCTCGGTATCCCTCATCTCTACCAGATCGGGGAACTCGCCCACGGCATCCTTAACCTTCAGCCAATCCATATAGGCAGAGGAGCTTGTCTCACTGACATCCTGGACGACTATGTCCGGATTCGCCTGCATGAAGGCCTTAATGGTATCCTCAATAGCCTGCTTCGTCGCCGGATCACCGGAGGCATAACCTATAGTAAAGCTTATTTTACCTCCCCCGGATGCTGTATCCGGGCGGCTCCCCTGATCAGCCGCATGATTCCCTCCGATTCCGCCTGATCCGGTTTTGCCTCCACAGCCGGACAGGATCAGCGCGGCCGCAAGCGGCACTATTGTTATTTTCATACATGATATCCTCGGCATTTGCACCACCTGTGTCCTCCTCATTCAGTGATAACCGGGAACGTCAGCGTAATGGAGGTCCCGACATGCTCTCTGCTGTTCACAGACAGGCCATACGCCTCCCCGAAGCTGGAGCGGATGCGCTCATGCACATTTTTCATGCCGACATTCTTGCTTGGAGCCTCCGGGTCTTTCAGAATCTTATTAATGCGGGACAGAGTCTCCCTGCTCATCCCCACGCCATCATCATATATCGTAATCGCCAGCACCTGCTCTCTCCGTTCGACCGTAATGCCGACGGTTCCTTTTCCCTGCAGGCGCAGTCCATGCTGAACCGCATTCTCCACCATCGGCTGCAGAGACAGCTTCAGGATAGGCCAGTCCAGATTAACATCCGGGGCAATATCCAGATGCAGCTCGAAGCGGTTCTCATACCGTACAGAAATAATATAGAAGTAATTCTGCAGATGGGCGAGCTCGCTGGCAAGGCTTACGCGGTCTTCCCCGTAATCGATGACATACTTCAGCTCATTGGATAACGCCAGAATCATATCCGCCACCTCGCCCGCTTCCTTATCCACGGCGTTCATCCGGATCACCTCAAGGGTGTTGTACAGGTAATGGGGCCGGATCTGGCTCTTCAGTGCATTCAGCTCGGTCTGCTTCTGCTTGATCTGGGCCACATAGGCCTCATCAATGTAGACCTGCAGCCGTTCCACCATCCGGTTGAACCCGTGGGCCAGCCTGCCCATCTCATCATTGCTGTTCACGGAGAGCTGGATATCCAGCTTGCCCGACTCCACCACGGCCATCTGCCGGATCAGCTCCCGGATGGGAGCCGCGAGACGTCTGGAGAACCAGGCCCCCATTACAATCATTACAAAAGCACACATGCCAATGGCGATATACACCGTTGCCCGCGCCGACAGCAGCTGTTCGAACAGGTTGCCGCGGTGGATTTTGGCGATGACCTGGCCATTCAAAAAAGGGATGGACTCACTGAGTACAATCATCTCATTGTTAGTTTGATCAGCAGCTCTAGCCCCCGCCGCACCGGCTGGCTGGTTGCTGAAATACGTCCGCCCCTCCCCGTCAAGCAGGTACAGCTCATCCTTCTCCCCGAGACTCAGCTCACGGAAGAACTGCTGGAATAACGAGGTATCGATATCCAGAAAAAGCGTTCCGACTACTTTGGGCTCTTTGGTCACCCGTCCGGAGGTATCAATCAGGCTGCGCCCGATCGTGAACACCTGGCGGTCTGAGCCATAGAAGTAACTGTCCTGATGGGTCGGGAAAATAGCCACCTTCGCAGGGTCACCTGCCATGGCGGACAGCCACTCCGCATTCGGAACCGTCTCCATGTTCAGCGACCGGTTGCCACGCTCCTGAACATACAACTTACCATCAGACTGGCGGATAAACTGGACACTGGAAATATAAGAATCACTGAACAGAACGGTCTTCAGGAAGGATTCTATCGGAATGGTGTTGATCTGCTCCAGCTCATTCACATTCTGTGTCTGATTCTGCGAATAGCTCTCAATGAACCCTTCATAACGCCCTGTATACATTAATTTGGATACTTCATTATACTGATTGAACGCTGAATTCAGATTATAGCTCATATAGAGTACCATTTGCTGCAGATTGCTGGTGGTATACCGCTCCACATAACCCGAGAAGGTCTGTACGGAGAAGAAACTCAGCGCAAAGAGCGGAATCAGCCCGACCAGCAGGAAGGATGCAGAAAATTTAACAAAAATACTCTTCGGTCCCCGTCCCCAGAACGGCACGGGCCATCGTCTTTTCACTCTATGATCTCCCTCCAATCCGCTTAGTTCCTGACCGATTGTTTGTATTCCTGCGGCAGCTTGCCGAATTGCTTCTTGAACATGTCGCTGAAATGCCGCGCATTGTTGTAGCCGACCCGGTCGGCAATCTCGTAGACCATCAGGTCACTCTGCAGCAGCAGCCGCTGGGCATGACCCATCCGCACTTCGGTAACATAATTCTTGAAGTTCTGGCCGGTATGCTTCTTGAAGAAGCTGCTGAAATAATAGGGATTCATATACACCATGGCGGCTATGGACTCCAGCGTAATATTCTCGGCATAATGCTCCTCCACATAGGTTTTCACCTGCGCGAGCTGCGGCATTTCCTTGCCGGAGATCCGGCAGCTCAGCTGCTCGGACATTTTGGACAGGACCGCTTCAAATTCCTGCTGCAGTGCGCCGAAGGTCGGGGCATCCGCCAGCTTTTCAAGCAGCGGCTTCTCTCCCTGATTCAACAGCCCCGCATCCGCGCCGAAATCAGCCATATCTTGTTCAAGCTGGATCACGGCATTATACACATAGGACACCGCCTGGTTCCGGCTATCTCCAGAGAGCAGACGCACGGTCTCCAGCAGCTCGCCGGTTAACGCCGTTAGCCGCTCCTTGTCGAGTGATTTGAGCGCTTCCGGCAGGCTGCTCTGGATGGCAGCAAGTGTAGATACAGGTATAGCAGTCTCCATTGGTTCGGCGGGATAGGGAATCACCCGGTTCAATCCGGCAAAATATCTGAATCTTAGCGCTTTCAACGCTGACTGGTAGGAATCCGCCGCCTCTTCAATACCGCTGGCCGGGCGGCCGATGCCTATTGAGACCTGCAGCTTCAGAAAGCTGTTGATTTTGTGATGCAGATCCTCCATTACTTGCTGCGGTTCATTCAGATGCTCATGCTGAAGCAGCACCCCGAAACGCTCTCCTTTGCGGAACACATACCCGTTGCCCCTGCCGTCCACCGTCTCCTTGATGATGTTCAACAAGGCGAATTCCACCAGCTTGCGTTCCCGTTCCTCCCAGCGAGAAGGCTGGCCGCCGTATTCATCCGTCTCGATGACACATACGCTGGCATAGCGGGTAATCGCCGTGTTGCCCATCCGGGCAAGCGTAGCTGCCGCAGCCTTATTGCCGTCGGTCAGCTGCTCCAGCTGCTCCTCAACCGTAACAGACAGGTTCTTCCGCTCATAGGATTTGAGCATTTCCTTGTTGCGCTCTTCTTCGGATTCCTGGCGGATCACCGTTACTGCGCGGATCACTACCTGCTCCAGCTGTCCCGTATTCACCGGCTTGACCAGATAATCCAGCGCCCCGTATTGTACCGCTTGCTGGGCATAACTAAATTCCTGATAGGCGCTGATAAAGACCACTTTGATCGGACGACCGGAATGATGAATTTCACGGATAATATCGATACCCGAATAACCCGGCATACTGATATCACTGATAATGAGATCGGGATGACAGCTGTCGATCATCGCCTTCAGCTCTATCCCGTCACATGCTTCCCCTACTATATTAAGCCCGAGGCTCTCCCAGGCTATGAGCTTCTTCAGCCCGCGCAGAATAACCGGCTCGTCATCCGCAAGCAGCACCCGTATGGTTCTGTTCATTGCTGCACCTCCGCATGGTTGTCATTGATATATTATTACAGGATTGCGGCTGTTTCAGTCTATAGTCGTTATTGAAGAGATTCATCCAATTATACTGTATCACGATAACCCCGGCGGCCGGGTGAAGCTTTTTAAGAGGAAAGCGCAGTTTTTTAAGAATATTGCCGCTTGGGTCTACGGCATTCAGGCTGAGAGAGAACAAATAAAAGAAAACAGCAGCAGTCATACAAGAGGGGAACCTCCATAGGCGGCCGGGCAGCAGGAGAGCAGTATGACTGTCAGCGGCAAAAGCGGGGGTACTGTGCGGAGAGTAACGGCTTATCTGATCAAGCACTGCGGCAAGCATTTCGCCGGGGAACAGCTTGCTTCACAGCTGAATATGAATTGCAGCTACCTGTCGGCCGCGTTCAAGCAGGCCACCGGACAGACGATTATTGAGACCCATACCAAGCTCCGGATGAACAAGGCTATCGAGCTGATGCGGACGAGCTTGTACAATGTATCTGAGATCAGTGAAACGCTTGGCTACCCCAACCCTTACTACTTCAGCCGCGTGTTCAAAAAAGTGCTCGGTGAATCCCCCTCCTCCTATATGAAGCATCTGTACCGCACCTGAGCATGGGCGAAGCTGGGAACACCGGCCGGACTCATGGTACAATACCAGAAATGACCTGCTATGCAGGGCAGGTGAACATGAGACTCTTATATAATCCTTGAAAAGTTGGTGACCTGCTTGATCTACCTCATTAAATTCGCATACAGCTTTGTTCTGCCTCCGGGAATTTTTGTGATCCTGCTGCTGGGGATGGTGGTCTGGCTGTGGAAAAGCAGCCGCCGGCCGGCGGTCGTACTGCTCGCAGTGAGCCTGCTGCTCTATCTGTCGATGACCTCTGTGGTCAGTGACCTGCTGATCGGCAGTCTGGAACGGCAATATACGCAGCCTTCTGCAGTAGAAGGTGATGTTATTGTTATCCTCGGCGGAGGCGCTACCTCCGGCACTCCGGATCTGGACGGGCAGGGCAATATGTCCGGTCCGGCGGCGAACCGGCTGCTGGCTGCCGCCCGGCTGTACCGGCAGACCGGACTGCCGGTTATTTTCTCCGGCGGCCAGGTGTATGCGGACAGCGGCAATGAAGCCGATATCGCCCGGCGGCAGCTGATCGGACTCGGCATCCCGGCAGAAGACATCCTGCCGGAGAACCGCTCGCTTAACACCGAGCAGAATGCGGTCAACACCGCTGCACTTATGCAGGAACACGGGTTTAGCCGTCCGGTGCTGGTCACCTCAGCCTTCCACATGCCGCGCAGCATGGTGCAATTTGAGCACGCGGGACTAACGCCGCAGCCCTTCCCGGTGGATTACCTGGCCAGCCGGCCCATGTCACTCTATTTCAACAAATTCACTCCCTCTGCCGGGGCCGTCTCCACCACCGGACTGGCGCTGAAGGAGTATCTGGGGCTAATGGCAGCGAAGCTGTTGCCTTAACTGCTCTAGCTGCAAGTAGTATCTGTGGTATCTGCACTATATTACATACATCCTTAGTGAAAGCGAGGAATGCCTGTGAATCAACACGAAGAAATATTGACCGGCGGAAATGTGAATCACATTGTCCGTAAGGCGGACACCGTCCGCCGTCCCACAGGGGATTGGAGTCCCAATGTCCATGCACTGCTGCGGCATCTGGAGAAGCAGAACTTCGGGGGAGCGCCACGTTTTCTCGGAATCGATGACGCCGGGCGTGAAATACTGAGCTATATTCCAGGAGAAGTCCCAGGCAATGCTTACCCTGAACTTAAGCCATATATGTGGTCTGGTGAGACACTTGCAGATGTAGCACGCCTGTTACGTCATTACCATGATGCGACTGAAGGATTCAACCCGCAACCAGAGGGAAGCTGGCAGCTCAGCTATGCCGATACCAGTGCGCATGAAGTGATCTGCCATAATGACGCTGCCCTGTACAATGTGGTTTTTCAGAATGATGCTCCAGTGGCATTGATTGATTTCGACATGGCCGGACCCGGTCCGCGGATGTGGGATATTGCCTATTCCATCTACACATCAGTTCCGCTGGCCAGCTTCGCACCTGACTACTCGTCAGGGTCCACTGCAGCTTACCAAACCCATTTACATGCATCAGACCGGCGCCAGCGGATACAGTTATTTTTTGAGGCTTATGGGATTCCCGTCCCTAAGGATCTGCATACGTGGATCATTGAGCGTTTGACTGTCATGTGCGACACGCTCAAGAATGGGGCCGCGAGCGGCAATCCTGCTTTTATGAAAATGGTTGATGAGGGGCATCTGGCACACTATGAGCGTGAAATCCAGTTTATAACCGGTCACTACGCAGAATGGAGTTAGCCGAAACCGCCAAATAAGCCGGAATCCCTAGACCTCCAGGAATTCCGGCTTCTTGTTCTACTGCTATTCTTTAATCAGATCCGTAAATACAGCTGACACCACATCTGCCAGCAGCTTAGGCTCAAGCTCCATCTGCATGCCGACGCGGCCTGCACTGACGGCGATGGTCTGCAACCCCTCCGCGCTGCTGTGTATGAACGTAGGATACAGCTTCTTCATGCCAACAGGCGAACATCCGCCGCGCACATAACCTGTCCACTTCAGCAGCTCCTTAAGCGGGAGCATCTCGATCTTCTTCGCTCCGGCGGCTTTGGCCGCTTTCTTGAGATCAAGCTCTTCAGCCACCGGAATAACAAATACATAGGGCTGCGGCCCGCTGTGTGATACCAGTGTCTTAAACACAGTCTCCGCCGGGAGGCCAATCTTCTCAGCAACAGCACTCCCGTGAATCTGGCCATCCTCATTATCATAAGTATGAAGGGTGTATCCGGCCTTTTTTGCATCTAGCATACGGATGGCATTGGTTTTGTTCACTTGCATGTCCCTGCTACCTCCAACCACTCTCCGGCGCGCCGGAGCTTTCTTCTGCCCTGCTATACTCTACCCTGCAAGACCTGCCTCCAAGGCTAATCCCGCGGGTAATTCACCTGCATAATATCCATGAACGGAACCTTGATAATTTCTTCGTTATATCGCAGATGTACCTTGCCGGTACGCGAATCCATCTCCACAATCACTCCGCGAACCTGTTCTTCCTTCCCCCAGACCGTCAGCAGAATCTCGGAATCCTCCTGTTTCGCCTCGACCAGCTGATTGCCCAGCTCTTCCAGCACGAATTCGTCGCGGGTTGGACGTTTTGCTACTTTTGCCTTCGCCACACTATGCCTCCAGTAAGCCATTACAAATTTATGATACTTCCGGGTGTAAATGCTCCCATATATTATAACACGACCTTTACCCCAGGTTTACAAAATAATACCGGTCTCTGCAGCCAATTTTCGCTATCCCCCGGATACTGCACTTTATTCTTTATTCAAAAGCGCTGCCCCCGCGATCCCGGGATGGGTCATTTCATACGGATCGAGGATCAGATTAAGCTCTTCCTCGCTAAGCACATTGTATTTCAGGCATAAAGCGCGCACGGATTCGCCGGTCAGAATCGCTTCTCTGGCAATACGCGACACCACTTCATAGCCCAGGTGCGGGTTCACCGCAGTAATGATGCCGACGCTCTGCTCGACTTCCCGCTGCAGCTTCTCCTTATTGGCCACGATGCCCGCCAGGCAGTAGTCCGTGAACACCTTGAAGGAATTGTTCATAATGCTGATCGACTGGATCAGATTGAATACCAGCACCGGCTCCATAACGTTCAGCTCGAGTTGGCCTGCCTGGGCGGCGAGACAGATCGTATGATCATTGCCGATGACCTGAAAAGCGACCTGATTGATTACCTCGGCCATCACCGGATTTACCTTGCCGGGCATGATGGAAGATCCGGGCTGGCGGGCCGGAAGCGTTATTTCATTAAAGCCGGAGCGCGGACCGGAGGCCATCAGCCGCAGGTCATTGGCGATTTTGGACATGTTCATCATGCAGACCTTCAGCGCTGCCGAAACCTCGGTGTAGGCATCGGTATTCTGCGTAGCATCCACCAGATGCTCAGCACTGACCAGCGGCAATCCGCTGATTTCAGCCAGGAGTTCTACCACCCGCGCGATATAACGCGGCTCCGCATTCAGTCCGGTGCCGACCGCCGTCGCCCCCATGTTCACCTGATAGAGATGATGCCGCGTATGCTCGATCCGCTGAATATCACGCTCCAGCACGCGGCTGTACGCCTCGAATTCCTGGCCCAGACGGATCGGCACCGCATCCTGAAGATGGGTCCGTCCCATTTTGATAACCGGATCGAATTCTGCCGCCTTCAGCACAAATACGCCATGCATGCTCCGCATAGTCACCAGCAGCTGCTCCAGCAGAGAGAGCGTGGCAATATGAATCGCCGTCGGAAAAGCATCGTTCGTGGACTGTGCCATATTCACATGCGTGTTGGGACTAAGCTGCAGATAATCGCCTTTGGCCCGGCCCAGCAGCTCCAGCGCGCGGTTCGCAATCACTTCATTCGCATTCATATTCAGCGAGGTGCCGGCGCCGCCTTGAATCGGGTCTACGATGAACTGGTCATGCCACTTCCCGGCAATCACCTCTTCCGCCGCCGCAACGATAACATCACCCAATCCTTTGTAGAGTCTGCCGATTTCCATATTGGCCAGTGCCGCAGATTTCTTGACAATGCCCATAGCTTTAATCAGCTCCTGATGCACCCGGTATCCGGTTATCGGGAAATTCTCTACTGCACGCAGCGTCTGTATCCCGTAGTAGGCGTGTTTCTCCACCTGTTTGCTCCCTAAGAAATCCTTCTCCAGCCGGTACTCTATCTCTGTCATAATGCTCCCCCCATGTCCTGTAGTCGATCATCGGCTTTCCCAATAGTTATCTTATTCTTTCCTTTGATCTACTAAGATATTACCATTCTTAACATATCATGCTCCAGCCCATCTTGATAGCGAAGCTGGCTGCAGACAGCGCAAAAGAACCCGGCAGACGCTTCAGCATCCCCGGGTCCTCTATAGGTTCATTAATTATTTACAAGCTTAGACAGAATAACTGTCAAAAGAAACCGGTTTGCTGTTAATCTCTGCTTTTACCTCTGTCAGGCCATTGTCTGTGCTTAGCTGCAGATGCGCTTTGCTGATCAGAGAGCTATATTCCGCGGACAGAATTTCTCCCGCTCCAAACTTAGGTGCCCGCTGTGCGGCGGCTGCGGCAAACTCATCAAGCCCGCTTATTCCCAGCTCCGCAGCCTGGCTGACGCTTAGCGCTTCAACAACGACTCCGCCCGGCATCCCTGCGGAGATCACCTCGAGATAATCCGGGCGTTCCAGCAGCTCATAGCCATGCGATAAGTAGACGGCAAAATACACATTGCCTGCATAACCGAACAGTGCCGAAGGCTGCTTGATCCATTCCCCTTTCGGAAGCACTCCTACTATTGCAGTGGCCTCCCCCTCGGGAACCGGGAACAGGGATATGACGGTGTTCTTATGATACAGGACTTCCATATAAGGGCTTTGGTGACGCGGATCGCCCGCGTTATACCCCTGGCCCGGATGGAAGAAGTACAGCCGGTTCACGCCTTCGGCTGCACCCACAGGGAGCGAATACGCCCAGCGCAGCTGCTCATTGTCGAACTCCTCTACCCGCTCCCACATGCCGCCTGCCGCATAATCCTCTGTGATGTAGGCATAGGAATGGAGCGGCGGCTGGCGGTCCGGATCTCCGGCAACCACCTTCTCGGTTTGCTTCTTGACCTCTACCGCTGCCTCGCGGTTCAGTGCATTCGAACGCCCCTGCTCCGGCGCTTCATAGAACAGGAAACCGGCATATTCGGTGCGAGGCATCTCCGCCGGCAGCTTGAAGTCTCCGAACTGCACATAGTCTTGCAGCACATTACCGTCAGCCGGCACATCATGCGGCCAGCCTCTGGAATGGGCACCTGCCCAGGCGCCCTGCAGATACCACTGGCTCCGCTCGTTCCAGAGATAATCCAGCATCTCGCCAAGGGTATGCTTAATGCCGCTGTCTGTCTCCAGCTCCCAGGCACAGGTGAACGCCTGCACCCAGTGCCAGAACCACGGGAGGCTGCCGTACTCCGGCATCCCTTTCTCCCGGATATGCGCCAGTGTGATGTCCAGACTGCGCAGTCCGTCTTCCAGCAGCTCATCATCCTCGAAGAAGTTGCCGAAGATCAGCTTGGCTGCCGTATATTTCGCTTCATGGTGGCCGAACGTCGTTACCGGCTTACGGAAAAATCCGCTGCGGTACACATGACCGATGGCCGTGTGGAAGGCAATACGCAGCCCCGCGCTAAACTGGGTCGAATATTGCTTGCAGAACCAGACCATCAGGCTGCCCATGATCTCCACCGGCAGCTCATGCGGCGGCGCTTCTCTGGGCTGCGGATTCAAGCCCAGCGGCCAGTGGCCATAGAGTTCTGTACCGGGCTGGCGGTTCTGCAGCAGGACCGTTTCCAGCATGACAGCTTCCGCCTTCCGTTTCGCTTCCTCCTTATCGAAAGGCAGCTCCAGCGTATCATCTACCGCAGCGGTAAATAAATAAGAAGCATAATAGAAGTTATTCCGCACATCATCATGGAACCAGAGGCCGCTCGCAAGCAGCGGACGCCGCTCCGCCTCCAGTGCGATTGAATTGATAATTTCCTGCCGGCGTATTTTATAAGAAGTCTGATCCTGAAGCCTGTCTGCCATTTCCCTCACCCTCCAATATATATTTTCTGTATCACGAGCCCCTAATCCGGGAGTCATGTCCGCGTGTGTATACATAGAACAACTATCCCTCTTCTATTAGGTATACTCCACCCTGGGAACTCACTGCTTTCCAGCTCTATTGTGCACGCTTTCAGTTCAGATGGCAATCTCTAAAACTAACAAACAAACTAAAATAAACGTACTAAAAAAGATTATCTCTTGCCAAATGAACGCAAATGGATTAAATTGTACCTATACGAACGAAAATACATTTTTCTTAAGGAGATTGAATATTCAATGGAAAGACGTTTTGCATCACATCCGAATGAAGTTAAGCAGTTTGACACTGAGCGCCTGCGCAAGGAGTTCCACATTCCGGTTATTTTTGCTCCGGATGAACTGAAGCTTGTCCTGACCCACGAAGACCGCATGATCGTAGGCGGGGCTAATCCGGTCAATGAGGATGTTGTACTTACAACGGACCTTAAGGAGCTTGGAGTGACTTACTTCCTGGAACGCCGTGAGCTGGGTATCATCAATGTCGGCGGCAAAGGTTCGGTTGTTGTAGACGGAACTGAATATGAAGTTGACTTCAAGGAATGCCTGTATGTAGGCCAAGGCTCCAAAGATGTTATTTTCAAAAGCGCGGATAGCGCTAAACCGGCGAAATTCTACCTGAATTCCGCTCCGGCTCACCAGTCCTACCCTACTACCAAGACAACGCTGGCTGAATCCGAATCCGGAGCCATGGGCGGACTTGAGAATTCCAATGAACGTACGATTCACCGTTTCATTCACACGAACGGCGTGCAGAGCGCACAGCTTGTTATGGGAATGACTCAGCTGAAACCGGGCAGCATGTGGAACACTATGCCATCCCACACTCACCCGCGCCGGATGGAAGCTTACTTCTACTTCGATCTGCCGGATGACTCTATCGTCTTCCACCTGATGGGCGAACCTACAGAAACCCGCCACATTGTAATGCACAATGAACAGGCTGTCATTTCCCCAAGCTGGTCCATTCACAGCGGCGTGGGTACACATAACTACACCTTCATCTGGAGTATGGCCGGAGATAATAAACGTTACGACGATATGGACCCCGTAGGCATGAAAGAATTACAATAGAAGCAAATCAACTACGGAAAGATGAGGCAGGCGGATGAACCCGATACGGCGGCACGAGATGATTATGGAAGTTATGCTGAACCAGAAGGATGTAACAGTGAACGAGCTGAGCGACAAGCTCCAGGTAACGGGAAAAACAATCCGCGAGGACTTAAGCAAGCTGGAGGAACAAGGACTGATCATGCGTGTACACGGGGGAGCTGTGCTGGCACAGAGCGATCAATTCGGGATTCTGCCCTCCAAAGACCCGCTGGATAAGTATTCCGAGGAGAAATCGGAGATTGCCCTGCGTGCGCTGGCACATATCGCCAAGGATGACATCATTGCACTCGACGGCGGGAGCACCACGCTTGAGATTGCCCGGCGGCTGGAGAATATGCCCCTGACGGTCATTACCAACGATGTGTATATCATCAGCGAGCTGGTCCCCAAAGACAACATACGTCTGGTCGTTCCCGGCGGTTACCGTGTCCGCAATATGCTGGCCGGCCCTGAAGCTGTCTCCTATGTACAGAAGCTTAATATTCAAAAAGCCTTTCTCTCGGCGACTGCCGTTCATATTGAGCATGGCCTGTCCATCTATACCGGAGATTTAATCGATTTCAAACAAGCCCTAGTATCCACGGCCCGCCAGGTATTCGCCGCTTGCGATCATCACAAATTCGGGCACACCGCTCTGCGCACCTTTGCTTCACTGCAGGAAGTCGATGTGCTGCTTACAGACAGCGGGCTTGCGCCCGAGACGGTGGAGCTGTTCCGCAAGGCAGGCGTCAACATCGAGTGCGGGTAGTTTAAATACCATTTAAGCCCTATAAGCGATACTCAATTATGCAACTTAAAAGGAGAGAATTATAATATGTCATCTTTATTCAGTTTGGCAGGTAAAACAGCAATCGTAACGGGTGCCGCACAGGGTCTTGGACAAGGGATCGCCCTTGCCTTCGCAGAAGCTGGCGCAGATGTAATTTCCGCTTCCCTTAATGGAAGTGAAGAAACTGTTGCAGCAGCTGAAGCTTTTGGCGTCAAGGCACTCAGCATCGCTACTGATCTGAGCGATCATTCCAAGCTTCAGGGCATGTTCGACGAAGCTGTTGCCTTCACAGGCAAAGTAGACATCCTCGTGAACTGCGCGGGTATGATCCGCCGTACTCCAGCCAAGGATCACAGCGAAAAAGACTGGTTTGACGTTATCAACCTCAACCAGAACACTGTATTCCTGCTGTCCCAGATCGCCGGCCGCCACTTCCTTGAAAGAGGCAACGGTAAAATCATCAACATCTGCTCCATGCTCTCCTACCAGGGCGGCATTAACGTACCAGGCTACACTGCAAGTAAGCATGCCGTAGCAGGTCTGACTAAAGCTTTCGCTAACGAATGGGCAGGTTCCGGCCTGAACATCAACGCTATCGCTCCAGGATATATGGCTACTGAGAACACAGCTCCAATCCGTGCGGATCAGAGCCGCTCCGATTCAATCCTTGACCGCATTCCAGCCGGACGCTGGGGAACTGCTGAAGATGTTAAGGGCCCTGCTGTGTTCCTGGCATCCGCGGCTTCCGATTACCTGAACGGACATATCCTTAATGTAGACGGCGGATGGCTGGCCAGATAATTCCGGCTTGGAATTTTTGAATAACAGTACCATGAATTGATTCGGCTTGCTCCAACTATATAGATAATAAGCGCCGTATATACAAACTGAGCGCGTATAGACAGAATTGTTCATAGTTTAGCAGAGGCTGTTCAGAGCAGTTGCTAAACACATCAAACCCCGGATGCTTCTTAGGCACCGGGGTTCTTTGTATGCTCAGTCCGGCCCAGCCCTTATCGGAACACGATGAACTCGTCAGGATTCGCACGAATGTAACCGGCGATGATCCGCAGAGTATGTGCTGTAAGCTCCTGATATTGTGCATACAGGGTGGCTACGGCTTTTTGCAGCTCCGGGTCCGCTTCCAAATCTGTAATTGCCGCTTCGTCCCAGCCCGTGCCTGCACGCAGGTTCCTCGCCCCGAACAGCTCTTTCGATTCCTCCAGCAGATGAATCAGCGGAGCATCTTCAAAAAACTGCAATCCCTCCAGCACACCGCTCCAGTATCCCGGCTGATCCAGCAGATAACTGAGCCACCCGTAGTATTCTTCTGCGGACTTAGAGCTATGGTCATACAGAATCCGGAACATACAGAGTGCCCTTTGTCCCCTGCTAAGCTGTGCGATTGCTTCATTCTTCACCGCCGGAGATTTGGCGCGGATCTTCATGAACGTGGGTTCCATGCAGGCATAGCCGAGCCGTTCATCGCTTAGCGAGTAGAATGTAGTACGCTCCATGGGTACTGGCTGCATTAGTCGTCCTCCCTGACAGTCAAGAATATAGAGCATGCCTGAACAATGGCTAAATACAAGAAATGCAGGATAAGTATCCCTATGAAGATTAGTCCGGTAACCGGCGTCGGCTTGTCCTCATGTACTGTCATAGGAAAGAGCGCAGCGAACAGGTAGACGAATAAGCTGAAATAGGCAAACCAGAGCAAGCTCGTAATCAGAGCTATTCTCCGGTTGTCCAGTATTCGCCGGGTTACATACACGATCAGAAATCCGGTCAGCAAAAAGCCTGCGATATTGATTAGCGTGACCGTACGCTCAACCTTCCCGTACTCCCATCCGGTGATCCGGCTAATCCTCAGTGCATTTCCAATCAGCTCAATGGCTGCAAAGACCGGCAGAGCCAAGATGATGCTGGCCAGATTTAGCTTAATCAAATATTTCATCGTTCTCCTCCTGAGCTGTACATTCCCTCTACCACACCTTCATTTGGATATTACTGTATTTCTGTATCTATGGTAAGCTGTAAAAAATATAATCGTCAAGACCCGCTGCATTCCGCATCCTGCTTTGACGCAATTGGTGAAGGAGCTTCTGTATGACCGAAGAGATACTAACTACATTTGATGAGCAAGGTAATAGAACCGGAACCGCTCCCCGCGATGAGGTACACCGCCACGGTCTCTGGCACGAGACCTTTCACTGCTGGTTTGTCCGTCAGGCTGACAATGGACTGATGATCTACCTCCAGCTGCGCAGCCGGCACAAAAGAGATTATGCCGGACTGCTCGATATCACCGCTGCCGGACATCTGCTGGCTGACGAGACGGTAGAGGATGGAGTCCGTGAGGTACAGGAGGAGCTGGGCCTTGAGCTGGCTTTTGACGAATTAAAGCCTTTGGGGATTATCCCCTACCAGATGGATACAGCCGGGTTTATGGACCGGGAGCGGGCGAATGTTTTTGTTTACGAGAACAATTATGCTCTAAGTGACTTCTCTCTGCAGCAGGAAGAGGTAGCAGGGATCGTCCAGGCCCGCTTCACCGAGTTCCGCAGCTTCATCGCTGGAGCTGGCAGCACTCTACATGTGCAAGGCTTCCGGGTAACCGATGACGGTGAACGGGCCGAAATTAATGAGCAGGTTGATCTCTCACAGCTCGTCCCGCATGAGATTGCTTATTATTTGCGGGTTATTGAGGGAATTGAGGCTCTTTATAGCAGGGCATGACGTCCGGATTTCAAAAACCTATTTGCTTACTCGGCTGCTTCCACGGCAAAATGTCAGGCGTAATGCACATACTAAATCCTTTAGATGGATTTAATACATTTATTTTCCTTCGAGCAAATGGTTTCCCGGGAATTAAGTAGATAAACAGCATCTGCTTCACTGCAAATTGGAGGCTTATCAGATCATTCAAAAAGGCAGAACCCGACTTTTAGCGGGTCCTGCCTTTTTTAACTCATTGCTTACATTTTCAGCAGATTATACCTTTGCAGTCTGGCGTTTCAGCATAACCAGCCCGTTGACCGGCAGCTTCAGCTCTGCAGGTGCAGCAGCACCGGATTCGAGGTCCGTATACTCCTGACCATCCAGCGTTACCACTTGCTCGCTGCCGCTGAAATTCTGCACAAATACATAATCATGCTCGCCGTCACTGCGCAGCTGAGCCGTTACTCCTGTAGGAAGCTCGGTGTTCAGGGAGCGGCTGAGGCGTTCTTTTCCGGCAATGGCAGCATACAGATCCACATAGAACTGCGGGTCCTTCACACGTGTGGCCAGATGATAGGCTTTGCCTGCCCCCAGCTTGTTCACGGTCAGTGCCGGACGTCCGGCGTAGAAGTCGCTGCGGTAATGGCCCAGCGCTTCAGCACCCTCCAGATGAATCAGCTCAGCGATTTCATGCGCATCGTAGTCTCCGGTCAGCTTCAGGGTGTTGCCAGGGTCCATCACAAGGCCGTTCAGATCGCGGCTGTGCAGTCCTTCTGTCTCTTCTGCCCAGATTCCCAGGGTTCTGCGCAGCGGTCCAGGGAAGCCGCCCAGGTGGCACAGGTCCGTCTCGCCAACGACTCCCGACCAATAGGTAGCCAGGAATGTGCCGCCCTGCTCCACATACTTCTCAATCCGCTTGCCGTTTTCTTCACTGATCAGGTACAGCATTGGCGCAATTACCAGCTTGTAGCCGGACAGATCATCACCAGAGCCGACCACATCCACAGGAATCCCCAGCTCCCACAGTCCACGGTAATGCTGAAGCACGGTTTCTTCATATTTCAGCCCGGAATTGCGGATACCCTGGGCATCCTTAACCGCCCAGCGGTTGTCCCAGTCGAACAGGATGGCTGTTTCGGCAGGAGTGGTTGTACCCACTACATCTGTTAATCCTGCCAGCGTACGGCCAACCTCAGCCACATCTCTGAATACACGGGTCTCCGCATGTCCGCTGTGATCGACAACTGCGCCGTGGAACTTCTCGCTGGAGCCGCGGCTTTTGCGCCACTGGAAGTATTGCACGGAGTCTGAACCATGGGCTACCGCCTGCAGGGAGGACAGCTTGTGCATACCCGGACGCTTCAGCTTGCTGACAATCTGCCAGTTCGTGAGCGAAGGTGTGCTTTCCATCAGCAGGAACGGTTTCTTTTTGAAGCTGCGGTACATATCGTGGTGCATCGCCGTCCAGGCTGCCAGCCGGGCATCATCATCGTCCTCGGTATACCCCCAGTCCGGATAAGCATCCCAGGAGACCACATCAAGGATCTTCGCCAGGTTACGATAATCAATGCCGTCGATCATATGCATGTTGGTTGTCACCGGCAGCTCAGGATTGAAGCTGCGCACCGAGTCAATCTCATGCTGGCAGAAGTTAATCGTCTGGTCACTTACGAAACGGCGCCAGTCCAGGTTAAGACCATGCACCTGAGTCTCTCCGTGCGGAGCCGGGGATTCGATCTGCTCCCAGGAGGTGTACGTATGGCTCCAGAACGTGGCCCACCAGGCATGATTCAGCTCGTCCAAATCTCCCTTGTATTTAACCTTGAGCCACTCTCTGAAGGCATTCTGACAGTAATCACAGTGGCATTCGCCGCCGAATTCATTGGAGATATGCCAGCCGATGACTGCCGGGTGATGAGCGTAACGCTCAGCCAGCTTGGAGTTCATCAGCGCGGTTTTTTCACGGTAGACCGGTGAAGTGAAGCAGTGATTATGGCGGACCCCATGCAGATTGCGCACCCGGTTACGTTCTACCCGCAATACTTCAGGATATTTCTCCGACATCCAGGCCGGACGTGCTCCGCTTGGTGTAGCCAGGAAGGCATAAATTCCATTATCCTTAAAAGTATCCAGCAGCTGATCGAGCCAATCGAAGGTGAATACTCCTTCTTCACGCTCCAGCGATACCCAGGAGAAAATCCCCACCGACATTACATTGCAGCCTGCCAGCTTCATCATCCGGATATCTTCTTTCAGCACCTCAGGGTATTTCAGCCATTGCTCGGGATTATAGTCGGCACCATGCAGCATTACAGGAGCCTTGCTGCTGATTGCAGGAACTTTGCTGTTCATATTATTACATTCATCCTCTCGTATAGGGTTCGATGTTAGAATGGGACTTTTCACTGATATAAGTTCTTCGTCAGCTCTATCCCTTTAGCTTGTAACCGTTTATACTATTTATAATAAAGGATAATCAGTTGCCAATGGTAGTATAATAATAGCGTTTCCATAGCACAAAATGAATATGAGGTGTTTACATGCTCCCCTTCTCCCTGATCGAAATGCCGCGCGACCTGAATGCGTTCCCCTTATACCCTTATTCGGTCGGCCGCCATATCCAGTATCACCATGTGCGTCCGGCCGGATTCCCGGTGCATCAGATATTCCTGATCCGCAGCGGCAGCGGACGGTTCCGCGACCTTGAGAACGGCACTGAGACCGTGCTGAAGCCGGGAATGGCCTATGCTTTTCCACCCGACCGCGGGCACGAGTATTATCCGCTGTCACATGAGCCGTGGCATGTAGGTTTCATCGGCTTCCATGGAAGCCAGTCAGCATCTGTGCTGGAGGGGCTCGGCCTGCTGCCGTCTGCACTGTTCCATCCTGAACGGTTCGAGGATTGCTGGGATATGATCGGCGGAATCTGGCATACGGTAAATGGAAACAGCACCGGCCGCCAGGAGGAGCAGTCGATGCAGGATCTGTCGGTAACCCTCTATAGGCTGCTGCTGATGCTGCGCAGGAGCGAATGCTCCGCCGGTACGGCGACCCGCCTGGAGAACGAAAATGTACGCAACGAAGCTCTGAATAAGGCCGTCAGCCTGATCAACGAGCATTTCACGGAGCCGCTGCTGATTACGAATCTGGCCGCTGCCGTCGGTTATTCTGTCCAGCATTTCCAGCGTCTGTTCCTACAGGAATACGGCGTGACTCCGCATAAATATCTGCAGAACCTGCGGCTGCAGCGCGCCGTACAGATGATCACCGAGGACCCTGAGCGTCCTGTGCAGGATATCGCCCTCAACCTTGGGATGGACACCAATTATTTCATCCGCGTCTTCCGCAAGGCGCACGGGGTGACTCCGGGGGTGATGCGGAGCCGGTTGCATGGGAGTGCAGAGTGAGCAACGTATCCGTGCTCCATCCGTTACGCCAAACTGCATAAGACGTCCAGAACCCCCAAACATATGAAAAATAGTCAGCTCAACTGTGACCCGAAGGTGTGCTTGGGGGGATGGGGTTATTTTCACGGACGAGTTCAGCCCGCAAATACTTAAACCAAATGCTCCACACAGTTGTACAGCTGGCAATCCCAGTTATTATTGGTTTTGGTGAGCAGGGTTAGCGAAGCATTATCTATGTAGGTGGTGGTGAACACTTGCGGCAGCAGGTGCTGGAGCGTCAAGCCGATTAAGGCACCGTGGCTGACAACCAGTATTTTTTTGTTACCATAGCGGTTATACAGCTCCTCCAGAACAAGCGCGCCTCTGCGTGATACATCCTCTGCCGTCTCCATCCCGAGCTCCAGGCTCCGCCAGTCCTGCCCCCATCTTCCGAGCCATTCTGCCTCATTCAGCCCTTCCAGCTGTCCGCAATCCATTTCACATATCCGTTCGTCAATCAGGTGCTCCCCTATCCCTGCAGCAGCAGCAATAATCTCTGCAGTCTCCCTGGCCCGGCACAAGTGGCTGGAAATCATGATGTCCCACCGCTCCTTACGCAGCCGTCCGGCAAGTTTAAACGCCTGTTCCCTGCCTTCCCTGTTAAGCGGGATATCCGCCAGTCCCTGAGCCCTTCCTGCGATATTCCACTCTGTAATCCCATGCCTGATTAAACCGATTGTTGCCATTCGAATGAACCTCCATCGTTATCGTCTATTGATTACTGCAATTTATCACCGAAATCTCTCGTTAGCTGTGGCACAGCGGATTGAGCTAATTACTCACTTTTGCATGGGGCACTATTGTTGTACGAATTACAACTTTAATCCCATAATAACCGGGTGTTCAAGCGAATTGTTGTACGAAATACAAGAATTGTCCCGCTCAGCCGCTTGGAGGTCGGGAAATCCTGCTTTTTATACAACAATTTCCGATTTGGGCCGAAATAATGAGGAGAATGTTGTATTATGTGCAGGATTATCCAAAAGTCACCGGTTCGCCGGATCTCCACCACTACCAGCGAGTTAACCGGTGAATTATGGCAACAGTAGCACCCCTTAGTAACCTAAAGCCCAAAGATCACCAAAGTCACAGCTGATTATTATGTAAATCTCCTAAGTTCAGCTTATCCCGCTGCAAAAAAAGACAGCCGCAAGCCAGCCTCCTCCTAAGAAGTCCTGACCGCAGCTGTCTTTCTGCATTTACCTTATCTACACCGCCATAAACTGGCTATTATACAAGCGGGCGTAATATCCACCGCTCCTCACCAGCTCCTCATGCGTTCCGCTCTCGACAATGTCGCCGTCCTTCATGAACAGAATCAGGTCCGACTCACGGATCGTGGACAGCCGGTGGGCAATCACGAAGCTGGTACGGCCGGAGATCATCGCCAGAAAAGCCTTCTGAATCCGCACCTCCGTCAGCGTATCAATACTGCTCGTGGCCTCATCCAGAATAAGCATCGGCGGATCGACGAGCATCACACGGGCGATGGTAAGCAGCTGCTTCTGGCCCTGGGAGAGATTATCTCCCGAGCCGCTTATTTTCGTATTATAGCCCTCGGGCAGACGTTTGATGAAGCTGTGTGCATTCGCAGCTTTGGCAGCGGCAATGACTTCAGCCTCCGACGCTTCCGGCTTGCCGTAAGCGATATTGTCGCGGATGGAGCCCCCATATAACCAGGTGTCCTGCAGCACCATCCCGAAGTTACGCCGCAGACTGTCCCGGGTAATCGAAGTAATGTCCGTACCGTCAATCCGGATGGTGCCGCTGTCGACTTCATAGAAGCGCATCAGCAGGTTGACCAGTGTGGTCTTCCCCGCTCCGGTCTGGCCGACAATCGCCACGCGTGTACCCGGCTTCACCTCCAGACTGAAGTTCCGGATCAGCGGCCGTTCCGGGGTATAGGCAAAGCTTACCTTGTCGAAGGTAATCGTACCCTGACTTCCCTTCATCACTACAGCACCCGGAGCATCCTGAGTCTCCTGAGGCAGATCCAGAATATTGAAAATACGCTGCGCCGATGCCGTCGCCGACTGCAGCTGGGTAATGACCCCGGTAATCTCATTGAACGGCTTCGCGAACAGATTCGAATAGATCAGGAAGCTGGACAAATCCCCGACGGAAAAATGCCCCCCGATCACAAGCGCACTGCCGATCATCGCGATCACCGAAAAGGTGATGTTGTTCACCAGACGTGTAGTCGGATTAGAGAGGGAGCCGTAGAATTGTGATTTGATCCCAGTCTTGTACAGCTCATTATTCCGCTCCGCGAAGCCTGCAAAAGAACGGTCCTCGTAGTGATAGGCCTGCACTACCTTTTGTCCGCCGACAAGTTCCTCCACATAACCGTTCAGCCCGCCGAGGATTTTGGCCTGCTCCCGGAACATCTGCTGGGAACGTATTGTAATGAAGCGGGCGACGAAGAAGGTCGCCGGTGCAGACAGCAGCACCACCAGCGTCATCACAGGGCTGATATAGAGCATTAGCCCGATAGCCCCGGCAATGGTCACGATCCCCGTCAGCAGCGTGGAGAAGCCCTGCAGAAGCCCGTCAGAGACAGCATCCATATCGTTCACGAACCTGCTGATGCTGTCACCTTGCGGATGATTATCATGAAATTTCAGCGGCAGCGCGTCCAGCTTGTCAAACAGCTCGCGGCGGAGATCGTAGACTGTCCGGTATGCCAGCTTGTTCGTATAGTAAGTAAGCAGCCAGCCGAAGAAGCTGCCAACCAGATATACGGCTCCCAGGATCAGCAGCAGGCGGAAAATCTCCGGGAAGTCCACCTGATCGGGCCCGATCATATGGTCAACCGCGCGTCCGATCAACAGCGGTCCGATCAGGCTGGCAATCACACTCAGAATGGCGCAGATGACTGCCCCTATGGTTATCTTCCGGTATTGGCTTGTATATCTAAACAGCCGTTTCCAGGTCTTTGTACTGTTCATTGTACGGCCTCCTCGCTTGAGAGCTGGGACATGCAGATTTCCTGATAGACCCCGCAGCTCTCCAGCAATTCTTCATGGCTGCCGATACCGGCAATCCGCCCTTCATCGAATACAATAATCTGATCCGCCTGTCTTACGGTACTCACCCGCTGGGATACAAGCAGAACTGTCATATCTCCGCTGTTCTTGTTCAGTGCACGGCGCAAAGCTGCATCCGTGGCAAAATCCAGCGCACTGGAGGAATCATCCAGAATGAGTACAGGCGGACGCCCTACAACCGCCCGGGCAATCGTCAGCCGCTGCTTCTGTCCTCCGGACAAATTATGTCCTCCGCGTGCGACAAGGGTATCCAGTCCCTCCGGCAGCTTGGCAATGAACTCTTCCGCCTGGGCTACCGCTGCTGCAGACATAATCTCTTCACGGGTTGCTGAGGCCTTGCCCCAGCGGATGTTATCGGCAATTGATCCTGTGAACAGCATGGCCTTCTGCGGCACAATGCCAATTCTGCTCCGCAGCTGCTCCAGCCGATACTGCCGCACATTCACACCTTCCACCAGAATTTCACCCTCTACTGCATCATAGAACCGCGGAATGAGGTTCACGAAGGTCGACTTGCCGGAGCCGGTACTGCCGATTAGTCCGACCGTCTCTCCCCGGTGAATGTCGACCGTGATATTCTCCAGCGCAAGCTCACCGGTTGTGTTATACCCGAACGAAACATTGCGGAAGGAGATCACCGGCGCTGAATCATCACGCTTAGCCGGCGGCGCATCTGCCGCAACCTCGGCAACCGATGCCGTCATTGCCAGTACCTCGTTGACACGGTTGGCAGATGACGAAGCTTTGGTGAATAGAATAACGAGATTGGATACCACAATCAGCGCCAGCAGGATCTGGGTCACATAGTTGATGAATGCAATAATCTCTCCCTGTGACAGCCGTCCGGCATCGATATGAATGCCGCCTGCCCACAGAATGGCGATAATCGCCGCATTAACCACCAGCGTGGTCATCGGGCCCAGCCAGGCGGATATCCGTCCGACCCGGATTGCGGTCTGCGTCAAATCCTCCGAAGCTTCATTGAAGCGCTGCTTCTCCCGGCGGCTCTCGGCAAAAGCGCGGATGACCCGGATACCGGACAGATTCTCGCTAAGCACCAGCGCCAGACGGTCCAGCTTGGCCTGATATTTGCGGTAGAGCGGTGAGCTGCGCGTAATGATGAAATACAGAATGACTCCGAATACCGGAGTAGCCGCAATCAGGATCAGCGACAGCCGGAAATCCAGAATCATCGACATGATGATCGCCCCGATGCAGATGAACGGCGCACGGATAACCAGCCGGATCAGCATGGCTACGGCCAGCTGGAGCTGATTGACATCATTCGTGATCCGGTTGATCAGCGATGGCGTGCCGATAATATCAAGCTCTGCGTAGGATAACGATGAAATATGCTTAAACATTTTGTTGCGCAGCGATGTGCCGAAGCCCTGTGATGCCCTGGCTGCGTAATACTGGCAAATCATGGAGCAGCCGAAGCCGAGGATGGCCATCAGCACCATCAGGGAGCCCATACGGTAGACATAGGCACTGTCCTGCCTGCCAATCCCGTTGTTGATAATCAGGGCCACAATCGTCGGCAGCAGCAGCTCCAGAATCGCCTCCAGCAGCTTGAAGATCGGCCCGATGATCACTTCTTTCCTGTAAGGCTTTAGAAAAACAGCAATTTTGAACACAGTAATCCTCACCTAACCTACGTAGTATGTATTCACTCTTGAAAAAATCAAAAGACCCGTTATGATTATGTCATACCTGCTTACATATTAATAATATTGGTTTCGTATCTTTGCCATATGAATTTCATATGGCATTTGATTGAAGACGCGGAACGGGAGGCTGTAATAACATGGATATCCGCCAATTGAAATATTTCCTGGCGATTGCCGAGGAAGGTCAAATCACCTCAGCCGCCAGGAAGCTGCAAATGGCCCAGCCGCCGCTCAGCCAGCAGCTTAAGCTGCTGGAGGAGGAGCTAGGGGTCAAGCTGGTTGAACGCGGTCCGCGCAGCATCCAGCTAACCGATGCGGGGATTATTTTGCGTAACCGGGCTCAGCAAATTCTTGAATTAACGGATTCGACCACGAGAGAAATCAATGATTTTGCCAAAGGACTGAAGGGCAGTCTCTCGATCGGCACCGTCTCCTCTTCCGGAGCGACCCTGCTGCATGACCGGCTGGGCGAATTCCACAAGAACTATCTGGGCGTTACTTTTGAAATCCATGAAGGTAATACATTTATGATCATCGATCTGCTGAACAAAGGCATCGTCGAAATCGGCATTATCCGCACCCCTTTTAATTCCAGCAATCTGGAATGTCTGTATCTCAATTCGGAGCCGATGATTGCCGTTATGACCCCCGATTATGACTGGAATTCAAGCGAAGCAGCTATTTCACTCGGAGAGCTGCAGCATAAGCCGCTTATTATCTACCGCCGTTTCGAACAGCTCATACGGGAGACCTGTCTGGAGCATGGCTTCGAACCGCAAATTTTCTGCATGAACGATGATGCGCGGACCACCCTGCTCTGGGCCAACGCCGGACTTGGCATCGGAATTATTCCCAAATCTGCTTTTGAGCTGGCGAATCACAGCAATCTGATCTTTAAGGAGATCCGGTGTGAAGCGCTGCATACCCGTGTAGCCGCCGTCTGGATCAAGGACAAGTATTTGTCGTCGCTGGCTACCAAGTTTATCGAGACTTTCCGGGCACGCTGAACCCTGAACATAACATTCCCGCTCGCGGCAGCAATGCAGTTACCCGGCCCGGACATTCTGGAGGATGTCCAATTTCTGCTTCCTTCATCCTATCCTTTCATCCTGCCCTTCAGGCCGCCTGCACCCTGTATCCCGCTGGCAGAATCCGGATTCTGACGTTTCACACCGCATCGACTAAATGTTGTACATCTTACAACTTGGCTACCTGGATACCTAGGTGTTCAGACAGATTGTTGTAAGAAATACAAGAATTGTCCCGCTAATCCGCCCGGTGGAGCATAAATGCTGCCTTTTATACAACAATCTTGAATTATATCCGGGATTATAGTGGAATTGTTGTATTTTGGGCAGGATTGTATAAGTGATAGTTTTAAGTTCCGCTTATTTAAATCTAATCAATCCGGAGGAGTGAAGCTAATGCTTCCCACAAAGAGATCATTAGTCACAGCGGTTATTTCCACTGTAATATTTTACTCTTCAGGAATTGCAGCTGGAGATATTTCAGACTTGAGTAGTAAGGAAGAAGGAGTAATAACCGCTCACGACACAGAACGATTGAAATCATTGGGAATTCAACTTCATCTGCCAACATCAAGTAATTTGGTAATTACAAAGGAACAAGCTATTTCCTTAGCGCACACGAGTGCACCAAAATTTGCTTCCGAAGCCCCTGAGGTAATTATAGAATATCAGCTGCTAACCTATCCATATTTGACTGCATTCTCAGAACAGGCGCTGAATAAGAATGCAAACCTTAGAGCAGATGGTTATCTAAACAACACACCCGTTTATATCGTGACCTTCAAAGGGATTCATGGTACCGGCCATGCTGCAAGAGGGCAAAAGGTGCCAACGTATAAAGAATTCAATGTTGTAATCGATGCCAGCAGCGGTGAAACTTTATTTTCATTTACTTACAAATAAATAAAAAAACACCCCGCACTGGTCTGCACCAGTAGCGGGGTATTCTTGTATCGCAGGTCCTCTGGCCGGCGCGAACGCCGGTTTAGACCATGATTTTGCAAATATCGTTCGTGAACTGCACCGGATCGTTAACCTGCAGACCTTCGATCAAGAGCGCCTGGTTATACAGGAGATTAGTGTAAAGACCCAGCTTCTCCTTGTCGCCTTCGGCTGCAGCCTTCAGCGATTTGAAGACATCATGGTGAATATTGATTTCCAGCACCTTGTCCGCTTGTACATCCTGGCCGCCGTTAGGCATAGCCTTGAGGATTTTCTCCATTTCGATGGTCAGCTCGCCTTCGGTGGACAGGCAGACCGGATGGGACTTCAGCCGCTTGGATGCTTTGACTGCCTTCACTTTGCCGGACAGGATGCCCTGCATCGCTTCGAACAATCCCTTGTTCTCATTCTCTTCCGCTTCAGAAGGCTTGTCCTCGGCGCTTTCTTCGATCCCTAAGTCACCACTGGAGACGTTCTTGAATTCCTTCTCTTTGTAGGACATGATCATCTTGATTGCGAATTCATCGATATCGTCGGTGAAGTAGAGGATTTCGTAACCCTTGTCCAGCACCATTTCCGTCTGCGGCAGCTTCTCGATGCGTTCCACCGATTCACCGGAGGCATAGTAGATGAACTTCTGGTCTTCCGGCATTCTTTCCACATATTCAGCCAGTGTAACCAGCTTCTTCTCCTTGGAGGAGTGGAACATCAGGAGGTCCTGCAGCGTTTCTTTTTCCATACCATAGTCATTGTAGACCCCGAACTTCAGCTGTCTGCCAAAAGATTTGTAGAACGTCTCATATTTCTCACGCTCATCCTTCAGCAGGCTCAGGAGCTGGCTCTTGATCTTGCTCTTAATGTTCTTCGCAATCAGCGTCAGCTGGCGGTCATGCTGCAGCAGCTCGCGGGAGATGTTTAGCGACAGATCCTCGGAATCCACCATCCCCTTGACGAAGCTGAAGTAGTCCGGCAGCAGATCCCCGCATTTGTTCATAATCAGCACACCGTTGGAGTAGAGCTCCAGGCCTTTTTCATATTCCTTGGTGTAGTAGTCGAACGGTGTATTCTCCGGAATGAACAGGATTGCGTTATAGACCACAGCGCCGTCGGCACTGATATGGATATGCTTCAGCGGCTTGTCGAAGCCGTAGCGTTTCTCCGCATAGAAGTTGTTGTAGTCTTCTTCGGTCAGCTCGTTTTTGTTCTTGCGCCAGATCGGCACCATGCTGTTCACGGTCTGTTCTTCAATAACATCGACGAATTCATTCTCGGCGTCCTCTTTAGGCTGTCTGCCGGTAATGTCCATCTTGATCGGGAAGCGGATGAAGTCCGAATATTTCTTGATGATCGACTTCAGGCGGTACTCTTCCAGGAACTCATCGTAGTTATCGTCTTCGGTGTTCTCTTTGATCTTCAGCGTGATTTCGGTTCCGACCGCATCCTTCTCACAAGGCTCAATCGTGTAACCGTCCGCACCCTGGGATTCCCACTTGAACGCCTGGTCGCTGCCCAGCGCTTTACTGATCACTGTCACATCGTCAGCCACCATGAATGCGGAATAGAAACCTACCCCGAATTGTCCGATGATGTTGTGTCCGTCCTTGGCTTCATTATCCTTCTTAAAAGCAAACGAGCCGCTGTTCGCGATAATCCCCAGATTGTTCTCCAGCTCTTCCTGCGTCATCCCGATTCCGGTATCGGAAATGGTTAACGTACGGCTTGCCTTATCGGCGGTCACTTTAATGTAGTAATCCTCTTTATTGAACACCAGGCCTTCGTCGGCCAGTGCTTTGTAATAGATTTTGTCGATGGCATCGCTTGCATTAGAAATCAGTTCCCGCAGAAAAATCTCCCGCTGTGTATAGATGGAGTTAATCATCATTTCCAGCAGTCTTTTGGATTCGGCTTTAAACTCTTTTTTGGCCATGAATAAATAAATCTCCTTTCAAAAATAACCTTCGAATTGCGGATCATCGTTTAGCACTCCACTCACCTGAGTGCTAACACTACCTTTTATATAACATATTCTCGTTTTTGATGTCAATATCTTGCTGCATATAGAGGTCCGCTC
Source organism: Paenibacillus sp. FSL R10-2199 (assembly GCF_038000235.1). NCBI lineage: Bacteria > Bacillati > Bacillota > Bacilli > Caryophanales > Paenibacillaceae > Paenibacillus > Paenibacillus sp. FSL R10-2199. Next base: position 4,562,483 of record NZ_JBBOBO010000001.1, on the reverse strand, counting down.
AAAAAAGAAATGAATTCTATTTTAGTCCATGTTAGCATTCGGAATGTACTCATTACAGCGAAAGAAAGGACAATGAAACGATGAAAATCCAGCTCCAAACGCTTCCTGTAACACGCATTGCTTATGTGCGCCAGACAGGCCCCTATGGTCCCGGTAACAGTAAGGCTATGGGGGCCTTAAAGGAATGGGCACGGGCCCACCGGCTGCTTACCGGATCAGCCATCCTCTTCGGGATTCCCCAGGACAACCCCGACACCACCCTGCCTGAACATTGCAGATATGATGCCTGTATCAGCGTGCTTGAGAATGCCCCAGCGGATAAGTCTATTAACTACGGTGAAATTCCCGGCGGTACCTATGCGGTTGTTACTATACAACATACGGCTGAGGCAGTTCAAAAAGCATGGACGGAGATCCTCCCCGCCCTCTACGTCAGCGGACATCAGCTCGATTACCAGCGCCCGGTTATGGAGAGATATACAGGTGATATGATCAGCAATCATCTTTGCCAGTTATGTTTTCCTGTGCACTAATTTAGAAGCCGAGTTTTCCGCCATGGTAGCAGTAATAGGATCGTGCGTTAAGAGCTTGTAACCGGTTCAGCGACTGCTCTGCACTCTCCAGGTCGAAACAATACTGCGGATTCGCGACAGCCAGTTCATTCTCCTCGCTCACTGCCGCGTCACCTGTAATAACACTGCTTAGCTCAGGAAAATACAAAGAAATATGACCAGACGTATGCCCCGGGGTGGCAAGGACCTGACACTTACCATCCAGAATACACTGGCCCTCCCGGACCGTCTGATTCACCGGAACATGCCGCAAATTCTTCAATAGCTGTACAAACTCTTCACCGGACGCCTGCTCTTCTTTAGGCATCTCCACTAGCAGAGCTTCTGCTTGGACCAGACGCTCAGATTTCACCAAGCCTGAGATCGATGGGGTCTCCACTTCGCTCGCCATGACCGTAACTGACGGGTATTTCTCCACGAACTCGTACAAGGCGCCGATATGGTCATCGTCGTAATGGGTGATAATGATATTTTTCAAATTCAGGGGGTCGTATCCCAGCTCCAGGATCTTCTTCTCTATCAAAGGCATGAAAGTTGGATAACCGGTATCGACCAGGGTTAACTCTTCCCCGGATACAATGAGGCTCGGATAAATGTAATAAGGCTGTCCTTCATACTCAAACTGAATAGGTAGTTCAATAATGTCCATATGATCCTCCGCGTGTCTCTATTAGAACATTGCATACTGCGCTTACTCAGGCTTCCACCTTCACAGTATAGCGGCTTTAGCCTTCGCATCCTCCCGCAGCATCTGGATCAGTGACTGGAGCGGCAGCGACTTCCACTTCTTCGGATGGAGCAGGAGCTGCAGATCGAAATGAATCTCCGGATGGGCAAAAGACAGCTCGGCGAGATTCCCCCGCTCGATCTCCTCCTCAGCCACAATTCTCGGCAGCAGCGCGATGCCCAGGCCGTTGCGTACACAACGCTTGATCGCTTCCAGATTCGACAGCTCAAAACCGATCCGGAACACAATCCCGTGCTCCCGGAGCAGGTTCTCGAACAAACTGCGGTAGATACAGCTCTCCTCGGAGACGATCAGCTCGCAGTTGTTGAGGTCCTGCAGCGTCACCTGCGCCACGCTTGCCAGCGGATGACTGGCAGGGGCCACGAGGACGAGCGGCTCCTCCCGGATGATTGTACGCTCAAGCAGGGTATCCGCTGTGCTGCGGTCCAGGAGGAGGCCGATATCGACCTCGCCGTCCCTGATTTTGGAGACCAGATTGGCCTCCTGCTCCGTTTGCAGATGAATGTTCAGTCCGGGGAACATGGTCCGCAGCTGCTGCAGGAACGGTGGCAAATAAAAGGCGGCAAGTGAATCAATCGTCCCGATCGTCAGCGTCCCGCCAATCTGCTGGGCGATCGTTTCTTTGGAGCGGTCGTACAGATCTAGAATCTCCACGAACAGCTTCAGCAGCTCTTCCCCCGGAGGAGTCAGGCGCAAGGCCCGGCCATGCCGTTCGATCAGCGGTACGCCGTATTCCTTCTCGATCTTCTGAATCTGCATCGTTACACTGGACTGGGCATAGCCCAGTTCTTCAGCCGCACGGGTGAAGCTCTGCCGCTTCGCGACCTCGCGGAAGGTCCGCATATAGGTTAAGTCCATATCATCACCCTAACATCAATATTATTGATAACCTTCATCATTTATTATAGCTAACGACGATGCAATAATCCATGGTACAGTAGGATAAAAGGATTTTACAATTTTGGAGGACGATATTCATGTTAACAGAAGAACAGATTTATGGAATCTATGTTCCCGTGGTAACCCCGTTCCATGCCGCCGGCGAGATTGATCTGGAGTCGTATCAGCGGTATGTGAACAACATCATCAAGAACAGTATTCATGGTCTGGTCGTTAATGGAACCACTGGAGAATCGCCGACAGTCAACATACAGGAATTGCAGACACTCGTGGATGCATCACGTGAGCTTTTGAAGAACACTTCCATCCCGCTCGTGGTTGGCACGGGTACCAATGATACAATGTCCACTGTCACCCGCACAGAGCTTGCTGCGAACTCAGGTGCCGATGCCGCACTGGTTGTTGTCCCTTATTACAGCCGTCCTTCGCAGGAAGGCATTATCGCCCATTTCCGCAAGGCAGCTGAGGTCGGCCTTCCGATCATCGCCTACGATATTCCCGGCCGCGCCGGAGTCGGCATGTCCGTAGACACCGCCCGTACGATCCTGGAGATGAACAACGTTGTCGGGTTAAAAGACTGCTCCGGCTCTCCGGTGCTGGTCTCCGAGCTGTCCCGCCACGGCTCCAAGCCCGTGCTCTGCGGCGATGACTTGAACTTCTTCGATATGCTGGGCTGCGGAGCTGCCGGTGGCATGCTGGCCTCGGCCAATGTACATACCGCCTCCTATCTCAGCATCTATGAGCAGTACAGAGCCGGCCAGGTAGAGGCCGCCCGGGCTGCCTTTGATCAGCTCGTGCCGCTGATGAAGCTGCTGTTCAAGGAATCCAATCCGGCGCCGATCAAATGGCTGCTCAGTGCACGCGGCGAGATCTCCTCCGACACGCTCCGCCTGCCGATGACCTCCATCAGCGCTGCGCTGCGCGAAGAGCTGGGTGCTTATCTCGCCGGGTAACTTCTTCTGCTCATTATAGTAACAATAAAGGCAACATCGGCGAAACCGCCGCTTCTCAGTCAGGGACTGGAAAGCGGCGGTTTTTGCGTGCTCTTCTACTAATAATGATTGACGAGTAAGTAATGTTTTACGAGACGCTTCCTTACAGTTTCTCAATACGCAATGGGTGAAGGGAATATGGCTAAAGTATGCAGAAAACCACGAACGGTAGAGTTAATGAACCCATTGTATGCGATAATCCGAGTACATTGCGCATCCGCAAAGGTAAACGAGCCCATTGTATACGATAAACCGAATACATTACGCATTCGCAAAGGTAAACGAACCAATTGTATGCGATAAACCGAATACATTGCGTCACCGTAAAGCTAAATGAACCCATTGTATGCGATAAACCGAATACATTACGCATCCGCAAGGGTAAACGAACCAATTGTATACGATAAACCGAATACATTGCGCATCCGCAAAGGTTTTACCTCAAATCAAATAAAGCAGCCTCCCAAGGGAAGGCTGCTGTTTATCTTTACATTATTCATCTCAAAAAGTTATTGAGATCTGCCTGCTTTGGCCGCAGGACGGTTGCCAGGTCTGTTGCCGGACTGGCTGGAACGGCCGTATTGGCCTCCAGCCGGCTTGCTGCTCTGGTTGCCGCCTGGACGGGCAGCAGATCTTTCGCCCGGCCGGCTGCCGGAGCCTGCTCTATTGCCGGACTCGCCAGCAGGCCGGCTGCTGCCAGCCCCGCTGCCTGCATAGCTACTGCCCGACGCGCTTTTCGCTCCGTTGCCCGCATAGCCACTACCCGACGCGCTTTTCGCTCCGCTGCCCGCATAGCCACTGCCCGATGCGCTTTTCGCTCCGCCGTTACCGCCGCCCTGCTTGCCTTGCGAGAACCATTCCGATTTCGGCTTGCGTGCCGGATTCGTTTTGGCTTTCTGCGACGGTTTGGCCGGTGCTTTGCCTGGACGGTCTGCCAGCAATGCCAGATTGCTCTTGGACATCGGGTAAGCATGATCCTTCACTTCCGGAATCACCTTGCCGATCAGCTTCTGGATATCCTTCAGGTATGGAATTTCCTCAGCTTCGCACAGCGAGATGGCAACTCCGCTCATTCCCGCACGGCCGGTCCGGCCAATACGGTGAACATAGGTTTCCGGAATATTCGGCAGGTTGAAGTTGATGACATGGGACAGCTCATCAATATCAATCCCGCGGGCGGCGATATCTGTAGCCACCAGCACACGTGTCGCGCCGCTCTTGAAGTTTCTCAGCGCATTCTGGCGGTCATTCTGCGATTTGTTGCCGTGAATGGCCTGAGCGGTAATATTGATCCGGGTCAGATCGCGGGTTACCCGGTCAGCTCCGCGTTTGGTGCGGGTGAAGACGAGCGCGGACACGATCGAAGGATCCTGCAGCAGACGGTTCAGCTGATTCTGCTTATTGCCGTTCTCCAGCAAATAAATCGATTGCTCGATTCTGTCTACGGTCGAAGATACCGGAGTAATCTCAATTTTCACCGGGTCCACCAGCAATGTCTTCACCAGCTGGGAGATCTCTGCCGGCATCGTTGCCGAGAAGAACAGCGTTTGCTTCTTGGCCGGCATCTTGGCAATAATCCGCTTCACGTCATGAATGAAGCCCATGTCCAGCATGCGGTCCGCTTCATCCAGCACGAGGATCTGCACATGCTGCAGATCCACATGTCTCTGGCTGATCAGATCGATCAGTCTGCCCGGTGTAGCAATCAGAATATCTGCACCCTGGCTAAGCGCCCGTTCCTGGGCCTTCTGGGATACCCCTCCGACAATCGCTGTCGAGCGGATCGTTGTGAACTTGCTGTACGCCTGAATATTCTCGGAGATCTGCAGAGCTAGCTCTCTGGTCGGAGTCAGAATCAGGGAACGGATACGTTTCGCTCCGCCGGTTCTGGCCGGCTGCTGACTGAGCAGCTGAATAATCGGCAATGAAAAAGCTGCGGTTTTTCCGGTACCCGTCTGGGCGCAGCCCAGAATATCTCTGCCGGCCAAGGCCGCAGGGATGGATTCCTCCTGAATTGGAGTCGGGGATGTATAGTTTTCCAGGCTCAGTGCCTTGAGAATCGGGGGAATCAAGTTCAAATCGTTAAATGTCATTTTATCTCCTTAATTTTGAGTACATATATTAGCAAGCCATTAATCACTGTATATATCATCTGCGGCGTCTCCACATAGCGCTCGTCAAAGTCATAACACATAATGATAACACGTTTAGCCATTAAAAAGAAGCGATACTTTCATCGCTCCTCTTCCAAACCAATATTTATCTGTTACAGCCGGACTTTTTTCAGCTGTTCTTTAATGCTTTTCACCGGGTCGCCCAGGAATATCCGGGTATGCGCAGGCGTGCCTTCACGGATTTGGATCGCCAGGTTATTCAGATTCCGGATCAGCCCGAGCCGTTCACTTTCCTCCATCTGAAACTGGACACCGTACTCATACACCGCGCCATTCTCCAATTCGTGGGTCCAGGCAATTTTGCCCAACAGATGGGTTGGCTGATGCAGAATCTCGGTTTCAAACTTAAGCAGAATATTGTCGTTCACCGGCAGCTTATAGCCCATCACGAATTTCAATCCGCCCGGTCCGATATTGGTCAGATATACCTCGGTACTTCCGAGATCTACCTCCCTGCCCTTAAACGTACTTATCGTCATTCCGGCAACAAGCGGATTGGCTAAATCTACGCGGAAGTATTCCCGGCGGTTACTGACTGGCGGGATTTCTGTTACTCCCGGGCTCGTGTTGGCCATATGCTTCTCGCGAAGCAGCATTCCCAGGGCTTCCGGTTCAACCGGACGGCTGAAATAATAACCCTGTATCTCATCACAATGCTGCTCCTTTAAATACTCATATTGCGCCTCCGTCTCCACACCCTCAGCTACAACATTCATTTTTAGCGCCTTGGCCAGATTCAGAATGCACTCAATAATGCTTTGGTTTACAGGGTCAGTCAAAATTTCTTCCACGAAGGCCTTGTCAATTTTCACCGTATCCAGCGCTAACCGCTTAAGCATATATAAAGAAGAATAACCCGTTCCAAAGTCATCAAGTGAAACTTTAATCTTCCGTTTTCTAAGCTCCTCCAGCAATTGAATGACTTCCCTCTCATTGGTCATGAAGGAGCTCTCCGTGATTTCAATCTCCAGATATTCGGGAGCCAGCCCGGACCCAGCGAGAATTTCATCAATCGTCTGCAGAATATTCTGCTGGAACAGCTGCTGCACCGAGAAATTAACAGATACCGTAATATGCGGCAGCCCCATCTCCTGCCATTGCTTGTTCTGCCGGCAAGCTTCCCGGAGCACCCATTCTCCGATAGGCACTATAAGTCCGCTCTCTTCTGCAATCGGGACGAACTCCGCCGGCGACACCAGCCCCCAGTCCGGATGATTCCAGCGGATCAGCGCCTCGGCACCGAGAATTTCCCGGGTCTGCGTATCCACTCGCGGCATATATTGCAGGAACAGCTCCTGTTTCTCCAGGGCTTTGCGCAGATCATTGGTCATGGTGAATATTTTGAAAGACTGAATGTTCAGCGATGAGGAATAGCACTGGGCCTGGTCCCTCCCCTGTGACTTGGCATGATATAGAGCCGAATCTGCATTCAGCAGGAGCCTATCAACCGAATCCCCATCCTCCGGGAAAATACTGATCCCCATACTCAGCGTGATATTAAGCTCAAAGCCTGCTATTAAATAATCTTCCTTGGTACGGCTGATAATGGACTCGGACAGAAAAATCGCTTCACGGTGGCTCTCCACTTCCGGCAGAATAATACAGAACTCATCCCCGCTTAACCGGTACGCCACCCATCCATTTTCAAGGCTTTCCTGCAGTTTGACGGCAAACTGTTTGAGCAATGTGTCACCTATAGTGTGCCCCAGAATATCATTGACGGCCTTAAAGCGATCCAGATCAATCAGGAGCACCGCAAGCTTTTTATTATAAAATGATGCCAGTCTTAACTGTTGATCCAGCTGCTCTTCAAACATCCGCCGATTGGGAAGCCCCGTCAGATAATCGTGATACGCCAAATACTCTGTTTCCTGCTCCGTTTCCTTCCGCTCGGTAATATCCAGGACAGTGCCAACGATTGCATCCTCATTGATGTGTAATATCCGGGTGTAATGTACTTCACAATAAATAAGGCTGCCATCCGGCTTGACGGCTCTATGTATCATAGTGCGGTTAAATTGCCCTTCCGTTAAACCCAGCATCTTGGTGGATACCGTATCGCGGTCCCCCGGGTAGATGGAATCCAATACCTGCCGTCCCATCAAATTAACGTTCCCCAGCATTCGTTCAAGATGAGGATTAGCATAGATATATATTCCATTTTGAACAATAAAAACACCTACTATCGACTGCTCCACTATACTCCGGTATTTAGCCTCCGCTTCCAGCAGATGCCGCTCCATGGACTTTTGTTCCGTTACATTTTTGGCTATGCCATAGATACCCACCAGCTCATTAGCAATCATTACAGGAATATTCGTTACAAAAATATCAATAGCCGTGCCATCCTTATGCCTGGCTGTCAGCTCATAGCTTCGCGGGCTTACGGTATTTATCACTTCTGCAATAACCTTTCTGGAGAGGCTGACCTGCTCCGGATCAATCAGGCGTTCAAAGCTGGCATGGACCAGCTCGCCCTCGGTATATCCAAACAGTCCGTTCATAGCTGCATTGCAGGACAGAATCATACCTTCAAGATTGCTGGAATATACCGCATCCGTATTATTTTCAAACAGTGATTTGTAGTATTGGCCTTCTTCAATCAGTTGAAGCTGCAAAGCTGTCTTTTCCGTGATATCCTGAACAGTCCCAATCGCCTCGTTGTCCCAAAACCGCGCACTTTCAGCGACATAACGGACCTCTCCGTCCGGGCGGATAATTCTATATTCTATTTGATAGGACTGCATGGACTCCAGGGAATTAGAGAAAGCCAATTTTACCCGCCCTGCATCCTCCTCATGGACCCTGGCAAATACATTATCTAAATCCACTCCGGAAGACAGCGCCTGACCATAAATCGCATACATATGTTTCGACCACGTTATTTTTTGCAAAATCCGGTCATATTCCCAGTACCCCACATTTGCCAGTACCTGTGCTAATTCAAACCGCTTGTTTCTTTCCGCCATAAATTCCGATAACACCACTGTTCCGGCTGCTGCCTCATCGGTTGAAGTTGAACTCGATTCCTTCTGGTTCATTGCTCCGCCTTCTTTCTGAATGCATTTTGGCAACCACCCGCTGAACACCAGATACCGGCTTTTGGTACATACAAGAATATTTTCCCAGATGCTACTCTTATTCCACAACAACAACGAAAACCCTTTATTCGACAAAAGCACAAAAAAAGCAGAGGATTTCTCCCCTGCCCGTTGCCTTGCAATAATATTATAAGACTAATCTACGATTTCAGCAGTATCGCCGTTATTGGCACCTGCAGCGTTAGCTTCGTCGGTGTCGATATGCATATCAAGCTTGAAATTGTCGGATACACGGGCGATTACGTTCTCCAGCACCAGGCCGCGTTCGCCGCCAAGGCGTACCTTCAGGAGCTGCTTGTCGGCAATGCCCCAAGCTTCTGCTTCAGAAGTGTGGAAGTGGATGTGACGGGCTGCCACAATGACACCTGTCTCCAGTTCAACTTCACCGGCTGGACCTTTGATAGTAATGCCTGGTGTTCCTTCAATATGACCGGATTCACGTACAGGTGCCTTCACGCCGAGGCTGAATGCGTCTGTGCGCGATACTTCCAGCTGGGAAGCCGGACGGGCCGGGCCGAGAATTCTCACTTTGTCGAACTTACCTTTGGTACCGATTACTGCTACTTGCTCATTTGCTGCGAATTGTCCTGGTTGGGAAAGGGGTTTGAACTCAGTCAATTGGTAACCTGCGCCAAACAATGCTTCCACATGCTCCTGCGTAAGGTGAATATGTCGGGCCGACACACCTACGGATACAGTCTTGCTCATTTTTAAGTCACTCCTTGTATTTTCTCTAGTATCTGTACAAGCCACTGAACATTATACATCTTATTACCCTTAAAAAAAAAGACCCTCATCACAATGAGCGCCTTTTTTTCGACATTTTACGATCCGAGAAACGGATTGTCATAGTTTTGCCATTTTATAATCCCTCTGGTGGGGACAGCGGATTCACTCCCGCAGAAGAAGGCAGATGCGTTCTTAGGTAAGTCAGCGCATTCCCGCACAACCAGCCTTTCACCTCATCCTCGGGATAGTACCTCAGCAGCAAGTCAGTAAACTCCGCATATTTGCCCGGATGCTCAAGGCCCTCGACCCACATCTCAATGCCGTCAAAATCTGAGCCGAACATCAGCTGCTTCGAGCCTCCCAGCGCGCAGACATGTTCAATATGCCTCCGCATATCATCAATCTTCGCCCCTCCCCCGTCACGTACAAACCAGGGGACAAAGGTTAATCCCATCCGCCCGTCCACCGCAATCAGCGCCTGAATCTGCCCGTCACTCAAATTGCGGGGATGGCCGCAGATGGCCGCACTATTGGAATGTGAAGCTATGAACGGGCGTTTACTGCGTTCCGCCAGCTCCCAGAAGCCTGCCGGTGCCAGATGGGACACATCCAGCAGCATACCGCTTCCGTTGCACCACTCGATCAGCTTCCTCCCCTTCTCCGTGAAACCGCCGTTGCGCTGCTCCAGCACACCATCCGCAGCCCAGTTGGCGTAGTTCCAGGTTACCCCCAGGAAACGCACTCCCAGCTCAAAGCACAGCTGTGCATAGAACAGATTGCCCTCCAGACCGTCCACGCCCTCCAAAGAGAGCATCCCGAAGGCAGGGGCTGTAAGTATCTGTTCATCTGCCTCTTCCTTCCAGCGGAGCCACTGAAGGCCCCCTGGGCCAACTACCTTCTGCCGGAATAATTCAATTTGCCCGAGAACATCCTCAAACTTCGCTCTCCCGCGGTCCGCCGACAAATAAACCGCAAAAACCTGAAGTTCGACATTCCCCTCCACCATCCGCTCTGCCGTCACGTCCAGACGGGGGTCATTCTTGAAATCTATCTCCGGACTGGCCTGCAGCTTGCTTAAGGCATCGCAGTGGAAATCCGCCACTCTCAGCTTCTTGACACTCACTGTAAAGATCGTCTCCCTTCTCTTGAAGAACTGAATAACGGTGGAATCTCTTATTTATAAGTGTATGCCACAGCATCAGGGATGAGACGGGACAGTAAGTGGGAACGGCTACGAAGCATATACATTCTTATATATCAAAATAACCCCACAAAGTGGGGCACCCCAAAAATACAAAAACCTGTTTACAATGTAAACAGGCTCAATCTAAAAAGGTCATATAATTATCTGGGTTCAACAATAAGTTTGATCGCCGTCCGGTCTTCCCCATCAATCACTATATCCGTAAAAGCCGGGATACAGATCAAGTCGACTCCGCTAGGTGCGACAAATCCCCGGGCGATGGCAACTGCTTTGACTGCCTGGTTCAGTGCTCCTGCTCCAATAGCTTGTAGCTCGGCCGATCCACGTTCGCGAAGAACACCTGCTAGTGCGCCAGCAACGGAATTTGGATTGGATTTAGCTGATACTTTTAATACATCCATAGTAAGTACCTCCCCTGGGAAAATGATGGTGTTCTTCTTCCACTACAGTAGATGTTATTCGCGAGAGAAGATTTAATTCCTTCTTTTTGCGGACCTCTCTGGAGAAATTAGTTCAAAAGATACTCTTTTTCGATATAATAAATATCACACTTCACCCAAAACAAGCGACTTTTCCCGAAAACCCTGATTCTTTGTAAATCCTCTAGCTCATCACCCATTCATCTTCACGCAGCCGGATCTTCTCCAGTCGTGTCGCCTTACCCGTAGCTTCATCAAGTTCTGCAAATAAACCGTGCAGCTGCCATTTGCCTTCGTCGACTACAAACCGGGAGGGAAGCTGAGTTGTAAATTTATAGATGATCGCATCCTTTTCCATACCCAGAATTCCTTCTCTTGAACCAACCATGCCCGCATCTGTCAAATAAGCCGTGCCTCCAGGCAGGATCACATCGTCATTGCTCTGTACATGAGTGTGCGTGCCTACAACGATCGAGGCGAGGCCATCCATGAAATAGCCCATTGCTATTTTTTCGGAGGTGGCTTCAGCATGGAAATCAACCAGAATACATTTATGCTCTCTGCGCAGCTCTTCCACAATCTCCTCGCCAATGCGGAAAGGATCATCAATCGCCGGAAGGAAGGTGCGGCCCTGCAGGTTCACAATTGCCAGCTGTTTGCCGTTGCCTTTAACCACAGTGTACCCTCTGCCCGGAGTCCCCGGAGGAAAATTAGCCGGACGGATGATCCGCGGCTCGTCATCAATGAACTCAAAGATATCCTTGTTGTCCCAGGTGTGATTGCCCATCGTAATCCCGTGCACACCCCAGTTGAAAAATTCATTGGCTATAGCCGCTGTGATCCCTCTTCCGGCTGCTGCATTCTCACCATTGGCAATAATAATATGCGGCTGATATTTACTTTTCAGAGATGGCAGCATTTCACGCAGTGCCTTTCTGCCCGTATTGCCAACGATGTCACCGATAAATAAAACTTTAATGATTTTCTCCTCCTAAAAGTTTTGTAAGCATCAGCTTCTTGGAATTTTACTTCGTACAAAACTCGCATCGAAAGCATACTCTTAAGTTTTGTAAGCATCAGCTTTTGAGAATACTCTTCGTACAAAACTTATTTATAAGTTTAATTTCACCGATTCTGCATGGTTCCAAACTCAGGGCTTACCCGTCTGACTATGATTCAGCTCATGCGGCCGCTAGCGGTATGCAAGAAAAAAGGCCCCGCAGGGGGGCCGATTTCCTTGCTTATTTAGCGTATTCTACAGCACGTGTCTCACGAATAACGGTAACCTTGATATGACCCGGATAATCCAGCTCACTCTCAATCATCTTCGTAATGTCACGGGCCAGACGGAAAGCTTCCGCATCATCAATCTTCTCAGGCTGTACCATTACGCGGACCTCGCGGCCTGCTTGTATAGCATAGGATTTCTCAACGCCTTCGAAGGACTCGGAGATCTCCTCCAGCTTCTCCAGACGTTTGATGTACGTTTCCAGGGTTTCGCGGCGTGCGCCGGGACGTGCAGCTGACAATGCATCAGCAGCTCCAACCAGCATAGCAATCACCGAGGTAGCTTCGACATCTCCATGATGGGATGCGATACTGTTGATAACCACCGGGTGTTCTTTGTACTTCTTCGCCAGTTCGACGCCGATTTCAACATGCGAGCCTTCTACTTCATGATCAAGCGCTTTGCCGATATCATGCAGCAGTCCGGCACGTTTTGCAAGCACGATGTCTTCCCCAAGCTCACCGGCCATAAGTCCAGTCAAATAAGCAACCTCCATGGAGTGCTTAAGTACGTTTTGACCGTAGCTCGTACGGAATTTCAGACGGCCCAGAATTTTGATCAGATCCGGATGCAGACCATGAACGCCAACCTCGAAGGTAGCTTGTTCACCGTATTCACGAATCCGCTCATCCACTTCTTTACGGGATTTCTCCACCATTTCTTCAATCCGTGCCGGATGGATACGTCCATCAGCCACCAGTTTCTCAAGTGCTGTACGGGCCACCTCACGGCGGATCGGATCAAATCCTGACAGTATAACCGCTTCCGGCGTATCATCAATAATAAGATCAATCCCCGTAAGAGTTTCCAGGGCGCGGATGTTACGGCCTTCGCGGCCAATAATCCGGCCTTTCATCTCTTCATTCGGCAATGTAACAACAGAAACCGTGGTTTCTGCCACATGATCAGCTGCACAGCGTTGAATAGCCAGTGTAATAATCTCGCGGGCTTTCTTGTCCGCTTCTTCCTTGGCCTGCTGTTCTATTTCCTTAATCATCTGAGCAGTTTCATGGCGAACTTCCTGTTCAACATTGCTGAGAATGATACTTCTGGCATCATCGATGCTCAGATTGGAGATACGTTCCAGCTCAGTAACCTGATTCTTGTAAATAACATCAATCTGCTGTTGGGTTTCATCAATTCGTTTCTCTTTGTTAGCTACTTGTTCTTCTTTTCGTTCAAGCGATTCCATTTTTTTATCCAGCGATTCTTCCTTTTGCAGCAAACGTCTCTCTTGCCGTTGGATTTCATTCCGACGTTCACGAGTTTCTTTCTCAGCTTCGGTACGGATTCTATGAACTTCGTCCTTAGCCTCGAGTACCGTTTCCTTCTTCAGCGCCTCCGCCTCTTTCTTCGCGTTCTCCACGATGACTACGGCTTCTTTCTCTGCGCTTGAAATCTTAGCTTCTGCAAGGGATTTACGAATAAAATAACCGAATCCAAAGAATGCTGCAGCTACAACGAGAACGATAATGACCCAGATCACTGTTTCCATCTGTTCACCTCCTCGTTGATATCCTCCAAGGCTTACCCTTGGGTATTTGTGCAGTTGTTAAACTATCCGTTCATCACCATACAAAAAACCGGTAATACACCGATTGCCATACTGCACATGCTGCACATGCACACTGCCCGCCTTATCCGGCGATTACATTTCATATGAGTTGTACGCGAACCGGATCATAAGAGTCTGCTTTTTGGGAAGGAAAAAGGATTCTTAGTTTATGCCGATTCATGTTATATTTTATTATTTATAAAAAGACATTGTCAAGAGAGTCGATAAACGCATTAAAGTCAAGAGAATCAATCCAGATCGAAAATCTCCACTTCTTCCCCCGCAGAATCCTCTTCCGCACGTAGAATCTGGATCACCTGGCGTACCATTTCACCGGAGAATCCTCTGCGCATCAGAAAGGCTCCCGTCTTGCGCCGCTTCTCATTTATATCTCCCCGGAGCAAATTCCATTTCTTCCGCCCGGTCTGCAGTGCGCTCTCCATTTCCTGCTCAGGGGTGATCTGATCCAGTGCTTCAGAGATCAGCGATTTATCAATCCCCTTCTCGCGAAGCTCCTGGCGGATCCACATTTTGCCCTTACGCTGGTTCGTTATGCGCTGTTCCGCCCACTGCTTGGCATACAGGGGGTCATCCAGAAGCCGCTCCTCCTGCAGCCGCAGCAGAACTTCGGCAATAACAGTCTCCCCTATTTCCTTCTCCCGTAAACGGCGGGCCATTTCCTGTGCCGTTCTGGGCTTGCGTTCCAGGTATTTCAGACCTTCTACATAGGCCCGCTGGCGTTCATCGGCAGCAACAATTTCCTCCAGATCCGCCTTCACAAACGAGCTTCCGGAAATCATCCGGTATTTAATCATGACATCTTCATGAACAGTCACGTTATAGGCACCGAAATGAATCAAATAACGGTAGTTCGACTTCTTCAGACGCTCTACACGCGTAATTACCAGTTCCTCATCTTCGGGAAAATCGGCCAGAATCTGTACATCCTGTTCATCCGGCTCAGAATCCAATTGTATCACCATACTGTCACTCACCTCGTTAACATAGACATAATGCCTGTTTAATTTACGAAAAAGCGCCCTGCTCATTCATCACAGGGCGCCTTATATCTTATCTTCATTATTAAAATTAAATTGCTAAGGACCTGGAGCTTACATTATTCAATCTCAAGCAGCAATTTCTCTTCTTCCTCTTGCTCTGCAACCACATCAGCTTCTGTTGGTGCAGCTACCAGAGTAGATAAGTTACTTGCTTCGCGGATCTTATTCTCAATCAACAGAGCAATATCCTGATGTTCTTTCAGGAACTGCTTAGAGTTCTCACGGCCTTGGCCAAGACGCTCGCCCTCATAAGAATACCAGGCGCCGCTCTTGTTGACGATATCCATCTCAGTACCGATATCCACAAGGCTTCCCTCTCTGGAAATCCCTTCGCCGTACATGATATCCACATCCGCTTGCTTAAACGGAGGCGCTACCTTGTTCTTCACGACTTTGATCTTGGTGCGGTTACCCACAACATCGTTCCCCATCTTAATGCTCTCTACCCGGCGTACATCGAGACGAACGGAGGAGTAGAATTTCAGAGCGCGTCCACCCGGAGTGGTCTCAGGGTTACCGAACATAACTCCGATCTTCTCACGAAGCTGGTTAATGAAGATGGCAATCGTGTTGGATTTGTTAATGGCACCCGAAAGCTTACGCAATGCCTGGGACATCAGACGGGCCTGCAAACCTACGTGGGAATCTCCCATGTCGCCTTCAATTTCGGCCTTCGGTACCAATGCTGCAACGGAGTCCACAACGATGATGTCTACAGCTCCACTGCGAACGAGAGCTTCAGCAATTTCCAGTGCCTGTTCGCCCGTATCCGGCTGGGATAGCAGCAATTCATCAATGTTAACGCCAAGCGCATTCGCATACTTAGGGTCAAGAGCATGCTCCGCATCGATGAAAGCAGCTTGTCCGCCAAGCTTCTGTACTTCTGCGATAGCATGAAGTGCAACGGTCGTCTTACCGGATGATTCCGGTCCGTATACTTCAATAATGCGTCCTTTGGGAAGTCCGCCAATACCTAGTGCAATATCAAGTGCCAAAGATCCGCTAGGTACAACTTCCACTTTCATGTGAGTGGATTCTCCCAGTTTCATGATCGAACCTTTACCGAATTGTTTTTCTATTTGACGAAGCGCCATATCAAGCGCTGCACGACGATCTGACAATCAGACCACTTCCTTCACTGTTTATAGTATTATAATAACGTGTTTTGGAGGTCTTGCCAAGCTTTTTTTCGAACATACATTCGTTTTTTTTGTCTCCCGGGTTAATACTCCCTTTTATTGTAAGCCTCCTTCCGGATGATAGACACACAGGGCTTAATCCTCAAAAGGTCTCACGCGGTGGATCATAGAGGTCACGCCAGCGGGGAATATAAACAAAGAACCGCAGCAGAGAATTTCTATGCCACGGTTCTTCCGTATGAACAAATTATATACCGGCCCGGTTGATTATTGCAAGGCCGATCCTTCAAGCGGGGTAGCCACCTTGCGTTCCTCCAGCCGGCGCCAGAGGCGGTACAGCAAAGCCTTGACTGTACGCAGGCGGATATTCTCGCGGGTTCCCTTGAGATTCAGCTCGTATACCTCCGTCTTCCGGCCGCGTTCGGCCAGTCCGACGAATACCAGCCCCACAGGCTTCCGTTCAGAATATCCCGGCCCGGCTACACCCGTAACAGACAAGCCAAAGTCACTATCCCCGATCATCCGCACCTGCTCTGCCAGCACTTCGGCTACCTCACGGCTGACCGCACCGGGTGCGTCAGGCCCCTCCAGCATAGCTGCAGGCACATTCAGCAGCTTCTTCTTCAAATCGTTCGAATAACAGACGATTCCACCGGCGAACATGGATGCACTGCCCGGGATGTTCGTAATGCTCTCCATCAGCAGTCCGCCCGTGCAGCTCTCAGCAGCACTAAGCGTCAGGCCTGCATCCGCCATCCAGTCGACAATCAGCTGTTCAAGCGGCACATCAATATTGGCATACAGATTCTCCGGCAGAATATCGGCAATCTTCTTCTCCAGCACATCAAGCTTAACCATAGCCTCACGCTCAGACGGAGCTTTGGTGGAAATACGCACTGTCACTTCGCCTTCCTTGGCGTAAGGAGCAATCGTAGGATCGCTCTGGCCGCGGATCAGGTCAATCAGCTTGTCCTCCAGCAGTGATTCGCCAATGCCTGCAAACTTAAGCATCTTGGAGTAAATCGGCATTTCGCTGGTAAGTGCATGCTGCTGCAGCCAAGGCTTGGCTTTATCTGTGAACATCGGCTTCATCTCCCGGGGAGGACCCGGCAGTACGATGTAATACTTGTTATCTTCTGCAAAAGCAATACCTACCGCAAGTCCGATTTCATTAGACAACGGTGTCGTTCCTTCAATCACCAGCGCCTGCTTGCGGTTATTCTCGGTCATGACAATCTTGCGGTCATCGAAGAAGCGCTGCACATGATCCATAGCAAGCTGGTCGATATGAAGGGTACGGCCAAGCGCCGCAGCAAGTGCATCTTTGGTCAGATCATCCTCCGTCGGTCCGATTCCGCCGGTGAACAATATAATATCCGCACGGTTCCGTGCAATCTCAATTGCTTCCAGAAGACGGTTCTTGTTGTCCCCGACTACGGTCTGAAAATATACATCAATCCCTAACGCAGCCAGCTCTATTGAAAGAAACTGGGCATTGCTGTTTACTATCTGTCCAAGCAAAAGTTCTGTTCCAACGGCAATAATTTCCGCTTTCATAGCTGGCGTTCTCCTCCTGATTGTAGAAATGATGCAAAACAAAAATCAAGCAGCTTAGCAAACTTCAGGCATTATGAAGCTGCAGCAAGTCCTTGTTCTTCACGAAATAATCAATACCCGAATAGATGGTGATAATCGCTGCAGCCCAAATCGCAATATCATCCACCGGGATGCTGACGAACTGGAACGGGAAATTGTTAAGCAGAAGCAGCGAAATCGCGACAATCTGAGTGACTGTCTTTATCTTGCCCCATTTGCTCGCGGCCACTACTTTACCTTCAAGCAATGCCACCTGGCGCAGGCCGGTCACGGCAAATTCACGGCTGATGATGACAATGGCAATCCAGGAATCACATCTTCCCAGCTCAACCAGCGAGATCAATACTGCAGAGACCAGCAGCTTGTCTGCAAGCGGGTCCAGCAGTTTGCCGAGATTGGTGACCATGTTATACTTTCTGGCTATGTACCCGTCTATTCCATCTGTACTGGCGGCAAGCAGGAAAATAACAGCTGCAATCAAATGATTAATTGAAAGCTGAAATGAGCCCCAATGTATCGGTTCCGGATAGAAGCTGAAATCCACCAGCAGAAAAAACATCATAATCGGGATAAGACAAATACGTGCTAGCGTGATGCGGTTGGGCAAATTCACTGAAGTTCCTCCCCTGATCCATACGAATCCGATATTCCACAATTTTCTTCAAAACTGCTTTAGCTAGTATATTATAGCCATAAATAAGTGTCAAAAAAACATAAAATACCCCGCAAAGTAAGGTGCGTATACACTGCGGGGTACGTAAGCTTACTTTAAATTGTTAAACTGCAGATCGAGCGGCAAATCAGCTTTGCGCAGGAGCTGGATAATTTGCTGGAGGTCATCGCGGCTTTTACCGGTAACACGGATCTGATCCCCTTGAATGGTGCTCTTCACCTTTAGTTTGGAGTCACGGATCAAGATATTAATCTTCTTCGCGTTCTCCTGATCAATTCCCTGCTTCAGGCCCAGACGCTGGCGTACAGTGCCCAGTGAGGCGGGTTCTACTTTGCCAAAATCCATATTTTTCAGTGTAATTCCTCGCTTAACCATTTTCGACTGCAGGATATCAATAACCGCATTTAGCTTGTATTCATCCTCTGAAGCGATGATCAGCGCATCTTTTTCCAGCTTTAGACTGCTTTTGCTGTTCTTGAAATCGAAGCGGTTATCAATTTCCTTCTCCGTCTGATGGACCGCATTGGTCAATTCCTGCATATCCATTTTGGATACAATGTCGAATGAACTTTCCGAACTCATGATTCCACGTCCTTTGCTTACATTTAGTCTGTTCCTATTATATGAGAAAGGGACTCCTAAGTCTAATACTGGAAAGAAAAGCACCACAGGCATTACAAAACAACCCCACAAAGTGGGGCCCTGGCTTCCAGAGATAGAACGTAAAAGAGATAGAGCGTATAACTATGTATTAAGGATTACATTATAAAAAACACGTCTCCCGAAGCAAACTCCGGGAGACGCTCACATCCAGGTATTATCTGCTGCGTGCAGGAGCCCGGAACATATCCAGAATCCCGAGCACAATATGTGCCAGTCCGAAGCCCAGAATACCATAGCCCCAGGCACTCGGTGTCAGATAATAACCGAGGAGACTGACAATAATGCCAAGTCCTGTTACGATCCAGCTGACGGTCATGAGAGAATACACCTCACTTTGGAGTAAGAACTGTAAATCATTCCTAGGTTCTCCAATCCGCCGAAACCTATACATTGGATTTGCTATTCGGTTGTGGCACTCTCACCGTCAGAAGCAGCATTAGCTGCATCATCAGTGCCGGAGGCAGAAGTTCCGTCATCCAGCTCCAGGAGCAGCCGGGACGATGTTTTGCCATCGGTGATAACTTGTCCGTTTACTGAAATTGTGGTAGCCGGGGAATATCCGGATTTGATGTACATTCCTGCACTTCCGAGCGTAAAGCTCATATTATCGCCAGCCTTAGTGTTCCCGAAGCTTAGCTTCTCCCCCTTGGAGTTCTCACCCTGGTAGACTTCAAGCCAGCTGACTCCCGTCGCGGCAATCTCTACCTGAACCGAGCTTCCCGCAGGTGCCGTAACCTTATAGATTGTCGTTTTGCCCGACTTGCGGTCCTCTGTAACCGTTATGGACTGCGTGGACGGAGTCGGGGAAGGCACCGGAGTAGCAGTTGGTGCAACAGTCGCAGTTGCTCCAGTATCCGTAGTAGCTGTAGCTGCTGCACCGCCGCCGGCCGCTGTGGCTGAAGGCTGAACCTTCGCCGGATCTTGCGTAGCGGCAGTCAAACTCCCCGAATCCGTTTTGTCCGCCTCTTCTTTATTCATCGTTGAAGATGCATACAGATAGATGACCACAAGGATTAAGACAGGAAAGGTCCACATCAGCAAGGTAGGCAGCCACTTGGCATTCCGTTCCGTTTCAGGCTTGCGGCTCCGCTTCTGGATCACTGTCTCCATGGTGGTATCGACCGGAGCCGCAGGCACATTGCCGTGCTCCTCCATCAGTTCATCCGGGTTTACCCCGACCGCTTCAGCATAGGTTTTGATAAAGGCCCGGACATAGAAACTTCCCGGAAGCACTTTATAATCACCTGCTTCGATGGCTTCCAAATATTTTTTGCGGATCTTTGTTACTTCCTGGACATCATCAAGACTCATCCCTTTTTGCAGACGCGCCTCCTTCAAATGCCGGCCCAGTTCCGACATACCATCACCCCCTAAAAATATAATATATATTAAAGATCATCACTGTAGCTTGTCGTAAACGACTCGTACAATATCTCTTCGTTCGGCGTATTGCGCAGCTCGATAATGATATCGAAATCATCAAAGGTGTATTCGGATTCCCGCACAAAAATATCCGGGTGCTCAATCACCTTGGTGCTCGGCATACTCATAACGTTCTGCAGCAGGTTGTAATGCTTCTCATTCGAACGTATAGTGCTGACAATTCCGTCAATGATGAATACATTATTCGGGTTCAGCTCATCATCCGCCAGTTGGCTCCGTACCGTCTGCCGCAGCAGCGTCGATGAGACAAAGGTCCAGCGCTTCATGGCACATACACTGCCGGCAATAATAGATTCCGTCTTCCCTACACGCGGCATGCCTCGTAGACCTATAACCTGATTCCCTTCCCGCTTAAACAATTCACCGAGGAAATCCACCAGCAGTCCGAGCTCATCGCGGGTGAAGCGGAAGGTCTTGCGGTCATCCGAATCGCGGTCAATATATCGTCCATGACGGACGGCAAGCTTATCCACAAGGCGCGGAGAACGCAGTGCCGTAACCGTTATATTATCAACTTTTTTGAGCATCTCGCCCATCAGCATGATCTTCTCATCGTCACTGGTTTCCAGCAGCATCCCGCGGGTTTTGCCTTCAACACCGTTAATCGTCAGGATATTGACTTCCAGCATTCCCAGCATTGAAGCGATATCTCCAAGGAGACCGGGTCTGTTCTTATGTATCTTGTACTCCATATACCACTGTTTATATTCCACTTTAGCGCACCTCATAGATTCCTTTTCCCTGCATGTCACTTTCGCTACACGGGTCATGTTAATGATATATAAAAAAATTTTGAAAGGCAAGGACACTGTTGTAATAATTGCAGAAAAGCTCCCGCAAGGGGAGCTTCTTCCGCATGCTTATGCGTTTTTCTTTGCCAGTTTGACCATGAGTCCAGCAATGGTATGCTTCTCATCATCCGTTCCGACATCCCAGAGCTCTTTGATGGCCCGGTTGGAATAGTTGCCCGGATCGACCTTCTTATCGAGGAATTCCCCGATTTCAAAAGCCAGCTTGGTGATGGTCTCGTCGCTCATCCCCATTTTTTCGGCCTGAATGACCCGGTCTCCCAGAAAGCTTTTCCAGGTATCAAAGTTCTTCACTACGGAATCTGTTGACATCTTAAATCCTCCTCAAGTTGTAATGATATTGAGATTTAAAAGCAACAGTTATAATATGTCTCAAGCCGGAAGTTCTTATGCTGGAGCATTTCTCCAGAACTCATGCTGCCTGGCCTTAAGTAATCCAGCCGCCGTTCGGACTGATGATCTGGCCGGTAATATAGCCCGATTCAGGCAGCGCCAGAAAATAAACCAGCGATGAGATATCTTCAGGAGAAGCAAGCCTCCCCGCAGGGATCTCATCCTCCAGCATCTTCACCTCATCCGCCTGCAGATTGGCCAGCATGGCTGTTTGGACCGCTCCCGGCGCAACGGCATTGACCGTAACCTTGGAAGGTGCCAGCTCCTTCGCCAGCGCCTTGGTGAAAGCATTCACTCCGCCCTTGCTGGCCGAATACGCCACTTCACAGGAAGCGCCCGAAATCCCCCATACGGAAGAAACATTAATAATCCGCCCGTAACGCTGGGAGACCATATAAGGCATAAAAATCTGGCTGCACATAAAGGTGCCCTTCAGATTCACCGCCATAATATCGTCCCACTCTTCCTCCGTTACATCGGCCAGCATGCCATAATGCGCCTTCCCGGCATTGTTGACCAGGATATCCGGCATCATGCCGCTGGCCTCAAGCCGTTCGGCCATACGCACAAGCTGGCTGCGGTCCTTCATATCCGCAGCCACAGTCATCACCTTTGCCCCCAGCGCCATGCACCGCCGGGCAACATCATTCGCCGCTTCATGCGAATTCATATAATGAATCACAATGTTCATGCCTACCGAAGCAAATCGCTCGGCGATGGCTCCGCCGATTCCCCCGCTGCCTCCGGTAATGAGCACTGTCATTTCGCCTATCGCTTTGCTGCCCTCTCCCGGTAATGCCATTAAGGACTCACCACAAGCGACACAGCCAGCTGCTCCCAGTCCACATGATTACGCAGCCGGTCATTCACTTCCTCCAGCGTGATCGATTCATAGAGGGGAAGCACTTCGAACAGATCTCCGCCGCGGAACTGGTAACGGGTGAACTCATGGGCAATGCTCTCCGGCGAATTTAGCATACGCAGATAGCCACCGATTTTCTTTTTGCGGGCACGCTCGAAATCCTTCTCTGCGAAGCCCGTCTCCTGGATATGACCAACCTCTTCTTTGATCCGGTCAAGCAGAAGGCCCGGATCTTTGGTATCACCGCCGATTGCCGAGAACGCATATTGCGGGGAGCTGTTAAATTCATGGCCGAAGCTGTCCGAGATCAGTTCCTCATCATAGAGCTTCTGATACAGCGCCGTACTGCTGCCGAGCAGCAGATCCAGCATCAGTCTGGTGGTCAGATCACGGCGAACTGCAGCCTCACCCGTGAGGCCATCCACCTTTTCCTTGAACCCGAACATCATTTTGGGAATGGAGACCGCGAGCCGGCTCTCCACATGCTTCGATGCCACCTCATGCGGCTCGTGCTCGAAGATACGGGTGATTTCACCCTGCTTCTCATAATTTTTACCCTTTTGATTGTTGCGGATCAGTTCAAATACCTTCTCAGGATCGACACCGCCGACAATGAACAGCAGCATATTGCTGGGATGGTAGAAGGAGTTGTAACAGGTATACAGCGTTTCTTTGGTGATGGTTGCGATTGACTCGATGGTTCCGGCAATGTCAATATGAACCGGATGTTTGGCATACATCGCTTCGATCAGCCCGAAATACACACGCCAGTCCGGGTTATCCGCATACATGTTAATCTCCTGGCCGATGATCCCTTTTTCCTTCTCCACATTCTCATCCGTGAAATAAGGACGCTGCACAAAATCAACGAGCGTACTGAGATTCTGCTCAATGTTCTCCGTCGCCGAGAAAAGGTATACCGTCTGGTCAAAGCTGGTGAATGCATTCGCAGATGCGCCGTTGGAAGCAAAGGTGGCAAAGATATCGCCTTCGGGCTCTTCGAACATTTTGTGCTCCAGGAAGTGGGCGATACCGTCAGGCACGGTGGTTTCTTCCCCGCCCGCTACCTTAAAGTGATTGTCTACAGAACCGTATTTGGTCGCAAAGGTAGCGTAGGTTTTGAGAAAAGACGGCTTCGGCAGCACATACACCTGCAGACCGTTATCCATAACCTCATGATAGAGTGTTTCTTGAAGTCTTTCGTAATGGAGCTTTTCCACCGCTATTCCTCCTTCCCTGTCAGGAAATAAATCGTATCAAGCTGGAAGGTGTCAGCCGCAGCCTTCACTTCTTCCGCCCCGATGTGGTCAACCTGGTCCATCAGTTCCTGTGCAGAACGGTCTTTGCCGGATATCTGGCGGTTGAAATCAAACGAGATCATCTCAAATGCGGAATCCTGAATTTCGGACAAAAGGTTGCGGATCATCGCTTTGGTCTGGCTCAGCTCCAGATCACTGATATTGCCGGCCTTCAGCTCATCAAGCTGCTTGCGGATGATATCAACGGCCTTGCCGTAATTCTGGGTCTCAATTCCCGATTGAATCGTCCCGATGCCCTTATGCCCGTCGTAGCGGGAGGAAGCATAATAGGCCAGGCTCTCTTTCTCGCGCACGTTGACGAACAGCTTCGAATGCGGATATCCGCCGAGGATGCCGTTGTACATGAGCGCAGAAGCGTATCTGTCATCCTTGTACGTGATTGAGGTACGCAGACCCATATTCAGCTTGCCTTGATTGACATCCAGCTTCTCCTCCACCGTCCGCACTTCCGTAACCGTTACCGGGGTGAAGTCTGAGGTGTACGGCGCAGATTCGGAATGATGCGCGCGGCCGAAATTGGCAATGACCAGCTTCTCCACTTCTTCCGGTGTAGTATCACCTACCACGTACAGATCAAGGGTCGCTCTATTCAGCCAGGAATTATAGGACTGGTATAGCGATTCAGAGGTAATGGCATCCAGATCGGCTCTTTGTCCGAGCGGATGCAGACGGTAGGGTTCAAGGCGGCACATTTCCTCAATGCAGCGTTCTGCCGCGTAACGGATTTTATCGTTCACAATCGCTTCCAGCTTCTTGCGGACGGTCTCGCGTTCAGTCGCCACATAGGACGCGCGGAAGCTTCCGTCCTCCAGCAAAGGCCGGGTCAATACTTCTCCCAGAAAAGCAAAAGATTCTCCAAGCAGGCTCTCCTTGCTCTGTACGAAGGAGTCATTGATCGTGTCCATCCGGAACTGCACGATCTGATAATCGCCGCGTTTGTAGATGTCGAAGCCGAAACCTGCACCATAAAGCTCCTCCAGACGTTCGCGGAACTGGGTGGTTTCAGGGTAGGAGGCTGTGCCCCGGCGGAGCACAAAAGGAACCAGAGCTGTAGGGGTGACGGTACTTTCGTCAAGCGGAACGCCGGCATAAAGTGAGATGGCGAACGTCTTGAACGCCTTGGTCGGCAGAACGTGTATGCGCATGCCTGCGGCGCTGCCATGTTGAAATCCATTATTTGTCAAGTCCAAAACTCCTTTGCGGCGTGGGTAGATGCTATACAACAAGTTTATGAAGTATTATCCATTCTAAACCATTCCAAAGTAAGGAAGCAACCGGAAGACAGCGTACCGGTTGCTCTCAGAAAGGATTTATACGGACGCTGTCATGCTGCCATTAATGCCTTGCTGTGCAAAAACATTCCTTCAGCTACATACAGAAAATATGCTCACCGATCGTCTTCACCTGCGGTCGGCTCCAGATCCATTTGGAAGTAGCTGTCTTGGGATTGAAATAATAGAGGCAGCCGCCGGAAGGGTCCCAGCCGTTAAGCGCCTGCTGCACTGCCTTGCGTGCCTGTTCATTAGGCTCCAGATAAATTTGTCCGTCAGCTACAGCCGTAAAGGCTCCGGGTTGAAAAATCACCCCCGAAGGCGTGTTGGGAAAGCTCGGCGATTTAACCCGGTTTAGAATAACCGCCGCCACCGCTACCTGTCCTTCAAACGGCTCCCCGCGTGATTCACCGTAAACGGCATTAGCCATGATTTTCAGGTCATTTTCGGACAGCCCCATCGTATTGCCGGAAGACAGCTCAGCTGTATTCGTTTTGGCTGTATCATTCTTTTTTGCCGCCGTTCCGGATGATGTATCCTTATTGGCGGTCGATGTCTTGGGGGCTGTAGGTTTCCAGGCTGTTGTTGCATTGTACAGTTTGAGCTTTGTTTTGGCACCAACAACTCCGTCGGATTTCAAGCCGAATTTCCACTGGAACCAGGTGACGGCATTTTTGGTTTTGGCTCCGAACTGGCTGTCAATGGGACCGGCATAATAGCCAAGATGCTTAAGTCTCCCCTGCAGCTCATACACATCCTGTCCGGAAGATCCAAGCTTCAGCGGCGTTGTGCCAAAAGCGGGTAATGCTTCTTCCCCTTCGTCAGGAATTTCAGTTATAACCGGCTCTGCTGCATACGATTGGGCGTACGTCACGCCGCGTTCTTCAAAGAATACGCCGGCAAATGGTGCGGCGGCCAAGGCAAGGGTTAGTGCGGCAAAGATCCACTGCTTATGTTTTGTCATGGGGGTTCGCTCTACCTTTCTCTTGTAAGTTCTGCATGAATGGCTAAAGTTATTATGACGACTCACAAGACATCCTATGCATTACCGTAAGACTGGCAAGAGCAAATCCATTGCAACTGAGAACGATTATCAACTATACTTGGGTTATGAACCAACAGGAGTTGAGAAGAATCATGAATCTGAAGGACCATATCATACTGTGGAACCACGCTTTAATAGAAGTTATTGATATCCGCAAGGCCTCTTTCACTTCGGGAGAACCTCCGCTGCTGTACCGCCTTCCAGCCAGTACATATATGTATGTCGTACGCGGCAGTGCAACTGTGCTTATAGATGAGATTTCATTTGAAATCAGCGGCTCCAGTGTCATTCATGGCGGCAAAGGCATGATGATCAAAGTGCTCAAGACACAGGAAATCCTGGATTATTACTTAATTTTATACAGATCCACACTTACGCTCCCCGGACGGCGGAATCTTACAGCACTTATGGAGCGCAGCCGGCCTTTTAGCAAAATTTACAATTTCACTCCAGGCAATCCGCTTCCGCTGTACGAGATCCTGATCCAGATGTATGGCGAATGGCAGCAAGGCGGCGTACTCGAGCATCTGCATGCCAAAGCCTTGTTCTATCAATGGGTCCATGAGCTGCTCCGTCAGCTCCATGCGCAGGATATTCAGCCCCTCAAAGCGGATTCGCTGGACCAGGCAGTACGCTACATGCACGACAGTTACAGCAAACCATTCACGCTGGATGCACTCGCCGGCACACTCGGGATGAGCCCGAGAACCTTGTCGAGGCTTTTCCGGATGAGGCTTCAGACCAGCCCTGCCCAGTATATGATACAGATCCGTATGGACAAAGCCCGGGAGCTGCTACTGAATACAGAGTCCACGCTGCATGATATTGCGCTTGCCGTCGGCTACCCGGATGCATATCATTTCGGCAAAATGTTCAAAAAGCATTTCGGCACCTCGCCGGTAAGGTACAAAAATTCCCTGCTAACCGTGTCAAACTGGCCGGAAATACCATCCGCTGTGTCCGCTTATGACATTGCCTGGGAAGACACTCTCCGATATATTGATGATGATAATCATTATCAATATAACCCAAAAGGAGCGTCACCCATGTTCAGAACGGCTAAACCATCCCTAATGCTCACCTTGTTGTTATGCTTCACCATAGTGTTAAGCGCGTGTTCCGCAGGAGGTGCCAACAACACTACAGCGGGCAATGCCAGCAACTCAGGAGCCGCTTCGCCTGCTGCGACTGCAGCCGCTACAACATCCCCTGATAACACTGCAGCCGAGGCCCAGACCCGGACCATCTCCACCGTCAAAGGAGACGTAGAGGTTCCAGCCGATCCCCAGCGTGTGGTAGTACTGTATCTGCTGGGCGATGTCCTCGCACTTGGTATCAAACCCATAGGTGTATCTGATGTATCCGAAGGCGCAGCCTTTGAGAATGAATTGAAGGATGTACAGAAACTGGGCACCTGGTTTGAGGCTAGTCCTGAGGCTGTACTCTCGCTGGATCCCGATCTGATCATTGTTCCTTCTGAGGAGACCTATGCAGCACTGCATGACATCGCACCGACAGTGCTGGTCCCTTATGAGAAGATGACGACCGATGAGCGGGTAAGGTTCATTGGACATATTTTCGGCAAGGAAGAACAGGCTACCGGCCTTTTGAACAGCTTCAATGCCAAAGTGGAGGACAGTAAGCAGAAGCTGCAGGAAGCGGGAATTCTCGGTTCAACGGTCTCCATCATGGAAGGCGGCGCAGACCGCAGCATGGTAGTGGTCATGAGCAAACAATATGGCCGGGGTTCACAGGTCATTTATGAATATCTCGGAATGAAGGCGCCTGAGATTCTCCAGCAAAAAATTGATTCCAAGAGCGATATGGGCGGTGATTCCGTATCCTTTGAAGTTCTGGCCGATTACAGTGGAGATTATATCTTCCGTTCTTCCTACGATGGGATGGCTGATCTGACTACCGATCCGCTCTGGAACAGCATTCCGGCAGTCAAAGAAGGCCGCCTGATGGAGATTGACTTCGGATTATCCTATTACAGCGATATCTATTCGCTGAACGCACAGCTTGATTTCATTGTGGACAAACTGCTTGCAGCACCCCGGGTGAAATAATTTTAGATTGACCACAAATTGCCTAACTTAAAAAAGATGACCCGTATCTACTTCTACGGGTCATCTTTTTTGGGTTATGAACTGATTCTGTTATGCTGATACTGTTCAAGGGACATCAGCACCTCACGGGGCTTGCTGCCCTCGTAAGGCCCGATCACGCTTCTTGCCTCCATGGCATCAATTAACCGTGCAGCACGGGTGTAACCGACCCGCATGCGCCGCTGAAGCAGAGACACCGAGGCTTGCTTGGCTTCCAGCACAATCTGGACGGCTTGTTCATATAATTCATCCTGCGGATCCTGATCCTCCGATAGGGTATCATCCACTTCAGGAACAAGGGATTCATCATAATTCGCTTCACCCTGGCTGCTTACATACTGTACAATGGTTTCGACCTCCTGATCGCTCATGAAGGCCCCCTGGACACGAATCGGCTTGGAAGCTCCCATTGGCAGGAACAGCATATCCCCCCGTCCCAGCAGCTTCTCTGCACCCGGCATATCCAGAATGGTCCGTGAATCCACATTCGAAGATACTCCAAATGCAATCCGCGAAGGAATATTCGCCTTAATCAGTCCGGTAATGACGTCCACGGAAGGACGCTGTGTGGCGATGATCAGATGAATTCCCGCCGCCCGCGCCATCTGGGCAAGCCGGCAGATCGCATCTTCGACATCATTCGCCGCCACCATCATCAGATCGGCAAGCTCGTCCACAATTACTACAATGTAGGGCAATACCGCTGCCGGATTATCTTTCATTAATGTATTATAGCCTTCCATATTACGCGTGCCTGACTTGGAGAACAGCTCATACCGCTTCTCCATCTCCACCACTATCTTCTTCAAGGCAAGACTGGCCCGCTTGGGATCGGTAACCACCGGCGCAAGCAGATGCGGAATGCCGTTATATACATTCAGCTCAACCATCTTAGGGTCAACCATGAGGAACTTTACTTCATTAGGCTTCGCCTTATACAGGATACTGGTAATAATGCCGTTAATGCAGACGGATTTACCGGAACCGGTAGCCCCCGCTACCAGCAGATGGGGCATCTTGGCCAGATTGCCTATAATCGTCTGACCGGAGATATCCCGTCCGAACGCAATCGACAACCGTGACTCTGCCTCCTGAAAAATCTGCGTCTCCATTACTTCACGCATGGTTACAATTGAGACCTCGGAGTTCGGCACTTCAATACCGATGGCTGACTTGCCCGGAATCGGCGCTTCCATCCGGATATCCTTGGCTGCCAGCGCCAGCGCGATATCATCGGTAAGATTGACAATCCGGCTGACCTTCACGCCGATATCCGGTTGAATCTCATACCGGGTAACAGCCGGTCCCCGGACAACCTCAAGCACCTTCGCCCGGACACCGAAGCTCTCAAGTGTAGCTTCCAGCTTACGGGCCGTCTGCATGTAGTCATTCTGGTCTCCGGCCTTGGCTCCGTTATTAGGCTTGGCCAGCAGCCGGAAGGATGGAAGCTTGTACGGCTTGGGCGGAGGAGGTGGCGGAACTGCCGGAACCACTTCACCATTCTCTGCCGTTCCCAGCAGCCCTTCCAGCTCTACAGGAAGTCCGTCCTCTGCAGCTTCATCCGCAAGTGCAGGATGTCCGGCAGCAGCAGGGAGAGCCTCATCGCCCGCTCCTGTAACACCGCCGCCGCGTGCAGCCGGCGAGAACTCGCTCCACTCCTCCCGGTCCTCCGCATTCAGACCTTCCGAGCGGATGTGCTCGAAGAAGTCGCGGATGATCGGGGTAACCGGCTCCAGATCTTCTTCGGGGAATTCATCCTCGCCGAAATCTTCCGGCGGCATTCCCCTGCCGGCCGCAAGCCCGGATATTATCGGACCGTTCCGCGGTTCTGTCAGGATTACATCCGGCAGTTCCCCGTCATCATATTCTTCCGTCCCGGGCTGCTGCTGATTACGGGCGGAGCCGCTGAACCAGCCGACCACTCTTCCCAGCAGGTTCGGCTGTGCACGTCTAGGCAGCTGATTATTGTTCTCTTCATCGTCTTCGTAGTAGTCATCATCATCTGCCGGCTGCGGTGCAGCAGGTGTGCTGTTTCTTGCAGCTCTGGGCACTACCGGAACCGCTGCAGGGCGGTTGGCTGATCTGAGCTTTATTCCTTCCACCAGCTTAACCGCTCTTACCCGGAGCAGCGTAAACAGCTCCACATACGACAGATTGGTAATCAGCATGAAGCTGATCGCCAGCAGAACAATCATAAGCAGCTTGGCGCCCAGATTGCCGAACAGCCACAGTAGAGCTGCATACTCCAGCGCTCCGATGTACCCTCCGCTGATGTCCTTGCCGAGCATGTACACGCTGCTCTCACCAGCGCCCGGAGACAGTGAACCCGAGAGGTCATTATGTATTTGGGCCAGCACATTGCCCGGATGCAGCATTCCGATCGGTCCCAGCTTCTGCTGCATAGCCGAAATCGTACTCATCAGGCACATGGACAGCAGCAGCAACAGCCCGCCGGTATACCGGCTGTTCCAGGTGGACGGCCATTTACGGTGAATCATGACCATCAGTCCATAGAAAATGCCGGCCAGCGGCAGCACAAAATAGAATCTGCCGAGTAAGTATCCCGCCATACTTGAAAGAGAGCGCCCTACAGCCGCTTCACCTGACAAAGCAATGACGGAGATCGTAATAAGCAGAATTCCATAGATTTCATATTTTAAAACGCTGCCCAGCAGCGCTTTTTTCTTTTTCTTTTTTCTTTTTTTAGCCACGCCAGCCACCCCCACAACATTATACCATATAATGGCGTGGCGTACCTATGTTCTCTTTTGTCAGAAAATGCATCTATAGGCAGTATGTTCGCATTTATTTGTCTAATTGAATGACCGATCCGGGGGACAGGGCTGCCTCCAGATACCTGTGCAGCGGACACTGAAGCAGCCTGACAATCCGCGCCTGACCGCCTTCAAGCGGTTCGACCTGCATCAGCATCCCTTGATAGCTGACCTCCTGCACCGGCAGCGCATAATTAAGTGCACCCTCAAACACCTGCTCCATCGGCAGAATCGTATAAAAGGTCATTGAGTCAGTCCTCCCGGCGCCAGATGATCAGGCGAAAGCGAAACGTTTCCCGCAATCATTTGGTTCAGATGGGCCAGAGCAGCTCCTATACCGCCCACCTCATCCATAAGACCATATTTCACGGCATCCTGTCCGCCGACAGCGGTACCGATGTCACGGTTCAGCTCTCCGGTTTTGAACATCAGGTCTTTAAATTGCGACTCTGTAATACGGGAATGCGAAGTTACAAATTTAACCATCCGCTCCTGCATCCGCTCCATATATTCGAAGGTTTGCGGCACTCCAATCACGAGACCGTTCATCCTGATCGGATGAATCGTCATCGTTGCACTCTCGGCAATAATGGAATAGCTGGAGGATACCGCGATCGGGACGCCAATGCTATGGCCGCCGCCGATTACCACTGTCACAGTTGGCTTGGACAAGGAGGCAATCATCTCGGCAATGGCCAGCCCGGCCTCCACATCCCCTCCGACGGTGTTCAAGATAATCAGCAGCCCTTTAATATTCTTATTCTGCTCGGCGGCAACCAGCTGGGGAATGATGTGTTCATATTTCGTAGTTTTATTATGCGGCGGCAATACGAAATGTCCTTCGATCTGGCCGATAATCGTCATGCAGAAAATATCCGGCTCCCCTGTAGGAACCGCCGTTTGCCCCAGCTCCTTCAGCACCCCCACCGGTCCGGGCAGCACAGGTTCACTGACCCCGGGTTTGATCTCTCCAGGCATAATCTCTTCGTTCTTGCCGCTGTTCATGCTTGCTTCTGTGAAGTCCATTGTGCGCAGCTCTCCCTTTCTGCTTACAGCACCCATCCGCTGCAGCCATACTATCTCCTGGTAGTATGACATTCCGGGGGACTCCCTTATGCAAATCCGGTTATAAAATATCAGTCTGTGTTTGTTCAAGTTAATAGGGATCTG
Source organism: Paenibacillus sp. FSL R10-2199 (assembly GCF_038000235.1). NCBI lineage: Bacteria > Bacillati > Bacillota > Bacilli > Caryophanales > Paenibacillaceae > Paenibacillus > Paenibacillus sp. FSL R10-2199. The sequence continues at coordinate 4,530,475 of NZ_JBBOBO010000001.1, read as the reverse complement.
CTACGGCACCAAGCACTGCCCCCCGGATATAGGGTTGTCCATTCAAGCTCTTCAGACCTGCGGCAGAGCCGGTGACAACAACTCCCAGAATCCGGACATCTGCCGCGTCAGGCTCAGCCTTATCCTTTTTGAGGTACCGGCTGATCCGGCTGTATTCGCTATAATAATTGTCTTTATACTCCAGCCCGGATTGAAGCCATCCCAGAAAATCCACCGGCGATACCTCACCGCCATTATCATTGGGTCCGGTGCCGAACCCATAAATGCCTGAGGAAGATGATACAGGCTGCGGACTTATCATTACGCCATCCCAACCCTCGTGGGATTTCAGATAGAACCCGGAACTTTCGTCATACGTATCCACCCAATACCATACAGGTCTGGCCTCTTTAGGAAGCATTCTTTTCACCTCCTCGAAGGAATAGGGTTGATCAAAAGACAGCGCCATCTCAGCCAATTCATCCGGTTCCATCGCGGTAAGCAGGTTAAGGTCATTGAGGATTGAACTGTCGTATTCCACGCCCGGAATGTAATAGGCCATCTCCTTTTGCCCATTGTGCGGGTTATACTGCCGTCTGAACGCCTGGCTGTCCGGATTTCCCGGGGGCGCTGACTCCTGCAGATTGGTTGTTCCCCCATAAGCTCCGGTAGCAAACGGAAACCACCACTCGTTATAATTGAACCATTTCTCATTCCACGGAACAGGTACGCCTTCAATGATCTTATAAGTATTCATTTCCAGCACTCCAGATAGGAATCCGCGGTTGTCTCTATAGCTGGACGTATATTCATTGGGACTGCTAATCATCAGATATTTCCATTCACTCATCTTTGTCTCAGCGGAGCGGTGGGCCACCAGCTGTGCCGCACCGAAAAATATCGCGGTCAATGTAATAAGGGTAACGAGCAGTGAAATAACAATACTGCGGATTATGCTTTTACGTTTAGCTTTTTTTAGTGTCAGGGCCAGATTCTGATCCTCTTGTCCTTCCCATGGGGCTGTCATTCAGCCTCACCTCCGTAAATGTGTTGAAACTGCTGCCTGGCACGGTACAGAGAAGCCTTCACTGTACCTTCTGTGACTCCCAAGAGCGCAGCAATTTGTTTATAGGAGAACTCCATTTCATACTTCAGCAGAATCAGCTGGCGGTTCGCCGGGTTCATCCTGCCGAGGATCTTCTCAATAAGTATTTTTTGCTCCTGCTGCAGCAGCATGGACTCCGGGAGTTCGCTCTCCGGCGCTTCATAATCCTCCATTTCATCAGAATACCGGAACCGTGTCTGCCTCCGGCATAAATCATAGTAGCTGTTAATCGCTACCTTATAGAGCCAGGCACTGTACTTATGGCCGTCAATCCCGTCAATATACAGCAAGGCTTTGTAGACTGTATCCTGTACGATATCTTCCGCATCTGCACTTCCGGCACCCAGCCGGATTAAATATCTGCGTATTTCTGCCATTTTGGATTGGAGCAGCTGCTCTTTGTTTCCAGCCCCCACTTTCACACCCCCTTGGCAGTATAACGATTGAGCTCCTTAAATGTTGTGTCCGCCAGCAAAAAAATCTTATAGCTGCACAAAAATCCCCTCCTCCCCAGGAAACCGTCCAATATTTCCGGGGAGAAGGGGCTATTGCCCTGCATATATTCTAAATGAAGCTTTGAATTATACTTCCATGATGATCGGCAGGATCATCGGTCTGCGGCGTGTCTGCTCGTAGAGGAAACGGCCAAGCGAGTCTTTGACACTGGTCTTCAGAGAAGCCCACTCATTGACCTTCTCACTCATCAGACGCTGCAGCGTACCGGATACAATCCGGTTAGCTTCGTCCAGAAGACCTTCAGACTCCCGCACGTAGACAAATCCGCGGGAAATGATATCCGGTCCGGAGACAATAGCTCCATTCTGCTTGCTGAGTGTTACCACTACAACCAGAATTCCGTCCTGGGACAAGAGCTTACGGTCACGCAGTACGATATTGCCGACATCGCCGACACCAAGTCCGTCAATGAGCACGTTGCCTGCAGTAACCTTGCCGGCTCTGCGTGCTGCTCCTCCGGAAATTTCAATCACTTCGCCAAGCTCTGTGATGAAGATGTTGCTTGGTTCTACACCGACGGACTCTGCAAGAATTGCATGCCTGCGCTGCATACGGAACTCACCGTGAATCGGAATGAAGAATTTCGGCTTCATCAGGTTGAGCATCAGCTTCAGCTCTTCCTGGCTGCCGTGACCGGATACGTGAACACCGGAGTTGGAGCCGCTGTAAATTACATTGGCGCCAAGACGGAAGAGTTCATCAATGGTACGGCCTACATACTTCTCATTACCCGGTACTGGTGTAGCTGCAATAATAACAGTATCGCCCGGCATAATGTCTACCTTGCGGTGACTGGAGCGCGCCATACGGGTCAGCGCGGACATTGGTTCGCCCTGGCTGCCTGTGCAAAGCACAACTACACGGTTGCCGGCCATTCTGTTCATTTCTTCCGGTTCAATCAGCATACCGTCAGGAATGTACAGGTAACCGAGCTCGGAAGCAATGGAAACAACGTTTACCATACTGCGCCCGATGACAGTAATCTTGCGGCCTGTCGATTCTGCAGCATTCACCACCTGCTGGATACGGTGCACGTTGGAAGCAAAGGTTGCTACAACTACACGCTGTTCAGCTTTACGGAAAATATCTTCCAGAACAATACCGACATTCTTCTCCGAAGGTGTAAAGCCCGGCTTCTCGGCATTGGTACTGTCAGACAGCAGTGCAAGCACACCCTTCGATCCGATTTCGGCCATCCGGTGCAGGTTCGCAAATTGACCGTTAACTGGCGTGTGGTCGAATTTGAAGTCACCTGTGTGGACAACATTGCCTTCCGGCGTCTCGATGCATACACCGACGGAATCAGGAATACTATGGTTGGTTCTGAAGAATGTTACCTTAAGCGAGGTGCCAAGCTCAATTTCCGAATCTTCGTTGATCAGAATCCGTTTGGTTTCACCCAGCAGGTTCGCTTCCTTGAGCTTGTTATCCACAAGGCCAAGTGTAAGTCTTGTTCCATAGACTGGAACATTCAGGTTCTTGAGCACATAAGACAATCCGCCAATGTGATCTTCATGTCCGTGGGTAAGCACAATCCCTCTTACTTTGTCACGGTTCTCAGTCAGGTACGAGATGTCAGGTATTACAATATCAATACCGAGCATATCTTCTTCCGGGAATTTCAGACCGGCATCCACGACTACAATGTCGTTGCCGTACTGAATAACGTACATGTTTTTTCCGATCTCGCCGACTCCGCCTAATGCGAATATCGACAATTTATCGTTGTTGTTTTTTTTCGACAAATGAATCTAACCCTCCTATGATGTTGGACGTCATACTTTTATTTGTAAACAATGAGCTTCAATTATTTCAGCGGCGCTGTAGACTTTCTTCAATTTGCTGTTAACTTCCCTTATTCGACAAAGAAATTCCGATAAGTCTATATAATTGCGCAAGGCGAAACTCCCGAACCGGGCAGTAACATCGTCTTGAAGCGGGCAAACGCCGTCAAAATTTCATCACCGCGCCCCTCGCGCGAAAATCCGGCATGTTTAGCACAGACTTATCCAAGGACCTATCCTGTCTCACAATGTAAAATTACATTGACGGAAGATTACCGCATATTTTATTTTAACCGCACCGAATCACTTAAGGACATTATACATGATTTTTTTGGCAAAAGACAAGTCATCCTGATCCTAGTCCTATTCTTTCCTTAACAAACAGCCATTATTTGAGGAAAAGACAAGCAAAAAAGCGGTTTATGGCTTGCGTTTTTTTACATAGTCTTTATACGGATCTGACAAAATAAAAAACCGCCCGCTCTTTAGAGCGGACGGTTAGCGATATAAATCTGCTTAAGAATACTGGGTTGATACCTACTTAAGCAAAGCTGCAATAAAGGCCGCTTCCTCATCTGTCGGAGAAACCAGCGGCAGCCGGACTGAACCTACGTCGATCCCGCGCAGACCCAGCGCATATTTCACCGCCGAAGGATTCGGCAGCGGCTGCGGGCATTCGAACAACCCCTTGAACACAGGAAACAGCGTCCGGTGGAGCTCACCGGCACGGCGGACATTCCCGGAAGTGAAGGCTTCGATCATCTCCAGCATCTGCGCCCCGACAATGTGGCTGGCTACGCTGATAATACCGTGGCCGCCCACAGCAAGCGTGACCAGACCCGCAGAATCATCCCCTGAGTAGACATGGAAATCATCCGGGCAGGCCGAGGCAATCAGGGTGATCTGATCCACCGAGACGCATTCCTTCGTAGCGACAATGTTCGGAATCTCGGCCAGACGCAGTGTGGTTGCGACACTTAGGCTCACCGTAGTGCGGCTTGGTACATTGTATAAGATGCAAGGCAGCGAAGTCTCGGCGGCAATGGACGAGAAATGCCGGTAGAGCCCTTCCTGATTAGGTTTGTTGTAATAAGGGACGACCAGAAGCACACCGTCCACGCCGATTTTCTCGGCTTCCTTCGTGAGCTCGATGGAATGTCTGGTACTGTTGCTGCCGGTTCCGGCGATGATTTTGCAGCGTCCGCCTGCCTGCTTTTTGACAAAAGAAAACAGCTTCAGCTTCTCATCATCGGTTAAGGTAGGCGATTCACCCGTTGTTCCGCAGACTACCAGCGCAGCGGACTTCTGTTCTTCTATCAGGTAATCGACAAGCCTTGAAGTTGCTTCCCAGTTGATTTCTCCGTCCCCGTCAAACGGGGTTACCATTGCGGTTATTAGTCTTCCGAAATCCACTTTGAATTCCTCCTTGTCAGCGGTGCAATTCAAACTTGGCATGCAGGGCGCGAACCGACTGCACCATATCTTCCTTCTTCACCAGAACCCAAATCGTTGTATTGGAGTCTGCGGATTGCAGAATCTGAATATTTTGCGAGCTGAGCGCTTCAACAATACGGGCCATGATTCCCGGCACCCCATTGATGCCTCCGCCGATAACGGATACTTTCGCACAGCCGGACAAGCTCCTAGGACGCAGCCCCAGCTCCTGCAGCACAGAGATTGCTTTCTCCGATTTGTCATCAAACACAGTGTACAGAGCCTCGGATGGAGTCACATTAATGAAGTCTACGCTGATCCCGTTATCCGCCATGCTTTTGAAAATCTGCAGCTGTACGCCTGTTCCGTTGCCGTCAGGACATTCCACGGAGATCTGTGTAATGTTACTGACATACGCAACGCCCGTGACAAAACGGTCAACGACTCCGTGCGAAACATCGCTGAAGCCTTCAGGATGGGTAACAAGCGTCCCTTCCGCTTCGGAGAACGTTGACCGTACACGTACCGGAATCTGAGCCTGCATAGCGATTTCTACAGCCCGGGGATGAATTACCTTGGCTCCCTGATAGGCCATATTACAGATTTCCGTATAACTGACATAAGTTAGCTGCTTGGCATCTTCGACAATCCGCGGATCAGCGGTCAGAATGCCGTCAACATCGGTATAAATATCCACCATATCCGCACGCAGTGCAGCACCGAGCGCTGTAGCCGAAGTATCGCTTCCTCCTCGGCCAAGGGTTGTGAAATCACCGGCTTCGGTTTGACCCTGGAACCCGGTTACTATTACTACTTTATGCTCACGCAGTTCGCGTAGAATGCGTTCTGTCCGCACATCCAGAATTCTTGCGTTGCCGTAGCTGCTGTCTGTTACAAATCCCGCCTGCGCCCCCGTAAGCACGGTAGAACGGATTCCTTCCTGCTCCAGCAGTCCGCAGAGGTTGGCCGCCGAGATAATCTCCCCGCAGCACATCAGCAGATCACGTTCGCGGTCGGGCAGCGAGTTCCCGCTTTGAGCCGCCAGATCCAGCAGTGTATCTGTAGCATAAGGCTCACCTTTGCGGCCCATTGCCGAGACTACAACCACCAGGCTGAACCCGCTGGCCAGCTCCCGTTTGACATGACGGATTACATGTTCTCTGGCCACCGGTGTGGAGAGCGAGGTTCCGCCGAATTTTTGCACCAAAATACCCATTTATAATTCCTCCATTACTTCTCTAAGCAAGCGCTGATAAATACGCAGAATAGCTGTTACCTTCATAGAGAACGGCTCTTGCTGCGCTGGGTGCATACCTTGAAATACTGAATACAAGTGTTAATCTCTAACGGTTCATTCATTGCCTAGCGTATGCAGAACCTCGTCCGAAATCGACTGCAGCAATGCGCCAGCCATAATCTTCCCTGCACTTGCCGGTGCGACAATTCCTGGAAGGCCCGGAGCCAGGATTGCCTTAATCCCGCGCTTCTCCGCGTACCGGAAATCACAGCCGCCCGGAGCCGAAGCCAGATCAATAATTACACACTGCCTGGGCACACGCGAAAGAACCTCTGCCGTAAGAATCATGCCGGGAACGGTATTGAAGATAAGGTCAATATCATCCACATGAAGCTGCAGTGTCCCGGTCATAAAAGGCTTCCAGCCCATTTCTTCAGCACGGGCGTAATGCTCCGGCTTCCTGACCCCCACGGATACTCTGGCTCCAAGGCCTTGCAGGGTTCTAGCCATCGTGAAACCGGTTCTGCCCATGCCCAGCACCAATGAATTGGAGCCATGTATGGTGAAATCGGTATTCTGAATAGCTATTACCAGCGCGCCTTCCGCTGTAGGGATAGAATTGTATATCGCCACATCATCCCTGTCCAGCAGCTCCACTAGCTTCAGTGAATGCCTGGAACACAAGGCGCGCAAATAACTTTTGGCCATACCAGTATATACTATACAATCTGCCCGCAGCGCCGCGATATGTTCATCCAGCAGCTGCAGCGGACCGGAGGAATACAGCGCGTTAAGCTTTCCTTCCTCATCGCATCCTGCCACGGGCAGCACCAGTACATCGGCTGTGCCGAGCAGTTCTGCCGACATCGGTTCCAGACTCACCCCCGGAACCGGAGTCTCCCACTGGTCGAACCCCGCGGCACTTACCGCCGCATTCATCTCTACGCATCTGCGGATCACTTCGAGCTGTCTTGCGTCCCCGCCCAGGAATACGATCCTGATGCCAGTAAGCATAAGGAAGATGCCCCTTTCCTCAACCCTGATCAATGCTCCAGCCTTAACCTGCTGAATAAAGTGTTGAACCGCCCTCAAGATGAGGACGGCAGATATGTTACGTATGTGCTTGGCTGCTGTGAAGAGCCGTAATGCTATGCTGAATGAAACCGTTCGATAATCATAGGCTGCAGCTGGCTGCCTTGCAGGGCTGCATAACAAGCCTCAGGAATAAGGTCCATCCGGGCGACAAGCGAGTTAGGCTTTGCAACCGGATTATCCTGGCCGAATGGCACAAAATAAATATTCTTAGTTACCAGCAGCTTAGCTATATTCGCCGCATTCAGGCCCAGCCCATCGTTGGTGGAGATCGCCAGCACCAGCGGACGCCCGTTGCGCATCTGCGATTTGGCAGCCATCAGCACCGGACTGTCCGTCATGGCATTCGCCAGTTTGCTTGTTGTGTTCCCTGTGCAGGGAGCAATCGTAAGTACATCCAGCAGCTTCGAAGGACCCAGCGGTTCCGCTTCAACAATTGTAGAAATGATATCATTCCCCGTTATATCTTTCAACTGTTTTAACCAATTTTCCGATGTGCCAAAGCGCGTATCCGTGTTCAGCACAGATGCCGATACAATCGGCACCACGTTGGCGCCGCCATCCATGAACCGCTGAATCTGCGGCATTACCTCGGCAAAGGTGCAGTGAGAGCCGGTAATTGCATAACCAACTGTTTTTCCATGCCAATCCATTTATTCGTCCCCCCTGATTGAAGTCTCGCCTGATAACGACTGTACCAGTGCATTAGCCATAATGATTCCGGCGCTCTTGGGGGCCACAATACCGGGAAGTCCCGGTGCCAGCATCGCCTTGATCCCGCGCTTCTCGGCATAGCGGAAATCGCACCCGCCCGGTGCGGAAGCCAGATCGATGATCACGCAGTGCCGCTGAAGACGCGATAGAACCTGTGCGTTAATAATCATGCTCGGAATGGTATTGAAGATCAGATCCGCTTCCGGTACGTGAAGCAGCAGATCTCCGGTCATAAACGGCTTCCAGCCCATTTCCTCTGCCCTTGCGTAATGCTCCTGTTTCCTTACACCTACTTTTACACTTGCACCCATGCCTTGCAGTGCCCTGGCCATGGTGAATCCCGTCCTGCCCATTCCGAGCACCATGGAGGTAGAACCATGGATGGTGAAATCGGTATTCTGTATGGCCATAACCAGTGCACCCTCAGCTGTGGGGATTGAATTGTAAATAGCCACATCGTCCCGGTTCAGCAGCTCCACCAGCTTGAGTGAATGTCTGGCACACAGGCCGCGCAAATAGCTTTTGGCCATGCCGGTATACACGATAGCCCGGGACGGCAGCGCAGCAATATGCTCTTCCAGCAGCTGCAGGCGTTCTGAAGCGAATACCGCATTAATATAACCCTCATCATCGCAGCCGACAGCCGGCAGCACCAGCACATCTGCGCTGCTGAGTAATTCTGCCGACATTTGTTCCAGGTTAACCCCCGGGCTTGGGGCATCCCACTTGTCGAACCCGGCAGCGCTTACCGACCCATCCATTTCCACACATTTCCGAATCACTTCAATTTGTCTCGCGTCCCCGCCCAGGAACACGATCCTGATGCCAGTAAGCATAGGGATGACGCTCCTTTCCACATACACATTCGACTATAGAGCATCTTATGCCGTGTGGTGCGGATGGGTGAAGAGCGGAGATGAATTCCAGCCAGCGCCGAAATAAATCACTGGGTTTCTGCAATATTCAATCTGTAATCAACTAAAAATTTAAAATCCACCCTCCCCGACCCCAGCCGCGATCCGGCTAATGCAATTCCCCCTGATATCGAAGCCTATACAACGGTTCAGGATATTATCGATCACCGGGATAACCCGCGGGAGAAGCAGTATGAGATAGCTGTGCAAGACAGACTAACGGCTCAGCCAAATAGAAGCTAAATCATCTATGCATATGACAAAATATAAAAAAAGCTTGCGGTTACGCACCAGGAAAGTGCAGTTCCGCAAGCTTTTTAAATTAATCATAAATATTGATCCCGCTAATTATTTACCCGTATGTCCAAAGCCGCCGGCGCCGCGCTCCGTTTCAGAGAGCTCACTGACTTCCACCAGCGTTACAGATGGCACAGCCTGGAATACCATTTGGGCAATCCGCTCATTGCGGGCAATCGCAAACGGCTCCTGACCCAGGTTGATCAGCAGCACCTTAATCTCACCACGGTAATCCGCATCGATGGTACCCGGGGTATTCAGGCAGGTGATGCCGTGCTTCAGGGCCAGGCCGCTGCGCGGACGGATCTGCGCCTCCAGCCCGTCCGGCATGGCCAGGGAGATTCCAGTGGGGATTAATGCACGCTCGCCCGGAGCAAGCACCACAGCCTCTGCTACAGCGGCATACAGGTCATACCCTGAGGCCTGTTCGGACATTTTGCAGGGCAGCTGCACATCCTCATTCCCGGGAAGCTTGTTAATTTGAACGTAATAAGACAAGATCATCTCTCCTAACATTGGCTATCGCTTTATCTGTTGAGCCTACCATAGCCAGAGACAACGGCTGTGCGAACATAAAGTCCAGCAGCGCATTGATATCCTCCATGGTCACGGCCCCTATTTTGGCAATCATCTCATCGAGGGTATCCTGCCGTCCAAGCATCAGCTCGTTTTTGCCCATCCGGTTCATCCGGCTGCTGGTGCTTTCCAGACTCAGAATCAGACTGCCTTTCAGCTGCTCCTTGCCTTTGCGGAGTTCATCCTCACTCAGGCCGTTCACAGCAAGATCGTGCAGCATTTCTTTGATCAGCTCGGTAACCTCTTTGGTCTGCTTCGGCGCTGTGCCGGCATATACGGTGAACAAGCCGCTGTCGGCCTGGGCACTATGATACGAAAATACTGAGTACGCCAGACCGCGCTTCTCACGGATTTCCTGGAACAGCCGCGAGCTCATGCCGCCGCCGAAGGCATTGTTTAAGAGAGCCATGGGATACTGCAGCGGGCCGCCGCTCTTCACACCGGGCAAGGAGATGCAGATGTGATTCTGCTCTGTTTTCTTCTTGTGGAAGACCAGCTCCCCCTGATAATCCGGTTCAGTCAGCGAAGGCGATTCACCGTGGTTCGCGAATGAGCCAAAATGCTGCTCCAGCAACTCAATCAGCCCGTCATTAATATTTCCGGCTACGCTGATTACTGTATTCTCGATCGTATACTGCTCTTTCATGTATGCACGCAGGTCATCCGGCGTCATTTCCAGCAGACGTTCTTTGAGTCCGAGTATCGTGTAAGCCAGCGGGTGTTCGCCGTATGCAGCGGCACACATCAGCTCATGGACCAGATCATCCGGCGTGTCCTCGCACATGGAGATTTCCTCCAGAATGACATTCTTCTCCTTGGCCAGCTCTTCGGCATCCATCCGTGAACGGAAAAACATATCCGCAAGCACATCCACAGCAATCGGCAGATGCTCATCCAGCACTTTGGCATAATAGCATGTATATTCCTTCGAGGTAAACGCGTTAACGTTGCCGCCAATCGCATCAAACTGTTCGGCGATCTCCTTCGCGCTGTACCGGTCAGTTCCCTTGAAGAGCATATGCTCGATAAAATGGGAAATCCCGTTGTTCAGCGGGTTCTCATTGCGTGAGCCTGTCTTGACCCAGATTCCGAAGGATACGGATCTTCCGGTAGGGATTTTCTCGGTAACCACCCGAAGTCCGTTCGATAATAATATTTTGTCCAATGTAAAATCCTCCTGGCACAGCCCCTGTATCTGTCTGTATTTATTATTCGCGCCTCTTATCCTATCAGAAATAATCCGTTCACTCAACTTCCCGAGGTGTAATACGCTCTGTTGAGAGTGTCTGACTGACGGTTCCCAGCTGCAGACCCTTGGCTCTAATCCCCCGGATCATTCCCCTCAGCGCCTGGGAAGAGGAGTCTGTAGGGTGCATCAGTACCAGGGTTCCGGGCTCCGCTTTGCTGCTGATCTTGGCAATAACCGAATCCGGAGAAGGATGTCGCCAATCGACCGTATCAAGCGTCCATAAGACCGTTTTTAGTCCCAGCGAAGCTGCAATCTCCACCGTCTGCTGATTAAAATCACCTGAAGGCGGAGCAAACCATTTGTTGGTTACCCCCAGGCTATCCTTCAGCAGCTTCTGTGTCTTCTCAATCTCGGCCGTTGCCCGCGCGCGGCTGAGTGTACTCATGTTGGGATGGGTGTAGGCATGGTTCTCCACTTCATGTCCGCGCTTCAGCATTTCGGCTGCAAGCTCCTTGTTATGACTAAGCCAGCTTCCATCCAGAAAAAAGGTTACCTTGACCTTCTCCGCATCCAGAATATCCAGCATCGGCACAATATACTCGTTCCCCCACGCTACATTAATCATCAGCGACACCATCGGTTTGGCCGGATTGCCCCGGTAGATCGGCTGCGCTCCCAGATCACTCAGCGATACCTTCGGCTCTGTCTGGCGGTACACCAGTTTAAGGCTGTCCGCCGGCCCCCGCAAAAGCGCGTTCCGGTAGGTTGCCTCCACATCCACCTCAAGTCCGTTGTACCCCGGTATGGCTTTCCACACCCGGTCAACGACAGCATCAACAGGCTGCGCATTCAGCTCCGCTGCCTTTCCGGCAATCTGCGCGCGCAATTCATCGTTCGTTTCCTTTGGCGCATAGCTCAGCACAGCCTTATCGGCCTGCGGCTTAAGCCCGGCAATCATCTCTTTGACCGGTCCATTCGTGCTGCCGATCCCGATTACTACTGCAATGCAGGCCAGCACAAGCGCTGCTTTGTCCGTCTTCATTGACGTCTTTCCTCCCCGGCAGAAACGGTCTGATCCGTCCCGGCACAAGGGTAAAAGTGCAAGGACGCTTTGTCCCAGCCTATGTATGAAAAGCGCCGAATATGCATAAACGCATAGAGGCAGCCCACTGCCATATACAATCCGCACCTGAGTACTGCCGGTTAATTGCTAGAAAAAAAGAGCCAGAACGGTAATGCTTCTGTCTCTTCTTCATACATTTAATTAGATTACCGGAAAACCGCAGGCGATGCTATTTCTTACGCCTTCGCTCCACTTTCCGAAGTCAGCACAGCTTTGCGCGACAGATTGACGCGGCCCTGCTGGTCGATTTCGGTTACCTTAACGGTAATGGTATCGCCGATGGCAACAACATCTTCCACTTTAGCCACACGTTCTGTGGACAGCTGGGAAATATGCACGAGGCCGTCTTTACCAGGAATCAGTTCAACGAATGCGCCGAACTTCTCGATACGTCTAACAGTACCGACATAAATTTCGCCGACCTGTACTTCACGCACAATGCCTTCGATAATGCCGCGGGCCTTCTGGATCATCTCTTCGTTGGAGGAGCCGATGAAGACACGGCCATCCTGCTCGATGTCGATCTTTACGCCGGTTTCTTCAATGATTTTGTTAATGATCTTACCGCCAGCACCGATAACATCGCGGATTTTGTCCGGATTGATGTTGATGATAATGATTTTTGGAGCATATTTGGACAGGCTTGTTCTAGGCGCAGAGATTGCTTCATTCATTTTACCCAAGATGAACATACGTCCTTCTTTGGCCTGCTGAAGCGCATCCTGCAGAATTTTACGGTCGATGCCGTCGATTTTGATATCCATCTGAATCGCCGTTACGCCTTCCGCTGTTCCCGCTACCTTAAAGTCCATATCGCCGAGGTGATCTTCCATACCCTGAATATCTGTCAGGATGGAGACATGCTCTCCGTCTTTGATCAGACCCATTGCAACACCGGCTACCGGCGCCTTGATTGGCACCCCTGCATCCATCATCGCCAGGATACTGGCACAGATACTCGCCTGGGAAGTCGAACCATTGGATTCGATGGCTTCCGATACGAGACGGATGGTGTACGGGAATTCAGTTTCACTTGGGATCACTTTGGACAATGCGCGTTCACCCAGTGCGCCGTGGCCGATTTCGCGGCGTCCCGGTGCTCTCAGCGGACGGGCTTCCCCTACGCTGAACGGAGGGAAGTTGTAATGATGCATAAAACGTTTGGTTTCAGCCGGATCGATTCCGTCAAGAATCTGTACATCCCCCAGCGCGCCCAGTGTACAAACGCTAAGGATCTGTGTTTGTCCGCGTGTGAACAGACCGGAACCGTGTGTACGCGGCAGCAGCGCTGTATCGCATTCAATCGGACGAATCTCATCCAGCTTACGGCCATCCGGACGTACCTTATCATGGGTGATCAGACGTCTTACTTCGTCCTTCACGATATCATGCAGCACTTCCTTAACATCTTTAAGAAGTTCTGGTGTCTCTATGTATTTCTCTGCGAAATACTCCACCGTTTCATTATTAACCAGATCGATAGCATCCTGACGGGCATGCTTCTCGGCAATCTTCACGGCGTCAACCAGACGGCTCTCCGCATAGGCACGAACCTGCGCGTTTACATCAGCGTTAACCGCATGCAGCTTCACAGCCATCTTTTCTTTGCCGGCAACGGCTACGAGCTGTTCAATCACAGCTACGATCTTGCGGACTTCATCATGTCCGAACATGATCGCTTCTAGCATTACATCTTCAGTAACTTCATTGGCTTCAGCTTCAACCATCATGATAGCGTCCTTAGTACCGGCTACAACGACATAGATATCGCTGATTGCCTGCTGGGCTACATCAGGGTTGATGATGAATTCACCGTTAATACGTCCTACAGCTACGCCTCCGATTGGACCGTTGAAAGGCACATCGGAAATACTCAGAGCAGCGGAAGTACCGATCATAGCTGCAATATCAGGCGCACAGTCCTGATCCACGCTCATAACCAGGTTCAAGACTTGCACGTCATTGCGGAATCCTTCAGGGAACAATGGACGAATCGGACGGTCGGTCAGACGGCTCGACAGGATCGCCTTTTCACTTGGACGTCCTTCACGCTTGATGAATCCGCCCGGGATTTTACCCACTGCGTACAATCTTTCTTCGTAGTTAACCGTAAGCGGGAAGAAATCAAGATCTTTAGGCTCACTGGATGCTGTAACCGTACACAATACTGAAGTATCTCCGTACCGCACCATAACGGCTGCGTTCGCTTGTTTGGCCAGACGGCCTGTTTCCAGCACAAGGCGTCTTCCGCCCAGCTGCATTTCCACACGTTGTTCCATAAAACCCCTCCTTGAATGATAGTAATTTGTTCTGTATGTTCTACAAGCAAAAACGGCTTGTCCTCCATGAGGTGATCTAGCCGTTTTTGCGAATAATATCCACTTATCTACTGTAAAAGTTTACCCTAAATTTTCAAAAAGCAACCCGGCTGTCCCGCTGTCGCTCGTAAGAAGGACATACGGTATACAACCAGGCTGCTTTAGGGTTCTACTTATGGAAAATTAACGACGCAATCCCAGTTTTTCGATCAGGGCGCTGTAACGTCTGATGTCTTTGTTCTTCAAATACGCCAGCAGTTTACGACGTTGTCCAACCATCTTCAGCAGTCCGCGACGGGAATGATGATCCTTCTTGTGCGTACGCAAGTGGTCAGTCAAATTAACGATGTTCTCCGTAAGGATAGCAACTTGCACCTCAGGGGATCCAGTATCGGATTCGTGAGTTTTGTGCTCGTCGATCAATTGGTGTTTACGTTCTTGAGTCAATGCCATCCTGTTCACCTCCTTCATTATAATCGCCAGTAGCCTCGTCACCGTCGGTGAGAACAAGCAACCAAGCTAAGGTTATGCTGCTGTCATTCCAGCAACGTTAATCAGTATAGCACCTTCATAGACAAAAGTAAACGGCATGTCCGGGAAAGATTAGGAATGATATCCCAGAAGCCCTTTGGCTGTCTCGGCATCTGCGCCGATCTGGGCGATCAAGGCCTGGATGGACTCAAACTTGCGTTCAGAACGGATAAAGGAGACCAGCTCTACCTTAAGCTCCTGCCCGTAAATATCTCCCGCAAAATCAAACAGATGCACTTCGAAGCTTGGAGCAATCATCCCGTCATGAAACGTAGGCTTCACGCCGACATTCATCACACCGTACAATACATCTTCCTTGTAAAATACCTTGACGGCATACACGCCTTTGGCCGGAATGACATAGCGGTCTTCGAGCTGCAGGTTCGCCGTTGGAAACCCGATGGTCCGGCCCCGCTTCTCTCCATGACCTACAATTCCGCGCAGGTGATAACAACGTCCAAACCAGGCATTGGCTTTATCCAGTTCCCCGGTCAGCAGGCACTTGCGGATGCCGGAGCTGCTGACCTTCTCCCCTTCGAGAAGAAACGGGGAGACCGTTTCTACATTCATAACACCCTGCCCCAGCTCCCGAAGCGTATCCGCATCACCTTCGCCCTTGTAGCCGAACCGGAAGTCGAAACCGACAACGGCGGTTACAATCTGCAGCGGCAGCAGCATTACAGAGACAAAGTCCACCGGGCTAACCCGGGAGAGTTCTTCATTAAATGCAATAATATATAAAATATCAACGCCCATCCCGGCAAGCAGCTCCTGCTTGTCCCTGGAAGGTGTCAAATATCCTTCATAGTCACCTTTACCCATAACATCCTTAGGATGGGGGTAAAAGGTCATGACAGCTGCAGGTACACCTGCCTGGCGGGCAAGAGCTACAGCAGATGTTATGACGCTGGCATGTCCGCGGTGCAGTCCGTCGAACTGCCCCAGGGCAACTACTTGAGGCTGCGCCCACTCTGCTGCCGTCTCCGGCAACATAGGATAGCTTAAGGTTACGGTTCTCACGCTGTTTCTCACCTACATTCACAAATAAATTAAAAGTTTAAGCCTGTGCAAACACTTTAACAGGAGCAATCGCACCGGTAGCTTCTAAAGCATAGATGCCCAGAAACTCCCCTTGCAGATCATAGAGCCGGAAATCTCCGCTGCCCTTCACTTCAGGTGCCACAAAGCGGGGCGACAGACGCTGCCCTTGCAGGGCGGCTTTCTTCTTCTCCTCGGCTACCGTATGTTTGGGCAAATGCGAAATCGCCTCATCGGCGGCAATTAAATGCTCTTCCAGCGTACCTGCTTCCTTATGTTCAGCAATTTGCTCCAGGGTCAGGCAATGACTGGCAGATATCCCTGCCGACATGGTCCGCTCCAGCTTCACCATCACACCCGGCACTCCTAGCGCACGCCCGATATCCACGCATAGGGTACGGATGTACGTTCCTTTGGAGCATAATACCCGGAACGTGATATCGGGATAATTGCCGCTCCAGACCATATCCTGCATTTCAATCTCATAAATTTCCACTTCACGGCTCTTACGTTCCACCGTCTTGCCTTCTCTGGCTAACTCGTACAGACGCTTGCCATCCACCTTCACTGCGGAATACATCGGGGGAACCTGTGAAATCACACCTTTGAAGGAATTCAGGACAGCCAGCACTTCAGCTTCCGTAACCTGAACCTCTTCAACTGATTCCGTAATCGTCCCTGTTAAATCCTCTGTATCACTGGCAAGTCCCAGCCGCAGCGTAGCAACATACTCCTTGGGAAGCTCCTGGATGTACTCAACCACCCGCGTGGCCCGTCCCAGGCACAGCGGCAGCACTCCGGTCACCTGGGGATCAAGTGTACCGGTATGTCCTATCCGCTTCATGCCGAGAATCCGCCGCGCCTTGGCCACAACATCATGTGAAGTGAACCCTGCCGGCTTATATACGGCCAGAACACCTGTAAGTTCACTCATAGATGACGTTTAACCTCCTCAAGCACCTGCGCCACCGCCTCTTCAAGACTTCCGTTAATGCGGGCTCCCGCAGCACGCGTGTGCCCGCCGCCGCCGAAGACCTGCGCCAGCGCCGCGACATCGACCTTACCTGCTGAACGCAGGCTGGCCTTCACCGCATGCTCATCGATTACCTTGAACAGAATGCCTACTTCAACACCGCGGATATTACGCGGATAATTGACAATCCCTTCAAGATCCTCGTTGGCCGCATTACAATCCAGCATATCCTGCGGTGTGACGTACACCCAGGCAATATCCCCTTCAGGACTGAGCTGCAGTGTACTAAGTGCCCGGTTGAGCACCTTCACCTGCGGGAGAGTCATCTCTTCAAGCAGGGTCTCAGCCAGTTCAGGTCCATTCACGCCTAATGCCAGCAGTTCGGATACAGCTGCCATCACTTTAGGAGAAGTGTTGTTATAACGGAAACCGCCGGTATCTGTTAAGAGTCCGGTATAAATGGCCGTGGCAATATCGATATCCCATTCCACCTCAAACGTCTTCAGCAGGTCGAACAGAATCTCTGCTGTCGCAGCCGCATCCGGCTTGATGAGCGTTACGGCACCGTACCCATTATTGGTGGGATGATGATCTATATTTACGATAAGTGCATCACTGGTGAAATGACGCTGGGTAAGTCCTACACGCTGAAAATCCGCACAGTCGACACAAATGACATTGCTGTACTGGCGCGGCAGTTCGCCCGCAGCAGACAGATTGACAATTTGATCGGCATGCCATAAATATTCCATACGCTGCGGAATCTGGCCCTCGTTCAGCATACAATATTTTTTGCCCAGACATGAGAGAAGCCAGCCCACCGCGAGGGTGGAGCTGACTGCATCTCCGTCCGGCTGAACATGCGACACTACAAGATAATCGTCGTGTTCCAGCAGAAACTTACGGGTCTGCTGGAGACTTTGTTCATAGCTCTGCATTCGCCGTCTCCTTTATGTTCCGTAGCTCTATTCGGTTTTGCCGATTTCTCCGAGCAGCTTCTCAATATGACTTCCGTAAGCAACGGATTCGTCAATCTTGAAGATCAGCTCTGGAGTATGGCGCAGGCGGATTGCTTTGCCAAGCTCCGAGCGGAGAAAGCCGTTAGCTTTCTCAATCGCCTTGAGCGAGTCTGACTTCTGCTCCTCGTCCCCGAATACGCTCAGGTATACCTTGGCCTGTGACAAATCATTTGTCACATCTACGCCAGTTACAGTTACGAACCCGACGCGCGGGTCCTTTAGTCCGCTTTGGATGAGCTGGCTCAGTTCTTTCTTAATCTGTTCGCCAACCCGTCCGGCTCTGATTTTAGACATCTATATTCACCTCTTCGCTTAGCGCTCTACCGTTTCCATAATGAACGCTTCGATAATGTCGCCTTCAACGACATCATTATAGCGTTCCAAAGTTATGCCGCATTCATAACCCTGCGCCACTTCTTTAGCATCATCTTTGAAACGTTTCAAGGTGTCGATCTTGCCTGTGAAGACAACGATACCGCTGCGGATCAGGCGCATTTCAGCGTTGCGGGCAATTTTGCCGGAAGTAACCATACAACCTGCAATGGTACCCACTTTGCTGATTTTGAACACATTGCGCACTTCAGCATGGCCGATAACATTCTCTTTGTAGATGGGATCAAGCATCCCCTTCATGGCACTTTCAATTTCTTCGATTACATTGTAGATGATGTTATGCAGACGCACATCCACTTTCTCCTGCTCCGCTGCAGCTTTCGTCTGGGTATCCGGACGAACATTGAAGCCGATGACAATAGCGTTGGATGCTGCTGCCAAGGTAATGTCGGATTCCGTAATCGCTCCGGCACCGCTGTGAAGGATCTTCACGCGAACACCTTCAACTTCGATCTTGGCCAGGGAGCCTTTCAGCGCCTCTACCGAACCTTGTACGTCACCCTTGATAATCACGTTGAGATCTTTGATCTCTCCGTCCTTGATGTGCTTGAACAGATCATCCAATGTTACACGGGTGTTCGTGTTCAGCTCAGACTGGCGCTGCGTAGTCGAACGTCTGTCCGCAATCGCACGGGCCTTGCGCTCATCTTCAAAGGCCATAAACGGATCGCCCGCCTGCGGCACTTCAGTCAAACCGGTAATTTCCACTGGTGTGGAAGGTCCCGCTTCTTTGATTTTGCGTCCCTTGTCATTGACCATGGCACGTACGCGTCCGAAGCAGTTACCTGCTACAAAGGCGTCGCCGACTTTCAGCGTACCGTTCTGTACGAGAATACGGGCAACCGGTCCACGGTTTTTGTCAAGCTCAGCTTCTATAACAGTACCGCGTGCCCGTTTGTCCGGGTTCGCTTTGTACTCATTTACTTCAGCAACGAGCAGAATCATTTCCAACAGCTCTTCCAGGTTGATGCGCTGTTTGGCCGACAGGTTGACGAAGATCGTATCGCCGCCCCACTCTTCCGGAACCAGCTCATAGCTTGTAAGCTCCTGCTTCACCTTGTCAGGGTCCGCACCTGGCTTGTCGATCTTGTTAACTGCAACAATGATCGGAAGTCCGGCCGCCTTGGCATGGTTGATTGCTTCTACCGTCTGCGGCATAACACCGTCATCGGCAGCTACAACGATAATCGTCATATCCGTAACCTGGGCACCACGGGCACGCATAGCGGTGAACGCTTCATGGCCCGGTGTATCAAGGAACGTGATTTTCTTGTGGTTGATTTCGACTTGGTAAGCACCGATGTGCTGCGTAATTCCGCCTGCTTCTCCGCCAGTTACGTTCGTGGAACGGATGGCATCGAGCAAGGTTGTTTTACCATGGTCAACGTGACCCATGATCGTTACAACCGGAGGACGGGACTGCAGATCATCGTCGGAATCGTTCTCTTCCACGGTTTCGAAGCTGTCTTCATCTACCGGGATCTTCACTTCTACTTCTACACCGAACTCGCCGGCCAGAAGAAGGATCGTGTCGATGTCAAGCTCCTGATTGATCGTGGCCATAACGCCCATCGAGATCAGCTTCTTAATCACTTCCGAAGCATCCTTGTGAAGCAGCTTCGCGGTCTCACCAACCGTCATGCTGCCGCGGACAATAATCTTCTTCGGTGTGTTGTCAATCTTCTCACGGTGTACCATCGGCTGGTTTCTGCCGCGGTTGTTCTTGCCGCCACGGCCGCGGAAGTTGCCGCCTTTGCCGTCATCAAAACGTTTCTGGCCGCTGTTATTGTTCGGTCTGCCGCCAGTAGCATTCTTCTTCGGACCTCTGTCACCGCCGCGGGAGAAATCTCCGCCTGCGTTGCCTTGACCCTGCGGGCGGTCGCCCGTGCGTGGTGCAGTACCTTGACCTTGTGGACGGTCACCTGTACGGGGTGCGCCGCCTTGACCTTGCGGACGGCTGCCAGTGGTGGAGCTGCCCTGCGGACGGCTGCCGCCAGTGGAGCTGCCCTGCGGACGGCTGCCAGTGGTGGAACTGCCCTGCGGACGGCTGCCAGTGGTGGAACTGCCCTGCGGACGGCTGCCGCCGGTGGAGCTGCCTTGTGGACGGCTACCGCCAGTCGAGCTGCCTTGCGGACGGCTGCCGCCGGTGGAGCTGCCTTGCGGGCGGCTGCCAGTGGTTGAGCTGCCTTGCGGGCGGCTGCCAGTGGAACTGCCTTGCGGGCGGCTACCAGTGGAACTGCCTTGCGGGCGTGAATTCTGAGCTGTACCTGTTGTTTGTGTTCTGCGGGAATCTTGTCCGCTTTGGGGCCTTGGGGACGTCGTCGATTGGTTGTTGTTTTGGTTACTGTTCATACCTACCTGCTTTTCCGGTTGATTTTTGTTGGCATTCTGAGCACTTTGGGGTTCGGCTGTTACCGCGCCGGTGGTTACCGGACGGCTGCTGGTGCCGGTGTCCCGCTTGGCTGCAGCGTTTGACTTGATGTCCTTGAAGAACTGTTCAACTTTGTTCACGGAGCCATTCTCCATGACACTCATATGATTATTCACAGGGACATTCAAACGCTTCAGAATTGTAATGATTTCTTTACTGCTCATGTTCAGTGACTTCGCGTATTCATACACGCGCAGTTTATCCTTATTGTCTTCTTTAGTCAATAACTCCACCTCCGACAGTATCTCCAAGCGTTCTGGAGATCATTTCCGCGAATCCTTTATCCGTAACGGCCAGCACTACGCGCTGGTCTTTACCAATACTTGCACCGAGTTCATCCCGGTGAAATGCGATTACTAGTGGAATATCGTAGGTCCCGCACTTATCGCGGAACTTCTTTTGGGTATTATCTGAAGCGTCACCTGCCAGGACGACCAGCCTCGCCTCTGAAGACCGCACTGCCTTAAGCACAGCCTCGTCGCCGGTGACAATCTTGCCTGCTCTCATCGCAAGCCCTAAATAAGAAAGAGTCTTACTCATTGTCCTCACTATCCTTCGCTGCCAAAAATTGCTCCTCCACGGATGCAAAATCCCGGGCAAGCTGGGCGTAGATTTCAGGACTCACTTGACATTTCAATGCTCGGTCAAGTGCTTTGGTCTTTTGTGCCAGCTTAAAGTATTCCAGTTTACCGCAGATATAAGCACCACGGCCCGACTTCTTGCCCGTCAGGTCAATGAGCACTTCACCCTCAGGCGTTCTCACCACGCGAATCAGCTCTTTTTTGGGCATCATCTCTTGGCTGGCAACGCATTTGCGCAGCGGCACCTTTCTTTGCTTCATAGTAGCGCCTCCCGTCAGTCAGCAGATTCATTAATCGATGGAGACGGAATCCTGATGCATTTCATCATTAGAAGTTCTGGGTCTGCCGTATTCCTGCTCTGCCTGAGTCTCACTCTTGATATCAATTTTCCAGCCGGTCAGCTTAGCAGCAAGACGGGCATTCTGCCCTTTGATGCCGATCGCCAGCGACAATTGATAATCAGGAACGATGACACGCGCCATTTTCTCAGCTTCAAAGACCTGAACTTCAAGCACTTTGGACGGGCTGAGCGCATTGGCCACATACTCCTGCACGAGCTCGGAATACCGTACGATATCAATCTTCTCGCCGCGAAGTTCGGTTACGATGGTCTGAACACGTGTACCTCTAGGGCCTACGCAGGAACCAACGGGATCGACTTCAGGGTTACGCGAGAACACGGCGATTTTGGAACGGAAGCCGGCTTCGCGGGCAACGGAACGAATCTCCACCACTCCGTCAAAAATCTCCGGCACTTCCAGCTCGAACAGACGCTTCAGCAGACCCGGATGACTGCGGGACAGCATGATCTGCGGTCCTTTGGTCGTATTCTCCACCTTGGTGATATAAGCCTTGATACGCTCGCTCTGCTTGAATTTCTCGCCCGGCATAAGCTCGCCCAGCGGCAGAACCGCCTCGATTTTACCAAGATCCACATAAATGTTGCGCATATCCTGACGCTGGACAAGGCCGGTAACAATATCATCTTCCTTGTCAATAAAAGCGTTATAGATAAGTCCGCGTTCCGCTTCGCGGATACGCTGTGTAACAACCTGCTTGGCAGTCTGGGCAGCTATGCGCCCGAAATCACGCGGTGTAACTTCGAGTTCGGCAATATCCTCCAGCTGGAAATGCGGGTTGATCTCCCGGGCTCCCGGCAGAGAAATCTCTGTCCGTGAGTCCAGAACCTCCTCCACAATCAGCTTGCGGGCAAAAACCTTGATTACACCTGTGTTGCGGTTCATATCCACACGCACATTCTGCGCCGCATTGAAATTGCGTTTATAGCTGGAGATCAGCGCAGCTTCGATGGCTTCAAACAGCACATCCTTGCTGATGCCTTTCTCCCTTTCCAGTTCATTCATAGCTTCGATAAACTCCATACTCATGAAATTCCGGTCCCCCTTTCAAGACGTTAAAAAATAATGGCCAATCTCGCACTGGCGACCTTGGCGTACGG
Source organism: Paenibacillus sp. FSL R10-2199 (assembly GCF_038000235.1). Taxonomy (NCBI): domain Bacteria; kingdom Bacillati; phylum Bacillota; class Bacilli; order Caryophanales; family Paenibacillaceae; genus Paenibacillus; species Paenibacillus sp. FSL R10-2199. Next base: position 4,507,772 of record NZ_JBBOBO010000001.1, on the reverse strand, counting down.
TACTACATGTTCTTTTTTGCCCGCGGAGATGAGCAGTTCCTCGTTCTCGAACGAGAGCAAACGACCTTCGAATTCTTTGAGTCCTTGAATCGGCTCATACACCGTTACATATACATCCTTGCCAACCGCTTTGGCAACATCTGCAGCTTTCTTGAGCGGACGTTCAGCTCCGGGCGAGGAAACCTCAAGGAAATAAGCTTCGGGAAACGGATCATTCTCATCCAGCTTCTGGCTGATATATTCGCTGATGGTGCCGCAGTCATCGATATCGATGCCGCCTTCTTTATCTACGAATACCCGCAGGAACCAATTGGAGCCTTCTTTCACGTATTCAACGTCCACCAGTTCGAAACCATTGTCCTCGAGATAGGACCCAAGCAGTTGCTCTACCGTCTGTTTAATTTTGGATTTGGGTGTGCTCAAAAGAAGATTACCTCCACGAACTTGTCTTTTGCTATATACCAAAGATAAAGAGTGGGTTTCCCCACTCTTTACACAACGGACTTATCTCATTATTACCAAAAAAATTATACCATAGTGAGTCTGCACTGACAAGTACCAGCCCTTGACTCCCTTATTTCAAAGCATGATTTGCAGCGAAATTTAGAATAATGACAGCTGGTTGCTCTCCGGCAATCCGCGGAAGCAGCCCATTCCGTTAAGCAGCTCAATCACCGTTTTACTGGCTTTGGATTTCTGCTGGAAGTCCTCAATGGAGAGGAATTCGCCGGCATCCTTGGCTGCCGCAATATTGATCGCGGCATTGTCACCAATACCCGCAAGCGAAGAGAACGGCGGAATCAGGCTGGTGCCGTCAACGGTGAATTTGGTGGCATCGGAACGGTACAGATCGATATTTTTGAAGGTGAAGCCGCGGGCAGTCATCTCCAGTGCCATTTCCAGTACCGGAAGCATCGCTTTTTCCTTCGGCAGCGCCTGGAAGCCTTTTTGCTCGATCTCTACAATCTGGCGACCAATGGCCTCATATCCCTTGCAGCAGAGTTCAATATCGAAATCAGCGGCACGGACAGAGAAGTAAGTCGCATAATATTCAATCGGATAATACAGCTTGAAGAAGGCGGTCCGCACTGCAGAGATGACATACGCTGCCGCATGCGCCTTCGGGAACATGTATTGGATTTTGAGACAGGAATCAATGTACCACTGCGGCACCTTGCATTTCTTCATCTCTTCGATCCACTCGGGCGGAAGCCCCTTCCCTTTACGCACACTTTCCGTAATTTTGAAGGCCAGGCTGGCATCCATATCGGCCTTATAAATCAGGTAGAGCATGATATCATCACGGCAGCCGATAACCGTCTTGATGTTGCAGGTATTGTTCTTGATGAGCTCCTGGGCATTCCCCAGCCACACACCGGTCCCGTGGGACAAGCCTGAAATCTGCAGCAAGTCGGCAAAGCTGGAAGGCTTGGCTTCCACGAGCATCTGGCGGACGAATTTCGTCCCCATTTCCGGTACTCCGTAGGTAGCTACAGGGGTCCGGATCTGATCCGGTCTTACCCCGAGCGCATCTGTGGAGTTGAACATGCTCATCACCTTCGGATCATTCATCGGAATGGTGGTCGGGTCCACGCCGGTCAGATCCTGCAGCATGCGCATCATGGTCGGATCATCATGGCCCAGAATATCAAGCTTCAACAGGTTGGCATCGAAGGCATGATAGTCAAAATGGGTTGTTTTCCACTCAGCCGTAACATCATCCGCCGGGAACTGCACAGGGGTAATATCTTCAATCTCCATATAATCCGGCAAAACAACGATACCGCCGGGATGCTGCCCCGTACTGCGCTTCACACCCGTGCAGCCTGCCGCCAGACGGCCTATCTCGGCTCCGCGCCAGCGTTTCTGGTGATGCTCTTCATATTTCTTTGTGAACCCGAAGGCGGTCTTCTCAGCTACGGTACCGATGGTGCCTGCCCGGAATACATTGTCAGGTCCAAACATTGTTTTGGTAAAATTGTGGGCATTCGGCTGATACTCCCCGGAGAAGTTAAGGTCGATATCGGGAACCTTATCCCCCTTGAAGCCCAGGAACGTCTCAAACGGGATATCCTGGCCTTCACCCTTCAGATTCCCGCCGCAGTCCGGACAGGCCTTGTCCGGCAGGTCGAAACCGCTCGGCACGCTGCCGTCAAGGAACCATTCACTATGCCTGCACTCCGAATTCGTGCAGATATAGTGGGCCGGCAGCGGATTAACCTCAGAAATACCAAGGAACGTTGCAACAACGGACGACCCTACCGATCCACGCGAGCCGACGAGATATCCATCCTGGTTCGACTTTTTAACGAGCCGTTCCGAGATCAGATAGTTGGCAGAGAAACCGTATTTAATAATCGGGGCGAGTTCCTTCTCCAGACGGGCTACTACAACCTCCGGCAAATCCTCGCCGTAAATTGATTTGGCTGTCTCATAGCAGGTATTGCGGATCTCATCATCCGCTCCTTCAATAATCGGGGTGAACAGCTCGCTCGGGAACAGATCATATTCCTCGAAACGTTCGGCCAGCTCCACGGTATTGGTGACCACGACCTCCATCGCTTTTTCCGGGCCCAGGAACTCAAATTCCGTAAGCATTTCCTCGGTGGTCCTGAAATGGGCATCTGGTTTACGCTGGTCCTTCAGCGGACTGAAGCCGGTAATCCCGTGAATTGTAATATCACGGAACAGCTTGTCACGCGGCTCCAGGTAATGCACGTTGCCGGTGGCAATGACCGGCTTGTTCATCTGGTCGCCGATTTCACATATCTTGCGCACAACACCGCGTAAATCCTCGGCGCTGGCCACGAAGCCTTTATCCACCAGATGCATGTACATGGTCAGCGGCTGAATCTCCAGAACGTCATAGAACTGGGCGACCTCAATGGCCTCCTCCACCGTCTTGTTCAGCACCGCTTCAAAGAACTCACCGCGCTCACAGCCGGAGATGACAATCAGCCCGTCCCGGTGTTCCTCAAGCTTCGATTTGGGGATACAGGGTACCCGTTTATAATACTCCGTGTGCGACATGGAGATCAGCTTGTAGAGATTCTTTTTGCCGGTCGGATTCAATGCATAAATGCCGCAGTGAAACGGCCGTACATTCGAGAGGTCATTGCCTACATAATCATTCAGCCGGTCAAGCCGGGTTAACCCTTTCATCTTTTCCGCATCCGCGAGTAATCCATTAAGGATACCGCCCAGGGCAATCGTATCGTCCACCGCCCGGTGATGGCTCTCCAGCAGCACTTTGTACTTGTCAGCGAGTGTATTGAGCCGGTGGTTCTTCATCGTCGGGAAGAGCAAACGCGCAAGCTCCAGCGTATCCAGCGAAGGATTCGGCAGCTGCGGCTGTCCCAGCTTCTTCAGGGAAGCCTGAATGAACCCCATATCAAACCGTGCATTGTGGGCTACCAGAATGCTGTCGCCTATAAACTCAACGAACTCTTTGAGTACAGGTTCCAGATCAGGAGCGTCTTTGACCATTTCATCGGTAATGTTGGTCAGCTGCTGGATATGGTAAGGAATCTTTTCATGCGGATTAACGAAGGTTGTATAACGGTCCAGCTCTTTGCCTTCGCACATTTTAATTGCTGCAAGCTCTGTAATATTGTTGCGCGTGATCGACAGACCGGTGGTTTCGATGTCAAATACGACATAGGTTGCTGTTTTGAGCTCCAGGGGCTGTGCATTCTCCACGATGTTTACAGCATCATTTACGACGTTGGCTTCCACACCATAGAGCATTTTGAGCTTATGCTTATGTGCAGCATGGTTCGCATCCGGGAAGCTCTGGACATTACCGTGATCCGTAACAGCCAGTGCCGGGTGTCCCCATTTCGCAGCGGTTTTGACATAATCGGTGATGGTTGCCACTGCATCCATCGTACTCATTGTGGTATGCAGATGGAATTCCACCCGCTTCTGCTTGGCATTGTCCTTACGCGCCGGCGGTGCAGAGACTTCCGACAAATCCGACGGGATCATCACCAGTTCCGGAATTTGCATGAAGCGGTCGTATTCAACTTTGCCGCGTGCCCGCACCCACTTACCGTTGGCCAGCTGCCCCATCACTTTAAGGTCTTCCTTGGTCTTCGCAAACATCTTCATCTGCAGTGAGTCGGTGAAGTCGGTGATGCAGAAGGTATAGAGCGTGTTGCCGTTACGCAGCTCTTTGGTGTCGAGTCCAAAAATCGTACCTTGAATCGTGATCTTCTTCTCTTCATCCTGGATGTCCAGAATCGATACGGCCTGCTCTTTGATCTCATATCCGATCTGAAGCTTAATTACCTCATTCGGATCACCGGGTTCCTCAGGCTCGTCCGGTTCGCTGGCCATCATCATCATCTCTACCAGTTCACGCTGTTCCTGCTGGAGTTTCTGCTGGAATTCCTCGTAGGCATCCGCTTTGCTCTCGTTCTCGGCAATCTGCAGCTTCACCTTAAGGGAAAGTCCGAAATATTTATCATAATATTTAATAATGGCTGCTTCGATGCCTTTTTTACGGGCCAGTTCAAGAGACATGGAATCGCTCAGGCTAAGCAAAAGCGTGCCGTCCTGCAGGTCCTGACTGGAGCGCGTCAGCCATCCGTTAACGGATGGAATCTCACGCTGGACCCACTCGAGGAACATTCCCCAGTACTCCTGTACAATATCCGCTCTGTTGATTGTGTCATCATATAGGAACAAGAAGCTGACTTTGGCAATATGCTGCAGCTTCTCACGCATTCTAAGGACAAAGGTCCGGTAGGTCTGGGCCGGAACCAGGCTGTCTTTCGCAATTACAATATGCCAGTCACGGTTACCGCGGCTGATTTCCACACGCTCGATCTGCCCGTCCAAAAAGTAGGGATCAATAATGGCCGGTGGAATTTCCCCCTGCTTCATTAACAGCTCGAACCTTTTTCTTCTCTCCACGTTTAGCTCCATGGTTTCCCCACCTAACTCGGCAATAATTAGCTATACCCATAACATAATTCTAATATAGTAAGAAAAGCTTCCGGTTCAAAAAGCATTGGGTAATTGCGGCCCGCCGACTCCTCTCGCCAGAAGCTAATATAAAGGATCAAATAAAAATTGAAGTTGCCGCTTAATACGCTTTGGCGAATACAACTGTATGCAGGGCCGGCTCACCGCAGCAAATACAAGTCTCTTTCGTTTCGGACGGATTGAACGGAATATTACGGCTGCCTGCGCCTGTTTCTTCCTTCACCTTGGATTCACATTCCTCCGAGCCGCACCAGCCTGCAAGTGCAAAGCCGCGCTTCTCTTCCATGGATTCCTTCATTTGCTCTAAGGTATCTACAGAATAGAAATGATCCTCACGGAACTTCAGAGCCCGCTCGAACATTTCCTGGTGAACCTGCTTCAGCATAGCCTTCACTTCTTCAACCAGATTCTCCTGCTGGATAATCTTCTTCTCTCCGCTGATCCGGGATACGATTACGCAGACTCCGTTCTCCATATCACGCGGTCCAAGCTCCAGACGTACCGGTACACCGCGCATTTCGTATTCATTGAACTTCCAGCCCGGTGTAACATCAGCGCGGTCATCTACACGTACGCGGATTCCGGCACTCTTCAGCTCTTTGAACAGCTCATCTGTGCGCCCGATCACTGCTTCACGGGTCTTAGGCGGCCCGATCGGAATCATAATGACCTGAGTAGGCGCTACCTTCGGCGGCAAAGCCAGTCCGCGGTCATCCCCATGCACCATGATCAGTGATCCGATTAGACGTGTTGTAGAGCCCCATGAGGTTGTATGTGCATATTCCAGTACATTATCACGGCTTAAGTATTGGATATCAAAGGCAACTGCGAACTTGGTACCCAGATAATGCGAGGTAGCCGCCTGCACAGCCCGTCCATCTTTCATCATTGCTTCAATGGAATACGTATCTACCGCACCAGCGAACCGCTCGGATGGTGTCTTCTGTCCGGTAACCACCGGAATCGCCAGAAAAGTCTCTACGAAATCACGGTAGTTATCCAGCATCTTCATCGTTTCTTCACGCGCTTCCGTCTCATTCTCATGCGCGGTATGGCCTTCCTGCCAGAGGAATTCCGTAGTACGGATGAACGGCAGTGTACGTTTTTCCCAGCGGACTACATTAGCCCATTGGTTAATCAGCACCGGAAGGTCACGGTAGGACTGAATCCATTTGGAATACATGTGGCCGAACATGGTCTCGGAAGTAGGACGGATTGCCAGACGTTCTTCCAGCACATCGCCACCAGCTTCAGTCACCCAAGGCAGCTCCGGATTGAAGCCCTCAACATGTTCTTTCTCCTTCTGGAAAAAGCTCTCCGGAATAAACAGCGGGAAGTAGGCATTGCGGTGTCCGGTTTCCTTGAGGCGGCGGTTCATCTCCTCCTGGATATGTTCCCAGATCTCGTAGCCGTCCGGTTTGAACACAATACAGCCGCGGACCGGAGAATAATCCATCAGGTCCGCTTTTTTGATCACATCAATATACCAGCGTGAGAAATCTTCGCCCTGCGGCGTGATTTCCGTAACGAACTGCTTGTCTTTTGCCATGTAAAGAGATCCTCCTAAATTCGCCCCGCAAAGCGCCGGTTAACAAGTGAAGCTGTCAAGAGCTTTGCGGGGACCCCAAAAGAATGTAATGTGAACAAATCAGCCGCTTATGAGGCGTAATATATCATTATAAGTCACAGCAATCATCACCAGGAACAGCAGCGCAAAGCCTACGAAATGGACCATGCCTTCGCGGTTCGGGTCCACCGGCTTACCGCGCAGCGCCTCCACGCCGAGAAACACGAGCCGGCTTCCGTCAAGTGCAGGAATCGGCAGCAGGTTGAAGATCCCGAGATACAGGCTGAGAATAGCCGCCCAATAAGTCAAATACTGAATCCCCTGCTGGGCAATCTGTCCGGTCAGCTGGAAGGTTCCCACGGGTCCGGAGATATCATCCATATTGAACTTGTTGATCAGCTGCTTGAAGCCGATGAAGATCAGCTTCGTGGTATCCACCATGGCAGTTCCTGACTTGGTGATAGTCTCACCAACCCCGGCCTTGCGAGTAGGAAGTTCCGGAGTGATCCCGACTTTGCCGCCTTCCTCCCCTTCCATACTGCGGGGAATCATAGCTACATTAAGCGTTTCATCGCCGCGCTGCAGTGTCCACTTCATCTCTTTGCCCTTGGACGCAGAGGTGAGCGAGATCATTTTCTGGTAATCTCCACCGATAGTTTCGCCGTTAACGGCTACGACAATGTCGCCTTTCTGCAGACCGGCTTCCTGGGCCGGCATTCCTTCACTTACATCACCGATCTTCACATAGGTCGGATTCTCCACCTGGATACCGGCCATTTGCAGATGAAGTGCGAACAGCACAAAAGCCAGAATGAAGTTCATCACCGGACCGGCCAAGATCGCCACCGCGCGCTGGCCCACGCTTTTACTGCCGAACTGGCGGTCTTTGGGCGCGATCTGCGTCTGCTGGCTTCCCTTAATCATCATCGCCTGCGGATGTACGTCGTATGTGGTTACTTCACCATCCACATCGAGACGGATTTTCAGCTCATTCTCAAGATCCGTGAATTGTGCTTCACCGCGGATTACATTTCTGCGTGTATCCAGTGAATCCAGGTAAATATTCTTCACCTTATTATCCTGGCCCAGTCTGACCGCAATGGTCTGTCCGGGACCGATCTCAATCATTTCCGGATCCTCTCCGGCCATCCGGGCATATCCCCCAAACGGCAGCAGGCGAAGCGTGAACTGGGTTTCATTGCGTTTATAAGAAAACAGTTTCGGACCGAAACCGATAGCAAATTCCCTCACAAGAATTCCGGCGCGTTTGGCAAAATAATAATGTCCCCATTCATGGACGGTCACCAGAACAAAGAACATAAATACCGTCAAAAAAACGACTCTTACCATCTCCATTGCGAAACATTCCCCCCTTTAGGTGTAAGACCGAAGTATGTCCTCTTAATTTATCATTATTCCAAGGTAAGGCACAAGAGAATCAACAGTCCACCCCTATTTTTCAGGGCATAACAAATATTTCCGGTATACAAAATGCGCCTTGTCCTCTTACAGCACAGCCGCAAGTTCCCGGGTCACCGTATCACAGTGCTGAATCTGCTCCAGATTCGGATGAGCCGCATTCTCATGGCGCTGAAGGACTTCATCAATAATCTCGTCAATCCGCAGGAACGGAATCTCGCCGCGCAGGAAACGGGCAACGGCAATCTCATTCGCTGCATTGAAGGCGGTTGTAGCCGTACCTCCCATGGTGCCGCAGTCGATAGCCAGCTTCAGGGCGGGGAAGCGCTCATAGTCCATCTCACGGAAAGTGAGACTGGCTACTTTGGCCAGCGACAGCCGCTCAGCAGGCGACTGCCAGCGGTCCGGATAGGTGAGTGCATATTGAATCGGAACCCGCATATCCGGCGTTCCCAGCTGCGCTATGATACTGCTGTCACGGAATTCCACATAGGAGTGAATAATGCTCTCCGGATGCAGCAGCACATTAATCTGTTCATACGGGAGGGCAAACAGATGATGCGCTTCGATTACTTCCAGCCCTTTGTTAACCATGGTTGCCGAATCAATCGTAATCTTGGCCCCCATGCTCCAGTTCGGGTGGCGCAGCGCATCCTCTACAGTAACATTCTTAAGCTGTGCTCGCGTATAATCACGGAAAGATCCTCCGGATGCTGTGATGGTAATCGAGGCAACATCTTCGCGGTTCTCGCCGTTTAAGCATTGAAAAATGGCTGAATGCTCGCTGTCAACCGGCAGCAGCTTGACGCCTTTGCGGCCCGCCAGCTCCGTAACCAGGTGTCCGGCGGTAACCAGCGTTTCCTTGTTGGCCAGTCCAATATGTCTGCCGGCTTCAATAGCCGCCATTGTAGACTGCAGACCCACACTGCCCACGAGGGCAGTCACAACCGTCTCAGCGTCACCGCCGGCGGCAATCTCCACCAGACCTTCACGTCCGCTGTAGAGCTCTACGCCGGCAGGCAGACTGGATCTGATCTCCGCTGCAAGCTCCGGTGTAGATACAGAAACGCGGCGCGGATGGAAGCGGCGGACCTGCTCCAGCAGCAGCCGGGTATTCGTTCCCGCTGCCAGCCCGTCCACTACAAAGGCTTCCGGATGCATGGCTACGACATCGAGTGTCTGGGTGCCGACTGAACCCGTAGAGCCGAGAATACTGATTCTTTTCACAGTTGAAACCTTCTTCCTGTCGTTAATAGTAAGGCATCAGCATTACGATATGTACGAAAGGAAATACGATAATCCAGCTGTCACAGCGGTCCAGGATGCCTCCATGACCAGGCAGCAACGAGCCTGAATCCTTAATACCGTACACCCGTTTATAAGCAGACTGTACAAGATCTCCGAGCTGACCCAGAACGGCGCAGGAAACCCCGATAAGCAGTGCGCGTCCGATTGTCAGCAGATCAGGAACCAATAGGGCAAAAACAATTGAAATCACGGCAGAGATTAATACTCCGCCAAGGGCACCTTCGATAGTTTTGTTAGGACTAATCGCCGGCCAGAGCTTATTGCGTCCGAAGCTTCGGCCGACAAAATACGCTCCGGCATCACTTCCCCAGATGCAGCACAGCAGCAGAAACGTCCAGAGAAGCCCATGTCCATCTCCCGCACCGCGGGCGATAGCCATATAAGAGAAGCCCATCCCTATGTATACAATGCCGGTGAACATCAAAGCGGTGATCTTAATATCCAGCTTGTTCTTGCTGAAGACCGTAACCAGCAGGAATAACAGCATAAGCAGCCAGATTCCCTGCTCCCACGATAATAACTCGGAAGTCCCCAGCAGGTTCCAGGGGATCATGAAGCATACTACGGACGCATAACCAAGTACAGCAGTCCCTCCGAAGGTTGCTGTACCTGTCATTTTTACAAATTCATAATAGCCGATGAGGGCCATGGCAGTCAGCAACAGCTGATACGGCCAGCCTCCCAAAAGGCACAAGCCCAAAAACAAGGCTCCGGCAACAATTCCGGTAATCAATCGCTGCTTCAAAGATTCCCATCTCCCATCAGGCTACTTCAATCCACCATAACGGCGTGTGCGGCGTTGATATTCTGCCACAGCCTGCATCAGATGCGTCTTGTCAAACTCCGGCCAGTACACATCTGTAAACCATAATTCACTGTAGGCAATCTGCCAGAGCATAAAGTTACTGAGGCGCATTTCGCCGCTCGTACGGATCAGCAGATCAGGGTCAGGCAGTCCGCCGGATAAGAGTCTGCTGTCAATCAGTGCTGAAGTAATCTCATCAGGTGTCAGAATACCTGCCTGGATATCCTTGCCCAAGCCGCGCATACAGTCTTCAATCTCTTTACGGCCACCGTAGTTCAGTGCAAAATTAAGTATAAGTCCGGTATTCCCTTCGGTCCGGGCAACCGCTTCTTCCATCGCCCTGCGGGTATGGGAAGGCAAAGCCTCGGTATCCCCCATTACACGTACCTGTACATTCTTCTCAATCAGTTCATCCAGTTCAATGGCCAGAAATTCCACAGGCAAGCGCATCAGGAAATCAACCTCATCCTTCGGCCGCTTCCAGTTCTCCGTGGAGAAAGCGTACATGGTCAAGAACTCTACTCCCAGGTCATTCGCCGCGATTGTCGCACGTTTGACCGCCTTCATCCCGTTCTGATGACCCACAATACGGGGCAAGCCGCGCCGTTTCGCCCAGCGTCCGTTGCCATCCATAATTACAGCTACATGCCGGGGAATATTATCCGGTGAAATCTCGACTGGCTCCTGCCTGTCTTTACGGCTCAGCCATTCTTGAATCCGTTTGATCATTTCCGTTTCCTCCAAGCTCTTATCAGAAAGAGACAAACCCCACCATAGACGGAGGGGCCTGAAGTCTCTTGAATTTCATTATACTTCCATAATCTCTTTTTCTTTGGACAAGAGCACTTTATCGACTTCAGCTATGAACTTATCCGTTGATTTCTGGATATCTTCCTGATGTCCATGTGATTCGTCTTCCGAAATGCCGTTCTTCTCCATCTTCTTGATGTCATCGTTCGCATCGCGGCGGATGTTACGGATGGCTACCTTCGCTTCTTCTCCGAACTTCTTGGTGAACTTTACAAGCTCGCCGCGGCGTTCTTCAGTAAGCGGTGGAATGGACAAACGGATGATTGTACCGTCATTGGCTGGCGTAATCCCGATATCAGACTTCATAATCGCCCGCTCGATGTCAGACATCGATGTTTTGTCCCACGGCTGGATCAGCAGTGTCCGGGAATCCGGTGTGCTGATGTTAGCCAGCTGATTAAGAGGAGTCGGAGCACCGTAGTACTCCACTTGAATGCGATCCAGCAGTGACGTCGAAGCACGTCCTGCCCGCAGTGTAGCCAAATCGCGTTTTAGCGACAAAATCGCTTTTTCCATACGCTCTTCGGCATTTTTCTTCACCGATTGTGGCATTAATTTACACTCCCTTTAACAATCGTCCCGATCTTTTCGCCGAGAACGACACGTTTAATATTGCCTTGCTCTGTAATAGCAAACACAATGAGCGGTATATTATTATCCATGCAGAGAGAGGAAGCGGTGGAATCCATAACACCCAGGTTCTTGTTCAGAATATCCATGTAAGTAAGCTGCTCGTATTTCACGGCAGTGCTGTCCTTGAACGGATCCGCGGAATAGACACCATCCACCTTGTTCTTCGCCATCAGAATCACTTCGGCTTCAATCTCGGCCGCTCTGAGCGCTGCCGTTGTATCCGTCGAGAAGAACGGATTCCCTGTTCCTGCGGCAAAAATAACTACACGGCCCTTTTCCAGATGCCGGATTGCCCGGCGGCGGATATAAGGCTCAGCAATTTGCTGCATGGCAATGGAGGTCTGAACCCGTGTAGGGACATCAATCTGCTCCAGGGCATCCTGCAGTGCCAGCGAGTTCATGACGGTTGCCAGCATTCCCATATAATCCGCTGTCGCCCGGTCAATGCCGCTTGCACTTCCCGCGATTCCGCGCCAGATGTTACCTCCGCCGCACACAATGGCAACCTGAACTCCAAGCTCAACGACTTCCTTGACCTGCTCCGCGATGGAGATGATCGTTTCGGCATCGATGCCATAGCCATTCTGTCCGGCAAGTGATTCACCGCTAACCTTAAGGACTACTCTCTTAAATACCGGCTGTTCCAATTGTATACCCTCACTTTCTTACAAAAGACGGAACACTACGTGATATGTGTTCCGCTCTTTTGATGCTTGCCTTTATTCAGTTCTTATTACAAAATGCTTCTCAGCTATTATTGGTTCACTTGTGCCATTACTTCTTCAACAAAGTTATCGACTTTCTTCTCAAGACCTTCACCCAGCTCGTAACGAACGAAACGGCGGATGGAGATGTTTTCGCCAATAGTGCTGATTTTTTCGTTCAGCAATTGGGAAATAGTCTTGTCCGGGTCTTTAACGAATGGCTGTTCAAGCAGGCAATATTCTTCATAGAACTTGCTGATGCGGCCTTCAACCATTTTTTCAACGATTTTTTCAGGCTTGCCTTCGTTCAGCGCCTGGTTCTTAAGAATTTCTTTTTCTTTCTCAACATCTGCAGCCGGCACTTCTTCACGGCGAACATACAGCGGGTTCGCTGCTGCGATTTGCATTGCGATATCGCGGGCGAAATCTTTGAAGGAATCTGTTTTACCAACGAAGTCAGTTTCGCAGTTGATTTCTACCAGAACGCCGATACGGCCGCCAGCGTGGATGTAAGATTCTACTGTACCTTCAGTAGCGATACGACCAGCTTTGTTAGCTGCTGCGGACAAACCTTTTTCACGAAGCAATTCAGCCGCTTTTGTGATATCGTTGTTTGCTTCTTCAAGGGCCTTTTTACAATCGAGCATTCCTGCTCCTGTTCTTTCACGAAGTTCCTTTACTGCCTTTGCATCTACTGCCATTGTTATTCCCTCCAGATAATTGTCGTTGTCATACGCGGGCTCAAGGCCCATTATCCTAAAAAAAGGGCAGTGAGAGGTTATCCACCTGCCAACCACCCTTTTCATTTAAGTTCTTGTTTATGTCCCCCGGATACTACTTAAGCAGTAGTTGTGTCTTCGCCCTGATGAGCTTCAACAACAGCGTCAGCCATTTTACCAGTCAAGAGCTTCACGGCGCGGATAGCGTCGTCATTGCCTGGAATTACGTAGTCGATTTCGTCCGGATCGCAGTTAGTATCAACGATAGCTACGATAGGAATACCCAATTTGCGAGCTTCTGCTACAGCAATACGCTCTTTACGCGGGTCAATGATGAACAGCGCGCTTGGAAGACCTTTCATGTTCTTGATACCGCCCAGGAATTTCTCAAGACGATCTTTCTCTTTGCGGAGAAGGATAACTTCTTTCTTAGGCAATACTGCGAAGGTACCGTCTTCTTCCCAAGCTTCCAATTTCTTCAGGCGGTCAATACGCTTCTGAATAGTCTGGAAGTTAGTCAGGGTACCACCGAGCCAACGTTGGTTAATGAAGAACATACCTGAACGTTCAGCTTCTTCTTTTACGGAATCCTGTGCTTGTTTCTTTGTTCCTACGAATAGGATTGTGCCGTTGTCGCCAGCGACGCTCTTTACAAAGTTGTAAGCTTCCTCTACCTTTTTGACTGTTTTCTGCAAGTCAATAATGTAAATTCCGTTTCTTTCAGTGAAGATATAACGATCCATCTTTGGATTCCAACGACGAGTCTGATGACCGAAGTGTACCCCAGCTTCGAGAAGCTGCTTCATGGAAATTACTGCCATCTTCACACACCTCCTAATTTTGGTTTATTGTGTGTCTCCTCCGCCGCGTGTCATCTTTCTACAAGACTTTCTTCAGAAGAAAGCACCTCTTGTCGAAATCAACCGGCGTGTGTTTTAACACCGTCAATTACTATACCATATTAAAACATTCTATGCAACGATTACTGTGAATTTATAAATTTCTTATCGTAAAACACTTATTTCTTCACAGTAATCAGCTTATCAATAATAGAGTCCACGCTCTCTCCCTTAGCAAAACTGTAGCTGCCGTATTGGATAATCTTGTTCACTTTACGGCTGTTCGCCTTCTTAAGAAACTCCGCTTTATCTTGAATAACTCCGGCACCGGCCAGCACATCCGCAGTTTGGGCGAGTGTAATTCCTGTAGGAATCCGCACAGAAATATCGCCGTTCACTGCAACCGCAGGCGCTTCCGGACTGGCTGGAGCTACAATGCCCGTGTCTGCAGCACTGCTCTCCGGCTGTACTGGCGCTGACGGCTTGCCGGGAGTCACAGCTGCACTCGGCTCCACTGCGGCTTTAGGTGTGGCCGCAGGAGCCGGAGAAGCAGTTGCCGCCTCCTCTGCTGGGACCTGGGAAGACTCGGGCGTTCCCGCAGAATTGCCTTCCTGTGCTTCCTCTTCCCCGCTGGCCGCCCCTTCATCTGGGGACTGCACATGATCCACCACGGTCAAATTCAGTCGCTCCGCTTCCTTGATCAGCTGTTCTTTGGTGAGCGGAGCAGCCTTCCCGGCAATCATCAGCTGCAGCAGCAGTGCGCCGGCAATCAGACCGATGCCTAACCCGAGCATGAAGAACCGGTTCTTGATCATACCGATTCCTCCTGATGGGCCAACTGCAGAATCAGCTGGACCTCGCCCCGCTGGAGACCTGCAGTCTTGGCGATAGAATCTATCGATTTTCCTTGTTCATGCAGTTCGAACAATCGCGGATATCTCAGCTTTATGGAGCTGACCGGCTTTTGCCTGGCAGGCTGAATTTCAGCTTCAGCAGTTGGGGCTGCAGAAGCATTCTCCGCAGACTGGGCAGCCGAAGGCTCCCTTGAGAAGGTTGCGGCAAGCTGAAGCAGGCCTTTCTCTTCAGCGGTCAGCCGGGCATCCAGAAGCAGCAGGCTCTTACTAAGCTCAGCCACCTGCTTACGCAGTGTGCCAATCTCTTCCTGCAGGGCTGTTTTGTTACTCTGCGACTGCGCTTTGATGCTGCCGACCAGCTGAAGCAGTTCTGTATTCTCATGTTCGATATCTGCCATATATAACTCCAGCGCGGCCTCCGTCTCCTTGAGGCTCTTCTTCTCATCCGAGTCTTCCTTGCTGGCCTTTGCCGGCAGTCTCAGGGCATAAACGATAGCGACAGCGCCTACCAGCACGATATATACCCATGGGTCCAAGTGTCTAATCTCCTTTTACATTCAATTCATAGAAGCTTACTCATTCAATAGTTTAACTGGACTCAAAGACTGAAATCTATCCGGTGTCCCTTATAAGGATGCTCCGCATCGTGGACGGTCTCCGGCTTCCTTGACTGACGCGGATCAGCGTGGCTGTCCGGCTGCTTCTCCTTACCCCCGTCCCGCAGTGCTGATTCCGAAGATTCGTCCACCTCACTGCTGCGCATGGCGATTTCCTGGCTATGCTTGACGTTCTGGCCTGCCAATTGCTGCTGGTCAAGCGCCGGACGCTGCTGCTGGCTGTTCTGAACTTTAGCTGCATCATGTGTCCGGGGCAGGGCGATTTGTAGTTCCACCGGTTTCAGACTCATCAGATCTCATCTCCCATAGTCCATATAGAATCAAGGAATAGCAGGCCGCTCCCGCTGCCTGCCTGCTTAAATGTACGGTATTATCGATATATCCCCTTCACTGTAAACAAAGGATACCCGTTCTGTAGGATCTTTAACGAATCTGGTATACCTGCCAATAACAATCTTTGATCCTCCATAGATTGTTTTGATCACATCCACCCGTGCCCTGCCTGTATCCTCAAGCATCCGCTCAATCTCGAGTACGCGTTCCTTAATTCTCTTTTCATCACGCATATGGGATTGCTTGGTCGCATTGAGCTTCACGCGGAGCGCCACCTTATCCGGGGAAAGCTGACCGTTGTTCGCCAACTGATTGAGAAGGTATAATGCCTTATTGGTCTTGTCTTCATTCTCAAGAAGGTGACGCAATTCCTGGCGCAGCTCATTAATCTCATTTCTCAGCTCGGGAACAACGCCCACCTCAACCGCTGTAGCCGTCGACATTGTATTGCCGATGGTTCGTGCGACAACTTTATCGCCTGCCTGTACTATCCCGCCTACAATCAAACCTTTGGCACCGTTACAGAGCACATCACGGCCTGCGCGAATGTTGGAATGCATAATGCTTTGCGAGACAATTACATCTTCTCCGGCCACCACATTGCCATCCTGGATAAATGAGACTTTGACATTTTTCCCGGCGCTTACGAGGCCTTTGTTATAGCCGATAATTCCGCCGGTAATTTCGATGGAGCCGCCGGATATCAGCTCGGCACCTTCCACCCCGCCAACCACTCGGATATCTCCGGCGGATTTGACGGTGAAGCCGGTAAGCACATTGCCGCGAATGACAACCGTCCCGACAAAATCAATATTCCCTGTACTGTAATCCACATCACCATTGACCTCATATACAGGAAATACATTGATCTTGCCCTTGTCTGTCAGCGTAACCAATCCATCTATCGCCGAATACATAGAGGTCTCTTCCTGATCCACCAGTACATTCTTGCCAACCTTGAAATGGGCTTGCTTCCCTGCTCTATACGGAAGCTCCTCCCCGGTCACTGTCTTTCCGCTTACACCATTCTCTGCCGGTATGATTCTGGCTATAAGCTGGCCCTTCCTCACATTGTGAAGCCGGACCAGATCCTTATAGTCAACCTTGCCATCTTCTTTCTCCAGCGGCTTACGGTCTTCCTCCAGATCCACGGTCAGTACCATCCGTCCATCCTTGCCGTTGACAGCAGGCTGGCCGATTGCGATCGGCACCCTGTTCCAGAAATATTCTTCCGGGTTGCTGCAGATCCGCTGAACAATATCCCGCTGGATGCCAAATCGAATGTTGTGACTGACCAGGAAGCTTTCAAGATCTTCTATTGTACAGGAGAAATTCTCATCCTTCTTGATGAACTGGAGGTAAGCAATCCCTTTATCATCCGAAAACGTAATACTCAGGTATTGGCCCAAAACATATTGACCGATCAAATTCTGCTCCCCCTTGTCACCGGCGCCCGGTTAATCATTTTGCATAAGAAGATCACGGTTCTTCTCAAGTGTTCCTCTTAGCCGCAAAATAGCCTTCGAATGAAGCTGTGAGATCCGCGAAGGAGAGAGTGACATCACTTCAGCGATCTCGCTCAAAGATAAATCCTCATAATATAAAAGGGACACGACGGTCCGTTCTTTCACTGTTAATTTCTCGATGCCTTTAGTCAGCGTATCACGCAGATAGAACTCATTTACTTTACGGTCCGGATTCTTAGCCTTATCATCCACCAGAATAGACATACGTGTCTCTGATTCTTCTTCACGAATAGGATCTTCTAATGAGCAGAGCGACATGACTGCAACATCCTGCAGCATAGTCTGAAACTCCGTTTCAGTAATGTTCAGATACTGGCTCATTTCATCGTCACTAACGGATCTCAAATACTTCTGTTCCAGCTGCTGGTAGGCATCCTCGATTTTTTTCGCTTTTTCTCGCACTGATCTGGGAACCCAGTCACTTTGCCGCAGAGAGTCAAGGATCGCTCCTCTTACCCGCCAGGAAGCATAGGTCTGAAATTGCAGTCCCCGCTTGTAGTCGAATTTCTCGATGGCATCAATCAGTCCCATCACACCATTGCTGGCCAAGTCATCTTTGGATACATTTTTGGGCAGTCCCACTGCCAGACGGCTGGATACGTAATCTACAATATGGAGATAACTCTCAATCAGCTTTTTTTTGGCCTCAGGATCACCTTGCTCTTTCCATTGTTCCCATAGTCCATCTGTTTCTGACTGAGCAGCTTTATGCTCGTTCAACGGCTTTCACCCTTCCCAAAGTTTAGTCAGCGGGTACCATGCGGCGCAAGATTACGGACTTTCGCCGCAGCACTCGCTTATTCTTCTTTCAGGTGACGAACGGCCTTGGCCAATTCTTCAGGATCTTTCATAGAGACCAGTTTTGGAGGCTGCAGAGGTGTGAAACCACTCAAGTCCACACTTCCCGCTTCCGGCTTCGGTGTCAGCAGGTCCTTCAATTCCTGATCCTCTTCCGGCGTCTGAATATCAAGCTTGGCACCAAGTGCCTCACCGTTATCTTCAAATCCGGCTTCAAGGTCTGAAGATTCAGAGGATTTCCCAATAATAACACCCAATACCCATCTTAGAAGGAAAGCAAGCACAAACCAGATAATAAATCCATATATTCCCCGGATCAGGCTGGTTCCAACTAAATTATGTCCGTAGTTTGTAAGAAACGTAAATAGAAATCCAATCAACCCGAGACCTGTGCTTAATAATATTTTCTTGCTCATGGCTATATTTCCTTCGGGCCTTTTTGAACGCTGCGGATAAAGAGCACCCCGGTATTGCAGGCGATTTCTATCGTACGTCCATAATTGCCACCCGTGTCCTCCGCGATCAGCGGAATGTTCAATGCGTCCAATGCTAGTTTGCAGGATTCCACATTACGAGGCCCGATCCTCATGGTGTCACTCCCCCCGGCAAATGCGAACATCTGCGAGCCTCCGGCCATCTTGGCCACAATCCGGCTCCGGACCGCCCCTAGCGCCAGCAGGCGGGATAAAAGCTCAGGCACAGCGGTATCGGCAAACTTGGCAATATTCAGCTGTCCTTCCCGGGCAATATCTGACGAGGGCAGCATGACATGTGCCATGCCTGCAAGTCTTTTGCCGGGATCAAACAGTGTCAGGCCAACACAGGAACCAAGACCGGTCGTACGGATAAGACTGTCCTGGCTGCCTATGTTAAGATCCGCCATGCCTACTTTAATAATGCTCTGTTCTTCAATCATTATCAAACGGTACTCCTAATGCCTTGAATATTTTGGGGAATGATTCGGGATCGGGAATAAGGAAAAATTGCCCTTCAATCTCATTTTGGCCTTCCAGGAACGTCGTATCGATCAGCAGCGCATCATCACCCATCTGACCGAACTGCAGCAGCCCGTATCCAAGAATTGCCCCGGCCATATCCATAGCAAGCGCCGGTACTGTCGGATACATGGAGAGTGAGGTAAAGTCAGCCAGTGATGAAAGGTAGGAGCCGGCAAGGATATTGCCGATTTCGCTCAGTGCGGATAACTCCATTTCACTGAGCTCTTCACCGCCTGAAATCTCAATTCCGGCAATCCGGCTGAGCAGGTTGGTCGCAGCTTCCGGAGAAAGAATGAAGAACAGGTTGCCCGGAGCTTCACCTTCTACACGGAGGAATACAGCATACACCAATTCTTCAGCTCCGCCGACCTTATCGGTAATCTCCTCAAAACTGAGAAGCTGCACCTTGGGTACAGCCATATCAATCGGCTTATTAAGCAGCTGAGACAACGCGGTGGCGGCGTTACCGGCTCCAATATTCCCGACTTCTTTCAGCACATCCATTTTGAAATCCTTGAAGTTTTTGAATAGCTCCACTGGCTAGCCCTCCAGGCTTTCCAGTTGCACGATTTCGCCCTTGTTCAGCACTTCGGACAAGTTAAGCATAATCAGCAGACGGTCTTCTCCAATTTTGGCCACCCCGTCCAGATACTTCGCTTTGATTCCGCCTACGACATCCGGTGGTGTATCAATAATGTCACGGTTCAAATCAATAACATCATTCGCAGAATCGACGATGAAGCCTACTTCCATCTCATTCACATTCACAATAATGATCCGGGTCTGGTCTGTATGCTCTGCTTCCTCAATACTGAAACGGCCGCGCAGATCAATAACGGGGATGACTACACCGCGCAGATTGATTACACCTTTGATAAAAGAATAGGTCTTGGGCACGCGGGTAATGGGCATCATACGCTCAATGGTCTGGACCTTCTCCACTTCAATGCCGTATTCTTCAGTGCCAAGCTTAAATACTATGACTTTGATATCTTCAGCCATGGAATGAACCTCCCTGTTCTATCCTGATTATTTAATAAAAGCATTCGGATCGATAATAAGTGCAACTTGTCCATCACCAAGAATAGTGGCTCCGGAAATGCCTTGAACATCCGGCAGATACTTGCCCAGATTCTTGATGACAATCTCATTCTGCCCGATAAAGTCTTGAACCGCCAAGGCAACAAGACGCTCTCCCTTGCGTACAACCACAATCTCTGTTTCCTCTTCGGTGCTTTCATCATAGTCCGGAATAGAGAAGATCTTGCTCAGTGAAACGAGCGGAATATGGCTGCCCCGGAATTCCAGCATTCTGTTACCGTGAATGGTACGGATCTGAGACTGTTTGACAATCCCTGTCTCTACTATGGAAGAGAGCGGAATTGCATATTTCTCTGAACCCAGACGAACCAGCATGGCTGCGATAATCGACAGGGTCAGCGGGAGCTGAACGGAGAAGTTCGTCCCTTTACCCGGTGTAGAGTAAATGGTGACGTTGCCGCCCAGGGAGGAGATCTTTGCTTTGACTACATCCAGACCGACGCCGCGGCCCGATACGTCAGAGATTACCTCTGCCGTACTGAAGCCCGGTGCAAACAGAAGCTGATACGCTTCATCATCAGACATCGCATTGGCCTGCTCCTGGGTAATGGCGCCTTTCTTAACTGCAGACCCCAGAATCTTCTTCGGATAGATGCCTCTGCCGTCCTCTTCAATCTCGATGAAGACATGGTTGCCGCTATGGAAAGCCCGGAGGTGGACGGTCCCTGTCTCCGGCTTGCCGGCAGCGACACGGTCTGCTATGGACTCAACACCGTGGTCTACTGCATTACGCAGCAAATGCACAAGCGGATCACCAATCTCATCAATTACGGTACGGTCCAGCTCTGTTTCAGCACCGGTAACGATCAGATCAACTTTCTTGTCAAGCGATTTGGCGAGATCGCGCACCATCCGCGGGAACCGGTTAAATACGGTATCCACCGGCACCATGCGCAGCTTCATCACTATGTTCTGCAGATCCCCGCTGACCCGGCCCATATGTTCAACCGTTTCGGTAAGATCCCCGTTCTGCACTTCGGAAGCCAGCTGTTCCAGCCGAACGCGGTCAATGAGCAGCTCACTGAACAGATTCATGAGTACATCCAGACGCTCGATGTCCACACGGATCGTGCGGGAAGGAGAAGGCGCTCCACCTGCTCTGGCCGGTGCTGCCTTACTCTCTTCCTTGCCATGTGCGGAAGCAGCCGGTGAAACATTAGAGGCAGCAGGAGCAACCTCCGGCGCCGGAGCAGAGGCAGGCGCTTCTGCGGTAGCTGCAACACTTTCCTGCCCCATCTGGCGCAGGGATTCCTGATCAAGTGCTACGGCTGTAACCGTATCGATCTCCGACAAATTCAGGATCATCTTCTGAATTTCACTGGCATCCTTTTGGGTTATGTAGTAGAGGGAGAATCCGTAATCGAATTTCTCCTGCTCTATGTCCTGAACCGAAGGGAAGGACTTAACAACTTCTCCTGAACGCTCCAGAAGGTCGAAGACCATATATGCACGCACTGCCTTGAGCTGACAGTCCTTGCGGATGGCAACATCAACATACAGCACCTGATGGCCTTCCTGCAGAGACTGCTCCAGCACAGAGTACTGGAATTCATCCAGAAACACCTGGGCATCCGTGGCATTGCCGGCAGCAGCCGCAGTGACTTCAGCAGCAGCTCCGCCGGCAGCGGGAACCTCTCCCCGGACGATAGCCTGGAGAGAGGATACAATTGCCGATACATCAGCCTTCCCCTCTCCTCCGCCTGTGATGTCCTCCACCATGGATTCCAGAGCATCAATACTCTTGAACAGGGTGTCAAAAATGAAATCCTGCATCCGCAGTTTATTGTTACGCACCAGATCAAGCACATTCTCCATTTGGTGCGTAAGCGAAGCCAAATCCTCAAAACCCATCGTAGCCGCCATACCTTTCAAGGTATGGGCAGAGCGGAAAATCACCTGGACAATACTCAGATCTTCAGGATTTGCTTCCAGCCCCATCATGCTTTCGTTCAATGACTGCAGATGATCATTTGACTCATCAATAAACATGGATAAATATTGGTTCATGTCCACTAACGAGCACCTCCCCTTCGAGTTCGCTTTTCCTTTATTTAACGGCTTGCACCAGCCTTGGAGCAATTTCTTGCAAAGGCAGGATATGTTTCACGCACTGTAGCTCCACTGCAGACCGCGGCATTCCGTAAACGACACAGGTCTCTTCACTCTCGGCAAAGGTTGACGTCACACCCGAGTCATAGAGTGCCTTCATCATACGGGCCCCGTCGCTGCCCATCCCGGTCATAATGACCGCATGACGTTCAAGCGAGGTAAGCCGCAGTACCGATTCGAACAGCGTATCTACAGAAGGCCGATGTCCGTTGCGCGCTTCTTCCTTGGTAAGCTCAATCACATATTGGCCGCCGGCTGCCGGAGCAACCTTCAGATGATAACCGCCGGGAGCAATATACGCAGCTCCCTGCCGCAGAATCATGCCATGCTCCGCTTCAGCAACCTCCAGTGCGCTGAAGGTATTCAGCCGCTGGGCCAGCGATTTGGTGAAATTAGGCGGCATATGCTGAACAATGACAATCGGTGCCGGAAAATCACCGGGAATGTTCTCCAGGAACGCCTTCAGCGCCCGGGGACCGCCGGTAGAGCATCCTACAGCAACCAGCTTGCGCAGACCCCTGTTTCCGTTCACAGGGCCTGCATGCGCTACAGGAGGATCAATGAAGCCTCCTGCGGCCGTCTCAGCGGCAGCAGCCCGCAGATCAGGCAATACTGCTCCCGCATCCCCTCGGGTCCGGCTTCTGAAGCGTCCGGAGGCAGGTGGTGGCACTGCCGGAGCCGGCTTGCCCAGCCGCTTCGTAACTTCACTGCCAGGGCCTTTCACTGGCGGATTCTTGTCTGCCGCCAGCTCCAGAGGTGCTTTCCCTTTTGGCTTCAGTGTACTCTGGACCGGCTTGCGCAGGGATTCCGTTTCTTTCTTCATCGGCTCTGCCTTCCGTTTCACTGGTTCTATGACCGTTCGCGGAGCAGGAGGCGGCGCTGGCAGAACCGTCTGATCAGCAGGCGGCAGTTCAGGAGCCTTGTGAGCAGAAGCGCGTGCTTCACGCTGTTCGCGCGCCAGCATGGCTTCCTTCATCTGCTCACGGAGTGACTCCCCGACTGCGATAATATCCTGGGAGTTTGAAATGGACGGCTTTCGGATGAAATCGAAAGCCCCCCATTCCAGCGCCAGAATTGTTTCCTTCATCCCCTCTTCATTAATGCCTGACAGCATAATGACTGGAAGCGGCCGCTGGGCCATAATTATTTTCAGCGCCTCCAAACCATTCATTTCCGGCATTTCCACATCCATGGTTACCAGATCCGGCCGGAGCTCATTCACTTTCTCGATAGCTTCACGGCCGTTGGACGCCGTTGCTGTTACCTGAAAGTCAGGATCATTTTCAATTAAATCGGAAATGATTTTACGCATAAAAGCGGAATCATCAACGACCAAAACCTTGTATGGCCTCATAGCATTTCCACCTCTGTCCCTCAAATTCAGAACAATTATTTGTTTCGTTTCAACCACTTGCTGATAAATCCCTTGATGCCCTGTACTTTAGCGGTTTCTACTGAATCAACAGCCAGATAGCTCAGCGCAAGCCGGTGCACATCTTTAGCTGCTATACTGTTCGGAAAAGCCACTGAGAATGGAATTTGTTTCTTCACTGCCTGAACTACATGGGGATCACTGCTTATATAGCCCAAAAACGGGAGTTCGAGCTGCAGAAACCGGCTGGCGGCCATGCGGATTTTATCACTGGTCACTCTTGCTTCCCGTTCATCCCCCGCCTGATTGACAATCAGCCGGAATGAAACCTCAGGATGCGAATTATGAACAACTTTCATCAGCGCGTATGCATCCGTAATGGCGGTTGGCTCAGGCGTCGTGACAACCATGCAGTCATCTGCAGAAGTGATAAACTTCATCGTTTCCTTCGACAATCCAGCCCCTGTGTCAAAGAGTATAAAGTCCATCGTGTCGGCAATTTGCGCAATCTGAGCGGTAAAGTAGTCCAGATCAGCTTCTGAGAGTGAGAACAGCTCATCCATACCGGAACCGCCTGCGATAAAAGGTAAAGAATCCGGACCCAACTGAATGATCTGTCCGATATCGGCTTCCCGCTTAAGCAGATGGTACAGATTGTATTTCGCTGACACGCCCATTAGCACGTCAATGTTAGCCATGCCGATATCGGCATCGAACAACAGAACTCTCCGCCCCAGGGATTTCAGTGCAAGTGCAAAGTTAAGGGTGAAATTCGACTTTCCGACTCCCCCCTTTCCGCTGCATACGGTAATGATCCGGGCAGAGACTCCGCTGCCGGTGAGCTGCCTGGAATCCTGGCTGGATACTAACCGTCTTAAAGCTTGCGCCTGATCCATCACTCGCCCCCTGTTCCCAGCAGCATTCCGGTAATCTGCTCTCTGGTAGCCATCAGAAGATCATCAGGAACATTCTGGCCATTCGTAATATAAGAGAGCTTTAGCGGAAAATCATTCAGAACATTGAAGAGCGGGCCAAAGCTGCCTGTTTCATCCAGCTTCGTGAAAATAACCTTATCCAGCGGGTATCTGCCAAAGTGCTCAGCGATCTTTTTCATGTCGCGGCTTTTGGAGGTCAGGCTGAGCACCAGGAAGGTTTCGCTTTTGAGCTCCTTGGCAAGCAGACTCTGCAGTTCGGCCACCAGCATTTCATTGCGGTAGTTCCGGCCTGCAGTATCCATAAGTACCAGATCACAGCCCTCCAGGCGGAACATGGCTCTTTGCAGATCCCCGGGCGACTGGACAACCTCCAGCGGCATATTCAGAATGGATGCGTATGTTCTAAGCTGCTCGACTGCTGAAATCCGGTAGGTGTCCGAGGTAATCAGGCCCACTTTGCGGCCCTGCTTAAACAGCTGCTCCGCCGCCAGTTTGGCAATGGTCGTTGTCTTGCCTACACCTGTAGGTCCGGCAATGTATACGATCTTTGTATCCGGAGCAATTCCTTTGCCGATGCGTCCGGCCAGGAATTCACCGATCTGCTCTTCCAGCGCCTCGCCAAAGCGATCAGCACTCCAGCCGCTGCCTTCTCCCCGGTAGCGCTCCAGAACATTTCCAATCCATTCATCCACAAGTACAGCATCTGTTTCCTGATCAATCAGACGGCCTTTGAGCACTTCCAGCGCATCCGGCAATTCAGCTGCCCCGGAGGAATAACGCGCGATACGTTCCATCCAGTGCTTCATATCCCTGATTTCACGAAGGACATCGCTCTCTTGTGCAGGAACACCGCCAGGGGCAGGCTCTTCAGCGGCAAGTGAATCATAGATTGCCGAGAGAGCTCTGCGGCTCTCCTCCGGAGTTGAAACCGGCTGCGGCACGTTGGCGGGTTCGACTGCCGTAATGTCCGGCTCATATGTCTTCGACAGTGCCGGGAGCACAGCAACCCCTCCGCCGCCCTGATCACCATGATCAGAAAGTGCAGCGGCAATCTCGGCAAATGATCGGGCTGATGTTGTTTCTTTCACCGGCCCAGCCTGAGGAGCAGATGCTGAAGCCGCCTTTTGGTAAGCTTGCGGAACAGCGCTTCGTGGTATATTCATCGGTTGAGCAGGTGCTTTCTCCGGCACGGCCGGCTTCTGCGTATTCTCAACGGCTGCCACGACTTCAATTTTCTTTTTGGTGAACATGCCCATAAATCCGCCGACTTTAACCTCTTTGGTGCTTAAAATGACGGCGTCGCTTCCAAGTTCGCTGCGGATGGAATGCATGGCGTCAGGCATCGTATCGACCACATAACGCTTCACTCTCATAAATTCACCACCCCAACGCTTTGAATTTCAATATTTGGCTCGAGCTCGCTGTAAGACAATACCGGGATATCCTGCATCGTCCGTTCAATCACCTGCCGCAAGTACATTCTAATGGTAGGAGATGTTAAGACGATCGGCTGCTGTCCGGATTGCAGGAGACGGTTGATCTGCTCCGTAAGCCGCTGATAGACGGTTTGAGTGGAAACAGGATCAAGTGCCAAATAGCTGCCTTGCTCTGTCTGCTGAACACTTTCGGTAATCTTCTTTTCAAGTGTGGGACCTACCGTAATTACACGCAATGTTTCACCCGATTGTGAGAATTGCTGTGTAATCTGCCTGGACAGGGACTGCCGGACATATTCCGTCAGAATATCAGGATCCTTGGTGTATGTGCCATAATCCGCCAGAGTCTCGAAGATCGTTACCAGATCCCGGATGGAAATCTTCTCACGTAGCAGCTTGCCAAGGACTTTCTGAATATCACCAACCGCCAGTATGGAAGGAATGAGTTCGTCCACCAGAACGGGATAGTTCTCTCTGAGATTATCGACCAGCTGTTTGGTCTCCTGGCGTCCCAGCAGCTCATGACCGTGACGTTTGATTAGCTCTGTCAAATGCGTGGCTACAACAGAAGGCGGATCCACTACGGTATAACCGGATAATTCCGCACGTTCTTTAACAGATTCATCAATCCATAATGCAGGTAATCCAAACGATGGTTCGATAGTCTCAATCCCGCTAATCGACTCGTCATCATAACCGGGACTCATGGCAAGATAGTGATTAAGTAATAATTCACCGCCGCCAACGTTATTTCCTTTAATTTTGATGACATATTCATTCGGTTTTAGTTGAATATTGTCGCGAATACGAATAACCGGCACGACTAGACCCATCTCAAGCGCACATTGCCGTCGAATCATGATGATACGGTCTAGCAGATCGCCGCCCTGTCCCGTATCCGCCAAAGGGATCAGGCCATAGCCAAATTCGAACTCGATCGGGTCAACCGTCAGCAGATTAATGACACTTTCGGGACTGCGCACTTCTTCAATCTGCTTCTCCTCTACCAGCTGTTCATCGGCAATCTGCTGCCTGCTGGCCTTCTGCCCCATGCTGTAGGCCGCATAAGCCATCAGACCCGCCAGAGGCAATGTAGACATCACCGTGATCGGGGTGAAGAAACCCAGAAAAGCAATGGTCACTGCTACAATATATAGAAGCTTCGGATAAGACAGCAATTGTCCAGTCAGATCCTCAGCCAGATTGCCTTCCGAAGCCGCCCGGGTTACGATCAGACCGGAAGCGGTGGAAATAAGCAGTGCCGGAATCTGGCTGACCAGGCCATCCCCGATCGTCAGTATGGAGTAGGTTGAAAGTGCATCCTGGAAGGACATTCCGTGAATTGTCATCCCGATAATAAAGCCGCCGATCAGATTGATCAGCAGGATGATAATACTGGCAATGGCGTCACCTTTAACGAATTTACTCGCACCATCCATGGCTCCGAAGAAATCCGCTTCGCGCTCAACATTACGCCGGCGTTCACGCGCCTGCTGCTCATTGATCATCCCTGCATTCAAATCCGCATCGATACTCATCTGTTTACCAGGCATCGCATCCAGTGTAAAGCGTGCCCCCACCTCTGCAACGCGCTCAGAGCCTTTGGTGATAACAATGAACTGCACAACAACCAGAATCAGGAAGACGATGAAACCTATAGCGATTTGTCCCCCTGCAATCCAGCTTCCGAATGTAGCTACCACCTCACCTGCATGACCATCACCAAGAATCAGTTTGGTGGTGGAGATATTCAAGGCTAACCGGAACAGTGTAGTGATCAAGAGTAATGAAGGGAAAATCGAGAACTGCAGCGGATCCTTCGTATTCATTGCGACCAATATAATGGTCAGGGCTATTGAGATATTGACAATTAACAGTACATCCAGAAGCCAGACAGGGATGGGCAGAATCATCATAAGCACAATGCCGATAACGCCCAGTAGAACTGTTAGATCTCTAGCTTTCAATGTCCTTAACCTCCCCCGGCTTATCTCCTCTTACCTTTAAGCTTGTATACATAGGCCAGCACTTCGGCAACAGCCTGGAACAAATCGGCCGGAACCACATCACCGATTTCCGCTCTCTGGAATAGCGCCCGTGCCAGCGGCTTATTCTCCATAGTCACAACACCATGCTCCTTGGCCAGCTCCCTGATACGGAGCGCCACATAATCCTGGCCCTTGGCTATAATCTGCGGAGCCTCCATTTTGGAACCGTCATACTTCAGGGCAACCGCAAAGTGGGTCGGGTTTGTGATGATAACATCAGCCTTAGGGACCTCCTGCATCATCCGCTGCATCGCCATTCTGCGCTGGCGTTCCCTGATTTTACCTTTAATGATGGGGTCGCCCTCCATCTTTTTGTACTCGTCCTTAATATCCTGCTTGGACATTTTCAGACTTTTCTCATGCTCGTATTTCTGATAGATATAGTCCAGAACGGCCATGATAAAAAGAGCCGCCGCAATCTTGATGCCCAGGCTCATGGTCAGCTTCGCAGCGAAGCCGAACACACTTTCAGCACTAACACGTGCGAGGGAAGCGAAGCTCTCCTTCTCCCCCCAGAGCGTGCTGTAGACCAGATAGGCTATCAGCACCAGCTTGAAGATCGACTTGAGGAACTCAACAAACGAACGCATGGAGAAAATATTCTTGAAGCCTTTGATCGGATTGATCTTCTCGAACTTAGGTGTAATCCCTGCACCGCTAGCCATAAAACCCACCTGCGCGAAGTTGGCCACAAGCGCCAGAAGGAAGGTGATGCCCAGCAGGGGAGCCAGCAGAATCAGAATCTGCAGCCCGTACTGGTTGAACAGCTTGGAGATATTCTCCGCTGTTACTTCCATCATCATCCGGTTCTGAAACACATCTGTGAACAGCTTGACAAAGCGTTCTTTCATGAAACCGCCGAAAATGCTCAGCGACAACAATGCCGAGAACAGCACCACTGCGCCAGACATCTCCGCGCTCTTGGCAACCTGCCCTTTCTTGCGGGCGTCCTGCCGTTTCTTCGGGGTGGCCTTCTCAGTCTTATCTCCCCCGAACAGCTGAAGATTTAATTTATATCGTTTTGGCTTAGCCATGACACTCTCTCCTTACCGTTACCTAAGGACTCTTCCCCACGAGGCCAAGTAAGTTATGCATGGACTCAAACATAATGTCGAAGAGATTCTGGAACAGCACAGCCAGCCCCGGCATCAGTATAAGAAGCAGCGCCAGACCTACAATGATTTTGAGCGGAACCCCGATGACGAACACATTATATTGCGGAGCGGTTCTCGCCAGAAAGGCCAGACCCACATCCGTTAAGAATAATGCGGTAACCAGCGGCGCCGACATTTGAAAGGCCAGCATGAAGGATTGTGCGAAGGTGCGTATCAGGAATTCCGACAAGCTTCCGTCGATCATTTTGAGGAACAGGTCATTGTCGATCGGCACCCATTTATAACTGTAAACAATGGCATCCAGCAAATAGTGATGTCCGTTCATCGCCAGAAACAGCAGCAGCGCAATCATATACTTGAAGTTACCGATGATAGGAGCAGATGCACCAGTCATCGGGTCAATTACATTGGCGATACCAAACCCGATCTGAATATCGATAAAAGAACCCGCCGTCTGAATCGTCATAAACATCAGATACGCGACAAATCCAAGCAGCAGTCCGATTAAAGCTTCTCTGACGATCAGCAGAATAAAATTGAGATCCTGCGGAACGGTGACGTTCATCCCGCCTGAACTGAAGATAACCATGGAAACAAAAAAAGACAAACCAATTTTGAATGTTGTCGGCACACTTTGCGAAGAAAAGACAGGGACGACAACAAAAAAGGCTGTAATTCGACAAAAAATCAGCAGAAAGACAGGAAAACTTTGCAGCAGGGTCTCTATATTCATAATCTCAACCGATATACATATAGAGGCTGCCCAAAATTTGACTGGTGAAATCCACCAGCTTCGTTATAATCCACGGACCGAATAGCAGTAATGCGAGCAGTACGGCAACGATTTTGGGAACAAACGCCAGGGTTTGCTCCTGAATCTGGGTTGTGGCTTGAAATATACTGACGATCAGTCCTACCACCAGACCAAGAATCAGCATGGGTGCGCTGGTTTCCAGCACCAAATATACGGCTTGGCCGGCTAGACCGATAATAAACTCCGCATTCATCCCTTACGCCTCCTCTTAAGGGTCAGGTGTTAAAACTTAGCAGCAGTGATTTGACTACTAGGTACCAGCCGTCCACTAGCACAAAGAGCATAATTTTGAAAGGCAAGGATATCATGACCGGCGGCAGCATCATCATCCCCATGGCCATTAGCGTACTGGATACTACGATATCAATAATGAGAAAGGGTATAAAAATCATAAAGCCCATCATAAATGCTTTTTTCATCTCACCAATCGCAAACGCCGGTACCATAACTGTCAAAGGGATATCATTGTAGCTGGCCGGTTTGACCGTTGCATTGTTGCCGGTATAGTTCATGAACAGCAGCAGGTCCTTGGTATTGGTCTGCTTGAACATAAATTCCTTCAGCGGTTCCTGCGCTTTATTGAGCGCCTCGCTCTGGGTCAGCGTGCCTTTCATATACGGCTGTAAGGCCGTTTCATTCACTGTTGCCAGTGTCGGTGACATAATGAACAGGGTCAGGAACAAAGCCAGTCCCACAAGCACCTGGTTTGGGGGCATTTGCTGCGTACCGAGCGAAGTTCTTACGAACCCCAGTACGATCACTATCCGGGTAAAGCTCGTCATTAACACCAGAAATGAAGGAGCTATGCTCAGAACCGTTACCAGCAGCAGTATGGAAATTGAACTCGTGCCACCGCTTGCAGTATCGTTATCACCGACCTGAATACTAATGTTGGGAATAGGATCCGCGTGAACCGGATGCAGAAGAACAATACTGAATATACCTAGAAGCAGTAACGAAAGAATCAGCTTTTTTTTCATAAATCCCTCGACTCATTCTTAAGGTCTTCATCCCGCAGCAGCTCTTCGAGCTTCTCTTTACGCTCAGGCGCAAGCGCAAGCTTGGACTGCAGCGTCTCATAGAAAGACGAAGTCTCATTAAGTTCAATTTCCTGGGACGGGACTTCACCGCGCAGCTTGGATTTGATTTTGGCGATAAGCGGTGTAATAAAATTGTCAGTTCCTGACGTTTGATCTTCGAATGCGGAAATGATTAAAGCAACTTCTGCCGGATCGGTAATTTTATCCATCATGGATATATTCTCACCCACTCCGATCAGATAGAGGCTGCCGCCGAGTTCGATGATCTGAATCGACTTATTCGGACCGAGCCCCATCGCACCAAGTGTACGGATGGAACGGCCGCTCATCATTGTCTGATTGCGGCGTCCCAGAAAACGGATCAGCAGCACGATAAGAATGACAATTACTGCAAGAACAAATACAACTTTGAGCAAATTCAGCAGGGCATTACTACCGTCTCCGAGCGTTCCGGAATTGGCTAACATACCTGATTCCTACACACCCAACGTTTTGTTGATAGCTTCAATTACACGGTCAGCCTGGAAAGGCTTAACGATAAAGTCCTTCGCTCCGGCTTGAATTGCATCAATGACCATAGCCTGCTGACCCATGGCTGAACACATGATGACTTTGGCATTGGCATCTACTTTTTTGATTTCTTTTAGGGCGGCGATTCCGTCCATTTCAGGCATGGTGATATCCATCGTGATCAGATCCGGACGCAGTTCCTTAAATTTCTCTATAGCCTGTGAACCGTCCTGGGCTTCACCCACTACCTCAAATCCGTTCTTCGACAAAATGTCCCGGATCATCATTCTCATAAATGCTGCATCGTCCACGATTAGAATTCGGTTAGCCATTTTTACAAAATCCTCCCTAAGTATGCTTATTGTAATTTTTGTATACGGTCCCACTGGCTGACGATATCCGTAACGCGGACACCGAAGTTTTCGTCTATAACTACGACTTCCCCTTTGGCAATGAGCTTGTTGTTAACCAGAATGTCAACAGGCTCGCCCGCCAGTTTGTCCAGTTCGATAATCGAACCTTGCGACATTTCCAGAATATCTTTGATCTGCTTCTGGGTCCTTCCTAATTCTACGGTCACTCTCAGTGGTATGTCCATCAATAAATTTAAATTATTTTCGTCAATATTGCCAAAAGCCCCTGCACTGAGGTTGGCAAATTGTACCGGCTGCACATTCACATTGCGATTAGGTGCAGAATTCTGCGGCGGCGCCTGCGGATATGGCATTCCTTGAGGCGGCATTCCGTAAGGCGGCATACCCGGCATTCCATAGGCTGGCATACCGGCCGGAGGATAATAATAGCCACCTTCAGGCATTCCCGGATATGGAGGCATCCCCTGCGGCGGATATTGAGGAGGGATCCCTCCAGGGTCAGGTGTCGGCATCTGCTGCTGTACCGGAGGTGCTGCCGGAGCAGGTTCTGGTGCGGCGGCGGGTTTGGGAGGTGTTGCGGTCGACGTAACGGCCGCTTCCTGGTCAGCCTGGCTGACATCGCCCAATAGCATGGTCACCATGTCTTTGGCGAACGGCACAGGCAGCAGCTGCATAATCGTGGAATCGATCAAATCGCCGATCTTCAGCCGGAACGAAATCTGGATTAATGTTTCATCATCCGGCAGGCTTCCAACCCCTTCTCCACTGGACATATTTAGAATATCGATGCCCGGAGGAGAAATATTGACGAATCTGTTAAATATAGTCGACATGGAAGTAGCGGATGAGCCCATCATCTGATTCATGGCTTCCTGCACGGCGCTGATATGAATTTCATTCAATTCTTCGTCTTTGGGTTCTCCTTCACCGCCAAGCATTAAATCGGCAATGACCTGTGCATCCCTGATCTTGATGACCAGTGAATTGATCCCCTGGAAACCGTCCACATACTGTACATGAACTGCGACATGAGGTTTAGGGAACGCTTCCTCGAACTCACTGCGGGTAATAATCGATACCTTAGGAGTCGTGATATCAACCTTTTTGCCGAGCAGAGTGGACAGCGCAGTCGCTGCACTGCCGAATGTAATATTTCCAATTTCTCCCAGTGCATCCTGTTCAAAAGGTGTTAAATAATCATCCACTGTCTTCGGCGAGGGAGCCAGGTTACCTTCCGCAGACTGTCTAAGAAGAGCATCTATCTCTTCTTGGGACAAATAATCTTTACTCGTCAAACTCTTCAACCCCTTCGCTGACAATCTCGTCTATTTGCACAGCCACACGTTCTTTGATTATCCCAGGACTTCCGATGAATTTCAGCTTGTCCCCTACCTTGATTGACAGTCCGGAATCCACAGTCTTGTTAAGAGAAATCACGTCGCCGACACTGAGCCCGAGAAATTCAGCAATAGATAACCTCGATTCACCCAGCTCTGCTACTATCGGAAGCTGAGCCCGGTGAACTCTTGCCCGGATGGCTTCAAGCTCTATCTCATCCCGCACCTTCTTCTCGGATACAAACCACTGGTGAACAGACAGCCTCGACATAATCGGCTCAAGAACAACGTGAGGGATACAGAGGTTGATCATCCCGGTGGTATCTCCAATTTTGGTGCTGAGGGAGATAAGGGCAATCGTTTCATTTGGCGATACAATTTGCATAAACTGCGGATTCGTTTCCAGTGCTTCCATCCGTGGATGGATGTCCAGAACTGTCTTCCAGGCTTCCTGCAGACTTTCGAAACATCTGCTGAAAATTCTCTCCATAATTGTCGTTTCGATTTCAGTCAGGGCGTTAATCTTCGAAGGTGCTGTACCAAATCCGCCAAGCAGTCTGTCCAGCATGGCAAAGGCAATATTCGGATGCACCTCCATAACCATTCGGCCCTCTAAAGGTTCGGCTTCAAAAATATTCAGTATCGTCATTTTGGGAATGGAGCGGATAAACTCATCATAAGGGAGCTGCTCTACTTGAACGACACTGATTTGTACAAAAGTGCGCAATTGGGCCGAAAAGTACGTTGTAAGGTAGCGGGCAAAGTTATCATGGATCCGGGTAAGACTGCGGATATGATCTTTGGAGAAGCGTACGGCCCGTTTGAAATCGTAAGAGCGGATTTTTTTCTGGGTTTCTTCTTTTTTTAGTTCATCGGCATCCATTTCACCGGATGAGAGTGCAGCGAGCAGAGCATCAATTTCATTTTGTGATAGTACATCAACCAATTTCAATCACCCCCCCATCAAAGAATTATCCCGCCAGCAGTTACATTGGTGCCAAGATGAATTTGGTGAATTCGATCTGGGTAATCGTGCCTTCAGTCAAATTCTTATTGATTATGTTCACCAGTTTGCTGCTGAATTGATCTTTGCCGCTGGCCCCGTTTAAATCCTCAGGCCGGGCATCGGCAATCGCTTTGATAATAAGCGGTGCAATTTTAATAGCTTTTATCTTTTCGAATTCTTCCTTGGACTTCGCTGAATCTAGCTGAAACGCGATGTCAACTGAAAGGATATAATCGGGATCGGCAAGATTAGTTTTGATATCAGTGATCTCCGCCGTCAAGGCGACGATTTCATCCGCGCTTAGTCTCTTGGCTTCCACGTTCTGGACAGCCTGATTTACATCATTCGCATCACTGGGGAAAAACCTGTCCATTAGTAAAAATGCGGCTACTACAATGAGCGTAATCGCCAGTAAAATCGTAATGAGCCATGGCATCATCTTCTTCATGAAAGCTCCTCCATCGATTGGACTTTAATGGTGGCAGCATGTGTGCCTATGTCCCTGTTGTATTCCTTAATCTTCTCAATGACTTCATCAGCCTTTTCAAGCACAATCAGCCTTTTGCCGGTTACGAGCGTGATATACGTATCCGGGGATTCTTCAACCATTTCAACCAGCAGGGCATTTAACCACATCGCCGCCCCATTCAATCTTGTTACCGAAATCATAACAGGCCTCCTAACAAAATAGGGGGAGGAGTCCCCCCCACGACTATAATAACAATACCGCCTCAGGCGGAAAGTTACTATTATACAGCAAGTTTATGACTAACCCTCATATTCTCAAAAACTTAACGCTTGAGGTTAACAACTTCCTGGAGTACTTCATCTGAAGTTGTAATAATACGTGAGTTCGCCTGGAAACCACGTTGTGACACGATCATCTCCGTGAACTCGTTCGTCAGATCGACGTTAGACATTTCCAGCTGGCCGGCAACAATTGAGCCTGTTCCTACTTCAGCATTGTTGGCAGTAGTCGGTTCCAGCGCTCCCTCTGCGTTGGCATTCAACGTCATCCGGTACAGATTGCCGCCGATTTTCTCAAGACCTTGCGGGTTGCTAACTTTGGCAACGGCGATTTGAACCCCTTGTTCAGTCGTCCCGTCAGCCATCGTCTGAACAATGGTACCGTCACTGGAAATAGAGAATGCGGTAGCCTCTTCAGGCAATTGAATGGATTCCCCATCAACACTCACGACATGAAGGCCATCGGAAGTAATGAGATTACGGTTAGAATCCACATGAAAATCTCCTGCGCGCGTAAGGAAAGGCGTCTCCTGATCATCCGTGAGTTTTACCAGGAAGAATCCGTCTCCGTCAATCCGCAGATCCGTAGGGTTATTAGTAGTCATGGCACTGCCCGCCAAATGCATCGTGTCCACAGAACCAATGCTTACCCCTAGCCCGATCTGTTTGGCATTAACCCCGCCTTGTCCGCCTTCAACAGGTGCCGTAACACCGGATACCGTCTGGCTCATGATGTCCTTGAACATTACGCGGCCTGATTTGAAGCCGATGGTGTTGACGTTGGCAATATTGTTACCGATAACGTCCAGCTTAGTCTGGAACCCGCGCATACCTGATACTCCTGAATACATAGATCTTAACATTATTTGTCGTCCTCCCGGATTTAGAGTCTTTGTAGACTCTTAAAATTAGAATGATGGAAATTGGAGTGATGCCCGCGTCAGTCGGTCGGCGGACATTCCGGCTCTCCAGTTAGGACCAGCCGGTTCATGAAATAATTACTGCACTGTCAATCTGCGTAAATACATTATCTTTCATAGACTTCCCATCCATAGCTGTAACTACGGTACGGTTCGCAACACTTACGATTAACGCCATATCTTTCATCAGGATCAGCGATTCTTTGCTGCCCTTGGCTGCTGCCTTGTCTACCGCAGACGAGATTTGGTCTAATTGGCGGCTGCCAAGCTCAATCCCCCGCTGTTCAAGCCGCTTTGCCGCATGATTGCTGAACTTCAGCATATTCTTCTGCAGCACGCTCTCAAATGAAGCTTCAGAGCTTACAGAGCTCTTGGCTGACTGCTGACGTTGCAGCGTTGAAGGGTGTACACTCGCCGGATACAGCTGGCCTATTGTCAGTCTGTCGCTCATGTGGTCGCCCCGCTCTCCCCGCCGCCCGTTGAAGTACCACTGCCCGCTGCCGGTTCAGCAGAGGGATTCTGAATTTGTGTGATATCTGATAAGGCGATCCGCTCACTGCCTACAACCGCGTACTGTACACCGCTGCTCACAACAATGGATTCTACATTGCCTGATTTCGGTAATTTGGTTTGGATATCCATCCAAGTGACATCTTTGCCGATCAGACCGGATACAGAACCTAGTGACTGATTCAGTGCCGTAAGCTGGGTGGAAATGTTCATTAGCTGTTCGACAGATGAGAACTGGGCCATCTGGGCGATAAATTCCTTATCCTCCATCGGCTGCATCGGGTCCTGATTCTGCAGCTGGGTAATCAATATTTTAAGAAATTGATCCTTGCCCAGTGTCGAGCTGCCTGTTGTCTTGGTAGTTGAATTATCCGAAACGTAATTCCATGAGTTACTGCCGGAAACGGGATTCGTTGTTGCCATTTCATTTCACCTCGCTTGTCCAGTTATTATACTTTGGCCGAAAAACTGCCGTTCTGATTATTATCTTGCTGCGTTGCCGAGACCCAATCTTTCCATTCTCCATTAAGCTCTGCGGCAAGCACCGCATCTGCTGATTCTTCCTGGCGCTCTCTAGAGCGTCTGCCCTGCTGTTGTCCGCCAGCTCCCGTCTGTTGACCCTGCTGTCCG
The DNA here is from genome assembly GCF_038000235.1 of Paenibacillus sp. FSL R10-2199. NCBI lineage: Bacteria > Bacillati > Bacillota > Bacilli > Caryophanales > Paenibacillaceae > Paenibacillus > Paenibacillus sp. FSL R10-2199. The sequence continues at coordinate 4,470,849 of NZ_JBBOBO010000001.1, read as the reverse complement.
GTCCATTGTGACTGAGCCGATGGGTTGTTCTGGGTTACCTCAAGCCTTTCTACCTGAAGGCCTTGGGACTGTAAAGCTAAACGAAGCTGGTTCATCTGCTGCTCAAGAATATCCTTCGTCCCGCTATGCTGGGTCAGGAATTGGGCAACCAGATTACCATTTTGCATCGATATTTTCACATCGACTTGTCCAAGATTCTCCGGGAATAAGGTGATTGTAGCCTCAGCAACTCCGCCCTTTTTGACGATCTCCAATTTACCGCTGATAAAAGTGTTCATTTCCTGAGCGAATTGCTGAACCGGCACTGGAGAGGATGGTGCTTTCAGTGGTGCGGAAATTCCGTTACTGATTGACAACTGGCCTGCTGTAACGATTTCAGGTTCGCCAGCTGATGTTTTGACGGCAGGCAAAGCTTCCTCGGCAGTTGCCGTCTCCTTCACTGGAGCTATACCAGTGGCAGGAACCTGAGGGCTCTCTTCTGCAGTTACGGTTGTACCGTTTACTGCTGCTGGTACTGGAGCAGATTCCGTCTTAACTGCGGCATCTAAAAATGTACGGATGTTTGAAACTACTCTTCTACTATCATCAACATTCTGTTTGGTTTCTGTTCCGGATGCCTGCTTAAGCGATGATGACGAAACCTCTGTTGTACTTACTGTCTTAAGCTTGGGTTTGTTATCGGCAGGCACGCTTTCAGCCAGAATAGCCGAGAATTGATTCAACAGTGCAGCACCTTTGGCTGCTGTTTCTTCACTTCCGCTTACAGCTGCATCCTGAACCAGTTGGACCAGGCTGTTCAGCTCATCCTGGACTGCAAAGCGCAGGGTTTCCGGGTTCTGGGCAAGAGGCGACAGACCTGTTGATGCTACTGCTCCAGTGTCTGATGCATCTGTCTGTTCAGCCGGAGTATTACCGGATAAGAGCGCCGACACTTGAAGAATCCACCCTTGAAGAGCAGCAAGCAGTGCGGGATCAGCCTCCAGACTTGCATCCAGATTCTCCATGTCCTGAGTTAGACCTTCCAGAAGTTCTGATTTCTTGGCGTCCGTACTGGCGGACTCTTCACCCTTGGTCTGTACCGCGTTCAGAAGACCCTGCAGCAAGGAAGCCAGATTGCCTAATACAGGTGCTTCCGTCCCTTTAGCAGTAGTGCCTCCCATGCTTTGTACAAGCGTCTGGGCAAAAGGTGTAGCCGTACTGGCAGTTCCACTGGTACCCGTTGACGTTCCACCGGCAGCAGCCAGGTTACCTGCACTTAATGATTGTACGATTAAACTCATCTTTTTCACCTCCCTTCAAGTGTTATTTACCGCCCATCAGCCGGTTTACAATTTTGGCTGTCTGTGCGCTGTCATTCTTGGTCATCTCCCCCAGGATAGAGGAGCGGACAGTATCACTGACTGTATTCAGTATGGTGATGACCTTATCCGGGCTAATGCTGTACATTGAACCCAGCAGTGTAGCCGCGTCAGCAGCAGGCATTGAGGTAAAAGTCTGGCTGAGCTTCTCCTGATCAAGATTGGCTGAGGCTGCAGCCTTGGTTGTACCGGCTTCATCCTGTTTCAGTCTCGATTGAAGGGCTGCAATAGCCATATCGGTTGAATTCGTTGTTTCTTTTAGCTTTATAGATACATCCGCAGCTTTTTTCGGGTCCATTTTTTCCAGGATGGCCGTTTTGCTGGCATTGCTCATCACACTGAAGATTTGGACCATTTCATCTGTGGTCAAGTTCTCCATAATCGGTGCAGCTTTGGAGGCCTTCATTCCCGCATACAGCTTGGCCAGATCCGTAACCTGCTTGAGATATGGATCTTCCTCTTCCTCCGTTGCTGCAACTGCCGCCGCTTCTTCCTTCATCCCGTCAATCTGCTTCTGAAGCGCCTCAGCTTTGTTAGCCTCGGACGCCTTGTCTTCTTCTGCCTGTTTCAGCTGCGCTGCCTGCGCGTTAAGCTGAGACTTCAGCTCTTTAATTGTGCTCTCCGAACTCGCAGCCTGCTCTTTACTTTCAGCTTGCGGATCATCTGCGGTTTCTCCGGCGGTATCTGAATCCGGATCCGGGGCAGGTTCTGGCACCCATTTCTCCACCACAGGAATCTTGTTCGCAATCTCAAGGACATTATTCCGGATGTCCATATTAAATAGGGTCAACAGTACTCCAAGCAGTACAAGCGTGAAGATGATCGGAATCATCAAGAATAAAAAACGCTCGAATTTACCTGCCGACCCTTCATCTTCAAGTTCCATTTGATTATTTGCCACTAGCGGAAACCTCCCAGGTTAGAGGGATTTCATCGCGAAGCGGACGGTAGCCATCTCATCCAGTTCGTTTTGTTCCCGTAAACTCATATTCTGCAGAAATGCTGTTTGTGCTTTGTCTTTGGCCTTGAGCCATACCTTCTCATCCAGAACCTTGGTACTGAGATGATCCTGCTTGCTCTGAACCTCTATATGCGCCCGGCTGATATCGGAATGCTTGCGGGCAATGCACTTATCCAGATAATCCACATAATCCTGCATTTCGCGAAGCTTAGCCATAGGTGTCTTTTGCTCAGCTGCACTCTGTAAAGACGACATTACCGCATTGCGCTGTATAATTAATTCATCAAGGCTTTTTTCCTGTGCCTGCAGTTCTCCGAGCGCGCTTGAGAGCATCCACTCTGCCTGTGTTTTTTCGTTACCCTTCAAGTCCACCACTTTTTGAAAAGTATAATGGAATCTCATGATCAATCAACTCCTCGAGAACTGTGAAATTAAAGACTGCTGCACATCGCTAAGGGTTACCTTCTCATTCACTTTTTGCTTGGTGAAATCCCAGATGCTGTCGATGTAATGCATCGATTCATCAATTTGGGCGTTCGAGCCTCTTTGGTAAGCTCCGATATTGATCAGATCCTCGGAATCCTTATAGACTGCCATAAGGCGCTTTACATTCTCTGCTGCAGCAATCTGCTCTTCCGGTGCTATATCCTTCATCACACGGCTGATGCTGGAGAGAACATCGATTGCCGGGAAATGTCCTTTATTCGCGATATTCCGGTTCAGGACAATATGTCCATCCAGGATACCGCGCACAGCATCGGCGATCGGCTCGTTCATATCGTCACCGTCAACCAGCACTGTATAAAATGCGGTGATGGACCCTGTGGGGCCAGTTCCGGCCCGCTCCAGCAGTTTAGGAAGACTGGCAAACACCGACGGGGTGTACCCTCTCATTGCAGGAGGTTCACCTACCGCCAGCCCAACCTCGCGCTGAGCCATGGCATAACGGGTAACCGAGTCCATCATCAGCATGACATTCAGTCCGCGGTCTCGGAAATATTCGGCGATTGTAGTGGCAATCAAGGCACCTTTGATCCGGATCAGCGCCGGCTGATCCGAAGTAGCCACGATAACCACCGAACGCTGCAGCCCTTCCGGCCCCAGGTCGCGCTCAATGAAATCAAGCACTTCTCTGCCCCGCTCACCGATAAGGGCAATAACATTCACATCTGCCGAAGTGTTACGGGCGATCATTCCCATCAGTGTACTTTTGCCGACACCAGAGCCTGCAAAAATGCCGACCCGCTGTCCTTTACCGATGGTGAGAAGTCCGTCAATCGCTCTGACCCCGATGCTGATAGGTTCAGCTACTCGCGGACGGTTAAGCGGGTTGGAAGGAATGTTGAAGGTCGAGCTGTGCGGCATTCGGGCAGGAATGAGTGAGCCGTCAAGCGGCTGGCCCAAACCGTCAAGCACCTTGCCCAGCAGCTCCGAGCCTACCTGTACACTCAGCGGCTTGCCTGTGCCGACAACATCACAGCCAGGCCCGATGGCCTGCAGTTCTCCAAGCGGCATCAGCAGCACCTTGTTGTCACGAAATCCGACGACCTCTGCCTGAAGCGGCTTAGTTCCTTTGGCGGGATAAATAAAGCACACATCACCGATGCTGGCATCCGGGCCTTCCGACTCCACCATCAGTCCGATGACCTGGGTAACCTTGCCGTTAATCCGGACCGGGTCAAAATTACGCAGCTGTTCTTTGTATCTTCCGCTGTCAAGCATCGTCTTCCCCATTTCTGTGTTCACCTACGTCCAGGGCGATTCGCAGCAGTTCTTTTTTGATCTCAGCCAGCTGGGTATCCACACGTGCGTCGATGCTGCCAAAGGAGGAGCGGATGACACAGCCCTGATCCTTAACCGTTGAATCCGGAAGAATCTGCAGCTCAGCCTGTGAGTCCACGGCGAGTGAAAGCTCTTCTCGCGCTGCGTTGACAAACGCGAACTGTGCCGGAGAGACACATAAGGAAATCAACCCCTGCTCGCGCTTGCGGGCCAGATTCTTGCGGATCAGCTCCATTGCAAATTGCGGTTCCACGGTCAGCTGCTTGTCCACTATTTTCTCGGCGATATCGCAGCTCAGCTCTACCAGAAAAGGTTCAGCTTCCTGAATAATCACATCTCTTGCCCGGTACGCTTCCTGAAGTACAGTTCTTGCTTCCTCCATCATCTCGGCAAGCCGCTGGGACATCTCCTGCTCCGCATGGGCGAGACCTTCCTGGTAGCCTTGCTGAAACCCTTCGGACTTGACGGCTTCCACAAGATGCTCGTCCTGCTCCCTGCGCTGCCGCCACCATTCTTCAGCTTCATTCCGTGCTGATTCCATAATATTCTCAGCTTCCTGAGATGCACTGCGGACCTGCCCTTCAGCAAACTCCTGGGCATCTTTCAGCATTTGCTTGCGTGCCTGCTCTGCCGCTTCCCTGGCGGGATCCTGATAGTGGACTTCGCCAGGAGCCTCCTCGGCAACAGGATCTTCGGTAAGTCCTGCATGATGTCTGGCCTGCTCCAGCCGCTTCAGCACATCTACCGGAACATATTGAGAATGTTTGATCAGCTTAGACAATAATGTCATCTCCTCCGCCACGGGCGATGATAATTTCACCAGACTCTTCGAGTCTGCGGATCGTGCCTACGATGCGGGTCTGTGCTTCTTCCACATCACGCAGCCGCACAGGACCCATGTATTCCATTTCTTCACGGAAGGTTTCGGCCATACGCTTGGACATATTGCGGAAAATAACATCCCGCACTTCCTCGCTGGCCACCTTGAGCGCGAGCTGCAAATCAGCATTGTCGATATCTTTGATGATGCGCTGGATTGAACGGTTGTCCACATTGACGATATCCTCGAAGACGAACATCCGCTTCTTGATTTCTTCCGCCAACTCCGGATCCTGTATTTCCAGCGAGTCGAGAATGGTACGTTCCGTACCACGGTCAACACCGTTCAGAATCTGTACAATCGATTCAATACCGCCCGCATTTGTGTAATCCTGGGTAACTGTAGCCGACAGCTTCTGTTCCAGAACCCGTTCAATCTGGGTGACCACCTCAGGAGAGGTGCTGTCCATAATGGCTATTCTCCGGGCAACCTCGGCCTGCTTCTCTTGAGGCAGGGAAGACAGGATAGAGGCAGCTTGTTCAAACTGCAAATAAGAGAGTACTAGTGCAATAGTCTGGACATTTTCGTTCTGGATAAAGTTGAGAATCTGGTTCGGGTCTGCTTTGCGCGCAAAATCGAACGGTCTTACCTGCAGCGTCGCCGTCAGTCGGTTAATAACTTCAAGCGCTTTGGCTGAACCCAGTGCTTTCTCGAGTATCTCCTTGGCATAGTTAATACCGCCTTGAGAGATATATTCTTGAGCAAGACAGATTTGATGGAATTCTGACATGATCGACTCTTTCTCCACGCTGTCCACCTTGCGGACATTCGCAATTTCCAGAGTCAGCTGCTCGATTTCCTCATCTCTTAAATGTTTAAAAATTTGTGCCGATACTTCAGGCCCTAGTGTGATAAGCAGGATCGCCGCCTTTTGACGGCCGCTAAGTCCCTGCTGGCTAGCTTTTGCCATTCCTTCACCTCTGTTCTTCAGCAAGCCATGTACGCAGCAGGTTTACGAATTCATCCGGCTTTTTCTTCGCCAGACTTTCCAGCTGCTTGCGGACCTGACTTTCATTCGTCACGCTCTCCATATTAATAGAAGGAAACTCGGTAGGAACCTGCAGCGGAATATCATCTTCCGCTTCTTCCTCCTGCTTATTCTTGCGGCTGCGGTAGATGAGGTAACCGCCGCCCGCACCGACCAGCAATGCGGCTCCGCCAATTGCCCAGATCATCCAGTTAGCCAGTCCGCCGGATGCTGCATCCGCCGCCGTACTGCCAAATTGTTGCGAGAACACCGAAACTTTTTTGGTTAAATCGGCGTCTGTATAAGTAATACCTGAATCTGCCAACGAAGCACGGACAATATTGACCAGAATATTCTGGATCGCCGCTGAAGTTGTATCATCCAAAGTTGTTTGCCCATTAGGTGGTTCAACTGCTACATTAATGGTTAAATCTTTAACAGTATATGGGCTTGCAATAATATCTTTGGTGATTCGATTCACTTCATAGTTCCTGGTCTCCGACGATTCCTCAGAAGAAGAAGTACCCGAGTCAGTCCCCGAAGGATATCCAGAGACATCTTCCGACCCTGTACCAGCAACCCCACCGGATGTATTCCCTTGACCCGAATAAGTATTGCTGATAATTTGCGAACTGATCTCAATCCCTTTCATATTCTCCGCATCTACCGGCAGTACGATTTCTTCCTGACGGTTTTCCTTATCGAAATTGAGCTTGGAGAACACCAGAACATCCACTTTATCGGGACCCGTGAGCGTACTCAGGAATTGCTTGACATCTTTCTTGACATCATCTTCGAATTTCTTCTGCAAAGCGAAGTTCTCTTCAACCTGGCTGGACACGCCAGCTTGTCCGCCTTTGGATGTCGGCATCAATTCGACTTCATTATTAGTAATCGTAATGTTGTCAACCGGCAAATTCGGCACAGCGGTCTTTACGAGATTGAAGTACCCGTCGATATTATCCTGTGTAGGCCTAAATCCGGGATTGAAGCTAAGCACCACGGAAGCCAACGCTTTCTCCTGATCCTCCTGAGAGGCAAACACAGTTTCCTTCGGCAGGGTAATCAGAACCTTGACATCTTTAATCCCCTGCATTCTTCTCATCAGCTGCTCAACTTCGCCGTTAAGGGCATTATTATACTTCACGTTGAATTCACTGTCTGTAGTCCCAATCATCGAAGAAGATTCATCAAATACTTTGTACCCGATCGAACCTTCCTGTACGATCCCCTGCGAGCCAATGGCTATCTTGATGCGCGCGGCGTCAGTACTGGGTACTGATATACTCTTTCCATCCGGACTTAAACGGTAAGGAATCCCCGAAGTATCCAAATAAGTCATAACTCCCGCGGAATCGGTACTGTCCAGATCCTGAAAAGCAACTTCATATTCTGTCTTTGATAATTGCATGGTCAAAACTACGATTATTATTATGATGATAAACAGAGTGGAGAAAAACAATATTTTCTGTTTACCGCTGAATCTGTTCCAATACAGGGTGATCTTCTCCCGGTACTGGGCCAATCTTTCATTCACAGTGTCACCCCATCCGAAACGTAGCTAGGATCATTTAGATTTGAGTTCTCATAATTTCCTGATAGGCTTCAATTACTTTGTTCCGGACTTGTGTAGTCAACTGCAAACTCAGCAATGCCTGTTGGGACGAAATCATAGCTTCATCAATGTTGACTTCTCCCAAAACAAATTTGTTACTCATGTCTTTAGCCTGCTGCTCCTGGTCCGCCACCTGATTAAGGGCATTCTCCAGGTATGAACCAAAGCTTTGTCCCGTTTCGGAGACGGCTGAAGCCTCTGATGCTACGGGTTTCATAGCCAGCGGCTGTACAGCCTGAGTTCCAATCAATAAGTTCTGTATCAATTATTCTCCTCCTAATCAATTCAATTAACGGCCGATTTCGAGCGCCTTACCCACCATCGCTTTGGACGCATTAAGCATCGTTACATTCGCTTCATAAGAACGTGAGGCAGACAGCATGTCCACCATTTCCTTCGTAAGATCCACATTCGGCATGTACACATATCCGTCAACATCAGCATCCGGATGACTTGGATTGTATACGGGCTTCAGCGGTGAAGTATCCTCAATAATCGATTTCACTTTAACACCTTCGCTGCCGCCGCTCATTTTTGAATCTAGTATGTTAGAGAAGCTATCAGCCTGGGCTGTTTCCAGCACTACAAGCTTCCGGCGGTAAGGTACGGCTTTGCCGTCAACCACGGAAGCCCTGGTTGTCTCGGCATTTGCGATATTGGAGGAGATCACATCCATCCGCAGGCGCTGGGCAGTCAATGCCGAGGCGCTTATTCCAAAGCTGCTACCAAAGTTCATTATTTATTACCCTCCCTGCACAACTGTACGCATCATAGTAATCTGACTGTTCAACTGTTCAACGTAAGAGTTATACCTCAGCTGGTTCTCGGCGCTCAGTGCCTGTTCGCGGTCCATATCCACATTATTGCCGTTGTTGTTCATAGAAGTAGTCTCATCTGTGCTGACAACAGCAGTTGGCACGCCGGTTACTGTTCCAAATTGGAAATGCCGGGAGTCTGATACTTTCGCACTCAGCGTAGGTTTCACACCGCTCTCCTGTTGTCTCAGGAAACTTTCAAAACTGACATCAGAGCGTTTGAAATTCGGCGTATCAACATTTGCAACGTTATTAGCCAGAACACTTTGTCGTTTGGTGGCGGCATCTAGGCCTCCCTGTAATCTTTGAAAACTGACACTGTTCAGCAAACCCATGGTAATCCCCCTTCCAAACCTATCATAATGAAAAGAATTCCACAACTTCCCCCGAATTCCTGCTTACTTTCGACAAAAAAAGCTAAAATTTTCATTAATTTGTCGAGTGCAGGTCGAACGCTGTCGATGGATGATTCTTATGTCAATCTCACATACATTGATTCTCTTAGAATTTGTATATTATTACAATAAGAAATAAGCCCTATCTTTTCTGAAAAGAGAGGGCTTAAAGCATGTTTTTACAATTTTCTACCTTTTTTATTCCAAATAATTCTTTTAATTACCATTATTTAACTCTTCATGCACGTTTTTCGAATTAAATTTGCATAGCTATAATTCTTAATACCTAATTTAGCGGGATATCGCACTGTCGCTTTAAAGGATATATTGACTTAAATCGCGATCCTGGGCGATTCCTGCCAGTTTTTCGCGAACATACTCCGGAGTAATGACCATTGTCTCCAGTGTCAGCTCCGGCGCTTCGAAGGATAGGTCCTCCAACAGCTTCTCCAGAATCGTATGCAGGCGACGGGCCCCGATATTCTCCATATTCTGATTCACGGAAGCGGCGATTTTGGCAATTTCCTGAATCGCTTCCTTCTGGAACTGAATTTCGATGTTCTCGGTCTGCAGCAGATGAACATATTGCTTCGTCAGCGCGTTCTCCGGTTCGGTCAGAATAGAGACAAAATCCTCAAGAGTAAGACTACTCAGCTCCACACGGATCGGGAAACGTCCCTGAAGCTCAGGAATTAGGTCCGAAGGCTTGGCAATATGAAAAGCTCCGGCAGCGATGAATAATACGTAATCCGTCTTCACAGGCCCGTATTTGGTCATCACAGTGGAACCTTCAACGATAGGCAGGATATCGCGCTGCACCCCTTCACGGGATACATCCGGACCGGAGCCTTTACCCTGGCTGGCTACCTTATCAATCTCATCGATAAAAATAATACCGGACTGCTCTGCGCGGGCTACCGACTCCTGAATCATATCATCCGTATCAATCAGCTTGGCAGCCTCATCCTGAATCAGCACCTTACGGGCTTCACGGATTGGCAGCTTGCGCTTCTTCGTACGCTTAGGCAGCAGGCTGCCGAACATTTCCTGCATGTTCATGCCCATCTGGTCATTGCCTTGGCCGGCAAACATATCCATCATCGAAGGAGTGGTGTCTTCCACATCGATTTCAATGATATCGTCCTCGAGCTGACCCGCCAGCAGCTTGAACTTAATGCCTCTGCGCCGCTCGCTCAGACTACCGTCCTCCGGCTCTTCTTTGGCTTCCTCCCCACCGCCGTTATTGCCGCCAAAAATCATCTCGAACGGATTGCGCTGCGATTTGCCCTTCGAGGTCGAAGGAACCAGTATTGCTACAATGCGGTCGTTCGCCAGTTCTTCAGCACGGTCCTTGACCTTCTCGGTGCGTTCCAGCTTCACCATACGGATTGAGGTCTCTACCAGGTCACGGACCATCGATTCCACATCACGGCCTACGTAGCCGACTTCGGTAAATTTAGTGGCTTCCACTTTGATGAACGGTGCATTGACCAGCTTGGCCAGACGCCGTGCGATCTCCGTTTTGCCGACACCTGTAGGACCAATCATGAGAATATTCTTAGGAACAACCTCATCCCGGAGCTCTTCGGATAAAAGGCTGCGCCGATACCGGTTGCGGAGAGCAACGGCCACCGATTTCTTAGCCTGTTTCTGACCTACGATATATTTATCCAGCTCTGCTACGATCTGGCGGGGTGTAAGCGATTGATTCACCATTGTGACTTCCTCCCTCTTTCTATGGCACCATGCCTATAATTGTTCGACAATAATATTGGAGTTGGTATACACACAGATCTCGGAAGCGATCTGCAGAGCTTCTCTGGCAATATCCGCTGCGCCCAGGTGCGATGCATGACGTTTGAGCGCGCGACCGGAAGCCAGCGCAAAGTTACCGCCGGAGCCAATTGCCAGCACGTCATCATCGGGTTCAATAATTTCGCCGTTACCGGAAATAAGCAGCATGCCTTCCTTGTCCATCACGATCATGAGCGCTTCCAGCTTGCGCAGGATACGATCCTGGCGCCAGTCCTTGGCCAGTTCTACTGCAGCCCGCTGCAGATTGCCGTGATGCTCTTCCAGCTTACCCTCAAACTTCTCAAACAAAGTAATCGCATCCGCTACGGAGCCCGCAAAACCGGCAATTACTTGTCCTCTGTACAGGCGGCGGACCTTCTTGGCCGTCGTCTTCATAATGACACTCTCTCCGAATGTAACCTGACCATCGCCGGCAATCGCGGCATGGCCGTCATGTCTTACCGCACAAATCGTAGTCGCATGAAAGCTGGGTAACATAATGGGCACCCTCCTAAAGTTTTGTGAGCGTTAGCATCCCGAAACAGCTTGGAAGAAACCTGATCCGGAAGCATACACTTAGTGTTATGGCATAAGCTTCCGGACCAGCTTCGGACAAACCGTCCCGGAAGCTTGCGTTTAAGTTTTATTGTGCCGGACTTTCCGCTTCGGTAAGCTGAGGTTCTACGACCTCCGGCTCAGTATAGGCCAGGCCTTTGTCTGCAGCATAGGCAGCAAGAATGTCCAGCGCACGGTAAGCCAGGCGTTCGTTTTTCTCTTTTTTACTGCGGAATCTCGTTTCAAGCTTTGGCAGCAAGCCAAAGTTGGCGTTCATCGGCTGGAAATGCTCGGGATCTGCGGAAGTAATGTAGGCCGGCATGCTGCCCAGCACAGTATCCTGCGGGAAGACCAGACCGTCCTCACCGAGTGCCGCTCTGGCAGCATTCATACCGGCGATCATACCTGAAGCCGCAGACTCCACATAACCTTCAACCCCTGTCATCTGGCCGGCAAAGAACAGTCTTTCCCGTCCCTTCATTTGATAGGTAGGATGCAGAAGCTTGGGAGAATTGATAAATGTATTGCGGTGCATGACACCATAACGGACATACTCTGCGTTCTCAAGCCCGGGGATAAGTGAAAACACGCGTTTTTGTTCGCCCCACTTCAAATGGGTCTGGAAGCCAACCAGGTTATAAAGCGTTCCCGCTGCATTATCCTGACGAAGTTGCACAACCGCGTAAGGAAGCTTCCCTGTATGAGGATTCATCAGACCTACGGGCTTCATCGGCCCGAAGAGCGCTGTCTGCTTGCCGCGCTTCATCATAATCTCGATCGGCATACAGCCTTCGAAGTAAATCTCTTTCTCAAAATCTTTGAGTGCGGCAGTCTCAGCCGAGATCAGTGCATCATAAAAAACATCGAATTCCTCTTCCGTCATCGGACAGTTCAGGTATGCAGCTTCACCTTTGTCGTATCGGGAGGCCAAATACACCTTGCTCATATCAATGGTGTCCTTCTCGACAATCGGGGCAGCCGCATCATAGAAGTAGAAATACTCCTCGCCAAGCAGCCCTTTAATCTCAGCGGAGAGTGCCGGAGAGGTCAGCGGGCCTGTCGCAATGACAACAATCCCTTCCTCCGGTATATGCGCAAGTTCTTCATTTATGACTTCTACCAGAGGGTGATTATGCAGCATTGATGTAATCTCACCGGAGAATCCATCGCGGTCTACGGCAAGTGCGCCTCCGGCCGGAACCGCATGCCGGTCGGCTGCCCCTAGTACCAGCGAGTCCAAACGGCGCATTTCCTCCTTGAGCACACCTACCGCATTGCCAAGGCCGTTGGCCCGCAGAGAGTTACTGCAGACCAGTTCGGCGAACTGGTCCGTATGATGCGCCGGTGTCTTCACAACCGGACGCATCTCATATAATCTGACCGGAACCCCGCGCGAGGCAATCTGCCAGGCGGCTTCACTGCCGGCAAGTCCGGCTCCAATCACAGTTACTTTAGCTATATCAGTCAATTTCCTTTCCTCCTGTAACACAATTATTCTGCCAGCTCTTCGTTGTCCAGCACTGCCTCGGTATGATCACAAGATGTGCATTGCAGCTTAGTCCCCTGTTTGTTGCGCTTCTCTACCATCCAGGAGCCGCAGACAGGACATGGTTTAACCGACGGTCTATCCCAGGATACAAAGTCACAGCCCGGATACTGATCGCAGCCGTAGAAGACACGGCCTTTCTTGCTGCGGCGCTCCACAACCTTACCCTCATGACATTTCGGACAGCTTACTCCGATATCCTTGATGATCGGCTTCGTATTACGGCAGTCCGGGAATCCGGAGCAGGCCAGGAATTTACCGAAACGGCCCAGCTTGTAGACCATCGGCTTCCCGCATTTATCGCATAGCTCGTCGGAAACTTCATCTTCAATCTCAATTTCCTTCATTTCTTCTTCGGCGTAGAGGAGACGTTTCTCAAAAGATTCATAGAACTGGGCCAGCACTTTCACCCAGTCCTCAGCACCTTCCTCCACATGGTCAAGATCCCCTTCCATATGGGCTGTGAATTCCACATCCAGAATTTCCGGGAAGAACTCTTCCATTTGCTCTATGATCAGCTCACCGAGTTCGGTCGGCATGAACTTCTTCTCTTCAATCGCTACATATCCGCGCTTCTGGATCGTCTCCAGTGTTGGCGCATACGTACTCGGACGGCCGATCCCCAGTTCTTCCAGCGTTTTGACCAGACGCGCTTCCGTATATCTTGGAGGCGGCTGAGTGAAATGCTGCTTCGGCTCGATATCATGCTTGGTTAAGTCATCGCCGGCCTTAAGCGGCGGCAGATACTTCTCCTCATCCGTTGTGCCGTCATCATTGCCTTCTACATATACCTTCATGAAGCCCGGGAAAGAAACCTTGGACCCGACGGCTCTGAAAATCGCAGTGCCTGCTGTAATATCCACAGACAGCGTATCAAGCAGGGCTGAAGACATTTGACTGGAAACAAAACGCTCCCAAACCAGTTTATACAGGCGGAACTGGTCACGGCTCAGGAATTCTTTGACCATGTCAGGCTCACGGAGCGCCGAGGTAGGACGGATCGCTTCATGCGCATCCTGGGCTCCCGCAGCTTTCTTGGAATACTGGCGCGGTGTCTCGGGAACGAACTTCTCACCGTATTTGGAGAGGATCAGCTCCTTAGCTTCTTCCTGGGCCGTAGCAGACAGACGGGTGGAATCCGTACGCATATAGGTAATTAAACCGACAGTGCCTTCCTTGCCCAGCTCAACCCCCTCATAGAGCTGCTGAGCAACAGACATGGTCTTGGATGCGCGGAAGCCCAGCTTACGCGCAGCTTCCTGCTGCAGTGAGCTTGTTGTAAACGGAGCGGAAGGATGCCGTTGTCTTTCTTTCTCTTTTACCTCTTTAACCTGGAAGGCGGAATTCTTAATAGCATCCAATACTTCCTGTACATCGCTCTCCTGGCCCAGCTCTTTTTTGTCGCCATTGAGCTTGTGGAACTTGGCTTCGAACAGGGAATCGCGGATGCCCAGCTTCGCAGTAATACTCCAGTATTCTGTGGGAACAAAAGCAGAGATTTCGTTCTCGCGGTCCATAATAATCTTCACAGCTACCGATTGTACCCGTCCTGCGGACAGGCCTTTTTTGACTTTCTTCCATAATAGGGGGCTAATCTTGTATCCGACGAGCCGGTCCAGAATACGGCGGGCCTGCTGGGCATTCACAAGATCCATGTTAATTTTGCGCGGAGTCTTGAAAGCATCCTTCACTGCCTGCTTCGTAATCTCATTAAAGACAACCCGGCATTCCTGTGTGTTGTCCAAATCCAGCGCATGCGCCAAATGCCAGGCAATAGCTTCACCTTCGCGGTCCGGGTCAGCTGCGAGATAGACTTTTTTCACTTTTTTGCTGGCATCCTTGAGTTCCTTCAAGATAGAGCCTTTGCCGCGGATCGTTATATATTTGGGGTTGAAATCATTCTCCACTTCCACACCAATCTGACTTTTCGGCAAATCTCTGATATGTCCCATTGATGCCTTTACAATATATTTACTGCCCAGATATTTACCAATCGTTTTTGCTTTTGCCGGTGACTCTACAATAACCAACGCATCTGCCATAGGTTTTCCTCCCAAAAGTTTGTAAGCATATATCCTCCTGAACCTGCCCTCAGGCCCGGCGGAAATCAAGAGTCTATGCTTAACACGGTTACTTCTATATTAAATTACCTTATAAATTGCACCCGGCAATTGTGTTACCGCTTTTTTTATGATTAAAGATAACAGAACTGAATGCAAATGTCCAAAATCCCACCTCGTGGACGCCAGGAGCTCATCGAGTGTAAAGGGGCCTTGATGCAGTATATGGTAAAGGTGTAACTCCTCACTTGTCAATTTCTTTTCGATTAACCCGTCTCCGGCGGAAGGCCCGGAACCGCTTGCCGGAGTCCCTGAAGTACCCTTTCCAGGCAGATAAGCTATGTATTCTTCCACGATATCCGCGGAGCTTGTTACCACCTTCGCACCTTGTTTAATCAGCTCTAATGCGCCTCTGCTCTTGGGCGAGGTGAGCGGACCCGGGACAGCAAACACATCCCTTCCTGCTTCTAGCGCAGCGTCGGCGGTAATCAGGGAACCGCTTCGGCTATCTGCTTCGACCACCACCGTGCCGAGCGACAGTCCGGCGATAATCCGGTTGCGCTGCGGAAATAACCCGGGATGGCTCGGGGTGCCCAGCGGATATTCGCTAAGCACAAGCCCGACACGTGAAATCTGCTGCTCCAGCTCACGGTTCTCAGGCGGATAGACCTTATCCAGCCCCGTTGCGACCACCGCAATGGTACTTCCGGCTCCCGTCAATGCAGCTTCGTGGCAGACACTGTCAATCCCTCTCGCCAGGCCGCTTATAACCGTGAGACCGGCCGCACTGAGCTGTTCAGCCAGCATTTCACCAATCTTGCGTCCATAGGCAGTAGGCACACGGGTACCAACCATAGCTACAGAAGGACGGGAAGCCAGCTCCAGACGGCCGCGATAATACAAAACCCAAGGCGGCTGAGGGGTTTCCTTTAACTGGACAGGGTACCCTTCATCCAGCAAAGTCACCATCGAAACCCCGCTTGCTTCCATTAAAGAGCGGCGCTGCAGAATCCATTCTTCATTAAAGACAGCGTTAAGTCTGGCCGACATTTTGCCGCTGATTCCGGCCCGCTCCCAATCTGTAACGGAACAGGACAAAGCTTCATTCGTTAAAAGGCCCGCCTGGCGTATTCTGTCCATACTTTTCCATCCAATGCCTTCTACTTCATTCAAACCGAACAGCAGATCCCGCGTTTCCATATGCACTCTCTCCTATACGGAAGGGCCAGCCTTCCTTAATGATTACATAAACTGCCGAAAAAAGACAAAAAAAGCAACCCTTCACCCCGGTACTCCGGGACAAAAGGTTGCTTACCTTTAAAATGATTATACATGAATCAGCGGTAAAAGCAGTGATCTTTGTGTGATTCTGCAGACTGAGCTCTAGTGGGTGGTGAAAGCATTCAGAATGCCGCGTTCCTCAAGCACACTGACGAGCGTAGAGCCCATCTCCGCAGGAGTTGGCGCGACCTTGATCCCGCAGGACTCCAGCACAGCGATCTTCTCGCTGGCCGTTCCTTTGCCGCCTGAAATAATCGCCCCGGCATGGCCCATCCGTTTGCCGGGAGGCGCAGTAACGCCCCCGATAAAGCCGACTACAGGCTTTGTCATATTCTCTTTAATCCACTGAGCCGCTTCTTCCTCTGCCGTCCCGCCGATCTCTCCGATCATGATGACAGCTTTGGTGCCCGGGTCATCATTAAACAGCTTCAGAATATCAATGAACTCCGATCCCTTGACCGGATCCCCGCCGATACCTACAGCCGAAGACTGGCCCATACCACGCTCCGTCAGCTGATGTACAGCTTCATAGGTCAATGTTCCGCTCCGCGAGACAACCCCTACATAACCAGGCATATGAATATAACCCGGCATAATCCCGATTTTACATTCTCCTGGCGTGATAACCCCCGGACAGTTGGGACCAATCAATACAGTAGAACGGCCCTCCATATATCTTGATACTTTAACCATATCCAGCACAGGAATGCCTTCTGTGATACAAATGACAAGTTCCATTTCAGCATCCACAGCTTCCATTATGGAATCAGCCGCGAAGGCAGGCGGTACATAGATCACACTGGCGGTTGCACCTGTAGCTGCTTTGGCGGCAACGACCGTATCAAATACCGGGAGACTGGCTTCCGTGCCATTGTCAAGCGTGATCTGAACAAAGGTTCCTCCCTTGCCCGGGGTTACCCCGCCTACCATCTGGGTGCCGTAATCCAGTGCCCCTTTAGTATGAAATAAGCCCGTAGCGCCCGTAATTCCCTGTGTGATGACTTTCGTATGTTTATCTACAAGAATGCTCATGCGTCAGGTCACATCCTCACTTTTATTGTCGAATATTACACCAGAGCAACAATTTTACGGGCACCGTCAGCCATGGAATCGGCAGCAACTATATTCAGTCCCGACCCGGCGAGAATTTCTTTGCCCAGTGCTACATTCGTGCCTTCAAGACGTACAACCAGCGGCTTCGTTAACCCGAGCTGTCTTGCTGCCTCAACTACACCGGTAGCAATGACATCACAGCGCATGATTCCACCGAAAATATTAACGAAAATCCCGCTTACCTTATCATCCGAGAGGATGATCTTGAAAGCTTCGGTTACCTTCTCTGTGGTTGCACCGCCCCCTACATCCAGGAAGTTGGCCGGTTCTCCGCCGTAATATTTAATAATATCCATGGTAGCCATTGCGAGCCCCGCACCATTCACCATACAGCCGATGTTGCCGTCAAGCGCAATATAGCTAAGATCGTATTTGGAAGCTTCAATCTCTTTGGCATCCTCTTCGTCCAGATCACGGAGCTCCAGAATATCCTTATGCCGGAACAGCGCGTTGGAATCGAAATTCAGCTTGGCATCGAGCGCCATCACATTTCCGTCAGCCGTTACAACCAGCGGATTAATCTCCGCGATGGAGCAATCTTTATCCACAAAAGCCAGATATAGCGCTTGCATGAACTTGACAGCTTTATTTACCAGCTCTGAAGGTATGGCTATGCTGTAAGCCAGTTTACGCGCCTGGAAGGTCTGTAGTCCCACTGCCGGATCAATGATTTCCTTGAAAATCTTCTCCGGATGTGTGGCCGCCACCTCTTCGATCTCTGTACCGCCTTCCTCGGAAGCCATCATGACTACCCGCCCGGAACCACGGTCTACAACCAGTCCGATATAATACTCTTTAACAATCTGGCAGCCCTCTTCAATCAGCAGCCGCTTCACTACCTTGCCTTCGGGTCCCGTCTGGTGGGTGACCAGCGTCTTGCCGAGGATTTCAGCCGCATAGGCACGAACCTCATCACTGTTCTTCGCCACCTTGACGCCGCCGGCTTTACCGCGTCCGCCTGCATGAATCTGGGCTTTGACTACAACTACCGGTGTACTCAGCGCTGCGGCAGCTTCCACTGCTTCCTCCACTGTATAAGCTACTTTTCCGTTCGGTACGGCTACACCGTACTTCTTAAGTACTTCTTTTCCCTGATACTCGTGGATATTCATACCGGAAGCCTCCTAAAGTTTTGCGGTGGCCGTGTAGCAGGCAGCCTGCAGCCATTCCGCATTCCGTTTTGATTGTCCAAAGCCGGGTCCAGACCGGTGAAAACTGGCAATATCCCGGCACATGCAGAAAACCGCCGCCTGAATACTAAATCCGTTAACGGTACAGTTTTCTGCTAGTGGCATATAGAACATATTACAGAGTGATATCTATAATTACCTATATGCCAGAATGTGAAACCCAGAATATTGTAACATGTTTTATAAGCGCTTTCCTTAAAAACTTTCACTATTTATACATACATTTTCGCTCAATTTCATGCCGGAATGCGAACGATTGCATTGACTTTGTGCTGATAGACTATTTCGAATTGCTAATATTGCTCTCATGAACACGGGCGAGCAGGTCTTTGAACTGGCCAAGCAGTCCAACAAACTCCTCGGGGGAGAGCATGGTGCCTTCGGCCATTTTACCGGGAATGCACATCGCATCCTGCTGTAGTGCCAAACCTTGTGCGGTTAATGAAATTAACACCTTCCGCTCGTCCTGCAAGGAACGTTCGCGCAGAATCAGGCCTGCAGCCTGCAGTCTCTTGAGCAGAGGAGTCAGCGTACCGGAGTCCAGGAACAGA
Organism: Paenibacillus sp. FSL R10-2199; assembly: GCF_038000235.1. Taxonomy (NCBI): domain Bacteria; kingdom Bacillati; phylum Bacillota; class Bacilli; order Caryophanales; family Paenibacillaceae; genus Paenibacillus; species Paenibacillus sp. FSL R10-2199. Next base: position 4,451,986 of record NZ_JBBOBO010000001.1, on the reverse strand, counting down.
GCTTCACCAAGCTCCTTGACCGTACATTGCCGTCTCTCCCAGAGGACAAGCATAACCAGGTACTGCGAATACGTTAATCCGATCTTGTCCAGGTGAGGCTGGTACAGCTTCGTAAATTCACGCGAACAGGCATAAATCGTAAAGCAGAGCTGATTCTCAAGCATTAGCTCCGGAGGGGTCATAGTTTCTTCTTGCATATCTTCTTCACCTGCCTTTGTGACATTAGTTTATCACAATTCATTCATAATATCATGTTAATAGCGGAAAATAGATTGACTTTTATTTTAATTGTGTTAAATTAAGTTGTGTACAATACATCATGAAAACGAACGGGAGCGATTTATAATGATGACTATTCAACAGAAAATGTATGAAACTACAGTAAAAGCGGTTGGCGGAAGACAAGGATATATTGAATCTGAAAGTCCTAAGCTGAACCTTACCATCAGCACACCACGCGAAATGGGCGGCGCCGGCGGTGAAGGCACTAACCCTGAGCAGCTGTTCGCAGCAGGCTATTCCGCATGTTTCGACAGTGCACTGAATATGGTTGCCCGTATGGGTAAAATAAAGATTGAGGGCAGTGAAGTAACAGCAACCGTAAGCTTCGGTAAAGTTGAAGACGGCGGATTCGGCATTGCCGTGAAGATGGATGTTCTGGTCAAAGGCGTAGATCACGACACTGCAGTACAGCTGGTAGAAGCAGCTCACGGCGCATGCCCTTACTCCCGCGCTACCCGCGGCAATATTGAAGTTGAACTGAATGTGCTGTAAGACATACTGCTGCTCAGTATAATTACAAGACCGGGTATACATGTTCTATCCCCAGCCTGCCCTTTATATAGCCATACTTTCTTTAAAGTAAACGCCCTGTCCGGCGGCCCCGGGCAGGGTGTTTGCCGTTGATCGGCAAACTTTATGCTTTGGGTCCCGTGTTAATCTATCCATTTGTCTTCGAGTATTCTATCTAACCCGCACTACAATTAACTTTCAAAAGAGTTAATGATGTGCGTTTCCCGGCGGAAACTCAGCACGACTCTTGGGTGACTACCAGCTGATGGAGTGAAATTCCTTTATATATGCAGATACGGCAGATTTGTATGTCAAACAGACTCAGAATCCTTTAGATAACCAGTTCCCGATCATTTCAGGCTTGAATGAACAAGATAACGCTCACTTAGTATTCCTCCTCTGCCGTCACCTGGCGGTCCAGATTACGGTACTGGACAGCTTCGGCAAGATGCGCAGAACCAATCTCCTCTGCCCCTTCCAGATCGGCGATGGTGCGGGCCAGCTTAATGATCCGGTCATGCGCCCGCATGCTGAGGCCTAGACTCTCCAGAATATGGTTCAGCAGCATACTCTCTTCATGCCTTAGATCTGCGTAACGGCGTAACGCCGCTCCGGAAAGCTCACTGTTCCAGGAGATCGGCAGGTGCCGGTAACGCTTAGCTTGAATAGCCTGAGCCCGCAGAACGTCCTCACGCATCCGCGCTGTAGACAACGCCGGCACATTCCGGTCCCATTCTTTCGGGCGGGGGACATCAACCTGCATGTCCATCCGGTCCAGCAGCGGTCCTGAGATTTTGGCCCGGTACTGGGCGATTCGGGCCGGACTGCAGGTACACCGCTGCTGTGAGCTGCCGTTCCCGAGAAACCCGCACATGCAGGGGTTCATGGAGCAGGCGAGCAGAAACTGGGCGGGAAATGTGAACGACGCTCTGGCCCGGCTGATGGTCACTACCCCGTCCTCCAGCGGCTGGCGGAGCACCTCAAGCACCGTACGGGAGAATTCAGGCAGCTCGTCCAGAAACAGAATTCCGCGGTGTGCCAGACTGACTTCTCCCGGCTTCGGTATTCCCCCTCCGCCAATCAGTCCGGCAGCCGAAATCGTGTGATGCGGGGAACGAAAGGGGCGGAGGCGCATCAGGCCCCATTTGCTGTCCCTCAGCTTACCGGCGGCACTGAATATCTTCATCACCTCCAGCGATTCATCATCGCTCAGGTCAGGGAGAATGCCGGGAAGGCGTTTAATCAGCATCGTTTTGCCTGTCCCCGGAGGGCCGATCAAGATAATATTATGCATTCCGGCAGCGGCAATAGTGAGCGCGCGCTTCACGTGATTCTGTCCAATTACATCGCTGTAATCCTCCTTCATCAGATGATCCTCCCGGCTCGGCGCAAGAACCTTGTTCCCTACCGGCTGATATCTCAGATGGTCCAGCGTCAGCACCTGAACTGGCGGGCGGTTCCTCGGGGACGGCTCATTGCTAACCGATACCGGAAACGGCAACTCTGTCTGCGGCATGGGTAGTTCCTGAACTTCCGAATCCGGCACTTCTGTAGGTAATCGCGGCTCCAGTCCTGGAGCTGGCTCTACCGCAAATGGAGAAGCCTGAACACCGGCAGCTGACGGTGACAACTCGCGCAAATGTCCGGCTGTATATACACGGATTCCCGTTATCAGCGCTGCTTCGGCCGCATTTCCCGGTGGTACGAGGACTGCCTGAAACCCTGCCCGGCGCGCTGCCTCTACCATAGATAACACCCCATTCACCGGACGCAGACTGCCGTCCAGCGCCAATTCTCCGATGAGCAGCATTTTCCCGGCATCCGGCATAATAAGCTGGCCGCTTGTTGTCAGAATCCCCAGGGCGATGGCCAGATCGAACGCCGATCCCTCCTTGCGCAGATCTGCAGGTGCCAGATTGATCGTAACGCGCTGCTGAGGATAGCTGTAGCCGCAGTTTTTAACCGCAGCCCGGACTCTCTCTACCGCTTCCCTCACAGCAGAATCCGGCAATCCGATGATTATCGTCTGCGGCAGCCCGTTCGCCAGATCAATTTCCACGCCGATCATTACGCCTTCAATACCGTACAAACATGCACTATGCATCTTTCCGTACACAAAAAAAACACCTCTCCTCCTGAAATACGCCCGGAACGGGCGTTTATTTCCAAGAAAAAGGGTGCTTCCTCTTTTTTCCGTTAGCTTTATTATGTTGAGTATACCTATTGCCCCTTCTATCATGCAAGGACTATTTCGCACAAGCCGCTGCACAAATCCCAATTCCCATCCGTCTTGCATAATTGTGCATCTATGACTAGAGAATCAATTTGTTCAGCCTTCCTCACTGGCCACAACGGCATCCCTGATCTGTTCAAAGGACAGCGGCGCATAATTCCAGTGCTCTACACAAATGTTAAAATGGCTGTTTCCTTCATATTTCTGTCCATGAATATGGCCATGCACATTTACGTAAGGCATATGCTTGTTCATATACATAGGTTCATGGGAGAGCATAAAAAACTCTTTATAAATGATCGGGTATTCACTGACCTCGTCAAATCCGGCTTCCAGCCACCAATTACGCCCGCGTCCGCGGTCATGATTACCGAGAATCAGGATTTTGTAGCCGTTCAGCGCAGAAACGATATTCCGGGTAGCCTCCTGATTCAAGAAGGAGAAATCCCCCAGATGAAATACCTTATCCCCTTTGCCCACCACAGCGTTCCAGCTGGCAATCATCGACTGGTCCATCTCCCCGGCACTGCCAAAGGGACGGGATTCGAAATCTATGATCAGCTTATGGCCAAAATGATGATCCGAGGTGAAAAAGACATTAGTCAAAACAGCTCCCCCATTTCAAGTACTTCAGGAATGGTTCATTTATTCCAGTTTCTCTTGGACGAACGCCGATTCACGTCAACCTGAATTAACTCGGCCAAAGGAGGGGTTTCCTCATGCTCGATCAGCCATTGACGCATTTCCTTAATGGCCTCTACCTGACCGTTCCCCTTATCCTTCCAGGTAAGCAGCTCGATGACATTGATGACAAGTGACAACAGGCTGCTGTTGCTGCTTTCCGTTTTTTCCGCACGCATTTTATGGAATAAAGCCTCATGCTCCCAGTCAATTAATATCTCTTCCGCTATTGCAGGCCGCATAACGGTAAATGTCTTATTACAATTGCTGCAGCAGACAACGGACAGAGGCTCTCCGCCCAATTCCGCTACGACTCTGTGCTCGCAATGCTGGCAAGTAAAACTTACCTGTATATCAATCGGTTGATTTCTCACTCGGACAGCCCTCCTCATGGTGACATTAAAAGTTACACTAATGTTTACCCATTTCTTTCAAGAAATGACCCATGGAGCCCATGATATGTCAAGGATAAATAAGCAGAATCGTTGAATACAGGCAAAAAAAGAGCTAAAAGGCCTCACGGATATGCCGTAGTGAAGCAATACTTAAATCTCTATTTAGCTGTACGGCGATTACATCAAAGGAAATCACCGGGTTATTCAGACCCCGCATATGTAAATACACCTGGGCTGTATTTCTCACCTGGCGGATTTTGCGTTCATCCACTGACTCCTCCGGGGTTCCCTGCACACCAGCCCCGCTCCGGCTGCGCACTTCAATGAAGACAATCCCATCTTCATATTCAGCAATAATATCAAGCTCTCCGCTGCGGCAGCGCCAGTTGCACTCCCTGATTATGTATCCCCGGGAGGACAGATACAGACTTGCCGCCTGCTCGGCAGCAGCCCCTTTTTGCCTGCGGGTATAATTCGTCCTGTCCGCCCCGTGACTCACTTCGGTCTCCGTTCCCCGGCAGAACGGTCACTCTGATATACATAACTCAGAATTTCCGCGACCAGCTGGTATAGCTGAGGCGGAATCTGCTGATCGAGATCCAGCTTAGAGAGGACCTCTACCAGCGCGGCATCCTCCTGTACAGCAACCCCGTTTTCTTTGGCTTTTTGCAGAATGATATCGGCTACCGCGCCTTGTCCTTTAGCCACAACAACCGGAGCTTCGCTTTGGCCGGGGATATATTTAAGGGCAACCGCCTTTTTGAGGTTCTGCGCAACCTTATGTTCAGACTCACTCATATGCGGTAATCGACTCCTTTGTAGGAATCTGGAACATAATCGGACTGTTTGGCGGGAGCTGCAGCCGTACTCAGCTCGGGTAACGGCTCCGTGCGCAGGCTGGACAGCTGATACCCTATAGATTCAACCGCTGTCTTAATGTCCGCACGGCGCCCTTCCAGCAGCTCCAGCACCCAGGGTTCATTATTATGCAGCTTAAGACTGACAATCCGGTCAACGACCTGCACGTCCACCATAGTCTGGCCGAGCTGCTTCATATCCAGATCGAACCACAAGCGGCAGTTCGCCGCATCCAGCTCGCCTTTGCGGCCGCGCCTGGACTGGATATGGACGGAAGCCGTCTCCTGGCCGTCCTGCCCCCGCAGCGGCAGGAACATCGTCACCTGCGCGAACGGCGCGGTGCGGTCTGAATTCAGCAGCAGCTGCTGGCCAGTCAGCTGCTGCACCAGCTGGCCCGCGGCTTCCTTGACCGCGGGCGGGACCTCGCTGCTGCCGAGAACCTGCAGCAGCACGCCCTTGAGCGTACCGGCCGCATCCTCCGCGCCGCCGGACGCCCCTTGCAGCGCCGCAGCCGGCAGCGCTGCCTCACGCCCGTGCGCAGCCGCGGCAACGCCGCCGCGCACGGCCTGCTGCTCGTGCTCCGCACCGAGCAGCTTCAGCACCCGCCCCACCCACGACTCCGTGTCGGGGGCGGGCGCCGTGCCCTGCTGCGGCTGCGCAGCCGCAGCAGAGGTGTCCCCGCGCGGCGCAGCGGGGACTTGCCCTTGCTCCGCCGGTGCTGGCGGGGCGGCATTGCCCTGCGGCGGCTGCGCGGCCGCAGGGCCTTCGCCCGCCGCGCCGGAGGCGGGCGGGGCTGTAGCGAGCTGCGGCAGCGTGACGCGCAGCTCGGTGAGCACGCCCTGCAGCTTCGCGAGCAGGGCAGTGCCCGATGATGTGCTCTGCGGCTGCGGAGCACTGCTTACCTGCGCAGCGGCTCCAGAGCCTTCCCGCACTCCTGCAGCTTCGTTCCGGCCAGCCACAGCCGCCCCCGCGCCTTCCCGCGGTCCTGCTGCTTCGTTCCGGCCAGCCGCAGCCGCCCCCGCACCTTCCCGCACTCCTGTGGCTTCGTTCCGCCCAGCCGCAGCAGCACCTGAGCCTGCCGGGTCAGTGCTGCCGTTTCCTTTGGCCGCTGCTGCTCCCGCAGGCTCTGCATCTCCTGCGGATACAGCCTTATTGGCGGACGCCGCCTCGGACAACGGCAGTTTCTGCGCCAGGCCTCCAGGCACTTCCCCCTCTGCTGCAGCATCTGCATTCAAAGCTGCAGCAGCCTGTCCAGCACTTCCTATTGCTTGCGTATTGCCAGCATTGACGTTACCATTATTACTCCCAGTGTTACTTACCATTCCTGATTCAGACTGGGTCTCTACAGAACCGGCTGCCCCCGAAGGAGCACTATTACCTGTTGTGCCAGCTTTCGATGCCGGAAGGTCAGCATCTGCATTGACTCCCGGCAGCACACCAGCCGTTACCGTATTTCCGGTAACAGGAGCTGTGGTGCCGCCTGTGAGCACTCCTGCCGCAGATTTATTCCCTCCTGCCGTTTCTGCACTCTTACCAGCATCACCCTGCTGGGCCCACACGTTCAGCTCCGATTCCAGCGTAGCCAGCAGCTGATGCAGCTTCGGACCGAATACCGCCTGCTGCAGCCCCTTCACCGTCTCAGCCGTAACCGGCAACCCGCGCTTCACGGAGATAACGGCCGCTTCCAGCCATTCCGAGGCTGGCACACCAGGCGGCTTGGCATTCATGACCGCATCCAGCTTCGCCGCCGTCTCTTTGGTCAATGCCAATCCGCCGGACTGCATCGCCTCAACAATCTCCCGCCCTGCCTTCGAATTCGTAAGGCCAAGCGATTCAATAGCTTCCCCCATACTCTGCGGTGAGGCCAGGGCCGCTTCACCCAGTGAGACAGGCTTCAGCACCGGCAATCCGTTCTCACCAGGTGTACCCACTTGCAGGTTCAGGGTCTGTCCAGGCGTAAGCGGTGTTTCCAGCTCAGCACGGACAGGCGTCCCCTGAATCTGCACCACGGCTTCCTTGCCTGAATCAGACACACTGAGTACAACGCCGCGAACAACCTGACCTTCCTTAAGCTCTACAGATTTAGGCTCTCCCGCCTTGCTGTCCCCGAGCAAGCCGCGAATGAGTGATCCGATATTCATGTTGTCCGCCTCCTGTCTCTTCTATATAATATCGGAATTATTTGTCCTTTTGATAACTGCATCTATCCTTAGAACAATGTCTGCTGCTCGGCAAGAATATTACCGATGAAGCTGCGCCGGTGCATAGGCGTTACACCCAGCGTCTTGATCTGTTCCCGGTGCAGCTTGGTTGCGTATCCTTTATGTAATTTGATCCCGTAATCCGGGTATAATTCCTCCCACAAGCCTTCACAAAGCCGGTCGCGTGTAACCTTAGCTACAATCGAGGCGGCAGCAATAGACTGGCTGCTGGCATCCCCCTTGATGATCGAACGCTGCGGCAAAGGCAAGTCCACTTTCTCTGCATCAATCAGCATATAATCGGGCTGCTGGATTAATCCTTCAACCGCCTTGCGCATAGCCAGACGCGAAGCCTGCTTAATATTTATTTCATCGATCACCGCCGATTCTACATGCCCTACACTTACCGCCAGTGCCTGATCCATAATAATCTCATACAAGGCGTCACGCTTCTTGGCCGTCAGCTTCTTGGAATCATCCACACCCTCAATAATCAGCCCGGCCGGCAAAATTACCGCAGCAGCCACCACATCCCCGAACAAGCAGCCCCGGCCCACTTCATCTACACCGGCAATGTGCTGATAAGACAGCTCCCAGCCTTCTTTTTCATACAACAGCATATCTATTGTGCTCACTTCTATCCACCTGCCAATCAGCAATTTATCCAGTTCCTCTACTAGCCAGCTTAACATACGCGGCCATTATGGTCATCCGTCATTATAATGATTTTTTGACTTGAAGCTCAGCTCTCCCTGCGTTGGATATTTCGATTTCCGGCCGCTTGGTAACACGGGATTACTTGATCTAATCCTCTATCCGCAGTTGAAACTGATTAACACAATTGCTCGCTGTCGCTCCTTCAAGTCCAAAACACTTCTTTTCGCTTTCGTTATTCTTTTGCGTTTCTATCTATCCTTGCTTGCCATTAAATAGCCAGGTTAGCCGCTGCATCGTAACAGTCCCCCAATTAACATTCTTGCAGCAAATACAACTTTTCCTTCATTAGTTCCGCTCCAATCCCAAAAATGTTGTATAGATTGCAGCATTCCCCCTCCTCCAAGCGGCTTAACGGGATTATTATTGTATTTCATACAACAATCCAGCGGAACACCCAGTTATCCATAACCCATAGTTGCATTAAGTACAACAGTTCTCCGCACTTACCCGTCCCCATCGCCAACTCCCCGTCCTGCCACGCAAAAAAAGAGCCAGTCCACAAACACGGATGGCTCTTCCATTCCAAAATTCATTCTTTAGTTAAGGCGTCTCCAGCGTAAATCGTCCAAGCTTGCCGGCGCGCAGCTCATGCAGGAGTGCGCGTGAAGCCTTCTCCAGATCTACGCGTCCGCCGCTGAGCAGACAGCCACGTTTACGTCCTACCGCTTCCATCACAGCAACGATCTCGTCCGGGTTCTCCAGATCCTCAGGCAGCTTGTCGATGCCAAAACGCTCCTGGAACCGGCTGCCGTAATCCTTCACCAGATATTTTACCGCATAGAACGCGATATCCTCAATGTTCAGGATTTCTTCCTTGATCGCTCCGGTTACCGCCAGCTTATAGCCTACAACCTGGTCCTCGAACTTCGGCCAGAGGATACCCGGGGTATCCAGAAGCTCCAGATTCCCGCCTGTCTTAATCCATTGCTGGCCCTTGGTGACCCCTGGACGGTCTCCGGTAATCGCGATACTTCTGCCCGCCATCCGGTTAATGAGTGTCGATTTGCCTACGTTGGGAATACCGACGATCAATGCGCGCATTGCCCGCGGGTTAATTCCCCTGGAAATCTGCCGGTCAATCTTTTCCTTCAGCAGCAGCTTGACCTGCTCAGGAATCTCCTTAATGCCTGTCCCGGTAGAAGCATCCACAGGATAGGCAACATGGCCCTGTTCCTTGAAGTAAGCAAGCCACTTCCGCGTTGCTTCCGGATCGGCCAGATCCGCTTTATTCAGAATAATCAGCCTTGGCTTATCCCGCAAAATATCGTCAATCATCGGATTGCGGCTGGAAAGCGGCAGACGGGAATCAAGCAGTTCTATTGCAATATCAATCAGCTTCAGCTTATCCTCAATTTGCCGTCTAGCCTTCGTCATATGACCAGGAAACCATTGAATGGCCATTGCCGTCACCTCCTTTGACTTCTGTCAGCTTAATGGTTAATTACTGTAATATCTTTGACCGGCCAGAAAATAAGGTCCGCACGGCCGACAATATCACCCAGCGGCACATAACCGATCATCCGGCTGTCTGTACTGTCTGAGCGGTTGTCCCCCATCACAAACACATGTCCTTCAGGCACTGTGCCATCCGTAAAGTCTTCATTCGGGAAGTTCTTATTGTTGTACAAAGAGTTGTTATTATGCGCATCATCAATTGCACCCTGGATATACGTTTCATTTACCGGTTCGCCGTTCACAGTTACGACATCCCCTTCAACTTTCACCGTATCGCCTGCTACACCGATGACACGCTTAATGAAGTCTCTGCCTTCAGACGGCACATGGAATACGATGACTTCACCACGCTGAGGTGTACGAATATCATAGAGAATTTCATTAACAATAACCCGTTCGCCAGTATGGAAGTTAGGCTGCATGGAAGGTCCGTCCACGATAAACGGTTTGAACAAAAGCCAGCGTATTAGAATAACCAGAACCAATGCAATTGCTATCGCTTTAATCCATTCCAGGACTTCATTTTTTGGCTTCCGGGGGCTTTGGCCGTCAGATTCTATGATCTCACCTTGCCCGGGCTGCAAATCCTGCTGCATAGTTCACCGTCCTCTCCATATGTTGTTATCTCCACTATACAATACAAAAAAACTCCTGCCAAAAACTCCCCCGCGATTACTCCTTCAGGAGGCCTTTTCGGAGAAGCTGTTCCTAAGGCACATATTTCTTAAATCAATGTTTTCATTACATAGTAAGAATAAACGAAAGGGGCTTGAACTCAAGCCCCTTTCACTTGCCGCTATTCTAGCGACGGATTTCTTTAATTCTTGCAGCTTTACCGCGAAGTTCACGAAGATAGTACAGCTTCGCACGACGAACTTTACCACGGCGAGCCACTTCAATTTTCTCGAGCTTAGGGGAGTTGATTGGGAATGTTCTTTCCACACCAACACCATAAGAGATTTTACGAACTGTAAAAGTCTCACCGATACCACCGCCGCGACGTTTGATTACAACGCCTTCGAACAACTGGATCCGTTCACGAGTTCCTTCGATAACTTTTACATGCACCTTCAAAGTGTCACCCGGGCGAAAACTCGGGATATCTTTGCGAAGTTGCTCTTGCGTAATTGCTTGTAGGATATTCATTTAGGACTTCCTCCTTCCGTACAGGTGTTCTTGCCTCTTCCGGAGAGCCATTGCTCTCCCTCATTATCCGCAGAGGACCACCGTATTCCACACAACAGAAATAATATTACCACACGGCAGAAATAAAGACAAGTATAAAATTCAATATAGAAGAATATATATGCTTCGCACTATAAATTCCCATTCTATTTCTCGCTGAAACGGTACCGTCCTGTTAAGGACGGCATAGCGTTGCTACTTGTTTAGAGTGGCAGCATATCCCGTTTCTTCGCTTTGACCTTGCAATCCTTGCAGAGTCCGACCACACTTCCGTTATCCTGGGCATAAAAAACCAGCTTGCCGTTTCTCTTCTTACAGGAAGAGCAAAGCTGATCTGCAGCGTTCTGCTTAGCCTTGCGGTGCCCTTCCATAGATATTACGTTGCTGGCTTTAACCGTTATTGGTGCTTGAGGCTGCTCCCTGTTCATCCGGTTGCGGGAAATTACATAAACAACTGCACCAACCAACAAAATAATGAAGACCGCCGCATATTGCATTTGGCTCATCCGCTCCTCTGACTTCATCAGTCAAAATAGTAAACAGACCTGGTTCCGCCTTACCTTCTGTGCCGGTCTGTTCCAGCTGCCAGGAATGATTATTCCGGTCTTTAGATCTAACGCTAGTTTAACATATTGCATCATCAAAATGTAGTCAACAGGCTTACTGGACTATGGTCCAGTACAGCAACCCGCCGCCAGCCCGTTATCCATATATTTTCCATAATATATAATAATAAATATACATAAGCAAATTACTAACCTTCAGGAGGGTATATATATTGAAGAAAAATCACAACACCGCAATTGTTGCAGCAGTAGCCGTCTTTTCCATCGCTTTACTGGCCGGATGCAGGGAGCTTCCCGGTAAAGAGGCAGCAGATCATCAGCTGGAGCAGCGTCTGTCCGGAAACTTCCAGCAGGAAGCCGCAGAGGCGGTTAAGCAGAGCATCGGAAAGGCAACCGTCTCGCTAGGAGATGCAGTCCAGACGACAACAGACAGGATTGAACAAAAGATTAATGATGAGGGTATCAGCAGAGAATTCTCCACCTCCCTGCCGGCGGGTTCAGCCTCTGAATTTAAGCTTGATAATGTTCTGGGTGAAATCAGCTTAGTTCCCGCTTCCGGGGACGAGATTGTTGTCAAAGCCACCGTTGTTGTCCATGATCGTTCGTCTAACGACGACGCTTCCGAGGTACTTGACCACGCTGAAGTATCGATTGAACATAAAAGTGGCGTGCTGACCGTTTCCACTCACGGAGAGGATAGCCCGAAGAAGAATCTTTGGGACTGGTCACAGAAGGAATACGGGCATTCAGACTTCAGTATTAATTATGTAGTTGAGCTTCCGGATACAGTGAACTATGTTGAGATCAATAATAATGTAGGCTCCACACAGCTCCGCGGTCTGCAGGGTACCTTTGATATCGTCAGCAATGTCGGAAGCATCATTTTTCAGGATACTGTTTTCACAGGCAAATCTTCAATTAAGTCTAATACAGGAAGTATCGAGCTTGGTATTTCCAGTATGGATAGCGGCAGTAGTCTTAAAGCTGAAAGCGATATAGGTAAAATATCCGCCGATCTTGCCAGTTCAGTACAATGTACTGTGGAAGCTGAGAGTGAGCTGGGCCATATAGCCGGCGCTGCAGGCGGCAAGCAGGATTATAACGGCGGCGGTCCGCTGGTAACGCTAACTACCCAGATTGGAGCAATATCCGTTAATAATTAGAAAAGTGGGCGTTCCTGTTTTCCAGGAGCCCACTTTTTAATTTGTGCTCTTATCAGATCAGCGCAATGGCCAGCAAAGTAAACAGGCTGAGTGTAAGGATTTCGCTGCCATAACCGAAGTACCCCCCATAATAATTCCCTGCGCCCCCCGGATAGAATGCCGAGGTTTTCATTTTGCCGTTGCCTTTTGTTTTCAGATACACATTGTTCCGGTCCACATCCACAATAACCCCTTCATGACGTTTGCCGTCAGTGGTCATAATGCGCACCCGCTTATTTTTACAATGGAGACAATTATAATAAGCTTCCATCTGCTGATTCCTCCTCAATCGTGTTTCTGTATCTTATGAGGGGAGGGATAAGCCGGTAACGGCAATAGCCATGAGGCAAATGTCTATAATTATTGCAGCTGTGAATTCAAGAACTTGTGAACATTGTGTATCATTTTTCGAAGAAAAGGGGTATTATTAAGATAATAATACGAATTGAAGCGCTTACGATTGTGAACAATAATCTACAATTCATAAGGAGGCAGGAATCATGAGCACAGCAGGCAGACGTTTCATTAATGAAGGAGTACTTCGTATCGCCTGGTTCATCATATTCACATCGCTCACCTACACGGTGCGCAATTATACTTGGGCTATTGTACTGCTTATGGTTGTTGCTGTATATTCACTGGTCACCGGGATCATCATGCTTACCCGCCAGGATAGGGACAGGGGCAGAGCTTAACCGGCGTTATTCGCATAAAAGTTAAAAACACTTCCACAGAGCTAACGGCCCTGACGGAAGTGTTTTTTGGATCGGAGTAACAGGATTCGAACCTGCGGCCTCATCCACCCCAAGGATGCGCGCTACCTGGCTGCGCTATACCCCGACATCTATGTATGCTTGCCTACAAAATAAGATACGCGCCCTCTTTTAACAATATGCCCGAAAACGGTTACTTCCTGTTTATATTTTATATATACCGCAGAATTATTTTACTTTCAAGTACATTTTATATTTATTTTTTTAAAACTATTATTCAAATTTTATGGATTTTTCATATAAGCTATGCTATACTCTTGGCACAAGGAAAGGAGGTGCGTTCACATCAAGCATGACATGCTGAACGTATCCCTTACCCGGACCAACGGCTGAATCACTGGCCCTGGTGGCGCGGGATACGGATCAAAGGTACAAACTAGCGCCTCGGGTAGAAAGACCGTCTACGGACGGTCTTTTTTTATGGGATCAGAATGTAGACGGGTTGTTTTGTGTCTATAGATCTGTTTCTCTACACTCCATCACGAAATAAATAACCGCTAAAGCCAGCGAACTTAGGGTCCGTCTGTCTTTAGCGGTTATTTGTGTGCTCTGCTACAGTATCACCGAGCCTATGGAACCTGCTTCCAGGGTCTTGTTCATTCCTTGAGTTAGAGGGTTACGATTTACGATTCTTATAGAAATCAATAATATCGCTTACTGTGCGGAGCGGCTCCGCCTCCTTGTGGACAGTGTCCACGGCTGGCTTGAAGGGTTCATGCGTATTCGTAGTCACTTTCAGTCATTCCTTTCGATAATTAAGCTAGCTGCGTCTAAAGCTGCATGTATGATCGCGGCACCTCTATTCATTACCCTAAAAAAAGGGCATTAACGCACATCCGCTCTTATTTTTTGTGTGAATCTTCTGTGTCTGCTAATTTGTTCTATGGATTTGATCAGTCTCCACTTCTCAGCACATAGCAAAAAACGCCTCCCTAACGTAATATACGTTAAAAAGACGCTATCTATGACTCTTCTCCGGGCCCAATTTTCATTTATTTGTTATTCAGGCTTGCCTGCTCCTGCAGCCGCTTCAGTGTCAGCTTGTCTTTCGCCGAAAGCTCTGCTGTCTCCAGCAGGTCCGGTCTGCGCTCAAGTGTGCGCTGCAGCGCCTGCTCGCGCCGCCATACCTCAATGTTGGCATGATGTCCGCTCAGAAGCATATCAGGCACCTTCCAGCCGCGGAATTCCGCAGGACGGGTATAATGGGGATATTCCAGCAGCCCCGTGCTGAAGGAGTCGGTTACTGCAGAGGTCTCGTTACCCAGCGCCCCCGGCTGCAGCCGCACGACCGAGTCAATGACAGTCAGGGCAGGCAATTCACCGCCGGTCAGTACATAGTCGCCAATCGATAGCTCGTCCGTCACCAGATGCTCGCGGATCCGCTCATCATAGCCTTCATAATGCCCGCAGATGAAAATCAGATGCTGCTCCTGCGCCAGCTCCTCGGCGATCTGCTGATTATACGTCTGGCCCTGCGGACACATGAGAATTATCCGTGGCTTCGCCGGCGGGTCTATAGCGGATTCAGCCGCACCTGCTTCAGCGCTGGTCTCGGCCAGCACATGCTCAACCGCCGCAAAGATCGGGTCTGGCTTAAGCACCATCCCTCCGCCTCCGCCATATGGCGTATCATCCACGCTGTTATGCTTGTTTCCTGAGAAATCACGGAAGTTCACGGCATTCAGCGATACGATGCCTTTGTCACGGGCTTTGCCGAGTATGCTTGTGCCGAATACACCTTCACACATCTCCGGAAAGAGTGTCAGCACATCAATCCGGATCATGGAAGCAGCCCTTCCATAATGTGCACCGTGATTTTTTTGGCCTCGATATCCACGTCAAGCACTACATCATTGATGACCGGAATCAGGATATCCTGGCCTTTGGCCGGCTTCACCACCCAGACGTCATTGGCACCAGGCTGCAGAATCTCCGTGATTGTACCCAGCGGCTGGCTGGCGTCTTCATCGGTGTACACTTCACAGCCAACGATTTGGTGGAAATAATATTCATTCTCCGGCAGTTCCACCAGGTCATCGCTTGGCACTTTAAGCATACTGCCCTTATATTTCTCAACCTCATTAATATTGGTATAGCCCTTCAGCTTGGCTATATACATACCTTTGTGTTCTTTCGCGGATTCTACCGTCACCTCGAATTTCGGGCTTCCGTCCGCCGGAATCAGCAGCAGCTTTTTGCCGGGTGCAAAGCGCACTTCCGGGAAATCGGTATGCGACAGGATTTTGACCTCTCCGCGGATACCGTGGGTATTCACCAGTCTGCCTACTGTTAACTCTTCCGTCATGTGATCCTCTCCTTTGACAAGTTTCGACTATCTATATATTTCAACAAAAAGGAGCCGGGATATACTATCCCTAGCCCCTCATTGTACGCACACTTAAGATAAAATATCTACGGTAACGCGTTTATCGCTCTTGACTGCTGCAGATGTAACTACGGTACGAAGCGCTTTGGCGATCCGCCCCTGCTTGCCGATGACCTTACCGACATCATCAGGATGTACGGAGAGCTCATAGACAATCAGGTGATCCTTCTCCACGGTCCGTACGGTCACATCCTCTGGATGATCCACTAAAGCCTTAGCAATAACACCAACTAATTCTTCCATAGAGGACCCTCGCAATCAGTCATTATTTCTGTTGCTTCAGCTCATGGAACTTCTTCATCACGCCAGCCTTAGAAAGCAGGTTGCGGACGGTATCAGATGCTTGTGCACCTGTTTGAAGCCATTTAAGAGCTTTTTCCTCATCAATCTTAACGACTGCCGGTACTTCAATCGGATTATAATAACCGATTTCCTCGATAAAACGACCGTCACGAGGGGACCGGGAATCGGAAACCACTACACGGTAGAAAGGCGCTTTATGTGCTCCCATTCTTTTCAAACGAATACGTACTGCCACGAAATTCACCTCCTTATAAGAATATCGGAATTATTATTAACCTTTGGGACAAACCTTTATCAAGGCTTTTCGATCCCTCCCAAACCCTCCCTTCCAAGGGAGGGCCCCAAGGGCTCTGCCCTCTGGACACCCGGCTAAATGCAACTGGCGTAGGCGTTCAGACTGGAGGGCCTGGGGTTGTTCGGGATAAGACCGCTTTTCCTCCCTGCGGGATACGCTTGACTGCGGCGTTACCTTGATACAGGGTAGAGATTAAAAGATTAAAAGATCAAGAGACTGAGATCAAGAGACTAGGATCAAAACCACTCTCGATCATCTGATGTTGTACTATGTCTGATGGATAAAGATCAAAACTCTTGCAATCATCTGATGTTGTACTAAATCTGATCTATGGTAAACCTTATAGAGATCAACGGAAAGGGAACTTCATACCGCCCTTGCCGCCAAGGCCTTTAAGCTGCTTCATGGCGTTCTTCTTGCCGCCCTTGCCTCCGCCGCCCATCATGCCGGAGAACTGCTTCATCATCTTGCGCATTTCATCGAACTGCTTGATGAGCCGGTTAACCTCGGCGACGTTGGTACCGCTGCCGGCAGCAATACGCTTGCGGCGGTTGTGGTTGATGATCTCAGGCTGGGCTTTCTCGGCCTTGGTCATGGAATGAACAATGGCTTCGACGCGTCCCATCTGCTTATCGTCAACTTTCAGATCCTTCATGCCTTTGGCTTTGTTCATGCCAGGCAGCATATCAAGAATCTGGTCGATCGGGCCAAGCTTCTTGACCTGATCCATCTGCTCCAGGAAATCGTCGAACGTAAATTCCGCATTACGCATCTTACGTTCCATTTCCTTCGCTTTCTCGGTATCGATATTGGCCTGAGCCTTCTCGATCAGCGACAGCATGTCGCCCATGCCGAGTATCCGTGATGCCATACGTTCCGGATGGAACGGCTCCAGCGCATCGATCTTCTCGCCAAGAGCAGCGAACTTAATCGGGCAGCCGGTTACGGCCTTGACGGACAGCGCAGCACCACCACGGGTATCACCATCAAGCTTCGTCAGTACTACGCCGGTAAGCTCCAGCTGTTTGTTGAAGCTGTCAGCCACATTCACGGCATCCTGACCGGTCATGGCATCGACTACAAGCAGCACTTCGTCAGGAGTTACGACGTTATGTATCTGCTTCAGCTCTTCCATCAGCTCTTCATCGATATGCAGGCGGCCTGCAGTATCGATAATGACATAATCGAGGTTATTGTCCTTCGCATGCTGAACACCTTGTCTGGCGATTTCCACCGGACTTGTCTGATCACCCAGCGAGAAGACCGGAACCTTGATTTGCTCTCCCAGCACCTGCAGCTGCTTGATCGCCGCAGGACGGTAGATGTCAGCCGCTACGAGCAGCGGGCGGTGATTGCCCTTCTGCAGCAGCTTCGCCAGCTTGCCCGAAGTGGTTGTCTTACCCGCACCTTGCAGGCCCGTCATCATAATGACAGTCGGCGGCTTGTTCGACTTCGCCAGCTTCGCCTGGCTTCCGCCCATCAGCTCAGTCAGTTCCTTGTTAACGATGTCGATAATGACCATGCCTGGCGTGAAGCTGTCCATCACTTCCTTGCCGACGGACTTCTCTTTCACCTTGGACACGAAGTCCTTGACGACTTTGAAGTTAACATCGGCTTCCAGAAGGGCCAGCCGCACTTCGCGCATGGCTTCGTTTACGTCTTCTTCGGATACTTTCCCTTTGCCGCGCAGTTTGCTGAACACATTCTGCAATCTTCCGGTTAAACCTTCAAATGCCATATGCGGCTTGCTCCCTTCATGCTACTCTAACCTCTGCAAACGATCCACGATGTCCGTGAACCGCAGTTTATATTGCTCAGGCAGCATCCCATTGTCCGGCAGTCTGCGCAGTTCTTCTAAATATCTGTTGCGGTCTTCATGTTTGGACAGCAGTCCAAGCTTCTCTTCATAATTCTCAAGAACTTGCTCCGCCCGCTTAATATGCTCATACACAGCTTGACGGCTGATTTCAAATTCCGCAGCAATCTCTCCCAGGGAGAAATCATCGTGGAAATAATATTTGAGAAACGTTTGCTGCTTGTCAGTAAGCAGCCGTTCATAGAAAGCAAATAGCAGGTTGATCCGGTTGGTTTTCTCGAGCCTATTCTCCTGACTCATTAAGGGCACTCCCTTCGTCAAGGAAAAACACTTTACAGCTTCACAACGTCCCTTATGATACCGAAAACAAAGAAAGATGTCAAGCCTTTTTGCTTGTCATCTTTTTCTTTGCCTGAAACCGGCATTTCGGAGGTAAATTCCGGCCTGCTTAGTGAATCGGCAGGATGTATAAGAATACAACGAAGAAGTGAAGAATCGTCCCTGCAAGCACGAACAAATGCCAGATGGCATGATGGTACGGGAAGCCGCGCCACACATAAAAAACTGTGCCAAGCGTGTACAGCAGACCGCCTACCATCAACAGAGTCATGCCGCCGCTGGCCACGACTTCAGACAGGGGGCTCCAAGCGATCACGATCATCCAGCCCATGGCGATGTAGAATATGGTCGACATGAACAGGAACTTTTTGACGAAAAACGCTTTGAAAAAGACGCCGAATACCGCTACTCCCCAGGCGATTCCGAATAAAGTCCAGCCCAGCGGCCCCCGGATCGCCACCAGCATAAAGGGTGTATACGTTCCAGCGATAAATAAATAAATTGAAGAGTGGTCGAGGAATTCAAAGAAGTCCTTCGCCTTGCCGTCCCTGAGACTATGCACCATTGTTGAATTAAAATACAGCAGCAGCATAGTTACCCCATATATGGAGAAACTGACAACATGCCAGGCCGTACCATTCTGGACAGCATATACGACCAGCAGAACCAGCGCAGCAATACTTAATACTGCACCAATCCCGTGTGTAATCGCGTTCGCAACCTCTTCCTTGCGGCTGTAAGTGTGAGTATTAGCCATCCCACTATTCCTTCCATTTGCGGTTTCCTTCTATTATAGCTCTTTCCCTGAGGTCCTTCCAGCTTACGGCAGCCGCAGGGAATACTTCTCCGTTTACAGCTTGTACAGGTCAGTGTACTTTGCTTCCAGATAATCCGCCAGATAATCCGGGTTCAGCGGTTCCCCTGTTACCTGCTCGATAATCTGCGAGGGTGTCAGGCTCTGACCGTAGCGGTAGATTTTGTCGGTGAGCCATTCTTTGATCGGCAGCAGGTTTCCGGCAGCAATCAGCTCCTCGAACTCCGGAAGCTCCTTGCGCAGCGTATTGAGCATTTGGGCTGCGTACATGTTGCCCAGTGAATAAGAAGCGAAATATCCGAAGTCTCCTCCCGACCAGTGAACATCCTGCAGTACGCCAAGCGCATCCGTAGGAGGGGTTATACCGAGATATTCCTGATACTTCGCGTTCCAGGTCTTCGGCAGATCCTTCACTTCAAGCCCTTCATTGAAAATAAGCTTCTCGATTTCGTAGCGTACAATAATATGCAGGTTGTAAGTCAGCTCATCGGCTTCGATGCGGATGAAGGAATTGCCTACACTGTTGATGGCGCGGTAGAAATCCTCCATTTCCACATTTGCAAGCTGTTCCGGGAAATGCTGCTGCAGATCGCCGTAGTAACGCTGCCAGAAGGCCCGGCTGCGGCCGATCATATTCTCCCATAGTCTGGACTGGGACTCGTGAATCCCCATGGATGCGCCTTGAGCCAGCGGTGTACCAATAATCTCTTCACCGAAATTCTGCTCGTACAGGGCATGTCCGCCTTCATGCAATGAGCTGAAGATCGAACTGGTCACATTATCCAGCAGATAGTTTGTTGTGATGCGCACATCGCCGGGATTCAGGCCCGTAGCGAACGGATGCACACTTTCATCCAGACGTCCTGCATCAAAGTCGTAGCCCATCTGCTCAAGCAGGAAGAGGCCGAACTTCTCCTGCTGCTCTTTGGGGAAAATTTGACTCAGGAATTCCGTATCCGGCTTGTTCGGCGACGCGCTGATCGCTTCGGCAAGAGGAACAAGACGGCTGCGCAGACGGCTGAAGATGTCGTCCACTTTGGCCACCGTCAGATCCGGTTCATACATATCCAGCAGCGTATCATAACGGGATCCTTCTACTCCCCAATAATCGATAAACTCCTGTTTGAACTCAACAATCTTGGTCAGGTAAGGCTCGAAGGAGGCAAAATCATTGTTATCCTTGGCTTCTTCCCAGATGGTCTGGGCATGGGCGGTCAGGACAGAGTACTCCTCGAATTTTTTGGAAGGAATGCTCTTGCTGCGGCTGTACTCTTTGCGGGTATCCTTCACGATCTTGTTCTCATTATCGCTTAACTGGCTCATCACTTCCGGACGGCTGAAGAATTCGGTAAAAGCACCGATCTCCTCCGATACCTGCAGTTTGAATGCTTCTGCACTCAGCATGCCAAGCGTGGCTGATCGCATCTCCACACCTTTACGCGGCGCACCTGTACGCAAATCCCAGCCCAGGAGCCCAATAGCTTCATAATAGCCTCTGATTTTGGATAATAGCTCTTTAAATTTATCCCACTCTTCTTTGACCAATTGTTCCATTGGTTGAGCACCTGCCCTTGTCTAATTTATCCACTCCTCTTGATGATACTTTTATTAATGGCTATAATCAAATTCAGAATAGACATCTTCAATTTGAAATACTTATATTCTAATGAATACCGTGAACCCGGGGAATTCTGATTACTGACTTTAAGTTCGCGGCAAGAAGATGTAGAATGAATAACAACTTATTGCGTAAGCTTCCCAAGGGGGGGCTGTACGAAGGGATTTCAGAAGAAGTCTATTATCATTTAACTTTGAGGAGGCAGCATGCTCATGAGTCAGGTCACAGAAATTATGAAATTTAACAAGCATTTTGTTGAGGAAAAAGAATACGAAGCCTATCTGACCAGCCGCTTTCCGGATAAAAAAATGCTGATCATCACCTGCATGGATACCCGGTTAGTTGAGCTTCTGCCCAAAGCGATGAATTTCAAGAACGGCGATGTCAAAATCATCAAAAATGCCGGAGCCGTCATCTCCCAGCCGTTCGGAAGCGTAATGCGCAGCGTAATGGTTGCACTGTATGAGCTGGATGCGGATGAAGTTATCGTCGTCGGGCATTATGAATGCGGCATGGCCTCCCTGAATGCGGACCGGATGATCAATTCTATTAAGGAACGCGGTGTTTCGGAGCAGGTGCTCGATACTTTGGAGAATTCGGGAATTAAGCTGACCAAATGGCTGCGCGGGTTTGACAATGTGGAGGAAGGGGTAATTCAGACTGTGGAGCTGATCAAGCGCCATCCCTTACTCCCCCCAAACGTACCTATTCACGGCATGATCATCGATCCGGCAACCGGAGCGCTTGAGCTTGTCTCGGATGGATACGCGGAGCATAAGGCAACTCTCTGAAACTGCTGTTTGCGTGGATCCTGGATCCACGCACTTTTTTTGGCCTGCCGGAACCTTGAAGCCAGTTAACATTTCTATTTGTGATTATTAAAAATTGAAACCTCCTGAGGGTAACCTGCGTATTACCGGGCAGACACACAGAAACTAATGTGAACAAGACGGATGCTACTCGTTAAAAGAATGGTTTTGTCCGCTGCAGATTCTGGAATGTCTGTATTTACCACACTTCTGGGAGGTTCTCGTACTAAATGAAATCAATGAAACGTGTAATGATGATCGTCATGGCCTTCACTCTGTTCTTTGCCGTAACTGCTCCTGACTTTGCAGATGCCCGCCGTGGCGGCGGCTTCAAATCGGGAAGCCGGGGATTCACCACTACCCCGAAGAAATCAACAACAAATAATGTGAAACAAAGTGATAGCACCAAAGGCACCACAGCCGGAAGCACAACGAATGCAAACCGCGGATTCTTCAGCGGCGGCAGTCTGATGAAAGGCCTGATGATCGGCGGGATCGCCGGCTTCCTCTTCGGCGGAATGTTCTCCGGCATGGGCGCTTTCGGCAATATCATCGGCCTCTTCATTAACATGCTGGCCATTTATCTTGTCGTTATGATGATCATGTCCTTCTTCCGGCGCAGACAGGAACGGCGCAGAATGCAGGAAAGAGACGGGCGTTACTAATGAGTGTTACCGTACTCAGTATGGACGAGATTATCAATGCAATCTGCCTGCATATGGCTGAACGCAAAGCTGTACGGGTGGAGGAAGTCCGGGTGGAGCTTAGCTGGGACGAAGATACCGGTTACACCGCAGAGGTCTGGGTCCAGGGCCGCAGCCAGTTCCTGGTCGAATCCAATCTGATTGAATCGATTCTGCGTTATCTGCACAGCGAATACGGCATCCGCGCTTACCGTGAAAATGTACGCCTGGAGCTGGACGAGGAAATCACCGCAGTTGTCACTATGTAGAACTCATACGCCGTCCGCTGATGCATTAAGCGGGCGGTTTTTTTGTGCTTGCGGGTTGGGGTTGGGGTTGTTTACCGATGGCAAGCGTACAGAGGTTACAATCGCCTTGTCCACACTAAAGGCAGGCGACATCATCCAGTACACGCTGAAATCAGGCACAGCTCAAGCCGATAGCATCAGCCTCAGCAGCGGTGATTCCGGCAGCAAATAAGTAATACTGCCGGGAACTTCGCAGCATTCCACCCTGCTGGTTCCAGCCTGTCCTCACATCAGGTTCTGCGCTGAAGCCGGTCAGCAGCACTTCAACTGCCAGATAAATCATCCGGCAGCTTGTTACATGCAGAAACCGCATCACAATAACCGGATCGGCAAGATGCTGATCCGGTTATTTTTGCATGAGCAGGTTATCCCCTCTACTCACTGTACTTATTACAATAGCCGCAGCGGTCAAGCGCGCATCCGGGCAACTCGCCGGCCCGTACCCGCTTCAGATTAGCGAAATAGCCAGCAGTTCGAATAATACCAGCGGCAGGATGACGTTATTATTCACCGGCCCCGGATACGGATAACCTGGACCTGGATAAGGCTTGTAATACGGGTTGTAGTATCCGCGTCCCGTTTCTGTAGTTATAGTCACCGTGAGGTACAGATGTTTGCTGTCCATGCCGGCAATGGTGCCTTCATGCATCTGTCCGTCGATGGTCTGTACCTTCACATTATGGTTCAAATAAGGCTTGCAGGACTGGTGCAGAGAATCGCGGACACCGTGCAGATGCTGGACCACCGCTGGGTCAGCCTGATAGATAACCGCTGTTTGCGGGCCACTATGATATGTCGACATGAATGTTTAACCTCCGTATAAATGGATTTGCTACATTCTATGCACATGCCCAGCCCAGGGTGCCTAGCCCGCTGCCGTCCCTCCACCCCGCTTGCTGTAATTCCTCCGCCTCTATACCAAAGCAAACTAAAAAGCCGTACACCAGAAAGTCCTTGTATACGGCTTAGCTATTCACTTATTCTCCATTAAATCTGCAGCAGCCTAAAAAGCAACGCCGATTCCGCCCTGTCCTGCATATGTACCCATCACAGGTCCCATGGTGGACAGCAAAATTTCTTTGAAGGGATGCTTCTCCAGAATACGCTCCTTGATTTCCAGCGCCAGCATCTCGCAATTGCTATGGACTATGGCGATTACCGCCTGTTCATAATCATGCTGCTTCTGATCAAGCTTGGCCAGCAGATGACTCAGCGCCTTAGGAAGTCCACGGGTCTTCTCGACCACTTCAACGGTTCCCTCTTCGCTGATCTTCAGCAGCAGCTTGATGTTCAGCACAGAAGCCACGGCACCGGAGATCCGGCTCAGCCGTCCGCCTTTGATCACATTCTCCAGAGTATCCAGTGTGAAATAAGCGGTGGTCTCTTCAACCTTGTGCATCACTTTATCTTTCAATTCAGCCAGACTTGCTGCCGTCAGCGACCATTTCGCTGCCATAGCCACAATCAGTGTCAGTCCGCCTGAAAAAAGTTTGGAATCTATAATTTCAATCGCATTCGGATGTCCTTCTTCCTCGTACATCTCCTTGGCGATCATTGCGGTCTGATAAGTACTGCTGATATTGGAGGACATGCAGATGACCATAATGTCAGTGCCTGCTTCCACTTGTTTGAAATTGTCCAGGAATACCTGTGGACTTGGACTCGCCGTAGTCGGCAATTCCTTCGCTTCATGCATCTTCGCATAAAAAGTCTTCGCGTCCGTATCATAAGGCATGAGTTCATGTCCGAAATGAACCGGCAAATGGACAATAGAAATGTCGTACTGCTCTACGTAATCTGGGGGTAAATCGGAACCGCTATCCGTTATAATCTTGATGGGCATCAGAGTGCTCTCCTTTCAATTCTATACTAGTATAGTCACCTTTTATGTAAACCAATAGTACAATTTATAACTTGTCAAAAGCGTTTTTTTGTGCTTAGAGCTATTTTTCACAGCTCAGCAGACTATTCTGCCTGAAGGATTGTTACTCTCTGCGACTATTATTAGCTGCATCAGGTTCTTTCTTAACTTCCCGTCTTATGATATGGTTTATGCATAAGTGAATAGAAATGGAGTGTAACGATGAGCAAGAACAAAGTGTGGAACAGAGGCAAACATAATGGTGCCGGCCTGTCCAAAAAGACCCCCGCTAACGTAGAATCCGAAGGTACAGCAGAGACGGCTGCGGCAGAGAACATCAGCGCTGAGGAAACTCCGAATCCGTGGATTGATACAGTGAAGCCGATGAACCGCAGCAATTGGGTATCCAGACCCGCCCGCGTGAAGCCGCAGAACCCTGAACGGAATAAGTAGCTTGCCCTTTATAGGGAGCAGCTGAACATTACCGCATCCAAAAAAGAGGAGCCGCATACCTTACGCGGCTCCTCTTTTATCATACAACGCACACTCTTAGCTGGTTCCCTAAGTGCAGCTGCTACAGATTCAAGCTTCGCATACTCTGCTCCGGATAACGCATGCCCGAGGCAGCCCCTTGAGGCGCAGCCTCATCAATCTGCTGCAGCTCCTCAGAGGTCAGCTCTATTTCCAGTGCACCTACGTTCTCTTCCAGATACTTCGTCCGTTTCGTTCCCGGGATCGGCACGATGTCCTCCCCTTGCTTCAGCAGCCAGGCCAGCGCAAGCTGAGAGGGCTCGCAGCCCTTCCCGGCAGCAATCTGCTTGATGCGTTCCACCAGATCCAGATTCTTCTTGAAATTATCCCCCTGGAAACGGGGGGAGTTGCGGCGGTAATCATCCTCAGCCAGATCCTCGAAGCTCTGAATCTGCCCGGTCAGGAAACCGCGCCCCAGCGGACTGTACGGAACGAAGCCAATACCCAGCTCGCGGACAAGCGGCAGAATTTCGTCCTCCACCTCACGGCTCCACAGGGAATATTCGGTCTGCAGCGCCGTTACCGGATGAATGGCATGAGCGCGGCGGATGGTAGCCGTCCCTGCCTCAGACAGCCCTATGTAGCGGATTTTGCCTGCTGCAACGAGATCGGCCATCGCACCAACGGTTTCTTCAATTGGCGTGTTCGGATCTACCCTGTGCTGATAGTATAGATCAATATGATCTACGCCAAGCCGCAGGAGACTGGCATCGCAAGCTGACTTCACATAGTCCGGACGGCCATTTATGCCGAGCATCTGCCCTTCCGGACTGCGTACATTGCCGAATTTGGTCGCCAGCACAACATCGTTCCGTTTGCCTTTAACGGCTTTGCCGACCAGATCCTCATTCCTTCCCACACCATACATATCTGCCGTATCCAGAAAAGTAACTCCCAGATCAATGGCCCGGTGAATCGTGCGGATGGACTCCGCTTCATCCCGGCCGCTGTAGAAATCGGACATCCCCATACAGCCGAGTCCAAGTGCAGACACCTGCAGCTTACCGCCTAACATTCTAGTATTCATTCCCTGCTTCCGCCTCCCGATTTGAAATTGAAGCCTTGTCTTCCCTGATCATACCACAGTCAAATTCCAATATCATTTATGGCACCTTAGAGCAGACCTTCCGGCAAATACCCGTTGCGCTCCAGAATAGCCTGCATCATCGCAAGCGTATCCGGCTGCAGCGGAATACCTGTAGTTCTATACAGCTGGAGCCAGCGCAGACAAGCCAGCGCCTCGAATAGCTCAAGCTCAGCTGCAGTGTAACTGCTCTTTGCAAGAAATGCTGAACGGTAGACTTCTGCGTAATGCTCCCCCGCATAGACCCGGATAATTAGAATAGACCACGCTATATCATATCTCGGATCGCCCAGCTGGACATTTGTCCAGTCAATAATGGTGTAGGCTCCGGCAGCCTCCAGGATATTGCCCGCATGATAGTCTCCATGGATCAGATGATGCGAGGTTATTCCCGCCTTGTCCGCCAGCCCCAGCGCCAGCATTCTGATCTCCGGCTGACCTCCCCACTCCGGGAAGAAGTAATCTGCGAAATCATATGCGGGTACTTCTATACCGCTTAAGGAATCGAGTGGAAGCCTATGTATATCCAGCAGATTTTCTGCTATTGCTGTAAGAACGGTGGTATTCGCTTCCGTGAGAGGCACACCGTCAAAGCTGGTTAACAGCACCTGATTGTCCCCGGGGTCCAAACCCCAGGCATACGGCTGTGACACCGCACGGCCCTGCCGGTACATCTGCTCCAGCACTTTATATTGGATAGAGATATCCGGCCGTGAATCCCGGTTCCATATTTTGAACACAAGCTCTGTATCCGGCAGTGTAACTCTGTATACCTCGGCTTCCAGCCCGCCCTCTAGCGGGGTTATGACCGCCTCATCTGCCCTTTGCAGAATCGCCTCATATTCCGCACTTTGCTCTTTCCAGCGGATATTGCTTAGAACATTATTCATGGTTATGAATCTTCCTTTCCGTTGACTGATTCTTGTTCGCTTGTCATTATGCAGCTGCTGTCAATCCAATTGCTTGTATTCTAGGCACTTTCCTCAGATACCTGAATAATATAAACCAATTAAACCATACAACGGATAAATGAGGGAAGCTATATGGAACATTGGATCAGAGTCGAACCGAACGTGAAGATTTATGTTAATGATATCAACCCGCTGGGCAGCAGAACGATTCTCTTCGTCCATGGCTGGCCTGCTAACCACCAGATGTTCGAATATCAGTACAACCAGCTGGTGCCTATGGGCTACCGTTGCATCGGGATGGACATGCGGGGATTCGGCAATTCGGATAAACCGCTGGGCCGGTACGATTATAACCGCTTAGCTGATGATATCCGCTGCGTGATCGGGGCACTTGGGCTGCAGGATATTACACTCGGCGGACACTCAACCGGCGGAGCCGTAGCCATCCGGTATATGGCCCGGCACCAGGGATATGGTGTCTCCAAGCTTGCGCTATTCGCTTCGGCAGCCCCCAGTCTGATTCAGCGGCCGGGCTTCCCTTACGGAACGACCAGAGAAGCTATCGAGCAGATCATTCAGTCTACCTACGATGACCGGCCCAAGATGCTGTATGATTTCGGCGAAATTTTCTTCTATCAAAAAGTATCCCAGCCGTTCTCGGACTGGTTCTTCCAATTAGGGCTTGAGGCAGCAAGCTGGTCGACCATCGCTGTCTCCAAGGCTTGGCTCGAGGAAGAGTTGTTTAATGACCTCCCACGGATACAGGTGCCTACGCTGATTCTGCACGGTATTCATGATCAGGTATGCTTCTTCCCGCTGGCCGAGGCACAGCATCAAGGAATCCGCAATTCGGTACTGATCCCCTTCGAGAATAGCGGACACGGATTATTCTATGACGAACGCGACAAATTCAACCTGGAGCTGTCCCGGTTCGCCAAGTAGAAATCATCCGCCATATAACAACAGCCGTTTCTTTGCGGAAGCAAAAAAACGGCTGTTTAGTCATTTTACATTTTAAATCACGTATCAGTTAGTTCATCCTTAATCCTTCTGTATACAACCTTACAGCTCCAGCGTCTCACCATAGGCAAGCGCCGAGCCTCTGATTCCCGCTTCTTCCAGCGCCTGAACGAAAGCACCTGCATCCTGACGGATCGGCGGGAAGGTATTGTAGTGTACCGGAAGTACATGTCTCGCTCCCAGCCACTTAGCGGCGATGAGTGCATGCTCAGGCCCCATCGTGAAATGTCCGCCGATCGGCAGAATGGCCAGATCAATCTCGTACAGCTCCCCGAACATCTTCAGGTCTCCGAACAGACCGGTGTCCCCTGCATGCAGAATGGTGCGGCCCTCAGCTTCAATAATGAAGCCCGCAGGCGTCCCCCCGTAGATCCTCTGTCCATCTTCGAGTGTAATGCTGGAGGTGTGGAAGGCATGGATCATCGTCGCTTTGGCAAAACCAAGATCCACCGTCCCCCCGATGTTCATGCCAATCGTCTGGGTGCCCTTCCCCTCCAGGTAAGAGGCTAACTCCACATTAGCTACAATCGGAGCATTATTACTTTTGGCAATCGGCGCGGCATCCAGAATGTGATCCATATGGGCATGTGTTAATAGCACCGCATCTGTCTTAATATCCTCAACCTTCGTCACCGCTGCAGCATTGCCGCTAATGAAAGGATCGATAATCAGCGATTTGCCGTTTACCACGATTTGAACACAGGAATGGCCATGATAGATAATTTTCATTGATTTTCTCTCCTCTTCGCTGTTAAATTCAATGGGCTTTAAGGGATTGAATCGTGCAAAAACCCAAAGTTTACGTTACAATGACACCAAGCTGCTCTGAAGCCAGACATGCTACTGAATTTTTACAATATAACAAATTATAATACGTTCGTTAGTTTTTATGATATATTCATTTCTGCCAGCTGTCAAGAGAGGTGTGAAGAACATTGCTGTCCGTTGAGAAAACTATGCTGTTCCTGTTGTCCAAGGTGGAGCAGATGGGCGCCCAGCAGTTTGTTGAGATTTACGAGCAAAGGGGGTACACCTCCACCTATATCCGCAATGCCCTGTCCCGTCTGAAAAAAGAGGGCTATATCGCTTCCCCGTCACGCTCCTGGTACAGCGTCACCGCCGAGGGCCTCGCCTACATTAAGGCGATTAACAGCAAGCCCGCCCGGTATCAGGAAAAGTGGGATCACACCTGGGATGTGGTCATGCTGGAGGTTCCTGAGTCTGAACGCAAGAAGCGCGACCAGTTCCGTACGGCGCTCGGCCAGCTGGGCTATGGACTTCTATATAACAGTGTGTACATTTCACCGTGGAACTATCGCGACGAAGTCGCAGCATATATCCAGAAGCTGGAGCTGGAAGGCAAGGTGTCCATCCTGCAAGGCCAATTCCAGGAAGGCTCCATTACGCCACAGAAAGCACAAGCGATCTGGCAGCTGGATGAAATCGAAGCCTTATATCAGAAGAAATCGGACTGGCTGCAGGAAGAATTCGTTCCATCTTTGCACGAGGCACTTCAGGCGGGGCAGCCTCTACAGCTATTCCTGCTATATTTGCAGATGGGTGAGGAATTAAGCGGGCTGTTTATGGCCGACCCGTATCTCCCGGATGAGCTGCTGCCGGACCATTGGCCGGGTAAAGTGATTATCGCCGCAATGAACAAGCATATGCGTAGAGCCGCACAGGCAATTCCTGCGGATTCGTTCTATGCCCCTTTCGTCAGATAAGATGATCTTGGAAGGATGCTTAACACAAAGAGCAGCCCAAACCGCAGGCTGCTCTTTGTGTTATATACTAACCCTCGCGATTGCCGGAGGCCAAAAGCTCCCGGACCGCCTCCATATTCGTAACCGGCGCACGGCAGGCAAAATTCCGGCACACATAGGCCGTCGCATCGCCGCGGACCGCCGGTTTGTCCGCCAGATGCGGCAGGAGGCGGAGAATGCCTTCGCTATCCCCTTCCCAGTTAACGATCAGCGCAGCGTCAGGCAGATAGGCCTGCTGAACCTGAGCCAGCATGCCGTGCAGCGCCGGGTCCTCTTTTTTGCCGGAGAGCACCCATTCCCTGCCGCCCGAGGTCATCGCCAGATGGGCCTGCAAATACATCGCATAACCCGGCGGATACTCCGCTGCTGCAGAGGAGAGCACCGCAGCGGTACGCTCGGCGATGCCTTTGAGCTCCACGTCCTGGGCAATCACCGACAGCTTCCAGAGCAGCTTCGCCGCTACCGAATTCCCGGATGGAATAGCCCCGTCATACAATTCCTTCGAGCGGATAGGCAGTTCTTCCCCGTCATGGCCGGTGAAGAAGAAGCCGCCGCCTTCGGAATCGTAGAACAGCTCCAGCAGTCCATCCTTAAGAATCAGAGCGCGTTCCAGATAGACCGCCTGACCCGTAGCTTCATATAGTTCGCTGAGTCCCCAGATCAGGAAGGCATAATCATCCACATAAGCGGGAATCGCTGACTCCCCGTCACGGTAACGTGCCAGCAGCCTGCCATCCTCGCGCCGCAGCTTGTCCCAGATGAAGTTTGCTGCCGCTTCGGCGGCCTTGGCATATTCAGGCTTTTGCAGCGCTTTGGCTCCTTGAGCCAGCGCCGCGATCATCAGCCCGTTCCACGAAGTAAGCACCTTGTCATCCTTGAGCGGATGAATGCGCTGCTCCCGGTACTCATACAGCTTCCCGCGCCATTCCTCCATCCGGGTCCGCAGGCCCAGCGGGTTCATGCCCAGGCGTTCCGCCATTTCTTCCGGCAGTCCCTGAAGCAGATTCGGAATATTGGCACCCTCGAAGTTGCCTTCCGGGGTAATCCCGTAGACATGGCAATATGAATGCATGTCTTCCAGTCCCAGGGCTTCCTCGATCTCATCACGGGAGAAGACGTAGAACTTCCCCTCCACGCCTTCCGAATCCGCATCCTCCGCAGAGTAGAAAGCGCCTTCGGGAGAAGTCATATCGCGCAGGACATAGGTGAAGATCTGCTCGGCAATCTCCGCATACAGCGGTTTCCCGGTAATCTGGAAGGCCTCCAGATAGACGTTCGCCAGAAGTGCGTTATCATAGAGCATTTTCTCAAAATGCGGAACCAGCCATTCCCGGTCCGTAGAATACCGCGAGAACCCGAAGCCCACATGGTCGTACATGCCGCCCCGGTACATCGACTCCAGCGTCTTCTCCACCATGCGGAGCGCTTCCGGCTGATTGTGCAGCTGGCTGTACGCCAGCAGGAAGGACAAATTATGCGGCGAAGGGAACTTCGGCGCATTGCCGAACCCGCCATATTCCTCGTCGAACTGGCGCCGGTACAGCTCATACGCCTCATGCAGCAGCTCATCGCCCGGGATACCGCCGTCTACATCAGCCGAGTTATATGCATTCT
The DNA here is from genome assembly GCF_038000235.1 of Paenibacillus sp. FSL R10-2199. Lineage (NCBI taxonomy): Bacteria > Bacillati > Bacillota > Bacilli > Caryophanales > Paenibacillaceae > Paenibacillus > Paenibacillus sp. FSL R10-2199. The sequence goes on along the minus strand of NZ_JBBOBO010000001.1, from coordinate 4,420,773 downwards.
TACGGTCAAGTGTATGCAGCTCTTCAAGCAGGTCATCGCCCAGCTTATTGAGCGCCTCCCCGTCCTGCTCCCACTTCGTGTGGATCTGCTCCAGCACATCCATCAATCCGATCCGGCCAAACATCTGCCGCTTCGGGAAATACGTCCCGGCATAGAACGGCTTCTTTTCCGGCGTCAGCAGCACCGTCAGCGGCCATCCCCCGCTCCCCGTCAGCGCCTGACAGACCGACATATACAGCGCATCAATATCCGGCCGCTCCTCGCGGTCGACTTTGATGGCTACGTAGTTATCGTTAAGGAGCTGCGCGACTTCTGAATCCTCGAAGGATTCGCGTTCCATTACGTGACACCAATGACAGGTGGAGTAGCCGACTGAAAGGAAGACAGGCTTATTGTCGCGCTTGGCGACTTCAAACGCCTCTTCAGACCAAGGGAACCAATTCACTGGGTTAAGTGCGTGTTGGAGCAGATATGGCGACTTCTCCTTGGCTAATCTATTGGGTACTTTATGAGTAGTCATGGGACATCACCTCGTTTCGTTGTAGGATTGTTTGTAAAATAAAGCTTAGGGGTATTTTACCCAAATGGGTGGGGAAAGTCGCAAGGGAGAGAAAAAATGTAACTTCTTAAGAAGAGGGTTCTTTAAATTGGTTTGAACAGAAGGCGTTGTTCTCAAGTGGTGATTGATTAATTCAGCGACTTAACACTCTTTATGATTTTTCAACTTATTCCATAGTATCCTTTGTAAAAATTTATTAGGTTATCTCTACTGAATTCAACAAAATCCCTTGTTAGTTCTGCCTTTTTCAAATATGCAATTTCATCCAGGGCATCAATAGTTATTGTATTTTCCAGAAAGATTTTGGTTTGCTCTAGTCCTGCCCCACAAAGCAATTGAACATCAATATAAATAAATGAATCGAAGTTTTTCTTTTTCGCCTTCCAAATTAACAAACTATCCTCTACTTGACCAAGAATAAACAATTGAATACATAACGTCTTTATATACTCATTGTCTTCGGACTCCTGATTGTCCAGTTCAATAAGCAACAACTTGCGAATATCATCTATATCACTTTGCTTTGGGATTAATCCGTGTATACGCAATAATTCATCAGTTCTATCTACGGTCATTGTTCATGCTCCATTCTTCAATCGGTGAATGAAATTGCTCTCTTATCTGTTCTTTGGCTTAGTCCCACCAAGCATATAAATCCCCTTCCATTTCACACTCATCAGTTTTAGTACAGAACGCAACAAAATCGTGTTTCAATGTCCTTGTTACATGTTCTTTGGGTACAAAAAGCGTATCTAATGTCACTCTATAATCTTTACGCAATGGGCTGGTGGCATAGCCTTTAGTCAATACATTGGGGTATGTAGCCATGAAGTTAAACATTTTTTCTACACTAGGAGAACTATTATGGGCTTCAAGTGGGTCAATATAGTTGTTTTCAATTAGTTGCTTTAAGACTCTTACGTCATTAAACTCAAAGCGTCGGACACTTCCTGTGCCCCTTTTTGCAATCCACTCTCCAGTGATTCCTAGTAACCTGTCCCTCCTTTCATAATCCATATTGAAAATGAAGTCGCCATTCATTATATGTCCTCCATTCAATGAGATCTTGCTTTCATTTATGTAATAATGTTTAGTAAAAGTTTTACGATTTCATGAATGATAACTGTTATCCCTTGATTCAAGACTAAAAATTGGGCATACCCAAATATCATCTTTAATAAGTACCAACAAGTAGTTCTCTTCGATTCTACACTCTTGATACCATCCCAAGTCTACAGAAGTTCTACCCATATGAAGTTGCAATAAGTCCCTCTGTGAAGTTCTAACGAAATGGTGTATCTTCTTCGACAAATTGAACAGGGTCGGTTTCATCAAACTAAATAATACCATATACTGGGACAAACTTCTTTATTCGTATCGCTTCAAATTTCACTTTATCGAGCGATATAAGTGCTATAGGAGTTTCACCATTCAAACAACTGAAATACGAATTCAGCAAGTCAACTTGATAGACTGAGAGATAATTTATAGTGGTGCATATCTAGTTTAAAACTATATGAATTCAAGTACAGCAAGAGATTAGTGAAAACAGACCTAATGAGAACAAAACAGGAAGCAACTTCGGGGTGGGACGAAAACGTAGAGATTAAACTAGTGGAATTCACCGACATGACACCAATGACATGTGCTGTATCCAACTGAAAGGAAAATCGGCTTGTTCTCGGCTTGCGCCTTAGCAAAAGCCTCTTCTCCCCAAGGGAACCAGTCCACGGGGTTGTGGGCGTGTTGCAGTAGATAGGGTGATTTTTCGTTTATTAGTCGATTTGGCTTTTGGCCTTCTTTTATCTCCATTCATGTAGCCTCCTTGAGCACGTATGTTGCCATTTTCATTATTACCCATTGGTGAACAAAAAGACACTAACCTCGTTAGTGTCTTTTTTATAAAGTATTGCTTGACTCAACTACCGAAACTTAATCAGGACCTATGACAACCCTTGCTCTTTGAATTGACTTTAAAATACATAATCTTTCAGTGAGGTTAATTCGTTAGCTGTAATTCTAGCATTAAGAGATAGGTTTACTCCACCTCGATCAGGTTCCGTTACAGAAATTAACGTGCTCCCTACTTTGGGACAGCCTCTTTAAAACCATAACATTTTCGGAATGGATTGTTGCGTTTAAGCAGTAGAAAAAGGAGCCCTTTTACAGGCTCCCTTCGACGGTGTTTGATCGTTCGAGTATCTTTAAAAGGCACACTTCACATCATTAGAAATACTTGGGCACCGCTTGTTCACTTTCCGTTTTAAAGGAATGCTACTAGGCGTGTGTGTTCAGAGATGCTCTGCGACACAACCCCTCGCTTTCAGTTGACTTAGTGATTAGTTAAATTCCTCTTGTAGCCCTAGCACCGAATGGTCCAACGGAACCACACCTCTCTTCACACCGTCAAAAATATCTTGCACAGACTTCAAGCTTCTTATACATCGTACACTCAAACAATTTTAAATCGGGATCGAACCGACGGCCTCATGCATGCCATGCAAACGTTCTACCAGCCGAGCAAGTGTGTTCTCATCATCCCGATATGTAAATAAACATCATCTTCAAATACTCCATATCTATGGAATTTATCATATTTTGAAGTATATTAAAGCCCCATTTGCCACTATGAAAATATATCCTTCATCGTTTTGTTATACGCTTTCCTATCAAAAACGCTTAGAAAACCTATAGCATAGTTTATCAACAAATGAAATGCGAATTCAGCAAGTTAATTCGATAGACTTGGAATTTAACAGGAATCTGACTCAGGGGTGTGACAAAAACGTTGAGATTAAACAAGTGGAATTCACCGACCTGACACCAATGGCAGGTCGAATAGCCGACAGATAAGAAGATCGGCTTTTTCTCGCCCTGCGCCTTGGCAAAGGCCTCGTCTCCCCATGGATACCAGTCCACGGGATTGTGGGCGTGCTGTAGGAGATAGGGTGATTTTTCGTTGGCTAATCTATTGGAAGATTTGTGAGTTGTCACGGGGCGTCCCCTCATTTCGGATAATTTGGGTAAAGTGTTGTCTACGGTTAGTTTACCCAAAAAAGTGAGGGAAGGCGCAGGTAAAGGAAAAAAGGTACTTCGTAATAAACACCTAATTTATATCTACACACATGCTCAAGAAGACTTGTCCCATCAAATGACCAAACCATATCGAATGTATCTTTAGTTAGAGCAATTAAACGGTTCTTATCCTTTATCTTTTCGGAATTTCTATTTGTAGATTTTTTCATTTCTATTGCAATAAATCTCTAATCTCATCAAACCACTTTGCCAAATCATAATTGTGAAAAACATTTGTCTGTCCCAACTGAACTGCTAAATGGTATCTTGAACGTATGGCTCTAAGCATATCGACTATGCTGTCTATTTATTCTCTGCAGTAAACGGCTTCAACTGCGCGAACTTCGTTAATCGTGCGGACGAAACCCAGCTCCAATTCATAGCTTTAAGAATTAATTGAAACCTCAAACAGCAAGTCCCTATTTCACTTCACTTAGGAGACTTGCTGTTTTTTGTGTTAGTTGGCTATTTGAACTGGAACCAAGTTAAATTTGCAACTGTGGTTGAATCTGACTTCACAAAAGTAACATATACCGTATGAGTTCCTACCGCTGTCCCGGCATTAAGCGGGATATTCTTGAGGGACCATGTCTGCCATCCGCCTGTGGTTTCTGCCGTCCAATAACCCAGCATAGGGCCTGTAGGGCTATCCAGGTGGAATTCTACCCTTCCGCCGGAGTTAGCGGATGCAACCTTCATATCAATACTTGTTTTAGCTGTACTGCCAAAGTCTACATTTTTAAATGCTATATAGTCGCCATTACTGCCTCCACCCACATCCAGCCCGCCGTCCGTGCTTGACTCATAGGACATAACACCTGAACTAAGGTTATAGCCTTCCGCTTCAAATTTCAATGTGTTGAATTTTGGCTCTGCAGCATAGCTGTTCGTATCTGTTATTTTCAAATCTGCCAAATTATTTACCGCAACTCCACCGACGCGAACATTGTTTAATGTAACTCCGGAGACCGTAGATGTATCACTCCAACCCTTCATTATTGAAACTTCACCTAAAGCGCGTAAATTGATATTATTATAGACCACATTTTTGATCGGACCGGTTTTTGCAGAAAGATCAAACCATCTGGAGTGAACACCGGATCTTGGCCAGAAGCCTTCTACGTCTATATTATCAAATATGATGTTTTGTGCTGCTGGAGTCCCATAAAGATGACCTACCGCTAAAGCGCGCCAGCACCGGTATACATAAGAGTTTTTAACAACGATGCCATCCTGAAGCTGTTTCACTCCATCTCCGACCTTGAATGCTCCACATCTGCTCCAGGCCAAAGCATCATCCACCACTACATTTGACTGGTTTTCAGGAGTTCCAGGCCAGTTTGCAGCTATATCGGTAGTTGCTACATCCCAGGTCTTAAATGAGTAGGTGTCATCCTCCGATACTGCTACAGTGTGCTTAATGAGTACATTCTGGCTCTCTTGAATGTCTATTGCATCATTCTCATAATCAAGTTCATTGTTGTTGAAGTGCTTGGTATTCTGGAAGGTTACGTTATTGGATCTTGTAACGATTGTAGCCCAGCCACCACTGTCTCTGATGGTTATGCCGTCAACCGTGAAGTTGCTGCACTGCAAGGGTACAAGAATATTGTTCAAATAATTGTTTGTATTTCTCATATAATGGCCATTGCCGTCAATCGTTCCCCTGCCGTATATCTTAATATTGTTTGCATTGGTTTCGGTATAAATAAACCAGGTTCCATCCTTATTCAGAGAATTCTTATGGAAATGGGTAGTGTAATCGCTTGGATTTCCTGAACCCCTTATCACAGAACCACCCTCCAGATAAACCGAAACGTTGCTTTTTAGAACAATGTTACCGCTCTTGTACACGCCGGCTGGAACGTATACTATACCGCCGCCTGCTGCGTTAGCCGCATTAATGGCGTTTTGTATGGCAGTTGTAGCCAAAGTGGCACCGGTACTGTCGGCACCGTACCCGGTTTTAACATTGTATATCCCTGTACCGGATGAAGCCGGAACATTGGTTTCAAGAGCATCTGCCGCAATCACCAGATCTTTCAGGTTATTGATTTTAACGATAAGATAGGTTGGTGATGAAAGTGTAAAGGTAAGTGTATTTCCGCTCTTGGCTGCAGTGATTCCCAAAGCTTTGGGAGAAATATTATAGGTATTGATTGGCTCGCTTGCTGTAATTGTGATTGTAGTCGTACCTGAAAAAGAGAGATTACAATAATTATAGTTTACAAATACCTCTGAAGTGTCGATTACCGGTATATTGGTAGAGTCTGCTGTTACCGTGTATTGATTGGTCGTGGTATAGATCGACGGTAACGGATAACTTACAATTGTACCCGCTGCACTTGCTGTCAAAGGAACGACAGCTAAAAGACTGGCGAGCATACAAACAATTAAACTTAATAAGTTTAACTTTTTTAGCATAAATAAACACCCCTTTCATATTTTCAGGAAATAATCGTCTCCGCATTTCCGCCCTCAGCCTGCTTCCAATCTTATCTATGCTCCGGCTCCAGACAGAGCCGGAGCAGATCGTCCACATGGGCCGTTGCCAGACATTCCACCGTATCCGCAGAGCCGTAATAGATCTTGACCTCGCCGTCATCCTCCAGAATCATTCCTCCCGGAAAAATCACATGATTGCGGAATCCCCCGCCAATCTCATAGTCTGTCTCCGGTGCCAGCAGCGGCTGCTTGCTCATGCCGATCACCTTGCGGGGGTCCTCCAGATCCAGCAGCATAATTCCGGCGGTATAGCGCTTCTTCCATGTGTCCTCCCAACCTTGCTTGCCTCTGGCCGGGTCCACATCCACCGCATGGAAGGTGGTCAGCCAGCCCTTATCCGTCCGGACCGGAGGTGCGGCCGGGCCAACCTTGTCATTGGCAAACGGCACCTGCTCGACGGCGAGCAGCAGGCTGGAGTTGCCCCAATGCTTCAGGTCCGGCGACTCGGAGATCCAGGCATCGAAGCGGTCCCGTCCGCCGCGGCTGTATACCGTGAAGGGACGCTCCAGCCGGACATACTTGCCGCCGATGGGCTCGGGAAACAGTACCATATTGCGCAGGTCCGGTGTAGACAGGCTGAGCACCTCGAAGTGTTCCAGATCATCGGTAACGGCAATTCCGCCGCGAATGCCATGGTGCGTATCCACGGCAAAACACATATAACAACGGCCGCCGATCACGGTCAGGCGCGGGTCGTAGGCGCGGATAATTTCCTCGTCATGCATTTTGAACACTGGCTTCGGGCCGGCGGACCAGCTCAGTCCGTCGTCACTGTAAGCAATGCCGAGATCCGTGGTGTGGTGCGGCTCAAGCGTCTGATCGACCAGTGAGCCGTAATCATTACGGAAGATCATCACATACTTGCCGTTAAATTTCGTTACACCGGCATTGAATACCAGTGCGGTGGGGTAAGGAACCTTCGTTGCATCCAGCACAGGATTGCCCGGATACCGCCGGATGAACGGGGCAGATTGCAGAATTGCCGGAGCGTGTTGAGTCATGGGGTGTACCTCCTTGAATGTTAAATATGGAATATGGGTTGCGCAGGGCCGGACCGTTACCCTTTGAGTGAACCGGCCGTCATCTGCATGAAGGATTTGTTGGCGAACAGATAGGCCACGAGAATCGGCAGAATGGACAAGCAGGCGCCCGCCATCATATAGTGGGTCTGGGAAGCGGCCGAAATCCCGTATTTCAGGTTCGCCAGCCCGACAGTCAGCGTCTGCAGCTCCGGCTTCGTCATCGTGAACACGAGCGGCAGCAGATATTCATTCCACGCACCGCGGAAGGTGAACAGCGCACCTACGCCGAGTCCGGGTCCGAGCAGCGGCAGAATAATCCGCCAGAAGGTCCGGCCGAGCGAACTGCCGTCGATCAGCGCCGCCTCGTCCAGCTCCCGGGGAATTCCCTTCATGAAGCTGAACAGAATGAAGAATATCGACGCGTGTGCGGAGATCAGGATCAGAATTACGCCCCAGAGGCTGCTGTGCAGATGAAGCTTAACCATCAGATCGAATTGCGGACGCAGCACCACCGCCCCCACGGCCACGAACATGGTGAAGGATTGCAGGCCGATATATATTTTTTTGCCGAAAAAGTCCATCCGGTCCACCACATAAGCTGCCATGGAAGAAACCAGTAAAGTGCCTACTACCGCTGACAGTGAAATAATCAGGCTGTTCAGTGTATATTTGGAGAAATTCGCCTGTGTCCAGGCTTCAGCATAGTTAGAGAAGTGCCAGCTGCTTGGCAGGAAGGTCGCTCCGGTGGTCAGCTCGGCATTCGTTTTGAAGGAGCCCAGCACGGTGATGACGACCGGAATCAGGGTGATAAAAGCAAAGGCCAGCAGAAAAATCCACAGTACAGTGTTGCCCAGTATGGTTCTTATTCTCATCTCGCGTCTCTCCTCAATCGGTCTGATTCATCCGCCGGGAGGCGTAGAAATAAATGAGTGATATGATCCCGACGATTATCGCGGACACAAAGGCGACCGCACTTCCATATCCGAACTCCTGTACCTGAACTCCTGCACTCCCCCCGCCTACAGGAAAGAATAATTTGTATAAATACAGGAACATTACTTCCGTCTTGCCTACCGGACCGCCTTCGGTCAGAACCATAATGCTCTCGTAGCCCTTCAGGGCTGTAATGATCGCCAGCATAATAACCATCTGCATGACAGGTCCGAGCATCGGCAGCGTCACGTAGCGGAACTGCTGGATTTTGCTTGCCCCGTCCAGGGCAGAGGCTTCATACACATCCTCAGGAATATTCTGCAGACCGGCGAGGAAGAGCAGCATATAGTTCCCGACCGCGCCCCAGGCCGCAACCAGAATGACGGTGAGCATGGCATACTTCGGACCCAGCCAGTCAATCCCGGAATTGCTTAGACCGAGTTTGATCAGGAACTGATTGAGAATCCCGTTATACGAGTTGAAAATGGTAAAAAAAACGACAGCCATAACGGCTGTACTGATGACGGTCGGCATGAAAAAAATCCCCCGCAGCAGCTGTCTGCCCCGCAGCCCCCGGTTCAGGATTGCGGCCAGCAGCAGAGCCAGCGGAATCGTGATCAACAGCTTGCCGCCTGCATAGACAAAGGTATTCACCACCGAATCCCAGAATTGGGTATCCTTCAGAATGCGGCTGAAATTGTCCAGACCGGTAAACCGGGCCGTTCCATAACCCTTATAGTCATAGAACATGTAGCGGAACGCCCAGGCAATCGGGTAGATTCCGAGCACAATGGTCAGAAGGGCGCTTGGAAAGATAAAGCTGTATGAGAATAAGGCATTTTTTGTTTTATTCATCTGATTTCTTCCGGCTCCTTTCCCTTACGGTCAGAGCAGAGGGGTGGAGAACGCAGCTTCCCCATCCCCGTCATCTGACCTGTTTCTCTATGTTTCGCCTTCCGGTTACTTGGCGAACTTGCCGCCCAGGCCGGCCGGATCAAAGCCTGCATCCGGCTCAGCCTTGATTCCGTCATTGGCAATAGCGCTGTCCAGCGCAGCATTATAACGCTTGTTCAAATCCGCGATGACCGCCTTCAGATCGCCGCCATTGAGCATATATTTGAAGAAGGCGTCATCCGACTTCATGCCCTCCGGTGCAACCGCCGGATAGATCGGCCATACCCCGTCATTTTTATTGGGAAGGAAGCCTTCGATGCCGTTGACATCCGGTGTTGCGGCAACCGCACTGATGGATGGAACCATGGAGATGCCGAAGCCTTTCTCCTGATAATCCGTCAGCACCTGATCCCCGTACATGAACTGCATGAACTTCCAGGCCGCTTCCTTATTCTCCGATTTCGAGCTGAGACTCAGCCATTGGCCGCCGAGGAAGCCGGAAGCGCCCTTCACCATGCCGTCAATTGTAGGTGCCGGAGCCGCAGCCCAGTCGATCTTGGCCGGGAACTGGTTCTTATACACACCAGGCTCAGAGGAGTAGGAGATATACATTCCGATCTTGCCTTCGGCAAATTGGGCCCGCAGCGGATCGATATCCAACGATTCCACACCCGGAAGCATGCTGCCGTCATCCTTGATCTGCTTGAAGGCATTAATAATCGGCTCGAGGCCGCTGAAATCGTAGCGGGCAGTCTTGAAGTCATACCCGAAGCCGCCATAACCGCTCATTTCCGCAATGACCCGTGCCGAACGTGCGAATGCACTGGAGGGACTCTTGAAATTCAGTGCAAAGCCGTAAGCGCCGTCAGCTTTACCCGCTTCGGTCAGCTTTTTGGCTGTATCCACCAGCTCCTGCAACGTGGTTGGCGGATTCTCGACGCCCGCTTTGGCGAACAGGTCCTTGTTGTACACCAGGCGCATCGTCGTTCCGTAGTTCGGCAGGCTGTAACGTTTGCCGTCAAATTCATTCAGATCCGGCATGGCCGGGAACTTCGCCTTCAGCTCATCGGTGAGGAATTCATCAATGGGCGCGAGAAAGCCCTTCTTGTAGAACGTCTGGATGGTGTTCTCCTTCACCCGGATCACATCCGGGGCATCCGAGGTCTGGAAGGACAGATCCAGTGCGGTATCGAAGTCATCGCCCTTGACGACCAGCTCCACCTCAATACCGTCCGTATTGGCCCTGTTGAACTCGGCCACCTTCTCTTTCACGAAATCGGCGTCATGGCGGTCGCCCGTCCAGTAGCTGATTTTGGTTTTTTCCCCTGAACCGCCTGTCGCTGCATCTCCTGAGCCTTCTGCTGCATTGCCGCCGCCACTGTTACCGTTGCCGCAGGCTGCCAGGCCAAGTGCCAGAACCAGGCTCATTGATGTCATTAGCGTACGCTTCATCATTGGTAGTGCCCCCTTATTTATCGCTGCTGAATTTAACTTACAACCTGATTATAGAATGGGTAACGCTTTCACATAAGGCGGGTAAGCCCACATTGAGGGCAGGTTTCTGCGGGAGTTGCCGGCACACTGCCGGTCGGAAGCTGCCCATCATATAAAAGGGAGTGACTCTCCGCTTGGCGGAAGCCCCTCCCTTGTCCTTCTTTATTCTTTTCCAAGGTAATGCAGCTTAAACTCCGACGGGGTCATTCCTGTATACTTCTTGAACACCTCGCTGAAATAGCGCCTGTGCTCGTAGCCGAGATCCTGGGCAATCTCCTGTACCTGCAGGCCGCCGATCAGCATTGCCTTGGCCTTCTCCATCTTCTCATGCATCACGTATTGCTGAAAGGAACCCCCCTGCACCTTCTTAAACAGGTTGGAGAAATATCCTGGGCTGAGGTTAATCTGCTTCGCAACCTGCTCCAGTGACAGCCCCGTATCCAGATGACTCCGGATATAAGCGATCGCCTGATGGATAATCCGCGTGGATTCCAGGGAACGGGCTTCCTCCACCAGCGCGCAGGCCTCCCGGCACAGCCCGGACAGCAGGCTCCGGATATCCTGAAGGGAAGGATGCACCCGGTTCTTCATTGCCTCAATTCCGCGCTCCAGCGGCTCCACCTGCTCATAGGGAAACTGCTCAAGCAGAACCCGGCAGATCTTGGAGCTCAGCTCATAGCCGACGCTTTCGACATACCTTGGCTCAGGCAAAAGCTCGCTGTCCAGCAGCTCCGAGAACAGCTGGTCCAGCACCTGCAGGCTTTTGCCGGAATTGCCGGAACGCAGGGCAAACAGCAGCTCCTGCTCGGCGGCGGCGGAATAGCTGTGAAGCGAGAGCGGCTTATTCTCGATATTGCCGTAATGATATACACCGTTGCCTCCGGTATAGAAATGATAACCCAGAGCGCTCAGCGCCTGCCTGTAGGCGGTAGCCAGCTCATGAATCGCTGATACACCAGGCCCCACGCCAATAGAGAGTGTATTACGGGAGAATTGGCTTACATTCGTGCAGCAGGCTTCCGTAATCAGCGCAGCGGTATCCGGGGCCGAGCCGTTCATGATGCAGACATACCGGTCTGTAGCCTCACGGATAATCACACCGCGGGTCCAGGCGGAAATCGTCTCTTCGAGAATATTGTGCAGGCTGAACCGCAGCAGCTCCACCTCCTGCACAGGCTGGCCCTGAAGCTTCTCGGCGAAATGATCGATCTCTGCGACAAACACGAAGAAGTCATGTTGCGCAAGCGGGATATCGAGATATGCCCACCTGGACCGGGCATCCGCCTCTGTCGTCTGGTGATGCAGCAGGAAGGTCAGATACTCCTGGCGGAGGATGGGCAGGCTCTCCCTGATTTTGGACTCCATCACCGCCAGTCTCGCAGTCTCCTGCCGTTCTTCCCGGCACAGCTCCTTGGCCTTCAGCACCACATTCACAATCTCATCCAGCGAAAAAGGCTTCTTCACGAAATCGAGCGCCCCCAGCCGGATGGCTTCCTGAGCGTAAGCGAATTCCGAGTAAGCGCTAAGGATAATAATCTTGCAGTCCGGCAGATCTTCCAGTATCGCCCGGGTCATCTTCAGCCCGTCCATTCTCGGCATCCGGATATCGGTCAGCACAATATCGGGCCGGGTCTCGCGGATGATCCGCAGCCCCTCTTCACCGTCGAGCGCCGTGCCGGCGACCTCAATACCGTGCTCCTGCCACGCCGGCTTGCGAGAGATCATCTCCACCACACTTTTAATATCGTCGATGATACATAACTTGAACCTTCCCGGCTCCAGCTTCTGGTCCATCATCTATCGCTCCTCTCTTAACGGAATCCACAGCTCCGTCTGCGACCCCTTGCCCGGTTCTCCGTCCACTTCCATGAGGGCTTCCTCTCCGTAGTAGAGCGCCAGGCGATGTCTGATGTTGAACAGGGCGTAGCCCTTCTTGGACTGCGGGGCGCTGCTCATTCCCTGCCTAACCTTCCCGGCATCGAGCCCCCGCCCGTTGTCGGTAATAGTAATATGCAGCATCTCCAGCTCCCGGCTGACCGTGATGTCAATCCGGCCTCCCCCGGACCGGTCACTGAACCCGTGCTGGATGCTGTTCTCCACAACCGGCTGCAGGATGATTTTGGGAAGCGGGCAGGACAGCAGCTCTTCATCCTCAACCGTAATGCTGTATTCAAACAGTCCTTCATAGCATTTCTGCTGAATGGAGAAATACTGCCGCACATGGGACAACTCATCCTCGAGGGTAATCAGATCCTTCCCTCCGCTAAGCCCGATCTGGAACATCTGCGATAATGACAGGATCATCTCATTCACATCCTCATTCACGCCCAATACCGATTTGCAATAAATCGTATTCAGCGTATTGTACAGGAAGTGCGGCTCCATCTGCGCGGTAAGGGCCCGGATCTCCGCATGCCGCTTGTCCTCCTCCTTCGACTTCACATCCTCAATCAGTGCCTTAATCTCCGACATCATCCGGTTGAACTGAAAGCCGACCTGGGCGACCTCATCCTCATAGCGGCTCTCATAAACTACACTAAGCTGGTTCTCTTCGACCCTGCGCATCAGCCGCCGCAGCTTGAACAGCGGCCTCAGCAGCACAGACGTCAGCTGATTAGAGATCAGCCAGGTAGTCAGCAGAAAGACACCGATTACATACAGGGTGATGCGCTGCACCCTCTCCAGCTTGCCCAGCAGCTGGTCGCGCGACTGCATGCCGGAGATGATCCAGTCAGGAGATGCTGCAGAGCTTTTATAATTGACCAGATACTCCTTGCCGCCATAGCTGTAGGTATGCTCCTGCGGTTCGGCTGCTGCGCCGCCTTCCGCAAGCACCGGCTTCCAGGGAAATCTGCCGCGGAACGGCCAGCGCGACTCCACCACTGCATCCCCCTCCCCGCTCATCAGGTAATAATTCCGGCCGGGCTGCTGCCCGCCCTGATTCAGCAGTTCGTCAATCCGGCTCTCCCGGATATTGACGACGATAAACACATTGCTGACCGGCGTATACGGGTATTCATAGATTCCCCGGACCACGAAGGAGACGACCCGCTGGCTGCCCGTGAACAGCCGGTCATAATGCCCCTTGGCCCAGTAGCCGCCCGGCTGCTCCTTGCTGAGATCATATAATTCCGAGCCGTAAAACGAGTTATCCTGCGCGCGGATTTGCGTGGTGGAGTAGAAGTCGCCTATCGGCGTGACGATCAGCACATTCTCGATAATCGGTTGATTAAACGTCGCCTGTGAGAGCACATATTGCAGATCCGACAGATGCACATAATAATTCGACACATCATGGCTGAGCACATCCATCATCATCTTCCGGTACGCATCGCTCAGCATCAGGGACTGCACGGACAGTGCCACATCATTCAGGCGGGAATCCAGCAGCTGGGTAGTTTTGCCGACCGTTTCCTGGCTGCTGGCGTAAGCATTATCCTCAATCTCCTGCGCGGCGATCCAATACGAGAAGCTGCCCATCGCACTGATGGACAGTGTGATCAGCATGATGAACGAGAACAGAATCCGCTGCTTGATGGATATCCGGTAATACCTGCTGGCGATCTGCCGCCGGATCTGCCTTGCATAGGCTGTGAATGTATTCATAGTTCCCCCTTCTTGAGCATGTACCTCCCTATGTTTGTATGTTCTTGTCACTTGTACCATACGGCTGCTCCAGCCCGGCGTCAAGACAGGGCATGATTATTTAGCGGATTCCGTCCCTTATTATCAATAGGCAGGGGGCCCTCCGCATAACATGGTGATGATTATATTCCCACCGCGATTCTGATTAAACTGGCAGATTTTCATATGACGAGTACTGACTATTTACTTAACCGAACGAACCAAAAGAAACCTTACTCCAAAAGTTAAATTAGAATAATGATCATTGCATACAAAAATCCGCAGTTTAGACGGAGACAAAGATCTTAAGCAGCACAAAAACAAGCCCGGTGACGAACCACATGAGCTTGTTTTACGCTAGTCCCATCACTTAAAGCTTTCTTACCGCACCACAACTAACACTACAATAACTCCGAGCAAAATCAGCCAGACAACCGGGTGACCGAAATTTAATCCCCAGCCGACTCCGAACCTTTTCTCGACAATTAGGTTTGGATCTTTGCGATTGAAATAAATCATACCTAATTTCCATTTATCTTCATCATGGACAGGTCTGACATTGGCGCTATCGGCAGATCGCTCCAAGCGGCTTTCGACCTGACCCGCCCAGAACGATAAGGCGAGGGCGTATAGGATGATAAAGGCTATTATGATTAGGATAACGGGGATAGCGAAATTGATGTTAAGCAGAGATATCATATTGAGCTGCCCGACGGCTAACAGGATCACTATTAGGAAGCTGGCTGTAATCATAAAACACGACCAAGCCCGGCGGTAAGTTACGTCTTCTCTAACCTGCTGTTTCTCTCTGCGAATACTCCAATTCTCAAATAGGAACAACAGTATTACGAGCCCTTGAATTAGCGTAGTCATAAACACAGAGGTATACGATTTAGCTGCATAGCGGTCTATGCTCAAACTGCTGTTATAATGAATTGGAAGCTGATCAGGAATCAGATCGTAGTTGCGGAGCACAAATACAATATTAACAACCATAATGACAACATGAATGAAGAACCAATAATTAGATAAGCCCCTGTTTCTGTTTGGCAATTCAGTGTCCACGGTCATGATCGATGGTTCAGGAGCAATAGTCAGCGTGGGCAGTACACTTTTCATTTTTAAATGATAGCTAATATTAATGACAAGGGAGATTACGAGCATGGCGAGTGCATAGGTAATAATAATCCAACTGACTTGCTTCGAATGTTCATCACTGTAGATTAGGCATAGGATGCCAACAATGAATAGGATGGTATATAGAATAGCACTAATCCTGGCATATGACCTCCGCATCTGGCGCAGCGGCTCACTGAGGAATTGTACAGCGCTGACGGTGACTCCGAAACTAATCGTCTCTTTTGTTAAATACGGCATACTCACGATGAGTACAATGGAAGGTACAAATACTAGGATAAATATTATAACAGGCAGTATCGTCATACCATTCACCTCATTCTACATGGATATTATTTCACATAATCCTCGAAAGCGATCTTATACTCTGCATATTTTTCAGGATTACTTTTTTCAAATATTTTCAAAGAAGCAGGTTCCCGAAAATCTATATCATTGACTGAAAAATTGACACTCTTCATATCTCCATTCGCATTATTTTCAGTCTTGTATGGTTGTAATATTCTACCTTCCTGTATCATTTCAATGGCTAACATCTTAGCCCATCCACGCATCACATAAGCAGAGAATGAAATATGATCATAGCTGATAAATTTCCACACTTCTTCTATAGATGACGTCCTATCATATTTTGCGTATTGATTACTTGAATGTATTGCCACAAATCTGTAAGGTGTATTAATAAATACGTCCCTGTATTCAAATGTACTATCGTTGCTGGTCGATGATAATAAAGGTAATTTGAAGTCTTCACCAAAATATGCACCATCTTTTTTTCCTTCATTGATCGCTTTCATGATTTGATCATCCGTTAAACTATAGATATATCCGTAACCAGATTTTACTTTTTCTTCTATGTCAACTTTATTTTCTGTTAATTTCAATGAATCTGCTGCCATACTTGTTTTAGGTAATTGAGTACTTCCTTTTTCAACTAAATCATATTTAGATAATCCATAAAATATCACAGCATTTATTGCTAACGAAACTGTCAATAAAATAAATAAAATCTTAACCTTCATTATATATGCCACCTTCAATATTTTAACTAACTCATGCCTATAGCTTCTTTAATTTGCGGGATAGATAAACCGTTCGCTTTCAGCTCTTTTATCCAAATAATGCGTGCGACGGTTTCCTCTCTTTTATACCTGCGTGTTAAATTCTCTTCAGCCTGTTCAAAGGGCAGCATACCTTCTTCGGTGTAATGTTTCAGCGTGCTATAACGGGAACCTGTGATTCTTACCAATTCACCTATTGACACATGCTCTGAGGCCAGAATCGCCTCCATGGAACGTTGCCTAGACATGGATACAACTCCTTTACATTGGGCGCTTCGGAACAAGACGCACACCTTGAATCGGTACTCTCATCATCACATAATGCGGCATCGCATCGTATAACAAATTATCTATTTTGACAGTCGCAAATGAACCTCTCTCAATCACCTTACCTCATGTCCATAGGATTTTAGCCTTGTAAGGACGGAGTTTAGCCTTTTATTAGAATTATCGAACCAAGCCTCTGTCTCTACAAAGACAGCTTGTGACCGCTCAAGGAAAGGGAAGAAAAAATTGATACTGCTGCCCGCATCTGTCTTCATAAACGACGACTTCATTTGCAGGAACTGTTTGACCCCTAACTCTATTCCATGGCGATCAGTGAAAACTTTGTGCTAATTTTAAATCCATCATAGCCATCCACCCCTACTCATGATTTAGATAAGCCGGTTCGTGATTCGTGTGTATGAAGAACCTTTTGAAATCGTTTTACTTACTACTTACTACTTATCACTTACCGCATACAGTACGCCATTTGCAAAATATTGTCAAGGATGACTCCGTGCCTCGTTCAACGAAAAAGTATGTAACTACAACAAATGGCTGAGCTTTTACATAACAAGCCACCTACTCCCGCTATGAGAGCGGTAATTTGGATGTTCCGATTGCAAGCGCAAACAAGCTCGTGTGATAATCACAGGAGCTTGTTCTCATTCCGCTTTACCAGGTTCAACACCAGCTTTTTCACTCCTTCTTTTCTGTTTTTACTGATTGCTGTGAAATACTTTGATAAGAAAGTCACGTTCTGGAACCTGCAATAATTCATATGACTCTAAAAATTTTGTGTTATCATAGGAGACTTCCTCTAAACTGACTGTAATTTTGTCCTTTGCTATATCTACTACTGAATATCGGGCAGTTGGTTGTGAATTGCATCCTAAAGAACCGGGATTTAAAAAGATAGTATCTTTACCCTCAAAAAAATGAATTGGATGATGATGCCCAAAACATATTAATTTGTCTTCGCTTCCTTTGAATAGAGAGAGTAAATTATCTAAACTCGGCTCAACAATTTCACTAAAAGGATCTTTGCTTATATGTTCATTTAATTGGGTCTGCTCAATATGATAATGGATAAACAATATAGACTTGCCTTCGATTGTTAAAGTGATTGTCCGAGGCAACTGTTCTAATCTGGTGATGAAGCCTTTGTCCATAAGATCTGCTATCCATTGGTGATGCTCTTTAGCGTGAGAGTGGCTTAATGGATAATCTTCCCCTTTTTGAAGTGCTAAAACTGCTTCATCGTGATTCCCGGTAATCATTGAGACATCACTTCTGGCAAATAAGATTGTCAGAACTTCATTTGTATCTGGTCCAATCCCTATCATATCTCCTAAGCAATAAATATGTTCAATGTCCCGCCTCAGGTCAAACTCATTAAGAACTGCCTTTAAGGCAGGAGCATTACCGTGGATATCAGCAATTACTCCAATCTTCATAATCTATCGACACTTCCTTTGTCTATTTTATAATGATTCAAAGAGCGGACAGCCAATAAAATGGATAACACGCAGTTAATAGCAGTAAGCCCCATCCACAACAATACCGAATAGGACATCCATACGGTAAGCATAGGGTAACTATAGTTCAACAGATAAGGCCAGATCAGTGTCAAAACTAACAGCAGCATTCTAAAGAGTAGAGTAATACGAACCCTGGTCTTTTTCCTGCGTCTATCTTGCTCATCTATTATGTGTCGGGGTGTCCCTACGGCTAGTATCATTACCTTAAGAATGATGCCAATAGCGGCTAACAGAACTAACAACGATGATACCAGATCAGTTATGATGTAGATATCGTCATATTTATAGGTGTTCATAGGGCTCTAATTCATTTGCCCATACCTGTTCTGCGCAATCAACGAGGGTGCCGTTGAGGAAGGAATAGTTGGTTTACAGACTCATATCCGGCTGCCCGGATGTCAACCTCATGTGTTTGATAAATTGCGTTCTTCAGATTATCCGGTAGATCGCCTATTTCCATCTGGGCAGTGATCCAGTGCTCCAAATCCTTGAAATTCGTTACCAAATATCCCGCTGCAATATCTCCATAATATCTGGGGGCGTTGTATGCTAAGCTTTTCCCGAAAAACGCGCGATAACCTTGAGTAAGCTGCTCCAGCTTCTTTTCCTGTCCTGTTGAAAAATAACTGTCAGTCATCCCCAGCGGAATCAGTATGTGCCCAGTTACATAATCCTGATAATTTATACCTGTAACTTGTTCGATAATCATTGCTAAAATATCATAATTAACAGTTGCATACTGATATTCAGTCCCCGGATTTGTATCTAGCGCAATATTAGAAATCTTATGTATGGTTGTTCCAAGCATTTCTTCCGTTGTACCTTCAGGAATTAACCTGATGCTCCATGACGGTATACCGCTTGTATGAGCCAATAGTTGTCTAATAGAAATCTCAGTTTTCTCCCCTTGTAATCTGGAGCAAACCAGAGAAGATAATCTGAAATATAATCGGAATAAGCTAAGCACCCTCTTCTTGTAGCAAAATAACAGCTAGAGCCGTAAACGCTTTGGTGGTCGAGCCCAATTCGAAAAGTGTTTCCTCAGTGACCGGCTTTTCTTGTTCCACATCGGCGTAGCCGTACACCCTAAATTCTGTCTCGCCCTGTTTGGATGATACGATGGCAACGCCTGGAGTCGCTGTTTTGCTCATAATGGTTTTCACCATGTTTTGCTCAATAGCATAATTTCCCGATCCAAATAAATTTCCAATCGAATGCCAACATGCAGTAGTAGCGATGAGCACGATCAGCAGGACTGCACTTACTGTTACAATAGTTTCCTTTCTCCTAGTACTCTTCTGCATTGTCGTTCTCCTTTGAATTCGTATATCAAATTCAAAATCCCTAAGTCACTATGCTGTTCTTAATTTAGACGTTCATTCCATCCCGTTCCCTGCGAATATATACCTTGCTTCCAAATAAAAAACTCCTGCCAAATTATTAGCAGAAGTTTCATTAAAAGATTGATTCACACGGACATCTCATCAATGGCTAGAAGTTACTGCCTTTTTATCTTCTTTCTCGACAAAGTTTCCATGTTAATCTTGCACTTAATAGCCCATTATCAGGTAGCTGTTTAATTATCATCGTGTCTTGCACATTTAAAGAAACAACAAAAGTATATGTCTTTGAAGGTGCAAAAACTACAATGAAACTCTGGGGATGATTATTCATATGACTCGACGGATAATTCTTAGATAAAGACTCTCCAGTCGATAAGGGAATAGCACTATTAAAGGATATTCTAGAGAAAGATGATCACGACTGTAGCGGATTGCGGAGTTTTGTTAAAGATGTTCATTTATAAACGTTAATTAAGTCTGAGTTCTTAATGAAATATATTTTTATCAAAATATGATAAACAAGCGGCAGAAATGACAACCACCGCTTGTTTGTGTGTTAGATATTAGTGAACCTTGGCAGCAATATAAACCGTAGAACTGTTATAAAAATTATAGTAGATACCATTGCTCCAGATAAAATTACTTGGATCAGTAATTCCAGTATTTTGTGATGGATTTGGACCGTGTTTTTCAGACCAGGTTCCTGTGCTATTTTGAAGCATAAAATGATAATCAACATTATCTCCACCAAAACCATACTGGTCAGGAAGTCAACTTTACCATTACCATTGGTATCAATCCAACCAATTCTTAAAGCTATTCGATGTTCATCGGCGTTAACGGCCGCAGTTCTGCTACTTAGTATTCGCCAGCCAGGTATAAAATATAATGAATTTGTATTTCCATCTTGGACTACCAGGTTAGCAACATAATTCACATTCGTAAAATATTGTGAATCTGCTTTGAAACGCCATCTCCATCGCCAGGATTCATTTTCCATGGGGCTTTGGTAGCATAACCATAGCAGTTAACTGCAGAACTATTAACAGCCGAATAGGGCCATGCATGACCATAATCGGATGCCAAGGTGGCAAAAGATTCGTTTGGGAGTTCAAAAGTGGGAGTTAGTAAGTCCGGTTGAATTAATACGTCTCGGATAGTTGTGGATTCTGTTGGAAATACTAAACTTGATGTTTTTTTGAGTTCACCAGAGGTAGTAACATTGCCAAGGGAGTCAACGATAATTGTATCCTCTCCCTGCCATTCACCGACCCAAGTCTTATCTGCCCCAGATGTTTGCACCTGTCTCAATGTACTATTATCAATTGGAGCTGCCAAAACTACCGAAGAGAGAGAAAGACTCGCAATTAATGCAAATGAAAATGTATACAAGGATAATTTTCTCATTAATACCAATCCCTTCTTTTTTGATATAAGAACTTTACCATAAATTACTAATATATTTCATGAAAAATGTCACTATATAAGCTGAACTTAACAATGATGGCGAGCTCGTGAGCGAACCTCTTACGGAGCAAGGACTTCACTGATGCAGTAAGTAAGATTTAAAGCCGCTTTGTAACTAAGTTAGACCAAACTAAACCAGTAAGCGTAATTGAAAATTAAATCAACTATTAAAATATTTTTAGGTTGATTAATATAAAATGTGTAATTGCACATAAATCTGCCCCAGTTATCATTAATGGTGATACGGTGTTATTGATCTGGGATTATATTAAATGAAGAAATTACGGAGGTAAGGAGAATGAGTAACATGAAAAGGTATGTACTATTATTATTTATGATATGTCTAGTTTGATCCGACGCCTATCTTTGCATCCACGTCCAGTCCAAAGTTTGTGAAAGTATCGTTTCTATCGAATCATGGTCTTATATTAAAGGATGACGAAAGCTTCGGACCCTTGGGGGATGAATGACATAGGACAACTAGGCGACGACGTTTCGCTCTTCGCCTGTACAAGTGCAAGGGCTTTCGAGAAGTAAATGAATTTTAACAGGATATGATTTTTCTGCAGTACTTGCCGAAGACGGGGATGTGTATACATGTGCAACGAACGATCAGGGCCAATTGGGGACATCCAGAAATACTAAGTTTGAAAAAACTGCTCTCGCCATCTGAGGCCACTGAAAAATGTATCAAAAAAAACGACGCCTATTCGGTCCCTCCGAATGGTCGTCGTTTTTTCTCACCTAATTCTTCGACTTTTATCTACCCCATAAGTTTCAATATTCGTTTTAAACTAACAGTGAATATCGCCATAGCTCCCTGAATTCCCATGCCAACTGAACCCGAGGAGATGCAACATCGTACCCGTGTCTGTGATTGATTCGCTATTTTCGGCTCCAATTTTGTAGCGTTCTTTAATTTTGGCTTTAAAGGCTTCTCTTTGCTGAAACGCAGCTTGCTTTACATGTTCGTTGCTCTTTCACCCTTTGCCTTACATCTAAAATAATACCCGATGGAATCGACCGGACCTTTAACCGTATGATAGGCTGCGAATGGTTGAAGGCATTCCACATCAAATTCTGGATTAATCCCTAGGGTATCAATTCTTGTCTCATTTCCTTCTATTTCGTATACATCTAATCCAGTCTCTTCTTTAACCTCTCTGATCAGGGCTTGGATCAACGACTCAAAGGGTTCAATTCTCCCCCCGGGAAGTTCGAACTTAAAGGAGGTATCTGTTTTCATTCTTCTTTGTATGACGATCTCAGGTTCTCCATCATTGAATCGTTCAATGAATGCTCTTGAATTAACGTAGAACATCGAACCCACCCTTTCTTAGATATGTGACACCCACGGCATAACGAATCTTTGCGATTCTTAATATTTCATTAGCTGCCAAACTTTGCTTCCCATTGCTCTAACCAAGCTTTATAACTCATAGAATGCACTTCTTCTAATGTTCTTCCATCTAATGACCATACGCCGCCATCCATGGCCTGATCGATTACTGGATAAGAATGTCCGCCTACTGCCTGGTTATCCACGACATAGATCCAAATTGCGGTTTTCCCTTTAGATTTAACAATATTCTCCGGTTTGGCGCTTGTGGATTTCCAGTTATCCAATGGATGGTTTGTTACTATGAACTTCTGTACGTTAACCTCTTTGTCCAGATAAACACTGGGATCTTCGGTTTGCAGCCCCCAGTAATTGGAATATGGTAAATTCATTAACTTTTCTTTTGTTAAGGTGTAGACTTCACTGGAGCCTTCATACGAAGAGACCTTGTAACCCTTAGATTCCAAATAATCTTTTGCCGCAGTAGCATTGTGGTCTAATGTTGTGGCATTATGCGAAGCGGAACAGCCCGTTAGACTGAATAGAAGCGTCATTAATGTTAAGACAATTCTGACCAAACCGTCCCCTCCTCCATTGTTTTCTCGCTCTTATTGGGAACCATTACTCATTGACTATAACGAAATGAATTCAGCTTTTGTTACACGTACGCAGATATATATGGAGTAGTTGTTCATGGTTTGGGAGGATTATCGTATGTAAGAGGAAATACCGATTGGAATTCACTGGCGCATTGTTCTATAATATCTGCGGTTATAATCACAGCTGTGTAATTTTGTATGTCGGGACACCCAATTATAACCGCCGATTTTAATCTGCCTTACCCGGCGATCTTACTCTTATACCTTCTCCTTAATCGGAAACAATAAATCAAGCTGTAAATCGTCCATTTTACCGCCATTTTGTACGTAATTATAAAAATTCAATGTTTCCTCAAATCCTTGCCCTGCAACCGTTTCAAGCGATGCCCAGCGCGGAGAATCCCAATCATTATCATATTTATTGCTTGCGTTAACCCATTCTTTTAATAAACGCCAGTCCTCGAAGTCCCATGCCCTGAGCACATGTGCGGCATATAACCCGCCGTCAAACGTACGTTTGACTAAAGGCGCGGGAACCTCTGTGTCGCCCGGAATGGATACCCACACCTCATATACATGGGAGGGTTCTCCGATTCCTGCTGCCCCTTTAGAGCAGTCAAAACCAAAACTCCGGGCGTCGGGTTTAATTGTTAGCAATCCGCTTTCTGTTACAAATTGCGTGATCATATCCAGCGCTTTGCCTTCGCAGCCTTCTCCCGTTGCATAAGCAGCAGCCACAGTCATGGGCGGCAGATAGACAATCCGCACATCTTTGTCCGCCAGCTTGTTTAAATTTTCATTTGCCTTGTTTAATTCTTCCATTGACTTTTCCTCCTTGAAGTTGATTTTCGAGACAGTCAAGGAATCCACAACCTCCAGTAAACTTGCGTCGTCAGGCAGTGCGAATTTCGCACCTCTGAGATTCAGATATTCGACAAAGGCTTTGATAACACTGCGAATGGTGGAGAGCGCGGTGATCTCGTCCTCAATATCCGCAAGGTTACGCTCAAAAGCTTCGATGGCAACACGCGCTTCCGCGCTTTGCAGAATTTCGGCAATCTGTCTGAGCGGAATCCGCAGTTTACGCAGAACGATAATCTGACGCAGACGTGTGATGGCTTCGGGATCGTATGCGCGGTATGCGGAATCTTCCTTTTTCGCAGGCGTAATCAGCCCGATTTGCTCGTAATACCTAAGGGTACGGGTGGAGACTGAAAAGTGCTTTGACACCTGACTGATGGTTTGCAGTTCGATGACTATCCCTCCTTCATGAGAGTAAATATACAGGTTTACGCGACGTTAGAGTCAAGAGACCTGGTACCGGAAGCTTATGTAATTATCCTTAAGTATTACGACGTTACTCTACCTTCATCCATAGAGCATTCTGCCGGTCATCTGGACTTGATAAAACCATCATCCCAGATGGATGACCTTCAGGAATTAAGGTTTTTCAAAACATCCTTTCCCGTATTCGCTTCTTCAATAGAGACTGAACCAATGAATTTATCAAAATTTTCATTCATTTCGAAATATGCTTTTGAACCAAAAATTAATGGATTGGACTCATTGTATTCGACTCAGGCATGACATGATATGACCCTCCCATCCCTTCAATAACTGTACGCAAAGGTACATAGGTCACTCCATCAATGACTTTAGCTTCCCCTTTAATGGCAGCCCCGTTTACCCTTAAAGAGTATGCTGCAGTGGCTGCATAGACCGTAATGGATAGACATACCACTGACAACATAATAAGAAAACTTGATGCGATTAACTTTTTGTTCACTATTGGCACACTCCCTGACCGATTTGCTTCCCAATAATCTTTTTAATATTCGACAATATCCCCTTCTGCCCTTCCAAAAGAACTTCCCCATGTGATTTTTTTCCAACAAAGAAACCGAAGCTTTATTTTCACCCCGGTTTCCATTACTAACGTACTATAGACCTTCGTAAACAGAATCTTTGTCACTAAATACATCGATCATCATTAAAGCTCCTATTTTATAGCCTTGGATAAAAGATAACGCTGAATGCAACGAGCTTGAGTCACTCTGTAAATCATATAGCATTTCGACTAGGTCAAAATCTTCTTCGGATAACCTCGCTTTTAGCATTTGTAATAAATCAATGGTTTTCTGATTAATCTTCTGCAATTCCGGATCATTTGGCTTAATCAACTCATTCGGGTGCAATCTTCCATAATAGAAATCCTCCAAAATGATTACCACCAGGCCTCCTTTCACAAACTAATACTTCAATCATGTATAAATTTTATGCGAAAACTGCATAAATAACAATATGCATTTTTCGCATAAAGTAAACTTGGCTTGGGTGATGAGCATTGTACACAAGAATCCGCGATTTACGCGAAGACAAAGATCTGACGCAGCAACAAATGGCTGAGCTTTTACATATCACACAAGCCACCTACTCCCGCTACGAGAATGGGAATTTGGATGTTCCGAGTGCCGTTTTAATTACGCTGGCGAATTTCCATAAAGTAAGCATCGACTACATTTTAGGGCAGACCAATAATCCCAAGCGCTATCCGCAAAAATAAAATAGTATTATCGAGTAGGAGGGGGCGGCAAGCCCCCGTCCTCTCACACCACCGTACATGCGGGTCCGCATACGGCGGTTCCAAAAGGTTAACAAAGTTCCAGATAGCGTGAAAGTAAACTCTTCAGCCCTTTTGCTTCCCAATAGGAAGTCGAAAGGGCGTTATTCGTGTTCCGGGACATTTCCCACGCGCCTCGCCGCGAGTTGGCCATCTTAAAACAAGCCCACTTTGGAACCCCGAGTGCTCGAAGCTCGCGGATTCGTGTACGTACTCGTTTCCACTGTTTCCACAGACACATTCGAAGTCTCCTCCGAATCCACTGGTCCAGTGTTTGGAAGTGTGTCTTCGCCGAGGCTAGACGGAAATAACCGAGCCAACCCATCAGATAGCGGTTCAGTCGGTAAATCCTTTCTTCCATGGAAATGGACCAGGTACGTTTCGTTAGCTCTCGAATTCTCCCTTTAAAAGCTGCGAGACTCTTCGGAGCAATCCGAATCGTTGCCTGTTTCTGGCTCAGGAAACTGAATCCTAAGAACTTTCGGTGCCAAGGTCTCGCTACCGCACTTTTCTCCCCGTTTACTTTCAGTTTTAGCTTTCCTTCTACAAACCGACTTACCGATTCCATGACACGCTCGCCTGCTCGTTTACTCGCCACAAAGATATTACAGTCGTCCGCGTAGCGTACGAATCGCAAACCTCGCCCGGTCAGTTCCTTGTCCAGATCATCCAATAGAATGTTTGCTAGAAGCGGACTAAGCGGACCGCCTTGTGGCGTTCCCTCCCGGCTACGCTCCCATTTTCCATCCACCATAACTCCGGCGTTTAAGTAAGCACGGATTAGCGTCAGCACTCTTTTGTCCTCCACTTTCCGCGCCACTCTTGCCATTAGCATGTCGTGGTTTACCTTGTCAAAGAATTTCTCCAGATCCAAATCCACGACCCATCTGAGGCCGCCTTGGATATATCTTTGGGCTTGTTTAACGGCGTCATGCGCGCTCTTCCCCGGCCGAAAGCCGTAGCTGTACCACGAGAATTGTGCGTCAAAGATCGGGTTCATGACTTGTAAAAGTGCTTGCTGGAGGAAACGGTCCATCACAGTCGGGATGCCTAGCTGCCGTACACCGCCTCCAGGTTTGGGGATTTCCACCCGTTTGACTGGCGCAGGTCTGTAAGTTCCCGTCAGAAGTTCAGTTTTCACCGATGTCCAGTGCGTATTCAGGTAAACTTGTAGATTCGCTACCGTTACACCGTCCACACCGGGCGCTCCTCCATTTTGCACCACTCGTTTGTAAGCGAGTCGAAGGTTATCTCCTTTGAGCATTTGCTCCAGCAAGTTGTTCTGGTCTTCGCGAGAGGAAGGGACGACTTGTGCCGACGAAGAACTCGGCGCTCCGGCATACCCTGACGGCTTCACCGCTTCTCTTTGCCGCAAGCTCCCTTGCGAGATATTCTGCTGTCGTTGCTCTTCATGCGAACGCATCGCTTTCCTCTCTCCTTTCGGTTCAGCCCTTCCGTAAATTGTTGCAACAGCTTACGTACTATGGCTTCTGCTGACTCCTGCCAGTTCAGCGCAGCCTCTCAGCTACGGTTACAAGTTTTTTTTCTTGCTTATCTGACAGGTCTCCCCAGATAAGAACGTCATCTGTCTGCCCGCGACCACTGGAGTATACCGCGCCAGCCCTTGGCGGCTTTGGATTTCGTCATGTTTAGGTGACTCATCCGACTGACACAGCCTCAAATCCAGTTCGTGTACCTTGGCCCGTGCTTTTGCCTCCGGCTTCCTTCAGATTCCACCTCACGGTGGACACCCTTGCCCTTGGCTAACGGTAGGCGCTCGCCAGCCCCCGTTCGGGACTTTCACCCTAAAGATGACGCCCATGCTGGGCGTACCAATAAAAAGAAGCTCTTGTGATTATCACAGGAGCTTCTTTCATTTGTAGCCCACTCTCGCCCGTTGAATACTATCCAAGCTTTCTGCCTGAAGGAATTCTTCTATCAGCATAGGCTGTTTGGAACACATTTAATCGCCATTCCGGCTCACCTTCAAGCGGATTACATTATATTTGCCGGGCATCTCATATCCAGCGCCGGGGATGCTTCAGCTGTAGGGTTACCGCCCGCCGGAACGGAAGCTGCTTATTGCTCGCGGAGATGGAGATTCACCGTTATCTCTCCTTCGGGGAGCTTAGCGCAAAAAAGCTGCGGTCTCCTGCAGACTCATGAGATTGCGGCGGGTGAACTGCTTATCGCGTCTGCCTTTGTAGCTGAAGGATACTTTAATGCCGCAGATTCATCGGAGGAAGCATTTATTACCTCCCCTACATTCGGTACCATCTATCGGACCGGTGATATGGCCGAGATGGACGATACCGGCAGGATCATGTTCAGAGGAAGAAGAGACGCGCAGATCAAAATCCGGGGATACCGCATTGAGCCGGGAGAGATCGAGTCGCATATTTTAACCATGGCAGGAGTGAAGGAATGCGCGGTGCTCCCCATAGTGCGGGACGGGCAGACCACATTGACAGGATTCATTCAGGCCGACCGCGCCCTGTCACTTGCCGCGGTTAATCTTTGGTTGTCCCAACAGCTGCCTGATTATATGCTGCTCTCCGAAGTTATAATGAAAGAACAATTCCCTCATACCTTAACCGGCAAGATTAACCGGAGAGGTCTTGCAGATAAATGCGGCCAGATGATTATTAACTAGAACATAAAGGGCTGGACCAGGGTATCCCCCAATCCAGCCCTTTTGCCTAACCAGTGTTAAGGCTCAATCCCCCACACCAGCTGGTCATTCATATATCCGGTCACCTGCTCATTGTTAACAAATTGACTGGCGGATGCCTTGAACGAGTAATCGTTAGCCTGATTGTAATTGGACCAGTCGGTTTTGGAGAAGCGGGTCTGGATTTCTGCGCTCTGGCCGGGGTTTAGCGTTCCAGCCGAACTTGCGAAGCCAATTTCCAGAGCATAATCTGCACCGGCAACCGGGGTTGCCAGCTTCACGAATCTGCTGGTTACATTCGCGCTACCGACACTGGACCAGTCGATCCAGAAGCTCTGATCTTTCTCGCCGTCAATCGTGTAGTAATACCGGAGCTTCACATCACTGAGCTGAACTGCCGAATTACCGCTATTGACGACTTTGAATTTGGCCGAAATCCCGTTAGTAGAGGCACTTGTGTTGCCATTAAAAGCCTGGATCGTCAAGCCGCCCGCTGGTAGCAGAACGCTGCTATCCGCAACATTCACTGTAAGTACAGCGTTATTTCCTCCGTTAAAATGGAAGGTGATCGGATTCTGGCCGAGCGGCAGCGTAGAGAGATAGGATTTCTTCAAGACAATCGTTGCGCCTGATGCCGTATAATCCTGGCCCGATACAAGCGTGTAGCTTCCATTCGTCAGGTTTGTAAGCTGATGTCCATTTAAGGTTAGAGCTGCGGAAATATCCTGCGCTTGAGCCGGCGCTTTATCAAAGGCCGCGCTCACCGGTGCAATAGATGCACTCGGTGTGGTATCGACAATTGTAACTTTCAATACGGGATCTTGTCCCTGATTGAAATCAAAGACAATCGAATGCTCGCCAACCGGGAGCGTTGCCAGGAATGACTTTTTCAGCAGCAGCGTATTTCCGCTTACAGTATAATCCTGCGTCGCGGTCAAGGCATTGCCCCCAGTCCGGAGGGCAGTTAACGTATTGCCGTTAGCATTCACGGTTATGGCTTTGTCACTCTGAGCCGCTGCATACTTGTTAAATTCGATACTTGCAGGTGTAATGGATGCACTTGGGTTTGGATTATTGACACTCAAATCGGGCAGCTCATCCAGTGTAATGACATAATTGCTCTGATATAGCGTGGTCAGTGTGGCCGGATAATTAAAGGCAGAACTCATGAGATGCTCACCATACCACGGCAGGAAATAGAGCCAGCCCGACTTCTCCTCGGTCAGATTCTGTACGCTCGGGACAGTATCGTTCTCGGTCATGGCTACCATTTTGGTGCCGCCGGTTAGATCCACCAGCTGATAGAATATCGAGGTAATCGCATCCTCATTGGGCACACCGGACAAACCGTCATAGCGGTTGTAGACGGTGTTGTATTTATCGTACCCGACAATATCCACCTGATCGTCACCGGGATACCAGGCGGGAGAAGTGCTGTACACATAGCTGTTATAAGTCCAGATCAGATTGTGGAGGTCGTAGGTTTCTGTAAGTTCGGTATATAACTGATCCCACAGCTGCTTATATACCTCTGCGCCTGCCGATGCCCACCAGAACCACGCGCCTTGCCCGTTCAATCCGCCGTTGCCCTCGGCCTCGTGATAGGGTCTGAAAATAACCGGCACGTTGTTATCCTGCAGAATCTGCAGCTGCTCCGCCAAATCAGCTATGGCCAGCTGTACGTATTGGTACTCTTTCGTCCCGGGAATGACTGCATTCGCTGTATTAAAATTAGTTTCCGTCGGCTTGTAGGTCGCTTCCTTCCAATCCACAAATTCCCCCAGCTGATAGGCAGTGAAATCCCGGGGAACTGTGAGATGCCAGCTGTTGGTCGCGATCCCGCCCCGGTTGTTCACCCAGTCGATCATCCGCGCGGTTGTACCGTCCTCCCAGCCGTAAAGCGGATTATAGTTCATCAGATCGAACCCGCGGATGGCCGGATATTTGCCGGTTAAATTGTGAATCCAGTCGAACTCCAGCTCGGAATTCCCGTCATTGCCTCCCCCGTAAATCTCCTGCTGGCCGGAGATCATGTGATTGCCGTACACTTCTGTCAAATAATTCATCAGCAGCTGAGTTTCCGGTGTAGCTTGAGCATCACTGAGAACAGGCTGCACATCCAGGGGATCCAGATCGGCAACATCCACACTGAAGCTGTCAAAATAAGCGAAGCCCCAGCCCGCCTTCAGCTGGATGGTGTTACTGCCCTGATTCAGCTTGTGATAGCCAAAATCGAAATCCGACCATGTGGTCGTGTAAGGCAGCATATACGAACCTTTCGTAACGCCGTTAACGTTCAACGATTGAAGCCGGCCGTCTGCGCTAAGCTCCTGCATATAACGGGTGGAGATCGTGTACATGCCTGTTTCCGGGACCGTCACATTGAAGGTAATGGTGCCTGAATTCTGCATCCAGACAAAACCGCTCCCGGTGTAGCCGGGCTTAGGTTGTCCGTAAATTTGGGTCGTCACTTGAAGATCGGAGGTGAGCTGAGCATTTTCGCTTTCAATTGTGAAAAGTGCGTTGTCTGCATGAACGGGCGGCGCTGTCATCACTCCAAGCATCAGAGTAAATGCCAGGATCATTGTGCTTGCCTTCTTGAGCAAATTTTTCATTTCCACCTTTCCTCCCCATGATAAAATGGTAAATACTTTATCAATCTATCAAGTCTTGGATGCGCTTTCATAGCAAAGATAACATACATTCCATATTTTGTAAATCGTTGAATATTGAAAATAATGTACCCTGCTGCAGGCGCACTAAAAAACTCCCGCTAATAGATTAGCAGGAGTTTCTATAGAGAGGTTCAACATTAATCATACAAGACTTCAATCATCTGCCTTGTCTTCGCCAGCTGCTCCACCGTTAAATCATGCTGGGCAGAGGCATATACGCTAAAGACAATATCGAGTACAAATAACTGGGCGAATCTCGAGCTAGTTGCCGCACTGCGAAGCTTAGCTTCCGGCGCGCGTGATGTAAATAAAGAGACATCCGCAAGCTGGGCAAGCTTGTTATTTCCGGGGCGGGTGAGACTGATCGTTTTGACCCCCTGCTCCTTGGCCCGTTTCGTTAATTGAATGACCTCTCTCGTCTCACCGCTATACGAAATCCCCCAGAAGACGGCGTTTTCTGATTTCGTAGCCATGGCTGCTGCCAATAAATGACGGTCTGAAATCGCATATACATTTTTGCCGAGCCTAAGCCATTTCTGTGCTGCATCCTCTGCAATGATAAAAGAGGCGCCAATCCCATACACATAAATAACCTCTGCCTGTTGTAACAGGCGCACAGCCTGCTCAATGGATTGCGCGTCCAGCTGGCTGGCCGTATTCTGAAAGGTCAATATGGTATTTGACAGCATTTTATCAATGATAGAATGCACGGTTTCATTCGATTCAACATCAAAGTAGCCCACATAATTCGTGTTCTCTACTTCAGCGGATAAACGGATCTTCAGAGCGGGGAAACCCTCGATACCCACTGACCGGCAAAAACGGACAACCGCCGCACTGCTTGCCTCCGCTTTGGCTGCTAACTCATGTATGGTCATATGCATCACTTCTTTAGCATTGGCAAGAATGTACTCAGCTACTTTTTTTTCTGATTCCGGCAGTTCATTTAATACCAGTTCAATTTGGGAAATCATACTTCCTGCTGCCAAGTTCCAAGCTCCTCTCCTCAGGCTATTCTCCTTATTGTAACAAAATAGAGGGGATTAATCATTAAGTAGCAGCTGTGAAGCTAAAGCGCCTTCCGCCTTGTCTGACGTAGTCCAATAGAGGAAGGTCCTCTTCTATCACATGACCAATTACATTCACGCCTTCATGTGCCGGCAGGTCCGTTAATGTGATCTGCAGCTCATGTTCATAGCGGCCATACAAATAATTATCGACGGTAACCGTTCCTCTAGGCCGCTTGTTCGTATGCATAGGCGCAATACTTCGGGTCATTACAAAACGTTCCTGATCTGTCCTCGCAGTTTCCGACCGGACCACATCACGGGCAGCGTCAAGGCGGTTCCGGTGAACCGTATCCCATAGGGCATAAGGCAGTTCTTGGGTTACCCGCAAAGGAATAATCCCATCTTCATACCGCTGAAATTGAACCTGAGACCCTTCTGAAAGGGTTAAATCGCCAACGAAAATTTTGTCCACCGCACAATCCTTCTCTAATTCCAGATAAGCTAGAAAAGAAGATTGATTCCTGTGCTTCTCTAAGGTAGGCAAGCTTTGAAATAACGGTTTTCGCTTCAGCCCGTCTCCCGGAATAAAGGCCATTGTCGTAATGCCTTCCGCCTGCAGCCATCTGTTCTTCGCTATAAATGCTTCTTTATCCAGACCTGTCTCCGGGCGGGGATAATAATTATGCCAGGCCTGGGTATTCTCAAGACAAATAGGATGCTCTTGTAAGGCAGTTAAAAATTCTGGTGTTAAGGTGCTGGCGTTTAAGGCGATTTTCAGATGTTGTGAGTAGGCTGCAATTTCATCGGCGCTAAAACCAAAATCCGTCCGCAAACCTGTAACACCAGCATCCAATAGAAAGGGAAATGAAAATTTCTCCAATGCTTTTCCGGAAATATCCGCCATCAGGTCCATTCCTAACCGCCGGGCAGCGTTGGCGATCTCCAGCAATTTCTCCTTCAATTGTCCGATGTCATCCTCCGGCATATGAAGGGATGTGAATATTTCCGTACAGCCTGCAGCCTTCATTTGTTCCATATACTTGACATTATCTTCTAACGTGCGGTCCGCCACAAAAATTGAAATTCCGAGCACTGGAATCACCTCATTATTTCAGTTCAAGTTAATCCTGTTCTGCCATAGCCTCTTTGGGTGTGCCGAAGAGATAAGTGGCAATAAATCCGCCAGCGTAAGCTGCAATTAAGCCTATGACGTATTTCAGCCATAATCCATTGGCAATCAAGGGAATTAACGCAACCCCGGAAGGCCCAATGGCAATCGCTCCAACGTTGCCGAATAAGCCAATGACCGCACCGCCAATCCCTCCGCCAATACAAGCTGTAATAAACGGCCGGCCCAGCGGTAAGGTAACCCCGTAAATTAAGGGCTCGCCGATTCCCAGAATACCTACCGGAAGTGCGCCTTTAATCATGTTCGTTAATGATTTATTCTTCTTGCAGCGAATCCATAATGCAATGGAAGCCCCAACCTGACCCGCACCAGCCATAGCCAGCATCGGAAGCAACAGCGTCATCCCTGAATCATTGATCATCTCAATGTGAATCGGCGTCAATACCTGATGCAGTCCTAACATAACAAGCGGAAGGAACGCTGCTCCTAATACGAAGCCTGAGAATGCACCGCCAACCTCTAGCGTCCAGTTGATAGCTCCGATTAAATTGGTGGAAATAAATCCGGCGAATGGCATAATGAAAAATATCGTAATCAGACCCACGACTAGTAAAGCTATTGTAGGCGTAACAATAATATCAACGGCATCCGGAATCACTTTACGCAAATATTTCTCCACGATGGATAGAATCCATACGGCGATTAGAACGCCGATAACCCCACCTTGCCCTGCCGTTAAGGGTGCACCCGTAAATATATTAAAAATGGGCAGGTCAGCTGTAACCCCTGTTAAGAGCGTCACCCCGCCGATCACGCCACCAAGCGCAGGAGTAGCTCCAAATTCTTTAGCTGCATTAATACCGACATAAATCACCAGGTAACTGAAAATTGCGTTTTTGATAACATTTAAGATCGTTACATACTGCTGCCAGGTTGCAGTGTCTAAGTTGCCCGCTGTAATATTGTTAGCTAGAATTGAGCCAATACCCGCAATTAATCCGGCTCCAACGAACGCAGGGATAAGCGGAATGAAAATATTCCCGATCTTCCGTAAAAAGTTTTTGAATGGAGTATCATTCTTCTTTTTAAGCTGCGCCTTCATTTGTGCGCCTTTGGCCTGTAATTGTTCAGCCGAAATTGTACTTTCGCCCGCTGAAGCACTTTCTTCAAGCACGATACCGAACTCTTCTGCTACCTTGGTCACGACCCCAGGTCCGAGAATGACTTGATACGTATCATCATCCACTACACCCAGAACCCCGTCGATTTGCTTCAACTCTGCTTCAGCGATCCGGCTGCGGTCCACAACAGTTACACGAAGACGGGTCATGCAATGGGTATATGAGGATACATTGGAACGGCCACCGATCGCCCCTAGTATTTTGACCGCTAAATCATGATATTTACTCATGTTTGTGCCCCTTTCTTCTTATCGTATTATTGAATCGCCTGACGGACGAAGCCTTGTGATTCTTCGAGCCGTTGCACAGCTTCTTCTTTAGTTAGCCCCGCAAGAATCATCACAATAGCAATTTTCGGTTTCTGATCTGCCTGCTTCAAATAACTCTCTGCTGTTTCAGCATCACAATCTGTCGCATCCATAACAATCCGTTTAGCACGTTCTACAAGCTTTTCATTGGTTAGCTGTACATCCACCATAAGATTTCCATACACTTTGCCCGTACCGATCATCGAAGCTGTAGACAGCATATTGCAGATTAATTTCTGCGAACTACCGGCCTTTAAACGTGTTGACCCGGTCAAAACTTCCGGCCCGTTTACGACTTCTATCGCAATCCTGGCTATTTTACCAATCGCTGAATCCTTGTTGCAGCTTACGGCTACAGTTGGTGTACCTATAGAATTGGCATATTCTAATCCGCCGATAACATATGGAGTGCGTCCGCTGGCGGCAATTCCGACGACAACATCTTTGGCTGTCAGCTTAATATCCTGTAAATCCTGCACCCCTAATTGTTCGTTGTCCTCTGCACCTTCGACCGCCTTGATAAACGCCCTCTCTCCCCCGGCAATTAGCCCGATGACCTCCTCTGGCGTTGTTCCAAAGGTTGGCGGACATTCAACAGCATCCAGTAAGCCGATACGTCCGCTTGTTCCAGCCCCCATATAAATTAAGCGTCCGCCTTGTTTGATCGCCATGGTAATCACTTCTACTGCTTTGGCAATTTGCGGAATCTCTTGTTTAACCGCTTGTGCGACCTTGTGATCTTCTTCATTCATCACTTCCAGAAGTTCAAGAGGAGTTAATTCATCCAGGTTCATTGTTTTCTTATTGCGGGTCTCTGTTGTCAAATGCTCTAACATGATTTCCTCATCATCCTTTTCTGTTTATGAAATCGCTCTCTAAGTGAAGAATAGCATTACTGAAATATTATTTCAACATTAATTTTGTTTAATTGAAATTAAATATCAAAAAGAGATTGGGTACGCAAAAAAGAGCCTGCCCCAAAAGCTACTATTGGCATCAGGGAGGCCTTCATTTTTTGAGTAAGATCAAACGTGTGCACTTGAGTGGACGCTCCGCGAACGGACTGTTTAAGCGGAAAGCGAATCTTCAATCTTTTAAAAGCACAAAAAAAGAAACCGCTCCTGTGTAAAATGGAGGCACTACCCAACCATTTCAAATCAAAGGAGAAGTTTCTTACTTTTATACATTCAACAAACCATGGACCAACCCAATTACAAACCACCCAACCGGTACGTATAAGTCTTGCTGTCTTTCTTGCTGCTCGTAAATTCAAATCGCAATTCTGATTTATCATCGCCACTGTCAATGAATTTAATCCCATCATATTTGAATCCCGGCATATCCATAGGGTTAATTCCGAACTCTTTGTAGAGAAGGATCGCCCGGTTAGCTCCGGTATCAATTAACGTCAGCAGGCCTTCTTGTGAAGAGCGGGCAACCAGATAATTCTCGCCTATGGCTTCAATGGCGTAGGTTTGATCCGGGGTACCTGCCAGCTTCGAAACGTTCCAGGTTTGCAGGACCGTTGCATCCGGGGCAATTAACCGGACAATATGACCGTCATTCATAACGGCGTTCCCGGCATACGTCTTCAAGTCCTCAGGAGAGAACTGCCAATAATGCGCTGTAGACTGGCGCAGGATGGCCCCTTTTTTGACAAACAGATTGTATACCGTCAGGTTGACCGAAGGTTCACCGCTGGAATTCTGAATGGTCACCAAATCCGCATCTTCTGAAATCTTCACCGATGTCAGCTGTGTTCCCGCAATATAATAAGGTTCAAGCTTGGCTGTAGAGGCGCCCATAGAGTGAACCACTCCGGCTGCATCCCTCTTATATAAAGTGCCGTCCACCCCGTTTAAGAAATACGCGTCTTTACTGGTCTGGCCGTCGCCGACAAATTCAGGATAGCTAATGAGCGCTTCACGGCTGTCCGCATTCCATTTCAGCGAGCCGCCAATAGCATCATTCACGAACCGCAGAGGGATGTAGAGCTGCTTATTCACCTGCTGGAAGGCTGCGGAATACGTGTTTTGCTTCCCGTTCACCGTTGCAATACGGCTCCCGATCTTCATACTGCCCTTCGTGAACAGATTCCCGATGGTGATCATTTTGGAATGTTCATCATAACTGACCGTTGCCCCCCTGACATAGAGCATGTCCAGCGAGAGCATTACCGTTCCATTCATTAGGGTGGCTCCTCCTGCTGAAGAGGTGATCTGCGAGTTGTTCAAATAGATACGGATAGCCGGTAATTTCGCGGTCTGTGCTGTACTAGTAGCTGCTGCTTCCATAACGGGGGGATGAACAACACCTGTTACAAGAACACTAAGACCAATGATCTGCAGAATTTTTTTGAAAGTAATCATAAAGAGCCCGCCCCTTCCTTTCTCAGAAAATACCATATCTCAAATCATAGCATATAGCGGATAGAATACAAAAATTAAATGGTGAATTGAGAAAAGTCAGGAAAGCGGGACGGGCAGTAAGTATTAGTTATCTCACTTCTTGACGGACACCCGAAGCGCTTGCCTTACGGATCGCATCCATCAGACGATGCACGCGGACCGCCTGGGTGAAATCGGGCAATTCCACCTCTTCCCCGTCAAGCCGCTGCGCCAGTCGGGCATAGAGATGAGCCACATTGTACCCGGGACCGGGAGGCAGATGCCGTACCAGTGAGGTATACATTTCTGGTGTTTCCAGTATCTCTGTCTCACCGGAAGTTCGGACGAGCTGAAGCTTCAGCCGGTCCATCTGAAACATCAGCTGATCCCGTGGGGTGATGACCAGTTCACCCCCGGTTCCTATGATCCGCAGCGTAAATCCGGGGGCACCGCCATTAACAAACTGGGCCGAAATTAGTGCATTCTGTGCCAGCTTGCCGTTAACAAGCACGTGATCCGGTGCAGTTGCGGCCACTGATCCACCAGTCTCCAGTATGTGAACTTCAGGATAATGCGTGTCCAGCTTACCGGATACCTCAACAAACGGTGCGACCATATATTCAATCCCATCAAGCACATGCGCTGCCCCGATCGTCAGTTGATCTGCCCCGTTAGCTTCATCCAGCAGATAGACATGCGCCTGGTCCACTGTTCCGTTCGAGGTTGGAAATACAGGCAGGGTAACTATTGTATTCACAGCCAATATTCGGCCAACAGCACCTTCAGCGACTAAGTCCCTGATATAGCAGACAGTTGGATTGGCCCGGGCCTGTAGGCCCGTCACATGCTTCACTCCCCGTTCTTCCGCAAGTTCCAGCAGCGCTTCCGCCTCCGCAGTAGTCCGGGCCAGCGGCCACTCACTGTATACATGCTTACCGGCATCCAAGGCTTCGCGGAGCAGCAAATCATGTTCGGGCACTTTCACAGCTACCACTACAACATCAATTCCAGGCTGCCCTGCCATCTCTGATGTACTTGTATAATAAGAGCCAATGCCGTGGAGCTCAGCTGCCGCCTGTGCGCTTTCTGCACGCGTGCCGGTCACTGCCTTCACCTCATAATTCTCAAGCGCTGCAAGTGCGGGAATGTGAGCCAATCCACCCCATCCGCCTGCTCCGACGATTCCTGCTCCCCATGATGCTTTTTTTAACATAGCCATATATTGTTACCTCCACATTTAGCGTTGTACTGACACGATTGAATATAACCGTTATAATCAAAACAAAAAAGTACGCACTTATTCGTAATATAGTTACCAATCGGGTACGTTGAAGGAGATCGATGATTATGACATATGAGCCGAACGAGGGGAATGCTAACGCTATACCCGGCAATACAAAGTACCAGAACCCTACCGAAGCCACCCTGGAGCGGATCGGCGGCAAGTGGAAGACAGCGATTCTCTGCCTGCTGGCCGAGCAAGGAAGCATGCGCAATGGAGAGATGCTTCGCACGCTGTCACCCGTCACCCAAAAAATGCTTACCCAGCAGTTAAAGGAGCTTGAAGCAGACGGGCTTATTCTCCGGACCGTATTCTCGGAAGTGCCTCCTAAAGTGGTGTATGAGCTGACGGATAGCGGACGGTCAATTAGGATGGTTCTTGATCCGCTTTGTGAATGGGGCAAACGGTTTGTTAATACAGTAAACCGGGACACCCGCACGGGGATTGAATAAATCAAAAAAAGCCTCTGTCATCTAAAATGACAGAAGCTCCTTCATCCGGCAGACCGCACTGCTCCAGTACAAATAACTTTATGTATCTCAAGCCTTAAATAAGATAACAATTTCGGTAATCAGAATTAGCCCGGCAGCAGACACGCCCAGTGAATTAATGATTGTCAGTGCGTCCGGGTAGTTCTCTTTCCGGAACTGAGAACAGAGCGAAACGGTCCATAACACGCTGAAAAAAAGTCCGGCAGACCCGCAGCCATGCTCGTTCAGCACCTGTCTTCTGCGTTGAAAGAACCGGCCCAGCCCGGCAAAAGTGAACACCATATAAATAATAAGCTCAGCCGATGATATCGCAATGACCTCGCCTGCAGAAAAAAGATGCATTAATGCGTACTGAATGCTAAAACCCATAATTACAAGCATGTTAAAGGAAACCTTGTGCAAACTCAAGTCTTCTTCCTCCCTTTGCGTAATAATGTAAACAGCATTTAGATAACGCTTACATTATAATTGTAATCGTTTTCCTTTTCTGTGATTAATGACGCTTCCGGCCTATTGGATACTATGCATTGTGGGTCTTATCAGCCAAAAATACATACAAAAAAACCGGAGCTGCGACGGTAACAGCCCGGTTTTTCTATAAATCCGTAAATTGATCATGATTATTTTACCGCTCACTTCACATAGCTTCCAGAAAATCAATCACCGCCTGCGTTTTCTTATCGCCGTTCTTCTCAAGTAGCAACAGGAAATCACCAAGCTGTGTCAGCAGCCTGCTGCCATCGGTCTGCTCTGGACCGGCTTCGGAAAGTGTATTCTCATAAGCGATAACTGCTTCTTCCTTGATGACCTGTGTCTTCTGGTCGAACAACGGGGTATTGGGGGTTCCGTAGAACACATACCTTTTGGATACTTCAAAAGCTTTTTTCATCGCCGCATTACGGTTAGAGTTCTTGTAAGTCTGTACAAAGGCTTCATATTGCACTGCCCGTTCCACGACTTGGTACCAGTCCACCTGTAAAGTCCCGTTAATCACAGACGGCTGCTCCGACTCTGCTGCCATCAGATCAATGTAAGCCTGCAGATCTTTGCTGATGTACGGCTTGAATACTTTGAAGCTCTTGTACTGAATGAGCGGAATAAACCGGCCGCCGTCCGTTCCCAGCTTATAGTCCATGGCCGTCAAGTCCTGCAGTACCACGCGGGAATCGTACTGCTTCACCTTGGAGCGCGCCAGCACCATGGTCATGCCGTAGGTGTATATGCTTTTGATATCTTTTTGAATGGCAGGTGTATTCATGCGTTTGGTGGCTGTGGGCAGATAAGCTTTCAAAGCATTTTCCAGATACAAAACGGCCAGATTGGCCTCTGCCTGCGTCATTTGACTAATACGGTTAACTAAGGTCGCCTGGGCCAGACTGAGCGTGGAAGGATTCTTCACTCTTTGCTCAAATAAGCTGAAGGCTTCCGTAGGCTTCACCGCCGCTGCCTCTGTATATTGAGGGAAGGCACCAAAGACGGTAATACCGGCACCCGTCAATAGCATTGCTGAGCCGAGTGCGGCTGCTATGCTTTTCGTAAATATAGTTTGTCTCATGAACACACACCTTTCAGAGATCCTGAGATATAACTATCATTTTACCACACATTAACAATAGGTTCGTTATGCTCAAGCCTCTCTCTGCTTTCGCTGATCCAGTCCTTGAACCATTCATTATCTGATGAACTGAATGTTTCGTCACCGTCGAAATTCCGGTATGCCCCGATGTAAACAATCAGCTCTCTAAGCTTGAGGAATACAGGGATTTGCTCCAGCCAATACTGCTCCAAGGTGTTCTCCCGGCTGTACCCCTTCATGAAATGATCCATAAACCGAAGTGCCTGTTCCTCACGGTTGTCCCGGCCCTCTTCTCCGCCGTATACATAGACCAGATAATATAGCTGAATGGCGATATCCTCTACAAACCAGCTGTACTGCGCCTCATCGAAATCGAATAACGTGATCTTGCCTTGATCACTCACATGGAAATTCCCGAAACCCATATCCCCATGGATAAGTCCGTAAACCTCTCTGTCCTTGGGTAACTCTTGGAGAGTATCGATGATGCTGTAATACGTCTCTCTTACGCGATGGTGCGAGGGGGGCAGGATATCTATATTTTGCAGATAATAATTAAGATTCCAGTCATGCCGCCGCACAGTAGCATCCTGATTGTCATACCGCTTGGCAAGCGCATGCATCTTCCCTGTAATCCGGCCCAGCTCCTCATAGGTTGCGTTATCGTTCAGGCATTCGGGATAACCGATCCTGTTGCCATTGGCTTTGTCAAAGCAGACAGCTGTAAAACACATCTCCACCGTCTCAATAGCTTCAGTCAAGTTACCATTAGTAGAAAGAATCGGGCCCGATGCCGAAATTCCGTTGCGGGTCAAATACATAATCCAGTCCAGCTCTGCCCTAACCTGCTCTGCAGTACGATGGATTCCTGGAGTAATTCTTAGAATATACATTCCACCGCTCCGCTGGTATTCGTACACGAAGTTCTGAAACCCGCCTATGTAAGTTAACTCATCAGGGTTGATTCCATAGCGGTTTGCGGCAATACGCATAATATCTTTCTGTTCAAATATGTCCTTAATAGCATTTTCCATTTGTGTAACCCTCCGGTGACTTAGTTAGACTGCAGTAGCAACTATTAAACTAGTAATAAGCATCATCACACTGACCGGTGCCCAAATTCTTCTCTCCCACATACTCCGTGTAATGATATTCAGGATCGAAGCAAGCACTGAAAAACCAACAACAAACCAAATGGCCGCAGCTGCAAATCCAAGCCACCCAGGAAGTATAATCTCCGACTTGCTCAGCACAATCAGCGCCAGGAATGCCAAAACCGTAATCTGGACCAGGCAAGCGGCACGCATTGGCGCTGGAAGCTTCCCTGGGAACTTTCCACCCATCGCGAATTCTCCCCACGGCATACCAAGAGCCAACGCAGCCTGAAAAAGAATGATGATACAAATCAACGCGGAAAATACTATTGCTGAGCTGAATAAGAGCATGATCGCTTTCCTCACTTCCATTAAGTAGCGTCTTGTGAATTATCATAGACAATATAGAGGCAAAAAACCATAATGATTGTATATTAATGGTTTTTTATGAACAGGAGAGCAATTATGAAATTATCAGAAGCGTTTAAGACGGAGCGGCTGCACTTCCGCTTGCTGAAGGTAGAGGACATTGAGGTAGTGTATAGACAATTCTCAGACCCGGAGATGTGCAAACTTTTCAGCGAACCGCCCTGTAGCTATGAAGAAGCCTTAGAAATCATTGAACATTATGCCAACCCAGAGGGAAAAGGCCATCACCGTTACGGCATGTTCGATATTGAAACGGATGCATTCATCGGGACCTGCGGCTATCATTACTGGGATCGTGAGCTGAAGCAAGTCGAGATCGGCTATGATATCTGGAAAGAGTATTGGAGACAGGGGTATATGTCCGAAGCCTTGCCTGTACTCATCAAGCTCTGCTTCGAGCATCTTAACGTGGATTGCATTTATATCCTGACCCATCCACACAATGCTGCATCAATAGCCAGTGTGCACAAGTTTGGATTTGAGGTGTGTGAACCCTGCAGAAGCGTTGATGAGGAATCCCAGGTGTGTATGAGTTTGATGCGGGGGAAGTGGAGTGATTAATGAGGAGCGGATATCTTCTAAATCTCTCCCGGCAATCCGCAAGCTATGAGCATGAGTTGCACTATTATTCCACCCGCCCCAGCACCGCCTCCACCTCAGCCAGATTCACCAGAACCCCTTCCCGCTGCCTGCCCAGCTCCGCAATACTGCTGTCAATGGCATGCACACGTTCCTGCAGCATGT
This sequence comes from Paenibacillus sp. FSL R10-2199, assembly GCF_038000235.1. NCBI lineage: Bacteria > Bacillati > Bacillota > Bacilli > Caryophanales > Paenibacillaceae > Paenibacillus > Paenibacillus sp. FSL R10-2199. Next base: position 4,378,319 of record NZ_JBBOBO010000001.1, on the reverse strand, counting down.
CACGGGCGAAGCGGAGCACCTCTGCTGTCCCGCAGCCGGATTGCGCCTTATGTCCGAACAGACATTGAATCTCCTTCACCGCAAAGCCCCACTGCTTCAGCTGTGCGATGGCCTGGAAATCCCGGACTTCCTTCTCTCCAAAAGAATAACGCTTCCCCTTCAGCTCCGGTGCCAGCAAAGACAGCTCCATGTAGTAGCGCACGGTATCTGCCGTTGTCCCCATCTCTCTGACAAACGCTCCAATCTGCATTTTCCTCCGCCCCCTTGCCATGGGGTTAACCCCATGTGATTAACTCGTATTATATCCCACTGCAAGGAGGAACAAGAATGATCTATCTCCTAATTGTATTGTACGCACTACTCATGGGTGCCGCCGCTATCATCAACCGCCGGAACCTTCAACTATCACTGACAGCGGCTAACCTTCTTGGTTCATTAGCGCTGCTCTGTACACCGTTTCTTTCGCTTTTTCTACCGTTTGGGCTAATCGTGTTACTTTGCTGCGCACTTCGCAACGGATACGTGCTTCAGGGGCATATCCATCTGCTTCATGTGCTTGTCCGCTGTGTACTCTCGCTATGTTTATATTTCAGTTATACCCTCCTATAAAAAAGCAAGCGCCGGTACCTGCGGATACTCCCGCTTCCCGGCGCTTGCTATGTTACACTCCTCTTACTCTTCACGCTCTTTTCGCTTCCGTATTTGCTGTGACCAGAAATCCGGCTGTGCGTAGCCGATGTATGAATAATCCAATTCATCACCTTGCCGAGTGGATAACTGAATGAGCAATGCCTTCTTGAGATCAGAGGGATGCAGATCACCTGTTTTGATAGTTGCGACTTGAACGCCACCATGTTTGGGGGTACCTGTGACAACTACCTGATTGCCTTTGGTATACACAGCTGTAATCTCCGTTTGAAAAGCAATGATATACAGATCCAGATCCGTTTTGTTCTGGAACAGCGGGAATTGAATGCCTACATTTTGCTGGAAATCGTATTGGCTGGATAGACCAATGTCGTAGGTTGTAAATAACCGGTGGAGTGCGTATTGTATCCGCGTAGGCATGTAACTCCATCTTCCTCCACTATAGGTGCTATGCCAGTGCTTTTCGTACACAGGTCTCTGATAGAGAGGGTCATTCTTTATAATAAAGAAAGGAATCCTCGTGCCTTCATGTATTACTCTGGAAATGGATATTGTATCTGTAGGCTGGTGAGCCGCAGCCGCTGCTTCCTCTGGCGAGTTCATAATGGTAACGGGTTCGCGCGGCTCCAGCTGCTTCAGGCGAAATTTCAGCTGTTCCATTTGTTTAGCGGTCTCTTCGGGATTGCTGACCCCAGACGTTGGTAAATTTTGAGCATTAATAGTTATGGGGGATGTAGCAAGCGCGAGTAACAGGGATAAGATTATTGCCGGACCTTTGCTTAATAATGGCATATGGACCACCTCATCCATAGCTTGTTCATCATCCCATGGATTTATGTAGGCTGAACGTAAGATCACCTATTGAAATCCTGCACATAATACAACATTATCCTGATTTAATCGGCCCAAATTCAAAATTGTTGTACAAAAGGCAGGATTTCTCTTCTTCCAAGCAGCTTAGCAGAATTATTGTTGTATTTCATACAACAATCTTCCCTAGTACCCGGGTATCTAAGCATCAAAGTTGCAGAACGTACAACAATTTTGTTTATAGCGCTTAATTTGTCTATAGTGCTTAATAAAATGTATCCTTCTGCCGATGTGTTTTCGCCCAGCCTATACTATTCATCAAACAACCCCAAGAACCCATCCAGACGATCAATCACATAATCATAGCTGCTCACTTCGCCAAATCCGTAACTTGCGTACACAAAAGGAATCCCGGTAATCTCCGCCGCCCTCCTATCTCCCTCCGTATCGCCCACATAGACAGGACTGCTTAAGTGATTCCGCTCCATCACCAGCTTGATGTTCTCAACCTTGGATAGTCCCGTTCTCCCCGGATTCTCGTAGTCTATGAAATACTTCTGCAGCTGAGCACACTATTCCATCCCACCACTACTACATCCGAAGAATCCCATAACGTGCCATCCAGATCAAAAATAATGCTATCCATTCCACTTCTCCTAACGTTCAGTTCGTAGTTGCTGCTGCGGCCGGGCCCAAATCAAATGAATCATATTCAGCGAGTAGCTCTCTACCCTGCTAATCTGCATCCCGGACGCCCGGACCAGTCCAATAATATCCCGGGTGTGATGGCATCCATAGACACGGTACAGCAGCGGATTCAGTGCCCGTTGCAGCGTTGACACCACGAAGTTAGAACTGATCCCATGCTCCATCAGCAGGATGGTTCCGTCCGGCTTACACCAGCGGTTCATCTTCTTCAGCATCTCCAGGGGATTCTGATAGCTGCAACAGGATAACGTAGAAACAATAGTATCGAAGGATTGCCCGGGGAAGCTCATTTCTTCCATATCTGCACATACAAAATTGGCGTTCACGTGGTAATGCTGTGCTGCCTGCCGCGCTTTCTCAAGCATTGCACTACTGAAATCCGCTGCAGTAATCTTGACCTCCCGGGAATAGTAAGGGAAGTTAGCCCCCGCCCCCACTGCCAGCTCAAGCACATCCCCCTCGGCATGACCTATAAGATTCCGGCGCCAGCGTTGCTGTTTGGGATCTTCTCTTTTGCGGGCATAGTCTGTGGCCTGTTTATCAAAAATACGGATCAGCTTCTGCTTATCCATCTGCGCCGGTCACCCCATTCATTAATAGAGTCGTTTCTCGTAGCTCTCCTGTATGCCTTGCCGGACTACTTCCACAGTAAACTCGGCAGAATTCACATGATCCGCGATAATCGCCGGAGCAGACGGAAGCGAGTTTTCGGCAGGCCAGGATCCGCTGTCCCATAGCTGCGATCTTTTAAAAGCCTTGGCACAATGCATATAGCACTCCTCCACCTTCACACCAATTCCCAAGGTTGGCCGTTTATCCCGGGCCTTCATCCTATCCAGAATATGCTCATCTCTGATCACGTAAGCTTGCCCGTTAATCCGCAGGGTCTCTTCAAGCCCCGGGATGATAAAGATTAGTCCTACATTGGGATTAGCGAGGATATTTAGCAAGGAATCAAATCTGCGGTTGCCCGGCCGCTCCGGAATCACCAAATGACCGTCATCCAGCACCACTACCGATCCGGGTGCATCCCCGCGTGGAGAGACATCGCAAGAGCCGTGTTCATCTGCGGTGGACAGGAATAAGAGCGGTGACATAGCGATTAAATTGCGGCAATTATGATCCAGATGATGGATCGATTTACGCTTCACCACCTCACTGGGATAGCCCAGGAGTTCTCTAAGCTCAGCTTCTGAAGTCAGAATTTCTGTAAAAGGATTATTCATCTAGCGTCCTCGATTCTGGTTTGGCTTCTATAAATATATTCTATAATCATATACCCGAAACGTTTCTCAGCGCCAGATCTTCATCCGCTCATCGAGGGTAGAAGTATGCAGTTCTAGCTGGATTCCATCCGGATCCAAGAAATTAACGGACCAGCCTACTCCACGCTGTATCGGGCCTCTTACAATGGTTACATTACTTTGCTTCAGGATGCCCACAGCTTCATTGAAATCGTTCTCTGCGATATAAAAAGCCACATGATCCATCCCGGCAAATCCTTCTGCGTGGTCCTCAGTACCCGCACGTTCAACAAGGCAGACCCAGGCACTTCCCCACTCCAGATAAGCATCCGTTCTGCCTCGGTGTCTTAAGGTCATACCGAGAATGCCATGATAGAAATCAAGGGACGTCTGCAGGTCGCGAACATTGAGTGTCATATGGCTAAATCCGGTTACTTTCATTGCGGTGCCTCCTTTATGTTTTAAAGAGTTACCTCTTCAGATGATTTTAGCACTTGTATACCATGCTCATAAACTCGTAAGTGCTTCCGTTTGTATTCTGCATGTAGGTATCTGCTGCGGTAAATCCGGCTTTTAAATACACTTTGATAGCCCTCGCATTAAAGGTTGCTACAGCCAGCGTTATCCGTTCAGGATGGAAATTCACAGTAACATAATGCAGCACCGACTTCAGGAAAGCTTGCCCTGCGCCACGCCCGGTTAGATCGGGTCTCATGCCTAAACCTATATCACAAATGTTACCCTCAACCGGCTGAACAGTAAAATACCCTATAAACTCATCGTCTTGCGATACAGCGTATGTATGATCCCCACGTCCGGCCGGGTCCAGGAATTCGATTAAATCATCCTCGTCTGCATCCATATCATAAAAAGAATATTCACCTGCATAATGCCAATGGTATGCAATATCTTCAGCTTGAAGCTGTGTTAATGGTCTAATAACTACAGCCATCGCGTAAACCGTTTGTGCAACACTTCAATCTGATGCTGATCTGCCCATTCCTTCAGGTCCTTTATCCCTTGATCCTCTTTGGCTGAGAAACAGAAGCAGTACTTGTACGGCACCAGCAAATTAGCTTTGGGCTTAACCGCGATTACGGGCTTAAAGTATCCTTTGATAAAAATCTTCTTAACCTTGCCCGCTTCTATCTCAATATTCTTGATCTGAAGGGCTTCAGGTTTAATCTCAATGACGAACACTCTGCGACATGTCAACAAGCGATAAATTAATATCCCCATGATAATTCCACCTGATATTATGATGAGTAAATAAAACAAGAAAAGATCAAATCGGTTAGTTCTATTATATATTATTAATAAGTATAGCCAGGATAATATCAGTAAAGTAAAGCTTATCGTCACCCCAATTTCAGCAGGACGTTTGCCTTGATGTGTGATCAACTTTTCCATTCACTTCCCCCACTACGTTCATAATAAAAATCTATTGGATTCTTATTATAATACAGGTAAAAGATGGTATGCAGCACTCTGTCGTAACATTCTTTGACGGATAGGCGAATCCCTTAATTTGTGTATTCATTTTTTTGACTAACCGGGTACGAAACTATAAGATAGATGGCATGAGAGTGATTACAGATCAGGAGGGACAGCCGTGGAAGAGTTTGCAGAGTATTTAGCTAAAATCGATAATCCGGTACACCGCGCTGCGACGGAAGAGGTACTGGCTTGGGTGATCCAGGAATTTCCCCAATTAACGCCGAAAATCGCCTGGAATCAGCCGATGTTCACCGATCACGGAACCTATATTATCGGCTTCAGTGTATCCAAAGCGCATATAGCGGTTGCCCCCGAGAAGGCGGGAATGGATCATTTTGCCGATGCCATTAAGCAGGCTGGCTTAGATCATACCAAGCTGCTGGTGCGTATGAAATGGACGAGCCCGGTTGATTACACCATACTCAGACAAATGATCGAGTACAACATTGCGGATAAGGCTGACTGTACAACTTTTTGGCGGGCATAGAAGCCAGGGATGAAACACCGGGATCAGCCAAGAAAAAAGGACGTGCAGGATAGCACGTCCATCGTATGACATATCATTTTTTACAGGATAACCCCAGTGACAATCTTGCGGTGATCCGATACATAAGCTCTGAATTTATTCTCTTGTGCTGCATCCTCGAACGATTGCTTAGCAATGAACCAGTATTCCTGCTGACCATGGAACAATAAGTAATAGCCTTTATTCTCCCACACCCGGGTGAAGGAGCCCCATTTCATGATGGACTGATCTACTTCCGGGCTGAAGTTGATCCCTTCTGCATCGAACAAATATTCGAATTCCTTGTTGTACCTTGTATCTGCCGACAGGATCTTTGGCAGCAGCAAGGTACGCATAACCATCGACATAGCGATCGTAAGCACAAGTGTTATCGATATCCCGAGGAGTATGATCGATTCGTTCTTAACATATAGAATCATACAAACGGCTACAAACACCGCTTGAACCCCAATGGAGAGAATAGATTTCCACGAATGGAAATATAGTGCCCGCGCAACCTTTTGAATATGTTTTCCGTAATGAAAGCTGATTTTCTCCATCTTGTCACCCTTTATCTGTTCACTTAATAACCTCTAGTAGTATAGCATTCATTACACGAAACCCATAGCGGATAAGATAGCTTGGTGCCTTCTGCAATCTACTTGGAGCTAGGCTCCACCGCCGGCACCGGTCCCAGCTTCACGAACAGCGTAGCAGCCAGCGCGATCAGAAATCCAGTCATGCAGGCGAGCAGGAAGCCGACGAATCCGTCCCCCAGATAAGCGGGTAAAGTCGCCAAGCCCGGAAAAGCGAAAGAAATCGCCGACGAGCCGGATAGGCCGACCATTCCGCCCCCGATCGCTCCCGCGCAGCAGACAATGACCATCGGCTTGCGCAAGGGCAGGTTCACACCGAACATCGCGGGCTCGGTCACTCCGAACAAGGCCGAAATGGACGCGGACAAGCATAAGGTTTTGAACTTCTTGTCCTTGGCTTTGATGAACACGGCGAGCGCCGCTCCTGCCTGCGCGAAGGCGGCTGGTCCCATCAGCGCGAGGATGGTATCCGAGCCATGTACGCTGATATTGTTGATTGCCAGCGGTACCAGACTCCAGTGCAATCCGAAGATAACCATCGGTTGAATAATCGCGCCAAGCACCATTCCCGCCCCTACCGAACTGAGGTTGTATACAGAGCGGTATCCTTCAGCAAGCATGTCTCCGGCAAGTGAGCCAATTGGACCGAACACCAGCAGTGTCACAGCGGACACCGTCACAATCGAGATCAACGGTGTAAAAAACTCCCGGATCACCTCAGGCAATATTTTAACGCAGAATCGTTCTACATACACTAAGAGGCCTACCGCAAGGATGATCGGAATGGCGCTCGAAGGATAGTTAACGGGAGTAATACTCATCCCGAGAAAATGTATGATTTCCTGGTTGTCAAACAGCGTGGTCAGGCTCGGGTACAGCAGCACCCCGGCAATCACAACGGCAGTAAAAGGGTTAGCCCCGAATTTGCGGGCGGCTGTAAAGGCAAGCAGCAGCGGGAGATAGTAGAACAGACTGTCCGCCATCGCATTGAGCACCGTATACGTGCCTTCTGTCTTGCTGATGATTTCCAGTGCAGCCGCGCCGGCGAGTAAACCCTTCATAATGCCTGCCGCACTCAGAATATTAACGATTGGAAGAAAGATTCCGGAAATGCCGTCAATGATGACATTGACAATACTTCTCCTGACTTGCTTCACAGGTATTTCCTCATGTTTCTCTTCCATATGTTCCTCCTGAACCTATACTAACTTCTTGACATAAATGACCCGTAAGAAGGGGCACTTTGTTCAAAGCTGTCCTCTTACGGGTCACAGTTAGACCGGCATTATTGCCGGCTTTTTAAAATACTTTTGTCGTCCACGATTCGCAGTTCCAGATATCCGTCACGATATCGCGGTAAAATTCAGGTTCATGGGAAATCAGCAGGATGCTGCCTTTATAAGCTTTGAGCGCACGCTGCAGCTCTTCCTTGGCATCTACATCGAGATGGTTGGTAGGCTCATCCAGTACAAGCAGGTTGCTATCACGGTTGATCAGCTTGCACAAACGTACTTTGGCTTTCTCGCCGCCGCTTAAGACCGCAATCTTGCTCTCGATATGCTTGGTCGTCAGGCCGCATTTGGCCAGTGCCGCCCGGATTTCAAATTGGGAGTAGGACGGGAACTCGTTCCAGATCTCTTCAATACAGGTGTTGTAATTCGATTCCTTCATTTCCTGTTCGAAATAACCGATCTCCAGCAGATCCCCGAGTCTCACCGAGCCTGAAATGGCTTGAATCTGGCCGAGAATGCTGCGCAGCAGCGTCGTTTTACCGATCCCGTTCGCACCTACAAGGGCAATCTTCTGTCCCCGCTCCATGCTCAGATCAAGAGGTCTGGACAATGGGGAATCGTAGCCGATCACCAGATCCTTCGCTTCAAAAATCACCTTGCCGGAGGTCCGGCCCTGCTTGAAGTTAAATTGCGGCTTCGGCTTCTCCTTGGCAATCTCGATGACATCCATCTTATCCAGCTTCTTCTGCCGGGACATTGCCATATTCCGGGTAGCTACGCTGGCCTTATTGCGCGCAACGAAGTCCTTCAGATCGGCGATTTCCTGCTGCTGGCGTTTGAAGGCCGATTCCAGCTGCGATTTCTTCGCTTCATATACCTGCTGGAAATACTCATAATCGCCCACATAACGTGACAGCGACTGATTCTCCATATGATAGATCAGGTTAATTACGCTGTTCAGGAACGGAATGTCATGCGAAATAAGAATGAAGGCATTCTCGTAATCCAGCAAATAACGCTTCAGCCAGTTGATATGCTGTTCATCCAGATAGTTCGTAGGCTCATCGAGCAGCAGGATGTCCGGCTTCTCCAGCAGCAGCTTAGCCAGCAGAACCTTGGTCCGTTGACCGCCGCTGAGATCGTTAACGTCTTTGTCCAGACCGATGTCGGTAAGACCCAGTCCGCGGGCCGTTTCATCGATTTTGGCATCGATCATATAGAAATCCTGGCTGGTCAGCATGTCCTGAATCGTTCCAACGTCCTCCAGCAGCTGCTCCAGCTCCTCCGGGGTGACCTCGCCCATCTTGCCGTACATATCGTTCATCTCTTGTTCCATATCGAACAGATATTGGAAGGCTCCGCGCAGAACATCACGGATGGATTGTCCCTGCTGAAGTACAGCATGCTGATCCAGATAACCGGCGCGCATGCGTTTCGCCCATTCCACCTTGCCTTCGTCCGGCTGCAGCTTGCCGGTAATGATATTCATGAAGGTCGATTTACCTTCACCATTGGCACCAATCAGACCGATATGCTCGCCCTTCAGCAGGCGGAAGGATACATCGGTGAATATGGCCCGGTCTCCGAACCCGTGACTCAGCTTTTCTACATTTAATATGCTCATGAAATTAACACCTTTTCCTTTATTCTATATTCTCGTCATATTATAAAGGCTAAAGCGCCACAACTCCAGACGGTTTGCAAAAAAAGGCGAAAAAACACTAACATGAGGTTAGTGTCTGCTTACGCTTTGACTTCACTTGGAACATAAGTATAGTTCTTGGCTCAATCCAGGCATTTGGCGAAAAGCTCTGTTAACTGGATACCTCTGTGCCAATCTGTCCGTCCGCCTTCAATCGTCCAGCATGCCTCAAGCACGCCTCGTACCACGCCCCACATCGCGATTCGGCGGGGGTCCAGGCCAAGGCGTTCGGCCATAATGGCAATCCGGCCCCGTAGTACCTGCTCGCAATCACCACCCCGATCCATATAGTTAAGCAGATACTGGACAGTATCAAAATGAATGTCACCGATGATGCCCTTAGGATCAATAACAACCCATTGCTCTTCTCCTTGGCGGAGGATGTTGTCATGATGCAGATCACCGTGCAGCAGAAAATTCTCTTCCGTGGTGTTAATGAGATACACCAGACATTCTTCGGCATTCTCCACCCAGCTCTCAGGCAGCGGCGCTGCAGTTTCTCCATCGCCGAACCGCTCACGGTATCGCTCTATGGCCGCGAAGTGCTGCTTCATAGACGGGTACCGGCTGCCGGCTGGTGCAGGAAGCTGAAGGCGCTGAAATACCTCACAAAAGATATTCGTCGCCTTCGCATCATCCTCAATGGCCGACAACGGTGTGCCGGGGTCGGCTCCTTCCAGCAGGGCCACACCCCAGTCCTCATCTGCATCCAGTACATGAATCGCCCCCCTGCCCTCATAGGCTCGAAGCACACTAACTTCCTTAGAAAGCTCCTCCTTCATGAAGGATAATTTTAGGACTGCCGGCTTCCCGTTACTGAGCTTTGCCCGGAGTACAAAGTTATAGGATAAATTGGAAAAGGGAGCTTCCGGACTAAAGCCGAAGCGGTCTGCACAGTCGGTAATCAGATCAGGCAGCGCCTCCGCCCATGCTACGCCCTGCTTACCATAGAGTTCGTGCATTCTTTTGGTAAAAGGTTCAGGTATTACAATCATGCCGCAACGGCTCCTTTCAGCAATGTAGCCAGTCTGCTCTCCATTCCGCTTGGGTCAACTCATAATCGATAAAACTCTGCCTTTCTCCAAGCTGATCTGTACACGCATCCGTTCGCACCGCAATTTTCCGGAAGCCGAGTTTCTCATATACATGCTGTGCTCTGATGTTCTTAAGATTGGTATCGAGGATGATTATGTGATATAACACCGCTGATCTCCAGGATCAATCGGCCTCGCCGTTCCGTGTCCGCCCCGCTCTGCAGTTTGCTTCGTACCTCTTGTTCAGTAGTGCCTATCCCGTTAGGAAACCCGGCATGCGCCATAATCTCCCCGTCGTTCCACCAGCCGCATAACAGCTTTGCATCGCCTATAGCCGCATCCCGGATGAACAGGTTCCCTTTGTGCAGATACATTTCTTCCCCCTCTGTTCCTTCGGTCTGAATAATCGCAAGCTCATTATATCATGCAACCATTGCCAGATTAAGGGAGGGATTCGTTATACATAAACTATACGGAATTGAAGTTAATTAAGCTCTAATCAAGTTCTCTGGTCATGCTACAGGTACAGAAGCAGCAGCACGTAAGCAAGCGTGACTCCCCCGGCGGTATAATCGATTCGCGATAATCTTAGCTCTCTATAAGAAGTACGGCCCTTCCCGTTCCCATAGGCTCTTGCATCGATCGTCATTGCCAGCTGCTCTGCCCGTTGAACCGTTGTTATTAGCAGGGGAACCACCAATGACAAATATGCAAACACCCGCTTATGGCCTTTGAACGCTATAATGTCATACCCTCTGGCTCTTTGCGCCAGCATAATGCGGTCCAGCTCTTGAATAATTGTCGGGATAAAGCGGACTGCAATCACGAGCATCAATGCAGTAGCCTCAACCGGAACGCCCCGGCGGGATAGCGGCTTGCACAGTTGCTCCAGGCCTTTTGCCAGATCCAGCGGCTTGGTCGTCAAGGTCAGCAGCGAAGCAAGCGACACGAGCAAGAGAATACGCCAGACAACAAAGAGGCCCTTCTCTATTCCTTCTTCTGTCACTTGAACGGCCGAACCCGGCCAGAGCGGTACCCCGCTGGTATTGAAGAGATGGTAGGCAAAAGTAAAGGACAAGAGGAGCGCAACCGGCTTTAATCCTCTAAGAAACATCCGTACCGGAACCCGGGACAACAGCATCTGGCTTCCCGCAAAGACAGTTGCTATAGCAAATCCGCCATAATTATTGAGTAAAAGAGAGCAAATTGTAAAGGTTAGCATGCTTAACAGCTTGGTACGGGGGTCTAGCCGGTGGAGTACTGAATCTGAAGGGATATACTGGCCCAGCAGGATGTTATCCTTCATGATGAAGACCTCTTGACTTCCAGACGTTCCTCACCAGCTGCATAATATCTTCTTCCCTGCAACTCGCCGGTTTAAGAGTCCGTCCGGAAATCCCCTCAATGAATCTTAAGAGCTGTATAGGCTCCGGCAGAGGCAACCCGGCATGCTCCAACAAAGCTGCACGCTTCAGAAATAACTCATCCGCCTCCAAATGGGCTAATAAACGTCCCTTCTGGAAGACCATCACCTCGTCCGAATAGTCGGCAACCTCCTCAAGCTGATGAGAGATGAGCAGTACTGTCCGGTTCTTCTCCCTCTGCCATGCCTTGAGCTGTCTCAGCAGCGCTGTCCTGTGCACGGAATCAAGTCCGGCGGTGGGCTCATCCAGAATAAGGAGCTCCGGCTCCGTAATCAGCACGGAAGCGACAGCGACAAGCCGCTTAAGCCCCCCGCTAAGCTGGAACGGCTTCTCCTGGAGAAGATCCGCCGGGAGTCCCAGCTGCTCCATAACCGTCTTGACTGCTGCTTCCACTTTCCCTGGTGATTCCCCCTTCACAGTAAGAGCAAAGGCCAGCTCCCTATAAACCGTCGTTGCGAAAAGCTGCTGCTCCGGATATTGAAATACATAACCGATCTGTGGGACGGCCTTCGTATTCCCTTTACTGTCCCTGGGCAGAGGTTGGCGGTCATGCGTATATTCGCCTCTGTAGAAAGGAACCAGCCCCTTTATTACTTTGGCAAAGGTGGATTTCCCTGCTCCGGTATGGCCAGTCACCGAAATCCATTTCCCCTCCTGAAGCGTGCAGCTTACGGATTGAAGAATCTCTACCCCGTTCAACTTTACACTTACGTCATTTAACTCGAAGGCCATAAGGCAGACACTGTCTCCTTCCAGTCCGCACGCAGGGGGGCATTTAATCCGAGCGCTTGATGCAGTCTTACCGCAAAAGGGGGAGAGATCTGATGCTCTGTAATGGATACGCTGCTAAACAAGGCGGAGGGTGATCCGTCAAAAGCAATTTCTCCTCTGCTCAGAAGCAGAACACGGTCAGAGGAAAGAATCTCATCCATATGATGCGTGATCTGAATAATGGTCTTACCCTGCCGGTGAAGGGAGTTCATCAGCTCGAGGATGTCTCTTCTTCCCTGCGGATCGAGCATGGAGGTCGCTTCATCAAAGATGATTATCGAAGGTTCCATTGCCACAACAGCAGCAACCGCAACCCGCTGTTTCTGGCCGCCTGACAGTTGATGCGGCATGGCTTCCGCATAATCTTCCATGTGAACTGCTTGCAGAGCCATATTCGCCCGCCCGGCCATATCAGCTCTCGGCACGCGCAGATTCTCCAGTCCGAATATCACTTCATCCAGAACAGAGGTTGTGATGAACTGATCGTCGGGATTTTGAAATACCAGTCCGGCCTGCTCCCGAATCTTCCCAAGGTCATCAGGAGTCCGTGTATTCAAACGGTCCAGCATTGCTTGTCCTTCTCTTGGCTGCAGTAGCCCGTTCATTAACTTGGCGAGCGTGGACTTTCCGCTTCCGTTCCCTCCAATGATGGAGAGAAATTCACCTTGGCGGATTCCAAAGCTTAGCTGGCGAAGAACCGGATTCCCGCTCCGGTAATAATAATCGACCTGATCAAAAGTAAGCATCTGCCCCACGCTCCCTCCGCTGTTTCCTTAATTCAAAAAAATCTTCCGGCGCAGAAGTGACTGTAGCAAGCGGCCGTGGCTTCTCCCAAGGTGTAATCTGCTGTCCGTTAATGCCGAACACTTGCCCCGTCAGCTCCGGGTCCTTGTGATCCAGAAGCGCACGCACGAACCGGGCCACATCGTCCGCTTCACCCAAGCTCCACGCCTCAGGAAGCGGCTCATTAAGCTGTGCATATTTTTCTGTCAAATGTTGAACAACCGGCAGGGTCATATCGGTTAAGGCAGCAGGAGCAATGCCGTTAACCCTGATCCGCTTGGTCTTCAGTTCATCGGCAAGCGTCCACAGCATCCCGAGAAGTCCGGCCTTGGCCGCACTGTAATTGACCTGCCCCGCCGAACCGGTGAGTCCCGCGGTTGAGGTCATCAGCAGAATATCGCCTCCGTGCCGGCTCAGATGGGCAATTGCACGCCGGATGCAGTAGAATGCCCCATTCAAATGAACGCCGAGGACAGCCTGCCACTCCAGATCCGTCATGAACTCACATCTGCGGTCATGAAGAATGCCGGCGTTATGAATTAAAATATCCAGGGAACCCATCTTCCCGGCCACTTCGTCCATCATTGCCGTAACGGCAGCGGGATCGGCAACATTGGCACAGAATCCCTCCGCGAAGCCGCCTGTCCCCCGGATGTCCTCGACTACTTGCTTAACACTCTCGCCATTTAAACCATTAACGGCGACCTGATATCCGCAGCGTCCCAGTTCAATAGCCATGCTTCGTCCAATCCCTCTGGTTGCCCCTGTAATCAATACCGTCTTCATATATCCATGATCCCCTTTACAACGCAAAAAGAGCCTTTAGCGATGATTTCCCCGTGATCTGTCACTACCGTTACCTGGATCTGATCATGCTTCAAATCGTTATACCGGAAGCATACGGCTGAGCCTTGAACACACGGCTTCTCAAACCGCATAGTAATGGACTGAATCCAATGGGAGAGGTGTTCTTTCATATATAAAGACTGCGCCAGCCCCATGATGTACATTCCATGGGCAATGGGAGCTTCGTAACCCGCTTCTCTTGCGGCTGCGGCATTCAGATGAATCGCTGCCTCATCCTTGGTGACAGCAGCATATTGCCGGATATCCGCCTCAGAAATCCTGATTCTCATATCATTCACCTCTCCCGATCAAGACGGTTTCTGCTACAGCGATGGGGCTGCCCCGGTGACAGCAGAATAGAGAATGGGTATAGAAAGTCAGCACGCCGCTCCGGCCGTTTTTGTGCTCTACAGCAAGTAAGGTTAGTTCGCACTCCAAATTCATACCCGCCATCAGCGGAGCATGATAAGTAAACTGCTGCGTTCCGTGAATCATTGCCGCTTTCAGGGGAAGCCAGGGGACATCTGCTGTCTTCCAGAATGTGACCGGCATAGTCGAAGGAGCAACGGCTGCTCCTCCTATTCTCTGTAGGGGCGAAGCTATGCTGTGTGCATACTGCACGATATTTCCCGTCGTGAGCTGAACCTGAAAGCGGATCTTGTTCATATAACCGCCTCCATCAGAACGGCCAGCCCCATCACGCCGCCAATGCCAAGTGTAGCTATCCCCCGTTTGTAGGGGGTCTGCAGCATCTCCGAATATAGACGCGTCATAAGGATCGCACCGGATGCGCCGTAAGGATGACCCAGAGCTAACGCGCCTCCACCGGGATTAACCTTATCCGCTGGAAGCTGAAGCTCCTGCAGTGATGCTAATACCTGAGCGGCAAAAGCTTCATTAAATTCAACGATATCCACATCTCCGATGGTCAGACCCTGGCGGCATAACAGTTTCCGGACCGCCGGAACCGGTCCGATCCCCGGATAACGGGGGTCCACTCCGGCAGCCTGAGAGTCAACAAAACGGAGGATGGGCGTCAGGTTAAGCTGTTCACACTTGTCACGCGACATGATGAGCACCAGAGCGGCACCGTCATTAATAGGACAGGCATTCCCGGCAGTCACAGTGCCATTCTCCGCAAATACAGGCGGCAGGCTGCGCAGCTTCCCCAGGCTTGTATCCGGTCTCGGACATTCATCCTCTGCAATCCGTAAACCGTTGAATTGCAGCGGTACAAGCTCCGGTACATATCTGCCTGTACTTTGAGCCCGGACGGCTTTAAGGTGGCTCTCCAGCGCATACAGATCCTGCGCTTCACGGGTAATCCCGTATTTGGACGCCACATTCTCTGCAGCAAGCCCCATGTCAGGATCTCCGTAAGCAATGGGTGTGAACGGTGCGCGTGTATATAGGGTTGGCGTCCCCGCCAGCGTGCCGGGTCTGAACATTCGCCAAGGCGCCCGGCTTACACTCTCGGCTCCGCCTGCCAGGAATATCTCTCCGGCACCGCTCTGAACGAGGCGGGCCGCCATGATGATGGCTTCAAGCCCTGAACCGCATTGACGGTCGACTGTGACTCCCGGTACCGTAACAGGCAATCCTGCTTCAAGCACAGACTTACGGGCAATATTCCCGCCAGGTCCCACTACATTGCCGATGATAACATCATCAATCCATTCCGGCGGCAGCTGTGCTTCAGTAACGAGGAGGCGAATCAGCGGGGCAAGCAGCTGCTCCGGTTCAAGCGTGCTTAGCTGTCCACCGATTTTGCCGACAGGTGTACGCCTGGCCATAACCAGCACGGCCTCTTTGATTTCTCTCATCTCAACCCTTCTCTCACATTGTCCATCATCCGCTGGCGTGCGATTTTTCCGCTGCTGGTATAGATGAACTGTTCCACAGTAACGAGCTGCCTGGGCAACTTATGGCCTTCAAGATATGGACGGCAGTAATCCCTGATCTGCTCCAGACTAAGCTGCTGTTCTCCGTTCCACTCAATCAATGCCGTTACCTGCTCTCCCCACCGCTCATCCGGCTTGCCGAATACCATAACCTCGCGGACCGCCGGAATACGTCGCAGCACTGTCTCCACTTCTTCGGGAAACACCTTGAGTCCCCCGCTCTTGATCATGCTGCCGGCGCGGCCGGCCAGGTGCAGATCCCCTTCATGATCCAGGAGCACGTAGTCCCCCGTGCGCAGCCAGCCCCCGCGAAACACGCCTGCCGTCTCTTCCGGCAGCAGGTGATACCCGGTGAACATCATTTCACTCCGGATATACAGCTCACCAACCGCACCCGGAGGCAGCTCACGAAACTGTGCATCGCGGATGGAAATATGCACGCCGGTGAACGGTTTACCTAAGGAATCTGCCTCCTCCTCCCCGGTTATTTCAAGATAGCTGATGTAGCTGGCCTCCGAGGAGCCGTAATACTCATAGAGCTTCGTCTCCTTGAACAGCTCACGACATCTTTGTTTCAACGTCACTGGCCACTTGCCCCCAGAGCTGATTATGGCCTGTATCGATACCGGGGCCGTAGTTGCAGCGGCCTGCCGGACCAATGCGTCAATCATCGCAGGCACAACGAACAGGACCATATCAGGTTCATGGGAGCAGAGATTCAATACGCTCACAGCATCGAATGCGGGCAGCAGATGAAAAGTCGCCAGACTATACAGGGATTGCATCATGGCAAACAGCGACAGGGAATGCACGAACGGCCCGGGTGCAAGTACGTGCTTCATACTATTCAGCCTGAATGCCTTCTCCGTCGCCTCAAAGCTTGTTAACCAGGACTGGTGAGTCCGCATGTACCCTTTGGGGAGACCGGTTGTGCCTGATGTATACCCGATGAACAGCAGCCCGGGGTTCTCCTCTGCAACAGCATCAGGCCCGAAGGCAGACAGCCAGGAGCTATAGCTGCCGGTGCTCTGCTCCCCGCCAAAGTATAGCTGCGGAATTTCTTTATAACGTTCTGTGAAATCAGCCGCAAAACGCGCTTCACCAACTATCAGTCCGGGCTCACACTGCCGGATAACCTTATCCATCTCCTCCGGATGCCATTTGGGGTCCAGCAGCACGGGGACGCATCCCGCATAGATGGCGCCGAGAACAAACTCGGCGAACTCCATACGGTTACCGGATACAACAGCAATATTCCGCTTTATGTGTCCGCCATGCCGCAAACCGTTTGCAACCTGTTGTACCAGCCTCATCAGCTGGGCGTAGGAGCGTTCTTCCCGGCCGTCTGAGATCGCAATGCGGGAAGGGGCAGCCTGGCCACGTTCTAAAATGCGCTGTACAAGGTTCATGGGTATGCTCACACCCCCGCTTGATCTTCAATGGGGCTGATTTCTTTCAGCTGCATCGTTATGACAGCCGCAATAACCGCTTTGATCATGTCTCCGGGAAGAAAGGCCAAAGCCCCAATCAGTCCGGTCCAGACCGGCGTATCTGTAATTAAGGCCATGACAGGTGCGCCAATCAGATTCACCAGCAATACGCCAAAGATCAGGTTGACGGCTATCAGTTTCCAGATGCGGACCCTGCGCCAGATTTTCTCGGAACACCAGCCAATGAAGCCTGCCGCGACCAGCCAGCTGAATATGTATCCGGCAGACGGTCCAACGAGCAACGCCAGTCCGCCGCGCCCGCCGGTCAGTACCGGCAATCCGAGGGCTATGAGAATGATAAAAACAACCAGGCTGAGGGTACCCATCCGCCTGCCCAGAAAACATCCGGCCAGCATGACCCCAAGCGTCTGGGCAGTGACCGGAACAGGAATGAAGCCAAGGGGCAAGGGCGGAATCATGCCGAGCACCGCGATGAGTGCAGCGAATAATGCGGCATATACAAGTTCTTTTGTCTTCAAGATATTGACCTCCATTGGATAAAATAAAGGTTGTGCTCTGGTTAAAGAATACAGCCAGTACGCTGAATTATAATGGAGACCTTCTCTATTGTAAACCAATTTAATTTTTAGAGTTCACAATAGATCGAAAATAACACCTTCGTTTTCCTATTGTTATCTAAGCATGTTAATATAATCGAATAGGATTGATCTGAACGTAATATTTCTGGAGGGTTATTTCCATGACAGTTAAAGAACAAATTCTAACCTTGCTGGGCAGCAACAAAGGCGGGTATATATCCGGCGAGGAGATCGCAGGGCAGTTATCCGTAACACGCAGCGCAGTCTGGAAAGCCATCAAGTCGCTGCAGACAGACGGTTACTCCATACAGGCTGTAACCAATAAAGGGTATTCCTTATCCCCACTAACGGATATTTTATCTGCCGGTGCCATTTCGAAACACCTGAATCTCCAGGGTCAACAGCTGCGCCTTGAGGTATACAAGACTATACCTTCAACGAACGAAGCTGTAAAAATCCTGGCCGCAAATGGAGAGGCTGAAGGGAAAGTGATCCTCTCGGAAGAGCAGACTGCCGGCCGCGGAAGAAATGGCCGGCCCTTCTTTTCCCCGCGGGGAACGGGCATATACATGAGCATCCTGCTGCGCCCCAAGCTATCTGCGGCAGAATCCATTCTTCTGACGACCTCCGCTGCAGCCGCCGTTGCCCTGGCCATCGAGAGCGTATCCGGTAAAGACACGCAGATTAAGTGGGTCAATGATGTATTCATGGATGGCAAAAAGGTGTGCGGAATTCTCACCGAGGCTTCCTTATCATTGGAGAATGGCTTGCTGGATTATGCCGTTCTCGGCATTGGCATCAATGTAACCCTACCGGCGGCCGGCTTTCCTGACGGGCTTGGCGGGATTGCAACGTCTGTATTTTCCGAAAGCAATCATTATGATGATCTCCGCTGCCGGCTCGCGGCAGAAGTGCTGAATCATTTCATGGAATACTATGCGCATTTAACGGACAGACCGTTTCTCTCCGAATATAGACAACGAATCCTTTCCCTTGGTAAGCCTGTAACGGTGATGAAGGATAACAAACAACGCGGGGCGACAGCCATTGACATTGATAACGACTGCCGTCTGAAGGTCAGATATGAGAATGGTGACGAGGAGTATCTTTCAAGCGGAGAAGTCAGCATTAAAATCTAGGTCACGGCTGTAATCACACGTTATAGTGAACCTTCAACCTTCAACCTGTTCATTCTCTCCATTCCGCTTCTATTAGCTCATAATCGATGAAAGTTTGCCATTCTCCTAGCGGATCTGTCCAAGCATCCTTACGCACCGCAATTTTCCGGAAGCCGAGTTTCTCATAGACATGCTGTGCCCGGGTATTCTTAAGATTAGTATCGAGTATGATCTTGTGATATCCCAGCTCCTCAAATAAATAATTAATCAGCATCACCAAAAATTGCGTGCCTGTCCCTCTATTCTGCTGGTTGAAGTCACAGATTTTGATACCAATCTCTGCTACAGCATCTGCAACTGCACTGTAACTCATTTCCCCTGCAGGAATAGCATCGATCTCCAGAATCAAACGCCCTTTCCGCTCAGGGGTTGCCGTGGCCTGCAGCATGTTTCGTACCTCTTGTTCAGTAGTGCCTACGCCTTCAGGAAAGCCGGCATGTGCCATAATTGCCCCATCGTTCCACCAGCTGCATAGCAGCTGTGCATCGGCCGCAGCCGCATCCCGGATAACCAGGTTCTCTTTTTGCAGAAACATTCCGTTAACCTCCACATCTATCCTGGGTAAGATAATCGCAACTTCATCTTAGCATGCAATGATTTCCAGATTAATGGAGAGTTTCATTATATACAAACTGTACGTCTTGCCATTCACATCCCAAGTTAAACTTTAAGCCTCCGCCTTCCATATTTTCTCCACAATTGACCCGATCTCAACGAGAGCGCGACTGCTCTTCTTCACTTCGGGAACTCCAAAATGCAAATCAATCTGAAGCTCAATCTCATCCCAAATCTGTAGCCTGCCCGCTTCTGCAAACCGCCTGGCAATGGGTTCTGCCAGTAATGAACATCCGGCTTCGCCTTGAACCAGATTCCCGATTAGAGATTCGTCATCGGCATATATGATGGTCTGCGGGACGATACCCTTCTTCAGGAAGTAATCTATGGATTGTTTATAGAAAGGACAGCCTTGTGTAGTCCAGATCCATGGCTTCGCGGCAAAATACTCCAGTGTAAGTCCGTTCTCAGGCACAGCCCAGCTGCCGGGATAGACCACAACCATTCTGACGGAATCGAGTCTGATGGAGTGCACGGACTGATGCGGAACTTCCCCGTAGTAGAACCCCGCATGTATCTTTGAGCTGTTCAGTTCCTGGATGAAATCCTCACTTCTTATGTCGATAAAATGCAGTTCTATCTGCGGCAAGCCCTCCGAAATCCCCTGGATCAATTGCTCTATACGAAGAAGCTGTCCGTCAGTGTTCAATCCGATGCGGATATTCTCCGTAGGATTTGCCTGCAGTTCAAGCACTTTATTATGAAAATCTGCTGCGGAGGCGAGTATTTTCTGTGCTTCCACAAGCAGCTCCACTCCTTTGTCCGTAAGGGTCATTCCTCTGGATGTCCGGTGGAAGAGAAGAAATCCGACCTCTGTCTCCAGGGCTTTGAGATGAGCGCTTGCTGATGGTTGACTCGTGTTAAGCAGCCCTGCCGCCTCCGTTAAATTGCCTGTCCGGGCAATTTGGACAAAGGTGGTCAATTGATACAGTTCCAATGTTTCTCCCCTCCTTAATATGTCTCCTGATTTGTCTCCAGAGTAATCATCCGTTTTTCAGATGGAGCCGATCAGAACTTCAAATTGGACCGGTTAATGTTCCATAAATTATGATAACGGCAGAACGAAGCTATAGGGAGTGTTGTATTTATGTCTATTTTTATTGCCATGTTCTTCTTTTCGTTATCTATGTCGATTTCACCCGGACCCGTGAACCTGACGATTCTCTCTGCTGGAGTCAACTATGGTTTTAAACGCTCATTTTCTTTGGTATCCGGTGCAACGGCCGGGTTTACGATTCTACTGATTGCCGTTGGACTAGGGCTATCCAATCTCGTAGCGCAGATGCCGCTATTTTACGACATACTCAGGTATGCAGGGACAGGATATATGTGTTATATCGGTTACAAAATTATTGTCTCACGCCCGGAGATCACCTTCAAGGAGGAGCAGCTGCCGCGTTATCGTCACGGGTTTCTAATGCAATGGCTTAATCCGAAAGCTTGGATTGCCTGTCTCTCCGGTGTTTCCGCCTTTAGTCTGAATAATTCTCCTAATTTGCTGCTTAGCTTTGTGTGTATTTATTTTCTTATTTGCTATCTTTCATTGGCTGCCTGGGCTCTGTTAGGCTCGAAACTGCAATTCCTCACGCAAAGAAGGAAAGGGATTAAGGCTTTTAACATTGCGATGGGAGGGACGTTAATGATTGTTGCTGTCTACCTCTTATGCTCACACTAATAGAGCCAGCTAACCCATTCCTTGAATACAAGGAAATGCAGTACTAACACGGACAGATTAAGCAGCAGTCCAAGTATAGCCCATTTATTTCTCGAAATAATTCCCAGCACACTAATGCAAATGGCGAAAAACAGGAAGAAGTATACCAGATAGATTAAAAAGTCTGCGTTAAGCGCCAAGACTTCCGAACCTGAGTTATTTAACCAGATATCGTCATACAGGCTCTTGTTCTTGCTGATTGTATATATCAATAGACCGGTGATACCAACCGATGACAATAACACGGGAACAGCCGTTAAGCCTTTGATGCTCTTCTTGTGTCTTCCCGAAGTGACCGACCATATACCATATACAACGAACACTACAACAAGACAGACCAAGTACAGCCGATAGAAATATAACCCTTCTTCCCGGTCCCCGGTTCCGCCGCCATCCGGACCTGAAGCATATAAGAGCAGATTAGTAATGAATAGAATGAAATTCAGGATTGCGTATTTGATTGTGCTGCTTCCGATGCCTTCATACTTTTTCATGATTACGTCCTTTCTTAAGTACGTAATTTTCATTTCACCAATAGAACTCTCGGATTTCCTAAAACAATCCAATAATTCACTTCATCATACCCTATAATATTAGCTGTTACATTTAGACCTTTATGTATGTTACGGTTCTTATAGTTTGCAGCACATTCTTCATAATCAGCTATAGCCAAAGCATCATATACAGCAATACTGACAATTACTCCTTGAGGATAGAGGACCTCTATAGGGCCAGTAATTTTGGACCCCAATGGAAGTTTGCTTTTCAATTCAACCCAACGCTCCGTTTGATCTCTATTTATCCTGCTCCATACTTCTTCAAATTCTTCTTGAGTAATTCTTAATAATGTCCCGTCATCTAAGGGTAATTCTGTCTCAGATAAGAAAAAATCATATTTCTTTTGATTAGATATCTTACTCTCTTTACCTTCCTCCAACAAAATCTGTCTGAACGCCCAGCCGTCCTCATCTACTTCGAAATACCATATTTCCCTTCCGTTATCATTAAGCAAATATATCATTAGAACTCCTTCTCCTTATATAGATTGAACTAAAAATGTACGTGGCCTGCAGCAGATAAGACGCTTGCGCAGCATTAATCTTTAGGAGCAGCGTGGAGCGAGTAGCGGATAATAATTGTATTTCATACAATTAAAAGGCGGCAAAAAACCGGAGGTCTAGGGATAACTGCATTCTGTACAATTAAAAATAGGGAAATTGCTCTTTTACAGCAAAGAAGCCATTTATAAGTGTACAAAGTGCAATTAAAACTGTTCCTGCGCTGAAATGTAGCATTATAGTTGTACAAATTACAGTTATAACATGAGCGGTAGTCTCATAGCAGACCACCCGTAACTTGCAATTCGGGCAAGACGTGCTGCGAATCAGAAAGTTCTCCAGTTCAAGCTAAATAGTTAAATAGTTAAATATAGAATAAACTTCAACATTTGATCTAGGATTTCCTGCCAAAAGCAAAAAGACGCTAACCCGATGTATCTCTACATCCGTTAACGTCTTTCAGTGAAGTGGATTACGTACGGCGCATATACGCACGCACCGTGATCGGAGCGAAGATAGCGACAATGACTGCGGCACCGATAAGAGAGTAAACCAGGTCGCTGCCTACCGTTCCATTGTTGACCAGATTACGGACGGCGGTGACCAGATGCGAGATTGGATTGATATTTACAAACCACTGCAGCCATTTCGGCATCGTATCAACCGGCACGAACGCATTCGAGAGGAAGGTTAACGGGAACAGTACGATCATCGATATCCCTTGCACGCTGGAAGCTGTCCGGGCGATTACACCAAAGAAAGCGAAGATCCAGCTGATCGCCCATGAGCATCCGATTACAAGTACAGCTGCAAGCGCAACATTTCCGATGCCGCCTTCTGGACGCAAGCCCATGATGTAACCCATAACAAAGGTGAGCACAGTAGCAATGGTATAACGGATAGTATCTGCGAGCAGCGCGCCCGCCAGAGGGGCAATCCGCGCAATCGGCAGGGACTTGAAGCGGTCAAACACGCCCTTCTCCATATCCTCCCGCAGTTGGACTCCCGTGACGACAGACGTCGTAATTACGGTCTGCACTAAGATACCGGGGATAATCACCGGCAAATAGCTTGCTACATCACCGGCAATTGCCCCTCCAAAGATATAGGTGAACATCAGCGTGAAAATGATCGGCTGGAACGTGACGTCAAACAATTGCTCCGGTGTCCGCCGGATCTTGAGCAGCCCTCTATAGGCCATCGTTAATGAATTGCGCACCGCCTGGCCGAAGCTGGTATGATTCTTCAGACGGCGTTCTGTACCCGGCTTGATTACAGTACTCATGCCAATACCCCCTCTTTATTCTTGGCTGATCCGGATGCATATCCGGCCTCTTCCTTCACGCCATCACCGGTTAAGGTCAGGAACACTTCATCCAGTGTCGGCTTCTGCACACTCATCTCCAGCAGCGGAATTCCCGCCCCGCGAAGCGCGATCAGCAGGTCGGTTACCCGGTCAACATCGCCCATCGGCGCCATGATTTTTGCGGATTCTGACGATACATTGGACCGCACCTGAAGCACCCGCTCGACGATTAGACGGGCATTCCCCATATCCTGCGGGTTCAAGACCTTCAGATGCAGCGAGGAGTTGCCGACGGAAGCCTTCAATTCATCTACGGTGCCCTCTGCAACCACCTTTCCGGTGTCGATCACGGCAATCCGGTCAGCCAGCTGATCCGCTTCTTCCAGATACTGCGTGGTTAACAATACGGTTGACCCGGTCGATACAAGCCGCCGGATGGTGTCCCACATTTGATTGCGCGTCCGCGGATCAAGTCCGGTCGTTGGTTCATCCAGGAAAATGAGCGGCGGCTGCGCAATCAGACTGGCAGCCAGATCCAGCCGCCGGCGCATCCCGCCGGAGAAATTCTTCAGCGGACGCTTGGCCGCTTCCGTCAGGCCGAACTCTTCCAGCAGCTCTCCAGCCTTATTTCTCGATTCGGCGCGTCCCAGTCCGAGCAGTCTGGAGAAGATAATCAGATTCTCTGTTGCACTGAGTGACTCATCCACTGATGCATATTGACCCGTTACTCCGATTAACTGACGCACGATCTGCGGTTCTTTAACCACATCATGTCCGAAGATACGCGCCGAACCTGCGTCAGGCCGCAGTAAGGTGGCCAGCATGCGGATTACGGTTGTCTTGCCGGCCCCGTTCGGACCCAGCACACCGTAGATCATGCCCGTGCCCACTTTGAGGTCCACACCATCGACCGCGCGGTTGCTGCCGTACGTTTTGACAAGCCCCTGCGCTTCGATGGCATAGCTGCCAGTCTCCTGCGCTCTTCCTGATTGTTGTACTTGTTTCATCCCTTATTCCTCCTAGACGACTGAATGTATTAGGATGGTACCCGACTTTTTTAAACTGAATATAAACTTGCCTCTCATCCGCCAGGTTGCTTTTCCCACGTCTTATTAAAACAAAAATCCGATCCCTTGGGATCGGACTGAAGAAGTACGCTTGCAGACGTACACCTTAAATACAATATTCTTAATCATAACCGCCCTCGGCTTCCGGCAATGCCTGGTACGCATCCTTACCGGCTACGATGTCCGCGATGAAGGTCCGCAGCTCCAGCAGCCGCCCGGCATCTTCTGTAAGCTCACAATTCTCACCGGACCAGCTCAAATCACGGGTAACTCCGTCTACAGTAATCTGCCAGCTGTCTTCCTGATAGGGGGTGACGGCACAACTCTGCCTGGCGGGTTCAAGCTCCATCGTCCCCATAATGTTGATTTCCTTCATCTGGTCATAGATGCTGCGCATCTCATCCCCGGTCAGAGTAACATTTGCCGTCGCTGTCCCATTCATGATCAGATCCTTTACCACTATATCCTGATACGTATTGATCTCATTCTTGGTAGCTTCTCCATAGCCGTACCGGACCAGAAAGTCGAAATCTCCCGGCATTTCTTGCGGCATAACGTTCTGCCCAGCAGCGCGCTCTGCCTCCTTATCCGTACTACAGCCATTTAGGAGCAGTACTGCGAGCAGCAATAAGCATAATTTATTCACTGTATCCGCCTCCAGCATGTTCTTAGGTATTATTACACAATATACAGCCGTGGCAAGACAAGTAAATATCATGAATACCGCATTTCGGGTACCCGATAGGGATCGTAGGATTATTATCATCTTCTTCAATTTTTGACCATTCTAAATAACTTTCCATCTTAATGCTGTCTTTATCAAAAGCAAAAATCATCCGCTGAAACTTTAATAAGCATTCTATGATCCAATCTTCCCGGGGTTCATACTTCAGCCGCTCCCAACCATGACGTTCCATTGCTCCTGAAATCGTGTGTAAGATAAAATTCCTTTCCCGTTCAAACGATTCTATAGTCCACGGCATATCATCGATATCAAAACCGACAGTTCCTATGCCTACCACTGACTGGTCCTGCTGAGCTAACCAGATCACCATTTCTTTCTCGCGGTTGTTTTCTGCAAACATAGACCCGCTGAGCGCCAGCACCTCAATAAAAAAGGAGGTCAGACTATTCGACATTTTTAACGACTCAATGCTTTCGCCAAAGTGCTCTGGCATAGATATCCGGTTGCCCATATGTATGTTCCCTTTCCGCTTCCCTAAACTTCCGGTACAGAATTATATCGGACTCAAAGCATCCCAGAGCTGCGTAGCGAATTCGTTATCGATTTGGAAATACATTCTGGCAAATCCGTAATCAATGTAGCCGCCTTTGATTATTATCAAAGTAACCTCAGTGCCATCTTTTAAATGAATTGTAATTCGTCTGTACCGTTCATCATTGTCATAGTCGCCCAATTGTCCATCCATGCCCTCATGTACAGATAATCTGGCATCATACAGCTGATCAACCAGGGTATTGATCAGTTCCAAATCAGGAACCGGGTGTAACTGATCTATACCTGTTCTCCACTCTGAGTAGCTTTGATATTGGGCACTAACCACATTTCCGGCCATTTTAAAGGGTTTGAAAAAATCTCTGCCCTCACTTAACGGCAACCCGCCCGTACACTCATAAAATGCAGTTTGAACATACGAATGCTCTTCAGAATATGTCATTATTCGGAAATTCTTATTATAGCCTTTCACAGCATAGACATCTGCCTTGTCAACTGTTGAAGCTAGATTAGTGTCCTTCTTCCCCTGCTGCTTCCAACCGTTAAGATTGCCTTTAGCCGTTCCGAGCTTCTTCCCTCTCAAAATTTATTGCTTGTTCGGGCGGGATTTCCGTATACGTTTGAGTGTACACTTTGCCGTTATAATATATCATTCCTAACATCGTTGCATTGAGAATCCCCTCCGTATGTGACGGCAAGTTAAAGACTGGCGATATTATTCCTCCCTTTGGGGCTACGGGTTCCTGATCTTTAACAGGGCGCAGAAAGAGTGCACCGCCAATAAGGATCACCAGCACTGCTGCTGCGATCCCGGCTTTTAACCAGCCGTGTCTGGTGCGGAGAAAGGATACTATCATGGTTTGGAATCTCAACAAAATATTGCACTCCCTCATTTTACATTATTTAACTAAACAGCAACAAAGGCGCGGTAGAGAACTGTTGTCCCCTCCGCACCTTTGCCCATGCTTATGCACAGCCTATACCTGATTCCAGCATCTGCCGGTTACAGATTTCTATGAACCGCCAGCCCCGCATATTTTGCTTACCGCCAATTCTTCACTTCTACCCATGCTGCATCCGGGCCGCTCCGTTCAAATGCCGTACCTACAGCTCCTCTAAAAGGCTCCAGTAAGCCCGGGTCG
This sequence comes from Paenibacillus sp. FSL R10-2199, assembly GCF_038000235.1. Classification (NCBI taxonomy): domain Bacteria; kingdom Bacillati; phylum Bacillota; class Bacilli; order Caryophanales; family Paenibacillaceae; genus Paenibacillus; species Paenibacillus sp. FSL R10-2199. The sequence continues at coordinate 4,351,272 of NZ_JBBOBO010000001.1, read as the reverse complement.
CGGTCAATCAGATCGTACACATTCATGATCGCGGTATTCTTGGGATCACTCAGGTATGCTCCATCCTCATCCCCGGTGAATAGCCTCCATCCGCTGTCCTGCTCCCGTGTGGCTGCTTCACGGTACATCCAGCGAACCCCGCTGCCGGGCAGCATGCATTTCATGGTTACCAGCGCCGCCTTCTCGCCTGCCTCGACCCACGCCGGGTCTCCTTCTCGCAGAATTGTCCGGGCAATATGTCTGGGCTCGAATTCCACGGTATCTCCAGGTTGCAGTGTCTGTATCACTCCGGGCACATTGGTCAGCAGCCCCGTATAACGTCCGGTAACCGGATCTTGCCCGGTAATCTCCACCCACATCCGTTCAGCGCGGGGTTCTCCTTCTTTCGGGTTCGTCAGGATGAAATGCAGCCTAACCATTCTTCCTGGGTTCTGGGTCATCCGTTCTTGCCGGGAGGGAATAAAGAAAGAATTAGGATGCTGCCGGCTCACTTCTTCCACATCTTCCAAAGTCCATTCCATAACGTGTGCCTCCTAGTCTGTAGTGCTAGACTACCATTACCCCATTGCGGGAGACACGATTCATTTGGATGGGAAAATCCACCCATCTTAAGCTCAGGCACAGGGACAATTAAAGGAGTTTCGATTCCTGTACAGGTATCCATATTTCACTTCTGTACGCTGGCGAAGTTGTATCCTTGCTCTCATTCCAGAGGATCTCCGGCCCTTCGACCTGCTCGTAATTGGAGGAGGGGAACCATTCGGAATAAATCCGGCCCCAGATATTCTGGAGCGTATCCGGAAACGGCCCCACCGCTTCAAATACAGCCCATGTAGACGCAGGGACTTCAAGCTTGGCATAGGAGGGAGGACAGTCCAGTGTGGTAGCTACACCAATATAATGATCGAGCTCCCCCCGTTCCTCCATCCGCCCTTCGGAGAAATTCACCGATGCGCTGATCATCCCTGCAGGAACGATGTTGGACAGCTGCTTCAGTTCAGTAATGATCTCCATATTGAGACTCTGCCACATCGCTGCGATTTCCGGATTCACTCCGTTGAACTGGATAGGCACCCTTTTCTTCAGTCCGACGATGCTAAAAGCCGCTTTCTCTTCCATACGGTAATTCATTTCACTGCCTCCTCTGATCGTTAATTGAAAAGTCATCCGGGGAAAGGCCTTCAGCGGTGTCCCTGCACTTCTTGCTTCCGACGGCGTCACGCCGTGAACCAGCTGGAAGGCCTTGGTGAAGGCATCCGGTGAACTATAACCAAATTCCAGGGCCAGATCAATAATCCGCTGCTGGCTGCCCTGCAGCTTGAATGCGGCCAATGTGAGACGTCTGCGGCGGATATATTCCGACAGCGGAATACCTGCCAGAAAGGAGAACATCCGCGTGAAATGATACTCCGAGCATAACGCCCGCCTCGCTGCCTCCCTGACATCCACCTCACCCTCCAGCTGCTCTTCAATATAGGAGAGTGCCGCGTTCATATTTTCGAGCAGGTTCATCGTTTATCACCCTTTCCTCACCATCAGATTAACAGCTATCCCAAGACCGGGTCCGACAGTTCCTGCACCAGATTGACGGGTACTGCCCCTGACGCAGCAATAATTCTGCCATAATATAGTTGATATATATGAAGACAATCGGCTCTATTTTAATGATAATGAAGCATAGATACTATATAAAAAGCAATTTCCCCCGGCGGGAAGACGGAGGCTTGAAATGAAGCTTATACCCAACTGCATAACGCTCAGCCGGACCTTGCTGGCACTCCTGCTGTTTGGGCTTGAGCCGCTGGGCGCGGGCTTCACCGCTGTCTATATCCTGTGCGGAATCACAGATATGCTGGACGGGCCGATTGCCAGAAAAACCGGAACAATCAGCAGTCTCGGCGCCAAGCTTGACTCCCTGGCCGACATGACGCTGGTAGGCGCCGCATTATATACATTGTATCCGTTTCTTGGACTTACACCCGGGGTTCTCCTCTGGATCATGCTGATCGCCTTAATCCGGGGTGCCTCCATGCTGACCGCACTGCGCAGATTCCGGACCTACGGCAGCATTCATACTTATGGCAACAAGCTCGCCGGACTCCTGTTATTTATCACACCTCTGCTCCTTCCTTATATTCATCAAGGTGTCTGGACTGCTGTTGTATGCACCGTAGCTACTATATCCGCTGTGGAGGAATTCATCATCCTTCTGAGCTCAAGCCAGCTGCAGCTGGACCGGAAGGGGCTGCATCGGCGGCGCTAATCTTCTGTTCATACACCCCAAAGAACCCATAACACACACAACGGGTTCTCCGGTAATACTGCCTATTCTTCTATAATCCCGCACACCACGAATACTTAGCCAACAGGTCCGGCATCCGCAAAGCTTCTGATTAACGCCTTGACCTGTCGTCTGGAGGTAACGGTGATGACTTGCTGATGAGCGCCGGCCTGCCGGAGTCTTGCAATGGTGTTGTCGCGGCTTCGTGTCTTGTAGCTCCAGACCCATTTCACGAACGCCCAGTCGAGCTTCTCCGGACAGCCTTCGTTCATATCGGGTCTGGTTTGGTTATGGTACATTAGACGCCGCTTCACAATCCGGTACATACATAAGAGCCTCGGCAGATCCAGAAAAATGATGACATCCGCCCGCTTGATCCTGATATCCATCGTCCTTGAGTAGTTGCCATCCATAATCCACTGCTCTTGATCCGTATATTGCCGGACCAGCCCGTCCCATTCCTCATCCGGCTTGGGAATCCAGCCCGGGCTCCAGAAATGGGAATCCAGATGCACAACCGGAAGATGGAGCAGACCGCCGAGCTGCTGTGCCAAGGTGGATTTGCCCGAGCCTCCTGATCCGAGAATTAGAATCCGGTTCATAAGTTCTCCCTGTCCAATATGACGTAACTACTATCCCTTCAATCCAGCTGCAAGTATTCCTTGATTCCATCCGCGATGGATGAGGCAACTGCTTCCTGAAACTCATTGGTCCACATCTTCGCCTCATCGCCCGGGTTCGTCAAATACCCCAGTTCCAGCAGCACGGACGGCATCTCCGTCTCCCGCAGCACAAAGAAGTTCGCAACCTTAACTCCGCGGTCTTTAAGCCCGGTAGCTTGAATGACATGCTTATGTATAGTCTCGGCAAAAGCCAGTGATTCGTCATGATAATAAAAGGACTCCGTGCCCGATGCAGACGAATCCTCATAGGTATTACCATGGATGGAGATAAATAAATCTGCCGGGAGGTTATTCGCGAACTCCGGCCGGTACAGCTCATGCGTGGAAATGAAAGCATCCCCGGTCCGGGTAAGCTCAATCTGAAGCTGCGGATCATCCGCCAGCTCCGCAGCTACCGCCTGTGACACGCTGAGGTTGAACTCCTTCTCAAACCGTCCGCTCACAGAAGTCGCGCCCGGGTCTTCACCGCCATGCCCCGGATCGATTACGACCTTGTATACAGGTCCGGAATACACCGGATCACTGCTTCCAGGCCCGCTTGTACGATCTGGTTCATGAATTGCCCGATTACCCGCCGCCGGAGCCGCAGCCAGACTTGAATCTGCGCTGTTCCCGCCTGAACCGTTACTGACGCCATCACTGCATGCCGCAAGCAGTAGCAGACTGAGCCATGCGGCAGCTATAATGTACATCTTCCTCATTCCGGTCTCTCCTTATCGCTACTTCATTTCGTATCCCCTTACATTTCAGCATACTGGAGGCTGGATAGGCAAGACCTAATTCTGTAACGATACACGGACACCTATAGATTCTTATCCTTGCAAAAAAACTGATGGAGGCCTTTGTCATGGCTCCAATCAGTCTTTTATTATTTCCATGCTATTTGGCGGGTGTATGCTCTGCTCCCTGCCCGGCATGACTGGAGGAATTCAGCAAGACAAGCCCCCCGATAATGATAAGCAGACTAATACCGGTAAGCAGGTTGAAGGGATCATTCCAGATCAGGATGCCGATGAGTGCAGTCAGCGCCGTCCCTGCCCCGGACCAGATGGCATAAGCCAGGCTTAACGGTATGGTTCTGAGACTAATGGACAAGCTGTAAAAAGCCACACCCATTCCAATCACTACCCCGATAGACGGCAGCACACTGCTGAATCCGTCGGAGAGCTTGAGCATCGTCGTGCCAAAAATTTCCGAGATGATGGCAATACTTAGTGCAAGATAACTTTTCACAGTTCAACCCTCCGTTGAAAGCTTCAGGAGCACCACACCGCCAATGATGAGGAGCAGTCCTGCTACTTTTTTGACATTCAGACTTTCTTTATAGACCAGTACTCCAACCAATGCGGTTAACGCCGTTCCCACACCTGACCAGATGGCATAAGCCGTCCCGAGGGGGATCTCTTTCAGCGCGAGTGACAGATTGAAGAATGCCAGTCCCATGCCGGCGACCACCGCAATGGATGGAAGCAGTCTTTTGAAACCGTTCGATGCCTTAAGCATGGAGCTGCCGAAGACCTCACTCACAATAGCTAACGACAATAATACATAAGAATTCACTTGGGTTGCCTCCTAATTAATCATCTCCAGCAATTTGCTGACGACCTTGTCCCGCATTTCACCGCTGATTTCACCGATTCCAAATACCTCCGATAACCACAGGCCGTCTACAGCCAGCCGGACAATTGAGGAGATCACCGGATCAAGTCCATCGTTCTCAATGTTCTCCTGCCAGACGGAGTACTGTTTCCGAAGGTCCTCCAGCAGATCCCCGTTGCTAAAAAGCGCTGCGTTAAGCGCTACGTTCATGCCCTGCGCTTCCTTATCTGCTTCGACGGTGGACTGCAAATAGGCCCGGCTCCATTTCCCTTGATCCCGTGTATCCCGGGCCGCCCTATTCTGAACATCTGTTATGAATTCATTGGTTATTCCTGACACCATGCTTTGAATTAAGGCGTCCTTATTCGGAAAATGATGCAGCAGACCGCCTTTGCTCACCTCTGCTTCGGCGGCCACCGCTTCAAGCGTAAGCTTCTCAATTCCTTGATGCTTCACGACGTTTGAAGCGGCTGCCAGAATCAAATTGCGTTTGGAATTGCTGTTCATGTGAATCACCTCTGTATTTACTATACCGTCTGGACGGTTTGTATGTCAAATGAAGAACAGGAACAAAGTCGCCCTGCAGAAAAATCCAACAGGAGTTTATGCATTATGCGGCTTATCCGGCCTTTAGCAACTTTGGAGATTGTAGGCCACCACATTGCTCCCTTCAGACTTCTTCTGGGGCAGCTCCCTCTGTACAGTTTCCCGGGGAAATCAAGCGCAATACTGATCCTAATCTATGCCTCCCGCCCACTTTCAGCGCATTCAGGGGCACTTTTTCCCCTCATTCGCATTCAGCTCATTTCCCCTATCGCTGGCATATTGTATTCGGTTTTTCGCATACAATCGGCTCATTTACCTTATCGTTGGCACATTGTACTCGGTTTTTCGCATACATTCGCCTCATCTACCCTATCATGGGCACATTGTATTCGGTTTTACGCATACATTCGACTCATTTACCTTATCATTGGCACATTGTATTCGGTTTTTCGCATACATTCGATCAGTCTCTCTCGTTCTCTAAAGTCCTTAATCAAGACATACGAATCAACAGATTGCATCCAGGGCCGGCGGCTCAGATACGCTTCTAAAAACTAGCGTGCCCAAGTTCAGTTTTTGGGTATACCAGTCGCCGAATAACAACCTGACTTTCGCTTCTAAACATGGGATCATTTGACCTAACACAAAATCAAATTCATCCTTCAGACGGAGAAGGATCTGCTCCAAATTCCACTGAAACTTATCCCCAACAGACGAATATAATAATTACAGGTACGCCCTACACAGCAAAAAACGCCCATCCGCTGATGAGCGTCCCGCAACCCTTTTGAATATGGAATTAGTCTATTTGACGTTCTTATGATCCTGATAACAATCCCTTAATATAGCCGCTTAACTCTTGAGCAGTCTGCTGGTGGGCCGGTAAGCCCGGATGGGTTCTTGCTCCCGCCGTTTCGTCCGTCATATCCGGCAATTGAAACACTGACACTTTCTTGTCGCCAGTGGACTGGATATAAGCATCCACAGCACGATAAATCGCCGGCATCAGCGGAATGCCCAGCATGCCATACGCCCAGAGAATATGGGCAGTGTTGTTATACCGTCTCAGCTTGCCCAGGAATTTCACCACTGCCGTCTCAAACGCTGACAGATCGTCTTCATGATAACTGCCGTCTTCCTTCAGCCGCTGCTTATATCTCTGCCCGGTACCTTCATCCACCCATTCCGGGGAATGAAATGCACCGTTATCATTGGTGCCAAGATTAACGACCACGACATCCGGCTGCCAGGATTCGAAATCATTCACCTTATGCGCTCCGAGCGCTTCATTACGCTCTCCGGTGAGCAGGCCGCAGACCTGTTCGTAGATATCTGGAATATTACCATTTGGATTGTTATCCCAGCTGGTGAGCACGCCCCAGCCGCTCTGCGAAATCACCCGGTAGTCTGCATTTACGGCTTCTGCGGTCAGGGCCGTGTAATTATGTACACCGCTGAACCAGGCCGGTATCCAGTCCAGCTCCTCCCGGGCTCCGATAACGCCTTCACCTGAAGTGATGCTGTCGCCGATGAACTCAAGCCGGTAGGGCTTCGCTTCAACCGGCAGGAACGCTCCGTCTGTCCGGACCGCATGGAACTGCAGATAGCAGCCCGGGTCGCCGCTCATGGCCTGGACCTCTTTTACAATCCGGATATTCTTCACGGTGTCAGGGTTCATTCCGCGGAATACACAGATCCAGTACCTTCCGGCATTCAGCATCTGTCTGCTGACCGGAACGGAGTTAATCAAGATACTGATCCAGGATTCGTATTGGTCATAACCGGATTCCACCTCAATCCATAGCCCGGAAGCCTGGACATTCAGCTCGATGGCACTGCCCGTCCAGAATAACGTAACCGGGTCCAAGCCGCCGGTCGTTCTGCCATGAATCTTCAAATGCTCGATCTCAGCCAGCCGCTGTACCTGTAAATGGGCATTCCCGCTCATTCTGATCCCTCCCGCCCTGTGGCAATCGTGAAGCTGCGGACCTTCATCCATTTACCGCCGACCCACTCGTCGATGGTTCCCTTCTTCGTCCGGACACAGAATTTATGCGCCGTCCCGCGGTCAAAGCCCGTTGCTTCATACAGCAGATCGTCGCCTTGCTGCCCTTTGAAGTACACCTGCTTCAGTCCGAGTCTGTTCAATAATTCCAGCTTCACACTTTCGGTATATTGCCGTGAGAATTCTTTTGACATCTATGTTCCTCCTGCGCTAATTAAGTTCTTTAGTGTTTTTTCGGATCGCTTATATGAGGATAACGTAAAAGCTGCGGATTTACATCTTTATTTTAAATCCCGCTGCCTTAAATCTAGTTGATTTTGAACTCTCCCATGTAATAAAATGAAAAGATTAAATAGAAAAGGATGCGCATACGCAATGCCGTTTAAGGAATCACGCTCGCTCAGTAAAAGATCGATTCTATTCTTCTCCCTAATTATGCTAGTTAAAAGCTATTTCGCCTGGTATTACCTGTTCGAGGACGGTCCAACCTGGACCACATGGCTGAAAGAGATTCCTTTTGTGCTGCTGCTGTTCTGCCTCATCGAATGGTTCGCCACGAAGCGGAAAATTGCCATCTATATGCTCGTCAATCTGCTTATTACCGTTTTATTCTTCTCTCTGATTGTCTATCATAATCATTTTGGCATTATTGCTACTTCTCAGGTCTTCGGCCAGGTCAAGCAGGTGGGAGCCGTCAAGAAAAGTATATTCGCCGTCGTTCACCCTCAATATATGCTTATATTCGTAGACATTATTATTATCAGCCTGGTTATGCTCAGACGCAAGAAGGCGCTGGCTTGGAAGCACTCGATGTCCCGCCCCAGTAACCGCAAGGCGGTCGCTGCCCTGTTCTGTGTCTCACTCGTCATGTGTATGATGAATATTTTTCCGAATAAGGCCAGTATGAACGAGAATGTCAAAGCCGAACAAATGGGGATCCTCAATTATGAAGCTTATGCCCTGCTGGGTGAGCCGGAGGAAGAGCCGATTAATCAAGCGGAAATCTCACAGGCAGGCATTGATAAGACCAAAGGCATTCAGACCCTAGCCAATCCGGTCATGTACGGGGCCGCCAAGGGTAAGAATCTGATCATCCTGCAAATGGAGTCTTTCCAGAACTTCCTGATCAATCTGTCGGTTGACGGAACAGAAATTACACCTAACCTGAATAAGCTTGCCGCCGAGAGTTATTACTTCCCCCGGTTCTTTCAGCAGGTGGGTCAAGGTAACACATCGGATGCCGAGTTTATCGTAAATACTTCCTTCTATGTTCCGCCGGATGGTCCGGCTACAGAAATGTACGCACCGAAAGATCTGCCCAGCTTGCCGAAGCTGCTGCAGGCCCAAGGTTACGATACCGCAACCTTCCATACGAATGAAGTCGATTTCTGGAACCGCGGCGAGCTGTACGATGCGCTTGGCTTTAACCGTTATTATGACAAAGCCTACTTCGGTGAAGAGGATACTGTCTTCTATGGTTCATCGGATGAGGTCCTGTACAACAAAACATCGGCAGAGCTGGCCCGGATGGACCAGAACGAACAGCCCTTCTATTCACATGTGATCTCGATGTCATCGCATAACCCGTTCACCATTCCAGAGAGCAAATACAAGATGACCTTGCCGGAACGTTATGAAGGTACACTCGTTGGAAACTATATCCGGGCCGAGAACTATGCGGATTATGCACTGGGTCAATTTATGGATGAACTCAAAAGCAGCGGGGTATGGGATAACAGTGTGGTTGTGCTTTATGGCGATCACCGGGGACTTCCTATTTTCTCGCTCAAGGATGATGATAAGGTCTTAATGGAGGAAATTCTGGGGCATGAATATAATGAACGCGATCTGATTAATATCCCGCTCATCATATCAGCTACCGGCATTACGTCTCCAAGTGTGAAGGAGCAGCTAGGCGGACAGGTTGACATTCTTCCTACCGTAGCGAATCTGCTCGGTGTGCCGCTGGACTATCATATTCATTTTGGACAGGATTTATTGAATCAGACCCATTATAACCTGCTGCCGCAGCGCTATTATCTGCCTACGGGCTCCTTCGTTAATAACGAAGAGCTCTTCTTATCCGGCAGCGGGTTCGAAGACGGACAGCATTATACGTTATCCGGTGACGGGGCGGAGCTCCTGCAATCGACAGAGGATGAGTTCACCCGCGCACTTGAGCTTCTGCGGATGTCGGACAGTTATGTTACACAGCTGCCGGACAGGATAGTAGTTGAGGAAGAATAGGTCAGAACCAGAATAGGCAAGAATATTAGAGCCCGGCCCAGGAGAATCCTCCAGGACCGGGCTCTTTATCTGTGATCACAGCTGCTTGTTCAGGAAGTCCTTCACAGCCTGGCCTGCCGGAAGCGGCAGCTGCATCCAGACATAAGCATGGAGAGAGTCAGGAATCCGCGTAATTTCATAGCTGTCCAGCAGCCCTGCGAAGGCCTCCAGACTGCGGCGGATGGACTCGTCAGCCCACTCTTCTTCGCTGGGGAGGAATAGTACCGGACACTCTATTTTCTGATAATACTGCTCAAATGACAGATCCCAGAACTTCACGATATATTCGGTCCTTACACGGTTCAGATAACAGTAGGTGTACTTGCCGTCCGGCAGCTGCTGCAGACTATGCTCATAGAAGGCCGAGAAATATTCATTCCACAGCCCCTCCGCTGTCAGCTCCGCCCGTTGTTCGGCAACATACTCCTCTATACTGCTAAAGATTCGTTCTTCCCGTTCACCCAATTCTGCACGCAGCTGTTCTTTTCTCTGCACAATTTCTTCTGCTGTACCTTGGAATATTCCGTATTTGCCGAATTCATTATTAAGTGCGCCTTCGCAGACCAGGGATAACACTTTCTCCGGATGCGCCGCCGCCAGACTCAGGCCAACCTCTGCTCCCATCGAGCTGCCGACGATATGGCACTTGTCTACCTGCAAATGCTGCAGCAGCCGATACATATCCTCTGCCATCTCATCGATATGATAGCCGGTTTCCGGTTTGTCCGATTGACCATGTCCCCGGATATCGGGAGCAATGATGCTGTAGTCCTGTGCAAACTGCGGGAGAACCCCCTCCCACATGTTGAGGTTCCCGCCGCTGAAATGAAGAAACAGAATAGCAGGCTTGACGTTTAATGAATGCCTCACGTTTATCGCTAACTGCCCCAATGAAATACGTTCCTCGATCAAAATTCAAACCTCCATGTTATGTATGATCGAACTGTTAGCGGCTGAATCTTCTTATGTTCATCTTATTTATGTATTTTTTTGGTTATAACCACTTAGAGATGACTCTAACTAGTAAGGGGTTAAAGCTCACGAAGCAGGTCCATATTATTGGTTTCGTATAAGGCAACCTTCAAATCAATAATGTTCAGATTTTTCTTCAATTCATCCATCTGCCGCACCACTTCCTTACGGTGCTCGATCATAATGCTGCGCCGTGTTTCCTTGGTCGAATCACCTTCCATAATCAATTCGATATATTTTTTGATATCTTTAATCGGCATTCCGGTGTTTTTCAGGCAGCAAATCACTTTGACTAGTGATAAATCACCATCAGAGAAAATGCGGTTTCCCGCTCCATTGCGTCCCACAAAGGGCAATAATCCCTCCTTATCGTAAAAGCGGAGTGTATGCGCCGTCACCTCGCAAATCGCAGCTACTTCATTGATACTGTACATCCTCTTTCACCTCGAAATGGTATTTTAAAGACTGCTTGACTTCGATAAGCCTCTAAGTATTAGCATTAAGTATATCGAACGGCTGGTCAACTTACAATTCAGGCGCCGGAGGTTAAGTATTTCGGTATGGGCCATAGATACAGTCAAACAGGGCAAAGGAGAGAAAGAAAAGATGGACAAATTCCCTAAATGGACAGCTTCAAATATTCCTTCACAGCGGGGCCGCTCAGCCATCGTTACCGGTACAGGAGGCATCGGCTACGAAACGGCGCTGGAGCTGGCGAAACATGGAGCAGAAGTCATACTCGCGGGCCGCAATGCCGCAAAGGGAGCAGAGTCGGTGAAAAAAATCCGCAGCAGTGTTACCTCAGCCAATATCCGTTTTGAAGAGCTGGATCTTGCCAGCCTAGAGTCGGTACAGGCGTTCGGCGCAAGGATGAATAAGGAGCGGCACAGTCTTGATCTGCTAATCAATAATGCAGGGGTAATGACACCGCCTACCCGCAAACTCACGAAAGATGGCTTTGAGCTTCAATTCGGTACGAATTACCTTGGACATTTCGCGTTGACTGCACATCTGATGCCTTTACTGCGCAAAGAAAATAAACCGCGTGTGATAAGCCTGGGCAGTGTTGCCCACCGGAGCGGCTCAATACATTTTGACGACCTGCAATTTGAACGCCGTTATCATGCCATGGAATCTTATGCGCAATCGAAAATTGCCATGATCATGTTCGCACTGGAGCTGCAGCGGCGCAGTGACGCATCGGGCTGGGGCCTATTGAGCCTTCCGGTTCATCCGGGCGTTTCACGCACGGACCTGCTTCTTAATGGGGCCGGGCCGAACAGCACAGCGGGGATTCTACGCAGGTTCCTGGGGCCGATCTTGTTCCAGCCGGCCGCGCAAGGCGCGCTTCCGACTCTGTTCGCCGCGACATCGCCGGACGCGAAGTCCGGAACTTATTACGGACCCGGCAGACTCTCAGAAACGAGAGGCTTGCCAAAGCCCGGCAAGATCGCTCCGCAGGGGCTGGATGCCGCTGTGGCAGCCAGACTGTGGGAAGTATCCAAACAATTGGCACAAGTGGATTTCGACGCAATCGCAAATTCATAAAGGTTCCATAGGCACCAATCCTGCCTGCTGATCATACACAGATAGAAAGAAGGGCGGGATGCGGGATGGGTAACATGCGGAATGAACAGGACTGGGCCATCTTTCTGGCTGCCGTCTGCGGGCAGACCTATGTACAATTTGAACATGCGGACGGTTCGTTCGTGGTTCCGGCGGACTTCTCGGTCGTGCATAATTTCCGGGCGAAATCCATGGGCGGTATCTCCGAGCCGTTTGGTTTCATTCTGGAATCACCACAGGAGATCATTATTGCCTGGCGCGGAAGCAGCTCAACCACCAATTGGCTCTCCAACATGAATGCTGCGCAAAAAAAGTTCAAATATATCAAGGAAGATTGCCTGACGCACAGAGGCTTCACAGACATTTATTCGTCAGCAAGAGAGGAAATCCTCTCCATACTCAGCACCTTGTCACCGGAGAAAACGCTATACGTTACAGGCCACAGCCTCGGCGGGGCACTAGCAACCTTATGTGCTATAGATCTTGCCGCTAATTCAGCCTACAGGTCTCCCCGCCTGTATACGTACGGATCTCCGCGTGCGGGTGATCCTGCATTTGCCAAAGCATTCAGCAGCTATGTCCGCAGCAGCTTCCGTTATGCCAATCTCTTTGATGTCGCCACCTACGTTCCGCCTACCATCTACAAGCTGCCCCGGCATGAGAAAAAATATTATTACACCCATGTGCAGACGCTGTACTCATTATCCTTCCAGAACGGGACGGTTGAGCTCAATCATGTGCTTAGAAGCTACTTCGCAGTACTGTCGAAGCAACGGCCAGAATTCACAGCAATGTTATGTTCCACGAATCCCGGCTTCTGTCCGGTGCTTGAATTGATTACCTGATCACCGGGGGAGCCCCTGCATATTGTTAATTAATTCGCCAAAATTTGATTCAGGCTCTTCTCCAGCACTTTCAATCCTGCTTCCGGCTGAATCCGGTTACGGATAATATTCTGCAGCTCCTCCGACATTGCAGTGAATAGTGCCGCATATTTATCGGTTTGCGGGGCGAACTTCACCTGATCCCTCGACTGGATAAACAGCTCGCGGTAAGGCAGCTCCCGGTAAGCCCGGCTCTCTGCGATATCAAGATTGGCCGGGACATGACCCGCCTCCCCCCAGATATGTCCGCCCACCTCTGAGAAATACTTCATGAAGTCCATCGCTCCCTCCTGCTCCTCCAAGCTTACGTAAGCCGGAATAACCAGCGTATGTGAGCTTCCCCAGTGGGCGGCGCTGCCGAAGATCGGCGGGAGAGGCATAATACCGATTTCGGTATCCTCATTGCCCAGATGATGCCCCGCTTCCCATACTCCGCCGAACCACAGTCCAGCCTGGCCGTTATAGAAGGAGTCCCAAGGTGTATTATCATTCAGATCACTTAATCCCTCTTCGAACAGCTGCTGGTAGAAGGTCAGGACCTTCACCGACTTCTCATTATCGACCGCTGCATGCTTCATATCGGGACTGAACAGCTCTCCGCCTGCCTCATAATACAGATCCAGGAACGATTCCTGAAAATAAGGGGTGTTGACCGCCATCGGCTGTACCCCCGGAACCTGCTCAGCGATCTGCCGCAGCATACGGATGAACCCTGCGGGAGAATTCTCTTCGAGCTTCGGTGTTCCATCTGGAGTAAGCAATCCGGCCTTGGCCAATATTTCCTTGTTGTAATAGAGCATGTGAAAATGGGTATCGAGCGGGACTGCATAATATTGTCCGCTGTAGCTGATGCTCTGCAGGTTCTGTTCACCGATTTGACTCCACTGGAATCCGTCCTGCTCAGCCAGAGCATTCAGCGGAACAATTTGCCCCGCTTTAATGAACGGCGACAACCGGTCCGCATGGACAACGGCTACATCAGGCCCTTTGCCGAAGGACAGAGCAGTGCTCAGCCTGGCGTAATATTCGTTAGATTCAAGTCTGAGCTGCTTCACAAACACTTCACTCTGGGAAGCATTATAATCTTTGATAATTCTCTCTACGAATTCGCCTTCGCCGCCTCCGAACGGATTCCAGAAGGATACCTCGACAGGCACTGTACTCTCCTGGGGACTCTGATTCCCGGAAGAGAGCTCTGCACAGCCCGGCAGCAGGAACAGATACAGCAGCAGAACGGGCAGCATACGGCCCATGGTTTTCATCTCACTCCCCCTTTCCGGAACAGGTTCACTTCAGTCATATTTTGTAAGCGTTTGCACAAAATCCCACCCTCACAGCCCTCATTGGCCGCTCTTACGAACCAGCCCGCGATATTCCGAAGGAGACACGCCAGTGATTTTCTTGAACACCTTGGAGAAATATTTCGGGTCCTGAATCCCGACCAGGGTACCGACATCTCCAGCCTTCAGTTCTCCGGTTAGCAGGGTCTTGGCCTTCTCAATTCTGATCCGGGTCAGATACTCCAGGAAGCTCTCGCCTACTTCCTTCCTGAACAGGTTGGCGAAATAATTCTTGCTTAAATGTACAAGCCGGCTAATCGACTGCAGTGTGATTTCCTGATCATAGTACTGCTGAATATACTGGGTTGCCTTGATAATGCTGTTCCGGTCGCTGTTATACATCTCTATCATATGCTCTACCAGCGCTTCGAAGGCCTGCATGAACCATAGCCGGCTCTGTTCAAGCGTTTCCAGCATCGACAGCTCGTCGAAGTACTGCTTCTTGAGCTCCAGAACCTGTTCAGCATCCCTGGATACATCGGGCCACAAGGTTGTTAGGATCATCAGCAGCTCAAGTGAGATAATCTGCACGAGATCCGCATCCCGGCGTACAGCCAGCTGCCCGAACAGCTGATTCAGATACTCCTCCAGCTCTCTGGACTGGAAGGCGTACACCATAGACTGGATCTGGCGGCTGCTGATCTGAAGTGCCTCAAGCGGAGGTACTTGCGCCTTCAATTCTTCGCTGCCGTGAACCAGAACACGACCGCTCCCCATAAACAGCTTCTGCCTGGCAGCTTCCACGGCCTGGACATAAGCATTCTTCAGCTCTGCCCACTGCCCGTTCACTCCGCTTAGACCAATCGTTGCAGTCCAGCCGTATTGGGCCGATAAGCTGCCGATAAGCTCTTCACTACAGCTGTGCACGAAGTCTAACCAGGCTAATCCTGCGGGCTCTGCGTTTACGTCTGTGGTCACTACAATATTAAGCTCCCCCTGTCTATCCGGGAACATCTCATAGCCGAGGGTTCGCTCATCCCACATCTGCTCCAGCAGCCTGCGGATCGCGCTCTGTCCTTGCCCATACCCCGGCTCAGCACTGCTGCCCAGGCTAATATGCAGCAAATATAGCGGCCGTGAATCCGCAAGTCCCGCCTGTGCGAGTCTACTTCTGTCTATCTGCCCCTGAGCCGCCCCCCGCTCCATGAGCTCCAGCAGGAAATTCTCCTTATGCACCGGCTCCGGGGGAGCAGCCTGGGAAGAGACGGGCATATTCTTCTGCACCGCCTCCAGGCTTTCCTTCAATTTAAGCAGCACCAGCTCAAAGTCACGCGGCATCATATCCGATTTGATCATATACTCGGATACACTATGTCTGATCGCCTCCTTGGCATACTGGAAATCTTCGAGGTTGCTGAGGATAATAATCCTGATATCCGGTGAGAGCTTCCGTACCTCGGCAATGAGCTCGATGCCGTCCATCACGGGCATTTTGATATCGGTAATCAGGATATCAGGCAGCCCGGATTCCATCACCTCCAATGCCTCCCTGCCGTTCGACGCTTCGCCTATGACCTCCATCCCGATGGACTCCCAATTAATCATCGACCGGATTCCATATCTTACGATAAATTCATCTTCTACGATAATGACCCGGTGCATCTCAGCGGTTCCCCCTTATATCCTCTGTCATGAGTGGCAGCTTGATTCGTATGGACGTTCCTGTACCCGGCTCACTGTGAATCTCGATGCCGTACATTTTCCCGCAAATCAGCTTAATCCGTTCATCCACATTGGCCAGTCCAATGCCTCCCGGCTTCTCCTCCTCCGCCGCTTGCCCGGCCAGCAGACTGCGCGCAAGCGCCGGGTCTATCCCCTTCCCGTTGTCCGCCACTTCGAACCATACCAGATTGCCCGGCGCTTTGCTGCACGATATGCGGATGCAGCCGCCGGACTCCATATCTCCAAAAGCATGGATAACCGCGTTCTCCACAATCGGCTGCAGAATCAGCTTGGGCGTCCGCAGGTGACGGACTTCATCGTCCATCTCAACAACGGTCTCAATATTGAAGTTGAAACGGAACTTCTGAATGCCCAGATAACACTGCACATGCTCGATTTCCTCCTCCACCGTAACGGTCTCTTCCCCTTTGCCCAGACTGATCCGCAGCAGCCGCGACAATAAGCTGACCATCTCTGCCGCGTTGTTGGCTTTCTGAATCAAGGCCGTCCATTTAATAATATCCAGGGTGTTGTAGAGAAAATGCGGGTTGATCTGCGCCTGCAGCGCCTTGAGCTCCGCCATCCGTTTCTGATCCTGCTCCAGATATACCGCTTTCAAAAGCTCGTCGATCTGCACAACCATGTAGTTGAAATTATCGCCGAGAATATCGATTTCGTCATGCCGGCTTTTGGCTTTGTAGCGGACGCTGAGCTCGCCGGACATCACCTGCCGCATCAGACGGATCATCTTCAGAATCGGATTCGTAATGGAATTCGCCAGCACCAGTGCAGCAATGACCGAGAAGACAATGCAGAGCAGCCCGACGAAGATGAAAATCTGCAGCAGACGGTTCGAATCCTGGTACAGCGCCGCCTTGGAAATGACATTCACCACCACCCAGTCATTGGTGTGCAGCTTCTTGGCATTCACAATCAGGCTGTCGCCCTTGTACGTGAGCGGAAATCTCGTCTCCTCCGGGCCGGAGCCTATGAGCTTCTCGTAACCCGCCTCACCCAGCACCTCAGTCACACTTCTGCCAATCAGACCACTGTCCGGGTAGGAGACCAGCATGCCACGTCCGTCCATCACGAAGCTTTGCAGATCCCGGTTGTTGCTCACCGCCTTCGAGACCAGCTCCTTAATGACATCCTCCCGGATATCCAGAACTGCCACAATCCCCAGCGGACTGTCATCGGATATTTTGTACAATTGCTTGGCTACCGAGAAGACGTGGGTGCTCTGCGAATTCAGACTGTCTACATAGGTCCCGTAGCGGGTCGGATACCAGCGGAAGTTGCTGCCGCCCTCAAGCGTCTGCAGGAATGGCTCTACCTCGGCTGGCGTGCGCTTGTTCCAGCGGTAGATTCCTTTGATATAATGCCTATCCGATACAAAAGAAATCGACTGCACATCCTGATTGATCGCCACAATCGTGGACAGCTTCGTCGTTAGCGACAGACTATCCACATCATAGCTGGCCGTGTCTGTCCGATCAAGGGTCCGCAGCATGCCCACGATCTCGTTATTGTTCAGCACCTGCATCATCATGTCCTTGTACACACCCAGCCGCGTATCCAGATTATCAGCGGTCTGGTACAGCAGATGCTCGGAATATTCGGTTACTTTGTGGTTAATCGTTGATTTGGAGATCGAAAATGAAATAATCCCCATGACCACCAGCGGTGTCAAGGAGAAGAGAACAAGAAGCAGCATCCACTTATAGCGCATGCTGCTCTTCATAATTTTGATCCAGGATATCAGGCGGAGCCGCATGGGCCTGGCAGAACTCTCAGGAGATGTAAGCATGCCCACTATCCTTTCGCGTTTAAGAATTAACCTTTGACACCGGACATCGCCACACCCTGGACAATATGCCGCTGAAGAAGAATGAACACCAGAATCGTCGGTATCGCCGCAATGGCACTTGCCGTCATAATCAGATTGAGCGACATGTTATTATTCGACAAAAAGGTGGGCAGCCCTGCCGAAAGAATCATATTCTCTTCTGAGGTAATCGCCAGATAAGGCCACAGGAAGTTATTCCAGGAGAGGATAAAGAAGAAGATTCCCACAGAGACCATGGCTGAGCGCGTAAGCGGCAGACAGATACTCCACCATAACCGGAAGCTGCGGCTGCCGTCAATCTGCGCGGCTTCAATATAATCCCTGGGTACCCCGTCCATGAATTGCTTCAGCAGCAGAATGCCGATCGGGTTGGTCAGCCCGGGCAGGATAATCGCCCAGATGTTATCAATCAGCTGCAGATGCAGCGCAGTTTCATAGAGCGGAATCAGTATAGCTTCTGTCGGAATCAGCAGACCTGAAACGATCAGCACATAGAATATCCCCCGCGTCCGGAAAGGCAGCTTGGAGAAGGAGAATGCCGCCAGCGAGCTGAGCAGAATGGATATGACGGTGGTGAGGACACCTATGACCAGACTGTTCCACGTCCAATGCAGAATTTGCGAGTCCCGGATGACTTTGACATAGTTATCGGTATTCAGATCTGACCAATTCACCCAATCAGCCAGCGTATATACGTTCACACCGTCAGGCTTCAGGGAGGTGAGGAACATCCAGATCAGCGGAAAAACAAACAGCAGCGCAAGCAGAACAGCAGCAATATTTAAAGCAAGCTTCTTCATGAACGTCTCCCTCCTATCCGTCTTTGCGGTCTGTGATTTTGAATTGAACCACGGCGATCAGCAGCATGATGAAGCAGAAGATCATTGATTGCGCTGCGGCCAGGCCGAACATATCCTTCTTGAACCCCGTGACATAGATATAGCGGATCATGGTATTGGTGGAATCTCCCGGCCCGCCGCCGGTCATAATCTGTACCTGTCCGAACAGCTTGAGGCAATTGATAATCTGATAAAAGATCTGGATCTTCATCACACTGGACAGCCCCGGCAGGGTGATGCTCCAGAAGCGCTGCCAGGCATTCGCGCCGTCGATCTTCGCCGCTTCATAATGATCTGTAGGGATTTCCTGCAGTCCGGCCAGAAACAGCACCATCACAAACCCGACGCTCCACCAGTCTGTCGCTATCGTAATCGCCCACCACACGAACCTGTGATCGGTGAGCCAGTTGATATCCGTGTTCATACCGAGGGCATGCAACAGAGCATTCACCGGGCCGTTCTTCGCATCGAACAGCTTCAACCAGATGAAGCTGACCACAGAGACGGACAGGACATAGGGCAGGAAGAACACGGAGCGGATCAGGGTCCGTACCCAAATTCTCTGATTGATGATCAGCGCCAGTACCAGTCCAAGCACCAGTACGGTTGGCGCGCACAGCAGTACGAAATAAAAGGAGTTCCACAAATACGAATAGAAATCCGGATTCTCTAAAATTTTCTTATAGTTGGCCAATGCAACATACTTCTGCATCCCCTGAATGCCCCAGACATGCAGGCTCATCCAGGCTCCGTTGATTACCGGCCACAGGTAGAACACCGTAAACGGTACCAGAAAGGGGACCAGATAAAAAATAGCTTTCAGTTCCTTCAGTAGGTGTATGGGCTCTCTCCTGCGAAGAGGCGTTGCCGCTTTATTCTCTATTACACTCCGCTCCATCGGTCATTCTCTCCTTCAATTAAGTTTGCACATGGGCTGGAAGGACAGGCCACCCGCCCTTAGCGGAGGCGGGGGGCCGTACCTTTCCTGCAGAGGGAGCTAGTTCTCCAGCACTTCGTTAATCTGTTTCTCCAGCTTCGCCAGCCCGTCTTCCGGACTCTCACTGCCGAAGATGATGTTCTGCAGCTCTTCGGAGATAGTGGTAATGATGGTTGTATACTTATCTGTCGGCGGAGCAAATTTCACGGTCTTCTGGGCCTCGATGAATTCGCTGCGGTAAGGCAGACTCTTGTAGGCATCGCTGGTGGTTACTTTGCTGTTCGCAGGCACATGACCCGCCTGTCCCCAGGTTTCTCCGCCTATTTCAGAGAAATACTTCATGAACTTGGCTGCCGCCTCCTGCTTCTCAGGAGTGACGTAGGACGGAATTACAAGCGTATGGGAGCTGGCCCAGTGCGTCTGGCTGCCAAAGATCGGAGGAAGCGGCATCGCGCCGATATGCAGGGATTCATCTCCGAGGAGCAGCCCCGCTTCCCATACACCGCCGAACCAGAAAGCAGCTTTGCCGTTATGGAAGGTATCCCAAGGTGTTTTATCATTGAGATCGGCATATTTGTTGTTGAAGACGTCCAGATAGAATTTTAGAACTTCCAGCGCCTGCGGATTGTTGATACTGGCTTTGGTCATATCGGAATTCAGGATATCCCCGCCGGCTTCATAATAGAGATTAAGGAACGGCTCCTGGAAGTAGGGGGTGTTCACAGCCATCGCCTGCACATCCGGCACTTTGGCCTGAATATCCGCCAGTGTCTGCTCGAAGCCCGCCGGTGTCAGGTCTCCAAGCTTAGGGGTGCCGTCTTCATTCAGCAGACCGGCCTTCTGTAGGATGTCCTTGTTGTAGTAGAACATATGGAAGTGGGTATCCAGCGGGACAGCGTAAGGCTTACCCTCGTAGGACACGCTCTGCATGTTGGAATCAGAGATTTCCTTAAGGTCAAATCCGACCTTGGAAGCCAGCTCATCTACAGGTACAATCTGCTGCGCCTTCACGAACGGGGAGATCCGGTCCACATGGGCAATGGCAATATCCGGTCCTTTGGAGGAAGACAGCGCCGTACTGAGCTTCGCGTAATATTCATTGGATTCGAGGCGGAGCTGCTTCACAGTTACCTCTTTCTGCGAGTCATTGAAGTCCTTGATAATCTGGTCTACGAATTCCCCTTCCCCGCCGCCGAACATGTTCCAGAACGAGATCTCTACCGGACTGCCGCCTGCACTCTCTATCTTTGCCGGTTCATCCGATGCCTTGACGGCTTCTCCGTTCTCTTGGTTTCCGGATGAGCACCCCGGCAGAATCAGGGCTAACGCCAGCCCGGCCGATACCAAACCTGTGTACTTCTTATTCATCCTCATTTGAACAACCCTCTCGTCAAAAAAGTTTGTGTGCGAGAGCCCTTTCAAGCATTCATGTAAGGGCTTTCTTATCACTTACTCTACAGGGGATGCGGCAACGGTTGAACCGACAAACCGCCGCTCCTTGGTGAACAAATGACAGGTGTTAATGGCACGGAGCCGCCGTGAGGGTAGACGATCTTAAGGAGGGTGGAGAATCGAAAGGTGCGGAAACGGGGCTTCCAGTTCCCCATTAAAATTAGCTACTGCTCGAATGGCGGTCATTCTCGCATCTGCCGCATCTCTCTGGCTCTGGCTCTGGTTCTAGCTCAGCAAATATTAGTTGGATAAATGTATCTTAATTTGGAGGTTTTGGAGGTTTTGAGGTGATTAGATGGATAAACGTCATTTAATTTCATGCATTCCCCCTACTGTGGACTAATACCGCCATATTAAGTGCTGTTTTTCCAACTGTTGCCCGGCAAGGGCGCCTCCGTTCATAAGCAAGTGGAGAAAATCCAACTGCTATATAGATTGGTACTTGTACCAATAAAAAAGAAGCCCCGAAGGGCTCCAGAAAGGAATTGCAGATTAGTTCACTGTTATATTATCGAAGGCTACGCTGTTATTGAAGCCGCCGCGTACTCCGATGGTGCCCGAGGTAAACACCGCGTCATTCAGGTTAATCTTAGGCACAGCCATATCACCAGCATATACCTTGATGTTACCGCTGTTCACGACAATCTTCATATGATACCAGGTATTTACCGCAATGGGTGTGGCCACGGTCTGGAGCGGGGTCCAGTTATTGTTGAAACGTCCCAGCCATACCTCACCGGCAGAGTCAATGCCTGCGGCGTAGCCCTTCTGAGAATCGGCACCGGTACCCGGACCCGTCAGATTGAAGACCAGACTGCCCTGGCCGGCATTATTCAGCCTGATGTCTCCTTCGAGCGTATAGTTCATTTTAGATGGGTACGGGGTAAGCACGGATTTGTCCGCATTGACCGAACTGAGGTTATAGGTTCCGCCGCTCACGGACCAGGTTCCCCCATAACGGGCCCATCCGTTGTCATTCGCCGCAAAATCGTTGCTATACGAGCCGCTGAGCGTGCCGAACCGGACCTGGACATTATGCCCGCCAACACTCCGCTCGACCGAATCCACAAAAGCAATCTCATTCGCCCCGGTCTGGTACATCGCTGTCCACCACGAATTCCCGAACGCCGGAACATCATTATCCACCCATGTGGTCCCGTAATCATTACTTAACGAGAGCACATTGGTGTTGGAGCTGAGCAGCAGACGCCCGTCGGTTAAGGAGAGGAGATATGGCCCGCCCTGCTGATTGGTCGATACCTGGGTGCCGATGCCGCTGGACCATGTCTTGCCATCCGTACTTTTTTTGGTGAAAATCCGGCAGTTCTGCGTTCCGCACACCTCAAAGGCGACAATATACTGTCCGTTCGCCATCTTGCTCCAGACCGGCATGCCTGGACGAGCCCCGGCGTTAGACGGGTCCCAGGCCACATAAATCTCATTTCCCCAGCTGGCTCCGCCGTTGGTAGAAATTTTCTCGGAGATGATCTGGCTGTAGGAAGGGTTCTCGGTCACATGCTTCTCACTCGCATACATGACAGCTACCGAGCCGTCATTCAGCAGCTGCATATGCGGCTCATATACCCCTTTATCCGGGTTCCCCAGGGAACCGGCGGTGCCGTTGTTCTCATCGATTGTGCTCAGGAAGCTCCAATTCGCGCCGCCATTCACACTCTTATACACTCTCAGCTTGTACGACTCCTGCCAGCGGACCGAGCGCATGGCCAGCAGAATATCGCCATTGGCCAGCTGCACGAACTGCCCGTTGTCCAGGTCACGCCCGTCTTCCCACAGGGTGGACACCAGCGACCAGGTGCGGCAGTTGTCGGTGCTGCGGAAGACCTGCAGCCGGGTGCCGCCCCAGGAGACCTTGGTATAGCCGTTGTTGTCGTAAATAGCAGTGACGGCCAGCCAGTCCCCGTTCGCCAGCTTGATCATCCGGGCATATTCCGCCCCGAACGTTCCGGGTCTGAGCCCGCGGGCATCAGTCCCCGCATCTGTGAAGGTGTTAATATCGGTAATCGTGGATGAGGTACCCCACACCACCGGGCCATTCGCGGCAAATGCCGGAATGGCGGTCAGGATCAGAAGCAGACACAGGGAAGCCGACAGCGAGGTGAATAGTTTTTTTAACAAATAAGCCCCTCCTCTTCATCTTCAATTATGAAACCTGTTGACCGCACCTACATGTAAGTGCTTTCACTGAAGATTCTAAAGGGCTTCTTCTTGTCATTGAACCGATAATTCACCGCTTTTTGGGTACCAATGTTACGATTATTCCGTCAACTGCAAATTGGCCTTCCGGATCACTTCCAGCGGAATCTTCGGCGTCCGGTCCGCAGTGAGCAGCCCGTTCACTTCCTGCTGGACATCCGTAATCTGCGTATAGCAGTAGCCGCAAATATAAGGAGTGTCCTTGATAGCCTGCGTAATCTTGCGGAACCGTTCAATGAAGGCATCGGTGCTGCTTACCTGCTCTCCATACCCCCAGTCGTCACCGGAATCAAAGGCAATGCCGCCGAACTCACTGACGATCACCGGCTGGCCGCGGTATTCATAGCCCTGAGCCATGGCATATTTCCAGTTGTTGAATGAGGCTGCCCTGCCAAGTACGCTGCCGGAGTCTGCATAACGTTCAAGCAAGGCATCTCCGCTCTCTTCATAATCATGCAGGGTGATGATATCGCTGATGGTGTGCTCCCAGCCGTCATTCACAATGACCGGACGGTTCGGGTCGATGGATTTGGTCAGGTGATAAATCCCCTCGGTGAATTTCTGCTGCAGCTTGCTCGTGTAGACCTGCGGAATCCCCCAGGATTCGTTAAAAGGCACCCAGGTGATAATCGAAGGATGATTATACTGCTGCCGGACAATCTCCGTCCATTCGTTCGTGAAGATCTCCACAGCCTCATCATTGAACTCAAAGGTCGCCGCCATCTCCGACCAGACCAGCAGGCCCTTTACATCGCACCAGTACAGGAACCTGGCATCCTCGATCTTCATATGCTTACGCACACCGTTGTAGCCCATCGCCAGAATCGCGTCGATATCGGCAATCAGTGCTTCTTCGGACGGCGGGGTCAGATGGCTCTCCGGCCAGTAGCCCTGATCCAGAATGAGGCGCTGATACACCGGTGTATTGTTAAGCAGCACTTTGCCTTGTTCGACCGAAATTTTGCGCAGTCCGAAATAGGAATATACCCGGTCAATGACCTGATTATCTTTATAGAGAACAAACTCTACTTCGTATAGGGTCGGCGCAGCAGGTGACCAGGACTGCAGCTTCCACGGTCCATTCGCTTCGTGAGTCAGCTCCACATCCAGCTGCAGCCAGGCCCGGTCTACATGGAGCGAGACCTGCTTGAACGTCTTCTGCCCCGTGCTGATCTTAGTCTCCAGGCTTAGATTGTCGTCCGCTGCCTGTGTCTGATATTCGAAACGGACAGAGCGGTTATCGAGATCCGGAGTGATTTTGACAGCTTTGAGATAGGAGGGCGACACATACTCTACCCACACACTTTGCCAGATTCCCGTTGTCTGCACATAGAAGCATTCGAAATTCTCATCCACCCAGCGCTGCTTGCCCCGCGGCTGAGTACAGCTCTGGCTGTCTTCCACCTTAACCACCAGACGGTTGGACGCTGCCGTATCCGTGTTTACATAATCCGTAATATCCAGCGAAAAGGCCGCATAACCGCCTTGATGACCTCCGGCATAGTACCCGTTTACCCATACCTTCGCGGTATAATCCACCGCCTGGAAATTCAGCATCACCCGCTTACCGTTCAAGTCCGCAGGTAGCTGCAATTCCCGCTCATACCATACATAAGGATGGAAGGTCGTCTCACCGATCCCGCTGGCCTCCGTCTCATAAGTAAAGGGAACCTGTATCTTCAGATCCCCGTGCAACTGCTCATTCCACCGCTCCCGTTCACCAACGTTGCCATCGTCAAACCGGAAACTCCATTCCCCGTTTAAGCTCTGCCATTCCTTACGGACGAACTGCGGACGCGGATAATCCTTAATATAATGCTCGGTTGCCATAGTATTGCACACGCTCCTTAAGAACAATATTTTTGTTTTATTACAATAAATATGTATTAATTATTGCAGAATCTGCTGAAATGTCAATCACCGATTGTACAGCATGAAGAACCTGCGCCTAAGGCGTCAGGTTCTCTGCATAAATATCGTAGGTTCATCGCAAATGCTACTCCGTCTATCGCTTGTCGTTGAAATTCCGTGACTCAGGTTTCTTATACTGTATAGAAGATCTTCATCACCAGATCCTGCTCATAATCGCCGAACTTCCGCCCGAACAGATTCATTCCGCCCTTGAAGACCGCATTCTCCTTCACACCCAGCCGCAGATCCACATGGTTCTGCTCTGTAAGCTTCAGCTGGCTCAGATTGACGGCGGATATCTCTTTGTGGTCGATCGTGCTGCGGGTATTGTCTACGCTCCAGGTCTTGAGCGAGCCGAACTGGGTACCCGTATCGATCCACCAGGAAGGATTCAGCTTCCCGCGTCTGCCGCCGAAGTCGCCGGGCGAGGTCCAGGTGCCAACCTCCACATTGTTGATCCACAACGTAATATCCGAAGGCCAGTCGTTCTCATAATTCGGCGCCTCGGAGCAGATCTCCATCGAGAACTGGATCAGGCGGACCGCTGCCCCCTGCGGGATTTCCAGCGGATAGCGGTATTCAAGATACCCCTTTCGCAGCCAGAGCAGCTGGGCATGAACACGGTCCGGATGGAAAAAGCCCGCCGGTGAGTCCTCCACAATAATCGGCCCAGCCTCACTGACCATGCCGCAGGTGGGCGCCACTTCACAGGCCGTGAAATTGCCGATCGGCATTGCAATCTCGTAGCAATAGTCCCCTTGCTCCGCCTTCGCGCGGCGTTCCGGCACATTAATGATGATCTTGATATCATCATAGATGCGGCTGCAGACCTTCATGGAGCCGCGCGAAGCCGGCAGCAGCTCGGTCTCAATCAGCCCCGCCTGCTCCAGTACCTTCACATTCGAGGCGGAGGTGGATACCGGTATCTCCAGCGCCTCCGCCAGCTCCACTACATTCATTCTCCGGCTGTTGAGCAGCTCCAGCATTCTTAGTCTAAGCTCCGTAGACAGCGCATGCGTCACTTTCACCAGTTCCTCAGGATGTTCCATGGATAATTCCAGAATATCGATCACCGCTTTACTGTCTATTTAAGATCTATTCCTATTCCTGCACAAAATACAACATTCTCCTCATTAAATCAGCCCAAATTGAAAATTGTTGTATAAAAGGCAGCATTCCCCCGCCTTCAAGCGGCTTAGCGGGAAAATTCCTGTATATCGTACAACAATCCTCCCGAATGCCCGGGTATTCAACAGTCAGTGTTGTATTATCTACAACATTCATGCCTAGTCAGCGCCAACTTAAGAAACTCACTCGGCTGCGGACCCTTCCGGCAGCAGAACCACCTGATCCCCCAGCCGGACCTCCCCGGTCCGGATCACAGAAGCATATACGCCAAAGTTCAGATTGAACTCCTTATTCACTTGTTTGAGCAGCGAGCTGTCCCGCTCCAGGGTATCCGGGTTCATCGTAATCATAACGCAGCGGTCACAATAGCTGTCTACCTGCAGCTCTGCACCGCCTATCGATAAACGCCGGCCGAGCCATTCCTCTTCCCCAAGGGAATCCTCACTCACTTCCACGACAAAGTTCCCCCGGAAGCGGCGCTGATCAACAGGCTTGCCCCATAAAGCCTCCAGCTTCTTCAGGCTCTTATCGGTCACAAGCAGGATACTGGCCCCGTCCACAGATAACAGCTGCGGGTGTTTCGCTTCCGGGTGAGGCGCTTTGAACTCGGACATCGTAATTTGCGTGGAGGTCAGGCTCTGGATTTCATTAAGCAGCTCCGCATCCCAGCCGAAGACTCTGCCGTCTGCCGCCGTTACCCGGATATCCCCCTCGATATATTCTGCTTGATAACTAAGCATATTGGGGATCTTTCTGGCCGTAACATACTGCCACCAATCCTTCTTCGTCATGTCATAGAAAGAGCAGTACCGGTCCCCCTGCACCCCGTATGATTCTATCTGACAAGCTTCCAGCTCTTCTCCCGCAAAGGATTTCACCGGATAGCGGTTAATCGCCATAATTTCACCAACTGTAATGGACACTAATTCCGCACCTCTTCTGTCTATAATGTAATGTTCCATCCATTCTCCGAATCTTCAATTATCTTTCTGCTCTTATCCGATAATGCCTTCTGCAGTAAGGTTTCATTGTAGCCCTGATCCTTAAACACACGGAGTATGGCTTCTGCCCGGTCCATCCTGTTTCTCCGGATATTCGACTCCAGCTGAATCTCCAGCGGGACTACAGGAACGGTATATCCGGCAAAAGGCAGCAGCTTAGCATAGCTCCAGATCGCCTGCCCGCCTTCCCAGATTCCCTCACCGTCTTCGGAATCAGGAATGCCCGCTGAATCAGAAATATGTACCACTTCCACATCAAAATCCTCAATGATCCATTTTCCTTTGGTCCAGGTGAACCCTGAAGCAAACGACTGCGTGAACAACGGTTCCTCGATTGACGATAACCAGCCCGGTTGTTCCCAGGACAAGAGAGGTTTAACCTTTAAGCTAAAGGGTTCAAGGACAGAAGCGATAACCGCCGCATCCCCTGCGTTCTGTGCATACAAATCGAGATCCCCCGGGGTCATCTCCGCTCCTTGCAGTACCGAAGCGACTGAGCCTACGATGATCCATTTACAGTCTGCGCCTGATTTGGCGTAACGCTCACATACTGCTGTTAATGCTTCACTATAACTCATAGATGCCTCCTGCAATATAAACAGTATAGACCATACACTTTACCGTTTCGGCAAACACCTGTCCAGTTCCTTCCACTACAAAAAGTTTCGCAAAATAGCCCCACAAAGTGGGGCCTTGGCTTCGGGTGATGACTTATAGTGATTCCCGGATCACACGCTTGTAATACAGTACGGACAGCAGGCCGAAGATCGAATACAGCACAGTGTAAACCGCCATTACCACGAACATCGGAGTAAGCATTTCGGTGCCGAAGAAGAACCAGCCGGACTTCACCGCGAAGTAGCTGTGGCACAGGCCGATGACAAGCGGAATGCCGAAATTGAACAGCTGCTTGAACTGGATACCGCGCAGCAGGTCTCCCTGAGTGAAGCCCAGCTTGCGCAGAATCGTGTATCCGTCCTTCTCCTCCTCGCCTTCATCCATCTGCTTGAAGTAGAGAATGCAGCCGGAGGTGATGAGGAAGGTCAAACCCAGGAAACCGACGATGAACATAATGAGGCCCATATTCGTACGCTGGTTCAATTCATATTCATATTGGGCGAAGCTTGGTGCTTCCGGCTGCTGGTCCACATAGATTTGATATGCTTTCTCTTTCTGCGAGCGGTCAAGCAGTTCAATGCCGTAATAGTTGTCCGCTTCTTTCTTCATCTGCAGCTTCGGGTCCAGCGACTTAGCCAATTCCTGATACACGGACTCATCGACTACAAACACACCGGCGCCGCCGCTATAATAAAAGGGAAGGATCGCATCCGCAGATAAGCTGATTAACTGCTGCTTAATGCTGCCGTTAGCAGTTATTAGCCCGACTTCTCCGGGATCAAGGCCCATGAATTTGTCCAGCGTGCTGTCATAACCCATAATCCGGACTTCCCCGGGTAATACGTCGATACCTTCCACACTGCTGTCGCTGACAACAGAGGTGCTGAGGATGCGGTCATCGGGATTGTCGAAATTATTTTTGCTCATGATATGCTGTGCGTCCACTTCGATCTGAAGCGGATGCATTTCAACCTCTGTGTACTTAATGTGCTGCTCATCCAGGGCCTGGACAAACCGCTCCTTCACGGCCGCTCTGGCGAAGCCAAAATCATCCGGGGAGCTCTGCTTGGCTGTGGCCTCCGCCGAATAGTACGAAATATAGCTGAGGGACAGCAAACCGATGGCAAGCGCAGAGACCGTTGTGATGATTGTCAGCAGCAGCGAATTCGACTTCATCCGGAACATAATGGACGAGAGCGACAAGACCTCGTTGATGGATAAGTAGCCTTTTTTGCTATTGCGGATCGTATTAAATATGAAGCTGACTGAGCCCTTATAGAACAGATAAGTGCCGGCAATCACCAGAGCGAGGATGACAATCATAGCGGCCATCAGACCAGTCATAGTGACAAATTTGCCGCTGAACAGCTGTGTGGATACATAATAACCGCCAGTAATGAATCCGATGCCGAGCAGTCCGAGAATAATCTCCCACACCGGCATTTTACGGATACGCTGCTGGGTGGTGGATGTCGCCTTGAAGAGGGACAGGATGCTTTGCGCTTTAATGAAGGTGTAGTTCATGATCATAATCAGCACGTACACGGCAGCAAAGACCAGAATCGTCCGCACAAGCGCCTCCGGAGAGAAGCGGAGCTTCGCCTGGGCTTCTACGGCAAGAATTTTGTACAGGATCATCAGAATCAGCCGTGACATCACAAAGCCCGCACCCATGCCTAGAATCATAGACCCGAAATACAGAATCAGGTTCTCCGCACTCAGCAGCCGGAAGATCTTCCCCTTCGTCAGCCCGATCAGCTGGAACAGCCCGATCTCCTTGCTGCGCCGCTTGATGAAGATCGTATTGGCATACAGCAGGAAGATCGCGACAATGGCAATCAGCAGTATGGAGGAAGCGCCAATGGCTGCACCGCCTTTGATTGAACCGCTGACGGCATCCATAGCCGGATCGAATTGCAGCGTCACGAACGAGAAATACAGGGCAACACTGAACACAAGTGCGAAGACATACAGATAATAGTTTTTGATATTCTTCTTCAAATTACGGAAGATAATATAGTTCAGACTCATTGCGCAGCACCGCCAAGCACGCCCTGGGTATTGATAATATCGTTGAAGAAGGACTGCCGCGATTCATCGCCTTTGTTCAGCTGCGTGTAGATTTGCCCGTCGCGGATGAATACTACCCGGCTGCAATAGCTCGCGGCAACGGCATCATGGGTGACCATGACAATAGTAGCCTGGCGTTTCAGGTTCATATCGGCGAGCTTGTTCAGCAGATCGGAAGCCGACTTGGAATCCAGAGCCCCTGTAGGCTCATCGGCAAAAATAATACTCGGATCATGCACAAACGCCCGCGCCGCCGAGGTACGCTGCTTCTGCCCGCCCGAGATTTCGGCCGGATATTTGTCCTTCAGCTCATATATTCCCAGTTCGCCCGCCACCTGCTCGAACTTCTGGTGAGCCTCCTTCTTCGGGATCCCGGTGATTGAGAGCGGCAGCAGCACATTTTCTTTAACAGTCAGCGTATCCAGCAGATTATAATCCTGAAAAATAAATCCGAGATGTTGCTTGCGGAACTCCGCCAGCTGCTTCTCCTTCATCCCTGTGAATTCCTTGCCCTCTATTTCAATGGTCCCCTGGCTCACCCGGTCGATGGAGGACAGGACATTCAGCAGAGTCGTTTTGCCGGAACCGGAAGGACCCATGATTCCTACGAACTCCCCTTTATTCACCTGAAGATCGATCCCCTTCAAGACCTCCTGCTTGTTAAATTTATTGCCATAGGTTTTATAGATTTTGTTAGCCTGCATAATAACCATTATTCACCCACTCCTTTTCTATAGATCTATCATAAGCGGGCTGATATATATTATCCTGCGCTTCGCCGAACAAAGTGAAGAAGCATGTGACATTATCGTCACACGCCTGTAATTCTCTGAAAGTCGTTCTCCCGGGGAAAAGTAAGCGTAAATATACTCCCTTCTCCGGGTACAGATGCCGCATGAATGCTGATCAGCAACGGCTCTGCCACCTGCCGGGTCAGATAGAGTCCCATTCCGGTGGCTGCACCATCCTGGCGCCCGCGCGATGACGTGAAGCCTTTGTCATAGATCCGCGGCAGATCCCTAGGGTCAATCCCCTGCCCGCTGTCTTCTATAGTAAGCACGGCATGGCCGTCCTTTTCACCACTCCTGATGAGGATATCCGAGGCTTCGCTGTACTTCACCGCATTCGTGAGCAGCTGTCTGAGCATGAAGGCCAGCCATTTGCCGTCAGTCAGCACCTCTTCCACCTCAAGCTCCACATCAAAACCGATTCCCTTGGAGATACACCATGACTTCAGCGCCCGGATTTCCTTATTAAGAACCGGCTCCAGACTGATATTCTCTATGAACAGATCATTGCGCATAAAAGGAATCCGTTTCTGATGAAGCTGCTGGTCAAGCAGATGATGAATCCGCAGCCATTCGTACATGAGCTGTCTTTGCAGGGTTTCATCCGGCAGCCGCTCTATCATTAGCTGCATCGCAGTGAGCGGCGTCTTAACCTCATGAATCCAGGACAGCAGGTCATCCTTCTCAGACTCCAGCAGCTGGTAATTGACGGAGGATTCCCGCTTGTACCTGTCAGTCTGGGCGATAACCGCCTCATGGACGATCCGCTCCAGCGGACTGCCGGGCTCAATTACAGCATGAAGGTCATAGATCTGATCCCAGGCTTCCAGGCTCCTGTAGAATCTGGTTTCTTTGGCATATCTCAGGAATACGAACGCGAGACATAGCAGCACATTCAGCAGCACAATGTACAATACCGGCAGCAACGGGATAGCAGCATCAACATAAGCCACGAATATAATAATGAGCTGCAGGACGGCAAGCAGCAGCAGCCAGCTCCGCTTCTCGGTTATGTATTTCCTTATCATTCTGCCGCCTCTTCGGTCGCCATATACCCCTGCCCGACCTTGGTCTCAATGAAAGAATCCAGTCCCAGCGGTTCAAGCTTTTTGCGCAGCCGGTTTACATTTACGGTCAGGGTATTGTCACTCACGAAATGCTCATTGTCCCATAAGCTCTTAATCATCTCTTCACGGTCAACGATGCTGTCCTTGCGCTCCACTAATATTTTGAGGATCAGCATCTCATTCTTCGTCAGCAGAGCTGCTCCCTGATTGTTAGTCACCGTATTCTTCACGAATTCAATTGCTGCCCCGCGCCAGGTCTTCAGCTCTGTGCGTTCGGTGCTATAATTGTAGACCCGGCGGAGCGTGGCCTGAATTTTGGCAATCAGCACTTCGAAGTGAAACGGCTTCTGGATGAAGTCATCCGCTCCCAGCTGCATGGACATCACCATATCACTCGGGTGATCGCGGGAGGAGAGGAAGATAATCGGCACGTTGGAGTGAGCCCGCAGAATCCGGCACCAGTGGAATCCGTCGAATTGCGGCAGCTGAATATCAATCACCACCAGATCCGGCTTCACCTCCGTAAATTCCTGCAGGACCTTGCCGAAATTCGTGATCCCGTATACCTCATACGACCACTGGGACAGTCTTTCCTTGATCTCCCCGAACAGGGTGATGTCGTCTTCAATAAGCATGATTTTGAACAAAATGGACTCTCCTTCTGCAGATATTTCGTTATTCAAAGATCATTCTGACAACCCGGTGTGGAGCAATACTGTTAATTACTGCGGTATCGCTCGAAATCATTGACTTCCAAATATCCTCAAACGTCAGATTGCTGTCATCCGTCAGCACAATAAACCTGCTGTCCTTCAGCGGGTTTCCCACCTGACCGGTAAGGCTCAACAAATGAGCGAAGGGCTCTTGCTTCTGAGACTCTGCGGTATTATCAAACAAATAATACTTCTTATCCTGAACGAACAGATCACAATAAAAAGGGCTCTCCGTTTCATCATCAAAAAAATTGGCAATGCGAATCCCGTTATTACTGCCTTGAACTGCCGAATTCATAAATTTATCCCATACTTCCTGGCCTTCAGCCAGCTCACTGTTATGCAGTACTACATATCCAGCCGCAGCTGCCTCTTCCATTGTATAATCCCCGGGCAGTCCGGTGAACCCTGTATAGAAACCTCTCATGTCCAGCGTCAGGGCAACTGTATGACCGGCAGCTTCTCCCGCGGTATTATTTGTAGAATCATCTATTGCTTTACCCGTTGTATTCCCCGCTGCAGTAACCGCAGTAATATCAGCAGTCACACCAGCAGCATTATTAACGATATTCCCCTCATTCTTGCAGCCTGCCAGCAAACCCGCAGTACATATAACCGCCAGTACACCTGTCATCATCTTAAGCCTCTTCATCCCCATTACTCCCCGCTGGAAATTGTAATTATTGGATAATTATACTTCACATTGATGAATTGACAAAGGCTTGGGCAAGTTTTAGAATACTAAATATATCTTGATGATCAAGATAATTGAATTCGAAGATATTTTTCGGACCGGGAGGGCTCATGAATGGCATTACTAATCTTATACGCTACCAAATCTGGAGCTTCAGAGCAATGTGCGTTCCTTCTGGCAGAATATATTCCCGGTAGCACGTTATGCAATCTGGAGTCAGAGAAGCCGGACATTGAGAACTATGACCACATCATTCTGGGGGCTGGTGTACGCGACGGCAAGCTCTACAAGCCAGTCCGCGATTTCATCAAAAAAAACAAACCCGCCCTGCTGGACAAGCAGATGGGCTACTATATCTGCAATGAGAAGCCCAAGAAAACCGAAGAGATTATCACGGATAATATTCCTGAGGATCTAAGGCAGGCCTCTCTCTGTATTGAGTCTTTTGGCGGATATAAAGCCTATGCCGCTCCCGCAAAGGATGCGGATCAGCTCAAAGGAATTTTCGTGGAGAGAATCCGCACTTTTTCAGAACATTTCAAATAACCCGCTATGTCCCTCACTTATACTGTCTGCCGCTCAATCATGTTCAAATGAATCTCTTCATGGGCCCGGCCCCCGTCCACCGCTTGCAGAAAAGCCCTCCGGCCGATCTCCACCAGCGGTATCTCGAAGGTTGTGATGTGCATCATTCTGGCGATCGGCTGATTGTCGAACCCTACAATGGCAAGCTGACCCGGCACCTCTATCCCATTCTCCCGGCAAAAGGACAGAATTCCCGCCGCCACCTGATCACTGGTAACCAGCAGTGCAGTTGGAGGGTCGTCCATCTTCAGAATCCGCTGCATAATCCATTCCCCGTCTTCCAGCTGCACACAATCGTAGAACATATAGTCATGGTTATAGGCTTCATGCCGGTTCATATAGAAGTCCCGGTAGGCTGCCTCCCTTAAATTGCTGTTAGGACTGGACTGTCTAGCCAGGCAATAGCCGATCTTGTAATGGCCTTTGCTCCTCAGATAGGTAAGCGCACGGGTAAAGCTCTGATAGTGATCCATAAATATGGATGACACATGATGTCCCCTGCCATCCTCCAGCACAATAATAGGCCCGTACTGCGTATACTCGTCAACAATCTCCCAGCTGCAGGTCCGCGAACAGATAATCAGCGCATCAATCTGCTTCAGCTTCAGCATCATCAGTGCATCCAGCTCCCGCTCCACTTCATAGTTGGACTGAATCAGCACCAGCTTATAATTATCCTTGATAGCCTCATCCGCTATTCCTTCAACGACCATCCCGAAATACGGCCGCGTGATATAGGGAACGACCACCCCAATCAGATTCGTCCTTCCCCTGCTTAGATGTACTGCATTTATATTACGTTCATAATCGGCCGTCTCCATAGCCTGCAGAACGGCTTCCCTCTTTGCCTGGCTTACATAAGGATGACCGTTAAGAACCCGGGATACGGTTGTGACCGAGACTCCGGCCAGCTTCGCAATATCTTTGATATTCGCCATAAATTCCACCTTCCCATGCTTGCTGCATATAGCCTGTACTCCTCTTAATCTTACCTCAAACCGCCGGAATGCGTTACATTCAGACCACAAATAAAGCATTTGACATGGAAGGCGTTTCATAGATTACAGTGGTTCTGTAATAGGGCGGAATCAGGGCTAAGTATTGTAAAAGAGGTGAGTAGAAGATGTACAACGAGGATGCCGGGGCTGATCCAAAGAATCACCACCGGGACTTATGGGATACGCATGAGGCTCTGGCCGGATTCATGGGTGCTCAGCTGATTGAACACCCTTTTCCGCAGACAATGGGGTCTCTTGTTTCGTTTGAGCTGATGACCAAATTCCATACGTCATTGCTGGCAGAACGCCTGCTGTTGAATTCAGGCTTCTGCCATGAGGCTTATTGTATACTGCGCCTGATGCTTGAATACACGATTACTTTGAAATTCATTCTGCTCCTGCCTGAAGAAAGGGCCATGCGCTATTTGGATGACAACTCCGCAGCTTCCCGGCCGTTTGATTTCGACATTCCGCTGATGGCAGACGAAACCCATATGCAGGAGTGGCTACGAATCATTGAACACCCTCTTTCCGGCTGCTCCAGCCCGCTTGAAGCTGGAGATCTGCTGGCGAAATCTTGTGAGCTGACATCCCTTATGCTGGAAACCTGCCGGAATAAAGAAGATGAAAAAATAGATTGTTGATGTTCACATTCCCCTTCGTATGTCCGTACAAGAAGGGTAGTCAGCTTTGAACAGTCTCTTTCATCCGTCTGGCGACCAGAGCGGCCAATTTCGCCCGCTTGAGCTCCAAATCCGTATTATCCGTATTATCCGTAATCTTCACAACGGCCCTATCCCCCGTGATCCACTCCAGCAGTCCGGAAGTATCCGTGAACAAGGGTTCCGTGGCAGCTGCTTCCTTCACTTTCACACCGGTATGGAAGATCAGCCGGAAGCAACCTTTCCCCTGCAAGTTCATGGTTACACGGTCTTGTCGGTTGTAGCAAAAACTCGGCGCATTCCACTTTATCTGCTCCGTGATGTCATCAGCTGCACTCAGGATTATCTTCCGTACTTCTTCAATCTCATCTTTAAGCGGATGCTCCAGCTCCTTCAGAAATAGGGCTACCTGTTCCGGTCCGGTCAGTTTCACAGTCTTGCTGCGACCAGCTGCGGGTTCTTTAGAGCTTGAGGCCATGGTTAGGCTCACCCTTTCATTATGGTTATCCTGAAACCATTCGCTTCACACCCTATAATTCCTTTATAGAACTCACCCTGCAAATATAGCAAAAAGCAGCGCCTCCCCCTAACAGGAGCTGCGCTGCTTGTCTCATTCCTTCGCTGGCCGGCTTCTACTGATGGTTCAGCACAGGCTTATGGCAGGATCGTCGGTCTAATCACAATCTCATTCACACTGGTATCCTCAGGTTCATTAATCGCATATACGATCGCTCTGGCAATACTGTAAGGAGATATTGCCATGCTGTTCATCTGGCCTGCCATCGCCCGGATCTCCGGACTGCTGATCGTGTGGGTCAGCTCTGTGTCCGTCATCCCCGGCGAGATAATGGTCGAACGGATATGGGAGGCGGCTGATTCTTCCTGGCGCAGCCCTTCAGAGATGGCCCGGACAGCATATTTGGTCGCGCTGTAGACTGCAGATGAAGGACTCACGCTATAACCTGCTACCGAGGACAGGTTGATGATATGCCCCGACTGCTGCTCCCTCATAACTGGCAGAACGGCAGCGATGCCATACAGCACGCCTTTGATATTGACATCGATCATCTGATCCCATTCATGTACCTTCAGCTCCTGCAGCATGGATGCGGGCATTACCCCGGCGTTATTCACCAGTACATCAATACGTCCGAATTGCTGCAGGGCGAATCTTGCCAGCTTCTCCATCTCCTCCGCAGAAGTTACGTCGGTCTGCAGATACACGGCATCACCGCCTTCCTGCACAATTTCACTGACAATGGTCTGCAGGCGCTCTGTTCTTCTGGCTGCCAAGACGAGCTTTGCGCCTGTTTGAGCCAGCAGCCGGGCTGCAGCTTCGCCTATACCGCTTGAAGCTCCCGTAATGATAATGACTTTGGATTGTTTATTTTCCACTTGTGACCTCTCCTTTATTCAACTTGTGTTGATTATCTGACTGGTGTTGATTATTATTATATAGAGAAGAGATGGTAATTCAATCGCTAATGTAAGCGGAAATGTCCTATATACAACAAGTGCAGGCTATGTGTTCATTAACTGAAGGAGGTTCATCATCATGGGTACCGGAATCAAGACAGACAGACGGATTCTGAGAACAAAAGAAGCGATTAACAGAGCTTTTCTGGAGCTTTTTGGGGAGAAGGAGCTGGAACAAATCACGATCAACGATATCGCGGAA
Organism: Paenibacillus sp. FSL R10-2199; assembly: GCF_038000235.1. Classification (NCBI taxonomy): domain Bacteria; kingdom Bacillati; phylum Bacillota; class Bacilli; order Caryophanales; family Paenibacillaceae; genus Paenibacillus; species Paenibacillus sp. FSL R10-2199. Next base: position 4,314,247 of record NZ_JBBOBO010000001.1, on the reverse strand, counting down.
CGAGCGAATGTAAACCGGGGAACCGTCTATCTGCACTACACCGACAAATATGACCTGCTCAACAGATGCATTGAGGACCATCTGGGCAGAATGTTCCTATCCTGCAATATGACCCGCACTCCGGACGGAGATGTTGGTCTCATCAGCGAAATGAAGCCGGTATTTCTCTATTTCGAACAGAACTTCCTGTTCTTCTCGGCTATGCTTGCCAACCAGAGAACCACAATCTTCCGTGAACGCCTGCTGGAGATTGTCTCGGCGAATGTAATTCATAAGCTGGAGATGGAGAAGTCTGTTCCTGAAGGAATGGATAAACAGCTCATTGCCCATTTCATGGCCTCGGCCTTCGTGGGCACTGTCGAGTGGTGGATTCAGAACCGGATGCCGCATGCTCCGGAAGAGATGGCGCAGCAGGTTCGGAGCTTGTTTGAGGGTAATACCATGTATAGGGGGCATCAATAATCCCGCACCTCTTCCACTTGGGAATGATGCGGGATCCGCAGCCGGGGACCAGGGCCTCCGGGTTAATCAATATGTACGCTGAATTAGACTAACTTATTCAGTTCAGTCAATAATGCCTGTTTCAGTTCTGCCAGCCTTTCCTCACTTGGTTTGCAGCTGTCTGCGTACATCGTTTCTCTGGGTGTCCACCAGACGGGATGTGCCGGATTCGGTTCCGTTAGCTGTCTCGGGAAAATATGCCAGTGCATATGCGAATCGCCGTTTCCCAGCAGCTCATAATTTAATTTGTGCGGCTTGAATGCCTTATACACCGCTTCTGCTGCGATGCTCATTTCGAGCAGAAATTTCTGTTTGTAGCCTCTGTCCAGTTCATGCAGCTCGCGTTTATGTTCCTTACCCAAAAATAAAGTGTAGCCTTCGAAATATTGATGGTCTCCAAGCACCACATACCCTGTCTCGAGCTCGGCTACAAAGTACTTATTTGTTCCTTCTTTGATCATATTAATGCGGCTGCAAATCAAACATTCTTCCATAGTGTGAAACCTCCTATTAGATAAGTAAAACTGTCCATTATCACCACTTGTGTAAGCTGAACTTAAAAATGATGGCCAGCCGATAGACACACCTCTTCCTGAGCCGGGTTTCGTCCATGCAACAAGTCAGATTCTTAAGTTGACTCTATATAGCAATAACTATTTATGAAATGCCCCTAAATAATAACATTACAGATGTCGATAATATTAAAGCAATATAAATTCCTTAGAAAGGAAAATAAATATATTATTGAGATTTTAATACATAGGTCAAATATCATATAGTGAGTAGGAGGAATTATTTAGTATGAATATTACAAAAAAAGTATTTATCTCTTCCATTTTGGCTACCGGATTGTTATGCGGGGCTGTAGGGGTTTACGCTGCAGACGGGGTTTCGTTAGTACAAGCTTACCTTAATAGTACTATTAAGTTTACTGTGAATGGCGTTTCGTGGACTCCTAAAGATGCTAATGGAAATAAACTCTCCCCTCTAGTATACAATGGTTCAACCTACCTTCCCGCCAAGGCAGTCGGTGAAGCAATGAATGCATCCGTTCTTTGGAATGCTGGTACTAAAACCGTTGCCATTACAACTACAGGAAGTGCCAGCGCCGGAGAACCTTATAATGATTCATCATCAGCTACGACTACACCAGTCACCAACGTACCAGTAACAACTGCTCCAGCAGCTACCGCCCCTGCCTCTCAGTCAAGCAGCCTTCCAAGTGGACTGCTCACCCTGCCTTATAATCATGATCTCACTGCAGTAGGCGAAAATAACAAATCGGTAGCATTAGCTTTTATCCAAGCTTACGGAAATGCCTTAACTTCCGGATCCAACTCAAGCTATAATGCTTTAATCGATAAATATGTGATTGACGATTTAAATGACTACGACATGGGCTACAAAAAAACATCGAAGGACAATGCAGCTAAATCGATTTCCGGGGTAGTAAAATTGAATGATAGTGGAGTTATCACGAAATATGCAGGTATTTTAAAGAGTGCCACACTTAGTGATGTGAAATTAGACACAACCTGGTCTGAAAAATATTCAACCTCTACTACATTGTGCTACAAAGTAGAATTACCCGGCTTCTTCATATCTTCATTCAGTGTCTTTTTTGAATTTGATATGGATAAAGAAACGAACACTTATTATCTTGTAGCAGTCAATATCTAAACTTCCAAATGAATAGAAGGTGTGCGGGCCCATGATGGCTTGCACACCTTTTTTGGATATACCCAAAAGAAATAGATGCTTCTCAAAAGTTTGGAAGGATGCCGCACCAAATGAATGTCTAAATAGCTCGCTCTTATTCGCTGACAACGATGAACTGGCGATTCTTCCATTCGAAATCCGGCTCCGCCTGGAACCCGGAGAGGCTGATCTGCCGGTTAAGCTCCTTGCGGGGCAGCTCCCCGAATCGTCCTGTATCATCTGCAAAGCAGGAATACAGCTCGAATTGCTCACCAGGAAGCAGGTTATCCTGCAGATAACGGAATAACTCCGCAACGCATTTCCTGCCTGTTACAGCAGCACCGGGATAGGGCTCAGCCACTTCGGAGATCATTTGGAAGCTCCCCCCTTCAGGATTCACCTGATAAACCAGAGGTTTCTTGAACAGATGCGACGAATCCTCCTGTGTCAGCGGTCCGGAAACATACAGGCCGGCAGCATCCTCCGCCGTCTCAAAGACCTCAATCATTTTCCCTTCCAGCGTACCGCTCTCCCTCATACCCTTCACTGGAAATTTGTCCAGGGCAGCAGGATCATTCTGCATCAAGTAATCCTTGAGCTTCATCATGGTCCCCCGCTGTCCGAAGGAGCCGGCAGGAAGCTCACGGTCAGCGGCGATATAATAAAACAAGGTCAACAGTGTTCTCTCCCCTCTTCCCGCAAGCAGCCAGGTTCACATTGACTAGTATACCGCAGCTCCGGACTATAATGCCTCTCAGGCGGGCACCTGCAATAATGTACTATAGCCATTTCCCTGCCGGGTGTATATTCATGTGACTACTTCACCTGGAGGTCATCATGAATATCGTTTCTTTTATCATCTATTGTATTGTGGTAACCTTCACACCCGGCCCTACCAATATAGTGATTCTATCTTCCGTACAGCATCACGGGGCCAGAAAAACAATGGGATACGTTGGCGGAGCCACTCTGGCGTTTGGACTGCTGCTTGCCGCCTCTGCCCTGCTGAACCGCATGCTTGCGGACATCATTCCGCATATTCTCGGCGTTATGCAGATCATCGGCAGCCTGTACATGCTCTACCTGGCTTACCAGGTCTACACTATGGGCCGTACCGAGGAGAATCCCCGGCAATCCTCCGGATTTGTCTCCGGGCTGCTGATGCAATTCGCCAATCCGAAGGTGCTGCTGTTCACGCTGACCGTTATCCCGGGTTACGTTATGCCTTATTATAGTTCACCCGCAGCAGCCTTCATCTTCGTTATGGTAATTACTGTAATAGGTTTTCTCGCATTCACTACCTGGGTCGTATTCGGCTCCATATTCAAGAGCTTTCTGCAGCGGCATCAGCGGGTGATGAATAGTATCATGGCACTTTTTCTAGTATACTCTGCTGTAATGGTATCCGGAATTTTATAGAGGACGGTGATTAAGGTGGAACAATTCAATTATAGAAAGTCTGCAGAGATTCTCGCCTTATCGGCCAGCATGACGGATTTCACTTACAAAAAGCATTGTCACGAAGAATATGCCCTGGGCGTAACACTGCGCGGAATCCAGCAATACCATCTGGCCGGCAGCCTGCACTCCTCCCATCCGGGCGGTGTCATGTTGTTTAACCCCGAGCAGTATCACGACGGCAATTCCTATGACAGAGAAGGTATTGATTATGTCATGCTCTATATCAAGCCGGCCATGTTTGCAGAGATTCTGGGCAAGCAGGAACTGCGGTTCACCTCGCCTATCGTCTATGACAAGGAGCTGGCGCAATCTATCTGTTCCTTGAATCAAGCGGTCCAGAATGGCGCTGACAGCGCACTTTGCAGTGAACTGCTGCTTCAGCTGGCCCATCTGGCCGCCCACACCGAAATCGAAGCCGCCATGCGGACCGATAGTGCCTTTGTTCAGCAGGCCAAGGAAATGATGTACTACAGCCTCGGCCAAGTGCTTAAGCTTGATCACATCTCACAGGAGTTAGGCCTGTCCAAATACCAGTTCATCCGCGAGTTCAAATCACATACAGGCATCTCCCCTTACCAATTCTTCCTGAACTGCAAGGTTGAGCATGCGAGACAATCGATCGAAAAGACCAAAGATGTCTATTTCGCAGTAGCGGAATGCGGCTTTACAGACCTGACTCACCTGAACCGGCATTTCAAAAGTGTCTTCGGCCTTACAGCCTATGAATACATGTCCCAGCTGGCTTAATCCATATTCTTCGGCGCCCGCATAGCAGTATCCTTGTCCACTTCTTATGTTACGGAATCCGCACTGTTACTCTGCCGCCAGCACCTTCTCAAGCTGTTCCAGCACCATCGGCCACGCCTGCTCATGCTGGTCCCTGGACTCCTCATCCGGGAAACCGGCATGCGTCAAGCAAAGCAGGGTATCAGTACCCCGAGTCTCTAATTCAACCCGTACCACGGTTTCCGCCCCCTTCGTCCCTCCTGCACCGGTAACCCAGGTCATTTCCACCAGGCGGTCCTTCTCCAGACTCAGGAATCGCCCGTAATGCGGATAACGCTGGCCTTCATGACGTGTTTCGAAGAAGAACGGAGTATTCACGCTTCCCTCCATGGACACCGTGCCCGGCGCTGCAAACCAGCGGTCAAACTGCTTCGTCCAAGCCTTGTACAGGTCTTCTGGTGAGGCTGACAACAGGCGTTCCACACTCAGGTTATACGGCCTGGATGAAAGATCAGGTGCATTTACGGCCATAGCCATTGTAATCATCCCTCCCTATTCGATGTCTAGTTCTACAAAACGGTTTGTTACAGCATTCAAATAATACAGCTTGTTATCCACGATGTGGATATATAAAGTCTTGTCATCACCCAGCTTCTCACTGGTATAATCGGTTAGATTGAGCCGGTACAGCTTCTTGCTGTACTCTGAGTAATTGCTGAAGTACAGATGGTTTCCGCTCAGATTCATCTCTTTGCCATTCAGACCGGAAATTCGGGTTAATCCGGTTCCATCCAAGTTCATAATATATAAATTCTCTTTGAAATTGAAGTACATAATATCGTCTTTCATCACTATATTAGTGATGTATCCGCCATCCAGCAGCTTCTTTTTGTGGCTGCCGTTCAGATCCATAACAAACAGCTTACTGAAGTCAATCGTGTAGTAGATCTTTCCGCCATACACCGCCAGGCTGGATACCCCGTACTGTTCAAGCACCGTTCTGGAGCTGCCGTCGGTCTTCATCCGGTAGAGCGGCTTGTTCATCGAAGAATTTCCCTGCGTGAAGTAGATCCAATTATCAGCAACCGTCACCAGGTTCTTCCCGATGGCAAAATCTCTAAGCATCGTCCGGTCCGAGCCGTCCGTATTCATGCTGAACAGCTTGTTGTTGTCGCCCGTATAATACAGCTTTCCGTCTACAAGATTAATATAAGCCGCATATTCGTCATCGCTGAGCTTCTGAAGTTCAGTACCCTCCTTCTTCTGTTTATAGAGCCTCCCCGAGTCTTGCGGATTATTGAAATATACCCATTCATTGTCTGTAGCGTACAAGCCCCCATTGTTCAGATTGCCCACCGAATTCCCGGTTATACCAGAACCGACGGGTTGTACGGCTTCTTCCTGCTTGATTGCTACCTGACCGTTGGCATAGGTGACCGTTGCATCAAAAACCTCAGAAAGCACCCGGAGCGGCACCAGCATTCTTCCATTCACCAGTCTCGGAGCCGCGGCCAGCGTGAACGGCTGCTGATTCTTATAGGCTGCGGTCGAGCCCGCCGTTAGACTCAGCGTAATGGTTCCTTTGGAGATTATGATTGCTTTATTATTCCCCGGAACAATCATCCCGCCCAGCTCATCCGCCACGAAGCGGAGGGGAACATACACCGTACCCTGATCATTCACTGGCTGCACATCAAAATTCACCAGCTTCCCATTGACTGTAACCGTAACCGCCGGCTGATCCGCCGGAGCTGCGTAGCCTGTCCCCGCCCCCGTTAAACTCAGCAGCAAAGGGGCAATAATGAACCATTTTCTCAATGAACACACCTCTTTGAACTCAATTTCTGAACAAACAACTCTTATGTATTCTACACCCTTCTTCTTCATTCTTCCATAATATCAAAGGATCACCATCCTGAAGATCAGCTTCCGCACACAATGTTCACTTTACAATTTCTTGTATATGGTTTATTTTAACATTAAGTATTCACTGAATGTTGTTGTATGTTAGTCAACATTCAGTATTCAAAATAATTAACTGGAGGACATGATGAACCATTCTTTGCAGGAGACATTACTGAAGAATATCCTCTTTGCTTACAACGAAGCAATCGAGCTTGTGATTTCCATGGGAATGCTTGCTTGTGAGGACCAGATCTCAGATTTGGCAGAGGATTATAAAATCGAAGCAGATGAGCTGCTTGGAGCCTATCTTGATGATGCGCGCAAGCGGTTATCCCACTTCTTTACCCGTGAGCTGCTGTTTTTTTTCCGTTATGACCTGCTTCATCATGCACTTGATTTCCCGTTGTATGAATCCATCTTCACTCATCGGGAAGTGCTAACTGCAGAGGCGTTGATTAACCGGCTGGATAACAGCCCTGCGGAGCATATCGTTGCAGAGATGGTCTACGGCGTCTACAACGATAACCTGGAAGCGCTACTCCAGGGCAACGACTGGGAGCTGGTCAAGAAGGATCTGAAGAAGCTCTCTGAACTGGTGACTGCAACAAAACCGCAGCCCGAGGTTGCTGAAGCCCATGCGCCGCTGCTTGAATGTCTCGCTAATCCGCAAGAGACCAAGCTGCGCTACCTGCAGCTATTGCGTCAATTCAATCAGGATGTCTTCATTCACTGGAAAGACCGGATCCGTGAGCTTTCTGAGCAGGCTTCCCGCAGGTATGAGGCTCAATTCCGCAGCAACCCTGAGGTTTTCATTCGTGAAATCCACAATAATGAACCTTCGCTGTTTGACTTCCCCGTCACCTTCCATGTCAGCTTTGTTTTCCAGGTGGCAAATGGCTTTTACAATTTCCACACCGATGCCGGGCAGGTCGGCTGGGTCATCTTCGGCATTAATAATGAACGGGTGCACGGACCCGCCGCTGACCGGGAGAAAACCGAACTGTTTCTCAAAGCCTTCTCGGATAAGCGGCGGCTGGACTTCCTGCTGTTACTCAAGCAGCGTCCGCATTACGGCCAAGAGATTGCTGCAGCGCTAGGCATTACACCGGCTGCTGTGAAGTATCATTCCAACTTCCTGTTCTTTCTGGATCTGCTCGATGTCGAGCGGGTGGATCACCGGCTGTATTACGTGCTTAGAACCGATACTTTGCGCAGTCTGCTGGCCTTGATGGCTAAAGTTATGCTGGACAAAGATCAATTCATGAGTTGATAACTGGAGGGGTCCACTTGAACAGGATCACGAATACCGCGGCAACGCCGCTGGATGAACCGCCCGCCGCTGCCCAGAGTACATTTATACGTTTGCTGCAGCTAGGCAAACCTTATACAGGCTGGTATATCATTCTGTGTGTTCTGGCAGCGGTCAGCTCACTCACAACTGTAGGTTTGGCTGAGTCCCTGCGGCGGATTATCAATGCGGCCACCAACCACAACACCTCCGGTCTGACAGCCGGAATGACCTTTGCTGCTGTCATCGTAGTTACGGATGCCGGAGTCCACTTTCTGAATACATATCTCTCAGGTCTGCTTGAGATCAAATCTACCTCGAAACTCCAGATGTCCATGCTGACAAGAATGCTGAATGTCCGGATGAAGGATCTGGACCGCTATCATTCCGCCGATCTAATCAGCCGGATGAATGACTCGGCTCCAGCCGCACAGCAGGGAATAAACCGGAAGACGATTGAACTGATAAGCAATCTGCTGCAAATCAGTTTTCTGCTCACTTATCTGCTGTCTCTGCAATTTGCTCTGACACTGGGGACAGTCATCATCTGTGCACTGGTTCCGCTGGTTATGCTCCCCTTCACCTCACGGCTCCGCACCATGAATGAGCAGCGTCAGAGCATTGAGAGCGCCCAGCAGGCATTCATCCAGGATTCGATGCAGGGCGCTGAGGTGGTGCGTGCCTTCTCCCTTGCTACCCGTCTGCTCGGGCAATTCACCAGCAGAGTCCGGCAATACAACACAGTCCACCTGCCGCTCTCTCGAGTAGAAGCTGTAGGTTACAATATGCCTCTGGCTGTTATCCTGGGCGGATTACTGTATGTACTCTCCTATGGCGGCTATCTTGTAATTGGAGGGCGGATTGATGTAGGCGCCGTTGCTGCTTTTCTCATTTGCTTTGAACAAATTTCGAATCCGGTATCGCGGCTTGCCAACCTGTGGACAGAACTGCAGGCTTCGCTGGCACAGGGGAAGCGTTTATTTGAGATCATGGATTTAACCGAAGAAGGCATCAGCCCTGCTAATTCGGGTACCGCAGGGCATCTGGCTGAAGCACGGGATACCGTTAATCTGCCCGTTGCCGGACAGCTGCCGCTCATATTCAACAATGTCAGCTTCGGGTACGGACAAACGAAGGTATTAACTGAAACTCAGCTGCGGATTGAACCAGGTAAGGTTACCGCTTTCGCCGGAGCCAGCGGGAGCGGCAAGAGCACGATTCTTCAGCTAATGCTTGCAGCTTATGTACCTGACGGAGGAAGCATTTATCACGGCAGCACGCCCCTACATACGATTCCTCCGCGCAGCTGGCGCAGCCGTATCGCCTATGTATCCCAGGAGCCTTATCTGTTCTCCGGAACTCTATACGAGAATATTGCCTGGGGACGGCCGGAAGCCTCCCGGGAAGAGGTGATAGCCGCCGCACAGAATGCAGGTATCCACGAGTTCATTATGCGGATGCCGCAGGAATACAATACTCTCATCGGTGAGCGAGGGCTTACCTTATCTGGAGGTGAACGCCAGCGTCTATCGATTGCTCGCGCCTTCGTCCGTGAACCGGGGCTGCTGCTGCTTGATGAACCTACTGCTGCCCTTGACAGCCATAATGAAGAGATTGTCCAGCAGGCATTGAAGGCCCTGATGACGAACCGGACAACGGTCGTAGTCGCCCACCGGCTCTCAACTATTAAGTACGCTGATCATATCTACTTCATGGAGGCCGGAACAATTGTTGAACAAGGGACCCATATGGAGCTGATGGCGCTGCAAGGTAAATATCACGCAATGGCCCAAGCGGGCGTTCAGACAGAGGTTGCTGCCGGAGGAGGACTGCAAAATGAATACTAAATCATCATCATCCGGCCGAATCCGGCTCGGGGAAGCCCTCCAGCGGCTGCTTCCTTATGTCAAGCCATACCGGCTCGGCTTTCTGGCAGCAATAGTGCTGCTAATGGCCAGACTTGCACTGGATATCGGATTTGCTACAATTCAGCAGGTTTTCATTGATACGATCAACAGCACGAACATGCAGTCACTGACACGGATAACCTTAATTTGTTCACTGGCCTGCTTCCTGATTATTCTCTGTCTTATGCTGCAGCATTACTTCCGCTTCACCGTGCACAGCCGGATGGCCTGGGATTTCCGGGCGAAGCTGTTTGACGCGAGCCACCGGCTGCCTTACCGCCAGCTGGAAGCCATGCACTCCGGGGATCTGACCTCCCGGAATACCAAGGATGCCGGAGCGGCCATGGGGATGATTAGCAGTCTGGTCTACGATCTGGGTTATAATCTTCTGCTCTGCCTGGTTGCATTTCTGTATTTGGCCAGCATGGATGTCTGGCTTGCACTCCTTGCACTTGGAACGGGCCCCGTTGTCTTTCTGTCCGGCCGTTTCTTTGACCGCAGACTGCGTAAGCTGTTCACGGAAATCTATGCCCAGGAAGCCTTGCTGCGGGGAATCCTGCAGGAGACCCTCCAGGGGATGAAGGTTATCCGTTCATTTTCACTGGAGAGTACGCTGCTGGGCAGGTATGCAGCTGAACGCGAGCAGTTGAACCGGCTCCAGAAGCAAAAAACTCTGTTAAACGCACTGCTCTGGCATTCTTCAGCCTTCATCAACAATGCAGTAATGATCAGCTGTGCGGTACTAATTGCCCGGTCAGCGCTCCGTGGGGAGACTTCGGCAGGGGAAGTGCTTGCCTTCATCATCCTGATGGGACGTGTTCAGTGGCCATTCGTCCATATGTCGCAGACATGGGGCGGAGTACAGGAATCTCTCGGGGCAGCTGACCGTGTATTTGAGATTCTTGATGCTCCCCGGGAAGGGGCAGCATCTAGCGATGAACAGGATTCTGCTACCGCATCCGCTGCGGTAGCCGCCGCTGAAGCAACCGCCTTGGCGGAAGCTGCTGCACTAAGCATACAGGGGCTGCACTACAGCTTCGCGGGACCCCAGTCCAGGGAGGGAACCTGTCTGAGCGGGATCCACCTTGAGCTGAAGTATGGCGAGACGGTTGCCGTTGTGGGCCCCAGCGGCTCGGGCAAGACGACACTTGTACGGTTGTGCTGCGGACTCTATGAACCGGAGGCCGGCAGTATTACCGTGTGCGGTTATGGTGTGCATGATCACCTGGAGGCGGCGCGCCTGAGGATCTCCTATGTGCCGCAGAATCCTTACCTGTTCTCCGGCAGCATCCGGGATAATCTCGCGTTCAGCGCTGAACATGCCAGCGATGAAGAAATCCGGGAAGCTGCCCGCCTGGCAGGTGCAGATGAATTTATTATGCGGCTGCCTGAAGGATACGACACGCTGATCGGTGAACACGGCTCTACTTTATCAGGCGGTCAACGGCAGCGCCTCGCCATCGCCAGAGCTTTTCTGCGTAATGCCCCGCTCCTGCTGCTGGATGAAGCTACTTCAGCACTCGACAACGAGTCCGAACGGCTGGTTCAGCAATCGCTTGATCTGTTGATGAAAGACCGGACCACCCTCGTGATTGCCCACAGGCTCTCAACGGTAAGGGAGGCTTCGCGGATCATTGTTCTGGATCATGGAAGAATTGTTGAAGAAGGCACACATGATGCGCTCATTGAACAGGATGGGCTCTATGCGGAGCTGTATCATTTACAGTTTAGAACAGCACCGGTTGAAGAATTGGAATCCGCATCCTATGCGAAATCCCTTACTTCAGTATTACCGGCATAACATCAGTTCTCCCGGGAAAACAAATCACAATTACAGACGAAGACCCCGAAGGTCCGTGTCACCACGGCGGCCGGAGTCTTCGTCTCTTTTCAGACTCAAATAGAAATGTTGTACGTTTTGCAACTTTGATACTTAGATACCCGGATACTCGGGAAGATTGTTGTATGAAATGCAGGAATTCTCCCAATTAACGGCTTGTTCACGGAGGAATGCTGCATTGTGTACAACAATTTGCGATTAGGGCTGATATTACAAGGGAATTGTTGTATTTCGTGCAACACTCCCGCCATTGAAGGTTATGCGAAGCCCCTGCACTTTTTATTTTGAACCACCTAGCGGAATCGCCCCGCTGTCTCTGGCGTCTGTTATGATTTTGGAAGCGGCCACTTCCCCGTCCTCATCAAACCCTTCAATCTCAAACGGGACACCCGCCGTAACCGGCTGAAAAGCGAACCAAATCGTCCGGTCTGATCCGACTTTAATCAGCTTTGCTTCGGATGTATCCGTTCCTGCCTCCTTCTGCTCGACTGTAATATGCTGAATGGACGGGTTCAGAACATCTCCGATCACCATGGGAAATGGAGTCGAAATATGCTCCAGTTCAGGAAAACACATATAATTTATTGCAGAGCTCTCCGGACCTCCGCCCATTCCGTAGCCGCCTCCCCATACCCACTTCCATCCGAGCCAGGTTTTGCGGACATACTCTACTTGAAGATTACTGCTGCCTTGCTGCCCCGGCCGGGTAAGAAATACCAGCTCCCCTCTGGCTGCAGGCTCCTGATGAATTACAGTCATCGTGTCAGAGGCGCGGAACAGCCGGACAGCTTCTTCCGGACTTTTGCCAAGTGGAATCTGGAGGGTCTGGTCCATTCCGAGTGAGCGGGACATCCGCTGGTCAGACCATCCGCCCGGTCTTTCATACATATACAAAAGTAAATAGAGTACGGCTACGGAAGCTAGAATCACTCCGGCAGCCATTCCCAATCTCCGGCTATTCTTCATGAATAATTGCATCCCCTGTCCCATGTGTTTGCGCTTACAATACCTTCCATAATACTATAGAATATTTCAGCGCAGAATACAAAAAAGCCCGTAGAGCAAGCCCCAAAGGGCCTGTCTACAGGCTGTTTGCAATCCATTCTAATATTGTAACTGCTATATTAGGTTTGAATTATTTAACTTCATTTGCTCCGGTTACTTTGCCTTCGATCACAGCAGTAGCCTTCACATCTTCACTTGCATAGTAGAGGTTACCGTCGATAGTAGCATCTTTGTACAGGTTGAATCCGTTAGCTTCTACATATACGTCACCTTTGATTGTACCGCCTTGAACGCGGAAGTTCTCGCTCTGTACAGTTACTTTAGGTGCTGTCAGTGTGTAGGTAGCTGTAACCTTGTGATCTGCATCTTGTGCATACAGGGCAAGCTTACGGTAGATCGCTGCAGATGCATCGCCTTTGTCATGGAATTCACCGGCTACAACAACATCTTTGTCAACGGTCAGATCGTTCAGGATTGCTACAATCCAGTTGCCGCTTTCGCTTACAGCAGCAGTGAAGGCATCTGCCTGGTTAACAATCGAAGCTGTGCTTTTTGCATCAGTCTGCTCTGTGGCTGGAGCTGTTGTTGCTGCTGCACCTGCATTATTAGCTGCGTTATTATTATTCGATCCACAACCCGACAACAATGCTGCTGATACCCCTGCTACTACTAGAACTTTGAATAATTTCATTTTTAATTCCCCCTGTTTCTTTTAATTAACTTTATTATATATTAAAATTTTTATGATAACAACGTGATAGTTTTCACAATATTGTGTCTTTTTTCACAAAGAAACATTTTAATTGTTTCATATCGTGCAAAATGCAGGTATTTCATGCTTATTTGTCTAATTTTGTTCGCGAACCCTCAGCGGCTCCAGCGGCTGATCCTTTCAATGCTAAAGCCTCCCACTCCTCTCTAAGCAGCCCCATTCGAATAGAATCGTAGAACTGCCCATCGTAGTAACGGCATTTCCGGAGTCTTGCTTCCATCGTCATGCCTAATTTCACCCCGGTCCTGATCATCCGCTCATTCCCGGACCATGTGGTATAGCCTACACGGACCAGCGGATACGCATTGAACAGATGACCGATCCACAGTCTGAGAGCTTTAGTCCCGTAACCGCTGCTCCAATATGCCGGATCATAGATGATAATACCCATTTCCAGCCAAAGGGATGGCTCATGCTCCCAATAGTAACTGACGTCGCCAATAACCCCGCCCTCTACTTCTATTACCCAATTTTTTCCGCATCCAACAATCTCCGCTCTGTTCCCATAATACTCTTCCCACGGAATCCGCTTGTGTTCGTAGTAAGGTGCATCCCATTTCTTCCACTCCGGTGCTTCCTCTTTGTGTGAGAGCTCCCACAGTCTGAATAGATCCCCTTCAGCTATCGGCCGAATCTGCAATTCATTTTCCTGATACATAGATTTCCTCCGTTGCCGCTAATATTTTACATACTGATATTATATTAACTGAACTGCTGAAGCTGTTGCTGGTAGTGAACATTTATAATTAAGGAATACTGAATGTAACGGCTGCTGTAAACTTTTCACGGAGCTTAGCGTTGTATAGGGGAAGGGGGCAGGACATGGCCAAAGAAACCATTCATCACTTTCTGCAGCAAGCCGGAACTTTGCTATACCGGTATTTGAGGAAACGCGGACTCGCCCGCGAGGATGCTGAAGATATCGTTCAGGACACCTGTTATAAATACTTAACCTATCAGGATGGTATCGGCCCGAAACAAGTCATGGGCTGGATGTTCCGTGTCGCCACCAATCAGTTCTATGATCTCAAGCGAAAAGACAAACGTCATCCGGCGGTCGATGTTGACGATATCCAGCTTCTTTCTTTAACCCATCTGCCGGAGATCCAGCTGCTGAGGCGGGAAACCGCACAGAATATCCGCGACACGCTGTCTATGCTCTCTGAGCAGCATCAGGAGCTGCTGATTCTCAAATATGAGCTGAACCTTACTTACAAGGAGCTCTCGTCCCTGTACGGTATGAATGAGAACACGCTCAAGACTCATGTTACACGCGCCAAAAACCAATTCATCAAACATTATGGGGAGGACTATTAAATGGAACAGAATCATGAACAGGACCCGTTTATTTTCGGAGGGAAAGGGGCTCAGCAGATAATCAAAAAAGCCAGACTCCGCTCCACCCTGAAGACCATTGGCATCATTGTTATCGTAACCCCGGTTATTCTCGCCGTTATCTGGTATGGCCTCTACCACTTGAGACTGAACCAGGGAGACAAGGTGCAGTCTGAGATTCTCTGGAAAAATGAGATCAGTGCACCCAATGTGCACATCAGCAACCAGTCGGTGAAATTAGACAGCTTTGGAGGCGAGACCTACAATCAGACTTACAAATGGCTGGGAAATAAACCTTATATATGGCAGCCCATCGAGGAATCCTATAATCTGCTGGGCCACTCGACCGGCAGGTATGGCGCATTTGGAGCGATTTCTCTCCCGGAACAGCTGAGCGCAGCGTCCACACACCGTTACAACTCTGCCACCGGGGACCGGGAAATGATCTTTTATCATCCGGAGATTGATTATGATTCCTATGAGGACAGCATCAGCCAGCTGAAGCAGCTGGGAGACGATACACTTGTGGAGATGGCGTTGTCTTTTGACCAGGCCTATACGCTGGATAAGACGCAGAAGCTTCTGCCTGCCGGGATGCAGCCTGTCTGGTTATGGACGGATGCATATACTCCCTCTTATAAAAAATACCTGAAGGAAACGCGCCAGACCATCGCAGCTGATTCGATGATCATCTACGGATTTCATGGAGAGCAGTTTGCCCCCTACGGCGGTGTAAACTCCTTCATTAATAGTGTCGAACAGCTGCGGAAGCACGGCAAAAACTTCACCTGGGAAGCAGATCAGGTTCATCAGAGCCTGGCCGGGGATAATAATATTCTGGAACCGGATGATATCACAATTATTGGTGTAGTCGTAACCGGCACCGCTAAACAGCTGGAAGCTCTGCAGAAACAGGCTTATATCAAAGCCTCTACCTTCGGCGTGGTCTCTGATTCCATTACACTTCCTAATTAAGCTGTCATTCCAAGGAAGCTTCCCAGCCGGACGGTTGAATTGGACTTCTTCACTACAGCTTGAGATAATTAAGCCAATCCATCCAAAGATTACTGCAAATCCATAAAGCAAGGAAGCCAGCAGTATGGGCAGCATGATATAAGAGCTGCCCGGATGACATACCGAAAGGACACAACTATGAACCTGTCAGCACTTTCCGACTCCCTAAAGCCGCTGAATCTGCGGAGCTGTCTGATCCAGCAGCAGGGCAGTCTGATCTTTGAACATTATAGAGATCAGCGCACTTCTTCCGAGATTGCCAAGATCAACTCCTGCACCAAAAGCATACTCTCCGCGCTGGTCTGCATCGCGATGGACCAAGGCCAGCTTTCCGGTCCTTCGGCTCCTATCAGCGAATACTTCCCGCAGCTCAGCCGTGACGCTGATACACGCAAGCAGCAAATTACAATCGGACAGCTGTTAACCATGTCGGCCGGCTTTCGCTGGACCGAATTCGGCGGAGCGAATTCCTTCCCCAAGATGACCCGTTCCTCCCATTGGGTGAACTATGTACTGGAGCAGCCGCTCGCGGATGAACCGGGAACCCGGATGGAGTATAACTCAGGGATCTCGCAACTGCTGTCGTCTATTGTGGTGCAGGCTTCAGGAATGAGCACAGCAAGATTCGCCGAGCAATATCTCTTCGGACCTCTCGGAATTACGGAGTATGAGTGGGAGACAGATCCCCAAGGCATCCATACGGGCGGCTACGGGCTGAAGCTGAGGCCCGCCGACCTGCTGAAATTCGGACAGCTCTATCTGCAGCAGGGTGTATGGGAGAATTCGCAGATTATATCCGGCGAACGGGTCGCATGTTCGGCGCAGCCGGCTCTGCCGGCTGAACCGCCCCGCCATGGCGGATACGGCTGGCACTGGTGGACAGATTCAATAACGGGTGATACCAGAACCGGGGGGTCTGCTGCTGTGGATTATTATTATGCACGCGGGTACGCCGGGCAATTTGTGTATGTACTTCCGGAGCTTAAGACGGTGGTCGTGCTGACCCGGGACAACATGCGGGGCCGTAACAACCCTCCGCCTGATGCATTCGGCGAGTATATTGTACCGCAGCTTATGAATCCAAGCGGACTTTAGCAGCCTCCAAATAAGCTGCCTCTCCGGTGAAACCAAGCAGCTTCCCGCCTTCTTTCTGTACGCTGAAAAGATTCAAAAAACTCCATTTCAGCCGCACTGGCGAAATGGAGTACCTTATGTATATACGCATAAATCCCCGCTGCCTGATTACTTGAGGCACGGGGATTTATGTGTTTATTCCTGTATTCAATTCAATCATTTCCTCCTGCTAACAAAGCCATATCCCTGACATGGTGATTGTTCAAATTTCATGTTACCGTGTTGCCCGTTCGCTCCTCTTCGGAGTGTTGCTCCATGTCCTGCATATGGGGTGAATTCCCGCGTACACGATTTCACGAAAAACGTTTTCACGGACGTTTTCCCTGCTGTGAAGAATCGTTTTAGTACGCTTCGCTAACCTTTTTCAACGGAATCACGCTCTTTCTTCCGCAAGATTACTCTTGCTTGAATGAATAGCTTTGGTTCATCTTCAAAGATTTGCTCTTGGGTTCCCGCATACCCACGATCTGCCAGAAGATGTTATCATCCACTTTCCTCATCAGCAGCCGATTCCGGCACGCTTCGCTAACGCTAGTACATCGGGATTCTCTCCTTTCCTTCATTCATTGCTAATTTTAGGAATGAGGCAATCACCTGTGGTTACCACCTGTGGATTGTTGCTGTGGCTCCTTTGGTGATGTCTACATTATATCCCAGAAACAATAAAATTTAAAACTTCAAAAACCTGCATATCCCGGCATAATCCCTGAAATTCCCTGCTATTTATAAGCAGAATGCCCATGCCTAACGATTACTCTTTTTAGGGATAATTTGCTCCGGCTTGCTGGTTTCATGTTATGTATGCGTTATCATTAATCGGATTTCCGGCCGGCATCCGGGATAACTTCCTGAATGCCGGCCGGTTAATTTACATTGACAGGCTATGATTTTTATTCCGCCGGGTTAATTCAATAACTAAATAAATGCCATACAGCAGATACATGATATTCAGAATACCCACTATCAAAACCTCATGCTCCAAGTTCTCATTGCTGACCAAAGCCAGAGCATCATAAATGAAATGAAAGGCGATCAGCGGGATGATATTGTTGCCTGCCTCAATCAGCAGGGCGAGTACGCAGCCCAGCAGCAGTGCATTGGCAACCTGGAGAAGTGTGCTTATGATATCATTTCCGCCAAACGCGTTGGCCATATGTAGAGCACCAAAGATTACGGACGAGAATACAATATAAAATACAGGCCCCTTATGCTTCAGCTTATCTCTGATGATTCCTCTGAAAATGGATTCCTCAGTATACCCCACAATCATAGTCATGATCACGATACTGATCACTTCAGCCGCCGTCGTCTCCACATTGATTCCAGATATAACCGGCTGGGCTACCGCAAGAATCAACAGGGGGATGTAGAACAGCACAGGCTTGGCCTGCTTGGCGTCAAGCTTGCGGAAGCCGAATCTCTCAAGCGAGGAATCCTTTCGCTTCATATATACAGTAACGATGATGGCCATAACCAGAAAGGCGCAGGCCTGGGCATTTCTTACCCCCATGTCCCCAAACTCCTGAATAGATGCTACTGCAGATGCTACTGAAACTAGAAGGGTCAGGACGACTCCCAGCATCAGCGAGAAAATAACCGGATGTCCTTTTGCAACGGTGTTCTTCATCTCTTATCTCCTTTTATGTAGGTGGTTTCATCATTGCCATCCAAGGACAATAATGGATTTATTGTAAACGATCGCTTGGAAATATACTACAGTTTTCACTGCGGTTACTACCCCTTCCATTCAGGAGCACAGAGACAGATTCATCCGCTGACTTGCCGTCCTCTACAACAGTCTGTCTTTAATCTGCAGAACAACTTCATCCAGTCCGATCTCACTTGTATCCACTGAATGTGAAGGCATTCCTGCATAAGTGCTTATCCGTTCCAGACTCCGATTGATCTGCTCCTCCGTTCTATGATCTTCCTGCATCCGCTGCCTGAGTGCTGATTCCGAACAGGTCAGTGTAATTACCTGATGTTCAAATTCCAGATCTGACAGCCTAGCTAGCAAACGGTCAATCATCTCTTTACGGTGAAGAACCCAACTGAAGATTACGTAATCGAACGACGTATTCGTTAAGAAGCTGTGCAGCAAGTAGTTTATGTTATTCTCAACCATAATGATATTCTCGTCATTCACAGTCCAAGGCTGCATCATCCAGCACCAGTCCCCATCCAACCATACGGAGCGGTCCATCGACTTGAATAGCTGTTTACATACTGAACTCTTGCCAACGCCCATTGTACCGTTTACGATGATGAGCTTTTTCATTACAATCTCTCCCTCCTTAAAATAACCGTATTGTCATATCCTACATTGTAATAGCTACTGCAATATATCACATCACTTTACCTAATATTCCAGTGGGAAATACAGCTGACGCATGCTATAATCTCTGAGTCCTATAGTGAGAATTGAACATAAGTATGGGGGTTGCAGGAGGTTTTGCTCAACATGAACAGTCCTATTAAAATTTTTAAAGTGACCGTACAGCTGGAGAAGGATGAATACGATGTCGAGGCCAGTCATTGGAGACTGCTGACGGAAACGAACCGCTACTATGAGATCAAACCCGAAAGCGGCCCTGTAAAGCGGATTTACAAAGAGAAATTGAATACGGTAGTGGATGATACCAAATCCTATACAGATGGATATCTGGCTTGTTCGGCATTCTGTATCGAAGACCGTATTCATGATATGCATATCGAAATGCTGCACAAGCTGCGGATGAAGGTCAATGCTTATATGGATGAGCTGCAGCTGAACCAGCAGGCCATCGAGCTGCAGATCAAGAGCCCCAAGGCTGTTCCGCACAAGAAGTAACCCTATTTCTGCTGGCGGCACGCAAAAAACCGGAAGAATCGCAGTGTGCTGCGGATCTTCCGGTTTTTTGTGTATCTGATTCAATTACAGCAATCCGGCGTTCTTCACGGCATGTTCCCAGCTCGGAAAATAATGCAGCGCACTGCGCATTAACTCCGGATCCTGCTGCTTAACCTGCTTCTTGTTTACGGTACCTCCACCAGACTGAAGCTGCTTGATCCGACTGATTACTTCATCTGAAGCCAGCGTAATATCCAACTCTCCACCCCTTTCTGGTACGTCTTTCCATATTTTTCACAACTCCTGCGTGTTCTATACAAAACCTGCAGCAATGAAATTAATGGCTGACCAGATAGGAGGCATCCAGAATCAGTGCAACCCGCCCGTTCCCCAGAATTGTTGCCCCGGAGAGATGGTTCATCGTCCCCAAATACGCACCCAGCGACTTAATGACCACCTCCTGATTACCAATGATCTCATCAACGGCAAAGGCGGCGATCCGGTCCACAGACCGGACAATCACCAGCGGGATAGTCTTGGAGCTGCGCTCGGTCCGCGGGTAATGCAGCTTGTCTCTAAGCCAGGAGAGCGGCACAATCCGCCCGTGGTTAATAATCGCCTGTTCGCCTTGAACGATCTGAATGTCTTCGGGGGAGATCCGCACTATTTCCGCTACATTATACATAGGAAGGATCAGCACCCGGCCGGATACATTCACCAGCAGCCCCTTAATGATGGCGAGTGTAAGCGGCAGACGGATAATGAACACAGTCCCTTGGCCCGGTACCGTTTCAATATCAATGATACCGTTAAGCCGTCCAATCTGGCTGCGTACGATATCCATCCCCACCCCCCGGCCCGATACCTCACTTACTTCGGCAGCCGTTGAGAAGCCGGGCTCAAAGATCAGGTGGATGGCTTCTTGAGCGGTTAAGAACCCGGCCTGTTCTTCAGTGATGATGCCTTTGCTAAGTGCAGAGGCTTTGATTTTGCCGGCATCTATGCCCTGCCCGTCGTCCTCCAGACGGATAACCACCTGATTCTCCTCGTGGAACGAGGTAAGCGTAATCGTTCCCTTGGGAGATTTCCCCCGCTCTGCCCGGACTTCCGGGCTTTCAATCCCGTGATCGGTGCTGTTGCGGATCAAATGGATCAACGGATCACTCAGCTCTTCGATAATCATCCGGTCGAGCTCGGTCTCGCCGCCCTGGATCACGAGTTCAATCTCCTTCCCCAGCTTGTGGGCGAGATCCCGGACCAGGCGCGGAAAACGGTTGAACAATTGATCCATCGGCAGCATCCGGGTCTTCATTACACCTTCCTGGAGCTCTTTAATTATAGCCCCCATATGATCCGACACTCCGCCTATACCCGGCAATACCTTAGCCGGATCATTCCGCTGGCCGGCTGCGCTCAGATCGGCCAGGGAGGTCTGCTCGATCAGCAGCTCGCCTACCAGATTCATCAGATGATCCAGACGCTCCACGCTGACCCGGACTGTCGGCTGGGCGCTGTTCCCCCGTTGTTCCTTGTTCGGAGATGACGGAGGCCCCGCCAGTAACGGTTCAACCGCCGCTGCTGCGCCAATAACGCTTGAAGGACCAGGCACAAATGGAGTGATGACAATACCCTGGACATCTGAATCACCTGCCAGCTGTTCTGATATCTGCTGAATTTCTTTGCCGGCAGCAGCCACTACAGCAAACCGGCTGTAACGCGAGTCTTCGTCTGCTCCGGCGGCCGCAGCTGCCGGCAGCGCGACAGCAATGACCTTTCCGCATACATCTTCCATACGCTGCAGCAGCATATAATACCGTGCCGCCTTCATCAGGCACTCCTCTTTGAGTGTTACCGCGAGGGACAGCAGCGAGTACCCGGCAGCCACGGCTTCTTCGGCCAGGAGCATCTCCGCCGGACTTAAGACGGGCAACCGGACCGGCTGTGGTTCAGCCGGCTGATTAATCAATGCCTTGATCTCCGCAACGACGGCGCTGCAGTCGGCGTAATCCCCGCCGCTGATATATTGCGTGCGCAGCAGCTTCATGGCGTCCAGCGCCCGGAAGAGCGTATCAATCAGCTTTGCGGTAATCTCCGGTTTCTTCTCCCGGACCCATTCAAGGGCATATTCAACCTCATGCGTCAGATCGCTCATTTCACGGAAGCCCATGGTTGAGGCTGAGCCCTTGATCGTATGAGCTGCGCGGAATATCGTCTGGACCAGCTCAGGTGCCGGAGCATGCTCCAGTGTGAGCAGGGATTGGTCGATCCGCTCCAATTGCTCATTCAGCTCTTCTATGAAAATATCGCGGTAGGCAGACAGTTCCATCATCATTACTTGTTCCCCTTCCTAACCGCCCAATATTTCCTCGAGCTTCAGAATGCCAATCAGCTGGTCATCCCGTTGGCCAATCCCGTGGAAGACTGCTTCGCGGCTGCGGTTATGTCCGCCCGCCGGAGGGTGGATCTCCGCATAAGTAGTCACTTTATTAACCTTATCCACAATGAGGCCCACGAATTCCTCCCGGTAGTTGACCACAATAATTCTTGTATTCCGGGTGTACGGCTCATCCGCCATCCCCAGCAAATTGCGCAGGCTCATCACGCAGACCACTTTACCGCGCAGATTGACCACACCCTTCACTTCATTCCGGGTGAACGGGATATCTGTAATGCTGAGCATTTTGATTATTTCATGAATTTCTTCGATACGGATCGCACAGGTTTCGGCTCCTACAGCAAGCTCGATATACTGTTCCTTCTGTAAGGATGACATGACTTCACCTTCAGTCTGTAGAATTAATGAGTCTTGAATGCGGCAGCGGACTGGGCCAAATCCTCGGATAACAGGGCCAGCGCCTGGCAGGTAGCTGCCGTTTCCTCTGAAGCCGCTGCGGATTCCTCGCTGGAGGCGGCAATGGACTGGACCGAGCTCATCACTTCGGCTGCCTGGGCGGATTCCTCTTCACAGGCGGCAGCAATTTCATTCACTTTGAGTGAAGACGTATTAACCATACTGATAATCTGTTCAAAGGCCTGGCTGGTCATCGAAGACTGCTCAACGCTTTCCGCTACTGCCCGGACGCTTTGCTTCGTATTCTCCTGCATGGCCTTGATGATCTTCGTGATTTCCTTCGTGGCATCACTGCTGCGCTCGGCAAGCTTGCGGACCTCATCCGCCACCACTGCGAAGCCGCGGCCCTGCTCTCCGGCGCGAGCAGCTTCAATCGCCGCATTCAAGGCCAGCAGATTGGTCTGCTCGGCAATATCATCAATTACTTCGATGATATCTCCGATTTTGCCGGAATCCTCTTCGAGCTGTTTCATCTGGTGATTGACGGTCTGCATTCCCTGCAGCGAGGTCTCAACCACATATCCGCCTTCCCGGGCCGTGCGCACCGTCTCATTCGACAGCTCCGCCGCTTCCTCTGCACTGGAGGCTACGGAATCAATAGCCAGCGACAGCTCCTTGAACAATTCGGTAATGTTCGTTGCCGCTGCAGACTGGTTCGTGCTGGTGCCAGCGATTTCCTGGGTACTTGCCGAGATTTGCTCGGAAGACGCAGCCACACTCTGTGAATTCATAACAATCCCGTTGATCAGATCCTTCAGGTTATGAACCATCCGGTTCAGGGCAGCAGCCAGCTGGCCTACTTCATCCTTGGTGGAAATATCAGATTGCTGGGTCAGATCACCGTTCGCCACCTCTGAGGCCAGCCGCAGCATCTGCATAAGCGGTTTGGAGATGGATCTGGCGATCAGGTAACCTATAAGAATGCTGATGATAACAGCAGCCGAGACAACTGAGATGGTGAGCACCAGTGAGGAGGAATATGCTGATTGGGAGTGGCGGTTCGCTTCCTCGGCCAGCTCCACGTTAAATTCGATCAGACCATCCAGGTTCGCAAGCACTTTCTCTCCCTGCGCAGTCAATTGGGTGGTCAGGAATGTATTAAATTGAGCCGGATCATCCAGTTCAGCCAGAACAAGCGCTTCCTCAAACAGCTTCAGATAAAGCTCATATTCTTTGTCAAAATCGTTCAGCAGCTCTTTCTCCGTACTAGTCGTGGCCAGCGGACGGTAATTGTCCACCTTCTGGATCAGATCCTGCCGGGTGGATGCAATCTTGTCCTGATAACCGGCAATTTGGGTTGCATCCGTGGTGTTGCTCATATCGCGCATATATACCCGGATGACCTGATAATTGATTTTGGCAGCAGACAGATCTCTGACCGAAATCAGATTGTTGTTATACATGCCTTTCATATTCTGATTACTGCTGCTCAGCGAGAAAATGGAATACACCCCGAGTCCCGCCAGAATTAATGAGACCACCATAAAAGCTGAGATAATTTTTGTTGCTGTCTTCATGTTTCCGAACCATTTCATGTGATTTCCCCCTGTGGTTAACTTCTTAGTGTCCATCCTGCCGTAATCCTGTTGTATTCTCCCATAACACTCTCCCATCAGCCGGACACATCAGCTATATTTCGACATTTTTCGTTAAATAGTTAATATGATTATTTTGCATTAATAAATTTTTAATTTATTTTCTGTAATGCGCTTCCACATTGTCTATATGTAACGGTTATCCAGCCGGCTGCGTTAGCCATATTCAGCTTGACAGAACATCAAAAAAAGTTATAAATAAACATAATTAGCAAATGGTACAACCCTACATATACACAACGAAAAGAGGACTGCCCATTGACAACAAAAGTACCTTTGGCTGAGAAAATGGTGTTCTCCGGCGGCTTGCTGGGCCAGAATATGCTGTACAGCTTCATGTCGATGTATATTCTGTTCTTCTACACGGATCTGCTGGGCATTCCGGCGACTACCGCCAGTGTCATACTGGTAGCAGCGAGCATCTTCGATGCTTGCCTTGATCCGCTGATGGGCATGATTACCGACAAAACACGCTCCAGTTGGGGCAAATTCAGGCCTTATCTGCTGTTTGCCCCCTTCCTGATTGCACTGGCAACCATCGTCTGCTTCTGGGACTTCGGCGGCTCCTCTAGGACGACGCTGGTGATCGCCACCGTATCGTATCTGCTCTGGGGTATGCTGTATACGGTCTGTGATACGCCGCTTTGGGCCTTGTCGTCCGTTATCTCTACAGATCCGGGTGAACGGACATTGTTCGTCACTTTAGGCAAAATCGGCGGGACCCTCGGTGCGGTCGTGATCACAGTCGGCGGCATCCAGCTGCTGCTGGCCTTCGGCGGTGAACGGAGCACGCAAGCTTATCTGTATTCTGCAATTATTATAGGAATCATTGCTGCGTTATCTATTTTGCTGACCGGAATTCTTACCAGGGAAAGAGTCGCCCCTTCACCCGTGAATATCTCCTTCCGGCAAAATCTGCAAACGGTGTATAAAAACAAACCGCTGCTCACCCTGCTTGCCTCGCTGCTGATTATCAACCTGGTCAACGGCATCCGGCAGAGCATCCAGCTGTATTATGTGGTCTATGTCTGGGGAGATGCCGGTTATGCAACCCAGGTCGGGATTAGCCTTGTTGTAGGCATGCTGCTGGGCATGACGGCTACGCCGCCGCTTTTGCGCCGCTTCTCCAAGAAGAAGGTATTCATCCTATCCTGCATTCTGGGGAGCTTGTCCTGCATCCTGCCTTACCTTCTCGGTGACCACAATGTTATGACCACACTGGTGTTCTTCGCGGTCAGCTTCTTCTTCTCGGGCATGACAACCATTGTGAGCACGTCCATGCTGCTGGATACCATTGATTATTCGGAGTGGAAGCTGGGCTTCCGGGGCGAGGGGATTGTGTTCTCCACGAACACCTTTGTCACTAAATTCAGCGGGGCATTGTCACGGCTCATTATCGGTGCAAGTCTGGGCCTGCTCAGCTATGTTGAGAATCAGCCGTCGACTCCAACGCTCCAGCATGGGCTCAGCTTCGTGATGTTTCTCCTGCCCGCCCTCTGTTTCCTGGCCGCAATCCTGCCGATTCTGTTCTACAATATAAGTGACAAGCAGCGGCTGCAGACGCTGAGTGATTTGGAGAATACCCGGTCCGTATAGAAAGGAACTCAAGCATTTATTGATATAAGGAGTGATCATGAACATGGATATATCCACAATGGCAGCACTGATGTCCCCTCCCGATCTGACAGGCTGCCGCAGAATATTATGTGTACAGCCGCATCCGGATGATAATGAGGTGGGCATCGGCGGGACAATCGCCTCTTTGGCGGAGCAGGGCTGCGAGATTCATTATTTGACTGTGACGAACGGGGATCTTGGTGCGTTGGACGAGCATTTGTCTTCTGCCGAGATTGCAGCCGTCCGCGCACGTGAGCTGGAGGCCGCAGGGCGGTCGCTGGGTGCTACGGTGTTCCATCAGCTGGCCCACGGCGACGGCACCCTGGAGCATATTCCGGCGCTGGCAGAAGAGATTGCCGGGATCATCCGCACCGTGCAGCCGGATGTTATCCTCTGTCCTGATCCGTGGCTGAGCTATGAGGCACATTATGATCATATCGTTACCGGCAGAGCCGCAGCCCAGGCCTTCCTGTCGTCCGGACTTCCGCTGTATCCCCGAGGGACAAGCACCCGCCCCTGGCAGCCGAAGGCGATTGGTTTCTATTTCACCTCGGAGCCTAATACGGTGATCGACATTACAGACCACTTCGAGCGGAAGTTCGCAGCCCTAGCCCTGCACAGCAGCCAATTCAGTGAGGAGACTCTGGCGATGTACCGGATCTATTTCCGTGAAAAAGGCCGCCAGCTCGCTGAAGGCAAAGACTTCGAGCTTGGTGAAGGCCTGAAGTTGCTGTCCCCGCTGCATCTGCACTGCTTCGTGGATGCCCGGCTGATCTAAAGTGTATTAACATATAGAAGAGCAGCACTTCTCACCTAAACGGGAGATTTGCTGCTCTTCTTTACGTGGAATCTATGAACTTTAGGCTTGTTCCAGGATCTTATTCCTTCTCCAAGGCGAATCTCAGCAGACGGCTCAGCGCCGCAGGCAGTACGCTAACATGGCTCTCACCGGCGAATTCATTAAGACTCGTCTGCAGGCCATGTTCTGCCAGAGATGCCAGCCGTCCTGGAAGCTTCCCGGCATCCTCGACCATATGCTCCAGCTCGTGGGCACCGATCGTAATCAGCAGCTTACGCTGCAGAGCCTTAGAAGGATATGCTTCCAAGAACTGCTCCAGTTCAGCCAGCAGGGCATAATCATTCCACCAGACTGAAGGACTGCCAGCCGTATAACGGGTTACCAGCTCGGGACGCGTGAACAGTGCGTGCAGTACAAGTAAACCGCCGAGGGAGTGGCCGAACAGCGCCTGACGCTTTGTGTCTACCCGGAACAGGCTGGCGATCATCGGCATAATCTCCAGCTGCAGCAGATCGAGGAATTCGTCTGCCCCGCCGCTCTCCGGCCACTGGCTGCCATCCGGCCGCTTGGGCAGCTGCTGCTCCTCAGCCGGCATGGTGAAATCATAGCAGCGGCGCTTCATATCGAAGGGCTCACCGGAAGGATAGCCGATCCCCACCACTACCACCGGATCATAACCATGCGGTTTGCGGGACTGCAGACGTGCAGATTCGGCCAGGGTATGGAATACGGCATGGCCATCCAGTGCGTAAATGACCGGATACCCCTCCGGCGGGGCTTCTCCGGTTGGATGCGAGATCAGAATCCGGTACTCCTGGCGTTTTGCCCCGGCATAAATGACATGTTCCTCGCAGCCAAGATGCGGGTAGCTCCGTTCATTCGTTATAGTCATGGCCGAGGATCTCCAGAACATCGTCAATGACATTGCTGTAGGCAACGATACCGCCGCCCAGCCAGTAACGGTCGTCCACATCATAGACCTTGCCGGCCTGGACGGCAGGGATGCTTTTCCAGAGTGCACTCTCTGTGAGCTCCTTAT
This sequence comes from Paenibacillus sp. FSL R10-2199, assembly GCF_038000235.1. NCBI lineage: Bacteria > Bacillati > Bacillota > Bacilli > Caryophanales > Paenibacillaceae > Paenibacillus > Paenibacillus sp. FSL R10-2199. Next base: position 4,286,930 of record NZ_JBBOBO010000001.1, on the reverse strand, counting down.
AAAAGGTTTCTCCGGTATTAGCTGTATCGTTAGCCAGGAAGATGTAATCGGCATCGATCTGCGGCAAAACCTCAAGCGACAGCTCTACACTGTTCTCTGTAGCGACAAGATCGCTCTTGGTAATTCCCAGCTCTTCCGCCAGTACAAACCCGCCGTAAACACCGCCCATCAGGAACATCCCCCGCGAATTGAACCGGATAATCAAGGCCTTTTTGTCTTGGATATGCGGAGCCAGGGTTGTCTTGGCCTCCTCTACCTTTTTGCGGTAATCTGCAAGGCCTTTAGCCGCTTCCTCCTGCTTGCCGAGGAGATCACCCAGTATCGTTACGGAGCTGTCCAGGTCACCTGCCGCCTGCTGGAAGACATAGGTCGGGGCAATTTTGGAGTATTGCTCATAGACACCATTCTCCGCATAGTAGGAGTTATGCAGCACAATGAGATCAGGCTGCATCGCCATGACAACCTCCGGCGAAGGCAAGCCGCTGGTGAAATCAACAAGCGGAACCCCGGCAAGCTGATCCTGAAGATACTGCTGTCCCTGGCCTTTATTGGACCACTGTCCCACCGGCTTTACGCCGAGCACTACCAGAGAGTCTTCCATATATGGAGCAAATACTTTCGTTGGAGCAGTGTTTAATGTAACCTCATGTCCCAGTTCGTCCTGAACCACTAGCGGATAGCCGGTTGCCTCTGCAGCTTCAGCCACTGCCGGCTCCACTTCAGGAGACGTTGACGGTGTCGCTTCTGCGGTGTTTGTCTGAGCGGCTTCATTCCCGGCCCCGCTGTCAGCCGCCGAATTGTTGCCGCAGCCCGCCAGCAGCATAATCACGAAGATTAGCGCTAACAGGGCCGGGATTCCTGACTTCTTTCTCTTGGCTGAATTGACCTTATGATCTTGCATGTTTTATCTCCCCCTAGTGATAATCATTCTCATTACTAGGGATTATAGAGGATAAACAGAAGGGTAACCATGGACAATTTCCTGTTCCGGGCTTGGACTATTTCCTGTAAACATCAGAACGGCCTCCTCCAGCATCCGGTCCAGTGCTACCGCCGAGTACTCGAACCAGGGATCAGAGGGGAGCAGGTCCAGTTTGCCTGACTGTACTGCCGGCAGATTACGCCAGCTCTCACTGTGCTGCAGGGACAACCAATGCCGCCTCGTGGCAAAATCAGGACAGATGATCAGCATTAGCCGCTGCGGATTCAGCAATCTGACTTGCGCAAGCGAAATCGGCTCATTATACAGCGTACCGGAGCCGGTATATGCCGGCTTCAAGGCAAGTTCGCCATAGATCACATCACGGATTCCCCTGTTGCAGTAAGCATGCCATTGATCTTCGTATAGGCGGAGCACCATACAGCTCTCTTCACCCGCGGCGGCGGCCACCTGCTCTCTGGCATGGCGGGCTTTGTGTTCAAACCGCTGCAGCCACTGGCTGCACTGCTGTTCCCTGCCCAGAAAAGCAGCGATCTCCCGGAGCTGGACATCCCAGCGGTCCTGTTCGCGGGGGATGAAGAGGTTCTGGCTATTGCGCTGCAGATGCTCCTCCCATGCCGAATCCCAGGCATCGTGGCCGATAATTGCCTCCGTCCGGGCATTGATCAGCTTAGCCCGCTCAAGCTCCTGGTCCATCAGGTCTACCCTAAGATGTGTTTCAATCCGGTCGTAATACTTGTTGAAGTAATAGGAAGTCCATTTGGAATCCAGCGGAGCGGCCACCGGGATAATATCCAGGGCCAGCAGTTGCCCGACCGCAGCAGCAGAGCAGGCGGCAACCCTCCGTTTATGTTGACGGATGAACGACGAAGGAGGAACTCCGGTTTCCTTTTTGAATTTGCGGCTGAAATAGAATTCATCGCTGTAGCCGACTTTATGCGCGATCTCACGCAGCAGATCATCCGACTCCTGCAAGTATTGCTTGGCCCGGCCGATTCTCAGCTCAGTCAGATAGTCCATCGTGCTCTGTCCGAACGTTTTTTTGAACAATTCACCAAAATACTTCGGCCGCAGTCCGGCCATTCCTGCCAGCTGATCCATGGACAGCGGTTCATGATAATGCTCCGCCATGTATTCCCGGACGGCCGCCAGGTTAAACCGCCCGCCTTCCGGATGAAGACTGCCCTCCAGCAGCTGTTCCCGCTCCATACGTATTCCTCCGTTCTTATTTAGTATTGTAATGCAGACCGCAGCAAATGCGGCTGACTGCAGAATATCAGCTCTACAGCGATAATGATAATCATTATCTGTGTAAAACTCAATAAAAAAGAACGCCACCGGGCACTCTTCTCTGGATTGATGTTAAAAATCAATAAAGTTCTAGACTGAAAAATAAAGTGTTAGATTCACATTGGTTTTTCCTATAGATTTAATTACATTTATATATTAGACCAATAAGATATTACATCATACTATGTATTTATATAATACTAACGAAGGGGGAGTGTTCTGATGTCTATTTATGATATTCAAGTAAACACAATCAATGGTAATACCCTTGATATGTCAATATACCTTGGAAAAGTACTCCTTATTGTCAACACTGCAAGTATGTGTAGTTATTCACGCCAATTCGCTGGTCTTCAGAAGCTTTACGAAAGTTACAGTGAGCAGGGGTTTGAAATACTCGGTTTTCCTTGCAACCAATTCAATGAGAAAGAGCCAGGGGAAAACTCGGAATTACAGGAATATTGTGAGAGGAACTTTGGAGTGACGTTTCCGTTATTAGAGAAAGTGGATGTTAGGGGGCAGACCGCTCATCCATTATTTCAATTTTTGACGAAGCAAGCGCCATTTCAAGGCTTTGATACAAGAAATCCGAACGGTGAATGGATGCAGAAATTTCTGCAAGAAAATTATCCTGACATATACACTGGGGATGGGATCAAGTGGAATTTCACTAAGTTTTTGATCGATCGGAACGGACAAGTACATGATAGATACGAAACATCGACGGAACCATTTGAAATACAGCCAGCTATTGAAGCACTGCTTTTAAAGGAAATGGATTGATTCGGTCATGACACTAACGGGAAACGTTTATTTAACAACAGCAGCGGCAGTCTAAGACTTTATTTATCAAGTCTAAGACTGCCGCTGCTTCTTTTGATTGATCGGTTAAAAACTTAAACAATTGATATGTTATTCTGCTGAATCTGTTATTCACTCGGCCAACCGGTAATAGGGGATGTACAGCGATGGCTTGAAGCCCAGCTTCTGAGCCAGTCTGTAAGAACCCTCATTCTCCCGGCGGCAGCCCCACACCGGCTCCAGCCCGTGCTCCAGGCAGTAATCAATCAGTGCGGAACATACGGAGAAGGCAAAATGCTTCCCCCGGTGGCCTGCTGCCGATTCAATCCCAATCTCCAGCTGATCCGCTGTACGGTACGCCGAGAACGCACTCGAGGCGCTCTCCCCCTCCCTGAGCAGGGTGTATCCTATGCCTGTACTTAGGAAATGCTCTGCATCTCTCCAGAAATAGCGCGGAATCACAGCACCTGATTGCCCGTCAAACAGCCCGGCAGTCATCTGAACAATTACTGCATCCCGCCGGAACCATTGCTCCTTCGCACTGTGGTAGACTTCCGGGTCAAAGGTGAAATTCACTCTGGTATGGGTGTGTATCTTCCGTGTATCAGCCGTTTCAGGACCGGGCTCGACCGCATTTAACAGTGCGTTATGCTCAGTAATTATGGACTCCACCAGCGGAGACCAGCCTCCTGCCGGGTCACCCTGCAGCCATTCCGGAGACTGCCTGTCCCCTGTCTTGTTGGTAATATAATCATATAAGCTCCGGTTAAACGCCTCATTGCCCGAATCCCCATAGACCAGCGACATCCCGTAATCATGGGCCACATAAAAGGTATGGGGGTTCTGCACATTATCCACATAAACAATGCCGGTAGTCTGGCCCTTGAGTACAGCTTCGGCGAACAGGGTGTTGATCTTCACTTGACTTAACAGCGGCAGAGCCAGGGCATAGTCCCGGCCATCCAGCTTCAGCATAATGTTCTCCTCTTTTCTCAGGAATGAGTATATGTATCGTACAGCCAGCGGAAATTCCACTCAAAGATATGGGAGCCCTCCCATGTATCGAATGGTGCCGGAATTCCCTTAGCTAACCAGAAATCCGCGTTCTCCCCGCTCCGGGCAGCCGCTGCGGCATACGCCTGGATCTCTTGAAGATAACTTAACATTTCAGCGATGCTCTCACGTCCGGCAACCCCTCCATGACCGGGGATCAGCCGGGTGAAGTCAATCTCGCGGCCAATCCGTTCCACGATTAAAGCCCATGCTTCAGGGAAACCGTGCAGCATAGCCGGATGGGATTGGTTCAGCACCAGATCCCCGGCAATCAGCACCTTAACGTCAGCAATATATACCATGGCATCGCTGCAGGTATGGCCGCCGCCGTATGTAAACAGCTGTATGGACCGCTCTGACCCGTGGATATCAAGCGTATCCTTGAATGTCACAGCAGCTGTTACTCTGCGGATCGCAGGCGTTGCCTCCAGCAGGGCCTGCTTTTCCGATATTTCATATCCCAGCGCTGCCTGCAGGCGGGTGTCCACAGCAGTACTGTGAGCCTCCTGAAGCGCTTCAATCTGCTTCTGCAGCCCTTCCTGCCATTCCCCAAGCTCAGGCGGACCATTCGTTGTCAGCACTTCACGGGTAAGCTCCGTGGAAATGATGACACAGTCGGCAAACTCCATATTCCCGTAATGATGATCCCCGTGATAGTGGGTATTCACTATGTATTTGACCGGCTTCCCCGTCAGCTGCTCAGCCGTTTCCCGCAGAAGCTTCGCTGCCCCGGGCAGGCTGAAGGTATCCACCACGACTGTGGTATCCCCAAGATCTATAATGGACGCATTGCCTACCGCGCCCCGGCCCGGAATAACAATCGCTGCCCACACTCCCTGTGCTACTTCCTCTACCGTGAACATACATATCCTCCCATTTATATTTTTACTTATTATACCTTAATATGGCATGCACTTATTGACTAATTATTTGCAGGGAAAAACAGGAGTAAAAACAGATCATTGTCCCCTGAAATCGTATGTTATAATACATTCAATGTAATTCCATAGCCTTCATTCTGATTCGACCTGAAAGGAAACGATCTATGATTATTCCAGCACCTGAAGTGAACTTCACAGCATCCCCATTTTATAATCCCAGCCTCAAAAATGTAGTTATTCTGGCTACCGGCGGCACCATTGCCGGCAGCGGCGAAGCGCATAAAACCTTGAACTACGAACCCGGTGCCCTGCCCGTGCAGGATCTGCTGGATAGTGTGCCCCACCTGGAACGGCTTGCCAATTGTGCCGGCGTGCAGGTCAGCAATCTCTGCAGTGCAGATATCACCAGCGAACACTGGCTTACACTGGCTGCGTACATCAACACGCTCGCCCTCCGGGAGGATGTGCACGGCTTCGTAATTACCCACGGCACCGACACCCTGGATGAGACCTCCTATTTCCTGAACCTGGTGATCAAGACCGACAAACCGGTGATCATTACCGGCTCCATGCGCCCCGCAACGGCAATCAGTGCCGACGGTCCGCTCAATCTGTATCAGTCCGTTGCACTGGCAGCCAATCCGGATGCATCCGGACAGGGCGTGATGGTTGTCTTCGCCGAGGGCATCTACAGCGGACGGGATGTGCAGAAGGTGAACACCTTCAAGGCTAATGCCTTCGATGAGCGTGATTTCGGCTGCCTGGGCTACATGCGCGACAGTCATGCCTTTTTCTATACCCGGACGCTCAAAAGACATACGACTGCTTCACAATTCGATGTATCGGCCATGACCGGACTGCCGGAAGTATCCGTAGCCTACTTCCATGTCGACGCCGATCCCGGCATCCTGGATTATCTCGCCACGATCTCCAAGGGCATTGTGATTGCCGGAGCAGGCGGAGGCATCTACAGCAAGCCGTGGATAGATAAAGTCGGCGAGCTTAAGAACAATAACATCCCTGTGGTCCGCTGCTCGCGGATCTCAAGCGGAATTACGCTCAAGGACTCCTACATTGACCTGTCCGCCAATTCCATTCCCTGCAACAGTCTGGTGCCGCAAAAAGCACGGATTCTGCTCTCCCTGGCGCTGACTCAAACGACCGGCTACGACGAAATCGCTGCAATGTTCAACGAATATTAAAACATTAGACATCACTCTAAGGGGGTGTCCCGTAAGCCTTATAGTGGCTTCCGGGACACCCCCTTTTTTTGAGTAAGAACAATGTATGCACTTGAGAGGACGCTGCGTGAACGGACCGTTGTTCCAATCGCTTTGCTCTCCAGCTTAGAAAATCAGTAGACTAAGGCGAGTATTAAAACAAGCTGCAAATGACTAAAAGCGCAAAGCGGCGATCTTCCAATAACAAGAGATATGCTCTGACTCTACTTATAGAATCTATTTATAGACTCTACTTATAAAACGCCACTTTTTTGTCTGCCGGCAGCTATTACCCGGCTGCGGATGGAAATTCAAACGTGAGGACGGCCCCGCCTTCCGGGCAGTTCCGGGCGGTAATCTTACCGCCGCAGCGCTCCACGATGGCGCGCGAGATGGCCAGACCCAGCCCGGAATCACCATTTTTCCCTTTGACGAACCTGTGAAACAGACTGGGCAGCAGCTCCTGCGGAATGCCGGGGCCGTCATCCGAAACTGTTAATGTGATCAACCCCTTGCTTACATAGCCATGGACATCAATCTTCCTGTCTGCATAACGCGCAGCATTGGATAATACGTTCAGCAGTGCCTGCAGCAGCTTATCACGGTCAGCCCTCAGCATCAGCCCGCGGTCTCCGGAGATTACAGTCTTGAGCGACAGCTTTCTTGCAGCCAGCTGCGGATTGATCCGTTCTACCGCCTCTGAGAGCAGCTCTTCCAGATCGCATTCTACCGCCCGGAATATATCCTCTTCGCTGTCCAGCTTGGCCAGTAGTGTCATTTCGCCCACCAGGTCCCGCAGGCGTCCACTCTCGCCCAGGATAATATCCAGCCCTCTACGGACATCCTCACCTTCAAATATCCCGTCCCTGATGCCCTCCGCATAACCGGATATCGACATCAGCGGTGATTTCAGCTCATGCGAGGCATTCTGGAAGAATTGCTTCTGTACCCGGTTGAACCTGTGCAATTCTCCGGCCATTTCGTATACGGTCCGGGCCACAGAACCGATCTCCCCACCCGCCCGGATCAGATTCACGTCGGCAAACCGGCGGTTTTTCACTTTTTTGAGTTCCTCGCGCAGGCTGATCAGCGGATCAATCAGCTTCCTTGTGATAAACAGGCTGAACAGGAACATCACGGCTGCACCGGCGGCAAAGACAAGAATCAGACGTTTGAGCAGTGCCTGCTCAATCGCTTTGATTCTGCTGACAGGGGTCAGCAGGGTCAGCTTGCCTTGGGGAAGCGCATTTACCTGCACCAGATAACGCGGGTCGTTGCCGTCCCATAAGCTCTGCAGGCTGCCTGTCTCTACTGCAGCTATGCCGGTAACTGCCTGTGCCTGTCCGGGTATCGCCGGGAGGGTGCCCGACACCACCTTCCCCTGCTGATCCGTCACAATGGCCTGTACTCCGCTGGAAAGCGTAGCATATTGAACAGGAAACAAATCATTTTCTTCAATTGGGACTGCACTTATTGCTGCGGCGGGCAGCTGCTGCATGCTGGCGGTCAGTGTTGCGCCTAGCGTCCGCAATCCCTCCTGTTCCTTACCGATGAAATGATCCATCAGTACGAAATGTATCATCACTCCCGTGATGGACAGGACAAGCAGCAGAGACAATCCGAAGGCGAAGTTGATCTGATGCACCAGCTTCAGCTTCTTCATCTGCCCGTTTAGCTTCATCCGCATATTCATCATTCCTGCCCTTCTCTCATCCGGTAGCCGTGTCCCCAGACCGATTCCAGCGGCAAGCCGTCTATTTTTTTGCGGATGCGTTTGATCAGATGGTCCACTGCGCGGTCACTGCCGAAATAATCATCCCCCCAGACATAACCCAGCAGCTCTTCCCGCGTAAATGCCCGGTTCGGATGTCCGGCAAAAACCTTCAGCATCAGGAACTCCTTACTCGTCAGCTCCACCTCTGATCCGTGCCAGAAGGACCTCCTTTCTTCCGGAAGCAGCAGCAGTCCGCCCAGCTCTATGCCTGAAGGGGAAGGCAACGCAGCTGCGGGCTGAGGCTGCTGGAGCCGTTCCCACCTTTCCAGCTGCCGTTTGATCCGGGCCACCAGCTCACGGGGACTGAACGGCTTGACCAGATAATCGTCGCTGCCCAGCTCAAGACCCAGTATTTTATCGACTTCATTATCTTTGGCAGAGATCATAATGATCGGCACCTCTGCTTCATCACGGATGCGCCTGCATAGTTCATACCCGTCCATCCCCGGAAGCATGATATCGAGCACCCACATGCCGGGAGGATCGCTTGTCCACAGGGCCCAGGCTTCTTCGGCACTTCCCAGGCCAATCGTGCGGAAATTCTCCTTATGTAAATAAGCCTCGACCAGCTTGCGTATATTCTCATCATCGTCCACAACGGCAATGACCGTTTGATTGTTCATCGTAGCCCTCCACAGTTTTGTCTGCTCCATTATAACAAGCTGCCGGAGGCGGTAGGGCCCTGCCATTGTTTTTCCACAAAGCCACCAATTTCCTGCCACAGTAGAACGCTATATTGGGAGCTGTAAGACAAACCTCACCCATAAGGAGTGTTAGTTCATGAACCGTTTAATCTTGAGAAGAATGGCCCTCTCCACCCTGCTGCTGTCCTCCATCGCAACCCCGGTGTTCGCCGATGCAGACCGCACGCCGCCACAGGCCGGGAACGCCGCCGTTACCTTAAGTGCAGCCTCAGCCCCGTTGCAGGGAAGTATCCTGATTACTGCACGTATTCCAGACTTGCTGGACCTTGCAGAACGCTACGCGCCGGAAACCGTTCAGGACTGGACCGACACGCTCAGCAGATACAATAAGGCCATCCGCCTTAATGTACAGGTGCTTACCCTGGATGCAACAGGAGAAGTTACCGCTCCAGCCGTGCAACTGGCCACACCTGTAGCCTTGACAGCAGCAGTAACACCTTCCCTTGCCGTTTCAGCGCCGTCAGCCGATCTTCAGCTTGTCGTAACAGACGGAACCCTCAGTGCCTTCGCTACAGGAACAACGGCTTCATCCACTGCAGATTTCGCCGTGTTTGCAGCACCTGACAGCCTCTCGTCCGCCGAACTCACAGGCTCTGGCTCAATAACAGCTGCTGCAGCCCCGGCTCTGCTCCAGATGACAGAAGATAACGGATTCTTCAAGGCACAGGCTGCACTGGCTGAAGCCGTAGAATCCAAAGATGCCGGTGCGGTCAAGCACGCACTGGGCGGGCTGCTGGAACAGTACAAGGACCTTACCAAAAAGCTTGAAGAAGCGAAGTAAGCACGGAATAACGCCTCTATAGCAGCAGGAGATACAAAAAGCAGGTCAAGGGCGGGTACCTTTGGCCTGCTTTTCGTTTAGACAAGCTATCGTCAGGAGAGCGCGGCCACCGATTCAGGGGTAAATGCCTGAAGCTCACTCAGCCGTCCCTCACGGATTTTGACCGCCCAGGCTGGATCTCCGAGCAGCGCCCGGCCCACGGCCACCAGATCAAACTCATTGTTGCTAAGCCGCTCCACAAGTCCCTCCAGTCCGGGATGAGCCTGTCCTTCCCCTTCGGCGGGATCACTGTCCATGCCAACCGCCCCGACCGTAATGGTCGTCTTGCCTGTCAGCTTCTTAACCCAGCCGGCAAAGCTAAGATTCGAGCCGGCAAATTCGGGCTCCCAGAAACGGCGTACTGAGCAGTGGAAGATATCTACTCCGGCGTCCACAAGAACGTTCAGCAGTTCCCTCAGCTGTTCCGGTGTGTCCGCCAGTCTGGCAGTGTAATCGCCCATTTTCCATTGGGACAGACGCATGGCTACCGGATAATCCGGACCTACCGCAGCACGTACAGCTTCGACTATCTGAGCAGCAAACCGGGCGCGCTTCACCAGATCGCCGCCGTAACGGTCTGTCCGCTGATTGGTCTTCGCCCACAAGAACTGATCGATCAGAAAGCCATGGGCTCCGTGAAGCTCTATACCATCGAACCCGGCTTCTTTGGCATGAAGCGCTGCAGCCGCGTAAGCCTGAATTACATCCGCTATTTCGTCCTCTGACATCGGCTCGCCTGCCTTGTTCCCCTCCAGATCCAGTCCGGACGGACCGATGGACAGGGCTTCCGGATTAGGCTGGGAACCATTCGGCCGGATCATGCCCATATGCACGATTTGCGGGAAAATTTTGCCCCCTGCTTCATGCACCTGTCTGACCACTTCCGCCCAGCCGTTCAATGCTGCTTCCCCATAAAGCCTAGGCAATCTGGACTCACTGGTTGCTGAAGGATGGTCAATTAGGGCTCCTTCGGTTATCACAAGACCGACACCGTTCTCGGCACGGCGGCGGTAATAAGCGGCTACGTCGGGTCCCGGCACACCCTCAGGCGAGAAGGCACGGGCCATCGGCGACATGACAATTCGTGTCGGCAAGGTCAGTTGATGGATCGTATAAGGCTGAAACAAGGCTTGGATGGAATGATTATTGTTCTGCGGATGACTCATGAACCGCACCTCCAATATTATTTTGGCACCCGCAGTTAAGGGGTACGAATGCAATATTAGCAATGCCACCTGCCCCATTCAACCAACAATCCGCACCATCTGTTGCTTAAGCGAAATGAAAAATATATTGTTGGTTATCCAGGGATACCTTGGTTGGCGCAGCCGCAGATGTTTATAATAGATAAAGCATTAGTTACTGAAGGGAGCATGGATAGAGAATGCCCAGTATACTTTCACCGAACCCGAACGACCCGCGCGTCATCCGGACACGCCAGTTAATTCTGGACTCATTTGCCGAGCAGTTAAATACCATGGACTTCAACGCAATTACCGTACAGGATATCACGCGAAAAGCCACGATTAACCGGGCTACATTCTATGCTCATTTCCCTGATAAATACGCACTGCTTGAATCGTTCTTATCAGATGCCTTCACGGAGCTTGTTCTCCGCAAAATCGATGACCAGGCAGCCTTAACCGAGGAAACGCTCTATACACTGGTTGCCGCTCTTTGCGATTATCACGAATCCAGCCATCACTGCCTGAAGAAATATGATTCCCTGGCGCTGATTATTGAAGAGAATATTAAGCTGCAGCTGGAACAGCTGCTGCAAAGACTGCTGTCCGGAGTAGACAGCACAGCGGATAGCCGTACACTGCAAACGGCCGCAACCCTGCTCAGCTGGTCAATCTACGGGGTGACCTATCGCTGGAATAACGAGGGCCGTCATGAATCCGCTGCTGCGCTGGCCGGCAGATTAGTGCCATTGATGAACAACGGAGTATCGTTGCTGACTCCCGCTGGCGGAGAGTGAGAAGCACGGTTCCGCTAAACACCTTCGGATGATTGTCCTCCGTCCGGCAGGCAGCATATTCTTTCCGGCCCCAGGCAGTCCCGGTGAAATCAAGTGCACTAATTTTGCTCTTCATTTCCTCCTTTTGGCGGCATTTGGCGGCATTTGGCGGCATTTGGCGGCATTTGGCGGCATTTTTGGCGGAATTAGAGGGATTTATCCCTTTGATTTCCGCGTACCGCTCACTTTCAGCGGAATTAGAGGGATTTATCCCTTTGATTTCCGCGTACAGCCTACTTTCGGCGGAATTAGTGGGATTTATCCCTTTGAATTCACCATGCTGCCGACTTCTGGAGGATGCAGTAGGACCCCTGATACAAGGACAAGTTCTTCCTTCAGTAGGAAACGGATCTGCTCCAATTTCCAAAGAAAAGTATCTGGGGCATTATGCACGTTATATCCACAGCAGACGAATATCATAATTTCCTGCATAACCAAAAAGGAGCGCAGCCGTTCTGAGCTCCGTACCTCCACCGCTACTTCCGCTTCCGCTTCTTCCGCTTGCCGCCGCCTTTTGTCCCGCCCTGGCCCGAATGCCTGCCGCTCTGATCCGGGCGGTTATGACGTTCCTCCAACCGTCCCTGATGACGATCCGTCCATTCCTCCGCAGCCTCCATCTGCGCTCTGCCTCCAGGCACCTTAACCTGCAGGGAGGGCTGCCGCCTGCGCCCGGATTCTCTCCCCTTACGCAGTGCCCCCACCGCATAAATGCCTGAGAAGACCAGAACAAACATAATTCCCGCGGCCAGACCTCCCCCTTGTCCCGGAATCAGCGGCATGCTGGCGAGTATGGTGACCAGACTTCCCATTGCAATCCATGAGCTGTACGGATAGCCGCGTAACCCGCGCTGGCCCTTGAAGGGTCCTCCGTGGCGCCGGCGCAGCCGGTAGTGGCTGGCCATGATGATGAAGTAGGAGAACAGCAGCGCGAAGCCGCCGGAGCTGACCAGAAACAGGTAGACTCCCTGCGGCAAAAGCATACCCAGTCCAAGCCCGGCCAGCATTGCACCGCCGGAAATGAGGATGCCCCGGTACGGGATATCTGTACGGTCCCGCATCCAGGCCGGAGTATGCCCTTCTTCCGACAATGAGCGGAGCATCCGGCCCAGGCCGAATACGGAGGCCAGCATCGTTGACAAAATAGCGGACACCAGGACGATATTCATCACCGTCCCGGTCCAGCCGAGGCCATACAGGCTGAGGGCAGACACAAACGGACTGATCTGTTCAGAGACCAGAGCCTGGGGCAGCAGCAGAAACAATGCGATCATGGCAGCCAGATAGAGGCTGACCAGCAGCAGGATCGTCCGCCGGATCGCTCTGGGGATGGTGACTCCGGGATTGCCTGTCTCCGAGGCTGCCAGTCCCAGCACTTCAAATCCCGCATAGGTAAACATCACCATGAGCATGCTGCCCGCAATACCGGCAATTCCCCCGGGGAACAGGCTCTGGCCTCGCACAACTTGAATACCGGCCGCGCCTTCGCCCCTGGTTCCAAATCCGGCTACTATAGCCACCGCGATCACGATGAATGCAACAATGGCCAGCAGCTTGAAGGCAGCCAGTCCGCTCTCCAGCTTGCCCAGCCGTTCTGCTCCGAGCAGATTGAGCAGTGTTACCAGAACAATGATCCCCGAGCCCGCCAGCGCCAGCGGAAGCGCAGGAAACCAGCCCCTCAGCAGGATGGATACTGCCGTCGCTTCACTGGACATCGCGAGTACAAGGCCTGTCCAGTATACCCAGCCGACCGTGAATCCCGCTCCCCGGCCGAACGCCTGCTCGGTGTACGTGCGGAATGAGCCGGGTGCCGGATTCGCCACCGTCATTTCCGACAGCGCGGAGAGGATGAGATAGACCAGAACCCCTCCGATTACATAAGCCAGCAGCACAGACGGGCCAGCCGCCCGGATCGCCACGGAAGACCCCAGGAAGAAAGAGCCGCCGACCACGGTCCCCAGTGCGAGCATCGTCAGCTGCCATACTGATAATCCTTTTTTGCCCGGGTTCCCGGACTTCCGCGGCTTCTCCAGCTTCTGCAGCTTATCCAGCCTCGCCAGCTTCTCCACCTTCTCACGCTTCACCTGACTACCTTGTTTTCCTTCCTCCATAATCCTGCCTCCCGGTTTGAGATAACAGAAGTATCTGCATATTCCGGGGAAATTAGCCAAACCAGCCTTTGGGTAAGATGGAGACCTGTCCGGGCTTCAGATGATAGGTCATCAGCTTCTGGGTAAACGGATCGAACAAGGAGGTAATCAGCTCGCCGCTGATGACGAACACCATCTCCGTGACGTTCGTGTGCCAATGCGGCTGTACAATAAACCCTTTGCTCATATGTGCATTGAAGAACCCGTTCCGGATCGCCGGAAGCTGCATAAGCTCAAGTTTTGTGAACCTGTAATTCAGCTGGGCAATCGCCCAGATACTTTATGCCGGGGAGGAATCTTTTGACACAGCGGCTTCTATGGCCCAGCAGCATAATCACTCTGACAGGTGAATCAAACGGGGGCATTGCCTCATTTAGCTCGTCTACTCTATCACTTGCACATTCTATTCGGTTTATCGCATACATTTAGCTCGTCTACTCTATCACTTGCACATTCTATTCAGTTTATCGCATACATTTAGCTCGTCTACTCTATCACTTGCACATTGTATTCGGTTTTTCGCATACATTTGGCTCATCGTCCCTATCATTGGCACATTGTATTCGGTTTTTCGCATACATTTGGCTCATCTACCCTATCGTTTTCTTAAGCCCCCGAGCAAGACGTACGAATCAGATCGCACACTGGGCAAGAGGCTCAGAACCGCTTTTTAAAGAATGTAGAGCGCCCCAATTCAGTTTTTTGACATACCGGTCACCGAGTGACATCCTGCCTTTCGCGTCTAAAACATGTTCCTTGTAAGAATTGGATTATTAAATCATATTCATCCTTTGGACAGATCTGCTCCAAATTTCAATGTATCTTATCCATCACAGATGAATAATATCATTTCCCACTTTAGATAAAACAAGAAACCATGCCGAAACCCTCAATCCGAACACAACAAAGGCTGACCCAGGCAGCCATATCATAGCCTACCAGGTCAGCCCACACTTCATTGCATTACCGCTCGAACAGCGTGACGCAGTTGCGGCCTTCCGCTTTGGATTGATAGAGCGCATCATCGCCCAGCTTGTAGATATCCTCCTCGCGGAGTCCGTCGACAAGAACGGCCGCTACGCCGATGGATACGGTAATTCTTCCGTATTCCGGGCTAAGCTCATGCAGAATCCGCAGCTCCGCGATGCTTCTTCTGATTGCTTCGGCATATTCCCGCGACTGCTGAGGGGTGAACCCGGCCACCACAATGCCGAACTCTTCTCCGCCCAGGCGGAACGCAACTCCGTCCGCCCGTTCAGCCAGCTCATTCAGCAGCTGGCCGACTCTCCGCAGTACGGTATCGCCCTCGTAATGGCCGTAGGTATCATTGTATTTTTTGAAATAGTCTATGTCCAGCATCAGGTAGGTCAAATGCCGTTTGTACGCAGCTGCCTTCTCTACCTCGTCCAGGAACAGCTTATTGAAGTATCTGCGGTTGTACAGCCCGGTCAGCTCGTCGGTAATCGAGATTTGCTCGATCAGTCCGATATATTTGTTCAACTCCTCGTTGTTGAACTCCAATTCCTTGGTCCGTTCCGCCACGAGCTCCTCCAGATGCTCCTTATGCCGTAGCAGCTCCTCTTCCGCCTTCTTGCGCTCGGTAATATCCTTCACGGTCCCCTGAATGGCCGGTTTGTCCATATACATGATCCGGATGACCTTGTGGATCACGATGACTTCACGGGTCTTGTCCTTGTGAACAAGCCGGGTCTCATATTCATCAGGCACCTGCTTGCCTTTAACCCTTCTTGCATAATAGTGCGATACTTTCTCCTTCTCGGAGGGGCTGAGGAAGTTCTCGAAGGGCTGATCCAGCATCTCATCCATCTCATACCCCAGCATCTGCGCCAGGGCTTCGTTGACATATTTACACCGCTTGTCCTGGGTAATGAATACCCCGTCCTGCAGATTGTTCACCAGTTCACGGTATTTCTCTTCCGACCGCTCCAGCTCTGTATAGAGGCTGGCATTTTCCAGTGAGAATACCATTTCTCTGGATAACAGATTAATGATCTTCATCCGTTCCTTGGTGAACACGCCGGTAACCAGGTTATTCTCCAGATAGATAATCGCAATCGTCTTATTCTGGTTGATCAGCGGCATACATACCATGGATTTCGGCTGGTGCTTCACAATATACGGATCGTTCACAAACGGTGTCTCCGAAAAAGCATCATTGTAAATCAGGCTCTCCCGGCTCTCCTCCACCTGTCTAATAATCGAGACCGGCAGGTTATCCAGCCTTGACGATTCATGAACAGCCACTGAGATTCTATCAGCATCGGCTTTATATTCACCCTCCACCAGAAGATTCGCCTGGGAGGTCATCAGAATGCAGCCCCGCTGGGCACCGGCATTCTTGATGACAATCTCCATGAGCGCTTCCAGCAGATTGTTCAGCTCAATCTCCTTGGAGATTGCCTGGGAAGCGAGAATCATTGAATTCAGATCAATGCTCTCGGTGTAGTCCGTAACCGTCCGACCATGGAGGAATTCCTTCGTATTAATTTTTTTGACAATGGAAGAGTAACGCTCGTTAATGAACCTGATCTTCTCCTTGGCGCCCCAGACCGAATAATAGTATACGGATTGTCTGAGCAAATAAGCGGCGAACTCATTGAACTCCTTATGATAATAGAACCGGGCTGCCAGCTCATTGCTGAGCGCTTTATAGCGTACAAAGCTTCCTTGCTCACTGGTCTCAATCGCCATATCATAATAGCGGCTTGCCTGATTATCGTTCCCGCTGATTCTGGCCCATTCGGCCTTCATCAGATATTCATGCTGGCGGAAGGTTCCCGGCGCATTCCTGGCCCATTTACGGACCCGCCCGTACTCTTTGCGCATTCTGGATTTGGCTTTGCGTTTGCCGTTCACACTTAAATCCTTATAGGCGTAAGCCAGATTCAGGAAAGTATACAGGGCGAACTCCTCCATAAAAGCAGAACCGGCCAGCGTTCCGATGATCGGGTAGGCTTTATCGATATACTCCAGCGCTTCATGATGCTTCTCATATGTGAACAGCAGCTTCATTTTATATATATAATAGATGGCAATTCCCGAATAATACCTCGCTTCTTCCAGCTGGCTCAAATAGGCCTCTTCACTAAATGACTCACTGTTGAAGGAAGTCCGGTCCGGCAGCTCGCCTGCGAGACTGCGGAAATACTGGCGGGCCAGCTGCGCTGTGGCAAGTGATTCCTTATATTTCGTATTCTCGATCATAGAAATTGTACGCGTACTCTCCTGAAGCGTAGTCGCGATGTCCATCGACGGGTTCCAGAGATTCACATAGAATGCGGAATGGGCGAGATAGAGCAGATCCCCTGTCCGCAGACTGGCTTCAATCGAGGTGCCGAACCAGTCCTGCAGCGTATCCCAGGGCTCGGTCCAGGAATGGCTGAACAGCGTATATAATACATGTGCCGCACCTTTCCACTGCAAATCATTGAACTTGTCATTAATCCTGATCCCGAGCCGCCCGAATTCAAAGGCCCCTCTGGTATCTCCGAAGCCGGACAATAGCATGGCGTATCCGATAAAAGCAAGCGCCGACTCGGGGGAGTTGCCGTATTTCAGGGTCAGGCCGACCTTTTTGAGGACAACAAGACCAAACAGCGAAGTCTCACCTGAAATAAAAGATGGCGGGATAAAATTAATCAGCAGCCGCATGACCAGCTTCATCTCCGGATCTTTCATTTCCGGCGATGTAAAAATCCCTTCTGGTGTTCTTCCCCGCAGCGCAGCCTTGATCACCAGCAGCTCCTTCAGTACGGAGGCCATTCCCACCTTGGCGGGAATCCGGATTCCCAGCGCCTGCAACCCTTGTCTGCCTGCAGCGATCGATTCCGGCATCATACCCAGATACATATAATGATTGGCCTGCATTTCGTAAATTTCCGCGAGTGTTATTCTGTCTGTAGTATGTATCTGTAAAAGGCTGCAGGCCTGATCCGCCTGTTCTACATGGTGGGTGAGATAACCGCATTCCGCATACAGTCTGTAGATCTCAGCAGTCTGCTCCCTGTCCGCCAGCCAAGAATTCTCCGGCAGCAGCTTTATTGCCGCCTCCAGCAGGATGAATGCAGAATCATACCCGTAGCCAGCCTTCGCTTTTTGCGCTGCACGGAGATTTAGAGCAATCACATCCTCAATTTCAGAGCGCTCGCTGATAAATTCCAGGCCTTTGTTCATGTGTGCTGCAATATCTACGATCTTGTCCTCGGCATCCCCGTTGCCATAATTCTTCAGCAGAAGACGCCCGATGCTAAGATGCAGCCTTTTCCCCCGCTCAGCGTCAAGCATCTGGTAGAAGGCCTGCTGAATCCGGTCATGGGCAAATTTCAGCCGGATTTCCGTCTGCAGCGGTGCCGCCCCTGCTTCACTCAGCATCCCGGAGAATATGGCATAGCGGTGGTCCGCAGGAAGAATATACTCCTCGTGTACGGCCCGGCTGATGGCAGCTGCAATCACCTCCGGCGGTTCTTCACCGATCAGGGTAAGCATGCCGTAATCGAATACATTGCCGACGGCCGAGCTTAACATTAAGATCCTGCGGACATCTTCCGGCAAATTCTGCAGCTGACCCACCAGGAAATCAACGACATTCTCATTGACCGGCAGCGCCTCAATCCGCTTCAGATCCCAGTTCCATTCCCCGCTCAGCTTATCAAAAACAAAAAAGCCGCGTTTATGCAGATCCTTCAGAATTTCCGTCAGGAAAAAGGAATTGCCTTTGGACCGCTTGAAGATCAATCCGGTAAGCTTCTGCACTCTCTCCTTGCTGCTGTACAATGTGTCAGCGATAAGAGTCTGCACATCCTCCTCGTTCAGAGGCTTCAGGTGGATGCGTGAAACCTCACGGCTCTTCTCTATTCTGGCGATGGAGGCAAACAGGGGATGCCCTTCATGAATTTCATTCTGCCGGTAGGAACAGATTACAAACAGCCTCTGCAGATGGTTATCCAGCACCAGCTTCTCCACCAGCTGCAGGCTGGAGTAATCCGCCCACTGGACATCGTCCAGGAACAGGACGAGCGGTTTGTCATTATGGGTGATCCCTTCCACGAACTTGGCAAAGGTCAGGAAGAAGCGGTTCGTCTCCTCGGCTGGATTCAGGGGCTCAACCTCCGGCTGAACGCCGATCCAGGCGGCAAGCTCAGGGATTAACCCGGTAATCACACTGCCGTTTCCGCCCAGTGCCTTGTTCAGCGAACGGCCGATATAACCCTTGTAATCCTCATCCGGACTCTCCAGCAGCTGGCTGATCAATCTCCGGAAGGCCTGGATCAGCGCGCTGTACGGAATGTTTTTGTTATACTGGTCGAATTTTCCTTCCGCGAACAGCCCTTTCTCCTGGCTGATGGTCTGGTGGAGCTCATGGACCAGTGCCGTTTTGCCGACACCGGCATCGCCGGATACCAGCATCAGCTGCGAGCTTGTTTTGAGGCTGCTGCGGAAAGCATCCCCCAGGCGGGACAGCTCCTGCTGCCTGCCTACAATTTTTTGCGGAATGCGGAAGGTATTCAAGAGGTCCTCCGTACCTATCACGAAATCCTCATGCCCGGCCAGACATTTCTTCAAATCCGCCTTGATTCCGTGAGCGCTGCGGTACCGGTCTTCCGAGGACTTCTCCATAAGCTTCATAATTATAGCCGACAAGCCGCTGGATACACGGCCCCCGCTTGCCTTATAGGGAGGAATAGCCTCTTTGGCAATTATGGAATAGATCTGCTCAAGCATTTCCTGTGAATTAAAGGGCTTGATGCCGGTCATCATCTCATAGAGTACGACGCCCAGCGAATAATAATCGCTCCGGTAATCAATATTGCGGTTCATCCGTCCCGTCTGTTCAGGAGAGATGTACAGCAGGCTGCCTTCAAGCACTCCGCTGTTCTGGAATTCCCGTTTCTCCTTGGACAGCTTCACCGCAAGATCGAAATCAATCACCTGCACAATATCCTGTTCCCGGTTCCAGATAATATTGGACGGCTTAATATCCTTATGGATTACATTCTGCTCATGAATGGAAGCCAGAATATCCACAACCTTGACCGAGAGCTTCAGCAGCGCCTCCTGCCCGGGTTTCTCCTCCGCCAGAACCTTCTTGAGCGAACGCCCGTGGATATCCTCCAGCACCATGACATACAAGCCGTTCCGCTCTTCCAGCTTAATGGGCCGGATGACCCCCTGTACGGTGTGGCTAAGCTCTGTAAGCAGCTTATATTCCTGCTTGAAGCGCATGACCGCCTCGGCTCCGGTAAATTCCGATTTTAATACTTTTAGAATGACTGTTGCTCCGGTTGTAGCGTCGCTGCATCTGTAAACCGCTTTTATATTATTATCTGAAATGGTTTCCAGTATCTGATAGTTGTCGTTAACAATCATTCCTACTCCACCTTTAGCTCTGTTCTCCCGTGACTTCGATATCGGCGTCGAATTTAAACACGTACGCGGCAATCAGCCAAATAATCCAGCAATTCAGCCCAAAGAATAAATAACCGAAGTATCCGAGAAGCGGCATCTCGGAGAAAATATGAAACTTGTCCAGATAAGGCACGGAATATTTCCAATAATTCGGATTGGTAGGGGCATCGTCATGGAACCACTCACTGCCAAAGTTCCAGAACTCCCAGAAGAAGCCGTTGAATACGGTAGCCAGACCAACCAGCATGACCTTGGACCAGTCCCCGTTCTTAATCGGTGTAAAAGGCGTCCAATAGCCGGCAAGCGCCATTGCTGCAGACAGCATGGGAACAAGCGCGACCCATAGCACCCAGAACAGCAGGTATGGATAATAACCCATCCCAAATGCCAGGATCAGCCCGAGGATATAATAAATGATCAGGAAGACTCCGGATACCTTCAGTTTAGGGCCGTTATTATACCGGGTACGGAAAAAGCGGAAGGTCTTCAGCAGCAGATACCATTCGAAGATGGCCGGAAGAACAGTCGTATAGGATAAGGAGAACCAGAACACATTGCCGAAATTGGAGAACACTTCATTATTGGGATAATACCAGTTCTCGAGTACGAAGAAATTGAGATATTCGAAGGCAAACCAGCTGAAGCAGGAGACCACAGCCAGCAGCTGCATTACCTTGGGCTTGCGCGAGATAATCGAGGCCCCATTATTTCTTTTATACACCAGTCCGTCCAGAATCAGAATGAATGACCACCAAAGCGGAACAAACGTGTAATACTCCAAGGAAACATGCAGCTTAAGCCGTGCCCACATCAGAAACCAGCTGACCGCGAGGACCGGCAGACTCCACCAGAACCAGACTGGAAAAGGTGTAGCCGCTCCCTTCTGCCGGGGTGCCTCCTGGGTCTTCTTGAAGCCAAACAGCCGGGGGAATACAAAAACCAGCGTAATGATCAGCGCTACAACACAGGCCAGGGAGAAATAAAGCAGGCTGAATCCGGGGTCAGCTTCCACCTTTTGGGCAGGAAAGTCGCCGTAGCCGGGGGGCAATCCGTGCCATTTCGCCAGACTCCCGAATAACGGAAGCAAGAAGATCAATCCAAAAGTAACGATCAGAAACAATGTTTTTTTCCATGTTTTCATTGTGCAATACCCCGCTTATGTATGTAGTTGAAAAGTCGAAATTTGTTGATATTCGCTACTATTCGATAACCCTCCAGATTATTCCTGCTGACGGCACACAAAAAGATGCCCCAACGTCCACTTCCATGACGTATGGAGCATCCCGTGTGAGGTTTCTATACAATTACCCCTCCAGATCGAGCTTCATGCTTAGCGAACGTATCCCGCGCTCCTCTTCCTCTTCCCCAACCGGCACAAAGCCTTGGGAAGCATAGAAACCAATTGAATTCGGGGATGAATTCACGGTAATTTGCCGGACCCCGTCTGCCTTCATCTTGTCAACCGCATGCTGCAGCAGGATCCGGCCGATCCCGGTTCCTTTGTACACATTCTTCACGAACAGCAGCGAGATGTGGTTGTTGTTGCGGAGTTCTATAATTCCTGTAACTCCCTGATCGGAGGTGGTGATGAATATCTCGTGATCCTGCTGCATGCGCTTCCGGATGGCGGCAAGTTCAATATACCTGTAGAATTCAATAACCCCCTGCGCCGAATAGTTAACGGAAATATGTATATCAAACGCCTCGCGGATTAATGGAGTGATCAGCTTCTCCTCACCGGGCATCAACTGTCTGATTGCTATAGCTGTCATACGGCAAGTCTCCTTTATTCTGACTGGTTGCTGGGAAATTCGCCCAGTAATTAAGAAATAGAAAAGACAGTCCGCTTCTTCCTGCGGAAACTGCCCATCATACACCATTTCCGCCATGATCTAAGCGATAATTCAAAATTGTTGTGCGGGTTAGCTGGCTTGCGGCTTAATGATCTGCTCCAGCACGGCAACGATCATCTCATGATCCTCTTCACCGGAAAGTCCGGACACAGATATGGTTCCGACTGCTCCGGCACCCCGGATCAGAAGCGGGAAGCACCCGCCTTCGGCTGCGTATTCCATCGGATCTACAAAAGCATTATCCTGAATTGTGGTATTCCATGATTTATACAGCACATTCATATAATAAGAGCTGTGTCCGAAATGATTCACTACGTTGATTTTGCGGGTGATCCAGCGGTCATTGCCGGGGCCGTTCTCATCCATTTTGGCGTGAAACAGCACGGTTCCGTTCTTCCGGATATCCACCGTAATCTGCTTGTCCATGCTCTGCGCTCTGGCCAGAATTGCACTGCCCACCTGGATGGCTGTCTGATTGCTGAACGCGCTGAACTGCAGCTCCTGTTCCTGCTTAAGTATCTGCTCCAATAATGGGGTGTAGTCTTCCATAATCAACACTTCCTTAGTCCGGTTATAGTTGTAGTAGATGGATCTAATGCAGTTAATCGGGTCATTTGAGATATTCAAGTTTGGTTAAAGGCAGACCCAGGAACAGTGCATAACGCTCAGCGGCCTGCTGCACTCCTTCTATTCCCTTGTGATCCAAGGGGGCGAAAGGGGTTATGAACAGCTCGACACTTTTTTTCTTAATCGTCCGCTTCCAGGTTCCGGCTACCCGCCCGTCAGCTACCACCGTCGCCAGGAAGATGCCGTTATTGCCCGGCACGATCAGCGGGAACGACTCCGGCTCCAGCACGGCACTCCGGTCTTTATAGCCGAGAATATATTCATCGAACCCGGCCAGCAGATGAACACCGGCAGGCTCTGCTGCCGTTACTGCCGCAGGATCAGGCATCCAGTATTCGCTGCCGTCAATCACTTCCGGTTGCAGACTGCATCGCACTGCCTCAAGACCTGCTCTTGCATCCGTTAACGTCAGCCCTGCCCACCAGGCAAAGTCCTGCACAGTTGCAGGCCCATGCGCCGTGAAATACAGCGAGGCCAGTTCATTCAGTGACTCCTCAAATGAAAGCTCACGCGAGTATTCCACCCATTCATCCAGCAGGACGAATGTCTGCTGCTTGCCGCTACGCGGACCAGAGCAGATCAGGCCGTTATACGCACTATGCCATAGAATGTGATAGCCGCGCTGGCCGGAGATGCTGATGCCCTGATCCTTCAGCAGCTTCAGCAGCTCGGGACGGGGGAGCTGGCGTCCGCCCTTCAGTGCGTTATAGATGATCTTCCGGCAGCGCTCCAGGATCTTGTCGTCAAGTTCAAGCTGGGTCAGTCTGGCTGCCGCCTGACGCAGAATGCGCGGGGCACAGAGCTGAAGCATCCACTTCGCATTCTCCGGCGGCACGAAGTGAAGCGTCCCGCGCAGCGTCCAGGTCAGCAGCAGCTTCCTGTCCGCGATGGCCTGCTCAACCTCTATTAATCCTGCTGATGGTGTTCGCAGCCCTATAGCCCAGACGGCCTGCATATAATCCTGAGCCTGCATCGCACCGAACGCACGCACCACTTCTCCGGGCTGAAGGGATGGAGGCTGCTGAATCCGCTGATGCATCAGCCGCTGATCGGCAATACGCTTGCTCATCACAATCATTCTCCTCTGCTGTCCCTGGCACTTTCCTCCAGTATAGGTATCTGCCTATCTGCTGTCCATCTCCAATAAGTAAGCTGCTGGTAGAGCGGCCGGCAATTTGCATCCGCAAGTATAACTCTTTTGCAGGTAAAAACTGTATTATGGCGAATTATACATTCTAAATAAACCTCACTGTAGACAACAATGTTGTACGTTTTACAGCTTTGAATCACTGGTAGCCGGGTGTTCGGGAAGATTGTTGTATGAAATACAAGAATAATCCTGCTAAGCCGCTTGGAGACGGTGAAATCCTGCATTTTATACAACAATTTTGAATTTCGGCCGATAGGATGAGGAAAATGTTGTATTATGTGCAGGATTCTATAAATAACCTCCTGATCTCTGCCACAGAAAGTCAATGAATCTAGGAGTTCCTGCGGACTCAGCAGCCGCCCGGAAGTCCGGATATTTCGCTAGGTGAAGGTTAATAATCACGAAGACATACGGGGTGAATCGTTTGCAGCAATTTATGATTGGTCAATACGGAGGATTCGATTACAGCAAATTTCACAAGGATTTCAAAGCCGGATTCTATGGGATCGAGGCTTGTTCCTTCAAGTCAGAGGAAGATTGCCGGAATCTGATCGCGGAAGCGCAGCAACACCAGTTTCACACCGGTGTCCATTTCCCGCTGCGCGCCGATCATGCGCGGTTGCGGGACGCCTTGTTCCTCTCGCCGGATGGGCAGGAGCGCGCGGCTGCTTTTGAGCATATTCAAGAAGAGCTGGATTATATGGTCACCCTGCGTCCCGGATATGTATTGTTTCATTATCCGAAGCCGGTCATTCTGGATGACCGCGTGGACTGGCAGCAGTGGCGGTTCGGTGACCGCCGGGAGTACATCTATGAGAGCGAAACCTCTCTGGAAGAGCTGATCCGGCACAGTGAGTATCTGTTTGACTGGCTCAGCCGGAAAGGACGAGAGTATCATTTCCAGCCTATTTTGGAATTCGACGGACTGAACAGCTATGTCTATAATCAGGATTTTTTGGAACGTCTATTAGTGAGGTATCCTGATATTAAGCTGTGTCTGGACACAGCCCGGCTGTACCTGCAGGATAAGCTTGACCCCAATTTCGATGCCCGGGCACTCCTGAGGAGATACACCAAATACGCAGCACTAATCCATCTGTCGAGTGTTCAGGTCAAGGACACTGTCCGGTACAGCCATTACCCGGCACTGCCGGAACTGAGTCCCGCAGACGGCTGGGCACCCATTGAAGACTATCTCCGCATCATCCGTGAGGAGAACAGCGGGGTGAAAATCATGTTCGAGCACCGCTCAGATCTCATCACAACAGAGCAGCTGGAGCGTTGTTATGCATGGGTGGATGGGATTCTATCCGGAGTTTGATTTTGATTTAAAAGAGTCTGACTGCTAGTCCCTCCCGCTCCCTGCTCGCCCATTCCCCTTCCGTGGCGAATGGCGGCCGGACAGGCCAGTGTTTCTCCAGATCGTATTTATAAATACAATACGCGAGCGGTATGCAGGCCATCATAGAATCTCTGGCATGCGGATTGGCCTTCCCTGCCGCATCCAGTGTTCCAAGCGCAGCCTGCGCCGTGACCGTTATCGTGAATATTTCATCCACAAGCGCTTTGAAGCGGGGGCCGATCTCCGCAGGCGCTGCCGGATCACTGCTTTTCAGCTGCAGGGTCTTCCAGCCATGACTCGGGTATACCTCATACAGCCGCGAAGCATGATCCCGTACTTCATCGAAGGGGTAAACGGATACCGCCTCCCGCAGATTAAACAGCAGCTTCCGTCCGCCATACAGCATTCCGTGCATGGCAATCGGTGTCGAAGAGACCGGGCTTTTGGCCTGCAGCGCAATGTCTGTCACCCGCATATCCCGGCTGTTCCTGCCGCTGTGTATCACCCCAAACCGCTGCCTGAAGGACTCGCGGGTATCGTCATAAGCCCCCTTCAGGAAATTGTCCCATGATGAATGATATTGTTCCTGCAAGTAATAGTCCGGTATGGAAAAAGGAAAGTCGAGGCCCCAGGGGGCCTGGCTTGAGCGGATATAATACGCCAGATCCAGCCTGTCCTCACAGCTGAACACCCGCTCTACCGTTAATTCCCCCGCCTCCAGGTTCCCTTCAGTCACGTAAATTTTGCCCTCCGGATTCTTCGCTCCGCTGAAATCACAGCCATATATTTTCACAGCATAGTCCTCCTGTAATTCTTGTCTCCGCTTGTTTCCCTATCTTAGAGTCTGCCAAGTATATTTGTAAATAGACAGGCACATGATACAATATGACAGAACCGTGCCTGCCTTAATTTAACACTAGAGGAGTGACGCATGTGGCAATTGATATTTACTTGAATTTCAACGGAAATACCCGGGAAGCTGTTGAATATTATGCTGAAGTATTCGGGACCGAACCTCCGCATATTATGACTTTCGGCGAAGCTCCGCCCGATCCTTCCCACCCTCTGCCGGAAGAGGCCAAGCACCTGGTGATGCATGCCAATCTGAGAATTGCCGGCAGCACGGTAATGTTCTCGGATGTATTTCCCGGAATGCCTTTTGTGGAAGGCAATAACATCAACCTGACGCTGATGGATACGGATGAAGATAAGATCAAAGACTGGTTCCATAAGCTCAAGGAAGGCGGCACGGTCAGCATGGAACTGCAGGAGACGTTCTGGAGCAAATGTTACGGCAGCCTGAAGGACAAATTCGGCATCTACTGGCAGGTCAGCCACGATAACGGCCAGAACGGGTAACAATTCCAGCATTAACATATCTTTTATATACAACAAAACCGGTAAGGATATGTTCAATCTTCCCCTTGGGAGGGCGGCATATCCTTTTATTATTTGCTCTTAGCCCTCTCCCTTACGAAGTTGTAACCCAATTGTTAATGCGCTTACATCATGTTATGTGTTTTAATTGAACTAACGTTTATGTACACATCCTACTGTAAAGGAGACTAACCTATGGAAATATCCTCTTTTTTGCTGCCCAAAGATCAGGTGGCGTTTATCACTTCCTCGATCTCAATGCGGGAAGCGCTGGAGCAGCTGGAGAATCATTATTACTCGGCCATTCCGATTATTGACGAAGAAGGCAAATATGTTGGGACCTTGTCGGAGGGCGATCTGCTATGGAAACTGAAGAACACCGAGGGTCTTAGCTTTGAGAATATGACCGGGGTAACTGTGGGCACCATTCAGCGTCATGTGCATAACGAGAGTGTAGAGATTCACGCACAGATGGAGGATATGCTGACATTGGCCGCAGACCAGAATTTCGTTCCTGTGGTGGACGGAAGCGGGATCTTCCTCGGCATCATCCGCCGCAAGGATATCATCGAGTATTACACCCGGAATATTACCGATTAACCTCATAACGCCGCATTAAGTGATCCGTTGTTCACTGCAGCAAAGGCAAAGGCAGGACTGTCCTCCGAAGGACGGCCCTGCCTTTGTTCAAGTCAGCAAGTCTATATAATCTCAAACACATGAGTCAGCCGGGTTAGCTCAAAAATCTTCCGGACATTGTCATTCATCCCCGTCAGCCTAATGGTACCGCCTGTCTCTACACATTTCTTGTAGGAGCTGACAATCACGCCAAGTCCGGTGCTGTCAATGAAACGGCAGGTCCCGAAATCAAGCAGGAAGCTTGAATGGCCGCCAAGAATATAATTCCGTACTTCTTCTCTGAAATGTCCGGCTTCCTCAACCGAGAACAGCTCCGGCATCTCAATAATAATCTCGCTCAAGCTACTCACCCCTGATTATAAATTTCTCAACAAGAATCTCCAGTTCATTAGCCATAGCACTGATCTCTTGCGCGGAAGCCGCGAAATTATTGACCGTTGCCGCCTGCTCCTCCGTTGCACTGGATACATTCTCTGTATTCGCTGCCGCAAGCTCCGAGATCGTGCCCATGGAATCAATCAGCTTAATAATCTGATCGGAGGTTGCTACTTCATCTCTGGTAATATCCAGAATCTCCTGCACATTCTCTGTAATCCTCTCAACAGATTGAATGATATGCACGAACGCGCGGTCCGTCTCATTCACAATGCTTACGCCGCTCTCTACCGCCTCTGCAGCGCCTCTCATGGAATCTACAGCCTGGGTAATCCGCGTGACCATCTCACTGACCAGACCTGTAATCTCGCCGGCCTGGGTATGCGTCTCATCCGACAGCTTCCGTACTTCACCGGCCACTACACTGAAGCCGCGGCCATGCTCACCGGCACGCGCTGCTTCGATGGCAGCATTCAGGGCCAGGAGATTGGTCTGCTGGGCGATCTTGTTAATTGTTCCGATCATTGTGGATACCTTCTCTGACAACCCGCTGACCGTCAGCAATAGCTCTTCCGTCTCTTTGGTGCTGCTGTGAATCGTATCCATCGCCTGTACTGTACTGATAACTCTGGCTCTGCCTTCCTGCGCTGCCTGATTCGTGTTATCGGCATTACCGGAGGTAGCCGACGCTTTACTCTGCGCCAGCTGCACCAGACTGGATAGCTGCACAAGCACCTGGGAAGCATTGATTACCGACTGGTTGTTGTTCTCGGCTCCGGAAGCAATCTCCTGGGTACTGGAGCTGATCTCTTGAATCGATGCGCTGATCTCCTCTGAAGAGGCTGCCATTTCCTCGGACATGGAGGTTAAGGATACCGAGCCTGCTCTTACCTTCTCGATAATGGCCTCCTGCTTGTCAATCATGGTGTTGAATGATTCACTCAGCGTCTGCAGCTCATCTCCGGAGCGGATTGAGGTATGAACGGTCAGATCCCCGTCACCAGCCCGGCCCATGGCTCTCTCCAGCTTCTTGATCGGATTCACAATATTGCGGGTGGTAAAGAAATATGCGGCCAGCATGGCAACGACGATAAAGCCCAGAATAATGATTATCGTAGTATTACGGATTTCGTCCGCCGGAGCCATATAATCCTCTACATTGGCCGTTGTAGCTACTACCCAATTGCCTGCGGGCTGAAAGGAAACATATTTACGCACGCCTTCATAGGTGTAGAAGCCGTGTGCGGTTTCTCCGGCCTTCATCAGCCGGACTAGCTCATTCAGTTCAGCATTGCTGTTGCCGTCCAGATTCTCCTTCAGCACCTTGTCTTGCTCAGGATGCGAGACGATCAGGCCGGTGCGGTCAATCATATATCCGTATCCGTGCTCTCCAATCTTCACCCCGGTTACCGGGGAAGTGATATTCTCAAACAAGGCGGTACCGATTAACACGCCTGTAATCTGATCATTTACCCGCAGCGGTCTCGCGATCGCTACGATGTATTGGTTCGTCTCCCGCGACAGAATAACTTCACTGACAGCGTCTTTGCCTTGCAGCGCTTCCTGGAAGTATGCACGGTCCGACACATCAAGCCCGGGCGATTCGGAGCTGCTGGTAATCAGCGCCTTACCGTGTGTATCGGCGATGATCAGCGATTCCAATAGCTTGGCATTGTCTTTCTGCACACCGGATATGTAATTAAATGCTGTGTTTCTTAAGGATGCAGCAGAAGGATTCCCGGCGAAATCGGCCAGCGTGCTGTTCCTGCTGGCGATGCCCAGATCATTGCCTACCGCTTCCAGCTCGGCATCCACCGCTCTGGCTGTAGAATTAGTAGTCCCCCTTAATTCCTCTTCAATCGTCTTCTGCAAGGCTCCCGAAGCCAGCTGATAGGATACAGCCCCGGATATGCCCAGCGGTACGCTGATAATCAGAAATAACAGGATACTCATTTTGACTTTCAAACTTAATTTCACCGAATTCTCCCCTTTGTAATTCTATGAGGGACAGATACTCTTGCTGATGTACATCGTATTATGTATCATCTCTGCACTGTCCGAGAAACAGCGGATCAGGTATAATCCCCTTCCCCCTTCTTCCAGTAACTCATCGCTCCCGATAGCCTCCGGGAACACCAATCCGCTGTCCCCGGCCCCCGAATCCTCTATCTGCAGCTTAAGCAGCTGATCCATCAGCAGATAACGGATGGTAATCGGTTTGCTGCAATCGCTGAGGTTCCCGTGGTAATAAGCATTGGTTACCGCTTCGATCAGAATCAGGCGGATATCAAACGCATAGGCTTCTAAGTCAAGCTCCTGAATGATTCCGTCAATGATCATCTGATGACGCTCCAGACCGTGAAGCATCACTTCCTTATGAATAGCTCCCATGACTCACTCCTTATAAGTTCTGAAATCATCGTCCTGCGCATGTACACGCCATGAATCCGCCCTGCAGGCAGCACCCCGTCCGTTACTGGATGTTCAGGCCGAGCCAGGTGCAGTCATCCTGCAGCGCTGCTCCGGCAAATCTCTCGAGCAGATACCCGTACTCCCGCCCCAGCTCATCACTGTTAAACAGCAGCTCCATCCCGTCGCTATAAAAACAAAACCGGTCCCCGGATTCAAACGGGATGGTCTTCTCCTCAAATTCACTGCTCTCAAACATGCCGAGCGGTGCACCCTTAACGGTAATTCTCTGGCAGTCCCTGCCGCGGGGAACATAGAGAAACTCATTAATTCCGGCTCCGGCTGCCTTGAGCAGTCCTGTCCCGAAGTCGAGCAGGAAGCAGCAGCCCGCGATATAATCCTCACCCAGATGCTGCAGCGCTTTGTAATTCAGATCGCGCAGTACCTGTACGGGGTCCTGTGTACATGACAGGCTGTCCATGAACAGCACCCGTAGGGCCGAGATATTCAGCGCTGCAGTAATCCCCTTACCGGTCACATCACCGATAATGCCAATGACCTGTTCTTCGTTGACCTTATGGAAGATGAAGAAATCGCCGCTTAAGGTTCGGGCCGGGATGTAGAGCTTCTCCAGAACCGCCTTGCTGTCCAGCGGGAAGGACACCGCATGCCGGTGCTCCTGAAGCCGGACCGCCCGCTCCACTTCCCTTTTACTCTCGGTAATATCCCTGAACACCAGCTGCAGCGCCTTCGCTTCTTCATATATGACCGGCACCCCGGAAATTTCAAGATCAAAGCTACGGTTGTCCTGCCGCCTGATCAGCCGCTGTTCAATGCGGAAGCGTTCTTTCAGCAGACCTGTTGTCTTGAGCTTGTTATGCTCTGCACTCTGGAAGTACACCTCATTGAAGAAATCCTCAATTCTTTTGCCGGTCAGCTCCTGCTTCTTGGCGCCGAACATCCGCTCTGTCTGCTTATTGGCGAACAGGATAGTGCCGCTGCTATAGACCAGAATAGCCTCGGGGCACAGCTCGACCAGATCTCTGTACCGTTCTTCACTTTCTCGAAGCCGCTGCTCGGAACGGACCCGTTCGCTGATGTCGTGAATTACGGTGTATACACAGTTTTTGCCCAGCATCGTCATCATGCCGGTATGAACCTCCACATCAATGGGCTCCCCGCTGGCCAGAACATGCCGGTCAATGAACACACGGTTCTTCTGGTCACCGCCCTCAGGCAGCGCCTTCTCTACAAATTCCTGAACCCCTGATTTCGGGTCAGCCGCCAGATCGCAGATCAGAAGCTGCCTGAATTGCCGGATGCTGTAGCCGTAGAACTCGCATGCTGCCCGGTTGGCATCAGCAATTCCGCCGTTCTCCGGGTCCACCAGCAATGTAATGAGATGATTATTCTCATAGATGCAGCCGTAATGCTCCATGCACTGCGCCGGACTGGGGGAGCGATGCAGATTCTTACACGGTTTATCTGTTGCCATTTCACAAGCCTCTATTCTATTCAGCTTTAAAGTCTCCCCATTATATTCAATAAAATGGAGATAAGCCGTGAATTCCGACACAGTTAGACAGAAAAACCCGGCCTGCGGCATGAAAACATGACCACAGTCCGGGTTCTAACCTAACATCCTTCATTAAAATAGCAGGCAGCAGCTGATTCTTACAGCTCTGTCAAAATAATGGTGCCCTGCGGAGTTACCGCCAGCGTATGCTCATATTGTGCCGACAATCCGCCGTCAAAGGTACGCGCTGTCCATCCGTCCGCATCAACCTTGGTCCGGTAGCTGCCGGTGTTCAGCATGGGTTCAATGGTGAACACCATACCTTCCTTGATGCGCGGGCCTTTGCCTGCCGGGCCATAGTGAGGCACATCAGGCTTTTCATGCATTTCAGAGCCGATGCCATGCCCGATGAAATCACGGACTACGGAGAAGCCGTTAGCTTCCGCGTATACCTGGATGGCATGAGCGACATCACCAATCCGGTTGCCGGCCACAGCCTGCTCAATGCCTTTGAACATAGCCTCTTTGGTGGTAGCCAGCAATTTGTCCGCCTGCTCACTAATGGTGCCAATGCCATAGGACCAGGCTGAATCTGCCAGCCACCCGTTCAAGTTGACTACCATATCAATTGTTACAATATCTCCATCCTTCAGCTCCTCGTGCTTGGGGAAGCCGTGGCAGATGACATCATTCACAGATGCGCAGGTCGCATATGGATAACCATGATAGCCTTTTTGTTCAGGGGTAGCCCCCTGGGAGAGAATGAACTTCTCAGCAAACTGGTCAATCTCCCAGGTCGTAATTCCGGGCTTCAGCATCTGAGCGATTTGCCGGTGGCATTCGGCCAATATTTTGCCGGCCGCACGCATTTTCTCGATCTCTTCCATCGTTTTCATGATGATCATTAAATTCGCCTCTTCTGTACAGAGGCCACTGCTCGCAGCAATGGCTCTTGGTTATGATTTTGTAGTGCTACTCTATATTATGTAAGAAAACCGCCGGAAATCCAAATTCATTCTGTGAATTGTAGCAAATTTACTGCTGTCTCATAAAATAAAACAGTGCAGGGTTGTGTAAGGAGGGATTCCGGCAGCGCATGAACAAGAAAACGAAACACCGTATCAGAACCACCGGCAAAACCATTCGGCTGCATCCCAGATCCAGAAAGCTTATTGCTCATACGGTAATCCGGGCACTCAAAAACATAAATATAAATCAACAGAAATTATCCGCTAATCTTCCGCAGCCTGCCAGGGCTGTTGAGTTCAAAAAACTGCGGGTTCTACTCGTATCCGCCATGCCGGAAGAGGAGCTGTGGCAGACCGAACAGCTGATTGCCGACCAGTTCAGGCTGCTTACCAAAGAAGTTGTAGCCATTAAGGCTTTCCAGAGCTTCTCTACAGCGCTGGTCCAGCTCAATCCGGATCTGCTGCTGGTCGTCGGAGGCGATACAGACTTCTCGGACAATGATCTGGAGGTGATCCGCAGAGCCACTCTCCAAAAGGCAATCTGGCTCACCGACAGCTCCGGCACGAGCAGCTCAACCGGGCGTCTGGCAGCTCTGTTTAACTATGTCTTTACGCAAAATATGTACCATATCCCATTTTATCAGCACTCCGGCAGCAGTTCTGTTATGTATCTGCCTTTTGCTGCGGACCGGAACCTGTTCAGTCCAAAATATGTGGATGAAGCCTGCCGCTGCGATGTGCTGTTGCTTGGCGACGCACTTCCAGCCGGTATAGCCTACCTTCACGAGCTCTCTCCGCTGCTCAGCGGCTGTAAGGTATATGCAGCCGGCAAAGGCTGGGAGGAATATCCCGGAATTATCCCAGTGTCTCCTGGTATAGAACTGCAGGATTATTACAATGGCGCCGAGATTATTATCCACTGGGGGCAGCCGCCGCTTCGGGCTTTTCAAATCGCTTCCTGCGGGGCTGTCCAGCTGGCAGAGGATCATTCCAATCTGTATGCATATATGAATCCCGGTGAAGACATCATCACATTTCACACCGGCCAGGAATTGAATGAGAAGGTCAGCTACTACCGAAATCACCCGGAGTCCGCAAGGGCGTTAGCTACCCGTGCCTTATGGAGGAGCACCTACGATTACTCATTTATGCAAATGGCGGCGAAGCTGCTGCATACTGTTTTTAACAGCTAAACGGGGAGCCTGCAACAATAACCAGTGATTACCTGCAGCAGAATTGGGAGGTAGGTGGATTGAAGCTCATCGCTTTTTTATTGCCGCAATTTCATGTGATTCCCGAGAACAGCCTGTGGTGGGGGGAAGGCTTCACAGAATGGACCAACACCAGGAAAGCTGTTCCGCTCTACTCAGGACATCAGCAGCCCAAGGAACCGCTTGAACAGTATTATTATGACCTGACGGACGCTGCAGCGAGAAACTGGCAGGCAGAAGTAGCCAAATCCTACGGCATCTATGGGTTCTGCTACTACCATTACTGGTTCAGAGGCAAGCCGCTTCTGGAGCAGCCCTTGAAGCAGATTATGAAGTCCGGCGAGCCGGACTTTCCGTTCTGCCTCTCCTGGGCTAATGAATCCTGGACCCGCAAATGGGACGGCGGAGAGCATGAGGTGCTGATCCGCCAGGATTATGGAGATGAACAGGATTGGGAGAATCACTTTCATGAGCTGCTGGGCGCCTTTAGGGATAAGCGTTATATCCGCATCGGCAACAAACCGTTATTCATCATATACAGACCGGGAAATATTCCCCGCTGCGAAGAGATGCTGTATTTCTGGAATACACTCGCGTTGCAGAATGGCCTGGACGGGATTTATTTTGTCCGCACACTGGGCGGCTTCGAAATTCCGGGCCAGGGCGGCTTCGATGCCAATGTGGAATTCGAGCCGCATTACACCTTTGCCCACGGCAATACAGAACGTCTGTGGAATTACATGATTATCGACGGTCAGGAGCATCTCGTCTTCGACTATGACCAGGTCTGGCTGTCAATCCTAAGCCGGTCACCCCACCGGAACGGAGGTAAAATATTTCCGGGAGCCTACGTGAACTGGGATAACACCCCGCGGCTTGGCAAAAGGGGACAGAGCTGTATAGGGGCTTCGCCGCACAAGTTCGGATGGTATCTAGCGAAGCAGATCGAGAGAGCCAGAACCCTGTATCAGAGTGAATTCCTCTTCATTAATGCATGGAATGAATGGGCTGAAGGCGCGTTTCTGGAGCCGGACCAGCAGCATCGCTTCCGCTATCTAGAAGAGGTCAAGAAAGCGCTGGAGCAGACGGGGAGCCTTCCTTATATAAATTCCCGCAGCTAGGCAGACTGTATTACACTACGCCAGATGAATAGCCAGGCTCGGTGTCCCGCTGCTGACATCGATAAAAACAACATAATCCAGACCATCTGTGCCCTTTAGCACCAGACCCGGCTGATTCGGCACAGGCAGGAAATAATGTCTGACCTGCTGGATTACTGCCACGCCTGCTGGTAAGGAGGGCTGGTTACTGGCTGACAGCCGGCCTACCGCCAGCACATTTCCGCCTGCATCGACATCTCCGCCGGTTGCCAGGCTGTTGACAATGGACTGGTTGCCGTTGATCTGCATATCTCCCGAAACTGTTTCATTGCCTACAATGTTTAAGGCTCCCATTATTGTTTGATTTCCATTGACCTGCAGGTCCTGCTGAATTGTCTGATTCCCTGTGACAAGTATGCTGTCGAAGGTTGGCAAGGCTATCATTCCTTTCAATTGGTGATACTATACTATATGTGATAATCAGTAGATGGGTATGGTACAACCATACATTTCATATAAATAATAAAAGAACCTGTCCCTATGTCATTAGGGAACAGGTTCTTTTATTATTTGGAAAATTAGTCGTGGAAGTTAAGCCCCGAAGTAACGGCTTTGACATATCCGCTGCGGATCACAAAGTCTCCGAAATGCTCACCGGTACTGCGTTCTTTGGCATAACGGTGAATGATCGGACCGAGAGTGTCCAGAATCTCCTTCTCGTCAATGTTCTCCTTGTACAGCTTGTTCAGCCGGTCTCCGGTAAAGCCGGCACCCAGATACAGATTGTATCTGCCCGGGCCTTTGCCGATGAACGAAATCTCGCCAAGCGCAGGACGGGCGCAGCCATTCGGGCAACCGGTCATGCGGATGATGATCTCTTCATTACGCAGGCCGGCTTCATCAATGATGACTTCCAGCTTATCGAGCAGAAGCGGCAGATATCGCTCAGCCTCCGCCATCGCAAGACCGCAGGTCGGCAGCGCCACGCAGGACATAGCGCTTCTGCGCAGCGCGGAATGATGAGCTCCGTCGGTCAGCCCGTAATGCTTGGCAAGCTCGGCTACCTTGCGTTTCTTCGCATGGCTGACTCCGGCAATGATCAGATTCTGATTCGGCGTCAGGCGGAAATCCCCGCCGTGAATCTTGGCGATCTCCCGCAGGCCTGTCATCAGCGGATACCCCGGGACATCCTGAATCCGTCCGCTCTGGATATACAGCGTCAAATTCCATTTGCCGTCGAAGCCTTTCACCCAGCCGTAGCGGTCGCCGTTGTGGTCGAAATGATATTCACGTGCCGGCTCAAGCGTCCAGCCCAGCCGCTCATGCAGCTCGCCCGTGAACCAGTCCAGACCGTGGCGGTCGATCGTGTACTTAAAGCGGGCGTTCTTGCGGACCGAACGGTTGCCGTAGTCGCGCTGAATGGTGACGGTCTTCTCCGCCAGATCAATCATCTGCTCCGGACGGCAGAAGCCGATAATCCGTCCCAGCTGCGGATATGTGCTGGTATCACCATGCGTCATCCCCATACCGCCGCCGACCGAGACATTGAAGCCGGCCAGCTTCCCGTCTTCCAGAATGGCAATGAAGCCCAGGTCCTGGGAGAATACATCTACATCGTTGGAGGGCGGCACAGCCAGGCCGATCTTGAACTTGCGGGGCAGGTACACAGGCCCGTAAATCGGTTCAACGACCTTGCTGTCCACTACCTTCTCGCCATCCAGCCAGATTTCATGGTAAGCCGCGGTGCGCGGGGCTAAGTGGTCACTGATTTTTCTGGCCCACTCGTTTACCTCGGCATGAACCTCCGACTGATACGGATTGGGGCCGCTCATGACATTGCGGTTGACGTCACCGCAGGCTGCGAGCGTAGTCATCAGCGTATCATTAATTCCCTTGATCGTCTTTTTCAGATTCCACTTGAGTACACCGTGCATTTGAAAAGCCTGTCTTGTTGTAATTCGCAGTGTGCCGTTGCCGTATTTCTGGGCCAGATCGTCCATTACGAGCCATTGCGCCGGTGTCGCCACTCCGCCTGGCGCTACAACACGCAGCATGAACTGGTAAGCAGGCTCCAGCTTGGAGCGTTCACGCTCACTGCGCAAATCCCGGTCATCCTGCATATAACTGCCGTGGAATTTCAGCAGGCGGTTGTCATCCTCCGGCAGCCCTCCGGTGATCGGGTTGCTGAGGGTTTCGACAAGCGCACCCCGCAGATAATTGCTCTCCAGCTTAATATGTTCTACATCACTCGGGGGTCCGCCAATCGGCTTCACCGCTGGTTCATTGTTTGCCACTATTGATCCTCTCCTTCCGCATTGCCTCGCGCTCTTCAAGAATTGTATCGTAAGCCCAGCGGAGATCCCTCCACTGAATATCGTTTAATAGACATCACGCTGATAACGCTGCTCCTGCTGCAGAGTCTCCAGATAAGCGGCTGCCCCTTCCGGGCTCAGTCCGCCTTCCTGCTGGATTACTGTAACCAGCGCTGCGTGTACATCATGGGCCATATGCTTCTCGTCTCCGCATACATAGACATGTGCACCCTCCTGCAGCCAGGTGTACAGCTCCCGGCTCTTCTCCAGAATGCGGTGCTGTACGTAAACTTTCTCGTCCGTATCGCGTGAGAAGGCAACGTCCAGCCTGCTAAGCACACCGTCCTTCAGCATTCTCTGCCAATCCGTCTGGTAGAGGAAGTCTGTGACGAAATGCCGGTCGCCGTAGAACAGCCATGACTTGCCCTGTGCCCCCTGCTCTTCCCGTTCCTCCAGGAAGGAGCGGAACGGGGCGACTCCAGTGCCTGGTCCGATCATGATCACTGGCGTATCCGGATTTGCCGGAAGCTTGAAGTTCGGATTGCTCTGGATGTAGACCGGCAGTGTAGCTCCCGGCTCTGCACGTTCCGCACAATGTACGGAGCAGACCCCGTAGCGTTCACGTCCATGCGACTCATAGCGCACAGCCCGTACCGTGAAGTGCACTTCATCCGGGTTGGCATTGTAGCTGCTGGCAATGGAATACAATCTTGCCGGCAGCTTGCGCAGAATCGTCACGAAGCTGCGGGCCGGAACTTCCCATGGTGCGAAATCCTGAATCAAGTCCAGCAGATCACGCCCATGGATGTAATTCTTCAGCTCCTGCTGCCGGTCCGGGGACAGCAGCTCCTGCAGGGCAGGCGCAGAGTTCAGCTTGGCTGCCTGCTCCAGCAGCGGTTTCGTCAGTACGGTAATTTCATAATGCCGCAGCAATGCTTCATGCAGCGTGCCCTCTTCCCCCTTCTTGTTCAGGGGAACGGATTCACCCGCCTCCCAGCCCATGGCAGCAATGATCTCCTGCACAAGCTGCGGGTGGTTCTCCGGATAGACTCCGAGCGAATCACCCGGCTCAAATGTAATATTCGAACCGGCCAGCGACAGCTCGAGATGGCGGGTCTCACGGTCTGAGCCGCGTCCGTTCAGATTCAGATTCTCCAGCACCTCGGCATGGAACGGATGATTCCGTGAATATGCCGATTCCAGCGATTCTGCGCTCTCGGCTGCCAGTACAGCATCATCCGCGATCGCCGCAGCCTGCTGCGAACCGGAACCGCTTAGCGAGCGGATAACATGCCCGAACCATTCGGCCACAGGCTCATCATAATCGAGATCGCAGTCCGCACGCGGCGTTAAGCGCTGTGCGCCCAGCTCTTCCAGCTTCTGATCGAAATCTTTCCCGGTCTGGCAGAAGAATTCATAGGAAGTGTCGCCGAGTGCAAGTACCGAGTAACGCAGCTGCGGAAGCTGCGGGGCTCTTTTACTGTAGAGAAATTCATGGAAGGCGCGGGCATTATCCGGCGGTTCGCCTTCACCATGGGTGCTGACCAGCAGCAGCAGATTCTCAATCTTCTTCAGTCCATTCGGCTTGAAGCTGTTCATTGCGGCAACCGTAACCTTGAAGCCCTGCTCTTCCAGCTTGCGCGAGAGGCTCGCCGCCAGCCGCTGGCAGTTGCCGGTCTGGGAGCCGAACAATACGGTCACCTCACGGGATACCTCCGGCTGTGGTATTGTGGCTGTGGACATTAACACTCCTGCTGCCGCTTCAGCAGCAAGGGGGAGCACCGCCGGGCCTGCTTGACCGGTGTCTCCCAGCAGAGACAACGCGGATAAATAACCGCTTAACCATACCTGCTGCGAATGGGTCAGCGTCGGCAGCAGCCGGTTCAGAAGCTCAGCCTGGCTCTCATTAAAGGGACTGTTCGTAACTTGTAATTGCAACAATATCGACCTCTCCTTAACGTGCAATCTTCTATCCTCTTAACATCATGAATTCAGGCTAACACATTAATAAGAAACGATCAACGAAGCAGATAACAGGCATTTTATGGTCGCAAAGCATAATAAAGGTAAAAAACACACAAAACCCGTCTAAATCATAGTAAAAAGCTCTGATTTAGGCGGGTTCATTACAAATAATGATAACTTGTATTAGATAAAATGATAAACCGGAATAGCCTTAGGACCGCTTTTCTTCCCCTGACCGGGCAGCTTTGTGTCCAAAGTGGTCGACCAGCAGGTAGACTGCAATCAGAATTGCCCCGGCATTAATCGCCAGATCCGCCAGATTGAGAATCCCCCCGCGGTTACCGAACACTAGAAAGTCCGTTACCTGATGGTAGACCACACGGTCAATCGCATTGCCGAGCGCTCCGCCGACCAGAAACCCGCTGGCTGCCTCAAGCAAAGGCCCGCGAATCTTGCCCTGACGCCGGTAATAGAACACTGCCGCTACAAAAACAACAGCGATTATGGAGAAATACTTTCCGTAGCCCTGAAAGGAGCTGAAGGCTGCCCCGCTATTCTCATAATAGACGAACTGCAGGTGCGGACTCCAGAAGGGAATCCTCTCCCCAAGCTCCATATGAGTGCGGACCAGCCATTTGGCGGCTTGGTCAACCAGCACTACCAATATGGAAATCAGATAAAAAAGCATTTGCCGCCACCTCATCCCCCTGTGATATCATCAGAATGATTTCACTTCTCACCTTCTAGTCTATCACAGGTCGGAGCCGGGAATCATCCTGCCAGCTCCAGCGGACAGGCCGCTGTCCCGGCCAGAAGTTGCTTGTTACACGATATGGTGCATTGGTTAAACACTCTTAGATTCATTCATATCTGGAGGGTGGTAGCCAATGGAGTACGGATCGATATTGGTTAAGCTGATCGCCGGTTTTATCGGACTATGGGCAATGACCCGATTGCTGGGCAAGAAAGAGATTTCCGCCCTGACGCCTTTTGACTTCATTTCTGCAGTTATTCTAGGCGATCTGGTCGGTGACACGATTTACGAGAAGGATCATTCGGTACTGAAGCTGCTGTTTGCGCTAGCCGTCTGGACGGTACTGTCCATCACCTTCGAGAAGATTACCCAACATGTCAGCAAGCTGCGCAAGCCGCTGGAGGGGGAGCCGGAGATTCTCATCCGGGATGGTGCCATTGATCTCCATAAGCTGCGCAAGAACAATCTGGACTTCGAGCAGCTCCGGATGATGCTGCGGGCGAAGGACACCTTTTCTATCAATGAGGTCGCTTATGCAATCTATGAAACGAACGGCTCGCTCAGCATTCTGAAGAAGCCGCAATATGAACCGGTAACCCGGGAAGACCTGGATATTGAAGCGAAGGGAGTTTGTCTTCCGCAATGCCTCGTTGAATCCGGCAGCATTCAGCGTCCGGCGCTTGAGAGTCTCGGGAAACACGAAAGCTGGCTGCTGCAGGAGCTGCGGAAGAAGGGTTATCCTGAGCTTACGTCAGTGGCTTATGCCGAACTGAATGAAGAAGGGGAGCTGTGCGTCATCGAAGCCGCCACGCATCAGGCAAAACCCGGTGAATTCTGAACAGCTTCTTAGACCCAAACAGTGAAAAGACTTTAACAAAAAAGGGCCGGACTACCTCCCAAAGGATAGTCCGGCCCTTTTTACTTTAATAACTTGAATTTGTATTGAATTATGGCAATTACAATCTTACCAGGCATAAGCTTCCGGTGCCGGCTTGCCCGGTCCGGGGAAAATCTCGTCCAGCTTATTCAGCACAGCTTCTTCCAGTACAATCTCCGTAACACGCAGCGAATCCTCGAACTGCTCTATCGTACGCGGCCCGATAATCGGCGCTGTTACAGCCGGATTGGCGAGTACCCAGGCCAGAGCAACCTGATCCTCATGCTCGCCAAGCTCCTTGCAGAGCGCGGAGAATTGCTCCAGCTGGCTGCGGTGCTGCTCCAGCTTGGCCGAGCGGGCGCTGCGCACACCCGTCTTGGACAAGGCGTTGCGGCCGAGCAAGCCTCCGGCCAGCGGACTCCATGGAATGACGCCCAGCCCCAGCTCCTTGGATGCCGGCAGCACTTCAAGCTCCGGTGTCCGTTCCAGCAGGTTATACAAATGCTGCTCGGACA
The DNA here is from genome assembly GCF_038000235.1 of Paenibacillus sp. FSL R10-2199. Classification (NCBI taxonomy): domain Bacteria; kingdom Bacillati; phylum Bacillota; class Bacilli; order Caryophanales; family Paenibacillaceae; genus Paenibacillus; species Paenibacillus sp. FSL R10-2199. The sequence goes on along the minus strand of NZ_JBBOBO010000001.1, from coordinate 4,245,864 downwards.
CAAGGCCGAGGAAATGGCGTTCTTTGGCCTTAGCCTGCGCAGCGGCGATATGCCAGCCGGCGAAATTGCTGGAGCCGATATAATCAGCTTTGCCCTGGGAGACAAGAATTTCAAATGCGCCCCACAGCTCTTCCCAGGATACATTCCGGTCAATATGATGCATCTGGTAAAGCTCAATATGATCCGTCTGCAGACGTTTCAATGAGCCTTCGAAATGCCGTCTGATCTTATAAGCGGACAAGCCGGAGCCGGAATTGGGTCCGTCCTGCTCGTCGAACATGTCATTGTACACCTTGGTGGCCAGCACAACCTTCTCGCGCCGTCCGTCCCCCTGCTGAAACCAGCGGCCGATAATTTCCTCGGTCCAGCCGCGGCGGTCCTGGCCGCCGTACACATTGGCCGTATCGAAGAAATTGATTCCCGCATCCAATGCGGCATCCATAATCCTGAACGCTTCCTTCTCCTCGGTTTCCGGCCCGAAATTCATCGTGCCCAGACATAATTGACTGACCTTCAAACCGGATTTACCCAAATAGCTGTACTTCATCGCATTTCCTCCCATTCATTTCGGTTAGGTTGTCTGCATCGGGTCTAATATAATCCTTAGAGTAGGCTCTAAGGCAAGCTTTTTGTTGAACAAACTTCAAAATGCAGTATGACTGGGCCGGACAAAAAATAAGCCCTCCGCGAAGAAGGACTTGTTCAATGAATATATATAATCAGCTTAAGATTGCATTCACTCTATATAACTATGTTCTCTATTATACGCCTACTGCTCAGTTCCCCCGCTGTCCGGGAAAAGAACCTCACCCGTCTTCAGCTCGATTTGCACAATATCCTGCAAGGTATTCGACAGCTCGCCCGGCGGATACGGTTTGGTCAGATATTTCTGCACTTTATCCATCATGCTCTTATCTTCCTTATCCAGCGCCGAGGAGATGACAATCGGCACATTCTCCGTGCGGGGATCATTCTTCAGCATACGGATCAGATCCCAGCCGTCCAGCTCTTCGCCGAGCATCAGATCCACGACGATAGCTACAAAAGGCGTCTTCACCGCCTGATCAAATGCTTTTTGCGGATGATAGTGGTGAGTCACTCTGAAGCCTTTGCCCTTAAGCTCCTCAGAGAGCAGCAGGGACAGGCTGTAATCGTCCTCGACGATCATCACATTTGGCTTCTGCTCCTTGTCGGCACTCCATTTATGCGGCTCCTCTTCATGACGGCTGCTCTCCGCATGGAGGACCGGCAGGCTGAACCACACCGTGGTGCCTTCGCCTTCAACCGAATCAATTCCGATCATCCCCTTCTGCTTCTCAATGATCTCCTTGCAGATCGCAAGTCCGAGACCCGTTCCGCCAATCCGCTTGGATGCACTGTTATCCACCCGGCGGAATTTCTGGAACAGCTGTCCGATCTGATTCTTCGGAATCCCGAGTCCATGGTCCTGAATCCGGACCATAACCGAATCCCGCTCATTATGCAGCGTTACCTTAATCTCATTGCTGCCTGGAGAGAACTTGATGGCGTTGCTCAGCAGGTTGGTCAGCACCTGGATAATCTTGTCCTTATCCACCTCGACCTCGGCGTTCAGCGCCTCATCCTCCAGAAGGATATGGTGGGTACCGCTAAGCTTGTACTGGTCAATTACACTTAGAACGGTCTCGCTGAGATTGACCGGCTCTGCATTGTACAGCTGTGTGCCGGATTCCATGCGCTGCAGGTCAAGGAAATCATTGATCAGCTCGGTCAGACGTTTGGCTTCCTTATGAATCGTTTCCAGATATTTCAGCTGCTTCTCCGGCTTCATTGTCTTGGATAACAGCAGCTCGGTGAAGCCCAGAACACTGGACAGCGGTGTCCGCAGCTCATGGCTGACGGTACTGACCAGCTCCGACTTCATCAGATCCAGCTCGTATTCACGGGTGATATCCCGGTGTACAAACAGAGTTCCCACCCGCGCTTCGCGGCGGAACACGGGAATCGCATAGACGTCGACATGCTTCATCGCTTCCTTGCCCAGGGAATACTTCATCGTGCTGGAATCCACGGAGTGCAAGGACATCGCTTTCTGATAGAACTGCCCCATCTCTTCCGATTCATTAACGCGCTCTATGAAGTGGTCCATCCAGCGCTCTTTGGGAATCAGCATCCCCTCGGTCCATTCATCATAGTCGAACAATTGGCTGAGAGCCTTGTTGATGTGCTGGATGACGCCTTCCGTGTTGACGAACTGGATGCCTTCATTGACATTGTTGACAATATCCCGGTTCAGCTTGCGGCCATTCTCGATTTCCTCATACATGAACAAACGCTCGATGGCCAGCGCCACCCGGTTCATCATCCCTTGAATTTCGCTGATTTCCTCTTCGGTGAAGGAATGCCCGATTCGTGTACCGCAGAAGATCGCCAGGATCTCATCCTCGGCATTGACTACAGTTGTATAGAAATCATAGCAGTAAACTTCTTTGGCGGAGATCCCCTGCTCTCTCGGGACTCCGGTCCGTTTCACAATATAGGACTTCTCCGTGCTCATCCGGTATAACATATCTTTGTTGTTTGCATCAATATAGCGCTCCACATTCTCCTGCGGAACCCCTTTGACCACCGATATCTTATCTTTGACCAGCAGAAAAAGACTGCTGTCGAACGAGTACAGCCGGTTCATGAACCTGCTGAATTTCTCGGCAAATTCCTGCTTGTCCAGCGTGTAGGTAATTTCATGATTGAGCTGGTTGTTAAGCTCCAGCATGATGGTGGTCTGCTCCGTGCTTTTAAGCGTCTCAGCCAGCTCCTGCTGGACACTCTTCATGGAGGTAATGTTGTTGGCAATCAGAATGTACTGGTAAATCTGACCCTCATCATTCAGATACGGCATGACCGTCAGCTGGAGCCAGACAGCAGAACCATCTTTTGCCACAATCTGCGACTCATCGCTCCATACACCGCCAGTCGACAGCTTGCGTATAATCTGCTCCATCGAAGTATCCGAAATATTATGCAGCTCAAACAAACGGAAGGTGTATCCGACAATCTCGGCGTTCTTGTAGCCGGTGTAGACGCTAATGTTATCATTGGCATATGTGAATACGCCCTTGCTGGACAGAATGGCTACGGCGGAGGTCTGGTTCAGCGCCTTCATCATACTTTCGATTTCGCTGAGTGAACGCTCCAGCTTGAACTGCTGATCCTGCAGCTCATCCTGCTGGGCATGCAGCTCTTCATTCTGCATCATCAGCTCTTCTTCTTTATCCTGGATACTCCGGGCCATATTAAGGAAGGCCTCATAAAGGCGGCCGATCTCATCATGCTTATGCAGCTTACCGAGCAGAACAGCCTCGCCTGCCGCCAGCGAATTCGTTGCTTCTTCCAGCTTAACAATCGGATCAAGCACCACTCTAAGCATCCGCCAGATCATCAGGGTGAAGAATAACAGCAGTACAGCGCTGAGCCCGAAGGCGATAAATGTGAAGGTATCCGCCTGCCTGATGGACTGAGAAGCCATGGCGTTCAGCTTGCTGTCCGAGCTTGTTTTGAATTCTTTGGTATAGGCCAGAAATTCATTCAGAGCCTGGGTGCTGCCGCCTTGAGAGAGATTGCGGATACCGGTATAATCATCGTTCTCCACCAGCCGGATCGCTTCAGGAAGGGTCTTGGTTTTGTACTGCTCATAGAATAACTTCAGATCATCCCGGTATTGCGCTTCTTCAGGCGACAGATTCAGAGCCGAATATTGCTCCAGAATTCCGTCAAGGCCCGTGAGTGCAGCATTCAGCAGCTTAAGCTCACCGTCGCTTTTGAGGGCAACATAACCTCTGGCCCGGAAAAAGACATCATTCAGCGTCGCCGCCAGCTCATTGATGGTCTCAGTCTTATGCTGCAATACACCGCGGTCATGCTTCAGCTTGTCCTGCTGGTTATTGATGTAGAAGAACAGGCCGATACCAGATAACATAATTGCAATAAACAGGATAAAGATAATCCGGAAATACTTGGTTTTGATGCTCACATCCGCAAGCTTATGGTTTCTCACTAAGAATGCCCTCCACGATCTGCAGCAGCTCCATCGGGCTGAACGGTTTAGGCATGAAATAACGCGCTCCGGCTTCCCTCGCCCTGTTACGGTCCATTTCCTGTGCTTTGGCTGTCAGCATCATAATAGGGGTCTTGTTCTTCAGCTCTTCATTCAGCTCACCGAGCACTTCAATTCCGGTCATTTCCGGCATCATATAGTCCAGAATCACGAGATCATAGGGGTCTGAAGTAAGCCGCGTTAGCGCCTCAACCCCATTCTCGGCGGTATGAATCTCTACGTCCTCCAGATCCTCCAGCGTATCTTCAATCAGCATGCGCAGTACATCTTCGTCGTCCACAATCAGTATTTTTTGCATAAACACTCACTCTCACTTTCAGTTCATCCACGGCTGGATACATTGCTATTAGAACAAGAATCTGTGGGCCAGGCGCTCAATCCGGGACAGCAGCTCCGGCACATGAAACGGCTTAATCACATAATCGTCCGCCCCCAGCTGCAGGGCATGGATAATATCGCGCTGATTATTGCGGCCTGTCAGCATAATCACCAGGATGTTCACTTCAGGATAGCCGCTGCGGATCTTCTCCAGAACCTCAAGCCCGTCGAGGCCGGGCATCACCCCGTCCAGCAGAATAATGTACTTCTCCTCCGGAACATACCAGTCCGATTTCAGAAAAAGCTCGCCGTCGGCATAACTGTTCACTTTCATTCCGGCGATATTCCCCGGCTCCCAGGAGGCGAAATTGCCGGTAATAATTCTGCGGATCAGCGGATCATCATCAACAATAATTACATTGAGTACCGTTTCCCTCTGGCCCGTTAACATTCCCTCGCTGTACAAGGTTGTCTGGTTTCGTCCGCTATACTTGCTGGAATACAAAGCCTGGTCTGCCTCGTCAATTAGTTTATCGGTATCCTGCTGCCGTTCGCTTATCTCTGTAATGCCGCAGGAGAAGGTAACATGGAAGTTTTCCCGTTTGGCACAGAATTCCCTGGAAGCGAATTTCTCCTGAATCCGTTCAATGACAAGCAGCGCTGAGTCCGCAGAGGTATTTGGCATGAACAGGGCGAATTCCTCTCCCCCGTAGCGGCACAGTGTATCTTCCGTACGAATTGAATCTCTGACCAGCTCCGAAAAAGTCTGCAGGACCTCGTCCCCCACAAGATGACCATACGTATCGTTGACATGCTTAAAGTAATCCAGATCCAGCAGCGCGAGCGAGAACGTCCGGCCCGTCCGTCTGAAGTCAGATGAGAGCATCTTCAGGGTCTGATTGAAATATTTCCGGTTAAAAGCACCCGTCAGCTCATCTACAATGATGGACTCCTGCCATTCTTTTTTCAGTTCAAACCGGTTCTTGATCAGCACCAGGAACAGGTCGATATCCACCGGCTTCCGGATGTAATCCATCACACCGAGCGAATAGGCATATTTCTGGACTTCCTTGGAGTGTTCACCGCTGATGATAATGATCGGAATCCGCTCTTTTTTGGCTTTGCCGATAATCTGGTTGAGCACATCAATCCCGCTGCGGTCCGGCAGCAGAATATCCAGCAGAATTAAATCCGGCTTGGTCTCATAAAAAATCTTAAGTCCGCGTTCAGCGGACAGGGCAATGCTTACATAGTATGACTGCTTCTCCAGCGACTCGCGCAAAAAAGCCACCAGCTCCACATCATCGTCAATGACCAGAATTTCGTACTGCTGGTGGGTGCTGCCATGGGACAACGCAATTCCCGGAATCTGGGGAGGCACTGCACCTGTAATTTCAGGCTCATCAAACAGCTCCAGCAGCGGATATAAATAGTCCCCCCACTCGGCTTCCGTCCAGCTTCTATGGTTATCATCCGAGAAATAGAGCAGAGAATTGCCGGAGAACGCCTCCACCGCGTCAAGGCCCACTGTCCCGGAAGTGCCTTTTAAATTATGCAGAAAGCGATAGATATCCCTTTCCTCAACTGCCGGCTGCTGCGACCACTTCTGCAAGGTTTGTCTGGTTCGCTGTTCAACCAGCTCTTTATATTTTCTCGTTGTCATAATAGCTCCTTCAGTTCGTTCCTTCATATCAATAGTTCATTCAAACCTTCAATTAATCATATTTTTAAGGCGGTGTCAATTTTAATCTGTTTTTGTCGAATTGCAAGCTCAAATCTCTGATCAGCCCTACAAAAAAGCTTTGGTTGATAACCTTCTATTCATTTGACATAATAATTGAAACCGTTCATTCCGTTAAAGCGGCAGCGGGCGGAGAAAACAGAGTAATCTATAATAGGAGGCTTTCAATTGAAGGGGATTATTACGGTACTGGGAAAAGACAAAGTCGGAATTATTGCCAAAGTATGTACATACCTCGCAGAACACAATCTGAATATTCTGGATATTTCCCAGACGATTGTGCAGGACTATTTCAATATGATGATGATTGTGGACATTTCCGCCCCAAGCAAATCCTTTGAAGAAATCGCACGGGATCTGCAGCATGTCGGTGAAGACATCGGCGTGGAAATCAAGCTTCAGCATGAAGATATCTTCAATATTATGCACCGGATCTAGCCGGTCGGCAAAGAGAGGAACAACCATACTATGATCTCAATTGGAGAAGTGCAGGAAACCAATAAAATGATCCGGGAAATGAACCTGGACGTGCGTACGATTACCATGGGCATCAGTCTGATGGACTGCGCGCATACGGATATGAAGATCTTTAACCGCAATGTGTATGACAAAATTACCCGTTCCGCCGAAAAGCTCGTGAAGACGGGTGAGGATCTGGAGCGTCAATTCGGCGTGCCGATCGTGAACAAACGTATTTCTGTTACTCCGATCTCAATCGCCGCCGGCGCCGTACATACCGATACTTATGTTCCTGTAGCACAGATTCTCGACAAGGCGGCCAAGGAGGTTGGCGTCAACTTTATCGGCGGTTACTCCGCACTGGTTCAGAAAGGCTGCACCAAAGGCGACCGGATTCTGATCGACAGCATCCCGGAAGCGCTGGCGGTGACGGAACGTGTATGCTCCTCCGTGAATGTCGGCTCCTCGCGCAGCGGCATCAACATGGACGCCGTGAAGCTGATGGGCGATATTATCATCCAGACTGCACAGCGCACCAAAGACCGCGATTCCATCGGCTGCGCCAAGCTGGTCGTCTTCTGTAACGCCGTTGAGGATAACCCGTTCATGGCCGGAGCCTTCCACGGTGTCGGCGAACGGGAATGTGTCATTAATGTAGGCGTCAGCGGTCCCGGCGTAATCAAGCGGGCGCTGGAAGAGGTGAAGGGACAGGACTTCGAGACGCTGTGCGAGACCATTAAGCGTACCGCCTTCAAGGTTACCCGCGTCGGGCAGCTCGTTGCCCAGGAAGCCTCCAAACGGCTGAATGTGCCCTTCGGCATCATCGATCTGTCGCTGGCTCCTACACCTGAAATCGGCGACTCCATCGCCGAGATCTTTCAGGTCATGGGTCTTGAAGAAGCTGGAGCTCCCGGCACTACGGCTGCGCTGGCCATTCTTAACGACAATGTCAAAAAAGGCGGGGTCATGGCCTCCTCCTATGTCGGCGGCTTAAGCGGCGCGTTCATCCCGGTCAGTGAAGACCACGGCATGATCCAGGCTGTTCAGCGCGGTGCACTGACGCTGGAGAAGCTCGAAGCAATGACTTGCGTGTGCTCCGTCGGCCTCGACATGATTGCCATTCCGGGCAGCACCAGCAAGGAGACCATCTCGGGTATCATCGCCGATGAAGCGGCGATCGGCATGGTCAATAACAAGACAACCGCGGTCCGCGTCATTCCGGTTATCGGCAAGGAAGTCGGCGAAATGGTTGAGTTCGGCGGCCTGCTGGGTTATGCACCGGTCATGGCGGTCAACCCGTTCAATTGTGCAGGCTTCGTTAACCGCGGCGGACGTATTCCGGCGCCGATCCACAGCTTCAAGAACTAGTACACCCTAATAGAGACAGGACGGCTGATTGAGCACCGCCCTTAAGAACTTAAGAACATAAAGACCCGTTACCTCTCCCGGCAGGGATGGATAACGGGTCTTTATGTTCTGCCCCCGGATTAACTCCGCGGCGTCTCCGGATGAACTGTAATACGGCTCATTTTGGCCGGGTCCATCATTAGGTAGATGTTCTGGATCTGCTCGCCGCTCCGGTCCGGAATCAGACAGATCACTCCTTTGATCTCCCCCTGATGGGTGAAGATCAGGCCTGGCTCGCCATTGACTATTCCATAATGCTGTTCCCATTCCCGCAGATAATGCATCACCCTGCGTGAGGTCAGCAGCGCCAGCACGCCTTTGCGGCCGGTCATCGGCCGGAGAATCGTATGCACTTCCTGTCCGCCGCCGTCAGCAACCAGCACAGGATGTTCCCCCAGCAGCTTCAGCATGCCGCCGACATCATAAGAGGTGAATGCGGCAGTGAAGCTCCGCAGCAGATTCTCTTTGACAGCTCCGTAACCGGGAGAAGGGGAAGGCGATGTAGCCGCACGCTCCGCCTGCAGTGTGCGCTTCGCCCGGCTGAAGATCTGCCGGCAGTTGCTCTCCGTCTTGCCCACCATCCCGGCAATTTCCTCGTAGTCGTACTGGAATGCCTCACGCAGCACAAATACGGCCCGCTCCGTTGGCGCCAGACGTTCCAGCAGCACCAGAAAAGCATACGATAGGCTATCCTTCCGCTCCGCCTCCGCTTCCGGACCATCATACCCTGTGCTGACCGGCTCCGGCAGCCACTCTCCGATATAGGTCTCTCTCCGGCTCCGCGCAGAATTCAGCATATTCAGGCAGCGGTTGGTTACGCCCTTGGCCACATAGGCTTTGATATTCTGGATACCGCTCCGGTCCCGGCGCTGGAGCTCAGCAAACGTATCCTGAACAGCATCCTCCGCATCCGCAACCACACCTAACATCCGGTAGGCAATGGAGAATGCATAACCTTTATAATTCTGATACAGCTCCTCCATACCTAAACTCTCCGCAGACGGACTCTCAGCCTCTATGCCTTCTTTATCCCGGACCTCCACGCGCTGCCCCTCCTTCACCCTTACGGCTATCTTAATTCAAGCTCAGTTGAAGCATCCGGGGAACATCCCCGTGGTAATGGCAATCCGGTTCCAGCTGTTGATCGTATTGATCGCCATAATCCAGTCTACCAGTTCCTCTTCGCTGAAATGCTCCAGTACCTTGTGATACAGCTCCGGCGGAACACCTGCCTGGCTGATCTGGGTTACATGCTCGGCGAATTCCAGCAGCACCCGTTCTTTATCAGTGAATATCGGCGCTTCACGCCAGACACTCAGCAGCAGAATATGATCGGCATAGTTGCCCAGCTTCATCAGATCCTTGGCATGCATATCCAGACAGAACGCACAGCCGTTAATTTGGGAGACCCGTATTTTGACCAGTTCATACAGTACTTTATCCTTGCTGCGGCTTCCTGCATGCTGCTCCAGTGTCATCATTGCCCGGAAAGCCGGCGCGTTAACCTCACGATAATTCATTCTCAGACTCATGTCCAATCGCCTCCATTAATGTTCTACATTACTGTAGACAAGATGGGGCCGGAGTTTGTGACAGATATCTAAATGTTATTTTGGATTACACCCGGACAAGTTCAATCTAAATAGCATTAATGTTGTACATATTGCAACTTAGACACATAGAAATCTGTGTGTTTGGTAGGATTGTTGCAGAAAATACAGGAATTATCGCGCTAAGCAGTTTGGAAGAAGAAAATTGCTGTTATTTGTACAACAATTATGGATTATGGCCGAGATTATGAGGGAAATGTTGTATTTTGTGCAGGATTCTAAAAAGGAGTAGTCAGCTTCACGCGTTCAATCTCTTAGCCCTGCGGGACGAGAACAGCCGCCAGCCTGTCAGCAGCGCCGATAACAGACAGATGGAAGACGAGGTCATGAAGACAACATGCATCCCCGAGAGGAAAATATCCGGTCGTCCTTCAATCAGTCCGGTCACCCGGTAGCCTGCCCTGCTGCTCATCACGTTGAACAGGATGGACGTAGCAACAGTGATTCCCACGACCATCCCTACATTGCGGACCAGCGAATTCACACTGCCTGCGGAGCCAAGCTGGGTACGCGGCACGGTCGACATCACAAGTGAATTGTTCGGCGAGCCGAACAAACCGCTGCCGATTCCGAGCATGGCAATCCATACGCCGACCAGCAGAACCGGACTGCCTTCATGCAGCCGGGCCAGCCCGAACTGGGCAATGACCATAACAATCAGCCCGGCAAAGGTCAGCAGCTCTGAACCAATCTTATCGGACAACGCCCCGCTAAGCGGCGCGACAATGACCATCGAGATCGGAAAGAGCATCAGCAGGAAGCCTGCACTGAAGGGCGACATATTCAGCATATTCTGCGCATAGAACGGCGCGATAATGTTGAAGCAGAAGTTGGAGACAAATACCAGAAATGCACATAAAATACTCAGTGAGAACAGCGGATTCTTAAACAGCGACAGCTGGAGCAGCGGCTGCTTGCGGCGCAGCTCCACCATCACAAAAGCAATAAAGGTTATAGCAGCCGCGATCAGGGAGGCCAGAATCCGGTTATCCCTATACCCAAGCTGCTGGCCAAGCAGCAGTCCGGCGAATAAAGTAATAATAAAGACAGCAAACAGCATGCTGCCGGGAAGATCGATTCTGGACTTCACCCGGACCAGATCCTTCGGCAGCACCTTCCAGCCGAGCACAATCGCAATCAGACCAATCGGAACATTTACCCAGAAAATATATTCCCAGCCCATAGTGGAAACAATGATCCCCCCGAGACTTGGCCCGGCTATACTGCCCAGTGATACGAAGGTTCCGATCAGTCCCAATGCCTTGCCCCGTTCGGTGGACGGGAAAATATCCGTAACAATCCCCTGGCTGTTCGCCATAGTCATCGAAGCGCCGACCGCCTGAACCACGCGCGCCGCAATCAGCAGCGGCAGACTGTGGCTTAGACCGCAGAGCAGGGAGCCGGCGGTGAATATAATCATGCCTAATTTAAAAATCCTGATCTTCCCGGCAATATCGCCCAGCTTCCCGAAGAACAGGATGACAGTGCAGATGGCCATCAAATATCCGGTAGTCACCCATTCTACTTGAGCAACCGGCAGCTGCAGCTCCTTCACCAGCACCGGCAGCGCAATATTCACAATACTTCCGTCCAGTGTTGACATAAATGTAAATAAATTCAGGACGATCAGAATAATCCAGCGTTTCCTCTGAATCACTGCATCCTCCTGGTATGTAGCACCTATACTGCTCATCTGCAAACACCCTCTTGCGTCATATTTCAAAACTAGTTGCATGCGCAACAAAACAGCCAATCCCAGTGTACTGCAAATTAGTTGCGCACGCAACCATATTGTTGTAGTATTTGAGGCAGACGATATTCCAGGTTATCCGGAAGACGTCATTATCCCCTGAAGAGGTGTCCGCCTGTGACTTCAAACAAAGAACCGATCGGCAAGCTGATCTCCCATCTTCACCGCCAGAATCAAAAAATCCTGGCCAAAGAGCTGTTGCCCTATGGTATCGGCAGCGGAGGGCAGCATAGCTTCCTTAAGCTGATCCTGAGCCACCCGGGGATTACACAGGATCAGATGACCAGTGAAATAAAATGTGATAAAGCCACCACCGCCCGCTCCGTGAAACATCTGGAGGCCTCGGGATATATCGAACGCCGGACCGATCCCAAGGACCGCCGCTCCTCCCTGCTGTACCCGACGGCCAAAGCACTCGAATTCGCCCCGGTATTCCAGTCACTGTTAAATGATTTCAACCGCAAGCTGTCTGCAGATCTAACCGGGGAAGAAATCGACACTCTGATTACTTTGCTCCATAAGGTCACGCGGAATTCAGAGCTGCTGAACGGGCAGAATTGACAGCAGCTTCTCTAGCGGCTGTGCAAGTTATCCAGCTCAGGTTAAATAGGATGTTATTATCCGTAAAACACAGCAGAGCAGCGGTTCTCCCGTCTTCTAGGGAGCCGCTGCTCTGCTGTTCGCTTATATTATAGTCTGCTTATAATCCCTACAGCAGATATATACCGTCCAGAATATAATCCCAGCTCTCCGCATCCCCCGCACGGTTCGGAATTCCCAGAGACGCAATACCGGGCAGCGGCCAGTCACGGTCGAGCACGGACTCCAGTCCATCGACACCGTTTACAATCAGAATATGGAAATCCCCGCCGGTTAAGGTGCGCAGCACTGTCTGAAGCTCACAGGCTTCCTCATACGTGCTCCCCCAGCGGATAAACAGCGCCTTCCGGCTCATCAGCAGGGTGTCCAGCAGGCGCTGGGAACGCATATTAATTTTTTGCTTGAAATCCGGGTAGACGTGGCTCCACTCCAGCCCCTCCAGCACCGGAAAGTCATGCACTGAAATTACATTATAATGAAAGTCCTTCACAAAATAGGATTTGACCGGCTGGACGACTTCATTGTCCACAAACACATCATTGCCATCGATCACACCCATATTCGGAAGCTCCATATACCCCGAGAAACGCTGGCCCAGCAGCCGGTTCACATCCGTAAGCGATAACGACACCACCCAGTCCAGCGGCGAAGAAAATACCCGGAGGCCTCTGCGGCGCAAATGGGCTGCAGGCTCGCATGAGCTTCCCAGACTGACAATGCAATCATATCCTCCCCTGATTTCCTCAAATTTCATCCGCGCTCACCTCTCACCCTTATTTCTATATTAAATGCCGCCGGTAATTGAAATGTTTGGATCATAGATGAGGAATGTTTTGCAGAGTCTGGTGAAACAGGTTAGAATGTAACCCAATATGAAAACCATGTAATTTCAGAAAGGATGCCAAGATCATGTCGATTGCCACTGTTAAAGAACATTTTCGTAAATTCTCCCGCGAGCAGGATGTACAGGAGTTTGCTGCCTCCAGCGCTACTGTAGAGATGGCAGCCGCTGTGATTGGCGTCATTCCGGCCAGAATTGCCAAAACCCTCTCCTTCCGCGGTGCACAGGAAGATGCCATACTCATCGTTGCGGCTGGAGATGCCAAGATTGACAACAGGAAATTCCGCGAGACCTTCGGGTTCAAGGCACGGATGCTAAGTCCGGATGAAGTCTTCGAACAGACCGGACATGAGATCGGCGGGGTTTGTCCCTTCGGGCTGGTCCGTCCGCTGGATGTATATCTGGATGAATCCATGAAGCGGTTCAGCACGCTTTTCCCGGCCTGCGGCAGCACCAATTCCGCCATTGAACTAACCTGCGCTGAACTTGCCGAATACTCCGGAAGCCGGGCATGGGTCGATGTCTGCAAAGGCTGGAAGGAAGAACCTACACCATCTCAGATCGGAGACAACACCTGATTATGAAACACGCTGCAACTAAATCTGTACCTTCACCCGGCAAGGAACGTTTCCCGTTATCCCTGCTGGTCCTTACACTTGGCGCCTTCGCCATCGGCATGACCGAATTCATCATCATGGGGCTGCTGCCCAATGTCGCCAGTGATCTCGGCGTAACCATCTCCCAGGCCGGCCAGCTGATTACAAGCTATGCGCTAGGCGTAGCCATCGGAGCGCCTGTGCTGACTGTCTTCACCCACCGGCTGCCGCAGAAAAAGCTGCTCGTCATCCTCATGGGTATTTTCATCTTCGGCAACGCCGTATCCGTTATAGCGCCTACCTATCCGCTGCTGATTATTGCCCGGGTATTGACCGCCTTCGCCCACGGAACCTTCCTCGGGCAGCAGCTCGGCTGGAGGGCTTCCTTCGGCGCCATCACCGTGCTGGGCATTATCTCTCTCTTTGGGATTATCCGCTTCATTCCTGTCATTATTCAGGAGCAGACAGCCAATCTTGCCGAGCAGGTGCGCGGGCTGATGAATCCCAAGGTACTGCTGATTCTGCTTACGGGAGCGCTGGGCTGCGGAAGCCTGTTCGCTTTGTTCACCTATATCACGCCAATTCTTGAAGACATCACCGGCTTCGCCGAGCATAGTGTCACCTGGATTCTGGTATTGTTCGGAGTTGGCGTTACCCTTGGCAATATCGCCGGCGGCAAGCTGGCCGACTGGAAGCTGATGCCTTCCCTGATCGTCAACTTCGCCGTGCTGGCCGGCATTATCGCATTATTCCCGCTGACGCTGCATCATCCGGTCCTTGCCGTTGCCAACGTCTTTCTCTGGGGGATCGCCGCATTCGGAATAATGCCCGGCATTCAGCTGCGGATCATGAATCTGGCACATAAAGCACCGCTGCTGGCCACCACCTCCAGCCACTCGGCGCTGAATCTGGGCAATGCCGCCGGTGCTTATCTCGGCGGGGTGACCATCAACACACTGGGAATCGCCACGATTCCGTGGCTGGCCTCGGGCCTTGCCGTTCTGGCCCTGTGCGGAGCATGGCTCAGCTATCGCTCCACCCGGGCGAATCGGGCGGAGCATGGACTCGCTGCTGAGATCGGCAAATCTGCCTGAGGAAGCCACAGGCTTATCCTTGGACAGCTATTTATTTTGGAGTAAGATCAACGTGAGCACTTGGGTGGACGCTGCGCGAACGGACCGTTGTTCCAATCGCTGTGCTCTCCAGATTTTTTTCATTCCCCTTAGCGGTGAAAATCCGGAGACCAAGGCGACCGCATTCGCTTTTCCACAATCGTTCCGTCCGCTCCGCTGTTTAAGCGGGAATTGTATTTTTAACCTTAAAAACAAACAAAGAAATTGCTTGTTTTGGTAAAATGGAGGTACCCCCAACCATTCCCAGAGGAGCGATTCCTTTGTACATTCAATAATCCCTGGGCCAACTTTGCTTGCCAATGGATCCCGATGAAGATATCCCGGAAGATCACCTCGTTCGTATTGTAAATACCTTCGTCAACCGGCTGGACTACTCTATCTTTAACGCGGTTTTCCCTGGGGGTGGCCGTGACAGACGAAAAATACGTTTCCTTTGAGTATTACTTTGTAAACGGCACCAAAATTGAGGTGAACTCCAATCGTTACACATTGTTTTGGGGAAAGCGGTCAGTACACACAAAGCCAAACTGGAGGATAAGGTACGTTCCCTGTTCGCTGAAATTGAAGCAGCCGAAAAGCAGGAATAGCAAGAGAAATTCGAGAATCTGACTCGTCAGTATAATATCTACTTTTGGGACAGCCTCTAATTTCTGTTACCTGCATCTTTTGCGGATATGCTGATCCCTGTTCACCGTTTCCTCTTTACGATTCCTGTTCACTGGCTGTTGCTGTCATCCTGCTTACTCTCTGCCTCCCGGATGTTCACAATTTGCGTGACCTCCCGCGTAATTTGTCCGCCGCCCATGTTCATCCATTTCACGGTGAATTGATCAAAAGAGCTCAGCGGCGCATCGCCGACGATAATGTTAAGGAACGTCTCACTCTCCAGCTTCTGCAGCGCCGGCCACTTCGCCGCCATATGCAGCGTACTTCCGTAATACACGCTGCGCACTCCCTCAACGGCTGTTGTGGACAATACGGCTACCCCGTATTTGTAGGCGTTGGCCGCCTTCCAGCCCTCCAGATTCTTCTTCGGCTGCTCTTCCTCCGCCAGCCAGCGGTCATAGATCAGCCGGGTATCGGGGTCGAGCGCATCCGGGTCGATCTTGCCGTGCAGCGCCTGCTGGATATCCGCATAATGCTTCTCGATGGCATCGCTATAATCAATCAGCAGATCGAACGGATAATAGGCCCGCGGCTGAATACCGGTCTGCGCTGCGAAATCATCCAGCTTCCCGACCTCCTCCACGTTCGGATCCCGTCTTCTTTCCAGCCGGGTGAACACATTCAGCAGCTTCACTACAGCCTCGGGATGCTCGTATCCTTTGCGGACAACCAGATAACGGTCCGTGACCGGGGCTATATGGGCTACGAATTTGCCGGACTCATCCAGCGGTGCGGCGTAGGCCCGCCATTCGGCTTTGGTATCCTGGGCAACCGCTTCCGACAACGGATAGAAGGGCATCCACCAGGGCCCGAAGAAAATTCCGGCTTTGCCGGCAATAATCGGCTCCTGGGTTTCTTTGTACAGCGCAAACTCAGGATCAATTAATCCCTGTTTGTACCATGCGGCGAGCTGGCCCAGCGCTTTGCGTGTCTCCGGGGTAACCGAGCCATAGACTACGTTACCGCTGCTGTCCTTAATCCAGTTGGTCGGGAAGGAATGAAAGGCGCTGAACACGGCGTCCAGACCGTTCACATACGGCTTGGTCCCGTACACAATATTCTTGTACGCGCTAATGCCCACGGTATCACGCTTGCCGTTGCCGTCCGGGTCCTTGTCGATAAAAGTTCTGGCGATCGCCTCAATATCCCCAAGCGTTCGCGGAGCCGGCAGCTCCAGCCGGTCCAGCCAGTCCTGGCGGACCCACAGCAGGGAGGTCGAATCTGCATGAATGGCTACATTCGGCAGTCCGTACAATCTTCCGCCCCGCTGCGCATCGGCTAGAGCTTCGCCATGAGTCGAATCGTACATATCCTTGATCAGTCCGGAGCCGTACTGCTCATACGTATCGGTCAGATCCTCAATCATGTCGCTTGATATCAGCTTGCTGAGCTGATCCCGGTCCACCACCATCGCATCCGGCAGATCATTGCTGTCTATGGCCAGCTGCGCTTTTTGTGTAAACGGCTCTTCGCCTTTCGCTTCCCAGGAATGAATGACTCTGATGTTCGTCAGGCTCTCCAGATAGCGGGAGATCGGATTATTATCATTGCTGTCGCCTGTAGTCAGCCGGGAATCCGGCACCTTGAAGCCGATCCGCATCACGACCGGCTCCTCATACCGGCCGTAAGCAGCGGCATCGGCAGCATTAGCGGCCGGCGCTGTCCGTTCCGCAGGCCCCCCTGCACCGCTGCTGCGGCAGGCGGACAGACTGAGCAGCAGCAATAGAGGCAGGGAATATCTCATGACCCGGTTCACCGCTCCCCCATCCCTTCAGCACGGTATTCACTGGGCAGCTTGCCTACATGCTCACGGAACAGCCTGCTGAAATAGCGGTCATCCTCAAAGCCGGACCGGCAGGCAATTTCGCAGACCGGCGCATGGGTATCGCGCAGCAGGGATTTGGCCAGCTCCAGCCGCATGCTGCGTAGGCTGTCCCCGAAGGTCTCCCCGGCAAAGCGGGCAAAGCACTGGCTGAAATAGCCGCGGCTCATATTAATGGCGGCGGCTACATCGCCCTGATTGATTTTATCCCCGGCATGGCTCTTCATATAGTTCACAGCGCTGATCAGGCAGAACATCACTTCTTTGCTCATGCCCAGCTCAATCATCCGCTGCTGAACCTGAGCGGAGAACTGGCGCAGCCAGCTTTTCCACTGGCACCAGTTCCGGTTGCGGTGTGCCGATAGTGCAAGCTCCGCCGCCTCCTCCGGCTTCATCAGCAGCCCGCTCCAGTTGCGCAGCAGCTCCCTTCCAAACTCAGCAACCGCCTCCTGGCGCGGCTGCCGGGACAGAACGGCTGCGTTGAAGTCTTCCCAGGCTCCCCGCTCAAGCGTCCACCGGAGATTCACTGCACGCACCAGCGGCTCCGGTTCCTCTACAGCGGCAGCGGGACGATGCCTTCCGGCAACCGTTTTGAGTTCATCATAGCTCAGCTTGGGCAGCTCAGATTCACCGGTATAATAGAACAGTGCCTGCGGAACCGTCCGTTCCAGAACCTCCTCCAGCTCCTTCAGCGGCTGATCACGCACCCCTTCTACAAGTACAGCTGCCCAGCCTGCTCCAAGCACGGCCTCCAGCTCACGGCGGATTTCTTCCACGGCCACACGGCAGGGAAGCGGGGTCATCCACAGGTTCTGGAATGAGATCAGCGGATGGTTCTTGACCAGTGACAGTTCAAACAGCTCCGCTTCCTTCCCTTCAGGCTCCAGGGGCAGATAGAGCAGAGCCTTGTCTGCAGACATAACCTTCAGTTCGCCGGATACCAGGGCGCCCCGGTTGCCGTCCTCCCACCTGATCCGCTCCACCAGCCTGCGGATGGTTTCGTCGGCATTCTCCACCTCCAGCAGCGTTTTAACAATATAATCGACCGCTCCCAGCCGCAGTGCCTCCTGCACATAATCGAATTCATGGTGGCAGGTGAGCACCACACAGCGGACAGCCGGAAACCGCAGCCTGACCTGGCGGATCAGCTCGAACCCGGTCATGCCCGGCATTGTAAGATCCACGAACAGCAGATCCGTCTCCTGCTGGCGGAGCAGCTCCAGTGCAGCATTGCCGTCCCCCGCTTCACCGGTAATCACCACCCCGAAGGACGGCCAGTCAATCAGCGAGATGAAGCCTTTGCGCACCAGCCGCTCGTCATCCACGACCACAGCTTTAATCATTGAAGTCCTCCTTGCTCTTAATGGGTATGATGATGGATACCGTTGTCCCGCCGCTCTCCCCGCTGAGAATCTCCAGACTCATCTGCTCCCCGTAATACATGCGCAGCATCCGCATCACATAAGCGAAGCCGATACCAAGCCCCCGTCTCCGTACGGTCTCCTCCGCAAGCAGCTCCTCAATCTTCGCCTGATCCATTCCCGCACCGTTGTCCTGCACAATGAGCTGCACTTCATTCGTACCGTGCGCGGTAATGATTACATCCACCTTGCCGTTGTCACTCAGTCCGTGATAGATGGAGTTCTCGACCAGCGGCTGCAGCAGGAACCGGGGAACCGCAGCGGACAGCACCTCCGGATCGGTCTCTACATTGAACTCGAATTCATAATCGTAACGGATACGCTGCAGCTCCATGTAATTACGGATCGCTTCAATCTCCTCCCCGATGGTGACGATGATGCTCTGCTTGCCGAGGTTATAATGCAGCACCTTCACCAGCAGGGTAACCAGCTTGTCAATCTCCTTCTGTCCGTTCAGCCGGGCGAGCCACTGCACCGTATTGAGCGTATTATGCAGGAAATGCGGATTGATCTGGCTGAGCAGCTTCTCAATCTCGAACTGGCTTTTCTGCTTCTCATTGCGGGCCACAGCCAGAATCAGCTCATTCACCTGATCCTTCATCTGCTGGAAGTTGCTCAGGACAGAATCGAATTCCTCCACATTCGTGAATGCTACCGGCGTGGTGACATTCTCCGCCATGCGGATAATTTCGAGATTGACCTTGCGCAGCGGACCATAGACCCTTCTCCAGATCAGCCAGGCCAGAAATCCTGCGAACAGGAGGGTGAGCAGCGCCAGCAGAATCATTTTGTAGATCCAGGTGTAAATCTCACTGTTGAACACCGACCGTTTGACCACGGCTACAAGCTTCCAGCCCTGCGGACTCTCATAGCGGAACAAATGATAGCCATTCAGCACCTCATGCGCAGATCCGCCGCTCCGGCTGGCCTGTTGTACGATCCTTTCCGGCACTTCACCGTCAATGACATGCGTAAGGGTGCCGCTCTGATTCACCAGGAGATGATTAACCTTCATTCCGTAGGCTTCCTGATTGAAAATTTTGCGCAGCAGACTGTAATTGGTCTCCAGATAGATATACAGCTCATGCTGCCCGCTCACCCGTACGATCCGCCGCTCCGAGAAGACGACATTATCGCCGACAGCATACATCGTGCCATGCGGACCATAATAATCAGCCCCGTTATAGCGCATGAACGAAGGCAGGCTGCTGAGATCGAAGCCCCTTCGCGTACTCATGTTGGTGAACAGCACCGGATCATCACTGTCAGGCATGATATAGGCGGTCAGACCGATATAGGGATTGGTGAAGTTGACCAGGTTGATCTTCTGATTAATCGAATTCATCATTTGCGACTTGCGGTAGATCTGCTTCTCCTGCAGAAAAGAAGACATCTCCTCCACAATCTGTCCGTCCAGCGCAAACTGCTTGGAGGCGAAATCCAGATTGTCGATGGCATTCTCCAGGCTCAGCGCTTCCTGGCGCAGACTGGCACTGATGCCGCTGCCGATTTTGCCGGACAGAATGGAATAGATGGAAGTGTAGGATATGAAGCCGACAATCAGCAGCGGCAGCAGCGTACCGATCAGCAAATAAATCACCAAAGTAGTCCGCAGGGACTTCCCCTTCGGCGGATGGCCTGCTTGCTTCTTTCCAGGCATGGGGCCGGACCTCATCTCTTAATGAAAGCGTTTCAATATATAGAATCAGAATACCAGATTTTTCTTATTCTGAAAATAAGAAGGCAGAACAGCCCGGTCGCTGCCCTGCCTATTCCCTATCCGCTTCCGCTTACTTCACACTTTTGCGGGCTTCGAACAGCTCTTCCGCTTTCTTAACGGAGAAGTCCATCACGTCCTGATAGCCGAGACCGTTAACTTTGTCATGCATTTCTTTGTTCAGCTTATCGAATTCCGCCTGGTTTTTGGCGAAGACCATCTTCCAGGAGATCTGCTGGATCACGGTACCGATCTGCTTGTTCTTCTGCTCCAGCGTTTTGTCCATCGTCAGCGGCTCTTTGCCGGTGAAGCCCTGTGGAGCTACGGCGAGCAGATTATTTTTCTCGAAATATTCCTTGGCCGTAAGCACGCCCATCTTCGCTCTCCAGTCACTGTCGAGCTTCGACGGATTGCGTTCCAGTGTGGTCTGCCACAGATTGTGGTCATACGGCTCATTCGTAGCCGGATTCACCATCGCCGGAACCACGAAGGAGAAGTTCATCTGATTCGAGCCGTAATAGTAGTCGCCGCCGCCGTATTCCTCGGGAACCTGCGTGTTCTGCTGATCGGCATAAGCCTTCCAGCCGAAGTCGGTCACGACCGGCTTGCCGCTGCTGTCAATATCCCAGGCCAGTCCCTGCGGTCCATTGGAGACTGCCGTTCCGCTGCCTGCCGAGATCATTGCGCCTTCCGGTGTGTACATCCAGTTGATGAACTCCATGATACGTGCCGGCTCTTTGGCCTTGGCACCGATGGCGATAATTCCGTTGCCGCCGTATACGTTGAAGCCTGTGGAGTACATCAGCTCATCCTTGAACGGTACAAGCGCGAACCCTTTGCCTTCTGCGGTTCTCTCCGGTGTATTGTAGTTGGCTGCGCCCAGCCACGGGAACCAGGAGAAGAGCAGGCGGCCGTCCTTGTATTTCGCCACCACATCATCGAATTTCTGGGTAAGCGAGTCCGGGTCAAGCAGGCCCATCTGATTCGCTTCGAAGTAGAGCTTGAGCGATTTCATATACCAGCTGTCCTCGGAGAGGAAGTCATAGTACTTCTCTTCATCCGCCTTGACATACAGCGCGGTATCCGCTATTTCGTCATAGCCCATCATGTTGGCGAACTGCTTCGCCAGCGTCATTTTATAGTTGCCGTCCCAGTCGGACCATAAGGAGAAAGCATAGGTTTTCTTCCCCTGCTCATTCTTCGGCTCCAGCTCCTGCATCTGCTTCAGCACCGGGAGATAATCCTCGATCTTGCTGATTTCAGGTGCACCAAGCTGCTGATACAGGTCCCAGCGCAGGTCGGGTCCCCAGGTCATATCCTTGCCCTCGGAAGGTCCTGACGGGTTGGTTGCCACGTTGTTGCCGATACCGAAGACAGAGCTTCCGCCGCCAAAGGCCACTTTAGCCTTCTCGACCGCTTTGGGGAACTGCTTCACGATATCCGCGCCGTATTTGTCCAGCAGGCCGTCCTGCGTCCAGTCCAGCAGCAGCTTGCCTTTGATCGCGTTCGGATAATGGTTCTTGTCATCCCCGAAGATGATGACATCGCCGAGATCGCCGGAGGCCATCATGGCTGAGATTTTGGTGTCCCCGCCTGTAAGGTTGGAGGCGACAATATCCAGTTCAATGTTGAATTTGTCCTTGATGACTTTGGCGAACCAGCCGATTTGCGGGCCGGCGTAATTGGCCGTTGTCGAGAATACGGTCAGCTTGAGCGGCTTGGAATGGTCCAGCGCCCCGTCTGCCGGAGCCGCTGTGGCCTCTGTGCCGGCGGCTGGCGTGGCTTCGGCCGCCGGCTTATCCGTGCTGGCCGCCGTGCCCGAATTGCCTGAATTTCCGTTGCCTCCGCCGCAGGCTGCCAGAACCAGCACCATTATCGTGCTTAGCAGAAGTAGCGATACTTGTCTAAATCTGAATCTCATTGCTTCATACCCCCTGATATATTAGTTCGGTCAGCCTTTGACGGCCCCGATCATGATGCCTTTGACGAAGAAACGCTGAAAGAACGGATACACAATCAGAATCGGCATCACTACGATCATGGTGACCGTCATCCGTACCGACGTCGGAGTCTGCATATTCTGGATGCTGGCCGCCATATCCGGTGAATTGCGGATCAGCGCGGCGAGCGAGCTGGATTCGTTCAAATACCGCCAGAGCAGGAACTGCAGCGTGTAATATTTCGTGTCGGTCATCAGGAACGCCGTATCAATGAAGGAGTTCCACTGGTTGACCGCCGAGAAAATCGTAATCGTCGCCAGAATCGGCGTGGTCAGCGGCACAATGATGCTCCAGAATACCCGCAGGTATCCAGCGCCGTCCATCGCTGCCGATTCCTCCAGGGAAGGCGGAATTGCCTCCACGAAGGTTTTGACCAGAATAATGTTGAACGGGGTAATAATCGTCGGCAGAATATAGGCCAGATAATTGTTGGTCAGATGCAGATTGTGCATCGTGATGTACCAGGGGATCAGCCCCGCGCTGAAATACATCGTGACCACAATGCTGCGGTACCAGATCTGCCGGCCCCACATTTCTTTCTTGGTAAACAGATAGCCGAGAAAAGCCGATGCCCCAACCGTCAGGAACGTGCCGACTACTGTTCTGTAGACCGAGACCAGTGCCGCGTGGCTTAGCCCGCTGATCTTCAGCACCTTGAAGTAGTTGTCGAAATGAATCTGCCGCGGATAGAACTTGATATAGCCTCCGGCACTTAGATCATTGGAGCTAATCGTGTTAATGAACAGATAATAGAACGGATAAATACAGCTCAGGGTGAATAATCCGAAGAGCAGATAGATGATTCCCTGAAAGAGGGCATTGCCCGGTTTAAGCTTGTTCCGCATGTGGAATCACCGCCCTTAAATAATGGATTCGTCACGCACAATCTTCGAGAGTGTATTGGCCGCGAACAGCAGGATAACGCTGACCACCGACTTCAGCATGCTGACCGCCGTTGCAAACGGGAAGTTGTTGGCAAAAGCGATATTATACACGTAGAGGTCAAGCACCTCGATCGTGTCCTTATTCATCGCATTCTGGAAGGCGAAATACTGCTCCATGCCGTTATTCACAAAGTTGCCGATGGAGAGCAGCAGCAGGACGAAGAAGGTAGGAATGATGCCGGGAACCGTGATATGCCAGATCTTGCGGAACCGGCTCGCTCCATCCACATCCGCCGCTTCATATAGCTCCTGGTCAATTCCGGCAATGGCCGCAAGGTACAGGATCGCTCCCCAGCCCAGCGACTTCCACCAGTACCAGGCGATCATCGTAATCCAGACATGAGAGCTGGAGGCCAGGAAGTTGAAGCCTTCATCTGCGAAGCCGAACTGGACCAGCAGGTGATTCACCACGCCGCTGTCTACGGAGAACAGTGAGAAGGCCAGCGCATAGACAAGAATCCAGCTGATGAAATTCGGAATCGTGGTCAGCGTCTGCACCAGCTTGCGGTACCAGCCTGACCGGACCTCGGTCAGCAGAATGGCAAAGATCACGGGAAACACTGAGGTCACCAGCCCGAGTGAGCTCATCGCGACCGTATTCTTCAGCACCCGCAGCACCTCAGCCGTCTGAGTCGGATTAGCGACAATGGTCCTGAACCACTTCAGGCCGACAAAGGGCGTGTCCGACAGGGGAATGCCGGGAATGAAATCATAGAAGGCGTAAATCCATCCGCTTATCGGCAAATAGTAGAAAATAAAAGTTACCGCCAGAAACGGAAGCGCCATGAAAAAGAGCTTGTATTTGTTCTGCAGCTTCCTGCGGGGCGGCGGGGCCGGCTCCACACCATGCAGCAGTTCACCAGAGGGTACTCCCATATCGAAATCTCCTATATCCAGATTTTGTTTGCGCTTTCAGTCTAGCAGAAAGCAGCCTGCTATCAGGAGAGAGGAACGGCGCCCGGCGCGTGACAGCGGTAGGAGGCTATAGGACCATTTTCACAGCGCAGCGGACCATTTTCACAAACCAGCAGCCAAAAAAGATGTTGTCCATCAGCAGCACTCCTGCCGATAGACAACACCTGACCTTACCTGAATTGAATAGAGATATTCATGGTATCCATATCCAACTAGCACAATATCAGAACTGGAGATGTGAGTTGAAGTTGATCCAATATCGCAGCATGTAATAGTTGTAAAATGTGCAATTAAAAACAGCGAAAAAGCTTGCTGGCATCCTTTAACTGTATTCAGTACAACTAAATCTCCCGAATGTGTGCTAATCGTTCAACATATGGCAGTTTAATTGCACGAAATACAACTAAACGGATAACCGGTTGTAATTCAGATGTTTTAGTTGTACAAAGTGCAGTTAAGTCTACCGGAGGAACTACCGTAATCAGGGTCACTGCAACCCCTCAGCAAGCGATTTACCTAAGTGTTCTCACAAGTTTAAACCTGATGTTATACTATCCGGCGAACCTGATCACCGGTCTGCGCCGCTTACCGAGCCATCCTGAAGCGAATAGTCCATCGCATCGACCGTGAAGGTCAGTGTATCTATGTAATACATTAATCCGGTACTGTTGCCCCTACTCTTTGATCAAAGTAATGGATGTCTTTCGTACCCGCAGCGGGGTCATATACCCGCAATTCCCTGCTGTCAATATCCACCCAATACAGCTTGCCTTCTACCAGATCCCAATGCGGTCCTTCACCAAGCACAGACTTGTCATCGGTAACTAATTCAATTTGTCCGGTCAACGGAAACCCTCCCAGTTCTTGCCTTCGCAGCGCTATTTGTACTACCGGCTGCCTGCCAACATGACATACACCTGTCCAGTTCAGCATGGTATTCTTCATATAGCAGAATAATAATGATGAGGTGATCCGGTTGAAAGTTGAATGGAGAAAACAAGACAAGTCTCTTTACCTGCCCGCTGCCGAACCCGCTCTGATTCAAGTGCCCGCCTATAATTATTTCATACTGCGGGGTGAAGGCAATCCGAATGCTGCGCCTTTCGCTGAAGCCGTCGGCGTATTATACTCCCTCTCTTATGCCATTAAAATGCTGCCCAAAAAAGGGCCGGAACCGGATGGGTATTACGACTATACGGTCTTCCCGCTGGAAGGTGTGTGGGATCTCAGCGAAGCCGGCCGTAAGAAAACGGTTCTTGATAAAGACGAATTGGTGTACACCCTTATGATCCGTCAGCCGGATTTTGTAACCCCGGAGCTTGCCGCTGAAGTGCTGGAGAAGGTCAAGCACAGCAAGCCGCATCCGCTGCTGTACAAAGCCGCCTTCGATAGCTTCGAAGACGGCCTCAGTGTACAAATGATGCATACCGGCCCCTACGATGATGAGCCGCACAGCTTCGCAAGGATGGAACAATATTGTGCGGAACAGGGGCTGCAGCGGATTTCTCATCTTCACCGGGAAATCTATATTTCGGATGCCCGCCGGGTCCAGCCGGAGAAGCTGAGAACAGTGCTGAGGTTCAAGGTATCACGCCAGAATTAACGCAGTAATTTCACCGGATTCCGTACCGTTGCGCTCTTATGAATCTCTAGGGTATCACGGTATTCCACTGTATCGATCTCGCAGCCTGTGCCGATGATAACCCTTCCGCCCCGCACAGTCTGCGCCTGCGTACTCTGCAGCTCAATCTGGTCCCCTTCAATCAGCCGGGCCTGAAAGCTCATTTTCTTGCCTTGTCCGGGCCTCAGCAACGCTCCGGTCCGGCTGCGTTTGATAGAAATGCTGCTGCCGCCGACCGCATCCGCTCTGCAGGGGCCAAACAATCCCAGTTCGAGCTTCCCCGCATTAAGCAGTCCGCTCACCTCAATGATTCCGGTAAGCTGCAGCTCCTCTGCCTCGCAATCTCCGGTAACCATAATCCCGCCGGTTAGTTTGATTTCTTCTATCCGCAGCCCGCCGCCTGCCGTAAGCTGACCTTGTCCGCGCAGACTGGCTCCGTCGATCCGCCCCTTAACCTCACACTCTCCGGTAATCTTCATATGCTGCAGCCGCAGATTGCCGTCCACTTTGATCTCTCCGGTCTGGCTGAACTTCAGGCAATCCACATCCCCGGTAAATTTACATTCTCCGGTCACTTTGACATCCTTGAAATGCCCGCCAACAGAACTGGAGGTCCCCAATATCTTCAGATCATTGCGCGTTACGGAATCATGCACCATTCTTCTCCTCCTTCTCCACACGGGCTCCGGGATGTACTGTCAGTCCCGTTCTATATTCGACCCGGCCGATGCTGCAGCCTTCCCCGATAATAACGGTGCCGCCCCGGACCACATCCGCCGTTGTATATTCCAGATCTATATAATCGCCTTCAATGAGCTTGGCCCGCAGCTCCAGTTTGAACTTGGGAATGATCCCTCCTAACAGCCTGCCCCACGCTGCGGAGCCGGTTTTGCGGATAATCAGGCTCTCCACCCCAATTTCGCCCGCCTCTGCCAAACCATGAAGCCCGAATTCTATCCGCCCTGCACTGAGCAGCCCGCCTACAGTAAATACCCCTTCACCGATCAGCTCCTCAACCTCACAATTGCCCATTAGCTTCAGCATGCCGTCCAGCTCACAGCGCTCTCCCCGCAGACTGCCGTCACCGGTCATCACACCGTTCAGCTTCATTACACCAGCCTGGAGGTTGCCCTTCAGTCTGAAGTTACCGTTAATCTCCATCTCTTCCGCAGTAAGATCACCGTTCATCTTCATTACGCCGTCACATTTATAGGTATGCGCGCTCAGCGCTCCGTTAATCTTGCTTACGCCGTTGATATTCACCTTGTTATATTTGCCTCCGGCGGCTGTATTGACCCCATCCATCTGTAAATCCGGCAGCTCATTCTTCTCCATTGCCAGTCCTCCCATTAGCTTAATCTTACTTTCAATTGTTCTGTCAGGTCGGCAAGACTAAGCCTGCTGACTACCCGGACTCCTTCATCGAAGGCCAGCTCTGCCCCGGACAGCGCCATCAGATAGAAGCTGACCCCCATCTTCCGTACAAAAAACAGCTCCCAGTTCTTTCCCGCAAATCCCGGGGTATGCACTCCAAGTGTCAGATAGAGCCGGTCTGCTTCCTCCAGATTCAGCTCCCCCTTGCTCAGCAGCAGATCTACAGTGAACAGATTCAGAATCTGCTCAAAGGTTAGCTGCATCCCTTCACTGTCCGGCCTGCCGAACCGCTCCAGGCTACTGTTCGAAACAATGTTACGTTCCCTTAGCTGTGCTACTGTTAATATGACCTGATGCTGAGACAAAGGCTCTGACAGCTTTCCAGCGAGTTCATCAAGAGAAAGATCATCTTTCTTCTGCAAAATATGCTGCACCCGGCCCAGTATTCGTTCCCGCGGGAAAAAAGTCTCTTGTCCGGTAAACGTGGACTTGCGGATGAACCATTCCTCAGGAATCAATTGTTTCCTCTTCCAGCGGTATAACTGGCCGTATGAGATGCCGGTTTCATCCAGCAGGTCCTTCTTGGATATTAGCTCCTCTTCCATATAATCACTCCTTGCGATCATCGTAACATAACACTGTTACGTTGTAAATAAACAAGCATCGCTTTCGCTTTCGCTTTATATACTTTCTTGAATTCATACTGGGGTTCACAGTGGAATTCAGCAGACAAGGACTGACACCTCACTCCACCAGTTCCATAATTCTCCACCGCTTTTCCCTGTCAATACAAGTTGCCGGTTAGCCGCTGCTGGACTGACGGAATACGTCAATTTCAATTTCTTACACTTGATTCGTTACCGGTTGACTTGGGACTTCTTAGAGTCAGGAAGCACTGTAGACGTGTAGACATAAATGTTGTACGTTTTGCAACATTGATTCCTGGATAGCCGGGTGTTCGGGAGGATTGTTGTATGAAATACAACAATCCTCCCGATCAGTCGCTTGAATCAGGTGAAATCCTGTATTTTATACAACAATGTTGGATTTGGGCCGGCATATGGAGGGAAAAGTTGTATTATGTGCAGGATTTCAGGAAAAGTCAGCTAGAAACATCCGGCTAGGAGAAGCTGCCAGCTCCCTGCCCCGGAAAGTGGATAAACGGGGAAATTCCCGCGACAAAAGCAGCCGCCCGGAAGTGCAACTATCTACAGACATTAAGGATTGGTATTATGTTAAAACCCTTAAGTTTAGCCCATATAGTGAAGACGCACTTAAGATTTGAGCTTGAAGCTTAGTCGTCACTGCGGTGAACTTTTGGACTTCCGGCCGCTGCCCGCCCCCGGATTTCTTGATGATTACCGCTGTTCGCGGTGGAAATCCGGTGACAAAGGCATCAAAAAAACCAGGCAACCCATTGGCTGCCTGGCTCCTCCTGCTTATTTCATGACAATAGCTCTATTCCGCACCGCCGCTAATGCTGCTTACTGCACATAAGTGTAATGCGGCGAATCATACTGCGGGCCGGATTTCTCGTAGGTGAACCAATATTCAATGCTGCTGCCGGTGCTGAGGCCGCTTACGGTCTGGCGCCAGGTTCCCGAGGCA
This sequence comes from Paenibacillus sp. FSL R10-2199, assembly GCF_038000235.1. NCBI lineage: Bacteria > Bacillati > Bacillota > Bacilli > Caryophanales > Paenibacillaceae > Paenibacillus > Paenibacillus sp. FSL R10-2199. The sequence continues at coordinate 4,217,228 of NZ_JBBOBO010000001.1, read as the reverse complement.
AGCGTCATGCGGTAATTCAGCTGTGCGCCGCCGTTCACCTTATAGTGGACATCCACATACAGCGCGGACGTTACCGGTGTGATGAAGATGCTGGCCTCAGCAGCCGACACCTTGGTTACGCCTGCCGTGTAATCCGCTGTCACGTGATTCCCGTTGCCGCCGGAAGCGTTCGTGGTTACGGTCACGGCATTACTAGCAGCGGAGAGGTTGCCTGCGGCATCGGCCGCTTTTACCGTGAAGGTGTATGCCGTTGAAGCCGTCAGTCCGTTGACGGTTGCAGTAGTTCCGGTAACAGAAGCCGCCTGGGTGCCGCCGCGGTACACGTAATATCCGGTAACTCCAGTGTTATCGGTGGATGGCGACCAGCTTAGGCTGACCGTTGTGTCCGTTTTACCTGTTGAGGCCAGATTCCCTGGTACCGTAGGTGCTGTAGTATCTCCAGGATTGCTGCCTCCGGTCAGATATTGGCCAGTGAACGGGTTGAAACGGTGCAGCGAGAGGATCAGCCACCCGGTGCTCGATACACAGTTCTGCTGGGCCATCACCCAGTAGCTGTTGCTTGTACCCTTGAGGGAATAAGGGATTCCGCCGAGCGACGGGCCGCTGGTTCCCTGTTTTTTGATAATCTCCGTGTTGATGGCATTCGCCTTCGTTGTATTTCCCTGCATGTAGTAGGCAAGCGACATAAAAGCCGTTCCCTCCAGCCACACATCCGCCCCCGTATTGCCAATCTGATTGCCGTTGTCGTCATACGCCGGGAGCACTTCATCCGTCCAGTCAAAATCATACCCGGAAAGTGTATTTCCGGCATCGTTATAGGTCAGAGTCTGCTTATAGCGCGGATTAGCCAGTGTTCCCGGTGTACCGGCCGCGTTCTCCACATAGGTCAGGCTTGCCCCGTAGTTGCGCGTTCCGTTCAGCCCGAGGGCGAGCACTCCCCAGGGATTCACATCCAGCGGGATTTTGGGATCGATCAGATTCGTATCATTCTTCCAGCCGCCCTTGAAGCGCTTAGCCGCATCATCCCAGACCACATTGTCCAGGAAGCTCTTCACACCCGTTGCCGCTGCTGTATAGGATGCCGTTTTGCTGGAATCAACAGAAGCATAGTACTGCAGCACGCGGTACAGATCGATATTATGCTCCGTCGAGCTCCAGGGCTCATCCGAATTGCTCCATGCGCTCCAGCCACCGGCGATCCCGCCGTTTGCTTTGGAGTATGTCAGGCACCAGTCCAGCGCCTTGAGCGCCATCGGACGATAGCGGGTATCATTATACTGCTTCTCATAAGCCATAGCCGCCATGGCCATCCAGGATACAGGTCCGACATGCTTGCGGATTTCTTCGCCATAGCCATTGTTATACCAGTAGGAGTTCAGCCAATAGCCGGACGGGTCCTGGATGTCACGCATTTTGTTCAGCACCTTCTCGGCCCGGGTCCGTTCCCCTTTGACGATGAAAGCGATGGCTGCGACGGCCTGATCATACGTATAGACAATTTGCTTGGGATTGTTCGGACCCCAGAAATCCTCGAAGCTGTCAACCAATCCGTCAAAAGCATAGCCGGCCGTTGCATCCTGCTGCACCTGCAGCCAGGTCAGCGCCCGGTTTGAAGCATCACTTACCGCATCCGCGCGGGCAATACCGGCAGCGGGCAGTGAAGCGCCCAGAATCAGCACGGCGGTCATCAGGAAGAGAATCAGCTTTCTTTTCATCCATATTCCTCCTTGGTCGATCTATTACTAAAGCGTTTTCAAAGGGCGAATAAGCGGGTGATGCTATGCCATACTATGGTATTTATCCTCATTCTCAGCTTTGATAGCGCTTTCGTCAATCTAAAACTGGGACATTTTTACTAAATGAGGCGAAACACCCGTTCGCCCCTTTTTTCGACAAAGCGAAAGTCCTGAATAGGTTTCTGCGGAATTCGTTAATATGCATTTTTTGACAGCAAGGCATGCAAAAAAAGCTCCGGAATGTTGATTAACGCTCCGGAGCCTTACTCTTATTTCAGCTGAGCTCTATGAGCGCAGGACACCCTTCTCCCGGGCTTCACGCAGCCACTTGGGATACTCATTAAACAGGCGGTCATACAAATCCTCATCACTGACCTCATCCAGATCGTCCAGCGCAAAGAAATCGGCATTATCGACATAACGGCCCTGCAGATCATCGAGCTCACGCAGCACACCATAGTCCGCATTGCCGAGCCCGACAAACTGCCAGAAGATGTTATGCTTCGAGCTTTGGATCAGCAGCTTCGAGATCTTCGGTGTCTCATAAATTCCGCCGTCACTGAAGAACACAATGTAAGCAGGCAGAGCGCCCGGCTCTTCCTTCGTATACTTCTTGATAATATCAGCCATAACCACCGGCTCATTATTGCCGATGCCCAGCCCGCCGAACATCTTCGGCCCCGGGTATGTTCTCTTCACATAATCCTCGTACCCGTGCTCATCTACACTCGGCATCCGCTTGCTCTTAGTCGCGAAGAACCATACATCCAGCCTGCCGTCGTCATCCATGCTGGCTGCCACGGCCAGAATCCGTTCAAATGCCCGCTGAACAACGCCCCTCGAATACAAGCCGGACATGGAACCTGATGCATCGAACACAACGGCCACCCTGGCCTTCTCCTGCTCCAGATTCTTCTTGCGCAGCGAGATTCCGACCTTCTGCTTCAGCAGGTCAATCTTCGTTAAGTTCAGCGTGGGCCGGGAAGCCGTCTCCTCCGCCACACTTCCCTCGGTTCCGCTATATGTAGCAGCAGCTTCCGTGTGACCCTGCATCACTTCAGCCTCCGTCTTGCTGCTGTTCTCCGGCTCTTCATCCTCCACCTCGACTCCGTGCGCTTCAGCCAGCGGCTTCAGGCCGCCGTGAAATCCCCGGCCGACGGCTCTAAGCTTGAAGCCTTCGCCGTGACGGTATAACTCTGCCAGCACCAGCGAGGTCTCGGCATTACTCTGATTTATTTCATACACCAGCTCTGTGTTGGCCGCAGCCGCACTGATTCTGCAGCCCCTGACATCGGCAAAAGTCCCCGGGCCGTCCAGCGTGGCTGCGAAAACGCATTTGGCAACCGCAGATTGCCGCAGCGCATGCAGATCGATGGCAAACTCGCCGCTGTACTTGTCGATGGCATTGAACTCTACAATCCGCTTGGGATCGGCGGGCTGGTTGTAGAAGATGAAATAATCATCGGACGTAACCTTGCCGTTCTCCCCGACCATGAAACAGCTGATATCCAGCTCCGCCGGCGAACTGCTGCAGGAAATCTTCACCGTCGCCTGCGGCGAGGCTTCATCCAGCTTGGCATTAGAGCCGGTGACCAGCTTAACGATATTCAGATTCATGAATGCACTCTCCCTTACTTTCACAATGTATAATAGATGATTGCAGGATTCCGCTATTTAGCAAAAAGGAGCAGACAACTCCCTGATGAGGATATGTCTGCTCCCGGTTGATCAAGCTTATGATCCGCATATCAGCCGGTCTAAACGGGCTGTGGTGCGGCTTGTCCAATGAACTGGACTATAAAATACATAATAAGTTACTCTTCTGTCTTGCCTTCGTCAGCTGCTTCTGCCGCTGCTGGTTCAGCAGCATCTGTATCAGCAGGCTCTTCAAGAACAAGCGGAGGTGAGATCCGCACGATCAGCGTATCTTCAGGGGTAAGGATCTCCCAGCCATCATGCTTCGGCAGATCGGAGACCAGCAATTGATCACCGATGTCGAGTCCGCTGATATCCACCTCGAAGGAAGCGGTCAGCTTGTCCGGCAAGGTACGGATATCCAACTCATAGAGCTCCACCTGCTGGACGCCGCCGCTCTTGACACCGACAGGATCGCCGGTGAAGTGGAATGCAACCTTGGTGTCGAGTTCTGCCTTCATATCAATCTGCTGCAAATCTACATGGAGCAAAGAACGTGACAGCGGCTGGCGCTGTACTTCCTGAATGACCGCATTTTTGGAGCCTGAACCGGGGAATTCCACTTTCAGGATCGCCCGCGGGTTTTTGCCGAGAATCTCATTGAGTGTTTTGGCTTCTGCTGTAAAGGACTGGGTATCTGAACCTGCACCGTAGACGACGACCGGTACAAGGCCTTTGCTGCGCTGGGAAGAGGTAGAGCCGGATCTTTCTGTCAAGCGTACTGTGGTATTCATGATATTCCTCCTAAAGGTTTTTTAGCGGTGCATACTTTCAGGGGCTGCTTCTGATGCTGAACAAAGCTGGCCCTGCAAGCATCCGCCAAGTGGTGTCAGCATAGCTGCAAGTGATGGTTCTTCGTACAAAACTGGCTTATTGCTCAGGTAATAAAAAACAAGACCAATTAGATGTCTTAAGTCTAATCAGTCTCTTATTAACCATATTTGCCTGCTGTGGAATCAGTATAGCACTGGGAAGTAGGCAAGTCAAAATAGGTGTATATTCAATTTAAATCCATATTTAATATTTATTATACTAAATGACAGGCTACAAAATGTCCTGCGCCAGCGTCCCGGAACAGCGGAATCTCCGCCTTGCAGACCTCTACGGCAAAAGGGCAGCGCGTATGGAATTTGCAGCCTGAAGGCGGATTCGCCGGGCTTGGAATATCGCCTTTCAGCACGATCCGCTCCCGCTTCAGCCGGGGGACCGGCACGGGTACGGCAGACAGCAGCGCCTTCGTATAGGGATGCAGCGGATGCTGGAACAGCTCGTCCCTGGAGGCGGTCTCCACCATCGATCCCAGATACATCACGCCGATCCTGGAGCATAGATGCTCCACTACGCTAAGATCATGGGAAATGAACAGATAGGCAAGGCCTTTGCTCTGCTGCAGCTTGCTGAACAGATTGATAATCTGCGCCTGAATAGACACATCGAGCGCCGACACCGGCTCATCCGCAATAATCAGCTCCGGGTTCAGGATCAGCGCCCGGGCAATGCCGATCCGCTGGCGCTGTCCGCCGGAGAATTCATGCGGGAAGCGGTCGATATGATAAGAAGATAAGCCGCAGGCCTCCATGGCCTCCAGCACCAGATCCCGCACCTCCCCCCTCGTGCATAATCCATGGTCCAGCAGCGCTTCGCCTATCGCATCGCCAACCCTCACTCTCGGATTAAGCGCACTGTAAGGGTCCTGGAAGATCAGCTGCATTTGCGGCCGGATCAGGCGCATGTCCGCAGCGGACAGGCTGTGGATGTCCACTCCCTTGAACTTTACCTCACCGTCCGTTTTATCCGTCAGCCGCAGCACTGTCCGTCCCACCGTGCTTTTGCCGCTGCCGGATTCGCCGACAAGGCCGAAGGTCTCGCCCGGCTGAAGCGTAATGCTGATGTCGTCCACAGCCTTCACATGCCCCACTGTGCGGCCCAGCAGCCCTTGTTTTACCGGGAAGTACTTCTTCAGAGATTTAACTTCCAGCAGCGCTTCAGACATACACTTCCGCCTCCTCATACAGCCAGCAGGCTACCTTCTGCCCGCTTCCGGTTTCCTGCAGCTGCGGCTGGCGGGTGCGGCAGACGTCCATGCAATGTCCGCACCGGTCATGGAAGTAGCATGAAGGCTCAAGCGCAAGCGGACTGGGCACCTGGCCGGGAATGGAATAGAGCTCCTCCAGGCGCTGGCCCATGACGGGCTTGGACTTCAGCAGCCCCCGCGTATACGGATGCTTGGGATTCCGGAACAGCTCTACCACACCGCCCTCCTCAACGATCTGGCCGGAGTACATGACAATGACATAATCGGCCATCTCGGCCACTACGCCAAGATCATGGGTAATCAGCAGGATTGACATGCCCGAGTGCTCCTTGAACCCGCGCAGCAGATCAAGGATTTGCGCCTGAATCGTCACATCCAGCGCGGTCGTCGGCTCGTCCGCAATCAGCAGCTTGGGCCCGCAGGAGATTGCGATTGCAATCATAATCCGCTGCAGCATGCCTCCGCTCAGCTCGTGGGGATAGCTGCCCATAATCTGTTCCGGACGGGATATCCCCACCTGGGTGATCAGTTCAATGGCCCGGGCCCGGGCTTGCTTCTTGTTCATTCTGAGATGAACCAGGAGCGGCTCCATAATCTGCTCGCCAATTCTCATGACCGGATTCAGTGACGACATCGGCTCCTGAAAAATCATAGCGATCTCATTGCCGCGGATGCTGCGCAGCGTATTTTTGTCCAGCCGGAGTAAATCTTCTCCCCGGAAATCAATGCTTCCCCCGGCAATCTTACCGCCCGGCTCTTCCACCAGCCCCATAATCGACATGGCGGTGACACTTTTGCCGCAGCCGGATTCACCGACAATGCAGACCGTCTCGCCTTCCCGGATACTGAAGCTTACCTCATCAACCGCGGTCACCTTCCCGTCCTCTGTGAAGAACACGGTGCTTAGACGGTCTATATTCATTAAAGGCTTCATCGTTATGGCCACCTACCTCTTCTGTTTAGGATCAAGCACGTCTCTGAGGCCGTCACCAAAGATATTAATCGCAATAACCGTGGCAAAAATCGATAACCCCGGCGGAATCCACAGCCATGGCCGTTCCTGGAAATCGAGGATATTATTCGCCGCATCAATCATGTTGCCCCAGGTCGGCGTAGGCGGCATAACCCCCAGACCGAAGAAGCTAAGCACCGATTCACTGAGAATCGCTCCGCCGATATTCAGCGTTGCCATGACGATCAGCAGCGGAACAATATTCGGCAGCAGATGGCCAAAAAGCTTCCTGCGGTCGCGCAGACCCAGCACCACGGCGGCCTGCATGAATTCGCGTTCCCGCAGGCTGAGCATCTGTCCCCGTACCATCCGCGCCAGCCCCGGCCAGTTCACCATGCTCAGCATGAGCATGACGATGTACATCCGGTAATCCGCCTTAATCTTCCATTCCGAGAGCAGCGCACCGAAGATGAACAGCAGCGGAAGGCCGGGAATAGTCATCAGCAGATCGGCGATCCGCATAATGATCTGGTCCAGCAGACCGCCGTAATATCCGGCAACCGCACCGAGCAGCGCTCCAAGGAACACAGACAGCACCATGGAAGCCAGACCCACCGTAAGAGAGATACGCCCCGCCTGCATGACCCGGGTTAAGATATCCCGTCCCAGCGCGTCTGTCCCCAGCCAATGCTGCAGATTCGGAGCCTTGTTCATCATGGCCATATTGATTTTGTTATCCGTATACGGCGAGAAGAACGGGCCGATGAAACATAACACAAACATAAATAAGACAACCGCGAAGCCCGCCACCGCCAGCTTGTTGTGCAGAAGCCTCCGCAGGGATTGCCGGAACAGGGAAGATTTCCGCAGGTTGACCCTTGGGGCCGTTATTTCACTTACTCTGCTGTCAGCTGCCATAAGATCCTCCCCCTCCTATAACCGGACACGCGGATCAGCCACCCGGTACAGAATATCCGAGAGTAGTGTTCCGATTACGGTCAGAATAGCCAGAAACATCGTGAAGCCCATCAGCAGCGGGTAATCCCTCAGTCCGAAGGACTTCATATACAATTGGCCGATGCCCGGCCAATTAAAGATTTGCTCAATAATAATGGAACCCCCGAACAGCGCGGGCAGCTCGAAGCCGACCAGGGTGATCGCAGGCAGCAGCGCATTGCGCAGTGCATGGGTGAACAGCACATTCCGCTCCTTCAGCCCTTTGGCTCTGGCCGTACGGATATAGTCCTGCTTGAGCACATCGATCATATTGCTGCGGAAATAACGGGTTAATGAACCCAGACCCAGCAGCGTCATGACGATGACCGGCAGGGTCATATGATGCACCACTTCTTTGAAGTAGGCGAACCCGGTGGCATTGCTGCCTGTAGTCATCATTCCCCCCGGCGGCAGCCATTTCAGGTCAACGGCCAGAATCTTGATCAGGAACAGGCCGATGAAGAACGACGGGAGCGACATCGCCGCGAAGATCGCAATCATTACCAGCGTGTCGAACCAGGAGTATTGCTTATAGGCAGAAATGACACCGATGATCACAGCAATCAGCCAGGTGAGGAACGTAGAGACAGCGGCCAGCAAAAAAGAATTCCAGATATAATCACCGAACAGCTGAAGCACCGGCTTCTGCTGGGCAAGTGAATATCCGAAATCCCCGTGAAAAGCATTGTTCATCCAAGTCCCGTAACGTTCCAGCACCGGCTTGTTCAGGCCGTAAATCTCCCGCAGCTCCGCTTTGCGCTCTGCAGTCAGCTTAATATTTCCGGTAATGAAATCACCCGGGGTAAGTGCATACAGGCAGAAGATCAGCAGCGATGCGGCAAACAGGATGATCAGCATATACAGCATTCTTTTGGTCAGATAAGTGCTCATGATCGGCTCCTTAGGATTCATCCCCTGCCCATGACGCAGGCAGGGGATGAACAATTCTTTATTTCAGAGTCCAGTTTGGCAGGCTGCCGGCAAGACCGATGAACGGACTGACCGATAGATTCTGGATGCGGCCGTTATAGGCATATACTGTTTTCTTGTAATTGGTGAAAATAATCGGCAGTTCATCGTTGAACAGCTGATACAGCTCTTTATAGACTGCTTTGCGCTGTTCAATATCTGTAGTTGCCAGCGCTTTGTTGTACAGCTCCACGAATTTCGGATTCTCATAATCGGTGATTTCGCCGTCGAAGAACTGCATGAAGCCGTCCGCCGGATCCGTCAGCATGCTGGTGGAGTAAGATACGAGATCATAATCCCCGCTTTCCGTCTTGGAGACCAGCGAGTTGAAGTCAGCGAAGATCTCCGGCTGGAAGTCGATGCCGAGCGCAGCGAAGTTCTCTTTGGCCACCGCGATGAAAATATCCGAGTTCTTGCTCTTGCTCGCCAGATAATGAATGCTCAGCGGCTTCCCGTCTTTCTCGCGGATTCCTCCTGCCCCTACGGTCCAGCCTGCCTCATCCAGCAGCTTATTCGCTTGGTCCGGATCATATTTATAAGGGTTGATCCCTTCTTCTGTATAGGACCAGGAGATCGGCGAAGCCGGAATATTGGCCACAGCACCCGCCCCTTCAGCTGCGTCTACATAGATGCTCTGCCGGTCCAGTCCATAGGCAATCGCCTGTCTGACCCGCTTATCCTTCAGCTGTTCATGCTTCAGGTTAACCTGCATGTAGCCGTAAGTGCTCGGGGTATAAGGAAGAATGTTTACATAACCCAGTTCCTTCAGCTTCCCGATATTTTCTTCCGTAGCCGGGAAGGACGCGTAGTCCACCTCACCTGTCTCAAGGAACTGCCAGGCATCGCCGGTCGTTGTTTTATAGATAAAATGCTCTGTCTTCGGTTTGCCTTTGAAGTAGTTCTCATTGGCTACAAGACGGACCTCTTGTCCGGGAATGAATTTCTCCAGCTTATAAGGGCCGTCGCCCAGCGGCTTCTCATGCAGCTTCTTTATATACTCCAGCTGGCCGAACTTATAGTCCTTGCCATAGTAAGCCTTCGACAGCACATTGGAGCCGAGAGTCACCAGCGCCGTAGCATTGGGCTGTTCCAGCGTAACCGATATTGTCTGCGGATCAATGACTTTAATGCCTTCTATAGTCTGGGCAGTTCCGGCTTTGTAAGCTTCGCCGCCTTTCACCTTCAACGATGGAAGTGATGAGCCTCCGTCATAAGCTTTGTCGTACTGGATCGTCCAGGTGAACGCCACATCATCCGCAGTGAGCGGTGAGCCGTCGCTGAACTTCAGGTCTTTGTGCAGGTGGAACGTATATGTAAGCTGATCCGCCGCCACCTCCCAGCTCCCGGCAAGCTCCGGGGTTGGCACACCCTTGTCATCTACCGTCACGAGAGACGCATAGAGCAGTGAGGATACATTGCCGTCATAGCCGCTCTCCTGGAAATAAGGGGTGAACGCACCGCTCGGATCGGTAAGACCGACGATGATTGTATCGGTGCGCTTCTGGGCGACTGCGGGCAGCTTCGTAAGATCGGTTGCTGTAAAAGGCTCGCTGAGCGCACCGGCAGGTACAACCGCCGGGGATACCGCTGCTTCCGTACCGCCAGCCGCTGCACCCGGATCAGCTGTTGCTGCCGTGTTTGCAGGGGTGCCCGTGGATGCTGCATCCGTGTTGCCGTTCTCCGAGCAGGCGGACAGCAGCAGTGAACCGGCGATTAACAATGAGGATAATACAAGCGTACTTTTTCTCATGACATCATCTCTTTTCTCTCCATTTTATAAATACTAACAATTCCTACCCACTAAGTATGATTAAAGACCGATAGTTCACATTATAGAAAGTAAAAGTTGTTCTGTAAAGAGAGAACTTGAAATTAATTCTTCCCAAACAGAATAAAATTGGATGATCGCAGCAAAAAAGCCAAAATCTTCTCCATAACAGAAGTAGACTTTGGCTTTGGCGAGGCACAGGAATATTAGGCAACGCTATATTTACTTCAAATAAGCAAACAGCTGTTCATTCATCTGCTGAATCCCCTCAAGCCGCAGACTGTAAGAGGTGACGTTCTCTCCTTCGATATAAGCATTGAGCAGACCGGCGCTCCTGAGACTGGAGATATGATCATGGACAATGCCCTTGGACAGGCCGGCCTGTCTGGCAATTTCCGTGAACGATTTGCGTTCTCCGCCCAGTGACTTCAGGATCTTCAGCCGGCTCTTCTCGCCCAGACTGCGGAGCGTCCGGTGCATGGACGGCGAGATTTCCTCTTCAGCAATTTGAATTTTCCCGGCATAGTGACATATCGTCAGCGGACCAAAATTATAGATAATATTGATCGGCTGGAAGTGAAACTGCGGGATCAGCACAAGCCTGCGCAGACCGTCACCCGGCATGAAATAGAATCCGTTGGTAGTCTTATTCACAAAATCGGCTACCGGGCTGCCGGCCAGCGCCTGTCTCCGTTCCTCCGCATGCTGCTGCAGCTTCTTAATGATATCCGGACTACAGCTGCTGAAGTATTGCCGGTTCCACTCCGACAGCAGGAAGACCATGCGGCTGCGGTACTGCTCCATTTGTACCGGGAATACACTGACATAACCTGCGAGAGCCTCGTACATCTCTCCTACGGACAGGCCTTCCAGCCACTCCAGCACACGCTCCACGCTGTCTTTGTCCGGACACAGATAGATCAGCAGATTAAGCAGCTTCCAGTCATTGTCGAGATCTGTCTCTTCCAGTGCTTCCAGCAGTTCGGGGCTTAAGCCGCGTGATACTTCTGCCGCCCAGGGTGTACCCAGATCTATCTTTTTACTTCCCTTCTTGCATATAAACGTATGTATGCTGCTGATTAATTCATATACCGGCTGAAAATGAACCTCAACCTCGTAATCCATGGCTATTCCTCCTGATGCAACTTCTATTCGTTACAGCGTTAGTGCCTTAATCTTAGGGCATCGGGAAGCCAATGTGCAAGTCATTCCGCTTTTACTGACCTTGTATGGAATACGTATGTTATATTGCTGGCATTCCTGCCATGCCTTTTCTCGCTTTTTGCCGGGCAGGGTAGTAAAATATAGGCAATACACTGGAATGGAGTGAAGAAACATGGAACAGATTGCTAAGGGAGAAGGACGTTTCTATATAGCTGGTGACGGTAAGGACCTTGCCGAGATTACATACAGAACGGAAGAGACTACAGGTAACCTCGTGATTGATCATACCTATGTCTCCGAAGAGCTGCGCGGTCAGGGTGCCGGGGAGAAGCTTGTGCGGGCGGTCGTTGACCTGGCCCTGGAAGAGAAAGTTAAAATTGTGCCTGAGTGCCCGTATGCGGCCCATCAATTCGAGAAGCACACGGAGTACCGGGATCTGCTGACATAGGGGGAAGATAGATTGACTACGGCTGATACACTGAAAGATATAGAAGAACTGCAGCAGCGCTGCGAGCAATACGAAGGCATCACACTCAAGCTGAATTGGGACATGCTGCGGCTGCCGGCCGGAACAGGCGGAGTGGAATGGCTGGTGACCTATGAAGAGGAGCTGCTGGTCGGCTTCATCGGGTTATACAATATCGGCGGAGACATGGAAGTCTGCGGCATGGTACGGCCGGGATACCGCCGCCGGGGCATCTTCAGCTCGCTCTGGCAACGGGCGCAGACCCTCATCTCACGAAGTAAGATTAAGACGCTGCTGTTGAATACGCCCGCGGCCTCAGCCTCAGGTACTGCTTATCTGAAGACACTGCCGCTGGAATTCAGCCACGCGGAATTTCAGATGAAATGGGATGGCGCAGCCAAGAATCATGGGGCCTCTGAAGCAAGTTCAGCCGCCGGTAACGTTATGCTCCGGCCTGCACGTGCCGACGAGACTCCGGTGCTAATCGCCTTCGATTGCGACGGATTCAACATGACGGAGGAAGACGCCGCCGAAACGTACACGCAGCTTGAGCTCGAAGGCTCCCAGGAGCATATCATCATCGAGATGAACGGCCAGCCTGCCGGCAAAATGCGGCTGTGGTCCGAAGACAACGAAACCTGGATCTATGGCCTTACCGTAGACAAGAATCTGCGCGGCCTCGGCATCGGCCGGAGTGCCCTGATGCAGACTATTGAACGGGAACAGCGGAATTACAACGGTGTGAACCTTGAGGTTGCCCTGGATAATCCGAATGCGCTTAAGCTCTACGAGAGCTGCGGGTTCGTTATTCTGAACCAGCAGGATTACTACCGTGCTGCACTCTGAACCTTGAAGCATCATTGTTAGCCGGCTGAATAACTGTTCCGAATTACAGTAATCTGACTGTCAAGCATCCTTTCCTCCGGGCCAACCTGCCCTCAGGAAAGGATGCTTTTTGTTGTCCTTATGTTACCTCAAGGTACCTATATGACCTCAAAGTGCGTACTGTTCAGCACTCCTGAGGCAATACATAATGATGGCATACTTTGGCGAAGGAGAGCTGCACATGAACCCTATGGATTCAGACTTACGTAAAACAGCACTTGTAATCGGCGCGAACGGCGTCATAGGGCGCAACCTGATTGATCATCTGGCTGCGCTTCCCGATTGGGATATCATCGGCGTGTCGCGCCGCGGAGGGCTGGACACCAGCCGTGTGCGTTATATAGCTGCAGATTTACTCGACCCGTCGGAGAGCCGGCGGAAGCTTGGCGGTCTGGCGGAGGTGACGCATATTTTCTATGCCGCCTATCAGGACCGGCCTACCTGGGCAGAGCTGGTCCCTCCTAATCTGGCTATGCTTGTTCACGCGGTTGAAGCGGTCGAACCTGCGGCGCGCCGGCTGCAACACATCAGCCTCATGCAGGGCTATAAGGTATATGGCGCGCATCTCGGCCCGTTCAAAACACCGGCACGCGAAACTGATGCCAATCATATGCCGCCGGAATTCAATATTGCGCAGCAGGATTATCTGGAAGAGAAGCAGTCTGGCAAAAGCTGGACCTGGTCGGCGCTGCGGCCTTCCGTCGTCTGCGGATATGCTCTCGGCAATCCCATGAACCTGGCGATGGTAATCGCTATTTATGCCTCCATGTCGAAGGAGCTGGGAATTCCGCTGCGCTTCCCCGGCAAGCCGGGCGCCTATCACAGCCTGCTTGAGATGACAGATGCCGGTCTGCTGGCCAGAGCAACGGTGTGGGCAGCAACGGAACCGCGCTGTGCCAATCAGGCCTTCAATATCACCAACGGTGATCTGTTCCGCTGGAACGAGCTGTGGCCTAAGATTGCCTCCAGCTTCGGGCTGGACACGGCCCCCCCGCTCCAGATGTCCCTGTCTGATGCCGTGCAGGACAAAGAGCCGCTCTGGAACCGGATGGTCGGGAAATACGGGCTGGAGCCGAACAGCTATGCTAGTGTCTCCTCGTGGGCATTCGGTGATTTCGTATTCTCCTGGGACTATGATTTCTTTGCCGACAGCACCAAATCCCGCCGCGCAGGATTCCTTGAGTTTATGGATACGGAAGCCATGTTTATGGACATCTTCGCGGATCTCCGCCACCGCCGGATCATTCCCTGATCCGCGCAGAACAGCCGGTCTCTGAAATTCAGAGACCGGCTGTTCTATTCTTCCTTCTGCGGTTGGGAGAGCACAACTGCCGTATCCCCGTACACCCTATAGACATGGGCATCGCCCCATCTGCACATCAGATGCAGAATCTCCTTGAGGCTCCAGCCGTAGTCGGTCAGCTCATACTCCACTCTGGGAGGCACCACATTATACGAGGTTCTTGTAATCACCCCGTCCGCTTCCAGCTCCCGCAATTGCTGCGTTAGCACCTTCTGTGTAATGAACGGCATTTGGCTGATGAACTCCCCGTTGCGCTTCTTCCCAAAGGTGAGCAAGAACAAAATGACCGGCTTCCACTTGCCCCCAATCACTTCGAGTGTCGCTTCCACTCCGGTGTTGTAGGTTCTAATTCCTTCAGACATGGGCCAAGGACACCTCCTGTGGCTTAACCATATCTTCTTTGAACGCCCCCTGCAAGGATTACGCCGAAGTTCCCGGTCTACATCAGCCCGTATCCGCGAAGGATAGGCTCATCCCGGTCGTTCCGGCGGTTTCCGTATTTCATGCAGCCTTCCGCATGCTCTTCCCGTTCCAGGAACACAGACAGCAGGCGCACATAGTCGAGCGACTCCTGCAGCGGGATACCCGCTCCGTCAAAGATATGCCGGCGTCCATCCAGAAGCGAATAGATTCCGATCGTCTCTGCCGGTTTCCCGTAGGCCTGATGACAGAAGACGCTGGCCATATGCAGAAATCCGGTGATGACATCTTCATTCCCGCTCACCATGAATTTCTGGATATTCAGACAACGCCCCTCCTGCCCCGAGCTCCAGGCGAGCTGAAAAATCATCGCCAGTTCAATTTCAAGCTCCGGCACAGGAACATGCCACTGTTCATACAGCATCACCGGAATCTCACCGGTGTGATTGCCGGCAACAATCCGCATCAGCTCATCGGCAACCGCTTGCTTGATATCCCAATAATGCATCAGGGAAGGAAAAGCATGACCCTTCGGCGGCCAGCGGCGCTCCAGCAGAAATTGCACAGGCGTCTCCCGGCGCACCTCAGGCTGCAGACTGTAGAAGTCATTAAGCGTATGTCCGACCGCGTACTGGACCTGCTGTCTCCAGCGGGGAACTCCCGTGGCCGGAGCTCCGCTGCCGTTCATCTCCGCTCCGCCCAGCATGATATGCTCCATCCGGAAATCATTCAGCCGGCTGTAGCGGACAGTCCCTGCATCCTGCATCTTTCCTGCGAAGCATCCTGCCCCGGCGCCCATCCTTAAGAAACCGCCGCGCAGGTCTCGATGAACTGGCGTCCGAAGCTGCGGCAGGCGTCTTTCTCTGCTGCGTTCGGCCCGTACTCAATCTTCAGGCTGGCCTGTACGATCTCGGCACCGCGTTCCTTCAGCTTCTCTTCAATCTGATCAACCGCTCCGCAGTAGATTTCATAACCGGTATCTCCGCTTCCGAAGGCGGCAGCCTTGCAGGAGCTGAGGTCGAGCTCATCCATCTCTTCATAGAAGTCAAGGAATTCATCCGGCAGCTCGCCGTCCCCCCATGTATACGCACCCAGCAGTACAGCCTCGTAAGCCTTTATCTCATCCGCATTGCAGTCAGTGACCGATTTCAGCACGGCCTCTCCGCCTGCCTGGCGTATCCCTTCCACAATCAGTTCAGCGATTTCCTCCGTATTGCCTGTCAGGCTGGCATATGCCACTAGCACCTTAGCCATCACTCTGTCCTCCCAAGGTAAATATGAAATGTATTCTGTATAGTCCATCTCAAAAGGCAACCATGTTTTGCTAATCTCATTCTATTTGATAATGATTATCATTGTCAATATTTTAAAAGCTGGCCGCTTCGGGAAATTAGGCATACTTGTCCCCGATAACAGAAGCAGCGGCAATGCCGGACTTGAACTGCTGTCCGGCATTGCCGCTGATCTTTATCCATATTTTCAGATGAAATGCATAGAAGAATGCCAAACCTATTCACCTTTGCCGTCCGAACAAATTTCGATAAAAGTGATTAATATCCGCCTTCCAGCAGGGTAATGCCGTTGCCGTCCGGATCACGGAAATTCATTTCTTTACCGCCGTATTCCATCGTTACCGGAGGCTGACAATCCAGCCCTTTCCCCTTCAGCTGCTCATAAGTTTCGTCCAGGCTGCTGCAGGAGAATACCAGATTAACGACTCCTGTCGTGAGCTTCTCCCACTTGCTCTCATCCCATATAATGATCCCCGGCTGGCTGCGGTCGAAACCAATCTTCGCCCCGTCATACTGGCCATAGCCTTCAAACGGAATAGGGACTCCCAGTACCTCGGAATAGAATGCCGCGAGCGCCGCCGGGTCCTTGCTGTACAGATTGATACCGTCAAAACTTGTAATCATAACTTAAATCTCCTTCCGCTCAATAGCTGTAGTATGATCCAGCTGTGGTTAGCCTGTCTGACCTCATTGTACTTCTGCCCTGCCGGGATTGTATTGCAAAAAAACGACATTCAGTTCCGCGCATAGCTCAGCGCATCCAGCGGTGTTCTGCCGGCAAATTTCCGGAAATTGTTGATGAAATGCGATTGGTGGCTGTAGCCGTAAGCAAATACAATATCCTGCAGCCCGCCTCTGTGCAGCGGTGTCCGGTACAGATCCAGCCAGACATTCTGGAAGCGGACAAGATCTGCCACTTTTTTGGGCGGAAGTCCGATATGCTGGCGGAACAGGCGTTCAAGCTGGCGGCTGCTGAAGCCTGAGCTAAGCTCCAGCTCCCCTGCACTCACCACCCCGCGGGACTTAAGCATCCTGTGGACAGCGTTCATCATCCCGTCACTGCTGCGGCCGGCATTCTCCAGCCTGCGCAGGAGGAACAATTCTGCCATGGCAATGCGTTCCGACATCGTTTGTGTCCCCCGCAGCTTGTCTCCCAGCTCCCTGCGGAAGGAACGGAAATATTGCTCCACCGGAACGTGGACATTCAGTACATCCTGCAGCTGCTCATCTGCAAACAAATGAACCGCCCAGAAATGAAAACGGATAGCGAAACGCTGTCTCCCCGCAGGCTGCCGGGCTTGTCCCGCCTCAAACGGGGTGTCATTAATGCCGCAAAATATTCCGTCAGCCTCCCCTGTACGCTCATCCCATTCCCATATGATATCCATACAACTGTCCGGTATGATCGTTTCCGTCCGCTTACGGAAAGTACTTTCACTTTCATTTTCACTTTCACTTTCACTTATAACTGCTCCGTTATGCCCTTCTGCAATTTCAACGGATTGCCCTTCCTGCTGCTCACCCGGCAGCGGTACAGTCCCCCAGAAACAGCGGATGTACGGCTCCAGCAGCCTGCCGGGCAGATACTCGCCGCCCCCGGCCGGGTTCGCGGTGATCGGGTAATACAGCTCCGAGAGGTTGAACATAACATCCGGCCTCACCTTCGTAATGCTTAGGCAGCAGAGGACGGAATTAGCCGATCATCTGCGCCTAAGCTCATATATTTTATAACCGCCTGTAGTAACTTCATTATTTGGTTTGATCTTGTCATGAAGCCTGATATCTTCAGAGAACTGTTTACTAATTCCGCTGGCCGTATAAGATATGTTCATATGCAGCACCGACCGTCCGGTAAGTCTCAGATCTTCAATAACGCCTCCGCCTTCTATAGGCATTACATCACTTACAATGAATGGCTTGCTTGAAGCTAAATCGATAACTTCGACCCCGTCAATGGCTCCATTAAGTATCACATTATCAACCATAGTATCACCGCCGGTCAGCTCCAGAAACCAGCCTCCGGCCAAATAGACAGCATGAGGCGCTGCGGCCAGATTTATATTTTGTACGGAGAAATCCTCTGTAACGACATCTATCCGGTATTCTTCAAGCCCGCTGTGCAGTGTAATCTGATCATACACAATCAGTGCAAGAAGTGCCAGCAGTACTACCAGCCCGATCACCCTGTACTTTACCTTCGTAATTTTCATGGTTCAGCCTGCTCTCCTATACTTTTTTTGGTAATATTATACACCGGCGAACTCTTGGCTAAAATGAGAATAGTCGCAGCTTTGCAACCATTATGTTTGTAGCAGCGTGCTTATATGTTGTACAATAAAGGCTAAATGACTTTTTGAAGGATGGATTAATAATGTATTTAGCAAGTGACTGGAAGGACTATGAAGTGATTGATACCGGAGGCGGAGAGAAGCTAGAACGCTGGGGCGATATTATGCTGCGCCGCCCGGACCCGCAGATCATCTGGCCGCTGGCCAGCGAGAGTGCCAAATGGCGTGATGTTCACGGACACTATCACCGCAGTTCCGCCGGGGGCGGACAATGGGAAATGAAGAAAAGCATTCCGGATGACTGGAAAATCGCCTACGGCAAGCTGAAGTTCCATCTCCGTCCAACGAACTTTAAGCACACGGGTCTCTTCCCTGAGCAGGCAGCCAACTGGCGCTGGATGATGGACAAGATCGCTGCGGCTAACCGCCCGATTTCCGTGCTTAACCTGTTCGCATATACCGGCGGAGCAACCGTTGCAGCGGCAAGTGCCGGAGCTTCCGTAGTTCATGTCGATGCCGCTAAGGGCATGGTTCAGTGGGCGAAGGAGAATGTAGCCTTGTCCGGGCTTGCCGACAAGCCGGTCCGCTACATTACAGATGATGTGTTCAAGTTCGTGCAGCGTGAACAGCGCCGCGGCAGCAAATATGATGCAATTATCATGGACCCGCCTTCCTATGGAAGAGGCCCGGGCGGTGAAATGTGGAAGCTCGAAGCCAGTCTCTATCCGTTCCTGGAGAGCTGCATGGAGATTATGAGCGACCGGCCTTTGTTCATGCTGATTAACTCTTACACAACGGGCATTTCGCCTACCGTACTGCGCAATATGCTGTCAATGACCATGGGCAAGCGCTACGGCGGCAAGCTTACCTCCGGTGAGATCGGACTGCCGATTACATCCTCCGGCATGAATCTGCCTTGCGGAATTCTGGGCCGCTGGGAGGCGTAAGCCATGACCGCGCAGAACAACGAAACAACCGGGAAGTCCGGCAGCGGACAGTCCCGGTTCGAGATTTTATATGAGGACAACCATCTTCTGGGCATCGTGAAGCCCGTTAACATTCCGGTGCAGGAGGATGCTACAGGCGATGCGGATCTGCTGACCCTGCTGAAGGAAGATGTTAAGGAACGTTACGCCAAGCCGGGGAATGTCTTCATGGGCCTCGTTCACCGGCTGGACCGGCCTGTAGGCGGCGCGATGATCTTCGCCAAGACCTCGAAGGCAGCCTCGCGGCTGTCTGAGAGCGTCCGCACCCACGCCTTCCACAAGGTGTACCTGACCGTCGTTCATGGCAAACCCCCTGCATCCCAGGGACGGCTGATTAATACGCTGCTGAAGGATGAGCGGAGCAACACGGTCAGTATTGTCCGCCCAGGAACACCGGGCGGCAAGGAAGCGATTCTCGATTATACGGTACTCGGCAGCGCTGAGGGCTACACCCTGCTCAAGATCGATCTGCTTACCGGACGCTCCCACCAGATCCGCGTACAGCTGAGCGGCATCGGCTGCCCGCTGTACGGAGATCAGAAGTATGGTGCCGCAGTGAACAGACCCGGACAGCAGATTGCGCTGTGGTCAGCACTGGTCGGGTTCCCGCATCCGGTGACCAAAGAGGAAGTTGAATTAATCTCCCTGCCTCCACAGACCCATCCCTGGAATCTGTGGACCCCGCAGAACCAAAAGCAGGCTATCCGGTAACGGACAGCCTGCTTTTGTGTGTATGCATATATATGAGGTCAACACTGGACATCTATTAAGGAGTCGAACCTTCCGGTGCCGGAGCGGGAGCTACCGCCATCTTCCCCATCAGATAGAGCAGCAGCTGCTGGTTATGTGATGAAATGGGATCGAGCGCTTCGGCAAAAAAATCACTGCGGATCTTCAGTCCGCGCGAGGTCTCGTTCTTGCCTGTCTCGGTGATGCTCACCCAGACGATCCGCCTGTCGGAGGCATCTCGTTCACGGATAATGAGATTATGCTTCTCCATCCGGTCAAGCAGCATAGTTACAGCCGCCGGGCTGGTGGCCAGATGCGGAGCCAAATCAGAAGGTTTCATCGCGTCACGTTCCTGCAGCAATTCCAGTACGGTAAGCTGGGCATCGGTCAGTGTAGGGGCAAGCTTGCTATCCATATGTAGCTTATAGTCCTTTAATATCTTATGCCAGATTTTACTGAATTCAGTGGAGTGCACACTTATTCCTTCCTTTCCCTGCGGATCTCTATCCGGTATACCTAAACATTTTCGCGAAAAAAATTCCATTTCCTGCAAAAGAAAAAAATAAAATCACGGCCGCTAGTGAATTTAAGGTACGTACTTACAGATTTCTCAATGAACCCGCTGTTTGTGGTGGAGATGGAGTGACTGCTGGTTGAACGAAAACTCCGCACCAATTCCTGCATGAAATACAACATTCCCCTTATGATTTCGGCCTTAAATCTAGAATTGTTGTATAAAAGGCAGCATTCCCCATCTATAAAGAACCTTAGCGGGGGTTATTCTTGTATTTCATACAACAATACCTATGCATACACTGGTATCCATGAATCAAAGTTGTAACACCTGCAACATTAGGCATTCTATACACTACTTGACGTGACTCGGAGCGAACCGTGTAATTCTCCGCTGCCTGACCATACTTGTAAATCCCGCTAATACAAATAAACGGCGTTCGGAGCTCTGTAGACCAGAGCAGCCGAACGCCGTTTGAATTATTTAATATTCTAAGCTTCTGCCCCGGCTATTTAACTGCGGGGTACAGGCTGATGATCTCATCCTTCTTCTCGACAGCAACCAGCTGCTTGCCGATGGAACGGCGCTCACCAAGCGGTGCCGATTCGGAGGAGAAGGCATGAACCGCACCGCTCTGGGTGATGGCGGTCAGCTCCAGGGGCTCCTTGCAGTAGAAGGCCCCCACAAGCCTGCTGCCATTCGGGCGAACCCGTTTGCCTTCTTTGAACTCGAATGTTGGCATCCCTTTGCCTCCGCGGCTCTGGGAAGGGTAATCCAGCAGCAGAGAGCGTTTGGCGTAGCCAATCTCGGTAACCGCAAGAATCTCCCCTTCGTCCTCACTGACCCAGAAGCTGGAGACGACCTCGTCGCCTTCTCGCAGCTGAATCCCTCTTACCCCTGTGGCCACACGGCCCATAGGGTTGACTTCACTCTCCCGGAAGCGGATGCTCATCCCTTCACGGGTCACAAGCACGATGTCCTTGTCTCCGCTGCTCAGCGCCACTGTAATGATCTCATCACCGTCAGCTACCTTACAGGCGGCAACGGCTCCGGAACGGCTTGTAGAGTACTCCTTGAGCTCTGTACGCTTCACCTGTCCCTTACGGGTGACAAAGACCAGACTTGCCAGCGGGTCCTCCAGGTTGCCGACCGGCAGCACACTGACAATGCCATCGCCCTTGGCGAGGCCGATCACGTTCACGATCGCGGTACCAGGCTCCTTCCATTTAAATTCCGGTATCTGATGAACCGGAAGCAGGAAGTATTGGCCCTTGCGGGTGAACACAAGCAGGCTATCCCGGGTATTCAGGTCCAGCAGCCTGACGATATGGTCGCCGTCCTTGACACCCGATGAGTGGCGCTCTCCGCCTGAACGGGTGAAGGATGGCATGCCTGTCCGCTTGATATAGCCACCCTCTGAAATGGCGACCAGCACATCCTCCGCATTCACTAGAACCTCCATGCTGACCTTCAATTCCTCCACTTCACCCTGAATCAGTGAACGGCGGTCGATCCCGTATTTATCACGGATCTCCAGCAGCTCTTTGCGGATGACGGCAACCAGCTTCTTGTCACTGTCCAGAATGCCCTGCAGGACAGCAATCTTGGCATGCATCTCATCAAGCTCCTTCTGGAGCGAATGAATCTCCAGATTGGTTAAGCGGTACAGCTGCAAGGTAAGGATGGAATCGGCCTGGCGTTCGCTGAAGCCGAACATCCACACGAGATTATTCTGGGCATCCTGGCGGTTCTTCGACGCCTTGATTGCGGCGATCACTTCATCCAAAATGTTCAGAGCCTTAACCAGCCCTTCCAGGACATGGGCCCGGTCCTCTGCCCGCTCCAGATCAAACTGGGTGCGGTGGGTAACCACTTCACGCTGATGGGCGATATAGGCTTCAAGGATCGACTTCAGGCCGAGCTGCTGCGGAGCCTTGTTAACGATGGCCACCATGTTGAAGTTGTAGGTGATCTGCAGATCGGTTTTTTTGAGCAGGTAGGCCAGAATACCATTCGCATCGGCTTCCTTCTTCAGCTCCACCACTATCCGCAGACCTTCACGGCCGCTCTCGTCGCGGACTTCGGCGATGCCTTCGATCTTCTTCTCCAGGCGGATATTCTCCATGGAGGTCACGAGCCGCGACTTCACAATCTGGAAGGGAACCTCGGTAATAACGATCTGCTGCTTGCCGCCGCGCAGGTTCTCAATTTCCGTCTTCGAGCGCAGATAGATGCGGCCTTTACCTGTACGGTACGCGTCCATAATGCCGTCGCCGCCCATAATCGTTCCGCCTGTAGGGAAGTCGGGACCTTTGATGAAGGTCATGATGTCCTCCAGTGCGATGTCCGGCTTCTGCATGACAGCGATACAGGCATCGATGACTTCACGCAGGTTATGCGGCGGAATTTCCGTGGCGAACCCGGCAGAGATCCCGCTTGTCCCGTTGACAAGCAGATTCGGATAACGGGATGGAACCACGACCGGCTCCTTTGCCGTATTATCGAAATTGTCCTTGAAAAGTACGGTGCGTTTTTCAATATCACGCATCATCTCCAAAGCGATTGGAGACAGGCGCGCTTCTGTATAACGCATAGCTGCTGCAGGGTCATCATCCATCGAACCCCAGTTGCCGTGCCCGTCGACAAGCACATGTCCCATCTTCCAGGGCTGAGCCATCCGGACCATCCCGTCGTAGATCGAGGAGTCTCCATGAGGATGGTAGTTACCCATGACGTCACCGACTGTTTTGGCCGACTTGCGGTATGGCTTATCCGGCGTGTTGCCAGAGTCGTACATCGCATACAGAATCCGGCGCTGCACGGGCTTCAGCCCGTCGCGGACGTCCGGAATCGCCCGGTCCTGAATGATATATTTGGAATACCGGCCAAATCGGTCACCAACGACCTCTTCCAGAAAAGCCGGCAAAAATTGCTCTGATAAACTGCTCATTCACTTTTCACCTTCTGTTCCTCAATCTGTCCACGTTTGTAATGATTGATGATCTGACTGCTGCGCGCCTGAGATATTTGATTCGTATTGCCTCAAGGCTCTTAAGAATAAAACTAAACAAATCAGTGTTAAGCCGTAACTGCGGTGAGTTTTGGACTTCCGCGCTGTTATCCCCATATTTCTTGAATCATACCGCTTCTATATAGATTGAACTTGTATTTTTTCTATTATGGGATTGCCGTGACTCCAGAGAATGTTTGGCCCTCCGGCCGCTGTTGTCTGCAGATTTCTTGAATTTAACCGCTGTTCGCGGTGGAAATCCGCAGACAAAGGCGGACGCTGACGCTCCTACAGTTCCAAAATTCTCCTCCGCCACTTTTCCCTTTTTAGTATATTTTCAAGTTCAATCTAAATAGCGGTAATAATCCGGAAACAAAGGCGGACGCTGCGCTACTACAGTTCCAAACTCACACTCCGTTACTAACCACCTTATTTAGCTTCGCTTTATTCTAAAGTTCTGGCGGCAATCTGCGAATATCCCATTCGCTGTGCTTAAAACGATCATCAAAAAATTAAAAACAGCGGAAGTAATCGTCACTTCCCCACTAACCCCTACTCTACTATTTCTGTAAAGTCGACGTTCTCGACAATCCAGCGCTTACGCGGATCAACCTTGTCGCCCATCAGTGTGGAGACGCGGCGTTCCGCCTTGGCGGCATCCTCGATCTGCACCTGCAGCAGCGTGCGCGAATCCGGATTCATCGTTGTTTCCCACAGCTGATCAGGGTTCATCTCACCGAGTCCCTTGTACCGCTGCAGCTCGAAATTCTTACCGAATTCCTTCAGGTAATTCTGCAGCTCCTCATCGCTCCAGGCGTAGCGGACTGTTTCCAGCTTACCCGATTTACGCGTCAGCTTATACAGCGGCGGCTGGGCAATGAAGACCTTGCCGGCATCGATCAGAGGCTTCATATAGCGGTAGAAGAAGGTCAGCAGCAGCACCTGAATATGCGCACCGTCCGTATCGGCATCGGTCATAATGATAATTTTGGAATAATTGCTGTCTTCCACGGCAAAATCAGGACCAATGCCCGCACCAATCGCCGATATAATCGCCTTGTATTCATCGTTCTTCAAGATATCCAGCAGCTTGGCCTTCTCCGGATTCATCGGCTTCCCCTTCAGAGGAAGAATGGCCTGAATCTTCGAATCACGGCCCTGCTTGGCTGAGCCTCCGGCGGAGTCGCCTTCTACGATGAAGATTTCGGTACGCGTAACATCCTTGGATTGTGCAGGCGACAGCTTACCGCCAAGATTCGAGCTCTCGCTGCGTTTCTTGCCGCTGCGGATTTCATCGCGGGCTTTGCGGGCCGCTTCGCGCGCCTTGGACGCCTGGATCGATTTCTTCAGCAGGCTCTGCGCGACCTGGGGATTCTCCTCGAGGAAGCGCGCCATTTTCTCCGAGACAATAAAGTCCACGGCACTGCGTGCAGAAGCACTACCCAGCTGATCCTTCGTCTGTCCGACAAATTCCACATCCGACATCTTAATGCTGATAACCGCCATCATTCCCTCACGGAGATCATTACCCTCCAGATTCTTATCCTTCTCCTTAAGCAGCTGCGTCCGCCGGGCGTAGTCATTCAGCACACGGGTATAGGCTGTCTTGAAGCCGGTCTCATGCGTCCCGCCGCTGCGCGTAGGAATCGAGTTGACGAAAGAAGCAATGGTCTCCGTGTACCCCGCATTGTATTGCAGCGCAATTTCCACTTCAATCTCATCCTTCTCGGAGCTGAAATGAACCACATCATGCAAGACATCCTTGCCCTCATTGAGGAACTGTACAAACTGGCTCGCGCCGCCCTCATAAAAGAACTCATCCTGCCGTCCGCTCCGCTCATCGCTGAGGTTGATCCGCAGGCCCGAGTTCAGGAAGGCAATCTCCTGCACCCGTTCCGCGAGTGTGTCGTAATTCAGTGAAATGCCAGTCGGGAAGACGCGAATATCCGGCTTGAAGGTGATCTTCGAACCGGTCTTATTCGTATTCCCCAGTACCTCAAGGCCAGTCACAGGCTCGCCGACATGTTCTTTCCCGCTTTTGTCGACCCAATATTCGAAGCGTTGCCGGTGGATCTTGCCTTCACGGTAAATCTCCACTTCCAGCCACTCGGACAAAGCATTGGTTACTGATGCCCCTACGCCATGCAGACCGCCCGATTTCTTGTAGCCGGAGCCTCCGAATTTACCACCCGCATGCAGAATGGTGAAAACAACCTGCGGAGTCGGCACTCCCGTCTTGTGCATTCCGGTCGGAATTCCCCGTCCGTTGTCAATTACGGTGACCGATCCGTCCTTGCGGAGTGTAATATCAATCTTCGAGCAAAACTTGGCCAAATGCTCATCTACGGCATTGTCCACTATTTCCCATACTAAATGGTGCAGTCCCGAGGAACTCGTACTGCCAATATACATGCCGGGCCGTTTGCGGACCGCAACCAGACCTTCGAGCACCTGAATGTCGTCAGCATCGTATCCAGTCCGGCCCACTTCGGCGTTCTTAGAGACTTTTGCAAACATATCGATCTGTTCGAGCATTCATGCTCCTCCTTCTTGTGTCTTACTATCTCTATAAAATGCAAACAAACGTTTTCGTTCACTTTGTACATTCTAATTCAAAATATCCCGTTTCGTAAAGACGGCGAATGAAATGATTACTGCAGCCAGTCCCCAAATCGCCAATACCGCCATCGAAAATGCCAGTGTCATGCCCTCAATCGGTGCTGGAGTACCTGCTAAATACCCGGTAAGCTCCATATTAACCATAAATAAATATTTGGCCGCAGTCCAGGCAGAAGCCATATTCGTCAGGATCGTGCCTGCAATCAGCGCCGCCATCATCACCACTATACTGGCTGCCGTACTGCGTACCAGAACCGACACCATGAAAGCCAGCAGAGCAACAACTACGCTGACGAACCAGATCAAACCGCCCTGCATCAGCAGGTATTTCCATTGCGGCACAGCGTGAACCGTGGTCATATCGACCGTATCCCCGCTCAGCTGGAAGCCTGTGAACACCGGAACATTGAATCCTTTGTATCCAAAGGCCAGCCCCGACACCAGATAGCTGATGATAAAAGCAGACAGGACGATTAAGGAGACAAACATCATGAGGGCCGTCATTTTACTGAACAGCACCTTCCAGCGTTTGACCGGACGCGTCAGCAGCATCTTGATTGTTCCTGTCGTTCTCTCCCCGGAGACCAGATCCGAGGCCACCGCCATAATCAGCAGCGGAATGAACAGGGACACGGAATTGTCCAGAAATTCACGGGTAAAGGTAACGCCGCTCGGCTCGTTCGGATTCACATCGTGATCCAGATAATACTGCAGCTGCTGGACAAAAATCCGCCGGTACGACTTCCATTCTTCCGGAATCCGGTCGCTGCCGAGGGAGTTCTGGTTATCTGTAATCTGCTGCTGGACCTCCAGCCTCCAGTCAGAGTTAAACTTATCCCGGCTGCGTTCCGCTATACGCATCTGTGCATAGGTAAACATAGGCACAAGCACAAGCAGAATGAGCAGGATGACATAAAACCGTTTCTTTTTTATGATTTTGAGGCACTCATTGCGGATGAGCGGCAGCAGGTTAGTCAATAGTTTCACCTTCCGTTAGCTTCAAGAATAGCTGTTCCAGTGTAGGGTTGATTTTATGCACAGCCCGGACCTCAACCTCTCTAGTAACCAGTACGGCGACAATTTCCGGGATTAAATCCTCCTCCATAACCGTGATCAGGGAATTCACTCCCATGCCTGCGATAATGGAGTCGTCCAGTGTTACCTCATCCAGCTCCAGCAGATGGATATCCGGCCGGCCGTTTAATAGTTCTCTAGCCCGATTCAGCGGCTCCAGCTCCCACAGGACGTATGGAGAATTGCGGGCAACCAGCTCGTCCACACCGCCTACGGCGAGTACCCGCCCTTTACTGATGATCGCCACACGGTCGCACAGCAGCTGAATCTCGCTCAGCAGATGGCTGGAGACGAACACGGCAAGCCCTTCATCCGCCAGCTTGCGGATGAATTCGCGCAGCTCCTTGATGCCCTTCGGGTCCAGGCCGTTCGTCGGCTCATCCAGAATCAGCAGCCGTGGCCGGCCCAAAAGTGCCTGGGCAATGCCCAGCCGCTGCCGCATCCCCAGTGAATACGTACTTACCTTGTCATGAATACGCTGATCCAGCCGTACAATATCCACCACTTCGGCAATCCTCGCCTTGTCCACACCGGGCTGCATGCGGGCGAAATGCTGCAGGTTCTCCCAGCCTGTCAGATACGTATACACCTCGGGGTTTTCGACGATGGAGCCAACGTATTGCAATGCTTTTTCCGGGTCACGGTTCACATTATAGCCGCAGACGGTAATCGTGCCCTCACTTGGCCGGATCAGGTCAACCAGCATGCGGATTGTTGTGGTTTTGCCGGCCCCATTAGGACCGAGGAAGCCGAAAATCTCACCTTTCCGGACGTCAAACGTAACATCATCTATGATCCATTTACGGCCGATTTTTTTGCGGACCCCTTGTACGGACAGGACTACCTCCACGGAGGCTTCTTGCATTGGTTTAGCCATCTCTATACAACTCCTTGCTGCGGTCATTTCTGTTCAGAATGTTCCCTGCCCTGCTCCATTCCCTGTCCCAGGTTAATGTACAGCCTGTACAATCCGCTCACTCATCCGCTGATAACCGTCCCCGTTCGGGTGGAAGTGGTCATTCGAGAGATACTTGTCCAGATGCCGGTTGAACAAATCGAAGGTCGGAACGAGCGTCATATTGCTGTGGGTGTTGATGATATCCATCGCTGCATTGTTCCAGGCGGTTACAGCCTGATTACCCGGAACCAGCAGGTCCGCAATATCTCCGAAGGGATTATACAATCCCACGTAATAAATCTGTGCCTGCGGATTAATCCCGGCAATGGTGTCAAGAATACTGCCCAGCCGTTTGGATGCATCAGGCAGAGCCGAGAGCAGAGATTCGGGGGTTAATTCGTCGGTGGAGGCTGTAGGCACGGGTGCTGAACCTTCTACCGTGTTATTCGCAGCGGATTCAGTCTCCAGCGGCGCTATTCCGTCCGCAGGATTCTCCGTATCTGCTGACGATACTGCCTCTCCGCTGCTGCTGCCTGTCCCCAGAATATCCGAGCCGCGGAACAGGTCATTGCCGCCTATAGAGATCAGGATTACATTCGCCTGGCGGAGCGCGTACTGCACACCCTCCTCCTGAAGCTTGCTCTGCAGTCCGGCTGTGGTTAAGCCGTTAATGCCCATGTTGCCGAGCAGCTCCGCCTTGCCTCCGTCCGCCGATAACGCCTCCAGCGTACGCTTCACAAACCCCTGTCCGGAATTGTCGCCGGTCCCTTTGGCCAGAGAATCCCCCAGCGCCAGTATCTTCAATTCATCCGTTGCCGCGGCTGTCGGTGCAGCTGTTTCCTGCGGGAGAGAAGACAGGAGTGTCTCCCCTTTGGGATTGATAATATCGCTTACCGCATACACAAACCCTGTAATTAAAAGTAAAGTTGCCAGGATGGATACCAGGCCCACTGCCCTCCAGGTCCATTTGGAATCGTTCAATGCTATCCCTCCGTATGCCGATCTATTCTCTATTGTTCCACATTTTACAAACTTCTTAACTATGTAGATAAACATAATTCTTCTTTGCTTAATTTGCAAATAAAGCGGGGGTTTTGGTGAAAGGCGCGGCTGCGGTGATTTTGGACTTCCGGCCGCTGTTTTCCCCAGCTTTTTTTGATCTGTACCGCTCTTCGCGGTGATAATCTGGTGACAAAGGCGGTCGCTCCCCCTCCTACAGTTCCATAATCCCCTCCGCCGCTTTCACCTAAACAGTGTGGAGCAGCCAGGGCGGCACTATAGCACTGCTCTGATCATGCGAAACTGCGAAACTGCAAAGTCCAAAAAGCGAAACTACAGTGCAGAACTTCGAAACTGCAAATTGATTTATCTTCGTCTGACAAAAACCTTCATTTCCCGATCCAGAATAAAAACAACAACTATTAGTGGTGTTTCTCGTAGATTATCTTCATTTACTAAACCTCAAAAAAAGCCCCCCGGCAATGCCGGAGGACGAGTGAAGCTTAAGAGCTGCGTTATATTATTTGCCGATGAATTCCTGAACCCAGTAATTATTGTCGAAGCCTACGCCGATGTAGTTGAAATTCGTGCTCAGAATGTTAGCCTTATGGCCCGGGCTGTTCATCCAGGCAGTCATAACTTCCTGCGGCGTTTTCTGGCCCATCGCGATATTCTCTCCGGCTGCCTGATAAGTAATGCCGAACGCGGACATCATATCAAAAGGCGATCCATAGGTCGGGGAAGTATGGGAGAAATAGTTGTTCGTACGCATGTCAGTAGCCTTAGCCGCTGCCACTTTGTTCAGGCTGTCCAGTGCGGAGACAGGAGCCAGTCCTGCTGCTGCGCGTTCTTTGTTCACCAGGGCTACAACCTGCTGAATGTAGCTTGAAGCGCTGTCTGCGACAGCTGGAGCTGCAGTTGCAGCTGGTGTAGCTACCGGCTTAGCCGTTGTTACTGGCGCAGCCGTCGGTGCTGGTGTAACAACAGGCTTAGCCGTTGCTACTGGCGCGGCTGTGACTACTGGTCTAGCTGTCGCTACTGGTACAGCGGTAGCCACCGGCTTAGCTGTTGCTGCCGGAACTGTTGCTACAGGATTCTTATAGATAACGGTCTTGGATACGGTGAACGTATTCCCGTCAAATACAAATGACTTCGAATTGTACTGTGTGAAATATTCCATGAATTTTGCGAAATTCGTATCTGAAGCGGTTGCCGTAGTGGCTCCAGCTGCTGCGCTTGCCTGTAATGGAAGTGAAATGCTAAGTGCCATAACAGCGGCTACACTTCCACCTATCATTGCTCTTAAAGTCTTGCTTTTCATTCTGCCATCTCCTTATTCTTGTTGTAGAATTACCTGGCTGCCGAGAGTTGCGGACATCAATTGTTACAAAGTTGTAATTTGTTCCTCAGTCATTGTAACATAAAAAACCAGGCTGTGCGCTTCTAAATTATGACATTTTTCTTCACGGCTGAGGCTTGTCCGCTTCTGTTCAAAAAGTGGAAACGGCTTTGCCGTCCTGTAATAAGGACGGTACCGTTTCAACGAGATATAGAAGGATAATTCATAACGCGAAGCATATATATTCTTATATTTAAGAAACCGTCCTCTTCAGAACGGTCACATGTTCTTACAGTTAATATCGGCATTCACCGGCCCCCCGCTTAATGAAAGGACTGCCAGAAATCCCCTTCTGTCGAGATCAGGCCCATAATTTCGGCATACGGAATCCGGAATGTAGGAAAGCCCGCAGCATACGGAGCAATTTCATAAGGGGCAAAATAGAGATACAGCGCTTCGCCATCTACATAAAAAGGCTGGTCAGCCGTAATGCCTTTGTACGTATCGGGAAAAACATAGGAATACTGCGGATCATTCGCAATCTGTTTTCCGACAATATCACTGAGTTTCTGCACATATTTGCTGCCAGGCTTAAACAGATCACTCAGCGTGTAAAATTTGCCGGTGCGCAAATTGATATGCTCATAGATCATAGTCGGCATTCCATGCGCCGCTCCAAACGGAAAGCGGTATCCGCTGAGCTCAAGTACCAGCAGGTTCTTGCGGAAGAAGGATACGGCAAAATCCCCCGTATAGCTAAAATCCTGCCCCGCTCCCCCAGTCCCCGCACCTTCTGCGAGTGAGAGACTGCGCAGCTTATCATTGACTGATTTGGATATCTCAGCGACAGCAATCCCTTCTACTACCGGATAGTAGACCAGATAATCCCTGTTCGGTTTATATTTCTTCTCCAGCACGGAGTACGGCGGTCTGAGCGGAATGACCCCATTTTGCCGCCATACCTGCTTGCCTTTGCGGTCATAGTAGGCAGTACGCTGGTCAACATCCGCACGGATCAGGTTGCCGCTGAAGGATAGAGATCCTGAGCCGGCAATGACCGGCGGCTGGGCGGCTTTTTTACCGCTTTTATCAATAAAATACGTGTCCTTGGCATCATACACCGACGCAAGCCCGTTCTGATAATTGTTCACCCCGAGCAGCGGATGGGTGCTGAGAATTCTGCCTGTAAGCGCATCGGCAATCACATAACGTGAACCCCGGTACGGCTGATCGGCATAAAGCGGGGTTCCCAGCGCAACCCGGTTCTCACCCAGCTGCTGGACTTCATAGTAAGTCGCCGGAATAATGGCTTTGCCCTGCTTGTCAATCAGACCGTATGCATTACCGTAATCCTCAGCTGTGTTGATTACCGCACGCCCTTCCGAGAAAGGCAAGGCTGCCGTAAACTGCGGCTGAATGGCAATGCTGCCGTCTGTATGGAGGTAACCGTATTTCCCGTTCTCCGTAGCTTGAAAAGCAAGCAGACCTTCCCCCGGATACCCCACGAATGGATACTTATACGTATGCAGCGCCGTTCCCTGGGGATCAATCAGCGCGTACTCCCCCTCAGCGACTTTGACCAGCGCCGTTCCTTCATTGAAATCCCCGGCATCCAGATACACCGCTGGCAGCACCTCTTTGCCTTGGGCATCCAGATATCCGTAGTATGAGTTCCCCCCGGTTGTATTCTGCTTGGAGAACAGCGCGCGGCCTTCATGCAGCGAATTCAGATAGTCATACCGCGCGGACGTGACCTCTTTGCCTTTCTCATCAATAAAAGTATAGCCCTTGGCATCCGAAACCACAGCCCGCCCTTCGGCAAACGGAGCAATAAAGGAATATAGCGGTTTGACCTTCTCACGCCCGGAGCTGTCAATCAGGCCGCTGTAATTCTTGCGCTGCACTACCGCCAGGCCATTCTCCTGGAAATCCTCCGCATAGTCATATCTGGGCTCGATCACAGTCCGTCCGTCGTTATTAATGTAACCCCACAGTGTTCCGTCTTTAAGCTTAAAAGGAGCCGGATGCAGCATCTCCGCCCGCAGCCCGCTGGCATCTACCTCCGGAAGCACGATAAGCGCCTCCAGCGGCTTTTTGGAGTAGTCTACGCGGTATAATCCCGCCTCTGCCGGGATCGTCACGAACAGATCATCATCCGCACGGATGAAATCCTCCTCCTGCTGCGGAATAACCTCATTCCAGCCGATTCCGTCCCACCGCCATACCTCCGTCTGAATCAGACCATTGTCATTCTCTTTTCCCAGCTCGTTCAGCTTAATCCTCAGCATTCAGTCGCTCTCCCTTACAAAGGCATTTGCCTATAGAATATGAGAGTGAGGGGGAAAGGGTGTTTATGTGCCCAGAGCTGCCGATACGCGTGAGTATGAGCGTCAGCGTGAGCGTGGAATGCGTTGAGAGCGTGGAATGCGTTAGGAGCGTGGAATGCGTTAGGAGCGTGGAATGCGTTAGGAGCGTGAGGGCTTAAAAGCAAACTAGGAAAGGTGAGGCTGTAACTGCGGTGAATGTTTGGACTTCCGGCCGCTGTTGTCTCCAGATTTCTTGATTTGAACCGCTATAACGCGGTGGAAATCCGGAGACAAAGGCGGACGCTCCCGCTCCTCCAGTTCAAACTTCCCCTCCGTTACTCTCCACCTTTCTTCAGCATAACCAAGGTCACAGACACAAACTACATCAAAGGCATAAACTGCAACCTAAAAGCAGCACAAAAACACCCTTTCAGAGTGTGTTAGCAGGATGTTCAAGGGCTGCTTCGCCTGCCCTGTCACTTGTTATTGGGGTTCTGCAGCTACATGCGCTGGAATTGGAGGGCAATAAGAGAAACCTCACTACTTCAACCTAAAATATTGCACTAAATACAACATTTCGCTCATCATAACACCCCTAAATCCAAAATTGTTGTACGAAATACATCATTCCGCCTTCTCCAAGGCAAAATGCAAGGAAATTCTTGCATTTCGTACAACAATCCGCCCGAACACTTATATATTTAAGCCTGCGAGTTGCACTACGTACAACATTTATACACCTGGTTACTTTGGGGTTTGCTGCGTTTGCTGCTCACTTAAGGGTTGAGATATTGGGCATGGTTTTGGAGAAAAGTTGCGACAAAATCAACAAGCCCCAAGCAAAAGACGTTTGCGAAATACCGCAAACGCTTAATTTGCACCACCCCCACCTGGGTGAGGTGATGGGAGTAACGAAGGTAAAGTTTGGAACTGGAGGAGCGGCAGCACCCGGAGGGTTCTTGCTTTCAATCGAAATGTAAGATGAACTATAAACCCCATATAAGGTGAGAGTAACGGAGGGGATTTTGGAACTGGAGGAGCGATAGCGACCGCCTAAAAGCTTTCCGTAGGAAAGCTCACTTCGTAAGCATACGCTTGTTTGGATTTCTACCGCAGACAGCGGATAAAAATCAGGAAATCCAAACCTAACAGCGGCCGGAAGTCCAAAACTCACCGCAGTTACGATCATACCTGATATCAAAGTTTCTCAGTTCATTTTACCTCTTACATCGGTACATTGAACGCAAAAACTCCGGGTGCACCAGCACCCGGAAGTCCAAACATTCGCAGTTACGGCTAATCACCGAACCACAATTATTTCTTCGAAGAATATTTACGCATATCGAACGATACAGCCGCGATGATGATGAGGCCTTTGATGATCAGCTGGTAGTAAGGGCTGATGCCGATGAAGGTCAGACCGTAGTTGATCAGGGTGAAGATGATAACACCGACCAGAACACCTGGAACTGTACCGATACCGCCGGTAGTGGATACGCCGCCGACTACGCAAGCCGCGATGGCGTCAAGCTCGTACATGTTACCATAGTTGTTGGTAGCGCCGCCTGTTCTTGCAGCTTCAAGCACACCCGCCAGACCGTAAAGGGCACCAGCGATAGCGTAGATGTAGATCAGGTTCTTGGACACGTTGATACCGGAAACCTTGGCAGCCTGCATGTTGCCGCCGATAGCGTACATGTTTTTGCCCAGCTTAGTTTTGTTAAAGAGTACCCACACGACGGCCGCGACCGCCAGGGCTATGAGAACGATGTAAGGTATTGAATATTGGCCGCTGCCGATAAAGCCGGAGCCGATTTTGGTGAAGTCAGGACGCAGACCGCCGATAGGCTGCGATTGGTTAGGGTCCATATCGAAGTACAGGGAGTTCAAACCGTACACGATGAGCATGGTGCCCAGGGTTGCGATAAATGGCGGAACATTAAGCTTGGAGACGATGACCCCGTTGATGAGACCGCAGAGCAGACCGGCAACGATGGCAATCAGGATGGGCAGCCATACCTGTACTTGCGGCAGATCAGGGAAGAAGCGGCGTGAGTAATCCGGTATCTGCAGCATCGAAGCGGAGATAACAGCTGTGAAACCAACCACGCGGCCTGCCGACAAGTCGGTACCGGCTGTGATGAGGATAAAGGCAACCCCAAGCGCGATGATAACGCGTGTAGACGACTGAATCAGTACGTCACGCAGGGTGTTGATGGACATGAAGCTTGGTTCATATATGATGATCCCCATAATCAGCAGTACCAGCACGATGTAAATTGCGTTTTGAGTCACAAAGGACTGAGCTTTTTTAACGTTCATTAGTAGTGATCCCCCTTAAAATTACGCGAGCATATTCTCCTATCCGTACTCCTTAATGCTGTGCAGCGAGACGCATAACTTCGGTTTCCGTAGCTTGCTCGCCTTCTAGTATTCCTGTAAGCCGTCCTTCCGACATGACCATTACGCGGTCAGACATCCCCAGCAGCTCAGGCATTTCCGAAGAAATCATGATAATGCTCTTCCCCTGCTTGGCCAGGTCGGCAATGATGGTATAGATTTCGAATTTGGCACCAACGTCAATTCCGCGTGTCGGCTCATCCAGCAGCAGGACTTCAGGCTCTGTAAGCAACCATCTGGCCAGCAGCACCTTCTGCTGGTTACCGCCGGAGAGATTCATAATCTGCGTTTTGGTGGTTGGTGTCTTGGTGCGCAGCTTCTCAATCATTTTATCGACTTCAGCTTTCTTCTTTCTGCCGTTCAGCAGGAAGTAAGGCGTCTTATAATGGTCAAGGTTGGCAATTGCGCCATTCTCATGAACGGACAGTACCGGGAAGATACCGGTTACACGGCGTTCCTCGGTTAACAGCGCCAGGCCATGTTTCTTGGCATCCTGCGGCGAATTGATCTTCACCTTTTTGCCTTCAATTGAGATGGAGCCGGATTTGATTGCACGAAGGCCAAACAATGCTTCAATAACTTCCGTTCTCTGCGCACCGACCAGACCGCCGACACCGAGAATTTCACCGCGTCTCAGCTCAAAGGATACATCCTTAAAGGATCTTGGCTCCGGTGAGGTCAAGCCTTCCACCTTCATATAGACTTCGCCTGGAACATTAGTGCGCTCAGGGAAGCGGTTAGTAAGGTCACGGCCGACCATTTTGGAGATAATCAGGTCCGTGGTAAGCTCGGCCGACGGCCAGGTACCGATCTTTTTGCCGTCACGCATGATGGTTACTTCATCAGAGATTTCAAGAATTTCTTCCATCTTGTGAGATATATAGATAATAGCTACGCCTCTTTTTTGCAGATCCCGGATAATCCGGAACAAATGCTCAACTTCTACGCTGGTTAAGGAAGAGGTTGGTTCATCCATGACAATGACGCGTGAATGAAAAGAGACAGCCTTCGCGATTTCAATGGATTGGACCTTGGATACGGACAGCTTGCCCACCAAAGTTTCGGGATTCAGATCGATATCCAGATCTTTAAATAAATTTTCCGTGTCCGTGAACATTTTTTTGTGGTCAATGAACTGAATCGGCCCGATGCCCTTGGTCGGAAAACGTCCTAGCCAGATGTTCTCCATGACACTGCGGAAAGGTACCGGGTGCAGCTCCTGGTGAATCATCGAAATTCCGTGCTTAAGTGCATCGTTGGAGTTAGAGATGGTGGCCTTCTGGCCATCCAGGAAGATCTCACCGGCATCCGGTGAATAGATTCCAAAGAGACATTTCATCAATGTCGACTTGCCTGCACCGTTCTCGCCCATAAGTGCATGAACCGAACCCGGTCTAACCTTTATGCTGACTCCGTCCAGCGCCTTAACGCCGGGAAATTCTTTAGTAATGCCGTTCATTTCCAGCAAAAACTCAGCATTTGCCATGTTGTTACGCCCCCTACGCTTTTTTTCTTTTTCCATGAGAGGCACAGCGGTTCCATCCTGTTCCCTACCCGAAAGGAATTCCGGAGAGCGGGTGACCGCCCTCCGGGATTTTTGTTTATGAAGCTTATCTGTATCTGGAGCAATCTAACTATTATTGAGCGTCAGCTACGTTGTCTTTAGTGATCTTTTTGTAGGAGATCCATACGTATTGGTTGTCAGTGATGTCGAAGCCTACGTTTTCTTTGGTAGGTGTTTCGCCTTTAGCCAGCAGGGAAGCCAGGACGATTGCCGCTTTACCCTGGTTGTTGGCATCGTTCAGCACTGTACCGAGCATAGTTCCGTCTTGCAGCGCTTGAACCGCTGGAGCAGTTGCATCAACGCCTACTACCGGCATGTATTTGTCGCCAGTGAAGTATCCTTGGGCTTTCAGAGCTTCAATTGCACCGAGAGCCATGTCATCGTTGTTGGCAAGAACGGCTTCAATCTTGTCGCCGTGGGAGCCGAGGAAGGCTGCCATTTTTTCCTGTCCTTTTACGCGATCCCACATTGCAGTATCTTCAGCCAATTTCTCAACCTTGATACCTGCATCTTCGATAGCCTGGATGGAGTAAGTGGTCCGCAGCTCAGCATCCTGGTGTCCCGGTTCGCCTTTGAGCATTACGTATTGCAGCACGCCGTCGCCGTTCTTGTCAGCTTCAGGGTGAGCCTTCCAGTAGTCAACAATCAGCTGGCCGGACATTGTGCCGGACTCTTCTGCTTTGGCGCCAACATAGTAAACTTTATCCCATTTCTTCATATCTTCTGGAAGCGGTTCGCGGTTCAGGAAGACAACCGGAATGTCAGCTGTTTTTGCTTTGTCGATGATAACGCCTGCAGCTGTGCGGTCAACCGGGTTGATCAGCATGCCGTCATATTTTTTGGTGACGAACAAATCCACCTTATCATTTTGTGTAGGCTGGGAGTTCTGGCTGTCTACGATATCTACAGTAGCGATGCCTTTGGCAGCAGTATCGATGGCGTTACGGACACCCGTCATGAAAGTATCGTCGAATTTGTAGATCGCTACGCCAACCTTTGGAGTTTCAGCAGCGGAACCGGAGTTTGCAGTTGCAGCAGCGTTGCCTGTGTTAGCTTTGTTACCAGTGTCAGCAGCGTTGTTGTTGTTGCCGCCGCAGCCTGCAAGAGCAGCACCCAGCAATGCACTAGCAAGTAAAACGGAAGTGATTTTTTTCATAATCAATTGACCTCCTGAGGATATTTCTTTTTGTTATCCCGGTGTGTCCCGGGTACATCCTTATTATGCCCTACATGAAAACGGTTGCGAATATAAAATACTACTCATTTTCATGAAAATTCTAATGTTTAAAATCTGATTTTCTCCTATCTGACAAACGGGAACAGCAGCTTCTGGTTCTCGGGCCACAGCATATTCTCCAAATCAATCAGCTTGGTGCCTGTGTCCACCCGCTCCGGAATAGTCACACCTTCAAGCGCTTCTACGGCGTATTTCACGGCTAAATACCCGTTGCTGAAAGGGTTCTGGATCACGGTCGCCTGCACCGTGCCATCCTGCAGCGATTCCATCATGGAGGGTGAACTGTCAAACGCAACCATCTTTATGTTGTCCAATCTTAAGCTTTGTATGACTTTGGCTGCTCCCTGGGAAGCAATTTCATTCAACGTGGCAATCCCGCGCAGATTAGGATGCTTCTCCAGCATCTCCCGGGTCAGGGTTTCGGCCTCCACCGTGCTTGAGGAAGTGTAGGAGATCTGCACCACTTTGACATTCGGATAACGGGCTGCGTAATTGAGGAATCCTTTCTCGCGCTCATCCGCATCCCTGGCCCCGTAATCAATGCTGCCTGTAGACCCCGGGTCCACATTCAAAGAGGAATTGGTGAAGTTAATAATTCCGATCTCGCCATATCCCTGCAAAAGCTGAATCAGCCGCTCCGCGGACTTCTGTCCGGCTTCATAACCATTCGAACCTACATAGGCTTGAACCCTGGCCGATCCGACTTCCGCATCGACTGAGATCACCGGGATTTTGTAATATGCAGCCTGGTCTACGACCTGGGCCAGTCCCATATAGCTGCTGGCAGCGAGAATAATCACATCCGCTTTCTCCTTAATGGAGTCCTCCACCATCCCCACCTGCTCATCGATATCACTTTCCGAGTCCGGCGCTTTGAACGTCAGCTTGACATTGAATTCCTTCGCTGCCGCTTCCGCACCCAGCTTCACTGTATTCCAGTAATCCCCCTTGTTCATCTTGACAATCAGGTGGATATTACGTGTCTTGCTCGTATTGATATAAGCAGGCGACGAATTAAAGCAGGAGGACACGGAGATCCAGAGCACCCCGCATAGCAGCAAGGTCAGCCAAAAACGTATGCTTCTCACCAGTTTGTCTCCTCCTTCTGCTCATCCATGTCATCTCCAGCCAGCCGGGCCGGGAACACAATGGTCACGATAGTACCTTCTTCAATTTCACTCTGAAAGGTTAGTCCATATTCGCGGCCATAATATAACCCGATCCGTTCATGAACATTCCGTACGCCGACTCCTGAGCCGCTTCCGCTTTTGACGCCTCCGCTCAGAATCACGTTCATCGTTTCTACAGACATCCCGAGACCGTTGTCACTGACCCTGATAATAATGAGCCCATCCTGAAGCTCAGCGCTGATCGAGATCAGCCCTTCATCCGGCATCATTTCGATCCCATGGTAAAGTGCATTCTCAACGATTGGCTGCAGGATCAGCTTAACCGTCTGGTACTGCAATACTTCATCCTGTGCCGTTATTTCGTAACGGAACTTATTTTTGAAACGGAAGCTCTGAATCACCAGATAATGGCGGATATGATCCAGCTCCTCCTGGATAGTAATAATATTCTTGCCCTTGCTCAGACTGATCCGGAAAAATTTCGAAAGCGACTGAATCATCGTGACGACCTCATCCGTTTTGCCGCGCTCTGCCAGCCGGATGACCGAGTTCAGTGTGTTGTATAGAAAATGAGGGTTGATCTGCGACTGCAGGACTTCAAGCTCGCCCTTGCGCTTCGTCTCCTGCTCATAGATGATCTGATCCATCAGCTGCCGGATACGCTGGAGCATCATATTGAAGCGTTTGGACAGCTGTTCCACCTCATAGGCGCCGCTGACATTGATGGGGGTGTTGAGGTCTCCCTCGCCCACCTGCTTGACCGTACGCTCCAGCTTGCGGATCGGACTGGCAATCAGCCAGGACAGGAACACAGATACGGCAATCACACACACCAGGACAACTGCGAGGAACCAGGACAGAAATTGGTTCAGGTCGCGCTTGGTCGTGACAATCTCATCGTAGTAAGCGACCCCAACGATCTTCCAGCCAGTCTGGGCCAATGTACGCACGGTAATAAACCGCTTCTCTCCGGTCGACTCATCCAGATAGCTGCGGAAGGCATATTCCAGCACCGGCTCCACATTCTCATATTTGAGGCCGGCATAGATCAGCTGCTGCTGCGGATGGTAGACGATATTCCCCAGCGGATCGAGAATGTAAGCGTATCCTCTTTTACCGAGCTTCACTTGCCGGCTTAGCTCATCAATCGTCCTGAAATTGAAATCCAGCAGCAGGACACCGGTTTTCAGCTCGCCCTTCTCCCTGTACTGAATCATTTTGCTGATCGATACGACCCAGGTATACCGTCCTTTGAACAAATTCTGAATATGCGGGGCTGAATAGGATATTTCCGAGGTCCGCTTGGCCGTAGTGAACCAGCTCTGGCTCTCCAGTTGAGTGTTCAGACGCATGCTTTGACCAGGCGTACCCACCACATATTTGCCCTGCGGTGTAAAAACAGCCATGGATACCAGGTCCTCACGGCTGCTCATTAGTGTGTCCATCCGTTCATAGAGCAGCGGAGAGTCAATGGATTGACTTGTGGTGATCTGCTTCTCCGCCGTCTCAAAAATGCTGCCCATCCCCTTAACATACAGCTCCAGATTATAATTCACCTGCTCAATAATCTGCTGCATGTTGAGATTGGCATTCTCCTCCGCCGTGTTGGCAAACTTGCCGTACAGCATAATGCTGACGATCACTGCAACGGCTACCGTCACCGCTGTGAAGGTCAGGGTAATAATGAGCTGGATGCTCCGCAGCTTGGAAGACAGGCGGATTTTGCCTCTCTTGCGGGGCTGCGGGCGAAGCGGAAAGAAAGTACCCTTCGGCTTGGTCATGAGTTATCCTCCCCGCGAGCTGTTCTTATACTCTTTGGGTGACTGTCCGTATTTCTTGCGGAAGCAGAAGCTGAAATAGTTCGGATCGGCAAAACCGATCCGCTCCGCGATTTCAAATGCCTTCAGCTCGGTTGAGCGCAGCATTTCCTTCGCCGCCTCCAGCCGGATCTGCAGCAGATAGCTGACAAAGGTCATCTTCATTTCTTTCTTGAAAATACTGCTGAAATAGCCTGTGCTGATATGCAGATGCTGGCATACCTTGCCGATGGAAATGTCGGACTCCTCATAATGGGCCCGGATATAATCCTTGGCCTGGTCAATCAGCTGCTTATAGCTCGACTGCCGCTCGGAGGCGATGGTATCCATCAGCCGGCTGCACACCGCGATAATCCACTGCTTGGCTTCCCCCATATTATTGAACTTATTAAGCTCGGTCAGCGATGAAATGCCGGAGCCGATAAAGTCATTCGTTTCACTGCCGGATTCCTTGGCCACCCGCAGAATCGATGTAATGATCTCCAGCAGAAAAATCTGATAATCCTGTGTCGAGACCTGCGCCGTATCCAGTCCCCCGAACAGCTCGTCCACCACTTCCCGCAGCTCCTGGACTGTACCCAGCTTGATCGTGCGGATCAGCGACTGCTGGGTCAGCTCATCATAGGCCAGCATCTGGCTGGATCTCGACTCCACATCCTCAATCCAGATCACGCGGTTGTTGCCGAGAATCAGCCGGTAATCCAGTGCCTGCAGTGCATCTCCGAAGGAATTGAACAGCATGGACGGCATCCGGCATACCGTTCCTGCACCAGCAGTCACTGTAAGCTTCAGGAAACGCTGTACATTCTGGCGGATTTCTTCAAGGATAGCGAAGGTTCTGCCTGTGATTTCGCTCTCATCGGTTTCCTGGCTGACAGAGAGCAGCACCACATCATCGCGGTGGATGAACACCTTGCCGAAGCTGTGCTTCTGGCAGATTTCCTCGGCAATGTTCAGCACGGCAAAGAGCTGCAGATTACGGTCCCCGGTGTCACGCAGGGATACCGGCCCCGCCTCAGGCACGCCGGAGCTTCTGTCCGGACGGATATAATCAATACTGATAACAGAGGATTGGAATAGCTCCCCGCTCAGGTTAATGCCGTATTCTGCACTTTTCTCGGCAATTTCCGCGGAGCGCAGACGGCGTGACACCAGGGAGGACAGGAACTGCTCACGCAGCACCGGCAGGCTCTTACGGTAATGCTCGCTGAGCACGAATACATTTTCCTTCTCGGCAATCTCGGTCTCAATCGCAGCTCTAACCTTCAGCAGGACATCAATCAGCTCCTGGGAAGAGAAGGGCTTAAGAATATATTCATCAATCTGCAGCTTAATCGCCTTCTGGGCATATTCGAATTCATCATAGCCGGTCAGAATGATTATCTTCGTGTTTGGGTGACGGCTGCGGATC
Source organism: Paenibacillus sp. FSL R10-2199 (assembly GCF_038000235.1). Classification (NCBI taxonomy): domain Bacteria; kingdom Bacillati; phylum Bacillota; class Bacilli; order Caryophanales; family Paenibacillaceae; genus Paenibacillus; species Paenibacillus sp. FSL R10-2199. The sequence continues at coordinate 4,175,226 of NZ_JBBOBO010000001.1, read as the reverse complement.
CATTCCGCCAGCTGCAGTCCGTTCATGAACGGCATCTGGATATCGGTAACCACCACATCCGGCAGCAGCCGGTCTATCGCATCGGCTGCTTCACGGCCGTTCTCTGCCTGCTCCACCACTTCGAATCCGTATTTCTCCCAGTCGATCTGGGCGATAATGCCTTCTCTTACATCTTCCTCGTCTTCGGCGAGAATTAATTTATACATGCTTCATCCCTCTTCTTATATGGTTTGGAGTTTTACAGCATTATAATAGCTGATTCAGTAAGCTCAATCTATGTTTAAATAATGAAAGCTGTAGCAGCGGATCAAGTCAAATACGGGGAGCAATTCACTATATAGGCTGAATGCATTTATTGCAAGTAAATATTATGTATTTACATAGGCTGAACTTAACAACTTAACATACAACCCATTCTTCACCCTGTGCATTTTTGAATTTCCGGGCGGCTGCTGTCGTTTACAGGGAAATCCTGCCCATAATACAACATTTTGCTCAAGATTTCGTCCCTAATCCAAAATTGTTGTACGAAATGCAGCATTTCTCCTCCTTCGGACGGGTTAGTACGATAATTCTTGTATTTCGTACAACAATCTGTCCAAACACCCCGGTATCCGGGAATCAATGTTGTACAACGTACAACATTGATGTCTACAGTGCTTACTAAGTAGTCTCTATTCTGGCGGAAATAAAAAAAAGCCATCCCGCTTATGCCGGGATGGGGATGTTCGGTTACGTATAGGAATTATAGCAATGCTTTGTTAAAGCGGTAGCCTGCTGTCTTTTCGAATCCGATATGGCGGTAAAAAGCATGCGCCGGTGCACGTTCGACGCGGTTGCCGCTTCGCAGGAACAGCTGGCAGCAGCCTTGATGGCGTGCCCATTCTTCCGCTGCGGATACGAGTCTTTTGCCAAGGCCCTGTCCTCTAAGTTCCTCTGATACGATCAGCGCGGTAATTTCCGTAATACAATCTGCATGTTTGTAATAGGACTTCACCTGCCGGAGTCCGATCATTCCCACAACTTCGTTATTGAGTTCTGCGACCATTGTGCAGTGGAGCGGATCATGCTCCATGCCTTCCATTCTCTCTTTCATCACGCTAAGCGTCGTCGGATAGCCGAATTCCCGCAGAAGGGCTGTAACTCTCTCCAGATCATTCATGCCACATTTGCGAATTTGCAGTACCTGCTCCTGAGTACTACTGTTCATCCTCGTATACCTCCACTTTTAGCATAGACGCCGCCTGCTTGGCCGTCGTCCGCGCGATTTCCACATCTTCCGCTGAACTGAGTGTTACTGCCATCCGCCGTCCAGGGCGGATCTCCGGTTTGCCGAATACACGGACTTGCGTTCGGGGAAAAGTAAGTGCCTTATCTATCCCGGTTACCGCAAAAGCTTGTCCAGTTCCTTCGGCCTTCAGGGTAGCTGAAGCACCCGGTGTCAACAAACGTACCGATTCCAGCGGAAATCCAAGAATGGCTCTGACATGCAGAGCAAATTCCGACAAATCCTGCGTAATCATTGTAACCATACCTGTGTCATGCGGTCTGGGTGATACTTCGCTGAACAGTACCCCGTCCGTGGTCAGAAACAGCTCCACTCCAAAAATCCCATATCCGCCAAGCTCATCCGTAACGGCCCGGGCCATCGACTGTGCTTCGGCAAGCAGCGCTTCACTCATCTGATGCGGCTGCCAGGATTCCACATAATCGCCATCCTTCTGGATGTGGCCGATCGGCGGACAAAATACGGTTCCGCTAACCGAGCGGACGGTAAGTAATGTAATCTCACTCTCGAAAGTGACAAAAGCCTCTACAATGACGCGTGTACCTTTGGCACGTGCTCCTTCCAGAGCCGTATTCCAGCATTCTGCGGCATCCTCAGGTGTCCTGCAAATACTCTGTCCCTTGCCGGAAGAGCTCATAATCGGCTTGATCACACACGGTGTTCCAAGCTCACCTACGGCCTGGCGAAGTTCGTCCAGACTGTCAGCGAACCGGTATCCGGCGGTCGGCAGACCCAGCTCTTCAGCCGCAAGGCGGCGGATGCCTTCCCGATCCATCGTCAGTCTGGCGCTACGTGCGGTCGGGACCACGAGGAAACCTTCTTCCTCCAGTTCCACCAGCGCTCCGGTAGCAATAGCTTCGATCTCGGGGACAATCAAATCCGGTTTCTCTGAACGGATTAATTGCTTCAGTGCCTCTGCATCCAGCATATCCAGTACATAAGAGCGGTGGGCTACACCCATCGCCGGTGCAGCTTCATAACGATCCACAGCTACGGTCTCTACGCCAAGGCGCTGAGCTTCGATAATGACTTCCTTACCCAGTTCACCGCTGCCGAGCAGCAGCAGCTTCTTGCTCCGGGCTGAAAAAGGAGCTCCCCACATTGTCGACTCCAACCTCTTTTCGCAAATTTGACTGCCGACTTCTCTATTTCTGTAAATTGTCGCAGTTTCATTGTAAATTTTCAGGCTTCTTTATTTTCATCCATCAACCAGCAGATTGCAAGCGTTCTTCGACATTTTCCTACAAACTTCACAGATGACTGTCCACCATATTGACGAAAGATTGCTCCATGAGCGATAATTCGCCGGCAATTTGGCCCCAGTGCTGCGCTGAATCACCCCCCTTCAGGAGTTCCGACATGGCCGCTTCCTGCTCGGCCAGACCTTCACGCAGCTGCTCTGCGGCAAGGGAAAGTGCCGCCGCTGCCGCACCGGTATAGAAAGACAGCAGCCGTTCTTCCTGGCTTACAGCCGCAGCAGCAATAGCTTCTTTGAACCAGTGCTCGGCAGCTGTGCGGATGTCTGCCCGTCCAGGGCCTTCAAAGAAATAACGCGGTGATCTGAAGCGGCTCCACAGTGCTGCCCAATCCAGCGGGGCAAGGGAGCAATCGAGCTTTGCCGGGGCGGGCCAGCGCTCGTCTGGATTCTCCAGTAGCTGAAGCTCCTGTCCCGGGATGGAAAGTTCTGCGGCTGCAGCTGCAGCCGCCTGAGTTACCAGCCTGCGCCCTGCCGCCTCCAGCCGCAGGGTGGTCGCCCACAGCTCCTGCTCCAGTTCACGCAGGATACTGCGCTCCAGCTCCCGGCCGCAGGCAATGAAGATGTCTTTCAGATGACCGCCCTCTTCCCGCAGGATAGAGGGATGGAACGATTCCTGAAAGGAACGGCCGAAGGAGAAGGACAGGCGCTGCCGGACATGATAGAGAAGCTCCTCACCCTCGCGGCGCAGATCCCGGATGGGCCGCTCTTCCCGCTCAAGCTGTGCCAGCCGGAGGCCTGCGTCATCCCGGCGCTTCCGGAACCGCCGGAGCCCTTCTTCCCGCTGGTCCGCTGCCATAAGCGCCATATGCTGCCATTCCTCCGCGCGGAGCCGGACCGAGCTAAGGCTATCCCTCGCCGCCGCCAGTGACAGGCGCGGCAGCTCCTCACCCGCAAATTCAGACAGCGCTTCTTCGAAGCTGCTGAATCCGGAAGCCTCGTAGGACTCCCGTACCCCGCGCGACTTGCCCTCCAGCGCGAGCAGACTGGACAAGGCATAGATCCGCGGGGAGGTCAGGCCGCCGGCACGCAGATTCTGCGTCACATGCTGCTTCACATCTTCCAGCTCTGCCTCGTCTGAAGCGAGGTCGGACGCATTGATGATGAAGAACATTTTATCCAGGGCAAAGCTGTCCTTGATTCTTCCCAGCTGGGCCAGGAGACTGCGGTCGGCTTTGGAGAAGGCATGATTATAGTAGGTCACGAAGCAGATCGCATCCGCATTCTTCATGTAGCCAAAGGTTACACCGGTATGCCGGGCATGTAAGGAATCCGCTCCGGGGGTGTCAACCAATACGATGCCGCTCCGTGTCAGAGGGCTGTCATAATAGAGGTCGGTACTCTGCACGAAGCAGGCCCGTTTCTCATCGGCTACCAGGCTGCGGTATTCCTGCAGGCTGACCGTACGCTCTGTTCCGAGCAGCGGGCCGGATTCCTCCCAGCCCGCTGCCGCTGCGCGTAAGAATCCGGCATGCGGCAGCGAGGACGGATGAAGCCCGCCGGTCTGCAGGCGGGCCACCGCCGCAGTCCAGGTTGAGTGCTGCGGCGGTGCCAGCTGAAGCACACTGAAGGAATGGAGGATATCGTCCCAGAAATCCTCCGCAGACTTCATGGTCACGGCCGCAGTCGCGTGGGCGAATCCGCCCTCCGGGGCCAGAATGCGGCCGACGGCAGCCGTGGCGGGATGCGGAGACACGGGCAGCACCTCTTCACCCAGCAGGGCGTTGGCGAAGGAGGATTTGCCGGCGCTGAACGCTCCGAACAGCGCCATCGTGAAGCGGCCGCCGGCGAGGTCCTCCGCCCGCGCCGCCAGGCTGCGCGCAGCCGAGGCCATGGCCGGCTCGCGGCGCAGCAGCCCGGCCGCTGCGTGCAGCGCCGCTGCGGCCTGCGTCAGCCGGCGGCGTCCGCCCGCCGGCTGTGCCGTACCCGCCGCCCACGTTGCGGCGGCGGGGTGTGAAGCCGCTGCGCTGCGCGGCGGCTTCACGGGGCTGGCGGTGCTAGGCGCGCCAGCCGTAAGGGCCCTCACCTCCGGCAGGACGCCGGGGGTGAGGGTACGGCGCGGCGGCAGCAGCGCCGCGAGTTCGTCCGCGCGGGCGGCAGCCGCGCGGTCCAGGGCGGCCAGCGCGGCGTGCGCGTGCGCCTGCCGCTGCAGGGCCGCTTCGCGGCGCGCGAGCTCCGCGCGCCGCTCGTCCAGCAGCGGCGGCAGCTGGGCCAGCAGCTGCTCGCCGAAGGCCAGGGCCGCGCGGCGGAATTGTGCCTTAATCTCTGCCGCAAGCGCGCGGCAGAAATTAAGCAGCGCCTCGCCCGACGACCCGGTTCCCGGCTTGACCTGATCCGCCAGCCACTGCTGGCTCACCGCCGGGAACGCCTGCTTCAGCAGCGGCTCTGCCCCTTCCTGCCACAGCCCTGCGCCTTCAGCCCAGTCACGCACAAGCTGGAGTATATGCCACTCCAGCTGGGCAGTGATCTCTCTCTGCTGAAGCCCGTGCCAGTGGAGAAGCCGCGTTGCCTGCTCCTTCTCCCGTTTCGCCGCGGTGAACAATAACCCGCGCCGGAAACCCGGGCTGCTGCTCTCGATATAGGCTCCAGCAGCATCCCTTACATCGGCTGGCATCAGATTGCTGTTGCCAAGCAGGGCATCCAGCTTACTCCGCAGCTCCAGCCGCATCTGCTCCGGCAGCTGCACGAGCAGCTCCTCAGCCTGCGAAATTGCCCGGATCTCTGCCTCCACTTCTTCCTTACCGGCACCCCCGGCCGCTTCCAGTAACTGAGAGCGCTCCTCCTGCTGCTCCTCGCGGTAAGCTGCAAGCACCGCAGCTGCCGTATGGTGCATGGAACGGGACAGACTGTAGCCGAGCAGTTCTCCGCGCTGCTCCAGCAGAGCTGCAATTACCGCGAGCAGATCATCCCATTGGTTCAGAGGATGATCCTTAACTTTGAGTGAAGTGAACAACAGACCCGCGGAATGAATTCCCCATTCACGGAAAGCGCTTTCTACTTGCTGCCGGTATTCCACTATGGAGATTTCCAGTTCTCTGTGCTTGTCGATCTGATTGATGATAAGGTACAGCGGCTTGCCCCAGTCGCTGAGACTTTTGGCAAACGCCAGATTATTCTCCGACTGCACATGGTTGTAATCCATGACGTAGAACACGGCATCAGCTAAATGCAGCGCCGAGTGGGTCGCTGCCTGATGCCCCTCATCGGTTGAATCCACCCCGGGAGTATCCATTAGAACGCCGTGCTTCCCCAGCAGCGGGACTTCCTCCCAGACCTCAATCGCTGAATATTCAGCGCCCTGGCGGCAGTACTCCTGCAGCCGGTCTGGTGTAGTCTCTATTGCCGGTGCAGAACTCCCAGGTGCCTCCGGCTCTGCATGAAGCACTACCCGCGGAGCCCCGCTGCGGATCGATACGATATTGGCGCTGGTCGGAACCGGACCTGAAGGCAGCACTGCTTTTGCGCATAGGGCATTGATCATACTAGATTTACCCGCGGAGAAATGTCCGCAGAAGGCAAGGGTCAGCTCCCCCGCCTGCTCTTTGAGCATCAGATCTGCTGCTATCTGCGCACTATTCTGTTCGCCCCAGCTCTCCAGCTGCTGCTTCAGCAGCATAAGCGTTGATGTACCGGATATTACTTCTCTCATCCTGCTCCGTTCTGCTCCCACGACAACCCCACCTTCTGCAATCTACAACATGTGCATCCAATTTTATTTATAGATAAGAATTTATAGGCTTCGGGCTTCCACTTATGAGAAGCTATAACATTAGTATGTTTATCTGATCAGCAAGAATAGAATAATTACATTTTATCATCAGATTGTCACAAATCAACTAGCCGCTTTTACAAAATCAGCTATAATCCTTCACGAAAAACAAGACTTCGCTGGACTAATCCCCCCTTGACAGATGATTCCAGATTTATTACTATATCCATATCGGATATATCACAAGTGGATATAACCAACTTGGATATATAACTAAGGATCTTCTATTATCGGACAGGAGGTGTGTAATGACCAAGAATAACCCATTGCAAATGGAGCAATTATCTGACTCAGCTTATTATATTCTGCTCGCGTTGCTCACTCCGAAGCACGGCTATGCAATCATGAAGTACATCGAAGAGCTAACCGAAGGCGAGGTCAGGATGGGACCCGCTACACTCTATACACTAATTAAGAAACTGCAGAAATCCGGCTACATTCTATTGAACGAGGATGAGGATGAGCGGCGCAAGACCTATCAGATTACTTCAAGCGGAACGGCTCTGGTGGAGGCTGAGATTGAACGGAGACTGCGCATGTCGAGGCACGGGAACATAGCACAGCTAAATGCTAAGGAGGCGTTGACTCATGAAAACGAATAAGCAGACACGGTACATTCCGTCTAAAGGACTGGCTTTTGCCGAGCAGAATGAAATGAATAAATTAAGCAGGTTGTCGGAGAAAGGCTGGCTGCTGGAGCGGTTCTCCCTGTTTGGTTCTGGCTTCATTGTCCGCAGAGGTCCAGCGCATAAGCAAATTTATTGTCTGGACATCCAGCATGTGCCGCAGAAGGACGAGAATGAGTACCGTGAAATGTTCGCTGACAGCGGCTGGGGTTATGTGTGTTCCGCCGGGGATATGCATATCTTCGTTGCTGAACCAGGAACCGTTCCCATTCATACAGACCGCTCAACACTCTATGAGAAATACCGCAAAATCACCCGTACCAGCAAAATTTTCGCTATTGTAGTCATGCTGCTGACGTTCATCACTTGTGTGCTGCTATATCTTTCCCGGCAGGTGTGGGACCATCATCTGCTTCAAAACATCTCGCATGTTTCCCTGCTGCTGTGTGCCGTGTTCTTCCTGCCTTCTTTTATGGTTTACATTGCCTATTCTCTAAGGCTTAGAGCGTTCTCAGATTAGCCAAACACGCATATAACACCTCACACACTAAGGCCTAATCTTCGATGATTATTCAGGAATTTGCCAGGGCCCCAAACCTATATATTCTTATCGTTTAACGCAAAGAGCCGGCCCAAGGGCCGGCTCTTTGTACATATGAATTGCTATTAAGCTGTTTCCAGGACTGGAAGCAGGATTTCGAACACTTTACCGTGCTGCAGAATGGTAAGGCCGCGGGCTTTGTCCTTCATTACAACCACTTCAGGTTTCACGGACATACGCTCCAGGTAGAACTCAGGCACATCGCCGGAATGGCTGATTGTGATGCCCTCTACTTCCTGCTCTTCATTTTCTTCCATAGGGCTGTCCACCACACGGTCAAAAATATCGGAGAACGCTTCAAAATTATCGGTGTATACAGAAATGCACTTCATCTCTATCCCATCCTCTTCTTCATCTCTAAATCTTTGTTTGATTTCGTATGAACCTTATCTTTCCTGATTACAGCGGTTTTCATACGTTTTTTGCCTTCCCGGCATACATCCAGCAGCGGGCAGACCTGACATTGCGGATTCTGCGACTTACAGTGATATCGCCCGAAAAAGATCAGCCGGTGGTGCGTTAACGTCCATTCGTCACGCGGCACCGCCTTCATCAGCTTTTTCTCCACTTCCAGCACCGAATCTTTCCAGCCCGCAAGCGCGAGCCGTTTGGCTACCCGTTCCACATGAGTATCCACGGCAATGGCCGGTACGCCGAAAGCATTGGATATGACCACATTCGCAGTCTTGCGGCCGACACCCGGTAAGGTTACCAGCAAATCATGGGCCTGAGGCACTTCTCCGCCATACTGCTCAATCAGAATGGAGCAGAGGTTCTGAATATGCTTGGCCTTGTTGCGAAATAAGCCAATCCGCCGGATATCCCGCTCGAGCTCTTCAAGCGGCACTGAAATGTAGTCGATTGGAGCTTTGTACTTCTGAAACAGGTCCTCGGTCACCTTGTTCACCGTTGCGTCCGTACATTGGGCCGAGAGCAGCACCGCTATAGTTAGCTCAAAAGCGTTACTATGGTTCAGCTCGCAATGCGCATCAGGGAACATGCCTCCGATGGTATCCAGGATGTGGCGGACTTCTGCAACTTTCATAGCGTCCCCTCCACGGAGTACTTACACCCGAAGTTGATCACTCGGGCATAACATCTCTAAATAAAAAGAAATATAAGCAAAGAATACATTATATCGTATACTTCCTTAGCGTTCAAGTGAACACAGCGCTGTCCTTATATTTCAAAAAAAACGTCTTGATTCAGGGCAAAAGCCTGAATCAAGACGGTGTTTCACACGGAAAATCACCAAAACGATTATTGTTTCACTATTTCCACGATCTTGTCGTTGTTGAAATACATTATAATATTATCATTTTCTTTGAGAGATTGCACGGGTAAAGTCGTGTCACCTTGATGAATATATGCGTTTGGCGCAAGCACAAACTTATAATTTTCATTCAGAGTAGCGCGTTTGGTCATGACTTCATTGGTCGCAGTCTCATAACGCGAGAAGGTACGGGCAAGCTGACTGAATACCGAGATTATGATTACCCCGCTGGCATCCTTACGCGCTAATACCCGGTCCGCTGTAGTAAGGCCGCTCAGATCAGTAGTGGTTACACCGTCCCGGGTAATTCTCACCCCTGCGCTGGCGGTGAAATTCTGAGACACTCCGGAATAATCCTTCACGGTCAAGGTTTTTGCTGCAGCGTCCACTGCTGAGATTTGTCCGGAATACTGCTTAACCGACTGCAGCGATAATGGCGTGGAGCCTTCAAAGCTTACGTTTACGTATTCCCCTGCTTTTACCTCGCTAAGCGATATCTTCTGTCCTGCCTCATTGGTGAGCGGAACTGCGGCAAGATAGAGCTCGCTGCTGCCGCCGGCCCATTTTACAGTCATCTTGTTAGTGTTGGCATTAACGGTTGCAATTTCAAGCTGGCTGGCCGAAGTCACCCGGAGAACCGAGATAATATCCTGGTTGGTGGAGAGCACCGCCGTTACCGGAACATTCAGTGCTACGTCGGTAATGGCCGCGCTATTTTTACCGAACATATCTACGGATAGCGGATAAGCCATAGTCAGCAATTGACCATTGCTCAGCTTAATCACAATTGTACGTGTAGTAGCATTGATTGAAGTCAATGTTCCTGTATATTTCGTTGACAGTTCTACAGACATCGCGCGTTCATTAATGGAAGTCACGTCGATCTTACGGTTTTCAACCAGTTTGGCTCCCATCGTAGTCAGTGAGGTCGTAATTAATCCGCCATAGGCAAGCTTTGTTTTTTCATCCAATTTGATGACATGTGCTTTGCCGTTGTTGTCTGTAAAGGTGAGAAACTGTGTTTTGGAATTATAATCTACTACTGTGGCTGCAGTATATTGTTCAATTTGCCGGCTGATCACTTCAATCTTAGTCACCTGGTCGCTGCTGTTCAGCGTAAGCTGAACATTGTCCCCGGCTGTCTTATCTGCAATCAGATCTCCAATAACCGGACTGGAGGCATTAGGAATAACAATAGCAGGTGTTGTTGCAAGCAGCTTCACTTCACGGCTGCCGTCAGTCTTTTGATAGACGATTGTAGTATCTGTCAGTTCGTAGATAAAGCCCTTGACTGTACGTTCTACGCCCGAGGTTACTTCGACTGTACGGATCACATTATCCTTAATCGTATACGAGACTGCAGCTCCGGTTTTCAGCTCCGCCGGGAGAAGAATAGAGTTCTGGGAGCTGAATAGTGAAGTACCATCCTCCCATTTGAAGCTTTCTGTAGTCCCGTCTGCATTTTTGAACGTTATGCTCTTGGAAGCCGTATCCACACTTTGGATCGTACCGGTTGCTGTTTTATTGACAACACCAGAAGTGACTTGAACTTTAACAACCCTGTGCGCACCGCTATAGGTTTCGCGCAGCAGCGATATTTTGCTTCCTGCTGTAATGGAAGAAGGTTGAATCACCGCTCCGTTAACATCATGGAAGGTAGTAGCAGCGTCATAGGCGTACTGGTCATACCCGTTAGCAGAATCAACCCAAATTATACCTGTAGACAGCTTCGCAAACGTCCCCTCCGCCTGATCAAGTTGTTGTGTAGGGTCAGTCAGTTCTACGTATGCTGCGTTATAGGTTGCTCCGATAACAGTCACCTTGGTGTAGGGCTGTATCTCGTTCAGAGAGATGCGGGTCTCCGAGGTACTTGTGAAATATGCAGTGTTCGCATTCAGTGTGAAGTCCGTAGTGCTGCCGTTACTAAATAGCGTCAGCTTGCCGTCTTTCAGTGAACTTACCGTTCCTTTGAAAGTATTATCGTAGTCAAGCGTGTTGTGTGCCTCAGCACGGCTGAAGAAGGTGGCTAGCTGGGCGCGGGTAACTGCTCCCTGCGGGTCGAAGCGGTTGCCGTCCAGTCCGTTGGCCAGGCCCAAATCAACTGCGGTGTTAATATAGCCGCGCTTATTCGCAGATACCTTGGAATCGTCGGCAAAACCGGTCGGTTCACCCGCTGCCGCTGCTGCAGATGCACTCTTACCCAGTGACCGGACCAGTAATTCTGCGACCCACTCGCGGCTGGCCTTGCGCTCTCCCCAGGAGGTCTTCAGGTTATCTGCAGCCATTTCTACCGTCTTATCCAGCAGTCCCTGCTGAAAAGCCAGCACAACATAAGGCTTGTAATAGTTAGTTACAATGAAATCAGCAGGAAGAACCACATCTGTGCTTGTGTTCACGTTACCCTGCAGCTTCATAAAGCGCAGCGCCATCAGAACAGCTTCTTGCTGGGTAACGGAGTCACCCGGACGGAATAAACCGTTATTCCCCACAACGATGCCTTGGCTTGCCAGCTTGTAGATATGTTTCTCGGCCCAGAAGGCTGTTTTGACATCACTGAATATCCCTGCAGCTGTTGCTGCTGACTGGGGAGTTACGGCAGCTGCCGGCGTTCCGGTTGATGTGGTTTCGGCAAAAGCCGCTCCCGTGCCGCCAAGCACCATAGTGCCGGCCAGAACGGCGGACACCGCTTTAGCAGAATAAGATTGAACCTTACGCTTTAATTTTTTGTGACCGGACAATTCGATATTCCCCTCTCTATGGCTCATCTGAATTTCTATGTTGCCTACTTCGTCAGCCATTGGCCTATTTCCTGCGCAATGCTTACAATCCGTTGTTCTCACGCGTTATTGGATGCACGAGATCCACATGCCCCATCAGGCTCTCCACTTGTTCTCCGTCTACCAGCACATCGATATTCTTCACTTCTTCAAACTGGAAGAAGGTCTGGGACAATGCGCTGATTGCCAGGGCCTCACCCCCTGCACCAAGCTGTGCCTCATCCGGCTTATGAATATCCAGGACAATCTGTCCATTCGTAAATTCCAGTGATTTCAGCTCGATTTTGCTCCACAGCGGAATCTGGTCGGCATTCTTGCTGCTCTGGAGAGCCTTAAAGGCCTCTGTATATTTGTCTTTGGCATCTGTGAAGCTGACAGAGACTTCGGCCGCCACCAGATCTGTCTGCTGCGGATCTGTATAATAGACCTTGATAGTCTGGCTCTGCTTCTCTGGCGCTGCCGGCTGTTCAGTAGCTACAGGAGCTTCCGTGGCTGCCGGCTCCGGCGTACTTGTAGCCTGAGGTGCACTAGTGCTATTAGCGCTGCTGTCGTTCCCTGCGTTTCCTTCAGCTCCGCTCGATACGGAGGATGAATCCTGTCCCGCTGCATCTGCCGGTGAGGCGGCTGGTTTGTCACCGCATCCCGAAATTACTGCGAGCAGTAATACTGCTATACCTGCATATGTCAATTTCTTGTTCATCACTAAATAACCCCCTCCATATGAATACGGGCAGGACAGGGCCGCAAAGTCCTCTGACCCCAATCTATGGCCGAAATCCGACTTTGCGGCCCTGGCTGCCGCCCGCTGTTATTGAACCCCGAGATATTCCTTAATCCCGCTGACCATTGATGCAGCAACTTTGTTCTGAAGTGATTCCGTGAACAGAAGTGCCTCATCATTCTTGTTGCTGAGGTAGCCAACTTCAAGCAGTACCGCAGGCATCGTTGTCTCGCGTATAACGTGGAAGTTGCCGTAACGTACGCCCCGGTCACTAAGTCCGGTAGCCTGTACAAGATACTTGTGCATCACCTTTGCCAGAGCCTTGCTGGCTTCGCGCTGATAGTAGGTCTCTGTTCCGCTTGCTGCGGACGAGCCGCTGCTGTTGGCATGGACAGAGATGAATAAATCGGCTTTGAGGTTGTTGGCAATTGCCGCCCTGTCCTTCAGTTCAAGGAAGGTATCATCACTGCGGGTCAGAACCACGTCAATTTTGTTCTCCTGCTTCAGCAGCTCCGCCGCCTTCAGAATAACAGCCAGATTGAAATTCTTCTCGTATTTACCGGTAACCCCAACGGCCCCGGAATCCTTGGCGCCATGCCCGGCATCGAGCACCACCAGTTTACGCCCGCTGTTGCCGGGCTGTGTAGAAGTATCTCCAGTGCTCTGCGCATTCAAATCAATGACAATCAGCTTGGAGACATCGCCCGAAACTTCAACGCTATAATTTCTCGAGGTAGTAAGGTCAATTACAAAACGTACAGTGTACGGGGCGGTACTATACAGCGAGTAACGCACACCGGTTACATCCGGATAATCCGTAACCGTAAGCATACCGTTCAGGTTGGGATCCAGCTGTTGTCCTGTACCGAATACATCCGAGAAAGTGGCATTCGGCAGGTCAATTATAATCCGGTCCGGTCCGCTCACTTTGGAAACCTTCGGCTGGGTGTTGCCCTCAAGTGCAATGCTTAGCCTGTTCTCGTTGAAGCTGATTCCGTTAATCATGCTCAGGCCGCTTGCCGCATCATCCGGCGGTACTACAACGGTTCCCCCGTCTCCGTTACTTCCACCTGTTTCCGTGTTAGTATCCGGGATTTCCGGGGTAATAAGATCTACAATCTTCTTCGTATTGTCCCATTTGACTGTAAGGCCAAACTGCTCTCCGATGAATCTGATCGGCACGAGAGTTGTACCGTTCCGCAGAAGCGGTGACGTGGTCAAGACCACGGTCTTGCCGTCTACGGAGGCTGCAGTCTGATTCACGATCAGCTGCATAGTCTTACCTTGCTGTTCAATCGTAACGGTCTTGCTTGTCTGATTCCAGTCCACCTTGTATCCAAGGTTCTCAGCGATCATTCTTAGCGGCACCATAATGGAGTTGTTTACATTTTCCACCGGAACATCCTGCCCTGCGGTCAGTTCCTGTCCATCCAGGAAAATCTTGTTGGTAGCCGCAGCAGCTTGTCCATGCCCCGGCAGAATCACAACAAAGAACAACAGCAGCAACAGCATACAAGCAAATTTCTTCATTCTTCACCTCTAAGACTCTAGTATTCCGCCCCCAAACGAGCGTTCTTGGTGCAATCCTACTGACAACCTTCGACATAGTTTAGACGCCTGATGAACTTAAAAGTTGCGAATAAATACCATTAAAAATCAGGACTGTTCACACGCAGCTCCCTTGCCGCGTTACTTAAAGCCCAAGATATTCCTTAATTCCTGCTACAATTTCCCGTGCCAGATTATTTTGCATCTGCTCGCTGTACATAGCCGCTTCATTTCCCGGATTCGTCAGATAACCTGCCTCCAGCAGAACAGCTGGCATGCTTGTTTCTCTGGTGACATGCAGACTCTTCGATCTGACGCCGTTATCTTTGAACCCTGTACCGGCTACCAGATGCTTTTGCATGATTTGGGCAAGCGGAAGACTTTCGCTGCGGCTGTAATAGGTTTCACTGCCATTGACTTTGTCACGGTTCGGATACCCTACATCCAACGAATTCCCATGCAGCGAAACAAACAGCGTAGCCTTTGCAGCTTCAGCAATTCTTACACGGTCCTGCAGACCGAGAGTAACATCCGACGTTCGTGTGTATACAACATCTGCCCAGCCCTCTTGTGTGAGAATCGCTCCAACTTTAAGGATAACTGCAAGATTGAAGTCTTTTTCCGCTTTGCCAGTGAGACTGATTGCTCCCGGCTGCGTGCCTCCATGACCTGCATCAAGCGCTACAATAGGCTTGCCGGTAAGTCCTGTATTCACCGGTGTGCCAGTTCCGCTATTCACCGTGTTGAGATCTACCGTCACCAGCCCTGTGCTGTCATCCGTACTCAGCTGGTAATTCTGGCTGCCTGCGGTTTGGATTACGAACCGGACCGTAGAAGGACTGGTGCTGAACAGTGCATAGCGTATTTCAGATACCAGCGGGTAGCCGCTTACGTCCAGCCTTCCCTGCGGACTGCTGCTGGCAGATACCCCCGGAAAGCTGCCGCTGAAATCAGAGGCAAACGCTGCTCCCTGAAAATCAACTACAATCCGGTCTGGCCCGGTAATCTTGGTCACCGTAGGCTTGGCACCTCCGGCAACCGCTACAATAAGACGGTTCTCGCTGAATACAGCCCCCTTCACTGTCGGGGACGTAACTGCAGGAGTCGGAGAGGCCGTAATACTGCCCTCGACCTCTTCAGTATTCTCTGTATTGGTCTGAGGCAGCTGTGTCGGAGCAGGGGATTGCAATGCCACCACAGGGCCTGCAGAGGCTGCAGGTGCCACGGTAGCTGAAGGCAGCGGATCTGCAGATACAGGAGATTCAAGCGGAATTCCGCCGCTTAAGTAGACTGTTTTGTCGGAATTATCCCAGCCGACACTGAGTCCGAACTGTTCACTCACGAAACGGATAGGAACCAGTACAGTACCGCCATTCTGCTTGGGTGCGGCATTCAGCAGCAGACTTACGCCATCGGCTTCAGCCGTCTTGCTTCCTACTGCGAGCTGTACTGTCTTGCCGTCCTGCTGGACGGTTACTTTGCGGGTGGTCTGCTCCCAGAGCACTTCAAAACCAAGGTTCTCCACCACCACCCGGATCGGAATCATAACGCTTCCATTCACGTTCTCAAGGATGACTCCTTTGGGCAGCGCAAGCTCCTTACTGTCCATCACAATCCTTCCCTGGCTGCTTGCGGCAGCGGCAGCTTCATGGCCGGCGAATGACAGTAACAAGAGCGGCAGCAGCAGTAGGAATAACATCCGTTGTCCGGCTTTCTTCATCCTTTCCTCTCCCTTTTGTCAATTGATAGAACCATAGATAAGATTAAGACGACAGAAATCCCCAAAAGTTGCCTTCACAGGCAATGAATATATCGATTATAGCAAAAAAACTTCTATTTCCGACACCCGGAAATAGAAGTTTTGTGTAAAATTTGTAAAGTTTACGAATTTCTTCGCCAGATGTTCACTCACTTCCCTGCAAACATCCCCGCATTGCTTAGCCGAAAAGCTTGGCCGCATGACGTTCTTCGTACGCGGCAATCTCATCTGCGTGCTGAAGCGTCAGACCGATATCATCCAATCCCTGCAGCAGAAACTGGCGGCGGTGCTCATCCAGCTCAAACGTAATGGCAAGGCCGTATTCATCGCTCAATCTGTTGTTCTCCAGATCTACAGTCAGTGTATAGCCTTCATGCTCTGCGGTACGGCTGAACAGGTCATCCACCTGCGTTTCCGACAGCTTGATCGGCAGAATGCCGTTCTTGAAGCAGTTGTTATAGAAGATGTCGGCATAGGACGGTGCGATTACCACTCTGAAGCCGTAATCCATGATAGCCCAAGGTGCATGCTCCCGGGAGGAGCCGCAGCCGAAGTTCGCACGCGAGATCAGCACGGATGCTCCCTGATAACGCGGCTTGTTCATTTCAAACGCTGCATTATCATTTCCTGCTTCATCAAAACGCCATTCGTAAAAAAGAAATTGTCCAAACCCGGTACGCTCGATCCGTTTCAGGAATTGCTTCGGAATGATTGCATCCGTATCTACATTAACCCGGTCTACCGGGGCTACGATACCTGTTAATTTCTTAAATTCTTCCATTTGCTGTGTCCTCCTGCTCTCTCAATTATTCTATGAGTTGACGGCTTCCGTCTTGTAATTCCAGTCGCGGACATCGGTGAACCGTCCTTTAATTGCAGCCGCAGCCGCCATGGCAGGAGAGACCAGATGCGTGCGTCCGCCGCGTCCCTGGCGTCCTTCAAAGTTACGGTTGGAGGTCGATGCGCAGCGTTGTCCAGGCTGCAGAACATCCGGATTCATGGCCAGGCACATACTGCAGCCTGCTTCACGCCATTCAAAACCGGCTTCTGTGAAGACCTTGTCCAGACCTTCCTTCTCAGCCTGCAGCTTAACGCGTCCGGAGCCCGGTACAACAATTGCCGTCACCTTATCGGATACCTTATGGCCTTTGGCTACTTGAGCCGCAGCCCGCAAATCCTCAATCCGGCCGTTGGTGCAGGAGCCGATAAAGACATAATCAATACCGATTTCAGAGATAGGCGTACCAGGTGCCAGATCCATATATTCAAGCGCTTTTTCAGCGGCTTTACGTTCGTTCTCAGTGGTGAAGTCTGCAGGATTCGGCACACTTGAGTTGATGTCCGTACCCATTCCCGGGCTGGTGCCCCAGGTAACCTGCGGAATCAGCGTTTCTACATCGAATTCTACGACAGTGTCATACTGTGCGCCCTCATCGCTTACAAGACCCTTCCAGGTCTCAACAGCAGCGTCATAGGCTTCGCCTTGCGGCACATATTGACGTCCGCGCAGATAGTTGAACGTAGTCTCGTCCGGTGCGATCAGGCCGGCTCTCGCTCCGCCTTCAATCGACATATTGCAGACTGTCATGCGTTCTTCCATCGACAGCTCACGGATTGCTTCGCCCGTATATTCGATAACATAACCAGTCGCAAAATCCGTACCGTATTTGGCGATGACGCCGAGAATCATATCCTTGGCGGTCACTCCCGGATTACGGTTACCCGTGAAGCGCACTTCCATCGTCTTCGCCTTGGACTGCTGCAGACACTGGGTCGCAAGCACATGTTCAACTTCGCTGGTGCCGATCCCGAAGGCAAGCGCACCGAACGCTCCGTGAGTGGAGGTGTGGCTGTCTCCGCAGACAATGGTCTTACCGGGATGTGTCAGGCCAATTTCCGGCCCCATAACGTGTACGACACCCTGGTCAATATCATTCAGATCGAACAGTCTCACACCGAAATCACGGCAGTTCTGTGAAAGGGTATCTATCTGCTGCTTGGAGATCGGATCTGTAATATTGTAACGGTCCTTGGTAGGCACGTTATGATCCATAGTCGCGAAAGTAAGTCCCGGACGGCGGACCGGACGGCCGCTCAAGCGCAATCCTTCAAAGGCCTGCGGAGAAGTAACCTCATGAACCAAATGCAGATCGATATAGATGATACTTGGCTTGCCTTCCTCTTGATGAATAACGTGATTATCCCAAATCTTTTCAAACATTGTCTTGTTGCCCATGAATTTCACCTCATATAGTAGAATCGTTCCATTTGGATGAGAGCGTGGAGTCTCTCTTGAATGTTCTAAATATAACATCAGTACGTTTATAATTCCAAGATATGATTTCTATAGCACTTATAGGTTCATCCTATAGCGCGCACCTGCAGTACAACCGCCGAAAGTAGTTCCTTACTCTTTAAGCTTCTGCTGTTTCCTTATTGATACGTACCCGCAATGATTCCACGCTGAATGTCCATTTCCAGCTTAATCTCATTAAAAACATCTTCCAGTGTCCTGCTCGGAAGCAGTGTGTTCTGCCTGATATGACTGAGTACGACAGCGGTGCTCCGCTCGAACTTGTGATAATGTTCGCTTTTGACATTGACGAGAACCTGGCTGCAGAGAGCGGTTAATTGCAGGTAATCCGCCAGCACATGCTTCTGCATATAGGCCTGATGAGGCTGTGGCTTAGACCAGAAGCCGGTCTCCCCGTATAGATAGTCATGATTCTCATCCAATGGCTCGATGGCCGAATTATTATGAATAAAATACCCCAGCTGTTCTTCGAGCTCGTCAAATGATTGTATTAATCTTGCCAGAACACCCATAATACACCCCCGTTTATTTCGAAGAACGTATGCCTAGAGCATGCATAAGGGCTCCTGAAGAATAATTTAAGTATATCCTTATGTTCAAAATAAAGATATTTAATATGCAGATTATGTAAGATTATCAACCTGCTGAAGCACACCACTCTTTTCGCTGTCAAACAACCACCTATACTAAATCGGATATCTATAGGTTATACTTATAGACAGATTATCCATTCTTTATATTAAAGGAGCCTGTCCGTGGAACTCAGACAATTGCAATACACACTTCAGATCGCTGCAGAAAGAAACTTCTCACGTGCAGCAGACAAGCTGCATATCGCCCAGCCCTCACTGAGCCAGCAGCTCTCCAAACTGGAAAAAGAGCTGGGTGTTCTTCTCTTCCAGCGTAATACCAGCTCCGTTGAGCTGACCCATGCCGGGGAGAAATTCGTTGAGCAGGCCCAGGCGATCATTGATGCCGTGGAGCTGCTGCGCCAGGAAATGTCCGATATCTCCCAGCTCCGGACCGGACGGGTCGTGGTTGGCAGCATGCCGATCACCGGTGCGCATCTGCTGCCGCATGTACTGCCGGTATTCAAAAGCAAATATGCCGAGGTTGAAATCACCCTTCTGGAGGACTCCTCAATGAATCTGGAGAAGCTGACCGCCAGCGGCCAGACGGATCTAAGCCTGCTCTCCCTGCCGCTGGAGATTCCGACTCTGGCCTATGAGGTGCTTGGCGAGGAACGGATTGATCTGGCAGTCCCGCCTGAGCATCCGTTGGCAGCGCGGAGTGCTCTGGGTATCCGTACCTCACTGCATGAGCTTAAGAATGAACCGTTTATCGTGCTCAAAGAAGGTCAGGGCTTCCGTAAAATGACCGTTGAACTCTGCCGTGAAGCCGGTTTTGAGCCGCAGATTGTTTTTGAAAGCAATAATATGGAGACCGTTCAGTCGCTTGTAGCCACCGGGATGGGTGTAACGCTGGTGCCCCATTTCATCGCACGTGCTCCGCGGAGTGAATTCGTACCTGTCTACCTGCCTTTGGCTGATCCGGTTCCCAGCCGTACCCTGGTGGTCGCTTACCGGCGCGGACGCTACTTATCCCGGGCCGCCGAAGCTTTCATTGAAACCTTCAAAGCAACGGTTGCCGGACTGGCGGACGAATAAAAAGCAGGAAAATGCAAATGCCCATCCGGCTCCTGTCTTGAAGCCGGATGGGCATTTGCTGTATTTTCCCGGAAAACAATTATTTATTTGCGCAAATTATGCTGCGTGATCAGACGGTTCTGATCATCCGGCAGACGGGCTGTACTCTCATCAACCGGTCCCTTAGTACGGGAATCTCCGGCTTTTTCCTCGACAAACTCTCTGATCGCCTTGTTTTGAATTTCGGCGGCTTCTTTGGCATTTTGATTCTGTTCCTGCTGGACATTAGTGCTCTTACTCAAATCAATCCACCTCCTGGTAACAGATTATAAATACTTTACCCGTCCCCCTGAAGGTCAAACATTAAATTTGCTTCCCTCCATCCCAAAAAATTCGCCGGACGGCTCTTTGCAAACCCTGCTTTCCCATGGTATTCTAAATGACAAATAGTGAAACGTGCAGACGGGACCAGTAAGAATTGATAATGATTCGCGTGCAGAGAGTAAATTCCGGAAGGCTGGGAGAATTTACCGCGGATGTCCATTCCGAATCCTACCCCCGAGCGGCCTGCCCTGCAGGACGGATACTCCCGTTACGAGAATGAAGTCGGATGAACCCTCATCAATGAAGGTGGTACCGCGGAAGTTAACCAAGCTTTCGTCCTTTGCTAAGTCTAAGGATGGGGGCTTTTTGTCATTTTCGGGCTGACAGCGATTGAAATTTGAGAGGAAAGTGAAAGACAATGACGACAAGAATCGTGGTCAAAATCGGCAGCAGCTCACTGAGCGGCCCTGAGGGCGGATTGAACCGGTCTGCGGTCGCCTTCTTCGCCGCCGAGATTGCCGCACTCCGCAAGCAAGGCTGTGAAGTCCTGCTGGTTACCTCAGGAGCGGTGGCGGCAGGATTCCGTGCTATCGGCTACCCGTCCCGCCCCAAGCTGCTGCACGAGAAGCAGGCCGCAGCAGCGGTAGGACAGGTTATGCTCATGCAGGCTTACCAGGAGGCCTTTGCCCGGCACGGTATTCCTACCGCACAGATCCTTCTGACCCGCACGGACTTCTGCAGCCGCCGCGCCATGAACAACGCCATGATGACTGTGGAGGAGCTGCTCCGGCTGGGCGCTGTACCCGTGTTCAACGAGAATGACACTGTATCGGTGGACGAATTGAAATTCGGTGATAATGATACCCTGTCGGCGCTGGTCGCCAATCTTCTGAAGGCCTCGCGGCTACTGGTCCTGACGGATATGGACGGCGTCTACAGCGGGGACCCGCGCAAGCATCCGGATGCGGTCCGGTATCAGCATATAGAAGAGATTACACCGGAAATCTATGCTATCGCAGGCGGCGCAGGCTCAAGCGTAGGTACTGGCGGCATGCGTTCGAAGATCGATGCTGCCAAGATTGCCACCCGGGGAGGCGTTCCTGTCTTTGTAGGCAGAGTTACGGAGCCTGGTGATCTTTCACTGGCAGCTGAAGGTACTGGCAAAGGCACATATTTTGCCACGACCCTCTCCTCCCTGCCCGTCAAGAAACAATGGCTTGGATTCATGTCCACCCCGCTGGGCTCCCTTTATGTTGACGACGGCGCGGTAGAAGCTTTGCTCCATGGAGGGCATAGCCTGCTGCCGGTCGGGGTCAGACGAATCGAGGGCAGCTTCCATTCCGGAGATGTTGTAGAAGTACTTGGCCCGGATGCCAAACTGCTTGGACGGGGCATCGTCAATTATGATGATACCCAGCTCCGCAGCATCCAGGGCCTTCCCAGCCGCGAGGTTGTCCCAAGGCTCGGTGAGGTGCACCGGCTCGAGGTTATCCACCGCGACGAATGGATTACACTGCGTTAAGCCAACAAAACTTTTAGGGGGAATCGTCATGAGTGAAGTGGTAAACAAAACGACGCTGGCCAAAGCGACCACAGGGGTACTCGCCAGCTTGACTACCGGCCAGAAGAATGAAGCTCTGCTTGTCATGGCCGCAGCCTTGCGCGCCGAAGCGGATTACCTTATTGCCGCCAACGCCGAGGACTTGGAGCGCGGGCGGCTAAACGGCACTCCGGAGTCTATGCTCGACCGGCTGGCACTGGATGCAGGCCGGATTGACAGCATAGCTGAGGGCTTGCAGCAAATTGCCGTGCTGCCTGATCCGATTGGTGACAATCTGGAAAACATCGAACGCCCGAACGGCCTGTTTATTGAGAAGGTCCGCGTTCCGCTTGGCGTTATCGGCATTATCTATGAAGCCCGTCCGAACGTAACCGTTGATGCTGCCGGCCTGTGTCTCAAAACCGGCAATGCCGTGGTCCTGCGCGGCGGCTCATCCGCCCTGTCCTCGAACCGTGCGATTGCAGAGGTTCTGCACCGCGCACTGGCGGGTACAGCAGTGCCGCCTGATGCCCTGCAGCTGATCGAAGATCCGGACCGTTCCTCTGTCGATGAAATGCTGAAGCTGAACGGCCTGCTGGATGTCATCATTCCGCGCGGCGGAAGCTCACTAATACAGAATGTGGTGCTTAATGCCACTGTACCGGTAATTGAAACAGGTGCAGGCATATGCCATACTTATCTGGATGCAAGTGCCGAACCCGGTATGGCTCAGCGGATCAGTCTGAATGCGAAGGCGCAGCGGCCTTCTGTCTGCAACTCCATGGAGACTTTGCTCGTTCACCGTGATTTCGCAGCCAGTCATCTGCCGGCTTTGGCAGAGGCCTTCCGCGGTGTCCATGTGGAATTGCGCGGCTGTCCGGCTACAATCGCTCTTGTCCCTTGGGCTCTGCCGGTTACTCCGCAGGATTTCGCCACAGAATACAATGACTATATTCTCAACGTCAAAATCGTGGACACTCTTGAAGCGGCTCTCGGGCATATCGCCGAGTTCAGTACCAAACATTCCGAGTGTATTGTGACAGAGGATGCCGATAATGCTGCCCGCTTCCTGCAGGAAGTGGATGCCGCCGCTGTATATCATAATGCGTCCACCCGGTTCACTGACGGCTTTGAATTCGGCTTTGGTGCTGAAATCGGGATCAGCACCCAGAAGCTGCACGCCCGCGGCCCGATGGGGTTGCCTGCGCTGACTTCAAGCAAGTATATTATCCATGGCTCCGGCCAAATTAGGGGATAATCAAGTATTCATGCTTCATATGTTAACATAACTTTTTAGGGGGACTACCAGCCATGTGTCAGCAACCATCCATACCACTTATTAATCATAATATCGTTTTTTATGGCGCAGGCTCGATGGCTGAGGCAATTGTGCGCGGAATGATCGCCCGGAACGTAGTGGAATCCGGCAAAATCATCATGCTAAACCGCAGCAGCAGCGAACGTCTGGCCGAGCTGCGCAGCCGTTATGGCGTTCTGGGCTACAATGATCCCGAACAAAAAACAGATGCCCTGCGTACAGCACCCGTAATTGTGCTTGCGATGAAACCCAAGGATGCCGCAGAAGCATTACGTAATCTGGGTCCGCTGCTGTCGCCGGATCAGCTCGTAATTTCA
Source organism: Paenibacillus sp. FSL R10-2199 (assembly GCF_038000235.1). NCBI lineage: Bacteria > Bacillati > Bacillota > Bacilli > Caryophanales > Paenibacillaceae > Paenibacillus > Paenibacillus sp. FSL R10-2199. The sequence goes on along the minus strand of NZ_JBBOBO010000001.1, from coordinate 4,152,150 downwards.
GTGATTGCCGGACTGACAATCCGTACTATGCAGGGTCTGCTGGGTACACAACAGCCTGTAGTCCGCTCGATGCCTAACACCTCCAGCTCCATCGGCCTGGGTGCAACCGGCATAGCCTTCTCCAAGGAGGTTGACGAACCGGGCCGCCGCACAGCCCTTAATATCTTCGAAGCTGTCGGGTTAACGGCCGTTATTGATGAGGAGCGGATGGAAACCTTAACAGGAATTTCCGGCAGCGGACCGGCTTATATCTACTACATGATGGAGGCCATGATTGCCGCCGGCATCCGCGGCGGACTGCCGGTTGAACAGAGCCGCGAGCTTACGGTTCAGACCGTGCTGGGAGCTGCCCGGATGGTGCAGCAGACGGGTGAAGAACCTGCCGCGCTCCGCAAGAAGGTCACCTCGCCGAACGGCTCTACCCAAGCCGCGATTGAAGTGCTGGAACGCGGAGATTTTTTTGAAACGGTCATCGCTGCAGTTAACCGCTGTGCCGAGCGTTCCCGTGAAATGGGATCGGCTTTGGAGAAAGAGCTGCAATAATTCTTTAGCATTTGTTCATGTTACATTAGCCCTATCTCCACAAAATAGCCCGCAGACCGCTTCCCCGAAGCAGCTGCGGGCTATTTGTTGTCTGCCTCCCCCTGCCTATGCTGCTCCATCCAAACCGTTGCCCAATCTACCAATGACCTGAGTTCCATTAATCTTACCTCTGCATTCCCGGCCCGGTGAATCTGCAGATTCACCGCCTGCTCATACTCCTGCCCCAATGGGACAAAGTCACTGTCATCCACTGCCTGTGTCGGGTAAGTTAACCACTTGCGGACACCCTCCACCAGAACAGCACTGCTCTCATTAACCATCTGCTTCCCCGGATAGTCAGCACGGGTCTCGGCCAGATGCAACGATGTATTCTTGTCGTAGCCTACGCCAATCAGAAGAATATGCCCGTTCAGCTGATACAATTTGTCCAGGGGTGAACCGGCGCCAAAGATATTGCTCAGATCATGGTCTTTTACCAGATACTCCGCATGTTTGCCGAGCGCGGCAAAAGAACGGGCCGGATGATCCGACCTGGTGGCTCCCGGCCATTTCCGGAACATTTCAGCCACTACTCCCATCCCGATCGCCGGAGTAACCTCCTTGTCGTACGCAGGCCAATATTTACGGATAAGCGGCCACCACTCCGCAGGCTCTTCCCAGTGCACTCCCGTCTGGGGGTCGAGATTCTTCCAGGTCTGCGAAGGCATCATCAGGGTGCCGTCCACACCGACAAGCTCCAGCAGCGCACGAATTAACGTCTCCGCCCCGCCAATCACGAAACCCAGACGGCTGAGGGATACATGTACTATCAAGCTCTGCCCTTCCTTGATCCCGCAAGCCCTTAATTGTTCCACCAGCTCTTCCTTCGTAAGAATCTGCCTGGGTTCTTTACGTTCGGTCATACGCTCCACTCCCTTTTCTGAACTCAATATATAATACAAAAAGACAACCCCGCAGTAAGCTGCGGGGTTGTCTCCGGTGTACCCTGGAAAGCATTGCCCTTGAATTTAATTCATTCTATGACAGGCATCGTAACGTTATGATTTCATCTTCCGCCGCTGCGGAACTTCTGGGAATAGGCTTTAACATCCTGGGCATTCTTCACCCTGTTGCGGGCCCATTCCAGCAGAATGCGGTCAATATAGCGGAAATGAACTTTCCCGGCGAAGACAGATTCCTTCAGTGCAAGCAGAATCAGCTCTTCGGGATACCGGTCCTCATCGACCCAGCCGGAAATGGACTCACATTCCATCGGAGACAGCGGACGGCCGAATTCCTTCTCGAAAATACTGAACAGGCTGCGGCTCTCCTCGGCTTCCGTGCCCCCCGGCGCGGCCGGCCGGCCATAACCGCCCTCCGGAGCAGGTGATCCGGAATAATGGGCGGCAGCCCGGGAACCCGGCTCACTCTCAGCACGGCTGCGCTTCTCCTGCGAATGCTCTTGCGAGACTTCGGCCAGATAAGCACCGAGCTTGCCATACAGTCCGGAGAAGTTGTAGCGCTCATAATGGATATCGCGCAGCTCGTCGTTGTCTCCGTCGATGCTGATGAATCCTTCCTTCATGAGCTTCTGCAGCTCTCCGGCAATAACCGAGATACTGCGTCCGGTTACGGCCTGCAGCTCCTCAAGCGAAGGGAAATCAATTCCCTCCACTTGCCGGAACGAGAGCAGATGAATCAGCAGCATTGCCTCACTGCCAGTCAGATTCAGCTTCCGGTAATATTTCAAGAGTGCATAAGGAATGACGGCCATTCCGTTCTCCAGGCCGAAGGCTACGCCTTCGCCCCAGGTATTCCATCCTTTTCCGTCCATACTTAAGCCCCCTTTGCCCATCCTTACGGGTAAAGACGGTACAGCGTACGAGGGAAGGCAATCGTTTCACGCACATGGTCCAGACCGCAAATCCAGGCCACGGTACGCTCCAGCCCCAGACCGAAGCCGGAGTGAGGAACAGAACCGTAAGTGCGGAGATCCATGTACCATTTGTAAGTATCCATCGAAAGATTATGTTCCTTGAAACGGGCTTCCAGCAGCGCCGGATCGTCGATACGCTGTGATCCGCCGATAATCTCTCCATACCCTTCAGGAGCGATCATATCCGCGCACAGCACCACTTCCGGACGCTCAGGATGCGGCTTCATGTAGAAGGCTTTGAACGAAGCCGGATAGTGGGTAATGAAGACCGGCTTGTCGCTCATTTCGGCAATAGCCGTTTCATGAGGTGCACCGAAATCATCGCCCCAGGCGATTTCATAGCCTTTTTCATTCAGGAACTTGATTGCATCATCGTAGGAAATACGCGGGAACGGCGCTTTGATGTTCTCCAGCTTCGAGACATCGCGGCCAACCGCCTCAAGCTCGGCACGGCAGTTCGTAAGTACGGACTGCACCACAAAGCTGATGAAATCTTCCTGCACACGCAAGCTTTCTTCATGATCTGTGAACGCCATTTCCGGTTCAATCATCCAGAACTCGATTAAGTGGCGGCGGGTTTTGGATTTCTCCGCACGGAAGGTAGGTCCGAAGGAATATACGCGTCCAAGAGCCATTGCTGCAGCTTCCATGTACAGCTGTCCGCTCTGGGTCAGATACGCATCCTCTTCGAAATACTTCGTATGGAACAGGTTGGTCGTGCCTTCAGCTGACGTTGGAGTCAGAATTGGCGGGTCAACCTTCGTGAATCCACTCTCATTGAAGAATTGCTGAACCGCACGGATAATCTCTGCACGGATCACCATTACTGCCCGCTGCTTGGAAGAACGCAGCCAGAGATGACGGTGGTCCATCAGGAAGTCAACACCATGCTCCTTGGGCGTAATCGGATAATTCTCAGTAAGATGCAATACCTCTATACCTGTAACCGTCATTTCATAACCTGACTGGCTGCGGGGCTCTTCACGGATAATTCCGGTAACATACAGCGAGCTTTCCTGGGTAAGGCTCTTGGCATCATCCCAGACCTGCTCAGGTACTTCCGATTTCACCACAACGCCCTGGATATAGCCTGTACCATCCCGAAGCTGCAGGAACTGAATTTTACCGCTGGAGCGCTTGTTGTTAACCCAACATCCGATAACAACACTCTCTCCAACATGCTCATTCACATTCTTGATTACACTCTTGTTAGCCATGCCTAAGATCTCTCCTCTAATTTAGCCGTTAATTCCTTGCACAATACTGTAAGTATCACGTGCAATGACAAGCTCTTCGTTTGTCGGAACCACAAGCACCTGAACCTTGGAACCAGCCGTAGAGATGCGGCGCGGATCGCCGGAGCGGACCTTGTTAGCTTCTGCATCCAGTTCGATTCCGAGGAACGTAAGATTGTTCAGTACTTTTTCACGCAGCAGGGAAGCATTCTCGCCCACACCGGCAGTAAACACGATTACATCTACGCCGTTCATTGCAGCTGCGTAAGAACCGATGTATTTACGCAAACGGTACTCGTACATTTCAAAAGCAAGCGTAGAATTAGCCTCGCCTTTCTCCGCACCGTCAATAATATCACGCATGTCACTGCTAACGCCAGAAATAGCCAGCAGTCCGCTGTGCTTGTTCAGCATGGAGTTCACTTCACCGACAGACAGCTCTTCCTTGTTCATCACATAAGGAACAATTGCCGGGTCAAGGTCACCGCTGCGTGTACCCATCATCAGGCCTTCCAGCGGAGTCATACCCATGGAAGTATCCACCGACACGCCGCCATCAACTGCAGTCACGCTGGCTCCGTTACCGATGTGGCAAGTGATAATCTTCAGTTCGCCCAGCGGACGGTCCAGATAATCTGCAGCAGCTTTGCTGACGAAATCATGGGAGGTACCATGCGCGCCGTAGCGGCGGACTTTGTATTTGTTGTACAGCACTCTCGGAATGGCATACATATAAGCCTTCTCAGGCATCGTCTGGTGGAAGGCAGTATCGAATACAACAACCTGAGGCACACCTGGCATATTAATTTCAGTCGCTGTAATCCCCATCATAGCAGCCGGGTTATGCAGCGGCGCAAGGTCAAACAGCTGGCGGATCTTCGTCTTCGCATCTGCATCTACAAGTGCGGAAGCCTTGAAGAATTCTCCCCCGTGTACTACGCGGTGCCCTACGGCATTGATCTCGTCGGTGGAAGCAATTACGCCATGTTCCTTGTCAGTCAGACAAGCAAGCACTTTGCGGATTGCCGTGTTGTGTTCAAGAATTTCGCTTACTTCAGTTACTTCCTGTTTGCCGGTTGGCTTGTGGTTCAGAATGGAGGAATCCATCCCGATACGTTCTACCAGACCTTTGGCCAGTACAGATTCATCTGTCATGTTGTACAGCTGGTATTTCAATGAAGAACTGCCGGAGTTAATAACTAAGATATTCATACACGGTCACCATCCTTGTCATACTTGAAGAAGCCTTCGCCCGATTTCGCACCCAGTTGTCCTGCACGTACCATCTTCTTAAGAATCGTGGAAGGACGGTACTTGAGTTCGCCGTATTCACGGAACATGTTCTCAAGTGCAGCAAGAACAGAATCCAGACCGAAACGGTCTGCCATTTCAAGCGGTCCGTTCTGGAACTGGTAGCCAATGCGCATAGCATCATCAATATCTTCAGGAGAAGCGACACCTTCCTGCAGCACATGCATAGCCTCGTTAATGAACAGGCAAATGAGGCGTGAGGTTACAAATCCCGGGGATTCATAGATCATTACGCCTTTTTTCTCAACGATCTCATCAACAAAGGTTTTGGTATCTTCAAAGGTGCTGTCGGAAGTTTTCAATCCGCGCACGATTTCAACCAGATCAACCTTCGCTACAGGATGTATGAAGTGCATGCCGATTACGCGTTCCGGATACATTGTCGAGCTTGCAAGCTCAGTCAAGCTTAAAGTTGACGTGTTGCTGGCAAGGATAATGTGGCTCGGACACACCTGATCGAGCTGATTGAATACCTTCTGCTTCGCTTCCAGATCTTCAACGATGGTCTCAATGACCATATCGCAGGAGCTCAGTTCAGCAAAATGTGTCACTTTTTGGATACGGCTAAGAATCAGTTTCTTCTCCGCTTGGGTAATGGCCCATTTCTCCAGCTGTTTGTCGAGACTGGTCTCGATCATTTCGTAGGAGTAGTTCAGTCTGTCTGCAGTTTTCTCCACCAGCATTACATCCAGGCCCTTGGCTGCCAGCATTTCAGCAATCCCTTGTCCCATTGTGCCACCGCCGATGACACCGATCTTTTTAAAATTCATTTAAAAGTCTCCATCCTTTCAGGTATCTATACTTTTGTATTGTACCTTGTCTGTCGAAAAAAATATGTAGCCCGACATATAATGATATCTTAGCATGTCTGAAAAGTAAAAAAAAATAACCGGCATAAAGAATTATGCCGGTAAAAGGACACTGTCACGAAATTGACAACGAAATTGCTCCCCGGAGAGAACTTCTTCCTTCATTAAAATGTCAAGAGAGTAATCAAATACATTTCTTTGCTTATTCAGCAGGTCATTCGTGCGGACCATTAGCTCATCCAGTATTTTACTATTCTCTTTCATCAGCTCTTCAGTGGTTACCATTTGCAGATTAGCAATCCCGAGGGAGGTAAGTCCCGATTTCATCATTGTTTCGACAATATTCAGCGCCTGGTCAAAGTCTCCGCGTGAACCGGTACTGCGTCCGCCGTAATACATCTCTTCGGCAGCTGCTCCGCCCAGGGCAATCATAATCTGATTCTCCAGATAATCCTTCGTGTACAGATACTGTTCGGTCTGCGGATTATGTCTTACATACCCGAGAGCCTGTCCGCGCGGAGTCAGGGTAACCTGGCTAACGCTACCCGGACGCAGCAGCTCAGCCATAATAGCATGTCCCAGCTCATGAATCGCTACCCGCTGTTTCTCCTCATGATTCGTTTCCCGGTCGGTCTTCTCACCCATCATGACTTTATCAATCGCCATCGAGAGATGACGCTGCTCTACCTGGGTCAGATTCTCACGCATCATGTAAATCGCTGCTTCATTCATCACGCTTTCCAGCTGTGCACCCGAGAAGCCATAAGCTTCCTCGGCGATTTTATCCAAGCTTACCGTTTCATGCAGCGGTTTGTTCTTGGCATGCAGATCGAGAATCGACCTGCGGCCTTTCTTGTCAGGCATGTCCACCTGGATGTGGCGGTCGAACCGGCCCGGACGCAGCAGTGCGGAGTCCAGCATTTCCTTGCGGTTCGTTGCTGCTACCAGCAGAATGCGCGGGGCTTCATTGTTATAGATCCCGTCCATCTCGGTCAGCAGCTGATTAAGCGTCTGGTCGTATTCACGCTGCTGCCCGCCTTCACGCTTGCCGCCGATGACATCAATCTCATCAATAAATATAATGGCACTTTGCTTATTTTCCTTAAGCGCACGGGTACGGGCATCCTTGAACAAATCGCGGACACGTCCTGCACCGACACCGACATACATTTCCACAAACTCACTGCCTGATGCAGCCACAAATACTGAGTTGGTATAATGTGCCGCAGCCTTGGCCATCAGCGTCTTGCCGGTTCCCGGAGGGCCTGTCAGCAGAATCCCCTTCAGCGGGCGAATCCCGAATTTGCTGATTTCTTCATGCCGGATCAGAAAGTCCAGTGCTTCCCGCAGCTCCTGCTTAGCGTTGTCCTGGCCGCCGATTTCCTCAAAAGTCAGCTTGGACGGCCCATTCTTCTTACGTTTCTTATCTGCACCTGCATTTACCGCCAGACCGCCGCGTGCGTGGGCAATAAACAGGAGGGCAGCGACCATGCCGAAGGCAATAATTACAGGGAAAATGTTAATCCCGACAAAAACCATAAAAATCAGCATGACCGGAACAAATCCGGCCAGGACCTCTTTCCAATACTTAGGCATTGTTCCACACTCCCATCGTAGCCGCCGCACGCGGCAGAATGATGAACTTACTCTCTTTACCGTTGCTCAGACTCACATACACATTCTTGTCATCAATTTCCGTTGTTGCTATAACCCCGCTGTACTTGCTGTCTTGCGTCTTCAGACCATCCAGCTTGGCAGGGATTAATGTATACTTCCGGCTCTCCATCGCCTCTGCAACCGAGAACATGGCTTTATCCCAATACTCATCCAACAAAGCGCTGGAGTTCTGTTCGACATCCAATTTGAGCGTGCGGCCGTTGATAGCTGAGCTGCCCTCTTTGGATACATACTGCACGAGCTCACGTAATTTCGTGCCCGGCTGCAAATCAAGTTTCAAAGTGACCTCATTGCGTTTAATACTAATATGGGAATCCTTCACTCCCTCATAGGATGATACAAGTTTTTGCAGCGGCTCCTGCACAGCGAACTGGCGGTACGAATACCAGCCACCGAATAACAATGCAGCGGACAGCAGAGACGTTAGCAGTACAGGCATAAGACGCAGTTTCAAGAAACGTCCTCCTCTCAAAAATGACCGAACATAAATCTATAATAATGACCAATCTAGCGTGTCTAGCGCCCTTCCGAGACTGACATGCTCTTAAGCATGTCCTGATACAAGTAGTAGTATATCACAGGTGTATATACGATTTTACATAAAAGTGTGAATATATTTAAAATTTTTGATACTAATTTCTGGATGTTTCAGTAGATTATCTTTCTTATCGGCAATAAATGTGTACAGAATTAGCTTTGCCGGTAAGGATATCGAAAAAGAGCACCCTGTAGGCAAATAAATGCCTGCGGTGCTCTCTTTTGTAGGACATGGACTTAGGAGTCGCATTAATTCCTCCAGTTCCAAAGCTGAAGGGGCTTTGCCTCTTTATTAAGGTCGACCCTTCAATATAATCCGCCTTTTGCTGGTCTGCCGCTGGCGCGGACTCAGATTCCGTTAATTAACAAATACACCCCATTTCGGGCTTAAATGAACAAGATAACGGAATCTCAGTCCGCTTCACTCATTGTTAGTTTGAATTTACACCTTGGCTTGGTGCTGTCTGATTTCGCCGGCCATGTATTCTGCAAAATCAATTAATAACTCCGGGTCGTAACTGCTGTCACTCGCCACACCGCTATATTCTTCAAGGCAGTGCTTCAGCAGCCCGTGATAGCTGGACGGCAAATGCTGCAGGCCCCACTCCCCGCCTTCCTTTTTGGAAGACACAACTTCTTCCCGCACAAAATACAGCACACGGCACAAATTCAGTGTGTAGTACACTGGAGAAACTATGATTTGCTGAGCAGCATCTCCGATATCACCAAGGATAGAATCGAGGTAGTATTGGCGGTCTACCGGCAGAAACGCTTCGCGGATAGGCTCGCCGTACAGAATAAATCCCCGCTGATAGACTACGGCAAATTGAGCCGCAAGATCCCTGTCCTCAAACCCGCCACACAGATAATGCTCATCATTTCTGTACCGGTCCAGATGAAAGTCCGAGAAGTGAAACTCAAAGGGCGTCGGATGCACAAAGTTCTTCAAATATTTCTTCAATACAATAGTTAGCTCAACCCCGCGCCGGTTCGGCAGACTGTCGTGATAAGCTATCACTTTCTTGGCCAGTTTCCGGCTGACCTCTACAGGCAGCTTGTCGTGTACGACAATCAGCAGATCAATATCACTTTTATCCGGATGAAAACAGCCCATGGCCAGCGAACCGTGCAGATAAATCCCGGACAAATTTGCCCCCAGCTCCTCTTTGAACAACGTTACCGCCTGATCTAAATAGGCTAGAATTTCCAAATTTATGATCCTCCTGAATGTCAATTATGTATGAAGCAGATGCCGGGAATGAATACTTCCGATATGACAATCCGGTATGCATCATCGTATATACTGATTAATGCTATCCAGCTGTCATGCCATCGAAATGGATTCATCTATTCCTCCCCTATTATTAAGCCATAGCTCCAAGTAGGCCACAAGTCCAAGAATAGTTATTGATTGTTCTCTCCCTTGAAGAACCTTTTAAATTACGGCTTATATTAATATAAAAAGCGGGAGAACAGTTCAACTGTCCTCCCGCTCCTGCTGTAGACCATTCTTGCTGCCGCTTACCGGTTGGGCAGGCTGTACCCTTCACCGATGGCACTGCCGTCTGTGAAGCGATAGAAGCTGTAATAGAACCTGCCGTCCTTTTTGTAGAACAGCTGCCAGGCATATTCTCCGTTATACACTCCCGGCAGCAGCCGCTTAATCGTAATACCCGGAAGCTGGGCAGCTATAATATCACGGATTTGCGCCTCAGAAGTCCCTTTGCTGAGCTCCTCCGCGTATAAATCGTTGTCGCCTCCGGCTGGCTGGCCTTCCTTGGTAAAACGGACCCAAACCATCAGCTCGGTTCCTGCATCATTTTTTCCGGTAAGCACCCAGTATATCGCATTTTCATCCCAGACGGATTTCTGTGCTTTGGTTACCTCAGTTAAGCCGGCCCGCGCTCTGGCAATCTCTTTGGCTTCACTCCGCTCGTTCCACTGATCCTTCATAATGTAGGCATAAAACTGGCTTAGTCCGAACAGAAGGAGCAGAACCAGGGAAATCCCCAGCGGAAGCCATTTTCTCCTCTTCTTCAACATGCAGCTTCCTTTCCCTTTAAACCTGTATTACCGTTTAAGCAGTCCCTCGAACGTTTCCTGCGCTTTGCGGCGGATAGCTTCTTCATCTAGTGTCAGGCATTGTCCGTGCTTCACAACCTGTTTGCCGTTCACCCAGACATGCTCCACATCCTTGGCACTGGCTGAATATACCGCATGGGACAAAAGATCGGTATGCGGCAGCAAATGCGGCTGATCAATATCAATCGCAATGAAGTCGGCCTTCATCCCTGCTGCAAGCCGACCTACCTGGTTCAAGAAAATAGACTGTGCACCATATTCGGTCGCCATCAGCAGCGCCTCTGGAGCCGGTACTGCTGTAGGATCACCGCTTACACCTTTGTGGATCAGCGCGGCCAGCCGCATTTCTTCGAACATATCCAGGTTGTTGTTGCTTGCCGCACCGTCCGTACCCAGGGAGACCTTAACTCCTGCTCTAAGCAGTTCAGGAACACGGGCTACTCCGCTGGCCAGCTTAAGGTTGCTGCCGGGATTATGGGATACACCAACATTGTGGCGGGCCAGAATCTCAATCTCTTCATCGTTCAGATGAACACCATGGGCGATCAGGGACGGCCGGGTGAACATACCCAGCTTCTCCAGATGAGCGACCGGACGCAGGCCGTAATCGGCCACATTCTGCTCCACTTCATGACGCGTTTCGGACATATGCGTGTGCATCGGCAGATCCAGATCATGAGCCGCCTGGACAAACTTCATGAAAAACTCAGGAGGACAGGTGTAAGGCGCATGCGGCGAGAGCATTGCAGTAATTCTGCCGTCAGCCTTGCCATGCCAGTTCCGGGCAAAAGCAATCGCCTCCGCCAGCTTGTGATTCTGCACCTCTTCCGGGCACAGGCCAATAACACCGCGCATAAGTACAGCACGGATGCCTGACTGCTCGGTAACCTCAGCAACCCGGTCCATATGGTCATACATATCGAGGAAGGTCGTAGTGCCGCCCTTCAGCATCTCAAGAACGGACAAAGAGGTTCCCCAGTACACATCATCACCGGTGAATTTCTCTTCCATCGGCCACATTTTTTCCTGCAGCCAAGCCTGCAGTACCATATCATCGCCGTAGCCGCGCAGCAGTGACATCGCCGCATGGCCGTGGGTGTTGACGAGACCCGGCATGAACAGCAGCCGGCTGCCGTCAATAACCTCGGCATCCTCTTCAATTACAGGCTTATCTTCACCTATGTAAGTAATAAGATCATTTTCGATGGTCATATAACCGCTCAGCACCGGCTTATCGCTGCCAGGCACCAGAAAACGCCCGTTTTTAATAATGGTTTTATTGCTGCTCATCTTCAGCTTCGTCCTTTCCGTCATGCAAATAATAAGCCAGACTCTGCAGATCCGTAGTGAAATCGGCGGCATGAATCCGGATATTGGCCGGAGTCTTCAGAATGACAGGCGCAAAATTCAGGATCGCCTCAATGCCCGAATCCACCAGAATGTCAGCAACGTTCTGTGCTTCACTGTCCGGAACGGTAATAATCCCGATGCGGATGCCCTGTGCACGGATGGTATCCCCCAGCTCACTCATCGGCTGAACAGTCAACGAGTTGATCTGCTGGCCTACCTTAGGCTCATAAGCATCAAATACAGCTGTAATCTTCATCGTATCCTTCAAGTAAGCATTGTAATTCGACAAGGCGTGGCCAAGATTACCTGCACCTACCAGAGCTACATTAATCTGCTGGTCCAGCTTGAGAATATGCCTGATCTTCTCAATCAGATAAGAGACATCATAACCAATGCCTTTTCTGCCGAAATCACCAAAATAAGCCAGGTCCTTGCGGATCTGGGCGGGGTTGAGATCAAGCTTCTGTCCCAGCTCCTGAGAAGAAACTGTTGAGATTTCACGTTTTTGGAGATCGTTCAGGAAACGCAGGTACACTGGGAGTCTGCGAACGACGGCCTCCGATATTTTATCCGATTTCATGTTTTCTCCTCCTAAAAGTTTTGATAGCATATGCTGCTTGATTCAACTTCGCAAAACTCGCTTCGTAAGCATTCACTTAGGTTTGATAGCATATGCTGCTTGATAAGCCGGTTATAGGAACCGTGCTCCGGGTACTACTGCCCGTTTGGGCAGCAGCAGTGGAGCACGGGACTTCAGAACAATAATTACTTATACATAATATCAACCGGAGACGGATTATTAAACCCCGCCTTCTTCAAGCCATTCTGCAATCCGCGGAACGATCTGATCCGTCAGCATATGCTCCATCTTGGGACCGGGCAGCGAATACAGGAAATACTTCCCATAATAAGATTCGATTACCCTGGTATCATATACAATAACGATTCCGCGGTCCTGCGCGGTGCGGACCAGCCGCCCGAAGCCTTGCTTGAAGCGGATTACGGCCTGCGGGACGGACAGCTTCATGAACGGATTCTTCTTCTGTGCCTGGAGCAGCTCCGACTTCGCTTCAGCCAGCGGATGATTAGGCGGCTGGAACGGAAGTCTGACAATGGCCAGACAGGTCAAAGCTTCACCGGGAATGTCTACACCTTCCCAGAAGCTGCTCGTACCCAGCAAGACTGACGCTGTACTGTCCTGGAAACGCCGGATCAGCTTGCTCCGGCTGCCGCCTTCTACGCCTTGTCCAAGCACCGCGATATCCTGCGAAGCCAGGGCCTCCTTCAGCGGATCATAGACCTGGCGCAGCATCTTGTAGGAGGTGAAGAGCACCAGCATCCGCCCGCGGGTAGCCACGGCAGTTTCTGCCAGAGAATGGACCAGTGTATCCACAAAGCGGGCATCCCCTATGCTTCCCTTGACACTCGGGAAATCACGGGGAATGACAAGCAGTGCCTGCTCACGGTATTTGAACGGCGACGGAAGCAGGGCTGTCATCAGACGGCCCTGCTCTGCAGCCTCACCAAGACCGAGATTATCTATCATGAACTGGAATGACTTATCCACAGACAAGGTGGCCGAGGTCAGGATGATACTCTTCTTCTTGTCGAAGAACAGCTCCCTGAGCTGGGTGCTCACATCCACCGGAACGGCATACATCTGCAGCGATTTGCCGCGGTAATTGCCGCTCCCCTCCAGCCAGTAGACGATATTCTCGTCATTCAGTCCCATAAAGAAACGGATCTGCTCCCGGATGGAGGCCAGGTCCTTGAACAAACCGCCGATATCCGTCACAAGACTGTCCGAAGAGGACTGGCTGTCCGTATCACGCATCTCACTGAGCATTTTATCACCCTTGCGGATGATATCACTCAAGCTGAGATGGAGTGTATTCTCCAGAGCAGCCAGCTCCTCCCACTCTTTGGGCTTCTTGCCCGGCTGCAGGCGTGCGACAAGCTGGCCAGCTTCACCGGCTCCGGCATCGCTGCGTTCAGGCAGCAGGCCGAAGAGCTTGTCGCTAAGTGTATCCCAGGACTCCTTGACGGTAAGCAGATCCGGATAGATCCGGTCGATAACACCGCTCCATTCCGAAGCCTGCTCACTGCCGGACGACTGCAGGGTCTGGCGCAGGGCAGGCAGCTGTCCGCTCCGGCTGTCCTTGTACAGACGGGTGAGCGTATGCGCCACGGTGAAATATTTCATCTGCATTCCGAGATGTTTGCCGGCAATGTCCTCCAGATGATGCGCCTCATCAATGATGAGATGCTCGTAAGCCGGAAGCAGCTGATGCCCGGCCTTAACATCTGCGAATAACTTGGAGTGGTTAGTCACCACCACATCGGAAATCCCGGCTTCATGCTTGGCCCGGTGATAATAACATTTCCGGAACCACGGGCATGAGCGTCCCAGACAAGAATCGGTATCACTGGCTACGGTCTCCCAGAAATCACCGCCGCGCCCGCTTAAGTTCAGCTCTTCATCGTCGCCGGTCTCCGTCTGGGTCAGCCAGACCATCATCTGCGCGGCCGTAAGCGCTTCTTCCCTGGGACTTGTGAAGTCCCTTTTATTAATTCTATGTTCAAACTTACGGAGACACAAATAGTGTCCTCTTCCCTTAAAGATCGCTGCCTTGAACGGAAAGGGCACAACACTCGTCAAAAGAGGGATGTCGCGCTCACGCAGCTGATCCTGGAGGTTGATCGTATGCGTGCTGACCATGACCTTCTGATTACTGCGGACACTGTGATAAATGGCCGGAAGCAGATAGCCCAGCGATTTGCCGGTGCCGGTTCCTGCTTCAATCAGCAGATGCTTATCCTGATCAAGCGCCGTCATGACCTCCTGGATCATCAGTTCCTGGGCTTCACGGCTCTCATATTGCGGAAGGGTGTCCTTCAGACGTTTGGTTACCTCTTCCATATACTCCCCGAAGGTAATATTCTGCAGCGGGTTGTCAGATCCTTCCTCCCGAGGCGGAGCCAGCTCTGCCCAGTCGCCTACAGCAAGGGCCAGCTGCCGGTAGAAGGTCAGGTCTCCTTCCGGCTGGAAGGTCTCCATTTCGCGCTCACGCTGCAGACCATCGAAATACCAGGCCAGGTCACTGTCTTCATCGGCGAACAGCTCATTGAGCCGCTGGATGGTCAGGAGAGGCAGGCTGTCCAGCTCCTCCAGACATTTCAGCAGCACAAGCGCAGTTGCGAGGGCATCACTGTCCGCCTGATGGGGACGCTCATGCGTAAGGCCGAAATGGCTGCTCACGGACCCAAGCTGATACGTGGTCAGCGAGGGAAAGCATATTTTGAGAAAATCGATAGTATCCAGAATCCGGCCCTGAAACGGCAAATAACCGCAGCGGTCCAGCGCATTCTGCAAGAAATGAAAATCAAACGCTACATTATGTCCAACCAGCACAACATCATCGAGCAGCGGCACCAGTTCCATCATCATCTCATCAAGTTCCGGCGCATCCTGCACATCACTGTCTGTAATTCCGGTCAAGCCCGTAATAAAAGGAGGAATGGGTGCTCCGGGCTTGACATAGGAACCATACACCCGGGAGATGGACCTGTCTTCCTCTATAATGGCAAGGCCAACCTGGATGATCTCTCCCACAGATTGGGTTCCCGTAGTTTCAAAATCAAGCACGGCAAATTTCATTATAAGTTCTATTCCCTTTCACTTGAGACTCTTTATCAGCATAACAGAAGTTACGAAAAAAGGCGATGCACACCCCTGGTGAAGTAGGTTGCATCGCTTAAACGGATGAAAATTAATTATAAAAGCGAGACCAGCTGTTGTCCGAACTGAAGCTTCCCGCCCCGCTTGCGGCAAACCTCCAGGTTAATGTTCGGCTCAGGAAGAGCGGGATCATGCAGCAGAGAAAGGCTGAACAGCTCACTTGCTTCATTAAAACGTTCCTGAGAAGCTCTGATGCAGCCAAGCGCATTATAAATCATCGCCTTCAGCTTCGTTTCACGGATGAGGCCGAGCATATGATTCAGATGCCCCCAAGCCGTCTCCCCTTCACCCTCCTGCAGATAAGCCATAGCCAGATACAGCCGGGCAGCCAGACTGTCCGGGTGCCGGGCAGTGACTTCCTTGAACTGTTCGATACATTTGCGGTACATAAGCAGCTTATAATAACCCTGTCCCCTGACAAAAGCATCCATAGCAAGCTCTGGCGCTTCCTCCTCAGGGATTTCCTGCTCCGGCTGCGGCTGAAAATCTGCCTGATCGCGGAACTGGCTAAGCTTCTCGGCAAAGGCCAGCCATTCATCCATTACATCATCGCTGATCCTGTGGAGCATATTATATTTGGATAAAAGGTCGTTGCGGCGGGCACCCTCCGCAGTAGGATAGTCAGCACTGATCTCCTGCAGCATCTTGTTCATCTCAGCAAATAAATGTTGAAACACCGGACATCCCACCCTTACTGATAATGAATTCAGCTTAAGCTTGCCTGACTTCATTTTTCACAAGTCGGGGTGTCTTCATCCCTGCCATTGATTACATGGCTCAAACAGTGGGTTTTAGGCAATCGTCGCGTGAATCTCATGATCCGCCAGCTTCACCGGCTGATTGTCGGCATCTACAAATACAACGGTCGGCTTATGGTCCGCCAGCTCTTCGGATGACAGCATGGCGTAAGAAATAATGATAACGGTATCCCCCGGCTGCACGAGGCGAGCGGCTGCACCGTTCAGACAGATAACGCCGCTGCCGCGCGGGCCCGGGATTACATAGGTTTCCAGCCGGGAACCATTGTTGTTATCCACGATCTGCACTTTCTCGTTCTCCAGCAAATCCGCGGCTTCCATCAGATTCTCATCTATGGTAATGCTGCCGACATAATTCAAATTGGCTTCGGTGACGGTAGCACGGTGAATTTTGGATTTCATCATATGTCTAAACAAGAGCGTGAGCCTCCTTGGGAATAAATACATTATTGTCGATCAGGCGGGTTCTGCCGAATTTCACGGCAAGTGCCATAATCACCTCTCCGCCGGCAGCACTCAGCTTACCGCCGCCTTCCAGGCTCTCCAGATCCGGGAAAGTCAGGATTTCCGCGTAATCGATGACCGCAAGCGGGGATTCAGCAATAACTGAAACCAGCAGCGCCCGGGCCTCCTCCACCGTTCTCACCTTGCCGTTCTCCAGTGCCTGGCGGACTTCGCGCAGGGAACGGGACAACACCAGTGCCTGTCTGCGCTCTTCAGCGCTCAGATAGACATTGCGTGAGCTGAGGGCCAGTCCGTCTTCTTCCCGCACGATCGGGCAAGCGATAATTTCAACATTCATATTCAGGTCCGCCACCATCCGGCGGAGAACAGCTACCTGCTGGGCATCCTTCAATCCGAAGAAGGCATAATCCGGCTGTACAATATTGAACAGCTTGCTGACCACCGTAGTCACTCCGTCGAAGTGACCCGGACGCGAAGCTCCGCAGAGCTGTGTTGTAAGGGAAGACACCGAAACTCCCGTGCGGATCGGCTGAGGGTACATTTCCTCGACACTAGGGATATACACAATATCCGCACCCTCGCGTTCAGCAAGCGCCAGATCACGCTGCTCATCGCGGGGATAGGAAGCATAATCTTCATTAGGACCAAACTGCAGCGGATTGACAAATATACTCATCACCACTGTGCCGCTCTTCTCACCTGCTGCGCGCAGCAGGCTGGCATGGCCTTCATGCAGATAACCCATGGTAGGTACAAAACCGACCGGCCCATGGCCGCCTTGACGCATATATTCCAGCGCTTCACGCAGCTGTGCAATTGTTCTGATTACTCTCATCTTATTTCGCTCCTTTGCCGGCACCGCCGTATAGGGATTCCAGTACCGTTTCATCCGCGTTAAACACATGTTCCTCCGCCGGGAAGGAGCGGTCTTTCACTTCCCGCACATAGCTGCTGATGCCTTCACGGATCAGACTGCCGACATCGGCATAGGTTTTGACAAACCGTTTCTCCCGGTAAGGGGAGGCATAGCGCAGCACATCATGGAACACCAGCACCTGTCCGTCACAATAGCGGCCCGCACCAATGCCGATGGTCGGAATACTGATTGCCCTGGAGATGGCTGCGGCCACTTCTTCCGTCACCAGTTCAAGCACGATGCCGAAGGCTCCGGCAGCTTCAAGCGCCTTCGCTTCATCGATCAGCCGCTGTGCATCCTTGGCATCCTTGCCCTGGATCCGGTAGCCGCCGATCATATTCACCGATTGCGGAGTCAAGCCGATATGTCCGAGAACAGGCACTCCGGCGGCAACTACAGCGGATACCGCATTGCAGATTTCAAGGCCGCCTTCCATTTTAACGGCATGGGCCTGACCTTCCTGCATCAGCCTGCGCACTCCGCGCAAGGTCTCATCCACACTTCCGTGATAGGTCATAAAAGGCATATCCGCGATGATAAATGTGTTCTGCGCCCCGCGCTTCACCGAACGGGTATGGTAGACCATATCGTCTATGGTAACCGGCAGAGTGGTATCGTAACCAAGCACGACATTCCCGAGCGAGTCGCCTACCAGAATCAGGTCGACGCCTGCCTCCTCAGCCAGGAGGGCCGAAGGATAATCATAAGCGGTCAGCATGCTCAGCGGCACACCTTCCGTTTTCATTTTTTTCATTTTGATAATATTCAGCGGATGTTTCTCAGCCATTAGCTCTCATTCCCCTTTTCCATAAAATACGCGTTACCGCGCAAACAAAAAAACCTTTTAGCATGGTCCGCTAAAAAGGTCCGAAGGGCAAAAAAGAGTCACTCGCGATCGTCCCTTCTGTCTCGGTCCTTACGGCTCAGAGCAGAATCCAACGTAACCGTTACATACAGTTATGAAGGTAAATCCGGTAAAACAACTCTATAAAAGTTCAGTTGCTTAAGTACAGCTCGCCATAGCGATGCCGCCTCTGAAGCTATTATAACAAAATCTGCAGACAATTACACCTAAAAATATGACATAAGGCGGCATGTCTTGACGCTCAGATCATTTCGATTTCCCCTGACAGCACGCTGGTAATCTCACCAGCGCTATTGCGCAGCCGCAGTCCTCCGTTGTCATCCAGACCTACTGCAGTGGCTTCGGTGCGGCCTAGCGGCGTGTTCACACACACCTGGCGGCCCAGCGTTACCGACATCGATTCCCAGAGCTCCCGAATAGGCCGGAAGCCCTGCTCTATGTATTGAAGGTACAGATATTCGAGCTCAGCCAGCACCGCTTCCGCAAGCCCGGTACGGTCAACGGGAATGCCGCCCCCTTCAATCAGCAGGGAGGTTCCCACCTCCTGCAGTTCAGCCGGGTAATCTTCACGGGTCAGATTAACGGCAATGCCGATTCCGGCTATACAGTAATGAAGGCCGCCTTCCCTAAGGGAGGATTCAAGCAGAATGCCGCAAATTTTGCGTCCGCCGGCCAGCAGATCATTAGGCCACTTGATGCCGGCGGGAACCCCGGTAACCTCACGGATCGCCGTGCAGACAGCTACACCTGCCAGCAGAGTCAGCTGCGGGGTCAGGGACAGCGGGAGATTCGGACGCAGCACCAGGCTCATCCAGATTCCCTTGCCGCGCGGGGAATGCCACTTCCGGCCCATTCTGCCCCGGCCGCCGGTCTGCTCCTCGGCCATAATCGCGGTGCCCTCAGGGGCACCGTTCTCGGCCAGCTTCTTGGCTTCCTCTTGTGTAGACGCCACCGAATCCATCCGTACGATTTCGCCAGGCCAGCTTGAAACGAAGTCCTCCCGCTTCATACGGCCGGACGGCAGCGTATCATCACTCTTCATCTCTATCCATCCTTTGTGCTTCCTGCAGCAATAATTGTTTGTCATTTGCAATGCCGCCGGCTGCGGCAGCCAGCAGCAGCTTGTTCAGCAGCACGCCAAGCCATGGCCCGGGCCGCTTCTGCAGCAATTCTGCCAGCTCGTTGCCCGTCACCGCCAGCTCCGCAAGACTGCGGAGCGGCATAGCTGCGGTCCAGGAGCGCAGGATCCGGGCTTGGACCGTGGCGTAAACGGGCTGCTGCCCGGCGGCGGGGCTGAGGACTGGCGGCACGGCGGTGGCAGGACCGAGGGCATCCTCCTCCGCCGCAAGCAGCGTCAGCCACCCTTCGGCGGCTGACTGGCCATGGGCCAGCACGGCGGCGATCCACCGCCGCCGCAGGCCCTCCGTGGCGCCTGGAGCATCCGGCGCCACCGAAGACAGCGCCGCGTCCCAGGCTTCGCGGACGCGCAGTACGGCGACGACGCTGCTGCGCGTCGCCCCCGGGAACGTCCATGCCCGCAGGAGCTCATCCGCCGCAGCGGCGGACGATCCCAGGGCATGCAGCAGGAGCGCCCACCGCAGGCGGGCGTCCTGCAGGTTCCCCAGACCGGCTGTACGGGCGGCGGCTGCCGCCAGGTCACTGCCGGTCCAGGGGAACGGCGCCTTGCCGCGCGGCAGCAGGCCGCTGCGCAGCAAGAGTGCCAGCCCGCGCTGCGGATGCGGGCCCTCTACGATGCGCTCGACCTCCGCGCGCACCCGCTCCACAGCAATATGCGCCAGCTTATTCCGCTGGCGCATCAGGCCGCGCCAGGTATTCTTGGCGATGGCGAAATCCAGCACGGAGGCGAAGCGCACGCAGCGCAGCATCCGCAGCGCATCCTCGCCGAAGCGTTCCTCCGCCAGGCCCACACAGCGGATACGACGGAGCTGAAGATCCCGCTCACCGCCAAAGGGATCAATCAGCACACCATTAAGCCCGGAGCACATGGCGTTGATCGTGAAATCGCGGCGGCGGAGGTCCTCCTTCACATCGCTCACAAAAAAGACGTGCTCCGGACGGCGGTGATCGGCATAGCCGCTCTCTGTCCGGTACGTCGTAACTTCAAAGCTATAACCATTCTGCAGCACAGTAACCGTGCCATGAGCCAGCCCGGTAGGAACACAGCGCGGAAACAGGGCCATAACCTCCTCCGGCAGTGCAGAGGTGGTCAGATCCATGTCATGCACCGGTCTGCCCAGCAGTTCATCGCGCAGGCAGCCGCCCACGAAATAAGCTTCATGCCCGCCCGCCAGCAGACCGGTGATGACGGTGCCGGCGGCTTCCGCCATGCCGGATGATGCCATTGTCCATTCCATGCCTTACTCCTTACCCCCGGATAGGATCCAGTCCGAGTACCTTGCGTCCAAGCACGCGGTAATATATATCTTCGTATTGATTCGTAATCATATCTCTGCTGAAATCATGACAGGCCCGTTCCAGACAGGCGCGTCTGAAGCTCTCTGCCATCGCGTCGTCCGAGAGTAGCTGAACCGCATAATCAGCCATAGTCTGAGTATCGCCTACCGGCGCGAGGAATCCGGTTTTGCCATGCTGAATCAGCTCTGGAATCCCGCCGGTCTGGGACCCGATGGTCGGAACGCCGCAAGCCATCGCCTCCAGGGCAACGAGCCCGAAGCTCTCCTTCTCCGAAGGGAGCAGCAGCAGATCAGCCAGTGAAATCACCTGGGCAATTTCATCCTGCTTACCCAGAAACCGCACTTTGTCCTCCAGGCCCATCTCGCTGATTTTGGCCTGAATCTTCGGCAGATCAGGCCCTTCCCCCACCAGAAGCAGACGTGAAGGCAGATGTTTATTCACCTTCGCGAATACATCCACCACATCACTTACCCTTTTAACCGGACGGAAGTTGCTGATATGCATCAGGATTTTTTCATCCGGAGCAGCGTAGTCACCGCGCAGGTCCGTTACATCGCGTGGATAATACACCCGTTTGTCCACGAAATTATAGGTCAGATCAATTTCCCGTGTAATATCAAGCGCCTTACGTGTTTCCTTGATGAGATCCTGGGAGACGGCAGTCACCGCATCACTCTCATTAATGCCCAGGCGGATCAGATCCTTCAGGGATTCATCCTGGCCCAGTACAGTAATATCTGTGCCATGCAGGGTTGTAACCACTTTAATGTCGTTGCCAAGGATCTGCTTGGCCAGAAAAGCACAGACCGCATGCGGCACCGCATAATGGACGTGGAACAAGTCCAGCTTCTGCATCTTGGCTACCTGGGCCATCTTGGTCGCCAGTGCCAGATCATAAGGCGGATAACGGAACACATAATAATCGTTAACCTCTACCTCATGATAAAATATATTTTTTTGAAACGTTCCCAGCCGGAACGGGATGCTGTGTGTAATAAAGTGGACCTCGTGGCCCTTCTCGGCCAAAAGCTTGCCCAGTTCAGTCGCCACTACGCCCGAGCCGCCAAGAGACGGATAACAAGTGATGCCTATCTTCAGCCGGTCCATAGCTCCGCCCCTTCATTTTACATAAATCTATTACTTCAAGTAATGACATGAATTTATTATAGTTGTTTTTCGGGCTTTTTCAAATCTGAGCCTTATTTACCGGCAGCACCGAAGTAATCCACCGTATGCGGCACCTTGCCGGCGAACCCTTCTGCATAAGGAATGAGCCTCCGCTGTCCGAGCAGCATATCTCTCGAACGGACGCGCTCGATATACCCTTCTGTTAAAGGAGTCTTCACAGCATCCTCACCAGGGAGTATGCCAAATTGCGACCGGTAGCAGGATAACGCCTGCTCTTTGAGCGGATATTGTTCCGTTACATCGACAATCAGATCAGTACGGCCCAGATCGTTAATGAAATAGAAATATAATTGCGGTTCAGGGATAGAAGGCATGTCCGGCATATACTTACGCAGCTTGGCGTTAAATACGGCCTCTTCCACCAGCTTGCTGCACGCGATATGATCCGGGTGCCTGTCCTCCCAGTAAGGGGCGAACACGATGGAAGGGGCATAGCGGCGGATTTCTGCAGTTACTGCCGCCAGATGGTGCTCTGTCATATAGAGCCCCCGGTCAGGAAGTCCCAGATTCGTACGTACCGCAGCCCCCAACATGTCTGCAGCCTGCTGAGCCTCAAGTTTACGAAGCTCCACCGTTCCGTTCGAAGACATTTCCGCCTGTGTCAGATCACACATCCCCACTTTGAAGCCGGCAGCAGTGTGCTTGGCGATGGTTCCCGCCATGCCGATCTCCGCATCATCGGCATGAGCGCCGAATACCAGAATGTCGAGTTTCATTATTCATCCACACCCGGTTTGTATTTATGTACCAGCTCGCGCCAGCCGAAATCTCCGCGGTCGATTGCCTTTACCAGAATTTCAGCTGTGGCAATATTGGTAGCCACCGGGATTCCATATACATCACACAGACGGAGCAGTGCCGTGATATCCGGTTCATGCGGCTGTGCCATAAGCGGATCGCGCAGGAAAATAATCAAATCAAGCTCATCCGTTGCCACCATGGAGCCAATCTGCTGATCTCCGCCCAGCGGGCCGGACATATAGCGGTGAATGACGAGTTTGGTTGCTTCCATGATCCGTTGTCCTGTCGTTCCGGTGGAATATAATTGATGCCCTTCAAAAACATGCTCATAGGCGGTTACGAAATTCACCATCTCATCTTTTTTGCGGTCATGTGCGATAAATGCGATTTTTAACATGTTGCTCTCCCCCGTCTATTCTATAAAATGCTCAAATCCGTAAATCAAACCGGTATACCCCATCACCTTCTGGATTCCCATCTTGACTCCCGGCATATACCCGGCACGCTCGTATGAATCATGGCGGATCTTAAGCGACTGTCCAAACCCGCCGAATACCACTTCCTCCTGGGCAAAAACCCCGGGAAGACGTACGCTATGAATCCGGAACCCGTTGTAGTAACCGCCGCGCGATCCCTCAATAATCTCTTCTTCCCCCGGGTGTCCCTGGCGAAGCTCCTGCCGTGCCTCAGAGATCATCTCTGCCGTTTTAATGGCTGTTCCTGATGGCGCATCCAGCTTCTGGTCTCCATGATACTCGATTATCTCCAGGTGCGGGAAATATTTGGCAGCCTGGGCCGCAAATTTCATTAGAAGAATGGCTCCGATGGAGAAGTTCGGTGCAATGAGTCCGCCGATCTCCTGATCCTGGCATTGCTTGTCCAGCTCGGCGATCTGTTCAGGCGTAAATCCGGTAGTCCCGATCACCGGACGTACGCCATATTTGATGGCCAGTGCAGTATTGCTGTAGGCTGACTGCGGAATGGTAAAGTCCACCAGCACATCTGCAGCAGCTCCTGCAAGAGCTGCCTCCAGGTCCGAAGTAACCCGAACACCACTATCCTCAAGGCCAACCATCCGGCCGGCATCGCTGTCGCCCGCAGAGCGGTCGACAGCGGCTGCCAGCTCCAGTTCATCATCCTGCAGTACCAGCTTCACAACTTCTTTGCCCATTCTTCCTCCGGCTCCGGAGACAATAACCCTGATCTTGTCGCTCAAATTAATTCCTCCCCGCTTTCCCTGGCTCTGATATTATTGTATATATTTTTGCAGCGATTTCTGCAGATCCTTCATCAGCTGACGCAGACCGGTATCATCCGGGTGCAGCGACATCACTTCTTTCAGTACAGCTATCGCCTGCAGATGCTCGTTCATCCGGCTGTGTGCAATAGCCAGCCATACATAAGCATCCCCATATAAGGGGTCCAGCGATACCGCTTCTTTCAGCAAGGTAACCGGATGGTATGGATTCACCGGCACCGCCGCCTCATCCTCCAGCAGCCGTTTTGCTTCCTGCACGAGCTGCAGTGCCTGCAAATGCTGAAGGTGCAGATCATATTCCGGTTTGGAACCATCCAGTTTGCGTGCGGCTACAGCGTGTTCAAGCGCCTTCTCCAGCATTCCGCTGCGGGCATAGGTGATGGAGCAGCGGTACCTTACCTCAGCATCATCCGGACTTGCCGCAATGGCCGCTTCGAACAGAGTGATGGCCTCAGCGAAGTCACTGCGCAGAATAGAGCGGTATGCCGCTTTTACATAGTCGTTATGATTCATATCCTCACCATCCTCACGGCTAAATCCCGTTCGTTTGGTACAGCATATGTAGTAAAGGCCTAATCGGTGTTTTTGAGTGTCCAGCGCCCGGCATCGCGGGTATTGAACTTGTGCATAACCTTGTTATGGGCTTCAGTAAGGTCTATGCCCAGTGAATTGGCGAAACAAACGGTAATGAAGAGAATGTCGCCCAGCTCCAGCTCGATCGAGTTATCGGCTTCATCCGCTTTTTTCGGTTTCTCGCCAAACTGATGGTTTACCTCCCGCGCCAGCTCTCCGACTTCCTCGGACATCCGGGCCAGCATGGACAGCGGGCTGAAATAGCCTTCTTTAAACTGTGAGATATACTGATCAACCTCACGCTGAATGTCACTAAGACTTTTATCCATAAATTGTTGTTTCACCCCCCGTATGTTCTTGCCTTCTGTTTGCCCCTATGTTATCGTAAAGACGTTTTGAAGACAAATCTTTTTTGAAAGTCTTTGTGGATTTGCGGCTGTATCCGTGAGAATAACTACCTATAAACTGCCCATTAGAGGCATACGCGAGGGATTATATGAAATCGTCAATTAAATTCAGCACCATCAGCAAAACCATTGCCCCCATCATGCTGGGAGCTGCAATCTACGCCTTCGGACTTCTGTACTTCATTGTACCCAATCAGCTGATGGAAGGCGGAGTCACCGGGATTACCATCCTGCTCAACTACGCCTTTAGCATACCGATCTTTTTGACCACACTGCTGCTGAATCTCCCGCTCTTCCTGCTTGGCTGGAAGGTGCTGGGGGCGAATCAGATCGTCTACACAGGCGTTGGTATCGGCGCCCTGTCGTTTTTCCTCTGGCTGTTCGAACGAATGATTAATGCAGGCTGGATTGTAACGTTCAGTACGGAGCATGATTTTATTCTTGCTTCATTATATGCCGGGGTAACACTGGGGCTGGGACTGGGGATCGTCTTCCGTTTCGGCGGCACCACAGGCGGGGTAGATATTGTAGCGCGGATTCTCGGACGCAAGTTCGGCTGGAGTATGGGACAGATTATCCTGGCAGTTGATGTGATCATTATTGGCGCTTCCCTGCTCTATATCCCCCGTGAAAAAATATTGTACACCCTGGTCGCCGTCTTCATTGCTTCACGTGTCATTGATTTCATTCAAGAGGGGGCTTACGCCGCCAAAGCGTTCACCATCATCAGTGATGATGCTCCGCAGATTGCCGAGCTGATTACCGCAGAGATGGAACGCGGCGTCACATTGATCCCGGCGATCGGAGCCTATTCCAAACAGGCCAAACATATGGTGTACTGCGTTGTTTCCAGACAGGAAATCCGCCGGCTCAGCCTGCTGGTCAAGTCTGTTGACCCTAAGGCCTTCGTCATTATCAGCGATGTTCATGATGTGCACGGTGAGGGCTTCCGGGAGACCTGATTAGCTGAGGGGAAGCTGTTAACATGAAATCCTGTACATAGTACAACATTCCCCTTATAATCTTGGCCATAATCCGAAATTGTTGTATAAAAGGCAACAATCCGCCTTCTCCAGGCGGATTAGCAGTGGAATTCTTGTATTCCATACAACAATCTTCCCGAATACACTGGTATATTGATATTCAAGTTGTAATATGTACAACATTTTTGTTTACACTGTGCAAACCTGAGGAATTCAGGTTCCGTCAGCAACATTGTACTTACTTCGTTAGTTGCAGTTTCAAATGTACTCAAAAAGCTCCCTTCATCCGCCTCAGCGGGAAGGGAGCTTTTGTGAGTATTGAGGATTCATACACCTGAGGGAAAGAACACCAGCTTCAGCGAATGCCACCCTCCCGGCTATACAGCCTTCCAATCGCCGTTCTGGCCCCGGTACTTGCGGTAAGCGGCGTAGGCCAGCACGGTAAGGATGAACGCGCCTGCCAGCAGCCCCCAGGCCCCGTACTGCTGCGGGGCGAGCGGCAGCGACAAGGCCGGCTCATCGCGCTCTTTGCCGAACATGACCCGGGCTGCATCCTGCCCGTAAGACACAATCTCCAGCAGCCGGGCCCGTTCCACCGGCTGCGCTGAGGTGGCGATCCCCTGGGCATACGAGATCCAGGAATCAAACGTATTGACAGCCTCGGGCGGCCGGGAGATGATCACCGCAGGCCGGATATTATCGTACCGGCTCTGCAGTCTGGCCAGAGCAGCCTTCCAGCTCTTCAGATCATTAGCGGCAGCGCCTTGCTCCATATTATTCAGATCCTCGCGGACCAGCTTGTAATACTGTAGCCACATGGGCTGTCGGGGGTGATTCAGACTGTTCGCGGCGAGCCGGAGCCTGGCTGCAGCAGCTTCCCACCGCTGGGGAGAAGCCTCTACAGCAGCCACTGCAGACTTCATGTCCATAATCACTGTAGAGAGCGCATGGATTCCCTCTACCGATGTCAACCCTTCGAAGGAAGAAGAGATAAAAATCTGCGAGATTTCCTCACTCTCCTGCCTAGCCTTGACCACATCGCCTTCAAGCACATAAGCATATAGGGCTTCGGCTGCCTGCTCCAGCCGCTGCGCCCCGCTTCTGCCGGTGAGGGCAGCGGGATCACTGACTGTGAATCCTGTTGCCTCTATGTATGCTTCAGTTCCAGAATTGGCACCAGCCGCCGCCGCTTCCGCTCCGGCCAGAACCCTACCTCCATTCATGCCAGCCAGCAGCCAGCACAACACAATCCCTGACAGTATGAACCTTCTCCTGCGCGGCATGAGACATCCCTCCCACCTTAATGTATGGCGGAAGGACAAGAGTTAGAACAGCCTGTCAGTGCCTCTCAGCAGGTTTGCCCGGAAGTGCAGGACGCCTTGTCCTGCCGCCGAATAACCACGCGGCAGCTGTGCTGAACAAGGTAAGGCCTATGGTGAAATACTGTACGGCACTGACATCATCATCCAGCACTGATGGCAGCCACGGAAATACGCCTTCAGAATAATCCACCATATCATTCGCGAAAGTCCATAACAGCGCAACGGGCAGCATTCTGCGGAAGGAGAAGTAGCGGGCATAGATCAGTGCTTCAACCGCCATTCCGGTATGAGAAATCATCAGCATCCAGTCTTTCCAGTTGACCGTATCGCCCTGATAACCGCCGGCCACAATCATGCTGACTGCCCAGATGCCGTATTTCACCGATGTGACTACGGCCAGCGCCTCGATCAGCTGACGAACCAAGGTTCCCGTAAGCCCCTTCGGCGGGTAGAGCAGCAGCAATAATGCAATTGTAAAGAACAGGCTGGCCGTAGGACTGTCCGGAACAAAGGGCAAGAGCCAGACAGGATAATTCTCAGCCGTGAACGCAAGCTGATTGCCATACCACATGTATCCGTAAACCGTACCCAGAAGATTCACGATGAACAACAGCCAGATGATCCTTCTGTCCCTGAATAATCTGTCAAACCAATGAACCGGCATATAGACAACTTCCTCCCGACTGTAGCAGCTTCAATGCTAAAACAAGTAGATACGGCCCTGCTGTCCTTTATAGGACGGACTCCGTATCAGCGAGGAATATAAGGATAAAGTATACCGTAAAACATATACTTTCTTATATTCAAGCAAAAACCTGACCGCATGCACGATCAGGTTTGCGTTAATTTTATTTTACTGTTCGCTTTTTTGTTTGGCAAGCCAGCCGGCCAGATCATCAATATCCTGTTCGGACAGCCCCGCTCCCATAGCGGTCTCGTACATCGGAGGCATTTGTCCTTTGCCTTCTTTAATAATAGTAAGAATCGCTGCCTTATCATGCTTATCCCCGACCCCGCGCAGGGAAGGCGGCCCTCCGGTGCCCTTCATATCTACCGCATGGCAGGATACACAGCTGGCTTGCTTATAGAGTGCCATCGCCGGATCATCCTTGTCCACAATGGCAATGTCCTTCGTTTGGACGACAGTTGTGGTAGGCAAGCCAGCTGCCCTGTTCTCGGCCGCTTTCTCCTCACGCTGCACATCCTCCGGAATCTGTCCCGTCTCCGCCATTTCGTGCTTGTATTCCGTCCAGGCGGTATTGGTCAGGTACACAATGGCCGCCAGGGACAGGAACATAAGTGAGGAAGCAATCGGTCTGCGGTAGAACCGGCGCTCACGGCCCGTATCCAGAAAAGGGGCCAGAAGCAGAGATCCAAACGCCACACCGGTCACGCCAAGCGTTCCCAGCACGATATAATCTCCCGATGCATAGGGCAGCTTGAGATACTGATAGAGAAACAGAAAGTACCAGTCCGGGATAGGAATTACCGTCGCTGTGGCATTCGCGGGAAATCCGAGCGGAGCCGGCTCCGATATCGTCAGAACCAGAATACCCACCAGCACCACTACGCCAACCATCCATTCCTTAAGCAGAAAGTTAGGTATAAAAGCTTCAGACTTGCCCGGATAGGCTGAATAGTCAGGCGGAGTAATGAACCCGTTGCCCCTGCGGACCCGGGAATCCCCTACGAATACCACCTTCTCTTTGGAGTCGTCTTTATGCGCCATGACCGTTCCTCCTAAAAGTTTTGTGAGTCTTTGCTTCTCGAACCGCTTCTTACAAAACCCGCTTCGGAAGCATACTCTTAAGTTTTGGTGAGCCTCAATTACAATGGGCCGGAAATTCCTTGTCTGCGGATCATAATGAAGTGTCCGACAAGCAGTATAAGCAGGACCGCCGGGAGGAAGAATACATGGAGGGCGAAGAAGCGGGTCAGCGTCTCGGCGCCAACAATCGTACCGCCCTGCATCAGTTCCTTCAGCACCGGCCCCATAACCGGAACAGAGTTCGCGATCTCCAGGGTAACCTTGGTTGCGAAGTACGCCTTGTTATCCCAAGGGAGCAGGTAGCCGGTTAATCCCAGCCCCAGCATAACGAAGAAGATCAGCATCCCGACGACCCAGTTCATCTCGCGCGGAGCTTTATAGGAGCCGGTGAAGAACACACGCATCGTATGAAGGAACATCATGACAATGACCAGACTCGCTCCCCAGTGATGCATCCCGCGGACAATCTGGCCGAAGGCAACTTTGGTCTGAAGGTACTCCACGCTGGCATAGGCATTTATGATATCGGGTACATAATACATCGTCAGGAACATGCCTGACAGAATCTGAATGACGGTTATGAAAAAGGTAAGTCCGCCGAAGCAATAGACAAAGGCTGAGAAGTGATGGGCCGGATTGACATGCTCGGGAACCTCGTGGTCGGCAACATCTCTCCAGATCGGCGTAATATCCAGACGTTCGTCAATCCAGTTATAGACATTTTTAAACATTGGATTCACGCCTCCTTCTTAGCTTCAGTATTTGGAACGATGTCGCCCAGATACACCCAGCCGCCGTCAATCTTGGTGGTGTACTGGTCAAGCGGCTTCGGGGCTACCGCCAGATTCTTGCCCAGTTTCGTATAACGCGCTCCGTGGCAAGGACAGTGGTATTCATCCGGAAAAGCCTTATCATTGTTCCAGCCTACCGTACAGCCAAGGTGCTTGCAGACCGGTGAAAGCGCATAAATTTCTCCGCTCTCATCTTTACGGATCCACGCCGTCAGCATTGCTGTACTGGCATACCATCCGTCCTGCTGCGGCAGTTCAAAGGTGAACTCCTGGGGCACATCGGTAATCTTGGACGTTTCCGCTACCTTGATAAAGTCTCCTTCGCCTTTTTTATGTAATATCGGGTCTACGGCAAAACGAATCATCGGCAGAATGGCTCCGGCTCCCATAAAAGCGGTGGCACCGCCTAGTGTATAGGCCAAAAACTGTCTACGCGATATATCCTTCCGTTGGGGCTGTTCTTGCGGAAGCGGTTCCTGTTCTTCATTAAGGCTGCTCATACTGTGTGTAACCCCCTTTTCAAAATTTGAGAAGGCACCTGCAGAGTCCGTTCAAAGACAATTCTGGTAATTAATTCGTTTTCAATGAAAAAAATCACATGACATATAAGTTCACCCTAATCATAGCTTAGGCTCCAAAACCCGTCAAGAATATTGTCTAAATTGTGACAGGCATTTGTGGCTGATTTCAGAATAATTGTTGATTTTTCGTCACATTTAACTCATTTTCCATTTAACCATAATCTCTGGATTTCATCCCGTATACGGGAGCTCACCGGAGTATCGGAATTCCTCTTCATTTCAGGCTGGCAAAGGAGTAAATCGCTTTCATAAACCTCTTCTGTTAAAAGCACTTCATTCGCGGATGACACGATGACATACTGGAAACCAATGGATTTGACTTTTTGGCAAAGGGCATTAAGTAAAGCTATACTTTCTGCTCCTGCATATTGTACCGCCGGATAAGTCACCACACGCCCTTGAAAAGGCTTCTCGACTAACTCGAGAAAATCACGCTGACGCTCCAGCGCTGCAACGGTCTCGGGAGGTGTCTCCGTCCCTTGAAGTCCTGTATACGGGATTACACAGGTATCGTAGAAATGTCCATCCGCTTCCCAAGTCTCGCGGTCAAAATCACTGAATTTCATCGGTTGGCCCCCTTCTTGCCGCTCATGCAGCATTTAGAACATCATAATTGTAAAAAAAGAAATGCGCCAGGCGCATTTCCCTATGCCAAACTTTTCAGTTCTTCAGTCAGATTCCGGAAAGCCGCCTCATCTCCGGCAGCCAGCGCCGTGTCAATCTTCCGGTACAAGATGTCGGTACGACGCTTTCTTAACGCTTCATCCCAAACCATTTCTGCAGCAAGCCCCAGCATCACTTCATAAGTAGCCTTCATTTTGTCCATTCGATACACCTCCGCTGTTTAAGAGTTTCCGTATTCCAATGCCTTCTTCACATAGCTTTCACTGGTGCGTGCCATCCTCAGCAGATCCTGTTCGGTCAACTCACGGATCACTTTGGCCGGGGTGCCTAAGGAGAGCGTGTACGGCGGAATGATTTTGTTTTCGGTTACAATGGAGCCGGCTCCTATTAAAGCATATTCACCAATCTCTGCTCCGTTCAATACAATTGCTCCCATTCCGATTAATGTGCCTTTGCCTATCCGGCAGCCGTGGATAATCGCGGAATGGCCAACCGATATATCGTCACCCAGAATTAGCGGTACACCCTCAGCCACATGACCCACCGTACCATCTTGGATATTGCAGCGCTCTCCGATTATCACCGGAGCCAAATCTCCTCTAAGCACGGCATTGAACCAGATACTGGATTGTTTCCCCATCCTTACATCGCCAACGAGCTTAGCGCCTTCCGCCACATAGACTGATTCATCAAGCTGCGGTATGTAACTCCCATAAGCAATCCGCATCTCTCTCCCCCTTACTTGAGCAGCAGCTTCGGTACGGCCGCTTCAATTCCCCAGGGCGTCATCATGACCACCGGTCCTTCGGCACCTTCTCCGAGTCTGATCATGCCCAGATGCAGCATCATCCGCAGAATACGCTGTTCGAGTATGGCGCCGGCGTCATCATAATAGAACGGCTTAATCAGCCAGCCCAGCCCTTCGGATAGCGAAGCCACTGTAACCCATCTGCCTGCACTAAGACTGATCCAATAGACTAGCGACGGCAGGTTTGGAATTGCGCCTTTATACAGTCTTAACCAAAAGGAGAATAACTGCATCAGCTTTTCCGATTTCCCTTCCTCCAGGAATTGTTCCCCTATGGCTGTGAGCTTCAGTCGGTAGCCCTCCTCCGAGATCCAGCGGCGGTGGCGGGCATAATCATACAGCAGGGCAAATCTCGGCGGATAATGCTCACAGGCCCTGCCGTAGCCGAATCTCCACCCGCCTTTGCCCAGCAGGGGCTCAGCAATTTGCAAGGCATTCATCACTCCCTGCTGATTGCGTTTATACAGCGCCCCCTCCTGGCCAAGTTCAGGCTCGTTCTCCTTCACATAGCGCAGGAAGAGCAGCAGATCACCCGCCAGCAGATCGCCCTCGCCCCGGTACATTGCCGGTTCAGGACTGGGAGTAATCCCTTCCTTCAGGTGCTCCCCCATCCTGTCGCGGAAGCGGTTCTTCAGATCCAGCGGGACCTGAAACAGATACCTGCTCTGCTGCGATGCACCGGTAAAGAGCCAGCCGCCGTTTTTGAACCTGCTGACCATATCGCGGTAGCTGCCGCTTTTACCGGAGGGTGTGTCAAAACATGCCTGCCTTGCGGCGGCAAGAAGATCTTCCAGACTGAAATGGCTGCGCTCATCAAAAAGCAAAGTGTTCAGGAACCGCAGTTCCTCCGGGGTACACCCCCGGATATGAGACTCCATAAACTCACGGCTGCCCAAGGTAATGAGAATACTCTGAATCAAATCATGTTTGGAATTCCGTTTGCACTCACATTCATAGCGTCCCGCAATGGCGGTAAGCTGACCAATGTCTGCGTAAGTGAGCATATCCGCCAGATTCATCTTTTATCGCCTCACCGTTTTACTACCATTATGGGAAATACAGCCCTTTTTATTCCTTATTACGCAAAAAAAATAACCCGAAGGGTCGGGTTAACGCTGATTCTGCAAGATATGACGGGTACAGTTGTACAATAACGGATTCCATTCCTGCTCATTTTTCTCCAAAATCGTCAGGGAGAGGTTGCCGAGCCGTTCTGAATACTTGTCTTTGTATAGCGCGGTATACAGCTGTGCAAGAAACCCTCCATGGGAGATGACCAGTACATTCTGATCCGGATAACGGGCTGAGAGATCCTCAAGAAAAGCAAGCCCGCGGACCTGAAGCGCCGCATCGCTCTCCTGCCCCAGTGTTAACTGATTCCAATCCTTGCCCCATTTAGCTTCGCGGGCTGCAGCCGTCATGCCTTCTACCTGGCCATAAGCGCGCTCGCGGATTCGATGATCCGGTTCCAGTAAAGGAATTCCAAGCTTAGCGGCAACGATCCTTCCTGTCTCAGCTGCGCGGGAAAGACTGCTCGTAATGCAATAGTCCCAGTGGTAGGGCTCCTGCAGAAGCCGGTCACCCAGCATCTCAGCCTGCCTGCGGCCTTCGTCGTTAAGCGGAATGTCACTTTGTCCCTGAATCTTACCTTCCGCGTTCCAATCCGTCAGCCCATGGCGTATTAAGCCGATCAGCATTGCCTATCACCTTTCCCTTCCATTTATGTTTGCTTAATAATGTAACACGAATGAAAACAAATGTCTTCTTTTTTAACAAAATTACAGGTCTATTCCTCACTTAAAGCTAATATCCGGATACGAAAAAGCCCTCTTCACTATTTAAGTAAAGGGGCTTTCATTGTCTGCGGTAACGGTTCAGGCGTACCAACAGGAATATAGACAACCCGACGCCAAGCGTCGACAACACCATCCAGTATTGCGGGTGGGAAGGGCCCATATTGGCTACAAGCGGTTCAATAATACCGCCCTCTGACTCGACCGGATAAGAAGATGACCAATCCAGTGTCAGTCCTGCCACACCTGTTTCTACAATCCCGCTCTGGGCCGCAGTAGTATTCGAGGGTGTTTTGAACATGGTGAAATATAAAAAGCTGGAGATGAACACAGCCAGAAAACAGGCGATCCATAGGCTCAGACGGCGGCGGAAAACAGCGGAGCTGCCCGCAGATTTACCGTCTCCGGGCATAAGCCAGGGGCTTTCCAGATAGATCCGCTCCATAACCTTGAGGTTAATCGCTTCTGCGCGTTCATCACTGACTTCAAATCTTGAGTCCTGCATAAGCTCACTTGTCTCCTGCCACAACGCCCATTCGGCACTGCAATAGGAACAAGTCGCGATATGTTTCTCCAGCCTAATCCGTCTGGGATCCGTGGGGGGAGCGTCCCACAAGAGCGGAATGGAATCCTGCGCTTCCCTGCAATTCATTGGCCTTACACCCTCTCAGCCTGCTCATCAAATTCAGGCTCATAGAAATAGGATTCGAGCTGAAGCTTCACACTGCTCCTGGCGCGGAACAATAGTGATTTCACGGAGCTGACACTCTGATCCAGAATCACTGCAATTTCCTGATAATCCATCTGATCATATTCACGCAGAATGAGCGCAGAACGCTGCTTCTCCGGGAGATTGTTAATTGCTTCACGGACCAGATTCATCCGTTCCTTACGTAATGCCGCCTGTTCCGGGGCAACGTCAAGCGGTGCCACAGGAGTATAACCGCTCTCTTCAAGCGATACATTTCCGGCACGGTTCTTGCGCAGCTCACTAAGCACCGTATTACGGGCGATAGTGTACAGCCATGTAGAAAAAGAAGCATCCACTTCACGGAACGAATGAAGACTCCGGAAAGCCTTGTAGAAGGTCTCAGAACAGAGGTCTTCGGCAATCAGCTCCATATGGGAATTCTTAAGCATGTGATACACGAACGCCAGTATCTTGCGTTGATAACGTCGCATCAATTCCGAGTATAATTCTGTATCTCCTTGCTTAATAAGCTGGATCAACTGGGAATCCGTCATGGTGAGTTCGGCCCTCCTCGCCCTTGCACGTGTAATCCCGTCCGGTCCGTATCTATTTATACCGGTCAGGTAAGAAAAAGTTGCGGCATTGCTACAAATTTGCACGATTAAATGAAATACTTCCTATGTATATTCAACCAGCCGTTAATTAAGGCATACTGTATGTAAATACAGAAAGAAATTCGCATCTTTACAAATTTCTATTACTGTTCAGATAGGCATATGGCTCCCTATACTTGGAAGAAATCTATAAACATACTTAACCCAGTATAGCATACATTCTAACAGGATGACATTAATAGACTTTTAGATTCAGCGGGAAGTCGAATATTGAAAGCGGTATTATTTAAGTTTGATAAAGGGGTTGACAGAATGTAACCGTATACATATAATAAAAGTACAGTATGGTTTCTCTCCACTCCTATCCAAACACTGCACGGTTCCAATTCATTGTGAACTGTAACCGCTTATTATGTAAGCGGTCTTTTTTTTGTCCATTTTTACGAACAATTGGGTATTTTACAGGCTGATGGCTGCACAGTGCGTTTCAGCGAAAAATAGAAGGACTAGTAATCATGCAGAGCAAATAAATTCTTAGATATCGAGTAGGAGGGGGCGGCAAGCCCCCGTCCTCTCACACCACCGTACATGCGGGTCCGCATACGGCGGTTCCAAAAGGTTAACAAAGTTCCAGATAGCGTGAAAGTAAACTCTTCAGCCCTTTTGCTTCCCAATAGGAAGTCGAAAGGGCGTTATTCGTGTTCCGGGACATTTCCCACGCGCCTCGCCGCGAGTTGGCCATCTTAAAACAAGCCCACTTTGGAACCCCGAGTGCTCGAAGCTCGCGGATTCGTGTACGTACTCGTTTCCACTGTTTCCACAGACACATTCGAAGTCTCCTCCGAATCCACTGGTCCAGTGTTTGGAAGTGTGTCTTCGCCGAGGCTAGACGGAAATAACCGAGCCAACCCATCAGATAGCGGTTCAGTCGGTAAATCCTTTCTTCCATGGAAATGGACCAGGTACGTTTCGTTAGCTCTCGAATTCTCCCTTTAAAAGCTGCGAGACTCTTCGGAGCAATCCGAATCGTTGCCTGTTTCTGGCTCAGGAAACTGAATCCTAAGAACTTTCGGTGCCAAGGTCTCGCTACCGCACTTT
This sequence comes from Paenibacillus sp. FSL R10-2199, assembly GCF_038000235.1. Taxonomy (NCBI): domain Bacteria; kingdom Bacillati; phylum Bacillota; class Bacilli; order Caryophanales; family Paenibacillaceae; genus Paenibacillus; species Paenibacillus sp. FSL R10-2199. The sequence goes on along the minus strand of NZ_JBBOBO010000001.1, from coordinate 4,116,272 downwards.
TCTCCCCGTTTACTTTCAGTTTTAGCTTTCCTTCTACAAACCGACTTACCGATTCCATGACACGCTCGCCTGCTCGTTTACTCGCCACAAAGATATTACAGTCGTCCGCGTAGCGTACGAATCGCAAACCTCGCCCGGTCAGTTCCTTGTCCAGATCATCCAATAGAATGTTTGCTAGAAGCGGACTAAGCGGACCGCCTTGTGGCGTTCCCTCCCGGCTACGCTCCCATTTTCCATCCACCATAACTCCGGCGTTTAAGTAAGCACGGATTAGCGTCAGCACTCTTTTGTCCTCCACTTTCCGCGCCACTCTTGCCATTAGCATGTCGTGGTTTACCTTGTCAAAGAATTTCTCCAGATCCAAATCCACGACCCATCTGAGGCCGCCTTGGATATATCTTTGGGCTTGTTTAACGGCGTCATGCGCGCTCTTCCCCGGCCGAAAGCCGTAGCTGTACCACGAGAATTGTGCGTCAAAGATCGGGTTCATGACTTGTAAAAGTGCTTGCTGGAGGAAACGGTCCATCACAGTCGGGATGCCTAGCTGCCGTACACCGCCTCCAGGTTTGGGGATTTCCACCCGTTTGACTGGCGCAGGTCTGTAAGTTCCCGTCAGAAGTTCAGTTTTCACCGATGTCCAGTGCGTATTCAGGTAAACTTGTAGATTCGCTACCGTTACACCGTCCACACCGGGCGCTCCTCCATTTTGCACCACTCGTTTGTAAGCGAGTCGAAGGTTATCTCCTTTGAGCATTTGCTCCAGCAAGTTGTTCTGGTCTTCGCGAGAGGAAGGGACGACTTGTGCCGACGAAGAACTCGGCGCTCCGGCATACCCTGACGGCTTCACCGCTTCTCTTTGCCGCAAGCTCCCTTGCGAGATATTCTGCTGTCGTTGCTCTTCATGCGAACGCATCGCTTTCCTCTCTCCTTTCGGTTCAGCCCTTCCGTAAATTGTTGCAACAGCTTACGTACTATGGCTTCTGCTGACTCCTGCCAGTTCAGCGCAGCCTCTCAGCTACGGTTACAAGTTTTTTTTCTTGCTTATCTGACAGGTCTCCCCAGATAAGAACGTCATCTGTCTGCCCGCGACCACTGGAGTATACCGCGCCAGCCCTTGGCGGCTTTGGATTTCGTCATGTTTAGGTGACTCATCCGACTGACACAGCCTCAAATCCAGTTCGTGTACCTTGGCCCGTGCTTTTGCCTCCGGCTTCCTTCAGATTCCACCTCACGGTGGACACCCTTGCCCTTGGCTAACGGTAGGCGCTCGCCAGCCCCCGTTCGGGACTTTCACCCTAAAGATGACGCCCATGCTGGGCGTACTAAGAAAAAGCCGGGGCATCATGCCCCGGCTCTTCGCTATACATATACCGTATAATCATTCTGCTGCAATACAACCTTAGCCCGCTCCATATCATGCTCCTGGCGGAACGACAGGCGCATGATCCCGGGTACATCCTCCCGGCTCTCAATAATCTGCACGTTGCTAAGGTTGATGCCCTGGTCGCCAAGCTCTGTGGTGATGCGTCCGATAATCCCGGGATGATCGGGAACATCAATATGAAGGTCGAACAACGGGACAATCATTCCTTTGCGGCGTTCAGGCAGCTGGCTGCGGAATTCATTCGCCTCATGGAAGGCCGACTCGATCCCCGCACCATCGCCCTGCTCCAGCAAATGAATGAATGAAGAAACCTCGTCATTCCAGTCTTTGAGCAGACGCAGCATAACCGAGCGGTTATTCAGCAGGATATCGCGCCAGATGATCGGATCACTTGAGGCAATCCGCGTAATATCCCGGAAGCCGCCTGCCGCAAGTGTGCTGTACAAAGAGTCTGAATCATGGTAAGCATGAATCTGATTGACCAGCGCCACCGCAATAATATGCGGCAGGTGGCTGATCGCTCCGACAATCTCATCATGGCGCTCCGGGTCAAGCCGGACAATATGCGCTCTGGTATGTAGAAGCAAGGATTCCAGTGCATGATAAGCTTCCTCCGGAACTCCGGGCGGAGGCGTCAGCACGTAATAGGCATTCTCGAACAGCAAGGAGGAGGCTGCCTCTACACCCGAGCGTTCCGAGCCGGCCATGGGATGGCCGCCGATGAAATGCACACCGGGAAGGTCAAGGGAAACTGCGCAGGCGGCTATGCTGGCCTTGGTGCTGCCGACGTCGGTGATAATACAGCCCGGCTTCAGCGGCAGGCGGCTTAGCTGCTGAAGATAATCCTCTATCATGCCAACAGGCACACACAGAAAAATATAATCGGCGCCAAGCGCCGCTTCTTCAAGCGATAGGGTAGCCTCGTCGACTACACCTCTGCTGACATATTTGATTGCTGATTCAGGACGGTGGGCATGCCCTACTACGGTCAGGCCCTCCTTGCCTTTGAAGCAAAGGGCCAGTGAGCCGCCGATCAGACCGACACCGAAAATTGCTATTTTTGTCGTCATGTTCTTAGAACTACCTGCCTTCTGTGATATCGTCAATCCTACTTCTTCTGATATAGGTTATGCGCGTACTCCCTGTTCTTCAAGCGCCTTCTCCAAAGCAGCGATGAAGGCCGTATTCTGCTCGGCAGAGCCGACAGTAACCCGGATGTAGGTAGGGTAGCGGTGGTGGCCTGCTCTCACGATAATACCTTGCCGCAGCAGGGCATCGAAGACCTCAAAGGCCGGCTTGCGCACATCCACCATGATGAAATTGCCGTGTGCCGGGAAGGACTCAAGGCCTAGGCGCTGGAATTCAGCCTGCAGCTGGACAATACCCGCACTGTTAAGCGACCGGCACTGCTGGACATATTGCTGATCAGCCAATGCAGCCAGCGCCCCTACCTGGGCTAAGCGGGTGGTATTGAACGGTTCCCGCACTTTATTGATCAAGGAGATAATCTGCGGGCTGGCCACGCCGTAACCGATGCGGAGTGCTGCAAGACCGTAGATCTTGGAGAACGTGCGGAGTACAACGAGATTGGGATAAGTATCCAGAAGTTTAATCCCGTCAGAGTAACTCAGATCGGTCACGTATTCGAAATATGCCTCATCCAGTATAACCATAACTCCAGCCGGAACTGCATCCAGGAAAGTAATCAGGGCATCCTCCGGCACAATGGTTCCGGTCGGATTGTTCGGATTGCAGATCCAGATTGCCTTGGTACGGTCCGTAATCTTCGCCAGCATGGCATCCAGATCATGGGTACCATTCTTCAAGGGCACTTCAATAGATACAGCACCTTCTATATCAGCGTTGCTCTTATAGACGGAGAAGGTCTGGTCCGCCATTATGGTCTCGTCACCGGGCAGGAAAAATGCACGCGCGATCAGAGCAATAATCTCGTCAGACCCGCAGCCGAAAATAATGTTGTCACTTGCTACTCCCAGATGCTCGGCCAATGCTGCAGTCAGCTCGGCAGCGGAACCGTCCGGGTATAAATACAGATTATCCAGTTCCGCTACAATAGCGGCTTTTGCGCTTGGTGCTGCCCCGTAAGGGTTCTCGTTGGATGCCAGCTTAATAACATCGCTTAAGCCCAGTTCCTTCTTGACTTCTTCGATCGGTTTCCCCGGCTTGTAGACAGGGAGGTCGACGATATTAGGTTTCGGGTTCATGGCCCATCCTCGCTCTCTAGAAGTAATTGGCTAGTATCAGGTCAGTATGCAGACCGTTATGGTCTTAATTGTGCCACAAATTCACGAATTTGCAACAGTCCGGCACTTCTTGTCTCCGGCTGGGCCAGCAGAGGAATAACATCCTCCACCTTGCGGACAATGGCACTGCCGACGACTACACCATCGCAAATCTTCGCAAACCGGGACACCTGTTCTCCAGTGGAAATCCCGAATCCTACAGCGATCGGCAGGTCTGTAGAGCGGCGGACGGACTGAATGAAGTCATCCACCCCGGTATGAAAGGTAGAACGTTCTCCGGTTACACCAAGCGAAGATACGCAGTAGACGAACCCGCTGGCGCCGGAAACAATCCGTGCAATCCGCTCACTGGAAGTCGGGGCTACCAGCGGAATCAGATTCACTCCGGCTGCACGGCTGCGCTCACGCATGTCCTCCGACTCTTCAACAGGCAGATCGGGAATAATCAGCCCGCTGATTTCATGGGCATCCAGCTCGGCGAAGAAGGTATCCAGTCCCATCTGCATCACCGGATTATAGTAGGTGAACAGGATGAAGGGCAGCTGGCTGCCGGCCTGACGTGCCTTAAGGGCTGTCTCCATGCAGGTGCGGAGATGAATGTTGCTGCGCAGGGCTCTGGAGGAAGCCCGCTGAATGACCGGACCGTCGGCTAACGGGTCGGAATAGGGAACTCCGAGCTCCAGAATGTCCGCACCGGCCGCCTCCAGCTCAGCGATAATATCCAGCGTAGTCTCAAGATCAGGATCGCCTACGGTAAGAAAAGGAATCAGGGCTGCCCGGCCCTCTGCCCGCAGCTTTTTGAAGGTCAGATCCATCCGGTTTGTAGTTTCGGTAGTCATTATTTCCCCGCCCCTTCCGTATACGCCATGATCGATTCCACGTCTTTGTCGCCGCGTCCGGACAGGCAGATGACTACAATATCATCCTTGGTCAGTGTCTTGCCGAGCTTCACCACATGGGCAATCGCATGGGCAGATTCGAGGGCAGGGATGATGCCTTCTGTCTGACAGAGCAGCTTCAGCGCATCCAGCGCCTCGTCATCCGTAACCGGCACATACTGTGCGCGGTGAATATCCTTGAGATAGGAGTGCTCGGGGCCGACACCTGGATAATCCAGTCCGGCCGATATGGAATGGGCTTCGGTCACCTGTCCGTGCTCATCCTGCAGCAGGTAGCTGAGCGATCCCTGGAAGACGCCATGACTCCCCTTACTCATAGTTGCTGCATGGAACGGAGTATCAATTCCCTTACCGGCAGCTTCAACACCAATCATACCAACCTGCTCATCCTCCATAAAAGGATAGAACATGCCGATGGCATTACTGCCTCCGCCTACCGCGGCAACCAGCAGATCCGGCAAGCGTCCTTCAGCCTCCAGAATCTGGCGGCGGGTCTCATCCCCGATAATCCGCTGGAAATTACGGACCATCATCGGATAGGGATGCGGGCCTACCGCAGAGCCAAGAATATAGAAGGTATCCTCAACGTTGCTCACCCAGTAGCGCAGTGCCTCATTACCGGCGTCCTTCAGGGTTCTTGACCCGGAGGTTACAGGAATCACCTCTGCACCAAGCAGCTTCATACGGAAGACGTTCAGTGCCTGGCGGCGGGTATCCTCTTCGCCCATGAATACCTTGCATTCCATACCAAGCAAGGCTGCAACTGTAGCGGTAGCCACGCCGTGCTGGCCGGCTCCTGTTTCGGCAATCACCTTGGTTTTACCCATCATTTTGGCCAGAATGCCTTGTCCGATAGCGTTGTTGATCTTGTGCGCACCTGTATGATTCAGGTCCTCACGCTTCAGATAGATCTTGGCTTCTCCCAGATGCTTGCTTAGCCGCTCCGCATAATACAGCGGGGTCTCGCGTCCGGAATACTGCTTAAGCAGGTAATCTATTTCCTCCTGAAAAGCCGGGTCTGCCGAGAATTTACGGTAGGCCTCCTCCAGCTCAATCAGTGCATTCATCAAGGTTTCAGGAACGAAGCGGCCTCCAAAAGAACCAAAACGTCCGTTCTTGTCCGGTACTTGTATCATGATTGCTTCACCCTTTCCACGAAAGCTGTCATTTTTGCGATATCCTTAAGGCCGTTACTTTCCACTCCGCTGGATACATCCACGCCATATGGAGCGTAGCCGTCCAGCAGCTCATTCACGTTGTCCGGATTCAGTCCTCCGGCTATAAATAAAGGCAGCGCATAGTCCGCAGCCGCTTGCTGGTAGAGCGGAATCTGTTCCCAGTCAAACGTACGTCCGGAGCCTCCGCTGCCCTGCGGATCATAGGTATCCAGGAGCAGCGCATCGATTGTGCCGGCGTAGCTCTCCAGGAGAGCACGAATGTCTATTCCTGCTTCAGGGGCATGGCCTGCTACAGAAAGTGCCTTCCATACTTGAATCTGCGGAAAAGCCTGCTTGACCCCGCTGCAGAACAGCGGGCTCTCTTGCCCATGCAGCTGCACGACGTCCAGCGGTACTGTTCTGAGCAGCTCTGTCAGCTCTGTAAGCTGCGGATCGACGAAGACTCCCGCAACGCGGGGTGCTGTCCCAGTCTCCCACTCCTTCAGCTCTGCAACAAGCTCGGCAGCAGCTTCAGCAGTCACTCTGCGGCGGCTCGGGGCAAATACCAATCCGATATAATCCAGAGGCAAACTCTTCATAGATTTTAGCACTTCAACGTCCTGAAGTCCACAGATTTTTACGAGTGTATCAGCCATGCAGCGCACGGTCCTTCCCTGCGGGAAGCGGTCCGAGCAGCTGATGGACAGCCTGCTCTACATCCGGCTGGCGCATCAGATATTCTCCTACCAGCACGCCGGTAGCCCGGGTCTTGCTTAAGAATGCGATGTCCTCCGGACCGGTAATCCCGCTCTCACTGATGACCGGCAGTCCCTCCGGAAGCAGTGCCGCAAGCTCGGCTGTGGCAGAAAGCGCGGTCTCAAAGGTCTTCAGATTCCGGTTGTTGATGCCAAGCAGCACGCCGGGATGAACAGCCTTGCCTGTGGCCAGCACCATTTCCAGTTCAGCACGGTCATGCACTTCAATCAGGATATCCAGGCCAAGCGCTGCAGCGGTATCGGTGAATGCGCTCAGCTGTTCAGATGTCAGAATAGCGGCAATGAGCAGAATAGCATCTGCTCCCAGCAGGCGCGCTTCGTAGATCTGCTTCTCATCAATGATGAAGTCTTTGCGCAGCAGAGGAAGCTCCACCGCTTCCCTTACCTGCTGCAGATACGATCCGCTGCCCTGAAAATATTCCCGGTCCGTAAGCACAGACAGGCAGTCCGCGCCTCCTGCTGCATAGCCTTTAGCAATCGCAACCGGATCAAAATCGGCACGGATCAGGCCTTTGGAAGGCGAAGCCTTCTTCACCTCGGCGATCAGCCCCATGTCCCGGTTCCGCCGTCCGGTCAGCGCAGCGCGGAACCCTCTCGTTGCAGGCAGAGCAGCGATAGCCCGTTCAGCCTCTTCCAATGAAAATGTCTTATTTAACGCCTCAACCTCTTTCACTTTGGTGGCAACAATCCGGTCAAGATACATAATCAAGCTCCTTCGTCATGGCTTTTAACTGTTCCAGCTTGCGCAGTGCTGCTCCTGAATCCACTACCTCTCTTGCCCGGTCTACGCCTTCCCGCAGTGTATCTGCAAGACCGGCAACATAGATGCATGCCCCTGCATTCGCTAATACGATATCACGGTATGGATTGATTTGTCCTTCCAGCACTGTAGTGATAATTGCCGCATTCTCGGCCGCATCACCTCCGAGCACATCCTCCAGCGGATGCTGGCTCAGCCCGAGCTCCTGCGGTGTAACCTCGTAGGTTGTGACCACACCATTTCTCAGCTCGGAGACCTGGGTCGGCGCCGAAATGCTGATTTCATCCAGACCGTCCAGACTGCTGACAATCATTGCCCGCTTGGAGCCCAGCTCGCCCAGTACTTTGGCCACAGTCTCCGTTTTGTTGCGGTCATAGATGCCCATGAGCTGCCGGTCAGCTCCTGCCGGATTCGTCAGCGGGCCAAGCATATTGAATACAGTACGCACACCCAGCTCACGGCGGGGAGCAGCAGCATGCTTCATTGACGGATGGTAGATTTGTGCGAACAGGAAGCAGATCCCTATGCTGTCCAGACATTGCCGGGCCTGCTCCGCATTCAGATGAATATTGACGCCGAGAGCCTCCAGTACATCGGCGCTGCCCGCTCTGCCGGAAGCCGAACGGTTGCCGTGCTTCGCAACTCTTACAGAGGCGGCTGAGGAGATGATTGCCGAGGCGGTGGAGATATTAAATTTATGGATACCGGAGCCTCCGGTGCCGCAGGTATCGAGCAGCTGGCTACGTTCCGTAAGTACCGGAGTCCCGAAACCGCGCATCGCTTCCGCGAACCCGGTGATTTCCTCTACTGTTTCACCCTTGATACGCAGCGCCGTGAGCAGTGCTCCGATCTGCGCATGTGTTGCCGCCCCCTCCATAATAATCCCCATTACCTCCCGTGCCTGGGTGCGGGTAAGATCCTTTCCTTCGATTAATCCGGCAATTCCTGATTGTATTAACTGGCTTGCTTCCATATTGATTCCCTCCTAAGAGTTTTGTAGGCGGACTTCCTGAATCAGCTTCTTACAAACCGGCTCCGGAAGCATACGCCAAAAATAGTATGGAGCATTCTCTGCTCGTCTTAGCTCATCTCTGCTTATCCCCGGCTCACGGGGTATATTCGTACATATAGTCCTGATTGATAACCTGCTTCTCCTTAACCTCCGCGGGGAACATGGCTTCGGCCATCCGGATCGCCTTCAGCATGCCCTTGGCCTTGTTGAGAGTCTCTTCATATTCCTTCTCCGGAACCGAGTCCCAGACAATTCCCGCTCCAGCCTGCACATAAGCCCGGCCTTTGCGGAAAATAATTGTGCGAATGGTTATGCAGGAATCCATATTCCCGGAGAAGCCGAGATAACCGATGGCGCCGGCATAAGCACCGCGTGCTTCCTTTTCCATTTCGGCAATGATCTCCATCGCCCGCAGCTTCGGTGCCCCCGATACAGTCCCTGCCGGGAGGCAGGAGAGGAAGGCATCGAAGAAATCTTTATCGTCGGCCAGCGTCCCGGACACGTTCGAGACGATATGCATCACATGCGAGTATTTCTCGATCTCCATGAACGAGTCGCATTTCACCGTGCCGAACTTCGACACACGGCCCAGGTCATTACGGCCCAGATCCACTAGCATCAGATGCTCTGCGCGTTCCTTCTCATCCTCCAGCAGTTCAGCGGCGAGCTGGCGGTCCTGCGCCTCGGTCTCCCCGCGCGGCCGGGTTCCGGCAATCGGGCGGGTCTCAACCCTTCCGCTGCTATCCACCTTAACCAGCGCTTCCGGTGAAGTGCCTACAATGATCTCTTCGTCCATTTTCAGATAATACATATAAGGTGAAGGGTTCAGCGTCCGCAGCATCCGGTACACATGCAGTGGAGACACCTCGGTTTCTATATGCAGCCGCTGGGACAGCACCACCTGGAAGATATCACCGGCGCGGATGTACTCTTTGGCCTGCTCCACGTTGCTGATGTATTGTTCCTTGGTCAGGTTGGAGTGAATCTCACCCAGCTCAATGTCCTGAGGGATGCTGCGGCGGTTGACGTTCTCCTTCGGTCCTTCCTTTTGCAGCTCTTCAGCCATATTCTCCAGGCGGCGGCTTAGTTCCTCGTAACCTGCGCGAATCTCGGAATCGGTATTGCCATCCTTGATGTGCAGATTGCCTACCAGCAGAATCTGCTGCTTCACATGATCGAAGACGATGATGCGGTCACAGAACATGAAGCGGATATCATCCATATTCAGATCATCTACGGCATGCGCGGACAGCTTCTCGTAATACTGCAGCAGATCATACCCGAAGAATCCGATAGCACCGCCCGTAAACGGCGGCATCCCGTCCAGCTTGGGACTGCGGTAGGAGCGCAGCAGCGCCTTAAGCTCCTCGACAGGTTTGCCGGGCAGCTGTTTTTTTTCACCGCCCACTTCAACGTGAATCAGGCCTTTTTTGCCTGAAATCATCAGGAACGGATCACTGCCGATAAAGGAATAACGTGCCCATTGACTGCCGCCCTCTACACTCTCCAGCAGGAATGCACGATCCTGCTCCGCAAAACGCTGGAACAAGCGGATGGGTGTTTCCATATCGGCCAGCAGCCTTTTCACTACCGGGATCAGATTATACTTCCGCGACAGCGACACTACTTCTTCAATGCTCGGATTCGTCACTTGGCTAACCTCCTGGGATTCTATAGGTAATGTCCGAAATACAGAAAAACCTCTACCGGAGTAGAGGTTTGTGTTAGCAAGTATGTGAATAAGCGCCTGGGACCGGCAAAAACCAAATCGAGTACAGATCATCCCCTCAGAGGATACACTTATAGCGTATGGGCAGCTGCTGCACAAACTCTATACGGTATGCCAAAAAAAGAATGCTGATAATCAATGGTCTGCTCTTCAAAAAAAGTCCTGCACTCTGCTCAACTATACTCATCTAAACTAAACTATACTCTGCTTCACTCGGCTAACTACACTATACATGATGACGGCAGTTCATGACAACCCCGCATATGTAATTTATTACTTGCCCTGTGAGAGATCCGGACGAAGCCGCTGGGCTTCATTCAGATACACATGGCGGATGTCCCGCTGTGATTTATCCGTATTCACCTGAACCATCAGGCGGATGCACTGCGGCAGGCTGCCTTTGACCGGAATCTCCACCGAACACATCAGCGGCACCATTTCCCAGCCTTCAATCTCACGGATGGCACGCGCCGGAAAAGTGGCGTCCAGGTCTGCGGTCATTGTGATCCAGACACTGCAGATATCCTCGGCGATAACATCGTTGCGCTCAACAATTTCCCTCAGCAGCACAACAGTCTCGCGTAAAATTTCGGTTTCCTCATTCTTCGTTACGGTTGTTGCACCGCGTATCCCCCGGTTCACCATGGGCTTTCCTCCTTCTTGAGCTGGGCGATAACCCCGCGCACATCACTTGCCTGCACATCGCCCACAATACTGACAGCGCCGATGTCGTCCGGCACGATAAAGGTCATTCTGCCTTCCTTGAACTTCTTGTCATGCATCATGGCTTCCATCAGCTCATCCTCACCGTAGTCCGCCGGAAGTCTGACCGGCAGAGACAACGCGGTGAGCATAGATACCGTATCTTCATAGATCGCTCTGTCCCGGCCCAGCTTCGCGGCCAGCAGTGCTGATCCGGCCATTCCAATAGCAATAGCCTCACCATGAAGAAATACGCCGTAGCCGCCTACTGCTTCAATGGCATGTCCAATGGTATGTCCCAGGTTCAGAATCGCACGCTGCCCCTGCTCCGTCTCATCATTGCAAACAACGTCAGCCTTGATCGCACAGCCGCGTTCCAGCGCGTAACCCAGAGCCTCCGGGTCCAGGGCAAGCAGCTCTCCGGCATGCTCACGGCACCAGTAGGCGAACTCTTTGTCAAGGATCAGACCATGCTTCACAACCTCAGCCAGTCCCGAAGCAACCTGGCGTGGAGGAAGTGTAGCAAGGGTGTCCAGATCGTACAGCACCATGGACGGCTGGTAGAAGGCGCCAAGCATATTCTTGGCCAGCGGATGGTTGACCGCAACCTTGCCGCCTACACTGCTGTCGTGGGCGAGAATCGTGGTGGGAATCTGCATGAATCCGATTCCCCGCATATAAGAGGCGGCGACGAATCCGGCCAGATCCCCTACAACCCCCCCGCCAAGCGCCAGCACTGCAGAGCTGCGGTCCAGCCCGCCCTGAATGGCTGTCGTAATGACCTCTTCATAGACGGCCAGAGATTTGGAAGCTTCACCAGCCTGAATCACATGGCTGACCACCGTATATCCGCTGCCGCGCAGGGATGCCTCTACCTGATCCATATAACGCGGAGCCACTTCACTGTCCGTGACAACCAGCAGCGGACTGCGCTGCGGGAAACCGGCTTCTATGCAGCGTTCACCAATATTCTGCAGCAGTCCGCTGCCGATATAAATAGGATAAGAGCGTTCACCCAGAGCTACCGTAATGCTGCGCATCTTAATAGCTCTCCAGCTGCGCCAGGTAATTATTATAGTTGGCTTGGATCTCTTCCATTGAATCGCCGCCGAATTTATCCAGGAAAGCCTTGGCAATCTCCCAGGCCACCACATTCTCCAGTACAACACAGGCTGCCGGAACCGCACAGGCATCCGAACGCTCCACCTGGGCAGTGAATGGTTCTTTCGTATCGATATCCACACTTTGCAGCGGCTTGTACAGGGTCGGAATCGGCTTCATTACTCCGCGGACCACCACCGGCATCCCGTTGGTCATACCGCCTTCAAATCCGCCCAGCCGGTTGCTCGCCCGGTAGTATCCCTGTGAGGCTTCATACATAATCTCGTCATGAACCTGAGAACCGCGCAGCTTACCGGCCTCGAAGCCGATGCCGATCTCCACGCCTTTGAAGGCATTAATCGACATAACAGCTCCGGCGATGGCTCCATCGAGCTTGCGGTCAGACTGCACATGACTGCCAAGGCCGACCGGCAGACCCTCGACAATACATTCCACAATCCCGCCGATGGAGTCGCCTTCTTCCTTGATCTTGTCTATGTAAGCCTCCATCTTCTGTTCCGTCTCTTTGTCGACGACTCTCACAGAGGACTCTTCGGTCTGCACGATCAACTCATCTACCGTGAGCTGGTTGGCAGGTGCTTCGATTTCACCGATGCGGATCACTTGTCCGGCAATCTTCACCCCGAATGCCGCCAGCAGCTGGCGGGCTACTGCGCCTACTGCAACCCGGGCAGCCGTTTCACGGGCGCTGGAGCGCTCAAGTACATTGCGCAGATCCGTAAGGTTATACTTCAAGCCGCCGTTCAGGTCGGCATGTCCGGGACGCGGACGGTTGACCCGGCGCTTCTCCTCATCACTGCCTGGAATCGGCTCGATGTTCATAATGTTCTTCCAGTGCGTCCAGTCCTTGTTCTCCACCACCAGGGCTACAGGGGCACCCGTTGTGGAACCGTGGCGCACGCCGCCTACAATCTCGGCGGTATCCTTCTCAATCTGCATCCGGCGTCCGCGGCCGTAGCCCTTCTGTCTCCGGTGCAGCTGGAAATTAAGCTCTTCGAAATCAAGTGTCAAATTGCTGGGCAATCCCTCAATAATGGCTGTAAGCTGGGGGCCGTGCGTTTCCCCCGCTGTTAAATAGCGTAAACTCATGCTGCGTTCCCCCTTCATACTTTTAGACTGTAAACCGCTAAAATGTTAAATGTCTTTGCTTATTATAGTATAGGCCATCGGCTTTGACAAGAAAGTGATCACCTTAAAGAGCCACTCTATTCCTAAACAAGAACAGCGCCGCTTCTGCTCTTTCGAGCAGAAACGGCGCTGCTGTGCATCCCCGCCCTAAGAGCCTGTCTCCAGCTGCCGGTCACCCGGTGCGGGAGGCAGGCTGCCGGTTCTGCCCTCCTCCGCTGCAAGCAGGCTCTGCAGCTGCAGCTCCTCAATCCCGAGAACCTGTCCGCATTCGCGGACTGTGAGGAAGCCGCGTCGATACGCGGCTATAACCTTGCTTTTGTCCATCTAATATAACGACCTTTCACTTGGCATACGGTTTCTACTCTTCAGTATCACTGAAAAGAAGTTAAAGTATACCTGTAGTGACAGGCCCTGCGGATAAGCAGCAGCTGCCTACTTCTTGCGGTAGAAGAAGGTTTCTGTAGATTCGAAGCCATACTGCGCAGGCGTGAAAATCTGTTCCGTGCTGCCCACGAACAGATAGCCGCCGGGACGCAGGCTGGCCGAGAATTTGTGATACAGCTTATTCTTGGCTTCTTCTGTGAAATAGATCATTACATTCCGGCAGATGATCAGGTCGAAGCCTTCATCAAACTTATCGAGCAGCAGATTCTGCTTGCGGAAATCGATACTCTTCTTCAGTCCTTCACTGACCTTGAACACGGGTCCCTCCGGAGTAAAATACCGGTCAGCCACATCTTTAGGGACATCTTTCAAGGATCGCTCCAGATATAACCCCTGCTTCGCTTTGGCCAAGGCCCCGTCATCAATATCCGTAGCCAGAATACCAGTCTGGGCCAGAATATTCTTGTCTGACAGGATCATCGCCAGTGTATACGGTTCTTCTCCGGTAGAACAGGCGGCACTCCACAGCTTCAGTCTGCGGCCGGAACGCTGAAGATCAGGCAGAATAACATCCCTTAATACTTCCCAGCGGTTCGGATTACGCCAGAATTCGGAGACATTAATGGTCATCCGGTCGAGAAATTCATAGAATAAAGCCTTGTCCTTCATCATTGCTGCATAAAAATCACTAAAAGAATTGTAACCGTTCTTCATGCGGAGCGTCGTAAGACGCCGCTTCATCTGCGCTTCCTTGTACTGGGCGAGATCAATTCCGGTGCTCTGTTTGACATTATGAATAAATCCGGTGTAATCCGGGTCTGGGGTTAATGCGGGTTCTTCACGTTCTGCCATAAATATTCTCCTGTCTTCCGCCGGACCTTACATCCAGACTGAGATGTCTTTGTTATACTGGGCCAGTTCAGACGGAGCAAAGAAATTGGCAATTTCACGTGCTGCGCTTTCCGGCGAGTCTGATCCGTGGATCAAATTAAGCGGGGTGTGGCTGGCATAGTCACCGCGGATCGTTCCCGGCAATGCCTCGCCCACTTTGGTTTTGCCGATCAGCAGACGCGACAACGTCACCACATCATCGCCTTCCCATACCATGGCAAACACAGGACCGGAGGTGATAAAGCCTACCAGTTCCGGGAAGAAATCTTTACCTTCATGCTCTGCGTAGTGCTTCTTGGCTTGTGCTTCCGTAATGGTAATCAGCTTCGCCGCAACCAGCTTGAATCCCTTATCCTCCAGGCGGGCGACAATACGCCCGATCAATCCGCGTTGTACACCGTCCGGTTTGATCATCAGATACGTTTGTTCCATAGAGTCACTCTCCATTTCCCCAATTCTTAATGAATGCTAGGTTTGTCTATACGGGATTGCATAATCAGGTTGTTCATTTTCTGATATTATCAGAAACCTCGTCATCTGTGAACGCTTAATCTGCGGAAGCTGCCAGATTAATAAGCGCGTCCTGTGACAAAAAAGGCGATGTCGCGCAGATTACGTTTGGTCCGGTTGCCCGGGAGCTGCTCCAGCGCCTCAAGCGCCTTGGCGATGTAGCGGGAAGCCAGCTCCTCCGCACGGGCAATTCCGTCCCCGGAAAGGATCAGGTCGATTGCACGGCCAACCCCGCCATTCCCCCCGCGGATCAGTTCCAGCTCTTCCATCAGTCCTTCGCGCAGCCTTGAGTCCTGCAGGCTGTAAATCACCGGCAATGTAATGTTGCCCTGGCGCATATCGCTGCCCGGCGGCTTGCCGATTTGCTTCTCCGTTCCGGAAAGATCGAGCAGATCATCACGGATCTGAAACGCCATCCCCACGTTGTATCCGTAATTATAGAGCAGCCTTGCTGTCTCCGGCTCTGCTTCTGCAGCCAGGGCGCCGAGCTGACAGCTGACGGCTATCAGCAGTGCTGTCTTGCGGCGGATTCTCCGCAGGTAATGACGCACGCTCTGCCCGCTGTTGAAGAAATCACGAATCTGCTCCATCTCTCCGATCGACATCTCCACCATAGCTTTGGAGAGAATCTGATGAATCCGGGGATTCTTCAGCTCCGAAGTCATGACCAGTGCCTTGGCATAGATATAGTCGCCGGTATACATGGCGATCTTGTCGCCCCACTTCGCCTTGACGGTGGGCTCTCCACGCCGGAGTTCAGCATCGTCGATGACATCATCGTGGACAAGTGAAGCGCTATGTATCAGCTCCAGCGGAATCGCTACACGCTTCAGCTTGTCGAGGTCATACTGTCCGAATTTGCCGCCCATGAGGACAAATACCGGACGAAGGCGCTTGCCTCCCGCCTTGAGCAGGTGCAGCGAGGTTTCTGTCAGCAGGTCATCATCACCCTGGACACTGCGGTACAGTTCCTTTTCAATCTGATCCATATCTTTGTTCAGCAAGCCGAATATTTGCATTCGCTTCATTCTTTCACCCGTGTCAGCAGATTGTGGCTCCAAAGCTCCATCTTCACTTCCTGCGGCAGCAGGCCCATTTCATAGGCATAGCGGAAATAGAGGTTCAGACCTTCCTGCTGCCTTTCCCCAAAGTCGTAACATAAATTACGGAAGTAATCATTCCAATAGGATGCAGTACCTCCGATGGTGCAGCAGGCTTCATGTGTAATTGGCGCCAGCTCACGCAGGCCTCGTCTTTTGCTGACCGCAAAGGCTTCCGCTATCTCGGCAATCGCTTCCGGATTACGCAAAGCAGCCCTGCGGTTAACTGCCCAGACGGCAAAAGTCATGCTGAGTCCGGTCCATTCCTTCCATAGCTCACCCAGATCCGTTACGTAATATCCCTGATCCTGCCAGGATGCCCGGATGGCATGATCCCCGATCAGCAGACAGGCATCTGCCTGATCCATCATTTCGTTCAGATCAGGAGGGACACTGATGTATTCAGGGGTGGCACCTATAGCTTTGTCCATCAGAATTTTCAGCAGATTGACAGAAGTGGCCGATGTATTCGTTACGGCGATCCTGCCGCTGCCGATAGACTGCACCGGCATTCTTGAGAAGAGCAGGATCGATTTGACCGGCCCGTCAGCACTGACGGACAAATCCGGAAGCAGCAGAAGCCGGTCGCTGGCCGCTGCGTACGCGAAGGAGGATAATGCGCCTACATGTATGCTCCCGTCGGCCATGCCTAGATTGAGAATGGCGGGTACTTCACTCACCATCTCTGCCGGGAAGCTGAGAGAAGAAGGATGGAAATTATGAAATACCGGCCATGAGTTGGTGTAACTGATTTTACCGATAACGGTGTGCTCTGGATGTGTCATCCTTCATTCCCCCCATCTGCGAAATAAAGTATGTTCAATATTAAAGCTGTCCAGCACTTTGCCTACCATGAAATTAATCAGATCATCGATTGTTGCGGGTCCAAAATAAAACGCCGGCATCGCCGGGATAAGCTTGACTCCCATCCGGGACAGCTTCAGCATATTCTCCAGGTGAATCGCGTGCAGCGGTGTCTCCCGGGGAACAAGCACCAAGGGGCGCCCTTCCTTCAGCATGACATCTGCAGCCCGCGTCATCAGATTGTCAGAACTGCCCTGCGCTACAGCAGACAGTGTTCCCATCGAGCAAGGCATAATGATCATCCCTTCCGTCCGGAAGGAGCCGCTGGCAATCGAAGCACCAATATCTGCGATAGGGTGATACAGAAGAGAACCGGGATAGCTGCTGAACCGCCCGTCCAGAAACCCTTCCCGGTCTGAGGCCGTGAAGCCTAATTCTTCTTTGAAGACGCGCCAGCCAGCATTGCTAACCACCAGATGTACCGTGTAACCGAGCGAGAGCAGGGTTTCTGTCAGCCGGATGCCGTAGATCCCTCCGCTCGCGCCGGTAATGCCAACCACGAAATTTTTAGGCTTAAGCTCGGTCATTTGTAGAACTGCACCACCAGGTCAATCAGAGTAAAGGAAAAGACTACAATACTAAGCACCCCGTTCATTGTGAAAAACGCCGTCTGCAGTTTACTGAGGTCGCTCGGGGATACGATATAATGCTCATAAAATAAAATAATGTAGGCAATCAGCATACCTGCCACATACCACCAGCTCAATTCGGTAATAAAGAGCAGCGATACAAATCCGATTCCCGTAAGCAGATGAAACACCTTGGCAATAAGAAGCGCACGGGCAACTCCGAAGCGGACAGGAATAGAGTAAAGACCTTCCTTAAGATCAAATTCCACATCCTGGCAGGAATAAATAATATCAAAACCCGCTGTCCAGAAGACGATAGTGAAATAGAATACCATGGAGGTCCAGTCTACAGTGCCCGTAACGGCAACCCAGCCTCCGAGCGGCGCAAGCGCGATCGTAAGACCGAGAATCAGGTGGCAAGCCCAGGTGAAGCGTTTCGTGAACGAATAGAACACCAGCAGGAAAACAGCAATCGGGAGCAGCTTCGCTGACAGCGGATTCAGCTTAAAAGCAGCCCAGAACAGCAAAAAGAACGAGAAGGCGATAAATAGCGATACTTCTCCAACCTTCAGCAGTCCTGCAGGAATCGCTCTCCCGGCTGTCCGGGGATTCTTCGCATCGCTGATCCGGTCGATCAGCCGGTTAAGCCCCATAGCCGCGCTGCGTGCACCGAACATGGCAATCACAACCCAGCCGATCTGGCTCCAGGAAGGCAGTTCACCAAACATTACGACCGATCCGAGCAAAGCGCCCATAAAAGCAAAGGGTAATGCAAAAACCGTATGTTCAAATTTAATCATTTGTAGAAAGATGCCGATTTTCTTAAACATTGCTGTTCTCCTTGAGCCCAATATGTAATGCCGCGATGCCGCCGGTCAAGGGGAAGGATTCCACTTTTTGCAAGCCGGTTTCACGGAAGATCACTGCCAGCTGCTCTCTGTCCGGGAACAGGGCGAGTGACTCGGGAAGCCACTTATATTGCTCATACCGCTTGGCAAAAAGCTTGCCGAGCAACGGAAGCACACGCTGGAAATAGAAAAAATAAATCCCCTTGAACGGCTGCTTCATCGGCTTCGAAAGCTCCAGGCATACCACCATACCGCCCGGCTTCACCACACGCTTCATTTCGTTCAGCACTTGAACGGGATCAGGCACATTGCGGAGTCCGAAGCCAATCGTCGCATAATCGAAGGAATTATCACCGAAGGGCAGATCCATCGCATTACCCTGAATCAGGGATATCCGGTCCTGGAGTCCGCGCCCCTCTACCTTGCGCTTGCCGACCTCCAGCATGCCTGCACTGAAATCCAGTCCCATGACACAGCCGGTCTCACTGGCCTCAGCCAGGGCGATGCTCCAGTCGCAGGTCCCGCAGCACAGATCCACTGCCGAATCCCCGCGCTTCATGTTCATCTTGCGCATTGTAAACTTGCGCCACGCTTTGTGGCGGCGGAAGCTTAAGATATCATTCATCAAATCGTATTTGCCGGCAATGCTCTCAAATACGGAATGTACGAATTGTTCTTTCGGCTTGATGCCTTGGTCACCCATAACGGAAGTTTTATCTACAGTCATCCTCTAACCCTCCACGGCAGCTTGTCCGGAAATTTTCATTTGCAGAAGAAGGCGGTCCAGCGCAGCACTCAGCTCACTGATCAGTTCCTCGTCCTTGATACCCTGCAGCAAGCCCTGAATGGACTCAAGCGATGCATGCAGCTTGTCTGTCAGCAGGGCATCACATTTGCTTCTTAGCTTAAGCTTCTTCCAGTCCCTGATATCCAGTTCCTGCTCTCCCAGCAGCTGGCGCTCCTCTTCCGTCGCCGACTCCAGCACCTTCCAGTAGCAGTAGCCTTCCAGAGCACTTACTGGGTCTGCGCCGCGGCGCAGCTCCTGCGTTACGGTTTCGCACTGGCTGAACTCCACCAGCAGCTTCTCCCAGCTATCCCGGAGCGGCTCCTCAATCATCGGTGTAAAAGAAAGAAACAGCCTCATATTGAGCTGTACCGTGTGCTTCAAATATTGTTCGGCTGTGAAAAGCAGCCCTTTCATCTTGCCGTAAAGATTAGCCTTCATCACATTAAAATCAGCGATAGCCGTACTTAGAATACCCACCATCTCAATTTGTTCGTGTTTGGCGAGCAGGTGATAGAACCAGCTGCTGAAGTAATCGCCGGCCAGCACCTTAAGCTGGCGGGAACGCATCATATCACCGCCGGGCTCATCATGATAACGGTCGATGCTCTCATGTGTGTCCAGCCCGAGCTGCACAAGCCCGGTCACCAGAGTGAACAGCTCTCCACTCTGGAATCCGGCACTCCGGCCGTGACCCAGAAAAATATATAACAAATGACCCCGCCCGTCTGAGAACGGCGGCAATTCCGTATGCCGCTGAATCATGTCGTAGTCGGTGTAGGGTTTAGCCAGTTGCGGTATGCGGTACGGTTTCATTTCAGCCTCCGAAGCCATTGACGTTTGACTATTTCTTTGTTCACAATCTTGTCTATTATATCACATGTTTTTTGGTCACGCACGGTCGTGCATTCTAGTTTCTTTTACCCACTTCAGGGATAAATGAACTGTTTTTTCCACAGCTCGCTTTCACTAATGCGGAAGCCGTTCTTCAGCGAATCGGGCAGCGGGGAATTGCCGGCATTCTGCAGCTCATCCTGCAGCCGGGGAGACCATTCCTCCCGGCGGATGTCACCAGCCAGCAGCAGGCGGCGGGTATCCAGCCATTTATCCTCAGCCACCACTCGGAGCAGCAGCTGATTGACATTACCGGTCTCCTGAAAGGCAAAAGCAATCGCCAGCGCCATGTTCTGATACAGCTCCTGCGGTTCGTGGTCATTGCCGGTCACCTTAAGATCCAGGGTTAACACCAGGTCCTTCCAGCCTGCCTTGTCTATAACCAGGCTAAAGGGAATCTCCCCGAGCCTATCTACCAGATTGTCATCGCCCAGAACGGTGCTATCCCGGCTTATAGTCTCCACTGTACCATAGGCGCCCTGGGGGACTGCCCCGAGACTGGCGAGCTGAGGCAGCAGCATGGTAGATGCCGCGGTCAGCAGCAAGACAGTTCCAATCAGCCAGCTACGGTTCATGACAAGCCCCCTTACTCAGAATTTCCGCTGCGCAGCAGGATTATATTGAACCGCAGACAGCCCTATATCTAGTTATATTTTGAAAAAAAGCAGGCTATGCCTGCTTCTCAGCTTTCACTCTCTAATTGTCCGTGTTTGCTCCAGATTTCAGCTTTCCCGCGGATTTTCATTGCTGATGTATGATCTGTGAATTGGGCAATGAGGACTTCGCCTTTATCAAGCTTCTCCGTATGGTGAAAGCGGGTATCCAGGCCCCTTGTCAGTCCGATGACCTGAACTCCGTTCTCTTTGGCTTTGATTACGATATAATCGCTGCCTGATGGTGCAGGATTCACTTCATTGTGCTTCTCAGTCATTTGTGATCCTCCTTAAAGTATGGTAAGCCTAAGCTTCTAAAAAACAAATGCCGCCTTGGAGGGCGGCATAGTTGTTATTCAAAGACTATGGGATAGATATGTAGAAATCTCTATTTGATTCCGTCTTTCAGCGCTTTACCGGGTTTGAATGCCGGTACCTTGCTCGAAGGAATTTCGATTTCTTCACCAGTCTGTGGGTTACGGCCTTTACGTGCGGAACGTTCGCGCACTTCAAAGTTTCCGAATCCAACCAGCTGTACTTTATCTCCGCTTTGCAGTGCACCTGTGATAGCTTCGAAAACGGCATCTACCGCTTTAGTAGCATCTTTCTTGGGAAGTTCAGTTGCTTCTGTAACTACGTTGATCAAATCTGATTTGTTCATGTTTTCTCACCTCCCTGGGCAAATTTCCGGTATCATACACTGTTTCCGTTTCAACGCAAAATATACGTGATAATCCCGTTTATTACTGGATACTGGCGCCTCTCTTCTAGAAGCGCAACAAACTTATAGTAATACAGCCCACCCATAATTTCAAGGCGTTACTCAAAAAAGGAGCAGAAAGTAGCATTTTTCCACATGTTTTCGGGGTTTCGCGCAGTCTATTACTACCAATTATTCCGTAAAATCGGAGTCTTCCCTGGGAGATTCCCCCTTTTGCCCGCCGGTAAGCTATCTTCGAAATCTTAAAAATCAGCAGCAAAAAAGAGCGGAAATTCTTCCGCTCTTATCGCTAGGCCTGCTTACATTTAGAGAATTATGGCAATCAGTCCGCCTGAACCTTCGTTAATAATCCGGCCCAGCGTTTCCTGCAGCTTATAGCGGGCATTATCCGGCATCATGGCAATCTTGCCCTGGATGCCCTCACGGACGATGGAATGCAGGGAACGGCCGAAGATATCCGATTCCCAGATCTTGATCGGGTCATTCTCAAAGTCCTGCATCAGGTAACGCACCAGCTCTTCACTCTGCTTCTCTGTGCCGATAATCGGCGAGAATTCAGATTCGACATCGACCCGGATCATATGGATCGAAGGTGCTGTAGCCTTCAGCCGGACCCCGAAGCGGGAGCCCTGACGGATCAGCTCAGGCTCATCCAGAGCCATCTCAGCCAGGGATGGGGCTGCTATACCATAACCTGTAGTTTTGACCATCTCCAGAGCTTCCGAGAAGCGGTCATACTCACGTTTGGCATGGGAGAAGTCCTGCATCAGCTGGAGCAGATGGTCTTTGCCGCGGATCTCCACGCCGACCACCTCCATGAGAACCTGGTCATACAGCTCTTCAGGAGCGTATAGATCGATCTCCGCTACCCCCTGGCCCATGTTCATGCCGCTGAGGCCAGCCCTGTCGATGAAATCATATTCTGTAAACTGGGAGACGAGCCGGTCCACATCCCGCAGGCGGCGGATATCCTTCACCGTATCGCGGACAGAATTCTCATAGCTGCTGCGCAGCCAGTGATTCTCGCCCAGCACCATAACCCAGCTTGGCAGATTGACATTAACTTCATGTACCGGGAATTCATACAGCACTTCACGGAGTACCCCGGTCACATCATCTTCCGTCATATTGGCGGCGCTGAGTGTCATTACCGGAATATCATATTTGAGTGCGAGCTCGTTGCGCAGCTGCTGTGCTTCCTCACTGCGCGGCCGGGTGGAGTTGATTACAAGCACAAACGGCTTGCCAACCTCCTTCAGCTCAGCGATGACGCGCTCTTCGGAATCCACATACGAGTTCCGGGGAATTTCAGCAATCGTACCGTCGGTTGTCACTACCACACCGAGTGTGGAATGCTCCTGAATCACTTTGCGTGTACCGATCTCAGCCGCTTCCTGGAACGGAATCGGTTCCTCAAACCACGGTGTTGAGATCATACGCGGACCATTCTCATCCTCGTAGCCTTTGGCACCTTCTACCGCATAACCCACACAATCGACCAGCCGGACATTGACTTCCAGACCTTCTGCCACCTTGATCTGCACCGCGTTATTCGGTACAAATTTGGGCTCAGTGGTCATAATTGTTTTGCCCGCCGCACTTTGCGGCAGTTCATCCACTGCTCTTACCCGGTCCGCTTCACTTGTGATGTTCGGAAGAACAATCGTTTCCATGAACCGTTTGATGAATGTCGATTTCCCCGTGCGAACCGCGCCGACGACGCCGAGATAAATGTCTCCGCCGGTACGCTCGGCAATGTCCTTGAAAATATCCACTTTTTCCAAAAGAGATCCCCTCCTCATATTACTCCGAAGAAAAAATGCCTGAAGAGCATCGACTTCGCGTTCCGCCGGCAAACTGACCCTTGCAGGACAACCACCGGACTAAGCTTTGCCCGCCCGAAGCCTAGCTACTGCCTGAGGCGGAACATGTTGCCCCGCGCTAAACTCCGAATGCTCGGACATGCATTTGGACTAGTATCATCATATGTATCCAGAACGGATTTATGACCCTCGTCCGTGCATTTTGCAGTTGAAATTTTGTATGCCCGCTCTAGCACGCCAATGCGTCACGACGCCCGGAAGTCTTCTCATCAATCCTATGAAGCCGGGTTTTCGCCTAGAACCACTATATGGTTTGACTCAGGTATTTTGTTTTGAGTGCACGCTCTAACTGTATTTTGTGCAACTAAAGCGGTCGATTAGCATGCCGCTAGAGCTTTAATTGTATTTTCTACATCTAAAAATCCCCATAACGCGAAAAAAGGGCTTTCCGCTAATTTTAGTTGTACAGAATACAGTTAATCTGAAAAATCCGTTTTTTCACCGTCTTTTAACTGCACGAAATACAACTAAACATCGTGCACTCCAAACTATTTACGCCTTGATCCACCAGGTTGCCGCTGCGGACTGCCAAAATAATCAGTAAATCCGTGGACAACTGCCGGGGGAGCGAATCTAACTGCAGGGCTTACACTGAATAAATTCTGTACAAATACAAAAAAGCACCGAAATTATAATCCGGTGCTGATCTAAAGCTTCTATTCCGTCGGAGCCTGCGGAACCGGCTGGCCGTCAACCCACAAATAAGGCAATGACTTAACGGGCACGTAATACGACGCCTGCTCCAGCTCCAGACGCAAGTCGCGGTCTGCCTCAGGCGCCCCGCCATTCTTATCTATAGCTGAGCTGATATCCGCACCGTAATCGGCATATACCGTACCGTCCTTGTCCATAAGGAACTGCAGGGCCTGGCCGGAATACACACTGTTCAGCTTAATAGACGCTGTTCCCGCCTTCTTGGCATCAATTGCAGAGAGGCCCGGATACACTTCTTCTTCCGCCGGCAGTTCTCCACCATGTGCGGACTTGTAGAGGTTAACCTTGCGCTGTACATCGTTAACCTTCTGCACGGTCACCAGGTCCATCAGCTTCACCTGAGGATCACTTTCTTCGTCCAGAATCAGAAAATACGTGCTGCCGCCCTTCTCAAAAGCCGCTGCCGGTATTTCATCCAGGTACCCTGCCTGCTGCAGTTTATTCAGATCGACCACGAATTTCTCATATCTTGGCGTTGCTTCATCGCTGGTCTTAATCGGAAGCAGGCCTTCCTGCTCCTGATAGTCATCTACCGCTGCCTGCACCCGCTTCACACTCTCGCGGTACCCGCTGCCGGGCTGCCGCTGCTCAGAATCCCCGGGATACATGCAGCCGCCAAGTGACCATAGCAGCAGGGCAACCCAAGGCAGCAGGGCTGCTCTTCTCAGTGATTGCCGGCGTTTCACCTGATACATGGAGTTGATAAATACGCCCCCTTTCTCTGGTTATCTGCTAAGCCTTCCCAGTCACCATAAGTCCTCTGCTTCTCCACGGCGCGCAGCTTCCAGTCTGCGGCGTACGGCCGCCTTAAGCGGGTCCTCGGGAATGTGCACGCTCACATCCTCCCAGACAGCGGCCTGGCAGGCCAGACGGACGCCTTGATCCAGCAGGCTGCCCAGCTTGCGTCTCTCGGCATCTGAAGGAGGTCTCAGCGCTGCTGACTCTCCGGGATCTACTGACACTTTGCACATCAGGCATCCGGCTTTACCGCCGCAGCGGGTGGGCAGAACGATTCCGGCTCTGTGTACCGCCTCAAGCAGCGATACTCCATGTGGCACGGAGACACGCCGGGTGTCGGGCAGGAAAGTGACATTTATTTTTTTATGAGATGCCATGATGTTGTTCCTTCCTTGGTTCATCTTAAATCTCTATGGATGTGGATATCTCCAGCAATGCCTCCAGCTTCGCCTGCAGGTGATCTTCCAGATGGTTCTCTTGAATTAACTGATACAGCAGCGGGAGATGGGCGGCCTTATCCTGTTTGATCAGCCCCGCGATTGCCTGGCAGCGCGCGTCCCTGCCCCGCAGCAGATTAAATATCAGCTCATGAACCACCGGCATCAGACGCACAAGGCCAATCCCTTCGTAATTGCGTACCGGGGCATACTGCTGCAGCATGCCGGCATCCACTGAATATTGCCATTCGCCGCTGCCCATTCTGAACCCGCCCACCAGTTCAACCTTGGCCTCCCCCATGAAATAGAGAGCGCGCAGTGAATAACAGCTTCCGCTGAAATCCTCTTCCGGCGGACTGACTGCATACCGGAGAAGGGATTGATGAAGCTGCCAGGTATCCTTCAGGTCGCAATAGACATCAATATCACGCGGCGGGACAGCCAGTTGGGCCCCGTGCAGCAGCAGCCCGCAGCTCCCTCCCAGAAGCCAAACAGGGGGCTTGCCCAGCCCGTAGTATTCTAAATCTTCTACTATGCTGCCCAGCGCTGTCTCAAGTGCATAGGGGATTCCTGAACCGGTCATAGATCAACACACGCTCCATTCCTGTAAAATCATCAATCGATTCTGTCAGAAATACGTCTGTCTGAGTGTATTGTAAATGCTTACATAATTGAAGCGGCTCCGCCTAATATCCCGATCAGCATAATCACAAATGCAAGTACGGATAGTACGCCTCTAAGCCAGCCCTTGGTCCTGCTGCGTGCAAATGTAATCAAAAAAACGGATAAACCCATAATCAGTACCGCAATCAGAGACAGCCACATTTTCGTCATTGGATCCATAGTCCATGCGCCCCCATTTCACTATACCCGGATTGCGACTATTATAGCGTGAAACCTTAGATATTATAAGTCTTTATATTAAAAAAAGAGCAAAAACCTCGGAATCTGGCTAGATTCCCGGGTTTTTGCCCTACACAAGCAGACAAGCAATTTGCCAGCCCTGGAGGGGTGGCTCCTTTATGCATGATATGCTATTTTTTCAGCAGCATTTTCATTAAAGACTCCATCGAACCGGAACCCGCGCCGCCTTTTTTAACGGCATTGATGATTTCCTGCACGGTAGCTTCACTGACTGGCACTTTGGCCATTGCTGACACCTGCTTAATTAACTGGCGGAGCTGGGCTTCATTCTGCGTGGTGCCCGGCTTGACCGTCCCGGCCAGCTTCTTGATGGCACCTTCCGTAATGTTCTTGCCCGCCTTCTTGTTAATGGCGTTCAAAGCATCCTTGGAAAAATCTCTGCTCACTATTCATCCCTCCTCCGTCAATCCCCAATACAACATATGAGGCTCTCCGGCAAAAGGTGAACGCGATCAGGAATGCCATTGCTCCCAGGTTTCCTGTGAAATGGCTTCCATCTCTGTCTTGCGGTCACGGCCCATCAAGGCTTCCACCGCATTACGCGGTGTTCTTCCCTTGAACAGCACATGATAAATCTGGTCCGTAATCGGCATCTGCACGCCTAATTTAAGCGATATCGCATAAGCAGCTTCCGTTGTCCGGATACCTTCCACTACCATGCCCATGGACTCCAGCACCTCTGCCAGCGGCTTGCCCTGGCCCAGCATGGAACCGGCACGCCAGTTGCGGCTGTGCTGGCTGGTCGCCGTCACGACAAGGTCACCGAGTCCGGCAAGACCGGAGAAGGTCAGCGGGTTCGCCCCAAGCTCTACGCCAACACGGGAAATCTCGGCCAAGCCGCGGGTAAGAAGCGCTGCTTTGGCATTGTCCCCGAAGCCCAGCCCGTCCGATAGCCCTGCACCCAGCGCGATAATATTCTTCAGTGCGCCAGCCAGCTCTACGCCGACCTGATCGCGGTTGGTATATACCCGGAAGTCATTGTTAATGAACAGTCCTTGCGCTGCAGCGGCACGGCTATCGTCAGGTGAAGCCACCACAACGGTAGTCGGACAGAGCCGTACTACTTCCTCCGCGTGACTCGGGCCGGAGAGGACAACGACCTGACTTTCATTGCAGCCAAGCTCTTCTGAGATCACTGTCGACATACGCTTCATGCTCTCCGTCTCAAAGCCCTTCGTAGCATGAATACAGAGCATATCTTCCTTCCAGAAGGGCTTCAGGCTGTGCGCAACCTGGCGCATTCCGGAAGAAGGCGCAACAATAACTACTGCCTTC
Source organism: Paenibacillus sp. FSL R10-2199 (assembly GCF_038000235.1). Classification (NCBI taxonomy): domain Bacteria; kingdom Bacillati; phylum Bacillota; class Bacilli; order Caryophanales; family Paenibacillaceae; genus Paenibacillus; species Paenibacillus sp. FSL R10-2199. Next base: position 4,089,150 of record NZ_JBBOBO010000001.1, on the reverse strand, counting down.
GAACCGGAAACAGCCGTCTCCATGTCCGTAGTGGCAATAATGTTCGCAGGAAGAGTGATTCCCGGCAGAAAATGATGATTCGTATGGGCTTCATTAATCTCGGCAGCTTGTTCGGGCTTTCGCGTCCACAGATAAACCTCCGAGTGGTTAGCCGCCAGCACAGTGGCCAGCGCAGTTCCCCAACTGCCCGCGACCAGCACGGTTACTTTATCAGACAACGCGATTCGCCTCCTTAACTTTGGAGCCGATTTTGTTCTCCCGGCCCTGTGAAATCTTAAGTATATTGCTGCGGTGACGCCAGAACGCAAACAGTGCGATAATCAGGCTACCCCATAGCTCAGGCGTTGTGAACCCGGTAAACAGCAGAAATACCGGTGTCAATGCCACGAAGATCAGAGAACCCAGCGACACATACCGGGTCAGAACGATTGCCAGAATAGCAATCAATCCAGCAATCAGTGCAGGCCAAAATACAAGCGTAGCCATTACGCCAATTGTCGTTGCAATGCCTTTCCCTCCGCGAAAGTGAAAATAGAGCGGCCAATTATGCCCGATGATGGCAGCGATCCCACAGCCCACTGCAATCCAGGTTCCCCAGCCGCCGGCCCATGTTCCAAGCCAGACTGCGGCAATTCCCTTCAGTACGTCCAGAAACAGCACCAGTATGGCCGGTCCCTTCCCCATTACCCGCAGTGTATTGGTTGCCCCCGCATTGCCGCTTCCATATTGGCGGATGTCGATGCCTTTAAGCAGCCGGGCGAGCAATACACTGAAGCTGATAGAGCCAAGCAAATAGCTTACAACGATAACCAGAAGTTCAAACGCCACTACTCTTCTCCCCTAACCTTCGTTTTCGGATTTGCGCCGTGTAAAGAGACGGATCGGTGTGCCTTCGAAATTGAATGCCGCGCGCAGCTTATTCTCCAGATAACGCTCATAGGAGAAGTGCATCAGCGAAGGATCGTTGACGAATACCACGATTGTCGGCGGCTTCGTAGCAACCTGGGTTACATAATTGATGCGCAGACGCCGTCCTTTGTCTGTCGGCGGAGGATTGATCGCAACTGCATCGGATACCACATCGTTCACCAGATGCGTGGTAATCCGGAGTGCATGCTGCTGTGCGACATGCTGTACGACCGGCAGCAGCTTCTGCAGCCGCTGTTTGGTAAGCGCAGACAGGAACACCACTGGCGCATAGCTCATGAACAGGAAGTGATCACGGATATTGCGTTCGAAATTCTGCATTGTCTTGTCGTCTTTCTCAATGGCATCCCATTTGTTGACGACAAAGATAGAGGCTTTGCCAGCATCATGGGCATAACCGGCAATATGCTTGTCCTGATCAATAATGCCTTCTTCACCGTTAATTACCACCAGTACAACATCAGCACGTTCAATAGCCTTCATGGCTCTCATCACGCTGTATTTTTCCGTGTTTTCATAGACCTTGCCGCGTTTACGCATGCCCGCAGTATCAATGAGCACATAACGCTGGCCATCCCGTTCAAACGGTGTATCGATCGCATCGCGTGTAGTACCCGCAACATCGCTGACAATTACGCGTTCTTCGCCAAGAATAGCATTCACCAGCGAGGATTTACCTACATTCGGACGGCCGATCAAAGCTACACGAATGACATCATCGTCATATTCCTCATCGGTTTTATCAGGCAGACGTTCAACAACCGCATCCAGCAGATCTCCGATTCCGGTTCCGTGGCTTCCTGAAATTCCGATTGGGTCGCCAATTCCAAGGCTGTAAAATTCATAAATATCCTCGGTGCGCTTCATGTTATCCACTTTATTAATAGCCAGAACGATCGGCTTGCCGGAACGGAAAAGAATCTGCGCTACTTCTTCATCCGAGCTCGTAAGTCCGCTCTTCGCCTCGCACATAAAGACGATGACATCCGCTTCTTCGATCGCCAGCTCCGCCTGAACGCGGATCGACTTCAGAATGGCGTCTTCACCGTCAATTTCAATCCCCCCGGTATCAATCACACTGAAGGATTTGCCGTTCCAATCCGAAACTCCATATATCCGGTCACGTGTAATCCCCGGTTTATCTTCTACGATGGCCAGTCTATCGCCAATCAGCCTGTTAAAAATCGTCGATTTACCGACGTTAGGCCTGCCAACGATGGCCACAACGGGTCTTGCCATATTCATTCCTCCTGTCTTCCTTACGTTACTCATCATAGCAAAAAACAATACAATTGGCTAACAGTCTTACAACTGTTCCGCCGCTCCATACTTGCCTGTAAAACACAATCGGCGAACCCTCTTATCGAGGGCTCGCCGATTACTTTACCCGTTATGATGAAATAACAAAGGGATTAGTTGTTACCCTTGAATTTGTCCAGCTTGTCGCCGAAACGTTCAGCCAGTGTGAAGCTGAGGCCTTCATTGCTGAGCGATACGTTAGGATTGTTCAGCACTTCTTTTGGCGCTCTGTCTCTGCTGTTGCTGCGTTCTGGTCTAGCCGTAGGAGCCGGAGCTTCTTCGGTTTCCTTGATGCTGAGGCTTACGCGCTTCTCGGATGGATTGAAGTCAAGCACTTTCACTTGTACTTCCTGTCCTTCTTTGAGCACTTCATGCGGAGTGCCAATGTGCTTGTGTGAGATCTGGGAAATGTGCACAAGGCCTTCAACGCCTGGAAGCAGTTCAACGAACGCGCCGAAGTTTACAAGGCGTTTAACTTCGCCTGTAACTACATCGCCGATGTTGATCTGACCAGCTGCGGAATCCCAAGGACCCGGAGCAGCGGCTTTGATGCTGAGGCTGATTTTGCCTTTTTCAGGATCAACCTTAAGTACTTTTACGCGAACCTTATCACCTTCGGATACTACATCGGATGGCTTCTCCACGTGGTTCCAGGCGATCTCGGATACGTGAACCAGACCGTCAACGCCGCCAACATCCACAAATGCGCCGAATTGAGTCAGACGTTGTACAGTACCTTCGATGATTTGTCCTTCGGACAGCTCGGACATGATCTTCTGCTTGTTAGCTTCGAATTCTTCTTCCAGAACTTCTTTGGCGGAAAGAATAACCTTGCTGTTCTCACGGTCAAGTTCTTTCACTTTCACACGCAATGTGCGGCCTTTGTAGTCGCTGAAATCTTCAACGAAGTGACGTTCAACCATGGAAGCCGGAATGAATCCGCGCGCGCCAACGTCAGCCACGAGGCCGCCTTTGACAACGTCAGCCACAGTAACTTCGAACGATTCCTGGGAAGCGAAGTATTTCTCAAGATCTTCCCATGATTTTTCGCTGTCGATTGCACGTTTGGAAAGAACCAGGCTTTCCTTGTTGTCGTTGATGCTGACAACCTTGCATTCCACTTCTTGTCCGACTTCTACCGCTGCTGCGGCATTGTCCAGTTGTACGGAAGACAATTCGCGAATAGGAATGACGCCGTCGTATTTATATCCAATGCTTACATAAGCTTGGTTATCTTCGATTTTGACGATCGTTCCTTTCACGGTATCGCCTTTTTTCAAAGAAATGATTTCCAGGCCTTCTTGGCTTGTCACTTCTTCTTCGGTACCCGTAACAGCTTCTGCGGATTCCACAGCTTCTGTTGCTTCCACGGTTTCGTTGTTCTCAACGTTATCCGCAGCTTCTTGATTTTTGATTTCTTCAGACATGTGATTACCCTCCTCGATTCAAAACCCCATTTATTTAAACCCGCGTATAGCAGAGTTCAAAACAATCATCAATTGCACTTTGTACGTTAGTATGTTCCAAAAAATAGCGGTTATGCTATTAATCATCTGCGATTCGCAGATGCAAGGCGCCCGGGTTTAACGCGTACTGGGCTTGCCTGTTTGGATCATCTCGTGGATACGCCCCATAATAACATCGGTTACCGCTTCCAGAGATTCACTTCCTGCTCCTTCAAACGAACTGAGATCTATGGGAGCCCCGTAAACAACAGTCATCCGGCGAAAGGGCTTGTAAGATCCGATAATAGCCGCAGGTACAACGGCTGCGCCGCTGCGAAGGGCAAAACTTGCTGCGCCTTTCTTAGCTGCACCGGAGTCAGAGTTGCGCGTGCCTTCCGGAAAGATGCCCATAACATTTCCGCTGCGAAGCGTATTAAGGGCCGTTTTTATGGATTCTTTGCTTACGCCGCCACGTTTGACAGGAAAAGCTCCCAGTTGCTTAATGAGCCAGCCTAATACAGGAACAGTAAAGAGCTCCGCCTTGGCCATGTATTTCACCTGTCGTTTCAGCTTAATCCCAATCGTCATCGGATCGAGCAGGCTGATGTGATTTGCGCAGAGCAGGACTCCGCCCTCCTTTGGCACATTTTCTCTCCCCACAATCTTAAGCGGGAACAGTATGGCATAAATAAAGCGAAGCAATCCACAGCAAATTGCATAAATCATAGATGATTTCTCTCCCCGTCAACATAAGTTCTGCAGTGGGAGACGATGGCTTCCACGGCCTGACCGATATCCATATGGGTCGTATCCAGAAGAACAGCGTCTTCGGCACGGCGCAGCGGTGAAATCTCACGGCCCTCGTCAAGACGGTCCCGCGCTGCAATATCATGTTCAAGCTGCTGGAGAGTCACTGTTTCCGTATCCTTCAGTTCCTTGTAACGACGGAGAGCACGCTCCTCCACACTTGCCGTCATGAAAATCTTCACTTCGGCATCCGGCAGTACGGTTGTACCGATATCCCGGCCATCCATTACGACTCCCTTGCGGAGTGCCATCTGGCGCTGCAGCTGGCTGAGTCTGGATCTTACACCCTCGATCTTCGAATACTGCGACACTTGGCCGCTGACCTGAAGACTCCGGATATGCGGGGTCATGTCTTCCCCATTAATCAACACTTTCTGCACGTCTTTCTCCGGAAGAAGGTCAATATTCATGTCCTGGATCCTCTGATGCACCAGTTCATGCTCCTCCGCAGATATGCCTTCACGAATCATATACCAGGTGATTGCCCGGTACATCGCACCCGTGTCTACATAAATGTAAGACAGCTCCCGTGCTACCAATCGGGCAACAGTACTCTTGCCTGCCCCGGCAGGTCCGTCGATGGCGACGTTAATTCTGTCGTAAGTATGTGTCCCCTGCCTGTCCAACGGGGCATTCCTCCTCAAACACTCTTCCGCAGGAAATATGCCTATCGACATATCTCTCTAGGGACTTGCTGATATTATCAAGAAAAAAGCAGGCATTGCCTGCGACTTATAAAATTATACCACAGTTTATACCTCAGTGCAAAATGACTCGGAGGTTTTTGAGGAGAAAAAAGCTTATATTGATGCCTTTTGGGGAATCCCCGCACAGTCCTGTCACCGGTTACGGAAATCAAATTGGCGTTCAAAACAGTAACGGATTATTTTTTGGCGTTCCGAATCGGAAATGGACGAAAACTTCAGCATGACCAGATTACGTCCGGTTTCGAGCTTCTTGATCCGTACAATTTCGCCTTCGAAATTAACATGCTCCGTGCTGCCGTTACGGTACGCTACCAGCAGCCAGCAGCCTAGCTTATCTCCAACCTTCAAAGTAATTTTGGCATCGCTTAAGAATGAGGTCCCCCCGCCGCCGATATCCTCAGTCCGCACCAGAAAGCGGTTGCCCAAGGAATCTTTAACAGCAAGCTCCAGCTCGGCATTCACGCGGAAAAAGCTGCGGCGCTGGATTTTGAAGATGGATTCCACAGCAGGCTTGCGGAGGCGCACCATCCGGATGACCTCTTCCTTGAAGCCAATTACATGGGTGTTGAAATAATTTTTAATGCCGCCTTCAGTAAGAAAATAAACAGACAGCTCATCTCCGACAAACAGTTTTTTCAGCCGCCCGTTACTCTCCTGCATGGGGATTTCTATCAGAAAGGTATCTTCCTCCATGTCAGCAATTCTTGCCCGGTATTCGACCTCTGACTCCGCTGCATCGCTGGAAGCAACCTGCAGGTATAAATATTCGTTGATTTTGGGATACAAACCTGTCACCGCCGCTTGAGTTAGTAATTAATGCTAACCCGATTATAGCATGGCCTTTCATGCCCGGTCAGAAATATTATTTGGGCTAAGTGGTTAAATACCGTTATACGGCCAGCAAAAAAGGCGCTTTCCGGTTTTGGAAAGCGCCTTTTCTTAAGGTTAAGCTTACTCTGCCTGAATCTCGGCTTATTTGTCCTGTGCTCCGGAAGAGGTACGGATCTGCTCTACAGATTCCTCATTCCCGTCTGCGGCATTCAGATAGATCCGGAACTGGGAGCCGTTGATTTTGCCTCCGAATTCATACGTCAGCAGTTCTTCAGCATCTTCATTCTCAATCCAGGCCAGCCTGTTATACAGCTCCTTGAACTCCGGGTTCAGCCTGGTTCTGACTTCGGCCAGGGACAGTTCCGGCTTTGGAATCACGCGCTTCTCCTTATGCTCATGCACATAATCACTGGCCTGGAATCCGGTGGCTTCCCCCGTATCCAGTCCGACCCGTACCGTCATCTTCTCCGGATAGATCAGAACACCGTCCTGGCTGGTAACAAAGGTTAAGTTGCCCAGGTTATCATACCTGTCTGCACTAACTGCGGTCATGCCGGGATAACCCTTCTTCTCCAGAAACTTGCCTGCCTTCTCCACGGCCTGCTTCATGGATACCTTGGCCGGACCCACTTCACGGTTGTCATTGTAGGAGATCAGCAGTCCGCCTTCTGCCGTGAAATCCATGGTGACCGGCTCTTTGTGGTCTGCCGAGGTAATAGTTGCTGTGTAGGATGCCCATTCGGTCCCCTTACCGTTCTCCTGGATCTTCACGTTTGCATTCCCGCCCAACCCGGCAAATTTCAGCGCCTTGGCTTTGACCTGCTCTGCTGTGACGGGCTTGCCGCCCAGCTTCTTGACAGAACGCTTATCATATATACTTGCTACCGAAGGGCCATAGTCCAGCTCAGGATAGGCAGCAACCCGCTTGTCGACTGTTTTGAACCCGTCGATGATCGTGTTGTCTTCCGCTTCTTCCTCTGTAGCCAGTGCCGTTTCTACGTCCATCCAACGCAGCCTGTTACTGATGACTTTGTTCTGGACATCCTGCAGATCCTTGGAGATCTCTGCCGAATTCGCATAAAGTGTCTTCAAGTTAGCCATTTCACCTTCGGTCAGCGGTTTCTTGGTGAAATCCCGTACCGCTGCCTTATAGGAGAAATTGGAGATCTTCGAGAGGAATTCCTCTGTCTCACTGAACGGCAGCAGCGTAAGCGGCAGCTGGTTGATCTCGTTCTGCGCCTCGCTCGTAATCCGCCATACATTCACCAGACCCTTGCGGTGCATTCCATTGGAAGTGGTGTTGACCGCCAGCGTGTTACCCAGCTCTCCATGAAGCCGCTCCACATGGTAGGACAGATCATGGAACGCACGCTGATATTGGTTCTCCGCTTTGATCAGAATCGAATTCTTCTCCTGGTTCTCCTGATACCCCCAGACCAGTGCTCCAAGCAGCAAGAGTGCGGTCAGCGGGAACATTATGGCGCTTAATCTTTTGTACATAGGCCCGTCAAACTCCTTTCAGTAGCTTATTGCCGTTAGTTTGACAATAACTGAGAAGTCTTATGCACCCATGCGGAAACAGTTGCGCCGTTCTTTAAAGGACGGGGCGTTTCAGGGAGAAATAGAAATTCTTCTATTCTATTAACAGCAGTCAGGCGCGCTCTTCAATATCGAAGCCGCTGACACTGCTGCACAAGCATTGCTTGAAGCCGGTCTGAATGACTCCCTGCTCCTTGTTTCCTCTTAATATGTAGGTTTCGCCGCACTGTTTGCAGACAATCCGAACTTTTACACGCAAAAAAAGACACCCCTCTCCTCTCTGGAATTCCTTGCCTTAAGGAACTGCCCTGTAGGATTAAGTGTGTCCATCTCTATTATAGGTTAACCTCTTCCTCCCGCTTCAAAAAACGAAACGGGGAGCGGCTGTTGGCCCGCGCCACTTTGCCCATCCCTCCGTACCATAAAACAGCCATCAGGGGCACGATGAACCAGATCCAATAATTAGCCGTAGTTGTCAGTATGAAATCATAAATCCCGTGCCAGAGCCATGGCAGCAGCAGGGAAATAAGCAGAATCCCTCTGGTCTTGACTCCTTTTGAAAACTTGGCCCTCCCCATATGATATCCCATAATCACGCCAAACATGGCATGGCCGGATACCGGGAGCAGCGCCCTCATGACCATTGAACCGATTGAAGCATTGCTGTACCAGGCATACATTACATTCTCTATCGTTGCGAAGCCGAGCGAAATCGCCACGGCGTATAGTATTCCATCATAGGGCTCGTCAAATTCGGTATGATTGTAAATCATATGGTACAGCACAAACCACTTCAGACCTTCCTCCACGCCGGAGGAGATCAGAAACGAATCTACATAAGGGCCGCCGTCCAGACCAAGCACAAGACCTCTCTGGATAATCATCACCGGCAGAACTATAATCAGGCCGAGCAGGAACACCTTCAGCACCATATGGAGCGGCTCCTGATCATACTTGTCTTTCAGATAGAAAAAAGTCAGCAGCGCAAGTCCCGGTGCCACTGCTGACGAAATGACCGATAACAAAAGCACCGAATAGCCTCCCCCGCGCCTAAAAACTAGTATCTTTCTGAATTTCAATCCAGGGCTGAACTACTGCCCGTCCCTTAAATACGATCGTCTCCCGTCAGCAAAACCTCAGGGAAGGGCAGTTAAGCCGATGCTTCCTTGCCCTTCTCCGTCTTTATTCCTGGCGTTTAAAATGAGTGCATAAGGTCTCGATTGCATTCTCCGCCATCACTGTCTTGCCGTATTCAGCCAGAACAGCCTGAGTAACCGGAGATGAATCTCCAAACTCTGCAAGCACGCCTACAAGACCCGATAATGCCGCTTCTTCGAATTCCTTCGGATCAAAGTAGAGATACCATTTATCATTATAAGAATACAGCTGTCCTTGAGAAGTAATATTGCCGATGAGCACATGGGCCGCTTCAACCAGAACCTCAAAATCGCGGAATGCATACACAATGGAGTCGCTTTGTTCAAGAGTAACTTCCATCTCGTAAATCTCTTCAGGCAATTCATCTTCCCCGGGACCACCGTACGAATGGTGATCATATTTCCCCCGGGTCACAATAACGACCATGCCTTGCGCGGGCAATGCGAACACTTCCACGGCAAGCGGACCGGTAGCGTCAAAACCAAGTTCACTGTACGCCTGATCCATCATTTCCGTAAAGAGGTCGTGCACCTTGGGAACTTCCTGCCACATGTCTTCCTTCTGGATGCCCCGCTCGCTCAGGTCGTCAAAAGTGAGGAAAATCCGTATCTTATCTTGACTTAATCGCTCTATTCTCATGACAGGATCCTCCTTTTGCAAGCTCATTTAGTATTAATGTATGATGAGTCCCGAGTAATGAGCCAAAAATGGTTACTATGTATGTATGTTATCATTTTGACGCTACAAATGCACGTAAATAAATATAGAAAAGGCCCAATTAACTGCCCAATATCTGCAAAGCCCGGCTTCACCGCCTTTTCGTTGTATGCACATGCATGTATCCGAAACCTCTTCGCGGGCAGAAAAAAGAATCATTCTGGCGACTTTGGTGTCCCCAAAATGATTCTGCAGCGGCCTATTCCGGTTACAATCCCGGTATGGCTGTATGTGTATCCTTGAGAATCTGTTCTACTTCATGTTTCACATCGGGATTGCTGCGGATGAAGTCTTTGAGCATATTCAAGTTGGATTCTTTGGACTTCACCGGTGAATCCTCCTTCTTGTGTTCGCTGCTGCCGGAAGCATGAGAGCCGTTATCATGGCTGCTGCCCTCAGCGGTACTTCCGAAGCCGGTCATAGCCATTCCCATAATTTTGTCCTTGGCTTTCTCACCGGCACTTTCTGAAGAACCGCCCGTGTGAAGCAGTGAAGACATCATGGCGCTGCGTTTTTTGGACATAATCATACTGGCGGCCGCACCCATCAGCACTCCGCATAGAAATGACGAAGTATTCATATCTCTAACCTCCTTGTATGGTAAAATCATGCTTAGTGTTCGCGGAAAGATTCCGGCTCATACAGCCAAACAACAAGAAAGCGAGATGAAAAAAGTGGGTAAAGCAACAACACTGCTGCTCCTGGCTGCTTTTCTGCTGTCAGCTTGCAGCAACAACGACGTGAATACAGGCAACACCGCTGCGGGGAACGCGTCACAGCCTCCGGCTACAGTACAGCCTGCCACTGACCAGCCTGCCTCTGCTCCGGCTCAGACGGACTCTCCTGCCGGTGAATCCCCCGCTGCGCAGGCAACGCCTGCCGCAACAGCGGATGCGGCAGTTACAGCAACCGCTCAGCCAACCGGGGCAGCAGCTTCAGAGGAAATACCGCTGCTGTACCATATGAACAAAAACTACGACATCATCCCGAACGATGCCGCAACCAACAAAAAGGTCGTCCTGCTGACCTTCGATGACGGGCCCAAGGATGCGGAACTAATAAATCCGCTGATGGATACGCTGGACAAGCACAAGGCCAAAGCCATTTTCTTCGTCAACGGGTACCGGGTGAAGGAGCATCCTGAGCTGCTTGAGCTGATTCATAACCGCGGCGGCATTATCGGGAATCACAGCTGGGATCACATTGTGCTGAAGGATAAATCCGAGGCGGAAGTAAAGAAACAGATTGAAGATGTGCAGAATATTGTCAAGGAGGTCACCGGTGAGACTCCCGTGTTCTTCCGCCCGCCGCACGGTGCAGGCGGTGACGTCGGCAAAAAAATCGCCGCTGACAACGGACTGCTCTATATGACCTGGTCTGTCGGCTCGCTGGACTGGGAGATGAAGGAAAAGGACACGAATAAAACGGAAAAGCTGATCACGAATGTTACCAGCCAGCTGCATTCCGGCAGCAATATTCTGATGCATGAGCTCCCGTGGACCGTGGAAGCGCTGGATAAACTGCTGACTACGCTCGAGGGCAAAGGCTACAGCTTTGTCGATCCACGCAGCATTGAACTGAAAATGCGTTAAGTCTATCTGAAAACCGCAAAACAGCAAGAGGCTGTCTCATAAATAGATTTTCAACAAAGAAACAGCCCATATTTATTCAAAAGCCAGTAAAAAGACAGCAAGGCCGTGATTCTCCTGTTATTGGGGAATCACGGCCTTGCATTTTTGATCCACCGTGGCTTGCTTTAGCATAGGATCGGCAAGCGAAAGCCAACCGACCCCAAGCGTCACTTTTTCCGTGTGCGAAGCAGAACGCACCGGAAGCCCCAATTATACTTCAGTTGTCCAAATACACTACCACTCCCCCATTTCCTGCATACTTGGTGCAGCGTTTCCCCAAACAAAGGTGTAGCAATTGGCATTCGCCTCGCCAGAAACCGAAGCACGGCGTTATATACCGCTTTGAGGACATTCCTCATCCATCCGCTCAGAGCGGAAGCAATTAATTAAGCGTACGAAAGTCGGGTCGCTGCCGAGCGGTTTCTTTTAATGTGTGTTTTCTAAGATTGAAGATTCTTTTTTCGCTTAAACAGTGGAGAGGACGGACTGATTGTGTAAAAGCGGTAGCGGTCGCCTTGGTCTCCGGATTTTCACCGCCAAGGGGAATGAAAAAAATCTGGAGAGCACAGCGATTGGAACAACGGTCCGTTCGCGGAGCGTCCAATCAAGTGCAAACGTTGATCTTACTCAAAAAAAGGAGACTTCTCAGAAGCCATTACATGGCTTTTGAGGCAGTCTCTTAATTGTTTATAAGTGTTAATCCTGCCTGCAGCGGAGTGTAAGTACATGCATCTCGGCCGGGCTGCCCCAGCGCAGCGGTAAGTGCGCAGTACCGAAGCCACGGCTGATCAGCAGCTTCAGCGGGTGAGCGGCAGTCCCGTACCCGGGAATTTCGTACATGCCGGCATTATAGTGACGGTAGAATTCATCCCCATGCCTGCTTCCGATAAAGGGAAGCACCACTTGTCCGCCATGCGTGTGTCCAGCCAATATCAGATCAGCGGACACCTCCTGCTGCTGGGACAGCCACAGCGGATCATGCACCAGGATGATCCGCAGGAGCTCTGTATCTGCGGCAGCCACGGGCGGCAGTGCTGCATAAGCCTTCTTGCCGCCTTTTCTCGGGAAATCCATGCCGGTGAGTATTACCCTTGATCCGGACCGTTCAATAGTCACATTCTCATCAAGCAGCAGTCTGGCTCCGCTGCCGCGGATGATATTATCGACAAGCGAGATATTCGCCCGGTAATCATGATTGCCATGAACTGCGTAGACAGGCGCCAGAGATGCTGTAAGCTTCATATTATCCAGCAGGCGCTCCGCCGGACTGCCCTTTTCCGTCAGATCGCCGCCCAGGAAGACTGCATCCACCTTCCTGCGGAGCGGTGCCAGCATAGCAGCCGGAAGACGGCGGCGGTGAATATCGGTAATGAACAGAATACGGAAGCCGTCAAAAGCAGCCGGCAGTCTGTCCAGCACTATTTCCTCGGCAATAATGCGTTTTTTGAAGGCTGCGGCAACCATGACTATACCCGCAGTCACCGCCGCTCCAGCACATACGCTCAAGAGAATCAGCAGCCACATCATTGCCATAGCTCATGCAGCGGAGGTGCTCCTTTTATTCCCCAGAACAAAAGAAAGGCGAGCAGCATTACAAATATGACGATCAGCGAGTTAATAAACATTTTGCTGAAGCGGATTCGTTCTGACGGATAACTCTGCGCCCGGGAGGGAGTTGCCTCTCCTTCCTGCTGCTCCACTTCACGCTTCGGTTTCCTGGAGGTCTGCTTCTCAGCATGTCGGACCTTTCTCGATAAAGTTCCTGGAGCAGGGACTGGAGCCTCCAGCTGTCCGGCAGCTGATTCGGAAGAACCATTTCCATTATTTTCTTTGACAGGAGACTGTCCTCCGCCCTTATACTGTTTCTGGCGGGACCTTACCCGGCTTAGTTCTTCGCTCATGATGCCCTCCTGTAACGAATCACCATTCCTGAGAACAAATCTATGAGGAAGTGGCACAGGATCGGTGCCCATAGACTGCCGGAATGGATATAGATGTAGCCGAGACCGTAGCTGCTGAGAAATACCCAGCCTGTTGGAATCCAGTGGCGCAGATAACGCACATGAATAACAGCGAAGAGAATGCTCGTCCAGTACGGCCCCAGTGAATGCTGTATGGCACCACGGAACAATAGCTCTTCGCATACTGCAACAATCGCCGCAATGACAATAATATGCCACAAAGGACGGTTGCCGAACAGCAGCTCATTAATCCCCCCGTCATCCATGCTGTCCTCAGGTACAATATGGGTCAGCAGGAAATCAACAACCAGCATAACAGCTGCAAGTCCAAGGCCCCAAAACACAAAATGTGCATTCTCCGGAAAATTTAATATGTGAATAGGATTTCTTTTCTGTAATAATATCCATATCAAACCGATAAATAGAGTAAGGCCCTGAGTAATATACAGATTAATTAACAGCAGCTTGTCCGTTAACTGCTGAGGATCGGCCTTTTTGATTTTGATTTCACCCAATTTGAATTTTTTCATCGTAACCTGCCTGTTCTTTAATATTTTTACATAAGATAATTTCCCTATACGAAGGAGCACTAATTATGAACAGCCGTACCTCCCGCACTCAAATGTTGTACACACTAGGTTTTATATTGTTTCTAATATCCGCATTCGCCTCATTTTTTACGGGAGTAAAGGTTGGAGCAGACAAAACAGAGGCCAAATATGCACAGCTGGCCGGGCATGAAGTTACGGAGGAATTCTCCGGCTCCTACCAGCAACAGGATCTTGTTACGTTCTATCATAACGTATTTTTGCCCTATCGGGAATTCAAGCGCAACTGGAACGATCAGGTGGACAGCCTTGCACGCAGCACAGATGCGCGGCAGAACGCGGCAACGTTGAAGAACCTCAGCCTTCTGGCGGACAAGCAGTATGACAAGGTCACGCAGGATTCCCTCTTCACCAATTCGCCGCTGCTGTATGAGTCACAGCTTAACGTCCTTAAGAGCCTGACTCTCTTCTCACAGGCTTCTGGGAAGGTCACTGCCGGATCTTCAGGAGCCGAAGCCGCCAAGCTGCTGAGAAGTGATAATTTTACCGCCAGCGCTGTGAAATTCGGACTGATGGCCCAGAAGAACTTCTATGATTCTATGCTGAAGTGGGGGGCCAAGGCCAACTCTGCTATACCCGATGCATCCGGGGACCTGAAGACACTGACTTTCATTCAGTGGAAAAAGATGCCTTTGCTCCTCAAGAATGCTTCTATCGCAAACATAATGCTGAACCGCGGAATTTATGCCGGCTATGACCCGCAGGATATTACAGCCAAGATCGACGATATGATCTATTCCGGAACCGCCAGTTCCCTGAAGCTTGGGGATATCCAGTCGTCGGTCACCCTGCTCATTTCTACCGGTGCTGTGCAGGAGCAGGACTTCATTAAATGGCGGGAGCAATATTACGGCAAGGAAACGATGCCTCAGCTCCCTTTCTTCTATGAGTAGGACCAGTTATTGCATCATAACGAAAAACAGGGCTCACTTCAAGGCGGCCCGCCGCAGAAGAAGCCTATTGACACACTTGGCATCACCATGTTACATTATGAAAAATTAATCAAGCAAAACCGATGATGGAACAAAGATTACTGATGTCTTCAGAGAGCCGGTGGATGGTGCAAACCGGTGGCAGACGGAAATCTTTAGCGCTCCTGAGATATTGTATTGAACCTTGAGTAGATACAATCGGATCACCTCCGTTACCAGTGTGGCCTATTCAGGCCAATGAGGCTGCTTCTTAACCGTTGCAGTGAATTAGGGTGGTACCACGAGAACTCTCGTCCCTTACTACGGCAGTAGTATGGGGTAGGGAGTTTTTTTTGTACGCGGATTCTCTAAATCTGCCTACCCTGCCCATACGCTGCCTGAATCAGTACTTTTGCACGCCTTTTCTTTTATGCGACAACGCGTTGCCCCGTTGTTCCGACAAATTTCATTCTTTTGTATGAATCTGGTACTGCGGATTACCCCACCAGGGAATCCTTGGCATATATAATAGGCTTTCCAATTTGAAGGAGGACAAGAGACCATGTTTAAAGTATTAGTATCGGATCCGATCAGTGATTTGGGCATTCAGCAATTAATGGACGCAAGAGATGTGACTGTGGACAAAAAAACTGGACTTAGTGAAGACGAGCTTATTGCAATCATCGGCGAATACGACGGCTTACTCGTTCGCAGCCAGACAACCGTGACTGAGAAAATTATCGCAGCCGGTACTAATCTTAAAGTAATTGGCCGCGCCGGTGTCGGTGTGGACAATATTAAGCTGGAGGCAGCTACACAACGCGGTGTGGTGGTCATTAATGCTCCGGACGGAAATACGATTACCACCTGTGAGCATGCCTTTGCCATGATGATGGCTCTGGCCCGTCACATTCCTCAAGCCTATGCCAAGACCATCTCCGGCGTATGGGACAAGAAGACTTTCCTCGGCGTAGAGCTGCGCGGCAAAACGCTGGGTGTGCTCGGCATGGGACGGATCGGCAGCGAAGTGGCCAAACGGGCCAAGGCTTTTGGAATGGATATTCTGGCCTACGACCCCTTCCTGACTGCAGACCGTGCGGAGAAACTGGAAGTAAAGCTGGCTTCGGTAGATGACATCGTCCGGGGAGCAGACTTCATTACTGTTCACACACCGCTGACACCGGAAACCCGCCACATGATCTCCCGTCCGCAATTTGAAGTCATGAAAAAAGGAATGCGCATCATCAACTGTGCCCGCGGCGGTGTAATTGATGAGATGGCGCTGGTTGAAGCTATCGACAGCGGTATTGTTGCCGGTGCAGCCTTTGACGTCTTTGAGAAAGAGCCGCCGGAAGCGGATCACCCGTTCCTCTCGCATCCGAAGATTATCGTGACTCCGCATTTGGGTGCTTCTACCGTTGAAGCCCAGGAGAATGTTGCGATCGATGTATCGGAGCAAGTGCTGCATATTCTGCGCAACGAACCGTTCATTAACGCCGTGAACATCCCTCCGGTTGCTCCTAGTGTAATGAACAAGCTGCAGCCTTACTTCACCCTCGGCGAGAAGCTCGGCAGCTTCGTGACTCAGATTACGGATGGAGCGATCCGCGAGATTCATGTGGAATATGCCGGTGACCTCTCCGACGTGGATACACAGCCGCTGACCCGCTATATTGTCAAAGGCGTGCTCTCCCGCCATTTTGCCGGGGATGTTAACATTGTCAACTCCATGCACCTGGCAAAGACGCGTGATGTTAACGTAGTAGTGACCAAGGCTTCCAAGACCAAGGGCTTCACTAACCTCATTACCGTTACACTTAAGGCTGAGCATGACGAAGAACGCCTGGTTGCCGGAACCCTGCTGCAAGGCTATGGCGAACGGATTGTGCAGGTTAACAAGTTCCCGGTAGATATCGCTCCGGAAGGTCATCAGATCGTTATATCCCACAACGATAAGCCGGGTATCATCGGACTCGTCGGTACACTGCTCGGCCAGAACGACGTCAACATCGCCTCCATGCAGGTTGGCCGTAAAATTGTCGGAGGAGCTGCAATTATGCTGCTGACCGCTGACAAGGCTGTTCCGCAGGATGTACTGGTCAAGCTCGCCGGATTGCCGGAGATCAATACTGCGGAAGAGATCACTCTGCTGTAACTGAAGAACGCGGGCTTATATTCTTGGAATACCTGAGTTCAATATAAGCGCACCAAAAAACACTCTTGAGGAATGACGGCCCGTGCCGCCATTTCAAAAGAGTGTTTTTGCATCTTCCGGCTTACGGGTTATTCCGGAATGTTAAATAGCGGGACCCGCCGCCCGTCTGTGTCTGTATACCCATATTTCTCCGCCAGACTCCCCACCTGCTGAGGTCTGCCTGTCAGCTGCATCACCTCAGGATCAGCAGCGAGCGCCACGGCAGCCCGGCCGATGTACGCCGTAGACTCACTGGCCTGCAGCTCCTCTACCTCCTGCCAGTGCTCTTCATCCGTCTTCATGCTCTCCAGCACCAGTTCTGTACGCATCCAGCCAGGTGATAAGGGAATCACAGCGATCCCATCCGCTGCCAGTTCAAGGGACAATCCGTAGGCCATGCGCACAAGCGCATTTTTGGACAGATCATAATAGAAGTTCCCTACATATTTATACTGGTCCCAAAAGGTGGTATGAATGATCAGCTTCCCGGTGCCAGTGCCTTCTCTGCGCATCAGCGGAATAGCATAGTAGTTAGTCATGAGCTGCGCCCTGACTCCGGCATTAAACATATGGTCCCAATGAGCGGCCGGGAGCTCCCAGAAGGGTTTGTTCTCAATCGGAAGATTATTGCCTCCCCAGACATTATTGACCAGAATATCAAGCTTGCCCTGCTCCCCGGCAATCTGCCGGATCACTGCTTCCGTCTCCGCGTCATTGGTGTGGTCACAGCGGATATACGCGCCTTCTCCGCCGAAGCTGTGAATCTCACCGAGTACACCGGCAAGTGTCCGTTCGCCCCCTTCCTGCATTGAACCGGCGTTTCTTCCCGTAAAATACACAAACGCACCTGCCCGGGCCAGCTCCAGGGCAATGCCTCTGCCCGCTCCCCTGCTCCCGCCTGTAACTAATGCAACTTTCCCTTGCAAATCTGTCATTATATCCGCTCCTCTCAGCTTTCATCAGATGATCATGAAGTTATCTAAAAGCTATCTTGCACCAACCGGCTCTCCTTATTAATATTAACTCTTATATATGACATCAACTGACATATATATATGATAAACTTAAAATATGTTCTGCTTAAGCGGAAACGGCTTTGCCGTTCTTGAATAATCGGGAAAAATTTCATTATAACCAGGAGGCCTTTATCCATGAGAGCAGACCGACTATTATCTATTCTGCTGCTGCTGCAAAGCCGCGGTAAAATAAGCTCCCGCGAGCTGGCACAAACGCTGGAGGTTTCCGAACGGACCATCTTCCGGGATATGGAGTCACTGAGCATCTCCGGCATTCCCGTGCTGGCAGAACGCGGCCGTGAGGGAGGCTGGAGGCTGGCCGAGGGTTACCGGACCTCCCTGACAGGTATGAACCCCAAAGAGATTGGTGCGCTGCTGCTGCCGGCAGACCCGGCAATTCTGCAGGCGCTTGGGATTCAGGAGGAGTTCTCTTCCGCTGTCCGTAAGCTGCAGGCCGCTGGTGCAAGACAGCCCGCTGCCGCCTTCAGCCTTCTTAATGAGCGTATTCATATTGATGGCGCGGGCTGGCATCCGTCAGGCGAAACCTATCCCAGTCTAACTGCATTACAGGAGGCTATATGGGAAGACCGTAAAGTGAAAATCTGTTACATGCGCGGGGAGGAGAGATCAGAGCGGCTGATTTCACCCTTTGGACTCGTAGCCAAACGTGGTGTCTGGTACACCGTGGCCGAAACAGGCGGTGAAATGCGGACCTACCGGGTATCCAGAATAAGTAGTGCTGAAGTCACGGATGAATATTTTAGCAGACCTCAGGATTTCAATCTGGCACATTACTGGGAAGCTTCTACCATGGCATTCAAATCTGCATTGCCCCGCTACCCTGCCAGGCTGCTGGTGAAGGACAATATAATGAAGGTTCTCCAACAAGAACGTTATGTTTCCGTACTATTCCAGGAGCCTTCACCTTCACCCGGCTGGCACTCCGTCGAAGCCGAATTTAATACGCCGGAGTCTGCCTGCCGGATCATCTTATCCCTAAGCCCGGGCATTAGAGTTACCGCTCCGGCGGAGCTTGCAGACAATGTTGCGGCCACTCTGCGGGAAGGGGCTGCATTATATGAAGACAATGTGTAAACGTACTCTTTTGGAGCAGCCCGGGAAGAAGTTTTATGTCAGTTCTTACAATAGACCGATTACGCTTTAATCCCCTATAATATTACAATGCACAATATTTATTTCTAGGGGGAACTATAGTCTATGGACTGGATGAACAAGCTGCCTTTAAAACAAAGAATCGTTGCCGGATGTTACCTGGTTGCCGCTTTATTCGCTGTCCCTGTGTTAATTACGCTCATTGCAATGGGAAAGGTGATTATCGGTATTATTCTGATTGCGGTATTGGCTGCACTGACCTACCCGCTTGCGCGCTTCATTGAGAGAACGCTTACATCTTCATTTGAGGATATCTCCAATGTGACGCATACAATCGCCAAAGGCGACTTCACCAGCCGTGCAGACGAGAACGGATCAATGGGCGACATCAGCCGCTCCTTCAACACTATGATCGATAAATTGAAGAAGATCCTAACCGACGCTTCGCAGCTTACCCGCCAGGTTATGGATGCCAGCCGGGGTATTGAGGACAAGAACCAGAACCTGAAGATTGTAATGGCACAGGTAGCCTCCTCTTCCAACGAACTTGCCCTGGGTGCGAATGAAATCTCGGTGGATATTGCCGATATGACGGAATCGATCAAAGATATCGAAACCAAAGTCTCCAATTATACAAACTCTACCAAGGAAATGAATAAACGCTCCGCACATACACTGGAGCTGGTTGAAAAGGGACGCCAGTCCGTGGACACTCAAGCCGAAGGCATGCGGAAGAATATCCAGGCTACACAAAAAGTAGCAGATACGATCGAAGCGCTCTCACAGAATGCCCGCGGCATTACCATGATCACCAAGACCATCACGGAAATTGCCGAACAAACCAATCTTTTGTCGCTTAACGCCTCAATTGAAGCTGCACGTGCAGGTGAGCACGGACGCGGTTTCGCAGTTGTAGCACAGGAGGTCCGCAAGCTTGCCGAAGAATCAACCGCCTCCACCAAGGAAGTGTTCGGGCTGGTACGCAGCATCGAGGCCGATATCAAGCAGGCTATCGATAACATCGCTATTAATGAAGAGGTTGTTCAGGTGCAGAACGAGATGATAACGGAGACAGCACATATTTTCGCGCAGATCGTACATAGCGTGCAATACATAACCGAGCAGATCTCCTCCTTCTCCGCAGAGAGTGATCTGATGCTGGAGAGTGCGCTCAAGATCTCCGGGGCGATCGAGAATATCTCGGCCATTACCCAGGAGACGGCAGCAGGTACCGAGGAGGTATCTGCGGCGATGAACGAACAAATTCATGCCCTGCAGTCCGTAGCAGAAGAGACCGAGAAGATGACACAATCTGTCTTCCAGCTGCAAAAAACAATCCATATTTTCAAATTCTAGCAGCAGCCCCAAGAGACCATTTCCGCAGAGCAGTATGCGGGAAGGGTCTCTTTTTGGCATGGAAAAAGCAGATTGTAATGTAATATTCACAAAGTGTTAAAATAGTGCATAACCCTAAAATAACGCCTTTGCACTTCTTTACTGCTAATTCTTTATTACTAATAAACTAACATTATTTCAAATTTTAATCACCTATTTCTTAAGACCTATTTCTAGGTTCTCCCAGCCTATAATTCTAATACATCTGCATAGTTTCAGGAGGTTCCTACGATGTTATGAGGCTTATGGCTTATGCAGATTAAATTCTGCTCTTTTTCTGCATTTGCATTATAAGACTTTGGTCTTCCAGACGCATCCATTTTCAAAAGTTTGAATATCTAATATTTCATCTCCTATTACATCTGAATATTCGCCAAATTTCGCGTTTTGCTGCAAACGGCTTATTGACAAAAGGCGAGCGAGGAATATATTGTAAAGGAAAATTATCCTTCGCTGTATTGATAACAACATATGAGGCAAAATTCACCGAAAGGGAATGACGCAAAGCCATGGATCTACAGTCTCACTTATCCGGTGAGATCATGACAGCCAGGTTGCTGAAAAACTATGAACGTCCGGGAATCCGCGTTCAGTTATGGTGATTCGTGCAACAGGCCTGTGCTCCTATTTCGAGTACAGGTTTTCTATTGCTAGCATACAATCAAAAAACAACTTGTGGGGTGGATGTTCTGAAGACAGTTGCAGATTATATGGCGGAAGCATTACGCGATCTTGGGGTAACACATTCTTTTGGTATTATTGGCAAGTCCATTTGTCCTATAGCTCTCAAACTTGTTGACTATGGCATTGAGTTTATTCCCGGCCGGCATGAGTCCAGCTCCGGCTTCGCAGCAGGCGGCTATGCACTGAAAACAGGCAGTCTCGGGGTTGCCTTCGGCACCTCCGGTCCAGGCGGAACGAACCTGCTAACCGCAGCAGCACACGCCAAAGCCAACAATCTCCCGGTGCTCTTCATTACCGGTCATCAGTCTATTAAAGAGCTGGGGATTCCCCAGTGTCAGGATTCCACATCCTATCTCGCCGATTTGGCGGACATGTTCAGACCGGCCACTCTTTTCAGTAAGCTGGTAGAACGCGGCGACCATTTCAGTACGATTTTCAATCATGCCCTGTCTATCGCCCTTGGTGACAAGAAAGGACCTGTTCATTTATGTATTCCGTTTGATGTTCAGACCGAGCGCCTTGAAGAATGCCGGATTGTCCTTCCGCAGCGGGAAAGGCTCGTCAGCTACGCCAACTACGAACGGGTCATTTCAGCGATCAATGCTTCCAGCAGGCCTCTGATCATTGCCGGTAAAGGGGTTAACCGCTCCGGTGCGCACAAGGAACTGGTACAGTTGGCCGAGACCTTCAACATACCGGTAGTAACCTCCCCCGGCGGTAAAGGAGCCATTGCTGCGGATCACCCGCTCTATCACGGTCCTGTGGGCGTTGGCGGATGTACGCATGGGGATGAGATGTTGAACAACAGTGATCTGTTTATCGTGCTTGGTTCGCGTCTGAGCGATATGACCATATGCAATCTTAAGAGGGAGAATCATCCGGATCAGCTGATCCAGTTTGATGTCGATCCAACCTTTGTCGGTAAAATACTGACTTCCGATACCATCTCCGTCGGCGGCGATTTACGTGACAACCTGGAGCTGTACCTCGGCAAGATTGATCCGTCCACCATAACCAGACGTGAAATAGAGATCTCCAATCACTATACTGAAGAGCTGCCTGTGCTGTCCAAGCTCTCGCTGGCTTCGGTAATGAGCACGATGAGCGATTTGATTCCATATAACAGCAGCGTGTTTGTTGATGACGGCAGCCACGGCTTCAATGCGGTCAAATGGTTCAACGTGAAGAAACCGGGGAGCTTTGTATTTGATGCCTATTTCGCCTGCATGGGGAATTCAATCGGCATGGCCATCGGTGCCAAGGCGGCTGCGCCGGAAGAGACGGTCTTCTGCATTACCGGTGACGGCTGTTTCATGATGCTCGGAACTGAAATTAACACAGCGGTTTGCAAGAATATTCCGGTTATTTTCATCGTTGTGAACAATATGCAGCTGGATATGGCCCTTAAAGGAATGGAAAAAACAACCGGACGTATCGATGGAACCATCTTTGAAGTCCCTATGGATGCAGTGAAGTTTGCTGAGTCCCTGGGAGCCACCGGCTTCCGCGCAGAGACGCAAGAGGAGTTTGCCTTTGCAATCAGCCAAGCAGTTGAACTTAACCGCGTAGCCGTTATTGAGCTGTTGACCGACCGTGACGAAATGCCTCCTACGGCCCACCGTACACTGGATCTCAACTAGGCTGTATCTTACAGATTCTCTAACTTACTATCAGGAGGCAAACAAGTGAATATGAACGTAGACAGCGGACTGGACCATTTCACCAATCTTTCCGGGGACTATGGTGCCAAAGCCCTAGCTCCTATTAAAGAGCATTTTCCCGAATTAGCCGAGTATATCATGGGGAATGCATACGGTGATATTTTTCAGCGGACGACCATCGGTTCAGACTGGAAAGAAATTGCTGTCATCTCTTCTTTGATCACCATGGGACAATTTGAACAGTTGGGTGTTCACTATGTAATGGCTCTCCGCGTGGGGATGACCGTTGATCAAATCAAAGGTATCCTGCTTCATCTGACACCTTGTATCGGCGCACCCAGAGTGATCTCGGCGTTCAATGTTCTGCTGGAGACGCTGGAAGATATTCGTTAATTAACAACATAATATTACATCATTCGACTTTTGTATTGCGTATTAAAGAAAGTTCTGGTTATAATGAAGGCAAAATATCCCAAAACCAAGTTCACTTTGTCGAATATAGTCGCAGGAACGTAGTTTTTCGGGATATCAACATGATGAATCATCAGGTCACTCTGAATAGTCATGCAATTAAAATTACGGGAGAGATGAACATGGGACAATTTATTTTGAAGACGGACACTGCGAAGAAAGTAATTAACATCGAGTTGGAAGGAACCTTCTCGAACGAGGACGGTCTTAAATCGATACAAGCCTATCAGCAGACCATCAATCCGATCAACCCGTCCGAATATGCACTGGATATCGATTGCCGCAAGCTGAATGTAACCGCTCCTGATGTTGTGCCGTTGCTCGAAGGCTGCTTCATTATGTTCAAGGCAGACGGCTTCCAAAAAGTGAGCCTTACCCTTGAGAATAACCCTATTCTCAAAATGCAGCTGGCGCGTCTGGGCCGCAAAGCTGGACTCGAAAACCTGGAAATCACGTCTACGGTACAAGCTTAGGTTAACTTATTTTTAAACCATTGTTAGCGGTTTGAAACGCAAGATTCGCTCACGAAACTAAGTGTATGCTTACGGGCTACCCAAACTTTTAGGAGGTTTACTATGGCAGGGATTCGCATTAAGGACATTGATATCTATCATCCAAGCAAAAGCATCGGCAATGACTTCTTCATTCAGCACTTCGACGAGAAGGGAATTGATATCCGTGGCCTGCTGGCTGCTCTTGGCCGTGAAAACCGCTACAGTATCGACAGCAAGGATGAGAACTCCCTGACGATGGCTTTTGAAGCCGCAAGCAATGTACTGGACAAGACCGGCCTGACCGGCGCAGACATTGACCTGATCGCTTATGCAAGCCAGACTCCTGAATATATTTTCCCAACGAACTCATTGATGATTCACCGCCTGATTAATGGTGCATCGCATACGATCTGTATCGACAGTAATGCCAACTGTGCAGGAATGACCGCTTCGGTTGAACAGGTCAGCCGTCAAATGATGGCGAACCCGAGAATCCGCCGTGCACTTGTCATCGGTTCTGACTACGTTGCCCCGCATGCGGACAAGAATGACCCGGTATATTACGCCAACTTCGGCGATGCAGCTGCCGCGCTCATTCTGGAGCGTGACGAGAATTCGGTAGGCTTCATTGATTCGATCTATCAGACCGATACCTGCGTCTACGGCAACTCGCTGTTCCCGGCGGAAGGTTTAGCCAATCTCGGACGTACGGGTGTGGCTGCTGGAGAATTCAATGTGAAGTTCATCCCGTTCGATGATTCCATCTGTGTGGATGCTGCTTCAGAATCAATTAACACCCTGCTCAGCAATAACGGAATCGCACCTGAATCCATCAAGGCCGCCTGCTTCTCCCAATTGTCACTTCCGAACATCAAGGCCGTTTCCGGCAAAACCGGAATTGACGCTGATGCAGCCGTCTACATCGGGGATGAATTCGGCTACACCTCCACCAGCAGCCCGTTTATCGCCCTGCACAAAGCAGTGACTACCGGACAGCTGGAACGCGGAGACAAGGTCCTGTTCTGGACAGTAGGCGCCGGATGGCAGAATGTCGCTTTTGTAATGGAGTATTAATCTTAGCTGTTGAACTTATAGTTTCTTGTTGATATCCAAACAGCCCGCAGCAGAATTCCTGCCAGCGGGCTGTTTCTTTATGTATACATCTGGGCCCGAATCTCCCCAGGCAGAACCTGCAGCGTTCATCCTGCCTGAGGTGAGTCTATCTGATTCATCCGGTAAGCGCAGTCTGCCATATCTATCAGCAGCTATTCTTGTTACCTCTGCCCTTCATGCTTCTCCCAGCCCATAGTCCGGGACACCGCGTCCTGCCAGGCATTGTAACGGCGTTCACGCTCTTCCGTCTCCATCTGCGGTGAGAATACCTTCTCGGCCTTATTGAAGCTCTCCAGCTGCTCCCGGGTCCATATGCCGGAGGTGAGTCCTGCCAGCAGCGCAGCGCCGAGCGCTGTGGTCT
This sequence comes from Paenibacillus sp. FSL R10-2199, assembly GCF_038000235.1. NCBI lineage: Bacteria > Bacillati > Bacillota > Bacilli > Caryophanales > Paenibacillaceae > Paenibacillus > Paenibacillus sp. FSL R10-2199. The sequence goes on along the minus strand of NZ_JBBOBO010000001.1, from coordinate 4,064,107 downwards.
CCGCATACGTTGTACGGGTTACGTCGCTCCCAAGAATGTCCGCCTGGAACTGCATCAGCAGATTATTGCGCACGGCGCCTCCATCCACTCTCAGGCCGCTGAGCGGCATGCCAGCGTCTTTTTCCATCGCCCCGATGACATCGCGGGATTGAAAGGCCAGCGACTCCAGCGTTGCGCGGACCAGATGTGCGGCAGTCGTTCCCCGGGTCAGTCCAAACACGGCGCCCCTGGCATACATATCCCAGTAAGGTGCACCAAGGCCGGTAAAGGCCGGCACGACCACAACCCCCTCACTGTCCTCCACCTCACTCGCCTTCTCTTCCGAGTCGGCCGGAGCTACAATCAGCCCAAGTCCCTCCTGCAGCCATTGTACCGCTGCTCCAGCCACAAACACACTGCCCTCAAGGGCATAATAGAGTTCGTCTCCCATGCCCCAAGCTACCGTGGTTAACAGGCCATGACTCGAAGTCACTGCCTCAGTGCCTGTGTTCATCAGAATGAAACAGCCGGTGCCGTAGGTGTTCTTGGCGCTGCCTGCCTCCAGGCAGGTATGACCGAACAATGCCGCCTGCTGGTCCCCAAGCACAGAACGGATGGGGATATCTGCACCGAACCACTGCTTGTCTGCAGCCCCGAAGTCCCCGCCTGACATCCTTACTTCAGGCAGAATAGAGGGCGGAATGCGCAGCGCCTCAATCAGGCCGTCATCCCATTTGCGCACATGCAGATTGTAGAGCATGGTACGTGAAGCATTGGTAACATCCGTAGCATGCACAGCGCCTCCTGTAAGCTTCCAGATCAGCCAGCTGTCAATGGTTCCGGCCAGCAGCTCCCCCCGGTCCGCCCGCTCTCTGGCCCCCGGCACATGGTCCAGAATCCAGGCCAGCTTCGTTGCCGAGAAATACGCATCGATGACAAGACCTGTCTTCTCAGCGATCTCTCCGGCCATTCCCTGCGCCTTAAGCGCCTCACACTGCTCAGCAGTCCGGCGGTCCTGCCAGACGATCGCCGGATAGACCGGCGTTCCGGTAGCCTTGTCCCAGATCAGTGCAGTCTCACGCTGATTGGTAATGCCGATGGCCGTAATACTATCAGCAGGGGCGGAGCTTGCCGCGATAGCGTCTCTGGCCGCGGCAAGCTGACTCTCCCAGATTTGCTCCGGATCATGCTCTACCCAGCCCGGCCGGGGAAAGGATTGTCTAATCTCATATTGCCCTTGCGCGATCATTCCCGCCTCCTCATCAAAGAGGATCGCGCGTGAACTGGTGGTACCTTGGTCCAAGGATAAGATCATTATGCACAGCCTCCTGCAAGCCTCAGCTTCTATGATATGTTCCACGTTGAACAAGATTAATGTGGTGGTTTCAACAAAAAGCACCTCTGCTGTCAGAGGCGCTGTCATGCATTGTCCGGATTTACTGTTTTTCGACAGGAAGCCGCAGGGTAAAAGCGGTGCCTTCTCCAAGCTTGCTGGAGGCGTGGATACTCCCATGATGCGACTCGACGATGTTCTTCACAATCGCTAGTCCCAGACCGGTTCCTCCCGATTCTCCCCTTACGCGTGCTTTGTCGGCTTTGTAAAAGCGCTCGAAGATATACGGTAGATCCTCAGGCGTAATGCCTACCCCTTGGTCCCGGATCTCAATCTCCAGAACCCTCCGGCCTTCCAGCGCGGTGGAATCCGCGCGAATGGATATCCGTTTATCGGCCGGAGTGTGGCGGAAGGCATTGTCGAGCAGATTGGTGAGCACCTGCTCCAGCTTGTCTTCATCGGCAGCCTTAAGGAGCAATTCGGTATCGGGTTTCTTCAGCTCAAGAATGATATCCCGCTCCTTGGCTCTGACCGAGAACTTGCGGTACACCCGTTCCAGCAGTTCTCCAGCATCCACTTGCGCCTTCAGCATATCCGTATGCCCCGCTTCCATGCGGGCCAGATCGAGCAGATCCTTCACCAGCCGGCCCATACGGAGCGATTCATCGTGGATTACCTGGACCAGCTCGCTGCTCTCCTCCGGGGAGGAGGCCATTCCATCCAGCAGCGCCTCGCTGTAGCCTTGCATCATCGAGAGTGGTGTACGGATCTCATGCGAGACATTGGCGACGAAATCGCGGCGCATTTTCTCCAGCCGCACTTCCTCCGTCACATCGCGCAGCACCGCCACCGCACCGCGGAGATTATCCTCGGAGTATAAGGGTGCCATATGCACAGACCATACACCCTGCCGGACATGGATATTGGAGCGTTGATCGCCTCCTACGCTGAGCGTACTGAAGAACAGCGGCCGCAGCGGCGGAGGCACATCACGGGCAGGTCCAGCCTGCGGATACAGCCCGCCATCCTCTTCCTGATCCCAGGTAAGGTCACTCCAGGTTTCCAGCAGCGTCTGACCATGCGGATTGGTGAGGATAATCTGCCCCTCAATATCGAAGGTGATCACGGCATCACTCATACTGCGCAGGACGCTGGACAAATGCCCTTTCTCATTATTCAGACTGCGTATATTCTCTTCCAGCTCTTCTGCCATGTGATTGAAGGATGTCGCCAATTGGCCGATCTCATCGCTGGTAACCAGCGTCAGTCTCGTCCCGTATTCGCCGCGGCGGATATCATTGGCCGCCTCAATCACCTGCTGCATCGGCTGGGTAATCTTCGTAAACAGGAATAAGGCAAAGAATGTCGTTAAGGAAAACCCGATCATACAGGTATACATAAATAAACGCTTGATCGCCCCGGAATTGGCGAAATTACTGTCGATATAGGGTAACAGAAACAGCCCCAGCGTAATGAGCACGACAGCAACCAGACAGATGATCGTGATCCACAGCTTACCGACAAGACTTCTCCAGAAGTTCACTTATTTAGGCACCTCAAGCTTATAGCCGACTCCCCATACGGTAGTGATCATAGCCGCCGATTCCGGGGACACCTTATTCAGTTTCTCGCGAAGACGCTTGACATGGGTATCCACGGTACGCAGATCTCCGAAGAACTCGTAATTCCACACATCCTTGAGCAGTTCCTCACGAGAGAACACCTTATCCGGTGAGATCGCCAAATAATGCAGCAGCTCATATTCCTTAGGGGTCAGACTTACCTCCTGGCCGCCGGCGGTTACGCGGTGTGCATCATGCTCAATAATAAGAAACGGAAACACGATATTGTTGCTTGAATTGCTCTCTTTGGACAAAAAAGCAGTTGCGGAAGAACGGCGCATTATCGCCTTCACCCGGTAAATCACTTCACGCGGGCTAAACGGCTTAACGACATAGTCATCTGCGCCCATTTCAAACCCTTGAACCCGGTTAATCTCTTCACCCTTGGCAGTAAGCATCAGGACCGGTGTAGATTTGACTCCTCTGAGTCTGGTCAGCACTTCAATCCCGTCGATGCCCGGCAGCATAACATCCAGCAATATCAGACCGTAGTCATTGGCTGTAGCTTTGCGCAGAGCAATTTCCCCATCTTCTGCCTCGTCAATTTCATAACCTTCTTTTTCAAGATACATTTTGAGCAGGCGGCGGATGCGTTCTTCGTCATCCACCACCAGAATTCTATTCAAGTGCTCTGCCATTTACACAACAACCCCTTCATCAAATACAGTAGAACGTTACCCTAAAATCTTGTGCGTGCCAGAGAATATAGTCTACTCAGTCTGTCCCCGCATAAGAGTGAAGTCCGGCGATCACAAGATTAACGCCAACCAGGGTAAACATTACGATCAGAAAGCCGAGTACAGCGAGCCAAGCGGACTTGCGTCCCTGCCATCCGCGGGCCAGCCGCAAATGGAGATAAGCACTGTAGAACAACCAGGTGACGAGTGCCCACACTTCCTTAGGGTCCCATCCCCAGAACCTGCCCCAGGCCACTTGAGCCCATATCATTGCAAAAATCAAAGCCCCCAGTGTAAAGATCGGGAAACCGATGGCGATCGCCCTGTACGTTATTTCATCAAGGTCATTCTCATCAATTCCGTCGAGTACCGGATGAATCGCCTTACCCAGCGGTTTGCGGACAGCCAGGCGGAGAATTCCATATAGAATCAGCCCGGACAGCAGTGACCAGATAACGGTATTGAACTTGCGCCCGGCATTGACACCATTCATCCAGGATGGAGCTTCGAAGAGCGGTTCTTTTATGCCAAGAAACGACTGGAAGCTCTCAATTTCGCTATGGTAAGGTGCCACAATCGGCGGCATTTTATAACTCACTTTCTCTATTGTACTATCTCCCTGCCCGGGGCTGTCAATCGTAACGTTAGTGCGGACAAAAACAGATTCATAGCCGGCACCGCGGAAGGCAAATACAGATCCAAGAAAACCAATTATAACAATGATTGAGAACAGAGTAAATTCGACAAGTCTCTGCTGCTTGCGGTCACTGCGTTCCTTGCTGCTGAAATCGACCGTCCGCAGGAGATACATCAGCCCGGCGGCAAAGCCTACAGCGAAGAACGATTCCCCCAGTGCTGCCAGCGTAACATGAATGTTCAGGTAGATGGATTTCAGCGAGGGGATCAGCGGCTGTACTTCCTGCGGAAATACCGCTGCATACGCCATCACAATAATCGAGATCGGAACCGCGAAGACACCGAGAATAATTTTGCGGTAAATCGCGAAGATCACCGTAAATGCAACCATTACCATCATCGATAAAAAAGTCATGAACTCATACATGTTACTTACCGGAATATGACCCGATCCCATCCAGCGTGTAATGAAGTATGCCAGATGGCACAGCAGCCCGAGCGAGGAGGCGATAAAAGCAATTCTCCCCCAGCGTGCGGTATGCTCCTCCGGCTTCCTGCCGGACCATCTGCGCCCCATAATGGCGATGGTGAACAACATGAATGCTCCGCTGTATAAAAAGAATGCGGCAATAAAGACGTCACTGCTGAAATCGAGCAAGCTCATGCCAGGCCTCCTCCGTTGTCCAATGATTTTTCATCGACTATCATGTCTATCTTCTGGAGAATAGAAACGATCTCACGGCGGAAGCCGAACCAGTTCTTGTTTGTATGGCCTCCCAGCACCAGTTCCCCGCCGTCGACGGTCAACCAGATGCGTCTATGCTGCCAGTAGAAGCCGAGGATCAGCCCCAGCATGATAATACCCGCACCAACCCAGACAAATGGCATTGCCCGGTCGACCCGCACATTGAGATAGGTGGTGGATTCTGAGAAGTCAACGTCACTCATGCTGCCGACCTCAAGCTCCAGAAACCGCCCGCTGCCGCCAAGCTTGTCGTTGATGGCTGACTGCTGGAATTGCTCCTTGTCAATCTGCTTCGGAAAATAGAAATACTGCTGCCCCCCGGCCGGAAGCTCCGGCCCTTTAATAAGGAAGAGGAATGCAGGGGCATTCGGATACGGTGATTTGGACACCGGCTGGCCTTCATCGCTCAATCCGAAATCCATATATTTCTCTTTCAGCTCCAGCGTATACGGACCTGCCTGGAAGCTGCGCTGCGGATTCTTCATATCCAGTTCAAACTTGCCGTAAATCTCGCCTGTGGAAGAATTCGTCAGCCCGGGCTGTACAGAACGCAGCACAGGGGTCAGGTCATAATCAAACTGATACGCTTTCAATCCTTGGTAGCTGAGCGGTGAATTCACCTGAATGTCATGCCGGGCCACTTCCGTAAGCTGCGGCTCCTTAGACGGGTCCGTGCAATCGGCAGTACATTCATAGAGAACCGCCCGGGTCTCGTAGAGCTTGGGAAGCACCTTGATTCCGCGGAACTCCTCAGGCATCTCTTCTTCCGTGTAGAATTCTACGGTGAACTTCTCATTCTTAAGATAGAGGCTGGTGTCCGGTATTTTGACGGTCTCCCCTTGCGGAAAAGCTAGATGCTGGTCCATATTCAGCCCCGGAAGTCCTCTCGCCAGCACGGCGAGCAAAAAAATAATCAGGCCGATATGTATTACATAAGGTCCCCAGCGGCTGAAACGGTGTTTCTCGGCCAATAAAGCGCCGCCCTCCGTCCGGACGCGGTAACCTTTCTTCCTGAGCGGCTGGACGATGCGCGCCACCCACACCTCCGGCTCCTCTTCCACTTGCGTTACGAGCGTCAGCTTCTGACGGGTCAGAAACTGGCGGTGCTTGCGGATCTTTTGCCGGGTTAATGCCTTGTAAAGCGGAAGCACACGGTCAAGGCTGCAGATGACCAGAGAAGCTCCGATCATTACGAGCAGCGTCACAAACCACCAGGATTCATAGGTATGCGAAAGGCCGAGTCTATAATATATATTCCCGGCTGTTCCGTACGTTTCTTGATAATATGTTGAAGCGTCAATATTCAGAAAAGTGCTCTCTTGCGGAAAAATGGTACCCAGCATAGCGCCCAGCAGTGTCAGCACAATCAGATAGATGGCGATTTTGACCGAGGAAAAAAAGTTCCATACCCTGTCGATCACTCCGGGACCTACACGCTGTGAACGGCGGGCTACCCCATCGTAACGCATCTCCAGATTCTCGGAAGAGTTCCATTCCTTCTCATCCAGCGGCTTGCCGCAGGCTTCGCAGAGAACAGTGCCCACAGGATTCTGGTGACCGCATTCACACTTGGTATTGCTGATTAGCGGCATGTGCTCCTTCATTCTCCCACCAGCTTCCCGATTTGCTCGTCAAGCGAGCTCAAATCCAGCTGGCCGATATGAATGCTGTCTACCTTGCCCTTCGTATTAATGAAGAAGGTGGTAGGCAGCGGGGAAACCCCGTAACTGCGGACGGCATCACGCCCCGTATCCATCACAACCGGGAAATCAATATCCACGAGCTTCACGAAATTGTCCACTGTCATCTGATCCTCGCCTACATTAACGCCTACGACCACTACGCCCTGGTCTTTCCACTTCTCCCACTGTGCCTGCAGGGCAGGCATCTCCTTCACACAAGGGGCGCACCAGGAGCCCCAGAAGTTAAGCACAACCGACTTCCCTTTGTACTCCTCCAGCGTATGGGTCACGCCGTCCAGCCCAAGCAGTTCAAAGTCCGGCGCTCTCCCGCCTTCCGTGGGTTTGCCATCCCCTCCGAACACGGAGGAACCGATTGCATAACCCCCGAGCAGAAGGATTAGAAATAGTATCACGATTTGTATTGGCTTTCTGGCTTTGCCCATACGAGGGTGCCCCCTTCTGTGACGCAACTCATTACTTTAGTTGTTAGGTGTGAACATCCTATGAACATTATAACGAATATTGTCACAGTTTTAGGAGGGGGAATTGTGAACTTTATGTGTCTTTGCGTGTCGTATTCTCTCTTAGCGCCCCGGCCTTGGCTATTTGCTGCAGATGATTGATTTCATCCTTGGTCAAATGACGGTAGGAACCGCGTTTGAGATTCTGGAGCAGAATATCTCCGAACGAAATCCGTTTCAGGCGGATCACCGGATGGGCAATTGCCTCAAACATCCGCCGTACCTGACGGTTGCGGCCTTCATGAATGGTAATGCTGATGACCGTTTCTTTATTCGCTTCATCAACGTCCTTGTATTCAACCTCCGCCGGAGCCGTCATGCCGTCTTCCAGCTTAATTCCGGCCTTCAGCTTGTCCAGTGCCGTGCCGTGCGGCACACCCTTGACCGTCGCCAGATACGTCTTCGGCACGTGATGCTTCGGATGCGTGAGCAGATTGGCAAACTCACCGTCATTCGTCAGCAGCAGCAGCCCCTCCGTATCATAATCCAGACGGCCTACAGGGTATACGCGCTCTGTAATGCCTTTCAGGTAGTCGGTTACCACCTTGCGGCCCTTGTCATCGGATGCGCTTGTAATTACGCCCTTGGGCTTGTTGAACATGATGTAGATTTTGTTCTCGCCCCGGATCAGTCTACCGGAGACCTTAATAATATCTGTTGCGGGGTCCACCTTCGTGCCAAGCGTAGTTACGAGTTCCCCGTTGACTTCCACTTTACCGGCCAAAATCATTTCTTCACATTTGCGTCTGGACGCAACACCTGCTTGCGCCAAAATTTTCTGTAATCTTTCCATTTTCGACTACTCACCTCAGGTTAATGATAACCATCAGAGGGATAAATCACAAGATCATTCCATGGAAAAAATGCTCCCGGACAAGTTTTGCTATGCGGTTCAACGAGTAATGGCGCAATTTGATAGCGCCCTGCCAGCTCCAAAATGAGTTTACCTGCCGCAAATAGCTGCTGCTGGCGTTCCGGTAAGCCGGGAAGCTCATCCGCTTCACCGTAGTTGCCCTCCAGGCAGATATGAATATGTTCGGGATCTGTCAGCAGCGGCGCAGCGTAGATCCCCCCTTCCAGCCCGACCCAGAAGTCAAACCCCTTGCCGTTAATGGACGGACAGCGGGAATGATGAAGAATAAAGCCTTTGTATTCCATCCCTTGCCCTCCTCCCTCCGTATTGCTGAAATAGCATATGAAGTGGGGAGGTGCGGGGTGATGACTGGTTATTAAAATCTTTGGGGCTCGTGGCGCGGTGCGCTGGAGCAGACGCAGGACGCGAGGGCAGACGCCTGACGCGAGGGCAGACGCGGGACGCGAGGGCAGACGCGGGACGCGAGGGCAACAGCGGGCGAGGGCTAATCGTAACTCCGGGGAATGTTTGGACTTCCGGCCGCTGTTAAAGTTGGATTTCCTTGATTCTACTGCCATACAGCAGTTGAAATCCAGCTTTAAAGGCGGTCGCTGACGCTCCTCCAGTTCCAAACTTCCTCTCGGTTACTCCGCCAGCGCCAAGCCACCCCTGAACAGATTAATACAAACAGTCCTCACCCCTTGGTGGTGGGTGAGGACTGTAGTGGCACGCGGTGGCTGCGGTACCCGTACAATTATCTCGCAGTCTAAATCCTGCATGAAATACAACATTTTCTTCGAGATATCGGCCTTAATCGAAGATTGTTGTATAAAAGGCATCATTTCCCCTCCTTTTAGGAGAAAAACGAAAAAATTCTTGTACTACATACAACAATCCTCCCGCACAGCGGCTTTTTAACGGATGCGAGTTGTAATCCATACAACATTTTGCATGTACCAGGTTGGTCAGCGGTGGTTCGGGTGCTAATTGGAATAGTCTTACGTTGCAGGCAAGGATCAGGACGCAGCGGTCCAAATTCCACGCTGTCTCAAAAACATCTGTCCCGAAATGGAGCAGATACAGTAAAAGGGGTATGTACTGGCCATCAATGTACAGCAGTGCCCATTCACTAAAATATCCTATCGTCGGCTCTTCCAGCGGAACAGCTCGGTCTAATAAAAGTGCCGCACCGACAACAATCAGATTCATGAATGAAATGAATCTGCTGTTTAAGCCAAGTCCGAAATCATCCAGACCATTACCGGTAATGTCAGCTGCGTAATTAAACATAATGATCATATATGTATAAGCATCCCATGAAGGCAGCCAGAATCTTCCTTCGGGCAAAAAACGCTAAGAGTCCTGAGAACACGATGACCCCAAGCACTGCATTGTATTGCAGGATGCCACTTCCTGCGTGTTCCCGGCCTACATTCAGCACCAGGAAATCAATCAGGAGAAGCAGGATAACCCCCCCACATAAAATCAGCAGTTTGCGAGCCAGATCTTTCCGGTCCTGCTCCCGCTTCCACTCTTCCCGTATAACGTCAGCCGCATGCCGGATCAAATGAATGAAAACAAATTCATCCCCCCTCTCTTACCCGAATATCAGCAGACAAACCGCAATAGCAGCGATAAAGCCAACGACATCCGAGAACAAGCCCACCTTAAGGGCATAACGGCCGTTGCGGATCCCTACAGCGCCGAAATAAACAGTCAGCACATATAAGGTTGTATCCGTGCTGCCCTGTATAGTAGAAGCAATCATGCCTATCAATGAGTCCGGGCCGTGGACCCGGATCAGATCTGTAGTATAGGCAAGTGATCCAGTGCCCGTCAGAGGGCGCAGGAGACCGAGCGGGAGGACTTCAGCAGGAATCCCAAGACTTTGTACAAGAGGGCTTACAAAGCCCATCAGGAAGTCCAGCGCACCCGAAGCGCGGAAGACACTGATCGCCACCAGCATGCCGACCAGATGGGGGATAATCGCAATGGCTGTGCCGAATCCATCTTTCGCACCCTCCACGAAAGATTCGTAGACCGGAACCTTGCGGGAGAAAGCATACAGCGGAATAAAGGTGACCATTACCGGAATTGCCCAGGCGGATATTAGACTGATTAACTGGAACACGGAAGGCTCACCCTTTCACTGAAGAATGCGGGAGCGTAGCACTCCCTTTCGCTGCAGCGGTGCCGGACCTTATCGCAGGCGGCGGTCCGGGCGGCCTGCGCAGCAGTGTCAGGCGGCGGCACAGCCTGTCCGCGGCAATGGCGGCAAGAGTAGCCACCGCCGTCGCCGCCAGCGTGGTGCCGACGATTGCCGCCGGGTCAGCCGATCCGTAATTCAGCCGGATCGCAATCAGGGTTGCCGGAATCAGCGTGATACTGGCAGTGTTCAGTGCAAGCAGGGTACACATGGCTGGCGTTGCAGTTTCCTTATCCGGGTTGAGTGTCTGCAGCTCCTGCATTGCCTTAATGCCCATGGGTGTAGCGGCATTTCCAAGTCCCAGCAGGTTGGCGCTCATATTGGAGAGGATATAGCCGATCGCAGGATGGCCTTTGGGCACATCCGGAAAAAGAAACGATACTACCGGTCCCAATACTCTGGAGATTTTCTTCAGCAGGTCTGCATCCTCCGCAATCCGCATAATCCCCAGCCAGAACACCAGCACACTGATCAGCCCGAAGCTTACGGTGACCCCGCTTTTGGCACCGTCAAACACGGCAGCTGTGAATTCGTTCATCCGTCCGTTTACCGCCGCAAATACAAACCCGATCAGGATCATCCCCAGCCAGATACCATTTAACATGCTTATCCCCTCCTCCAGCTCTATTTCTTCTTACCTGCCCTAGTTCTCTGCATAGCCCACTTTGAAATGCTGATTAAAGTATATCTGTACAGATGCTACTGTCTGAGTATGACTTCTTACTTAACGATATATTTTGCGGATGAAATAGTGGGATTTATGTTACTTATTCTCCGGATTTCAGCTGCTTTATGGATTTTAGAGGGTTTTTTGCTGCTTATTCTGCCCATACCCTAGTGATCCGCCAATTTGAATGAAATTAGGTGTTGTTTATCCAACTACGTCTTCGAGTATTCAGCTTTCCGCATTAACAGATGCCTTTTCTCCAATTAATCCCCTCACGGCATGAGCAAGATACGATAAGACGGTCTTACTACGTAGCTAGGTGAATGCTAAGTGAGCGCTAGTTGAGTTCTAGTTGACTGCAAGTTGAATGCTGTATGAGCGCCAATTGAGCATTAGTTTAGCGTCAGCTTTAAAGTAGTGAAACCTATTGGTAAAATCGCTTGCGGAGGGTTTGCAGTGACCATACTACGGTATATGCTGGAGGCTTAATTGCACTTTGTACAACTAAAACGTCTGATTCTCAACCCATTAACCGTTTAGTTGTATTTCGTGCAATTAAACTGCCAGGTGTAGATGATTTCCAGCGATTCGGGCAAATTTAGTTGTACAGAATACAGTTAAAAGTTGTAAGCCTACCTTTTCGCTGTTTTTAATTGCACATTGTACAACTATCTGTGCTCTTCGCCGCTCTTGAACAAAGCACGCAGCGCGCTGCCGAATGCCTGCAGCCAGTTGTCCGCCGGATAAGCCGTACCTCCCGCAGGACTGTATTTCTTCTCATAGGGTGATGTTTCCGGCGGCAGCTGGCTTGGCGTATACACCGGAACCCGGCCGATTTCCTTGCCGCCCAGCTGCATTATAATTACACCCTTCAGCCCGAAGCTGCTGGTGTTGGTGCTGGTCTTAGTGCCGGCACTGGCACGCGCCTCTGTTCCTGCGGAACTCTTCTCTTCGCTTAATACCAGCTTGGTAACAAGCCTTGCCTCTTCCCCTTGTCCGAGCGGATAGGCGAAATCCTTGCCGGTCACCAGGGGGTAGCCGCTGACGCTTTCTCCGCGTTCCACTAATGTTTTGAGCGGATAGTGGTTGAAGCCGAAATCCAGCAGCGCCGAATGGTCATTCCAGTCATTGCCGTCATTCAGCGTAACAGCGACAAGCTGCTGGCCGTTTCGGGTAGCGGAGCTGACCAGGCAGCGGAGCGCTTTTTTGGTATAACCCGTCTTCACACCGTCCGCCCCTTCGTAGAGTCGCAGCATTTTATTTTTATTGCTCCACTTGTAATCCCATTTCTCATACGGATTGTCCGCCGTCTTCTCTTTGGTAGCTACAATCTCCTTGAACACAGGGTTATGCATCGCGTAAGCAGTCAATACAGCCAGATCATTTGCGCTGGAGTAGTGTCCTTCGGCATCGAGCCCGTGCGGATTGGCAAAATGCGTATGGGTTAAGTTAAGCGCCTCCGCCTTGGCATTCATCAGATAGACGAAGCCCTGCTCGGAGCCTCCGACATGCTCGGCAATCGCGGTGGCCGCATCATTACCCGAACGCAGCATTAATCCGTACAGCATATCCTCCAGCGTCATTTCTTCGCCCTGCTTCAGATACAGCGAAGAACCTTCCTTGGCAAAAGCATTTTTGCCGACCTTGACCTTTGAGGTCAAGTCACCGTTCTCTATCGCTACAAGTGCTGTCATTATTTTGGTCAAGCTGGCAATCAGCATCGGCTCATCCCCGCGGCTGCTGTATAGAAGTCTTCCCGACTCCACATCAATCAGCGCCGCCGCTCTGGCATGAGTGGATATGGAACTATTCTCAGCCCGAATAGAAGACAGCGGCACCAGTGCAAGCAGCAGTAAACACAATATTAAGGAAATCAACGATTTTCGGGTTAATGTCTTCATGTTCATCCTCCGGCTTCTTATCAGGTCTAGGGCAGCGGTTCTTCCGTCTTGCCTGGTTGTACAAGTGTATGCGGTACGGGGGACTGGTATGTCCCATCCGCTTCTGTCCGTCAAAAAAGGGATATCACCTTTGAAAGGCGATACCCCTGCTTATTCTTATCCTGCCGCCTTCTGCCGGTGTGTTAGTGTGCTGATGAATGCGTATCCGGCTCGGTCTTCACTACGGTTTTGGTCACCGTGGTACCCGCTGCGTCTGCCCCCAACGGCATGCCGTTCGGCTGGAACATATTCTGGATTTTATCGATCAGGTTAGGTGTTGCATCAATAATTTTCTCGAACAGATGGGTTTGATTGTCAAGCGGCACAATATGTACCCCATCCCTGCCCACTACCAGAAAAGCGATTGGCCGTATGGATACACCGCCCCCGCTACCGCCCCCGAAGGGAAGCATTTTGACTCCGGTTCCGCTGCCGTTTACACCCGGAGCATCGTCTTCCACCCGGAAGTCACTGCCGCCTGCGGCAAAACCGAACGCGACTTTACTGATCGGCAGAATGATACTGCCATCTGGTGTTTCTACTGGATCTCCGACAATGGTATTTACATCCACCATGCCTTTGATATTTTCCATAGCCGTCTGCATGAGACCTTGAATAGGATGATCTGACATTGTTTTTCTCCTCCTCGTGTGTATATAAGTGTACCTGCAGTCTTATCTTGCCCACTATGGAAGGGAGTATGTAGTCTTTTTATCACTGGCCCCGGCTAAGCAGTTTCTTCCATCTCCCGAGGCCGCCTTCCACCTTCGAAACACGCCGCAATAATAACAGTCCCGCATAAAAAGCATAGCCTGCAGAAAGCTTGCCTGTGCAGACCGCTTCCGTTGAGAAACAAGGCTCGTCGCTGAACACCGGGGCAACGAACATCCGCGGATTCCGCTGCAGTCTGACGAAACGCGATACCCAGCCGATCATGGTCCACTTCATTCCCCATAAAGCGCCAGCCGCGGTTGCCGTATCTGCCGCATCGCCCAGCGAGAAATCCGTGGACCAGTCCAGCTTGGTAATCCGGACATGCGATAATGTGCCAACCAGCCATTTTTTGAGACCGCGGGTTGCCTTGAGTGCAGTACGGATGTTCTTTAACCATTCCGTCACGGATTCCCGGTCGATTTTTTCTTCTTTGTCGCTGTCCATTTTCACCGGGGCGATTCCGCTTTTTTCGAGCTTAACCTTAATGCCTTGTTCAAGGCTGTCAAAAACCAGCGCAGGCAGCTCATAATGGAATTTGACCAGCCCGTATACAGCTTTGATATCAAATTCAATACGGTCATCCTTTCCCAGCCTGCATAGACGGAAATGAAAATGAATCGATGAAGCCAGAACCAGCAGGCATAGCAGAATAACCAGCAGCAGCAGGGATAAGGGTATTACAAGCCATAACGTCACAATCGTAACCTCCAAGCAGCCTCAGGTAATGTGAATAGTGGAGCCTCTGGTTTAGTATGGCAAATCCCGCTGGATAAAATTCGGCATTTCAGCAAACATCTCCAAAAGATTCTGCCGCCAAAAAAAATGCCGCTGTCCCGGCGGGGACAACGGCATTGCTGGAACAGCGCGTATCCGCTGCGTTTATTCTGTCTCTACCTCTTCAAAGGTCATCTGGCTGTCCAGCTTGCTGAACAGCAGCTGCGTCTCTTCTTCCAGGCCCTCTGAGGTGTCGAAGCTCGACGGCTCCGGAAGCTCCTTCAGGCTGGCCAGGCCAAAGCTGTCCAGGAAGGACTTGGTCGTTCCGTACAGGATCGGACGGCCGACGGCCTCTGCCCGGCCCACCTCATGAATCAGATCCTTATTCCCCAGCGTATGAATGGCCCGTTCGGACTTCACCCCGCGGATTTCTTCGATCTCCACTCTTGTAATAGGCTGGCGGTAAGCCACAATAGCAAGTGTCTCCAGCGCTGCCTGGGACAGGGATGATCTGGAAGGGGAATACGCCAGACGCTCGAAATATTGCGCATGCTCCGGCAGTGTCGCCAGACGGTAATTCCCGGCGATCTGCACTACCTGCAGGCCCCGGCCCTGCGAGCTGTAATCGTCTTTCAAATCCTCCAGCGCCCGTGTAGCCAGATCGGGCCGCTGTTCGGTAATCTCGGCAATCTGGCGTACAGATAAACCTTCATCCCCTGAGAGAAACAGCAGGCCTTCAATAATTGATTTCAGCGTGTTGTAGTCCACTGACTTCCTCTCCTCCTCTCCACTCCATCACAATATCGTCAAATAATTTCTCCTGGTAGCAGAAAATCGCCTTCATCTTCATCAGCTCCAGAATGGCCAGGAAGGTCACTACAATCTCATGCCGGGCCATCTCATCATGCAAAAGCGACGAAAAGCGCAGTCTGCCGCCCATCCCCTTACGCTGCAGTGCTTCCGATACATCACGAATCCGGTCTTTCACCGAAATCTCATCACGGGTAATCCGCTGATAAGAGGATCTCCGGGCCGCCTTGCTCAGCGCCTTACGGAATGCGGCAATCAAATCAGCGGTGTGCAGTCCCTTTAGCGTATTATCGGTCTGCGTAGGAACAAAGGGGCCCAGATCCTCGGGCTCCTTCGTGAAAATCAGGCTGCGCTCGCTCTCCATATCCAGCAGCTGCACAGCAATGCTCTTGAATTTGCGGTATTCAATCAGCCGCTGTACCAGCTCCGCCCGCGGATCATAACCGTCGTCCTCGTAATAATCGAAATCCTCGATTTCGATCACCGGCGGCTTCGGCAGCAGCAGCTTGCTCTTGATCGACAGGAGGGTAGCAGCCATAACCAGAAATTCGCTGGTGATATCCAGCTCAAGCTCCTGCATCCCCTGCAGGTATTCCATGTACTGCTCGGTGATCTCGCTGACCGGAATGTCCTGGATGTCGATTTCCGCTTTGTCAATCAAATGCAAGAGCAGATCGAGCGGACCTTCGAACGTCTCCAGCTTGTACAATACAGTCACGCGGTTTCCTCCAGCCCAAAAAAAGTAAAGTGCAGCGCCGCACGGACGCTACACAAGTAGAAAGATCCTTGAGACTGCGGCGAAATAAAGTACCGCTAATTTGATGACAAAACTCCCAAACCCATGGAGACTTGTCATCAAAAGCGGATACCAATTTCCTCGCAGCTCCTTATGTTCATGCTTTCTTCTCATACATATAAATAAGCACGACTTACGCTGATTCGTCAAGAGGGGTGTTATTTAAACAGCTTGTTCAGGTTCGCCATTTCGATCGCAGCAGTTGCCGCATCCCAGCCTTTATTGCCCGCTTTGGTTCCGGAACGCTCAATGGCCTGTTCGATATTCTCGGTCGTCACCACGCCGAAGATCGTCGGAACGCCTGTCTTGAGATTAATGGCTGCAACGCCCTTGGCAACTTCATTGCACACATAATCATAGTGTGTTGTAGATCCGCGAATAACAGTACCTAGAGTGATTACTGCATCATACTTGCCGCTTTCGGCCATTTTTTGCGCGATCAGAGGAATTTCGAATACTCCCGGTACCCAGGCAACATCCACTTCATCGTCAGCTACGCCATGGCGTTTGAAGGCATCGAGCGCTCCGGAGAGCAGCTTGCTTGTAATAAATTCGTTGAAACGTCCTACGACAACCCCGTATTTCAATCCTTCAGATACTAAATGTCCTTCAAAATAATTCGGCATTATGCTCATCAACCCTTCATGTATAAGTTAGTGATTCTATAATTAAATTTTGGAATCCTCGTTTTGTTCGATCTTGTCAAAAGTCAGCAGATGGCCAAGCTTGGCCTGCTTCGTATGAAGATACTTAGTGTTGTCCTTGTTCTCCGGCATCTGGATCGCCACGCGCTCCACCACTTCAAGGCCGTAGCCTTCCAGCCCTTTGATCTTGCGCGGATTGTTGGTCAGCAGTCTGATCTGGCGGATGCCCAGATCCTTGAGAATCTGTGCACCGATGCCGTAATCACGCAGATCCGCCGCGAAGCCCAGCTTCAGGTTGGCATCTACCGTATCCAGTCCTTCTTCCTGGAGCTTGTAAGCACGCAGCTTATTGATCAGGCCAATCCCCCGGCCTTCCTGGCGCATATAGAGCAGCACCCCTCGGCCTGCTTCTTCAATCTGGCGCAGCGCCGCTTCAAACTGCGGGCCGCAGTCGCAGCGGTGGGAATGGAATACATCGCCGGTCAGGCACTCGGAATGCACACGCACCAGCACCGGCTCGTCACCGGAGATATCACCTTTTACCAGAGCAACATGCTCTTTGTCATCCACTTCATTCGTGTAGGCAATCGTCTGGAAATCACCGAAATCAGTCGGCAGATTCACCGCAACCTCGCGCGTAACCAGATGCTCCTTCTCATTACGGTAGTGAATGAGGTCCTTGATGCTGATCAGCTTGAGATCATGTTTCTTCGCGATCTCAATCAGGTCAGGCAGGCGGGCCATCGTACCGTCAACCTTCACCACTTCGCAGATGACGCTCGCCGGATAGGCGCCGCACATGCGGGCCAGATCTACAGCAGCTTCCGTATGGCCTGAACGCCGCAATACCCCGCCCTTCTTCGCGATCAGCGGGAACATGTGGCCCGGTCTGCGGAAGTCGGAAGGCTTCGCATTCGGGTCCAGCATCGCCTTGATGGTCATGGATCTTTCCCCGGCGGAAATACCGGTAGTGGTATCCTTGTGGTCAATAGATACGGTAAAAGCAGTGCCGTGGTTATCGGTATTCTGGGCCACCATCGGCTGCAGATCCAGTTCCTCTGCACGTTCCGCGGTAATCGGCACGCAGACCAGGCCGCGTCCCTCGGTAATCATGAAGTTAATAACTTCAGGGGTTGCCCGTTCGGCAAGGGCGATGAAGTCTCCTTCATTCTCGCGGTCCTCATCATCAACAACGATGATCACCTTCCCGCGCATCAAATCATAAATCGCATCCTCAATCGGGTCCAGGACGCTGTCCTTCTTGTCTTGCTGGCTCATGTTACTGTCCTCCTGATGGCTGTACGCTGCCTTACCGGCTGCCGTATGCCTAATCTTTAATTATACAAACCCGTTGGCCGCCAGAAAATCGTGGCTGATCTTCGAGCTCTTCTTATCTTCTTCATCGCCGGAACGTGAACCATAATGCAGCAGATGATCCACATACTTGCCCAGCACATCACATTCGATATTGATACTGTCACCCGGCCGTTTATGGGCCAGCACCGTTTCTCCAAGGGTGTGGGGAATGATAGAGACAGTGAACGTGGACGACTCTGTATCCACTACGGTGAGGCTGATGCCGTCAATCGTAATGGAGCCTTTGGGGATGATGTACTTAAACAGCGATTTACGGTCCGGCGCAATTTCGAACACGACCGCATTCTGATCGCGCTTCACGCTGCGGATCTCGCCGGTTCCATCCACATGACCCTGGACAATATGCCCGCCGAACCGTCCGCCCGCTGCCATCGCGCGCTCCAGGTTCATTTTGCCCCCGGGCCGTAAGTTTCTGAGATTGCTGTTGCGGTAGGTCTGAGGCATCACATCAACCGTGAAATAATGGTCGCCTATGGATGTGGCTGTAAGGCAGACCCCATTGACGGAGACGCTGTCGCCAATCTTCAGATCCCCCATAATGAGGGAGGCGCCGATATTCAGCACCATCATCTCCCCTCCGCTGGTGACGCTGCGGAGGATACCCACCTCTTCAATCAGGCCGGTGAACATACTATCCCTCCTTCATAACTATATAAGACGCACTTAAGATTTGAGCTTGAAGCATAGTCGTCACGGCGGTGAGCATTTGGACTTCCGCCGCTGCCCGCCACCCGATTTCTTGTTCTTATCCGTTGTTAGCGCGCCGGGGTACCGCTGATACAGACATTATCCCCGAGCACTTCCACTTCCAATCCTTCGAGCGTAATGGCATCCCGCATCAGTTCCACACCCGGAAAGTCGAAGGTACCTGCAGCAGCGGCGCCGCCTCCGACAATCTTCGGAGCGAAGAAGAGAACCACGCGGTCAACCAGTCCCTGCTCCAGCATCGCACCGTTCAGCGTACCGCCGCCTTCGAGCAGGATCGAACCAATCTCCATTCCGCCCAATGCTGTCATCGCGGCCTGCAGATCGACACGCGGTCCGCTGCCTGCGGCCACAACCTGAACACCCGCAGCGAGCAGTGCTGCCTTCCGCGCCGGATCACCCGCTTCAGTAGTAACGACCACCGTAGGTGCCAGTCCGTCAGTGACAACGGCGCTCTCCAGAGGCAGCCTCAGTGTAGAGTCGATGATAATCCTGATTGGATTGAGCCCGGGCACATTCAGCCTGGTCGTCAGCGAAGGGTTATCGGCAATCACCGTATTCACCCCGACCATGATTCCCTGATGGCGATGGCGCAGGGTATGTACTAGCTCCCGGGATTCAGCATTTGATATCCATTTGCTGTCCCCTGTACGGGTGGCAATTTTGCCGTCCAAGGTGCTGGCGCTCTTCAGTGTAATGAAAGGCTGCTTCGTCAGAATGTACTTGATAAACTTCTCATTCAGCCGGATAGCGCGGCTCCGAAGCAGGCCTACCTCAACCTCAATGCCTTGCTCGCGCAGCATTTCAACCCCGCGCCCTGCAACCTGCGGATTAGGATCTTCACAGGCAACGACAACTCTTGCGACCCCTTCATCGATCAGGCGCTGGCTGCAGGGAGGCGTGATGCCATAATGGCTGCAGGGCTCCAGCGTAACATACGCTGTGCTTCCCTGTGCCTTGCCAGCAGCCATATTGAGCGCATGAACCTCGGCATGCCCGGTGCCGCGCTGCAGATGCGTGCCGATCCCGATCATGGCACCATCCTTCACAACAACACATCCGACCACGGGATTGATTCCGGTCTGTCCTTGAGCCCTTTCCGCCATGTCCAGCGCAAGAGACATATAGAACTCATCATTCATCTTATCCATGTGACTTCCCTCCAATCAGCCGGCTATATTCATAATGTGCACAGTTTAAACAGAAAAACCCGTCTCAATCTCCAGGAGGAGTTCAAGACGGGATATACGAGAGGTATCAGCAGCTCAAAAAATAGGTGCGTAAATAAACGCCGGATTTATGGCATTGTGAAAATTCGCACGTAATGTTCGAAAATACTGCAGCACGGCCGCCTATATAAGCACAGCACGTCAATCTCTCCTTCTTCCATCCAGACTATACTGTCGGTCCCGGAATTGCACCAGGTCCACCGTCCGTACCATCAGCATACGGATCGGGTAGCGGACTGAGCAGCAGAACTGGCCAGAAACAGCCAATCTAACAGCATCACCGCCGGTAGGGAATTACACCCTGCCCTGAAGGATTGATATATTCAGTTGAATAATAAGTTTTGCCTACAACAAAATTATCACTTACGTGCCGGAAATGCAAGTGTGTTTCGGAAATTTACTTTATTTATGTAACTTAGTTCCCTTAATTCCCTGACTCCCGCTGCTTGTCCGCTCTCAGCAAATCACGAATTTCGATCAGCAGCGCAACCTCCGGTGCCGGAGCAGGGGGCTCGACAACTTCGACTTTAACAGTTTCCTTGCGTCTGAATCTGCTGGTCAGCTTCACTACCAGAAAGATAGAGAATGAAATAATGAAGAAGTCCAGTACGGACTGTAAGAACAGGCCGTAATTCACGGCGGCTTCTCCGCTGCCCAGATGAAGCTCCTTCAGATTGGTATCTCCACTTATTAAGCCGATAAGCGGCATAATGATGTCACTAACCAAAGAAGTAACAATTTTGCCGAAAGCCGCCCCGATTACAACCGCCACTGCCAGATCAAGCACATTCCCCTTCATGGCGAAGCTTTTGAATTCCTTCCACATGGACATTACTATATCCCTCCGAAACTTTGAATTTTAGTAATTATAGCATTTCCGCCGCAGATGACCAATCTATTCTAAGCCTTTCTTAAGTCACGGCAAAAAGAGCAGGCAGCTATTTTCTGCCGCCTGCTCTTGGTGAAGGCTGATCCTATGATCAGCTGTCCTGTTTAACTACCGGTTATTCCTGATTCCGGTTCCGTCTGAACACCCGGTGTAATACGAACCCGATCAGGATCAAACCGAGTCCTGCCATATAGATCGGCAGCGGGCTGTTCTCTCCAGTCTGCGGCAGTGTTCCGCCGGAGTCTGTTGCCGTGACCGTCCCTTGCGGGATGTCTTCATCTTCAATATCAACACTGCCGAGCGGAATGTCCTCATCAACCGGCACTTCCGGTGCCGGCGTGACTGGTGCAGGTGTAACCACTGCTACCGGCGCAGATGGCTGCGCTGTTGCGGATAAGCCTGGACCTGCCGGGATTTCCAGATCATCGATAATGATCCCCGGAACCACCGTGCCCGCCGGTGTTGGTACCGGCGTAATATCAGGTGTGACTGGCGGTGCTGTAGGATTAGACGTCGCCTCCGGTCCATTCGTTGCCGTTGGAGCAGCCGTTGGCCCAGCTGTCTCTACAGGCGGTACCGTTGGAAGCGGTGTGGCTGTCGGTGCTTCTGTCGGCGCAATGGTAGCCGTCGGTATTGGCGTTGGCGTGGCTGTCGGCTGCTCTGCAGGAGTATTCGCTACGGTCAGATTCACTGCTGCGGATGAACCGATAGTCACCGCATGCTCACTTGTATCCAACACATAACCTGCCGGTGCTGCAGTTTCAATCAGTACATAGCTGCCCAGCCAGATATTGTTGAATACTGCATTGCCCGCTGCATCCGTAGTCCGGGTATTCACAAGCACACGATCGCTGCCATTCAGGCGGTACAATTCAAAGGTGGCACCTGCAAGTGCTTTGGTGCTGTCACCTGCATCAATTTTGTGGACATTCAGCGTTCCTCTGACCCCGCTGCCCGTTCCCGAGCCGCTGGATACGCCGACTATGATCTCTTTACTGGTATCCTTGTTGACCAGTACGACATTATTACCGCTGAAGTTAACGGTATTGACCAGCTTATCCCCCGTATTCGCTACGATCAGTGATTGATATTCAAGCACATATGCGGAATGGATATCCTGGAGGAAGCTAAGCACGAAGGTCTGCTTACCCTCTGCATCAGCACTGATATTCAAGGTGTAGTCCGTATCCTTTACAAGCTCAGGTCCGCTCTTCGTTACATCACCATTCACGGCTGTAACTGTCCGGTACAGATGGAACGTGTCCGGCAGCAGAATCTGATTGGTACTTGGCACATCTGTAATAACGGCATCCTTCACATGGGACTGTGTCCGGTTAATAGCGATCGTCCACTGCAGCTTATCACCGTTCTGAACGCCGTCTTTGAATACATATTCGTCGCCATGCGGAATATCTACCGAGGCCTTCAGAGCTTTGGAGACCTTCTTGGTGCCATCCAGCAGATTAGCTGTGTTAGCAACTGTGGTACCAATCAACTGCCCTGCAAGGCTTGTTTTGAATACAACATAGTAAGGCGAATTGATCGCATTGTCAAAATCCACCTGAAGCTCATTCCCGCTTCCGACAGTGTAGCTATAGGAGCTGGCGGCAAGTTCGGTGCCGAAGCTGTGAGCCCCTCCAGGAGCAATATTCATCCGGTACACTTTCAGTGAACCCGGCACCAGTGACTGTCCCGCGTTCAGTATGTCTGTTACCCGGGGATCAGCAATAGCCTTACTGTTGTAATTGACGCCCACTGTCCAGGTGATCTCTTTGGCAGACGCATCATATGCCCCGGATTTGAAGCCGTTGTTCTTCACCTCAGGACCCGGAATGAACTGCCCTCTGGCTTCTGTCCATTGGGCGTTATTCGCGCTGTCCTTCCAGTCAATCCGCGCTACGTTAATGAAATTATCTGTAGTACCTGTAAGCCAGTCATTACTGAATTCAGTCTGATAACTGATTGTGTATGTGCCGCTGATCGGTGAATTGAATTTCACCTTGAAGCCTTCGTTAGGCTGTGCCGGTGAACCGGCAATCAGTGTATACGCTGAAGCATTAAGCACGGTGCCGGCTTCATTGCGTACGACCAGTGAACCCGCGATAAACTTCTGGCCGCCGTACGGGAAACTATCCGTAACCACTACCTGGCTCATCGGATAATTATCGCCGTTCAGCGTAATCTTCCAATCCGTTACATGGGTGGCGTAGTTGACTCCTGACAAATTCTTATAAATGATGGCCGGCCGGATAAGCTGTGTAGCCTTATCGCTATAAGTACTGTCTGAGACAGTGTTGGTAATAGTGGTATCGCTGAATACGCGGTCTACTGCTTTGGTCTTATATTCGATCAGATATGCAGAGGTCACAGCATCTGCAAACTCCAGTTTGAATCCGGCGTTTGTGCCTTCAACAACCGGCGTTACTGTATAGTCTGCACCTGCGGTTAGAGCCGTCCCTTTCGTAGCTCCTCCTGCAGAATCCAGCGTCACCGGATAAATCCGCAGCGAGTCTGCAACCAGCTGCTGGGATTGATTGAATACATCTGTCAACACCGCATTCTCTGCAGAGATCGTGCGTTTATTGTAGTTGTATTCAATAGCCCAGGTGATGGTCTGCTTCCCCCACTCATAGCTGGCTGCCTTCTTCTTGATGCTTCCTCCGCGTTCAATAACGACTGTAGCCGAGCTGCTTACCGGATCACGTCCATCACCGGTGAAGGTAGCGGTATTCGTGAAGCTGGTCAGACTGTCGCTGACTACCTGTGTTGTATAGGCAATGCGGTACGCACCTGTGATTACAGGGTCTGTGAAGCGGAGAACAAGTTCACCGCCGGAAACGTCAGCGGTATATTGGCTGCTGTCTACAAGCTGGCCTTGAGTCACTGTACCGTCAAGCAGAACATTCAGCTGGTACACTGCAAGGGTTACCGTGCTGTCCAGCGACAATCCCGCAGGAACAGGGTCTGTCACCACCGCATTGCTGACCGGTTCCAGCTTCTTATTGACATCCACCGTCCAGAAGATATGATCAGCATTGAAGCCGCTGGACACACCTTTTTTCTCAATCGTCGAACCCACGGATGGCTTAAATGCCACGCTAATGGTCTGTATTCCGCCGTTTACGGGGAATAGAATCTGCTGAACCGTACTGCCGCTTATCACCTGTTTATCGAATTTGGTATTAATCCGCAGGGTTCCTTGTACGTTGTCATGACTCTCAATGTAGTCGTTGAAGGTCATGACTATCTGATGTGTCGACTGGCTCACTGTGAACGTCCCGACATCTCCATCGTCGGACACAAGACCGCCCTGGATATCATTGAACAGCTCGAATTGCTCAGGAAGCTGGAAGGTGAAGCTATCTCCCTGAGTATATCCGTGCCCGTTGGGAAGCGACCAAGTATAATCCAGCGTAACAGTAGAGTCCACATCATATACACTACCTGTTACGGTCTGTCCGTCCGGCCCATACACAGCCATTGATACACTGGTAATAATGTCTCTGTCCTGCTCGATTCCCTCCGCTTTAACCTGCTGGGTGAACCCCAGTCCGTAGGCATACTGCACAAACAGCATGATTATTACAATTGCCAGACTTGTTCTTTTTTTCACCATTTCCCAGAAGCCCCCGTTCTTAAGTTTGATATGAAACGAGCATGCAGAAAAGATGGCTGCCGAACGCACCGGTAAAAACACTCCGCCTGATGGGTCGTTATGTATACGGGCATATGCGTCCATCTTATGTAAATAAACCGATACTCCTGTCTTTTCTGTCTAGCCCGAACGATATATACTTATATCACCTAAGAGTAGATCTTTAGAATCAGTTATATTCAAATTATGAACTTTTATTTTCTTTTATTTATTTCTGGATTCAAGGAGAGAGCACAGTGAACCTTAATCTTTTTTGGGACCGCCATCGTAATCATGATTTCTCAATGTTCTCAACCCCGCATCTCATTGCCCTGTCTATCGTCGCCCTATGCTGTCTGCTGCTCTACGGATCACGTTTCGCCCTGCGTACACATTCCGGTCTGAGGCGCAGTGTCCGCCTTCTGCTGGCACTGCTGCTGATCGCCTGCGAGGGCGGGCTCCATGTCTGGTATGTCTCCCAGGATATCTGGAGCCGCAGTTCCTCCCTGCCGCTTGAACTATGCGGTATTACCCTGCTCTTGTCGGTAATCATGCTTCTTACACGCAGCAGGCTGCTGTATTCTTTTCTCTACTTTGCCGGGATCGGCGGTGCATTCATCGCCCTGCTTACGCCTAATCTGGTCTACCCGTTTCCGCATTTCCGCTTCCTGCTGTTCTTCATTGCCCACGGGTCGATTATTCTGGCATCCCTGTACATGACCTGGATTGAAGGCTACAAGCCTGCCTGGCGCTCACTGTTCTTCACCATGCTCTGCCTGAATGTTATCGCCGCATGTGTCTATGCCGCCGATATGCTGCTGGATTCCAACTATATGTTTCTGGCTCACAAGCCCAGCACGTTCTCCGTACTTGATTATTTCGGCCCTTATCCGTATTATCTGCTCGTCGAAGAGGCCTTTGCCTTTGTCATCTTCCTGCTGATGTTCCTGATCTTCTTCAAGCTGCCGGAGCTGTATGCCTCCCGGCGCGGCCGCAGAGGCTGGACCAGTATGAGGTAAAGGCTAATATGGGCAAAAAAAAGAGGCTGTCCCAAAAGCCATGATATGGCTGCTTGGGACAGCTCTTTATTTTGGAGTAGGATTAACGTGAGCACTTGGGTGGACGCTCCGCGAACGGAACGTTGTTCCAATCGCTGTGCTCTCCAGATTTTTTCATTCCCTTTAACGGTGAAAATCCGGAGACCAAGGCGACCGCTGTCGCTTTTCCACAATCGTTCCGTCCTCTCAGCTGTTTAAGCGGGAATTGTATCAATCTTTTAAAAAATAAAAAGAAACCTCTCTTTGACAAAATGGAAGTGCGACCATCCATTGTTAACCAAGGTGAGGTTTCTTTTGCACATTCAATAGACCATGATGGACCCAGTCTGCGTACTTTCCAGGGTCTCTACAACATATAACTCTTTCATAAAAAAGGGGCTGCCCATGCAGAAGAAATTCTTCCTGTGAGACAGCCCCTTTTGACGATGCTTGTATTATACTTCTACGACTTCAACGGTAGCCATTTTGTCGCGGCCTTTGAAAGCATCGACTTGGTCCATACCTTCAACCACTTTACCGAATACAGTGTGTACTCCGTCAAGGTGAGGCTGTGGAGCATAAGCGATGTAGAACTGGCTTCCGCCTGTGTTCTTACCCGCATGGGCCATAGCCAGGGAGCCGCGCTCATGCTTGTTCGGGTTGATTTCGCAGTTGATGGTATAACCAGGGCCGCCGGAGCCTGTTCCGTTAGGACAGCCGCCTTGAGCTACGAAACCTGGAATTACACGGTGGAACAACAGTCCGTTGTAGAATCCGTCTTTAGCCAGTTTCTCAAAGTTTGCTACAGTATTAGGCGCATCCTGTTCGAACAAGTCGATCAGCACGACACCGCCGTTTTCGAGTGTAATTTTCGCTTGCTTAGCCATATGTAAATGACCCCTTTCGAAATGACAAATATAGAACACTTTTATTAGTTTACTATGAAACGGGGCACAAAGCAAAGCAAGCGGGAACGATCCCCGCCTGCCCTGTAGGACTGCCCCGCTGCCTGCGCAGCGGTTAAGGTTTATTTCGTAACGGTCTGTTTGGCAATACGTGCCGGCACAATATCATTGGCGACGATATCCTGATGCGATTCACGGCGGACCACCAGATCGCTCTGGCCGTTCTGTACGAAGACTACCGCCGGACGGCGGATACGGTTATAGTTGCTGGCCATGGAGTAATTGTAGGCTCCTGTGCAGGCAACAGCGAGCAGATCACCGCTCTCTACCTTCGGAAGCTCTACATCCCAGATCAGCATATCCCCGCTCTCGCAGCATTTGCCGGCGATGGATACGGTCTCCTCGTTAGGCTCAGTCGCGCGGCTTGCGAGCACGGCTTCGTACTTGGATTCATACAGCGCCGGACGCGGATTGTCCGTCATTCCGCCGTCAACGGCAACATATTTGCGCACACCCGGAATTTCTTTGCTTGTTCCTACGGTGTACAAGGTCGTACCGGCATCACCTACGATACTGCGGCCCGGCTCAACCCAGATCTGCGGCAGCCCATCGCCGATACCGGCGAAATGCGTCTTCACTGCATCCGTAATAGCTGCAACATACTCGGAAACCTGCAGTGGAGTATCTCCATCCACATAACGGATACCGAATCCGCCGCCAAGATTGACGACCGGGAAGCTGATGGCCAGCTCTTCCTTCACTTTGCGGGTGAACTCGGCGATCCGCTCAACTGCAAGCTGGAAGCCCTCTGTCTCAAAAATCTGCGAGCCGATATGGGAATGAACGCCAAGCAGGTTCAGATTGGCTTTGCCGTCTGCCTGTCTTACCGCTTCCTGCGCGGAGCCGTTGCCGATATCGAAGCCGAATTTGGAATCCGTCTGTCCGGTCGATGCGTAGGCATGGTGGGCATGCGCTTCTACGCCCGGAGTAACCCGGAGCAGAATATTAACCGTTACTTCCTTGCGGGCAGCAATCGCCTGCAGCAGGCTGAGTTCAACCAGGTTATCGACTACAAAGCAGCCGATGCCTGCATCGATCGCCATTTCAATCTCATCCGGAGTCTTGTTATTACCGTGGAAGTGAATGCGTTCTGCCGGGAAGCCGGCTTGCAGCGCGGTATACAGCTCACCATCGGAAACAACATCCAGCGAGAGTCCTTCCTCATCCGCCAACCGGCACATGGCCATCGTTGAGAAAGCCTTACTGGCGTAAGCAACCTGGAAACCGAGTCCGGAAGCTGTAAAAGCGTCCATGTACTCGCGGCAGCGGCGCCGGACCAATTGCTCGTCCACTATATATAGCGGGGTACCATACTCCGCTTTCAATTCTGTCACATCACATCCGCCGATTTCCAAATGCCCTGCATCGTTAATTCGGCTCGTCCCGTGTAAAAACATTGCGCAGTCCTCCAATTTCTGTGGAATATCTGTTCCACCCTGTCTAGTATATGTTACAGAACCCCGCAGCGTTCCTTAAAGTGTGGCCTCAGGAGAGGAATTCCACTTTATTGCGGGGCTGTTTAGTGTATTCAGTATAGCAGACAGAGGGAACTCCATAGAATGGACTAATTTGCAGTTGATTTGTATTTTCCTACGATTTGTGTTCCTTCTCCTGCTTAGGCGGCATCCGGGTATTATCCCGTGTTTTGT
This sequence comes from Paenibacillus sp. FSL R10-2199, assembly GCF_038000235.1. Classification (NCBI taxonomy): domain Bacteria; kingdom Bacillati; phylum Bacillota; class Bacilli; order Caryophanales; family Paenibacillaceae; genus Paenibacillus; species Paenibacillus sp. FSL R10-2199. The sequence goes on along the minus strand of NZ_JBBOBO010000001.1, from coordinate 4,036,083 downwards.
TGAAGGAAGGCCTTGTTTTGGAGCTGAGTACCGGCTGGCGCAGGAGGATTTCACCCATTGCTTTTGCATTAAACGGTATAAACGGCCACAAATACGAAGAATTGTAGGAACGGTGTGTAGTCAAGAGCACCACCAGCAGCGTTGTCCCGATCATGAAGCCGGGAATCTGGAACGCGGCCACCGCCAGCAGAAGCGCAAGCCTGACAATCCGGTTGGCCAGCCCCAGCTCATAGCTCGGCGTTGCGAACATCCCGATGGAGGCCACTGCCATGTAGAGCACCACCTCGTTGACAAAAAGACCGGTCTGCACGGCGATGTCACCTACCAGTATCGCAGCAATCAGACCCATCGCCGAGCCGAGCGGTGTCGGGGTATGGACGGCGGCCATCCGCAGAAGATCCACTCCTAATTCGACGATTAGGAATTGGGCGATAAGCGGGATTTTCGCCGTCTTTTGCGGACCGATAAATTCCAGCATGGCCGGCTTCAGCTCCGGATGAAGGACCAGCAGCATCCACAGCGGCAGCAGGAACATCGAGGCAAAGATACCAATGAAGCGCACCCAGCGCAGATAGCTTCCCATAAAAGGCGTCTGGCGGTTCTCTTCCGCATGCTGGCAGAGATCAAAGAATGTTGTCGGCAGAACCATGACACTCGGCGAGGTATCGACGAAGACTACCACTCTGCCCTCCAGCAGATGGGAGGCCACAATATCCGGCCGCTCCGAGTACCGCACCAGCGGATACGGGTTCCATCCGCCGCCGACAATGGCCTCCTCGAGCTGTTTGTCAGCAAGGGGAATCCCGTCGATATCGACGCTTTTCAGCTTATCGGTAACGGCCTGCACCTGAGTCTTGTCGACGATATCGTCAATATAGGCCACGCAGACATCGGTCCGGGTCCGGCGTCCGATCTGATGCATCTCGTATTTCAGCCCCGGGTCGCGTATCCGTCTTCTGACCAGAGCCACGTTGCTCAGCAGCGTCTCTGTGAAGCCGTCTCGCGCTCCGCGGACGACCCGTTCAATCGAAGGCTCATCCGGGCTGCGCGAAGGATACGAACGGGTATCCATGATAATAACCTGGCTCTCGCCCTCGATGAAGAATACGCTCATGCCTGACAAGACTTTATTGATGCTCTCGCTGAGCAGCTCGCCCTTCTCTACCTGGACATGGGGAATATATTCGCTCATGAAGCTGGCGAATACATCGGTAGATATATTGTCCGGGGTCAGATAGGTCAGACGCTTCAGAATTTCGTCAATAATGGTATCCTTGGCGAACCCGCTGATGCAGAGCAGCGCAACGCGCCGGCCCCCAAAGGACATTTCCCTGAAGACGATATCAAAGGATGAACCCAGGCCCATGACTTCGGTCAGGGTTTTTTTGGTATCCTCCAGGTTGGTCGATACCTTATCATTGCCTTGCCAGTACTTAATAGACTCCTCCAGAGAGTCAGAACGTTCATTGTCGCGTTTCTGCTGCAGCAGATCTTTGGGCTTGCCGGCGGAGTCCGCCCCTTGACTGGACTTGGCTTTCTTAGCCTTGTTGCCGGACTGATCCCCGGCCTTCTGAGGGGCTCCAGATTTGTCTGTGTCATTACTTGAGGCCCCCCCGCTCTGCGCCTGCCTGGACGGTCCCTCTTCACCCTTATCCGCACCAGAAGCGTTCTGCTCATCTTCCTCAGGCTCTTCATCATCTCCGAATAATCTGGCAAAAAATCCTTTGTGGCTCTTCTGCGGTGTCTCCGCACCCAGTTCGTCTGATGTCTCCGTATCCTGTGACTGGCTGCCCGAAGCCGGAGCTGGCGGGTTGTCTTCGCCGGATGCTGAAGCGGTGCCTGCACCATCGTCTGCAGCGGGTCCCTCGGCTTCCTGCTTGTCCTCATCGCCGCCACTTGCTCCCTGGGCGGTAATCTTCTCTGTATCCGGGGTGCCTTGATCAGGTTTGGCCGGGCCCTCCTGATCCGGTGTACCGGCTCCATCGGAAGCCTGTAAATCGTGGTCCCCGTAACCGGTTGCTCCGGAATCCACTCCGATATCCGCACCGGACTCCGCTCCGATATCCTCACCAGATTCTGCTCCGCTTGCAGCTTTATCTCCTTGTCCAGCTGAGGCGGAATCTCCCTGCGGCTGGCCAAGCTCGTCCGCAGCTTCAGCATCCTGATTCTGTCCGTCACCGGAGTCTGCTCCGGCTCCCTGTCCCGGTCCGGCATCATCTCCAAACAAGCTGCTCAAAAATCCTTTGACGCCGCCGCCGGACTCCTGGCTATCCGAATCGTCTCCGGCTGCGCTGCTGTCCTTCGAGGTGCTGCCGGAAGCTTCGTTATCTGCTGCACCTCCTGTTTCAAGGCTGTCCGCCGCTGTGCTGCCTGCAGCCGCGCTATCCGCTGCGTCTCCTGCTTCACGGCCTTCCGCTGCTATACTACCGGCAGGCTCTGCCTCAGAGGGCCTGCCTTCTGCGCCCGGACCCGCATCCATGCCGGAACGGATTTCCGCACCGCCCTCTATAGGCCGGGTAACAGCTCCCAGCTCACCTGAAACCTCCGTCTCCTGCGGTTGTCCCCCGCCTGCATCAGCCTGATGTACAGCTTGTCCTTCTTGCTGCGGCGTGGTTCTATCAGCCCCATTCTGCTGTGCAGCCTGCGCTTCACCCTGCGGTTGACCTTTGTCAGCACCATCCCGCTGTGCAGCTAACCCTTCATCCTGCCGTTGGCCCCCGTCTGCAACACTTTGCTGTGCAGCCTGTCCTTCATGCTGCGGCGGCTTTTGCTGCTCCGGCTTGCCATGCTTTTTATCCGCTTCCACCTGATCACCGCTGTGAATATACCTAACCACCCCGTAGCCTCCTTTTACTGTCGGTATACAAACCAGTCGAACAATGAACCTGCCACTTTACCGCATACCATAGCCATCAGCAGCCCGAACAACATATGTGTCATATGCAGTCTTTTGGCCAGAATCGGCAGTACGTTCAGTACCTCCGTCAGCGCAGCGGCCAGCATACCGATGAATACTCCGTCGAACAGTCCGACCCCCAGCTCTATCAGCGGGCCTGCGGTTATTTTCCAGTTCCAGAAATCACTCATCGTGCCCAGCAGCGAACCCCCGACCATGGCCCCTTCATACCAGTGCACTTTATTGTAGGAGGAGGTCAGCTGCGCCAGCCGGGGCACCATATCAAGCACTATAAAAAGAGCGATTACCCCGCCGCCGACAGCGATTCCTCCGGCAATGCCGAGCAGCAGGTTAAGTCCGAGTGAAATTTGTGCAGTCATGCTCACTCCCTCCTACGTCCCGATGTATCATCTCCGCGGCGTTTCATTTTGCTGTATTCCTCGTTGACGACATAGTGGTCGATATTTTTCTGATACAGGAACATCTCCACTTCGAGCGGTGTCGGCTCCTCGTTCCATTTCTTTTTGAACAAATGGTTGAAAAAAATCACCATCCCCAGCCCGATGCCCAGCGAATAGGCGATCTGGAATACATACGGATGCTCATCCCTGCGGCCGGTCAGCATCTCGACAATCCGGATCTGCACCTCCTGCATGCTGACATCGGCATGGAAATTCATGATCGTCAGCGCCGAGCCGAAGAACAGCAGCAGCCATACCAGCACAAACAACGCTATGGAAGGTTTGTTTGCCGTTGCCGGGCCTTCAATCTGCACAATCGTCCGGCCTTCGCCAATCGGCTGGATATCCGCATGCGGAAGCAGCTCATGAATCCGGGGAATCACCGTCAGCAGATCAATCAGAATCAGATTGCCGTCACTTTGCTCCGGCTGAAGCAGCAGCAGTGAATACAGCGGCTCCCGCCACTCCGGCTCGGTGATCAGAAAAGCTACATCGCGCAGCATCACACCTTTGCCTTTGGGCACGGTTACCCGGTTTTTGAGCTGTATATAAATGGCGGGAGCCGGGTGAGGATTGTCCATTGGCGGTGCCTCCTAAGGTTGTAGTGTGAAGCAGCTGAAGATGCAAGAATAACGGTAGTATGGGAGAAAAGGTTTATTTTTACTCTTTAACCCTGTAATTCATATTTATTGAGCCGGGCATCCGAAACCTTTCGTTACTACGGCCGTCTATATTAACAGTTATTTACATAGAGAGGATGGAAGGTTATGAAAAGAGTGCTGCATCAATCATTACATCTGGCTATAAGCGCATCTATTTTACTGACATTCACTGCTCCGCTTACAGCACATGCCGCAGAAGAAATTAACTATTATGATTCGTATATCAGCAAAACCAGCGGCGTCCAGCTCTATTCGGCGGGCCAATTGGACGGAAACCAGTTTGTCGATGCCGTCATTGCCAGACAACCGGACGGAACCTACGCCAAATGGCAGGAGCCTTTTCATTATTTCCGGAATTATGGCGGTGATGACCTGAAGTTAACGGGAACTGATGATCCGGAGCAAAGTTATGTGTACGATACCCGGAGTCAATCCATCCTGCGCAAAACCGCTTATACTCTGTCTCCGGACGGGCTTTGGGGATATCTGGAGCGCTCACGTTACCTCTTGATGCCAAATTCTCCGATGGGCAGCGGGTATGTCGGCAAATACCATGACTATTATCTTAAAAACATGAAGACAGGTGCCGTCTCGGTATATTATTCCACTCAGAGATACTACAGCGCCTATTGGCTGAACCAGCACACGCTGCTGGAGAGCGGGTACAATGAAGCTGCTAAACAGAATGTGATCAGTACTTATGATCCGTCCACCGGGGAACGGCACGAACTGCTGAAGGGCAGCATGTATAACCGGAACTTTAGCAAAGGAATCATATATTATGTGAAAAATGAGCCGCAGCGCCTGCCATGGGTATATAACCTGAAGAGCGGGACGTCACGGCTGATCACTGACTATAGCGAACTCGAAGCACTGTTTCCCGCTTCCCCCTCCTCCAGACCGGAAGCAGCGCTGCCGCGGGATACCGTGCTGAAAAACCTGCCGGTCATCGAGATTCCTGTCTCCATGACATACGAATACAGTGTCAGCCTGGACGGACAGAACGCCGATGTATCTACCGTATTCTCCAGGGAGGGACAAGACTGGATTCCGGTGAAGCCGCTCGCTGCCGCGTTCGGGTGGAGCATTGAATCTGAGGACCGGGGCCACTTAAACGCCCCCTCTGCCGGTTACAGCTTTGAGATTACAAGCGCCAGCAAGAGTGTAAAGCTTACCCCTGCGAACAGCTTCAATTCCGGAAACAGGCTGTACATCTCGCAGGCACAGCTGAAGCAGCTGGGTTATAACACCATCGTAATAACTCCATACCTGCAGCAGTAATAACGGCAGCAGGACGAGCCCCTCTCCGGATGCCGGACAGGGGGAGCCGGCCAAACGGACTAAGTCCGGTTCACTCGCACATTTGAGTCATCAGCCCTACAAAAAATAAAGAGGATGTCCCGGGCCATTGCGGCTCGCGGGAACATCCTCTTTTGGTGATACCGTAACCCTGGGGTCGTCCCCTCAGGCTGCGGTAATAGTTGTTAATTCTGTTTGATAAGCTCAGCCTGATGTCCCTGACGGCTCTGCTGGCTCGAAATAAAGAACAGCGCCGTCCAGATCAGCGCAAAGCCGATAATTTGCGGCAGAGTCACAAGCTGGTGATATACAATCCAGTTAATCAGAATCCCTGTCATCGGGAAGCTGAGTTCAGCCAGCGTGGCTACAGAAGCCTTGGTTGTGTTCAGGCCCTTGTAATAGAGCAGCATGCTGAGCAATCCGGGCAGCAGAGCCTGCAGCAGGAGATTAATGGCAACAGCGGCCGAACCGCTGATTCCGCCGGTAATCTGCCACGGGGCTCCCTCCATGCTGGTGATCACGAATAAAAGCGGCAAAGCCAGAATAAAGCGCAGGGAAGTTACAGTTTCATATTTCATGGAACCCAGCAGATAGCGGCCCATGACAGTCGACCCGCCCCATAATGCGGCGGCGCCCAGCGCCATTAGACTGCCTACACCCATGAAGCTGTTCACATGGCCGAATGGAATCGTCCAGCCAAAGGTAAGCAGGTAAGTGCCTAATAGTGCAACAATGATAAGCGGTGCGAAATTCTTAGGCAGGCGTTCTTTAAGGATAACAGCGGCGAGACCAATGGCGAAGAGCGGCTGCAGCTTTTGCAGCAGCAGTACAGCATTGAAATCTCCGCTGGACAATGCTTTGGTGAACAGGATTGTAGCTATGGCCGAACCTCCCCATGACACAACCAGCAGGGCCCCGGCTTGACGAAGGCGGATCCCCTTCAGTTCGGCGCGCTGGCGCCACATTACAGGTGCAGCAACCAGGAAGAGCACAACATGCTCCAGCAGGACGATCTGTGAAGAGGTCAGGGATTTCAGCAGGATAATACGGAACAGCGGGTCAACACCCCATAGGGCTGCCCCCAGAACTACCAGCCAGAATCCGCTGCGCAGCGGTGCGGTACGGACTCCTTGAGATGAAGCAGATACATTACTCATCATTCATTCTCCTTGTCGATACAAACCCTCGATAAGAGACCAAAAGCCCCCGCGTCACCTGTAAACAGGGCAAACACCGGGGGCCATTATCAATAAAGACATCAGGGAATACACCCGCTGCCTTTACCTTATGATCCTCTCCCATCCGGACTTTACCGTCGGCTCTGGATTGTCACCAGATCAGTCGCTTTCCCTAGTAAAAGAGTAACGAGTCGCGGGCTTAGCTCACTTGGAACATCACCGCCGGTCAGGAATTTCACCTTACCCCGAGAATCTTGTATTCTGTTATTTTTTTCACAATCTCAGGATAACTCCGTTTCATGAATTCGTCTAGCCTTTTTATGAAAATATACGCATTTTTTCATCGTACGATCATTTTTATGAGAAAATGCATCATTTCGTAATTACACGAACTGCATAGTTTGGCAGAAACGGAGCCTTGTTATAGAATAAGATATGAATACACTTTTTATCCATATTATAGTAACCCTAACGGAGGACGCTGTGAAAAGATCATTTGAAACCAAGCTCTTATTCTCTATCCTTGCCTTAGCCGTCATCACAATCATGGGCTTCATTGCTTATATCATGGCTACATTTACCGGAGGTATGCTGTTCTATGCTCCGCTTGTCCTCGCCGCTTCGGCCGGGCTTGCAGTATTCGCTGTAATCTCTATCTTTGAACTCTTCAGCAAACGGTTCCGCCTGATTGCGCTCGCGGCTTTTGCCGGAATCTGCCTGCTGAGCGCAGCCGGTCATGAGATAAGGCAGGCTTATGTGAACAGTCTTGCCGAAGTAAGGGAACAGGAGGTCAATCTGCTCCAGTACGCACCTTTTGAAGTAAATACCAAAACCGCCAGCCTGAATCATAAGGCTGCCTATCATATTCAGGAACAAATGCCCCGGTTGGACGGCGCAACTGCGCTTTACCCGTTGTATTCCGCCTTTGCCCAAGCCGTGTATCCGCCGGATACGTATAATCACAGCATTTACGAGGTCGGTAATGATCTCGTGTTATGTACCACCACCTCCGAAGCCTACAAACGGCTGATTAAAGGAGATGCGGATATCATCTTTGCTGCGGGCCCCTCACTTGCCCAGACCAAGCAGGCGAAGCTGGCAGGCCGTGAGCTGAAGCTTACCCCTATAGGACGCGAAGCATTCGTCTTCTTTGTCAACAAGCGCAATCCGGTTAATGGACTGACCACTGAGCAAGTGAAGGATATCTATTCCGGCACACTGACGAATTGGAAGCAGGTCGGCGGCAAGAAAGCATCCATCCGGGCGTTTCAACGGGACGAGAACAGCGGCAGCCAGACCATGCTTGAGAAACTCATGGAGGACCGGGCGCTGATGAGCCCCCCGAAGGAGAATGTTGCAGACGTCATGAGCGGGATTATCAGCCTGACCGCCAGCTACCGCAATTACAATAATGCACTCGGCTTCAGCTTCCTGTTCTACGCCTCAGAGATGAACGCCAGCGATGAGATTAAGCTGCTGGAGATCGGGGGTGTGCCTCCCGCCAAGGAGAGCATCCGCAGCGGGGCATACCCCTTCGCAGCAGAATTCTACGCGGTAACTGCGGGAAGCACCAACCCCAATATTGAGCCATTTCTGGAGTGGATTCTGTCCCCGGAGGGACAGGAGCTGGTCGAGAAAACGGGTTATACCCCGGTGAACTAACTTTTGCGGGCTGCACATTCATTATTCGGTGGCTTGCGGTGAGACTCAACCTAAAAAGCAGCAGCCCTCATGCCGGAGAATCAGACTCTCCGGTAAGGGCTGCTGCTTTTTTCATGATCAATAAAGTTTGCCGTAGTTAGGCCAATTCTGCGGAATGAGGGGCACTTCTGCCCCTCATTCCGGTATGTCACGCCTTCTTGAAATCAAAAGCCGCGTTCACCCTGCGTAATGCTCAAAAATCCGTCTGCGCTTCTCTCCGTCCGGATCGTTCACTACACGCGAGACCTGATCGAACAGCAGCGTAGCACGCTGCTCAGGTGTGTACTGCGGCCACGCAAGTTCCTGTGCAGACGGATCTCCACAGTGGGCAAAGGCTGTCCAGGCTCTCTGCATCGCTTCGGCCACCCCTGCCATCTCAGGGGTTACCGTCAGTCCGTATTGCTTCAGCAGCGGCAGGTTGTTGAACACGTAGAGAATCTCCGCTCCGTGTATGGCCTTCTCCAGCAGCGGATGGCCGGTGACGGTCCAGTCGAACCGGTACATCCAGACCGGAGCGTGATCCAGCTGCTTTTCCGCGAACGAAATGGAGCTGGCCCAGAAGAACAGATCGGTCAGAACTTCGGCTTGCCCTTCCCAGGTTTTGCTGTAATCGGAGGTCAGCTCTGAGAGGTCTTCGATGCCCATCAGCAGCTCCAGCGACTTGAGTGAGCGGTCGAAGCTTTCGCCTGCCTGCCCTTCACGGAAGAACAGATTGCCTTCATGGAGATTCGTCCCGATCAGCAGCGGGATGCCGCTTGCCGCTCCTTCGCGTACCGCCTGCGCCGGTTCTACCGGCAAGGTCAGCGGCTCAATAACCGGCTGGAAATACATGCTCAGCGAATTCCCGGACAGCTTGTACGCCATCCGTCCGGCCGCTTCCATGATCTGCAGCGCGGGCAGTGTATGCAGCAGCTGCGTGTCACCGCCGGGCTGAAGACCGAGCTCTGCCAGGAAGGCTGCCGCAATCTGTTCCCCCTGCTGACCGTTCAGGCTCTGCCCCGCACCGCTCTCCATAATTGCACGCGAGAACAGCCCCTTGGCCGCCGGCATCGCCAGCAGCGCGGCAATGCTCATGCTGCCCGCTGATTCCCCGAACACCGTAACATTCCCGGGATCACCGCCAAATGCGGCGATATTCTCCCGCACCCATTCCAGAGCGGCAATCTGGTCCAGCAGTCCAAGATTGGAGCCAAGCCCCGTGCCCAGCGGGGACAGATGCATGAATCCTAGCGGACCGAGCCGGTAATTCACTGTAACAAGCACAACCCGGCCGCTTGCCGCCATGTTGGCACCGTCAAACATCGGCTGGCTGCCGGCACCGGTTACAAAGGTGCCCCCATGAATCCAGACCATGACCGGCAGGGCATCCTCCTGCGCTGCTGCCGGTGACCAGACATTCAGGTACAGGCAATCTTCAGAGTACACCGGATTGCTGCCTCCAAAGCGCGTACCGCTGGTACTTACCGGCTGAAGGCTGACCGGGCCGAATTCCTTCGCCTCCCTTACAGCATTCCAGGGCTCAGGCGGCTGCGGTGCACGAAAGCGCAGCTCTCCGACAGGAGGGGCAGCAAACGGGATTCCGCGCCAGACATTCACTCCGCCGCTCTCTTCTCCCTGCAGTTGCCCATAGGCTGTAGTCACTAGTTGTCCTGTCATTACACTCATCCTTTTCGCTTTATTCCTCAGCTTTTTCTTCAATCACTTTATAGAGTCCGGAGCGGAAACGGAACCACTGAAAGATATGGGTAACCACTACTTTGAGTACGGCGTAACCCGGTACCGCGAGAATGATGCCGAGTACCCCGAACATTTTGCCGGCAAAAATAATTACAAAAATAATCGTGATCGGATGAATCTTCAGCGTTTTACCCATGATCTGCGGAGAGATAAACTTCCCTTCGATCAGCTGGACAGCAGTCCAGACAATCACCATCTTGAGCAGCATAAACGGCGAGGTTACCATGGCTACCACCAGTGCTGGCGTAATCGCGATCGCCGGTCCCAGATAAGGGACTACCGCAGTACAAGCGGCAACGATAGCAAGTACCAGGGAATACTCAAGCCCGATGATCAGATAACCAATATAGAGCAATGCGCCGATACAGCAGCTGACAATAATCTGCCCGCGGATGTAGGATGCCACCTGACTGTTCATTTCCTGCATGACCATCCGGGACTGCGGCTGCAGTGCAGTAGGAATGAACCGCATCAGGTAGTCGGGCAGTCTTTTGCCATCGCGCAGCAGATAGAACAGAATGAACGGCGTAGTCACCACTGCCAGAACAATCTCTGTCAAAGTGCCTACAAAGCTGCCTACGCCACTGGCGGCATTATTGATGAACGAGGTGCCCCAGGTAGTCACCTTGCCGGTGATATCACTGAGATCCGTACCCACACTTTCCTGAATCTTTCCGAAAAATTCACTGCCCGTCAGATGTAAGAATTCCTCCTGAATCTGCGCGCTGTATATCGGGAAGTTGTCAATCAGCCCCATCAGCTGGGTACGGATAATCGGAATAACCATCAGCAGGATCAGTGTAATAATTCCGGCTATTACGAGGTACATCGTAACAATTCCGTAAGCGCGCTTCACCTTGCTTCTCCGCTCCAGGCGGTCAACCAGCGGATTCAGCAGGTAATAAGCAACTCCCGAGAGAAGCAGCGGCGCTGCCACTGTATGCAGAAGCACTGACAACGGTTTGAATATAAACGGAATCTTGGAGAATACGAGCACGGTAACACCAATCAGTAACGCAATTAAAAGCCCCACGACAAACTTGTTATTCAGAAAAAACTTTTTGAATTTATCCGGCCAGACCTGACGTCTATCCATATACTGCCGCCCCCCTGCTGCAACACTTACGATATAAGTGTGATTAATTGCACTTTGTATTAGCATAGTCAACACGGAGGCTGCAAGTCAAATTTTCTGCCCCGCCAAAAAAGCTCTAGTGCAGTGAAGACTGCAGGCCCACCAGCAGACCTTCCACCAAAGCCAGGGAGTTCAGCGAAACCGCCTCAACATTGCTCTCAAAAACTTCTACGCTATCCTCATCCGCATGGTCTGAAATCGATCGGATTACAACAAAGGGAATCCGGTTCACACTCTGTCAGGATCGCTGCAGGCAGGTCGTGATGCACCACCTGAGCCGACAGATAATATCCCTGCAATTCAGGCTGTCATCCAGCCCTCCCGCAGCTCCGGTAAGAAGGCCAGCGGCTCAGCGCAAATAACAGCCATTATTAATATCAAACGTCGCCCCGGTGTATGCTCTCGCTTTGCGGCTTAGCATAAAAACCACCGTATCCGCAATATCCTCCGCCAGCAGCGGCTCCGGAATTAGCTGATGCTCCTGATATTCCTGCTGCCTCCAGGCCGGGATATGCCCCATCATCGGAGTGCTGGTCATCGTCGGGGCAACAGCATTCACCCGGATATGAGGGGCAAAGTTCATGGCGCAGCTTTTGGTCAAGCCGAGAACAGCTGCTTTGGTCAAGCCATACACCGCATCTGAGCTGCCTTCCTGACCGGAGACGGAGGCCATGTTAACGATGACGCCTGTCTGCTTCCGGTCCAACAGCAGGCGCCCGAAGCCCTGCGAGAAATAGACATATCCCTTGATATTGATATCCATTACCCTACTTATATCTTCGGGGGTATACTCCAGCAGACTGCGCCCCAGATATATGCCTGCATTGTTGACCAGACCGTTAACCTCAGCATGTTCTTGCTGTATGTATGCGAAGAATTGCTCCACCTCGCTGTATTTGCTCACATCCACCCGGAAGGAGCAGAGATTATCTGAACCCGCCTCGGCCTGCAGTTCCTTAAGCCCCCGGCCATCCAGATCACAGGCAATCACTTCAGCACCTTCCTGCAGACTAAGCATTACGATAGCCTTACCGATTCCCGAAGCGGCCCCGGTCACAATTATTTTCATTCCCTGCAGCATTCTTAGACACTCCCTCACCTGTATTCTCCACCGGACAAACCGGCTTACTGAAACCGCAAATCAACAATACTGCCGGTCCGCTCAAAACCGATCGACTGATAGACCTTGTTGGAATCCGGGTTTGCAGCATCGGCATAGAGCATAGGAGTAATGCCCTTGCCCAGCAGCTCAGCACACAGCTCTGCTACAGCGGCACTGGCATAGCCCTGCTTACGGCAGTCCTGCGGAGTGAACACTTCATTAATCCGGGCATGTCTGGAGGACAGATGGGCCAGATTCGCCATGGACACGGGCCTATCCTGTACCATCCACAGGCGGAGCTTGCCGGATTCCGTAATATCTCTTGCGTAGCCGAGGAAATTCTCAGGTGCATTCTCGGTGCCGAACGCATCCTTCACAAAGCCGGCCAAATAGTCTGCAATGACCGGGATATAGCCAGCATCTGCCTGCAGCAGCTTGCCGCTGACATTAGCGGGCTTCTTCACCTGCGGGCAATGATAGGCTTCCATGATCATATGAACATGATACAGCTTGCCTGTATTCTCACAATAAGCCTCTGCAAACAGCCTGCCTGTCTCCTTAGTCCCGTTAACCCCTGACAATCCGCGGCCCTTCAGCCGCTCCACAAGCTGGCGAACCAGGGCTCTGCCCTGATCTGCACCTACCTCCGGTGCAATCCATAACCAGGGGTTATGCCCCTCCGTGTGCGCAAAGATCAGATGATCCTCGGCTGTCTTGATCCGGAGCGATTCCGGGTTTCCGGTGATAAGGTGAAGGAGATTATATTCCACCTCTTCCTGTAAGAACGCTTCGCTGTGCAGCACTCGGTCATCTGGCTCGAAATCCACAAACATCCCGCTTCCCCCTTACTCTATCTTTTCTATCCATCATAATCCTCCGTCTGACAAAAATAAACAATCCTCCACCGAAAATTTTCCAGTGGAGGACTGCATTTTTCTTTCATATTTTATTTCTTCTTTTTACCCTTTGCCCCTTTTTCAATTGCGGCTTTCAGTCCTTCATCATAAGTGTAGAGAACATTCTCTTCCAGCCGTTCACCCTTCAGCACCTTGCGTACCAGGCTTTTGGCTGATTTGGGGGTGATATCCCTGTACCATACGCCTTCCGGATATGAGATGACTACACACGCATCCGAACATCTTCCGTTGCAGCGGGTTACTGTAGTATGAATCAGGCTGTCTGCCCCTTGCTTCCCGATTTCATCCTCTATCGCGTCAGCGACCTCTTCACCCTTATGCTTCTTGCAGTCGCTTCCGTTGCAGATCAGCAGATGGCTGACCGTCCCTTGCAGATTCCAGGTCGTCATGGAATTCCCGCCCCCTCTAGTACAACAATACCCTGTTTGTCTGTCTCCCTAAACTCTACTTACCAATCAGAGGATCGTCAATAGGGGGAAAGACTGTTATACTGTATTGAGAATGATTATCACCCAAGAAAAGAGTGACTCTGAACATGCATAAACCACCTTCCGGCAGTTCATTGCCTTATCCTCATAGTTTTTATGTCCCGGTGCGGATTGCTGCACTGGACAAAGCCGCTTCTAACCGGGGAAATTCCAGCCCGCCCTTCTCTTCCCTGCTGATTATAGTTACCGGAGGCAGCGCAACGATGGAGTGGGATGGAGCGCTTACCCGTGTGTCCAGCGGCAGTACCTTGTGCTGTGACAGCTCCGCACACATCATCCTGCAGCACAGCCATAACCTGCAGGGGGTGTGGATCGAATATATCACACTCTCCGGCACCAGCCATCCTTCCAGCCCGCTGAACAACGGTGTACCGCTCCGCAGCTGTGCGCCCCGTATTTGCGCGGTGGCGTCGCGGCTGCTGGGCAGCTGGAGCCAGCCGGAAGAGCATCAGCCTTTTGCAGTGCAGCAGCTGTTCACAGAACTGCTCACTGAGCTGTATCACAGCGCTGCTGAGAATACGGAGCCGGCGCTTCATTGGCTGGACCGTGTATTGCAATATATAGAATCCCATTATAATGAGGACTTAACGAGAGGGCAGGCGGCAGAGCTTGCCGGAGTTACCCCGGAGCACTTCTCCCGCGCTTTCCGCAAATCCACCGGTCAGACCTTTAATGAATATGTAACACTGCTGCGCATCCGCAAAGCCCAGCAGCGCATTCTGACAGGAGCCCCGAATCTGAGCACGCTGGCGCTTGAAGTCGGTTATGGTGAAGGCACCTATTTAAGCCGCAAGTTCAAACAGGTCGTGGGTCTTTCTCCTGCAGCCTATCACAGCAAGAATAAATCCGTGGTATCGCTGAACTTCAATCACACGGCCAGCCTGCAGGCGCTTGAGGTTGTTCCCCGGCTCGGAGTATATTCGGCTTGGATGGAGAGCCTGAAGCCTATTCCGTCCAAGCATAAGCTGCTAAATGAAGGAAGCAGCTCCACAGGTCTATATGAACGCTTGTCTTCTGCCCGGCCGGATGTGATTATCAGCTACTCCCTGCCTGACAAGAATAAGCAGCTAATGTCGTTAGCTCCGGTTATTGAAATCCCCTTTATGCAAATGGACTGGCGGGAACAATTCCGGCTGATTGCAGAGGTCACCGGCCGCAGACCACAGGCGGAAGCCTGGCTGAATGTCTATGACGAACAATGCCACGCGGCCAACCAACAGCTCAACCGCCGGATCGGTCCCCGGGGAACCGCAGTCGTCTGGGAGATTGGCAGGGACGCTGCATACTGCTTCAGCAGCAGCTATGGCCACGGATCTCAGATTCTGTATAATGATCTGGGCTTCCGGCCCCCAAGCAGCCTTGTAAGCGAGGGACTCCTCCGCCAAGGTTATCTGGAGGTTGCCTTCAGTGACTTCGCCGGCTACCCCGCGGATCATATATTTATTACCTGCAGCGCCGGAACGGCCGAGATGCGGGAGCCGCTCCGTTCCTTTCTTCATCGTGCAGTACAGCAGAATCAGGCGTCCGCTTCCGGCAGCAGAATCTATTTCCTGAATCAGCCTGCCATGTTCTACGGATTTGATCCGCTCTCTTCCGAAGCCCAGCTCAGGGTGCTCCTGCAGGCGCTGACATCATAAATTTACATAGCCGGACATCACATTCAGCCATAGTGTAAACCGGACAAAATCTGTAAAGTGTTATTGAGAATGATAATCGTTCTACATAAGGAGGCATACATCTTGAAAAAACCGTATTCAAGCTCTAATTCCCGGAAACAATGGATCATCTTCCCGTTGCTGCTGGCACTGACGCTTCTTGCCTCAGCTTGTGGAAACAACACATCCAATAATAGCACCGGTTCTGCTGCTGCTAATGCTACAGAAGCTCCTGCTTCGTCCCCGCAGCCGGAGACTCCAGCCGCAACCGCAGCTCCCGCCTTCAAAACAGTAACAACTGTAAATGGAGATATTGAAGTGCCGACAGCACCGCAGCGGATTGTTGCCGAAGAGTATCTGGGCAGCCTGATTGCTCTGAATACAATCCCCGTGGGTGCTCCCGGACTGACGCTGGAGAATATGTATTTCAAAGAATCACTTACCGGAGTCACCGATACCGGCACTTACGGAAAGATGTCACCGGAGAATATTATCGCCCTGAACCCGGACCTCATCATCTCCGGCAATGCCGACAGCTATGAGACACTGAGCCAGATTGCCCCTACCGTCATTGTGCCGTACGGTGATCTGAAGGATGCTCACGCGGAGCTGACTTATTTCGGCAAGCTGCTCGGCAAAGAAAAGGAAGCTGCGGACTGGCTGGCAGATTATGATAAGCGTATCGCCGCAGCCAAGGCCCGTGTGGATGCAGCGATTCCCGCTGATGCCACCTTCAGCATCCTGGAGCATGCCGACAAGTCCACCTGGGTATATGGGGACAACTTCGGACGGGGCGGACAGCCGGTCTATCAGGCACTGGGACGGAAGCCGCCAACCGAAGTGGCTGCTGAAATAATGGAGAAGCAGTGGGCAGAATTATCCTCCGAGACACTGGGCAAATATGCGGGTGATTATCTCGTTGTGACCGATAATACACAGACTGTAGAAGACTTCCAGGCAGATCCGATCTGGGGCAGCCTGCCTGCTGTCAAGAACGGACACATCTATGTATGGAAAGAAGAACGTTCCTGGTATTATGATCCGATCGCCGTTCTGGCACAGACAGAAGAGCTTGCGGACTGGCTGACTTCGGGGCAATAAATGAATATTCCTGAAGCTGTCTGGGCAGCCTTAACCGGCTCCCGGCAGCTTTTTTTGCTGATTACTCCTTCCATAAATGGAGATAATACCTGTAGCCCGCCTGCCGGAACCGGCAAATCAGCTTGCGGAGCCTAAGGAGCATCGCCCATGAAAATTCTCGCTATTTATGTCCTGTTAGCCGTCATCACCTTGCTAATGCTCACACTGGTTGATGTCTTATCAGGAATCAGCGTGAGTGCATCGTTGCATTCTCTTTCGGTAATCTTTGCCACAACCACACTGCAGGAAACGATCTGTGTGGTGATCTTCCTGGCACTCCCTTTAATCCAGGTTGTCGCCGGCGCCCTCAAACGCAGCCGCTAATCTCCAGCGAAACTTAACGGTATAGGCCGAATCTGCGCCGGATACGGTGAACAAGAAACAGCAGAACAGGAATATACGCACAGAATACCGGCAGGATATTCTCCAGAAAAACCTTCCCTTCACTCATATGCACCGGATAATTCTCTGCACTGACGAAAGAGCTGAACAGCATGACCACCGCCGCCGGAATCACCAGTTTTTGGGAATCGCGGACCTTGAAGAGATCGGCAGTTATGGCCACAGCAGCATAGCAATAAACAGTCATCTTGAAGAACACCCCGATAATGAGTGTAAGCATAACAAGTGCATCCAGACGCTGGATGAAGTTGGCTACATTCACGAGTGTGATGGTGGTAAACATCGGAAAGGTTGTACGGCTGTAGAGGTTCTCTCCGAGCACTCCCATCTCAATGGCATGGGTGAAGCTAAGCAGACAGGCGCTTAAGGTGATGGCCACGATGCCGGTTTTCTTAATCTTCCTTGATTTGTTAAAGTGCGGAAGTATAGTCGTGAAGCACACGACCTCCCCGAACGGAAAAATCCAAATGTTAGGGTAGGCAGAGCCCAGAGCCTCCCAGAGATCATTGATATGAATTGGAAACAGGTTCTTAAGCTCCACCAGTCCGGCAGCAATGACAATAAAAATACAAATCAATCCCATGACGATTATGATCCAGAAGAAAATCTCCGCCGTTCTGGCGAATACCTCGATTCCCTTGCTCAGGATGTACATTACCGCAATAATCATGATGGAATCAATAATAAGAATCGGAGTTTTGTCGTATGAAGCTGAAATTAACAGATCCCCCGCTTCACGCAGATTTCTGGAGCCGTTATAGAGCAGCACCGGGAGAAACAGCAGGCCTACTACCCAGCCTATCCAGGGGCCGAGAATCTTACGGGCATAACCGCTGATGATCAGATCCGGGAACTGCTGATACAGATGTGTAAACACAAGATAAAGCAGAACGCCCCCTGGGAGCGCCATCAGGATGGAGAGCCAGACCGCATGCCCGCTCTCCAGGCCCACGGGTACAACCAGCGCCGTTCCAAGCTCAAACAGCACAATCAAAGCAAAAAGCTGACTGGGGCCGATCGCTTCTTTTCTCATAAACCTATTCACCTTATTTCTGCATAAAAAGCTGATTATTCGGGAGCAGGGTGATACGGCTTCAGGCTCATTCCGGTACTGCGGATGTACGCCTCCACATGGAGATCCAGCTTCCCTTGAGCGAAGATATGACCCCAATTCTTATCTAGTGAAGCCCAGCCTTGGGGATCGCTGCGCTTCAGTTCATTACCGAAGTTAAAAATATCGCTCTCCATCTGCTGTGCCATCTGCAAGGCCTGCTTCACTTCGTTACCGGTCTGCTTCTGCAGCTCCTGTTCAAGCTTCACAATTTCTTCCCTCTTGCTGAGGTCAACGAACCCATCCGTTTCATTCACAATTCCTTCTTCACTGATACTTACATGAAAGACCGGCAGGCCGTCCTGAATATCAATCTTCACCTTCGTTCTTGAATACACAATATTGACGGCAATTGACTCTTTCTTATCCGCAGAATCAATATTGATTATAGTTTCTTCTATCCGGTTAAGCAGCCACTCCGTACCCCGTGCTTCCGAATCCTTCATCCAGTAGATCAGTTTGCCCTCTCTAAAAGCACCAAGTCCATGCATAACAGTCCCTGCATGTGACACGGTTTGTTCCAGATTGGATTTCTTCATGCCTTCAGAAGCATTCCCTTGAATAGACACTCCATTAATCGTCAGATCCCCTTCGCCCGTTATGCCGTTAATAATATCGAATACGTCGATCGTCCGGTTCTCTCCCCATACTCTCGAGGTATTCTGCGTCTTTTTGACCAGTCCCAAAGAAGGCAGACTTTCTATTGCAGTTAATATCTTCAGAACAGATGCTGCATCGTTGTTGCGGGCAACAAGCACTGCCGAATTGAGTCTGAGCTCATGCGATCGCTCAAAGATGTCAAATACATCGTTAATTCCGCTCCGGGCCAGGGACTCTCCCAGGACAACAAGCTGGGTGTGGGCAAAAAAAAGCTGCCGCGTTGCCCGCTTGGAGGCCTTGCGCAAAGCACCGAAAATTGTACGGTCGGTAGCAGAAACAATCACAATGGAAGGCTCTCCCGCGCTTGCTCCAAAACCTGTAGCTGTTGAGGATGGATTGACCAGCTGAAATGTCACCTTGAATTCATTAGTTTCCGGTACCAGATCTATACCGATGCCGCTGACGATAGCCAGGTCATTCAATTCTCTGCTGTTCCAGCAGCCGCTCAGCATCAGCACAATGACTCCCATAGAAATCACGCGCATAACGCCTTTAATGTTCATAGGAGTTCCTCTTCGCAGTTTTTTTGCCGGGGGCTGTGGAGCTGTTGCCCTTATTCAGCAGCCGTTTGCGGATCTTCATAAAAGTCAGAGGAGAGCGGAGAAAGGTGTCCTTCTGATTCTCGGGCACAAACGGACCCATAGGCGACATATACGGCACTCCAAGTGAACGCAGGCTGCACATATGTGCAATTAGCATGATGGTAAAGATGGCGATCCCATACAGCCCCATAAAGGCAGCGATGACCATAATGACAAACCGCAGCATCCGGATGGAGAGTGCCATATTGAAGGCCGGAGTGGCGAAGCTGGAGATACCTGTAAGCGACACAACAATAACCATGGCCGGAGAAACAATACCCGCCTGAACCGCTGCAGTCCCTAACACCAGCCCGCCGATAATGGAAACCGTCTGACCAATCGGAGACGGCATACGTACACCTGCTTCGCGGATGATCTCAAAGGTAACCTCCATCATGACGGCTTCCACGAAAGCAGGGAAAGGTACCCCCTCCCGCTGCGAGGCCAAATTGATCAGCAGCGGTGTCGGAATCATCTCCTGGTGGAAGTTAAGCGCCGCCACAAAGATTGCAGGCCCATATAAAGAGATAAGCAGGCACAGGAACCGCAGCAGCCGGATCAGTGTTGAGATATCATAACGCTGATAGTAATCCTCCACGGTATGAAAGAACATAAAGAAGGTAGTCGGGGCAATCAGTACAAACGGTGTGCCGTCCACAAAGATGGCAATCCGTCCGTCCAGCAGGTTTCCCGCCACACTATCCGGCCGTTCCGTATTATAGAGTGTCGGAAATGGAGAATACTTGTTATCTTCAATAATCTGCTCAATGTAGCCTGATTCCAGAATTGAATCCACCTTGATCTCCTGAAGCTTTTTTTTGAATACCTTGATCGTCTCTTCATCTGCAATCCCATGGATATACATTATGGTGATATCGGTGTGGGTCACATCGCCAAGCTTCATCGTTTCGGTCCAGAGATCGGGATTCTTGATGATTTTGCGGACCAGGGCGATATTGGTACTAATGGTCTCCGTGAAGCTTTCCTTCGAGCCGCGGATCGCCACTTGAGTCGATGCCTCGGATACCGGTCTGACCTCACCGCCGCAGGTGCTCCCGCTCACCGCTTCACCGAGTCCGTCAACCATAATAATCGTGTCCCCCGACAGCAGCGCTTCAAGCAGTCCATTGATATCTTGAACCAGCTTCTCTTTGCCGATGCTTAGCGCATTGTCTTTGATATAGGAATACACTTCGGCTGTTGTTGCTGCGAGTAGTACATCGTCATTCAAAGATTCGAAGGACATCACATGTGAAATGAAATGGTCGACCATTTCTCTGTCCGTAATACCAATCATATATACCGCTGCTACCCGGGCCGTCCGATTGATGAGTTCATAAGTACGTATGATAAGATCCGGGCTGTTCCCCAGCCTGGCTTTGATTTGAGTAATATTCTCTTCCAGATCAGGGGAGATAGGCGGATTGTGGGGTTTCCTGCCAGCGCTGTCCACCGTTTGTGCGGCTTGGCCGGATTCTTTGGTTGTCTTATCCATAATCAGCACCTCCTGCACTTACTATTCGCCCGCTATCCTTTTTTTATGCAGCTTATGGAATGTGTGAGGAACGCGGGGCTAAGCTGCGCCAGAGCAAAGCTTACTCAAAAAAAAGGCTGCTCCCCGCACGGAATCTCCCGTGTAAGGAACAGCCTGTATGTGTTTAGACTAATGATCATCAACTACGCCAAGCGCCTTGTTCTTCTCCTTGAACCGGTCGTTATGCGAGGAGACATAAGCCACCTTATCCGCTTCAGGGTCCATGTACAGCTTCGCGCTGTTGAGGGCAAGCACCGCATCCGTGAACGTTCCGGCAATCAGTCTTACCTTGCTGTCATAATCTACGAAATCTCCCGCCGCAAAGATACCCGGCAGATTCGTTTCGAGCTTGCCGCTGACCTTGGCCCACCATTCCCCCATGTCCAGTCCCCAATCCTTCAACGGACCGAAATCGCTCTTGAGGCCGTGGTTGACAATAACGGCATCCACTTCAAGCTGCTCACTCTCACCGGATTCGATATGGCTGATCGTAACCTGGTCAATCTGCTCGCCATTGCTGCTGTGCAGTTGGTTAACCGCATAGGGTACACGTACATTCACAGAGGAATCCTTCATGCGGACGATATTCTTCTCATGGCCGCCGAACCGCTCCCGGCGGTGCACGATGGTCACGCTGGCGGCAATCGCCTCCAGTTCATTCGCCCAATCTACGGCGGAGTCGCCGCCGCCCGAGATCAGAACCCGCTTGCCGCGGAAGGGCTCCAGCTCCTGCACCGTATAATGCAGGTTCGTCACTTCATAGCGGTCTGCGCCTTCAATCTCCAGCTTCGCCATCTGCAGAATACCGTAACCGATGGTGAGGATAACGGTGCGTGTCCAGTGCTGCTCACCGGTCGCCGAGGTCAGGATATAAGTCCCGTCCTCCTGGCGCGCCTGATGCACAATCTGCTGCCCGAACACAATGGTGGGATCGAAGGTCCGCGCCTGCTCTGCCAGCTGGTCTATCAGCTTACGGCAGAGCGTCGGTGTAACACCTCCGACATCCCAGATCATTTTCTCGGGATAGATCAGCATCCGTCCGCCCAGCTCTTCCTTCGCTTCAATCAGCTTCGTCTTCAAATCTCTCATTCCGCTATAAAAAGCCGTATACATACCTGCGGGGCCACCGCCAATTATCGTTACATCATATAATTCCATGGATTCGTTCATTTGTTTCCCTCCAGCTTCTAGGTGTATTTAAGATTTGGTCCGGGCCAGCAAATACAGAAAGTAAGGAGCGCCGATAACGGCAACAACGATACCGGTAGGTATCTCAGACGGCTGCAGAATCCGGCGGCCGATCGTATCGGCAGTGATGACGAGCAGCGCGCCGAGCAGCGCTGAAGCGGGAAGCATCAGCTGATGCTTCGGTCCCACGAGCCTTCTGGCCAGATGCGGGCCGACCAGTCCGACGAAGCCAATCCCGCCGCTTACCGCTACGCTTGAAGCGGCAAGTCCGACCGCCGCTGCCAACAGGCGGAACTGCTCCCTGGTGACATGGGCACCCAGACCGGTAGCCGTCTGCTCGCCCAGATTCAGCACATTCATGACCCTTGCCTTATAGATGACGTAGGGCAGGAGAATCACAATCCAGGGAAGCAGGGACAATACAAATTTCCAGCTGGTGCCCCAGATGCTGCCCGCAAGCCACGTGGCGACGAATTGATATTTGTCCGGATCTAGGCGAAGCGTCAGCACAATCATCGCTGCACTCATCCCAGCCGCAACTGCGACACCGGTGAGCAGCAGACGGATCGGTGCAATTCCCTGATGCCGCTTATAGGCCAGGCTGTAGATCAGTGCGGCAGTAAATGCCGCCCCGACAAACGCAACTACCGGCAGCAGATAGACAGGTGCCGCAGAGGTCGTCGGATAGAAGGACACCATCAGCATAACCATCAGCCCGGCTCCGGCATTAATGCCCAGGATTCCCGGATCGGCCAGATCATTGCGGAAGACCCCCTGCATCACCGCTCCGGAAACTGCCAGTGCAGCTCCAATCAGAATGGAAATTACAATACGCGGCAAGCGGAATTGGAACAGAATCAATTCCTGCTTGTCCGTCCCCTTGCCGAACAGCGTATTCAGCAGCTCTAGCGGAGTTAAACGTATGTATCCTGTATTCACACTTATAATGAACATGATAATAATCAGTACAGCCAGCACGCTAAGTACAGTCAGGCCATGCTTACGCCTTGTTTCTTCGAAGGAAACCACTCTGGTTCTCTGCATCTTTACAGCTCCCTTCTTTCTTTGCGGGCCAGATACAGGAAGAATGGAACCCCGATCAGCGCTATAATTGCTCCTACTGGCGTTTCATGCGGCGGGTTGATCATCCGGGCAGTCAGATCCGCCCCTACCACGAGCAATGCACCCAGCACGGCGGAGCAGGGAATAATCCATCTGTAATCCACACCTACAAGATAACGTGTCAGATGGGGAATAATCAGCCCGACAAACCCTACCGCTCCTACTACAGCCACCGAAGCGCCAGCCAGAATCAGGACGACTAAGGCCCCGGCCAATTTGACCAGACCGGTTCGCTGTCCCAGTCCTCTGGCGATATCTTCCCCCAGACTGAGCATCGTAATGGAACGGGACAGGATAATCGCCCCGATGAGTGCCGCAATCACCCAGGGAGACATGACCTGAAGCTGGAACCATTTCGTTCCGGCCAAGCCGCCTGCATACCAGAAGGCGAGGTCTTGTCCGATTTTGAAATACAGCGCCACGCCTTCACTGAGCGCCGAGAGCAGCGCACTGAAGGCGGCTCCGGCCAGTACCAGCCGGGCGGGGGTAAGTCCGCCTTTGGCCAGTGAACCGATGCCATAGACGATACCTGCTCCCGCTCCGGCCCCGATGAAGGAATATAGAATAAGATACATAAACGATAAATTCGGAAAAAAAGCAAAGCAGACGGCCAGCGCAAAACCCGCCCCCGAGTTAATGCCCATCAGCCCCGAATCCGCAAGCGGATTGCGGGTCATTCCCTGCATGATCGCTCCCGCCACTGCGAAGCTGGCTCCGACCATCACGCCGCCGAGAACCCGCGGAAGCCTGAGCTCGCGGATAATCTGATGCTCTGTAATATCCGGATTGAAGTGAAAAACTGCTGTCCACACGACAGAAAGCTTAATATCTGCTGCCCCAAACGATACTGAAACAGCGATGCCCAGCGCCAGCGCAATCAAACCGCCAATAAGGATCAGCGTTGCCGCCCAAGGGCGCGAACGTAGTTTGAGCGGTTCTGCTCTCTGATCAAGCCCATTCCTGGACACTGCCTGTTGATTCATGACTGTCACCCGTTTTCTATGAAATTGATTCTCATTATCATTGTAATATTGTAAATGAATTTGTCACTGTTTGGCAATGGACAAATATAAACCTGTACATAGAAAGTCTCTAATCATCCATTTCGCGCAGGATATCCGGCATGAAAAAAGACAACCTGTATCCTGATTACATCCGCAGGGGATGTATCTGGAGAGTCAGGTTGCCTTGTTCCATTGCTGCTGAATAGGCGGGAATGTCCGGGGCTTTCGCACTATACATTCTGAAGCGTACCGCCGAATAGTCTGCGGATATATCCCTGCAGCTTGCCGATATGCGGCACGAAGGTGCTTTTGTCATACACATAATTAGACTGGCTGACCAGCTGTGAATAGATCAGAAACAGAATAGCTGCGAGCTCGCGGTCAATCTGCTTCTCATGCTCGATCAGCAGATACGTTTCATCCAGCGCCTCGTATAACTGAAGCAGGGCAGCTTCATTAATGATTTTGCGGCGCAGCGGTACAATAATATCCGTGGCAATAGCGTCAATCCGCAGAATTAAGGCTGCCAGTCTCTCGTTCACGCGGTTCCCCTCCTGCTGTGACTGAATGGTTAAAGCGCTTGCTTAATACCATCCTATGTCAGCCGGACCTTGAGCATGCCTTGAGCGGCCGGAACCCATTCTGCTTATCTATGTAATTCTTCTTACCTTGTGTATTCCTCGTACTCATCTTTCTGGTTATGCCTCGAATACATGTACTCATCGTTCTTCAGCTTGTACATCTGCCCCATCCCGCCAAATATGAACAGCAGTACTACAAGCAGTGTGTAGGCATAAGTGAATTGATTGAAGTAGAAGCAAAGCACAACTGCCGCTATAATCAGCAGCAGCAGTCCGAGACCTATACGGCTTAAGATTTTTCTCATCAGGGGTTCCTCCGCAGAAATTTTAGTCTTACTTTACCATGTTCTGCGGGCGGATGATGTCGAAAGCTGGCGCTATACAAACAGGGGATGTCCCGGGCAGCCGCTTCCCGGCTCCGGTACATCCCCCTGCTATATGTTATGCTTTTACACCTTTTATAGTAATTTGGAGATCACCGTTCCGGCCAGCAGCTGTCCGAGCGTCTTATCCAGCGGCAGCGGCTTGTTGCCGAGGCAGGTTCTGAGCGCGGTCAGCAGCACCCGGACATCATATTTACTCGGATGGACAGGAATCACTTCTTTTTCCAGCGCCAAAAGATTGTATACTGCCATCATCGCGGAGCGGACCGAATATTCCACGGTAAAGACGCAGTCGTCCGGAACTTCGGCAAACTGGCCGAGGAAGGCCAGATTGGTGCTGCCCTGCGGAACCACCTGCGGGCGGTCTCCTGCGACACGCGGCATGAACTGTGAAGTGATATAAGGCATCATACAAGGAATAACATTGGTCGTATGCTCCAGAATCTCCGGAATGCGGTTCTTCAGACCGATATGGTACATCAGCTCCTCCAGAAGCTCGCGTCCGCTGCAGTCACTCATTTTCTTCTTAATATAGTCGCCTTCGGCATCCGGGAATAATCCGTAGGCCCAGAGCACCTTCACATTCTCCGGCTGGTTAATGAAATGCGGCTGCTTCGGTGCGGTCCAGGACATCATCCAGCTGGAGTCTTTGATGGTCACAACGCCGCCCATACCGGGAGCATCCCCGGTCAGCTCAAGCAGATACGGGAATACAATATCGTCATCGGTAAAGGTCATCGTAAACGACAGCCACTTGGACTTGTCGATGTCCCCGCAGAATACTTCCGGGTGGCCGAAATCCGGAGATTTCGCGGCAAGCTTCTCCCAGAGGCTCCAGCAGCCGCGCTCCGTAACAGAGCGGTTCAGAACCGCCGGATGGTCCAGATCGCCCAGGGTCGAGTTCTCTGTCATCGAGCCATTGGTGACCATAACCAGATCTCCGCGTGCTGTTGAGAGGGTCTTTGGCTCTCCGTTCACGAGCAGCTGGATAGCGGTTACTGTTTTCTCTCCGCCTGTGAAATCAAGCTCCAGATCTGTTACCTGATGGCCTTTGTCAAAATTGACCCCCTGGCTTTCCAGCCATTTCATCAGAGGAAGAATCAGTGAATCGAACTGGTTATATTCGGTATGCAGGATTCCCTTCAGCTGGTTCATCCCGGAGATCAGGTGCATAAAGCGCTCCATGTAACGCTTCACTTCAACTACACTATGCCAATTCTCGAAGGCGAACATCGAGCGCCAGAAATACCAGAAATTCGTCTCCAGGAAAGTCGGGTCAAAAAACTGCTCAATCGTCACCGCTCCGAGTCTTTCTTCGGTCGCCAGGGTCAGCTTGCCCAATTGCAGCGCATGCGCAGTGGAGAGTCCCAGCGTTGAGAAATCGGCGGGCTGCCCTTCCTTTTCTACCAGACGGCAGTGGGATTCGATCGGTTCTGCCAGATTCAGCTCACGGAATTCATCCAGCACCGTCCGGTCCGGATTGGTTAATGAGGGAATGAAGCCGAACAGCTCCATGAAGCATTCAAAGTGCTCTTCGATCTCACGTCCGCCGCGGGCGCTGTAGCCGTCCTTCGCATTCCCCGCCCCGTCCATCGACCCGCCATAGACTGCTGATTGCTCAAGGATATGAATATTCCGTCCCGGCATATGGCCGTCACGGATCAGGAAAGCGGCTGCCGACAACGAGCCGATCCCCCCTCCTACGAGATATGCCTTACGTGAAGCGATGCCTTCCTGTACCAGCGGATGAATTCTTTGATATGTACCCATATGTCCTCTTCCTTCCATGATCAGGGGATAAGTGCCTGCTAACTGCCTTCACTATACCCACCGTGAACATTGAATTCTATGGACAGCTTGGCGCAACTGTACAGGGATTACACATCTGCCGCAGATTGTGTCATTTCACTGGGCCGGATGGGCGGCGGCAGCCTGATAGTGTTCCAGGCCCCGGGCGATGCTTCCTTCCATAATCCGGGCTACCTTCTCCACCATTTCGGCCGGGTCGGTATTTGCCCCTGCTTTGAGCCAATGGATCACTTGTTCAAGGATAGCCAGTGTGTAGAAATCGGCAATGTCCTCCCTGGCCTGGCTTCTCCCCTGTTCCGGAATCTGCTCTTGTCCTTCACGGGCCCGCTCCTGCCCGTCCAGTTCTTCCACCACCCTGATCATGACGCCATAAATAACTCCGTACAGAAACTGCTCCAGATGCTCGCGTCCAAGTGAATGAAAGGTGTTCAGACAGATGGTTTTGTTGCTCACGGTGTACCGCAGGACACTTAGGAACCCCTGCTTCCAGCCGGCACAGCAGCGGTAGGGCTCCAGATCTTCAATTACCTCTGACCTGTAGACCCAGCCGAGCAGCTCGTAGATATCCTGAAAATGATTATAAAAGGTATGCCGGGTCACGCCGCAATCCGCTGTAAGCTGCTGGATCGTAATCTTGTTCAGCGGCCTTGCGAGCATGAGTTTTTTGAGTGACCGGGCTAAAGCGTTCTTGGTTAAAAGTGAATTGGACATTACTTCCCCCTTACTGCAGTAGAAACTTAACCTGATTTCTGGATTTACTGCATTGCTTAATAGGCTTCAAGGTTCTACAATACGGTGTATATGTTCCAATTATAACCAATTAAGAGCAGGTTTTCATAATAACCTTACGGGAGTGGATACGCTTGAATACAAGAAGGTACGGCAATACGGGCAAGACTGTGTCGGAGGTTGGCTTCGGTGCCTGGCAGCTGGGGAATAAGAAGGATTGGGAGGCTATGGAGGATCGTGCAGCGGTCTCTCTGGTCCATGAAGCGCTGGAGCGCGGGATGAATTTCTTCGATACCGCCCCGGGTTACGGGCACGGTGCCAGTGAAACCCTGCTCGGGACCGCCTTATCCGGCAGACGCTCCAGCGCTGTGATCAACACCAAATTCGGCCACGGGGCGGATGGCAGCACCTGCTTTGATGCGGACCACATCCGTGCCTCCGTCGAAGGCAGCTTACAGCGTCTGCAGACGGATTATGTGGATTCCGTGCTGATTCATAATCCGCCTTTTGAGCTGCTGGACGGGAAATACGGCCACTACCACGAACTGGACAAGCTAAAAGCCGAAGGAAAGATTCTCTCTTATGGGGTTTCGGTCGATTCCGTGCCGGAAATGCTGGAGGTCATCCGCCATACGGATATCGGCGTTATGGAGGTTATGTTCAATATCTTTTACCAGGAAACGGCGGAAGCTTTCGGGCTGGCCCATGAGAAAAATATAGCGATCATCGTCAAGGTCCCTCTGGACTCCGGCTGGCTCTCCGGCAAATATGACAGCAGCAGCACCTTCGAAGGGGTAAGAAGCCGCTGGTCGCCGGAAGTGATCGCGAAACGCGCCGCCCTGATGGAGCGCATCCGGTTCATAACGGACGAAGAGACGACCATGACAATGGCTGCCCTGCGCTTCATCCTTGCTCACCCGGAGGTCACCACCGTGATTCCCGGAGTACGCAGCAGCGCACAGCTGGCCGAGAATATATCCGCAAGCCGCGAGGGGATGCCGGCGGAGCATGTGGTGAAGCTGAAGGAGCTGTGGGACAAGGAGATCCGGGATCAGCAGCTGGGCTGGTAATCGCGGCTGCAGTTATTCTTTTTCGCCAAGCCGGACTGAATAGGTCTTATACCCGTCTTCATTTATCTCCAGACAGTTCAGCTGCTCTCCATATACACAGCCGCCGTCAATGCCAATCTTGTCTCCGTGCGGGCTGAACCAGATTCCTGCCCCGTCCTGCAAATCTACCGTGGAGGTATGTCCGAATACAACCGTCTTCGCGGTAGAGGTTATCGGATGATTATAGAACGGCTCGCGGATCCAGATGAAATCATACTCCCGCTGGCTTGTCCAGTCGGCAAGGGAAGGATCAATTCCTGCGTGAACGAACACATGAGTGTCCGTTTCATAATAGAAAGGCAGCGTACCCAGGAAATCCAGATGCTCCTGATACTCGCGGCGCATATAATCCTTCATCTCCGCATACTCCTTCCAGCCTGAATCCGGGCGCAGCAGGACCGAATCGCGGCCTCCGCAATAACTCAGCAGGGTATGAAATCCCCCATTGGTAATCCAGTGGGTATCGCGCTTGTCATCCTCACCCGCCAGCGCATCACACGCCATCTGATCATGATTGCCCCGCAGTACGACAACACCGTGCTCCTCCGCAAGACGTTTCACCTGCTCAACCACCGCCCTGCTGTCCGGCCCCCGGTCCACATAATCGCCGAGCAGAATTAACTGGTCTTCGGAGGGGATATAGTTGGCTCTGCGGAGCAGCAGGTTGAATTCCTCCACGCATCCATGAATGTCACTGATCACTAATGTTCTGATACTCGTTCCCTCCTCCTCTTCTTAAGATACTTACACTCAGAATATTAATTATACTGATAAAACCGGATTTCCGCACGGACCGGCTGCTGAAAACCGGTAGTAAGCAGTTATGATACAGCGGCCTGCAGAAAAAAGAGGCTATCCCGTTCAGCCGGGAAACCTCTTCATCCAATACTATTCGCTCTGTGTTACGTTCTGACCTGCACCGGTAATTCAGCAGCGCTGTCCCAGCGCCAAGGCACCTCATGCCCCTGCAGATGCAGCCCGCCGTACCATTCATCTACACCTTGCATGCTCACTCTATCCGCTGTTCCGGCCAATACCCGCTCCCCCAGCTCTGACAGAATAACTGTACGCTTCAGGAATTCCGGTACTTCTCTGTAATCTGTAATTTCTGCCGTACCCTCAATAATAAGGAGAGGATGCTCTCCAGCCGTCAGCGTGCGAAGAACCTTCCAGTATTCCACATCTCCCATTCCCAGCTGGTGCAGTGCATCTGTAACTTGACGGAACAGCTTCAGAGGCGTATCTGCCCCGCCAGCCGCAGCCTCAAGTGTTGTCTGTTCGACAATACCAAGACCGTTATAAACGGAAGGCAGACGCGAGAGATGAAGCTTGAAGGCGTCATAGGCAAAAGAAAACGCGGATTTGGACAGCTCGGGCTTACTCTCCTCCAGGAGCTGTGCCAGCTGCCGGGGATCTGGAGATGCATATGCCTGCCATAGCCTGCTCCCAAGCTGCAGCTCCTCCGTGCCGATATTCTGCCAGGTTCCGGACAAGGTCTGAAGCTGTTCTGCCGTAAGCTGGCCCAGGCCATGGAACAGCTCAATTCCGGGAAATTCCCCGATGCAGAGCAGACTCAGCTTCGTGCTGCCCAGCTTCCGGTTGCTGAACCAGTGCAGCAGATAGGCCAGCATACTCTGGTCGAACAGATCATGCTCAAACCACAGGACCACTTCATCATACTTGTGGAATCCGCTGAGCATGCGTTCCTGCTCCTCACAGCCCTTCATATATTCTTCTGCCGGAATTCCCAGTGTGGCCTGCAGAACCTCTGCCCGCAACTGCCGTTTCTCCTGTGCCGCCGGATCCATGAATATCGGACCCGCCGTGTAGATTTCTCTCCATACCAGCACATCCCCTTGGACAATCCCCTGCTTCAGCTTATCTCCAACGAAATCACCGTTCACAATATGCAGCATACGCTGTCCTCCCTCTTGTAACAGATTAAATGCGGCCGCAAGATCTGCCACAGGAAAAGCCCCCTTCAGCTTGCGTCTGCCGTCATACAGCCTTTTCTTCAGCGTTCCGGCCGGAATGCCCAAATAAACGGAAATCTCCTGAAGCGAATAGCCATAGAAGTAGAACAGCTGCAGCGGTACCCGCAGCCTGGCGGACAATTCTGACACCGAGCTATGCAGCACCTGTGTCCATTCTCTGCGTTCGGCAATTTCCTCAACACCCGGAGAAGACACGGCGACATGCTCTGCTGCCTCTAGAGGCAGCAGTGTTTGGCGCCTGCGCCGCAGCAGCCGGTGGCACTGCCTGACCACAATGGTTCTGAACCAGCCCGGAAACGCCGCCGGCTCCTGCAGACTCCCAAGGTTCATATACGCCTCGATGAGGGCCTCCTGTACCGCGTCTTCCGCCAGCTGAACATCTCCCAGCATATTGTAAGATACTACGTAAGCCATCCCCCGGACATGCTCTGTCAGCTGCCTGAAAGCTCCGGCGTCCCCCTTCTGTGCTTCTTCAATCCACTGCAGCATACGCCTGCGAACCTCATTTCTGTATTTTCATCTGTTCTAAGGATAAGTGCCATTCCGCGCGGAAAAGGTTACAAAATATTGTTCATGATCCGGGTTAGCCTATCTATGCTACACGATTATATTTTATTGACCAGTGTCAGGTTTATATTTCGATAAATTAAATTTATACAAATTAATTTTATTCTAATTAATTTTTAACAATGTGTGATACTATTATTTCATTTAGCAAATCTTGGAGGCCGGGAGGATATTCAAGCGATAACACTCGCCTATTCATCGGAGACAATACAAATTTCAGGAGGCATAACATTGAACCCTAAACCCGGCAGGCTTCTTCTCTCCACACTAATGATAGTTACCGCACTTTATTCTTCTTCGGCTGGAACAGCTTTTGGCGCGGCAGTACCTTCATTAACAGGCATCACAGGCCACTGGGCTCAGAACGAAGTGACGGACTGGGTTGAAAAAGGGTTCATTCAGGGATACACCGACGGCAGCTTCAAGCCGGATAACAGTCTGAAAAGAACCGAATTCATGGCGCTGATTAATCGAGCGTTTGGATTCACTGAAACGGCGGCTGTCTCTTATACGGATCTGTCTTCAAGCAACTGGGCCTACGCTGAGGTTGCCAAAGCAGTCAAAGCCGGATATATCAACGGGTATTCAGATGGCACAATCGGTACAGGCAAGACCATCAGCAGACAGGAAGCCGCAGTGATCATCAACCGGTTATTGAAGCTGGATGCAGCCCGGACCAGCGCTCTTTTCAGCGATTCCAAGGATATTGCCGCCTGGGCTCTCGGCTCGGTTAATGCAGTAGCCTCTGCAGGAATCATGAAAGGGTATTCCGAAGATAACAGCTTCAAGCCCGGCAGGGATATTACACGCGCGGAAGCAGTAGTGTCCTTAATACGGACCAAGGCCATTGAGGCTGCTCCGGCCAGTACACCGGATAATACCGGCACGTTCACCCCTTCGGCAACTGCCTCACCGGCAGCCAGTCCAACCGCTTCACCGACTGCTACACCTTCACCTGTCCGGAACCCCGATATTCCTTCTGTTCCAACGGCCACACCTGAACCTGTCTCCACACCTACAGCAACGCCAGAACCGGAAGCTACAGCAACACCAGAACCTACAGCGACTCCGGCTGTTACTTCCGATCCGGCAGATACGACAGCCCCGATCCTTACGGGTGTAACTCTTGGAGCGGTTACTGTAGGAGAGAATGTATACGGGACAAGTAACGAAGCGGGTTATTTGTATCTGGTTCCTTCCACTGTAGCAGTGACCCCGACGGGTCTGGAAGATTCCGTCCAAGCTGCGCACGGGACAAAGCTGGCGGTAAGCGCCTCTGTCTACTCCCCGCTGAACACGCAGGGTCTGCCAGCTGATCATTATGTCGTGTATGCTGTAGATGACTCCGGCAATATTTCGGTTCCTTCAAGCATTATTGAGGTTAAAGCCATTGAGTTGACCCTGGATGCTCCGGTCTCACTGACGGAATCCAAAACCTATGATGGTACCTCCACCGCAGCGGTAACCGCAAGTCCTCTGCTCGGCGTGCTGAGCGGTGACGTGGTAGAAGTGCATGCCTCCGCTTCTTACAGCAGCGCGGCGCTTGGGGTTAACAAGACTATAACTGTTGTCTATACCATAAGCGGAGCCCAGTCAGCCAGCTATATTACACCCGCTCCATATACCGTCCATACGGGAATTATCTCGCTGAATCAATTAACCATCGAAGCTCCGGATTTGACCCTCGCCAAGTTCAAGGACGGAACAACCATAGCAGCTGTGACCCCTGGTCAGCTCATTGGAGTAATCCCCGCGGAAGATGTCAGTGTGATCGCTGTTGCCAATTATGATACCTCTGCAGTAGGTACGAACAAAACCATAACTGTAGTCTATACACTCAGCGGACCAGATGCCGGAAATTATATTGCACCTGCGAACTACGTCGTGAACACAGGTGAAATTGACCGGGATCAGATCACACGCTCCAGAGTCTATGATGGAACTACTGCGGCGGTAGTGGTTGCTGGTGCTGTGACCGGAATCGAACCTGGTGATATCGTCACAGTAGAAGGTATTGGTGAATACAGCGATGTCAACGTGGGTACGAATAAAATCATAACTATTTCGTACATTTTAACAGGTCCAGACGCTGGCAATTATCTCCCGCCTGTTAGCTACACCATAAGCACGGGGATTATCACCGCCTTGCAGTTAGACATTACCCCGCCAGCCATCACGGAGTCCAAGCTCTTTGACGGAACGCTATCAGCGCAAGTCACTCCAGGCACTCTGATTGGAGTCCTTCCGGGGGATGATGTAACGGTCAGCGCAACGGCGGCCTACAGTGACGCTGCTGTGGGCAGCGGCAAAATCATCACCGTAGTCTACACCTTATCCGGGGAGGATGCCGCGAACTATTTGGCACCAGGGAATTATATGATATCCACAGGTGTGATTGTAGCGCCTTAGGCAGAGATATTATGAACACTTGTTAAAAGATAAAAGCGTCCCGCGAGCCGTGAACAGGCTGCCTGGGGCGCTTTTTGATGTTGGGAATAGTAAATCGCTTGCCCGATGGTTTGCAGTGACCCAATTACGGTATATGCCTGGGAGTTAGGAGTATGGTATATGCTTGCTTAATTGCACTCTGTACAACTAAATTGTCTGATTTACAACCGATTCTTCGTTTAGTTGTATTTCGTACAATTAAACTGCCTGTGTAGATTGCTTATCACCTATTCGGGCAGATTTAGTTGTACAGATTACAGTTTTTTGATGCAGGTATCCCTTTTCGCTGTTTTTAATTGTACATTCTACAACTATCGATGAATTCAGGCGGGATGTAGTCCGCTAACCAGATATTATGATTGCCGTGATAAAACTTGATTCCTTCGTTAGCTGCCTTCCCGGCGTCGATTGTTAAGATCACAGGATTGGAATCTTTCCGGCCTCCAACCAGCTTTGCTGTTTCGGTATCCACTGAGAAATGCACATACTGTCTCTTCATTGGTTTAAGCCCATCAGCCAGAATCGTCTCCACCCATTGCCTGGCTGTCCCATGGTACAGAACGGGGGGTGGGGTTTCATTCTGCTTAATTATCTTTTGAGGCACAGAGTGACCATATAGCGCCCTTATCCTGCCCTCCACAATCTCATGCCGCTGTTTAGCCGAACCCTCTATCATCTTAGCCAGATCATCTGCAGTTACTGAATTCCATTGTTGCTCAAGGTGCAATGCATTTAATAGCTGCTCCATCTCTACAAAGCCCTCATCATCTAATTCCAGTTCATATTCCCAAGGCGCGTGACGCAGTGCATATGAAACCTCTTTGCTGAGCTTCGAATAATCCATATCAGACCTCCTTACCAAAACGCCTCATAGGCGTCAAAGTAACATATATGATTATGAGTTTATCATATGTAACGCTGCCAACATAATAATACGCATGGCCATATGTGATCCTTCATCCGGCGAGGAGGACTGAAATTCCGCTATTTCAGCTAATCAGGCAGATTTGCGGAGCACGCGGACTCAGAATCCGTTATGTCTGCTGTAAGCAAGTAGCTCTAGCCAACATTTTGGGCGGTGGAGGCAGAAGTTAGCTGATATTGATGACGGGGGCGGCTTAATAGAGAGATGGCTGTGACATCAGCGGAACAGGGACAGTTACATTAGCCGTGGCAGTGACTGTTGTGGCAGCCGTGACATCAGCGGCGAGAATGACTGGCGGTGGCGGTGGAGCAAAGGCGAACGTAGCGGTGGCGGTGCTACAATGGCAACATAAGCGGCGGCGGTTCCTTTGTCTTGGTCAGTCCTGTCCGCAGCAAAAAGCCGCCCCTCCCGAGGCGGCCGTCCTGCACCCGTCACTGTACATCCTCATACCTGATTCATGCTCAACTGTACTGCCAGTCCGGCCATCCTGACGGTTAACGCCAACGGCGGGGCTGTTTGACTGCTGCATCGCTGCTGAACCCTTGATTCCGGCCTACTGCGCGATCTGCTCGCGGATGTTCGCGAGAATCTTCTTCTCCAGCCTCGACACCTGAACCTGCGAAATGCCGAGGCGGCTGGCGACTTCGGACTGGGTCTGGTCGCGGTAGTAGCGCAGGTAGACAATCAGGCGCTCGCGCTCGGTTAAGGCGCCGATGGCCTCATTCAAGGCAAGCTTGTCGAACCAGCGCTCCTGCGACTCGTCGGCGATCTGGTCGATCAGGGTGATCGGATCGCCGTCGTTCTCGAAGACCGTCTCGTGGATCGAAGTCGGCGGCTTGTTGGCTTCCTGGGCGAAGACGATTTCTTCGGGCGTCACGCCCAGCGCCTCCGCCACTTCGCCGATGGTCGGCAGGCGGTCGAGCGTTTTGGACATTTCATCCTTCATCTTACGCACCTTATTGGCCATTTCCTTGAGTGAACGGCTGACCTTGAGTGTGCCGTCATCGCGGAGGAACCGCTGGATCTCGCCGATAATCATCGGCACCGCATAGGTGGAGAACTTGACCTCATAGCTGAGGTCGAATTTATCAACGGACTTCAGAAGTCCGATACAGCCAATCTGGAATAAATCATCCGGTTCATATCCACGGTTCATAAACCGCTGCACCACCGACCAGACGAGGCGGATATTGCAATTGACCAGCGTGTCGCGGGCCGTATTATCCCCGGCTTGACTGAGCGCGATTAGACGTTTGACCTCCGCATCGTCCAAATAGGTCGGCGGAGCTTTTTTTGACTCTGCATCCATGGCTCCAACCCCTAATTGTATAAAGCTTTTTTCGAGACGATGGTTTTCTTCATTGAAATGGATGTGCCGCGTCCCGGTTCACTGGTAACTTCGAATTCATCCATGAAATTCTCCATAATGGTAAAACCCATGCCCGACCGCTCCAGCTCCGGCTTGGAGGTATACAGCGGCTGCTGGGCCAGCTCCAAATCCTCAATGCCTCTACCCTGATCTTCAATCGTCAAATGCACAGTCTCAACATCAATGGAAGCGGAGATGCTGACCACTCCTGCAGGATCACTGTCGTACCCGTGGATAATGCAGTTGGTGACCGCCTCCGACACAACCGTCTTCAGGTCATTCAGCTCCTCCATGGTCGGATCGAGCCTGGAGACAAATGCCGCCACTACCACACGTGCGAATGATTCATTCTCCGACAGTGCGGCAAACTGGACGCTCATGAAGTTACGGGCTTCACTATTTGTCATAACGCAACCTCCAAATCCGAGAGTGCAGCGCTCTCGTTGTCATATAGGGGCATGATCTTGAACAGGCCCGACATTTCCAGCAGGCGCTTCACGGGTGCGGTGGCATCGCAGACTGCCATCTTGCCGCCCTTGCTGCGGATCAGCTTGTACCTTCCCAGAATGACTCCGAGGCCTGAGCTATCCATGAACTGCAGCTCCTTCAGGCTGAGAATCAGATGCTCTACCTGGCCCCGCATAATCGCTTCATCCATATCCATACGTACATAATCGGCTGCGTGATGATCCAGTTCGCCAGACAAACGGACGATCAGTACACCCCGGTGATGCTCCATCTCCACATGAGAATTCATCCTTGCCACTCTCCTCTTCGTTGCTTGGACAACCGCCCTGTACTACTTTCTTTCCCCTACAAGGACAAGGTTTTCTACACCGCAATTGAGGATTCCTGCCTCACGACAAAACTAGAAGAAAACCCCTAAGAACTTACATAAAGCATGGGACTAATCTACAAAATACAAGAAATTAATCGCTAGCTCTAATCAATCGTAAAAAGCGACCCCGTTGTACGCTTGAACAGCTTCCACCAGCCTGCCTTGGCTACAGCTTCGCCTGCTTTCAGCTCATATTCCTTCAGCACGTCAGTCCCCTGGTATACGACCAGCTTGCCGACAGTCTGATCTGCGGCCACAGGAGCCTTCAAGTGTTCTTCCAGCACCAGCTCATGCCGGATACCCTCCTGGGTAATTCCTTTTTTGAGTAATACACTGTAAGTTTCCTTCGCCGTCAGCGGCAGCTCTCTCTTCACGCCCTTCTCAATCTTCACTGTGCCGATGGGGTCCCCCGCCTTGTGAATCGTATGCAGCTTATATTGGGAAAAGAGGTAATCGAACATCGCCGACACTTCGCTGTTGCGTGTTTTGGTGTTCGGCTCACCCAGTACAACCGCGACAGCGCGGAGTCCGTCTCTGGCCGCGGTTGCGGACAGGCAGAACTTCGCTTCAGCCGTATACCCCGTCTTCAGGCCGTCAGCGCCTGTATAGAAACGCACCAGCTTGTTCGTATTGACCAGCCAGAACGGCTTGGCCGAATCCTTGCGCAGGTAATCCTGATAGGAGCCGGTATACTTGATAATCCGCTCATGCTTCAGCAGTTCCTGGCTGATTACGGCGATGTCATGCGCAGATGAATAATGATTCGCAGCCGGCAGTCCATTGCAGTTGGCAAAGTGGGTATCTTTCAGGCCTAAGGCTTCAGCTTTCTGGTTCATCAGATCAACAAAAGCGCTCTCCGAGCCGGCGATTTTCTCCGCCATAGCTACAGAAGCGTCATTGCCGGAAGCCATCGCGATGCCCTTCAGCATTTCATCCACCGTCATTTCCTCACCCGGCTCCAGAAAAATCTGTGAACCGCCCATCGACGCGGCATACTCACTGGTCCGCACTTTGTCGGTCAGCTGCAGTCTGCCTTCATCCAGCGCCTCCACGGTCAGCAGCATGGTCATAATTTTGGTGATACTGGCCGGCGGCAGCTTGTCATGACTGTTCTTCTCGTAGATGATCGTGCCTGTACTGGCATCCATGAGAATGGCAGAGCGCGCCCCCGGTGCCAGGTCAGCGGCCGCAGTACTTCCGGTATTGCCGGTATTGCCGGTATTGGCAGTACCTTTAGCTTTTTCTTCGGCAAAAGCGCCGGAAGCCCCTCCCAGAACCGAAACAGCGATGCACAGCGCAAGCGTTACATAACGAATTTTTCTCACAATGGTTCCCCTCCTGAACATTAACCTTCATTTCACAGGTACTGTGTTCCAGTTTCGTCAAAAAGGCAGGAAATTATTCCATTTTACGCACAAAAAAAGAAGCTTCTCCCGGTATCCTCGCAGATAATTGAGAGAAGCCCCTCTTAATTGCCTTATGAAAGTTAGCCTCCGATGGCCATTGCGCTGAAAATAACAGGTCCAACCACAACAGCCGTAGAATTGGCATCCTGATTCTCCACAATCAGCTGATAGTTCTGGACACCAGCCGGTGCATTGATATCTACCATATGCAGCGAGATAATGCCGTCGTCATTGAAGAAATCCTCGTACTCTGCCCGTGCATAAAAGATTTCGTGGCCTGCACGCCAGATGCGCACCAGGATATTCGGGGTATCCAGCGTAACATTTACGCCGATCGTTGCTTTGAGCTCTACTTTGTTCGGAAAATGGGCCGGAACTGCGGGATCAATATATACCGATGTTCCGGCAATCTGCACGCCAGCCGGGGAGATGGGGACCGGAATGGCGACCCCGTTAGTAATAGGTGTAACTACGGATGCATTATAGTCCAAAAGCGTTTTAACCATGCTGTATCACTCCTTTTCATGTTCTATTAAAGTATATGAACATTATGAAAAAGAGCTTGTGCACTTCTATTAGAACCATTGCCTATTTATCCGGCAGATTCACCCGTTACTAGAGACAGATGCTGCCTTGCCTGTCCGCTTAGCCGGAGGAACACCTGCTTTTCCCAGATAGAATCTCGATAATACCGGGTAACGCACAGCCCACTTGGCGGCAAGCAGCGGCACAATGACCCCAATTAATGTAAAGGGTACCAGCCCGTAATCCGCACCAAGCAGATATTTAAGACTGTAATTCAATGGCAGATGCAAATACATAATGGTGATGGTATTCCGTCCAAGGCTGCCCATCCAGCCCAGCGGAATCAGCCTTGCAAGCTGGTACACCGCCGCGCAGATCGTCAATGAAATCAGCAGCGGAACAGCCAGATCCAGCACCAGCGACTCATACTCTTTGTATTTCATATTCAGACTGTAATGAATGACGCCAGTCCGTTCCAGCAGCAGCACAAGTGCAGACAAAGGCAGCAGTACCAGCAAGGCCGAATAGCGGCTGATTAGCGCAGGTATGGCTTGTTTGCCATAGAACCCGATCGCATAATACGTAACAGCAAGCAGTGCAACATCGATGTTCCAGGGAAGATTGAAGTTCTTAAGCACGGTCAGGGAGATCAAATGGGAGACCAGGTAGGCGGAGGTGATCAGAAGAAATTGAGTTCGGCGGGAATATCTGACGATGTATCCAAAGAGCAATTGCGTAAACAGCAGGCAGGTAATGAACCAGAACACCCCGTAAGGACCGGTCAGCGACAGCCCCCCGTAGAGCAGCCTCGCTATATTTTCGGCAAACCCTCTAATATTGAAGCTGAACAGCAGCAGTACCCCTGCAATCAGGAGGCCGTAGGCAAAATAGGGAGTCATTAGCCCTTTGGTCCGTCTTGCGGCCCAGCCCCGATAACGCCCGGGATCGACCGGTTTAAACACCAGCCCGCTAAGCACGAAGAACAACGGCATCCGGAACCAGGACAGATAATGATTCGCTGCCGCATCGCCGGAATGGCCCATGACTACAAAAATAATACTGAAGCCCTTGGCCGCATCAATCCATAATTCACGTCTTTTTTCCACTTTCTCCTTCCATCTCCTCCCATTTCAGTTGTTATTTAATTATAATTATAGGTTGGTTCATGATTTATTTCAATTTTAAATGAAAAATTTCAGTGATATTTCTGAAAAGAACAGCACTTAACAACGGACGAACAACGTAGAAAATAAGGCGCTGCTCCTAGATGACACCCGAATCTGTTTCAGCTTGCCATACTAGGGCTAAAGTCTGACACACACCCGCGCACAGCAAGGGCCACCCGCTGCCGGATGGCCCTTGACTATACATTATATGCATTAATACAAATGGCAGGAGACCTGATGGCCCGAGTCCAGCTCGCGCAGCACCGGAGCCTCACTCTTGCAGCGGTCCATGGCATAGGGACAACGCGGATGGAAGGCGCAGCCGCTCGGCGGTGTCTCCGGATTCGGAACGTCACCGGTCAGGACAATCCGCTGCTTCTTTACTCCCGGACTCGGCACCGGGACTGCCGACATCAGCGCCTGCGTATAGGGATGCAGCGGCTTCGCGAACAGTGACTTGGTCGGTGCCAGCTCGACGATCCGTCCGAGGTACATCACTGCCACGCGGTCACTGATAAATTTCACAACGGACAGGTCATGGGAAATGAACATATAGGTAAGGCCGTATTGCTCCTGCAGATCCTGCATCAGATTCAGCACCTGGGCCTGGATGGAGACATCCAGTGCAGATACCGGCTCGTCACAGACAATGAACTTCGGATTCAGCGCAAGCGCCCGGGCAATCCCGATCCGCTGCCGCTGGCCGCCGGAGAATTCATGGGGAAAGCGGTGGGCTTGATAGGGGGACAAGCCCACCACCTCCATCAGCTGCTCTACCCGGCTTTTGAGCTCACTGGCCGGAGCGGACTCGTGTGTACGGAGCGGCTCCTCCAGTATACGCTGGACGGTCCAGCGCGGGTCGAGTGAAGCATAAGGGTCCTGGAACACCATTTGCATATCGGTACGGAACCTGCGCAGCTGTTCGGTATTCAGAGCGCGCACATCGGTGCCGTTAAATATAATCTCGCCTTCCGTCGGCTCTATCAGCCGCAGGATGGCCCGGCCGGTGGTCGATTTGCCGCAGCCGGATTCACCGACCACTGCAAGCGTCTCCCCCTGCCGGACGGATAACGTAATGCCGTCTACGGCTTTTACAGCGCCGACCTGCTTGGAGAAGAAGCCTTTGCGGATCGGATAATGCTTCTTCAGGTTGCGGACTTCAAGGATTGTGCTCATATGACTCCCTCCTGCTGCAGGATACAGCGGCATGTGTGTCCCGGCTGCACCTCAAGCAGCTCCGGAAGCTTCTCGCTACATCGCTCTACAGCCACCGGACATCGCGGCGCGAACCGGCACCCGGACGGCAGATTAGCCGGATTCGGCACCTGGCCCGGGATGGAGCTGAGCCGGTCCTCATCACCAGCAAGCTGGGGCAGGGAAGCCAGCAGTCCCCGGGTATACGGATGCAGCGGATTGCTGTACAGGGTAGCGACATCCGTCTCCTCCACGATCTGACCGGCATACATAATGACAACCCGGTCACACATCTCGGCGACTACGCCAAGATCATGCGTGATCATCAGAATGGACATGCCCTCCTTCTCCTGCAGCTCGCGCATCAGATCAAGAATCTGTGCCTGGATGGTTACGTCCAGTGCCGTTGTAGGCTCATCGGCGATCAGCAGCTGGGGATTGCAGACCATCGCCATTGCGATCATCACCCGCTGGCGCATGCCTCCGGAGAGCTGATGGGCATACTGCTGCGCGATCTTTTCCGGCCGGGGAATCCCAACCTTGCGCAGCATCTCCACCGCCCGCTCCGCCGCCTCCTTCTTGCTCAGCTTCAGATGGTAGCGGGCAGATTCAGAAATCTGGCGGCCGATCTTAAATACCGGATTCAGCGAGGTCATCGGCTCCTGAAAAATCATCGCAATCCGGTTGCCCCGGATGCCCCGCACCTCCTTCATCGACATCTCCAGCATATCCTTGCCTTCAAACCTGATGTGGCCGGAGGCGATCCGGCTAATCCGCTTGGGCAGAAGCTGCATAATTGACAGTGAAGTGATGCTTTTGCCGCAGCCGGATTCGCCGACAATGCCCAGCGTCTCCCCTTTGCGCACTGACAGACTGATGCCGTCCACCGCGCGGATTGTTCCGGCCGCTGTCTGAAATTCGGTGCATAGCCCTGATACTTCCAGCAGTTCTGTCATGATTGCCCCTCCTCTAACTTAAGATTTGAACTTGAAGCATAGTCGTCACTGCGGTGAACATTTGGACTTTCGGCCGCTGTTGTCCCCAGATTTCTTTATCCAATCCGCTGTTCGCGGTGGAAATCCGGTGACAAAGGCGGTCGCTATCGCTCCTACAGTTCCAAATTTCCCCTCCGTTTCTTTTCGCTTTTCGTTGATCTCATTAGTTTGCAAATCAGTTCTTTGTATCTTCCACACCCAGATATTTAAGTGCCGTCAGGGCATATACTTTCGCACATTGGATGATCTGCCAGACCGGTGCCTTCTCGTTAAAGTTATGAATCGTTGACAGCTCGGCCGGGCCGTATTGCAGTACAGGAATGTTATGCGTGCGGAAATGGCGGGCATCACTGGATGCCCATTGCAGCACACCGTAAGCTTCTTCCCCGCTGACTTCACAGATGCTCTCTACCAGATCGCTAACCACCGGCTCCTCATTCGAGGTCCAGTTGGCGTTGCCCTGGAAGCCGAAGCCCTTCACTTCAGATTCAATGCCTGCCTCCAGCAGCAGGGAACGGGCACGGTCAAGCACATCGCGGTAGTCTACGCCGAACGGTACACGGGAATCGACCTGGATCGTGCAGCGGTCCGCCACCACATTCACCTTGGTTCCGCCCTGGATC
Source organism: Paenibacillus sp. FSL R10-2199 (assembly GCF_038000235.1). NCBI lineage: Bacteria > Bacillati > Bacillota > Bacilli > Caryophanales > Paenibacillaceae > Paenibacillus > Paenibacillus sp. FSL R10-2199. The sequence continues at coordinate 3,993,449 of NZ_JBBOBO010000001.1, read as the reverse complement.
GTTCCGATATTCACCGTCACATGATCGAATACCTGATAGGCGATCGAGCCGTTCTGTTCGCGCTCCTTCACATAATCCTGCGAGATGCGGATAATCTCCTTCACTTCATCGGGAATATCGACTTTGATATCCCAGAGACGCTGCAGGGCCTCGATGCCCTTGGCCGCTTTAACAATCGCGCTGTCGCCGACAACCGGCGACAGGCTGCCGTGGCCCGGCGTGCCTTCGACGGTGAATTCGAACCAGCAGCTGCCCTTTTGCCCGATCGTCGGATTCAGCGGGCCTGACGGCTCGGCGATAACCGCTGCCGTTCCGCTGATCAAGCCGCGTTCCAGCACCCATGGCACTCCCAGATGGCCGCCGGTTTCTTCATCCGGCACGATCAGGAGCGACAAGTCGCCTTTGAGCGGAACGCCGAGCTTGGACAGCAGCGCTGTCACATAGATCAGCCCGGCCAGGCCGGCTTTCATATCGGAGGCCCCTCTGCCCAGCAGATAGCCGTCAACGATATCGCCGCAGAACGGATCGAAATCCCAGCGCGAGCGGTCTCCGGCAGGAACGACATCGGTATGTCCGCAGAAGATCAGGTTTTTGCCGGACGGCTGTTCAGCCCCTGTACCCAGTGTAGACACCAGATTCAGCATCGTATCGGTTGCCGGATGGATACTTGTATCAATGCCGGCCTGCTTCAAATAATCAATGATAAAAGCGCTGATGTCGCGCGAATCTCCAGGCGGATTCTCCGAGGGGAAGCGGATGAGCTGTGAGCACAGCTCCAGCAGCTGATCCTGCTCAGCATCAATCGCCGCCAGCACTTTGCTTTTCCAGTCAGTCATGGTTGTAATTCTCCTTTGCGTTCCCTGCTGCCTGCCCTGCGGCTGGCTTGGGGCTTTATGAATTTGATAAAAAGAGGGACAAAGCCAATGGCCCGTCCGCTCTCTTTTAGCCAAACCTGCTTATTCTGTAATCGAAAGCGGATAGAAACGGATAACTTCATCCGGGTAGAACGCATAACCGCTAATCTTGTTGCTCATGCCGACAATACGGTTGTACTCGTACAGATAAGCCCAAGGCGCTTCGGTTGTAATGATTTCCTGTGCCTGTTCATAGAGTGCCGTCCGTTTCGCTGCGTCTGTCTCCAGGTTCGCCTCATCCCACAGCTTGTCTACTTCAGCATTTGAATAGTTGATGTAGTTGGAGGAGCCTTTGCCGTACAGCAGGAAGCCGAGGTGGTAGCCCGGATCATTGACGAATGATGTCCATTTGGAGATATAAGAAGTAAGATTATTGGTCTTCTGCTGCTCCAGGAACTGGGCACGGGCCAGCTTGTTGATATTCATGGTTACACCGATTTTGGCCAGCTCCGCCTGAATCAGGACCGCATCATCCTCCCAGTCATCGAACCCGGAACCGAGCGTGAAGTCAAAGGTAAACCCGTCCGGATAGCCGGCTTCTGTAAGCAGCTCTTTAGCTTTATCCAGGTTGTGCTCATATACGTAGCCTGCATCGGTGAAGCCCGGCGTGTTGCTCGCCACAGAGCTCTTCATCTGCTTGGCCTGGCCGTACATTACCCCGCTCAGCAGCTCATCATAAGGAATCGCATAGTTGATCGCCTGACGGACTTTTACATTGTCAAAAGGTTTCACCTTGTTGTTCATTGCGAAGAACAGAATCCGGTTGCTCGCATTGGAGGCGACGGTCAGATCCGTGTTGCTCTGCAGGGAGGCAACATCCTTCGGAGGAATCTCGATCGCCATATCTACATCGCCTTTATCCAGCAGCAGTACGCGGTTAGAGGCTTCTTTGGTGAATTTCAGGGTTACTTTGCTGAGGTTAGGCGCACCCTGCCAGTAGCTCTCATTAGCGGTGAAGACAGCTTCGGTCGCCGGGTCCCACTTCTCAAGCGTGAACGGGCCGGAACCGGCAGCATTCGTTTTGAGGTAGTCGGCACCCTGCGCTTCTACAGTCTTTTGATCCACGATGGAGAAGGTGTACATAGCAAGAATCTGCAGGAAATTATGATTGGCGTTAGTCAGTGTAACTTCAACGGTGGAAGCGTCTTTGACCGCAACGGACTTGATATTCGCCATTCCATAGAGGAAGCTGCCGGAGCTTGATTTAGCCACACGGTCAAAAGAGTACGCAACCGACTCGGCATCCACCGGATTGCCGCTCTGGAAGCTCACGCCGGATTTCAGCTTGAAGGTGTACACCGTGTTGTCGGCGTTCACTTCCCAGCTCTCTGCCAGCATGGGCTGAATGTCTTCGGTGTTGGCGATACTTGCGCCATTTTCGGTTTTGATGCCGTAGGTGACCAGCTGATCATAAGCGGCAAGCACGAGTGTATCGGAGGTCAAATCGTTAGCTTCTGCAGGGTCGAGCGTAGTGCCGCCCTCGGAATAAGCAACCGTCAGATTTGACTTGGCAGCAGGAGCAGCCGTCCCTGTAGTTCCTGAAGCTGCTGTAGTAGCAGCAGGTGTCTGCGGATTGGCGCTGCTGGCGCATCCGGCAAGCATGACTGAAAAAGCGACGAGTGTGGACAATAGTTTAACTCTTTTCATCAGTAGTTCCTCCCTTTTCTATATCCTGCCTGCACTGGTAATACTGGTGCTGCTTGTGATCTACCATGCCGCAACTGCTCCAGCAGGCTCTGATCTATATTTATCGGGATACTGCGGAGCTTCGGGGGAGTGATCCCCTGCTCCGCCTTATTTACCCGAACGCAACCGCGGATCAAGAACGTCCCGGAAACCGTCTCCGAGCAGGTTAAAGCCTAAGATGGATGTGGCAATGGACAACCCTGGAAAAGTAACCAGCCACCATTGCCCGGAAATGATGTATTCCCGGCCTTCTGAAATCATCGCTCCCCATTCGGCAATCGGGGGTCTGACGCCAAGCCCGAGGAAGCTGAGACTGGATGCGGTCAGGATCGCGAAGCCCATCCCGAGTGTAGCTTGAACCATCAGCGGAGCCAGGGCGTTCGGCAGGATGTGGCGGTACAGGATGACTGTATTCTTCACGCCGATCGCCCGGCTTGCTTCTATATACTCCTTCTCGCGGAGTGAGACGGTCTGCCCGAACATCAGCCGGGCAAATTCCGGTATGCCGACAATCCCGACGGCGATCATCGCACTGCTGAGGCCTGCTCCAATCGAAGCGGCAATCGCCATTGACAGGACCAGTGACGGGAAGGACAATAGTACATCCATCAGCCGCATGATGATGGTGCCGGTACGGCCGCCATAGTAAGCGGCAATTCCGCCGAGCGGCACACCGATGACAAAGGAAATCGAGACGGCGATCAGGCCGGTCCAGATACTGATCCGCGCACCGTACAGTACCCGGCTGAGAATATCACGCCCGAAGTTGTCGGTTCCGAACCAGTGGCTGCCCGAAGGCGCCTGGAGTTTGTTCGCCATATCCGTTACATAAGGATCATGCGGTGCAAGCCAGGGTGCAATAATGGCTACCACGGTCCAGATCAGAATAAAGGTTAGCCCCAGGGCAGCCAGCCGGTTATTCAGCAGCAAGGACAACAACGTTTTGGGTTTTGCCGCCGCAGCGGGTTTGGCCGGGCTGCCCTGTGCTGAATGTGCTGCAGTGCTCACAAGCAATCTCCTCCTCTCACACAAGCTGTTCTATTCATAGCGGATTCTCGGGTCAATGAAGCCATAGATCAGGTCTACCACCAGGTTAATTCCGCAGTAGAGCACGGCGCTGACCAGGGTGAAGGCTTGAATCGGCGCATAATCCGCAGCCAGAATGGAGTCTGTGACATAACCGCCGATACCCGGCCAGGAGAAGATCGTTTCCGTAATGACCGCGCCGCCCATCAAAAAGCCGAACTGCAGACCGAGAACGGTCAAGGTTGGTATTAGTGCATTGACGAGTGCATGCTTGTAGATGACGGCTGATTCCCGCAGCCCTTTGGCCCGGGCGGTGCGGACGAAGTCCTGATCCACGACCTCCAGCATGCTGGAACGGGTCATCCGGGCGATGATCGCCATCGTGCCGGTGCTGAGGCAGATAGCCGGGAGCAGCAGATGCGAGAGGCTGCTTTTGAGTGCAGCGGTATCGCCTGAGAGGATGCTGTCCAGAACATACAGCCCGGTGATATGCACCGGCGGATTCAAGTCTCCGCTGATCCGTCCCATCGGTGCCGGAGCCCAGCCGAGGATGGAATAAAAGACGTAAATGAACATCAGGCCCAGCCAGAAGATCGGCACGCATGCACCTATCAGCGAGAACACCCGTGAAATGTGATCCAGAAACGATTCTTTGCGGGTAGCGGCGACAATCCCGACGGGAATGGCCACCAGGACCGCGATCAGAATGCTGGCCAGGGTCAGCTCAATGGTGGCCGGGAACCGCGAAGCCAAATCGCTGGCTACCGTATGTCCGGTGTGATACGCGTAGCCGATATTGCCTTGCAGCAATTGGCCGATGTAAGTGAAGAACTGGATATACAGCGGCTTGTCGAGCCCCATATCCTGACGGATCTTGTCCACAATCTCCTCCGGAGCCTGCTCTCCGGCCAGCATGATCGCCGGGTCACCCGGCAGCACTCTTGAGAGAATGAAGGTGATGACGATAATACCTAGCAAGGCTGGAATCATCTGCACAAGTCTTTTTAATGTGTAAGCAAACAATGAATCAACCCCCTTACGGCTTCTGTGCCATCCATGCTGTGACATTCTTGTTGACGGAAACGCGCTGCCCATGTCAGGTACTGTGCGGTTTCTTTGTCCTCTTTAGTAGTTGTGCTAATTCTACATAGAATTTGACCACCACTCTACGTCCCGTTCAGCTAAAAAAAAGCACAACCGTTTGTCGATTGTGCACTATCAACACCTCTATATGTAATCTTTCCTAACATACAATTCCATAAAAGTTCCAGTCCCGCCTATTTTTCCTGCAGGTAGTAGTAAATCAGGCATAAATGGCACACGAACTGCTCGCGCGGATCGTTCAAATCGAAGCCGGTAATATCGCGGATCCGCTCCAGCCGGTATTTGACCGAGTTGCGATGAATGTACAGGCTGTTCGCCGTCTCAATCAGGCTGCCCCGGCACTCCAGATAATGATAGAACGTCAGCATCATATTACTGTCATGCTCCTGGTCGTATTGCAGCAGCTTGCCCAGCTTACGCCCGAACAGCCGCTCGAAGCCCGGACCGCCAAGGCCCTCCAGCAAGTGGTATACTTCCATCTCTTCATAGCGGGTGACACCGCCTTTACCTTGTCCGAGCCTTCTGGAGATAGACAAGGCTTTGCGCGCTTCATTGTAGCTGGTGTGGATGTCCCACAAGTATTCCGAGGTGCCAATTCCGCTTCTGTAGCTGCTTAGGCCTTCGCTTTTGTCCTTCAGCCAGCCCTCCAGCGTCTTCTCCCAGGGCTCCTGTGCATCTCCGCCCGGCGTGAATTTACGGCCCTCCTGCGTGGGCAGGAACAGCACAGCCCGGCTGGAACGGTACTCTACGTGGGGTGTAACTCCGCGTTTCTTCGCTTCCCGCTCCAAGAGCCGGTTCACCGTTTCCTCACTCGGCGCTGTCTCCCCTTCGATTACAGCAACCTCCCACTTATGCTCGGGATTCATCCCGAGCTGGCGTGCCCGCCGCTCCACCTCATGCCGCGAAGGCAGCGGCGGAGTCAGCAGCTCATCGATGAAGTTGCCGCGCAGCCGGAACTCGGTATCCTCGGCAACCTTGCGGCGCATCAGCTCCAGGGCAAAGACAAGCCGGGCCTGCTCGATGCCTACTTCCTCCATATCGTCCAGCTGCTCCTTGTCCACCAGCAGTCTGGCGACGGTCCGCCGGTCCACATGAATATTCCAGTTCAGCGGCGCCTCTCTCTGTGACCAATCGAAATCAGCCGGCGAAGACACGATAGTCTTCCGGTCGGTGTCAACAAGGGCAACCGGCGCTTTCAGAAAATCAGCGACATTATCGCTGACCGCCTGAATGCCGCTGTTCTCCAGCACCATCGTTGTCAGCGTGCGGTAGACCTCCTCCGCACGGCGCAGCAGCATCGCCTGGCGTCCGAGCAGCAGCTCCATCACCGGCTGGGTGATATCCGTATACGGAATCTCCGGCGGGATCTCCACAATCGGCAGACCGCAGGCATTGCTGGCCTCGATCGCCCCTTGGGGGATTTCCTTCAGGAAGCGGGCCGGCTTAATCGCCAGCGCCGCTGCACCCAGATTGTCGAGCGTATAGATCAGCTCCGTCAGCAGCGAAGGATCATGGCGGATGGAATACGCCGTAGTCAGCAGCATGACGCCTTCACTGATCCAGCCCTTCAGATCCGGAACCTCCATAATATCTACGAACCGGACCACCCGGTCCAGCCCCTGCTGGCCGCTAATAACCTTCGCTTTCCCAAGAACAGAGAGCTCCATCAGCTCCCTTAGAGTAATTCCTCGTGTATTCAACATTCTGCCTCCCTCTACTATCTTCAGTATTTCATGATTTTTCCTGAAATATGCCACTTGTACGTACCCGTATGCACCCGTAAGCCCCCGTAGCCACTTGAAGGCCATTAGCTTACATTCGCATTCCCGATAGTTTATCAGACATTCCCGCCCAGCCACAGGAAAAATATATAAAATTGAAGATATTTTTTCGGATTTATACGTAAGTGTGGGAGGGAAAACACTGGTTAACAAGCTGATCCGGTGACTGTGAATAGGACGCGAGTAGTACGCAAATAGGACACAACATGTCCTTATTGAACAAAGTAACTTATCTGACGGCTACGCCGGCCTGTATGAGGGGTACGCGTGAAGCTGGTGAGGAATGGCCGCTATTAGACGGGTGGGGCATTAGTGCTTCTCGTTCCGTGCTGGAGGCCACTTCTGGTGAAATGAGAGGGAGGTGTACCTTGATTTGGTGCTGCTGGCGATATCAGAGGGATTCGTACCTTTGATTTGGTGCTAACGGGCTCCTTCGGACGGAATCAGGGGCACTTTTGCCCCTCATTTCCACTTCTAGCCTCCTCAGGCTGAAATCAAGGGCACTTTTGCCCCCCATTTCCACTTTTAGCCTCCTTCGGCTGAAATCAAGGGCACTTTTGCCCCTCGTTACCACTTCTAGCCTCCCTCGGCTGAAATCAAGGGCACTTTTGCCTCTCATTTCAACTTCTTACCTTCGGGGCGGAAACAAAGGGATATATACTTTTAATTTAGTGCTGTGAGCCACTTTCGGCGGAAACAGAGGGATTTATACCTTTAATTTGGTGCTATCAGCCACTTTCGATGGATTTAGAGGGATTTATACCTTTAATTTGGTGCTGTGAGCCACTTTCGATTGGAATTAGAGGGATTTATACCTTTAATTTGGTGCTGTGAGCCACTTTCGATTGGAATTAGAGGGATTTATACCTTTAATTTGGTGCTGTGAGCCACTTTCGGCGGAAACAGAGGGATTTATACCTTTAATTTTTCTGCTGTGAGCCACGTTTAGCGGAATCAGAGGGATTTATACCTTTACTTTCCTGCTTTGAGCCACTTAAAATGTTTGCTACTATACTTTCTGTCTGGTGCCCGACCAACTGTCCATTTCAGTATGTACTTAAATCTGCACACTCTCCTGCTTCTCATCTCTTCACCTTTCCACTCACCTCCACCTCCATACTCTTCATTTCCCACTCCCCATACTCAATTCTCAATTTCCACTTCTCAATTTTCACTTCTCATCCCCTCACTTTCTCATTTCCTACTTCCTTACTTCCTTACTCCCTCACTCCCTCACTCCCTTCCTCCCTCACTCCCTTCCTCCCTTCCTCCCTTCCTTACTTCCCCCACTTCCCATTCCCCCCCCTGTATCTCTCACTTCTCCATCCCAACTCCTCCTTCCTTATTTCCCACACCCACCTCCCCCGTACCTCTCACGTCTCCCCACCTCCCCAACTTCCCGCTCCACATACTCATACGCACTCCCCACAGCAGCTCAGAAACACCCTGCAGTAGCAGCCAGCCAGCCAAATCAGCTACACAAAAAAACGTTCCCCGGACCTACATCCGGAAGAACGCTTAACTATATTTCCTGAATTACTATACTTCGTACTTCCAAGAGCAGATTTGCACAGCGCAATCAGCGCCGCACACCCCCAGGCAAGGAAGCAGACGCAGCGGCCGCTGCTCCAAGCGCGAGAATCGGATCAAACGCACGGATGCCGAGCTGTTCTTCCAGCTCCGCCGCCAGCCCGATGGTGGCAAACCCGGTGCAGGCGAGGACTATGGCCTCCGCACCGCGCTCCACCAGCCGGGCTGCTCCGGCAAGTGCGCCTGCCCGTCCGGCAGGTGTACCCAAATCAAGTGTGGTCGTTACCCCATCTGGCCGGTCCATGCCGAGGTAAGCATCGCCTAGAATGCTGCGGATCAGCGGCGGCACCTCGGTCAGAATCGTCAGCACGCCGATCTTATCGCTGTATGCAAGCGACATATGGGCTGCACACGAGCCTGCACCCAGCACCGGTACGTTCACTGCCATCCTGGCTTCCAGCAGCGCCGGATCTGCGGCACAGCTGATGCCGATGGCCGTACAGCCCTGCTGCTCCAGTTCCCGGGCCAGGCTGATAATCTTCGGCACTGACTCCGCTTCGGTCTCGTCATTGTATACGCCCTGAGGCTGATCCGGAATGCAGCGGCTGATTACCGGCAGGCCATACCGGTGTTCAATCAATTCTCCGTGCAAATGAATTGCAGACTCCTCTTGCAGTGTGATTACACGTATAATTCCAAGCATCCTTGTCTCCCCCTGGTCAGCCATTGTTGGGCGTTCTGAATATCCTCACCATATACTTTTGCTTCATCCCGTACCGCGATAACCCTGACAACAACACAGCAACCGCGCAGCCTAGAGCAGTTCTCCTGCACGCATAATCAGCTTATCATCAATATACACATCCGGTTTCATAACTACAGCATCAATATGAACGCCAGCCGCTACAACCCCGCCGAACGTATTATTGCTGCCAAAAGCGACATGGATGGTCCCGTAGACCTTCTCATCCTCCAGCACCACACCTGTAATTCTGGCCTTGTTGTTTGTACCAATGCCGAACTCGCCCAGAAGCCTGCCGTCACCGGCACCAAGCATATCCAGCAGCCTGTCACCGCTCTCGCCTTCTGCACTAATTAATCGGCCCTGCTCCACTGTCAGCACCATCGGGCTGTTCAGCGCGCCAATACCTGCAATCGAACCGTCCACCTTAATCTGGCCGGCGGCTGTACCTTCCATCGGCGCAATATAAGCCTCGCCCGAAGGAAGGTTACCCGATTCTCCCGGATTCAGATATAATCCGGTGCTCAGCACGCCATCCCGGCCCTCAATCGAAAAGCTCAGACTCAGTCCATCCTTCTCCACACGAACCTGGCTTCCCTCAGACAGCAGCGCAGCTACCTGCTTCGTTAATGTCTTCACCTGCGCATAGTCCGCAGTGATCGCGCCATGGCTGAACATGTCATCTGTCATGCCCGGCATGGTCGCCACCCGTGTTCCCGCTGCGGCTGCCTGCTTGCGCGCCGCCGTATGTGTCATCGAATGTGTCGTAATGCATACTGCCACATCCGCTTTGGCCATAGCTTCGGCAATCGGAGCCGGCGGCTCCTCGCCGGATTTGCTCCGCGCCTGCATAATCAGTAGCATCGATTCCGCTCCGATCCGCTTCCCTGCTTCATAGACGGATTCGGCAAGCTCCCGCTTGTCGTCATCGGCCACTACAGCCAGCAATTCGCCGCTGCCAAGCCCCAGACAGTCCTTAAGAACATTCATGCTGATCAATATTCGTTGCTCACTCATTATCTTTTCCTCCCGGTTACACCATTTCTGCTACCAGCTTGCCCACGAGGGCATTGGACAGCACGGCAGGCACTCCTGCGGAGGCCGCCCACTGTCTATGCTGCTCCACATATCCCATACAGTCAAGCACAATCACGTCCGCCAAGTCTCGCAGACGCTCAGCTGCCGCTCGGAAATCCGCTTCCGTACCGGTATACGGAGAAGCAGCTGCAAACGGCAGCCGTGCTCCGGCTCCCGCGAATTTCTCATTCATGCTCTCTTCCTGCTCGGGCAGAGGACCTATCAGCCCCAGCCGGCGTCCGTCAAGCATCGCCATTACGACCGGAGGGATAATCCGGTCCGGTTCAATCAGATGGGCCTTGGCCGTATGAAGTCCCGGAAAAACACCGGTACAGGCCAGCAGAATCGTCTCAATTCCAGCAGCTTCCATAGCATCAACCTTCCCCTGCAGAACTGACTTTATCCGTTCACGGGAGATCACCGCAGCTGATCCGTCCGCCATGCGGGTAGTCAGCACATACTCTCCAGGACCAGGACTATAGAATTCGCGTACCTGATCAGCAGTGAACCCGTCAAGCACCCCGGACTGAACCAGTCCTGCCTTACCCTCCAGATACTTCTCAATAATCGGTGCAACATCGTTCCTGGGAGCTTGTCCGATCGTGATTAACCCTATATTTTTACTCATCTTGCTCCCTCCCGCTTCTCCATACGGATTGAAATCATGGCAACTCATGCCTGTATACATTGAGCAGGCGCTGAACCTTGCTCAGCGCCTGCCATTATTCCGTTCTATTCCTAGTGAGAGGTTACAGCCGGTTTACCCAGCGTCTGCAGCACTTTCATCGAACCGTACAGCTCGGTAATCTGTGCGAATTCAGCTTCGTTGTAGAAGGAGCATATGCCTTGAGTGAACTCTTTGGCTGTCTCAATGGCAAAACGCACCGCCTGGGCGATATCAATCTCATGGCTTGCCCCTGTACCGCAGCCGGGCACCATGGACTGGGCAGTAATCGCCAACCCTACAACGGGAGCCGAAGTCGCTACTGCGGGCTGCAGGATGGAATTGATATGATATAGTCCGTTACCGTAAGGAGTAATGTCCTGCGTAGTTACCGGAAAAGTTACCGGATACTGTCCTGTCGTCATTTCCTTGATCCGCAGCAGATCCTCACTGACCCGCAGAATGTACCCTTCTTTGACCGTAGGTGAGATTGCAATGCCTTTGTGATTCACCACACGGTTGCCCTTAGTCGTATCAATAGAAATAATCGCTTCCATCTCCGGCAATACCTCATGCTCATTCATCTGCAGGATATCCACCGGGGAATCCATGAAATCAACGGGTTCATGCGGCAGTGTCGGAGCATCCGGACAAATATGTGTCGTAACCAGGACGTCACCCTGCAGCACATCCCCTTTGGTCTGCATGTTTGCCAGTTTCAGTGCCGCTGCGATTGCCGCTACTGCGCCGTCTGCATCAGAGACAATGCCGATCCGGCTGGGGCGCGCCCCTATGCCGCCAAGTCTGCCGACAATTCCGAAGGTTGGCGCGCTTCCGCCTCCAAGCTTGCCTTGACTGCCCGGAATGGTGATTTTGACGAATTCCGTACTGCCTTTTTCACCTTCCACTTTCTGAACCTCAACCTTAACCGCAGGATATGCTGCGAATAACTGCCTGACCTGCTCACCATTAACATAAGCGCTGTCCAGTGCGTTCAAAACTGTAATCGTCTGATGAAGTGCCATTATAATTCCTCCCCGGATGCATGCTCATGATTGTGATGTTTGAATTCATACTATCTTAAAATTCGAAACGTCCACAATGTACCGCCCTGCCAAAACTAAGTTGTTTTTCTTGTCCTTTGCACATAAACCTTACGCGCAAGGTACACTCTTCGGCCTTTCAGCAGCATCCGGCATCCATTAAACCCCTAAATTCCCCGCTCCATATCATACAGAAATATAAATAAAGGTTAATTATTCCATATTGGCGAATTACAAGAAGATTACACATCATCAAGTTATGGAAGAGGGTTACTACATGAAGCAGAAACAGACTGAGCATCAAAAAGAGCTCCAACATATCATCGATCAGGAGGTTCTGCTCTCCGGATTTTCGGGGACGGTACTGGTTACGCAACACGATCAGACCCTCGCAGCGGCTGCTTGCGGACAAGCCAACGTAGCGGAGGAACGGATCAATCAGCTTAACACCCGCTTCGGGATTGCTTCCGGCAGCAAACTGTTCACAGCAGTAGCTATCTGCCAGCTGGCCGAGCAGGGGAAGCTTTCTTTTGACGGCAAGGTGCTGGAGGTCTTACATGAGCAGAAGTTCCCCTTGTTCAGCCCGGAGATCACGGTTCATCAGCTGCTGACGCATAGCTCGGGCATTCCGGATTATTTCGATGAGGAGGTTATGGACGATTTCGCAGCACTATGGGAGGACATACCGATGTATACGCTCAGGCGACCGGGTGATTTCTTGCCACTATTTGCATCGCTGCCGATGAAATTCACTCCCGGCGATCGTTTCCACTATAACAATGCGGGTTATATCATGCTTGGCCTGATTGTCGAAGCGGTCAGCGGAATGAATTTCACGGATTATGTGGAGCAGCATATTTTCCGGCCTTGCGGGATGAAGGCTTCCGGTTACTTCGCCCTGGATGCCCTCCCTGCCAATACAGCTCTCGGTTATATCGACAGTGAGACCGGAGAGAATATCAGCAACATCTACTCCATTCCGGTAGTGGGCGGCGGCGACGGAGGTGCTTTTGTCACGGCAGCGGATATGCAGAAGCTGTGGACATGCCTGCTCGGGCACAAGCTGCTTCAGCCAGAGACAACTGCCCTGCTGCTCACACCGCATATTCATGAGGATGAGGATACTTACTATGGCTATGGAGTATGGATTACGATCAGAAACGGCGGGGTGTTAAAATACCATCTCATGGGCTCCGATCCCGGGGTCTCCTTTCGCTCAGCAGTTTATCCGGCAAGCGGTGTAACCTTCACCGCTCTCTGCAACCGCAGTAGGGGGGCTTACCGGATGATGCAGGTGGCTGAGAAGAACCTGCTGCTGGACTAGCTGCGCGCTCAAGCAGGAGCCCCGTTCTTCCACGGGTTACGGGTTACGGGTTACGGGTTACGGGTTACGGGTTACGGGTTACGGGTTACGGGTTACGGGTTACGGGTTACGGGTTACGGGTTACGGAATAAGTGGATTCCGTACACTTATTTTCATCGTGTGGACCGCATACCAAAAAATAAGTGGATAAACGTCACCTAAATTTGCTGATTCCGCCGCCAAGTCAGTAAATCGGAAAATTAAATGTACTTTTTCCAACTAAAACCCAAATATCAGGGTAGCGTCAAGAAGTTTGTGTAAGAGAGTAGAAGTACCTCCCCGGGTTACGGGTTGGGGGTGCAGGTGTTTCTGGGGGTCGGGGGAACCCCGACCCCCAGAAACAGGATTTATCCGCTATTCCTCTTCGGGCGTGGGCAAGGCAGGGTAGCGTGCTTCAAATAACTCGTTTAGCTTCTTTTTGACGGGTTCCATCCCAAAGCCAGGAACGACCCGCTGCCCATGACGTTCATTGTAGTCAAGCATTTCGAGATACACGATTTTCTCTGCCGCATCCATATTCGTCAAACTGTTCATCGGTTTAAGGCGTTTGCGGATTTCCTTGTTCATTCGCTCAATCGGATTCGACGTATAGATCGCTTTGCGAATGGGCTCCGGGTACTTGTAGAACGTCAGGAGTGTGCACAACTGCTCCTCCCAGGACTTCATTTCTTTCGAATACAGCTTGTTCCACTTGGCTTTGACCGTATCAAAGTTAGCCCGGGCCACGACCTCATCCGGTGCGGTATACACGGTCTTCAGGTCTTCAAGGACATCGGTTTTGTGCTCGATCCGGATTTTGGGGAACGTGGCCCGCACCTTGTGCACCACACAGTGCTGCACATCCGCCTGCGGGTACGTCTCTTTAAACGCCGCATCCAGCCCGGGAAGCCCGTCAAACACACCGAGCAACACCTCCTGCGCTCCACGGTCGTACAGGTCTTTAAGGACCTCACGCCAGCCGTTCGAACTCTCTTGACCGCCGACGTAGAACCCTAGGATTTGACGTTGTCCCTCTTCGTCAATCCCCATCGCAAAATAAACGACCTCACCGCGGACCGTACCCCGTTTGAGCTTCACGTACAGCCCATCCAGGTAGATCACAGAGTAGCGCTTGCTCAGCGGCCGTTTCTGCCACTGGTGGATGTCGTCCAGGACGGTAGCCGTAATGTTGCTAACGGTCGTTGGAGAGTAATGGCTTCCAAACATACTTTCAATAAACCGGGCCACATCCCGCGTCCCCATGCCGCTTTTATACATCTGGATGACCGCTTCCTCCAGCCACCCGTCCCGCCGCTGGTACGGCTCAAACATCTGAGTTTGAAACAATCCTTGGCGGTCGCGGGGGACCTCCAGGTCCTCTAGATTGCCGTATTTCGTGTGCAGGTTTCGGGTGTAGTATCCGTTACGGCTATTGCGTGTACCTGCTTCCTCGCTCGCCATGAACGCCTGCATTTCTGCACGCATGATGGACTCCAAGTGGTCTTTCACAAAATCGTTAACAAGTTTTTCAAATAGATTATTCAGTGAGCTTTCGGGTAAAATAGTCATTGGTAGGGTTCCTCCTTGGTGGTTTCGCAATCCTGAGGATACCCTACTTTTTTGTTGCCTGACTAGGCTCCAAATACTGGTACACAACTTATTTTACGCCATCAATATCAGCGATTCAAGGATAATTAAATGCCCTTTTTCCACTTGTCTTACGGGGGCGGTCCTGAACAATCCAAAAAAGCCGTACAATCAGCGAATTGCTGATGTACGGCTTTTGAATTGTTTGAGTAACCGGCACCCGCTTTAGTACCGAGTTACGCCATCCTTAGTCACCAGTGCAAATACCAGCGGCTGCGGCGGAACCGGCTGAGCGGAAATGCGGTAAGCTTCCAGCACCTTGGCTTCGGCTTCCTGCACTTTGCTCTCACTGGCATCATTCACATGCAGCACAGCAAGCGTATCGCCTGCGGCTACGGCATCGCCAACCTTAATCGCCAGCTGAATGCCAACGGCCAGGTCGATGACGGATTCCTTCGTTTCGCGTCCGGCGCCGAGCAGCATCGCCGCTACGCCGATCTCTTCAGCCTGAATGCTCTCCACATACCCTGCGGCTTCTGCCTTCACTTCGATGAACTTGCGCGCTGCCGGCAAAGTATCCGGCGACTCAATCTGCGCGGCATCGCCGCCTTGGGCAGATACCATCTGCTTGAACTTGTCCAGCGCACTGCCGTCTTCAATATGGGACAGCAGAATGGAGCGCGCTTCTTGTTCGTCCTTCGCCTTGCCGCCGAGCACCAGCATCTGGCTGCCCAGAATGAGGCAGACCTCCTGCAGATCCTTCGGCCCGTGGCCGTTCAGGGTCTCAATGCCTTCTTTGATCTCCAGCGCATTGCCAATGCCGAAGCCGAGCGGCTGGTCCATGTCGCTGATCACAGCGACCGTGTTGCGGCCAAGATGTGTGCCGATATCCACCATCGCCTGTGCGAGTGCAATGGAATCATCCAGCGTCTTCATGAACGCGCCGCTGCCGGTCTTCACATCAAGGACGATGGCATCCGCACCTGCGGCGATCTTCTTGCTCATTACGGAGCTGGCAATCAGCGGAATGGATTCCACGGTCGCAGTCACGTCACGCAGTGCGTACAATTTCTTGTCCGCAGGCGTAATGTTGCCGGACTGGCCGATGACAGCTGCGCCGATCTCCACTACCTGGGTGAAAAAGCGCTCCCGGTCCATCTCCACGGAGAATCCGGTGATCGACTCCAGCTTGTCGAGCGTACCGCCGGTGTGGCCGAGGCCGCGTCCGGACATTTTGGCCACCGGAACTCCGGCTGCAGCTACAAGCGGGGCAAGAACAACCGTCGTTTTGTCGCCAACACCGCCGGTAGAATGCTTGTCCACCTTGATACCTGCAATCGGGCTGAGATCCACCTGGTCACCGGACATCGCCATTTCCAGGGTCAGATCGCCGGTTTCCCGTGCGTTCATTCCCCGGAAATAGACAGCCATCGCCCAGGCGGAAATCTGGTAATCAGGAATTTCACCTTTGCTGTAGCCTTGAATCAGGTAAGCTATTTCTTCACGGCTGAGCTCGCCGCCGTCTCGTTTTTTCTGGATAAGGTCAACTGCACGCATTATACCTGTACCTCACGGACAAAGGAGCGCACAAGGCCGATAAATTTCGGTTTGGTCAGGTTAGCTACTTTTACCACCTGCTCATGAGTAAGCGGCTCCAGCTCGTCCCCGATCGCCATATCGGTGATACAGGTAATGCCGAGCACACGCAGCTTGCTGTGGCTGGCTACGATCACTTCGGGCACGGTGGACATTCCAACGGCATCGCCGCCGAGGTAGGCCAGCATTTTGAGTTCAGCCGGAGTTTCATAGGTAGGTCCGCTGATGCCGGCATATACGCCTTCCTGCAGCACAAGTGCTTCACCATCGGCACCCTTAACTTCACCGGCCAGCTTCTTCGCCAACTCGATATATTCCGGGTCATACGCACGGGACATATCCGGGAAACGTACACCCAGCTCCGGATCATTCGGTCCGATCAGCGGGTTGTCGCCAGTCATGTTCAGGTGGTCGGTAATCAGCATGAGGTCACCGGCTTTGAACGCTCTGTTCATTCCGCCGCCTGCATTGGTAATCACGAGTGTGCCTACGCCAAGCTTAGCCATTACGTATACCGGCAGCACCACTTTGCGCATTTCATAACCTTCATAGTAGTGGAAACGGCCCTGCATGATAATAACATCCTTGCCTTCCAGCTTACCGATCACGAACCGTCCCGCATGACCTTCTACCGTGGAACGCGGGAAATGCGGAATTTCTTCATAAGGCAGATATACCGCATCTTCGATCTGGTCACCCAGATCCCCGAGGCCGGAGCCCAGAATAAGTCCGATAGCCGGTGTGTAAGAACCGAGTTTGGATTGAATATATTCAGCAGCTTCTTTTACCTGAGTGCCGTATGGGACTGTTGATGGTGTTGTCATAGGTTGATCCTCCCGGATATGAATTGTCTTGTAAATAGCTTGAAGCAGGAACTACATCTTCGGAATAAAAGCCAGCACCAGCTTCAGGAATTGCTCGCGCACACGTTCCGCTGTCTCCATCACTTCTGCATGGTTCAGCGGCTGTTCCAGAATTCCGGCAGCCATGTTGGTGATGCAGGAAATACCAAGTACTTCAATCCCGGCATGACGGGCCACAATCGTCTCAGATACCGTGGACATCCCTACTGCATCTGCCCCTTGGCGGCGCAGCATAACGATCTCAGCAGGAGTCTCGTAGTTGGGTCCGAGCAGGCCGGCGTATACGCCTTCCTTGAACTCGAAGTTCAGCGCTGCTGCAGCTTCTTTGGCGGCTGCGATCAGGCGCGGGCTGTAAGCCGAAGACATATCCGGGAAACGTACGCCCAGCGCATTATCATTCGGTCCGGTCAGCGGATTGCGGCCTGTGAGGTTCAGATGGTCAGTAATCAGCATCAGATCACCCGGTGTGAAATCGGTGTTGACCCCGCCGGCAGCGTTAGTTACCAGCAGGCTGGTTACGCCCAGCTCTTTCATAACACGTACAGGGAAGGCAGTAGTCTCCGGTCCGTAGCCTTCGTACATGTGAAAGCGGCCTTTCATCATTACGACGCGGCGGCCTTCAATCATGCCGATCAGCAGTTCACCTTCATGTCCTTCAACAGTGGACACCGGGAAATGCGGGATTTCATTATAAGGAATGACTACTTCGTCTGTAATCAGATCGGCCAGAACGCCGAGGCCGGAGCCGAGGATCAGCCCGATTTCGGGTGCGACGGTACATTTGTCTTTGATATATACTGCTGCTTCTTGAATATTGCTTTGGGTAACTGCGGTCATGGTTGGTTCCTCCTTGAGGTGGGTGGGATGAACTTTAGTCATCGACGTAAAGCTGAGCCGTCACTACGGTGATATTTGGACTTCCGGCCGCTGTTGTCTACAGATTTCTTCAATTATGACCCGCTTAGCGGTTGAAATCCGTAGACAAAGGCGGTCGCTATCGCTCCTACAGTTCCAAATTTCCCCTTCGATTCTTCTCACTTTTAGTTATATCCTTCAGTTCATCTTGATTTATTATTTAAATTAAATTAATTCAGACAAAAAGCTCGTCCCGTACTGCGGTGCCTTCGCTCCGAAATTATCAGCGATGGTAGCAGCAACGTCAGAGAAGGTCTGGCGGATGCCCAGGCTGCCCGGAGTCTTGAATCGCGGGCTGTAGATCAGGAGCGGCACATATTCGCGGGTATGATCCGTTCCGGCATGGATCGGGTCATTGCCGTGGTCTGCAGAGATGATCAGCAGATCATCTTCATCCAGGGTGGAGAGCAGCTCAGGCAGCGCCTGATCGAATACCTCCAGCGCCCGGCCGTAGCCTTCCGGATCACGGCGGTGGCCGTACAGGGAATCGAAATCAACGAGATTAGTGAACAGGAATCCGTTGAACGGCTTGCGCAGCTCGTCAATGGTAATCTGGATGCCGTGCTCATTGCTCTTCGTCGGGTAAGAAGCTGTTACACCTTCGCCGGTGAAGATATCATTGATTTTACCTACCGCAATCACGTCTTTGCCGATGTCCTCCAGAGCGTTCATAACGGTCGGCTCCGGCGGCTTCACCGCGTAGTCATGACGGTTCGGGGTACGCACGAAATTCCCCGGCTCACCGACATAAGGACGGGCGATGACACGGCCGACGGAGAATTCGGGAGCCATCGTCAGCTCGCGGGCGATCCGGCAGGCGCTGTACAGCTCTTCCAGAGGAATGATATCTTCATGCGCGGCAAGCTGGAATACGCTGTCTGCCGAAGTATACACAATCCATGCGCCGGTCTTCATCTGCTCTTCGCCGTATTCTACGAGAATCTCCGTGCCGGAAGCCGGCTTGTTGCCAATCACCTTACGTCCGGTTGCCGCTTCGAACTTCTCAATCAGCTCTGCGGGGAATCCGTCAAAATAAGTATTAAATGGAACCTCAATCTTCAGGCCCATCAGCTCCCAGTGGCCGGTCATCGTATCCTTGCCTACTGAAACCTCCTGCATTTTGCCGTAATAGCCTGTCGGGGCAGCTACCGGTTCCAGCGGCGGCAGCGGAGCAATATTCGCAAGTCCCAGCTGCTGCAGATTCGGAAGCTTAAGACCCGGAACCCGCTCCAGAATATGGCCCAGCGTATGGGAGCCTGTATCTCCAAAATTAGCGGCATCCGGCGCTTCACCGATACCTACACTATCCAGAACAATAAATCCGATGCGTTTAAATGAGGACATTGCCGTCTTCACTCCTTCGTAGTTTGCATAATCGTAAAGTCTGCTCAAAACAGGAAGAAACTCCGGGAGAACCTCTCCCGGGAGCTATCCTTTCAGTATGATTCCATCATAACTTTCTTACTCACAAAAAGCATCTTTTCGGGCCAATCCATCCCATCACCCGTTCTATCCACGGTTACACCATACCTCTGAATAAAGACTATTTTGCCCGGGGATGGTGATTCTCATAGACTTCCTTCATATTCTTGCGGGCGATTCCGCTATAAATCTGAGTGGTCGAAATATCGGAATGGCCCAGCATCTGCTGCACGGAGCGCAGATCTGCCCCGCCTTCCAGCAGATGAGCGGCGAAGGAATGCCGCAGGGTATGCGGTGTGATGTCCTGCTGGATGTGGGCTTCACGCGCATGTTTCTTGATTATTTTCCAAAAGCCCTGACGGGTCAGCCTCCCGCCCAGACTGTTCAGGAACAGCGCAGGCTCCTCCAGATTCACCCGGAGCAGCTTGTCCCGCATACCGGAGACATAACGGGCCACACAGTCCGCAGCAATCGTACCAATCGGCACCACTCTTTCCTTGCCGGAGGCCCCGCTGCAGCGTGCGAACTTCAGCCCGGTATTCACGTCCTCCACATTCAGCGAGATTAGCTCTGTAACACGGATACCCGTAGCATAGAGCAGCTCAAGCATCGCCTTATCGCGCATCCCCTGGGGAGCAGATTCATCAGGGACGGCCAGCAGGCGTTCAATTTCTTCAATACTAAGAATCATCGGCGGTTTCTTGCTCGGTTTAATCGTTTCCATATCCAGTGTCGGGTCTTGCCCGATCAGCCGTTCTTTCAGCAAAAAATGAAAATAGGCGCGCAGCGATACCGTATTCCGGTTGACTGTTGCCGTTGCCTTGCCCGCTCCGCGCAGAGCGCCGAGGTAGAGCATAATATGTGATCTTCTGATTTCTTCCATCGCAGCCGTGCCGCGCTCTTCGGTAAACTCCAGAAACTGCGAAATATCCCGTCCATAGGATTCCAGCGTACTAGGAGACAATCCTTTGTCCCCGGACAAATACTGCATAAACGGCTGCAAGTGTGACTTCATCTATTCACGCTCCTGTCATACTCAGGCTGCTTCATGCCGCTCTGCAGCGGTTGGGGTCCGGCAGCAGTCAGAACGCGGGGCGTCCCTTACATGCTCTAGATTCATTCGACAGGCTTCTAGCTTTTTCCTGCAACCGGCGGAGCGCTCACTCCCCGTACCAATAGTAGAACCGCAGGCGCTGACCTGCACTCAGCCCTTCATCGCTTTGCTTCACATCATGAAATGCCCGGATGGCTGTGCCCTCCGGAATATCATAGTTCTGAGCGGGGCTGATCCAGGCACTGACCCAGCTTAGGACATAATACAGCACACAGCTGATCGCAACGAGCAAGGTCATGAAATACAGCCGGCGTACGGTTTTGGGAATGGAGACAATCATCTTAGGCAACCTCCTAAAAGTAAAAGTTATGGCAGCATCTGCTTCACTATTACACTTCGCAGAACTCGTCCTTCACTTTATGCGCCGGAGGGTGGTGTTATGTATTGCTCTTTGAATAATCAGTTAAAAAGCCCCCTCCGGCCATTCAGCCGGGGAGAGCTTGTGCGGTAATTCCTCATCTGTATAAGAGTTCATGCTCTATATTAGCTTATTCGGGAGTATTGCCGTCTGCAGGATTCTTATCCTTGCAGCGGTGGCAAATTCCGTGAAAATCAAGTCTATGATCAAGCACCGTAAAATTATAATCCTTCTCAAGACGCTCTTCCAGCGGACCCAGCCAATCCTCACGAATCTCATCCATGGTTCCGCATTGTACACAAATCAGATGATGATGATGATGTTTCGCTGTATCGGTCCGCAAATCATAACGGGCAACACCGTCTCCGAAATTAATCTTCTCCACGACATGAAGCTCGCTGAGCAGTTCCAGGGTACGATATACGGTGGCTAGACCGATCTCCGGAGCCTTTTCTTTCACCAGCATGAATACATCTTCAGCGCTTAAATGATCATCCTCGTTCTCCAGGAGAACTCTTAAGGTCGCTTCCCGTTGAGGTGTAAGCTTGTATCCTTGGGATTGTAGTTGTTGCTTAATCTTGTCTATCCGGGCTTCCATTGTCTGCCTCCCCCTTGGAAAATTACCGCACCGGGCTTCAAGCCACTTCTTCCATTATAGGGGGAGTTACTTTGAGAAGTCAAACGCTTTTAGCTTACGCTGAGGCAGGACCCCAACGTTCAAGGAAGTGCCCGAATGGAAATTCATTCCACCGCATGTTCTCAGTACAGGCTTATGCTTCCTGAAGATTCTACGCTCATCCGGCTGACACCAGCATCGGCGTCACCCATCTCATCATCACCGGGGTCACCCAAGCCTCAAATCCGGAGATTCCCATAACCAGCAGGGCCATGCCGAGTGACAGCAGGGTGTACATTACAAAAGGCCGGGTCACCTTGGTACGCCGCTGTTGTCCCAGCACCCGGCTGCGGATCATCAGCAGGGAGAAGGCGATCGCTGCCGCGCTGCATACAAGCAATACCGGAATCAGCACCAGATTATGCGGGGCCACAGAGACCAGGGCAAACAGCATGCCATGCCAGGAATACTGGCTGACCAGACAGCCGACGGTGAAGCCGATCAGCACGCCTTTGAGGAAATCCAGAATCAGAATCCCCGGAAGTCCGATAACCGACAAGCCGAGTATCCATATCAGTCCGACCCATTTGAGATTGAATGCGGCAATCCCCCAATACGAATCCTGCGCGGCAGGCAGTCCCTGTTGATCCACGGTCATGAAGAAATTACCCAGATAATCCCCCAGCTCCTGCTGCTGATCCAGCGTTAACGCACTGACAATGAGCGCTCCAAATACGACCCCGACCAGGAATAATACCGCGACAAAAATATAAAGAGGCGTCTGTTCCTTCATCATCAGCCTTAAACTGCGCATCAGGACATTCTCCTTTCCGGTCACATGTTACACCTTATGAAGGAATGTCCCGCTCTATGACTTGTCCTTGGTTACTTCCCCTTAATGACCTTGCCGTACGTCCCTCCGCCTCCTGAAGAGAGCGCAAGCCTGCCGGTACGGGCCAGTACGATCAGCTCTGCAAGCTCTTGTCCGGCAACAGCAGCAAGCTCGGCTTCACCCGCCTTGTGCAGTATATTCATCTCTGTGCCAAACGCCTGCAGCAGGGCATTCAGCTTGCGCTTGCCAAGTCCCGGAATAAACTCCAGAGGCACCTGGTAATGGTAGGGCGGACGGTACGCCGGAACCAGCGGCTCCTTACGATCAGCAATATCGAGAATACGGTCCAGCACTCCTTTCACCAGCTTCGGACTGCCGCAATACGGACAGCGCTCTGAAGTCGCATACGCCTCATCGATAATGCTGCCGCAGCCGCCGCAATATGTGCGGTGGTATTTCCCCAGCCGGGGGTTCAGCCCGAAGTTGGCACTGATCCGGCGTCCCTCCGAGCGTTCCAGCGCCAGCTTCAGCTCATGGAAAGAGGGCTGCTGCATCTCAATCACATTATACTCACGGCCGATTTTGCCCAGGGAATGAGCGTCAGAATTGGTCAGGAAGCTGTACGGGTCAAGCTCTGAAATATACCCAGCCATTTCTGAATCCGCACTGAGTCCAAGCTCTACTGCCGCAATGCGTTCCAGGTCAAATAAGTCAGCCATGCGCTCCGCTGCACAGCCGTAAAGCCCTTTGTGCGGAGTGAAAATATGTGCCGGAATCAGCAGGCCTCCCCGTCCTGTAATCTCGTCCTGCAGCACCCGGGAGGGTGCATACAGGCGCTGGGAGCTTAGATTCACGTTCCGCATATGGGCGCTCATCCAGCTGCTGAACTCTTCCATGGTCCCAAGGTCCGGCATGAAGGCCAGGACGTGGCACTCTTTTCGCCCGGGCTCACGGATCTCAATCTCGGTTCCCAGGATTATCGTAGTCCCCCTGTAGGCAATACCTCCGCCTTCCGCCATCGTCATCTCGCCGGAATCCAGCGCCGCATGAATATCCCGCAGCACCCCCGGGGAGTGGCTGTCGATGATGCCGATCAGACCGATTCCCTTGCGTTCCGCCGCCTCTTTGGCAATCCCGGCGAAGGTGAGCTCGCGGCTGCCGCTGATTTTGACCGCCTGTCCCTCTGAAGTCCGCCCGATATGCACATGCAGGTCGCAGTAAACGCTCTGCAGCGTGGACTCTAGTGCCATTGCCCAGTCAGCGTATACAGATGCCAGGCGTAGACAGCCATCATGGTCTTGGCATCGGCAATACGTCCATCCGCGATATACTGGTAAGCTTCCTCCAGCGTCAGCTCGGAAACCTCCAGGAATTCATCCTCATCCAGCGCCATCTCACCCGGCTGGGCATCTTCGGTCACATAGAGGTGAATGATCTCGTCGGCGAAGCCGGGAGAGGTATAGAAGGACTTCAGCAGCTTCAGCCCGCCGCTGTGAAATCCGGTCTCCTCCTGAAGCTCACGGCCCGCAGCCGCCAGCGGATCCTCGCCTTTGTCCAGCTTGCCTGCCGGTATCTCCACCTCAGTCCGGTGCATCGGCTGGCGATACTGTTCCACTACTAGCATTTTACCGTTATTCAGTGCCAGCACAGCTACGGCCCCCGGATGCTTCACGACCTCACGGGTTGCTGTATTGCCGTCCGGCAGCTTCACCGTATCTACCTGCAGCGAAATAATGTTGCCAGTAAAGATCGGCTTCGTCGACAATGTTTCTTCATCCAATGCGGGGTTGCGGTTGATTTCATCGTTTTTCATAGATTTGTGGTCTCCTTTGGCATGGTTATGCATAGGGTGTATTATAGCAAACTTAAAAGGAAAGAAGGAATGCAGGCATGAATGATTGTCTTGTCCGAGCAAGCTCATCCGCAGTTACAATGGTAGGTAAACCGGAGCAGATCATGGCCGTAATGGCCGGATGGATGAAGCAGTACGGGCGCGATATGCCCCTATCCTATATCCTGCTGCTCCAGACGGAAACGCGGATCACAGCTTCCAAGGCAGGATAATGCCGCTTCGTTCTTCCGGATATCCGTGAGGAAGATTAGCTTCACCGAGTAACAAGAAGGAGCTGTCTCCCGGTGAATTCCGGAACAGCTCCTTTTTGTTACATTTAAGCGCAGCCGGCCCCTTGATCGGCAGGCATCTGCGCAGTTTTTGAAATCAGCCTTTTTGGCTCTCGGCCACAATAGCTACAACCAGGCTGGCTACTTTGACAATATCTTCGGCTTTGATCCGTTCCTTCGTTGTGTGGATATCCTCATAGCCGACAGCCAGATTCACAGTAGGAACCTTCAGGCCGTTGAACACATTGGCATCACTGCCGCCTCCGGAAGCGAACAGCCGGGTGGTCAGTCCCAGTGAAGTAATCGCGCGGTCTGCCAGCTGTACCACCGGATCATGCTCATTAAAGCTGAACGCCGGATAAATGATTTCACTGCGGAATTCACTCTGTGCGCCATTGTCACGTGCGGTTGTCTCCAAGGCTTCACGCATAGAGGCAATCTGCAGTTCTACCTTTTCCTGCACGATACTCCGGGCTTCCGCATCCAGCTGCACATGGTCGCAGACCACATTGGTCGGGCCGCCGCCGGCAAATTTGCCGATATTCGCTGTCGTTTCATTATCGATCCGTCCAAGCTTCATCGCCGAAATCGCTTTGCTCGCCACTTGAATCGCACTGATTCCATCCTCCGGATTAACTCCGGCATGAGCGGATTTGCCGAAGATCTGCATCGTTACCCGCGCCTGTGTCGGCGCAGCAATGGCAATTGCTCCTACTTCACCATTGGAATCAAGCGCGAAGCCAAAATCGGCATCCAGATGCGCCGGGTCCATTGCGCGTGCGCCCATCAGCCCGGACTCTTCGCCTGCCGTAATGACAAACTGAATCTGCCCGTGCGGAAGCTTCTGCTCCTGAATCACCCGGATCGCTTCGAACAGGGCGGCAAGCCCCGCTTTGTCATCCGCTCCGAGAATTGTACTGCCGTCGCTGGTAATCCAGCCGTCTTCCCCAAGGGAAGGCTTAATATTCTGCCCGGGAACCACTGTATCCATGTGGCAGGTGAACAGCAGCTTAGGCGCGCTCACGCCGCTGTCCGCAGGCCAGGTCACGAATAGATTACCAGCTCCGTGTCCCGTTCTCTCCTGGGAATCATCTTCAACTGCTGTCAGTCCCAGAGTGCTGAATTTTTCCTTGAGTACATCGGCAATCCGCCGTTCATTTCTGGTCTCACTATCAATACGGACAAGCTCCATGAATTCATTGATCAACCGGTCTTGTGATATCACTTGGACTTCCCTCTCTTTCGCGGATACGTTACAATGGTTGTACTGCGTTCATTTACGCCTACGTTCTTAACTTAAACTAATCTCAAAGGAGTCACTCATGCAACAGAAAAAATGGTTCCGCATCATTATCTACATCATGCTGATCGCTATGATCGCCTCTACGGTGTTGTTCGTCATCGAGCCGTTTATGGCCGGTTAGTCACGTTTAGTACTTGAATAACAGCGTCCGGGTTCTCCGGGCGCTGTTTGACGTTGCCTGGATTCAGCATTCCTTATTCTGCAGCACTTACAGCCCCGGCAACCGCTTCATACGGAAA
The DNA here is from genome assembly GCF_038000235.1 of Paenibacillus sp. FSL R10-2199. Classification (NCBI taxonomy): domain Bacteria; kingdom Bacillati; phylum Bacillota; class Bacilli; order Caryophanales; family Paenibacillaceae; genus Paenibacillus; species Paenibacillus sp. FSL R10-2199. The sequence continues at coordinate 3,967,574 of NZ_JBBOBO010000001.1, read as the reverse complement.
CTGCTGCAGGAAATAAGGCACCAGCTCGGAAGCAACACTCTCCAGGCCAAAGGAGCGCCCGGTGCATTCCTCAAGTGAAGTGACCCCGTACTCGGCAATGCCGCAGGGTATGATTCCCGAGAAGCCGCTTTGGCTGATTCCGGCTGAAATGTTGAACGCGAAGCCATGACTGGTAATAAAACCTCTGCGGAATTTACTCTTGTTGAATTTGACGCCGATCGCACAAATTTTCTCATCGCCGACCCATACGCCCGTATATCCCTGCTTGCGGGTTCCTGATATCCCGTGTGAAGCCAGATAGGCAATAATAACGGCCTCCAGCCTGCGCAGATATCCGTGCAGATCGACCTTGCCGTCTTCGCCAAGCTTCAGGAGAGGATAACCTACAAGCTGGCCCGGTCCGTGATATGTAATATCTCCTCCGCGGTCGATTTCAAACAGCGCAATCCCTTGTTTCCCAAGCTGTTCCACGCTAAGGAGCAGATGCTCCGGATGATTCTGTGAACCGATGGTATAGGTAGGCGGATGCTGCAGAAGGATCAGCCGCTCGGAAGCGGTGCCTGCGTCAATCCCCTGCACCGCTTCCTTTTGCAGCTCCCAGGCCGCGCCGTATTCCATCAGCGGGAGATAGGAAACTTCCAGTTTGCTTAAGTTCAGGTTGTCCATGGTCATAAGGTCCCCTTTGCTTCATATTCTCCCTGTCACAGGGTTCCGCAGCTGCCTTGTTAAAACATTAGTACAGCTTGGTGTCCGGCGTATAACCTTCCACATTATCCTTCACGCGCTGCAGGAAACGCCCGCTGATGACTCCATCCAGAATCCGGTGATCCAGCGACAGGCAGATATTGGCCATCGAGCGGACGGCGATCATATCATTGATGACCACTGGTTTTTTCACGATAGATTCAAAGGTTAGAATCGCCGCCTGCGGATAGTTAATGATCGGGTAGGACAGAATCGAGCCGAACGAGCCGGTATTGTTAACCGTGAACGTACCGCCCTGCATATCTTCCAGCCGCAGCTTGCCTTCACGGGTCTTCAGCGCCAGTTCGTCGATCTCGCGGGCCAAGCCTGCGACGTTCTTCTGGTCGGCTTTTTTGATGACCGGTGTCATTACAGAGTCCTCTGTGCCTACAGCGAGCGAGATGTTGATATCGCGTTTGACAATGATTTTGTCAACGGCCCAGACGGAGTTCATGATCGGATAATCTTTGATTGCACTGACAACCGCCTTCATCAAAAAGGCCAGATAGGTCAGATTAATGCCCTCTTTGCGCTTGAACTCATCCTTCAGCTTGTTGCGCAGCACGACAAGATTGGTCACATCGACCTCAATCATCGTCCAGGCATGCGGAATCTCCGAGACGCTCTGGCGCATACGGGTAGCGATCGTATTACGGATCGGCGTAACGTCGATCAGGTATTCCGAGCTGCTGCCCCGCCCGCCTTCCACTTCGATCGTCGGAATCTTCGGCGACTCGCTTAAGTGCAGGCCGGAGTGACGCAAATGCTGAAGCTCTCCGCGCACTTCTTCCTGAATAGGCTGGAATACAGGCTGCTGCGGCGCAGCAGCAGCAGTTGGGGCTGTAGCTGCAGGCTGAGCCGCAGCTGCACCGCTCTCCAGGAACGCGAGCACATCCTTGCGTGTGATGCGTCCGCCCAGGCCTGTGCCCGGCACGGCCGCAAGGTTGATGCCGTGCTCGGCGGCCAGCGTCTGCACAGCCGGAGAGTAACGGGAACGCATCGGAGCATCCGCGTCAAAAGCCGCAGCCGGCACAGACGGCCGGACGGAGGCGTGGGCAGGCTGCGGCGCTGCGCCGGGTGCCGCCGGGGCTGCGGAATTGGCAGCTGCCGGGGCCGCTGCGGATGCCGCAGGGGCTGCTGCACCGGCTACTGCGATGCGGGCGATGATCTCGCCGACGCTGACCGTCTGGCCTTCTTCGGCGAGCAGCTCCACCAGCGTACCGTCTACGGTAGCCGGCAGCTCAGCATTTACCTTATCCGTAATCAGCTCACAGATCGGCTCATATTGCTCGATCGTATCGCCCGGCTGCTTCAGCCATTTCCCGATCGTCGCCGATACCAGCGATTCTGCCAGCTGCGGCATGATTACATCCGTCAGCTTTGTATTGTCAGACATAATGTCACTCCTTAAAGTTTTGTAAGCACAAGCTTCCTGAAGCAGCTTCGTACAAAACTGGCTTCGGAAGCATACACTTATGTTTTGTAAGCACATACTTCCTGAGTTAGCTTCGACAAAACTGACTTCGGAAGCATGTAGCCACGAAATCCTGCCCAAAATACAACATTTCACCACTTAAATGTGCCAAAAATCAAAAAAGTTGTACAAAAGGCAGCATTTCTCTTTATCCAAGCGGATAAGCGTGCAAATTGTTGTATTTCATACAGCAATCCTGCCTAACCCACCGCTAATTTCGAATCTAAGCTGCAATAATTGCAACATTCATGCCCAATGTACATACAGGCTGAACATAAAGACCTCACCAGTTGTTCACATATATCAGTACTGCGCCAAACGCAGCATCTCCGCCTTTAATTTGTCCTTGCTCAGCATGAAGAACTTCTCCATCGGCGGGGAGATTGGCATCGCCGGCACATCAGGTCCGCACAGGCGGAAGACTGGCGCATCCAGATCAAACAGGCAGTGTTCAGCGATAATTGCTGCCACTTCGCCGCCAATGCCTCCGGTCTTGTTGTCCTCGTGGACAATCAGCACCTTGCCGGTCTGGCGGACAGCGGCAATAATCGCCTCGCGGTCCAGCGGCTGCAGGGTGCGCAGATCCAGAATATGCGCGGTAATGCCCTGCTCGCGCTCCAGCTCTTCCGCTGCCTGCATCGCAAAATGCAGCGGAAGGCTGTACCCGATCACCGTAATATCGCTGCCTTCACGCAGCAGATTCGCTTCACCGATTGGCACAATGTAGTCGCCCTCCGGCACATCTTCCTTGATCAGCTTGTAGCATTTCTTGTTCTCGAAGAACAGCACCGGATCGGGGTCACGGACAGCAGCTTTCAGCAGTCCCTTGGCATCGGCAGCCGAGTAAGGGGCTACAATCTTCAGTCCCGGAGTACCGAAGAAGATCGATTCCGGACACTGAGAGTGGTACAATCCGCCGAAGATCCCGCCGCCGATAGGCGCGCGGATTACCACCGGACAGTTCCAGTCGTTATTGGAACGGTAGCGGATTTTAGCCGCCTCGCTGATAATCTGGTTCGTTGCCGGCAGCATGAAATCAGAGTACTGCATTTCGGCGATCGGCTTCATGCCGTACATCGCCGCGCCGATCGCCACGCCGGCAATCGCTGACTCCGCAAGCGGTGTATCAAGCACGCGCTCTGCGCCGAACTGATCCTGCAGTCCTTTGGTGGTCGTGAATACGCCGCCCTTCACGCCGACATCCTCACCCAGCACGAACACCGAATCATCGCGCTCCATCTCTTCCTTCATTGCCAGCCGAATTGCATCGATATATTCCATCATCGCCATGGCTTTATGCTCCTCCCTTAAGGCCGGATTCATCGTACACATGCAACAGCGTATCTTCCGGTTTCGGGAACGGTGCATTTTCGGCGTAGGTTATGGCCTCTTTCAATTCAAGATTATATTCGGCAACCAGATCACGCTCCTGCTCGTCACTCCACAGACCCAGTCCGGTCAGGTACGTGCGGAACGCGGCGATGCCGTCCTTTTTCCAGTTCTCGTCAACCTCTTCCTTGGTCCGGTAAGCCAGATCATTATCCGAGGTGGAATGCGGCGACAGGCGGTACATCATCGCTTCAATCAGGGTGGGGCCTTCTCCGGCGAGCGCACGCTCCCGCGCCTCTTTGACCACACGGTAGACCTCAAGCGGATCATTGCCGTCCACCCGGACACCCGGGAAGCCATAGCCGAGGGCGCGGTCACTGACCTTGCCTCCAAGCTGCTTGTGGGCCGGAATGGAGATCGCATACTGGTTGTTCTGGCAGAAGATGATGACCGGCAGCTTATTCACACCGGCGAAGTTACACGCTTCATGAAAATCCCCCTGGTTACTGGAGCCTTCACCGAACGTAACAAAGGAAACAAACTTTTTCTTCTGCATCTTGGCCGCCAGCGCGAAGCCTACAGCATGCGGAACCTGGGTCGTAACCGGACTTGATCCCGTTACGATACGCAGGCGTTTGCTTCCAAAGTGGCCCGGCATTTGCCGGCCGCCGCTATTGGGATCTTCCGCCTTGGCGAATACGGACAGCATCAGCTCACGCGTGGTCATTCCTACCGTCAGCACGAACGCATAATCACGGTAATACGGGAGGAAATAATCATTCTCCCGGTCCAGCGCAAAAGCCGCTGCGACCTGCGCCGCTTCCTGTCCGATGCCGGACACATGGAAGTTGATCTTGCCTGCGCGCTGAAGGAGCAGACTGCGCTCATCGTATTTGCGCCCGAGCTGCATGAATCTGTACATATCGATAACCTGGCCGTCGCTGAGTCCAAGCTGTTTATGTCGGTTAACGGTTTCTACAGTACCTTGGGATTCCATATAAGAGGTACCTCCTAAAAGTTTTGTAAGCATAGCTTCCTGAATTCAGGTCGTACAACCGGCTCCGGAAGCGTTCGCTAACTTTGTTAAGCATGACTCAACAAAGTATATGTCCTGATCTTAAAACCAGGTACTAATTTCATTCTAAGTTCATTATAATCCCTTTCCATACAAAAAGAAAAGCCAAGAAATGCCGCTATGGAGCTGTTTAGGCGCATCAAGCGCCCTCAGCTCCGTCCGGCATTCACTTTAGCCCTTTCATCTTATCCTAGAATCCAATTGCTCTTCCATCCACCGCCAGCATCGCTTCCCCGATGATCTCCGAAAGTGTCGGATGGGCATGGACCGCCTCGCCAACCTCCCAGGGTGTTGCATCCAGAATCTGTGCCAATGCCGCTTCACCGATCAGGTCCGTCACATGCGGGCCAATCATCTGCACGCCGAGGATATCCCCGCTCTTCGAGTCGGCGACCACTTTTACAAAGCCGTCCTTCATGCCGTAGACAATCGCTTTGCCGATAGCCGAGAACGGGAATTTGCCGGTTACAGTCTCATGTCCCAGCGCCTTCGCTTCCTTCTCGGTATAACCGACACTTGCTACTTCCGGCCGCGTATAGACACAGCGGGGAACAAGATGGGCTTCATACGGATGGAGCGTTTCGCCCGCCAGGTGATTCACGGCACGGATGCCTTCATGGCTGGCCGCATGTGCCAGCTGCAGTCCGCCGATGCAGTCGCCAATAGCGTAGATATGAGGCTCCCCCGTCTGCATGCTGGCATTCACTCCGATGACACCTTTGTCGAAGCGGATATCTGTATTTTCCAGGCCGATATTCTCGATATTCGCTACGCGCCCTACGGATACCAGCAGCTTCTCGGCCGACAGGCTCTGGCTCTGCTCACCCTTGCGGGCTTCAATTGTAATTCCTGATTCCGATATACTACAGGTCTCTGCATCCACGGTAGTACCGGTCAACACTTTGACTCCGCGTTTCTTGAGCAGACGCAGCAGTTCTCGGGCCACTTCTTCGTCTTCCTGCGGCAGCAGCTGGCTTGCAGCCTCAACTATAGTTACCTGCACACCGAAATCGGCCAGCATCGAAGCCCATTCCACGCCGATAACCCCGCCGCCCACAATAATAATCGACGCCGGAAGCTCTTCGAGCGTCAGCGCTTCTTCACTGCTCAGAATCACTTTGCCGTCAGGCGCAAGGCCCGGCAGAATACGCGGGCGTGATCCGGTAGCAATGATGAGATTGGTGGAGACTACAGTCTCCATCTCGCCATCCTCCAGCTCCACGGCAACTGCACCGCTTCGCGGAGAGAAGATAGACGGGCCGATGATCCGGCCTTTGCCTTTGAGAATCTGAATTTTATTCTTGCGCATCAAATACTGCACACCCTGATGGAGCTGCTCCACTACCGCTTCCTTGCGCAGCTGCACTTTGGGAAACACCAGCTCAACGCCAGTTGTCTCTATACCGTAGCTTTCGCTCTCCTTGATTTCAGCAAATACCTCGGCACTGCGCAGCAGTGATTTGCTGGGAATGCAGCCGCGGTGCAGGCAGGTTCCGCCCAGCTTGTCCATTTCGATAACGACGACGGATTTGCCGAGCTGCGCGGCGCGGATCGCCGCCACATAACCACCGGTACCTCCACCAAGTATCGCCACGTCACAGGTAATTGTCATGATATGTATCCTCCAGTCATTCCTCTAAAGTTCAGTTTAACCTATTATATTGTACTCTCTTTTGATTCTATTACAAAACTTATAAACGTCATGTATCCATGGACTTTTGCCAATTGAAGCGTTATCATAGGGGTGAATTCAAACGGCTGCGAAGAGGAGGGACGATTATGAAACTGCTCATTTCACGCTTCATTGCCATCCTTATCCTGGTGATCCCCGGCCTTCTGGCCATGAAGGGTTTCCTGATGATGAAAGATGATATTTTCAACTTTATCTCCATGCATGGCGACGAGTCCGTCACTCCGGATTTCGCCTGGCTGCATTTTGGCGGAGGATTACTGCTATTCCTGGCCGGGATGAGCTTCCTCGGCGGCTGGATTCTGACCCGGGACCGCAAGAAGAACTACGTAGGACCACGGTTCAGAGAGAAACAGAAAGCGCAGCAGCCCCCGTCCACCAATGCCACACCCTAATAATAATCAATAACACTAATAAGCAGGGGATGTCCCAAGCCAGGATTGAAATGGCTGCAGAGGCATCCCCTTTTGTCGTTCGAATGTTCTGAAACCAACTGCAATGTAACTTGAGCCGGAGAAAATCCCGATCCGCACCCGGAATTCTACAACCTCTTATACTTGATTCGTTACCGGCCTAGGAAGCACTGTCTATTAGGCCGCTGCAGACAAAAATGTTGTATGTTTTGCAACTTTGATACCCAGATAGCCAGGTATCCGGGTGGATTGTTGTATGAAATATAGGCGTGTTGATTTCCCAAAAAAAGGGACAAAAAAGGCCGCCATTTCGGGTAATGGTAAGTACGACCAAACCAAACCGAAATGAGGCGACCTCATGAATAAATATACCCCATTCTTAGCTGTTTTCAAACAAGTGTTAACATCGGATGAAGTCGAAATGGTGACCGGACAAACCAAGGACTACGTGGATAGAGGAACCAAAATGACCGTCGGGTTGCTACTCGATTACTTTGTCCAAGCCTGCTACCACAAATGGGACGGCTTCCGGCAAAGTGCCCGCTTAGGCCCAAACTTTGACTTGCCTGAGATTCATTACTCCACCCTTTCCGGCAAGGCCGGTGAAGTCCCTTACGAAATCTTCAAACGTATCTTTCAAATGCTCGTCACGAAATGTAACCGTCAAACCCGGCGGCATCTGAATCTGCCTAAAGATCTTCTGCTGATTGACTCGACTACGGTCACGGCGGCGAACTCCCGAATGCCTTGGGCCTCGTACAAAAAATTCAGAGGGGGCATTAAGCTGCATGTTGCTCTTTCGCAGGGTCAGCGTTCACCCGTGAACGTGGAGGAATCGATCGCGAAGCGCAATGACGCTCCGTTTGGAGAAGTCTTGGCAGATACGGACTACATTTTGGTACAGGATCGGGCGTACGGAAAAATCAGCAGATTGGATCAATATGTGCTTCAGGGCCAGTCGTTTGTGATTCGACTCAAAGACAATCTCCATTTGGTGAAGCCGAGAAACCTCCAGCGACCCGCAGAGGGAGAAACGAACATTGTTCGTGATATTACTTGTTATATCGGTCAAGGGAAGTGCCAATCCGCTAAGCGCCACCGGGTCGTAGAATTTGAGAATGACCGGGGGGAAGTCGTACGGGTCGTGACCGATTTGAGAAAAGAGTCTGCTTATGTGATCGCTGAAATCTATAAGGCACGCTGGGAAATTGAAGTCTTTTTCCGCTGGATTAAACAGCATCTGAACGTGCCATGTCTATTTGGAACCACTGAAAATGCAGTATACAGCCAATTGTTTGTGGCCCTTGCGGTCTATGTACTTCTGAGACGTGTTTATGATGAAATCCACCCCAACGTGCCTGCCTTTGCTCAACTGACCCTTTGGGAATTTATGCAGCATTGGCGTATATTTAGTCTTCCGCTGGAGTGGCAGGTTCAACTTAGTCTGCTCAGGAACAAGGTTGTTTTGGGAATTATATCCATACCATAATATGGGGAATCAACAGGCCTGTATGAAATACAACAATAATCCGGCTAAGCCGCTTAAATAAAGTGAAATCCTGCATTTACTACAACAATTATGGTTTTAGGCCGGTAGGTAGAGGGAAATGTTGTATTTTGTGCAGGATTTCATTAAAGTTGCCCGATCTCTGTCCCCGGAAAGCGGATATAGTCGGGACATTCGTGCGGCCACAGCAACAGCAGCAGCCCGGAAGTCCATCCTGCACCGCCCATTTCAGCAAAGCATCTTCCCTATCCCATCCTTGCCGGCAGCAACTTACTGCGCAGCAGCCCCCTTGCTCCCCTGTACCAGTTCGCTATAGAGACCGCCCCGCCGCAATAGCTCCTCATGGGAACCCTGCTGAATCAGCCGTCCGCCTTGGAGCACCAGTATGCGGTCAGCAGCCCGGATCGTGCCCAGCCTGTGGGCAATCACAAAGCTCGTCCGCCCTTTCATCAGCGCCTGAAGGCCTTCCTGAATCTTAATCTCGGTCACTGTATCAATACTGCTCGTAGCTTCATCCAGCACCAGCATAGACGGATTCGCGAGAATTGCCCGGGCAATAGCTAGCAGCTGCTTCTGCCCCTGACTGATGCCGCTGCCGTCTACGGACAGCATCCGGTCATAGCCCCCTTGCAGCCTCATAATGAAGGCATGGGCATTGGCAAGCTTCGCGGCTTCCTCCACCTCTTCATCGGATGCATCCAGTCTGCCGTAACGGATATTGTCGCGGATCGTTCCTTTGAACAGGAAGGAATCCTGCAATACGAAGGCCATGTGGCTGCGCAGACTTTCCCGGGTAATCGTGGAGAGCTCTCTTCCGTCCAGCGTAATACTTCCTTTACTCGGATCGTAGAAGCGGGACAGCAGGCCGATTAGGGTGGTTTTGCCGGCTCCTGTAGGTCCAACAAGCGCAATCATCTCTCCGGGCTTAGCTTCAAAAGAAATATCCTGCAGTGTATCTGCGCCTCCATCATAGGAGAAGGATACGCCCGAGAACTTCACCGCGCCCTCCACATGCTGCAGCTTTACCGCTGCCCCCTCATCCCTGGCTTCTGTTTCTTCATCAAGTACTTCGAATACCCGCTCCGCTCCGGCAATTGCCGACAGAAGCGTGTTCCACTGGTTCGCCAGATCATTCAGCGGGCGTGTGAATTGACGTGCATATTCGGCAAAAGCAATAATTATCCCTACTGTTACGAGTCCGCGGATGGCGAGCAGCCCCCCGACTCCGGCAACGATTGCAAAGCTTAGGTTGTTCAGACCATTCATTAGCTTGGGAATGAAACCGGATATCGCCTGCGCCCAGTACCCTGACAGCATAATCCGTGTATTGCGCTCCCTGAAGCCGGTAATGACCCGCTCCTCCTGCGAGAACGCTTTGATAATCCGCTGCCCGGACAACGTTTCTTCTATAAATCCGTTCAATTCCCCCATATTGCGCTGCCGTTCCTTGAACAGCGGGCCGGTCCGCCGGGTAATCCAGCGCATACCCAGCATCATCAGCGGCACAACGATGAAGGTCAGCAGCGTCAGCAAGGGACTGAGCCACAGCATTACCCCCACCGTACCCACCAGCGTCAGGATACTGGAGAAAATCTGAATCGCCGAGCTGTTCAGCGTCGAGCTGATATTCTCAATATCATTGGTTAGCCGGCTCATAATCTCCCCCTGCTGCCTGCGGTTGAAGAAGGAGATCGGCAGACGGTGCAGATGAGAGAACAGATCCGTACGCATCCGGTATACGGTCTCCTGGGCAATCTCGATCATCCAGATATTCTGCAACCAGGAAATCAGAGAATTAAGCAGATAGACAAGCGCCAGTGTGACCAGAAAAATCACCCAGGTTCTGCCCCCGTCCCCTTCAAGATAATGGTCCACCGCCCGGCTGATCAGGTAAGGTCCAAGCAGGGACAGTCCTGAGCTGAGCAGGACCATAAACAGTACCAATAACAGCTTAGCCCTGCGCTCCGCAAGGTAACTCCATATCCGTCCAAGCGTACCGGACCAGTTCTTGGCTTTGGCCTTCGGTTTCCGGGCGCCCATTGCCCCGAAGACCTTCCCTTCTCCCAGTCCGACCTCCAGCTTCGGATGGCGGAACGGCTCAATGAGTGCTTTGAACATGCTGCGCCTCCCCTGTCTGTGACTGATAGATTTTGCGGTACAGCGGGGACGCATCCATCAGTTCTTTATGCGTCCCCTGGGCAATCAGCCGTCCTTCGTCCAACAGCAGAATCAGATCGGCCGACACAGTGGAACTGATCTTCTGGGTGATGAGGAACGTTGTGCAGGACATCGTCTTCAGCTCCGCCAGTAAAAACCCCTCCGTCACCGCATCAAGCGCACTGGTGCTGTCATCGAGAATCAGAATCGCCGGTTTGCGTACCAGTGCCCGCGCGATGGTCAGACGCTGCTTCTGTCCACCGGACAGATTGACTCCGCGTTGCCCAAGCCGGGTATCGTACCCCTCCGGCAGTCCTGTAACAGTCTCATGAATCTGTGCCGCTGCGGCTGCCTGCTCAATGTCCGCCTGACCCGCCTGCCCGTTACCCCAGGCAATATTTTCTCGGATCGAGCCGGTGAACAGCAGTACCTCCTGCGGTACATAACCAATCGATCCCCGCAGTGCCTGTATGCCAATTTCCGTATGCTTCATCCCGTCAATCCTGATGACACCGCTGCCACACTCATACAGACGGGGGATCAATGTTACCAGAGAGGATTTACCTGAGCCCGTTGCACCCATAATCGCCACACGTTCTCCAGGCTGCACCGTGAAGGAAATGTCCTCCAGCACTTTAATCTCACTGCCGGGATAACTGAAGCCGACCTGCTGGAACTCGACCTTCCCCTTAATGGCTGGCACCTTATTCTGATTCAGAGGACCCTTTTGCGCTGGCCCCATCCCGTTCAGGGGCGCCATTCCCAATTCCCCCGGACCTTCACTGGCCGACATCACTTCATCAATGCGCACGGAAGAAGCTCTGGCGCGCGAGAAGCTTACCATGATCCAAGACAGCGCAGACAGTGCACCCATGGTGCGCAGGGAGTAATTAATGACTGCAACGGTCTGGCCGAGCGTCGCATCACCTGTGGATATCTCAATCCGGCCAAACCATAAGACAGCCAGAATTCCAGCATTCACGATGATCATAATGAACGGTGTCGAGGTCTCCGTGAGCCGCAGCGCGGATACAGTCGATTGCATCAGCTTCCCGCTGAATGAGGCAAACCGGCTAATCTCATGACCCATGCGTACAAATACACGAATCAGGCGGATACCGGTAAGGTTCTCCTGAATGACACCATTGACATCATCCAGCCGGTTCTGCACATTGCGGAACAGAACAGAGGCTCTCCGCATCAGCCATAGGAGGAAAATCACCAAAAACGGCAGCGTCACCGTCAGCAGCAGCCCCAGCTTGACATGCACCACGAGCGCCATAATTACGCTGCCCACCACTACCAGCGGGATACGGGTCATGAACCGCAAACCCATGAATATTGTATCCTGCAGCTGAGACACATCACCCGTAAGCCTTGTAATCAGCGACGAAGTAGGGAACCGGCTGAAGATTTCATAAGAGAAGGATTGCACCTTCTCATACAGCTTGTCCCGCAGGTCAAATGCGAACCCCTGGCTGGCATGTGATGCAAAAAAGGAGCTGAGCACTCCGGCAAGAAACGCCACTGCCGCGCTTCCCACTAGCACACCGCCCCACAGCCAGACTACCGCTGTATCTTTTTCCCGGATGCCTTCATCAATGATTTTGGAGATCAGCAAAGGCTGCGACAGCTCTACTGCCAGTTCGATCAGCATCATTACCAGCGCGGCAATGGCTGCGACACGGTATTTTTTAAGATAAGAGAAGGTTAGCTTCATCGGTTATACCCCATTTATTTATTCGTAGAGCGCATCCCGCAGACGGGTAGACATCGCTGAGCCTTGTCCCGATTTCAGGATGACCCGGCGCAATGCCTTATTGCTGCGGTGAAGCTCCGTCATTTCTGCCAGCATTTGAACCAGTAAATCCTCCGACTCAGGGCTTAGTTCCCCCTTCTCCTGAAGTAGGTTCAGCCGTTCCTTGTATTGCTCCAATTTCTCTGTCACCTGATAAACTTCCTTTCTGTTCACAAGATTCTCCTGCTGAAGACATAATTGCGTTCATTATATCACATCCCCGCTGGAGCAATCTTTTCACTGGCTACCCCGGCCCCGAATATGATACTCTAATAAGGTCGCATTTTTCGGATACTATTAACCAAGCTGAACAGCGAAAGGATAGATGGACGTGGCACAGTTATTTTTCAAGTATGGGGCAATGAATAGCGGCAAATCCATTGAGATTCTCAAGGTTGCACATAATTACGAGGAGCAGGGCAAGTCGGTACTCCTCTTCACTCCATCCCTTGACGACCGGGACGAAGTCGGTTACATCTCTTCCCGGATCGGACTGCGCAAGCAGGCCATCCCTATCGACGAGAATACGGATATCTACAGCATTGTCAGCAGCAATCTGCCGAAACCCCACTGTGTGCTGATAGATGAGTGCCAGTTCCTGACTAAGGACTGCATTCTCCAGCTCGTGCGCATTGTCGATGAGCTCGGCATTCCGGTCATGGCCTTCGGCCTCAAAAATGATTTCCAGAACAATCTGTTCGAAGGCAGCAAATACATGCTGATCTACGCCGACAAGATTGAGGAAATGAAGACCATCTGCTGGTTCTGCGCCCGGAAAGCCACCATGGCACTACGGGTCGAAGACGGCAAGCCTGTATACAGCGGCAAACAGATTCAGATTGGCGGCAATGAAGCCTATTACCCGGTCTGCCGCAAATGCCACAAGAATCCTCCATTGTAAAAAAGAATGTATAAAAGGCTTAAAAGGTTTCCCCTTCCAATCCTATTTAGCCTTTTGTTATTTCCTTTAATCACTTTATAGATAGAAAACACCAAAACGCATTCCAGCCATTGTTAGGCTAAAATGCGTTTTTTGTGTTTTATTCTAATGAATAGCCTTCAGTGCACTGTGCTCATCTTCCTTACGTACATACAGATCATGCTGAACCGTAGCCTTTCCTCCATAATTAGCACGCTGGGTATCCCTGGTCAAAAGTGGTATATACTAATGTGCGTTCCCGCGGAACGAAGAAATGCCAGATGCCTTTTAGCAAGCTCATAAGCGCTCCCCTCCTGCCTAATTACAGCATTTTAGTTCAAGTAACGTTCATGAAGAATCCGCAGATGATGCAGCTCATGTCCGATAATCAGACAGGCCTGCGCCCGAACCGACATGGCTATTCCACCGAAGCTCCCCTTGCGTGTATAGGAATCCTCCGGCAGACTATCCAGCAGCGTCAGGGTGGACTCCCGGACGATCCGGTAATGCGTGATCATCTCCTGTAGCGAGAAGCGGTCGAATCCGCCAGCAGCAGCGTAATCATTCTCTTCATAGCCGGGCAGCGGCGCCTGCTCTCCTCTGGCAAAACAAAGCAGACGGTAGGACATAATCCGGTCGTTATCCGTTAGATGCCCTATCATTTCTTTGATGCTCCACTTCCCTGGTGCATACCGGTATGCGCCTTGCTCCTCAGTAAGTCCGCCAAACAGAGCCAATACTTGCTGCGTCTGCTCTCTTAGAATGACCCTCAAATCTCCTTCTGGCGGCACCAAAGTAATATATCTGGACTGGAATTCGGTGTATTCTCCCTGCTCTGGACGCTTCTGCATGGTAAAACTCCTCTCAAAATACATTTTTTAAGAAATATTTGCCGGAAAGTGTCAAAACCTGTTGTTGCATTTTATCCTATTATGTATAATATCACCAAGATTAGCTACTTTGGTATTTGGGAGTGTAGGCATGCTGGATTTTGTGCTCTTTATAATCCTATCCGTATTAGAAAGCTCTGCATTGTTCTATCTTGGATTCAAATTGTTCAAGATTGATCTTTATTCTAAAGAGATTATCTTTGCGGGTATTATTATGGCGTTTTTTTCTTATGTCCTCCGCTACGATTACCAACTTGCAGAACTAGATGTTCTAGTACAATACACTCTTATCATTTGCTTTTTATGGTTACTTTTTCGCATTCATATTTTTTATGCATTTATAATGACAGCGATTGCTTACCAATCCTATTTGTTAATACAGTCTCTTCTATATTTAATCATTGATTATACAGGGATATACGGACTTAACTATCCAACGATTTCTACAGGAATCTATATATTACAAATCCTGACCGCAACAACTACTATTATCATTGCTAATTACGTGGGTAAAAGAAGAAAAGGATTTGACTTTATTCCGGATAAACCTGATGAAAAAATCACTATCGGAAAACGCGAGAAAATTATGTTTATTCTAACAATTCCTTCGATTATTTTTGCAATGCTAATGCTATTTTTTGCAGAACATCTATTCAGATTTTTCTTTATTATACCTTTAATCTATGCTCTACTTTTATTTGGATACCTGTATCAATCAGACAAAAAAAATCGGGGTGATGATTTTGAACAGTTTGGCTCTTAAAATTTCACTCGCCATAAAGAAAACTAACCCTGAAGAAACAGTATCAGTTGAAGTTATGCAATATGCTTTAAGTATTATTTTGAATACACTCTTGACCTTCATCGTTTCACTGTCTATTGGATTAATATTGAACAATCTCAAAGAAACCCTGATATTCTATATAAGCCTTTCATTACTTCGTGTTTTTTCAGGAGGAGTTCACCTAAAATCCGCAACAGCATGTAATATTGTGACGATCTTAATTTGCTCCATGACCCCTTATTTATTTCAGCTTACAGATACCATCCTTTGGTTCGTTACAGCTATTTCTTTAATTCTAGTGCTTCTATTTGCACCAAATCCAGATAAAAATACCCAAATCCCAGTGAAATGGTACCCTTCACTAAAATTAATTTCAGTTATAATGGTTTGTTTAAATTTTTTTATTGCATCCTCTGTCATCGGACTGGCATTTTTAGTCCAGTCAGTTACAATAATTCCTTGGAAAAGGAGGTGCTAATCATGAAAAGACAGGTCGCAAAACATGCTTCTTCTGCCCTTAACGTATCTGCCCGCTTTTTTGCAGCTGTTATGAAGCTAGGATTCCACAGTCCAGAAGCTCCACAAGAATTACGTAAGTAATCGAACAAGGATGGGGACAACATGCGTGTTCTACTAAACGACGGCTCTTCCCGGGATATTCAGGAAGAAGAAATATTGTATTTCTCTAACTATAAGAATACAATATTCGTCCATACGAAAGAAGGCGAATTCGTTCTCCCCACCACCCTTTCCGATCTGTTGTCTGCATACAAGGATAACGGATTCGAACGTCTGGACCGTAGTAATGTAGTCAGTCTCAGCAATATAGAAAACTATGATATAGAACGTAAGGTCGTTCTATTTAATCAAGGAGAACAATTCGCTCATGTTTCGGAGTCCAACGAATCCCGGATCAAGAAGTATTTGAATGCTCGCCAATCTAACGTCTCTGAGTCCTAGTTAGCGCTCGTGATTCAGAATAATAATCCCGGAACCTTACAGGTTCCGGGATTATTTATATTGCGTCAGAAAGGTAGATATGAAGATCCCAAACCAAAGCCAATCATTATCCCATATTACCCATCTTTTGTAAAGATGAATTCAGAGGGCGAATGACAGCAGACGGATTAGCTTCCAAATGGTACCATTTTGATAGATTCGTAATGATTTAAAACAATTCACTTATTTGCTAGCACTCTCAACTACAGATGGAGGAATCTAATGGAATATTATTTTCATCCTTCTCCGCGCCCCTCATCACTTGAGCTATTGTCTGACGAACAATTAATTAACATCTATGAATTGGCGCTGGAAGCTAAAGCTTCAGCTGATTTTATCGAAATCATCAGAAATGTCCTCTCTGGCCGAAATCTGTTAGGCTCAGATCATTATGATGCCTAATCCCTATTTTCAAGCCCTCCTATAAAACCATTCTGCTTATTGGTATATTGACCCGGCCTGCCGGGCAATATACTTTTTTGTCATTTTAAGATAATCAAATTTTAGTTTTTAATTTCAATTTCAATATCTTTCCTATATAATATTCTTTGTGTTTGTTACCTAACTTGACAATAGAAGGGATGAAAGATTGCATGAGGCATAATTTCCAGCACTTATTGCACAAAACTGTTCTATCTTCACTCGTAATTTCTATGACTGTATTGCCATTCAGTGGAATGTTCGCGGCAGCTGCGCCGGCTGACTCCACAATGAAGCTGCGCATCATGGAGACTACAGACATCCACACCAACCTGCTCCCGTATGACTATTATAAGAGTGCTACGTCGCTGACCGTCGGACTGGCCCGCACAGCTAATCTTGTGAAGGCAGCCCGCCAAGAGATTGGCAATACGCTGCTGGTAGACAACGGAGACCTGATCCAGGGGACACCTCTTGGCACATACAAAGCGCTGGTGAACCCGATAAAGGGCACCGAGATTCATCCTGTGTACAAAGCAATGAACCTGATGGGGTACGATGTAGCCACCTTCGGCAATCATGAATTCAACTATGGTCTGGATTATCTGGATCAGGCGATCAAAGGCGCCAATTTCCCTTATATTAACGCCAATGTATATGTAGATGACAAAGACAGCAATCCGGACAACGATGTTAACAAATACAGCCCTTATCAGATCATTACCAAATCCTATAAGGATGAAGCCGGCAATATGCAGACGCTGAAGATTGGTGTACTCGGCCTTGTCACTCCGCAGATTACCGAATGGGACAAGAGCAATCTGGAAGGCAAAGTCATTACCAAGGATATCGTAGCTACAGCTGAGAAATTCATTCCACAGATGCGCGCAGCCGGTGCAGATCTGATTATCGCCATGACCCATTCCGGGTTTAACGGCAGTGCCGAAGCTTACGTGAAGGCAGAGGATGCTATTTTCCCGCTGAGTAAGGTTGCCGGTATTGATGCGATTACCTTCTCTCATACGCATAAAGTATTCCCTGCTGCAGATGAGAAGTCGCTGGATGTCCTCTTCAAGGATGCATCCGGCAAAGTATTGCCTGGTGTCGACAATGCCAAAGGAACCATCAACGGTGTCCCTGCAGTACAGGCCGGCTACGGCGGCAGTAATCTGGGCCTCATCGATCTGACTCTGGAAAAAACAGATGGCAAGTGGAAGGTCGCTTCATCGCAATCCTCCACCAAGGCAATCTATGATGCTGTTGCCAAAAAATCTACGGTAGACGTGGATCAGGCCATTGTGGATGCCGTGCAGGCCGATCATGAAGCAACAATTGCCTATGCGAACAGTCCAATTGGCACAACGACCGCACCGATCTACAGCTACTTCGGACTGGTTCAGGATGATCCATCCGTACAGATCGTTACCACTGCACAGAAGCAGTATGTAGAAAATTACATTAAAGCTAATCTTCCGCAATATGCAGGTATCCCGGTTCTGTCCGTCGGTGCTCCATTTAAAGCCGGACGTAACGGCCCGGAAGAATATACTGATATTGCTCAGGGACCACTGGCCATTAAGAGCGCAGGCGACCTGTACCTGTACGACAATACGCTGAAGGCGATTCTCGTGAAGGGGTCTGTGGTCAAGGAATGGCTGGAAATGTCTGCGGGCAAATTCAATCAGATTAACCCATCCGCAACAGAAGCACAGGAGCTGCTTAATTCCTCCTTCGCCGTCTATAACTTCGACGTAATTGATGGTGTAACTTATCAGGTCGATGTTACCAAACCAGCCAAGTACAAACCGGATGGTACCGTGAATGACGCCTCCTCCAGCCGGATTATCAATCTGCAGTATAACGGCAAAGCGATTGATCCGAATCAGGATTTCATCATGGCAACCAATAACTACCGCGCAAGCGGCGGCGGTAACTTCCCTGGTGTCAAAGGCAGCAAATACATCATCGACTCACCGGATGAGAACCGCCAGATCCTGATGGATTATATCACGGCCAGCAAAACCATTAATCCGTCCGCCGATAACAACTGGTCGATTGCACCAATCTCCGGGAATGTGAAGGTCACCTTCACCTCATCTCCCAAAGCAGAGACCTATGCCAAAACGACTGACAACATTGCTTATACAGGTCAAGTGGATGAAAAAGGCTTCGGCGTCTTCACTCTTGACGTGAGTAAAGCTGTAGCGCCTTCCCTGCCGGCTGCCGATCCGGTTACGGAACAGCCTGCCGTTGCAGTATTCAAGGATGTTCCCGTGTCACACTGGGCGGCTGGTTACATCAATAGCCTCACAGCAGATAAGATCATTTCCGGCAAAACAGCCGATACTTTTGATCCGAACGGTCTGGTAACCCGCGCCGAATTCGCCAGCTTGCTGACCAAAGCTTTGAAGCTGCAAGTCAATGTATCTCCAGTCTTCAAAGATGTACCCGCATCCGCCTGGTATGCAGGTGCTGTTGCAGCAGCTCATGAGAACAAGCTGGTTAGCGGTGTAACCGCCGACACCTTCGCACCTAATGCTTCCATCACCCGTGAACAGATGGCGGTTATGGTGAAGCAGGGGCTGGATCTTCGTGCCGGTAAAATATTGACTGCCTCCACAGCAGTCAGCTTCAGCGATTCGGCTTCCATCAGCGCTTGGGCAGCATCCGCTGTAGCCGTTGCTGTCGATAAGAAGATTATCGCCGGACGCACAGACGGCAGCTTCGCCCCTAAGGCTACTGCCACCCGCGCTGAAGCCGCCAAAGTAATCTCCAGCCTGCTGTCTGCTTCTGTAGAGTAACCCTCAGCTGCGAGGGCTGAAAGGCTATCCTGACCAGCATACACAGACGCAAAAAAGCCATCCTCCACATACGTGCGGGGATGGTTTTTATGTTGGTACGCAAGGATCTACTCGATGAATTCTGTTTTGAAGACATTTTCCAGCTTGCCGCCGAGTCTCTTCTTCAGCGGAACCTTGATATCGCGGCCCAGCTCTTTGAAGAACGTATCCACATCGCATTTCACATTCTGCGCCAGGGCAATGATCGTACCGTCGCCTACGATATTCTGATTCACTTCAAGAGGCACATCCACTTCAATATCGTATTTCTTAGTAAGTGTTTTGATGTATCTTGCAAAGATCTCCAACAGCTCATCGTTATTGAAATTCTCGATTGCAGCTTTACCTTTGCTGGTAAACTTCATATTGATTCTCATGATTCGTATCCCCTTTTCTGTCTAACCATTTGTAGTTGTTTATGGATCAAGATGAATAGATGGCTGCAAGAAAGGGCAACATTATTCATTTTTGACAACAAGCTGAGCTAGGCCCTTCTTCACTTATACACGCCCTTGATCTGCTGAACTTTGAACTGGGTGAATTCCTTCAATGACTGGATAACCTGGTCCTGCTCTTCTTCCTTCAGCTCATAGATGCATTCGCGCAGCCATTCTCCGAACAAATAGGCCTGACGCCCTTTGCGGGGCTGTTTGCGGAGGCTGTCCAGACTTCCCTCGAATTTATCGTTCAGGACATCGGTCAGGTTATATTTCTCGATCTTCTCTATTACCATTCCTGCCCCATATTCCGTTTCATAAACGATAACTTCGTCAGAATCAAACGAAACATATGACGTTTCTTTGTCTTCCTTAGCCCGGAACTCCTTCAGCTTGTTAAACGCCGTTTCATAGATGTAATCCTGGGACTGATTATGCTGCGGCAGCTTGTAGCCCTGCTTGAGAGTCTTAATGTATTCAATGTCAGGCATGTAGTCCGCCAAATGATACATCCGGTTCTTAAGATCCCCCCCGAGCGCCTCAATGATCTTGTCCAGGTTATCTTTAAGCGGAATACTCTCTCCCCGTTCAATCTTGCTAAGCTGTGAATAGCTGATGCCGCTCTTCTCTTCAAGCCCTCGTAAGGTCAAACCTCGAGCTTTGCGGAAGTGCCGGATGAAATTCCCCAGCTCATCGGGATAGTTATCGAAATCGTTCATAGGAGCCACCTCTACCTATATCATAACACAAGATAACAATTTGTGTTTCATTATAACAATTGTTTGTGTAAATTCTTTAGGCAGAATCAATAAAAACTCCATTATTAGCACTCAGAGCAGCTAAACCTAAGGCTAAATCCGCTCTAAATGGTGGTAATTCCCATAACTGTGAACTGATCTGTTTTGATTTCCTTATTCTCTCAAATACCCCGCATTATTATCCGATAAAGACTAATGTAAAATCAAAATCACTACTGGGGGAATTATCATGTCTTACACCATGGAAGTAAATGTAGCAAAAAATCAGGTGATTGTTAGAGCCTATGGCCTCACCGAAGGTGACGTGCCTGCATACATAGCTGATTTCGAGAATGCTCTGAAGAAACTGAAACCGGGATTCACCGGCGTAACCGATGTAACGGGATCCCCGACTGTACTGTCTCCGGAAGTAGCAGCTTTGCTTGCTCCGACGGGCGACCTGGCAATTGCCGCAGGTGTCGGCGGCTGGGTCTACGTTGCAGATTCCCCGGTATGGAAAATGCAAATGAAGCGCTTGTTCGGTAAATTCGCTGTTCACTACCCGACCTATGAAGAAGCAGATGCTTACCTGAACGGCTTGTCTAACCAGTCGATCCACTAAAAAAACAGACAAAAGGTGATTCCGGACCGGTTGGGTTGGGGATCACCTTTTTTTAATTTAAACGATTATTCAGGAAAGCTAATGTAGATTGAGGCATCATCGTTTGTTTTATTCCATTGAACCGCTGCCCCTAATGCTTCAGAGACAAACCTCAGATTAACGTAAAATATATTGTTGCTCGGTTCTAAGGTCGGAACCTGAGTTAAAGCAACCTTTTCTCCATTAATAACTCCATCATGAGAATTATGTGTTAATTTAATGACCGTCCCCTCTTTCGTTGCAGTTACTGTTTTCGTAACATTATCCCATTCAATGCTCATTCCATATTTCTCAAAGATCGGCCGCATAGGGACCAGTGTCGTGCCCAGAGATGATACATTAGCATAAATATCTAATTTATCATTATTAATATAAATGCCCGGATGTTCTCTTGAAGCAAATGTACTTGTTACACCAAATACCATTGAAAGAACTGTTATACACATGAATAATCTTAATGTTTTCATAATAGTCTCCTTTAATTTAAGAATACTATATAATTACACCTTTATTTTCCATATCCATCATTTTATTTTATATCATTGCTCCAAAAAAACTCCCTCAAGGGATTTGCATACCCATGAAGGAGTGTTTTGTACATATTCTCTGCAGAAACTGATTGACTCATCGGTTCCCCGTTAACCCTTTCACGTATCCTGATCCTTACCCCTTCAAGACACCTTATGCTCAATCCGCAGCTTGTCGGCTACCATGGCAATAAATTCCGAGTTAGTTGGCTTGGATTTGGAGATATTAATGGTATAGCCGAACAGATGGCTGATGCTGTCGATGTTGCCGCGGGTCCAGGCGACTTCGATCGCATGGCGGATGGCGCGCTCCACGCGTGAAGGCGTTGTCTTGAATTTCTCGGCAATGGCAGGGTAGAGCGTCTTGGTGATGGCACCCAGAATCTCGATATTGTTGTAGACCATGGTGATGGCTTCACGCAGGTACTGATAACCTTTAATATGCGCAGGTACGCCGATTTCATGAATGATCGATGTAATATTGGCATCCAGATTCTTTCCTTTGGACAAAGGTACCACATTACTGGAAGATCTGGAACTCGAATAGCCGGACATGCTGGCAGAAGTGCTCATGCTGCCTTGGGCGCCCACAAGCTGACGCACGCGGTTCGCCAGAACCTCCATATCGAACGGCTTCAAAATATAATAAGATGCTCCTAGCTGAACAGCTCTTTGGGTGATGTTCTCCTGGCCGAAAGCGGTCAGCATGATGATCTTCGGCTGCGGGTTCAGATCCATATCGCGCAGGCGTTCCAGAACGCCAAGGCCATCCAGATGCGGCATGATGATATCAAGAATAAGGACATCGGGAACTTTGCGTGCTCCGCTCAGCATTTGAAGCACTTCTTCACCATTATAGGCAATGCCTGTCACGGTCATATCTTCCTGTTCGGTAATGTACTCGGCAAGCAAGTTAGTGAACTCCCTGTTATCATCGGCCAACAACACTTCAATATTCTGCACTGGCTGCTTCCTCCTTATTATCTTCTCTCCCTTAAGTTTTCGACATGAAGATTGAATATCCTTCTGTCGAAAATTATTTTTCTTTATTTTTTTTCGGCGTTGATTTATAATTAAATATTTTGTTTCACGATTCGATGTTTCTCGCTGGCCTTCGACAAAAAAATCTTAAGGCTAAACCGCCTTAAGATTGTAGGGAAGCAAATTCTCTTGTTGCACCACACCGGAGTCACGAAGCATCCATTCGATGAAGCAGCCGTAACCCGACTTGGGATCATTGACGAATACGTGGGTAACTGCACCGATCAGCCGGCCATTCTGGACAATCGGGCTGCCGCTCATCCCCTGAACAATCCCGCCGGTCTTATCAATCAGACGGGAATCGGTGATGCGCAGGACCATGCCTTTGGTCGCCGGAGTCTGCTGGCGGGCCACATGAATGATCTCCACATTGAAACGCTCCACCTGCTGACCATCGACTACTGTAAGAATCTGTGCCGGGCCTTCCTTCACTTCAGCGCTCATTGCAACGGGTATCGGTTCCTGGTACAGGCTGTGCTCCGGATTGCGGGTCATTTTGCCGAAAATTCCGAAATCCGTATTGCTCTCCACATTACCGAGAACCTGGCTTTCCTTCAGAAAATGAGCCCGTTTCTCCCCAGGATCGCCATCCTGGCTTTTGGAAATGGAGGTTACACTGGACTGCACGATATGGCCGCTGCCGACAACAATCGGCGTGCCGGTGTTCATGTCGGTAATGACATGCCCCAGAGCACCGTATACGCCTTGTTTTGGAGCATAGAAAGTCAGGGTACCCACACCTGCCGCGGAATCGCGAATGTAGAGCCCCAGTCTCCATACCTTGTCATTGCGGTCATACGCGGGTTTTAGCTGAGCTTTGTGCTCTTTGCCGCTGCGTTTGTACACAATACTTAAGGAATCATTGCTTTTGCCGGCACGTTCCACAAGCTTTGCTACCTTCGATACCTCGTCCAGCTTGACCCCATTAATGGAGGTCATCAGATCACCAGGCATCAGTCCGCTGTTCTCGCCGGGTGAAATCTTGGACTGCTCCGATACTTCAATCAGATGATGGCCCACAACCAGAACCCCTGCTGACTTCACTTTCACGCCAATCGTCTGACCTCCCGGGATGACTCTAAGCTCGTTGTCATTCCCCTGAACCGCTTTATGCGGCTGATGTTCCAGCGGTGCTGCAAAGCTCTGTTGAGGTCCCGTTATACCTGATAAGCTGAGAAAGAAGGCAAATAAAAGGCCGGGCATTAACTTCCTGAGGTTCGGCTTCAATGGCTGTCACGCTCCCTTTTGCTTCTTTCGCTTGACGAAAAAGGTGGTCGCCAATTGCGTACCTATAAGATAACCTTGCCCCCAGGCTTTTATTACTGTCAATCATTGTCCCGCTTACCCAGCAGCAGCTTTGCTGGCCTCAGCCAAACCGAGCATTTCCTGTGCGTGATGCAATGTTTTTTCGGTAATTTCCACACCACCCAGCATACGGGCCAGCTCCAGCACCCGGCCTTCCGCCGAGAGGGAGTCCACTTCGGTCATCGTGCGTCCGTCTTCGACTTTTTTGACAATCAGATATTGATGATCCGCCATACAGGCCACCTGCGGCAAGTGAGTAATGGAGAACACCTGACAGGTGGAGGACAGCTTGTATAATTTATCCGCAATGGATTGTGCCGCGCGCCCGCTGACACCGGTATCCACTTCATCGAAGATCAGGACAGGAATGGCGTCATGCCGGGCAAAAATGCTCTTCATCGCCAGCATGATGCGGGACAGCTCACCGCCGGAGGCGATTTTGCCCAGCGGCCGCAGCGGCTCGCCCGGGTTCGGGGAGATCATGAACTCTGCGCTGTCGATCCCCTGCCGGGTCAGACGGTAACGCCGGTCCTGATACTCAATACCGCGCGGGTCTTCGAGCGTATCCATTTTGACCTGAAGCGAAGTCCGCTCCATCTGCAGATCCTTCAGCTCACCTTCCACTTGGGAAGCGAGATCCGTGGCACACTGGCGGCGTGCCGTGCTGAGCGCTCCGGCGGCTTTCATTAAAGTGCCGAGCAGGCCATCGCGTTTGGCCGTCAATTTCTCAATGTATTCGTCCTTATTCTCCAGAAGATCGGTCTCCCGGTGAATCTGCTCATAATACGCCAGAATCTGCTCTACACTATCCCCGTATTTGCGCCGCAGCCCTGTGATCAGATCCAGACGGTTCTCAATTTCCTCCAGCCTCGCCGGATTGAACTCGATCTCTTCGCGGTAGTCACGCAACTGGAAAGCCGCATCCTCCAGCTGGTAATACGACGACTGCAGCTGCTCGAACACAGCTCTCAGGCCCTTCTCATCATAACGGATCGCATCCTCCAGCTTGGAGATGACACTCCCGATGGATTCCAGCCCTTGCCTGTCATACAGCAGCTCGTATGCGCCGGATACTGAATCCATCATTTTCTCACTGTGGGATAGTTTGACCCTTTCTTCGTCAAGTAATTCATCTTCTCCCGGTTTTAATCCTGCAGCAGAAATTTCCTCCAGCTGAAAACGGTACAAATCAAGCATTTGATACGCTTTTTGACTGGATTCCTGAAGTTCCCGGAGTTCTTTTTCCACTTTGGCGAAGGCCGTATATTTCTCCTGGTAGTCAGCTTTGAGCGGGCCAATCACAGCTTCGCCGTAAGTATCCAGCAGCCCCAGATGACGTTCAGCCTTCAGCAGGTTCTGATGCTCATGCTGCCCGTGGATATTCACCAGCTGTTCACCGATTTCCCGCAGCATGCTGAGATTGACCATCTGTCCGTTCACCCGTGAAGTGCTTTTGCCTTGAGAGGTAATCTCCCGGCGGATCACCAGGTGCTCTTCGCGTTCTGCTCCAATGCCAAGCCGTTCCAGCGTATCCCAGACCGGATGGGTTCCCGGCAGGCTGAAAAGCGCTTCCATTTCTGCCTTTTCACACCCATACCGGATAGAGTCCGCAGAACCGCGGCCCCCGGCAATGAGTGCAAGCGCATCGATAATAATCGATTTCCCTGCCCCCGTCTCCCCTGTAAGAACATGAAAGCCGGGATAAAAATGCACATCCACCGCCTCAACGACGGCCAGATTGCGGATTGATAACGTGTCTAACACGAATACAGCACCTCCGAAAAGATGATCCCTTATTTAAGTGTAAAAGTGTGATGAAGTTACGAGATGTAACCCATAATTTGTGCAATAACGCCTTTGCTGTCCTCAGGCTGGCGGCAGATAATCAGAATAGTGTCATCGCCCGAGATGGTGCCCATAATTTGCGGCCAGTCAATATTATCAATCAGTGCAGCCACAGAATTGGCTGTTCCCGGAAGACATTTCATAACCACAAGGTTGGCGGAGAAATCGATCTGCACAAAATTATCCACCAGCACCCGCTTGAGCTTCTGGGTCGGATTATAGCGCTGGTCAGTCGGCAGGGAGTATTTGTAGCGCCCGTCATCCATCGGCACCTTAATCAGCAGCAGTTCCTTGATATCACGGGATACTGTAGCCTGGGTAACCTGAAATCCGGATTCACGCAGAGCCTCCACCAGATCATCCTGGGTCTCGATCTCCCTCTGCGTAATAATTTCTCTTATTTTGATGTGCCTGTGTCCCTTCATTGTTGCCTCCCGTATTTATAAGTTGATCTCAATTGGATTCACCATCGTCTTTGCCTAACTTAATCACATGAATTGCTGAATTCACCGTATCCACGTACAGCACACCGCTGCAATCCGGATAAATTAGCAGATAAGGAAGCAAAGTGTCGCGAAGTCCGCTGCCGGTGAACTCAAGCCCTTTGCGCGGCCGGGACAGAATAACCAGATAGAAATGCTCCTCATCTTTGCTGGCCACATAATCAATGAACAGCCTGCTGTACATCGGTGCCCCGTTCACTTGAAAGGACAAAGGAATCTTCAGCTTGCCGCCAATGACCTCGTAACCGGCATCCTCTAATAATCCGATGGACGGATGAGGCTGAATAATGGTATTGATCGGCACCCGGTCCTTCATGAACGATCTTGGGGAACCTTGGAGCCAGATGTAGATCCGGTAAACGATAAAGATTGCCGCTGCCAGTCCAATGAGTGCTACAACGGCCTTGTCAGAGCTCGCCACTCCCATCACCTCGGTGAATCTATTCGCGTGAAGGCAGGCGAAATCCTGCTTGAGGGGAATAACAGAGCCTGATCCGGCAGCAAAAGGTTGAAGCTGACTGCAGATGAAGCGTTGCCTGCTCAAGTTCATTAATTATAACGTATAACACCGCTTGAAGCATGTATATTGCAGGCAGAAAACGGCAGATGATTTAATTCTTTATTTTTGCAGCAAAAGAAACTCATCGTTTAGATGAGTTTCCATTGTTCGTAGCGCTAAAGGTTGCATTCGCTTCCTTGATTACGGATTCGGCAAGCGCGGCGAAAGGATTCGGCTGTGCTTCAGCCGGGAAAAGCTGCTGTTCGTGCTGTTCATCCGGAGAGTTATCTACTGCTTCAGGCAGCAGCTTCCAGTGAGCCAGGAATTCAATATTGCCTTCCCCTCCCGTAATTGGAGAGAAGGTCAGCCCTTCCAGCTTATAGCCCAGCCCGGCCGCCATAGACAGCACATTAACAAGCACCTCTTTGTGAACGGCGGATTCGCGGACTACACCGGATTTGCCCACCTTTTCCCGTCCAGCCTCGAACTGCGGCTTGATCAGCGCAGCGATATCGGCCGGGCGGTTCAGGAGCGCCATCAGCGGCGGCAGAATAATCTTCAGTGAAATAAAGGACACATCAATACTGGCAAAATCAGGTACCGGCCCCTTCAGGTCAGGCGGGGTCATGTAGCGGAAGTTGGTCTGCTCCATTACGGTTACCCGCTCGTCGTTGCGCAGGCTCCAGTCCAGCTGGTTATGGCCGACATCAATAGCATACACATGTGCTGCCCCGTTCTGGAGCGCACAATCGGTGAAGCCTCCTGTAGAGGAGCCGATATCCAGCATATTCCTCCCGTTCAGGTCAATGCCGAACTGCCGCAGTGCCTTCTCCAGCTTCAGGCCGCCCCGGCTGACGTAGGGATGCACAGCTCCTTTGACTCTTAAGACAGAGCTGCGCAGCACCTTCATTCCCGGCTTCTCAATCCGTTCTTCATTCGCCAGCACAAGACCCGCCATGATTGCTGCCTTGGCCTTCTCACGGCTGTCGTAGAAGCCTTGCTCAACTAACAGTACATCTATACGTTCTTTAGGGTGTTCCATGTTCATCTCCTGGTCACTTGGGTCCGGCTTCCACCCTGTACTCAGGAATTGGAAGTCGACTTGTAAGTATAAGTGCTTAGCGCCTTCATCGCCTTGATCCGCGTACACAAGGCTTCAACGGTGAGGCCGGTTTCCTGGCGCTGCTCCTTGATCGAACCATGCTCAACGAAGATATCCGGCACGCCCATCAAGTGGACACGTGCATCATAAATCTCATGTTCCGCATAGAATTCGAGCACAGCACTGCCAAGACTGCCAGCCTGGCTGGCTTCTTCAAGCACAACCATGCTGGTTCCGGCATGAGCCAGTTCAAGCAGCATGGTATTATCCAGCGGCTTCAGGAATCGGGCGTTCACTACGCTAACCTGAATGCCTTCACGCTTCAGCAGCTCAGCTGCCTCCTCGGCTAACTGAACCATCGGGCCGCAGGCCAGCACTGCGTAATCATCCCCCGGACGCAGACGCTCCCAGGAGCCGATAGGCAGACAACGCAGTTCGGCATCTACAGCCGCCCCGGTGCCCTCAATCCGCGGATAACGGTAAGCGATTGGTCCGTCATTGTATTCCAGTGCCGTCTTCATCATATGGCGCAGCTCATTCTCATCCTTAGGCATCATAAGCACTATATTCGGGATGTGCCGCATGAACGCTATATCATATACCCCTTGATGGGTCTCCCCGTCCGCTCCGACAAAACCGGCACGGTCGATGGCAAACATTACATTGGCGTTATGTCTGCAGATATCATGGACAATCTGGTCATAGGCACGCTGCATAAAAGTGGAGTAGACGGCATAGACCGGCTTCATCCCCTCCATGGCCAGAGCGGCGCACAGCGTGGCCGCATGCTGCTCAGCGATACCGACATCGATCATCCGGTCCGGGAATTCCTTGGCGAACGGGAACAGGCCCGAGCCGCCCGGCATTGCCGGTGTGACCGCAATCAGTCTTGAATCCTGACGGCCCAGTTCAATCAGCGTCTCCCCGAATACTTCGGTATACATCGGGTGGCTGACAGCCTTCACAGCCTTAAGGGACTGGCCGGATTCAATTTTGTAGGGTGAGATCGCATGTGATTTATAGAAGTCCGTTTCGGCCGGCTTGTAGCCTTTGCCCTTCGTCGTCAGCACATGTACCAGCACAGGACCAGACACATTATCTGCCTGATGGAAGGTGTCAATCATTTTCTCCAGATCATGACCATCCACGGGTCCCAGATACGTGAATCCGAGCTCTTCGAACAGAACACCGGGAACGAGCATGTTCTTCAGGCCGTCCTTCACATTCTGCGCCGTCTTGGCCAGCCGCCCGCCAATCGCCGGGATTTTCTTGAGCAGGCCTTCCACTTCATCCTTCGCACGCAGATAATGGCGGTCCGAGCGGATTTTGCTCAAATAATTATGCATGGCTCCTACATTCGGTGCAATAGACATCTCATTGTCATTGAGGATAACCATCAGCTTGCGGCGTTCATGTCCAATATGGTTCAGCGCCTCAAAGGCCATCCCCCCGGTAAGCGCACCGTCCCCGATCACAGCGATGACCCTATTGTCCTCGCCCTTCAAATCCCGGGCCATAGCCATACCCATTGCGGCAGACAAAGAGGTACTGCTGTGTCCGGCTTCCCAGACATCATGCTCGCTCTCCGAACGCTTCACAAAGCCGCATAAGCCGCCCTGCTTGCGCAGTGTATCAAACCGGTCTTGGCGGCCAGTCAGTATCTTGTGTACATACGCCTGATGACCGACGTCATATATCATCTTGTCCCGGGGACTGTCATAGCAGTAATGCAGGGCCAGCGTGAGCTCCACTACCCCCAGGTTGGATCCGAGATGCCCTCCGGTAACTGTAAGTTTGTCTATTAAAAACCGGCGGATTTCTTCCGCAAGGGCTGCCAGCTCCTCGACTGACAAAGATTTAAGTTGCTGAGGATCATTTATTTGTGGAAGCAGCACGAGTATTCCCCGCTTTCCTAGATGTTGTAAAATATAAACCCCATTATAACACAAACGAAACGGCTGTCGAAACACAGCCGTTTCCGAAATGTACCTAATGATCGCGTGACATCAAATAATCT
Organism: Paenibacillus sp. FSL R10-2199; assembly: GCF_038000235.1. NCBI lineage: Bacteria > Bacillati > Bacillota > Bacilli > Caryophanales > Paenibacillaceae > Paenibacillus > Paenibacillus sp. FSL R10-2199. The sequence continues at coordinate 3,937,861 of NZ_JBBOBO010000001.1, read as the reverse complement.
GCAATTTCAAGCAGCCGGGTATGATCCTGAAATCCGCCCTCAAGGACCGCGCTGTGCGCTTCAGCGGTCAGCCGCTTCACCTCTTCACGCGAGGCTTCCAGGCCGATGAAGTAGGGATAGGTCACCTTTTGCTGCTTGATATCACTGCCGGTTTTTTTGCCCAGCTTGCTCTCATCGCCGACCAGATCAAGGATATCATCCTGAATCTGAAAAGCCAGGCCAATCTGCGTACCGAACTGGCGCAGCGCCTCCAGCTGACGCTCATCCGCACCGGCGATTCTGCCTCCCGCCAGCAGCGAGAAGATCATCAGATCGCCTGTCTTATGAAGATGGATATACTGAAGCTGATGCAGATCGGTTAAGCCCTGCTCGCCTTCCATATCGGCAACCTGCCCGCCGACCATTCCGCGCGGCCCGGCCATTTCGGCCAGATCCTCAACGATGGACAGCACATGCTCCGCCGGAACGCCAAATTTGCGTGAAGCTTGTACCACACTATAGAATGCATGCGTCAGCAGTGCATCCCCGGCCAGGATCGCCGCAGCTTCCCCGAAGACCTTGTGGTTCGTGAGCTTGCCGCGCCGGTAGTCGTCATTATCCATGGCCGGCAGATCATCATGAATCAATGAATAGGTATGCACCATTTCAATCGCTGCCGCTACGGGCAACGCAGCCTCACGGCTGCCGCCCAGGGCCTCACAGGCGGCGATGACCAGCAGCGGGCGCAGGCGTTTGCCTCCAGCCTGCAGCGAGTAGTCCATCGCCTCCCTGAGCACCTGAGGCACAGTCCACTGCGCAGGCAGGGTTGCCGTCAGTGCATCAGCGACCCAGTGGCCCACCTCTGCAATGTACTGTTCAAGCGGTTCGCGTCCGTGCGCTTCCGCTTCGCTGCTGCCCGGTTCCAGCTCAGAACGACTCATCGCCATCGCCTTCCAGCCGGGCTCCGAATGGCTTCTTGCGCAGCTCGCCATCCTCTACCGTAATCATCTCGATCTTGCGCTCTACCTGCTCCAGCTTGCTGCCGCAGAGCTGCGACAGCTTCATTCCCTGCTGGAATAAATCAATCGCCTTCTCCAGGGGAACGTCGCCATGCTCAAGCTCGCGTACGATTCCCTCCAGGCGCTCCATGGCTCCCTCAAAATCCAGTTCCGCTTCTTTTGCCATTCGTTTCAACATCCTCCTTCATTCCCCATACCTGGCAGTTTAGCTGTCCGTCATTAAGCTTTATGTTCACCTTATCGCCTACTTCAACTTCCTTCAGCGATTTGATTAAATGCTCTTCGTTCTCGTCGTACACGAGGCTGTAGCCCCGTGACATCACCTTGAGCGGGCTGAGCGCATCCAGATGGCGCAGCTCAGCCACATAGCGCGCGCGCTTATCCTGGAAGCGCGCCTGCATCGCCCCCGTCAGCTCACGGGTAAGGCTATCCGTGCGCCGGCGGGCAGCGCTGATGCTGCCTTGCGGATGGAAGCGCTGCAGGCTCTGATGCAGCAGCGCGCTGCGCCCCTGCGCGCGGCTGTGCCTTGCCTCGGCTGCGCGGACCAGGGCCGCGCGCAGCATGTCCAGCCGCTGCGCGTGCTGGGCCAGCTGCCGGCGCGGGCCGGCCAGCACCAGCGAGCGCTGCAGCGCCGCGAGGCGCTCGCCGCTGCGCTGGGAGCGGCGCAGCAGCCCTTGGCGCAGCCGCTGCTGGGCGGTGCGCAGCTGCCCGGCGAGCTCGGCTGCGCTCGGCACGGCAAGCTCCGCTGCCGCCGTAGGGGTTGCCGCACGGAGATCGGCGGCGAAGTCGGCGATCGTGAAGTCGGTCTCGTGGCCGACGGCCGAGATGACCGGAATTCTGGAGGCCGCAATCGCCCGGGCGACGGCCTCTTCATTGAAGGCCCAGAGCTCCTCCAGGGAGCCGCCGCCGCGCCCTACAATCAGCACATCGGCCTCGCCCATGGCGTTCAGGTTCTCGATGGCCTTCACAATGGAAGGGCCGGCGCCTTTACCCTGTACAAGCACGGGATAGAGCACCACCGCCACCTGCGGATAACGGCGCTGCAGGGTGATGATAATATCCCGCACTGCCGCTCCTGTCGGCGAGGTAACTACACCGATCACGCGCGGGAACCGCGGCAGCGGACGCTTGCGCGCCGCTGCGAACAGCCCCTCCTGCTCCAGCTTGCTCTTCAGCTGTTCGTAAGCCAGATACAGGCTGCCGATTCCGTCCGGCTGCATGTGGGTGGCGTAGAATTGATACTGCCCATCCCGTTCATAGACCGTCACGTTGCCTCTGGCGATGACCTTGGTTCCTTCCTTCGGTACAAAAGGCAGCCGCGAGTTATGTGAAGCAAACATGATCGCCTTGATCCGGCTGCTCTCATCCTTCAGTGTGAAATACATATGCCCGCTTCCGTGGTGGGTGAAATTCGATATTTCACCGCGGATCCATACATCGGAGAGCACCGCATCCGAATCCAGCTTCATGCGGATATACTTGTTAAGTTCCTTAATGGAGTAGACCTGCCGCTCTGCCGCCATAAGCTTAGCCTACTTCAGGCCGTGGCGGCGTTTGGCCGCGATCAGCGTGTTGCTCATCAGCATCGTGATCGTCATCGGCCCTACTCCGCCCGGCACAGGCGTAATAAACCCGGCGACTTCACGGGCACTCTCATAATCGACATCACCGGCAAGCTTGCCGGTATCCAGGCGGTTCATTCCGACATCTATGACAACTGCACCCGGCTTCACGAAGGAAGCATCGATGAAGTTAGCCCGGCCGATGGCAACTACCAGAATATCTGCCTGGCGGCTGAGTTCAGCCATATTCGCGGTGCGTGAATGACACATGGTAACCGTGGCATTCTCACGCTGCAGCAGCAGGGACACCGGCTTGCCGACAATATTGCTGCGGCCGATAACCACAGCATGCTTGCCGGAAATATCAGTGCCTGTCCGTTTGATCAATTCGATGACTCCCGCAGGGGTACAAGGGAGCAGACTGTCATCACCGATCACCAGGTTCCCTACATTGACCGGATGGAACCCGTCAACATCCTTCTCCACGGAAATGGCATTAATGACTGCCTTCTCTTCAATATGCTTCGGAAGCGGCAATTGCACGAGAATGCCGTCAATATCATCACGGCCGTTCAGATCAGCCACCAGAGCGAGCAGCTCCTCCTGGCTGGTTGCCGCATCTAGCCGGTGAACCTCGGAATGGAAGCCCAGCTCAATACATGATTTCTCCTTATTACGCACATAGACCTGAGAAGCCGGATCTTCACCGACCAGAACGACAGCAAGACCGGGCTTAACGCCACGTTCCGTAAGCTCTGCAACCTCCCGGGCAATGCTGATCCGAATTTCGTCCGATACCTGTTTACCGCTGATAATCGCTGCTGTCATGTAAGTCTCTCCCCTTTTGTCTATTTAACGATTACAGATCCGCTCTAAGCGTATCTACATCCTGAATCATCTTGCCGAGTACGCCGTTCACGAATTTACCGGAATCATCGGTGCCGAAATGCTTGGCCAGATCAATTGCCTCATTGACAGCTACCTTAGCCGGCACATCACTGGCAAAGATCATCTCGAACGTGGCCAGACGCAGAATCTGACGGTCAACACGGGACAGGCGGCTCATCTGCCAGCCTTTGAGGTAATGCTCCAGCATTTCGTCGATGGCCATTTTGTGCTCCCAGACTCCGTTTACATGGGCGATCACATAAGCCTTCAGCTCGGTCTCGTCAGTGATGACGCGTTCTGTTTCGTTCTCATCTGCAGCTTCCTCAATGAGCATTTCTACAGCCTCAGTAACTTCCACATCATTCATTTCCATCTGGTACAGGCTCTGGACAATAATTTCTCTCGCTAAACGTCTTTTCATTTGTTCCTCCTACAGTCTTTAACTAGCATACTTTGTATTTGAATTTCTTAAATCTTCTTACCAAAAAACCGCGCAGCCGTTCTTCCGCAGGTCAGCAACTCAAAGTAACGGGTTCCAGGCTTCCGGGAGAAAGACTATCGCGGTTCATTTGAAGGGACGCCAGCGTCCGGACAGCCGGCTCACGAGCTCCTGCCACTGAAACAGGGGAGCCTGTGCGGTATCCTTTCTTTTGCCAAGCGTATATCCGATGAACACTACCAGTGCAAAGAACAGCATATCCCAAAAACCGCTAATCAGATAAATCAGACCGAGAACGACCCCGAAGGTAACTCCGGCAATTCTACCCCCGTGACTTTCCCATACTTCTCTCCAAGACATAAGGGAAACTCACCTCTATTCCACTCGACTTTTGAAGCTTGGTGACTGTGTGAGGTTAGCAATATATACAGATACATCCGCTACCGGAATTCCGGTTGTTTCCTGCACGAAATCATGCACCTGGCGCTGCACCTCCGTAGTAAGCAGAGGCAGGGAATGCTCGCCGTCCACAACTGCCCGGATCATAATTTCAAGTCCGGCCTGCGAGACGCGGATGCGCGACTTCAGATCACGGATGCCCTTCACTTTGCCTGCAGCCTTGAGGCTGAGGTTCTCGATGGTTTCCATGGAGATCTGGATGTCCCCATACTCTGTACGCTGATCCACGGACGGCAGGGAAGCACGGTCGCGGCGCAGGGAGATGTAGAAGAAACGGATGCTCAGCAGGAAAAGAATAACCGCAGCTGTAATCGCAGCGATATAGGCCCCCGGCCCGTCAGGAATCTCAAACGTGTCCGGAATGGCGCCGCTCAAGAGGAGGATGGCAATTACAGATAGTATTCCGATACTTAAGCTGTAAAGGAACAGCAGAAGCCTGTCCAGAATTTTGGCCACGAGTCACATAACCTCCTTAAATTAAGGTAAACCCTCGACGTACGTCGGGGGTTTATGGAAGAACAAAGGCCTTTACTTCACGCGGATAACCGCGTCTGTATCTTCGCTTTTGTCAACACTTGTGGCGTTTCTGAACTGCACATCATGGATATGCACATTCACTTCTACCACAGTCAGACCGGTCATGGTTTCGATGGAACGCTTAACGTTGCGCTGAATTTCAGCAGCCACTTCAGGAAGACGGTTGCCGTATTCAATGATTACGGATACATCCACTGCAGCTTCGCGTTGTCCAACTTCAACCTTAACGCCCTTAGACAAGTTCTTGCGTCCGAGAAGCTCCACGATTCCTCCGGCGAAACCGCCGCTCATTCCGGCCACGCCTTTAACCTCTACGGTTGCCAAACCTGCGATAACCTCGATCACTTCAGGAGCAATCTGGATCTCACCAATTTCCGTACGTTCGTATTCTGTCGGCAATGTACTCATTTTGGACTTCACACCTTTCCGGTAAAAAAGTTATTCGGGCATTTCAAGCAGGCAGCACGTCTCTTATTAAACATACTATATCATTTGACGAACTTTATGACAAACAATGAGAAGTCGTCCTAAATTTCATACTCTTCCAGGAATTTGATATCGAAATTCCCGTCCAAAAATACCGGATGCTCCAGCAATCTCTGATGGAAAGGTATGGTTGTATGTATGCCTTCCACAGCGAATTCGGATAAAGCCCGTTTCATCTTGGCAATGGCTTCATAGCGCGTCGGCGCCCAGACGATCAGCTTGGCGATCATCGAGTCATAAAAAGGTGAAATGGTGTAGCCCGGATAAGCCGCGCTGTCCACCCGCACTCCAAGTCCGCCCGGCGGCAGATAGAAGCCGATTTTGCCCGGAGACGGCATGAAATTACGTTCAGGGTCCTCGGCGTTAATACGGCATTCGATTGACCAGCCGTTGATCACAATATCCTCCTGGGTGAAGGACAAGGGGTTGCCTTCCGCCACAGAGATCATTTCCTTGATCAGATCTACGCCCGTGACCATCTCAGTTACCGGATGCTCAACCTGGATACGCGTGTTCATCTCCATGAAGTAGAACTGTCCGTCCGGCCCCAGCAGGAATTCCAGCGTACCCGCTCCCGAGTAATTAACCGCCTGCGCAGCCCGTACAGCCGCTTGACCCATTGCATCACGGACTTCCGGGGTAAGCACGGAGCAAGGCGCTTCTTCAATCAGCTTCTGGCGGCGGCGCTGCACGGAGCAGTCCCGTTCACCCAGATGGACTACATTGCCATGATTATCGGCGATAATCTGAATCTCCACATGCTTCATGCCAGTCAGGAATTTCTCAAGATACACACCAGCGTTGCCAAAAGCCTTCTGCGCTTCCTGCTGGGCAGCTGTAATCTGCTTCACCAGTGATGCTTCGTCCTCGGCAATGCGGATGCCTTTGCCTCCGCCGCCTGCTGTGGCCTTGACGATGATCGGATAACCAATATCACGGCCCAGCATAACCGCTTCCTCTATGTCGCCGACAAGCCCGTCAGAGCCCGGAATAATCGGAACTCCGGCCAGCTTCATGGTTTCTTTGGCTACAGCCTTGTCACCCATCCGTGTGATCGCATCCGGAGAAGGGCCTATAAATGTAATATTGCAGGATTCACAAATCTCCGCGAAATCCGCATTCTCGGCCAGGAAGCCATAACCGGGATGAATGGCATCACAGTCGGTGAGCGTAGCTACGCTCATAATATTTGTAAAATTCAGATAGCTGTCCTTGGCGGGCATCGGACCAATACAGTACGCTTCATCAGCCAGACGGACATGCAGTGAATCCCGGTCCGGCTCCGAATAGACTGCTACGGTGGAAATGCCCAGTTCACGGCAGGCCCTGATAATGCGGACCGCGATTTCGCCGCGGTTGGCAATCAACACTTTTTGAATGTTCATGCTTTTCCTCCCAAAGTTTAGCGAAGCTTGCAGGCTCCTCATGATTCTCGCGGCAATTATTCCGCTCTCACCAGAAACAGCGGCTGGCCGTATTCCACTAACTGGCCGTTCTCGGCCAGGACGGAGACGATTTCGCCTTTCACTTCCGCTTCCAGCTCATTCATCAGCTTCATGGCTTCAATGATGCAGACCGTTGATTTCTCATGAACCCGGTCTCCCACACTTACAAAGGACGGTGTTTCCGGAGAAGCAGCACTATAGAAGGTCCCTACCATCGGAGAGACGATTTTATGTAATGCGCCTTCAGCGGAGGATGCTTGCTGCTGCGTTACAGCAGGAACTTCACTGACAACCGGAGGAGCAACATGCTGCGGACTTTGCGGCTGCGGTGCTGGCGTAAAGGGGTAGGCATAAGGAGTCGCCTGGATTGCTGTTCCATCAGCTTCAGGGCGATCCGGTTTGCGGATAGCCAGCTTCATACCTTCGCTTTCAATCTCCAGCTCATGTACGGAAGAGGTCTGGTCCAGCAATTTAATTAATTCCTTAATCTCGCTTAACTTGAACATTGGGTAGTTCACTCCTTCAGCTTTCTCTCGAAGCCATTTTGGACGCAGATAAACAGGGTACGATATTCCGTTCTTCCCGGGAAACCTGTGATTCGGTCTGCTTGCGGTTCTTTAGAATCGCTTTCAGGATAACCGCTGCCTGCGTATTCTTCTTATATTTCAAGATAACTTTATGTATTATATCACAAACGCTAGAAATGGAAAGAGCCCGGGACGTGCCCGGGCTCTTTCGGCATTTTATTCTATTTTCTTTCATTTAATTCAGGAGGGCTTACTGTTCCGATACGTATTGGACTTTAATCTTGTCCTGGGACACACTCAGTTCTTTCATTACAAGGTCAACGATGCCCACGGCCTGCTTCACATCCAGCTTATCGCTGAGCACTACGATTGTGTACGCATCTCCGGCTTCCTCTTTCACAATAGCTTCACCGTATTTCTGCTGAAGCTGCTCTTCAATTCCGGTGATTTTGGATTCTTTTTCCTCCAGCTTGCTGAGTTGTTCCTGGGCAACCGCGTTCTCCGCAGGTGTCTTATCCATGTCATTAATCAGGGCCAGCAGATCATTGTGGTCCTTAAGATTCTGCTGCTCGCGTTCATACAGGTAATTCGTGAACATGCTGCTGGCCGATACGCTCTGGGAAGCTACTTCATCCAAAATAGCCGCATCATCCTTGGCCGGAGTCTTCTCTGTGGAAGCTGCTGCTGATTTGTCGGCACTTGCAGCCGGTTTCTCTGTCTTGTCCGCTGTATCTGCTGCGGCCGTATCCTTGTCAGCTTTGGAGCTGTTAGCTGCTGCGCTGCTGTCATCTGTTACTGCTGCGGATGTGCTGTCATCCGTCACGGCAGCGGCTGCGGTCTTGTCTGCAGCATCTTTGCCGGCATCCTCAGTTACAGCAGCAGTTTTGCTGTCATCTGTCTGGGCTCCCGCATCGGCAGTAACGGAATCATCAGTTGTTACTTCGTTGATCACGAGCCCGCTGTCAAGCGTAGTAGCGGTCCCGCCGCCCGTCCCGTCCTTCACGGTGTCCACCTGAATGCTGCCCGCGGTTTCTTTGGGAATGGAAGCTCCTGTGTCTTCCGTGAACAGGTAATAAGCCGAGAGCACCACCATTAAACTGAGCATCGAAACCAGCCAAATCGTTTGTCTTTTGCCCTTCATTTGTGATTCCTCCTAAAAGTTTTATTGAATATGCCTCTACGAATTTGCTTGCGTATGTCTGGATAGTAAGCTGAACGCCTATTCCTGCTTGCGCGGAACGACGGAGATCCGGTAGCTCGGCACGTTCAGCCCTTTCTCGACAGCCTGCTCGATCAGGTTACGCACCACTTTATTCTCTGCCCCTTTGGCGACAACCAGCACACCGCGCACCTGGGGTTTGATCCGTTTGGTGATAATCGGGGTTTCGTCGCCGGACTGGCTGTAGGTTACGATTTCGCCGTCCCTGGTGTATTGTGTAGTATGGCGTTTCCCGCCGCTGGCATCGGTTTCCTCACTCTGCGCCTGCGAATCATTCATATTGCGCTGCACGACTATTTCCTCTGTGGAATCCACGGTGACCATAATGTCAACTGTGCCGACCCCGACGATTTTCTCCAGAATCTCCTTCGTCCGGTTCTCCATCGCCAGCTCGATGCTGTCAAAAGAATTGGGTTGCACCGCCTCCTGCTGCAGGACCGCCTGAGAGGTCTCGCTTACGGGCGGTTCACGTCCCGTATTCTCGCTGTCCAGCTTCTTCACATTCACGAAGGAGTTGAACAGCATGATAGCAACGCCCAGCAAGCCAATAATGATCAGCCAGCGGAAAGTATGACTCCTCTTCGGATTGCCGCTTCCGCCGCCGGCCCACTGCTCCAGCTTTTTCAGCCAATTGGCCATTAATTTCCCTCCTTCTGTATATGGCATTCTGCCTTGTGTTCCCTGGTCTCTGTCTTATGATTTCACGGCGCTGGTGCCGCCGCTCAGCACATGTATCGAATCCGGGTCCAGGTTCCAGTTCTGCTCGAGCAGCCTTTTGACCGATTCGGCCTCTATAACCGCTGCCGCCTGTTCCTCCTGCGTCCCGTTTCCTGCGGCTGAAGGCTGCGAAGCACCCGTTGCGGCTCCAGAGCCTTCACTTGCTGCCCCGTCCTTGTCCAGGCTGACCTGGACCGGTTCTACAGGGGTAATCCGTATCGGTTCGGGTGCCGGGCTTGCAGCAGGCTGTGAGCCCTCTGCTGAACCCGGTATGCCGCTTGCAGCAACCGCTCCCGCCACCGGCATATCTACTGTGACCGAAGAGATCACCGGCACCTCTTCGCCCAGAGGCGCACTCGGATTCGGCCCCATGCCCAGCGTCACCGTAACATTCACACCACGGATGCCGGTGCTGCCGGCAATCTGATCGCGCATCTGCCCTGCTATTTCTTCGGCGGCAAGCTTCAGGCTCTGATCACGCGCCCCCTCTGCCAGCATCCGCCCGTCCGCCAGAATCTTCTCCAGCGAGTCCGCGCCGTCCCCAGTACCTGAGAGCAGCCCGCCGCTCCGCTCCTGCTGCTCCATGGCCAGACTAAGCTCCTTGCTGGCGTCCCCCTTGAGCATGGAGACGATCGGACTAAGCATCGTCAGCAGAACCAGCAGACTGAGCACCAGCCTGGCATAGCGTTCCATGGATTTGCTGGGCAGCAGCATCTCGACAAACGCGGCCATCAGCACCACCAGAATCAGTTCATGGAGCCATCCGCTGAGCCAGCTCATGGCGCACCTCCTGAAAGTTTGTTTACACAACCTGCCTCATATCTCATACAACCGGACCTGGATGATATCCGCCTCACCGCATCATTACGGTGACATTGCCGGCGGTCAGCATGATGGTGACGGCCAGGAAGAACATCAGCGATACGGCAGCCAGCGCGGCGAACACGTAGATCATGCTTTTGCCGATCGTCTGCAGGCAGGTCACAATCGGCGTTTCACCCAGCGGCTGCATAACGGCGGCGGCTACGTTGTAGATCAGGGCCAGCACCAGAATTTTGATTGCCGGGAAAGCACAGAGGAAGAGGATGATAATGACCCCCGAGAGCCCGATGGCGTTCTTCACCAGCAGTGATGCAGAAATCACGGTATCTGTGGCATCTGCGAACATTTTGCCGATAACCGGCACGAAATTGCCTGTGATATATTTGGCGGCGCGGATGGTTACACCATCAGTGACCGAGCTGGTGATTCCTCTGACCGAGATTACCCCGAGAAAGACGGTAAGCAGTACTCCGAGCAATCCGGCCCCGATATTGCGCAGCAGGTTGGCCAGCTGGGTCAGCTTATATTTCTCCGACATCGCACTCACCAGATGCAGCACCGCCGAGAAGAACAGCAGCGGGAACACTATGGTGTGAATCATCGTACCCACTGTATGGATCATGAACACGATCAGCGGATGGGTCACCGACACCGTTACGATATTGCCCATCGAAGCCAGCAGTGCGAACAGCAGCGGAATCATCGCCATCATGAAGTCGATCATCCGGTCAATGGCATCCTTGGCGTAGCCGATGGAGATGTTGAAGCTGTTCACGGCAATGACCAGTACCACCATGTAACAGAGCATATAAGCGATTTTACTGACGGATTTCCGTTCAAAAGCGGTCTGCAGCGTCTCCAGAATCATACTCAGCACGCTGATCATCACAATCGTAACCAGCAGCTTGCCGTTGTAGAGCACCTCATGCCACATGAAGCGGGTCAGGCCGGACAATACGCTTTTGAAGCTTAATCCGTCTTCTCCGGGCAGCAGCATATCCATCAGCGAGGGTGTTTTCCCTTCCGGGAAGAAGCCCCCGTAGTCCTTCATCAGCTGATCCCAGTACGTCTCCACCCCGTCTGTCGGAAGGCTCTCGACCTGCCCCTTCACCCACTGGTCTACAGGGGAGGAGGACCCTCCGCTGCCTCCAGTTTGCGCTTGCGTCTGTGTCTGTGTCTGTGTCTGTGTCTGTGTCTGTGTCTGTGTCTGTGTCTGCGCTTGAGAAGCCGGAGCTGCATAAGCGGTTCCTGCACACAGCAGAAGCAGCAGACAGGGGAGCAGAACGAGCAGCCTGCACCCTTTTGGCGGACGAAAAATACTGCGCTCCTGCACACCCTCACCCCGCTTTCCTGTGGCCTACCGCTACTCCGTCTGAATCTCAGGCAGGCAGCAGCTTCATCACCGTTTCTATAATGATGCTTATAATCGGTACGGCCAGCACCATGATCAGCACCTTGCCGGCCAGCTCGATTTTGGAAGCGATCGATTCCTGTCCGGCATCCCGCACGATCTGTGCCCCGAACTCCGCGATATACGAAATGCCGATGATTTTAAACACGGTTTTGATGTAGATCATTTCCATCCCGGAGGATTCTGCCACCCGCTCCAGCGTGCCGAGAATCGTTCCGATCTTGCCGATCAGGAACAGAAAAATCAGTATGCCTGCCGCAGTAGTCAGCAGAAAAGCGAACATCGGCTTTTGTTCCTTCAGGACAAGGATGAGGACGGTCGACAGAATTCCTATTCCCACTACTTGAATGATTTCCATACCCCCAGCCTATTGAAAAAGAAAGATCGTTTTGATTTCCTGAAGCAGTCCGTCCAGCATGCGGATGACCATGAACAGCACGATGATAAAACCAACAATTGTTACCCAGTGAGCTATGTCCTCTTTGCCCATCTGCTTAAGCACCGTGTGGATCATGGCGATAATGATGCCGATGCCGGCAATCTGAAAGATCGCGTTGACTTCAATATTCATTCCTGGCACCTCGCTAAAAGATCAAAATGACGATCAATGCTCCAAGCAGCAGACCCAGGCTTTTGCTCACTTTTTCATATTTGCCCTGATCTTCTCTGGCCGCTGTCTCTTCCTGCTTCAATTGCTGTAAAGCCAGTGCAATATGCGTGCTCTGATTCGATCTGTCACTGGTTCCGAGTGTGCAGCTGAGCTGCCGGAAAATTTCCTTCTCTGTTCCTTTCAGGGAAGCGCTGCTCCAGTGAATCTCCATGGACCGCTGCACGGCTTCCTCGGCGCTGCAGTTATGCGGCGGGCTCATCTCTTCCGCTGCGGTGAGGAAGAATGCTCTCAGCGGTTCCTTGCTCTGCATCCCGATCCGGCGCAGCGCCTCCGGCAGCGGGGTATAGCCGTATTGGATCTCAGTCTCCAGCCGCTGCAGCGCTGCGATCAGGCCTCTGATATGCCGGGGCCTGTCAGCATACTGGGCAGCCCGCTTGAAGCCGGCCAGCGTGCCCGCAAGCACGATGAGCACTGCCCCGAGCAGCTTAAGCATGCCGGTCACCGCCTATCCGCTCTTCCGGAGAGATCAGCAGCAGCCCGCGCTTCTGGGCGTCCAGGATGCGGAAGGACAGGCCTGACTCCGAACGGTGCAGGATTACATACCGCTCGAACATCCGGTGCTCCAGCAGACCGCCAAGGCCGGGCCGGCGGGCCAGCTCGGACACTTCCTTGCCATGCGCGGAAGCGACTACCGAGATGCCGGCGTGCAGCGCCTCGGTTACTGCATCCGCATCCTCCAGGCGGCCGATCTCATCGGCGATCAGCACGTCGGGCGACAGCGAGCGGATCATCATCATCATGCCTTCCGCTTTGGGACAGCCGTCCAGAATGTCCGTGCGCGGGCCGACATCGAAGGCGGGGATTCCGCGGCGGCTGCCGGCAATCTCCGAGCGTTCATCGACGATGCCGACCTTGAGACCGGGGCGGCTGCCCTCGCGTCCGCCCTGCCCTCCGGCCGAGATCTGCCTGGCGAGGTCGCGCAGCAGCGTGGTCTTGCCATGCTGCGGCGGCGAGAGGATCAGCGTATGCATAATCCGCTGCCGTCCCCGGTCCAGCAGATAAGGCAGCACGCCGTCTGCCAGCCCGTGCACTTCGCGGGCAATCCGCACATTGAAGCCGGTAATATCGCGGAGATGCTCAACCCCCCCGCCGCTTAAGACTGTCCGGCCGGATAAGCCGATGCGGTGCCCGCCGGGAATCGTGATGAAGCCCTTGCGCAGCTCCTCTTCCATCGTATACAGCGAATGATTGCTGATCAGGTCCAGCAGCCGGTGCGTATCCTCCCGGTCCGGCTTGTAGGCTTCAACGGGAAGCTGTGTCAGACTGCCGTCCACGCCGACAAAATGATATTTGCCGGAGTAATTAATCTCGAGCGGCCGTCCTTCACGGACGCGCACTTCCTCCACCTTGTCCAGGAGCGCAGCGGGGAGGCCGCCGAGCAGCGCTCTTACTTTTTCGGGAAACAATAGAAGCCAATCATTTGCCATACAAAGTACCCCCAAGTTGTCCTCTACTTAATAGCTTTATTCCATATTTATGCTTGTACTTGTACTTTATGACTATCATCTATCATTTCTTCAGAATGCCGATTAAGAGAAAGGCCACGCCGCAGCCGATCCAGCCGAGCTTGCCCCACGACAGCTGCTGGGCCATCCCCGTCAGGCCGACCGCTGTGGTCAGAATCAGGATTGTCGGCCCGACCAGCGCCAGCCCGGAATTAACCGCAAGCGCCTTATCCACCTGGTTCAGCCTCAGCATAATCAGTGCAGCAGCAATCTCTACACTGCCTGACAGCAGCCGAAGTCCCGCCATCCAGCTCACATACTTGTCCAAACTGTTCAACTCCCTTGTACAAATCTATGGATACCAAAGAATCCGCTGCGCAATAAACAAGCTGTTATCCATGGATATGCAGAAGCTGTCCACTTTAGACAAGAAGAAATGCAGGAAGCTAGCAGAGATTTAAGCAGGTGTGAAAGAAATCATAGTGCTCTCCTCTATAAAAAAATATCATCGGTATGATAAAATTAATTTTGCGCGTGCAAAAAAATGGAGCTTTGGAAAATAGAAGGGCAGGCAGCTGGAGAAACTAAGCCTTCCTAACTGCTTCTGGAGTGGGTCCGAGCGCCGCAGAAATGTAGATAAAGACATCGGAAAAAGAGGGGATCACAGTCATGCAAGTTCGTAATTTCGTAGTACCGCTCGTATCGGGAACAGTAGCCAGACAGGTAAAAGAAGTAGCCATTATCATTTTTTCAGCCTTTCTGGTAGCGGGCGGGCTCCGGCTGTTCCTGATTCCGCATCAGCTGCTCAGCGGCGGCGTGGCCGGGACGGCATCCATTATTGGCTACCTAACGAATCCTAAGTATATCTCGCTGTATTATTTCGCCATCAACCTGCCGATCCTGATCTGGGGTTTCGTAGCCGTGGGGAAGAAATACATCTGCTATAGCATGCTGTCGGTTATCTCCACTACCTGGTTCCTGAATATCATCCCTGTGGTGAAGCTTACCAAGGACCCGATTCTGGCCAGTATCTTCGGCGGTGTGATCATTGCCGGCGGTGTCGGCTTCTCGCTGCGTGCGGGGGGATCTTCCGGCGGATTCGATATTCTGGGCTCCATTATTACCCGCAAGCGGGACATTCCTATGGGAACCGTGCTGTTCGTGATGGACGGTCTGGTCATCCTAAGCCTGGGCTTCTTCAAAAGCTGGGATTCGGCGCTGTACGCGATGCTCTGTATTTTCGTCAAAAGCCGTGTAGTTGACATGATCCACATCCGCCACGTCAAGCTGACCTGCTTCATTGTCACGAAGGAGCGCGAGAAAATGCTGAACCGCCTGACCTGTCTGCCGCACGGCGTCACCGTCGTAAATGCGGAGGGCGGGTACAGTCATGAAGGCAATACGATGCTGATGACGGTAACTACCCGCTACGAGCTGGCTGACCTGCGCAAGACGATTCTTGAGACAGATCCGAAATCCTTCGTCAACGTGCTGGAGACGGTGGAGATTATGGGCCGGTTCAGACGATTGAGTTAAACGAGGATAGTTGTATAATGTGCAATTAAAACCAGCGAAAAGGGATGCGGACATCTTATAACTGTATTCCGTACAACTAAATTCGCCTAAATGGGCGGGAATCAAGGTACAAAGTCAGTTTAATTGTACGAAATACAACTATATGGATAATCGCTAGTAAATCAGACGATTTAGTTGTACAAAGTACAATTACAATTAAGCATATCGCCTATACCGTTGCTAGCCACATTTACTATGCAAAAAAAGTGCTGCTCTCCGCTCGCGCGGGGAACAGCACTCTTTTTGACTAATGATGGTTAGTTACTAATAGGATGTTGTCTTTGTGTCTTTGTGTTATACATTATTCGCTTTACATTGACGATGGCACAGTGTATTCGGTTTTTCGCATACATTTGGCTCGTCTACCCTATCGATGGCACAATGTATTCGGTTTTTCGCATACATTGAGCCCATCTACCCTATCGATGCCACAATGTATTCGGTTTTTCGCATACATTCGGCTCATCTACCTTATCATTGGCATAATGTATTCGTTCTTTCGCATACATTTGGCTCGTCTACCCTATCGATGGCGCATTGTATTCGGTTTTTCGCATACATTGAGCCCATCTACCCTATCGATGGCATAATGTATTCGGTTTTTCGCATACATTCGGCTCATCTACCCTATCGTTGGCACAATGTATTAGGTTTTTCGCATACATTTGGCTCGTCTACCCTATCGATGGCACAATGTATTCGGTTTTTCGCATACATTTGGCTCATCTACCCTATCGATGGCACAATGTATTCGGTTTTTCGCATACATTCGGCTCATCTACCCTATCGATGGCGCATTGTATTCGGTTTTTCGCATACATTGAGCCCATCTACCCTATCGTTGGCGCATTGTATTCGGTTTTTCTCATACATTTAGCCCATCTACCCTATCGTTGGCGCATTGTAGTCGGTTTTTCGCTCAAGCCCCAAATCAATTCAGGGCTCACCTGCCACCAGACGCCAAACAGGGATGCCCTCCAGCCTTCCGGCCAAAGAAACATCCCTGATATTGTCATGCTGCAGAATTATAGACCAGAAGCTTAGCGGCGGTCCTGCGGGCCTCCGACGAAGGCCTGCTCTGCGGTGTCGAGATTATAAGCCGTATGCAGCGCCTGAATAATCTGCTGCAGATTGCCGGATTCAATGACACAGGAAACCTTAATCTCCGAGGTGCTGACCATCTTGATGCTCACACCTTCGTTCGAGATCACCTCGAACATTTGGGCCGCGACCCCCGGATGGCTGACCATGCCGGCGCCGACAATGGACACCTTGACCAGACTATCCTCGGAAGTCACTTCACGGTACGGCAGCACACTGTGCAATCCTTCAATGACCTGCTTAGCCTTCTCCAGATCGCTAAGGGCTACTGTAAAGGAGAAGTCTGCGGTCTGATTCTGAACGCCGCTCTGTACGATGATATCGACGTCCACACCCTCTTCAGCCAGCTTGCCGAAGACCTGGGCGAGTACACCCGGAACATCCGGAACTCCCAGAATACTGATCCGGGCCACATTCTTGTCATACGCGATGCCGCTAACTACTACACCCTGCTCCATACTTGCTTCCTCCTTCACAACAGTTCCTTCATTATGGTTAAAGCTCGATCTGACGACCAGCTTCACTTGATATCGTTTGGCATATTCCACTGCACGCGGATGCAGCACGGCTGCACCGAGATTAGCCAGCTCCAGCATCTCGTCATACGAGATTTCCTTCAGCTTCCGCGCAGTCTTCACAATCCGCGGGTCTGTGGAATAGATGCCGTCTACATCGGTATAGATTTCGCAGACATCCGCTTTGATCGCAGCAGCCAGCGCAACCGCCGTTGTATCCGAACCTCCGCGGCCCAGCGTGGTAATCTCACCGTCCAGTGTCATCCCCTGGAACCCGGCAACGATAACAATCTGCTCACGCTCCAGCGACTCCAGAACACGGCGTGGAACGATTTCACTAATCCGCGCACGGCCATGGGTCTCATCGGTTCGGAACCCGGCCTGCCAGCCTGTATAGGATACAGCATTCCGCCCGATTCCATGAAGAGCGATGGACAGAAGCGCTACAGAGATCTGTTCCCCCGTAGTCATCAGCATATCCATTTCCCGTGCGGGAGGCTGCCCGTTCAGCTGTTTAGCCTGATCGATCAGTTCATCTGTTGTATCCCCCATAGCGGACACAACCACAACGCAGCGATGTCCCTCATCCTGCTTATCTGCGATGCGCTTGGCGACACGCTTCATACGTTCAATATCGCCGACGGAGCTGCCTCCGAATTTCATGACATAAAGTGACAAAGTCCCATTCACTCCCTATTTCGCTGTAAGTAGTAGCTTTTATTTGGTTTTCGCTTTAACACAGTATAATACGAAAATCATAACATGCGTTAATGGTTTCACAAAAAAAGCGCCCAATTTTCCGAACATGGCCATTCCTCTATGCCTGGCACGGCAAATTATATTCAGCTGAAGCTGTACAAAAAACCTCCGCCGCATACTGCGGGGAGGCCGTCTTGAATAACGTTGAATCCGGAGCTACGTAAGCTACTACGCGCGGGAGATGTATTTACCTTCACGGGTATCGATCAGGAGAACATCGCCTTCATTAATGAACAATGGAACCTGTACAGTATGTCCGGTTTCCAGAACAGCCGCTTTAGTTGCACCTTGAGCCGTGTTGCCTTTAACGCCCGGTTCTGTTTCAGTAACCTTCAGTTCAACACTTGTAGGCAGGTTGATCCCGAGGATTTCACCCTGGTAGCTGACGATATTTACCGTCATATTCTCTCTCAGGAAGTTAAGCTCCCACTCCAGCTGCTTCTCAGTCAACTCGAACTGGTCATATGTTTCGTTGTCCATGAATACATGCTCGGAACCGCTGGCATACAGGTACTGTACACCACGGTTCTCGATGATCGCGCGGCCGATTGTTTCGCCTGCACGGAATGTGCGCTCAACGGTATTGCCGTTACGCAGGTTCTTCAGCTTGGAGCGGACGAATGCCGCGCCTTTACCCGGCTTCACGTGCTGGAAATCAATGACGGTGAAGATATCCCCTTCTACTTCTACGGTCAAGCCTGTCTTGAAATCATTAACTGAAATCACTAAAAATCCCTCCTGGAATCGATGAATTAACTGAATAAGTTTGTCTTACAGTACCGTGTATTCCTTAGACGAATGTGTCAGCAGCGCGATGCCGCTTTCGGTAATGACAATATCATCTTCAATCCGCACGCCGCCGAGGCCGGAGAGATAAATTCCCGGTTCAACGGTAACAACCATGCCCGGCTCCATAATTTCATCGGCAAGCTTGGACAGACGCGGAGATTCATGAACCTCCATGCCCAGGCCATGGCCTGTGCTGTGGCCGAAATACTCCCCGTATCCGTAACGGGTGATAATATCACGGGCCAGGGCATCGCATTCGCGGCCGGTCATGCCCGGCTTGATATGTGCCAGCGTATGCAGCTGCGCTTCAAGCACAATATCATAGATTTCCTTCAGCTTGGGATCTGGCGATCCCAGAGCAATCGTACGTGTTACATCGGAGCAGTATCCGTCCAGCAGAGCGCCGAAATCGAAGGTTACGAATTCATTGTTCTGGATGATCTTGCTGCTGGCTACGCCATGCGGCATGGCCGAGCGTTCGCCGGAAGCAACGATCGTATCGAATGAAGACGAGGTTGCACCATGGGTACGCATGTAGAATTCCATTTCCAGATCGACATCACGTTCAGTCATGCCTGGTTTGATCACATTCAGGATATGACTGAACGTGGCGTCGGCCAGATCGGCCGCCCGCTGCATGACAGCCAGCTCTTCTTCGTCCTTGAACATGCGCAGATTCTCCACGGCTTTGGATACCGGCACCATAACAGCCGGCTGCAGAGCCGCCGCATAGGCAGTGTACGCGCTGAAGCTTACATCATCCTGCTCGAATCCAACCCGGACTTGTCCGCCCTGCGGCAGCAGCTCGCGTACGGTGTCAATGAATTTCGAAGCATGCTGAACAACCTTCAGGCCGTTTACCTGTTCCGAGGCCTGTGTCATATACCTGAAGTCAGTCAGCAGATAACTGTCATCACCGGTAACCAGCACATAACCGGAGGAGCCGGTGAATCCGCTCAAATAGCGGCGGTTATAGCCGCTGGTAATTAACATCGCATCCAGTCCCTGTTCCTGCAAAACCTTACGCAGCTTGGAGACGCGCTTGTTGCTCATTTTCATTCTCCTCTCGAAATAGCCACATTGTATTTTAACATAGTGGCATGCCACCTGAGAAGTTTTTTCGGACGCTTAAGCCAGCTTTGTCTGCTGCTCCCGTTTCCGCTCATCGGTATACTCAATCGCCGCCGTATATCCGATGAATAATCCCCAGAGCAAAAAGAGGCAAAATTCACTGATTACAGAGTTCCAGGGCAGTCTGAAAGGCGGCTGCATCAGGAACTGCCAGGAGCCGGCAAGGAACAGGGCCGACCACCAGAGCACACCGTAAATCATCCCCGGCCAAGGCCCCTTCAGCTTGCGGAAGATAAGCACGTAGACCAGGGAAACGATCACCGAGAAGACGATAAAGGATAAATATCCGAGCAGATGCCCGGCGGGCGACACCAAAAATTCATGTTTAAAGAAGGGCTCCGCCAAAAATCCCGGAATCACCTTGGTGAAATGCAGGACATACATCAGCCAGCGGGCTCCTCCCCAGATGATGCCGGCGAAAAATCCCAGTTCAATGGCAAAATAAAACGGATTCGTATGGACTGACTTTTGCTTGTTGGAAGAACTCATAGAGCAGCCTCACTTTCAATATAGGGTTAATCCGGTTTCCACTCCGCTCTCTATAGACTAGTATGTACAGCAAACGGCAATCCAACTAGTAATGTGCTTAAAAATTAGTTACAATGTATTATATAAATCACATTAAAATACGGGAAGGTGAATTGGTTGTCCCAGGAAACTCCCAGTTACGGCGGCCAAGCCGTCATTGAAGGCGTCATGTTCGGCGGCAAGCATATCAACGTAACAGCCGTAAGAAGGAAGAATCAGGAAATCACATTTTTGGAGGTGCCGAAGAGCGATAAGAGCTGGGTCCTTAAACTGCGCAAGATTCCGCTGCTTCGCGGCATTGTCAGTATTATAGATTCCAGCGCCAAAGGCTCGAAGCACCTGAATTATTCGGCGGAATCCTATGCCGAGGATGAGACAGAGCCTGAAGAGCTTGCCAAGCAGAAAGAGAAAGATAAAGACAAGAAGAAAGATGAAGGCTGGAGCCTCGGTATGATTTTCGGCGTAGCTGTCATGGGTATTCTTTCTTTCCTTTTCGGCAAGGTTATTTTCACACTGGTGCCGGTATTCGTAGAAGATTTTTTATTCAAGAATGCATTCGATAACTATATTCTGCACAACCTTGTTGAAGGCGGCATTAAGCTGGTTCTCCTGCTCGTTTATCTGTTTGCGATTTCACAGACTCCGGTGATCAAACGGCTGTTCCAGTATCACGGTGCCGAGCATAAGGTAATCAGTGCTTTTGAAGCCGGCGAAGAACTGACTGTTAAGAATGTACAGAAATACAGCCGTCTGCATTACCGCTGCGGAAGCAGCTTCATGATGCTGACCATTATCCTCGGTGTGATTATCTACTCTGTTGTCCCATGGGATAATCTTATGGAACGGGTACTGCAGCGGATTATTCTCCTGCCGGTAGTCATCGGGATCTCCTTTGAGGTGCTGAAGGGCACCAATGCCGTGAGAGATATTCCCGGGCTCAAGTATCTGGGGTATCCGGGTCTGTGGCTGCAGCTGCTGACGACCAAAGAACCTAAAGACGATATGGTTGAGGTGTCCATCGCCTCGTTCAACCGGATGCGGGAGCTGGATGCCGCAATTGAAGCAAGAGGATATTCGGAGGCAAGTGTGTCAGGCGGCATTTTGGATCCTGCGAAAGGATGATTAGCCCATGATCAGACATGCTTTGATTTTTTGGATTTCAATAGCTCTCGCAGCATGGGGGCTGGTAACGGAATTTATGATACGCGGCCTTGCTGCCCTATCTATCTTTATTCTTCCGCTAGTTCTGCTGGCGCTGCTGTATTATGCGTACAAGATCGTTCCCGGCAGAACAAACGGCGGTCCCGGACGGCCGCGTACCAAAGTCAAGCCTTCGGCCAAGACGATGTCCAAGGTTGCGGGTATCCGCAAAACCCAGGCCGCCTCACCCGGCAAGCGTAAAACCTATCCATTCCAGGTGATTGAAGGCAGCAAAGGTAAGAACGACGACCAGCTTCCCAAATATCATTGAACTCCCGGCTATCCGCTAAGATTCAAGCAACAAAAGGCATCTCCGCATTGTCGTTACGACATGCGGGATGCCTTTTTTGGTTATAATTCAGATCCGGCGCTTATGCCGGGTGAATATATGGAAGGGTACTAAGCGGCGGCCGCCAATTTTTGAAAAAATCCTCTCCTGCCGTCAGCCCCGCAGTATAGATCGCCTCACTCTGTTCCGGTGAGATATGAAACTGGGTGGTGGAAATGCCCAGCGTGGGAATTTTGACAGTGCGTACGAATTTATCCGTCTCGATATAACGTTCATCATGGGCAGAGAGCATCGTTCCTACCATAGCCTGAAGCATGCTGAACGGCCCGGTAATGCGGTGAGGCTGCGGCTGTGTCTTACCGATCAACTGGTAGCCTACCGTGGGCGTACGGCGCTCTGGGGACTGGAAGCCATCCTTCTTCTCATCAAACAGCCACAGCGGAAAATTGCTCAGCATCCCCCCGTCCACCATATACACAAACTGCTCGGCAAAAGACTTTCTCCGGGCTGCCTCTCCGTTCAGCCGCAGCATCACCGGATCGAAGAAGTAGGGAATGCTGCAGCTCATCCGCACTGCCTTGGCGACTTCAAAGGAGTCTGGTGAAATCCCATAGAGCTCCAGATCATCCGGCAAGACGACAATCCTCCCGTTAGTAATATCTGAAGCGATAACTGTCAGCCTGCCGCGCGGCAGATCGCTGAACGTAACCACACCCTTCTCCAGCAGAATGCCGCGGATCCAGGATTCCAGAGCCTGGCCCGAGTACAGGCCTTTTTTGATCAGCACACGGATTGCCGGTCCTATTACAGCGGTGTTATACAGTGCTCCGCGCTTGAGAAAGGATGTGAAGGGCGTCTCCCTGATGATCCGGCTCAACGCCTCCCCGTTATAACCGGCGGCCAGCAGCGAAGCAATAATGGAGCCTGAAGAGGTTCCGGCTACTCTCCTGAAGGTCCGGCCCGCCCGCTCCGTTGCCTCCACCGCACCTGCGAGCGCAATCCCCTTCACGCCTCCGCCTTCAAAAACTGCGTTAATCTCCATACATAAGAATCCCCCGTTCCATAGATCTTATTGCTTATCTATGAGCACGGGGGACTATTCATGACTGACTATGACTTGAAATAAAAGCTGAGCAGGCTGGCCAGGCCAAATGGATCACGGACCACAATATCATTGGCCCGGAACAGGATACTGCCGGAAACCTCATCGTATTTCTCGTTATATTTCAGCTGGTTGATAATCTGATCGCCGCTCTGCCATTCCGCAGTTTGTTTGGTATCCCCTACTTTGTAGGAGGCCAGGCCGATATACAGCTTGACGCCCGTGCCTGTGACCTCGTTCACCCACCAGTCGACCAGCTTGTCATAACGGGCGGCGCTGAAAGAGAGACTCCAGTATATCTGCGGAGCCACATAGTCGACCCAGCCGCTCTTAATCCATGTGCGTACATCCGCATACATGTCATCATACGCAGACACGCCTGCCGTTGTATCTGAGCCGGTGCTGTCCGCCTTTTTATTGCGCCATACCCCAAAGGGGCTGACGCCAAACGAAACTGCCGGCTTCACCGCATGAATCTCTGCCCCCAGCTGCCGGATGAACTGATTGATATTATCCCGGCGCCAGTCTCCCTTGGTGGCAATTGCCTGAGAGTTGTAGGTCTTGAATGCCGTATCATCGGCAAAGGTTACGTTGGAAGGATAGAAATAATCATCCAGATGCACACCGTCAATGTCATACCCTCTGACCACTTCCATTACGGTGTCAATGATATGCTGCCGCGCTTCCGGTATACCCGGATTTATGTACAGCTTACTGTCAGCTTTGACGATCCACTCTGGATGCAGCTTGGCCACATGATTGGCGGCAAGTCCTGTAGTGGAGGCATCGGTAGTTGCCCGGAACGGATTGAACCAGGCATGCAGCTGCATGCCGCGTGAATGGGCGCTGCTGACCATATACTGGAGCGGATCATAGCCGGGCTCCTTCCCTTGGGTACCGCTAAGCACCTTGGACCAGGGGACGAGCTGTGAGGAATACAGGGCATCTGCGGCGGGTCTGACCTGTACGAATACACTATTGAAACCGGCAGCCTGCAGCTTGTCCAGCATGCTGTCGAACTCTTTCTTCTGCTTGTCTGCATTACCGGCCGAAGCCGTTGACGGCCAGTCCAGATTAAATACGGTGGACACCCACGCGCCCTTCATCGCCTTTCCGGTCTTGGCCCCGGGAATTGAAGGTACGGTTGGCGTTGGCACGGACGGTGCCGGCACTACAGGCGTTGGCACGGATGGTGTCGGCACTGTCGGAACAGACGGTGTCGAAGGTGTAGACGGCCCGCCAATCTCTACATTTGAATATAAGGCAATATGCTTCGCAGCCTGATTCCAGACTACCTGCAGCCCGAGCTGCTCACTGACGAACCGCAGCGGCACCATCACTCTGCCCTGTGTAATCTGCACAGAGGTATCCAGAGGGACTGAAGCACCGTTAACGATTGCACTTTTGCTTCCGCTAGTCAGCTTCAGCACATTATTCCCCTTGCTGATTGTAGCGGTCTTACTGGCCTGATCCCAGACCACACCGGCACCTAGTCCTTTACTGACTACCCCGACAGGGACCATAGTAACATTGGTCCGCGTAATATAAGGCGGAACATCCGTGCTTAAGCTCTCTCCATCCAGTTCAATGGTAATCTGCACCGAAGCAGCGTGTGCACTTGTTGTCCACACAGGCAGACATAGCATAACCACCAGCAACCCTAATATCCATTTACGGTAATTCATAATTCCTCCCAAATGTTGTAGTGATATAACAAAGAAACGGCCTTCTCGTCCTTGAATCAGGGAGAAGGCCGTTTCTTTAGTAAACGGAGTCCTTCCTTAGGTGAAAAAGGAACGGTATCCGTTTTGACGTAATAAAACTGGAAAGGTTGCGCTAATCAAACAAAAACAGCCAAAATTATGAATCACTGACCATTTCATGGTGAATATCGTATAAGGTCTGCAGACGCGCTTCATCCCGGCGGAAGTACTCCACTAGTGTCTCGATCCGGGTGATAGAATCCCAGCTCAAATGATGCTCAATGCCTTCAACATCCTTATAAATATGTTCTTGCTGAACTCCAATAAGCCCGAGGAATTCCTCCAGCAGCTGATGGCGGTCCACAAGACGTTTTCCCACTTTTTTTCCTTTGCTTGTTAGGACAAGCCCACGATATTTCTCATAGATGAGATATTCGTCCTTATCCAGTTTTTGGATCATCTTGGTCACAGAGGAGGGGTGTACTTCCAGTCCCTCGGCAATATCCGAGACCCGCGCATAACCCTTCTCATCGATGAGCTTGTATATGCGCTCCAAATAATCCTCCATGCTGGGTGTTGGCATTAACTTTACCTCTTTTCTATATTGAGCGTGGCGATGGGGCCGGGCCTTGCTCTAACAATGATACATGTTTCTGCCGCTCCTTGGCAAGTCCTACAGGTCTGCCGCTTCTCCGCTTAGCGATGTTTACCATGATTTCATTCACCCGCTTAACGGCACAATAACGGTATCCTCATCTATAAGGAGCGTGAATTCATGAACGTAGTTACCCCTGAACGCCCTCCTGCCAAAAGACCGCGGAAGCCGACGGGTCTCTTCATTCCGGAGCTGGTTTTTTTCGAACCGGATGCCTTGAATTATCCCAAAGGGGAGCGGATTATGGAGTGGGTCAAGGCCCGCAACATTCCCTTCCGTATGACCACCTCGCATAACCGGATCACCAATCTGCCCGGCGAAACCGAAGTGGAGCAATACAAAATCGCTAAAAGAACACTTGTCGTCGGTCTCCGCAAAACGCTGACTTTTGACCAGTCCAAGCCGTCTGCCGATTATGCGATTCCGATTGCTACCGGCTGTATGGGCCACTGTCATTATTGTTACCTTCAGACTACATTGGGTTCCAAGCCTTACATCCGTGTATATGTAAACACTGGAGACATCATCGATGCGGCCAAAAAATATATCGGCGAGCGTGCCCCGGAGATTACCACCTTCGAAGCTGCCTGTACCTCGGACCCGCTGGGGCTGGAGCATATTACCGGTTCGCTTACGGAGCTAATTGAATTCATGGCCGAAGAGCCGCTCGGGCGGCTGCGCTTCGTGACGAAGTATCAACATGTTGAGCCCTTGCTTGGACTGAAGCATAACGGCCATACCCGCGTACGCTTCAGCGTGAACGCCGATTATGTAATTAAGAATTTTGAGCCGGCCACCTCCCGGTTCGAGGAGCGGATTGAGGCTGCCGGTCAGATTGCCCGTGCCGGTTATCCGCTTGGCTTCATCATCGCTCCGATCATCTGGCATGACGGCTGGGAAGAAGGCTATGCCGAGCTGCTGGAGAAGCTGGCCCGTACGCTGCCGCCGGGAATTGGCAAGGGTCTTACTTTTGAAATGATCCAGCACAGGTTCACCAAAACGGCCAAGACCGTGATCGAGAAACGTTATCCGAAATCCAAGCTGGAGATGGATATTGAGAAGCGCAAGAAGAAATGGGGCAAGTGGGGCCAGAACAAATATGTCTACCCTGATGAACAGCAAACCGCCCTGCGCGAATTCATCACAGAGCGGATTTTCGAACATTTTCCGGAAGCGGCTATTGATTATTTCACTTAACATTTAGGCTTAGAAAATCAGCCACTCCGGCGTAACCCCCTGCAGCCAGATCGTTATCCGGAACATCTGGTCGGTGAACAGCAGAATGCCCATGAACACCATCAGTGTGCCGCCAAGCTTCATCAGCAGATTGGAATATTTCAGGATCTTCCGCGCGCCGCCCAGGAAAAAAGCGAGTCCGAAGAACGGCAGCGCAAACCCGATGCTGTAAGCCGTAATCAACGTAAACCAGGTTCCCGGATCACTGGCAGAAAGGGCAATAATCGCCGTCAAAATGGGACCGATGCACGGTGACCAGCCCGCTGAGAAGCCGATGCCGAAGATAAACGAGCCCAGATATCCCGCAGGCTTCCATTTCAGCTCCAGCTTGCGCTCCCGGAGCAGAAACTGCGGCTGAAAAACACCAAGCAGGAACAGCCCCATCACAATAATCAGAATAGCCGACAACTGGCGGATCAGATCCCGCTGGCCGTTGAAGAATTCACCAAACAGTCCGGCCCCGAAACCAAGGGTATAGAATACAGCCGAGAAGCCCAATATAAAGGCCAGCGTATGCGAGAGGGTCCGGAAACGGACCTCTTTGCTGTCCCCCCCACTCTTCAGCTCCTGCACCGATAATCCGGTAATATAAGATAGATAGGACGGGTAGAGCGGCAGACAGCAAGGCGATATGAACGACGCCACTCCGGCGGCAAAAGCGATTCCTGCATTCAGGTTGGACACTGGCGTATCTCTCCTTCCCTACTCGGGTTCAGTTCACGAAGGCAGTATTCAAGCATATGTAGTTTAGGCCGCTGGGAGCTTTAGGTTTAGGCTGGCAGCCCTTTTTTGCCGATGAGTGTTAGTGTCAGCAGTGCAATCAGGAGCAGAACAATCGTGGCTCCGGGAGCCAGATTCCACACACCGGCAATGACAAGTCCGCCGACTACAGCGATCTCAGCAATAATTACGGACAGAATGACTGAAGACTTGAAGCTTCGGGACAGCAGCAAACTGATCGCCACAGGAATGGTCAGGAGTGCAGATACCAGCAGTGAGCCGACAATTTTGATCGCCGTACTGATTACAAGCGCGGTCAACACGGTTATCAGCATATTAAGCAGCTTCACCGGCAGTCCGCTGACACTGGCCGCATCCTCCTCAAAGCTGAGCAGGAAGAACTCTTTGAAGAACAGCGAAACTACAACCACAACCGCAATGGTAACGATACCTACTACAATCAGATCGGTGTTATTCAGCGTGTAAATACTGCCGAACAGGTAACTCATCACATCCGCATTATAGCCTTTGCCCAGGGTGAAAAAAAGCGAAGCCAGCGCCACCCCGCCCGACATGATGATGGCAATGGAGAGTTCGGCGTAGCTTTTGTATGCCTTGCGCAGCTTCTCAATCGCAAACGAGGCCACTACGGCAAAGATCAGCCCCGCTCCAAGCGGGTAGAAGCCCGTCAGGAAGCCAAGCGCTACCCCGGCGATGGTCACATGGGCCAGCGTGTCTCCGATCATCGACAGGCGCCGCAGCACCAGGAACACGCCTATCAGCGGCGCGGTAATCCCAATCATCAGCCCGCCGGCCAGCGCCCGCTGGAAAAAATCACTAAATAGAATTTCCAAGATATTTTTCTCCTTTTATGATCAAACCTTTTCGAGACTTTAGATCAAAACCTTTTCGATCAAAAACCTTTTAGATCCAAACCTTTTCGATCCCAAACCTTTTCGATCCCAAACCTTTCGATCCTAAACCTTTTCGATCCCAAACCTTTTCGATCCCAAACCTTTTCGATCCCAAACCTTTTCGATCCCAAACCTTTCGATCCCACCCAAACCCTCCCTTCCAAGGGAGGGCCCCAAGGGCTCTGCCCTCTGGACACCCGTTTAAGTGCAATTGGCGTGGGACAGCAGACTTTCGCTGCTTGGGGACGTTGAGGTAGGACCGCTTTGCCTCCCTGCGGGATATGCTTAACATTTGGCGGGATTTAATTACGCATTCAAGTCAAAATCAAGTTCAAAAGATAAGAGCGAAGGCCGTCCGATGTTGTACAATGGACGACCCAGGGGACAACTAAGAGCAGGGCAGAAGAGCCTTGTCCGTTGGAATCAAGCCGTTTAAATGTACTTTGTACAACTATTTGTCTTATTTAGAACCAGATCAGGAAAATAAGTGTATTTCATACAATTATAAAGAGGGGTAAGCGGATTATCGCCTGTTTTCCGCAAATATAAGTGTACAAACTACAGTTATAGCTTAAATCCGCGCCTATAATCTAAAAATAACTGTACGAAATACAGCTATCTTTAGGATGCTAGCTTGAGAAGCTGATTTTGCAGAATGTCTGAAACACCTCTGCGCTCCCTTTTTCAAGAGAGTGTATGCTGCAGGTTATCGACAACGCAGTCCTGAACATCATGAGAATGGCGGCAATAGAAATTGATCTTGCCGTTCTTCTGCACCGGCTCGTTGCCGAGATAGTTCTTAATCATATCGATGTCATGCGACACCATCAGGAAAGTCATGTGGTGATGGGCATGCATATGCATGATCAGGTCGAAGAATCCGGCCTGAGTCTCGGCATCAATACCGACGGTAGGCTCATCGAGGATCAGCAGATCCGGATGGTTGATCAGGGCGCGGGCCAGGAAGACCCGCTGCTGCTGGCCGCCGGACAGCTGGCCGACTCTTTTCTCCGCGATATCCTGAATCCGCATCACTTCTAGCGCATCCTCACACTGGCGGTGCTGGGCTTTGGATACGCGGCGGATCAGATTCTTGTTATTGTACAGGCCTGACAATACTACCTCACGCACGGTAGCCGGGAACAGCGGATTGAAGGCATTCTTCTGCGGAACATAACCGATCCGTTCCCAGTCCTTGAACTTCCGGACCGGCTGGCCGAATAATTTGATCTCCCCGCTGGTAGCAGGCAGCAGACCGACAATCATCTTGAGCAGCGTAGTCTTGCCGGCGCCGTTGGAGCCAATGATGCCCAGGAAATCGCGTTCTTTCACTGTATAATCCAGATTGGAGATTACCTTCTGTTCGCCATAGGAGAAGGACAAATCCTGTATTTCGATCATATGCTGATGGCAGTCCAGGGATACCGGTTGCATGTGAAGTACCACCTTTCAACTTATACTTTCCTTATTATTGTAAAGCCAGAATGAGATTTTGCAAATTTTTCTCCATTAGTGTGAAATAGTTGTCGCCATTCTTCTCCTGGGCTTCAGTCAGACCCTCTACCGGATTCAGCACCATCGTGGACACGCCTGTTTCACCAGCCAGTGTCTTAGCCAGCTTGTCGGATACCAGTTCTTCGAAGAAAATGTATCGGATGCCCTCTTCTTTGACCAATGCCGCCAGATCAAGCAGATCCTGTCCCCTTGGTTCGGCATCCGGTGACAGCCCCATAATAGCGTGCTGTGACAGACCGTAATCACGCGCCAGATATGAGAAGGCCTGATGAGAGACTACGATCTCTTTATTCGGCAGCTTGCCCAGTTCCTCGGTAAACTTGCTGTCGAGCGCACTCAAGCGTTCAACCAGCTTCTGGTACCGTTCTTCATAACCTGCGGAATGCTCAGGATCAACGGACTGCAGGCTTTCCTTGATGTTCTTCGCCATCACGAGCGCCGACTTCGGACTTACCCAGGTGTGCGGGTCCGTGTGCAGGCTATCACTGTGTTCTGCTTCCTCCTCCTCATGACCATGATCATGACCGTCTTCCTCGTCGGTCATAATCAAATCAACCCCTTGGCTGACTTCTACAGCCTTGGCTTCACTGTCACTGTCGAGGCTTTTGAGGAAATTGGGCACCCAGCCCTCCAGTCCTGCTCCATTATACAGGAACAGCTGTGCCTTCGAGGTATTAATAATATCCTGGCTGCGCGGCGTCCAGTCATGCGGCTCTACCCCCACCGGAAGCAGATTGATCGCGTTGATATCTTCCCCGCCGATTTCACTGGCAAATTCATATATAGGATAAAAAGTAGTGATGACATTCACTTTTCCCTCGATGATACTTCCGCTGCTCTTAGAACCGCATGCGGCAAGCATCATTAGCAGCAGTATGGTAACAACAAGCAAAAGCCCTTTGTGCAAGCTTTTATATAACATTTCTCTATCGACCCCTTAAATCGTAAAATTTACTATGAGAATTATAATAGTAATCGTTACGATAAGTCAACTCTGATCTTCCAGCCAGCCTCCCGATAATTAGACTGAAGCCGCTTATCCTTAAGACCAGCACCTAATAACGTATATTCTCTATTTACACTAAAACAATCCCCGCTGCATTAAGGCACACGGGGATCGTTCATATCATTCAACTATGCAGCTTGTCTTATTTCACAATAGCTCCGTTAGGCATGCTGTCCGGCACGGTGGCGATCGTCAACTGGTCGCCCTTGGAGGCTGCCAGGATCATACCCTGCGACAACTCGCCACGCAGCTTCACCGGCTTCAGGTTCACGATACAGATCACCTTGCGTCCCACCAGCTCTTCCGGTGTGTAGAACTTGGCAATGCCGGATACGACCTGGCGCTGCTCGTATCCAAGATCGAGCTGCAGCTTCAGCAGCTTGTCCGCCTTCTTCACCGGCTCGCAGGCGATGACCTGGGCTACGCGCAGCTCTGCTTTGGCGAAATCGTCGATGCCGATTTCTTCCTTATGCTCCTCTTCCTCCGGATCGGCAGTTGCCGCATCCGGCGTCACTGCAGCCCCTGCAGGCGCAGCTTCCGCAGCTGCTTCTGCAGGCTTGCCGGCTCCCATCGCTTCGGCGATGTACGCCACCTCCTGCGCCACGTCCAGGCGCGGGAAGATCGGGTCGCCCTTCACCAGCTTGGTTCCCGCTGGAATCAGGCCGAATGATTTGCCGCTCTCCCAGGTGGTCAGCTCGCCCGGCTGAATGCCCAGCTGCTCCCATATCTTCGCGGGAGCACCGGTCAGGAACGGCTGCAGCAGGATGGACGCCGTGCGCAGTCCTTCGACCAGATGTCTCATCACCGAAGCCAGCTCGCCGGTTCTGCTCTCATCCTTAGCCAGTACCCATGGCTGGGTTTCATCGATATATTTATTCGTACGGCTGATCAGGGTGCCAATCGCGGTCAGGGCTAC
Organism: Paenibacillus sp. FSL R10-2199; assembly: GCF_038000235.1. Taxonomy (NCBI): domain Bacteria; kingdom Bacillati; phylum Bacillota; class Bacilli; order Caryophanales; family Paenibacillaceae; genus Paenibacillus; species Paenibacillus sp. FSL R10-2199. Next base: position 3,906,582 of record NZ_JBBOBO010000001.1, on the reverse strand, counting down.
GGAGAATTCCATTTTCTCCATCGCTTCTTCGACTTTGACATAGGTGCTCTGCACTACCGATTCCAGTTCCCCGTCAAATGCCGTTACCTGGCCTGCATAAGCAGGAAGCTCACCGGCGAAATATTTCTCTACCATCGCCCCGGTCCGGTTCAGCAGATTGCCCAGGTCGTTGGCCAGATCATAGTTGACGCGGTCCACGAAGCTCTCCGGTGTGAAGGTTCCATCCGAACCGAACGGAACTTCGCGCAGCAGATAATAACGCAGGGCATCCAGACCATAGCGGTCGATTAAAGTAACCGGATCAACGACATTGCCTTTGGATTTGGACATTTTGCCGTCCTTCATCAGCAGCCAGCCGTGCGCGAACACCTTTTTCGGCAGCGGTTCACCGAGCGCCATCAGAATGATCGGCCAGTAGATCGTGTGGAAACGGACAATCTCCTTACCGACAATGTGCACATCCGCAGGCCAGAACTTATCATACAGGCTGCGGTCTTCCGAGCCATAACCGAGAGCCGTAATGTAGTTGGTAAGTGCATCAATCCATACGTACACTACATGCTTCTCATCGCCCTTTACCTTAACGCCCCAGTCAAAGGTCGTACGGGATACGGCCAGATCCTCAAGGCCCGGCTTGATAAAGTTGTTAATCATCTCATTCTTGCGCGATTCCGGCAGGATGAATTCCGGATTCTCTTCGTAGAACTGCAGCAGGCGGTCGGCATACTTGCTCATGCGGAAGAAGTAGCTTTCTTCCTTGACCAGTTCAACCGGATGTCCGCTGTCCGGACTTTTGCCGCCGGTAATATTGCCGTCAGCATCCCGTTCAATATCCACCAGCTGTGTCTCGGTGTAGAAGGTCTCATCCGAAATACAGTACCAGCCTTCGTATTCCCCTTTGTAGATGTCGCCCTGCTTCAGCAGGCGGTCAAAAATATCCGCCACCACTTTCTTGTGACGCTCCTCGGTGGTACGGATGAAATCATCATTGGAGATATCCAGCTTGCGCCACAGATCCTTAATGCCTACGACAATTCCGTCAACGAACTCCTGAGGGGTCTTACCGGCCTTGCCGGCCTTCTCTTCGATCTTCTGCCCATGCTCATCCGTTCCAGTCAGATAACGGACCTCATAGCCACGCAGACGCTTGTAGCGGGCCATCGCATCACCGGCCACCGTTGAATACGCATGTCCGATATGCAGCTTATCGCTCGGATAATAGATCGGCGTAGTTAAATAAAAGGTTTTGTTCTCACTCATTTACGTTGTCATCCCTTCGTTATACCTTCTCATTTTGACACAAAATAGCCCCATAAGTGATGCTTTAATTTCGACGCTTACTCAGGTACTTTGCGGGGGCCCCAAAACTTATAAATTCTTAAATAACAAAAAACTCCCGCCCCTATATGGGGCGAGAGTAAACTCACGCGATACCACCCAAAGTTCCCCGGCTCCTCACAGAGCACAGGCTTCGCCAGTCCCTTGCGGAACTGTCCATTAACGCTGGAACACGCCGTTATCTTACGCAAGCCGCAACTATAAGGCTCCCGCTCGAACACAGTTCCTCCCGGACCATATTCAATCTGGCATCCCATACCGGCTTCCAGCAGCCCCGGCTCTCTGTAATGGTTGTCCACATTTACTCATCCGTTCCTCGGAATATTGCTTATTATTCAAAATATACCCATCACAGCGGCTCATGTCAAGTCGTATGAACAGGCTTATCTCCTGGTGATTGCTCTTTGCGCGGCGGCACCGGGTCCAGCCCTCCCGGATGAAAGGGATGGCAGCGGGCGATCCGCCTTGCAGCCAGCCATGAACCCTTCAGCGGTCCATGGACCTCAATAGCTTCAAGCGCATAGGCTGAACAAGTCGGATAGAACCGGCAGGTTGCCGGCTTAAGCGGCGATATGAACCTGCGGTAGACCCGGATTGGAGCCTGGACCGTTCTTCTTAAGGTAGCCATATTCAGCGGCCTTCTTTGCCGTGAGCAGCTACGACGGACTCTTCTTCGCGGCCCTGTTCACAGTCTTTGCAGTAACCGAACACCTCAAATTTATGCTTGACCACCCGGAATTGATCCGGTGTATCTGTTAAATTCATCGGACAGAAATGAATCGGGTAAGTCTTCATACACTGAAGACAAATCATATGATGATGATGGTGGTCCTGACTGCAGCTTGCTTTGAATTTGACGCCGTCTTCAAAGACAATCTGCTCCAGCACACCAAGCTCCTCCATGACACGCAGGTTGCGGTAGACCGTATCGAAGCTGAGTCCGCTGTATTTGCGGCCCATATGCTCATATACATCCTTCGCAGACAAATACCCCGTATTCTCGCCGAATAACCTGGCAAGCGTTTTGCGCTGATCGGTGATTCGCAGTCCCTGCCCCGACATGGCTTCCAGTATTTGTTCTGTCGACAGCATTCGCTCATCTCCCATAACATAGGTCGTTTGTATTGCACTCTCTTTATAATGCCCCAAAAGTACTGCCCCGTCAATGAAGTGTGCCTGTCCTGCAGCCTTCTCCACATTCCTGCGGGTGCATAGCGCAAAATAACGCCGCAAAGCAGAAGCTTATATTCCATGATTTCACACTAAAAAAAACGGCAGCTGTCCCCTCAGGAACGCTGCCGTTTGCATTTGCATTGAAGTTATATTTATTTTTTGGCCGGAAGCGGAGTAAACACAAAGTTTACAGGCAGATTGCTGCCGGATGCTACGGAGAAGGTAATATCGACCGGACCTTCATATTCGCCGGTACGGAAGACTACTGCATTCATGTCCGAGCTGGACAAGCTTCCCTTGTTCGGCAGATTCACAATCGTTCCGTTCACCAGTAACGAACCCAGATAATTACCTCCACGCGGGTTGAAGGTGATCAGTGTGTTCGCTGCCACACGGTCCAGAACGATTTTGTACAGTACACCGAAGTTGCCGGAATTAGAAGCCTCTGTTCCAGTCATCGGATCAATACCAATCAGATTGAGGTCATTTTTATTATCCCCCAGGATCAGCTTGGATTGCGTTGTGCCTACAACATCAGTCACGTTGATGATGCGTGTTGAATCCGGATACGTTCCCCGGTTATGCACACCGTCGCGGTCAAGAATTGGCAGTGTCGGCAGCACAGCTACCGGATCTTTAGTCTGCTCAACCATTACCACATTATATAGAATAGGATAATCGCTAATCAGATCGGCGCTGAGTGAGAGCACCTCTTTCGGTTTCATGGCAATCTTGTTCAGATCTGTCAGGATTGGCACACTTTGTCCCGGCTGCAGGACGATTTGGGATGCACTTGAACCTGTAATCATGGAATTGTAGTATTTCTGAATCGAAATTCTGCCTGTATATTCCGGAGAAGTTACCGGACCGGCAATACCTGAGTATTCGGTCGAAATCGTCGCCGGATATATGCCGTTGTTCGTGGCGATCACATACAGCTTCTGTCGTGTAGTCATATTGTTCATATGGTGTACCAGGAAACGTGTCTTCCCTACGGAAGTCTCGCGGTACAGCACACCCTCTGTATTAACCGTTTCAGGGCTGTTACTGCGGATCAGCGTATAACTGTCAGATGAAAGATTGTACGGCAGGTTAGGAAGTCCCGGGATCAATCCACCGTCAAACGTCAGAACATCCCCTGGAATAGTGAACAGCTTCGCTACTTCATCCTGGGTATACAGTTGTTCGCTTGTAATGTTAATGGTCTTCTCAAAAGTGCTGCTAAGACCATGCTTATCAGTTACTGTCAGCTGGATGGACGTAGGACCGGGGTTGAAATAGGCCAGGCCACGGTTGCTCCAGGTGGTCGTTAATTCTTCATACTCAGGGTCATAGCTGGTATCTGTCAGAATTACCGGCTCACCCATTTTGTATTCATCTTTATCAGTCGTGAACTGGGCCACAGGCGGCTGATTTGGCTGCAGCACCTGGATCGTTACAGAGTAAGGATCACTCCACAAATTATTCGCATCACGCACAGAATAAGTTACGGTATAGAATCCCGGCTGATCGTACATATCCAGTTTGTTGCCGCCCCATTGTTCTTCAGCCATCGGCGTACCATTCGGTGAAGAATACGAAGTAACATAATTCACAGTCGTTTGACCTGCATAAATCTCAGTTGGTTGGACTGTAAAGGATGCTGTCGGCTTCGTGTTCAGCGTAAGAATGACACGCTTCTGCACATTGTCCACCGTATAAGGAATATTCAGCGCATAGGTAATGGAGGTTAAAGGAACCATGAAGGTGCCTTTGAACTGGTAGGCCGGGCCTTTCATAGTATTCTTGGCGCCATTTACCGTATAGATCTTACTGTCGGTCTTGAAGCGCATAATACTGGTGCCTTTAGTAACGATAACTTCCTTGGTTTTGTAGTCGTAGGTATAGCTTACTCCGACCATTTCCACCATTGCACGGATCGATACATACGAGACCCCGTTCTTGACAGCCATCGGCTGGTTGGCAGTATACGGTGTACCGTTTCTGTACATTTTGTTACTGTTCATCATCAGGATGAGCTGGCCGCCGCCAGTGGCGGAAGTGGTCAGACCTGCAGTTGTCGGCTGCAACACTTGAGTACTGCCAGGAAGCGGAGTTGCCGTTGGAACAGCCGCATCTGTTGGTACAACACCATCAACAGGAGCCTGGGTTACTGCCGGAAGTGGTGTTGGTGTTGCTGCCGGCACTACCGGAACTGCTGTCGCTGCAGGAACTGCTGTTGCTGCCGGGATCGGTGTTGGTGTTGGCGTAACTGTACCTGCAGGCGCCTCAGTTACTAATGGAGGCAATGGATCTGTAGCCGAGGGCTCCTCCTGTGTTACAACCGTCTGCGTGGTATTCACCGCTGCGGCAACATTGCCTGTGATACTTTGTGTGCTGGCAGGAATTGCAAAGGCCGGAACCGCTGCTGCGGTTTGTGAAACGGCCAATACTGCCACTAAGATCATTTTTTTCAAATTCATTGTACGACTCCTTCTGCTCCCAATTGTAGTGTATAAGGCGTTATCTTTCTTTCTTCACCTTATATTCCCCGCAAAAACGCAACCGCTCTTTACAGGACGGTAGAATTATTTGCCACGTTCATTTTACAAAACATAGTATTAGACGCAGGCAACTCCGAAAAGTTTCATTCAGTGTAAAGAAAAATCAAAGATTATCCATTTATTTCTATTAGAAATCCATTTTCACAAAAAAAGATCATCCCCATCCCGGGACAATCTTGGTGTACACCGCCAGAACAAGCAGCATTGAATTCAGTTATTGTACCAGACAGGATATAATCTCCGGCTTCCCTTTACCCTTACCCTTAGCGGGCTTCGGCAGCCTTGTGTTTATCGCGGTATTCCTTAGGAGACATCCCCGTCTGTTTCTGGAATACCTTGGTGAAATAACGCCGCTCCTGATAACCCACTCCCGAGCTGATCGCAGTAATGCTTTTGTCGCTGCTGGCCAGCATGAATTTGGCGGCTTCAATCCTCTGCAACGTTACATACTCCACGAAGGTCATCGCGAAGCGGTTCTTGAAGAGCAGGCAGAAATAGCTGCTGCTGATGCCGATCCGGTTCGCCACCTCTTCAATGCCAAGGTCATAGCTCAGCCGCTCAGTAATATAATTCGCCGCCTGGCTCATCAATTGATCCGGTGTTTTTTTGGCGGAATCCTCGGGTACAGGCATCTCCTGAAACAAGGGAATACTGTTATACAGTTTATCCTTGTACTGTTTGCTGCGGATCCGAGCTCCGATCTCCCGCACCTTGTTGCCAAGCTCCTCATAATGTATCGGCTTGCAGATATATTCCTTCACACCAAGGCGGATGGCCTCGCGCGCATAATCAAACTCCTGATAGCCGCTTAGCAACAGCACCTCACTCTCCAGCCCCATCTCACGCAGCTTGCCGATGAATGTAAGTCCGTCCATGACCGGCATACGGATGTCACACAGCACCAGATCGGGCGTCTCCTCTTCAGCGATACGCAGAGCTTCCATTCCGCTGCGGGCCATCCCCGTAACCTCCATCCCCATGTCATGCCAAGGCAGCACTTTGTTGAGATTGTTCAGGATAGGCGCCTCATCGTCAACCAATAATACCTTTAGCATAATGATCTTCCCCCTGCCCGTATTTAGGTATGACGCACTGGATAATTGTTCCTTCGCCAGAACTCGCACAGATGAAAATCCCATATCTGCCTCCGTATTCTATACGGATTCGGTCAGCTACACTGCGAACGCCAAGCCCCCTCCGTTCCAGATGAATTCCGTGTTGCGCTTTGCCTTCAGGCTTCTGCTCCGCCGGATCATTAACCATATACTGAAACATGGACAGCTGGGACGGAGTCATGCCGATCCCGTTATCCTGAATCCGCAGAATCAGATTCCCCCGTTCTTCCCAGACCTTAACGCTTACCAGACCTTTGTAGCTGATCCCTTCAAAGCCATGCTGAATGCTGTTCTCAACCAGCGGCTGCAGCGTAAGCTTCAGAATCCCGCAGCCCAGCAGCTCCTCCGGAACCTCAAGCTCGTAATCGAACAAGTCCTCGAACCGGAATTTCTGAATATCCAGATAGTTGCGCAGATGCTTAACCTCTTCTTCCAGCGTTATTTCATCCCTGTCCTGGATACTGATCCGCAGAATACTGGCCAGCCTGTAGACCATCTCACTGACCTTGCGCCCTTCATTCTGCACAGCCAGCACATTGATGGATTCCAGCGTATTGAACAGAAAATGCGGTTTGATCTGCGCCTGCAGCACGCGCATTTCCGCCTGATTTTTGCGCCGCTGCTCTTCATTGATCCTGTTGAATAATGAATTGATTTTGTCCATGAGGTCATTGAAGCCTCTGGCGAGCAGCGTCATTTCGTCACTGCCCTTCTCCTCGACCCGGGTTGTCAGGTCTCCATCCTCCACCCGGCGCATGAAGCGGACGATCACAGCAATCCCCCCTGTAATCCGGTTCATGAAGAACAGATTGAAGATCACTGCACCGAGCAGGCACAGAAACATAACCACCACAAACCAGCGGGCAAACACAGTTACTTCACGGGACAGCGAGCCCCAGGAGGTCACAGAAACCAGGCTCCAGGGATAGCCCTTCAGGTGGTAGACTGACAGAATGCTCTTTTCGCCGTCAAACTGTGTTCTGTAGCTCTGGAAGCCCGGCTTAAAGGTAATATCCTTCGTAGTAAAGTCACGGAAATCCTGTCCGTCCAGCTGCCTGTCCGGGTCAAGCAGGATCATCCCGTCATCGTTGACCAGCATAAAGGATACCTTCTGGCTGCTGTCCCCGATCTTGAGGTTGCGGAATATGGATTCGAACTCCCAGTTCTTGATCTGGACTACCAGGATGCCGATGTTCTGAAAAAAGCTGAGCTCCTTAACCAGCCGGATCTGCGTAAACACAGCCTCCGTCCCCGTCAGTTCGGGATACTCATGCGGTGCCAGCCATTTCGGAACCCCGTTAAGCTTCATAACCTCCTGGTAGAGATCGCTCCCTTTGAACTTGTCGTAGGGGAGAGTGCGGAAATTTTCTTTGTTAAAGACCGATACGATCTCCGAGCTGCCTTTTCCATTAAAATTATAGAGAAAGGCATAGCTGATCGACGGATGATTATAGAGCAGACTACGGAAATTGCGCTGGCTGGCGTTCAGGCTGAGCTGCTCGGCATCGGTCAAATCCTGTTTGGAGGGATCATCCGCGCTGAGTGCCATATGAAAGACCGAGGTGGCAATTCCGTTGTCTGTCACATTGTCCATATCCTTAAACACATTCGAAATGCTGTAACTGATCGCCTTAAGTGAATATTCGGACTGCTGGCTGTACTTCTTCTCTATCGAATTATAAGTAACGAAGAACATAATCATGCCAAGAATGAATAAGGGAATGATAATCAGGCCCAGAAATGCCGTAAATAATTTGTAGCGCAAATTCATCGGCCCATGCTCCTGACATGAATAGGGTTATCCTTTTACACTGCCTGCCGTTACGCCTTCAATAATCTTCTCCTGCAAAATAGCATAAATGACGATGACCGGAACCACGCTATAGACAATACCCGCCGACATTTGCGCGTAGTTCATCTGATATTGATCACGGAATTGAACCATGCCCACCGGAAGCGTGCGCAGCTCGTCATTAGAGAGGAAATAGTTAGCCAGCAGGAACTCGTTCCAATTTCCCAGGAAATTAACAATGAAGACTGTAACCATGGCCGGAACTGTCAAAGGTACAATAATTCTAGCAAAGATACCCGGAGCCTTCAAGCCATCCATGACCGCCGCCTCTTCAATTTCACTGGGAAGTGAGCGCATGAATGCTGCCAGGATAATAATCGTGAATGGAATTGCATTGGCGATATAGGGAATTATCAGTGCCCAGTGTGTATTGAGAATATGAAGCTTGCGGACAATCGTGTAAATAGGCAGCATCAGTGCATTGTTCGGAATCAGCATGCCGATCAGGACCAGCGAGAACAGAATCTTGTTCCATTTTCCCTGGCGCATCCGCGTAACCGCGAAGGCAAACATAGAAGCCAACAGAATGGATACCACCGATGACAGGATCGAAATATATAAGCTGTTAAAAAAGTATGTGCTGATCTTGGCGTTCACCCATGCTTCAACGTAGTTCGAGAATTCGAATGTCTTCGGAATCCCGAACGGATTCAGGGCGATCGCATTGTTATCCTTCTTCACCGAGGAGAACAGGACAAAGAGAAACGGAAAGAGTACAACGATCAGGTATCCCAGCAGGGCAACGTGAGGTAAGCTTTTCTTGAGGCGCGGCATCAGTATTCAATCCTTTCATTACGACGGGCAAACAGCAGCTGATAGAGAGCTGTAACCACGAGCGTGAACATAAAGATCAGAATTGCAATGGTATTGCCGTACCCATATTTGAAATTGGTGATCGCATATTTAATCATATAGGTGGCCATAACCTCAGTTGAACCTGCCGGGCCGCCTTTGGTCATAACAATGACGATATCTGCGGCCTTCATCGCTCCGGCAATAGAGAGCATGATTACTACCGAGATAATGGGTACAATCAGCGGCAAAGTGATGCGTGTAGCGCGCTGGAAGCCCGTAGCGCCGTCGATGGCCGCAGCCTCATCCAGTTCACCGGGGATGGAGAGAATGGCCGCCAGCACCATTACAATGTAGAATCCGGTCCATTGCCAGGCATTCGTTATAAGAATTGACAGCATGGCGAACCGCTCATCTGATAGCCAGTAGACAGGCTCAATGCCGACAAGGCCGAGCACTTTGTTGAACAAGCCGATATTCGGCTCATAAATGAAGCCCCACAGAATACCGATAACTGCAGTAGACATAATGGATGGCATGAATACTGCTGTCTTGTAAAGGCCCTTCAGCTTCTTCACATTAGCGATTAATAAGGAGAAGAAGACAATCAGCGGCACCTGAATGCATACGGAGAACAGAATGAACCAGCCGTTATTTTTAACAGAAACCCAGAAGCGTTCATCCCCCAGGGCTTTTTTGAAGTTGTCCAGTCCGGCGTATTTCACTGTATCGGATACACCGTTCCAGCTGGTGAAGCTATAGTAGAGTGAACTGAAAATGGGGTAAATGAAGAACATAATGAACAGAACCAGTGCCGGTATAACGAACAGAATGAACACCAGAGGATTTCTTAGTGCCTTATTCATGACTACCTCCAAATTGCTTAGACATCTCTCACTTTAAAAATGCACCCTGGAGCAAGCACCAGGGTACATTCAATTTACCGCCTCTTATTCTACTGCTGCGTTGGCTTCTTCCTGAATTTTCTGCAGCGCATCGCCCATCTTCTCAGGAGTGGTCTGTCCGCCAATCAGGCTTTGAATCTGGATATTACTGATCTCGGTAGTCACATCTGCCTGCACCAGAGAGTCAAATGCCGGGAAGGAGGACTGGGAGCTGTTGAGTACTGCTACAATCTCACTCATCAGATCATCGGTGATATTCTCAGTCAGTACCGCCTGATCAATCTTCATAGCCGGCAGCACGCCATCTTCCACCAGACCGCGCAGCTGCATTTCTTCATTGAACATATTCTTAATGAATGATTTCACTGCAGCGAGTTGACGTTCATCTTCACCTGCAGATGCCGAGAAGCCATAGCCGTTGTTCACATCACGCATGAGTGCCGTCTGATCACCCACTCCGCCGTCTACCGCCGGAATGTTGAAGAAACCGACTTTACCGATCAGACCTTCACCGGATTGTCCGGCTTTGAATACAGAGGACTTCCATGTGCCGTCATACATCAGGATCGCTTCACCACTGGTGAACTGGGTTGTATATTCAGCATACTCGAAGCCGAGCTCGCCTTTCTTGAAGTAGCCTTTGTCTACCCATTCCTTGTATTTCGCAAAGCCTTTGACTACATTAGGATCATTCCACTTAGCTTCGCCAGTAGCGAACTTCGCTGTAACATCCGGTCCGGCATAACGTGACCAGAGATGGTTGGCGAGCATGAGTGGTACCCAGCCAGCCTTGGAAGCACCGGCAAGCGGCACTTTGCCGTCTGCTTTGATATCAGCCAGCTGCTGTTCCAGCTCAGCGAAGGTGGCCGGAGCCTTCCAGCCCTTGCTGTCATAGTATTCTTTATTGTAGAAGAACCCTTCACCTGAGCCGCCGATTGGCAGGCCGTAGATTTTTCCTTCGTAAGTAAATGGATCCAGATTGGAGAATTTGTCTTTAATGCCTAGTTCATCTAGGATCGGGGTCAGATCGAGCAGCTTACCTTCTTTGGCATAGATCTTGGAATCCGGACTGCCGAACAGGTCGAAGATCTCCGGCGGATTACCGGCCGCCATTTCCCCGCGCAGCTTCTCTTTACGGTTTACATCCGAATCTACTCCATCCAGCTTGAAGGTTAGTCCCGGTACTTCTTCCTGTACCTTGCCGACTACATCCTCCAGGATCGCCAGACGTTTCTGTTTATCTGCACCTACCTGAGTATGACGGACCGTCATTTCAAAAGGTTCAGCACTAACCGGTTCTTCGGTTGCGGCAGCATTGGTTGCAGCGGCCTCATTCGTTGCAGCCGGTTCTTCCGTTGCAGCAGCATTGTTATTGTTGCCTCCACAACCTGTCAGCAGCGCTGAGGTAACGAACATCAGGGACAACAGCATAGTTAAGCTTTTTCTCATTACGGGTGACCCTCCCTATTTAATTGTTTCCCTTACAACTCTTATTATAGAAAACCCTGATTGTAATCGTAAGGTTAAGATTCATCTACAATAGGGATAAAATACTCTAATGTAAGCGAATTCAGTTGTATTTAGTGACATAAATGAGTTATATTTCATTACACGACAACTTGAAAAGAGGTATTTTTCTATTTTCTTGCGTCAGATTACTTATACATACAATTTGCATTTTCATCAATTTCACACTTTACTATGTATGTTGAACTCATTTCACCGTACATCAAAAAAGCGAAACTCCTCAGATTGGAAGCTCCGCTTACGTTATATATTGTGTATGAATTTATACCAGAGCAGACTGTTTACGGCCCTCTTCAATCAGCCGGTATGCACGCTGCACTTCTTCTTCGTCCGGTGACTCCACCCCTTCAAGCTCGTAGGGACGGCCAAGCTCTTTCCATTTATAAATCCCCATTACATGATAAGGCAGGATTTCGAACTTCTCTACTCCATTAAGGGTGCCAATGAACCGGCCGAGATTCTGCAGATCCTCTTCCTTATTATGAATGCCGGGAACGTATACGTGGCGAATCCACATTTTACGGTTATTATCTGACAACCAGCGGGCAAGCTTTAAGGTACGGTCGTTGGATTTGCCAGTCAGCTTAATATGAGCTTCATCATCGATATGCTTCAGATCCAGCAGTACAAGATCGGTAACATCCAGCAAGTCGCTGATTTTCGAACCATCATTATAGCCGTTAGTATCAAGCGTAGTATGCAAATTCCAGCGTTTCTTCACTTCGGTGAACAGCTGTTTGACGAAATGCGCCTGCAGCGTGGGTTCCCCGCCGGATACGGTAAGACCGCCGCCGGATGTTTTATAATAATTCAGGTAAGGTTCAATTTCCGCCAGCACTTCTTCAACGGTCATTTCCTTGCCTTCATTCAATCCCCAGGTATCCGGGTTGTGGCAATACTGACACTTAAGTAGGCAGCCCTGCATAAAAAGCACGAAGCGGATACCCGGGCCATCCACCGTTCCAAAAGTTTCTAAGGAGTGGATATGTCCTTTAAGCATGAGATGTCATCCTTTCAAAAAGCTTAAAATTTTAATTACTTTTAAACAAGAGTGTACCGCCCTCTTGCAAGGGCGGCAGCTCTTTGATTTATTTTAATTCTTGATCTGTAAGAACAAATCTTACATGGAATCGTGGAACGTACGGTTGATAACATCCAACTGTTGTTCGCGGGTCAGCTTGATGAAGTTAACTGCATAGCCGGATACGCGAATGGTCAATTGTGGGTAGTTCTCAGGGTGATCCATTGCATCAATCAGCTGCTCACGGTTAAATACGTTAACATTCAAGTGCTGAGCGTTGTTGTGGAAGTATCCGTCCATCATGAATACCAGGTTGGACTTACGGGATTCTTCGTCTTTACCCAGAGCCTTAGGAACGATTGAGAATGTGTTGGAGATACCATCCTGTGCATCGGAGTAAGGCAGTTTAGCAACAGAGTTCAGGGAAGCAAGTGCACCCTTCTTGTCGCGTCCGTGCATTGGGTTAGCACCAGGTGCGAACGGTTCGCCTTTTTTACGTCCATCAGGAGTAGTACCAGTCTTCTTACCATAAACAACGTTCGAAGTGATAGTCAATACCGATTGAGTCGGTACAGCATCACGGTAAGTTTTGTTTTTACGGATCATGCTCATGAAGGTTTCAACCAGTTCAACCGCGATGTTGTCAACAGCGTCGTCGTTGTTACCGTAGCAAGGGAATTCACCTTCAGTTTCGAAGTCGATAGCAATACCTTCTTCGTTGCGGATCGGTTTAACCTTAGCGTATTTAATTGCGCTCAGGGAGTCGGCAGCAACGGACAGACCGGCAATACCGCAAGCCATAGTACGCAGAATGTCGCGGTCATGCAGTGCCATTTCGATACGTTCGTAAGAATATTTGTCATGCATGTAGTGAATGATGTTCAGCGTGTTGACATAAGTCTTAGCCAGCCATTCCATCATTGGTTTGAAGCGTTTCATTACTTCGTCGTAATCAAGGTATTCGGAAGTGATCGCCGGATATTCAGGACCTACCTGAGCGCCGGATTTTTCATCCTTACCGCCGTTGATTGCATACAACAGGGCTTTTGCCAGGTTGGCACGGGCACCGAAGAACTGCATTTGTTTACCGATACGCATTGGGGATACGCAGCAGGCAATTGCGTAATCTTCACCCCAGTATGGACGCATTACATCATCGTTCTCATATTGGATCGCACTGGTTTCGATGGAAACCTTAGCACAATATTTTTTGAAGCCTTCAGGCAGCTTTTCGGACCACAGTACGGTCAGGTTCGGCTCTGGTGCAGGACCCAGGTTGTACAGGGTATGCAGGAAACGGAAGCTGTTCTTAGTTACGCGTGTTGTTCCGTCTTCAGCCATACCACCGATGGATTCAGTTACCCAAGTAGGGTCGCCGGAGAACAGATCATTATAGTCAGGCGTACGCAGGAATTTCACGATACGCAGTTTCATTACGAAATGGTCAACGATTTCTTGTGCTTGCTCTTCAGTAAGAGTACCTTCTTCGAAATCACGTTGTACATAGATATCAAGGAAAGAGGATACGCGTCCGAGGGACATTGCCGCACCATTTTGCTCTTTAACTGCAGCCAGATAACCGAAGTATACCCATTGAGTAGCTTCTTTGAAGTTATTAGCTGGTTTGGAGATATCAAGACCATGAGCAGCAGCCATTTGTTTCAGTTCGCCCAGAGCACGCATTTGCTCGGACAGCTCTTCACGCAGACGAATCACTTCTTCTGTCATGGAATCCACTTCAAGCTCAGTCAATTGTTGCTTCTTGTCTTTAATCAGGAAATCAATACCATACAGGGCAATACGGCGATAGTCGCCGATGATACGTCCGCGGCCATAAGCATCAGGAAGACCTGTAATTACGCCGGATTTACGCACAGCTCTCATGTCTGGTGTATATGCATCAAATACGCCTTGGTTATGCGTTTTGCGGATGTTCGTGAACATGTCAACGATATTTTGCGGAAGCTCGAAGCCATAAGCTTTAGTAGCGTCGATCATCATTTTGATACCGCCGAACGGTTGAATGGAACGTCTGAAAGGAGCATCAGTCTGAACGCCGACAATTTGTTCCTTGTCCTTGTCGATGTAGCCTGGATTGTGGGAAGTGATCGTGGAGACAGTATCGAGGGATACATCCCATACGCCGCCTCTTTCTCTTTCTTCCTTGCTAAGCTGGGAGATAATCTTCCACAGTTCAGTGGTGTTGCTGGTAGGACCTACCAGGAATTCTTCATTTCCTTCATAAGGCTTGATGTTCTTGGCAATAAAGTTATTAACGTCAACCTTCTTAGCCCATGTACCCTTAGTAAAACTTCTCCAACCCGACTTAACCTCTTGTACTTCTCTTTCAATCACCGACATGCTAAATCCCTCCATTTATATTTAGTATATTTGTAGAGATCGCGGGCTTGAAGGTTAATCCCGTGTCTCGTGATCCCATAGCTATTGGTTGTTATAAAATTCACAATCGCGGCTTCATAACTGGGATCGTTGTTTATATAAACATTTTAGTTTATTTTCTGAAAAAGAACTGTGACAAATATCACTCTTTCGGTGATATTTGTCACTTCCATCCAGTTCCATATTAACCTTTAACCTTATTCTTTGCCAGACAATCTTAGATTAGTTGTCGAATCTTCCGTAGAATGCGTTGCGGTATACATCAGCAAGTTCAGATACCAGCGGCATTTTTGGATTGGCAGTTGTACATTGGTCTTCAAATGCACGGTCAGCCAGGTAATCTACACGGGATTCGAAGTCCTTAGGATCAAAGCCAAGAGCCGAGAAGGATTCTTCGATACCGAGTTTTTTGTTCATGTCGCGGATTGCATTGATCAGGCTGGTTACGCCTTCTTCGGTAGTGCGTGCTGGCAATCCCAGGATACGGGCAATTTCAGCATACCGTTCGTCAGCTACAAAGTGCGAATATTTAGGGAACGAAGCGAACTTCGTAGGTTTCTTGGCATTGTAACGGATAACATGCGGCATCAGGATGGCATTGGTACGGCCATGTGCTGTGTGATACTGTCCGCCCCATTTGTGCGCCAAGCTGTGGTTGATACCCAGGAATGCATTAGCGAAAGCCATACCTGCCAGAGTCGAAGCGTTGTGCATTTTTTCGCGGGCAAGCTTGTCGCCTTGCAGTGCGGATTTCTCCAGCCACTGGAATACCAGTTGAATGGCTTTGATTGCCAGACCATCGGAATAGTCACTGGCCATTACAGATACATAAGCTTCAATTGCATGTGTCAATACATCCATACCTGTATCGGCAACAGCAGTTTTCGGCAAGCTGTATACAAACTCCGGATCAATAATAGCTACGTCTGGAGTCAGCTCATAATCAGCAAGCGGATACTTAGTATTATTGCCAGTTGTCTTGTCTGTGATAACTGCGAACGAAGTTACTTCAGAACCTGTACCGGAAGTTGTTGGAATCGCAACGAATTTCGCTTTGTTGCCGAGCTTAGGGAATTTGTATACCCGTTTGCGGATATCCATGAACTTCTGTTTCAGGCCGTTGAAGTCTGCATCCGGGTGTTCGTAGAACAACCACATTCCTTTTGCAGCATCCATTGGGGAACCGCCGCCGAGTGCGATGATGCAGTCCGGCTGGAATCTGTTCATCATTGCAGCGCCTTTTTCTACAGTAGTTGTCGATGGATCCGGTTCAACTTCCGAGAACACTTCGATCGCTACCGGAGTCTGGCGTTGACGCAGGTAATGCTCAACTCTTTCCACATAGCCCAGTTTAACCATCATAGGGTCAGTAATAATAGCTACGCGAGTGATATCAGGCATTTTGGCCAGGTACTGTGTGGATCCCTTTTCGAAGTAAATCTTGTCAGGTACTTTAAACCATTGCATATTCACGGTACGACGGTTCACCCTTTTCACGTTGATCAGATTGATTGCAGTCACGTTTTGCGATACAGAGTTGCGTCCATAAGATCCGCAGCCCAGTGTCAATGAAGGGATATTGGTGTTGTAAATATCGCCGATTGCGCCGTGTGTGGATGGCGAGTTGACGAGAATACGTCCGGTTTGCAGACGGTTGGAGAACTTCATGATTACTTCTTCGTTGTTGGAGTGGATAGCCGAGCTGTGGCCCATGCCGCCAAATTCAACGATTTCAGCTGCGCGTTCGATACCCTGGTCTGCGTTCTTCACTTTGTAGCAAGCCAGAACCGGGCTCAGTTTCTCAGCGGACAACGGATATTTGGTACCTACGCCTTCAAGTTCAGCTACCAGGATCTTCGTGCCTGCAGGAACCTGAATTCCGCACATTTCAGCGATCTTCACTGCGGATTGGCCGACGATAGCCGGGTTAACCGCACATTTTTCTACGTTCATTGCGCCGCTTGTGAGCTTGGCAGCTTCTTCTTTGTTTACAAAGTAACAGCCGTTCGCAATCATTTTCTTCTTCACTTGGTCAAAAATCGCTTCTTCAATGATAACCGCTTGCTCGGAAGCACAGATCATACCATTATCAAATGTTTTGGAAAGGATAATGTCTGTCACTGCCTGATCAATGTCAGCACTCTTCTCAATGAAAGCAGGAACGTTACCAGGACCTACGCCGAGTGCCGGTTTGCCGCAGCTGTAAGCCGCTTTAACCATTGCCGATCCGCCGGTTGCCAGAATCAGTGCAACGTCAGGATTGTTCATCAGTGCGTTTGTTTTGTCCATGGTCGGAAGTTCGATCCATTGGATGAAGTTCTCAGGAGCGCCAGCCTTCACACCTGCATCATGTAGAATTTTGGCGGCTGCCGCACTACACTCTTGCGCTGATGGGTGGAATCCGAATATAATAGGGTTACGTGTCTTAGCGGAAATCAAAGCTTTAAACATCGTGGTGGATGTTGGGTTGGTTACCGGTGTGATACCCATAATGATTCCGACAGGCTCAGCAATCTTCTGGAAGTTGTCATAAGCGTTATCCTCAATAACGCCTACTGTCTTGTCGTACTTAATTCCGTGCCAGATATATTCAGTTGAGAAGATGTTCTTCGTAATTTTGTCTTCATAGACACCGCGTCCTGTTTCTTCAACGGCCAGCTTAGCCAGGTACATATGTTTGTCGAGTCCGGCCAACGCCATTGCATGAACGATTGTGTTAGTTTGCTCTTGATCCAGTCCCATGAACGCTTCATGAGCTTTCTTTGCTTTATCCACCAAAGTCTGAATATATTCTTCAGCGGTGGTTTGTTTCACTTGGGCGGCGACTTCGTTTTTAACTGCCATCTCCCTCGTCCTCCTGTCAATTTTTAGGTTGTTTTTCTCTACACATTTATCTTATCATATCCTTTTCACCTTGTATAGTGAAATCTTTCACAAAGTATAAAGTTTTTTTTGATTTGTTTTCAAAGCGCTTTCATTCGATCATATTATAGTCTATTTTCCATTTGTTGTGTGATAATTCATTTATATTTGTCCGATTTGCGAACGCCCGCCATCTAGCCTCCCCTGCTTTTCTTGAATCCAGCTCTTCAGCCTTGTTTTTCCCCCAGAATAATGGTGCTATCTGATGTTCTTCCTAATCTTCGTCAGCTCTACTCTCCTGCCGCATTCTCTTACATAGAAGTATAAATATAAATCAGAGCAAGCAAAAAGGCAGGAGACCGGGTCTCCTGCCTTAGCGTTATAAATCCTCTATCAAGCATCGTAACCACTCATTCAGCAAGTGACTATTCCACTTTGATAGTATCGAAGAATTTCTCTTGAACAGTTTTGGCGGCAGCGTCGAGCTGGGCTTTGGAATCTGTACCATCCTTAGAGAACAGCTCCTGGATTACATTGGACATGGTTGCGTAGTAATCCTGAGTATTGTATTGTGCTTCAGGCTTACCATCCAGCAGCGCCATAATTTCAGGGCTGTATTGATAAACGATGTCGTACTTGTCATAGACAGCTTTGGTCTTCTTGCCGAAGTCGGAATCAGCAGCATAGTAATCAAGGAGCGGCGGGATGTAGTATTTGCCGTCCGTTTTGCGCTGGCTGATAATCGCGTCAAGAGCTTCAAGGCCTTTGTCAGAGAAGTAATCGAAAGTAATATAGCGGAAGGCCATTTCCTGCTCGTCTTTGCTGGCGTTCGGATTGATAACCAGATAGTCACCGCCGAGTACGCCGGTATGCTTGCCGCCTTTTTCAGCAGCTGGCATCGGGTAAGTAAGTACATCTTCAGGCTTGAGTCCGCCCTGGTTGAGCGCCTGCTCGATAACACCGTCAGATCCGGCCATTACCATAGCAGTACGTCCCTGCTGGAACGCGCCGACAGCATCGCCCCAGCCAAGCGCCCAGTCCTGAGGAACTGCTTTGGCTTCCCATCTCAGCTTCTTATAGAAATCCAGCGCCTTCACACCGGCATCCGAATTGAATGTAGCCACAACCTTACCGCCTTCAATCTTCTGGATTTCACCGCCTGCTTCGAACAGGAAGTTGGTCCAATTCCAGCCTGCTTCGTTGCCTTTACCCATTGGAGCAATACCGGAGATCCCCTTCTTGGTATCCGCTACCCCTTTGGCGGTATTCAGCATATCATCCCAGGTCCAGTCCATTGGAGGGACGGCTACACCTTTTTCATCCAGCATCTTTTTATTAATCATCGTTGTAGTGACATAACCCTTTTGCGTTACGCCATACACTTTGCCGTCAATAATGAACTGGTTCTGCAGGACAGGGTTAATCTGATCCTTGAATTCATAGTTGTTCCACAGATCCGTAACATCAGCGACCCAGCCCTTCTCGACCAGGAATTTCGCTTCAGTTGCATAGGTGTTGAAGAAGGTAGGAGCTTCATTCGCTGCCATCTTCACCCCGATTTCGCTTACATTGTACTGCCAGTCATCCTTGACAATCTCTACATTCGGATAGACCTCCTGGAACCGCTTGATCTTGTCATCCTCCTGTGCTCTTACCTCGGTAAGGTCAGGGGTAGGATAGTGAATTTTGATCGTTACTTTTCTCTGGGTGATATCATCTACCGGTGCCTCTGTCGGAGCAGCGGTCTCCTCTGCTGCATTAGTAGCTGCTGGTGCAGGCGTCGCCTCTCCTCCATTTGCCGCCGGTTTGTTCCCGTTATTATTGCCGCCGCAAGCGGACAATAACGATCCCGTCACCAGGAGACATGCTAATACGCTGGAAAATTTACGCATTGAAACTCCCCTTTTCAATTCATAATTAGCTTACAAATTCATCATAAAAGAGAAACCGTTTACAAACGAGGTGTATTTATATTCCTTTCATGTGCAGGTTTACGATCCGTATCCTCCTGCAGCATAATTTTGATCACCCTTTGACAGCCGACAGGGAAACGCCGCGCATAATGAACTTCTGGAAAACAAGGAAGACCAGGATCGGCGGTAAAGACACAAGGAACAGAATGGCAAATTTGATGTTCGTATTCAGTGCTTTTACATTAATAACGTATTTATAGATCGCTGTGGCGAGTGTGTACTTATCCTCACTGTGCATGACTAGCGAAGGCCAGAACCAGTCATTCCAGGCTGTGGAGAAGATAAAGATTGCCAGTGTCGCAAAAATCGGAATCGACAGCGGAACGGCAATGGTGAAGAAGCTTCTCGGCTCCGAGGCCCCGTCAATCCGTGCGGCTTCAAGAATCTCCGGATGAATCCCGTCGAAGAAGTTCTTAAGCAGCAGGAAGAAGAAGGTATTCGCACCAGCCGGCAGCCAGAAAGCAGCATACTGGTTCAGCAGCCCGAGTTCCTTGAGATTGACAAAGTTCGGGATCATATAGCTTGTGGCCGGAATAAACAGCGTCATCAGGAAGAAGAAATAGAAGGCCTTGCGGTAAGGCACATTCATCCGCGAGATGCTGAAGGAAGCCAGGCCCAGTACAACCAGGGTAGCTACCATGTTCCCGACAAAGATGTACAGCGTGTTCCGCAGGAACATCGGCAGATTGATATAATCCAGTGCATCCTTAAGGTTGCTGAAATGCCACTCCTGCGGGAAAAAATGCGGCGGGAATGAGTTAACCTCAACATTGGACTTAAGTCCGTTGAACATGGTCATCAAAATAGGATATAGCATGCTAAAAATCATTAACAGAATAAAAAACACCATGATTCCGTATACGATTTTGTTGCCGGTCTTCTTAAGATCATGTTCGGAGAGAATCCCTCTGTCTGCGCTCTTCATCCTAGTTGTCCTCCTTGTTAAGCTTGAACTGTAAGATGCCCAAACCGCCCAGAACAACAAACATCAGCATTCCCAGCGCAGTCGCCGTACCATAATCCAGTCTTGTAAAAGCATATTTCACAATGAGCAGCGCATAGGTCAGCGTAGCATTGTTCGGTCCTCCGTCAAGCAGGGCCATCTGCGACTGGTACCCTTGAGAGGTAGCAATGATCTGCAGAATCAGCATGAGCAGAATCAGATTGCGCAGCGACGGCAGCGTAATATGGCGGATGCGGGCCCAGACTCCGGCTCCATCAATCTCAGCGGCTTCATACCAGTCCCGGGGAATACTGAGCACCGCAGCGAGATAGATCAGCATCCCCGAGCCGAATTGCTGCCAGGTCTCCATGAAGACAAGCGAGATCATCGACCACCTGGTATCCGTCAGGAAAGCGATCTGATCTGCCCCCGTGCTGCCAATCAGGGCATTAATCGGCCCGACTGGATCATACAGCCATCTCCATAGTCCGTACAAGACAACCGCTGGCATTACATAAGGCAAATACGCCGCTACGCGTACGAATCCGCCGAATTTCCTCAGCTCGGAGATCGCAATTGCAAAAGCAATCGGTACCCAGAAGCCGATCACAAGGCAGAGCAGCATGTAATACAGGGTATTCTTCACAGCAATCAGCACATCCGGGTCCGTAAGCGCTCTGGCATAATTGTCCATGCCTACGAATGTATTTCCTTTGACGAAATCGACCGTGTAGAAGCTGTACAGGAATCCTTTGAAGATAGGCACCCACATAAACATAATAAAGATGATGATCGCGGGGACGAGGAACATAAAGCCCCAAAAATTCTTTTTCCAGCGGTTCTGTTTATACGGCTTGCTCTCGAGCTCCGCTGGCAGGTGATCATGTAACGCAGCAGACTGGTTCATTCTGGCTCCCTCATTCCTTTCGTCTTTCAGCACTTTCGCAAAGTGCTTCCTACCTTAATTGTAGAAAATGAGGGGGAGGCTGAACATGTCTATATCTATGGCAATCGTAAGCGTTCTTACTTCTTCAGTTCACTGGGGCTGATTCCGTAGTATTTTTTGAAAATCTTGCTGAAATGCTCCGGCGACTCATATCCCACCCGCTCGGCAATCTCATACCGGCGCAGATCGGTATTCAGAATCATCTCCCGGCTGTCCTCCATCCGCAGCTTGATCACATATTCCCAAAGGTTATGACCTGTATTTTTCTTAAACAGGTAACTCAGATAGTTGGGGCTGACATGGTTCTTCTTGGCAACCTCATGGATCGTTAAGCCCTTCTGGGCGTAATTCCCGTCAATATACTCCTTGGCCTTCTGCACAATCAGATTGCTGTGCGTATGCAGCTCCTCGGGTGACGGATCAGCGGCATAATTGTTCCAGTTGAAATCGCCATAGTAGAACACATAGTGGTCGGCATGCTCTTTGTTCCATAGAATAGCCTTCGAAGCCTGGCGGTTCAGCACATCCATGAAGCTAATCCCCTTCAGAATCTGGCTGATGCCGATTACAGCATTCAGATGCAGATAGCGGTGGATATTGAAATGCAGACTGCGCCCGAGCACATCAAGCCGTCCTACCTGGCCGGTGGCCGATTCCTCGTAGCTCTTCTCATCCCACTGGATAATCACTGTAATCTCCTGGTCCGGTGAATAGAAGGCTGTAGAGTTCCACTCCTGATCGAGCAGCTCCTTGGCAATATTCAGGGCGGCATAACGCAGCAGACTGCGGTCACGGGAAGTATATTTCTGCTCACGCCGTTCTTCCGGCATGGGGAGCTTGATTTTGATGACGGCAAAAAATGGTCCCTGCAGCTTCAGCTCATCCAGCTTACGCAGCTCCTCCTCCCTCCCCAGCACTGAAGCGGTTTCGGCAAGCAGCGTATTCAGCAGTTCGCTATACTCCGGTAGAGGCTCCTCCAGGCGGAAGCTTTCACTGATCCCGTCCATGTAGGTGGCCAGCTCCGGTGACGGCTTATCCATCTTGAGGACTACACTGCGCACCGAATCAAGGAATTGCTCACTGTTCAGCGGCTTGATCAGATAATCCTTGGCTCCCAGCCGGACGGCCATCTGGGCATACTGAAAGGTCTCATGCGCAGAGATGACGATCGTCTGCACCCAGGGTTTGGCCATTTTGGCATGCTGCATCAGCTCGATGCCGCTCATCGCTCCCATCTGAATATCCGTAACGAGCAGATCAATCTCTTCCATCCGGATACAATCCAGTGCCTCAAATCCGCTGTTCGCGGTATAAATATGGTCAATATCAAGGCCTGAAGCGGCCAGCAGACTGCTTAGCCCTTTACAAATAAGCGGCTCATCATCAACAACCAGTATATTGAACACCTTGATCTCTCCTCTACTCTATAGTCTCTGATTTCGGAAGCGTCACTGTCACCACGGTTCCTCCGCCGGTACGCGGTCCGTAGCTGATCCCGTAATCCTGGCCGAAATGCAGATGCACACGCTGATTGATATTGCGTATTCCATATCCGCTGGCCGGGTTGGGGCTTTCATCATTCAGTACATAGTCGATTGCCTTATAATCGACCTGCTTATAGCCGTTATCCTCAATGGTAATCAGAATCCTGTCATTCTGCAGAACGGAGGTGATGATGATTTCGCCGTCCTCATCCATATTTTTGACACCGTGAATAATGGCATTTTCGATTAACGGCTGCAGGGTGATCTTGGGAATCAGATTGCTTTTGGTTTCAGGGGCAATATTCCAGATGACGGCGAACACATAGTCATACCGGTGCTGCTGCAGCTTGATATAGGCACTGGCATGCTCCAGCTCCTCCTCAAGCGTGATCAGTTCCCGGCCCCGGCTTAAGCTGATCTTCATCAGCTTGGATAATTCCTTGATCATTTCCGCGGATTCCACATTGCCCTCCAGCGAGCTTTTCCAATAAATACTCTCCAGGGTGTTGTACAGTAAATGCGGATTGATCTGCTGATAGAGCAGCTGCAGCTGGGCTTCCTTCTGCTTGATCTCCATCTGGTATTTGTACATAATCAGGCTGTTGAGCCTGCGGGCCATATCATAGGTGGAAGCGATCAGCACACTGACCTCATCATTGCTGCCTCTCCGGGGAGTCTCGGGAACGCGGTTGCCAGGCTCATACTTGCGCACAAAAAAAGCCAGCTTCTGCAAAGGAGTCATCAGCGAACGCCAGAAGTAGGTGATAATGATCAGCCCAAACAGCGCGTAAGCAACGGTTATGTATTGAATGACACGTTTCATTTCGTTCTGCTGCTGCAGCAGCGCCTTGACCGGAACCTTATACACCAGCTTCTGCTCGAAGGCGTGATTGTTGTTGACTACATATATGAAATCATCTGTGATGATATCCTCGGTCCCCTCCGGGTCACCGGCTTCAGAACCCTCTGGAAGAGCAATAACTTCCCCCGTTGAATTCGTAGTAGAGGCAAGCACGCGGTTGTTCATATCCGTCAAATAAATTTCCCCGTCCGGCAGGGAGATGGATTTCAGCGACTCTCCGATCTTCGATTCCATCTTGGTCACCACCAGCACGCCGATTGTGCCTGCACCTCTATAGATATTATTAACTGCCCTGACATAAGTGAGGGTCTTCAGATCCTCGGCCTGCGGGCTCAGCTTCTCCGTGAACATTAGATACCCGTGGCCTTTCTGCTGCACCACCTGCTCGAACCAATAAGGCATTTCACCCTTGGAGAAAAAATAAACCCCCGCCTTCTTCACCTGCGGGAAATTGGGAGCGAAAAAGTAATAGTTGTCCGGATCATACACGTACAGCGAATAGTAAATCCCGTCGCCCCGCTCGGCTCCCTGGGAGTAGCTGCCCAGCAGCTTCTCAATGGTTTCGTACCGTTCGACGCGTTCAAGCACCGGATCATCCCCGCTCATATTCAGCTGCTGCAGGATCGGATTCTGGATGACGGTCGTCGTTATTTTGTTAACCGTATCAATGTCTCTGTTAATGATGGCGAAATTCTGCTTGTTCAGCTCCACATAGGCATTGGTCACATGGCGCTTGAGAATCTCTTCCGCCTTATAGTTGCCGTAGCTGTTCAGGATCAGGATGGGCGAGATCATAATCAGGAACAGCAGAATCAGCTGCTGCTTGACGTTCAGCTTAACGATAGGTTTAATAAGCATCGACAACATCTGGATACACCTCCAGTTTCAATAATATAACAAACCTACAAGCGCTTACATAGGTTTATTTCAAAGTTCTTTATGTTCATTTGTATGGAGTTTCAACATTATTATATTTAAACAAAAACCAGCCATAACACGAAGCTACCGTGTCAGACTGGTTTTATCACAATCATTCTCTATCGGGTTCGTTCTCAATCGTTCTCAAAAAAGCAAGCACAGCAACAATCATCTGCTCCAGCCCCCGTTGTTCAATCGGAAAATGACCGGCGCCTTCTAAACTCACATATTCTTTTCTGCTTTTGAGATTATCATAAAACGGTTTACTGAAGCGGTAAGGAGTCATAGGGTCTAATTGAGGATGAACGAGCAATACCGGGCAAACCTCAAAGTTCTCAGGTTTAATCACAGGTTTCATATTTAAGAACGTTCTTAGTAAGCGTAAGGGAATAGATGTGCCTGCCGCAAGAGGATCATTCATAATGAGTCTGGTCAGTTCAGCGTTGTTCGTAATCCATTTCATCCGGGATACTTTATTCACAGAGATCTGCAAGGAGTCTAATAGGGAAGGAAATTGATCCATACACCATCCCCCTAACCGGCTAATGAGTTTGTTAGGAGCTAACTGATCACGAACTTTTGAATCACTCGTATCTACAAATGTTGTTGCAATTAACCCTTTGACCCGTTTACTTTGTACAGCCGTGTGATAAGCTAACATGCCTCCAATACTGGAGCCCAGCAGAATGATAGGCTTGCCGTCCCGTTTCAGCTCCTGTTCGATCAATTCATTAAGGATGTCAATCCAGAGCTGATAATCCAATGATTCCGCTGAATCGGTATAGCTTAGACCATAAGGCGGCAGATCCGGCGACACTACTTCATAACCGTAGGTTTGCAGCATTCGTGCATAAGGAGCGAGCAACCTGCCATTGCCGCCAGCTCCATGAATGAAAATAATTTTCAATTGTGCATCAGGAACAGGCATACGATCCAGGTGAATATGAGCATTGTTCCAGGTCATCCACTCTTCTGTGGGTAAGTGATTTTCATTGATCTGCATGTCATCAGGGAAAAACTTTTGATATTGCTTCCAATAGGTCACCGACTGATTATAGGAAGAATCCTTATTCATAAATATGCCGTTCCTCTCTCAGGGGACCGGAATTTCTTTTTCCATAATATAATCATCCATGACGAATCCATTCCCGATATCCGCCATTTGTTCCCTTAGGGTCCGAAAGCCTTTTCTCTTATAGACTGCAATACTGGATTCATTATCACGATTGACCGTTAGCCAAATATGAGTCAGGTTTCTGTCTTGGCACAGCTTCTCCAGGAAGGCCAACGCCTGGCTGGCATAGCTGCGCCCCCTGTACTCCTTGCCTATATAAAACTTGCTCAAGAAGAGCTTTCCTTCCTCTTGTCTGGCCGAGATATAACCGGCTGTGGAGCCTTCACCGTTATGGATTAAGTAATATTCATAACCCTGATGATGGATCTGATCCGTAATCGCCGGAACCGATTGGAACTTTCCAAGCATATAATCGATCTGCTCGGCGGTAATAATCGAGACATAGTATTCGCGCCATATTTCCGCCGCCAATCGGGCAACCTCAGCGGTTTCTTCCGCTGTATGCACATGTGAAAATCTAAGCTTCATTATATGTACCTCCTTTGGGCGCGGACATAGAAGCAGACGCTCACGCTTTGGTATAACCGTTCAATTCCAGCCAGGATGCACAGGCATCGGTCCACGTCCGTGTATGCGGCTCATCGGCTCCTAAACCAATCCCGTGTATCCCATGTGAATAAATGTGAAGATCGAACGGAACACGGTGACGGCTCAGCCCTGCGGCGAACAGCAGGCTGTTCTCTACGGGAACGGAAGCGTCATCCGAGGTATGCCAGAGGAACGTTGGCGGAGTCTCTGCGCTCACCTGGAACTCACTGCTAAGCCGCAGCGGCAATTGCTCATCCGGGCTTGCTCCCAGCAGGTTCTCCTTCGAGCCCTGATGCGTTACCCCTTCGGTCATGGAAATGACCGGGTAGCATAGAATCAGCCGGTCCGGCCGGCTGGACAGCCGTTCGAGCGGCTCCGGGTGATCCGCATTCCCGAGATCATACAGCACACCGGCTGCAGAAGCGAGATGTCCACCGGCGGAGAAGCCCAGAATGGCCAGCCGGTCCGGATCAATTCCGAATTCATCCGCCCGGAAGCGGATCGTGCGCAGCGCTCTTTGCGCATCCTGCAGCGCACACGGGTATTTATAAGGTGCAACACGGTAGCGCAGCACAAACGCTGAAATCCCGAGTGTATTCAACCATTCTGCAACCGGCCCTCCCTCGTGATCGGCACGCATCGCATAGCCGCCTCCCGGACAAATCACAACAGCGGCATTCTGCTTGCCTTCAACTAAATAAGGTGTAATCGCGGGCTGGTCCTCATCACTGGTTCCCAGCGCTCCAGGCGCACCCTCAGGCCATAGCAATAACGTTTCCATCATCATCCCTCAAGCTTTCCTTCTATAATAGAATAAGTAGTAGAGGAAATAAGTTCCTCTAGGCAATTCTATCAAGGTCTTACAGTTCATGCAATCCGGATACTACCAGATCAGCCTCCTTCAGCACTTCCCGTTTCCCGATGCCAACGACCTGTATTCCCGCAGCTTTCCCGGCGGCTACACCGGCCTCGGCATCCTCGAATACCACGCAGTCCTGCGGCTGCAGGCCCAGTTCCCGGCATGCAGTCTGAAACACTTCCGGGTCCGGCTTTGCCCTGGATACCTTATTGCCGTCAACAACGGCATCGAACAGCCCTGCAATATTCAGCTTATCCAGTATAAATACGGCATTCTTACTGGCTGAACCGAGGGCAACCCCTACACCGCGCGTTCTAAGACCGCTGAGGTATTCCTTGACACCAGGCAGCAGCTCCGATTCATCCAGTCCGGAGATGTATTCCACGTAAAGGCGGTTTTTCTTATCTGCCATGACAAGCTTCTCCGCTTCACTGAATTCCAGCCCGCCAATCTCCAGCAGGATATCCAGTGATCTCATCCGGCTTACACCCTTGAGCCGTTCATTATGCTCTTCCGTGAACTGGAATCCAAGCTCTTCTGCCAGCGAGCGCCACGCAAGATAATGATATTTGGCCGTATCTACAATTACACCGTCCAGATCAAAAATTGCACCTTTCATTTGCTCCAGCATCTGTTATATGTCCTCCTTATTGCTTCTTGTTTGCTTATACAAGCTGAGTTTAAGACTTCTGCGTAAATCCGCCCTGCATTTCAGATAATATTTGAAGTTCAGCCTCTTGCGCTTTCCCCTTAGCCCGCAGCCGCAGCTGCATACCCGGACAGCACAGCTCCGGTTCGCCGCCGAAGCCGGCGAATGCTACAGCTTCGCTGTTGTCCGGCGCTGCGGTAACGGTGATCTCTTCCCGGCTGATCTGCAGCCGGAAGCTGTCTCCGCGCAGCACAACCGGCAGCTCCACTGCTTTCCACTCCTTAGGCAGCGCCGGATTCATCACAGCGGTCACGCCATCAAACTGCAGACCTGCGAAGCCGAGCACCGCTGCCATCCATGCACCGCCGTTCGCAGCCGGATGGGTTCCGCCGATATATAGATCGCCGACATACTGCTTCGATTCTCCGGTGAGATCTACAGTGGCAGTGCGCATGAAATACGGATAACCCCAGTCCGGTGAGCCGATATCTGCAGCAACAAGTGCATAGATGCACGGGCTGAGGCTTGATCCGTGCTCGGTACGCGGCTCATAGAATTCCCAGTTGGCCTGCTTCACTTCCTTGCTGAATTTGCCCTTGAACAGGTTCAGCATCAGCACGATATCAGCCTGCTTCAATATTCTTGTGGAGGTGGCCAGCCCGTTGCCTCCACCCCAGTATTCATGTTTGTTGATCACCCGTGATTTCAGCTCAGCCAGCGCAACCTCTTCCAGCTTCAGATAGCGGTCGAACTGTTCAATAACCAGAGTGTCCGGGTCCGGCTGCGGAACATAGAAATGCTCCAGCATATCTGTGAACTCAGCCAGGAACGGTCCGTCAGCAAACTGCCCTGCCAGCTCCGCATACACAGCAGGGTATTTGTCCTGCAGCAGACCCGCTGTCCGCAGTGCAATTTCCAGTGTCTCCTGCACCAGTGCATTGGTGAACGCATTATTGTTGACCCGCTCATGATATTCATCCGGTCCGGTAACATCCAGAATCTCATAACGTTTCTTCACCGGATTATAATAAGCATACGAGTACAAGAAGCGCGCACATTCCCAGATGACCTCAGCGCCGCCATCGGCAAGCATACTGTCATCTCCGGTGAACTGGATATACTGCCAGATCCCGTGCACGACATCTGCGCTGATATGCACTTGCTTATCCCGGAAATAGGTCCGCATTGGCCGTCCGGTAAACACATCATTCACATTGAACAGTGTGCAGGCATCATCTCCCGAATCCTGGCTCTCCCAGGCATAAAAAGCACCCAGATACCCATACTCAGCTGCCTTACGGCGGGCACCGTCCAGTGTATGGATGCGGTACATCATCAGATTGCGGGCAATGCCGGGATCACTATGCAGGAAGAATGGCAGCATGAACATTTCCGTATCCCAGAACACAGCCCCTTTATAGACTTGGCCGGATAGGCCGCGAGCAGGAATGGATACTTTCTCAGACAACGTTGGCGCAATAATCAGCAGCTGATAAATGCTGTACCGGAGAGCGAACTGCGCATCATCATCTCCTTCGATCACCACATCGCTGCTTAACCACCGCTCTTCCCATTTCCGGCAATGGGCTGCCAGCAGCTCTGCATAACCTGCCGCAGCCGCAGCCCTGACTGTTCGTACCGCCTGTACAGCAGGTTCCTCCTCCATGTCCAGCCCGGTGAACACGGCCACATATTTGTACCATTCATAAGTCTCTCCAGCCTTGGCGTCAAAAGAAACCGTACGGAGCGCTGCCTCTCCATGGATAAGCTGCTCTGCAAATGCGAAATCCGCCTCCTCAGCAACCGCCACCGGCAGCTGTAGTTCACCGGTAACAGCCGTTGCCAGTAGCACGCCTTCCTTCAGCTGAATCCGCTGCTCAAACAAATGGGGGCCGTTGATATCCCAGACCTCACCGTCAATCCCTGACTTAATCTCTATCCCGCAATCCACCGTACTATGAATTGTCCATTTACCGGCCAGCACATGCAGCTGATCCATGCTGACGAACCGCTCAGCTGTGAGGGTCACCTGCCCGCCGTCCCGGATACTGAACACCGTCTCCCGCCGGTGGACTGCAGTGCGGAGTTCCAGGCTCTGTATATGAGCCTGCGGCTCCGTCTGCAGAACGCTAAGCACTTTCCCGTCACAGCTGATCATAGTGAACATTCCGTTCGGGGCATTCACCGGCTCACGCCACTTATCTCCCGCTCTGTCGTATAACCCGGCCAAGGTAACAGCCGTGAGCTGCTCCTTGCCGAACTCCTCGAGCACACCCCGGAATCCCATATACCCGTTACCGGTCATATATTTATTCCCGTTGGTCGTAATCCTGCCAGGTTCGAAGCTGCTTTCGCTTACGGTCCAGTTCATTATGCCATCATCCCTTCACCGAGCGGAAGCCTCGTACCTGCAGCATCCACTAGAACCAGCTGACCATAAATAGTAACTTCAGTGCTTCCACCCTCTATGGCTCTGAAGCTGACCGAATCTTTGTTCACAATAATTCCGAGCAGCACGCCCTCATACCTCACCTGGAAGCTATAGGAGGTCCAGCGCTGCGGCAGTGTAGGCTGGAAGGACAGACGGGCACCATCAGAACGCATGCCGCCGAAGCCGTACACAATGTTCATCCAGGCTGCTGCAATCGAAGTTGTATGCAATCCTTCTCTGGTATTGCGGTTGTAGTTATCCAGATCCAGCCGGGTAGCGAACTCGAAGAAATGATAAGCTTCCTCATGTTTGCCGACTTCACTGGCCAGAATGGAATGAATGGACGGCGAGAGTGAGGATTCATGGATACATCTGGATTCGTAGTATTCATAATTCGCAAGCTTGGCTTCTCTGGAGAACTGTCCGTTATATAAGAACATGAACATCAGCACATCCGGCTGCTTGATCATGTCATAGCGGTACAGGCGGTCATACGACCAATTCGAGTAGAGCGGGAATTCGGACACCGGAATCGAGTGAATATCGATATGAGGCATATCAAAAAATCCGTCATGCTCCTCATACACCCCGCTCTCCGTATCCAGCGGAATCTTCATATGCTCGCGTTTGTTGTCCCAATCGGCCAATTCCTCTTCATGGAGCACCGTTTTGGCAACAACGGCTGCATATGCTTCAGGCGTCTTCACCTTCATCCCGGCAATGGTTTCGAGCGTGAATTCAAATAATTTCTTAGCCATCAGATTGATATAGCAGTTATTGTTGACCATCAGCTGAAATTCGTCAGGTCCCATGACGCCGAAATAACCGTATTCCCCGCTGCGCTGACCCCACTGGCCGCGGGTCGCATAGAAGCGGCTGATCTGAATCAGCATCTCGGCGCCTTTGCTGTAGAGGAATTCCCGGTCACCTGTATTCTTCACATAATGCCAGATGCCGTAGGAAACGGCAGTTCCCACATGCAGCTGAAGGTTAGAATGCTGCCACAGATCACAGCTCTCAGTCCCGTCAATCGTGGCAATGGGATAAAAAGCGCCTTCGCAATCCACATCCTTCCCGCGCTGCATGGCTTCCGGCAGTGTCTTATAGCGGAACTCCAGCAGGCTGCGGGCCGCCTTCGGATTATTGAACATATAGAACGGCAGGCAGTACGATTCCGTATCCCAGAAGGCCAGACCGCGGTATGCTTCACCCGTAAGCCCTTTGGCACCGATGTTATAGCCCGGATGATCTCCATGATAGGTCTGATACAGCTGGAAAATGCAGAACCGGATGCCCTGCTGGTTCTCGGGATCTCCTTCAATAGTGATATCGCTGGTTGCCCAGATACCGCTCCAGTAAGACGCTTGGTCAGCAAACACCTGCTGCTCTTCCAGCCCGCTTACCCCTGCTGCAAGCTCCATACCTTCAGCCCAGAGGCTATCCGCCGTACGGGAAGCTTTGTTGTCCGCTGCATTCACGACGAGCTTGGTGAAGGAAGCCGGTTCTCCTTGAGACAGTTCAAGCGAGAATTTCCGTCCGATGAACCGGTCACGCTCCACAAGCTCTGTATTTAAAGGCTGGGAGGACTGAAGCATAAACCCGGAGAACAGCTTGTTCCCGGTTGTCAGCGTACTTCCAAGAATAGCTGTAACCGCTCCTTCGTCTCCGCTGCGCAGCTGCTTCCACATGCTCTGGCCGTGTTCTTCGTGGATCATGTTGAAATCAAGACCTGTACAGATATCTACACTCCCCGTGAAGTTAAGCGGCTCAAAGGTGATCTGCTGCAGACCCAGATGAGACAATGTCATACTTACCAGGCGCGTGAAGCTGATCTGCAGCTGTTTGCCGTCCGGCAGATGCCAGATGAATCCCCTCCGGTATGTCCCGGTACGGAAATCCAGTCTGCGGGAGTAATTCGTAACCTTGCTATGGGCCAGATCGAGCTGTGAGCCATTAACGGATATCCGGGTATACAGCCAGTCCACCGCATTTACCATATAACGGAGTGTCCGGATAATGCCCTTGTAATGGTTGCCGACATCCATCTGCTCGTTTAGCCCATTCAAGTAGCTGCCAGGCAGCGAATCTCCGCTGTACCCTTCTTCGGCATACCCCCGCACGCCCATATACTCATTGCCCAGCGAAAAAATGGATTCCGAGGTCCGGTTACGCTCCGGATCAAAGCCCTCTTCTATAATCGCCCACGGATCGACCTTCAGATATTTGTCCGCCACTTTTGCCATATTTGATTTCTCCTTCTCTAGGGGAATGTTCCGCCCTTCCCGCAGTTGTCCTCGGAGGTACGGACGTTCAGTTCCAGAGTATCTCTAAGCACCTTCAGGACCAAGGTCTGCTTATAACGGAGTTATGTGCATTTTTACGGAAATGGGGAAATCCTGCAGTGTGGGGTATAATATTTTAGACAATTCAGTGCTTTTTCCCGCAAAAACAAAAAAAGCCGCAAGCTCCCAGGATCTTTCCAGATTAGGAGGCAGCTGCTATAATATCCTGTAATACAGGTTATGGACCCGCTTTTGGCGCGAAAACATATCATATCTCACACAAATGAAGTGAAAATTATCACAATGTAAAAAATTCGACACTTTTTCGCGAAAATTTTTACCCATAAAGAGGAATTTACATGTATAATTAATTTAAAATTTACTGAAAAACTGAGGGAATAAAGGGGATGTCGATTATGATAAAGGAACATTATAATGTTATCGAAGCCCGCGGCAATACAAACTGTTTCTCCGAACAGAACTTTAACCGGCTATTGGTCACAATGAAGGAGCGCATGGTCCCTGAAGGCTCTCACCTATTCTGGGAAGGCGACTATTCGGATAAATTGTTTTATATCAAACGTGGACGTGTGAAACTAACCAAATCAACTGACGAAGGCAAGGAACTAATCCTGTATATGTATCAGGCCGGTGACATGGTTGGTCAGGCAGACCCTTTCTTCAGCACGAAGCATAGCTTCACTGCCGAAGTAATTGAAGAAAGTGAAGTCGGCGTCATCGAGCAGAAGGATCTGGAGATTCTGATCTGCCAGCACTGTGATTTCGCGATTGACTTCATGAAATGGATGGGGATTCATCACCGTCTCACGCAGACGAAATTCCGCGACCTGATGATGTACGGCAAACCGGGTGCACTCTGCTCTACGCTGATCCGTCTGGGCAACACCTATGGAGAGAAGACCGGCGACAGCATTCTGATCAATAAAAAAATTACGCATACTGATCTGTCCAACATGATTGGCGCTACCCGCGAAAGTGTTAACCGTATGCTAAGCGATCTGCGTAAAAAAGACGCTGTAGAGTATGAGAACGGCATGATTGTCATCAAGGATCTGTCGATGCTTCAGGACATCTGCCACTGTGAATTATGCCCTAATGAAATTTGCCGGATTTAATTCCTAATAATAATACCCTCTATTCACCTCAATGAAACATATATGACCCAATAAATTAATAGAGTGGTCGAAGGCGCCCTGTCCGGCGTCTTTTTTTCTTGTCTGCTGAAGTGATTCCCGCGCTGCCAGCAATTCTACAAGGTCTTTATTTCCCAAAAATCATAGTATTCCGTCCTCATAGTCAGCTCATCCCCGCTAAGCCACTTCGCTGCCAGTACAGCTCCCGGTGAAGCCGAATCCAGCGTGATCCGGGCTAATTCCACCCATTCCATCCCGCTCGAATCCTGTTCTGCAAAAGCTGAAATAGCTGCTGGCTCCTGCTCCCCGTCCAATTCAACCTGGTACAACGCTGCCAGATGATGCATATGCGTGAAGTCTTCCTCCTGATAACGGACAAAAAAATCGAATATGCCCAGGTTTCGTTCTGCCTTGACTGCAAATCCGGTCTCCTCCATGAATTCTCTGACTAGGCCGTCAAGCAGAGATTCGTTCTCTTCAAGTCTTCCGCCAGGCAGATCGTATCTTCCGGTGTATGGCCCTCTTCCCTTATGAATTACCAGCAGCTTGCCGTCACGCTGGCAAATTCCATATACGCCAAAATGGTTAAAGCTCTTCATGACTGTCCACTCCCTGATTCGAGTCCTAAACAGCTTACCACAGATAGATGCTCCTTTCAGTGACAAAAAAGCCCCGCAGTAATTAAACTGCGGGGCTTCTAAATTAACTTATTTTCTTAGTCTGCATGGTAGTTGATACTTTACGGGGACTACGCACAGGTGAGATCAGCCAGTATGCCATGCCGACGAATACACCGCCGCCGATGATATTGCCTAGCGTAACCGGAATCATGTTATGCAGCCAGCCGGCAATGCTCACGGTCTCGGGATGATTCGGCAACAGTACTGCCACGCTGAGCAGCGTCATGTTCGCTACACTGTGTTCGTAGCCGCTTGCGATGAAGGCGAACAGGCACCACCAGATCAGCACCAGCTTCGCCGCTTCACTCTTGGCGCGGGAGGACATCCACAGCGCCAGGCAGACCAGCCAGTTACAGAGAATACCGCGGAAGAACAGCTCCGAGAACGGCAGGCTCATCTTCTTGGCTGCTGCCGCGAAGATCAGATGCTCGGCAGGCGCCGCCTTAAAGAGACCCGATCCCTGAATCAGCAGGGCAAGAACCACTGCACCGGCTACATTGCCGAGGAATACCAGGACCCAGTTCTTCACGGTATCCCAGACCGTAGTTCTCCCGGCAAGCGTGCTTACCGTGAAGAACATATTATTTCCTGTGAACAGCTCCGAGCCAGCGAATACAACCAGGGTCAAGGCAATCCCGAAGGATGCGCCCATAATCAGCGGCTGGAACGGTGACTTGATCGCTGCCAGCGGAGCCCCCAGCGAGAAGATCAGAATAATACCAATACCTACATAAGCTCCTGCCAGGAGTGCCGCCAAGAAATATTTGGGCAGGCTCTCATTCATCTTGTCGCGTTTGCCTACGGCTGTCTCAACGATATTCTCTACGCTCTGCGTAAACATATCTACACCTGCTCTTCTTTTAATTTATAGCCTTGCCACTGCCGCAGGCAGACTAACCTTGACGACTCCGTCCTCCACAACAACCGGATGGACTACTGCCTGACCGCGGTCCGGAGCCTGAACTTCTCCGGTCCGCAGATCGATTTTCCAGTCATGAAGCGGGTCATACAGATAATAGCCGGATACAATCCCCTCAGCGAGCGGACCGCCCTTCGGGTGGGGACTGTGGTTCTCCACTGCATAGAAAGCGCCATCCGATGTGCGGAATATAGCTAACTCCACCTCTCCTGCATTTACTACCCGGCCAATCTGCAGCATGAAATCGTCTGCGGCTCCTACTGCATACTCTCGATTACTGAGTTCCATAATTTTCTCTCCCTCTCCTTTCAGGCTAGACCCGTGTCTGTTCGAACAGTGCTGTGCGGGTACCGTTGTCATCCAGCATCTTTTTCCATGGATCGCTGACTTGTGCCAGGGCGAAGTCAATCCGTGCAGCGAGTTCTTTCCGGTTGTCATCACTGCCCAGAATAACGGTCTGGATATGCTCAAGGCCCATACGTTCTACCCATTCTGAAGTTCTCTCCAGGTAATTGCCGGTTTCACGGTAATACTGCATTACGGCGGAGCAGACCTCGACCAGCTCTTCATCGGTTCTTACCTTGCAGAAGGCATCAGCGATCCGTGGCTTAATGCCGCCGTTTCCGCCGATAAATACTTCCCAGCCGCCGTCATTGCCGACAATGCCGATATCCTTCGTGCAGGATTCTGCACAGTTACGCGGACAGCCGTTAACCGCCATTTTGAACTTGGCCGGCATATCCAGGCGCTCATACTTGCGCTCAAGCATAGCGCCCATGCCCATGGAATCCTGTGTGCCAAAACGGCAGAACTGCGAACCTACACAGGTCTTCACAGTGCGCAGGGATTTCGCATAGCCATAGCCGGACGGCATATCCAGCTCCTCCCACACCTTCGGTACATCCTCTTTTTTGACACCGATCAGATCCAGACGTTGCCCGCCGGTCACCTTCACAACCTTCACATCATATTTCAGGGAAACATCGGCAATCCGTTTCAAATCCTCGGGAGTGGTAACCCCTCCGTACATCCGCGGAATAACCGTATAAGTTCCATCCTTCTGAATATTAGCGCTCATCCGTTCATTAACGAAGCGCGATTCCTTCTCGTCCTCATGGGTGTCCGGATAGATCATACCCAGATAATAGTTCACAGCAGGACGGCATTTAGAACAGCCTTCCGGCTGCTTCCAGTCCAGCACATGCATAACTTCTTTGGTGGTTTTGAGCCCTTTAGCCGTAATTTCGGCTACAATCTCATCCCGGCTAAGCGGGGTGCAGCTGCAGATCCCCTGCTTGGCGCTTTGCTGGAAGCTGTCCCCTAATACGAACTGCAGAATCTGCTCAACAACTGGCTTACAGCCGCCGCAGGAACGGGTAGCTCCGGTGCAGGCTTTGATTTCATCCACTGTAGTGAAGCCATTCTCCGTAACGGCATCAACAATCGCCTTTTTGGTAACCCCGTTGCAGCCGCAGACAATCTCTTCATCGGCCATTGCTTCAACGGATAGACCTTTCTTGGCTCCGCCTCCGCCGCAGCAGCCTGTGCCCATGACCTCTCCATAGATCTCATCGGTCATTTCTGTTCCCTGCTTCACCAGCTTCTGCAGGCTCGCTGATTCCGTTACATCACCGAACAGAACCGCACCGACAATAATATTGTTTTTGAGCAAAATCTTCTTATAGGTTCTCTTCCACTCATCCTTGGCGGATATGACGGTATGCTCCGCTGTTTCGGTGAACTCTCCGGCCGAGAAAACATCAACACCGGAAATCTTGAGCTTCGTCGCGACAACCGAACCTTCGTATCCCGGAGTCTGCACACCAGACAAATGCTTAGCCAGTACCATCCCCTGCTCGAAAAGCGGCGCTACCAGACCATAGCAGGTCCCCCGGTGCTCCGTACATTCACCGACAGAATACACGTTAGCCATGGAGGTCTGCAGATAGTCATTGACGACAATCCCGCGGTTAACCTCGATGCCGCTATCCTTGGCAAGCTGAACATTAGGTTTAATTCCGACTGCCATTACCACAAATTCTGCGGGCAACTCACTGCCGTCACTGAAGCGCAGCCCGGTAACCCGCTCTTCTCCAGTCAATTCGACCGTCTGCTTGCCCATGGCGAATTTCACACCTTGACGCGCAAGCTCCGCCTGCAGCATGGAAGATGCCGTTCGGTCCAGCTGCCGTTCCATCAGATCCTCAAGCAGATGCACAACGGTAACGTCCATCCCCAGATTCACGAGGCCTTTGGCTGCTTCAAGACCAAGCAGACCGCCGCCGATAACAGCTGCCGTGCGGTACTGCTTCGCTGCGGCCAGCATGGCATCGCAATCTGCGATATCACGGAAGCCGACTACCCCGTCCTTTGTACTGCCCGGAACAGGTAATATGAACGAATTAGAACCCGTAGCAATGATAACCTTGTCGTAATGAACCGCCTGTCCGTTATCTGTAATCACCTGCCGGGTTTGTTCATCAATCCGGGTGACAGTCGTTCCAGTATGCAGGGTAATATTGTTATCCGCATACCACTGACGGTCATTCAGGATAATATCTTCAATGGTTTTACTGCCTTCGAGAACATAGGACAGCATAATCCGGTTGTAATTGGGATGCGGCTCACTGCCGAAGATCGTGATATCATAAGCGCCGCCCAGCTTTAAAATCTGTTCAATAGTGCCTACACCCGCCATGCCATTGCCAATCAGCACTAACTTTTCTCTGTTCGCTGTCACTGGTAGGACCCTCCTTCAGAACTCAGATTTCTTCACAAACTTGCTTTATAGTGAAATTATACTGCCCAAAATTCCCCGGCATTTGTGATTCCAGTCACATTAAATGTGAAACATTTCACATAAAGTATTAGACACACAAAAAAGGACCTCCGCGCACTCGGCACAGAAATCCTTGTATCCGCTATCGTAATTACTTCAGAACCAGTGATATCTCCAGCTTGTCCTGCGGTCTGAGCTTCATATCCACTCCGTTACCCAGCAGCGCTTTGTCATTAACCTTCAGTTTCCATTCCTCACTGCTGAGTGGTGTGTAATCCATTACGGTAAGAATCGTCTTGTTATTTTCTGCCAGCTTAATCATCCCGCTGTTCTTCATAAGTCCCTTCACTGACAAATCTTCCGTAAAGGACAGCACATGCGAATGCGTCAGCTCAGGCTGTTCACTCCCGCCGTTCACCGTAAGGATAACCGGTTGAAATAACGCCCCGGCTGCGGCCGGCTGTGCAGAGAAGAGAATCGCCGCTCCAGCCTCGATTTTACTGTTCAAATCCGTAAGCTTCTTGCTGTTCACCTGTACTTCCCACATCATATCCTGACTAAGCGCAACTCTATTGACCTCAAGAATACTATAGCCGTCTGCAGCAAAAGTAACGATCCCGCTCTTTCTCAGCAGTTCTATGATGGAATTACCTTCTTTATAAGCTTCGTTAAGCAGTCTGCCGGAGGTTCCTGCCATTTCACGTTCACCCACCAGAATTGAAAAAGATAGTCCTGTGCTTCCGCTT
Source organism: Paenibacillus sp. FSL R10-2199 (assembly GCF_038000235.1). NCBI lineage: Bacteria > Bacillati > Bacillota > Bacilli > Caryophanales > Paenibacillaceae > Paenibacillus > Paenibacillus sp. FSL R10-2199. The sequence continues at coordinate 3,867,766 of NZ_JBBOBO010000001.1, read as the reverse complement.
CCGGTGTTGCCCCCGGTGTTTCCCGGTCCCAGAACCGAGCTGCAGCCGCTGGCTGTGATTATAAAAACAAGGCACAGCAGTAAGCGCCCCATCCATTTTGTGGACATTCCACGGCACCGCCTTCTTATGTAATATCCCTGACTCTTTAAGGATACCGCATAGAAGACCTGTTCTCAAATTATTTCTGTCATGTAGCAATCATCGGTATAATCTTCCAAGTTAAAAGGTCTCATGCTATAATCACAGAAGCAATAGAAGGCTTACAAGGGCGGTCGGCTATTCTCCCGGAAGGGAGGTGAGGCCAATGGAGGTTTATCAAGCTTTGTCACTGATGTTCATGTTCTGCATGTTCATTATTGCTCTCTTAACTAACTCAAAAAGAAATAGACCGCCCTGGTCAAAGGATGCGGTCTGTTTCTGCTAAACCATATTCCAAGCCTCCGCCCTTAAAAGCGGCTGTTGCAAATGGGGAGTCGTGTTGGTCGCACGGCTCTCTTTGCATTGTACGCTGTTTCTGAATCGAGTATACCACAGAGATCGATGAAAGTTAACTCGGCTGACCGGCATTAGAACTGTGCCTCTTAAATCTTGCATTATTATCGCATTCTATATAACAAAAAAGTCCCCGGAGGGACTTTCCGTAGCAATACATTTTATTGATAACGCAGGAACAGGTTATTGTTCTCCAGATGCACATGCTCGAAGGTCATACCTTCCAGCTCCTCAAGGCGTGCATAGGTCAGGCGGTAAGTCGTGCAGGCATGCGCAGGCGGTGTGTAATCATTGGTTACCCGGCGGAGCTCGCGGAGGATCTCACCGGCACCATCGTGCTCGGCTTCCAGATTATGCAGCAGGCCGCGCAGCTCCGATAGGCCTTCTTCAGTCGGGTTCTGTGTGTAGGCCAGCATTTTAGGGAATTCGCTCTCTTCTTCCTTCGCCGTATGCTGAAGCAGATCTTCGCGCAAAAGATTAAACAGGCGGTGCATCTCGCCCAGATGCGGAGAATCCTCGCCATGCACGCGGAAGACTTTGGTTACATTCTGGCTGATTAGCGGAAGCTCTTCACGCAGGTAGCGGTGATGCTTGTTCACAATATAATTCACCAGCTCTTCAGAGGAGGCCTCGTTCCAGGCTGTATCCTCTTCCAGTACCGGATGCTCTTCCTGCAGCTTGTTCAGATCCTGAATCATCGCTTCCGGATCAAGCCCTTTCTCGGCAGCAGCTTCAGCCAGCGGCTTCGCGCCTCCACAGCAGAAATCAATGCGCTTAGCCTTGAAATAATCCGCAGCCTTAGGGAACTGCAGGACGATGTCTCTGACCATTGCTTCAGAGGTGAAACCTGATTGAATTGTTATATCGTTTAATTGATTGGACGCCATTGTGGCCCCTCCTCATGTTATGGGTATAGGTTTTTAGTTGCTGATCACCTTTACACCTTAACACCGGCAGGAGGATGGACTAGTGATTGTACGCACTGGATATATAAAATTTTATTGAACGGAATGATTATAAAAAAATCCACCATGTATAATATAGTAGACATAATGTTACATATATATTACAATCTACGCGAGGTGAGGGAATGGGGAAAAACCTGAGGCTTAAGGCCTCAAGAGCGGCAAAAGACATGTCGCAGAAGCAGCTGGCGGATGCTGTGGGAGTCACCAGACAGACGATTATTGCAATTGAGAACGGTGACTACAATCCCACAATCAGGTTATGTATTGATATTTGCCTAACACTGGGTAAGACGCTGGATCAACTTTTTTGGGAGGGAACTGAGTATGAGCAAAGCTAACCTGGACGAAAGACAACTGTTGAAGCGGAACAAAGCGGGGAATCAGTCATTTATGTTACTGGCCTTCCTGCTGTTGGCGGATATGGGCCTGCATAATTACGGAATACAGTGGCTCAAGTATCCATTGAGTAATTATGTTATTTTTATGATTGGTGTCGGCTCCTATCTGGTACGTCTGATCTGGAACGGTTCCTATATAGGACCTGGACGGGAGGGCCTGACAGCTAATAGCAGAAGCGCAGCCGTTATCCTTCTATCAATTCTGATTGCAGTATGCATCATTATTGCCGCGCGCATGAGTCCATCCCCGATAATACCAGACGGTAGTGCAAGCGGAAACGCAATTCTGATTATATCTGCAGCAGTTGGAGTGGTGATCTTAAGTTTGGTTCTTTGGATTAGAAGAAGGAATAACCGGGATGAGGCGTAAAAAGTACCTGGCGGATTCCTAATGATACTCAATCATTCCCAAAGTGCTGCCGCATCAAGGAGCTCAACAAATTATTCAGCAGCACTTTCCTTCTTGTTTTTCTTCTAAAATCATTCTCAAAGCCACCCTTTAACCCTTCAATGTATGCATAGTATGATTTATTGAACAGTCGCCTGCATATATGTCCGCTTGCCTTGCGCATCCTTCAAATAGGGTCCAAGACCGGCAAACCGCGAATGATCCACATACACTCCAGTCATCCACCTGCCTTCGGTCAGACCTCCATTCCACTGCAGCACCAGATCCGGGGCAGAGATCCATTCCTGATAGACTCTGATATTCTTATCCTTATATTCTTTGGCTTGTTTATTCATTTCCATTAACGGGGTCTGTGTCATATAGGTAGGCACGAAATATACAGAAATAAGCTCCAAATCATCTTCGCTGAGAAAAGCATCTTCACCTAAGTAAGGCTGGAGCAGCAGCGTATTCTCATACATCGACCAGATTACCGCCTGCAGCACCATACTCTGACTAATGCCGTTATGAAAGGTGAAGCGGCGCGGCGGGCCGGAGGTATCGCTATCCGCAGCTGTCACAGGCTCCAGACAATGCCTTTCACAACCGATGCATTTCCAGCCGGAGGGGCTTTGAATCCACTTCTGAAACACACTGCCGCTATCATTGTCCCCTTTGTATAGAGAGGATATGATCTCATAAGGCACGCCAATCCAGGCATCCCATAATGAAGCGGGAAGATGGCTATGAAGCATATACAACACCTTGTCATAAATCAGCTGCACTCTAATTGACGCAGTCTCCAGTTCAGCGACATCCTTTTTTCCATAGGCTATTTCGCGGGAAAACAAGGTGATGGTCATGATCCTCGCCTCCTAAAAGTTTTGTGAGCGTTACTTCATAAGAGTCCACTACGGCAAAACTTGCATCGAAAGCATACGCTAGGTTTTGTGAGCCTAAACATCCCTGAATCAGCATCGTTCAAAACTTGCCTCGAAAGCATCGTCTTAGTTTACTTGCCTTAACTTCGGCTTATTCACATTCTCCTTAGGCTTTTCCCAGTTTTGTCAACGCTTCCACACATCCGTAACTTTAGTTTGTTCTATTATATTACACAGGTTTGGACACAGTGCAAGTTTTATTTAGCAAAACCGAAGCAAAAACCCCTTAAACCGGAGACCGGTAAGGGGCTGTCATTAGGAATATGAAACGTAACTACTCAACCCAGCTCTCGGCCCAGAACTGAATTTGCTGCATAACCGGCTCAAGCGCCCGGCCTTTGACCGTTAATTCATACTCAATGCGCACCGGTGTTTCCGGATATACATGACGTACCAGAATGCCTTCACATTCCAGATCCTTCATACGCTCGGACAGCATCTTGTCGCTCATTGTCGGAATCAGTCCGGAAATATCCTTGAACCGCTTAGGGCCGCTCATCAAGGTCTGAATAATAAGTCCATTCCAACGTTTGCCTAAAAAAGAAAAGGCCGTCTCGAATCTCGGGCACATCGTCAGTTGATGTTCTTCCATTGTTTTTCACCTCTCACTTGTGAAGCTTACTATTAGTTAGTATATATAATTTTACCACATTTATTCTGTAATGAACATCGTTTACCAAAAAAAAGTTCATTAACCATAACTATTATATCTTCGTTGTCAATCCCTTGTGTCTGCTTTCTGCTCCCGCTGATGAATCGCTTCAGTTACCACGTAAGCGAGGTCATCATTGCTATATAGCGACAGTACACCAAGTACGGTGTCATCGGAGATAAAACCGGCCTCTTCCTCGGATACAGTCAGTGCCAGCGCATTGCTCAGCGCCTGATTGCCCTCCTGCTGCGGATATGCCTGTAAATACAGTGCGTGCGGGTCCAGCTTGTTATTCACGCACCACTGGGCAAAAACAAGAATCATCATTTCCTCATCCCGTTTGTAGCTTTCGATAATTCTCTCTTCCATTGACTTGCCGTAATCCTGATCTTCCATGTTGTTCTCCTCTCTGCTGCTAATCTGAAAATTCAACGGCTGAGCTTCGCTGCCAGCTCATGGCTCGGCAATACGGCTGAAGCGGAAATGCCGCATTGCTCCGGGGTCGCGATATTACTCAGGTAATGGCTGACGGCTCCGCTGAAGCCTCTGCGCTCCAGTATAGTGTCCCAGCTGCCGAAATTCTGCGTGCGCGGCAGGGAACCCTGCTCATATAATGTCGCCCGATCCATATCCGTCACTTCGACTGATCTGCCATTTCCGTGCAGCTCCAGCTTCTCCAGATCAGCACCGGCATCGCGCACCATACTGTATATTCCGGTTGCTCCGCTCTTCCAGTCCAGCTGCCCCAATGACTGCAGCAATCTGTCTTCTGTATCTGTCTTCAGGCTGCTGTGAAGCAATTCATAATCGCCGCCGCACAGCCATAGCAGCAGATCCAGCATATGGATCAGATCATCATGAATGGTTTCATGGCTTGTACCCTGCTGCAGCTTCGTCCGGTGCTTGATTGCGCTGCATTGGCTAATGCCTCCGGCTTTCAGCAGCCAGGACTTGGCCGCCATATACATCGGAGCATAGCGGCGGTTGAAGCCAACCCCCAGCAGCAGTCCCTTGTTCTCTGCGAGCTCGGCCATCCGCCGGGATTCTTCCAGATCATAAGACAGCGGCTTGTCCACATATACGGAGACCCCATGCTCCAGGCAACGGGTTACAAGTTCATAATGTGTAGGTGTTGGACTATGCACGAATACAGCATCTATGTCCCAGGATAACAGCTCATTCAGGTCAGTTGTCCCTTTCTGAAGACGATAGGTTTGAACTGCCCGCTGCACCGTCGCAGAGGAATGGCTGAGTACCCCTACAATTTCCGCCTGATCATGACGGGAGAGCAGCGGCAAATAGACTTTACGGGCAATATCGCCGATGCCGATTAATGCCACTCTTTTGCGTACAGGTATATTCATTGAGGTATCTCCCTTAAATATTGGGGATTTCTATCCCTTATAGGTGTATTATACCGTGACAAGCGGCGGCGACAATGATCTTTGCTTCAATAATCACTTTTTTTTCAGTATGATGAAATGTATGGAGTAAAGAAGGGGCATAGTAAAATGAGAAAATGGCTGACGGTAATTCTGTATGTTTCGTGTATAATCCTCGCGTTTATCTACAGGTATGAGATTCTGGCCTGGCTCAAAGAGGACCATAATCTGCTTCTGTCCATGCTTGCAGCCACTGTTCTGGCCTTGTTTCCGGTAATCCCCTACAAGCTGATCATCGGTCTGTTCGGATACGCCTATGGAAGCCTGGCGGGAGCGTTAATATGCTGGAGCGCAACCACATTGGCTGCAGCAATCGTGTATGGTCTGGTTAAATATATGTTCCAGAGCAAATCCATGACTTATCTGAACTCAATTTCAGCGCTGGATAAATTCACCGGGGCCGTGCAGCGGCGTCCGTTTGCCTCTGTAGTCCTCGCCCGGCTGGCGCCTGTGATTCCGCAAATGGCTGTGAATATCTACGCCGGTGCTGCCGGACTGCCCTTCTGGAGTTATCTTGCAGCAACCGGCCTAGGTAAAATCCCGGGGATCACCCTGTACGCCTTCCTCGGCGGCCAAATGTTCCAGCATCCGCGCAATGCTGCCATTGCCGTGATTCTCTACATCGCCGTGCTTGCAGCTGCCGGATTCTCCATGCGGCCGCGGTCCGCTAAAATCTGAGGGGTATCCATCAAGCTGGCAGAGTGCAGCTATTTGATTTATAATTAAATTGTGATCTATTTAATTGCATTCTATAGATGGAGGGATATTAATGAGTGAAGTTCAATCTGATTCTATAAACGTCAAGACGGAAAAAGCTACGTTCGCCGGAGGATGCTTCTGGTGCATGGTATCCCCGTTTGAAGAACTTCCCGGTATTGTCGAGGTAATCTCCGGCTATACAGGCGGTCATACCGTTAATCCGACTTACGAGGAAGTCTGCTCGGAAACGACCGGACATGTCGAGGCTGTGCAGATTACGTTTAATCCGGATATTTTCCCATATACCAAGCTGCTTGAGCTGTTCTGGCAGCAGATTGACCCTACCGATGCCGGAGGGCAATTCCATGACCGCGGCACCTCTTACGGAACAGCGATTTTCACCCATTCGGAAGAGCAGCGTCTGCAGGCTGAGGCATCTAAGGCAGCACTGCAAGCCAGCGGACGTTTCTCTGCTCCTATTGTGACTCCGATTCTTCCGGCCAAGCCTTTCTATCCGGCCGAAGAATACCACCAGGGATATCACCACAAGAATCCCGGCCATTACAAGCGTTACCGCAAGGGCTCCGGGCGGGAAGCTTTTATCGAAGCACACTGGACTCACAAGGAGGACAAAAAAAGCCTGAAGGAGCGCCTGACTCCGCTGCAGTATGAAGTTACGCAGAACAGCGCTACCGAATCCCCCTTCCGCAACGAATTCTGGGATCATCACGGGGATGGAATCTATGTGGATATTGTTTCCGGCGAGCCCCTGTTCAGCTCACAGGATAAATTCGATTCCGACTGCGGCTGGCCGAGCTTCATGCGTCCGATCCGCGATTATGCAGTCAAGGAGAAAACTGACCTCAGCCATCTGATGATCCGCACCGAAGTGCGCAGCAAAACAGCCGATTCCCATCTCGGCCATGTCTTTAATGATGGTCCCGGGGCAAACGGGCTGCGCTATTGCATCAATTCGGCGGCTTTACGTTTTGTTCCCAAAGAAGATTTGGAGAAGGAAGGCTACGGCGAGTACCGCGTTCTTTTCCAGCATGCTTGACGCAGGTCGATAACGGCCGCCTCATCCACCCATAAGTCATCGCTACAGCAGAAAGCCTCCAGACCGGTAATAACAGGTTTGGAGGCTTTTCACATGAGTGTTATAGCCCTTATAAAAACAAACTCATCCCCGGTGCCCCGGCAGGCCGTTCCAGAAATCCGAACTGACTGTAGAAGCCCGATTTCCCCTGGGCGGATGACAACTGAATCCAGCGGATCCCCCGGCTGCGGCAATGACTGATCAGCTGATCCATAACTGCGCGTCCCAGCCCCTGCTTCTGATAAGCCGGAAGCACAATCATATCGCACACATAACACTGGATTACACCATCGGAAACGATCCGGCCGGAGGCCACCAGGCGGTCATCCTCATACACCGTGAGAATATGCCAGCTATTCTTCAGCGCCATGTGCATATGTTCCTTCGTCCAGAGCCTATCTGCATTCCAGCCGGTGGATTGATATAAGCTGTAATACTCATCCATGTCCGGAATATCTGTGCGGTAAGTAAAGCCCACTCCGCTTCCCCCTTAATCACTTCAAACTCTGAACCTGACCATTCAACTGCTTATTTATTATCTTTCTCAGTATCATTCTCTATTTCAGCTGGTGCGATAGGCGCCTCAACGTCACGGTCCAGCAGTTCCCGGTTCTGTTCACGGTTGCCCTGGCGTATCTGTTCGAAGTGCTCCCGCTCCCGGCGCTTAAAGATTCTGCGGAACCAGATCACAACCGCCACAACCACTGCAGCCACGATCAGCACCGGAAGTGCAGCCGCCAGCACAACTACAAGCCACTGGAACATTACAGATAATGCCTTCATGCTGCCCTGCAGCGCCTCCGAAGCACGTTCACCCAGCGGTCCTTGTTTTTTCACTTGGGTGACGGCGATGCTCTCCTCTGTCTGGTAAAGGCGAAGCTCCACGGTCGAGAAGGATACGTTCTGGTCAATATAACGCATTCTGCCCTTGATCTGTTCGATTTGCTCCTGGATTGCACCCAGCTGGTTGGCAAACTGCACGAGATCTGCCGGTTTGGTCGCTTTTTTCATGAAATCGATATATTGCGTCTCCATCATCTGCTTAGCCTTGAGGCGTGACTCCAGATCCACGTACTCTTCCGAGACATCCTGCCCCTGAATACTTCTCTGCAGCTTCTCATGTTTGACCTTCTCCAGATTGTTCAGAAAAGAAGAGAAGCCCGACGCCGGTACCTTGAGGATGAAGGTTCCGCCCTGTTCATATTCAGACATATTCTCTGAAAATTCAATAATGTAACCGCCTGCCAGTGTGATCATATTCCGTACTTCGGTCTGTGCCGCCCCGTAATCAGCTACCTCCATGTTGAGGTTAGCCTTATAGATCAGCTTTTTGTTCAGACCTGCCACCACATCAGTTCCCGTGAACCCGGCTGAAGCGTCTGCCGCCTGCTCTGCCCCCGGATTAGGGACCGCAGGATTCGCACCTCCGCCTTGCACCGCATTCTGATCATTCACAGCCACCGCGGTGGTGGAGTTGAAATTTTCGGTCATTTCCTTCGCTGCCGGCACACTGGCAGCTGAGCCGTCTTCCACTGCCGCCGCGGACTCAGCGGTCAGCGCATTATCCGCTGTATCTGCCGCCGAATTGGCATTGTTATTGCCTGCCCCGCAACCTGCCAGAACCACTGCCAACACAATTAAACACAACAAAGAATGCAGACCCCATTTTCGCATGTTCATTCCTCCAATAGTGTAATGGCGAAAGGCCGTTTTATCTATAGATCTCTTCCGCGCTTATACCCTTTGACGTTCCAAAAGCTGGAAGGTTGCAGACAATTAGGAGGATAGCAGCCTTTTTTTGTGTTTTTTCCCATATCGGTAAAAATGCCAAACAGGACACTCAGCAGCTGAATGATCCCGTTTGCGTAATAGCTCTTTATTTGTTACAATTGTAGTGTCTGTAAAAGACAAAAAGCACCAAATACCCTCCATTCTCAAGGAATAAGGGTAAGGTGCTGTTCGGACAAGCTCCACCTTGCCGGACAGATCTATTCAATTGCTAACTGATTTATGATGCCAACTACTATAAGAGGAGGTGAACCCTCATGGCAAAAGACGTATTGTGTGCAGTTAACTCCTGTACTTACTGGGCTGAAGAAAACAAATGCAACGCTGAGTCCATCTTCGTTGCTTACCACAGCTCCAAAGAACCTACTCATTCTGAAGAAACAGATTGCAAAACCTTTGAAAGCAAATAAGGTCTGAAGAATATCGAAGGGACCCTCCACGGTTCCTTCTTTTCTTTTTTCATTTTATCAAGAATGATAATTATTATCAAGTGTTTCTTGCAAAAAAATGAAAATAAATCACTATAACCAGAGTGGCTTACCCTGAATATAGTGATTTATTTATGTCAGGCAGCTACCACAGATTAGCAGAAACGTTTACCGGCTGACTGCCCCGCTCTTCTCCCGTACAAGGACCGCCGCCTTCACCATATTACGCAGTGCGGCTGTGGTCTCTTCCCATCCGCGAGTCTTCAATCCGCAGTCCGGATTAATCCAGAACTGCTGCACATCCAGAGCGCGGAGCGCCCGCTCGATAGCTGAAGTCATCTCCTCTACAACTGGAACCCGCGGACTGTGGATATCATACACTCCGAGTCCGATGCCCTTGTCATATTCCTGCTCCTCGAAGCTGACGATCAGCTCCCCGTGGCTGCGGGAGGTCTCAATTGAGATAACATCCGCGTCCATCGCCGAGATCGAACCAATCATGTCGTTGAATTCGCTGTAGCACATATGCGTATGCACCTGGGTCGTATCCTTGACATGGTTCGTCGCGATCCGGAACGATTTCACGGCCCAATTCAGGTAATGCTCATGATCTCCCGCCTTCAGCGGCAAGCCTTCGCGGATGGCCGGTTCATCGACCTGGATCATCTCAATGCCCGCCTCCTCCAGGGCTGTCACCTCATGGCGCAGCGCAAGTGCGATTTGCCCTGCAACGGCTTCACGGCTGAGATCATCGCGGACAAAGGACCAGTTCAGGATCGTGACCGGACCCGTCAGCATCCCCTTGACCGGCAGCTTCGTCAGCGACTGGGCATACAGGCTTTCTTTGACGGTCATCGGCTCGATAAAAGCAACATCGGCATAGATAACGGGCGGCTTCACGCAGCGTGAGCCATATGATTGAACCCAGCCGCCCCCGGTGAAGAGATAACCGGCCAGCTTCTCTCCGAAGAATTCGACCATATCCGTCCGCTCGAACTCACCATGTACCAGCACATCCAGCCCGAGCTCCTCCTGAAGGGTGATAGCCTCAGCGATTTGACGCTTGATGAACCCGTCATAACGCTCCTGGGTCCATACCCCCTTGCGCCACTTCAGCCGGGCCTGGCGGACCTCAGCCGTCTGCGGGAAGCTGCCGATGGTGGTTGTAGGCAGCAGCGGCAGACGCCACTTCTCCTGCTGAACCTTCACCCGCTCAGCAAAAGGAAGACTGCGGTTGTCCGGCAGCTTCTCCAACGAGCGTACCTGCTCAGCTACATCCTCACGCCCGCGTTCCGGGAGGGCACGGAATACAGCAAGCACTTCACGGGTTGCGGCCAGCTCCTCTGCATAACGTTCAGTGCCCCCGTCTGCAGCTGCAGCAATAAGAACCAGCTCCGCAAGCTTTTCATTGGCGAAGGCTAATGCATTCTTGACCGCAGATTTCAGCTTGTCTTCCCCTTCGACTGTAACCGGCACATGCAGCAGGCTCGAGGCGGGCTGGAGAATCAGCTGCTCTTGTGGCACATATTTCTGCAGTTCAGCAACCAGCTCCAGCTTGGCATCTATATCCGAACGCCAGATATTGCGTCCGTCGATAATTCCGGCAGCCAGGGTCTTATCCTGAGGCCAGCCCAGGCGGGCAATGGACTCCAGGTTCTTGCCTCCGTCATGGACGAAATCCAGGCCCAGGCCATGCACTGGCAATTCCAGCAATGCCTCCAGCGGCTCGGCAGCTTCGAAATAGGTCTGCAGAATAACATTAAGGCCCGGTACTGAAGCGGCGATCTCCCCGTAGATAGTCTTAAGCAACGCGATATCCTCTGCCGTTAAGCCCGTTACAATTGCCGGCTCGTCGATCTGTACCCAGGCCACGCCTTCCTGCTGCAGCTCCTGCAGCAGCTGTACGTATACCGGCAGGAAGCGGGCAGCAACTGCGGCTATTTCGGCAGCCGGGAATCCCTTAGACAGCTTGAGGAAGGTATAGAGCCCTACTATAACAGGCTTGCCTTCAATGCCTGCCCGTTCTTTGGCGAACCGGTAGGCAGCCAGCGGCTTATTCTCTGTCAGGACAGGTGTAATGCTGCCAATCTCAGGCACGATGTAATGGTAATTCGTATTGAACCATTTGGTCATCTCGCAGGCCGTAGCTCCCGCATTGCCGCGGGCCATGGCAAAGTACAGGTCGAGCGGAATCTCTCCGCCCTGATAACCGTAGCGCGCCGGTACAATGCCGAACATCGCTGCGGTATCCAGCACATGATCATAGAAGGTGAAGTCGCCCACCGGAATCAGCTCGATGCCGGCCTGCTGCTGGGTCTGCAAATGCTGGAGCTGAATTTCTTCCATCTGTGCGCGGAAATTCTGCTCATCTATTTTCCCGGCCCAGTAAGCCTCCAATGTCTTTTTCCATTCGCGGTTCTTGCCGATTCTCGGATAGCCGAGGCTGCTTGTCTTAATTCCTTTGCTCATTTATGTCCGCTCCTCTTGGGTTAAGTTAGGTGCTGCATCCTTAATCTGCTGCCATCTTACTTCACATTTTCTGCGGTCCGCAACAGATTCCGGGGAGTTTGGCTATACAGATTCCTTATAACAAAAGCAAATCCCCCCACAAAGCTGGGCTATAGCTTCGGGGGTCACTCATTTACTTCCCGGGGACCCCGAACATAATTAAAGCCGCACGCTCCAATGAAGGAGGTGCGGCTGTGGCAACCGTGCAGACGGCTCAGAACCAGATCAGGTAGACTACACCGGCGAGAATAATCCGGTAGATGGCGAAGGGCAGCAGCTTGATTCTGTTAATCAGCTTCAGGAAGAAACGCATCGACAACAGCGCGAACAGGAAGGCGCTGATAAAGCCGGCGATGAAGAACGGCAGGGCATCCAGCGTGAAGTACTGCCAATTCTTCAGCAGCGAAATCAGGCTCGCTCCGGCCATAATCGGCACAGCCATAATGAAGGTGAAATCGGCAGCCGCGCGGTGGCTCATCCCCAGCAGCACGCCGCCGGAAATCGTCGAGCCGGACCGTGAGAACCCCGGCCACAGGGAGACACACTGGATCAGTCCGACCGATAGCGCCTGCCTATATGTAATCTGGTCAACACTCTCTGTTTTGATGGTTTTGGGTGCAAACCGGTCGGCGCAGATCATAAATATGGCACCAACGACCAGTCCGATCAGCACTGTAGAAGTGGAAAATAAATGCTCATCAATGTAATCCTCGAACAGAAAACCGAAAATTCCGGCGGGAATCAGACCTACGATTACCTGGGCTAACTTCAGACGGCCTTCGGCAGGCGCCTGCGGCTGCCCCTCAGGCACCACCGTCAGCTCCTTGCGGCTGAATTTCTTCAGCCCGAGCAGATCGATGAACCGGTTACGGAAAATGATCACTACAGCAAGGATGGAGCCCAGCTGAATAACAACCTTGAACGTGTTCGCCGTATATTTTCCCAGAAATTCCTGAGATTTAAGCCACATATCATCCACAATGATCATATGACCGGTTGAGGATACCGGAGCAAATTCAGTCAGTCCTTCTACAATTCCCAGTATGATTGCTTTGACAATGGTCAGCAGCTCCATGGTTATCCTCCTTTGAATGTTGAAAAATTATCCCCGGACCTTGCCGGCATTCAGTCTTTTACGGTAATACAGGAATCCGAGCAACAAAAGTCCTGCAGCAATGATGGCATATACTACACTGGAATAGGTGCCGATAATACCGGCAATATCCTCCCACGACTCTCCAAGCGCGGCCCCCAGCAGCACCAGCAGCACATTCCAGCCTAATGTTCCGATCGTTGTAAACAGCATGAACACGCCGAATTTCATCCCGGACATCCCTGCGGGAATGGAGATCAGACTGCGTACGAGCGGAATCATCCGGCAGAAAAGCACGGTCCAGTAGCCGTATTTGTCAAACCAGGCGTCCGCCTTGCGGATATCCTTCCCGCTGATCCGCAGCAGGCCGCCCCAGCGGTCTACGATCCGCTCCAGTCTGTCCACATCCAGCATCCGTCCGATCCAGTACAGAATCACTGCACCCAGCAGTGAACCGGCGGTTGAAGCGATCAGCACGCCGGGAATCGTCATGTCAGTCGTAGTGGTCATGAATCCGCCGAAGGGGAGAATGACCTCTGAGGGAATGGGCGGAAAAACATTCTCCAGCGCCAGCATCAGAAAGATGCCGAAGTATCCGAACTGCTCCATAAAATCCGTAATCCATGTTTGCATATGCGGGCCTCCTGTTTAGAGCAGATTTTTCTTGAGATTGCGTAAATAACGGCTGCGGATAAAAAAGAAATAGATTCCCTGGGCTGCCAGATATCCGGCCAGCACTGCCCCTGTCTCGGCCGCAATCGACAGATAGAACAGGCGCTGCAGGGCAATGAAAGCAAAGACGCTGTGCAATATGGCCAGCAGCACCGGAACGAAGAACATCAGGGCCAGCTGCTGGGTGACGCTGCGGTCCAGCTCCTGATCGGTGAAGCCCATTTTGGACAACGCAGAATACTGGAAACGGTCATGCTCCAGATCCATGTACAGCCGGAAATACAGGAAGCTTCCTGCCGCGATGAAGAAGACGGTCCCCACCAGGAGGGAAGCAAACAGCATCGTACTGTACAGCGTCCGCTGAATCTCAAATAGTGTTCCGCTGACCACGACAGCGTAATTTGCCTTCTGCTCATAGGCGACCTTGCCGCCGTCCGCAAGACTTGAAGCAATGCCTACCGTCCGGGGGAAATCCTCCATGTAAAAGCCGTAGTACATGTCCTGCTGGACCGGAACGATGGTGTTATAGAGACTGTCGCTGACCACCAGGCCGCTGAAATCTCCTCCGCCCCGCCCGTCCAGCTCCGGCAGCAGATATTCGGCAACCGGTACATGCTGTGTGTAGCCAACTTCCCGGATATCTGTTCCCTGCTCCAGCGTATAAGTGGCTTTGACACGCTCACTGATCAGGCTGCGGTCCCGCTGGGAGCCGATCATCACCAGACCGTCGTGTCCTTCAAGCGGAGGTTCAGAGGAATCGAAGCCGGCATATTGGAGAGCCAGCCTGTAGTCACTGTAAGCCATGAGCGGTAACCGTTCAGTATGGTCCGGTCCGCTCTGCGCGGCCACATCGGCATATTTCACCGGGATCGACAAGGTATCATACGTTAGTCCCAACTGCTTCAGCTCCGACTCGATGCCGTCCAAATCCTGCACTGCCGTGGAACTGGCCGCTCTGCCTTTGGCGACGTAGCCTACGGCTGCGGGATAATCCAGCTTCAGCTCCCGTGACAGGGTATGGATCGACGCGAAAACACCCACCGAAGTGAAGGATACCGCCGAGACAATGGTCACCATGAAGAACATCCGCCCGTTATCTTTCCAGCGGTAGGATAAACCCGAGAAGGTGATAATCCGCATCCGCTGCCAATAGAAGCGCCGGAATCTTCTCAGCTGTTCCACCACGTATAGACTCAGCTGTGTATAGAACAGGTAGGTACCCACAACCGTGATAGCCACTACCGGGAACATCATCACCTCCACCGTGGTGGCTGTAGTCAGCACTGCCAGCACATAACCGCCCAGCAGCAGCAGTGCGGAGAGCAGCGCCTGCCAGCGGTGAACGTGCGGCTCCGCATCTCCTCTGCGTCCGCCTTGGAACATTCCCCGCGGCGTCTCATTGCCGATAAAAAAGAAGGTGCACAGCGAGATCAGGACGAACAGCAGCACAAAGCTGATAATAGTCAGCACCGGTGCCTGCCAGCTTAGATGGAAATCCAGCGGGGGAATGCCGAGAAAGGCGGAGCCTATCATCAGGAACAGCTTACCGAGCAGCATCCCGAGCAGTGTGCCGGTGAAGATCGCCGAGCCGCCGATCAGCATATTTTCCAGAAAGACCATCTTGTTGAGCTGCTGCTTGGTCATGCCATGCATCAGCAGGATACCGAACTCCAGCTTGCGGGACTGCAGGAAGGAGCCGACGGATACCAGGACAAACAGCGAGCAGAAAACATAGATGATCCCTTCTGCCATCATCATTGTCTTAGCCGCAGTATCCAGGATGAGAGCTCCTGAAATTACCGGATGGAAGATAAACAAAGCGCACAGGAAGAAAATCATCACCGAAAAAGCACTGCTGACAAAGTAGGCAGCATACTTGCGCTTGCTCCGGGTTACATTCCTATAGGCGAATTGCCGAAAGGTCATGGCCGGCTCCTCCCAGCAGTGACAGCATGTCGATGATATTCTGGAAGAAGGCGGCTCTGCTGCTGCCCCGGTATATCTCGCTGTAGAAGCGGCCGTCTTTGATAAAAATCACCCGGTGGCAAAAGCTCGCTGCCACCGCGTCATGCGTAACCATCAGCACTGTCGCTCCTTCGGCTTCATTCACTTCAGCCAGCAGCCCCATCACTTCTTCCGACGCCTTGGAATCCAGACTGCCGGTGGGTTCATCCGCCAGAATCAGCGAAGGGCGGTGGATCATCGCCCGGGCAATCGCTACACGCTGCATCTGGCCTCCGGAGATTTCATAGGTGCGTTTGTGCAGCAGCCCGGCAATATCCAGCCTGGAAGCTACTTCAGCCAGCCGCTTTTCCATTTCCGCAACGGAACTCCCGCTTAGCGTCAGCGGCAGTACTACATTCTCTTCCACCGTAAGTGTGTCAAGAAGATTGAAGTGCTGGAACACAAAGCCCAGCTCCTTGCGGCGGAACAGTGCCTTCTCTTTGCGGGCCAGCAGATTCGGGTCCCTGCCGCTGATCATTACCTGGCCTGAGGTGGGTTCATCAATCGTCGCGATGACATTGAGCAGCGTGGTTTTGCCGCTGCCGGACGGGCCCATAATTCCGACGAATTCCCCCTTCTCTACGGCGAACCGGATATGGTTCAGCGCGTGAATGGATACCTTGCCTTCATATATTTTGGATAGATTGTGTACGTCTAATAGGGGCAAGGGCTACCGCTCCTCTTTCACCTGGATTGCTTACATTATACAAACTGTAAACTAATGCTGCTATTTCTGAAACTTACAGCTACCTTACAGTATTGTAAGCACAGTTGTAGTTGACAGTTGACAGTGCAGAGATAAGGCCTTATATTTAAATGCATGAGCATGCATGTATTTTTGTGGAGAGCCGATTTGTCACATAATCCCCCCCTGCCGCATGCCAATTCCAGATTGAACGAAGGAGCGCGACGAATAATGAAGGATCTGTTCACCCCCTATGAGATTAAGAGCCTGAAGCTGAAGAACCGGGTAGTTATGCCGCCCATGTGCCAGTATTCGGTCACCAATAAAGATGGAATCGCTACAGATTGGCATTATAACCATTATGTGAGCCGTGCAGTCGGCGGTGCCGGACTGATTATTGTAGAGATGGCTGATGTTGATCCAGATGGCCGTATCACCGACTATGATCTGGGACTCTGGTCCGATGAACAGATCCCTGCCCTGGCCCGGATCGTAGAGGCCAGCCATGCCTACGGTGCAAAAGTGGGGATTCAGGTCGCCCATGCCGGACGCAAGGCCGAGGATGCCGTGCTTCCTGTCTCCTCTTCCGCTATTCCTTTTGACGATAAGTCCACTACTCCGCATGCCTTGACTACGGAAGAAGTGAAAGCTATGGTAGGCAAATTCAAGCTGGGTGTGCAGCGGGCAGTCCAGGCCGGCTTCGATGTTATTGAACTGCATGGTGCCCACGGCTATCTGATTCACCAGTTCCACTCACCGCTGACCAACCAGAGAACGGATGAGTACGGACAGGACCGGACGCTGTTCGGCCGGGAAGTAATTGCTGCCGCGAAGAGCGTAATGCCTGAGGGTATGCCGCTGATCATGCGCATTTCCGCGCAGGAATACGTTGAGGGCGGCTACGGGCTCAACGAGAGCCTGGAAATCAGCAAAGCTTATAAGGAAGCCGGAGCGGATATCTTCCACATCAGTGCAGGCGGTGAAGGCCCGATTGCTGCAGCCGGCAGACCGGGCACACATGCTGCCTATCAGGTGCCGCTGGCCAGAGCTATCAAGCAGGAGCTGAATGTGCCGGTGATTGCCGTCGGCCGGCTGGATGAAGCGGTACTCGCCAATGCGGTCATCGGCAATGAAGAGGCTGATCTCGTAGCGGTTGGACGGGGCATGCTGAGAAATCCTTACTGGACGCTGGAAGCTGGTGTAGTGCTCGGTAAAGAAGCGGGCGTTCCCAAGCAGTATGAGTTCGGGTTTCCCCGCACCGCCAAATAATTGAGCATTCCCTGCGGTGTCCTTCTCTTCTTCCAGATGATATACTAAAGTGAAATTTATATTCATGAATGGCATGCACCGGGAGGATTGAAGACATGAAGAACACCCCTGCAAATGACCTGATAACCAGTTGGTTGTCACTCTCTCATATACAAATGAATGTTGCCGCTGCACTTGAAGCAAAGCTGGTGGAGAACTATCAGTTATCGCTCAAGGAGTTCTACGTACTGCTGTTTCTGTCCGAGGCACCCGAGAAGAAGCTGAAGCTCCAGCAGCTTGAGTCCATGGTCGGGCTGAGCCAGAGCGCCGTATCCCGGCTGGTCAGCCGGTTCGAAGCCAAAGGCTGCGGCGCGCTGCAGCGCAAGGTTTGTGATGATGACCGCAGAAGCATCTATACCTCTTTGACTGACATCGGTCAGAATAAGGTGGACCGTGCGCAGGTGACCGTAAATGAAGTGCTGCAGGAAGCCTTTCCTGTAGCCGATATACAGCAGCTGCTGGAACAGCTTGTGCAGCTGAAACAGCAATAGACCCGGGCAGAGCGCCTGCCGGGTGAACCCGCCGTCCCTTACAGGGGCGGCGGGTTTTTGATATGCACCGAACCTGATATGCCCCCTGAGCATACAACGTACTAAACGAAGAATAGCGGGGTGTACGCATGTTGTTCACGGTTATGCAGCTGATTGGCGGTATCATTCTCTCTGTGGGCTGGATTCCACAAATTCTGCAAATCATCAAGACCCGGTCTGTCGCAGACCTTAGCCTGAAGTCCTACCTGCTGATGCTGCTGGGCATCGCCCTTATGGAAGCCTATGCGGTTAACCTGGCCGCTCAGGGGGTCGGGCTCGCTTTTCTGATTACCAATACCCTGTCGCTGGCGGTCGTATCAACGGTCGTCCTCCTGATTATCCGCTACCGGGCCGGCAGCAGGTAGAGCCGAACTGCCTCCCGCTTGTATCAAAATATAATCCGCACTGCCGTCCCCTTGCCCACCTCCGAGGTAATCTCCACCTCATGCTCCAGCTTGCCGCAGATCTGCTTCACCAGATACAGCCCCATGCCGGTGGATTCCTGAAAGCTGCGCCCGTTGACGCCGGTAAAATAAGGATCGAATACCCGCGGCAGGTCACCCGGAGGGATGCCCACGCCTTCATCGCGCACCTCCAGCACAGCCCTGCCCTGCTCCTCTAAATACCCGTGGAAATGCACAAACTTCCCCTCCTCCACTGTATAGCGCAGGGCATTGGTTATCAGCTGGGTTATGACGAAGGACAGCCATTTCTCGTCTGAGGTAATCGAAATCCCGCTCTCCACAGAAATCACCGGAAACACCCGCTTACGGATGAACAGCCGTTTCTGTTCCGAGGTCACGCTCCGCACCACGGCCGAGAGCTCCAGCCGCTCGACATAGAAATCATGCTCAAAGGTATCCAGCCGGGCGCTGTAGAGCACCGTTTCCAGACCTTTCTTCAGACGGTCCAGCTCATCGCCGATGGCCGTGAACGGAGGCCCGTCTTTATCCTGTATCATCAGATGAATCACCGAAAGCGGCGTCTTCATGCCATGCACCCATTGGTTGATGAAGTGAATATGCTCCTCCAGCTTGTGGCGGTAGTTGTGCAGGTCGTTCTGGTATAGCCGGAACTGCTGGGCCAGCAGCATACGCAGACTCCCGGCTAAAGGCGTGTTCTGCGCCGGCCCGCCGGATTCCTCGAGCGATACCGGCACCGTCATAAGCCGCTCATAGAACGTACGGTTTGCGAGATACCGGTAGGCAAGATAACCCAGCAGCAGAATTGTACTGAGCAGCGCCGCGTACAGGCTCACCGTGACTCCGCTTCCCCCGTCCAGACGGTAGACAAGTGTAATCATCATAAGCTGGGCCAGATAGACTATGATCAAAGGCGATTGTTCCCGCATGAACAGCTTCATGTTACCCCTCCTCCCAATTCCCGGTGAGCCTGTACCCTTGACCGCGCACCGTCTGCAGCCCCTCCATAATGTCCAGCGCAGCCAGCTTCTTGCGTACCCGGGTTACGTAGACGTTCAGCGTGTTGTCATCCACAAAAGCTTCGGTATCCCAAATCTTCTCCAGCAGCCGGTCACGTGTAACGAGGGTACCGGATTTCTGCATCAGCTCATCGAGAATCTTGGCCTCGGTGTGGCTCAGGTCGATTCTGGCCCCGCCCCGCGTCAGGATCAGCCGTTCTACATCCAGCATCAGTCCCGAGACAGTGAGGCTGCGTTCCGTGCCGCCCCCGGCATAGGAGCCATAAGCGCGGCGCAGGTGGCTTTTGATTTTGGCCATCGCAATCTCGTAATCAAAGGGTTTCGTAATATAATCATCCGCGCCATTCTCCAGCGCCATGACCTGATCCATCTTCCCGTCGCGTGCGGAGATGAACAGAATGGGACAGGTTGAGACCGCACGGATCTGGCGGCACCAATAATATCCGTCGAATTTGGGCAGGTTCACATCCAGCAGCACCAGCTGCGGGGCGAACGCCTCGAACTCGGTCCGTACCGCTTCAAAATCATGCACCGCCCGTGTTTCGTATCCAAACTTATGTAAGTAGTCCTGGAGCAGGGTTACCAGTCCCTTGTCATCCTCAATGATAAATATTTTGAACATCATAGCCCTCCGGTTGCCGCCTTAGGTAGTCTAAGGGGTTTGCCCCATAATATATACAGTACCTGCGTTCCAGTCAAATCTGCGGTATACTTTCCGGGAAGCGGTGAATGCCAGTGCAATTCCTGTTTCGAAAAAACAACGGGCTTAACGACCGTTACGGAGGTACACCGTATGAAGCAAAACAAATATGATGAGGCCAGCTTTTTTGAAAATTACAGCCGGATGCCGCGCTCCACAGGCGGACTTGAGTCCGCCGGAGAATGGGGGACTTTCCGCACGCTGCTGCCTGACCTGCAGGGTCAGCGGGTACTGGATCTGGGCTGCGGCTTCGGCTGGCACTGCCGGTATGCCCGTGAGCAAGGGGCCGTATCTGTAGTGGGCATCGATCTTTCTGCGAATATGCTGGAGCGGGCCAGGGCAATGACCCGCGATCCGAAGATTGAATACCTCCAGCTGGCAATTGAAGATGCCGCTTTCGGTGCGGATGAATTCGATACAGTCATCAGTTCACTTGCCATTCACTATGTAGAGGATTTCGCCAGCCTCTGCCGCCAGGTCTACTATTGCCTGAAGCCTGGCGGAGCCTTCGTGTTCTCGGTCGAGCATCCCATCTTCACCGCGCTCGCCGCGCAGGATTGGCATTACGGTCCTGAAGGCGGGAAGCAGCATTGGCCTGTTGACAATTATCATCTCGAAGGGCCGAGGCAGGCCAAGTTCCTTGATCATGCAGTCACGAAGTACCACCGTAATGTTGCTACCTACATTAATACGCTGATCGGTTCCGGCTTCACCCTGACCCGGATCTCCGAGCTGCAGCCGACTGCGGATATGCTGGAGAACAATGCTGCCTGGCAGGAGGAAACCCGGCGTCCGATGTTCCTGCTGCTGTCTGCGGTGAAGAATTAGCGGGTATAGCGTGCGTTTGAGAAACAAAGTTGCTTCGAAGGCGAGGCTGGATGGAGCTCCAGAGGCGAGGCTGAGCTCAGTATGCGCGCATTTGCTCCAGCAGAGGCCGGTGGGTTCTTCATAACTCACTCATCAGCATGTGGGGAGGACTGAGATTCCGTTATTTGTGCAAAACGGGTGATTTCACAGGGCAAGCGGACTCAGATTCCGTTATGGGTCCTGTTATCCCTCCTTTTGAGCTGAAATTCACAGGATAACGGAATTTCAGTCCGTTTCATCCGCAAAAGAAAGCCTTTCCGGGAAATAGCGGCCTCTCAGTCCGCTTCCCTCCACAGACCAAACAGCCGCCTCCCGGGGAATCCGGCGAGGCGGCTGTTGCACTTACCAGGGAATCCCGTGAAGCTGCTGCTGCGTTCCGCGGAACCCTGCGAGGCGGCAAATTGTTACGGTTGAATTTGGATTGCCGGCTTATTTCATCGCCGCTCCATTTACTTGCCGTCCAGCAGATTGCCCAACCCGCCGAGGATGCTGCCCTCTTCCTTGCGCCCGGAAGGTCCGGCGGCCGACAGAATACGGTCAGCCATCCGGCTGAACGGCAGCGACTGCACCCACACCTTGCCCGGTCCGCGCAGGGTGGCGAAGAACAGGCCTTCGCCGCCGAAGAGCGCAGTCTTCACACCTTTGACCATCTCGATATTATAATCGACAGAGGATGTCATGGCGACGAGACAGCCGGTGTCGAGCTTGATAGTCTCTCCAGGCTGCAGCGTCCGCTCCAGCACATGACCTCCGGAGTGAACGAAGGAGAGTCCGTCTCCTTCGAGCTTTTGCATGATGAAGCCTTCACCGCCGAAGAAACCCGCCCCCAGCCTGCGCTGGAATTCAATGCCGATCGACACGCCTTTGGCTGCGCAGAGGAAGGAATCCTTCTGGCAGATGATTTTGCCGCCGTATTGCTGAAGATCCAGCGGAATAATCTTGCCCGGGTACGGAGCGGCAAAGGTTACGCTTTTCCGTCCATATGCCCCGCTGTGCGTGAAGACGGTCATGAACAGGCTTTCCCCGGTCAGCAGCCGTTTGCCTGCACCCTTCAGCATGCCCATCAGTCCGCCTCCGCCCCGCGAGTTGCCGCTGCCGTCACCAAAGATCGTCTCCATCGTAATCTCCGGGTCCATCATCATGAAGCTGCCCGCTTCGGCGATCACGCTCTCCCCCGGGTCAAGCTGCACCTCCACACACTGAATTTCCTCACCCATAATCGCATAGTCAATTTCGTGAGCACTCATTCCCTTACATCCTCCCTCTACATTCTGAGCATAGTGTAACCTCGGGCCTTGCAGTTTGAATGAAATATATACGCGCGCTCACACCTCACGGTTTCAGTATCCGGGGACACCCGGGAGGTGAATGTGCGAACTGTGGCGCAAACGAATATGTACACATTTTACCGAAAACAAATTAACAGAGGATAATATGCAAAAATGTTGCAGATATTACAACTTCGATTCACTGATACTGGGGTGTGCGGACGAATTGTTGTAGGAAATACAAGAATCCTCTCGGTAATCGGCTTGGAGGGGGCAGAATGCTGCATTTCATACAACAATTTCCGGTTACGGTCGATATAACGGGCGGAATGTTGTATTCTGTGCAGGATTTCTCAAAAAAAAAAAAAAAAAAGACCAGCTGGACTTAAGTCCGCTGACCTTTCATCATCCCCGTATAGGGGTTCACATTGCATTGTTCACATTCACCGCGCCATCCTGAGTCTTGGCTAGTGGAGATGGAATCTTCGGAGCCTTGACCAGCTTCGGTCTGCCCAGAGAGGTTGTAAAAGTAATCACATATCCGGCCACAACTACAGCCATCACTGTGTACAGGGTCTCTTTTAACGGCATATAGAAGAGGGACAATGCCAGAACAACTACATCCATCAGGATAAATACGGTTCCTACCTTAATTCCTTTCCATTCACTGATCAGCAGCGACAGAATATCGTCCCCGCCGCTCGCCCCGCCGCCTCGCAGGACCATACCTGCTCCTAGACCTGTCAGTACACCTGACAACAATGCCGCAAGCGGCAAGTTATCCTGCAGATCAATAACCCATCCGGAATAGCGTTCCATCAGTCCGTAGAATACCGTGAAGGCTGCTACAGAGATGAAGGTGTTCACCACGAACGATTTTCCTTTGAATATGATTGCGATTAAGAGTACTGGAATGTCTAAAATCAGGATCGATAGTGATGGTGAAATCCCCAGCACATATTTGCCGAGCAGCGACAGCCCTACGAACCCGCCCTCAGTCAAATGGTTCTGATAATTGATGTGATAATACGTAAATGCAAGCAATAGTGTTCCGGACAAAATAACGG
Source organism: Paenibacillus sp. FSL R10-2199 (assembly GCF_038000235.1). Lineage (NCBI taxonomy): Bacteria > Bacillati > Bacillota > Bacilli > Caryophanales > Paenibacillaceae > Paenibacillus > Paenibacillus sp. FSL R10-2199. The sequence goes on along the minus strand of NZ_JBBOBO010000001.1, from coordinate 3,844,331 downwards.
CTAATCGGAGCGGCATACTCATGCCACTATCTTGTTTCCTCATACTCGGTCTCCCCTTATCGTAAATGGCGGCTAGACGTCCCACCAGCCTCTACGAGGGGTTAAACCGGAGGTGTTGCTCCTTCGCATACAATACTCCCTTCCCTCATAGAGGCGGCCATCGTCAATTAACAACGGTACTCGCACATTCTACAGGGAAGCTAAGTATAAGACAGATCATAACGTTTCCAAATCGTCCTTTGGGGAATCGTCCTTCGGGGACACATGGTATCCTGATCCTTTCTTTAGTTTGATATGTTCTGAATAGATTATACCACGCGGAAGGGGCAGTCTAAACAGTTTCCATTAAAAATAAGCAATCAGCCCTGATTCCGCAGCAAACGGTTGACAGTTTCCCGGCGTACACCTATTAATTGCCCGATCTCTTCCTGTGTCAGCAGATCTGTCAGCTGTGCGCCATGAGAGTATTCGTTCAGCCAGCGGGTCAGCAGCGCCATGCGTTCCCCGGGCGTTCCGACTGTAAGATGGTCGAGCCGTGTCTGCATGAACCGCACCTTCTCCTGGAGCAGAAGCGCGATCTCCATCACCTTCTCAGGGTCCTCCCGCAGCTCCCGGTACCATTCCGCAGCGGGAATGAGCTCGACCTCACTTTTCATCATCGCCACCGCTGTTCCATGCGCCTCCTTCGGCGAAATGAGGGAATGATGGGGAACTGTCTCACCCGGATACAGCAGGTTGAACAGCACCATGTTCCCGTTCTCATGCAGTCTTGTCACCTTGAACAGTCCGCTTTTCACCCGGTACAGGTTCTGGCCGCCGTCACCCTGACGGAACAAGACTTCCCCTTTGTGCAGAATCATTTCGCATTCTCCTTTGCCTTCTCTTTATATATATTTTTAATTATACCGAAATACGACATTGAATTCTCCCCCACTTAGCTAACGCTTGAAGTGGCGGATTCTTGCGAACAGAAGAGTACCCTCTTCTTATGGAGCAAGCGATCCCTGCGTTCCCGCAGTTTTACATTTTTGACGCAAGTGAAATGTTGAATTCTATCGTTTGGTTAGGTGGCGGTTAAACCGCTACTTGTTCAATATTGTGAGCGGCGTTTTCGTCACGGTCATGGATCGTCCCGCAGGCCGTACACGTCCATTCCCGAACGGACAGGTTCTTCACCTCGGGGTGGATCGTGCCACACACATGGCAACGCTGACTGGTCGGCTCAAACGTGTCGGCGATCCGAAGATTTCGTCCATACCATTTCGCTTTATACGTCAGCTGTCGCACCCACTCGCCCCAAGACGCATCAGCAATGGATTTTGAAAGCTTGGGGTTCTGAATCATATTCGCCACACGCAGATGTTCGATACTAATCGTTTGGTTTTCACGAATCAGTCTCGTGGTCAGCTTGTGGAGGAAGTCATTTCGTTTATTGGCAATGCGTTCGTGAATACGAGCGATATGCTGCCTTGCTTTCTTCCAGTTGGAGCCGCCCGGAGTACGCCGAGCCATCCGCCGCTGCCAAAGCGCCAGCTTGTTCTCGTATTGACGTAAAAGCGAGGATTGGCGATATGTTCCCCGTTTGAGCATACTGCATATTCTTTCAAGCCTAAGTCGATGCCAATAGGTGTATCCACTTGGGGCAGAGGGTTCTTTTGAACTTCGCAAACGAGCGAAACGAAAAATTTCCCGCTGGCGTTTTTACGAACGGTAGCGGACAATATCCGGCCTTCCAGCTTCCGGGAGTTTGCAAAACGTATCCAGCCGAGTTTTGGGAGCTTCAAGCGACTGCCCTCCATGGCGATATTCCCGTTGGTGAATTTGGTCGTGTAACTTTGAATCGGATGCTTTCGGCTCTTGAAGCGTGGCGCTTGATTTTGCTTCTTGAAAAAACGATCAAAGCTATCCGCCACATGACGAGCAGCCGACTGCAAAGCGATGCTATCGACTTCTTTCAGCCAGTCGTATTGTGCTTTTAAACCGGGGAGTTGTGTTGCACAAGCGTGATAAGACAAGCCTTTTCCCGTTTCCACATACCTTTGATTCCAAGCTTCCAAGAAGTAATTGAACACAAAACGGCAGCAGCCAAACATTCGACGAATGAGTTGCTTTTGCTCTGTATTGGGGTAGATCCGATATTTATAGGCTTGATGAACCAGGGGTTTCGAAGAAACCTCCTGCGCAGACACGAGCATGTGCAACCCCTCCTTTTAGTGATCTCATTCATATTATAGCACATATGTTCGTCTTGAAATCGAAAACTGCTGATTCATCCCCACCCTATCGAGGGTGGAGTATTCTCAGCTTTTTTAGATAAAATGGAGCGTGCAAACAAAGAAACCGTATGAATGCAGAATGTTGCTCTGCTTCCATACGGTTCAGGACAGGAATGATTATGTTATTACAATGCGAGCGGCTTCTTCCAGAGGCCCAGCATCAGCCCGGAAATGACGGAGCCGATCAGGACGGCCAGCAGGAACAGCAGCGCGTTACTGGATAAGAAGGCTACGAACACGCCTCCATGCGGCGCAGGAACATTGATATTCCACAGCTGGGTCAGTCCGCCGGCTACGGCCGAACCCACGATACAGGAAGTGAGCACACGCAGCGGATCTGCTGCAGCAAACGGAATGGCACCTTCGGTTATGAACGACAAGCCCAGCACGTAGTTGGTTATTCCCGATTTGCGTTCCGTCTCTGTAAATTTATTCTTAAAGAACGTAGTGGCCAGCGCAATTGCCAGCGGAGGCACCATCCCTCCGGCCATAACAGCGGCCATCATCAAGCCGTTCGTGTTGCCGCTTGAGGTGAACACACCGATCGCAAAGGTGTATGCTGCTTTATTGAACGGACCGCCCATATCGATGGCCATCATACCGCCAAGCACCAATCCCAGCAGTACTTTGTTGCCTGTACCCAGATGATTAAGCGCATCGATCATACCTTCATTGATCCAGCTGAATACCGGATTGAACAGATAGAACATAACTGCGCCGGTAATAAGCAAGCTGAATACCGGATACAGGAGAATCGGTTTCAGACCGTCAAGGGTACGCGGCAGGCCAGAGAAGGCTTTACGGAGCATAACAACCACATAACCGGCCAGGAAACCGGCAGCCAGGCCGCCCAGGAAACCCGCATTGGCATTCAGGGCCATGATGCCGCCGACCATACCAGGCATCAGTGCCGGGCGGTCGCCGATGCTAAGTGCGATAAATCCGGCCAGGATTGGAATCAGGAAGTGGAACGCCCCGTCTCCTCCGCCGATCGTCTGCAGCAGCTTCACCAGCGGATTATCGACACTGGCTACCTGTTCAATCAGGAAGGAGATCGCCAGCAGAATCCCGCCGCCCACTACGAACGGCAGCATGTGGGAGATGCCATTCATCAGGTCTTTATAAATCTTGCTTCCGATTGTACCGGACTTCGCCGATGCGGCACCATCCTCATTACGGCCGGAGCTGCGGTAGATTGGCGCATTGCCTTGGACTGCGATGCGGATTAATTCCTCTGACTTGCGGATTCCATCACTTACCGGACGCTGAAGTACAGGCTTGCCGTTGAAGCGGTCCATCTCTACGTTCTTGTCTGCAGCGATAATAACTCCGCTCGCCCGGGCAATCTCATCCGCAGTCAGCACATTCTGCGCACCTTCAGAACCGTTCGTCTCTACACGGATGTTAACTCCCATCTCTTTGGCTTTCTTCTTCAGGGCATCTTCAGCCATGAAGGTATGGGCAATTCCCGTAGGACATGCTGTCACAGCCACAACAAAGCTCTGCGAATCCGGGTTCCCGGTGATCATCCGTGCAGGTTCATCCTGCGGCGCCGCTGTCTTCCGGGCTTCTTGCTCCGCAGCTGCCTTAGCTTCCGCTTCCGCCTGAGCTTCGGCCTCAGCTTGCTTGGCATCGAACAAGCGCGTTACTTCAGCAGGAGTCTTGGCACTCATGAGCTGTTCGATGAATTCGCTTTCAATGAGCAGCCTTGACAGCGCAGCCAGTGTGCGCAGGTGCATATTTCCAGCTCCGTCCGGCGCAGCGATCATGAAGAACAAATGAGCCGGCGCTTCATCCAGGGAAGCAAAATCTAGTCCGGCGCTGCTCTTGGCGAACACAACCGTCGCTTCATTCACAGCTTTGGTCTTGGCATGAGGCATGGCGATGCCTCCGCCAATTCCGGTGCTGGACTGGGCTTCACGGTCCAGTATCTTTTCTTTGAACAGCTTCACGTCATTAATGCGTCCGCTGGCCGCGAGGCTGGCAATCAGTTCGTCGATCGCCGCTTCCTTCGTTGTAGCCTGCAGCTCCATAATCATAGTTTCCTGTATCATCAAATCTGTAATTTTCATTAATCTCAACTCCCCGTTTTACTTAAAATCTTTCATTATCTCGTTTACAGCTGGGAAATTACAACGAGCGGCCGAAGCTGTTCAATCTTCTGTCTGTCTGCCAGATCGTCCGAGAATGCCGTTGCGCTTCCTGAGGCGACGCCGGCACGGAATGCCTCCAGCACATCTCCGGTCAGCGACAAGGTCCCCACAAACCCGGCGATCATGGAATCTCCAGCACCTACTGAATTCTTCACCTGCCCCGCAGGAGCAGCCGCATGGTAGACACCTTGCTCGGAAATAAACAATGCGCCTTCACCGGCCATCGATACCAGCACATGCCTGGCCCCCGCTTCCAGCAGCTTACGCCCGTAGGTGATAATCTCCGCCCTGGTGCTGATCTGAGCGCCGAACAGCTCTGCCAGCTCATGGTGATTCGGTTTGACAAGCAGCGGTCCCAAGGGCAACGCGTCTTTCAGCGCCTGTCCCGTTGTGTCAATTACAAACTCCGACCCCTTCTGTTTGCATACTGCGATCAGCCTGCTATAGAAATCTCCGCCAAGTGACGGTGGAGTACTTCCCGACAGAATAACAACATCCCCCTGCTTCAGGGCATCCAGCTTGTGCAGCAGAGAAGCGGTCTCGGGCAACGAAATCTCCGGTCCGGCTCCGTTAATTTCCGTCTCTTCCCCGGCTTTCAGCTTGATATTGATCCGGGTATCATCCGCTATATGAACGAAATCACTTGCAATCATCTCCTGGCGCAGCCACTGTTCAATATATCCGCCCGTAAAACCGCCAAGGAATCCGGTTGCCGTATTCTCGACCCCCAGCTGCTTCAGTACGCGGGATACATTGATTCCCTTCCCTCCGGGCAGCTTCATATCCCGTTTCATCCGGTTTAACCCGCCTAGTGTAAACTCTTCAACCTCCACGATATAATCGACGGAAGGATTAAGTGTCACTGTATAAATCATCATTCATCCCTCATTTATAATGTTTGTCTTCTTAACACACTCACACTAATGTATAATCGACGTCCATCTTCTCCAGCTCCCGGCGGAAGTTATCCGGCGTATCCGTATCAAGAATGCAGTGATCCATCTCCTGCAGATCCGCCACTTTACAAAAGGAGATTTGCCCGATCTTGCTATGGTCTGCGAGCAGAATGGTCTGCTTTGCGACAGCAATCATTTTGCGCTTGGTTGCAGCCTCCAGCATATTCGGAGTCGTGATGCCTTCACGTATATCCAGCCCGTTGGTTCCAAGGAAGGCTTTGTCTACCCGAACCATATCCAGTGAGCGTTCTGTCATCGGTCCGACAAAAGCCATCGTGTCCGGCCGCAGCATTCCGCCTGTAATCGAAACTTCGATATGGCGGCAATCCTTCAGCTCATTAAGCGCCATAATCGAGTTGGTGATGACCTTGAGATTACGGAATGATTTCAGCGCCCGGGCAATATGCAGCGTAGTCGTTCCGCCATCCAGAAGAATAGCATCGCCTTCCTCAATCATCTCCACGGCCTTGCGGGCAATCCGCAGCTTCTCATCAAGGAACCGGTCTTCCTTATCCGGAACAGCCGCTTCAAAGTTCACACTCTGCAGGGATACCGCCCCGCCATGCGTACGTTTCAGCAGCCGTGCTTCCTCAAGCTCCTTGAGATCGCGGCGGACCGTTGATTCTGAGACGGACAGCTCCTGGCTCAGCTCCTGAACCGATGCTCTTGTATGGTTCTCAATAAACTGCAGAATACTCAGCTTCCGTTCTTCTTCAAACATGCGCCTCACTCCTCGGACTTGCAGCACCTGCTGCCGGATTCCTTTTATACACAATCGTCTATTTGCGTTCGCGATTTATTGGTAATTAAATTCGAATAAAAGCTCATTCGTGACTGATATTGATCATTTCTGCTCATTTATGATTGTAACAGCGTTTTCATAAACTGTAAAGTGCTTTTTTATCCGCTTATTTTTTACGGAAAAAGCTTATAATATGCCTTATACAGCGGCTTTTTCCGTTATCCGCTGATCGAATGGCTGCATGGATGCTCATCTCTGCTCATTTCATCCGGAAAGGGGCAAATAACGGCTGCAGCAAATAACCACCCGAACGCCTATTTCACAAACGCGGTCATCGACATATTTTATATTACATATGGGGAAAAGCGGGTGAACAGGAGATGGCCTATAACAATAATAATTATGGATCCGGCTATACAGGCGGTAACAACAATAACACTAGCGGAGGTGCGGACAAATCCTCCCCTGCAGAAGCGGAAGAACTCAGTGCCGAAGACTATGCAATCATTGCCGCAGGTTTTGGGGCATTAGGTGAAATCTTTGCTTTTCTCTCCCTGGTCAAAGCCAAACAGGTCACCAAAGAAACCGGAGGACAGGCAGGCTTTGAAGTGGACCCCATTCTATTCGTACAATCACGAAAAAAAAAAGCAGCCAGACGAAAATCCCGCCGGCCGCGTTGATATATTCTTTTGCTTATGAAATCTTCAAAGGGAGAACCTGATGCTTGGCGAATATAGAGTCCACCTTCTCGCGTTGCTCCTCCTCATCAAGGAAGACAATGACTATAATATGCTCCAGCTCGGCATGCCTGGCATAAGCCTCCGCATCCTCCTGCGGAATGCCAATACCGATCAGACTTACAGTAAGACCATCCGTTTCAATATCGGCTCCAGCCAGTTTGCGTGCAGCCGGACCCGCAGCCACAGCAGTATCGGCCAGCATATCCAGTCCCACTCCTAACCCGCGGGCTGTACCGAACAAGCCCTCATTGCCTTCCCCGCTCTGCGTAGCACCAATTCCGGTATCATGGGTGATGATCTCCAGCGTATTTTTCTGCTTCGTGACTGCAGATATATTCTTCGATTTGATTCCATTCTCTTTCAATTCCCCAATCGCCAGTGCAGCATCGCTCCGATGTCCAAAAATCCCGAGTACCAATGTAGGCATCTAACATCCCTCCTGTTATTGCGATATTACCACTCTGCCTGCAGCTTGAACCTGACGGGAAGTCTCTGCGTTAGTGAATCATTCTCTCCTAATTCGGTTATAAAGATAGAATCAGGCAAATGATATACAGCAGTCTTTTAAAATAAGATAGAACGCTGCTGCTCCTGATGCGTATACATAAACATAAATCAAGAGATTGGGGGGGCTGCTGTGCTTCAAAGCAAATATTTCCGGACATGCCTGGCCATTATCGCCTTTTTGACGATACTGTATCTGGGTTCCAAAGTTATTTTCCTATTTACGCCGCTCGTATCCATCTTTAATCTGCTGCTTGTGCCAATGATGCTGTCGGGCTTCATGTATTATCTGCTCCGCCCGCTCGTCAACTTCCTGGAGACCAAAAAACTTGGACGTGCACTCTCGATTCTCCTAATCTATCTCGTCTTCATCGGTTTGTTCGTACTGTTCTGGGTGCTGGTCTGGCCGACCCTGCGTGAACAAATCCAGAATTTCATCGATAATACGCCGTATCTGGTAGAGGGGCTGCAGAATCAGTTCAACAAAATCCAGAATGATCCGTCCTTCTCACGTTTCTTCAAAGGCGATACCGATTTAACAACAAGGCTTACAGAGTACGTAAATAGCGCCATCACTTGGGTGACTAATTCCATGTCCAACCTGATCGGTGTCATCTCCAGTATTGTAGTAGTCATTGCTACACTGCCGATTATTCTCTATTACATGCTGAAGGATGGATATAAGCTGTCACCGATTCTTCAAGGCCTGATTCCAAGAAAGTACCGCAAGGAAGGCCAGGATATGCTGAAGGATATCGACAGTGCGCTAAGCGGCTTCATTGTTACGCGCGTCCTGCTGAATGTGGTGCTGGGCATCATGCTCTACATCGGATTTCTGTTTATCGGCCTGCCGTATTCACTACTGCTAGCCGTTATTTCCATTCCGCTTAACTTCATTCCTTATGTCGGCTCATTGCTGGCAGCGATTCCGGTGATTATCGTAGGATTCATTGAATCTCCTTCAATGGCACTCTGGTCTCTGATCATCATCGTCGTTGCCCAGCAGATTCAGGACAATGTGCTGTCACCGATTATCTATGGTAAATCCCTGGATGTACATCCGCTGACAACCGTTGTGCTTGTCCTGATAGGCGGCGACTTCTTCGGCATTATCGGTGTGCTCATTGCGCTGCCTGTATATATGATTCTCAAAATCCTCTTCCTGCGGATTTATGAAATCATTATCGCTGAGCGTGAGGATGATCCGGGCGGTCCCGGGCCTATAGCACCGGCAGGGATTGAGGTTGAGATTGTTAAAGAAGAGCAGTTGTAGTTTAGTTGTAGTTTAGTTGTAGTTTAGTTGTAGTTCTGTTGTAGTTGAGTTAAACCTGCTTTGAGCGTTAAATTTCAAGACTGAATTCGCCCAAAGGGCGCGTCAGCCGAAGCCGATGGGGCCTGTGCAAGCTCATACAAGCTCATGCAGGCCATGAAGCTTATAAGACAACCACACATCGCTCCACTCAGACTATCGCTGGGGTAGCTCCGGTAGAATCAAGAGCACTAATGCCCTTCATTTGCTCATTTGGGGCGCATCCTATGAAATCAAGAGCACTAATGCTCCTCATTTGCTCATTTGGTACGCATCCGGTGGAATCAGAGGGATTTATTCCTTTAATTTTCCCATTCCGCCCACTTTCGGCGGGATCAGAGGGATTTATCCCTTTAATTTCCCCATTCCGAACACTTTCGGCGGGATCAGAGGGATTTATCCCTTTAATTTTCCCATTCCGCTCACTTTCGGCGGGATCAGAGGGATTTATCCCTTTAATTTTCCCATTCCGCTCACTTTCGGCGGGATCAGAGGGATTTATCCCTTTAATTTTCCCGTTCCGCTCACTTCGGCGGGATCAGAGGGATTAATTTAGGCGGATCTGCCTAATTCCAAAGAATCTTATCCATAACTGCTACGCAGATCTTATCCACAACAGTCAAACATCATATGATCCAAATAACAAAAACAAAAAAACGGGCAAATCTCTAAATAAGAGGTTTGCCCGTTTTGCTGAACCTTCCGAAGCCTTCCGTTCCGCTATCTCAGCCCCGCAGAGAGCGCACTACAAAAATGTGATTGCCCTTCAGCAGGTTCTGCCCGTCGCGGAGCGTAACTGAACCCTTGGTGTGCGCTACGATGGTCGTATTGAGGGCAACCAGCTGATCGCCTTTCCAGATGGTGACCGCCGACTTGAAATATACCGCGTTGTCAAACTGCTGGCGTTCCCTCATCACGTACCCTACGGAATGGAGGACCGGGGGCAATGCCCTCTCCTTGGGAGCCAATGCCTTGATGAACACAATGTCACGAAAAGGGACGGCAATCTCCTGATGTCCGATTACGGCTACTGAAGCTGCAGGGTCCCATCTGCGCAGCACGCCTTTCATGATCGTATATGGCTCTTCTCCGCAGTACATAATGACCGGTCTGCCTACCCAATGCTTCATGGCTCCACCCCCTTCGCTGTGTCCGTGCTACTTATACATTCGGTATGGACCAATCGATTCCTGTAAGCCCGTGCGACTCCAGATAGGAGTTAGCCTGAGAGAATGGATGGCTGCCGAGAAATCCGCGGTGGGCCGAGAACGGACTTGGATGCGGAGACTGAATAACCTTATGTCTGCTGCGGTCAATCGAAGCCCCTTTGAGCTGGGCATGACTGCCCCACAGGATGAACACCATCGGTTCTGTCCGTTCATTCAGCTTCTCCATAATGGCATCTGTAAACGTCTCCCAGCCCAGGCCTTTATGCGAGTTCGGCTGGCCTTCACGTACGGTCAGCACTGCGTTAAGCATCAGCACCCCTTCTTCTGCCCAGTGGAGCAGAGAACCATGGTTCGGCACAGGTACGCCCAGATCATTATGCAGCTCGGTATAAATATTGCGCAGTGACGGAGGAATCCGCACTCCCGGCTCGACCGAGAAACTCAGGCCATGAGCCTGTCCCGCCCCATGATAGGGGTCCTGACCCAGAATGACCACCCGGGTCTTGCTGTAAGGCGTCAGCTTCAGCGCTGAGAACAGCTTGTCTTTTGGCGGATAGACTGTATATTGCTTATATTCACGTGCCAGCGCATAACGCAGCTCTTCAAAATAGGGCTTATGCGTTTCTTCCTGCAGAACCTCATCCCAATCATTGCCGAACATCCCGTTCTCCTCCTGCTTGCTTCCCTGTAGTATTCATTCATTACCTGTTATTAACCAGATCCCGCAGAATTTATTTGCGCCCGTAATCTGCTTTGATCTCGCCCCATACCTTAGTCTGCCATTTCAGCACCTTATTCTCATATGTATGGCTGCGCAGCCAGCTCTCCGCCCGGTCAATCAGCGTCCAGATTTCCTCTGTGGAAGCATCCCGGGGCAGGGTAGTAGCAACCTTCTTCTGCTTCACCCACTTCATAGCATTCACGGAGTCGGTATAGACCGTACGGCTGCTGCCTTCCTTCTTAAGCAGAGCCAGCGCATGGACTATCGCCAGAAATTCCCCGAGGTTATTCGTCCCCTTACTGATTGGACCGCAGGAAAAAATAATGTCCCCGGTCTGCGTGTCTACGCCTTTGTATTCTACCGGTCCGGGATTGCCGCGGGTGCCGACATCTACAGAGATGCTGTCATAATCAATCTCCTCCGACGTTTCTACCGAGGCACTGCGGCTCCAGCTGTTTGCCGTTTTACTCTTGGCAACCGTGCCGTTTGATGCCGCACCTGTTCCCCAGTTGCCTTTCCAGCCCGCCTTATAAGCCGTATCCGCTGCCGCTCTGCTCTCATAAGACTTATATTTCGCTCCGGTATAATGATCGGTCTGCGCCTGGCATTCTGCCCAAGTGCTGTACACTCCCGGCTGCTTGCCTTCCCACACTACATAGTATTTCTGCTTAGCCATGAATACAGCTCCTTCCTGCACGCCTCATGAATCATCAAAATCATATTGTAATCCAAACCGCGGCGATATTGAAGTGCAAATAAGCCCAGCGCCTGCTGTGAGCCGAAATATAAATTGGATAATTCCCAGCAGGCGCGTTCATACTATTAAGGCCGCATTATTCCAGTACAGCAAGCGTAGTGTTGACGATAGTCTGGAGCTTGTCAATATCCCGGGTGGCTTTGACCATGACCCGCACCCCGACGAGGGCATTGTGCAGATAAGCAGCAAGCGCAGAGGCCTCATGCCGGTTGGAGATCTCTCCGCTAGCCTGTCCGTGCCGGATCAGCCGTTCGATGAGATGTTCGGTATTCAGAAAAGCATCATTCGCTTTGGTTGCTGCTTCCGGATCATGATTGGACAGCTCCACTGCGGTATTCACCAGCAGGCAGCCCTTGGGCTCGTCTTCACTCCTGTGGATCGTTGCTTCGAACAGCAGGGTGATTGCAGCTTTGGCAGAGGAAATGCCTTCGATACGGCCCTCCATCCGGGAGGCGTTGATGGCTGCGAACCGCTCCAGTGCTTTTATATATAAAGTATGCTTGTCTCCAAATGTGTCATACATGCTTCTCTTGTGAATCCCCATGCCGGTTACAAGATCCTGCATCGAGGTTTTCTCATAGCCCTGCTGCCAGAAGATATTCATCGCCTTTAATAGTACGTCATCAATGTCGAATTCTTTGCTTCTCGCCATCATCATGCTCCTTTCTGGGTCAATTTTACCATTTATAGAACGATCGGTAAATATTATTATGCTATTGTGAATTAAATCACATTAATTCCGCACTAATCATTCTATATTAATTTTAAAGGAAAAACAAATCTGCAGCAACACACACCCCAAGGAGGTTATTTACATGAGAAAGCTCGCAGCAATAGCAGCCGTATTCACTCTGACCCTGCTCGTCGGATGCGGCAACTCGGCAAACAACAATGCGGCAAATACAAACACGTCCGCAAATAACGGCAATACGGCCACGGCCACCGAAGCACCGGATGCTGTAACATCGGTCTCCGTCGTTGATAATAATGAAGCCTTCAAGAAGGCGATCAGCAAAGACGGCCACTGGATCGCCGCAGTCCTGAACGACCTGACCTTCACGGAAGAGCTTGTGGTAGACGGACAGTTCATCAATAAGGAAGAGCCGGCCCGCAAAATCGCGCTCTATACCCAGGATGCAGATCACAACATCACCAATTCCTTCACACTTACCGCTCCAAAAATGACAATCCGCAGTGAAAATGCCCGTATTCAGGGCGGCACCTTTGTCGGGGATGTCTACGTAGAAGCTGACGGCTTCGCCGTTGTGAATGCTACCATTGAAGGCAATGTCTACTTCTCGGATGCCAAATACCAGGCTACCTACACGGCCGCTGACCAAGGTAAGGTAACCGGTGTGACTGAAGTCAAGAAATAAGTTATTCTGTACAGGAGGTGTTCCCTTCAGGGCAATCTTGCCGGGGACACCTTTTTGCGGTTTTTACCAGGAAAAGAGGTGCAGAACCCATGTTATCCGTCCGTAAGTCCGTCATACTCTCCCTATTGCTGCTGCTCACATCATCCTGCAGCGGGCAAGAAGAGAAACAACCACCGCAATACCGTATACAGTCCGGCCATGATCTTAGTATTCTTACGACTACCGACACACACTATTTATCGCAAAGCCTGAGGGATCTCGGGCCTGCCTTCAATCAGTTTCTGGCTGCCGGGGATGGTAAACAGCTGGGATACAGCAACGAAATGATGGAAGCCCTCGGATACGACATTGGCATCCGCAAGCCCGATGCCGTCATCATTAGCGGAGATCTCAGCAACAACGGTGAAGAAGCCAGCCATAAGGACCTGGCCAAACATCTGAAGACCATTGAACAGGAGACCGGGACCCGGGTATATGTGATCCCCGGCAATCACGATATCCAGAATCCCTGGGCCCGTAAATTTAAGGGTAAGCGCCAATATTCTGCAGATTCCGTTACCGCCAAACAGTTCCGCAAGATCTATGGCAGCTTCGGTTATGATGAAGCGCTGCTGGAGGATAAGGACTCGCTGAGCTATCTGGCTGCCCCGTCAGATGATCTTTGGCTGCTCATGCTCGATACTGCACAATACAAAAATAATCAGGATCTGGGAAATCCACAATTGGAGGGCAAGGTGAGCGCTTCGACACTGAAATGGATTGATGCGTGTGGTGAAATGGCTGCGGCACAAGGTGCGCAGATCGTAGCGGTCATGCACCATAGCCTGCTGGATCACAGTGACTTCATCCAGGAGGGCTTCACTGTCGATGATAACGGGCAGGTTATTGACGCCCTGCTGCGCAATAATATCCATACCACACTCAGCGGCCACATTCATATTCAGGATATAAGTGAATATCAGAAGGACGGCAACAGCATCTATGACATCGCAGACAGTGCATTATCGGTATTCCCGCATCAATACGGCATCTTAAACTATTCAGCCGCCAATCAGACCCTGGATTACAATACAGCTAAATTAGGGATGGAGCTGTGGGCCGCAGCATCGGGCAGCACAGATCAGAATCTGCTGCAGTTCAACACTTACAGTGAAGCGAATTTCCGCAAGCGCTCCGCGACCCGCAGTTATTCCCGTTTGACCGCGGACACAGCGTATGCTAATTACTCGGATGCCGAGCTGAATGCGATGGCGGATGTGGTCGGCCGGCTGAATGAGATTTATTTTGCAGGGACCGCCAGTACTGACAATGCAGCTGTAATCGCCACGGAAGGCTACCGCCTCTGGCAGAAGGCCCCCGCCAGCGGGACTAGAAGCTATGTCCTGGGAATGGCTGCGCGGGAAACGAAGAACAATCATGAGCTGCATGTACAGCTTCCGGCCCGTTGATGTGTTTGAGCATGAAGGATTGCGTTTAATTTAGGGCTGTACAGCAATATCAAGACTGCTGAAGCGCTAAGGAGGATGACAAGCCAATGTTCAAACGCATGGATGAAATTATGATTGAAATCCCGGACGTCGAGAAACCAGATCCGAATGCTGCTGCGGCTGTACAGGAACTGCTTGGCGGTAAATTTGGTGAGATGTCAACACTCAACAACTATCTGTATCAGTCCTTTAACTTCCGTTCCAAGGAGAAGCTGAAGCCCTTTTACGATCTGGTTATGAGCATTACTGCAGAGGAGTTAGGCCATGTCGAACTCGTCTCTCATGCTGTAAACAAATGTCTAAGAGGCTCCACGGATTATAAGAAGCCGGACTCTACTCCACTGGATGCTGTAAAAGATGCCCGGCTGTCCTATCACTTCCTGGCCGGAGCCCAGGGTGCCATGCCGTTCGATTCGATGGGTAACCCCTGGACCGGGGCCAATGTGTTCAACAGCGGCAACCTGGTGGAAGATCTGCTGCATAACTTCTTCCTGGAATGCGGGGCCAGAACACATAAAATGAAGGTCTACGAAATGACCGACCATCCGGCTGCGCGTGCTGTTGTCGGTTTCCTCCTTGTCCGTGGAGGCGTTCATGTGGTCGCTTATGCCAAGGCACTGGAGATTGCCACAGGCGTCAATGTAACCAAGCTTGTGCCGATCCCTTCCCTGGACAATAAATCGTTCAATGAAGCCAGAAAGTATGAAGAAAAAGGCGTGCATACGAAGCTGTACACCTGGAGCGATAAGGATTTCAGCTCCATTGACCAGATCTGGAAGGGCACCCATCCAGAGGACGGGCTTCCGCTTGAGGTTATTCAGGGCGTGCCTGAAGGTGTTCCGATTCCTGAGGCCCCTGAGTCCAAGGAGGAATTCGCACCGGGGATCTCGGCCGAGGAATTCAAGGAGATTGCCAAACGGCTTAAGATGGCCGGTAATATCAAGGATTAGCGGCTAGGGTCTGCGCATAAATAATGCGGCGGACACAGCTGGCTGAAATAAAGAAGCGGATGTTCCGGAAGCCCTGAGTGAAAGGCTGCGGAACATCCGCTTTGTTGTGCGGGAAGGTGCAGGCGGTGTTGCGGATAATCCGCATAAACCTCAAGATTCGCTGAATCTCTGACATTTAGAGAATCAGGATTCGTAACAAAAGGAAGCTGCCGATTGCAGAACACCAGTAATGTATTCCGAAACCCTGACATGCACCGGATGAACCAGATAGGCTTCCAGATCCGCCATGCTCTCATATTGCACAATCAGCATCAGATCGTAAGCGCCGCTGCGGACATCCACCTCCACCTTCAGTTCATGGATATGCGCGATTTGACCACGCATGCCCAGAAGCACTTCACGGGCTTCAGCAATGCGCTCCGGGCTGCCATCCTTCAGCTTGATTAACAGATTGTTCGTAATCATTGAACCGTTCCCCTTTCATTCTGAGGTTCGAGAAGCAGTGTTGTGCTTGCCGCTTCGCGGCCATTTACCAGCAGCGTCACGGTATGTTGTCCGGGATAATGCCTTCGTGTGGTCAGGTCGGCCCAGCGGTGCGTCCGTACACCAGCCAGTCTGGAACCGCCGGGGACGGTTTTGTCTGACAACAGAAAGAGCTTGCGGGAGGTCTTTCCTCCTGCCTTCACGAAGTCTATCCCGTATTCAATGCGGATACGCACCGGTTCACCTTCCCGGATCGTGAGGGCATACTGCAGTTCGCAGTGGTCACCGATCCGCACCTCAGCCGGTTCTGCCGCGAGGACAGCCGCGGTGACCAGCGGCGCACCGCTCTCTTCAGGAGCATAACCGAACAGCTCCATAATCTCAGGGTCCGCCTTACGGATCAGCGACCGGCAGCCATGCCGCACAATCCAGTCCGTATTCACATTGTTGCCTTTCCAGCGGCGGGCTGTCTCAATGACGACGGCCGGATGATCCTTCGCGATATCGTTCAGATTGTTGGCGACACTCTTGCGTACATAGAGCGACGGGTCCGCCTTCAGCTTCTCCAGCAGCGGCAGCACCGGGGACGGATCGCGCTTGAACACCGGCAGCGCCTGGCCCCATGGGAGACGGGGCCGGCTGCCTTCGCTGGCCAGACGCCGCACATGCTCATCCGGATGCTCTGCCCAGGCCAGCATCTGAATCATCATCCTCTGCGGGTCCCGCAGCATGAACGGCCTGACGGCGAACTCTGCCGAGGATTTCGGCGTGAACCGTTCCAGCGCCGCCATGGACAACTCCCAGTGCTCCTCCCTGCCGCCAAACACCTCGACGAAATCAGGGAAGATCAGATAGGGAAATCCGACACAGTCTTTATCGATGGCGTACAAAATATCTAATGCTTCTTCATAACATGATGGCAGGAATGCCCCCAGTGTCTCCGTGATCCGCCGCATCCGCGCCTTAAGCTCCAGTTCCTCCCAAGGCTCTTTCATCGCCGCAGCGGTGAAGTCCTCCGCATCAAACGAACCGTATACGGCATGGATCTTAGTGCCGAGGCTGCGCAGGAATTCCTTGTTGTACATTGCTTTTAATGGTTCCGCCATCCTATGATTCCTCCTGCTGATTGTGTTCAGATCACTTGTCAGAACAGCGTAACATAACAAACTGGACAGCCTTATGTCACGTTAAGTTCGGTAATGTATTGTATTGTGTGAGGCTGATTGGTCTTCAAGTATCAAAAGAATGCCGCCGGATAGATCAGCTCGCCCTTCACCTTCTCCAGCGCCCCTTCCTGCAGCCCGTATACTTGAAACACCTCATCCGGTACAGTGAATTGCGTCAGCGCAAGGCCATAGGCGCGTGCGGGCGTGAAGCCGAATTGGGGATAATAGCCTGGGTGCCCGATCAGCAGAATTATTTCATAACCCAGCCGCCTGCTGCGTTCTGTGCCTTCGCGGATCAGTGCTGCGCCAATTCCCTGACGCTGCATCTGCGGATCGACTGCGATGGGGGCAAGTACGATTACTTCTTGTGAATGATTCCCGTCCAATACCTTGGCACGGCTTAATAAAATATGCCCAACTACAGCACCATCCTGCTCGGCAACAATGGACAGCTCCGGCACGAACTCCTCCGAAGCTCTGATCCGCTCAATCAGCCTGGATTCATCTTCACGGTTCCCGAACGCCTTGACATTCAGTTCAAATACTTGAATATAATCCTGCGCTGTCTCGGTTCTTATCTGCATCTGAGTTTCCCCTTCCATAATAACGGTTATGCCGGTCAGTTAATCAGGCGCTCCACTTCTTCAATGCCTTTCTTCGCCCGGCTGTTCAGCGCCCGTTTGTCCTTGAGTCCGAGCTGCTGCAGCTCATGGCCGGGGTCTGTCACCAGCGGCTGTGTTACCACACTTTCAAGCAGCTGCACGGCGACCCGGCAGGCGCTGAACAGCAGCTCGCGGTTAATCACCATTTTATGGGCGCGGATGATTTCTACCAGAGCTTCGGCATACATCAGTCTGACTATACTGTCTGCGCTCATCAGGTTGCGGGAGGCGAAAGAAGTTGTCTTGTCCACAATGACCGGGTCCTGATAGTTCTTGGACAAGGCTTCAAGCCCGGCAACAGCCTCCCAGTCCCTGATCGACAGGCGCCCGCACCCTTCCGCGATCATCTCCTGAAACCATTGAAGCTCCATTTCCCGGACAATGCCATATTGTTTGTACTGCTTAAGGGCACCTTCACGGTGCATTTGGGCCGGGCTGCCCAGATACCGGATGAATATCTCCCGTGCTTGCCGCGTTTCTGCTTCCATACTGCCCTCCACCTTATTTCCTATATTTATTGTTCACCATAACCAGTACCGCCAGCGTAGTATAAACCGTCTTTCTCCCAACACTCACGAGGGAACAGCCACCTTCATCCTTCGTCCGGCCTTCAAGCACAATCCAGGGGAAAATTTTCAACTATTTCAGAAAGGAAATCCTATTTTCAAAATCCGCTGTCTGTCGTAGAATAGTGTTTAAGATTCTGCACCGTTATATTTATACTACACATGGAAGGGGCTGGGATTATGCCGCAGACACTTGTCCAAAATGCTGATTTCTGGGTTGCCGCTTTATCGCAGACCTTCGTGTCCGCCTTGCAGCTTGACCCCGATGGAATGTACTCCCAGGTTGGAGTTGGAATTGTAGAGAAGTTCTCCGAGGAATATGTGCGGCTCAAAAGATTCGACGGCACTGTCTCGCATTATGCCCGTGATATTACCAAATTCCAGCACAATCAAGCCTCACGCCGCTAACAGGCCTATGCTGTACTTTCCCCTTCTGGCCGGAGTTCTCCTGCCTGGGGGAAGTGAATTTCAAAATAGGCGTATACATGACCTGCTCATGTATACGCCTTTTGCCTGATAGCAGGCCGCAGAATCGCCTTCCGGGTAGTCAACTTATTTCATGCTGCTTCAGCGCTTAGAAGACTCCACGCCTCCCATTGTCCAGAAATCCGTCCCGGTAAAAAACCGCTCTTTGCCTGCCGCCGCTTCCTTCTCTTCCGGAATAAATGCCCAGGCTGCACGCCTGGAACGCACCGGATCATCACCGGCTATGCCGTATTCCCGGTAAATGGCCGTCTGCATATTCCGGGGATTCCCCCAGGGGTCCCAACCGGAGGGATGAATATGCCCGCCCAGCCGGCAATTCACAATATCCGTTCTGGCGTATCCGCGCCACGGGCGTCCCAGATAGACACCGCTAACCCCCGGGTCCGACGTAAAATAACACTCGTTGAACAGATAGCCATACTCCTGATGCTTCGGCGTGGATGCCGCTGTGATGTAACCCGGCCCGTCGTTATAATGACGCAGACTGCGGATCTCACAATGCTCGAAATAAGCTGCTGCTCCGCCAAAAATAAAATCAATCGTTCCTTCGATATAACAATTCGTGTACAGCTGGCGGCAAACGGCGTGCTGCTCCTTAAGCGGAATGCCTCCAAAGGCCTTGCCTTCTTTGGTATACGGCGGCAACGGTCCGGTGAACAGCGTATCCTGATGGCCCCTGAAGCTGCAGCTCCGGAATAAGGTCTCATCACAATGGGCCGATACCGCTACAGCCTGCCCGATGTCATTTCCTTGCCCTGCTGTGTTCGCAATAATGAGGTTCTCAAGCATCAGCCTCCGGCCGCCGAGGAACAGTGTCGGTGTAGCAAAGGTACCCAGCTCTTCTCCTGACTCGTCCAGCTCCTTGGCATGTCTGTTCATGGTGATTACCACTTCCCCGATGCCCACTATATTAAGATTGGACCGGTATATTCTTACCTCCTCTTCATATACACCTGACATAATATACAGGGTCACCGGCTTTTCCAGCAGATCCCGTTCAAGTTCATCTACCGCTGCCTGGATACTCTGGTAATCGCAAAATTCCCGCTTGCCCACCAGCATTGCTATCGTCCCCCTTAAGAAATAGGTTCTGTTCAAACCGGCAGTCCTTGACACGTAAATTATACCGCCGGCCGCAGCAATGTTCCAGATAAAATTTTAACGTGTGCATTTCAATAAAGTCTTGACTTGACGCGGCTGTAGCACTAAACTGAAATCGTTAACAATTCTATTTTCCCGGAGAGATGTCATGATTACCATCAAAGATATTGCACGCGTCGCCGGCGTCTCCCACACGACTGTATCCAGAGCGCTGAACGGCAGCCCGCTGATCAAGAAAGTCACCCGGGATAAGATTGAGCGAATCGCCGCGGAAATGAATTATGTGCCGAATTACAGCGCCAAGAGTCTGGTTACGAAGAGATCGTTCACCATCGGGCTGTTCTTCTCAAGCATTGAGCAGGGTACTTCAGCCAGCTTCCTGGTTGATGCTATCAAAGGCATTACGCATATCCTGGATGAGAACTACAATCTGACCGTTAACGGAATAGACGGTGTCCATAACTTCAGCAATATTCAGCCCCAGCGTTTCGACGGCATTCTGGTCATGAGCCAGAGCGATGAGGATAATGCCTTCATCTATCATGTGAAGAAGATGGGCATACCGCTTGTGGTGCTGAACCGCCAGCTGGAGGACCCGGGCATTATGAATGTTGTAGCCAATGACCGCGAAGGCGTGAAGGAAGCCATTGATTACGCTGTGCTTCAAGGGCACCGGAAGCTGGCTATTATTGAAGGGAAGCCCGGCTTCAAATCGTCCAGCGAACGCAAACAAGGGTTCATGGACAGCCTGATTGCAGGCCGTCTGGAGCTGAATCCCGATTATTTCGCTTCAGGGGATTACAGCATCGAGAGCGGCTATGAGGCGATGACGGCGCTGCTCAGCCTTGAGGATCAGCCTACCGCTGTATTTTGCTCCAACGATGATATGGCCATTGGCGCGATGAACGCCTGTTATGCCCATAAGGTAGATGTGCCGGGACAGATATCCCTGATCGGATTCGACGACATTATGTTCGCCCGCTATACGAATCCTGCCCTGACCACCGTCCGCAAGCCCATTGCAGAGATCAGTGAACTCGGTATGAAAATGCTGATTCAGCTGCTGATCCAGCCCGAAACAGAGCCGCAGCAGCTATTCGTCAAGACCGGCCTCATGGTACGCGATACTGTCGCCAAGATCTGAGCGCAGGGTTCTGCCGCAGTGAATTAACGGTATGTACCGGGTTATCCAGCTTGCCCGTTTTGTATTTTCAGCAGACACGAATAACGTCTACAATGACGTCATTTCCGGGTTTGCTTAAAATAAAATGTTAACGTGTGCATTTATGACATTATATTTTAAAAGGAGATCATGACCATTATGACAAACCGTTTATCCAGAAGCACTCACCCGGAGTTAACCCTGCATCCCGAGCGAATGATCCAATTCGGTGAAGGCAATTTCATGCGCGCCTTCGTGGACTGGCAGCTGCAGCAGATGAACAACCAAGGCCTGTTCAACGGAAGCGCAGTGCTGGTACAGCCGATTGAACAGGGGCTTGGCGGATTCATGGCCGCCCAGGATAATCTCTACACCGTGCTGCTGAACGGCATTATGGATAACCAGACAGTCAACTCGCGGGAAATCATCTCTTCGGTCAGCCGCGTGATTAACCCTTATAGCGATTACGGGAGTTACCTTGCGCTCGCTGAGAATGATGAGCTGGAATTCATCACCTCCAACACGACGGAAGCCGGTATTGCCTATCTACCGGGCGACCGTGCAGACGGAACGCCGCCGAAGAGCTTCCCGGGCAAGCTGACTGCGCTGCTCCACCGCCGTTTCGAGCTGGGCAAAAAAGGCTTCGTCATCATCCCCTGCGAGCTGATCGACCGCAACGGCGAGAAATTGCAGGAGATTGTGCAGCAATATGCCGCTGACTGGAATCTGGGCGGGGAATTCCTGCAATGGCTGAAGGAGGAGAATACCTTCTGCTGCAGTCTGGTTGACCGGATCGTTCCGGGTTACCCGCGTGATAAGGCCGCTGAGCTGGAAGCTGAATTGGGGTATCTGGACAATGTGATGGTTACGGCTGAGCCATTCCTGTTCTGGGTCATTGAAGGACCGGAATCACTTACTGAACGGCTGCCGCTGGCCAAGGCCGGACTGAACGTTGTGGTCACCCCTGATATGACTCCATACCGCGAGCGCAAGGTTCATCTGCTGAACGGGCCTCATACGGCTATGGTTCCTCTGGGTTTGCTGGCGGGTCTGGAAACCGTTGAGGATATTATGAATGACGAAACGTTCTCCCGCTTCGTGAAGCAGCTGATCGAAGATGAACTGATTCCTATGCTGGATCTGCCTGCTGAAGAGCTGCTGTCCTATGCCGGTGCCGTGCAGGAACGGTTCAGAAATCCGTTCATCCGCCATGAGCTGACCTCCATCTCGCTGAACAGCATCTCCAAATTCAAAACCCGGCTGCTCCCGGTGCTGCTCCGCTATCAGCAGGAACGCGGCAAGCTTCCGGAGCGCATAACGCTCGCCTTCGCCGCTCTCCTGCTCAGCTACCGCGGTGACCGTGTGCCGCTGCAGGACAGTCCGGAAATCCTGGAGATTTTCACACAGGCATGGAGTGATCCGGCAACCTTCGCAAGCACTATTCTCAGCAACACCAGCCTGTGGGGACAGGATCTGTCCTTGCTGCCCGGACTGGAAGCTGAAATTAACGCCCATCTGCAGCAGCTGGAGAAGCAGGATTCCCGCGCCGCTCTGCAGCAGCTTGTCGGCTAAAGCAATAACTAACAAAACTTAGGAGGGTCCAACATGAAGCACTTAATGAAAATGAACCCCAGAGATACAGTAGCTGTAGCCCTGCGGCCGATATCGGCCGGGGAGCAGCTCACCATAGACAGCTTGACGCTTCAGGCAGCACAGGATATTCCGCAGGGCCACAAGATTGCCCTGACTGATTTCCAGACTGATGAGGTTATCACCAAATACGGTTATCCTATCGGCCATGCCATCGCTCCGATTGCCGCTGGAGACTGGATTCATACGCATAATATCAAGACCAATCTGTCCGGCGAAGAGGAATATGAGTATGTGCCGGATGTTCACCAGGTTACCTACCCCCGGCGTGATCTGACCTTCCAGGGGTACCGCCGGAGTAACGGCAAGGTCGGCATCCGTAATGATCTGTTCATTATCCCGACTGTGGGCTGTGTGAACGGGATTGCCGAGCAAATGCTGCAGGAGTTCAAGGCTGAGCATCCCGATCTTGGCGGCTTCGATAACTTCACGGTGCTGAAGCATCCATACGGCTGCTCGCAGCTCGGCGATGATCACCGCATGACCCGCAGCATTCTGCTCGACGCGGTCAACCATCCGAACGCCGGCGGGGTGCTCGTGTTCGGGCTCGGCTGCGAGAACAACATTGTCGCTGAATTCCGCAGCATGCTGGGGGATTATGACGAGTCACGGGTGAAATTCCTGGTTGCCCAGGAGGTGGGCAATGAGGTAGAAGCCGGCCTTGAACTGCTGGAGCAGCTGTATGAGGCTGCGAAGAACGATGTCCGTGAGCCGGTTCCGCTCAGTGAGCTGAACATCGGCCTGAAATGCGGCGGCTCCGACGGGTTCTCCGGGATCACAGCCAATCCGCTGCTGGGGGCATTCTCCGACTTCATCATCTCCCAGGGCGGAACCTCGGTGCTGACGGAAGTGCCGGAAATGTTCGGTGCAGAGAAGATGCTGATGGCGCGTGCAGAAAGCCATGAGGTCTATGAAGAGATCGTGTCGCTGATCAATAACTTCAAGCAGTATTTCCTCTCGTACGGCGAACCTGTATACGAGAATCCTTCTCCAGGCAACAAAGCCGGCGGCATCAGCACCCTGGAGGACAAATCGCTGGGCTGCACCCAGAAGGCCGGAACTTCGCCGGTGGTCGATGTGCTGCAATATGGCGTGAAGCTGCGCAAAAAAGGGCTGAGCCTCCTTCAGGCTCCCGGCAACGATCTGGTAGCCGCCTCCGCTCTCGCTGCTTCGGATTGCCAGCTGGTGCTGTTCACTACCGGACGCGGAACGCCCTTCGGCAGCTTCGTACCTACGGTGAAGGTGGCCACCAACAACGATCTTTTTGCCAAAAAAGGCCACTGGATGGACTTCAACGCCGGTCCTCTGCTGGAAACACCGATGGCCGATGTGCTGGAGGAATTCATCACTTATATCATTGATGTCGCCAGCGGCCAAAAAACACGGAACGAGCAGAATGAAGTGCGCGAGCTGGCTATTTTCAAAACCGGCGTTACGCTATAAACCCTATCCAAATTCATGCAAAGGGAGATCTTATCCATGTTTCTTAATGAAGATTTCATGTTATCCGGCGATACCGCACGCCAGCTCTTTCATCAGCATGCCAAAACAATGCCGATTGTCGATTACCATTGCCATCTGGACCCGCGCGAAATCTATGAGGATAAACCGTTCGAGAACCTCACGGCAGCCTGGCTTTATGGAGATCATTACAAATGGCGGCTGATGCGCGCGAACGGTGTGCCGGAATCGCATATTACCGGGGATGCCTCCGATTATGATAAATTTCTGGCCTGGGCCCGCACACTCCCGAAAGCCATCGGCAACCCGCTGTACAGCTGGACCCATCTGGAGCTCCGCCGCTTCTTCGGCGTTAATGAGCTGCTGAACGAAGCTTCTGCACCGGCCATCTGGGAGAAGGTGAACCGCAAGCTGGCCGAACCGGCGTTCACCCGCCGCGGTCTGATCCGCAGTTCGAACGTCAAGGTAATCTGTACTACGGATGATCCGGCAGACTCGCTGGAATACCACAAGCTGCTCAGAGACTCTGAGACCGCGTTCCAGGTGTTCCCGACCTTCCGTCCCGACAAGGCACTGAACATCGATGCCGAAGGCTTCAGCGCCTGGATAGGCAAGCTGGAGCAGGCTACAGGTCAGCAGGTCAAGACTTATGCGGCCTTGCTTGAGGCACTGAGCAACCGTGTGGACTTCTTCCATGAGAATGGCTGCCGCCTGTCGGACCATGCCCTTGATGTGCTGCGTTACGAAGCCGGTGAACCGGAAGCTGCCCAGGCGGTCTTCGCCAAAAGACTGCAGGGTGCTTCCCTGTCACCGCAGGAAATCACCCTCTACCGTACAGAGCTGCTGACTGCACTGATCGGCTTCTACCAGGCCAAAGACTGGACCATGCAGCTTCATCTGCATGCCTACCGCAACAACAACACGCCAATGTTCCGGAAGCTAGGGCCGGATACCGGATACGACGGCATTAACGACCTGCCGCTGACCACACCGCTGTCGCAGCTGCTTGACCGTGCCGAGAGCGGCAGCGGGCTGCCGAAGACCATCCTGTACTCGCTGAATCCCGGCGACTACCCTGCCCTGCTGGCTTTGCTCGGCTGTTACCAGAAGGATACCGCCGGCAAGCTCCAGCTCGGCTCCGGCTGGTGGTACAACGATACGCGCAGCGGTATGCGCCAGCAGTTGACGCTGCTGGCTGACAACAGCCTGCTGGGTAACTTCGTCGGCATGCTGACCGATTCACGCAGCTTCCTCTCTTATACCCGGCACGAATATTTCCGCCGGGTGCTCTGTGAGCTGATCGGTGAACTCGTGGAACGCGGTGAGGCACCGGATGACATAGACTTACTGGGCGCAATGGTAGAGGATATCTCCTACAATAATGCAGCAGGCTATTTCGGCTTCCAGACCTCCGGCAGCCCGGTGGAGGTTACCGCCCGGGTGAAGGAGCGCTGAAGATGCCGACTATCTATATTGCCGGAGACTCTACCGCAGCCCGGAAGGCGGCCTCCGAATCGCCGATGACCGGATGGGGAGAATTTCTGCACGGGCATGTGGGACCGGAGGTGCGGATTGAGAACCGGGCAGTGAACGGACGGAGCACACGCTCCTTCCTGGCCGAGGGCAGGCTTGCGGAGATCGAGCAGGACTTCCAGGCTGGAGACTTCCTGCTGATCCAGTTCGGTCATAATGACCAGAAGATTGAAGATCCGGCGCGTTATACGGATCCGGATACCGAATACCGCCAGAATCTTAAGGTATTCATCGATTCCGCCCGCAGCCGCGGCGGGTTCCCGCTGCTGCTGACCTCTGTGAGCCGACGCCGCTTTACAGCGGAGGGTGAACCTGATCCTGAGGCCGTGGGGCCTTACCCGCAGGCCATGCGCGAGGTTGCAGCGGAGACCGGAACACCGCTGCTCGATATCTTCGCCTCCTCCCAGCAGCTCTACCGCTCGCTGGGAATCGAAGGCTCACAGCAGCTGTTCATGCATCTGCCGCCGGGAAGCCATCCCAACTACCCTGACGGGATCGCGGATGACACCCATTTCTCGCAGGCAGGCGCGCAGCGGATCGCCTCGCTGGTAGCGGAAGCGATGGAACAGACTGCGGGACTCTCGGTACTGCACCCTCACTTGCGGGTGTAGTGCGTTAAGCCGCTTCATTGAATTCCTGGAATAGGCCGCCATGTGCCCTTGCGGGCACAGGCGGCCTTATTTGCGGGAAATTGCAGAGCAAAGGAGTAGAACATATGACCGTACCGTTTCACCTCGGCGTCCGCGCCCATGATTTCAACCCGTGTCCTTTGCCGCAGCTGTTTGAGAAGCTGGAAGAGCACAGCTTCTCCTCTATTCAGTTCGCGCTGCATAAGTCCTTTCCTGAGAGTGCGCCCAGACTTGGCGCACTCAGTCCGGGAACGGCTGCCTATTATGGCGAAGCCTTCAGGCAGGCCGGCATCAGGATTGCCGTTCTCGGCTGCTATGTAAACATCATCGATCCTGATCCCGCCCGGCACGCACAGGCATTGAATGACTTCAGTACCCATCTGCGGCTGGCCCGTGATTTCGGGGCGAGTCTGGTAGGTACCGAGACAGGCAGTGTGGGAAAGGGATATACGCCGGATAATTTCACGGAGGAAGCTTTTGAACAAGTTGTGGCTTCTGTCAAAGCAATGGTTGCGGAAGCAGAGCGTTTCGGGGTAACGGTCGGCATCGAGGCAGGGATTAACCACCCGCTTCACACGGCTCAGCTGACCAGACGGCTGCTGGACGAAGTGGCCTCCAGTAATCTGCAGATTATATTCGATGCCGCCAATCTGATGACGCCGGATAACTACCTGCAGCAGGAGAGTATTGTTGCAGAGGCTCTTGAGCTGCTGGGTGACCGGATCGCGGTGCTGCATCTGAAGGATTTCACGGTCCGGGATGGGCGGGTTGAGATCGTCCCTGCAGGACAGGGACTGCTGAACTTCGCTCCGCTGCTCCATTACATGAAATATAACCGTCCGCATATTCAGGGCCTGCTGGAGAGCACTCCCGAAGAGCATATGCGCGGCAGTGCAGAGCTGCTCCGGCGGATGTATAACGAAATATGAATAAATGCCCCGGCCATATGGCGTACGGGCCATTTGTTTATATTGAATCCGGTTTAGGAGCCGGTTCAATACTAGAAATGAGCAATTTATAGTAACCGGTCCTTCGCTCCGGTCCTAAGTGTATTTTGTACAACTAAAGTGATCAATTTTTGCGCTGCGAGGGTTTTAATTGCACTTTGTACACTTAAAACCCCCATATTCCGTAAAAGTAGACTTACCGCTGATTTTAATTGTACTGAATACAGTTAAACGGACAATCCGGTTTTTCACCATCTGTTTAATTGCACGAAATGCAATTAAATCTATTCACTTCACACTAGTTACTCTCAAAATATTTGCAAACGCAGGGTCAGTGGATCCAAATTACACAACACATAACATTTCATGTGACGTTTCTACATTTGAGCAACTGATATAGCAATAAGACCGCTCTCCAATGCCGGGCGGTCTTATCTTTTTAAATTTAAACAGAAGGATTATCCTTTATCCTGCGATATTACGCAGACTTGAACCTGTTGTTATACCCCGGCATCCGGCGGGATCACACCTTTTTTGAGAATAATATTCCCGTACAGCGCCTCTTCCCCGGTGATCACGATCGCATAACTCCGCTTCGAGCGGTTGTAGAATTCAAAACGCTCCTCATACTCCACCTGTGCCGCAGCGTCATGTTTGGCCAGGATCTCCTTGTACGTCTCCCATATCACCGGAACGGTAGGATCACTCTCCACTACAGCCATGAATGCCGCCTGCGCGGGCACATAGTGATCCAGCGGAAGCAGCTCCAGGATCGCGTCCAGCAGCATGGGAATGCCAATGCCGTCCGCCCGGAGCACTCTGGAATGCAGCCCGTGGCCCGGATAATTGGCATCCGCCAGGACCAGTTCATCCCCATGGCCCATTTCCATCAGGGTACGGACCAGCTCGGGGGAGAGGAGCTTGGGTATTTTTTTGAGCATGACTACTATCCTCCTTCATTCCTGTGTCGAAGCCGCGGCTTACATGCCGTAGAACGATCTCAAAGCTACCAGCTCCTCGATCCGGTGCTGAGGAAGCTCACGTTCTCCGCCGATCATCCGGGTCAGGAAGGTCAGCTTCGCCGTGTACTCCAGCCGCTCCATATTCATGTAGGCAGCCATGACATCCTTGCCCCAGGTCAATGCGCCATGGCTCTCCAGCAGGACAGCCGTTTTCTTGCCGAGGAAGGGGATCAGTGAATCCGGAATCTCTTCGGTTGAAGGCGTTCCGTATACCGCCAGTGGAATATCCCCCATGGCAATCACCGACTCCGGCATCATCATCTTGTCGAGCGCTTCGCCCTTGATGGCAAAAGCGGTAGCATACGGCGGATGCGCATGCACCACGCCGCCCATCTCCGGCAGCTCATTGTAAATCTTCAGATGCATCTTCACTTCCGTGGATGGCCGGTAGCCTTCCGCGGCTTCAAGGATATCTCCCTGCAGATTCACTTTGACCAGCATATGCGGCTGCAGATAGCCTTTGCTGACTCCTGTTGGTGAGGTGATTACCTCTGTAGCCGACAGGCGTGCCGAAATGTTGCCGTCATTGGCGGCAATAAAATCCTTATTAAACAGATTACGGCCGATATCACAGATAAGCCGCCGCAATTCCTCTTCCTTCGTATTCATCATTGTCCTCCTTGATCGCTATGAATAATTGATAAAGCCGGCTGATACCGGACAGGAGCACTGGAACGGGCTACAATTGTTCTGACTTCGGATGCTTCAATCACTCCCAGTGCCGTCAATTGCACCAATACGTTGCCGATTGCACTTGCCTCTACCGGTCCGGCAATGATTTCTTTGCCTGTGGCATCCGCTGTAAGCTGGCATAGCAGCTTGTTCTGGATGCCTCCGCCGACCATATGAATGCAGCTGACCGGGCTGCCTGTGAGTGTCTCCAGTTCACAGATCGTGCTGGCGTAAGACTGGGCCAGGCTCTCCAGAATGGTGCGGATGATCTCCGCCCGGCTCTGCGGTACAGGCTGGCCTGTGCGGATACAATACGATTCAATGCGCAGCGGCATATCCCCCGGGGTGCTGAAGAGGGGATCGTTCGGGTCCAGAACGGCTATGCGCGCTGTCGACCGGTCCAGCCCCTCAGCCAGTTCTGCCGCCTCCTGATGGCTGAGCGGTTCTCCCGCTTCTGCCCAGCCGTGCTGGGTCTCCTGCAGCAGCCACAGGCCGGTGATATTCTTCAGCAGGCGGTTCGTGCCGCCGAAGCAGCTCTCATTGGTGAAGCCGTAGGCGTCGGCCTCGGCGCTAAGTACGGGCTCCTCAGTCTCCAGGCCGACCAGCGACCAGGTTCCGCAGCTGATGAAGGCGGCGGAACCCTCTCCGCCGTTCGAGCCTCCAAGCCCGTAAGGGATGGAAGCCACAGCGGAAGCAGTGTCATGCGAAGCCCCGGCAATGATCTTGAGCGGGCCGGAACCAAGCTCTTCCTGCAGGCCTGGCCGAAGCTCGCCGATTACAGTGCCCGCCGGCACCAGCCGGGGAATCAGCTTCACTTGCAGCTCCAGCCTGCGCAGCACTTCGCTTGCCGGAGCAGACGAATCCGGATTCAGCAGGCCGCTGGTGCTCCAGATGGTCTGCTCGGCGACCGCCGTGCCGCTGAACATATAATTGAACAGGTCAGGCATCATCATCAGCAGACTGGCCTTTTGTGTAAGCTCCGGATTAGCCTGCAGATCGGCAAATAATTGATACACCGTATTAATCGGGCTGGACTGGTTGCCCGTCAGCTTGAACTGCTCCTCAGGGGGCAGGGCTGCCTCCAACGCCAAAGCAATCCCCTCCATCCGCTGGTCCCGGTAGTGATGCGGGGAGTACAGCAGTTCTCCCTCTGCATCCAGGAAGCCATAGTCGACTCCCCAGGTATCGACACTCATAGACTGCAATGGGCCGCGGGACTTCACGGCCTCCAGAATCCCCTGCTTCATCTCATGAAACAGCTGCTGGACATCCCAGTACAACTGCCCGTCAGCCTCTACGGGCCCGTTAGGGAAGCGGCGGATTTCTTCCACCTCCACCTTCCCTTCAGCATACGTTCCCAGCATGACCCTGCCTGAGCTGGCACCCAGATCGATGGCCAGCAGCTTGATTATCTCTTCGCCCATGTTCTCCGCACCCGCTTCACTTTGAAGATTTAGTAGAGCGGCCCAAAGTTACGGCAGGCTCTGTAGTCAGCACTTTCCAGATCCTCTGTGCCGAACAGCGACCAGACACGCGGCCGGAAAATACGCGATTCCTCCACGTTATGCATACTGACCGGAATCCGCAGGATCGAGGCCAGGGTAATCAGATCGGCTCCAATATGCCCGTAGCTGATCGCACCGTGGTTGGCGCCCCAATTGTTCATCACATCATATACAGACTGGAACGAGCCCTTGCCTGTCAGCTTAGGTGCGAACCAGGTTGTCGGCCAGGTAGGGTCCGTTCTCTGATCCAGCGTATCATGCACTTCTCCCGGCAGCTCCACCGTGAAGCCTTCCACCAGCTGGAGCACAGGCCCGAGGCCCTTGACCAGATTCAGCCGGGCCATGGTGACCGGCATTCCGCCCTTGGTCAGGTAGTCTGTCGAGAAGCCGCCCCCGCGGAAATATTCCTGCGAGGCCGGGCGGAACTGGGTCTGTGCGAGACAGGCAGCCGCTTCCTCATCCGTGATGTCCCAGAACGGCTTGATCGCCGGCTTGCCGTCAATGCTCTGCTCACCGGTTCCGTCCAGTGCCGCTGAACCGGAGTTAATCAGATGCAGCAGACCGCCTGCCGCTGCCCCCTCCAGCTCGTATCCGGTTACACGCTTCACCGCAGCCGGACTCCAGAAGGTACGGACATCGGCAAAAATCTGCGCCGTATTCGTCAGCAGATAATTGAACAGCATCGTGACCCCGTTTAGGCTGTCGTTCTCGGTCGCGACAATATAAGGTGCCCGTCTGCCGTTCCAGTCGAACGAGGAGTTAAGAATCGTCTCCATGAAATCACCGTTCGGGAAGTGATCCGTCCATTGGCGCTGGCCTTGGAAGCCGCCCAGCAGAGCGTTGTGGCCGTCCGCTTCTTCCTCGAAGCCGAGCTTCGCCAGCTCCGGATTGCCGATCATCAGATCGCGGGCGATCAGCGCCATTTTGACACAGGTCTCCCATTGCTCTTCCTTAACCTCTTCGCTGAGCTGCAGATGCTGCGGGTTATTGTCCGCTCCCACCCGGCAGTTGTCCTTCACCCAGGCCAGTGCCCGCCCCAATTCCTCAGGATCATAGATCTCTTCCTCGAATCTCCGGACATATTCAGACATATCGATATACTCATTGCGCATGCCGAGGTACTCCTGGAAGAACTGCTCGTTGACGATGGAACCGGCGATCCCCATGGATACGGAGCCCATCGACAGATAAGACTTCCCTTTCATCAGCGCAGCCGCAAGTGCCGACTTCGCGAACTGGAGCAGCTTGGCCTGTACATCCGCCGGGATCTCTTCACTGCTGGATTCCTGAACATCTTCGCCGTAGATGCCAAAGGCAGGAATGCCTTTTTGCGCATAAGCAGACAGCACTGCCGCCAGATACACCGCCCCGGGGCGTTCCGTTCCGTTAAATCCCCATACCGCATGCGGAATAGAAGCATCCATATCCATCGTTTCTGATCCATAACACCAGCAAGGTGTGACCGTAATTGATACACCTACACCCGCACCTGCGAACTTCTGCGCTGCCGCCGCAGCTTCCTTCACACCGCCAATGGTAGAATCAGCAATAATACACTCCACCTGCGAACCGTCCGGATAAAATAAATTCTCCTGCAAAAATGCCGCCACACGCTGTGCCATCCCCATAGTCTGGGCCTCAAGCGATTCACGCACCCCGCGTCTTCTGCCGTCAATCGTAGGCCGGATACCAATCTTCGGATAATTTGCTGTCACTGCCGTTCCTCCCCGGAATCAATGGTTGATTTGGATAAAATAATTTCATTGGAGCAGTACACTCCGATTAGTAAGCGCTATCAAATACAGCCTGCTACTGTCTGCAAACTCTGGGCATTCTCCGCCGACTAATCCTTTTCTTCTCCATCATAGATTTCACAACCCATAAAGTCAACAATATTCCACACTTTTTATTTGATATTTATGTGGTATTATGTGATATAATTCAAATATAGTGTGGGATCATGCTCGTTTTAATAATTTAAGTTTTGGAGAAATATGTAGTAAACTAGTTGATATACTATGGCTAGAACTATTTAATCAAGGGTGGGCAACGGGATGAAGGCTTTTGAACGGCGGGATCTGGTAATCAACGAGCTATACAGGCATAAGAAGGTTCACGTAGCGGACCTGGCGCAGAAATTTGGTGTATCGGAGGAGACCATCCGGCGTGATCTCGACCGGCTGGATAAAGAGGGTATTGCCAAGAAGAATTACGGCGGGGCGATTCTGAACGCCCATACCAACGAGGACCCCTCCTACTCCCACAGGCATCAGGTCAACATTGAAGCGAAGCGGATGATTGCCGCATGTCTGCTGGAGCTGATCAGTGACGGGGACAGTGTGATGACTGATACCAGCACAACGGCTTTTGAAGGCTTGCGGAGAATCGTGGAGGACAAAAAAAATCTGACAATCATCACCAATTCCCTGGCGGTATTGTCAGAGTTCCAGCATTCCGGACAGAAGCTCATTTCCACGGGAGGCATCCTGGGTCCGGAGACCAGCTCTTTTGTTGGGCCGACGGCGTCGCAGACGATCCTGAAATATAATGTGGATGTGGCCATCTTCAGCTGTAAGGCGCTCTCCATGACCGGGGGACTCAGCGATTCGAACGAAGCGGAGACCGAGCTCAAGGTTCTGATGCAGCAGCAGGCGAACAAAGTTGTGCTCCTTGCCGACCATTCCAAGTTCGACCGGATCGCCTTCATCCGGCTGTTCAGCTTCGACAAGGTCGATTATATCGTCACCGATCAGCGGCCGTCCGAAGAATGGATTGATTTCTTAAGCAAATATCAGGTGTCTCTGCTCTATCCTGCGCTGCAGTAGCGCAAACTCTGCACCGGAAGGAGGTGAACCACAGAATGGGGATGATCCAAATTGCTGCAACCTCCGCTCCGCTGTGGTTTCCGCTGGTTCTCGCCGCCGTCGGCGTGGGTCTGATTTCGCTTTTGTGGATGGTGTTCAAGAAATTCGGCTGATCTTTTTGAATGCGCTTACTTGGAGTCTGGAGTGCTGTTCTTAAAAGCCTGCGCCGACACATAGACGAACCGTTCGGCTCTGGCCATCATATGAAATTTCTGCTCCGGGAAGTGGCGGTACAGGTGATCGACGAAATACCCCGGATTCTCGGCGTTACCGGCGTACAGATCATAATGCAGCGGAACGACGGTCTCAAAACCGCTGGTCGCCGCAAACTCCGCCGCTTCCCGGTAGTTCATATTGCCGACAATATTGCGGCTTCCCCGGTAGTAGTCGCGGCCGTTAATCGGCAGCAGCGCCAGGTCGATCTTCCGGCTGCCGACTTCCTCAATCAGCTCAGGGAACAGAACCGTATCTCCGGCATGATACAGCGTGACCCCGTTCAGCTGCAGGATGTAGCCGACATACTTGGGGTTGCCCTGTTCATCGCGCTCCAGCTGTTCATGCGCCGCTGCAACCGGGAACACCTGCAGGCCGGGTGCGGGTTCTGCTGCATGAGCAGGCAACGCTGCGGTTAGGCGCTCCTTCTGTATTCCGAGTCCCTCCAACCGTTCCAGGCAGACCGCCGGAGCTATAAACCGGGCTGCGGGATTGAGCTCTGCAAGCATCGGCAACGCCCGCTCATCCAGATGATCCGAGTGGTCATGGGTGATCAGGCATACCTGCATGTTCGTAATCTCCGCAGGCGGAATCGGCGGCGGGAACGTCCGGTCCGGGTCAGGAGAGACATATGGATCAATATAAACGGTCACCTCTGCCCCTTTGATAATCACACTGGCTTGTCCCAGAAACCAGACGGCCAGACAGCCATAGGGCACCTCGGTCGCCCGGACTTCCTCGATCAATTCTTTTCCTGTTAACGGCATGTACATGCCCTCCCTTCTTCTCGGCAAAATTCTAACCCAAAACCAGCTTGCACGCAAACGCAGCCCGCAGGCCCCTGGCTTCAATCGCGGATTTTGCTCCTCTGCCCGTTGTCTTACCGCTGCATAATCCCTTCCCTGCCTCCCGCTTCTGTGGACCGGCGCGTGCTTCATGCAGCTCTGACAGGCCGGTTCGTCCGCCAGGCTATACATCCGGATCATAGATGCACTACTATAGATAAAGAATTAGATAATAAAATAGATAAATGAAATAGCAACATTCCAATCAAACGGAGGGAAAGTCATGAGTGAAATTGCCAACACACCAGCGCCCCCTTATTATGCAGTGATTTTCACATCCGAACGGACAGACGGGGATAACCAATATGCGGAGATGGCCGAGGAAATGGACAAACTCGCAGCCGCCCAGCCAGGATTTCTTGGAGTAGAGAGCGCCATAGATGGTGTAGGGATTACTGTCTCTTATTGGGATTCTCTCGAGGCTATCCAGCAATGGAAACACAACGAACGGCATCTGGTCGCCCAGCGGAAAGGGATTGCGGACTGGTATATGACTTATAAGACAAGAATCTGCAAGGTTGAAAGAGACTATGGATTTGAAAAGGGGAGCCCCCCGGTCCGTTAGTCCACCCCAAAAATTAATGGTTAGGTACCGGCTGAATCCCGCATTGAAATTAGCAGCTGCTTAAATGGTGATCATTGGTCATATCCACTCTGGCTCTGCATCATAGTAGCAATTGGATAAACGTATCTTAATTTGAACATTTTGGAGCTTAAGAGGTAATTAGTTGGAGAAACGTCATTTAATTTCGGGCATAATCCCTACTCCAGACTATTTCCGGCAAAGTAAGTGCTGTTTATCCAACTGCTGCCCGGCAAATGCGCCTCCGTTCATGATCAAGTGGAGAAATTCCAATTATTCCCTGCCGCCAACGCTACCACACTCACTCCTGCCAACTGCCAATGCTGTTCCCCGTTTCTTCAGGTGCTTCTTCGAAGTTATCCATATCTGCGGGAAATATATGATTTCCTAATCTACCAAATAGAGCGTCCCGTTCGGCTGCTGCTTATTGCTGCAAATCCCCGCTTGTTACCAATGCCATTTGATGGGTACAATATTTAGATAGT
This sequence comes from Paenibacillus sp. FSL R10-2199, assembly GCF_038000235.1. NCBI lineage: Bacteria > Bacillati > Bacillota > Bacilli > Caryophanales > Paenibacillaceae > Paenibacillus > Paenibacillus sp. FSL R10-2199. The sequence goes on along the minus strand of NZ_JBBOBO010000001.1, from coordinate 3,809,156 downwards.
GTACTTCTACTAAAGGACAGGTAAAGGACAGGTGAAATGCATGCAGAATCACGGATTCGCGCGAGTCGCTGCCGCTTCCCCCGAGCTCAAGGTGGCCGACTGCGTATTCAATTCCGAACAAATTATTGAAGTCATAAATAATGCCGCGGCACAGGAGGTTGAGTACCTGGTACTCCCGGAACTGTGCATCACGGGGTACACCTGTGCGGATCTGTTCCTGCAGCCCAGGCTGCTGGACGCCGCCACGGAGGCACTGCTCCGGATCACTGCCGCAACGGCAGAACATACAATGATCGTTATCGCCGGCCTGCCCATCTCCATCAAGAGCCGGCTGTTCAACTGCGCTGCCGTCATCCAGCAGGGTCATATTCTCGGAATTGTCGTGAAGACCTGCATTCCCGGTTATAGCGAATTCTACGAGCCGCGCTGGTTCGCCGGTGCGGAAGAACTGGAAGTGTCCGAGCTGCGGATCGGCGGAGCCGTTGTACCCATCGGCAATGATCTCATCTTTGCCTGCGAGAGCAATGGCAATGTATCCTTCGGCGTGGAGATCTGCGAGGATCTCTGGGTGCCGGTGCCTCCAAGCAGCCTGCTGGCCCAGGCAGGGGCAACGCTTCTGTTCAACCCGTCTGCCAGCAATGAGCTGGTCGGCAAAGCCGATTACCGCCGCCAGCTGGTGGGCAGCCAGTCCGCTTCCTGCGTAGCCGGTTATGTCTATGCCGGCTGCAATACCGGCGAATCCACCACGGATGTTGTATTCGGCGGGCACTCGCTGATCGCAGAGAACGGCCAGCTGCTGGCCGAGTCTGAACGCTTCACCCATGAGAGCCGGATGATCACCGCCGATATTGATCTTCCGCGGATTCAGTATTCCCGCACCGTGATGGGCACCTTCCGGGCCGGCAAGGGCGGCCGTAATTACCGCGAGCTGCTCTACGTTTCACCCGTCCGTGAGAACAGCCAGCGTGAGCTCAAACGGACGGTCGGCGTCAATCCGTTTGTTCCGGGTAACCCGCTGCAGCGTGAAGAACGCTGCCAGGAGATCCTCTCGATCCAGACCTCCGGCCTGATGAAGCGCATCCGCCACATCGGCACCAAGCAGGCCGTGATCGGCATCTCCGGCGGCCTCGACTCTACGCTTGCGCTGCTGGTCGCAGTGCGGGCAATGGAGCTGCTCGGCCGTCCGGCCAGCGATGTGCTTGCCGTCACAATGCCGGGCTTCGGCACAACGAACCGGACCTACGACAATGCTGTCGGCCTGATCAAAGCGCTCGGCGCCTCGCTTCAGGTCGTTGATATCAAGGCTGCCTGCCTCCAGCACTTCGAGGACATCGGCCATGACAAAGATGTGCATGACTTAACTTATGAGAATGTCCAAGCCCGGGAGCGTACGCAGATTCTGATGGACCTCGCCAATAAGAACGGCGGCATTGTCATCGGCACCGGCGACTTATCCGAGCTGGCGCTTGGCTGGTGTACCTATAACGGCGACCATATGTCCATGTACAGCGTGAATTCCGGCATTCCGAAGACGCTGATTCAGTATGTCGTCGCCTGGTATGCGGATCATGAAGCCGATGAGACGGTGGGCAAGTTCCTCTACAGCATCATCGAGACCGGAATCAGTCCGGAGCTGCTGCCGCCTTCCGCTACCGGAGAGATCGTTCAGCTCACAGAGAACATTCTGGGACCTTACATCGTGCATGATTTCTTCCTGTATTACATGCTGCGTACAGGGGCTTCGCCCGGCAAGATGCTCTACCTCGCCCAGCACGCCTTCGGTGAGGCTTATCCCAAAGAGCAGCTTGTTGCCTGGCTGAAGGTATTCGTTACTCGCTTCTTTACCCAGCAGTTCAAGCGCTCCTGCCTGCCGGACGGACCAAAGGTCGGTACGGTCAGCCTCTCGCCGCGCGGCGACTGGCGTATGCCGAGTGATGCATCCGCTGCACTCTGGCTGCGGGAAATCGAAGAATTGTAATCACCGCCTGGGCGCTCGTGAGGACGCTCCGCGAACAGACCGTTGTTCCAATCGCTGTGCTCTCCAGATTTTTTTTATTCCCCTTAGCGGTGAAAATCCGGAGACCAAAGCGACCGCTAACGCTTTTCCACAATCGTTCTGTCCTCTCCGCTGTTTAAGCGGGAATCGTATCTTCAATCTTAAAACAGAGCAGCGATCCTCGCGTTATTGGAGGATCGCTGCTCTGCTGATTTTTTACAGTTTATTTAGAATGCACTTTTTGGAAAGCCCCTTTTTTATTAACCGCCCTAGTCAGTTACTGCACTTCCTGCCCGTTCAATCATACACATTATCCAGAATCAGCACTTCATCACTGCCAAACGGGGTTTGGATCGTGACGGTATCGCCGGGACGCGCCAGAATAAGCCCCCTGCCCATCGGAGACCAGAGGGAGATGCAGAATTCATCCAGCTCAGCTTCGCCCGGAATTACAATTCTATAGGCATCCTTCAGCGTTTCCTGCCCGATCCGCAGTGATACCCGCGACCCGACCAGAACAGTGGATTGCTCCAGCGCTTCATCCCCGCCGGACAGAATCTGCTCCACCGCCTCCTGATACTTCCTGATCATGGACTGAATCTCCGCCCGCTCGGCCGGCGACTCCCATGTGCCCCGGTCCAGAATAACGAATTTATGCTCATCGAGATAGACCAGCTGCTGCACCAGCTCCTGGCGCAGGGAAATCGTTATGAGACTATGGCTCATAGTAGATTTCACCCACTTTCTTCATCAGGTCATGCTCGAAAATACGCTTGCTCAAACTCATAGCCCTCAGTCCTCCCGGATAATAAAATAGATCCCGCGTGGGGATCTACTCTCTATGATAGCATCTTTCTATGGAAAGACAATGTCATGTATATATGCTGTTGTGATTTACTGCTTGGCTGCAGCTGCTCTGCTGTACATGTTGAGATCCTGCAGCTTGATCAGCACCTTGCCGAACCGTCCGCCTTGGCGGATCACTACCTTTTGATCAGGATAAGCAGTATGCAAATAATCCGTAACGACCTTCAGGGTAGCCTCTTTCCCGTCCAAATGATGCATAGGCAGCATCTCTATTACTTCAGCAAGCGCCGCTTCAACGGATAGCTCCTTGCTTTTCGTCTCGCGGGTCACAATCGATTCGTAGGAATATCCCTTCAAATACAGCAGCTGCATCAGGTAGGCCATATCCGAAGATTCCGCATGCACCGCCCGGCCCGTCAGCAGAGGCAGCACTTCATTCATGAGGCTATGCTCCTGAACCCCCGCCGATGTACTGATATAGCAGTATTGCCGGGCACAGCTAATGACCTTCTCCGCACTCTCCCAGTCAAATACCGCCGGACACATGGACACAAACACAAGATCGAAGGCGTTCAGCCAGCCTTTTGCCGCAATATCGATATCCTCAAAGGCTTCGCGTACCAGCTCCACTTGACCGGGGGCGTAGCCTGCGGTGTTGTGCAGAAACAGTTCAGACAGCGGAATGTTAGGCTCTACTGCCGTTACCTTAGCCCCTCTCTCGATAAAAGGTACGGTGAAGCCGCCCGAAGCCGCGCCCACATCCAGGACAGTGAGCCCATTGAAATCTACTCCCTGGCCCTCCATCCAGCTGATAATCCGCTCACTTCTGTCTCTTCCCGCACTGCTGAATACCTCTTCATTGAACACCTTCGCCTTATGATCAAAGCTGTGATGCGGGTCCATCCCCATCGCTTTGAACTTGTTGGCCATTGCCTTGGGATCTTCCTTCCAGGCCGTCTCCCATACTGTTGCCTCAAATAATCCGTTGTTCATCTCTAATCCATCCTCTCGTATTTCGCAGACTTAACAGACTTTGAATATCTATGAAATTCTCGAAAAAATAACGGAGCTCAATGGCTCTCCGTTAATTTTCCGGCAAGCTCGGACATCATTTTATTGCGCAAATACTCCTCCATCTGCCCTTCTGCCTTCACCATCTCCTGCTGGATGAGACACTCGCTGGAATGATTAAGCGTACAGTCAAACAGCGAAGCCGTGCCTTCGATCGCATGGATAATATCCAGGAACGAGATCTCTTCCTTCCTGCGTCTCAGCCGGTACCCGCCGTTCGCGCCGGATGCGGATTCCACCAGCCCCGCCTTCACCAGCTTAGTCAGGATTTTGGATAAATACGTAGGGGATACATTCTGCCGTTCGGCAAGCTGCTGCACTCCTACCGGCTTATCCGGAGCGTACGCCACCAGGAACAGCATCGTGTGCAGCGCGTAGTTCGTTGCTTTTGAGTATTTCATGTCTTGTTCCACCTTAAGTATGGACTTTGTTTCTAATCAAAGACTTTATTTATCTATAATATATTTTATACAGCAAAAATGCAAGTGCAGAAATGATTTCCTGAATAAAGCGAAAATGGCGGTATAGTCCCCGCTTATCCATAAAATTTTTTCATGGATTGCATGCACCGCTTGAATTTTACGCCTGCAGAATGCTGTTGTACACTTTGAATGTAAGCGTTACCATCATAACAAATGACCTGCGCGCACAAGGTTGGAAGGGACGAAAGCCTATTCGATGTTTCTGGAACAGAGCTATGGTTCCGTTTAAGCAAAAAGTAGGTTACACATTTAATTAGGGGGGTTCTCATGGTTATTCAGGTTTTAGCCATCGTTCTGGCGCTTGGCCTGCTGATGTTCTTCGCTTACCGGGGGTTTCCGGTTATTGTTTTTGCACCTATATTCACCCTGCTTGCGGTAGTTATCTCAGGGGTGGCCCTGATGCCGAGCTACACCGAAGTATACATGCTGAATGCGGCAAACTACGTAAAGAACTTCTTCCCGATCTTCCTGCTAGGCGCTATCTTCGGTAAAATGATGGAGCTTAGCGGCGCTGCCTCGTCCATCGCCCAGACGATTGTCAAAGCGCTCGGCTCAAAGAGAGCTATGCTTGCCGTTGTACTCGCCTGCTCCGTGCTGACTTATGGCGGCGTATCGCTGTTTGTCGTAGCCTTCGCTGTCTACCCGTTCGCTGTAGCGATCTTCCGTGAAGCCGATATCCCGAAACGGCTCATTCCCGGCACCATCGCACTTGGAGCGTTCACCTACACGATGGATGCCCTGCCGGGTACGCCGCAGATTCAGAACATCATCCCGACCACTTACTTCGGTACAGATGCCTATGCTGCTCCGCTCGTCGGTATTGCCGGCGCGCTGATCGTCTTCATCGGCGGCCTGTGGTGGCTGGAACGCCGCCGCAAGCAGGCAGCTGCTAACGGGGAAGGCTATGGCACCGGCCATAAGAACGAACCGGAGGTGCTGGAGAACGCCAAATATCCAAACATCTGGATATCTGTTCTGCCGCTTCTGCTCGTGCTCGTATTCAACTTCCTGCTCAGCCGGACGTCCATGTCGGTGACCAACTGGTACAGCAGCGAGCTGCTGGAAACGTTCAATATCGCTAATGTCAAAACTGTATCCTCAAGCTGGGCCTTGATTATTGCCCTCTGCATCGGGGTTATCGCTGCCGGATGTATCAATATCCGCCAGGTCAAAGGCAAAATGGCCGCTGGCCTGACCGCCGCAGCTATGGGCTCCCTGCTGGCCATTTTCAATACAGCCTCCGAAGTAGGCTTCGGCAACGTTGTCAAAACACTCCCAGGCTTCAAATCCATCCAGGAATGGATCATGAATATCAGCGATCATCCGCTAATTTCCGAAGCGTTGTCCGTCAACATTCTCGCCGGAGTCACCGGCTCCGCTTCAGGCGGTTTGTCCATCGCCCTGGAGGTCATGGGCAAATCCTACCTGTCCATGGCCCAGACGCTGGGGATCAGCCCGGAAATGCTGCACCGCATCGCTTCCATGGCATCCGGCGGTATGGATACGCTTCCACACAACGGTGCCGTCATCACTTTGCTGGCAATTACCGGACTTACGCATAAGCAATCCTATAAAGATATCTTTGCCATCACCTGCCTGAAGACAATTGCCGTATTCACTCTTGCCATCGTTCTATCCATCTTCTAATTCATCCCCATGGAGGTTATGCAGAAATGAGCAGATTTTTGGAAAATAGAGCTGCATTCGTCACCGGCGCTGCCAGCGGCATCGGTCTGGAGATTGCCCGCAAGTTTGCCCATGAAGGCGCCAAGGTAGTCATTTCCGATGTACGTGAGGAGTTGGCCGTCAACGCCGCCGAAGAATTGCAAGCCCAGGGCTATGAAGCCTATGGCCTCAGATGCGATGTTACCCAGGAAGCGGAATACAGCGCGGCGATTGCCAAAGCCAAAGAAGTCTACGGAAGACTGGATATTCTGGTGAATAACGCAGGGTTGCAGCATGTGTCGCCGATTGAGGATTTCCCCGTGGAGAAATTCGAGTTCATGCTGAAGGTGATGCTGACCGGCGCTTTTATCGGCATCAAGCATGCCTTCCCGATTATGAAGGAGCAAGGCTACGGCCGCATCATTAACATGGCCTCCATTAACGGAGTCATCGGTTTTGCCGGCAAAGCCGCTTACAACAGCGCCAAACACGGCCTGATCGGGCTGACCAAGGTCGCCGCTCTGGAAGGCGCTGCCCACGGCATTACCGTGAATGCCCTCTGCCCGGGCTATGTGGATACCCCGCTGGTGCGCGGACAAATGGAGGATCTGGCCCGAACCCGGAATGTGCCGCTGGAAAGCGTACTGGAGGAAGTTATTTATCCGCTCGTCCCGCAGAAACGCCTGCTGGCCGTTGAAGAAATCGCCGACTACGCCATGCTGATCGCCAGCGAGCGCCTCGGGGGCGTCACCGGCTCTACCCTGCTGATTGATGGCGGGTATACTGCGCAGTAAGCCAGATTATTCAGTCCTCATACAAAGTTAAGCAGCGGTCCTCCCGTTAACTGGGGGACCGCTGTTTTGCTGTTTTGTGTTATAGCTGCTCAAGCTCCTTAGAGACTTGTTCAAATCTGTTTATACCTTGGACTATTTCCATATAAAAGAAAAATACATAATTATTCAAATATCGAAGCTGAAGCATGGAGATTTGCTTTCTTTTAATTTCAGCTTTGATCATTATTAAAATCTTTGTAATGTAATCAAAATGACCGTAAAAAAAATCAGGAGATTCTTGTATTAATGGATTAATGGACATGTAATACTGATCAAAATAGTCACGTAATACAGTGATTCTGTTCTCAAAAAAAAGGGTCAGCAGTTCAATGTATTTAATCGTATTGTTGTCTAAGTCAATTGCTGCTTCCAGAGCTTGCTGCTCTATTTCATACATAGTTTCGATTCTTCTTACCAGGATCCTTAACAGGCGCCTGTTTAGCATTACCCAGTGAACGTCATACGAGACGTATTCGAATATCGGTTGGTAGAATCTCAACTCTCTTTTTAATTCATCAAATTTTTTTCTTCTCCTTTTGGCTTTAAAGAAGATAAACACCCCCTTTAAGAGATAATTCTATTACCTTATATATCCATATGCATCAGCATTAATCACACGGTAGTGGAACAATTTTCTGCTGAATCTTGCACCACTTTCAACATATATGTTATATATGTAATATAACAAACAAAATGTATTTTGAATACAGAAATAACCATAAGGAGGGATATTCGTGTTCATAGAGCTCGATCTGCAATCGGACACCCCGCTGTACACGCAGCTGGCCGATCAATTGACCGAAGGGATCGCGTCAGGCGAGCTGAAGCCGGGTGATCCGCTTCCGTCGATCCGGAGATTGGCTGAGGACCTCGGGATCAATCTCCATACCGTCAACAAAGCCTACAATTTGCTTAAGCAGGAAGGCTTGCTTCAAGTGCACCGGAAGACGGGCGTTATTGTTCAGCCGGACGGGATGCCCGGTGTGACGGAGGCGTTCGAGGCAAAGCTCCGGCGGCAGCTGCGCTCTCTTGCGGCAGCGGCTGCGGTACGTGGCATGGCGGAAGAGGTATTCGCGCAGGAGAGCAAATCGGTATACCGGGATATAATTACGAACCGTGGAGGGGAATAACGGTGACACAAGAACAGATGATTATTATATCCAGCAGCTATTCGATGATTGCTCTGATGCTCTGCTTACAGGTCTACATCGGCTTGCAGACCGTTCTATTCGGCATTGTGCTGCCGGAGGAGGCCCTGAAGGATCCGTCCGTTCGTGCCATCCGCCGGAATTACGCTTTGCTGACCTGCGGTTTTGCGGTTGTCATCGGGGGTGCCTGCTTGTTCTGGCTACGCCAACAACCGGCGCGGGGTCTCCTGATTTTGACGTCATCCATCTTGCTTTTAATGATTGCTTCATCCTTCGCAGCCCGGCTAAGCCGGATATCCGCGCAACACTTGAAGGCAGCCAGAGGCTGGAAGGCTGTAGTGCAGAAGAAGCGCACAGCCAGCCTTACGGCCGGCCGGATGCATAGCCCGGTGCTTAGCTCTTGGTGGTACTCGGCAAATGCCGGCGTTAACGCGCTATGCATCTCCTTTGCTATTGCCAGGTGGGATAGAATTCCGCAAGTGCTGCATCTCGGAAATTGTAGCTTTTACAAAACCGGTTTGACGGTGTTCTCTTTAAACTTCGTGCAAGCACTGAATATTACCGTGTTCGTCTGCTACAACCTGCTGATCAGCCGTGCCAGAACATCGCTGGACCCCCAGGACCGGGAAGGTTCGCTGCAGAAACAGTTGAAGCACAAGAGAATCCATTCGCTTCTGGCTTGGGGCGCCTCGCTCTTAATGGTTGTATTCTACGGGGTGGCGCAAGCCATAACATTGTACGGCTGGAAGGGAAATCTGCTCTTCCTCTCCGGCATGTGGCTCTGTACAGCACTCTTAGTCGCACTGTTCGGCGTCATCCTGTATATGCGAATCAAGGGTATTGATCAGCTGAGGGACGTTCCGTCGCTGGAGGAAAAGCACTGGAAGTGGCTTGGCCGCCTCTACGTGAATCCTGAAGATCCGGCGTTGATCGTTCCGAACACCCGTGGTTTCGGCTGGACGATCAATTGGGCCAATTCGCGCAGCAAGACCATAATCTCCGCCATCCTAGCCGTTCTCGTGATCGAATTTATAATTTGCTATCCTATCTTCAATAAATATCTTCAATAAATAAAGAAATCCTGGAGAGGGGGAGTTCAAATGATAAGAAATCGGTGGAGAACCGCAGCTGTACTATTCTTGTGTCTGCTTCTCCTACTAACCGCCTGCAATGACAACACACCAGTGGCTGAAATGCAGAACGTAGCAGAAGCACTGAATACGGCTGAGGTAACCCTGTCAAGTGCTGCTCCGCAAGCCGTGTCAACGGCGGAAGCGGACTCGCCTCCACAGCAAGCTGTATCCACTTACGAAATTACCCGGCAAGCCGCACAGGAGAAAGCAGAACTTCTCACAACTACATATGCCACGAACAGCGTGCAATACGCCCTTATCGATCATGGCAGCATCACCGTATCCGGCCAATCCGGCAAGAATGATGAGCAGGGCCTGAACCCGCTCACGAAAGACACGATGTACGGGATCGCCTCGATAAGTAAGATGTTTACCACGGTTGCCGTTATGCAGCTGGCCGAACAAGGGATAATCGGTCTCGACACGCCGGTCATCCGGTATATCACGGAGTTTACGATGACGGATGAACGCTACAAGCAGATTACGCCGCGCATGCTGCTGAATCATTCCTCCGGGCTGAACGGATCGTCGAACGTGAACGCTGATTTATTCGAAGACAACGATACTTATGCCCACGACACACTGCTGAAGCAACTGTCCGGTCAGACCTTGAAGGCGGACCCCGGCGCTTATTCGGTGTACTGCAATGACGGATTTACACTGGCCGAGATTCTGGTCGAGCGGGTCAGCGGCATGGACTTCACCTCTTATGTCCACCGGTATATTACGGAACCCCTGGGTATGATGAATACGCTGACGCCGCTCGATTCACCGGACAGGGCAAAGATGGCGGGACTCTATTATCCTGCATATCCCGGACAACTTCCGGGCCAGACGGTCAACGCGATCGGAATGGGCGGCATTTATTCCACAGCGGAAGATTTGGCCCGGTTCTCGCAACTTTTCACGGGAGAAGCGGAAGAAGTATTGGCCGGCAAATCGGCTGCGCTCATGGCACAAGACGAGTATAAGACGCCACTCTGGCCTGACGATGCGGACAACTCCTTCGGATACGGTCTCGGCTGGGACAGTGTCGATCTGTATCCCTTCAGTGAATACGGAATAAAGGCGCTGACCAAAGGCGGGGAAATCACTCTCTATAAAGCGTCGCTCGTTGTGCTTCCCGGACAGGACATAGCGGCAGCTGTTGTCTCTTCCGGAGGGAGCGGCATGTACAATCAGCTCATGGCGAACGAAATTCTGCTGCAGGCATTGAAGGAAAAAGGTACAATTACTGAATTTAAGCCTGAGAAGTCATACGGTGCGCCGATACAAGCTGACATCCCGGAGTCCATGCTGCAGTATTCGGGAATCTATGGCGCGACTGGTACAATGATGAATATCAAAATATCCGCAGGCGGCGTCTTGTCCATTACTTCGGAACAGCCCTCCAATAATCCGAAACAGATCTTCAACTATTCAAGGGACGGCATGTTTCATAGTTCGGATGGAGATGCGATGGTCAGCTTCGTGAAAGAGGAGAACGGCCGCACTTACTTATGGATTCGTCAATACGTTTCGGTGCCGGGTCTTGGGCAGACCGCATCGTCAGAGTACACTTCCGAGAAGCTCCAGCCCCAAGAGCTTCCGGCAGAAACCAGGGAAGCATGGATGAAGCGCGACGGCAAGAAGTATTATCTGCTGAATGCGAAGTATACGTCGCTCGGTTATCTCGTATTGCCTCCCACCGAATTGAATGTGTCGGAGCAATTGCCGGGGTACGTGCTCGATAAGCGAATAACCGGTCCGGATTCAGCCGTCTCCGAATTGCAAATTCCGGGAAACAGCGGGCGGGATCTCTCCGGTCTTACGTTCTTTACACAAGATGGCGTTGAGTACTTGAATCTTGCCGGATTCATCTTAGTGAACGAGGACGCCTTGAAGCCTACTAATTTCGCTAAGAAGTCAACCGTAACGATTCCGCCGAGCGGATACGCCAGGTGGTATACGATAAGCGACAAAGACGGGGGCAAGAACATCAAGGTGAGTATGCCCTCGAAAGCCTCCTTCGCCGTTTATGATGCCAAGGGAACATGCATCTATTTCAGTGTCATCGGAGGCAAGGATCAGATCACGCTGCCTGCGGGAGGATCGATTGTGTTCGCAGGGGATGCCGGCACGAAGTTTGAGGTTTCAGTGCAATAACATCGTATCGGGTAGTTCTTCATCATTACTCTGGAGGCCCGGCACCCCGGATGCGTCTTGATGTTACGTGTGCCCGGCCGGCCGTAAAGCGTTTTGTATTTTTTTCGAGAAATGAAAGTAGTCTTGTGAGCATTAGTCCTTCACCGAAGAGGACTGAGAATCCGTTATTTGAGTAAATTCGGCGAAATTGCCGGTTAATCGGAATCGCTTAATTGACCTGGAATGCCTTCTTTTGGGTTCAAATGAATAAGATAACGGAATCTCAGTCCGCTTCAGGATATATGAACCTGGGGAGGGGCAGCTGGCCTGACAGTTTGCTATCAAGTGGAAACGCACCGTCCTTTAAAGGACGGTGCGTTTCAGCGAGAAATAGAAGGATAAGTTATCATGAGAAGCATATAAATTCTGGCGTAATATTTCAAAAAAAGCAAAGCTCCAGTGATAGGAGCTTTGCCTGCAATAATATTGTTCTATATTTCACAAACCTTCTGATCATCCTGGCAAGGATGCCGCCTTCTCGGATGTCTGCAGCTTATATCCGCTCTATCCTTGCTCTATCTTCGCGAATCTTTGCTCTATATCCGCTCGATAATTGTCGTGACGCCATGCCCGCCGCCGATGCATAGTGTGGCAAGACCGGTGCGTGCACCGCGCTGCTTCAGTGCATGTACCAGTGTTACGAGAATTCTAGCGCCGCTCGCACCGATGGGATGGCCCAGGGCGATGGCCCCGCCATTCACATTGACCTTCTCCTCCGGGAAGTCCAGGGCCTGGCCTACCGCCAGCATCTGTGCGGCAAACGCCTCGTTAGCCTCGATAAGATCGATATCGCTGATCGTCAGGCCGCCCCGCTGCAGCGCCTTCTTCGTTGCCGGTACCGGCCCCATCCCCATGATGGAAGGATCCACACCGCCGGACGCGTAAGACAGAATGCGCGCAAGCGGCTTCAGCCCCAGCACCTCTGCTTTCTCCGCCGACATAATGACCAGCGCCGCAGCACCGTCGTTAATGCCCGAGGCGTTCCCGGCGGTAACACTGCCGTCCTGCTTAAAGGCCGGGCGCAGGCCTGCCAGCTTCTCGGCCGTTGTTCCTTTCCGCGGAAACTCATCGGTATCGAAGATGATGGCATCGCCTTTTCGCTGCGGAATGACTACAGGCACGATTTCTTCCTTGAAATGGCCTGCTTCAATGGCGCGCACGGCCTTCTCCTGGCTGGACGCCGCCAGGGCATCCTGCATTTCGCGGCTGATCCCGAATTGTTCGGAGACATTCTCAGCCGTGATCCCCATGTGGTATTGGTTGAACGCGCAGGTCAGGCCGTCACTTACCATCGTATCGATCAGTGTGCCGTTGCCCATGCGGTAGCCGTAACGGGCCTGATCCAGCACATAAGGCGCTTTCGACATATTTTCCATCCCGCCGGCTACAATAATCTCACTGTCTCCCGCCATAATACTCTGCGCAGCCAGGTGAACCGCCTTCATGCCCGAACCGCAGACCTTATTGATAGTCAGGCTTGAGGCCTCTACTGGAATGCCCGCTTTCATTGCCGCCTGACGCGCCGGATTCTGGCCCAGCCCGCCCTGAAGCACATTGCCCATAATGACTTCATCGACCTGCTCCGGAGCAACACCCGCCCGCTGCAGCGCCTCCTTGATGACCAGCGCCCCCAGATCTACAGCGGCAATTCCGGCAAGACTTCCGCCAAAGGTGCCGAGTGCCGTCCGCACCGCACTGACAATGACAATTTCTTGGGCTGTATTCATAACAACACCTCATTCGAAGGGATATTCCGCATGGGAGACAGATCCGCAGAAACCGTAAACGCTGCACCCGTTCTATTTGTAACCGTTTCCAATTCAACGCCCGGAGCCAGCTCTTCCAGCACCAGCCCCTGCGGGGTGAAACGGAATACCGCCAGCTCCGTGATAATCATCGATACTGCGCCGCGCGCGGTTAGGGGCAAGGTGCAGTCGCTTACGATTTTGGAAGCACCGTTCTTGGAGGTATGCTCCATAGCGACAATAACTTTCTTTGCACCTGTGACCAGATCCATGGCGCCGCCCATGCCGGGCACCATTTTGCCGGGAACCATCCAGTTGGCCAGATTGCCGTGCGCGTCTACCTCCAGCCCGCCAAGAATGGTAACATCCACATGTCCGCCGCGGATGAGCGCAAAGGAAGTGGCACTGTCGAAAAAGGAACCCCCGGGCAGAATGTTAGCCGGTTTGCCTCCTGCATTGACCAGATCGGGAATGATCGTATCCTGCACCGGTCCAAGTCCGATATAGCCGTTCTCGGATTGCAGAATAATGTTGATGCCTGCCGGCAGATAATCCGGGATCAGCGTCGGCAGCCCGATGCCCAGATTGACTACGTCCCCGTCATGCAGTTCAACTGCCGCTCTGCGTGCGATCAGCTCTTTCGTATCCATGTTATTCACTCTCCTTATAGCAGATGATTTTATCGACCAGGACACCCGGCGTAACCACAATATTGGGGTCAAGCTCCCCGGTTTCCACAATTTCATCCACTTGAACAATGACCAGATCGGCGGCCAGCGCCATCAGCGGATTGAAATTGCGCGCCGAATTGCGGTACACCAGATTCCCCGACTTATCCGCTTTGTGTGCTTTCAGCAGGGCAACATCAGCCCGCAGCGGCAGCTCCACCAGAAATTCCCTGCCCTCAATGGTCAGCGTCTGCTTGTTGTCTGCGACCATCGTCCCTGTTCCTGTCGGCGTCAGAATGCCGCCGAGCCCTGCACCGCCTGCCCGCACCCGCTCGGCAAGCGTACCCTGCGGCACCAGCTCCACCGCCAGCTCCCCGGCGAGCATCTGTCTGCCCGTCTCCGGGTTGGTGCCGATATGCGAAGCGATCACCTTCTTCAGCCGCCTGCCCAAGACCAGCGGGCCTACTCCTGTGTCGACCAGAGCCGTGTCGCTGGAGATCAGCGTAATGTCTTTGATATCCCGGTCCATCAGAATGCCTACCAGTGCACCAGGTGCTCCGGTTCCCATGAACCCGCCAACCATAATGGTCATACCGTCATGCACAAGTTCGCCTATTTCTTCAAGCGTCGTTACTTTCCCCACACCGAACCCCTCCTGTTTTTTTGCTGCAGCCCATTGACAAATGTGATGCGGATGTCTTTATGTATACAGTGTACAACGCGCTTTTTTAGGGGTAAAATTCAGACATCGCATGCAAACCATGAAAATATATCATAGATTGGAGGCGCTTACTTTTGGATGTGCGGAACCTGAAATACGTGCTGGAAGTGGCCAATTTGCACAACATCACCAAGGCGGCGGAGAAGCTTCACCTGACCCAGCCCACCCTCAGCAAGATGGTTAAGAGCCTGGAGGACGAGCTTGGCGTCATCCTGTTTGACCGCTCAGGCAAATATGTCAGGCTGACCGATGCCGGAACAGCGGCGATGGAGCAGATCAGGCTGATTATTGCCGCAGTGGACAATCTGCATATGACGCTGGACGACATCAGCAACCTTAAGACCGGTACGATCAAGATTGGCCTTCCTCCGGTGATCAGCTCCGTTTTTGTCCCCAAAGTCGTGACTCCATTCCAAAAAAAATATCCCAACATCTCCTTCGAGCTCATTGAACAGGGCTCGAAGAATGTTGAGAATATGGTGCTGGAGGGCAGCATTGATCTGGGCGCCGTCCTGCTTCCCGTCCGGGAGGGCAGCTTCGGAATCAAGCCTTTTGTCCGTGAGAATCTGGCAATTGTTGTCCATAAGTCACATCCGCTGGCGGCACTTGAAGAGGCTTCGCTGACCGATCTCCGGGAAGAGCCGCTGATCCTTTTCGCCAAGGGGTTCGCCATGCGGCAGCATATTATCGAAGCCTGCATCAGCGCAGGGTTTGAAGCCAATATCGCTTATGAAAGTGCTCAATGGGATCTGCTGGTCGAGCTAGTGTCGGCCAATCTGGGCATCGCCTTCCTGCCTGAGCCGCTCTGTGAGAAGGTATCTAACCAGAATGTGCGCATTCTGCCGCTGCGGAATCCGTCCATTCCGTGGAACGTTGTGCTGATCTGGAACAAGGAGCGTTACATCAGTAAATGCATGCGGGAATTCATCCGCTTCCTGGAGGATCATTCCCTGGTTGTATAGCGCAATATCACTATATAGCTTGATAACTTGAACTGGTAATCTTTCGGATTAGTCCCGGGCTCCCCGCTTGAACAGCTGGCTGTGCCAGGATTCACGCCGTCTAAGCTATAAGTGTATTTTGTGCAACTAAAGCGGGCGATTATTGCGCTGTGAGGATTTTAATTGCACTTTCTACACTTAAAAATCCACATATTTCGTAAAAGGGGATCTCACCGCTTTTTTAGTTGTACAGAATACAATTAACCCGGAAAATCCGGAATCTCGCCGTCTTTTAACTGCAGAAAATACAATTAAATGCTATGCACATCACGCTAGTTACTCTCCAATAGACTTGCAAATGCAGAGTTCTGTGGAGTAGGTTATTCCCGAAGTTCAATCTATATAGCTGCATAAGAACAAATTCCTCATAAGGGCAAATCAAACCACACACCAGAAATTGAATGATCCAACCAAATTCCAATGAAATTTATCCACAACAGACGAATTTCATAATTTCCTAATCAACAAAAAGCAGAGCCCCTTCATTCCACAGGAACTCTGTTATACCGCTTACTTTCGTAAGGCATATCCGAATCTATATTCACCGGAGCCGAGCGTAATCTTCACCGACTGCTCCAGCTGCTCGGCAGAATGAATACCGCGGACCGCCTGAAGCTCCTGCCCGTTCTCCAGCACACCCGCCAGCAAAGCGTCCGGGAGCAGTACAGTAGCCGAGGTATTCGGGGGAACTACGGTCACCAGCTCTATTTTGCCGGAATCAAGCGTCCACTCGGAGCGGATCTTCCCGTACATAGATTCCAGCCCGGCGGCAGCCGAAGTCAGTCCGCCTCCCGGATGCGGCTGAATCAGAAACTGCTTATAACCCGGATACTCTTCCACCTGCTCGATGCCGGCAACACAGCGGTACAGAAAATCGCCAATCGCCCCATATGCATAATGATTGAACGAGTTCATATCCTTGCTCCAGAAGCTGCCGTCCTCCTTAATCCCGTCCCAATGCTCCCAGATGGTCGTCGCCCCCCGGGTAACCTGATACAGCCAGGAAGGGTAATCGGTCTGCAGCAGCAGCTTGTAGGCAGCATCATAATGCCCCGCTCCAGCCAACACCAGATTCAGATAAGGCGTGCCGACGAAACCTGTGGTGAGATGATATTTGTTCTCTTCCAGCAGCTCTATAAGCTTGGCAACCGTGCGTTCTTCCGCCTTACCCTCCACCAGACCGAACATCAGCGCCAGCACACAGGCTGTCTGTGTAGCTACACTTATCCGTCCGGCAGGCGTGATGAATTCCCGGTTAAAAGCTTGTTTGATCCGCGCATGCAGCTGTGAATAGTACTGCTCATCTTCTGTTCTGCCCAGCACTGCCGCAGTCTTACCCATAAGCTCTACAGAATAGGCACAGAAGGCAGTCGCGATATAGTCCCTGTCCGTAGCGCCGATGTAGCTGTCCGGCTTGGCATCCAGGCCCAGCCAGTCTCCGAAATGGAAACCGGTATTCCACAGGAATTCATCCGTCCCCTGCCGGCGGATATACTCCACCCAGCCCTGCATGCTGCTGTACTGCTGCTCCAGAATCCGCTTGTCGCCATAACACTGATAAATCGTCCACGGACAGATGACAGCCGCATCGCCCCAGGCCGCGGAAGAATGGGAATTCTCATCCAGCACATGAGGAATTACGAACGGAACACCGCCGTTATCCAGCTGATCGGCCGCCAGATCCTTGAGCCATTTGCTGAAAAAGGGGGCCACATTCATCAGATACGCCGACGTACGGATGAACATCTGCGCATCCCCGGTCCAGCCGAGCCGTTCATCGCGCTGCGGGCAGTCTGTCGGCACATCGACGAAATTGCCTTTTTGCCCCCAGAGAATGTTATGCTGCAGCTGATTCAGCAGCGGATTTGAACAGGTAAAGCTGCCGGTCGGCTCCATATCCGAATGCAGGACAACACCTGCGAAATCCTGCAGATTGAGGTCCTCCGGGAAGCCGGTCAGCTGCACATACCGGAAGCCCTGGAAGGTGAAACGCGGCTGGAAGCTCTCCCGGCCTCCACCTTTGGCAATATACGTAACCGTCTGTCTCGCCGCCCGCAGGTTATCTGTGTACACATTGCCTTCCTGATCCAGCACCTCGAAATGCCGCAGCTGAAATTCCTGTCCTGCCTGCCCTTCCACCGTAAAGCGCATCCAGCCGACCATATTCTGGCCCATATCGAGCACAGTCTCCCCGGCCGGAGTGCGCATGATTGCTATAGGTATCAGTTCCTCTACAGCCTTCACAGGAACATTCTCCTGGGCCAGCAGAATATCCTTGGTGTACGGAAGGATCTCCGCAGGCGTCCATGACTGGTCATCGTACTCCGCCCTGCTGAAACCGGTCTGCTCCAGACGGGCATCATAGGTTTCGCCGTGATAGATCTCCGACATCAGCAGCGGTCCGGGCGATACTGTCCATCCCTGATTCGTTCCGATGATCTGCTCCACCCCGTCCGCATAGATGAGATGAATCTGCATCAGCAGGGCCGTGCGGTCGCCGAACACATGCTTTTTGTTATCCCAGGCCAGGTTTCCTTTGTACCAGCCGTTCCCCAGCCAGGCGCCAACCGCATTGTCTCCCACTGCCAGCTGCCTTGTGATGTCATAGGTCTGGAACTGCAGGCGGGTGCTGTAGCTGGTCCAGCCGGGGGTCAAATAATCCCCGCCGACTCTTGTACCGTTCAGCTCAACTTCGTAGAGACCGAGACTGGTCACATACATTCTGGCCCGGGTGACCTGCCGGTCTACATGGAAGCTCCGCCGCAGCAGCGGAGCCTGCTCTGCCTGGACATCCAGGCAAGCCAGCGGCGCTGTAATCCACTCTGCCTCCCAATCCTCCGGCGAGAGCAGGCCCGTCTCCCACCAGGCGGTATCCGACCACTCTGTAGGCCGGTTCTGCTGATCCCATACTCTGATCCGGTAATAATAGCGCTGCTTAGGCTGCAGCTGCAGCTCCTTCAGCTCAATATGCAGGGATTGTCCGGACTCCACTCTGCCCGAATCCCATACCGTGCTTCCGAAGTCCTGATCCATTGCTGCCTGAAGCTGATACGCCTGCTGCATGACATCCCGCTCATCCGCATCCAGCTGCCAGCTGATTCTTGGATAACGGACATCCAGCCCCAGCGGATTGTCTTTGTACTCCACACGTAATTTATGAACAGCTATCATTTCATTACACCCCGTCTTTTCTGGGATTGCCCCTATAAATATGAAACGCTTTCTATTACAATTATAGAATTCCGCAGCATTTACATGACCTGCAATATGGACATTTCACCGGGGTAAAAAGGACATTCTGTTGTTTAGAGGAGTGAACTGATGCATTCGGCCAATCATACGCTAAAAGGGGAGTATTTCTTCCAGAACAATCTCCAGTTATATGTGAACCGCGCTACCGAGAACTATGATCTTCCGCTTCACTCCCATGACTTCATGGAGCTGACCTTCGTTGCCGAAGGCAAAGGCTTCCATTATATCGGGCAGCAGGCTCAGCAGACCGGCAAGGGCCAGCTGTACTATATTCCCGTAGGAGTCTCCCATGTCTTCCGTCCGTCTTCACCCAGCCCGCTCCGTGAGCCGCTCGTGGTGTACAATTGTTTGTTTAAGCCGGAGCTGCTGGACAACCTTGCCGCTCTGATCCCGGACCCGCCGATTGCCTCCTACCTGGAGCAGATCCGCAATCATCAGCTGCCCGCATTCTCCGTGACGGATCTGAACGGTTCCATCGAGAGCCTGTTTCTGGCGCTTCACCGGGAGGTTCATCTTCCGCAGACCGGCGCGGGCAGCTATTTGCTGACCTTGTTCATTCAACTGCTGATAAGTATCTACCGGCTCAGGCATGACGAGGTCCAGTTTCCGCTGAACAAGCAGACGCAATTCCTGCAGATTCTGAATTATGTCAACCAGGAGTACGCGCAGGAAATCACCCTGAAGCGTCTGTCACGCAGCTTTGACTGGAGTGAAAGGCATCTTCAGCGGCTGTTCAAGGCGAATACCGGGCAGACCTTCCATCATTACCTGCAGAATGTCCGGATTCAGAAAAGCTGCCTGCTGCTGGTTCAGCAGCCCAAGGCGCCCGTTCAGCTCATTGCGGAGCAGGCCGGCTACCATGACCCGAAGACCTTCAATCTGGTGTTCAAGCGGATTATCGGCACCACTCCGGGGAGCTACCGGCAGGCGTCCGGGAGGAAGCATCTGAAGGGGCCGGAGCCGGGAGAAACAACTTTAACGCAGAATGATTGATGTTATTTGTAAATAGTGTTAGGCTATCAACGGTAAACTCAACATCTGTGCTCTTCAATACATCCTAAAATAGTCACAAATTTAGTTAGAAAGAAAGGTAACACTATGATAAAAGCAGAACACTTATCCTTCTCATTCCCGCAAAAAGAACTATATAAAGATATTTCCTTTACGCTTGAAGCCGCACAGCATTGTGCTTTCATTGGAACAAGCGGCAGCGGGAAAAGTACACTGACCGATATTCTGATGGACCCGGAAAGATATCTGTTTGAGGGCAGGTTAGAGATAGATCCTACTTGCAGCATCGGGTATGTAAGCCAGTTCTCCCAACCGGAAAAAACTAAAGATACAACCGTTTTTGAATATATCGGCGAAGAATTTATTAAGGTACAGAATGAAATAAATTCTATTTTGGCTGAAATGGAAACCTCCTCGGATATGGATTCGCTGCTGGAAAGGTATCAGTTAGCGTTGGACGCCTTCGATGCTATGGACGGGAATGATTACGAAAGCAATATTAATAAGAAACTAAATCTGGCAAACCTCATGAAGCTAAAGGATGTCAGGGTATCTGACCTGAGCGGCGGGGAATTCAAGCTCATTCAAGTAATGAAGGAAATGCTCAGCCGTCCGGACTTCATGATTATGGACGAGCCCGATGTATTTTTAGATTTTGACAACCTAAATTCACTTAAGAATCTTATTAATGCCCACAAAGGCATACTGCTGGTGGTTACGCACAACCGCTATCTGCTCAATCATTGCTTCAACAAAATCCTGCACCTTGAAAACAAGGAGATCCAGGAGTTTGACGGGCGGTATATTGATTACAACTTCTCCTTGCTGCAAACCAAAATTGAGCTGCAGGAGCTCGCCATCGCTGAAGAGGAAGAAATTGCGAGAAATGAGAGCATCGTCAATAACCTTAGAGCAATCGCAACTTATAATTCAGAGGCCTCCAGAGGGAGAGCGCTAAAAGCCAGAGTTAAATTTCAGGAAAGACTGGAAGCGCGCAGAATTAAAGCTCCATTCGTAGAGATTAAGCAGCCGGATATCCGTTTCAGTATCGATCATGAACTGGAAGACACGACTGTTATAACTGTTAATAACTATAGCGTTTCCTTTGATGAGCTGCTGTTAGAGAATGTTAACTTTGAGATCAAATCTACGGATAAAGTAGCCCTTATCGGTGCAAACGGCACCGGGAAAACGACATTACTCCGGGAGATTTATAGGAATAATCATGATGCAATTGAAGTAAATCCGGATGCTAAAGTGACTTATTTATCTCAGCTTCAAGGTGAAATGCTGAAGGATTCTAATACCATCCTGGAGGAATTCATCGATGCCGGGTTCGCAACGTATGATGAGATTAGATCGCATCTTTCAAGCTACGGCTTTGAAGGGGAAATCCTTGAGCAAAGAATAGAATCCTTATCCGGCGGCGAAAAAAATATGCTTCAGTTGGCTAAAGTTTCTGCCAGTAAAGCGAACGTACTGCTGCTTGATGAACCGACAAGCCATTTGGACACCTATACACAAATCGCACTGGAGAACGCTATCCAGAACTATAAAGGTGCGATTCTCATGATATCTCATGATTTCTATTCGGTGGTAAACGGGATGGATTATGTTCTGATCATTGACGGCAAGACGATTAGAAAGATGACGATCAAGAAATTCAAAAAGATGATTTATGCCCGGCATTTCGATAAAGACTATCTGGAACTGGAACAAAATAAAAAAGCTGTTGAAACGAAAATCGAGCTGGCTTTAAAAGCTGCTAATTTTGAACTTGCACAAGGTTTGATGGATGAGCTGGAAGAGCTGATTAAGCAGCTGTAAATTATAACTAAATAGGATTCACCTGTCAGAAAAAAACGACAAAAGAAGCCTTATATTTAGGGTTTCTTTTGCTGTTTTATGGAAAATATTTATTAAGATTCTCTGGTGTGATGCCGTTCCATAACCAAAATTGATCCCCCTGCGATACAAGTAATCGATCGAGCCATAGTTCAAAGCTTAAATTAAGCGGCTCACCATTATCACGAGCTGAGGTATAGATTGACTGGTCAAACAGATAGTCTTTTCTGCCTTGCTTTACATAATCGCTATTTACACATATTAAAGTCTCACTGAATTTTGCTATAACGTATACGTGCTCAGGGGTTGGAAACTTTTCCAATGCATCTAGAATTTCATCCACTCCAAAAATATGCCAATGAGGTGCCGATTCTTCAACATCCTTATATAATTCCATTCCGTTATGAAGAGACAAAAAGAACTTATAATCCTCAGGCAGCTTTAACTCCGTCTCCGCTTCAAAATCCTCGATTTCTTTCAATAAGACGGGCTTAGAAAATGAAAATCTACATGTAAGCTGAAATCCTAAATTTCTTTGTATAGAAAAATTTTTGTTATTGTAAATTACCTTCTTTAAAGCCTCTAAGGATGCGGTTATTAATTTTGACATTTGCCCTCCCCCTCATAAAAAAACCACCAATTGATTTGTAAAACCCATCATATCTAGGGTATTCGCTTAGTATTTAAACAATCCTGCCCTTAATGAAAGTACCCGCAATCTAATACTTTTGTCCTTTGAACATCAGGGGATCGCCTCTTTTCGGTTTGATTTGGTCCGGCTTACCATTATTCGGCAGGGCGGCTTTTCTCCCGCAAAAAAGCAAAAAATCCCCGGAGTCCGGGGATCTTTCGGTCAATCAATGCATAATTAACGCTCACATCAGGCAAAAACAACATGCAGCGTATGAATCTCATACGGTTTGAAATCAAGGCGGATGGCCGGTCCGTCCACCGCTTCAGTCTCCAGCGGACGCTCCATCAGATCGCGCAGCTGCCAGGAGACGGCGGAGTAATCGCTGCCGATATTCGCCGTGCTGCGTGTTCCCGTATACTCATGCAGTCTGACGATACATCCGCTGCCATCCTCAGCCAGCTTAACGGCATCGACGGCAATGTTCGGGGCATCGCAGGTGATCAGCGACTTGCCGTTACCGGCGGCATAACCCCCTTCGGCAGCGAGGAGCGGATTATTCAGCGCCCACGCTTCCTGCACGGTGCCTGCCGCAGCCCAATCCCCTTTATGCGGAAGCAAGGCATACGTGAAGCGGTGCTCGCCCTGGTCAGCCATCCGGTCCGGGCTGGTTGCCGATTTGATCAGCGACAGCCTCATCGTGTGATCCTTGATGTCGTATCCGTATTTGCAGTCGTTCAGCAGGCTGACGCCATAGCCCCGCTCCGACAGGTCAGCCCACTGGTGGCCGACACTCTCGAACCGGGCATAATCCCAGCTTGTATTCCAATGGGTCGGCCGCTTCACGTTGCCGAACTGGATATCATAGGTAGCTTCCGTGGCGCGAACCGCAACAGGGAAGGCAGTCTTCATCAGCTGATGCTGTTCATGCCAGTCCACCAGGGTCTCGAAGTCAATCCGTGCACTTCCGGC
The DNA here is from genome assembly GCF_038000235.1 of Paenibacillus sp. FSL R10-2199. Taxonomy (NCBI): domain Bacteria; kingdom Bacillati; phylum Bacillota; class Bacilli; order Caryophanales; family Paenibacillaceae; genus Paenibacillus; species Paenibacillus sp. FSL R10-2199. The sequence continues at coordinate 3,785,991 of NZ_JBBOBO010000001.1, read as the reverse complement.
ATATACCTTAACCTTCTGGGTGATCGAGGAATCCATGTACTTCCAGGTGAACTTCAGCACTGCCTGCAGCGGGCCGCATTCGGTCAGCTCTACAGAGCGCAGATCGCTTACTACCCGCATTTTCTCCTGGTAATACAGATCGATATCCCAGGCGTCGAACATCTTCGGCTTATCCTCGAATACCTGCAGCAGATTGCCGCATTCGCCCGCTGCCAGCACCTCGCGCGCTTCCTTGCGGTCATAGATCCGGCTCAGCTGTCCGGCTGCATTCCACTCCAGAATATAATAAGGTGTTGTTAGTGTTGAATCCTGCCAGGTAAAAGGAACGGACGGTTCCGGATTCTCTCCGGAAGCGGCGGGTTGTGCAGCGCGGATCACTACACTCCCCATCGCCGGAACAGCTTCTACCCCGACCAGCCACTGACTGCCGGAGCGCTGGGCGGCCAGCGGGTTGCCGGCGGCATCCGTCCAGACGGCAATCTCTGCGCTGTGAGGGACGGCTGCCAGACGGGGACCTCCAAAGAGGGAGCTGTTGAACAGCGTGTACTCCTTGTGTGACGCGGTATCCGCCGGGTCATCCTCACCCGCTGATGCAGCATCAGGGCTCTTCAGTTTGACAAGTCCATCCGCCGCAGCATCAAGGGCAGCCCGGCCCAGCTGCTCTGCTTCGGCATATTCCAGCCGTGAATCCTGATAGACCTCATGAATGGAGGAGCCGGGGATAATATCATGGAACTGGTTACGCAGAATAATCTGCCAGCCTGCCAGGAGCGATTCCGCAGGATATTGTGCATATCCGCCTGTCTCCGCAGCAAGGAGTATCTGCAGCCACTCCGCCTCGCGGTACAGCAGCTCCAGCTTGCGGTTCATTCTTTTGTTATAAGCCTGGCTGGTGTAAGTCCCGCGGTGAAACTCCAGATACAGCTCCCCGTCCCAGGTATGCACATATTGATCGGTGCCTTCTATCGTTTCATGCAGCCGCTCGAAATAGTCATCCGCACGGCCCGGCTTCACTTGCGGCAGCCCCGGCATGGTATCCAGCCTCCGCCGCATCTCCAGCATCTCGCGGTTCACACCGCCGCCGCCGTCGCCATACCCGTAGGAGAGCAGCAGCTCACGGTTCAGGTTCTTGTCGCGGTACTGGTCCCAGATCCCCTGCACAGAGAAAGGCTCAATAAGGCCGTTATACGTATAGTACCAGGCACTGGAATCAGGAGCCTCGGGTGTAGTGATGAAGTGGGTCAGTACCTCGCTGCCATCAATGCCCCTCCACTGGAACGTATCATGCGGCATGCGGTTATATTGGCTCCAGCTGATCTTGGTCGTCATGAAGGTGTCAATGCCCGACTTGCGCAGAATCTGCGGCAGCGCCCAGCTGTAGCCGAACACATCCGGCAGCCATAGGTACTTGCAGTCTACGCCAAATTCCTCGCGGAAAAATTTTGTCCCGTATAGAATCTGGCGCACCAGCGACTCGCCGCTGGTCAGATTGCAGTCCGCTTCCAGCCACATTGCACCTCCGGCTTCCCAGCGGCCTTCCTCCACCCGCTGCTTAATTTCGCTATAAATCTCCGGATAATCCTGCTTGATGTAGGCATAGAGCTGCGGCTGGGTTTGCAGGAAGATGTACTCCGGGAACTGCTTCATCAGCCGAAGCACTGTGGAGAAGGAGCGGGCCGCTTTCTCCCGGGTATGGGTAAGCCGCCATAACCAGGCCACATCAATATGGGTATGGCCGATCGCGGTTACCGTAACCGGATGCTGCTGCTCCAGCAGGGCCAGGGCCTCGAGCAGGCTCTCCTCAGCCTCCTGGACTGAAGCATAGAAATCTGCGCTGCCGGGCCTTGACCAGTCCAGCTTGTTAAACGAGCGGTTCAATGCCATCAGCAATTCATGCTTCTCGATCTGGCTGTCGGCAAGCTGCTTGAAACTATCCAGTGCCGCCCGGCCTGTATAATAGAGGTTGTCGGCTGATTCATCCAGATAAGCCAGCTCAGCCTGCTTGATCCGGTGTTCCTGAGCAATCAGCTGGCCGTCTCCGTTCAGGCCTGACCATAAGCGGAAGGTGAAGTCCAGCTCCCTGCCAGCGGCATCCTCAAGAAACACCTCCTGGTGATTGGAATCCACGCCCTGATACGGCTTGCCGTCCAGAAACAGCAGGGATTCGAAGCCGCTGTTGTTCCCTCCGCCTGTCCGGCCGAAATCGAATATACCTACAATACGTTTCCCCTGCCAAGCAGCTGGCACTGTGATCTTTCTGTGGAGCCACAAATATACATCACTGCCGGTCCAGTAATCCCCTATACGAAGCTTCTTGTCTCCTTCCGGGGCGGACGGATAGACACCATTGTCACCCTCCTGATCCTCTGTAACCAGCCATTCATCAAGCGTAATAACCTCACGGTACCGGTAACCCTCCAGCTCCTTCAACCGCAGTGCAAGCTTCTCTTCAGTCCAAAACATTCCCATTCCGATTTTCCTCCCTTTTGTATAACACGTGTTATCAAATGGGCAGAAAGACGGTCCATCCGTGTAAGGATGGTACCGTTCCCTGCTAATTAGGATAAGCTGCCACTACAAAGTGAATCGCTGCTTAAGGCATATTGCCTGTTAGCTCAGCCGGCTCAGACTATGTGCAAGCTAAAGCTACATCGTCCCCCAGCAGAAGCTGTTCAGGCAGTGCCAGCAGCAAGTGCAACACCATGAATGGCTTAGCCTCCCCTTCATACCAAGCGCGGTTACGCGCTTTCTCCTGCCCTTAATACTGCTGGAAGCCAGATTTTGTCCGCCTGTCCTGCTTCGTTCCTGCCGTTCATCTGCGTAAGTAAGCAGCGTACCGCCTCTTCCCCCATACTCACATAAGGGATTTCTACGCAGCTTAGAGACGGCAGGCTAAGACGGTGACCCTGAATCGTATTATCTGCCGCCATGATCCGCACATCTTCACCGATACGCAGGCCAAGCTTGTGAGCCGCCCGGTACAGATCGGGAATTGCGCTTGACCAGTTGACCAGCAGCGGCGCATGCTGTGGCCCGCTATCCGCCAGCCTCTGCAGGCACGCTGTCCAGTCGCCATGGTGTTCCTCCAGACGGATCACGATTGGCTCCATCCCATGTGCGCTGCACCAGCCGGTATAGGCATCGCGGCGGTTCCGCTCCGCCCAGTTATCCGCGCTATGCCCGTGGTATACCTCGGCATAGACCGGGCCGGGCTGCTGCGGTGTACCCTCCCGCAGCAAATAATTCAGCGCCGTCTCCACACTGCCCGAATAATCGGCCAGCACGGAAAACACACCGGGCACTTCTGCGTACCCTTCCACAGAAACATAGGGGATTCCGGCATTCCCTATGCGGGAAGCCCACTCCTCATCGTGGTAGCTGGTATGATCCAGCGTCACAATCCCGTCGATCTTCCGCCGGTGATATAGCTCCAGCAGCTCGGTCCTGCCGTTGGCGTTCCCCTTATGGCGCGGAGAGCAGAGCAGAATATGATACCCGCTGAGCTCACACTCCCGCTGCATGCCTTCCAGCAGCCGGGTGAACAGCGGATGACGCGTATCACCGAAAGCGGCAAGCGTCATGCTTCTTCCCGTCTTCATGCTGCGCGCTCCGGCGTCCACATGGTAATTCAGCTCGCGGATGGCTTCCAGCACGGCTTCGCGCGTCTCCGCTCCAACCCCGATGCCGGGAGTATCATTCAGCACCGCAGATACCACACTGCGGGACACGCCTGCCCGCTTGGCTACGTCAAAGCTGGTCACTCTTTTTTTGCCCATATATCAGCACCTCACCGAGAGTATAACACGTGTTATAAAAAGTTGTACAGCGCTTTCTTTCATTTTTATATCTGGTTAAACAGGGGAAGCCTTTGGCAATATACTCCGCCGCGTGGCCTCCGCTAAGAGCGCTTGGAATCTAAACTGGCCTCTCCGAAGGCGGGTTCGCCGTCTCCGCCTCCCTTCTGTCCCTGCGGTAGGCCCCGGGGGTTTGTCCGGACCATTTCTTGAACGTTTTGATAAAATAATTATCGTTCGGGAACCCGACGCTGCGGCCGATTTCATTAACGGTTAAGTCTGTCTCGCGGAGTAAGCGCCGGGCTTTCTTCACGCGCACATGCTGCAGGTAGTTGATGAGCGTCTCCCCTGTCTTCAGGCGGAAAAGCCCGCTGAGATAATGCTCCTCCATGGCGACATAACGGGCGACCGCCCGCAGAGTGATGTTCTCGGCAAAACGGCTGTGGATGTATTCCAGCACACGGTTGATTTCGGGATGATTGGTTGTTATTCCCTCCGCTGCGGCCATGCGCACCTGCATTTCATCCGCGGCCGCCAAAAAGCAAGCGAGCAGCTCCCGGTGGGTGGCCACTTCGCGCAGTTGCTGAACAGGCCCGGACGGAGGCTGATTGCCGATTTCGGCAAAGGTCCGCACCAGGCGTTCCGCCTTCTCCATCACCAGGCAGAAGGGCAGCCGGCTTGCCCGCAGCGTTTCCCACATCGCGCAGGCCGTACGCTGCATATCCGCGCTCCGCCGCTGGGCAAAGGCCAGAACAATCTCCTTCTCCATGACCCATATAGGCGGAAGCTTCGGCTCTCCGGCCGCCTCGGGCCCGGCGGCAGATGTAGAGGCGGACTCTGCTCCGCTGCCGTCTGCCGGAGCTTCGCCCTTAATTTCGTACCAGAGGTCGTTTAGCTGCCGGTAGAGCCGGGTCCACTCCGCATGGATGAGACCGGGCGGAACCGGACCGCCGCAGGCCACGGCCTGAACGGGCATGCCCGCCGTAAGGTTACCGGGCAGCCTAAGGCCGCCGTCAGACCAGAAGAAGCAGGTCGTACAGCCGTCTGCCGTAAAAGAACCGGTCCAGACCTCCTCCATCCAGGTGTCTGGCGGACAGGCTTCCAGGACGGCTGCCAGCAGCGGCCGGGCGGTCCCGATGCAGGAGACCATGAGCAGCCGCCGGTAGGATGCCGGAGGCGCAGGCGGCGCTGTCTCCTGCCCCGCCTTCACCGCCTCCCAGACGAGGCCATAATAACGGTTGAATTCCTGTCCCAGCAGCGCATGCCGCTGCCTGCGCGAGGCTGACAATTCTTCGCCGATCTTAAGCAGAAGCTCCTGCAGCTCCGGGATGCTCAGCGACAGCTTGAGCACATATCCGCTGGCTCCGAGCTCCAGCGCTTTGCGGGCATATTCGAACTCGCCCATGCAGGTCAGCATGACAAACCGGCTGTCCAGCCCGGCATGGCGCGTCTGCCGCAGCAATTCCAGGCCATCCATGCGGGGCATAAGAATGTCGGCAATGACGAGATCGGGTCTCAGCTGATGCATCAGCTGCAAGGCCTCCTCTCCGTCGGAAGCTTCCCCTGCCACACTGAAGCCATAAGCTTCCCAGTCCACCAGTTTAAGCAGCTTGCGCCGGACAAACGGCTCGTCTTCAACCAGAAGAATTTTCCACATGCTCTGCACCTCCGGATTGGAAAGGATTTGCAATCAATAACGGGATGGTGATGCGTGCCATTGTCCCCTTCTCCCCCTCCAGAAGAACGAGACTGCCATCTTCCCGGAACAGCAGCTGCAGGCGCTGGCGGATGTTGGCGATTCCGATGCTCTTGCGCGAGCGGAGCTCCGGGTGTTCCCCGGCGCGGGCAAGGCCGACACCGTTGTCCTCCAGCTCCAGAATCAGCGAGCGTCCCGATCTCCTTGCCCGGACTGAGACCCGGGCATCCTCCTGCAGCGTGGAGAAGCCGTGTTTGAAGGCATTCTCCATCAGCGGCTGCAGCGCCAGCTTCGGAACAAGAGCATAGGCCAGCCCTTCCTCCACATCCAGAGTGACCCTTACTTTGCCTTCATAGCGGATATTCTGGATATATACATACGCCTGCAACAGATCCAGCTCATTCTGCAAGGGAATCAGCTCTACATCCGAGTACAGGCTTGTTTCCAGCAATTTGCCCAAAGAAATCGATATTTCCGCGATATCATCCTCTTCCTTTTCATAGGCGATCCATTTGATCGTGTTCAGCGTGTTCAGCAGGAAATGCGGATTCATCTGGGCGGTCAGCATCTGGTAATGCAGCGCTTCCTTCTGCCGTTCCTCCAGCTTCAGCTTCTGCAGCAATCCGCCGATATCCGTCATCATCGTATTGAATGTGGCCGCCAAATCCCTCATCTCTCCATGGAAAAAGGATTCTTCCACCCGTGTATTCAATTCCCCCTGTGCGGATAATGCCATCTTACGCCGGAGCAGCGCGATGGGCCGGGACATGGCACCGGCGATGAGGAAGGTAAGCAGGAGGAAGCCGCCGGACAACAGCAGGGAGAAATTGAAATTCTGCTCCCGCAGTTCCTTCATATTCCCAAGATAAGTATTCAGCGGCATGGACGCGGCCAGATACCAATCCAGATTGTAGAGCGGGCTGATCGTCAGAATTGACGAGCTCTCATAATCAACCCGCTGCATAGGTTCCTCTCTTTCCGGAACGCGGATCATTTCTTGGATGGCCGTGCGGTCCACCGCCCGGAAGTAATCGGAGGAATTGAGCAGCTGGCCTCCCTGGTCCATCAATACATAATGCTGCTGGAGCAGCAGATCCCGCGACGCTTCGGCAAGCCAGCCGTCATAATAAAAATTAATCCGCAGATAACCGAACGGCTGCTGCCGGTTATCGAGCAATACAGCATACATGGACAAATCCTTGCCGGTCACCCAGCGGAAGGAGTCTCCCTCAGCACCGAGTCCGGCAAACCCGCTCTCCCGGACAAAATTGGCATGCTCCTGCCCGGTCTGCACAAGCCCGTCGGTGTGGTACAGCGTGCCGGACCGGTCGGCCAGGGTGACGGTAATCTGGGCGGGCAGCTCCAGCGATGCCGGACGGGCGGTGCTTTGCAGGAATACCGCTTTCTCCGCAGGATTGAGTTGGCCCGGATACAGCAATACGGAGCGGGTATAAGGGTCCCGCTCCAGGTACACATAATAGAGGAAAGCTTTATTGATCTCGTTGTTCAAGGCGTCGTTAACCACGTTGAGCTGCTCGATTGCCTTTTCCTGAAACTCGCGGGACACGGTCCGTTCCATCATCCGGTAATTATAGATTTGCAGCAGGAAAAAGGGCAGCAGGAGGAAGATCACAACAGCGGCAAACAAGCGGTTTCTGAACTTTTGTGGCCATATGCGTTTCCAGCCTCCCATCGTCTTCCCTCCCGGTTATCGTTACCGTAAATTCATGCTACAGTATATCACAACTGCCGGCCTCCGCAGGGTTATCCTGCTCATTCCGCATAACCCAGCTCCTGCAGCTGTTTCATTGCGCTGTCCTGGAAGAGCTGATACTTGAAGGTCGTGTTCAGCTTCTCCAGGAAGCTGTCGTATTGCTCCAGCTTGTTTTTGCCGTATTGGAATTTGAGCATTTCCTCGTTCTTGAAGCGGTCGGCATCAGCTGCGTTGTAGTTCTGAGGGAAGACAACAAACCCGTTGTAGGTATCCAGCACTTCAACCTGTTCGCTAGCCTGAATATAGTCAATCTGTTTGGCAAATTTGGTGCTCAGATATTCCGCTTCCGGCCGGCCGGCCAGTTGGTAGACCCAGGTGAATGCCGCCTCTGCGGACCGGTCCGTAATCACCGGCTTACCGTTTTCTTTGGTGAAATGTACACCTTCCTGGCCAAACTGAACAAGCTCGGAGCCTTCACCGGAGGCTGTATAATTGATAAGGTCAAAAATGCGGTTCAGTTTGGTTTCGTCTTGGGCGGCCTGGCGTGAAATGGCTACGATGCCGGATACGCTGGATTTATCCATGGCGGCAAGGATATTCGCTTTGGGTCCCTGCAGCTTGTTCAGCATCAGGAATTCCGCATCCGGATTGGCGCCCTTCCATTTCTCCACTTCATTGTCCTTCATAATCTGCGTCCAGTCACTGATGATAATGCCGGCCTTGCCCTGGAACGCTTTATCTTTGGCGTTGTCGCCCTTGTTGCTGGCAATCTCCGGATCGACCACGCCGGAATTCAGCACCTTCTGAGTATAAGCCAGCGCTTCCTTCATTTCCGGCTCGAACATGCCGTTGACCATCTTCCCGTCCTTGATATACAGCGCGTCGGCGACGCCATGCTGCAGGTTGATCAGATGCACCAGAGTGCCGAGACTGCCTGTGATGCCGAAAGTATCTTTCTTGTTATTCCCGTCCGGGTCCTGTTCGGTAAACGCTTTCGCAACTTCAAATACTTCATCCAGGGTCTCTGGAACCGGCAGCTGCAGTTTATCCAGCCAATCCTTGCGCAGCCAGAATAAATTCCAGTTACTCTGGGGATTAAGCGATATGGCGTAATGCTTGCCGTTAACCTCCACCCGGCTGTACACATTGTCTCCGATGGCATCCGCTGCGGGCTTCAATTTCTCCTTATACGGCTCCAGATCAAGCAGAATGTTCTTCTTGACATATTCCTGGAACTCATTCCGTCCATTGAAGAGGATCACATCGGGCAAGTCGCTGCCCGCCGCCCGGATATTCAGCTTCTGAATGAATTCATCCGCAGAAGAGGTCAGCGTCATTTTCAGATCAATATTGAGCTTCTCATCCAGCGTCTTCTTCACGAAGTTATCTTGTTCTTTGGGCATCTGGGTGGTGGTGTTCCAGCCGACCCGCATGACCTCGATAGCTACCTTCTCCGCCCGGGCGTCCGCCGGAGCGTCTGTAGATGAACCCGGCCCCTCCGTAGCGGAGGAATCTGACTGCGGGCTTCCTCCGCAGGCGGCCAGCAGCAGGCCCGCTGTTAATACACAGGCCAGTACAGCAGGAATACGCTTCTTTTGTTTCATGATGATGCTCCCCTTTCGTATACCAAATGTTGTATTGAGTCGGCGCTGCCGGCGTTTGAACAGCGCCGGGAACAATCCGTTAACCCTTCACGGCGCCGATCAGCATGCCCTTGGTCAGATGCTTCTGCACGAAGGGATAGACCACGATGACCGGCAGGCTTGCCGCCACTACCGAAGCCATCTGCAAGGTCGTTGTCGGCAGTACAATGTCCGCATTATATTCCATTTGCTCGGAGGATAATAACAGACCGCGGATGATGACCTGAAGCGGATTCAAGCCGGGGTCAGTAATATAGTAGACGGCGCTGAAGAAGGTATTCCAGCTGCCTACGACACAGAACAAGCCGATGGTCATCAGTACCGGGATGGAGAGCGGCAGGGCCAGCCGCAGCAGCACTGTAAATTCGCCCGCACCGTCGATCCGTCCCGATTCGAACAGTTCTTCGGGCAGGCTTTCGAAGAACGTTTTGACCACAAGCACATTCCAGGTAGACATCGCCCCGGGAATAATCATCGCCCAGACCGTGTTAAGCAGGCCGGTTCCTTTTACGACCAGGTAGGTCGGGATCAAGCCGCCGCCGAACATCATGGTGAACACGATCAGGAAGATGAAGAAGCTGCGGCCGACCAGATGCTTACGGCTCAAGGTATAGGCCATGAGCACTGTCAGGACCAGATTGATCAGTGTGCTCATTACCGTAACGAAGCTGGTCACGAGGAAGGCGCGGGGAATAGCATCCATTCCAAACAGCGCCTTATAGGCCTCAAAGGTAATCCGGCGGGGAATCAGCACAAAACCGCCGTTGCGCAGCACTTCGCTGTAGGGTGTAATGGATACGGCGAACACATACAGCAGGGGAAAGACGGAAATCACGGCCAGCAATATCAGCAGGATATTAATGAAATAATCGAAATAGCGTTCGTTTCCGCGGCTTACCATAGATTGCCCCCCCATCTCCGGGCCAGCTTATTAGACAGGAAGATAAGCACAAGTCCAATCAAGGATTTGAACAATCCGACCGCTGTCGCCAGGCTGAAATTCAGTTGCTCCAGGCCTACCCGGAATACCCAGGTATCAATAATATCTGCCACCGGCATTACCTGGAGATTGTACATAATGTAAATCTGCTCGAAACCGGCATCCAGTGCAGAGCCGACCTTCAGCACCAGCAGCAGGATAATCACGGAACGTATGCCGGGCAGTGTCACATGCCAGATCCGGCGAAGCCTTCCCGCGCCGTCGATGCGGGCTGCTTCATAAAGCGTAGCATCAATGCTGGACATGGCTGCCAGATAAATGATAGCCCCCCAGCCAAGATCCTTCCAGACATCGGTTCCCACCAGCACACTGCGGAAATACGCTGTCGAGGTCAGAAACGGAATGCCGTTCCCGCCCGCTTCCACCACCCAGCGGTTGACGAGGCCTGAGGTTTCGGACAGAAAGGCAATTGCAATGCCGTAGATAATGACATAGGACAGAAAATGGGGCATATAGCTCAGCGTTTGTACGATCCGGTTCAGCCAAAGGCTGCGGCTTTCATGAATGAGCAGAGCCACGCCGATGGCAGGAATCGTTCCCCAGATTGTTTTATACAGACTGATCAGGAATGTGTTCGTGAGCAATTGACTGAAATAAGGCGATTCGAAAAAAAACTGAAAATGCTTGTACCAGGGGTCTGCCCACGGACTGCGCACAATTCCGCTCAAAATGTCATAATCTTTGAAGGCAATCAGCACTCCGTACATGGGTATATACTTGTAAATAATGTAGTAGGCCACACCGGGAAGCAGCATGAGATACAGGGTACGCATACTCCATATGCGCTTCCACACCTTAGCTCTGTATGCGCTCTTCGGCGTTGCGGCAGTGTTCAGGGGAGCCGGGAAATGCGCCACAAGGAATTCACCTCTTTGCATTGATATCGTTTACAAGATAAGAATAACAAGGGAACCGCGGCGCAGCCATGAACGGATTTAAGGGATTGATAGAACAATATTACTATTCGGATTGAGCCGGTCTGTAGGGGGACATGAAACAGCAATAACCTGCATTACAGTTTCAACTCCAATCTATCTGGGCCGCACTATAGACAACAACCCGACAATTTACCGAATGATCGCTGTAGGACTGGCGGAATACGTCAATTCCATGCGCGTGATTCGTTGCCGGCTGAATGGAGACACTCTAGAAGTACTGAAGACAAAATTGTTGTACGTTTTACAACTTTGATTCACGGATAGCTCAGTGTTCGGGAGGATTGTTGTATAAAATACAAGAATAATCCGGCTAAGCCGTCTGAAATAGGCTAAATGTTGCATTTGATACAACAATATTGGATTTGAATCGATATTAGGAGGAAAATGTTGTATTTTGTGCAGGATTTCACAAAAAGTCACCCGCTCCTGCCACGGAAAGCGGACGAATGAGGAAATTCCTGAGGTAACAAAGGTAACAAAGGTAACAAAGTATTATTGCATACAAAAAGGCCCGCAAACTGCGGAAACGCAATTTACGAGCCTTATCACATTAGCTGAATGATCCTGTTAGCGCAGGCGGGCATGCTTGTCTGCATTCCCATACTGTACCTTTACTGTACCTTCGCTGTACCTTCGCTGTACCTTCGCTGTACTTTCGCTGTACCTCTACTTTACCTTCACTCTAATTATATTCTATTCTTACATTACCTCTACCCTACCATTTACTCTACTTTTACTGCACTCTCGCCGTACCTTCACTGTATCCATACTATACCTTCTTTGTACCTTTTCTGTACATCTACTGTACCTTTACTCTACCTTTACTGCACTCTCATTGTACCTTTACCGTACCCACACTGTTCCTTCGCTGCCTCCTTACTGTACCTTCATGTTGTACCTTTACAGCACCTTTGCACTACCGCAAATCCAGCCACTCCAGGGATGCCGCACCAGCCGCAGCGCTGACTGTCAGCTCATGTGCTCCAGCTTCAAGCTGCTGATCACTCTGAATCCGCACCGTCCGCCAGTCCTGCCCGGAGTCCGAGGCATTACCGTGAATCCGGCCGATCTCCTGACCATCCAGCTTCACCAGCAGCTCACTGTCCGGCCCGCTCATCAGGACCCGCAGCTCCAGAGCCAGCGAATCCTGCCTATCCTCCGAGCCCTGCGTGTCCTGCGACTCCTCCAAGACCCGCGTGTCCTGCGACTCCTGCGTGTCCCCCGGTTCCTCCAAGCTCTGCAACTCTGGCGCATCCTCCGGGTCCCGTGACTCCTGCCGCTCCCGCAAGCCCTCCGTATCCTCCGGGCTCAGCCGCTCCGAATCCCGGTCCGCAACCGTAAATTCATACGCCGCCCAGTCGCCCTCGGCCAGTACGACACACAGCCTCTCCTCAGGCAGCCAGACTTCCCCGCGGCCATGCTGGAAATTGGGTACCGTCCGGTCTCCCTCCACGAAGCGGAAGTCCATTCCGTCCTCCTCCCGGAAGCCGATGCCTGCCGCAGCCTGCCTGCCGGGAGCTCTCCCGAAGCTCAGACCGCTCCCCTTGTAGCCATAAAAAATAGCAGGAATCCGCACCGGCAGCCGCCGGAACAGCGAATGGACAACATCTGAATGGTACACACAATGGTCCAGACTCAGGTTGTGCAGATATTCATCCAGAATCGCCTGTGCCTCCACACGCTCCGGCTTCACGCCTCCCTCCAGATAGCTGACCAGCTTGTGCCAGCCTTGCGGAAGAACGATGGAACAGGGGGAATTATCGGTGTCGAGCTTTTTCCAGGTCCAGAAGTTCCAGGAGATGCCGTGATCCTCAAACAGCTGGAATGCACCGGCGTACCAGTCCTTATTGTTCTCCCCGCCCTCGCCCATGAACAGCGGCAGATTTAGCCGCTCTCTTGCGTCCAGATACTTCTGAATACTCTCCGTATCGGGATTGTTCCAGTACTTGTGAAACTGCAGCATTACATTATCATCCGGCAGCTTATTATCCGGCAATCCCTCGAAGATCGACCAGTCCGTCGCCCAGTGCACACCCTCCAGAATTATCATATGCCGGGCATCAACCTCCCGGATAGCCGCGATAATCTCGCGGTACAGCGGCATCACCTGGTCATTGTACTGCGAGAACCAGTCCGGTAGCGGCTCATTCAGCAGGTCATAGCCCGCAACGATCCACTCGTCTTTGTACCGCCCGGCGAGCATCCGCCAGATGGCGATGGTCAGCTGCTTGTTGCGTTCATCCGTGAACAGCTCCGGCAGATCCTGCGCGGAGTCGTCGATATTCGTTCCGGTCTGGCCGCCGGGTGCTCCATGCAGATCCAGAATGGCGTAGACTCTGTGCTCCCTGCACCAGCCGATAATCTGATCCAGCCGCACCAGATGCTCCTCATGCCAGCCGGACACTCCCTCTTCTTCCCGCAGGATATAGCGGGCGTTAATCGGAATCCGGATCGAGTTGAAGCCTTCTGCGGCAATCCGCGCAATATCCGCTTCGGCCACATAGCGGTCATAATAGGTCTCCCAGAACGCCTCCGCCCTGTCAGCACCAATAAGCGCTATAATCATCGCTTCGATCCGGCGCGGACGGTCTCCCTGTTCCGGGAAACGCCACATGTACCCTTCAGGCAGCAGCCAGCTTCCAAGCCCTACACCGCGCAGCAGCAGCTCGCGCCCTTCCCCGTTTCTTAAGCGGTGTCCGTCTGCATAGAGAAACCCGCTTACTTCATGATGGTCCGGGTGAATCATTTGTATTTCCTCCCTTTACCCTTTGACGGCGCCTTCGGCAATGCCATTCAGAATATATTTTTGCAGCAGCAGATATAGAATTACAACGGGCAGCATCGTCAGCACCAGCGAAGACAGAATCGCCGACCAGTCATTATTGCCATATTGTCCGAACAGCATGTTGGTGGACAGCAGCAGCGTATATTGATCGGCATCCGTGAGCATGAGCAGCGGCAGCAGAAAGTCATTCCACATCCACAGCAGGTTGAGAATCGCCACAGTTGTCGTAATCGGCAGCAGAAGCGGAAAAATAATCGTAGTGAACAGCCTGACCTCCCCGCAGCCGTCGATCACCGCAGCCTCATCCAGATCCCGGGGGACCGATTTGACGAATCCGTGGTACAGGAAGATGGCCATCGACACGCCAAGCCCGATATAGATCAGGCCGAGGCCGACCGTTGTGCCCTGCACCGCCAGCTTCATGGAGATCCGGTTCAGCGAGATCATGATCGAATGGAACGGAATCAGCATCGACAGGACGAACAGGTTGAACAGGAACGTGCTCAGTCTGCCGGGTGTTCTGGACAGCTTATAGCCGGCCATGGACGAGAATAGAATAATGCCGACCAGGCCGGTAGCTGCGACCACCACGGTATTGCCGAGGCTCCGCAGGAAATTTGTTTTCTCAAAAGCATCACTATAGTTGCCGAATTCCAGCTTACTCGGAATAGCCAGAATATTATTCATCATGTCCCCTTCCGTCTTCAGAGAGTTGAGCACCCCCATGTAGATCGGAAAGAGCGTAATTACGGCACCTGCCAGCAGGAAAAGAAAGACGATAAACGAAGACAATCTGCGCCGCCCCGCAATACCGGACTTAGATGTTGAATTCAACCGGACGGTACTCATGCCTCCACCTCTCTTCGTTTCATGATGCTCAGCTGTATCAGCGTGATCACCAGGACCACCAGGAACAGGATCATCGCCTTGGCACTGGCGTAGCCGTAACGGCCGCTCATCTTGAACGCTTCCTCAAAAATATTCAGCGCAAGCACCTGCGTCGCTCTTCCCGGCCCGCCCCCGGTGAGCGCGAACACGGCATCAAAGGCCTTGAACGAGCTGTTCAGCGTCACGAAGATACCGATCGTTACAGCCGGATAGACCATAGGCAGCGTAATGCTGCGGAAGGTCTGCCAGCTGTTCGCGCCGTCGATTGCAGCCGCTTCTTTGAGCGCATCCGGCACCCCTTGCAGAGCCGCAATATAGATCACCATCAGGTAACCTACGCCGCCCCACAAGGAGACAATGACAATCGCCAGAAAGGAGTATTTCGGGTCGCCGATCCACGACTGGTCCAGAAAAGCCAGGCCCGCATGCTCAGCGATATAAGGCAGCGCCTTGGTGAAGATGAACAGCCACATGAAGCCGCCGATAATCATGCTGATCATGTTGGGCATGAAGAAGATCGTCCGGAACCAGGCCTTGCTGCTGCGGCGTGATTCGATCAGTACCGCCAGCAGGACGGCCAGCACATTCTGCAGCACGACCATAAACACTACAAATTTCAGGGTAAACCAGACTGAATCAATGAAAAAAGCATCATCCGTCAGCGCTTCGATGTAATTGGCGAATCCCACCAGATGGTAGGCGGGATTCAATCCGTTCCAGTCCGTGAAGCTGTACCATGCCCCGCCGAAGGCGGGAACAAGCATGAATACGGCGTAGAACAGCAGGGCGGGAAACACGAAGGCCAGCAGAATGAGCGACTGTTTGCTTTTATTGCTTCCACTCATCTCTATCACTCCTATGCTGTTTCTGGGTTTCCTTAGTTACCTGCTTTTACCGCATTGGCCCAGGTCTTGTCGAGCGTTTTAATGAATTCCTCCTGAGTTACACCCTTGGTGTAATAGCTCTGAAGCAGCTTGGCCGTCTCATCGGTTACGCCGTTCGGGAGCGACAGATCCAGATAAGCCTTGCCTTCGGAGACATAAGAGCTGGCCTCGGTCACCCACGGATAGGTATTGTAGGTGTGCTGCTTCGCCACCGGATTAAATTTCAGCTCCTCGAACAGCGCCGAAGAATCCTGGTCATCCAGCACATAATTCACCAGATCCAGCGCCACATCCTTGTTCTTGCTGTTAGGGGATACCGCCAGAGATGTCGAGGTCGCCAGATTAATCTGTGTAGCCGCGGGATCGTTACTGACTGGCAGCGGAGCCACACCAAATTCCATATCAGGATTGGCTTTGAGGATGGATTCCGCCTGCCACGGTCCCTGCACCCACATTGCTGCTTTGCCGTTCGCAAAATCCGTGGACCCTGCCGCACTGCCCACCTCAAACGGTTTATCCGTGCCGTTAGCCATAATCAGATCAATAATGTTGAAGACATCCTTCACATCGGCATAGGAGGCTTCACCTTTGTTCATCTTCTCCACCCAGTCCGGATGCTCGGAGGATACGATGCCTCCAAGAGACAGCGCCATCATCAGCTGCGGAATCCACGATTCCTGGAAGCTCAGCTCGAACGGCTTAATCCCGGCTGCGTTAAGCTTGTCAATCGCTGCCTGCATGTCATCCAGTGTCTGCGGCGGCTGAATGCCGAGCTCGCTGAAGATTTGCTTGTTGTACAGATAACCCCAGGACAGGCTCTCCAGCGGCAAAGCTACAACTTTATCATCATAGGTAACGGTCTGCCGGACACTGTCATACAGCTTCGGTACGAAGTCCTGATCCGACAGATCGCTCAGATAGCCGGCCTTGTAATACCGGGGCACATCCGCAATCGCATGGAGAGTGAATACATCCGGCGCATCATTTGAGGCCATCCGGGTCTCCAGAATCTGCTTGGCCTGATCCGGGTTCGGCATCTCCAGCTTGACGGTGACATCAATATTTTTCTCCGCCAGCTCCTTAGCCTTGAATTGCTCGAAATACTTATCGAATTGATCCTTAAAACGCGGGAAGCTCATGAATACCTTCAGCTCCACTTTTTGGGCCGGGCCTTCTGTCGCTGCTGCCGCCGCACTTTCCTGCGGCTTGCTGCTTGCGCTCTCACTTGGCGTATTTCCATTTGAACCGGAGCTGCACCCCGATACAATCCCCAGAACAAGCATCAGTGTCATTGCTGTATTAAGCGCTTTCTTCATTTCTGTTACCCCCTTCTGTTATGTCTGCCTCTTTAGTCTAGGGGATATAAGGGGCAGCGTCTTTTGAGGATATTAACATCGGGAGTTGCATTATATTGATACGCTTTCATTTCTCGCTGCGCAGCTCTCCGGGGGTAATGCCGTAGTGCTTCTTGAAGACACGGTAAAAGTATGCCAGATCCTCGTACCCGCAGAGTCCGGCAGCCTCCTTGATCGGCATGTCACGCCCTGCGATCAGCTCTCTGGCCCGCTCCATTCTCAGCCGGGTAATCCGGTCGAGTACCGTATCTCCCGTTGCCGCCTTGAAAGCGCGGCTGAGATGCTCCTTCGTCACCAGGAAATGTGCGGCGATGCCCTCCAGAGACACCTGCTCCAGGTAATGATTCCGGATATAGCCCTCTACCTCCGCCAGATCAAGCTTAACGCGGTTCTTGCGCTGCTCCAGAAGCGTGTTGATCAGCTCTGTGAAGTGATCCCCGATCCCCGCCACCATGGCCTGAACCGACGGCCATGGCTTATCAGGTCTATCGGGCGTATCCGGCGCATCCGCTGCCGTCCCCCCCCCGTTTGTCTTCGCGGCTTCACCTGCTAGCAGGAGCAAATCACGGGCAGTCCGCTCGATCATTGCTTCCAGCTGATGCTGCGGCACCGAGCGTTCCAGCTCCCGTCCCAGCTTCTCCAGCTCTTCTCTTGCCGCCGGCTTGTTCAGCGCCAGCAGCTGATCGTAGATCCGCTGGCGGTAGGCGAGATAACGCTCCATCAGCGCCTGATCCATGAGCATCAGCGGTGAACCGGTTAAGCGCTGCCGTTCCCGCTCCTTCGCGCATTCTGAGAGAACGTTATTCAGCTCTG
The DNA here is from genome assembly GCF_038000235.1 of Paenibacillus sp. FSL R10-2199. Classification (NCBI taxonomy): domain Bacteria; kingdom Bacillati; phylum Bacillota; class Bacilli; order Caryophanales; family Paenibacillaceae; genus Paenibacillus; species Paenibacillus sp. FSL R10-2199. The sequence continues at coordinate 3,768,481 of NZ_JBBOBO010000001.1, read as the reverse complement.
CCCGGTCCACCGGCTTCAGCAGATATTCAACCGCCTTCGAGCGGATCGCCTGCTTCAGGTAGACGAAGTCATCATATCCGCTCATCACAATAATCTGCACCTCCGGGTACTGATGCTTCAGCCTCTCCAGCAGCTCGACCCCGTCCAGTCCGGGCATCCGCATATCGGTAATTACGAGCCCCGGATGAAGCTTCTCCACCAGCTCGAGTCCTTCGATTCCGTCCTCTGCTTCGCCGATCACCTGCATTCCGTGTTCTTCCCAGGCGCCGAGCGACTTCACGACCTGTCTGGACCAGGGCTCATCGTCAATAATCAGAACCTTCAGCATTCCGCTCTCCCCCCTCTGCGGCCGCAGGCCACTGGATCACAACCAGTGTTCCCGCCCCGGCCTTGCTGTATATACGCATTCCATATTTCTCTCCAAATTGCAGCACCAGCCGCGAATGGACATTGTGCAGGCCGATGCCCTTTCTCCGCCGGGGAAGCTCTCCCGCCCCGGGATCGGCCAGCATCGTGACATTCCCCCGGAGTGCCGCACGGATCTCCTCCAGCCGCTCCGGCGTCATGCCGACGCCTTCGTCCTTAACCATGAATACGGTGCGGCTGCCGACGGTCCGGATCCGGATCAGCAGCCTCCAGTGCCCGCGCTGCGGCTGCAGCCCATGCTCAAAAGCGTTCTCCACCAGCGGCTGCAGCGTGAAGCGCGGCAGCAGACTGGCGCGGGAGAACTCATCCGCCTCAATCACCACGCTGCAGCGCCCCAGGAAGCGGTTCTCCTGAATGAACACATAGTTGCGCACATGCTTAAGCTCTTCCTCCAGCTTCACCAGCCCGCCTTCATTGCTGATCGAATAACGCAGCAGGTCGCCAATTACCCGGGTGATGTTATAAATATCATCGGCATTCCTAGATAAGGCCATTCCCCCAATCAGCTGGAGCGTATTGTTCAGGAAATGCGGGTTGATCTGGGCCTGCAGAGCGAGGAGCTGGGCATTCTTGACCTCGATCTCCTGGCGGTATTCCACCTCAATCAGCTCCCTGATCCGCTCCATCATCGAGTTGTAGCCGCGCTCCAGCAGCCCGATCTCATCACGGCTCTGCACCGAGTGCTGTTCGAAGTTGCTGACATGCGCCTTGCGCATCGACACCGCCAGACTGACAATCGGGCGGGTAATGCGCAACGAGAACAGGATGGACAGCAGAATGGAGGCAATCATGAACAAGCCTCCGGTCAGGAAACCGGCAGCAATCGTAGGCCGTGCGCTCTTAGCGATAGTGGATAAGGGAATGGCTTTCACAACGGTAAGCTGGCCGTCGGCCACTTTTTTCATGAAGAAGAAATAGCCGTCCTCCTGCCGGAATTCCAGTTCATGCTCAGAGACGGCAAGGCTCTGCAGCCGCCTGCCGATATCACCGGAGCTCTCGGAAATGCTCGAGCCGGAGAGCAGCTCGCCCTCATCATTCAGCAGGAAGACCGAGCTCTCGTCTTCGGACTGGAGAATATGGCTGACCTCCTCCCATACCTCCCGGTTGATCCGCACGCCGATGCCTCCGAGCAGCCGGTGATCCTCGAACCGGTTAATGCCGTGGTAGGCATAGATGCCGCTGACGTTCTGCTTGAAATACATGTTGACCGGCCCGTAGGGCAGCCGGCTCCAGGGCCCCTCACCGATATCCAGCGGGGAAACGCTTCCACTATTCACGAAGTCAACGGAAATGGCTTTCAATTGGTCATGCATGTACAGTGTAAGCTCGTCTACCTTCCGGGAGTTCGTATAGAACTGCGAGGTTATGGCTTCGCGGATATTATTCAGTGAACGGTACTGGACACTAATGTCCGGGCTGTCCATACCCGTTAGCCCCGCCATAAGCTGCGGGTTAATCTGCAGGGTGTAGAACAGGGTATCCAGCTGTTCAATCAGCTCATCCAGATACTGGTCCGCCCACTGCATCCGGGAGTTATTCGCATTGATCATTTCCTTCTCCACGGATTGCCGCGTATTGTACGTGGCAATGGTGGTAACAGTGAGCACCGGCAATGTGGTCAGGCAAATCATGATGACCAGGAGCCGGACCCGGAGACTTGTCCGCTTCATCATAGGCTGATTCCTTTCTGCGAAGCTGGATTGCTTTTACCGTCAAAATATAGCATGCCGGATCAGGCCAGACAATACGGTGCTGAGAATATCGCAGGTTGGCTGTTCTATCTGTTCTTAGGTCCATGCACGCCAAACAGGATGCGCCACAGCCTTGATTCATTCCATTCACGGCTGTATGGGACATCCTGCTGCTGTTACTTTGTGCGTGCTCCTGCTTATTTCTGCAGCTCCAGATCCTTTTGCTTCAGCAGTTCAGCGTATTCCGCTTTGTACTGTTCCAGCTTCAGCTTCAAGTCAGCGCTGTCCGGACTCGCTTTCAGCAGGCTGCTGGTGGCCAGAATATTATTGACAGCAGTATCAATTTTAGCGTCGATGACTTCAATTTTGCTCTTGGTCACGGTTAAGGATGGATCAGGCGTAATCACCGGCACCGGGCGGAGAATAGCATTCTTATCACTTGAGGAAGAAGCGCCTCCGTCTGACTTCTCATCCAGGCTGATCGTTTTGCCCTCTACAGAAACCTTGAACCCGGCTAATTCACCGATTGCGCGTACGGGCGCATAGCTTTTGCCGTCAATTACGATGGCCGGATCGGCCAGCTTCTTGCCATACACCTTCACGGTATACTCCGCCTGAATTGCCTTTCCTACCAATGTTGCCGAAGCGCCAAGCGCCTGCGCACCCACCATCAGTATCGCCCCGGCAATGAATCCGGCAGCAATCTTTTTCATAAGAAATTCACTCCCCGTCAAAGACTATGACTACTATTCTATCATTTTACAGCGGCCTGTGCCGCCCTTTGGCGCTGATTTCGTGGGATGTGCCTCGCCGAAGGAACCTTTTAACCCAAATTTAAACCCGGCAGATACCTGAGTTTAACCTTCAGTCTGTACACTTTAGAGAGGCTGAAGGTACGCAGCATGCGGTCTCACTGTGAATATAAATATAGGAGGTACATATGAGAGTATTGGAGATTATTTTGACCGTGTCAGCATTATTATTAATGTTCAGCTTCGTGTCAGGCAAGTTGTTTCTCAAGGTAAAATTGGTATTATCTGCTATTAGCATTACATTGTGCGCGGCACAGCTTTGGATCGAAGGGTACCGCTGGCAAATGGCGGGTGTGTATGTAATTGTGCTGCTTGGCATGATCCTCCGCATGGCAGGCATAATCAGAGGCCGCTCGCAGAAGCTGTTATCCACTGGCCAAAAAACCGGGGAATCTGCATTCCGCTCGCTGAAACGCTGCTGTGTAGTTGCAGGTACTACAGCAGGTATACTTATGGTGATCGGCTCGGCAGTACTGTCTTCCACGATTCCGGTTGTGAAGTTCCCCGCTCCGGCAGGACCATATGCCGTTGGTATCCAGACTCTACATCTCACCGACAGCAGCCGGCCGGAACCTCAGACACCTGACCCCGGGGATTCGCGGGAGCTGATGGTTTATGTATGGTATCCGGCAGCGGCAATGAATGATCGCCAGACCGCACCTTTGCTGCCTGGTGATAGACCAAGCAACCGGAAGCTGACGTCCGCTTTTGCCGGATCATTGGGCATCCCACCATTCTCCCTGGATTATTGGCAGTACATTCATATGAATGCTTATCCTAATGTGGACTGGCTGCGCTCAGAAGGACCTTATCCGCTGATCCTGATCAATCATGGTAACAGCACCTCCAGCCTGCTGCATACCACACTTGCAGAGAACCTGGCATCGAACGGTTATATTGTAGCGGCCGTAGATCATACCTACAGTACAGCGGCTACTTTATTTCCAGACGGCACATTTACCGGGTTCAGCGAGTCTTTAAGCAGTGATCATTTCATAGCAACAGGAACGCAGCTGGGCAACGTATGGAACGACGATAACCGCTTTGTCCTCAGCCAATTGAAGCAGCAATTCGCAGATTACATAGATACTGATCACATTGGGATAGCTGGACACTCCTTCGGTGGAGCGGCTGCGTACGAGGCGATGTTCTCCATTCCTGAGCTTAAAGCGGGAATTGATCTGGATGGAAGTTTGTATACCCTCACAGGTCCGTCCCTGGGTAAACCGTTTTTGTTCATAGAATCGGAGGATTACTATAACCGGAAGAAGCAGATTGCAGATCCGGATATCGATGCCGAGGAAAAAATAATGAATAATGCCAGGCTAAGCGGGGGCGGCAAGCTCTATATCAAAGGCACAGCGCACTTCAACTTTACAGATCTGCAGCTCTATTCAAGCCTGCTGAAGTACACCGGAATGACGGGCAGCATTGACGGCGGGCGAAGCAACGAAATTGTGAATCAGCTTGTGCTGGATTTCTTCAACAGGCATTTGAAGGAAATCCATGAGGATGGAGAGGATGGCGGGACCGCTGCCGGGACGGATGCCGGGACCGCTGCTGGGACGAATGCCGGGACGAATGCCGGGTATGTGGAGGTGGTTAGGCCTTAATCTCCCCTATCAGAATCTAATTCTCCATCCTGAATGCTCCACCTGCCCGGCTTCAAAAAGTCCCCCTGAGAATTCCCCGTTTATGCAGACGGGGAATTCTCAGGGGGACAACACTGAACGCTCTATGCTTAATGTTCGTGTTCATACTCATGCTCATACTCATACTTATGTTCATGCTGAATACTTATGCTCAATGCTCACGCTCATGTTCATTCCTCATGTTCCATGCTTCACCTTTCGCGCTTCACATTATACTCCGCGCTTCGCATCCGGAGACGCAGCCCGCTTACAGCCGGGCCGTCACAATCTCACATATCGCCCCATACAGCGCCGGCTCCAGCTCCAGAGAAGTCAGCGCGGCAAGCGTAGCCGCAGGACCTGAGCTCTCCTTCACCAGCTGATAGATTTGTTCCTTATGGTCGAACCGGATCTGTGCAGGGTTAGCAGCGCAAATACCTCTTCCTCCACCCGGTTCACCGCAACCCGCGCCGTAGTGAGCGTTACCGTCAGCTCCTCAGTCACCTCCAGCTCCGGCACAGTCACGGTCAAAGTATGCGAAGCCTCATTATACTTGGTTTCGCCCGCAACCGCTGCTCCTCCAGCCTGGACTGTCACCTCCGTCTCTGCACAGCCCATGAAGACCAGCTTCCAGCTCCGCCGCTCCGGCACCACCGCAGTATTACCTTGCGCAGGCTGAATGGTGAAGACCGCCGACTGTCCGGCTTGTTCCCATGCCAGGGCCATCCCGGTAACACACCAGTTCCCGTCCAGGTCTTCCGCAGTGTCACCTGCGTCCTCCCAGAGCTGGAACTGGCCGTCCGCTCCGGCGAACACCCTTACCTCCAGCTGCTGCGGATTGTCTACCGCTGATGTATGCCCGCTCAGATCGGCCATCGGCACGATGGCCCCCGCCTTCGCCAGCACCGGAATCTGCTCCAGCGTGCGGTACAAGGATAGCCTTCTGCCGCCGTCATAGACTCTTCCGCTGAAGAAGTCGGTCCACAGCCCTTCCGGCAGCCAGGCCTTGAACACCGCCACGCCTGTCTTGGAATGTACAGGCTGGGTAATCGGGCAAGCGATCAGCTCGGTGCCGAAATAATACTGATTCGGCACCCCGTAAGCTTCCCGCTGCTCTGCGTGATGGTAATACATCGGCTGGACCAGCGGAGACCCTTCCCGGCTGGCATAACGGTTCATCGTATACAGATAAGGCAGCAGGCGGTGCCGCAGACGCAGGGAATCCTTCATAGCCTCCCCGGCAATTCGATTGAACCGCCATGGCTCTTTGCTGTTGAACGGACTGGCTGAGCTGTGCAGCCGCAGCAGCGGGGAGAATACGCCGAACTGCACCCAGCGCAGTGCCAGCTCATCATCCAGATACCCGCCCATATGGCCGCCGATATCATGACTCCACCAGCCATACCCGCTATTCGACGCTGTTGCCGTAAAATACGGCTGGAAGTCCAGCGACTCCCAGGTGATGATCGTGTCGCCGGAGAACCCTACCGGATAACGGTGGCTGCCAAGACCTGCATAACGCGAGAAGGTAAGCCGCCTCTTCCCCCGCCGCCCGCTGTCCAGATAATGATAGTGGTTCAGCATCCACAGCGGATCAAGACCCGGAACCTTAGTCATCCCGCCCTGCTGCCAGTCGATCCACCAGAAGTCTACACCCTCTTCCTCCAGGGGATGATGCAGGAACTTGAAGTAGGCCTGCAGGAACTGCGGATCGGTAATATCAAACTCCACTGCCTCCCCTTGCTCCGGGTCCATGCCCAGCTCCGCCGCAATTGCCAGATACGGCTCCTCGAAGGCCCGTACCCCGTCAGCGGGATGGACATTCAGCGTTACGCGCAAGCCCCTGCCATGCAGCCAGGTCAGAAACCGCTGCGGGTCCGGGAACAGCTCCCGGTTCCAGGTGTAGCCGGTCCAGCCGCTGCCGTACTTCGGATCAATATCGACCAGATGCCAGTCCATGTCCATTACAGCCACCGAGAACGGAAGCTGCTCCTGTCCGAAGCGTTGGATCAGCGACATGTATTCTTCCTCTGAATACCGGTAATACCGGCTCCACCAGTTGCCCAGCGCATAGCGGGGCAGCAGCGGAGTGCTGCCGCACAGCCGGTAGAAATCCTTCAGGCACTTCAGGTATTCATGGCCATAGCCGAACAAATACAGATCAAGCCCGTCCTGCTCCCGCTGCTGCACCGTGCCGTCTGCCTCCATGAGCAGAGAACGGCTGTCATCAACCACCGTATACCCGGCAATTGACAGCAGTCCCGGCTCCAGCGGAATGGCACCGTCGGCATTATCCAGCGTGCGCGCGGTACCGCCGAGATCCTGCACCTCATCCCCATAGTGCCAGACGCTCAGCAAATGCCCGGATTCATTCCTCACCTTCACACTCAGCCCATGCCGGGAGAATGGCGCTTTGTCATAGGTGAGCTGCAGGCGGTCCGTCATGATTTCAAGCCTGTTCCCGAGATCGGTCACCCGGAAGTCAGGAACCGGGAACTTACGGTTCATCACCATTTGGGTCGCCCGGTCTTCGAAGCCCCCCTGCGGACTGTATTCCATCCGGATCAGCGCCGGAGTAAGCACCGTGAACCGGTAGCATTCGCCCTGAATGACTGCTCCTGCACTTGCGGCTGGTTCAGATGCGAACCGTAAGTGCTCCGGAAGCGGCAGCAGCTCTTGAGTTGTTGTATTCATCGATAAACCTCATTTCTGCGTAGATAAGCAATCTGTCTATTCCTTCACGGCACCGATCATGACGCCTTGATTGAAATACTTCTGAACGAACGGATATACACACATGATGGGAACGGTAGCAATGATAATAACGGAATAGCGCATCATATTAGCCAGACGCAGCGCAATCTGTGCCGCTTCACCACTGCCGATGCCCGACTGCATCTGATTCGTGATCAGAATGTTACGGAGAATCAGCTGCAGCGGATACATATTTGGATTCTTCAGATAGATCAGGGCATTGAAATAAGAATTCCAATATCCGACGGCAATCCATAAGCCGAGCACGGCAATAATCGCTTTGGACAGCGGCAGCACCACCTGCAGGAAATAACGCAGATTCCCGCAGCCGTCAATTTGCGCCGCTTCCCACAGATCTCCGGGAAGGCTCGTCTGGAAGAAGGTCCGGGCTACGATAATGTTGTAGACGCCAACCGAGAACGGCAGCACCATAACCAGGAAGGTATCATACATGTGGAAGTCCCGGATCGTCAGGAAGGTCGGGATCAGCCCTCCGTTGAAGAACATGGTGAAGATGAAGAACAGCGAGAGGATTTTGCGTCCCGCCAGATCTTTTCTGGACAGCGCGTAGGCTGCCGATATATTCACAACCAGACCGATGGCCGTCCCCACCACCGTGTAGAGGATGGTATTCCGGTAGCCGATCCAGATGTTTTTATGCCGCAGCAGCTCCTGATAACCGTCAAGCGTGAACCCCCTCGGGAACAGCCAGACCTTGCCGCCCGCCACCGCAGACGGATCACTGAATGAAGCAATAACGATGAAATACAGCGGATAGATCAGGATGATCAGAAACAGGATGGCGATAACATACATAATAATTTCCATTACCGAATCCGAGGACCGGTTATTTTTGATTTTGCCAGTTCTCTTGCTGGCTGCAGGCTCTAGTACTCCCATTGTGCTGCTCCCCCTTCTACCACAGGCTGTTTTCACTAAGTTTTTTGGAAAGCTGGTTCACCATGATCAGCAGAATAAAGTTGATGACCGTATTGAACAGGTTGATGGCCGACGAGAAGCTGTATTGGCTGCTGAGCAGACCGATTTTGTAGACATAGGTGGACAGAATCTCACTGGAGGTGATATTCAGATCATTCTGCATCAGATAGACCTTCTCAAATCCTACACCGAGCAGGCCGCCCACCCGCAGAATCAGCAGCGTGATTGCCGTCGGCATCAGCATCGGGATATCGATATAACGGACTTTATTCCAGCGGCTGGCCCCATCCACCGTAGCAGCTTCGTACAGGCTCGGATCGACCGACGAGAGCGCGGCAATGAAAATAATGCTGTCCCAGCCGACATGCTGCCACACATCCGACCAGACATACACACTGCTGAATAGCGAGGTCGAGCCCATCAGATCGGGAGCCTCCCCGCCGAACAGGCTGTACAGATTACCGACCAGCCCGGTGCTTGGCGAGAGCAGAATCATCATCAGGCCCACCATTACGACTGTGGAGATGAAATGCGGCATATACGACACGGTCTGGAAAAAACGTCTGAACCGGTTCGGCCGCATCTGATTGACCATTAGCGCAAGTATAATCGGGATCGGGAAGGTGATCAGGCTGTACACGCTGATAATCAGCGTATTCTTAATCGTGTTCGAGAATTGATAGGAATTGAAGAACTTGTCAAAATACTTGAATCCCGCCCACGGACTGCCGTCAATTCCCAGCGCCGGGCTGTAATTCTTGAAGGCGATGAGCACCCCGTACATCGGTTTGTATGCGAACAATAACGTAAGCACAACTGCGGGAAGCAGCAATAAATACAGTCCCCAATTTCGTTTGATCTGTCCGATGGCTGCTGCCGGACTGGACTGACCGGATTTCATTGTGACCCCTCCTAAAAGTTTGAGTTTGTTAGCATAAGCTTCATGATCGACTTCGGCAAAACCCGCTCCGGTAGCATACGCTTATCTATATTTTCATTCAGTATACCTGCCCCCCGCCGCGCCAGCCGGACCTCCTACCAGCGTAAACCGGACTTTCGTTGTCCGTAGGAGAGAGCTTCGCGCGGTCCGTTACCCGGGAGACACTAAACCGGACGGTATGCAGACCTCCGCTAACGTTATCCGGACTTTCGGGGCATAAACCCATATTTTGGATAATTGTTGGAGTACGAAATCACCCGGAAGGCTAATCCGGCAGCTAAGACGAATTAGGCTTAACCCATCCAGCGTTCCCGGCGGGATTAAAGGGATTTATCCCTTTATTTCCTTCTTCCCGCCTACTTCCAGCGGGATTAAAGGGATTTATCCCTTTATTTCCCTCTTCCCGCCTACTTCTGGCGGGATTAAAGGGATTTATCCCTTTATTTTCTTCTTTCCGCCTACTTCCGGCGGGATTAAAGGGATTTATCCCTTTATTCCCCTCTTTCCGCCTACTTCTGGCGGGATTAAAGGGATTTATCCCTTTATTTCCTTCTTCCCGCCCACTTCTGGCGGATTTAAAGGGATTTATCCCTTTATTTCCCTCCTCCCGCCTACTTCCGGCGGGATTAAAGGGATTTATCCCTTTATTTCCCTCTTCCCGCCTACTTCCAGCGGGATTAAAGGGATTTATCCCTTTGTTTCCCTCTTCCCGCCCACTTCCGGCGGGAGCAAAGGGATTTATCCCTTTATTTCCCTCTTCCCGCCTACTTTCAGCGGGATTAAAGGGATTTATCCCTTTGTTTCCCTCTTCCCGCCCACTTCCGGCGGGAGCAAAGGGACTTTCCCTTGCCAACAAAAATACCGCCCTGCAACAGACATCGGTGCGGGACGGCATTTTACCAAAGCCAGCCTGAAGCTTGCTCCTACTGCTTATTTCATGCTTCAATAATCACCGGCCGGCCGCTGCAGTGCAATCTGCCCTCGGCCACGGTTACCGCGCTGCCGTCAATCAGATTGACATACGCTCCATCCGGAAGCTCCAGCTCCACATCTCCCTGCCTGCCTCTCAGGCTGAACACACCTGCCAGCTTCTGCTCTCCCCAGGTATGCATGCCGCAGACAATTCCGTCTTCTTCATGTGCCGTAAACTGGCAGACACCATGGGCCATAATTGCTTTGTGCTTAATGGGGTACAGCGCCTTGAACAGCCAGGACAGGTCCTTGCCCGTATTCCAGTTAACGGTATTCTTGTCGAACAGATCGGGACAGATTTCATTCTCCGTCTCCTGCCCGCCGTAGATCAGCGGCATTCCCTTTTGGAAATACATGAACGCCGTCCAGTTGATCAGCTCATTCTCCTCCGGGAACAGTGCCTTGGCCCGCGGCCGGTCATGGTTCTCCAGAAACCGCAGCTTCACATAATTGCCCGGATAGATATACTCCTGCGCATTGATCTTCTCTATATAGCTGCCCAGCGTAACGCTGCCGTTCAGATAGCCCGTGAAATACGGGTACACATCATAGTCATAGCAGGCATCAAACGCCTGGAGCACCTCGCTGTCGGACAGACTGACCATGCCCCGGGAACGCAGATGCATCGTGAAGTCTGGTTCGATCGATTCGGCAAGCCATAGGCAGCCGGGGTTAACGTCAGCTACTTCTTCCCTGGCGCGCAGCCAAAAGTCCAGCGGCAGCAGAGGGGCTACGTCACAGCGGAAGCCGTCTACCATTCCCGCCCACATTGTCAGCGATTCGATCTGATAATCCCACAGCTCCTGATTGTTATAGTCCAGATCCACAATGTCGCCCCAGTCGCCTACACGGTTACCGAGCTTGCCTTCCAGAGTTCTGTAGAAGAATTCAGGATGGTGCGCTGCCAGCCAGGAATCGGGCGAGGTATGGTTATAGACCACATCAATGATGCATTTCATCCCGAGCCTGTGAATGGCCTCCGTCAGACTCCGGAAATCCGCCAGAGTGCCAAGCTCCGGATTAATCTCCCGGTAATCCTGATTGGCATAAGGACTGCCGAGCCCGCCCTTGCGGGCAGCAAGGCCAATCGGATGCACCGGCAGCAGCCAGATGATATCCACACCAAGCTCCTTGATGCGCTCCAGGTCCTTCTCTACTGCCTTGAAGGTTCCTTCTTCGCTGTGATTGCGCACATAGATGGAATAGACCACTTGGTTCCGCAGAGTCACTTCCGTTAATTTAGCCATACTTACACTCCTATTGGTTACACGATTCTGCTTACCTTGAGATGCTCCGGAAGCCTGATCTTCCCGGTTAATGTCCGGACAGCAAGAGTGCCCAGCTCATATCCGGCCCTGACCAGCTGCTGTGCAGCCTCAAAATCAGCCATATTCTGCTGCATACCCGCACTTATGATCCCTTCATCACCGCCGCAGCGGCCTGCCAGGACAAAAGGGTAGCCGCTGCCCTGCAAATACCCCATCACAGCCTCTTCCCCGCTGGATGGCAGCAGAATGACTCCGTCTGCGCGGTGCCCCTTCAAGAGACCGGAGACGGCCTTCAGTTCCTCCTGCTCATCCGCACCTGAACAGATGATCGTGTCATATCCTAAGCGGCCCGCCTCCGCTATAATTCCGCGCAGGGTCTCCATGAACATCAGGCCTAAGATGGCCTGCTCTGAAGGCCCCGGCAGCAGAATGCAGAAGCAGCGGGCTGACTTCGACACCAGGCTCTTCGCGATGATATTCGGCGTATACCCCAGCTCCTCCATCACCTGCTTCACCTTGCGGGAGACTTCCTCCCGGACCACCGGCCGGCCGGACAGCACCCGGGAGACCGTGGAGATGGAGACTCCCGCTCTCCGGGCGACCCTTTTCATCGTAACCGTCATATAGAAGCCTCCTTCCTCGATTCAGTGAATCTTTAGAGCAATGGTCTTTATTTCACGCTGTTGTAACGTCCGTATGCATCCGTGCGGATCTTCACCAGCTTATCCAGACCCATATCGTTCAGCTTCTTCACATAAGCATCCCAGTTCCCGTCGATATCCCCTTTGCTGATAAACTGTGCACGCATGGTGTTCACATAAGTATCGATATCCGTGGTCAACGTCGGAAGCTCTTCGAACTCCTCGGAAGTGTACATTACGTTAGGGAACGGTGTCGTTACATATTCACTGCCAAGCTTGTCGAGCTCCAGCTTAAGACCGTCACCCGCTTCCGGGTTAAGCACGATCTTCTGTTCGAAGGACGGGCTGACATATTTCGGTCCGAAGTCCCGCAGGGACTGATCCCAGTACCAGGCATCTGCGCTGGTTCCGCTTGGAGGGTCCATCAGCGTATAGGTGTCGTTATCATTCTTCTGGATAACCGTTCCAATCGCACCCCAGAAGTTCTGAATGCTCGCTTCGTTCGTGTAGAACTGGTCCGCCCAGCGTGCGGCAATCTCCGGTGTTTTGCAGGAAGAAGTGATCAGCAGCTCGTTGCGGTTCAGGCTCATCCCGATCGGATTGCCGATGGTGTAGCGGTTACCATCCGGTCCGGCAACCGGCGGAATCGTTACATACTGGTCACTCCATTTGCCGAATACGGCATCCGGTGTCCACTGGTAGGTGAAGCCGACGATCGGCGCATCCGGATTTTGGAACTTGGCCGAGATCATCGTTGCATCCTGGGTGAACAGCTCTTTGTCGAGCAGACCTTCGGAATACAGCTTATTCTCCCATTTCATGCCTTCCTTGTACTCTTCCGTTATCGGGTAATACACAGCCTTGCCGTCTTTAACCAGCATGTTGTTGGTATTCAGATCGGCGATTCCAAACGGACTGATCATATCATTGCTTACTTCGATATACGGAATTTCATCCGCTTTGCCGTTTCCGTTCGGGTCCTGCTCCTTGAAGGCTTTGAGCACAGTGTAGAGCTCGTCAATCGTCTCCGGAACCTTCAGGCCCAGCTTGTCGAGCCAGGTTTTGTTGATGACCGGCTGGCGTGAGCTCTTCGGACGCGAAGGCAGGCGGGTCGGCATGGAATAGATTTTACCGTCCGGGAAGGTGCTGATCTTCTTCATATCCGGTGTTTCTTCCATCGCGGCCTTGAGATTAGGCATGTACTGATCAATATAATCATCCAGCGGACGGAAATAGCTGAGATTGTTCACAATATCGGAGTCGGTGAAGGTCTGATCGCCCAGCACGACATCCGGCAAGGTGCCGCTGGCCAGCAGAATGGATTTCTGTTCGGCCCAGTCGTTGGAGGACATGACCTGCCAGTCGATTTTGACATTGGTATTCTTCTCGAGATCAATCAGCCATTGGTTCTTGGTGAAGGTATCCCCCATGCTGCCCCAGCGTACCGTCAGTACCTTAAGCGTAACCGGCTCCTTGACGATCGGCAGGCCTTCTTTATTGAAGCTGTCCGTGTCTACAGCCGCCGTGTTATTCTCTTTGTTGCCGCCGCCGCATCCGGCCAGTCCGACAAGCATCACTGCCGCCATTAGTGAGATAGCCCACTTCTTGGCCACCGGTTTCCTGTTCTGTTTAACCATTCATAATCCCCCGTTTCGGTGTATTAGATCCTTTTGACATCCCTAATGATACCTTCTTGCTTCTCCGCATTCCGGACAATAACGCCCTGTTATTCGGACCTATGCATCCGCTTACATTATTTAGGGAAGCCAGCCCCCGGTTTCAGGCAGTTTTCATGACGCTATTCAGACTTTTACTTGCTGTATCCGGACTTTGGGGTGAAAAGCCGGGATTTCCCCATGTTTTTTTGATCCCGGGGTTTTATAATGACTGTGTTACCTACTCGCAAGTAGTACGTCCGGAAACGGACATACAGGAAAGGACTTCACCAGACAACTATGGCCAAAAAACCGGCAAGAAACAAACCCTACCCGATACGCCATTATGTAAAAATCACGATTCTGATCTCATTTATTGTGCTTATTCTGGATCTTGTCATCAGCGTTGCTTCCATTTCCATCGTCAAGCAGCAGTCCACCCGGTATTTGCAGGATACCGCCGATTTGTATATCAACCGGATTAATCATGATTTTGCCTACATTAATCATTATATGGGCTGGACGCTCGCGAACGATGAGAGCCTGAATATGATGAATGCCCACGACAAGACCAGCAAGGAGTTCATTAATTCAAACGAGGATCTGCATAAAAGGTTCACCGAGCTGCAGAAGAATTACGGTCAGGAATATAACTTCTTCTACTATCTAAAAAACCAGTCCTTCTTCCTGAATTGCGCCCCCATCAGCATCGATTATACCGTCTACCGGGAGCTGAAGAAGCAGATTATTTCTTTTATCGATGATAAAGAGGTGTATGAGAAGTTCTATTCCCGCTGGACCCCTATACTCGTGAACGGTAAATATTACATTATCAACATTGTTCCGTACCACAACCGTTATTTCATCGGGATGATCTCGGCCGATAATCTCATTACCCCGCTCCGCCAGATTAATCTGGGCGCGAACGGCTACGCTTCACTTGTTGATGAGAACGGGACAGACCTATCCACACTGGTTACGAACAGCGGCAAGCCTCTGCAGGAAGAGACGGGCATCCGGAACCTGTTCCAGTCCCGTACCATCATTAAGAGCGAATTCTCAGGTACGGCTTTCAGCGCCAAGATGGTGATCAAATTCGGGGCTTTTGAGAAAATAATGATCGCCCAGCTGCTCATCATGCTGCTCTTCTTCATGGTCACCTCTACGCTCTGCGCCGTAATGCTGTTCTTCAACCGCAGGGTGCTCGGGCCGATCCAGAGCTTCTCGGAGAGTCTGACGCACCTTAATGAAGACGGCCAGCCCGCCGGGTTCAAGAGCAGCAAAATCATCGAGCTGGAAGAGGCCAGCGCGCAGTTCAAGGATTTGGTTGAACAGATCCGCAACTACAAAATCGCCATGTACGAGCAGGAACTGGAGAAGCAAAATATCCAGCTGGACTTCATGAAGCAGCAGATCAAGCCGCATTTCTTCCTGAACTGCCTGACCAGCATCTACAGCATGGCGCAGATTCAAATGTACGAGGAGATTGAGCAGATGGCGATGTCCACCTCGAAATATTTCAGATATATTTTTCAAGGCAGCGAGGACTTTGTCCTGCTTGCGGATGAGATTGAGCATGTGCGGATCTACCTCGATATCCAGAAAAGCCGCTACCGCGACGCCTTCATTTATCAGATTGAACAGGAAGCGCAGACCACGGACATGAAGATCCCTCCGCTGGTGCTGCAGACCTTTATCGAGAATTCTGTCAAATACGCGATCTCCAGAGCTAACGAGATGCAGATCCGGCTTACTGTGAAACGCCGCAGAGTAGATGATGAAGAAATGACCGTGATCCAGATTTCCGACACCGGTCCCGGATTCCCCGCAGAGGTGCTGGATAAGCTTGTGCAGGGTAAGCCGCTGGACCAGTCCAAAGGCAATCAGATCGGCATTATGAATACGCTTAAACGGCTGGAATACCTATATTTAAGCAGAGCAACCGTCAGCTTTTCCAATCCCGCAGAAGGCGGCGCATGCATCACCCTTTGCCTCCCGGATCTGCCGGAACTCTCAACAGGAACGGAGCAACTCTTATGAATATTTTACTGGTTGATGATGACTACTATGTAATTGCCGCGCTGCAAAAGAGAATTGACTGGGCGCTGCTTCAGATCGAAACCGTGTTCACTGCGAGCAATGTGTCACAGGCCCAGGACATCCTGGAGAACCATTCTGTACAGATTCTCATCTCCGATATCGAGATGCCGCAGGGGAGCGGGCTGGAGCTGCTGGCCTGGATCAGAGAGCGGCAATACAGGATCCAGACGATCCTGCTGACCAACTATGCCGATTTCAACTATGCCCAGAAGGCGATTGAGCTGCAGAGCTTCGAGTACTTCCTGAAGCCGATCGAATTCGACAAGCTGATGCTGATTATCCAGAAAGCGATTGCCCGTGCCAGAGAGCAGCAGCATAACGAGAAGGCCATTCAGGAAGGTCATTTCTGGCAAAAGAATCAGGCAAAAATTCTCGAGCACTTCTGGCGCAAGCTGGTCAATGACAGCACGGCCTTCCCCATCCGGACCTCTGCCATCTTCCATGCCATGGAGGAGCAGAATCTGAGCTATCAGATGAATGAGATCATTCAGCCTGTGCTCTTCAATCTGTTCCCCCATAACGGCAGCATGGGCAAGGAAGAGAAATACCTGTTTGATTTCGCGCTGCTGAATGTGCTGTATGAGCTGTTGGGGAGCCCGTTTTTCTCGATCGAGAGCATTCTTGAATATAAGGAATCGAACTGGATCGCCATTCTGAAATGGAACAGGGCACCTGAGCTTCACCTGCTGGAAGGGCTATGTAGTTCTTTTATTCAAAAAGCCAATCCGTATTTAAAATGCGACGCCTGCTGTACGATCGGCTTATCAGGTGAACTTGGCGAGGTCGGCAATGTCTTCAAAGCTGCGCTGACAATGGACGAGGAGATCACCCGCAGCCGCAATCATACCTTCCTGGTGGAGACGTATCATCAGCACAGCAAAGCTGCTTATCTTCCGCCGGATCTGACGCAGCTGGAGGAACTGCTCAGCCAGAACAACCTTTCCGCTTTTCTGGCCGAGGTGACCGGATACCTGCGGGGGATGCTCCGGGGCCGGGCGCTGGATACCTCTATCCTCAGCCTGTTCCGGCTTGATATCGTACAGCTCGTCTACTCCTTCCTCAAAATGAAGGGCATTCAGGTCCACAAATTATACACCGGCAAAACCCATGACCAGCTGCTGCTGCACTCGCTGGCATCCATTGAGGATATGGAGGAATACCTGAACTATCTGGTCAGCACGGCGATGAAATACCGGGACTTCACCTCGCAGCCCCAGTCGATAGCCGAAGAGATCAAGCAATACATCCATACCCATTACGGCGATGATCTGACCCGGGGCGATCTGGCGGAGATCGTCTACCTGAATCCGGATTATCTGGCCCGGCTGTTCAAGAAGGAGACCGGCATCTCCTTAGGCAGCTATGTCATTCAGGTCCGTATCGCCGCCGCCAAGCATCTGCTCGAAACGACCCACCATTCCGTCTATACCATTGCGAACAAGGTAGGCTACACTAACTACTCCTACTTCTCGAAGCTGTTCAAGCAGGAGGTCGGCCTGCCGCCGAATGAATATAAGAAGGATCAGCATTCTCAACCGGTGCAGTAGCTATATGATAATGTTCATCTAGTTAAAGCTAAATGATCTCAATCAAAAATCATCCCCTGCATCTTCAAAATGATGTAGGGGATTTTATTTATATTGATTTTGATCGAGCTGTTGCTTAGAAGAGTTTCTTTGAGGATTGACAACCTTGCTGTTCCTCTCTATTATAATAAAATATAATCTAGTGATAATGATTATCATATTCATTTAGGTGTAAGGACAATTTCACAGATGAGGACCGGCTGCTCTTACCTTCAACCTTTCCCCCTGTCTCTGCGGACCATTTAACTCCGTTGTAAATAGCGGAACACGCCAGTTAGAGGAAAACATCCCTTTAAGTTCACTACAAGTAGGCGGGGCAAAGCCGTTGCGCGGGCTTCTACTTTCTTGATAAAGGGCCAGTTACATAACAAACTATCATAAAGGAGCGTCATCCATGCTAAGCACAAAAAAGATATTTCTTCCTTTAACCCTTCTGCTCCTCACGTTGATTCTGTCCTCCTGCGGACAATCGAACAACAGTAATAACGCAGCTCCGGCTTCTGCGGCTGCAACGGCAGCTGCTACCGAAGCACCGGCTGCCACTCCGGCGGCAACAGAGCCCGCTGCAGCTACAACACGGCTGTACACGGATTATAAAAAGAGAGAGGTTGAAATTCCGGCCGATCCGCAGCACATTGTATATGTCGGCAGCAATCCCGGCGACCTGCTGGCGCTTGGAGTGAAGCCTATAGGAGCCTCACTTAGTGTCATCGGGACGCAGGTTGCCTACCCTGATCTGCTCGAAGGCATTGAAGATATCGGGTATCCGTTCTCTCCAGAGAAGATCCTGGCCTTATCACCGGACCTGATCATCTTTGACGACTGGGATGAGACCGGGATTGAAGCGCTAAGTCAAATCGCACCGACCGTAGTGGTTGGTCTTGACGGCACCTTTCCCACGGAAGAACGCGTGCGCCAGTTAGCTGAATTGTTTGGACGTACTGCAGAGGCGGATACCTGGTTCGATGCTTACAAGGCGAAGGTTGCGGCTGTGAAGGAACAGCTGAACTTAACAGAAGGCGAAACTGCTACCTCCCTGCTTGTCCTGGGCTCTGACCTGTATATCATGGGCAACAAAGGCCTGAACGAAACGCTGTACGGACAGCTCGGATTCAAACCGACAGAAGGTGTCCAGAAGCTGATTGATGCCGACGAACGGTTCGCGAACATCTCCGACGAGGTGCTGACGCAGTATATCGGCACACACATGTTCATTCTGACCGACAACAGCAGCGAAACCGTAGCGAGACAGACGGCACTTACAGATAGCGGCTTATGGAAAGCCATTCCTGCGGTCAAAGAAGGCCGCGTCTACACCTTCGACAGCAAGTACAACTTCGACGACCCGATTACGCTGGACAGGCTGCTGGATGAGATCACTGATATCTTCAGCCGTACGTCCGCCAAATAAAAGAATGGGGCTATCCCGTCAGCCGTGCATTGGCTGCTTGGATAGCCCCTATTTTTTAAACAATACTCCATAAACCTGCAGCTCAAACCAGCTTACTTTCAGGCAACCTGATGGTTTTTGAAGGCCCGGTACGTAAATGGCAGCAGCAGAGCTATAACGATAACGGCAAACCCAGGTATAACCTTATACTCCGGAATCAATTGACCAAAAATATGAATAACCTCGTAATCCGTTATTTTCCGGAAGCTGTCAAACATATTGCTTGGCAATAATGCCATTAGATGATTGAACAGCCGGCTGCTCTCACTTGCCGGAATAGCCATGGGGACGAACAGCAGCATCCCGGCGGCAATGATCACAGGGAAGGGACTTCGCATACGGCTGGACATCCACAGGGTTATCCCGCCAACCAGCAGACACGCAAGACTGCCGATCAGGACTGCCCACATATAAGTTTGCAGGACGGTATAGGGAACCGGGGCTCTAAACTGAATCATCTGCACACTGGCGGTTCCGCCCTCAAAACCGCATATGCCAAGCAGCAGGAACGTATAGAGGCCCAGGCCAAAGATAAGCAGCATTACTGAAACAATCAGGCTTGCCCTCAGTTTCGCGGCTATAAGCCTGCTGCGCCCATAACGGGAGGATAGAAGGAGCGCATCGGCTCCGCTCTGATATTCCCCGGCGAAGACAGGGGCCAGACATACTGCGATGACAAAGGCAGTGAACAGAAAAATAAACTGCAGGTTCTCAAACACATTGGCCCAGCCTGTGACGTAGTTCATCTCAAAAGGAACCGGGATACGTTCATTCATGCGGATAAAGAAGGCCTTCTCCTGTGCCGAATAATTGCCCTCGGGATGCTCTGCATTCAAATATTCGTGTACCCTCTCCATGCGTTTCTGATAAAAGGCAGCGGCGTCACCAGGTTGCAATTTATCGCGGATATAATAATCGTATTCATTCAAAGGAGAGAACGCCCGGGAAATTAAAGAATATAGCTGTTCATACTGGACCTCATTCTTAGCAAAGGCACTAACGGTCAGCTCCCCTTTCCCATCCAGATTATCAGGATCTTGCAGCAGGCGCTGATGCCGGATTATCGTTTGTTCCAGCTTGTCTGTGGTTAATGGACCCGCGAGCTGTCGTTCATACTCTCTTTCTAGCCGGATCGCGCGAACCCCATTCAAGAAATTGCCGTCCCGGCCTGTGATCTGCGCATTGTTCACCAGTATAACCGACATTAAGATTGCCACAGCCGCTATGATCGCGACTCCTGCATAAAATGATTTCTTCCGCATAATCTTCCGCAACTCAAACCGGGTTAATATATCCATTCACTGCACCTCCCGTATGCCTGCACCAGCTGCAACAGTCAAATCATCTTGAAAATGATACAGATAGAAGTCCTCCAGCGTAGGCACAACAGCTACTGCTTGATCCCCCGGCCTCTCCTGAGACACTATACGCAGCTCTGCCCACTCCCCTTCATGCCGCAGATTGCTGATGCAGTAGCGGGCATTCCATTCTTCAACCTCCCGGGCCGGAATTCGGCATGACCATACACAGCCCTCAGCCGCAGCTGTCAGCTGCTGCACCGTACCTGTCATCAGCAGGCTTCCCTGCTTCATCACCAGAATCTGATCCGCTATGTATTCTACATCCGCAACAATGTGCGTCGAAAGAATAATGATTTTCTCCTTGCCCAGATCGGCTAGGAGATTACGGAAGCGTACCCGTTCCTTGGGGTCAAGTCCTGCTGTCGGCTCATCCAGCACAAGAACGCAGGGGTCATTAAGCAGTGCCTGGGCAATGCCGAGCCGCTGCTTCATTCCTCCGGAGAAGGTACGGATTTTCTTGCGCGCAACCTCTGACAGAGCAACCAGCTGCAGAAGCTCCCTTGTTTTTCCTTTTGCCGCCGGCAGACTCAAGCCTTTCAATGTCCCTATGTACCAGAGAAATTCCTGTGCGCTGAAATCCGGGTAATACCCAAAGTCCTGCGGCAAATAGCCGAGCATATCGCGGTATCGTTCGCCCATCCGGCTAATGTCCCGGCCATTCATTTGAATACTCCCTGAGGTTGGTATCAGAATGCCTGATATCATCCGCATCAGCGTTGTTTTGCCCGCCCCGTTTGCTCCCAGCAGACCATATACACCGCTGTTAAGCTTGATTGAAACTCCGTTTACGGCATGCTTCGCGGCAAAATGTTTATGTACCTGGTTCAAAGTCAGCTCCAGCATCCTATACTCCTCCTTGTGCGGCCGTTTCCAGACTCCGGCAGGTCTTGCGTATACCGTACCCTTCATAGACCAATCCTGCTGCCGAGAGCAGCAGTAACACCAGACCTCTTCCTGCAGCTGATGAATTGAGCAGCAGGAGCGGGGGATTAAACGAAACAATGAGCTGTAGCAACACCAGCAGGCAGCAATATAAGAGGCAATAGTAACCGCAGTTTGGTGTGCGCACCCGGTTTAGCAGCCACAGACAGCCAAAGCAAGCCAGATTAAAGGGAATCAGCAAGTATAGGACCATCTCCAGGACTCCGGCATCTGTCCATGTACCCAGTAAGGCCCCAAGCAGCGTTAATCCAAGCAGATCGGCCATTCCCAGCAGGCTCATCCGGACAGCTGTCAGCTTATCAAGCAGATGATAGGTACTGAGTTCAACCTCCAGCATAGAGCGGCTTAATGACCGGGTCATGGTCTGTATCCCTGTGATTACAAGTAAAGGTGCAGCCAGAGAGGCCAGCATCATAAGCTGTATATTTGCCCTCTGCCCTTGCATAGAGTTGTGCAGTAAGAATGCCATTCCCATAACAATCAGCAGCTGCGCCGCCCATACCTTCCGGCTGATGAAGCGGAGCTGCAGCTTATAGAAATCTGCTAAACTTGTTCTCCGTCCGCCCAGCGCCTGTCTTAGCTCTGTCTCAGCTCCCCCGATGGTTTCCTCCAGCCGCTTCCGCTCAACGGGGAACGAGGGGGAGTTCTGCAGGATTCCGATGATGGACTGCTGATGCTTGTTCAACATAATCACTCCTCTCCAAATGACTCCTTAAACTGTTCAGCCCGCGCTTAACACGGTACTGTACCATACATACATTCACTCCCGTAATACGGGCGATATCGCGGAAGGTCAAATCCAGGCAAAAACGCATAAATACCGGCTCCCGCTGCTCCTCCGGAAGCAAGTGAAGCAGTTCATCGACCAGCTGCCCCTTCTCCACCTGTTCCTCTATAGAAAGGCCCTGCCAGACAGCTTCCCCGGTGACAGCTTCATCAAACTCCATGGAGGGAAACTGCACTCTCTTCCGCAGTTGGTCATTACATAAGTTCCGGGCAATCGTATATAAGTAAGCACGGCATTTCCCGCTATTCGAATACCTTGCGATATGCCTGCAGAACCGGTAAAAGGTCTCCTGGGTCAGATCCTTGGACTCTTCCTCACTGCGGAGCCGGTAATAACAGTACTTCTGTATTCCGGCGTAATACCGCTCAATCAGCGGCGTCAGATACCTGGTCTCCCCCTCCTGGATGCGACGAACCCATTCACCTTCATCCACTTGCGTCCTCTCCTTTCTACTCTATATAACTGTATTTGGCAGATAAAAAGTGAAGTATATTTGTGACCTTTTGATGAAGATTGATATTTTTTACATTTCCGGCAAAAAAGAAGCGTCCCGGCAGCCAGTTCATGGCTTTGCGGAACGCCTTGTTCATTTAATCTATTCGATTCCTTTTATTTGTAAATAAATAACGTGACTGGACACAAGCTGATCTGGCTGAACTTGTCGGGAGCCTGCTACTCCCTACTGCCGTCCACCTTCAATGATACAGCACTTTTAGGCGCCATGGGGAAGGTCAGTACCTCATCCCCTTGCAGCTTCACAGCTACATTCTCTTGCGTATCCCCATCGTTGAACAAAACCGCCGCAAACGATCCGTCACTGTTGCGGAAGGCAACGGAGCGTACTTGCTCATTGCTAGCGGCAGAAGCAAGGCGCAGCGCCTTGGGCCGGATGACTTTGCTGAAATGCGCCAGCGCGTAATAATCCAGGGTATATGTAAGCTCCCTTGTCTGCTGGTTGACCGTCACTACTCCGCGGCAGGTACTCTTGCCGAAGCCGGGAACGGTTGGACCATTCTGTTCATCCAGCGCCATATTCCACAGCACGAACGACTT
This sequence comes from Paenibacillus sp. FSL R10-2199, assembly GCF_038000235.1. Classification (NCBI taxonomy): domain Bacteria; kingdom Bacillati; phylum Bacillota; class Bacilli; order Caryophanales; family Paenibacillaceae; genus Paenibacillus; species Paenibacillus sp. FSL R10-2199. Next base: position 3,745,473 of record NZ_JBBOBO010000001.1, on the reverse strand, counting down.
GCTGTGATTCCGCAAAATCTCAATTCCCGTGCGCATCACATTGGAGAACGCCTGCTCAAACGGCGGAATCCATTCCCCGCCCGAGCCTTCGGTGAAGTGTACTTCTTTGCCGGGATAAGCCGCCAGCACTTCTGACTGCGCAGCCGGTGCACCGCCATACCAGTGCCAGGCTACACCATCCACTTCCGCTTCGGCCTGCTCAAGAACGGTCAGCGGATAATCCGGCCGGTCCCAGTTGTGATCGTAGCAGAGGATTTTGGCTTCAATTCCATTCTTCCTGAAGCTTGGCTTCAGATAGTCGCGGATGAACTCCAGCTGCTCCTCCGGCAGCATAAGCATGCCCGGATAATGCTGCGGTTCATAGAGCGGCTCATTCTGCGCAGTGACGGCATAGGTAGGCAGACCATGAGCCGCGAAGTCCTGAATATAGCAGACGAAATAGTCCGCATACACCTGATAGTGCTCCGGCTTCAGCTGACCGGTAATCATCGACCCGCTGGTCTTCATCCAGCCCGGTGCGCTCCAGGGTGAAGCCATCAGCTTGATTTCCGGATTCAGCTTCAACGCCTGCTGCAATAAAGGAATAATATCCGCTTCATCATGGGCTATGGAGAACCCGGACAATCCGGGATCTGTCTCGTTCTCAGGCAGATCATTATAACTGTAGACCGTTCTGGCATAATCCGATGCCCCCATCGGATTCCGCAGGAAGGACAATCCTATCCCGTCCTGCGGGTGGAACAGCTTGCTCATTACTTCCGTTCTTTGCTCCTCGTCAAGCACCTGATGAATCAGATAAGCGGCCGAGTCCGTGAAGGAGGCCCCGAACCCATCCATCTCCTGATACGTATGACTGGCATCTATCTCAACTGTGGCAGTAACCGTATCAGCAGAAATTTGCGGCAGTTGTGCAACTGACTGCTCCACAAACAGCTCGTCTTCTCCGTTAGACTGATACATGATAATTTCCCGCATGTGTTATCCCTCCATCTTTTTATGCAAAAGGGCCCAAAGCGGGCCCCTTCCTGTGCCTTGCTTATTTAATGCCCAGCTTTTCCTTGTTGGCTTGCATCTTCCCGCTGCGGATTTCTACGATCTTATCCCAGCTGTTTTTGTCCAGGAAGGCTTTATAATCAGCCAAGGTACTGTCAAAGGCTGCATCATCCTTGGCACGGATCATACTTACCATTGTTGTATTCCAGGTGGTGTTAATCGCCGTCAGGCCGCGTGCTTCGGCTGTACCCTGATCGGGATTGATGTTCTCCAGGATGAAATGCGGTTTCAGCTTGCCGTGGCCCCATTCCTGCATTTGCTTGATCGATTCAGGGAAGGCATCCTTGCTCAGCGCTTTGTGGCGGTCATGCCCGAAGAACATGAATTCGCCCATCCGGTAATCCTTCTTGAACTTATCCGCATTATTCAGCTGCAGATCCTTCACTTCCGGCAGCAGTTCTACCGTACCGTCGCTATTTGCCTTGTAGGTCTCGCCTTCAATACCATAGTTCATCAGCTTCTGGCCTTCTTCGCTAAGCAGGTACGTGAAGATTTGAATCGCTTTGGCCGGGTCCTTGCAGTCCTTGGTGATGTAGCTGATCATCCAGCCGGTAATCCCGGACTGATTGAGGGTCGGCTGATGTCCCACTGTGCTCTGCGGACCATCGATGGCAATGTACTCTTTTCCCGGATTAGCACTCATGAAGATCTGCAGATTCCCGCCCTGCTGTGGAGTACCGTCGAGCAGCATCGTGGCATATTTACCGGATTTCACTTTTTCCTCAAAGCCTGTACCGTCATCGGCGAAGCTGTCGTCACTGATCGCCCCGTCTCTGTATACGGCATTCAGCGTCCGCAGCCAGGTCAGGTAATCCTCATCCAGATTGCGGTTGTAGAACTTGCCGTCTTCGGTTTCCAGCGGCACGCCGATGAAATCCTGCAGCACATCCCCTAGTGAGCCGGTGCCTTCCCCAATGGAGTTGAAACCGAAGGGAATCATGTCAGGGAACTGTGTTTTGATCTGATTCATGACATTCTTGAATTCTTCCGGGGTCCCGAAGGAGGGGCTGCCCAGTGCTTCATAGACATCCTTGCGGATAACAAAAGCCGTTTTGGCCGGAATGTTACCGCTGTCATAATCAGCCTGTGTATTGGAATAGTTAGGATAGCCATAGGTTTTGCCGTCTTTCAGTTGGAACCAGTTCAGCGTGTCGGCCGCAGCGACCTTGTTGAAGTAAGGATCATATTTCTCGGCCAGATCATTCAGCGGGAGCGCCCAGGTAGCAGCTTTCTGTACTACTGGTGAGTTCGAGTCGAAGATCGTCAGCAGATCCGGCATATCGCCGCCCGCGAAGAATGTATTCAGCTTGGTGTCGTCCCCCGTAATGAACTTGATGTCGATGTTCAGATCCTCTTTGATCTTCTTGGTCACCACATCCTTGCCGAAGTCCGTATTCCACCAGTCCGCGTTGACATACCAGGTCAATTCCGTAGTCTCCGATTTCTTATCCAGCTGCCAGGCCGGAGTTTCCGGGTCCACCGTGTAGCGGTCTTCTATTGAGACATCGCTGCCCTTCTTCGAACCGCCGTTTGAGCTGCAGCCTGCCACCACCAGCATTGCCGCCATCAGCAGCAGAGCGAGCTTAACACCCTTATTTCCCAGGACTTTATTCATTTTAATCATTGATAAACCTCCTATAATATGATGTAGAAACCGATTTCTTTTGAAAAATACGCCCCCTCTTCTTCTCTACTCTTTGACCGCCCCCATCATCATGCCGGAGATAAAGTACCTTTGAAGAACTGGATACATCGCAACAATAGGCAGGGTAGTAATGACAATTGTTGCTAGCTGAACCCCTTTGGTGGTGGTTTCAATCACGGCTGAGCCCCCGATGTTCTGCATCGACTGGGTCTGTGACTGCACGATAATCTCATACAGCTTCATCTGCAGCGGATAAAGGGCCTGATTGGTGATATATAGCTTCGTTGTCATGAAGTCGTTCCATTGCCCCACCCCGTTGAACAGGGCGATTGTCGCCATAGCGGGCATGGAGAGCGGAATGAAGATTTTGAGGAAAATATGCCAGTCGCCTGCGCCGTCAATCTTGGCCGATTCTTCCAGCGAATCCGGGACATTCCGGAAAAAGTTCATCAGAATGACAACGTCGTAATAGCTGAATAATGCGGGGATGATGTACACCCAGAAGCTGTTCAGGAGTCCGAGCGATTTAATGAGCAGGTAAGTCGGAATCATCCCGCCGGAGAAAAACATCGTAATGACGCCCATCGCCACATACAACTTGCGGCCGCGGATGTATCTTTTGCTGAGACCATAGCCGATCATGGCGCAAAAGAATACATGGGTGAAGACCCCGACAAAGGTTTTGGAGATGGAGACCAGGAAGGACTGCCCGATACTACTGTCATTGAATACCGCGCGGTAATTCTCCAGGGAGAACTCCTTGGACCAGAAAATAAACCCGCCCTCGGCAAGCGCCTTGCCTGAGCTCAAGGATGAAATAATGACGTTCCATAAGGGAACGAGAATAATAACCATGAAGATTATCAGCAGAACCATATTGACCGCGTCAAAGATCCGGCTGTCGATATCTTCTTTAACCACCTTTCGGTTCACAGCACATGCCTCCCTTTATAACACGGATTGATTATCATTTAACTTACTGGTGATTTTGTTGGCCGTAACCAGCAGGATCACTGAAACGATGGAGACACCCAAACCAACGGCGGTCGCATACGAGAAGTCACCTTGCGTCATCCCCATACGGTATACATACGAATTGATGACCTCCGCTCTGGCCCGGTTCTGGGAGTTCATGAGGACCAGCGTCTGATCCAGATTAGAACCGAGTAAACCGCTTACAGTCAGAATCAGATTCAGGCTGATAATCGACTTCATGTTCGGAAGCGTGATATTCCAGATTTGCCGGAGCCGGCTGGCTCCATCTATTTTGGCCGCCTCGTAGTAGGTCGGATCGATTTTTGACATAATGGCCAGGTACAGAATTGTGCCCCAACCGGCTTCTTTCCAGATATCGGACAACGTGGCAATCCACCAGTACTTGCCGGAATCCAGCAGAATGTTGGACGGCTTCGAGATCAGTCCCAGATTCAGCAGCAGCTCATTGAACAAGCCGGAAGTAGAGAACCAGGTGATCAGCATCCCGCCGAGAACGATCCATGACAGGAAATGCGGCAGGTAGGAGATGGTCTGGACGAATTTTTTGAAGCGCCCCATATTCAGCTCGTAAATCATAATGGCGAGAATAATCGGAATGATAAACCCGATCCCAAGCTTCAGGAAGCTGATGCCCAGCGTGTTCACGACTGCATCCCAGAAGTATTCGTCAGACAGAATAATCTTGAAGTTATCCAGCCCCACCCAGGGTGCGGAAGATAGTGTGTCTATGACCGTGTAGTTCTTGAAGGCAATTGTCAGACCGTAAATCGGTATGTAGCAAAAAATAATCATAAAAATAATGCCCGGCAGAATCATGGATTGAATCTCCCACTGCCTTTTGTAATCGATTACAAACTCTTTGATCCGATGCCCCATAGGCTTCTTGGCGTTCGGCGGCATTGAAGTTGGCGGTACTACAGCTGTTTTATTCACGTTCTTCTCCCCTCCAAATCAAGAAATCAGATGTTCAAATCAATAAAAACGTTTTTATTTCCGTGCAAAAAAAAGCCCCCCTGCTGTGCATATTTTTATATAACAATGAAGTAGAAACAGAAGGAAACCTAATCGTGTGAAAACATATGGATGCTTATATCTGGAAACGACCACTCCTGCTCTCTAAGGGCGGTCATTCCGGTCCATCTTTACATGGCTTGAGCCTCTTACTACCAGTTCACCCTGCAATTTCTGTACGGCGCCTTGCTCTTTCTCTTGAATCATGCGCACCAGATGGTCAATAGCCAGCATGCCCTGCCTTGCGATCTGATTCCTCACTGTCGTGAGCGGCGGCGAGTAGTATGGAGCGATATCAATATCATCGAAGCCCATTACGCTGACATCCTCCGGCACCTCATACCCGTAGCTCTTAAGCGCCTGGATACAGCCGATCGCACTGATATCATTACCGGCCAGGAAGGCGTCAGGCAATTTCTCGGGATGCACGCGGATAAAGGACTTCACGGCATTATAGGTACTGTCTTCCTCAAAATAACCCTGAAGAATATAATCATCATCCACCGGAAGCTGATATTGGCGGAGCGCTGCCAGATAACCCTCCCGCCGCTGTACGCTGTCGAACATCGTATCTACGCCGGAGATATAGGCAATTTTCTTATGCCCCAGGCCGATTAAATACTTGGTAGCCTCATAGCCTGATTCAAAAGAATCAAAAATGATGCTCCCCATCCCCTCGTCCTCCAGCACCCGGTCCAGAAATACCGCCTTAATCTTGTCTTTCTTCATCGCGGCAATATCCTTCTCGTCGATGCCCAGCTCCTCGTAGATAATGACACCATCCACGCGCCGTCCGAGAATATTGCTCATGACCACCTGTTTGTCCTTGGTGACAAATACATTCAGGCCATAACCCAGGCGGTCGCATTGACGGGCCATGGATTCTACCAGCTTGTAAAAGTATGGACCTGACACACTTGTGGTGAAGAACCCCAGCATCTTGGTCGTACCGGACTTCAGCAGCTTACCGTTCAGGTTCGGAACATAATTCAGGCGCTGCGCTACCTTCAGCACATGGGATTTGGTCTCCGGGTTGAGTACATCCACGTCATTCAAGGCGTTGGAGACCGTGGAGATGGAGACGCCTGCTTCTCTGGCCACGTCTTTGATTGTTATCTTTCCCATATCATTGTTCCTCTGCAATAAAAACGTTTTTATAGTTTATAAAATAGCATGAAACCGTTTTAAACACAACACTTTTTCTCATGATCTTTCTCCAGCCACCTTTTCCGCTAGTTATTGCCCGCTGAAGGCAAACATAATCTCTGCCTCGCACACCCGCTCACCGTCTACAGTGGCGGTCCCGGTTCCTTTTACAATCATCCCTTTGACGCGGGTGACCTCAAATTCAAGGCGCAGCCGATCTCCCGGCTTCACTTGACGCTTAAACCGGCAATTGTCGATTCCCGTGAGCAGTCCGATGGTGCTTCCGCCCTCTTCCTGCTTGGACATGGCTATACCGCCTACCTGGGCCAATGCCTCTACGATCAATACACCCGGCATCACCGGATATCCGGGGAAATGCCCCTGGAAGAATGGTTCGTTTATACTCACATTCTTAATCCCGACCGCCCGCTTGCCTTCTTCAAGCTCGGTGATCCGGTCTACCAGCAGAAACGGATAACGGTGGGGAATCCGCGCCTGAATTTCATTCACGTCCAGCATACAGTAACTCCTCTGTGATTAAATTTATCTCATTTTACTATAAAGCAGCGGGATTTAGCTATGCAGGAGTTGGGCGGGCGGATGCGGGCGGCAAGTAACCAGGGTGAAGTATGATGCCGGTAACTGGCGGGGTGCGGGCGGGGGCGGTGGGTGCAGGTGACTGGCGGTAGTTCGGGCAGGGGCGGGGGGTGCCGGTGACTGGCGGGGTGCGGGCGGGGGCGCTGGGTGCCGGTAACTGGCGGGGTGCGGGCGGGGGCGCTGGGTGCCGGTAACTGGCGGGGTGCGGGCGGGGGCGGTGGGTGCCGGTGACTGGCGGGGTGCGGGCGGGGGCGGTGGGTGCCGGTGACTGGCGGGGTGCGGGCGGGGGCGAGTTGGGAGGTGAGTGCGGACGGAGTGTTATAGGTGCAGGCGATGATGAGGCGTATTGAGAGACGTTGTCCCCCTTCGTTCCACTCACTAGCCCATTTGCAGCAGAATTAAAGGGATTTTTCCCTCTAATTTCACTCGTCCCGCCTACTTTTGGTGTATTTAATGGGATTTATCCCTCTATTCCCCTCATTCTGCCTACTTTCGGCGTAATTAGTGGGATTTTTCCCTATATTTTTCATCTGCGCCCCACTTCCACCGGAACCAGGGGCACTTTTGCCCCTCAATTCCCACTCCAGGCCCACCTCCACCGGAATCAGGGCACTTTTTGCCCCTCATTTCCCCTCCAGGCCCAATTCCACCGGAATCAGGGCACTTTTTGCCCCTCATTTCCCCTCCAGGCCCAATTCCACCGGAACCAGGGGCACTTCTGCCCCTCATTTCCCACTCCACGCCCACTTCCACCGGAATGAGGGGCACTTTTGCCCCTCATTTCCCCCTACAGGCCACTTCCACCGGAATCAGGGGCACTTTTGCCCCTCATTTACCTCTCCAAGCCCACTTCCACCGGAACCAGGAGAACTTTTACCCCTCATTTACCTCTACAGGCTTACTTCCACCGGAATCAGGGGCACTTTTGCCCCTCATTCCCTCTCCAAGCCTACTTCGGGGGTCCCATGAATACATTGCATAATTTCCTAAACGCCAAAAAACCTTGGATATAAGCTAAACTTAAGAATGTTGACCAGCCGATGTACGAACCTCCTGCAGAGCAAGGTTTCGTACATGCAGCAATTCAGATTCTAAGTTTACCCTATATAGATTCAAGGTTTTTAAAGAAATCTAAGTAATTTACTTAGGGCTTCAGGTCTTCAAGGCATCATTGCTTCAGGGCGTCACACCGACGCCACCGGAGCAGCCCCCTCCGGATCGTCTACACTACCCAATCTCCCCAGCTTCCGGTTGAAGCCGATGAACAGAATCACGCCCAGGAGGCTTGTCGTCACCTCGGTAACGGTCATGGACCAGATCACGCCATGCAGGCCGAAGAAATGATGCAGTACGATAATCACCGGGATATAGAGCACGCCTTGCGTAACTGCCATAATCCCCGCCTGTGCGCCTTGGCCTGTAGCCTGGAAAATGCTCATGAACAGACCGGTGAAACCATTGAACAGCGCGGAGATGAGCATGGCTGCCAGAATGTAAATCCCCATGCTGATCACCGAGTTATCATTGGAGAACAAATGCAGGATAGGTCCCCGGAACACATAGACCAGACTGACAAATACCACCGCAATGCTGGCGATATAGCCAAAAGCATACTTAATACTTGAGGTAAGTCTGGCTCTGTTCCTGCTGGCATAGTTAAAGGCGAAGAGCGGGATCAGGCCCAGGAACAGTCCCATCGACAGGAACTCGGGAATCTGCACAATTCTCAGCGCTACCCCGAACCCGGCTACCACATTATCACCATACTGGATGGAATAGTTATTAAGCAGCAGTGTTGTCACAATCAAAAAAGCGCATTGCAGCAGTTCAGTGATGCCGACTTTATAAATCTCCAGCTTATCCTGCAGGGATATTCTGAAATGCTTCAGGAACCCCCTGAGATTCTGACTCCGTTTCTCCAGATAATAGAGATAATAGAGTGCCGAACCAAGGTTAGCGAGGCACATGGCCAGCGCCGCTCCGGCTACATGCCAGCCCAGAATCAAGATAAACAGCGGGTCAAAAATCAGGCTGAGCGCCGTGCTGATGAAGATCCCGTACATGGACTCCTTCGACGCCCCCTCCGCACGGACCAATTGTTCGAGTGCAAAGTTAAGCACAATCGCGAAACCGCCGGCGAACATCGTCAGGGCATAGGTCTTCGTGTAATCGAAGGTTGCCGCATCCGCACCGAGCAGGCGGGTGAGCGGATTAATCGCCAGCAGCGCCAGCAGGGCGATAACGATCCCGGCGATGATGCTTGCATAGAAGGTATATCCGGCGATCCGCTTTCCCTTCTCCGTATTCTTCTCCCCGGCCAGCCGGGTGACGAAGGTTCCGCCCCCCACTCCGAACACATTGCCGAAGGCCATCAGGACGGTAAAAATCGGCAAGCCCAGCGTGATCGCCGTCAGCATCCCCGTATTATGCAGCAGGCCGATGAAATACGCGTTGATCACATTGTAGACCGTTCCGACTGACATGCCGATCATCATGGGAACCGACAAATGGAATATCGCCTTTTTCATTGGAGCGGATTCCAGGTAATATTGGTTGGATACTTCCTTGTTCATATTCATTCCTCCAAACGTATACTTTCATAATCCAATTCATTCCATTACAAGCTTTGATTAACTTTGGACAGCAGCGACAATAGGGTTGATGCCTCCTCTTTGCTGAGCTGCCGGGTAATACCGGCTTCAACATCCGAGAACATAAGGTTGAACTCCTCGACCAGGATAACTCCCTTCTCCAATACGGTCAGCTTCTTCTGACGCTCATCCTTCTCATGGGTGACGCGGGCAATGTAGCCTTTTTTCTCCAGGCCCTGGAGCATGCTGGTGATGCTGGCCCCGCGCCGCTTGAACTGCTCCGCCAGATCCTTCTGGATCACGCCTTTGTCCTGATTCTCATAGATATATCCGATCATCCGGCCTTGCGCGGAATTCAGTCCCAGCTCGTTCAGCCGGGCATCGGCAGAGCTCTTAAGCTTCAAGCCAATCTCACGGATCAAATCTGAATACGGTGTATGCAAAATAGGTTCGGTCATCTTCATGTCCCCTTGTCAATTAGATAGAATTCTAAGTAATATAGCAAGCATAGTAGATAGAATCCTAACTGTCAATGTTCTAACTATCTGGACATCTTCTAATTATCTGGATATCTTTTAGCTAACTGGATACCGAAGCAGACCTAAGCCTCTCCTCCTTTCGGCATAGCCTTGATCCCTGCTGCAGACCTAATGTACTTAGGGAATGTAAACTGAGTTTAAACGGAATCTAACCAGCAAGTATCTTCATCCTTGACAATCCCCGCCGAAAGGATAATAATGTCCCTAGAATGATCATTCTAATGGATGGTATATTTTTTTATCACGCATTAGAATGATCGTTCGATCTAATAATAGGAGGGAATATTCATGTCTACTAACAGAGCAGCTCAAACGATTTTCATCACAGGTACCAGTTCGGGACTCGGAAAGCTAACGGCGATTCATTTCGCCAAAATGGGCTGGAATGTGGCGGCCACTATGCGTACACCGGAGAACGGGCAGGAGCTGCGCCAGTACGACAATATCAGGCTGTTCAAACTGGATGTTACAAATCCGGACCAGGTGAGTTTGGCTGTGGATGCGGCTATAGACGCTTTTGGCAAGATAGATGTTGTTGTTAACAACGCAGGAATGGGCACCTATGGACCGCTGGAGCTGGCGGCTGAGAAGGATATCGATTGGCAATTCGCTGTCAATACCCGGGGACCGATCAATGTGATCCGCCGCTTCCTGCCTCACTTCCGGGCCAATGGCGGCGGGATGTTCATCAACATCAGCTCCTTCATGGGTGTGACTACTGCGGTGCCGCTCGGCTCTCTCTACAACATGTCCAAGTTCGCGCTGGAAGGATTAACCGAAGGGTTGTACTACGAGCTGAAGCCGCTGAATATTGAGCTGAGGCTGATCGAGCAAGGCGGTTCTTCCGGCAATAACTTCACGGATAATATCATCTGGAACAGAGATGAGAAGATTACAGTGTACGATGAGATGATGGATAAACTGAGTGCGCTTATGGGAAACCGCGACAACAGCCAGCTGGATGACCCGCAAGTAATTGTAGATGCGATAGCAGACCTGGCCACCGGGGTAAGCAGCAAATTCCGGACGGTGATCGGCGATACAGGGAACAGCTTGATGGCGCTGCGTAATTCCGTGCCGATTGAAGAGTATCTGGAGACCATGGCGCAGAATAACCGCTAAAACGCAGCCGTAATGCCGCCCCCTGCGTGCCTTGACAAGCCGGAACCTCTTGCCTTACATTAGAATGAATGTTCGATTGGAGGCGGGTTTATGTTCGACAATTATAATAAGGTTCAGCAGGCCGTCCTGGAAACGACGCTGGGTCTGATTATTGAGAAGGAGCTTCAGGCGACTTCCATGTCGCTGATTGCCAGGAAATCCGGGATTTCTACCGGAAGCATCTATCATTATTTTGAGAGTAAAGAAGCAATCATCAATGAGCTGTATAGGGGTATCGTTACTTTTAACGGGCATAAGGTGCTTGACGGCGTATATACCGACGAACCTCTGCGCACCCGTCTGGAGCGGGCCTGGAGGAATCTGATCACCCTGTCACTGGAGTATCCGCAGGGCTTTCAATTTATCGAACAGTATTCGTTCTCGCCCTATATCTATGATGAAGTCAAGCAAGCGGCCTATGAAGGCGGCTGGTGTCATCCGCTGGAGAAGCTCTACGCCGAAGCCGTTGAGCAGAAGCTGTTTACCGCTATGGACCCCAAGTTCATGGTGCAGATGCATTACGGCTCCATCGTCTATGTCGTGAAAAGCGCACTGAACCATTATCTGGACCTTAAGGACGAGGAGATCGACGGTCTAATTGACTCCTGCTGGCAAAGCGTAAGCCTATAAAAAAATGATCATAAAAGAAAGGCCTTGCACGTTGGCAGGCCTTCTTTGTGTGCTCTATGGCTTCAGGCTAAAACGCCGGTACCTCATTACTCTGCGGTACATGGATTTATCCTTAAGCTGATTAAAGATATACGGGTCAGGATTCATGTTCACTTCAATAATCCATGGCTTGAGCGTCCGGTCAAGGCCGATGTCTACACCGAATTGCCGGTGGCGCGGATAGGTCTTCTGCATTTGAACCGCGATGCGTGTGCCCAGACGGTTCAGTTCTCCCTTCAACTGCGCGAGCTGGTGGGCCGACAGATGGGTAGAGAGCAACTGCTCCACTGCGGTCGGTTTGCCGCCGCTGTGGTAATTGGTTACTATTTTGCGCGGATGCCCCAGCCTGCCAATGATCCCGGTAGCCTCCCAGACGCCCTTAGGGCTGAGCTGCACCATCACCCGGATGTCGAAACGGCGCCCGCCCTGCTTCAGCAGATGGATACCTTTTTGAACCAGATAGCTCCTTCTGCCGATCTTCTTCGCCAGACTTTTATGAAAAGCTTCAAACGTATCGAAATGGCGCCGCGTTTCCTCATACTGGTACGTATACCCCTGCCGTTCCCCCCGCTCAGCGCGGATCACTCCATTGCCATAGGTTCCCCGTTCCGGCTTGACATAAATCATTCCATAGCTGTGAATCATCTGCTCCAGATTGCGTCTGGTAAACCTCCGGGTATCCGGGATGAAGGGGGTAATGGTTTGGTTCTTAAGCAACAATTGGGTCTTGTACCATTTGCTCTGACCTGACTGAACCTGCTTGGCTGTCACGCATGCACTCTCCTGTCCGGGAAGGAGCTCTCCATCCTCCCTTGATTTGCATAGTCGCTGCATTCTATGCGGAAGAAGGCGTATTTGAATAAAGCATCTGCCCCCTATGGGAAGATAAACTTTCAGCAGGATCATTGCCCTGTCAACCGTTAATCCGCAGGCATACCCTAGTGCAGACGCTCAAGTGTCAATATAGGTACGGAGATGAACCCATGTCAGATACTTCGGAAAATGTAACGAAAAACGGCCCTCCAATCGATGTTCTGATCCCGGCTATTGAAAAGGATCTTGCCACCCTCCCCCATGTGATCGACAGTCTCCGCCGCTACGTCCGCCACCCTATCAGCCATATTTATATTGTTTCGCCGAACAGCAGCAAGATCAGAGGGCTGTGCTCCCGCAAAAATTGTGTCTTTGTCAATGAAACCACCGTTCTGCCGTTCACCAAGAAAGCTATCCGCTACTCCTCTTCCCGCTGGAACCGTTCCGGCTGGCTGTACCAGCAGCTGCTTAAGATGAACGGGGATCATATTTGCCGCGAGAAATTTTTCCTGGTGGTTGATGCGGATACGGTGCTGATTCGCCCCCATCGTTTCCGTTCCGGCGGGAAAAGCATCTTTTATTGCCGTAGCTGGAGCCAGCCGGAATATTTCCGCACCTACCGGAAGCTGCTCGGCGCCGCCGCTCCTTCCCCTAAGTCTTTTGTTACACACTATATGCTGTTCGAGTCCGCGAAGCTGGCCAGTCTCAAAAGAACTATTGAAGCCCGGCACGGGATGCCCTGGCATGCCGCCATTCTCCGCTCCATCGACAAAACGAAGCAGTTCGGCTTCTCCGAATTCGAAACCTATGCCAACTATGTGTACAGCAGGAACAGCGCCGCTGTGCTGCTCAGGAACGCCAACAATAAAGCTCTGAAGACTCCGGCGGGCTCTCTGGGCAAAGCGCAGCTTCAGAAGTATGCCCGTACGTACCGTTCGCTGTCCTTCCATCAGCGCAAGGGATATTCCACTCCGCCCAAACCTTAAGGAGGCAGACCGCCTTGCATACTATTCTTCTAAGCGGGGGCTCCGGTATGCGGCTATGGCCCCTCTCCGGCAGCCTCCGTTCCAAGATGTTCCTGCCGCTGCTTCCTGCACCTGACGGGGGCACGGAGTCCATGATCGGACGCGTATGCCGGCAGCTCAGTCAAGCGGGACTTGACGAATCCGTGCTGTTCGTTGCGCATCAGGAGCAGATGGCCATTACCCGCCGCTATACCGGAAACAAGTTTCCAGTAATCGGGGAGCCTCACAAGCGCGGCACATTTACGGCAGCCGCCTATGGTGCCCTGCATTTGTACTCCGCAGGAAAGGCTGGACCGGAGGACATCATCTGCGTGGCTCCGGCTGATATGTATGCGGACGAAGACTTCTTCCGGCTGTTTCCTCAATTTCCGGATATTCTGGCATCCTCACAGGCAGAGCTCCTCCTGCTTGGAACCCAGCCTGCCCATCCATCGGATCAATACGGCTATATTGTCCCGGCACAAGGGGGCACGGAGGCGTATGCTCAGGTGCTCTCTTTTGCAGAGAAGCCGGATATCGCCAAAGCCCGGGAGCTGATAGAGGAGCATGCTTTATGGAACTGCGGGGTATTCGCGTTTCGGCTAAGCTTCCTGCTGTCGCATCTGCAGAGGATGGGGCTGCCCGCTGATCATGCGGCATTTGCTGCGCAATATGCCGGACTTCCGGTCCGCAGCTTCGACAAGGAAGTGGCGGAGCACAGCACCAAAGCAGTCGTTGTACGGCATAAGGGGGAATGGTCTGATCTGGGAAGCTGGGATACGCTGGCTGCCCGGCTGGACTCCCCGTTGACTGGCGAAGGAGGCCTATGGGGGGAATGCCGGGATACCCATATCGTCAATGAGCTGAAGGTTCCGCTGCATGTAATCGGTGTACCCGGCATAGTCGCCATAGCGAGCCCCGAAGGCATCCTGGTTGCAGCCAGGAAGGAAGCAAACATGATCAAGGATATCCTGCAAGAGCATTCTGTTCAGGAGCCGAGGTACGGTGAGGCCGGCTGGGGCAGCTATACCCTTCTGGACCAGGCAGCAAATGGCACCCGCCTTGTACTTACGATGATATTAAGACTGCTGCCGGAGCATGACATCCCGGAAATGGACTGTAAGCATTCTGCCAAGACATGGATGATTGTATCGGGTCACGGTGAGGTCACGGTGAACGGAGCCGCAGCCGCAGCATCGGCAGGCGGAATATTCACTATAGCCCGTGGAGACCGGCATGCGGTCAGGGCTGTCAGCACAATGAAGCTTATTGAGGTACGGATCAGTGAAGCAGGCGATGACGGGCGGATATATGGCAGCTGATAGAAAAAGGGATATCTCAAACGCCAGATGGTGGCTGTTTGGGATATCCCTGATTGCTATACGGACGGCAGAAACTGGAACCACTTGAAGTCAAACCGGCTGCCCGGCAGGAACAGGAAGGTGACCGTCTGGCTGCCGCTTACCGGCGGCTCCAGAGTGAATTCACGCTCCGTATAGCTGCCGCTTCCGGCAAATTCAATCAGCTGCTTGGACTCGCCGCCGGGACCGCTGAACAGGATCTGCAGCGTATTGTTCGCAAGCGTTGAGCGTCCGCAGATGACAACCCTTGAGCATCGCCCCCCGCCAAAGTCCATCCCGGCAAATATAAGCGAGACATTGTTGCCGATCCCTTCAATGGCATCCTCCGTTATGGTGAAGGCATCCCCGTAAACGGCACTGTTGGCCTGTGCAGCCAGACGCTCATACGCCTTGTGCCTGCGGACAAACGAGAAGCCCTTCAGATGGATCTTCTTCCGCAGGACGAAGGACAGTGAAGTGATGCCTGTCAGCCTTTTGGGCAGCGTATAGCTTGCTTCCTGGTACACATTCCAGCGGGACGGCTTCTGGTAAATGACTGAGGTGAGTAGCTCGGCACCATTCTCTCCGGGAATGCCTTCCCATATCTCAATCGGGAATTCCTGATCATCCAGCGAGAAGATTGGCAGAACGATCTCATCGGCTCCATCATCCCCAAAGTCAATCCGTTCGAAGCAGATCCGGCTCTCCCCTTCCCGGGCTGTAGCTACACCGCGTTCATTGCCGTTGGTCAGATTCCGGCTATGGCTGCTGTTGAATCCGGAGGAGACAAACTCATACGGATTCAGATAAGCCTGGCCAAGCCCCGTAAGCTTGAATTCCATCTGTGAATAGAGCCGGATGCCGTCTGCGCCATTGGCTGTCCCGCAGCGGATGTATACATCGCCATCGCCCAAAGCCGTGATTACGGCTTCATGCCCGCTGGTCTCAATGGTGGCAATATTGGCATCAATTCCGGCGGCGTTGGTGATCCGCCAAAGGACATCCTGCCAGGCGGCACCCTGAGGATGCAGCTTCACCCGGACCGGAAGTGACGGCTGCGCCGGCGTCAGAATATTACCCTCAGGGCAGATCATCTCCAGCTTGCGGACCGGGATCTCCTCTTCCTTGCCGCTCTCCGGATTTCCGGATGCTGCATCTGCCTCCAGCGGGTTATGCGCATACAGATACAGCTCATCTTCGGCGATCATTCCCGGTGCGGGAAGCACCGACCGCAGCGTAAGCTCAGCCGAAGCCATATCCGCCGAAGCCGCACGCAGCGTAATCGTTCCGGGCTCCAATGTACCGGCAATCACTGCCAGCAGCTTACCGCTGAACAGGCGGCGGCTTACGCCTTTGTAGGAATCATAGTCCGTGCTGTCCCCGTTATCCAGACCGATCAGCCGTCCGGGGCCCTCAACACTGAGGTGAACCCGGTTATTGGCATTCGCTACCGGACGCCCCGACTGATCCAGCGTGCTAATCGTTACGAAGATAAGGTCCGTACCGTCTGCGGCAATCTCCTGCTTGTCTGGAGTTAACACCAGCAAAGCTGCATCCCCGAAGGAGGAAATCTGCTCCGTGGCGATTACATTCCCCTGCTCATCATAAGCAGCTGCACGCAGGACACCGTCCGCGTAAGGCAGCTGCCATTCTCCAAGCAGCTTATGTCCGTGGACATGATCGATATCTACGCTGCCCTGCGACACTTCATTCATGAACAGCTCAATGCGCGGAGCATTCGAGCAGACCCGTACATCAATCAGCTGGCCCTGCGAGAAATCCCAATAAGGAAAGATATGAATCATCGGATGCGTGCGGTAATCCGTCCATTCTGCCTGATAGATGTAATAGGAATCCTTAGGGAAACCGGCGGTATCCAGCTGCCCGAAGTATGAGTTCTTGGTGTGATAAGGAGTCGGTTCCCCGATATAGTCAAAGCCCGTCCAGAGAAACTGTCCCAGCGAGAAGAAAGCATCCCGGTCCGCGGTGATGCAGGCCTCCGTGCTTTTGGCACCCCAGCTGGTAGAACTGTTCCCCAGAGAAGAGCACTGCTGATCATCATCGGCCAGAACAGATTGAGCCAGCGGGAAATGATAGACTCCCCGGCTCTGTACTGTCGAGCAGGTCTCACTGCCGTAGATTATCCAGTCCGGATGTTCCCGGTGATGCTGCTCATAATATTTCTCCGCATAGTTGTAGCCTGCCACCTTGACGATATCGGCGCATTTCTGCGCATTCTCCCAGGGCATATAGTTCGAGCCAATGGTAACAAAAGCATTGCCGCGCGGATCATGGACCAGCACTTCCTCCTGCAGCTCCCGGGTGAGCTCCTGGCCGCGGCTGTCTGCATGGGTATCATAAATCTCGTTGCCGATGCTCCACATCAGCAGGCTTGGCCGGTTGCGGTCCCGCCGCACCCAGCTGGCAATATCGCGCTTCCACCACTCCGGATAGAACCTGGCATAGTCATAAGGCGTTTTGCTGCGCTCCCACATGTCGAAGGCTTCCGACACGATCAGCAGCCCCATTTCATCGGCCAGCTCCATAAGCTCTACAGCTGGCATATTATGCGCGGTGCGGATGGCATTGACGCCCATTTCCTGCAGCAGGACGAACTGGCGGCGCAGCGCCGCCTTGTTCACAGCAGCACCCAGAGCACCGAGGTCGTGATGCTGGCAGACTCCGTATATTTTGACATGACGGCCGTTGAGGAAGAAGCCCTTGTCACTGTCCAGCTCCATCGTCCGGAACCCGAAGCGCTCCTTCTCCACTTCAATGACCTCATCGTCTGCCAGCAGTTCAGATTGCAGAGAATAGAGATGGGGACTGGTAATATCCCATAGCAACGGGTGATCAACCGTCAGGCGGATGTGGTTATGTACGGCTGAACCGCCCTGCATCACAGGCACCTCAGAGGTTCCTGCGGCAATTACCGTTCCTTGCGCATCCAGAATGCTATGCCGCAGCTTCAGCTCCCTGCCTGACGCCCCAGCTTCAGCAGTATGCAGCTCCACATCCACGTCTACAGTCCAGGCTTCACCCTCCGCCGCTGCTCTAGCCGCAATATAAATTCCGTCAGCAGCCATATGCGTCTTCGGCATTGTCTTCAGCCAGACCGGCCGGTAAATTCCGGCGCCGGAGTACCAGCGGGAATTGGGCGATTCGTGGATCACACGCATATAGACTTCATTGTCTCCCGCTATCAGGTACGGGGTGATATCGAATTCAAAGGTGGAATATCCGTATTTCCACTCACCCGCCACCTGTCCGTTCACGTACAGCGTCGAGTTCATATACACTCCCTCGAAACGCAAGGACACAAGCTCATCTGCAGGTACTTCTTCGAACGTAAGGCTGGTGCGGTACCAGCCCTCCCCGTTCTCGTAGAGATTGCGGGTATCATAGATCAGCCAGTCATGCGGCAGCGTAACCGTCATCCAGTCTGCACCTGCGGCCACCTCGGCAAGCTCCGAATGAAGCGGCTGCTTGCTGAACTGCCAGCCATTGCTGAGTTTCCTTTTTTGACTCATGGATAATTCCTCCTAAAGGTTTGGTAGTATAAGCCTGGAAATATGAGCATCGTCTAACGGTTCAGGTAACGTTCATAGGCCGCTTGTTGAATTTCCAGCGCGCGCCCGATGCCCAGGTCCCTCATCTGCTGCACATAGTTATCGTAATTGTCTACGGAATCGGTGCCCAGAATGATCTTGAGCTCACTATCTTTCACAAAAGCATTGATGTCGTTCATAATGCTGCTCATTTCATCCGCTTCTTCGGCGGTTGGCGTTACCGGAGGCAGCAGGTGGCTCTCATGATTGGTCTGTTTCCAGATGCCGATAGATTCTGTGGTTGCCGGATATTTCGCCGGCAGATTGTTGTCCTGCTGAATCATCGGGAAGTTGGTGCCGTGCGAATACTTGGACATGACCTGGTCGCTGCCGAGGCCTTCGGGATTCTTAACCACAAGATCGGTATAGACGGGCTTGCCGTTTTCCAGCGTATAGGTAATGCCTTCAATCCCATAGGTATTCAGCTTGCTGCCTTCTTCGGTAAAAGCATAATCCAGCCAGCGCATAGCGGCTTCGACATTTTTGGTTGTGGCTGAGATGGCTGCCGAGCTTGTTCCCGCATAGGCATTATCCAGCTGGCCGAACTCAGGAAGGCCGCCTTTGACCGCAGACGGGTATGGAGCGGCTACAAAATCGGCTTCCGGGTCCGATTCCTGCACGGCTGAGTTATATTTCTCAATATAGTACTGCCAGCCGATCGTTGCTCCGCTTACATTCGAGGTCATTTTCTTGTCAACGGTAGCGCCGTCAATCGAAGCGAAATCCTTGTCAATCAGCCCTTCTTTGTACCACCGGCTCATGGTATTGAGGTATTCCTTGTAGCCAGGCTCCAGATAGCCATAGACTACTTTGCCGTCGTTAACGTAGAAGTTACCCATCACACCGAACGCTCCGGCGAACCCTCCAGTCCGCTCTCCCAGGAATATCGTACGGAAGGTTACGGGTGAGGCTGCATTTTTCTTGTTTTTAAAAGCAGTCAGTACGGTATGCCACTCCTCAATCGTTTCCGGGATGCCGAGATTCAGCTCATCGAGCCAATCCTTGCGGATAATCGGCCCCCCGTAGACCCGGCCGATCTCCGAGCGGATGAACGGGAAGGCGTAATACGTACCGTCATCGGTTTTGATCATTTTGTCGATATCCGGGTTCTCCTGAAGGGTCTTCTTCAAGTTGGGCGCATATTGATCGATCAGATCATTGAGCTTCAGAATGTAACCCTGCTCCACGGCTTTATCAGGTCCGCCCGGGTATTGCAGCCAGGTATTGAGGAAGATATCCGGCAGCTCGCCCGAGGCCAGCAGCAGACTGAACTTCTGGTCGGTCATCGGTGTTCCGCCCAGCTGTCTGATTGCGATTCCTGTCCGCTTCTCATATTCGTCATCGACCGGCAGCCGTTCCGGCGTACCTCCCAGCTGTTCATTCATATAAGTCAGCTCTATGCCGCCCGTCATCGGATAAGTGAAAGCTGCCGCGGCTTCATTGGAAGCCGGGGCATTTCCGGCAGGAGTGACAGAAGCGCTTTCATAATTATCCTTCTTGGAGCTACTGCAGCCTGCAGCAAGCAATGTGAGACCTAACACAACGATAAGCGGTTTATGCAGCTTTTGCGATCTGGATGAATTCATCACTGGTACGACCTCCGTTATAGGTGTAGTTGATGGCTTGATGCCTCTACAATGTAAGCTGAATCTTGTATACAAACAATATTCAAAATGCGGAATCAATGGTTAAAAACGCAAAAGGAGAATAGAATAAGCCTGATTCTATCCTCCTGTCGTGAAATTGGCTATCCAGATGGCGCTTCATCTTCTGCACTGCCTAACCTCATATAGAATTCCACTATATGATAGTTGCGCCCGGGGGGCAATCCGCAATATGAACCAGACCGGCAGTCTGCATACAATGCCGCTGTCCAGCGCAATCCGGCGGGATGTTCCAGCTGAACGTTCAAAACCCCCTTGCCGGCAGGAGTCCTGAAGGGACAGCCATTGTCCCTTGGTCTTCATACCTTCAAAGAGGTTCCGTTAATTATACAATCTGATAAACGGGCTGTTCCTGAATGTAATGCACCGGCACATCCGGAAACTGCAAGGCCAGCCGCTGCGCCAGCAGCTTCATCCCCGGCGCTTCACTCTCCGCATGGCCCAGCATAATTAATGCCCGGCTTCGGCCCTGCCGGACGGCATCCCGGATATATTCCGGGGTCTCCCACTCCGGGCCTTCACCGGCGATAATCAGATCAAGTGACTCCTGCTCAAATAGGGGAATGGTAGCTGCACCACCGCCTCTGTAGCCAACCAGCACGCCCACTCTGCTGCATACAGCGGATAAATTGCCTGCTGCGCGGACATAGGGGATATGCAGCTGCTGCTTCAAATATCCGGCAATCTCTGAAACTGACGCAGCAGGGACCGAGAGAATAGACACATGGGGCAGATGCCGTTCGACATACGGCTCCCATTCCAGCTCCCGCAGCAGCCCTTCTATGATCCCGTCCGGTGTATAGCGGTGCACATAATCATGGAAGCGGTAGATACCTACACCGGTGCTGGCGACCAGTTCAGATTTCTGCCGGTAGACAGGATCATTCTCCAGCCCCTCCCGGTTATCCTGATGGCTGTAATAAATACCTTCATGCGTAATGATCAGATTCGCGCCAAGCAAGGCCGCCTGCTCAATTACATATTGCGAAGCCGAGAAGGCGGTCACAATCCCCTGCACCTCCGACTCCGGAGCTCCCGGCTCCAGCCTGTCTACCGTTCCATCCGGCTTGCGGATGCCTGCTGTTAAATGTCCGATAACCTGTCCGAAAGTGAGCGTCATGAACCTGCCCCTCCTAATAGTTCCCTATTAACTCTCAATAAATCTTGCGTGCTCCGGAATCTTCTATGCCGCTCTTGCGGTAAAAGTAAGTATTGATCTGGTCGCGCCACTCCTTGGCATGTGCAGCCTGTCCCCGCAGACGTTCCTCTACCTGTACATACAGCCCCTCTGCGATCCTGCCCTTCAATCCGCTCCAGGCAGCCAGCAGCCCGGCAGCACGTTCCGCACCTTCAAAATGGGTGTCGTAGATATGCTGAATCACAGTTTTGCCGGAATGCAGCACATGGGTATACGGCACATGATGGAAGAACAGCAGCAGCTCATCCGGACATTCTTCCAGCGAATCATATCGCTGCGCATTGCTGCCCATATACTGGGCGCTGTAGCCGGTGCCTGTGGCCACAGTCCGGTCTACACCGATTCCCTGATGATCGGCATAATGGTAGGTACCCCATTGTGAATATTCATAGCCGTCCACATTAGGGCCGTAGTGATGCTCGGGATTAATCATCCAGCCCACGCCAAGCGGTGCCGTATAGGATTCGTAAATCTCCCAGGAATCCAGTAAAATCCGGCTGATTACGCCGGCAACCGCAGCGTCTGTACCAAGCGTGAGGGCGATCCACTCCGCAGCAATTTCTTCCGCGCTAAGCTCCGGGTTCCAGGCCAGCCGCCCGAATCCGTAAAGATTCGCCTGGGCCAGCAGATGCCCGGTCCAATTCCGGTCATTGCCCACATTGGATACTGCAGCCACACCGCTGTAACGGTTGCCCCATAGCGAGCCGTCGACGATATGCTTCACCGGAGCCGTTCCGCCTTGGGCCAGCGTGTCAAATTCCATAATCTCTTTCCACTGCGGAACCAGGTAACAGACATGACGCTGCTGTCCGGTATACTCCTGGGCAATTTGAAATTCAATCACCTGATTGGTCTGTTCAAGCGCCCCGAACAGCGGAGATACCGGCTCTCTGACCTGGAAATCCATCGGGCCGTTCTTGATCTGCAGAATTACGTTATCATGGAACTTACCGTCAAGCGGCTTGAAATGATCATAGGCTGCTCTCGCCCGGTCTGTCTTGCGGTCACGCCAGTCCTGCTTGCAGTTGTACACGAAGCAGCGCCAGATGACGATGCCGCCGAACGGCTTCAGCGCCTCCGCCAGCATATTCGCGCCATCGGCATGATCCCGCCCGTAGGTGAACGGGCCTGGCCGGTTCTCTGAATCGGCCTTGACCACGAATCCGCCGAAATCGGGAATCACCGTATAGATTTCAGCCGCTTTCGTCTTCCACCACTCCCGGACTCCGGCATCCAGCGGATCTGCGCTTCCCACTTCCCCTTCATGCATCGGACCGGCGAAGTTCACGCTCAGGAACAGGCGGATGCCGTACGTTCTGAATACATCAGCGATCCGGGCAACATCAGGCAGGTAGGTGGAGATAAACAAAGTTTCCAGCGCATGAACGTTCACGTTATTGATCGCAATGGCATTGATGCCTGCGGTGGACATCAGCCGTGCGTAATCGGTAATTCGGTTAAGATCATCCGTGAAGCGGTTATTCTCATAGAGGAAGGATCTCCCCGAATATCCCCGCTCTACACTGCCGTCGAAATTATCCCAATGGTTAATCATGCGCAGCGCGTTCACCGGATTCACGGTTTCATCCAGATGCTCAATGTCCTTCAGACCTCCGATCAGGCGCAGGAGGTGGAAGACACCATACAGCACAGCTGCCGGTGAGGAAGCTCCTACAGCAATACACTTATGGGTCAGGCTGGTGCGGATCGCGAACCCTTCCGGTCCCACCGCCTGTCCGGCTGCTTCGTCAAATATGGCTTCGACCCGCGGATTGCCGCCGTTAAAGGTGCCGAATGCCACACTGAATCCGTCCGCAGCCGGTGAAGCCCCTGCCTCAATGTCCAGCATCGAGGCAATCCCTCTCTGCCATTCACGCAGCGCGGCTTGCACCGTCTCCTGCTCTTCCGTCACGGATACGGCTCCGCACCATTTCACATATTGCGTATATAGATTGCCTTGCGGCAGCTTCGGGTAGCTTAACCAGGCGTCGTATCCGCTGCCGGCTACTGCGGCAGTCTGATTGTCCGGTTGTTGTCTCATGCCAATATCTCCTCCAGTGTATTATTCATGCTTAGCGGGCGTATGACCGGGCAGGTGTCGCTGAGCCACGGTTATTAACACAGCCGGTGAAGCCCGGGCTTCTGCGCCCATCTTGTATACTAGTTCCTGTTCAGGTTCATCCTACCACGCAGCCGCCGGACGGGAACATTGTCAAATCAAGCAATTATTTACCCAAATCAAGCAGGTTTCAGCTATACTAAAAACGGGATAATGGACCGAGTAAAACGAATACACTCATTAATTCTAACGCAAGCGTCAGGGGGAGAATCTAATGGTTTCCGCTTTTTTACCGCCTGTTCTGGGACAATGCCTTAGTGAAACGATCATCCCGGATGTGAAAACCACACTTAACCTGTTTGGCATGCATCTGCGCAAGGTCAGCGGGGAATGGGATTATCCGCTGCATGCCCATCCGCAATATGAATTCAACTATGTGCTGGAAGGGGAGCAGCTGTTTACCGTTAATAACCGCAGCTATATCCAGCGTGCCGGAGACTTAGTGCTGCTCCGGCCGGGAGATTCTCATGCCAGCCGCAGCGGAAACGGCCAGGCTTTTACGTATTTCTGCATTCATTTTGATATCGATGACAAGCTACTGATCTCCTTGCTCAGCCGCCTGAATCACGTACTCTTCCCTTCCGCAAGCAATATTGCCCATAAGCTAGGGCCCATTCTCTCCAAATTGGTGGATATTTCAGGCTCTATCTCGGGAGACATCACCATGTCACAGCGCATGAGGCTGCAGTCCGCCGTCTTCGATCTGTTCGCCCAGCTGTGGGAAGCCTTCTCTATTGAAGCTGATCTGTCTTCCCCTGCCACCTATGAGAAGATTGAGCTGGCCCACCAGATCCGCGGCCGCCTTCAGGGGCTGGTCTACCAGCAATTCAAGCTGGAGCTGCCCTATGACAGCCATTACGGAATTGATGATATTGCCTCGGAGCTCGGGATCAGCGCCTCGCACTGCTACCGGGTGTTCCGCCAGGTGTTCGGCATCTCGCCCCGGGAGTTTCTGTCCGAACAGATGCTCCATGAAGCCAAGGTCCTGCTGGATGATCCCAGCCTGTCCGTCAGCCGGATATCGGGCATTCTCGGCTACCGCGATATTGCCCATTTCAGCCGGCAGTTCAAGCGCTGGCACGGCACCTCACCGCGCGAATACCGCGAGTCCGGACAATAGGCCTCCATGCCAAATATCCCTGCCTTCATGTCACATGAGTGCAGGGATATTTGGCATCTGCCAGACGGTCCAGAATACGGATTTATTTCTTGATATAAGTGGCAAAATGCTCCTGAAAGTTCGTCGAATCAATATCTGCCCGCAGATGATGATGCAGCAGCTCATCGATCCCCGCCGTGTCCCCCTGCACAATATAATCCAGCAGCTGCTGATGCTCCTGCTGAATTGTAGCCAGCTTCTCGTCCTTCAGCATGTGCAGCTTCCGGTAGCGGATGTAATGCACATTGAACTGCTGCAGCACCCCCCACAGGAATTCTCGTCCGGCCAGGCCGAACATGGTGCGGTGAAATTGATCATCCAGCTGCAGGAAAACCTCGGCCCCCTCCGCCTGCTCAATGCATTGCTGCTGCTGCGCAAGGTTGCCCCTCAGCTCATGCAGCCCCTTCAGCGGAATATTACCGGCCAGCGACTTCATAATTTCCTTCTCCAGCACATTGCGGAGGTAGATAATCTGCTCCACCGACTCCAGATCTATGTACGAGACCAGATTGCCTTTTTTGGGATAGATGTCAACGTACTGCTCCAGTGACAATTGCTTCAGCACATCCCGGATCGGCGTCCGCGACAGCTGGAAGCGTTCGGAAAGCGCGGTCTCACTGATCATCGACCCGGGCTTCAGCGCAAGCGAGAGGATTTCCTGTTTCAGATACGACATTATTTCTTTCTTGGAAGTCATGGAATGGACCAACTTTCTGTACGATATTCTTCTCCACTCATTATATAGAAAACAGATAGGAATTTCATTGACAAAGCATAAAGCTTATTCTATGATCAATACGAATCCTAACTTGTATACAAGATGATCATATCACAAAACGTTTTATCCGTAAGGTCAATTGTCACAAGCATTCAGAATGATTGTATTTGTATTTATGTTTAATACCAAGGAGGAAATGACAATGAATATGACTTGGAGATGGTATGGCGAGGGCAACGACAATATTACCCTTGACCATGTACGTCAAATTCCGGGAGTAATGGGCATCGTCTGGTCGCTACATCACAAGGTAGCGGGTGAAGTATGGGAAATGGAAGAAATCCAGAAGGTTGCCGATCAGATTACAGCCAAAGGCTTCAGCACAGCGGTTGTAGAAAGCGTTAACGTTCATGATGATATCAAGACCGGGCTGCCGTCCCGCGACAAATACATTGACATCTATATCGATACCATCCGCAAGCTGGCCAAGGTCGGCGTTAAGGTCATCTGCTACAACTTCATGCCGGTGTTCGACTGGACCCGTACTGAGCTGTACAAGGAGCTGCCGGACGGATCGAATGCACTCTTTTATGAAAAGGCTGCCATTACGGATAACCCGCGCGAAATGGTGGACCGGATTCTCAAGGGTGCCGGTGAATTCACAATGCCGGGCTGGGAGCCGGAGCGGCTGGAGAAGCTGGATGATCTGTTCGCGGCTTACGCCGATGTTACCGAGGATATCCTGTTCGACAACCTGAAATATTTCCTGGAGCGCATCATTCCGGTCTGTGAAGAAGTGGATATCAAAATGGCCATTCACCCTGACGATCCGGCCTGGCCGATCTTCGGACTGCCGCGCATCATCCGCAGCCGCAATTCCATCCGCCGTTTCCTGGACATGGTCGACAGCCCGTATAACGGCCTTACCTTCTGCACAGGTTCGCTTGGAACCAACCCGCAGAATGATCTTCCGGCGATGATCCGCGAATTCCACGACCGGATTTATTTCGCCCATATCCGCAACGTGAAGGTATTTGAGAACGGAGACTTCATTGAAGTATCCCACCGGGGGCAAGATGGCAGCGTGGATGTGGCTGAGGTTGTCAAAGCTTACCACGAGAACGGATACACCGGCTATGTACGTCCGGACCACGGCAGACATCTCTGGGGCGAGGAGAAAAACTGCCGTCCGGGTTATGGCCTGTACGACAGAGCGATGGGCATTATGTATCTGCTGGGCGTATGGGACAGCCTGGAGAATGCCAAGGGGGCGAAATAAATGCTGAGCCTCACCAGAAGCAGCATTGCGGACCGTGAAGCCTGGGAAGCCGCAGGTGTAGAGCTGCCGCAGTTCGATTTCGCAGCGGTAGCACAGAATACACTGGAGAAGCCGGAGTGGGTTCACTTTGGCGCCGGAAATATCTTCAGAGGCTTCGTGGCCAATGCCCACCAGAAGCTGCTCGACAGCGGCAAGGCAGATACCGGCATCATCGCTGCCGAGACCTTCGACTTCGAGATGATCGACAAGGTCTACAAGCCTTATGATAATCTGACTCTGCTTGTACTGATGAATGCGCGCGGCGACTTCCAGAAGAGAATTATCAGCAGCATCGTGGAAGGCCTCACAGCGGATAAGACCCGCGAAGCGGATTACAGCCGCCTGACCGCAGTGTTCGAGAATCCCAGCCTGCAGATGGCCAGCTTCACCATTACCGAAAAAGGCTATTCCCTTACTGGTCCGAACGGCCAGTATCTCGGCATCGTCGAGAAGGATATCGCCGGCGGTCCGGATCATCCGGTCCATGCGATGAGCATCGTCGCTTCCTTCGCTTACAAGCGTTATCTGAAGGGCCAGTACCCGATGACCTTCGTCAGCATGGACAACTGCTCGCATAACGGCGACAAGCTGAAGAACGGCATGGTTACGATCGCCAAGGAATGGGCGGCCAAAGGCCATGTGGAAGAAGGCTTCGTAGCTTATCTTGAGGATGAGCAGAAGATTACCTTCCCGCTGTCCATGATAGACAAAATCACGCCGCGCCCGTCCGAATCGGTGCAGGCTGCGCTGCTGGAGCAGGGAATCGGCGGCATGGATGTGATCGTCACCTCCAAGAATACGTACACCGCCCCCTTCGTCAACGCCGAGATCAGCGAGTATCTGGTGATTGAAGACAAATTCACCAATGGCCGTCCGGCGCTGGAAGAAGCCGGTGTAATCTTCACCGACCGTGATACGGTCAACAATGTGGAAACTATGAAGGTAACCACCTGCCTCAACCCGCTGCATACGGCGCTGGCTGTAACCGGCTGTCTGCTTGGTTATACGCTGATCGCCGATGAGATGAAGGACGGTACCTTGCGGAAGCTCGTGGAGATCATCGGCTACAAAGAAGGCCTGCCGGTTGTGGTAGACCCGGGCATTCTAAGTCCGAAGCAGTTCCTCGATGAAGTGCTGCAGGAACGGTTCGCCAATCCGTTCATTCCGGATACCCCGCAGCGGATTGCTACCGACACCTCGCAGAAGGTCGGCATCCGCTTCGGCGAGACGATCAAGTCGTACATCCGCCGTGAGGAGCTCGATCCGGCGCAGCTGACCGCCATTCCGCTGGCGATTGCGGCCTGGTGCCGGTATCTGCTTGGCGTGAACGATGAAGGCGGCGTATTCGCACTAAGTCCTGACCCGCTGCTGGAAGCCTTGCAGACCCGGCTGGAAGGAATTACGCTTGGCGCGAATGCAGAGCAAGCAGCGAAGGTGCGGGCGGTTCTCGAGGATCAAGCCATCTTCGGCGTTGATCTGTACGCCATCGGACTCGGCGAAGTCATCCAGGGGATGTTCACTGAGATGCTGGCGGGACCCGGTGCTGTGCGGGCTACGCTGGAGAAGTATGTGGGCTGATCATTGACAGCTGCGATAGCATAGAGAAAGACCGGGAGCATGGCTCCCGGTCTTTTGTTGCGTAGTTCCAGCGCCCCGGATTTCTCCCGCCATTCCGTTCCTTCCCCTTCATTATTCTTATCTACTTAGATGTAGCCGTGGTAATATTCCTCATTATTTTCCAAGATAAATAAACAATTATTCCAAGTAGCATTAGACTAGAGAACTCAATAATTCTCCACATTGAACTATATTCATGCCCAAATGTTATTTTATGTTGTAGATAATCCATAGTCGTATTCTTATTTACAATTTCCGGAACATATTTCATTGAAAGATACATCCCCCTAATAATCTGAATAGCATAATAAACAAATGCAAAGATTAGTCCTACAATCAGGCTTCGAATTAATGTTTTTTTCATAGTGCCCCCCTGTGCTAGTGTTATAACAATCACGTATATCTACCCGTTAGCTTAAAGCAGTCAATGATTTCGGCTGCCTATTGTAATGGTGCTATCGTTTTCCGTTAGCTCAACCTACGGTGCCAAGTCTAACAGAGAACTGATACAAGGCCCTCGGCATTCCACTAAACTCTAAAACTCCTTGGTTAACTAAGATCCATATTCTATTGGTAATAAATGAATACCCTACGAGTTGGTGCGACGTATCACATACTCTCGCGACGACACTCCCCGCCTTGATAAACCCATTCTCATCTTGTTCTTGCTCTAGTTCAATAATTGACCTTATTATCACTTCGTCCAGAGCAGTTTCATCAGTACCTTTAACTGAACCTTCTTTCCACAAGCGGAGCATATGATTTTCATTCGAGAGGATTAGCCATTCTGATTCATACCTTCTTCTTTGGTTAGGATCTAGAGGCACACCTTCATAATACTTTTTTACGATTTCCTGAAAATGCTCCCGATCGATTAAACCACTAAAATAGGGATTAAATCCTTCTTTGTTATGAAGCCCAGTAGTATTAAAGAGCTCTGTCACATTGACAACATTAACTGGCTGTTTTCGATCTCTCAACAAATGCAATACGAAACGTAAGCCTGTTTGATCATGTGCGTTATCCGCACACCAAATGACAATGGTTTTATTTTCTGGAATATTCTTTACTGCCTCTACCATTTTAACAAGCAGATGCTCTGGGGTATATCTGAAGTCCCCATCGTTTTCCGTCAACCAAAAAAGTCTATTCTGCTGCCCAGTTTTCGTATCTAAGTTAGATATTGGCCCAACTGAAAACAATTCATTAAATGCTAAGACTTGGCATAGCTCCCGTTTGCCGATTTTACTTAGAGTTACTTTTAATGATCCTGCATCTGAGAGACTGAAAACAAGATAGACATATTGTTGGAGTTCATTCATTTGTAGTTTATGGTTGTGAACCGCCTCTAACTGGGTTTGAAGTATATTAACGAGTCCTGCTGCTAACTTTTTTTCTTCAATACTGCCGTCCGTACCATAACGACCTACTGTATTTAACAAATTGTAAAGGAACAACCGCAGGTCATTTCCATCAAATTGATATAAGCTATCGTAAAACTTCTCCATTGATATCCTCCTCACGGGACATATCCACTATAATACCATATATTGTAATAATTCTGCCCTTTAGTTTAAACGAATCATCACAACCAACGCCGAATTGGCGCCCTGTAGAAATAGGGACGGGAGATCATCTGTGTGAGAAAAATCTAAAGCCCTTCAGCAATTCATTATTTGCGTCTTCAATAAAAGAAGAAGCGGCGACCGAGACTTTATTACCCAAGTCTTAGTCGCCGCTTTACCGTTGAACTAAAGTTTTCCGTTAGTTGAAAGATTGTTGGGTCAAATATATCCCTTTTAGAGTGTAATTAGATTTAAATCTCTGGATTCTTTTGAAGTGATTTTCGATACTCTTTCGGAGTAACTCCTACGACTTCTTTAAATTTTGTTGAAAAATGCCCACTATTGCTATAACCCAGATTGAGTCCAATCTCTGTAATGGATAACGTCTTTGTTTCCATTAAAGACTTTGCTTTTAAGATCCGTAAATGATGAACATATTGCAAGGGTGTAAATCCGGTCACTGCCTTAAATGTTCTCTGAATGTAGTAGGGGTCTTTCTTTACATGAAGGCTTATTAAATGTAGCGTCACATTTTCGTGATAAATCCCGATAATATATTGCCTTATTTCTTCAACGAGCTCTTCCTTATATCCTTTCCATGCATTCTCATCTGGTTTACATCGCCTACATGGTCGAAATCCCTCAAGCATGGCTACACTCACATCACTGAATATGACTACATTCTTAGGGTTAGGGGTACGAGAAGTGCAAGAAGGCCTACATACCGTTTTAGTTGAGTGAAGTGCATAATAAAATATTCCATCAAAGCGTGGGTCATTGTCTTGAATAGCTTTCCAGTGTTTTTCGTTCATATGAAGCCCCGTTTCGAATTGAAAGTCAATTATATAGATGTAATGAATTCATCCATAAGGTACGATTGTAGCCAAAGAGTTTCGTGCACGTTCTCTTCGTTTTGCAATAAATATATAACATAAAGGAGAAGTTGTATTCATGGTATCTCGAGAAAAATTGGAGCATAACCAAATTTGGATATATGCAATTGCCCTTGTCATTGCAGCTATTGCAGGAATAATGATGCCCGAGACGACGTCGTTGCTCGATAATCATGTTCTGATCTCAATAATTATTGCAGGCTTAATGTTCGGGATGTTTACGCAGATTCCGTTCTTATCGATTAAGGAATCTATGGGAAATCCCCGCTTTATTTACGCCCTCTTAGTCGCAAATTATGTCGCTGTTCCTTTGGTTGTCTGGCTGTTGACGCAGTTCTTACCGCAGGAACAGCCATCATTGTTACTTGGCGTGTATTTAGTACTTCTTACGCCTTGTATTGATTACGTGATTGTATTTACTTTTCTGGGTAAAGGGAATGAAAAGGCCATGCTTTTAGCTACACCTATCCTTTTTGTGACTCAAATGATTTTTCTGCCAGCCTATCTATGGATTTTTATGGGGAAACAAACGGCGGAATTAGTTAAACCGGGCCCTTTTATTGAGGCTTTTTTGATCATTATTCTGTTACCGTTACTTTTGGCCATACTTACTCAGGTGCTCGCCAAAAAAGGATTTAATCCTGTATTAGAGGCCTCTGCTTGGCTGCCTGTGCCACTGATGGCTCTCACTCTATTTGTCATCGTAGCATCACAAATGAGCAAACTATCATCTTATGCAGATACCATCGTCAAAGTCATTCCTATATATCTTGCTTTTATGATTATTATGCCAGTCATTACACGCTTGATTGTAAAGTACTTCTCCTTGGACATACGATCAGGACGGGCTGTTGTCTTTAGTGCAGGTACCCGGAATTCTTTAGTTGTGCTTCCCCTTGCTCTCTCCTTACCTGATCAATGGAGTTCACTAGTTGCGGCTATCATCGTAACACAAACTATTGTTGAGCTCGTCGGAGAGCTGATTTACATCCGACTTGTTCCCAGATTTGTTTTACCGGATAAGTCATTGGAACAAAACAGCGGCTAATAACATACTTATTAAAGAGTACGATAGCGAACGACAATCAGGGTCTTGACTCACTAAGAGCAAGGCCCTGTACTGTTTATATCTTATCTTAACAGAGTTCTTGTTAAATGAGGCAAGCTGCTGGCCTGTTGTGTTAAACTGCCCGTTCGTATTATGAGATCAACCAGTTCTTTCTGGTTGATCCTTTTTTCATTTGCATAGAGGATTAAAGTAGCCTGGTCGAACGTACCTGCCCGTGGGACTTGATCCCGAGCGCTATAATGTTCACCCTACTTGTCATGACCATGATTGAGGCTGGTTGGGACGTAAGATCCCGTATAACAAGCGATGCTATGGAGCGACAAGAAGAACCGTAGGGATGCCGGTGAATTTAAACTTACAGGGAGAGATGAGATGAAATGAATCCAGTTGTCGGTCTAGATATTTCAAAAGAAGAAAGTCATGGACAAGCCTTTTTAGCGCGCGGAAAGCTCTTCAGAGGGACATTCCACTTCGAGCACACTCGTGATGGCCTAGCAAATCTACATCAAGTTTTAAAGGACGTTGAATCGGTATCCAAACAACGTCCTTTGCTTATTCTAGAAGCAACAGGACATTACCAAAGCCCTGTTGTTCAGTTCTTAGAGGAACATCACTATATTTACATTGTCATTAACCCGCTAATCTCCAATCGGCTTAGAAAGTCTCAGCTTCGTAAAGTAAAGACGGATGCTGCTGACGCTTACCTATTGGGTGAGTTGTACTACAGGGAAGAGTTTGAACCTTTTAAGAAAAGAGGTGTGCAACTTCTCAATCTGCGCTATCTTACAAGGCAATATGAGACTCTTTCAAAGATGTGTGTATCGACTAAACTGCAATTCCAAGCTGTTTTAGATCAGGTTTTCCCGGGTTATAAAGGCGTGTTTGGAGCTATGTATTCCGGTGTTTCACTGCGGTTTTTAAGTGAATTCCCAACCTCATATTTAGTTTTACAGACGGATGAAGATACACTTAGAGCTAAGATGAAAGAACTGCTTTCTTCGAAACGGGGGCGTTCAGAGGACTGGATTAACCAACGGGTTCAACGATTAGTAGATGCGGCAAAACAAAATCCATTTCAGCAAACCATGTATGCAAGTCATTTAATCAATATGAGAGTTCTTATTACCCTTATTCTTCAATACCAAGAGCATCTTGCTGAACTGGAACAGAACATAGATGCTCTGGCTGAAGAAATTGAAGAGTATGAATTAATTCAGTCGATTCCCGGGATTGGGCATAAAATTGCTGCAACAATTTTATCCGAAATAGGAGAAGTCGAACGATTTGATCATCCTAAGAAGTTAGTCGCCTTCGCAGGCATTGACCCGAGTGTCTTTGCTTCCGGTAAGTTTACAGCGACTCGAAACCGAATCACGAAACGTGGTTCCAGGCAGCTGCGTTACGCACTGGTGATGGCTGTTCAGTGTGGACTTATACGCTCCCGAAATATGCGAATCAAAGCGTTCTATGAACGTAAGAGAGCTGAAGGAAAACCACATAAAGTAGCTCTAATCGCATGTGCAAATAAACTCGTCCATTGGCTCTATGCGATCTTAAAAAATAAAAAGGAATTTCGTCCAATTTAAAAAATATTATTGGCATAACCTTCCAAGACACAAAGAAAATTGGAGGGTTTTTTGGCATGCCTCATTTTAACTATACCACATGATTTAGAATCACTTTACTGGTAATGTTGACAAGCTATTAGCTGGTATAGCTTAATCATGGCATCGTCAGTCAAGAGCTGTAATTCCTTTTGACAACAAAAAGAGGCAGATCCCCGTACAGCCGATTTACGGCTTGCGGGTCTACCTCTAAATAAAATATACGCCTTATTTCATTGCCTTCTACTCGGGCAGCTCCCGGTACTCAAAATAATCAAAATCCGCCGCACGCAGCGTTCCGCTCAAATCCTGCACACACATGCCGATAAATGTGCCGGTAAACCGGATATAGGCCGGGAAATCATCGGACAGATGATAGATTTCCATGGGCCCGCCGATCTTCTCCCAGTCAGACTCTCCGGCCCGGTAATAGAATTGGGCGAATTCCCGGTCGATCACTACCTTTAATGCTACGCTTGCTCCCGGCGGTAGCGCAATATCTGCCGTAAGGGTATCCTCGTAGACCCCGTCCCGGGAGCGGATGATGCCCACGCATTTCCCGAGGGTCTCATCATGAGTGATCCGCAAGTAGAGATAATCCTTCGTATCATAATAGACAATTAATCCGGCCATCTGCTGGAAGTGCTGCGGCTCGAATTCAATGGCGGTTTCGGCGCTGCAGCTGAAGGCCTGCTGGCGCAGGGCAACCAGACTCTGGCGGTGCATGGAGCTCATGGATTCTCTGCCCCGGAGGCGCAAATATCCGGGGCACTCCTGTAGTGAGAGCCACGCTTCCTCAGCAGGCACACGCAGGGTGCTCCAGCGGACATCCAGCTGCGGGTCATCGAAATCATCACGGGGAGCCGGAGCGGAGAATGGATGCTCCGGAATGTCCGGACCCGGCACAGTAAGCGCCGGGGCGTTCCCGCCTCCGGCCAGGGCGAGCCAGCCGTCCTCCGTGAATTCGCAGCGCTGAATCGCTGTCTCCCGGCCGAGATTGCAGTAAGGGTCTTTCACGGGACGGCCGCACAGATGCACCATATACCATTCGTCTGTATGCGTGTGTACAAGACTGGCATGTCCCGCCTTCTGCAGCTCCAGTTCACGGTTTCCGGCAGAGGTCAGCAGCGGATGATTCGGAGCTGTCTCATACGGACCTTCAATCTGCTTCGACCGGGCCACCGTCACCGCATGATTATACTGTGTACCGCCCTCAGCTGTGATGAGATAATACCAGCCGTCCTTCCGGTACAGATGCGGCCCTTCCGTAAGCTTCAGCTCGGTTCCCTTGTAGATGGGAATGACCGGACCGGTCAGCCGCTGCTCTGTTGCAGAATATTCCTGCAGCACAATCCCGGCGAAGCTGTTATTGCCGGTGCGGTGATCCCACAGCATGTTGACCAGCCATTTGCGCCCGTCATCGTCATGGAACAGCGAAGGGTCGAAGCCGCTGCTGTTCAGGTATACAGGCTCAGACCAGGGACCTTCGATATTCCCGGCAGTCACCAGATAGTTAGGCGTATCCTTGAAGGCACCCTGTCTGCTTTTGACATCGGTATAGATCAGATAAAAGAGTCCATCATCGTAAGTCAGGCAAGGTGCCCACACGCCTCCGGAATCCGGGTCACCTTCCATATTCAGCTGCGACTTGCGGGTTAGTGCATACGTAAGCGGCCGCCAGTTCACCAGATCGCGGGAATGATGAATCCGTACGCCGGGAAACCACTCGAAGGTGGAGGTGGCAATATAATAGTCCTCTCCCGCCCGGCAGATGGACGGGTCCGGATGAAACCCGCGTAGAATCGGATTGTGAATCAGTGTTGTGCTCATCTTGTCTCCCCCAGTGCTTGCCGTCCTGCTTCCAGTAAGGCAATAATTCTATCCGTATCGTAGACACAGCCCTGCCAGGTCCCTCCGCTTGCCGCCTGTAGCGCAGCCCATAGCCGGGTATCATCCGGCAGGCCCGGATCAACGGCAAGGCCCGGATGCGGAGTCCTTGCGTTCAGAAGCTCCGTTCCCGCTTCCTTCGACAGCGGCTGTCCGCCTTCTCCGCCTTCCCCGACCAGATTCACGCTCCCATCCAGCTTCACGGTATCGATCAGAACCTCTACCCAGTCATTATCCCGCAGCTTCCCGAGGGGACCGCCGGCCAGTGCTTCGGGTCCCATATGACCAATACAGGCTCCCGTGGATACCCCCGAGAACCGGGCATCCGTGATCAGCGTGACATATTTGCCGTAAGGCAGATGCTTGAGCGCGGATGTCAGCTGGTAGGTCTCTTCCATCCCTGTTCCGCTGGGCCCCCGGCCGATGATGGCCAGAATATCCCCGGCCTGCACCTTACCGTTCTTGATGCTACGGATCGCATCCTTCTCGGCAGTGAACACCTTCACTCTTCCCGTATGCCTGTAGACTCCTTCGCTGTCCAAGACGGAAGGGTCAATGGCTGCCGATTTGATTACTGCACCTTCGGGGCACAGA
This sequence comes from Paenibacillus sp. FSL R10-2199, assembly GCF_038000235.1. Taxonomy (NCBI): domain Bacteria; kingdom Bacillati; phylum Bacillota; class Bacilli; order Caryophanales; family Paenibacillaceae; genus Paenibacillus; species Paenibacillus sp. FSL R10-2199. Next base: position 3,709,895 of record NZ_JBBOBO010000001.1, on the reverse strand, counting down.
TTCCCTGTGGGGAACGTCATTGTGGAAGCCATCCCCTGCCGCTTGGCCTCTTCCGGGCTCATGATCACAGAATCCGGGTCAATGCCATCCGCTTCCTGCAGTCTCCGCCGCATGTCCGCCCGTCTCTGCGAGGTCTCCCACCAGTCCAGATTCTCGCCCAGCGTCCGCCCTGTCACGGTCAATACGGATTCGTCAATCAGCCCCAGCCGCCGTAAATGCAGCATGACTTCCGGAACACCTCCTGCCAGGAACACGCGGATCGTCGGATGCGGCACCGGTCCGTTCGGAAGCACACTGACCAGCCGGGGAACCTGGCGGTTCACCTCGTTCCAGTCATCAACTGAAGGAATCTTCAGCCCGGCGGCATGGGCAACGGCCGGCAGATGCAGCAGCAGATTCGTAGAGCCTCCGAACGCGGCATGCAGGATCATCGCGTTCTTAATGGCCCGATCTGTAAGAATATCACTCATCACTATTCCGCTATGCTCCATATGCTGAAGCGCGCGGGCCGACTGGCGGCCGATATTCTTCCAGACCGGCTGCCCCGATGGTGACAGAGCCGAATGAGGCAGCGACATGCCCAGTGCTTCAGCAATCACCTGGGCCGTTGCGGCCGTGCCAAGGAATTGACAGCCGCCTCCCGGGGTAGCGCAAGCCCGGCAGCCCAGATCGGCTGCATCTTCGAGCGAAAGTTCACCATTGCTGAACCGCGCTCCGATGCTCTGCACCTTGCCGGCATCCTCGCCGTTAACCGGCGGCAGTGTAACGCCGCCAGGTACGATAATCCCCGGAAGCTGATGCCGCATTCCGGCCAGTGCCAGCATCATGGCGGGCAGACCTTTATCGCAGGTGGCTACGCCCAGAACTCCTTTGCGGGTAGGCAGGGAACGAATCAGCCGCCGCAGAACCACGGCTGCATCATTCCGGTAAGGAAGAGAATCGAACATGCCCGTGGTTCCCTGGGAGCGCCCGTCACAGGGATCACTGACATAACCGGCAAACGGAATCCCCTGATTGGCGGTGAGCTCCTCAGCGATTTCTTCCATCATCACGCCGATTTCCCAGTGTCCGGTATGGTATCCGAGCGCAAGCGGACTGCCGTCCTCCCGCCGGATTCCGCCCATCGTGCCGAGAATCAGATATTGCGGCCTGTTCAGCTGCAGCGGATTCCAGCCCATCCCCGCATTCTGGGTCATTCCGAAGATTTCCCCGCTTGGGGCATTTCGCAGCACCTCACCTGTAATCGGAAGCTTGCCTGCGGGACCTTCCGCAGCGGTATGTACAGGAACAGTATCATCTATGGCTTCCTTCATAATCTCATGCAAAGTCAGCTTCACACTTAACCCTTCTCTCCTTCAGAATGAACTTGCCCAGACGATTATCACAAGGATAGTTTCCTCGCCAGCTCTATCACTTCCCGGACCGCAGCCTCCTGTTTATCGGCAAAAGCATGCTGCAGCATCGTGGTGCTTACAGCGGCAACGGCATTTCCCGCAGCATCCAGAACCGGCGCAGCCACGCAGCTGATGCCCTGAATAATTTCTTCCCGGTCCACTGCGTAACCGGCCTCGCGAATCTCAGACAATGCAGCCGTGAATTCCGCCCAATCCGTCAACGTGTGCGACGTAACCGCAGTTAAGGTTTTGCCGGAATAACGTCTTATGAGCTCGCCGTCCGGCAGAAGTGACAGCATCATCTTGCCCATAGCGGTCGCATGTGCCGGGAACCGCATCCCTGGACTGGACTCCAGCCTCACAAGGGAGGGCCCTTCCTGCTTGGCCAGATAGATAATCTCATCCCGGTCAAGAACCGATAACTGAAAGGTTTCCCCGATGACCCTGACGCTCTGTGCAGAGCCTGCCAGGAAGCGCTCCACCAGATTCGTATTCTGCTTAAGCGATTCGTTGTAAACCGTATTATAGTAGGAAACCCCAGCCCCCAGCGCGTAAGCCTCCCTGTCATCCTTCACCACCCATTGCAGGGTTTCCATTGTACGCAGCAGCGAGAACATGGAGCTTTTGTTAATGCCCGTTTCATCGCACAGGTCGGTCATCTTATGTTCTCCGGGCTTCCTGGAGATTGCCGTAAGAATCAGATCGGCCCGTTCTAAAGCTGGAACCCAATATTTCCGGTCCAAACCTTCATTCCCCTCTCATAAATCAATTGATTAAGCTCTCTTAGTTCACTATAATAATCTTATGTTTATAATAACAAACCTGGAGGCGGAATAAAATGAAAATTTCTAACATGACCATGAGACCGCATCATACAGGCATCATCCCCCCGGTCCCGACGATTCTGGATCAATCCGGAAAATTCGACCCAAGCGGAATGAAGCTGCTAATCGACAGCCTGATCCGGCAAGGGGTTCAGGGACTCTTTTTCCTCGGGACAGCCGGAGAATTCAGCCTGTTCAGCACCGGGCAGCGCGAGGAAATCACTGAGGTATGCATTAAATACACGAATGGCCGTCTTCCCGTATGGATTGGCACCGGCAGCAATACGACAGCAGAGACCCTCCGCCTTAGCAAGCATGCTGCGGAGCAAGGGGCGACAGGCATCGTTGTCATTAATCCTTATTATTACAAGCTTAGCGAAGAGGCTTTGTTCTCGCATTATGCCTCTATTCTGGAAGCCGTTGATGTGCCGCTAATGCTGTACAACTTCCCGGCGCTGACTGGCCAGGATCTGAGTCCGGCCTTCGTCAGCCGCCTTGCCGCCAAATATACAAATGTAACTGGAATTAAGGAAACCGTAGACCAGCTCAGCCATATCCGGCAGATGATTATGCAGGTGAAGGCGGTTAAACCGGACTTCTCGGTATTTTGCGGTTTCGATGAATATCTGCTGCCTACGCTTGCTGCCGGTGGAGACGGGGCGATTGCCGCCAGTGCCAACTTCGCACCGCAGCTGATGCTCGGGTTACTCAGCAGCTTCCTGAAGAATGATATGGCAGAGGTGCTTGAGTTTCACCGGAGAATCATAGAGATCCCTCCGCTGTATAGTATCGATGATCCCTTCATTCCTTCAATAAAAGAAGCCATTCGTCTGGCTGGTGTACCGGTGTCCACCTTCAGCCTTGCACCCGCAAATCCCTGGAACGCAGACAAGGAGGTTACTTTGAAAGAGATCTTCAACCGGGCGGGAATCTCCCAAGTCTCTATCTAGTCCATAGTCCGCATAATCCGTAAAACATGGCTGCGCTACTCTGCCTGGGCCGTTTGGCCGCCCCCTTAGATCCGGCACACCGGTTCAGTCTTTATTCTCCGTGCAGAATGCTCTATACTTTTGTTCAGATGCACAATGGAAGAGACTGAGGTTGCCTAGGCAGCCATCCGGGCACGGCGAAGGGGGAAATTCCGGTTGTTTCAGCTATCCGAGAAGCAGGCGCAGGAAATTGTAGACAAAATGATGATGGATATTCCTTATAACATCAACATCATGAATCATCAGGGGATTATTGTCGGCAGCGGAAAGAAAGAACGGGTCGGCACCGTTCACCAGGGGGCAGTCAAAGCACTGTCCACCGGGCAAATGGTCGAGGTGCTGGAGGATGGTCTGTATGAGAAAAAAGGGACCAACGAACCGATTGTCATCGGCAACACCCGCGTTGGTGTGATCGGGATTTCCGGGAGCCCTGAGGAAGTCCGGCCTTTTTGCAACATCGTAAGAACCACGGTATCCCTGCTCATCGAACAGCGGAACACGCTGGAGAATCTCGCGAATGAGGCAAACCGCAAGAAGGCTATGCTGGAAATGCTGCTCGCCCATCAGGGAGCGTATTCCCAGAAATTAAGAAAAGAAGCTGCTGCCTACAATATTGATCTGCTGCTGAAGACTACGGTACTCTATCTCAAGCATTTCAATCCCGAAAAGGATGCTGCGAAGCTCCTGCTGCGTTACCCGTCCTTCCAGCTGGATGAAGATACCTGGCTGCTGCTGATCCAGAACCGTCCCGACTGCAGCCCGCTGATTGCAGAGCTGCTGCATAACCAGCCGCTCCTGCTGCTGGCCTCCGGCAGACTGGAACCCAGCATTGCCGAAGGGTACCGCCAGGCCAAATCGGCCTTGGGTATACTGCTTGCACTGAAGCCTGCTTCACAAGCCATTACCTTCGAAGAAGCTGAATTTCTGGTGAAGCTCAGCCATGCGAAGCTGTCGGACAAACCCGGCAGGGCGATCAAGCTGGAGGATACCGCCGATCTGCTGGAGACACTTAGAAGCTTCATCAACCATAACTGCAGCGTCTCGCAAACGGCGGATCATCTCAATATTCACCGCAATACTCTGCAATACCGCCTGAAGCGGATCGAGAGTATTACCGGCAAAGACCCGAGGAATCTGCTGCAGCTCTTCGAGCTTACGTATGAGCTGCTGGCGCTTTATAAGTAGAGCAGCTTCTCGTGTTGTTATGTCCTGGCGGGGGTGCGGGTGGGGGTAGGGGTGTGCGAGTGCGGGCAGGCGGGCAGGTGCGTCGGCGGGGTGCGGGTGCGAGGGGGCGGGTGTAGGCGGGCGGGTGCGGGTGTAGGCGGGCGGGTGCTCGGGCTCGGGTGCGGGCGGGTGCGGATTGCGGGGCCTCCCGTGCGTTGAATTACTGCCCCGCGTTTCCAAATGTTGTACGTAATACAACTCGGAAGCGTAAATTCAGGCGGTTTCGTAACGATTGTTGTATGAAATACAACAATTTCTCCGCTTACCCGCCAATACACGGGGAAATGTTGCATTTCATACAACAATCTGTGATTAGACCCGATATCACGGGAATAATGTTGTATTTCGTGCAGGATTTCACCTCTGCCTAAGATTACTCTCCCCTATACAAAACCAATAGCCCCTGGGAATTATCCCAGGGGCTATTCAATCAGACTCAACTCAATCCAATTCAACTCAGCTTTTCGCCCAGCTGCACTATTCACTCAGCTACACTAATCCCCCAGCTCCACTATTCTCCCAACTCAACTATTCGCCCAGCTCCACTATTCACCTTGCTACACTAACCGCCCAGCTTCACTATTCACTAAGCTTCAGCAGCCTCGCAATATTCTCGCAGGTCCGCTCAACATTGGCCGGGCCTTCGGCCAGCAGCTGCTCCAGGCTGGAAGCGCCCGGGACTATGCCGAAGATGGCGTCGATACCTTCTGCATACAGCGTTTCAATTCCTTCGCCGATGTAGCCGGCCAAGGCAATCACCTTCTTGCCGTTTGCCTTGGCGGTACGGGCTACGCCATACGGTGTTTTGCCGAATTTGGTCTGGAAATCGATTCCGCCTTCACCGGTAAATACGAAGTCCGCATCCGCCAGCTTCCGGCCTAGACCCGTGTATTCAATCACAATCTCGATCCCCTTCTGGAGTGTGGCCTGCGTGAAGATCATAAGGCCTGCCCCCAGACCGCCGGCCGCACCGGCACCGGGAAGATCCCGCACATCCTTGCCAAGCTGCTGCTTCACCACCGCCGCATAATGAGCGAGATTGGCATCAAGCTGCTGCACCATTTCAGGTGTAGCGCCTTTTTGCGGGCCGAATACCGCCGATGCCCCGTGATCGCCGCAGAGCGGATTCGTCACATCACAGGCCACAATCAGCTGAACCTGCTGCAGTCTTGCATCAAGCGAGCTGATGTCGACGCTGCTCAGCCGGCCCAGACTACCGCCGCCGCGCGGCAGCAACTCCCCCGCCTCATCGATGAATCTCGCACCCAGCGCCTCGGCCATGCCTGCGCCGCCGTCATTGGTCGCACTCCCGCCGATGCCGATGATAATTTTGCGGATTCCCCGTTCCAGACATTCCAGAATCAGTTCACCCGTACCGTAAGTCGTTGTGATCAGCGGATTCCGGTCCGCCTTGTCCACCAGCTGAATGCCGCTGGCAGAAGCCATTTCGATCGCCGCAGTCTCTCCGTCGCCAAGAATTCCGTATTTCGCTGTAACCGGCTGTCCCAGAGGGCCCACGACTTTTTTATAATGAATCTCCCCGCCGGAAGCATCGACAAGAGACTGTACCGTCCCCTCTCCGCCGTCTGCCATGGGAACATGGATATAAGCCGCTTCCGGATAAATCTTCCGCAGTCCGCTCTCCATCGCAAGACAGACTTCCTTCGCAGTCATACTCTCCTTAAAAGAATCCGGTGCCAGTACAAAGGTTTTCTCTCTCATTTCCACACCCCGTATATGATATTGATATTAGAATAAAAATCCGTAAACCAGCGTAGCCACAATCGTCATCGTTCCGCCGACAAGCGCTTCGTAAGGAATCAGCCCCATACGCTGCTTGATCGTCATCTTCATACTGTCAGCAGTAACGTGGAAGTAGGTACCCTGCGGCAGCGAGTCGATGACCGTCGCCCCGGTATGGACCATAACGGCTGCCGCCAGCGGAGCCGTGCCCATATCCAGAATGGCCTGTCCGAAGGAGCCGGTCGCCACAATAACACCGGTGGAGGTGGACGCGGTTGCCGCAGCCATCAGAATACCGGAGATCGGCGCCAGGAACGTGCCGGAGATTCCGGACAGCTCAATGAGATGAACCACCTGATTCGATAAATCCGAAGCAGAGATCAAGCCGGCAATTCCGCCTGCCCCGATCAGGATCAGGACGGTGGCAGTCATTTTACTGAGACCGGAGGAAGTATACTGCAGAACCTTGTTCCCCTGCCCCATCGCCAGCATACCGATAATTCCGGCCAGCGGCAGAATATAAAGCGCATCCACTTTAAGTCTGGCCAGTGCTTCGATCCCGGAGATCGAACCGATTGGATTAATCATCAGCAGGACAATCGCAACCAGAGGAGCGACAATTGCTCGGCTGAGCGGCGGATAAGCAGCTGTATTCGCAGTGTCGGTACCGTTAGCAGCTTCTTCAGTGGTAACCATTATACCTTTTTTCTTCAGCACTGAGGCAAGGATAACGGTTACAATCAATCCACAGACGGCCGGGATCAGACCCGCCAGCATCACATGGCTTAAATCCAGGTCGAAGCCCCGTGCGGCTGCGATGGTATTCGGATTCGGGGAGATAATATTCCCGGCCTTCCCTCCGCCCGACAGTGCCAGCAGCAGCGCTACCTTGGAAATCCCCATCTTGTTACCGACCGATAGAGCAATTGGAGCCACAATTAATACCGCTACCGGAATGAAAACCCCCATGGCCGTGATGACCATCGTCGCCAGCGCCAGCGCCAGAATCGCTTTGCTCCCGCCGAACTTTCTCACGATAGCCTGGGCTATAGCTTCAGCCGCCCCCGATTCCATCATGACACCAGCCAGGACTCCGGCGGCCAGCACCCGCAGAACCGTGCCCATTACACTTTGTGTACCGCTTACAAGAACGCTTACTGTCTGTTCCAGATTGGCTCCGCCAATAAGCGCCCCTACAATGGCTCCCAGGAACAGTGCGTATACCGGATTTAATTTTCTAAGGATCAGAATAATGGCAATTGCCAGTCCTGCCAGTGCTCCGTACCAACCAATGATTAATCCTTCCATTTCGAATATCCCCCTAAGTACTTGTTGAACACGCTCTCATTATAAGGTCTTAGGGGAGCAAAAGAATATTGATGATCGGACGAAATGCATTGTGCAAGTGACCAATAGAAACCCGCTATATTTGTACTCCATTGTTAAAAGAGGACCTCCGGCAAATGCCGGAAATCCCCTTATTAACTCTCGAATATTAGGAAGCCGTCTGTCGTCATGCCGTATCCGGCTGTGGTGCAGCATGGCTGTGAACGATACTCCGTCTCACGAAGAACCCGGCAATCACACCAATCAGCGTGATGACTGCCGCCAGAATGAACGCATTATGCACGCCTGCCGCCAGACTTAGTGATCCCATATCCGCTGCTGCGGTATCCAAATGAGTACTGATGTAAGTACTTTGGCCGGCAGTCATCACACTTACAATCAGAGCTGTCCCGACTGCACTGGCTAACTGCTGCAGGGTATTCATGATGGCTGTACCATGCGGATGCAGTTCCCGAGGCAGCTGATTCAGCCCGTTCGTCTGCGCAGGCATCAGGGTAAGCGCAAGACCTACTGTCATGCAGCAGTGCATAAGAATGATCATGTAGACTGGAGTATTTACGTCAACGCTGGTGAACATCCACATGGCAGCGGACAGAATGATCATACCCGGAATAACCAGTACCCGGGGGCCGACTTTATCAAAGCTCCGTCCGATAATAGGGGACAGTATGGCATTGACCAGCCCTGCGGGAAGCATGAGCAGTCCGGCATACAGCGCTGACAATCTCAGTGAGCCCTGCATAAAGATCGGCAGCAAATACGATGTAGCGAAGATCGTCAGGAAGCCGATAACAATAAACAACGTACCTGCTGTGAACATCGGATATTTGAACGCCCGCAGATTCATGATCGGCTGCTTCATCGTGAGCTGGCGCAAGATAAACAGTAAGAGTGCTGCAAGTCCGATAACAATGCAGGCAATAACCTTCGGACTGCCCCAGCCTCCATCTCCTTCGCCCACAACACTAAGCCCGTATACAATACCTCCAAAGGCGATGGTGGACAGGACAAGCGACAAAATATCAATCTTCGGTTTGGTGATCGTTGCCACGTTCTCAATATTAAGCAGCCCGATAATAAAGTCGATTACCAGGAAAGGAACCAGCACCCAGAACATCCAGTGCCAATCCAGCTTGTCGATGATCAGCCCGGACACGGTAGGTCCAAGCGCCGGAGCTACCATCATCACAAGACCTACCATACCCATAGCCGCCCCGCGTTTGGCGGGTGGAATAATAGTCAGGATCGTATTGAAGATGACCGGCATCAAGATTGCGGTACCCGCTGCCTGAACCAAACGCCCGATAAGCAGCATCCCAAAGCCCGGGGCAAGTCCTGCGGCCAAGGTTCCGAGCATAAATAAGCTGATGGCAGTCACGAATAATTTTCTAGTTGTGAACCACTGCAGCAGTAAGGCTGAAACCGGCATAATGATGCTGATGACCAGAATGTAACCTGTGGTGATCCATTGTGCGGTTGAAGCGGAAAGATTCCACTCCGCCATGAGCACCGGCAGGGCCACGTTCATCATGGTCTCACTTAACAACCCGATGAATCCCCCCAATAATAGCGCTACGAGCACAGGGATTACCTTGTATTTCACCTTGATTTGTGATGCCTCATTCATGTACTAACGTTCTCCTCTCAAATTGCCTATCCATATTATCTATATGTCCGCTTATTATATGTTCACTTATTAAATAGAGTCAAGGTTTTTCTTTAACCTTTCTTTTGGCAAATTCATTCCAGATCTATGTCGACAGCGTCTTTAAGCGGGCAATGAAATCATGCATATCCGGCCCCAGCTTGGAGAAAAACATCTGGTCCGCGCTCATAACTATCCGGCTGGCACGTTCCATAACAGCTACACCGGATTCGGTCAGTGAGATCAGCTTGGCTCTGGTATCCTGCGGATGCGGCACACGGCTGATATACCCTTTTTTCTCCAGTGTTCTCAGCACTTCTGAAGCCATCATCGGATCGATACCAGAATTGTGGGCAATCTGAATCTGCGTCACACCGGACGCGCTTTCCCGCTCATTCAGTGCATGGCAGGACCGCAGCAGCGCAAACTGGACATGTGTCAGATCCACCTCCCGCAACTCAGCTTTCATTAACTTTTGCCAATTGTTCGTGACTCTCCACATGATATACCCTATGTCTTCCGTATATTGCTCCATTCCCGCGTCTCCCGTCGTTGTTGCTGCATTATATTTGTTCATTATAAGCAGGAGAGGTAGCGCCGTCAAAAAATATAGATGCTCCCCATTCCGATTACTTTGCTGCTAAATAACAACATCCTGATATCCAGCACGGATGTCTTTGGCCACGCTGGGGCATCGGGTATACCCCGGCCTCCATCTTTAGTTCGGTAACTCCTGAAAAAAATATGGAAGTCGTAGTAAAGTGATCATCTTTTCTGATAGATACTTTTGCTGATATTGATCTAACTTTAAATTTATGATTACAGTAGCATCTTCTTTTCTGAATATTTGATCTATACCATTTTCTACAAACACCATGTCAGGATTAAAAGCCATCAACATATTACCAAAAATTTTAAACAACACTACTAATCCTTCAGAAAATAATTTCCCGAATAATTGAATCCCAATCTCCACATTAATTTCCAATCCATATTCTTCTCTTAAAAAATCAATACTATTAATATCTTCTAATTCAATATCAAGTGTGAAGTATTTACAGCTAAGACGAGAAGAATTTTCGTAGTTTGTTACTTTACCTTCAACTGCATCGCAAACTATCTCATAGATTGTTGTTTTAAGTGTTTCTTTATCCAAATTTGAGACCAAGTATAATGTACAATCCATCACTTCTAACCTCCAAATACCCTTGTAATCTTTCCATTCTTCACTAAAATTAATTCTTCTAGTCTTTTTAAATCTCCATCCGGATTTGCTTTTCTTAAGATTGTTTCGATAATTTCGGTAACTTTTTCATTTGGAAAGTTGTCTAAGTTCAAAACAATTCTTCCAGATTGTTTCTTTGTCTTTCCTGCTATTTCTTTAATTATACTTTGTATCTTTCCATCTGGTTTTGGAGCATAACAATCAAATACATTTCCTTCGATTAGAAAGTCCGGATTCGACCCCTCAACAATGCCATGACCATTTCCACCATCAATTTCATCTAACATTTCAATGTCATAGGCATTAACAGCCAATACATCGGCTGTTTCATTTTGTTTTTTGATTCCATGGGAGTCGCCTTCACCATACTTCCCTTTAGGTTTGCTACCCTTGGATAAAAGAAGGTTCTGTAAATTTAAGCTTTGAAGCCTCACCCAAGCTCTCAATCCTATTACTACCGCATCCGCTACAGTTGCAATTAATTTAAAAAACATAAAAAGCGAACATAACAAAAACAAGCCAATCATGGTGTTACCTGACCATAATCGACCTGTTTAATTGTGTATTACAAGGGTTAAGTATGTTCCTAGTTAAATAAAGAATTCATTCTGCATTGGGTAGCCTCTGCATAATCAATTCATCTATTATTATCTAATTATTCTTCTGTCTCATCATACAGCTTCTCTAAAAATTCTTTGAAATCCTTAGCAATGAAATACATATTACTCATATCTTCGGGGTCTTCATCATGAATCCAAAAGTAAATATTGCCAGAATACTTTTCAGTAAGACCTATACAAATTTGATTTCCACCCGAATCATCTGCGATTGGAAAAAAACCTATATCTATTATATCGTCAAAGATATCAATTTTCTTTTCTAAATTGTCATACATCTCACCAATACCATAAAAAATATTTACCATACCAATGCCTTGCTCTTTTGAGATGGTAAAGTAATATAGTTTGGGATAACCCCCATTGTATTTCAATAAAAATTCTCGATACTGTCGGGGAAGTTGAACTCCATTCATTCTTTCAAAGTCTTGAAGTCTTGATTCTGTTAAAACTTCAATATCCCCTTGCATCTCCAACTTAATCTCCTCCTGTTCCATTTACAATGGACTGTCCGCCCATGTGTTTATATTCGTCGTGAATATCTTTTTCAACTAGTACCATTGTATTTCCATCCTCCATATGATGTCAGGTATATCCTTCTGGAGGTTTATTTTTTCATGTACAGATGGGTTAGATGTTTTACTAAGTCCTGCCTCTATATTTGCTGCCTCATAATCTTTTGGATAGTTTTCCGGCTGTGCATACTCAATTTTTACTGGCTTGACATTAGGATGAAAATATTTAGAAAGGCAAACGTAGCCGTATCTGCCACGCCCATGACTACCTCTTTAACCAATTCCTCGGTAAAAACCAACGCCAACGCATCTGCCTGATGGACCCGACCAAAATCGCCCTATATATTTAACACTTTAGCGTGATACAAGGAAACGATTTGTTATTTATTCAAAATACTTACTTACTATTTCAGTTAACTGGTCATTTCCCAGCTCAATGTTCATTAAATAATAAAGGAAATAGTTTTCTACTTCACTATCTTTGAATTGACTCAGGTAACGAAAAGCAAGGATTGCAGTATTATCTTCTCTTAGACCTTCTTCCAATTTTGATTTCATATACCGTATTACTTGATTAACAAATCTGTTATCCCCGGTCTTAATAAGACCATTAAGAATGAAAATTATCTTTTCTTCATCCTCATTTTCAAAAAACTCACGCACTTCATTCTCTTCTAGCTCTTCACTTATTAGCTGTTCCTTGACCGAATTAAATATTGTTATAGCTTTTAACTCTTCATTATAATAGTCCTCCCAAAAACTTAGATAAGCAAATTGTCTGGGTAATAATGCTGAACTATTATTAGGCTTGTTCCATAATATCCAATCAGAATTAACTTTATCCGAAACACTCTCGAATAATGCACTTGGGTAAGGAACAACTTGATTAGCATCATTTTCTATTCTATAAAATTCCTCACCGTTTCTACTAGTTTCAACAGAATATACTATATACTTATTATTCATTGATAGGTTCTCTTTTTTCTCTGAGCTCGCTTTAAGACTTACCCTCATTTATCTTACTCCCTTTATATTAAAGTCTTCATCTAATTCAATTATCCAAAACAGGTCATTTTCATTTGTTCTAAGATTTTTTGGTTTGGAGACCTTTAGTTTTATATCAAACACACTAATTTCTCCTGTCTTCTGATTTTGATAAAAATGTACTTCTCCTTTCCCGTAAGGAGTTTCATATTGTTGCTTCGATGTCATTTTAGCCCAATCTTCTATTTTACTACCGTCCTTTGTTAGTAACATTCGGGCTTTATCATCCCAAAGATCTTCCCCCTTTATGATAACATCGGAGTGAGATACAACATCTTCTTTGATAAGGGCTTGTTTGAACTGTTGATGTTTAAAAACGTCACTAGCTTCACCCGGCCCCTCAATCCTAATCCCGCCACCACCTATTTCATCCATCGCATCAATATATTGCTGCTGCACGGATGTCTTCGGCAAAGCTGGGGTATCGGGTATTTCCCCTGCCTTGAAGGCCAGCCCTCCTGGCGTCTGCAATACCGGACCCAGATCCGGGAGCTTCTGCTTGATCCCATTCAAAGCATCCTTCGCCGCTTGGCTGACAGCGTCTTCCACCCCGCCAATCACTTTTCCGGCTTTGCCGATTTTGGTGACCTGCAGTCCCGGAACCAGGATGGACGCTACCGAGCCCAGCATCGCTGCCTTCTCTTCTGGCGTTCCTTCGTTAAAATTATGATAAGCCATCTTGGCCGCTTCCACCAGTACTTCCGGATGCTCCATGATATACACTGCTTGATTCTTCATCTCCGTCGTTGTTTTTACCGGGTGGACCACAAGGTTGAAGGCAAACGTAGCCGTATCCGCTACACCCATGACGACCTCTGTGATCAAGCCTTCCCCAAAAGCCCTTACTACCGCGTCCGCTTGTACGACTTTTTTCCGCCATTCCGTCATACCGTACGTGTCTTCCAGCCACATTTCATAGGCTAGCACCTGATTGGTTACTTTTGGATCAGAAATCCACTCCATATAATAGGTAAAGGTCGTATCATTTCTTTTGTTGCTAGCGGTAATCGGAGTGCCATCCGGCAGTTCCAGCGGCGGACCGTTTAGCCGTCTTGCAGCTTCGATCTGCTCCTGGACCTGCCTCACAGCCTCAGCGATCCTGATCTCCTCCCGCTTCACTTCCAGCTGGCTTCGCGCATAGTTCCCAGCGGCACTCTTCTCCATCGCCATCCGCAGCAGCAGGAGATATTCTTCGTTATGTATTAGCGGTACACTCTCCGCCGTGATCGACGGATCATAATCACAGGCCTTAACTCCTGCCTGCTTGAAATAGCCGCTTAGATCCTTCCCTGCTTCATATTGAACCTTGGCTACACCCAGGGACGCCAGCTTCCGGCGTGCTTCCTCGGCCTCCGAGTGGACGGCTTCCATCTGCGTCTTGTTCCCGAACGCTTCGTAGACCTTGAAGGCCATCTGCGCCTTCGCGATCCCATCCCGCGCCGCGAAGATATCCTTCAGCTTGCTTAGGGCCGCAATACTCTCTACAGTCAAAAGCCCGGAGGTTTGGATGTTATTCCGCAGCTTCTGCACTGCCGGATCGTTATTCAGCTCATCCTTTCCCAGCAGGACGGTAACCGAAGTGATCAGATGCGATACACTCTTCTGCACAAAGGCTGGAATGGAAACCCGCCCAGCAGTATTTGACGTCCCAAAGCTTCCGAATGCACCTGCGAGAAGACTAAACTGCTGCGTAAGCTTGTCGGCCTGCCGTTTATTCTCCTCTTGCAGTCCTGTGACCCCCTTCAGGGCTACCCGGATGATATCCTCCAATTTCTCGGCTTCTACGGTTAATTCATTGATCAGGACCTGGGCCTTCACGAGGTGGTCTCCCAGGGGAATCCCGTCCCAGCCGCTGGACTGGCCCTTCAGCTGCAGATATAGCCGGTTGGTGTCCTGGCTTACCTGGCCTATTCTGGTCTGCAGACGCTGAACTTCATTCTCGTTAAATATAAGCTTCGTTGACGCCATGTCCACCCTCCCGCTTATCCCCACATTTTATTTGCTCTTTATTTGCTCTGTCCCTGATAATCATTCCGTACAGAATAGTCTGATTCGAACATTATGATATCCCCTGAGGAAAATGAAAACATCTGCCCCAATTCATCGGTATCCCCCGCCATTTGACCTTCAATGGCCCACATATTAGCAATCGGTGCCTTATATCCGAGAATGCGTGTATTGGCATCGCCATTTTTTATCGTATAAATTTCGAATTTCACGAGGATATATCCCCCTCTTAAAAACTCCGGCTCATGCCCGTCCAAGGCTCCTCCATAGTGATTGGCGAGTGAAACAATACTAGTGCCCTTAGGGAGAATGTAAGGAGCAATCGGCAAATGATATTCTCCATACCAATGCTGTACACTCCGTACCGCCGTAACCGGATTCACAGAGGCCGGGATTACCGTGGGACCTACTAAAGTTCTGGATTTAAAAGGGAGTATCTCCAGGTTGTACCCGTTCCCTATTGTCGTTTTACGCTTCAGGTATAGCCTATAGAACTTGGTCCATGAAGTCTCTGCCCGCTCTGCATCCGACAGAATATAGTTGTATTCATAACTGGCCGCTGTAGACAGCTCGCCGGTTGGAATATTTCGCATGCTGTCTGCCAGACGATAGGTACGCTTATAACTCAGAGTATCCTTGGGTGAACCAACGCCTATCATTTTATTCGCAGTTCCAGAGATATCATAGTACAGATCCACAGGAGCGGGTGAACCCCCAGTCTTTGGAACAAACCAAAACGTAGGTTCAATCCGTATCCCCTCACCCGGCTCCCACAAATTCCCTATAGTCCGGAAATCAAATAAGAACGAATACCCGTTATGCGGAACCGTCTTTTGCTCGGCCGGATGGGAGCCCTTGCGGATCGGCAGGAACCATTGCTTGTGTCCATATAAGGCTGTTGGGTTTCCGTTCTCATCGTTCCCCCCTGTGTAGTACATGGCCGGGCTGTGATCGGTGCTTCCCATCGCGGTACGGAACACTTTCTCAAACCTGAAGTCCCCGATATCCCATATGCGAAAATCAAACAGGCGTCCTACCACACCTACATCAAAGCTATTTGAGGCGCAATAATTATTGAGATCTCCGTTCCTGTTCAGTTCACAGAGACCGGTTGGATCTGCAGGTGTGCCGTTAATGGCCCACGATTGCGTATGAACGGTATAATTGCCTTCATTCACCCAAGTCGGCATTGTAAAAGTCTTTTCTGGTGTTCCGACAGGGATATTAATCCAGGTGCCTTCAGGATAGTACTGGCTGCCTTCAAACACACCAAACGGAAACTGTATCCTTTTATTCAGGGTATATTTCATGTAATCTCTGCTGCCATAACCCGGAATATTAAGATGTTGCCCGCTCTCCGTAAAATGAACGGTAAACGGCCGGTCCAGGATCAGCACCGTCCTTGTCAAGTCCGGGAACATCCGCTGATCATATGGCCGGTTGTCATCCGGAATAACAGAGTAATTGACCACAGGAGTATGAACTGTTATAGAATTAATACCGTTTATTGCAAAACTTTTATCGGAGCCACCGTTCACATTTCCAGGGATCAGGTTGTAATAGATGGACCCGGAGCTTAATGTATTCGCCCGGTTCTGCAGTGTTGACCCTATCCAATAATTCGTGCCATATAGAACATTCCGATCGATCTGAGTTGGCACGGGTAAGGCGGATGGGGCAGGCGCTGACTCCGGTACCTCTGTTTGATCCATTATGGTCATCTCATTAAAAACGACAGAATCATTATTCACTGTATTCTTGCCCACACTCGATTCTGCTTCACTTTGGAAAGCGGCAGTCTGGTTAGGAACTTGAGGCTCCGTTGTAGTTCCGGAAACCGTTTCCGGATCCAATTTAATGGGTTCGCAGGCAAATGGCCTTACGTGATCATCTACGTCCGTACTATATTCAGATGAAAGCGAAGGCTCTGTATATCCGGCAGGATTCAATTGTACGGAACCGCCCGGCAGCGCGTAATTGGATAACGTCGATTTGGAAAGCTTGTAGATCTCCAAATTGTCGATTTGCCAATAAGAATAGGGCCTCGTTACGGTTATATCCTTGGTTACGGTTTCCGGGCGTTCCTTCGGCTGGGCTGGGGTTCCAGCTGCAGGAGGCACACCCGCAGTGGCGGGTATAGTCCAAGTCAAGTTATACGTTTTCTGCACCTGAATTGTATAAGTGACGGTTCCGGTCATATTCACAAACTGATATTGATGAAGATAATTGTTGGCAAGTACATTCGCATACAGGCTCTCTGTGGTTGGTATTCCCTGCGTAACATCAAACTGCTCGGCGTCCCTATGATCTGCACGAATAACACCTGACGCTGCAGGGTCAAGTACAGCATTTGATAGGACTGTTCCTCTTGACGGAGGATTAATTACCACGCTGCATTGTGGTGCCGGGTCTGTTGGAGGAGTTCCCCCATCTTCTTCATAAACGGCTATGACGTTGGTTCCCCCGAGATAAGTCGTGAAGTTACGCTCGGCTATAACACCCGTTACAATATGGTTCATATCGCTTAAATGATGTTTAGACTGTAAGTATGATTTAATTAATCTGTATGTTTTACCATCTGCACCAGTAAGTGTTGCTTGGAGAGGAACCGTGATGGTCTGACCAGGTTTCCAGTTGTGTGATGGATCATCCGGATTCACCACAGCAGATTGAGAAATTAATTGTCCCGTGCTTTTTTTGAGCATTAAGGTAACAGGAAACTTAGGAGCGTACGTGACGTTACGATCATAATATTGTCTAAAATCATCAAGGTTTGCCCAAGATTCCGCACCTTTTATATGCTGAAGGTCAACAAAATCTCCACTTTCTGAGATAAGTACATTGTTGCTATAGTGCAGAACATGGAAAATAGCGGATAGAAAAATGGTTCCTCCATATGAAATATCTTCAAGTCCGGCTTCCACTAGCGCTTGAGATACCATTTCTTCTGGAACTTCAAAAAAAGTTTGAACTTGTCCATTTCCGACGGGTACATCAGGACCTACTTGCTGAATCCGTATCTCACCATGAGTTCCTGATTGCGGGTCACATTGAGTACTAGTACACATTTCTGTCCGATGAACTGTAAACCCTACCGTGCGGAATTTGATCCCTGTCGTCGCCGCTGTGGAGGTTGTATCGAAGGCAAATGAGCCATCACTATTAATAATCATATTACTGGCAAAGATTTGACTCGGGAATATACTTATCAGTAGTGAAAAGAATATTAGGAGAATTAAGATTTTCGAGCAAAATCTCTTGGGTATATTCATATATTTATCGCCTTAGTTTTTTTTGTGAATAATAGTGCTTAACTTAAATAGAGAAATATCAGAGCTTACTCTTTGAATGCCATCTTGCACATTTGTGCTAAGTTCAGTATTAGTATATCCGTAGTACCACTGGCCCTTTTGAAATTTACCGAGAGACTTGAGATTATCGAACTTTTGATGAGTATTAAAACGATCATCATCAAAAATATCTTTATATTCGTTATATTCCTTGATTCTAAAAGAGAATTGCGAACGCATAAAATAGCCACCAATTCTTGAATGAAATACCATAGAAGGCTCAACCACAAGTGAACCCTCTGTCACAATTTTATTCTTTTTCACCCAAGCTACATAAGCCGTAACCTCTTCAAGCCGACTCCACTGATTCTTATGACTATATAAGTCCGTAGCCCACTTCCCGTTAATTGTCCGGTAATCTACATTTAGGAGGAGCTTGTAATACGCCTCAGCATTTTCCTTCCATTTCTCCATTTCCTTCTTATTCTGAATAAGAGTATCCGTTTTATATAATTCTGCTGGCGTGCTGATCTTAAATGCCGGCTCTGTTATTCCCTTGAAGGGAAGCTCCAACTCGTACATTTCATTCGGGTACTCTTCCAGTATGTATGGGAAATCCTTTGCATTTTTGGGGAGATTCGTTGTACGGACCGCTCTTCCCCACGGGTCTTTCGGAGCGTTCATAGCTTCTTGCGCATTGGCCACAGCCAATGTATCCACGGGAAGTGTTTCTCCTTGTAAGATATGTGAGATTCGTTCAATAACCGTCACGGTTTGGGCCCTAGTCGTTGTTCCTGTTATATTCAGTGCCCCGTTTCCCGTTCCCGATAACACCCCGTTCGAGGTCGCCATATACATATATTCCGTATTATCCTTTGCCGTTTTCCCGATGACATGCACTGCAATTCTGGCTAACTCCTGTCTGCTTAGAGGCGCATTCCAATCATCTGAGCTGAAATCCCCGGTTACATAGTAGCCTGATTCCGTCGCTGCCTTAACATAAGGGGTATACCACGGGGAGGTTACACTCGTATCTGAGGCTTGCCCCAGGGAACGAACCAGCATAGCTATAAATTCGGAGCGGCTCACCGTTTTCTCCGGCTGAAATGTTCCTTCAGGATAGCCTGACACATAGCCCTTCTGCACCGCAGCCAGAATACTAGCCTCTGCCCAATGTCCTGTCGTATCCGTAAATGATGCAGCTGCAGGTGCCTCAGCTTGTACGGCGTTGCCTACACCCGCAAATATACTAACTGCCAGAACTGCTGTGGATAAATAAAATAAAGGTCTTTTTTTCATAATATCCGCTCCTCATTTCTATCTTATTGATCATTCACGCTTCGTCCGCAAAGCAATATTTCATATGTAATTTATTACTTGATATATAAGTTGCCTTTTTATTATCGGCTTTATTTTCCATATCATTTAGAGTTATCCAAAGATGTAGGATTCCTCTTCTGTTCCCACACAAAAAAACAGATCAACCATGGTGTTATCTGACCATAGTGGACCTGTTCATTGTAATGGAATAGCGTTTTTAGGATTTGAAGTTAAACCATTTGATGTGTCTTTATACGGGTATTGTATGGACCAGTTGAGCCATTAAACAAAAATCATTAAAAACCTTACACAATGACGTTAAAGGGTGCATGACCTGTTTCAGCATTCCTTAATAATGTTGGTTTTCTAAAACGTAAACTAGTTTCCAATTTGAATATGGCGGTATCCTCTTCTATCTCCATAAAAGATATATTAATCCATATAGGAGCTTTCGGAAAAAGCCCTCCTAAAACCCCAACAACATCTTCTAATAATAGTTTTTTACCACCAATATTCTCTTTAGATAACACAAGACGTTTCATCATTTCGTCGCCACCATCTAACATTTTCCCATGCTCCTCCATAGGCTCTATAACAAATTTAACTATATTGCTTGAAATTCCCCTTAGTTCTTTTATCTTATCAACTGCTTTAGATAAATTTGTTGAAAAAATTTCTTCATTCATTTGAGTAACTTTTATCAAAATACTTACTCCTTTATTTCAATTTAGTTGATTGTATTTTCTTTAATTTTCCTAAATCTACATAACCATTGTTCGTTAGTTCTAATTGATATATTTCTAACCATGCATTTTCCGTCTTTATTCCAGCACTATTAAATATTTGCTCATAGTTTTTGACTTGCTCAGCTGTTGGGGTATAGTGTCCTGATTCATTTGTTATTTTTCTAACATTTCCATCAGCATCGACTTTTAGTTTTCCAGCAGCTTGAACATCAGCTCCATTAGCTAAATAAGAATGTCCTCGTCCAACCTTTAAGTTGCCATTTTCATCAATGATGAAGTCAACTTCTTTAATTCCATCTCGAATCTTAATTTGACCATTCTCCAAAACATATTCAAAATTCTTTCCTTGCTGAATTTCATTTGGATATCTGTTTTGAATTATTTGAACTAGTTTTTTAGATACCGAACCAAAACCTACACCCGTCCCCTCAGATAAAGGAACATTTAGCTTCTTCACCCTAGACGCAGATATTTCACCCGCACCGGGGTTCAGCGGAAGGCTTCTCTTTATCTTTACATTGCCGCGCATTCCTTCAATCCCTTGAAAACTGGCGACTACACTGCTAATGATTATACCATAGGCCTGCAGCTTCGATAATTTCGCACCGGTCCAGTAGTTGGTCCCGTCTTTCGCTGCCAGAATCTGCTCCTGCATGATATCAACGGGCACATTATCCAGATTAGATTTGATTTCTCCATTCCTGACGGCTTCCTGATACGCTATGGATGCTTGTGCCGCCTCCTGATCTGTTATGCCATTTTTACTGAGTACCCATGTGTTTCCTATAAGTGTTTTGCTGTACTCCTCAAAGTTGTATTTCTTGGCCCCCGTATTGCTATCCAGTGCCAACTGACGTTCAGCCGCCTCAATCTGCAGCCGCTTCACTTCCAACTGGCTTCGCGCATAGTTCCCAGCGGCACTCTTCTCCATCGCCATCCGCAGCAGCAGGAGATATTCTTCGTTATGTATGAGCGGTACACTCTCCGCCGTGATCGACGGATCATAATCACAGGCCTTGACAGCCGGCTGCTTGAAATAGCCGCTTAGATCCTTCCCTGCTTCATATTGGATCTTGCCTACACCCAGCGAAGCCAGCTTCCGGCGTGCTTCTTCGGCCTGCACGTGGACGGCCTCCATCTGCGTCTTGTTCCCGAACGCTTCATAGACCTTGAAGGCCATCTGCGCCTTCGCGATCCCATCCCGCGCCGCGAAGATATCCTTCAGCTTGCTTAGGGCCGCAATACCCTCTACGGTCAAAAGCCCGGACGTTTGGATGATATTTCGCAGCTTCTGCACTGCCGGATCGTTATTCAGCTCATCCTTTCCCAGCAGGACGGTAACAGACGTGATCAGATACGCTACACTCTTCTGCACAATGGCAGGAATGGAAATCCGCCCGGCAGGACCTTGTGTCCCAAAGCTTCCGAATACACCCGCGAGAAGACTAAACTGCTGCGTAAGCTTGTCGGCCTGCCGTTTATTCTCCTCCTGGAGTCCTGCGACTCCTTTCAGGGCAGTTCGGATAATATCCTCCAATTTCTCCGCTTCTACGGTTAATTCATTGATCATGACCTGGGCCTTCACGAGGTGGTCTCCCAGGGGAATCCCGCCCCAGCCGCTGGACTGGCCCTTCAGCTGCAAATACAGCCGGTTGGTGTCCTGGCTTACCTGGCCTACTCTGGTCTGCAGGCGCTGGACTTCATCTCCGTTAAAGATAAGCTTCCTGGAAGACAATATCATCCCTGCTTCCTTATCAATATGGGGATGGTAAACACTTCGGCTATTGATCTATTGACGCAGACAGTACTTTTTGCTGATTACGGTATTCTACCGGACTCACGCCTTCACTTTCTTTAAATACGCGGTTGAAGTTCTTGGTGTTCTCGAACCCGGATTTCTTGGCGATCTCGTAAATCATATCATCTGTGGTTTGGAGCAGCTGCTTGGCCTTACCGATCCGGTACTTCTTCAAGTAGGTTACAAAGTTCTCTCCCGTGTAATCCCGGAAGGCCTGGCTGAAATAAGAATAGTTATAGGACACTAGATTAGAAATAATGGTCATATTAATATTCTGCGCATAGTTCTCATGAATGTACTGGATCGCCTTCTTCATTTCTTTATTATCGATCTGCACGGATTTCAAGGTTTGGAGGTTGCCATCCAGCAGCAGGAGCAAGCTCTCTACTTCACGGTAATAGTCTTGGAAACAGCTGAACTGATATAAATCGCTAACCTTGCTGTACTGTTGGAGTATTTCTGATGATTCTTCTTTACCATAAGATTGCTTGATTTGATCAAATACAATTTCGTTCAAGGCTCTGCTGATTTCCTCAAGATACCCGATATTCTTCGGGCTAATATCCGCAGCGTCTAATATCTCATGCAGCAGGCCCAGCATCTCCTTCTCCCGCCCTGAACCCAGCATATTCGCAACCCTTTTGATTGTATCTGCCGGCACCTGATAGCCGTTATCCTTAAGGCAAACCTCTTCGAATGTTACGATACCGGGTGCGGGCAGCATGAAAGTATGCTTCAAAGAAACAACCGCCTCCTCATAAGCAGAGTACAGCTTCTCCATCCCATAATTCAGCCCGCTTACGGCGATGTTCAGGTGAGAATCTGCCTGCGTCAGCAGTCCGGTTACTATCCGGGCAGCATGCATCCCTTCCGTCAGGATAACAGCCTGCGTATTCCGGTCAAAAAAACGTACAAAGCGAAAATGAAATGAAGGCTGAAGCTGTTCTATTAACGCTTGAAACTGCGCCTTAAAGGTCATCGACCCTAGTGCCTGCAAATCCCCGGCGTAATTAATCATCACTGCATGAAAACCGTGATCCATCCAGTCCAGCTCCAGCTGGGTCAGCCGCTCTCTAACCTCTTCCGGCTCCGCTGATGGATAGCCCGCGTAGTAATTCAGCTGGCTCTCCATGTACTCCTCCCGCTGCTCAGAGGACGCGGACAGTGCATCTATCAATTCTTCTCTTCGTCCAAGCTCCTCTTCAGCGCGCTTAATTGCAGCAGCCAATTCCTCGCGGATCACCGGTTTGAGCAGATATTCCTTCACTTCATAGCGGATAGCCGCTTTGGCATAAGAGAAATCATCATAGCCGCTGACTATTACAATTACAGGCTTCAGATGGAAGTCTTGAATCGATTTTATTAATCCGATCCCATCCATCTCCGGCATACGAATATCTGTAATCAGAAGGTCTATATGCACAGCTTTCAGTATATCCAGCGCCTCAAAAGCATCGCAAGCCAAGTGAATGTCATATACATCTGTATATTCCCGCTCAATCATGGCCTGAAGCCCGCGGCGGATATTCTTTTCATCATCCACAATCAGGAGCTTTCTCATATAATCTGCGTTCCTCCTCTATCTGATGTTAATAAAGGCAGCTTAACGGTCACTTGGGTATAGCTTCCCCGCTTGCTCTCTATCCGGAGTCCATGTTCATTACCGTACACCATCTGAATCCGCTGATTCACATTTCGCAGCCCGATGCCGCTGCCCTTATTCAGCTCCGTTATTTCCGCCGTCTCCGGGGGCAATGCATTGAATTCCTCTTCACTCATAATCAGCTTACGATTCAGCTCCTGCAGCTTATCCTCTGCAATTCCGATACCGTTGTCAGTCACCTCAATATAGAAGAACCCCCCGTCTTCGAAAGCATGGATAGCCACAATCAGGCCGTCACTTTTCATCAGAGCGGAATAAACCCCGTGCTTCAAGGCATTCTCCACAATAGGCTGCAGCGACATCTTCAATATCTCGTGATCCCAAAATCTGTCCTCCACCTCAATCTCCAGTTTCAGCTTCTCATCATAACGGATGCTCATAATTGCTATGTAATGCTGAATATGCCCCATTTCATCTCTCAACTGCACCCGGTCACCTGACCATCGGAGATTGTAACGCATCATGCTGCCCAGGGAAGTGAGCGCATCCGATACCGTATATTGTCCCTCAACCTCTGCAAGCATCTTCAAATTTTCCAGAGTGTTGTATAAAAAATGGGCATCAATCTGATTGTGCAACGCCTGGAGCTCGGCTTCTTTCGTGGCTGCGCTGCGCTTCACCGCATCGGCGATCATTCCATTGATCGTGTTCAGCATCTGCCGGAAATGGTGGGCCAGCTCTCCGATCTCATCGCCGCCTGTGACATCAATATCTACGCCAAAGTCACCACTGCGCACTTGCTTCATGGAATCCCGCAGAATATTCAGTTTGTTCAGTATGATGGACTGCATGAAGAAGGTTGTAATGGCCAGAAGTATCAGCAGGATTAGAATGACCACAATGACGGTGTTTCGGGTTTGATCTATCTTCGAATATGTAGTGTGTAATGAAATCACATTGATAAGCTCTGCATTTATTTTATCGATATGTTCAACAAGGTATATGAAATCCTCCCCTTTGTGGGAGAGCAGCAATGATGACTTGCCTGCTTGCTTGTACTTAGCGACGGCCTGCTGAATATCAGCTTCATCCAATCCCGGTAGCGGGTCTGTGCTGTTGGCATGCAGATTGCCCTGCTGATCAAGTATGTAGAACCGGGAATCACGGTCACTGCTGTTGTTATAAGCCTTTTTGAAGAAATTCCCGATGGGCATATCGACTTTGACGATTCCAAGATGCTGGATAAGATTCTGGCTGTTCATTTGATTAACTCCCGCCATCAAGGAGACTATAGAGCTTGAGCTTGGGTTCACAGCATCGTTGCTGTCCTGTAATAGTGCATCTTCAGATTGAATCTCCCATAGATCGTTTCTGGTTTGATTCATCATTTTAGTATAAAATGACTTGTCCTTAATCCTTTCTTCATGATAAATGATTGGCCAGAGCTCACTAATCCATGGATTGTTCACGAAAAAGTGAATATTTGCGATATCCGAATTATTGAACAACACGGTTTGTAAATAGGTGAAGGAGTATTCCTGAAACCGCTTGATATCGTTCAACCCGGGCTCCGATTCAACGGTTACATACTCCCTCAGCTGCCGATCCGAAACCAGTAATCCGATTGACTGCTCCATGACTCCAATCTTGCTCATAATCTCTTGTTTCTCATTATCGGTCTGGTAACGATTCTCCTTGATGATGTCTTGGATCGTATTCTGATAGAACCCGGTAAACAAATAGTTGGAAATCACAATAACCGGAACCAGAATAATCACGATATAAGCCCCAATCAGCTTGATTTGGATGGATAGATCCGCAAACCACCTCTTAAGCTGCTCTGCTGTGCTCCTAACCCTGGCCATCTCCCGCCCCTTTTCTTCAACAGCTTCCGTTCTCTCAATTATATTTCATCATGTTTGAATTCATAAGGCAGCAAATTTCAGTCAGGGTTGCAGAATTTTAGTTATATTCGTTTAATGCTGGCACCAATCACGGCTCTTTCCTTCCCCACCTGTAAAAAACGCAACGTTTCCTGCAGATTTAACGCCTAGCTGTTCATTAGGAGCAATTCCGCTAACATGTGCGGTGCTGTCATCCACTTATAACCTTTAACTGAGTAGCTTGATTGCCCCGAACAAAGCAAGATCTGCGTTATCTGATTGTCGCGCCAGCCGTAATCGTTTTATCATAGTTGTATTTCATTTCTTCGCCCAGATATTCTTCAGCCTCTGAAATTTTGTTAAAATATACTAATTAATCATTGCTATATATTGGAATATATGATTCAATATATAAGTAAAATGAATTATTTTCCATTAATATATTTTAAGAAATTAGGAGGAGTTTTCATGAGGTTAAAATCATTTGTTTCTGGCGTTTTAATGGTAACGATTTTATCTTTTGGTCCAAACGCATCTGCTGCTTCAGAACAATCAGTTTATGAAGGGGTTGCCTACAGTAAAGTTGATTTAAGTGAGGTTGGAAGCTTATCTAAGATTGCACTCATCCAAGAGAAAGAAAAGTTATCTGTAAGCTTCGAGCTAAACGGTAAAGAATACGATATTGATGCTGTAAGCTTCGGGAAGGATGAAAATGGAAGGAAATATGCTACAACTGAAACTGCAGATGGTGTTTCTTTTAACCTTCTCGAATCTAATGGTTCTGTTACAGGTGTAATTTCAAATACAAAAATATCACCAATTAATCAAACAGTTGAAGAAAGTTTTGGTTTTGTTATTTCTAAAAGTGTGAGCCAAGCGGAACTGGAACAAACAATACAACAAGCACAAATCGAAAACAGCGAAATTCTAGAATCATCCGTACAGAGTATTCATACATTGCCAGCAAAGAAGTCTTTTAGCGACTCTCGTCTTCTAGCGAGTGATCTTCATGTTTTAGCAAGCGGGACTAGCATTCCTTTCTTACTATCTAGCGGAATGTCGGAAGGATGGGTTTTCTCTACACATACAACGCAACAATACTTTAGAGTGAGTAACCTACGTTATAATATCGCTTACAACTGGCCTTCTGATGGCGTTTCGTTATGGTATGACTATATGAACAGTACTCAAGCATATCATTCACCAGCATGGCCTGCAGCCGGTCAAACGAGCGTTAGTGGACAATGGGATATTGATGCGACCAAAGGTAAATTTGTAGCTCAAACTTCCGTGACAGCCCTTGTAAAAAATGTACCATTGGGCTATACGGTATATGATACAGTTGATGTTGGTAACTAATCACTCTTAGAAAATTCCAAATTAACCCCCTTTGTATTAGGTCAACTAGAAATTACTAGTGGGCCTTTTTTTATATCTGTTTTGAATAATTTCACTGAATGAGGTTCCAATCCACTGCGACGAGCGCCCTATTGGGAGATGACATGAGCGTTTAGGGGAGAACTTATCCTCGGACATAGTGTTTTATGGCAGAAGAAAAGAGTGAAGGAAATCCCGATAAAATAACCGTAATTCCTTGTTTCAAGAAATCACACCATCACGTGTACGGCTATAATTATAAGAGGGGGAATCTTCACTCTTTAATTGAATCCAATTACCTCCATTTTAGTGGAGGTTTAATAGCGTGTTTTTTAAGTATTCCTAATGGATACGATCGGCTTTCGTTAGAGAACTTTCGATAGCAACACAATACCAATTACAAGAAAGATAAACCCTCCCAATCGATAAAAAATCAAAGAGCCAGCACTTGGTTCAACCTCTCCTTCAAACCTCCACCAGTTTGACATATACCATGAACTTCGCGGGCTAATAAGAGCTACAATCCCCAACACTGTGAATACAACTATGAAAATCCACATTATACACCTCCATAATTATATATATATTCCCATATTTCCCTGGTTATTTATATTGTAACGTAAAAGAATTAATTTTGTATGTTTCTGTTTCATGTAACTGATCCTTTTCCATAATTCCCGCCGTTTGTTCCTTCAAGTGAACTGGTAAACCTCCTCCTTAAGGGATTAACCCCCTGGTGAAGGTCTGTACACTCTCCTTAATGAATGCATCAAGTGAGATTGTGCCAATATCCAGATTGTTGGCGAAAACCCCGTAATTCATCGAGATGAAGGAATAGGCCTGAATCTCCGGATTGACATCGGTCAGCTTCCCCTTGCCGGCCATCACCGTGAAATAATTCGTCAAAATACTTATAAATTGTCTGGGATGCTTCAAAGTTCTTTCACTGAACCCCGGTAAATTATCCGCTTCCTTCACGCTGATCATAATCATCTTCCGGTTGCGGTTCATGATTTCATGGTAGGTCCGGCTGATCAGCAGCAAGTCTGTCTGCAAATCCCAGATCAGTTTCTCATCAAACAGCCTGGTCATTTCTTCAGCATAATGAAAACGGTCAAAGGCAGCTTCGAGCAGGTTCTGTTTACTTCCAAAGTGGCGGAACAATGTTTTCTCACTGAATCCGGCTGCGGCAGCTATTTCCTGGGTAGTTACCCCTTTATACCCCTTGCTTGCAATTAAATCGATTGCTGCGAGCAGCAATTTGTCACTGTTGCTTATACTGCTGTCTTCGCTCACTTAATCCACCTCCGCTTTGTATTTTAGCACTGCGCCCGAATTGAAGGAAGAAGAGCAAGACCATTACAGCAACCAATAACGCGAGCGCCAGGAAAATATTGCTGTATACGAAGGCAGTGCTATTGTGCGGGAACGGGTTCAGATGAATAGCAGTTGTGCCCATATCAAGGATCTTCCCGAAGACAGCGGCAGAGACCGCCCCGGCAATGAAATTAAACATGGACAAGAGGCCCATCCCAATTCCGATCTGCTCCTTCGGCAGCGTCCGTGAAACGGTGTTCGTCAAAGCAATCTGCATCAAAGATTGACCGAGCACACTGAAGATAAGAAAGACCGAGATAAAGACCGGTGACATCCCCACAACAGAAGACAAGCATAAGAAACCAAAGATAAGAATGCTGGCCGCTGTATATAGAAGAAAAGGATTGCCTTTCTCATCCGCCAGCTTGCCCCCTTTGCGTCCCATAAATGCAGTGACAAGAGCCGACGGCAGCATAATGATCCCCGTAACGGCTGGTGAGAGCTGGTTTACCTGGGATAACATTTGAGGTGTAGTGAACGGAGTCCCGAAGCCTATAGCCGCCGTTACAAAGTATATTGCTAAACCGAAGGTAAACGGTCTGTTGCGGAACACAGCAGGTTTGACGAACGGATCAGCAGCATAGCGGATACGCACCATGAACAGGATCAGCATAACAACCCCTGTCACAGCATACCCCTTCCCTCCGTTAGTCAACGCAAGCAATAAGGCAGCAATCGTTCCTGCCAACAGAACTCCGCCGATGAAGTCGATTGTGCTGTCACTGCCTTTCTCATCATCCAGATATTTGCGGTACAACGGCAGTGTAAACAGCGACAATAGAGGAATCACAAACAGCACCTGCCAGTTCCAGGCAGTGGACACGAAGCCGGCAATAATCGGGCCTAGTGCAGCGCCAAGAGAAGTCCCGATTACGTTGGTGCCTAACATCCGGCCGCGCTTTTCCGGTGCAAAATAACGGATGGGAATGATCATGGCCAGCGCAGGAATGACCGATGCTCCAACAGCCTGCAGAATACGGGCGGCGATCATCATCCAATACTCGGTAGCCAGGAGCCCCACTATGGAGCCGGCAGAAAGGAACAATAGACCGAATGTCAGCAGATTCTTCAAGCTGTATTTGTCCGTCAGTTTGCCGAAGGTCACTGTGCCAATGGCGTATACAATCAGATAACCGGTCACGATCCAGCTCACCTGCGATGGCGAAAGCTGAAACTGTCTGCTGATCACCGGAAGAACCACATTGAACATCGTTCCATTCATCACGGAGATGATCAGTGTGAAAACAAGAATACGCATTAATGGCATACCATGATTGGTCCGCATACTATCCTTTGATTGAACGTTATCGTCCATTACATTCATTCGCCTCGTTTCTACTTTCATTAATGACTGTCAGTGCTTACTGACATTTAAATAGATAATAGCTTACTTTTTTATAAATTGTCAACGGATAGCGGCTAGTTCAAGAATATCAACTTAAAAAGGCATACGATGGAATCATCGCATGCCTTCGCACAGTAACTGTTATTCTGCCGGTACAGCAGACACCTGTTCACTTGTGACAGGCCTTCTGGATGGCAGTTTTAATAGAAGAGAAACCAGGAATCCCAGGAATATAATTGACCCCAAAATCCCGAAGGAAAGCGGGTAGTTCTCCGTCTTTAATAATTTCAGGGCTAACAAGGGTCCCGTGCTGGCGCCTAAGAACAAAATAAAAGCGTTAAATGAAATTGCCGATCCGCGCGCACTCCCGCCCAGCTGGCTGACGATGGAAATAACCACGGGTGTTACCAGGGCAATCCCCGCCACAAAAACAACACTCATCAGGACAATAACCGGCAGGCCCGGGTTTAAGGCTAAAGCAAGCAGCCCTGCTGAAGCTAAAGCTAATCCGCCCCGCAGAACGGCAACCATCCCCAGCCGCCCGGCAATTCTTCCCGAGAAGGGTGACAACAGCATTCCGGCGATGCCCGCTGCACGAATCGAAAGGATTGCCTGTGCGGAGAGTCCAAACTTGGCTGAGCTTAAATAACTTCCTAATACGGTATACATCCCGACCAAGGCTAACAACAGCACAAAGGTTATGGCGAAAGCCAGCAGCAGCTGTGTTTGTTTGAGCAGCCCGGCCATCTGCTTGAACTTTAGCAGCACATTTTCTTTCGGGCGGTGCAATTCATCCTTCGGGAGAAAGCGAATGACAATGACTGCCGTAATCCCGTACACCCCTCCGAGAATGAAGAAAATTTCGTGCCAGCCCCAATATTCGTTAACCAGCCCGCTGAACACCTGGCCTACAATGCCTGCCATCAGCAGCCCGGAGCTTATAAATCCGAGAGCTGTGAGTCTTTTATGGGGAGGAAACATTTCCCCGGCATACACGAGTGAAATCGGCGCGAATGCAGCGGCAATAAGCCCCTGAACCCCTCTGAGGACAATAAGCCCGTAGAAGCTATCCACAAATCCGATCGCAACGGTGACTAAAGTTAACCCGATAATACTTGCCGCCAGGAATATTTTACGTCCGTATCTGTCTGAGAACGGTCCATAGAGCAGACAGCCCAGCGCATAACAGAGTGAGAACGAGCTTCCGATCCAGGCGGCCTCACCCGGGCTGATCTGAAAGGCCTGCGTAAATACATCGGCCAAAGGAATTGTGATATACATGCTGGTTAAGATGACCAATCCGCACCAGAATAATATGACCGTCATTAAAGAGTAGCTTGAATTGCCGCTCTGCTTGCTTATCGTCTGATTCATGAAGTAAAGCTCCCCCGGTTTTAATAGTTTGTTTAATTTGCCGTAGCAGCAGCGATTCCATTCATCACATGGATCAGCAGATCGTTGATGTAATCCTCATCCGGGATTTTTTTATAGATCAGAATCTGAAAGTAAATGGGACCATAGAGCAGATCCAGGACGACATCCAGGTTAAGCGCCGACTTCACTTCACCTTTATCGATGGCTGCCTGAAGCGCTTGTTTGGCTGTATTTCGCTTAGTGATCAAGAATAGGTTGTAAAAATCTTTCGCAATCTCATCATTCTCCGTAACGATGGTTAAGGTGGACTTCCCGATCGGGCTGTTCAGAATACGCGCCAAAGCTTCAAGCTGCTGCCTGAAGTTATCCTGAACCGGTTTATCGGCGTCAAAATCAAACTCGGATTCCGCGGTCATAAGAAACGCATCCAGTACAAGACGCGCTTTATTGTTCCACCATCTGTAAATGGTTGATTTGCCTACTCCGGCCTGTGACGCCACTGCCTCAATAGTTAAAGAGGAATAATTGTTTGCAGCGAGCATCTCAATCGTCGCCTCCAGAATCCCCTGTTTGCTGCGGGCTTCCTTGTGCTTCACATTTATGTGTATGTCCGTGTTCAATGGTTCACCCCCTGAATCGCTGTTATTGCCTATGAATAAACGATACGATACGTTTCGTTATATTATCTAATAAAAATTCATATTTGTAAATTTAAAATAATATTCATGAGGAGTAGAATAGCCGGCGGAGTGCAAACGAACGCGTCCTCCCGCAGAGCTATCCGGAATCAGATGACCTTTTTTCGAGGAAAAACCTGTTTCACTGCCTGTTGCGGACTCAGGAGCCGTTATATTGCTCTCTCGGGCTTAAAATGAGGGAAGCCGAGCTCTGATAAGTGAGTCCGCATAACCTGCAAAAAGGCCTGGTTTGGTGAAATAACGGCCCTTCAGTCCGCAAAGGTTCTGCCGCTGATGGACCGCAGGGAGTGTGAGGGGTACCCATACACAAAGAGATGCCCCGGCCAGCCATGCAACGGCTCGGAGGACACCTCTGATTACTCTGATTACTCTGATTACTCTGGTTACTCTATTAAGCTACACCGTTAAATTCTGTTCTACAGCAGCAGGAATAGTATATCCACTTATCTGCCAGCTTCCTCCTCAACCCAGACGGACATTTCACCAGCTCCGCGGTTGGCCCAGGCAAAGTAAGGGATGAATTTCAGCTGCACCTCCCGGCCGGTCCAGGAGGCTCCGCTGCTGTACAATCCCTCCGCTGCCCACTCCCCCTCCGGCTGTGCCCTGATCCCCGGGACGCTCAGCGTCTGAATGTCCGCCGGGAATCCCGGTTCTTCGGCAAGAGTATAGGCTTGCCCGGCAGGCAGACGCAGCTGGTACAGCCGCTTTCCGTTATCTGCCTCCTCCAGACAATAGACGAACGGACCGCGCTGCAGGGCGACTTTGGAGAAAATCTGGCGGATATGCGGATGTCCCTTCATCCGGTGCACCGGCATCGCGAAGCACACCTCAATGGCGTCGCCGGACGCCCAGCTGCGGGTGAGATGAATATACCCGTCAGCACTTCCGCCGCTGTATGTACGGGCCTGGCCTTGTATGGATACTATCGCCTCATTGCTCCACTCCGGCATGCGCAGGGCTATGGTGAATTCCCGCTCCTGCTCCGGATCGACCACAAAGCGGACCTTGCCATCCGTAACGTAACTGGAATGCTGTTCGAGCCTTAACGGCAGCCCGTTCACCACCGTTTCCAGCTGTCCGCCGATATAGAGCTCCACGTATAAGGTATCCCCTTGCGCAGAATACATGTAATCTCCCAGCGAAGCCAGCAGACGCGCGACATTGGGCGGGCAGCAGGCGCAGGTGAACCAGCCCTGGCGCTCTGCTTGTATATGCTTATAATTCTTGTTCTTGCCCAGAACATCCGGGTACACCTCCAGCGGATTCACATAGAAGAACTTGGTCCCATCCAGCGACATGCCGCTGATTACGGTATTGTAGAGGGCTCTCTCCAGCACATCCGCATATTTGCGGTGATGATCCAGGGCCAGCATACGCCGGGCAAAAAAGATCAGCCCTACAGATGCACAGGTCTCGGCATAAGCCAGATCAGGCGGTAAATCATAATCGGCCGTAAAGGATTCCCCTTGTTCCATGGACCCGATGCCGCCCGTAATATACATCCTTCTATTCACGATGTTATCCCACAGCTTCCGGCAGGCGGCAAGCAGTCCCGCGTCCTTCGTCTCCAGGGCGATATCAGCCATCGCTGTACACATATACACCAGGCGGACCGCGTGTCCCTCTGCAGTGGCTTGCTCCCTGACCGGAACATGGGATTGGTTGTAGAGGGGATCATGCACTATGTCGAGTTCCGGGAAATGCAAGGTACGGCCGCGCCGCTCCCATTCCTCTTCGAAATAAGATGGCTGCTGCCCCCGCTGCTCCAGGAAATAACGCCCCAGCTCCAAATACTCCCGCTTCCCTGTCGCATGGAATAATTTCACGAGTGCCAGCTCGATCTCCTGATGCCCGTCATACCCGTGCAGCTTGCCGGGTCCGGTTCCGAATACGGAAGCTATGTAATCGGCATAGCGGCTGACCGCATCCAGCAGCTTTCTTTTCCCCGTAGCCCGGTAGTAAGCTGTTGCCGCTTCAATCAGATGTCCGGCGCAATATAATTCATGGCATTCCGCCAGATTGCTCCATTCCTGCCCCGGTTCCTTCAGCAGAAAGTAGGTGTTCAGATAGCCATCAGCCCGCTGGGCGGCAATCAGGAGTTCAATCACCTCATCGGCAATGTCCTCAAGCGCGGAATCCCGCCGGGTCTCCAGCAGATAAGCAACCGCTTCGAGCCATTTGCCGACATCGCTGTCCTGAAAGACCATTCCGTTGAACCCGCCCTCCTCCCGTCCGGCAGCAATCTTGAAATTGCGGATCGCATGGCTGGGAACAGCCCCCTCAATACGGTCATTCAGCGCTTCCCACTGATAAGGAACCATAACTTCGCGGACCAGACGGATATATTCGGACCAGAACACATCTTGGATCTGAACCTTGCCGGATGCGGCTGTAGTAATTTCATTCATTATATGGAACGCTCCTCTCAGGATTCATCAATTATTGCCGAGCCCTTTCCTTTCATCTTTCCAACTTCAAAGAAAGCGCTTTATTAATAATAATACATGTTGTATCATGAGAAAAAACGAGGATTTCCAACCTTATTTTTCATCATTTCAACCTACTGGAGGCTTATCAAATGCTCTCACCGATACTCCATTTCATTTCCCCGCCGATTCCTTACTTCATAGATTGCGGACACGCCACTTATACGGCTGGTGATTATCACATCGACCGCAACTGCATCGGGGTATTCGATTTGATTGTTGTGCTGAAGGGAACCCTGCCGGTCGTTGAGGACGGGAAGGAGTGGCAGCTGAAGGAAGGCGAGATCCTCATTCTCCGTCCGGACGGGCATCATTACGGCAGCGCTCCCTGCACCGGGGATACGAAGATTATCTGGATTCATTTCCAGACCTTTGGCAGCTGGAAGGAATGTGAGAGCATGGATGAATGTCTCGACAACCAGAGTGCCTTAATTGAGAGCCATAAGCAGAAGGCCTACCTCAATCATGCCGATGTCTGTTCCATTTACATCCCCAAGCATATGAAGATTACAGCCAAGGCAATGGAGGTGCTGAACCTGTTCTTCGAGCAGGAGCATGAGCCGCAGTCCCTGCGGAACTGGAAGCGCCAGGCTTCCTTTCAGTCCTTCCTCCAGCATCTGGACCGTGACCTCGCCTCCCCCTCTGATGCTACCGCCATCCAGCTTGCCGAACGCATTGAGCTCTATATCCGCCGCAATTATACCCAGGACATCAACAATCCGCTGCTGCAGAAGGAATTGAATTACCACTCCAACTATCTGGCCAAAAGCATGCTGAAAGCTTACGGCATGACGCCTATGGCTTATCTCCAGAACTACCGGGTCGAGCAATCGAAGCGTCTGCTGCTGCAGACCTCCTGGTCTGTGACCCGGATTGCCGAAGAGGTCGGCTTCCATCATGTCTCCCATTTCTCCTCCTGCTTCTCCAAGAAGGAAGGCCTGTCCCCGTCGGACTTCCGCAGCAGGTTTATCCGGAAACGCTGAGCGTGCACAGACGGCCCCATTCCAGGACAGCCGTTCAGTCCGCCTCATAAACACCAAAGAGGGAGTCCCCTATCTCAAGGGTTCTCCCTCTTTGCGATATGCATTTCTCCTGGAAGACTTCCGTAGATCAGCTTACAGGCACTTCAGGTGTTACCGGTGCTTCAGGTGTCACAGGAACCTCCGGTGCACCTGGATCAGGAGCACTGCTATCCGGCAGCGGAGTGACTTCGCCGTCCGGCTGCTGTCCATCCGCTTCGTCAAGCGGCGGCAGGGCAAGCCCGGAATCCGGCTGCAGCGCATCCAGTTCCTCCATGGAAGCGGAAGCCGACAGCGCAGGCATCGTCCCTCCGAAGAGTGCGGTAATCTCCGAAGCACTGAGGGCACGGTTAAAGATGATGAAATCATCGACAGCGCCGTTCAGATTCGGATCACCGTATTGTGATCTGCCGATATAATTCTGCGTGGTATTGCCCAGGCTGGAAGGCTTCAGTGTCATGCCCGTGTTGACGGCAACCTGTACGCCGTCCAGGTAGAGACGGCCTGTCGTGCCGGACAGGCTCACAACGACATGCTTCCATGCTCCGGTGGCCAGCGGTGCAGTTGCTGTAAGCTGCTGCTCGGTGCTGTTGCCGCCGGTGGTGATGGCAAAGCGCATCCCGCCGCCGCCAATCTGGGGTGCCAGGAACATATTAGCGGTTGTTCCCGTGCCGAAATCAAAGATTCGCGCCCAGTCACTATTAGACGTAATCTTAACCCAGGCGGAGATTGTAAAGTCGTTCAGCTGGCTGACCACGCCTGCCGGCAGTGAGGCATAAGCGCTGGTTCCGCTGAGATTCAGCGCGTTGCCTGCGCCTGTGCGGCCGGTAACCCAGGTGGAAGTTCCGGTCAGCACCGCATGGTTCAAGCCGTAAGAGGAATCCGTAACCGTTGTTCCGGAGGACTGGTTCATGTTGTAGTTGACAACGATGGAGGAGACCGGGGCGGCAGTTCCCTGCTGGATCTTCACTTCATAGGAAGACCCCGTGCCGATATTCAGGCTGGCGGTTGCAGTCTGCCCGTTCACTGCCGTGAAGCTGCCGGATGCCACATTGTTCACCGTTACGTTATAAGTTCCGGGGGCAAATCCGTTAAAGGCCACCTTCGTAACATGTGCGGTCCCCGGTGTTGCATTGCTGAGCGTGAAGCTGGCACTGGTCTTCGCCTTAGCGACGGTTGCCAAAGTGTATTTGTCCCGCTCCAGGCTCATGCCCCATTTCTCCGTGATCAGATTCAGGCGCTGGTATACGCCGTCCTTGGGTGTAACGATGTAGTTCCCGCCGCTCTCCGTAACCTCGCAGCCGTAGCCGTACAGCCCGAAGATCGGGTCTACTGCCACATCGGAGCTAAGCAGCTTGATCGCGCCGAACAGGCCGAGATCTGCTTCGCCGGACATGCCGCGCCAGCCATTGAACAGCGGTCCGCCGTCAAGGCCCAGTGCGCCGTTGTTGCCCTTCATCGCCTGATACGTCCACGATACGGCCCCGATATCTGCCGGATCGGAGCTGATCTGCCCCGAGTTGATCGCGGTCAGATTCGCGAGCTTGGCGGCATAGGTTAAGCGCTGCTCTACTTCCGGAGCAGTGGAATTATTTCGCACCCAGTCATCCATTGCCGTTCCGGCAAGCGCTGCGGTGTATTGGAATTGCCACCATGGCTCTCCGTTGATCGTTACCGGATCGGAGTAGAAGTACCATACCGGCATTTTTCCGCGGACGGCACGGGTTTTGGTGTTGATTTTACTCTTAATTGTATTGTTGTTATTCATCTTCGCCAGCATGTACACGGCTTCTTCGCCGGTATTGTCATAGTTGTATTCGGAGCCGTAAGGATAGGTTGTGCTGGCAAAGTTGTTGTATTTGGTGTTCATTTTGGCAATGATATCGTTGGCCTGGGTAGTATAGCCCTCTGCCTGCAGAGCCTTGATGATCTCCGGAGTAGTCACCTCTCCCATGAGGCCCGTGTTCCAGTTGTAAGCTACAGGACCGTCATAGAGCGCTTTCATAATGTTATATGCCCGCAGCAGATAAGTATTGCTGGGCTGCGTATAGGTGATCAGGCCGGGGTACAGCCTGGAAATCTTGTACATGCTGAAATACGTATTGTAGATATGCGGGTAAGCGTACCCCCGGTAGGTCGGTGTAGTGTTCGGCGCGGCCATGAGGAAGTCAGGCACCAGGTAATCGGTATGATGGCCGGCCATCAGGTTCGTCCAGATCGTGGTCTCCAGATACTGGTCGAGTGCGGTTATTTCTGAGGTTACAGGCTTCTGGACGTTCTTCTCGGCGAGGAATTGGGCATGTGTATATCCCCAGTCATCCCCCCAGCCCCAGTACCCGGCAAAATTATTGCGTTTGCTATTGGTCTGCATCATCCAGTCATCGAAGGCCTTGTCCCGGATATCCCCAGGCACGTTCCACTGCTGATTGTTCACCATGAAGGTGGCATGGCGCTGGAGCGCCGTATCTACCGGTTCAATGGCGTAGAACTGCAGGGTCGTCTTTTCTCCGCTGCCATAATTGACTGTGATGTTGTTAGGGCCCAGATGATTCATCTGCAGGGAGTACAGCTTGTGATCCCCCGCCGTTGTTCCCAGGGAAGTCACCGTCGTTTCGGACGGATACTGCGCAGTTACGGAAGTGATAGTCTTGGACGTGCGGAGGTCGAATTTGGCCGTCTGGTTAGTTGGCACGACTAAGCTCGGTACTACCGTGGTATCAATCAGCCCTTCCGAGTACAGCCGGTCCTTGGTAGCCTGCTCACTGGCTGATTTGAAGAATTTGAAGGCATAGGTTTTGCTTGCTCCCGGGGCAAGTGTCAGGCTGCTGTTCGGCAGGTAGCCGCGCCCCGTACTCTTAATCACATTAGAGTGGATGTAGTAGACCGAGAGACCTTCCACCCAGCCGCCCTGATCGCCCGCCCATTTGCTGCCCGCATGATCCTGGATGCGCCAGTTATCCATATACTCGAAGCCTGCGCCGGTGGTGGCATCCGGCACCAGCAGGAGGGAAGGGCCAATGCCGCTTGGGCGCTGTGCAGTCACATAGGAGCTGTTATTGCCGATGAAGGATTGGGTAACTACCCTGGATTCATAAATCTGCTCATTGCCTCCGCCGGTCCAGAATTCGTTGAAGGGCAGCGGCAGGCCGAAATCACCGATCTCCAGAGTCTGTGTGCTGGTGTTGGTCACTTGAATCTGCCACAGCAAGTAATCGCTTAAGAGAGAATAGCTTTCATTCACCCGGAAATTACGGATGCCCTCGGCATTCGCGGAATTCTGGTAGATGATGTTGACCGTATTGCCGGTCTGGCTCTGCGTGCGGCCGTCGGCTGATTTATTGGTTAAGGCTTTGGTCCAGGCGCCATTGTTCAGCCGGTAAGTGAACATCAGCTCTCCGAGCCACTGGTGGTCTGCCGTATTCTGGTTGGGGGCATTGGTGGCATTCATGACATAGTTTGTGGGGAAGTTATCTCCGGTCAGCTTCAGGCTGGTAATGTCGCCGTTGGTACCGGTACTGACCTGAAAATTGCTGTTCGACAGATCATAAGCAAAGGCGGGCTGGGCAAACCACAGTAAACTTAAGGCTGCTGTGGTGAATACGGCGCTTAGCAGCGTCTTTTTCACGAATGGGGATTTCATTCTTCCCGGCATTGCGGTTCCTCCTTGAAAAGCGGAATGTACAGTATGTCTCTTCCTCCACTTTACTGGAATTCCTCTATTAATCTTCGAATTTGCGGACTCTTCCTCCCCTCCCGGCCAGGCCTTGCACCCGTCGATGTATTTCAAAATTATAGTAATTCACCTACAATAATACATGCTATCCGGCGAAAAAAAATCGCGGATTACAACCTCATTTTTAACCATTTCAACCTGCTTCACAGGGATTGACGGCCGTTACCGTAGTTCCCGTTCCCACCCTCCGGCTGAATCTGCAGTAAGGGGAAACGCTGATTTCCTCAAATTCCATAAATGAAGACAATAAAAACCAAATAGATTACATATATTGGTTTACAGTTTGCAGATATACTCTTATGTAAGCGTTAACAATTATAGTCTGACGGAGGGGATTGTATTCGTGTATACCCGTATCATCACCCTGATGAACAATCTGAAGCTCAGGACCAAGCTCTTTCTATCCTTTGGCTGTGTGGTCCTGATTCCGGTGCTGATTGTGGGGGTGTTCCTGACGAGTGAACTGCGGAATATGGCTCTGGACAACGCACTGGAGCAGATTACAGCCAATGTAGACCGGGTGAAAAAAAGAACCGGCGAGATGCTGAATGTCCCGCTCGATATCGCCTACCGGCTGTCCAATGACAGCCGGCTGGAGGAAGCCGCCAACCACCGTTATGAATCGGTCTATGATGTGGTGCAGGCTTACTGGGACTATCCGGACTTCCGGGAATTCGTCCGGCTATACAAAGAAATCTCGAGCATCCGGCTGTACATTGACAACCCGACGGTGCTGGACAACTGGGAGTTCCTCCAGGCAGATGCCGCAGTAACGCAGGAGTCCTGGTATCAGACCGCCCTTGCCCAGAAAGGGCTGGTCTGCTGGAATTATATCCGCGACAACCGTAACGGCAAGTATTATCTCAGCCTGATCCGCAAGATCGATTTCCTGAAGCAGCGGACGACCGGCGTGCTGATTGTGAATGTGAATACGGAGAGGCTCAACTCCATTCTGGATCAGGAGACCTTCGAGACAATTATCGTTGATGAGAACGACAACATTGTTGCCTCGAACCGTGCAGATACGCTGGGCAAGACGCTGGAGGACATCGACTTCAAACCGCTGTCTCCCCTTCCCGGACAAGGGCCGGCCGATGTAAGAATTGACGGCAAGCCCTCCAAAATGCTGATCGATGACTGGCATCCCGGGGGCAGCCTGAACAGCCTGCGGATTATCTCCATCTTCTCGGTAGAGAGCATTGTGGGTGAGCCCAACCGGATTATCTCACTGGCGTCTATGGTCATTATCTCGGCTCTGATTCTGGCAATTATCCTGATCTATTACTTCTCACGGCTGCTCACCGGACGCATGCTGCACTTAAGCAAGCATATCTCCAAGGTCGCGTCCGGGAATCTGGAGGCGAGGCTGGTGATAGACGGCAAGGATGAGATCGGCCAGCTGGCAAGGCAATTCAATCATATGGTAAGGAATATCAACGATCTGATGAGCGAGGTGCAGGAATCGAACCGCCAGAAGAACGCCACCCTGCTGAAGCAGAATGAGATTAAATTCAAGATGATGGCCAGCCAGATCAACCCTCATTTTCTGTTCAACGCCCTGGAATCGATCCGGATGAAAGCCCATTCCCGGGGCCAGACCGACATCTCCCAGGTGGTAAGGCTGCTGGGTAAGATGATGCGCAAGAATCTGGAGGTAGGCAACGGGAGAATAGCGCTGCAAAGTGAGCTGGAGACCGTAAGCTGCTACCTAATCATCCAGAAATTCCGCTATAATGACCGGCTCGCCTATGAGCTGTATGTAGATCCGGCAGCGAATGCCATACAAATACCTCCGCTGATTATTCAGCCGCTGGTAGAGAACTGCGTCATTCACGGACTGGAAAACCGGATGGACGGCGGAATGGTCAGAGTAGACATCAGGGTCGAGAATGCCCTGCTCAAGGTTGAGGTATCGGATAACGGAATAGGGATCTCAGCTGCCCGGATCGCTGAAATCCGGCAAATGCTGGACAACAAGGATGATTATGAAACCAATAATATCGGAATGCGCAATATCCACCTGCGTCTTCAGCTGACCTATGGCCCGGAATGCGGCCTGAACCTGGCCAGTCAGAGCGGATACGGCACGCAGATCAGCTTCGCCATCCCCCTAAGGAGTGATTCTTATGTATAGTGTATTAATTGTTGATGATGAATTGTCTATCCGTGAAGGGCTTGTCACGCTGCTGGACTGGGAGAGCCTTGGCTACCGGGTGGTGGATACGGCGGCCAACGCGATTGAAGCGCGGTATAAGGTTGAGCTGTATTCCCCGGATCTGATGATTATCGATATACGCATGCCCGGGAAGGACGGACTGGAGCTGATCCGGGAGCTGCGGGAGGATGACGAGGCGGATATGCATATGGTCATCCTGAGCGGCTATGCCGACTTCAGCTATGCCAAGCGTGCGCTGTCTTACGGCATCGATAACTATCTGCTTAAGCCTGTCGATGAAGATGAACTGCAGCAGTATCTGTCCAGCCTGTCTGACGTGCTGAATGCACGGACTATAGACCGCAGGAATCATGCCGCCGTCAAGGTATGGAGCCGGGAGATGCTCGTCCAGTCCCTGCTGATGGAGAGCCGCCTGCACCCAGCAGCGCCAGCACTGATGGACCCGGCAATGGAATCCGGCCTGCTCTGGGATTCCTATCAGGTAGTCCTGATCCGGCTGCTGCTCCAGGATCATGCGGATAACGGACCTTCCACCGCCGTCAAGGCCAGGCTGACGGCAAGCTTCGAGAACAACAGCTGGGGCATTGTCTTCTCGCTGGATTCTTATCTGGGCGTGCTGCTGCAGCCCTCTTATCAGAAGGAGCTGGTCCGCAAATTAATCGTGCAGAATATCCGCGAAGCATCCGCCGCCGAGGGACTGGAATGTATTATTACCGCCGGAGACATGGTGGACAGCCTGGATGAGCTCTCCGTCTCCCATCAATCGGCGCTGGCCCGGATGAAGGATCATTTCTTCTATGATGAGCCGGGGATGATCGGTCCGGACTCGCTGAAGATGAAGACGGGACTTCCGGCTAAGCTCCCGGATGCGGAGAGCAGCCTCGCACCGGTGATGGACCGGCTGTATTTTGCCATGGATACCGGGAACCTCACCGTAATCCCTTCCCTGATCCAGGAAGCCGGGGATATCATGACTGCCGCAGGCTTATCGGAGATGGCTGTGAAATCCTATTACGTCCGGACGGTTACGGCACTTTTCAATAAGCTCTCTCTGGAATTTAAGGAGCTGGGCCAGGCGCAGAGCCGGGTGGACGGGCAAATCCAGCAAATCTACAGGCATACCTCGCTTCCCCAATTGCAGCGCTATATCACGGATCTGCTGGAGCAATATGCAGGCGGAATTATCCGCGATGAGATGGATGTATTAATGAAGCGGATGCTGGACCTCATTCACCGGCATTATGACGAGAATCTGAAGCTGGAAACCCTGGCTGACGTGTTCTCTTACAGCAGTGCGTACCTCGGCAAGCTATTCAAGAGCAGTACAGGCAGCTCCTTCAACAGTTATCTGGACAAAGTACGCATCGGGAGAGCCAAGGAACTGCTGGATCAGGGCTGCAAAATCCATCAGGCCGCAAGCGAAGTCGGGTTCAGCGATGTGGATTATTTCCGTGAGAAGTTCAAAAAAATCACAGGCCTCTCCCCCTCTGTCTACCGCCGGAAGGATTCACTGCAGGAGGATGATTTTTCAGAAAGCGCTTACGAAAAGAACTGATTTCCCCCTGTTTTCCCGCTTAAATCTTCGGGTGTTTCCCCGTTTCCCGGAAGATTATGATAAAGCCATATCGAAGGAGGGACATAAATGAAAGCGATTACCCCCGCAATGAAGCCGGAGCTCAAGAAACCCGCTTCACGCTTCTGGGCCAAATTCCGGCAGCAGAAATATCTCTATATGATGGCGGTTCCTTTTGTCCTGTGGGCCTTTGTCTTCAGCTATCTGCCGTTATGGGGATGGATGATGGCCTTCCAGAAGTACAAGCCGGGCAAATCTTTTTTTGAGCAGAAATGGGTCGGCCTGCAGTATTTCAGGGAGCTCTTCCAGGATGAGCAATTCTTCAATGCCCTGCGCAACACTCTGGCGATGAGCCTCATGGGGCTGCTGGCCGGATTCATCATTCCTATCCTGTTCGCCATTCTCCTGAATGAGGTCAGATTGCAGGTGCTGAAACGGTTCGTCCAGACGGTGTCTTATCTGCCCCACTTTGTGTCCTGGGTGGTAGCCGCCGGGATCATTACCAAGATGCTCTCCACCGACAACGGCGCAGTGAATGACCTGCTGCTGAGTCTCCATATTATTAGTGAACCGGTCCAGTTCATGGCCAAAGGCAATCTGTTCTGGGGAATCGTGACCGCCTCTGATGTCTGGAAGGAAACGGGCTGGAACACAATCATCTATCTCGCCGCAATATCGGGGATCGGCCCTGAGCTGTATGAAGCCGCCAGAGTGGACGGGGCAAGCCGGCTGCAGCAGGTGCGGAACATTACACTGCCGGGCATCCGGGCGACGATCGTCATCCTGCTGATCATTTCCATCGGCCATCTCATCAGCATCGGGTTCGAGAAGCAATTCCTGCTCGGCAACAATCTGGTACGCGACTATTCGCAGACACTGGATTTATATGCGCTGAACTACGGGCTCGGTATGGGACGGTTCTCCTTCGGGACGGCCATTAATATTTTCAACTCGGTGGTCAGTGTGATTCTGC
Source organism: Paenibacillus sp. FSL R10-2199 (assembly GCF_038000235.1). Classification (NCBI taxonomy): domain Bacteria; kingdom Bacillati; phylum Bacillota; class Bacilli; order Caryophanales; family Paenibacillaceae; genus Paenibacillus; species Paenibacillus sp. FSL R10-2199. The sequence continues at coordinate 3,666,550 of NZ_JBBOBO010000001.1, read as the reverse complement.
TGTTTACGGCCAATGGTATCTTCAAAAAAATAACCAAGGAAAGCATCATTTAGGAGGCCCTTATGCTGATCAAAAAACTGGCCGCCGCGTCCTGGTCGGACCGCATCTTCGATTTGGTAGTCTATATTGCGATTACGGTGGTGACTGTGGCCACACTGTACCCTTTTCTCAATGTGCTGGCGATTTCATTCAATGACTCCACGGATAGCATCAAGGGCGGGATTACGGTCTACCCCCGGATGTTCACCTTCAAGAACTATGAGACGATCTTCGCCTTCTCCGGTCTCATTACCGGATTCAAGATCTCTGTCCTGCGTACCCTTATCGGGACCCTGCTCGGACTGATTAGCGCCTCGATGCTGGCCTTCACCTTAAGCCGGGCGGACTTTCAGGGCCGCAGGTTCGTCTCCACCTTTCTGGCGCTGACGATGTACGTATCCGGTGGACTGATTCCCTTCTATATTCTGATCAAGAATCTGCATATGATGGGCACCTTCGGCGTGTATGTCCTGCCTGGCCTGGTCAGCGCGTTTAACGTGTTCGTCATCCGCTCCTTCATCGACGGCCTGCCTTACGCCCTGCAGGAATCTGCCAAGCTGGACGGGGCCAATGACTTCACCATCTACTGGCGGGTGATTCTGCCGCTGACCAAACCTGCGCTGGCAACCATCGCCCTGTTCCTGGCTGTCGGCCAGTGGAATGCCTGGATTGACACCTACCTGTATAACGGCTCGAATGACGCACTGACGACGCTGCAGTTTGAGCTGATGAAGGTCATTCAGAGCACCACCACCAATGCGGATAACTTCCGTGGCCGGAATATGACCGAAGTGATGGCGCAGATCTCCCCGGAATCGGTCAAAATGGCAATCACGATTGTTGTCACCGTACCTATTCTGATTGTTTATCCGTTCCTGCAGCGCTACTTCGTCAAAGGCATGACGCTGGGCTCGGTCAAAAGCTAGTCCGCTCACCGGTATCATCAGGCTGACGCCTGTGTATACAATATGTTCTCACCAGACAAAGGGAGGGTTTCTATTCATGACAAGAAAGACAGCGAAACCGTATGTGGCGCTAATGGTCTTGACCTTGCTGCTCAGTGTACTGGCCGGCTGCGGCGGGGGCAATAATAACAGCAAGAATACGGCTGGGAATACCGGTACTGAAGCTACCAATAGCACTAATGCGGCGGCCACAGCAGAAGCTACGGCAGCAGCCGAAGATTTAAGTCCATTGACACTTTCCTTCTTCGCGGAAGATCCCAATCCGAACTGGAATAATATGAAGGATGAAGTCAGTACCGTCCTTACGGAGAAAACAGGCGTCACTCTCGATGCCGAATTCGCCGTAGGCGATCCGCAGCAGAAGATCGCGCTGATTGCTGCCGGCGGGGAATATCCCGACATCATCTCGGCCAAAGCGGATATCGGGAAGCTGGTGGATGCCGGCGCTGTCATTGACCTGACCGAACTGATCGACAAATACGCGCCTAATATCAAGCGGGTGCTTGGAGACAATCTGGCCCGGGCCAAATACACGAACGAAGACCAGTCCATCTATGCCATCCCTACCTGGGCTGCTGTGAATGAGAAGAAATTCGTTGCCGGCGGAGGCTTTGAGCTGCAGCACAGGGTGCTGAAGGAAGCCGGATATCCGGAGATCAAGACGGTACAGGATTATGAGAATGTAATCAAGGCCTACCTGGAGAAACACCCGACCGATGAGAACGGCAACAAGAATATCGGCGTATCGCTGAACGCAGATGACTGGCATATGTACATTTCCGTAACCAATCCTGCAGTGGCGACTACCGGCGGTTCCGATGACGGGGAATATTTCATTGATCAGGAGACGCATGAAGCGATCTACCACTTCCGCCGTCCCGAAGAGAAAGAATATTTCCGCTGGCTGAACCATATGAATGACATTGGCCTGCTGGATAAAGAAAGCTTCGTGCAGAAATACGACCAGTACAAAGCGAAAGTGGCCACTGGACGTGTGCTTGGCCTGATTGACCAGGATTGGGACTACAATGACGCGCAGCAGGCTCTGAAGACTGCCGGTAAATTCGATCAAACCTACGGCCATTATCCTGTGACCTTGACCAGTGAATACAAAGAAACCAGCTTCTGGCCTACCGGCTTCATGGGCGGCTACGGAATCTCCATCTCGACCACCAACCCTGATCCGGTCCGGACGATTAAGTTCCTGGATTACCTGGCTTCCGATGAAGGACAGATCCTGAACAACTGGGGCATTGAGGGCAAACATTATGTAGTAGAGAACGGCAAACGCGTTGTCCCTGCCGAAGTGCAGGACCGCATTAACAATGATAACACGGCCTTCACGAAGGAGACCGGCATCGGCTTCTACTGGAATATGATGGTTCACTATGGCGACGGAGCCCAGGATTCTACCGGCAATTATTACACCAAGAACTTCCCTGAGCAGCTGGTGCTCGGTTACAGCGACGTCGAGAAAGAAACGCTGGCAGCTTACAATGCCACTACCTGGAAGGATCTGTTCCCTAAAGAGGAGGAGTTCGCTGAGAAAGCGTACGGGGCAGCCTGGAACATTGCCCTCCCCGGTGAAGATGAAGTCTCCATTCTGGGCAATAAAATGAGAGATATTACGTGGAAACGCATCCCGCAGGCTATTCTGGCCAAACCGGCTGAATTCGATAAAATCTGGGATGACTACATGGCCGACCTCGAGAAAGCCGGCGTTAAGAAAATGGAAGCAGGCTACACCAAATACGTGCAGGACCGCGTGGAGCTGTGGAGTGCCAAATAGGGTGTTCATTATTGCTTGACCTTAAGTTTGTTAGAAAAAGAAAGTGTCGCTGCTGCGGGAATTTTGGACTTCCGGCCGCTGTTGTTCCCAGATTTCTTGATTTAGACCGCTACTCGCAGTGGAAATCCGGTAACTGCTTATGCTTACGATGCGAGCTTTCCTACGGAAAGCTTTCGGGCGGACGCTGACGCTCCTACAGTTCCAAAATCCCCTCCGCTACTCCTTCTTTTTGCTAAAGAATTAAAGTCCAACCAATAGTTCACAAGCAAAACCAACCGTGCGGGAAGCTGCACGGTTGGTTTTTTACTGGGCATTATACAGCTCGTGGTAGGTCTGTCTAATTAAGTCCGCATATTCGGAAGGCGGATAATCCTTCACCTGATCATAGGCAAGCTCTACCTCATAGCGGGCTTCCTCCATCAGGCCTTGCTTCGCGAATATCTTCGCTTTGTATGCATAGGCAGTGAGCAGGTCGACCCGGTCAAGCGGATGATAGACCTGGTCGTTCAAGACTACTTTGGACAAGTCCGCCAGTGCCTCTTCATCCCTCTCCAGATGGTAGAGCGCGGTCCCCGTCATCATATGGACAAAAGGCATGAACTGGCTGTCTTTCGCCGGATAATTCTCCGCCAACGTCAGCACTTCCCCGTAACTCTGCTTGGCAAGAGCCAGTCTGATTTCGCCCAGGTGTACCAGCTCCAGTGATTCCGCAGCTTCTGTGAACTGTGCGAACAGCTTTGCCTTGCTTAAATATGCCTCTGCCTGCTCAAGATCATTGTGAAGCAGGGCCAGATGGGAGAGTAGACGGTACAGATGATCAGACAATGAGTAGACTCCTTCTTCGTGCGACAGCTTAAGTGCCGCCAAGGCAGCTTCCCGGCTGCCGGAGTAATCTGCCAGTGCAGACAACGTAACACTTTCCGCATAATAAAGATCGATTTCAAATAAAAAATCGTTGCCTACCTTATTGCTCACATATTCCTTACGGACACGGCGAATCAGCTCCAGGCCATCCTGGTATCTGCTCTTGGCAAACATTAAAGCATATGCCAAATACTGAATCTTGGCACGCTCTACAAATAAACCGAAACGCTCATAGATTTCAACGGCCCGTTCAATACCTTCTTCTCCGCCCTCTGTTCCGGTGTGGTAACAGGAGCCCACATAAAACTCCATCAGCCGTGCGGCATCCACTGCCATCGGAAGCGTGTCCTTCATCAGCGGCTGGATTTCCGCGACAATCTCCTTATACTGCTTCGCCTTGTACTGCTGCTCGATCTTACGGACCAGCGGGCCCAACTCCGCTTCGTGCTCGCCCTCCAGGAAATAACCCGCATCTGTGCCCAGCCGCCCGGCAAGGAATTGCAGCGTATTCATCGAAGGCAACGCCCGTCCGTTCTCGATTTGGCTGAGCATGCTCTTGGTCATATGTTCTCCGGCCAGGTCAGTCTGCGTAAGGCCCTTGGCTTTACGCATTTGTTTGACTTTGTCACCGATTGTCAGTTTAGTCGTCATCTGCTGTGCCAACTTTCTTTGGTTGCTTTTCTTCCAGTATAGCCTAATATTCAAGCGAGAAAAAGCCGCATCATGGCAAAAGTTAAATATAATTAAACTTTTTGTTGCAATAATCAGATCCAGCCTCTACAATAAGTTTAATATAATTTAACTTTCGGAAAAGGGAGTGCTTGTAATGTCTGAACCAACGCCGGTGTCAGCAGCATCCAACCGCAATATCATTCTTTTCTTCAGCGGAAAATTCGCTTCTGTTCTCGGCTCGAGTATGTACACCTTTGTTGTCGGCCTGTATATTCTGCAGCTCACCGGTTCAGGAAGCAGCTTTGCGGTTACGTTGCTGTGCGGTATGCTGCCCAGTATTATTCTGTCGCCCTTCGCCGGCGTGGTGGCCGATATGGTGAACCGCCGCAAGCTGCTGATCGGCTCAGATGCTGCAAGTGTCTTAATTATGCTGCTTTCCTTTGCCGCCGTCTCCATTGAGGGTATGTCCCTCTTACCGATTTATATCTCACTGATCCTTCTGTCAATCTGCGCTACCTTCTACAGTATCTCCGCCTCCTCTTCCATGATGATGCTCGTTGACCGTGATTCCATCCAACGTACCGGGTCCCTGAATCAAATTGCCAGTTCTGTCGGCCACCTGCTGGCTCCCATTCTCGCCGGTATGCTCTACGCCTTCCTCCCGCTTGAAGAATTCATGCTGCTGAACGCGGCAGGGCTTACCATCTCGACCGTGATGGGCTGCATGCTGAAGTTTAAACCTGCTCCGGAAGCCTTATCTGAAGCTAGGCTTACAGATGGGCCTGCCGAAACCGGGAATCCGCCCTTTCGCGAACGCCTGGGCAACGTTGCTGCTGAGGTCCGTACGAATCTGAAAGAAGGCTTCTCCTATGTAATCCGCCGTCCCGTTATCCGCTCCCTCCTAATTATCGTGTTCTGGATTAATTTCTTTGTAGTCGCGCTGAATATTGTGCTGCCCTTTGTGGCCGTACAGACCCTGGGGCTGTCTTCGAAGCAATACGGTATACTTGAAGCCATGCTGGCAGCGGGCATGCTGCTGATGTCCCTGCTCCTCACCGTTCTCCGCCAGAGCAACAATCCGGTAAATACAATTATCGGAGGTCTAGGCGCACTGGGGCTGCTGTTCCTTGCGATGGCGCTTCCGCTGCTGCTTCATTTCACCGCTGCCGTTACCTTCTTTTTCTTCCTGCCGCTATTGATTCTGGTCGGTGTCGTCATTATGATCATCAATATTCCGATTCAAGTGTACTTACAGCAGAGTATAGAAGAAGAGTATCGCGGGCGGGTATTCGGGCTGGTTGAAGGTATCGCCGGTTCCATCGCTCCGCTGGGCATGCTGCTCTATGGAGTGCTGCTTGACTGGATTCCAGGGTCCATTATTCTGCTGGCCTCCGGAGCGGCTATTCTGGCGGTAACTCTGATCGGGCGGAGAGGCTTAATCAGCAGTAATGCTGATGAGCAGCAAGGAATTCATGCAGAGGTGGAGCAGGCCGGGGCGTAACTCCTTGAGGAGACATAGCAGGTATAGTAACTTGTACCATCAATGATGCTACCTTTCCAGAGATAAAGAAACATTTTTAGACAATAAAATACTAAATTTTCATTTTATTGTTATAAAAGATTGGAAATTTTCGAAATTAATAGGAAAATAATATCATATATATATTATTTTAGGATGATATACTTGATTTACAGCGCTGTTAGTTTTCTTAAGCTACCACATAATAAAAGGAGAAATAGAATATGAAAAAAATAGCTCCAATAGTGTGTACCCTTCTCATATTTTTTGCAGTATTACCATCCAGCACTTTTGCTTATACCTATTCTGCTAATGCAAACCCGTTTCCGGATATGAACTTTACGTATTATTCGATATTATCGGCTAATTATAGTGGTCCAGCTGCAGCAGCAATGAACGACTGGGCTGGTGCCGTGGGAGCCTCATATACCGCTGTTGCACCCACCTATAATGAAATACAGTTCTCAGATAATGATTACGGTAATACAGGCTGGAATGCTGAGACGTCTCATCATCATGTCAATTTTAGCAGTTACGACTATTTAGATGAGGTAAGAGCAAACAGATATTACATGGGTAGTATGAGTGCAGTGACACGAGAAGGAGTCTTTGGACATGAATTAGGACATGTCTTTGGATTAGGTCATACTACAAACACCTGGACTTTAATGTGCACATTCGAAGATGGAAGAGTAGTTGTAACTCCACAGCTTGACGATATTCAAGGGGTTCAGTCCCTATATTAATGGAGGTTATTATGAGAAAATTCAGAAACAAATATTTTTATTCAATAATTACAGTTGTATTATTATTGGGAGTTGTAATGGTTGTTAACGATAACAAAACGCTTACTAACGCAGAGTCGAGTTACAATAAAACAGATAATGTAACGGATAAAGTAACTTCTACAGCTTCCCCAAAAGAGGTTGTAGAATATCATGGAGACCTGGCCGAAAATTTCAATACAGTGTCTAAACTCACTTATGGTTCAGATGCTATTTATGAAGTTGAGGTGAATGATTCTAAATCTTTTGAATATGAGGGTGTAATATTTACCGTATCAAATGCCAATGTAAATGAACATTATAAAGGCGGTTCCATTGACACAGTGAATATTCTGGAAACTGGTGGTAATTACAACAATACGGAATATGTGTTCGAGGATTCAAGTGTTTTGAAAATTGGAGATAAAGCTATAGTTTATTTGGAGAAATATGAAGGACCCATCCCCGAAGCACAAGGAACATATGTAGTTACAGGTGCCTATCAAGGGAAATTTGAAATTGATGAAGCTAATGGTTCATTGATTCCTGCTGCCGTAGATCAAGAGGAACTAAAAGAAGTCAGAGCACTAACAGATTTGAATTTGGAATAGGATAAATTAGTACAATTTTACGGTAGAACGTCAGAAACATTCTTTGACGTTCTATCGTCTTTTTGTTAAACGGTTTAATGGAGGGCTACAGAATGAAGATGTTAAGAGTATGTATATATATGTTGCTGATGTCGTTAATTATAGTAGCTTGCTCAAATTCAATGCATTATGAAGCGGCTGCAAAGAAAGGTTATGTTGTATATGTTCAAGGTGAGATTATTAACTATACGTATTTCGAACAATTCGTGGAAAATTACAACAATGGTCAGGATGCCACTGTTAAAATCGCAAAATATACAGATGAAGGAGATCCTATCTTCCACACGCTTGAATATAAACGGGATCAGAAAAAAATCAGTTATACCTATGACAACAGCGAGGATGAAAATGGAGATAAATTGCAGGCAAATACTCTGTGCAGCAGTATCACAAATGTCGATGGTGTCTATCACTTAGCCGATTGCGCTGACGATGAAACGGGTAAGTGGTTTAGTGCAAAGCAGCCATCTAAGTAAGCCATGCAAGTGCTGGAGGCATGGACTAAGACAAAGGGACTGACCCGTATTCCTATGGGCAGTCCCTTTGCAGCTATATCATGCTATTTCTGCACCGAGAGCACGAACCTCTCCAGCGAGCTTATATTGGTGATACTCTGATTACATCCATGATTATCTATGCAGACGTATTGCCCCACCGAAGCTATGTTATCTGCTGAAGCAAGTTCAGGCTTGGTCTTGACCGTCAGGAAGGCAAGCTCCTGCTGGCGGTTGCAGAACAGGCAATAGCCTTTCTTGTGGGTCGGTATTATTCTGCCCTCTACACCGATGAATTGTCCTTCGTACGGATAGACAATGAACAGCTTATTCGTGGCAATGTCTGCCCAGGCCAGATACGTTACATAACGGAAATCAAACGATGCAAGATCAGGTAGCTTCATCTTCTTATTCTTGGGAAACAGCTTCTGAATCTGCTTCAGTGTAATCGGCGGAAATGGCTCCAGATAAGGCTCGAAGCCGCTGATATACTGCTGGAAATCCTCGGCTTTCTCCAGGGTGGAGATAGGCTTCAGCATCTGCTCCTGCTCGGTAGTCAGCGAAGAAAATGCCTCCGTCACATTCACCTCAGCACTGTACCTTACGGTCTCCAGGACACGGCGATCTGCTACAGACCGCAGTGTTTTGAGCACGAAATCCGATTGTTTCTTAATATAATTATATTGATGGTTTCTAATAAATGTTGTAGTCACAGCTCTTCAGCCCCTTATTCATATTGGTCAATCCAATAAGGTGCAGAGCCTGCTAATTAGAAACGATAAAATCAGTTTGGGCGATCAAGATCTTCCTGCCGCACCCCACGCAAAGTATCGCCCCAGATCAGGCTCTGCATGAGGACTTCCTAGCTAATGAGCAATTCGTTGCCATCAGTGTAACCCCCTATCCAATAACATGCAAAAAGTATAGCAGGAAATTGCGGAGCCTACAATTGATAATCTCTTATCTATCATTCCCCTTGATACACCGCACCAGCATATTGTACCCGATACCATTTGGAGTTTTGTGATCTTAAGCATCCTGCTTACATCACTCTTAAGTTCAGCTTATAAAGATGATAAGATAGGTTGGTGTTTATCAGCGCTTCAGCTGCAAGGAAGGAGGATCGTCATGGACATCCACAAATACGAGCACCTTGTGCCGGATGTCTTTCTGTTTGTGGACCGCAGATCCTTTGCCGACTGGGAGATTATCAGCAGCACCATAGATTTCCATGATCTGTCGTTCATTGTGGAAGGCAAAGCGGATTACTTCATTAACGGGGAGAAATTCACTGTAGAAGCCGGGGATATGCTCTATGTCCCTTCCGGCAGTGTCCGGGAGGCCCATACCTTTGCCGAGGCACCCATGCATTCCTTTGCGTTCAACTTCTTCTGGACGGGGGCGGATAATCATGTACACCTGCCGTTTGAGACCGTAACCAAGCACCGGATGACCAAGGAGATCCTCGATGATATCAGGGAGTTCTCGCATAACTGGATGGGCGGCCAGCCTTTTTATAGAATGAAGGCCCGGGCCATCTTCCAGCTGATTGTCTACCGCCTTCTTAATATTACCCATCATCAGGAAACGCCGCTGCTTGATCCGAGAATCCATAAAGTCATGGCTTATATCATGGATCACTATGCGGAGGAGGTTACGATTAAAGCTCTGGCGGAGTGGATCGGACTGAATCCCGTCTACCTGGGTAAGCTGTTCAAACAGAATACCGGCTCCACCTGCAAAGAATTCCTGAACAGGGTCAGGGTCAATAATGCCGAGATGATTCTGTCTGCGGGCGGGTTCAATGTGTCTGAGGTGGCGGAGCACTGCGGGTATCATAATGTGGCGTACTTCAGCAATGTGTTCAAAAGCATGAAGGGGTATCCGCCGTCAGCTGCTTTGAAATGACGGCGGATGGAGTCATGTTAGTCTATTTTACAGAATAATGTATTAAAAGATTCCGCATCCAGCATCAGCTTATAATGCGTCTCATCGTTAGCCAAAAGAATCGTTCTTGCTTCCTTGAACGGATTCGCGATCACCAGCACCCGTCTGCCTTCCGGCGTTCCGAATGCCAGTGCATTGCCTGTCCATCTGCCCTTCAGTCCGATTCTGCGGGAGCCGGGACCAATGAAATGAGCGAAATGCTTCATGACGTAGAACTCGGGATTATGCACGGCCTTCGGTTCATCCGGATCTACAGTAATCATGGAGTTCTGCTCCCATCCCCAGGTACTGCGCCCCTTCGGCTGAAGCACCATGTTCCAGTAGATATAGGCGTTCACGCCATTGGTGAAGTAATGCTGATACAGGTTAAACACATATTTAGCATAAAACCAGGTGTTCTCTCCATCCCCGCACTCATTCTCCGTCTGCATGTAGCGCAGTTCAGGATAAGCCTGCACGGTGCGCTGAATGCCATATTTGCCCGCCCACTGATAGCCAACGCCTTGCACATATTTGTATGCTTCAGGATCGCTTAACACCGTGTGCGCATAAGCATCGAATCCGCTGTCCTTCTGCTTCATCCATTCATCCCAGGGCTCCGGCGCATTAATCGTACCCAGCCAAATCTCCGTATCCAGTCCATGCTGTTCAAAAGCCGGTCCCAGATAGTCACGGATGAATTCACGCAATTGCTCGCCCGTCCATACGCAGGAGGGGAATTTCTGATCCGCAACCACTTCGTTCTGCACATGAACCTGATGGATGGTGATGCCTTCCCCGGCATACGCCTGTACAAACTTCACAAAGTATAAAGCATACGCCTCCAGAATCTCCTTCTCCCAGCGCAGCGTGCCGTAATTATAAGCCCGGGGGAACTTCATCCAGGTGGGCGGACTCCAGGGCGAGGCGAATAATTTCAGCTCCGGATTCAGCTTCAGCGCCTCCCGGATGTACGGAATCAGGTACTTGCGGTCCCGTTCGATGGAGAAATGCTCCATGGCGTAATCGCCGTCGGTTTCATTCAGGCTGTACCATTCAAGCGCATAGTCACTCGCCCCGATCGGCAGCCGGCAAATGCTGAACTTATGATCCCCTTCGGGATGGAAAAGCGAGTGCAGCACCGCGCTTCTGTCTTCTTCAGCCAGCAGGTTCAGCGCCTCGAACCCAAGCTCGTTGAAGCAGCCGCCGAACCCTTCAATGTTCTGATGGATTTCTCCGGTGAACGCCAGATCCGCCGCGCCTTCTGCTGCTGCACTTTCCACGCTTCGGGACACCCAAGGCTCACTCTCTGTACTCGATACCCAGACTATATCTTTAACGTCCATATTGCTGCCTCCTCATCCTATCTCCCTATGGGGAGGATCGTTACTTACTCCTCATAGTTAAAGCAATTTATTAACCTTCACTAATAATAAATACGCCCCAAGCCTCCAGCTTCAGCTCCTCAGCATGCGCTACGGGATTCCCGGATAGAAGCTCTTGCCCCGCGCCATGCGGATACTGGAATGTCACGGACTCCGCCGAATAATTGTAGTAGTAGCGGATGGTACTGCCATGCCGGTTCACACCGGATTTCACGATTAACGGGAACGACAGCTGCTGGTCTTCGCCCCATAATCCGGCTACCTGGAGCGTATCCCGCAGGATTACCGCCAGCGCGGCAGGCTCCGTCATACATCCGATATAGGTGGCCGTACCGTCACCGAAAGAGTTTCTGGTGACAGCCGCATATTCGCCCCACTGGGGATGATTGTAGCTGGCAAGCACTTCCGCTGAATCTGGAACAAGCATTTCCATCCATGTTCTGACGGTATGAACGCCTGCTTCCGTTCCCTCCGGGAACAGCTTGCCGGTAAGTCCGGCAGAGGCATTAGGCGTGGCAAAATGGCTGTAAGCCACTCCGCAGGCCTCATGAATTACGCCCGGCTGCGCCGTATGCCGCACCTTCACCTGCTCATCGGTGAATCCGCTTTTGAAGGAATAGACGGCATGACCACCACTGCGCACATACTCATTCAGCCGCTGCAGCGCCTCGTCAGAGACGGCGTACAGGGCAGGCACGACTATCAGCTCATAGTCGCTCAAACGTGTGCAGGACGGCTGGATGAAATCGCAGGCGATATTCATCTTGTACAATTCGTCATACATCCAGCGGACCACATCGTTGTAAATCACGCCGCCGGGCAGCTTGAACCACTCGATCGCCGACATTGCTTCGTTGCTGACCATAACAGCCACTTTGCTGGTCTTCTTGAGCCCAATCAGCCGATCACTCAGCCGCTTGAAGTCAGCACCAATCGTCCGGGCTTCCTTATACACCGGATTAGGCAGGAAGTCGTGACTAAGCAGCCCTTTCCAGTAGGTCTCGAACGAATTATGAATTGAATGCCAATGCCAGTAGGCAACCATGGAGGCACCCGAGCCTATATGACTGAAGGCTTGCAAACGCAGCTGCCCTGGATAAGGCGTCCACTCAGGAAAAGCCTGCGCCTGTGTCTCAAGGACAAAGTAGTTGTCCTGCTTCAGCGAACGGGTCATATCTCCCCCGAACGAAATCTCCGTACCGGTAAGGTTGTCCTGCGACGGATGATAGATATCTACACCGGCAATGTCGAACGGAGCGGCTGCGGCAAAGTGATCCACTGATGGCTGCACCCCAAACGAATGCCCTCTCCATTCAAAATCAAAATTATGTGTCGTGAACTGCCCCGGCTGCTTATACTCCCCGACAATTCCAATCTGCCACGCCAGAAATTCATTCACCAGCCCGCGCTGGAACCTGGCAAATTCCGCACCCAGACTGCCGTTAATCGTGCCAACCATCGACGGGAAGTCCTCCCAGCTGTCGATCCGGTTGCTCCAGTAATCCAGGCCAAACTGATGGTTGATTGCCTCAAGGGTTCCATAGGTTTCTCTCATGTATTTGACGAACTTAAGCTGGACATTCGCTCCGGCGGTCTCATAATGCTTCGTTTCATTATCAATCTGATAACCGATAACTGCCGGATGCTTGTGGACCACGGCCATCAGCTTGCGGATGATCCGTTCGGCGTAGAACAGATACACGGGATGGGTAATGTCCATAATCTGACGCGCGCCATACCGGCCTTCCCCCTTGGCAGTTACAGCCAGCACATCCGGATGCTCTTTGACCATCCACGCAGGAATGGCGTAAGTCGGCGTGCCCACAATGACATGAATTCCGGCAGCATGCATCGCATCCAGCACTCTTGTCACCGGACTGAAATTAAATACGCCGTTCTGGGGTTCATGGGTGCTCCAGGTGGACTCGGCAATACGCACGGTATTGATTCCCGCTTCCTGCATCATCCGGATGTCTTCATCCAGACGGTCATAAGGCATGTATTCGTCGTAATAAGCAACACCGTATAGCAAGTGATCCATTGTTGTCCTCCTAAAAGCTTTGTGAGTATCTACTTCCCTGTGATTGCTTCGTACAAAACTCGCTTCGAAAGCATATGCTTAAGTTTTGATAGCATAACCTTCCTAATTTGCTTCGTACAAAACTCGCTTCGGAAGCATACGCAGGGTGATATTAACCTTTTACAGCACCGGCAGTAACGCCCTTCGTAATCTGCTCATTAAAGATCGCATAGATGACAATCGCAGGGATGGAGGTCAGCACCATGACGGCAAACTGTGAGCCATAATCAGAGGAATACTGGCCGGCGAAATTCATGACCGAGAAAGGCAGCGTTTTCAGTGCATCCTTGCTGAGGAAGGTCGAAGCCATAATGAACTCATTCCAGCAGTTCAGGAAAGTCGTTACGACTACTGTTACCAGAGCAGGTGCGGTAAGCGGTGCGATGATCTGGAACACAATCCGGTAAATATTCGCCCCGTCCACAATCGCCGACTCTTCCAGCGCTTTGGGGATACTCCGCAGGAACCCGGTCAGGATGAACGTCCCCATGGGCACGGACACCGCAGTGTAGGGTAGAATCAGCCCCAGATAGGAATCGGTCAAGCCCAGCGCTTTGAAGATCGCGAAGTTGGGCAGCAGGGTGGCATGGATCGGAATCATAATCCCGAGCAGGATGATGGTGAAAAATACCGAACGGAACTTCCAGTCCATCCGTGTAAACGCATACCCTAACGTCAAGGATAGCACAACGGTCAGGAGGATGGTAACCGTAGTAATGAACGCACTATTAATGAAATAGCGCAGGAATTTGCCGTCTACCCAGGCATTGATATAATTCTGCCACTGGGGTGCGCTTGGCCATTTCAGGATGCTGGAAGAATAGAATTCATTGCTGCTGAGGAATGAGAAATCCAACAGCCAGATTAACGGGAACAGTTGAACCAGGGCGACAACAAGGAAGAACACCCATAGTATGGTTTTAGTGCTTTTGGTCATGGTGTATCCTCCTTAGAATTCCGTAGCATCACTGCGGGTAAGTTTGTTGCTGAGATAGGTGGCCAGCAGGCAGACAACGATGAAGAGAATCGAAATGGCATTGGCATAGCCGTACTGGCTGGCCGAGAATGCTTTGTTATAGAGATACACAGCCAGGAATTGGGTGGAATCGCCGGGACCGCCGTTGGTGGTCAGGAACACGGTTTCCATCTGCTTCAAGGCGGTAATCATAGCCAGTGTGATCTGCACCGTAATGACCGGTGACAGCAGCGGAACGGTGATCCGCAGGTGCAGCTTGAAGCCCGAAGCTCCATCGAGGGAAGCGGCTTCATACATTTCATCCGGGATTCCTTTGAGGCCGGCATAATAGAACAGCAGCCCCCAGCCGAATCCGGCCCAGATTAGAATGAACAGCATCGTAACAAGTGCCGTACTGCTGTCCCCCAGCCAGGCATGCTTCAGGAACCCAAGGCCCAGTGTATCCAGCAGTTTGTTGAATGCACCGAAGGTAGGGTCGAGCAGCGACAGCCACATTTTGGAGATAACCACTACTGAAATCACGCATGGAATGAAAAAGATCGTTCTGAACCACTTCTCCGCTTTCCCGCCCAGGCGGTCCAGCATAATGGCAAAGAAGATGGCAATCGGATGCTGAATGAAGATGAAGCCCAGACCCAGCAGGACGGCATTTCTCAGCGCCAGCCAGAAACGGGTATCGTGAAACAGCAGCTCCGTATAGTTAGCGAACCCTATGAATGCAGATGGTGTGCCTGGTGCCAGGGTATCCCGGAACGAATAATATCCGCTGAGTACAATCGGGACCAGAAAGGTAAGGGAGAATAAGAGAATTCCCGGAAAGACGAACAGGAAGATGGCCATTTTATTGTTGAATACTTTTTGCATGGAAGTCTCACTCCATCCTTAAGATTGGAGAAGGGCAAGAAGATTCCTGCCCCGTCCCCTTTCACTCTCTATATTTGTTATTGGGATTCCGCTGCTTTCTGCAGGTCTGCGAGCAGCTCTTCAGGTGTCGATCCGCCGGCGAAGAACTTGCCGAACGCATTCTGGCCGTCATCTTTGAACTTCGGAGTTCCGTAATCAAGACCCAGTGAACCTGCAGTAGTGGTTGCTCCGGTAAGAACATCTGTCAGCTGTTTCTGCAGCCCGCTCTCCGTGCCGGTCAGCTCATACTTCTGTGCAGGAACAGCCGCGCCGGTATCCCAGACGGTTTTGGCCCATTGATCTGCTCTCATCAGATAGTCGAAGAATTTCTTGGCTTCTTCCGGATGCTTCGAGCTGCTGACCAGTGAATAGCCGCCGCCGTTCCAGGCCAGAAGATCTGTATCCTTGCCTTTGCCGCCATCCACTACCGGGAATTTCAGCACAGCCACATTATTGCGGAAGTCTTCGGACAGACTTTCATTCGTAGCCATTCCCGCCTCCCAGGAGCCCATGTACCACATTGCCGCTTTTCCCTGAGTGAATAAATTCTGGGATGCGCCGTAGTCTGCGGTCATGAATGATTCCTGGAACAGCTTGGCATCTCTTGCCTCACCCAGCAGCTTGGCCGCCGTGATGAAGCTCTCGTCGGTTGTGAAGTTCTTCTTCTGCTCCACCGCATCCAGCATCAGACTCTGATCTCCGCTCACCCGAATGACCAGGTCCTGGAAGAATGCCGCGAAGCTCCACAGGTCTTTACCGTTCACCGACATTGGCTCAATGCCTTTATCGCGGAATTGTTTAGCTGCATCCAGCAGCTCCGCGTAGGTAGCGGGTACATTTACGCCATTGTCTGCAAATATTTTTTGGTTATAGTAGATAACCTCATAGTCGCTGTTCCGGGGCAGACCATACAATTTGTCGTTGAAGGTGAAAGACTTATATACGCCCGGGAGGAAGTTGTAGGTCTCCCCTTCGTACCCGGCCGGGTCCAGCTCTTTCACATAACCAGCCTGAACCAGTGTATTAAGCTCCGCTCCCCCGTGCACCATAGTGATGTCCAGCGCTTCATTTGAGGCCATATAGGCTTTCAATTTGTTCTTAAAAGGCTCTTCGGCCAGCGTTTCGAGTTCAATTTTCACATTAGGGTTCTCTTTGGTATAGTTGTCGATCACCATTTGCTCGGCCAGGCCCTGGCCCGATTTACGGTCCGGAAGGTTGGAGAACACGCGCAGTGTGACTTGTTCAGCGGCGGGATCGGCTGCGTTGCCGTTTGTACTGCCTGCACTCTCATTCTGATCGTTGCCTCCGCATGCACTGAGTACCGAGACAGCTGCCAGCGCTGTAATCAGCAGTAGATTCCGTGTAGCTTTTGTATTCATAACCATTTAATCTCCCCCTAGTTGTTGTTGATTGTGCTCGCCTTCTTTGTTGTGACCACATCGTAACAGAGAACCTGATCCGGGGTCAGTAGAGAAAAAGAGAGTAAAGTTTAAAATTGTCGACTCCTCTTCCGGCACCCTTGTTTAAATGCAGCAATACGCATAAGATAAGTGGAAACGGCTTCGCCGTCCTTTTTAAGGGCGGTACCGTTTCAGCGAGAAAGATAAGGAATATTTAATGCGCGAAGCATATAAATTCTTATCTTTTAAAAAACAAAAAGGTTAGTGATCCCGTGCTGCGTTTCTATTTAAATATGAATCTGCGATATAAGATAACAATTCTTATCTTCCTTCTGATCACCGCAGTAACTTTTGCTATAGGCGGATATTCGTATACCATCTCAAAAAAACAGATCATTAACAAAGTAAGCAACTCCAATCAGAGCGTGCTTAAGCAGATTGACAGCAATCTCTCCAGGATGCAGAAGACGATTGCCGACTGGGTTACGGTATTCAGCCTGGCTTCCGTTGTACAGGAGACGTTAAGAAGCAATACCCCCGACTCTGTCGAGATCGAGGATCAGTTCTATAACGGACCAACCGCGTCCATGATGAACCAGATGCTTGTGACCGGTAATTTCGATTATCTGGCGCTGTACGGCAGCCTGTCTGCACCCATGTTTCAGGTTGCCACCGATGACAGCAGCGGGGCCTACAGCCTGGACAAGATCACTCCGCACAATATTTATAAGGAATCCGTTGCCCTGAACGGCGCCTCCTACTGGTTCCCGCTGACGGAAGAGAATAATGTCTTCATTCAGAGCAACCGCAATGACAAGCTCGGCATGACCCGGATTATCCGCGATATTGTAAACGGAAACAGAATCGGCTTTGTATTTGTCGGCATTAATCTGGAGACGATCCGCAGAACCTATCTGACAGATCTCTATGATCAGGACCACGGCATTCTTATTCTGAATGAGAGCGGTAAGCAGCTCCTGGCCGCAGGTAAAGAAACGTATGACAAGAAGGCAGTAGACTTCGTGATGAAGCAGGCTGAAGCCGGCATTCTGTCCGGTTATACCATCGTGAACCTGCAAGGCGGAGATACGCTGCTGAACTATAATATCAATGCCAATGGCTGGATTACACTGTACAGTGTGCCGCTCAGTTCGTTGACCGAGGAGCTTAACTCGATAAAGTCGGCTGTGCTGATCATGATTCTGGCCAGTTTACTCCTTAGTATACCCCTGCTGATGTTTTTCTCCTCATTCCTGACTGCACCGATCAAGACCCTTCTGCTGTCGATGCGCCGCTTCCAGAACGGTCAGTTCGAAGAGAAGGTTAACATTAAATATTGGGATGAGATCGGCCAGTTAAGCCGGGGGTACAACAACATGGTCGCCAATATTAAGGCGCTGGTGGACGATGCTTATCTGCTCAAGCTTAAAGAGCAGGAAGCGGAGCTCAAGGCGCTGCAGTCCCAGATCAACCCCCATTTTCTGTACAACATGCTGGATACGATTTTCTGGGAAGCCGAAGCTGCGGGCCAGGACAAGATCAGTGAGATGGTGATCAACCTCTCCAGATTGTTCAGATTAAGTCTTAACCAGGGCAAGAGCTTCACCAGCGTAGCCAAGGAAAAGGAGCTTATCGAGCTCTATCTGTCCCTGCAGAAAATGAGATTTAAAGACTCTCTGGATTTCGTGATCGATATCCCTGATGAGCTGCACCCCTATGTCATTCTGAAGCTCAGCCTGCAGCCTTTTATTGAGAACGCGCTGATTCATGGGATTGAACGTAAACGCGGCGGCGGCTGTGTGAGTATCAGCGGACAACGGACCGGAGATCAACTGATGTTCGTGATTGAAGATAACGGGGGCGGCATGAGCAGCGAGACCCTGCAGAAGATTCTCACCCTGCCGGATGAATCGGATATCTATACGGCCCGGGATACCGGAGGTTATGCAGTGCAGAATGTACAAGCCAGACTGAAGCATTTCTATAAAGGGGATTTCACACTGCATTACACCAGCGTTCCGGGAGAGGGTACACGCGTGGAGATCATAATTCCGGCTATCTTGAATGATATTTAGGCTGAATATAAGAAGAAACGGCTTCGCCGTCCTCTGAAAGAGGCGGCATCCGTTTCTCCAAAAATAGAAGGATAAGTTATCATGCAAAGCATATAAATTCTTATAGTTTAAGAATATAACAAGAAGCGCAGAGGACCGGAGGGATTATCACTTGTTTAATATGATTATCGTGGACGATGAAGAACGGGCCCGTGTCGGGATCAGGACCTTAATCGACTGGCAGGCGCACGGAATTACTATTGTTGCCGAGGCTAGAGACGGCCAGGAAGCGCTGGATATTCTGAGTATCCACCCTGTCGACATCATGCTGACGGATATCCGGATGCCGCAAATGGACGGTCTGGAGTTAATCTCCATTGTCTCCGGGAAGTATCCCCATATCAAATCGGTGATTATGAGCGGGTATGATGATTTCGCCTATGCCCAACAAGCCATTAGAGTCGGAGCCAGCAACTATCTGCTGAAACCAAGCCGGAGACAGGAGATTCTTAATACAATACTGGACATCACCGAGCAGATTCAATCGGAGAAGCTGGAGATCAAATCGCTGGAGCATCTGCGGCAGGGCTTCCGGGAGAGTCTGCCCCTGCTGAAGGAGAAGACCTTAAGCCAGCTGGTTCTCACCGAGAGTCCTGCATATCCGCAGCTGCTGGCCAACCTGAAGATGAACAATCTAATATTTCCTTATCTGCTGTATGGCGTGATTCTGCTGCGGATTGATAATTTCCGGCAGCTGCACCAGAAATATCTGCATGAGGATACGGAGCTGCTGAAATACGGACTGAAGAATATTTGCGAGGAATCCCTTCCGGAGACAATAGTATGTATCGCCTTTGAACATCAGGATGATATTGTCCTGATCCTTAATACGGATGAGCTGCTGGATCATGAGGAATTAAGCGGATATATCCGGATCATTCAGGATAATATCCTGAGTTATCTCCGGTTCACGGTCTCTGCCGGAATCGGAAGTATAGATAAGAATCTTCAGCATTTACGGCGTTCTTTTCTGGAGGCATCCCAGGCGCTGAATACGAGAAACTACACAGGCACCGGCAAAATCGTGGAGTTCAGCGGGGAATTTGATGATGAAGCCTCCCAATCCTCCTACCCTTTGCATGAGGAGCAGGAGGTGCTTAAGGCTGTCCGGAACGGCTCCCCCGAAGAAATTACCGGGAAGCTTACCCTGTTCAACGTGGCCCTGCAGCCCGAAACGGTATCCAGGGACCAGGTGATCAAGTCGAGCTTCGCCCTGTTCTTCGCCCTGTATAAATTATGCATTGAGAATAACGTCAACGTGAACAAGGTGTTCGGACAAAATCTGACCGAGCTGATCCAGGTTCTGTCCCGCTCCAGTCTGGATCATATCTTTCAGTCTCTGCTTGAGACTGCCCTTCTGGTCAGTGAGCATTTGACCTCCAAGAAGAACAGCAACAAATTGCTGGAAGCAGCCAAGCTCTATATCGGGCAAAATTACATGAAGGATATCAACCGCGAGATTGTCGCCCGGGAAATCTATATTACACCCGGCTATTTAAGCCTGCTGTTCAAGCAGCAGCTCAAAATCAGCTTCACCGATTACCTGCATAAGATACGCATAGAGCATGCCTGCCTGCTATTCAAAGATCCCGGAATGCGGATCGAGGACATCGCTCTGCAGTCCGGGTATAATGATACGAAATATTTCTATCAGGTGTTCAAAAAGTATAAGGGGATTACTCCGAATCAGTTCCGCAGCAATACGGAGTAACGTGGAGGATGCGGAGGGACGGAGAGTGATGAGGAGTTATGGGGAGTTGTGGGGAGTGACGCGGAGTAATGGAGAGTTATGGGGAGTTACGGGGAGTTACGGGGAGTAACGCGGAGTAATGGAGAGTAACGTGGAGTGACGGGGAGTAAGGGTAGTGCGCATAGTGTTGCGGGTTTCCGCCGCCATCTGCTTGACGATGGCGGCGGTCCCGGCAACCCGCCGGAAGTCAGCTGTGATAGCTCTCCACCGGCCCCAGATAGGAATACGGCAGCGGTCCGGCAGACAATACCAGCTTCTGCAGGACAAGTCCGGCATCCAGTCCGTAAAAGCGCAGCGTATGCTGCCCCTTGGCCAGAACATGACGGGTAACCTGCATATGAATATTGTCCATCACCGCACGGCACCACGGCTCATTGTCATGGTTGCCGCCTTCATAACCCGGAGGCAGCGCATCTGCGGTGACCGGCGGTTCTCCGTCGAATCCGGCGGCATACTTCAGGCCGCGGACTGGAGACAACTGGTTAGTCGGCGCAATATAGGCGGTCAGGCTGTATTCCCCGTCCTGATGGACGAGCAGCCGGTACTCCAGACAAGGCGCTTCCTCCGGCTGATCAAAGGAGCTGCCGGCGGGGAACATTTTGACCGAAGACAAGGTCCGTCCGTAGTTGTTAATAGTCTTCCACTCGGCTCCGGATTTCGCCACGCGGTTTAGAGTATGCTCCGCTTCGATAGAAACGGTATTTTGCGTCTCGATGAAGGTCATCGGCGGCACATTAGTAATGTCAGTCCACTCCACTTCTACTTGAACGGTTACGATTGTACCGGCACCTGAAAGGGTAATATGGCCTGAAGCCGCCCCCTGCACCTTCTCCCAATCTACTGAAACCCGGATCGCCGCTCCAGTATCCACCCAGCCTTGGGTCCGGTCCAGCCTGATCCATTCCGCACTTCTGACTGCCTTATATTCGAACCCGGCTCCGCCGCTGCTGACCGTAATCTCATAAGTCTCCTGCTGAAGATTCGTAAACGGAGTGAGACCCGCTGTCCCTGCTGTGTAACCCTGCTCCGTTCCCTCTACACCAACAATCATGATGGCTTCCTTGGCAGGGGTCACTCTGCTGACCTCCGGATAACTCCAGCCGTCCGCGTTCCAGTTCACATAGCCGACATGCGGGGAGCTCATCATGCCCTGCCATTTGCCGTCCGAGATGCCGGTATTGTAGTGCTGCTCCAGCTGCTTATCCCGCTCAATAGACTCCAGTACCAGATCGGCATAGGTATTGGCAAGTACACTGCCGCGTCCGGCATGCAGCCTGTTCAGTCCGGCGTAGATTTGCATCTTGACCACATTCGCCGAGGCCACTGCCGGATAATAGACCAGCTGGTAATAGGCATCCTTGAGCGCCGCTGGGAGCTCAGACTCATACCTGGCCGCCGCCTGCTCCGGGCTGAGCGCTTGTTCCAGCACTCTTTGCGCCTCTTGATGATGCAGCAGGCTGAAGGTGCCCGCTCTGATAATTTCCAGCTTGCGCCGCCCGTTCATCCGGGTGTAATCCGCTAACACCTGCGCAATTTCGTCAACCGTCCCAGGTGTAAGGTCTGATCCAAACTGTTGCTCCACCCAACGCCGGGTGTACTCCTCTGTCTGGTTAATCGCTCCGGTTCCCCAGGCTTCAAAGTCATAGGCTAAATCCATGAAGTAGGATAGCGGCAGCTCCATCGGCTTCAAGTCGCCGGCATTTACCACCCAAATATCGCGGATGCCGTAATCGAACGCCATGGTCATCTGCTCCCAGACCTTCTCCAGCGGAGTCACATTCACCCACTCGTAGGAATGCGGGCCTCCGTGGTAGTCAAAATGGTAGTAAATTCCCCAGCCGGCCTCCCGCTGCTGCTCATGTTTTTCCGGGATTTTGCGGAGATTGCCGAAATTGTCATCCGAGAGCAGAATCGTCACATCCTGCAGCACCTCCCAATCCTTCAGCCCTTCTGCTTCCGCCGTACCGTACCAATACTTCTCGACCTCCTTGTACACAGCCAGAACCTGCGGCATATGCTCCAGATTGTATTTCTTCAGCAGGGCCTTCTGGGTAAGGATAATCTGCTTCAGCAGCTCAATATTCTCCTGGTCTGAGCCTTCGAGGGCAGAGTCACTCTCTCCGCGCATGCCGAGTGTAACCAGATTATCATAGTGTCGGTTGCGCTTAATTCCGTCTTCCCAGAAGGCGGTAATCGCCTGCGGGTTGCGGGCGAAATCCCACAGATTGCTTGTCCCGTACTGCGCATACACTTTCTGCCATTCGCTGCCGGCCCGGAACAACGGCTCATGATGCGACGTTCCCATAACAATGCCGTATTCATCGGCATGAACCGCGTTAGCAATCGGACTGCTTGTACCATTCAGACTGAATTCTGCACTCCACATCGCCGGCCACAGAAAGTTCCCCTTCAGTCTCAGGACCAGCTCGAACACTTTGTCGTAGAAATCCTCATTGAAATCGCCAAAAGCATGCGTGACCCAGGAGCCGAGCGACGGCCAGTCATCATTCAGGAAGAACCCCCTGTATTTAACGGAGGGTTCTCTGGAGCTGCGATTCAGTCTGCTTACTGGAATGGACAGTGTGGTGTTCTGCTCCGGAATCACATCGGCAAAATACACCCACGGGCTGACCCCAATCAGCTCAGATATGGAGTAAATGCCATAGATTGTCCCGCGTTTATCGCTGCCCGCAATGACAAGCGCCCGGCCCACGCCAGGCATTGGAGCCTCAACCAGCTGCAGCCGGTAGCATTCCCGCTTGCCTTGAATCGACGTGACGTCGAGGGCGCCTTCTGTAATCAGCCTGTCGATCAGCTCATTTCCGCCTATGGGTCCGGCGATGACGACGGTTTCTGAGAGCTGTTCTTTTCGTGTCAGAATCACAGGTGCTATACCGCTCACCAGCTCGATATCCGCGCCGAAAGACTCCGCCACCCTGCGCAGTCCGTTATAATCTGTCCCCTTCGGGTCCAGATAAATATGAACCGCCTGGTCTGGTGCGGCAAGTATAAAGTCCTCATTCGATTTCATGGAATAGCTTCCTCCCGGATTGTCCGATTTCGTATGCCTACGCACATTATAGCGGGAAAGCGGTTACAGGCTCCATGGTCTAACTAGCAAGTTTTTGTAATTAGTAAAGGAGGCGCTAAGCCGTCACCAGCTTATAGCCCGTTGAACTGCTTGAGCATGTGAATGAACTGATGCAGCTCGTCGTCTTTCCATGCCGCAGTCCGCCCGAAGAACACGGAACCCTTCTCGTTAAGGGCAGCTATTGTCTGCTGCTGTCCCTGCTCTGTAAGTGAGAGGAGGATGGCCCGCCCGTCATCGGGTGAGGCTTCCCGGCTCACATAGCCCAGAGACTCCAGCTGTTTGATCAGACGGCTGACCGCGCTGCGATCCATAGCTGTTGCTTCCGCAATGGCGGCAGCACTAGCCGGCCCATAGGAATAGAGCCAGCGGACAATATGGAAGGCAGCCGGCTGCAACGAGGAATCGAACCGCGCGGCGGCTTTGACATTCAGCGCATGGGCTGCGCTGATCAGTGCGTTAAGCTGCTCTCCCAGCGCCAGCTCCAGCTGTTCTCTTGAGTCAAGCCTTGATTGATCAATGTTTATTGGTTCATTGTTTACTTGGATATCGTTTATTGGGTTCTGCTTCATATTCATTCACCAGTCCTTTGCTTTATAGATAACTGCCGCAAATATAGTTGACATATATCCATCATATAATTATAGTGGACATATATCAATTATACATTACTTAAAGGAGAATAACCATGCCTAAACAACCAACCGTTGTCATCACCGGAGCCACTAGCGGACTGGGACAGCTTGTAGCCATCCATTTGGCGGAAAGAGGCTATGCGCTTGTCCTGACTGCCCGCAGTGAAGAACGTGCTGCGGCTACCAGAACCATCATCGAGGCCCGTCAGCCTGCTGCAAATATCCGTTTTGTCTATGGAGACCTGTCGCTGATGCAGGATGTGAACCGGGTTGGCGCTGAAATTGCTGCCGCCTGCCCTTCTATCGACGTGCTTTTGAACAATGCTGGAATCCACGCCTTCGAGCCCCGCACCACTGCCGAAGGTTTGCCGGAGATGATGGCTGTGAACTATCTGGCACCATGGCTGCTGACGCATAGACTGGAGACTTCACTGCGCAATGCAGGCCAGGCCAGAGTAGTCAACGTAGCCTCTGAGGCATCGCGCCGTCATGGTGTACTCCGCCTGCCCGGGGACTTAACGGATACTGCTGCTTTTACTGCCCGGGGCTCCTCTCCTGTCTACGGCAAAACCAAACTGCTAAACATCATGTTCACGGCAGAACTGGCCCGGCAATGGGCAGACAGCGGAATAACCGTCAATGCCCTGAATCCGGGCTTCAATGTAACCGGACTGGGACGCGAGCTGCGGTTCGCTTCTGTGATCGAACGGATCCTGAAGATTGTCCGGCTCGGAGACCCGCGAAGAGGAGCAGAGATTATCACCCGGTTAATCGTGGACCCGCATTATGGGACAGTAACCGGAGGTTATTTTAACGTGGGCACAGGAAAGTCCATTGTACCGGTATCCCCTGGCGGCGATGAAGCGATGCAGCGCAGGTTGTGGGCAGATACACGGGAGTTGCTGGGGGAGATACTGGGAGAAAACCGGGATTAGGATGAATAGATTGACTTTATATTCCATTGTTGATAATGTGAAGGGGCCAAATGGTTGTAAATACCATACGGAGGATTCAATCATAATTTTTGTCTTTACCTGTGTGGTTCAGAGTTGTTAACTTAATGTATCTTGCTCAACACTCGGGATGAATACTAGGAATATAAATTAGAGTTTACTCATGGACAATCAGTTTTCCATATTGTGCATGAGTTATTTTACGTGGAGATATATCCTAACCCTACTCTTACTATATAAATGATAGAAATTGAGGTATGAGATGAAAAACACAAAAAAAATTATTATTGGATTCATTTCCTTAATAATAGTATTAGCAGTATTTTACGGAGGTTATTTCAAAAATAATAAAGAGATTGAATTTTTCCACGATAAGTTTGGAATACCGCTCCCAAAAGAAAGCAAAATTATATACAGTTATAAATCATATGGAGCATTGGGCGATGGATACCGGTTATATATCTATCAGGTCACTTCTAAGAGCATGATTGATATAGTAAAAAAGGGCTACGCAAATCATTGGTCTGAACTTCCTCTTCCGTCAGATTTCACAGCTTCATTCTCCAAGAAAATTAGGGCGATCACAGACGAGACAACATCGAAGCTAATAACGCTTGATGCTGCACGGGGGTACTATATGATTAGAAATAACCAAACGAATGCTTCTATTACAGGAACTAATGTATTTAATTCCAGCTTCGACAACGTAATGATCGGAATTATGAATCTTGATAATAATAGAATTTATTTATTATCGTATAACATGTGAGGTTAGTGGATAAGGATCAGTCAGCCGGGTTTTCATTTGTTTCATTTGTGAGTAACGCACTGGGATACAATTTATCTAATATTGATTCATCTACTTTTAAGAAGAACTTGTTTTCAAAAATTAGTTGATTCGTATTAGATCCGATTTGATCTAACTTTCTTGCTAGCTCAGATTCCTTGAATATACTTTGTTCATTACTGGCACGAAAATGCCATAAGGTGTATAGAGTTGACTAAAATACATTTTTGCGAGTCTTGATTCTACGGATTTCATCGTTTTTACTGATTCTACGGATTTCACTGATTCTACAGATTTCACGTTATTCTGAAAAATTAGTGTTAACAGGATTTTTATCTGTCTTATTTGCGGTTACCATTTCTGGATAGGAGCCTGCTTTTGAATTGGATATTAATGCCACTCCTGAAATAATAGTCAATGCAAGGGCTATTAAGTATATTTTTTTAAACATATTATTTCCATCCTTTCTATACCAACGATTATTTCCTACTTTAAAATACTATATTCACTATATTCACTAAAAATACTATATAACTTGAACTCATAAAATGGATCCTTCGCGAGTTCAGCGAGAAATATGCCCTATAAGGAATCTCTAAAATGCTGAATCGGCTTGGTTTTAGCTACACAAAAGCCACCTATACGCTGGTACGAGCCAACAAAGAGGAACAAAAACAATTCCGCGAGGTCACTTTACCTGAGCTGAAGGAGAAACTGAACCAAGGAAAAATTGACCATCTTTTATTTGAAGATGAATCATGGTGTTAGACAACGCTCACACTCATCATGCAGATGCAATTCCGCCGTTTCTGCGAGAGAATCCGAGACTTCAGCTTGTTTTTCTACCCAAATATAGCCCTGAACTTAATCCTGTTGAATGATTGTGGAAATGGCTAAAACACAAAGTAATAAACAATGTCTTTTTTCATAAGTATTACGTCATCCGTACTCATGTCGCAGCTTTCATGAAACGGATCCATAAGAGCCCTCTTGAATTGATTGATCGGCTACTGGTCCGGACGTAAAGATTTGCGGTTCAATCTATATAGTTTCCGCGTGATGAATAAGGATTAGCCGATTTCCAAACACGTTAGATGAGGTCATATGGGATGCATATAATCAAAAACGGCCGCACCCTCACAATCACGTGAAGATGCAGCCTTTTTCTATTGTATCGGGATAAAAATTTCCGTTCCGCCCGTAGTTTGAACCGTGATGCCATTCTCAGCAAAAGTAACCTTCAGCAAGGACTCGGGAGATTGCTCCAGAATATTACTGACTCCGTTCGCCTGATGAGCTGAAGAATCAGCCAAAGGATCACCGTATACAGCCGAAGCCAGCCAGTGAATTCCGGGCTCAAGCGTAGCCGTCAATGTTGGCAGTACCGTCCGGGGACGCAGCAGGTTCGTGTTGGCATTGGGCCAAATGAGCTCCGCCTTCCCGTAACCCGTCAGTCCCTTGATTCCGCTGGTTCCCCAAGCTGTAGATACTGCTATGCCTGAGTTGTCGGTCTGCTGCGCAAGCTCCGTTTCCTGGCCCAGGGCGAACCCGCCTTCAGCGGCGTCAAGTGCCCGGCCCGTCTCAATCCGGTGAATCCGGATATGCCAGGGAAGCCCTGCTACCACCCAGGTACGGACTTCCACATTAGTCCATGGCTTCCAGACCGACCGGAGGACGTTGTCCGTGATCTCGGATTCCACATTCCGGCGCCGCACGCGGTACAGATTGTCCCCGCCTTCGCTGAGCGCAAGCATGGAGTCGAATGCCCCCTGCGACAGCCCCCACTCAGAACGGGGTACGCTGAACCCAAAGCCTGTGGAATAGACGAATTTCTCGTATTTGGCCGAGGTATGGGTATGCTCATTCGTGTACAGGTGGCCGCTGTTGAACGCCGCCACATGACCGGAGGCCGGCTCGCGGACCAGAACAAGATGTGCAGGCTTCTGAACCATAACTGCCGGGATTTCCGGCAGGGGAAGCTCCTCTTCGCTCCAGAACGGATGCTCTTCACCAAGTGCGAGCGGCAGGAAAGTCTTCAGCGCCCAGTAGGGTGAGCCGGGTGCATTATAATTCTCCGCCATGACCAGATTCGGATACGTATATCCAATGGTCAATACGCCTGCTGCATCAAAGATGGGCTGGCTGAACCACCAGCGCAGATTGCGCAGAACGATGCCTTTCACCACACCGGCAGGGAAGCCTTCAACATCCGCATAAGCCAAGGCACTCCAGAACGCCGATTGGGCGAATCGGTATGCCAGGCTGCGCCCGTAAGGAAGCGCGGAGCCGTCCGGGGCGAACCAGCCCAGGAATTCAGCGGCGAACAGCCGGGCGCGTTCTTTGAACAACCGGGAACGCTCTGGGTCCTCCTTCTCCATCAGCTTCGCATAGAGCAGCGAATAGTAATGGATCGCAAACGGTCCATAATAATCGCAGTGCCCGTCAACACCGTCACTGTACCAGCCCTCTCCCAGATAGAATGCATCCATCCGCTGCAGGTTGTTCTCCAGCTGCACCGCATCATACGGACGGCCGATGGTGCGGAACCCAACATTAACAAGTACATTGAAGAACAGCCAGTTGCAATCATAGCAGGGATGGGAGTTAATCTGATTCAGCCAGTTGTACAGGTGATCCTGCTCCTGAAGAGCAAGCGGTGACCAGATCTGCTCCGGAACCGCAGCAAGCGCGAAGCCGAAGGCCGCCATCTCGACCAGACGCTGGTCGTAATCCCGTACATCTCCCCAATATTCTTCGTGAGCAGGGTCGGTGCCATGCCGAATGCCATTCAGCACGATGTCCCAATTTTCACTGCTTCCGCCTCCAGCGAGCAAGGGGACCAGCCCCCATAATACCCGGGAAAAACCCTCCATCCCGGCAGTTGCTGCCGGATAGCTCGCTCCGGTTCTGCCGATCTCAAGTCTTGCGCCGCCTTTGCTGTAGAGCAGACGTAGCAGACCCGTTAGCTGTTCAAGAGCGGTCACAAGGTCCGCCCGCGTCTTCAGCGGATTGTCTGCAATCCGCAAGGATAATTTGTCTGATGCTGCTCTCCCGTTAGTCATCATATCCCCCTACTCCCAGTAGAACGGGCCGGCTTCTTTGATCCGCGCCAGCGCTTCAACATAGAAGAAATCACCGTAGATCAGAGGAACATCGATATTCCGGTTCTCCGGGTAGTTGCTTGTACCGTGAAGCAGCAGCCCTTCTTCCTCCGCATTATCCCAGGTCCCATAATTCCGGTAGAGGGATTCCGTAATTCTAAGCGCGCCGTTCCGGTAGACATGTGCCTCCGATTCATCCACCTGGCTCGCCAGCAGCAGCAGGCCGCTCGCCGCGCAAGAACCGGCGGAGCTGTCACGAATCTCGCCGATCTCACCGGGAGCCCGGAAATCCCAATGCGGAACCTGATCCTCCGGCAGACGGGTCAGGAAGAAATGGGCAACCTGCTTGGATGCATCAAGGTAGCTCTGCTTGCCGGTATGATGATAGGCCAGCGACAACCCGTAAAGTGCCCAAGCCGCGCCGCGCGACCAGGCCGACTCCGGTGCATAACCCTGTCCGCCGCGCTTCTCTACCACTTCACCCGTTTCCGGGTTGAAATTGACAATGTGATAGACAGAGCCGTCCGGCCGGATGAAATGCTCCAGCACCGTATCCATATGGGCCTCGGCGATATGCCGGTAACGCGGGTCTCCGGTTACTTCAGAAGCCCAGAAGAGCAGACTGGTATTCATGCTGCAGTCGATAATAGCGACCCCGCTGTTGTCCTCGCCTTCTCTCCATGGATTCCAGGCGCGGATATAGCGGCCTTTGAGATTGAAGCGGGCGGCCAGATAGTTGGCAGCCTTAAGCGCCCGGACCCGTGATTCCTCTGCGCCCGTGAGCTTGAAGTTGGCTACGCTGGTCAGCAGCCACATGAAGCCTAAGTCATGATCCAGCTTCACATAACCATCCAGCACCTCGTCCAGCCGCTGCTCGCAGCGTTCGGCAATCGCCTTCAGGCTCTCGTCCCCGCTCCCGGCATAGAGCTGC
Source organism: Paenibacillus sp. FSL R10-2199 (assembly GCF_038000235.1). Lineage (NCBI taxonomy): Bacteria > Bacillati > Bacillota > Bacilli > Caryophanales > Paenibacillaceae > Paenibacillus > Paenibacillus sp. FSL R10-2199. Next base: position 3,636,765 of record NZ_JBBOBO010000001.1, on the reverse strand, counting down.
CAGAGCATACCCGGCCAGAAGCCGGCTGTCCACCAGCTCGGTGTCTCCAGTACGTACTTGCCGCCTTGGCTGGCATGGGGGAATTCCGCGCCGATTCTCAAGCTGTTTGCTCGCGTTTTCTCCAGTGCCTTGCTCCAGGCCTCTTCTACCCATGCCTGCTGTATTGTTCCACTCATCTGAATCCCGCCTTTGTTTGAATGATAAGTTCTGATCTATATAAGCTGAACGAAAGATTTCTACGAAAAATTTGCTTTAAATGCGGTAAATGTGGGGATTCTGGGCGGCGTACGCAGCAGTTTCCAGGCGGCGTGCGCAGCAGCTTTCCAGGCGCTGCTATCGCCGCAGAAGTTCCGAGTTTCTCCGCTCTGTTGTTAAATCCTGCATAAAATACAACATTTCCCACAATAAACCGGCCCAAATCCAAAATTGTTGTACAAAAGGCAACATTTCTTCTCATCCAGGCAGTTTAATGAAGAAATTGTTGTATTTCCTACAACAATCCTCCTACACATCCCGGTATAGCAGCACCTAAGTTGTATTTCATACAACATTTTGCCGGATTCCGTCTGAACACCCGCGCTGGACCGGCCGTTTTGTTGGAATCGTCTACTATGCGGGTTATATGCCCTCAATATTTAGTTTAGATTAGAGCTTCCCCCAGCAGAGAAGCAGTAACTCCGGCGGATGAGATTACCTGGAATTCGGGCCGCCTGTTCAATCTTCACAGAAATTGAAAAGTGAATGCTAATGTTCCCTCCGCCTCCGGCTGAAGAACATGGAAGTCCAGACTATGCCACAGTGTCTCCTGGCCATAATGATCCCGGTACACCTGCGCGGTAATCTCCGGCCGGACTGCCTCAGGATCATAAGTGACCTCGACACCGTGACCCGCCGCAGTGCCCGGCAGCAGTACGCTGCCCGGGTGAAGAAGCTTAGGCCTGCGCCAGGTTACAAACCGTTCCGTCCAGCTCGCCGGAGCTCCCTCATACCGGTAGGTGTCTGTCAATTCCAGACGTGGCAGCTCCTCTTTGTGCCAGACCAGCGAACGCACCAAGGACTGCAAGCCTGACACCGGATAAGCCTGCGCCATCTCCAGCGTCAGCTCATCCTTCTCCGCCGCCGCAGATGCATGCAGTACTGCCGTGCTGAACTCCCGCCCTGCGCCCTGGTACTGGCCGTTGATGATCGGCACTGAATGTCCCTGTGATCCATTGCAGTCATAGCTGTAACGTCCGGCACCGAAATAATCAGCGGTATATTCTCCGCTGCCCAGATCGGAAGCGTAGATCTCTCCCCGGCCGCTAAGAATGAAGTGGCCCAGATCATTATGATTGTGCGGCTCATCATTGTGGCCGGCTTTGGCGGCGAACCCGAAGGAGCCTGCTGCCGGCACATGACGCGAGACAATCCAAGCGGCATCGGGAAGATAGCAGCTCGCAGCCTCCCAAGCCACATTCTCCCGGCCGGCTCTGGTCCAGATCAAATTACGCAGCGCCGGTGCGAAGCGGCTGCAGTGATCTTCAGTGAACGGCGCACGCAGAGCGGACGGCGGCCGCAGGACATCCGCATAGGCATCCGCCAGATAATGGGACAAGCCCATATGCACACGTACCTGAGGCACCGAATCCGAGAAATTGGCGACATGACTTTCGTCAATGAAGCATTGTTGCTGGAAACGGGCAATCTGCGATACCTTCTCCCGCTTGAACCAGTCCAGCCTGCCTCCGGTTCTTGCCCGGAGCAGATCGCTATAATAAGTGAAATAGCCAAAGCCATAATTCCAGTAGCCCAGCCCCTCCAGACAAGCGCCGTCGTCCCCGAAGCCTTCCAGATAATAGCTCATGCTGCTCTCTGTCTTCAGCAGAATATCCGTCAGCATGGCCGGTTCCTTCACCAGCAGCAGCGCAGCTGCCCCAATCGAGCCCGCACAGACTGCCGCCCAGTTATGGCGTGATGTCTCCCAGAAATATGGCCCCTGCTCAAGAAAAGGCCGGAAGATTCTGCGCTCTACCTCATGCCGTATCCGGGACTGGAGCAGCAGCGGAAGCCGGTCCCCCAGCAGCAGTAACACTTCACTTAAGGTGAATCCCGTCTCGGAGGAGAACAGGTCAATATGCCGGCTGATCTCAGCAGCGTCATGGTCTGCGGGAAGATGGGCCGGAAGACACCAGGTGTACTCATCGCAGATGACCCAGAGGATATCCTCCAGCTTCTCCAGAGCCCCCGTATTATCCGGCTCCAGCAGGCTTAGGAATGCATAGGTATTCAGTCTTCTTCTCCGTTCGAAATAGACCCGTTCATATTCCAGTCTCGAGCCTGTACGCGCAAAAATAGAAAATAGCGTATACGTCAGCGCGGATATAGGCTGACCGTCCAGCCTCTGCGCCTCTGCGCGAATCTCGCTAATGTCTGCCTGTAATCCTCCGGATGATAACGCCCGGGTCCAAAAACCCGCCGAATCTCCCTGCGGATAATATAAGCTCCAGTCCGCCGGTTTCATGTCCTGCACAATACCGGCAAGCTCCTGTCTGTTCATGCCCTCTTCTTCCTCCTTATCGGTGCTCCACCCTGATTAGTGCCGCACCTCATAATCGTTAAAGCGGCTGAACACCCGCTATTCCAGCGCATGATCCCGCATGACATTCTCACCGTCTGCTATCCTCAGCGCAGTCCATTTCAGCTCTTCTCCCGACCAGAAGGGATCGGACGGAAGCAGCCCCAGCGGAAGGAATACGGCAGCGCATAAATAGAGGCTGCCCGTATTGATGTAGCTCTCCGCAAGCTCCGGCTGATAGCCATAGATCCCCGGCCGCAGCCAGCCTTTCTCATCCAGCGTACCCGGAGCATTCATGATCCGCTCTATCACGGCAGTCAAAGCGCAGCGTACCTGTGCCGGAGGCAGTGCCTCCTCCAGGAAATGCTGCAGCGCCGCCTGCGACAGCAGCTGAAACGCACCGAAACGGTACACAATCGAGCGCCCGAGGAACGGATAGGTGCCGTCCGGTGCAATGCTGCGTTCAAGCACTGAGGCATATCTCTGTGCCCGTTCCATAATCACCGGCTTAAGTGCAGCATATTGCTCCGACTCCTGTTCAAAGATGGCCACGACATCAACCAGCATCGGCTGGATCACGAAGCTGTTGTAATAATCCCAGTGAAAATCCTTGCCATCCCCGTAGACACCATCGCCCTTATACCAGTCCATGAACATATGAACCGCATAACCGACACGCATCCGGTCATAGTCGGCATCGCCCAGTATATATAAAGCCGCTTCCACCATTGCACTGAACAGCAGCCAGTTGCTGCCGCTTGGAGCCGTCCGGCGCGTCTGCTTCAGCGCTGCAATTAAATGGCCTTTGACCCGCTCATCCAGCCGGCCTGTAATCGCTTTCGGTGCGCGCACCAGCGCGTGGGCCAGGAAGGCGGCATCGACCAGCGGCTGCCCTTCCGTCTTGAACTCCATATAGTCAGGCGACTGCGGATCGACAGCTGCACCGATAGCCTCCAGCATCAGCGCGGCATAACGGGCTCTAAGCTGTTCTTCTTCTCCTTCAAGTCCTTCAAGCTCCAGCCAGGGGGCCATCCCGCAGGCCAGTCTCGCAAAAGCTTCCAGATGGGCAAACCGGCTCCGGTCACTATGAAACTCCGTAGGCAGCTGCTCTTTCAGCTGCCGCTTCGCTAAAGCCTCCAGCACCGGTCCCCCGATCAGCAGCATCGTATCCAGCCAGTATTTTCGCTGTTCCTTACCCTTCATCTACAATTCCACCCTTTCAGGTATTCTTCTTCTCTAGTGTAGTGTGGTATTATTGCAATGTCTTTGCGAATAATGATGTTTTATTGCGTTTGTTGCGATCAATCTGAAAGGGGCAATGACTATGAAACATGCCCGTTATCATCAAACATTCAACGGCGATATTCTGGCTGGTATCGGCAATTCCCCAATCTCACCGACAAGGGATTTCCATATTCATGACCACTACGAAATCTTCCTGTTCCTCGGCGGGAGTGTGAACGGATTCGTCGACCAATACAGCTATCCGCTGGAGCGGGGCAATGTGCTCCTGTTCAACAATCACGAGATTCACAAAATCATCAATTTGTCCCCGGAGCCTTACGAACGGTTGACGATTCATTTCAAGGCGCCGCTTATCTATCCTTTCTGCACAGCCACCACCAATCTGCTCGCCTGTTTCCAGAACCGTCAGCCCGGTGAGCATAATCTGGCCCGCATGGATGAGCCGCTGCTTACCGAGTATATGACACTAGCTTCACTTCTGATTGTGGCACTGGAGAGTGAGCAATACGGCAGCGAAGTGCTGGCTCTGACTTACCTGATTCAAATTCTGGTGATCGTCAATGAGCTGTACAGCCGGACCCGCTCCGCCGTGCCCAGCATTATTTCCTCGCATATTCAATCGGCTATGAGTTACATCGACAACCACCTGCATCTGAACCTCTCGCTCGAGCACATAGCCGGGGAGCTGAACGTTGATAAATACTATCTCAGTCACCTGTTCAAGCAGCAGACCGGCGGAACCATCTACCGTTATGTCCTGCTCAAAAAAATAGCCTTATCCAAGCAGCTCTTGGCCGCCGGAAACTCCGTATCCGATACCTGCTACCTGTCCGGCTTCAATGACTACGCCAACTTCATCCGCACCTTCAAGAACATCACCGGCATCCCGCCCGGCAAATATGGTAAAAAAAGCTGAGGCCCCCCTTATGACGGAGCGCTCTATTGAACTAAGGGTACGCTGGCTGGCGGAATTAGAGGGATTTATCCCTCTGATTTCCTCGTTCTGCCCACTTCTGGTGGATTTAGTGGGATTTATCCCTCTGATTTCCTCGTTCTGCCCACTTCCGGTGGATTTAGTGGGATTAATCCCTCTAATATCCTCGTTCTGCCCACTTCCGGTGGTTTTAGTGGGATTTATCCCTCTAATATCCTCGTTCTGCCCACTTCCGGTGGTTTTAGTGGGATTTATCCCTCTGATTTCCTCGTTCTGCCCACTTCCGGTGGATTCAGTGGGATTTATCCCTTCCATTTCCTCATTTCCGGCCAACCAGGCCGAATCTGATGGATTTATCCCTCTAATCCAGGGGTGTCTAGAAATTGAGGGCAAATTTCACATTCGTATAAAAAACCTGACAGCCCGCTACGCGCAGCTGCCAGGTTCTTTGAGTACCTCTTACAACTGTCCCAGCAGATTAGCGATGACTTGCGCACTCTCGGCGCGGGTCATGCTCTCCTGCGGAGCGAATTGCTGATTGCCGCGGCCCTTGATCAACCCCGCCTGTCCGGCGATGCCGGCTGCGTTCTTCGCCCAGTCATGAATCAGGGCGTAGTCACTGAACGCTCCGGCAGCTATATCCTGGCTTGCATTGCTTGCATTGCTTGCATTGCTTGCATTGCTTGCCTGGCTTCCCTGCAAGTACTCATAAGCGCGGACGATCATGACCGCCATTTCCTCACGGGTAATGCGCTCATCCGGAGCGAAGGCATCCTTGCTGCGTCCGAGTACGATCCCCGCTTCATTTACAGCCGCAACAGCTCCGGCATACCAGGACTTGGAATCCACATCAGCAAATGCCGGTGTGCTTCCCGCCTTAAGGCCAAGCGCACGTGTAATCATAGCGGCGAATTGCACCCTGGTTACTTCACCTTGCGGATTGAATTCTGTAGCCGAAATGCCCTCGATAATATGCTTCGCAGCCATGGACTTAATGACACCGGCCGCCCAGCTGCTGCTGCTGACATCCGAGAAGCTCTTGTCATACTCCAGCACTGCATACTGGCTGAAATGCTGTACATCGGCGGTAAATTTACCGTCAGCCAGTGTACCGCCCATGTATTCAAGGGCACCGCTGGCAGCAATATAGTAGACGCCGAGCAAGCTGCGGTTCGCATTAGGGTCTACAGTGAATGTAAGGGTCAGCGGCTTGTCAAAAGCAGTTACCGGCACGGCCGTGCCGTCCGCAGCAACTACCTCCAGACTGAAGCTGATTACATCACTTGCCGCCGATAGCTGAACAGAACTGTTGACAGCCGGATTGTTCATCAGCTGCTCCGCAGCAGCCTTCGCAGTCTTCACGGCTGAAAGCTTAATTCTCGCCCCCTCCGGTTGTCCTCCGGCACCCGCAACCTTCTCCTGAATGCTCTTCAGCAGTTCCGGAGTCAGATCGACCGCAACCGTACTCCAGGCGAGACGCAGGGTATTCTCTCCTGTAATTCCCGATATTCCTGCCGGAAGCAGCACGGATTCTGTAGCATCACTGAGCTGAACCGTTATTGTCCCGCCTGCCGGAGCCGCGAAATCACCAGGGGCAAGAACCTTCTCGGTCTGTGGCTGGGGCGCCGGTGACGGTGTAGCCGCTGGTGTTGGTGCTACCGTAGACACTGGCGCATCCGTAGGGGCCGGTGTTGCCGTTGGTGCAGTTGTCGGCTCCGGTTCCGGCGTCGGCGTAGGTGTTGGTGTCACCGGCGGCTGTTCTGCTTCGCCTACAGTCACCGTTCGGGTCACCTCAGCAGCTGCGTTGCCTGCTGTATCCGTCACATTATAATGGTACAAATAGGTGCCAGCAGCCGATGTATCCAGCGTCAATACTGACTCCCCATCCTTCGTAATCGCCGCCACGATGCGCTCCGTAATGTCGCCGTCGCGGTCATCTGCCGCAGTAGCTCCGGCATCGGTATAGCTTGCGCCATTCTCCAGTTGAACGGATTCTTCCCCAAGCAGGGTTATCACCGGCTTCGTTACATCCGGATCAATGGCAACCACTACGGTTCTTGTTACTTCCTCCGCTGCATTCCCTGCGGTATCACTGACATTATAATGGAAGGTATAAATATCCTCTACCGCCGTATCCAGCTCTGTCAGGCCGTATACTTCACTGGTCACTGTTGTAACGATACGGCCAGTTATATCGCCGTCCTGATCATCAGCAGCCGTTGCACCGGCATCCGTATATTCCGAGCCAACCGGCAGATTAACTCTCGCCTCGCCATTCAGGGTAATCACCGGCAGATCGGTATCCGGTACCGGCAGCGTAATTGCTCCGCTGGCCGAGCTATCCGCCTTCGCCTCTCCCTTGCTCAGCGTAACCGAGAAGGTGAAGCTGCCATCCTTGTCGTCTGCTGCTTGCTGGAAAGGCGACAAGGTAATGTCACCCATGGTAACCCCGGTTTCACTGAAGCCGGGCAAACCGCCGATGGTCTGCTCCAGCCAGGCCTGAACAGCCTCTTCGCTGTTTGCCGTTTCCTTCCCTACATTGTAGGCTGCGCCTTCAATAATGCTCTTGGCTTCATTGACTGCCTGCTCATTGGCAACGCTAACCTTATCTCTGGCTACAGCTACATAGCTGATTACTGCAGCCTGACTGAACGTATTGTACACTGAATAGGTCACGGTACCGCTCACCGGCAGCGTGAAGTCATGATTGACCGCCGTACCCGCAGAACCTGCAACCAGGCCGGTACGAACCTTCTCAGATACGGCTTTCCCCTCAGCATCAGAATAGCTAAGTGTAACATCCATCGTCCGGCTGCTGTTGCTCCACCAGTCCAGATGATAGGACGTAATCGTATATTTCCCTGCATTCAGAGGCAGCTTGTAGACCAGAGGTGTATTCTTCGTATTGGAGCTGTATACTCCAGTCTGGGCTTTGTCTGTAGCAACTACTGCTCCGCCAAGTCCCTTTGGACTGTAGTTAGCCGTAATGTTGGTATGTCCCCAGACCGTATCCCCTGTCGACAACTGATCCGCCTTGTCATTCAGCAGGCTGTCCCCGACGAAATTCCTGATGGTTGTAAATGGCGGTGTTACCCCGTCAGCGGAGACACCAGGGTCCAGGAAATATACGAGACCAGCAGGCACCACTTCCACATACGCTATTGTCTTCAAATTTCCGAAAGTACCGGTTACAGCTACCCGCTCATATGGAGTGTCGAAGCTGACTGCGTCTACATTCCATTTCACAGCCACCTGCACCTTGCTGCCGTCAGCGCGCGTTGCTTCCAGCTTGGCCGGCAGGTTAGGCTTCTTCCCGGCATAAGTAGCCGTATCCTGAGGAGCGGCAAGTTCCCTCACATCGCCTACAACCAGCCCGATATAGGCAGATGTCAATCGCGCTTCCAGCTGCGCTGCTCCTTCCTGGTCCAATCTGTACAGCACGGGATTATTCAGTGCTGCCTCAGCTGCACCTAGCGCATCTGAGAATAACTTCCAGTCATTCTCCGGGAATACATCCTGCCGTGTGATTTCCTGCGCGTCCTTCACGGCCTGCTGAAGCGCAGCAGTGTTCACGTTACCTGCAGCTCCAACGGCGATAACCCCCACAGAATCCACAGCTAATGTCCCGCTCAGCACCTTGATCTGGACCGTGTGCTCTCCGTATTCCAGCCCGCGGAGCATGAAGGTCTGGTACAGCTCCTTCGCTGCTGCAGCAGCGCCCGAGAGCACTACAGTCCGGCCGTCCACGCTCGCTTCCAGCTTGGCTGAGCCGTCGTTCTGGCCCAGAATATCGAGTCCGGTGCCGGTAAATGTGTATTTCAGTACCGCACCCGCAGCCTGACTGGTCGAAAGGGAACGCTGGTACACATACATCCCTTTGCCATTCTCATGGGCCCATGCACCCTCGTAAACCAGCTTGGATTGCGGAACCGCAGCCAGATCGTACATCTCCAGATTATCCAGCAGCTCTGAATAATAAGGAGTATAGCCGTCTACCTTCTCCACCTTCAGATTGTCGAAGCGGACATGATAGAAGCCGCTTGCCAGCTGTACACGTCCTGACAGCTTCGGATTCGGGTCCGTATAGGTTGTAAGCTCAACATTATCCAGATAGGCAGTGATTCTATCACCTGCAACCTGAAGAGCAATGTTATGCCATGCGTTATGTGCGGTATCGTAACCCTCAAGCTTCACACCGCCGGTGCCTGTAGCGGCATTGCCGCTGGCGACAACAGTACCGCTGGACAGCAGCTGCCAGCCGCCGTCGAACCAGAACTTCAGTGCGTATGGCGTTCCGCTTAGCGTCTGTGACCCGCCCTGATAGCGGGCTCCGACTGCTGCGTAATTGTTGCCGCTGTAAGTGCTGTTCTGCTCAAAAGACACATCGGCACTGACCTTATAGTTGGTCCAGCGGTTATCACCGATTGCTGTGACCGGGTCTCCACCGTTCCAGGCACCGCCAACTCCTGTAGTAATCTGGTCCAGCTGCTGGCGCAGGACATAATTATCCGTATCGCCGATACGATACCCCTCGAAGGCACCGTTAAGGTCCTGGGTATAACGCGGAATGACGCTCTGCTCACCGCCGCGGGAGCTGACATAGCTCTGCTCGCCGGCAATCACTCCGTCTTTGCCGATGACGGGAACGGTTTTGCTGCCGTAATTGAAGTCATCCGCATACAGAATTCCGTCTTCCGTATTCTGTACGGAACCTGTTGCATCGGTATCAAGCACCGTACGTTCTCCCTCAACCGGAAGCGGTGCGGGTGACTCTGCTGTAGCGTGATTATCCAGTGTGCTTACAGTTACAATCGAGAACGGCTTCACTCTCACCGTGTATACACCGCTGCCGTCTGCAGCCGCATCGCCTAGATATTTCATATAATTGCTGTTAAAAGCCTGACCCTCATCAGCTGCACGGGTCTCCCATACTTCAAGGGAAGGGTTTCCTGTATAGCCCATGTTCACCGCCTGAAGCTTGAAGATCTTCTCATACTCGCTGTCATTGATGATGACTGTCGAGAAATCCTGCTTGCCCGGAGCAGCAAGTGTCATGTAGCTCGGAGTCCCGTTCCGTCCGCTGACCGGGTTCGTGCCGGATGCTCCGGTGTAGCTGGCCTTGGGCACCGCTCTCCAGACTCCTGCTGTATTATCCCCATTCTCCCAGCCCGTCTTGGCAAAACCGTTGAAATGCTGGAGAATAACCAGCCCTGCGTCATAGTGTATGAAGCCCGACCACGGGTCCCGCGCGCTGACCAGCTCCTTGAAGGAATACTGTCCGCCTTCATAGAAAGAGCCGATCGCCGGCTGGTAGATGAAGTGTGTCCGGCGGGAATTCACGAAGCCCTTAATGATGGTATTGCCCATCTCCAGCGGACCGCCGGTGCCTCCGATCCCCGTTCCGGCCGCTGACGGGTCCTTCATATTGTTGTTCGGGCGGAAGGCCGAGTTGCTGAAGGTCGCCTGCGCCTCACTGTTCCAGATTTCCTTGTCGAATTCTTCGGCCAGCCGTTTGAAGTTGCCTTTGCTGTCATCATCGGTGTTGTAATGATATCCGGCGGCCGTTACCGCCTCCCGCAGCGAAAGATCGCTGACCATAGCATCGCCGAAGGTGCCGATTCCGACCTCGTCGGAAATAATCAGCTTGATGTTGTGATACAGCGCTTCCTCCTCAGTGCTCTCGAAGCCTACAGTATCCGCTTTAACCTTGGCGCTGTATTGCTTGATCCAGTTCAAATCTGATGCATGCTCATTGACATCGGGATTGACGTAATCGACCATATAACCGTATTCACGGTAAGCGGCCAGAATCGTATTTTTGTACCATGTATAAATTTTATCGTTGTTATTATTGGCCCAGGCTGGAGCATTCCAGCGCAGGAAGCTTACCTTAACCGCAGGATTGATGGCCTTGGCATCGGCCGCAAGCTGGAAGCCGGGATGCCGGGTAACATTGGCCTCTTCATTCTCCGTACGCATCGTCGAAGGGTCGGGACCTGTCGAGTTATTGCGGTCATTCCCCATCTCAATCTTGACATGGTCGATCAGCGGACGGTCGCCGCCGAACAGGACCTGCAGCAGCTGCGCATAAGCCTCTGGCTGCTCAGACTTATAGTCCATCAGCAGGGCGCTGGTACTGTTGCCGCTCAGCACGCCGAAGCCTTTGAACGTCAGGCCGTTAACATTGTCTTCCTTAATATCGTTGCCGTCGAGCAGAACTTTGACCGTAGAGGCTGCGGTCTGCCGGGCATCATCAAGCTCTTGCTTGATCGCACCTTCGGCAATAGCGAACCAGCTCAGGATCGGCTTCTCACCGGATACAGAAGCATAGGTCAAGGTCATAGGACTGTTAGTATCAATATCCCCGGGAATGGTGAATTCACCGGAAATAAACTTGGTCGTAGAGGTGTCAAATTGCGTGAACGTGATCGTCTTGCTGTCCCCGGCGGTATTCTTATACTCCAGGTGCGGCTCTATCCCGCGGTTGCGCGTGCCGGAGTACCATTCATAGAAACCGCTGCTGAGTGTATAAGTGCCCGCATTAAGCGCTTTCAATTTATAAACGATATGACTGCCGGACGGATCTGCCCGCAGGCCAACCTTCCATATGGACGGTTCCGTCGCCGGATCGGCAAGTCCCCCGTCTTTGGAGTTCTTTACCTTATTGCCGGTATCATCGAAGCCCCAATCCGTTGTTCCGCTGACATATTTCTGATCCGGTAACCCGTTAAGCAGGCTGCCGCCGGATAATATTTTGACCGCTTCGTACAGGGGAGAAGCTCCAGGAGGATTCCCCAAGGAATCGCCGCCTCTGCCGCTGTCCACGAAGTAGACGAGCGGACTATCAGCCGGCGGAATCACTTCCACATTCGCCACCACCGGCCCGCCGTTCGCGGTTCCGTTCACGGTTACGGTGTCATACGGCACATCAAAGGTATCTTCGCCAATGCTCCAGTTCACAAGTGCACTCTGGCCGCCAACATCGACGCTTGCCGGCAGAGTCGTACCTGCCGTTGTCTTTGCCCCCATATAGGCCGCTGCATAGACCGTATTTACAGTAGCAGCAGATGCGGCCGGCATACCTAGTGCCGGAAACATTCCGGCTACAAGCGCTCCTGACATCAACACTGAGAATAGCCTTTTCTTGACACGGGTTGTGCTGTTCATTCATTCATCCTCCTCTTGTTCAAATGAGTAAGCGCATTTACTACGTTGTTATAAGAATAATTCCTTGGACAGACCTTTGCCTTACCTCCATGATTGGTTATAAAAAACCCGGCAGCCACGAAAAGATGCAACTGCCAGGCGCGTTACTTGTTCTAGCCTTTAATCCCCGATGCTGCAACACCTTGCACGAAGTACTTCTGCAGGGCCAGGAATACAATTACTACCGGAATGATAGAAACTACGCTTGCTGCCATGATCAGCCCGTACTCCGCAGAATATTGCGAGATGAACATCCGCAGACCGATCTGAATGGTCTTAAGCTTCGTATCTGTCAGATAAATCATTGGCCCCAGGAAGTCATTCCAGGTGGCAACGAAGGTGAAGATGGTGAGTGTGGATAACGCCGGCTTGGACAGCGGCAGCATGATTCTTGCCCAGATGCCGTATTCACTGAGTCCGTCGATCCGGGCGGCTTCACATAATTCATCAGGTACTCCCTGATAGAACTGGCGCATCATGAACACACCGAATGCCGAGAACGCCTGCAGCAGAATGATCGCCAGGTGGGTATTGTTCAGTCCCATGTAACGCATCAGGATGAACTGCGGTACCATGTAGGCCTGCCAAGGGATTGCAATCGTTGCGATATATCCCAGGAAGATAAAGTTCTTGCCCCGGAAATGCAGCTTCGAGAACGCATAGGCCGCGAAGCTTGAAGTCAGCAATTGCAGAATCGTTACGATAATCGATAATTTCGCAGTGTTAAAAATAAACCGTCCGAGCGGAATCCGCGTCCAGATATCCGTGAAATTCTCCCAGCGCGGATTCGCCGGAATCCACTGCATCGGGAAGGAGAAGACATCCTTGTTAAGCTTGAGCGAGGAGGACAGCATCCATATATACGGAACCAGCATCGCCAGCACGGTCGCAAACAACAAAATATACACAAGAACCATAAGGCTGATTCTAAGTCCTTTACTTTTTCCAACCATATCTTTTGAATCCTCCTATTGTCCGTATTTCTTCTCGCCGCGGAACTGGACGATGGTGATGCCAAGTACCAGCAGAAAGAGTACAATCGCCATTGCGCTGGCATATCCGTAATCAAGTGAACGGAATGCCGTATTGTAGATTTGATAGACCATAACCCTCGTAGAGTCGTTGAGCTGGTTATCGGCGCCGGCAAATAGGTTGATAAAGATATCGTAGACCTTGAACGAGTTAATGACCAGAATCATCAGAACAAAGAAGGTTGTAGGTGCCAGCTGTGGCACGGTGACATTGCGGAATCTTCTCCACGGGCCTGCGCCGTCCAGCTCAGCAGCCTCGTACAGCTCAGGGTTAATTCCCTGGAGTCCTGCCAGATAGATAACCATGTAATAACCCATATTTTTCCACACTGTGAAAAGAACTACGGTAAACATGGCCCACTGTTTATCTGCCGCCCAGCGGGGAAGATCCTCCAGCGGGATACCGGTAATGGTATGCAGAATGTTGTTGATCGGCCCCATGGTAGGACTGAAGATGAAGTTCCATACCGCCGCAACGGCTACCAGCGATGCTACATAAGGGAAGAAGAACACGGTTCTCATGAAATTACGGCCCATAATTTTCTGGTTCAGCAGAATAGCCAGCGCCAGCGCCACAATCATGGTCAGCGGTACAACTCCGATGGTGTAGACAATGGTGTTCCACAAGGCTTTGTGGAAGGTTGAATCTTTGAGCAGCCGGGTGAAATTGTCCAGCCCGATGAACTTCATCGGATTGGCCCCGTCCCATTTCACAAACGCAAGGACAAAGGCAAATATCATGGGTACCAGTGTAAACAGGGCAAATCCGATAAAGTTCGGCGCAATGAAGCTGTAGGCAATCAGGTTATCTTTAACCCCTCTTGACATACGTCTTTTTGGGCTCTTATTTGTATGCAATATGGTTTCGTTCTGCATTGTTTCTCCTCCAAACCTTCTAAAGCTTTCCCAAATCTATTATGCGAAGCAGATAGATACTTATATTTTATAAAAGGCGGGCCTTCGCCCGCCCTTATATCCACCGCCCTACTCAGAACGGTTAATTGTTCAAGAGCTCTCCTACACGTTTGTTCATATCCTTCAGGCCTTCATCAATCGAAGCGTTCTTCGTCATGATGTTATCGTGGGCTTCATTCAGGATAACCTCGATATCTGCACTCTTTTCATGTATAGGCATTTCCAGATAAGTCTGAACAGTATTTAGTGCAGCCTTACTGTTCTCGTCTGCAGGGAAACCGTCGATGGAAGTAATGGAATTGATAACTTCATCGTTCTTGATGGCCGGAATGGTTCCGGTAGAAGCAATAACCTTCGCGCCTTCTTCACCGGTTACGAAGTTCATGAACTCCAGTGCGGCTTCTTTGTGCTTCGATTTCTGGTTTACAGCCAGGGAAGTAATCGTACCCAGAGTTGTACCGGCTTCTACACCGTCAGGATGAGGGTATTTCACAATGCCCCATTCTGTTGATTGGGATTCGCCGCTCTTCACTTTCTCGATCTGGGTGGCAATGAACCAGCTGCCCATGTTCATCATGGCAACGGAGTTGTTATAGAATACGCCGGAATAATGCGTGCTGGAGGTCTTCAATGTAGCGTAATCCATCACGATGCCGTCTTCCTGCTCTTTCAGAATCCGCTCATAGGTAGGCTTCAGGAAGTCATAGTTGCCGCCGACCACTGTGTTCTTGCCGTCAAGAATACCGAACAGTTGAACCGCGCTCCGCCAAGTGTGGTAGTGGGCACCGTATACTTTTTCGGAACCGCTGCCGGAGGTCATCTTGCGGGCCAGCTCATCATATTGGTCGAAGGTCATATCGTTGCTCGGGTATTCCACGCCTGCTTTGTCGAACAAAGCTTTGTTGTAATAGACCACCCAGAAGTCACTGCGGAAAGGAAGCGCATACACCTCGCCGCCCACTTCAATCTGCTCTACAGTACCGCCGTATACGGAAGGATCAATGGAATTCGTGCTCATGAAGCTCTTAAGCGGCTCCAGATGATTCTGCTTCACCAGGTTCGAGTAGCCGGGAATATCTTTAATGGTAAGAACGTCCAGGTCTGCACCGCCGGAGAGCTGTGTGCTGAGCATGGTCATATAGTCCGTGGAGCCAAGGTCTACATATTCAATCGTTACATTCGGATGTGCAGCTTTATAAGCATCGATCAGCGGTTTGTAGTAAGCGGTTGCTTCCCAGTCCCACAGCGCCCATTTCAGAGTCACAGGCTCCTGGCTTGGTTCAGCGGAAGCGTTTGCAGCGTTACCCGCCGCAGGTGCGGTTGTTGCAGCAGCTTCATTATTGGCGTTGTTCCCGGAACATCCGGCCAGCATGCTCACGGAGAGCGCTGTGGCAAGGGTCATGCCATAGAATCTTTTTAAGTTCATTTAAATATCCCCTTTTCCTTCTATTGTTCTAGCGGCGACCGGCTTATCCGGCCTTAGTTCAAAGTGTAAGCCTTTTCAGGCGGGATTGGGATGCAATATCAAACACAGATCATTCACTTTTCTGTGCTCTTCTCCCCCTCGTCCGGGTTAAACCTGTAATATCCTATCCGAAACATGTAAAATTCTCAGCTTATACTCCTTGCCCTGTATTGAAACGCAGGAATATGATAAGGTAGATGAAAACGCTTAATATGTTTTCACCATTTACAAAGGAGTGTTCACGACGGTAAGAAAATCTACTATTAAAAGCCGCATCATTCTGCTCATGGCCGTATTCGCACTGCTGATTGCAACGCTGCTGTCTTTTTTCAGCTATGAATTGATTACTTATTATCAGCGTAAAACAACCATACAGGCGACCGAGTTCAACCTGCAGCTGGTATCCCATATTATAGAACAGGATTTGATTGACCTGACGGCCCTGGCCATGACCTGCAGTACGAACTCTTCTACTAATACCCTGCTTACGGAATATTTCGGATCACCGCAGGCAAGCCCTAAGCAAGCTGTTAATGTCTTCAACTCGATGCAGCAGGAATTCCTGAACAACCGCTCCAACAGCTACGCCCGCCGCCTGATTGTTACGGATAGCCACGGAAAGTTTCTTCAGGTGGATAAAACCGGCACCTCCGTTCCGCTTACGATACACAATATCGGGCAGATTACCGGCCTTAGCGAGGATGCCGAGGAGAAATGGGACCGGGTGATCAAGGACCCGCTTTCCACCTCGAATGGAATCCCCTTTGTGTTTCCGATTTACGGCAAAGGGGCAACCCGGGTTGGGACGGTATACCTGTTAGCGAATACCTCTGTCATTACCGACAAACTGAAGGGATACTCCCTGCCGAAGAATTCCCGGCTGCTGCTGACACTCGGCAATCATCATTATCAGCTCATCGGCGACCAGGTCACCGCCATTACGGAACCGTATGAACCGGTGGCCTATACCAATGAAAAACCTGTCGGCCCGCAGACCGAGCTGTCCATGGTCAAGCTGACAAACGATGAAGAAAGCCATATCGTGGTATCTTATCCCGTACGCAGCGGGGTCATACTATCGCAGACTCTTTCGAACGACCTGTTCGCACCTAAGGCAAATATCTGGATTCTGGTCATGCTTGGCGTCGTCCTGCTCGTTATTGTCTTAAGCGCTATCATTACGCTGTATTTGACCCGTACAATCAGTCTTCCGGTGGAGAAGCTCAAGAAGCGCATCGATAAGATTGCCCAGGGTAATTTCCTGATAGACCGCAATATTGAGTGGAAAAGCGAGCTTGGCGACGTCGGACGCGGCATTAACCGCCTGTCTCAGGATATCGTGGCCCTCATGGACAGCCGGCTCGCGGACGAAAAGCAGAAGCAGGAGCTGGAATACCGGATGCTGCAGAGCCAGATCAATCCGCATTTCCTCTACAATACACTGAATTCGATCAAATGGATGGCCACGATCCAGAATGCTACAGGCATTGCGGAGATGACGACCTCCTTGTCCAGACTCCTCCGCAGTATTGCCAAGGACAACCGGCGGCTGATGCCGCTGAAGGATGAGCTAAGCCTGCTGGATGACTATTTCCTGATCCAGAAATACCGCTATGGCAGCACGGTCACCATGGTCAAAGACATTGAGAATGAAGAGCTGCTCACCGGCCTGATTCCGCGCTTCACGCTTCAGCCGCTGGTGGAGAACGCGATCTTCCATGGCATTGAGCCCAAGGGCCGAGGCGATATTGTCATCACGGTCTCCAAAAGCGGATTCGCCGATATCCTGGTCATGATCGAAGACAATGGTGTCGGCATGAAGGAAGAGCAAATCTCCACAATTCTATCCGTTCCTGAGGACGAATCCAAGGGAATGCTGGAGAATGTCGGACTGCGCAGCGTGAATGAACGTTTGCAGCTGGCTTTTGGCGGGAATTACGGCTTGTCTATTGAGAGTGAACTTGGACAATATACCATCATGAAGCTGCTCCTGCCCTTCCTGCAGAGAGAGTAGCTAAGTACAAACTGCGTTACAGTCCCTTTTAGGACTATACCTTATCCGCTCGACGTTGCCCAGTAACAGTAACTGTATATAAAAGTGCTGCTATGCTTAAGCAGAACCGCCCTGGCTGTGAAGCTGGGGAGCTGCTGTAGATTAGGGAACTAGCGGCTGGAGCTGACTGAAGAGCTGACTGCTGACTAAGAGCTGACTGCTGACTAAGAGCTGACTGCTGACTGAAGAGCCGGAAACCAGCGGTTCCCTCAAGCAAGTGGAAAAATGCATCTTAATTGTTCGATTTCGCAGGTTTAGGGGCAATTAAGTGGAAAAATGACATCTACTACTTGAGGTTTCAGCTACTTTGAATGAAATGAGATCATTTAAGTGCTTTTTATCCAACTGCTGTTATTGCAAGGCTCCCTCGCTCATCAGCAAGTGGAGAAAATCCAACTGCTATCATTCCATTCTGGTGTTTACATCAAAGAGTAACAGCTTTGACGTCCCAGTTATCATATGACATATATAAACTCTTATATTTAGCAAACTTAGCAAGGATGTGATGAACGTGATCAAATTATTAATCGCAGATGATGAAGCCCTGGTCTGTATCGGCCTGCAGTCCATGCTGAAATGGGAGCAGTTCAATATTGAGATTGTCGGCATTGCCCACAACGGCGCACAGGAAGAAGAGATGATCGACACGCTCCGTCCGGACATCGTCATCAGCGATATCAAAATGCCGATTAAAAGCGGTCTTGAGGTAGCCGGTTCGGTACGCAAAAAGTACGGCCGGCTGCCGCTTTTCATTATGCTGACCAGCTATGAAGAATTCCAATACGCCCGCGGAGCGATTGAAGTGCAGGCCACGGATTATCTGGTCAAGCTGGAGCTGACCCCGGAGGCGCTGTCTGAATCCATCCGCAGAGCGATTGGCATACTTGAGACTTACCAGGCGATGGAGAGCTACCCGAAGCTGGTCCACCGCGGGAATATCCAGGCCCAGCGCGATAAATTCTTCATCCGCCTGTTCAATAACCTGTTCGAGAACAAGAACCAGTATCTCCTGCAGAAAGAGGATCTGGACCTGGATTTGCCAGGGGCTGCCTATCTCGTCTGCACCTGCCGCATTCTGGGCCCGGATACGGTTCCGCCGCGCGGGGATAAGCTGGTTGCCTTATGCTCCAGCACCGTACAGATGGCTAAGGATACGCTCTCTTCCGTCAGCCCGTGTTATGTAACCAGTCTGGATCTGCGCAATTTCGCCGTGGCGCTGCCGGTCCCGGGCACCGATCCGCGGCTCTGGATGCCTGACATCCAGAAGCTGCTTGGGGACATGGCCTCCGTGCTGCACAACTACTTCAATGTGACGATCATTGGAGCCATCGGGTTCGCCGTCGAAGATCCGTATCTGCTGCGGGAGAGCTATCTTGCCGCCCGGAAGGCGCTGCCGGCCGCGGTTAAAGAGCGCTCCTTCGTCTTCTTCACAGAGGGCGAGGCACTGGCGCAGGAGCATCTGCTGTTCGATTTCTCCGAATCACGTTCGGAGATCCGCCGGGCTTTTGAAGAGATGGATACCCGGGCCTTGTACACCATTATCTCCAGAATGATCGAAATCTTCGACGGCCGGTCCGACCTGCTGGTCCCCGCCACCGATGCAGCCTGCAATATCCTGTATATGGCCACTTCCCTGCTTGCGGACGGGGAGAACATTGTGGAGCAGATATTTGAGAATGAGCCGGAGGGCTACCGGGCCATTTATCAGATGCATACTATAGAAGAAATCGCCGGCTGGCTGATCCAGTTCCGGGACGGATGCTCGAACATTCTTTCCACCCGCAGACAGAGCTATAAGGAGCAGGTCGTGAAGAATGTCCAGGAATATATTAAAAGAAATCTCGGCAGCAAGCTCTCGCTCAATCAGGTGGCGGATGTGTTCAATTTCAGTCCCAACTATCTGAGCCATCTGTTCTCCAAGGTCGCCAAGGTGAACTATGTAGAGTATATCACAGAGATCAAAATCACCGCCGCCAAGGAAATGATGGTCCGCGGGGAAGGCCGGATCTACGAGATCTCGCAGAAGCTCGGCTACGAGAGTGCCTTTTACTTCAGCAAGGTATTCAAGAAGGTCACCGGGCTCTCCCCCCGGGATTACATGCAGCAGATCGAATCAGGTACGGAGGATGTGCGGAGTCATTGAGCTGAACGTGGTTGGGCGGATGACGGATGCCTATATATGCGAAGAGCCCCAAGCAGCCGTTACACGGCAGCCTGAGGCTCTTTTTCACATAATACAATTATCAATATCAACCCTTCACCGCAGACCCAACGGTCATGGCACGCTCCACCTGCTCACTCAGCAGCAGATAGACCAGCACCATCGGAATCGAGGCAATGGTCATTACCGCTCCCATCGCTCCCCAGTCGGTGCTGTATGAGCCCTGGAAGAAGAGCAGGCCGAGCGGCAGTGTCTTCATGTTCTCGTCCGAGATCAGAATGTACGCCAAAGTGAATTCATTCCAGTTGTTCAGGAACTGGAAGATGGCTATCGTAGCGATGGCTGGCAGAGCCAGCGGCAGGATAACCCCGCCGAACAGGCGGTAGATGCTCGCCCCATCAATACAGGCTGCCTCTTCAATTTCCCGGGGAATGCTGACCAGGAAACCATAGAATACCATCGTGGAGAATGGAAGGCCAATAGCAATGTACGGGATAATGAGCGCGCCGAAGGTGTTGGTCAGATGGAAGTCGCGGACCAGGATAGCCAGCGGAATCATAATGACCTGCAGCGGCATGAACATCCCGACAATCATATACGTCCGGACAGCCGAGCGGAATTTCCACTGCATCCGTGCCACGGCGAAGGCGAACATTAGCGCCAGTAAAAGAATGCACAGCGTAGAGATGGTAGAAACGACGAAGCTGTTCATGAAATACCGCGGAATATTGAACTGTGTCCAGGCATTCACGTAGTTCTCGAAACGGAAGTGTGTCGGGAAGCCGAACGGATTGGTCACGAAGATTTCGTCATTATTTTTCAGGGAATAGGAGATCATCCAGAACAGTGGATAAATGGATACGATAAAATACAGCCATAGCGGTATTTGCAGCAGGATTTGGCCGATGGACCGGAATGTAGTTTTTGAATTCATGTCGTTCTCCTTTCCTTACGCGTTCTGTCCACGGTCGAATACCTTGTTAATGACAAGCGTAGCCACAAGTGAGATCATCACAAGCAGAACGGATACTGCGCAGGCATATCCATAATTGCTCTCCATAAAAGCATAACGGTAAATCATGAAGGTCAGCGTATAATTGGTGGTCCCCGGACCCCCATTGGTCATAATTAGCATCTGCACGAATGCCCCGATCCCGGAGGTAATGGCGATGGTGAAGCAGAATTTGAAGGTCTCGCGCATCAGCGGCAGTGTTACATGCAGGTGGGCCCGCCATTTACCGCAGCCGTCAATGGTAGCAGCCTCGAAGTAATCCTCAGGCACAGCCTTAACTCCGGCATACAGCAGGGAGAACTGATAGCCCATGAACTGCCAGGCATTGACAAAAGCAATAGCAATAATAGACTGGGTCGGTGAGCTAAGCCAGTTCTGGCGGTAAGGGATATTCAGCAGCTCGAACAGCTTGTTCACCAGGCCGTTCGTCGGATCGTACATCGCAATCCACAGCTGGCACACTACAGTAACAGACAGCACTACCGGGATGAAATACGCCGTCTTCAGCAGCTTGCGGCCGCGGATCTGCGGATTGGCACAGACGAGCGCCAGGATTGTCCCCAGACCAATCTGGAATACGGCCAGCACAATGGCGAACAGCAGCCCGTTCTTCAGTGAAGTGGATAACAGCGGATCGCTGAACAGCTCGCGGTAATTAGCCAGACCCGTGAAGGCAGCCGTACTCAGCCCATCCCAGTCGTAGAAGCTCCGCAGGACCGTCTGCAGGACCGGATAGATAAGGATGACACTGTATAACAACAGGGCAGGGAGCAGAAACAGCGCCAGCGCCGGTTTGTTTCCCAAGTATTTATTCATGCGGTTCTTCTCCTCCTTGCATCATTACAGCCGGGCCCCGGGGCGAAGGCCACAGAGTCCGGCTGCTACCCTCTATTTATTTTCCTTATCCAGCGTACGGTTCAAATTCTCTACGAACTGATCTGTAGTGAATCCGTCTACCAGCATGTTCTGTGCGTTGTCATTAATCGCATTCTGAATTTGTGTATTGCTCAGCAGCTTCGCGTATTCCTTGGCATTAGGCAGCAGTTCATTGGCAACCCGCTGCATCATGACAGGCACGTCTGAAGCGATTGGCTTGTCGGTTTTTGGTGAAATAATCGGGCTGCCCAGCTGTGTGTATTTATATTCGGCTGATTTCGCTGCCAGGAATGCTGCTACCTTGACAGCCGTTTCTTTGTTGGCACTAGCCGGAGATACGGCATAGCCCTGCGGTGAGCCTGCACCATCAATATAATATTTGGACGCTTCATAGGTCGCTTCGTCCTTAGCCGGCCAGTACATCCAGTCCACCTGGTCGCCCAGCTTCTCCGCTGCGCTGTAGATTTCCCATTGGCCGTTCACGAACATCGCGGACTTGGCTTGATAGAACTGCGAGGAAGCCTGATCATAGTTCGTGTTCGTGGCGTTGGCGTCGAAGAGCTTGGCCTGCTGAAGCTGTTCAAGCTGCTCCGCTGCGGTAACGAACGGCTGCGACAGCTCTGTCATTCCCTGTTCACCCAGTGCACCGAAGCCCTGAGACTCTTCACGGGTCACGAGTCCGTTATAGAAGGCGGCGCTGATCCACTTTTCCTTGGCGAAAATCGACATGGGCACATACCCTGCTGCGTTCAATTTCGCGGCGGCAGCTGCCAGCTCATCAATCGTCTTGATCGGTGTGGCGATACCAACCTCATCGAAGATGGTTTTGTTATAATAGATCAGCTGGAACTCGATGCCGGTATCGGGATAGGCATAAACATGGCCGTCCGGTGCGACAAGGCGCGATTCTACACCCGGATTAAGATTTTTCTTGTACTCCGCAGTAGTCTCATAGTCATCCAGAAGCTCTACATTTTTCGATTTGGCAAAGGTCTGCAGGGTGGCCCAGTCTGTGAAGTAAATATCCGGCATGTTCCCTGTAGCAGCGTAAGTTTTAAGCTTCTGATAGCCATCCTGCACCGCAGGATCAAGCTCAATCTCAACCTCAGGCATTTCCTTCTTCAGCTCTTCCACCGCATAGTCGAAAGGGCCTTTGGTATCATCGTCAAAATGCTGGGCGTATACCTTAATTTTGACTGTACCTCCCTCTGCGGCTGTGTCCGCAGCAGGCGTGTTGTCCGAAGCTGTATTTCCGCCGCCGCAGGCAGACAGCAGTAAAGCCATGGAAAGCGTTATCATTAGTGCGCTTAAACGTTTGTGCTGGACTTTCATAATGTGAATCCCCCTCATGCGAGTATGTTGTCCTAAGACTCTGATCTGCTTGCTACTTTCACATTATATCTTCCCGGCAACGCTTATCTTAAGGCATAAAACGGGCCTTACCCGTAAAAAACGGGACAAAAGCAGCAGAGGCTTGGCCCTCTTCTATAAGGACGGCGCTGTTTCTGCGAGCGGGTGCTTGGTCTGCGGGACTGGCGGGACTGGCGGGAACCTTGGCAGGACTTTGGCGGAGCCCTGGTGAAATTTTGTATAAGCTGGCTGCCAATGGAGCGGACTCAGATTCCGTTAATGGGCCAATCACACCCCATTTCGGGCTCATATGAACAAGATAACGGAATCTCAGTCCGCTTCACTCGGCTTACGACCTATCCCGAACGGCATGCGCATCTTATCCACATTAGAGTAAGATCACAACTCCCCTTCATGCGGAAACGGCTACACCATCCTCCAAGGGGCGGTATCCATTCAGCGTGAAACATATGAATACTGACACGCCAATTACAAAATAACCCCACAACAAATTAATTCTTATATTTGAGAAAAAGCGGTCCCCTGCCGGGAACCGCCTCTGCCGCCCAGCCGGGGCATCCGGCTTAAACGGATAAGAAATTTCGGCCGCCATGGTTTCACAGCTTCCGGTGCACGATTACTTTTTGACCAGCTGCTCGTATTCCGTGGGTGTCACGCCGAAGCGCTTTTTGAAGCTTTTGCTGAAATAATTCGGATCTGCGTATCCGACACTCTCCGAAATATCCGCCAGCTTGCGGTTGCCTTCCAGCAGCAGTATCCGGGCTTTTTTCATCCGGATATGGGTAATATGGTCAACAATCGAATAGCCGGATTCCTTGCGGAAGACACGGCGCAGATAGCTGGAATCCACGTATACACCGCGCGCCACCTGTTCGGCTGACAGATTCTCATCCGCGTAATGCTGTTCAATATAGCTGATCGCTGCGGCAAACAGACTCGACGCCTTGGTCGGCTTCACATCCTCCGTCAGTTGAATCACTCGGCGGTACAGGCCAATCAGCCATTCCTCGGCCTTATCCCAGGAGCCGCATTCCTTCAGCCTGTCATAAGGTGCCTTCTCCTCATCGTTGTTCCATACCCGGTGAAAAGGAAACCCCCGTTCACCCGCGAAGGTTAACACCAGGGACAGAAGCCCCATCATCATCGCATCGGGATATTCGTCTCCCCACTTGCTGCCGCGGAGCTGGCGGATGGCCTTGCGCACCTCCTCCAGGATATCCGCGTCTTTCATCCGCAGTCCCAGCACAATGGTATCACGGATGGAGCTGAGATCTGCCGCCTCTTGTCCCGTCTGGCCTGCCGCCGTTCCGCCTCCTTCAGCCGCCTGCTGCTCAGCCTCCCGCTCACGGGACAGCCCGGGCAGCTTCGTCCGGACACGGGTCAGCATCTCCAGCATTTCCTCTTCGTTGAACGGCTTCAGCAGATAATCCTGCACGCCCGTACGCACCGCCTTCTGCAAATATTCAAATTCGTTATGTCCTGAAACAAATACAATGACAATCCGCTCGAAGCGGTCCTTCAGCTTGCCCGCCAGCTCAATGCCGTCCATAAACGGCATATTAATATCGACCAGCGCCAGATGGGGCTGATGCTTCTCCGCTTCAAGCAGCGCTTCCTGGCCGTCCCTGGCTTCACAGCATACGCGGAACCCGTGCCGCTGCCAGTCCATCTTAAGCCGCAGATAATCGCGGAACAGCGGCTCATCATCAACAATCATCACCTTGTACATCCTGCTCATCCCTCTTTTCATTTGCAAGCATTGGCAGTGACAGCTCTACTACAGTACCTTCACCGGCAGTGCTTCGGACCGTTAAGCCATATTCCTCGCCGAAATACAGGCTTAGCCGCTGGCGGACACTATACGTGCCGATCGACCGGGCCTCGTCCTCCTGCGAACTTCCGGACATGATGGCTGCGGTTCGTTCCCCGTCCATGCCTACCCCGTTATCCGTTACTTGAACAATGACCTTGCCTGCTATAATGCCGGCCTGGATGCGGATGAAGCCCTTGCTCCCTTTTTTCTTCAAGCCATGATATATCGCATTCTCCACAAGCGGCTGCAGCGACAGCTTCGGAATTGGTGTACCGGACAGCTCAGGCGGAATATCGATCTCGTAGCGGAATACATCAGGGTAACGGATCTGCATAATCGCCAGATAATCATCCGTAATCCGCGCCTCCTTTTCCAGAATGATAAGCTCCCTGCCCTTGTTAAGCACCATCCGGTAGAAATCTGCCAGCGCCTTGGTCGTATCCCGTGCTTCCTCATTGCGGTCAAGCTCGTTCAGGACATAAATGGTATCCAGTGTGTTATACAGAAAATGCGGTTTGATCTGCGCGCTGATCAGGGCGAGCTCATACTCCCGCTTGCGGTTCTGTTCCTCAGTCACCTCGTCCAGAAGCTCTCCTACCCGGCCGACCATGAAATTGAACGCCTCGGCAATCGTACCGATCTCATCCTCCGTTCTCGCTGCCGCAACAGGCCGGAGATCACCGCTCACCACCTGGCGCATCGCCCGTGTCAGCCTCTCCAGGGGACTTGCCACCATCCGTGACAGAATGTTGGCCCCGAACAGGGAGAAGACCAGGCACAAGGCTCCGACCAGCGCTGTCAGTCTGACATTCTGCCGTACATCAGCTGTCAGCAGCTTCAGCGAGACGACATTGATCAGCTCCCAGTCCATCCGGCCGTAATGGCTGACCGTGACCAGATTGCCGTTGTCCTTGTACGAGAAGCTTGCCGCGTCCGGCAGACGGCCGTCCTCCCCGATTTCGGCTGCTATCCCCGGCTCCACCGGCTGCAGCAGACTGCTCTTGTCCGCCGCTGCCACAACCCGCTTTTGTCCATCTATGAAATAATAGGCCTTCGGTGCAGCCGGATCGCTGGACTGCAGGAATGCCGACAGCTGTTCCTCTTTTATCATCAGAAACAGGGTGCCCAAGGGCTCGCCGCTGTCAATATTGATGACCATCTTCCCCAGGGTGAGCACTGCTGCAGCCGGATCAGGCGTCAGATAGCTCCGCTTGTCCATATCGAACCAATGCGAGATACCGTAGCTGTCCGCTCCCTTAACCCGCTCCAGCATGCCGCTTGACGCGATGCCTCCCTCATCCCCTCCGGAAGTATAAGAAGGATATACCGTCCCGTCCGTGCCGACGAATACGGCTGCATACACCTCCCGGAAGATTGACAGGTCTGTGGATAGACGGCTCTGCATCAGATTGGCAAAACGCACCCTCTCCAGCGGCAGGGCCTGATCGCCCGGATAAGACTCGTAGAGGCGGTTGATGTTGGTAACCATAATATTGGCCGCAGTCTCTGCGCTGCGGAGGATATAGTCCGTCCGGGAGAGAATCAGCTGGGATTCATCGGCCACATTGCGTGTAGTCCGGTCAATCAGGGAGCGGCTGAATAAATGGCTGGACAGTACGCCCAGAATAAGCAGAGACAGTATAAGCAGCGGCAGAAATATGGCAATTACCTTGCTTTTGAAGCGCAGCCGGCCAAACCATTTCCTGATGAATGCGGTATATTTCAAGCTTGTTCTCCTCCGCCCTCGAATGAATATTCAACATGGTAACATAATCACCACAGGTTTAGAAGCTGTAAGATTCAGCTAAATATCCGGGTTGTAAGCGCCTCTAAAAAGCCACTTGAAAGAAAAGGACGCAGGTGGTAGGATAAAAGCGAAGTTTTAGTAAATATATTAACTAAAAAGGCGTGAAGCAGCTTGGCAACGATTAAAGACATCGCCCGTGAGGCCGGCGTATCCGCCGCCACCGTATCGAGAGTGCTAAATAATGACCTGTCCCTGGCTGTCAGTGACGATACGCGGAGCCGGGTATTTGCGGTTGCAGAGCAGCTTGGCTACAAGCCCTCCCGGTTAAGGCAGCTGAAGCGGGAGACCGAGCTGAGCAGCAAGGCCATTACGCTTCTGCTCTGGTGCTCGGCGGAAGAAGAACGGGAAGATCCGTATTACGGCTCAATCCGCCGCGGGGTTGAGCTGCGCTGCGAGGAGCTCGGGATTGTGCTCGGCCAGACGCTGCGCGGACGTAACCCGCTGCCCCCGCTCCGGGCCGATGATGGACTTATCGTCGTAGGCGGCTTCGACCCCAAGGAATTCGAGAGACTGCATGCCGACAAAAGCACGACCGTGCTGGTTGACCAGTACGAGGAACGCCTGGAGTACGACTCCGTGCGGACGCATTTCCGTCAGGCTGTCGGTCAGGCGCTTACTCATCTGCTAGACCTTGGCCACCGGGATATTGCCTTCATCGGCGGCGGCGGTGAAGGCGAGCGCCGGGCGCATCACTTCAGCCGTATCATGCAGAGCCGGGGGTGTTACGATCCGGGGCTGGTCCTCAAGGGCAGCTGGAGCAGTGCTGACGGTTACCGGATGATGGACGAGCTGCTGGCCGGTGGCAAGCGGCCGACAGCCTGCTTCGCGGCCAGTGATCCGCTGGCGGTCGGCGCCCTCCGCGCCCTGCACGACCACGGCGTGCAGGTGCCTGCAGAGATGGCCATTGTCGGCTTCGATGACATCGAGATGGCCGCCTACGTCCAGCCTCCGCTGACAACGGTGCGCGCCTATCCCGAGCAGATGGGCAAAGCGGCCGTCCAGCTGCTCGCCGAGCGGTTCGAAGGACGCGAAGTGCCATCGCATACGATTATCGGCACGAAGCTGATCGTCAGGGAGACCAGCGGTGGAAGCGCCTGACTAAATTGGCAGGCTGAATCTATGTAAACAGAAACTATATATTGCAGCTGCAATAACGGACCGGATCACCGGCCGCATCACATCCGACAAGGAGAGTTATGAATATGAACATTATCGCAGATGAAACGTCAGGCCTGTTCCACCTTCAGTCCAAAGATACCAGCTATATTATCCAACTGGTGGACGGCTATCCTGCCCATGTATACTGGGGTGCACGGCTCCGCCATGACAACAGCCTGACCGGGGCGCTTGAGCTGCGCGAGCGCGCATCCTTCTCTCCAACCCCGCTGCTGCAGAAGCCTACCCTCTCTCTGGATGCTCTGCCCCAGGAATATCCTCAGTATGGAACAAGTGATTTCCGCCGGCCTGCCTATCAGGTTCAGCTGGCTGACGGCACGCGGATCTCTGAACTCCAATATGCCGGCTACACAATCACAGCGGGCAAGCCGGCCCTTGAAGGGCTGCCTTCGGTCTATGTAGAGAATGAAGCGGAAGCCCAGACACTGGAGCTTACACTGAAGGATGATTACGCGGGTCTGACCGTTAAGCTGATGTATACCGTCTTCGCGGGCCATAGTGCAGTCACCCGTTCTGTCCGCTTTGAGCATAACGGTAAGGCACCGCTGCGGCTGGAACAGGCGCTTAGCGCATCCGTTGATTTCGCAGATTCCTCCTACGATACCCTGCACCTGAGCGGTGCATGGGCGAGAGAACGCCATGTTCAGCGCCGTCCGCTTACCCCGGGCGCAGCCTTGTCCCTGGAAAGCCGCCGCGGCTCAAGCAGCCATCAGACCAACCCGTTTCTTGCCCTGCTCCGTCCGGGCGCGGATGAAGACCAGGGTGATGTATTCGGCTTCAATCTGGTCTACAGCGGCAGCTTCGCCGCAACTGCAGAGGTTGAACAGTTCGGACAGACCCGGGTAAGCATCGGAATTAACCCGTTCGACTTCTCCTGGCTGCTGGAACCGGGCCAATCGTTCCAGACCCCGGAGGCTGTGCTCGTCTATTCCAGTGAAGGACTCGGCGGCATGTCGCGCACCTATCACCGGCTGTACCGGACCCGGCTGTGCCGCGGCGTTCACCGCGACCAGGCCCGTCCGATTCTCGTCAATAACTGGGAAGCGACCTATTTCGATTTCGACGCCGACAAAATCGCTGCGATCGCCAAGGAAGCTGGCCCGCTCGGGATTGAACTGTTCGTACTTGACGACGGCTGGTTCGGCAAGCGCGACAAAGACAACAGCTCGCTGGGCGACTGGTTCGAAGACCGCCGCAAGCTGCCGGAAGGTCTGGCCGATCTCGCTGGCAGAGTCAACAAGGAAGGTCTGCAGTTTGGTCTCTGGGTTGAGCCGGAGATGGTATCCCCGGACAGCGATTTATACCGTAAGCATCCGGACTGGTGCCTGCACGCCGAAGGACGCCGCCGCACTGAGGCCCGCAACCAGCTCATTCTGGATCTCTCCCGCCCGGAAGTATGCGATTATCTGTACGAGACACTCAGCGCAGTCTTCTCCAGCGCACCCATAACCTATGTCAAATGGGATATGAACCGCAACATGACGGAGATTGCCTCTGCCAACGCCAGCCCTGAGCGGCAAAAAGAAACCGCCCACCGCTATATGCTCGGCCTGTACAACCTGCTGGAGCGCCTGACCTCGCGTTTCCCTGATATCCTGTTCGAGAGCTGCTCCGGCGGCGGCGGCCGGTTCGATCCGGGAATGCTTTTCTACATGCCGCAGACCTGGACCAGTGATGACACCGATGCGATTGAACGCCTGGCAATTCAATATGGTACTAGTATTGTCTATCCGGCCAGCAGCATGGGGGCTCACGTGTCGGCGGTACCGAACCATCAGGTTGACCGCATCACTTCCCTTGCCACCCGCGGGGATGTAGCGATGAGCGGCAACTTCGGCTACGAGATGGATCTTACCAAGTTCACGGAAGCCGAGAAGGATCTGGCTGCCCGGCAGATTGCACAGTACAAGGAGATCCGCACGCTGGTGCAGCAGGGCGATATGTACCGTCTGCAGAGTCCGTTTGAAGGTAACGGCGACACAGCCTGGATGTTCGTCAGCGAAGATAAGACGGAAGCCTTTGTTGCCTACTTCCGGGTGCTGGCTAAGCCCAATGCACCAATCTCGCGTCTTACGCTCAAGGGGCTCGATCCTGAGCTGGATTATGTGATTGAGACTGGCGCAGCCGGTGTTACCACAAACGGCCACGGCGGCGGGGAAGCTTCTGCATCTGTTGATGGGCAGAGCTCCACTCCGTTCCAGACGGCCTTTGACGGCACCCCTCTCGGCGGCGACCGCCTGATGCGTATCGGCCTGGTCGTTTCCGATCTGCGCGGCGATTACGCGAGCTGCACCTATCGCCTGAGAGCAGTACAGCGTTAATCCTTAACTATTGAGAAGGCTTCAGTCTCCCCGGGGACTGGAGCCTTTTTGTTATATGGATCGGCGAGGCTATATAGATAAAGAATGGCTATTCATTTAGTGAAAAGTTGGCTTCAGCTGAGTTTGCGATTGCGGTTGTGGTTGCTGCTTGCTGCTGAGACTGTTGTTACTGCTGCGTTTGATGTTGCGGTTGTTGCTATTGCTGCTTGCTGTTGATGCTGCTGTTGATGCTGCTGCTGTTACGGTAAATTCCCGGTTTAAGCGGCTGCTTTTAAAAATCCTGCACCAAATACAACATTTTCCTCGATATCTCGGCCATAATCTGAAATTGTTGTACAAATTGCAATATTTCTGCCCTCCCAGGCGGCTAAGCCGGATAATTCCTGCATTTAGTACAACAATCTGCCTGAACAGCCGGATATATGCGGATCAATGTTGTAATATGTACAACATTTCTCATTCTCCAAGCCAGCAAGGTTCCTCCGGCAACCAACCACCAGCTACGGAAACTGAATTATTCAGTTAAATTTTAAATATTCACGTTTCAGACACTAATTGCACATTGTGCAATCTTGCTCTTTGAGCAATAATATAGACTGTAGATTACAATTTGGCGTTCATCCTATACATAAGAAAGGAGGAAGCATACAACTTGAATCCCAAACTGACACTGCGGGACCAAAAAAAAGAAGCCACCGCCTTCGCTTTGGCCGTAGCCGCCTTCGAGCTTGCACTGGAGCAAGGCATGGACGGCTTCATCGTCGATGACATTGTCCAGAAGGCCGGTTATTCGCGGCGGACCTTTGCCAACTATTTCTCATGCAAGGAGGAAGCGGTGGCGGCGTATTTCATCAGCAGCGCTGCAAATGAAGATAAGAATATGCTGCTTGCTGTTCTGCCTCAGGATGCTACACCGCTGGAAGCCTTGTATAACCTGCTCAAGCTGCAGTTCACATCAGAGTTTCTGCATAAATTGCGGCAGTTCGTATCGCTCGCGAATCAGTATCCGTCGCTGGAGCCATATATCCTCAGCGTATTCCGCCGCCTTCAGATTGCCGCCCAGGAAGTACTCGAACAGTTCTCCCATGGACGCTATGACGATGGATATACCCACCTTCTCGCCGGTGCCGTCTACGGGGCATTTATCCCTATACTGGACGGACGCCTCAACGTCATGCTGCCGGGCGAAACACAGGATGAACCCTCCAGCGCCATGCCGTTTGATCAATATTTGAATTCCATGTTTGCTTACTTACGCAACGGCTTCTAATAATAAATTCAGAGATAAAGAGGAGAAACCATTACATGTCAACATTTCTATACCGCTTAGGGAAGTCGGCTTATTCCAAGCCCTGGTATTTCATCGCGGCGTGGATCGTCGTGCTCGGTGTGATTGGGGCCCTGCTTGGTGTCAATGGCATCCAGTCCAGCTCCGAAATGAAAATTGAAGGCACCGAATCGCAAAAAGTGCTGGATAAGCTGACCCAGGAGCTTCCTGCTGCTGCCGGCGGCCAGGCGAGCGTCGCCTTCACCGCACCAGACGGGGAACGTCTGGATACGCCGGAGCGTGTAGCGCTGCTCCAGAAAGCTATCAATGACGTCTACAATATGGAATACGTCATCAATCCTATGGAACTGGCAGCACAGGCTGCCGCTGCAGCTCAAGCCGCCGGCGCTGATCCTTCCGCTGCTGCCGGTCAAGCCGCCGCTGCCGATCCTTCCGCTGCTGCCGGCCAAGCCGCCGCTGCCGATCCTTCCGCTGCTGCCGGCCAAGCCGCCGCTGCTGATCCTTCCGCTGCTGCTGGCCAAGCCGCCGCTGCTGATCCTTCCGCTGCTGCTGGCCAAGCCGCCGCTGCTGATCCTTCCGCTGCTGCTGGCCAAGCCGAAGCTGCCGATCCTTCCGCTGCTGCTGGCCAAGCCGCCGCTGCTGATCCTTCCGCTGCTGATCCTTCTGCCGCTGCTGGCCAAGCCGCCGCTGCCGATCCTTCCGCTACTGATCCTTCTGCCGCTGCTGGCCAAGCCGCTGCAGCACAGTCAGCTCCTTACGGTCCGCTGATGGCTGACGGCGCTCCGGTTCCCGGCGTTATGCTGTCTGCCGACGGCAATATTGCCCTGTTTCAGTTCCAGTTCACGGTTCAGCAGACATCCCTTCCATCGGATGTACCTGATAATATCATCGATACCGTGACTGAAGTCGAGCAGGCAGGCTCCGGCATCACTGCGATTCCGAGTGATTCCCTGAAGAGCATCCCGGCCATCGGCTCAACCGAAGCAGTCGGTGTTGTCGTCGCTGCGGTCGTACTGTTCATGACGCTAGGCTCGGTCGTTGCTGCCGGTCTGCCGCTGATCACTGCACTCCTCGGCGTCGGAATCAGTGTCGGAGGTGCGTTTGCCCTCGGCAGTCTGATCCAAATGAATGACATTACACCGGTTCTCGCCGTGATGATCGGTCTGGCTGTAGGTATCGACTACTCCTTGTTCATTGTTAACCGCCAGCGCCGTCTGATTCTCGATGAGAAGCTAAGTGCCGGCGAATCCGCCAGCCGGGCACTGGGCACCGCCGGCAGCGCCGTATTCTTCGCCGGTCTGACTGTTATCATCGCCCTGTGCGGCATGCTCGTTATCGGCATCGGCTTCCTGTCGACCATGGCACTTGTTGCCGCAGCCAGCGTTCTGATCAACGTTCTGCTGGCGCTGACCCTGTTGCCTGCACTGCTCGGACTGGTCGGTGAGAAGATCGTCACCGCCAAAGCCCGGACGAAGAACACCGCTGCCGCTAAAAAAGCACAGCACGGCTTCTCGCACCGCTGGGCAAATGCCACAGTGAAATATCGCTGGGTGATCATTATTCTCGTTGTACTCGTTCTTGGAACAGCAGCGATTCCTGTAACCAAAATGGAGCTGGGCATTCCTTCGGGCGCCTCGGCGAACCTGGATACTCCGGCCCGCCAGAGCTATGATGTGATCTCCAAGGGATTCGGCGAGGGCTTCAACGGACCGCTGCTGCTGGTAGCGGAGCCGAAAAACCCGTCCGACAAAATTTCGATGGAGCTGCTGGGCAAGCTGACTCAAGAGCTGCAAATGCATGATAATGTTACACAGGTGTCTCCGATGGGCGTGAATGCCACCGGCGATATTGCCATCATCAGCCTGATCCCGAAAACGGGTCCGACAGATACAGCCACAAGAGATCTCGTGCAGGAACTGCGCGATCCGTCTTCCAGCCTAACCTCAGGGAATAATATTAATCTTGGTGTGACCGGCTTCACCGCCATCAATATTGATATGTCCTCCAAGCTGTCTGATGCCTTCCCTGTCTACATCGGTATCATTGTTATTCTCTCGCTGATCATCCTGCTGCTGGTCTTCCGGTCGATTATCGTACCAATCAAGGCAACCATCGGTTTTGTTCTCAGTATCCTTGCCACCTTCGGTGTGACCACCGCTGTCTATCAGTGGGGATGGCTGCATTCCTTGTTCGGCTTCGATACAGGAGGACCGCTGCTCAGCTTCATGCCGATTCTGGTCACCGGCATTCTGTACGGTCTGGCTATGGATTATCAGGTGTTCCTGGTCAGCTCCATGCGTGAAGCTTATGTCCACGGCCGCCGCGGCAATGACAGCGTCGTTCACGGCTATGATCTCGCCAGCCGCGTTGTGCTTGCCGCAGGCGTAATCATGGTTTCCGTCTTCTTCGGCTTCATCTTCGCCCCTGATGCGATGATTAAGCAGATCGGCTTCGCACTTGCCTTCGGCATCCTGATCGATGCCTTCATCATCCGCATGACGCTCGTTCCGGCCGTCATGGCCGTCTTCGGCGACAAAGCCTGGTGGCTGCCGAAATGGCTGGACCGCCTGCTGCCGAATCTCGATGTTGAAGGCGATAAGCTAATCGCCAAGCTGAATGCCGAGAGCGGACAGAAGCACTAGAACAACCCCACAAAACGGAGCCTTAGCTTCGATAATTACTCAGTTAATTTGCGGGGACCCCAGCATATTTTAATTCATCTAAAACAATGGACGGCATCTCCGCCGTCCGCCCCCAAACAAAAGAGGGCCTGCAGACATTGTCCGCAGGCCCTCTTTTCTATACAACAGCTCTTCTCAAGCTACACTGAAAACCACATGCTTCCCAGCTGCCAGCGCCTTATCGTAAAAAACCAGAAGAAGACCTACAATTCACCCTTTAATTCCTGTCTCAGCATTTCCGTTCCGTAACCCGGCACCAGCGTACCCATCAGCTCTGCTCCATCCATCGCCATTATGCCCTCCAAGGTATCTCATCTAACATTACATATTGACCAAGCATCCCCATCTGCATCTCCTCCTAAGTTACCTGCACGGTATATCACTAATATCACTAATATCACTATTACACTAGTACAACATCAGAACTATAGAAGTGAGTTCAGTAAACAATGCAGCAATTGACGGATTCAGTTCCAAGTGGGAATTCAATAATAGTTGTATACTGTACAATTAAAAACAGTGAAAAGGCAGGCTTGAGTCTTATAACTGTAGTCTGTACAACTAAATTTGCCCGAATGGGTGAGAATCAGGCCGTAATCGCAGTTTAATTGTACGAATTACAACTAAACGGAGAATCGGTTGAAAAACATAACTTTTAGTTGTACAAAGTGCAATTAAGCATACTGCGTATACCGTAATCGGGTCACTGCAAACCCTCAGTTAGCGATATATCAATGTGGTATTCAATAGTATCCTTACACCGTCTTCTATAGAATAGGCGACAGCAACCGCGAGATTCCCTCCTTCAGCTTAATCATAAGCGAACGCTCCTTGTACCGCTCGGGCGTAAGCCCAGAGCTTAACAGGCTGTCCTGCAGAAACAGGTCCTCAAGCTGTGCGGCGACCTGCCGGTCATACACAATGGCATTGACTTCGAAGTTCAACCGGAAGCTGCGGGAGTCGATATTCATCGTCCCTACGGAGGCGACCTCCCCGTCTGCCACAATGGTCTTGGCGTGCAGGAAGCCGTTCTCATAGAGCAGGATTTTGGCTCCATAATTGAGTAAATCTCCGGCATACGCCCAGGTAGCCCAATACACGAACGGGTGGTCAGGTTTGTTCGGGATCATGATGCGCAGATCTACCCCTGAGAGCAGGGCGATTTTGCAGGCATCCATGAAGCTGGTGTCCGGAATGAAGTAGGGCGTCTGGATATATACACTTTTTCTGGCCGATAAAATAAGCTTGATGTACATATTCTTCAGATGCTCAGTCTCCGAATTGGGACCGCTGGTGATGATCTGAACCGGGCTTGTCCCCGTATGTCCCCCTGTGTAAAAGGAGAATTCCTCGTAATCCCCGCGCTTATGCTTCCCGGCCTGATGCCAGTCCAGAATAAATCTGCCTTGAATATGATTAACAGCATTCCCTGTGATCCTGAGGTGGGTGTCCCGCCAATAGCCGAATTTCTTATCCAGCCCGAGGTATTCATCTCCGACATTGAACCCGCCGATATAGGCGGTCATGCCATCAATTATGCACAGCTTGCGGTGATTCCGGTTGTTGATCCGGAAGTTCAGCGGTCTGAGCAGAGACGGGAAGAACACCTCCACCTCTCCTCCTGCTGCACGTAATTCTTTGAAGAACCCGGGGGCAATCCGTTTGGAGCCGACTTCATCGTAGAGCAGCCGCACCTTCACGCCTTCCTCTGCTTTGCGGGTTAATGCATCCCTCAGCTTCTTCCCCAGCGTGTCCGGCTGAATGATGTAATACTGAATATTGATCTCTGTCCGGGCAGACCGGATATCCTCGAATAATGCGTCGAATTTCTGGTGTCCGTCACTGTAGATAACGATGTCATTATCACTGGATAAAAGACCATGCGACGATCTGATATTCATCGTGATGAGCTCTGTGTATTTCTGCAGCCAGGGAGATATCTCCTGGACTTCATCCTGCAGCGAAGCCAGCTGCCGGTCTGTCTCAGCCTGGACAAATTCCTGCTCTTCAATGAACAAATGATAGAAATTCTTCTTCTTCAGATTCCGCCCGAAAAAGATATACAGAACGAACCCCAGGATAGGAATGAAGAACAGAACCATCAGCCAGGCCCAGGTATACCCCGCCTCTCTTCGCTCAATGAACAGGAAACCCAGCGCCAGCAGAATATTTATGAATGTGATGCTTGAAATAATAAGTGTCGTTATACTTGCTAATTCCATGCCCTGTCCCCCTCTCGTGCGTAAGCCTCAAACCCTCCCGTGACTAATACTGCCACCTTACGGGCGACTTCCTCTTTGTCCATGCGGATCTCCCCGGCCACCCATTGAACAGCTCCTTCATGGATAGCCTGGGCAGCAAAAGAAGCCATTATTTTCCGCTCATCTGCCGTATAGAGCCTATCCAGACCGTCCAGCAAATAAGCCTTGAGCGCAGTTAGCATCTTATCTCTGAGCTGCGGTACGACGAATGCTACATAGCTGCTGCGGCAGTTCATCTCCGGCTGGTCATAGAAATCGCACACGGCCAGAACAAGCTGCCCGATGCTGTCCGGATCAACCTTCACTTGCCCTGCAGTGTATTGTCTGATAGCTGCCGATGCGGAGTCCCCCATCATATAGTCCAGTAATTCGTATTTGTCATTAAAATGTGCATAAAAGGTAGCCCGGTTCACTTTAGCCCGTTGGGTGATATCGGCAATCGTGATTTTCTCGAAATCCTTCACGGACACCAGCTCGATAAAAGCACCCGCCAAAGACTCCTTCGTATGCGTCACCCGTACATTCATTACTTTATTCGCCATAGCATCCTCCCGCCCGACAATAGGTACGTCTTGTTGCTATAGCAACATCTGCACCTGTTTTGTTGATTGTTGCGCTGCCTGATCAGCGGTATATTCTGATTAAAGCAACACGCGTTAATTTAATATATCACAACGAGGGAGAGTTTAAACCATAGAACTATTGTTATCGTCGGTGCAGGACCCGGATTAGGTCTGT
Source organism: Paenibacillus sp. FSL R10-2199 (assembly GCF_038000235.1). Lineage (NCBI taxonomy): Bacteria > Bacillati > Bacillota > Bacilli > Caryophanales > Paenibacillaceae > Paenibacillus > Paenibacillus sp. FSL R10-2199. The sequence goes on along the minus strand of NZ_JBBOBO010000001.1, from coordinate 3,599,857 downwards.
CGTTAGCCAAAAAAATTCGGGGAGAACGGATTCAGGGTAGCCGTAACAGAAATAAGCGGTAAGACATCCCTTGACAGGGTAATCTCTTATCGCTTTTTTCTAATAATTATATTCAGACAACTAAGTATAATAATAGCTATATTTGCTATCAGCACGCCAGTATAAGCATCCGATAAACGGGTCCGGTGTACCCATAGCTTAACAATTTCACCCGACACCCCCATTTTCATTAAATAGGGTTCCAATCCCTTTGTAGTAAGCTTATCACCGTAGACCAGCGGTATATCAATAATATCGTTGGTTCCTATTTCGGGAGTGAATTCAGCCCATAATTGTTTGGCCCATCTGTCATATTTATAGCTGAATACTTCGTCTGATTCACGGTATTCCCACCTGTAATTCCACGCAACAACTAATATCCCCAGTGTAAGGATGCTGATTAATAGAATTTTAAATTTCAATAGGCCGCCTGCTTTCAGGACAATAAGTCTATCCGTTGGATAGGCTTATGTCCGTTATTATTCACTCACCCGCTCACTCCGGCAGCTGAATCAGCTCATCACGCAGCTGACGATAAGCATCATCCCAGCCCATTTTGGCATAAAAGCGGAGCGCATCCAGCCCTTTGAAATACCGCGCACCGGTCAGCCGTTCATGAAAGTCCGGGATGATGATCCCCTCCCTGTTCTGGTAATCCCGATAAGCCTGAACCACATCAAGCTCTCCCAAGGTCCCATTCAGCGTAGCGAGATCGATCAGGAAATCCCCATAGGCAAAATTGCCGTCGATGATTCCGGTGATCTGCGAGCCATCCGACAGGATGTTCCAGGGCTGAAAATCCCCGTGGATAAAATAGCGGTGCGGCTCGTTGTATTTGGCATACGCCAGCAGGCGGTGGTAACATTCTTCGAATACATCCTTTTCCAGACAGGTCGACTGAAATAAGCCGTGCCAGCCTTCCCAGAAGGTTCCACTCTGATCCCGGGCGAAGAATGAAGTGATATATTCCCGCCATGACGGGTAAGCGCCGGCTCCGCTGGGCTGTATCCATCCGTAGCCGCTTGTATCGCCCAGCTCGGCGTAATTCATCCGGGTCAGTATTTCGATAAGCTCAGGGAGCTGGCTCTGCTTCTCATGATCAGAACAATCGGTCAGATTGCCGCCACGAATCCGTTCAGAGATGGAATAGCTCAATGTCCCCGATTTACCCTGCCCAAGACATTTGGCAAACGGGATGCCCTGGCTGGTCAGCAGATTCGCAACATAACCTTCTGTATCGTAGGCTCCGTCCATGTCACTCAACTTAATGATGCATCCCCGGCCTTCATATTCAAAGGAGAATACGCTGCTCAGGTTCCCCCCTTCTACGGGCATTACCCCGGCCGGACTTGAACCAAAATGCTGCTTCAATATATCTTCTACCCCGCCAATTTCTAATCTTGCTTTCTCGTATGCAGTCATTGCGGCATCCGTCCTCACATATCTTTTGTGAATTCAACCTCAACCTTCAACATCATTAACGTAATGGAGCACAGTTCCGTAGTATTTCATGAACCGCCGATAATCGTCACTGCCATTCATCCCGATGACCGCCGGATAAGCATTTACCTTACGCTGCTTAAGTGCAGCCAGTATTTCCTGTTGGACAGGGCAATGAAATTTGCCTTCTGTATACTCGATCACCAGCGGAGGGAATGCTGCTGCATCCTCATCTTGTACATGAGCCGGGTCATTATTGCTGCCCGTAAGCTCATCACGCCCTATAAGCCGCAGCGGAAATTTAACGACTCCGAAGTACAGCTTCTCTTGCTTCTCTTGCTTCTCTTGCTTTCCGGATTCTTCCTGCCCGGTTAAGGCCTTGCGGGTGAGCAGCAAATAACACTGAATCCATTCTTCGATCATTCCGGCATCCATGTACCGTACAGCCGACTCCACAGTCGGAGCATACGTTAAGTGCCGGTCGTTTTTCTTCGAGTAGATGATCTTCTTGACCGTATCCAGGGATAAATAATACTCGTCGGCAATTTCCGCAATCGTCACTCCATGCGCATACTTGCTCGCGAATCATCAGATTACGCTTTTGCAGCCGCTCTCTGTATCCGGTCGACTCGCCCCAGGTCTTCTTCTCATCCCCTGCCGGGAAATACAGCAGCCTTCCTGCCGCATATTTCTGGACTTCTTTTAATAGCGCCTCCGGGATCACATCGCCGGCATGCTCATATTTCATACCTTCATTCACCTTCTGCAGGGCTAAAGGGCATAGATGCGTCCCTTCAGCTCACTTATGGATTTGACTATGGACTTGCAGGAGCACTCATCATCGATAGAGGCATGCCAGCGCAAGGTATCGATTCCTCTGTAATACGCCATGCATAAGAACCGTTCCTTGAAATCCGGGATGATGATATCCCTTGACTTGCAGTATTCATTGAACAGCTCCGGGATCTTGAAGTAAGGCTTATTCAGATCCATATTAGCGATATCTACCAGACAATCGAAAATCCCGCACTTGCTCCAATCCGGGAAACCAAGCACTGCCCGGCCGTCTGTGATCATATTTTTGAAGTACGCATTATTATAAACCAGGTAGCGCTGGCCTTCGCAATAATGGATTCGGTCCTCCATTTCCTTATAGTACTTCTCGAAAAAGTCACGGTCCAGCACGGTGGTCTCGAACATCTCCCGCCAGTTGAACCAGTAGCCCTCTCTCTTCTCCGAGAATGTCTCTGTCAGGAACTCCCGGCAGGTGGCAAATTCCGTCTTGCCCTCCTCATCCAGCCAGCCGTAGCCTGCTATGCCCGATATATCAGATGAAGAAATCTCCAGCAACTGGTCAAAAAATAACTCATGGCATTCCGCGAACTCCGCCGCACTTAGCTGCTCGGCAACAAACCCCTTCGGTGTCATATTCACCTTGTCAGACAGCAGCGATTTAAGAAAATTATCTTTCCCCATGTTCATCTCACCTTTTCCCATACACTAGAATATACCAGCTGCGCATCTGATAATAGAATCATACACCCTGAAATTCCAGGGAGATAGGCAATGAATTCCTTAAGGTAACTTTGCATAGGCTGCCATACCGGTCACGAGCTAATAGAAAAACCGCCATCCCCTTATCAGGTCTGACGGTCCTCCCCTCACACAGCTTAAAACTCTTCCAAGACCTTGGATTTATCACCATAAACCTTGTCCAGGTGATCCTCTCCCCAGTAACATAAAAGGTCCAGCGCGGGCTTTAATCCCCATCCGTAGGCCGTTAATTCATACTCCACTCTAGGCGGGATTTCTTTAAATATTTTCCGGGCAATAATCTCATCCTTTTCCAGGCCTCTTAGCTGGGTGGTCAGCATTTTTTGTGTAATGCCGGGGATTAGCCGCCGCAGCTCGGATGTTCGTTTGCAGCCTGTCATCAAATGATAGATGATTAGAGGCTTCCATTTCCCGCCCATGACTTCTAATGCCACTTCTACTCCGACTTTATATTTCTTTGGAGTGCTATTATCACTCTGTTCTGTCATTACTTATTCCTCCGTCAAAAGGCTGTGTATATACCGGAAATATACTATCGGGTGTAGGGCACTTCAATGTACCTATGGTACCTTTCTCATCCTATAGAACATGAAAGTGCGTACTTCCAGACTCTTTTATTCCTGTTTATAATAGCATCAGCCACTGATCATGGCTACAAATTGGCGGTTCAGAAAGGTAGTGAAGATACTAGCATGAACGTATTAATCGTTGTATCGCATCCAAGACAAGATTCCCTGACCTTTGCGGCTGCCCGCCGTTTTGCACAAGGTCTTACGGAGGCCGGACATAGCTATGAGATATTGGATTTGTACGGGATTGGCTTTGATCCTCTTTTGCAAGGAGTAGATGAGCCTGACATGTCCCTTGAGGAGCAATCCTTCTCACCTGAGGTGGAGAGGGAAATGAAGCGGATGAAGGAGCATGATGCCCTGGCCTTTATTTTCCCCGTCTGGTGGTGGCATTTGCCGGCCATGCTGAAAGGTTATATCGACCGGGTGTGGAACAACGGATTTGCATATGGCAAGAACCAGCTTCATCATCAGCAGGTGTTGTGGATGGGTCTGGCCGGCGTTTCGCGGGAACAGATGCGCAAGCGCAACTATGATGAAACAATTGCCCACCTGCTCAATGTAGGAATCGCTGATTATTGCGGTATCTCCAATTCCAGGGTTGAGTTTCTATACGAGACAACCTTAGATTCTAATCCCCGGCATTATGAGCTGCTGCTTAACCAGGCCTATCAATTAGGCTTGAATTATGCGGAGGAACAATGACCTGTTTGGTGAACAAGGTGAGCCCACCGGTATTCATTTTCCCAATTGATACTTGGCGTACTCATTATGACTCCGACTCCACAGCCAGCTAGGAGGACTGAGAATCCGCTATTGGAGCAAATCAGGCGGATTCAGTAGCTAAACGGACTCAGAATCGCTTATATGGACGAATCCCCTCTATTTCAGGCTCGAATAAACAAGATAAGCGATTCTCCGGTTCACCCAGATTTTAAGGCTTTTGAGAGATATAACGGATTCTCAGTCCGCTTCACTCGAGGGTTTGAGTCCTCGACGGAATTTCATAGTGCGGTTTCTCAACCAGTATCATTCCCCCAACAGTGTAGTTTCTCAACAATGAAAAAAGCTGCCCCAACTAGCCTTTCGGCTTTGGGACAGCACTTTTTTTCAACTATTGACTTCGTTCGCTACCCTCCGCGTAACCGGCCAGCTTCTGCTTCCCCAGCCACGCTCTCTCCGCCATAGCGCTAAGCGGCCCGCGGATTCCGACTGCCACTTCTGCTTCGGTCTGCGCTTCCGGCTTGTCGCTCCAGATGGAGAAGGAACAGCCGATTAACTCACGCGGATAAGAACCCGCGGGATATTCCTGCTTCGCTCCGCCGGACCGCTGCGGGAACAACCCCGGATGCCATGAATTGCAGATTTTCACTCCTGTTGGATACGTATAGCCTGCATGCTCACCCAGTACGTAATAAAAGTAGGCATCGTTGAAATTAATCACCTGATGTCCCTGCGCAATGATCTCTTCAACCGGGGCCATCATTTCATGCCATTTCGTCCAATACGTAATTTGGATGGAGGATTTAGGCGTTATTCTCTGGATCTGATCCCCACGGTACAGTCCATCGTTCCAGGCGCGGACGATCCACCCCTTGGACTCCAGATGTTCAGCCACACCGTTAAGGTAGTCAATATAAGTGTCCACACCCGTCCCGCCGCCGATGTTCAGAACATCCCGGGCATACTGCTCAAGCTGGGGATATTCCCCGAACTGCCCGAAGTTGATAAACTCATCGCCGCCGATATGAAAATGCGTGCTTCCGGCAAATAACTCCGCGTATTCGTCGATCAGCTCCAGCACGAATTGCCGCGCAGCGGCATTCGTAATATCCAGCGCGCCCGGGGCAACGGCTCCCGCTGAATTCTTAAGCAGCCAGTCCGGATGTGTCCGCAGGGCTTGTCCCAGATGGCCCGGCGAATCCAATGAAGGAATAACAGCAATATGATATCTTGCGGCCGTATGAATAATCGCCTTCATTTCCTGCTTGGTTAAATATTCGTCCGACATTACCTCAGGATGGCTCTCGCTCATCAGCCTGAAGCCTTCATTCTCGGAGAAATGCAGCTGCAGCGTATTCAGTCTAAGCCGGGACATCTCCCTGATCCTCTCCATGATCCATTCGGCGGTATAGAACTTCCGCCCGATGTCAATATGCAGCGCCCGCTCCGGCATCACAGGGTAATCGGTGATTCTACCGTACGGCATGAAGCCGTCAGCCAACAGCAGCTGTATCACCGTCCGCAATCCATACATCACAGCAGTTTCGCTTGGGGCCGTGATGTGGACAAACTCACCGATTTCAATGACATAACCTTCCCGGCTGTCCATACCACCGCCCGCTCCGCTGTCGTTCAATTCAATGACAATATCTCCAGAAGACGGTGTCTCACACTCTCCATAAAGTACAGACAGGAGATGGCCGGATGGAGCCAGACTGTCTGCATATTCCGATAGAACAATGAAAATCGTATCATTCAGAACCCTGTTTCCCTCTGATCTGATATTGTCTACAATCCTAACCCGGGATTGCGCTGACAGTCTCCATTGCCCCTGAGAGGCCTTCATATACTGCTGCACACCCGGGAACGGACTCTGATCACTGCTTAGCCTATCCATCTGAGGGTCACCTCCTGCTTCTGCTTCTACTTCTACTTCTACTTCTACTTCTGCTTCTACTTCTACTTCTACCTCATCCTTGGTCAGTCAAGCCGGATGCCAACGGTTAGTATTTCATGTCCGTCGAGCTGAAGCCGAAGCGTATTTGCTCCGCCTTGCTCCAGCCGCCCAGTCTCAGCCGCAATATCCGCAACCTTAGCTTCCAGCACATTCGATGTGTAGAAGCCCGTTGCCGGCAGGTCTGTTTCCAGCTTCAGTTCACAAGGCTGGCCCGTCATGTTGAACCAGCGGAGCAGCAGATCCCCGCTCTCTTCGTTCATCTTGAGCGAAGAGAAGGCGGCAGCCGTGCCGCTCCAGCGGACAGCCGAGTACACGGCTGGAATGGTTCCTGTATGAACCTCCGCCTGGGCGCAGGTCCAGGGAATCTGGAACTGGTAGGCCGCAGCCGCGGCACCAAAAGCTACCGCGTCCCCGCTGTGCGGAATAAGCAGCAGCTCCGCCGTATGTTCCCCCTGGCACTGGGCTTCCGGCGTAGGGAACCAGCCCCAGTCGCCCATCTCCCCGACGCAGCGGAGCAGGGTAATGGCGATGGTGTTGCGGCCGTCACGCAGTATTTCATATTCATGGAGTCCGAGATTAGCGACCGTAAGCCCCGCATGCTCCTCCGCCACATCCACAAAACTCTGCTGATGCTGCGCATTGCTCGGGTTCAGCCACTCCGGCGCCGGTTCATTCGGCCGCTCCGCCAGCTCGAACATCGAGTCTACACGGTGGGAAGCTGCGGCCAGATCTGCAGGGAACAGCATCCGCAGACGGTGATCCTTCGCCGTATTATGGATATAACTTTTGACTTCCAGGCCTTTGCCGCTGCGTTCCAGCCTTAACACTGTCCGTAGCTTAAGCAGAACCTTGTCCGCTGAGCGCTGCGCCTGCCGCTCCGGATAATAGACCAGCGCACGCTGTTCTTCTTCCAGCACGGCATCGGCGGAAGCCGGAATCTCCCATTCATGGACGATCTCTATAGATGCCCGGTATGGCGCATCTTCTATGATGCGGATATCAGCCGTCAGCCCCCGGGTAGTCAGCGGAACTTCCCCCGCAGGCTGTCTGTACATATATTCGTTGCCGATGTCCCCGGTATTCTCATAGACACCGAGATCACGGTATACTTTGCCGCTTGGCTTATGCTCCAGCGTGAAGGAACCGTCGGCCATAATCTCAACCCGCAGCGATTCGTTCTCCAGTATCCGTCCGCCGTGGACAAGCGACGCTGAGGCCCCGGCACCTGCCCGAGGCTCCGTCCCGTTCGTTGCGGCACCACCCGCTGCGGCGGACCCTGCTATGCCTTGGCCGGATTGACCGGCAGCGGCCCCAGCCAGCGGGCGGACCCAGGCATAAGTGCGCAGCCCCAGCGCTGGCACATCCGCCGCTTCGAAGATCAGCTGCACCTTGCGGCAGCTGTACGGCTGCCGGAACCGGTCATCCGGCAGATCATAGCCGAATGACAGCCCCAGGTCCTGAATCGTACAAGGCACTTCGTTGCCTAGTTCATCCACCAGGACCCGTCCGCCCAGGTCAACCGCCTTCATCCGGCGGGCGGTCTCTTCAAGCGTGTGGCCTTCGCGCAGATACAGCCGGGCTGCGTCCAGCTCCACGCTGACTGTACCCGTGCGGCTCCAGCCGCTTGTATTCATCACAACGAGCGGAATAGCAGCTTCACCATACGCGGCGAAGCCCAATGTGTCCACCGCTCCGGTGATCGCCTGCATGCTGTCCGCCACGATGCCTTCGGCGGTGTGACGGCTCTTGTCGAACCGGGTTACCATCTCCCGGTGCACTTCATCCACACTGCAGCCGCAGATGGAATCATGCGGATGGTTCTGCAGCAGTGTCTTCCACGCGTAGGTCAACAAATGCTGCGGATACTCCCCGCCGTGCAGCCTGGCGATAACGGCCAGCGGCTCGGCTACCTTCTCCAGCAGCGCCTGGCCCCGCTGGTTCAGCTGCTTCAGGTACACCCGGGCGGACGCTGTATTAACCAGTGTCCCCCAGCCGTCAGTACGCTGGCTTCGCAGCTCGCCCTTAACCGTGGAGAGGCTGCGGCCGGCAAGAGAGTGCTGCACAGCCTTAATATAATCGGCAAAGTTTGAATGAACGAAGGATATCTCCGGGTACAGCTGCTCCGCGGTGCGGATGGCCTCCGGCAGATCGGTCTGCAGCGGCTGATGATCGCAGCCGTTCATGAACAGCAGCTGATCCGTGGCCGCATACTGCCTCGCATCTGCCAGCTTGCGCTCCCAGAAGGTCTTCGCCTCCTCCTCCCCGGCTGGGATCTCATTGCCGTTCGAATACCAGTTGGCGAACAGGATGCCCAGCACCTTGGAGCCGTCCGGCCCTTCCCAGACCAGCTCCGAGAACGAGGATTCATAGCCGTCGCTAGAGACCGTATTGTTGAAGCCTGTCGGCTTCACCCCGCGCCCGAAGAAGGCATTGGTGATTCCGGCCTGTACCATAAGCTGCGGAATTTGTCCGGTCAGGCCGAAGGTGTCGGGGAAATAGCCGATCTTCGATACCTCCCCGTAGACTCCCGCGTCCTGATGCCCGATCTGCAGATTGCGCACATTGGCTTCCGGACTGGTCAGGAAGGCATCCTGCAGGATATACCAAGGCCCGATATAGATCCGTCCTTCACGGATATGGCGTTCCAGCCGTTCCCAGTTCTCCGGGCGGACCTGCAAATAATCTTCGATAATGATCGTCTGTCCGTCGAAGAAGAAGCTCCGGAATCCCGGATTCTGCTCCAGCGTGTCCAGCAGGCTGTCGACCAGCCGGATCAGCCGGAGATGATGGCGTTCATAAGGAAGATACCATTCCCTGTCCCAGTGCGTATGGGAGATGATATGCGCCGTTTGTTGTTTGTCCATGGCTGTTACACCTCAGTCTCCAGAGGATATTCCTCCATATAGTTAAGCAATTCGTCCACGGTGGTGAAGGCCAGACCCGTAACCGTATCTGCACAACCGTAGTAGATGGCAATCCGTCCTGTAGCCGCATCCGTCAAAGCCGCGCAGGGGAAGGTCACATTCGGCACATCGCCCACACATTCGTACAAGGTTTCAGGACCGAGAATATAGTTGCGTGAGCGGGCTTTCACCTTCCATGGCTGATCCAGATCGAGCAGCGCGCAGCCCATGCGGTAGACAAACCCGTTGCAGGTGTTGATTACGCCGTGGTAGATCAGCAGCCAGCCCTTATCGGTCTCAATCGGAATCGGACCCGGGCCAATCTTCTTGGACTGCCAGGCGGAGGCATCGCCGTTCACCGTGCCCATCACATAGCGGTGCTTGCCCCAGAAGGTAAGGTCAGGACTCTCGCTGTAAAAGATATCGCCAAACGGAGTATGCCCGGTATCGCTTGGACGGCTGAGCATAGCATAATTGCCGCCGATCTTGCGCGGAAGCAGCACCCCGTTCCGGTTATACGGCAGGAAGGCATTCTCTATCTGATGAAAGGTTTGGAAATCAAAGGTATAAGCGAGTCCGATCGTCGGCCCGTGATAGCCGTTGCACCAGGAAATATAGTAACGGTCATCGATCTTGCATACCCGGGGATCGTAGCGGTATTCCCGCTTGATGATTTCCTCATCGCCCTGGAAGACGATAGGTTCATGATTAATCTTCCAGTTCACCCCGTCCTCGCTGAACCCGGCAAAGATATCCATGCTGACCGATTTGGAATCACAGCGGAACACGCCGGCGAAGCCGCCCTCAAAGGGAATGACTGCCGAATTAAACACACTGTTCGAGTTCGGGATCGCATCCCGCTTAATGATCGGGTTGGCGGAATATCTCCATACAGGCGCATTGCTGTCCGCCGGTTTCTCCTGCCAAGGGATATTTGACAATGTTTCTCCAATAATTGTACTCATGCTCAGGTCTCCTTTGTATATGAAAAAGTGCTTTACACAATCATAATTAGCTTCCTGTATTCTGTATCCATGCAGGCCGGACCTAGAGAATCCCTTCCTGCAGCGCCCGCCAGACCAGCTGGGAGAACAGGCTATTCGACCAGGCGAACCACTTGCGGGTGAACACCGACGGATCGTCGGCCAGGAAGCCTTCATGCATATAGCCGGTATCCGCGTCCGTTGCTTCAAGCATGGCAATCACCGCCAGCTTCTCTTCTTTACTATTTGCCGTGATTCCCTGCATGGACAGCGCCATATGCCAGATATAACCCGGAGGGGTATGCGGACTGCCGATGCCCTTGGCGGCTTGGCCTTCGTAATAGAACGGATTCTCGCTGCTCAGCGCAAAACGTCTAGTATTCTGATAGATGGGATCGTCATTCTTCAAATACCCGAGGTACGGAATGGACATCAGGCCCGGTGTTCCGGCGTCATCCATCAGGCAGTAATTGCCGTAGCCGTCTGTTTCGTACGCATAGATCGGCCCGAATTCAGGGTGGCGATAGATACCGTACAGCTTGATGCCGTGATCCACCTCTTGCTCCAGCGCCTTCAGCTCGGCCAGGAAATCCAGATCGCGGAACACCCACTCGGCGAAATCCTGCATCTGGCGCAGAGCCACCACAGCGAACATATTCCCCGGAATGTTGTAATGGAAATCGCAGGCATCGTCGCTGGAGCGGAAGCCGGACCAGATCATCCCTGTGTAGTTGACCGGCATGCCGAGACCGCCGCCCCGGATCGAATCTTCCATAATCCCGTTGTTCCGGGTGAAGCGGTACGGGGATTGTTCCGCATGATGCTGCTCCCGCTTGAAGAGATCGGTAATGGAGCGCAGCATTTTTTTGAAATCAGCCGTGAAGATATCCGTTCGCTTCGTCTCCTCCCAATAGGCATGGGCCAGCCGGATCACGAAGCACAGCGAGTCAATCTCGAACTTGCGCTCCCACACCCAGGGCGACATCTCCGTCACATCCCCGGCATTCCAGTGCCAGTCGTTAGCCGTTTCGTTGAACGCGTTGGCGTAAGGATCAATCAGCACGTACTGCGTATGGCGCTTGATCAGCCCGCCGATCATACGCTGCAGATCAGCATCTTTGGCGGCAAAAGGCACATATTGAATCACCTGCTCGACCGAATCGCGGAGCCAACAGGCCGGGATATCGCCCGTAATGACAAACGTGGTTCCATCGTCAAGCAGCTTGGTAGTAGTCTCCAGTGTGTTCGGGAAGCAGTTCCGGAACAGGCGCTGCAGCTTGGGCCGGTGGGCCAGCTTCTCTTCGGCCTCGGCCAATACGGCCTGAATGGATGACGGGAGCGGCAGCTCCGGCATTTGAATCTGGGGAAGTCTGAATTGTTCCAAGGTGATAGTCTCCTTCGGCTTAATCTATAGGGTAGCTGAACTGAAGCTATATAGATTGTACTTGTAAGTTTTCTGTTCTGGAATTGCCGTGACTCCAGAGAATGTTTGGCCCTCCGGCCGCTGTTGTCCCCAGATTTCTTGATTTTTAACCGCTAATCGCGGTGGAAATCCGGTGACAAAGGCGGACGCTGACGCTCCTACAGTGCCAAAATTCTCCTCCGCCACTTTTCCCTGTCTGTATTTTTCAAGTTCAATCTATTTAGAATGAACAATTTTGATGGTCTTGATCTCGAACGGGTGGAAGTCTAGCGTCAGCTCTCCCGCCTCTTCCGCCAGCAGCTCTGCCTCTTCTTCCAGTGCATTGGACAGGTATACCGCTGAATGCGGCAGCGGCCAGCCGAGCTTGACGGTCTCGCGTCCGCCAGCGGATTCATACAGCCGCAGAATACTGCCGCTTCCGTCTTCCGCCAATTTGACTGTATCCAGGATAACCTGCTTCCCGTCATAGGGGAGGAATGAGCCTGAAGGCGGCAGCTGTCCTGCACTTGAATTACAGGCAACCGCATAGGAAGTGTGATTCAGCTCAGCGGCTTTGCGGAGGGTATGCGCCCCGCGCCAGTCTCCGGTATGCGGATACAGTGAATACGTGAATGCATGTGTGCCCAGATCCGCGGAATGATCCGGCCAGCGCGGCGCGCGCAGCAGCGACAGACGGATCGTGCTGCCCTGCGTATCATAGCCGTATTTGCAGTCATTCAGCAGGCTGACACCATAGTCATGCTCAGACACATCGGCATAGCGGTGCCCGCAGACTTCATATTGCGCCTGCTCCCAGCTGGTGTTGCGGTGCGTTGACCGTTCCAGCGCGCCGAACGGGATCTCATAGGTCGCCTTGCTGGTTACTACATCTACCGGGAAGCCGACCTTCAGCAGCTTATGGGCTTCATTCCATTGGACCTTCGTCTTGAAGTCAATCCGCCGGTCACTGTGATACAGGATCAGCTCCTGCTCTATTTCGGATTGGCCGATGCTCCAGCGGAAGTACAGCACATCGCAGACAGGGCCTGAGGACAGCAGCTTCTGCTCCAGCAGAACAGCTTCTCCGGCAGGCTGCTCCTCATACCGGCTGTCTATATCCCAGGCATCCCATAGGATAGGGCGGTCATGGAAGAAATGCAGCCGGTTCAGCCGCTCTCCGGCCTTGACAATCTCACGCCCGGCTTCCTTATCGTACAGGCTGATGATCTCGCCCTGTTCATTGAACCGGAGCCGGTAATATTCCGTCTCCCAGTCCTGGCCGAACGAAGCTGCAACCGAAGCTTCATTAGATGCTTCAATCGGTGTCGGCATATCTCCGCTATCTCTGCCAACCCCGCCGCTACCGTCAACTCCGCCATCTTCGCGCAACGCTGGCTGTTCCTCATCTCTCAGCCACACGGTAACATACCCGAATGCCGGAACCTCCGGCACCCGCACGCGGAGAGCAGCTGGCCCGTCTGCTGTAACCGGCTCCGCGGTCAGCCGCATTCCTTTCCGGTCATATACGGCGGCAGCAGTGTTATCCGCTCCGTCTCCGGCAGCCGGGAGCTCAACCACCATATCCCGGGCCCAGCCCAGACCGTTCAGGACGACATAAGGCTGGCCCTCTCCACGGGTATCGATATCCGATACGGCGGCCTCCATGACCGACTTTAGGCTGCTATCTCCAAGAGCGAAGATGCTCTGATACTCCTTGTCCGAGGTCTGATAGACCTCGGGAATCGACGAGCCGGGAATAATATCATGGAACTGGTTAAGCAGAATCAGCTTCCAGCCTTCATTCAGGTCCTCCCCGATCTCTTCCCGCTGCTGCGGCTGCAGCTGGTGTCCGGCCAGCGTCTGCCATAGTTCCGCTTCCCTGTACAGAATCTCGGCCTTGCGGTTATTGCGCTTGTTCCGGGCATGTGTGGTATAGGTTCCCCGGTGCAGCTCCAGATAGAGGTCGCCCTGCCAGACCGGCAGCTCAGGCTTCGCCTGCTCGATGCCTGCGAAGAAATCTGCCGCCGTACTGTAGCCGGAGGCTGGCTGGCCCACCATGAGCTCGGAGCGCGAGAGATATTCAAGCATCTCCCGGGTCACTCCGCCGCCCCCGTCCCCGTGTCCGTACAGCAGCATTTGTTCGCTGTGCACGGCTTTTTCACGGTAAGACTGCCAGTGCTCATGAATATCCTTCGGCAGCGTACTCTCATTCACTCCGTGGTTCATATAAGACAGAAGTGCCGTTCCGTCGATGCCTACCCAGTGGAACAAATCATAAGGGAACAGATTCGTATCATTCCAGCCGAGTTTGGTCGTCATGAAATAGCGGACCTTGCCATGCTTCAGAATCTGCGGCAGGGAAGCGCAATACCCGAAGGTGTCCGGCAGCCATTCAATCTCGGATTGCCGTCCGAATTCCTCCTGATAGAACCGCTGCCCATACAGCATCTGCCGCATCAGGGATTCCCCGCTTGGAATATTCAGATCCGGCTCCACCCACATACCGCCAACAAGCTCCCAGCGCCCTTCAAGAATCCGCGCCTTCACCTTCGCGTACAATTCAGGATCATTATCCTTCAGATAAGCGAACAGCTGGGGCTGGCTCTGGGCGTAGCGGTACTCCGGGTATTCCTCCATCAGCGCATGAACCGTCGAGAAGGTCCGGCTGGTCTTGCGAACAGTTTCCCTCGTGGGCCATAACCAGGCAATATCGATATGCGACTGCCCGACCATATGGATGAAGCCTTCGCTGTTGCCGCCGATTTCCCGGACTTTCCCGGTCAGCGCCTGCTCAATGTCTCTGATCCTGCCGCCGTCCCGTCCATTCTCAGGTCCCATAGACACATACGCATCCATCGCCTGATACAGCGCCTCCAGGATACGGACACGCCGGAAATCCTGTTCTGGCAGCAGCAGCGCCGAATCACGGATCACAGTAACGGTATACATCAGCGACTGCACCGGCAGGTTAACCCTGACGAGCGCAGCGGTTATAGACCGGACCGGCGGCTGAATCACCGCCTGCTTGTTCAGCGGATCATCCGGCTCGGGAACCGGATCGTAGAGTTCGATCTCAAGCTCCGGGTTTCTTCCGTCGGCAACAGGGTCAAGTGAAACGAAGGTATGATTGCGGTCCAGCCCCTGCCGGGAAGCTCCGCCTACACGCAGCAGCCCTTCTCCGCCGGAGTGGAAGATGATCCCTGTGTCCGCACCCGTCCAGTCCGCCGGAATATCAAGCGCCGTGCGGAACATATAAGTCGTTCCCTGTACGCTCGGGAACAATCCGAAGGCTTCGCTGCCCGAATACGGCTGTAATTCGTCATACTGCCCCGGCTGCCGATAGGTTGTGGAGAAGACCTTCCAGTCTTCAATCGCCCGATATTCCAGCCATTGCGCTTGTGAACATTCACGGATAAACCTGTCTATTCGTTCCGTATTTAATCGTTCCATCCCTAATCCTCCATGACGGCAAGCTCTATATCGAGCGTATCGTTGACGTTCCTTCCTACTCCGATCCGGAAGCTCCCCGGTTCAACGACCCGCTTGTACTCCGCCCCGATATAGCTCAAGTGTTCTGCACTGAGCCTGAAAGTGACCGTCTGCTTCTCTCCCGGTTCCAGGTAAATCTTCCGGAAGCCCTTCAATTCCTTGGCCGGTCTGGTCACCTTACTGACCCGGTCGGAAATATATAACTGAACGACCTCCGCGCCTCCGCGTAAGCCTGTATTCTCCACTTCCACCGTAACTTCAGCACTTCCGTCCGCCTGGATTTCAGCAGGCTCTACCTGCAGCCCGCTATAGCTGAATTCGGTATAGCTGAGCCCGAAGCCGAAGGGATAACGCGGCTGCGAATCCCCTTCAAGATAACGTACACCCCGTGAACGTTTGCCCAGATAATAGACGGGCAGTTGTCCTACGTCCACCGGGAGCGAGAGGGTCAGCCTACCGGACGGATTCACATCGCCGAACAGAATGTCCGCAATGGCATGGCCGCCCTCCTGCCCGGGATACCAGGCTTCCAGAATGGCATCCGCCTGCTCATCGATCCAGGGCTCGGCAATAGGACGGCCGTTGATATATACGACTACCACCGGCTTGCCGAGTGTCTTCAGCTCCTTCAGCAGCTCCAGCTGAACGCCGGACAGATGAAGCGACATCCGGTCGATGCCCTCGCCGCAATCCATATCGCTAAGCCCATTCCCTGTTACCTTCGAGGCACCGGTCCGCAGATCAATGCTGCCCTCGCCAAAGTCTCTGGCGCTCGACCCGCCCAGTGCGAGTACGATCGTATCCGCCCAAGCCGCTGCCTGGAGCGCAGATTCGAACCCCTCGGTGGAACCGTCTTTGATCCGGCAGCCGGGCGCATAACGTACCCGCTCCGGCTCAGCGGAGAGCTTGGCCCGTATTCCGGCCAGCACCGTCGCCACCCGGTCACGCGGCTGCGGGGAGGTGTAATCCCCGAGCTGATTATAGCCGGTATCCGCATTGGGTCCGATGACAGCCACTTTTCCTGTGGCCGCAGACAAGGGGAGGATACCGTTATTCTTCAGCAGTACAATTCCTTCTGCCGCAATGCTCCGTGCCAGCTCCGCATGTTCCGGGCTGCCGATCACCTGCTCTGCCCGGTCCGGATCGGCAAACGGCTGTTCGAACAGGCCCAGCCGGAACTTCAGCTCCAGCACACGTGCAGCCGCTTGATCCACCAGCTTCTCATCCAGCCGCCCGGAACGGAGCGCCTCCAGCAGATAGCCTCCGAACATGACGCCCGACATCTCCATATCTATCCCGGCCTGGAGCGCCTGCACAGCCGCGTCTTCCCCGCCGTCCGCTGTATCATGGCCCGAGGCCAGCATGTCGATAGCGCCGCAATCGGTAATGACCATGCCCTTGAAGCCCCATTCGCCGCGCAGGATATCCTCCAGCAGCTCCTGATTGGTTGTGCAAGGCACTCCGTCAATCTCGTTATAGGCTGGCATGATGGATACCGCACCGGCTTCCACCGCTTTGCGGAACGGGTACATATCGACCTCCAGCAGCTCCCGCTTGCCGATATGCGCCGGACCTGCATTCCTGCCGCCTTCCGAGCTGCCGTAAGCGACAAAATGCTTCAGTGTCGCCCCGACACTGGACCCGCTGTCAAGCCGGTCGCCCTGTAGTCCCTCCACAGAAGCTACGGCGAATTCGCCTATGAGATACGGGTCTTCCCCGTAGCATTCCTCGGTCCGGCCCCAGCGCGGATCACGCACCACATCAAGCACAGGCGAATACGTAACTGCACCGCCTTGAGCCCGGGTCTCCAAAGCTACTGCCCGGCACATCTCCCGGTACAGATCGACATTCCAAGTGCTGCCAATCAGCAGGGGAACCGGAAATACCGTCGCCCCGATCGCCATATGCCCATGCGAGCATTCTTCACCGATCAGCAGCGGGATGCCCAGCCTGGAATGCTCCAGCACATAACGCTGGATGGTATTCACCGCTTCGGCTCCGGCCCGCGCCCCAAGTCCGCTCTCCAGGGTGACCCCTGTCCAGGGATCTGCCCGCAGTGTGCCATATAATGCGCCGATGCCGCCTTCGCGGATCTGGCGTTTGAAGTCTTCTGTCAGTTCTATCGTTCCTTCTGTATGATCATAGGTCTGCCACCCGAATAGCTGAACGAGCTGGCCAACCTTCTCTTCCGGCGTCATCAGCCCCAGCAGATGTTCAGTCCGCTCCTTGACGGGCTTCGCAGAGTCTTTATATAACATTTTGGCTCCCACACCCTTTCTCCTGTTGTACTCTTACTCTTTAACGGCACCCACGGTAAGACCCTGGATGAAGTAACGCTGGAAGAACGGATACGCAAAAATAATCGGCCCGGTAGCCAGTACCACCATCGCCATACGCGAGGTATCCTGCGGCATGTTGCGGAGGGCTTCCAGACTTAATGAACTGTTCTGCGAATTCTGCATAATGAACTGCATACTGGTCTCAATCCGCATCAGCATCGACTGCAGCGGCACCAGATTCGGATTATCAATATAGAGCAGGGCATTGAACCAGTCATTCCAGTACCCCAGGGTGCTGAACAGCCCGATCGTAGCGAGGCCCGGCAAGGACAGCGGCAGCACGATTCCCAGGAAGGTGCGGAACTCTCCGGCGCCGTCAATTTTGGCCGACTCAATCAGGGCATCCGGCACGCTGGTAATGTAGAAGGTCCGCAGGATCATAATGTAAAAAGCATTAACGGCTAGCGGCAGCACCAGCGCCCAAATGGTGTCCTTTAGACCCAGCATCTGTGTCACCACAATATAGGTAGGAACCAGCCCGCCGTTAAACAGCATGGTGAAAAACGCAAAAAACGCGAAGAAATTGCGGTATTTGAAGCTTTTACGTGAAATGGCATAGGCATAAAGTGAAATAATGATCAGGCTGACAAGCGTGCCAATAACCGTTACGGCAATGGTTACCCCATAGGAACGGAGCAGCGTGTCCCCTGAGCCAAATACATATTTGTAGGCTTCCAGACTCCATTTGGCCGGGATTAACTGATAGCCGTCCCGCGCAAGCGCCCCTTCGTCAGTGAAGGAGATGAGGACTACGAACAGGAACGGGAAGATACACAGTAAGGCAAAGCCTCCGGCGATACAGTTGAAGATGATATTCCACACGGACGACAGCCGGTGGAAATCGCGCGATTTCACAGGATTAGCATTAGCAGACATTTGGATGACCTCACTTTCCTTCTTTTTCCCTAGAATAATGCACTGTCCTTATCGAATTTACGCACGATGTAATTGGAGGTAAGCACCAGAACGAACCCAACCACCGATTGATATAAGCCCGCAGCCGTACTCATTCCAATCTCGCCGGTAGTCTTGAGTCCACGGTACACATACGTATCGATTACATTAGTCACACTGTAGAGCGTCCCCGAATCTCTCGGCACCTGATAGAACAGCCCGAAGTCGGCATAAAATATCTTCCCTATAGCAAGCAATGTCATAATGGTGATGATCGGCTTCAGCATTGGCAGCGTAATACCGCGGATCTGCTGGAATTTGCTCGCTCCGTCGATCATGGCCGCTTCATAGAGGGACTTGTCTATACCCATAATTGCGGCGAGATAGACCACGCTGTTATAACCGACGGCCTTCCATAGAAACACGAATATAATAATGAACGGCCAGTATTTCGATTCCGAGTACCAGGAAATATTGCTGCCGAACATTGCGTTGAGCAGCCCCCGCTCCGAGCTAAGGAAGCTGAACGCGAAGTATCCCACAACGACCCAGGACAGAAAGTATGGCAGGAACATGCCTGTTTGATAGAGCTTGGCAAGCTTCTTGTTGGCTATCTCGGACAGCACCACCGCCAGCAGCACTGACAGGATCAAGCCAAGGACAATGAAGGCTATATTGTATAAAAGAGTATTGCGTGTGATCAGATAGGCATCATTGGTGCTGAACAGAAACTTGAAATTATCCCAGCCGACCCATTTGCTGTTGATGATGCTGGCCCAGAAGCCATCCCGGCTGAAGCGGTACTCCTTAAATGCAATTACCGTACCCACCATCGGCAGGTAGGAGAAGAATAAAAACCACAGCGTGCCCGGGAGAACCATAAACAGCAGCACTTTATTTTTCAACACATCTTTGGCGGACTTCCCTATTTTCCCCATACTCTTAGTTCCTCCTATGCCGGAAAGTTCTTCCGTTGATACAAAAAGACCAGGCCAAGTCTAATCACCCGCCCGGTCTTGAATTGAATGCTACTTATTGTTCGCTGCTTTCCAGGCGTCGATCTGTGATTGGGCTTCTGCGATGATTTTATCCAAACCGGCGGCTTTTAATTTCTCATTGGCCTTGGTCAGGTACTCTTCCGAATCTACAGATCCGGTCATCAGCGGTGCCCAGAATTCTTCCTTCACGTTCTGAACGGCGGCGATTTCGTTCGTCACCTTGGAAGTATCGAAGTTGAAGCCAAGCAGTGGTGCATTGATACCGGCATCATTGAACTTCTTGAATTCTTCCCATTTGTTCTCAGGGTCGCCTTCATTCAGATAGTTGATCATAATGTTGCCCAGGGAGAACGTCGGCATATCGTAGTTCTTCGCATCCGGGAGATTCTTGATCATGTTGTCGCTGATTTTCTCGTAATGTACGCCCTCGATGCCTGAGTCAATCATGTTGCGCAATACAGGGTCTGTATTCAGCAGGTTCAGGAATTCCATGGCTTTCTCAGGATACTCAGAGTTGGCGGAGATCGCCTGCATGGAGCCCATGACGGACCAGTTGTAGATATAAGGCTGACTGGCTGGTGTCGACACAACCGGATACCCGTAGCTTACTGACCACAGATTGTCGGCCATCGGCTGGGTGGAGGCACGGTCAGTAAACCATTTGCCGGCTTTGTACAAGTCATCCACCGAAGATGTAGTGGCTACTTCAGGAGAGATGTAACCCGCCTGATAGAATTTGCGGACGGTCTTAAGCGCTTCCTTGATTTCAGGAGTCTCAAGGATGTTGATGACCTTGTAGTCCTTGGTGTCCATATATACAGCCATCGGCATCTTCTCGATCACATAGTCAAATGGCATAATCGGCATGAAGTCCTTGACCATAGCGTACGGGGTCACTCCAGGCTCGTTTTCCTTGATGGTTTTGAGCAGCGGCTCCAGATCGGCCATCGTTTTCACGCTGGTCAGATCCAGCTTGTATTTGTCCAGCAGCTCTTTGTTGAAGCGGAAGACTTCTTGAGCCGGAAGCTCTTTATTGGCAGGAATGGCATAGTTATGGCCGTCCACCTTGGAGCCTTCCAGGAACGCCGGATCAATAGTGTCCACAATTCCCTTGCCCTGGTTCTTCAGCAGATCATCGAGCTGCAGGAACGCGCCCTTACGTGCATTCTGCACATAATCGAAGGCCCAGGAAGAGGTGAACAGGATGTCCATAGGCTCGCCCGAAGCAGCCATGACCTGCATTTTTTGCGTATAGTCCCCGAAGTCGAGCATTTTGATATCGAGTGTTGCGTTAATTTTTTCAAGCGTGTATTTATTGACTTCTGTGAGCACCTTATCCATATCCTTCTGCGGTGGCCCGATAGTGTACCAGATCAGCTCTACAGGTTTCTCCGTAGACTCGGCAGCTTTGTTGCCTCCTGAAGCCGCTTCCCCGCCTGCATTGTTCTTACTGTCCCCCCCACATGCGCTAAGCGCCAGTGAAACGGTTAAAAGCGTTGTCAACAACAAGGAGAAGTGTTTCTTTTTCTTACTCATTTGCCGTACCCCCTTTTAATTAGCCGTCCGGAAATCCAGGCCTGCCGGGCCTTCCCGGCTGCAGGTTTCCATGAGCTATACCTTTACTTTATAAGATGAAAGCATTTTCAAATAGAAGAGAAACTATATATATTCAGGTATGAAATAAAGAAATTAACCCCAAAACATAACATATATCTATCAATAAGGAGCTGCTTAGAGCAGCCCCTTGAATTCTGTCGGTGAGATGCCAACGTATTTCTTAAATTGTTTATAAAAATAGCCCATTTCCCAGTAGCCGACACTGCGTGCGATCTCATGTACCTTGTTGTTTGTCGAACGAAGCTGCTCTTTTGCTTTCTCAATCCGGTAACGGTTCAAATATTCTGCAAAGGAATCACCGGTCATTTTGTGAAACAGCTGGCCCAGATACACGGGGTGAATATTAAACATGAAGCCCAGCTTCTTCAGTGACAGATCCTCACTGTAGGATTTCTCAATGTAATTCAGCACCTGGTTCACAACCGGACTCTTCAGCTCACGGTCCAGCAGTTCGATGATGCTTCCGGCCGTCTGCATGACTGCGGCGGACAGACCCGGCAGCGAATTCGCCCTGTGGATCTCGTTCAGCCCCTGCGCAATAAGCTCCCGCTCCATTTCACTGCGGATCTCTTTAATCAGCATGCGGAAATACAGAATCCATTCCAGGGAAATCTCCCGGAGCAGCTCAGGGGTCAACCCTTCCATACATTTCGCAGAGAAATACAATTCGAGCCGCTCGGTCAGCGCCGGAAGATTCTTGGCCATAATTAATTTCGAATACTCGCTCCAGTCCTCCGGCAAAGCGGCTTCAATATCCTCCTTGCGCTCCTTCAGCTGTTCATAATAGATCAGGCTGCGCTCCGGGTAGATCTCCAGGAATTCCTGAGCCTGCTTCGCCTGCTCATAGCTGGCCGGAGCAGCCTGCACCCCGTCCATGACGGCTCCAACCGCAGCGCGCAGCCGCTGGCCGGGAGAGCCCAGGCCGGTGATTTCCTCCAGAATGGAAGCCATCTCTTCCTTCCCTTTGCGTTCGTCCGCGAAATTATGTATGAGCACCAGATCATTGTCCGAGTCCCAGAACATGAAGAACGAAGCGCGGGTACCGAGGAGAGCGGCGGCATTCTTCCGGAAGGCTTCCGTTTCCGGGTCTGCCTGGACCAGAGCAACCTCCACATACCGGCTGCTGATTGACAAGCCCAGGAGATTCAGCCGTTCGGACAGTTCGTCCGGGTCAATCTGCTTCCGCAGCCAGCGGAGCAGCACATTATCCTTCAGTACGGAGTTCGTATACTCCGACCACTCTGTATCCAGCCTGGAGACATTCAGCTTCTCGGCAATCGTCTCCAGCGTGCTCTGGAATTCCTCCAGATTGATCGGCTTGAGCAGATAATTCTCAATCCCGAGAGCCAGGCCTTCTTTGACATACATGAATTCATCATATCCGCTCAGCACAACCACCTTCAGCTCCGGACGGAATTCCTGGACCGCACGGATCAGCTCCAGGCCGGTCATCACGGGCATGGAAATGTCGGTTATGAGAATATCCGCAGGCACCTCCCGCAGCTGCTCCAGCGCCTCCTGCCCGTTCTCGGCTTGTCCCACAATCGTAAGGCCCAGCTGCTCCCAGTCCAATATATCCTGCAGGCCGCTAAGAATGAACGGCTCATCATCGACAATAAACACCTTATACATGATCTGTCTCCTCCTTGACGGGATATGGAAAAGTAATAGTGACCTCGGTTCCGGCCCCCGCTTCACTGGCCAGCTCAACCCCGTACGGCTTGCCGTACATCAGCCTTAACCGCTCATGAATGCTCCGCAGCCCGAACGACTCTGATCCGGACAATTCCCGGTTATCCTCCAGTCCCAGCCGGAGCTGGTTCAGCTTCTCCCCGGCAATCCCCAGGCCGTTGTCCGTGACAACAACCCGTATATTGTTGTGATCATCCGGATGGACCCTGATGCTGATCACGTTGCCGGTTTGTCCGGTGCGCATGCCGTGCAGAATATAATTTTCGATCACGGGCTGAAGGGACATTTTGAGTACAGGAATAGGCTCCAGCTCTTTACTGCATTCAATGGTATAGGAGAACCGGTCCTTGTAACGGATCCGGAACAGCTCCAGGTACATGCGGCAGGCTTCCAGCTCATCCTTGAACGTATACTTCACCTTCGGACGGACATACGATTTGAACAGCACAGACAGGCTGTAGATCATCTCGCCCACATCCTTCGCGCCGCTCGAAATAGCCCGCATCCGTATAACCTCCAGCGTATTATAGAGAAAATGCGGATTCACCCTTGCCTCCAGGGTAGCGATTTCCGTATGCTTCTGCTTGATTTCAGCTTTGTACACCTGATCAATGTACTGGTTCAGTTCATCCAGCATGCTGTTGAAGCTCTTGGCAATCTGGCCCAGTTCATCCTCACGGTTGTCTATAATCCGGGTGTTCAAATCCCCGTTTTTCACTTTGCGGGTGAAGCGGATAATGCGGTGCGTCCGTTTGGCAAAATTCGAAATAAACATCGCCGGCAGCAGCACGGCGAACAGAATACAGACGAGGGCAATCGTAACAATAGTATTGCGTGCGCTGCTATAGGTTTCGGCAAGCTCCTTCTTGGAGATCAGGCTGACCACCGTGTAGCCGGCCTGGCTCTGGGTCAGGCTGGTGACCAGCATTCCGCCCATGGAGATTTCCTCCCCGGAGTTCGCCCCTTGCAGCTGCAAATATTTGCGGCCGTACCCTTGACCCGAAGTGTCAAAGATGACTTCATTCTGGGCAGAGAGCACAAGAATCTCGCCTTTGAAATCCTGCTTATAATTATTCATCGCCTGCCAGATCGATTCGGAATCGAAGTAGACCAGCAGCTGGCCGATATTGAGCAGCGATGACTTATTGGTAATGGGAATCTTCACCGAGAACATAGGGGTTCTCTGCATGCCGATGCTCTTCAGCACCCAAATATTCGGCACGGACACCAGGCTCTCCTCATCCAGAACCATCGAATCCGGGACAAAGGAATGGGCCGCGTTGGTGGATACCCGTTCAAACTGCCTGCGGTTGTCATAATAGTACATCACCTGCTGATTGGCACTGTACAGCATCAGGCTGCGGATATCGGGATCATCGTCGATCTTGTTCTGGAAATACTGTACGGCGTTAGAGGTAGTCTGATCCCCGAGCAGATAGCGGTCCAGCCGGTGCTCGACATATTCGCCGAAGGGATGCTCCAGCAGAAATGTGGTGTTGCTCGCCAGACTCCCGTCCCGGTAGACATCACGCATCATATCCTGGACGGACTGGTATTTGTTCTCCACATAGTTGCTGATGCTCTCCATCGTCTTGCGCTGGATATCCATCTGCCGCTGCACCGCAGAATCCGAGATCAGCATCAGCACCAGATACGAGAAGGCAATAATCGTTGCAATGAAGATACAGGAGACAATAAGGGTGAAGCGCATAAACATATTATCTTTAAAATACTTGCGGTACAGGGAATTACTCCGCATAGTCCACCTCCCTAAAGTTTGTTAGCCTACTCTTCCGTGAAACCACTTCGTACAAACTCACTTCGGAAGCATTGGCTTCAAGTTTGTCAGCCTACGCTTATCATTATGATACACAAGAAGCGCTCCCCCCTAAATACTGTTCAGGGGGTGAGCGCCTTGTTTATGGCTTGAGCCGGCGGTCTTTCCTTACCGCCCGTCAGGCTTATTTCAAATAATTCAGCAGCATCTGCGCAGCTTCTGCCCGGGTGGCGGGAGCTTTGGGCGCGAAGGTTCCGTCAGCCCGCCCTTTCACGAGGCCAAGCGCAGCGGCTTCAGCCACCTGATCCGCTGCCCAGCCGGAGATGTCTCCAGCATCCTTAATAGACAGGCTGCCCGTTGCGGCCGGGATTGAACCCTGCTGCAGCCGGTAAGCGCGCATCAGAATGACGGTCATCTCCTCCCGGCTGATTGCTGCGGCCGGCTGGAAGGACTCCGGCGTACGGCCGGTAATCAGACCGGCCTGAACCATGCCGGAGAGTGCCTGCTGATACCAGGCGCCTGCCGGAACATCACTGAAGGAAGTGGTGCCGCTGCCGCTTAGCTGCAGCGTGCCGGCCATCAGCTGCACGAATTCAGCCCGGGTAATATCCCGGCCCGGCTGATAAGCCTGCTCCGATATCCCCTTGATCAGATGCTTCGCAGACAGCTCACGCAAGGCTTCGAAGGCCCAGTGCGTAACCGGAACATCGTTGAACTGCTTCGTATACTCCAGCAGTGCGTAAGTGCCGTTGCCGTCAAGTTCGGCTGTAAGACTGCCGGCCGCAGCAGATCCTCCCAGATAAGTGAGTGTACCGTCACTGCCTACACGGTACAAGCCAAGCAGCTTCGGATGAAGTCCTTCACCAGCCGGCCAGCTTATACTAACAGGAGAAGCGTAACTGCCGGGACGCTTAACGGTTCCATCTGCCAGGGACAGTCTCAGATCATAGTCCAGGAATTGTCCCTTAAGCGATACACCGGCTTCCGTCTTCAGCGAAGCTTGCTCAAGTGTCTTGAATTCTGCTTGCAGCACGATCTTTGCACCGCTGCCCTGGGCAGCAGGCACGGCTTCGGCCAGCTGCTTCAGCAGCTCCGGTGCCAGTACCAGCCCGATTCTGTCTCCTTGCACACGCAGGGAATTCGTTCCCAGCAGCTCACCGGCGTTAACCGGAAGCTCAATTGTGACCGCTTGCTGTACCTGCACGGTAACTACACCGTTCACGGCCGGACTGCCCAGCTGTGCGGCTGATATCACTGCAGCTGCAGTCGCAGGCGCCGGTGTTGCAGCCGGTACAGGTGTTGCTGTTGGCAGAGCAGCCACCGGAGGATTGGTTGCTGTCAACGGAGGATTAGTTGGCGTCACCGGCTGTCGGTTTACATTCAGAGTAATAACCTCTGTATCCGCAGTATCCACATAAGGGCGGCCGCCAACGATGCGGGTATTCTCTACACGCGCCTTATAAACGCCCGTATCAGAAAGTTGCGCCTTGGCAATGGTCAGGCTGCTGCCAAGAGCATCCTCTATAACCAGATCATCTTTGAACCAGCTGTAGCCCAGTTCACCATATACAGAATCGGCAACAACTGTAAAGGTCACATCGTTACCTTCCATTACCGATTGGCTTGTCGCTGTAAATGAAGCAATCGCCGGAGCTTCATGCTGCGGATAGACCTTCAGTGCCAGTGGGGAGCCAACAATACGCACCGGGTCTGTGGCCTCTTTGCCGGTCAGCACAACACGATAATTCGTTCCATCCTCTTCGAATAATGGATTGAACCGGTATACCGCGCCGGTAACGTTCGGAACCGTCTGCCATTCCTCATCGGCAGCACGCTTCCTTTCCCACTCAATCGAGGCAATATCTCCTGATGTATCGACGGCAAGCGCGATCGGCTCCCCGGCAACCGTCTCAAGTACCGATGGCAAGTCCATCACAAAGGCCGGGGTCATCCATTGGATTTCCGCCGGAAAGACCTGCAGGTTATATTCCTTCTCTGCGGTTAAGCCGCCTTCGCCGGTCACAATGACCTTATAGCGGTAACCGCTCATATCTTCTGTCAGATCTGTAAGTGTCAGCGTATCGCCAGCGGCAATAACTTCACCGTATCCTTCTCCCTGATCGGCATACCAGGCATAGACTAATGTGCCGGAACCTTTACCTACAGCGCGAAGCACACCATCCTGTCCTGCCCGGAACGAGCCTTCACTGACCACCTGTACATCCGGCGGCAGCGCGGTCCATTTCGCCTGCAGCGTAAGCGGACCATTCACCGTGTCAGAGGCAAAGTGCCATCTCGCATTACCGTTATACCAGCCTTCCAGCACATAACCTTCTCTCGCTACATTCGGTGCAGTCACAAGCGCGCCGTTCATAACCTGAACAACCTTCGCTTTCGGCTGGCCGCCGTTACTGTTAAAGGTTACATTGTACCGCTTATCCAGCTGCAGCGGCTGGGATTTGTTCCCGCTGTAATCCTCCATCACCACTGTTACTGCTTTGGTCGACGTAAAGCTAAGGCTTGCCTTCGTGGTGCGGCCGCGGATAATCATCGGCTTTTGCGCTGCTGCCCCTGATAAATAGGTTACCGCAAAAGACTTAGGAACTCCGTCTTCATAGACGTACATGTACCTCCAGTCCCGTGTGTTCGGCATTGGCAGGCTCAGTGTATTTCCATTCCAGGACCATGCTTCGGCATAAGGCTCCGACAGCTTGTCAATGAACGTACCATTATAGGTTACAATATCCGAGTTGCCTGCCTGGATGGTTACAGTGAACTCGTCCCCATTAATTGGCATATCGCTGAACAATGCCGAGGTTGTCCCTTGCGGCACGATCAATTGTCTGGAGACAGGCTCTGCGGTTGTAATCCAGTTTACCGATCTCACCGTCACCTTAACGTTCCCGGCAGCGTCTGAACCGGACCACTTGACCAGGAGATCGCCGTTCTCGCTTGATTCGGCTTCAATACCCGATACCGCCGAGTCCAAATTAAAGGACACTGTAGCCGCTTCCCCTTCTACTCCGTCCGCTCCTACAGGAATGACTTTAATTATACCGGATTTGGCTGGCAGCTGTTTGATGTAGAACGTTTCGTCATATTTGCCGCCCATAAAGATGTCGTTCACATATACATTGTATTGCTTCACCTGGGAATAATCGCTGTTCAGATCCCACTTCAGAATCATTTCATTCGTATTCGGCAAGGCCTGCGTAACCACCAGACGGGTTGGCGCGGCCGGCTTCACGGCTGAACCGTCAGAGATGCGGATTTGGCCGATGTTTACCTGATAACCTGGGATTGTGCTTGCACCCGGTGTAAATACCAGGCCAAAGGCCGCGATTTCTTTACCTGCGTAAGCCCCCAGATCTAGCTCTGCCGTTGCCCAGCCCATGGTTTGTTTGCCGCTGTTCTCCACAGGTACCTTGACTACCTTGGACGGATTGTCCTTGAAGATCAGGCCTGCACTCAAGACAGAAGCATCGTCGGCTGAAGTCTTGTTATAAGCAATCGACAGCTGGGACGTTGCCTGTACGGACAGGTCGCTCTTGTATAAGCGGAGGAAATTCTCCTTGTCCAGCGCCCCGTTCACAACCAGTGAACTGCCTCCGTTGAAGCCGCCGATCTGCTTATAGCTCATGCGTGAATTGTCTGTCATTGTATATTCCGGACCGTAGTCGTAATCAACCGTCAAGCGGTTGCCCAGGGTATCCTGCCACCATTGCCACGTTACAGGAATATCCTGAAGGCTCATGTTGGACCATTCTTCCTTATTTGACTTTTCCCCGTTAACATAATAGGAAATACCATGCCCGGTATTGAAATTCGTATAGAAGTTGGAATTCTGAACCACGGAGCGTTCCGCAATGACCGAAGAAATTCCCGGCCAGTAGCGGTTATCCGCATAGACATCCGCCACCGTATTCGCGGGCGAAACGGTTGTATTGCCGGGGTTCACATTCGGACCTGACCACCAGAGCTGCTCCCGCAGATGGGTCATCCACTGGTAATCATTGTCGGTGCGTTTGGAGACAGGCCACGCTTGTCCCATATCCTCGTCAAGACCGGCATGGACGAAATCAGCTCCGAGCGTAGCGATGCTTAAACGCGGAGCTCCGCCTGCTGTCAACTTGTCTTTCAGAGCTGTTCCCTGTACGCTCTTGAAACGGTCACGGCCTGCTTCAAGTCCGGCAAAGCCAATATCAAACAGATTGTAATTTGTCCCTTCATCCTCATTCATTCCAGCCAAATAGCCTATAGCTGTATTAATATGGGTACTATTCACTCCGTAATCGAAGAAAAAGGAGTTTGAGACCGGCTCTTTTGCCGTTTTATCATACAGCATCGAAATATTGTTATTACTAAAGGTTCTTGTAAAGGTATTGGAGCCGTTGTTTGTAGTTAATGAATCGTACCACTGGACATATAACCCGCCTTGTTGCAGCACCTTCATGAAAGCAATGTAATCGGGAATATCGGCTGTAGCAACATTCGGGCTCACCTCTTCCTGATTAAGGAAATAGCCGTCGAAGCCGAAGTAATTTGCCATTTCAATCATTTTCCTGGCGACCGGGAAGTCACCGTTCTCATCCTTCACAATCATTTGTTTGTAGGTTTGCTGTCCGCGGTCATTGTTGGAGAAAAACACACCGGCCAGCGACATGACACCATTCTTATGCGCGGCATCCGTATAGGTTGGATTCGGAATATTAAGCATGCCGAACTCAAACCACTTCTGCTGCCAGTCGGACTGGGCCAGATCATCGTAATATTCCGGCGGCGTATATGCCGTTGCAGTACCATGCCAATACGAATAATAATCAACATACTGCCAGAAATTGAAGTGATATTGGGCAAACTTGTTGGTATAAGGAGCATTTTCAATGAAGGCATTTCCATAATCGCCTGCGACATTCATCATCTTGACATCCGGACTCAGCTTAGGATTGGCCTGTGTAGCCGTGAAAGATGAAATCCGCTTCTGTAAAGGCACGCGGGAACGAAGCAGCTCCGCATCCGGATCGGTCTCAGGACTCCAACCCGCGATTTGATTGCTGGTGTAGCCATGTATACTCGGCTGGTTAGCTCCATGCGCGCTGTCCCCTTTGAACGGCCAGGTATCTCCGGCCAGAGCGGTCTGCGGCAGCAACCCTGCCAGTAGCGCCGCACTTATTACGGTTGAAGTCAGTCTGCGAAGTTTGCGTGTTTGGGTATGAGATATCATTGTCCACTCTCCTCATGTAATGGGGATGATCTTCGATACTGCTAGTTCAAACGGTGTATTATTGGAAACGCATTCATGAAAATTCCTGCTGTACCCCCCTTTTATTCTTTGTCCAAATTTAATATATAGCAGGAGCTGCCGGTCCAAGTAGAAGCGAAATTAAAGATACTCTGGTCAAATTAAAGGAAAGTCTGCAACAGCCTATAACCAAATAGAGCACATCTCCAATAGTCCTGAGACATGCTCTGTTTAAGTTGACGGTACATCTTACTTTTTTACTGTCCAGATTCCCTTCGGGCAGAAGCAGGAGCAGCTTATTTTATAAAATCCTGCACCAAATACAACATTTCCCTCACTATCCCGGCACAAATCCAAAATTGTTGTACAAAAGGCATCATTTCACTGCCTCCAGACGGTTTAGCAGGATAATTGCTGTATTTCGTACAACAATCCTGCCAAACACGCGGATATCCGGGTATCGAAGTTGTACTACGTACAACATTAACGCGTATATGATGCGAACTTAAGAACCTCAGCGCTGCCGGCACGAATCCGCTGTAAGAAATCAGTAGAGCCTCCTTATCTCGATCACGTGAATCGGCAGCTTGTCCGGGCTTATTCTAACGTGCTAACGTGCGGTTCACATTGCCGGATTATTCAGTCTACATACAGCAAAAAAGCAGCCTCCGCGGGGAAGCTGCCGTTTGTTCTGCTGTCATACAGTCTGCTGTACTGGAAGCTGCTGAGTCTGCGGATTACTCCGCTGATTCAGCAGAAGCCGGGTATGGATCAATCTTCTGAATTGTTCCGTCTTCATTATATTTAAGCTCGGTGTATTTCACGCTGCGCTTATGGTTCACGCCGCCTGATAATGAGCTGTCGTGATAGAACAGATACCACTTGTCCCCGAATTGAACGATGGAGTGATGGGTGGTCCAGCCAATGACCGGGGAGAGAATTTCTCCCTTGAAGGTAAAGGGACCCTGCGGATTCCGGCTGACGGCATACACCAGCTTGTGCTGTGTTCCTGTCGAGTAAGAGAGATAATAATACCCGTTGTACTTGTGGACCCAGGGTCCTTCGAAGTATCTCCGCTGCTCATCCCCGGCAAGAATCGGGTTGCCCTCTTCATCTACAATCGAGATCTCCGCAGGCTGCTCCTGAAAAGACAGCATATCCTCGCTCAGCAGAGCCACACGCGGCCCAATCGCCGGCGCATCCAGAGCAGGCCCTTCCGCATCCGCCACGAATGTGCCAGTCTGCCATTTCTCCAGCTGCCCTCCCCAAAGACCGCCGAAATAGATATAAGCCTGGTTATCGTCATCCACCAATACAGCCGGATCGATACTATAGCTGCCAGCGATGTAATCGGGCTGCGGGTCAAACGGGCCTGCCGGTGAAGCAGAGGTAGCCACACCAATCCGGAATATTCCGTCGTGGTCACGGGCCGGGAAGAACAGGTAATAGGTATTATTCTTATAGGCTGCATCCGGAGCCCAGAGCTGCTTGGAGGCCCAGGGGATCTGATCCAGATGGAGCGCCTGGCCATGATCCACTACCGGTGATTCAAAGTTATCCAGTGACAGAATATGATAGTCTTCCATTGCATACTGGTCCCCGTTATCATTATCCGGTCCATCGTGATCCAGGTCATGGGAAGGATAAATGTAGATTTTCCCTTCATAGACATGGGCGGACGGGTCCGCAGTATAGATGTGGGTAACGAGCGGTTCATTAGGTTTCGGCAAATGTGTCATAAGACATCTCCTTTTGTATTTGTGTAATAGAATTCTGCAAAATAACCCGGAGCCGCAGCATCCGCACCCTCTCCCGAGGCGTGAAGTCCCAGGCAGACACCGGTGAATCCGCCGTTCACCTCAGGTGACAGGACGGATACATGTACCTTCTGCTCTGCGTCATGCCAGGAGATGCCATCCTCAGAATACGAGCAGGTATAGACCTCTCCGTCCGAACGGAGGCGGAGCCGTACCTCTCCGGTGCTCCCCGCCGGGTAATGATATATCTGCTTCTCATCCCCGTCTTTGACGGTAAGCTCCATAACCCGTCTGCCACTCCGGCTGGCGAGTCCCCAGAAGATGTATCCCCGGTTGTTCAGGCGGGCGGCCAGTCCGGCATACTCCCCATCCTTCGCCGGATCAAAATCAAGACTTACGCCCGTCTCCATCCGGTGATGCTTCTGGCGGATACAGGCCAACACTGCCGGCGCCTCATCATCCAGCGTGTAGGCATTCCCCCGGACGGCAAGCTTGCCATCGCGCTCTGTCCAGGAATACCGTTCCTCCTCGTAGCAGCGCAGAAAAGCCCATTCCGGGCCGAAGCCTCCGCTCAGCTCCATACGCTGAGCAATGTCATCCGGACTGGAATTTTCAGCGGAGACTACGGTTCCTTCATTGTTGTCAATCACCGGCCAGCCTTCTTCCGTCCAGGTCACCGGAGCCAGGAAGGTCTCTCGGCCCAGCGGAGAGTATTTACCTTCCACCGGACGCATGCCCAGAAAGACCGCCCACCACTTCCCGGACGTATCCTCTACCAGATCCGCATGGCCCAGGCATTGAACCGGATGCTCCTTCAGCCCGCGGTGGGTCAGTATAGGTTCAGGCTTATCCTCAAACGGCCCGTAAGGGTTGCTGCTGCGGGCAATGATCTCCCGGTGATCCCGGGCGGTGCCGCCCGATGCCGTCATCAGGTAGTAGACGCCTTTGATTTTATACAGATGCGGCCCTTCTACCCATGGTCCCTCATCCCCCCGCCAGATCTCCACAGGCTCAGACAGCACTTCACCGGACTCCGGATGAATCTCGTACTGGATAATATGGGATTCATAGCCGGCTCCATTCTGCACAGTCACGTAAGCGCGCCCATCCTCATCGAAGAACAGGGACGGATCAATCCCCCCATAAGGCAGCAGGACCGGCTCTGACCAGGGACCTTCCGGCTTGTCCGCTGTCACGAAGAAATTACCGATTCCCCTCACATCCGTAGTAATCATATAAAAGCGGCCTGCATGATGGCGTATCGTAGCGGCATATATACCGTCAGAGCTGCCGCTTGTCCGCAGGTCCACCTGGGACTTCCGGGTCAATACATGTCCTATCGGCGTCCAGTGAATCAGATCCTTGCTATGGAAGATAGGGACGCCGGGAAAATACTCAAAAGAGCTGTTAATCAAATAGTAATCATCATTTACGCGGACTACACTTGGATCTGGATAGTAGCCGGAGATCACGGGGTTCCTGACATTTGTTGAGTGCATAATAGCCTCCCTGAAATTGTGCGCAAGCGTTTACAATCCTCAGTACCATTCTACAAGCCGATATTATTTTTTCCCATACGCAGAATAAAGGACTTACCCCGAAAATTATGAGAATTGCCATCCTACTGAAATTGTAATTTAAACAAAGAGCCGCTGCTCGCCATTTTACTTGAAGGATTGGTCATTTTTTGCGGAATGTTTATCAAATGTTAATGAAATCTTTATGGCCTGTTCAGATTAGACTGGGTGAACGTTTATAACGGGCCGCTAGAATGAGAGAAAGCCGGCAGACACTTTAAGTACATAGAAATCTAATGAGGTGGGAGAACGCATGAGCGAATATGTGCTACAGGCACACCAATTATCCAAGCATTACAAGCATCACCCAGCACTGGACCGTGTCGACCTGTCGATACGCCGGGGCAGCATCTATGGGTTCATAGGCCAGAACGGCGCCGGAAAATCAACTCTTATGCGGATAGCGGCAGGACTGTCCAGGCCAACCTCAGGCCAAATCGAATTATTCGGATATAAGGAAGGCGCACAGCTTGTGCAGGCGAGAAAAAGGATTGGCACGACTATTGAGACACCCGCCCTTTTCCCTCATCTATCAGCCGCAGAGAACCTGGAGGTATTCCGGCTGCAAAAGGGTATCCGTGACAAAACGCAGATCCGCCAAACCTTAGCACTGGTAGGACTGGAGCAGGCCGGCAGCAAAATCGCTGCCAACTTCTCATTGGGTATGAAGCAGCGGCTGGGTCTGGCGGTTTCACTGCTCGGCAACCCTGAGTTGCTTATTCTTGACGAACCTACCAACGGACTCGATCCTGTGGGGGTTGTTGAATTAAGAGAATTATTGCTTCATTTAAATAGGGACAAGGGCATCAGCATTCTGATTTCCAGCCATATTCTGAGTGAGCTGCATTTGCTGGCAACGGATTACGGGATTATTCACAACGGGCGAATGCTGGAGCAATTGTCTGTAAGCGAGCTTCAGGCCAAGTGCAGGCAATACCTGCACATCAAGGTAGACTCACCAGAGAAGGCCATAGGAATTATACAGGAAGAATGGCAGACAACGGAATATGAATTAGATGCTGACGGTATCATCCGCTTGTATGAACCGTTCGGCCCTCCCGGCGCGCTCTCGGCTAAGCTGTTTGCAGCAGGTCTGGAAGTCCAGCAGCTCATGCCGAAGGGCGAAAAGCTGGAACGGTATTATACCAAGCTGATTGGAGGGGCGGCAAATGGCAAATCTGTTACGGTCTGAGCTGTACAAATTATACAAAGAGCCCTCGTTCCGGATTCTCTGTTTCACTTTTATCTTCGTGGCGGTCATCTTATCCGGAGTTATCCATTTTATGGGCTCAGATCAGAAGGTTTTCAGCGGGATATCAGGGCTCGGCCAAGGTGTACAAGTGAATATGCTTTTGCTTAAAATCTCTTTAGCCGTAGTGGGAGGCTTCTTCCTCTCAGGTGAGCATGGCCTTGGGATTATGAAAATCTCGGTTGCTTCGGGGTACAGCCGCAGACAGATTTATACTGCCAAGCTGACGGCCTATTCTATCGGAATCGTCATTTTGTCCTTAATCGTCCCTGTCATATGTGTGATAGCCGGCAGTTTGCTGAATGGCTTCGGCAACCTCCCGGAAATTCCTGCCGCCCTATATTTATTTCGTACACTTACCTTCACGATACTATATGCAGCTGCCTTTGCCTCCATGGTTGCCGTGTTCGCTGTCACAACAACAATAAGCGGCGTAACGATTGGCGCGGTGCTGCTGGTAATGCTATTCTTCGACACTCTCTCAGAGTGGCTGAGCGGCAAATGGGCCGTGTACAGAGAATTTTATGAGCATTCCGTATTTAAGCTTGTGATGGATATCACCATCCCACAGCCGACAACGTATCAGCTTACTCTCTTAATTTCGATTCCCATTGCAACCATTCTCGTATTTGCCTGGGTGGGGATCATGAGCTTCCGGAACATGGAAATTAAATAATCAATAAATTAAATCCAAGGAGACCTGACTATGAAAAAACGTATTCTCTATCTGTTGATCATTGTTGCTGGCGCAGTATTGATTTTATTCTCCATGATCGGTTTTGAAACGTCCTGATTTACGGAAATATCCAAATCATATATGATGGTCACTATATAAGATGCACTAAAGATATAAACAAAAAGCGAAAGAAGCGGAGGGGAAATTTGGAACTGTAGGAGCGGTAGCGACCGCCTTTGTCAACGGATTTCAACCGCGAACAGCGGATTAGATCAAGAAATCTGGTGACAACAACGGCCGGAAGTCCAAATGTTCACCGCAGTGACGACTAAGCTTCAAGTTCAAACCATAAGTACGTCTTATATAGAACTATATCCTATAAAAAACGGGTGTGTCCTTACTATGGCAAGTGAACGGATTATGATTGTCGAAGATGAGCTGGAGATCGCCGAGCTGATCAAGGATTATTTGGAGATAGAGCGGTACGAGGTGATCATCTGCCCTGACGGTGAAGAAGCGCTCCGGGCTTTCGGACAGTTTCATCCGCAGCTGGTAGTCCTTGATATTATGCTGCCGCTGCTTGATGGAATGGAGGTATGCCGCAGGATACGTACGGAGTCCGATGTTCCCATCATTATGCTCAGCGCAAAAAAACGGGATTCCGACAAAATTCTGGGGCTAGGTCTGGGAGCGGATGATTATGTGGTGAAGCCCTTTAGTCCAGGTGAGATTGTGGCCAGAGTTAAGGCTCAGCTGAGGCGTTTCAACGGGTTAACCTTACCTTCAAAGCAACAGAGTACAGTCGTATATCCCGGCCTGGAGCTTGATCTCAAAGCCTATGAGGTCCGGGTACGCAAGGAGACCGTTCATTTCTCAGCGCGGGAATTCGAGGTACTCCGCTTCCTCGCGATCCATCCCAATCAGGTGTTTACCCGTGAACAGATCTTCGGGAGTGCCTGGGGAATACACGAATACGGGGATCTGAATACGGTAACAGTGCATGTCAAAAAAATACGGGAAAAAATCGAATTAGATCCGGTCAATCCCCGGTACATTCTTACCGTTCGGGGTATAGGCTATAAATTTTACGGGGGGAACTAAATGAAGAAGCCGGGCCTCCGCTTTCAAATGGTTACTTCGATGGTTATCATTATCCTGCTTCCGCTGCTTCTCGTTTGCTCTGTAGCAGTCGGCACCGGGAGCAATACCAGCTCATCCGCAGATAAATTTTATAATGAAATGATTCCTGTGGTCCTATTGGTGCTTCCGCTGATCTGCTGTACAATTTGGATGACCCGAACGATAACCCGCAAAATTCTGCTGCCTCTCCGGGAGCTTACGCTTGCGGCTGAACAGATTGTGCAGGGCAACATGGATTGCCCGATCACTTACCGGGCCAACGACGAAATGGGCCAGTTCAGCACTGTATTTGAGCTAATGAGAACCCGTCTGCTGGAATCCAAGGTGAACCAGGACGCTTATGAACAAGCACGTAATGAACTCATAGCGAGCATCTCTCATGATCTCCGGACCCCGCTTTCCTCCATCAGGGGATATGTGGAAGGTCTGCAGGATGGCGTCGCACAGGATAAGGTCAAATTCGAGCGTTATTTATCGATCATCCGGGACAAGACAGACAAGCTAAACGATCTGATTGAGGATTTGTTCCGTTTCTCGGAGCTGGAGTCGGGGCAGCTGCAAATGAACTACGAAGAGATCGAATGCGATCTTCTGCTGGAGTCCATCGTGCGGCCGCTGGAATATGAATTTACTGAAGCCAGGGCCAGATTAACTGTGGTCCGTCCCTTTCCGGCTGGAAGGGTGCGGGCAGACGCGGTCCGCCTCACGCAGGTATTTAACAACTTAGTCGGCAATGCCATCAAATACGCTGGTGAAGAGGCACATATAACTATAGCCGCTTCCCATACCGGGAAGCGGCTGAAGGTTAGTGTGAGTGATAACGGTACAGAAATCGCACCCGAGCACTTGCCCCATCTCTTTGAGCGGTTCTACCGCGGGGATAAATCACGCTCCAGCCAATGGGGGGGAGCCGGCCTGGGGCTTGCCATCTGCAAATACATTATTGAAGCACATGGCGGGGACATCGGAGTTCACACCTTGCCGGGGGACGGCAATGTGTTTTTCTTTACGTTGCCGTTAATTACCTAGGCGCTCGTTTCAGACATATTACCGCCGCACCCGTCTGGCAAAATCCACGAACTGAAACTTATCCAGCCGGTGTCTGGATTCGGTATATTGGAACAGCACCGTATTCTCCAGATACACATAGTTCCGCACTACGACAATATGCGTATATTTCTTCAGATCAAGCAGGCGGTGATCCTCCTCCGTTGCAGGCTCAACGGATATCAGCTTCTTCGCATAACTGATTTTCAGCCCCAGCTCCACTTCCAGATATTCATAGATAGAGCCTGCCGCGATCTCTGCGCTTAAGAACGGCACAATATCCGCCCGGAAATAATCCTTGTCCAGAATGATCCGTTCTTCTTCAATCTCTCTGGCGCGGATCACCTTCCATACCGGGGTATCCTCCGGAACCTGCAGCTGTCTGGCCAGCGCAGAGCCGGCCGGCTCCATCACCGTTTCCTCTACCAGTGTCCGTGAGGGAGCACCGAGAGTACCTGCCATTTCCTTGAACGAGATCAGGCCGGTAACGGGAAAATCCATCCGGGTCATATCCAGCACAAACGAGCCTCTGCCTTTGATTTTGTGAATATAACCCTCACGAAACAGCAGATTCAGCGCTTTGCGCACCGTTTCCCGCGAAGTGCAGTACGCCTCGGCCAGCTCACTTTCAGAAGGCAGCTTGGTCCCCGGCAGCAGCTGGCCGGAATGGATCTGGCTACTGTATTCTTTATAGATTTGCAAATATATATTTTCTCTCATTATAGATCACCGCCCTATATTGTATCACGCCGTGGCTCTGGACGCATGGATTCAATTCGGGGGCGGGCCGGATCAACCCTTAAGATGAATAGTCAAAATACTGGTCTGCTTTGCCGCCACTGGTCCCGTCTTCTCCTCAATCTTCTCCACCATCTCCTGCCCCGCAGGAATGATGATTGGGGTAATCACCGGGTAACCGGCTGCACGGATAGCATCCATATCGAATTCCAGCAGAAGCTCGCCGGCTTTCACCTTATCGCCAATATTCTTAAGCTGGGTGAACCCGCTGCCCTTGAGCGACACCGTATTTATCCCTACGTGAATAAGTACCTGCACGCCGCTGGCATGCTCCAGAATAAGCGCATGTTTGCTCTTGATTACATGGGCGACTGTCGCATCAAACGGTGCATATACTTTCCCTTCGGAGGGTTCAATTGCAACCCCCTGACCCATCTGCCCCTCGGCAAAAGCAGGATCGGGTACCTGCGCAAGCGGTACTGCCGTACCGCTGAGCGGTGCAGCCAGCTCCAGTATGTTCACCGGCTCCTGTGAGCCTTGAACGGACTGGCGGCTGCTGAGTTCATCTTGTACGGCCGGAGGGCTGACCGTTGTTGTTCCGACTGCTGTTGCGCCTGCGGCTACAACTGAACTCTTCCCGGCACGGCTGACGACGGCACGGCCATACAGCACAGTAGCCACAAACGGCACGATCAGGACAATCGCCATACCCACGAAGAATACGCCCCACTGGTTCGGGAAGATGGACAGGAAGCCGGGAACCCCGCCAACGCCAATGGAAGAGGCGCGGACCTGGTTAATCGTGAGCAGAACCCCGCCCAGTGCAGAGCCGATCATCCCGAAGATGAACGGATAGCGGTAGCGGATATTGACCCCGAAGATCGCCGGTTCCGTGACTCCGAGGAAGGCAGAGATCGAAGACGTCACCGCAAGTCCCTTCGTCTTCTGTTCTTTGATGACGAACATCATCGCCAGTGCCGCTGCCCCCTGTGCAATGTTGGAGAGAGCGAGCATCGGCCAGAGGAACGTGCCGCCTTCACTTCCGATAAGCTGAACGTCAACCGCCAGGAAGGTATGATGCATCCCTGTGATGACCAATAGCGCGTAGA
Source organism: Paenibacillus sp. FSL R10-2199 (assembly GCF_038000235.1). Taxonomy (NCBI): domain Bacteria; kingdom Bacillati; phylum Bacillota; class Bacilli; order Caryophanales; family Paenibacillaceae; genus Paenibacillus; species Paenibacillus sp. FSL R10-2199. Next base: position 3,560,946 of record NZ_JBBOBO010000001.1, on the reverse strand, counting down.
ATCCGCCATAGATTAAGCCGCCTAGAATCGCGAAATGATCGAACACATAGACCAGTCCGGAAGTGATCGCATTGGCAATGCCGAAGGTAACCGGTCCGATGATTGTGAACGCCAGGAAACCTGTAATCAGCAGAGTCACTGGCGCAACAACCAGCAGTTTAATCGAGTCATGTACCCTCTTGTTCAGGAACTTCTCAATACCGGCCAGAATATAGGCCGAGACCAGCACCGGCAATACCTGTCCCTGATAACCGATTTTCTCCAGATGCCAGCCAAACAAATTCCAGGTTGGAACCGTTCCTTCCGTAGAAGCACTGGCATAACCGTAGGCACTTAATAAATCCGGATGAACGAGAATAAGTCCGAGCACAATCCCGAGCAGCGGACTGCCGCCGAACCGGGTCACTGCCGCCCAGCCGATCAGGGCCGGTAAGAACGTGAAGGCTGTGCTGGCAATCGTATTGATAATCGCCGCAATATCTTTCCACTGCGGATAGACATCGACCAGCGACTGGCTGAAGAAGATACCCGGTCCAGTAAGTATATTATTGATCCCGAGCAGTAAACCTGCGGTTACGATGGCCGGAAGGATCGGAATAAAAATATCGGCCAGCGTCTTGATCGCCCGCTGCAGAGGATTCTGTTTACGGGCCGCTGCCGATTTCACCTCATCCTTGGAAGAACGGGCACCGCCGGTCAGCTGAATCATTTCGTCATACACTTTATCAACGGTTCCCGGACCAATTACGATCTGGAACTGGCCTTGGCTGGAAAATTGTCCTTTGACAAGGTCATTGGCGTCCAGCGCTGCTGAATCCACCTTGCTCTCGTCATAGAGCGAGAATCTTAGCCGGGTTACGCAATGTGTCGCCACCTCAATATTCTCCTTGCCCCCAACCGCCCGTACAATATCCTCTACATTCTTGCGGTCAATAGCCATATCATCACTCCTTAAGTATTAGATGTTGTTAACCACATATAGGAAGCATAAGGACTCAGTTGAAGCTCTTGGGTTAATGCAGGTTCATCGGCTGTATTACCGGTTAGAAGCTTGTCCGTACCCGCTTGGCTTAAGTCTGCCCAATGCTTGTCCGCGAACCGGAAGCTAATCTCCTTACTGCTGAAGTTCGAGACCACAACAAGTGTCTCGCCTATCCCTGTCCGGGCATAAGCGAACACCTCGGCATGACCTTCATCCAATCTGCGGAATACACCGTCTATAAATACAGCATGCTCTTTGCGCAGAGCAATCAGCTTGCGGTAATGATGGAGGATCGAATCCGGCCGCTCCAGTTCTTTTTGCACATTAATGTCCGGGTACCGCTCGTCGACCTTAAGCCAGGGCGTACTGCTGGTGAATCCGGCATTCGGACTGTCATCCCACTGCATCGGCGTACGGGAATTGTCGCGCGAACGTTCCTGCAGGATGCTGAGGGCCGCTTCCGGGCTCTTGCCCTGTTCCTGCAGAATGCGGTACATGTTCAGGGACTCAATATCGCGGAATTCTTCGATGCCCTTCCACTTCGGATTCGGCATGCCGATCTCCTCGCCCTGATAGACATATGGTGTTCCTTGAAGTCCATGCAGCGTTGTAGCCAGGAGTTTCGCGCTTTCTTCGCGGTAGACATCATCATCGGTGAATCTGGAGAGCGCCCGCGGCTGATCATGATTGTTGAAGAATAAAGCGTTCCAGCCTCCGCCCTGCTGCATTCCGGTCTGCCACTCACTGAACAGCCGTTTCAATGCCTCGAAATCATAGGGCATCAGCTCCCACTTCCGTCCGCCCGGATAATCCACCTTCAGATGGTGGAAATTGAAGGTCATGGAGAACTCCCGCTCTTCAGGGTTCGAGTAGCGGATACAATGTGCAAGGGTAGTGGAGGACATCTCCCCGACCGTCACCATCTCAAACGGGCCGAATACCTCTTCATACATGTCTTTGATGTATTCATGAACCCGTGGTCCGTCTGTATAGAACTTCCGCCCATCCCCTGGCGGTACACTCCCGTCATCATTAGGGAACTGCTGGTCCTTGGAAATTAAATTAATGACATCCATCCGGAACCCGTCCACACCCTTGCGTGCCCAGAACAGCATCATATCGCTGACCGCTCTGCGGACCTCCGCATTCTCCCAATTCAGATCGGCCTGAGTCTTGTCGAACAAGGTAAGATAATATTGTCCTGAAGCTTCATCGAACTGCCAGGCAGGCCCTCCGAACTTCGATTGCCAGTTATTCGGCACGCCGCCGTCTAGTGCCGGGTCCTTCCAGATATAATAATTACGATACGGGTTGTCCTTGCCTGAAATCGACTGTTTGAACCATTCATGCTCCGTCGAGGTATGATTGACTACGATATCGGTCATCAGCTTCATGCCGCGCCGGTGCAGCTCCTCTATCAGCTCATCGAAATCCTCCATCGTGCCAAAATCAGGGTTAATATTCTCATAATCCGCAACATCGTAACCGTTATCATATTGGGGCGAGACATAGACCGGCTGCAGCCAGACGATATCAATCCCAAGCTCCTGCAAATAATCCAATTTCTCAGTAAGGCCTTTTATATCTCCCGTTCCATTGCCTGTCGTGTCCTTGAAGCTCTTCGGGTACACCTGATACACTGTGGACCGGCGCCACCATTCTGAATACCGGGACTGGGTCAAATTAAGCACCTCCAAAAGAATTGCTGTATTTCAATCATTAAACTTGTATATACAAGGTCAAACACTTCACACAGTTTAAACCTGTATATACAGGTTGTCAATAGCGCTTATCCGTTAACGGTGTGCGGTGTGCCGTATGCGGTGTGCGTAAGACAGATGTTTGCGTAGTACAGATAAATGATATTAAGACAGGGGGAAAGGTATAAGGGGGAATGTAGCGGCAATAGCCGTGATTGCGATGATATTGAAAGTGTAGCGGGAACTGCACTAATAGCGGTGATAGTTACTGAATAGTATCTTTAACACTAATTGGCCGCGTCACTCCAGAGAGTCTCTCGTTATGCATAAGTAACAGTAATATTGGGTTAAAGCAAGGGTGCGTGAGCAATCTGCAGCGGGAAATTGTACATGTATCGCAGTTGTGGCTCATTTTGATAGGTTTGTCTCTAGTCCAATATTAATTAAGTGGAAAATGTACATCTAAATTCCAATAATCAAACAGGCTATAAACAATAAGTGGATAAAGAGCATCTAATTACTCCATTTCTCTAGTGAAAGGCAGATTCGGCAGAATTAATTGTACTTTTTCCACTTATTATCCTATTTTTAGTATTGGATGAGATATTAAACGTCGTTTTTCCACTTATTTCGATTGGTCAGCATTGGAGGCGCGCGCGACAAGGTACGGAGCAGATTAGTCAAACTACTGGCGCGACAAGGTACAGAGCAGGTTAGTCAAACTACTGGCGCGACAAGGTACGGGGCGGGTTAGTCAGTCTGCTAGTGCGACAAGGTACGAACCAGGGGAGCTGAGCCACGCACGAAAACGGCGATCCATCCCCATAACCCGGGACAGATCGCCGTTTTTTGACTATACAAGCTACCTTAACTACTCCAAATAACCCTTAACCAAACCCAGCGGCAGCAGCTTCGGCTGCTCGCAGCTGGTTGCCAGCTCCGCATAGCGCTTAGTGTCTGAGCTGGTGTGGAACGCATGCATGATCTCGAGCACATGATTCGCCAGCTCACCGTTCGCGCGCGGGGTGTCTCCTGTCCCGATACAGCGGGCCATATCCGCTACGCCAATGCCGCGGCTGTTCCCGGCATAATTGTAGATCAGCGGAATCTCCTGGAATTCCGTGCTGTGCGCCGGCCGCAGCAGGACCGGCCCGCCGAAGGTGTTCGGGTCGGGTACGATCAGTGTGCCGAGCGAGCCGTAGATTTCGATCCGCGGCAGCGTGCTGTGCCAGACATCGAAGCTCGTAATCATCGTAGCCACGGCACCGCTCGCGAACTCGATGGTTCCGGCCACATGTGTAGGGACTTCGACATCAACCACCTTGCCGAACTTCTTCTCACTGGTGATCGTCCGCGTGGCGAATGAGGTTTTGGTGATCCCGCATACCGTCTTCGCCGGGCCGAGCAAGGATACCAGCGCCGTAAGATAATACGGCCCCATATCAAACATCGGTCCGCCGCCCGCCTGATAGTAGAACTCAGGGTCCGGATGCCAGCTCTCGTGACCATGGCAGAGCATGAAGGCGGTTGCGGCAACCGGCTCTCCGATATAACCGTCCGCAATCAGCTTGGCGCAGGTTTGCAGGCCGCCTCCGAGGAAGGTGTCCGGTGCGCAGCCGACGAACAGATTCTTTTCTTTTGCCAGCTTAACAAGCTCGGTTCCATTCTCTAGCGTCAGTGACAGCGGCTTCTCCACGTACACATGCTTGCCGGCCAGCAGAGCCTGCTTACAGACATCGAAGTGGAAATTAGGCGTTGTCAGATTCACGACAATCTCTATTTCTTCCGAAGCCAGCAATTCCTCTGTCGTCCATACATGAGGAACTCCATATTTCTCCGCTGCCTGCGCGGCCCGCTCAGGGTCCAGATCGGCACAGGCGTAGACCTCCGTATTCACAAAGGTTCCGGTCAAATTCTCAAAATAAATGCCGCTGATATTCCCGCAGCCGACGATGCCTACCTTCACTTTATGCACAATGAGTCCCACCTTGTCTCGGTTTATTTTGCTGCCCAGATGAAGCCTTTACGCATCAGTTCCTTGGCTTCCGGAATATCGAAGACATCCGCATGATGTCCAAGCGAATTATAGAATACCTTGCCCTGGCCCCAGCGTTTCGTATAAACAACCGGCATGGTGATCACACCGTTCGCCGAATGGTCGCCTTCGCTCAGCACAAAAGTCGTAGTAGCCAGTACATCTACCGCCGGATCTACATGCAGATAATACTGCTCGGACTTCACCTTGAAATCCGGGATGCCTTCCACAATCGGGCTGGAGCCGGATCTTACGATGTTCACTTCATAATCCACTCCGTCGTTGAAGGGATGCGCCACCCACTGTGACCCGGTCAAAAATTGCCATTCTGTATTGTTACGGAAGGAGTCGCACATCCCGCCGTGACAACCGGCAATGCCTACCCCGGAAGCCACAGCCGCCAGCACCGCTGACACCTGTTCACCCGCAATTTCACCCATTGTCCATACCGGCACAATCAGGCTTAATTCCTTAAGCGCCTCGGCATTGTTGAAGCTGTCCAGCGTATCCGACACCTCTACCTCGAACCCTTCAGCCTCCAGAATGCCGGCAAAAATCGCCGCAACCTCATTCGGTTCATGACCATCCCATCCGCCTTTTACAATCAATGCCTTCTTCGCCATATCAAGTTCTCCTTTTTATCCTGAAATCTAATTTGTTTTGGATTGAATAGCACGTCTATACCCTGAAGAAATTGTAATCCAAACCGGTGGCGGATGCTCGCCATTTTGCTTGTATGGATGGTCATTTTTTGCTATGTTTAGATTTAAATAGCGAAGATCAGAACAGGAGATATCATGAGAGCTTTTCACGAGAACAGAACGTATGGAACAGCTTTTCCCTTCACTGCATTTGTGAGTCACAATATAGATTTCCTGGCCCACTGGCATAATGATCTGGAGATCATCTATGTACTGGAAGGCTCGATCCGGATGGGGATCAACTCTGAAACACGGGTGCTTCAGGCAGGCGATCTGGCCGTATGCAGCAGCGGAGATATTCACTACTATGACAGCAAGGACAACACATCGAAGCTTATTCTTGTCATCTTTAACCCGGCGCTGATCGGCTTCCCTGCAGGCTGGCCCCTGAATCTGCGGCTCACCTCCCCTTTCCGGGAGAACCGGCCGTCTACACCGGAGGATGAGGTCATTAACCGGCGTCTGTCCGCGATTATGCAGGAGCTGCTGCAGGAGCATCTTCTGAAGCCTCCGCATCATGAGCAGCTGATGACCGGCCTTTTGCACGAGCTGTGCGCATTGATTCTGCGGCATATGCCGCTGGGATTAGTCAATCCTCATAAGGATAAACGGCGCATTACGAATATGAAGATCATGCAGGAGGTTCTGGAATACCTTGACGTCAATTACATGCATCCCATCACCCTTGCCGACGCCGCCAAGCACGCCAACATGAGCCTGTTCTATTTCTCCCGCTTCTTCAAAAGCATCTCGGGCATGAGTTACATTTCGTACCTCAATAGTATCCGGGTCAATCAGGCCGAACGGCTGCTGCTGAATACAGACACAAGCATACTCGATATCGCGCTGGAATGCGGTTTCTCCAACATCCGCACCTTCAACCGTGTATTTAAACAGGTCAAGCAGCGGACACCGAGTGAACTGCGTTGATCATGTGTTAATGCTGCGGTGCGGTTCTGCTAATCATCGCTTGCTTATTTGCCGGGAAGTCACTACAATACACTTATTACAACTCTTTTAATAATAGGATTATAATCATCCGGGAGGAAGGTTGCGCTATGGTAAATCCGTCTCATAACACACAGCTGGTGAAGAAAATAAACGTGGAACTGGTGAAAAATATACTCCGCACATCCGGCACAGGCACCAAAGCCTCCATCGCCGGACAGACCCGGCTGAGTGTAGCCACCTGCGGCACCATTCTCAATGAACTGGTTCAGACCGGGGAGATTCTGGAGCTTGGGTGGGAGGAATCCAGCGGCGGCAGACCGGCACGGAAATATCAGTTCAACGCCAATTATTCCCTCATGATCTGTATGATCGTGCGTTCGGAGGGCGGAATTCAATCCATTAGTTATGCGCTGGCGAATCTGAATGGTGAGATCATGGAGCAAACGGACAAGGTGCATGAGCAAATTACCATAGACACCCTCACGGACTGGCTGGATCAGATTATTGAGGTTCACCCGAATGTTCAGGCGGTCGGCATCGGCATTCCCGGTGTAGTCCAGCAGGACCGGATTGGAATCTGTGATGTTCCGGCGCTCGCAGATCAGCCCCTTGGCATTCTGCTGAAGGAGCGCTATGAAGAGGTTGAGATTATTATCGAGAACGATATGAATCTGACGGTTTACGGCTTGTATCAGCGGCTGTTTCCGGATGCGGAGAGCCATTTTGCCGTGCTGACCTTCCCCAAGGATCATTTCCCGGGAGCCGGCTTTATGGTGAATGGACGATTGCTTAACGGGAACAGCTTTTTCAGCGGAGAAGTGTCTTACCTGCCTTATGGCATTCCGAGGGAGCAGCAGCTGCAGCTGCTGAAGAAGGGTGGAGATCCCGGCAAGCTGGCTATACATGCACTGGTATCCATTATCAGCATCATTAACCCTGCTACGATCGTTGTCACCGGTGACAATATATCGCCTGAGATGCTGGAGGATCTGCGCAGCGGGTGCCAGGAGATTATTCCGCCCGAGCATATGCCACAGCTGATCATCCAGAATGACACCCGCCGGGAATACATGGCAGGACTGATTACAACAACCATGGAAAGCCTGACCTACCGGTTCCAGCTGGTGGAACGGAAGTAAGCCAAATATTATATTATTTTATCATCATTCAGGAGGCATCACTTTGAAGGCTCAAGCAAGCAATTCTGCAGGCAAACGCAACACGATCTATATCATGCAGCTCGTAACCATCTTTCTGGGCTTTGTCGTCTTCGGAATCTCGGAAAATATTAAAGGACCCGCAATCCCGCGGATTCAGCTCGCTTTCAACCTGGATGAAGGACAGCTGGGTACACTGCTCTCGCTGAATGCGCTGGGCTACCTGATCGCCTGCTCGTTTACTGCTATTCTCGTCCGCAAATGGGGCATCAAGGCGGTCAGCATTATTTCATTTGGTTCAATGGTTCTCTCCGGAGTACTGATTTTCCTGTCGCATACCTACCCTCTATTCGCTTCCTCCTACTTCCTGATGTACATCGGCAACGGGATGCTGGAGATTGGCCTGGCGATTCTGGGAGCACGTATTTTTGTAAAAAACACGGGGATGATGATGAATTTATCCCACTTCTTCTATGGGCTGAGTTCGACTATAGCGCCGCTGCTGGCCACCGGGGTTATGTCGCTGAGTGTGTTTGGACATATGCTGGACTGGCGGGGGATGTATCTGGTGATGCTGTCGCTCTGCCTGCTGCCGATTGTGTCGGCGCTGCGCAGTACTTTTCCCGGGGATGATTTGCCGCATGAGGACCGCACTTCCTTCAAGACCTTGATGCGCGATCCTGCGCTCTGGATGATGGTAATGATCCTGTCCTTCGGGGTTGTCTCCGAGCTCGCCGTTGGCGGCTGGCTGGTTAATTTTCTGGAAAAAGCTTACGCCTGGGATACCGTAAAGGCCTCCGGCATGCTGTCCGCCTTCTTCCTCCTGTTCTCGCTGGGAAGACTCGTTATCGGACCACTGACAGACCGGATCGGCTTCGTGCTCTCGCTGATTATTTTCTCAATGCTCTCGGCAGGTTGTACCTTTGTAGCGCTGGCCGGCGGGGAAAGCCTGGCTTTTCTGTTCGCCTTGTCCGGCGCAGGGATCGCGATCATCTACCCTACCGTCATGGCCTTTATTGCCCGCCGCTATCCTAACGGGAGTGATACTGCGATTACTTTTGTAGTCACGCTGATGGGTCTCGGCAGTGTTATCGGGAACTATATTATCGGCTGGGTGATTGAACTCGTTAAGACGGTCTATGGCCGTTCAAGCGAGCTTGGTCTGCTGCGCGGCCTGCAGGCGGGCTATGGCTTCATCGGGTTATGCGCTGCGGTCTGCTCCGTGTCGGGAATTGTGCTGTATGTGTATTTGAAGCGGAGAGGGGAACTGATCTAAGGGCAGTGGTATAACTGAACAGCGGCTCTCCTGCCCCAGAGGACCGCTGCTTTGCATTCTATCCTACGCTTATAGATATTCTTTTAGATTATTAAGGACCACCGCGTAACCATTCGCATACATATGAATCCCATCCATCGTGTAATCTTCCTTCAGATTCCCTTCCTCATCCGTCAACCCTTCATTCACATTAATGAACGCATATCCATGCTGCGCTGCTAGCTTCTCCACTTCGGCATTGGCTTCGCGTAACGCGGCATTTGTTCTGGTGCTGAACATTCCCGCCTTCATCTCTTGATCCACTCCGCTGAAATCAGCCTTAGCATTCACCGGATAGTACGCCATGACATACACCTTGCATTCCGGCAGCCTAGCTCCGATCTTCGTCAGAATCTCATTATAGTTCGCAAGCAGATGCCCGACTTGATATTCGCCGTCTGCTGAGCTGATGTCATTGGTGCCAATATTAATGAACAGCTTAGAAGGCTCCAACTCAACAATACATTCCTCCAGGGAATTTAACAGCTCACTGGTTACATAGCCTGCAATTCCGCGGTTGTAAATAATCGTCTGCTTCTCCAGCGTCTGCTGTAATTCATTAACCGGGAAGTACTCCATCAGTGAGGAGCCGGCCATTACGGTCTGTCCTTTCTTGGCATATGTATTCAGAATCTTATACTTTCTTACTTTCTCTTCTTTCTCTCTTGTCATATTATTGTTCATAATCTCGTGGATAAGTTCTTCCTGCGTCAATGTAATCTCCTCCATTCTACTATTGTTATACACTATAACCGAGCTTGCAGCTCCCTCCAAATTGTGTCGGAAATATGGTAATTGATCTCAGTAGAACTAATTTGTTCTATGCACACGTGTTCCGAATATCCTATATATCGGGTGCGGGCAGAGGTGCACATCTGGTCAGGACACCTGCAAGATACCGGTTCGCCGGATCTATACTCTACAGTTGAAGGGCGGAATATTATTGAAAAAGGTTGTGGGCTTACTCCTGTCGGTTGTCATGTTGTCTTCGTTCTATGTTGCCAGTCCGGCCAAGGTATCCGCTGCAACGCCAATTGTTGTCAATACAACGATTGTTGTTCCAGCAGGAGAGATCTTTAACGGCAATGGCCAGACTTATGTCGCCAATGCCAGTACACTTGGAGATGGAAGCCAGGCAGAGAACCAGAAGCCAATCTTCCGGCTGGAGAAGAATGCTACACTCAAAAATGTAATTATCGGTGCTCCCGGCGCAGACGGGGTGCACTGTTATGGAAACGCTACAATCTCTAATGTAACCTGGCAGGATGTGGGCGAGGATGCATTGACGCTGAAAGCCTCCGGTACAGTCAATATTACGGGCGGAGGTGCATATAAAGCTTACGATAAAGTGTTCCAGGCAAACGCTGCGGGCACAATCAACATTAAGAACTTCAGAGCCGACGACATCGGCAAGCTGGCCCGCCAGAACGGCGGAACCTCCTACGCCGTGAACTTCACACTGGACAGCTCTGACATCTCGAATGCCAAAGATTCCATCTTCCGTACAGACAGCAGCAGCAGCGCCGCAAAAATCACCAACACCCGCTATCACAATGTGCCCACCTTGTTTAAGGGCTTTGCCTCAGGTAAAACCAGCCAGTCGGGCAACACGCAATATTAAGGTGAAGTCAGCTGGCATAATTGCAACCGAATAATCAATCCAACACTTACCTCCTCTATCCATAGAAGCCAAGCGCTATAATTGGATGAGGAGGTTGATTATATGTGTGGACGCTTTACCATTACGGTCACCCTGGAAGAACTAATTACGCACTACTTAATCGATGACAGCAAATTAGCTACACTGAAACCCAATTATAATGTAGCTCCCATGCATAATGTTCCGGCGGTAATCGCCAGTGACGAGGGGAAACGCCTTGGGGAACTGCGTTGGGGATTGGTGCCGTTCTGGGCCAAAGACGATAAGATCGGCAGTAAGATGATCAATGCCCGCGCGGAGACGGTATCCGAAAAACCTGCCTTTAAACGGCTGCTTAAATCTAAACGCTGCATCATTCCAGCTGATGGATTTTATGAGTGGAAAAAGGACGGGACCAGCAAGCAGCCCTATCGGATCCTCATGAGTGATGGCAGCCTCTTCTCCTTCGCCGGATTGTATGACACCTGGGAAGATCCGGAGGGAAAGAAACTAAGTACCTGCACCATCATTACCACTACCCCGAACAGTCTGATGGAGGATATTCATGACCGCATGCCCGTGATCTTGCGTCCTGAGGATGAAGCTGATTGGCTGGGGAGAGACAATGACGATGTCGAGTCCTTATTAAAACTGCTGAAGCCTTACGATGCAGCGAAAATGCGGGCTTATAAAGTCCCTTCGGCTGTGGGGAATGTACGGAATAATTCTAAGGAATTGCTTGAGGATATAGGATGAATTGAACATGCCAGACAATAAATAATCCCTGCCGACCAGATGGGTTAGCAGGGATTATTTATTATGTATCATTAAAAGTTAATGGGCTACTTTATGTATGCTCTAAATTCAAATTGCCGAACAAAACGGGCAGCGGCTATTATAATTGCGACGTGTATCCCCTTACTACTCCGCCATAATCCATGAGTTGGCGAATAGAGTATGGATCTTCTCGGTACAATCCAGAACCACAAATCACTTGGAACATTATGTATATTCGCAGGTAAATACCCCCACTGAATGCAAGCAGGGGAACACACCATTATCAATTCATCTATACGTTATGGCCATTTGCTTATCTGTTAACAGAATATTACGTACATTTCCGCTACCATCAAACATAACTGAAATGAGATGAATTTTTGTGTTATCTTCAATATTTTTAGCCCACTCAGATTCTTTTACAAACTGTTTGCTGTCTGAATCGTAAGCATAATCCAAATTTTTCTCAAGATCCGCCAGATATTGATCCCCATAAATTTTCTTAACATCCTCTTTGGACATTCCGATTTTCAAACCGCCGACCGTCTCATACATATCCTCCGATTCTTCAGTCAAATTAATACCCGCCACTTTATCCTCACGGTACATAATCCTTACTCCGGAGCTGTAAGCGAATGAATTGCCGATTTTTATATCTTCGCCTTCACCAAGCACTTTTTCCGCATCCACACGACTCATTCCATACTGAACAACCGCTTTATCATCATCCGCCTTTTTTATGCCTAAGTCTTTCGTGGTGAGTCCTCCATTTGAAGATCCACAAGCAGTCAAACAGAACAGAAATAATAATGCCATTATACTCTTTCTCATGTCCAGCCCCCTAGATAATTTACCTAAAGTTTACCATAGGGAGAAATACGAAAAAAGCTCATCCGACCCGATGAAGGGATACCGCAGGTCCGTGGTGCTGAAACTAAATGTCATATCAAATCAGGAGCGTACCGCCATGGTCAATACTGTATCGCTTGCTGTTAATGCGGTGATTGGCGCAGGCAAGCTGATTCTTGGCGTGTACCTCCTTTCCGGCTGGTTGATCACCAACGCCATTTATTATTTGATTCTCAGTGCGGCAAGAGGTCAGGCGCTCCACAAGTTCGCAGCCGTCAAACAAATCGAACAACCCGGCGAGAGGCTCCAGCTGGAGCATAACATTTACAGGCGCAGCGGCCTGTTCCTTTGCCTGCTGGGCATCAGTTATCTGCTCGTTTCCCTGCGGATGTATGTCCTCGGGGATGCCCTTATTTTCAGCGGAAACCTTGTCTATCTCGTCGCTGCCGTTTCATTCACCAAGCTTGGGATGGCGGTTTGCAGCATGACGGCTAACCGGCAGCTGAAGGGTCCCATTGTATCCACACTCAAAATATTCAGCTTCACCGACGCCTTAGTCTCCATCGTAGTCACTCAATACACCCTGCTGACTATGCAGCAATCCCCCGGAGCCCTGGACAGCAGTGCTTTGCTCGGGATGGGTTTCAGCCTTTTCTTTGTATGTATAGGTATGTATATGGCTTGCACAAAAAAAGCACGCGAAAGATAATCTTCGCATGCCTTCTTTATATACAGGTAACAGAAAATCGCGGGTTGCGCTGTTTCCTACTCCTGCTGCCCGCCCTGATATTCGGTTTCATCCTTGCGTATTTCCCGGCCCTCCGCCTTCGCCTGTTCGAGCAGCTCCGCCGCATCATCCTGGGGCTTGTATCCGATCAGCTCCTCCAGATAACCGATGGTATAGTAGTTGTCACTATTCGCCGAGGTCCCGTACAGATTCAAATATTGCAGCTCCTCATCCGCTTGGATACAGCAGTTGACAAGCTGCAGCAAATCACGCTCCGAGATCCAGATATGCCCTGCCCGCTCCGAATGGGGCCGGTCGTCCCCGGGGAAGTTGCCGATCCGGATATTCAGCGAGGAGATTTTGCCCTGGTCCGAATAGAGGCGGCCCAGCAGCTCGATATAACATTTGCTTAATCCATAGAAGCTGTCCGGCCGGTAAGGGTCAGACGGTCCCGTTGTCTCATCCGACTTATAATAACCGGTCGCATGATTGGAGCTGGCGAATATAATGCGCCGCACCCCATTCTGCACCGCCGCCTCAAACAGCTTATACGCACCCGCTACATTCCCCTGAAGCACTTTACCGAGGAAATCGTCTTCATCCTTAATCCAGGCAAAGTGGAGCACCGTATCGACATCTTTAGTAAGCTCCGCCAGCCGTGCTTCATCATTGATGTCCAGTTGGGCGATCCCCTGCTCTTCGTCTGCCTGTATATCTGCGCCGGTTACTTCATACCTGCTGTCTTCTTTCAGCCCTTTGAAGAGTGCGTTGCCGATCCTTCCAGCCGCTCCGGTCAGTAAAAGTTTGCGTTTCATTCATCCCTTGCCCCTTTCCAGCCTGCTAGTCCTAAGCATTATTAACCGCTGGAGGGGAAAAGATTACAAACAGCTTGAATTTTCCGGAAGTCATCCTGCTTATCCCCTCACAAAGTTATGATAACAGTCGTTTCTTAATGAATATACTTACCAAACTTAAGATTAAGTGAAGCGTTTACCTGAGTTTTTCGCTGCCGCCTGCAAGAACAGCAATAGCGATTAAATGTATATAATCATCAGGAGCTTAGTCCACTCTATCATTGCGGTTCACAATATAATATCGAATACCTTTGAAATGGAGTGATGATAGATGGCAACAATAATAAGCTATGGTTCGCAGACAAAAATGCCGTTAGATCCGTTAACTACTATTTTAACAGTTGCAGGGATTCCCGTTGGCGTAGAGATCGTAGTCTAGATGGCATAGTTCAAAAACCTTGTACTGTTGAATCGATCTGATTTAACTGTACTTTTTTTATGAGAACTAAAATTAAGTAAATATCTTATAAGTTTTGCTTATTTTCTTCTTTGTTGGCGGAGTACCGGCGCCGCTGTCACCAAGTGCAGACTATTTCAAGAACTGGCGTATCCGTATGCCGATTCTTTTTTTATGGTGCTGCCTAATATGTATGGCTGCTTAATGGGAGCGCAGCATAGCAGCAATCTCTCCATAAAGAAGGGGGGCTTATATTGAATAAGGATGATGAGGTAAATCGTCGTTTTATCAAGTATATGGCCAATCTTATTCATTATAACTCTATCAATTATGACAAAAAGAGACGAATGAAGGACAGCCGATTCCCGCTGACTTTGGACAACGATGAAAACCTGGAATCTGTCTTACTTACTGTTCATGATTCAGAATCTGTGCCACCAAATTTAAAAGATCACATTACGGATCACTCACTTTATCAAGCTTATGAATCTCTCTCAGCACAACAACAACAGATTTTATCTTTTGCTTACGTACAAGCACTAAATGACAAGGAAATAGCCGGATTAATGGGAGTATCCCAACAAAATGTCTCGAAACACCGCTTAAAAGCTCTATCTAAACTGCGCAGCTTGATAACGGAAGGGGAATGAATTATGAGGAAGGGTAACATTGACTTGAAGAATGAAATACAAAAAAACGTAAAGCGGTGATTTTATGTGGGCCCAACTTTTAGTTCAAGCTCAGCAATACCACGATCAGGAGGCAACATTACAGGTCTTAGAATCTTTCACACCAAAGATCAAAGCCTCCTTGCGACAAGTACCCGCCGATTATCGGGATGATTTAAAACAGGAACTCTATGTCAAAATGATAGAGGTTATACAAACTTTTAATATTAGTGAATTGAAATAAAATATGGAGAGTGGTTGTAAAAAAAGAAACTCATTTCTCTTTATATACTGTGAAGACAATACGGCATTGCAGAAAACTTGGGAATGGCGCTCTGTCTATGATTCCTCCTATTGCTCTTCTCCTAATCTTAATTTCAGGAGTGATTAATATGTCGAATTTTTCTTTAGGCACCAGTGGAGCAAACATTATCAAATCGTATGAGGGATTTTCCTTGAAATTTTATGGAGATCTTTATGGGTTTCCAACTGTTGGATGGGGTCATTTGATAACAAATACTAAAACATATACTAAAAATACAACAGGTAATGCAAATGATTCCCTTCTTACCCAAGCACAAGCTGATGCTCTATCAAGCTCTTTGAGCCTCGGTTATACATCACCAATTTCTCAGTCTAAGGCAAATACTTTTTTTACTGAGGATACTGCAAAAGCTATAAAGGCTGTAAATAATTTAGTACCCCCTAATGGTCATACATTTTCACAATCTCAGTTTGATGCACTTGTTTCATTCACTTTTAATGGAGGTTCCGGGGTGCTAGCAACCGGTGATGTTCAAGCTATGCTTGCATATCAGCAAATATATCCATCTTTTAATGGCCCACTTTCAACAAATGAAATTGATACTTGTTCAAGATTGGTCAGCAAAGCATTTTCATACGATAGAAATTTACAAAGACGAAGAAATGATGAAGCAACTTTATTTTGTACAGGCATGAAGTATACTCACAAGTATCCAGTATATACACTATAGTTTAATTGTTTTAGGGCATAAACAAGAAAGGTCAGCCTAAAGGCTGACCTTTCTTGTTTGGAAAATATAATCTTAATTCATTTAATCAGTAATTTTTTTAGCTCAAAAATAGTTGCCTCTGATAACAAGATAACCCTATCGTTATTAACAACAAAAAAAGTTACACTTACAGGTATTCTAAGTTTTGTAGAAGGGTCACTTATATCTATGACTTTTACTTCATCATTTATATTTAAGTCTGGGATAAGTATTTTGTACGATCTATAAAAAGAGTCCGAGTTATAGCATGCTTCTGTAATCTGATATACTGGATTTTTTAGTTCATATTGATATTTCTTATACTTTTTTAGTCCTTTTGATGAAAAAAAGTCTTTTTCGATTACAAGTTCATCCCCGATAAATTTTTGCCCTGTTGGATATTCAGAAGCATCATTATATGAATTGGCAAATCCTAAATGCTTCTCAACTTTCCAAGTTCCATAGAAATATTTTTCAGTTTCACTATCCAAATTTATACGGTCATCAGTACAATATTCGGATGTGTTTTTTGGAATAATAGACTCTTCCGTTTCAGCTTTAGGTTCACTAGAAGTATTTGGATTTGATGTCGTTTCAACATTTCCGCAAGCCGATGCCAGCATCAACATTATCATCATACAAGCCATTAATGTTTTTTTCATATCTCATCCCCCCGTATGGATTAAAGTCTCCCAGTTCCATCGTTTTTATATCACCATGTACTCACGGTATTTTTTTCGGTTAAGTTGTTACTACACAAGTTCATTTTTGAACACTATATTCCCCTTTTTTGCCTACCTAGCAGAAATTATATCAGAGCATTTGAAGCAATGAATGACATAAAAATAACATTATTTATGAAAAAAGTTAACTTTATGTTATCTAAATCAGAAACAACAATTATTGCGTTAATCCCATAACCTCAATACAAGAACAGATTGACTCGATATAATAACAATCATGCCTAACCCGAACAACAGACCGCTAATTGTATGGGCTGTTGTTCTCCGAGTGATCATGCGGTAGCCCAAAGAGGTCCGTTTCTGCAATCTCACTCATGACTGGACCTCCATAGCTGATGATTAACTATACAATTGTATTACTGATAATTTGCAGGAAACCATTCTTGGCAGCTGTATTGACAGTAATTGTCGGACTTTTGAAATCAACCTGGCAGCCAAAGGCTTCTGAATGAAAAATCGTCACGGTACCGCTGTCCGGTTTCAATTTCACTTGGGTCATGTTCTTGGTAAGAATAATTTCAGAGTTAGTCCCGGCGACCTTGGCTCCCAGATTCTCGCTGATTACACGCAGAGGAACCATCGTATGATTGTTTTTGACCTCGGCGCCCGTATCGTAGGAAATTACAACACCGTCAATCTTAATTTGCAGCTTATCCGCTGCCGCATGGGCATGTGAAGAAGAAACGGAAGAAACCGCTAACCCAACTACAACCATCATTCCTGCAAGAGCTTTTTTCACTTTAGCCAACACTTTTTTTATCCGAATCTGGCTTCCAGTCAACTTCATTTTTCTCTCAGTTTTTCCCACTATGATTATACAAAGAATGTAAACATTTGTTGCGTAATTATACAGCGTCAAAATAACATAAGAAAGCTAAAAATATAGCAAGAACACCAGGCTGCTCTCCCCGCTCCTTCTCCGGCTAAGCCAATCCCTCAAAATATCGCAAAACATGATGCGGAAAAACAGTTCCGCTCTTATTTTATAATGGATGCGTAGCGCTGCAATTATTGGTAAGCGGTTTCAAAAAAAGCAGGGTCATATCTTTGCGGAGGAGGGCAAGTGAACATAACTTTTGTCAAAATGCTCAGAAATTGCTTAGAAAAGGAGATTCATATGAGGAAAAAAAGCTCAAAGCTGCTCCCCCTGGTGTTGATACTTTCTTTACTGCTGTCAGGCATCTCTTACGCGGATGTAACTTCTAATTACGTTAACCCGCTTATGGGCGGTGCTGATCCTACCGTGGCCAGGGCTGCTGATGGTTATTACTATTCTGCATCTTCAGGCGATAATAACATCACCTTGAAGAGGCATGAAACCATTCTCGGCGTATCTACGGCCAAAAGCAAAGTGGTCTGGAAGAAGCCCGATAACTTCGGCTATGTGTGGGGTCCATATGTCTACCGGCTGGACGGCAAGTGGTATCTGTATTTCTCTTCCGGCCCGGAGGACAGCTTCGGATATGGGCATCCAAGCTCCTACGTTCTGGAGAACACATCACCCGATCCTTTTGAAGGAACCTGGGAGCTGAAGGGCGAATCTGCCAATGAAGACAGCGACGGCCAGGTTACGGTCAAGCAGGGACTGCTGAACACGGAAGGCTACGGTTTGGCCTGCGGCGTGGTTACGATTAAAGGGGAACCCTACTTCACCTATACCAAATACTATTATTTCGAGGACCCGCAGAACCCTGAGAATACGAAATTCGATGAAAGTCCGACGATTGTCAAAATGAAGAACCCGTGGACCCTGGAGGGCCCGGAAGGTACGGTGGCCAAACCGGAATATGATTGGGAAAAGAAAAACGATAATATCAACGAAGGCGCTGCGGTAGTCGAGAGAAACGGTAAAATTTATTTTGCCTACTCGGCCAGCAGCTTTATGAATGATAACTATGCAGTTGGCGTATCCGTTGCGGATGCATCCTCGGATGTGATGAATGCGGATTCATGGGTCAAATATCCTGAGCCTGTGATGAAAAGATCGGATGAGAACAGCTCGTATGGCCCCGGCTCTCCCCTGTTCCTGAAGTCCGAAGACGACAGCGAGGATTGGATTCTGTATCACGGCATACCGACCCACGGGCAAGGCGGCGGGAACCGAGGTATAAGAGCGCAGCGGATTCACTGGGATGATGATGATTTCATCAATCTTGGCATTCCTTCCAACCCCGGCACAGTCCTGAACAGACCTTCCGGAGAAGAGCGAAGCGAAATCTATGAAGCCGAGGAGGCAAAGCTGTCGGGAGTAGCGAGAATCCCCGGAGGAACGGCTTATGCTTCGGGCGGCGTATATCAAAAATACAATAACAGCAGCACTAATGACTATATAGAGTTTACAGTAAACACTACTGCTGGCGGGACCTACTCGCTGGATTTCAGATACAACAATAACACCGCGAATCCGGTTACCATGAAATTAGGCGTTAATGGGGGAGCAACCCGCGATCTTTCCTTCCCTTCGAATGCCGGATTTGAGGCGAATTTCGATCTGAAATCCGTTTATAACCTTCCGCTTAACGCCGGAAGCAACACAATCCGCCTGTCCGGCAAGAGTGCTTTGGCTCTGGATGCCATGATTATCAAGCGCAGCACCTTGTATGAAGCAGAAAATGCAATGCTGTCCGGCAATGCAAAGGCCGACGCAGATCATCCGGGTTACAGTGGAACGGGATTTGCCGGAGGACTCTGGACCTCTAGCTCTGCAGTTTCCTTCAAAGTAAATGCCGCTGCTGCCGGCAGCTATTCGGTTAAGCTGGGCTACAGCCTGGGATTCAACGATGACCGGACGCTGACTATGTATGTGAACGGGCAAAAGCTTAAGCAGGTCGATTTCTTCAGCCTAAAAAGCTGGGACCGCTGGGCCGACCGCTATGATAATGTTTTCCTTCAAGAAGGGGAAAATACGATCACTTATAAATATGACGAAGGCGATACCGGCAACGTCAATCTGGACTTTATAACCGTAACAGAAGCAACTACCTGGCATTATGGAGCAGAAGATGCCAAGCTGACTGGCGGGAACGATGCTGCAGTTGTTTACGCCAAAGACGGCAACCTGGGAACCGGTTATGTCACCGGGCTGTCCAAAGCGGGTTCGTCCGTGGAGTTCTCGGTAAATGTTGAGAATGCGGCCTCTTATGATGTGAAGCTGAGATTTGCCAAAGAAGCTGCAGGTTCAACCTATGGCCTGTATTTGAACGGCACGAAGATTAAGAATATTACCCTCCCTTCTACCGGCGGACTTACCGTCTGGAAGGAGCAGCTTGACACGTTAAGCCTGAAGGCGGGTAAAAACACGATTACTTATAAGAATGAAACAGGAAACTCCGGCATTCTAAATATGGACAGTATTCATCTTAACAAGCGTACGCCATGGAGGTATCAGGCAGAAGATGCCACCCGGCAAGGAAGCCTCAAGGTTGTCAGGGATCATTTATGGTATGAGGGCAACGGGTTCGTAGGCGGATTCGAGCAGATCGGAGACGCGCTGAAGTTTGAAGTAAATGTCCCAAATACGGCTGACTATACGTCGACATTGCGGTATTCCGGCGTACAAAGCTCGAATATCACCATGTCAATGATGGTAAACGGACAGAGAATCAAGCAAGTGTCCTTAACTCCGACAACGAGTTGGGATATCTGGGCTAACAGTACGGAGTCCGTGCATCTCAAAGCCGGCAAGAATACGATTGAATTCATCCGCGAACAAGGAGATACCGGCAGATTCAATGTCGACAGTCTCACGATTGATAAGACGAGCGGCGGATTCATGAGCTCGATTGCGGGCAAGATCATTCCGGAGAAAATGGTTAAAATCCAGCCCAAGCACAGCGGAAAAGCATTGGATGTGGACAGAGTCTCCAGTGATCCGCTGGCGGTGATTAACCAGTGGTCCAACGGTGACGGTAATAATCAGCTGTGGAGATTCCTGGATCTCGGCACAGGCTATTACCAGATTCAGTCGGTCCAAAGCGGCCATGTGCTCGACATTCTTCCCGGTTCAGCAATCCAGCAGCTGTGTCAGAATACGAAAGCTTCCGGGACGATACCGGATACGCAGCAGTGGAAGCTGGAGAAAGACGGAGATTACTACAAGATCATTAACAAAAGCAATAATAAAGTAATCACTGTAGAAGGAGCGTCCAAGAGTGACGGTGCAGCAGTAAGAGTAGCGGATGATCAGGCAAAGGATAACCAGCGGATGAAAATTGAAGTCCGTAACCTCAGCAATAGTGAAATCAGTGCTCTGACCGAGCTGAACGGGCGCTATGATATTACTTTTGACGCGAATGGCGGAAGTCCGGGACAGACAGTCGTTCAGGCTGCATACGGCGAGCAGTTAACTGCTCCGGCCGTAATGAATAAAGGTTATGTGCTGGAGGGCTGGTACAACGATTCAGAAAAATGGGATTTTGCCAATCAGACCGTGCCGGGTGTAATGACGCTGACGGCGAAATGGAACCAAAAGGCGCCGGAGGTGCAGATTGTCAGTGAAGGCTTGATGCGGGCGGGGCAGGACGGTATGCTCCGCACCGCTGGTAAAGGTGAAGGAACACTGTCCTTCACTTGGTACCTCGACAAGGGCGATGGCTATGGTTATGGCGAGCCGGTCGGTTCGGGCGA
Organism: Paenibacillus sp. FSL R10-2199; assembly: GCF_038000235.1. Classification (NCBI taxonomy): domain Bacteria; kingdom Bacillati; phylum Bacillota; class Bacilli; order Caryophanales; family Paenibacillaceae; genus Paenibacillus; species Paenibacillus sp. FSL R10-2199. Next base: position 3,539,812 of record NZ_JBBOBO010000001.1, on the reverse strand, counting down.
CAGCCTGACGCTGGCGGCGTTGACGGAAGCGATGAGCGGCTACCGTTATAAGGCGGTTGTGGCAGACGATAGCGGCTTAACCGGCGAGCAGGAATATATATTGCAAGTGCTCCCGGCTGCAGTAGAGTGGATTACCCCTGCCTTCGCGGTAGATTTACCTTCTGACATGGACGCCGTTGAGGGTGAACCCTTGACGCTGCTTGTTAATGCAACAGGTGACGTGGATTCTATTGGCTGGGAAATGAAGCGGCCGGACAGCGGCGATTGGCTGCCGCTAACGAGTGTTACCGGTGCAGTATACCGTTTCACGCCGGGAATGGAAGATGACGGAACACAGTACCGTGTGGTGCTGACCGGCAAAGCGGAGGTGAATCCGGAACGTATCACCGGAACAGAGCTGGTGCTCAAGGTCTATCCGGCACATGAAATTCCGGTGATCCAGTCGTTCACGGCAAGTGTAAATCCGGTAAAGGAAGGGGCTTCAGTTACCTTTAACGTTGTAGCCAATTCTGTGTATGGAGAGCTTAGCTACCGCTGGCTGAAGAACGATCTTGTGCTGGACGGTGCGGCCGGGAGCAGTCTGACACTGGATAAGGCTGCTATATCTGATGCGGGGGCATACAAGGTTGAGGTCATGAACACCCGTATGATCGGGGAGTATGCTTATGTGGATGCGGTCCCTACAGAGACGATTGAGCTGACTGTCAGCCGTCGGCAGGTAACACCAACAGATCCTCCGGCGACACCAACGGACCCGCCGGTGACAGCAACAAGTCCGCCGTCATCTACGGCGAAGCCTGCGGCAACACCACAGGCTAACGCAACGCCGAGTCCTTCGGCTGCAGTCATTACTGCCACTCAGCTGAGCAGCCCTGCGGTGAACGGTGTGGTTACAGTGCAGGTAGGTCAAGCGGCTGCGGTTGAGCTTCCGGTGAATGCCGGGACGCTGCTGGGAACCCATTCCCTGCGTATACAGGGAGACGGAATAGAGCTGGTACTGGCGCCGGAGCTGCTGAAGCAGCTGGCCGAAGCCCTGCCTGCTGGCGGGAGCAGCGGTGCCAAGATTGTGCTGAAGGCGCAGCCTAAGACACTGGATGCTGCGAAGCTGAAGACAGAAGCTGGCGTAGCGCTGGCAGGAAAGCTGATGGATTATGACCTGAGTCTGGTAAGGGCAGACGGGACAGCGCTCCATCTGGAGGATTATCCGGTTCCGGTAAGCGTCAGCTGGCCAGCGGATGGACTTGACTCGAGGCTGCTTGGCCTGTACCGTGTGGGCAGTGACGGTACACTCACTTATCTGGGCGGAGCAGCTGAAGCGGGCGGGCTGACGGGACTTCTTGACGGCAGCGGCACATACGCGCTGCTGGAGTATTCCAAGCAATTCAGCGATGTTCCGCTTACACACTGGGCCTTCGAAGCCTTACGTGAGCTGTCTGCGAAACATCTGATCAAGGGAATCTCGGAGCAGGCTTATCAGCCGGGCCGGAATATTACCCGGGCTGAATTCGTGCAGCTGATGGCCGGTGCGCTGCAGCTGGGCGGCAGCGGTAGCAATAGTGGCAACGGCATCGGGAACGACGGCATGGGCACCAGCGGGAATGGCGACAGCGACACCAGCGGCAACGGCATCGGGAACGGCGACAGCAGTGGCAGCGGGAACGACAGCAGGAACGGCGGCAGCGGCACCAGCGGGAACATCGACAGCAGTGGCAGCATCGCATTCGCTGATGTTCCGCAAGATGCCTGGTACAGGGATTTTCTATCCGGCATGGTGCAGGCAGGGCTGATTACCGGACGGAGTCCGGTGTCCTTCCAGCCGAATGCAGAGATCAGCCGCGAAGAGATGACTGTCATTCTGATGCGGGCTTATAAGCTCCAGCATGGTGCAATCCCGGCCGCTGTAGACATCACTTCTATGAAGGATGCTGCGGACATCTCCGGCTGGGCAGCGGATCAGGTAGCCGCAGCCGCTTCGCTTGGCTTCGTGAACGGACGGGCGGATGGAACCTTTGCTCCGAAGGCTGCCGCCACCCGTGCAGAAGCTGTGCAGATTCTGCTGAATTATTTGAAATAGGCTTTGCGCGGAAGCGGATATTGCCGGCTCTGCAAGGCATAAACAAGGCGCACCCCCTGGAACTGTATCCGGGGGAGCGCCTTTTGTTTATCCTGCAATTATTCGCCTGTAGTTTCACAGAAGCACATTGTATTCGGTTTTTCGCATACAATCGGTCCTAAACCTTCGCAGCAGCACATTGTATTCTGTTTTTCGCATACAATCGGTCCTGATACCCTCGCAGCAGCACATTGTATTCGATTTTTCGCATACATTCGGCCCTGACACCTTCGCGGTAGCACATTGTGTTCGGTTTTTCGCATACATTCGGCCCTGACACCTTCGCAGCAGCACATTGCGATTGTGTTCGGTTTTTCGCATACATTCGGCCCTGACACCTTCGCAGCAGCACATTGCGATTGTATTCGGTTTTTCGCATACATTTGGTCTAGTTACCTTCACGGTAGCACATTATATTCGGTTTTTCGCATACAATCGGCACTGATACCTTCGCTAGAGCATATTGTATTCGGTTTTTCGCATACATTTGGCCCGGTTACCTTCGCTGGAGCACATTGTGTTCGGTTTTTGCGCATACATTAGGCCCTGACACCTTCACAGTAGCACATTGTGTTCGGTTTTTCGCATACATTCGCCCTGACACCTTCCCAGTAGCACATTGTATTCGATTTTTCGCATACAATCGGCACTGATACCTTCACAGTAGCACATTGTGTTCGGTTTTTCGCATACATTCGGCCCTGACACCTTCCCAGTAGCACATTGTATTCGGTTTTTCGCATACATTTGGCCTGACATATCTCGCAGCAGCTGTCTAAGCAAGTAACCTTTGAGCAGAAGCCGAACCTGGCAGAAACCAAAAAAATAACCAGCCGCCCGAAATCTACCGGCGGCTGGTTATTTCTAGTTTCATTTGAAAGTGAACGGTGTCTGCGCTCCCGGCATACACCCATTACTTTGCTGCGCTACGGATCATGTGCGCAAGGGTTGTGATTTCCTTCGGATCACGCGAAGCCCCGATGATGATCCAGCCGATGCTCTGGCCGCGGGGGCCGATATAGACCACTTCGCCGTCTATCGTTTTTTGCTCCAGTGAATTGGGTCTGGTCTTGCAAGGCTCTAGCGCATACATCCGGTCAGTGACCGCCCGCTTGGCGATTAGTGACCGGGGATAACATTGCAGGGAACGAATGACATAGGCAGCCGTATCCTGCCCGGCGTTCACCAGCATCTCGGCCGTGAGCTGCTCCCCGCCCCCATCTGCGCAATAGTCCCGGACCTGCGGCAGATCCGCAAGCCCCTCTACCGGCTCAGGAACGTATTGATAACAGCGGATCGGTTCCAGCCTGGTTTCGGAATCGTAGATGGTTAACGGGTCCACCTCAGGCGGGGCAGAGTCGCGGAGCAGCATTTTTGCGGTGGAGACCGGCAGGATATAACTCCCCCCACCCGTCATATACGCTCCCGCCAGCTGAATATGGTACCCGTCATCCACTGGCTGCGCAACCTCCGTTAAATTCCGTACCGTGTCTTCCCGGAACAGGTTGGCTGCCCCGTAGCGGGTTACGATCCGGACTGTTTTGGCATACACAGGCAAGGGCCCGTATCCCCTTACCGGAACATTACCCTCCAGGCAGATCTGCTGCTCATCCCAGGTCAGCCGCACCGATTCCGGCAGCGCCGGGGAATAGGACCCCGTCCCGTGGACGGTTCTTACCTCATCCGGGGTACCGAATATTTCCGGCCCAATGGCAGCCACCGCTGCATAGAAGCCTGAATCCCAGCCCGAATGCTCATTGTCGGATAGATCTACATGATCCGGATGGAGCAGGTACCGCTCTTCACGCTCCCAGCTGATTTTCTCCGCATCCAGCCTAATTTCCCCAATGTCCATCCCCCGCTCCAGTATCACGGTAAATACAAGCCTGCCATTGGATATAGTCAAAAGGTGTAGGTGCGAGCCGAAGGAGTCTGTAACAAGCGTCAGGGTGACAAAGCCTCCTCCAGGCAGCACCTGGGGAGTGCCCGGCTGCAGCTGCTCCAGCGTCAATTCGCTTATACGCTGATTGCTATTTTGCTCATCACTGTTCGGCTCATTGCTTATTCGCTGATAGTTCTTTTGCTCGTTGCTATTCGTCTCATCACTTATTCGTTTATTACTTACTCGCCCTTTGCTTATTAGCTCATCGCTTATTCGTTCATCGCTTACTCGCTCATTGCATATGCGCTCATCGCTTTTCCACTCATTACTCATTCGAACAATCCCCCCTTCCGGAGGGACCGTTCAAACCAATGTGGCTAAGCAGGAACACGGGGTCAAGCTGTTCAAAGCTGGCGATGGTAAGGTGGGCGCTGCCAAGCAGTGCCCCGTCTCCGATGCCAACAACCCGCATGCCCGCCCGGATCGCCCCTTCTACACCGGCGTCCGCATCCTCAAAGACAAAACAAGCGGCCGGGGCTACTCCAAGCAGCCTGGCTGCTTGCAGGAACACCTCCGGGTCCGGCTTCGCCCTGCCGATGGTGTTCCCGTCCGCCACTGCGTCGAACAGCGGTCTGATGTTCACTTTCTCCAGAATCAGCGGAGCATTTTTGCTCGCCGAGGCAATCGCTGTTCTGACTCCGCGTGAGCGCAACAGCCCAAGAAAGCCGCTTACACCGGGTAATACATCACCCGGAGTAAGCGTATCGAGCAGCTCCTTGTACCACTCATTTTTGCGGGAAGCCAGCTCCTCCTTACGTTCCGCCGTCAGATCTGTGATTCCGCCGGAGCGCAGCAGAAGTTCAAGCGATTCCATACGGCTGACGCCCTTCAGCTGCTCATTGGTGCTCTCGCTGAAATCGAAGCCGAGCTCACCGGCTAGACGCTTCCAGGCCTGATAGTGAAATTTCGCGGTATCGACAATGACACCGTCCAGATCAAAGATAGCTGCCTCAAAGGGTTGTGCCCGCAACATAGCCCCTCCCTTCCAGCTTGTGCACTTCATGAGCATCCGGATGAATCGTGATCCGATAGCGCTCCCCCTGCCAGGCAAGCTGGAAGCTCAGCTCCGTCCAGCCCTTAGGCAGCCGCGGCTCAAGCTTAATGTCCTTGCTCCACATCGCACTCTTCAGACCGGCTAACCCGTAGACGATCAGCTGCCACAAGCCGCCGCAATTGGCGATATGAATCCCTTCTGCAGCACCCTTCTTCTCCAGCGAAAGGTCGATAGCCATCACCCGCTGCAGGAAATTCGCCGCCGCTTCCGGCTGATTCAGCCAGGAGGCCACAATGCCGTGAACCGCCACGGACAAGGAGGAATCATGGGTTGTGATCGGCTCATAATAATCATAGGAGGCCTTCAGCTGCTCCTTGGAGAATTCCTGCGGGAACAGCAGCATGAGTTCCAGCACATCCGCCTGCTTAAGCGCCTTGGAGCGGTAATTGCGCTCCTGGGAGATGAAGTGGCCGAAGGGTCTGGATCTGTCAGTCCAGATCCTGGCAAAATCCACATCCGCATAAGAAGCAAAATCGTCAGACTGCGGAACAATTTCCGTCCCGCTGTCATAGGGCAGCCGCAGCTTCTCCGCCGTGTGCCGGAACAGCTCCTGTTCCTCCGGGCGAATACCCAGCCGCTCTACAGCAGCTGCATAGCTGTCCGGTTTGCTGCCTTGCAGGCTGTCCAGACAGGTTACGGTCTGCTCCAGACTGAATTTGACCATGCGGTTGGTGAAGGCATTGTTACGGGTAAAGGGCAGATATTCGTCCGGTCCCATCACGCCGAGCAGCTCGCCCACTTCCTCCCGGTTCCAGTCTACCCGGTCACACCAGTACCGGGCCGTCTCCACCAGAATATCAATGCCGTAGTGCTCCAGGAAATCTTGATCGCCTGTTGCCCGCACATAATGGTAGAGAGCATACACTATATCCGCTGTTATATGAATTTCATGGTCGGCGTACTGCCAGTTGGCACATTGCTCATCCCCGCTTAACGAGGACTCCCAGGCATACCTTGCTCCCCGGTAGCCATAACTCTGCGCATTGCGTCTGGCTCCGTCCAGTGTATTGTAGCGGAACAGAAGCAGATTGCGGGCCGCCTGCGGGTTGGTGTGCAGGTAAAAGGGCAGCAGGTTGATCTCCGTGTCCCAGAAATACCGTCCGAAATAGGCCTCACCGGCATACCCCTTGGCACAAATCGCCACCCGGGCATCCTCCGGTGCATTGGCACGAAGCAGATGATAGAGTGAAGCGCGGACATTTAATTGCGCCAGATCATCTCCCTTGATGAGGATATCGGCCCCCTGCCACTTGCTCTTCCAGCAAGCTGCATGCCGTTCATATAGCTGGTCCCAGCCTATCTCACGTGCACGGCTAAGCTGCGCAAGCGCTCTGCTGCCTGCTTCGCCTTCCTCCATATCCCGGTCCGTGGTCACCGCCGTCAGCTTGCTGACAGTCAGCCGGTCCCCGGTCTGCACAGCGAATTCACCCCGGAGCGCAGCCGTCACCTGGCTATTCTCCTCCTGCCAGATCACCGCTTCAGAGGCTTCCAGCGCAGAGTGCATGAAGATCCGGTTCCCCTGTTCCGTCAGCGTTTTAAGCGACAGGCTGCCCCCAACTTCCGCCGTGGGAACTACACTATCAAAATGATTCATCCCATTGGTGCGTACATCTCCCCGGAGAGAAGCAGCAGCCTCCAGCCTGCCTTCGCCTGCCAGCACCTCAACCTGTATGCGCTGGATACACAGATGGGTATCCGCCATACTGATGTAGCGCTCGAAGGTGCACTGTAGCTGCATGCCCTCTGCTGTCTCCCAGATCAATGTACGATGAAGGCTTCCATCGCGCAGATCCAGCCAGCGTCTGTAGCCGCTGATCCGGGAGCGGTCCATATCCAGGCTCTCGCCTGCAGAGCGCAATTCAAGCCCCAGCATATAAGGAAGATTAACAATCTCCTCCTTCAGCAGCGGATGCCGGGCGACAATGCCCGGGATGAATGTCCCCTGCTTGGACTTCGGATGCCGCGGCTTCTCCAGCGTGACGTTATCCGGAAAACGCAGATATTCCTCATCCTGAGGGGCATCGCTGCATCCCTCTTCAAAGCTTCCACGGGCATGCATATAGCCGTTCCCCTGGGTGAACAGCCCCTCATAATGCTTATGCAGTCCGGCCTCATACCCGTTTTCTTTCAGGCACCACAGGTGTTCCTCATTCATCTGCAACCCCTCAATTCTCCGGTATCTTTCCATGGCGTTCCCGTCAACTCCGTCATCCCTTGACCGCTCCCGCAGCAAGTCCGGATACTACCTGCTCCTGCAGCAGGATATAGACTACAATACTCGGAATGATGACGACCATCGTAGCGGCAAACATGACGCCGTAATCACTGGCAAACTGGCTTTTGAAATAATAGAGCGCCAGCGGCAGGGTCCGGCTCTGATTGCCTGTCGTCAGAATGATCGCGAATTGAAATTCATTCCAGCAGAGCAGGAACTGCATGACTCCCGCCGTGCCGAAGCCCGGCTTCGAGATCGGCAGTATAATCCGGAAGAAGGTCTGAATGAAGCTGGCACCATCCAGGTAAGCTGATTCCTCCATCTCCTTGGGTATCGTAAGGAAGTAGCTGGATAGAATGTAGAGCGAGACCGGCAACCCAAAGCCGGTATAGACAATAATAAGTCCGATCAGCTTGTCATATAGCCCGAGCGCGTTAACTGTTAAGTACAGCGGCTGCAGCATCGCAGCGCCGGGAATCAGCAGCGAGAGGGAGAAGGCTCCCATCAGCAGCTTTTTACCGCGGAATTGAAAGCGCGCCAGTACATAAGCTGCCATTCCGAGCAGAAGCAGATTGAGCAGTGTTCCAAAAATCCCTACAATTACACTGTTGATGTAGAACCGGGAAATCGGCGCGATCTGGAAGGCCTTCGTGTAATTGGAGAAGCGGAAGCTGCTTGGCCAGCCGAGGGAATTGCTCAGAATCTCGGCATTCGTCTTAAACGATGCCAGCAGCACCCACAGGAACGGACCCAGCGACAACAGGACAATCAGGATTACAAATCCATACTTAAGTACACCCAAACTTTTTTTCAACATTCTCACCCCATCCGCTCCATTCAGTTTTGGGAGCTGCCTATTCTGAACAGATTTCGGCATAGCAGGACAAAGATCAAGCCAAAGCCGATTAGGAAAACGCCCACTGAGTTGGAATAACCGAAGTTATTGTCCATGAGAGCGGTTTTGTAAATGTAAATGGGTAAATTCATCGTTTGATTGCCGGGTCCGCCGCCTGTTGTCATTAGAATAATATCCATCTTCTGCAGCATGCTTGTTCCCGACAGAATCACGCAGGTCCCGATAATGTTGCGCAGCATAGGAATGATGATGTACAGGTTGATCTTGAAATTGCTGGCCCCGTCGATACGTGCCGATTCGAACAGACTTTCCGGAATGGCCGCAATCTCGGCCAGAATGAGAATCGTGACGACTGCCGCATACGGCAGCCAGGTCATCGTAACGGATAGAAAAGCCGTGGCATAATCCATGAACCAGTTCTGGGAGTAATCCGCATTGCCGAATAAACGGACGATACTGTTCACCGCACCGAATTCAGGATTGAGCATGCACAGGAACAGCATACCTACGGCTGCACCCGAGATAATATTAGGAAACATGTACACCGTGCGGGCAAACTTCCAGTAGAATTCCTTCATACTGAGAATAACCGCGAACAGGGTGCCGATGGCCACGTGGACCGTAGATTGCAGCACGACCCAGATCCCCGTATTCAGTGCGCTTTGGCGAAAATCGGCATCGTCCGTGAACAGCCTGATATAGTTAGCGAGACCGATGAACACCGGGCTGCGTCCGGCCGACCATTCCGTAAAGGATGTGCCGAACAGAATGACAAGTGAGACGGCATAGACAATAATAAACAATGCTACAGTCGGTAGCAGGAAAAGCGTGATATACCCTCTATTTTTCCTAACCATCCATATGGTCCTCCCCAATCCTCAGCTGCATAGAGTGAATTTAAGAATTTAACTATATAGTTTGAACTTGAATTTTTGGAAAAGGAATACTCGCCACTACGGTGAGTTTTGGACTTCCGGCCGCTGCCCGCCCCCAGATTTCTTGATTCTATTACCGCTGCTAGCGGTAGAAATCCGGTGACTGCTTATGCTTCCTGAGTGAGCTTTCCTTCGGAAAGATTTCAGGCGGTTGCTACCGCTCCTACAGTTCCAAAATCCCCCTCCGCTGCTTCTTCCTTTTCTAAAAATCTTTAGTTCAATCTATATAGAGATTCTTAAATCCAGCCTATCCTGCTCTTTATTTATTCTTAGCGGCAATTTCCGTCAGTTCCTTGGCAATCTCTTCAGCCGTTGCCCGGCCCGCTGCCAGCTTCGGATACAGGTTCTTCCAGGCATCTGTTACGTTCGGATAGACGATGGAGTCCAGGGTCCGGTAATGCAGCTGTGACTTTTGAGCGACTGTGATCGATTCGACCATGATCGGATATTTCTCTTTCAGTGCATCTGATGGCTGAACTTCACTCGATACCGGCATAACATTGCCGTATTCAAGAGCGAGGGTCTGACCTTCAAGCCCTGTTTTGAACTTGATGAATTTCTCCGCAGCATCGCGGGTTTCCGGCGTTTTGGCTCCGATCATATAGCCAACCTCATAAGTGGAAATCAGGCTGTTATTCGGATACGCGGCGACACCCACTTTTGCATCGAAACCTTCACTGGATTTGGTCGGATCGCTGAAGTCTCCAATCATCCAGGGACCGTTGGCAATCATCGCAGCCTTGCCCTGGCTGAACGCGTTCGCTGCATTGGCATACCCCGCCCCAAGCGCATCCTTCGTCGTATACTTCTCCAGCAGCTCCTTCATCATATTAAGCGCCTGAATCATTTCGGGCGTATTGAAGTCGGTAGGGTGCAGTGTGTTCATGAACGTCTTGCCGTTCTCCCCGTTCGTACCGATCATCGCGGCAAGAATCAGGTTGGATGTCCAGGCATTCTCCCCGGTCATCAGTGCGAGGGGAACGAAGCCTGCAGCCTTCAGCTTCTCGTTGTTGCTCATGAATTCATCCCAAGTCTCCGCCGGCTTAATGCCTGCCTTCTCAAACATTTCTTTATTGTAAAAGTAGCCGATATTCTGCTTCTGATCGCTGATCGACCAGATCTTCCCGTCCCGGGTATTGGAAGCAAGTGCATCTTCTCCGATAGCTGCCTTCCATTCCGCATCCTTGTCTAAATAATCATTGAAAGGGGTTGCAAGATTCCCTTTGATCAGGACATCATTAATTCCGTCCTTGCCCATTACGACATCCGGCACATCCCCGGAGGCTGCCAGAATCTTAATCTTATCCACGTATGCGGCATCACTTGGAATCTCTTCAACCACAACCTCCACTTCATTGCCATATTTGGCATTGAACTGCTTGATCTGCTCTTCCTCCATCTTGGCTGATGCATGCGTGCCGACCCGGAACGTAAGATAAGAAATTTTGACCGGCGCTTTAGCCGCAGGTGCTGCTGCATTTCCTGAGCCTGCCGTTGCGGCCGCTCCATTATTCTCTGCTGAATTCCCTGATCCGCATGCCGTAATGGACATGGTCAGCATCAGCATGCCTGCTAAGGTACAGCCCGCTTTGTACAAAGACTTTTGCACAATAAATCCCCCTTTAGAATGATGGCTTAAGCCAGGGTATCACCCTGCAGCCAATTACAGTTGTTTACAGCTCTCATTGTAGAACATAGAAAAAAAGTTATGAATTCGTTTTTCCGCATGATCTTTTATAATATCTTGAGCAAATGTGATTTGGCAGCGGGGCGGGTGTAAGGGTTTTCAGATTTCTTTAACTCTGTATCGTTTTCTTTACCATCTGGCCGGAAACGGCCCGATTTCACCCGGCTCTGCTATTCGCTGCCAAGAAATGAATATATAATGGCTGTACTACAGACTCATCAGCAAGGAGCAACCAACATGTCCAATCAGCATATCCTGAAGCGGATCAGCCTTCGTCCCCTACTCGGACGTTTCTCCCTAATTCCGGTACGAAATAAAATGGTCATTATTATCTTCCTGCTAATTCTGCTTCCGATGACGTTCGCCGGCTGCTACTTCTATTGGAGCATCTCCCAGATTCTAACGAGGAATGCCAATGATAATCTGTCCCTGCTGATCCGCCAGACCAACGACAATATCGACAAGTCCTTTCAAATTATCGATAATACCTCCCTGCATTTCCTCTCTACTAAAATGTTAAGAAACTGGTTAATCGACGATATGTCGCTGAGTGATGACTTCTACAAGAAATTCGTCAATAAAAGCGAAATGGAAGAGGATTTGAAGTACAGCCTTATGTTCAACAATGCTTGGAATATCAGCCTGCTGTCAACGGCCTATGTATTTTTTGATAACGACAACTATGTATCCGTTCTGAAGTCCCCGCCTAACATTGAGCAGATTAACCGGAATAATCTCGCAGTCTATCAGTCGGTTAACGGCAGAATGGTCCGCGGCAAAGAAATCCTGACGCCAAGTCCCGGCGATCCCACGCTCTATTTCACCCGGGTGATGTCCAATATTAATCTTCCCGAGCAGCGCCTGGTGCTGATCTTCGGCACGAATGAAGCTGATTTAGCAGAGGAATATGCCGGACTGCTCGAATACCCGGGTGCCATAGCCTACATTATTGATAACCAGGGAGTCATCTATTCTAGTGCGGGTAAGCAGGAATTAGGTTCAACTGTTCCTCCCGATGTGCTCGCGCTGAGGGATCATACGGAAGTAAGTGAGGTCAAGCTTAATCAGGAGACTTATCTGGCCGCTTCCCGCAGCATCGGTACTACCGGGCTTACCTTCATTGCCGGCATTCCGAGGAAGCAGGTACTCGCCAAATTATCGGGAAGCATGCACAATTATATCTGGTTTATCGCACTGATTGCGTTCGTCTCGCTTGCAGTAGGTGTCCTGCTGTCGCTCCGCTTCACCCGGATTATCCGCGATCTGCTGCGGAGTATCCGTAAGGTCAAGAAAGGGGATTACAACACCAGAATGCCCGCTTTCAAGGATGCAGAGCTCAACCAGCTCAGCTCTACCTTCAACAACATGACTGACGAAATCAATTATCTGATCAAGGAAGTCTATGAGAAGCATCTGCTGGTCAAAGAGTCAGAGTTCAAATTTCTGCAGGCTCAGATGAATCCGCATTTTCTGTTCAATACGCTGATTACCATCGGTTATAAGGCAAAGCTGTCCAAAGATGAGACCGTTTACAAAATGGTAACATCCCTCACTGAGCTGCTGCAGGCAAGCATCTATTCCAACAGCCTGGCCAAAATCCCGATCCGGCAGGAGCTCGATTTCATCAGATTCTATCTTTATCTGCAGAAGGAAAGGTTCGAGGACAAAATGGAGTACACGATCCAGATCGAGGATGAGGCCATACTGAATCTGCTGCTGCCCAAGCTCAGTGTCGAACCGCTGGTCGAGAATGCTGTGGTGCACGGGGTGGAGCGGAAGCTCGGCAAAGGAAACATCAACATCCGCATTTACCGCGATAATGATTCGGTCTATTTCGAGATCACCGATAACGGCAGCGGGTTTGAGCATGTGCCCAAGAATTGGAATCATTTCGAGAGCGACACGATGCGCAAGCAGGGCCACAACAATATCGGCCTGATCAACACGCATAAACGGGTTAAGCTGCTCTACGGCGAGCCTTATGGCATTGAGGTCGAGAGCGAGCCTGGGGCAGGCGCGAGAGTCACTCTACATATACCGGCAGATCAGGGGGAACTAACACATGTATAAGGTTATGATTGTAGACGATGAGCCTGTGATCAAAAAAGGGCTGCAGTGCTTCATCGATTGGAGTATTCTTGAGTGCGAGGTTGTTTGTGAGGCGTCGAACGGGCTGGAGGCGGTCGAGCTGCTGGGCTACTACGATGTCGATATCGTTGTCACGGATATCCGCATGCCGGGAATGGATGGCCTTGCCTTGTCGGATTATCTGCACCAGCACTTTCCGCAGACGAAGGTTATTATACTTACGGCCTTCGCGGACTTCTCTTATGCCCAAACGGCCATTCAATATGAAGTTGTCGATTTTGTAGTCAAGACCAATCCCACAGAACAGATTCCCCGGGCGATTGAAAAAGCCACGCTGCTGCTGGAAAAAGAACGGGAGCAGAAGCAGAAGGTCCGGCAGCTGGAGAGCAAAATCAACGATAATCTGTCCGAAATCAGCGAAAAATTCCTCCGGGAAGCCGTCTATGGCCTGATTAGCGATGAAGCCGGTCTGTACAGCCGCTCAAGCGAGCTGGGGCTGCAGCTGGAGGACTATTTCGCCATCTATATGGAGGTAAAAGATATACCCGGACCCCACGGCTCTGCCGGGAGCCCGGCGAATGACCATTACCGCTTCCTGGCCTCCATCCGCCACTTCCTTGCCCTGGCCTTCGGGGAGCATCCCTCTTATATTATGGCCATGGAGAAAAACACCCTGCTGGCGCTTGTCTCCATGACCGGCGGCAATACCGCGGTCTCCACCCAGGCCCTGCTCACGATCAGCAATGAAATCCTCGCCATGGCGGAGAACTTCAGGCAATACCATGTCAATATCGGCATCAGCCTGCGGCACCGGGATATATCAACGCTGTCAACGGCCTATCTTGAAGCGAGAGAGGCGCTGCAGGGCAGCTTTTATAATGATAATTATGTGGCTGTATATATCCCTCATGCGAACCAGGCCCTTACGCCTGCAGCCCCTCCCCATCATGCCGCCGAGCAGATTGCCGGACATCTGCAGCAGGGAGACAGCGAGTCGGCCATCCGTCAGCTGGACCAGCTGCTGGAGAACTACAGAAGCATTAAAGAGCCGATTGAGAATGTGAAGGTAGCCTGTCTGCTGATCAGCTCCTATTGCTTCCGCTTGCTGAGCACAAGCCAGCCCTTCGCACCGGAGATGGAGGAGAGCCAATCCGCCGTGTATAAGCAGATTCAGGAGAGCAAAAGCATCCAGCTGCTGGCAGATATTCTGGGGCGCCTGATTCTAAGCTGCTCAAGGGCTGTGGCGCGGAGTGACAGACAGCCTAATTACATCGTAATTGAATGCCAGAAATATATACGAGAGCACTACAATCAGAACCTGAGCCTGCAGATTATTGCCGACCATATCCATATCAACAGCAGCTACCTCAGCCGCCTGTACAAGAAGGTCACCGGTGAGTCCATCATCGATGTGATCAACAAGTACCGGATTGACATGGCCAAGAAGCTGCTCCGGAATCCGGCAAGTAAAGTATTCGAAGTCGCGGAAGCCGTTGGTATTGAGACACCCGCCTATTTCACTCATGTGTTCTCCAAATACACAGGGATGAGCCCCAAGGAATATAAGCTGAATTATTCACAGACCGAACTGGGATAACCGGAAGATTACACCAGACTGTTGATCATATTGTCCACTCCGGAGCCTTGAAGGCCGAACATAATCCTTCGCTCCGGTAGTACGCAATGGCTCCGTTCAATTCTTCCAGATCGCATTCAATCTCTGCCCTAGTCATTTCCCGCACGATTTCTTGTGCCTTCTCCACGGCATTTGCCTTGACGTAACAGTGCAGGCATTCCAGATACAGCCGGGGCTCTTTCTGTGAAGCCTGCTGCAGATAAGCCCCCCACTCATACCAGCCGTCATCATTAAGATCCGCAAAATTCTCAATTGGAGCATAGGAGGTGAAAGAGGGATAGGTATCCGCCAGCATGAAGCCTACCCGTTCCGCTACGGCCCGGGAGCCGCGGTTGGTGGATACACACAGCCACTCTACACTGCCATATCCTTTGTCCCAGCATTGCTGGACAACTGCCGAAACGACCTGCTTGGCCAGGCCCATTTTGCGGTAGCTGCGGGCTGTTTGAATGCCAATAGCCACTTGGCCTCCGTTATAGCAGTCGCTTAACGACCAGCTGACAATCTTGTCCAGATGACGGATATAGCAGCCGCAGCCGGCAATAGCGAAATGTTCATCGCCCCCCACTCCGCAGCCCACTTGTAAATTTTATCAGCATTCTTATAGCTCTTCTTCCGCAGCTCCGGCAAATCTATCTTCTCCGGCACATACCCCTCAGGCAGCGATAGTTCGATTGGCGTGAACGTCTCACGGGTTACAATGTACCGGTGTCTTGTATACTCCCGTATGTATTTGTTGGGATGAACCTCTGGTATCTTCAATCTCCACTCTTCATTATCCGGTGTGACCTGTTCCCAGAACCCCAGTGATTCTGTGAGCGCCTGATTAAAAGCATCGTTATCTGCACGTCCAGCCAGCAAAGTAGTCTCACTGGACTCGATCATCAGGACTTGCGGATGTTCTGCCGAATCCACATGAACCTTGCCCTCCATCAGCCCTTCCAGAACCGTGAACACTGACAGCTCATTGTGACTGGTTACCAGTTCCTTTGCCTTGCCGTATTGCTCATTCTTCAATTCTATCACTTATGACATTCCTCCTTATTTCAGGCCACCTGTGTACCTGTTACAGGAATCGTATCAGATTACGAATTGAGATAAAATGGAAAAAATAAATAAAGTAAGAGTCTGCTGAGCGGCATGCTTTGATTTATTTTCGACACAATTGTGTTCCCCTACTCTATCGACAGTAACTCACATGATATGTTATTATGATAAACTGATAACGTATTAACGAACTAAAGCACAGGCTGCTGCGTGTAATCTACTAGGGGGAATAGAGAGATGAAGAGACAAGGGATATTGGGTTTATTGGTAATTATGGCGATTGCTATAATAGCCGGCTGCTCCAGTTCTGGAGGCAATGACGGTAAGCTGGTGATCGGTATAGATGATAAGTTTGCCCCGATGGGCTTCCGGGATGATAACAATGAAATTGTCGGGTTCGATATTGACTATGCGAAAGCGGCTGCTGAGAAAATGGGCAAAGAGGTTACCTTCCTGCCGATTGACTGGTCTGCCAAGGAATCTGAGCTGAATAGCGGACGCATTGATATGATCTGGAACGGCTACACCATCACGGACGAGCGCAAGGATAAAGTGTTATTCACCAAACCTTATCTGGAGAATAGCCAGGTTGTAGTCGTGCTTGCGGATTCAGCGCTGTCTACGCTTAAGGATCTGGCCGGCAAAGAGGTCGGACTGCAAAGCCTCTCCTCTGCTGCCGATGCCCTGGATGCTAATCCGATTAAGGCGGAGCTTAAAGGTGTCTCCGAATTCACCGATAATGTGCTTGCCCTGACAGACCTGAAGTCGGGACGTCTGGATGGAGTAGTCATTGATGAAGTGGTGGCCAGATACTACATATCCAAGGAGCCGGAGACTTACAAGCTGATGGATGAATCGCTGGCCCCAGAGCAATATGGTATCGGGATTAAGAAGGGCAATGAGGACCTGCTGACGGAGCTGCAGAAGGCATTGGATGCGCTGAGCAGTGACGGAACGGCGGCCGAGATTTCCACGAAATGGTTCGGAGAGAACAAAGTACTTAACTAGATGGTTTCCTTTAGGAGTCGGGTGAAGACATGAATATTGACTATATTATTAAAATTTCCGGACCGATGCTGGAGGGGGCACGGACAACGGTATTGCTGTTCCTGATCGTGATCGTATTGTCCATTCCGCTCGGGATGGTGGTCACACTAATGGCCAAAAGTTCCGTCAAGCCGCTGGCCTGGATCGCACATACTTATATTTATGTGATGCGCGGCACTCCGCTGCTCTTGCAGCTGTTGTTCTTCTGCTTCGGCCTGCCGCAGATCCCCGTGATTGGGCAATATCTGGTCATGGACCGTTTCGTTGCGGCCAGCCTTGGATTTATTCTGAATTATGGTGCCTATTTCGCTGAGATCTTCCGCGGGGGAATGCTCTCGATTGATAAAGGCCAGCATGAGGCGGCCAAGGTACTCGGGCTTAGCAAATGGCAGACCCTGCGCAAGGTGATACTGGCCCAAATGTTCCGGGTGGCGCTGCCTGCGGTAGCCAATGAATCCATTACCCTGGTTAAAGATACTGCCTTGCTGTATGCCGTAGCGGTACCTGAGCTGCTCAATTTCGCCAAAACGGCGGTAAACCGTGATTTCACGGTCACCCCTTTTGTCGTAGCGGGCGTAATTTATTTGCTGATGACACTGGTGCTTACGCTATTCTTCAAGACACTGGAGAAACGTTTCAAATTTGAGTAGAAGGGCTGTTTCGCTATGAGTAGTATAATTGAAGTATCGCAATTGCAGAAATCCTTCGGCAGCCTCGATGTGCTGAAACAGATTACCTTTGACGTTAACCCCGGAGAAGTCGTTGCGGTGATTGGACCTTCCGGTTCCGGCAAAAGCACCATGCTGCGCAGTCTTGTGCATCTGGAAGAGGTTACCGGCGGAAGTATCCTGATCTGCGGCCGGGCGCTCGTGGACAAAGGCAAATATGCCAGCGGTGCGGAGATTAGGGAAATCACCTCAACCATGGGCATGGTGTTCCAGCACTTTAATCTGTTTCCGCATCTCACCGTAAGGGGTAACCTGGAGCTTGCCCCGAGAACGCTGAAGCGGGAAAGTGTTCAGGATATTACGGCCAAAAGCGAGGCGCTGCTCTCCAAAGTAGGTCTTGCCGATAAAGCAGACGTGTATCCCTCCATGCTGTCCGGCGGGCAGAAGCAGCGGGTCGCAATCGCCAGAGCGATGATGCTCAGTCCGGACATTCTCCTGTTCGACGAGCCGACCTCGGCGCTCGATCCCGAGCTCACCGGCGAGGTACTGCGGGTCATCCGCCAGCTTGCCGAGGAGCATATGACGATGATTATCGTCACGCATGAGATGAATTTTGCCCGCGATGTGGCCGACCGCGTCTTCTTCATGGATAACGGCGAAATCGCCGAGTCCGGCACACCGGAGGAGATCTTCGGCCACCCGCAGCTGGAGCGGACCCGGACATTTCTGAACCGGGAGTAACGGGAGTAAACAGATCGGATTCTAATAAGGGACTGTCCCATTAGCCATACAATGGCCACTTGGGACTGTCCCTTTTCTCTTTTCTCTTTTTCGTTTGCTCTCAAAGTGGCACATTGTACTCGTTTTTTCGAATACATTGGGTTCGTTACCCCTCGCAGCGGCATATTGTATTCGGTTTTTCGCATACATTCGGGTCGATTGTCCTCGCAGTGGCACATTGTATTCGGTTTTTCGCATACATTTGGTTCGTTACCCTTCGCAGCGGCATATTGTATTCGGTTTTTCGAATACATTGGGTTCGTTACCCTTCGCAGCGGCACATTGTACTCGGTTTTCCACATACATTCGGGTCGTTTAACCTCGCAGTGGCATATTGTATTCGGTTTTTCGCATACATTTGGTTCGTTACCCTTCGCAGCGGCATAATGTATTCGGTTTTTCGCATACATTCGGTTTGTTACCCCTCGCAGTGGCACATTGTATTCGGTTTTTCGCATACATTCGGGTCGCTTGTCCTCGCAGTGGCACATTGTATTCGGTTTTTCGTTACATTTGGTTCGTTACCCTTCGCAGCGGCATAATGTATTCGGTTTTTCGCATACATTCGGTTCGTTTACCCTCGCAGTGGCACATTGTATTCGGTTTTTCGCATACACTTGGTTCGTTACCCTTCGCAGCGGCACATTGTACTCGGTTTTTCGCATACATTTAGCTCGTTTACCCTCGCAGTGGCACATTGTATTCGGTTTTTCGCATACATTCGGTTCGTTTACCCTCGCAGTGGCACATTGTATTCGGTTTTTCGCATACATTCGGGTCGATTGTCCTGGCAGTTGCACATTGTATTCGGTTTTTCGCATACATTCGGTTCGTTTACCCTCGCAGTGGCACATTGTATTCGGTTTTTGGCATACATTTGGTTCGTTTACCCTGGCAGTTGCACATTGTATTCGGTTTTTCACATACATTCGGTTCGTTTAACCTCGCAGCGGCACATTGTATTCGGTTTTTTACATACATTTGGTTCGTTTGCCTCCGCATAGTGCCCAATTCCAGCGGATTCAGGGGCACTTATGCCCCTCATTTCCTCAGTTTCTTTGCCCTCTATCGGTGGATTCAGAGGAATCCCTCTATATCCGTAACAAAAAAACAGCAGCCCGGGAATTCCAATTCCCGGCTGCCGCTTTTATTCCCTTGATTCCCTTGATTCCCTTGATTCCTTGATTCCTTGATTCCTTGATTCCCTTGATTGTCTTGATTCCCTCGAGTTCCCTGAGTTCCTCGATTCCCCCGAGTTCCTCAATTCCCCGTAGCTATCTTCGCTCCGAGTCCTTCCACTCCGCATCAACTGGCGGCAGCTCGTTACCGGTGGTCAAGTAGATCCGGTCGATCCGCAGCTGCGACTTTCTGGCCAAGACGGAGAGCACATGCTCCCCGGCGGTGAGGGCAAGGTCAGATATCGCGCACCAATAGTACACATACGCAGTGTTGTACGTATGCAGCGTACCTCCGCAGAACTGCTCAGATATCGGCTGCACCTCGCCATCCAGCGCCAGATAGCAGGAGTCCGACTTGTCGTTATAATGCCGGAGCAGCATCCATACCTGATAAGTTCCCGGTGTGCTGACGCTCAGCCGGTAATGCATCGCCGGAGTCTGCTCCGGATGATCCCAGCGGATTCCCGGCATGGCAACGTGCATCGCCAGCCCGGTCCGTCCGTTCGTTTCCGCCTGCAGATGGCTCCAGCTCAGGCCGCTTCCGTCAGCAGCCGGCGTGAGATAAGCATTCGCTGAATTCTCCAGCGCATACTCCGCTTCAATCGCCAGAACCCCGTCCTGTTCAACGAAGACACCGGAACCAAATTCCTGAAGCCAATCCTTACTTCCGTCACTTCCGCTGATGTTAGCATAACGCGGCTCACCTAGCTCAGTCTGCGGGGAATTCACAAGCGTATTAAAGATCTGAGTGTTCATCGTCTGGAAGAACTCCCGGTCCGCATACAAGACATTGGGAGGCGGAACCTCATCTATACTGGTTAAGTATAACCCGCTACGCAACCGTTCCAGTTCATCCCACTGCACATCTGGACCCTCCAGTCCATACGCGGGAACCAGTGTTTCGCCATGTCTGCTGTAAATTGGACCCAGATTACTTCCGCTCTGCTCGGTCGTATAGAGCACAAGTTTGGTAAGGGTCACATAACGGTCCACCATATAAATTTTTAGGGTATGGGCTCCGGCAGAGAGGAACGGAAGCTCCACCATGATTTTCTCGCCATTATCGAACACAGCTTCCTTCCAGTTGCCGAGCCATTCGTCACGGGTCTCACTCTCTACAATAAAAGGCTCTTCTTCATCCATGCCGACGCCGAAGCGGATCTGCCCCGTGGAATCCAGTGTGAGGAAACGGTATATTTCCAGCTCAAACTTCCCGCTATGCTGCAAATACAGATCATATTCCAGATGAGGATTCTCCTTGTCCAGGCCATCCAGCGGACGGAGCCCAGAATGCCAGGCCATTACCGCATCCCCTTCATGTCTTCCGAGGCCCGGCACGGTTATCCAGCCGAACTTCGCTTCATCCCCTGCTACACCATCATGGAAAATATTCCGGTCATAACCCGCTGCCGGGATGGATACATACCCGTCCGCTTCAATATAAGCGGCAGCTCCTTCGGGTAGCTCTACGGCTTCCTCAACCTGAATCTTAACCGGAATCACACTGCCGTCCCTGTGATCATGGACATTAATAACTCTCTGCTTACCCGCATGCTCCGCAGGGTTCAATACCGATACGAGAATCCTTTTCTCGGTATGGATCGTCCCTTCACTCTCAGAGAGGGTAATCCAGTCCGTACCTTCAGTGACTTCGATAGAATAAGAAATGCTGCCTGCACCCTGGTTCCCAATCTCAATCCACTTCTGCGTCATCCCATAAACTGAGAATGAGAGCACCTCATCATCATTCCACAGATTCACCTTTACACCGCTTCCGGAAATGCTCAGGGCAGGCTTTCTTGCCGGAAACATCGCTGTCGGCGGCGGCGGGAAGCTCTCAGGCGTGAGGATGCCCTCCCATTTTCCCTCGCTCATCTTATGATTGTAGTAATGCAACATGCTCCGCTTGTAATCAAGCATTTTACCGGATAGCTCTGTATATTTGTCTGCTGCCTGCATATTCCCCCGCGCGTAGGAGAGGTTGCTCCGGTCGGCATAATAGAACTCATGGTTGGTGTAGTAGGAAGCATGTATCTTCATCAGGAACAATTGGAAGAAGGCAGCACGCTCCTCCGGCGGCAGACTGTCCAGAATCGCATTTCCCCGTCTATAAATATCCTCAAGCTTCATCAGCCTGCGTCCGGCCTCATCACCCAGCACCGTTTGCGTGAAACCATCCGAATTCATATGTTCAATCTTCCGCACATTGGTTACCTGGGCAAAAACTTCATATAACTCAGCCGCTTCAGCACCGTGATTACCGGAGAAGTTCGTATTGATCCAGTGCTCGGTGAACTGCCTGGTGTTCCTGGTAATTCCCGTTTCTCTACCTGCTTCCCAGCCGTAGCGGATGAAGAATTCCATATCCTGCTCCAGCGGCTTGAGTCCGCCTATATTTTGCACCCATATATTCCGGATTCCCGATTCATAGGACTTCCGCAGTTCATTGCCGGTATGGGCCAGGGGGATCGAATTGATAAACAGATAACTCATGGCCGTTCCCCCGTGCGCCCAGTAGGATGAATGGTAATACAGCCCGTGCCCGCCGCTGCGCCCCCGTTCCGCCTCATTTGGATAACGGCGCACATGCCCGAAATTGTCATTCGCCCAGATCAGTGTGACATCCTCCGGCACTTCAAGACCGAGATTGTACAGATCCAGCACCTCTTTATAGGGGACAAAAGTCTGCAGCACCTCCGCCCCTTTAGCTTCCCCGAGTACTTTTGTAAGAATCTTCCGCTGATCTTTGACAATCTCACCGAGCAGGCGAACCTTAGCCGCAGTCTTCTCCTCCGCACTTAAGGAATCATCTTCATCGATAGACTTCGTATGAAATCCGGAATCATGAATCCCGCGCATGCCCATCGTAAAGCTGACTTCGTAATCCTTATTCTGTTCCACGCTTTCCTGCCAGTACTCCAGTAGAATCTCGCGGTTTCTTCCTTCAATAGAATAGTCATAGACGGCATCCGTATACCCTTTGCTCATGATCCACGGTGTCCATTCGTTCTGGTTGCTGCGCAGCAGCATATCACAGTGGGACGTCCCGACAACAATGCCCATTTGTTCAGCAAGAGCACCATTCTCCAGGTTACCATTAAAATAATTCACATGCATCGCCGGCCAAATGTAATTGGCTTTCAGGCGGAGCAGCAGCTCAAAAATTTTCTCGTATGCCTCAGGGCCAATCGTATCGTCAGCGGTATGCAGCTTCGCCCAATCGTTCAGCTCCTCCTCATCATTCAGAAAGATGCCTCTGTATTTCACAGACGGCCAATCCGCCTTGGAGTAATCCGCAGGGAGACTGAAGGTGTCTTTAACTTTAAACAGAACATCCGCCCAGTAATACCACGGAGAAACGCCGAGCTGCTCACATAAATCGTATATTCCAAAAATCGTTCCTCTTCTGTCTGCACCGATGATGTACAGGACCCCATCCACTATCTCGTGGAGAAAAGCCTCCCAACGGTAAGCGCCTTCAGCCTTAATCTTGTCGAGCGATAACCGCTTCCCTGCAAGGCTCTCAGCCACCGCCTCGTTAACTGCCGTCCCGATTACAATACTGCATTGACCGATCTCTTGTGACAACTCAGCCTTGCAGCAGCATACCGCCGCAATATCACGGATAAGATTGTTAACCGCTATATGTACCGCGCTATTCTCTGTTTCGGACATGTAGATTTGGATTGTGGTGTTTCTCTTAACTAATTCGTACGACAAGTTGCTTGCCTCCTATATCAACTCTATATTTATTGACTCGAATATACAGCAAATCACAGCAATAATCTTTTAGTATATTGTTCATTTCACGATTTGTTGTATTATATTGCTATAGATAAGGGAGGCGTCATTATGAAAGCTGATTTATATCAAGCCCATCCGTTATTCTCCATGGAATACGAGAAACATGACTCCAACTACGAGATGCCGGCGTTCCACTATCACAACTCTTATGAGCTATATTTTCTTGAAGACGGCTATCATCATTTCGTGGTCAATGACGCCTTGTATGACATCACGATGCATGACGTGGCCTTATTCAAGCCCAATTCCTTTCACAAAAGCCGGGGCAACCACTCCTGCGCCAGGACCTGCCTGTATTTCACCGACCGCTTTCTGCGGCTGCACTTCACGGACCGCTCGATTCAGTCGCTGCTGAGCTGCTTCGACAAAGAAATCATCTCTACCAGCAAAGAAACTTTTCCGAGAATTAAGAAGCTGCTGCTGCTGCTCGAAAAGGAGAACATTGATGATCCCTCTAACCGGATTTTCATCTATTTAGCGGATATCCTGAACATCCTGAATGAGAATGTAAGATCACCCAGAGTGGAGCATGTGCCTGCGGCCTACGCAAACTTCGCCCCGATCCTGCTATACATCAGTCAGAACTATAACCGGATCAGCAAAATCGAAGAAATCGCCGAAGCATTCTTCATGTCCAAATATTATTTATGCCATGTCTTTAAAGAAGCGACCGGTCTCACCCTGATCCAATACCTGAACAATATCAAGATCCAGCATGCCTGCAATCTGCTTGTGAATTCCAATCTGTCCATTCTGGAGATCGGGAATGCCTGTGGCTTCAATTCCTCTATGTATTTCTGTAAAATCTTCAAGCAGGCACTATCGGTAACGCCCAGCGAGTTCAGAAAACAGGCCGCGCAGTAAGCGTTATGAATTTCCGGCGCTATTAGTGGGATTTATCCCTCTATTTTCACCATCAGAGCCATTTCCGGTGCTATTAGTGGGATTTATCCCTCTATTTTCACCATTTGGGCCATTCCCGGCCCTGTTAGTGGGATTTATCCCTCTATTTTCACCATTCGGACCATTTCCGGCGCCGTTAGTGGGATTTATCCCTCTATCTCTCACCATCAGAGCCAATCCCGGCTCAGTTACTAAGCATCATCAAGTCCAAAAAGACCGGAAAGCCTAAAAACGGCCTCCCGGTCTTACCCGCACACAGCTTAATCCCCCGCTTCCGCAGGCACCTCCGGTTCCTTTTCCCAGCGCTGCCGGACAAACAGCTGATATAGCTTGACTGTGATAATCTTCAGCATCATGTAGACGGGAATAATCAGCAGAATGCCGATAATTCCGCCGAAATCGCCGCCCGCCAGGACCAGAATGATCGTGGTCAGCGGATGGATATCCATGCTTTTCCCGAAGATATAAGGCGCCACCAGGTTATCCTGAATCTGCTGCGCCACCAGCACAACTACAATCGACCAGATGGCCGTGGACGGCGACTCGATCAGACCGAAGATGAAGATCGGCACCGTGGACAGAATCGCCCCGATAAATGGAATGAAGTTCATCAGCACAGCCACCAGTGTCAGCAGCAGCGCATACGGCAGCCCAATCAGCAGAAAACCGAAATACATCAGCACGCCCAGCGCCAGATTGACCAGCACCCTGCCGACGATGAAGCTGCTCATCACCCCGTCGATTTCAGCAACAACGGACGCACCTTCCTCATGATAACGTTTTGGAAAGAAGCTCACGAGCTTGTCGCCGAACTTCCCGCCTTCCTTGAGCATGTAGAACAGCAGGATCGGAAAGGTAAAGAGTACAATGGCGAAATTGGAGACGAAGGAGAATAGCCCCGACACATAGACCGTCAATAGCGAAAAGCCTTTATTCAAATAATCCATCAGCTGGCTGGCCGGATTCATATCCGCAGGAATCAGCTTCGACAACAAATCGCTGTCCTCCAGCTTCGTCAGCTGCTCTCCCACGGCATTGAATACGCCAGGCATATTATTAGCCAGATTCACCAGCTGATTCTGCAGCGACGGCCAGACGCCTACCGTGAATCCCAGCAGCAGCACCGCGATAACCAGATAGACCAGCAAGATAGCAACTGTCCTGTTCAGCCTGCGGGAGGCCAGGTAATCAATCAAGGGACGCAGCAGATAATAGAAGAAGACGGCCAGCATTAACGGCACAATGACAACACTGAACAGCGAGATAATAGGTGTGAAAATAAAGTCCACCAGTGAGCTTACATAGATAATTCCCAGCACCAGCAGCACTGCAATACAAATGCGGATAAACAAATTCAGTTTGGCCATGAGTGACTCCCGTTTTCATATTTGAACCGGCGGTTCTTTTCCCTATAATATAGTGCGTCATTCTTAATTCAGACTAAATCGAGTCTAAAGAAAAGCTAAAGATTTTGTCTTTAGCCTTTTTTTACATTAGAATGATGGGGAAACGCGGTCAAATCCGACAACCTTTGGAGTGAAACCATGATAAAGATCCTTGTTGTAGAAGACGATAAGCATGTACGCAAGCTGATGAACGCTGTGCTGAAACGGGAAGGTTATGACGTGGTAACGGCTGAGAATGGAAGAGAAGCACTGGAGGTTCTTGAAGTCCAGCATATCGATCTGATTATTCTGGATATTATGATGCCGGAGATGGACGGGTATGAATTTGCCGAAGAGCTCAAGGAAGCGGACAATCGAATTCCCATCCTAATGGCCACAGCCAAACAGCTACCTGAGGATAAGAAAAAAGGCTTCCGGCTCGGAACCGATGATTATATGACCAAGCCTGTGGATACAGAAGAAATGCTGCTGAGAATCCAGGCCCTTCTCCGCCGCTCGCAGATTGCGAGTGCCCGTAAGCTGGTGATCGGCAGGGTTCATCTGGACTATGACACATTAACCGTGACCCGGGACGAGGACAAGCAGACGCTTCCGCAGAAGGAATTCTATCTGCTCTATAAGCTTTTATCCTATCCGGAGCGCATCTTCACCCGCATCCAGCTGATGGACGAGATTTGGGGGATGGACAGCGAAAGCACGGATACTACGGTGAATGTGCATATCAACCGCCTGCGCAAACGTTTTGAAGCCTATCCGGAGTTCGAGCTGGTCTCTGTCCGCGGCCTCGGATATAAGGCGGTGAGAACATGAACATGATCAAGAGGCTGACGGGTAAAATCGGCCTATCGCTCTACTTCTCGCTTGCTGTATTTATCATCTTCCTCATTACCGTGCTGATTACCGGTGTATTGGTCTATCTGTTGACGGTCTTCGGTGTGCTCAATGAACGTATCATTCAGGATTTCAAAGTCCTTACCTTTATCACATTGATTGCCTGCATCATGATCGGCACCGTCACCTCGGGTCTGGCCAGCCGGAGGATGCTGAAATCCATCCGTACCTTCATCGATGCCACCAACCAGCTGGCAGGAGGAGATTTCACCACCCGGCTGCGGCTCAATAATCCGCCAGAATTCAAGATTCTCTCCGCTAATTTCAACCGGATGGCGGATGAGCTGGGCGGCATTGAGATTCTGCGCACGGATTTCATCAACAATTTCTCGCATGAGTTCCGCACCCCGATTGTGTCGATCAAAGGGTTCGCCGAAATCCTCAAGGATGATGAGCTGAGCAAGGAAGAACGGAATGAATATCTGGATATTGTCATTGAGGAATCCACCCGTCTGGCCGCCCTCGCCTCCAACGTCCTGAGCCTGTCCAAAGTGGAGGCTCAGACGATATTAACGGGCCGCGAGCCCTTCAACGTTGGCGAACAGATCCGCCAATGTGTCTTACTTCTGCATCCCAAAATGGAGAAAAAGCATATATCCATCACAGCCAACGTACAGGACTATGAGGTGCCGGGAAATAAAGAGATGCTGAATCAGGTCTGGCTGAATCTGCTAGACAATGCCATTAAGTTCACTCCGGAGCATGGTGAAATTGAAGTTTCGATGAGGCAGGCCGAAGACATGATTGAAATCAGCTTCCGGGATAACGGTGCCGGGATCAGTGCGGCTGCACTTCCCAGGGTGTTCGACAAGTTCTATCAGCAGGATACTTCCCACTCCACCGCCGGTAATGGGCTGGGGCTTACCATTGTCCGTAAAATCACTGAGCTGCACGGCGGAACCGTCACCTGTGATAGTGTTCCGCTGCAAGGAACCACCTTTACCCTGCTGCTCCCTGCCTCAAAGAAGCTGCCGTCCACCAAATAAAACATCCCCACAAAGTGGGGCCTTATCTTCGATGATTACTCAACAAAGGGCGGTCCACATGACCGCCCCCCTATTAGCCGATGGTATCCACTACCTTGCCCTCCTGGTCTTTGATATACGTCTTTCTCACCCGTATCATCAGTTCTTTGGCAGTGGACAGCTTGAACTCGCTTTCCTTAGGCTTAAGCTTCGATTCCAGCTCCAGAACAGCAGCTTCACTTAGGCTGATGCGGATGTTCCCGCCGTCTTCCTTGCAGCCAGTCTCTTGTGCCGGTTCCAGCACAACCTGCAGCTTAGGGCTGGTGAGCGTCAGCTTCCTGCCCTTCAGCAGACGGCCGCGCAGCAGCCTGGCTACCGTCGCTGCCTGCTGTGCCCCCATAGCCAGGACGGCCGGTGCTTTGCTGAGCAGACGATTTCTGCCAGGCTCGAAGTCCAATTGATCCACATACAGGATGCCTGTCTGGGACCCGTCACGTTCAATCCCCTGCCGCACTGCATCCTCTATTACCGGAAGCCGCAGCAGTGAATCCCGTCCAAGATCGGTGATAAATGCAGGTAGTACTTCTTGGCTGGCCTGCAGGAATGCGTTGGTATTCCAAGACATCATGGCTTCAAGTTCATCGGCGGTAATCCCCACCATTTGCAGAAACTCTACCCGTCCATTCGGGGTATCCATAGCCGGAAGCTCCGGATCACCGGTAAAAGCCAGAGCGGTCAGCCTCGTGTCTGCACCCAGACAGATAGGACCGTTCGCATCCAGGTAATGCCCGGAAGCAAAAATATTACCGCTGCTGAAGACATATCTGGCCATATTCTGCAGCAGATTCATCGCCCAGGCCGGAGGCTCCTCTTCTCCGGCAGTACGTGCCAGCCGGAAGGTCAGCTCAAATCCGTAGCCGCTGTATTCCGGGTCCTCTGATTCCTTGTCATATAGCTCAGAGAATCCGAAGGTTACAAAGTGCCAATGGGGATAAGGCAGCTCTGCCTTATAGGCACTGATTCCGTTCAGCGGGTCCTTTCCCCCCAGCATGTAAGGCAACAAGGCAGCATAATGCTTCGGCTCCTGTTGTCCATACAAACCCGACATCTGTTCCTCAATGGCATCCCAACCGGTTGCTTCCACTTCTTCTTCGCTCATTATGTTCCCTCCGGATTCAAATTTATGTATAACTGGCCCATTCAAGCCCTTAATCTCCCGTTCATTACCCGGAATTTCTCTATCATAAGCAGCTATAACCAGTGCAATGTTCAACTGCCTCCAGGTGATTGCCCTGATTAACCCACCGCTCTTGTTCATGTTACACTAAATCTACAAGACTTAAGGGGGCTACCAGAAGATGAATGTAGAGTCGTTGTTTGAGATTTGTTACCAGAAGCATCCGGGGGCGCCTCAGCCTGAGCTGACACGCTTCGCTGAGGAGTGGCACAAGCCTTTGACGCAAGAGGAAATCGCGGAGATTACCGGACGGCAGCGGAATCCTTTTCCGGTTACCGATCCGCTTCATGCCGTATACCGGCCGTTCGATCCGGCACTCTGGACCATTCCGGACATGCCGTTGCCTGCTGACTACCTGCATTTCCTGCGTTACTCCAACGGCGGAGAATTCGGCAACGGTGAACGGTATGTCCAGCTGTTCGGTACGGACCAGTTACGCTCCATGATGCTTGCATACGAATTCCCTGAATACATGCCGGGCGGGGTTCCCTTTGCCATGGACGGCAGCGGCCATCACTATATCTGGGATATGCGCACGGCCCGGGAAGACGGTGCCTATCCCATCCTCATCGCCCATTCCGGCAACCTGGGTTATGACGACGCAGCATGGATTGCCGGCAGCTTCGAAGAGCTATGCCGGGGAACCGTCTCGGCGGAAGATGTCCTTTATAATTCTTGAAGCAGTGAGGTATAAATCGCATCGCCGAACTTGCTAATTGTTGTACAAATTGCAACTTTGATCCCAAGAACCACAGGTGTTCAGAAGGATTGTTGTATGAAATACAACAATTATCCCGCTACAACGCTTAAATGGAAGTGGAATGTTGTATTTTGTACAACAATTTCGAATTTTGGCCGATTTGACGAGGGAATTGTTGTATTTTGTACAGGATTTTGATGACTCTTACCAGACTAGAGGCTATCCCAAGCTGAACGGCCACCTCATGGCGGCTCCTAGGATGGCCTCTTTGTCATAGCAAGTCTCATGGCCGCTCCCGAGACGGTCTCTTTGTCATATCCGGTCTCATGGCCGCTCCCGGGACGGCCTCTTTGTTATATCCGGTCTCATGGCCGCTCCCGGGACGGTCTCTTTGTCATATCCGGTCTCATGGCCGCTCCCGGGAAAGCCTCTTTATCATAGCAAGTCTCATGGCCGCTCCTGGGCCGGCCTCTTTGTCATAGTATTTTCTGCTTGTTTCAGCAAAAGTTAATTTTCAGTTTATCATTCTCCGGTACGATCATAGCAACAAACACGCAAAGGAGTCATTCTTATGTTGAAATTACTGAAGAATCTGGAGCCCAAAGAATGGTTCTTATTCGGCATCAGCCTCATGTTCATTATCGCGCAGGTCTGGCTGGATCTCGAGCTGCCCGGCTACATGAGTGACATCACCCGGCTGATCCAGACCCCGGGTAGCGAAATGAGTGAGATCATTACGGCCGGAGCCTGGATGCTGCTCTGTGCGCTCGGCAGTCTGGCGACCTCGATTGTCGTGGCAGGGATTGCCGCCAGAATCGCGGCCGACCTGTCAGCCAGATTACGCGCCAAATTGTTCGATAAGGTGCAGTCCTTCTCGATGGAGGAGATCAGCAACTTCTCGACCGCCAGCCTGATTACCCGCTCCACGAATGATATCACCCAGGTCCAGATGCTGATTGTTATCGGCTTGCAGCTGCTGGTCAAGGCGCCAATCCTTGCCGTATGGGCTATCCTTAAGATTACGGGTAAAAGCTGGCAGTGGACGCTGGCTACAGGCGCCTCTGTTGGGCTGCTGGTGCTGATTGTCGCCGTCTGCATCACTCTCGTTCTTCCTAAATTCAAGAAACTGCAGCAGTTAACCGACAATCTGAACCGCGTATCCAGAGAGAATCTGAACGGTCTGCGGGTCATCCGGGCTTACAATGCCGAGAAATACCAGGAAGAGAAATTCGCCTCCGCCAACAACGAGCTAACCAGCACCAATTTGTTTGCCAACAATGTAATGACAACGCTGATGCCGAGTATTTCCCTGATTATGAGCGGACTCAGCCTCTCCATCTATTGGATTGGTGCTGTAATTATTCAAGCAGCCGACGGCACCGCCAAGATGGGCTTGTTCTCGGATATGATTGTCTTCTCATCGTACGCGATGCAGGTCGTTATGGCTTTTATGATGCTGATCATGATCTTCATTCTGCTGCCCCGCGCCCAGGTATCGGCCAAACGTATTAATGAAGTGCTGGAAACCGTGCCTAGCCTGAAGAACGGATCAGTCACTCATTTCCCTGTGAAGCGTGAGGATGAGCTTGAATTCAGAGGGGTTAGCTTCAAATATCCGGACGCAGAGGATTATGTGCTGGAGAACATCAGCTTTACGGCGAAGCAGGGCGAGACGGTTGCTTTTATCGGCTCAACAGGCTGCGGCAAGAGTACGCTCGTTAACCTCATTCCCCGTTTCTATGATGCTACCGAAGGCGAAGTGCTCGTGAACGGCATCAATGTCAAAGAATACGACCAGCAGGTGCTGCGTAATAAAATGGGCTATGTCTCCCAGAAAGCGGTACTGTTCGGCGGAACGGTAGCTTCGAATATCGCTTTTGGCGAGAATGGTGCCGGTCAGGTGCTCAGCTCCGATATTGTAGATGCGGTGTACACGTCCCAGTCCTCTGAATTTGTAGAAAAGCTGGAAGGCAATTATGAGGCCCACATCGCCCAAGGCGGCTCCAATCTGTCCGGCGGACAGAAGCAGCGGCTCTCGATTGCCAGAGCGATTGCCCGGCGTCCGGAAATTCTGATCTTCGATGATTCGTTCTCCGCGCTTGACTATAAGACGGACCGCAAGCTGCGCAGCGAGCTGAAGAAAGACGCTCATGCCTCCACGATGCTGATCGTTGCCCAGCGCATTGGTACGATTAAAGACGCCGACAAAATCATCGTGCTGGAAGCCGGACAAATCGCCGGTATGGGCACACATGACGAATTGATGCAGACGTGCGGTGTCTATCAGGAAATTGCATACTCACAGCTGACCAAGGAGGAGCTCGCCTAATGAAGATGAAAACCAAAACTAAAGGACAGAATACCTGGAGCAAGCTGCTCCGTTACTGCCGTAAATACGTTCCGGTGATCGTCATTGCGCTGATCTGCGCGGCGGCCGGAACGGTGCTCACGCTGCTTGGTCCGGATATGCTCTCTGAGATTACGGATAAAATCACTGCCGGTCTCGCAGGCGGGATCGATATGGACGGCATTGCTGCCATCGGCATCACCCTCGTCGTGATCTACGCCATCAGCGCGGTGCTCTCACTCTCGCAGGGCCTGATCATGTCGAATATTACCCAGAAGGTCTCCAAGAAATTAAGAACCGATCTGGCTCATAAGATGAACCGGCTTCCGATCTCCTACTATAATAAGTCGGCCACTGGGGATATCCTCTCCCGGGTAACGAATGATGTGGATACCATCGGCCAGGCGATGAATCAGAGTATCGGTACAGTCGTAACTGCCGTAGCCATGTTCATCGGTTCGATCATCATGATGCTCCGGACCAATGTAATTATGACCCTTACCGCTATCGTAGCGACAATCATCGGCTTCGGCCTGATGGCGGTTATTATGAAGAAATCCCAGAAGTATTTTGCCAGCCAGCAGGAATTCTTGGGCAAAATCAACGGTCATGTTGAGGAAGTCTATACCGGACATAATGTTGTAAAAGCCTACAACGGTGAAGCGCAGATGCGCACCACCTTCCAGGAACTGAATCAGGGGCTGAAGAACAGCGCCTTCAAAGCGCAATTCCTCTCCGGACTGATGCCGCCGCTGATGGGCTTTATCGGTAATCTCGGTTTCGTCGCCGTCTGTGTCGTTGGCGCTGTACTGGCCTTGGATGGAACTATCTCCTTCGGGGTTATCGTCGCCTTCATTATGTATGTACGTTACTTCACCCAGCCGTTATCCCAGATCGCCCAGGCCGCGCAGAACCTGCAATCGGCATCGGCCGCAGGCGGACGCGTGTTTGAATTCCTCGAAGAAGCAGAAATGGAAGACGAGACCCGCAAAGAGAACACACTGGCAACAGCGGCAGGCAAAGTAAGCTTTGACCAGGTGAAATTCGCTTACGATAATTCCGGGAACCTGGTGATCAAAAACTTCTCGACAGAAGTGAAGCCGGGGCAAAAGGTGGCCATCGTCGGCCCGACCGGCGCAGGCAAAACTACGCTCGTCAATCTGCTCATCTGCTTCAACGAGCTGACCGGCGGAGAAATCTACATCGATGACACACCGATCAGCAGTCTGACGAGGGAGAACATCCACGATTTGTTCTGCATGGTGCTGCAGGATACCTGGCTGTTTGAAGGCACAATCAGGGAGAACCTGATCTACAATCAGCAGAATATCACGGACGAGAAGCTTGTAGAAGCCTGCAAGGCGGTTGGCCTGCACCGCTTCATTCAGAGCCTTAGCGACGGATATGATACCGTCCTGAACGATAAGGTCAACCTGTCCGCCGGACAAAAGCAGCAGCTGACCATTGCCCGCGCGATGCTGAAGGATGCACCGATGCTCATTCTTGACGAAGCTACCAGCTCCGTGGATACCCGGACTGAGCTGCTGATTCAGCAGGCGATGGATCAGCTAATGGAGGGCAGAACCTCCTTCGTCATCGCCCACCGGCTGTCCACGATCAAGAACGCCGATGTGATTCTGGTCCTGAAGGACGGCGATATCCTGGAAAGCGGCAGCCATACAGAATTGCTGGCGAAGAACGGATTCTATGCAGAGCTGTATAACAGCCAGTTTGAGCAGGCTTCCTAAGCGGAGCTTGCCCTGCAATATGGAGCTTCCTTCACATAAAAACCGCAAAACAACGGCAGGCTCGTAAATGAGCCTGCCGTTGTTTCGTGTTCATTCAGCGATAACCGTTCGGTTCCTCCCCCCGCTCTTTGCCAGATACAGCGCCTGATCCGCCTTCTCCAGCAAGCCCTCCTGTTCAGGGGAATGCGATGGATAATGCGCGACGCCCTGAGAAACCGTAACCTGCACAGGAACCGGTGCCTCGCTTTGTTCTACTGCCCGGCGAATGCGTTCAGCTGCGTTAAAGGCTTCTTCAGGCGTGGTGCGGGCCAGGAGAATAACGAATTCTTCACCGCCATAGCGGTAACAGATATCGTCCGGGCGGAGAGAGGCCGCCACCACCCTGGCAATATGTATTAACACTTCATCACCACTGTTATGGCCATAGGTGTCGTTAACAAGCTTGAACTTATCTACATCCAGCATGACAAGTGAAAAGGGTAAATCTGCGGTTATCCATTGATTTATCGTTTGTTCAAGGGATCTCCGGTTCATCAGGCCTGTCAGAGCATCCGTCGCAGCTTCCTGGGTCAGTTGATCGGTCTGCTCCTGAATATTGGCCAAGGCTAGCAATACACCATTGGTCAGCAAATAGGCTTCCCGGCTCCAATACTGCTTCGCTTCCCGTAATTCTATCTTTTCCTTCCCCATCTTGCTCACCACATTGGCCAGGTAGACAAAGGGGCTCGCAAACTTGCGCGCCAAGAGAATAACGCCCAGCAGCATGATGATAAACGGGAATAAGGAATACCCGATCAGGATACGAATGTGGCCGATCAGTTCCTTATGGATTTGACCAATCGGTGAGACAACCACTATTCCCCATCCATTGGACGGAACGCTCGAGTAGCCGGCAAGCAGCTCGGTGCCCCGGGTATTCCGCACCTGTTGCTCCCCGCTCTCCTTATTCATCAATCTTTGGACAACTGCATTGCTGCTGACACTCTCTCCGATAAGCTGCTTGTCCGGGTGATACACCAGATGCCCGTCCGAATCCACAATATAATAATAAGCGCCGGAATCCTCCTCCTGGCCGTTGTCAAAAATTTCAGACAGGACATTATTCTCCTGCAGATAGATCGTGCCGCTTAACATTCCGAGATATGTACCGGTGTTACCAACGATCGGTTGGCTCAAAAACACGATCAGCCGCTTAGTGTTTGCTGTCAGATACGGGGAGGATATATACGGTTTTTGGACCGCTAAGGCTTCCAGACTATTGCTGGAGGTGATGTGCTTACCTGCTGTTCCCAAGCTGACAGGTGATACATTGCGGATTAATCCGCTTGCTTCGACCACTGTCATAGAATTGAAGAAATTGCTGCTGCTGCGCATCAGATCTAAATATTCATTCACTTTCTCCGGTGCCATGGTCTCGATACCGGACAATATACCGGCATTGTATTTCAAGCTGCCCTGCATGGATAGAAATAAGGAATCCATCGTCCTCGACATACGGTCAGCATTAATATAATTCAGATGGAGCGTCGTCTCCGTCAATGATCGTTTCTTGGACTCATATGAACCCACCAGAAGAATACCCGAAGTTAGCAGAATTACCAGCGTCACGAGCCCCGTTAGCAGCGTTGTGAGACTCAGCTTATTACTTATGAGAAGCGCATTATTTAACCTATTAAGCAACCTGCAATCCTCCTTGGTGTCTGAAAACATAGTTACTTAATATTACAATGAATTATAGTATTGTTCGGGAATGGATTATTTGCAGGAGAATTAATGATTAGTTTCAGAAAAAAGACAACAAAAAACAGCCCGTTCACAATGGTGAACGGGCTGTTGTTCATATCACAACACCATAAATGCATGCAGTGTCCGGTCGGCAAGATACGGAAGGTACTCATGGCCGTATTCGTGATATACCAGAAGTTCCTTGTCCGCCGTGATTTTATTATATGCAGCAAATTGGGTCGAAGGAGGACAGATGGTATCTGTCAGCCCGGTTACCCACAGCACCTTAGCCTGCACCCGGTCTGCCAGATTCTGAATATCGATATAGCCCAGGCGGCCAAAAATTTCTTCCTCTCGCAGATGATGCGGGTCGAAGAAGCGGAAATAATAGTTCAGCTCCTCATAGGCAGAGGTTGTAATATTCGTCTCCCAGGCCCGCTTATAATCGGAGAGGAACGGATATACAGGTACGGCCACCTTAATGCGCGGCTCCAGCGAGGCACAGGCAACAGTAAGCCCGCCGCCCTGCGATAACCCAAAGGCGCCGACCCGCTCCGGGTCAACCTCCGGCATGGCCATCAGGATACGCGCGGTCTGGGCGGTATCGAGAAATACATTGCGGTAGTACAGATGATCCGGGTCCGGATCATCGATCCCGCGGATGATATGCCCCCGGACCGTTGTGCCCTGAACGGTCAGGTTATCCTCGGACAATCCGCCCTGGCCGCGGCAATCCATGGCAAGTACGCTGATCCCGTGGGCGGCATACCCCACCTTCTCCAGCCAGTCGCCGCTGTCACAGGCGTAGCCGTGGAACATGACCACTCCCGGGCCGCCCTTCCCGCCGGATAGGGTCTTGGGCCTTACATATTTGCAGTGTATTCTGGCTCCGCCGACACCGGTGAAATACAGATGGAAGCAATCCGCCAACGGGCTCGTAAATTCCGCCGGCACCAGCTCATAATCCAGCGGCTGCGCATCCAGCTCGCGCAGCGCACGATCCCAGTAGTCCTCAAAGTCCACGGGCCTCGGGCTGCTGCCTTCGTATGCCTGCAGTTGCGGCAGTGATCTTTCGTTCATGCTGACTCTCCTTAGGGTTGATGATGTCCTAGATCTTGCCCAGGCCGGCATCATCGCCCACTTCCTCATGGGTGTCGATGACGTAGTTCACAATATCCTGTACAGTAGTGTAAGCCACGCCTACATAGGTATCGGCAGCGCCGTAGTAGATGGCGATACGGCCGGTTTCAGCGTCGGTCAGCGCAGCGCAAGGGAACAGCACGTTGTTGACGAAACCTCTCTCCTCATACCATTCTTCCGGGGTAAGCACGAAGTTTCTCGAGCGGTATTTGACTCTCGACGGCTCGTCCTTATCCAGAATCACCGCACCCATGCTGTACACGAGGCCGTTGCAGGTTCCTGTAACCCCGTGATAGAACATCAGCCAGCCTTCGCTCGTTTCGATGGGGGCTGGACCGCCGCCGATCTTGGTGCTCTGCCACCAGCCTTGTCCGCCCTTGGTCATGACATGACGGTGTTTGCCCCAGTATACGAAGTCCGGGCTTTCGCTCAGGAAGACATCGCCGAACGGCGTGTGTCCGCTGTCGCTCGGCCGGGACAGCATCACGAAGTTGCCGTTCAGCTTCTTGGGGAACAGCACGCCGTTGCGGTTGAACGGCAGGAACGGATTCTCCAGGCTGATGAACGTTTTGAAATCCTGTGTCTTGGCTACCCCGATGGCAGCACCATAGAAATCTGTACACCAGATGATGTAATAGGTGTCTTCCACCTTCACCAGACGCGGGTCATAGGCATAACGCGGTGCATACGGCTGGCCCGCTTCGTCTATAAACTGAATCGGCCCGTCATCGATTGTCCAGTCCAGACCGTCCGCACTATGGCCCATCCGCAGGTGAGGGCGGGTAGTGTTGTCCTCTACACGGAACACGCCGAGAAAGCTGCCCTCATAGGCAATAACGGCACTGTTGAAGATCCGGGCAACACCTTTGGCCGGATTACGTTTGATGACCGGGTTGTCACTGTGTCTCCACACCGGATGGTCATTGCCTGCGGGTCTGTCCTGCCAAGGCATGTTCGGGATATTCTGGTCAGTAGTCAGCTTAACTTCTTTCAATGTAGGATTCCTCCAAATGTTTTTTATTTTACTGAACCTTGTGCAAAGCCGTTGTAAATGTACTTTTGCAAGGAGACGAAGGCAACCAGCGTCGGAATGATCGCAATCATAATCGCCGCACAGATGACTTCCCACTGCGAGCCGTAAGGCCCTTTAAATTTGAACAGCGCGGTAGAGACGACCTGCAGGCTGCTTTTTGGCATGTACAGGAAAGGCGTATAAAAGTCATTGTAGATGTTAACGCCCTTCACGATAATGACCGTAACAATGGCAGGGCTCAGCAGCGGCAGAATAATTCTCCAGTAAATCGTCCAGTACGATGCCCCGTCCAGCATGGCCGATTCATCCAGCGACTCGGAGATCGAATCAAGGAACTGCATGAAAATATATACGGCGATAATGTCTGTTCCAAGATACATCAGAATGGGCGCCCAGCGCGTATTGAACAAATCCAGCGAGTTGATGATCTGAAAGGTAGCAACCTGTGTCGTTACGCCCGGAATCAGGGTTGCCAGCAGAAAAGCGCCCATCAGCAGGCTGCTGCCTCTGAATTTGAAGCGGGCGAGAATATAAGCCATCATCGATCCGGTCAGGGTAGCGCCGGCAATGGAGATCAGTACGATGATGATGGTGTTCATGAAGCCCAGCAGCATTTTGCCGTCGACAAAAGCTTTGGTATAGTTGGTGAAATTCAGCCAGTTCTCCGGCATGGTAAGCGGTCCGGTGCTGGCATACTCCGCATTGGTTTTGAGCGAGGCGAAGAAGACGACGATGATCGGAATTAGGGCGGCAAGCGCGCCTAAGACTAAGGTGAGGTACTTGAAGAAAGAAGCTGCGCTGTATTTGAATGGTTGCATCTCTTACTTCTCCTCCTTAATCAGCACACGCTGCAGAATGGTCACGACAATAACAATACCCAGAAGCACTACAGCCATTGCCGAAGCAAGACCCAGCTTGCTGTATTTAAAGGCCACATCGACGGTCTGAATGACAAAGGTACCGCTGCCGTTAGAGCCGCCGGTCATGACATACGGAATTTCGAAGACACCGATCGCTCCGCTCAC
This sequence comes from Paenibacillus sp. FSL R10-2199, assembly GCF_038000235.1. Lineage (NCBI taxonomy): Bacteria > Bacillati > Bacillota > Bacilli > Caryophanales > Paenibacillaceae > Paenibacillus > Paenibacillus sp. FSL R10-2199. The sequence goes on along the minus strand of NZ_JBBOBO010000001.1, from coordinate 3,501,642 downwards.
CGCGAGGATCAGATTGAGCTGCAGAATACGTTTGATGCTCGGGATGATAATATGTCTGAACTGGTGCCAGCGGTTCGCACCGTCAATTTCCGAAGCTTCATAAATATCGCTGCCGATCGAGGAAATCGCTCCGAGGAAGATGATGAAGTTCATCCCCATGTATCTCCAGACGGAAGCAAAGGCGAGGGAAATATTGATCAGATGCGGATTCAGCAGCCACTTCTGCTGCCATGCGCCGAGTCCAACCAGGTCAAGCAGTGTATTAAGGGTTCCCTCCGGCTTGAAGAAGAACAGGAAGATGAACCCGATGGCTACCCCGTTGAGCAGTGTCGGGAAGAACAGAATGCCTTTGAACCAGTTCTTCAGACGGACATTGAAGCTCAGAATGGTCGCGAAATACAGGGCCAGTCCCATTTGCACAAAGGTGGCGAAGAAATAATACAGACTGACCTTAAACACGGCGAAATACTCCGGTTTGGTGAAGATCGTCTTATAGTTGTCGAAACCGACATAATCCATTTTCTTGCTGAAGCCGTCCCAGCTTGTGAAGCTGTACTGGAACATTTTGAATACAGGTAAATATGAGAACGTCAACAGCAGCAGTACCGGAACTAACGAGAACAGCAGGATGATCAATATCCGCTGATTTTTATAGCTTAAGTTGGACAATCTCTCCACACCTCCTAAGAACACTAGCTTTATTACTCCATATCCATACCCTGCCTGTACCCGCAAAAGCGAAGGGGAAAATGCGCTGACGCATCTCCCCGTTCTCTTGAATCTGTCTTCACTCTGCGAGGTTTAAAGCTTATTGTGCGGTTGTAATCTTAGCTCTTGCCGCTTTCCATTTGTCGTTCAGGTCCTTCATGATATCGTCATAGGAATCCTTGCGGTTGCCGATGGCGGCTTCAATGATTACTTTCTTGAAGTCAGGCTGCCAGAGGCCGATCTCTGCCTCTTTATCAATTGCATCCACCCAGCCCTCTTCACCGGCTTTGGCGGGTGCAAGGGTGTCGAAGGTTACGTCCGTGCCTTCAAATTGCTTGAGGATTTCCGGAAGCTCAGCGCCCTTAACCGGGCTCATGCCTCCGCCTTCAGTGGTCGGATAGCCGGATTCATTAATGAACCAGTCTACCCAGGCTCTTGCCGCTTCCTTGTTCTGGCTGTGGATGCTTACACCCAGGTTATAATCGTCGGACAGCGGAACCAGAATTTTGTCTGCGTTGGTAGGGAAAGGCATGAAGCCGACATCATCCGGATTGGCAGCCAGGCCTTTGATCTGGCCGATGGCCCAGGAGCCGAGCATCATCGTCCCGATTTTACCGTTCGCCAGATCAGCCTTGGAGGATTCCCAGTCCGTAGTCGTAGGATCTTCTTCAATCAGTCCGTTCTTCGCGGCATCGTACATTACTTTGTACAGATCGTAGTGGGGTTGTCCCGGCACGAAGTTATCATCCGAGGCAACCTGAGCGATATTTACATAATCGCGGTCTCCGGCAACCGTAGCCAGATCGGATTCCCATTGGGTGAGCGTCCAGCCTGCTGCATAGTTCGTGTACAGCGGAACTGCATCCGTCTTGTCTTTGATGCTCTGCAGAGCGGTCTGGAACTGTTCAAAGGTTCTTGGAACCTCAGTGATACCCGCATCTTTGAATACCTGCTTGTTGTAGATCACACCGGAGAAGTTAACAGTGACCGGAATTCCGTAGGATATGCCGTCAACCGTGCGTTCCTCCAGGCCCGTATATTGCTGCTCCAGATCGGACATTTTACCCAGCGGCTCAAAAAACTCCGGCAGGTCCTTGATCGCCACGCTGGTTGGCAGCAGCAGCACATCACCGTAATCGCTCGTGCTCATCCGGATTTTGATCTGGTCCTCATAGTTCGACAGCGCTTCAAAATTTACTTTGACATCCGGATATTTCTCGTTGAACTTGGCTGCGTAATCCTTGAATACGGTATCAACGATATCCGTTCTTTGGGTGATTACCGTGATTTTGCCTTTAATATCCTTGGCTGCATCTCCCTCAGGAGCAGCAGTAGCCTCCGTGCCTGTCCCCGTATTGCCTGCGTTAGTTGCTGCTGCATTATCCGCATTGTTATTGCTCGAACAGCCTGCGAATAAACCCGCCATCAGCGTCAATGCTGCTAAACTTGTAACTGCCTTTGTCTTCTTCATTGCTGGTTAGACCCCTCTCTCCGATTCACAGATCATAATAACAATAAACTAACAAACTTTCACGGGATTAAAGATTAATTCACCACACAAGAGCTTAATTAATGCCTATTCTCGTGAAAAAGAGTGTTGGTATCGCTTACAGACTAATTATAGATCGTATCCAACCCTAAAACGATGGTTTGAATTGTTTTTTCTGGTCTTCAATTTGTTATTTTTGTTTTTATTAATTTGTTATTCAATACAAAAAAACGTCAAAAAAGAGGGCTTTCGCCCTCCGCCATTCATTTCATCCTGTTAACATGCAGTTATCCGTACCGCTTATTCTTTGGGAATTCTGCAGCCGCTCTTATAATCCTTGGGAGTCATGCCGCATATTTTTTTGAACAGCTTGTTGAAATATACAGGATCATTATAGCCGACCCGTTCAGCAATTTCGTAATTCTTGAGTTCAGGCTGCGCGGTCAGGAGCTCCTTGGCCTTCGCAATCCGTATACCAATCAGATAATCGGTAATCGTCTGTCCGGTCTTGTATTTGAACAGGCGGCTGATATAGCTGGCATTCATTCCGACCGTCTCCGCCAGGCGCTCCAGCTCGAAGTTATGGCTGTATTCCTTCTCCAGGATCACTTTGGTCTGTTCGACCACGTGATGTTCCCTGCCTCCCGGAGCCTGCAATACCGGCTGTTCCGTTCCGGAAGACTTCAGCAGCCTGTTCTCCTCTACCCGCTTCAGCAGTTCGTATAACTGGGCTTTCTCGATTGGCTTCAGCAGATAATCCATCACACCGAAACGGATCGCCCGCCGGGCGTATTCGAAATCGTTGAACCCGCTCAGTACCGCAATGGGCAGATTCTTCATATGGCCTCTGGCTTCTTCAATCAGCTTAAAGCCGTCCATTCTAGGCATCTTGATATCCGTAATCAGCAGATCAATATCCCCTGCTGACATTGCTGAAAGGTGATTCCACGCCTCCAGACCGTTACCATATGAGCCGATAACCTCCACTTCCACATCCATTCTGGAAGTAATCTTCTCAAGCCCGCGGCGAATTACTTCCTCATCATCCGCAATCATGATTCTGATCACTTGGCAAACCGCCTCCAGCCTTATTATCGCTTGCACAATGATTGCGTTACCATTTCAATTATAGGCTTCATCCTTGCAATATAAAATGTGCTGTATTGCTTTTTTATAGTCTTCTCTTTACTTTGTGTCCGTTAAAGCGCGTGCTTCCTCCCACTTCTCATTCAGTCCGTCAAAGGCCTTCTGTAAATCCGGCGCGGCAATCAGCTCCTGGATATAGTCTCCGGAGGCAAAGGACAGCTTCGAGCGGTTGGCCATATCAATAAAGGTGTCCGTCTGTACGGTCGCCTCTACCAGCTCAGGCTGATAGGAGAGAAATTCACGGTATTGTTCCATGGAAGGCTCTGCGTTACCGTCCAGCGGAAGAAATCCTTCTGCGGTATAAGAGGTTTCATGGACCAGGAAGTCCACCCAGGCCATCGACAGCTCCTTGTTTCTGCTGAATTTGCTGACGCCGATGAACCAGTCGGGATTCAGAGGTGCATAATGCTTCAGCCCGTTATCATAGGGAAACGGGAAAAAACCGATATCCTCCGGAGCCGCTCCGGCATCGAGGATCTGGCGGATCGTCCAGTTGCCGCTCAGGAACATCCCGGCCTCCCCTTTAGCCAGCTTGGTTTTGGAAATCTCCCAATTATTCGAGAACAGCTCATCCTCTGCATAACCGCGGGCGATGATGGTACGGGTAATTCCGAGTAATCGGCCCCATTCATTATCAAGCTGCCAGGGAGCATTCTCATGAACCATATCGTTCAGGTAATCGGGATTCCCGGTCATGTAATTAACCATATTATTGCCCCATTCCCGCAGAGGCCAGACTGCACCGTAATTCATATAGATCGGCGTAATGTCCGCTTGCTTCAGCTTGGCGCAGATGGCGTAGAATTCATCCAGCGTCTGCGGAATTTCCGTGATGCCCGCCTGCTTGAACGCCTTTTTGTTGTAGACAATCCCGCTTGTCGTTGTCCCGGTAGACAAGCCGTATCTTCTGCCGTCATAGGCAGCAAAGGTAGTGAACCTCTCCCCCGCAGACATCTCCGCACTAAGCGGCTCAAAAAAATAATCCAGCTCCTTCGCCGGCAGATTGACCGGCAGCAGCAGCACATCACCGGCATCCTTGGTGGAGAGACGCACCATAATATCGGTCGCATAGTTGGATAAGCCTTCGAATTCTACGCTTGCTTCCGGATACTTCTTCATAAACTGGTCGGCATACCCCTGCATTGTACCGTTCTCAATAAGATCAATCCGGTTCGTCAGCATGAGAATGGTACCGGACAGGCTCTGCTGTTCATGGTCTGCTGCAGGCGTTGCCGGAACGGCCGGCTGGCTGCCGGAGTTGTCACAGCCTGCAGACAGCAGAAGCAGCACTAATAACATTGCACGCAGAGGCCGGTGTGCGTTCGTCTTTTTCAATCCGGTTGACTCCCTTCTGTCTCTGATTCACTGGCCGAGCGGTACGGGGGAAGCGGCAGCGAGAGGATAACATCCGTTCCCTCGCCTAGCTTACTGAACACCTCAATGCCATAAGCCGCCCCGTAGTTCAGCTGTAACCGCTGATGCACATTTTTCATGCCGATCCCGCCATTGATGCTTTTCTTCGGAGGCGATTCCCGTTTCAGATCATCGTTCAGCTTGTCCAGGGTCGCCTGCTCCATCCCGCAGCCGTCGTCGCGGATATGGAAGAGCAGCTTCTGGCTGGTGATCTCGCAGCTGATGCTGAGATGCATATGCTCTTTACTGTCATCAAGCCCATGGTACGCGGCATTCTCAATAATCGGCTGGAACACCAGCTTGATGATCGAATAATGATCCAGCTCCTCAGGTACATCGATCTGCAGCACGAACCGTCCCGGATAACGGCAGCCCAGAAGCTCAACATAGTTGCGGACATATAACAGCTCCTGCTTCATCGTTGTCCGGCCTGACAATTCACTGGTGCTATACCGCAGCAGCTTGCCCAGAATTGAGATCATATCGGCAGCTTCTACGTCATCGTTAATCTCCGCCGTCATCCGGATGGACTCCAGTGTGTTATAGATGAAATGCGGGTTAATCTGGCTCTGCAGCGCATGCAGCTCCGCTTCCTTCTTCTGCTCCTCGATCCGGTATATATCCTGAATCAGCTGCCTGATGCGGGCCAGCATCCGGTTGAACTGATGGCCGAGCAGGCCAATCTCATCCCGGCGTTTCACACGGAAGTTAACATCCAGATCACCGCCCTGCACCCTTTTCATCAGCTGAATCATTTGTGTCAGCGGTTTGGTCAGCGCGAAGGACAGCACAATGGAAATGAACAAGGCCAGCACAATAATAATGAGTGTCGCCGCCAGGGTTGCGTTGCGGGTCAGCTTCACATCACGGGTTAATTCATCGACCGGAATGGAGATAATCACCTTCCAGCTCGTCTTGGAGGAGCTGGAATAAATATTCAGCCGCTCCTTGCCAGAGACTGTATCATAGAAGCTTCCGGCCGTGCCCTGAGCGCTGCGGAATAGCGGAGTCTGCGAGATATCCTTCGTCAGCAGCTTCTGGTCACTGTCATAAATGACCTTGCCCTTCTCGTCCACGATCAGCGATGTACCGCGGGTTACCCGGTCAAGCTCCGCTACCTGGGTCTCCATATTGCTGATATTAGCCTCCACCGCAATCAGTCCGACCGGATTCCAGAGACTGTCGACAATTTTGCGGACAACGGTATAAGCATAACGGGTGCTCTGCAGATTGGTAGTGTAGGCCTGTGTGCCGAATAGCAGCGCTTCACCGCTGGAATCCTTGGCCTGCTCGGTCCAGAAGGCGTAGCTCTGATCCAGATCAAGCCGCACGCCGCCATCCTTGGCAGAGTAATAACCGTTACCGTAGGCGTCAAAAATATAGACGGAGTTCGTCCCCCGCTTGATATTGTTAATGAAGGAGATGTTGCCCTCTATTCCCCTCTGGATAGACAGCAGCAGATCGAAATCACCCGGCGCTACCCCGGCGTTTCCATGGTCCCCCTGGGTCATTTTCTTCTGTTCATAATACCGGTTGGACGCGATCAGATTCTGCTTGATATCGTTTACATAAGCCGGCATTGAGGAGATCCTTTTCATATCTTCTATGTAGTCATCGATCCCGTCCATCATTTGATCAATCAGCTTCTCTGAATAAGCGACGGTATTCGCTTGAATTGACTCGGAATAGCTCTTAAAGCTGATGATGCTGATAATAGAAAGAGGCAGTGTGATAATAACCAGAAAGACGAGCAGCAGCTTACGCTCCATGCCCATGTCCCTGATAAAAGACCACCTGCTGTGTTTGTGTTGATCCATCATTCGGTCTTCCCCTCATCAGCTTTACCTAACTTTTTACAATAAATCATAACATTTAACTAACAAAATCATTATACTTGTTAGCTTTAGCATACACAAGGAAAACTGCCTGCTGCTTCTATTAACTAGTAATGCCGCGGAAACATTAATAAATACCCTTTCACTTCTTACCGGGAAGTGAAAGGGCAGCAAAGTTAAAGCTCACGTGATTAGGATTGCGGTTCTATTCCCTGTAAATAATCATTAAAACAAACTAAATAATTGTCATGAAAGCGATTTATTATTATTTTATCAGCAGATTCTTTAATGAACAGGGGCTGTGTTTACATTTATATAACTGTATTTGTATTCCATAAAAAAAAGCTGTAAAAAATAAAGACTGCAACCCGCTAACGGATACACAGTCTTGGAGTGGTGAAAGATACATGAATGGCCGTTACTTAATTGTCTGCTGCTGCATCAAAAACCGCAGCCCGCTTCGAGGTTGCTCTGATTCCGTCCGGCCCGTTGATGAGCGCATTTCCTTGTTCGGTGTAGCTGGTTCCTGCCCAGTCATTGGACATATCCAGATACTCCAGACCGGGGCCATTTCCTTTCCAGGACCATCCGAGATACCCGACGCCTTTTTGCCGGGAATAGCTCATAATAGCCGCTTCATCGACATCACCATTCGTATGTCTGATTCCGAACTCACCGATAACCAGCGCCAAATTCTTGTTCAGCACATTATCAATATTAGTCTTAACCGTTGCCGCGTTCCCGCCTGCGTATTCATACATATGAATCGAGAACATCGTATTTTTCAGGGGATCCGCATTAAATACCTGTGTTCCATAATCAACTATGGATTGCGGATATTGCCCCCAGCCTGCTCCGTCAACCATAAGGGTATTCTGGATACCGGCATTTCTAAGCTTCGGTATTACAGCTGTATATCCTTTAGCCCAGTTAGCCCCATCCCACGTGCCGTACCACTCATTGGCGATGTTGAGGATAACCGTCTTTTCTTTACCGATAAGCGCACTCTTCATTTCAATCCAATAATTCGCAATATTATTCAGAACAGTCTCGCTGTCCGAGCCGGTTCCATCATGGACTTCAAGGACGGCTACCAGTTTATTCTGTTCACACAAGGTAATCAGACTCTGGATAGCTGCCAGATTGTCTTTCGACCACTGCTGCCCATCGGAGAGAACAATTCTTACCGTATTTGCTCCTGTCCGCGCTATTGCAGGGATGGCAACGGCGTCCTGGCCTTTGTACCAGGTGTAAGCATGGTTAATTCCTCTCATCACAAACGGAGTTCCGTTAGACTCATACAAGGCCGTTCCTTGTATATAAAATCCCTTGTTAGCGGAAGTCGAAGCGGTGGTTACGCTCAAAACTGCGCTTGCCGGAGATACATTCCTTGCTGCGTCCTTCGCCTTGACTGTGAAACTGTATGCTGTATTGGCAGTCAAGCCGGTTACCGTATAGCTTGTGGTTGTACTCGTTCCAGCCAGAGCCGTTCCATTATAAATGTCGTACCCTGCTACTCCCGCGTTGTCTGTAGATGCTGTCCAGGTAAGGCTTACGCTGGTTTCCGTTTTTGAGGAGCTCTTGAGATTTGTTGGTGCAGTTGGCGGAGTGGAGTCCGGGGTAGTTACGATCTGTGTAAATTTCCATCTCTGTTGTGCGTTCCCGTTATCTGTCCATTGCTGTACATTAGCTCCATCTGCAGATGAGCCTCCTTCTACATCCAGGGCTTTACCGCTGCTTTTAGATATTAACTTGTAATATCCGTTGCCTGCAGCAATAATGCTCCACTTCTGACTGGCTGCATTGTTGTCCGTCCACTGGCGGACATTGGCTCCGTCTGTATTTGCAGGGCCTGCGGCATCCAGCGCCTTGCCGCTGGATTCGGCGATCAATTTATAGGCCCCATCCCCCGCATCCATCACTTTCCACCTTTGCTGGGGGGTGCCATTATCTGTCCACTGCTGCACATTGGCTCCGTCTGCGGCTGCACCTCCAGCCACATCAAGGGCTTTGCCGCTATGACGGGCGGTAAGCTTATACACCGCTCCGGAAGTAATGCCGTTATCCACGGGGCCGCTATCCGAATACACCTCGAAATCCCAGAGGGAATACCCGTACTGGGTTGCCCGCTGCGTTCCATACATTCTCACATATCTGGCACTTCTGGGTTCAAATGAAATTTGATCAATCCCGCCGTCACCTGTTGTTGTCGAGTATACCGTACTCCAGCTGCTGTTATCTGTTGAGACCTGAATTTGATACGCCTTTGCGTAGGCAGCTTCCCAGTTTAGCCTAACCCCATTCACATTGTTTGCGCTTCCAAGATCAACGCTGATCCACTGCGGATCTGCATAAGCAGAGGACCACCGGGTGGAAGAATTTCCGTCAACGGCCATATCCGGTGTTTTTGTTGAATCCTCGCTTGAGCTTGCAGCTGCGGTTGTGTTCCCTGCAAGGTTGGCCGTTGCACTTGCCTCCAAGGGCGGTACCACCCCAATAAGCAATCCGAACACCATAATTAATGACAACATTTTCTTCAAGCAACATCCCTCCCGTAATGGATAATCCCTGCATTAATTCCACTTTCGTTTGAATGGATTTTGACCCAGCCCCTTCCTCCTTTCTCGCAATGGATTCAGTAGCCCTCTAACGACTACAGAATATTGTTTCGTTAGCATAACTGTCAATGGTTTCAATAACATAATTATAACTTTTGGTTCTTTCCGCCTATTTATTTTGTTATCAAGATGAACATTCGCTTAATAGAAAATTATATACACAAACCCAATTTCTTCTTATAAAAAAGCAAAAAAATAATACATCTCCTCCTTATTATTTCGATTAACGGAAAATGAAGGACAACTTCTCCCCTTTTTCGCCGCTTATCCCGATACATGAAATTCAGCCCATTCCTTATGGGCGCTGTCATTGACGGGAAAGCAAATCCTTTCTATACACAAGAGCTGTAGTTTAAGACACTCATTTTGCAACATTTATATAAATATTAGATTTTTGTTAGTATGACTGGATTACATTTTTTCAGCATCCGGGACTTTGTACTCACCTTAGGAGTGTGGAATACGGAATTGCGTGCGGCGTATACCATGCGCTCAAAATAATCCTATTAGAGAAAAATCACCCTAACGGGTGAGTAACGTTTGCGGTCAGCACTTCCCGCAGGCTTCCTGCGGGTGCTTGGCCAAGACACCTCCAGTGACCCCGGCGCTGACTCCGGCTCTAGCTCTAGCTTTGGCTCTAGCTCTGGCTCTGGCGCTGACTCCGGCTCCGCAAATATTAGTTGGAAAAACGTATCTTAATTCAGAGGTTTTGGATGTTTTAAGGTAATTAGTTGTATAAACGTCATTTAATTTCACGCTTCCTCCCTACTGGGAGTGATTCCCGGCATATTAAGTGCTGTTTATCCAACTGTTGCCCGGCAAGGGCGCCTCCGTTCATAAGCAAATTCCTCTCCACATTTCCGGAAACTCTACAATTTCCTTAACAATAAAAAGAGGCTATCCCAGGCAGCCATTTCATGGCTTTCTGGGACAGCCCTTTATAGGAGATGCAGTCTCCGGACTACGGCTACTGCCGTGCCTGCAGAATTTCATCCACCCGCTCCTTCGCCCCCTGCCAGGAGGTCATCAGCGGGAAGGCATATTCCTCCCGGGCCCGCAGGTTCCAGGGATGCGGGATACAGAGCACCTTCTTCCCTGCCTGTACAGCGGGCAGCAAATTATGCGGACCGTCATCAATCAGCAGATCGAAGCCGATCAGATGCTTGCGCTTGCAGGTGAAGAAGTTCTCAGCCGGGATATACGGCATGTGCTTTTGCAGCCAGTTCCATTTCTCAAGCACTGTTTTGGGAACAGCGGCTGTAACAATAATGACATCATACGCGTTGTGAAGCTTCTCCATCTCTTCGGTCACATATTCATCGAACAGCTCCAGCTCCTCGTACAGACCGGGTCTGCCGAAGAAAAGGTCCATCGTGCTGTCCGGATGGCGAAGGTGGTCTGTGTTCCAGTCCATCATATCCTCGTAGCGGAGCGGATGCGTAGGAAACTCAATGTTGTTGTGGTATATCGCACGTTTGACGAGATGGCAGATGGTATCATCCATATCGACGGCGATGATCGGCTTATTCATTGATTCTCCTCCAGGGTTGCATAGTGATTACATTATAGGCATCCGGAGGGGACGTGTCCAGACTTGCCGGAAGCAGGACTATTCCTTAAGGTCTCCTCTGCGGGAGAATTCAAGGATTACGCACGAAAGCACGCGTCCCTATTAGGGTACCGCGTGCTTGTGTGTGAACTGCTTAATTAAGTATTTGAACCAGCTCTTGTTTATGTCCTGTTAACTCCGGGATCGTCCCCGCAACAGGTTAATCACAAACAGTACCGCAGCGACAAATAGCAGAAGGTGAATCAGATTGCCCATAACATCAAAGATAAAGCCGAACAGCCATACTACGACAACGAGTCCGATTAATCCCCACAGCATAAGCTTACCGCCTTTCTCCTCGAGGGGTGTTTCTCTCTTTTTACCCTTCTGGAAGGAGGTTCAAACGGCCGCTTAGCAGACCGGAGGCCGTGATCCTGTGCCCAACCGGCAGATGCCGCTCCGCATGGTGCAATTCCCATGACCCCGTAGCTTGCTTGAATAGCAGGCATGCTGCTATACTGTTTTAAATAATACAATTGTATTAAAAAGGAGATTAACCAAACGCCATGATCAATTCTGCCAGTATCAAGAATTCCGCTTCCCGCAAACTGCTGAGCAAGCTGATGAAGCTATTGCTAATTCTTATATCCGCAGCTGTTCTTATTACAGGGTTGGGGTTCCTGTATGAAGCCATTGCCTCCGCATCCGCCAAAAAAGATTATCCTGCACCGGGTAGACTGACGGATGCCGGGGGGTACAACCTGCATCTCCTGCAACAAGGAGCCGGAGCTCCCACGATTATTCTGGAAGCCGGAAGCGGGGAAACCAGCTTATCGTGGAGAAATATTCCTGAACAGTTAGCCGAAACAGCTACCGTTGTCAGTTACGACCGGGCAGGATATGCCTGGAGTGAGCAGGCCGATACGGATCGCTCAGGTGCCAATATTGTGCGTGAACTACATAACGCACTTCAGAATGCAGGCATCCCCGGCCCTTACCTGCTGGTCGGACATTCCCTGGGCGGCATGTATGCCCGTCTCTTCACTCAGACCTACCCGGAGGAAGTAACCGGGCTGGTGCTTATTGATGCCAGACCCGAGAATGACGACCGTGAGACGAAGCCGATTCTGGAGGCCGAGAATTATGCCGGCAACCCGAGTGCTTCCATGCTTACCTTGCTCAAGCGCTCGGGTGCGCTTCGACTGTTCCAGAACCAGCTGCTGGAGGGTCTGGTTGCGAAACAAGACCGCGGGCAATTCATTAACGTCATCTCTACACCAAGCTACTTTGCCGCCAAGGAGCAGGAAGCAGCGCTGGCAAGCTCTACCGAGGATGCTATCCGCGGACAGACCTTAGGCACACTTCCGGTGAAGATCATCGCCCGGGGAATGCCGCAGGATTACGCTGCTTTTGGGATGTCCGAAGAATCGGGCCGACGGCTGGAAGCCATCTGGCAGGCAGGACAGCGCAACATGCTGAACCTTTCTTCCAATAGTGAGCTTATCGTAGCTGAGAAGAGCGGACATATGGTGATTCACGATCAGCCGGAGCTGGTCATCAGGGCAATTCTGAGTGTACTCGAAGAGAAGTCTTAACGCACCTCGAACCGCCCGAACTCAGCGTAGCCGTTCTCCGCCGTTGCGTTAACCGGACCGCAAGCTAGCGCGAACAAGCCGAACTTGGCACCTACCCAGGCTCCTTCGCCTTCCTTCAACCGGAAAAGAGCTCCCAAATCCGTGTAAGCTTCTCCGTCAAGACTGTACGCCAGGCGGCATTCAGCATCTTCCAAGACCGTAAGCTGAAGGTATACAGCGTCCGAGTCCAGCTTCACAAAATCATCCGTAAACGCACACTCCTGCTCCGCTTCTTCCTCCGGGCTTGCCGGCAGGCTCTCGAACCGGCCCAGGCATAGGCCGCCATCTTCACCGGAGAACAGGCTTAAATGTACCGCTTTATGCCCAAGCACTACCAGGCCTGCGCGTTCAGATAATGCTCCGAAATGCGGTTTGATCTGTACCTGCGCCGTGAATGCAGGCGCAGCGAACTTCTGCATCAGGAGTTGCGGCGCATCGTATAACCGCTGCGCTCCGAGCGGCGCGCAGCGGAGCCGGAGCCCCGGACCCGGGTGGCCGGAGGCAAGCCAGCCGTCCTGCGGATTGGCCTGCCACTGCCACTGCAGCCCCGGACGCCCGTCCGCGAAATCATCGGAGGTCCGGGGAGCCGCCGGCAGCGCTGTCCCGGTGCCGGAAGACCCCGGCTTGCACCATTCGGATACCGGCACTCCGGTCAAACTTCCCGCAGACTGCTGCCCTATTACCGGCCAGCCGTCAATCCATTCTACAGGCTGTAGATGGACAATCCGTCCGTAAGCCCCCTTGTCCTGGAAATGCAGGAACCAGCTTTCTCCTTCCGGCGTCTCTACCCAGCCGCCCTGATGAGGGCCATTCACCAGCGTATCGCCCTGCTCCAGCACAATCTGGTCTTCGTAAGGGCCATAGATGGACCTGGAGCGGAAGGCAGCCTGCCAGCCGGTGGACACACCGCCTGCAGGGGCAAGAATGTAATACCATCCGTCCCTCTTGTACATTTTGGGACCTTCCAGTGTCGGATGATCGACCGTTCCGTCAATAATCAGCCGGCCTTCATCCAGCAGCTCCCTGCCGTCCGGGCTCATCCCGCACACATGCAGAATATGCTTGATGCCGCTGCGGCTCTTCGCGAAGGCATGGACCAGGTAAGCCTGTCCGTCCTCGTCCCAGAAGGGGCAAGGGTCAATCCAGCCTTTGGCTGCTTTGACCAGATGGGGTACAGTCCACTTCCCGAGCGGGTCCCCGGCCTGCGTCATGAAGATTCCTTCATCCGGCGTACCGAAGAAGATCCAGAACTTCCCGTCATGATGGCGCAGGCTGGGTGCCCATACGCCTTTACCGTGCTGAACCTGGTCATATCCCGGCAGATCCAGCCTGTCCAGCGCGTGATTGACGATCGTCCAGTTCACCAGGTCACGGGAATGCAGAATCGGCAGTCCCGGCATGTGGTTGAAGCTCGACGCTGTCATATAATAATCATCCCCGGCCCGGATCACATCCGGGTCGGAATAATCTGCATACAACACCGGATTGCGGTACCGGCCGTTGCCAAGGTCGGATACCCAGGGCGTATTAATTGTCTCCATTGAATAACTCCTTCAGCGCCGGACGCCTACCGCCCGGGCAGTTTATTGTGCCGCCTTCTCCTGTTCCAGCAGCGATGCCCATTGATCCAGCATTTCCTGTGCGGTCAGCTGCTTGGCCATTACCTTCTGGATCAGCGGTTCCACCGATTTCTGCACATTGGAATATCCCGCGAGATAGTATGGTACATCGGAGAACTTCGTCTCCTGGCTGTTCAGCAGATCGGAGGCCGATTTCATGTAAGGCACGCTCTGCACCCATTCATCACCGGCAGCTTCTGTATTGGCAGGAATTTCGCCATAGAGCTTGCCGTATTTGCTGTTGATATCATGCGACAGGTAGAAGGTCATGAATTTCCAGACCGCATCCTTGTTCTTCGCCGATTTGCTCATCGTCAGCCCCAGCGGCATAAGGCCAGGGTGTTCGCGGTAGCCCTTCACGCTCTTTGGAAAAGGTACAGCTTCGAACTTCGTATAGTCACCGCCGAAGGCTTTCTCATGGGAGCTGGCCGAGCCTAAGTTATGCACAACGATTCCGGCTTTGCCGGACTGGAAGGTTGCAGCCAGTTCACTCCAGCCTTTATTGAGGTCATCCTCAGGTGTATAGACATTGTAAGAGCCCAGGTATTTCTCTACAAATTCAACATTAAGCGGGTCATTAATTGTTGCTTTGCCGTCTGCCGTGAAATAATCGGTAATGCCGGAGTAAGCATACATCAGCATTTCGAGCGTATTGGCACTGCCTGCGCCGCCGCGGATACTGAGCCCGTAACGGTCTTTCGATTTATCCGTCAGCTTGGCGGCAGCATCGAAGAATTGGTCCCAGGTATCGGGCAAGGTCAGTCCGGCTTCCTTGAACCAGTCCGGACGAACCCACAGATTCCAGGTTTGTGAGCTGTATGGCAGCGCATACAATTTACCTTCTGCCGTATCCAGCTTGCGGTTACTTGCAATCAGTTCCGGGTTGAGCAGGTCCTTGTCCGCCCACTGCTCATAATAGGTGTCCAGCGGCTCCAGCACCCCCCGGGCCAGCAGATCGGATTTGAAGTCATTCATCACATCCGGCGCCTGATCGGCAGAGATGGCCACGTTAACCTTTTGCTCATAAGCCGCGAGGTCTCCCGGTACGCCCAGATAATCCACGTCGATATCCGGATTCTCCTGCTCGAACTGCTTCACGATCTCTTCGAAGAAGGCATTGCGTTCTGTGGTTACAGCTGCAGCCCAGAAGCTGATTTTGGCTTTCTCTCCGCTTGCTGCTTTACCTGCCCCGTTATCCGCCGCTGCAGCGCTGTCCCCCCCGTTATTCCCGCCATTATTTCCGCCGCAGCCGGCCAGCAGCAGCAGCAATGCTGCCGATACTAGCGCCGTGCGTTTCGCTTTGTGTTTCCCCATCATTCTGTGATCCTCCCTAATTGAATTTCTTGTATATACCTCAAAGGACGAACCCGGCGTATTCTGCCTGGCCGTGTCCGTCCTTGCGATACCGGACACTAGCCTTTGACTGCGCCGCCCAGTCCTTCGACCAGATAACGCTGGATGAACATGAAGAGCAGCACGGGCGGAATCAGCCCGATAATACTGCCGGCCGCCAGCGACGCGTACTGGACGCTGAATTCGCCAACCATGAATTTGAGGCCGATCGGGATGGTGAAGCGGTCCGGCGTCGTAATGAACGAGAAGGCAACCAGGAATTCATTCCATACCCCGATGAAGGCGAATGCGCTTGTTGCTACTATTCCCGGCAGCACGATCGGCATAATTATCGCGAAGATAATCCGGAATCGTCCGGCTCCGTCGACCATCGCCGCTTCATCGATTTCCTTCGGTGTCGAGGAGATGAAGCCGCGCATCAGAATCGTGTTGAATGGAACCTGAAGCACGATATAGAACAAGATGAGCGCGTACGGCGTGTTGATCATCCCGAGATTCTTGAAGATCAGGAAGAGCGGAATGACAAACAGAATGACCGGCATCATCTGGGTCGCCAGCAGAACCAGCATGAAGGCCCCTTTGCCCTTGAACTTGAAGCGGCTCATGGCGTAGCCGTTCAATACGGACAACACCGTAATTGCCACTACAGACAATACAGACACGAACACACTGTTCATGAAATATTGCGAGAAATTGTTGTCATTCCACACATGTACGAAGTTCTCGAAGGTCGCCGGACTTGGAATGTACCGGACCGTGCCGCTAAGTACATCCCCCTCCCGCTTCAGCGAGGTGGAGATGGCCCACAGGAACGGAACCAGCACGAACACCAGTGTCAGAGCCAGCGGTATGTAGAACAGCAGCTTCGAACCCAGCTTGCGGTGCCATTTGCTATTCATCCTGCATCCCTCCTGACCGGTTCAGTCTGAGGTACAGGACAACGAAGATCATCAGGAACGCGAAGGTGACCACACCAATGGCGGAACCATAGCCATAGTTTCCTTCGAGGATGGAAGTCTTCATCATATAAATCGGCAGCGTGGTGGTCATATCCATCGGTCCGCCGTTCGTCATCGTAAAGATCATATCAATGGAGTTGAACTCCCAGATGGCACGCAGCAACGTTGCGAACACAATACTTTCCTTCAGGAAAGGCAGTGTGATGAAAAAGAGCTTCTTCACGCTCCCCGCACCGTCCACCTCACAGGATTCATAGACCTCGTGCGGAATGGTCTGCAGCGCCGCCAGCAGCGTGATGGCGAAGAACGGAATGCCGCGCCACAGCTCGGCGACAATCACAGAACCAAAGACGGTATGAATATTGGCCAGCCAGGCGACCGGCTCGGAGATCACGCCCAGCTTCATCAGGATATCGTTAATGATTCCTATATGCTGGTTGAACATCAGCGACCATAGCATGGTGGTCAGTACACCGGACACCGCCCAGGGAACAAGCACCAGGGAACGGACCAGACCGCGCAGCCTGAACGCCTGGTTCAGCAGCAGCGCAACCACGAGTCCGAATACGAGCTGCAGCACTACTTCTATCAGCACCCATTTCACCGTGATCCACAGTGAAGAGTAGAACATATCGTCCTGCGTGAATATATTCTTGAAGTTCTCGAGTCCGATGTAACCCGCTTTCTGCAGCCGGGTGAAATCATAGCTCTGCACACTGAGGTCGAACACCCTGAAGATCGGGAAGACCAGAAGTCCAGCGATCAGCAGGACTGTCGGTGCGATCAGCAGGTAGGGAAACCAGCGGTCGCCCATTTTTTTGCGGGAAGATTTAGATTTGACGGACATTGTCTTGCCGCCGGTTGATTGGGATAATTCCATAACAGCACCTCCACGCTTATCTTAAACCAGCGCGTGAACATGCTGAATACACTATCTTTCGAAGATTGTTTGTTTTCATTAACTCATTTGTTTGCTCTATTAATGCTGCTGGTCCCTGCGGTACTCCGAAGGCGATTTGCCGTAATGCTTCTTGAACAGCACGCTGAAGTACTGGGGATTGCGGTAGCCCACCTGCTCCGACACTTCATAGGATTTCGCATCTGTGGTAGACAGCAGCTCCGCTGCCTTGTCTATGCGCAGCTGAATGAGATACTCGCTTAAGTTCATGCCTTTGTATTTCTTGAAGAGCGTGCTGGCGTACGCGGATGAAATATGGACATGGTCCGCGATGGCGGTCAGGTTCAGCTCCTCCTCATGAAAATGCATCCGCATATACTGCTCCATCTCCTTCAGCAGCGTATGATGCGAATTCTGCGAATGGCGGATCTCACCGCTGACGAATACACCGGCCCCGCCGATGATCGGCTTCAGCTGGGCAGCGTTCAGAGCCTCGCTGTAGGAGATTGCGATGCGCTCAATCCCTTCCCTGCAGCTGCCCAGACCAATACTGACCTGAAGCTTCAGACAGTTCTCCAGCGTCCGGCGGATCTCCTCCAGATGTTCAGTCAGGTGTTCCGCAGTGCCTTCACGGCCTGCCGGAGCAGGCAGGTTAAAGAGAAGGTTGACCCGGTTGTTATAGACTGCCGAATACCGGTAAGGAAATGGCTCAGACACAAGCTCCGAGCAGATATTGTGGATGGAGAAGAGCAGCAGCTCCGCATTATCCCCTTCTCCGGAGCGGGCGAAGCGGCGGTTGTCCTCCGGCTGAATCACCGCTACCCGGAAGCAGGCCTCCGGCGCAGCTATGCCGAGATTGTCCAGTTCCTGCCGCGCCCACTCCGGGTTGGCGCAGCCCTCGAACAGCTCTGCGAAGAACTTGTTCTGGATCAGCGCCTGGCTCTTCCGGGCTGTCTCGGCCCCCCTCTTCTCGGCCAGCAGCGTGCTGGCGGCAGAAGCAACCGCATTTAGAATCACTTCATTATCCTCATATTTCAGAATGTAATCGGCCGCCTGCAGCCGCAGCGCCTGCTTGGCATACGAGAAGTCATCGTAGCCGGTCAGGAAGACGACCTTGGTTCCCGGATAGTCTGCGTTAATTCGTTCAGCCAGCTGCAGCCCGTCCAGAAAAGGCATCTGGATATCGGTCAGCACCAGATCCGGCCGCAGCTCCTCCATCCGCTTCAGCGCTTCTTCCCCGTCAGCGGCTGTGCCGGCTACCTCAATGCCGGCCTGCTCCCAGCGGATATTGCGCCGCAGGCCTTCCCGGATCCACATATCATCATCCACAATAAGCAGTTTAATCATGGGAATCTCCTTTCTTCTGCACCCGGGGCAGCTGTACCGTGACCCGGGTAAACTTCATCTCTTCGCTGTCCAGGACAAGGCCGTAGACCGGCCCGTATTGCAGCACCAGCCGGCGGTGGGCGTTCCACAGTCCGAAGCTCAGCGCATTGTCGCCTGTGCTGTCCGCCTGCAGTGAACTGCGCAGCTGCGCAAGCCGCTCAGGGCTGATGCCTTGTCCGTTATCATATATCTCCAGCACTGCGGCAGCTTCATCTGCATAACCCGTTATCGTCACCATTCCTTTGCCGCGCTTGTTCTTGATGCCGTGATAGACGGCATTCTCCACGATAGGCTGCAGCGTCAGCTTCGGGATGCGCAGCGGCAGCAGCTCTTCATCCACTTGGATGGTATAATCGAAATCCTGGTTATACCGGATGTTCAGAATCAGCAGGTAGCTGCGCACATGCTCAATCTCTTCCGCGACAGTAATCAGCTCGGCGCCTTTGCTGATGCCGATGCGGAAATACCGGGTCAGCGCTCCCACCATCACAGAGGCCCGCTCCCGCTCCTCCAGATCAATCAGATGCTTGATTGAACCGAGCGTATTGTACAGGAAATGCGGCTGAATCTGCGCCTGCAGCGCCCGCATTTCGGCCTTACGCTTCTGCTCCTGCTCCTCGCGCACCTCATTCAGCAGCTGCTCCACCGAATCGGAGAGCCGGGTCAGTCCGGTGGCCAGGACGCCGATTTCATTGCGCTGGTCAATCTGGAAGCTGACACTGAAATCCCCGCGCTCGAACCGCTTCACCTGCTTGGACAGGTAACGGATCGGATTGCTCAGATTGCGCGCTGCCAGCGTCGCGGCTGCCAGGGCCAGCACGAGGATAACCAGCGTGACCGCCAGAACGATCCATTGGATGCGCGACGCGCCTGCGAGGATATCCTTCTCCGGCACAATAGCGGCCAGCACCCAGCCGTTCAGCGGCAGTGTCTGATAGGCAATATCCAGCTTCTGGCCTGCTGTACTGTCCACAGCAAGGCTGCCGTTACCGCCTGCCAGCTGCCGCAATTCTGCAATAGTATCCGGCTTCACCCCATAATCCTTCTTCAGGGATTTGGAGAACAGCTCCCCGTCCGGGCTGATCAGTGCCAGCGCGCCGTTCGGGCTGATCTGTACATTCTGCATAATCTCCAGGAAGTAGCTTTCACGCAGATTGATCAGCACAATTCCGCTGGAGGAGGAAGTCGGCGTGCCGATCATTTTGAAGCTGCTGAGCACCCGCCTGTCCTCCACCGTATCGAAGATGGCATCCTTGTGGCTGTTCAGCCAGTAGTAGCCTTTATCTGAATGGTTGTACCGTTCCTGCCACGCCGGAAGATCGATCGAGACGCTCCGGGGCACGTATTCCTGCTGGAGGTTGAAAGAACGGCCGTTGTTGAAGGCAACATAGATGGAATCGACCATGGCATTATAGGAGTGGTATACGCTTTCAAGACGGTTATGAAGTTCAATAATGTCATTGAATTTCTGGGGAGTGTCACCCTGATCGTTCACGGACAACAGATTGCGCAGCGAGGTGGTATCCTCCAGATTAACCAGCTGTTCGAAGATCGTCAGAAATTTATCGTCCAGGAACAAGGCGGTCTGATAGGTTGTATCGGCCAGCGAATACAGCGAGTTCTTGCGGAGCTGATCACTGGCGGACCAGTAGGAGAACGAGCCTGTTGCAATAACCGACAGAATCATGACCGGCAGGAAGGTAATCAGCAATTTGGTCTGTATGGGCTTATCGAGAAAATAACGTTTCATGGACTCTTCCTCTCCCCTGTCTCGCAGCACAGCGGATGTTTTTGCCTGCTGACGCAGATGTAAGGGCTTTAATAAAGACTGAGTCTAGCACAGAACCGGGCAATTGGAAACATAACTTATCACCTGATTACACGGGGAAGCAGGAACGCGCAAGCTCTTGCACCAGCAGGAAGCGAAGCGTCCGCGGCACTATTCGGAGTGTTTAAAAGCCGAACAAACAGGAGCTTACCGTTATTTCCCTGTAATGGCAATTGTGCTAACCCTGGGATGCATGTACAATATACGAAGCTATCGATTGCAGCCCGGACAGGAGAATGCGGATGAAGAAAAGAAGAAGCAAATGGCTGGGCAGCCAAAGTGTATTGCTGACCTGGACCTTATCTTATATGGCCGTTCTGCTGCTTCCGGTCATTCTGAGTTCTATCGTTTACTTTCAGTCCAGCAAGATGCTCGCTGATGAGATTCATCTGGCGAACAACTCCTTGCTTAAGCAGCTGCGGGAGAATATGGATAAACAGCTGGAAGCGGTCAACCGGCTCAACTTCGAGCTGAATTGGAATACCAAGTTCAGGGAACTGGTCGATCAGCACAAGTACTCCATTTTCCCGGAAGATTATATGTATGATCTGTACGACGCGACCAAGGATATGTCCTTATATCAATCGGCTTATGCCGAAACCGGCCTGTTCTATATCTATCTGGCCTCACGGGATACGATTCTGCTCCCCGGCGTTTACCGGAATACGAGATTCGCCTATGCCGAGCATAACGCCTCCGGCAACTTAAGCTATGAAGCATGGTTAGATATCCTCCGCCAGAACAAATTCAAGGGCTATGTACCGATGAACCGTACAACCGAGAACGGCACTTCCGTGAAAGCGCTCGCATATGTCAGCACCTATGACTACGAGGACGGCAAGCCGTCCGGAGCCAATGTGATCATGATCGACAACGACCAAATATTATCCTCCCTCATGAATATTGAAGCGTTCAGCAAAGGGCATGTGCTCATCACAGACTCCGACAACCAGGTGCTGGTATCCAGCTCCAATACAGATCTTCCGGCACAATTGCCCTTCGGCAAGCTGACCGGTGACAGCGGAATGTTCCTCTGGGAATTCGGCGGGGAGCGGTATGAAGTCTTCTCGATCCAGTCTAATGAATCCAATCTCCGCTATATTTCCATGATTCCTAGTGAAGTCTATTGGCAAAAGGCGGAGCTGGTCCGCAGGCTGACGCTGCTGAGTATCATGGCCAGCCTGCTGGGAGGCGGGTTCTTGACTTATATTTTCCTGAGGAAAAACTATAATCCGATCCAGCGGATTGTACGTGCCTTCAGCAGCAAGACAGCCATCCGGGAGAAAGGCTCCAATGAATTCCTGTTTATCCAGCAGGCTGTGGACAGTACGCTGAGTGAACTGGACCATATGCTGCTGGAGAGGAAGCGGCAGAATTATTCGCTGCGTTCCAATTACATCCTGCGGCTGCTCAAGGGCAGGCTGGACGATGAGCTTCCTTTGGCCGAAGCCTTAAGCGCCTTCGATATTCAGCTCCTCTCCGGGGATTGTGCGATTCTTCTATTCTACCTGGAGGATCTCGATGTCTTCCTGGAGCGTGTCCAGGGCAAAACCGCCGCCCAGAAGCTGCAGCTGCTGCATTTCATTGTGAATAATGTAATTGAAGAGCTGGTCAACGTTAAGCACAGGGGCTATATGGCCGAAACGGATGAAGCCATGCCTTGTCTGGTCAGCCTGTCTCCTGTCTCATCGGATGAGCACAATAGCGATCTGCTGCAGGTGGCCCGTTCCGCTCAAGAGTTTCTTGCACAGACGTATAATATCTACCTTACAGTGTCGGTCAGCCGGGTTCATCACGGTATTGATCAGATTCATCAGGCTTATCAGGAGGCATTGGATGCCATGGAATATAAGCTGGTGATGGGCAAACAGGAGATTCTGTCCTATGAAGAGATTGAGCGGAACAACATCCGTCCCGATACGGATTCCGGTTACTTCTATCCCCTTCAGCTGGAGCAGCAGTTAATCAATTATGTCAAAGTGGGCGATTTCCAGTCTGCCGTAACCTCCTTGGACGATATCCTGCAGATGAACCTGTCGAAGCACCCGGTGAAGGTACCTTTAGCCCGCTGCCTTATGCTCGACCTGGTGGGAACTTTGATCAAGAGCATCGGTGAACTCGGACCCGCGCAGGATAATATCCTGCTGCAGAATCCGAAGCGCATTGACAGGCTCTCTTCTGCAGAGACGTTAGCTGAAATGCAGGAGCAGCTGAAGTCCATGCTTAAGGAAGCCTGTGAATATGCCGGGGCCAGACGGCTGCAGAATGTTCAGGAGAACCGTCACCGCGCCTTGAATGATTTAATCAGCGGGGTATCTGCATTTATAGACGAACATTTCACGGATCCGGGCTTGAACGTCTCCCTGCTGGGGCAGCATTTTGATATGAAGCCTACTTATCTGTCGAAGCTGTTCAAGGAGCAATCGGGGGAAGGGCTTCTGGATACGATCAACAAGCGGCGGATTGACTGGTCCAAGCAATTGATTCAGCAGCAGCGGCTGACGGTCAACGAAGCGGCCGAGAAGTCAGGCTTCAATGATGTTGGGACCTTTATCCGCACCTTCAAGAAGATCGAAGGAATTACACCCGGCAAATACAAAGAAACCATCGAAGATTAACAATGCCCTGCCCGTCACCCCACCGTGGCGGCCGGGCTTTTTTGTTGCGCAGCAAGGGCTTAAGCCGCTCCCGCAGAGCAATCGCCTATCGTTTTGTGCATTTTGCCGATACCCGCAGCGGCTTTTTCAATTACATTGGATGTACTGCACATATACACCAAACCGGGGCGGACCGTATAGTTAGGGCATGAACCCGGCAGCACAGCAGGTTCTTACAACTACTAATGGAATCATTTGAGGAGGTTAACAGGAATGAGGAGAACAAGCAGAAAAATAATGTTTTCGCTCATGGCATCTCTGCTGGCAGGCAGCACGCTGGCAGGATGCTCGGAGAACAAGGCAGGGAACAATTCCCCATCCGGCTCAGACACAGCATCAGAATCAGCAGCGGTATACCCGATGCAAACGGACACTGCACTCACTTATTGGGGAGCATTACCTAATAATCTGACGGGAGTAAAATCAGCGCATGCGGAGGTTCCCTTTTACCAGGAATGGCAGAAACGTACTGGGGTTACAGTAGATTTCACCGCCCCTCCGGCTAACCAGATCGACGAATCCTTCAACGTGATGCTCGCCTCCGGTGAATTGCCTGATATGCTGGAGTACAACTTCTTCAACTTCCCGGGCGGTCCGGAAAAAGCAATCAAGGACGGATACATCTTGGAGCTGAATGACCTGATCGACAAATACGCCCCGAACTACAAGAAATATCTCCAGGAGCATCCCGAGGTTGAGAAAATGGTCAAGACAGACAAAGGAAGCTATTACTCGTTTCCTTTCATCCGCGGGGATGAATCGCTGCTTACCTTCCAGGGGCCGGTGATCCGCAAGGATTGGCTGGATGAGCTGGGTCTGCCCGTACCTGAAACCATCGATGAATGGACCACTGCTTTGAAAGCGTTTAAAGAGAAAAAAGGGGCTGCTGCACCGATCTCCTTCGTCGCCAAACCGCGTGTATTCAATGAACTGGGCAATGGCGCTTTCATCGGGGCGTTTGGCGTTACCCGCGACTTCTATCTGGAGGACGGGAAGGTTAAATTCGGTCCGGCAGAACCTGGTTATAAAGACTTCCTGAGCTTATTCCGGGGATGGTATGCGGACGGACTGCTGGATAAAGATGTGGCCACCGTCGATTCCAAGGTGATGGATGCCAATATTACTTCGGGCCAGACCGGGGCAACCTGGGCCAATGCTGGCGGCGGTATCGGGAAATGGCAGCCGATCCTTAAGGGAGCCGATCCGCAGGCTTCCATTGTCGCGGCTCCTTATCCGGTGCTGGAGAAGGGCACTTCACCAAAGTTCGGCCAACGGGATTATGCCTTCTCCACCGGCGGGATGGTAGCGATCTCGGCGACGTCCAAGAATGCGGAGCTGGCGGTCAAGCTGCTTGATTATGGCTACAGCGAAGAAGGCAATAAGCTGTTTAACTTCGGAACAGAGGGTGTCAGCTACACGATGGAAGACGGTTATCCGAAATTCACGGATCTGCTGATGAGCAATCCCGACAAGCTGGCCCCTGCACAAGCCATGTCTCTATATATCCGTGGCAATACGATGGGTCCCTTTGTCTCCGATAAACGGGTCTCCGAACAGTACCTGAATCTGCCGGAGCAGCAGGCCGCGATACCTATCTGGCAGAAGACGGACATGGCCAAATACCAGATTCCGCTGGTAACTCCAACTCCGGAGGAAAGCGCTGAATATGCCAACATCATGGCGGATGTGAACACGCTGGTCGATGAAATGACACTGAAGATTATCCTTGGAACGGAGCCGCTTGAGGCTTATGACAAGTATCTGGAGAAGCTGAATTCCGTCAAGCTCCCGCGTGCCATTGAGATTAAACAGGCCGCACTGGAGCGGTACTTGAAGCGCTAAATTACAGTCAAGCCGGGAGCAGATCGTTGATCGGCTGAAGAGCTGCTCCCGTAAGGAGGAATAGAGAAACCATGTCCAAATTAGCTCCTATGACCGGCGTTCAAACTTCTGTTAACAACAGCTTTAAGCACCGTTTCCTCCGGGATTTCAAGCTGAACAGACTGCTGTATATCATGATGATTCCGGTCATCCTCTACTATGTCGTATTCCATTATGCACCGATGTATGGCGCGATTATTGCCTTCAAGGATTTCTCGCCGATGAAAGGGATTCTAGGCAGTGACTGGGTAGGACTCCAGCACTTCAGGGATTTCTTCTCCAGCTATTATTTCTGGCGGATTCTGAGTAATACCGTGATTATCAGCGTGTATTCGATTCTGTTCATGTTTCCGGCCCCGATCCTTCTGGCTCTGCTGATCAATGAAGTGAGAAATCAGAGCTTCAAACGGATAGTCCAGACCTTCTCGTATATGCCCTACTTCATTTCACTCGTCGTCATTTGCGGGATGATTACCGATTTCACCAACAGCAACGGGGTTATTAATACACTATTCTCCTGGCTCGGGTATGACGGAACCGCTATGCTGCAGAAGCCCGGCCTGTTCCGCCCGGTCTATATCCTGTCCGAAATCTGGCAAAAGATCGGCTGGGAATCGATTATTTACATTGCCGCCTTGGCCGGTATTGACCAGGAGCAGTATGAAGCCGCCCGGATTGACGGTGCCAGCCGTCTGAAGCAGATGCTGCACATTACCCTGCCGGGAATTCTGCCTACGATCACCATCATGTTCATCCTGCGGATGGGCAATATGCTGAATGTCGGCTTCGAGAAAATCATTCTGCTCTACAATCCTGTAACCTATGAAACAGCTGACGTCATTTCTTCCTTTGTGTACAGAAAAGGCTTGCTGGAATTCGGCTGGAGCTATAGTTCAGCAGTCGGCTTGTTTAACTCGGTTGTGAATCTCATTCTATTGATCTCGGCCAATTACATCAGCCGCAGAGTTAATAAAACCAGCCTTTGGTAGGAGGAAACCGTTATGCATGCCGACACCGGCCTGAGAAATAAAATCTTTGATTACACCATTAACACCGTGCTGATTCTACTTGTTATCGTAACGTTATATCCGCTTCTATATGTACTGTTCGCCTCCTTCAGCGATTCCGCGGAGCTGGTTGCGAACAAGGGATTCTTGTGGAAGCCGCTGGGCTTCAGTCTCGAAGCTTACAAGAGCGTGTTCAGCAATCCCGGCATTATCAAGGGTTACGGCAATACACTGTTCATTCTGGTCTTCGGTGTCACCCTTAACATGCTGCTGACCGCAATAGCAGCCTATGTGCTGTCCAGAAGAAATGTAATGTGGAACAGCGCCTTCACCCTGCTGATCGTGTTCACAATGTTCTTCCACGGCGGCCTGATTCCGATGTACCTGATCGTCAAGGGTGTCGGATTGATTGATTCCATCTGGGCAACCATCATACCGTTCGCTGTCAGCACCTTTAACCTGATTATCATGCGCACCGCATTCTCGGCGATTCCCGAGAGCCTGGAGGAATCGGCCAAGATCGACGGCGCTAACCATTTGACGATCCTGTTCCGGATCGTATTGCCTTTGTCCAAGCCGGTTATAGCCGTAATGGTGCTCTATTATGCCGTCGAGAAATGGAATGCGTGGTTCTATGCATCCATCTTTCTGAGGGACAGAGACCTGTTCCCGCTGCAGCTGATACTCCGGGAGATCCTGATTGCCAATTCGACAGACAGCATGTCGGCAGGAGCAAGCTCGGCAGACCAGTTCATGATCGGAGAAACGATTAAATACGCCACCATTATCGTGGCAACGGTGCCCATCCTGTGTGTGTATCCCTTCGTCCAGAAGTATTTCGAGAAGGGTGTAATGATTGGTGCGGTGAAGGGGTAAGTCTCAGCATATACCCAAAAAGCCCGCCACAATGATCACACTGCATAAATCGCAGGTGTACATTGTGGCGGGCCTAATGCTGTGTGTATCAAGCTTTCATTATTTCGGCTTATACCCGAAATCCGGGATAGCCGTCCATCTCTTGCGCAGCTCATGCGCTGACGCTTTGGGCTTGCGTTCCCGGGTGAAAATTCCCTTCTTGTTGCCTTGTACCCGGATAATTCCCTGGCCCGTGGCAAAGTCTGCGAAATTCCAGACCTGTTCGCCGACGAAATCTTCAAATTCGTCGAAGATCTCGTGATTGGCCCTGTAGAACTCCACCTGATATTCTTCCGTGAACATGATCGGCTCCACATCATGCAGTCCGGCTACGGTATCTGTTCCGTATTCAGTCATCATCATCGGTTTACCCGGACAACGTTTGGTCCAAGCCTCCAGTTCAAGACGGAGCTTGCCTTTGGCTGATTCGAGATCACCTCCGTCCACATACCAGCCATAGTAACGGTTAAAGGCAAGCACATCAATAAGTTCGGAGATCTTATCGTTTAAGGGCGAAGCCTCTATATGTGTCACCAGGGTAACCGGGCGGTGCTGCGGATCTTCATCCCGCATCTGCTCGATCAGCGGCTTGAAGTACTCGTATGCTCCCTCTTCATAGGATGCCGGTTCATTAGCCACATTCCACATCACTACACAGGCATGGTTCTTATCCCGGTTAATCAGCTCCCGGATGACCTGCTGGTGATGCTCAAAGGTTTGGACTTCCTTCCATGTCTCTTTCTTCGTTCCCCCGGATAACATCACCAGGAAATTAAGATCCAGACCTACCGCTGGCGTCTCATCTATGACGACGAAGCCTTCACGGTCGGCCAGCCGCATCACTTCTTCGGCATAAGGATAATGCGCGGTACGGAAGGAGTTGGCTCCCGTCCATTTCATCAGGTTGAAATCCATGATATTCGCTGCTTCATCTAAGCCCCGGCCATGAAACGGGGTATCCTCATGTCTGCCGTAGCCCTTGAAGTAAAAGGGCTGGTTGTTGATCAGGAACTGCCCCTCCCGCACTTCGACTGTCCGCACGCCAAACGGCAGCCCGTAGACATCCAGTACCTGCTCCGCTTCCAGCAGTTCAATCTTCAGGGTATACAGGTAGGCATTCAACGGCTGCCATAGGGTAACACCGGGAATATCCAGCCGGCCGGAGCTTCCGGTCCCCGAGGAGACTGCGTTTCCCTTTTCATCCAGAACAGTGACCCGGATATCTGCTTCTCCGCTGACATCCACGCTGTAACGGACAATCCCGTTACCGCCGTGATAATCGGTTACGACAGTAATATCCTGCACGAAGGTTTGAGGCGTAGAGTAGATTTTCACCGGCCGTTGCAGTCCTGCAAAGTTGAAGAAATCGAAATTCGGCTGATTCTTCAGCCTGGTCTTCCCGCCGGGTTCTTCAGTCTCTGTGTATAGACCTACAGGCAATGTCGTGTAATCCACAACATTATTGACGGCAACCGTCAGCCGGTTCGATCCAGTCCGGATATACTCATTAATCACGGCCTCGAAGGGCAGAAATCCGCCGGAATGCTCCATCACAAAGCTTCCATTGATGAATACCTTGGCCTTATGTGTAGCCGAGCCGAAGCGGAGAACAAGACGTTCATTCATGATGGTCTGCGGAAGAATCAGCTCCCGCTCATACCACACCCAGCCGACATGATTGCGGATCTGCGGATTCACGCCAAGATCATTATAGGCAGAGGGAACCGCCATTGGGATCGTATCTGTCAGCTTGGATGCATACCAGTTCTCTTCGAATCCCAAGCCGTGATCCAGCTTGAAATTCCATACCCCGGCCAGATCATACAGACCGCGGGTTTCCGTCATTATTGGATAAAGCACGTGCAGCCCTCCTATCTAATCTCTGTTTTCATTCAGGATTTGGAATCGATGATCTTCTGGATCTTGGTTTGGGCATTCTGGATCGTCGCATCAATGCTTTGACCCGAGAGCATCATTTTATCAAACTCCTCCAGAAGCACTTTCTCAAGCTCTGCATGATAAGGTACCGCTGTGGCTGTCGTAGTAGCTTTGGTATTCTCCAGAACATAGAGCAGGGATTCTTTATCGATCATTTCCGGATTTTTGCTGCCGGCGATGATCCGGTCGACTACATCATTCAGATCAGCTTTTTTCCAGGACGGGATATTCTTCCCTTGCAGAACAATGCCTTCCGTGGAGAACCAGCGGATGAAGGTGTACGCTTCGTCTTTATGCTTGGATTTGCTATAAAGGCTCAGTACGTCACCGCTGACATTCGCAGAGATCGGATCTTCAGCATTCAGCTTGGGAAGCGGAGCAAATACGGTCTTGAAGCTGGCAGGAATCGTGTCTGTCCCTCCGGTTTCCGGAATAAGGAATGAGCCCGTTACCAGCATGCTTGTATCCTGATTGAAATATTGCGGTCTGTAATTCAGCTTCTGGCTGACCACCTCCGAATACGGTGTAGCGGAGCCTTCCGCCTCTCCCTGAAGACGCAGCTCCAGCGACTTACGCATGTAAGGATTGTCAATATTGGCGGTCTTTCCATCATCTGTAGTCAGATTTGAATTAAGCGATTGGCCGAAGTTCTGCACCAGGTACCCATATTGAATCCAGCTGTGAAAATAGGTGCCATACCGGGTTTTATCGCCCTCTTTTTTCGTCATAGCCTTCGCATATTCCATATACTGATCCCAGGTCCAGTCCTTGGGCAGCTCGAGTCCCGCTTCTTTCAGATGATTCTCATTGATAATAACGAGACCCTGGGAGGACTTGCCGGGCAGTCCATAGACCTTGCCGTCAATTGAGGTATCGGCCGTATATTCATCGGCGAAATTAATTCCGTCTTTAGCCAAATAATCATCCAGCGGTTCGATCATGCCAAGCCCCGCCCGTTGGGACAGATACGTCATATTGCTGAACATGATAATATCCAGATCATCGCCGCCGGCAACGGCCAGATCAAGCTTCTTGTAGAATTCATTGGAGTTGTTATCTTCAGCGGAGGCAAACTCCACTTTGATATTGGGATGCGTCTTTTCGAACTCTGCAATCACTACATCCCAGTTATCCATTTTTTTGGCATACCAGTTGCTCAGCTTAATCGTTACAGGTTCATTCGTTCCTTCTCCGGTACCCGGGGCAGCCCCTTCTTCCGAATTGGCACCGCCGCACCCCGAAATCAGCAAGGATAACAGCGGTACCAGGATGAATAGTTTCTTGTTGGCTTTGAACATTGTATAAACCCCCTATAGTGTAATTAGTCTAGCCTTTGACACTTCCCATGGCAACTCCCTCAATCACCTGCTTCTGCCCAATCATGAAGATGATTAATAGAGGTAGAATGGCTGAAACCGCACCTGCCATCATTAAGGAGTAGAACTCGCCGCTGAAATCAGCGAATTTCCGGATGCCCAGCTGTAAGGTAAATAAAGAATCAGAACGAAGAAAGATCAGCGGATTCTGATAATCATTCCAGGTCCAGATGAAGCGGAGAATCATATAGGTTGCCAGGGCCGGCTGCACAAGCGGCAGGGCGATCCGGCTAAAGACCGTCCAGTGGCCTGCAGCATCAATCCGGGCGGATTCAATAATCTCATCATGAATGCCGAGGAAAAACTGTCTCAGCAAAAAGGTTCCCAGCACACCTGAAGCGGCAAGCAGCACAAGTCCGATATGACTGTCAAACAGTCCAAGCCAGCGGTACATAATAAATTGCGGAACGAGAATGGCTTGGGTTGGAATCATAAAGGTGGCTAAGACAAGCAGGAATAGCATATCCCGTCCTTTAAAAATAACCTTCGAGAATCCATAGGCTGCCATGGCGGAAATAATCAAGGACAGCGCTGTCGACATCAACGTTACCTTCGCACTATTCCAGTAATACAGGGAGAACGGCACGGCTCCAGCCCATACCTGCCTGTAGTTCTCCACCATATTCCATTTCGTTGGAATCCACTGAATCGGATACTTCATGACATCAAGCTCCGGCTTAAAGGATGCGGAGAGCATCCATAAGAAAGGCATAATAAACAGTATCCCTGCAACTCCCATACACAATGTCACAATAACGCGGCTAAGCTTGATTGATCGCATGTTTAAACCTCCTAGTAGTTGACCCATTTCTTTTGTCCGACCCATTGAATCAGGGTCACTAGCAGGATGAGCATCAGCAGAATAATCCCCATCGCGGATGCGTACCCCGACTCCAGGTTAATGAATGCAACCTCGTACAGATAAAATACAATTACCGAGGTTGACCCTGCCGGCCCGCCACCCGTCAACACCATAATCAGATCAAACACCTTGAAGGATCCGACAATCCCCGTGATTAACAGGAAGAATGAGGTTGGAGATAGTAAAGGTAATGTAATTCTGAAGAATTGTCTCAGCGGTGAAGCACCGTCCACATCAGCGGCTTCATACAAATCCCGTGAAATATTCTGCAGCCCGGCCAGATAAATCACCATGTTGAAGCCTAGCGAAGTCCACACCATAATAATCATGACCGAGATCAGCGCAAACTTGGGGTCTGCTAACCACAGGGGAGGATTGTCCACACCTATGGATCTAAGAAATCCATTGATCGGGCCATTGTTCGGATGGTACAGCACTCTCCATAATAGGGCTATGGCAACAAAGCTCGAAATGAAGGGCATGAAATAAATCACTTTGAAAAATGTTTTGAAATACGTTGCTTTGTTAATTAATGCTGCCAGCACCAAAGCCAGAAACATCGCTACCGGGACTACGGCAATCATAATAAGGTTGTTAATCAGCGAACGGTGAAAGGATTCATCCTGCACCAGCCTGGCGTAGTTGTCCAGCCCGACAAAATGAAACCCCTCCAGCCCGGACACAAAATTCCAATCCGAGAAGCTAATCACACCGGACAAGAGAATCGGAATGATCACCAGGGTTGTGGTCAGAATGAGCATGGGTGAAATGAATAAATACCCGGCAATATTGTCATACAAAGCCTGCTTGCGCATTCTGCCTGTCCCCGGCTTCCCGAACCGCTTCATCGTCCCCTCTTTAGGTATAACCTCCACGTTTTCCACCTCGTTTTATTTTTGTATCTTCATTATAAAATCGCCCGTTTTATTGCACATGCAACGAATTTATCTATAGCGAAAAGTTTGTATAGCATTATTTTTTCTGAAATGAAAAAATTATTGGATGAGGTTAACGGCATAATAAAGTACCATGATCTAGTGAAGTTCTGTTACTGGAGGGGGAAATGAATGAAGAAGAACAATAGGCTAAGTCAATTATCCTTCCGGCAAAAGCTTATCCTGACCTCTATCACCTGCCTGGTTATACCAGCGATCGGGATGCTGTATATAACGATGGTGTATTCCAAGCTTATTATCCGGGAGCATTCTCTGGAAAAAGCTACGCAATCCTTAACGATTGTGCAGTCACAGATCGATGTGATCTTCGAAGAGATGGTATCGGTCTCGAATTTCGTCCACTTTGATCCGGAGATTAAGACCCTGCTGGAGGATGCCAAGACCAATCCGGTTGCCGCAAGAACCTTGACGAGCCGGCTGGAGCAGGTGGCCGGCGATACCCTCGACTTACGCATCACGCTTCTGGACAAGGAAGGACATGCCTATTCCGATTATTCCTTTTACGACTATGATCCGCGTCAATTTATTGAACAGGGCTGGTTCCCAACTCTGGAGAAGCTCACACCGTATGACACTTTATTCATGGGGGCAGAAGCCAATTATCTGACCTCCCTTGAGCCTGAGAAGCCGTTTGTATTCATGACAGCCCGGGCATTAAGAGAGGGGATTGCCGCTCCGCCCTATGCATACCTTATTGTCAGCCGCAGTGAAGCCTCCATTCGTGAGCGGTTTGCTTCATTAGAGGAAGATGTTTATCTGCTGAATGATAAGGAGACGATTCTGTCCAACCGGAACCAGGCCCTGATAGGGTCTGATTTCAATACCCTGTTGCCAATCGATGAGCTGGCGTTCCCGGATATCGTAGAATTTAAGAACGAGAATCAGCTCCTCCTCTCGCTGCCGCTCAAATATGCCAAATGGCGGTTAGTCAGTGTAGCCCCCTATGAACAGCTGACGGAAAGATTGAACGGGATCAACCGGACCGGCTTGTTCATTCAAGCTATTTTTGCGGTCAGCTTTCTGTTCGCACTAACTTATCTGCTGCGGAGATTCACGAAGCCTGTGCTTGTCCTGGGGAAGGTTGCCCGCAGAGTGGAATCCGGGGATATGATGGTCCGCTCCAACATCCGGGGAACCGACGAAATCGGCAGCCTGGGCCTCTCCTTTGATAAAATGCTGGACCGTGTCCAGCTCATGCTGCAGCAGGTGGAAGCCGAGCAGGAATTGAAACGCCAGGCGGAAATTGCGATGCTGCAGGCTCAGATTAATCCTCATTTCCTGTTTAACGTGCTAAGCTCCATCCGGCTAAAGCTGCTGATGAAACAGGATGAGGAGAATGCATTTATCGTCGGCTCCTTATCCTCTATGCTGCGGGCCAGCTTTTCAAGTCAGGATGAATGGGTCTCGGTGGCTTATGAGCTTGAATCCGCCAAGCAATATATGGAGCTCATGCGGTTTACAATGAGATATCCCACCAGCTCTGAAGTCCATGTGAATAAAGATTTGCTGCTGGAGACCGTTCCGCGGTTTATTCTGCAGCCGATTATTGAGAATGCTTATAAGCACGGATTCGTACAAGGCGGGGGCAGGATTATAATTTCCATCACAAAAATCAAATCCATGCTTAACATAAGCGTCGAGGATAACGGAACGGGAATGGATGAACCTACACTGACTGCGTTATTGCAGCATATTAAACAGCAGGAAGTGGAGACAGATCCGGTGAATGTTGCCGGGTCCCCTGAACCTCCGTCCTCTCGCGGGATCGGACTCATTAATGTCTATCAGCGGTTAAAGCTCATTTACGGGGACGGCTTCGACATGAATATTGAGAGCATTCACGGACACCGTACAATCGTACAATTAGCACTGCCTGTGAAGCGGATAGGAGTGGACTAACGTGGTATATAAAGTAGTATTAGCCGATGATCACTATCCTGTACTGGAATATCTGAGCGCCAGTATTCCCTGGGATACCTTAGGCCTGGAGTTGTCGGCCTCATGCTCTGACGGCAAACAGGCCTGGGAAGCCTGTCAGCTGCATGAGCCTGATATTCTGCTCACAGATATCGGCATGCCGGCGATGGACGGGCTGGAATTAATCCGGAAGGTCCGGGAGGTAAATCCCCAGCTTCAGGCGATTATCTTGTCCTGCCACGGGGAATTCGAATATGCCCAACAGGCGGTGAAATTGAATGTTGCCGAATATATATTGAAAGAAAGCCTGCAAATTGATCAGGTCGTTTCAGTATTGACTGAGGCGGTTTCCCGGCTGGAGATCAGAATGATCTCCCAGAATAATTACCTCCAGATGCAGAAGCTGGTCACGCAGAACCACTCTGCAATCCGGACGAGATTTATCCGTATG
Source organism: Paenibacillus sp. FSL R10-2199 (assembly GCF_038000235.1). Classification (NCBI taxonomy): domain Bacteria; kingdom Bacillati; phylum Bacillota; class Bacilli; order Caryophanales; family Paenibacillaceae; genus Paenibacillus; species Paenibacillus sp. FSL R10-2199. The sequence continues at coordinate 3,467,247 of NZ_JBBOBO010000001.1, read as the reverse complement.
TTCCTCGAGCAGCCAGTCTGGGATGAGGCTGAATGGTTCGGACAAGCCGCCGCTATGGGCATCCGTCTGCAAGAGGGAATGCCCTACCTGCCGGTCCTGGCTATCCCGGAACGCTCCCATGAGCTGGAACGGCGTTTCGGAGGCATTGTGAACATGCAGTTCGTGATAGATAATGTGCTGCAGGAATTTCTTGAGATCGATGGCATTATCCAGTTCGCCTTAACAGAACGGCAGTTCATCCTCTTCATCCCCTTTCCGCGCCTTCTGATCCGGAATCTTCATGAGGAATTCAGGGATAAATTCCGGCATGTCCAGAAGATGTCGAAGCTGCATCTCCGAATGGGGATTTCATTCTTTTACGGCGAGGCAACGTCAAGTCTGATCGACATCAAGAAGCAGATTCAGGCCTTACTGGATTCACAGGCCCTGCGCTTTTATACGGCTGAGGGAGCCATAATGAAGCTTGAACCTATTCAGACAACTAATGAGGACCTGTTTGTTCATTACGCTGAAATTCTTCAGCAGTTAAGAGACTGTATTCAGAATGAGGATGGTGCGCGGGTTACTGCTGCAGTTACAGAGATCAAGAAGCATATCTGGGACAAGAAATACCCGGTCGAAAGCGTAAAAAGCTGGCTGCTCAAAATGGTAATGGAGCTGGAATTAAAATATACCGTCATGCAAAATTTCGTGAACAATTTCAATAGTGAAATGCATCAGCGCTCCATCCGGGAGCTTGAAACCCTGGATCAGCTAATGGAGTGGCTGGAACAGTTCCTGAAAGACAAGATCTTGATGCTGAGGTCCATGTGGAAGCAAAATGTCCGGAAGGAAGTGGCCGAGGCCAAACGTTATGTCATGAATCATATTGGGGAGAAGGTAGGCATGGATGAGATGGCCCGGCGGCTTGGCCTGAACCCTACCCATTTCAGCCGGTTATTCAAAATCGAGACCGGTCTCACCTATATAGAGTTCGTGACCAAACTAAAAATGGAACGTGCGCAGGAGCTGTTGAATCAGACGAACATCACCATAGTAGATATAGCAGAGCAGTTAGGCTATGACAATGTCAGCTATTTCATTAAGCTCTTCCGTAACTTCTCTGGTATGACTCCGGTAGAATACCGGAAATTGATCTAAGCCCCTCTTTTTGGCAAAGCCAACTCTGATTCAATAAGAAACCAAAGGGGTAAATTAAATCCGAAGTTATATTCATTAAATTTTAAGTATCGAAGAGACCTTCAAAGCGGAAGGTCTATTTTTCACGACATAAAAACTTACTTAAGGAGGACACCATGCATCGCGTAAACCTGAATCAGGAACGTTTCAACCAGCAGGTCATAGATAATGCCTCCTTTGGAATCGCACTTGTTGGATCAGAAGGTGTGATATTGACGGTTAACCCCGCCATGGAACGGATCTTTGGCTATTCCAAGGCTGAGCTTGACGGAATGAAGCTGCAAGAGCTTTTCAATCCCGATGATGAATTCGGAAATATACATGATCTTAGGGAGCTCATGGGTGACCGGACGGATATACAGCTTGAAACGCGGTTTCTTTCAAAAAAAGGGGATCAGATGTGGGGAATGCTCACTCTCAAGTTTTTCAGCGGAGAGGATCATCCATCGTATTACATTTGTCAAATCGTTGACATCACTAAGCAAAAGGAATCCGAGCAGCGCCTTCAGGAGTCCGTAGAGCGGTACACATCGCTAAAAAAATACAACCATGACTCCGTCATTTCCTTTGGCCTGGACGGCCGGATTATTAACGCCAACAGTATGGCTGAAAAAATAACCGGCTACTCCATCGAGTCTGACCTGATCGGGATGGAACTGGCCCTTCTGATTGGACAGGAGTGTGTCCAGAACATTCTGGACAGATCTCTATATGATGAATCGGTTGATCAGCATATCAACACGCTTTACACCAAAAATGGAGAAGTCATAGAAGTGCTTACCAGTATTGCACCGATTTACGTGAATAATCAAAATATCGGATTCTACCTTATATGCAAAGACATTTCCGAGCAGAGACAGCTGCTGCTTGCCAAGGAAGCCGCCGAATCCACAAACAGGGCGAAAAGCGAGTTCCTGGCTATGATGAGCCATGAAATCCGCACTCCGATGAACGGGGTTGTGGGCATGACAGATATCCTGCTCGACACCACGGAGCTTACCGGAGAGCAGCACAGCTATGTGGAAATTATCCGTAAAAGCGGAGAAACCCTGCTCAATATTATCAATGACATCCTTGATTTGTCCAAAATCGAGGCAGGCCGGACTGAACTGCAGGAGCATACATTTGATCTGCGCAAATGCATCAAGGACAGCTTTGCTGTCATTTCCATAAGTGCTGCCCAAAAGAACCTGGAACTCTCCAGCAGTATAAATCATGATGTTCCCGACCATATATACGGTGACAGCGAACGTCTAAAGCAGGTACTTCTGAACCTGCTCGGCAATGCTGTGAAATTCACGCAGAGCGGCAGTATATCGGTAAAAGTGAAGCTTGTCCGGGAAGCTCCGTTCATGTTGGCCTTCACGGTGACAGATACAGGCATTGGAATTAATCCCTCCCGGCTTAACGAGATCTTTGAGCCCTTCGCGCAGATTGACAGTTTTATGTCCCGCCAGCATGAAGGCACCGGTCTTGGCCTTGCTATCAGCCGCAGAATTATCGGCATGATGGGCGGCGAGATCTATGCAGAGAGTGACGGCAAAAGAGGCTCCTCCTTCACCTTCACGATCAAGCCCAAGAAAGCTGAAGACATTTACAGCCAAGAGACTCCCATGAACAAACTCCCTGCCTCACGCGAAGTGAGCATCCTCCTTGCCGAAGACAATTATATTAACCAGCTGGTGATGACCAAGACACTTGAAAAAATAGGTCACAGGATTACTACCGTAACAAACGGGATAGATGCAGTTGAAGCAGCATGCAAAGAGCCGTTTGATCTCATATTAATGGATCTGCATATGCCGATTATGAACGGCTTCGAGGCAGTGAAGAGGATCAGAGAGGAGCTTAAGGAGAAGAGTCCGCCTATCATCGCGGTTACAGCCAATGCGCTGAAGGGGGACCGGGAAAAGTGCCTGGCTGCAGGGATGGACGAATATGTCAGTAAGCCTGTAAAGCGTGAAGTCATTCTGAAGCTTATAAACCAGTTTGTGCAAAAATAGGATATGGATGCGCAGACCTTCGCAGAATATACCGGAGGTCTGCTAATGCGTCTAGTATATGATTAGAAATCTGGATAATATCCTGCACACCCAAACATAATAAAGATGATTTATATATGGAAGGGGTGCTCACAATGTCAAAAGAACGGCTACGGATTGCTGCATTAGGCGGTGTTCACGAGATAGGAAAAAATATGTATTTCCTGCAATATGGGGATGATATCGTGGCTATTGATTGCGGATCCAAATTTCCTGACGAGAGCCTGCTGGGGATCGACTTAATTATTCCGGATGTAGCTTTTTTATTAGAAAATATCGATAAGGTACGGGCACTGGTTGTAACTCACGGACATGAGGACCACATCGGAGGCATCCCTTACCTGCTGAAACAATTAAACATTCCTCTCTACGCCTCCCGCCTGACCCTGGGATTAATCGAGAATAAACTCAAAGAACACGGGCTTCTCCGTCAAACCAGCCTGAACTGCATCAATTCAGACTCGATCCTCACGTTCGGCCAAATCACCACTAGCTTCTTTAATACCAATCACAGTATTCCGGACTGCCTGGGTGTTGTCTTTGATACTCCCGAAGGAACGGTGGTCCACACAGGGGACTTCAAATTCGATATGACCCCGGTCAACAAGCAATATCCGGATATACATAAAATGGCGGACATTGGCAAAAAAGGGGTCCGGTTTCTGCTCTCGGAGAGCACGAATGCTGAACGTCCCGGCTTCACTCCATCCGAACAGCTTGTTGGCGCTCATCTGGAAGATGCCTTCAAAAAAGCAGAGCGCAGAATCTTTGTCTCAACCTTCGCCTCCAATGTGCACAGGCTGCAGCAGGTTGTAGACGCTGCGGTTGTGACAGGACGCAAGCTCGCCTTGCTTGGACGGAGTATGGTGAACGTTGTTGCCGTATCCCGTGATCTGGGATATTTGAGCATTCCGGACGGTATGCTGGTCGAACCTGCGGAGGCTGCCAAGCTGCCTCCGCAGGAAGTAGCTGTCCTGTGCACGGGAAGTCAAGGCGAACCTATGGCGGCACTATCCCGCTTGGCAAATTCAAGCAACCGGCAGATGGAAATCGGTGCCGGAGATACCGTACTCCTTGCAGCCAATCCGATTCCGGGCAATGAACGCAATGTATCCAGGATTGTAGACAATCTCTATCTCCTCGGCGCACGGGTGATTTATGGATCGCGCAGCGAGCTTCACGTGTCCGGCCACGGCAGCCAGGAGGAATTAAAGCTGATGCTGACCTTAATGAAGCCGGAGTACTTCATTCCGATTCATGGTGAATACCGGATGCTGCATCACCACCGCTTATTGGCCGAAGCTGTCGGGGTACAGGGGGATCATATCTTCCTGCTCAAAAATGGCGAGCTGGTGGAGTCGGCAGAAGGGGTTGTCCGCCAATCAGGTAGGGTGACTGCCGGGCAGATTTTTGTGGATGGCCTTGGAATTGGCGACATTGGCAATGTAGTCTTGCGGGACCGGCGCCAATTGTCTGCTGACGGGGTACTGATCACGGTTATTACCCTTAGTCAATCGGATGGACGGCTGTTGAACGAGCCGGATACGATTTCCCGGGGATTCATTTATGTCCGCAATTCAGACAATCTGATGGATGAGATCAATCAGCTGGTCAAGGCAACTCTCCAGAAGATGAGCGAGGCTGACTTAGGTCAGTGGAATATTATTAAGCAGACCCTAAAGGTTACATTAAGCAAATTTCTTTATGAGAAGACGAAACGCCGTCCCATGATCCTTCCGATTATTATTGAAGTATAAAATAACGGCCTGCTTTTGGTGTTCTACCAAAGACAGGCCGTTACCCCTCTTTCAGGGAATCCTGGAATTCACCTGGATTCGTTTTTGATCTGGTACAGAATCCCTCTTTTTTTGAGCCAGCCAATCACCATTGCATCCATCAAGCCGGTACACCCGCTCTTCCAAATTCCATATTTTGAGACGCCGTGCTTTCTTATTTGATGGGTTACCGTAACTTCAACGACCGAGAACCCGTTCATCTTGGCCAGTGTCGGCAGAAAACGGTGCATTCCATTGTATAAATGAAAGCTGTCCCCGACCTCCCGGGTGAACAGCTTCATTGGGCAGCCTGTATCATAAACCGCTTCTCCTGTAATCCAGTTGCGGATTCCATTGCCGAGCCGTGAGGATATCCTCTTAAGTCCCGTGTCTTTACGCTCCAGCCGTCTTCCGTTTACAAAATCGATCCTTTCTATAAAAGGTATCAGTCTGAATATATCCCGGGGATCGGTCTCCAGATTTCATAACTCTCAATTCTGCCGCTCAGCGCTTCCGTAATACTCAAATACAGATCGTTTATATTGTCTTCTTCATTATAAACCGGTACGACGACTGACAGACGGATCACCTGAAACACCTCAATTTCTATTTAGGCATATGGCGGCAGACTGTGAGTTAGAAGCCTGCTGTCCAGCCTGCATCCGCAGTAATTACAGCACCGTTGACGAAACTGGATTCATCCGATGCAAGGAATAGAGCCACCTTGGCGATTTCCTCAGGCTGCCCGAGGCGGGGAATTACCCCTTTGATTACCTTAGTGCGTGCCGCACCAAGCTCATTTACATTGTTTATCGTATTGACGATATTCGTCATTGTCGCACCGGGAGCGATTGCATTACATCGGATTCCTTGCTGGGCATACATAAATCCGGTGTTCTTCGTAATGCCGACCACTGCGTGTTTGGAGGCGGTATAAGCGACACCGGCATGTGCACCGCAGAAGCCCCCCGTCGAAGCTGTATTTACGATAACTCCTTTTCCTTTATCCAGAAAAATCGGCAATGCCTTGCGTATGGCCCGCATCACACTTTTCGTGTTCACATCAAATATCAGCTCCCATTTCTCATCTGTAACATCACCGGCTGGCGCCATATTATCCATAATGCCAGCGTTATTAACCAGAATATCAAGCGTACCAAAGGTGGAAACTGCCAGATCGATCATCTCATGAATGTCGTGTTCAAGGGCAACATTAGTCTGGATGGCAACCGCCTCTCCGCCGTTCGTCCTGATACCGGCCGCAACGGCTTCAGCTCCTTCCAGGTTCAGATCGGACACGATGACCCTGGCACCTTCTTCCGCGTATAACTCCGCAATGGCCTTGCCCATTCCTGAAGCGGCACCTGTAATGACTGCTACTTTATTATTCAAACGCATATACTATTCCTCCTTGTTATCCATCCTGCAATGATTGGGGTAATGTTCTTTTATGCCTTAATCATACAGAGCACAGGATTCTTTAACATCGTCCTAACGGGAAAAGCGGCCTGCCCTTTCGGGCAAAAAAAAACATGCAGAAACGGTCTCCGCATGTTACATATTCAATAATCCCCGCTCCAGGGCGGTAGCCACTGCCTGCGGCCTGGAATCCACACCCAGCTTGTTGTATATGTTGGTCAGATGAGCTTTAACTGTCCGCTCAGAGACACCCATATCGAGGGCGATGGCTTTGCTGGTGTCCCCCCGGGACACACTCTGCAGGATGAACACTTCCCGTTCACTGAGCAGGGAACCGGCGTCCCGGGAAGGGACCGGAGCCTGCTGCTTGTCACGGACAGACAGGACACGTTCCATGATATCGGCAGTGAGTAAAGTCTCCCCGCGTACCGCCGACTTTATATTCCGGAACAGGTTCTCCCGGCTGGTATCCTTCAACAGATACCCTTTCGCTCCAAGCGCCAGACCTTTAATCATTAATTCATCTTCGTTGTAGGTGGTCAAAATAATGACCGGAACCGTACTATTCCTGCTCTTCAGCTGTTCCATCGTTTCCAGTCCGCTCATCACAGGCATGTTGAGGTCCATCAGGATCACATCCGGCTGCAGCTCGTCTATCAAAGGCAGAGCCTGCTGCCCGTTCCCGGCCTCACCGACAACCTGGAACTCCTCACCCGTCTCCAGGATAAGCTTGAGCCCCTCGCGGACTACGTAATGATCGTCCACAATCAGAATTTTATATATGCTCATATGAATTCTCCCTTAACCAGTGGTGTCTCAATCGTAACCGTTGTCCCTTGAGAATTACTGAATACTTTCAACTCCCCGCCAAGAAGTCTTACTCTTTCCTGTAATCCTAACAACCCGTAATGACCGGCATCCCTGCCAATAGCTTCGGTGTTGAATCCGATTCCGTTGTCGGTAATTCCGATCGATAGCCGGCCCTTCTCATCTGACAATGACACCCAAACCTTGTCGGCCCGCGCATGCCGGGCGATATTCGTCAGACATTCTTTAACGATATGGGAGCTGTGCTCCATCAGCAATCTGGATAAACGTCTGGTCAGTTTAAGGTCTGTAACTACAGGAATACCCGTGGAGTCTGTAAAATGCAGGATTTCATCTTCAACCGACTCCTTGAAATCAATTTCCGGCGCTGATTTGAGCCGTAAATTATCGATTGCTCCCCGTGCATCAGCCAAGGTCCTGCGGGCCTGCTGCATGGACTGTTTAATAATCTCCCCGGTCCTCTCAGTATTACCGCGTGACAAGTGTGCATCCGCAGCCTCAAGCCGCATAATCAGCCCCGCCACCCCCTGGGCCAGCGTATCATGCAAATCCCTGGCCATCCGCTGCCGTTCATTGGCGAGCGTCAATTCCTCCACTTTCTTATGAGCTTCCTGCAGATCCTGGAGAAAGCTCTGAATGCGCTGGCGCTCGTGCACCTGCCGGAAGAACATAATTGCAAAAGCAAACATAATGATCAGCATTAACACGAATATCGGGAGCAAAAAAATGATTTCTTTCGTATCCCCAACCGTCAGACCGGCGTCAAAAAAGATGATCACACTGACAATAGCAGCAATGGATATTCTTTTGATCTGAATAGAAGAGTTGAGACTCTGGGCAATAAGCACGGGGAGCAGTCCGATTAGAACCGCCTGGTATCCGCCCGGCATCAGAATTGCACACCAGTAAATTAGAACGCCTTGTATAGAGAAATACAGCCAGAATTGTTTATTCGTAAACTTGTATGAAAACCAGTGCAGCAGTACATGAACTGAGAATAATCCTGTGAATACTGAGGGAGACAATATCTGCGGATCATGGTAAAACTGAAGAAACACAGTGGAAATATATACGACCGATGTCCAGATGACAGTCGGCAGTCTCGCTACGAACAAATCATTTATAAACTGATTAACCGTTGGTTTGTTTTCTTCCATAGGATCGGCCTCCCACGCAATTATACATTACTGAAGCATCGGTTCACATCTTCCGGTCCACAGACTGGCAGCAGGGAACCGGCTATCCGCCGATCCCTGCTGCCAGTAATCTATATATTCATTATCGTTATTGAGTATCTACGCCGATCTGGACACCTTCTGCGAATGCTTCAGCTCTACTTCCTTCATTACTTCCTCACCTTCGACATCCAGGTTCGGCAGCAGGCGGTCCAGCCACTTCGGGAAATACCAGGCCGACTTCCCAAGCAAGGTCATCACGCCGGGAACAATAAGCATCCGGACGATAAAGGCATCAAAGAGAACTCCAAAGGCAAGCGCCAGTCCCATGACCTTAACCATCGGCTCCTCTGCCAGAATGAAGCCGGTAAATACAGCGACCATAATCAGTCCGGCTGCGGTTACCACTCCTCCACTGTGATGGATACCGGCAAGAACCGACTGTTTGGCATCTCCGCTCTTCTTGAAGGCTTCACGCATCCGGCTGACCAGGAAGACTTCGTAGTCCATCGCCAACCCAAACAGTACACCCACTACGATGATCGGCAGGAAATTGAATACCGGTGCCTCTGCATAGAATCCAAACAGCTTCTGGAAATAGCCATCCTGTACGACAAAGGTGACAAAGCCTAAGGTTGCCCCCAGCGACAGAATAAATCCCAGTACAGCCTTGACCGGTACCAGAATCGAACGGAACACCAGCATCAGCAGCACAAAAGCCAAGCCGACGATGATCAGGCAGAATTTAGGCAACGCCTGGTTCAATTTCTGGGTGATATCAATGTTGACGGCAGTGCTGCCCGTTACACCAATCTTGACATGATCCTGCTGTTCAATGGCCGGGGCTTTATCCCGAATCAGATGCACAAGATCGATCGTTTCGGAATCATTAGGACCCGTCGCCGGCATGACGGTAATCAGCGATACTTTACCGGAAGGTCCGGTGACTGCCGGATTTACGGCAACCACATTGGGATAGGTTTTCACTTCCTCCATTACTTTATTAAGATTAGCCGCCGCCTCTTCTCCGCCATCCGTTTCGGCCAGAATGACCAACGGTCCGTGGTAGCCTGCACCGTAGGTATCAGACAAGAGATCGTATGCCCGGCGTTCAGTGGTATCCGGCGATTTCTGCCCGTCATTCCCCAGACCCGTCTCCATGTGAAAGAACGGCAGCGCAATGGTTGCCAGCAGCGCTACACCTGCCACGACAGCTATTAATGGCTGCCCGGTAACAAACGTTCCCCACAAATTCCCGCTGCCTGCGTTTTTTTGCTTGCTGCCTCTATTCCGGGAACGCTTAGCAGGAGCCTTAATCCGGCCGCCCAGCAAATCCAATACCGCAGGAACTACGAATATGGATGTCAATATTGCGGTGAGCACACAGAGCGCACCTGCTGCTCCCATCGCGGTAAGGAAGGGGACGCCAACGAAGGAGAACCCCAGCAGCGCGATAATGACGGTTACTCCTGCAAATACAACCGCACTTCCGGCTGTGCCGTTCGCGATGGCAATCGCTTCGCGTCTCTCATATCCTTCCGCCAGCTGCTGGCGGTATCTGGCAATAATGAATAGTGCATAATCGATGCCAACAGCCAGCCCAAGCATTCCGGCCAGTGACAGGGCAAAGGAAGGGATATCCAGTATACTTGTTCCGATGATAATCAGCATAATGCCAAATCCGAGGCCCAGACCTGCTGTAAGCACCGGAAGAACACCGGTAAGGATGGAGCCGAGTGCAACAGCGAGAATCACCAGAGCCAGCAATACCCCAAGTCCTTCAGCCGGACTGCTGGTTGCCATTTTTACATAGCCGTCCCCGATCAGTTCTGCCTGCCAGCCCGTGTCCCGAAGTGAGTCTGCGATTTCAAGAACGGAATCCTTCGATTCCTCAGTAACATCATCACCCGGAACGTTATAAGTAATCGTGGCATACCCGACGGTACCCTCCGCATTCAATGAATGATTGTCGTACGGACTTACAACTGAAGCTACCTCCGGGTCCGCTGCCGCTTCCTTGAGCTTCCCGGCAATCAGCTCCTTGGATGCTTCTGAAGATAAGGTTTCGTTGTCCGGCGCCTTCAGCACCAATTGGGTTGTCCCAAGATTTCCTTGCGGATTCGGGAATTCCTTGTTCATAACCTCGAGTGTTTTCTGTGAAGCAAGCCCGGGAATACGGGTCTCCTCACCGAAATGGATCCCCATCGACAACGCCACAATCGCTGCCACCACCACCAGCATAAGGCTTCCAATGAGGACCTTTAACCGGTTCTTCGCCGACCAATATCCCAGCCGGTATAATAATTTCGCCATAACAGTATCGTCTCCTCTGTGTAAGTTCTTCTCTATGCCCTTATCTTATAGACGTGTGAGCCTGCTGCCATCGTCCGATCGGGCGGGAAGCGTCTGCCCTTTCGGGCAGACGCCGAAAAGGCCCCGGATAGGGGCCTTACCGGAAATCTTCATTTCATCCCTTAACCGAACCCACCGTAAGTCCCCCTACGAAATACTTCTGCAGAAAAGAGAAGGCAATCAGGAGCGGAAGTGCGCACAGCATACAAGCTGCAAACAGCACGTTCCACTGGGTCGGATTCTGCTGATCGCCCATGAAGCCGAGCATAGCCAGCGGCAGCGGAGACTGCGACGACTTGGAGATAAACGTCATATTGAAGAAATAATCATTCCAGATCCAGATGCCCTGCGTGATGATCACGGACACCGTGACCGGAATCAGCAGCGGGAATACGACCGTCCAGAACCGGCGGAAGAGTCCCGCACCGTCAATATGGGCTGCTTCCTCTACTTCTTCCGGAACACCGCTGCGGATAAAGCCGGTATACAGGAAGGTGGAGAACGGCAGGCTGCAGGTTACAAACATTAGAATCGGCGTGTACTGCGTGCTGGGAATCCCCAGACTGTTGATCATTTGCACAATGGGGATCAGCACCATCTGCCCCGGGACAACCAGACCGGCCAGGAAGAAGAGGTACAGGAACTGGCTCCATCTGCTTCTGATCCGCGCCATCGGATAGGATGCCATGGCTGCGAAGACCACTACCAGCAATACGGAAATGGCCGTCAGCACCACACTGTTCAGGAGAGCAGTCCCAAAATGCATCCGCTCAAAAGCTGTCCGGTAACTGGCAAAGGAAAACTCATTGAACAAATTCAGCGGATTCGTATTGTTATCCGGAGACCGCAGTGAGGTGGATAACACAATCACCAGCGGAATCAGATTGAGCACCATAATCACGATGACCAGCAGCTGAAGAAGTGTCTTTTTGAGCAAAGCTCCGGGATTGAACGGTTTACGCGTCTTTAAGGCAGGCTCAGGCTGCAGCATTTTACCTGCAGTGGTTCCGCTGTTCATGCTGACACCTCTTTTCTATTCATCAGCCGTACCGAGACGGCAGTAACAGCGATAATCAGGATAAACGAAATAATCCCCAGCGCCGAAGCCTTGCCGAACATCTGCTCCGTGAAGGCCATTTTATAAATTGAATAAATCAGGGTGTTAGTCGAAGTTCCGGGACCGCCATTGGTCATAATGAACGGGAAGTCGAAGGCCTTCAGCCCGTTGATCAGGCTCAGCGTCGTGTTGATCGTAATCGATGTGGCAAGCAGAGGAAGCTTCACATAACGCAGCAGCTTCCAGCCGCCGCAGCCGTCAATCCGCCCTGCCTCCAGCAGATCATTCGGAACGGTCTGCAGCCCAGCGAGGAAGATAATCATCGTTGTGCCGACATTCTTCCAGATTTCCACGAAAATGATCGAGTATAACGCCGATGAATAGCTGCCGAGGAAGTTTAAGTTGTCATTTGGAATACCCAGCTTATCCAGGAATGTGGCAATCATCCCGCTGTCCGGCATATAGACATAGCTCCAGATGAAGCCGACCACAATTGCACTGAACAACGTTGGAATGTAAGAGATCGAGCGGTAGAAGCCTTTACCCCGGATCTTCATGTTGAGCAGCAGCGCCAGCGCAAGTCCAATCAGGTTGCCCGCCACTACACTGACTACGGTATAAATCAGTGTGTTGCTGATCGAATTACCTAGCGTCCCTCCGTTAAACAAAGCCTTGTAGTTATCGAAGCCGATATAATTGAAGGTCTGAGCAAACCCGTTATAGTCCGTCACACTATATTGAAACAGCTTGGTAATCGGAAAAATCCAAAAGGTCAAATAAAAGAGCAGCGCCGGGACTGCGAAAAAATACATCGTTTTTTTCATTACGGTAGATTTCATCTCTGTCTTATCCTCCTGTCCACAATTGTTCCGCCTCTCCGGCTGCCAGTTGACGGAGCTGGCGGAACAATGATCAGTTATACCTTATTTGTTCTTCCACAATTCCTTGAACTTCGCATCCATTGCCTCTGTAACCTGCTCCGGAGTGGTCTTGCGTCCGCCGATAATTTCGGCAAATTTAGCTTCCATTTCTTCAGCTACACCTGTCGGCCACATCTGATTAGGGAAGTATACGGACTTTCCGTTATTCAGGTAGGAATCGTTGACTTCCTTGAAGAGTTCATGGTTCAGGGCCACACCTTTATATACACTGATCGAGCTGTTCGCTCCGGTCCAGGCCTTGAACAGGTCAGACTGGCCGTCAAACAGATAATTCATCACTTCTTTGGCGACATCCAGATTCTCCGACTTGGCATTCAATGCGAACCCGGCAGCAGTTGCAGCGGACACGTAAGTCGGCTGTCCTGCTTCATTCGCCGGCAGGGAGAAGAATCCGCGGGTAAAGTCAGCTGCACCTTTGGCCGTTAATGTAGCATAATCCCAGGTTCCGTCAAAAATCATCGCCGATTTGCCGTCAATAAACAGCTGAGCCGCTTGGGCACTTCCAAGTCCGAGTGAATTTTTGACCACATAGCCTTTGTCGTACAATTCCTTCATCTTGGAGATTGTCGCTGCCCATTTCGGATCTGACAGTGATTTCTCACCCGCCTGAAGCTTGGTGTCAAAATCCATTTCATCCGGGTAAACGACATTCGCGGCAATCTGATACATTCCGAACTGCAGGAACCACGGGTCTTTATCCGCCAGTGAGATTGGAGTAATACCCGCGTCCTTCAGCTTCTGGCAGGCTTCAAGGAATGAAGGCCAGTCTTGCGGCATTTCCGTAATGCCCGCTTGCTTGAACAAGTCCTGATTATAGTAGACCCCCAGGTAATCCAAGCCGCCAGCGATACCGTAAGGCTTGCCCTCATAAGACATATCCTCCTTCGCCCCTTGGCTGATGTTATCCCAGAAGGTCAGGTCGGACAGATCGGCCGCATAACCAGCTTTGGCCATATCCAGCACTCCAAGGGATGCATTTCTCGGGAAAACCCAGTAAATATCCGGCCCTTGGCCTGAAGCAAGCTTGGTACGGATAGAAGTGAAATACTGCTCATCCGGAAGCTTCGAGGTTTCCAGCGTAACATTAGGGAACTTCTCCTTGACGAGCTTAGGCATGATATCGAGTGCAAAATCCTGTCCGTCCGGGGCTTTCGTGCCGGATACCATCATTGTGAGCGTCACCTTCTTGGCGCTGCTGGCGGTATCTGTGGCCGCTGCGGCCGTTGCCTCAGCCTCCGGTGTGGTTGAAGCGTTCCCATTATTGGCCGGCTGATTCCCGTTGTTTCCTGATCCGCAGCCGGCAAGCAGTGTAAGCATTAACGCCAGCAGCAGCGTGCCCGTCCGTTTCTTTGATCGCGTTTTCATTAAATAACCTCCCTATTCTTCTATACCTTCGATTTCCCGGCCGCCCTTCTTCCCGGTGGCTGTATTGATATCTTAATCGTGAAAGCGGTATAATTACTTTTGCATTTAAGGTGCACTATTTTACGGTCTTCTACATCGGAGGAAACAAGTATGAAATTTGTCAGTATCAAAACAAAGCTTTTTCTGGCGCTGGTTCTTGTCTCCGTCATTCCGATTGTCATTGTCACGTATAGCTCCTATCAGAGCTATACCGATCTGGTCAACCAGCAGACCTCACTTGTTGCCTCCAACACCGTTCATAATACGGTTCAGGGCATTGAGGACATTTTCGGAAATATTGAACGCATCTCGCTGACCATTCAGCAGCAGTCCTCGAGTGCAACCGCATACAGTACAGTAAGTGATGAACTGAAGAAGCTGGCACTTACCAGCGACTCCTACGACATTTTCATTATACAGAACAAGCTGAAGCTGATCTTCGAGAATTTGCTGCTCAGCTATGATTATGTTAACGGAATTTATCTTTTTGCCCCTGACGGCAAAAACATCAGCTACGGCAGCACCGCCGAGCTTCAGGTCGGCTATGTCCCGTTCCAGGATGACTGGTATCAGCAGACCATAGCCAGCAAAGGCCAGCTTTATATCGGAGAACCCGGTGTAAAGCCCTATATCATTAACTCTGAACCTTCCCTTGTCTTCTCCCGGGCGCTTTACGATATGAAGACCCAAGAGTTCCTCGGCGTATTCATGCTGGACTGCAGCCTGGATATTTTCAAGGGCCTGAACCAGGATGCCGTACCCAATATGAGCTACTTTGTCCTGGCGAATGACGACGGCAACATTATCTATGACAGTACCGGCAAGAACACCGACACCCGGCTGCCAAGCGCCTTAATCCGCAGAACGGAGGCCATGGCGGGCGATGAGCTGGAATTTTACGACGGGGACATGTTAACTGTGATTCAAAAGCTTCCGGTCTATCACTGGAGTGTCATCGCCAATATCTCACTAAGCGGGCTGTATGAGAAATACGGGATATCCCGGAAGCTGATCGTTTACATTTCTCTGACCTGCGCCGTTATTTTCATTCTGCTCTCTGTCCTGCTGTCCAACTGGATTACCAAACCGATTACCCGTCTGGCCCGGATCATGCGCAAAAACAAATCACAAAAGTTCATCACGACCGATATTGAGCCTCAGCGGGTGGACGAAATCGGCTTCCTGTATACGGAATACAACAAGATGATGAAGGACATCGATACCTTTGTCAGGGAAAGCTACCAGAATAAAATCCTGACCATGGACTCGCAGATGAAAGCGCTTGAAGCCCAGATTAATTCACATTTCCTGTACAATACACTTGAATCTATCAACAGTATCGCCGAGATTGAGGAGGTAGACAGCATTGCAGTGATGACCAAATCCCTGGGGGACATGTTCCGTTATAGCATCAAGACCGACAGTGAGCTGGTGCTTGCCCGGGAAGAGCTGCAGCATGTCGATAACTATATGACCATCCAGCAGATCCGCTATGGCAGCAAAATCCGTTATGTCAAAGAAATGGAGCCGGCTGTGCTGGAAGCCAGAATTCTCAAGCTGATTCTTCAGCCTTTGGTGGAAAATGCCGTCTACCACGGATTAGAGAACAAGAAGGGCAGCGGATTGCTTCTGCTCAGAGGCTACCTGGAGCAGGATAGCGGGCGGATTATCTTTGAAATCCGCGATGACGGGATCGGTATTCCCGCCGAACGGCTGAATGAGATTCAGGAGCTGCTGGAGCTGCAGCCTGAGTTCATGGGGCTGGGGCATCGCAGCAGACAGAGCATCGGCATTAAGAATGTGCACTCCCGCATCGCTCTCTACTACGGCTCCGACTTCGGACTGGCGATTACCAGCGAACCTGCGGCGGGTACGGCCATAACCTTGACTCTCCCCTCCAAATAACACTGAAAGTAGGCTGGACCATGTACAAATTCATCATTGTCGACGACGAGCCTTTAATCCGCCAGGGCCTGCTGAAGAAGATCCGCAGCGTAACTGCTGAGCTCAGCTTCTGCGGTGAAGCAGACAACGGCGGGGATGCCCTTGAGCTCGTCCGTACACAGGACCCGCATCTGATCTTCACCGACATGCGGATGCCGGTAATGGACGGCAAATCCCTGCTCCGGCAGCTGCAAAGCCAATATCCCGACAAAAAGATTATCGTAATCAGCGGCTACTCTGATTTCGAATATATGCAGGAGGCCATTTCGGCGCGCGTAGTCCATTATCTGCTGAAGCCGTTCAGTAAAGAAGAAATCCTTGATGCCATCTCCAAAGCGGTAACCGCAATCGAAAGTGAGCAGTCCTCCAAGGCGGAGACGCTGAGCATCACCAGAGAAGCTGAGCAGCTCAGTCTGCTTGGAGATATGCATGCCCTGCTGCAATATATTTCCGGGTTTTATCCCGTGGAGCACCCGCCCGTGTTCCGCTCTGCCCCCATGCGGAATCTCATGTCTGCCGGCAGAATGGTCCTGTTAACTCTCTATACACCGGAAGAATTAGCTGCCCAGGAGCCTGCTTTGGAGGGGACCCGCCTGTTTCTTCTGCACCCGCAGAGCAGGAAGGTGGCCTTCTCTCTCCAGCTCTATGACAGTTCACTTCCAGAGACCGAGATCCTGGAACTGGCCGCCTCAGAAGCCCGGAAGCTGATTGCCGGGACAGGACCCCAGGCCTGCATTGGCATCAGCAGTGTAATAAGCACTGTGTCCGGGCTGCAGCAGGCACGCGAGGAATCTATGTCTGCCCTGAACTGCCGGGCCATCGCAGACCAGGGCCAGTATTTCCTCTACCATCCCGGCAGCTACCAGACCACGCCCGTGATGTGGGAAGGCAGCCGGGACCTGATCTTTTTCATTGAATCGGGCAACACTGGAAAGGTCACTGAAGGGGTGCTCGATTATTTTGACTATTACCGCGGGCAGCCTGCGGCGACCATTCATCAGCTCAAAGAGAATTGCCGGCATATCATCGCTGAGGTCAAAACGCTGATCGCTGCTTACTTCCCGGCCCAGAACGGACAGCATCCGTCTTCGAGCCTGGAAGCCGTGCTTAGCATCTCGTTCGATGCTGAGGAGATCCGGCTGTACTTCCTGACGGTGCTCACCTCCGCAGCGGACTTGCTCAAGGAGCAATCGGTGTACTCTTCGCCAAATGTCATCGACAATGTGAAGGTGTATATCCGCAAAAACATAGCTTCTCCCGTCACACTTGAGCATCTGTCAGGTCTGTTCTACATCAGCCCGAGCTACCTGAGTTTTCTGTTCAAAGAAAAGACCGGTGAGAATCTGATTGATTATGTCAACAAAGAGCGTATTGAACGTGCCAAGCTGTTGCTGCGCACAAGTGAGGATAAGATTTATAAGATCGCCAAAGCTTTAGGAATCGATAACGCCAAATACTTTTTCCGGCTGTTCAAGAAAATGACGGGACACACACCGGAAGAATACCGGAAGCTGTGTGTAGCCGGAAAGGAGACCGGACCGGATGGATCACCGGGAGCTTGAACAGGCTCTGCGCCGCCATAATACCATAGAAGCCAAGCAGCGGCTCACCCGCCGCAACATCGAAGAGTTCGGCGGCCAAGAAATGACCCTGCCGCCCGGAGAACGGGTTCCGCGTCTGCCGGAACACCTTTTCTTCCGCCAGGGTGATTATCATATCAGCAAGCATCACAGGTTTGCGGCGATGCCGGAGCATACCCATTCTTTTATCGAGCTTAATTACATGTACTCCGGCCGCTGCCGTCAGAGGATCGGCGGCTCTGACATCGAGCTGACTCAAGGGCAGATCTGCCTGCTCGATACGGATATGCCCCATTCGATATCCATTCTGAATGAGGATGACATCCTGATTAATATTCTGATGCGCAAGGAAACGCTGAGCACGGCATTTCTGACACGCCTCGGCATTGACGGGAGATTAACCGACTTTCTGGTCAATGCCCAGTCTCCTTCCACCGCCCATGACCGTTATCTTCTCTTCCGCTCGGAGCACTGCCTGAACCTTCACCATATTCTCGCCAGTCTTATGTGCGAGTATTTCGATCCCCGTGAGTTCTCGGCGGATATGATCAGCGGCTATATGGTCATCGTATTCACGGAGCTCATGCGGGTACTGAGCCAAGATCCTGCCTTAAGCGGGCTTCCGTTAACCAAACGGGCCGATCTGCTGGAGATTCTGCAGTATCTCGAACGGCATTTCCGTCATTGTTCCCTGAAGGATCTGGCTGCTCACTTTAACTTCAATCCGAATTATCTGGGCAATCTGCTGAAGAAAAGCACCGGCAAAACCTTCGGGGAGCTGGTGCAGGAGCACCGTATGGCTTATGCCGCTCTCCTGCTCACCAGCAGCGGCCGCTCTATCGGAGAGATTGCCGGTGAATGCGGCTATGAAAGCCTGAGCTTTTTCCACAAGAAATTCGTTGAGCGCTACGGGTTAACTCCGCTGCTCTACCGCAAGCATAACCAAACAACCTGAGACGCCGCTTGCTGCGGATGCTCAGGTTGTTCGCGCTGCTGCCTTATCCAGTTGCTTCTACAGCTGATATTTACGGATCAGATAAGCCGGAGTACAGCTCCAGGCATGGCAATAGCTGTTAATCAGATGACTGCCGTAAGGTGAAAAGCTCTTGTCGTTTGGATCATACAGCTCCCAGAACGTATCCGCTCCGTCCTTAATCATCTGCCCCCAGTACTTCTTGATCTCCCGGATGGCTGTCTCCCTCTCGCCTACCTGAATCAGCGCCTCAATGAAGTGATGAACCATATAAGGTGTGGACATCGGAATCGCAGACTTGTCCTCCAGCAGCCTCAGCATGAGCGCCTTCGCCTGCTCCGGTTCCGGAACTTCAGCCAGCACCATCCAGATCTGTGACGCATAGGAGATCTGTCTGTCCCTGCCGCTGATGAAGCAGCCGGATTGGGCGTCCCATAAATGCTCCGCCGCCGCTTGTGTAAGCTCTCCGATTGTCCGCTCCAGCGTAGCCTTACGCTCATCTCCGAGCAAAGCTGCCAGATGCAGCGCGCGCTTCAAATTATAGATTAAGATAGCTTGGGAAGGGGCCTGCTTGTTCAGGTTAGGGTGCCAGTCAATAAAGGCCCACCAGCTCTCGTCATCAGCAACGATTCCGCGTTCGTCGAGCCGCTCCAGCCCCAGCTCAATCTGCCGGTAAGCAGACGGCCACAGCTCCTCCAGCGTATTCCGGTCACCGGTAGCCAGGAAATAATCGTGAAGCACAGAGACAAAAAAGAGTGAATAATCATAGAGATACGTATCGTCCGCTATGACCTGCGGCTTCATGAACAAATTGGCTGTGATCCTGCCCCGTTCATCCGGATAAGCCGCGAACAGGTACAGACAGCGTTTCACAAGACCGTTGCCTGAGAATGTCTCATAATTGGCGAGCGCCTGCAGCCGCAGGTCACCAAGCCATAGTCTGCGGTCCCGCTTGGGCCCGTCCTCGAACACCTCCTGCATACACTCCTCCAGCGTCTTTACACTGACTTCATCGATCACCTGCAGCTCCGCGTCCGCAGAGGTGAGCGTGGCGGATAACGCAGAGCGGTCGGCCGAGGTTACAGCTGTGCAGCTGATGTCGGCAAAGGATACCTTGTACTTGGGCGAGGTATCCAGAACCTTTAGCTTGAGATACCGGAAGCTGTATCTTCGTTCCAGCTTCAGGGCAGCGGGGAGTACATCCAGATGAATCCGCTCCTCCTGCAGCCAGGAGCTGCTAAGCCATCCGTTGTATTCCGAGAAGGGTTCCGCCATCTCCACCGGCATTTCACCAAGTGTAATCTGCAGATGCAGCGGGGCATCCGGCGGGCTGCCGACGGGAACGATCCGGATTGCCAGAGCTCCGACCAGATGTTCGCCGAAATCTAGAATCACCTCTTCACCTTTGCCGAATGACATGCCGGGCAGGTCTTGCACGTGTTGCACCGCTTCTGCCTGCCAGCCATGGATCAGCTGTTCATTCCTTATCATCCGGACGATCTGCTTCGGCGTACATTCCCGGTGAATAAGCCGGGGCTCCAGCTGCGCGGCAACTGCGGCAAATGCCTCATTTTTGCGTATGGATACGACTTCCTGACGCTGCATAGCTTGTGTCATACTGTAGTTCCTCCCTCGGGTTAGCTTGTTTCCTCCTCTAGTAAACCGTATTCCAGTCCGTTTGAACATGCAGTGAATACAGCAAATTTTGCTCTTATTACAGTTTGCTTCCCTATTAGGGAACACTATTTGGATAATCCATTGCTCAGCAAGAAGGGGCACCCGGCTGCTTGGCGCATGCCGGGTACCCCTTCCTCATTCTATAAAGTTAGCTCATGGCCATCCGGCACCGGCAATCCGAATACCGGCAGTCCGTCTTCTCCCCATGCCACAGGCTGGACACGGGTATGACGGTTAGGGTCATTCAAGGGATCTCCCTCTATTTCCTTATAATTTCTGGCGTGATAGACAAGCAGGTCCTGCGTTCCATCTGCCGTTACCGTAAAGCTGTTATGTCCCGGACCGTACTGGCCGTTCTCTTCGCTGGTCGTAAAGACGGGGACCGGGGATTTCGTCCACGAGCCGGGGTCCAGCAGATTGCTGTCATCCGGTGCGGTAAGCAGGCCCATGCAGTAATGGTGATCGGTCGCGCTGGCCGAATAGGTCAGGAGAACTCTTCCGTTCTTTTTCATAACAGCAGGCCCTTCATTTACACGGTATCCAATCGTCTCCCACTCATAGTCCGGCCGGGTCAGCAGGATCTGCTCACCTTCCAGCGTCCATGGATTAGCCATCTTCGAGATAAACAGGCTGGAGTTCCCCTGAACCGAAGGGTCCTCCTGCGCCCACACCAGATACTGCGATCCCGCATGCGCAAAGGTAGTGGCATCCAGCGAGAACGTATCCCATGCGGTATAGATTCTCCCCTTCTCCTCCCAGCTTCCTTCCAGCGGATTGTCAGAAGCATTCTCCAGTACATACAGACGCTGTGCAAAAGGTGCATCATCACTGCCGGCGGAGAAATAGATGTACCACTTCCCGCTGATGTAATGAATTTCCGGCGCCCATACATAACCGCTCATAATACCGGTGGTATGCTTCGTCCAGATGACGACAGGCTCGCTGGCTGTAAGTCCGCCGATCGTCCGGGCTCTCCGCAGCTCAATCCGGTCATATTCGGGAACCGAAGCGGTGAAGTAATAATAGCCGTCACTATGCCGGTAAATGCAGGGGTCTGCCCGCTGTAGGACAACCGGGTTGGTGATTGTTTCATTCATTATGTAGCTATGTCCGTCCCCGAAGGCCGCCAGCAGCAGGCTGCGTTCCCCGGCAGTAACCGGAAGGACTCCGCCGTGGCGTTTGGTGTTTACACCAAGGTCGAACTCCCTGTCTGCAAGCACGCGGAAATCGCCGCTGCTAAGGTCAGACGTTAACAAGGGAAGATATCCCTTCCCTTCCGCATAACGGTCCACAATCAGGCACCATTCCCCGCGGCCGTTCAGCTTATAAATCTCCGGGCCTTCCACGCCCATAATGGCCTCCAGAACCGGCGCATCCACAAAGCTGAAGGCGTCTTTATCCAGCGACGCACCTTGCTCCACCCGGATATTCTTAGTTGTCTCATCCTTCGAGAAACGGTAGTACCTCCCGCCAGCAGCGATAATTGTCGTATCAATGATATGATTGTCGCGCTCAATGTACTTCTCTGCTGCCGTAAATTCCCGGAAATTCTTCGTGCGCGCGCTGTATATTTTATGCTTCCGTTCACTCTCATGCGGCTCCTGAGTAGCCGAAGCCCAGAATACCAGGAATTCATCCGCAGCCTCATCGTAAATCGCCTCAGGAGCCCATACACATCCGGCGCCCTCCACACCGACCGTAACTGCCCACGGCTGTGACCAGTTCACCAGATCTGCAGATTCCCAGACGATAATATCGCGGCTGCCGGCCTCCACGGCTGCACCCCAGCCCTTGCCGTTGGCAATGCGCAGATCGGTGGCAATCAGATAGAATTTGCTTTCCTTCGGCGAACGGATGATAAAGGGATCTCTGGCTCCCTTTTCCCCGAGCTCCGAGCGCAGAACAGGCAGACCCGCGTTCAGATCCTTAAAGTGCAGGCCGTCCTCACTGTAGGAGAAGTAGACCTGTTCGCCATCCGGCTGCTCCCCGATGAAATGAACTAAGAGATAACCGGTGTATGCGGGTATAGATTGAGACAAGCTAAGCCCTCCTTAGGGAATTATTATACCGAACAAATCTTCCAGTCCGGCTTCGTGTCATTTAGTTAACACAAACATTAATCTATTTACTATTATATTAATATTATAGTTAGGGAACATAGATAGAGTCAATGCTGTTTCTGCTGAAATTCACCTGAGAAAAAAAACCGCTGAACGGATTCAGCGGCTTCATTACCTTTTACATGGCTGCAATGTCTGCCACCTAATGATAGCTGGGCAATAAAAATCAACCTGCTGGATCTCTCACGTTTACGGGATCACCGCTTTGATCTTCACCCGGGGCTAGTCGGGCTCCATCCTTGTTCAAGTAAGGAACACTGCGCCTATCCACTCAAAATTACAGCTTCGTTTCACCAGCCGGTTGCGCCCGAGACTGGTTACAGCCTTGCCTTCGCCATCAAAGCCCACAAAATTTGTTCATTTATTGTTCAGTTAAGACGTTTACACTATGCTCGAGGGAGGCATCTAACCTTGGGAAAAAAGCGAGCAGAAGAAAAACGGAAATGTGAGTGAGGTAGCTGCACTAACAACCATTACGCCAAAGGAATGTGCAAGCAACATTATTGGAAGGACTTTCGGTTTTATATGACAACCCTCTCCATTTATAGCATTTATATGTTGATTTTCCCGGTTAACTATCTCTTCAAAACTCTCACACGTATATGCAGATGAAAAAAGATTATCCCAAATTCTATTTAATTTGCTGCATAACGCAATTAAGTATAACGGAGCAAGGAGAGATTATTATTGAAGCCTCTAGGGTTAAACAACGCCGCAACATTAGCGAAGATAAAGGATCTGCTGAAGTGGTCCGTGCAGGATCGTCCGGGCCTCTCTATGAGATGGCAAGACCCAATATTCTAATTGTGGACGAGGATCCGGTGAACCTGAAAGTGTTGGCTAATATTCTCTATGAAGAAAATTACAGATTAACTGCGGTCTCCAGTGCCCATGAAGCCCTTGAACTGATCCGCTCTGCTTCCTGGGATTTGTTAATTGCCGATGTGAAAATGCCGCAAATGTCAGGACATGAGCTTACCAAGCAGGTCAGACAACATTTTGATATTACGGAGCTGCCGATACTCTTGTTAATTACCCATTCGATTTCAGAAGAGTCATATACAGAATTCTTACATGGAGCCAATGACTATGTAACCAAACCTGTTGAAAGATTAGAGCTGAAGTACAGAGTGCAGGCATTGATTTCGTTGAAACAATCGATTGACCAAAGTCTGCGGATGGAAACAGCCTACTTGCAGGCCCAGATCAAACCGCATTTCTTATTCAACACCATCAACTCCATTATGGCCCTGAGTGAATTTGATATGGAACAGATGCGTAATGTAGCGGGTGCATTTGCAGATTACTTGCGGTATAGCGTTGATTTCATTAATACGAATCAGCTGGTGGATCTGGAGAATGAAATTTCCCTGGTGAAATCCTATTTATTCATTGAGCAAGTCCGTTTTGGAGACAGGTTAACTGTGGTGTGGGAGATCCAGCCCGCTCTCCGTTTCAAGCTTCCTCCGCTGTCCATCCAGCCGCTCGTTGAGAATGCAGTAAGACATGGATTGCTGAGCCGGGCGAAGGGCGGCGAACTGGTGGTGCGCATATATCAGGCGGAAGCTGGCGCCTGTGTACAGATTATAGATAATGGCAAAGGGATTCCGGCTGCCGAGATTGAGAACCTCCTAAGCCTTACCCGGCATAACACCGGGGGAATCGGCTTAAGGAATACCAACCGCCGCTTGGTTCAGCGGTATGGCCAGGGTCTTCTTATCCAGAGTGAACCGGGCAGGGGCACGACAGTATCGTTCATGATTCCTCTTGATAATCATCCGGTATCTTAAGTTCCAACCGGATTTCACCACCTCATAAATCACGTCTAATGTCCGCGCATCTGGGCATTACTCCCGATACCTCGGTTACGCGGGGGCAGTGGCTGAGTCTAAGCAAAATGGACAAGCTCAAACCATGAAGCTGCCGCTCATTGAATTCGGGCCGGAATGTATTTATTGCACCTTCAAGTGGTTAAGATGATCCGCAATCCGGTTAAGCTCATCGGCAAGCGCCGCCAGGGAAGCAACAAGCAGCTGCTGTCTGTCCGGCTTCTTCGGCTCGGCGCTGATTTTCTCCATTGGCGGAGGAGGTTGCAACTCCTTCTTGTCCTCTTTGCCATACATCGGAAAGCCGTCTTCAATCAGCAGACGAACAATGGTACTAAGATGGTAACGCTCTGCACGCAGTTCACTGATCCGCTTCAGTAGTTTCAAAGTTTCATAAGGGTAAAGCACCTGGTCTCCCTGACGGGTCGCGGCTACAAAATAAGAGAAATACTCTAGCCATCTCTTCACTGTGGTCGGAGGTAATTTCGATATCGTGATCAATTCCAGCTGCGTGTAATGGCGAACCATAACATCTCTCCTCTTTCTAGTGGACTTATATATTTTAATGGTATTCGTGTTCCACGAAATAAATGTGTGAAATTACTTATTTGCGTTTTTTCGCATCAAAAACGGCCAACTGCCTGCGAAGGCAGTTGGCCGTAGATACATCCGGCTATGGGAAAATGCACGTTTACGAAGAAGTGGGCCGATCCACTGGATATTGCAGTCCCGCCGGACCCGCCGGTTTCGCCGGAGGCTTGAGGTTACCCTTCCCTCACTGTTCAGTTCCTTGAACAACCGATCCATTCAAAGTCATAAATGACCGCACCATACTCTGCTGCAATTTCCTTCGTGCGGTCTGTCGAGCTGGGCGAGCACAGCACCACTGGAACAAGCTACGATCACAGCCTTCTCTACAGATAAAGCGTCCAATAACAGCTTCAAATCTTCACATTGTGTGTCTACGATCCGGCTAATCTCCACATCCATTTTCCCCGATTGCCCGTTCCCTCTTAGATCAAATACGATCACTTTCGCACGCTTGCTGAAATAATCCGCTTGCGGCTCAAACAGATGATGGGAGGTCGAATAATCATGAATAAAAACAATGGGCAGACCGTTGCCCGACATCTCGTAATATAGCGACGTTCCATTCACTTCAATATGCGGCATAAACAGTGCATCCTCTCATGAACGCTTGCGGGGTTAGCTGCCGGATTCGGGCCTGAAAGTAGCCCTACTCGTTTTTCCCGAGATTCACCCCATATAACCTGGAAGTATTATTTTGCAGACGTTTCCTGACTTTCTTCCCCCAGGACCTTCAGATCATCCTGTATGCTTCCCTTCCATAAGGGAACTCCGGAACGGTAGGCTGCCCGGCCATTTAAATGGCCTGCCACCGGTGAAGTGATGAATACAAAAACAATCGCCAGCAGCAGCTTGATATTAACCGTTCCGTCTTTAAACCAAAAGTACAGGAAGCCTCCTGTCAGCAGACACAGCACCCCGAAGGTTGCACTTTTGGTAGCCGCATGTGAACGCAGGTACACATCAGGCAGCCGGACCAAGCCGAAGGCACTTAAGCCGCAGAAGACTGCACCCATCACCACAAGAATGGAGCTAATCAGTTCACCTGTCATTCGGGTTCCCTCCATCCTCTATAACGGCTCCCCGTTCAATATATCTGGCCAGTGCCGTTGTTCCAATAAACGTCAGAATACCGATAACCAGAATAACTTCAAGAAAATCCTGGGTATCCAGCAGCATACAGAAAACAGTGATCATTGCGAGTACATGAATGCCTATCGTATCGAGCGCGGCAACCCTGTCTGAACGGGTTGGCCCTTTCAGGAGACGGAACAGGCATGCCAGCATCGCCAGCGCCAGAATGATCATTGCCACGGTTAGCATAACTTGGATCATTACCGGGTCACCTCCATAATCGCTTGTTCGAAAGTGCCTCTAATCTGCGCGACAAGCAGCTCTGCATCTTTAATATCAATTGCATGAATGTACAGCGTCCTGCCATCCTTCGAAACATCAAGAGTCAGGGTTCCCGGCGTCAGACAGATCAGGCACGATAACAGCGTAACCTCCCAAGCCGAGGTCAAGGCAGTCTCATAAGCAAAGATACCGGGACGTATAGCCAGCTTTGGACGGATGATATGGCCGATGACCACGAAATTCGAGACCGTAAGTTCACGGGCAAAGATCAGCAGAAGCTTCAGTATAGCCCATATACGTATGAGATAGAATGGCCGGGTCCGGGCCAGGGATTTCGTCAAAATCAGCAATAATATAATACCGATGACGTAGCCCGCTATGAAGCTTGAGCCAGAGCCATCGTTATTTATCGCCATCCACAGAAAGGCAATCAACAGATTTAAGAGGAATTGTAGGGCCATCTTCTCTACTCCTTCATTATGGCTTCAATGTACCGCGCAGGTGACGCCAAAACCTCGCCTGCCTGCGATACATAAGCATAGACGGACTCGGCACCGACCCCCATAGCAATCACAAGCAGCAGGAGTCCGGCGGCAATAGCCGATGCAGCCTTCAAGTTCACTCTAGGCAATTCATTCACCGGTTCATTTCCCCAGAACGCCAGCCTGAACACCTTCATCAGGGAATACAGCACCAGTAAGCTCGATCCTAGTCCAATTAAGGACAACGTCAGCATTCCCTCAGCCAGAGCTCCGCGGATGATCAGAATCTTGCCGGCAAACCCGCTCAGCGGCGGAATACCTGTCAGGGCAAGAGCAAGGATAAAGAACATCCAGCCGATGAACGGATACCTTTTAATCATCCCGCCCATACTGCCTAGCCGGTCAGTTCCGGCTGCGGATATAATCATCCCGCCCAGAATAAACATGAGTCCCTTGGCCAGCATATCGTGCAGCAGATAGAAGACCGCCCCATTCAGTGAATCTGCAGTCCCTGCAGCGAGTCCAAAGGCTACAAATCCAACGCTGATAATGATGTTATAATTCAGAATCCTCGGGATATCCTTATAAGCTACTGCCCCCAGGCTGCCCAGAATCATGGTAGCAGCAGCCATCCAGGCAATCCAGTCATGGGTGAAGCCGGGATCGTTAACAAACAGCAGCGTGAAGGTGCGGATGATTGCATAGAGTCCCACTTTGGTCAGCAGTGCACCGAACAACGCTCTAACAGCCGCCGGAGGCGCACTGTATGACCCTGGAAGCCAGAAGAACAGGAACAGCCCTGCCTTTAGGGAAAATACAATCAGGAACAAAACAGCAATCACATTAAGCACGCCGCCTTGTCCCGCTTCAGCGATACGCTGGGACAGGTGTGCCATGTTGAGTGTTCCTACTGCTGCATAGAGATAAGCTACCGCTGCTACAAACAGTGTCGAGGATACGATATTGATGAGCAGATATTTCGATGTTTCTCTTAGCTGAAGCTTGGTCCCTCCGAGTGAGATGAGCGCATAAGAAGAAATCAGCATGACCTCAAAAAAGACAAACAGGTTGAAAATATCTCCGGTAAGAAACGAGCCGTATACCCCGACCAGCAAAAACTGAAAGAACGTATAATAATAGAACCGCTCCCGCTTCTCTCCAATACTGCTGAAAGAGTAGCACAGAATCGCAAAGCTGACGATCGAAGCCATCATTACCAGCAATACAGCAAACATATCACCTACAAATACAATCCCGTACGGAGGAGCCCAGCCCCCCATCTGCAAGGTCTGTATGCCCTCAGAGTGGACACGTGAAACCAGCAGCACTGCAACCAGAATGTTCAGCAGACCGCTGAGCGCACTAATCACGCGCTGAAGCCGGATCTTCTCTTTGAGAAAAATCAGGATGACAGCCGTAGTCAGCGGAATGAGAATCGGGAGTACCAATAGATTGCTCATTCGTTGTCCTCCTTAATGCTGTCAATTTCGTCAGTACCCAGCGTCTGGTAAGACCGGTACGCGAGTACGAAGTAGAAGGCTGTAACCCCAAAGCTGATAACTATGGAGGTTAGAATCAATGCCTGCGGCAGCGGATCAACATAAGTATCCGCTTTGCCCAGCACAGGGGCTGCACCCTTTTTGAGCCCGGCCATTGTGAGCAGCAGCAGATGGACACCATGCGTCAGCAGGGAGGTTCCCAGCACAATGCGCAGCAGGCTTTTGGACAGAATCAGGTACACACCGATCGTGAAGAGAATGCCGACCGCAACCGCCATTAGGAGTTCCATTTCTTTTCCCCTCCGATCGATAAAATGATGTTCATCGTTACACCGACCACGGCCAGGTATACGCCAAGGTCAAACAGGACGGCAGTCGCCAGCTCCGTATCGCCAAGCACTGGCAGATGAAAATGGCCGAAAGCATGACTTAGAAAAGGAGCGTCAAACAGGAATGAGCCTGACGCTGTTAGAATAGCCAGCAGGAGTCCGGAAGCTGTAAGCAGCCGGTAATTCACAGGTAACACCTTACGTACCTGATCCATTCCAAATGCGATTGTAATGAGGATCAGCGCAGCAGAAGTCATCAAAGCCCCGATAAAGCCTCCCCCCGGATGATTATGTCCGGCAAAGAACAGATACAGGGAGAATATCAGAATAATGAGGACAATCCCCTTGGACATTGTCTGCAGAATCACGTCATTGCTGCGCAGCGGTAATTTTTCATTCTTGGCGGGTTGGAGCGGCGGCAACTCCTCTTCCATTCTCAAATGAATCAGACCATAAATGGCCAGTGAGGCGATGCCAAGCACCATGATTTCAAACAAGGTATCGAACCCGCGGAAATCTACCAGGATGACGTTAACAACATTCTTGCCGCCAGCCAGGTTATAGCTTTCTTTCAGGAAAAACTCGGAGATAGGTTCAAAAGGACTGGTACCCATAGCCGCCAGAGCGATCAACGTCATTGTAATGCCGGCTCCAAGCGCTATGATCAGATTGGGCAGCTTAAAGCGCAGCGGCTCTCTCTGCTTCTTCAGCTTAGGTAAATACCGGAAACAAAGAAGGAACAGAATGACCGATACGGTCTCTATAATCATTTGGGTGAGTGCAAGATCCGGTGCCCGGAAAAGAACGAAGAGCAGCGTCACCATGTACCCTACACCACCGGTGAAAAGAATCGCGTTAACACGTGACTTGGCAAATGGAACAGCAAAGGCAGCCAACAGCATTGCTGCTACAACAGCCGTTTCATAAAAAGACAATGAGGCATACTGATCCATGCCAAAGCTTATGCCTGACTGCAGCAGCAGAACTGTGAGTAACGAAATGATGAAAAAGCTGAAAATATAGAGCAGGTAATGGCGATTGGAACCAGTCATATAGGCATCAGTCAAACGTCTTGAACCATTCTCCAGCAGTCTTAGCGAGAAGTCATACATACGGTTCAGCGTATTGCGTCCGCTTGCTTCGCGGTCCAGTACCCGCAGCCGGGTATAGATTCTAAATAACAGTGTACCTGCGGCTATAACGCCGAGGGTCATGAAGATTTCCGGTG
Organism: Paenibacillus sp. FSL R10-2199; assembly: GCF_038000235.1. Classification (NCBI taxonomy): domain Bacteria; kingdom Bacillati; phylum Bacillota; class Bacilli; order Caryophanales; family Paenibacillaceae; genus Paenibacillus; species Paenibacillus sp. FSL R10-2199. The sequence continues at coordinate 3,437,473 of NZ_JBBOBO010000001.1, read as the reverse complement.
TCCAGCCATGCCAGAAATGAATAGAAACTTCAAAAGCTTCTTCCGGTGCGAGTATCCCCGTATGGATGGAAGACATTGCCGGTTCAATCAGCGTAGCAGAGACCAGGTCAGGGAAGAATGCAAACACTACAGCAAGTGAAATTAGAATCACCGGTGACAGCAAGAGACCCAGTGGAGCTTCATGCGGAATTTTATCCAGTTTGTCTTCCCTCAGCTTGCCGCGGAAGGTCTTGAAGACAAAAATCATGCTATATACAAAGGTAAACACACTGGCAATCCAGGCAATTACCGGAAAGAGCTGCGTCCAGTATCCTGAGCTCAGGATGTCAAACTCCCGGATATTAAGCATAGAGGTGAAGAACATTTCTTTACTAAGGAATCCGCTGAATGGCGGCAATCCAGCCATGGAGAACGCCCCGATCAATGCGACAGAGAAGGTGACTGGCATGAGAGACATAAGCCCTCCAAGCTTGCGCAGATCACGGGTACCCGTCTCGTGGTCAATGATGCCCACAACCATAAACAGACTGCCTTTAAATACAGCATGATTAATGAGATGAAAGAGCGCTGCAGTAGTAGCCATCGTATAAAAAACCGCATCCCCCGTGCCGGTAAAGAAGGCTGCCGCCGACCCGAGTCCCAGCAAAGACATGATCAATCCGAGTTGACTGATCGTGGAGTACGCGAGTAAGGCCTTGAGATCCGTTTGCCGGATGGCTTTGAACGAACCATAGATCAGAGTTACCAGTCCTGTGACAGAAACGAGCCAGAACCACTCGGATGCTCCGGCATATAGAGGGGTGAGCCGCGCCACCAGATAGATCCCCGCCTTAACCATGGTAGCCGAGTGAAGGTATGCACTTACCGGAGTCGGCGCTTCCATAGCATCAGGCAGCCAGATATGGAACGGAAACTGGGCGGATTTCGTAAAGGCACCCAGGAGAATAAGCAGCATGGACGGGATAAACATGGCACTTTCGGTCAAGGTCCCTGCCTGTGCAACAATCTCGCGGATACTATAAGTGCCGGTCATTATATACAGAAGATTAAATCCGGCAAGCATCGCCAGACCGCCGAACACTGTGATCAGCATGGACTTCAATGCTCCATAGGAGGATCTTTCCCGGCGGTGCCAGAAGGCAATGAGCAGGAACGAAGAAATGCTCGTCAGTTCCCAGAATCCGTACAGCACCATCAGATTATCTGACAGGACAACACCCAGCATTGCTCCCATAAACATGAGCAGGTACATATAAAACTGGCGGATTCCTTCCATCAGCTTATCGAGATAATAAATGGAATAGAGCACAACCAGGGCACCCATTCCGGTAATCAGCAGGACAAAGAGCAAGCTGAGTCCGTCCAGCACCAGAGAAATATTTACCCCAAAGGACGGCATCCAGTTGATATTGTTAACAATAGGCTCGCCAGCCCGGATGGCTGGAATTCTCGTCAGGAAATAAATGAAGAGAGCTGCGGGAGGGGGCAGAGCGATCCAGCCCAGGTGGAACCGTTTATTTCGCTTCATCAGCAGCATTAGCGCAGCCAGCAAAAACGGAAGCAGGATAATCATATGCAGCAAGGCTTAATCCCCCTTTCTAGTTTTGGTATAATCCGCTTAACGGGGCTTAACCCATTCGTTCTGTACAATCCTCAAATATTGCGCTTCACCGTTTCTGACGATTTTGAACAGGCCGGTATTGAAATCCGTATCGAGCTCACGGAAGAAGACCCCCTTCATGGCTTCATCTCCATCCGGTTCATCCATAAGGATATGGCGGTCGCCCTCTTTGACCAGATAAGCAGAGAATCCTTGCTCATGGGACTTTTCGAGCAGCTCCGGATAGCGCTGCACCGCAACGATATGAAGATCAATCGGGCCCATCCGCTCCAGCAGCTCATTGATGAAGCTTCCCCGTGTAATCTCCTGCCACAGCGTTTGGCTTGACTGTCCGAGTACAATTTGCGTTATTTTATTATCCTTTGCAGTCTCCACAATCACATCAGCCGTTTTCCTGCCATTACATTTGCGGATCACAAATTGTCCGCCGGCCTCCTGGGTCTGTTTCTCCCAGCCAGACAGGTACTGCTGCTTCTCCCGGTTATATTCATTGTCTCCGGATGCATCTACTGTAAGCACAATCAGCGGAGCCTTGAGCAATTTGGCCAATTGTCCTCCACGCTGTATTAACCTCTGCCCGTGGGGGCCATAATGCACACATACCATAATGCTCTCATTGTTCATTTCCATTCCAATACCTCCGCAGCAGTAAATTTATTCCAGCAAAAAAACACAAAAAGAGCCCGCTGTTGGCAGGCTCCTCCGGTTAACTCCGTATACAATTATTGCAATTATATAGTCACCGAAGGAGAATGTAAAGGCAATTTGCGGTGAATAATCCGGGAAGCATCAGGAGAGCCTGTGTGAAAAGGAGGCATTCCCCATGTTAATACGTAAAATAATATGCAGCATTTTCCTGTTCGCCGGCATGTTGATACTCGGCTGGAAAATGGAAAAGTTATTAACTCCTAATACGGCAGTATCCCAAACAAGCAGCTTTTCCGTTGAAGAATTTAGTATCCGTACTGAAAGCTTTACTGATCCGCTCCCCATTAGCGTACCCTATCACCCCAGGGAATATGTGAGAATTAGACGATCGGTAAAATAAAGTGGTTATGCTTCCCTCTGTTCACTTATTTCGGGTAAGATGGGATTAACTTTTGATAAGAATGGGAGCAGAGAGATATGCTGAGAAGCACCCGGACATTAGAGCTAGACAATGGGACATTCCTTGAATATACAATAACCGGAGCAGGGAAGCCCATTTTGCTTTTTCATGGTGGGCATTCCAATTGTCATGAAGAGTTTGGATACAAGAATCTGTTGGAGCAGGGCTATTCGATTATTACTCCTTCGCGGGCTGGTTACGGCTTAACAAGCAAAGAACTTGGACTTTCGTTAAATACGGCTTGTGAGGCTTATCTGCAGTTGATCAATCACCTAGATGTATGTACGGTTCATGTCGTTGCTGTATCAGCTGGCGGACCCAGCGGTCTAACCTTCGCTTCCCTCTATCCCGAGCGCGTCAGCAGTCTTGTCCTTCAGTCTGCCGTATCCAAGGAATGGCATACTCCTAAAGACGCTATTTATAGAATGGCCAAAATATTGTTCCATCCGGCCACAGAAAAATATACATGGAAGCTTGTTTCCTTCTTCAGCCGTACATTTCCAAATTTCATTCTAAAACAGATGGCACCTTCCTTCAGTACCCTTCCCGTACCTGAGGTCTTGCAACAGTTCAGCCAAGAGGATATTGACCAATTTGTCGCCATGAATCAGCGCCAGCGCTCCGGCCATGGGTTCATGCTTGATCTTGAACAGAGTGCAGCCTTTACACCCTCCAAACTACAGAAAATTTTGTGTCCGACCCTGATTATGCACAGTAAAAATGATAAGGCTGTTTTTCCGGAGCATGCATTGTCTGCTCATCACCATATCCCCGGATCCAGACTATGCCTTCTTGACTCATGGGGACATTTGATATGGCTGGGCAGTGGAGCCCGGAGCGTTGACACGGAATTGAATAAGTTTTTGGGCTCATTATAATTTTATGAATGAGCAACATCCGAACCTGCCACAAAGCAAGGAATCGCGAACGAAAAAACGTGCTGCCCTGCTCGCTGGTATCCTTAAGCCATACTCTGCCGTTCATTAACTCGACTAGCTGTTTACAGATAGAGAGCCCAAGTCCGGCACCGCTATAGCTTCCCGTTGAGCGTCTTTCATGAATTTGTGAGAAGGAGCGGAACAGGTTGGCTTTCTGTTCTACAGGCAGTCCAATACCGGTATCCCCCCCATATTCAGAGTTACGGCCATATCCAAGGCCTAAATGGCTATAGATTTCGACATTACTCAAGCAGGCATAGTCAGCGGCTGCTTTACAGTTTGAGATCCGTGAGTCAGATCATTGTCGATAGCATCCGTCGTGCGATTAATAGGCATGGTAATATTTAACTAGCTCTGTTAGACTTATTTTGTAAATTATTATCGTACTTAGGAGGAAAAGAGTGAAAAAGCCGATTTATAAAAAATGGTGGTTCTGGGTACTATTAATTCTCCTTATTGGAGGTATTGGTAACCTGGGCAATGATAAAGAACTTAATGATCAGACCATAGCTATTGCCACTGTAAATCCTGAAGAAGAAGTGGTTGCAGAAGCTACTATAGAACCAACGACCACTCCTTTTTCTGAGCCAACGTTTGCGCCCACAGCCCAGTCAACCCCAGAACCAACACAAACAGTAGCCTCTGATCAATCGCCATTATCCAAAGATGAGGTACTTGCCTACACAGCGAATCTTACGGGAAAAACTTTTATCAAGGAAGTCAAAGTCGGAACGGATAGTATAAGTGTGATTTTCTTTAAAGACTTCATTGAATATAAAGACGCCAATCCGAATTCTGGGATTTCTAACGAGGATTATGTAGATTATTTTGCTACTGGAGATCAGATCAATAAGTTGCTCATGCAGGAAACTACTCGATTATTTAAACAGTTCCCAGGTACTGCTACAGTTGATATGACCATTCCCTATGATGGAGAGACATATTCCGTTGATTTGACTAAGGGTGAGATAGAAAGCTTCTACAACGTTGACTTTAGTACAATTACTTCAAATGATATATGGAGAGAAAAGATAAGTGATCCCCACTTCAACAAATCGGACCGACAAGACTTCGTCGATAAATTTGTTACTATAGAATAATTAGGACCACCCGTCCAACGGGTGGTTTGCTCTTGAGGTACACCCCCCTGTTGGTCTTGGTGATCAAACCCTCGTTCCCTCCACCCACATAGCGGGTGGATTTTTGTTTCGCACGTTTCACGCACTAAACTGGCTAAAGCCATAATAAAACACGCTATCAATGAGGCGTGTCCTCTATATGGTATTCAACTCGATTACTGTACACATTTCATTTCGTTACCTAAATCCAGTCCATTTGGGCCCTAGTTTCTTTATCAAGTAAATCATATGAAATAAACACAACTCTTCCACTGTACGGTAAAGAAGAACCGGCTCAATTTCTATGCCTCGATCTGCTTTGGGGCCAAGGCTTGTATCTGAACTTGCGCTTTGTACTAGTGGTGAATGAGGGCTACTGCTCCATTTCGGATAGTATGGATTTGAGACTGGATGTGCCAGTGCATTGTAATGGGGCTTAATGGGGCTCCTACAACTCGTCACCTCCAGCTTGCAGGCGAACCTTGGGACCATTTTTACGCTGTTTGCAAACAGCCCTCCCATGCCATGGTCTCAGAATCCAGCGTTGCCGCTTACTTACGCAAGTCTATTTTTCATCTATTTGCTCAATATCCGCAATTATTCATAACGGAAATAATTATATAAAAGCAGGAAAACATTGATGTGGAGCACGAATCGCTGGTTTCTTAGAGTTGTAGAACTTTTGACTGACCAGTGAATCTCGCTCAAACAAAAAATTCAGGGCACCCAACAGAGGGTGCCCTGTTTATTTTGCTCAGGCCCACGCATTACGAGTGCGACCCAGCATAGATTTATAAGGTTTTCCTGGGGTCTTTTGGCAATAGATCGCGTGTTATAAGTGTATAGTTACTTCTAAAATTTTGTTGATATTTGGATGTTGTTAGTAGATTGGTTAGAAGTTTTGTTAGACCGAAATACTACTTAGCACCATCTTCCCGCTGTAATACTTAACAAAAGAAAGTCTGAGGTAGATAATCTACAACTGTGGCCGAGCATATCACTTCTTCCTGAATCTCCTTATACTCGGGTGTCTTTGTGTTTACACGTTTATTATAGACGTCATTGCATTACTTGGAGAAGTGGGAACTATTTCTGTATAGGTATATCGCAAAGCTCTGGATATATAGTGGATAAAAAATATAAGCATGCGAGCTATCTCCTACCATCTTTCATTTTTCTAAGTTCACTTATAAAGTAATTTATTGTTCAAAGTAAATTTGAAAAGTACATAGTGTATCATTGGCTTGTTAATTTTGTTGAAGCAAAATATTCCTACTATCTCTTATCTTTAATGAATTTATTCTGATTAAATCTCCCTCTTATAGAATCAATAATTCAAAGAGCATCAAAATTCAATTACGATACAATTGAGAAAAACCCCATCATTAAGATGGGGTTAGGATAATTAAATCTCTATACTGATTATTCTCTCTAAATATCAACTTATTCAACAATACTTATTTGAAATTTTATTGCGAAATCATCCATTTAATTACTGACCATTCTGACCAAATCGCACCGTCGGTTACCTTCACTCGCACTTGTAACTTTTTAAAGGTAGGTATTGCTGTAGTTACCGTCCAAGTGTTGCTAGTTAACGACGTATTCGTTGCTAGTACCCCTGAATCCAGCACGACCGCTCCAGACTCATCCAGCACCTGCACCTGGTACTCCGTAAAGGTGGTCACCGCGGCATCTGCCTGTGTCCATCCGATCGTCGGTTTCGTAATGTTAAACACGCTCGGACTGGCCTGAGTTCCCGATGGTGTCGTTACCGTCACCTGTGGTGCGGTATTCCCCACCACCGCCACCGGCGTCAGGCGCTGTACGATACTTCCATCGCCTAACTGGCCGGAACTGTTATTTCCCCACGCCCAGACACTTCCGTCCGTTTTTTGGGCTAAACTATGACTGTAACCCCCAGCGACGGTTTTCACGCCGCTTAGGCCACTGACCTGCACCGGAGTCACCCGTGTAGTTGTACTGCCATCTCCCAGCTGACCATACCCGTTATACCCCCACGTCCACACACTGCCGTCACTCTTCACGGCCAAACTGTGTGTGTTGCCGGCGGCAATGGCGGTGATCCCGTTCAGTCCACTAATCGCGGCCGGGATGGTCCGCTGTACGGTCGTTCCGTCTCCCACTTCACCATAACTATTACTTCCCCATGACCAGACCGTTCCGTCCCCTTTGAGAGTTAGGTATTGACCGGCACCTACAGCAATCGCGGTAACTCCACTCACGCCTGTCATCTGAATTGGTGTTCCTCCGGTCGTCCAAATCCACACCGTTCCGTCACTCTTTAGGGCCATGCCGTTCGTTCCGCCGGCTGCAATCGCGACGATTCCGCTCAGACTACTAATGGCTACAGGGCTGGTGCCGTATCCTTGACCCCATCCCCAGACTGTTCCGTCACTCTTCAGGGCAAAGCTTTGGGAAGATCCTGCGGCTACAGCAATGATGCCGCTGGTTAACGTGCTGACTGCCACTGGCGTTGTACGCTGCACGCTCGTTCCGTCGCCCAGTTGACCGTTATAATTGTAGCCCCAGGCCATCACGCTGCCGTCACTCTTCAGCACGAGAGTATGCGAGCTACCGTTAGCCACCGATACGGCTCCATTCACACCCGGCACATTGACACTCGTTGTCCGGGTTACCGTCACTGCACTTCCGTCGCCCAGTTGACCATTTCCGTTATTTCCCCAGATCCGGATCAGTCCTGCACTATCAATGGCAGTACTATGACCACTGCCTGCCGCAATCAGATTCTTGGTTTGAACCGTGTTAATCATCATCCATTTCACGCTTGACCATTCCGACCACGCTGCACCATCCGTCACTTTTACCCGCACCTGCAGTTTTTTTCCTGCCGGCAGGGCTGTACTAACCGCCCAGGTATTGTTATCCAAAAGCGTACTGCTTACCTGTACCTCTGAATCCAGCACGACCGCTCCAGACTCATCCAGCACCTGCACCTGGTACCCCGTAAAGGTGGTCACCGCGGCATCTGCCTGTGTCCATCCGATCGTTGGTTTCGTAATAGTCATTGCGGTTGGACTTGTTTGCGTTCCCGATGGTGTCGTCACCGTCACCTGTGGTGCGGTATTCCCCACCACCGCCACCGGCGTCAGGCGCTGTACGGTACTTCCATCGCCTAACTGGCCGGAACTGTTATTTCCCCACGCCCAGACACTTCCGTCCGTTTTTTGGGCTAAACTATGGCTGTAACCCCCAGCGACGGTTTTCACGCCGCTTAGGCCACTGACCTGCACCGGAGTCACCCGTGTAGTTGTACTGCCATCCCCCAGCTGACCGGTATAGTTATATCCCCACGTCCACACACTGCCGTCACTCTTCACGGCCAAACTGTGTGTGTTGCCAGCGGCAATGGCGGTGATTCCGTTCAGTCCACTAATCGCAGCCGGGATGGTCCGCTGTACGGTCGTTCCGTCTCCCACTTCGCCATAACTGTTACTTCCCCATGACCAGACCGTTCCGTCCCCTTTCAGGGCCAGGTATTGCCCGTTGCCCATGGCAATCGCCGTGATGCCGCTCACTCCTGCCACCTGGCTTGGCGTCACTCCGTTCGACCAGGTCCAGACCGTTCCGTCACTTTTCAGAGCCATGACTCTCGTATCACAAGATGCAATCGCGACGATTCCGCTCAGACTACTAATGGCTACAGGGCTGGTACCGTATCCTTGACCCCATCCCCAGACTGTTCCGTCACTCTTCAGGGCAAAGCTTTGATTCGCTCCAGCCGCTACAGCGTTCACGCCACTCGTTAATCCACTAACCGTCACTGGCGTAGCTCGCTGCACATTCGTTCCGTCACCCAGTTGACCGGAGCTATTAAAACCCCAAGCCATCACGCTGCCGTCACTTTTCAGCACGAGAGTATGCGAGCTACCGTTAGCCACCGATACAGCTCCACTCACGCCCGGCACGTTCACACTCGTTGTCCGGGTTACCGTGACTGCACTTCCGTCGCCCAACTGTCCGTTTCCATTCGTTCCCCAGATCCGGATCAATCCTGCACTGTCAATAGCCGTACTATGACCACTGCCTGCCGCCACCACTTTATTCGGCAATACGGTACTAATCGTCATCCATTTCATGGCTGACCATTCCGACCACGCCGCACCATCCGTCACTTTTACCCGCAACTGCAATTTTTGCCCTACGGGAAGCGCTGTGGTAACCGCCCAGGTATTATTATCCAAAAGGGTACTGCTTGTCTGTACCCCTGAGTCCAGCACGACCACTCCAGACTCATCCAGCACCTGCACCTGGTACCCTGTAAAGGTGGTTACCGCGGCATCTGCCTGTGTCCATCCGATCATCGGTTTCGTAATGTTAAACACGCTCGGACTGGCCTGAGTTCCCGATGGCGTCGTTACCGTCACCTGTGGTGCGGTATTCCCCACCACCGCCACCGGCGTCAGGCGCTGTACGATACTTCCATCGCCTAACTGGCCGGAACTGTTATTTCCCCACGCCCAGACACTTCCGTCCGTTTTTTGGGCTAAACTATGACTGTAACCCCCAGCGACGGTTTTCACGCCGCTTAGGCCACTGACCTGCACCGGAGTCACCCGTGTAGTTGTACTGCCATCTCCCAGCTGACCGGTATAGTTATATCCCCACGTCCACACACTGCCATCACTCTTCACGGCCAAACTGTGTGTGTTGCCGGCGGCAATGGCGGTGATCCCGTTCAGTCCACTAATCGCGGCCGGGATGGTCCGCTGTACGGTCGTTCCGTCTCCCACTTCGCCATAACTATTACTTCCCCATGACCAGACCGTTCCGTCCCCTTTGAGAGTTAGGTATTGCCCGTTGCCCATGGCAATCGCCGTGATGCCGCTCACTCCTGCCACCTGGCTTGGCGTCACTCCGTTCGACCAGGTCCAGACCGTTCCGTCACTTTTCAGCGCCATGCCTCGCATATTGCTGGATGCAATTGCGACGATTCCGCTTAGACCATTAATGGACACCGGGGTGGTTCCGTATATTTGACCCCATCCCCAGACTGTTCCGTCGCTCTTCAGGGCAAGGCTTTGGTTCGATCCCGCGGCTACGGCAATGATTCCGCTGGTTAACCCACTGACTGCCACTGGCGTAGCTCGCTGCACATTCGTTCCGTCACCCAGTTGACCGTAATAATTATAGCCCCAGGCTGCCACGCTGCCGTCACTCTTCAGCACAACCGTATGCGAATCGCCATTGACCACCGATACGGCTCCGCTCACGCCCGGCACATTGACACTCGTTGTCCGGGTTACCGTCACTGCACTTCCGTCGCCCAACTGTCCGTTTCCATTCGTTCCCCAGATCCGGATCAGTCCTGCACTGTCAATTGACGTACTGTGAGATCCACCTGCCGCCACCAATTTATTCGGCAATACGGTACTAATCGTCATCCATTTCATGGCTGACCATTCCGACCACGCTGCACCGTCCGTCACTTTTACCCTCACCTGCAGTTTTTGCCCTACGGGAAGCGCTGTGGTAACCGCCCAGGTATTGTTATCCAAAAGGGTACTGCTTGTCTGTACCCCTGAGTCCAGCACGACCACTCCAGACTCATCCAGCACCTGCACCTGGTACCCCGTAAAGGTGGTTACCGCGGCATCTGCCTGTGTCCATCCGATCGTCGGTTTCGTAATGTTAAACACGCTCGGACTGGCCTGAGTTCCCGATGGCGTCGTTACCGTCACCTGTGGTGCGGTATTCCTCACCACCGCCACCGGCGTCAGGCGCTGTACGGTACTTCCATCGCCTAACTGGCCGGAACTGTTATTTCCCCACGCCCAGACACTTCCGTCCGTTTTTTGGGTTAAACTATGGCTGTAACCCCCCGCGACGGTTTTCACGCCGCTTAGGCCACTGACCTGTACCGGAGTCACCCGTGTAGTTGTACTGCCATCCCCCAGTTGACCATACCCGTTATACCCCCATGTCCACACACTGCCGTCACTCTTCACGGCCAAACTGTGTGTGTTGCCGGCGGCAATGGCTGTGATCCCGTTCAGTCCACTAATCGCAGCCGGGATGGTCCGTTGTACAGTCGTTCCGTCTCCCACTTCGCCATAACTGTTACTTCCCCACGACCAGACCGTTCCGTCCCCTTTGAGAGTTAGGTATTGACCGTTGCCCATGGCAATCGCCGTGATGCCGCTCACTCCTGCCACCTGGCTTGGCGTTACTCCGTTCGACCAGGTCCAGACCGTTCCGTCACTTTTCAGCGCCATGCCTCGCATATTGCTGGATGCAATTGCGACGATTCCGCTTAGACCACTAATGGACACCGGGGTGGTTCCGTATATTTGACCCCATCCCCAGACTGTTCCGTCGCTCTTCAGGGCAAGGCTTTGGTTCGATCCCGCGGCTACGGCAATGATGCCGCTGGTTAACCCACTGACTGCCACTGGCGTAGCTCGCTGCACATTCGTTCCGTCACCCAGTTGACCGTAATAATTATAGCCCCAGGCTGCCACGCTGCCGTCACTCTTCAGCACAACGGTATGCGAATCGCTATTGACCACCGATACGGCTCCACTCACACCCGGCACATTGACACTCGTTGTCCGGGTTACCGTGACTGCACTTCCGTCACCCAACTGACCATTTCCGTTATTTCCCCAGATCCGGATCAGGCCCGCACTGTCAATTGACGTACTATGACCACTGCCTGCCGCCACCAATTTATTCGGCAATACGGTACTAATCGTCATCCATTTCATGGCTGACCATTCCGACCACGCTGCACCGTCCGTCACTTTTACCCTCACCTGCAGTTTTTGCCCTGCAGGTAGGGCGGTGGTAGCTGTCCAAGTATTGCTAGTTAGCAGTGTACTCGTTGCCTGTACCCCTGAATCCAGCACGACCGCTCCGGACTCATCCAGCACCTGCACCTGGTACCCTGTAAAGGTGGTTACCGCGGCATCGGTTTGCGTCCATCCGATCGTCGGTTTCGTAATAGTCATTGCGGTTGGACTTGACTGTGTTCCCGATGGTGTCGTTACCGTCACTTGTGGTGCGGTATTGCCCACTACCTCCACCGGCGTCAGGCGCTGCACGATACTTCCGTCACCCAGCTGGCCCGAGGCATTATTCCCCCATGCCCACACACTGCCGTCACTTTTCATCGCTACACTGTGGCTGTAACCGCCCGCAATGTCCTTTACGCCGCTCAAGCCGCTGACCTGCACCGGAGTGGACTTCGTAGATGTACTTCCATCTCCCAGCTGACCGTATCCGTTATACCCCCACGTCCACACACTGCCGTCATTTTTCAGTGCCAAACTATGCATGTTACCAGCGGCGATCGCGGTAATTCCGCTCAACCCGTTAATCGCCGCCGGAGTGGTCCGCTGTACGGTGGTTCCGTCTCCCACTTCACCATAACTATTACTTCCCCAGGACCAGACTGTTCCGTTCCCTTTAAGGGTCAGGTATTGCCCGGCCCCCATCGCAATGGCGATGATGCCGCTCACCCCTGCCACCTGGCTTGGCGTTACTCCGTTCGACCAGGTCCAGACCGTTCCGTCACTTTTCAGCGCCATACTCTTCGTTCCGCCGGCTGCAATTGCAGCAATTCCACTCAGCCCACTAATGGCCACCGGAGTAGTGCCGTACCCTTGACCCCATCCCCAGACCGTTCCGTCGCCCTTCAGTGCAAAGCTTTGGGTCGATCCCGCTGTTACTTCAATAATTCCATTTAAGATACTGACTGCAACTGGCACACTATGCTGAATGATAGTTCCGTCACCCAGTTGACCGTTATTGTTATTTCCCCATGCTACAACGCTACCGTCACTCTTTACGGCAATGGTATGCTCTTCTCCGGATGAAATAGACGCAATACCATTTATCAAAGGTACATCTATGGCAGTAGTCTTGGTATATTTTGTACCATCACCTAATTGTCCATAAACATTAGAACCCCAAGCAGATAAAGTACCATTCTGCTCAGACTTTAGAAGGAAGCTTTGACTTCCTGAAGCTTGAATCATTGTATGTCTTGTATACACATCAATAGCATTACTTTTTTCTGAAGAATTACCAGCCTCATCCTTAGTTATTATATAAAAATTATATAGTGAATCTGCATTTAGATTATTAATAGTAAAATTCAAACTAGTAGTTGATCCTATTAATTTTGAATCCATATAAATTTCGTATTCTTTTATTACACCAATTGGATCTATTGATTCTCCCCACGTTAAGGTAACTGACTTCAGTCCTTTTCCTGTCAAAAAAGGGAGTACTGTCAAATCAGTTGGTTTACTAGGAGGTGTTCTATCAATATAAACCTTTGCTTGTACTTCAGCACTTATGTTTCCAGCCAAATCTATTGTTCTAGTGTAAACTGTATTGATTCCTTCCTCATGCAAAGTAACAATAGCTGTATAATCTACCCATTCACCCTGATTAATTTTATATTGGCTTTTTTTAACGCCACTTAATAAATCAACTCCATCAGTGATGGTTGCTTTAACATCATCTTGTGTCCAATGTATATTGCTTAAAGTAATGGCACCTTTACCAGGTGGAGTTTTATCGATTTTAATAATAGCTGAAGCTTCATTGCTGATGTTTTCAACTCTATCGATGGTTCTGGCGTATACATGATAAATCCCTTCTTCAGTTAGCTTAAGTGGAATATCCTTATATTCAATCCATGTACCATTATCGATTTTATATTCTGTCCTACTGACGCCGCTCAACAGGTCGACTCCAGGAACAATTGAGAAATTCACATCTGTATTGATCCATTCTAGAGTATCAGCATTTATCTGGGGAATCGTTGGTCCTGATTTATCAACCTTTACAACAGCATAAGTCTCGTTACTTATGTTTCCAGCCATATCTACTGCTCTTGCGTATACAAGCGTTTCCCCTTCACTTGATATAAAAACAGGTCCAACAAATTTCATCCATGATCCTGTCGTCCCAATACGATATTGAAAATACTTCACACCGCTAAGTGAATCATCAGGCTTATCAATATAAAAAGAAACATCTTCCGCGGACCAATCCTGATGGCTAAGTACGATTTCCGGTGCATTAGGTGCAGTCTTATCAATGTAGACTGTTACTTGAGTGACATCACTTATATTGCCGGAGTTATCGATCGAGCGGGCAGAAATAGAAATTCTACCTTCCTCCGAAATAGTAGTTTCAGAATTAAAATCAAGCCATTCACCGTTTCCAATTTTATATTGACTTTTTTTAGTTCCACTTAAGGAGTCTATACCATCTACAATGGTAAAGAATGCATTCTCATTCGTCCAATCAATTGGATGGTATTCTATGGCTGGCTTTTCAGGAGCCGTTTTATCAATCCGAATTGTTTTGCTAACAAAGTCAGAAGAGTTTGTATTATTATCAGTAGAATAAGCTTTAATTATATATATTCCATCTTCTGTTAAAGTAATCGGTGAATTATATTTTTCAAATGGATCGTTATCATTAAAGTTATACTGAATTTTCATTATATCATTCAAATCATCATGAGCTTGAAGCGTTACATTAACATTAGTATTGTTCCAAGCTTCATTAGGTGCCCCATCATCAGAAATAACTGTTACCGGAGGAGCTTCATCCTGACTTTGGATACCATTTAATATAACTGACGGTTGAATTATATAGTCTGTTGTGCCATTACCATCTTCATCAACGTGCAATACAATTCCTTGATCGGGATTTGTAGTAGAGTTAATAATCATTGTTGGTGTTATTGAAACATCATCAAAGCGGTATGTTTTTTCCTTAGTATCTGCTTCGTCAAATTGTTGAACTGTATAAGTAATCGAACCACTTCCAGTTCCTAACAGTTTCACATGATAGTCGCTCTTATTTAACAAAGCATATCTCAAACCGCCACTTTCATAATAATCTCCAGTGTTTATCTGTTCATCAATAGTTCCATCAGAGTTAGGCCCGAGATGTGCACCATTAAGATCATATAAATTTAGATCTATCAAACTATTAACTGTATAATCTAAGTTTTCAGTTTGAAGACTCGAGCTTCTCAAACTTGTCTTACTTGCAGTAGTATTTGTTATCGGATTCTCAACCTTGATTTTCAAAGTTTTTGTCTTAGCAATTGATCTGCTCAATATATTAGTATTTCCGCCTTTTAAGATATCCAAAATTTGTGCTTGAACCTTGGGGTCCTCAGGTAATTTCGAATGTTCCACCTGCATTGCATAATACATTTTGCTTTGGAAATTTTCTGCCACCGAAGCACTCCACAAGGGGACTGTTTTATCGCCATTAACTGGATCCATATCATTATCCGTGAAATTTTCCCAACCACTTGCCCCCTTTATAAAGTGAGGAATGATAACACCTGGTGTTTCTAAGTTATACCCTGCGATAATATATAATTTATTTCGAATAGAGTTTAAGGTGCTGATAATGTCAAGTTGGTTATGGAATGACTCAGATTTACTATAAATATAGGAATTGAAAAACGCCTTATTTATATCTGAACTAAGAAAACCTTTTGTATCCGAGTAGTTAATCATTGGGGTGAACTTTTGAGTAAAATTATAAGCTACATCTAATCTCTTCTTTATATAATATTGATTAGATAAAAAGTAATTTCGAGAAGGAAGTAGTTCATTTACACCTGTCGAATCTCTAGCAAGCTCCATTAAAAATTCATGAAGGAATCCTTCTTTAATTTTATCCATTATTGGAGTATGGTCCATACTAGACAAAAAGAATCCACTATTCATAGTAGCATAAGCCTTTGGAGCTCCGAGGTACGGAGTTCCTATAGAAATGAATTTTTTTACTTTATCATCTTCTCCTGCAGAATTGGCATTTTGTATGTATTTTGCGGCGACTAAGCCACCCATACTATGTCCAACCAAATTGACTTTCTTTACATTTAAACTATTTATAAGAGTTTTCAACCCTTGGGCTGCTACTTGATTGTCTTGCCGAAAATCATAACCAAAAGGAATAACGTTATAATCTTGTTTTAAATAATCAATTAATGAGCCGTAGAAGCCCGGCAAAGGTTCTCCCGTTGGATACTCACTATTTTTAAAAATAGTGTTATTATCTAATGCCACCCCATACGAATCAACTTTCATATGTTCCAAATCTGTATGAAGATGAGCTGGCCTTGGCTCCCAAATCTGATCACCTTGATAAAATGCTGCTGAACCAGCCATTCCAGCAAGTACAATAACTGTTTCTTTCAGAGTAGAAATACTTTTGATACTGTACTCACTCTGGTCCTTTGAGTTTACAGCTGCAACGCCTACTCGATATAAAGTATTTGGACTTAAATTTTGATCAAACGTTATATACTTTCTATCTGCTGGTAAAATAATATCTGATTGTCCGTAAACCTTAGCTTTGTATGAAGTAGCCCCTGGCACACTATCCCAACTAAGTGTAATAGTTGAGTCTGTTGAAGAAACCGTCAAATTAGAAGGACTTGCCAAAGCAGCAGGTTCATTTACAGTTACGTATGTATTTCCACTAAAATCATGGTCTTTATCGTTCGGCGCTACATTAATTTTATAACTTCCGAGATATTCAGGTTCAAAAACCCACTGTCCTTGAGTCTGTTCCTGATATATGTAAATTGGATCTCCCATTTGGATATAATCATCATATCCGGCCAAGTATCTATATACTGTAATAATTGTTCTGTGCGCCTTGTCTTTGTAGTCAAAACTGATTGTGGAAGTTTCACCCAATTCTATTGTGGAGGGTGAGGCGGATACATTAGTAGTTGAAATTTCTACTTCCCCATCAGGGTCACCATCTCCTTCTTCCAATCCAGATGGATCAATGATAGTATCTCGAATGAAATTCTCATCAATTGCGGAAAGTGGATCTACAACTCCATACCCAAACAATTCTTTATCACCAATAATTTCAGCCGAGTCTAACAAAGCTTTTCTTATCTTTAAAACATCCCAATCGGGATGAGAAGACCAAACTTCGGCTGCTGCTCCAGAAACAAAAGCCGCGGCAACTGAGGTCCCTGAAACGGACTCATACTCATTTCCTCTAGCAGTAGTAATTATCCCTTCTCCTGGAGCTGAAATATCAAGTCCAACTCCATAATTTGAAAACGCAGATTTTTGCATATTATAAGTAACCGCACCAACTGACATTACTGTTTGATAACCTGATGGATACGAAACCTTAGGGCTGTTGGTATTTCCTGAAGCCCCTACAATAAGGATGCCAGCATCCCATGCTCTCTGAGTAGCATCTTTCATTGATTTGCTAAATTCTAATCCCGTAATGCTCATATTGATTATTTTTATATTGTTTTCTATTGCCCAATCAATAGCTTGTATAACATTACTATATGAACCCTTTCCAGATTGACCAAGCATTTTCACAGCATATAAATCAACATTTGGTGCCAGGCCACCAATACCAGAATCATTTATTTTCGCCTGAATTATTCCTGCCATTTTAGTACCATGTCCATTATCATCATCATAAGAATCTCCAATAAATGAAACTCCACCAGCAAGTTCAAGGTCACTATGATACATATCAACACCTGTATCAAAAATAGCCACCTTCACTCCATCACCTTTTACACCTCTGTCATGTAATTCATTAACTTTTAATTTTATATGTCCCCAGGAAAAAAATCAGTTCCATATACTAAATTGTCTACAGTTTCTGGTTGAACCGAGTAAGTATTGTAAGTAACACTCGAAACAGTGTTATCAATTAAGTCAGCTTTATCTAAATCGCTTTTAGTGAATTCAATTAATTTCGAAGAGAAATCTTTGGAGTCAGTATGTAATGGGGAGGTTGATGCAACTTTTTCAACAGATTGTTCATTATCACTTAATTGGACTTCTTTATCAAGTTCAATAAATGAAACAACTGAGTTATCCTGTAGGTTGCTCACTTCTGCGGAAGTCAGATTAAGAAGGAGGTATGGTAAATTTTCAAATTCTTCTTTTACTTTTTTAGTACCAGTCATGTTCTCAATTCCCAACATAACATTTTCTAAGTCTATTTTGTCCTCTTCCGTTTTTAACTTCACAATATAAGAATTAGTAGATAAAGAAGTCGCATTTACTATTCCATTCAAGTCACTAAAACTAGAAGTCTCTGCGAACGCGAGATTAGGTATAGTACTTATAAGTACCATCAATGATAAGGCTACGTTTAAAATTTTTTTCAAGTGCATCCCCACTTCTCAAATTTTTATTGTTGTTTATCATATTGAGAATTCGCTCTTTTCCTTTTATACCGTTAAATCCCTCCTTATTGTATTTCAGTGATATCAGTATACATTTTTTAAAAAAATAAAATAGAGGGTCAATTGTAAATAAGTGTCGAATTTAAGTCAGAATAATCAGTTAAGTAACTAATGTATATTAATCAAATTTCCTATTCATTATTTTAAGATTCAGCAATGAGTTTAAAACATATTTTCACCAAAACACCCTATATTTTTTGTTACGAATTGATGATACACACCGCTAGAAATTTGGCATCTATGACCCACAACATAAGAAAAAAACTCTCCGTGAAATAGCCGCCACGGAGAGTTCTGTAAGGATTTATAACTTGTTGGTGTCTTCCAAAAAAAGAAAATTAAAAAGCAACTATCATAAACCACTAATTTTCAATAGTTATTTTCACCGATTCCAAATCTCGATCCAGCATAAAACTGAAACCAAAAATTTTTTTACGCTATCATGAAAGGAAAAAAATACTCTACATTATTGAAAAGTTAAACGAATAATGAATCCTTATACAAAATGAAGAGGTAAAATTTCATAAGCCTCAGTGAATGCTTGACAAAATCTTTCAAATTAATTCATGATCAATTTCCCATCAGACTTAATAACATTTAAAATGTTAACCTCTCCCGTAATATCATTTATAAATACACTTGTTATAATTTTTTCTTTTCTTTCGAAATGATACACTTTTTCACCATGTTTTTTTAGAACTTTCGAAACTTGCTGTTCCGTAATAAAGTTTGATATTTTGTTTGTTTTAATATCATAATATGCAAATCTAGATAAACTCCCCATTAAAAGAGATGGTTTAAGAACCTCAAACCAAACAATAGGTTCATCGTTATCAGTCTGTAACCGGCTTAACACAAAATCTTTCGGAATCTCATCATTTATAGTTATAATTAACTTGTTTTCTACATTGCGATCATTGGGATGAGATGTAGAGACAAAGTATTGGACGCTAGACTGGCCTGATTGTTTATTATAAAGAGAGGATTCGTAATTGCTTTTTCGTTGATCCAAGTTGATAAAATAAGGCTCTACAATTGAAAACAAATAAAATGAAAGAATAGGTATCAAAATAAGCAATATAATTAAAATTCTTTTTCTCATTGTTATAAGGAAAATAATTGTAAGGACTAGAGACAAGGCTGGAATATATACTCCCCAATTTGCAAAAGGAAAACCTTCTACAAAAGGTTTTGGGTTAAAAAAGGCCAAAATAAAAATAATAAAGCTTTGTATCACTACAAATATAAATATAGAAGGAATTATTCTTTTCATACCTCTTCCCCCCAACAATAACTCTTTACTCTTACTCGGATTTAGAGGAATTACCTCACTAAAAAATCACCCTATCAGCCTAAGCTAACAGGGCGATTGTGCCGATTCTTTCAGACTCACGCCGGTGCTTCCGATCAGTGTAGTTTCACATTAACATGATTGTAACAATCTGTAAATCGACAATTCAAAGTCATAAACCGACAACGATCCCTAGCAGACCTAAAGTAAGAAATGGTGCGAGCGGCACAGTGGGTTGAGCATCCATTGAAAGCAGCTTTCTTCCTCCCTGATACAGAAAAACAAAAATGCACATCACCAACAGAACTACCACCACTCGTTCTAGGCCGATACATAATCCAAGCAGTGCAACCCTCTTCACATCACCAGCTCCCAAGGACCGGGGGCTGATCATAAAGATCAAGAAAAACACTGCACCTGGGATCAGCCCCCATAAATAGTCCGGACTACACACGATCCTTAACGCATGCAAAACTATAATCGCAAGCATATTGGAAATCCGCCGCTCCGTAATATCCGTGTAACTGTTTTTACATGTTTATTAAAGACGTACTGATATTGTATTGAAATCATTATTGCAAATCCTGTAATAACAAAACAGCGCAACTCCAGTCAGATATATTAAATCTGATGGAATTGCGCTTTATTACAGGGAGCTGACAGCTCTATCCAACTGATATAGAGGAAAGGGATAAATGCCCTAAATTCAGTTCGCGAATCGTTGATTTTATTGGGGTTAGGGACTATGAGATAAATTGGATTATAGAGAGTTCGTGACCAAATATGTGACCAATAAATCCTGGAGAAATCCAGGGTTTATTTTTTTTGCAAAGGAATTCACCCTGAAATACTAAGACTGTTCAAGCACCTCTATCCAACTGAACTTGAGGAAAGGTTAAATTACATATAATACAATTATCTTTCCCTTGATTTCATGTGAAAAAATGTGTTTAACTCTAGGACAAATAGTTTGTTAACAATATGCCTTTCCCTTTACGCTTTAGGATTCTTCACTGTTGTTCCAAGTTCGATACAGCTTCCTTGGCCTTCGTCTATATGCCCGAGACTCGGCATCCTCTCTGCCCCTTTTCAGGGCCTTTTTTGACGACGCGGCAGGATTCACTTCATGTTGCGGCCTAGGTTGTTGCTCGCCCTGTCTCGGACAGGTACTTTTGTCGATGCGCTTTACTCACAGTTTTCGCCATGCGCAGCGCTCCTATGGGGCTTATTGTTTAAGCATTTCTCCTTTTCCAAGTTCTCTCAACTTTGTGTTTAAGCTATCCTGACGTTCTTGGAGCTTGATAGGTTGAACGAATGTGTAATCGAATAAAGCATCTAATACATTAAGTAACCATTCAGCTTCCCCATCTTCTACATCCATTATCTCACCAGTTTGTTTGCTCTTTAAAGGATGTGCAGCAAAGTTGCCAATGTTTCTTACAGCATCGACAGAATCTGCTATGTATGAAGGCACGCCCTGACGCTGAATGAACTCCTCAATTTCTTGATATAAATCTTTTTTCTGAATCTGGAATTCATCTCGCAAGATTTGTTGAAGCATCCTTCTACAAATTGCAGCACTTGCTTTAGGACTTATGGGAAGAATAAGGCCCGCCTCTCTGTAATCCTTTCTATACTTTTCTGGAACATAATCCGATAAGTCCATATCAGCAGTTTTTGGAAAAATGGTTTTTTCAGTTAATATTTCTTGCTTGATCATATGGTAAGAATGCGCCCCGAGTGGTACTAACCTTCCATACCGCAGAATAACAATCATATCGCTACACTCTGGACATACGAAACTTTCTATTTCATAGCCAGCGACCGTCTCTTCATACTCTTGATATTCTTTTGCTTTTTCATGATGTACGGTCTCACTTTCTTGAACTTTAAAACTTGTACCACAATGCGGACACAGCATTTTCATAATCGCAGCCCCCTCTAATCATATCTTGTTGACTCATTTTAACATGATATATTAGGTGAAACAGGGTAAATGTATTACGATCAGGCTATTTTTGAAATGTCGCAAACCACTTCTCAATGTAGCCACGCCACCATTCATCCCTACAATAACGCAGCCTCATTGCTCTCCAGCCTTGCAAGGTGATCTCTTGGCTTACTTTACAGTTTCATAATTGTTCTATTCCATTACTTTACTACTCTAAAGTTTCCGGCTAATATCCACTTCAAAAACAGGCGTTGAGTTAACCACAAAGGATATCTGGTGCATTCAAGTGATAACCTATTTATGCAGTTCCTAAATGTTCAGTTCCGATTATTGAGGATAACCGCATTATAATAAAAAGTCCCGTGTTTCGATTCCGATTAATTCAGATCAGTTCTGATAAAAATATGGTCACGGAGGCATGACTTAATGAAAGTGGAAACTATGCAGCTGCAGCAGTTCTTAGACAACTTTATTGAACATCATCCTCATGCGTCAAATTACGAGCGTCCCCAACTTACACCAAGTCTATCGGTACGACGAGGACATTGAACGCCGGGATCGAGATGATCTTCCCTATGGAGCGCCGGTGCTTGCAATCAAGCGCAGAACGGAGCGTATTGGACGGACATACTAAAGGAGGCCGCACAGTGGATTTGTCACAGCACATGAGGGAAACAGCAAATATGATTGACGGCTACTTATCCGGCCGTTTGGTTGTTGATCTTGATGAATGTTTAGTCGGTCTGCAATTAGAAAATAACAGCATTACACCGCTGAATGCGCAGCACCAAATCGAAGTAATGCAATGGGAAAAATATTGCCCTATGAGATATCAGCGGCTTCTTGATGCTAAGACAATTGAAGGCTGGCCGGGGTATGCCGGACTTGAAGCTAGAATTAAAGGCATATAGATTCCCTCTGTAACTAGCTGTAGATAGCTCAGAGGGTCTGTCGAAACACCCGTCCAGGATGGCGGGTGTCAGGCAGACTCGCTACGAGTTAAGCATGCCATCGGTAGACATTAAATGAATTTCATATATCAACACCTTGCTCGCGAAGCTTGAGAACAATCCTCCAGCCTGCTTGATAGAACTCGCGCGTTACCTTTTCAATATCTTCAGGTGTACGAGCTACATAATCATCACAAAATTCTATTTCCCCCCCATCGATCCAAATTGTTTTAACTACATTCCCTTCAGGTAATTTCATTCCCCACAACTCCTTTTTAGGTATAGCTAAGACTTCGTCATATTTTCCACAGAAACTCTATTTTTCTTCCTAATTTCAAAAATTTCGGTATGCACCAAATAAGGGTTCCCTCTACGGTTCCTAATACTTTTTATCTCATTTGACCCTGGGGGGGCAAAATAAATGAATAATTAGCGAAAAAAATCACAATATATAAATACAACTTGATTAGGAGGTTTTATTGTGGAAAATTGGAAAGTAACTCACACCAGTGACACTACACTTTTGCGGAAAGTAGTACCTAAAGATTTAACTTCAATAAGTACTCAATCACGAACTGAGTTAAGGAATTTTAATGGTGAACTTTGTAGACTTGGGCATGGCTCCTCTTTCGCTCTCGAAGATACAGTTTTGGGAAAGCGTCCCATTGTGGGTGGAGAGGTACTTCTCAAAATGAATCCTTCTGTCGGTCCCGGTAAATACCGCACATCTTGTTGGACCATTTCTATCCATGATTCGATGATGGAGGCTTTTTATAAACAAATTGATGAGAAAACTGATCATATTTACGCATTAAAGGGGACGCAGGTGATTTTCGAGTACGACGAAAACAACAAGCCCTTTGTTATAACAACTATTGAGGAGGGTCAAAAAGCTGTAATGAGTATCTCTAAGACTGATAATATTCGAGATCGATACTCCGCCAAGGTTGAAAAGATAACCGACCAAGAATATGATCATGTCTTACAAAACTACATGGACAATAGAAAATGGAACTAATTAAAAGGAATCGCCTCAAAGGCGGTTCTTTTTTTCATTACCAATATTGTTTAAACCATTAGTATTCGTGTTTGAACAGCACACTTCTAACATTTTTTCACATTTGTTCCCTTAACTAAATAACGTCTGCTGTTGTTCTCCTCCTGAAAAACAGCCTTGAGTGAACCATAAAGGATTTCTGGTGCAGTCAAGTGATACCCTCTTTATGCAGTTCCTAAAATACTTGGTTCGGATTAGTCCCGATTTTCACGCTATATATAGGAAGTTACTATTTTAGTTCCGATCACTTGGGATAGGTTCTGTTCTAAGTATGGTCAGAATATGGTCAACGAAATATCTCGGTTCCCTTTCAATGTATTTCTGATTCAAATTAAGGCATTACCTTCAAGTATCCAGCAATTAAAAAGTAATAAACCTAATTTAGCCTAATCTCTCCTCTATCTTCGCGTTAACTGACCGTAAACTCAAAATATATATAATTGGCGCTTCTCGCACTCCTTAGAAGCGGCGCTTCATTTTTCTTTCATATCTCTCTACAACAAAGACCGCCCCGAAGGACGGCCGTAGTTAAGATATTCTATGATAATATTAGTCTTTATTTCCGCTTTCTTTTTTTGAATCATTTTTACTTCCACCGGAGAAATTGCCTTCATTTAGTATACTCGGCGGCGGAGATGATGGTGGCGGGGTTTGATTATTATTACTATTGTTATCACCCATATTAACACTCCTTTCCTGTAATGTATTTAATATTTCAACTCTTTGAATCTCTTCTTTACTGAATGCGATATAAATGACAAAGAGTAATGAACTTAGGCCAAATACAATAAATAGTAATCTGAAGGCTCTAATAATCGAGTTTTGTCTTCTTTCGTTTAAAATTTTATTATTGTGAGTAAAATCTCTATAATTTTCGTAGGTTGCTTGTTTTACGTAGGATTCGTTATAAGCAGTACCGTAGTAATCAATCTGAGATTGAGTATGTGCCTCTATTATCTGTGGAGAATTAAGAAAATGATATTCATAACCAAAAAGGGATCTAACAAAGTAATATAAGGAAATACTTAATACTATGAAAATTATAATTATTAAAAAATAACCCCAGTTTCTAGCATTATCGTTTTCAATATCCTTTATTTTGCTTGCAAAATATACAAATGCTGAAATTAATAATGGGAGTGCTGTTAAATATCCCATGATCATATTCCAGATACGATCTCTAGTAGCTATCTCATCATAATAAAGTTGCTTAAACAAATCAAAGTGTCTATCTTTCACTAATCAATCACCCATTATTTACATTAACAGGAATATTGTTTGCTGACAATAAAAATATTCGAGCATTTCTAAAAACTCAAGAGTAATCCTTCTGTGTTTATATATTGCGATTTCCCAACGCAAACTATAGAAGGGAGTTGAATCGTAAACCCACGTATTACAAGAGCGCCCCCAAGCTATTCCACAAGATTCCTTAAGGTTTTGTATGATATAGCTATGCTGCATTTATCATTATAAAGTTTTAAAATGTTCTGTAAAGTTCCTCATGATGGTAGAAAAAATGGTAGAAGAACCCCGTTGTATTTATTCCCGTCCGGTCCTTGTATAAACGAGAGGCAGTTCAGCAATACATATGTATGGTAGAGCATTTTAATAGAAAATTTTACCTCTATCTGATAGACTATTTCCAGAACTACTCTGGGGGGATTTTATGAAGAAAAGAATTGCTTTATCAGTGATTTTGTCGATTTTACTGATTTTGCTTCCCGTAATTGCAGAAGCTCATCCAGGACGAACCGACTCCAACGGTGGGCATTATTGCAGAACAAATTGCGCCAAATGGGGACTTAAGGATGGTGAGTACCATTTCCACAATGGTGGTGGAACTAAGT
Organism: Paenibacillus sp. FSL R10-2199; assembly: GCF_038000235.1. Classification (NCBI taxonomy): domain Bacteria; kingdom Bacillati; phylum Bacillota; class Bacilli; order Caryophanales; family Paenibacillaceae; genus Paenibacillus; species Paenibacillus sp. FSL R10-2199. The sequence continues at coordinate 3,412,316 of NZ_JBBOBO010000001.1, read as the reverse complement.
CAGCACCGGCTGCCACTAAAAAACCAACCGTAAAGGCTACAACAAAGCCAACTGCTAAACCGACAAGCAAACCGACCGCTACACCAGCTCCGGCTTTGCTGGTGCCGAAGAAACAAAATGTCGGTACGCTGCAGGTCTATTATTTTGACGTTGGACAAGGTGACTCTACCTTAATCCGGACACCCAGTAATCAATATGTCCTCATCGATGGGGGTAACAACGATCAAGGTAAAAACCTCGTGAAATACCTGAATGCTCTCGGTGTCAAAACACTCGATGCTATGGTGGCCACTCATCCCGATGCAGATCACATCGGCGGGCTGGATGATGTAATGAAGGCGGTGGAAGTGAAGTCCGTGTACGCTCCAAAAGTTTCGCATACTACTGAAACCTATAAAGACTTTCTGACCGCAGTCAAGAATGAAGGTCGTACTATTAAAGCAGTAACTAAAGGAGAATCAATTCCTTTGACTGGTGTTGAAGCAAGGTTTCTGGCGCCTGTTAATACCTATGGTGATGATCTTAACGATTGGAGCGCAGTTCTAAAGGTTACTTATAAAAATAAGTCCTTCTTATTCACCGGAGATGCTGAACTGAAATCTGAAAATGATATGCTTGCGGATGGAGTAAGTCTGAAAGCCGATGTACTAAAGGTAGGCCATCATGGCTCCAATAGCTCAACCAGCAAAGCCTTTATCGATGCTGTAAAACCAACCTATGCTATTATCAGTGTAGGGAAGAATAATTATGGTCATCCGGATTCCGGTATTCTGGCCAGATTAAAAAATGCTAATGCTTCTGTGCTGCGGACTGACCAAAAAGGGACCATCACAGCTATTAGTGATGGGAATTCAATTTCATTCACGACTACCAAGGGGGCCAAGTAAATGAGGAAGGGAATTATTGATCGCTTCGAGGGTGGGTATGCTGTCATTGAATTTGATGGAAAAACTGAGGATGTCCTTAGATCAGAACTACCTGCAGAGGTTAAGGCCGGAGACACTCTTATTTTTAAAGATGAAGAGGTCATAATTGATACTGAGGATACGGCTTCTCGGAAAGAAAGGATCGATAATTTAATCGACGAGTTATTTAAAGACTAATTATAAAAAATTACGCATCCATATAAAATCCCCACCTTAATTTCGCAATAAAAAATCTTATGAACTAGGTGGCATCGTAGAATTATGAATAAAATTCGTCGTAATGATCCTTGTCCGTGTGGATCAGGAAAAAAGTATAAAGTTTGTCATGGAAATAAAGAAGATCAACAGATCTTAGACACAAATATCCCTGTCGATTCAGGAATTGAAAGAAGGCTCAACAATTCGAAGATAAAGCATTGTATCCATCCTAAAGCCGAAGAATGCTCAGCAAAAATTATCAAAGCTCATACTATTCAAAATAATAGAATTTTAAATCGAATTGGTCGAGATGGTAAAATATACATGGTTCGATTTACTGCTGAATCAAATAAGCCCAGATATCGATTTAAAGAAGTAGGCAGAAGCCAAGCAACCACTATAACTGGATTTTGTAGTAATCATGATAAAATGTTATTTCAACCGATTGAAGATAGTGATTATGTGGGCACTCAACAACAAAATTATTTATTTGCTTATAGAGCTTTCGCATATGAATACCAAAGAAAAATTGAAGCTAGTAAAAGTCATACTAATCTAATAGATGATAAGCCTAGTCTTTTAAACGACGAGCATTACCAAGCGCTCCAAGAAGGGTATAAACTAGCTGAAGTTGATAATATTAGAGAGAAGATTATCTTCGACAATGCATTGTTACAAGGAGATTACAACGTAATCGAGACGGTAAGTATCACTCTAGAAGGTGAATCGAAATTTGCTGTCTGTTCTGGTTTTAATCTCGAATACGACTTAAATGGAGACATTGTGAATCGTCTGTATGATCACAAAGCGATTGTAAGCCTTTTAACTTTAAATGTATTCCCACAAAACGGAAAAACTATTGTTCTTTTAAGTTGGTTAAAAGAGGATACTGCTATCTACAATGCCTTTTCTCAACAAATCCAAGCTTTGAATACAGAAGAAATAAAACAAATGCTAAATAATATGATCCCCAGTTACTGTGAAAATGCAGTTTATAACCCAATATTTATCGACTCTTGGTCAGACAAAGCGAAACAAGAGTACCTTCGTATATTTAAAAATTCAACAATTTCAGGCATTGTAGAAATAAACAAAAGAAACCTACTTTTAAAAACCAACTTCAATTTATTTTAATGAATACCTAATCAAAGGTGTTCATTATCGTGTTCAAAATCTCTTTCGCTTTGAATTAAAATTTGCAAACAACCCATCGACTTTAACGGATGGGTTGTTTTATGTAATTCTAAATTCAAATCTCTATCTGATGAAACGGAATTGTTTATTTTAATCCACCTGATCAATATGTATCTCCATGAAGTGTCTTTATGCATTAGATATTTACTAAAGGTTACAATTAGTAAGCTATATTGAGTTCAGTGATATGCAAAAATTAGCAGCAAAAGCAAATGAACTGCCTAACAACAGTGAAGCAATAAGAATCTGTCCTTACTTTCACACTTTAACTTATTTTCCCTTACTATAAATATACAGGAAAATAGTCCGAAATAGTTATTATGGATTATTGATTTGATAAGTTTTCCTGAAATATTTGTCGAAAGTGAGTGATGTCATGTTCAGAGAATTAAAGATTGCTATTGAAAAAGAACAACCTGTGAGTATACATACGAAAGATGGAGATGTAGTAGTAGGAACTCCGGAAAGTTGTCAAATCAGAGCAAAAGTGAAACTGCGAAATGGAGAAGGAATAGTATACTTACCATACGAGGATTTAGTTCATGTGATGAGGTTGATCGCATTCCCTTTAAAGAAGCAAATATAAAATAACCCGCGAGGTTTATCCTGGGGGGCCTTATTTATGTAATGACACGAATTACATCGTCGATCTTGATCCAGCTATAATCCACTTCTGACTGAAATTTGATTCGTCGCAGCTGCCTATCTACTTGCACCACAACCCCGCGGACCATTAGATCTTTGTAAGGGTCAAACAATACAATTGTGATCTGCTCCTGCTTCACTAAGGAGTACCCGATACCCGAGCGCCTGGTCAATTAGCTCCCATTCACAGGATCAATCACGGGTCTGCTGCGTCGGCCCTGCTCCTGTATTTCTTGCCTAAGCTGCTGCACATGCTCTGGCAACATAAACCGACTGCCTTCCCACACACTCTCCAATTTTTTTGCCATGATGTCTGCCCTCCTAGTAATCGGTCCAGTAATCTATACTCCCTGTCAATGGCGCTTGCTGTGATTTGTGTGGGCCTGCCCCGACAAGATTTTTAAACGGGACGTCCCTTTCCCATGCCTCGATCACAACAGCGGTCTCAACAGGCCGTTTATCGTCCCACTGAATGTAATACTGTTCGACCAGTTGTAGCATGCCTACTTTGATTGCTGCCGGTCTGCGGCCACTCAGCCGTTTCAATTCTGATAGCGTTGGCATCCGACGAAAGTGTCCTTTGAATTGGAACATGACTCGAAGCAGCTTTCGCGCTGTATCATCCAACATGGCGCTTTTCCGACACTGGTCTCCACGAGAGGATGTTGGCAGCCAAAAACACCCGCAGTGCGCCGGTAGTCAGGCATGTAGCCCGGATACGGCCGTCACGGATGCCGAGAATCTCAACCTCTCGCTGCGTGATCTTCCCTGCTTTGTCCAGGTATATAATTTCGATGGTTTGGCCGATACTCATTTTCGTGTGATCGCCTCCAATAAAATAAGAACATTCGTTTGTATTATATGCCTGGTATATAATTCTTAGCAACAGTGAATAATGTATTGTTCCTGAATATCTAACATCGGACAGACACTACAATGAAATATGATATCGTATATAATATCATTACATTGAATTGTGATATCGTATATGATATCATTTATTTGTAGGTTATTTTCAAGTGAAGGAGTCGGGGACATGTGGTATCCAACAGAATCAAAGGAATAGTGGTGAAAATGAGGAAACAGCCACACAGCGTCAGTTACAAAGAGGCGCAAAAGGTTTGTGAAGCGTATGGATGGCCGCTTATGAGAAACGGCAAAGGGTCTCACCGTATATTTACCAATAGCATTACGGGTGAACATATTGCATTAAAAGATGCAAACCCTTTAAAGATTTCGTACATAATTAAGATTTTAGAAAGAGTGGTGGGGGAGTAATATCCCCTTTCATCTCTCTACATAACCCCTGGTGGGATAGAGCAACATACTACAAATAAGTGGGTTGGTAATAAACCAATTCAAGGAGTGATATCTAATTGACTAAGAAAGATGAAAAGAAATTAAAACTTTTTGAAGAGATACATATGGATAACTACAATGATTTAAAAATAAACAATAATAATGAGCAACATTCTAAAAGTATTTTTGTTGGAAATACTGGTTCAGGAAAAAGTATGACTATCTCTCCTTATCTAAAATCTCAAGTAGATAACATAGGAGGAGAAGAAAATATTGCGAAACTTCCGACATTTATTAATCTAGACCAAAAATCTTTAGAAGAAATCAGTGCTACATCAGAGAAAGATATCAATTATTACTTGAACTTACCCTACACAACGAATGTGAAAAGAGTCGATTCACCTACTGAAAGTTATTATTGGGCTTGGATTGAAGAATTAGAAGGATGTCATACTGACGGAATAACTGCAGTTGAAGCAATTACAGAGCTTGAAGAGTTAAAACGTGATTTTTTAGAGGTTATGCTTGAGAACGGAACAATGATTCCTGAACCCGATGAGGATTTACCCAGTGGAAAATTCGCATTGAGGATGCCGAGAACATTGCATAGAGACTTACTTAAGGAATCCAATAGGGAAGGAATATCGCTTAATCAATTGATCGTTTATAAAATATCTAGAAAAATGTAATTGTATGAGACAACTTCCGCATCTTGTAATAAGGCTTAAATCTTAAGCGGATGAAAACAGTAGTTTTACTGGTATTGAAAAAACAATTCACTTGTTTGATATTATCAAAGTGTAGAATGACCATGCCAACAAGAAAGACGTTTTCCGAATTGTTCCAGGCGAAAAACAAATAGATCACAATAACTGTTTTATGAGATCTTCAGTTTACCTGGCTATATCATGGATTCTTTTGGAGATTTGAGATGCGAAAATTGATTTACTAAACAAACCCGTCAGGCATAAGCCGGCGGGTTATTTTATATACGCTCTAAATTCAAATCGATCTCGTCTAAAACAGTTTCCCTCTATCTTAACCATACCCGAATGATACCCTTCCACTATTCCACCATAATCATGGAGTCGCCCTTCTGCATAATCATTGTATTGGTGCCAGACAGATACTGGCGCTTGTGACATGGCCGCAATCATGAAGTCTGTATCGCTCTCCAGGATTTTGTAAACAGTGTTCATATATTCACTTCCTCTGCTGCTCAGCTAAAATTCGTTTCTCAGCTTTATAAACCTTCTTGATTACTTTATCTCCATCCATATAGTTATCCCAAGAATCGTATTTCAAATGGGCTTCTCCCTCATTTTTCCTTATCATATTGCCCAGCCTTAAATAAATCCATCCTAGGCATCATCATCCATGGTGTCCAATATAGCAGGTGACAACTTATAACATTTATGAGAGAATAAATCGAGTCCCTGACTTTGCATATAGAAAACTTTCTATGTGGACTCCTTCGGGAGTGTGCCTAAACGAAGGTATTTACCTACACAGTGACCTGCTTCTTGCAGGTAATTATCCTTATCCTTCAGGGACTCACCTCCATAATTACAAAGGAAACGAGACTGAATAATGAAATACAATCCACTATATTCAGAAAAATTATCAATAGATAATCTAAATTCCATTTTCACTTTAAAAATAAGACATAAAGCGAATCCAGGTCATGATAAAATTAGTTTAAAGAATTTTGATGTTGATAAACACATCGAGATTATCTCCCGAAAGACTCAAATAGGAAATTATAAATTCACCCCCTATAAAGAGAAGTTAATCTCGAAGGGAAAAGGTAAATTTCCACGTATTATTTCAATTCCTACAATAAGAGATAAAGTCACTCTTTCTGCCCTTAATGAAATACTCACCGAAAGCTTCTCAATGATTCTGGATACAAAAACATCTACTATTACCATGCAACAAATAAAAGCTGAAATAGACTCTAAACAATTCGATTACTTCATAAAGATTGATATTAAAAGCTTTTATGACGCAATAGATCACCAAATTTTAATGAAAAAAATCAAAAAAGTTATTAAGGATAAAAGAATTCTCGAACTAATCCAAAACGCTATTGAAAATCCTACTGTAGCTTCAACATCAAAAAAATATACAATGAGCAAAAAAGGAGTCCCCCAAGGTATTTCTATTTCGAATATTTTAGCAAACATTTTTTTGAATGATTTCGATAATAAATTTTCACGATTTAAAAATATTGCATATTTTAGATATGTTGACGATATTCTAATTCTTTGTAAATCTAATAATCATAAGCGCATTCAATATTCAATACATAATGAGCTCTGTAATAAACTGAGTTTGGAGATAAATGAGAAAAAAGACCATGGTTCTTTAACTAAAGGATTCGATTATTTAGGATATAAATATACCGAAATAAAGGAAGGTCTACTAGGACTAACAGTCAAAGAGAAAAATTTAAGAAAACTTGAGGATTCTCTTATTAAGATAATTAGTACCTATAAAGTTGATAAGAAAAGTGAGGTACTAGTTTGGAACCTAAATTTAAGGATTACAGGATTTATTATTGAAAAAAAACGATATGGTTGGTTATTCTTCTACTCCAAACTTGATGATATTTCAATACTTTATCACCTAGACTGGCTAGTAAATAAGATATGTGATGATGCAGGAGTAAAGAAAGAATTAAAATTAAGGATAAAAAAATTTGTTAGAGCATACCACGAGATAACAAAAAAAAAGGGGAAGTCAGACTATATTCCTAATCATGAGAACTTCGACTTGTATCATAAAATTAAAACTTTACATAGTATTTTTGGATACAAAAATGATGAATTAGAAAACATGTCTGAGGAAGAAATACATTTGCTCTTTAGAAAAAAAATGTATGATTCTGTTAGAGAACTTGAAAAGGATGTGCAAGAGATTTCATAAGATCAGGAGTTGGTTAAAATAGACTTTTCAAATGAAATTGAGTCACTTAAAGATAAATTATGGATTACAAAAAAAAGTCGTATGGAATCTGAGGCTAGAATGAAAAAGAATGCAAATCTTTCAACAACAATCATTGCATATTACACTTTTTTTGTCCTTAGCTTTTCTATCTGGGCTTTAGTATTAGATGTTACAAAGCGCTCCACTCTAATAGTTAATGTTGCTGCAGTAATAGCATCAGTAGGCTTGTTTGGTTTATCGCTACTTATTTCAACTTTTAATCACATCGAAAAAGCTTTTCAATACAAACATTCTTATTTAAGCTTAGATGAATTGGAGCACAAAATAAGTCATTTTTCAAGACGAGTACCAAGTTTAACTGATGATCAAATATTAGATGAATTGAATTGTCTTGAGATTGAATATAATAATATACTTTCAAAAACTGAAAATCACGAAAGAATTGATTACATAAAAATGCTTATTGATAAGAACCACTCTAGGTTGACAACTGGTATGAACTCAGAATACAAAATTTATCTTTTTAAGAATAACATCATCAAAATATTCATATTTTGTGCACCTCCTATAGTCGCAATAGCAACATTTTTAATAAACACATAACTCTCAATGAATAGCACTTCTCAGAATACTATTTCTTCAATAGAATCATATTCATATTGTTTCTTTTATTTTGATGAACGCACGCTTAGGTAAAGGTAAAGGAAGCACAAACGTAAAATCTCCACGATCGTAGAACAAGTGACAAGCACAAAAAAATGAAAAAACGCCCTGCCAGCCTAAGCTAACAGGGAATTTTTTCCGATTCTTTCGGACTACACGCCGGTGCTTCCGATCATTGTAGTTTCACATTAACATGATTGTAACAATCTGTAAATCGACAATTCATAGTCATAATTCGATAACAATCCCTAGCAGCCCTAAAGTTAGAAACGGTGCAAGCGGCACGGAAGTCGGCCCCCCCATAGACAGCAGCTTTCTTCCTCCCTGGTACAGAAATACGAATATGCACATCAACAACAGAGCTACCACCGCTCGTTCCAGGCCGATACATACTCCAAGCAGTGCAACCATTTTCACATCACCGGCCCCCAGGGAACGGGGGATGATCATGAAGATCAGAAATAACACTGCGCCTGGGATCAGTCCCCATAAATATTCCGGACTACACGCGATCCTGAACACAAGCAAAACTATAATCGCAGGATAAGTCAGCTTATTTGAAATCCGCCGCTCTTTAATATCAGTGTAACTAAACCAGCAGCAAAGTATGATTAGACTCATTATCAGCAACATATTTACTATGGCCATCACTTTATACTCCTAGATCCGGGAATAACAGCTGCAAGCCACAGATAACGATGGCCTCCAGCAGTGTACATAAGTTAGATTTCATGATTTCCTCCTTCAGCGAGCCCTCTCGGTGCTCACAAGTAAAACCCCACCGAGAACGATGGGGTTAGCTATTTACTATTTAGTTTGTCCGTCTTACATTCTGCACATCATCATACATACTGCCGTAGATCTCTACTTTCTTCGTAATACATGTCACCAAGCCATTCATGCCTGCAGGATCGGTTGAAATCTTGATCCGGTAATAGCCATCTGTAGCATTCACAGAGGTCATGTATTTCCGGCTCTGATAGACTTTGCCCGAGTCGGAGGTAATCTTGGTCAATGGTAACTCCCAGGTGGCATTATTGCTGTCCCCACCGGTCTGCTCCAGTTTGACTTGGCGTTCGTACTTCCAGTTTGGATCATAGAAGGTAGCGTACACTGCATCGGGACCATAGTAGGTTCCCCCTAACGGATATGCCGTCCCTTCCAGACCAGCAGGGATTTTGTTCTCCCAATTCGTGGTATAGGTTGTATTTACTTTTAGCTCAATACCGTAACCGGCTCTAGTAATTGCATTGGCATCCTTTCCGCTTTTCTTGGCGTAGGGAATAATCTCCCAGGAACCACGGCTCTCCTTATCCGTCTCTTTGGGGTGATTGAGATCTGTCTCTATTCCTTGCTTGGTGCTTACTTCGGCAGAGATCTTCAAATTCTCCTGGTACGTTACAGGAGTATTGTTCCAGTTAGGGTCACCGTAGTCTGTGTAATAGTCAGTGAAATAGTGAGTCTTACCATCTGCCGTTGTATAGCTAGAAGTGTAATACTTTGTTGGATAACCAGTAATTACTGGATAGGACACTGACCATTCACCCGCAGCCTCAGGCTGATTACATTCGCTCCCACCTCCTGAAGCTCCTGAAACAACACTGCAGCCTGTCGTGACAATATTATTGCTCCGATTCTGATCCATCTTCTCTTTCTCGGGATCTACAGAGAGCGTAAGGTTGTGGACCCCTGTCGAGTTTCCTGTCCAATTAAAAGGCCCTACGGTTAGCGTCTGACCTGCAGCAAAAGATTTTCGCGTCTCATAGATTTTGCTGGCGTTATCATACAAACGAATAAGCACATCATTCTGCCCAGCTGCGCTGTCATTCTTGACCTTTCCGGTAATGCTGGACTGACCACCCTTGGTAATGGAATCTGGCGAAGCCGTGATCGATACTGCAATCAAATCAGCTTTCGGAGCCACACGTTCAATCATCCATTCTCCGTGTAGCATATTGTTATTGTAAGCCACCGCCGGTGACTCCAGCGCTCGATCCTGATGGACCGGATTGTTAATCGTAGCGTCCACTTTGATATAGTACTTCCCCGGATCATCACCAATCTCGACTTTGCCAAGCATGTAATTGAATTCTTGGCCATTCGTTATCGTCGCTGGAAGTGAGCTGTACATCGAGGCCAGCGAAAACTCTGCGGTAAGCACACCGCCAATCTTGACTGCAGCATTCATTGGCATTCCTCGTGTATTCACATAATCGGAAGCCATGATATCATCACCGTCATACCGGAACTTCACCCAGAGCTGTCCGCCGTCCGTGAGCGTCAGCTTCGTAGGCACGAAGTCTAGTGCTTGCTCATCTGGGAGCGTAATACTCTTAATCGCTGTCCGGCCATAACCATCATCCACGATGATATCTACATCTTTACCAAGGACTTTGGAGATATCCTTTGCATTCACGCTTACATTGCCGTCATAGCTCGGTTCAGTGGTGTGGATTAGTTTACCGTCTGTCAGACTAACCACTTTGGATAAGTCCGGAAATGCCCCCTTAGGTGCTACAATGACCCGAATGTCCCGTTCGGAATAACCATAGGAGGAAAATGCAACATTCAATGCGTTTCCCTGGGATACTGTTAATTTAGGCCAAGGAGAAACATCATAGAGCGCTCGGTAGGAGTCAGAACTGATCTTTTGGGTGCTGTTGAACTTTATCCCCATGCGCGGGACAATGCCGGATGTGCGGAGGAACGGAAAGGCATTCCTGAGAATATAGTAGTATTCGTGTCCTGATTTAAAAATGGGATCTTTAGCAGTTTGAACAAACCGATCACTGAAATATTTCCGCTGTTTAGTTTCAATCGGTTGACCCGACCAAATAGAGTCAAACAAATCACCAAGAGCTGCTTCACTTTTAAAAACCAATCCAAAGCCATTCTCCTTACTAAAATTCTCATCGACAGGAGTTTTCTTTACATTAAAGACATCGTAATTAGGGACTATTCTTGTCTGCCCATCTGCGAATGTGAACAATCCAGCCCATTGGTACAGCTGCCACGGGTTATTTTCCACTTGTCTTTCTAATGCAGGGACAAAACCATTGAAATTTTCTCCCTCCAGGCCATATTCCCATGACGGAGTATATGGATACAACATCGGTGTTCCCGCTGCAGCAGCCACCGGGACCAGTTGCAATATTACAGCAATTATTAATAGAAAAGCTTTTCCTAGCTTTTGTTTCCTCATAATTCTCCCTCCATTCGGATACTATTCCAAAAAAAAGAGCCTGCCGCATTAAGCGAATCAGACTCTTGTAAAAAGTTATATTAAGCACATATGATCACCGATATTCACCCTTAAGTTTCATCTTACTTTAGAGACTTGGCCTTCTGAATAACTTCAGTCAAAGTTGCTCCACTATTCCCCTTCCCAAAGACTACTACATCATTTGTAATTGCCCCAAAGAGCAGGGCCATATCCTCATTGTATTTTGTATCTAAAGCTATGGCGTATCCTTCCCAACTATCACCAGACGTTTCAGCCTTGGATAGCGAGATTAGACCTGCATTCTTACCGATAGGAAATGAGTATGATTTACCTGGCTCAAGCTTATATGATTTACCCCCAACAGGACCGTCATAGTCACCACTAGCTTCTTTAGGCAAAGTAAAACTTAGTTTACCGCCAGATACTCGCATATTATCGACAAACAGAGCCTTGCCCAGTTGAGTCTCACGAGGCCACTCAAAACCGACTTTAAACATGTTATTCCCACCAACAGCAGGCGTCGCCGTAGGGGAAGGACTCGCTACCGGTGTTGCAGATGCTCCTGTCGTAATCGTCACCAGACGTTTTTCTTGATTCCAACCCACCTCAGCACCGAGGGCCTCCGACACAAACCGCAAGGGTACATAGGTACGGTTCTGCTGCAGACGCGCAGGTACATCAAGCTTCTGAATGACCGAATCAACCGTAACAGTATCGCTGTTGATCTTCATCAGGATTTTCTTCGGACCTAACTCAATGGTTACGGATCTATCGAGGCTATAGCCCACCTTCGCTCCCAACGCTTCACTGACGAACCGGATCGGTATCATGACCCGGTTATTCTCATAGTACGGCTTCGCGTCCGGGAATCTGAGCGCTGTTCCATTGACCTGTACCGAAACCGTGACTTGGGCTGCAGAGGCGACACTCGCCACCAAACCTAACAACATAACCATGGTTAGAATCGCACTGCTAAATCTTAACCGAATGGATCTCATTCATCTTCACTCCCTGTTTTTGTTTTCATACTCCGTATCAACGAAAGAAGCAAGCTAAGGGTTTGCTGTAGATCCTCTGTCCCTTTTAATAAAATGGTCTCGTTTTCTTCAAGCAATTGCCTCCACTCCGGACTCCAAAAATACCGTGTTTCCTCTTCGTTGAGTCGGGAGATTGCTTCACGCACGGCTGCAGGCCTTTTGACATTATGTTTAAGGCAATAGTTGTCCAATATCGTCTCAGTAGTTTTGTCCATCTTTACAGATAGTTGTTCACTTTTTGGATTGACAGAAGGCGGTCTGCCCATTTTTTTAGCAACCATTGAGATTCACATCCTACATTTTGAGTTTCTTTTACACTAACATAATGATTTCATTATGTAAACCCAAATTTATCCTAATTATCTAGTTTTATGTCCCCCTCCCTCCTCTCCCCCGCCGCACCTTAACACTGAAAAAGGCAAAATAAAAAGCCCCTCAACGGCGCTTGTGTCGTGATGCTATTCATATCTCATCCTTCATTCTCCTACAGAACAAGCATACAGCATTTATTCAAGACAAACGTATGCAAAAAGTATGGATTTATCCATTCTTGTATGAGTTCTGTTCTAACCATGCTGCTAAGGGATGTATAGCTATTTTTTTGGTTGCCACCTGGATTGCAACGTTAAAGAGTTCCTCGGGGTCTGCATCCAGTTCAACTCCATTCATCCCGAGAAAGACATACGTCACCAGGACTCCCGTCCTTTTATTGGCATCATAGAAGCAATGGGATGAAATTAAACCGTCCATCAAAACCGCAGCCTTCAAAAACAAACCGGGATACTGCTCCTCACCGAAGACCACACTAAATGGCTTCTCGGATATGAAGTCAAGGTATCCCGGTTCTCTGATTCCGGCCAATCCGTTCGATTCGGCCAGTTCTGCATCATGAATTTCGATAATCTGTCGAGGCGTAAGTTGGATATACATCAGTTCTTAGCCAACTTATCCAAGGTTTTTCTATACTTCTTCATGCCCTTTTTGGCAAGCTTCAGAACCTCAGCATCGGAGGCTACTGGTTGTTTACCCTCTTGTTTATGATCGATCATCTGTCCATCCTCCTTCTTCTCATCCATCAGAATTCCTCCCAGGCTAGACTTGGTAAAGTATATACCCCAATCATTCTATATATACTTGAGGATCGCAGGATGATATCACAGGTTTGATATGATTATAGCATGTTAAGTCGATTCAGCAACCGGCTCCACGCTTCCTTCGTTATAATTCATTAAACAAAAAAACTGACCGTCCAAAATAGAAGACGATCAGTTCATATGGATGTCCTAGATTCCTGAAGCCAGCGTAAATGTGAACTGTGACCGGTAGGTTCCCACACGAAGGCCGGTCTTCGCTCCGGCTTGGTAGGCACTTCCGCTGCCTGCCGACACTACCTCCACTTTGTCCGGAATCCGGAGCATGTAGCTCATCGGCAGCTGATATTGTCCCATACCCTGAAACGCTTCAGCTTTGGCAAGTACAACCGGCTCGCTATTAAAGACATACGTTCCGTTAAGACTGAGCTTCATATCTTGTCCTACCAGGGTTGTGGTATCAGTAACGTCCACGCTGAGGGCGGTTGAAGGCATCTTCACCACCAGATTGCTTGTTCCCAGACTGTTATCAATCACGGGATCACTGACAAAATCGGTGATTCGGAGTGAATAGTTCCATCCTGCCCCGGTGCCGCGAGAATCCTCAATCACAGAATTCGTGACGCTATTAATAACCTGATACTGGTTGGTCGTACCGATGGTCACGGTATCGAGCAATAATCCGTTGAATTGTGAACTGAACCCGCCGCCCAGGACTGTAAAGGAAATATCCTCAGACCCAATTGGACTGCCCCAGCCTGGATCAATCGTCGGCTGTGGTGTGGCCGTAGGGGTTACTGTCGGCACAGATGTGGCCGTAGGGGTTACTGTCGGCACAGATGTGGCCGTTGGTGTTACTGTTGGTATTGGCATGGCCGTTGGCGCTACAGTGGGTACTGGCGTTGCAGTAGGCGCTACGGTTGGTGCCGGTGTAGCAGTAGGTGCTACAGTCGGTATGGGCGTGGCTGTAGGCGCTGGCGTTGGACCATTCACCGCTTTGGAGTCTGACCCGAGAACATCACCTGTCAGATTGGTTACCCGCGTCTCCACCGAGTGTCCTCCGGCAGGTACTACCACCGGACCGGTGTAGGTCTGCCAACTGCCTCCATCAATTCGGATCTCAACGTTTACATCCGGATGGGTTGTCCCACTTTCAACGGAAACATTTCCATTCCCTGCATCTACGATTCTCGGATAGCCTGCAGCAATAATGATCGGGTCATTTACAATCGTAGACTCCAGTAAAGTACTATAAATGCCTCCGGCTGCTCCCGATCTTGCTCTGAAAGATACCGTTGTTTGTCCGGTTAGCGTTACTGGGGCCGTGTACAGGAGCCAGGTGGTCCCCCCATCCACAGAGTATTCTCGCGTTGTAATATCTGCAGAGGAACCGTAATCTACCGAGAGAATATGATTATTGAATTTGTCCAGCGTCTGTGTAAGGATAGGCGTCTCCAGCACAACCTGCACCGTATCCAGCCCAGTAATTTTGACTGACTTGTAGTTATTGGTTGGATTGCTGTAGCTGTAGATATAAGATACATCATACACATCGCCTGTATCTGTCTGTGCATACATACTGTATCCGCCTTGCACCAATGACTGGACTCCGGTTACGGGGATTTTCACCTCGCCCGAGTTCATGCTGAATGCATTGGCCCACAGATCACCATTGTCTTTGAGAATCCACATCGGCAGCTGATAGGAAAGAGCACGCCACATAAACGATGTGGTAGAACCCGAAGAGTACACTTCCTGGCTGAATCGCTTACTTTGGAATTGCAAGGGAGCAGTGACAATGTCCTTCACATTGTTTATTTCTCCTGTAGGCCCGTTGATCTTCTGAACATCCGCATCCCGGACATACCAAAGGGATTTATCGGTCTTCAAGGCGATGGAATACTCGCCAACCGGTACATACTTCACCACATTCGTCAATCGGCTAACCGGCGTGGCCGTATAGGGTGAGGTCCCTGGAAGAGCTACCGGATCTTTGAAGTTGGCAATGGTTACCCCGAAATTATACAAGGCTCCCCCCATCAACGAATCAAAATGGAATTGCTCTCTCGCCGTACTCATATCTTTATTACTGGCATATTTCACCGGGTCAATATAACTTACAGAATAGGAATTGAGCTCTCCTACCGCCAACGTTGTTTTCTTCGCTGTCGTCTGGTTCGTCGCATAACTGGCACTAAACGGATCTCTCCCCCAATAATAAGTTTCCGTTCCGATCTGCGCTACAATGGTTTCCGAGGCATACGATAACTTCGCGGTTTTCCCAGTCAGATCGGGTAACCCCAGCACCTGCACGGGAGTGACCGTTTGTCCATTCACAGCTACAGAGGTATTGCCCAGTAACCCTCTGACGTTATCCCCATAGGCATATAATTTGTCCTTCGTTCTCACATAGGAAATGGCATTCCCTAATTGAAAGAAATCTACAACATTCTGCAATAGTCCGTAACTCGCGTCAATAACAGGAGCGATGTAGCCAATCCAGTAATTCGTATTCCCTACACCTAGCGATCCACCCGTGTTAAACCCGGAAGCAAACAACGTTCCATCTTTCTTTAAGTAGCGAACGGACATGTTATTTACCCAAATGTTTGATACATCAGCGATTGCTAATTGTGTAAAGGTAGAAATCGCTCCAGTAGGCTTACCAACATACTGCCCATCTTTCGCCAATGCCCATACCGTTCCATCCTTTTTCAAGGCGACCGCTGCATCATCACTTCCTACGAATGTATCCACATCGCTAAGTAACAGCGTGGCTTGGCCCGTAGTCTCCATTTTGTATACCTTACTGTTGATGAGCAGATAATTGGCTCCGTTATACGTGACAACGGATTGAAGTGGGGCGATGGACGTCGCGGCATCCGCCTTTTCGATATGATTCGGGATAAAGGCCAGTGAAATCACCAGAATTGCGATCATCAGCAGATGCAGACTTCTCATTTTTTTCGTTCGAACAACACTCATTAATTCATGCCACCTTTCTTATGAACCCTTTATTATTTTCTCGCGAGGGGTTAGATCCCCGCTGTTGCCGTGTAGGTAAATGTCGAGGTATACGTTCCTTGCAGGAGTCCCACATTCTGCCCGTTGCTGCCTGTAATCAGCTTGGGAACATTCAAGGTATAGGCGATCCCGAACTGATGTGTACCTGCGCCCTCCGAAGGAATCACCCCCACAATCCGGCTATCCCCGGAAGACAACACCTGATGATTGGCCAGCTCTCCTTTGGCTGCTGCAAAATCAATAGGCGTTCCTGTAATGGCGGTCTTGTACTGCGTGGAAAAAGATACGGACGATGCCGGAATGACAAAATCAACGGCTTGTCCACTTACGATCTTGGTCAGCTTGAAATCCGTGGCCCGGAGGACCACTCCCCATCCCGCTGCCGTACCGCGTGCATCCAGGACATACAGATTACTGTCCGCTGCTGACGTTTGGTTCTGCTTCAGATCAAGCGTGATATCCTTGAATGCGGGTTTCGTTTGAGTGATTTGAAGTCCTGCACCTGTGACAACCACTTCAGACTCATCTGTATCTGCAGCAAAGGCAGACATCGGGACGCTTAAGGCAATCAGCATAAACAAACCTACTAATACTTTCTTCATATTGCTCCTCCTCAATGATTTATCGTAGTTAAATGGACGGACTACACGTTGAAAAGCATCACCTCCTTTCAAAGCAACCGAATGACAACAGAAAAGCAGACCCTTAAAGGAGTCCGCTCTTTGATCATGCCTGCTTAGCTTTATAATGTCTGATCACCAGCACCAACAGGTTCTGGAACAGACACGTTTTCTTCTTCCTTTTGTTCCTTTTTCCGTTTCCACAGCAGAAGCAGCAGCCAGAACATCAAAACAAAAATCAAAATAATCACCACAATCGCGATTACCACGACCCACAGATGCAGCTCCAGCCAATCCCAGAAGGTCTGTGTGACTTCAATCTTGCCTGCCTCCGTCAATGCGACCTGGGAAGCCTTAGACTGCTCAGGTGTGACTTTGAAGGTAAACGTTCGGCTGATCGTCTTGCCTGAGAAGGAGGCGGTATAGTTGACCTCATAGATATCCGGCAGCAGCAGCCGGTCATTAACGATATAGACCATATCCGCGGTGCTCCCCGCGTAAATCGAGTCCGCTGCGTACTCCTGCTCAAACATGACCTGCCCCTGCCCGTTACGGACCGTGATCTTGCCGGTTGGCTTCTCCAGAATTGTTCCGCGATCACTCAGCTTCATCGTCAGCCTAGAATGGCCGGTGCTGACATAATCATGCTTGAAATCATCAATATTCATCTCATGCTTCGCCTGATCGGCCTTGTATTCCAGGACCATCTGCACCCCACTGCGGTTGACCACATCGATGGCCACCGAAGCCTGCTGCCCCTCGGTACCTGCCGCCGGTTCTTCTGCCTTGATCAATTCTTCGGCAGCAATCACCCCCACATACTGACCGGGTAGGAGATCCTCCGGTACGTTCAAGACATAATTGAAGCTACGCACTTCTTGCGGTTTCAGCGTGATGGCCTTCACGCCTTGCGGCTCCAGCCAGGACCCGACCAGGGTAAGGCGCTGCTCCTTTTCCGAGAAGCTTCGGCCCCCATTTTGCGCCGGAAGGGCATCTGCCGGATACAGCTTGAGCTGTACCGGTGTATCCTTTGCATTGCGGACCACAAAGGTATATTCCAGGCTGTCCCCCGGCTGCACCTGATCCATGTAATAGCCCCGGCCTTCTTCTACGGCTTTAATGGGGGACAGAACAAAGGAACTGTCGGCATGGACCGCCGCAGACACCCACAGACAACCGATGAACCCGATCAGTAATACACTCATGATTTTACTAACGATTACTCTTTTCATGGTTAACCTCAATTCTCTCGTTCTCTTATAGCCCGGTGACCAGGGTAAAGGTCAAGCTGGCACGATACTCACCGGCAAGCAGTCCCACCCGTTCACCAGGAGAGACCTGATCGGTATTCTTCACTTCCGCTACCTCAATCAGTGAAGGCAGGTCTACCTGCAGCAGCAGTTCAGCGCTTGTGACCCCTCTGCCTGCCCCTTCCGCCGCCTCCATCACAACCTGGGATGTTCCGGAAGAAAACACGCCTGAACCGGTCGAGATTCCAACCGTTTCTTGCTCTGAGGATAGACCGGAAACGTGATACGAAGCATACCCTGCCGGAATCCTCGCCTGGATGTTTCCTTCCTGCACGGCATGCCGGATGGTGAAATCGTTAAGCGAAACCGCATACTGCCAGCCAGAGTCGCCTTGTTGCTCCACCGTAAGGTTCAGCGATTCCGTGAACTGAAGGTTTCCGGAAGCATTCAGCGTAAGCTGAGCCGGTTGACCGGCGATACGCAGACTGCCCAGGGGATCGTCATAGACCGCATAGGTAGCTGATATGACCGTGCTTACTTCCCCAGCTTCAGGCTCTGCCTTCTCGGCATGAGTTACCGGGGAACTCGCCATCAGCAGGACCAGTCCTAACCAAAAACCACTATGTTTCATAAGATCCCTCCTCTACGGAAGAAGCGTGCCTGCAGGCAGCAGGTAGACCTTCCCCGTTTCTTGGGCCTCCATCAGCAGCGCGGCTTGCTGCGGAGTTACCTCAAGCACAATCACGGCGGGAATTAAGCTGCCGCCGTCTGCTGGATCGGGAACCTTCCCTTCCGCGTTTAGCCGTTTCACAACCTTCAGACTAGACAATTCAGGCAGGACCATTTTTTTGGACTGACCGGTTGCCGTGTCGGACACGAATGCATAGGCATCCACGAGGATGCCAGGCTTGACCTCATCTCCGGAGGATAAGACCAGATCGGTCTTCACCCCGATCTGCCGCATGCCTTCCTGTAAGGAGACCGCTGCTCCCATACCCGAGGCTGCTGCCGTTGTCACCAGCGACTTGCGAATCGGAGCGCCAGCCATGAATCCATACTTGGAGGCATAGGCATCGCTGAAATTCAGCTCATCTGCGGTTTCCAGCGCATCCTCCGGTACTTCGCTGACCACCATCTCGCGGAATTTCAATTGGTCCTTGGTGATCGGCATATACGGATCAATATTGGTTGTCGCGACAATGATCTTCTTCGTCTGCACCTGCTGTGCAATGTTCCGGCTATTGAGCTGAAACGCAACCAGCGCAAGGATCAGTCCGAGCAGGACGATCAATGCGCTGCGGGTATATTTATTCCATAATTTTTTCAAAGGCTTGGTCTTCCTCCCTCATTATTTATAGATACTCTCATAGGGAATATTGCGGTGAACGGTAACCGGATACGAAACACCCGGAAGTGCGAAAGAAACATGCGTGCGAAACACCACATCGATCCAGGGAACATCCCCGGCATCATACGTCAGATGCAGTTCAAAACTGCTGCTCTTCATCACCGGATTCTCCATCGCAGCATTCAGGCCTAGACTCTGGATAAAGGCTTCCCTGGTTGCGGAGCGGAGCGTACTCTGTTCCAGCTGCACCAGTCCCTGCTGGGCATCTGTCACAATGCCGGAACGGATAATTCCCGCGTCAATCGCATTCTCTATCGTTCTCCCTGTCGAGTCATATACACTGTCCACCACCAGCAGATCCATCACCAGCACCACCAGAATCAGACCAAACAAGATAGCCCCTAAGACTTTGATCCACATCCTACTCCCCCGTCCTGTAGAATACATGTGCCAGTCCGGGGATATGGACGGTGATCGGTACGGTGTAGTTCACACCAACGGCCTTCAGGGCAAATACGTTATACTCCCGAGTGACGGTTATTTCCAGGCGATCCCCGCGCTGCACCGGCTTCGGGGTAGCGATAAGCGAGACCTTTGCCGGATTCATACCCATGCTTTGGAGCAACCCATCAAGCCGAGTCCGGGTCGCCTGATCTGCCCCGTTCTCCACCTTCATCACCTGCAGCACTTCATTGGCTGCGGTACGCAAGTTAGAACGAATCATCACATACTGCACAATGGTCACGACGATCAGAGCTATAATCAGGACGATCATCATCAGAAAGAAGAAGGACATAATTCCATCCCCTCTCTCGCTCCGGATGAACTGCTTCCATCTGCGGCGCATGACAGACTCCTTAGTCAAGCGAGTTCATCTTGCCGAAGATTTTATCCACGACAAAGGTGTTAATCTGTGCCTTGAACAGCAGATACACGGCGATGAACAACAGCAGCGTGATCAGAATACCAATCACCCATTGCATCGCATCTCCGCGCTCTTCTGTCCGGAACCGGTTCAGCCTTACCGCCAGGACTCCTGGAGCATTCACCACTACCTGCTTTGTACCTTCAACCATTTTCTTCATCAGCTTCTTCATTCGTTAATCATCCTCTCATTTCATGTTTATAGGGAATTAAACGCGCCGAACATTTTGATCAGCATCATAAAAAAGAACACCACCACATGGACAATGACCATTCCGTAGAACAGGTTCATCTTTCCCGGATTGCCCCGGGTGCGTTCCCTTAATGCAAGCTTACTCAGATTCCGCAAATCGTTTTTGACACCATTCAGGTCGTCCTCGGCTTCATGAAAGCCTTTCTCTGCAACGACATTGACCACCGACACAAAATCATACACCACAGGCACATGGACCTCTTTGGCAAACATTTGCAGGGCATCCTTCTGCGACATCGTCCCCATATTGGCAACGAGGCGCTTGAGCAGTGCGGATAGTGTAGGACCACAGCGGGTACTGACCTCCTGAAAAATCACGTTTAACGGCTTGCCGACTTCCAGGGCAGTGATCATTTTGCTAATTAAAAACGGCAAATCCGCAATCAGCTGATTTTGCCGTTTTTGATACGCCTGGGGAATCTGCCGCATTTGGAGCCAAAAGAATAGAAAAGATAGAATCGGCCCGGCGATGGCAAAAAAGACTTGCTGCACCATGCCAGCCAGCACGAGGGCAAATCCACCTGGCAAGAGAGCTTGGATAATCGCCCTGGCGAGATAAATCTCATAACTCACCGGGTACCCCAGCATGCCGTACATTTCGCGCTGCTTACTACTCTGCCTTTTTCCTTGCCTGGCAGAGAGCCTGTCCGCTAGGGACCGGACCACGGCATTCTGCTGCAGCCGCAGCCGCTGCGCATCGGACTGGTTGACCAGAGCCGCCAGATTCATGAGCTGCTGCTGCCGCCGGAAGCCGGGAATGGCGATCCGCAGAACAGGAATGACGATACATAGTGCGGCGAGCCCAAACAGTATGGATGTAATCATGTTTCACCTCCCTTACAAATCATCCAGATTCAGGCGCAGCAGCGAATCCTTCTTCCACAGTCCAATCATGACGCTGACAATCATGCTTGCCAGCAGCAGCTTGCCGAGTCCGGTCTGCAGGGTGGTTGCTGCCTTGAATTCCAGTACCAGCTGACTTTCGAGATACCCAAACAAGAACGGGAAGAGCAGACTGATCCCGAACACCACGAAAGGTTCCATCCGCTTTTTCTCATTCTCAATATCAATCTCCTGTAGCAGATGCATGTCTGAAGCAATGTCCGCGATGCTCTCCCGAATCCCTTCGACCGAACGGGCATGGAATCCGTCCTTGTTCCCAGCCATCACTTTTTCGCAAAAATCATCGAACTTTTTGAATTGAACGGCTTGTTTCATCTGCTCCAGTACCGTAGGGACATCGATCCCAATCCGCAGCGAAGCGTACATCTGCTCAAATAGCGAAACCGTCACACCGCTCATGACCGGTAAGGACATTTCCAGTGATTTCTGCAGGGATTTGCAATCCCGGAACTTAGAGGACAGCAGCCGCAGATTCCCCGGCAAATTCAGGAGAACCTCTTTCCTGCGTTTGAACTTCACCGCCGAAATGATCATCTTCGGCACAATCACCCCCATCGCGACTCCTACGCCAACAAACCAGATGTTCGCGGTCCAGTAGGCCACCCCTGCACCTATCGCAAGGGAGATGCCCAGAATTTGCACGTAGTTACGCCACTCCAGGTGAATGCCTGCTGCCTTCGCTTCTGCTTGGGTTTGCTCAAATCCAAAGGCGATACGCAGTTGCCTGGAACGACTGCTGGCCGCAGGCAGCAACGAGAACAGGCCAAGGGAGACCAAGAGTCCCGCTGCTAGTAGCAGAATGGGCATCATATGGCCTTCAGCTCCTTCCCTTCACACCAGCGCCGGACTTCTTCCTGCGCCGGGTCTTTCAAATAAATCTTCTCCATCAGCGACTCGGACTGGATCTTGCCGACCCGTACATGCCGTTTCCGGCTGTAATCGTATTTGAAGATCGGATTGAGCACCGGCTCCTCGGTTCCCCGGTAGCCAATCAGCTCCGACAGCTCGGTCACAACCCGGGCTCCATTCGGCAATTTCTTCTGAAACAGAATCAGGTCAATTGATCCGGAGATCTGACTGGCTGCAGCCATCGTATTCCCGTTTAGTTGCAGGAACCGGGTTGCCGCCTCTTTCGCGCTGTTGGCGTGAATGGTCGTCCAGACGGTATGTCCGGTGTTCATCCCGATCAGGCTTTGCTGCGCTGCCGGTTCATCCCGGATCTCCCCAATACACATCACGGTTGGCTTGAGCCGCAGACAGGCTTTAATCAGCTTGGCGATGCCATAGCTCTTCTTCTCATCCTCAACCTCCTTCACCAAAAGGGAAGGCAGATTCGGATAGTCCAGATATTGCCGTTTGCTGGCCAGCATCATTTCCTCCGAATCCTCAATCGAGATAATGCGGGTAATCGGCTCCATGCACATCGGCAGGCGGATCAGCTGTGTGGTTTTGCCGCTGTTGGTTCCCCCGCCAATGACGACATTGGCTCCCTTGGGAACAATGAAATGCAGGAACTCGGCCATCTCCGGCGAGATGTTCCCGTACTGGATACATTGCTCATCGGTGTACACGTCCGGAGGGAACTTCCGGATACTGATCAGCGGTGCATTGGCGCTAATCCCTTGATACTCTTTCGTATCTGCGACTACACAAATCCGGAAGCCCCGGTAATTGGCATCCACAATCGGATCGGTACTGGAGATCGGTTTTCCGATCGGCATGAGCATTTTGTTGATCACTTCATACAAGTGAGACACACTCTGAAACCGGATATCCGGCCGGTGTATGTCTTGCCCACCCTGCTCAATGATCACTTGCTCCGGACCGTTGATCTCAATCGAACTGACCGTGGGATCATCCAAAATGCCCTGCAGTACCCCAAGCTCCGTGATTTCCTTCTGCACCCATTCCACCACTTCATTCAAGGGAATCGACAGGGCATATTCATTCTGTTCACGGATCAAATCCGAGATGTAATAACGAATCTTCTGCCGCGAGGGTTCATGGGTCAGGGACTGTACATATTCGTCCAGGTGATCCTCCTGCAGCCGGTAACGGACAAAGTTCAGTAGCCCCTCCAGCTTTTTGGCATCCCCCTCTGACCATTCACTGTTGACCGGCTGAATGGAAATCTGAACATCCAGATATTCCAGCGGTTCAATGATTCCTACCGTTTCATTGTCACGCCCAGCAGCTTCTCCTTCCCGTACCGGGACCTGGTTCGGTTCAAGCGCCTTCCAGCGCTTGATCAGCTCAGCGAATTTGGTATACACAGGCGCTTCATCAATTTTGACATTGGTATCTGCACTGAACAGATAAAGTCGCTCCCGCTCCACGCTGAACACTTCAATCAGTCGGCGGTAATGCGTATAATTGCCGACAAAATCTATGGCATCTGCGCTGTAGAGTACGGCTGCATCTGAAGTCCGGAGTGCGAAGTGAGTTGTTGGCTGGATGAGCGAACCCTGGGTGAGCAGAATGATCACATCATATACACCTTCCAGCTGTTGCCGCAGCACTACGGAGGCTGAGATCAGCGTTTGATTTGAAGACAATTTACGAATCACGGGCGCTTCCGGCTGCGAGCGTGGATTCACTAGCAAGTAGTCCACTCCACTTCGCTGAACCATGTACTCCTGAATCGGCTTTAAGGCTTGCCGGTCCAGATCGAGCAGGAACTGATCCATGGTGCGCTCTTTGTGGAGTTCGGCAATTTGCTGATCGAAGGTATAAGCGATACGCGGCAAACCGACACAGGGCAACTCCGCGACCACCACGCGCTGATCTTTGGGGTAGGTGCGGATCAGCTTCATGACGCCCTGAACGGCATCCCCGCCGCCCAGATTGGCGAAGGCGATCACCTGCGCTTTGCCGGTCATGATCTCCCCTCCGTCTCACCCCGGTGACAATTGCCCCGGTACACCCAACCTTGACTTGTTTTTTCTAAGGTGGCATAAGTGTATTTACCTCCAACATCGCTATTCGGTTCTCCGAGCTGAATTATTCTTGCCGTCCAGCAGGCCGGGGGCAATACATTCAGAAAGTAATCGGCCATCTCTTCATCCACCACATCACCGATCTGGAGATATTCCTCCAAATCACCTTTCCAATTTGCATAGGTTTTTATCATTTCATCTTCCCTCCTTATTGTGCCTGATAGGTATCTACGGTGTTCCATTTTCCATTTGCACATACTTCCACGGTGACCTGATTGTTGTAGGGCATCCCATCTTCAACGGTCATCCGGGACAACCAAACCCGTTGGTTTCCGGTCTCGATTTTCAGATCATCCGTGTGTGCTTGCAGCAGTGTTGGCATGGCCTTTAATTCGCTAAGGCTGTACTTTTTATCCAATGTTATTCCCTCCCTATCGTCTCCTTGAGTGCTCGCCAAGCCGTAAGCAATGTGCTCACTGCCTGTTCCTGACTGTGCCAAAACAAATTTTCTCTCAGGCTACTTATTTGGGTGTCTAAGGTTTCCCATTCGCCTCCCTCGATCACGGGCTGTGATTCCTGCTGATGAGGTTCTTCCTGCGTAACCGCAGATGAAGAGACGGCTTTCTGAATCGCCTCTTCCAGCGTCCCTTCCTGGAGCCTCAGCTTGACCTCCCGCAGCACACCTACATCCTGCCAATCTAACTGCCTGCGCTTGCCGTCCCGATTGAAGGTGTACCCTTGCTCCTCCAACAAGACGACCCAGCGCCGTAATGTGCTGACCGGCGTATTCAATAGTTCTCCTGCTTCTTTGAATCCAACTTCCTGCATGGCACTCTCCTCTCTCAACGCAAAGACCGCCCCTTGGATTGCCGGGGCGGCCTCTTTTTGTTTTCTTGCATGATATAAGGATAACTTAATTGTTCAAGGGAAACGTGTGCGAAAAGTACGTAAAAAGTATGGGATTTTATTTGCAGTTATAAATGAGAAGCGTTTGAATATTTCTCAATATATGTTTGAACCAAATGACAATTTAACTGATTATAACGCCTCTTAAAACACTTAGGTACCATTGGGAATTCGAATTTTCACAGAGGCGAATGATGATTTGTTTTTCATTGCATCCACAGCCCTAATATATATAGTGACATAAGTTGGCATAGGAACAATAATAACTCCCGGTTTATACAAATAGCCTGCAAACTCAATATGATTCCCATTAACTATTGTTGGTGTACCAGTAGTAGAACTATAAAACACTTCGTAATAGGCCACACCTACATTGTCTGTAGAATTAATAAAGGTGATGGAAACAGTTCCATCTTTAGGTGCAGTAGTTAATAGACCGGGCTGTGTGGGTGCGGTACGGTCAACAAAATCAGAAAGCAACCTAGATGTTTCAGCAGTATTTCCAGCGATATCCACACTCTGTATAACTAACGAAACACCGCTAATGGAGAATACGAAACTGCCGCTGTTACCCGTTGTTGTAGCAAGTAATGTTCTAGTTCCTGCGGAATTTACCGAATAGACATTGTAACGGGCCACTCCTACATTATCTGAACTATTCCAACTACCCGTTCCTTGTGTTGTACTTGTGAAATTAAAGTTGATATTGCTTGGTGCAGATGGTGGGGTTCGATCGATTTTAACAACTGCTTCAGAAATACTTTCTACATCATATACATTAACAGTTTTAGCATATAGTTTATACTGACCTTCATTGCTGAGTGTTATATTCCCACTAGTGTAATATGTCCATTCGTCTCCTTCGCCCACTTTATAATACAGTCTATCCTTTTCGACAGCTTCACCTTTAGTAATACTAAATGTGATATTTTGATTGGTCCAATTACTATTACTCAAATGAATAATAGGAGACACAGGAGTGGGAACTTTAAAGCTGGAAGTAATACTAACTGCCGCACTTAACGTTGAAGAGTTTGTATTAGAATATGCTTTAATAGCATAAATATAAGCATGATTTTCTAATAAATCTCTATCCATATAACTTGAGTAAATCGTATTACCCACTTCAACTCCATCTCTATAAATTTTATAACCTTGTACTCCAGAATTAGTAGCAATATCCCACTCTAAATAAATATTATTTTCTAATGGTGACCAGTATGTGATTGCAGGGGTGGCAAGAGCTTTTGCTCCTTCTACAATGGTTAAAGTGTAACTTCCTCTTTCGAAAGAAACACTGCCTACTGTTAAATAATACGTTTGACCTGCAACCAAGCTATATTCAACATTAAATCCTCCGGTTGATTCAAGTTCATCATCATCATTCGAAGCTAGCTCAGATAGACTAGAATTGAACAGAGTGGCCTCAGTGTCTAGACTTCCTGAAGAAGAAAAACTGTACATACCATTTTTAGTCGGTATGAATTTAAATGTGTCAGTATCCTCTGGGTAATCTATTTTGGCAGTAGACGTCCCTAATGAAACCGTTTTGTTGCTAGTGATATCGTCGGTTTGAGGAGTTACACTAATGGTATATGAACCTTGGGTATCACCCACAGAATATACTGCTATATAATATAAATTGTTTGCTGTTAACGCCTGTCCAATATAAAAGTTACTATTCGAACTATTTATATCTGATCCTGAGTTAACAATTTCTAAATTTGAATCATATAGTTCTGCATCAAGATCAAAAGTTGCAGAACTTTCAAAATAGAAAGTTCCTGTACTTGGAGCAATGAATTTATAATAATCTATATCGGTAGTTGAATTAATTGCTGAACTTTTACTTGTTGTTATCAAGGAAGCGGTATTAAAATCATCATTAGTATAAGCTAGTGATTTAGTTATATCGCTTGTTCCAGCATCATTTTTCGCCGCGACACCGACAGTGTAGGCTCGGTCAACTAAAAGATTAGGAAAAGTATACGCAGTAACGTTCCTTACATTAGTTACATAAACGTCATCTAAAAAAATATCATAACTAATTGCATTTTCTGAATTATTCCATTCCAGTTTAATTTGATTGGATGTTGGTGTTACGGCTTTAATGGAAGGCGAGTTTGGTTTAAGGTTCTTTAAAGTTGTAACTTCAACCGTTCCCTCATCACCTAAAAGATTTGAAGAATTTATAGCCTTGACACTAACGGTATACTGAGTATTTGAATTTAACCCTGTTAATACTTGGCTAACCTGGTTGCTTGGAGTAGTGTATTCTTTACCATAACATGTGATCTTATACCCTGTTGCATTTGTTACTGAATTCCAAGAAATTGATGCACTAGAGGAAGTTACAGTCCCTTTCGTGACTACTGGAGCTGAAACATATGGTGATACGTGTATGGCAAATAAATCAGCAGCGTCAGTATCATTATAGTAGAACTTTATTTTATATGTTCCACTCTCTAAAGCTTTAGTTGTATTCCAAGTAAAATAAACACTCTCGTTCTGTTTTTTGTTGGTATAAGAAGCACTAGCGATTTTATTTGCTCCATCAGGTGTGAAAACTGCAACTAAGACAGTAGCTTTATTTGCTCCAAGTTTAACGGAAACTGACACAGAATTTCCAGCCATAACTTTTTGACCATCGCCAGTTTTTATAGCGGAAATTCCAACGTCACCATAGGTACCTGTTTCAGGGTTTGGTTCACCGATAGGTTCATTTTGTAGAGGGAATTCAGGAAATATTGTTTCATTAGATAAACCAAGGGCTTTGGGTATATTAATAAGTCCGTAACCATACTCTTGTGAATCACCAAGGGGAGTAGCAGTTGAATAGAGCAAATTTTTAATTTGACTTGCTGAATAGTTTGGATAATATGACAATAAGCTCGCTACTGCGCCAGTAACGTAAGGAGCAGCCATCGATGTTCCTGATTTATAAACATAACTATTAGATAAACCAGTTGTATAAATATTTTCGCCTGGAGCCATTAAATCTAATTGTACACCCGTACTAGAAAAGTCAGATCTATAAAACTGCTCATTAACAGATCCCACACTCACAACCTCTGGAAACAAGGCAGGATAGGTTTCGGTTTCGGCTCCTTGTCCATTATTCCCTGATGCAGCTACCACTATAATTCCTTGGTTAGCAGCTCTTATAATAGACTCATGCAATAATTGACTATATTCTCTACCGCAAAAGCTCATATTAATTACGTCCATATTATTAGCAATAGCCCAATCGATTCCTTTTATGATGTTGCTATAGTAACCAATTCCAGTAGCATCAATTACTTTCACCTCGTATATATTAGCCTGAGGAGAGATTCCTTGAGTTCCAACATTATTATTTTTAGAAGCAATTACACCAGTAACTTGTGTCCCATGTCCGTTATCATCTTCATAACTGGTAACATTTTCAACGAATGAAACTCCCCCTTTAATAGAAAGATCATCATGCTGAGATCCACCAGTATCTAGTACAGCAATATTTATACTGTTACCATTAATATTTACTGAATTTGCAATGTCACCTCCCATTGCTTTTAATCCCCATTGGTCATGTCCATTAATTACATTATCAGTAGCAGAAATCGCTACCATGGAATCAGGTTCAATTAATTCTATATTCCCACTGTTTAATAGTTGTTGGTATTCTTCATCTGACAACTCTAATGAATGTATATCGCTACCAATTAATTCATTATCATTATTACTATCATTATCACTAAGCTCGAATTCAGGAGTATCCGAGTATGTTACATCCGTCACCGAGTTAGAAGCACGACTAAACGAATCACGGTTAATACCACTTTCTTTGTATTTTACTATGTACCTATTTTTCATCTCTGAGTCTGCATGAATTTTTTGAAATGGCATTATATTTATTAGTAGTATTATTGAAAAAAAGATAATCAGAACTCTTTTCATAAAAAACCTCCTATTCTTTAATTGCTGATATTATTCCTTTGTAAGGATAATCAATGTTTAAGTATTTAGGAAAGAAATAAGTTTTCCCTTCAGTTGATATTAGTCCAAGTTGACCTTTATAAACTATTCGACTAAATCCATTTACAAACCTAGTAGCAACATCAAATTCAGGTTCAATAAAAATATCCCCGTTGGACTTAAGGAATCCCCATTTTTTCTTAACCTTTACTGGAGCAAGTCCCTGATTAAAATAATCAACTTCATCAAACTGAGGAGGGATAACTATGTCGCCTTTTGTATTAAGAAACCCTTGTTTTCTACCTTTCGCAAAAGAAATTCTATCCTCGTAGCAAAGGCCTAAGTTACTATATATTGGTTCAATAATGGTGATTCCAGAAGTGTTAATACCTCCAAATTTATTATTTTGCGTTACAGTAGCAACTCCATTAGAAAATGGCAAAGCTAGATCCCAAGCAGGAGCAATCGCTACATCTCCATTTGTATTTAAGAATCCATGCTTAAAATCTTCCATTTGCACAACAGCTAACCCTTCAGAAAAGGGATCAATTCGAGCGTACTTTGGCTCTAAAACTATTTGTCCATTAGTATTTATTAAGCCATAGAGCCCATTTCTTGAAAATGCAGCAACTCCATCTGCTGAAAATCTAGAGAACCCCTCAAATTGAAATATAATGATGCTGTTATGGGATGTATCCAAAAATCCTTTTTCCCCATCATAGGATTCAAATGCTGAAAATCCATGAAAGTATCTTGTCAACCATTTGTAATACCGTGGAAATTCACGAAAATTTTGATCAATGTGATTAAAACCTTCTGATCTCTTTATAAGTGCAAAATCTTCATAAAATCGATCAGCCATTTCATAGTTATTCAGACTAAGTATTTCACCTTGTAAATTGATGTAACATCTTTTCATTATTTATTCACTCCATAATATCCTGCCCACCAAGTAGTATATTGTGTATGGTATGATTTAGGTAAGGGCACCAGATTAGAATATACATTTGTTCCTCCGAACTCAATCGGAGTGATATGGTGAATCTCGTATCCATCCCATGGTTTCTTTAGCGAATTGAACATTCCGCCAAAAACATTAGTGTAGTTCGGTGGCTCTCCCTGATTATATGTAGTTTCCCACCAAGTTCGATATGACTTTTTCACGCTATTATCAAAGTTCTTTCTTGTTGCATCTTGAGTTGTTTTTGGCGATTTAGGAAGAAGGGTAGTATTAGGAGCTGGTATTAATACGCCTGTCCCCGGATCTATTTGACTCGGGTACACTCTCCCCATTCTATTGATTAACGCTGTCTCCGGAGCTTCTCCCGTGCTACTAGAATCGGTTGAACCCTTGAATCTATAGTTCGTTTTTAATCTAAATTTATAAAAATATGTCCTATCAAGCTTAAGTTTAACTGTTTTAAAAGCTCCTACAAATACTTTAGGCGAAACCGTAATAGGTTTCTTCGCCAGCCATGGACCGTTAGGAGTAGTAGCGTATAAAAGTGTCACTGTACAATCGATATATACAGGTGCTGAAGTAAAGGACATGACTCTTACACCTAAATCCATTGTCTTCTTTCCAGCAATTGGTCTATATACAACTTGCATTTCTAATAAAGCTGGTATTCCAGTTGTAACGTCAGAATTATCATTTTCATAAACGTTATCATCTTCATAAACAAAGGAACCGGCAATCCCCATCGGAGTTTCATCAGACGCTTTAACTGAAGGAATCCAATTGAATAAACTAAATAAAAGAAGCATACTGATAAGAGCATAGATTATTCTTTTCAAGCTATTCACTTCTCCTCATCAAGATCAATATAACAACTTAAATAATTTGAAACACCCTTAATATAAACTCACTATACCTTTCCCTTCTCTGTATTAGTTTTAAATAATATACATGATCCCTGCATTCCAGTAATAGGGAAATTTGTCGAAAAATATTTTTCATTAGATTAACTTTTTGTGAACGACTTTTCAAAAAAGATTTGAATTATACTTTGCTTGGATTAGAGAAAAAGCAACAATAAAAAACCATTATTAGTAGAGCTACTCAATTAAGTTGGTCGTGTCGATGCCATACTGAAAACTCTAATTATTCAATTAAAATAGCTACTCACAGCCGCTTTGATTAAAGTCGGATTGAATCTTCTAGTTGCCGTTCTAGTTCCCGGTTGGCAAAGCTATTTCCCGCAAAGGAAAAGCCCACAACCACGTGGGTTTTCGACTTTGAAAGACGGGAACCAGAACCGGGAACTAGAAATCTATTTAACAGAGCTTATGCCTCTTCATTGAATACAAAGCGTTGAATCTGATCTTCATCCCAGACCAGTGTATATCCCCCCTTGGTGCTTGTCGGAGGATACAAAAAATCTATCTTCACCAATTGGCTCATCAGTTGTAACACCTTTTCCTTGCGAATCCCAAGGGCATGCTGAATATCAGTGGAGCGGGTGGATCTCGTCTCACAAATCATTCGCTGAACTCGACGCAGCAATTCTTCATCACTCTCCCGGGTATCTGCCAGCCAAGGCTTCAACCCCGTTTCCGGATCATATTCAGTTGCGACCCTTCCTTCTTTGCTGAGTCGCTCCACATAGGTGGCTGCCGTCACATAATCAATGTTCAGGGCATGTTGCAATAGCCTCCCGGACACACCGTTATGCTCCCGCGCCAACCGAATGACCTGATCGTACATTCTCCCCTGGATAGGCTTCACTTCCTCTTCTTCAAGATCCGTCCACTCCGCTAATGAAGCCACACTTATCGATGTCGGTCCGTCCGGTTCATCCTTACCAACGATTGGCTCGTTGACTTCCTCATCGGCTATTTCACTAAGCAAAGAAGAATCTTCGTCCACCTTTGTTTCCGGCTCTACTTTTTGTAGCCGCATTTCATTCCGCCAATGACGCTTCAACTCCTCAATATACCGGGTAGTCTCATCATCATCTGCACTTATTGCTGCCGACTGGAATCTCTTCTGTCCGCCACCATTCAGCATGCCGATTCCATCCCCGCCCCCGAGCAAATGCGGCCCACCTGTGTCCATGACGGTTTTGAAATCATAGACACTCAGCAAATGAAAAGCGACCCGGGACGGCAGATTCGATTTAATCACGCCAGTCACAACATCCACACTGGGACGCTGAGTCCCCAAGATCAGATGGAGACCCGCAGCTCGTCCCATTTGGGTCAGCCGCTGTACGGTTTCCTCCACATCCGCACGGGCAATGACCATCAGGTCGGCATATTCATCAATTACCGTGACGATATACGGCATCTGATCCTGCAGATGATTCCGGTTGTACTGCAACAAGTTCCGTACACCGGCTTCCGCAAAACGCTTATAGCGCTTTTCCATCTCCACCACAAGCTTCTTGAGCGTCAGTGCTGCCCGTTTCGGATCAGTGACTGGCGGGGAGATCAGATGTGGCAAACCGGTATACATCGTAAACTCAACCATTTTGGGATCGATGAGCAGAAACTGGACTTGCTGCGGTGAACGTGTAGAAGCTAATGATGTTAGCAACCCATTAATAAAAACAGATTTTCCGGAGCCGGTAGCCCCTGCCACAAGTAAATGCGGTAATTTGGCTAAGTCCACGAGAATCGGTTTGCCCTCCATATCCTTCCCGAACACCATAGGCAGTTGAGCTGTTTGAGCAAACACCTTCAAGTCCTGTGCCATGTCACTCATATATACAAATGCCCGTTCAGTATGAGGTAATATAAAGGCTGCTGCACTTGAAAACGGGGATGAGGTCACCGCGAAACTCCGGTCATGCCCGATATGGTTCGCCAGATCATCCCTCTTCTTCACCAGGTCACTGAGCTGCAGCCGGGCCGGTAATCGAAAGGAAATGGTTTGTAGCGTTGGCCCCGCATCGATGGACAGAATTTCTGGCGGTTCCTCCATTTTCAGTCCTGCCAACTGGACTGTATTGAAGATGAGCTCCGATGCCTGCTCTGCCGATAACGTAGAAGAAGAATAAGGCCGTGGATTCGGCGGGAATAGCGCATAGGGTCCCGATTGAACACTCTGTTCGCTTGCAAGCACAACCGACCTATGATCAGGTTCTCCCCGCTCAGGTGCTGAAGGCATAGATTCCACACCACCGGCATTCGGCAGCTTACTCAGCGAAATATCTACTGACGATGGCCCCGTTCTCCATTCCCGGTTTCGAATCTTTTGCCGCAACTGGATAAGCCATGGCCACATTCGTTTCCGATGCTTCCAAGCCACTCGCGCAATATGGGGTATGCCCACAATGCCCAGCCACAACGTGACGGCATACCGGAGTACCAATTGTGCCAATAGGCTTAGTTCTGGCGCTGGCTCCAGAAACAATACGATTACACTTCCCAGCGCAGCCAGGACGGTCAGGCGATTCACGAATTGTCCAAAAGATTCCTTTCGCGGTGGATCTGGAGTGCTCACTGTGGTCTCAACTTCCTTTCATCATCATTTGGATTAGATCCCTTAATTGCTGATTAAAACGCGCCGCATTTTCTTTCACCAGAGGCCACCACGCATCCGATTCGTCAAATACAAAGTGATAGGCTTCATTCAGATTGCGCAGCAGCATGATCACCAAAAATACGCCCAACGCTTTGACGAGCCAGGTTGGTAAGCCATTGCTGCCTTTCTTGTAAAACACCCACAGCAGTATTGCGATAATGACAACTGTTAAATTCATTTCAACCACTCCCCGCGACTAACAATTTGAAGTACTTGGATACCCCGATCCACCATCCGTTATCTGCTGCATAGTAACCACGCGGATTATCTTTAGCCGACAACCACTGGATCGGATCTCTTCCGACCGGAAGATCCTGAGACAGCTTAATGATCGTATTCGCCGCAATCTGCGCGGACTCACCGGTCGAGAGCTGCGCACCTTTCCCCTTGCACCAGCAGCCAAATACATTCCACGGATTACGGATAATTTCCGAGGCATGGTTATTGTTTCTCGGCACAAACGACTGCTCTTGGCCGGTAATGGCAATCAGCAGATAGGGGGAGACATTTTTGGTTCGCCCCGCGTCATCAATCATCTGCAGCAGGCTGCGATCCGCCAGCGCTGATTTTCGCTTCTCCAGAAACTGCAGCACCACTTCAATATTTAAAGACTGATATCCCAGCTCTCTTGGCAGATTAGGCATCTCTGTACCTGGAGCAAAGACATACGCCAATGGATCAACCGGCACCCCGTTCAATTCCACTTGAAAATGTAAATGCGGTCCGGTAGACCGCCCGACAATGCCTTGTCCAATGGCTCCGATCAACTGTCCTTTGCTCACCACATCCCCCACCGATACGTTCATCTGAGTAGAAAGATGTCCGTAGGTGGTCACTAGCCCATTGCCATGATCGATCATAATCGCCTGACCATAACCACTGGCGGCTCCAGCCAGCGTCACCGTTCCCGCAGCCATCGCATAGACCGCCTGTAGCTCGGTGTTCGCGGCACCGTTGGCAATATCAATCCCCTTGTGCATTCGGGTGGTGCCAAACAGATCGCGTAGCGCAAATGGGGAAGAGACCCGGTCAAGGGTCGGCACCGGCCAGACATATGCCGTTCCGTCTACGTCCAGCTGCACGGGAGCCATCCAGGCATACTGGCCTGTTGTTTGTGGCTTATAGCTGTCGGTATCCGAAAATATCATGAACGGCATGAAGACAAACAACACCACCAGTGCTGCTAGTCCAAGAAAAATCAGCACCAAACCGATTCCCGGGGAGCTCAGCGCCGAGAGCAGCCCGATAATTTTCTTCATCTCTTTGGCCTTTTTAACAACTTCCACCTGTTCCCCTCCTCTATCCTGCGGTTTTCAGTCCCCGCGTTTTGTACAGGACATGTTCTTCCGGAGGGACATGCATAATCAGTTCATCGTAGCGTTTGTGGTTCTCTAAGATGTAGCGCTGCATGCCTTCATTCTGAGTAATGAGTTCTTGAATCTCAGGTGGTAGATCTGCGTGGGAGGAGAGTAAACGTACTGCGGATTGCTCCATGTAAAAGTACACGCGCACGCTGGTGTTCTCCCACATGCCTACCCCAGCTGCGGTATCCAGCATAATAGCCGGAGAATTGCCTGCCAGAATCATCATGCCATTCTGCTTGCGAATCGCCGTGTACCAAGTGAAGACATAACTGCGCAGCTCCGGATTTTGCAGCTGCCGCTGCCCTTCGTCCACCAAAACGGCAGAAAAGTCAGCACCGGCAATTTTGAGTAGATGAATGTTGGCATTGACCTGTTCAAAGGCCATCGACATTTTGATCTGTGCTTGCTTCGCCGATTCATCCTTCTTGGACTCGTCCTCCTCGCCGGAGCCCACCCGGTAGACAACCAGCGGTGCTTTGTGATCAATGCTGGAGGCCTCTTCGATTTGAAAAATATCATCGTAGATCCCGATGAAATAGATTTTGATTTTGTCATACAGGCTTTTAGCATCGGCATTGCTGTGAGCCGCCTCTTCAATTTCCCGAAATACCGCACGAATCGTCGGCTTCGGACCGGTAGGTGCATTCCAGGTTTCCGGCTGCTTCTTCTCGATCCCTGCAGCATGGTAGACTCTACGAATGGCTTCGCCCACTTCAAAGATTTCCGGTCGTGTTAAATTCTCCCCGAGCAGCGAGAAGGTGCGCACGCCGCTTTTCTCAGCCATCTTGTACCGGGAGCGATTATACTGCGCACATTCCTCATCGATCTCGGTGATCGCAGGCATGATCGTCAACGGTTCAAAATAGCGTCCTTCTTCGGTGGTGTGGTCAATATACACGCCGCCCACATATGCACAAAGCTCCCGCCACTCGCCGTCCAGGTCAAAGACAAATACATGCACGCCCTCTTCCAGCAAGGAGACCACCAGCGCCTTCAGAAAGTAGCTTTTGCCTTCGCCGGTCTTGCCGAACACGGTCACGTTCTGCGCCCGGGGATCATCCGGATCACATAGATTCACAAAACAAAAGCCGCCGTCCTCAGTCCGGCGACCAAAATACAGTCCTTCACTATCCGAGAACGAACCTCGGGTCATGGGGTAGGTACGTGCAGCGACCGAATCTGTCGTAACCCGCCCATAATGGGTCTTGTTGAAAAATTCACTGTGATCACTGTAGGGGTCAAAGGCCGGTGCCGTTTGCCGCATCGCTTCTTGCTGCTCACGCTTCAGTTCACTGAGCTTCCCTGACATGTTATCGAACCATAGCTTTAGCCCGGCCTCTGCCGCCTCAATCTGATGCAGCTTCGGTGCGGATATTGTTAAGAAGGTCTGCACTTCGACCAGCTTGTGATCACTGGACAACGTGGAATCCCGCAAGGCTAAAATGGTCTCTTTCGCAGCAATTTCTGCATTCCGCGCCGGATCGGTTTCACTCTGATCATTAATACTGGCCGTTAGCCGGTTCAGCTTGTACTTCATTCGGGTGTTGAACTTAATATCGCTTTGCGCATACCGGATCGTCTTGCGTAAGGTGGCTCCGGCATGGGTAACAATGCTATCCAGCTGATCCAGATACCCGGCGATGATCTCCGGCGGATACTCCTGGACCATGAGCACCCGCACATAATGGCCGGTCTTCCCATCCTTACCGTCCACCATGTTCACCACCAGTTGCCGGGGCTGCTTCTTCCACTGTTTAACTAACCGCTTCGTATGTTTGAGCAGGCTCATGGGTGCTCTCCTCTCTATTTCCATGTACGTTCAGTAAGCTGCGTTTGTCGGGATCAAGCGCCAAAGGCCGGCCCTGATACAAGCTGTAGGCAGCCGATGAACAGTACGGATAGACTGCTGTATACGTCTGCTGATACTGTTCCTTGAGCAGGGAGGCCATACGGGGAGCCATATCCGGGGTACTCTGGTTCAGCCAAAACTCGCCTTCCCAGCGCGGGGCTGCTTCAACGAAGCGCAGCCAATGGTGGTAATCACAATCAAGCACTGCGATGGAACGATATCGCTGCAGCAGCGCCTCCCGTTCAGGATAGTTCCAGGGAATCTCGGCAATGACCAGCCCGTCTTCCGCTGCCCGGCACTGAAGCAGCTGCTCCACTTCACGCAAGGTGGGATAACGTGTGGGGGTAAACAGCTGCCAGTCTGCTGCTTTCCCGGACCAGCTATCCCAGGCGTTCAGTTCCGAAGGTTGCTGCTGCGGATTCAGCACCGTACGGGTCCCCTGATCCGGCGAAAGATCCACGATGCTCACGGTAGTACCGGATAGACTTGCCGCCACCCCAAGATTCGCAGCCAGAAAAGACTTGCCGCTGGGTAAGGGTGAGGTCAGTAATAGAATCCCTTGAAGCCGATTGGCTCCGTATATTGGAGGCTTTGGCAGTAGAATGCCTTCTTCCGTTAGCTTATCCGGCGTGTACTCTAGCTTGGCTGCTGGAGGTTCAACCTTTCGGTTTCTAACCTTCTTCCAGCCCGCACGGCAATTCCGTATCAAGCTGCCAAGCCAAGGGAGAAGCCTTGTACTCCAGGTTGTTCGAAGAAAGGAAATCCCATGTTTACCGCTTTGTAGCCATCGGGCTAAAGGCCATTTCCCGAACTGCAGCGCGCTACGCCAGGACGACCCTGTGACTACATCCTCAATCACCAATGGTGCGGGGATCTTTCCCTCCTTGATGTCAGGCATGGCTTCATCCCCCGATTGCTCTTCCACCGGAGGATCATCATGAATGAACTTGACTAGCGATGGACTGAATAACGAACGCTTTTCATCTGGTTCTTGGCCTTGCGCTTCCAGTACATTCTGCTCTGTCTCCTGCTCATTTAACGGGTCCGAGTCTTCGGACACTTCATATGGGCTGGGTTCAGCCCATATGTCTCCATTCATCTTCCAAGCCTCCCATGCGGTCCGGTCCCACCACCGTCCCACAATCTCCGGCAGTGAAAATCCGGATAATAACGATGTGCTATGCCCACCATGCGAAGTGAGCGTATGGAGCACACGATCCTTTTTCTCCTGCAGCTCACTCAGAAGGCGGAAACGTTTCAGCGCTTCCGGATTCAGATCTGCTGGTTCATCGGCTCGTTCCCTGATCTTGATTTTCGATTCCGAGGTCGAGAGGGTCAGCGTATATTCACTGCGCAGCGCCTTTCCGTCTCTGGCCAGCCGCCCCCACATCTCGATGCGATTCAGTTTCATGGCCTGAATACCTGGACTCTTCGCCGGATAGTTTCGTTTCTGATTCCACAGCTCCAGTCGGACATCCGGGATCTGCTCTGCTGAGATTTGTGCCGAGAAACCTTCCTGCACCATGGCACGCAGAAACTGTTCAAACCCGCCGATCCGTGTCCGTTTCTGTGCATACACCGCCGTTTTCCACGGGGATGCTGATAACGAAGACACCACATGCAAGGTTTTCCCGCTGCGGTAGAGCCAGCCATCTTCCTCCACGCCAAGAAAGGAACCGAGGTCTTCCCCGGCTCCTTCCTTCTTTTGCTGTGCATCATGGATGTAGCGCTTCAGACGATACGGCCACTTGAGCCATTGCCCCAGCGTGCTCATCATGAAGATGGCTACGATCCACGTCATTTTGAACAATACCGGGAACGGAAGCAAAAAGGGAAAGCCCCCGATCACGAGCGTGGTTCCTACAATCCAGCCAATGTCTCTTAGCGTCAATCCTAAGAACTGTACATCCTCGCGAATATCGCCCATAAAGCTTGCACGCAGCAGTTCCTCTTCCCGTTCCTGCTGTTCCTGATCCATTTACTTCACCTGCCCTTTGTCTTTCACTTTTCCGACATTTTGAGCTTTCGATGTGCTCGCCTGCTGATTCACCTTGTTCCGCTGCTGCTCATGCCGATGCAGCATTTCCTTCTGCAGTTGTTCAAAGCTGCCCATATCCAGTCCATCCAATGGAGGTTGTCCATAATTGACCGGCACGCGGTCTTTAATGACATAGACAGCGCCATCCTTCGCGCGCCAGTAGGGAATCCGGTCTTTTCGGTAGCTGTCATACGCTTTTTGGAATTCGCTAAAATGTTCTTCGGGAATAAAGGCATGAGATTCATCATTAGCCAGTTCCAGCATTTCCGCCAGCTCCTCCGACGTACCGGTACGTTCCCAATCCGCGATCATGCTGGCCGCAAACCGGGAGTGACGCGGGAAGTTGATCCGGATCTTCCGGGTCGTTTGGGTGAGCATCCCCTCCAGTACTTCAGTAGCCTCATCCAGGTGATCATCCGGCAACCATAACACGCCCTGCTCCAGCAGCAGCTCCTTGACCCATGGGTATTCATCGGCTCGTTCCTGCAGCGCATGGTAGGCCGATGCAGCCTTACCCCGAGGCAACTTCGCCTGTGTGTAGAGCGATAAGGCTTCTTTAACCTGTTCTGCCGCGTGTTCCGCCTTTTTGGAGTCGGTGAGTAGTGATATCTGTGATGTACCATTCAGATCCACGAACGCTCCATCCTTGTACATGCCCTCTCGTACCGCAGAGACATCGAATCCTTCCTGCTCCAGTTGTGGCAGCATATCCAGGGTAGGCCCAGCCAGAATCAATTCACCGGTATCCTCATCCCACTGGACATCTTCCTGGTATTCCTTCTTCAGGGTACTAAGCTTCTTGGTCAGCTGTTTACGCTGGGCCACAGGGGCCTTCAGCAAGGAGACACTGCGGAACCCCTCGTCTCCCAGTACCTCAGAGATATTCAGCGCCGAAGATTTGATTTCCGACTCACCCAGCGCGAGCTCATGCGAAGCCTCCACATGGATCTGACCGCCCTCTTGGAGCCATTCCTCCGGCTCATGATAGGCGATGCCCTGCACCGATTCAGACAGCCCGCCGCTAAGTGTCGAGACCAGCTTGTCTTTGCCTACGCTGCGCTGGGTACGCATCCGATCTGCCGCTTGCTGCATCCGTTTACTGGCTTCCTGCATGCTCAGCGCCTTCTTCTGTACGCCTTCCGACCCCATCCGCTTGCCCATGGAATCCAGAGATGTTGACGTCCGTTCTCCCCATTTCCCCACGGAATCGAGTACCTGTGCTCCGTTAAGTGTCACCGGATGCTGCACGGCTTTTATCAGTGGCTTCAGCCAGAAAAAGAAGAAGAACACGAGTAATGCCAGCGCACTGAGAATCGCAAAGATGATGGGCGGTATGCCTAAAGCAGCACAAAATCCTTCACCCTCGCCGTAATCCGTCTGCATTTTCACGAAAATCGCCCAATGCAAACCGCAGATCAGGCCGACCAGTAGTGTCCGCAGATAGAGATTGGCAAACCCGAGCAGCGTCTCCATTTTTCCGGTATAGGCCGATTGAGTAATCCATAGATTGACCAACATTGCCATAAAGATGAGTACCAGTGTCTTAAGTACGGCAACCACATAAAGGGGCAATACAACCAGTAACAAATAACTGAGCAGATTAAAGATTCCGCCGCTGGTGGACACGGTCAGCTCACCGAGAGTTTGGGCGGCATACGCGGCATCTGTTATTCCATCTGAGCCGACAATCATCGCTTTTAGAATCTGCTGCCCCTCTAAGCCTTCATAGGCAATACCACTGGTGCCGATAATCCCCTCGAACATTTTGCTGGCGATCCAGTTGATGCCGACATTGGCGATATTCAGCGCGGTGAGTGAGAAATACGTGGCAACAAAGCAAACTAAAAAGACCTTAAGCAAACTGCCCAGGTCCTTTTTGCCTTGAATGATTTTGAAGGTTAACCATGAAATCCCGATAAATAGCATCACCAGGCCAATGATCATAAAGAGCGACCAGCCTGACTGAACCATAGCGATCTCTGCTATTTGTGGCGTGAACAAGTAGCTTTTGGCAAAAGCATCATAGAGCGGGGACATGAGCTCGTCCACAAGCAGGACGATGAGTCCTTCAATCGCATCCTTGATCAGCTTGCCGGACATGAGATCCTTGAACGACTGGATCATCTCATCGACCTTTTGAATCATATCGTCTACCCAGCCGGGAATGTACCAGCTGGTCTCCCGCTCAGCAGGTTCCTCTGAACTGGATGGTACCGTGGTCGGTATGGGCAAAGCAGAGGCGATCTTCACATCCGCTTGTTTTGAAGCTACGACCTGACTGGGTGATGCCTGTACCGTTACGGTCAACAGAGTGTTCGTGAAACCCAGCAACAGTAGCAGCAGAACGGCCACTACCCGAATTCGTTGTCTCAACCTCCCCGCCCCCAAATCGCCATATAATCATAGAACTGTGACAGCAGGGTAAATACCGAGCCGGTCATGAATAACAGAATCAGCCCCAGCGCTACCGCCATCCGCTTCCAGAAGGTTGTATCCTTCAGGCTCTTTGCCCCACGGCTGGCCGCTAACAGGAACGCAAAAAAACGAATCAGCCAGTACGCTAGGGCGAGCACACATAGTATCGTCCCTGCAGCACCAGCCAGGACTAAGAACCAGTTCAAATCATCCACCACACCTGGATCAACGGTATACATTTTTTTCATTTTTGAAATATAATCGTTGTCCATCTTTGCATTAGCCCCTTAATTTACGAATATCCGGCTGAATCCACAAGGCTGATTTTCCACCTCCAAGATCCTGTGTGGATGTCCAGTTATAGATATTTTCCAGGAAGCTGAAGAAGGCTCCACTGATGAACAGGAACACGATAAATACAATGAGGCCTGCTTCAATCCAGAACCATTTATCCTTGATGGTGCCTTTCCCGGTACTGATTTTGACCAGCTTGATGATCACCCGGACGACCACAAACACCAGCGTGGCTATCGTCAGTAAAGAGATCACGAGTCCAATCGGGGTAAATACAAAATCCAGGCCGTCTAGCACCTTCCAATTAAACTTCATCTTCTCCTTGATCTTTGTGATTGGATTGTTATCGTCTGCATACGCCAGCATGGGCAACATGAACATACTAAACAGGACCATCATAATGAGGGTCCCGGTCTTTTTGATTTTCATTTTTTCTCTTCCCTTCCGTTATCAATAGAATATCATCAGCCAAAGTGCGATACTGCAGAGCCAGCAGCTTCTTGCAATCCACCGCTCGCCAGCCCCGCCATTTCGCAGCAGATTCAGCGCCACCTTCAGCCGTGGGAGAAGAACGGAACGAATGCCTTCCACTGTCACGACATCCCCCGCCAAATGCGACCACCACCCGGCCAGCAAGCCTAAGCCGAGCGCCTGGAGCAAAACCGGCTGTGTCGCGGTAAAAGAGACTACGCCAAGGCTCAAGGCACCGGCAAACTCTGGACTATGAATGATCCCGCGATGCTTGACGAAAGGCATTACCAACAAAGCAACGCCAGCAAGCAGCGTGAGCCAATGCAGGTTGTACATCTCATATCCAGTGATAAGCAGTAGTCCGAGTCCACTTAATAGGAGCATGCGTAGTCGAGAGGCTAAGGCAAGGATCAGGGCTGCTGCTGCCCATAGCCAGGACATCGGCTGCTGCAGGACAAACCACAATATTCCCATCCCTAGCGATAGAATGGACAATGCCTTCAGTTTCTTTCGCGTCCTTGCAGAGAACTGGAGCTTATTACTAACGGTGCTGGTCTTATGGTCCAGATCCGGCAGCAGCCCGCCGATGCCCGCAGCGGCAATCAATACGGCAGCAGGTAGTATGGACAGGGCTGGCGTAACATAGAGCACTGCCGAGCCTGCAAGTATGGCTAGTCCTATATGTCCTTGTCGATTCATTTCAATTTCACCTCCTTTCCGAACAGCACAAAATACCGCTTCAACGCTTGAAGCAGTTCAGGTCTTGCAATGATTGAGTTGAACTTTCCGTTAGAAAAACCGGCCAAGTCCCCGCTTTTTCTGTTTTTGTAAAATCGGAGATAAGAGGCCTTCCAGTAATTCATCTGTATCCGCCTGGGGATGAAACGGATCTGGATGATTTGGAACTGCAAAAACGGGCCTGCCGCTTAAGCATCCCGCCACCATCTCCCGATTCGGTTCGTTCGCCAGTGGCAAAGCAATCCGCCAGTATTCCTGCGGCACTCGGCTATGCTCCCGGCAGAAGGAGATCAGCTCCTTTACCCGCCATTCACTGCCGGAACCGACCAGGACAGGTACGCTGGCTTGTACAAATAGGTCAGCCTGCTTGCTGCCCTGTAAACTCCCTAAGTCCAGCACCGTATAACGGTAGTCGCTCATCAGCGATCCAATC
Organism: Paenibacillus sp. FSL R10-2199; assembly: GCF_038000235.1. Taxonomy (NCBI): domain Bacteria; kingdom Bacillati; phylum Bacillota; class Bacilli; order Caryophanales; family Paenibacillaceae; genus Paenibacillus; species Paenibacillus sp. FSL R10-2199. The sequence continues at coordinate 3,368,843 of NZ_JBBOBO010000001.1, read as the reverse complement.
CAATACTCGGATACCTCTGCCTTGTATAGAGACACATTATTCAATTCATAACGAGGATGATTCGAGAAATCGCCTTCCTTGATGTACTCCAGGAAAGAGAAACACGGATGATTCCCGCCTTCCCACACCGCTACTTTGGTCTTTGCATACCGAGCTAAATAGTGGGCAATGAGAAGCGCTGTATGCGTGCTGCCAGCCCCTTCATACACACTGCCTACAGCGATAACGATCCGTTCCCCTGTTCGACTGAAGTTCATTTCAGGCAATGCGATCTGTTGAGGATTTGTCTCCACCAGATGATGGACTTCTAGTAGCTTCTCTTGCCAGCTATCGTTCGACCATACGTCCGAAGCGCCCAGTGCGGTCCAGCTTCGTATTGCTGTCGATGAGAGGCTGGTTGCCTCACTAATCACGACAAACTTTACGGGGATCTCCTCCGCTAACGGTAAGAGGCTACGAGCCTCTTCCTCATGGATCAGGACGTATTCCGGCATCAGGATCAAGGAGCTTTCCTTAACTTCCTCAAACGTACCGCATACATGAAACTTAAAATGGGGATCACTGATTTCTGGCTTTACGCCTACAAGTACAATATGCAATGATGTCCTACCTCCTCTGAGCAATATGTCTACTATATGATCATAGCTCATGGAGGCAAGCCGAACGTTCGAAGAATGTTCTGAAAAAGTATGGGTAATTTCCCTCTCACGGCACAAATAAATTTATGATGGTTAGATGTTCAACCAAAACTCTATCTATGTCGATACTTTTCGTCCCCTGGACATTTTGTGAACTTGAAAGTCATTTATTCTTGTCCAACATAATTGTTATCATAAAGGTAATAAAAAACTTTTATTTACAATATAAGGAATTAAGTTTATGCTAAGACAAGGAAATTTATTACATTTATAGAATCGAGGCGAATCAATTATTTTATAAAGGGAATACGGTTCAGTACAATTATATATTTAAAAATCGAGGAGGATATTCTAATGATTAAAAAAATGTTAAGCTTTGTAACTTTATTCACTCTAATAATTTCTATCAATACAGCTACTATTTTTGCAGCTGAAGATTCTTCTAAAGAGCAGAGCACTAGCTCGATTCAAGAAATTAGTGCTCTTGAATCAACAAGCGAAACTAGCCAATTATTCACCGATTATCTCACGAATGCGCTTGAAAATTTAAGTAATCTCCAAGTAATTGATGCGAACGGGGCGGATGTTACACAAACCTTTATTGACTTTGCTACCGACCGTTATCAAAAAGGAGAATATAATCAAATAAAAAAATTCATTTTCGAGCAAAAATTATCTGTTTCTTATGCAGAATATCATCAAGCAAATGAAGCTAAAGGTTTAGCATTATCGGTAACGGCTATGGGTGATAATGTTTCAAAGCAGTTTTATCATATTGCTTCTGATACTACGGGAAAATGGACAAAAGAATGGGTCACAACTCTTTCCGGTCAATTTTCATATGGAAATACCTTTCAAATAATTTCGATTCAAGGCCCAACCATTAATTTATATGCGAATTTCGGAGCAGCATTCGCTGCATCCCTTAATAATGTTAATACTCATAGCTACTATTCTGGCTACACAGCAACGTTTGTTGCAAGTTACCAAATGAAAGCAGGTCTTAGCATTCCTTTTCCTGGAGGCACTAATGGTATCGAAACATTCGATTTTGGAAGTTATACAGATTCATTTAACGCATACCCATCAGCAATGCAAAATTAGCTCCTGTATGCTAAAATAATATAATTAGTATTTTAGCTTTTAAGTCTTAAGGAGTGGATACATTGATTTCTTTCTCCAATAAGAACGTAAAAATGACCAGTGGATATATCATTTTAATGACAATTGTTTATTATACTTATGTACTCTTGGAAAGACATCGATTAAATAAATCATTCTATCTATCGGCAAAGAACGATATCACTCCCGAAGAGTTCGCTTCCATTAAACAGCTTGGAACGTGGATATCGACATTTGAAATTATTTTTTTCGTTAGTTTCCTTATTACTTTTACGGTTATTTATATTCACAATCGAAAAAACACAAAAATATTAATGCATTTTTTATTGTTCAACACTGTTCTATTTATAGGCATTGCTCTTATGAACTATATCATTTCTCTCGTCAGTTCCATGCCTATCGGCAACCTTATGCAACCTCTTATCTGGCCAACATTAGTAATAATTGTGCTTTTTATCTATGTTTTATTATTACGAGTAAAGAAATAATCATATGAATTCAAAAAAACCTAGAGGACTTCCAGACTTGGGAATCCTTCTAGGTTTTTTCATTTTATGTACGTTCCCCCCTCAGTCTTTCCTTAGAAACAGCATGCCCCCCCCCCGGATCAACTTCAAAAGCATCCCACCGGCGATTCAGGGTTTCTGCAGCATCCGGTACCACTCCGCTCCCTGCAAAGAAATCAACAATATACTCCCCCTCCACACTACTGTTCTCAATGATTCGCTTCATCATATCTATCGGCTTCTCTGTAGGATGTATAGTTTGATTCCCTGGAATGCGTGGATCTGCCATATATCTGTTTGACTCCGTGTACGTATTCGTCGAACGTTCTTCGTACCTTTCACTGCCATAATAATAAATTCATGCTGGTATCGATATTGCCAACCCATCTCCATATTCTTCTTGTCCCAAACAATACAGTTCTTGATCGTAAATCCGGTAATCTTAAGCCAGCGAACCATGTCCGGGTATGTGCGCCAGTCGATAAAGATATATACAAGGCATCCTGGTTTTAAGATTCGATAAGCTTGCTTTAGCCAAGCACGACAAAATCTGCGGTAGTCTAAAAAAGGCAGGTTGTCATTGGGAAAAATCTGAAAACTGAAAACGAGGTTTCTTATTCTTAGTTTGAGTTGTTCCTCCAAATTCAAATTATACGGTGGGTCAGAAATTACTAAATCTACAGTTTCATCGGCAATTGCTTTTTGAGCACCTTCTACATAGCTATCCTAATATACATTGATAAATTGTAGCTACGCACCAAGGGAACAAAGATTCCCTTATTATATTGATTTATAAAAACATATTAGTAAATTAACTGGGACAAACGTCCTATTTATACCAATATATTTGAAATTTTATATAATATATGTCACAATGTTTCCATAACAAGGAATAAAATAAATTATTTGGAGGTATGGCATGAAAAGAACAAAATATTTACTTTCACTAATTTTGACATTGGTGCTCATCTTCTCCTCATTCGGACTGTTGGCTGCGGCAGAACCAAACGAACAAACAGGAACACATTTTGAAATATTGAATCCTAGTTCCGATATACAAAATAACGAAAGTAATTCTCTGCCTTTACAATATTTCAATACCAATGATATAAAATCTTGTGGTGCAAGTACCTGGGGAAACCTTGGACTTACAAATTTTATATCACAGTATTCTTTTAATAAGGTTTTAGCTTGGGGATTGACACTTACCCCAGCAGGAATAGCTGCTTTTGGACCAATTGTCAAGGTCAAAGCAGCAAATGGTAGTGTTACTACAGCTTCTGGACTTACACATTTCTTAAACGGAGCAAATATTTATCCCGAACATACAGAACCTTCCAACTATATGTTTCACGGGAGTATATCGACTTACCGAAACAATTTCGGGGGAAATTCATACCTTGAATCAGGTGACAGTGTAGGTATTACTTTTCAGATTGATAGCGATAGAGCTAGAGGGCTAGTATCAGTTTCATGCTTGGTTCCATAAAACTAAAATCATAATTCTTATATACTTTTTTATTTAGCAAGGAGGATTTAATTTGAGCGATGGTAACACAGATGATAACTCTTTTCATTTCATCGAAGAAGAAAATAAAAGGGCAAGCAAAAAAAACATTCGTTGGTTTAAAGAAATGATTAATTTTGATACATTACGTGAAGCAGAAGAATGGGTTTACAATGGCGGTCCTTATAATAAAATAGGGATTGAATTTGAAGGCTATATTACTGGTGATCCCAAACTAGCATACGCGTTACTTTTCAAGCTTATACGAGGAAAAACACTAAATCACAATCAACCCTTTCTTAATATTTTTGCTGATGAGGAGTATGTAGATGGACAAATCTTATATATGGTTTGGGTAAGCTAATTTAATGTTTTCATGTAGAGGCTATATGAGTATAATATAGCCTCTACATGTTGTTTATAAAGTGTTCTCATATTCTTTCACTCTACGATAAAATGTAGGCTTCTTCATGCCGATCCTTCTCATCGCTTCCGTTGCAGTAAACTCACCGGATTTCCACGTCTCATATACTTCAATGAATGTGTTGTCAATCTCACGTTTGGGTCGGCCAAAAGTAACCCCTTCCGTCCGGGCTACCTCTATGCCTTCTGCCTGCCTTGAACGGTTCTTCTTCCGTTCCTGTTCAGCCACGTATGCCAGGAGGCTAAGAAACTGATCCTCCATAACCTTTCCGAAGTCTCCCATTGTCTTAAACTTTCGGGAATCGAACAGTATTTCGTTATCCAGGCATACGATGTCCGCGCCGATCTCTCGCGTGATATACTTCCACTCCGCAATGATACCGTCATAATCCCGGCCTAGCCGGTCTAGGGCATCCACATAAACCAGATCCCCTTCCCGCAGCATGAGCCGCATCGCCTGGTAACGTGGACGATCAAAATCTTTACCACTCTGCTTATCCACAAAAACAAACCGCTCTTCAATCCCTAATTCCCGGAACTTCAAAAGCTGCCGCTCTACATTTTGCTCCTTTGTAGAAACTCTCCCGTATGCGATCTTCAATGAGACCCCTCCTAGTAGAAAAAACGTCTCAAATGATCCCTTGAATCACTGAGACGTTCCAAAACTGATTTTATGGCTTTTTGAAACGAACTATTGACCAGTCATTCGGCTGTCTCAAAAAGCATGCTTTTTGGAACATACAAGAATGGGTGGTGCTCACTATCATTTCAAAATCAAAATTCTACTTTTTTATTGTAATGATCAGTCATTAACTCTGGAGCCTTTAATATTCACTTAACGACTTTTGTCACATATTACCACTCCCTTTTTAGGTAAATAATAATCAAAACCCCTTATTTACCCTTTACAACAGTAAAGTATGCCGATTAGTGTAGTGACTTGCTTTGCTGAATCAGCTGCTTGCACCGCGAGTGCTCCTACTTCTCTGGTTACGACAGCAAAGTATTTGCCGTGCTAGCCTGCCCGTGCAGCCTCAATTGAAAGCATTCAAAGCCAATAATAAAGCTGTTGCTAAGGCGTTATCGGCGATATGGCCGATTTGTGGTCATAAACCTGTTAAGTAGACAGAACAAAAAAGACACATTTCAAGTTATTGTCGCCAAATCGAATCTAGCACCATCCTGCTAATATCTGATGCGTAGAACCTGTAAAAGACCTTAGCTCGCCGTTGTTTATACGGACGCCAAGGTCTTTTACATTTATTTATTCCTTAGGCATTTCGTTAAAGAAAGCCACATCATCGACTGCCAGCCTCACCGTCGGATGACCGGGCTTCGCCGCCTTGCCGATGGCGATCAGCATAATCGGAACGTAGCGTTCTGATATTCGGAAAGCTTCCATGAACTTTTGTTTGTCGTAACCGCCCATCGACACCGTGTCGTAGCCTTTAGCGCGGGCGACAAGCATGAGTTGCATCGATACTAACCCGCCGTCGGTATAAACTTTTTCGTGGATGGCCTCGGGCGGCATGCTCGAATACATCCCGATATAGCGTTCCACGAACGATTTAGCCGTTTCTTCAGGCATGTAACCCGCTTCGACAGCCATTCCGTAAATTTTCTCGGCCAATGTATAACACTCCAAATCTCCGAGTACCGCAACGACAGCCGAAGCCTCGACCACTTGCTGTTGATTGAATGCAATCGGAAGCAGCTTCTGCTTCAGCTCCGGCGAGTCGATAACGAGAAAACGCCACGGCTGCAGGTTAGCGGCTGAAGGAGCCAGCGTGGCTTGCCGCAACATGTCGGTCAATTCCTCCCGCGAAATCTTGATCTCGGGATCATAGCTACGAACCGACCGGCGTTCTCCAATAACATCAAAAAAAAGTTGGTGCTCCATCGTTAGTGATGGCTGTGAAACCGACATGGTTCTCTCCTCCTTTTGGAAAAGCAGCATTCTGCTTTTTGTTTCAATACAACATTAGTAGTTTGAACAACACTTGTTGCATTTATATGTTATAATACCAACCGAATGGTACGCAATCATCAATAACCATAAACCGTTGGATAGACAACATCATTTCTATAATGTCGTTTTATTAGGGGAGATCTTAACGATGACAATTAAAAAGAATGAAGCTGATCCTCGTGTGATACGTACACGGCGACTCCTTCAAGACGCTTTTGCTTCATTAATTCAAGAAAAAGACTTTGAATCGATAACCGTTAGGGATATTGCAGAGCGGGCTACTGTTAACAGATCGACTTTTTATGCGCACTTTGTAGATAAATTCGAAATTCTTGAGGCCAAACTAATGGAATCATTTATGACAATCATAAATCGTAGAATAAATGGTCACGAAGTATTAAATGAAGAAACAATTCAGAGTATTTTTCTGGGTGTGTGTGATTTTCACAAGGGTCTAAGCACAATGTGCAAAAGAAGGTATACATCGCTTGGATCTGTATTCGAAATTCAAATAAAGGAAAAAATTCAAACGATACTTCTTTCCTTTATAGACAAAGACAAGATGCTATCGAGTCCAAACGCGCACTTCTTAATAAATACAGCTTCTATCATGTTAAGTTGGGGGATGTATGGTTCTGCTTACGTCTGGAACAATGAGGGGCATCCATTAAGTGCGGAATCATTCGTTAAACAGACTATGCCCTTAATGATGAACGGAGCCAAAGAACTACTGGGATAGGACCTGTCGCTATTGCTCTATCCTGCCCGTTCAGATGAAACCATGCCTGTTGCGCCTGAAGAAAGCATACGTTGGATTGTATAGTAGCCCATCTTGGAAGAAGGTTTCACTAATACATGGCTCGGAATTGCAAGAGCGACCTACTACCGCTGGAAAGCAGCTGCGGGGAAAGAACAGACAGACAGTGGTGAAGAAGATTCGGGAGCTTTGCCTCCAGCATAGATTCCGGTGTGGGTACCGAAAATAAATATCTTCAATTCATATCTCTGGTTTAGGAGTAGCTGGAAGGTGTGTTCCATTTTCACCTAATAAGGGATGGCCTTGCCCCATTCTTCTAATTTCATAAACGGTGTCCCAGGCATAGAGGCTAACAGTCAGTTAAGAGCCTCGGTAGCAATTAATAAACTCTTTTTCTTTTTCATTCCCTCCAATTTTGTGTTGATATCTCAATTTTTTACCAAATCCCTTATATGGATATATATGGTAATATAATAACATTACAATATAAACCTATTAATGACAACTATGCCGATGCTGGAGTGTTCAGACAACTTAAAGCGCTATGTGATCAGTCGGGAATGACAATCGAATTAGCTGCAAACGTAATTGTAACAAGGAATCAGAGGGCGCACGAATCTGCAGTTGGATATTCCTCTTGTTTGGACTTAAAATTCGTAAAGCGAACATTTCGTTTTGCCTCCTTTCTTTGCTGAACAGTTTACGTCTAATATTCATTACGTCCAGCTGATCCTCTCCAAGGCTTTTAATATCATTGCTGTTATGTTTTTGTGCGAATTCAACGCGCTTTCTGGCTTCATCAATAGAAATTTCTAAGATTTAAGACACTATGCGAACCGAGCGCTATAAAACTATCTATCCCGTCCGTATAATAAATTTTACCCATGCAATTTCGCTTCCTTTGAATTCATTTTCATTATGAGCCACCTTCGCTTTTCGCATCGTACTGAGCAACTCTCACTATGAGTCTCGATGAAAAGGCTTCATTAAGTTAACGGGCAGGCTAGTTTAGATGTCGTATGGGCATATTATTTAAAAAACTGAGGGGCGATCTCCATGCGACGCGATGTATTGACATGTGCTTTGAGCATAATTTGTTTTTTGGCAACAATTCAAACAGCTTACGCTAAAACGAATGCAGACCCATATAGGGTCATACTCACTTTGTTAACACCCGAAATACAAGAACAACTAGATATTTATTACAAGGATAAACTGATTGAAAAACCTACGTTTGCTCCATTTCTTGATCCATTGAATGTATTGGTTGGATATCAAGATTCCCATATCATCGTCAATGTAACAGTATCACCTTATATCGGTCCACATCTTGATGTTGGAACTGACCTTATTTCCTTCATGATTGACAATATGGGGACGGTAGAAGTAATTGAGTTTGAGCATCTTAAGGATTTTGAGTTGCCCCCCAATTGGAAGCACATAATTAAGAATTGGAAAGGTGTGGGCTGAACTGACGGAAAAAGTTTAACAACATAGCGGCAGTCTATGACTTTGTTTTCTCGTTCAGAGCTGCCGCGATAGGCTGAGTTTTCTCACCGTTCCCTCCCTACTGCGAAGTTCGCATCAACCATTCATCACACCCGGTCTTATCGAAACATCTGTTTATAATTTTAGGAATCGAAACTCCCCGTTTCCCGATCAACAGCGACCAGACCGATATCCGTATGAAAACATGGCATCCATCATTCGAATGTGCATAATAGACTTCTTTATAATCTGCTTCCATTAATACACGACACAGAATCATTTGTTCAAACAGCCCCAACTGCATAATTCCCTCCTAATCAGTTCGACTTTTCCCAATCTAACTCAAAGCCTCAAACTGCCAATCCACCGCTTGATCATCAAATTGCCGAACTGCTGCTTCGATAACTGCACGAGTCGTGCTATCTTCCGGGGGCTTACCATCCCAGCCTCGGTCATAGTTGGCCAGACGTTTACTGAACTCTTTTTTTGATTCGGATACAAGGTCAACTGACTGATTCGACCTTCGGATATGCCATACGAGGATGGCTCTGAGAATACATGTGCTTGTACATAGAGACCTTGCACCTCTCCTTCAAAGATGTCCCCTGCGTACAGGGGACATTTGTACTCCAGTGGCATTAGTGTTTATCTCCCTTTTTGGCATATAACTCATACTCATCAGTCATGGCGGTATCTTCCAATATATTTCCGTTAAACAGGGCTTCTAATGCTGTTTCAGAGGCATGCCCTTTTATCAAAAGATGGACATACGTCCATTTGAGATAAGCATCTTCATTTACAAATCTGAGCATTTGCGCTGCATTGAATACGGGATAATCAGATTCCATACGATTCATCCTTTCTGTCCTGTAGTTGAAATCTATTAGAGTCCTGAACGGTCTCTAGATAATCCGCAGGGACTGGGCTAGTAGAATAAGAGCAGTTTTCTTCACCTGATAATACTTTGCTCGGTACCAATTGAATTTGTTCATGAGGTACTCGTCTAACTCTTCTTCCCGGCAAAAATACTTCGCTTCAATCAGCATAAGTTGATCAGGATCAAGGCTACGCAAGGCTTTTTCCATGGGATATAACTGATCCTCAACCTCCCATATTTCATCTTGGATTCTCTCAATTCTATCAAACATATTCATGACTGCATGCTCGGTAGAAGAGTGCGGAAGTCCAGAATGGCCGCTGACTCCGGATAGTTCCATTTCAGCTGTAAATTTAGGCTCCTGCGGTTTAACTTTCTGAAGCTCTGCGTTTAGCCAATGTTTTCGCTTATTCGACTGATAATATTGTTTCAATCGATACTCTACTATGGATACGTATTGCTGCCGAATGGCTACGGGTATATTCATTTCAATTTGTTCTACTTCATCTTCGCGATGATGGACTGATGATTTATCCGTTTTCTTCAAATGTTCTTTAATGATCATTAGTTCATGCTGCACGGCAGGCGAAGAAGTACTCTTTCTAGATTTCTCCAGTTTTTGATACCGAGTAAATAACCAATCCACGGGCACCATCGAAATGTTAAGCTCTGTAACTTGAACGTTCTTCATTCCTCCACCCTCTCCTCTCGGTAAGCTCTCTGTCTTTTCTAACTCGAAATTCCAAGATCCTTGTTTAAATTCCTTGTTACAGACCAAGCATTGGAATGCATACTCACCTAATTCATAGCAGTTATTTCCGCAGTGAAGGCAAATCAATTGCCATCTCTCCCCTTTCTTCACTGACCTGTAATCCTACGCAAACCCACAAAAGAGTACGTATGTTCGGTTTTAAGTGCATAATGTCTCCTCTCGGAAGCCTTATCTACTTCCAAGTTAGATTCATAAATAACTTTTACTAATTCTTCATCTGTGGCTCACTACTGCTCGCTTTAAATCTTTGGACTCCTTAATCTCTTGTGCCTTACGCATCATTTCAGCCATTTCAACTGGAGTAGGAATATATCCACTGCCATTGTCCACAAGAATAGGGATCTTCGGCTTTCTGCTACTGCCTCTTTGATACTGAGTTTTGTTATAGTTTCTTGGTGTTACTGTTGCTTTAGAAGCATCGCTATGCTTCCTAGATTCTCTTTTATCCATGCCCCCCCGTTTACGGTAGCCTCTCAGAATGCCCCGTACGTAGGCTAGATTCCTTTTCTCCGGTCCGAGACGATAAGCCTCTCTCATCGCATAGTGGAACCACTCGCCCCCATAATCCTCAAACAAAGTTTGTAAATCCTCTTCCTCGAAAGGAGTAATTTCTTTCCCTGCAGTAAAGTTATTTTCATAATCTAGAATAATGCTTTGAAATGAATATTCTCCGTTTTTAGACACACCAATGTCTGCTCTAGTTCTAGTTGTTCTTTTAATTCTTTTAAGATTAGTTTTAATACTAGTTTTAGAAACGATGGAACTCTTGATATGACTAGGATATCTACGGATGACTGTTCCCTTTTTGGGTACTGGCGAATTCCTCTTTTGGGAACTAGTAGTAGCATTCCCTTTCTGAACACCGACATCTTTATCAGGAGCAGAATCGCTATTTTTGGTGGAACCAGAGCCCTCTTCAGGTAACCCAGTTTCCTTTTCCGTAACTCGATCACTTATATGGGAACTCACTTCCACATTAGAGGTCTGAATACCCTTTTCAGGAAGTAATGGTTTTAGTAAATTTGATGAAGGTCTAGCTAGATTAAGATTGATCAACTCATTGAGTCTCTTGGCAGAATTGGAGATAGGTTGAATTGTCCACTGATCATAATGCTTATTGAATTGAAAAATGTTCAAAAGTTCATCCCAAATAATCACATTCTCCGCGACTAAACCTTCAAGTACCACCCGAATATGATTCTTACGAATACCAGCCTCTTCAAAACTTTTTAATTCTGGAATAATTGCCGATGATTTTCCACATCCCCAGCTCAACGTCAGGATAAAATCAATGACATCACGCTGTCGCTTAGAAAACTTCCGACGGATCAGCTCTCGGTGTATTTCATGGGATATTCTGATGTGACCATCAGTTGGTTGAGGATTAACACGGGAATTCACCGAATCACCTCCTGTTTTTTTCATTTTTTTAATCTCTACATACTGAGAGAACTCATATGTCGGTGGAAATCGGACAAACAACTTTTGTGAAGGAATTCACCTTGAAATCAATCTTGAAAGAAAACGAATGCAAACCTATGTACTATTCTCCAAAAAGTCCACGTTTCTTTAATTCCTGACCATATCCTCCTTCAAAAAGCCGTTTGAGTATGGACGATATACACTGGTTTGTGATCGCTTCAAGACGGTCAAGTTGCTGTTGATAGACGGGCATATCATATACACCCAACTTATTTTTTAGTTCCTGGATCTGTTCTTGCTTCAAATACATACTTTCAAGTCGCATAAACTCCATTTCATAATGCTTCTGGATGATCTGCTGATCATTTTTTTTGATTTCTGAAAATAAAGACCGCCGCTCTTCCCTAATGGCTTCCATCTCTTGAGACTTTAACACCATCCGCTGAGCAATACGTAATAGCCTCCCCATTCTTCTTCTGCTCCTGTCTATCATAGAATTCCTATATCTTGCAGATGCCGCTCGATCCATACTCACTGCTTGGATTAGAAGGATCATATCCGATTCAGAATAAATCTCATATTTACCATCTTATGTATTTAATGCGACTCAAAAACAATATACCAACTTTGTAACACGCTTGCAACAGTAAATTTCACGTTTGATACAAAATTTCGTTTCAACCTTGAGACACTTTCTGTTACACTATGGTGGGGTGATACAATATGAACTTAAAAGAGTTCGGAATCTACTTTGCTAAATTAAGAGAGCAGAGCGGCTACAAGAGTCAAAGAGAACTGGCATTGAAATCTGGTATTAGTCACTCCACGGTAAATCGAATAGAATCAGGCAAGCATAAGGTGACACCTGAGAATCTGAAAGCATTAGCCCCTTATTTGAAAGATGTGGATAGTGATGAATTGATGAGAGCTGTAGGATATTTAAGCGAGGCAGAACCTGCGATAGAGTCTGAACCGAAGTATTACGTTCTCTCCAAAAAAGATGAAAAAGACATTGGTAAAGATTTTGATCGTCTGTTGGCTGATCTCGAATCCAATAAGGCCTTGGCATTTAATGGGGAGCCGATGGATGAGGAAACCAAGCGTTTATTTGCGATTTCACTTGAAAATTCCTTGCGTTTAGCTAGAGAATTATCTAAACAAAAATTCACACCAAATAAATTCAGGAATTAATCAGGAAAGGGAGCAGCATGATCAAAACTACAGTAGGCAGACTGATCAAGAAGTACAGGACTAATGACCCTTTTGAGATTGCATCCCAGAAGAACGTACTGGTTCTTTTTGAATTGTTGGGTGATATGTTGGGCTATTATAATTCCAGTCGCAGAGTACAAATGATACATATTAATAGCACTGCCTCTCAGCAAGATCAGCGTTTTACTTGTGCTCATGAATTAGGACATGTCATTTTACATCCCAACGTAAATACACCTTTTCTCCGAAGACATACTTTTTATTCTGTGGATCGTATTGAACGGGAAGCGAACCAATTCGCTGTAGAATTGTTGATGCCAGATGAGTTACTCTATGAGTCCAAGCACGAGGATTTCACGGTGCAAGAGGCTGGATTGATCTATGGGGTTCCTCCTGGGCTCGAGGAATTAAAAAAACTAAACTGAATTATATATACCGAATTTCTAACAATCTGCTTCTTTGTGAATCGCATTCTCAGACACGTCCGAACAACCATTACGGGATGAAATCGAACAAATAAAACAGGTTCCTCCCATAGAAGAATAGTTCCATGAGCTAGGTATTAGAATCTAAATGCTTTACTATCTCTGATCCCTCCATCCACATGGCAGGTGGTTTTTTATTTCCAGCGTTTCCCGCTAAAGCCTAATATAAAAAGAGCCGTCCAGTTAATCCTGTGACGGCTCTTCAACATGCTCTAATATTTCTCCTACGTTAACTCCTAGAAACGTGCACAGCTTGTCTAGAGTGTCTAGATCGACGCGCTTGGAAGTATCATGATAAAGTCCTGACACAGTATTTATAGCCAGTCCTGTACCACGGACCACGTCTCTAACTTTCAAGCGCTGCCGTCCTAGTATCTCACTCAAGTTATTTTTTATCATTCACAAACCTCCTCGAATAAACATAAACTAAGTAATACAAAATATCAACAAGCCAATATTTTATATTGACTTATATATTATCAAGTGATACTTTTATATCAGGATATTGATATATATTACATCTGGAAAGGAGATGGTAACAAGAAAGATTGGGTAACGTCTTTACAGCAATTATTCAATTCCATTACCTCAATATTGCTGCTAATAGACAAAAAGAAGGAACCAAACAAACGCTGCCCCCTGGCAAAACGTAAATAGGTTCCCGGAAAGTAAGAGTATCAGCCCTTGCTCTCCATCCAATCATAACATAAACGTTTTAGTCGATACAACAAGCTGGCGAGCATACGCAGGAGGAAACTAGTGTGCGTAAAACAGTTGAAAGAGCAGTTGTTCTCAGTAATATACGAGATGAAGCCGGTCGAGTGATGAGAAGTTTTTTAGACGGAAAAATTCTTCGAAATTCTTTGTCAGGGGCAATTAATTCGCTTTTTATGCTAGAAATCCAGTTTTCAGATATCATAAAAGAAAAACATGAACTAGGTCAAATCAATTATGTCATTAAAACTCAGATTGAGAACGGAGAAAATCTATGTTCATCGTTAAAATATGTAAGATCAATTTTTTTAGAGACAAATGTGTTCGGTGAACTACATTAAGGTGTAGCCACGCTCCTCATAAGAAAGAGTAACCTGGGTGTTGAATGTTGTTAACAGGAGACTTCATAATAAAGCATGCCCAAACACAATGCAATGCTTAAACATCCATGCTCCGCACTGCTGGATACAATCAGGCAAAGGCCTTTATTCAATCTGATCGTATCCGCAGAAGACATTGAATTGGTAAGGACGTCAGTGGGCTAGTAGTTGGTACTTTTGAAGGTAGTCCATATCGAATTGGAGCACTAAAAGAATTGCCGGAAGAAGAATTTGAGATGTAAACGAAAAAGCCCCGCTGACCAGTATTTCTACCGGCGGGGCTTTTCCGTTGCCATAATGATTACATCTGGAGCATTGTTGAAAGCAGTCTAACTAATGGATAACCCGTTCTTATTTCCCTTGATGTTTAGGTTTAATTTATTCCCAGCACATTTCTGCCTGAACTACCACCAGCCCTCAACCAGCATGACCTTATCTCGGTTAAACGATTTGAGCACCTTGGTAGACAGGCTGTCCGGATTGGCAATGCAGAACGTATTCGCCGGGATTAGCTTACTTGCTGTATCCATAACATTCGCTACCGAAGATATAATTGAGCATTATACTACAACATTCTGAATGAGATATGATACATTATTAGAGATGCGCTGTACGAAATTCAATGACAATGGAGAATAGAATGAGAAATTTCACGAATGATACCGCCCACAAAATATTAGCCAATGAAATTAGCGTAGAAACATTATTACAACAGTATCCGGAGTATCAGGCAGAGGTACTGCAAGAACTAAGTATACTGAAAAGCACTAAGAATTCTAATCTAATTCCTGCCATTCTTGATAAATATACGGCAAGTGCAAAGATGGCCAATCATAAAATTTCCAAAAGCGGCTTCAATGAAAAAACAGTTAATGCCTTTCTGCCTAATGTGATTAAGGCCCGGTTTGCCATTCATCTGCTGGAGCAGCTAAAAATATAACAGCTTCTTCAAAAACTCCTGCCGGAAATGTAAAGTTCAACCTCTGGGACGGCATGATCTTACAAAAGCTTTTATTCAAAAAGGGGCTTGAACGAAAGCCGGTTTCTTTGGGCCTATTCAGGCTGTGTTGGCGGATTCTCCTAAATAAAAAGATATTAATGCCCCTCGTCAATAAAAAAGGCATCTATTGTTTCTATTCAAAACCTTTAATTAACGAACTCTCAAGCTTGATAGGCGATAAAAAATGTCTTGAAATAGCTGCAGGCGACGGTACGTTAACCAGGTTTTTGAACGAAAAAAATATCAACTGCACAGCAACAGACGACTATAGCTGGAAGCACTATATCGATTACCCCGGCTTCGTGGAACAGGCAGATGCCAAAACTGCCCTTCATAAATACAGCCCAGAAGTAGTACTCTGCTCTTGGCCGGTCCCTAAAAACCCGTATGAAAAACATGTATTTAAAACGGATTTGGTTGACTTATATATCGTTCTTGGCACAAAGGATCCTGCGGTGACTGGAGATTTCGACGCTTATTACAGCGCGGATAAGTTCACAATGGAGCTTAGCGAGCGATTGTCCTCCCTACTGTTACCCCCCTCGTCTGAAAATGCTGTTTATATTTTCAGGCGGAAATCTGTTTCCTCCTAGGATTGAAGTTTCATATTGACCCTCCCGGAATGATCTTCTGCAGCCTAACCAGGATCGCCGCTGCCTGCTCACGCACCAGAACCTGCTTCGGCTCGAAGCGGCCGCCGCTGCCGGTCATAACTCCGTATTCATTGACGGCTTGAATCGCCTGGCGGCTGGCCGGAGTCAGGCTTGTAACATCAGCTAAGCCCATACGTTCAGGACTACCGTACGTGGTCAGCTGTGCAGCTTGGACAACCATGACCGCCGCTTCCTCCCGCGTAATGCCGCGATCAGGCTCAAACTTGCCCGATGTGGGGCTAACGATGCCGAGTTCAACGGCCTTGGCAACCGTACCGCTATACCATTTGCCTGCCGGTACATCGGTAAATCCGGAAGCAGTCTTGGAATCCGGGAACTCATGCAGCAGCCGCAGCAGCAGGGTAAGAAATTCAGCCCGGGTCAGCTTTTGCTTCGGTGCAAGCACATTCTCGCTGGCACTCACCCCCTGGATATATCCGCTGCTCAGCGCCTTAGCGAGATCATCCCGTGCCCAGGCAGCGACTTTACCGGCATCCTTAAAGCTGGCCAGTTCGGGTGAAGTAATATGCAGCGCAAACGTACGCTTGGCTAACGCCGGAGCGCCATCTTTCCGGTACTTTGTAATCTGCACAGGATAGACGCCAGGCTTCATTCCGGCAAAGGATACCTTTCCGGCGCTGTCGGCGACTACGCTGGTCCCCTGAAGAGTTACCGTCACCCCAAAGGCCGGAAGGCCGCCTAGATGACTGTTGGATTTAGTGATTCGCAGCGAAAACGGTGTATGGGCAGTAGCGAAACTTCCGCTCTGCTGGCCATACTGGTCCTTCCACTCCACCGTAATCTGGTCTAATAGCTCCGTGTCATCGGCATAGTACACCAGCAATTGGTCGCCGTCACCGACCGTCAGCCTGGATGAAATGTTCTCAGGATACAGCCAGGCGCTTCCCCCGCTGTAAACGGCCATTTTCCATTCTCCGCGTCCGTTGTACCGTCCGTTCTGAATCCCTTCAATAGCTGTGAAGGCCGGCTTGGCGGCATCTGCATTCAGCTTATAAGCAAGACCCTTCGACTGTAAAAAAGCGGCGGCTGTCTTCACCGCATCACCGCCCGTTATCCGTCCGCCGGCAAGCGTACCGCCGGGGCCTTCAATCTGGATCACTGCCCGCTCAGGTCCGGTATGATGCAGTCCGCTGAACAGAAGTCCTGCCTGTTCCGCCAAAAGCTTGTATGAGGTCAGGGCAAGATAGCCGTTCACCGTGGCTGAACGGTCATTTGTGCCGCCCGCCATTTGCGCAAAGCCGCCGCCCGGGAGCTTCGCAGACAGCAAATGGTCCAGCAGCGATGCGCCGCCTTCTCTCTCAAAGTCTGCCGCATCCATTCCCAGGGAGGATAGAGCAATAATGACTTGCGCCGTGGTCTCAGTCTTGCCATCCAACCCGCCGTCCGGCTGCTGCTTGTCCCTCAGCCACTGCACAGCCTTCTCTACAGGCTGCTCCGTTAGTTCCGTTCCCGCTACCGAAGCCAGCGCCGTGAGCACCCGGGCTGTTGACACCGGATCTCCATTACTCCGGCCGGCCATGGACCAGTTGCCGTCCGCCAGCTGCATGCCGAGCAGCTGATAGAGGATCATATCGGGATAACGGTTCGTCCGCTCATAAGTATTGAAGGTGGAGTTATTCGTAGTAATATAAGCGGCGGCTACGACGGCTGCCCCTTCTGAATCAAGACCGGCATGGTTCATGAGCAGCGGATACAAATCAATGCCGGCGATGTTGTTGATATTCCCGCCCGCAGCACTATAAGCCAGCGCGGTCTGAATCAGATCGGACGCCTTGGCGAACTTGCCCCGCTGCTCCAGAATCCGGTCTGCGGTCCTCTCCAAATATCCCTTGGGCAGATTGCGCCCGTTCTTGAAAAAGCCCACGGCTGCTTCGTCCGGAAACGGCTGTTCAGCCAGCAGAACATGCTCTGCCTCATTCAGTACCTCCTGCATTTCCGCTGTGAAATGCACCGTCGCCTTTGGTCCTGCAGACGGTTCCGCCATTATTACCCTTCCATCCATCAATAATAGCAACATACATAATGCGATAAGTGCAGTCTTCCGGATCAACCCGTTCATTGGTGCTGCTCTCATATCTATTCCCCTCCAGTGCGGTTTGCTAATTCTATAAGGTTAGACGCAGATGGTTGGGATTTTGTTCCTTAACAGGCGGTTTTGGTATACATAATACCAACCAGTAATAAAGGCTGCTTCATGTCATCCCAGATGACATGGAGCAGCCTCTCTTCGAACGTGATTTTCAGCCTAAATCAATCCCATTACTCTTGCCACAAGCACCGCTGCTTCCGCCCGCGTAGCCTGTGACTTCGGAGCAAAATCGCCTGAGCTCCGGCCTTCGATGAAGCCCGCTTCAGAGATGAGATTCACCGCCTCTAAGGCAAAAGCGGAGATTTGCGGTGCGTCGCTGAACTTGACGGCTTCATAATTCTTCGGCAGTTCTTCTCCCGCCGCTTTCAGGACACGGACGGTAATGACCGCCATTTCTTCCCGGGTAATGCTGCGGTCCGCACCGAAGGTACCGTCCCCGTATCCCGTAACAATTCCCAAGACCTCCGCTGATGCAACCGCATCCGCGTACCACTGGCCGGATCTCACATCCTGGAAGGAGGAGCTTTGACCTGCCTGCACTAATTCAAAGGCTTCCATCATCATCTTCAGGAACTCGGCGCGGGATACCGCGCGCCCCGGAGCATAACTATTATTCCCGGTCCCCTGCACAATTTCGCGGGCCGACAAGGCAGTAACGCCATCCTCCGCCCATGAATAAGCATCCATGTCTTTATAAGAGGATGGAACCGAGAGCACCGCATACTTGCTGAAGTGCCTGGCGCCGAAGATAAGTCTTCCGGCTGTTCTGTCATATGTGGAATTCCGGATCACCTCCTGGCCTCCGTCATCACGCAGGGATGCAGCGACCAGTCCATATACGGATTCATCCGCTTGCGGCGAATAGGGAATCATTACCTTCACAACGCCACCGTTGGCGAAGATGTTCACGCTCTGTCCGTTAACGGAAAGTCCGAGCTCATATACCGGCTTGTTCTTGAGCAGACCAGACAGCGATGCCTGCCATTCGGACCGGTCTGCCTGCCCGACCGACACGGTCAGCTTATCTGTTTTCATCAGGTTACCGGCCGCATCCAGCGGAATTAACAATGACGCTAAACCAGACTCAACCGACAGAAACCTGATTCCTTCCCGCTGTGACTTGAGCCAGGCACTGGCTGGAAGCTCCAGCACAAGGGAAGATAACCCTGCGTTCGTCTGCACCTGAATATGCAGGGTGTCCTCCTTATTCTGGATCGCCTGCTTGAGGACTTCCTCCAGGCTCTCTTCACTTAGTGTGATTAGCGCTGCTCCCTGATGTACGGCAGGAACAACCTGAATACGGCTGCCATGTACGCTTATTACTGTCTGGACCGGGGCCGGAATGGCGGTCCCTCCTGTATTCCCGCCGTCAACCGGTGAAGCCAGTGGCGGTGATTGATCCTCCTCCTTCAGAGTCTTCACCGTATAATCATTACTTGAAGCCTTGTTACCCGCTTCATCTAAGGCGGTCACCCGGAACGTATAGGACGTATCCGGCAATAACCGGGTGAAGCCATACTCATAGGTATCCCCTGTTACCGTACCATGTACTTCTCCGTTCAGGAGGACCTCATATCCGGCCAACCGCACATTATCAGCCGGGGCATTCCAGCCCAGCTTCAGGGAGTTCGCAGTAATGGAGGAAGCCGTTAATCCGGTCGGTGATGCCGGAAGTACCGGCGGCGTTGGCGAATCTTCATCCATTACAGCCACATTGGCGACTGCCGGCACATCGGTGCCGTAGACCGCACCGGTTACCGTGAAGCTTCCCACGGAGCTGTATTGAACCGGATCAATATCCTGCCATAGTACAGACAAGGATCTGACCGTCTTATTGCTATACACTGCCTCTACTACTGACGGCAGCACCGGAGCTGTTCCCACTGCTGTTGTTACTTCCACCTTGTTCAGACTGACAATGACCGGTTGGACCACTAATTGCTCCATGGCTGTCAGCAAGCCGGTGGCTGCTGCGTCGATAGCGGATTGGGCCGCATCCGCAGCCAGGTCCAGCGCGGCAGCTTTTGCCGTATCCAGAACTACAAGACTCTCTTCCGTATAGAGGTCACGTTGCACACCTTCGGCCTGCTCTCTCAGATACTCCAGCAGTGTCCGGTCAGCTGTCTTCTGATAGAATTCCAGCTCAGCCACATTGGCGTTCCCGCTTGGGGAATAATAACGCAGATAGCGGTAAGCTGTATCGCCGCTAATGGCAGCCGTATGCCATTCAGCGGTGGTGATACCGCTTATGGTGTATAGATCCGTGTAGTGCTCTCCATCTGCAGAGCCCTGAAGAATCGCTCCATTGACCCTTCCGAGATGGGCCTGGGTGCTTCTCGGATAGAATTTGAAGCTGGACAACGCCTTGTCGTTGCCCGCTCCCAGATCGGCAACAACCCAGCCCGGATTAACCTTGGTATCGGTATACGTAGCCTTGTCGCCGTCGAAGGCCTTCCAGCCGTTGGCAGCTTCGGATAATTTCCCGTCCCACGAGATATGGGACGCCTTCACCATCGGTTCGGTAACTGCTATTCTCTCCGCTGGCAGCTCCGTGACCGTAACCAGCAGCCGCTCCGCCTGGAACAGCTCATTAAGCAAGGCCAGCATATCTGCGCCTTGATCTCCGGCAGCTTGCACAATCCGGTCCGCCTCTTGCTTGTACTGATAGTAGCTTAGCCGGGTGTATCCTTCAGGCCCTTTCACCTTCGACTCAAGGACTGCGGCTGGAATACTATATTCGCCGTATATTTCTACTTCAGCTACATTGCCGCTCCATGAAGCTGGGTTCACTATTCTTAAATACCGGTAAGGCTTGCTGTCCTTCATTTGTTCTTCATTAATATAGGTCCACGATTGGTCAGCCGCCCCAGACACAGCCGGGGTGAGATTACTCCAATTCAGCTCATCATTGGAGCCTTGAATGATCAGGCCGTTCATTCGGCTGGCATAACCTGTTCTCGGCAGCAGAATGACGCCGCTGAGCCTGATTGACGCATCTGGCCCGAAGTCCAGCGTATAATAAGCCCCGTTGCCGCTGGCCAAGTCTCCATAGGTTGCAGTGTTGCCGTCAAACAGCAGATAGCCGACCTTGTCTGCGGGCAGACCATTACTGCCGTATTGGGCACTTGAAGCCGTCACACGGGCCAGCTTCGTGACATCCACATAATTGGACTTGTTTACATAGTAGAGCACTGAATGATCTGTAGTGAACAGGGCAGGCGCGGCCGGCAATCCGCCTGCGGTTGTATAGTTAATAGAGAATTTGATCTTGCCCGCCGGCATAGCACTGTCCATAATTACAGAAGCCGTCCAATTGATCCGGTCTGTGGTGTGAACGGAGGCTTGCCGGCCCTGTAGGGTAACCTCTACACCCTCAATAGGTTCAGCAGATTGGAAGGACAGGTCCACCCTGCTGCCGGTTTCTACCCTGTTCTGAGTACTCTGCGGGGAGCTGAGCGTTACAGACTTCAGCTTGTTATGGGTCTCATGCCGCAGGCCATAGATGCGAAGCTCGGACAATTCGAACATCGTGCTTGACGGCTCGATCATCTGAAGCTTCAGGAAACGGAACTGGCCTTCCTGCTGCGCTTCACCGACCTCCAGAGTCTGCATTGCATCCGATACCGTAGTTACTCCCGGAGTGAGCCGGGTCCAGGACTCCTTGTCATTCGAGCCATATACTGCAGCCCCGCCAATCCGCTCAGGGAATCCGGTTCTGACCTGAAGCGCGAAGGCCGTGGCGGATACCTTGAAGTTCACCCCGAAATCCAGAATATAGCTGAGACTGTCGGCCAGATAATAACCGGCAAAGCTGTCCGGCGCGTTATCGATCAGATTACCAATCTCTGTACCGAAAGTGGAAGAAGCTACCGTATCGAAATAACGCATGCTTCCGTCTTTCATCAGGGGTGTCAATTCCTTCAGACCTTGGGCGGCGAGATTCAGCCCGGCCAGCTTCCGGTACATCTCTTCATCGGATGCGCTTGGCAGCGCATTCGTCACATCGTCAATCATGGCCATATATTCCGCCAGTGTCGTGGAGATGTAGCTGGTTTCCGGATTGTACCTGCCGGCAGCAGCCGTTGCCGCCTCCTGCCGGTTCCTGCCTACAGTAACGGTTACAGCTTTGGCTGTTACGGCAACTCCATCGTCCGCGCTTAAGATCAGGGAATATACCCCCGGCTGCTCCGGCATCCAGGAGAACTCACCCGTGCTCTCATTGAATACAGCCCCTTCAGGTTTAGGGTCCAGCTGATAGGTCACAGTATCGCCTGCGGCTGCATCTTTGGCAGACAGATCAACCTGGAGTGCAGCTTCAGAGCCCGTATAGGCATATGCATTCATATCTGCCGGTCCGGAAGTGAAGACCGGCGGGGTCAATCCGGCTGCCGGCGCCAGCAGCAGATGATCGATGTCGACCAGTGTTCCGGGACCCGTAACCTTGAAATAGATCAAATCGCCCAATCCATGATATTGATCCATGGTCAGCGTTATATATTTCCACTGGCCCTTCGTATCCGGCAGTACGAGCTCTGATTCCGTCCATCCGTTAACTTCCAGCCTCGCTGTTCCATTGGTCCGGATGCGGAGAGCAACTGTCTTCAGGCTTGTGCTTGAAGCGACCACAGAAACCCGGCTGCCTGCTTCTGTAGCCTTAACCCGCACGTAGGAAATGTCTCCTTCTTGCCGGGTCACCGCATTGGAATCCAAGCTGGTAGCCCGCTGCTCGATTTCTGTCCAATCTGCGCTGGGCGAGACTTCGGGCAAGGTGGATGCCCCTTCGGAAGCCGCTTCCTTCGGGATGAACAGCCAGTAGTCCGCCCCGCCATCGGGTGATTCCCAGTGATACGGCGTCCGCTTATTGAACATTTCGGCATAGTATGGAGCTTCCTTCTCTATATCCAGCCCCATGCTGTATTTATAGTAATAATACTGGCCGTATACATTGCCGCCGATCCGCCCCCGGTATGCACCGGACAGCACTTTATAAATCACCGGATTTCCTTCCGCGTCGTAGCGGGCCACAACGGGAGTCCAGGGTGTGTCATAACCCAGCATATATTGGGCGAAGTAATCCGCCGCCTTCAGAATCCGGTTGCCCAGGAAGGCGTAAGCGGTTACAGCATTATCCGCAGTGGACAGCGTTCCATCCGCCGGATCAACCTTCGTGCCCTGGGCATCCAGTAACCGTCCCAGAATCTCCACATTGGTAAGATCTCCAGCGCCGTGAGCCTGGTCCCGGCCCATCTCCACATGCTGAACTCTCGGCGTCTCCAGCTGTTCACCGGTTACGGCGTCTTCCGTCACCAGCCGGAACAGCTGCCGGATCGCACCGTTCTGGCCCTGATCCACGGCAGTCTTATTAACCGTAAACCATTCAACGCCTTCCTTGTACCGGTCCATATTGTCTGTGAAGATATAACCGGACATCGCCCCGAGCAGCGGATACAAATGCTGGTTCATGAAATAGTTATTGCCGTGCAGAAAGGTCTCCGTCATCGGCACAATCAGATTGGACGTGAATTTGGCGGTATCCGCTTCCGTCCAGCTAAGCGCCCCGTTCCGGGCAACGGTGTACCGGAGAATCTCCGCCGCGGTCACCATCCGGTTCAGCGGAATGCCCATATGGATATGAGAGTCCGTAAAATACGTATACTGAGCCGGGTCCATCTGCTCCCAGATGCGGATAATAGCCATCGCATTGGCCCGGTAAACTTCATCTCCGGTAATGTAATACATGAGAGCTTGCGTATACGCACTTAACCCGTCTGTAACGAATGCTCCCTTGCTGTTCACGGCGACGCTTTTTGGCTTGGACGGATCTGCCGCGCTGGCCAGGTTTGATGTAACGGTTCTGGAAGCATACGACGACTTCGTCATGGCCGCGTAATACGAAGCCCAGGGCTCCTGCCCCGCGATCACCTGCTCGCGCATATTTTCCAGAACAGACTTGGTCACTCCCACCCCGGGATGGGTAAACCCGCCTCTGACCGTCTCATGAATAATAACCAGATCCGTGGGTTCAGGAATACTGGCCTCCGCCTTAGCCATAGGCAGGGCAATATCTCCAATCAGGGTTACAGCTAACAGGATGCTTGAGATCATAATGACAAGCGCTTTCGATAACAGGGATTTCCGGATGCTCATATCCAACCTCCTTGTAAATGAATAACTTTGTGTTCTACAATCCATTTCCTCGCGGAAACACGGCTCATCATAGCAAATTCTCAACTTGCTATCTATTGTAAATTCTTTTGTTTTCTTATGTTTTCATTCAAACTTTAACGAAAGCTCCAATCCCCCCGCAGGAAAGATCCTGATTATAAAAAGCATTAAGAAATGCACTCTTTCTAATATAATTGGAATTTATTCCCGGACGAGATTGGGCTATAGTACGGGATGGAAGCGATTCCATAATAAGAAGGAGAGCTGATAATATGAAAAAGTTTGTGATGATCCTGTTAATCCTCACCCTTGCAGCAGGTTTAACCGGACTCGTACCGGACCAGCAAGCGGAGGCGGCTCCGGCAGGCGGCTTTGCACATCCGGGCCTGCTCCATTCGCAGGCGGATTTCGACCGCATGAGGCAGATGGTGAATGCCGGAACCCAGCCGGTTCTGGATGGGTGGAACCAGCTCGTGAACAGCCCGCTGTCGCAAGCCGGCTGGACCCCGCAGGCAACCGCCACGATTATCCACGGCGGCACCGGGGACAATGTGGCTCTGCTCTACAACGATACAGCCCGGGCTTACCAGAATGCCCTGCGCTGGAAGATCAGCGGAAGCACGGCCAACGGAGACACCGCGCGCGATATTCTGAACGCCTGGTCGTCCACCCTTACGGCCGTCTCAGGCAATGCGGACCGTTATCTGGCTTCCGGCCTCTATGGTTATGAACTGGCCAATGCAGCCGAACTCATGCGGGATTATCCCGGCTTTAATCTAACGCAGATGCAGGATATGCTGATCAATGTCTTCTATAAACCGCTGAATGAACGGTTCCTGATCGGCAATGAATACGGCCAGGACCACAATGACGCCTACATCCAGAATTACTGGGCCAACTGGGATCTGGCTAATATGGCTTCGGCTGTGGCTATCGGGATCTTCTGCGACCGTGCGGATATCTACAATATTGGAGTTGAATATTACAAGCATGGGGCCGGCAATGGCTCGATTTACAACGCGATTCCTTACCTTCATCCGAATGGGCTGGCCCAGTGGCAGGAATCCGGGCGCGACCAGGCGCACACCCAGCTCGGCGTCGGTCTGATGGCTGTGATTAACGAAATGGCCTGGCATCAGGGCGACGACCTGTACGGCTGGGCGAACAACCGCTTCCTGCGGGCCGCCGAATATGTAGCCAAATACAATAACGGGGCAGATGTGCCGTTTGCCGCCTACGAGTGGGGTACCGGCACGAACGGTGCCGTCCAGTCCCAGACCGTTGTCTCCAATGCCAGCCGCAATGAGGTCCGCCCCATCTGGGAAATGATCTATAACCATTATGCCAACCGGAAGGGACTGTCGGTCCCCAATATTGCTGCCCGCGCCGCGCTGACAAGACCGGAAGGTGGCGCGAATACGCAGTATCCCTCCACCTTTGACCAGCTTGGATTCGGCACGCTGCTCTATACCCGCCCGGCTGGCTCCAGGGAATCAGCCTCTCTTCCAGGAGGCAATATTCCGGATGGCACGTACCGTTTCACCGTGCGTCTGGACGGCAAGGCTATGGAAGCCGCCGGTACGGCGAACAACTTCCCGGTAAGGAAATCAACCTATACTGGAGCAGTCAGCCAGCAATGGACCGTAACCCATCTTGGCGGCGGCCAGTACAGCATTAAGAATGTGCAGAGCGGGCTATTCCTGGAGGTCGCAAGCGGCTCTCTGGACCATGGAGCCAAATTCCAAGTCTACTCCGGCAACGGCGGAGACCATCAGAAGTTCGCTTTCATCCCTACGGGCAGCGGATACTACCGGATTACCCCTGTGCATTCGAATAAGCCGGCTGACGTGGTTAACGCCTCGACTAGTGAAGCTGCCCTGATTGATCAATGGAGGTACACGCTCGGCAGCCACCAGCAATGGAGACTCGAACCGGTCTCCGTGAATATCGGCCTGCAGTCTTATAACTATCCGGACCGCTTCCTCCGGCACAGCAGCTACCGCGCCCGGATAGATGCCGGCGTCTCCCCTGCCCAGGATTCACAATTCAAGATGGTTACCGGCCTGGCCGGTGTTGGCGGTGTATCGTTCGAGTCCGTCAACTACCCGGGACGGTTCCTGGGGGTTCGGACGAATGGCGAAGTATGGCTGGACCAGAATGACAGCACAGCAGCCTTTAACAACGAGGCGACCTTCCGCCGTGTAGCCGGTTTAGCCGACCCGCAGAAATCCTCTTATCAGATGTGGACAGACCAGACCAAATATTTGCGTCACAGCAATTATCTGTTATTTGCTCAGGCCGAGTCCGGTTCTGCATTTATCGCAGATGCTACCTTTACCGAGGTCACTCCTTAAGCCTGTTTGAGAAGGATATCCGTTAGCACTTGGATGGACGCTCTTTTATTGAATTAAGCCACAGATTGACCAAAAACGCATAGCAGCGCTTCCCCTGTTATTGGGGGAGCGCTGCTCTACGTTTTGGTCTATGACTGCTCGCTTCAGCAGATTGCGGGCAATCGAAAGCCCCGGTTGTTCTTTGGTCCTGAAACACTTTCCCCGCTTAAACAGCGGAGAGGACGGACTGATTGTGGAAAAGCGTTAGCGGTCGCCTTTGACCCCGGATTTTCACCGCTAAGGAGAATCAATAAAATCTGGGGGCAACAGCGATTGGAACAACAGTCCGTTCACGCAGCGTCCACCCAAGTGCCAACGTTGATCCCACTTTTAGGAGGCTCCCTTACAACACCTTTATCCCCTGAGCATGCTTCCCGATGATGACATACGGCTCCTCCAATTGAAATGCGCTGCCGTTCACCGTTACATTCTCGAAAGTAACGTCCTGGACAACCCGTGTATCATCATACCCCTCAATATGCGAAGGATTCATGCAGGTACCGTTAAAGTGAATGTTCCTGAAGATGATCTGCTCGATCCGCTTGCCCGGAGCCGGGTTATATTTCTCATTCTGCAATACCCGCAGATTGAACAATTCACCAAGCTCAAACGATTCAATCCGGATATCCTCATAAGATACATTGCGGACTGTATTGTTGTCGCCTGCGTTAATCGCCAGGCAGCCCCAGTAATCGGGCTGTGGCTCATGATGCTCCAGGATATCAAGCTCCGTGAACCGGATATTCTCAATCACATCACCGTCTCCGTCATAATCACCGTGTGTGCCGATATTGACCGGGTGGGCGACATCCGCCCACAGGATGGAGCCGCTGACCGTGACATCCCGTGTATCGCCCCGGAATTCGCCGCGCGATGCATACACCGCAATACAGTCATCAGATGTGCGGAGGAAACCTCCTTCAATGGTGACCTGTTTGCAGGCCATCATATCAATGCCGTCACACCAGCCGCGCGTACTGAACGATTTCAGGTTGCGGATCAGGATATGCTCCGACTGGCCGAGAAGTACGGTGTAGTGTGGAGGATCAATTACGGTTATCCCTTCGATGTGGATATGACTTGAATACTTGATTTCGAAGCCCCGGTAAAAGGTATTCTTCTCATAATCCGACATGTACAGGATCCCCCTGCCTTTAACCGTGACTTCATGAACCCCGTCGCACACAAAACCTCCATAAACGACAGCCCCTCCCGGGATATACACCGTGCAGCAGGATGGGAGGTGCAGCAGCGGCTCACTCAGCCGGTGAACACCCGGTCTGAAGATAACGATTCGCTGGAATCCCGCATCCTTAGTATGCTCCAGCTGTTGCTGAAGCTTCTCTGTATTATGCAGTCCCGGCTCCAGCATCAGAATCTCACCGCCTTCCATGTCCGGCAGCTGCTCTTCCGGCGGATTCGCAAAAATATGAAGATTATGAAACCGTTCGCCATTGACTTCAACCGACAGCAGCTTAGGCCCGTCAATGGTGAACGACAGGCTGCGGCCGCTTATTTCCCCCACTAAACCGGCTGATAGCGGCCGGATCACAGCCTCGCGGACCGTCTCAGGATGATACTCGACTTCAATGTCAACCGTTCCGGAGCAATCGAACATGACCATTGATGCGTTCCGTACATTGTGCATATCAACTTTGACGTTGTAGCTGAAGAGCGGCCTCCACTCCTCACCCGGCGTCCGGACGCGGACAGAGAAATCCGGGTTGTGCACGGCACCCTCCGGTGCCGGATAGACTTGAATCCAATTGTCAGATAGCAATATTCCCACTCCTGTCAGTAAATGATGAAACCGGCCATGCTCAGACATGTCTCCATGTCTGCACAGCCGGTTTACGATTTCGTGCATGTAATAGTGTTACTTGCTGCGCTCTTCGTAAATCTTCTGGGCTTCATCCAGCTCCGCTTGTCCGCCTGACTTCAGCCACTGGGCCTTGAAATCATCAAATGCCTTATCCGTGTCTGCTTCCCCGGTGATAGCTTTAATATAGAATTGGGTCTGAAGTGTAGTCAGAATCGTCTCATATTGCGCCTTTGTAGTCATGACGGTCGATTGCATCAGGTCTGTCAACACAGTGAGTCCGTCAATTTTGGTGTACTTGTCACGGAAGGCAATTTTGTCAGCAGAGAAATGATATTTGGTCATCGCTTCTACCTTGCCGCCAAGCGGATTATAGAAGCCTACACCTAATGCGGCCAAGGTCTCCGCAGGATTCTCAATAGCAACGGCCAAATCGCCCTCCAGATTATACGTTACCCCTTCCTTGCCGAAAGTGGTGGTCAGATAGCCTTCTGCATCCGTTGCGGCATATTCCAGAATCTCCAGAATCCTCTGTCTTTTCTTATCATCCTTCTCAAGCTGAACGCCGAAGAAGATCGGAGGCTGCAAGGCGCCATTGGAGAACGCATACTTCTTGCCGTCAGGCCCTGTAAGCGGAGTCCCCGGCACCAGCTCAATTCCTTTATCCGCCGCTACCTGCCCGAAATATCCATCCTTGTACAGATGATGCCACATCCCGGTATCGAACATGCCGGTTCTCAGGCTGATAAATTTAGTCTGAATTTCACCATTGCCATCCGTAACGAATTCGGGATCAATAATTCCCGCTTCGAACCATTTGTTGAGCAATGCCAGACCTTGTCTGGCACCTTCGGTGATCGCACCGTATTCCACTTTACCGTCCGAACCCAGCTTGAACTGGAACGGGTTCACACCGTAAGCGGCAAAGATGGGATTAAACATCTGCATTTGCGCATCTTTACCGCGTCCGGACATCCCGAAGGTATCCTTCTTGCCGTTGCCGTCCGGATCGCCATTCGTGAACTTGGTCAATACATCCTCCAGCTCCGTCAGATCTTTGGGAGCCTCGCTATAACCAATCGCTTTCAGCCATTGTCCGTTATACCCCGGCATGAAGCCTGTGCTGCCGTTGGACCATACCTTTGGAACTCCCCAGTTCTTGCCGTTATAGCTCCCGGCATCCCATGCCTTGGGATCAACACTCTCCACGTCTGCCACATATTTGGGCATATAAGTCTTAATATCCTCCACCGGAATGCTGGCGATTACGCCCTGATCCGCCCATTGCACCATGTCCCCGACACTTCCATCGACAGCCAGAACATCCGGTATGTTGCCGGAGGCAAGCATGACCCCAAGCTGTTCTTTCCAGGTTGCCGTTTCAAATTTCACATTTTTAATCTTGACGTTGAATTTCTGCTCAATGAATTTCTGCACATAATTATTGTCAGCTTCCGGTGCGTTCCAGTTGTTCGCCCAAGTGATTTCAATTGGCGCTTCCGTTCCCGGATCTGCTGGAGTATTGGATGAAGAAGTACTATTATTTCCGTTATTGCTGCACCCGCTGGCAAGCAACGAGGTGGACAGCAGCAATGCTGCCATACCGGTCAACCATGGTTTTGTTTTCATTTTTCTAATATCCTCCCTTTTGTTCTCTGATGCTTGTTATTTAAACAATCCAGCCTCTACAGCAGATTGAGTAAATCCTGTTAACCTTTGAGCGAGCCTACCATTGTACCCTTGACGAAATATTTCTGCAGGAACGGATAGACAATGATAATCGGCAGAGCCGTGAACATCAGGGTCGCCGCCTTAATCGGCTCCTGATATCCCAAAGCCGTGTTTGTTGTATTGGAGGCGTACATGGACAGGTCCTCGCCTGTGATCACAACTCTCCGCAAAAAGGTGGTTAGAACCTGCTTGTCAGGGTCCTGGATATAGAGCACCGCGTCAAACCAGGCGTTCCAGTGTCCAACTGCCGACCATAGAGACAGCGTAGCCAGAACCGGCAGGGACAGCGGTAATACAATCTGGAAAAGAATCCGCAAGTCGTTCGCTCCGTCAATTTTGGCCGAATCCTCAAGCTCATCCGGAATCGCCTGGAAGAAATTGCGCAGAATGAGCATGGAGAAGGTGCTGACCAGCCCCGGTAAAATGTATACCGCCCGGGTATCGAGCAGCCCGAGATTTTTGATCAGAAAGTAGGTTGGAATCAGCCCGCCGCCGAAGAACATCGTAAATACGATCAGCAGCGTAAACACATTGCGGTGGGGCAGATATCTTCTCGACAGAGGATAGGCGCCCATGGACATGAAGAAAACCGAGCATACCGTACCTACTACGGTTCTGAAGACGGTATTGCCGAAGCCGATCCAGATATCATGTTTCCCGAGAACCCGCTCCCATGCATACAACGATACCTGCTTCGGATAGAGATGGATGCCCAGTCTTAACGACTCTGCAGGACTGCTGAACGAGATCGACAGCATATGAACGAATGGATATAACATGATTATGCAGAGAATAACCATGAACGAAATCAGAAAGATTTGAAACAACGTACTTCCTTTGCCTTGTCTCACTGCCTGGTGCTCCTTTCAAAATTAGAATAATCCGTCCTGCCCCAGCTTCTTCGAGATATAATTGGTGAACAGCACCAGCATAAAAGCGATCACATTCTTAAATAGTCCTACCGCAGTCGTCAGGCTGAATTGAAAATTCTGCAGACCTACCCGGTAGACATACGTGTCCAGAATATCAGCTACTTCGTAGGTTGCGGGTGAGTACAGGTTCAATATCTGGTCGAAGCCTGCATCGAGAATTCCGCCCATCCGCAGGATAAGCATCAGCACAATAACGGGCAGGATGGACGGCAGCGTGATTTTGAGGGTCTGCTTCCACCTGCTTGCCCCATCCATGACAGCCGCTTCATATAAATCGGGGGAAACTCCCGTCAGTGCGGCCAGATAGATGATCGTTCCCCAGCCTACTTCCTTCCAGATCGCCGAGGTCACCAGTGTAAATCTGAAATAATGGGGATCACCAAGAAAATAGATCGGGTCCAGACCGACCAATGTAATTAGATAGTTCACCACTCCCGTGGACGGGGAGAGCAAGGTGATCAGAATCCCGCCCAGAATGACCCAGGAGAAGAAATGGGGCAGATAGGTAAGCGATTGGGCGATCTTCTTAAACTTGGACGACCGGATTTCATTAATCATCAGCGCAAGAATGATCGGCGCGGGGAAACCGAATACAATATGATAGATACTGATGACAACCGTATTCTCCAGAATTTTGAAGAAGTCAGGCGATTGCAGGAACAGAAATTTGAAATGCTTCAGTCCGACCCAGGGGCTCCCCCAGATCCCATCCATAATCCGGAAATCCTTGAATGCCAGCTGAATTCCATACAAAGGCGAGTATGCGAATACGGCGTACCAGATCAGTACGGGTGTAAGTAATAGAAAGAGATACCTGCATTTTTTATATTCTTTCCATACTGCTGCAATCTTTGAGGTTTTCCTCCCGGCCTGGGTTTTCCCGTCCGAAGTGACTAGCGAGGTCATTACAGTTGCTCCTTTCCAAAATAGACAAGCTCGGTATATTCATCATGTGCCGCTCACAAATGTAAGTTTAGATTTATGGAAGCGCTTTTTCTAGTTCAACTTCATTCAATTCCTTATACTTTCTTTCGTTTTACCGCCTGCAGAAGTTCAATTATTTAAGCGGTTATCCACTTTAGGCCGAAATATGAACACATCAGCGACTCTTTCTTATGAATAGTAGCCGCTACTCAAAATGCTGAAGCGCTACCTCCCCTTATGAAATTAAGTGGTAAAACGTATCTTATTTTTGCTATTTTAGTATCGTTGAGATTATTAATTGGATAAACGTATCTTAATTTCGTATATTTCTCCTACTCTTGTCTATTTCCCTAATATTAAGTGCTCTTTTTCCACTTGCTGTTTGACATTGCCTCCTTCGCCCTTTAGCAAGTGTAGAATATCCATCTATTTTTCAGCTGCCGCGGTATCTCGACTCCCGTAGGTGTCTTCCCACGCCGTATAAGCCGCTTCTTCACCGTTATCCTCACCTTTTCAAACTGCATCATTTCCTATACAAACAAAAAACCTTCATTGGCGTGAAGGTTCGGGATAATTAATATTTAAGGCTGGCGTTGCTAGGACATTCAATTCTCCAAAGTGATCCAATCCGCATGGTCCTTATGCGATTTCCGGTATTGGACAGGGGTAACGCCGTACCGGGCTTTGAATTTGCTGTGAAAATATTGCGGATTACGGTAGCCGACCTGCTCGGCAATTACCGCGATAGACAGCCGCGAATCGGCAATCAGCAGCTCGGCGGCCTTCTCCAGCCTCAGCTTCGTTACATATTCGGTGAACGGGGTTTTGGTGACTTCACTGAATAGGGTGGAGATATAAGCCGGTGCCAGCGAGACTTCCCTCGACAGAATCTGCAGCGATAAATCCTCATGCAGGTGACTGGATATGAAAGCTTGTAACGTACGGATGACCTCCGCATGGGCATGATTGCCTTCAGCATTCATCAGTTCTGTAATTTCTGTACACAGCTTCCGGATGCTTGTCATCGTTTCGTACAGGGTATCCTTCTTCAGCTCCTCAAACAGATTGGAATACGGAAGCAGATGCTGCAGCTTCAGCTCAATCACACATTGGTACAGCTGGGCAATCAGCTGGAGCACGGCCAGCTCTGCGGCATCAATCTGCACCTCCTCTTTATGCAGCGCAGAGACAAAGGTATCGAGGAAATCATTCACTCCCTTAAGGTCCCCTGCCTTCAGTGCATTGCTGTAATGCTCAAAATTGAAGAACATAGGCTCCGCATTCAGGGACTGCGTCTTGTGAAATGAAATAACCGTGTGCCTGCCGTAGATAAAATGATACCGGCTGGCCTGCTGCGCCGTCTGGTAGGAATCCGGGATGTCCTCAGCAGAGTGCACCTTCCGTCCGATGGCCGCCTGAAAGGTGAAGCCCTCGCCGGATATCCGCTGCAGCCCCTGCAGATCATTGATAAGGAAGGACGGGTCAAATCCATGCTCCTGCTCCAGGTAGTAAAGAATGACCGCCTCTCTTGCATTGAGCGAGATGAATTCTCCCGGAAGCGTGCTGTAGAGCTCATACCTGGCTTTCAACCCCTCCGGCTCCCCTGCGGTAAGCTGAAGGTATGCTGCGCAATAAGCGGTATCGGGCAGTACTCTTTCCTGAGGCTCCTCACTCTGGCTGACCCCCAGCAGCAGGTTGATAAGCTCACTTTTCCTCGCCTGGGATTCCAGATCCACGATCTTGTCTTTCATTAAGGAAAAGGTATCCCCGATAATCATATACTCATTCCCGCGGGAGAGATGAGAATGGGCTGGCTGGAAGCTGCCGATCTTGGCCATCAGCTGTTTGATAGGAATATAGAGCTGTTTGGAGAATAGGAACGAGATAAGTAGTCCGAACAGAATAATGACGGCCGAGGCCGTATACAGCCCTGTTTTTAGATGCTCGGTGAAGAGTTCTACGGTGTTGGTTGGCCGGTACATCGCATAGGTCCATTGATGAGCCGAATGAACGGATGGAAGCTGTGATAAGACTCCCGGCACTCCGCCCTCCTTAATCCTTCTTTCCTGGGCAGATCCCGAACCAAGCGCTTCCTGCAAAAGCTCATCGATTCTGCTGTTCTCCCCGCCGGCTGAGAACAGCACATGATCCGCTCCATCCAACACCAGCAGCTTATCTTCCGGAGAACTAAGCATCGGAGCCACAACGGTCTGCAGATAGTTCACGCCTACATCGATGATGAAATACCCCGCAGCCTTCACACTCGGCAGTTGATAAGGAAGCTTAATCACATAGCTGATAACCTGCTCACCGTTTGCGTTGGTCCGGACTGTCCATTTTTTCAAAGGCATATGGGCCAGTTTCCAGTAGAATCCCGATTCCAGCGAATTGGCCGTTTTCATATAAAACTTGTCTGCATCCACCACATAATCATTCCCTGGGAAATATACCGCCACATTGGTGACACCCGTATTCTCCACCTTGAAGAACTCCAGATCATTATTTAAGGAAGCCGCCCGGCTCAGATTCCCCTTCCAGCCCCCATACAGCAGCTGGCTCAGGTTGGCGTTGCTTTGGATAAAATTGATGGACAAGGCCTTGTTCTGCAGGTTATCCTCATATTTTTTGAGCAGTGTCTGTTCAATAAACGTCTGAACGGCATTCAGCCGGGTGACACTGTCCTTGGCGATTTCCTGATCCATCATACGGTTGGCCTGGGTATACCAGTAGCCGCCCATCGTGCTGATTAGAACAACAGAAAGAATGGTATAGGATAAAACCAGGTGATTGAATATGGTTTTTTTATAACCGTATTTGTTCATGCTGCTCCCCCTTTTCTCTGTATACCTGCTTACTTTTTGGCATCCGCTAAATAAAACGCTTTCATAAATAACCTCCAATAACCTCTAAGGAAGCAAGCATCCTGCTCTCTTCATGATACCAGCTTTTTAAATTTCTTTACTATTATAAAATCTTTCGATTTATTCATTTTATTTGCGAAAACGGGCCATTCTGCGAATAAGCTATCAGGTGAAACATATAACTTCTTATATTTCAAGAATAAAATCGCCCGGAGGGCGAATCAAGTGGCACATCAAAAGTAAATTAACTATCCGGTGAGATCAGAAGGATTTACCCCTTTGTTTTTCCCGTACAGCCCATGTTCAAATGAATCAAAGGAATTCATACCCCATTTGGCTCCACTACCCTATCATTGGCACATTGTATTCGGTTTTTCGCATACATTTGGCTCATCTGCCCTATCATTGGCAAATTGTATTCGGTTTTTCGCATACATTTGGCTCATCTGCCCTATCATTGGCACATTGTATTCGGTTTTTCGCATACATTTGGCTCATCTGCCTATCATTGGCACATTGTATTCGGTTTTTCGCATACATTTGGCTCATCTGCCCTATCATTGGCACATTGTATTCGGTTTTTCGCATACATTTGGCTCCACTACCCTATCATTAGCACATTGTATTCGGTTTTTCGCATACATTTGGCTCCACTACCCTATCATTGGAACATTGTATTCGGTTTTTCGCATACATTTGGCATGAAAGTTATCCACAACAGACGAATATCATAATTTCCTATATAACAAAAAAAGCGGTGTCTGACTGCACTTCCCTGTCAGACACCGCTTTACCATTTGATCATGCTATACCTCAAACCTCAAACCTCAAACTGAACACTCGACCCTTCCGGTCCCGCATAATCGATGACCGTCCGGTTAATGGCCAGATCAATATGCAGCGTGCAGCACAGATCTCCCTTGGTCCACTGCAGCCGGACCTCATGACTTGCCGATTCCAGCACGCGGAATTCACCGTTAAACGCGCCGTATTCGTTGCGGAATCGGATCAGCGCAAGGAGACGCTGGACTACGCCCCTGCCAAGCGCCTGCTCAATCTCGTCTATACTGAAGTTATGACGGTTTATCTCCCGCCCTTCTCCTGTGCGGCGAACCGCTTCGTCATCGTTCTTTCCGGCCAGAAGTCCGGCGTAATACACCTGCGGGATGCCGGGAGCGAAGAACTGGATGGCACGTGCTGCCAGATAAGCGTCATCATCACTGTTCAGCACGGAGTAGTAGGAGCAGCGGATCTGGTGTACATCGAATCCGTCCTCGGCCTTATGACCCTCAGAGACAATCAGGCTCAGATTGGCGCCGCGTTCAAGGCAAGCATCGACCAGCTTACGTGCTTCCTTCGTGTCGATCAATCCGTCGAGATCGGGCTTGACAGGGATACCGTCATGACAGTCCAGCATCGTGAACTGCTTCGCAGGGCGCGTAGTCAGGTATTCCTTCAGCGCTTCCGCATTTTTGTTGACAAGGGTATCAAGGATGCGGTAAGGCAGAATGAAATCATAGATCCAGAATCCGCGCTCCGCCAGTTTATATTGAATGCTGTAGTGGGAATGAACCTCCGGCAGCAGCTCGATATCCAGCGAATCGGCCAGCTCCCTGATCCAGTCCAGGAACCCGTAGATCTCAGGCTCAACGAAGAAGCAGCTTGTACCCAGCTTCTTGATGATATAACCTACAGCATCCAGCCGCACAATCTTTACGCCGTTGTTACGGAAATTCCCGAAGATATCCGTCAGTAGCTGCTTTACCTGATCCGAATGTATATCGAGGTCAATTTGTTCCGAGGGATCGGTTTTGCCGAAGGTCGTCCATACCTTCTCCTCTTCACCCGTCTCTCCGATCGTGAAGGTGGAATAAGGCAAGGGGCGGCGGAGAAACATTTTGCCGATATCGGCCTGCACAGGCTGTCCGTCAGCCCAGACCTTGTCGAGTGTCAGGAACAAATCCGTGTACGGTGAGCGTCTTCCTTGTCTCAGGAAATCCTGGAAATACTCAGACTGCCGGGAAATATGATTAACCATCACATCCAGCAGCACATCATGCTTCGCCCCAATCACCTTAATATCTTCCCAGGAGCCAAAGGCAGGCTCGATCTCAAAATAAGTTAGCGGAGCAAAGCCCCGGTCTCCAGAGGAGGGAAACGGGGGAAGGATATGAATGCCGCCCTTGAAAATATCTGAAAAATGCTCATCCAGCACATGGTTTAGGGTCTGCAGGTTCCCGCCCAGCGAGTCGGGATACGTAATCAGCTGCACTTGATTGTGAATTGCCATAACTCTCGCCCTCCTAGATTTGGTACTTCGTCTTGAATGCCTCAAGTTCCGGCAGCTCTACGACTGCCCCTGTATATTGCAGCTTGTACGCGCTGACTGCCAGCCCGAACTCCAGCGCTTTGCGGACCGGATAGCCCTTGATGAGCGCCGTGTACAAGCCGGACCAGAAGGCATCCCCTGCCCCTGTCGTATCTGTCACCTGCGTAGCCAGCGTACCCATCTTCACCGTTTCCTGCCCGTTTGAGGCGATCACGCCGTCTTTGCCCAAAGTCAGAATGACCAGCTTCACTCCCAGGTCCAGGAATTTCTGCAGCTGATTCTCCGGGGTGTCTTTCCCGAACAGCCGCTCGGCATCGTCTTCCGACGGCTTGGCGATATCCACTTGCGGGAGAATCGTTTTGATATACTTAACCCCGTCCTCCCCTTTCTCCCATAGTGCCGGATGGTAATTAGGATCGAAGCAGACCAGAACCCCGTTCCGGCGCGCATCCCGGATCACTTGCTCTACCGCTGATCTCACCGGCTGTCTGGACAGGGGCCAGCAGGAAAAATGGATAATCTTCGTCCGCAGCAGGGCTGAGCGCAGCTCCTCGGTGTAGGTGAGGCGGTAATCAGCTCCCCGGTAGAAGATCGGGACCGGCGTGGACTTGCTCTTGGTCACGACCACCAGGCTGGTTGCTTCGTGTACATGCTGTACGCAGCTTGTATCCATCCCCGCTCTCTGCAAATGCTCTACCAGAAACAGCCCAAGCCCATCCGTCCCCACCGCAGACGCCACTAACGGGCGGATGCCCAGCCGCTTGGTATTCATGGCGATATTGGCCGGCGAGCCTCCGAAATATCTGTGGTACCTGCTGTACTCATTGGAGTCACTGTACCCCTCCGATATCATGTCTATCAGCAATTCCCCGACCGTTAGAAGATCCAGGTCCTTCTCATTAAACTTCAGGCTATGCTCAAAATCAAACATGGGTATTCCCCCATTCATCTATAAATATGGCTTTAGTTCAACAACCCCTGGTTGTGTTTCTTATAGGACATGGGAGAGACTCCCGTTACATTCTTAAACATCTTGGAGAAGTAGAGTGAATCAGTGATCCCAACGGAAGCCGAAATTTCCTGAATGTTAAGGTCGGTCTTCTGCAGCAGCATTTTGGCATTCTGGATGCGGATTTTGCTGATATATTCCGGGATAGACATTCCAGTGATCCGCTTAAAGTAACGGGAGAGGTAGGAACGGCTATAGTTGACGTGCTTACACAGCATATCCACATCAATATGCATGTAGTAGTTCTGCTCGATGAACAGAACAGCCTGCTGTACCACGCTTTCGGAGCCGGTCCGCAGGCCGGCCTCGCCGTAATGCTTTGCCCCCTGCTCAACCAGGTGGAAAATATGCAGCAGATAGCTAATGCACAGCAGCTGCCCGTTCCCCGCTTCCGGAAGCTCCTGGATCAGCAGCAGCATTTTGTTAATAATGGTATGTGTTGCAATTCCTTCCAGACAGCAGTGATTAATATCGAGCCCCATCAGATTCAGATAATAGGGAATATGCTGGCCGCCAAAGGAGACCCACATAATCTCCCACGGGTCCTCGGGGTCAGCATAGTAGAAATGCTTTTCTCTGGGAATCAGGATAAACATGTCTCCCTGGTTCTGCATTTTGTTGACATGATCGCCTTGGGTTAAATAGCCCTTGCCGCTGAGGACAAACACCATTTTATAAGTCTCCAGGACGCGCGGGCCTACGACATGGTCTTTGCCGCATTTCCGGTGGCCGGCCCAGGTTATATAGGCAGACTGCTCCATTTGCGTTTTGGCCGGTGTGTAAAAATGCTGTACAATATGCTCTTCCATTTCTGCTTCACCTCAATGAAGTTGCCGTAATTTAGGTCTCTCACTGTACCGCACCGCTTTTTCTTTGTCAACCGGCCCAACTGGAAACAGCACTGCCGTCCTTTCATATTTAAAAGAGCCCCGTAAAGGGGCTCAGCCCGGCAGCATTCCGGTTACTCGGCACCGGTAACCCACTGCTCCGTGAAGGAGATAAATTTCATCGTGCGGCGGTTGCCGAAGGAATATGCTGCATGCAGACTTCCATCCGCCGCCTGCATGATGCATGGATATTCATAGCGGCGGTTGCGGATTAGATTTTTGTGGCCGCTAAAGCCCTCACCTGTCTCCACATGACGGCGGTACGGCCACGTTCTGCCCTCATCCTCTGAAATGGCTACAGTAACAGGACAGCGTTCAAACGGCCAGACGGTAATATCCGGCTTGTCATTGAAGCGCAGATCATTGTAAATGATGGCGAGCTTGCCGCTCGCAAGCTTGATGGCGGAAATGCTGGAGTTGTTGTTCGGCAGCTCGGTGCGTGCCGGTTCCGTCCAGTTCTCCCCGTTGTCATCCGATTTGGCAAAGTAAATATAGTCTGCCGCGCGGCTGCGGAAGAGCCCGATCAGCTTCCCTGGCGCCATCTCGATCACGTTGCAGTGCACACGGCCGCGGCTGCCGGGAACCTCGACGCTGCGCCAGGTCGCGCCTTCATCGTCGGAGATGTTCATGACCGTAATATCGCTTCCGTTGCGGGTATCATCATTGAAGCAGATCCAGTTCTCGAAGATCCATCTTCCGCTGGAGAGAATCTGAATTTTCTGGCGGCAGAATGAGCCTTCACGCGGGAACATAACCTCCGCCTCCCCCCAGGTATACCCGTTGTCCCTGGAAACCTTGCGGTAAATCTTGGAGGTGTACTGCAGATTGAACTCCGGCGGCTCATCGGCGGTACGGGCCCGCTGGGCCGTGTACATCACCCACAGCTCGCCGTTCGGATGAAGAAACAGGGACGGATTCTGCTCGCTGAAGCCGTTATCGTCTGAAATTCTCACAGCAGGTGTCCAGGCATCCGCCCCGGCGTTCAGACGGGACATAACGATGCTGACATCCGGGTTGCCTTCATCCGAGCCGGCAAACCAGACGCAGAGCAGATCGCCGCCCGGCAGCTCCTGCAGGTCACAGGCATGGCTTGTTTCGAAATCACAGGGCAATAGGGATTCCGCCAAGCCGAGGCGGCGGTTGAAATACAGCTTTCCGTCTTCAGTAAGGTCATTTAATTCAATCATTGGATTATTTAACATAATGCACTCCTTTGGTTAAAATATATGAATTTATAGGTTTCACTCATAATTTATCCTTCTATTAAGTGGCTTACTTCACAGAGCCAAGCAGAATCCCTTTCTTGAAGTACTTCTGCACAAACGGATAGATCAGCACAATCGGCACCATCGCTACGAAGATGGCCGCTGCCTTCAGGTTGCCGGGGTTCAGCATAATGCCGTCCTGGATAATCGTGCGGAAGGCCGTATTGGAATCGCCCGAGCTGATGACAAGTCTTTTCAGCATAACCTGAATCGTCTGCAGGTTCGGATTTTGCAGGTAAATAAGCGGCATCAGATACTGGTTCCAGATAAATACGGCATAGAAGACGCCGATTGTGGCCAGAATCGGTTTGGAAATGGGGAGAAAGACGCGGCTCATAACCTGAAAATCGTTGGCGCCGTCGATTTTGGCTGCTTCCTCAAGCTCTGTTGGCAGACCATCCAGGAAGGTCTTGGTAATAATCAGAAATTGTACATTGATCGCATTGGGAATAATCATTACCAGCCAATTGTCCACAAACCCAAGCTTATTCAAGACAATGTAGGCCGGAATAATTCCCGCTTCAAATACCCAGGTGAACACGAACAGGCTCATGATCAGAAAGCGGCCCTTAATTTGCTTGCGGGACAACACATAGGCCGTCATATACGTCAGCATAAGCGCAACAACTGTACCAATCGCCGTATAGATGCCCGAATTCAGCAGCCCGCGGAAAATGCCAAGACTGGAATTCGTCAAAATATATTGATAAGCTTCAAAGTTAGGATTCTTCGGAAAGAACACGACGTCTCCTGAGGCGATGCTTCTTCCGTCACTGATAGAGAGAAAGAATATATACAGGAAAGGATACGTGCAGACAAGAGCGATCAATAGCAGAAAAATATTATTGCAGATGTCGAACAGACTGATCTTTGTTCTCATCACCCTTCTCCTTTCTCAGAATAGCCGTGTATCGGAATATTTTGTGGACAGCTTGTTGGTTCCGACAACCAGAACGTAAGCAACAAGCGATTTCAGCAGATTGACTGCCGTGCCGTAGCTGTATTCCGGGAATCCTGTGCTGGCAAAGGCCAGGCGGTATACATAAGTCTGAATAACATCAGCCGTCTCATAGACGCTTTGATTGTACATAAGCAAAATCCGGTCCAGATCGACCGTGAAAATGTTGCCGACGCTGATAATCAGCATGATGGCAAGCGTTGGCTTCAAGGAAGGGAGCGTGATGTGAAACATTTGCTGAAAGCGGCTGGCACCGTCCAGTGAAGCGGATTCATAGACGGATGGATCAATAGCTGCCATTGCTGCAATATACACGATTGCCGAATAGCCGAAGGTCTGCCATACCTGGAGCAGTACATAATTGCTGCGGAACCATCCCGGTTCAGCCATAAAGTAGATGGTGTCCAGGCCAAAACGGGCCAGAATATCGTTAACCAGGCCGGTCGAAGGCGAGAGCAGCGTGTACAGAATGCTGACCATAACGGCCGAAGAGATGAAATAAGGCAAGAAGCTCAGGGATTGCACGCTTCCTTTAATCCAGCGGACCCGCACCTCGTTCAGCAGCAAGGCGAACAGAATCGGAATGGGAAACGTGAATAGCAGGGAATAGAAAGCGAGAATGAGCGTATTTTTGACTAGGGTCCATATATACGGGTCTTCAAAGATTCGCTGAAAATGCTCCAGACCGACAAACGGACTGCCCAGCACCCCTCGAAAAGCGCTGAAATCCTGAAAAGCGATAATCATCCCGCCCAGCGGAGCCAGTTTGAACAATACCAGGCTGATCAAACCGGGCAAAAGCATGAGCAGCAGGAGCTTGTTCGTATTCATATAGGCGAGAAAACGGCGCATCCCCGTTTTTCGGGGAAGAGGCGTCATTCTGTCACTTGTTATCACTTTCTCCACCACCCATTTGATCTGAATTTGTACCCTGTATTTAGGTGCCGCGCCTTCCGGGGGGAAGGCGCGGCCGGTGCTATTGTTTACTTGTACATGGCGTCGTAAGCTTCTTGCTGGATGGCAACAATCTTCTTATACCCTGCTGTTTCCATTTCACCGAGGAAGGCGTCCCATTCACTCATTGGGCGTTTGCCGTTGACGAATTCCGTCACCCCTGCGGTAACCGCCTCATTGACCTTGGCGGAAAGATCAGCCAGTTGTTTAGCCTGATCAGCAGAGTATGTCACCTGTACACCGGTTTTCAGACTTTCGTCTGTGAACAGCTCCAGTGCAGCATTGCGTACAAGCTCGGTATTCCAGGAGTAGAACGCGTCGTTGTCAATCGGCTTGACGAAGGTGAGACGGTCGTTAAGGAAAGACCACCGCGGCTCACCGGCCGGCGTTGCTTCCTGCTCCGTGAAGTCCACCGTGTACTGCTTATTTCCGCCCTCATCTTTATAGCTTTCCCCTTCAACGCCCCATGAAACCAGCGTCTGGCCTTCATCAGAATAGAGATAGTCCAGGAATTTGATAATCGTCTCTGCTTTGTCTTTACTGTCTGCGTTAATAACCATCGCTCTTAGGGTGTTGTATTGGGTTTCCGTTGTCTGTACAGAAGGATTTCCGTTCAGGTCCTTCAGATAAGGCAGGATGGCAATCTTGTAGTCCGGATCGTTGTCCGGTCCTCCATTATCCATGAACCAGGATGGACGGGTCAGGTAGTCATAGCTGATGGAGCCTTGTCCTGTCAGCATTTTGGATTCCCAGCTTTCCTCCGTGCCGGAGCCTGCCACCCATTCAGGGTCGATCAAGCCTTCGCTGTAAAGTGTTTTATACCACTCCACCATTTTCTTGTATCCGTCGGAATACAGGTCAGTGCCTGTTTTGCCGTTGCCGTACACCCCTCTGGATATGCCGTCATCGTAATTCGCGGCTGCATTGAACGCGCTCTGGAAGCGGATATAGCCTTCACGGCCGACCATCGGATAGTAATTCTTATCCTCCTTGCCGTAATACGCTTTCAATTTGCGCATCGCATCGGTCAGCTCATCAATCGTCTGCGGAGCCTCGGTAATGCCGGCCTTCTCGAAATGATCGGCGCGGTAGAAGATGAAGTCTGCAAAACGCGGAGCTTCGGCAACCAGTCCGAATATTTGTCCGTCCTTATCGGTAATCAACGTTTTGTAACTGGGGTTCTTCTCGATATAGCTCTTGATATTAGGCCCGAACTCTTCAATATAAGGAGCCAGGTCGACAAACGCGCCTTGGGCACCGTATACGGTAGCCTGTGAAACGGAAACAATACCTGAATCAGGGAAGGTACGGCTAATAATTTTCTGGTCCACGGAAGCGTAGTACTCATCATCGTTAGAGCCGCCGGGAACAAATTCAACGGTCGTGCCTGTTGCCGTTTCCACATGCGGATACCACTTG
Source organism: Paenibacillus sp. FSL R10-2199 (assembly GCF_038000235.1). NCBI lineage: Bacteria > Bacillati > Bacillota > Bacilli > Caryophanales > Paenibacillaceae > Paenibacillus > Paenibacillus sp. FSL R10-2199. The sequence goes on along the minus strand of NZ_JBBOBO010000001.1, from coordinate 3,325,162 downwards.
TCTTCCTTCAGCCAGTTGATAAATTTATCATGCATCAAATAAGAAAAGCTGCTGCTTCCTTCCGCCCCGCTGTTGCCGTTGTTAGAGGTATTCGTTTTTGTATTTTGTGAGCAGCCGGCCAGCACAGACCCTGAAGCAAGCAGAGCGGCAAAGACTAAATAAAACGCTTTCTTTTTTCTCATTATTAGTTCCCCCTCGAAGTGTAATTTGAAATACTAAGAGTGTCTTCAGAAGTAGTATCTCATGACCCAAGTATAAAATTAATGCAAAAATAGCTATACCTCATGGAAAATTGCGCACAAAACCTTTTTTGTGCTACTGATTTTTAATAGTAGTTGCAATTTGCAATACAATAGGCCGAAAAATTACAATAACCCTCTCGCTGTATAATCGGCCACCATACGGCGCACTTCCTCCAAGGCCTGGGGGGTGAGCGGAGCTACCGGCCGCCGGGCCGGACCAGCCGGCAAGCCGATTTCATCAAGCACAGCTTTCAGCACGGAAGGCAGGGTACCCAGCGCAAAGGCTGCCCGCAAACCGCGGAGGACACGCTGCGCCTGCTCTGCCTGCTCATATTCACCGCGGCGCCAATGCTCATAAATGGCCACCACTGTTGCCGGGAAAATATTGGCCGTTGCTGCAATAGCCCCTGTGCCGCCCGCCATCAGCGTGGACAAAATCAGCGAATCCGTTCCGGCAAGGACGGAGAAGGATTCAGGTGTGCGGTCGATCAGCTGCAGAATGTTATCGAAGCTGCCGCTGCTGTCCTTGATGCCAACCACATTCGGCAATTCCGCAAGCTTGGCCACAGTCTGCACACTGAGGGTATTGCCTGTACGGACCGGAATCGTATACAGCACAAGGGGCAGCGATGTATCCCCTGCTACGGCTTCAAAATGGTATTGCAGCTCAGCCTGCGTATAGGTAAGAAAATAAGGGGTAATCACGGAAAGTGCGTCCGCTCCCGCCTGCTCCAGTCTTTGCGCCAGACGGCTGGTCTCGCGTGTTCCGGAACAGCCTGCACCTGCATATACGGGCACACGGCCGCGGGCCTCATCAATGACGATTTGCGCTACCTCCAGCTTTTCTTCAAAAGAAAGATTAAAGAATTCGCCGTTGGTCCCCAGGCAAAACAGCCCGTGCACTCCGGCATCAATGTAACGGTTCACCATCTTCCGCAGTGCCTTCTCGTCAATCTCCTCCCGCTGATCCAGCGGAGTGACCATCGCAGGTATAATTCCCTTCACTTCCAGCATGGTTCCCAGTCCCTTCCTGTTATTCATTCAGATTCATTCAGATCTATTTCAAGCGCAAACCTTCCCGGTATGTTGACGCTTAAACCGTCTGCTTCGGGGCCAGTTCAACAGCCGAACGGATCGCCTCCAGCATGCTTTTCTCATCCGCAATGCCTTTTCCCGCAATATCAAACGCTGTGCCGTGATCAACAGAGGTACGGATAATCCCGCCCTTCAAACCAACGGTAATATTAACGCCGTCCTCTATGCCCAGCACCTTAATGGGCGCATGTCCCTGATCGTGGTAGCAGGCGACAACAATATCAAAGTCTCCCCGCATGGCCCTGTAAAAAAGGGTGTCCGCCGGAGCAGGACCATATACATCCATTCCTTCCATCCGTGCTTTCTCTACGGCCGGAAGCAGCTTCTCTTCTTCCTCTCCGTTTCCGAACAAGCCGTTCTCCCCTGCATGGGGATTGATGCCGCACAGGGCAATCCGCGGGTTATTATTCCCTGCTGCCCGCAGCACCTGATCCGCGAGCTTCAGCACCTTATACGTCCGTTCCGGCGTAATCAACTCCACAGCCTTGATCAGCCCGACATGGGTCGTCAGGTGAATAACCTTGAGGCGGCCGGTGGACAGCATCATCGAGAAATCCTCCGTCTCTGTCAGCTTGGCCAGAATTTCGGTATGTCCGGGATAGAGATGCCCTCCCTTATGCAGCGCCTCCTTATTCAGCGGGGCGGTACAAATGGCCTGGACTTCACCGGACTTCGCCAGCTCAACAGCCTTGGCAATATAATGGAAGGCGGCATTTCCCGCCGCTGCGGACAATTGCCCGAAAGGAACGGCATCCGGCAGAAGCTTCAGGCTGATGCAATCAATAATCCCATGCTGGAAAAGCGCCTCAGCGGCTCCTTCTATCGGGCGAATCTTCATTGCATCCCGGCTGGAGACGGCAGCCGCCCTCTCCAGTGTTTCGGTGTCACCGACAACGAGCGGGCGGCACACCTCATAAATATCTGGATGCGATAACGCCTTCACAATAATCTCAGGACCAATACCGGCCGCGTCCCCCATAGTAATGGCAATAATCGGCTTCATCATGTCACACCTCTCTCTGCAGAGCCTTCACGGAGCGTACCAGTACCTGATCGCTTCCGAAAGCCCCCGCTTTCGTAATAATATATCTGCCCGATTCACCCGGCGTCCGCCCAAGCGGGACTCCGTTCTCCACCTCATTAATGAGCTTGATCTCCACGTCGCTTAAATGGTGGCAGACCTGCTTCGCGGTATCGCCTCCGGTCAGTACCATATGGCGGATACCGCACTCGGCGATAATCTCAGCAGCCACCCGGCCAAGCGCCGCACTGATGCGCTCGCCCACTTCCGTAGCACTCAGGCCACCGGTGCGCCCAAGCTCATTGACACGGTCGACCTCTTCCGGATCGCCCGGCGTATAGAGCGCCACATGCCTTCCCTCCCGGGAGATGATACCGGTTGCAAGCTCACGGACCCGGTTCAATTCCACAGCGCATGTTCCCGGGAAGAGCAGCTTATCCGATTCAACCACGAGAGCAGAGACACCGTCTTCTTTGACCAGCTCGGTCAGCTGTCGGCGCGACCACGGATTGACGCTGCCCACCACAATAAGCACACATTTCGGATCTGAATACAAGGTATTTTCCCAGTGTGTTGCCTGTCTTTTGTCCGGCCTCTCCAGTATAGCACCAGCTCCCGCTTGCTTCGGGGCTTCCCTGATGCTGCAGAGAATCTGCGTTGTCAAGGCGCCGGCCAAACCCGCTGAACCGGCCCATACCACTTTCGGACATCCCGGTCCTCCGGGGAACAAGGAAGCGATCAAGGCCAGATCCTCTTCCTGCTCCGCATCGAACACAAGGTAAGGAATGCCTGACTGGAGGCAGCCGGCAATCCGCTTATCCAGCGCAGCCCGCCCGCCTCTCAGCAGTTCCAGCGGAATAAGGGCGGCCGGATAACGGCTTTGCCGCTCAAGAATGGCAGAGAAAGCAGATTCCGTGGCCGGATGCTTGGGATCATGGGCCATCTCCGTCTCGTGCAGCGGCATCCCGTTCACATACACAACTCCTTCTGTCAGCGTGCGTCCCACCTTCGGGAAAGCCGGGGCAATAACAATGAAATCAGGCTGCAGCGTCTCATAAACCGCGTCCAGCTCACTGCCGATATTTCCGCGCAGCGTAGAATCAAACTTCTTATAGATGACAGGAGAGGTAGCTTCTCCGCCGCGCCCCAGAAACAGACATACATCCTTGACTCTCTGATAAGCCTCCTGCGGAGGAAGAGAGCGGCTGTCGGTATCAAACACAACCGCCTCCTGTTTCCCGCCGCCCGTCTTAAGCTCCAGGAGTACAGAAGTGGACAGGCCCTGACGGGCCATTTGCACCCCTGTATCATTCGCCCCGGTCAAGTCATCCGCGATGACGGCGATGTTCATTTCCTAACCCCCTCCATACAACAGCAATTACACATATACAGCAGAACGCTGCTCCAGGGAGCAGCCGCCCTGTCAATCCTCTTTTAATTTGCGCCACAGCGTTGAGCGGTTGATGCCAAGCCGCTTGGCGGCCAGCGACTGGTTCATATTCTCCTGCTCCAGAACCGTCTGGATGATATCCCGTTCAATGTCCTCCAGCGGCTGATACAGGTTCAGTTCTTCCCTGCCGGGCACCGGGGTAAGTCCGCTGCGTGCCTTCCGGCTTCCTTCCTCCAGCAGCACCAGCGCCTCTGGTTCAATGAACGGTCCCGCTGATGCCGCTACAAAGAGATCCATCACCGTGCGCAATTCGGTAAAATTACCCTGCCACGGATGCGCGAGAAGCGCCTCCATGACCTCGCTCCGGATACCGGCAATCTGCTTGCCCTGGCGTTCATTCGTCCAGATCAGGCAGGCGCGGATGCTGCGTTCCAGCCACGGCGTATCCTGCAGGGCCGGAAGCGGGATTCTCCGGTCCTGTAAGCTGCGCAGCAGCTTGCCGGCCAGCCGGTCCTCAGCAGCGAGCACCTCCGGATCCCTGTCGAACAGAAATACCGTCTTCATCTTACGCTTGATAATGAACTCAGCCAGCTCTCTCTGCTGCTTGGCAGAGAGCAATTCCGCTCCTTCTATGGCAGTAACGCGCCCGCCGCCGTACAGCATCAGCTCCATCATGGCCTTCAGCACCTCTTCCGATGATCTCCGGATATTGAGGTACAGAATGCCGTCCCTTGATTCGGAGAGGGCGGCGTTGATAACGTACCGCTTGCGCCCGCTGCCCTTTTCGCCATATACAGCTGCTGGATAAGCCTGAAAGTCCGTCTCCAGCCCGCCGTCTTCCCGGTGGGAGAAAAAAGGGGCTGCCGTCAGAAGGTAACTGGCCGCAAGACCGCTGCGTTCCGGTTCTTCCCCGGATGAATGCAGCATATACAGCAGGCGTTCATCCGCGGCAGGCAGCATTTGCGCCTGTAGGTACAAGCCCTGCTCCGGTTCATAAACGGATGTCACCGTGTCAAAGTCTGCCCCCCGGCCGGCGTCCCTGAGCATTTCCCGCAGACCGGGATACATGGTATACAGCGTATCTGCTGTTTCAGGAAGTCGCAGAAGCTGTTTGAACGAAGGGTTGGCGAACTCCAGCTTGCCGCCTTGATCTACCGCCGCATATCCGTCCTCCAGCTTACCGAGCATAGCTTCGTACATTTCATTCTTGACCTTCAGCTTCCGGGCTGATTTATAGAGCTGTCCGGCCCGCGAGAACGCTTCCATTAATGACTCCCTGCCGGAGGTAATTAACACGCCCTGCAGACCGCTTTCGGCCGCGATCTTGACCGTAATGCTGTCGCCAATGATAACCTGGATGCCTCTCGCCTTGGCGTCTGCCAGGGCAGCACTGACTTCCTGCTCCTGATGGATAACCGTGTATGAAATATCAACCTCCATCAAGCTGGACACGGACATAAAGCCTTCGATGATATTGGGAAATCCGATCATTTCACATTTGGCATTGTATCCCTGTACCAGCGTCAGGATCCGTAATATGTCGAATCCGGAAACGGGAATTTCCACAACGGGCAGATAGGAATGCTTTTGCAGCAGCTTTGCCGTCCCGCCTCTGCTGATAATGATATCGTAGCCTTCCGAGTGAATGCGGCCGATCAGCGGCAGCACCCTCGACAGATCTCCATGCTCCACTACAATCTCAAACTCCTGCAGCTCATTCTGTAAGCTTAACGTTAATTCAGATAACCCCGGGTAAGGAGCAATGACAATTACTTTAATTTTCATGCAGCTATTCATCCTTGTTTTTTTAATGCCATTATAACCCAGCCGCCATTCATTAAGCAGCATCAAACCATTTCTTAGTGAAACAGCTTGCCGTATACCGCACCGATGTCATCCAGCGTCATCACCTTCGGGTTGTTAGCCATCAGCCGGGTAACCTGCGAGGCCGCGAGTGAAAGCCCGGGAATATCGCCGCGCGCAGCTCCGAAGAGTGTCAAATCCTGAGGAATGCTCATCTCCTGCGTCCACAGCCGGATTTGCCCGATCACCTGCTCCGCATCCCGCTGTTTTCCCTCTCCGGTCTGAAGCCCCATCGCTCCGGCTACAAGAGCCAGCCGTTCCACAATCGCATCGAAATTAAATTCCATTACATGCGGCAAAAGCATGGAATTGGCTACTCCGTGAGGCACATGAAATTTCCCGCCAATCGGATAAGCCAAGGCATGTACAGCTGCCGTTCCGGCGCAGGTCAATGCCATTCCGCCGTACATGGAACCGATCAGCATATCCTCCCGCGCTTTTCTGTCGTCTCCGTGGTGATAGGCCTGCAGGATACTGGCAGAAATGCTGCGGATGGATTCAAGTGCGAACATATCGCTGAACCGGTTGGCCTTGTTGGAAATAAATGATTCAAGCGCATGAGTATAGGCATCCATTCCTGTCGCGGCTGTAATATCACGAGGTAAACCAAGCGTCAACAGCGGGTCCAGAATGACTAATGCCGGGAGCAGATACCGGCTGACAACACCGATCTTCAGCTCCTCCTCCGGTAAAGTCACAATAGCGTTGGGTGTCACTTCCGAGCCTGTGCCCGAGGTGGTGGGAATCAGGACCGTCGGAATGCCCGGATTCGGGATCAGATCCGTCCCCAGCATGTCACGGACAGAGAGGCTGTTGGTTTTCATGACAGATAGAAGTTTGACAACATCCAGCACACTGCCTCCGCCGATACCTATAATCGCATCGCAGGGAACTTCGGCTATTGCGCCGGAGAGCGCTTCCAATTGGGCGATGGTCGGTTCTGGCTGAACATCGGTATTCCAGTGCACGTCGATTCCGCCGCTCTTCAGGCGGTTTGTAACTTCATCCAGCGTGCCGCTGCTTTGAAGAAAGGGCTGGGATACAAGCAGTACCGATTTCAGAGATCCCAGTCTTTGCAGATGCTCCCCAATCCGCTCCAAGGAGCCGCAGCCCGCGATAATGCTGCGGGCCGTTTGAAAGAAATACTGTTCCATCATATCTTCTCCTCTGGATATCTTGATACATCGTATTCGAATTTAGTATAGCATATCGTTGCAATAATTCAACATTTAATTGGTTATATAAAGTTTAAATAAAATATCGTTGCTTTTTGCAACATTTTAAAGCGAAAATGACGAATACAAAGCTTACTGTGTGATCCATTAAACAAGAAAACCCGCGGAGTACTCCGCGGGGATCACACAAGCAATTTTTTTTGAGAAGAGGATTTAGTAAATGTTAAAAAAGGTTTTTGGTCACTTTTTGAGTTAAATGTTCTATTTTCGGCATCAACACTTCATCATCAATTGCTGTCAGCTTTTCGGGCTTAAACAACTGAATCCTCTTTAATTGAAAATAATCATATAAAACTTGTTGAACCGTGAATTGATTGGTCATCAGATATTTAACATCGAACATCCCTCTTAGAATTTCATCCTGCTTTATTAATAGCCTGCCGTTAAGTTGATTGAAAACCCCTTTTTGTTTACCTTCCTCAAAGAAAGCCAGTATCTTCTCTTCTCGCTCCCTCATAGCTTCATTAAAGCGATCAAATAAATCAGGGTAACTGGTTTCGAGGTCCTGAAGGATAATATCCGAGAAATAAACGACTAGAGATATGGTTTGTTCAAATATCTGCAAAAAGCGAGTGCCGAAACTTTGAACCGAATCCAAAGGATTGTGGGTCAATTCCTTCATGTATTCAATAAAACCATCTACGATGAACTCGACAATTTCTTCCTTGGTTGAGAAATACTTATATAAAGTTACTCGGCTTATCTCCATTACTCTAGAAATTTCGTCCATCCGAACGGACTGAAGGCCATTTTTTCGTAAATAAGGAAGCAGCTTATTCATAAGCTTAACTCGTGTTTCGTTTTTTTTATCTGATATCTGGCTATTCACATAAAGCCCCCCTTACCTTTATTATAACCGGAATTCCGCTTTCGTCACAAACATTATTTTCATATTATACAAAAATGATTAAAAGTGTTTACTTTGTAAATTCCTTTATGCTAAGATGTAACTCGAAGCTAAAACATATAAAAAGCGAGGTAACTAATATGAAAACGCAAAAGCTCGGTCACAGCGATATTGCCGTTTCTTCTATTGGATTGGGTATGATGGGCATGTCCCCCGGCATGTATGGCACCATTGATGATGAGGAGTCCATTAAAACCATTCATCGGGCGCTTGATCTCGGGGTAACCTTGCTTGATACTGCGGATACATATGGCAACGGCCATAATGAGGAGCTATTAGGAAAAGCGTTGAAGGGACGAAGAGAACAGGCAATTGTCGCTACCAAGTTCTCGTATGGTTCAAATTGGGAATTCATCGGAGGACACCCGGACTATGTAAAGAAAGCTATTGACGAAAGCCTTCGACGTCTTGGTCTCGATTATATCGACCTGTATTATCAACATGCGGTAGATCCTAATGTTCCAATTGAGGAGACAGTTGGTGCTATGGCTGAACTAGTTAAAGCAGGTAAAGTACGTTATCTTGGTCTTTCTAATGGCCTAAATGGATCAGTTATTAGTGCATCTACACTTCGTAAAGCGCATGAAGTACACCCTATTTCCGCAGTCCAATCGGAATACTCCATTTGGAGCCGGGAAATTGAAGAAGAAGCTCTACCTACCGTAAAAGAATTAGGAATCACCCTTGTAGCTTACAGTCCTCTAAGCAGAGGCTTTATTACGGGGGAACGTCATATGAATGAGAACTTCCAAGCTGATGATATGCGCAATCTTTTTACACGTTACAAAGGTGAGAACTTCCAAAAGAATATTAAAATCGTTGATAAACTAGCGGAAATCGCCAAAGAAAAGAACTGTACGGTACCTCAACTAGCAATTGCATGGACAGTAGAAAGAGGCACATTGCCGATTCCTGGTACGAAACGCCGTAAATATTTGGAGGATAATATCAAGGCACTTGATATTCATCTTACGTCTGATGATTTTGCCCGTATTGATGCTGTTAGTCCAAATGCGTTTGGTGGTCGTTATTAATGTAAGCTCAAACAGCCCTCATCTTGGTGTCAAGGTGTGGGCTGTTTGAGCTTACCGCGTTTACCTCAAGGAGACTACGAGACTTCTCTCAGTTATCTGCACCTTCTATTCCATCCATCCTGACCTAGGACTTTGCCTGCAAGCCCTTCGGATTCTTCCTCATGGAAGACACCCTGCCTATCCGGGCAACCTTTTAATTTCTTTCAAGTGTCGCCAGGGAAACCATTACCCAGGGAGAAAACTTATTGGACAATGCGCCTTTAGGATTGTGTATCCGGAAAAGAAAGGCTTCCCCTGCCTGATTCTTCCATACCATATAATCTACTACTCCTTTATCACCAGTAGCCTGCAAATACAATTCTGCAAACCCGAGCGGATGTTCAACCAATTCCCCGCTATAATCTTTAGCACTGCCTGTAGCGGAAAGCTCAGTTTCACCTTGTTGCTTCAGCGCAGTGAGATCGTATTCAGAAGCCAAACTTTCAATTTCCGCATAGTAGGCCGGGTCCTCGGTAAGTGATAAACGGTTAGTCTGTGCATTCAATGTGAAATCCCCAGTGATATAAAGGGAGTATCCATCACCTTGCTCCAGTGTAGCCGTTTGCCCGCTAACCCCACCCTCCTGTTCACCAAATTCCCGGGTCTCTGGCCGTTCAGAGGTCTGAGGATCAGTAGGGTCAGGAGCTGCGGACGCTGGTGCCTCCGTGGCGGAGGGAGTGGCCGAAGGTACTGGAGTGGCTGTAGCTTCAATAACTGGCGTAGTCGCTATACTTGTTGCTGTTGGCTCTGTCTCATTTGCAACTTCATTGTTGCTGCATGCGCCTAAAATTGAGGCGGATAGAATAATAGTGGCAGCTGCCGTAAATAATTGTTTGTTCATTGTATACCTCCTCTATCTGGATAATAGTTATTACCCAAAACCTGCAATCCCTCCCCCCAGAGCCCCCGGTCCGACTGCATTCCAAGGATTCCAATTTGCATTTGATCCCCATAGTTGTTTGTTCTCATTAAAAATGCTATATACTGTTGTGAATCTATTTATAGGTCATTGCGCCGGAACGAAAGGGGTAGCATTCATGTATAGAGTTGCAATATGCGATGATGAGGAGAAGCAGCGGGAGCTTGTTAAGAGAACTCTGATAGGCTTATCCATCAAGACAAATATAGAATTCGAGATGGAGTTATTCTACTCGGGAGAGCAGCTGGCCGCTCATTATGAGCGTGGCGAAGTGCCCTTCCATATTCTAATTCTTGACGTGGAGATGGGCGGAATGAATGGGATTCAGACGGCACGGAGAATCCGCGAGCTGAAGCACTTTGATGAACAGATTATTTTCCTTACCAGCTACCCTCAATATATGGTGGAGAGCTTCGATGTCATCACATTCCAGTATTTAATCAAACCGGTAGCGCCTCTCCTCCTGGAAGAGAAGATCACCAAGCTATGCCAATATTTTCAGGCCCAAGATAAGAAATTCATGGTCATTAAATCCGGTTATGATGAAGTTGTATTAAGATATGATGATATTATTGCGATTGAGGTTGCCAAAAGCCTAACGATAAAAAGCAAGCTGCATGTGATCACCAAAGCCCAAATCTATGAGAGCAAGGGCATTATTGCAGATTATGCTGCAGCTCTAAAAGACAGTCACTTCCTGCACATCCACCGTTCGATTATTATCAACCTGCTGCATGTGAAGAAGTTCGCCAGCGGCTCCGTTCTCATGTCGAATGGGATGGAGCTTCCTATAGGCCGGTCCAAGATCAAAGAGGTTAAAGATTACTACACCAAATTTATGATCATGAAGGGTAATTCGTATGATTCTATATAACCTGCCGATCGTCCTCTGTGTGCTGCTGGTGATGTGCTTTCAAACCAACTTTTTCTTCACTTCCGTCTTTGACAAGTCTGCCAGGAAGACTAACCGTATCATTTACTTCATCACTTACGGATTGCTTTGTTTCATGTATCTAGTCATACCGATGAATTCCTATATAGCCTCTTGTGTCGCATTGCTGATGATCTTTGGTTTGGCGCAATCCTATGATGTGGAGATTAAGACCAAGATCATTTTTTCTATCCTGTATGCGGTTTTGATGACGATGGTTAGTTTTATCTCGCTTTATATTTTCTCAAGTCTAGATTCCATAGATTTCACTACCCTGGATTCGGGTAACGGGCAGGACCGGCTGACCTTTACGAAGGCATTAATCCTTAGCTGTGTGATTATGTTTGCTGTTATTCAGGTGATCAGATTCATTTCCAAACGCAGAAGCTTCTCTTTGCCTTACCGTTACTATATTTTCTTCTTGATCGTCCCCCTGATCAGTATTTATCAGATCAATGTGCTTACTGTCACCAGTGAGAAAAATATCTATTATTTCATGGCGATCATCGGATTCCTGTTCCTGAATGTGATGGTCGTCTATATTTTCGATACGATTATTGATAAATTTCAATTCATGCATGAGAATGCACAATTGCAGCACCAGATGAATTATCAGGATGCGAATTATGAGAAAACGGTGCACAGCTTCAAATCCATTAAGCGGATTATTCACGACACCCACCAGCAGTTTCTCTACATTGAAGAGTGTATTAAACGAAATGATTCAGCGGCGGCACTGGAGCATATCAGGGTTACCTTAAATAAAGTCGAGGATTCCTATCAGCGGGTGAACACCGGACATCTCGTTATAGATGCTCTGGTCACGAATACCCTTAATATTGGACAGGCCAACGGAATTAGAATAGATACCAGGCTTCAGCTCTATTCGCTGGAAGTAAATATTGACCGTTATGACCTTTGTGTCGTTCTTGGCAATATGCTGGATAATGCGATAGAAGCCTCTAAGAAGGTTAAGGTGGCAGAGGACCGGTACATGCTCATCCAGATTCATTCGAATGAATCTGCGCTGTTCATCCACATCCTTAATCATATGGACAAAGTGACCGCCCCCCTGCACAGCCAGAAGCCGGACCCGGAGTATCATGGCATCGGCTTAACCAATATAGCCAGAATATGCGATAAGTACGGTGGCAACATGACCATCGAGTCCGGACACAAAGTCTTTAACAATATGGCCGTCCTCCCCTTTCACATGGTCAATCCTTAGACAAAACCATTGTTTAGGGATTGTTTTTTTCGTTTCAGGGTACTTCAGACCTTCTCCCTCCTTCTTGCTTGTATGATGAATCCAGGATTACATTTCGAGCAGCAACAGGAGGAGGAAATAAGGATGAAGAAGTTGATTGCAGCAGTATTGGCTTCGGTGTTAGTGATCCCCATGGCCCAGGCCTCGGCACAGGAGAAGGGGACAACCGTGGAAGAAAAGGCCCGCGCGCTGGCTTCAGAGATCATCTCCAATTATGGGGTAAGCGGACTACAGTATGCCATCAGGGATAAAGGCTCTATCACCCTGTCCGGGGGTGCCGGTGTGTACGATAAAGCCACTCAGGCACCGGTAACGAAAGATACGATGTTTGGGATTGGCTCGGTCAGTAAAATGCATGTCTCTGCCGCAACGATGATCCTGGCGGATTCTAAGGCCATTGATATCGACAAACCCCTCACTACGTATTTACCGCAGTTTAAGATGGCCGATGCCAGATATAAGGACATCACACCGCGGATGTTAATGAATCATTCGTCAGGTCTTTACGGCAGCCACTATGGCAACAGCATGCTGCTGGATGACAACGACACACAGAATCATGATGAATTACTGTCAAGACTGGAGTCCGAACATCTGAAATCCGATCCCGGAGAATATTCCGTCTATTGCAACGATGGGTTCCAGCTGCTCGAGCTCATGATTGAGCAGGTGAGCGGTTTAAGCTATTCCGAATTCCTGGACCGGTACCTGAGCAGTCCACTGCAGTTAAGCTCCACCAAAACGCCGCTCGATACGTTTGACAGACAGCAGCTGGCCAAAACCTATTTCCCGGGGCTGGAGCAGGCTCTGCCCGTTGAGAACGCCAACGTTATTGGTGCCGGTGGAGTCTATTCCACGGCAGAAGAACTGACCGAGTTTGCTGAAGTGCTGATCGGAAACCGTACGGATATTTTATCCGAAGCCTCCGTCAAGGCTATGCAGAAGCCTGAATATAAGAATGGAATCTGGGTACCGGATGAACGAAACACCTTCAGCTATGGTCTGGGCTGGGATGCTGTGAGTCTGGCCCCGTTCAGCGATTACGGAATCACTGCTCTAACCAAAGGCGGGGATACCATTATGTATCATGCTGCGCTGACTGCAATACCCGAATCGGATATTTCGATTGCTGTACTCTCCTCCGGCGGGAGTTCGATCTTCAATACGATTTTCGCCTCGAATATCCTGCTGGAGTACTTGAAGGATACCGGGAAGATTGACAAGCTCCTGCCGGACTCAACCTTCGAACCCCCGGTAAAAGCGGCCATGCCCGCTGAGTTGAAATCCTATTCGGGATTATACGGCACAGTAGGCGCTACAACAGCCATAACGGTTAAGGACGGGGAGCTTGACCTGCCTGCCCTGGAAGGCGGACTGATCCCCGCACAGAAATATATCTATACAGGCAACGGGCAATTCAAGAGCAGCGATGGCCGTTCCGCCGTAAGCTTCGATCTGCAGAAGAACGGCATAACCTACCTAAAGCTTAATGCCGAGTTGGATTTCCCCGGAGCCGGCCAGATGGTGATGGTAACCTACGAATATCAGAAGCTGGAGTCCAATCCTCTAACCCCAGTGACGAAGCAGGCCTGGGAAAAGAGAAACGGGAAAAATTACTATGCTTTGGATGAGAAGATCAATTCATTATTTTATCTGTCCCCTGCGATCCTAATGAAGAATATCGCTGTGGATGAGGGGTATGCCTCAGGCACCCGGATTGTGGATGAGCACAAGTCCGTCAATGCAGCTGAAATACCGGTCATGAACGGAAGAGATGCGTTTGACTTGAATTTCTATACGAAGAACGAAGCGGAGTATTTAACCATCGATGGCAATGCTTATATCAGCGAAGATGCGGTTCAGCCTATCTATGGAGGCCGGTCATCAATCAGTACGGTACCCGCTAATGGTCAAGGGATATGGTTCAAGATCGGTGAGAAGTCAGCCGGCAAAACGATGACTGTGAATGCTCCGGCAAGCGGCGGCTTCGCTGTCTATGATGCAGACGGGATGATCGTAAACTTCTCTGTGGTGACCCAAGATTCCTCGGCAGTCTTGCCGCAAGGCGGTATGGTTGTGTTTGGCGGTCAGGCAGGAGATGTATTTAAGATTAATATCAAATAACAGAACAGCCGCAGGGCACCGGTATGATGACGGTACTCTGCGGCTGTTATTTGTTCATGATTAATTATTCATGAAGACAACCCCGTATTCGGGAAAAGCCTCCGTCCATTTGGCAATCGTCTTCGGCAGCTCAGTTGTATTCGGCACGTTGGTGTAGAACCGCACAATGGCAATATCGAATTCCTCCACGCTGTTCTCCTCATCCGTGTCGAGTACCGCTGCCCAATAGTGGCCCTGTTTGTCATACATAATAATCGCTTCTGTCAGTGTAAACAGTCCGCGCACGCCGCCTGAGATTACGCTTGCACCCAGACCATCCAGATCCTTCGGCTTATCCAGCAGCTGCATGCTGTACAGGAACAGATCATAATCATCGCCTACCACTGTGCGGAAGGCCTTGTCTTGCGCCGCTGTCTTGAATACACCTGTATCCTTCAGCGTGTAGACGCCCTCTTTGTACGGACCTCGGGCATATTCGCCGGTGTAGGTTACATTCGCTCCCGCAGAGTATACTGGCGAAGGGCTGGTTACATACAACTGGCCGTTCAACAGGTAGAAAAAGACAACTGAACCGTCCTCTTCCTTGTATACAGCCATCCGTTTGCGGACCACGGCTGACTCTTCATACAGCTGGCCGGAATGGCCGCCATCGAACGCATCGATGGAAAAGGTCAGCTTATCGCTTTTGACGTTGCTGAATTCTACATATCCCCCATAGAAAGGCGATTTGCTCGCCATATACCATTCGCCGTTCCACTCGGCAGCTGCCGGAACCTTAACACTCTTGGCGGCTGTTGCCGTCAATGCCTCTACCGGCAGCTGGCGGGTACCGTCCGGATTGCTCCATACCCCGGCAAAGCCGGTGCCGGCAATCCACCAGCCCTCGAAGCGGCCCGTTTCTTTGCCTTTGGCATCGTATTCATACATATTGACTATTTTGCCGCTGACATTACCTGTGAGCTTGATCGTCTTTTTGTATTTATCGTAATAATAACTGCCGGTCAGCTTCCCGCTGCTCTCAATCTTGACCGACATATGAATCGGCAGATTTCCATTGATTGCACCGGTCAGCGGCACCAGTCCGTTCGTAGCCGGACTCTGTGTTGCCGCCGCTGCGACCTGAACCGGAGCAGCCTTGTCTTGTACCGGAGCGGCAGCCGCCGCCGGGATAATGAGTGCGGGCAGCAGCAGCGCGGCAGCCAGCAGTGTACCTATTTTACGTATCATAATGGACCTCCCTCTCATGCCATCTACAACAGATATATTACACTGTATGCCATGAATTACCCTATTGTTGTCAGATAGACCCTCAGATTATCAAGACTCTGGAGAAAATTAACGGCAAGCGGGTACTCTATGATGTGCAATCTAAATGGTTTGGGTAATGACAACTAAAGAAAAGGAGTTGATTAGGGATGCCAGAATCTCATCATGACAAACCGAAGCAGGAGGTCTCTATAGAAACCTTCGCCTTCAAGGCCGACAAGCTGCTGCCGAATAACCCGGAGCTTCCGGCAGTTCTGTATAAAGGTGCATTTAAGAAGAATCCGGAAAGCGCAGAACAGATCTTCAATGACAACGGCTGGCGGAACAGCTGGGTGAACGGGGTATTCAGCTATCACCATTACCACAGCAATGCGCATGAGGTGCTCGGTGTGATGTCCGGCAGCGCCAGCCTGCAGCTGGGCGGCGATGCCGGCTGCAGGGTTGAAGTGTCGGCCGGAGACGTACTGGTGCTGCCTGCCGGTACAGCGCATAAGCGGCTCACTTCCTCGCAGGACTTCCGCATCGCCGGCGCTTATCCCGGCGGAGCAGATTACAACACCCGCCGGGCCACGCCGGACGACTTCGCAGCGGCGCTCCCTGAAATCGGCCAAGTGCCGCTGCCGGATAGTGATCCTGTTTATGGTGATGGGGGACTGTTGTTGAGGGTGTGGGAGGGCATTTAAAATATGCTATAAGTACAAATGATTCGTAAGCTATGCACCTAATCCTCATAATAATAATCCCGATATTCCTGAGGAGTGACGTCGTTAGCTTTCTTAAATATATATGTGAAGTACGCAGCAGTCTGATACCCTACCTGTTCCGCTACCTCATAAACCTTTATATTAGGGTCCTTCAGCAGTTCCTTCGCTCTTTCCAAACGCTTCTCCAATATAAAATCGGATATCGTTCTTCCCATTTCCTTCTTGAACAAAACGCTTAAATAGCTTGCGTTCAATTGAAAGTGTTCGGCCAATTGTTTGACGGTCAGTTGTGTTTGAAGACCTTTTTCCAAATAAGCTTCAACGTTACGAATAAGATGATGCTGCTGCGTAGCCTGTTCCTTGCGCTCAAGTTGTGCGAACCTCGTCATGTACTCCAAGACAACCTCACGAACTTCCAACGAACGGACGCATTCAAGCAAGTCATGCCAGACCATCATATAATGAGTGTTGTCATTGTCGTTCAAACGATTAAACCTTCGCACCAATTCGCTGATCAAACCCATGGCAAAGGCCTTTACATAGGTAATAGAAATGTCATCTTGCATCAACAGCATATCAAAAGCATGATTAAATTGCGCAACGGCCCGCTCCTCTTCGCCTGCTTCTAGAAGCCTGACGATTTCCGGAATTTCCTCATCCCGTAACTGGAATTCGCGGTATTCGGTCGCTTGGATTTGATCGAAATAATGAATTTGTTCACTTCCGGTAGACTTCAATTGAGTGAGCATATGTTTCAATTCCTTATAAAGTCTTGGAACCTCCCCTATACCGATGACTTCTCTACTCACACCTATCGTGATCGTAGCATCGTGTTGCTCACGGATGACTTCCTGCACGAAAGCGAACTGCTTTTCCAACTGGGCCCGTTCACCTGGAGAGGCGTTCAATTGCAAGACAGCCACTTCGTCGGTAGCTGTTCTTCCGATGTAAATTTGACCATACCCCGAGATTCCCACTCGAACGGTACGAACTAACGAGTCACTTAGAAGAATTCGCTGCTCGGCATCCTGCATGGGCAATCCGTGTAATTTGTCATAAGTAAATAGGAACAATCGATTCTCCCGGTCTCCGGGAGGCAAATCAAGAAGATGCCTCCATGAGTTGGCTTGCTCCCCGTTTTGAATTCTTCCTTCTAGCAGTTCATTAACGAATCGATCATGGAGAACGTCAATGCTTCCAATGACTCTCTCCTTCAATGCTGTAGTTTCATTTTCGATCATCCGTTTCTTTTCGATAACTGTTCGGAACGAAATCAACTTTGCTACCAGTTCCTCGATCTTGATCGGTTTCAGCACATATCCCTTTGCGCCTAGATTAATCGCTTCTTGGACGAATTCGAACTCATTGTACCCGCTGATTATCAATGTCTGCATAGATGACAATCTCGGATAATTTGCCGTAATCGTAGCAAGCAGTTCGATCCCTGTCATTCCAGGCATTGATACATCCGTAATCAGAACGTCTACAGGGGTTTCAGCCAAGGTCACCAAGGCCGCTTCAGCCGATTCTGCAGTTAGCGGCCGCTCATAACCGATATCGTTCCAATCAATATACTTTGTCAATCCTTCGATATGCAGCGGTTCGTCATCCACGATTAACGCTTGAATCATAACCCTCACCTCTCATAATTTGGGGCTTATTCGTGCAGACGGGAATGCGAATGGAGATGCATGTCCACTCGTTTTCGATGCTGTCTATAGCAAAATGTCCTTGCAAACCGAAATACAAACGCAGCCGCTCTCTTATATTGTTAAGCCCAAACCCGTTTCGGGTGCCTTCATATTTCTCCATGCGAACCAGTTCCAATATCTCTGGACGTAAGCCTTTGCCATTATCAAATATTTCAAAGTGGACTTCTCCATCCAATCGAACAATGGATATACGGATCTGCGCATGGACAACCTGCGTAATTCCGCTATGTAAATAGCAATTTTCCACAATCGGCTGAAGCAAAAGTTTGATCGTATACAAGTCCAAAACCTCAGGATCTATGTCCCAATCCACCGAAACCCGATCCGGGTAACGCAATTGTTGAATTTCAAGATAGGCCTTTACATGCTCTAGCTCGTCGCGAATTGCGGTCACATTTTCCCGATTATTCAGAGCAATTCGATAGAAGGTCGTTAACGCATCAATGATTCTAATCTGCTTTTCATCATGCAGATCCAGCGCGCGCCAGCGTAGCAGCCCTAAGGAGTTATAGATGAAATGCGGATTGATTTGGGCCTGTAATGCTTTAAACGATTGTTCTTTCTCCTTTATTCCGACTTGCGCATTCTCTTCGACAAGCTTGCCTAAGCGACCTGTCATATGATTGAACAGCAATTCTAGTTCACCAAGCTCGTCTTGCACCCTGTTTTTTACGCTTACCTCGAAATCACCACGGGAAATATCATTCATTCGTTTCCCCAGTTTGTGAATCCGCCACACGAAATTGTTTAAAAAGGCATACAGCAAGAAAATGGATAACATCAAGAAGAAAACGATGCCTGCTCCCACAGAGATGAAAATGAGCCGAGATTGTTCTTCCATTCGGTCCAAATGTACCAGCGCGGCTACGGTCCAACCAGAATCCAGTTTGCTGGTCACAAACAGCTTGCCGTTCATTACGGCATTCATTTCAAATGAATCATTCCAGTATGGCTGTATCGAAGATTCGTCCAACCGGATTCCGATTTGTTCTTGACTCGAGGAAGCTATGATATTTCCTCTTTCATCCACGATATACAAATCGCCGGCTCCATCGAATGGACGATGGAGGAATTCCGCAAAGACCTCGTTATAATCCAGTCGCATATAAATAATTCCGTAATACCCGCCGATATGGTTTGAAATCTTATGAGAGACCATCAACTCGCGTTCGTTATCAACGACATTGGACCATTTAAGCGCTCCCGGAGTCTCAATTGTTCGCTCAAACCATGCTTCCTCTCTTTCACCGGATATCATCCGGTTTTCCGGTCTCCAAAGGAACCCCCCGTCCTGAACGAGCGTGCTGTTCGAATGGTAAATACGAAACGACTTAATTCCCGGTAAATACTGATCTGTATATTGAAAAGAGCGGTCCACATACAGCACGGTGTCCAGTTGCTCGTATATATCATTGTATTCACGGGAAAGTCTGGAGATCAGTTCTCCATCGGTGGCGGCACGGGTAACGATTAAATCGTAACTTTGCTTTTTGAATGCGATGCTTTGGGCATTTTGGCGAACGGCTTCCTGTATCGTAATCAAATAATTCTCACGAACCAGGTAAAGAACAACGTAACCCGCCCCCACTGCAAGCAACGCAGTCGGAATAAATACGATGAATGCGTATAAAATGATGACCTTTTTCCTAATATTCATCGATTGGGTTATTCTGATAACGAAATTTTGAACTCGACGCGGTAGACTCAACAGGACCCCCCATTTCCGACTCCCCGGGCCTTAGCAACAAGAAGGGGAGCACCCCTTGTTCAAGAATGCTCCTTCATTATACTAAAACTCACCATTCACTTGAATTTCAGCCTGATAGGTTTCATGCCATTCGGCTTTCATTTCGTTCCACTGCCCTCGCTTTTCAAGCGCCCCTCGGAACTCATTCCAAACCTTCTCGAAAGCTCCATCGTCCTGTGCCATCAATAACTTTGCCCGGTACTCTTTACGGAGGTTCTCGACAGTCGGCGCACTTTTCTCCCAAACTCCGCCTGTCTTCATCTTCACCATATCATAAGAGTGCACGGAGCGCACCGCACCCATTTTGCCGACAGCTTCCGTAAACTCAGTTGTCTTCTTATAACCCGCATGCGGATGATTGCCGACATTCCACCACGGGTACCATTCATTACTAAAGGAAGACGTCATGTACAATTCAGGCGTAACTTTGGATTTTAGAGCCACATCCCCCGAGTTACGAGCCTTGTCATATTCCGGATCGGTGAAATTCCATTTGCCGAGTGGTTGGTCAACCCAGTCCCAATACAGTCCGGCTGGTCCTTCATTAACAACATGCTGCTGCTCGGGATTCGGTTGCAAGGTGTAATCGAAGAATTTTAAGACGGCATCCAGATTCTTAGTATCTTTATTGACAAAGACATCATAACCCGGATAAGGATTCACGACTTGATTGATGCCGACCTGATCCACATCTGGAACCTTAGGGATCGGAATAACCTGATAATACCACCCGGGAGCCGTAGGTCCATCTAGAGCCTCCCAAGCTGAAGACGGAATATTAAAGAACGATCCGACATTCATTGCTACGCGTCCGGATTGGTTTCTTTCCTGGTATTGTTCTTTCTTGCTGGTGACGACTTCGGGATCGATTAACTTTTCCCGGTACATCTTATTCATCCATTGATATGCTTTCTTATAATTCGGGTTGTCATAGGCGAATATAAATTCTTCGCCTTTTTTCTCAATACCTGCTCCGCCTGTAGACACGCCAAAGGCATTAAGTACGGCGTTCTCGTCGCTATAGCCTAAATTATCATTCTGATCCATCAGGAACGAAAGCGGGAGTAAGGGTTTGCCAGAATCATCCTTGATCTTGGCTGCTTCGCGAAGAAACTCCTCCACACCTTCGATTGTGCTTAAATCGTCCAGGGTCATTCCTGCCTTTTCAACAACATCCGTCCGAACCACCCATGAGTTTGAAGACCAGCCTGGCCAAGGGTTATCGGGATTTTGGTCGAACCATGTAGGAATGGACCAAATATGACCATCCTTATCTTTCAACCGGTCAATGTACACCTTGGGGATGGAAGCCAATCCCGGATATTTGTCAGGCATATCGAAATATTGTTCAAGAGGCATAATCATTCCGGACCGGGTCATTGCCGTTAACACCGTATCATTGCGACTGAACATGGCTGCGTCTTTAAAACCGCCCGCATTCAGTTTCAAATTGAGCGCAGTCATCGCATCCCCTTGGGTTGCTTCCAACTTCACCTCGACCCCTGGTTCTTTATCCCTCCAATATTGTTGCACCAGACTGTCGTTATTGATCGTTGCCGCCCAACCTAACCAAAGATCGAACGCGGACGATCCACTACCAGATGTTGACGTCCCGGAATTGGCTGCGCTTTCAGAAATTCCAGAGCTGTTTTTCTCCTTTCCCATGCTTGAACAGCCGACGAGAGTGACGAGCAGTACTGCCATCACTAAAGCAATCAAACGCCGGTTCCTTTTGTTAATAACCATGAGATGACCCTCCCTATAATATATTGTAATTTATTTGATTCCCAAATACTTAGGTTCATGAATTATCCTTTGACAGAACCAATGAGTACGCCCTTCACGAAATACTTCTGCAGAAAAGGATAGACACATAGAATCGGAAGTGCACTGACCATAACGACAGTCATCTTGATGGACATAAGCGTCGTGCTCTGCGTCATGGAGTTTCTTGCTATTGCTTCCTGATTGATGTTCGAGCCAAAGATGGCAGACAAATCAGAAGCGGATAGTAACTGCTGCAAGAAGGTCTGCACCGGGATGAGCGATTGGTCGGTTACGTAAAAAGCGCCAGAGAACCAATCATTCCAGTGACCTACAGCCGTAAACAAACCAAGGGCAGCAAGCATCGGCTTTGAGAGAGGAATGATGATTTGCAATAGGGTCCGTAGCGGACCGGCTCCGTCCAGCTCTGCCGATTCAATGAGTGCTTCGGGTATACCCTGTATAAATTTGAGCATAACGAACATATTCCAGACCGAGAACATACCCGGTAAAATATAGACCCAAAATGTGTTCACCAGCCCCAAATTGTTCAATTGGATATAGAAGGGGACCAGCCCCCCGCTAAACAACATCGTAATTAAAATGTAAGTCATAATGATACGCCTCATCGGAAGTCCCTTATAGGACAAACCGAAGGCAACTAACAACGTTACAATGAGACCGGTTATCGTACCAATGACTGTTCGAGCGATGGTAATCAAATACGAATGGCGGATGACCTCGTTGCCAAGTACGATTTCGTAATTAATTAGTGTAAAAGAGCGCGGGAATAAATATACGCCCCCTTTGGCCGCATCCGATCCTTCGTTAAGCGATATAGCCATCATGTATAGAAACGGATAAATAACGGAGACACATAACAAGACAAGCATAACAACGATGATGATTTGGCCGATTTTTTCGGACTTGGATAATCTCATCTTCACCACAACCCTTCGCCGTTAATTTTCCGGGAAAATTGATTCGATGAGATAACCAGTAACAAACTAATCACCGAAGATAGCAGGCCGACGGCAGTCGCCATTCCAAAGTACCCTTGTTGCAGGCCGCTTCGCAATACATAAGTATCCAGCACATCCGCGACTCCCATATTTGCGGAATTCATCAATGGATAAATCTGATCCATGCCAATTGTGATTAATCCGGGTATGCTCAAAATCAAAATAATTGTTATGGTCGGAATCATGCCCGGCAGCGTGATGTGCCGAATTTGCGCCAGTCTGCCTGCCCCCTCTACCTTCGCCGCTTCGTAGAGCTGAGGATCGATCGTGGTAATCGCGGCTAAAAAGAGAATTGTGTTCCACCCCGTCTCTTTCCATAGACCGCTTACGATAACCATAGGTCTAAACCAATCATCCGACCCAAGGAAGAAGATCGGCTCTCCTCCGGTCCACGTAATGAATTGGTTGATGAGTCCATCATCCAGCGATAAGAACGAATGAAGAATGTAAGCGACTACAATCCAAGAGAAGAAATGGGGTAAATAACTGACGGATTGCACAAATCGTTTGAACCTAGAACTTCTAATTTCATTAATGAGAAGAGCGAGTATGATCGGAGCCGGAAAACCAAATATAAATTTCAGAACAGAAATAAAGAGTGTATTTTCTACAATGGTTAAAAACTGCGGATCCTGCAAGAACTCAAAATTACTAAATCCAACCCATGGGCTATTCCATATTGAGCCGCCGATCCGGAAGTCACGAAAAGCAACCTGGATACCCGCCATAGGAATGTAATTAAAAACAAATAATAACACTACGCCCGGCAAAATCATGAGATACTGCCAACGATACTTATAAAATTTTGAGTACATAACCATCCTCCTCGTAAAGTTATTATAGAACGGCTTGTAAGCAAAGACGAGATAACAACGATTGGATTTCTATCACTTTAATTGGATGTATATTATTTACATATTTACATTTATAGGGTTTATTGCATTTTTCTTATATCAATATATACCTAAACCTTTTTAAATTATTTTATGTTCGACGACAAAATAAGCCTTACTTAGACACCGCGTTCGGACTAATATTAGCTTAAGAAACAAAGGAGAATTTCCATACTGTAAAGTATTTATCAGGGTGAGGAGGGATACGTGAGAGCTAGTAAAGTACAGAGTAAATAAAAAACTTCATCTGCCCAGCAGAATGTAAGCGGTTAATTAAATGGCAACCAAAAGGAGATTTGATCAATATGCAGCTGATCCACAAAATGAGGAGCCATAAAATCATTATTCTGACTATTGTATTCGCTTTATTGGCAGTGATCGTAGGTAGCGGCAGTATTTTCGGGGCAGCAAGTTCATCCACTACCTCTAACACCACAAGAGTATCTGTGCATGACCCTTCGATTTCCTATGATGCTTCTACGAATAAGTATTATATATTTGGCTCACACCTGGCGCAGGCCTCAAGCACAGATCTGAGGAACTGGTCCTACATGGGGACACAGGGCTACACGAACACCAGCCTGTATGCCCCTTCAACTTTTGAAGGCTATTATTATATCAAGAACAAGAACAGCGGATTATATCTGGATGTAGTCAACGGCTCGGCGACTGACGGCACCAATATTCAGCAATGGTCGTATAATGGCTCGGATGCGCAAAAGTTCAGAATTATGTATTACGGAAGCGGGGATTATTACATCCTTACAGGCAATACCGCTTATGCAAGCGGTATTGACGTCTTCGAAGGATCTTCCGCCGACGGTGCCAACATTGATCAATGGACGTACTGGGGCGGCACTATGCAGCTATTTAGAATCCAGCAAAATGCCGACGGAACGGTCGCGTTCTTAACCAAGGCATCCAACTATACTGCCGCAATGGATGTGGCGGACGGCAGCACAGCGAATGGTGCGAACATCCAGCAATGGAATTACTGGGGCGGCGATATGCAGAAATGGGAGCTGGTCAAGGCAGGGGGAACCGGCAACTCCGCCAGAAGCGCCGGAGCAGCATTAAATTCTGCGCTCGCGGTGCCTTTTGCCTGGGCCGGGTATAATGATCAGGACAGTTCAGGCGGACAATCCGTATGGGCGCCGGGACCGGTATATAATTCTTCGTACGTGTGGGCAGACGGATCGACGGGAGCTTATATGCTCTACTATTGCACCTCCTCGACTTATATCCGTTCAGCTATCGCCTACAGTGTATCCAAGTCGGTCTCCGGACCTTATGAATATGTCGATACCATTATCTATTCCGGCTTCACTAGTGGAAGCAACCCAATTACAACAACCTCGTCGTTAGGGACCAAAACGGTGGATATATGGTACAAGAACACCAATATCCCCGAGCTGATCGACAACGGCACCTTATCTGGAACCAGAAGCGGCTGGTTTAACAACAGTGGCGGATTCAACAACAACAATTTCCCGAATGCGATAGATCCGGCGCTGGTGTATGACAACAGCGGCAAGCTGTGGATGAGTTACGGCTCCTGGTCTGGAGGGATTTATATTCTGCAGATTAACCCAGCCACCGGCAAGCCGTACTACCCAGGCTCCGACAATGGCAATGTCGACCGTTATTTTGGCAAGCGGATTGCCGGAGGGTACGGTAAGACGGGCGAAGCTCCTTACATCGTGTATGATTCCTCATCAGGCTATTACTACCTTTACGTCACTTATGGCGGTTTGGCCAATGCGGGAGGGTATCATATCCGTCTGTACCGCTCGACCACCATCGACGGAACCTACACCGATGCCGCCGGCAATTCGGCTGTCTATTCCTCCGCTTCCGTAGACCAGTCGGGTTACGGCATCAAGCTATTTGGGAATTATAACTTATCGGGAGCTAGTCAGGGGTATAAATCGGGTGGCCACAATTCTGCACTGATCGATACGGACGGCAGGAGATATCTGGTGTACCACACCCGGTTCAATAACGGCACCGAGGCGCACGAGGTTCGCGTGCATCAGCAATTTATGAATCAGGACAAGTGGCCGGTAACTGCGGTGTATGAATTTCTGGGCAGCAGTATCGCCTCCACCGGGTATAGTTCCAGTGAAATGGCGGGGACCTATCAATTCATCAACATGGGATTGGATGCTTCTACGGCTAATGTTGGCATGCTGACCACCCAGAGTGTGACCCTGAACAGCAATGGAACCATTTCCGGTTCTGCGACAGGTACATGGTCCAATACGCCAGGAACCTACTACTGTACGATGGTCATTGACGGTATAACTTATAAAGGAGTGTTCTTTAAACAGCGCAATGAACTGTCCAGCCACAATGAAGTGATGACCTTCTCCTTGATCGGTACCAACAACAAGTCGATTTGGGGTTCGAAGTAAAATGTAACCAGAAGTTTTGAAGGAACACAGAAAGCAGGGCCTGAAATCTCATGATTTCAAGCCCTGCTTGTTATTTAATGCAAATGCACACGCAGTAACGGGACACCGTCTGTCACTCCAGCCCCATCTATCAACTCCACAGATTTCACGGATTCCTGATCATCCGGGATCAACACCGG
Organism: Paenibacillus sp. FSL R10-2199; assembly: GCF_038000235.1. NCBI lineage: Bacteria > Bacillati > Bacillota > Bacilli > Caryophanales > Paenibacillaceae > Paenibacillus > Paenibacillus sp. FSL R10-2199. The sequence goes on along the minus strand of NZ_JBBOBO010000001.1, from coordinate 3,299,394 downwards.
TGTAATCACCGATAGACCGGCATGTTCAATTTCAGAAATATCAAACTCTAAGAGCAATTGCCCTTGTTTGATTTTATCACCGGTCTTAACGCGAGGAGTAAACCCCCTTCCTGAATTTCTATAGTATGTTAGATGAAGATCGTATATATGTTACGACTTCTGATAACTGCGGCGGAAGGCGCCGGGTGTGAGCCGTTCCAGCTTCTTGAAGATTGCGCCATAATAGCTGGCAGATTCAAAGCCGACTTGATGAGCAATATGCTGCATCCCGCACTGCACATTGTCGAGCAGCAGTTCCTTGCTCTTATTGATCCTTACCTGATTGACATAGCTGATTGGACGAATGCCTGTCGTCTTCTTGAACATATGGCAGAAATGTTCCGGTGTGACGCCCATCAGTCCGGCAAGCGTCTGCAAAGTAATCTCTTCGGCATAATACTGGTCAATATAATCCAGGACCGGCTTTAACCGTTCATACTGCCGCCCGACGGTATCGCTGCCCTCGACAGAGACACGCTGAATAATCTCCGTCAATAAGGTATAGAGGATGGCAGAGCAGGCGTAATTGTTTAACGTTTGTGCTTGCGGCGTAAGTGCCGCTTGCAGCAGCTCCCTTATTCGGGATAGAAGGTATTCGGGCGATGCGAGCGTAAATACGCTTGTGTCTACAATGCCGACGGTTTCAAACAACCCCGCTGATCCACTGCCGTCGAAGATGATCCAGTCAACTTTCCAGCTCCCCGATAAAGCATAGTATTCGTGCTGCTGGCCGGGGAACAGCAGCATGCCCATGCCTTGCTTGACGACATGCTCCGTTCCACTCAGCTTGAGTTTGCCCTCGCCACTGCGGCATTGAATCCACTGATAATCCTGAATACCCGTGTCTCGGCGTATATGCTCCTGTTCATGATGCAGACCAATACCAAGCAAATAAAAAGGGAGCAGCTTGTCCCGGGCAGATAGAACGGGAAAAATGCGATTGGGATGAGGCATGCTCCAACTCTCCTTTTATCTTAATATTATTATATCGTATTAATTATTTAAGATATTCACTCCAATTAATATAGCATATAATCGCAATATATTGATGAACAAAGGAGATTACAGGATGACGATTAAGATTGGAATTGATTATTATCCAGAGCAATGGACTCCCGAGCTATGGGAGAAGGATGCAGCGCTTATGCAAGAGACGGGTGTTGCTGTTGTGCGAATGGCGGAATTCGCCTGGAGCCGCATGGAACCGACGGAGGGTGATTACCGGTTTGAATGGTTGGATGCAGCTATAGATGTATTCGCCGCGCGCGGCATGGAGATCGTATTATGCACCCCTACCAATACCCCGCCGAACTGGATGACAACCCGTTATCCGGATGTGCTGCCAATGGATGAGCAACGTCAAATCATCCGGCCGGGTGTACGTGGACATCGTTGCAACAACAGCTATTCCTTGAGAATGCTGGGCTCCAAATTTGTGGAAGCGATGTCACAGCGCTACGCGAAGCATCCCGCGGTCATTGGCTGGCAAATCGATAACGAGATGCACTACCAGGAATGCCATTGCGATACGTGCAATCGTGCATTTGTCGCTTGGCTGCAGGGGCGTTATTCGAGTCTGGAAGAGTTGAACCGGGAGTGGGGCACAGTCGTCTGGAGCGGGGAGTACAGTAGCTGGGCCGAGGTAACGACGCCGCTCGGCGGCAGCAAGCCGATGAATCCTTCCTATCTTCTCGAGTACAAGCGGTTCTGCTCGGACAGCGTAGGCTATCTGCTGGGATGGCAGCTTGAAATTCTGCGCAGCAACTGTCCGGGCCATTTCGTGACGCATAACATGTGGCAATACCCGAATAGTCTGGACTATTATGATCTCTACAAAGAGCTGGACTTCGCTTCTGTGGATTATTATCCGAATGAGCTGTACCGCGATTATGGCGACCGGTTTCCGAGGAACGGAGCGCTGTCACTGGACTTGGTTCGCGGCATCAAGCGCCGCAATTTCTGGGTAATGGAGCAACTGAGCGGAGCGCAGGGCGCCTGGATGCCAATTCAGCGCCCCCCTTATCCCGGACTGATCCGAGCCCGATCCTGGCAGACAATCGCCCGCGGCGCCGACATGGTCGTTCATTTCCGCTGGCGGAGTGCTGCCTTCGGAGCCGAACAGTTCTGGCATGGGCTTATCGACCATAGCAATGTTCCTGGACGGAGGTTCAGGGAGTTCGCAGAGCTTACTCGCGAGGTGAACCGGCTGGGAGAACTGCTGGCCGGCTCAACAATCGTTACCCAGGTTGCGATTCTGCATTCGCATGATCAGCATACGGCGCTTTCCCTCCAGCCGCAAGCGGAGGGGGGAATGCATTATATGGACAACTTGTCCTCTATGCACAATGCATTTTTGAAAATGGGCGTCGGTACGGACGTTATCAACTGGACCGAGGCGCTCGATGGCTACAAGCTGGTCATTGTCCCTTCCCTCTTTCTGTTAAATGAAACAATAGTGCAGCGGCTGGAGCGATTCGCAGCCGGGGGCGGCACGGTTGTCCTCACCAATCGGACAGGTGTGAAGAACATGAGGAATGTATGTGAGATGCTGCCTCTGCCGGGGCTGCTGGCGGAAGCAGCGGGGGTTGTCGTTAGTGAGTATGATGCGATTGGCAACAGCGAGCATCGGATTCGGAACGCGGCGGGCCAGACATTCGCTGCGAAGCAATGGTGCGATCTGCTGGAACTGCGAGGAGCAGAACCGATTGCCTGGTATGACAACGACTTTTACGAGGGGGTGCCGGCGGTTACTGTCAATAAGCTTGGTGAGGGTGAAGTGTATTATGTCGGCACTTGGCCGGAGCCATCGTATTTCTATCAGCTGTTCGAAGGCATACTGAAGGAAAAGGACCTGGCGCCCAAGCTCCAGCTGCCGGAAGGTGTCGAGCTGTCGATTCGATCGAAGGGTAAGGAAAGCTTCCTGTTCCTGATCAATTTGACGAATGAGCAACGAGAGGTTACGCTTGACGTTCCCTATCGCAGCTTGTTGACGAGCAAAAGATCGGAGCAGAAGGTGATGCTGCCGGCTATGGGAGTAGATATTCTAACTTTATAGGAACAGCAGCATACTTCATTGCAAAGAGCTGTCTCACAAGGCGGAATACCTTGAGGGACAGCTCTTTATTTGTGTTCAACAGAAGTGTCGATGGACGTATGTTAAAATGAGCGAATTTTCTATTTTAGAATCTCATCAAGCCTTCCAACGGCCATTACTGGAATGTCCAGAGTGATTCATACTTAGATTCTTTTCATTCGCCGGATTTCTCCGCCAGTCCGGCCACGATCTGATCTATCGGATTCGTGAACAGGGCATACAGAATGGCAGCATTCTCCTGTTTGCTTAGGACTTCTCTGGACTTGAAGTCAACAGCCCCCTTGGCATCCGCCTGGATGTCCGGTCCGTATAAACCAAGAGCCACGGCCATCTTCACAGCCGGAATAGCCCATTTATCCGTATTACCGGCCAGCTTCACATCCTGGAACAGCTTATCCGGGTATTGTGCACTGAGCAGTCTCCATACCATGACCGCTGCCTCCTGGCGGGAGATGACCCGGTCAGGCTGGAATTCTCCGCCTGCTGTTCCCTCTACCATTCCGAGTTCTACAGCCATTTGTATATAGCCAGCATCCGGATGTCCCTGCAGATCAGGGAACGCCAGCTTCGTGGTCTTGCTCTCTTTGACACTGCTGCTCTCCAGCATCAGCCGCACATACTCGGCACGCGTAATTCCCGCCTCAGGCTCGAAGCGGAGCGCCGCATCATTCGGCAGATAGCCCAGCGACTGCAGCATCATAACCGGAACCGCATAAGGATGGCTCGTAGAGACATCGGCATAACCGGCGCCATCCGGCCCTTTCTGCGCATAGCTGTAAGGATTGAGATAAGGCTCTTTCAGATAAGCTCCTTGTCCGCCCGGCGTCAATTCAAAACCGGTAAATTTCTTGGTAAGCTCATCGATGAACAGATTATCGTCTACCTGGCGCAGCTGGCGGGTGCCCAGCAAGGCATCGCTAATGGTAAGCGCACCCTCATGCACATCAACTGTGGAGACCAGGCTCTTGAGACGGAGATCCGCATAGTATCCGGTGAACGCATCCAGAGCTTCTGCACTCAACGGCTGGAAGGTGTCCAGCTTCGCCGGTGCGGCGTATTGCGGGAAGAACGCCTGGATGAACGCCGGATAGAACATTTCCCGCAGTGCACTCTGCTGATTATAGGCAATGAACACCCCGGTGTTCTGCTCAGGGATCAGGAACATATAAGTGCTGAAGCCGATTAAATCGCCTGCTTTGGTGATAATCTTGGAGCTGCTGCCGGCACCGGGAAGCTGAATCGGCGCTTCGAAGCCGTAGGTGGTATTCGGCAGCAACGGGTGGATGGAGGAACGGTATTCCTCCATGGCATCTATAGTACTTGCAGCCAGAATGCGGCTATTCCCGGAAGTGCCTCCATTCAGAAAAGCAGTCATGAACTTGCCGATATCATCTGCAGTAGACAGCATACCTCCATGCGGCATAACAGTAGGAGTTACTGTATACAGATCAAGCGCCTTGCCGGTGGCATCATAGGCGGTAGCCAGCTCTTCTTTCAGCTTGCCTTCCAGCAGGTAGCCGCTTGAATCCATATTCAGCGGGGAGAACACATACTTCTCCATATAATCCTCATAAGGCATGCCGCTGGCCTTCTCTACCACCAGACCCAGCAGCAGTGAGGCGAAGTTGTCATACATATAGGAAGTCCCCGGCTCACGGACAACCGGCGGCATATTCCGCAGCACATAATCCTCAATTGATACCTTGGTTTCGAAATCATCGTTGATATCTTCCGGCTGCGGGTCCTGAATCCGGAAGCCGGTGGTGTGGGTCAGCAGATCCTCCACCGTTACCGGAACGCCGAAGGGATTGTCGAAGACAATCGGTCCGGTATAGACTTGAAAATCCGCTTTCAAATCGATTTTGCCTTGCTCTACCAGCTGCATGGCGGCAGCGGCAGTGAAGGTTTTGGATACCGAGGCCATGCGGAAGACCGTTTCATCCGGGTCTACCGCTGTTTTGGCAGCCTTGTCCGCATAACCGAAGCCTTCTTCTATTACCGTCTTGCCATCCTTGACCACAATAACAACCGCACCGGCAAGCTGCGCTTTCACCTCATCCGCACTGAAGAATTGCTTGAGGAATGCTGCCGCATTCTCCGTCGTTAACGGTTTGGCCTGTCCGGTTACGGACGCCGGAGGTGCAGATGCCGCAGGAGCGGCAGATGCTTGTACCGCCGGGGCAGCCAGCGTCAGAACCAGGGCAGCAGCAAGCACTGTCCTCGTCCAAAAGGCAGAACGGTTACGCAATAATGACAACTTCATTTACTTCACTCCATTCCATGTAATAGTAGATATAGTTGTTTCTACGGCATTTCATGGAAATGGGTTCAGATAAATATCAATCCGGACGCAAAATATCAATATGCGCAAACTGTGAGAGATCCTCTACGAAGCCTGGATACGAAATATTGATACAGCCGCAGTTACGGATGATCGAAGGCTCCTCCAGGCTGCTGGCCAATACAGCGGCGGTCATGGCGATCCGGTGATCGCCACAGCTGTCAACAATGGCAGGCGATAGACGCTGGCCGCCATGAATGACCATTTCATCCTCACTGCAGGTAGTTTCCACGCCAAAGGCTCTTAGCACCCCTGCAGTGGTCTGAATCCGGTTCGTATCCTTGTCTCTCAATTCCCGGCAGTTCCTAATCACAGAATCCCCTTCTGCGAATACCGATACCGCAGCGAGCAGAGGAACCTCGTCTATCAAGCTCTGTATTCGCCCGTTGCCTTCAGCACAGACAGGGGACAACCGGGTTCCCGGGGTGCAATAGATATCTGCGATTGGCTCCCCGGATATCAGTTCCTCTTCCGCTTGCAGCGTCAAAGGAAGCCCCATCTCTGTGAGCAGACGGATGAATCCGCTCCGGGTTGGATTAACACCTACCCGCTTAATCAACAAGCTGCCCTTGCGCCCCATTCCCCGGATAGCATATGCAGCCAGCAGAAAAGCCGCTGAGGACAGATCCCCCGGAACCATTACATCCCTGGCGGAAAAGGCACTTCCTCCCTTCAGGAAAGTAACATCATGATCAGAACGAATATCTATGCCGAAATACTGCATCAGGCGTTCGGTGTGATCCCGGCTTTGACAGTTTTGCCGATAACATGTGATTCCGTCCGCATATAATCCCGCGAACAGCAGGGCGGACTTTTCCTGTGCACTGAATACGGTGGCTTCCATTTCTATGGGGGACAATGGTGATGCCCCCTGAATCCGCAGAGGCAGACAGCCTTTCACCCCAAGATATTCAATCACAGCCCCCATGTCTGTAAGCGGCTGAACAACCCAGTCCATCGGTCTTGCCGAGAGCAGTGGGTTCCCTCCGAGTTCCGCAGCAAAGGACTGTCCTGCCAGGACAGACAACATCAACCGGGCTGAGGTGGCCGTATTCCCGACCTCAAGTCTGCCCGCCGGTGCCTGTAAGCCCCGGAGCCCTCTTCCATTCACTGACAGGTCATCCCCATTCCATGCAAACGTTACACCTAATTGGCGGAGAATCGCGATACAGCTCTCAATGTCACGGGAACGCAGCACATTGTACACCGTGCCTTGGCCTTCGGCGATAGCGTTCAGAACAATGGCCCGCTGGGAAATTGATTTGTCTCCGGGAACCGAATCGAATTTGAAGGAACACAACTCCCGCTTCGCCTTAATCCGCAAATCACATTTGGCCGGTAGCCCGGCCCTGCTTCGTACCAATTCCAATTCTGATCACCTCGTCATCGGAGAGTATTTGCGAGTAATCCATATCTCTTCCGGGAGCCAGCGGAATCCTCCGGTCGCCCATTGCTGCATAGCTGCGGTACCGCTGCCGTTTCCGCTCCAGTCCAAGGTTATTCTCAAAGGTGTAATCGAACAGCTTGACCGCGTTCCGGCGCACCGCAAGCTCAAGCAGGTCAGCACCTGTCTTCGTTCGCACCATTACCGTGGATGAGGCTTTGGCAGATATCCCTTCTCTGCTGGAATCAAAAATATTGGGATCTCCATCCGAAATCGAAATATCAGCAAGGCCTGACCACCAATCCGGACAAGCAAGACAGCGAAAGGTTTTAAACTTTTTGAATTCCTCCACCAGCCGGTAAAAGGGCAGATAATGCTCCTGCCCCTGCCGGGTTCTAACCATGAACTGCCCCGGATATTCTCCTTCCCGGTACTTCATCAAAACTACGTCAGCCAAGTCGATCCCCAAGATTTCCGTAATCAGATGCTCGGTACCGCCCAATGAAGTGTTGGACGCGCATCCCAGCTCAATCGTGAACGCCACTTTGTCTGCCAGTACAGTGGACGGCGAGTGTTCCGGCAGATTTAGCAGCTTATGGATGCCTTGAATCTGGCAAGGTACGCCTATAATGCCGATCTTGTCATATCTGCGATCCTGCAGCAGATCCAGATTGGGAGTGATGCAGTAGCTGGTCTGGGCACACTCGATAATCTTGTCCACTGAATCGGCAAGGTAGGCCTTCGGCACCCAGGGACGCTCCTTATCTCTTCCCACAACAATCACCGCGTCAGCAAGCTTCTCTTCCAGCGCGGTAACCGCCAGGATCGTCCCCGCCCCGCCGGCTGCCGCCCGGCCGAGAATCTCCGGGTCTGCCGCTGACAATTGACAGGTAGACAAGTAGATGCCGGTCCAGCGTTCAAGCTCTGAACGGTTGCGGCCGAAAATGCGCCGCTCAGATTCCATAACGCCTGTATCATAGCCCGGGCACACCTCCGAGCAGAGATTGCAGCTTCCGCAGGTGTCGGCCGCCTGGCTCTCCAGACCCTGAAAGACCGGGAGCGAGATGGAATCTCCGTTCATCGCAAGCAGACCTTGGGGACACACTGCAGCGCACAATCCGCAAGAGGCGCATAACGATAGATCTAGAATCTCTTCCTTGAGTGTTATAAAAGATGTCATACCGGCATCTTCCCTTCCTCATAATCTCACGCCGCTCAGCGCGGAATAGACTTCCCTGGTTCTGTCAGCAATGGGGTTCCAGTCATACCGCAGCAGCACCTCCCGCCGCGCTGCTTCTGCAAGCAGGCTCCCCTCATCCGGCTCACGGAGCAACTGTCGAATCCGGCCCGCAAGCATGTCAGAATCTCCGGATATGCTGGTGAGTCCAGTCCGCCCATGCTCAACAATCTCGGCCAATCCCCCTTCTTCAGACACAATTACCGGTGTACCGCTCCCCATCGCTTCCAGTGCCACAATGCCGAAGGGCTCATATAAGCTGGGAAATACACAGACATCGGCAATCTGGAACAGATAGCTTTTCTCCAGGCTGTCCACGAAGCCGGTGAAGTGTATGCTTGTACCCAGCTCAGCCGCACTGGCTTCAAGCTCGGCGAACATCGGTCCCCGGCCTGCGATAATACAGGTGCATTGCGGGAATTCCCGCACTACCTCATGCATGCTTTGCAGCAGCACCTGTACCCCTTTTTCCTTCACTAGTCTTCCAATGAACAAGATAATCTCTCCGCCATTGCGCGCATACTGCTCTCTTCTGAAGGGATGTGCGGGAATCAGCTCCAGTGAACGGAGATCAATGCCGTTCGGAATAATCTCCGTCCTTGACTCCTCAAGACCATGCACAGTACAGACCTCCCGCTGCATATGCAGGCTGCATACAATAACCCTGTCCGATGTAGAGACCAGTTCATTCTCAATGGCATGAATCGTGTGCTGCTGAGGCGTGAATACTCCCTGGTTCCTCCCAAATTCTGTAGCATGGATTGTTGTAACAAGCGGTAACGACAGCCGTTGACGGAGAAGAAGGGCTGCGTAGCCGACCAGCCAATCATGCGCGTGAATAAGATCGAGTCTTACGTTCCCGATTAGCCGGGATACAACGTAATCTACAATCGCCAGATTGAACTGAAGCACCCAATCCTCGAAATCGGTCAAATTCTCATAAGAATTCACACGGTGCACGTATACGCCGTTCTCCACTTCCAGAACGGGCCGCCCGGGGGCGCTGTTGGTGATTACATGAACTTCGGTCTGCCCGCTTGCCAAATGCCTGGACAATTCATAGACATGCGGGGCCATCCCTCCGATCACCACAGGCGGATACTCCCAGGACAGGATTAAGACAGATGCGCTAGACTTCATAGGTTGTCCCCTCCTAATCTCTCAATGTGTAGAAAGTGAATATCCTGTGAAGAATTCCCACCATGTATTTTGCTCCAGCAGCGGAGGTGAAGAATGGTCTCTTTGGAAGGAAAGCCAGTCGGAATATTCGAGGCTGCCGTCATCACAAACAAATAACACATTAGATCTTAAAATTGGTACAAACGTTTGCACTTTTTTAATAATCCCTAAATCTGCATAATAGTAACGTTCTTGCGGCCTCGGAATCCGCATCTCCAGCGTTTGCCCGAGCGGCTTGTACACAGGGAAAAGGAACTGGGCAAATTTGTTATCGGAAGAGAGCGTGGTTAGCCGGACAGCCTGCTGCAGCTCAAGCCAGCCACTTTTGAAATGCCAGGCAATCAGCCGCCTTGTCTCTTCGTCCAGCACCGTTCGAAAGATCAGACGCGTCCCGTCAAACTGCAATCTCTCATCCATATGCAGCATCTCCTTCGGACAACGGATTAGCTTCCTGGTGACATCCCTGCCACTCCACGATCATTTCCGATACACCCTCCGCAGGCGTATGGATGTAATGAGCCTCCCCTTGCTCCAAGCGCACAATACCAGAGTCACCCCTTAGCAGAAAATTGAACTCGATCCGGCAGTCTGCGGGCAGACTGATATCGCAATACCAGGTTGGATACCGGTAGACGATATGATTGTAAAACGGCCCTGCGGCCCTCTCTGCTTTCCATTCTCCAAGCTCATACACGTTCCCCGTCACATAGACCCTAGTATCATATTCGGTATACAGATTCTTGACTACCAGCCTTACCGTGACCAGCGTTCCTGTCCACACCGTCAGTTCTTCCGCCAGCTGGAACTCGCTCTCCCCGCCTGTCAGACCTTGTACAGAATGTGTTCCCGCCGGGACCGCCGGAATCCTGGCTACGATCTTCTCCGATTGCCATGAGATTACATCAGCCTCATAACCACCAACCATCAGACGGCCGTTGTTACCTAAATGTCTGCCCCGGATAATAAGCTCACTTCGCGGCGCCGCTGCTTTGGGATAGAAGTGTAAGGCGGCCGGCTCCTCCAGATCTGACTCATGAACATAGATATAAGCAGACTGAGGTGCCAGTATTACATTTTGTATGTCCCCTTCGGCTCCGGCAACTGCCTGACGGTCTGGATAAATGTCCTTAAGCAGGCTGGAGTATGCGCCTTGCGGCAGAGAAGTAACCAGCGGAGGCAGTGTATGTCCGCTTTCACCCTGATTAATTAGAATAAGTGCAACATCCTTCTTGCAGCTGCGCTCGAATACGAGCACCCCCGAATTCACATACAGCAGCTTCGTATTACCGTAACCAATCGCAAGATTACATGCTCTTAAACGATTAAGCTGAGCCACTAACCGGTAGGCCGTAGTCTCCCTGCTGAAGGAGCTCATCATGGCACGATTGCCGGGATCATCCCCGCCGCTCATGTACTGCTCGGTTCCATAGTACACCACAGGCAGGCCTGCAGAAGTCAACAGCAGCACAAGCGCCAAATCTGTAAGCCAATGGTCAGAATTCCGGGTGAACCGGCTCATATCATGATTATCCAGAAAAATAAGCTGGTCATGCATATGCTTATAGCTGCCGGAGGATTCACATAGCATTTCGGCAAAAGCACCGAAGCCCTGCGGCCCATGAAAGGCCTCGCGGATCGCATGGGTGAACATAAAATGCAGCAGACTCATTCCGGTCCCATTGGCAAAAGCAGCATTGTCCTGTGTGCAGCCATGTGCTTCAAGAAACCACTCCCCGAACACATAAGCCGGTTTCCTGGCATGGATGAAGCCGCTCAAGGCGGTTAACCAGCCTGGGGGAATATGTTTGGCCGCATCGATCCTCACACCGTCCACCCCCAGATCTAGCCAGAAGGCAATCCCTTCCCGCAAAAGCTCATCCACTTGCGGGTTCATCTGATCCAATCCGGCCAGGTCATACAAATTCCGGTACTGCGAATCTTCGGCATCCCGAAAAGCAGTGCCGCCATTATGCAGAAATACACGCTCCAGGTCTCCCGAATACGTAGCTACCAGCTGGCCCGCGCGGTATATTGCGCCATTCTCCATATAATCCGGCCGCAGCTCCAGTGCCGGGGACGTATGATTCGGAGTAAAATCAATGATTACCTTAAGTCCGTGCTCATGCGCTGTGCTCAGCAGGGCTCTGAATGTATCCATAGAACCGAAATAAGGATTGGGCCTCAGGAAGTCTCTGGGCCAATAGCCATGATAAGAAGCCGTGCCTTCTTCATCGTCCGTGCACACATGAATGTTCTCTGCCGGCTGGGAAATCAGGATCGCGCTGACCCCCATACCGGTAAGATATCCGTCCTGTATCCTGGCAATAATTCCTGTCCAGTCGCCGCCGAGATATTTTCGCAGATTGCCTGCGCCAGAGCTGAAGAGCTCCGCTCGCGGCCGGCTGGCAGGGTTGCCTTCGCAGAACCGGTCGGTGACAATCTGATAGATGCATTCGCCCGGATTCAGCATGTTTACTTACCAGAAGCGGCCGGAATAGCATTCGCTTCCTCCAAGAGAAGATTCACCGCTGCTTCTGCTTGTTCGGTAAAGAGGACCTGAATATGAAATTTCTGTTCCAGTTCAAGCTTGCGGGCCAATCGTTGTTCAAGGGGATAGATTTCATAATGCCCATAAGAGGTTTCAAGCTTATCCGGCAGCAGCAGGGCAATCGGCCGCTTGGAGTAGATTCTTAAGATTTCAATCGCATCAAGTATAGCGCTGTCATCATCATAACCGGCAATCAGCAGAACATATTCCGGATCAAATGTCCGCAGCATCGCGTATCGCAGAGAATTGAAAGCAATATTCATTGTGGGAAGAATGGAGCTTTGCCCCGCCATAACGATCCAATCGCTGCCGCTCTGCTGGGCTTGATGAATAACAGTATCGATATAATACGGGTACTGCTCCAACGGACGGTGCGCCAGGAATTTGAAGATATCCCCTTCAGGCTGCCCGAACAGGAATCCGGTTGGCTCTGTGATAAAGGCTGTAGCCGGAATGCCCAGCGCTCCGAACTGCCGATAGAGATTCATCTGCACGGTAAACTTGCCAATGCACCCCCGCGTAGCAAAAACACCAACTCTCTTAATCGTTCTGGGGCGGGCAAACATCAAGGCTTCCTTCTCGAACTGTCCCAGATAGCACTCAATATCTGTTCCGCCCGTGCTGTAACGCTCATCCATCTCCTGAAAAAGCTTCTCCTGAGGACTGTGAACCACGTCGATTTTTAATTGCTGCTCTGCCATCCAGTTCAGGGTATCCCTGTCATAAATTTCATGAACACTGACTACCCTTAAGCCCCGGGCTGAAGCATACAAGACCAATTTTCGCCATAATTCCGCCAGATCGTGTTCAGCGAATACACCTTTGTTACCCCCAAAAGTAGTGCCGGGATCATTGAGAATCAGAGTGTCCGCATCCTTCAGACCAGCTTCCATAGACGAATGAATAAGAATTCCCGAATGCTTCCCGTCCACCTGCTCTCCGGCATCTTGTCCGTCTTCCTGCACGAAGTCGATTACCGACACAATCTCCACACTCAACAGGTCACGAAAGCGAAGCAGACCCTGCGTGATTTTATTGAAGGGATACAGGACAACCCTTTCCATATTCACCGCCTCCGCCCGGATCATAATTTGACAGTCCGCTTATAGCCAGCCAGCTTGGCAGCCAATCTGCCAATGTCCAGCACCGATTCAACATTCTCGGCTGCAAACCGGCTGCGGATCTCTTCCTTGCGCTGTTCTATTTCTTCCGGGGTCTTCGAGATGTATTCTCCGAAATCAACTTCGTATTTATCCGGAATCAGAATGGCAAACGGCCGGCTGCCATTGCCGTAAACGCGAAGAATATCGAGGCTGTCTCTAATCTGCTCATCATCATCGTAGCCTGCGATCAGGATCGTCAAATCGGGCTGTAAAGCGCGCAAATAGGAGACCTTGGTCGCTGCAATCACGAAATTCTCATTCGGAAGCAAGGAGCCTTGACCTGACAGCAGGACATAATCACAGCCTTCGCTCTCTGCTTCCCGGACAGCCGCGTGAATGTAGTACGGATATTGGCTCAGCGGCTTATTGGCAATAAATTTCATTATATCGCCGCCCGGTTGATTGAAGAGTGCGGCTGTAGGCTCGGTTATAATCGCCTGAACCTTCTCTCCTGCCTGCTTAAGCGCCCGGAATAATGACATTTGGGCAGTAAATTTCCCGAGGCATCCTCTTGTTGCGAATATCCCTACCTTGCATATATTGCGGTTATAAGCGGTTATTTGTGCGTCCATATCAAAATAAGATAAATAAGTGGCTATTTCATCTCCAGGGGAAGGAAAAACATATTCTGTATGAAGCCGGCGCTGCAGACTTGCGGGGATTTGCGGTAGAATTTCAATCGTGATTCCATTCTCGAGCAGCCATTCCAGGGTCGGACGGTCAATAATTTCGTGCACACTGATGATCCGCAGCTTGTGCTCATGGGCAGAGACAACCAGCATTCTCCACAGCTGGCTGAGCTTATGCTCGCCATACACACCCTCGTTATTTCCGAAGGAGGTTCCTGGATCATTCAGAATAAGAGTATCCGCTAAGCCAAATACCTCTTCAAAATTGTCCGTGACCGGAATGCCCGCCGCACGCCCTTCCACCAGCTCTGCTGCATCTTTGCCCTTATGCAGGACAAAATCAACAACCGCCCTTACTGTAAAATCCGTTAGATCCCTGAACCTGATGATCCCTTGCGTAATCTTATTGAAGGGATACAACACTACATTGTCCATGCATAACCGCCTCCCATAATAGAGTAAAGAATAGACAACAACCGGTGACTTAACCGATTAAGCTGATACTACAATATTTTACATATTATATCAACAACAAGAAATAAAAGGTTTATTATGACACATCACATCCAGGATTGACGACTGATCCAGCTAATGTTAATCTTTAGGAAATCAACAGACAGGAGATTGGTGCGTTGAAAAAAACGACTATGAAGGACATCGCCATCCGTGCTAACGTATCCGTTGCCACCGTAAGCTATGTGCTGAATCGTGTGGATAATCAGACCATTCCTGAGAAGACGCGCCGCCAGATTATGGAACTGGCTAAAGAGCTCCGCTATATTCCAAACTTAGCAGCCCGCTCACTGGCAAACCAAAAAACCGGTCTGATAGGTGTATTGGTCCACAAATCCAAGTCATTGCCCTACTGGAAGCTGCATGCCCAGCTCGCCTTCATTCATGCTTTGGAGCAGCGGCTTACAGCGGCCGGTTATCATACGCTCCTCTATTCTCTGGATACCGACACCCCTTCGCTGGATATTATCGTTGAACGCAAGCTGGAAGCCGTGTTTCTCATTGATGCACAAGACCATTCCTTCTACTCGATCTCCAGACACTTTGTCGAGGGCATCCCCCTGATTCTGATCGACAGCATGATAGAGGATAAGCTGTTCAAGCAGGTGGTGTTTAATTACCGATCAGCGCTTGAAAAAGCACTTCCCGAAGATCTGTCGCAGGTCTGCTTGATTATGGAGGGCTTCAATAATTCGCTCCTCACCCGCTATATCCGCAGCAGTGTTCCTCTGGCTGATGATGCTGTCTTTGAGATCCGTGAACTTCAGGATTTGCTTCCGGCAATGGAGCATCACCGCTTCAAGCAGGCAATTGTGATCAATGAATTCATTGGCAGCTACGTGGAGAAGTCTGGAAAGTTCGAGCATCTTACGGTAATCTGCACATGTAATTCCCC
Organism: Paenibacillus sp. FSL R10-2199; assembly: GCF_038000235.1. NCBI lineage: Bacteria > Bacillati > Bacillota > Bacilli > Caryophanales > Paenibacillaceae > Paenibacillus > Paenibacillus sp. FSL R10-2199. The sequence continues at coordinate 3,284,372 of NZ_JBBOBO010000001.1, read as the reverse complement.
GGAAATGCTGGGTGAGCATGTGAAGAAGATTCTTTTTCAAGGAGACAAAGCGGAGGTTGCCTATGAACTCATGCAAGAGCTGTTGCACCATTCGGACTACTCTGAGCAGGTGAATAACTGTTATTATGTCGACTAATTTTTTTTGAGGGTTAACTTAAGCGTTTAAGCTGAAAGGAGAGTAACTATGCCAGAACCCGTTATAGCCAGCCAGGCTGCCCCTGCGGTACACTCCTATCCAAAACTGTGGGCCAACAAAAAATTCATGCTGCTGCTCTGCTCCTTTTCCATTTCCCTGTTCGGCAACACCTTTCACAGTATCGCTCTCAGTCTCTGGGTGCTTCAGACCACCGGCAGTGCCAAACTGGTGGCTGTACTGACGATCATTAATCTGTTGCTTAGCTCGCTGCTCGGATCAATAGGAGGAACGTTTGCGGATCGGACCAACCGCAGAACCATCATGCTGGTCACGGATCTGATCAGCTGCATACTGGTAGTATCACTCGCCCTGGTCATCTCTCTCCCTTCCGCTTCCTTCATTATCGTGGCCCTGCTTACTGCATTGACCACTGCATCTGCCCTTTTCCAGTCCCCCGCCTACCAGGCCTCCATTATCACCGTGGTCGGCAAAGAGCATGTCCAGCAAGCCGTAGGCATGCTTAACCTGTCAGAGAATATTTGCCGGACAGTCGGCTTTTCCATGGGCGGAATCTTTGTAGCGGGCTTTGGTGCGGCGGATGCCATTTTATTCGATGGAGTCACGTTTGTAGTCTCCTTCCTGCTGGTTCTTGCGGTCCGTTCCCTTCCCGTGCCGACACGCGTGAATGCTGAGCCCGGGCAGAAGAGGAATTTTATTCAGGACCTTGGGGAAGGCATAAGGTATATCTGGAAATTCCCTTTTGCCAAGGCCGTCATCATTATGCTTCCGACGCTCACTCTATTCTTCATGCCCTCGCTGATGCTGACCCAGGTTATGGCCGTCAACGTCTGGAAGGCAAGCCCGTTCCAGTTCGGACTCATGGAAGCTTGTATCCCGCTCGGCTATATGATCGGCTCAGGCCTGATTATGATCCTGGGCTCCAGAATCAGACGGAGAGGATTATTTATTATGAGCGGTCTGTTCTGCCTGGGCCCGATGTACATCCTGTTATCCTTCATCACTTCTGCGGCCACAGCCATTCCTGTCGTTCTGCTGATTGGATTCATGTTCTCGTTCTGCACGCTGCTGATCAATATCATCCTCAGGCTGGAAATATCGGAAGAGATTCAGGGCCGGGTCTTCGGAGTACTTGGGTCGATTATGAGTGTCGCTCCGTCGATCGGTCTAACGCTTGTCTCCTACCTCTCGGATTATTTCAGTCCGGGTCCGGTCATGGGTTCCATTGGTCTGCTGCTGTTCCTGTTCGCCTTATTTGCTTTCACCAAGCTCAAGATCATACGAGATTATAAATAAAGCAGCAAAACTGCGTAGCCGAAGCCCTCCTCAATTACCGTCTTGCCATTCTTGACTACTTAATTCCGCAGCACTTCTTCCATTTTCTTCAGCTTTCTGTAAATAACCGACCGGTCCACACTTAATTTTTTGGCCGCTTCTGTACCGTTTCCATAACAATCCTTCAGCACTTTTACAATATAACGTCCCTCTGCTACTGCAGTGAAGTCTTTCAGCGCAGACAGGTGATGTTTGTTCTTGGCTATGAAGTGGTCAATTGCAAACCAGTCTGCCACCTGATCCTCTTCCTCCTGGCTAACTCCCATGTATTCGGTAACCACAAGCCGTTCGATATAATTCCTCAGCTCTCTTGCATTCCCATGCCAGGGCTGACTCAGCATCTTCTCAAACTCTTCCGCACTTAAGACATATTTCTTCCCGTACATGTGATTGAAGCTGGCGATATAACTGGAGATTAGTCCTACAAGGTCCAGCTTGCGGTTACGGAGCGGAGGAATATGAATCGGGATCACATTAATCCGGTAATACAGATCTTCCCGGAATAACCCTTTCTTCACCATACTCCACAAATCCCGGTTCGTAGCTGAGATCACACGGCAATGGACCGGTATATTCACGATGCCGCCGACGCGTCTTACTTCATTATTCTCCAGAACCCGCAATAGCTTGGCTTGCATCTCAAGCGGCAAATCCGCTATCTCATCCAGAAAAAGAACCCCGCCACTCGCAATTTCAATCATGCCCGCCTTCACTTCCGTCTGTCCTTCCATGACTCCTTTTTCGTATCCAAACAATTCATATTCGAATAGAGCCGGAGCTATGGCTGCGCAATTAATCGCAATGAAGGGCCCCTTCCACTTTTCACTTCTCAGATGAATATATTTCGCTATAACCTCTTTACCGGTCCCGGACTCACCATAGATTAACACTTTACTGTCGTAGGACGCGATCTGGTTGCAGACTTTAATAATCTGTTTCATGGCCAGGCTTTCAGCTACAATCCCTTTGCCTTCTCCCGCTGCTGCTTCTCCCAATTGCTTGTTGATCTGCTGGGTTACAGGTACATTTGCTTCATAATAGGCGTGCTCCTGCTTGAATTCATTAGAAGTGGTGACTACCAGCTGCACCTCCCCATCCTTATCCAGAATAGGAATCGCTGTGGAGAAGATATGAAATCCTCTGGAGGTGATGACATTCTTCGAAACCTTTTGTTTACTTTGAATGGCCTCCATCGTAATCGAATGAGGATAATAGCCGGCCTTCACCAAGTCCTGGACATTCGCCTTCAGCAGCTCCTCCAATTGAACTCCGATGGTTAAAGCGGTAAATTCATTGGAAATTAATATATTTCCGTGTGGATCGGTCACAAATAAAGTGGACGGCAGCTCTTCCATAATTTCGTCTATCGTACGTTTACCTGATTTTTTATTTCTTTTAGTCAAATTTATCAGTCCTATACTATTATAGTAACGCTTACATCCTTATTTAGAAAAAAAGCCAAACGATATCATTACGTAAATGATACCACTTGGCTTATGATATGACACTTTATTATGCGCCTACAACTGATAATGGTCCCAGCTGTAAATGCCCCAGCTTCCCGAGGGTTTCCTGCGCCTCTTCGAACATGGTGGTAATCATCTCTTCAACCGTAGTAATCTTATTCACCATCCCGCAAATCTGTCCAGCCATTACGGAGCCCGTATCTGTATCTCCTTCAAATACGGCCCGGCGCAAAGATCCCAGGCTTAATTTCTCCAGCTCTTCGCGTGAAGCCTTCTCATTCTCAAGTCTCAGGAATTCAGCAATCATACTATTCTTGATGCTTCTTACCGGACCGCCCAGGCTGCGGCCAGTCACCGTTGTGCTCGTATCATCAGCAGCAATGACGGCTTGTTTGAAGTTCTCGTGAGTAGGACATTCCACGGTAGCCAGGAACCGGGTTCCAACCTGAACGCCCTGTGCTCCAAGTGCAAATGCAGCCGCGATACCACGGCCATCCGCAATCCCGCCCGCTCCGATTACCGGAATCGACACTGCACTGGCGACTTGAGGCAGAAGGGCCATCGTCGTGGTTTCACCCACATGTCCGCCTGCTTCGGTTCCCTCTGCAACAATTGCATCCACACCTAAATCTTCCATTTTCTTGGCGATTTTGACTGAAGGAACTACCGGAATGACGATAATGCCATGTTCTTTGAGCGTCTTCATGTATGGAGCAGGCGTGCCTGCACCCGTGGTCACAATCTTCACGCCTTCTTCGATAATGACCTCAATAAGCTCAGGGATATTGTTCATCATCAGCATCAGATTTACTGCGAAGGGTTTATCGGTGCTTGCCTTCACCTTACGAATCTCGTCACGAAGACGGTCCGCAGTAAATCCGCCTGAACCGATAATGCCCAGACCTCCCGCATTGGACACAGCACCTACCAGAGGAGAAACCGCGATTTGAGCCATCCCCCCCTGAAAAATCGGATATTTAATCCCTAATAATTGTGTAATCGACATTGTGTTAACCTCCATTTATATTGTTCGTTAATGTAACTCAGTTATTCATTAATGTAACTCAGTTTCTTAAGCGGCTTGGGTAACTTCAGGCTGTGGCGGCTGTTGTTTATCCATTGCTTTGTACACAAAGGTTAGAGCAAAGCCAACCAAAGAGATCACCAGCGCGATGTAAAAAGCATTCGTGAACATTCCGTCATTGGCCGCTGCCACCTTACCGGCAATTCTCGGTCCGAAGAAGGCCGCTCCTGAATAACCGATAAAGGTTACACCATAGTTGACACCGTAATATTTCATCCCGAATTTCTCGCCGACAATCGAAGGGAAGATGCCCATGGTTCCGCCGAAGCACAAGCCAATGCCTGCAATGGCTACCGCAAATCCGGCGATGGATGTCGTTAATGCTATAGTCAGCATCATGGCCGCAATGACCAGGTAGATCATGAGCAGACATTTTACACGGCCGATTTTGTCGGATACAGCGCCCCAGAATACACGGCCGATGCAGTTACTGAGTGAGTACAGGCTTACATATAGTGCTGCGGCTGCTGCGGAGAGGCCAAACATCTTCTGTCCAATGACAGATGCGTTGGCGGTTACCATCATTCCTGACAAGGCACCGATTAGGAACAGGCAGGCGATGACATAGAATATCGGCTTCTTGATCATTTCGTGCCATTGTACATTAACGCCACCCTTGGCAGCTCCGGCAGCCGGAGGCGCCCAGCCCTCAGGAGCATAACCGGCCGGAGCAGGTTTAACGAGCAGACCCAGACTCAGAATAATTACCAGGAAGACGGCACCGAGCATGATCAATGCCGGCTGCACACCCTGACCGCTGATTAACGCGTTGGCTATAGGTGCGATAACGATAGTTCCGCCGCCGTAGCCCGCTGTAACAATTCCTGCAGCCAAGCCTCTTTTATCCGGAAAGAGCTTTACACTGTTGCCAATGGTAGAGGAATATACAATCCCCTGGCCGATCCCGGTAATAACACCGTAAGTGATATACAGCATCCAAGGTGCGGTTGCGAGTCCCGACAGAATGAAGCCAATCCCGAACATGGCTCCGCCGATAAAGATAGCCTTCCTCGCTCCCCCTTTATCGACCAGTTTCCCTCCCAGGATCATTGGAATTGGAGAGATTGCTGCATTGATCGTAAAAGCCATCATAATATCAGGCATCGAGACGTCAAACACTTTGGTTAATGGAAGGGCGAAAATACTGAATGCGTATATTGCACCTACACAGATATTAATGATGGCCGATGCGATCAGTATCCTCCAGCGGTTTAACTGAATATTCATGAGATCATCCCTTTTCATAGTGTATTGAAGCACGGATAGATTAATAAACTTCCAATAAGACCCGGTTTTTCTCGGCAATGATAGATTTCAGCTTCCCCCAGTGTTCGTGGAACATGGCTTGATCCATTTGCTTGAGCGCAGGCGAGATCACCGGTACAAAGTCCATCTGATCCAGAATATGCGTCTGCAGGTCAACACCTGGTGCGATTTCAGTTAAGGTTACTTTCCCATCCAGCAGTTCAAATACCGCACGCTCCGTAACATATACAACCGGTTGCTCTACCTTTGCCGCATAGGAGCCGCTGAACGTGATCTGCTGCACCTTCTTAATGAACTTTTTCACTTTTCCCTCTTGAAGGATGTGCAATTTCCCGTCTTCAACCTTGATCTCCAGACCACCGGCGGTGAATGTACCTGCGAATACCAGCTTTTTGGCTGCCTGAGAGATATTAATGAATCCGCCGCATCCGGCTACCCGGGTACCAAATTTGCTGACATTTACGTTCCCGGACTCATCCATTTGAGCGAGGCCAAGGACAGATAAATCGATACCGCCTCCATCATAGAAATCGAACTGCGCGTCATGATCTACAATGGCCTCAGAGTTATAGGCATGGCCGAAGTCCTTCAGACCTGCGGGAACACCCCCGATAGAACCGGCCTCCGTGGTTAGAATCAGCTGGTCACTTACTCCCTCCTCTTCTGCTATGTTGGCAACATTAACCGGAATTCCAACCCCAAGATTCAGGATCGCATTCGGCTGAAGCTCTATTGCCGTGCGGCGGGAGATGATTTTGCGTTCATCCAGCGGCAGCGATTCAATAGATTCGGTAGGCACCTTAACATGACCGGAGAATGCCGGATTATATTGGGTGTTCTCTGTCTGGTAATGATTCTCCGGCTTGGACACGACAATATAATCTACTAGAATCCCTGGAACTTTAACATCCTTAGGGTTAAGGGTGCCGCGCTTGGCAACCGTCTCTACCTGGGCGATCACGATGCCTCCCGAATTGCGGACTGCCTGGGCGATAGGCAGAACCTCCATATGCAGGCCTTCCTTTTCCAGCGTCAGATTGCCATTCTCATCAGCCACGGTTCCGCGGATCAAGCCGACATGAATAGGAAAGGATTTATAGAATAACCACTCCTCGCCCTCTAGCTCGATAACCTTTACAATGTCTTCCTTCGTGGACGGGGACATTTTGCCGCCTTCGACCCGGGGATCAACGAACGTCTCCATGCCTACTTTGGTAATCACACCCGGACGCTTGGCGGCAATTTCCCGGTAGAGCTGAGTAATTACACCCTGGGGCAAATTGTACGCTTCACATTTGTCTTCTTCGATCAGCTTCGCCATCCCGGGGGAAGCAATGGCAATTCCGCCAATCCAGCGTTTAATCAATCCTTCATGGCCTAAATGGCTCATCCCTTTGTCGCGGCGGTTGCCGACTGCACTGGCGTGCATGACCGTCAGATTTCTCGGCAGCCCCGTTTGCATGAAGCGGTCCTCAATGGCTATCCCCATCTCTTCTGCCCAGCAGGATAATCCAAATCCGCTGGCTGCCACTGTATCTCCGTCTTTGATGAGTTCCGCTGCTTTGGCGGCTGAAATTACTTTGGTCATTTCATCTGCTCCCTTGTATGTGAATAATTTCACTTCGCTGATTAAAAAAATAAAACGCTTGATTGATACGCTTCGAAAGTATTGTGAAATATTTCGCAATGTCATCGTATTACAGAAAAAAGGACCGGTCAACCGGCCCAAAATGGCTTTAATTCAAGGTTTTTTTCTGTTGTTTTTTTGCGACTGGCACTGTTGAACGCATCCCCTTCAAGCACGTTTTGTCTGCAATGCCTGATTAGCAGGCCTGAACAAACAGCTGAAATACACGGCTGAATATCCCCCACCCGGTCTAGAGGTATGAGTCGCAAAATAACCACACTATTTCATCCCCCATAGTCTCGCCGTTAGTGACAACAACGCGGAGGCGGCCTTTCCTAACCGGCGGATAATACAAATGGATGCAGAAGCTACATTAAGATATGGGTACCTATCCAGAAAAAATAAAATATTTTTCCGATATTGCGTAAATTGCATTTTTGCAACAGCGGATTTAAGCGGAATTACTGCAAATCTAAGCAGAGTAAGATAATAACCAGACCTACCGCTTCCAAAAAAAGAGCGAGACCTGGCGCTTCAAGCGCGCTTGTCTCACTCTTTCCTTTGTTCAATGCTAAGCTCTATTCCTCCAGCCTACGGAAGGCTGCCCCCGGATGTGTACCCGCCAGGCGCGTGGCTCCCTTTCCAAACAGCCGCTCGCGGAGCGTCGTTTCCTCATACCGCTCCCGGAATATCCCCCGCTGCTGCAGCACAGGCACAACCTGCTCGATGAAGTCGCGGTGTCCTCCGGGCAGGACGTAACGTTCTAAGTTGAAGCCGTCCACTCCCGTCTCCTCCACCCAATACTGCATTTGGTCCGCGATCTCTTCTGCTGTGCCCGCCACAGTAATTCCCCGGAATTCCTTGGCCGAGAAGTTGTCGATGACGTCCTGCACCGTAGGAATGAAGCCGCTGTGCTTCGTGTATCTTTCCGTATGGGTACGGCCTTGCTCCGTCTGCAAATTGGTGAACGGCGCGTCCGGGTCAAGGGCTGTAAGGTCGATGCCCGTCGAGGTCTCATAGGTGAGCAGTGCCGCTTCTTTGCTGGCATAACTCCGGTAGGATTCCAGCTTCCGCTGCGCTTCCTCCTTCGTCCGTCCGACGACGGCGGACAAGCCGGTGAAGATTTTGATCTGCTCCGGGCCTCTCCCATAGGCAGCCGCCCGCCGGCGGATATCCTGCACTTGTGCGCGCAGTGCCTCGACGGTAGGGGCTTTGAGGAAGACGCCTTCCGCATGTTTGGCTGCGAAATCCCGTCCGCGGTCCGAGCTGCCCGCCTGGAAGAGAACCGGTGTCCGCTGAACCGACGGTTCGCTTGAGTGGGCTGCGGTCATCTGGAAGTAACGCCCTTCATGCTTGACGATATGCACCTTGGAAGAATCGGCATAGCGGCGGCTGAGCTTGTCACCGGTGACAGCATCCTCTTCCCAGCTGCCCTCCAGCAGCTTGTAGCTGACTTCCATGAACTCCTCCGCCTGCTCATAGCGCTCATCATGCGGCAGAATACCGCTTCGGCCGAAGGCCTCCGCCCCGCTGATCCCTCCCGTGGCAACCACGTTCCAGCCGATCCGGCCATTGGTGAGGTGATCCAGTGTCGAGAACCGGCGGGCGTTCGGGAAAGGCAGCTCATAGACGGGAGATGCCGTAGTCACGAAGGCCAGATGTTTAGTCGCCGCAGCCAGCGCGGGGATCAGGAGCATCGGGTCGTTGGCTGGCGCATACACCGCCTCCCGGTAGGTGAGCTCCCGCTTATGATTGGGATAGCCGTACGAATCGGCAAAGAACATGAAGTCGAACAACCCCCGCTCCAGAAGCTGGGCCAGCTCAATCCAGAAATTCAGCTCCTTATACCGGTAGGACTGATTATCCGGATGTGCCCACAAGCCCTGAGTCATCTGATTCAGCGTATTGATGTCGAAGATGCCTAGATGGATTTTTTTCACCTGAGAACTCATTCCTTCCTGCTCTATGATCCGTTTGTTAATAGAATATGAATATCTATAAGTACAGAGGATATCCGATGCCAAGGCGAATGTACAATAGAAAGAAGTGAATCCGGCAATTAGAAATAGTAAAGTCCGCCCCTTTTCGCAGAAAAGCCCCGGGCGAATGCAAGGATTGCACCCGCCCGGGGCAAAGCTGTTTCAGGCATACATCCGTTTGATCTCCTCTACCAGCCCTTGGCTGATCCGGCTCATGGAAGCCTGATTACGGCGGGTCAGAATTCCAAGGGAAGGCCCCTCCATCAGATCGGCTACATCCTTCACCACTGTACCCGGGATCGGCGGCATTACCGCCACTTCCGGCGCAAGCGCAATGCCCAGCTTCGATTGGACGAAGTATTTGATCACGGTAATGCCCGCTACTTCTATACTGCTCTGGCGCAGCTTGCCTATATGCTTGGTAATCATCTCTTCAATCCGGATGCGGAAGGCGCATGAGCCGGGGGTGAACAGGAATTTCTCATCCTTCAGGTCTTTAAGATGAAGATCCTCCCGCCCGGCCAGCGGATGATCATCAGGTACGATCAGCTTGAAGGTCTCCTTGAGCAGCGGGTAGAACTCCAGCTCCAGGTGCGGCTCTGGCTGGTTGCACAAGACCAGGTCAAGCCTGTCCTCCAGCAGCATGCCGGCAAGCTCTTTCGTTGTACCGATCGTCACCTTGGTCTGCACCTTCGTCTTCTGCCGGGTGAAGGATGCCAGGATGTCAGGCAGGCGTTTGCTGGCCGACGGCTCAGAAGCGCCGACGCGGATAAGGCCGGTCTCCCCCTGAATGAAATCAACCAGCGCAACGTTCAGATCATCGTATTCCTGCAGCAGCGACCCTGCTCTCTCATGGAACAGGCGGCCCGCCGTCGTCAGTGTAATGGTCTTGCCCCGCTCAAACAGCTTGACACCAAGCTCTTCCTCCAGTTTTTTGATCTGAATCGTAATGGTGGGCTGTGAGTACTGCAGCGCCTCCGCCGCCCGTTGAAAATTGCCAAGCTTCACGATGGTTTGAAAGGTTTTGATAAGTCGAATTTCCAAGCGCGTCACACCTCCCAATCACAACGATTTACTATTTATAAACCGAAGCTTTATATATTTCAATTATACAACTCGTTTCTTTTCCCCTATTATAGCAGACAAGCCATTAAATAATCCAAGCGGATTACAATGAATTAAAAAAACCCATAAAAGTGAGGCCTCTATTATGAATAATCCAAGCAGCTCAGTTCCGGAAAGCAACAAAAGCCTGTATACCCGCCACACCCCGAGTTTCTCCGCCAAGCTGTTCGCATACTCTCCCGAAGGCTTCAAGGCATTCGGTGAATTCAACAAGCAGGCTCTGGCAGCCGGAGTGCTGAGTGTGAAGACTAAGGAGCTGATTGCAGTTGCCGTATCGCATGTCACCGGATGCCCTTACTGCATCGAAGCCCATATCGGCAAGTCCAAATCCGAGCAAACCACTTTCGAAGAAATCTTCGAATCGGTGACTGTCGCCGCTGCCGTCAAAGCCCACTCTGCCTTCTTCAACGCTTCGAACGCGCTGAAGGCATTCCAAGGCAGCACGGACGCCGATCTCTTCCCGCTCTCCAATATTGAACTGGCTGACAAGCTTGAGGACGTGAACGGGGACCTTTACAACGGGTTCCACGAATTCCTGCAGATTTCACTGCGCGGCGGAAGTATCCCGGAGAAAGAGAAGCTGCTGATTGCGGTCGGAGCCGCGCTCGTCGAAGGCAGCGCGTATTCCATCGAAATCTTCACCCGCCGCGCCAAGGAGGCAGGCATTACCATAGAAGAGCTGGCCGAGACAACCCTTGTGGCCACCGTGCTCAAAGCCGGCTCCGCAATGGCCCACCGCGTAAACGCCCTGCAGGCCTATGAGAGAGAATAAGCAGTGTCCGTACCCGGACAGAGAGGGGTCGTTCCTATGACAGAGCAAACGAATAACCGCGAAGAATGGCCGGAGGGTCTGGCGGAGCAGCTCGTTGCCTGGCGGCGGCATCTCCACCGCCATCCCGAGCTCTCCTTCCAGGAGGAGAACACCGCCCGCTTCGTTACTGACACTCTCGCAAGCTTCGGCGGCCTTGAGCTCAGCCACCCGACGCCGACCAGCGTCGTCGCACGGCTGACCGGCGCCAAGCCGGGCAAGATTCTTGCTCTGCGTGCAGATATGGACGCCCTGCCGATTCTGGAGGAGAATGAGTTCGAGTTCGCTTCGGGCAAACCGGGCGTCATGCACGCGTGTGGCCATGATGGCCATACAGCCATGCTGCTGGCTGCGGCCCGGCTGCTTACAGAGCGGCGGGACAAGCTGCACGGCGAGATCCGCTTCATCTTCCAGCATGCCGAGGAGCTGCCGCCGGGCGGTGCCATTGAGCTGGTTGAGGCGGGGGTGATGGACGGTGTAGATTGGGTATTTGGCGAACACCTGGCCTCCCAGCTGCCGGTCGGGCAGATTGGCATAGCCTACGGCGATATGGCCGCTTCACCAGACAATTTCACCATATTCATCAAAGGCTACGGCGGCCATGCCGGCTTCCCGCACCGGGCTGTCGACACCATCGCGGTCGGCGCCCAGATCGTGGCGAACGTACAGCATATTGTCTCCCGCTACACGAATCCCCTGGACCGGTTAGTTGTCTCTGTAACTCAGTTCACTGCCGGAGCATCTCACAATGTTATACCGGACACGGCCATTCTCAAAGGCACTGTCCGCAGCTTCGGAGAGCAGGTCCGCCGGGAGGCGCATGAACAATTACTGCGCATTGTGCAGGGCATTACGGCGGCGCATGGTGCTGAGTTTGAATTCGATTACGTCCTCGGCTATGAGCCGGTCGTTAACGATGAAGCGCTCACCCGGATCCTTGAAGAAGCTGCGGGTGAGCTGGTCGGGCAGAATGCCGTCATCCATACACCTCCAGGCATGAGCGGTGAGGATTTCTCCGCCTATCAGCAGAAGGTACCCGGCACGTTCGTCAACATCGGCGCCGGCAATCCGGATAAAGGCATTGTATACCCCCATCACCATCCGAAATTCACTTTCGATGAATCCGCACTGGAAACCGGTGTCCGGTTGTTCGTACGGGCGGCGGACAAGCTGCTGGACTGGGATTCCTAGCCGTAATCCCCTCAGACTTTAGTTTTATTGATCGCATCCATTAAAAGGATTCAATATACATCTTTAATAAAATCATATATATTTAATTTTAATATATTAAATCCGATTATACTAATTGGATTAATAAAGTTTAGACACCAGACTAAGGGGAGAAACCAGATGAATAAGCTATACCGCCATTCCATTCTAGTACTGCTGCTTGTCTCGCTGCTCGCCGTATACGGCTGCTCTTCGGGCAACGGCAATAACAATGCAGCCTCAGGCGCGGATGCCAGCGCTCCCGGAACGGCTGAGCCGGCCCCGGAGAACCTGGCTTCAGAGCTGCGCTTCCCGCTCGCCCAGCAGGTGCCGACGCTGGATCCGCACTTGTCGCTTAATACCAATGTTTATGTAACGCTGAATATTTTTGAAGGGCTGTTTGCCTTCGATGCCAACTTCAACCCGGTTCCGATGCTGGCCGAATCCTACGATCTGAGCGAGGACGGCAAGACGTATACCTTCCATCTGCGTCAGGGTGTCAAGTTCCACAACGGCAAAGAGCTGAAGGCGGAGGATGTCACCGCTTCCCTCAACCGCTGGAAGTCACTGACCGGCCGTGCGCAAGCCTCGCTGGGAGAATCAGAGTTTACGATAAAAGATGATTACACCGTCGAGCTTGCGCTGAGCGAGCCCCGCAACGACATTATCTCTCAATTAAGCCATGTGCTTAACAATGCCGCGATCTTGCCTAAGGAAATCGTAGAGGCAGCCGGACCGGACGGCGTGAAGGAATACATCGGTACCGGCCCGTTCAAGCTCGTTGAATGGAAGCAGGACCAGTACGTACATGTTGCGAAGTTCGATGACTATCAATCCATCGACACCCCCGCTTCCGGTCTCTCCGGCAAGAAAGAAGCCTATCTCCAGGATATCTATTTCGATATCGTCACAGACAGCGCGACACGCTTCTCTTCGTTCCTCGCGGGCACTTACGATTACGTTGATGTTACTCTAGACAATCTGCCGCAGGTTGAAGGCCTTGCAGGTGTGACGGTGAACAAGAACCTCGGATCGGATATCAACCTGGTGTTCAATAAGAAGTCTCCGCTGTTCTCGAACATCAAATACCGCGAAGCGGTAGCCGCCGTGCTGGACGCCGATGAGATTCTGCTTGGAACAGTGAATTCTCCGGACTTGTACCGCCTTAACCCGAGCTACATGTATCCGGAGAATACGACCTGGTACAGCGAAGCCGGCAAGGAGAACTATAATCAGAAGAATCCGGATAAGGCGAAGCAGCTGCTTCAAGAAGCCGGCTACAGCGGCCAGGAAGTAACCCTGCTTACGACCAAAGAGCTCGGCGGCTCCTTCTATAACGCAACAATCGTCCTCCAGAAGGAACTGGAAGCCATCGGTGTGAAGACCAAGCTGGATATCAACGACTTCGCAACCCTGCTGAAAAAACGCGCTGACCCGAACGCCTGGGACATCTATGTTGGACTGTTCACCATGCCGTCCACCCCTTCCCAGCTGCTCTACCTGAATCCGACCTACGGCTTCGCTGAAGATGCTAAGCTCGCTGAGCTGACCAAGCAGCTGACCGCAGCCTCCACACCGGAGGAGATCAAGACAGCCAACGATGCGCTGCAGCAGTACGAGTGGGAATATCTCGCCGCCGTCAAGATCGGTGACACCTACTCCCAGAGCGCAACACGTGACAAGCTGACAGGATTGACCACGCTGGCAGGTTATCCAAATCTGGCCAATACGAAACTGTCCCAATAAAGCAAACCGGAGCCGCATGAATCCCCCAGGGATTGCATGCGGCCCTTGTCCTTCATCACCCGCCTGGAAGGAGGCTCCATTCTTGGCATTTTACATTACAAGACGGCTGCTGGCCATGATTCCTGTACTCTTCGTCCTGTCCGTGATCGTCTTCCTCATCATCTATCTGATTCCCGGTGATCCCGCTGCCGTCATGCTTGGCGATGGCGCCAGTCCGGAAACGATTGAGGCGCTGCGGGAGCAAATGGGTCTGAACCTGCCTCTTCTCCCGCAATATCTGCGGTGGATCGGACATACGCTGCAAGGCGAGCTTGGCGACTCCTTCTTCATGAGGCAGCCGGTCCGCACAGCACTGGCCGAGCATCTGGGCCCGACCTTCTCGCTTGCCGTGCTGGCAGAGCTTATCGCCATTGTCATCGCGGTTCCCTTCGGTGTTCGTGCAGCCTCCAGAAGAGGAGAGCTTGCGGACAAGGCGTTGACAGGATTTTCGCTGTTTGGCATCACGGTTCCCGGGTTCGTACTCAGCATGTTCACGGTGCTGCTTTTTTCCGTACAGCTTAAATGGCTTCCCGTGTCCGGCTACAAGCCGCTCTCTGACGGCCTGATAACACACCTGAAGTATCTGATCCTGCCGGCCCTCTCGCTCGGCATTGTCCAAGCCGCCTTGCTGGCAAGAGTTACCCGCTCCTCAATGCTTGAAGTGCTGAACGAAGGCTTCGTCAAGACGGCGCTTGCCAAAGGCGTCAGCGAGCAGGGCATCGTATACCGTCACGTCCTGCGCAACGCGCTGCTGCCGATATTGACGGTGATTGGCGGATCATTTGGCGCTCTGCTTGCCGGTGCAGCCGTCATTGAATCCATTTTTAATATCCCCGGTATGGGACAATTGCTTGTCAACTCGGTACAGCGAAGGGATTACGCGGTTATCCAAGGGGTTATCCTGTTCGTCGCCTTCGCTTATGTCATGGTCAATCTCGTCGTGGATCTGCTCTGCACGATCGTCGATCCGAGGGTCAGACTCAAATAACGGAGGGAAAGGAGAACTATTGCTAATGCCCCTATTGGAGATAAAGGCGGATGAATTGGCTGCCCGCAGGCTCCGCCTGAAGCGGGAGAACCGCAAACTGTTCGTGCGGAGATTCTTGGTCAACAAAGCCGCGGTTACCGGCAGTGTGCTCATTGCACTGGTCGCTGCCGTTTCGCTGTTCGCGCCCTGGATCGCAAGCCGCGATCCCTACGCTATCGACGTCGTCAACCGTCTTAAGGCTCCAAGCGCCGTATATCCGTTCGGTACGGACAACTTTGGCCGCGACCTGCTGACGCGGGTCGTATACGGAACGCGGATGTCGGCCGAAGTCGGCTTCGCGGTCGCGCTTGGTTCGTCGGCAATCGGTCTCGTCATTGGCCTGTACGCCGGCTATTTCAAATGGCTGGATCAGATTCTGATGCGCGTGATGGATGGTCTATTCGCTTTTCCGGCCGTGCTGCTGGCGATAGCAATGATGGCCGCGCTAGGGCCGAGCGTCGGCAATCTGATCCTCTGCCTGATCATCGTCTTCGTCCCTTCCATTGCCCGGATCGTCCGTTCCTCGGTGCTGACTGCCAAGGAGACGACCTATATTGAAGCCATGCATACCTTGGGCGCGTCACACAACCGGATTATCTGGAAGCATATTCTGCCCGGCACCCTGTCCACGCTTATTGTTCAAGGCTCCTTCATCTTTGCCGAGGCAATTATCGTGGAGGCGGCGCTCAGCTTCCTTGGTGCAGGCATTCCCGCTCCTACGCCAAGTCTCGGGAACCTGCTGTCGGACGGCAAGCTGTATATTTACAACTCGTCATGGATGACCCTCTTTCCCGGCCTTGCGCTTGTCCTCGTCGTGCTCGCGATGAACCTGTTCGGCGACGGCCTCCGGGATCTGCTCGATCCCCATGCCCGCCGTTCGTTGACCAAACGCTTGGTCCAACCGCTGAAACAGCGTCCCGTTTCGTTTCAAGCGGGTTCCGCTGCGGCGGATGAGCCGCTTCTGCAGATTAGGGAGCTTAAGACTCAGCTCCATACGGAACGCGGCCGGGTACCCGCAGTGGACGGGGTATCGTTCGAGGTGGGTAAAGGAGAGGTCGTAGGAATCGTTGGGGAATCCGGGTGCGGCAAAAGCGCCACTGCCCAGTCCGTACTGCGGCTATTCGACGAGAAAAGGCTCGCAGAATACGAAGGGGAGATTCGCTACAACGGCATTGATCTGCTTAAGCTCACCCCTAAACAGATGCGCAGTGTCCGCGGCAATGAAATTTCTATGATCTTTCAGGACCCGCTCAGCTCTCTGAATCCGGTTCACACCATTGGAGAGCAGATCGTCGAGACGCTGCGGCTGCACCGGCCCATTGGCAAAAAAGAAGCCTGGACGAAGGCCATCGGGCTGCTGCGGCTAACCGGTATTCCTGCTCCCGAACGGAGAGCACGCGAATATCCCCATCAGCTCTCAGGCGGCATGCGCCAGCGCGTCATGATTGCCATTGCTCTTGCCTGCGAGCCGCAGCTGCTCATTGCCGATGAGCCGACGACTGCACTGGACGTAACCATTCAAGCGCAGATTCTGGAGCTGATCTTAGACCTTAACCGCAGAATGGGCATGAGCGTCATGCTCATCACCCATGACCTCGGCGTCGTGGCCGAAGCATGCAGCCGGGTCGTCGTCATGTACCTTGGCCAGGTGGTCGAGAGCGGCGATGTCCGTACCCTGTTCGAGAAGCCTCTTCATCCTTACACGATCGGGCTGATGCAATCGGTTCCCCGTCTGGACGGAGACCGCTCCCAAGAGCTGGCTGCCGTTCCGGGAAGTGTCCCCTCCCTTGATCAGATTCCGCAAGGCTGCCGGTTCGCGCCGCGCTGCTCCTATGCGGATGACAAGTGCCGGACTGCTATGCCTCAGCTTGCCGCGCTGCCAGGCAGCGATACCCTGGTCAGATGCTGGCATGCCGGCAAGCTGAGCGGAATGGAGGTCTGACAGATGATAACGACAACGATACAACACAGGGAATTAGCAGCCGAGCCGCTTCTGCGGGTCAACGGTCTGAAGAAATATTATTCCGCCGCCAATCAGGCAGGCTTCCGCCAGTCCGTCGTCAAGGCCGTCGACGGTGTCTCCTTTGACCTCCGGGAAGGAGAGACTTACGGACTGGTCGGGGAATCCGGCTGCGGCAAGAGCACGCTCGGCAAGTCGCTGCTCCGATTGACAGAGCCTACAGACGGAGAAGCGTTCTATCAGGGGGTCGATCTGTTCAAGCAGCCGCGCAAAGCGTTTCAGAACTACCGCCGTGAGCTGCAGATGGTTTTCCAGGACCCCTTCTCCTCTCTGAATCCCCGTCAGATTATCGGCCAGGCGCTGGAGGAGGCACTGGCCATTCACCGCATCGGTACGCCAAAGGAACGGACCCTGCATGCGATGGAAATGCTTCACACCGTTGGCTTGCAGATGGAGCACTATTACCGGCTGCCCCACGAGCTGTCCGGCGGACAACGGCAGCGGATTGGACTTGCCCGCGCGCTTATCCTTAATCCGCGGATCGTCATCTGCGACGAGCCCGTATCTGCACTCGATGTTATTATCCAATCTCAGATCATTAACCTGATGCGCCGGCTGCAGGCCGAGCTGAAGCTCACTTATCTGTTCATCGCCCACGACATTGCTGTCGTCCGGCACATCTCCGACCGCATCGGGATTATGTATCTTGGCAAGCTGGTTGAGGAGGCGGATACGGACAGCCTGTTCGCGAACCCGCTTCATCCATACACACAAGTCCTGCTCTCGGCTGTTCCCGTACCGGACCCGGCAGCACGGCGCCAGCGCATCATTCTGGAGGGCGACCTTCCTTCACCGCTGGACCCGCCCTCCGGATGCGCCTTCCATACCCGCTGTCCGTACGCCATGGACCGGTGCCGCACCGAGACACCGGTCCAGAGGGAAGCATCCGAGGGACATTTTGCCGCATGCCATTTGATATAGGACCATCCTCCAACCCAATCACCAGGAAAGGCAGGAATTAACATGAAAAAGATCCATCTCGGCGTATTCGAGGTCAACAGTGTCAACCATCTTACCCAGGGAATCTGGGCACATCCTGACCAGCAGCGCGTCCATTACAGCAAGATCGAGTACTGGAAGAATATCGCCCAGCTGCTGGAGAGAGGAAAGTTCGACTTCATGTTCTTCGCCGATACGTACGGCTACCCGAAGCAGCGGACGGAGATGGCCTTCCGGGAGGCAACCGGCTTGCCCGGAAATGACCCGATGATGCTAATTCCTGCGCTCGCCATGGTTACCAAGAATCTGGCATTCACGATGACGACCTCGACCAGCTACGAGGCCCCCTACTCGAATGCGCGGCGCTTCTCCTCACTCGACCATGTTACAAACGGCCGTATTGGCTGGAATGTCGTGACCACCAGCAACAAGTCTGCTGCTGACCTGTTCGGGCGCGAGGATCTGTTCCTGCCCCATGACGAGCGTTATGATATGGCGGATGAATATATGAGCCTAAGCTACAAGCTGTTCGAGGGCAGCTGGGAGGAGGATGCCGTGCTGATCGACCGCGAAAACCGTGTATTCACTGATCCGGCCAAAGTGCACAAAATCGTTCATGAAGGCAAATACTTCAAGCTTACCGGCTATCACGGGACCGAGCCTTCCCCGCAGCGGACACCGGTTATCTTTCAGGCGGGCAGCTCGAACCGGGGCCGCGCCTTCGCTGCCAAGCATGCCGAGGGCATCTTCCTGAAAGCGCCGAACATTGAAGTGCTGCGGGATCAGATCAGCGACATCCGCCGCAGAGCTGCCGAATATGGCCGCGACCCTTCGGCCGTTAAAGTATTCACGGGTCTGTCGGTAGTCGTCGGGCGGACCAGGGAGGAAGCCGAGCGCAAGCATGCGGAGTACCTCTCCTATCAGAGTGCAGAAGCGACGCTGTCCAGCTATGCCAATGTCACAGGTATCGACCTGACCCGGCTCGATCCCGATTCCTATTTCGAGAATATCCACACCGAGATGGGTCAGACCCATACCGACCGGTTCACCAAGCACAGTAAGTCGAAAAAGACGGTCCGTGAGGTAGCGGAGGACTTCCTGCAGAAAGGCTTCCGCGGCTTGACGGTGATTGGCACGCCCGAAGAAGTAGCCGACAAAATGCAATACTGGATCGAAGAGACAGACCTCGACGGCTTCAATCTGGAGCCTTACATTCTGCCTGCTTCCTATGAGGACTTCATCGAGCTGGTCGTCCCGGTATTGCAGCGCCGGGGTATTTTTAAAGAGGAATATGAGGAAGGTACCTTCAGGGAGCGTCTATTCGGAAAAGGTGCCTCCCGCCTGCCCGATCACCATCCGGGCGCTGAGTTCCGTGACCCCTCGCGGCTAACGCAGGAATAAGCTATAAGATTATTGAGGTAGAAGATGACCCGGATCTGTAAGTGCTGAGGCGATTATGCCCTGCTTCCCGGTGTAGGAGCGAGCTTACACATGAATAAATCGAGCCGGAGAGGCCTATGCCCCTCCGGCTCGATTTTTCTATCTCTATGGACATAAACCTTGTTCCCTCTGATTGTCTTACACGGAAGACCTGAGTTCTGACCGTTCATGATCAAACTGTTGGCTGTGGCTGCGGCACCATCTGATTGCGTTCCATCAGCGCCCACACTTGTTCTGCCAGCTCTGCTGCGGAATACGGGGTAGCCCGGGTAACCAGCTGTTCAATCATACCGGTCATCGCCACCGCCAGAAATTGCACCAGTATTCCCTTATTCATCTTCCGGTTAATCCCGCTCATATCCATCTGTTTGTCGAACCCCCGCAGCAGTACGGCCTGCAGACGGTTTCTGAATGCAGGAACCCCTTTGTTGGCCAGTGCCGCGGCATAGAAGGAAGCATGCTGATCCAGGTACTGGAACGTGTAGAGCAGAGCTGCCTCCGTCGGGAAAAGCGCCTGCTCGCCGCATGGCAGGCAGCTGTCAATCAACTGGACAAAATGGGTTCTGATGCACTGATCCAGCAGATCGTATTTGTCGGTATAATGCAAATAAACGGTGCCCCGGCTTACATCGGCCCGCTCAGCAATTTCGTTTATCGTGATTTGTTCAAAGTTCTTCTCTGCAATCAGCAGGATAAAGGCCTCGATAATAGCTTCCCGCGATTTACGTATCCGTCTGTCCATAAGCAGCTCCTTCTTGGCCCCGTTCTCTTGATTGAACATTTCTCCCGATTCTGTACAGTACTGAACGGATTCAGGAATTTCAGCAATTGATGCAGCCACACAGCATTGGTACGATCATTATATTGAACGTCTATTCGTAAATCAACAGATGTTCAAACATAGAGATCGGAGGCTTCTGTCATGAATGCTATTGTTATCCAAAATTACGGAAATCCCGGAGTATTCACCCAAATGGCTCTCACTTCCCCCGCCACTACCGATACCCAGGTGCTTATCGAGGTGTATGCCACAACTGCAAGCTCCGCAGACCAGCTGGTCCGCTCAGGCGCATTCAAGCAGGTGATGCAGGTCCGGTTCCCGCATGTGCTGGGCGTTGAAGTAGCCGGAATAGTGAGGGAAACAGGAAGGAATGTGTCACAGCTTAAGGTTGGTGACCGCGTCATGGGACTCTCCAGATTGGGCGGCGGTTACGCAGACCTCGTAGCTCTGGAAGAGAACTCAGCCGTTGTCCTTCCGCCCGGGCTTCCCTTCCAGGAAGCTGCCGCCCTGCCGGCCTCTGCTCTGTCGGCCTGGCAATCCTTATTCCAGTATGGCAAGCTGGAATCCGGCCAGCAGATTCTGATTCATGCAGGCGCAGGCGGCGTGGGACATCTGGCCGTTCAAATGGCCAAACAACACGGCGCCTACGTCATTGCCACAGCCCGAGCGTATAATCACGAATTCGTGCTGAACCTTGGGGCAGACGAAGTCATTGACTACACGACGACTGATTTTGCAGAAGCAGCCGGTACAGTAGATGTCGTGCTGGATATGGTGAGAGACGCAGCTATAGATTCAGATACAGGAATAGGAGCAACCGAACAGAAGAACATCCGGATTCTGCGGGACAACGGCAGGCTAATTTCTCTCGTAGACCCGTCGATCGCTGCTCACCCTAAGACTCGCGGCATCGAAGCCAAGTTTGCCTATATCGAGCCTAGCCGAAGTGATCTGGCCTCCATTATCCGGCAGGTCCGCGAGAATAAGCTTAAAGTCCATGTGGATGAAATTTTCCCGTTTACTGTACAAGGAATATCCGAAGCACATGATCATTATGAAACCGGGAAGTTCCGGGGGAAGTTAGTGATTGTCAACAACGAATCTTTACAAAAAGATACGCCATAAACAAAACAACATGTTAGCCAAAGCACTTAAAAACAAACAAGGGTCCCAGCTCAAAATGAGCTGACACCCTTGTTATACTAATGCCGGGGACGGAGGGCAAACGAAGCTGCTATTGGAATACTTAATTCAACTATATATTTCTCTGTTTAAATTAACAATATCTTCATGTGAATATCTTCCTGCAGCTGTTGACAGGTTCTCAATCACTTTGTCCCTTAGGAATGGAGCTTTTTGTTTATTTGCTTTTTTTAATGCAGAGGATAATTCCTCTTTGGTTAGTTCTGTGCAGTATGCCGGAGTTCCTGGCTGCTGTCTCCATGATTCATTTATAGAACCACTATCTACCGGATCAAAGCCAAGTTCATTTACTATACTCATAACTTTTTGCTTTTGCTGCAGATCATTACCGGCAACCGCTGTAGCAATACGTCCACTACTGCCCTCTGGAGTTCCGCCATGTTCTAAAGTATAGGCTAATAAATTGTTGAAGGCTTTAATAATGGGTCTGCCTAATTGATTTGAAACCCAGACACTTTCAACCATCCCGATCTCAATTTCTTCAATTATACCGCTTATTTGCGGATAATAATTTGAAGTGTCAACCACAACAACTCCCTCTCCAACTTTATCTACAACTTTACGAATGCCAGGCAGTGCGTGGAAAGGGATCGATATGATTAGAACATCAATATTTGTAATTACCTCTTCGACACTCACCGATGTTCCTGTAAGTTTTTTACCTTCCAAATGTTCAAGCCCGCGAGCATCTGCAATCTTCACATCATGCCCATTCTCAACTAATTTCCTAGAGATGTTTGACCCGATTGGCCCTGCACCTATAATTCCAAACTTCATTTTGATTCCTCCCAAGTATCCGTTCATGATTCTATTTAGCCTGCTAAGTAAATTCGCGAGTAGAACTTACAAGAAGCTCCTCTCCATCTGCTTAAAAGCTATCTTAAAAGCAGGCGCCACATCACTTGATGGCCTTTTACTTATTGGCATATCCTTGCTTATTTAAGTATTCCAGCATTTCTGGCAGAATACTTCTTTCGAGATGATCCTGTATATGCTCACTCCATCCTTTTACTTTTTTCACGGTGAACGGAGCTTTAACGGGACGGCCCTCATAATACTTCAGCATCGTTTCATCATAAGCGGCTAATTGCTTTTTATCGAGTGGCTGATATTGGTTTTCAAGCAATACCATGGATTGGGGTAACCGCGGCTTCAGTGCAGGCTTATCTCCAGCCGGAACACCGATACATAGTCCCACCAATGGAATCACATACTTAGGTAGGTTCAATAGTTCCGTTAACTCTTTGATATTAGCTTTAACCCCGCCTATAAATACGCCGCCAAGTCCCATGGATTCTGCTGCGGTTAAGGCATTTTGCGCCATCAGCCCGGCGTCCAGTGAACCGATCAGAAGAAATTCAGTATACTCAATATCAACATCCGGGGCAATTTGATGATTCCGGTTGAAGTCAGAGCAGAAAATCCAAAACTCAGCCGCTTCTTCAATATAAGGCTGATTGACACAGAGCTGCATCACCTTTTTACGCAGGCCCGGATTGGTGATTCTAATGATGGAAACAGCCTGCAGAAGGCTGAACGATGAAGTCTGATTCGCCGCCTTAAAGATTGCATCCCGTTGTTCATCTGTCAGGGGTTGACGGGTATAAGAACGAACGGAGGTATGATTGTGTAGCAGTTCAAGCGTAGTATTCATTTAATTGGTCTCCTTTAGGGATTATGTTACAATAATCATTAGCTTGCTAATTATATAACAATGCTTATAGTTGGTTATCAGCCTTGAAACCATCATAAGCTCAAGTGATCCATTTGCAAAGAAGGCAATTTAAATGAACATAGTACATCTATTTGTACCTTTAGAGTAGGAGCGATATCATGAGGGTATGCAATGGAGGATAAAAGCTGCCCTTCTGTCTCATAGTCTTACGCAAGCGCCGGCTCCACATTCTTAACTAAGGGGTAAAGGGCGCCAGGGCGCCCTATGTAACCAAATAGACTTTGTATAATATTTTCTTATTCCGAAAGCTCTTAGAGAGTTTCTACCTTGACCTTTTTAAACTCTGCTGTACCCTGGCTAACGAATACGGCAAGCTTTCCTTGCTGAATGTCGTACATTCTGGCACTCATCGCCACGTCCCCGCCGACATAAATTTCGCAAATCGTGCCGTCTATAAACACCTTCAGCTCATATTCCTGTTCCGGCAGCAGCTTCAGCGGACGTTCCAGCTCCACATCATAAGGGAAGGTTTTACCTCCCTCTTCAGATTGCATAATTGGCCCACGGAAGGTAATTCGGCTGCGCTGGGGCTCCAGCGTGATATAGTAGGCAAAATCAAGACTTTCTCCGGCCCGAAGCATGAACCCCAGCCCCTGGGTCGCCCCCGAGAAACGAACGGCTGTAGAAATCTTGCACTGATCGGGCAACTCCTCCTGTGTGATACAACCTGCAAAAGCATAAGGAGATTCACAGAGCAGCACATCGTCCGTGATCGACCAGTCTCCGGCGACTCCATGGAAGTCCACAGGCACCTGCTTGGCAAAAGCAGAATCAACGCTTTCGGGGACGTTCACGCCCAGCGTTCCGTCTTGGCGTTGTATAATCTCATGAACAATCATATTGCCGCCCCAATCCCAGGTGTCATAGTCTTTGCCTGTAGCTTTGGGCGGGTTCCAGCCGAACAGATCGTCATCCTTCGTCGGATTCCAGCCGAACAGATAACGTTTCTGCCCATCGGATACCGACTTGGCGGCATAATAGGCCCGTCCATCAAAGGCTTCTTCCTGCGGAGTAATCCACGGTCCGTTCAAGGAACGGCTCATCCGGTAAAAGGTGCCGAAACGCCCTGTATAGGAAGAATAGATCAGGTACCACCAGTCTCCCATCCGGAACAAGTCCGGGCACTCATGTGCGCCTACATGCAGGTTCGGTGCATACAGCGGCTCCCGGTACTCCCAATGCTTGAGATCCTTGGACGACAGCAGACCGGTGCAGCCTTTCCGGCTCGTCGGTCCCTTCGCCAGGGCAGCGATCAGCATCCAGTATTGGCCTTCTTCTTCATTCCAGAATACAAAGGGATCACGCCAGTCCGCCAGCTCATAAATTTCGCCGTCCGGACCAAAAGTATCTTCGGGAATCGGCTCCCATGTTTTCATATCCTTGCTGATCGCATGGCAGGCGAACTGCTTCCCTTCTGGAAAGATACAGTAAAACATATGATAGACATCATCCACTTTGAGAATATGGCCGGTCCCGCCTTCAATTTTGCAAGCTCCATCTTCCCTATAGTTCACGAAATCTTTCGTGCCAAGCAAATGCCAGCCATGATCGAGACCTTCCCGGTAGTTGTCTCTCCACCCGTGCAGATAAAATAGCTTAAACTCTCCGTCTTCATAATAAGGGATGACATCCCCTACCCAAGCGTTGTCCGGACGATAAAAAAATTCTTTCATTAATAATTCCTCCATCCTTCTTGAGTATGATGATACTCGGTATAACCGTAGAGAAAGCCGGAGTCATGGCGAAGGCGGACATCACCTTGCCTCCCCGGCTTTCCCTTAGCCATTATTGATTGACTTTATCCAGCAACAGCGAGATGATTTGCGCGCTTTCCGCACGATTTACCGTTTCATGTGGCATGAATAACTGGTTGCCGCGCCCGGTAACTAATCCGAGTTCCTGTGAGGCAGCCACTGCATCTGCAGCCCATGCACTAATCGTACCGGCATCATTGAAACTACTCCTTTGACCGAAGACAGGATTCTGTCCTGTATGGAACAGATACGCCTTGTAGATCATGGATGCCATTTCTTCACGGCTTATCGTTTCCTCAGGTGCAAAGGTATCTGTGCTTCTTCCTGTTACAATCCCCGCTTCGTATGCTGCGGCAATAGAAGATGCATACCAATGCTCAGGTCCTACATCCTTGAATGCGGTTAAGTTCGTCCCCGTTATTCCAAGTGCCCGGGTGATCAGGGAAGCGAACTCCGCTCTGCTTACCTTTTGCTTTGGTGCGAAATCCGTCTCACTCACACCCAGGACAATTTGCTTTGCAGCCATTCTTTTGATTACGTCATAGGCCCAATAAGAGGCATTCACATCTTCAAAGGATTTATCATAAGTAAGGACGGCATACTTGCTGAAATGACTCACCTTTGCCGTCCATTTACCGTCTGCATAGGTTCCACCCATATATTCCAGACTGCCGTCATCTGGGATGTAATAAATGCCCGTTATATCTTGGCGGGAATCCTCCTGTGAGCCCAATCTGATTGTGATGGGTTTGGAGAACTTCTCAAGCGTCAGCTTCGTTCCGTCGGGCTTTACAATAGACAATTTGAATTCGTAGATCTCTCCAGCCACTGAAATGGCTGCCTGATTTCTTTGTCCAATTTGCCCAACCCGCTCTTTGCTCTGCTCTGAAGTTAAAGGTTCCATTTCAAAAGAGATCTTCGCCTGCCCAAGCTCACTGCCCGTAACCATTGCCTGTAAATCCTTCAATACTTCTGCGGGAACTTCAATCTCCACATCTGCATGCTTGATCTTCAGCGCATTCTTACCGTCATTGGCTGCCAGAGTCGCAGGGAATAGTACCTGTCGCTCGCCTTTTCCCAACTCGAATAACAGGCTATTCTGACTCTCCGGCTTGCTTGCCGGAACCACCGGTTTACCCGGAGGACTGCTTGGAACGGCTGTGTCAGTCGGGTTGGCTGGTTCACTTGGACCGGTTGGGTCAGGTGGACCGGCAGGGTCAGTTGGGTCAGTTGGGTCAGTTGGGTTATTCGGATTCGCCGGATTCTGCACCTTAACCGGTACATTGAAATCATCGACATTAATATGTCCGAAGCCGCCTGTGGATTGGTCAACTACCTTAATATAGAGCTCCTCGCCGATATACTGCGAAGCATCCCAAATCTTCCGCTGATACTCCTCATAATTCGTGGCAGTCTCTTTAAACAACTCTTTGCCGTCCGAGGCCCGGACTAGCGCAACATACAGCTTATCGAGATCACGCCCGCCGCTAACCAGGAAATTGAGCTTGCCGTTCCCGCCAAGCACGAAATTCTGTGATTTCAGCGTTCCCGTTAAGCTGTCACCTCCGGCTTCTTCGTTGAAGCCCCATAAATGATAGCCGCCCGGAATTTTATGCGACGGATTGAAGTAGATCGTGTCCCAGAAGAACTTGGCATCGGTCACATGAACATCCTGGAAGGCGTCTCCTTCAGTAATCCAGCCTGTTAGGTCTCCTGTAGCAAAATCATGGTTTGGCAGCTCCGTAATATCGGTATACACCGAATTGTCCCAGTTGTCAGGCACATCGACCGGAGCAGCCGGTTCACCCGTCAATGCATTCATACTCCATACTTCCATGGACTTGACTGTAATATCGTTGTCAGCCCAAACCTGTAAGCCCAAAGAATCGTATCGGCCTACATAGACTCTGGTTGTCAGCTTTTTCTTATCATTGGCAAAGGCTTCAACAACCGAACGGTCAAGGAAAATATGCAGCTTCAGATTCTCTCCGTCCAGATCCACGGCCCCGCCTTGAATCCCGTCTACGCGTACATCCGGATCAATGCTGCTCTTGGTCCGGTTCACATTGAAGGTCCCGTTCGTCTTGTCATAGTAAATCAGTGTTTCCTCCTGGCCGTTATCGGAGCGACGCACTTTGAGACCGAATTTCTGGGCTTCACCCGGATCAATTTCCATCACAATCTCCAGCATGTCACCTTTGACATTATGGATTAATTGATTGGCGGCAGCCAAATTTTCGTCCGTGAAATCAACTACCTTATCTCCCCGGAGACTCTGCAATTCTTCAATGGGCTCAATGCGAAGTTCATCGTGTTCATCCAGGCTCAGGGAAACGGGCAGTGCCAGATTATGAGCCCATCCAGCCTGATATTCAGCCTGCGGCGTTCTTACATTTTGCACCATGGAGTATACGACCGTTCTTCCGTCTGGTGTAACCATCCCGCTCTCGGCGGTTAAATATCCGTCTCCCACATCCATTTTGGTGGGTGCGTCCTGATCAGGTATAAACTTGAAGTTATCTCTATCCCAGGTTCCAATCCAGTAAAAGACTTCAACATCTCTTAGCACATCATCAGCTGGAGGAACCTGCTCCGGCTTCTCATGGGGATTAACCATGAAAATGTATTTTTGTTGTCCTGTACTATCCTCACCCAGCGGCAATAATACCGGCAGTTCCCATACCGTACCGAGCTCTGGATAAAGATTTCTGTCACTAACGTATAAAGGCCCCTTATACTCCCAGTTGTACATATCGTCAGATACATACACCAGTGCTGTACCGCTGCTGAAGTCTTGAAGGCCGGATGTCACCAGCTGATACCACTTATCTGTCTCTTGGTCATACCATACAAAAGGGTCGCGGAACTCATTATGGATACCGTTTCCGTTCTGCTCCGTCACCGGCTCAGGATATTTCACCCATTGCTCCAAATTAGGGTCCGACAGATCTGCCGGCGTCGCCAGGCCTGTTCTTTGATTGGGTGACAAAGCGTCATTGCCGGCAGTATAGAAAAGCACGGGATTGCCGTCACGGTCATAAGCTGCGCTGCCAGACCATGCACCATCCGGGTCAAGAGTACCCGCTTCCGGCGCAAGTGCCGGCCTCACATTTTTCCAATGCACCATATCGTCACTCACCCAATGTCCCCAGTGGATTTGATGCCAGAACGGACCTTGCGGGTTATGCTGATAAAATAAATGATACTGGCCGTTATAATAAATTGGTGCATGCGCTTCATTCATCCAGTTTTGCGGAGGCATCGCATGGTACTGTGGACGGTGCTGATCACCGTCAAATACACTAGGATCCTCGTCAATGTCACCATTCGGAATTTCTGGAACCATCCCGCCGTGAAGCGCCTTCACATTCTCATATTCAGCAAGGATCTCCTGCCCCGTAAGCGCTTTGTTCTGCAGTTTCACTTCATCGATAAGTCCGCTGAACATATTGTAGGAGAACAACCCTGCAAACTCTGCAGATCTATTGTTTTTTCCGATAATCAGCTTTTCCGTAGAAGGTGTAACCGGAACATTAACAGGAGTTGCCTGAGAAGCTACTTCCTGACCATTTAGATATAATTTAATAATTCCGTCCTTTTTGTCGAACGTAGCTGCAACGTAATTCCATTTGTATTTTTCGAGCGGATGGTCCTTGACCCATACCTGAATCCACTGTCCGCCGATCCCAACCTGCATCGACCATGTGCCGTGGCGGTACATCCCCAAAGCGAATCCTTCCGTCTTATCCTGATCGGACTGGTTCACTATAGCAGACAGCTTGTTTCCGTCTCCCCACTCGTAGCTGCGCGGGGCAACCCAGGCTTCAAGCGTTAACGCGTCACTTACAGGAACGGTATCCTTTGCGTCGATCTCAATATCATTTGAGTATCCATCGAATAGCAAGGCCCCGCCTTTTACTCCGCGCGGAGTCCATCTTGGATCTTTGGAGTCCATGTATCTGGCGTCATTAAATACATAGTTTACATCATGCTCAAGATTGCTTACTTCCTCAAGCGCCTTTTTTCCTGCGCCTTCATCAAGGCTCATGTAGAAAATGGTTCCCGTATTATTCGCTCGAAAAGCGTCAACGGAAATACGGGCTTGATTGGATTGATCGATAACCTTGATATAAAGCCTCTTATTGTAGTGCTTCTGCATTTTCCAGGATATCTGCTCATTCGCACTGACGTTCCCGGTCTTCTCAAGCAGCGTGTTAGTGCCGGCATCATATAATGCCACGTAGGCTTCCTGCGGATTAATGATGTCTAAAACAGTGAAGTTAATTGTCCCGGTTCCCTGAAGTGTGAAGGTACTAGAGGTAATCGAGCCCTGTCCTTCCAAGGAGGATTTGGCATAATAGTTACCTTCTTTACCAGCCTGGGCATCATTGCTCACTTGAAAAGCGTTGTCCTGGGCGGTCCAGCTCTCTAAATTCCCGGTTTCAAACCCGGGATTCCGGATTTCGTTCGGCATTATATTATCTGCCATCACTCCTTCTTCAGGTACCAGTTCATTGAAGGTGTGAAAGGCGTCCGCAAAGATTACTCCCCAATCTGCGTACCCATTATCGACGATCTCCACATACAGCTTCTTCCCGATGTACTTGGAGAGATCAGCTTTATATTGCTCCATATTCGCGAGTCTCAGGCCCTGTGCCGGATCCGGGAATCCGGACTCGTTAAATTCGGTGTTGCCGTACCTGGCGATCATGTCCCCTGTATCGGCATTAATGACGTTCACGTATACTTGATCCGTATGCTTGCCTCCGCCCAGTCTGAAGGTAATCCAGCCTGTTCCGCCCAGCTCGAAGGTGCTGGAACGAAGCTTACCTGTCGAAGTCTCGTTATACTTCAACCCGTTTAAATGATAAGTGCCTTCCTGGTTATACGGGATTTGTTCAACCCAAAAGGTGGTTTCATCCGACACGCTGTTCGGACCAAACGCTTCTCCTTCTTCAACCGTCCAGCCTGTTAAGTTCCCGGTTTCAAAGCTGGGATTCTCAATTTGATAGCGTTTGAAATCCGGCTTGATATCCGTGGCGGCAATTCCTTCAGCCGGCTCGGCTTCATGGTACATGAAGAAAGCATCCGCAAAGATCACACCCCAATCCGCGGTTGCGTTGTCGACGATCTCCACATACAGCTTTTTGCCCAAATATCCGGAAAGATCCGCCTTATATTGCTCCATATTGGCAAGCCGTAAGCCCTGTGCGGGATTTGGGAAACCCACGTCCGCGAAGGCGCTATTGCCATACCGGGCAATCACTTGTCCCGATTCAGCCTCCACGACATTTATATAGGCCTTGTTTGGATTTTTGGCACCGCCAAGCTTGAAGCTGATCCAGCCGCTGCCGCTCAGCTCGAAGGTACTGGAACGAAGCACACCGGTCGCAGCCTCGTCATGCTTCCAGCCGTTTAAATGAAAGTCCCCTTCCTGGTTGTACGGAATTTGTTCCGCCCACCAGGTGGCTTCGTCCGATACACTGTCCTGACCGAACGCTTGTCCTCTGACAACCGTCCAGCCTGACATATCCCCGGTTTCAAAACCTGGATTATCGACTTCATAGGGACTGGTTAATTCAATATCCGGCTTAATATCCGTGGCAACAATGCCTTCCGCAGGCTCGGATTCATGGTACATGAAGAACGCATCCGCAAATACCACTCCCCAGTCCGCAGTTGCATTATCGACGATCTCCACATACAGCTTCTTGCCTAGATATTCGGAAAGATCTGCCTTATATTGCTCCATATTGGCAAGCCGCAGGCCCTGTGAGGGATTCGGGAAACCAACGTCCGCGAAAGCGCTATTGCCGTACCGGGCAATCACTTGACCTGTCTGGGCTTCCACGATATTTACATAGGCTGTGTTTGGATTTTTCGCGCCACCTAGCTTGAAGCTGACCCAGCCGCTGCCGCCCAGCTCGAAAGTGCTGGAACGAAGCACGCCGGTCGCAGCCTCATCATTCTTCCAGCCGTTTAGATGATAAGCACCTTCCTGATTGTACGGGATTTGTTCCGCCCACCAAGTGGTTTCGTCCGATACACTGTCCGGACCGAACGCTTCACCATTGACAACTGTCCAGCCCATCATATCCCCGGTTTCAAATCCCGGATTCTGGATTTGGTAGACTGTATCCGTAACTGACAACCCCTCGTCAGCCTTAGGAATAGGATAGACCGCATCCGTAACCGATAATCCTGTGTCAGCCTTAGGGGTGAACGCCTCCCGGGTACTCACTCCAGCTTCGGCTGCAGCCGAGATTCCGGGAGCTACAAGCTGAAGAACCATCACCCCTGCAACCATTCTGGAGATCCATGCTTTGTTTCTTTTGGCTTCTCTCATCAACGAGCCTCCTTCATCATTTCTTATTCATGAAATCATTCATACGTAATTTTGAAATGACTCTCCGTATACAAGGATGCATAGTCATGAAGTAAGAGAGGCGTGAATGAAGCGCTTCCATCAAGAGGAGTGCTAAGTGGCTTAAGTGTTAGTTACATTACCCATCGGGTATAGTAAGGAGCGCCTAGGCGCTCACGTTACCATATAGATTGCATATCCCATATTTCCATAGACTTCACCAATGGCTTACCGTCTCCCCAGAGCTCAAGCCCTAATGCATCCTTGCGGCTTGGATATACCCGGGTCGTCAGGCTTTTCAACCCGTTGGCATAGGCTTCGACCATGGAGCGGTCCACATAGATATGCAGCTTTAGATTCTCTCCTAACAATTCCAGCTTGCCCCCTTGAATCCCCCTACACTTTTCACCCGGATGCAGTGTTGTTTTCGTGCGGTCGACCAGGAGCTTAGCTTCATTGAAATCGTAATACAGCAGGGTTTCTTCTTCTCCATCCGGTGTACACCGGACCTTGATTCCGAGTTGTCCGGCATTGCCCGGTTCCAATTCCAGTTGAATCTCAAGCATGTCGCCTTGTACATCCCCCAGCAGGACATTAGCTTCAGCCAATGACTTGTCCCAGATCGATAACCGTTTCTCGCCCCGCAGCGATTGCAGCTCCTGAATCGGCTCGATGCCCAATCGCCCGTCATCTCTTAAATACACGCTTAATGGCAAACCTCCGTTATGCGCCCAACCCGATTTGTATTCCATTTCGGATGTACGGTCGCCCTGAGCAATTGTAAAGACAATATTCCGGCCGGTCTTCGGATCCACCATACCGCTCGGACCGGTGAAATGAAAATCACCGACATCTATCAATTGCGGTTCTTCCTGATCCGGGATAAAGGAAAGCTTATCCTGATCAAGCTGCCCGATCCAATAGAAGACCTCAACATCGGCACCTTTTCCCACAGGACTAACCAGCAGTAGATGCTTGTTGTCCCCCTGCTTGTCAGTGCCTAAGGGAAGTAGTACAGGAAGCTCCCAGATGGGCCCGAGATAAGGAAACTTCTGAATATCCGCTTCAAAGAATGGGCCCTTGTATGTCCAATTCAGCATATCCTCTGAGGCAAATGCCAGCGCTGCCCCGCCTTCACCTTCAATTCCCGACCCGACCAGGGCATACCAGCCCTCTTCATCCTTCCATACGAACGGATCACGGAAGTCCCCGAATGCGCCCATTCCCTGCTTCTGAACGATAAGCGGCTCCGGATGTTTAATCCACGTTATCAGCTCCGGGTCTCCATCCTGCGGGTAAGTGCTACGGGCAAGCGCCACACTCTGATTCGGCGAAGCACTGTCATTACCTGCTGTAAAGAACAAGGCAGGAAGTCCGTCCGCGTCATAGGCCGCGCTTCCCGACCAGATTCCGTCCGGTGCAAGCTGATCCTTCTCTGGTGACAGGGCCACGGGAAGATCACGCCAATGTACCAGATCTTCACTTACCCAATGTCCCCAATGGATATGGTGAAAGTACGGTCCTTGCGGGTTGTGCTGATAGAACAAATGATACTGCCCTTCAAAATATATTGGCGCATGAGGCTCGTTCATCCAATGGGCCGGCGGGCTGACATGATACTGCGGTCTGTGCCGGTCCGTCAGCAGAGGTGTACGATCCAGCTTGATGTCTTCATAGTTCAACTGCGGCCGGACGCCTCCATGTGCGGAATCCAACACTTCCTGATAAGAAGCGGCAGCCTCCTCATTGCTCAAGGCCCGGTTATAAATCTTCAACTCATCCATGATCCCGCCGAACATATGAAGGTTGAACACTTCGATAAGCTTACTGCTGTGATTGTTCTTGCCAATAAGCAGATCCGTGTCCGCTGCGGCTATACGGGAACCGCGGGGCACAGCAGACGAAGCGATTACTCTACCGTTGAGAAACAGCTTCATTTCCCCATCGTCGCCATTGAATACAGCATTTAGATAAGACCACTCATTCTTCGGCAATTCACAGCCGTCCGGAGACCAGATCTCTGCCCACTCTCCTCCCTCAAGTCCGATTTGGAAGGACCAGGAGCCGTGACGGAACATGCCAAGCAGGAAGCCCTGTTTAGTATCCATATTGTGCTGGTTCACGATAGCTGCGAGCTTGCTTTCATATCCCCATTCATACGTCCGCGGGGCAACCCAAACCCCAATGCTGAGAGCTGATAGAAATTCCGGCTCTCCGTTATGCTCTTCCCCGTGGACAGGATGGGCGATATATGTTGAGTAACCATCGAAGAAGAGGCCATTTCCCAACACTCCCTGTCTCCACGGCGGAGTACAAGGGTCGGTAAACTCCGCATTGTTAAATACGTAGTGTACATCATGCAGAGTTCCGGTTACGCTCTCCAGAGCACTTGCTCCGGTTCCCTCATCAAAGGCCCAATACCTCATTAGTCCCCGGTTGCCAGCTTGGCTGCTCATGCCTCATTCCTCCCTGAAGTCTGCCGTGTTCTAACACTCGGAATTTGAATGGACTTCAGCGTATGGATTTGAAGCGAATTCAGGACAACTTGTCCTGCTCCTGTGCTTACCTGAATATTCTCAATTGGAGCGTCCGGGAAAATCTGATCGGTCAGCACCACCAGGCCATTATCCGCATAAACTTCAACTGCATTACGATCCAGCCAGATGTGCAGATTAAGCTTCCCATTCGTAGCGGCCAAGCTGGCACCGTGACGGCTTGCGAATGCCGGGTGGAAATCAGTCTGACCGCTTTTGGAACGGTCGGTGAACAGCCATTCCTTAGCAGGATCATATCCGATTATAATTCCGCTCTGTCCGCCAGATTGCAGATGGATAGATACCTCATTCCCGGATTGGATATTAATCTCTACTTCAATCTCTATCAGTTCACTCTTCATCTGCTGTATAAAAGGAGTCTCCGACGTAACCGTGACATTGTTCCAGCTCATTGATTCATTACGCAGCTGTTCTATTTCCCGGACAGGCATTTGGCACAGCACGATACTTCCATCCTTACTGGTCAAGGACAAGGTGCGGGGCAAAGTCATTGCCCCTCTCCAGGAGCCGGTAGGTGTCTCGTTAGCATATTTCCAGTTACTCATCCATCCGATGATTACGCGGCGTCCATCCTGCTCCGGAATATCGGACCAGGTAACTCCCGCATAATTATCTCTTCCATAGTCCAACCACAGTATATGATCTGCAGGATTGTCATTGATGAACGTCTTTCCATCGAACTCTCCAATAAAATATTGCGTACGCGATCCTTCTGGACAATTGGGATTATCTCCGATGCTGATGATCAGCACCCATTTCGAACGCCCGGTATCATCCACCGGTAATTGAAACAAGTCAGGGCATTCCCAGACACCGTCATGTGACCCTTCTTCTCTGCCGAATTCACCAGTCAGCGACCATTCACGTAAATTCTCGGATGCGTAGAACAGGGCATGATCTCCAGCGACAATCACCATAATCCACCGCTTACTTTGCGGATGCCAGAACACCTTAGGGTCCCGGAAGTCCACTATCCCCTCCTCGGAAAGCACTGGATTACCCGCGTATTTCTCCCAGGTTACTCCTTTATCACTGCTGTAAGCCAGGCTCTGCCGCTGGCGCGGCTGCCCCGTCTCCGGATGGGTATCTGCATGGGTAAAGATGGCAACGAGTCCGTGCGAATCTTCGAATAAACCGCTGCTATTATTCCAATCCACTACACAGCAGCCAGAAAATATGGCCCCATGCTCATCCGGGAATAGAGCCACAGGTGCGTGTACCCAGTGAACCAGGTCTTCACTAATAGCATGCCCCCAGTGCATGGGTCCCCATTTACTACTGTAAGGATGATATTGATAGAATAGATGATAGCTTCCCTCAAAGTAGACTAATCCGTTTGGATCATTCGCCCAATTGGAAGGAGGTGAGAAATGAAAGCCCGGTCTGAAGCGATCGGCATTACTCTCTTTACTGGACTCTATCATCTGGTTAATTTCTTCTGTCGTAGGCATAGACCCAAGAGCCCCTTTCCGTGTTGTAACTAACGCTCCGCCGGCATTAGCAAAAGTCAGCATGCTGGTGATTTGTTGGCTGGTCAGATCCTGCAGAGAACTTCCGCTCTCCAGAAGTCTGTATAACAAACAGCCTAGAAAAGCATCGCCTGCTCCAGTCGTATCGATAGCCTTTACCTTAAAGCCCGGCACATAACCATCCAGACTAGCCAACCGGTAATAGCAGCCCTTTTCCGCTAAAGTGACGACGAGGAGTCCGATGTCATATTGCTGCTGGAGCTCTTGTGCGCCTTTTTCAAGATCGCTGTTGCCTGTTACAAAAGCAAGCTCTTCTTCCGAGATTTTCAGGATATCGGCATAATTCATACCCCAAAGAATATTCTGTCTGGCTTCCTCCTTACTCTCCCATAATGCAAACCGGATATTCGGATCGAATGAGAGCAGCACCCCAGCTTCCTTGGCCTTGCGGACTGCCGTTCGGGTTGCCGTACGGGCAGGTTCATGGGTCATGGACAACGAACCAAAATGTAGCGCCTGACAGGCTTTGATCCTTTCTAATGGGATATCCTCCGAGCGCAGAAAGGTGTCTGCTCCCGGTTTCCGGAAGAAACTGAAGGATCTGTCACCTTGGTCATCCAGATGTACAAAAGCCAGCGTTGTACTTGCTTCATTCGTAACTGAAACGCCGGCTACATCAACACCATTGTCAAGCAGCGTGCTATACAGTAATGAACCGAATTGATCTTCCCCAACTTTGCTGATCAGTGCCGACTTGGCGCCCAGGCGGGACAATGCTGCAGCTACGTTAGCCGGAGCGCCTCCTGGGTTGCATTCAAACTGTTCTTTTCCCCCAGTTGAACGGCCTGCTGGTGTAAAATCTATCAATACTTCGCCTATAGCGATAACATCAAGCACAGTTTCTCCCCACCTAACTTCTATATATTTATTTTTTTAGATTTGCATTATAACGATCCAATCCCTTTTGATAGATCTCCATAAGTTCATTCAGGCCCATCTTGTCCAGCGTCTTAAGATAGTTGTCCCAAGCCTCATCCGCACCGCCGTCCACAATGAATCTTCCTCTTTGGGTATTTACATACTTAATCAGTTCAGGCTCAATTTTATTGATTTTATCCAATTCCTCTGTCTCAAAGAAGATACTCGGATAGTTTTCCTTTTCCATATAAGGATTGTAGTATTGCTCCAAATCCTTAGCACGCTGCTGAGCACGAGGCTCCATATCTACAATTTTTCCGAATTCATCAAATGTAATGACACCAGGTGCGCCCGATCCAGGAGCAACTTGTTGACGGAATTCACCTGCAGAGGTTCCTTCAGGAAGTGGCAAGTTCACCAATTTCCCGGTTTCATCCTTCTTGTAGACGACATCCAGTGGGCCCCAGTGAATTTGAGCAGTCATGTAGGGCTCAAATTGCTGATCTACCCAACGCATAGTGATTTCGGGATTGCTGTTCGCTTTAGTGATTACAAAAGATCCGCGTCCCGGGCCTCCGCCATTGGAACGACCAATACTTTGATCACCATTCGGTCCTTTCAACGGGGACAGTAAAACATAATCCTTGGCCCGCTCGGTTCCGACAACTTCTTCAACTTCC
Source organism: Paenibacillus sp. FSL R10-2199 (assembly GCF_038000235.1). Taxonomy (NCBI): domain Bacteria; kingdom Bacillati; phylum Bacillota; class Bacilli; order Caryophanales; family Paenibacillaceae; genus Paenibacillus; species Paenibacillus sp. FSL R10-2199. The sequence goes on along the minus strand of NZ_JBBOBO010000001.1, from coordinate 3,247,649 downwards.
CACCAGACATAAGATCCCAGCGTTTCATCCGTTGTTTTACCTTTGGCCAGATACTGTGCATCATCCTGAGTGAAGGACTCAGGATCGATCAGTCCCTGTTTATACCATTTTTCATGGAAATAATTCAGTGCTTCCTTGTATTCAGGCTGTGTAGCTGTGAAAATTACCTTGCCGTCACGGACAATCCGATGCTCCAGGTTATCAGGAAGTCCGAAAGCGGCGAACAATCCGGCAATATCCGAGCACCACTGCATGTGTCTGAAGCTTAGCGGAATTTCATCCTGCTTCCCATTACCATTCGGATCCTGTGTTTTGAAGGCCAGCAGAGCTTCTGTATATTCATCCAATGTCTGTGGTACCTTCAGTCCCAGCTTATCAAGCCATGCTTTATTGATGACGTGGAAGAATGGATTGGTCCCCAGGTTATTCTCTTCAAAGGATGGCAGCCCATAGATATGTCCATCTGGTGCTGTAATCGAGGATTTGATATCAGGGCGTCGTTCCAGAAGCGCTTTCAAATTAGGCGCATACTGATCAATTAAATCCTCAAGCGGAATAAGCGTTCCATCTTTACCATAATTAATTAACTCGTAATCAGTGAAACCGGCTGTATAAAAGGCATCTGGTAAATCACCGCTCGCGAGCAGCAGATTTTTCTTTTCTGTATAATCCGTGTCAGGAATATTTTCCCAGTTAATTTTAACGTTAGTTTCCTTTTCCAGACGTTTAAAAATTTCCATTTCTGAGAACTCCGGTGCCAATGAGGCTTTCGGAGACACCATCCTTAAAGACACTGTTTTGTTAACAATCGGAAGACCCGTTTGATTGAAATTCGTCTCCTGATTCTGATTATTACCTGCTTGATTGTTTGCCCCGTTACCATTTCCTGAGCATCCGCTTATTGCGAACGCACCAGCCAACATTACAATTCCCGCACCTTTGAATACAGATTTCATTAGTACATAACCTCCCCTTATTTTGTTTACAAGCGAAAATCATATAATGTTTTCAGTTTCATCCGATTTCGGACATCCCCCCTTTCAAGACCCTGCCTAGTATCATCCCTTAATTGAGCCGATCATCACGCCTTTAACAAAGTACTTCTGCAGGAACGGATACAAAATCAGCAACGGCAGACTGGATACCATGATGACACCGTATTTAATCAGTTCTGTAACGCGCATCTTGGCTGCATAAGATTCCACATCGATCATCATGCCCGAACTGACCTGATTCTGAACAAGGATGTTGCGAAGCACTAATTGTAATGGATATTTGTTCCCATCATTCAGGTAAATCAATGCGTCGAAGAATCCGTTCCAGAATCCGACCACATGGTACAGCACCATTACTGCTAGAATGGATTTGGATAAAGGCAGTACGATACTCCAGAAAAATCTGGTGTTGGAGCATCCGTCAATGGAAGCCGCTTCCCACATCTCATCTGGTATGGAGGACTGAAAGAAGGTTCTTACGATGATGACGTTGAATACTCCGCCAGCCCCGGGAATGACCAGTGCCCACATCGAATTCAGCATGTGAAGATCCTTGATCAGCAAGTAGGTTGGGATTAGCCCCCCGCTAAAGAACATCGTGACCAGCAAAAACCACATAATTATAGATTTTCCAGCCAGATCCTTACGAGCTAACGGATAAGCAGCGAATACCGTCACAGCTACTCCAATTAACGTTCCCACTGTTGCATAAAGTATTGAATTCCCATATCCGATCCATATGGAGGAATCACTGAAGATTCGCTCATAACCATCCAGAGTAAAGCCTTTCGGGAACAGCCAGACCTCACCTGAGTAGATATAATTGGGGTCACTGAATGATGCTACCAGAACAAAATACAACGGGTATAATATAAGCAACATAATGATGGTCAACAAAATGTAGTTGATAATGTCAAACCATACATCCCCACTGCTCTTTCTCTTTGTTAATTGGTTCAAACTAAACTCCCCCTTACCACAAACTGGTTTCTGTCATTTTTTTGGCAATCCTGTTAACTGTGAAGATCAGAATAATATTAATAAGGGAATTGAACAGGCCGACCGCTGTAGAAAAGCTATATTGAGCCTTCTGAATCCCCATTTCATACACATAGGTAGGAATGATATTGGAAGTGGCATAATTTAAATCACTCTGCATCAAGAACGCTTTCTCAAAACCGATGCTCATTATATTGCCTAGTGCCAGGATCAGCAGGATAACAATTGTCGGTAAAATGCTTGGGATATCCACATACCAAACGCGCTTCCATTTGCTCGCTCCATCCACAATGGCCGCCTCATGAAGTTCAGGATTAACACCGGCCAGGGCAGCAAGGTAAATAATGGTGGCGAAGCCTGTCTCCTGCCATATCCCAGATAAAATATACAGAGGACGGAACCAGCCTGCATCGGCCATAAACAGAATGGGATCTCCACCGAGCCAGGTGATGAAGTGATTTACAATCCCACTATTTGGAGACAGAAAAACATTTAGCATACCGACCAGCACAACGGTAGATATAAAGTGCGGAGCATAAATCACGGTCTGTACAAATTTCTTGTATGTCTTACCCAGCATCTGATTCAGCATAATGGCGATGATGATTGGAGCCGGGAAACCAAACAACAACGAAAGGAAACTAAGTGAGAGCGTATTCGTGATGATAGTCCAGAAGTTATAGGAATTGAAAAAATCTTTAAAGTGCTGAAAGCCTACCCATTCACTACCCCAGATCCCTTGACTTGGTGAGAAGTCCTTAAAAGCAATTTGCACCCCGTACATCGGATAATACTTAAAAACGAGGTAAAGAATAATGATCGGCAATAAAAACAGATACAGTTCGTAGTCTCGTTTGAACCTGCTCCATGTTTTGCGTTTTGGTTTGATGATGGAATGATCCACCCCGCTGGTTGTAGAATTCACGATTATTCTCCCTTTCAAAAAAAGTAATCATATTTGAAACGTTTCCAATTTATCTTGAAAAACATCGTTTGGAAGACCTGTAGCCCGGATTAACCGGATGTGTGATGTTATTCGTTGTCTAATCTTAAATAAAATTTACATTGTCGTTTTGAAACGTTTCCAATTTATCTTGAAAAACATCAGTTTGTAGATAATTACACAGGATGCGCTGAAGTTTTCCGATCCTCATGGATCATGTTGTTTCTCCTTGCTTGAATATAACAGGTATGCGATACACTTGGCTTTCTAAAGGTAAGCCTTCAATCTTGTTATAGAGAAGTCTGATTGTCATCCGTGCCATCTCTTCTACCGGCTGCCGGATCGTTGATAAGATCGGATGAAAATAGGGATTATCCTGAATCCCGTCATAACCGATAACCTTCACATCTTCTGGAATACGAATCCCCTGCCTGCGTGCGCTGTCTATATAGTGGGCAGCCAACATATCAGTAATGGCAAAAATGCCATCAACATCGCCATGCTTGTTGATGAACTCGTTAATATAGGCATTCTTATCCACGATGGGATCCGGCTTTTCGTAGATTACATAATCGATTCCTAAAGCCTCAGCCTCATGAATGAATCCTTGCCTCCGGTTCATGGTTTCGCTGAATACGGAAGTGACACTTCCCATAAAAGCCGGTTTCCGGGCTCCCGCTTTCACAAGCTCCCTTAACGCCAATCGGCCACCTTCATAATTATCCGATGTTACACAGGTGATCTTCTTGTTGAAGTGCCGGTCAATGCTCACAATAGGAATGTCATTGCTGACATTATTCTCGATATCGTTATAAGTTATGCCAACAATACCAGCCACTTTGTTCTGCCGGAGCATATCCAGATAATACAGCTCCTTCTCAGGTTTGCCACCGCTGTTGCACAGCATAAGCTTGAAGCCTTCCCGGTCCAGTTCATCCTCAATGTAATAAGCCAATTCTGAGAAGAATGGGTTCCAGATGCTCGGGAGCAGCAACGCTACCATCTTGGATTTTTGCATCTTGAAATTCCGGGCCACTTCATTAGGAAAATAATTCAGTTCTTGTATGGCTTCCTCTACTTTTTTACGTGTCTTGGGTTTTACAGCGCCGGAGTTATTAATGACTCTGGACACGGTACCTACAGCAACGCCGGCTAAGTTAGCTACATCTTTAATACTTGTCATTTAACACCCCCAAACTCTCTATGAAAATTATAATAGCACCAAATTGGAAACGTTTCAATATTTATTTTGAAACGTTTCCAATTTGGTGAACTTCATACAGAACAGAACACATCTCCAATAACCGAAGATGTGTTCTGTTTAATATATCTGCTTATGGAACACCCTTACACGTTAAAAACTCTAGTAGTTTATCGTTGCATAGAAATTAACCCATGAGCTGCTTTTTTAATTCTAATTCACAAGTACCGGCACGTTCACATCATCCACATTAATATGGCCGAAACCTCCAGTAGCATTGTCGACAATTTTAATATAGCAATCAGTCCCTACAAAAGAAGCAGCCTCCCAAGTAATGCGGCTATAAGCCTCATCGCTATTGCCTGTCGCTTTTAGCAGCTCAGTGCCATCCGACGCCCGGACCAAAGCAATGTATAAATTATTGATATCGTTCCCTCCGCCGATCAGAAAATCAATCGTTCCATTACCGCCAAGGGTAAATGACACAGATTTCAGCACCCCTACCAGAGAATCACCGCCATCCTTAAACCCCCAGAGATGATACGCACCGCTTTGATTAAAGGGCCCTCCCCATCCCCAGCTCGTATCCGCTGCAACATCCGCATCACTGAACGCATTACCACTTACAATAATCCATCCGCTCAGATTTCCGCCCTCAAAGTCGTGGTTAGTCAAACTGCCAGTCTCCTGTGCAGCTTGGGTGGTTGCTGTGACACTGTTGCTTGCTGCCGAGATATTTCCCGCAGCATCCTTTGCTTTGACAGTATAGACATAGGGTGTATTGGTTGTCAGTCCGCTATCTGTATAGGTTGCTGTTGTACTAGTAGCTACCTGTACTCCATTCCGGTAAACCAAGTATCCAGTTACTCCTATATTATCTGTTGAAATCGTCCACCCCAGGGATACAGAATCCTTAGTTGTGCCGGTTGCTGCCAGATTCATCGGAGCTGCCGGAGCTTCGGTGTCAGCAGCTCCACTGCTGACCGGAACGTTCACATCGTCCACATTGATATGGCCGAAACCTCCAGTAGCACTGTCGACAATCTTGATATAGCATTCCTTTCCAATATAAGCAGCTGCATTCCAAGTAATACGACTGTAAGCCTCATTGCTGTTGCCTGTCGCTTTTATCAGTTCAGTGCCGTCCGATGCCTGAACCAAAGCGACATATAAATGATTGATATCATTCCCTCCGCCGATCAGAAAATCGATAGATCCGCTGCCACCGAGGGTAAATGTAGCAGACTTCAGTACACCTACCTGAGAATCTCCCCCATCCTTGAACCCCCAAAGATGGTACTTGCCACTTTGATTAAACGGTCCTCCCCATCCCCAGCTCGTATCCTCCGCAACATCCGCATCGCTGAACGCATTACCACTTACAATTGTCCAGCCGTTAAGGTTACCGCTCTCAAAGTCATGGTTTGTCAAACTGCCAGTTACCACCGCAGCCTGGGTGGTTGCTGTCACGCTGTTGCTTGCTGCGGAGAGATTTCCCGCCTCATCCTTTGCTTTGACCGTATAGAGATAAGCCGTAGCTGCTTCCAGCCCGCTATCTGTAAAAGCGGCTGTCGTACTCGTCCCTGCCTGAACTCCATTCCGATAAATTACGTAGCCGGTTACCCCCACGTTATCTGTGGATGCCGTCCAGCTAAGGGATATGGAATTCGATGTGGTCCCGGTCGCTGCAAGGTTCTTAGGTGCTGTCGGTGCTTCTGCATCAACAGTTCCACCTTGAACCGGGACATTAAAATCATCAATATTAATATGGCCCCACTCATCCGTTCGTTCATCGACTATTTTGATATACATGGATGTACCTATATATTGGGTAGCATCCCAGTATCTCTTGGTGTACCCTTCCGTAACGCCCTTGGTGCTCGGCCAGTTCCAATAGCTTCCCGGTCCGCTTGACCTGAAGAGCTCTTTCCCGTCTGAAGCACGTACAAAGGACACATATAATTTATCAATATCAGACCCTCCACCGATCAGGAAGCTAACCTGGCCGTTGCCTCCGAGTGTAAACTCCTTAGACTTTAATACTCCGGTGGCAGCATTCCCACCGCTTAATTGCCCGGATAGGTGGTAATTACCCTCATGATTATACGGTTGGTTGTTTCCGAATACCGCTGCATTTGTAACCCCCGCATTAGTAAAGGCTGTACCGCTTTCTATGATCCAACCCTCTAAGTTACCGTTTTCAAAGCCGCTGTTTGAAATTTTCCCAGCTGGCGCCGCAATAACAGTAACTAAGCGTGAAGCTGTTTTGGCGCCGTCTCTTGTTTGGGCCGTAATGGTTGCAGTCCCGACGGATTTACCAGTAACCACTCCGTTAACTACCGGCGCGACTGAGGTGTTGCTGGAAGTCCATATTACATCTTTGTTCGTAGCGTTTGCCGGTGCAATTGTAGCATTAAGCGTTTTTTTGCCGCCTACGGCTACCTCCAGATTTGCAGGACTCAAGCTCACACCACTGACTGCCACTGGGTTATATGCAGAATTCATTGCCCAAACCTTAAGTGACTTAACAACGATTGAGCTGGTGTTTGCATCTCCCCACAATTGAAGACCTTTGGCATCCGCTCTGGTAGAATAAGTACGCGTAGTAATAGATTTAAGTCCATTCAAGTAAGATTCAACCATGGATTTATCCAAATATACGTGTAGTTTGACATTCTCACTGCCGATATCTATAGTACCTTTTTGGATACCCTTATTTTGACCGGCAATCGTCTTTGTTCGGTCGACACCATATTCTTTAGTACTGTTTTTGTAATAAATTAATGTCTCTTCTTCGTTGTTAGGAGATTTTCGAACTTTGATTCCTACACTATCAGCAGAACCGCGGCTCAATTCCATTTCAATCTCCACCGTATCGCTTTGAATGGAAGAAAGGGCAGCATTGGCTGAAGCAAAACTCGTATCTGTTGTAATATTTACAAGTTGCTGGCCTCTTAAGGACTGCAGCTCGGGGATGGGATTAATCCCCAATTTTCCATCCGGGCGAAGCGAAAGTTCTACAGGCAGACCGGCATTATGTGCCCAACCTGCATCGGACTCTTCCTGAGAGTTCCTTTCCCCTTGAGCAATGGTGAACATAATATTACGTCCTGACTGCGGATCTTTAAAACCGCTTGGACCTGTAAAATGAAAATCTCCAAAATCCATTAATTGAGGCTTGGGATCATCAGGTGTGAACTTCGCCGTAGAAGCATTCCAAGTACCAATCCAATAATACACCTCCACATTCGCTCCGCTTCCGACCGGGCTAATAGCCAATAAATGCTTGCCGTTTCCCAGAGACATCATAACCGGCATTTCCCATACGCCGCCTAACTCCGGATATGTTGACGGATTGGTTTGATAGATTGGGCCGCGATAGGTCCAATTCATCAGATTAGAGTCTGTTGTGGAATAGACTGCTGCAGATCCACCCTGCCCATCATAACCCGTTCCTACCAGCATAAACCAGGTTGAACCCTCTTTGAACACATACGGGTCTCTGAATTCTCCGAATTTCCCGTATTGCTGGGCAACAGCCAGCTTCGGCTCTTTTACCCATTTCTTCAAATCGTTATCGCCATCCGTCTGAACCGTACTACGGGCAACTCCTACGTTCTGGTTGCTGTTAAGGTACGCTCTTGAATCATTGCCGGCAGTGAAGAAAAGAGTAGGATTCCCTGCATCATCAATAACTGCGCTTCCACTCCAGTCACCATCGGGATCTACCTGGAACAATTCAGGTGACAAGGCAGGCTGCAAGTTTCTCCAGTGTACCATGTCTTCGCTGACCCAGTGGCCCCACTGTATATTATGCCAATAGGGTCCATGCTGGTTATTCTGATAGAATAAATGGTATTGTCCATTATAATATAGCGGTGCGTGGGGTTCATTCATCCAATGCCCTGGTGCAATAGCATGATAAATAGGGCGATAGCGGTCTCCATCGTAGACATTTCTGTCAAAACTAAGATTTGGTGTCGGCAGGTTTCCTCCAAGGGCTGACATGTAGCTCTGATAGGAGTTTTCCGCTTCAGCATTTGTAAAGGCTCCGTTGTATATTTTCACTTCATCAATGAGTCCGTTAAACATATGCAAAGGAAATACAGCAAGTTGAGTGCTTTGGTTGTTTTTTCCGATGAATAGCTGATTCCCTGACGATGTGATTGTGGAATTTGCAGGAATACTGCTCTTACCCACTTGACGACCGTTAAGGAACAACTTCATAGTACCCGCAGCTCCGTCAACAGTAGCTACGAGATGAGACCATTCATATCTGGGTAGAGGTTCATAAGACCAAACCTCATACCATTGCCCACCCGAGCCAATTTGAAAAGACCAGGTTCCATGCCGGAACATTCCAAGGACAAAACCTTGTTTACCTGGTTTATCGTGCTGATTAACGATTGCTGAGAGAGTACCATTGTCACCCCATTCATAGGCTCTGGGAGCAACCCAGGCTTCAATCGTCATACTCTGAGAAGGAGTGGTGATCGGTGAGTGTGTCACCCAATTCGAGTACCCGTCAAATAGCAGGGCTTTGTCAGATATCCCGTCATTACGCCATAACGGGTCATTGGAAGGTTTGTAAACTGCATTATTGAAAATATAATTAATAGAATCATTTGAATTGCTGATGTTTTCTTTTGTCGTTTTCCCGCTTCCTTCATTAAAGCTCCATTCTGCAATTTTAGAAGTTGCAGCTTCGGCTTTTGGTATAGTGATCCCATATGGCATCATTAACAAAGCAGCAAGCACAATAACCAATATCCTAATTGATTTTACTTTTTTCCCCACATAATTACCTCCTTATTTTTTCATTTCATTCTTCTTCCTACTTGGTAATATACTTTGAATCCCCTCCCTTAAGGCACTGTAAATCTATAAATACAATGCGGCAGGCATCACCACCTCTCAGCTTGGATTCAAGCAAATAAATATAATGATACCGCTTACAAAATATTAGAAATAAAGAAATCGTTACGTAATCGTTTACTTAACTTATAAAAAAAGTCAGAGCGATTGTCTGACTATTAAATTCGCTTTTAAGCGATGTTCTTTCTTTACTAAAGTGTCATCTTCAATTCTCTGCAGTATGACCTCAGCTGTTTTCACACCAAGTTGAAATGACGGTTGTTGAATAACGGTTAACGGAGGATGAGTGACTTTGGTCCATTGAACATCATCGAATCCAACAACGGCCAACTCGTCCGGTATACGAATTGAATGTTCTTGCAAATACGCCATTGCTCCCATTGCCATCACATTATCCGTTATAAAAATTGCTGTTGGATTCTTCTCTAACAAATCCCCCACCTTGCTATACCCATTCTCAAAACTCACATCGTCAAAACAAATCAATGAATCATCCAGTTCCAGACCTGCGTTTATTAGTGTTTCAGAATAACCTTCATACCGTTCAATCGTTGTCGTTACTGAAAGTGGACCGGATAAAAAGGCAATTCTTTGGTGCCCTTTGTCTAGAATCTTTTGTATTGCGTTCATACTTGCAATCTTGTTGTCAATAAGTACGGAATCTCTTTCACAATGATCAGGGACCCTATCAATATAAACTACAGGATAATCACCAAACAATTTTTCGTAATCGCATTCTCTACTGGCTGGAGCTAGAATCAGTCCGTCAATCATTTGTGAATCAAACATACCGATCTCTTTGTCTTCCACTTCAATATTGTCACTGGAATCACTCAAGATAAGATGATAGCCCCTTTGTTTCAATACGCTTTGAACTCCGGCTGCTACGGACATGAAATAAAAATTTGAAGTTTCAGAAGCAAGGAGTGGAGCAAGAAATGCGATAATATACGACCTGCGGCTGCGTAATGATCGAGCTACCGAATTGATTCGGAAGTTCAACTCATTCATTGCAAAATGCACCTTTTGTTTCGTCTCATTGGACACAAAGCGTGTCCCGTTAATGACGTGTGAAACCGTAGCCGTTGATACATTAGCCCTGAGAGCTACATCTTTAATGCTGACATTCTTTTTCTCAGTCATCTGAATTACACCTATCTTATTTCGCATTAAGCATCCCGATACTTCAATCGTAATTCCTTAGCGTCATTGAAGTAAACGATTACTTACTATATAATATATTTTCACTACAAGGTTTTGTCAAATATTATGACCCTCGAGTGATTTTTCGATAAGTCTTGAAAAAGTCCCCTTACAGTAGCAGATATATTTCAACTGTCTACTGTAAGAGAAATAAATCAAACTGTATTTTCTTGCCCCTTGCTGCCGCAGTTTCTATTCTAGGATTGTTGTAAGCTTGTAAAATTCAGCCCTTAAAGTGTCTAGCTCTCAAACGCAGGTTTCATTTCCCAGACCTCCAGCGATTTTACCGTTAGGGTACCGGCGCCCCAGATCTGTATACCAAGAGCATCCTTACGGCTCGGATAAACGCGAGTCGTCAAGCTTTTCAATTCGTTGGCGTAAGCCTCTACCATAGAACGGTCCAAATAAATTTGCAGCTTCAGATTCTCGCCGTCCAGCTCCAGAGTTCCGCCTTGAACACCTCTATCCCAATCAGCCAATGGGTCAAGCGATGATTTGTTTCTGTCCACGATCAAAGCCGCTTCCTTCCTGTCATAATAGAGTAACGTTTCTTCTTCACCACCGGGGGAGCGGCGAAGTTTTATTCCCAACTGTGTGCACGTTCCCGCCTCTAATTCTACCCGTATCTCCAGCATATCGCCTTTGATATCTTTTAATAGATTATTGGCTTCGTCTAATGGTTTATCTTCAATTAATATGAGTTGTCTTCTGCGAAGCAGTTCCAGTTCTTCGATAGGCATTATTCCAAGCCGCCCGTCCTCGCGAAGGAAGATGCTAAGGGGGATTCCTGCATTGTGGGCATATCCGGAATAATAATTAATCTCTGAAGTTCTGACTCCCTGGGCAATGGTAAATATGAGCTTACGTCCCGTCTTTGGATCAACCATACCGCTAGGACCCGTGAAATGGAAATCACCCAGATCGATCAACTGCGGTTCTTCATGATCTGGAGTAAATCGCATGGCAACTTTATTGAAAGTACCTATCCAGTAAAAAACTTCAACGTCTGCTTCAGGTCCCAGAGGGCTAATAAGCAAAATATGTTTTTCTATTCCAGTTTTGTCCTGACCAAGCGGAAGAAATACAGGCAATTCCCACATACTACCGAGAAATGGGTATTTCTTAGGATCGCTTATATAAAAGGGGCCTTTGTACTTCCATTGAATCATGTCCTTTGACGTATAAGCGAGTAGCGATCCACCCTGGCCGTCGGTGCCTGAACCGATCAGCAAATACCAAGTGTCTCCGTCTTTCCAGACGAAAGGATCTCGGAAGTCGCCATAATAGCCCTGTCCTTTCTCTTGAACGATGACAGGAACGGGGTGTTTCTCCCAACGGACCAGATCGTTATCACCGTCTTTTATAAAAGTACTTCGCGCCAGCCCTACCCGTTGGTTCGGAGTGGCGCTGTCGTCACCGGCAGTATAGAACAGCGCCGGAACACCGTTCTCGTCATAAGCGGAACTCCCAGACCAAACGCCATCTGGGTCCAGGCCATTCTCCTCCGGAGCAAGTGCCCATGGAAGATCCCGCCAATGCGCCAAGTCATTGCTAACCCAATGTCCCCAATGGATAGTATGCAAATATGGCCCATGCGGATCATGCTGATAGAACAAATGATATTGCCCATTAAAATAGATAGGTGCGTGCGGCTCATTCATCCAATGCTGCGGTGGACTGAGATGGTATTGCGGACGGTGCCTGTCGTTGGCAAGCAAGCAGCGGTCCAGTTTAATATCATCGTACGGAATCGCTGGAATCGCACCTCCGTAAGGAGTCACATATTCCTGGTAAGACTGTCTCACTTCCTCTGCCGCAAGAGCTCTATTGTACATTTTCAATTCGTCAATCATGCCACTGTACATGTTGAGCACATATGGTGTATCGCCTAATAGGAAGCCCTTGTTATTCTTGGCAATCATTAAATCCCTGTTGCATGGTGTAATTATGGTGTTAGCAACAATTGATTTGGTCGCTACCTCTTCACCATTCAGATATAGCTTCATCACGGCATTCCTGCTGTCAAAGGTTGCAACAATATGAGACCATTGATTCAGGGGAAGTTCATGTCCATCCGCCCAAATCTCAACCCATTCATTATTTAATCCTACTTGCATAGACCATTGTCCATAACGTAAGATTCCCAAGATAAACCCTTCATTCTTCTCGCGGTCATGTTGATTAACGATGGGCGAAAGCCTTGATTCTATGCCTCTTTCATAAGTACGGGGCGCCACCCATGCCTCTATGGTAAGAGCGTCCTGCAGGATAACCATTTTCTCCGCCGGACGAGCGATCCAATTGGAATAACCGTCAAACATCAGCGCATTTCCGCTGATTCCTTTTCTCCTCTGAGGGTCATGCGAATCGTTATAGCGCGCTTCGTTTAACACATACTCAATCTTATCACTGATTCCGGTAACGTGATCTAACGCTTCCTTTCCACTTGCTTCGTCAAAAGACCAATGGCTGATTAATCCTTGTTTGTTTTCCATCCGCAAAATTCCCTTCACTGTATATTCGTAGAGGACACCTTAGAGGATATTCATCCCTTTCGCCTCTGCCAAGGTTGTCTTCCGGAACAAAGGTGCAGTAATCAAAAGTCCAACTCCAAAAAATGCACCGGCTAACAGGTACATCACCATAACTGACAACTGATCCTTAAGCCATCCTGACATGCTCATCGTTATCAGCATCGAACCCATAAAGAGAGGAGACAGTAGGCCATTTACTCGACCGATATAAGCTTGCTCTGTATTTTTCAATATCAAAGTTTGAACCGCTACCTGAAAGCCAGGTGTAACCATACCTATGAAAAATTGAGCTAAGAGTGTAAGCCACATAAACGTCGATAGACCTGAAATCACCATACACAGCGCATTGACCGCCAAACCGACAGCAAGTAGAGAGCGGGCCTGCATGAATTTGCTCAACACTACCGTTAAGGCTCCTCCGAGAATCATTCCCATACCGTTCAAAGAGAGCATCCACTGTAAATATTCCTTCGGCAATCCGAGTCTATCCGTAATGAGAAAGATGCCCAAAGGCTGGATAAACCCGATGCCAAGTCCGGTAAAACAAAAGCACGTTCCTAATATAAGTAATATTTGTCTATCCTTAATATAATGCAAGCCTTGAGCCATTTCAGTCCTGATGCTATTCGAATGTTTCATATTGTCGATATTAACGTCTGCTGGCAGCAAAGATAAGACCGTAGCCGATAGAAGGAAACAAACTGAAACCAGACCGATAGAAACCGATATGCCGAATTGATAATAACATAGCGTTCCCAGTACCGGTCCGAGTAACGTAAAGACAGCAATCACAGACTGGAACATGGACATTCCAGATTGAAGTTGATCCTCCGGCACATGCTTCTTAAACAATTTCATACTCGATGGCTGAGAGAATTGTGACAAAATTGATGAGACCAGCGTTGCTAAAAAAATGACCTTCCATGTACCAAGCAGCAAGGCCAGCAGAACAAACGCAACCGAAATCGCACTGCCTATATCGCACCAGACCATCGTTTTTTTGGGTTTCCATCGGTCTGCCCATACGCCTCCTATAAAGGAAAAAATAAATATAGGCGCAAATTCAGCAACAGATATTAAGGATACGGCTAATGCGCTTCCATTCGTCTTCTCCATAACAAACATCAAAACCGCAAAGTTTCTGACCCAAATCCCAAGCTGCAAAAAAGTTATTGATAACAAAATCCCAATCATAAATCGATTTCGCAGCAGCTTGCCCATCCCTGTCTTCATAAGTTCACCCTACCGAGACTACGATTGGCCACATACTCGGAAAACTGTCCTACCGTCGAGGATTTCATTTTTTCCCAATCTGCGCTTTCTATTTCAAGTCCGAACTCGGTCTCGACTCTGACTAAAAGACGCATGAAATCAAGCGAATCGAGTCCTAACTCGGCCAAGGCACCCCTGCCTACCGTATGCTCTGAATATCCAGCGCCTTGATCCTGTATTTCATTAAGAATTTCAAAAATTCGGTTAGCAACGGGCTGACTACCTGCTTCAAGGTACATTGTATTGTCTTTGTCTGCTAGCTGAATGGGATTCGGGAGCGCAGCGAAGTCCGTTTTACCATTGAATGTTAGGGGGATCCGCTCGATCCTTATCAGAAATGCAGGGACCATATACTCGGGTAATGTACTGGATAGATGCGAATGAATTGCCCCTTCATCAATAGTCCCGTCAGAAACGTAGTACACACACAGTGAGGGTTTTTCCCGGATATGAACGAGGTTCGCCACCGCATCGTACACACCACTCACTTGTGTTAGTTGGTACTCAATTTCACCTAATTCGACCCGATGCCCTCTCAACTTTACCTGCCTATCGATTCGGCCCAGATAAACAAGCTGGCCGTCTATATCAACATTCACAAGATCACCCGTTCGATAAAGCCTTTTCCCTGGGTACGCCGGATGCCTGATAAATTTTTGTGCTGTCAGTTCAGCCTGATGCAAATAACCTCGGGCCAAGCCTGCTCCGGACACCAAGAGTTCTCCTTCGTAGCCTGTAGGACAAGGTTCCATAGTATCAGTGACGATATGTACCTCGACGTTAGGGATGGGAAGACCTATTTTCACTTCATTATCCGAACCGCTAAATTTGTATACCGTTGTACATACGCTATTTTCCGTAGGCCCGTATTCATTGAATAGATCGGCTTGAGGCACAACTTGATAATGCTTCTTCACAAGCGACCTGGAAAAACCTTCTCCTGCAACTGTCACCTTCTTCAAGCTTTGTACAGCATCCGGGCATTCATCCAACAGTACCTTGTATAAGCTGGGTACCACAAGCAAGTGAGTAATCTGGCGACTTGTCAATACGTTCCGGACATAATGCAGATCGTTCCTCATGCTCTGCCGGAGAAGAACCAAGACTGCTCCGGATGCCAGCCCCGTGAATAGGTCTTCCACAGAGCTGTCGAAAGATAGCGATGCAAACTGAAGAACGTAATCTGATTCGTTGAGCTTGTAATATTCTTTTCTCCAGGCTATCGTATTGGAAATAGCCCTATGCTCGATCATCACGCCCTTCGGCTTCCCCGTAGACCCAGACGTATAAATAACGTATGCTAAATTTCCAGGTTTGCATAAAACCCTTGACTGCATTTCTTCTGAGGACCAATCGATTGAATCCGTCATAAGAATTCCCAGCGTTCCGCGTAACTGGTTCAATACTATACTGGAAGACAAATTCGCCATTACAATACTTGCACCACTATCCCGAATCATGAAGATTGCCCTTTCCTCCGGGATTGCCTTGTCAACGGGCAAATAAGCACCTCCAGATTTCAGTATGCCAAGGATACAAACAATCGCCTCTATGGAGCGCTCCATATAAATGGCAACGACGTCTTCCGGCCCGATGCCTTTGTCCCGAAGGAGAACGGCAACTTTATTGGCTCTATTGTTTAATTCCCCATAGGTAAGCTCTTGTTCCTCATCAATTAAAGCGACTGACTCTGGCGTTCTGAGCGCCTGCTCTTCAAAAAACTCGTGTAAACATTTCTCCAAGGTTTTCTCTCCTATATCCGTATAGTCTTAAGAGAACGAAAATCGCTCCAATCCGTTCATTGTCCGTTCGACCGTTTCAAGGTCATTACCGTATACTAAAAAGAAAATGCGGTAAACGGTTTTGTTTGCATCAGCGGTTTTGGAAAAATTGTAAATCAGAAAGGAATCGCGGCTTGCAATTCGGGTCATGGCTGCGCAAATCTCATCGAACCCGTAAGTTACCGTGCTTTCCCCGCGGATGAAACGACTTATAATATAGCGATGCTGTTGCCGAAGCCTCCAAACCAGAGGCAACAAGTACGTCACTTGGGTGAACCTTGCATTGATCTCGATTACAGGAATGAGTTCGTCTTTATCGTCTATGATGGAGTCAACACCGGCAATGCCCGAATAACCCATTTCCATCAGATGGTTTCCCAGCTTCAGCATGCTGTCAGTATAGCTCTCCAGCACAGCGTTTTCGTAGATTGGTGCATAATCGCTCCCCAAATAAATACCGTACTCATCTATTTTCTGCTCAGTTATGCCCAGTAATGTGACATGTCCAGCTTCAATCAAAAGCTGGCAGTTCATTGATCTTTTTATCGGATGCCACCCTTCCAGCAAAAGCTCAAAATCTTTCCTGCGCCTTCCAATAAATTGGAGCATATGGGTGAATGAGGTTTCATCTTTGATGATCCGCATTCCTTTGCCAGACGATCCGAACGGGACCTTCAATACCGTTTTCTCAAATCCTTGCTTTCGCAGCATGCGGTATTTCTGAATTAATTCCTCCTCGCTTGTACAAAAATCCCCTTTAGTCAAGTTAAAACCAATTTCTGCAGCTAAACGCCTCGTCTGGAATTTGTCGTTAATATGCTTGACCAGCAAAGGATCGGAACCATATATGCTAATATCATTACGGTATGCTTCCGCGCAGATAGCCTCATTTACAATATAGGGAACAAGTAACGACTCTCTCCCATATCGCATGTCAGACCAAGGTAGTGAACTGGTGCCGCTGATTTGGCGAATCACGGGAATCTCAATGCCGTGCCCTTCCAGATATGAGATGAAACGTTCATCCGGATTATGGCGAAACAAGAGGGTGTCGTCGCGCCTCGACAAGAAAATCATCTGTTGCTCCTGTTGAATGACCAACTCCATCTGACTATGATCCTGCATAGATGGAAACACGCGGCTGTCGTTCCATTCCTGCTCCTGATTAATGTTATAGAGCCAGTGCACATCCTTCTGCTCTTCGTGAAAACGAAATATGCTGAATGGCGACTTCATTCTGCAAGCGCTCTCTTTTCTTCCACCTTAGCAACTATTTTTCTGACCGTGTCAAAGTGCTTCAATAATAGTTCCTCATCTTCGAATGCAATATTAAATATCGCTTCCAATTCAACAACTAAGCCGACAGCGCTCATAGAGTCGAGGCCTATTGATGCAAGATCCGCATCTGGATCAACGACTTCAGTAATTTTCAACAAACTGCCCACAATTGCTGTAATGTTTTCTTCTAATTTCACGTCCACAATATATCGCTCCCTTATATATCCTTCGGTAAATATTGATGGCGAAGCAGATCTGAGACATCCCCCCGCTCTCGGATGACAGAAAGTTTTCCATTAGCCACTAATGCCTCTAGGGGTGTAGGATGGCCTAAAAATTGCAAGGGACTATAAGACAATCCGTACGCGCCTGACTTCAACAGCATAATATAATCCCCTGCGTTAGCTTCTGGCAATTCGATATCCTTAGCCAAGCAATCCTCCGGTGTACATAGAGGTCCGACAAGGTTTACTCTTTCCAGGTTTCCTTGTGCAGGGGTACCATTACTTCTCACGAGCCGGACCGGAAAGTTGTTTCTCATAGTCCTTCCTCTGAAGGTTGAGCTGACATGATGGTGCATTCCGCCGTCGAGGATGAGGAACTTTTCGCCCTTAGATTCCTTTACGTACAACACACGCGCTACATAAGCTCCTGACTCTGCAAGCAGAAACCGTCCGGTTTCAATCATAAAACGTGTTTTGGGAGAATGTTGGAGGTACTCCGCTACCAATTTATTTGTTTCTCTGCAGACATGCTCAATGTCCAATTCTTTCTCATGTGAGAAGTAGGGAACTCCGAATCCTCCTCCCAGATCAATGAACTCGAAGTCCAAACCGTGCTCTATCTGTAATTCCTTAGCAAGGTTTATTGTATAATTAAATGCTTTGATGATCTGATTGCTGTCTAAAATTTGGGTTCCTGAGTATATATGAATACCCTTGAAGCTAATGTTAGGCATGCATTTAAGCTTCTTGACCATTGCAGTAAGCGAAGATTCATCAATCCCAAACTGTCTGGGTAGGCCTCCCATTCGAATCGCCGTATTCACAATACTCATATTGGGATTGATCCGAATTCCAATGCCGGCGGTAAACTTCCTCTCCGCTGCCAGCGCTGCGATCCGATCAACCTCGTCAAACGATTCTGCATTGATGCAATAAATTCCGTATTCCAAGGCATTTTCGAGCTCTTCTGTCGTCTTTCCCGGACCGGAGAAAATGATCCGCTCCGGCGGAAATCCAGCCAAACGCGCCAAATGCAGTTCTCCCATAGAGGCAACCTCAACGCAGCTCCCCCACCTGCGAAGCCGCGCAGCCAAACTTATGTTGTTGTTTGCTTTCAGTGAAAGTCCAATATCTACGGATGGATGTAAAGACATCCTCAATTGATGGTAACGATCGTGTAGGACTTCTTCGTCGTATAAATAAAGAGGAGTACCAAGCTCCTGCGCCCATTTTGCAATTTTGCAATCCTCAACCCTCATATAATGAACCTGCCGTTTCCCCAAATTGTGAATCCAGTCCGATTCCCACCACTTCAAGCGCTTCTTGCAGCACTTGGACATCTAAAGCTTCTGCCCTAAGCAGCATCTCAATCATACGATCCAGATGATGTTTCAAGCCTGAAAAATTATATTTCGACATCCAGAAGTAGGCCTCGTTCAGGTAATCGACTACCAAAGCCGCTTGTTCAAGCAAACGATCGTTCGTCTCAATAAGAGTTAGGTTCTGCAAATAACGAAGCCGAATCAAGAAACCGCTTTTATTCTCAACAAATTTTTTCATACCGAGAAGGATATGCTTGTCCATCAATAAGGATGGATGCTCGTAAAGAATCGTCCGGGCAAGTTCGGCAAACCCTTTATAAATAGAAATCCCAGTCCATTCCAGACACTGGAGTTCTCCTCCGGCCAGTGTTCTTTCCTTGATTTTCCTCTCTGCACCAACTAGACTGTTTTCTATCGATTCATAGATTTTGTATAAGCGCACAGGCTGTGCAGATGGTGATTTTAAACGAATAAGAGTATAAGGCATTTCAAATCTTCCCAGCCATCTATAAGCTTTGCGATCATCCCGAACCTGCTTAAGGGCAAACTCAAAGCTGGTTTCCAGCTGTTCAAAAGGAATCTCGAGTATCGACCAATTATCATTAAGCAGAATCAGTACGTGCCATACGCGGCGCAAGCTGTCATAACCGCATATCAAAAACTCATGGATCACATGTTCTCTCAGATAATACGGCGTTTGCTTCAGATAAAAATGATCGCAGGCGATCAACACATAGTTGTTTCTGTCGATAGCATCCTTTGTAAACGAACAAAACTCGCCTTTACCGGGCATCACCGTAACTGTATCCAGCATACGACCGTAAAACCAATTCATATCGTAATATTCCAGTCGGTAGTATTGGACCCAGAATTGATCAATCGGAGCGCCGAGACTAAAACCCATTTCAAGTTCAATAAACCTTTCCATAAACCATGGCTTGAAATGCTCTTTCGTCATTAAAGGGGCAAGCCGATAGACATGCCAGCAATCATTAGTTATACCTGTAGATAAATGTAGCGGCAGTATTTTTCTCATCTTCTTAACTTCCTTTAAAAGAGTTAATAGCCTGCTGAAAGAGCGAATAGATGCAAATTCGAACAATCAGGCAGTTCGATGTACTGAATTTTCTTAAGTTTGGTCAATTTGAAATGGTAATCATAAATGAATACCTTATGATTAAGTGGCTGGATAACACCATTTTCGTTTTTAGCGCAACGGCCTGAATAAATAGAGGACTCGCCGAACATCGGTTTTGTCGCTTCCCAGTCGGTAACTTTAACGGAAATCTGTTCAGAATCCATATCCTCGTAATGAACGATTAAGCTTTCAAAAGGACATCCCCACTCTCCGCACCCCAGAATTGACAAAAAACCCACGATTGGCTTTTCAAAATGAACAGGAATCATTTGTCCGCGACAGGAGATGTTGTCGGGCTTAAACCCGTCTGCTTCCGGAAATAAAAATTCCACTACTCCCGCTTGGATACATCTATCACCCGGTATGTCTTCGCTCAAAAAAAAATCTCCGGTACCCGTAAAATCTGCCTGATGGCCGCCGATTATGGAGCCGAATGCTGTATTATTGAACCACGGTGCCAGTTCGAACGTTTCACAATTATTGAGAGTTGGTCTCTGCTGAGGCTTTTGCCGTGTAACGTCTGGAGCGTACTGAAGCACTCCTGTAATCAGATTGTATAATCGCTCTTCCAGATCGGCAGTCTCTTGCACTTTCAGGCTGATGCGTTTCAACAGACCAGATTCTTCCGCACCAGTGAAAAAAGCTTTATAGAACACACCAGTTATTATTTTCCATTTTTCAGCCAAAACTTTGAAATCACTTGCAATTTCTTTAAGCGCGTTTCTACCATGCCATTCTTGTTCAGACAAGTAGCCAAGATATACGCTGAATTTCTTCCGATTGTTGCTTATCGTATAAAGATGATTAGAGATAGGCGGACCATAGGGTGGCAGCAACGGACGATAACCGTTAAATTCTGCTTTCAAATCCAAACTGCGAATATCCTCGGCTAATTTTTCCATAGCTGAAAAAGGATGGTTTTCTCCACTTCCCCTCTCAAAGTGGTTGAGCGATTTGTTGAGCAAATCACGAACATCCGGAACAGCTTCTTTTCCGCTAATCATAAAGGTCGTAACCGGAATACGCTCCCCGACCCATTCTTTAACTGATATCTTCTCCCTCTCACATCCATACCAACTGTCTGTGCAAATAAAGCTTTGAGTCAAGGAATCCCAGCCTGTTGCAATGATAGCGTGTTCATAGGGAGTTTCATGGCGAGTGTAATTCGTATCCCAAGGTATACAGCTAGATTTCAACTCTATAACCGACGGTTTTCCAGCACGAAGCTCCTCCTGAAGCAAAGTTACTGCATCGTTTATGGGGCGCGAATGAACGTGAGCACGCACACCATGGTATTGCTCAAGCATGGAAAAGCTGAAATTATTCTCGGTTTGAAGGCACTCTCCGATAGATTGGCCAGGATGACGCTCGTACCGGAAAGACCAAGAATTTGCCAGAGCGCATTCGTAGCCCCTTCCGTAGTATCTGCCAATAGAAGCATAAGAGTTTTCCAGACAATCCAGATTATCGTTTCGTTGGAACGGCACGGAAAGAATCAATAGCATCTGACCTTTCTACTAATAAATTGGTTTAAGCAAACGATTACGTAAACGTTTATATGTCTCGACGTTTTTTATTATAAATAGATCATTTAATAAAGTCTATTAAAAATTTTCAAAAATTAGGAAATTGAATTTCTATACGCCGATACCTCCTTGATTTTCCCAAGTGCGAAGTATACCATTATTTTGTGCGAAGAAGTTACTCAGCTTCCTTTTCTTATGTAAGCAACTGCTGAATTGGAGTTTATTATGGTTTTGCGTCTTGTACCAGCCTTCGAGGAATTACTGCTGCGTATTCGTGAGCTTCAAGCTCTCATTAAAGCCATATGTGGTAAATACTACTGCACTGATTACGAGAAGTATATCTATCTGGACAAGTTGGGACAACGAGTTAACCGGGCTTTATCACACAAAACTTAACTAGATCTCTTAAAAAAATGGTTTACGTCACATTCGCTATCACGATCTGCGTCATAGTTGTGCAAGCCTCTTACTCGCTAATGGAGTCAGTATGAAAGTAATTCAGGAATGGCTGGGATACAGCAACTATTCTACAACAGCCAACATTTATTCTCACTTGGAATACAGTTCCAAAGTATCTTCAGCATCAACAATGAGTGGTGTTTTGGTCTTTTAACTAAAAAAGATCGCACTGCCCTCCATATTTCATGAGAGTCATGCGATCTCCTCCTCGTTCTCTCCTCCGGAAAAAGGAGAGAACTCGTTAAAAAGTTCTCTCCCAAGCTGTTTCAAAAACCAAGATTTTTCGAAAAAACCCTTATAAACCCTCCACTTGGAGCATGATCATTGAAGGTGTCCTCTTTATAGGCGGCAACCGCACCTCCCCACAAGAATCCTTCTGGAAATTGAAGACTCATATATCAAACCTCTCTGTTATGAATGTTCTAGCGGCGAACGAAAAGCACTGGTGTTCCTTTGTCAATATGCCCCTCTTCCTTTAAGACTTTTATTTCGCTAAAGTCACCAGAATTCGTAACTACAATCGGAGTGATAACTGAATACCCAGCCTCTTCAATGGCGTTAATATCAAATTCTAACAATAAGTCACCTGAAGCCACTTTCGCCTGTTCTTGCACAGCGGCTTTAAAATGCAGCCCCTTCAACTTGACCGTATTCAAACCTACATGAATTAGCAACTCAGCTCCGGACTCTGTTGTAATCAAAACGGCGTGCAGTGTAGGAAACAATCGGCTGACAACACCTGTTACGGGTGAGTACAGTTTCCCCTCAGTTGGTTGAATAGCAATTCCCTTACCCATTGCTTCCGATGCAAAAGCCTCATCAGGTACTTTAGATAAAGATAAGATGTTCCCATTGAGTGGGCTAAGCATCGGTTCTGCTGTTTTCACTTCAGAAAGGACTTCTTGGTTATCCTGAAGCTTTTCGCTTTTCTCATATCCGAAAACCAATACTAGCGCTGCTGCCAATATAATTGTAATAAGGAACGAGATGACGATTGGAATGATTGGAGAAAATGCAGATAAAGCGAAAATGTTGGTCAGCACGAAACCATGCATACGAGCGCCAAAGAATCCATTGATCGCACCCCCTACAGCGCCAGCGATAATGATATATGGTACGGTTCGCTTGTACCGGAGCATTATCCCGTACACAATTGGTTCCGTTACACCAGCTAAAATGCCCGAAAGTGCAGCGGGTCCTGCAGTTTGTTTCAGATCGCGGTTTTTCGTTTTCAAATAAACTCCAATGGCAAGACCGATTTGTGCCATATTCGCTGCAGCTGACATCGCCAACATGTTATCGTAACCGTTTGCAGCAATGTTTGCAAGAACAATTGGGAATAGCCCCCAATGTAAACCCAAGACAACCATAAATGTAAAGCCTGCACCAATGACTGCACCACTTAGCAGTCCACTTGTATTCATCAAGAAGGTGATAACAGAAGCAATACCATCACCTACGTATACACCAAACGGCCCAAAAACAAGTGCAGTGACTGGTACTAAGATACCGATAGACAACATTGGGACTAAAAACAAACTGAGATTTTTGTGAATAACCTTCTTCAGCCAACGTTCAAGATAAGCGAAAACAAAAATCGAGATAAAGACCGGAAAAACCTGTGAAGAATATGTCACTAGAATGACAGGAATTCCGAAGAAGTCGCTCCGGTCACCAGCTTGGCTTAGTGCCGTAAAATTTGGTTCCATTAAAGCTGCACCGATGGCCGCAGCCACATAAGGATTGGCTTTCAGTTTAATCGCAAGGGTTACAGCTACAAGTATAGGCAAGAAGTAAAAGACAGCGTTTCCTGCAGCGCTTAAAATTGCATAGGCGCCATCTTGTTCCGTTAACCATCCTAGCTTGGTCAAAATGATAATAAGCGCTTTTAGCATACCGGATCCAACGATCACCGGCAGCAGCGGAGTAAAGGTTCCTGAAATCAAATTAAATAAACCATCCAAGGATCTCATTTTCGTTTTCGTATTCTCAGTAGATTCTTGACCGCTCCGTCCGATTGACGTATTTTCCATAATCTCCTTATAGACCTCTTCGACATGGCTGCCAACCACGACCTGGAACTCACCTCCGCTTTCGACAACGCTCATAATTCCTTGCAACTTTTTAATTTCTTCTTTATTTGTGTTTTTTTCATCTTTCAAGCGAAAACGAAGACGAGTTGCACAGTGGGTAAGGTCAATTACATTATTTTCACCACCAACTTTTTCAACAATGTGACTGGCTAACGTTTTTTTGTCCATTTTAACCTCTCCTTAAACGATCTTATAAAGCGCGCCCGGGAGGGCGCGGCGTAAATTTCTCAATGAGAATACAAAGATACTTTTAACACTTGTGGCTCGCTGCCTAAAGATACGCGATATTCATCACCATTAAGTCTTCTTCCAGGTACCCAGTTTCCGTCTTCATACCAGCCCTCATCGATAGAGATAAATTCTGCACTCTTTCCCGGCTCCATGGATGTAAATTCCACGGAAAATCCATGCCCCGCAATGATGTAATCATGATCAGAAACCGCGATAATTAAACCGCCAGCTGGTGCAGATTCACTGTTCAAACGGTTCTTAAACCGCAGTTGAAAACGGTATCCACCAAGGCGAACCGCTGACGGATAGGCTGTATCCTGCAGGATACCCCGCATTTGCCGGGTACCGTAATACTGTGTAATCACCGGCGTCATATGATGCAGTAATTCATAACTCTTAGACAATAACGGCCCCACTCCAGTGCTCTCCATGACCATAAAATGATTTGGGGGTAAAAATCCCGCGCTCCATGGATCAACTCCGTTATCCATTGTTTCAATACCAAAAGGTGTATATCCCAACGCCTGATGCTCCCCAATAGCATAAAAGACGTTTGCTGCTGTTACACTATCCCGGCGTGTCTCAGGTATAAATAATGGATTGTCAGGGCGGTCATAGATTTCACAGACTTGTGCAAACTCGTTAAGATATATGTCCGGAGCGATAATATCGATATGCGGGCCACCGGCCTTCCAAATATCGATTACATTCTGGTTTGGCCCTCCGGTAGGGTATTGCCCCGGATCCTGCTCTTCGTATTGCTTCAGCCATACATTGACGAACATTGGAAGATGATATTCTGCCTTTCCTGCCGCAGCAACCTGATCAATAAAACGGGACATATGCCAAGCAGTGAAGATTTCCTCAGCAGCAGATCCAAAAAGCTGTGTCCACCCAAGCAGATCAGTCCCCTGGCTGTCCCAATGCTTTTTAAGGAAAGCATTTAAATGCTCGGCGTGATCCTTAAGATACTGAATCAGCTCAGCAGGCACGTTTTCTTCAAACAATTTGTCTGCCTGAGGCGAACAATCACGTGCTGTACCGAGAAATCCAACTTCATTTTCTACTTGGATCATGATTACCGTTTGTTCCGTACTGTCAATTTGACGTATGAACCGCATTAATTCGGCAAAAGCTTTACTGTCGGCTTGGAGTGCCTCTTCGGAATGACAAGATACAATCGGCAATTTTTTTCCATTCGCCGACTGAACCCTTGGAAAGCGGAGTGTGTCGCGCTTGACCCAAGCTGGCACATACGTCGAATGAGAGTTCTTCCACATTCCGAACCAAATGAAAACAAGCTTCAGATTATGTTTCCTGGCGCCTTCAATTAAACCTTGAACCAGTGTGAAATCAAATGTTCCTTCTAACGGCTCGATGAGCTCCCAACTAACCGGTATCACAGCAGTGTTACAATTAAAATAAACTAGGCGCTCCCAGACATTTTTGTTCATATATTCGAGACTGGACGAGCTTGAATTGTGAACTTCTCCAGCCAGGGATATAAAGGGTCTTTCGTTAACGATCAGTCTGTAAGCGTCGCCACACTTATCCAGACGAGGCATTCCATTGTTGTTTATATGCGTCATACAATCCTCCTGTTTTTATTAAATAAAAATTATTTGCTAAATACATTTCATATACTCATTCTATTCACTCTTTAATTAATTGTAAATAATACATCTTTGCTTTATAATATATAAAAAAATTGCGAAAGAGGCCACTTATGAAAAGAAATGTTTTTATTCCACCACCTACGTTCAAACATCATTTGATGTATCCGGTAGTCATTGGGCATTATTACGAATTCCCCACCCATCGCGAGAACCGGGAAAGTGGTTTTTTGGCTCAATATAACCTTCATCTCGTGCTTAGGGGGAAGGGATTTGTTATTCATGAAGGAGAGCGACTTGAATTAACTGGAGGGTGTGGGTTTTTGTATCCTCCGCGAGCGGAGCAACAATACGGAACTGATGAAGACGATCCTTGGGAAATTTGTTTTGTGCATTTCAATGCTGTGGATCCGCTACTAGCCATGTGGAAACTCGATAGCACAACAATCTTTAGATTCGCAGGCATTCAACAAGTACAACGGATATTCTCATCAATGTTTGAATTAATGGACACGTTCAGAACAGGTAATGAACCACACCTGTCGGCACTGGTCTACGAGCTGTTGTTATTTCTGTTAAAAAATTCGGAGTCGCTAAAACAGAACAATACCCTTGATCAAAAAGAAGTTATTCACGGAATAGCAGATAAAATTCACGACAAACCTGGTTTCCATTGGACTTCGGAACATATGGCGGAACTGTCTGGATACAGTCTGTATTATTTCATACGGCTTTTTCAGAAAATTATGGGGATGAAACCAAATGAGTATATTAAAATGAGCAGGATATCAGCCGCAAAGAACCTTT
Source organism: Paenibacillus sp. FSL R10-2199 (assembly GCF_038000235.1). Classification (NCBI taxonomy): domain Bacteria; kingdom Bacillati; phylum Bacillota; class Bacilli; order Caryophanales; family Paenibacillaceae; genus Paenibacillus; species Paenibacillus sp. FSL R10-2199. The sequence goes on along the minus strand of NZ_JBBOBO010000001.1, from coordinate 3,221,155 downwards.
TGGTTGCCACTGACTTACCTATCTATGAAATAGCGGAGAATGTTGGATTTTCAAGCACTAGTTATTTTATTAAGGTCTTTAGAGAAGCTATCGAAACCTCCCCGCAAGTTTACAGGAATATATACAAGCAATCTTAAATGAGAAATGTCTCTTTAAAAATCGCCTTTTATGATTCTTATTTCGCTGCTCCGCATGCCGGTTATGATCTGTTAAAATTCATGCAGGAAAGCAGGCAAACGCTTAGAGTTATTTCTAAGTGTTTGCCTGCTTTTTATTATGAAGACAGACGAAAGTGAGCGAAATGATGACAGCTCCTACAAAGAAAAAGCGCCGAATAGGCGCTTGAGGAATGTTTTTATAAAGAATGAAATGGTTGGCGTTGTTCTTCATCCTAGTGCTTTTTTTTTCGTAAAATTATGTCACGGCATCGTTGGTGCTTCGCTTCGCTGCCGTCACTTACAAAAACCAGATAGAATACAATTAATAACGAAGCAGAAAATGGTCTTTCTCCATATATTATTTTCTGATTTTGCTGATGAAAAACGGATATTCAGGAAAGGCTTCGTATAAATCGTTTTGCATAATTTGATATTTAGTATGACTTATATATTCTTCCAACATTTCAAAGGGCGTATATTTTAAACCTGCCATAAACATCAAATGTCCTCCAGGCTTAATTAAACAAAAGCATGAATCCAAGCATTTCTCGAAGTCCCCGGTTTCATTAATTGCGGACCCAATTAGGGTTACAATATCGAAGGCCTCTTGAGGCAAATCGGAATCGAAAATGCTTTTGCATAAAACCTTCGATGGATTCGGATGCTGTTCCCTCTGCTGTCTATACTCGAATATCCCACAAATACTTTCGTCAATATCAATGCTGGTTAAACTGCCTCTTCCCTTAAGCCAATATCCAAGGTAGTCGTCCCAACCTCCAGTTCCAATCCCAATATTACATACCTGGATTTCATCAAAAACATCAAATTTCTTTTTTACATAATCCCTTGACGCCAATAGGGTGTGAATGCATGGTGGAGAGGAGTTCCATTCTCCGGCATCCGGACCATTGAGTTCCAAATAATACTGAAGTAATTTATCATCATCCATTTTCATTGATAAATACTCCCATCCTTTAATTATATTTGGTTTCTTCATTTCCGTCCGCATTCAGAGCAGCCGTTCATTGACCTCATCGATCTTCTTTTCATTGTATTTGAATTCTATATCGTTTATTGGATATTCTGTCGTATAGCTTTAATCCGCTTTCAATAAGCTCTAGTCTGTCATGTTATAAATGCTTCCTTTCATTAAAAGATGCATTACCGTTGACAGAAGTTATGTATTGTCCATCAATCTGATTCTTAACTCCGTAACAAAGAATTTTTAATCGAAACAACGTGCGCACTACTATCTGTGCACACGTTGTGTGAAATGACCTTTGATAATGGATTTCTAATTATTGCTTGGTTTGATCGAATGTACTGACTTTGGGATTGAGCCTTTAAATACTCTAAACTCCCGCTTATTTTTGTACCGTTGTGTGTGATCCTAACGCTCTTATCCCAAGTGCTAATGCCCCACACAAGCCGGCATTATCGCCGAGCATAGGGGCGACAATATAATGTTCGATATCCGATACAATAGGCTTGGCACTCACGTATCCATTGAGAATGCTGCCCACCTGCGCTCGGATCATCGGGAATAACTGGACTTGCTTCATCACGCCCCCGCCGAGAATGACTTTCTTAGGGGATAACGTCAGGATGACATTCGATATGGCCTGCGCAATGTAGAACGCCTCCATCTCCCATGCCGGGTGGTCTTCCGGCAGTGTATCGCCCTTAGCCTTCCACCTTGCTTCCAGCGCCGGGCCTGCCGCCATTCCTTCCAGACAATCGCCATGATAGGGACAATTGCCACCAAAATCATCGTTCGGATGCCGCCTTGTGAGGATATGTCCACCCTCTGGATGAACAAGTCCATGTACCAGGTTACCTTCGGTATAAACGCCGACTCCTACGCCAGTCCCGATCGTATAGTAGACACAACTGTTCAATCCTTGTGCTGCACCCCATGTGGCTTCGCCCAACGCGGCAGCATTGACGTCCGTATCCCAACCGACCGGAACATCGAAGACCGATTTTAGCGTACCCACGAAATTATATCCGGACCAGCCAGGTTTTGGCGTTGTCGTCACATAACCGTAAGTCGGACTGGAGTGTTCGAGGTCGATCGGACCAAACGATCCGATCCCTATGCTATCGACTCTCTTATCCCGGAAGTAGGCGATGACATTCTCCATCGTCTCTTCGGGTCGCCGCGTTGGAAAATGAACCCGATCCTCAATCTCCCCTAATTCATTCCCGACACCACATACAAACTTTGTTCCGCCTGCTTCAATTGCCCCGATACGCATGTGCTTCCTCCTTGATCTCATCTCTCCATATGCTTCCCAGCTCATTGATTTGAAGCGACACCAGCTTTGCGTTTCCGCCTACCGTGTAAAGCTCAAGTCCGTTGCTTGCGGAAGCGGGGAAAATCATGTCCGAGATGACCGCTGTACCCTCACCACCGAACACTTCAATCGACGACCAATCCATGAAGATTGACATGCGTACACGGTTATCAACAGGCAGCAGCGGTGCCTGGTGCTTAGCTGCGAAGTCCGGATGGAAATTCGTAGTGCCTGATTTCGTGCGATCGACAAACAACTCCATGTTTAGGGTATCGTACCCGACCACCGTTTCTTCATCTGCAGACTTTCTAACCTTCATTCCGAACTCCGTTGCGGTTCCAATTTCGAATTCCGCGATCAATTCCGCTTTATCAATAGTGATGTCAGCCAGCGGATTCGTATCCGGAACCAAGGTTACATTCTCCAGAGCCATAAGCGGTGAACCTATCCTTCTCAATTCTTCTACCGGTTCTTGCACCAGACGAAGGCCTTCCCGATAGGTTCTCAACTTCAACTCTCGTGGAATGGATGCATTTCCCCGCCACTTGTCAGTCGGAAGCGTCCCGGCATACCGCCAGTTGTTCATCCAACCGATCCAGAGTTTACGTCCGTCTCCTTCCGGTATATCGCTCCAGGTGACGGCCGCATAGAAATCAGACCCGAAATCAATCCATTTCACATCATGAATCGAAAGAATAGGCTCGTCCGGTGTAAATGTCTTACCATCGAAGCTACCGACGAAGTACATCATACCGGAGCCCCCTGCCGGTGGTTCAGGCTCATTCGGGTTCACTCCATTACAATCGCCCACACTTAGAATGAGCACCCACTTCTTCTGATTGGGATCACCATCGACATGAATCGAGAATAGATCCGGACATTCATAAACGCCACGATGTGTTCCGATGACGTCAGCGCCAAATGCACTAGCAAATGTCCATTCCTTCAAATTTGGAGAAGTGTAGAATTCCACACGGTCTTGAACAGCCAGAGTCATAATCCAATTGGATGTATCATCATGCCAGAATACCTTCGGATCGCGGAAATCAAGCGTCGTCTCCGGAAACAAGACCGGGTTCCCTTCATATTTCGTCCAAGTCCGTCCCTTGTCTATGCTGTAGGCGATGCTTTGAACCTGCGGCTTACCTGGTTGCACCTTGTTGTCGTTATTCGTATAGATCGCCACAAGCCCTGACCCGTCCTCATCAAAAAAACCACTTGTGTTCTGTGTATCGACTATCGCGCTTCCAGAGAAAATTGCACCGTCCTCACCTGGCGGCAAGGATGGTTCAAGCTCCTCCCAATGGACCAGATCGGAGCTTACCGCATGCCCCCAATGCATTCTCCCGAAATCGGGTTGGCTTGCGAACGGAGTGTGCTGATAAAAGAGGTGGTACTCATTCTCGTAATACACCAGTCCGTTCGGATCATTCATCCAGTTTTTTTGTGGCGAATAATGATACTGCGGACGGAACTTCTCTGTATAATTCATGTTTCTCCCACTCCTCCAGAATAATAATAATAATAATAATAATAATAGTAGTTGGAGCATGGCCTGCTACAGCATGAACTCACGCTCCGACGGTATGAATTATAATGTAAGTTTCTCCATAAGTCCTGTACGATTCCGGGCTTCCGGTCTTTTATTTTGTGTGATTCCAGAAGTTTGTTGCAAGGTCTCCTTCCTTTAATACTCATTTGTAAAAAATAAATGTGATTTTGGATACTTATCGCACGAAAGTAAGTGCTTCCATTAAGTACTGCCAACGGCTTAATAAATTTAACTTACAACATCACGATTACTTCGTCAAGAATTTTTATGACTATAAAAGTAAACATATGCACACCAACAAAAACACAATTTCATTTTAATAACGATTATTCATTGATTTTTCAGCTTTCAACAACGAAATGATAGTTTTCTCTTACGAAAAAGCCATAACAAAGTGAATGAACACCGTCCATTCCTCTTGTTCATTTGTTTACTTTTGCACAAAATAAAAACCTTATTAATCTTTCTTTTTACTTTTAATCCAATTGTTCATTTGTAACAATTAAGTTGACAATTACATTAATTTGTACTACGATTATTTTGGTCGAGAACGCATTACTTCTGCTAAAGGAGCCATTATCTTTGAACAAAGAAAAAGTAACCATTCAAGATATAGCCGATTCGCTTGGACTTTCTAGGAATACGGTATCCAAAGCATTAAATAATAATCCCTCTATACCGGATGAGACACGCAGCAAAGTGGTTAGGAAAGCTATCGATATGAATTACAAGCAGTTCGCCTTGTTCGAACAAGAAGTCACACCTGCCAAAAGAACCGGTAATATTGCCCTGCTTACAGCAAATATGCCGAACAATTCACATTTTGGCACATCACTGCTAAGCGGCCTCGAACAAAAAATCAGCTCCGAAGGCTTTAATTTGTCGATACATATCGTTCGAGAGAATGAACTCGATTCGTCGGCTCTTCCTGTCAATTTCGACAAAAGTAAAGTAGATGGCATTGTCTGTATCGAATTGTTCGACAAGAGCTACTCGGAGTTTATTACGTCATTCGGGATCCCGACCTTATTCATTGACGCTTCAGCAGAACTGACGTTTTCTGAGATGAAGGCAGATCTACTGCTGATGGAGAACATTCACAGTACTTTCAGTCTAACGAAGAAGCTCATTGATGAAGGAATTACGGAGATCGGGTTTATCGGCGATTCCCGCCATTGCATGAGCTTCAACGAGCGTTGGGACGGGTTCACCAAAGCCATGTATGCCGCCCGGATTGATCTTGATGAATCCTTCTGCATTCTCGAAGACGACCGGCATATCGATGACTATAAGTGGCTTAAGCAGCGACTAGCAAGCATGACTAATCTTCCACCCGCGTTCGTATGCGCCAATGACTTCATCGCTATTAATGTCATTCGTATCTTAAAGGACCTAAATATTCAAATTCCTGGTGAGGTTAGGGTCTGCGGATTCGATAATTCCCCGGAGTCACGAATCGTCGAACCCCACTTGACCACCGTTCATATCCACCGATCCGAAATGGGCTTCCTTGCCGCCGAGATGCTCCTTTCCAAAATCGAAAATCCCGGCAGACCTCCACTGGTTACGCATGTTAAGACGATGCCGGTTTTCCGTCAATCGACGGGTCATGTGGAGTAGGCAGTTGAGGAGTATTGAACGTGTCGGAAGCTTAAACCAAGGAACCCTTTCAGCAAACGCTATGCTGAAAGGGTTCCTTGGTTTTTGCTGTAAATAACCATTTTTAATAAGGAAAGCAGGTCATTTCGGGACATATTCTTTGCTAATTACGGCGAGGAACCTGTTGTTCCACGATCTTTGGTTTGTAAAACAAACAAGGGTTCCAGCTCTAATGAGCTGAAACCCTTGTTGTTGTAGTGCCGAGGACGGGGGTCGAACCCGTACGGTACTCACGTACCGCAGGATTTTAAGTCCCAGAAGTCATTTGGACTTTAACCCCCTGCAGTGGAATATAAGGGAACTTACAATCCGCAAAAAACCTTGTAGAATCAAGGGTTTTTGCGGTTTTTCGTGTTTTTCTTAGAGCCACAAGGGTTTCCGGCAACAAGCAACAGAAAGAGCAAATTTAGCCTTTGGAGAGAACTGCGAGAGAACTCGGAGAGAAAAATGAGAGAACCAGCCCGCTCCCTACCATTGACAATATGTTCGGAGCAAACCTCCGGGGAGGTTTTCATAATGAGACAAACAACCGTTATCACCATTGCCAATCAGAAAGGTGGCACAGGCAAGACTACCACCGCCTACAATCTGGCGTGCGCCTTGTCCTATGAAAATAGAAAGGTGCTGCTGGTTGATTTCGACCCACAAGGCAATCTAAGCATGTGCTTTGGAATTGAAAATCCAGATCAGCTTAAGTTTTCAATGTTCAATATTATGAATGCCCTCATGAGCGACGAACCACTGCCGGCTCCTGAAGAATACATTCATAATCATGGCAATATAGACCTCATCCCAAGCAACATTGAACTATCCGTTGCTGAGATTAATTTAAGAGATGAAATGGGTGGGGAAAAAACTCTCACCACATTGCTGGAATCCATGCAGCAAAGATACGACTATATCATTATAGACACAAATCCCTCTCTTGGTCTACTAACGATAAATGCCCTGGCGGCCAGCGATAGTGTGTTGATTCCAGTAAACCCTCAATTGTGGTCAGCGACAGGCCTAACTCAGCTTCTGAAAATTATCATTAAGGTAAAGAAACGAATTAATCCGCGGATTAACATTGCAGGTATTTTAATGACCATGTGTGATACTCGAACCAATTTATATAAAGAAGCCTTTCGGTTGGTAAAAGCTTATTACCAGGAAACCGTCCGTATCTTTAATGTTCAAATCCCTCTTTCAGTCAAAGTCGGTGAGGCGAATTTCTACAGTCAAAGCATTATTGAATTCAATCCTAAGTCGAAGGTAGCCACTGCTTATTGCAGTTTAGCGAAGGAGCTGATGCAAGATGAGCAGCAATAAGCGACCTATGCCTAAGCTTTCAAGCATTGATGAGCTTTTACTTTTGTCTGAGGGACCAGAACATTTAACATCATCTCCTGAAAATTCAGGAGTCACTTCCCTTCTACTCTCCAGCCTTATTCCCTTTCATAAACATCCATTTAAGCTGTATGAGGGCAAAAAACTGGATGACTTAATCGAAAGCGTCCTAGAGAACGGTGTGCTAATTCCCGTTATAGTCCGTCCAATGGAACAAGATTCCTATGAAATTCTTTCTGGGCATAATCGCGTCAATGCCGCTAAAGCTGCGGGGTTACTTTCTATCCCTTCCATTGTTAAAGAACAATTGACGGAAGCAGAAGCTGTAATTATCGTGGTGGACACCAATTTTCATCAACGTTCCATTCAGGATATGTTGCCCAGTGAACTTGCTCGTGCCCTGGAGATGCAGCTTGAAGCTTGCAAAGAAGCTAAGCAAAAACAGAGTAAAATAACTCAGCTTGAAAACGGCGAGACCCCTTATAACACCGAGGATTCTAAGTCCACTGTCCCAGTGGGACAGCGAGCTTGGAGTGTGGATGAAGTTTCCGAGAAAAACGATATGAGCCCAACCAATATCAAACGATATTTGCGCTTGAATCACCTTCTACCAGAACTCATGGAAAGAGTAGATCAAGGTGAAATCAAGCTTCGCCCGGCCGTCGATCTCTCTTATCTGAAACGGGAAGAACAACAAACGGTGGAATTATTAATACAAGGACAGGGTTACAAAGTAGACATGAAAAAATCCGAGCTGCTTCGAGCAAAATCAGAAAATCGGAATTTCACTGAGCAAGCCGCATCAGCGATCCTTTCCGGTGGGTCTAGCTGGAAGCCAAAAAGTAAGATTCCTGCTCCATTCAAGCTAAAGCATAAAGTATATGCCAAATATTTCTCTCCTGAGAGTAAAGCCGCAGAAGTTGAGGAAATCATCGATAAAGCTTTAACCCTATATTTTTCGCTCCAGTCAGAGCCTGAACAACATCCCTTAATTGAAGAGGAGGAAATTTAATGGTATTCAAAAATCTGGCCCATGAACAGTTTTATGAAGGTAATGTCATTCGTGCTGAGCGTCAACATGATCCTTACCGATCCGCTCTGTTTTATCTGTTAGGCCTTACAGAAGATACTCGCAGTCACATAAATGATCTTTATGATTTCAGAGAAGACAACATTAGGCTAGAGGGCTTAAACAACGGCTGGCAGACAGGAACAACGGTCCGTCTTACCCGTCTCGCATTTAACCTCTATTCGGGCTATACGGGAGAACATGAAGATGAGACCCACTCTTTCAGCCCGTATTATCTGTTCGATAATGGACTCATGCCATATTTCTTTGAAGGAATCAAGCTTCGCTATCCAGCCTATGCCGTGGATATCAAACGAGATTGGCTTCCCTTTGTACCAGACAAAGATATCTATGATGAGCTGGAACAATAAAAGTCACACGATCCATAGGAAGGGAGGGTAACCATCGTGGCTCGTGTTGATATGCTCCAGGTAATCTATAAATCTGCTGTATCACAGATTTCTCACTCTCCGAAAAATTGGATGAATTATTTGGAATTCGCTGCCGGAATCTATAAATACTCCTTTGATAACAGTCTGGTGATCTATGCTCAGAACCCAACTGCCACCATGCTGGCTCCTCTCCCCCTTTGGAATCAGATAGGTCGTTATGTGAAAAAGGGTGAAAAGAGTATCGCCGTTTGCGATTTTCAGCTGGGGAGTCCTGTGCTGAATCACCTGTTTGATATCACTCAAACTACAGGGAAATCGGCTCCTGCACTCTGGAACCTGGAGCAAATAGACCAAATTGAATTAGCGGGACGCTTGACTTCCTATGACACCATGGACCTTTCCAATGCCATCTTCGAACTGACCAAAGCATCTGTTGGTTCTGCTTGGGATGAGCTGCTGCAAGACTTTGAGCACGATGTCGAGAATCACTTTCTCGGTACACTCCCCCTGCATGGCTTAGAGCAACATATGGCTGATCTAATTATGGACAGCGTTCGCTATCTTATCCACTGCCGCTGCCGGCTACCGGAACCTAATAGGATTGAATTCGCCACCATTACGCATTTGGATACTCTTCCTCTTGTCGCTCGTTTGGGCTATCAGGTGAATGTCATCGCCCGCAGCTTGCTTAACGATATTGCCCGCTATATTAAAATCATGGAAAACGAAAGGAGTACCTTTTATGAACAAGAAGGAACACCCAAGCCTAACCTATCACGAGATCGACGGTCTGCTGTATCCCGACCTGCAAATCTCGGGTCCGGAAGCGGACCAGCAGCCGCTTGGCAAGTATGGGCGGATGGCGCTGAACCAACTACGCAACCATCACCCACAGCGCTTCCTAATTCTTCAAATGCAAGGCGATCTGATGGAGAAAATACACCAAGTCGAACAGGAAGCACTGGAACGGTTGGAGCAGTTGAGCGAGCAACTGCTTCGACTCCATCCGATGCCGCAGACCGAGGATACCCTAGTACGAACGCGCCATCTGAATCAGATCAAATCCACAGCAGAGGAATTGGTGCTGAACGAAATCGTGCTGAGACCAAGATAACCGCACCTTCACCTCCCGCTATTCTCAAGCAACCCCCTGCCCCGGAGCCGCCAGCCAGCGGTTCTTTTTTTATGCCTGAAATTAACGACGGTGCAGAAAAGCATACTGCCGAGGAAATGCTGGAGTACTTGTTACGTAGTGATCGGGGAAAATCAGAGATTAAACCACGCATCTACCAATTCGTGACCGAGCAGCATCCCGTTAAACCCGCCGCTCTTGTCCCGCTGCTCAAAGTAGTCTATGGAATTGGAGGCGCATGGGGCAGCTTTGACAATGAGCTGAAGGGATATATGACGAATAGCAAAGGAATGGAATTTGAATGGAAGGAAGCTGGTGGAACCCGTCGAGAAGGGCTTACCTGGAATAGGGTAGCAGCCATGATACTAAGGCTGATCGGGGAAGGACGTTATGATGAACAATTCTCCCCCTTCCCGCTGCAAGAACTGGAGTGGACTTTATTCGACTTTGCCGAACACCAATCCCACGAAGAAAAACAGGAACTAGACATCCACTCTATGGAGTCAGTTGAAATCTTGCCTAAACTGTCTGAAGAAGATACATCTACTGTTCCAACACCTCCTACCAAGGCTAAGGGGACCGCTTTTGAGGAAAATACGTTCAACATAGTTCCCCCTTCTACCGCCGATCCTATCCATGCCATCAACTATCACTTTAATCCTGAAGCCTCTCCCTATGTGTCCGGCCCCAAAAGCAAGTATAAGCGAAATGTAGAAGCAATCCGCTTGCTTAAACATCTTGAAGCCGACCAGCGTCAGGCTACAGCGGAAGAACAACAGATCCTGGCCGGTTATGTGGGCTGGGGCGGATTAGCGAGTGCTTTCCACCCTACGGCATCTGGGTGGGAGGGTGAATATACCGAGTTGAAACAATTACTTGATAATGAAGAGTACGACGCAGCACGTAATTCTACAATTACTGCCTTTTACACCGAACAATCGGTTATTCAACCGATTTATACTACCTTACAGCGGTTTGGGCTAACAGATGGAATTGGACGTAAGCTATTAGATCCGTCCATGGGTACAGGTAATTTCTTCTCTGTACTGCCGCCAGAATGGAATCAAGCCGAGCTTCACGGGGTGGAATTGGATCAACTGACCGGCAGAATTTCTCGACAGTTGTACCCTCAAGCCACAGTTCACCTCCAGGGTTTCGAAACAGTAGATTGGAGAAATACTCGTTTTGATGCGGTGTTTTCCAATATTCCGTTCAACAATATTCGCATCTTTGACCAGCACTACCAAAGCAATCATTTAATTCACGATTACTTTCTCATTAAAGCTCTAGACCTGTTGAAACCCGGTGGTGTTCTCGCCTTCATTGTCAGCAAGGGAACGATGGACAAACAGGATTCTTCAGTTCGAGAAATTCTGGCCCAAAAAGCGGACCTTATCGGTGCCGCTCGCCTGCCTAATACGACCTTTCAAGCTTTGGCTGGAGCTACCGTGACCACGGATATTGTCTTTTTGCAAAAACGGGAGCAGCCGCTTTCGCTGAACAAGGAAGACATGCCAGACTGGGTGTTCATCGGGACAACGTCAGATGGAGTCCCTATAAATCGCTATTACCTCAGTAACCCCGACCAATTATTGGGCCAGATGATTTGGGAACGTGGGATGCATGGGGTCGAGCAAACCGCTTGCGTGCCGGATGAAAACCAACAATTATACGACGTACTGGAGCAGGCGCTGGAAAGATTGCAGGCTGTCGTCCCTTCTCTTCCACCTTCAGTGAGTGAGTCAAAACCCTCGGTGCTGATAGGCACCGATGAACCGAAGCGCTTAGAAGCACCAGCGGGCACCAAAAACTTTACCTATATCATCGAACAAGGACAGATCTATTATTGCGAAAAGGGCGAGTTGTTACCCCAAGACATTAAGGGGAAAAAGGCAGAACGCATCATAGGATTATGCGAGATCCGAACTGCGCTGCTGGAAGTAATTTCACTTCAGTCCCGTGAATATGGTTATGAAGAAACTGAACTGACAGCAGTTCAGCACACATTAAACAGTGCATATGACCGATTTGTTCGTTCCTGCGGTTATATTAATGATCGAGCCAATACAGCCGCTTTTGCCGACGATGATCAACTGCCACTACTTCGTTCCATCGAAGACCTGAATCCAGAAAAAACATGGAGTAAAGCAGCTATCTTTTTTCGACCCACCATCCGTTCCAACCATCTACCCGATCACGCAGAGTCTGCGATTGAAGCACTGCAAATCTGCTTGAATCAGCGACTGCGCATTGACTTACCTTACATGGCTCATTTGTACCGTACAACGACAGCTGAAATCCGTGAGGAATTGGGCGAGCGTATCTTTTTAAACCCACAGAAATATACGGGTGATGAAGAAGAAGGTTGGGAATTGGATGAAGATTATCTATCCGGTAACGTTAAGGACAAATTAGCTTACGCCATCCTAAAAGCGAAAGAGTTCCCAGATCTGTTTCAGCGCAACGTGTCTGCACTGACCGCTGTTCAGCCCGCCCCACTGCTTCCTGGCGATATTGATTTTCGTATTGGGAGTCCTTGGATTCCGGTACGGTATTACCGGGAATTTATGTATGAAACTTTCGGAACCGCTAAGGTACTGCAGACTACGCAAACTGTCGATGTAGATTATCTAGAATTCACCAACTTATGGCGTGTATCAGGCAAATCATTGGAGCGTGATTCCATAAAAGTGAACCAAACCTATGGAATACGTCACGCCAACGCTTATGAGATTTACGAATCCAGCTTGAACCTGCAAAGCATCACTATTCGCGATCCGTTTACCTACGTGGACTCTAGCGGCAACGAACAAATAAAGTATGTCGTGAATGCTAAGGAAACGATGATTGCCCGTGCCAAGCAGCAACAGATGAAGGAAGCTTTTGCTTCCTGGTTATTCCGCGACAAGGATCGCGCCGACAATCTACTAGCAATCTACAACGATAAGTTTAACAACATTCGTCCTCGCCATTACAACGGGGATCATCTCGTATTCGCAGGTATGAATGAGGAAATGCAGCTCCGAAAGCATCAAAAAGATGTGGTTGCCCGAATTCTCTACTCCGGTACGGCGCTTATGGCCCATGAAGTCGGCGCTGGCAAAACCGCGGCAATGATTACTGCCGGGATGATGTTAAAACGCATCGGAGCTATTCAAAAACCAATGTACTGCGTACCTAATCACCTCACAGAGCAATGGGCAAATGAGATTTTGCGTTTCTTCCCTGCGGCAAACATTCTCGTGACTACGAAAAAGGATTTTGCCTTGACCAACCGTCAACGTTTCGTCTCTCGCATTGCCATGGGCAACTACGATGCTGTTATTATCGGGCATAGCCAGTTTGAGAAGATCCCTATTTCCAGTGAACGTCAGGAGCATCTCTTGCAAGATGAAATTCGCAATGTGTCTCAAGCCATTGACCAGGTGAAAAAGGAAAAGGGAGACAACTGGAGCATCAAGCAGATGGTGGTATTTGAAAACAATCTGAAATCCCGTCTGGAGCGTCTGGCGAATGAAGGCAAAAAAGATGATCTACTCACCTTTGAACAATTGGGCGTCGATATGCTATTTGTGGATGAGGCTCATGCCTATAAGAACTGCTTTACATTCACCAAAATGAGAAATGTCGCCGGAATCGGTAAAACCAGTAGCCAGCGCGCCACCGATATGCTACTCAAATGCCAATATCTACAGGAAATGAACAGCGGACGTGGCGTGGTCTTCGCAACAGGCACACCGATCAGTAACAGTATGTCGGAAATGTACGTGATGCAGCGTTTTCTTCAGCCTCATTTGCTGCAAAAGCTGGGTCTTAACTTTTTTGACAATTGGGCGGCGACCTTTGGTGAGGTGGTATCCTCTCTGGAAATCACACCAGAAGGCAGCGGCTACCGGATGAAATCCCGATTTGCCAAGTTTCACAACCTACCGGAACTGATGAATCTATTTCGCTTAGTGGCAGATATTCAAACTGCTGATATGCTGCAATTACCCACGCCAAAACTCGAAGGTGATAAAGCCACCGTTATTATCAGTGAATGTTCTCCTTTTCAACAGCAGCTAATGGACGAGTTTGTGGTGCGTGCTGAGCAGATCCGAAACAATGATGTGGATGCATCCGAGGATAACATGCTCAAGCTGACACATGAAGCCAAACTGATGTCAATTGATCCCAGGTTAGTTCATGAAGACGCTCCCGTTGATCCCGACTCCAAATTAAATCGATGCGTCCATAACCTCTACGACATTTGGCAGCAAACAGAGGCTGAAAAACTGACCCAGGTCGTCTTCTGCGATAGCGGCACACCAAAGCCGGGAATCTTTAACGTGTACGATGAGGTGAAGAGTCAACTGACACTTCGCGGCATACCTGAGGACGAAATCGCCTTTATCCATGATGCCAAGACGGATGCTCAGCGGGAGGATTTATTCGAAAGGGTGCGCCGCGGCGAAGTCCGTGTTCTGCTCGGCTCCACCTCCAAGCTCGGGACAGGGACCAATATTCAGGATCGTCTCATTGCTGCACATCATACTGATTGTCCCTGGCGACCCTCTGACATTATCCAGCGTGACGGCCGCATCATGCGGCAGGGCAATCGCAATCCAGTAGTGAAGATTTTCCGTTATGTTACAAAGGGAACCTTCGACTCGTACTTGTGGCAAATTCAGGAGCAGAAGTTACGCTATATCTCCCAAGTGATGACCGGCAAAAGCATCTCCCGCTCCTGTGAAGATACGGATGAAACGGTCCTATCTGCTGCCGAAGTCAAGGCCGTAGCTACCGGTAATCCCATGCTTGCCGAAAAGATGCAGGTGGATAACGATGTCTCCCGCCTCAAGCTTCTGAAGGCCAATTGGCAAAATGAACAGGTGATGTTGGAGCAGCGTATCCATAAGCAGTATCCTTTAATGCTCCGAGTGTGTGAGGAGAAAATGGAGAAGCTCCAGGCGGATATTCAAATAGCTGAGCAAAATCGGCAACTGGATTTCTTGATTCAACTAGATGGAATTAACTATGAAGAAAGAACGCAAGCCGGAGAAGTACTTCTTCTGTTAGCCAAACTAACCGAGAGAGATCAATCTTATAAAGTTATTGGTCAGTATCGTGGTTTTCCACTCTCTTTGTTCCGTTCAATTTATGATAACGTCCATATACGGGCCCAAGGTGCAGAAACACACTCCGCAGAACTTGGGGGTTCAGCACTGGGAAATATCTCTCGCCTCGAAAACCTGATCGAGAAGTTGCCTTCATTGCTTCAAACTACAATACAGAATCAGGAAGAGACGCTGGAGCAGCTTGCTGCAGCACAAAAAGAATTAGGCAGGCCATTTGAGGAAGAGCAGCAGTTGCAACAACTGGTCATGCGGCAATCCGAGATTAATTCGGCGCTGGAGTTTAAGGAGTTACAAGGACAGGAGATCGTCATGGAGGAACAATCCGAGGCAACGGATCGGAAGCCGGAGAAGGAATTGGAACCTGAAATATAATTCATCTAATGAGAAAGAAACATCTCCCTAAATGCAACTGGAAATATAAAAGAAGGTATCCCAGTTTTTCGAGTCCAGATAATCCCAATCCATAAAGGCTAGTTGTGACTATTGTATAAACATATACTATCTTTATTTTTTCAACTCGTTATCAGTTTTGGGAATAACATAAGATTGCAAAAAAAGAAACCGTTCACTACAAGGAACGGCTCCTTCATATCGTCATTAAGATTTTCCAGCCAGAAAAAATCACAAATTCAGTTCTTTAACTTATCAATCTACTTAAATCTATTTATTTTTAGTTTCCATCATACCGTTCAAAATCATTCTTAAACAAACAAGGCTTATCAACATATCCTTTCTCATGTGTTTTGGATAACCATTCAACAAAGTTAGCGATTATTAATGGATCTACAATTTTCTTATATCCAATACCATTTTTAACAATATCAGATGCTAACGACTTTGGGAGCAAAGGGGCAGCCTCTCCAAAATACCAAAAAAGTGTAGAAACCAGTACATTTTTTCCACTTGTATCTCTTTCTAGATTTATATTATTTGTTGCACCATCTGGCAAACTATGATGCGAATTGACTTGAAGATATTTCTGCTTTTCTTGATCAAATTGGTAAATATTATCCCCATATTTTTGTTTTTTACTGCCATTCATTATTGGCTTTTTATATTGAAATCTTGGATCATTCCAGTAGTCCTCAAAGCTTACCACTTCACCTATCTTCATTGCATAAATTAAACGATCCCCCAGTTTATTTTTTTTAGAATTTGAACCGGTTCCTATTACCCAATCACCTTTAGTCGCAGTTCTTCTTATGTCCGGTTTACAAGTCGCTAATGTACAATAATCGCCAAAGGGATTCGGAGCAAAGCCATAATCTCTCGTAATAACATAAGAATATAGTATTCGAGCATCTTCTAACATGTTACTCTCCCCGATCCATCGATTGGTCGATCATTCCCAGTACTATCATGCCATATATCTTCACCTTCAATAGCTGCTATTAATTTATCAGAATTCCATGCAACACAAGCATCCCCATAATCTTTAAAGCTTTCCGGAAGATCTGCATCTGTTGCTCCTTGTATAAAAACTCCAACTATCCGTTTCCCATGTCTAAAAGCATAATCAATCTCCCAGTTTACCCAATCTCGCTCATGCGTTTTTGGTCCAATTAGGACTAGGACTGTTCCAGCTCTATCAATCTTAGGCCTCAGTAATGTCTTGATATATTCGGTATTAGTTGCATTATTAGGATTGGTTTCAACAATAGAACTGTCGCTTACACTATAACCCTTGCTTTCAATCAATTTTTTTAGTTTTGGGATATGCTCTTCATCTTTACCATAATGAGGAATAAAAACATTTATTCTATTTTTACTCATAATAAAAACCTCCTCGATTAACTATTTTGTTTTTTCCCAACTATTCCACAAATGCTTATATAGATCACTTTGACAATTATTAATGAGATGATTTTTTAATTCCTTATATCCATATCTTCTCGCAGCATATGCAGCAATAATAAACATAATATTATCGTATGCTTGATATCCTGAATTTAATGAAGCAATCCTGCAAAGAACATTTTCTTTAATATCACCAGTCGATATTACTCGCATCTTATTAAAAATCTCATCAAGCAGCTTTGAAGAAGTTTGTTTATCTAGCATCAAATTGTCTTGATTTGGTGGAGTACTATTTTGGAGAATAGATAGTTTACTAAGATCACTTTCATATAAATGCAGGCTATCACTAAAATGTGTATACAAACCCAATTCTACATTTAGCCACCCTGCTAATATTTCTTGCAGCATTGTAAATTGTATAAAGTTGTATGGTACTCCTCTATAAATATCATTACTTCGTAATATCTGAGTCCATTCAAGCTTAGCATTTCGTATTTTTAGCATTGAACAGATGTTACAAGGAATGTCTGGAGATACTGGAGCTCCTAAAAAATCAGGCTGATCATCTTCTGGATTCCAAATTAACATTACTGCTTGTCTTGAATTTGGATTATTCATCAATGTATTATAAGCATCATTAAATTGATCTCTTCCATATCTTTTTCGTATTCTGTACCCGTATGCACCGTGGTATATGCTTCCATTACCTGCATATCTTTGTAATGGCGGGTTCCAAAAATTAATAATTTCAGAATCATTGCTTCCTGCCAAAATCCATATTACCTCCGCAAGAGCAAAAGCAATGCTAATTGAAGGATTTCGATAAGTTACCCATCTTTCTCGTGGATTAGAAATTGAGAATACTGTATGCAATAGTTCATATGTGTCCCCAGAACGACTTTCAACAATGCCAACATTTTCACTACCTGTCAATTTGTTATAAGCCTGACACCAAACATCGTTAGCCGTCGTCCCAGAAAACAAGTGGGTCATATCATCACCTTCTTAATATGCTGGTTAATATTCCACTTAGGGGGATAGAAAAGTTCCAACTCACCATGTGGTACGAAAAGTTGCTTAATTCTTTTTCTGTCCCCATTGTTAAAGGAAGGATATGCAACTCTCGAATACTTATCAGTCTCACAAAAAAGATTTTGGCAATCTATAAGTTGTAAAGGCCTCCCCCATAGAGTTTTAAAAATCAATCCTAATCTATCAAACTCTTTTTCTTGTGACTCCTGTACGTATTTAATAATATCTTCCTTAGAAAAATCACTACTATTTTTAAAGCATTTATTTATTCCATTTATTGCGCCAGGACCTGCAACTACAAACGAACTTTCGTCGAAATTGCAAAGTTCACTATAGTTAATATCTATGCAGTATTGAAAGGCTAAAAACTTTCCGAGAGTTGGATAATACAATATATTTTTGTAGACTTCTTCCAAACTTTTTAAATTACCGATTTTAATAGGGAACTGATCATGCATCATTTTTTCAAGTAACTTTAAATTGTTTCGATGCTTCTTCTCATATCCAAATGAAGATTGACCAGAGGGCATGATGTAGGCTGCAGAATAAATTTTTTTATTATTAGTTAACGCCTCAATTAATACTTTATCGTAGTATTCAAATTTATAATTTTCATAACTAATATCCCCGAATTTGCTTTCAAGATATTCCCATGTTTCTATTTTATTGAACAATTTAAACAACATTATCCGAAAAAATTGGTCCTCTCTAGTATAAGAATTTCCATTATAAATAACATTCTTTATTAGATATTGACTGACTCTATCAGATGCCCTGTATACGTTAGTAAATTTATATTTCTGTAATATAGGATCTTCTGTAAATTGAAAAGTTTCTCCATAGAATCGACTAAAAAAAATATTTTGTCTTTCCGTTGCGAACTTCCAGTACGCATCATAAATGTGCGTAGTTATTAATTCTGAAGATTTTACATGAAATGAAAATCTTTTTTCTGAACTAGGTGTTTTAAGTAACATCTCGTGGTGAATTACGGGGAGATTCTTTTCTTTTAAATTATTTAAAATTTCCTCGAAAACAGTATCGACAGCATCTCCAATAAATTCATTATTTGAGATTATAGAAACTGAGTTGTTGTTTTTTTCTTTAAAAACTAGCTTTTCATAAATAGACAACACATTATTTAAATAATCATTTTCACTACTATCATTATTTCTTGTAATAAGGAAGTATTGAGCTACCGGAACTCTTTCTAGAATTTTTCTTTCGGGTTTAATTATATCCTCAATGTCTTCCCCTTTTATGCCATTTGCTATTCCATAAGCATATGTTGACCACCAAAATCTATCTAATAAAACAATTTTCCCACTCTGTAAATCAGGAATGATTTTATTATTTATAGTATCTATATGAGCAGCTACATGAAGCATCTGCAAACTCAACGGATCAAGCGGTTTAGATAAAAATTTATCTTCATTATGATGTAAATCATAAACCAGAGCGCCTAATGTCCCTTCTGACTTTCCTGGGAAACTATAACTCGTGTAGGGCAACCCAAAATCGTTCAATTTCAATTCTAACTCTTTAACAATGGTAGATTTCCCTACTTCATCTACTCCTTCAAAAACAAATAATTTACCAGAGAAAATCTTTCTTTTCGAGTTAGCTTTCACTTTATTCCTCCATCCGAGGGTAATAACATTAATGAATATATTATATCAAAAAATGCTACATTTTTCCTTTGTTTTTCGGGAAGGCAGTATTATGGAACCATTAAATAAATGAAATTTCATAATTAAGTAAGTGGATTTAGTTCTAAATACCCGGGTAATTAATTAAAAAATTCCTATTCAATGATAAAATAATAATGGCATTTCGCTATATTGGATGAGTTTTATCTAGAATATTATTTCATCCTTTTCAGCTTGTATCTCAAAGATTACACAAGGTCTCTTCTAACTACAATTAACGAGATATTAAATCTTCCAAGTTGTTTGTTCGCTTACTCCATAGCGTTAATTTTTATATGTCGGTTGTCATTTTCTGTAGACCAGCGCATAATCCTTTCTTCATGCTGCTTAGATGTTTTCACCAACCTTATCAATAGAAGCGCGTTGCCCAAATTCACCACCATTCCTTTAGACACACATTGGCCAAAGTATAGGAAGCCCTCAATAATATACTTAAGAGTAAATTCAAGAGATACGTTCTTCCTAGCTTCATACTGTCATTTCTAACCGTTCCAACGTTCTCTTTTCCTCGGCTTCAAGTGCTTACAATCACTATAAATCACCAATAAACCATCATGTACTAAGTTTAATTTCACCCATTGAAATAGACCTGATTTACATGTAGTGGCGGCATACTCCACTCCAGTAAATCAGGTCATAAATTTTCAGCTATAGAGGATTTTCAAGTAATATATCATGATTTTCCGAGGTGCTCTTTCATACAAAAGCTACTTTTTTTTGCGCTTGAACAAACTCAGGTACTACATTTTACTCTTCATGAGTACCACATCCACGGTTGTTTCCATCAAATGAAAGTTATCAAAGGTAAATTCCGCACCCTAAAAATAAAGGCAACCGATATATTGCAACGCACTTTTTGATCAGTAACAAGGCTACTTCTTTACTCTCAAGATTGCGTCCATACTT
Source organism: Paenibacillus sp. FSL R10-2199 (assembly GCF_038000235.1). Lineage (NCBI taxonomy): Bacteria > Bacillati > Bacillota > Bacilli > Caryophanales > Paenibacillaceae > Paenibacillus > Paenibacillus sp. FSL R10-2199. The sequence continues at coordinate 3,201,006 of NZ_JBBOBO010000001.1, read as the reverse complement.
GTTTTTGGTCCGGCCCCCTTCAAAGAGCACTATCCGCCGCGGTAAGCGGTATTTTCGCTAGGTGACTAACATCTTTCTGTGAATGAAACTACATTAAGACAATGCGAATATTTTGTAACTTGACCGGTAGATTGTACTGTTCGCAACCGTTGATAAGAAGTATTGACTATCACTTAATATTTAAAATTTGTAATTAAACACCTTCTTTATATTGATTTATAAATAACCCGATATGATCTTCAAGTTGCTGATGTTCTTGTAATATTAGAATATTCTCATAAGATACAGTCTCAGCTATAAATGGATACTCAGAAAAGAAGATATCTTTAATGCCAGTATTAATAATCAGAAGAAAAGTGTATTTTTCTTTTTCATGATAATACGCAATTGATAACTCTAGCTCGAATCGACACCATTTAGAATTCAAAAAATCTTCAGTAATATAAAATAGAATTGTATTAGCTTGATTTAATCCAGCTTCAATTTCTTTTTTTATTAACTCATCATCTTGATCTGGTTTAATTCTGAATTTATCCAGCCAGATTAATTCATTTACTGATGTGAAATATGGCATAATTTTTTCTAATTCTTGTTTTTGTTTTGAAGAATGACTAAAGAAAAGAGTTGTTCCTCCTGTCAATTTCTCGAAGGCATCATAACCTTCTTTTCTTAATCTCTGAATATGTTTTTCTGTAATTTGGTTCCGTGATAAGTCAATCTTATTTTCATGCCAAAAATCAAGTAGGATCAATCTTGCACTATCTGAATCAATTATATCATGAGAATTAAACCGTCTTTCTCCAAGCCTTGCAAACAACATTAATGGTGATAAATCTATTCTATACGTACCCATGGGAATTAACATGTCTTTCATCCATTCAATTTCTCGAGATGCATATGAGGCGTATGAAAGATGTGCATATAGTTCTAAACTTGATGGGACATTATTAATGTAGATACGAAATTCTTTTAAAATAGGGTATTTATGTTCATCTGCAATTCTTGCCAATAAATTAAATGTTTTACTTCTGCTTTCGAAGTAATCAAATTCAAAAATAAAATCCTGATTTTTTTTTGAATCATCTAGCATCTCAACACTTCTCCCCAAACGACCTACTTTTATTTGTAACTAAATTAAAATCATTTTAATTGAGTGTGCATGCGAAATAGGTTAGTTACAATATCAACTCAAGACACATACAATATTCTATTTTAAGATGAAATTTTTTTTAATCCTTTAAAAACGAGATAAAGAGCTTCATCTATGAATGGGGTATTAAATAGCTTAATATTTTCTTCATATGTCAATCCATTATTTAAATTTGTATTCAGTATAGCTTCTGAAATTTCATCATATTCAATTGGTGATTTGTTATGTGTAGAATAAAACTCAAGAACTTCCTTATAGCCAGCATTATTCACAATTTGCCAATCTTTTGTAAGCTCCTTTTCTATTAGGTTATTCTGAATTGATTTACAGACACTTGCTGTTACTCCTCCAAATCCACCTAAGAGGAAAAGAGGGCGCTTCAGCTTTAATGTCAGGAAAATCTCTTCAAGTACACCTGGCATACTTCCTTTGTAGCCAGTAAGTCTACCTCCAGCACATATTCTAACATTACATTTCTCCGCCATTTGTTCTCGCATTTCAGATAAGTTCCGGCTCCAAACATACAGATTTTGAGAATTTGTAGGAGGTAAAAAGGAATCTACACTTGGAATCAGTTCTAAAACATCTCTATTAGGAGGTAATTCAATCATTTTCGCAATAGGTTTATAATTAGCTTTCCAATTCCTCATACTTTCTACATCACTTATATAAATTGGCCAGGCAATATAGTTATTAATTTGTATTTCCTCTTTTTGCACTCTTGATTGATAAGCCAAAACTTCGTTAAAAATAAATTCTGTAAATCCGTTTTCACGAAGGTCCCCCCCATAAGATAGTATTGATCCACGGGATATTAAATGTCTCGCTAGATCTTGAGAGAGGTGAATTAAATGAGCAGACGTTTGCCCTATACTGGTTACTTCTTCAACAGAAGGATCGGATATTGAAATTCCTATGTTTCTATTAGTTAAAGGACAAAAATCTAAGGAGAGTGGTGTTTTAATTTCAACTCCAAGCTTACTTAAGAAACTTATTTCTTCAGTGTAGACAGGCGGCTCTGGATATACTAATTGTTTATGTTTATAGCTAATGATGTCACTCTCATTAACAAATAAAACTTTATTTATATCCGATACTTCTGGAGGTCTAGAAAGAATTATTGCTCCCTCTTCCATAAATCCCACCGTTTTATACTGATTAAGCAACAACTTTGCATAAAAGAACCGAACAGTCTCTAGCAATGTAGCACTTAAGATTCTCAACAGATCTTCCTGCTTGGGTTCCCCCCCAAGATTAATATGAATACCAGGTATATTTGTAGCAAAAGGAAATCTGCGATCTTCAAATTCTTCAAGAGAATCCACTGCAATAATAGGACGGTCTTGCTCTTTAGCGCTTAATATTTCTCTTTGACACCAGTATCGGGAGGAGTATGCATCTGTGTGAATTGCAATAACTGTGGAATCATTAATATGTCCAATGATCTCTTCATCAAATCTAAATCCCGGAGCAATATCTGTTGCATCAAAAAAATTCCTCATTGAACTGTTATCAATGAAATTTTTCAATGCTTTTGCTAATAAAATGCCCCTAGTTCCATCTTTTGCATGACTTAGAAAAAGCTTCAGTGCGTTATCCTTTCCCAGAGCCATCTTCTCAAATTTTTCATTCAGTGAACAACGATAGATCTCATGAGTAATAGAAATGAATAAGTAATCATTCAAAAGTTTCTGATCATATTCATGAGCTCTAATAAAATTCATGTAATTAAATATGCCATTTAATTTAAATGCATATTTATCAAGAGCAATTGGAATGATTGTGACATTATTTGAATGAGGCATCTCTCTTATGTACTCCACCCAAGTATCATCTATAACTAATTCTCTGCTGATAAAAACAAAAATAATCGTCTTCTCTGACAAGATTTGAATTTCATTTGGTATGCCCTTATGTGTACTAGTTCGACAATAAATTGGTAAGTTCATTGAGCGTGAGAATGGTTTATTAACATCACGTGATAATGAAGAAAAACAATGATCAAAAATAGGTTTTACGATGTCATCATCTGATGGATACCAGACAAAATAAATTGATAGTGGAGGTATAAATTCAGGCATATATCTCTCTCCTTAGTGTGTAATTCCACACACTTTACATTTAGAATTATATCCCATCATATCCTGGGAATTTTTTATTAAGTGTTTTCTGTTTCTTCTAGCTTGATAAGCATCCTCAATCCAATCCCCTAATATTTCTGGTGAAGGTGGGTACACCCAATAACGAGCATAGCAATTCACATTATCCTCGTTCCAATTAGCCATCAATCGAAGCGGAAGATGCGCCGATTCACCTTTACTAGGAAGGATAATTCCCATAAGCCCGTTTGGTGTATATTCTCCCTGTCTTATTGAACTTTTGATTTCCCAATCAACGTATCTCCGGCTATGTGTACAGTTACCAACAAGTACAATAGTTACAGTAGTATCCTGTAGATATTTCCCACGAATTTGTGTCATTGTGTAATCTGGATTTTGACTCTGAATAAAATTATCATTAGCATTAGCACCGAGTACGTAAGGAATAAAGACCTTTTCTTCATTAGCAAATTTCCGAATGAATGCATCAACTTCTTGGCGGTCCTCCCTAAAATGTGAGATAAACACCTTTCTTTTGACCCCATCATATGTCAATTTCATTCTCTCCCGATCATTTAAAATTTGTAAAGGATAACCCACTTAGTTTTCCCACTCAAGAATGTAGTCTAAAGGATGATTGTGGTTGCTATATTGATTCATATTTATAAATGTGGACGCAGCTTCCAATAATATTCTCGATTGCTTACTTATTTCTATTAGGTATTCATTTAAACTTCTTGTTCCCCTTATCATTTGAGTTATTTCCAGATAAGATGGAATTGTCACTGTATCTTTCAGCGTAAGAGTAGCCAATGGTTTTTCAGCTCTTTTACCAAACCCGATTTCATAGGGCACCCACCATGAATTCACTGTTTCTTCTGATACGACACAAATAACATTTGTGGCAAATGAGAGGCCTCTTTCTATACTTTGTGTAATTGCAATTGGATCTTCATTCCTTACAGCTTGCTGAAGTTCTAAATCATAAATATCAAGATATATATCAACACCTGCATTTTGAATGTAATCTCCGAGTTTTTCCACTGCTTCCCTGTCTTCTCTTGTATAAGATAAGAAAATGCATAAATCTGATTTTTTTGTTGTAAAAAAGATACTATTGGTTGCTTCAGCAACTAATGGGTTTGCTAAATTTCTCCCTCTCAAAGCGTAAGTCCCTCCTTAAATTTTCTACATTCTTCAACATATGTCCGACATATTCGCCGTACATTATCTATATTCCTCCCATAATATAGTATGAATGAAAATAATATATCCCGATGTAATTTTTCGAAAATTTAGGAATAAAACTATACCAACAGTTGCTCAAAATTATGTATAAATGGTGAAATTATGAATAATAGTTCATTCTTTTCGAAAGATCAAATTAGCCAAGCAAGTAATATCAACCTTATTCAGTTTGCTAAGTCCCACAGTTACATCCTTGAAAATGGCGGCCGCCGTGCTTTTCATGCAAAGCAAAGTGGCGGTCTTTACTTTTTCAAAGACAGCAATAAGTACTACCACTTTTCAACCGATACCCACGGCGGCCCAATTGACTTTGTAATGCAATTCTGGAATATGAATTTCAAAGAAGCTGTAGCTTTTCTACTGGAGAGTGACATTCCACGCTTAACTCCTCTTCCGCCTTCTCCTCAAAAAGCCGGCCGGCTCATCCTTCCAGACAAGGCATCCAACTATAGACGAGTCGCTTGGTATCTCGTACACGATCGAGGAATTGACTCCGAAATCCTGTCCCACCTCATGCACGAAAAAAAGCTTTACCAGCAATCCAAAACCGGAAACTGTGTTTTCGTCGGATACGATCAAGATGAAATTCCTAAGTACTGTTCGATGAGAGGCTGCAATCCTAAGCGTCCCATTAAACAGGATCGAATACACTCAGATAAAAGCTTCCCTTTTCACATCTCTGGTAGCAACAACAGTACGCGAGTTTACGTATGTGAAAGCCCCATCGATGCCATGAGCTATGCTACACTAACCAAGTTGAACGGTCGGGACTGGCGAGCAGATCATCAAATTTCTCTCGGCTGTTTATCAGATAATGCCTTAGAGCGCTTCCTATCCCAACACACTATTCATGAAATCATCTTCTGCTTAGACAACGACTATAACGCCACTTTTCGAGATGGCAGCCCGGCTCCAAATTGGGGGCAAGAGGCTGCCTTTAAATTTGCCCATAAGTATGATGAGTTAGGATATCAGACCAGTGTCCAGACGCCACATAATAAAGATTTCAATCTAGATCTGGTTTCTATGCGTCAGCCCACAACCGAAGCGGAATCACCTATTCATGAGGAGGATTGTGATTATGAACTATAGACTTTTTTCTCATTGGATAAAGGAAGTGCCGTCCCACCACCAGAGGGCACCGCCCGATGGTGGTGGTGTAAAGGCAGGAATAGCAAAATGTCATTTTGCGAGAAAACAGCGTGGAAGCAGAGCTTCCACCGACATTTTTAGTGATTTTCACCCGGTAAACGAATGTCTCACAAGAGTATCCCAAAGGGAAGGAGATGCCATGGCACAAGCTGAGAAAACCATACAGATCACCGTCAAGCTCCCAAAGAAACAATATGAAGCATTGAAAAAGTATGCAGCTACCAAGCATCTCAGTATGGCAGATATCGTACGTGCCTTTATTCAAAAGGGGATGTCTGTTGATGCTTATACGGAAGAGATTGATTTCATCACCACCATTATCCGTCAGGAGATCACTATTGCCATCAACGGTTTGAGCAATCGGCTTGCCGGACTCGCCAGTAAAGACCTCATTATGTCAGCCGCCTCCTATTATTCCACCATTGCTATCATTGCAGATTTAATCGATGTCAATCGTTACACTACTTTCCGAGAGATTGAGAAAAAGGCTCGACAGCTTGCAGTGGAATACATGAAGATGAAGCTCACTGATGTGGAGAAGCTATTCCTCTCCGGTGATGGTTTTGAGCAGGATGCTGAGCGACTGCGCGGAGGCGATATCGATGTCGGCTCTGATCTATAAGCAACGCTTCTTCCATCCCAATAAGCCCAAAACTGCAGTCAGCAATTACTGTCATATTGGTTATATCGCCACCCGCCCCGGCGCAGTTCGGCATGATGGGAAAAACCATGGTCTATTCGGAAAACTAAAGCCCGGCGAGATGCAGTTATTTGATTCCTGGAAAGAAGTGGCGCGAACTGCCCGAGATATTTCGCAGCAAGGCAAAAACATGTATCGTGGCATTATTTCTTTCCGCAAAGAAACTGCAACGGAACTGGGTCTATCAAACTTCACGGCATGGCAGCAGTATATCGAACAGCACATTGCCACACTTGCAGCCCAAAACAAGATTAAAACGGAGAACCTTTCTTGGGCTGCCGCCTTTCATAACGAAATAGATCATCCCCATCTTCATGTGGTGTTCTGGGACAAGAAACAAGAAATCATGAAGAACTTCACTTCCCCCGAAGTCCCCAACCGCATTCGCAAACAGCTGATTAAAGACACGTTCGCTTATAAAATCAAACAATTTATTGCCATGCGGGATCAGGCCAAATCTGGAGTATCCGAAATTACCGATCAATTGGTATCTGAATTTGAGAACTATCTGAAGCAGTTGAACCCAAAAGCATTTCGAGCATTCCAGCAGCGGTTCGAAATTGACGATGAAGACTCTCTTCTCCACTTTCCTAAACATCATTTGGTGGAGCCCTCTTCTGTCAAGAAGTTGGCTGAACAGCTTTTTCAATTACGTCAACAAATGCCGAAATCCGGACGACTTGCGTACAAGCTGTTGCCTCCTGAATCGAAAGCACTGCTGGATAAGTTTGTACAGAACATCTTGCAAGAGAATCGCTATCTGGCTCAGATGGTAGATGATTACGTTAAGGCCAAAATGAACCTGGCAATGCTTTATGACTCTAATCCAGATCATTTGAATAGGCAGCGTGCTAAATATCAGGCTGAAGCAGAGAAACGTATCGCCAACCGCATCCTCTCCACGGTTCGCAATATCATCCAGCTAGAGAAGGATGCCAGCTTTAATATCAAACAAGCTAATTGGCAGTATGCCATGACAGAGCAATTAGTGCTTGAGCTGCTTAACCTGATGGAAGGCTTGGCGATGAATGCCCAGATGGATTACGACGACAAAAGCAAGCTAGTGGGCGGTGACTTATCGAAGCAGGCTAAGAAAGAATGGCTTCTACGGAATAAGGATAAAGGATTCGATAGGTAATGAGCGATTACCACAGCACGCTTTAGTAGCGTGTTTTTTTGTGGACATTTTTTTAATATTCAGAATTCCTGTGAGTCTCCAACCACATCGAAAGGAATGATCAAATGTTTTTTACCAATGGAAAGCTGCAATCGTTTGAGAAACTGATGCGTCAAACTCCACGGAAACATCGACCATCTTCAGAAGACAAACCGAATCAACAACCTCAAGTAATTCCTTCTCAGGAGAGTCCATCTCAGCTCAAGGAGCAATCGGCCAGTGGAGATCAATAATCGAATGAAAGAGGTGCTGGAAGCAGAACTCTCCCGTTTGGGTTTGAATATCCAGCGTGAATCGTCCTCCGTTCTCTCGGTTCTTCAAAAGAATGACCCTATCGCATTTATTCATAATAATGGTGAAATTCATTATCCAGCTAATGCCGAAGCTGCACTCGCTCACCAGATTCCAAGCATTGTCGGAAAGGTCTGGGAGATAGAGCGCAGCTACCGTAATGCTGCCCAGCTTGGAATCTCCAGTTTGAGCAGTTACCGAAGTATGCTGGAATATAACCATCATGTATTAGCCGGCCGTTACGATGGGGACGGTGAGTTTCGATTTGTTACGTGGGAGATGAATAACGAGCGGACTGGATTTGCTATGGGGCATTATTTTTATCGCAATGAATACGAGAAGGCAAAGGACGATTTTCTAATGCGGAGTGGTTTACTCGACAAGGGTAGATTGTTTGATAGCGATCAGCTCACTGCACTTTACGCCGCTCTTCTCTATCGCAGCATCAATGATTCCACATTAGGGTATAACGAAAAACAATCCGTTGACCATCTTCTACAGAAAATCGAGTCATTGGCTCCCCCTTCTCCCAGTCTCCTCTATCCCCAAATACAAACCGAACTGGATCACGAACAGTAGCCTTCTTGAAAGGTGTGCCTCAAATGAAAAGTAAAAGTGAATTTTATAAAAGCTTCTTTGCTGCCCTATCCCAGCAAGGGATTGAGGTTCGGCGTTCCACATCCGCAGACTATTTAGCAGATATGTATCTGAAGGATCAGATCATTGCCTTTTATACACGGATGGATAGTATTGATCGTAATCCTTTTGTTACTGTCCCGGATCGGCTTATGAGCAGCATTTCAGACCTAGCACGGAAAACAGCCTTGCAGCTAGGTGTTTGTACCGAAAAGCCATACACCGATAAGGATGAGAAGATCACAAACGGTGTCTACAAGCTTAGTGAATACGGGGATGTCATTCTTGCTTGCAAACATCATCCTCTATTCGAATATGTGTTTTCGACCTACCGTCTTGCGCCAGAGAATGGAATACCGGTACAACGCCAATATTTCTATGACAGAAATGAAGCGATGGAGAACTTTTCCATCCGCAGCGGCCTGGTAGATGGTAAGAAACTATTCAGCGAAAATGAGCTTACTCTCATTCATGATGAGATGGTCAAATTCCTCATCAGTCCCAACGACAAGACTATGGAGCAATTCGAACAGGTCCAGATCCTGATCGACCGATTGGAGGAACTACTGCCCGAGCTTAAAGATCGGGAAATCCACTTGAACTACGAACATGAATTTAGTCATGACTTTGACGGTAACTCTGAGACGCTCGAAATTACCGAAGATGCTCGGTAACAACTCATATTTATTATAGAAGGAAGTGAGTCCATGCCTCAGCCTGAAAGTTCGATATGGGGTAATATTTTAACCTGCGCGGAAATCGGCTTGCATGTGTACGGCATGATGGCCGAACGCAATAGCGGCATTGTTGTGGATGCTGATTATGCCAAAGAAGTACTCAGTGAAGAAGCGCTGCAATCTGGAGAGTCACACGGTGATCATATCTATTTCGACGACGCCAAAAGTATCATTCCTGCTTATGAACTGCTCAAGAAAGATGCAATTACGGATCCGGAATTTAAAGAATGGTGCGGCTCGCCAGAAAAACTGGCCCAGGATGGAGCGTTTTTTGCTCCGGAGTATTTTGGTGGAATGACACTACCAGCAACTACAACTTGGGGAGATATTACGGAGAGCCAAGAGTTCTACAATGGTATTTCCATGGTGAATCATGACGGAGAGTGGGCACTCGCGGTACATCAAACGATCGCAAAGCATTGTCTGTCGGAGATGGCACAAGAAGTAGCAGCGGGTCAAGAAAACTATCTCTTTTATCCACTCGATGCTTGCTCCATTCCGGTTTATGAATTGTCCGCCTCTCATCCCGCTATGCTGGAACAAATCATAAACGAAGATAGCTTGGTTCACACCTTATGCGAGGACCATCCTGTCTATGTAACGATGCATAATCTTCATGTTGAAGAATGGGGCCGTATTTATGATCAGCCGGCACCCAGATCACTCTTTCTACAAATACAGCTGGATCAGGAAGCACGCTTCCCTGCTACAGAACAGTATGATAACTTCCAACAATCCCATCAAGACTATAATTCCCTGCGAGAACGACCTGATACCTTTTTTGAACCCACAGAGGAGCCCGAGTGGTGAAAACAAAACAAAAGCTGCTGCTTTGCACGGCTGCATGGTGCCTTATCCGGTTCAACTTCAACCTTCACTGTCCCCTCCCTAAATACAAGCCTAGGTAGTCTTATTTCTAGCAGAGTTCACTTTCTGCTTTTTCTTTGTCTTCAAGGATTTACTTTACTTCTGTCCACTCTCTTTTTCGCCTCTAATAACCGGCCCTATCAAAGCAAACTGAAGCAAATTGCACCCGGGATTGAAACACCTGTGGTGGTTGGACAAAATCAGCATGGTTCCGCACGATGGCTCCAAGAAGAGGAATGGGCTCATGCCTTCAACTGCGAATTGCTCGATCTGCATCATCCCTTTATTCGTCAATTGATTCAATCCGGTTACGACGACCTGCATTTCCGACGAACTGATCTGAAGGAGGACCTTCACCATGAGAATGCTTCATCCGAAGTCTATTCCGAAAGTGACCACCACAGTTAACCATCCTCGCCCATCTGCAGCACCTCTTCCGATCCAATCGGGTGGCATTGTCCTCGGGCTACAACAAGCACGAAACCAGGAGCGTCTTTTCTTTATAGGGGACGACGTTCATTCTCTCTGTATCGGCGCGACACGCAGCGGGAAATCTCGAACAGTGGTCCTTCAATCCATCGGACTCTTGGCGTTAGCCGGAGAGTCATTGGTTATCTCCGATCCGAAAGCAGAACTGTTTCATTATAGTAGCGTCCTGCTGGAGAAGCTGGGTTATGAAGTGTTTGCTCTCGATTTCCGCCATCCTGAAAAGAGTCACCATTACAATCTGCTGCAACCTATCATCGACGCAACGCTGGCAGGAGACCAAGAGCAAGCAGAAATGCTCGCTTGGGACATGACGAATGTGCTGGTAGGCAAAGCTCAGGGTGAAAAAATCTGGACCAACGGAGAAATGTCGGTCATCGCCGCCTCGATCCTCAGTGTCGTGTGGGATAACGTCAAGCGCCCGGAGTTTCAAAATATGACCAATGTCTACTGGTTTCTAGCGGAGATGAACAAACAAATCGGCAACAAAACACCGATGCAAGAGTACATTAAGCGGTTGCCTCAGAATCATCCTGCTCGGGCTCTGCTCAGCATCTCCGACATTGCTCCCTCCCGCACCAAAGGTAGTTTCTATACCTCAGCGTTGACCACATTGCGCCTCTTCACCTCCAAATTCATTTATGCCATCACACACAAAAGCGACTTTTCTTTAGCCGACATCGGCAATAAGAAACAGGCGCTTTTTATTATCCTCCCCGATGAGAAGACAACCTTTTATCCTGTGGCTTCGCTTATGGTATCCCAGTTGTACGAACTATTAACTACTGAAGCAGACAAACGTGGAGGACGCTTAAAACAACGGGTTAATTTTATCCTTGATGAGTTTGGTAACTTTACGCCCATTGCCGATTTCACAAATAAGTTGACGGTCGGCGGCGGGCGTGGAATGCGCTTTAACCTATTTCTACAGAGTTTCGAACAATTGAAAGAAAAATACGACGACCATGTAGCCAATACGATCAAATCCAATTGTCAGACCTGGATATACCTGCAGGCTGACGATTTAGAGACGCTGCGGGAAGTCAGCGAGAAGCTCGGAACATATACAACGTCCAGTTACCAACTTTCTGCATCGCATGGCAAATATTCGACGCCTAGCACTTCACACAGCTTAAACCTGCTTGAGCGCAAGTTGTTAACGGTAGACGAGGTGCACCGTGTCTCACGCCCTTATCAGATTGTACTTTCTCGTTCTCATCCCGCAATGATGTATTCTCCCGATTTATCCTCCTGGGCATTTAACGCGATGATGGGCCTTGGAGACAAGGAGCACAATCGCAAAGTGAGAGAAGAACGAGAAATGCGGCGAATCGTACGAACGAATACGAATGAGGAGGTGAAACTTTGGAATATTTGGATCTACTATCAGAAAGATATCACCCGGCAGATGGCCGAACAACGGCAACAAGCAGCCGCTCAAAGCGGATTATTCCCTCCGGGTTCAGACGACGATTAAGGTCCGGCCGCTTCTCTTCGATTATACGAACTGCAGCAGCAGTACTATTTACGCTTTATTACAATTGGTTTGAATCCGCATCTGCTTATGCTTCCGGCGACATTAAGGGTAGCAAGCTGGTGACCGGGACTGAGAAATTAATCGGCGATGTGACAACTTGGCTGATGATTCTAGCTCCGGTTGTTTCCGGTTTGCTCATTGTTTATTTTAGTATCCGGCGCTCTGCCGCTGATGAGATGGACACCAAAAAGTGGAACAACCGTATCATTGTTGCTGTTGTATCCTGCATTGGTGCGGTACTTGGTGCAGCCACCCTTAATATCATTATTGGTTACTACAAGTAAAAAGAGCTTGCTGACTAAAGCAGGCTCTTTTCTATGCTCACTTTGAATTTTGGAGGTTATGAATAATGAAAAAATGGATGCAGGTTGTACCGAAGAAATTCGCTCACATGAGGGGCAATGCAAAGACAGTAATTAGCAACCGTAGCGGGGAAGGTTTCGTGGATACGGCTGTAAAGATCCTGATGGCGGTTGTAATTGGTGCACTCGTTTTAGGCGGTCTGTATCTACTGTTTGAAGGAACCATCCTGCCCACACTTACTCAGCGCATCAAGGAAATGTTCAACTACAAAGGTTAAGCAGCCTTCATAGGAAGCGGCGGTCACGCCGCTTCTCTTAGAAAGGAGGAACAGATGGAGAAGATCTTACTGCTGCTTGTCGTTGCTCTTCTTAACGGTGCGCTGATCTACATGGACACCTTATTAAAAGATATCCTCCCCATCTCCTTGTATGCAGAGAAATACATGACCCTCACAACTGGCACAAATCTACTGGAAAGCTTGTACGATATTTTATTTGGCTTTGGAGTTGCAGTGATGATTCTCAAATTTCTGAAAAAGGGCTTTGAGATTTATGTCCTGTGGACCGATGGGGATCCGGATGAAGAACCGCTATTTCTACTGACCAATTTTTTCAGGGCAATGGCTGTTGCCATTTGTTTTCCCACAATCTATACCTGGATCGGTCAAATGGTTGAAGAGCTAACCAATCAGTTACTGGTCGTCATCGGACAATCGACCGACTACAACTGGCAGGCATGGGTTAACAGTATCAGCTCACTCGGACTTGTAACCGCACTATTCGGATTGGTCTTCGTGGTTTGTTTCTTTATCCTGTATTTCCAGTTTCTCATGCGCGGACTCGAAATGTTCATCCTTCGTGTTGGCATTCCTCTGGCCTGCGCAGGATTACTGGATAATGACCGAGGTGTGTTCCGGGCGTATACCCAGAAATTTGTGCAATCCATGCTGACGGTAGTCATTCAAATTGCCTTAGCCAAATTAGGTGTAGGGCTGATGCTGCAATCCCATGTCTTCTGGGGACTAGCGTGTATGATGCTCGCGATCAAGACACCACGCTTCCTCTCCGATTTCTTAATTACATCAGGTGGCGGTGGCGGGGTTGTAAATAATGTCTATCACTCCGTCAAACTCGTAGGGATGGCCCGCAAAATGACGAAGGCCGGGTGACTGAATGGATACACTGGAGGAGCTTGCACAAGCTCTTATCGCCTTAATCCGACTTGGCTGCGCCTGTCGCTTGGTGTATTGCATGGTACGTCTGGCTGGAGCTGACGAGGAAGCGGCGAAATACAAGAAACGCAGCCGGAACGTTGTACTGTTTTACATTCTTGCCGAAAGCATCTGGCAGGTAAAAGATATCATTTTGTTCTATTACCAGTAGGAGGCATGAGATGACTCAAGAATCGCAAACGTTGTATATTCCGATGGGTGTGAAGCCGGAAGCCGAGTGGTTTCCGGGTTTTGGCAAACAGCAATTAGGTCAGGCCTTTATCGGTTCATTGCTCACTGTACTTCTGGCGCTATTACTGTGGCTGATCAATGGCAGTGTGCCGATGGCCTTAGTTACTTTCTTAACCGGCGTTTCCGCCTCAGTGATGATGACCACGAAAGACCGAAATAATCTGTCTGTTCTCGATCAAGTACGCTTTATGGTTCGCTTTGCCAAAAGCCAAAAGGTATACCCCTACAGAAGTTTACCTGAATGGCCATGGCAGGAGGAGCAACCTTGAGTCTGTCCCTAAATATCATCCTTCTGAAAGGTTTACTTCTCACCTTGCTCCTGGCTTCTGCCAGCTTTCAGGATGTGAAAACACGCCTGATCCCTGATTCTCTTTCCGTAGCTATTACCGCTGTAGGATTCATACACTTCTCTCTTCTTTTCTCCTTATCTGGGATGGTCCTGACTGGCGTACCGTACCTTGTTGCAGCTGTAATCTCCAAAGGCAAGCTCGGAGGCGGTGATATCAAACTTATGGCAGCCTGTGGCTTTGTGCTAGGTCCAGTAGGTGGCACCATTCAAAGCATCATTGGATTAACACTTGTTCTATTTACTGCTTCAGGTATCAGCATCAAATCCGGTTATCAATCTGCTAAACAAACTTCTCTGCCGCTGGCTCCCTTTTTATCTGCCGGTGGTCTTTTTGCGTTTATCATGCTCCAACTCTAAACCCTTCCTCAGGAGGTCTTGTCTTTTATGCACAGATTTAAAAATCGTTCTGTATTAGGAGCAGTTTGTATTCTACTCTCCCTCATCATTTGTTTTGGTATTGCACCACTCTTAAACCGTGCAGCCAGCGATACCACTCCAATCATCCGTATTACCAAGGATGTTGCCAAAGGCTCGATAATTCAGTCTGAACAGGTAGAAACCGTTGAGGTAGGAAAGCTCCATTTGCCTGAAGCTGTTCTCAAAGCAACGGAGACCGTCGTTGGACAATATGCGGCGGTGGATCTCAAAAGTGGCGACTATTTGCTCCCTGCCAAGTTATCTGCTGATCCACTAGATGCTTACCTCAATCGACTGGATGGGCACAAACAAGCCATGTCCGTCACAATTAAGAGCCTTGCAGCAGGCCTATCCGGGAAACTTCAACCTGGAGATATCGTAACCCTTATCGCTTCAGATTACGGAGAAATGCGTACGACTACCATGCCTCCAGAGCTGCAATATGTTGAAGTATTGGCTGTCACTGCAAGCAGCGGACTGGACGCCCAAACAGGTACTAACGTCACCGCTGAAGACGATGAGGAAAATGAACTCCCTTCGACCCTAACCTTACTTGTCCAACCGCAGCAGGCTCAACTTTTAGCCGATCTTGAGAATAAAGCTAAGCTGCATACGTCCCTCGTGTACCGCGGCGACCCTGCTACCGCCAAAGCTTTTACCGACAAACAAGATGCTTACTTTACAGCCCAGCAAAAGAAAGGAGAGGCAAATGAGTAATAAACCGTTGATCGCTGTTTGGGGCAATCCCGGTAGCGGCAAGACCGTAACGACGATCAAGCTGGCGAAAGCCTTTGCCGCTAAAAAGAAAAATGTTCTGATTCTTTGCTGCGATGCCCTTTGCCCCTCCGCTTCTACAATCCTGCCGCAAGCCGCCAAGCAACAACGCTCCTTAGGCGAACTGCTCAGTCTGCCTGCGCTAACTCAAGAAGAATTACTACGGTTTGCTCTACCACTGGATGGTTCTCCTCATGTTGCTCTGATTGGTTACAAAAAAGGGGACACCGCTTTTACGTATGCTTCTTACGATAGAGAACGTGCTGTCGATCTCCTAACGTTAGCAAGGCATCTAGCAGATGTGATATTGGTTGATTGCTCCAGCTATCTATCCGCCGATCCCCTTTCCACGGTAGCACTGGAACTGGCCGATACAGTCTATCGGTTACACAGTTGTGAGCTGAAAAGCCTGATGTTCTACGCTTCCTATTTGCCACTATTGACGGATATGCGGTTTCGCCGTTCTTTGAATGTTTCTGTACTATCCAATGTTAAAGCAGGGCAAGACGAACGGGAATACAGTCAAGTTTTCGGAGGTATTGAGGTAACCCTTCCCTATGTGACTGAGCTAGAGCAACAAACGTCAGATGCGCGGCTGCTCGATGACCTATCTGGCAAAGAAGCAAAGACCTATCTCAATGGTGTAGAACATTTGATTCAACTGGCTTTACCGGAAGAACACCCGCATGTAGCGAAGTCAAAAGATAAATCCTATACAACTTCAATCCGTAATCCGACAACTTTAAATCTCCTCAATTGGCTGAAATCACTCCTACCAAAACGCCGAGGTGATGGTCAATGAATCAAGCTTCTTCACTATTTTTCTCTGCTACTCAGTCCAAGCCCTTTACGGATGTGTTAAAGGAAGTGCAGACTTATCTTTCCGGGAAATATGCCACACTAATGAGCCGCCATCCTGAGGAACAAAAACAGCAGATTATTTCCTATATGAGTCAATATCTAACCGACCAACGGCTACATGTGCCAGGACTGACATTTGAGGAACTAATCAATCGACTGTATGCCGAGATGGTGGAGTATTCCTTTTTAACCCGTTACCTTTTTTCAAGAGATGTCGAAGAAATCAATATCAACAGCTACAATGACGTGAAAATCAGCTATACGGATGGACGCATACTCCCAGCTGAAGAACAGTTTTCTTCACCAGA
Organism: Paenibacillus sp. FSL R10-2199; assembly: GCF_038000235.1. Classification (NCBI taxonomy): domain Bacteria; kingdom Bacillati; phylum Bacillota; class Bacilli; order Caryophanales; family Paenibacillaceae; genus Paenibacillus; species Paenibacillus sp. FSL R10-2199. Next base: position 3,184,452 of record NZ_JBBOBO010000001.1, on the reverse strand, counting down.
GCATGCGGTGGATGTCATCCGGCGGCTACTGCATCAGTCCGGAATGATCCTGGACTATTCTCAGCCCATTGTCCGGGGCCATCTGGCCAACAATATTCGCATTACCGTGTTCGGTGCTCCCATTACAGATAAAGATAAAGGGATTGCTGCTTCCATACGGATCATTAACCCTCAGAAGTTAGCCCGAGAGGATTTTATTCAGAATGAAACAGCGACCGCGGAAATGCTGGACTTCCTTAGCATCTGTCTAAGGTATGGGTTATCCATGTGCGTCACTGGAGCCACCGGCAGCGGGAAAACAACCTTGATGAGCTGGCTGCTATCCACGATCCCCTTTGACAAACGTATCTTCACTATTGAGAATGATTGCCGTGAGTTTGATCTGGTCATTACCGACAAAAACGGCCGCGTTCTGAACAATGTGGTGCATACTGTGACACGCTCCAGCGAAAACCCCCGCCAACATATCGATCAGGAAAAGCTATTGGAATTTGCCCTGACTGCCAACCCCGATATTATTTGCGTCGGAGAAATGAAATCTGCTGAAGCTTTTGCTTCCCAAGAAGCAGCTCGAACTGGTCATACCGTGATTACCACTACCCATGCAAATTCTTGTTTTGCTACCTACTACCGGATGGTGACGCTCTGTACCCAGAAATACGATATGAATGACCAGACCCTGTACAACCTGGTAACAGAAGCTTTTCCACTCATTTTGTTTGTGAAGAAACTCGAGGACAATACCCGCAGGATGATGGAAATCACAGAATGCTGCATACTCCCAGATGGTCAGCGTGTCATTCATACGCTATTCCGGTTTGCCGTCCATGCTACTTACGAAGAAGCCGGCCGTATTTGCATCGACGGCGCTTATGAGAAGGTTCGTGACATTTCCATCGGCCTACAGAAACGGTTGCTCGAAAACGGTTTGCCCTTGTCCTCATTGCAACGTTTGTTATCTGGAGGTGAAGCCTCATGACGTTTATGCTGCTGTTAGCCTCTATCGGTTTAACTGCAGGCTGCATGTTGATCCTTCAACTCACTCCTTACACATTAGCCCAAGAACTCTCCGAACTACTCTCCCATTTGTCTATTCGAAATCAATCACTAGCAAAACGGATCCGTGCTGTTCAGCACCCAAAGAAACTTAAAGGCTGGCGAGCTACAGTACATGAAGCCCAAGCTATTCTAGAACAGACGGGTCATGGTCAACGGTTTGGTTTGCTTATCACCGGTTCCTTATCTTTAGCAATTATAGGAGCTATGCTGGCAATCCTCCTGAACAACTTGTGGTTGTTACCCGTAATGGCTGGGGGATTTGCCCTACTCCCTTTTTGGAGTGTCTTATTCAGCTCTACCTTCTACAAGAAGCAGCTTGGTAGTGAACTAGAAACGGCTCTCTCAGTCATTACCACCTCCTACCTGCGCAACGAGAATATTCTGGCAGCGATTGAAGAAAATCTCCCTTACTTGAATCCTCCCGTAGCAGACGTATTTCAAGCGTTCCTAGCTGAAACGAAACTGATTCATGCCAACCTCAGACTGGCGATTCTACAGCTTAAAGGACGGATTAATAATACCGTCTTTCAAGAGTGGTGTGATGCCCTGATTGCCTGTCAGGACGATCGAACGTTGAAATCCACACTCATGCCCATTGTCGCCAAATTATCCGATATGCGTGTTGTCTCGGCGGAGCTTGACTATTTACTCTATGAGCCGTTAAAAGAATTTCTAACCATGGCTATCCTACTTGTCGGCAATATTCCCTTACTTTATTTTCTGAATCGCGACTGGTTCCATACATTGACTACCAGCACTCCTGGGCATATCGTGCTTTCAATCTGCGCTTTTGCGCTGTTTGTCTCACTGGCAGCAGTGATCCGGCTTACACGTCCTCTGGAATACAAACGGTAAGAAAGGAGAATTCAAATGCACGATTCTATTCGGTTACTAGGCAATTTGATTGAGGCATCCCCGCAAGAGCAGATCATCTTACAATCCCTGATTGAGGAATACGGGTTCCATAACTTTTGGGACCGGTTCGAGGAAGAGAAACTGTCTGGCGATTTGAAAAGCAAGCTGCAGGCAGTAAGGAAGCTCCTACATGCCTTGGAGCCAGTCCCATCTCCTGAAAGGAGCGAATCCGATGGGCCAAGACACCCTTGATAAGAGAATGGTCAAAGATTATATCCAATCCCTTCATCAGTTAACGGGAATTCCACTCGATAAATTAGAGGACTATGGAAATACCAATAGCCTAATGAATGCTCTGGAGCATCCCCATTCTTTGGAACTCACTTCAACGCAACTACAGAAAGTTGAGCAGCTTAATGAATTTCTTATCTCCCATCGTGTTCTGCAATGGGAAGTGGAGAATATACAGCGAAAAATCACCTCTCCAGAGCTAGCAGGAAGCTACTTCTCCGCATTTTTACATGGGCTACGGGATCGCGAACGCTTCATAGTCGCCTTCTTAGATAATGGTAACCATGTGATTGAAACACGGATTATTTCTGAAGGTGGTCTCACTGAAGCCCCTGTGTATCCCCGCAATATTTTAAAGGCTGCGCTGAATTGTGACTGCACTTCCATCATAATGGCGCATAACCATCCGGGCGGAAGCCTGAAGCCATCCTGGGAAGATATCGAGATGACCAAACGAATAGTTGCGATCTTCGAACCGCTTCACATTGGTATTATGGATCACATCATTATTGGTAATGCAGGCTTTACTTCATTGACACAGATGGGGAAATTGCCGAAATCAGCTGAAGAGGCGATTAGTTATGAGGCCATCACCCTCAAAAGTCTGGAGGAAGTCGAACCGTATATTCACGCTCCTTACCCGGAGCCTGCATGGGATGGTGTAGTGCGTGAGGAAGAATGGGAGCGCTAATGGAGGTGACTGTCTATGATGTCCGGATTACTAATGTTCATTGGTTTGTTTTTCGCTGCTGGATCTTATCTCGTTATCACAGACCTAATTAAACTTCCTACACTTGCTGCCTCAAAGGCAGTCATTCAGGTCGCACGAACTGGGAAGAAAAGCAGTTCTACATTCGACACTCTCATCTTTCGTATGTCTTCCTGGCTAGCTCCTAAACTTCCACTGAACGATTACTATAAACGCAAAACTGCTGCGACCCTTCAGTCAGCTGGCATTCCACTAACCCCGCAAGCCTATGTAGCTCATTCCATTGTAAAAGCAGGTCTGATTTTGGGTGGAGGATTAGTCAGTCTGCCAATTTTACCGCTGATTTCACCACTCTTTATCTTTTTGGCGATCGCTGTGTACTTCAAAAACATAAGTGCGGCAAGTGAATCTGTTCGCAAAAAAAGAGAAGAAATTGAAGCCGAACTCCCCCGGTTTGTAGCTACTATCGCGCAGGAACTTAAAGCCACCAGAGACGTGCTGCGAATGCTTGAGTTCTACGCCAAAAATGCCGGTAGCAGCTTGCAGAGCGAATTATTTATTACTATAGCGGACATAAAGAGCGGCAATCAGGAGACGGCCATGCTGAGGCTCGAGACACGTATTGGCAGCACGATGTTATCGGATATTGTACGGGGGTTACTAGCCGTATTGCGTGGTGATCAGGGAGTTGTCTATTTTGAAATGCTCGCACATGACTTCAAATTGGTAGAGATTCAGCGACTCAAGCTTATTGCAATGAAGCGTCCAGGCAAAGTACGCAAGTATTCATTCTATATGCTCGGCTGCTTTATGCTGATGTACATTGTCATTTTGGGCATGGAGATCATGAGGGCGATGGGCAAGTTATTCTGATGCATACCATCCAGAAGGAAGGGAGGAAGCTAGGTGTCCATCCTCCGAAGTAAGCGCGGAGAAGGTTACATCGATGTGGTGGTGCTAGTATTGGCTGCCATGTTATGCGTAGCTCTGGTGATCAAGGTATTTCCAGTGTTTGTTGTAAAACATCAACTGGACACTTTCGCCGCGGAACTAGTACGAGAAGCTGAGATATCTGGAAGAGTTGGCAGTGAGACTACAGAGCGTGCTAGTGAATTACAAACTCAAACTGGCCTATATCCTTCAATTTCGTGGAGTAGAACCGGAGAAATTCACATTAATGAAGAAGTAACGGTAACTTTGAAAACCACTGTTAATATCGGACTATTTGGGGATTTTGGCTCCTTCCCCATTGAGCTCACCGCTAGAGCTCAAGGAAAGTCTGAGGTGTATTGGAAATGAAGTGGCTGACTAACAAATCCGGAAATGGCTTTCCGTTAGTTGTTGCCATTGTATTGGCAATACTAATGTTTTCTAGTTTAATTTTTGAATATATGAGACTAACGATTATCGCCAGTGGTGTACGTGATGCCGTGCAAAGCTCCATTATTGCCGTGGTTGCTGAAAACTACAGTTATGTATACAGTAGCCTGCGGCAAAGTTACTCCGGCGGTTATTTACGGTCCGGAAACAAATGGCAGGAGCAGGTATCCACAGGACATATTTATCCTCGGCTACAAGAGAATTTGGGACTGGCCCAACAAGGGACAAGATATGCCAAACTGATTGGAGATCAGGTGGAATATAGTTTATCCGGTTTAGTAGTAACTCTTATAAATGCACCGTTCGCTCCTTCTTCTCCGAACACCATAGAGCAATTCACAGCCGAAGCAGTAATACAGCTAGAGGTGCCACTTTCCTTTGGCTGGGGTCATCTACCTTCTATGAAGGCAGAATTACATGTTAAAGCAGTATATATGCCTCGGTTCAGCTCATAAACTCATTAAAAAATATTATATTAGCTGATTTCATTGGATTTTACAGAATTATACAGTAAAATAGAAGAACGGAATCCTCTTGTAAGAACACAAATATGTTATAAGGAGTCGAGAACGATGAAGCGAAAGATATGGGCTTTTGCCGGAGGAATTGTGATTATTGGGCTTATAGTTACTTGGGCGGCATGGCCTCATCAAGACAGCAGTCAAATAACTGATCCGGCAAATACGATAACCGCATCAATTCCTTCTAAAATCAATGTTTCTGAAATAGAGCCAAGCCCTACTAACTCCCCCCAGAATCTAAGCCCAAGCCACTCCCCCATCTCTGTTGCCAAAATCACCCCTCAGCCTACTATATCTGAAACTCCCATACTTCAACCGGAAAAGGAAAGGAAGAACGTTGAAGTACCTATCACCCAACCTGCAAAAACACCTAAACCTACCCAGCCACCTAAGCCAAAGGTTAAGGTTTCTACAAAACCACAGTCTCCTGCTTCTACTCCAGCTTATGAGGAAAAGACAACTCAGCCTAATAAACAAAAAGATGAACCAAAGGCTGGAGCTAAAAATAATGATGGGAAGGTTTATGTTCCTGGCTTCGGATGGGTTGAAGACCAAGGGGGAGGAACTCAAGTTGTTGAAACCGGAAATGATGGTGATTTGAATAAGCAAGTTGGAGACATGGATTAATATCACAAACATGAGAAAAGACGCGGCGTGTTGCTGCGTCTTTTTTCTTTTGGGAGGCATTGGTTATGAGTCGATTTTTAAAATATATGTTTATACTATTACTTGCGATGACCATTTTCATGCCGTTTATTACAAATGCTGATGGTACTGGTGATGGGAATATTGACATTGGTGGTGGTGGTTTAGGTAGTGGTAGTGGGGAAAACTTTTGGAATACAAACGATGAAGGAGTCAGGGTGACTGTAATAAGATCAGCTGATCAGATGCCGGTATCTACCTCTATTGATTTTACAAATCGCACTCCTCCAAGCTCACTTATTCATTTCGGAAAAGTCAGTAAACTACAGTACAGCAAAGGGACAACTTTAAAACCGTCAACTTCCCCTTACACATATGTACAGCCCGGAGAACGTCTACCTTTCATTATTAAGTCGAGTAAAGCTGAACCGAGTTTAGAGCTCATCAAAAGATATTTTTGTTCAGAGTACATGGCAATTCGGATTGCGAACGCAACAAATATTGACTACGAGACTTTAATAAACGGTAACTACAAACTCCTTATTGAACCAATTGCTTATATCACCTTTCAAGGTGTAAAGATGGCGATGACTGCCCATGAGGCCGCTTTGTACGATCAAATTCTAAATGGCGGCTTACGTTCAAAAATGGTCAGTCTCACTCATCAAAATCTACCATTATCCATATTTTTAGAGACCTCCGACCTTGGCTTCCCCGCTTGGAATGGTTCTACCAGCAGTCGTGTCAGTAACGATCAAATTATTACTTTCCTTGGTTTGGGCATCGTCCGCTTTAATAACGCCCCTACTATCCCTTCCCCCAGTCAGACGAGCTACCAATACCGGACAGATACTGATGTGATTACCTCCGTACATCTTTCCACTGCTGCTGAAATCACACCGGATAATCCTGCACGAGTTACATTTGCGATTTTGGGCAGTACTTACACGGTAACGAACATCGTCATTCCGGAAGGCGATAGTCAGTTGGTTTGGATAAAATGGCACACACCTAGCAGTCCACAATCAGTCTCTATTCAGGTGAGTTCAACAAACGGCACACTAAGTGTCTCTTCTATAACAGCTACTATTGTCGATCTAAACCAGAATCCCCCGCTCAATCCTACTGCCACAGATCGTAACGATTCATTTCATCTCCCTCCAGTTCCTAACTATCCATCAAAAACTACTGCCTCCTGGGGAATCTGGTCGGCTAATTGGCATGAATACTGGGTCTGGATTTCTAACTGGCAATGGCACAGTACCGGAAAGGATACCGGCTATTGGATAGACTATGGATCTTGGAAAGATAGAGGCTGGTGGGAATATATCTGGACTAGCTATTTTGCTTCCCTCTCTGCTAATCAATCAGTCATCCCCGATACTAAATCACCATCTCTTTCCTCAAATAGGATGAAATCAGGATATGGCATCGAAATAACCACCCATAGCACTACCTCTTCTAATGCTCCTAGTAGTCACATCACCGGAGCCCAGCACGCTGTCACCTATTTCCCGGAGTTTTCTTATCGAACCTATTGGCGACTTCATGACTTCAAATCAGGTGGAGTGAACACCATTTTTTGGTTAAAGACCAATGAATACTCAACTTACCTAAGTCGAGTTCACTTTACACCGGTTTGGTTCCCTGATGGACCCTATATTCCAATTACACGCATTCTGGATGCCTGGACACCTGAAGGCATGTTGACTCTTCAACTGCAAGAATCGATTACGATCTCCGGGAACCTATTCTCTGATTGGCATATTGCACCGAAAAAAACAAAATAGAAAGTTGGTGCTGCATTTATGCTGCTGCCCATCATTGTGCTGCTCCTCTGCCTTCTTGGCGGAGGAGCTATTTTATTTCACCTCATGAAAAGTAAATCAAAATCAAAAATCACCACTGATCTTGCCATGCAAACAGCACAAGAATTCGTCCAAGTACAAGACATTCATGGGAACTTCCTTCATACACAAGACGGTTGGCTGATGAGCTATGTACGGATCTTCCCGATTAGCCTGGATTTATTGAGTTCCTCTGAAAAGCAGATGCTTATCAGCAAGCTAACAGCCGAATTATCCTCTTTCAACTATCCATTTAAGTTTCTTGCGGTAAGCCGCCCTGTAGATATTTCCCCTCTAATTTCAGAACTCAGTGCCTTACTCTCTACTGCAGACCCTAAGCAGAAAGAACTGCTCCGGCAAGAAATGCTGGAGATGAACACGCTCACTCTCTCAGGTGAAGTAGTTGAGCGACAATTTTATTTAATCCTCTGGCAGCGACAAAATGACGGAACTGAACGGGACCTCTTGGACAAAGCTAAACGGCTTGCTCAGCATTTTGAAGATGGCCAAGTGCAAACCCAACTTTTAAAACAGCAAGACATCGTTCAGTTATGCAACCTAGTTAACAATCCCTCCTACACCCACCTCGAAACGGCAGAACCTGAAAATGTGATTCCTTTTCTTGCGAAGTTGGAGGTGTAGAATTTGGACCCCTTCACTGCGAAGTTACTTTCCAAAATAGCCCTGAAAATCGCCTCCGACGAACAAGCTCGCAAACAGATGCTGATACTGATTTTAGCTCCGGCAGCCACCTTGTTAGTTCTCATCGCTATGGTTCTACAACTGCTTACCTCCCCCTTGGAGTCACTCAAAATATGGCTCTCGGCTGATGAAACTCCCATTGTAAATGAAATGCGTACCGATTATGGTTTCACCCAAATTCTACAAAATACCGACGAAGGATACGTGCAAAGTCAGGGACAGCAATATGATGGAGTAACGTTTAAGGATGGAAGTCGTGAAGTTGTCTACTACAACCAAATGGACTCCCGTTGGGCAGATAAACCCTATGGTCCCAGGGACACCATTGGCGTATCCGGTTGTGGTCCAACCTCCTTATCAATTGTCGTTTCTACCCTCACGAGTAAAAGGATCGATCCAGTCACTATGGCTAATTGGGCATATAACAATGGTTATTTGGCAGAAGGAACCGGTAGCTACCATAGCTTAATTCCTGATGGTGCTCAGCATTTTGGTTTAAATGTTCAAGGTGCTGCTCAAAAAGACCAGCAAACCATGATTAATGCCTTATCTAGTGGAAAACTGGTTGTTGCCATTATGGGTAAAGGTCACTTCACTTCTTCAGGGCATTTCATGGTCCTTCGAGGTGTCACCTCTGAAGGCAAGATTCTTGTCGCCGATCCAGCCAGTCGAAAGCGAAGTGAGCAAGAATGGGATTTCTCCATTATTTTGAACGAAGCTCGAAAGAATGCAGCAGCAGGTGGCCCCTTCTGGATCATAAGTTGAAAGGAGAACTGATATTTTGAAACCCACATCTCCATCTTTATCTGTGAATCCTTCGCTTCTAAACGCAATCACTCCTATGGGCTTGGAGTTTTCTCGTAACGGCCTTGTGATTGGTGAACAAACAGCTAAAATGTATGGAGTCATTCAGTATCCTCCCAAAGCCGATGTCGGTTGGCTCTCCACTCTAACCAATATGCCGTCTACCATGGTATCCATCGGTTTTCAACCTATAGATAATAGCGCCTTAATCTCAGCAATATCCAAATCCATTACACAAAATCGAAGCATGGCCGACAGTGCTAAAGATCCTCTCACCCGTCAACGAGCAGACAAGGCGGCTACCGATGGTGAGAACATTATGATGCAGATCGACCAAAATGGTGAAACGGTTGGTCTTATGAATGTAATGGTCATGCCATTTGCGGAAGATGATAAACAGTTCACTCGCGCATGTCGACGTATTGAAAATACTTTCAGTATGATGCGCTGCAAAATTCGAAACCTGGCCCATCTTCAAAAAGAGGGCTTTCGTCACCTATCCCCCATGTACCCGGCACAAGATCAAATTGGGGATATCCTAAATAAAATCATGCCAATGAGTACATTCGTTGGAGGCTTTCCCTTTGCAAGTTCTGGCTTCAACGACGGAACTGGTTATTATTTCGCCAAGGACGCTAGCGGCGGATTGGTTATCGTCGATACATGGAAACGCGGCGGCGACCGAACCAATTCAAACATCGTCATTATGGGCGTAGCCGGCGTAGGTAAATCTACAGCTGTAAAACATGTAGCACTTAGTGAATACATGAAGGGTACCAAAATTATTTTTATTGATCCAGAATCGGAATATAAAGAGCTTTGCCAAAGGCTAAATGGCGACTGGATTAACGCCGGCGGTGGATCTAATGGTAGAATCAATCCACTGCAAATTCGCCCCGCTCCACGCGATGAAGAGGATGAGCAATTTCCGCTTTATAAAGATGAAGGTCACGGTATGTCCGACATGGCGCTTCATCTTAAGAATCTGGAAATCTTCTTTAACCTCTACATCCCTGACCTGACCATGATGCAAAAAGCTGTCCTTAAGCAATGTTTGATTGAGTTGTATAATCAGTTTCTAATTACGTGGACCACAGATATTACGAAACTAGCCAGCACCGACTTCCCTACTTTTTCTGACCTCTACGCTCTGATTCATGGCAAGGAAAAGAAGCTTGGAGATGAAGTGTATAAAGAGTTGTCCCTACTATTGCATGATATTGCACATGGTGGGGACTCTTTTTTATGGAATGGTCACAGTACCATCCAAACCCATAGCCGCTGCATTTGCTTGGACACCCATACCCTACAGAATACATCTGAGAATATTAAGCGAACCCAATACTTTAACCTCTTATCCTGGTGCTGGGAGCAAATGTCTCAGGACCGGACTGAGCGCGTGCTGCTGATCTGTGATGAGTGTTATTTGATGATTGACCCTAACGTCCCGCAGAGCCTAGTATTCTTACGAAATGTAGAGAAACGCGCTCGAAAATATGAAGCCGGCCTTGCGATTATCTCTCATAGTATCGTGGACTTTCTAGCCCCTGAAGTCAAGATGTACGGGCAAGCGCTACTGGATATACCTTGTATCAAAATACTGATGGGGACAGACGGGAAGAATCTTCAAGAAACACGAGAGCTTTATAACTTAACAGATGCAGAGGAAGAACTTCTGGCCAGCAAGAAGCGTGAACATGCTTTGTTGATGATTGGTTCCAAGAGGTTGCATGTCCACTTTGATATCCCGGAATATAAATTTGCTTATATGGGAACAGCAGGAGGACGATGACTATGGACAAAAAGAAACAGCTTATTGAGCTTTTCTTCTATATGGGTCTAGTGGTCATTGGGATTATATTGTTATTCATGAAGGAAGGGTAAACTCATGATTCTGTATCTGACTAGTAGTAATAAAGTTAATCTGCTTGATTTTATTGAGGAAGAATTGGAACTGCCAGTAAAGAAGCTAATCGGGTCGTTTTCTCTCAATTCCTTTGTAGTCAAAGATATGCGGTTCTATAGTCATGTTCGCTATTTAGCAATTGACCGTGAAGCAATAAATGAGACTGACGAAGAAATGATGCAAGCACTTTTATCTTTTCAGATGATGTATGAAATGCGAATCATTGTGATTTCAGAAGGACTGCCAAAGAGCAGTCCTTTCTTAAAAGAGCTGATACAGGCAGATATTCAAAATGTGGTTACAGCCGAAACAATAGACATGATTCAAGATGAGCTTCGAGAGTGTTTTTCAGAAGTGGGAATGCATCGGGTTAATTCTGCGGGTGAGCCAAGCTCATTAGAGGTCATGCATCAAGCATCAGCATTGGGGGAAGTAACTCATTTCCATTTTAACTGTACTAATATTGTAATTGCCATAGCTGGATGTGACCGACGAGTAGGTGTCACCACCACGGCATTTAATCTAGTCTGCTGGATTAATGCTCATGGTGGGACTGCTTGTTACGTTGAGGAGAACAGTAATAACCATCTGGCTCATATCATTCAATTATTTAAGCCTGAAAAGTCTGGAAATGCGTATATCATGGAAGGTTCCGATTTCTACTTTACAAAAGAGTTAGATAGAGATTATAACTTCATAGTAGTTGACTGCGGAGTATTAAGAGAGAAGATAATTCAAGACGGCTTTATTAACTCTGACATTCGACTTCTTTGCAGTTCAGCGATGCCTTATGAAATAGTAGAATTCTACCGAACTATGGAACGCTGTAAAGATCTTTCAGTTAAAGCACTCGGAATATTTGTTTCTGAAAATATTAAACAGTATCTCTCCCAAACAATTAGTCAGGATATTATTTATTGCAACAGTACTCACGATCTATTTGATTCAAATGCAAATAGTGAAGTGTTTAAGAGATTACTCCCACGAAATATAGAGTTAAATAAAATAAGGTCATAATATTTCCTAGGAATTTTCAATTGAGTGCCAATGATACAACCATATCTATTGTGTTCTCTATTTATTGGAAGTTAAGAATAATAGCACAACCTTATTCACTTATTAAGTTATTACACTCTCTTGCTTTATAATAAATCAAAATCTCAAATACAGCCTAACTACCTATTTTACTCACAAAATAAACTTCAAATTTTCAGATTCTCTGTTTTAAATTATAAAATTAGACATAAAAACCATATTTTCCGCCGACAATAACTACTTCGGATTATTTAATTCACTGGGATACTTGTTCTTAACAAGAGTATAGTTCATAAAAAAGGGGCTGTCTCATAAGTAGATTTTCAAAAAAAGAAACGGCCCATATTTATTCAAGAGGCAGTACAAAGACAGCAAGGCCGCGATTCTCCTGTTATTGGAGAATCGCGGCCTTGCGTTTTTGGTCCACCGTGGCTTGCTTCAGCATATTATGGGCAAGCGAAAGCCAACCGACCTCAAGCGTCACTTTTTCCATGCCGCGAAGCAGAAAGCGCCGGAAGCCCCGGTTGTTCTTCAGTTGTCCAAATACGCTTTCCGGTTCCGTCATTCGGCGTACGGCTAGGGCATAACCTTCTTCGCTTCGCAGGATGTCCCGAGCCTGCTTTTGGTACCGCAGCCTCTCCAGACTGACAACCACTTCCCGATTTCCTGCTGCCTTGGTGCAGCGTTCCTTCAGCGGACAGTCTTCGCAGCTTTGTCTTCGGTAATGACGTTTGTGAATTTCATATCCGCTTTGTAGCGTCTCCTTGCTCTCTTTGCGGAAATGCAACGTTTCCCCAGCTGGGCACGTCCATGTATCCTTGGTTTCACTGTACGTCCAGTTCTCCACCTTTCCGATATTCTCTTTCCAAGCTTTACTCTTTTCTTTGTGGTAGCTGCCGTATTTCACGACCGCTTGAATCTCTTCCTTTTCCAGATAGGCGTAGTTTTCTTCACTGCCGTAACCTGCATCCGCAATTACCGCCCTAGGAAGTTTACCCAAGATCTTCTTTGCCTTTTCCATATGCGGCTGTAAACAACGGGTGTCCGTAGGTCTCGGGTGTAGACTGTATGCTAAAATAAACTGGTTTTCCGTTCCGATTTGTACATTGTAACCCGGTTTGAGTTGACCATTTCGCATGTGGTCTTCCTTCATCCGCATGAAAGTCGCATCCGGGTCGGTCTTACTAAAACTGTTCCGGTCGCCAAGTAGCCTCTGGTACTGTTCGTACTTCAGTAATCTGGGCAGCAAATCCTTCCGAAGCTTCCGAACGGCTTTTTTCAGAAGCTTGTCTTTAGGTTTGTCCAGGAGCTTAGACTCCAGCACCTGGGTCAGGGTTTCCAGCTTCTCACTGTTCATCTCACAAGATTCACCGAGTTCGGCGAGGTCCTTTCCCTGGAACTCCTGTTCTTCTTGGTGCTCCGCCGCTTCAATGTCAGCAAACAGAGTGTGTACCTTCTCCTGTAATTTCGCTTTGTGTTTGCTGACTGCCTTGCCCCAAACAAAGGTGTAGCGATTGGCATTCGCCTCGATCTTAGTGCCGTCCACAAAATAATGCTCCAGAGACACGTATTTTTCGTCAGCCAGAAACTGAAGCACGGCGGTAAATACCGTTTCGAGGACATTCCTCATTCGCTGGGAACGGAAGCGGTTAAGAGTGCGAAAGTCGGGTCGCTGCCGTCCGGCCAGCCACATGAAAGGAATATTCTCTCGCACGGCTTTGGCGATTTGACGAGACGAATAGATACGCTGAGTGTAGGCGTAAATGATGACTTTGGTGAGCATTTTAGGATGATAGCTGTCGCGGCCGCCGCCGGGATAAGCAGCGTCAAAGATGGAGTCGTCCAGCCGATTCACGGCTGTATTAACGACACGAGCGAGGTGGTTCGAAGGAATATCTTCTTCGAGATCCATTGGCAAGCAAAGTTGGTCCATGGTATATTGAATGTACAAAGAAACCTCTCCTTTGAAATGGTTGTGTGGTAACTCCATTTTACCAAAAGAGCGGTTTCTTTTTTGCGTTTTTTTGAAGAATGTATTCGTATCCCGCTTAAACAGCGGAGAGGACGGAACGATTGTGGAAAAGCGATAGCGTTCGCCTTGGTCTCCGGATTTTCACCGCAAAGGGGAATGAAAAAAATCTGGAGAGCACAGCGATTGGAACAACGGTCCGTTCGCGGAGCGTCCTCACCGAGCGCAAATGTCTATCCAACTCCAAAACAAGGGGCGTCCAGCCATTTCATGGCTTATGGGACACCCCCTTTAGTCTTTGCAGAAAGTATTAATTATATCAGATATTTCATTTGCAGTTATATTATCTTTATCTTTTTTAGAATAAATGGTCAAGAGATAAACATCTTGGTCATTCTTTACTACATAATAAACGATCCTGTATCCTGCACTTTTGCCAACTCTCATATCTGAATTCGCAGCTCTAACTTTATAAGAACTTTCATCTTCTGGTAATTTTAAATTTTGTATTTCATCACCAATAAAATTACCTTTTTTCAACTCCTGAATAATCTCATTAACATCTTCATCTATTTTCTTTGCTTTGCGTTTTTTCTTATAAAATTCTAAATCTTCTTCAAAAACAGGGGTAATAATAATATTAAACGACATATGCTCACTCTTTCTCTTTTTGTTCCTTTATATAATCATCCCATGTTTTTCTAGGTTGTTTGCCTTGACGAATTTGTTTCATATCTTCAAGAGACTTCTTTAAAGATTCGGCAGGAGTAGTAGGACGTTCTATAATTGCTTCCATTTTTTCTTCCTCCTTGTTGTCTTTACCCATTTAGACATTCACCTCCTACTTAAATCATAAATGATCTAGTATAAAGTTAATGTCAAAACGTACAATACAACTATTAAATATTTCTGTCGAATATAATAGGAATAAATCTAATAGATTGTGAGTATAATCCTAATGGTAGGAACTATGCATTTGTTTAGTTAAAGATGTCGATTTATGTTGGTATATTTATACTAACATAAAAAGAGCACTATTACCATATATAAGGATCTTATACACAACTAATATTAGGTAAAAGTGAATTTTATATGTTAATAGTTTAAATAACCTAAGCCGCAACTAAATTAGTTGTGGCTCAAGTTTACTAGGTCGTGTCTGAAAACTCTTCATTGAGTCAATTTGAAAATGGCAGCTACGTATACAAAAGCCAGGAATGACTTGGCCAACTTGTCGTAACGAGTAGCCACACGGCGAAAGTGTTTGATTTTATTGAAAAAGCACTCCACTAAGTGGCGTTCTTTGTAGCGGTACCAATCGACTTTCCATGGGTTTTGACTATTCGTTTTAGGCGGGATGGTGTAGGATGCCTGCTTAGCTGTAATCCAATTCCGAATCGCTTCTGAGCCATAAGCTTTGTCGCCAAGAATATGACTTCCTGTAATATCAAGCTTCTGAAGTAAAGCGATCGCTGGAACGGAATCGTAGACTTGACCACCCGTCAGAAGAAAAGCGAGGGGGTTTCCTAATCCATCGACGACGGTGTGAAGTTTGGTTGTCTTTCCGCCACGACTGACGCCGATGTGCTGATTCACTTCGTGTCCTGGGGCGTTTATTTAGCACCAGCACTATGTTGATGGGCTTTGACCGATGTAGAATCAATGCTCAAGTTTTCAAAGTCAGGTTCGACCTGAAGAGTTTGGAAGATCGCGACAAGCAGTCCGGTATCTCGCCACTTGCAGAAGCGACTGTAGACCGTTTTCCATGAACCATAGCGTTCCTCCGGTAGATCGCGCCAGGCAGCACCACTTCGAGCGATCCATAGAAAAGCGTTAAACATGGTTCTTTCACTTAATTTTGACGGACGTCCTGTTTTGTAGGGTGGAAACATGCCCTTAATTTGTTCCCACTGTTCATCGCTTATTTCGTACCGTCTTTGAATCATGCTTGACGCCCCATTCGTTTTCTCAAATCTTACCATGTTATTTAGTTTTCAGACACATCCTAGAAAACATTGAAAGACCGAATCTCCCTATCGCGTGATGTTTTTTGAAATGTTCATTTAAACTATTATTTATTGTTTGGTTTCAAATATATGTTCGAAAGTGGCTGTATTGTTCTCTATACCTTTTGATACCCACTTAAACAATAATCCAGAAGAAAGTAACAAAGAAACCGCACAGACTAAAGCAGTAATCGTTATGAGTCCCGCAGGTGTTGAAACAAATCTACTTGTTTTTCTAACAAAGAAAGCCGACACTCTTCCTCCCCTTGCTAAGTACTGATTAACAGCAAACATATGAATTAACAAATTCAGCAATAGCAAATTCGGAAATTGAATGAATACGAACCCTAATGCATAATAAGAAAATTCTAGGATTCCTTGCATACCCACTACACTTATAAACTCTGATATTGAACTAATCTGTGGCAATCCCGATAACTGACCACTCATAAGTTTCAAAGTAAAAAAATCTACTATTACTATTAAAAATGAGATTACTGTCCAATACTTGTTCAAATTATCGTATTGATTATCTAAGTAAAGCTTAATTGCAACTGTCACTGTACTTGCTAATCCCATAACAATAAAGCTTATAGTGTAATTCATTAAAACCACATGATATTTATAAAAGAAAAAAGCAGCTATCAAAGCAACAAAAAAGTAAATACCTAATGGAGTTTCATCGTCATTAGATTTGGAACTTGATTTACTTGTATTTGGGCTGTGATTAGAGGGGTAATGATTATGCGTGGTATTCATATTTTGAGTAATAATTTGTAATACTTGATTAATTCTCGTTCCATTATGGATATGAGGATCACTATTTTTGGGGGTGAATAATAATCCCAAAAATACACCAACAAAAGCAAAGACTATATCTTGGATAATTCCTGAAAAATGATTGACTATATAATCTGAAAGTGCAGACATGTTTTCCCTCCCTTTGCTATAAAAACAAATCCCCCACAAAAGTATGTGAGGGACTTATTTTCAACTAGCCTTGGATTCCTTCCGTATGGTTATAACGGATTGTGAAGAGAGGATCCAATTGGTAGGCAAACGTTACAGCTTTGCGATTAACATTAGGCATTTCATAGACAAGTTCCGTGATTTCAAGACCTTGCAAGTCACGCCCTTGCGTAGCTGTTGTATCAACCTCTACAAAGCGAGGGAGAACAACAGAAACTTCCACACGACTTCCATTAGGCATTCCAAGCCCATCAAAAGGCACACGAATCTGCAACTCATACGTGTTAGGAAGACCCTGAGTGGTGAATGGATAAATTTTATATTCATAAGTCAATTCGTATAGATTTACAGAGCCAGAAACGGGAACAAGTGTAGATTTTTTAAGGATTGAAAGAAGAAGAAGCTTGGCTGCATCTTCAAGAGTTCCGGCAGGGTTTCCATTAGCAGCTTCTTCTTGAATATCCTCGGTTCCTTGCAGCAGAGTACTCGCTTTAAAGGGAGTAACTTCAAGGTTTTGAAGACGAAGCAACTCCAAGATAGCTGGTGGTGCTGTCACACCACTCGGAACATAATATTCATCTGAAATCGGTTCATCAGTTTTAATGGTTGTCTTTACAAGAACCGTATCAAAAGCATTGCCATTGTAACGAGAAGTGCCATTAACAAAAATCATAACGTCTTGCAATTGAATGTTTGCCATGAGTGAAATCTCTCCTTTTGATTGAAAGAATTTCCACTTATCATAAGCAAGTCCGAATTATTGTTGAACCAATAAGTTCTTTATTATAGTATCCACAAATAACCATAATCACTCAAAAAAACATTGATTGATTATTACGTATACGCTATTATAAAGATACTAATTTGTTCATTTTCCACCTTAAGATGCGCTAACATCTTTTAGGTGCTTGGACTGAACCCCATGATAAGTGGTTGGTTCAAAACTCTTTTCTATTGAAGACTTCGTTGAGTCTTCTTTTTTTATTTCTCTTTTCTTACCCCTTTAAAAGGTTCAGGACTACTTGTTTTTTGGTCGAGTATGCGTCCAGTTGTTGTATCGCGTTTAGCCCAATTTCCATTAGGAGTTTGGAACTGACTGCGCTGCCGAACTTGTCCTACTCTCCCAGCACCAGGTTTGCCGTTTGTCGCCATATGTATCACCACCGCTCTCCGCTAAAGGCTGGGATATCTTGCCTAAATAAATACTAGCATATCCCCTTTTTCCATGTCAATACTATTTGATATGAATAGATAATAATGTTATCAACCCTTAACATTTACGGGTTTATAACCGATAAAAAGGGTGAATGAATAGTATTACACCACTATACATCTTTATTACTTAAATTTTTATTGATATAATATAAATATATTGACATTTCACTTTACTTTCGATTGTTTCATGGTTTGTGTCATTGACAAAACTTCGAGGTGAATAGATACTATAGATGAAACTATATTTTCTTTTACAGATTATAGTTTCTATAGATATATTAAAAACTCTCTTAAAAATAACTCAAAGGAAGCGATTAAAATGGGGAATAATTATGATGAACGAAGAATTAATTTATGGAGAAATAGGAAGAAGAATTCGTGAGGCAAGAGAAGAAAATAAGCTAACTCAAGAAGACCTAGGTAAATTAGTTAATTTAACAAGAACCTCTATTACAAACATTGAAAGAGGTAAGCAAAAGATTCCCATTGATAGTTTGTATTACTTTGCAAAAATTTTAAACGTCAATGTTTTTTCTTTGTTACCAAATGAAGGATTTCTCCTTAGTAATGTAGAACTACCTGGTAACGAAGAAGAATTACAACAATTTACTCCTGATGTTTTGAACTTCGCAAAAAAAGTATATGCTAATTCAAAGAAAGGTGAGGGAGAATCATGAGTGTTCGTACCGCTGAGAAACGTGCTGAAAAACTGTTGAGCGAGTATAGAGTCACTGCCCCTCCAATTAATGTAGAGTCTATTGCAGAAAAGCTAAGTATTGATATTCAGTATGAGCCTTTTGATGGTCAATTATCTGGAGTTTTAATTAGAGACAAAGATACTGAAACCTACGTAATTGGAGTAAATAAGAAGCATCCTATAAACAGACAAAGATTCACTATCGCTCATGAAATTGGTCACTTTTTATTGCACGGAGGACATAATACTCACATCGATACAGCTATAACAGTAAATTTCAGAAATTCACAATCATCTAATGGAACACGCAATGAAGAGATTGAGGCAAATGCATTTGCAGCCTCTTTATTAATGCCTGAAGAAATTTTAGAAGAATATATTGAAGAACACTTTGATGGTTATATTGATTATAATGATGACAAGCAAGTCCAAACTATTGCGGAAGATTTTGGTGTTAGCACACAGGCTTTAATGATTAGATTAGGAAAACTCAATTGGTTTGAATAATAATTAAAGAGAGAAGAACTATCAAAATTTAAAAATTGATGGTTCTTTTTTAATTTTTATAGACATTTTTTAGTGAATCTATGAATTGTCAGTGTATTGATACCAATATTTAAGATATCCTGTAATTTTTTTCTTTTTCCAGTGAATAAATCAAAAAAATTTTCTCCCATTGATTCTTTACTCTTACAGCTTCGTATCAATTCATCATATTCAATTATACTTTCATATCAATCCTAAATTCGATTAGTTGATTATTTACCATGAATACTCAAGTTTTCGCCTATCGCCTTGACAATGGAACACTTACAAAAAAGCTTCAGTTTATGGGGGACTATGGAGTAGAAATAGACAACAGAGGACGCCTCCATCAATAGTGGAAGAGCTACAAAAGTGAAGATGATTGGGATTTAGCAGAAGGGGTTTTCACCTGGAATACTAGTACCTTGACCGCATCAAATTTCAGGATACAAATGTTTCAATTTCCCTCTGGCCATTGGAGTGGTGAAGTGCCACTCCACGGATTTTTGTGCCTGATTCCGGTCGATTTCCCATGCCGTGATTTCGCGTTGCAATTGTTCAATAGAGCCAATGCGCCGATCCAGACATTGGATCGTCATCGAGCTCAGTTCAATTTCGGCCATGTTTAACCAGCTCCCATGCTTGGGAGTGTAGTGGATTTCTAGGCGTTTCGCTAAAGTTAAGGCCTGTTCTGGCGGAAAGGCTTCATACAACGAAGAGATCGTGTGCGTGTTCAAGTTGTCCATCACGAGCCGAACACGTTTCGCGTCTGGATAGTGAGCGTCCAGTAATTCCTGGATTTGAAGTGCCCAATCGACTTTGGTTCGTCTTTCGCTGGCCTGTACGTGACGCCATCCGGCTAACGGCTCCGTAAACAAAAACACACTACAGCTCCCCTTTCGCACGTATTCATAATCTTCGCGCTGCACTTGCCCAGGTTTAATCGGCTCGGATGGACGAGAATCGTCCAGAAGCTGAATCGGCTGTTCGTCCATACAGATCAGCGGAATTTCAGGATCGTAAGGCAAGGCATAGGTCTCCAAAACATCCTCCATTCGAGCAACAAATTCGGCGCTCGATTTCGGAGGAATGCACCATTGTTTCTTTAAGTGAGGCTTAAGTTTCGTTTTTTTAAAGTAGCTCGAATGGTCTCTCGTCCCACCGATTCCATGATATTTAGTTCGATGACTCGGTGCGTCAACAGACGAACGGTCCAGCGAGCATAGCCTTCAGGTGGCTCAGAACAGGCCAATGCTATGATTCTGGCCTCAAGTTCTCCTGTAATGATCGCAGGACTCCCTGGCTCCTGCCGCTTTTGATAACTCAGGGTAGCCTCCAAGCCGCGGGTACAATAACTTTTCACGGTATGGTGGATCGTAACGTCACTGACACCTACTCGCTGAGCAATCTCCATCTGCTTGGGAATGGCTCCTTGACTTTCATCGACCAACATGAGGATGAGACAGCGATTTCGTATTCCCCGAGAAGTCTCCTTCGTATGAAGTAGCTGCTGGATCCGTTCGCGTTCTTCGTCGTTCAGTTCAACTACATATTTTTTGTTCATTGGTAAGCCCCCCCATTTTGACTCTATATGGAGAGCTTAAAGGTAAAATTATCCTTGGTCAAGGTACTAGGATGTGTCTGAAAACTAAAAAACATGGTAAGATTTGAGAAAACGAATGGGGCGTCAAGCATGATTCAAAGACGGTACGAAATAAGCGATGAACAGTGGGAACAAATTAAGGGCATGTTTCCACCCTACAAAACAGGACGTCCGTCAAAATTAAGTGAAAGAACCATGTTTAACGCTTTTCTATGGATCGCTCGAAGTGGTGCTGCCTGGCGCGATCTACCGGAGGAACGCTATGGTTCATGGAAAACGGTCTACAGTCGCTTCTGCAAGTGGCGAGATACCGGACTGCTTGTCGCGATCTTCCAAACTCTTCAGGTCGAACCTGACTTTGAAAACTTGAGCATTGATTCTACATCGGTCAAAGCCCATCAACATAGTGCCGGTGCTAAAAAAACGCCCCAGGACACGAAGTGAATCAGCACATCGGCGTCAGTCGTGGTGGTAAGACAACCAAACTTCATACCGTCGTCGATGGATTAGGAACCCCCCTCGCTTTTCTTCTGACGGGTGGTCAAGTCTACGATTCCGTTCCAGCGATCGATTTACTTCAGAAGCTTGATATTACAGGAAGTCATATTCTTGGCGACAAAGCTTATGGCTCAGAAGTGATTCGGAATTGGATTACCGCTAAGCAGGCATCCTACACCATCCCGCCTAAAATGAATAGTCAAAACCCATGGAAAGTCGATTGGTATCGCTACAAAGAACGCCACTTAGTGGAGTGCTTTTTCAATAAAATCAAACACTTTCGCCGTGTGGCTACTCGTTACGACAAGTTGGCCAAGTCATTCCTGACTTTTGTATACGTAGCTGCCATTTTCAAATTGACTCAATGAAGAGTTTTCAGACACGACCTAAGTATTTCAGGTAAGCCAAATCCAAGATACTTTAAAAAGGATGATTATAGGCACTACCTTTATTTCCAAAAATATTATGTTTCAAGAATGTCTGAGTTGATTTTAGCGCAATCAAAAGAAGTATTAATAAAGATGTTTGAGCGTTTAATGTGTTTTTGTGACCATCTTTATTTTGATGAACTTCAAGATTTCATGGGTAAAGATTTTGAACTTTTAAAGCATTTTATTAGTGAACCTAATTTAGACGTTTTCGCTGTTGGTGATTTTCATCAGCATTCGGTTAGCAAGTCAGATTTTACAGCAAGTAAACCATATTTAAAAAATGGTAAGATATATTTGTCTAAAAATGAATACAAACTCTTGTTCAAAGGAAAGGCAACTATCGATGAAACAACATTGCTTAAAAGCAGACGTGTACCAGCAATAATATGCACATTTATTAATAGTAAACTTGGTATTTACATTGAATCAGCGAGTCCAGTTCAAGGACATTACGAGTTATTAGAGGATGAACAAAAAATAATTCATACATTAGAGGATTCTGATACTGTAAAGTTATTTTATAACAACAGTACCATGTACACTTGTTCACCAACAATAAATTTGGGGTATTCCAAAGGTGATACATACAAAAAAAGCTGCATTATTCTTACAAAAACCTTTGACTCCTTATTTGATGCAAACTTCTCATGTACCCACTTATCACCATCTCAAATAAATCCTCTATATGTAGCTATGACCAGAGCTACACATGAACTGTTTTTCATTAAAGAGAAAGACTTCAAAAAAATAAAAAGTAAGTACACTGGTTGTTGAAACCAGTGTACTTACTGAAGCCTTTCAATAAATTGATTAAAGATCATAAGTGACATCGTATTACGATGTCAAAAAAATAAACCACTCACGATCGATTCCGATTCGAATTGGTTTATTTTTACGTTATATATTTAAATTGTAGTTTCCGATTGATCACACGTAAAACAACACATTCAATATTTAGCGGAACATCCGCTAGTCCCAATTTTTTTGATATATTCCCTGGCTATTCTATAGCTTCTTTTCCTGCGGATACTTTCTTTCTACCCGTCAAGAAGGATCTTTGCATCACATCCGTAATTCGTACAGGTACCGAACACCTTGTCCTCTTCTACGAAGGCGACTTTTTCCCCAGCATGAGCTAATGTCATGATTTTATATCTGTTTCATTAACCAATTCTGTTTGCCTATCATTTTCATGCTCCCCGCAAAAAACCTTCAGGAAAGTATAACATGTTACTTTATCCCCTCCCTTTCTAGGACTACTAATTTCGCTCAAGTTCATTCCAAGTTATTGATATTGATACATTTCCACGCACAATGCTGCAGGATTGCTTCCGATTTTCAGCTTATATGCGGCTTCGTCACCATTAAGAACGCGTCCACGAATCCATTCATTTTGTACGAACTTTCCTTGCTCGATTCTTATATAGCTCACCTTACTCGAATCTCCGCGTTTCGGTAAAAACTCCACAGAAAATCCGATCCCGGCCAAAATAAATTCATGGTCGGATACTTCAATAACCAGTCCACCTGATACAGGATGCCCTTCCTTTAGACGATTGTAGGTTACTTTAATATCATATTTAGAGAAGGATAAAAGACTTCCCATATCATTATATTGAAGAAATCCAGTCATTTTCCCAGTTCCCCGATACTTTTGAAGAACTCCCGTCATATTTCCTAACAGCTCATAACTGCGTGCAAGATAAGGCCCCGTTCCATTTCGTTTAAAAGCGGCTAAATCAATATTAAGATCCATCATGATAGCCATATCAATTTCCTCTTCCGAAGGCGGTGCAAGCATATCTTCTATACCGAAAGGAGCAAAGCAAAGGGCATTATGCTTTCCGATCGCATAAAAAACATTCGTTGCTGAAGAGATATCCCGTCTTGCTTCCGGTATAAAAAGGGGGTTTTCGTTATTTGCTGTATATTCCGCACAAATTTCTGCGAAGTTGTTCACATATATATCTGGCGCATATAGACAAATGGTCGGTGCGATAGCCCTCCACAACGTCATTACCTTTGCAATGGGTCCTCCGCTTGGATATGTCCCAGGCCTCCAAGGGAATTGTTCCAACCATGAATTTACAAATAGCGGTAATGGGAATACCTCGGAGCCTGCACTTGCTATTTGTTCGATCGCGTGGGCGTAATGATACGCCATAAAGTATTCCGCAGCATCTTCTGCAAACGCTTCCTCCCATGTTCCGCTTACTCCGTAAATGGCTTCAAGCTCTGTGGGAATCCGGCCATTAAATTCAGCATTCGCATGCTCAGAGTAATCCCGGTCGCTTCCAAGCAAGCCCATTTCATTCTCCACCTGTACCATGATTACTGTATGCTGATCTCCGTCTATCTTTTTTAGGTGACTCATAAGTTGCTTGAACGCATTAGCATCAGCTTCAACCGCTTCTTTGCACAATGGTGAGATAGTGGTTGAAGATTCATTATTTTGATTCACAGCACGGAAGTATGTCTTAAAATCTTTTTTCACCCAGCCAGGAGCATAACTGGAAAGTCCATTTTTCCATAAACCAAACCATAATAACACTAATCGCAAATTTTCTTCCCGTGCTTGTTCAATGATTCCATCCACCAACTGAAAATCAAATTCTCCCTTTTTAGGCTCAATCAATTCCCATGAAACCGGCAAGATTACCGTGTTAAGATTGAGTTCCCGCAGATATGGCCATACTTTTTCCTTCATGTAGTTTAGATCAGAGGAACTGGAATTATGAATTTCACCTGCCAAAGCAGTGTAGGGTTTACCGTCTACATAAAGGGTAAAGACCCCGTCTTCTTTGATTAATTTGGGCAGTGTCATTGTATTTTCTCTCCTTTTAAGAATAATTTAAAAAAATATTTTTAACGACTCTGAAAATACTAGGTCTATCTGACTGGAATATTAATTGTTATGGGGGTGCATCCTTCTGCGGATACTGTTACTGTAATGACTCCTGCTTCTTTTTTAGAACGGACAACCGCGAGTACTTTCCTTTTTATCAGAGCTTACAGCTTTCGGGTCTCTCTCCTTCGTAATCATTACATCATGCGGTCAAGTTACCGGTTGTGATATTCCAGGACGCATGTTGGTGAAGCTTTTATGAGGTCCCACATTCCAGTCATTTTGAAAGTCAATCTAATCATCTTCATCATCCTTTCTTTACTACAAATAAACTACAATGCTAAAACATTCATATTCGAATAGAAAACTAGAATATATTTATTCTACACATTATGAAGACTCTGACGGTATACATATGACGACTGAATAGATATCCTTTTCCGACTTGATCACATCCAGCATCAGCGGTGTGGGTTCCAGACTATGAAGGATGGCTGAAAATTGCGGATGGTCTGTATGCGAGCGAATGTGTTATAGATGCTATTGGACCAGAGCCGCAAATTTATAAAGACTATCGTGCATCCATGAGGTACCAGCGTGATGCCTTTGATATGGACATGGGACCGATTGAAAACTGTGTAGTTGAAGGCAATACAGTTGCATTAGACTACAGAATGTACATGACTCCTAAAATAGATATGGACAAAATGAAAAAGGGGCATACAATCGTCCTTAAAGTTACAGGATTCAACAAATTCGACAATATTGAAAATTATGACATACCCATGGTAATGCATTTGAAATTAATTGCAACTGCTTTAGAGTAATCAATGAAAAAAGTTAGAGATCGTTGATACCCAAATTCATATTGGACCTGGTGGAATTAATGAAACACTCGCAGCCATGGATGCGATGGGAATACAAACCGTTGTAATTGATGAATATTGGTTAAAGGATTATTTGCTTAACAGGAACCAGCTTTGTGTTAGATGGAGTGGAACCGGTAGTTATGGCTACCGGTTCCACATCCTTGGATAATCTTAGCGGCATATTGGAATAGAAGGATGTATCTTTCCACATCATCAAAGATGCCTTGCATCCACGTAAAGCGCTAGAGGCCATCTATGAGGGTGTACAGGTCGGGCAAATGTTTTAAGACGCATCCTGCAGCTATGGAGCTATAGTAAAATCCACAATCCTATTGGGTTATGGATTTGTTGGATATATTAATAGGCCGTCCAGCCGCCGTCCGCTGCAATCACGGCACCATTAACAAAACGGGAATCCTCAGAAGCAAGGAAAAGGGCGACGGTTGCAATCTCAATCGGTTCCACTGGCTCGTAACGCTGAGTTCCGGCACCTTCCCTGAACGTCTGCATACCTTCCTTGTCGATGTTTCCCAAAGAGTTGGCTATTGGGGTCCGGACACCTCCGGGTGCAATGGCATTACAGCGGATCCCGGACTTGGCGTACATATAACCCACATTCTTGGTCAGGCCTACCAGGCCATGCTTGGCAGAAGTATAGGCTACGCCTCCCTTGCCCCCAGAAACACCTGCGGTTGAAGCGATATTGACGATCACACCTGTACCTTTCTCAAGCATGAGCGGAATCGCAGCGCGTGTAGTTCGCATCGGGCCGGTCAAGTTAACCGCCAGTACCCGATCCCACAAGTCATCCTGTAAGGAATCAATTAGTCTGAAGCCATCCATAATACCGGCATTGTTCACGAGAATGTCTACGCTTCCGAATGTATCCACGGCCTTGGCGACCATCGCTTGGACATCTTCTTCCTTCGTCACATTGGCAACTACACCTAGGGCTGTTCCTCCCGCCAGATTGATGCCTTCCACCACCTCAGTGATAGAATTCCCATTAAGATCCGCAACCACAACCTTGGCTCCTTCTTTTGCATAGAGCTCTGCTATAGCTCTCCCTACCCCTGATGCCGCACCTGTAACAATCGCTACTTTATCTTGTAATTTCATTATAAATTTCCCCTTTCATACTGGATTAATAGTATTAGTTCGGGCAATCTTTCCAAGATGATAAGCGCTAGGCTTAGGAGTACGCTCCTGTGTCTGACGGTCTACTTCAATTAACCCGAATCGCTTGGAGAATCCAAGCTGCCATTCGAAATTATCGAGTAGTGACCAATGCAAGTACCCCTTAACTGGAATCCCGTCAGCTATACATGCAGCTACCCCCTTTAAAGCTCGATCAATAAAAGCGACACGACGTGTATCGTCATCCGTAGCAACGCCATTTTCCGTTACGATAATAGGCTTGTTCAGATGTTTCGAAGCACATCGAATTACATTTTCTAGAGCTTCGGGGTAGAATTCGTAACCCATCTGGGTACGCTCTCTATCAGCCGGAACAGGGATAAGACCATCCGGGCCGTAGATCTCGCGCGAATAGTTCTGTAAACCCAAGAAATCATCGTCCTCCATGTAAGGAAGGAACTGAAGAAATTCCTCATGTAATTCATGAGCAGCCTGTTCTTCACCACCAGGGATTGACTGAAAATCAAAGAGCGACATGCTTAATCCGATTTTAGTCTTTGGACTAACCTGCCGGATTGCAGCCCTTGCCTCCACATGCGACTGGAAGATGATGTGCAAGCCTTTTTTGGAGCGTGGTGACAGGAAGGTATGAACCTCCTGAGGCGGTATGCCAAATGCTTTGGACAATTCAGCATAGTAGCCCTGCATTTGTTCTTGAAAATCGGTGTTCATGCCAACTTGTGCTGCTGCAGATCCACCCTGCTGAAACTGCTTCATGACTTTCGCAATTCCAATAGGAGTGTTTGCCTCATTAATTGTACATACATAAGGAATTTGATCCCCTAATTGGCTCATGACATGAGCACAATAACGTGCAAATCTTGCTGGCGTGCCTTCAGATTCCCAGCCTCCGGCGCGAATAAGCCATTGCGGGGAGGTGAAATGATGCAGCGTTACGATCGGTGTTATATTCAAGTTGCTGCAAGTTCTCAATACATCCCGGTAATGATCCATGGCTGCTTCGTCGAAGCGTCCTTCCTCCGGTTCAATCCGGGCCCACTCGATGGAGAAGCGATACGAGTTGAGGCCAAGTGCGGCTAAACGCTCAATATCCTCTCTGTAGAGTCGGTAATGATCTACTGCGACTCCTGATTTCTCCTTATACCTCGTACCTTTCAGGTTTTCCATTACCCAACTATCGCAATTTGTGTTATTACCTTCTACTTGGTGGGCAGCTGTTGAAGCCCCCCACAAAAATTTGTCAGGGAATTGATATTGCATGTTAATATTCCTCCTTATTTACAAGCTTGAATGTTAGCTGTCTTTGTCGCACAGCCTTCTGCCTCAACCGTCACTTCAATGCTTCCGGCCTCTGCAGGACGAATGACAGCCAATACTCTCCCGTCGTAAGTATAGTGAGTAGAATTGACATAGCTTTCTTCATTTTTGGGGTTTGCGCTCCCCAGACCTTGAAGGATCCCCGCGCCACTTACGGTGACGGATACCCTCCGGTCGGCAAGAGGCTTCAGTATTCCTTTATCATCCACGAGAGATATTGTAACAAAAGCCAGTTCGTTGTCATCCGCCTTAATTTGCGTACGGTCAATCTCAAGCTGGACATTCACTTCGCTTTCAGCAGAAACCAGGGTCATACGGCCGATTTCCTTTCCATCCGTATAGGCGATCGCCAACACCTCACCATGTTGATATACGGTATCAAACTCTGCTTTAAAGTCATGCGCTTCACCGGCAGCTGCTTTACCCACTGATTTTCCATTGATCAACAGTTCAACTTCCGGTGCATCAGAGTATACCTCTACCTTAACAGGCTTACCCTCGAAGCCCTCCCAGCTCCAACTGGAAATGGCGTCACTCCAGCTCCAAGGCATCATTGTAGGCTGCTCACCATAATGTGCAGGACGCTGAACGGCAATATATGGTTCTTTGCGCAATCCGAAAACAATTTCACGATAATAAGAAACGGGAAGACGATGACCTGTTATGTCAATATCGCCACAATGCGCGGTCAGCCAAGGATAAGCTCCAGAGGCCCCATGCCCCCGGCTGCCCTCACCATATTCAACCCTGCCAAGACCTGACTCCCCTAGGTAATCCCAACCCGTCCAAGTGAAATCACCAATGACATGTCCATTTTCTTTTACTAGCTTCCAGTTATTAGCGATATCTTTAGGGAAGGTTTCACTGCCGCAGATTACCCGGTTCGGAAAGAATTCTTTATCAGGTACATAGCAATTGTCAGCATAGTTATATCCTGCGATATCCACCGCCGCAAACGATTCAGCTGTTGCATTCTTTACAAATTCCAAGCCTTGAACATATTTAATCATGTCGCCAGCATTGGCCATAGCTGTGTTGACATCCCCTGATGGTTTGTTGCTCATGATATCCTTCAATTTATCCATAACGGAAACAAAGCCATTAATAGAGTTAGTTACATATCTTGTGCTATCCATACTACGAATCTTCTCTGCAAGCTTTCTGCCCCATGCAGCACCATTGGCACTCCCGGTATCTTTAATCTCATTTCCAATGGAATACATGATGACACTCGGATGGTTAAAATCCTTTTTCACCATAGACTCGATATCCCGTTCCCACCATACAGGGAAATTCAAGGCATAATCGAAATCTGATTTCGTGTTAGTCCATGTATCGAAGCTTTCATCCATGACCAGCATTCCCAGACGGTCACATGCATCCAGCATGGCCTTACTCAAAGGCTGATGCGAGCTTCGAATGGCATTAAATCCGGCTTCTTTCAAAATTTCAATACGGCGTTCTTCGGCACGATCAATCGTGGCTGCTCCAATGACACCATTGTCATGATGGATACAAGCTCCACGGAGCTTTACAACCTCTCCATTGATGGATAGACCCTGATCAGCATTTAAAGAGAGGGAGCGGATTCCAAAAGAACTAATCTCCTCATCCAGAACTTTCTCCCCATCCATCAATCTGCTCTTACAGGTGTAAAGATACGGCGACTCGACACTCCACAGCTTTGGCAACCTAACAGTTAGCCGCTGGCGCATAGTTGTAACTTCTCCCACAAAAACACTTAATGGAGAATGATCAAGAGCTACCATGTTGCCTTCAGCATCCAGGATTTCTGTGGATACTCGGGTCGTCTGAGGATTCACGCCTTCATTCTCCACAAACGTTGCCACGTTCAAAGTTGCATACTCGCTGGAAATCTCAGGCGTTGTAATTTGAAGGCCATCCACTTGGAAATGTACCAGATTCGCAACCATCATTTTTGTATTACGATAGATTCCTGTTCCTGTATACCATCGTGAATCATCACTGCTCTTGGTAACGACTTTAATCTCATTGTCTTCACCATATTTCAAGAATCGATCTGCTCTGATATAGAAGTTGGAATACCCATAAGGATGCTGCCCTGCAAAATCCCCATTGATGTAGACCATCGCATTCATATATACGCCCTCGAATTCAAAGGTGACTCTCTTGTCCTTATACGTCTCAGGTATATAAAATTTCTTCACATAATCATAAGTTCCATCAGGAAAATATCCTTTTTTGCCCCCGCTTACGGCAGTCGCACTTCTCAACTTAGAGATCATAGTATCATGAGGCAACGTAACCTGCTCCGGAAGTTGATCTGGAGCCATATTAAAGAAGCCACTGTTAGGCCCAACGGTCCAGCCCTCATTGAAAGAAATTTTAATCATCCTTTTCCCACACCTCTCATAATTTCAAACCGCATAAGTAGTTACTACTGTTATTTTAGAAAACGCTCGCAGAAAAGTATTGCATTTATGTACCTTTAAATATATATTCGTGTCAATATTGAAAGGGGTTACAAAGAAATCAAAATCTGAACATAAATAGAGTAGGCCCATGTCAACGACATGGGCCTCTCACAGATCCGTACGTGCGGGTCATCGCATACGGCTCTTCCGACAGTTATCCCCTTTGGGGATGAAGGTTATTGTAAATCTCCATCAAACTACAAAGTTTTATTTCCTCAAACCACGTATTTGGCATGGCATACTGCGCGTAGGTCGAATGGGAGCTGCGCCAGGCCGTCATCCGCAGACCCGGTAATTCCTTGTCCCAGCCCCTACGTCTCATTTCCCGATGCAGCTTTCGTATCTTCTTCCAGCTTCGCAGTTGGACCGCTCGAAGTCGCCTCCGTATCCACGCATCCCATCCTTGAAATCGCTTCTTTACATCCCCAATTCCGAAATAGTTCCCCCATCCTCGCAAGTACGGATTCAACTTCTTCTTCACTAGTACAGCGTAGCTGAATCATTCCTGCAGTTCAATAGCTCCAAAAATGTGTAAGAGATCGTAAGAAGAAAACTCTTACAAAGGAGTTGGAACGTGTGGTGACCGGTCCTAAAAAACAGAAATAGCAGTGAGCGAAGAGCAACGTTATCTATTGGAACAACTGATCCGGCGGCGCAGTACGCCTCAATATTTGGTCAAGCGTGCCCGAATCGTACTGGAATCGGTTGAAGGGATCAGTAACAGTGAAATCAGCCGACGACTTCCTCTGGATCGCCCACAAGTCACGCTATGGCGGGAACGCTGGGTGTGCCAGTATCCGCGGTTATGTCTCATCCAGCAGGAACATCCCGAAGAGCTAGAGGCCGCAGTGATTCAGGTTCTTCGCGACGAGCCCCGACCCGGCACACCGCCAACCTTCACCGAGCAACAAGTCGTGCAAATCGTTGCGATTGCCTGTGAAGATCCGAAGGCTTGCGGACGCCCCGTGAGTCACTGGACTCCGCGTGAAGTCCGGGATGAAGCGATGAAACGAGGCGTGGTGGAGACGATTTCCGTCCGGCAGGTCGGTCGTTTTTTAAAATGAGGCGGATCTTCGTCCGCACCGCTGCCAGGGGTGGCTGAATGCCAAACCGGAAGACCCCGTGGTGTTCGCCCAAAAGACCCGAGACATTTGCCGACTCTACCGGTCGACACCGCTGCTCCACTCGTTTGGCGTACACGTGGTCTCTCTTGATGAAATGACAGGCATTCAGGCGTTAGAGCGACTTCATCCCACCTTGCCGATGAAACCCGGCTTGATCGAACGTCGGGAGTTTGAGTATCTTCGTCATGGCACCCTTAGCCTCATTGCAGGTTTTGACGTGGCGACTGGCCAGATTGTGGCGTCGTCGATGGGGCCGACCCGGAACGAAACGGATTTTGCAATGCAGGTGAGGCAACTGGTGGAAACCGATCCGGAAGGGGAATGGATTTTCGTCGCTGACGGGCTGAACACCCACCACTCGGAAAGCTTGGTCCGTTTGGTGGCAGGCTACTGTCATCTGGTCGAACCTCTCGGTCAGAAGGGCTCGTTTGGCATTCTGATGACCGAAGCAAGCCGAACTGCATTTTTGGCCGACTCCAGCCACCGCATTCGGTTTGTCTATACGCCTAAACACTGTTCATGGCTGAATCAAATTGAGATCTGGTTTAGCATTCTGGTCCGTAGACTTTTAAAGCGTAGCAGCTTCAAAAATACACTGGATTTACAGAAGCAAATCTTTCTTTTTGTGGCGTATTTCAACGAAACAATGGCAAAACCCTTCAAGTGGACCTACGCGGGTAAGCCCCTCTGTGCCTAAATGAAGGTTTATTTCAGCCGTGATGTACTAGTTGCTCAATATCCACCGTTTGGTTTCTTCGCGTGATTTCTTTTATCCGTTCCTTAAACTTCTCCACGGCTTTCGGGGTCGGTCCTACATACTTGCCGGGCTTGAACTCGTGGCCCAAGAAAACAAACCTTTCTCGTTTACTATTCACGATTCGAGTCTTTTCCGGATGTACTTTCAACCCCTGTTCCTTTTCTAGCAGTTTAACGACACTTCTAAGCACGCGTTCCGCCCCTTTTTGGGTTTTGCAACAAATGACAAAGTCGTCCGCATACCGTACGAGGCGATGCCCTCTTTCGGTCATGACTTGGTCTAGTGGATGCAGATAGATATTCGCCAGTAACGGGCTTATGACTCCTCCTTGGGGAGTGCCTTGCTCATTGATATGAAAGTTTCCTCTGTCCATAATCCCGGCTTTTAGAAATCCCTCGATAAGCGTTAGCACACTTCCATCCGTCACTTCTTCCTTTACCATCCCGAGAAGTTTCTCATGAGGGATCGTGTCAAAGTAGGCTTTCAAATCCGCGTCAATGACATATCGGTATCCCGCTTGTAAGTACTCACGAATCTTTTGAATTGCCAGATGCGCACTTCGTCCCGGACGAAATCCATAGCTGCATTCCATGAATTGCGATTCGTAGATAGGCTCCAGAATACGTTTCACGGCTGCCTGTACCACGCGGTCTTCCACCGTGGGAATGCCTAACGGCCTTTCCGTCCCGTCTGCTTTTGGGATATACATGCGTCTTACCGGCTTCGGTCCATAGCTTTTCCTCTTCAGCTTCTGCTGGAGCACTTCTAGATGGTGCTCCAACTCCCTGCCGTACGCTCGAATCGTTACGCCATCCACACCCGCTGCTCCGCGGTTTCGCTTGACTTCCCGGAAGGCTTCCTCCAAATTTAACCTCGCCCAAATCTTGTCGATGAGGCTATACCACTTCCGTCCTGACGGATTCTTTACACCTCCACGTGGATGTGCGTGTTGCTCGTTTCCCTCCATATTCGTTTTCCTTCCCTTGGGCTTCCCCGTTTGGTAGCCTTTCGGCAATCTTCGGTTTTCCCCTTAGTACTCGCCCCAGACGGCCTACCCGAATGTTCGACCCCGGCTCTACGCGCTTCTTGGCTCCCCGGCTTCTGTCTGGCATATAGAGTTTTTTTTCCCACATCTCATCTTTTGCGGACAGACGGGCTTCGCGTCAAGTCTTCGCCTTTTGGGTCGAAGCTTGCACCAACGACTTTTTTTTCTAGGTTCCTCGCGTTGCTTCACTCGCCATTACGGCTTTTCCGACGAGTTTACTCACTACTATCCCCTGCTCTGACTTCTTACCGCCCGTAGCCCTATTCTTGTCTGTCACAGACTTGAGTAGAGGTTACCGCCTTGTGGGGACGATAAGATCTCCTTGGGTCACGTCATCGCCCTTTCCCCCAAATCCAGTCCTCTTAACCTGCAGAGCTACGGAATGGTATTGGACGTTCCTTTCCTTTGCAAGGTTGTCCTGCTCTGTCGGCCAACTTGGTTCTGCCGTCTGTTCCGGGGTTTGCCTTCTAATCCTCCGCACCCTTCCTCACGGACAGAGCACTATTAGTCAGCTATGTACTTCCGCCATCTCACGGTATACTCGGGACTTTCACCCGTTAGCACGATGCGCTGCCAAGCGCACAAAAGGCTGTCAAGGGGTTCTCGACAGCCTAAGGAACGCTAATATACAACTCAAATTCTAAACGTTCAGGAAGCTTGCTGTTCTTCCTTCGTTAAGAGGTTTAACTGAGTAATTAACCCGTCCAATTTCTGAAATGATATCACGATGTTATCAACCATTTTTTGTTGTTCTTCCATACTCGCCAGAATCTGTTCGACGGAAGCGCTGGACTGCTGCGTTACACTTGAAATAGAGGTGATCTCCTCGACAATATTTCCAGCGGATTGGCGGAGTAGAAGGGTCTTGTCTTCCACCTGTGAGGATTGCTGCACTACATTCTTAGTATTAAGCCTGATCTGCTCCAACAACTCGCGAGAGGTTAGGGCCAAATTTTTACTTTGGTCCATGGCAGTCCTGCTCTGGTGTATTTGCTCGGTTAATAATTGGCATGATGAGCTGATACTTCTAACAACCTCCCCAATGTCTGCAGCTGCTGCTCTGGAATTCTCGGCCAGCTTCTTCACTTCGTTAGATACAACGGCAAAACCGCGTCCATGTTCTCCCGCTCTTGCAGCTTCTATCGCTGAGTTAAGAGCCAGAAGATTGGTCTGAGTCGCAATATCGGTAACTCTTGCAAGCATACTCTCAATTTGCTTATTTTGATAATTAAGCTTATCCATGAACTCTGCCAGTTCTCTAATATTGTTATCCACCTGAAGAATTTGCCCGCTAAGTCTGTCCATATGTTCATGACCCTGGTCTGTAAATATCTCCATATCTACGGATAACTTATTCATCTCAACTGCATTATCAGCTACTATGGATATATTTTGCTCTGCCTCAGTTACGGATTCACTAATGTCTACCACACTCGAAATTTGCGATTCCATTCCCTTTGCAACCTCACCAAAACCGGCTGTCACCTCTTGTGTAAGCTTGCCGGTTGTTTCCACATTATTTCTGAGATTCGTACTAAATTCCGCCAGAAGTACTGCAGATTTACTGATCTCCTCGAACAAACGCTTGACCTGGGTGCTGCTTGCGATCGCTTGCTCCATCCGTTCTTCAGCCTGAAAGAAAAGCTGCTGGTTCAGCCGGGCAACGGTCACGGCCGCTGTTAAGGTAAAGAGTGGAATAATTATTGAAGAGGAAGCTTCTAACAACAGTTGATTTCCCCCGTTAAGAACACCCCTATTCACAGCATCTACCATAACAAAAGTGAACACAATACAACTATAAATCAACGAGAGTCTATAATTGGGATAGATCAACATGAATACAACGCCAACCATAGCAATCTGAAAAAACAATCCTGAACTGACATTGCCAACAGATACAGCCAGCATAAAAATCATAAGTACGTAAGGAATGACCTTAATAAATTTCTGGCGCTTATTGGCAATATAAATCGAGAGACTAAGGACTATAAAGCCAACCGCATTAATTAAGCTTGTTACTGAAAATTGAAGGATTACCACTGTAACGCTTATCGCTGTCAGAAACCAGAAAATTCTATTAACGAGTTTGTTGCGCTGTAAAAACACTTCTTCAAGTCTTGTCATCTAGATCACACTCATATCTGATTTATATAATTTCACCTGGCCTGTAATACCAGACAGACTGGAAATTTTGCTTGCATCCATTCTGGAATTAATGCCATGGAGGTAATAGGTTTCACGTTCCAGATTGGTCGCCACTTCAATGACAAGTTTGTTGTCTCCTTCTTTTACCAGAGCAGAAATATCATACTGGTATGGCGGTACAATCTGGATACCTGCACTGTGACCATTTACGAATACCTCAACACCCTCGGCTGCGTTCGTAACCTCCAGAACAAGCGATTCATTCCCGTTTGACATAAACATATTCTCATATCTCACTAACCCGGAGAACTCAGGCATTTCTTCTGCAAGATGATCCGGCAACTGTACCTCTACCTCATCTTTGAAATTCGGATAATCAATATTTCTGCAGATACTACGCTTCCAATTTTCTGGAAGTGCCAATTCCATCCCGGTTACTTTAACGGGTTCAACGACAAGTTCCTCACTTGCATCATCAAATATAATAATCAAGCTCTTGCGGGGGTGAAGTTCCACATGGATCTCTATTCCATTAAGAGTAGATACCGCTTCAACTGCCTCTATACGATTGTCCCAGGCATTATAGGCATTATGAATGGCTTGCATATATTCCCGTAGAACCGCTTCTTCTTCTCCATGCTGCCAAAAGAATGGAAGGATATAGTTACTTCCTCTGCCCTATAATAATTCCTCTACTTTTCGATTCATGGTAAACCCCTCCCTACCAACCTCTGTATATCTTATTTTAGTAACCGTTTGCAATTTAGTATTGCATATTTGTACCTTGAATTATAAGATTGTGTTATCTTTCTAAAAGGAGCATCAATCATGATCGATATCAACGTCTTCTGTGAATATCTCTATGCTTCTTCTTATATTCCTATTTATTTGTATGATGGTACGGAATTAACCACCAGCTATCCGGATCAGAATCCGGATACACTGCCCCCATCCGCCTACCTGTCAGAGCTGTGGGAAACAGACAAGCCAGCAACCTATACTTTGACTCAGTTTTATTCCTATTACGGGTGCATCAAGATTAATGATAGTAACTCCTGTATAGTCATCGGTCCTGTTAACGACTTCCCTTATTCCCCCGATTCCCTGTTAGCCATGAGTAAGGAGTTTTCCATTACAAAGTCCGAATTTGAAAATTTTGCTGAGTTTTTCCGGAACATCCCTACACAAAATCTGGATAATTTCATTAAGACGCTGATGTTTATCCATTACGCACTGAACCATACCCAACTTACTAGACAAGAGGTTGAGCATGCGGCAGATCACCAGACAGATAAGTCCATAGATCAGAAATATACAGAGCGATCTTATGAGGCGAAAGAAGAAGGACTCTTATATAACAGCTATGCTATTGAAAAAGAATTGGTCCGTTTCATTGAAACAGGAAATGTCGAAGGATTGAAGAAATCTGCCAGCCGGGCCAGAAACTCAAAGCTTGGCACCATTGCTCATAACAATCTCAGACAATGGAAGAATACGTTCATAGTAGCCGTCACTTTATACTCCCGTGCGGCCATGAAGGGCGGTCTCACACCCAGTCTTGCATATCAGCTGTCCAATATTTATATGCAGCAGGCAGAACGATTAATGGATGTGGAAGATGTGAAATCCCTTTTAGCCCAAGTTCAGATGGATTATACAAACCGTGTTGCTAATTCCATCGTTCCCATCACGGCAGATAAAGTCCTTCATCAGGTCGTACAATTTGTCCGCGAGAATACCAACAGGCATATTACCGTTGCTGAAATTGCTGAGCATGTAGGCTTCAGCCGCCCATCCCTTTCACGGAAAGTGAAAAAGGAACTGGGCTTTGAGCTAAGTGCTTTTATAAAGAATTGTAAGTTAGAAGAAGCTAAAGACTTATTGTCATTTACAGATAAAAGTCTCAGTGAAATCAGTAATTATCTTAGCTTTTCAAGCCAAAGCCACTTTCAGAAATCGTTTAAGGATCAATATGGCATCACGCCTCAAGCTTACCGGAAGTCTGTGCATTAGAAACCGACTATTTAACCAGCTCTGAGAATATGAAAGCCATTCAGATACTATATAAATCAACCTGGTACAATATTTATTTTCCTTTGTTATTTATACTAGTGACGTAACATTGTCATAATATGAAGGGAGATGCTTAAATGGGAAAGAAAAATATTTATCTTGATCCGGCAAAATCAATCTCTGAACGTGTTGAGGATCTGCTGTCACTCATGAGCTTAGAACAAAAGATTGCGCAGCTGCAATGTACATTTATAGGCATGAGAGGTACAGAAAAGGCTCTTGATGAAGCATTTCCTCATTCCATCGGACATGCCACGGCTATGATCGGGAAGGGAACTTTAGAAGCTAATATTGAGTTTTCCAAAGAAACCCAGGATAAGGTTCTCTCAAAGAATGATTTACGAATACCTTTATTATTGCATTGTGAATCCGTTACAGGCGCCAATCTGGCGGATGCCACTATCTTCCCCTCAGCTATAGGATTAGGGGCTACGTGGAATCCTGATACAGTTCATAGCATGGCGGATACCATTCGCAAGCAATTGCTTTCCGTCGGTATACGTCATGCACTTTCTCCGGTTATGGATGTTGCAAGAGATCCGCGTTGGGGAAGAGTAGGTGAAACTTATGGTGAAGACCCAACATTATGTGCTTCTTTAAGTGTGGCCTATACTAAGGGATTACAAAGTGATGATTTAAAGAATGGAGCGGTAGCCACTGGCAAGCATTTCTTGGGTTATGGTTTTGGTGAAGGTGGTCTGAATATGGCGGCAAACCCGATACCTTCCAGAGAACTTCGTGAAGTATATGCAAAGCCCTTTCAAGCTGCTATTACTGAGGCTAATCTTGGTTCTGTAATGAATTCATATGGCTCTATTGATGGTGAACTGATTATTACCTCAAAGGCAATTTTAAATGATCTTTTACGTAATGAGATGGGATTTGAGGGAACAACAGTAGCCGACTATATGTCCATAAATAAAGCAGTAGATTTACAGATTCAGAGCAATGCCACAACTGCTGGTATCGATGCTATAAAAGCCGGGCTGGATGTCGAACTTCCCACACCATACGGATATACAACGGAAATGATAGAGGCCGTTAAAAGCGGTTTGCTTGATGAGGCATATATTGACAAAGCTGTTCGGAGGGTGTTATCAACGAAATTTGAGCTTGGTTTGTTCGAAAATCCTAACCCCCGGGAGGATCTGGTGGAGGAAGCTTATGACCGCAAACTCACAGTTCCGTTGAGCCTGAAGGCAGCGCAGGAATCGATTGTCCTCTTGAAAAATGATGGCCTCCTCCCTCTGCGAAAAGACGTGAAGAGAATAGCCGTCCTTGGTCCTCATGCGGATTCAATTCGTTTGCTCTTCGGATGTTATACCTATCCCGCCATGCTGGATATGTTCCTCAGCGGAAGTATGTCGGATATGGCTGGATTAGAAGCTAACCGTAAGGAAACCGAAAACGAATCCAGCCACAAGTTGGAAGATTATTATGAAGGAAGTACAGTGCGCAAGGATACCCCTGCTGCAGTAGGTGCGATCAACCAGTTATTTGCCCATAAGACGCCTACTATTTTGGCCTCCATTAAGGCTAAGTGTCCGAATGCTGAGATAACGTATGTCAAAGGTTGTGACATATCTGGAACAGATCGCCGCGGCTTCGACGAAGCTGTTCATGCAGCGAGAAATGCGGATATCGCAATTGTTACAGTCGGAGGAAAATACGGGTGGGGCAACAATTGCACGACAGGAGAAGGAATCGATACCGATCATATTGGGTTAACGGGCGTACAGGAAGAGTTGGCCAAGGCTGTATTTGAATCAGGAACCCCTGCAATATTGGTCCATATGGACGCCAAACCGCTCTCCAGTGAATATATCAGCAGCAATTATCCGGCTATACTGGAATTCTGGTTCCCGGGAGAAACCGGCGGACAAGCGCTGGCTGATGTATTATTCGGAGATTACAATCCGGCAGGGCGATTAGCAATGACCGCGGCCAGAAACGCCGGCCAAATCCCTATATATTCTTCCCAAAGACATGGTAGTGGTTATGCCAAATCTCAGGGAATGGTCTTAAATAAATATGTTGAGGGAAAGAAAACTCCGCTGCATTATTTCGGGGAAGGACTAAGCTATACAACCTTCTCATATTCAAACCTGAAATGTGACCCTGCAGTTAGAGCAGAAGGAACACTTCATATTTCTGTTGACGTTACGAATACGGGTAACCTTGATGGAGAAGAAGTGGTTCAGGTCTATGTCTCGGATGTACTTTCTAGCATGCTCAGACCGAATAAAGAATTGGCTGGTTTTAGAAGAGTACTGATCCATGCAGGAGAAAAGACGACCGTTCATTTTGAAATGAAAGCCAGCCAGTTCGCCTTCCTAAATAGTGAAATGCAATGGGTAGTCGAAGCAGGACAAATGCTATTAAGTGTTGGCTCTTCATCTGAAGATATTCGCCTAAATGCTGCTTTTGAAATCGAGAATACGGCTTCTATCCTTGGTAAGAGCAGAGGATTCTACGCAAAAACCTGGTCTGAATAAAATTATTATACTGAAAACAGTTTCTTGCCTACAAGAAATTGTTTTTAGTTTTCAAGCGATAACGTTTTGGTGTAATTTTCTGATAGCGTTTAAAGACTTTAATAAAATGACTTTGATCATAAAAATTGAGATGATTTGCTATTTCAGAAATTGATAAATCAGAATGTAACAGCCATTTCTTGGATTCATGCACTTTTTCTATAAGGATGTGTTCTGAAATGGATACACCCACCTCTAGTTTAAATAATCTTGAAAGATAGCTTGGGTTTAGATTTACCATATTAGCTAGTTCATGCATCTCAATCTTCTGGTATAGATACTTATGAATATATTCTTGTGCTTTGTACACTGGCTGTGAGTATTGGGTTTGTTTGATTGTTCGCACACGCTTTGCGTACTCTATACTAACTTCCTTCAGCACCCCAAATAGATCATTAAAGTCAACTGTGGATTCAATGCGCTGAATAAAAATTTCACTTAGAGTGTAGGCCGTTTCTGAATCCAGTCCCCCGTCTATGGCCGCCCGGCATGCTAATGTTACTGCAGTAATCGCCAAATTCTTATCATTTCGAACTTTATTGTTTTTGGCTATGACCGGCAATTCAACTTGTTGTTGTTGATTGGCATCATGTAACCGTTCAATTTCTTCCAAACGTCCGCCTTTTATCAAATTCAAAAACACTTTTTCCTGGTAATATTCGTGATGGTGCTTTCCCATTAGCCGCTCTTTTAACATCGAAGATTCTATACCCGTTTCATTTACAGCAGCTTTTTTGTCAGAATAATTATGAATGGCGATTTGATTTACATCTAGCCTAACCTTATAAAGCAAGTAGTGAAATAATTGAGCGATATAAATCATTTTGGAACTATCATGTAAAGGCAGTGAAAGTAAGTATCCCTGGACGGCCTCCTTTTCACCAATAGAACCCTGACATTGATCTATTAACTGATTTATTATGTTACTAGTTATTTTCGTTGTGACAGATGGTCCCAGAGCGAAGCTGATAGATGATTTCCCTATACTGCTTGTCTTAAGGCAGATATAATGTTCGACACCATTTAAAGTCACAATGAAAGGAATGCCGCATAATTCATTTTGAGCAAAGAGTTGTTCAAATATAAGGTTACAATCGGAATACAGCGGGTGCTGTGGGACAACGGAGTTAAATGGATTATGAAGATTACCACCCATTATTTTTGTTAATACCATTCCTGTATTGAAAATTAGTAGTTGTGCAATATAGTTCAGTTCGTTTTCATCCCAGTTTTGAAGCATCTTAACTACCCCTCACCTTAGTGATAACATACAAATCTGATTAACAAATCCTGTTTAACCAAAGAACCAAGAAAAAGTCCCAGCAGGAGACATGCGCTGCTATAGCACATTCTCCCTGCTAGGACGTTGTAATGCCAACCCTATTCGTTCTTTGCGTATTCAGAGAAGTGGACAGATTCTTCCTCGTTGCTACACACAATTTGGCCTCCGGCGTAGAGAGAAGAGTCGCTATTTGCTATAGATTGCAGTAACAATTGAGTTAGAAGTGACTTCAAATTAAGCACATCGCCTTCATCGGTTTTGTAATACACATCATCCTTGCATAATTTCGCCTTGCTGATCAAATCCGACAACTTCACACCATCTTTTAAGTACATAATATATCCCTTCTTTCTATTATTATCTTATTTCGGCTCCTCGTTACGTCTCATAAAGGAGGCCGCAGCTCCCCTCATGTTCTTGATCATTTCTTGCATGAGATCCACTTGTACTTCATCCGGATATTCCGCAGGACTCCATTCTTCTTTCCATTCAAACAGGCATATCCTCATTGAATTTGATCGGCAGCCACACATTAGTTGCAAGAGCAGTATTCGTTTTACCCGTGGCTGCAACCTCCATGGTTGTACCATCCACCGATCCCCTAAGGCCATATATAACTCCTTGCCTGGAACTTTGAACACACTGCTGAACTGACAATTAAAGCTATCATTATTGCTGTCGTCTATACACGGGTTGCCAAGTACATTCCACGGTCCATGAATCAAGTCTGCTGTGGCAACCTTACTCGGGTTAGGGAAATAATCGGTAGTACCTGAGGTAATCAAATAGAACTTCCCATCTTTGCGGAACATACAAGAAGCCTCTCTTGAGAATGGGGCACCCTGATGTGGAAAATGAGCCGTGTAATGGCCAGCAACATCTGTGTAATCACTGGTATAATTTTCTATTCCTTGACATCTTCGTCTTGCTTATTTCTTCGCTCTTCGAGTTCCTTAGTAATTTGAGCTTGCTTATCCTCAGTAAGATCAAACCAATACACGGATAATGTAAACAGCATAGCAACGGCCGGCACAACACTCATTAGTATCTTAAGGCCAAGCAATGTTCCGCTGGTTTGTTCAACTCCGCTTTGATATCCGATCACAGCCAGCATTCCGGCAGTTATAGCACCCGATATAGCGGTTGCAAAGGTTTGTAAAAAACCCTGAAATGAAGCCATAAATCCGTTTACGTTCTTTTTGGTCTTCCATTCTGTATAATCCATTGCAGCAGGCATCATTGTACCCTGGGCCGGACTTGAGATTCCTGCAAAGAAAGCGATTACAGCGGCTAAAACCATATACATAATCACTCCGATAGATGAAGGGGGAAGTGCGATAGCAGCAGCCGTTCCAATGACACCTACAACGCCGGAAATAACCAGATTATTTCTGATTCCTACACGTTTCGTGAATTTTGAACTCAGCGTTACACCAAGCATTGTCGGAAGCAGACTGACCAGTCCGACAATAG
Source organism: Paenibacillus sp. FSL R10-2199 (assembly GCF_038000235.1). Classification (NCBI taxonomy): domain Bacteria; kingdom Bacillati; phylum Bacillota; class Bacilli; order Caryophanales; family Paenibacillaceae; genus Paenibacillus; species Paenibacillus sp. FSL R10-2199. Next base: position 3,141,707 of record NZ_JBBOBO010000001.1, on the reverse strand, counting down.
CTAATAAGCTTTCATTATGAAAATAATATTTAAAATAATAAATACTTGCTCCCGATCGAATACCGTTAGTTAAATTCACGCCAAAAACAAACAGATATACAATAACAGCCGTTTTGTTAGTAAAGACAGACACAAACATTTCTTTTAATGAGGGACCTTTTTCTTTTTTGACCGGCTTGACAACATATCTTTCTTTAATCGAAATCTGCTGATACATGGCTATTAATACGCTTACAACAGCGAAGCCTCCCATAATCAGCGAAAAACCCCTGGCATCATTTCCGCCCCCTAAAGCTTTATAAAGAGGCTGGACCGCTATTTGCGACAGCAATGCTGCAATAATAACGACAAAATATCCGATTTGCCCCATGGATAATCTGTCATCAATACTTTTTGTCATAGCAGGTTTAAGTGCAGTTGTAGGCGCTGAAGTAACTGACAGGAATATACTATAAAGTACATAAGTAATGGTGGCATATACTACTTTTCCATCAAAACTTATATCCGGAACGGTATAGGTTAACCAACCCATAATACCTGTTCCAATACCAATCGCTATTACCCATGGCTTGTACTTCCCCCAAGGCGTTGTCACTTTATCAATAAAAATTCCGAATACCGGTGTCAAGACTGCATCAAGAATACGGGTACCCAAAAACATTCCTGCTACATAAGCCGGACTAATTTTCATGATGTCCGTATAGAAAAACAGTAAGAATAATTGAACTACTTGCAGGTGAAATGTTGCAGTACCGTCAAGGACGGTAGCCGAGAATTTTTCACCAAACTTTAGTTTTCGATCCAGGTCTCCTCCGACAGCATTTACATTAGTAACTTTCTCAGTTGACAGCATATGAACTTCCACTCCTTTATTCGCTATATGCTGATTTTAGCAAACGCTTTCTTAATCGGTATTGCATCTATGTAACATTGAATACACAATAGTGTCCTTCGCGAAAAAATAACTGATTTACTGCTTGTCTGCGCGCAAATACAAAGAAAAAAGCAGCCGCCTATATAGGCATGCTGCTTCATTATGATCGTCACAACCAAATCAGATATTAATAAGCTGTCCAGCCTCCATCAGCTGCAATCATAGCTGCATTAACAAAACTGGAATCCTCTGAAGCAAGGAAAAGGGCAACAGTCGCGATTTAAATAGGCTCAACCGGCTCGGACCGCTGAGTTCCGGCACATTCCCTGAACGTTTGCATACCGTTCATATCGATATTCCCCAAAGAATGGGCTATTGGGGTACGCACGCCGCCGGGCGCAATGGCATTACAGCGGATTCCGGACTTGGCGTACATATAACCGACATTCTTGGTCAGGCCTACCATGCCATGCTTGGCAGACGTATAGGCAGCGCCTCCTTTACACCTACGGCTGTGCCTCCGGCCAGATTGATCCAATACACTACCTCAGTGATGGCATCCCCATTCAGGTCCGCAACCACAACCTTGGCGCCTTCTTTTGCATAGCTCCGCTATACCCGAACAGTATCCAGAGGATTTCTCTCATCATCCCTTAATCCGGTACAGGAGTGCTCACACATACGTCCTCATTGTTTAATTGCTATTCAAGGTTTCTAGAAGTTCCTCCAGTTTTTCCCTTGGAAATCCACCATGAGCTTCCACGATCCTTAGTTTTAGGCTGTGTAACAGTGACTCCAAATCCATTCCGAATGGAGCGTCAGAATCTGAACCTCCAAACCCCATACCTTCTATGATCTTTGAAACAAGTTGTTTTCCCGCTAGTTCTGCACCTATATCGCCGAGTGTCGAATCTAACGTATATTTTTTATTTATTTTAACGGTTGAATGTACGTAAACCGTCTCACTTAGTTCAATATCCATGGACGACTTGCCCATAAGAATCTCAAATTCGCCGCTTTCCACAACCCAATCTTTTAATTCAACATGATAATAAGCAAATGCTCTTTTTCCTAATTTAAAAGTGACTACCTTCTCTTCGCCTGGTTCCAGAGCAACCTTTTCGAAGCCTTTCAATTCCTTAACAGGTCTAATGACACTGCTAACTACATCTTTCACATAAAGCTGAACCACTTCTTTACCTGATCGATTGCCTGTATTTTTCACTTTTGCGGTTACTGTTACTTCTTCTGTATCGTTAATCTCCTTTTTATTTAGACGGATATCTGAATACTCAAAGGTAGTATAGGAAAGTCCATGTCCAAATGGAAAAAGCGGTTCCATTTCCACTTTATCGTAATATCTATATCCGACAAATAAGCCTTCTCTATACTCCACTTTATCTCTTTCACCCGGAAAATTAATATAAGATGGAGAATGGCTTAGTTTTTCAGGGAATGTTTCAGCAAGTTTCCCGGATGGGTTTCTGTCACCAAACAAAAGATCTGCAACTGCACCGGCCATACCTTGCCCGCCCAGATAGGCTTCTATGATGCCCTTTACCTTATTTACCCATGGCATTTCTACTGCTGATCCGTTTAACAGAATGATAATGGTATTTCGCTGCGCTTCGGCTACAGCTTCAATTAATGCATCTTGATTTCCAGGAAGCCTTAAGTGCTTTCTGTCGACTCCTTCTGCATCGTACTTTTCAGGCAATCCGACAAACACAATTGCCACTTCCGCTTCACTTGCAGCCTTTGTTGCTTCAGCTATGATTTCATCGTTGATTTCATCACTATTCAGGGAGTAACCTTCCGCATAGACTACTTGAGCATCTGTACAAGTGCTTTTAATTTCATCATACGGAATATCCAATTTTGTTGGGTTAACCCGGGAACTTCCTGCTCCTTGATATCTTGGTTTTTTAGCGAAAGCGCCAATTACGGCAATTTCCCCCTTCTTTCCAAGTGGAAGAATTTGATCTTCATTTTTCAGGAGCACCATACTCTCCGCTGCGACTTCTCTGGCTAGTTCATGGTGAGCATTTCTATCATAGGTTGCAGTTTCTTTCTTGCTATCTAACGCTTTAAAAGTGATTTCCAAGATCCTTTCCACTGCAGTATCCAGTGTTTCAACAGACAGTGAACCGCTGCTAACAGAATCAATAATCTTCTTAGTCCCTACTCCGTTGCTTGTAGGCATCTCAAAATCCATTCCTGCTGACAATGCTGCATCCCTTTCACTTACAGCACCCCAGTCAGAAACAACGAAGCCTTTAAAACCCCATTCATCTCTAAGTACCTCCGTTAATAAATTCCTGTTCTCTGAACAAAATTGGCCATTAATTTTGTTGTAGGCAGCCATTACCGTCCAAGGCTGTGCTTCAATAATAGCCCCTTCAAAGCTTGCCAGATATATTTCTCTCAAAGTCCGCTCGTCAATAATAGCGTCAATATTAAATCTTTTAGTTTCCTGGTTATTTGCGGCAAAGTGTTTCAGAGAAGTCCCTACCCCCTGACTTTGAACTCCCTGAATATGCTTAGTTGTAAGTTCAGAAGAAAGATAAGGATCTTCTGAAAAGTACTCAAAGTTTCTTCCACAAAGTGGTGATCTCTTTATATTGGTACCTGGTCCAAGAAGAATCGATACTCCTTCAGCTTGACACTCTTCACCAAGTGCTGTCCCAACTTTTTCAATAAGTTCTCTATTCCAGGAGCTGGCAAGTCCTGCTGCAGTTGGAAAGCAGGTTGCAGGTGCACTGTTATTGAGTCCCATGTGATCTTCGGCACCCGTCTGCTTTCTCAGACCATGCGGTCCATCCGTCAACATGATAGATGAGATTCCATGTTCAGGCAAGGCTATGGTATTCCAGGCACTTATTCCTGAGCATAAGCTTGCTTTCTCTTCCAATGTCATTTTGGATATCACTTCTTTTATGTCTCTGTTCATATGAAATAACTTCTCCCTTTACCTTGTAGTTTATTTCCCAGTTTCAAAAATTAGTTATCCTTTAACAGTAAAGTCTTTGAGTAAACGTTCAATTAAATAGATTATAATTTTTATCACCATTTAAAATATGGTAGGATTAACAGAAAAAAAGTCATATTTACAGGCAATCATTAAATACTAAAAAAAGCGCTGGTATTGGTCTTATACTCCTGCTCTCCCTCTATTACTCCATTCCGTGGATCACTAGAGATATTAACCGGAATACCGTGGGGAAGTCTCTCAACACTTCTATAAAAGAAACACTTTCACCCAAATTAATGGTCCATTTTGATTTTTGTAGACCGTATAGTTCGGGTTTTCAATCTTAGAATAAACGATGGTATGTTAGCATCTCCATTTCCTATTACTGAATTCCAAACTTCTTAATGTTACCTAACGTCGTCAGACTTTCCTTTGGATATCTTGTTTGTGTTGTACGGTCAACAGAAATTAAACCAAATGTCTGAGCATACCCCAACTGCCATTCAAAATTATCGAGTAATGACCAATGGGTATATCCAACTACAGGGATTCCTTCTTCCACACACTGGAGAACACCCGATAAGGCTCTTTCGATAAACTCTACTCTTTCTTTGTCATCGGTAGTTGATAGCCCATTTTCTGTGACGATGATTGGTTTATGCCAATACTTTGACACATAGCGCAGAACTCCCGATAATGCTTCCGGGTAATATTCATATCCCATTTTAGTTAATCTGGCATCCCCCTCCAACTTTACCGGCCCGTTAGGTCCATAGACTTTTCGAGTATAGTTTTGAACACCAAGGAAATCATCATCTTGGATATAGGGGAGATAATGAAGAAAATCGTCATCCTGTAACGCTCTTACATACTCCTCGCCACCCGGCAAAGTTTGATAATCATACAAAGAAAGCGTGACACCCACTTGAATGGCAGGATTGACCGATTTAATCACCTCTCTTGCTTTTTCGTGGCATTTCATAATAATCAAATCGCCATTTTCAGTACGGGGCGCCAAAAAGGTATGCACATTCTGTGCATCTGTTCCAAAGGCTTCTGCTGCTGCTTTGTAATACTCTTCCATTCTCTTTTTCATATCCATATTGAGCCCAACCTGAACTTCTCCACTTTCTTGCTTAGACTCACCAGCCATATTGCTCATCATATCTTCCATGACTCTTTTAATCTGGATTCCCATATTAGCTTCATTAATTGTGCAAATATACGGAATCAAATCCCCTAATTCTGAAACTACAAATTTACAATATCGTCCAAAATGTTCAATAGTCGTTTCGCTTTCCCATCCACCCTCTGTAATCAGCCATTTAGGTGATGAAAAATGATGCAGTGTTACAATAGGGGTAATTTCCTGCTCATGACAAAAATTCAAAACCTCCCGATAATGCTCAATCTCCTGTTGATTATAGTTACCTAGCGACGGTTCAATTCTAGCCCATTCAATTGTAAATCGATAAGCATCTAGACCTGCATCTATTAAAAGTTTTAAATCCTCTTTGAATTTAGAATAATGCTCCATTGCATCCATAGATGACTCTTTAAATGTGGATCCGGGTATATTCTCCAATACCCAAAAGTCGCTATTTGTATTATTACCTTCTACTTGATGGGCAGATGTGGCAGCACCCATCAAAAAATCACTGTTAAACTTCCTCAAAACGTTCCCTCTTTTCTATATTTAATAAATGGCTTTTAGTTCAGAAGACAAGTACGGATCTTCAGAAAAGTATTCAAAGTTTCTTCTGCATTTCGGTGATCTTTTAATATTCGTACCGGTTCCAGGAAAAATTTGTATTTCTTCTGCCTGACACCCCTCGTCAAGTGCATTACCAACTAGTTTGAATAGCCCCCTGTTCCATGAGCTAGCAAGTCCTGCTGCGGTCGGAAACAGGTTGCCGACACACTTTGGATCAGCCCCATATGGTCTTGAGCACCCTTTTGTTTTCTTAAGCCATGCGGCCCGTCATGCGCCTATGCCAGAACATAAGCTTACTTTCTCTTCCAAGGTCATGCGTAATTACTAAATCGCCTCGTAAACTTCGCCTTCGGTTATCCCGATCTCATTAAAAGCATCCACCCGGACATATAGCGGCTGACCTTTGATCAATGCCTTAATTACCATCTGATTTCTTCCGAATATCATGTGACTATGATACAGCTTATCCGGAGTAAATCCCCAGAGCACGTTGTAACCGACCGTTTCAACACTCTTCCAGGAAACCGAAAGATCAATGTCACCTAAAAGTTCGAGTTGGATTCCGCTTGTTTTATCAGGGAGTGCTCCAACACCAATCCCGAACACGCGAAAACCCGAAATACATGCCTGTTGGTTAAAAGGAAGCTCCTTTACAATGCACCGGAGATACCTTGCCTTTATTCCGCCTTCATTCACTATGAGATCATGTGACAAATCAGTATTTGTATCCGACTTATCCTCAATTACAAAATAGTCTTTTCCGTCTACAGATCCTTCGAGAATCCATCTGGTATAGTGCTGACTTTCGTCGATGAATCGTCCCTCTGTCATAGCGGCTCCCTCTGGAAGCGAAAGATTTAACTGATCGTCGGCAAAATTGATTTGTACGGCATGTACGTCGCATGAATACTTCAAATCTACTTCAAGCCATTCTCCGGAAGCACTAGAAGCTGCTTGCCACCATGTTTGAGCATCCTCATCCATCGCTTTCGAAGCTTCTTTTCCTTCCATAAAGGATGATGCCTTAGCGGGTTTATTGTAAGACAACAGCATCCATTCCGGATTCTCCCATGGATTCATCTGTGCCTGTTCGATCCTGAAGGGCCAGTCTCCAAATCGCTGATTACAGAATAATTCCCCGTCCTTATCGAAACCTGCAGGCCATAACCCCAATCTTCTTTCAAAAATATAATTGACGCTGATTCTCATGGTTGAAGAATGCCAAAGATTCCCGTATTTATCTTCCATTGTCGATCCGTGCCCAGCACCTGGAATGAACCCCCCCGGCTTGTAGGAGAAAGGATTATTATTCGCCAGCGTAAACGGTCCTAATGGTTTATTGGATACGTAGACCCCATCCGAATAAACGTTATACTCCGCCCCAGGGCAAGAATATTGAAGATAGTATTTTCCGTTATGCTTATCCATCCATGCGCCTTCAATGTATGGATCATTCCCTACCGCCTGTCTAATCATATTCAGATGCTCATCTGTACTACCTGGATTTCCATTTGCATAGCCTTGCACTATCTCCTCAATTTGCTCAAGTGTTCTTGCGATATGATTTTCGCCTTTTCTCTCATAACCAATAACCGTATTATTGCTATAGATTAGTTCTAGCGGCTCCCCTTTGGGTTTCATATCCCTTGGATCGAGCTCGACCCCATAGATAGGCGTTTGACTGGAACATCCCCAGTAAAAATAAACCCTTCCATCATCATCTACAAATAGATTTGGATCCCAGAATGGAAATGTCCCTTCTATTTCCTCAAACTCACCGCGAATCGGATCTTTTGTTCTGTAAAAAGAGCAATTCTTCGATTGATTTGATGCAGAAAAATACATATATTCCCCTATAACCCTCACATCCGGAGCATAATCATGAATTGGCAAACCCCGCAAAGGGTAGAATTTCCAGTCATGCAGGTTATCGCTTGCAAGAAATCCCGCTGTCATTGAGGGAAACAGAAAGTATTTCCCATGAAATAGAATCATAGAAGGATCTGCGGCTTCCCTATAAGTAATCATCTTTCCTCTTTGTTCGATAAACTGATATTTGTATTCCATGTTAATCGGATTGCAAACGTACATGTTTTATACACACTCCCTAGAATTATCAATTTTTTGTTTTAAAGTACTACTATGCTTTTGCTCATATGAATCCTCCAAATGTAAATCTTTCAATTTTACTCTTTGACTGCTCCGGCCGTAGCCCCTTTAACGAACCATTTCTGGAAGATCGGGAACAACATGAGCATCGGTAAGACACCAACAACGGCAATAGCCATACGTATGGTAACTGATGGCAAATCTGCTGTCGTTACCGCTGTGCCTACATTGTTCTGCTGTAGAAATTTAATATTCTCGTTAATATTATTTAATATCGTTTGCACACTTTGAATTTTGCTGTTCGTTGAGAGAAAGTACATCCCGTTCATCCAATCGTTCCAATATGTTAAAGCAACTGTCATACCGACAGTGAAGAACATCGGCATGGACAAGGGAATCGCGATCTTGTAGAATATTTTAAATTCAGTGGCACCATCGATTCTCCCGGATTCCACAAGTGCTGCAGGCAGAGTGTACTCAAAGTAATTTTTAAACATGACTACAAAATACGCATTCATTAATAGATTAGGAAGCATCAAGCCCAATACAGTATCCTTAATATGGAATATTTGTGTATATACAATATAAGTGGCTGTCAAACCTCCATTAAACAACATCGTGAAGATCAACAGGAACATTAGCACCTTGCGTCCCGGTAGATCCGGCTTACTAAGCGTATACGCAAGCATTGAGGTTATAAAGACACCGGATACGGTACCGACTACGGTAACGAATATTGACACCAGATAGGCTTTCCCGATTACTTCCCATTGCCCGGCGATATATTTGTAAGCTTCCAGCGAGAATTTCTCTGGAAAGAAGCTATAACCGTTTCTAAGTGCAGTTGTTTCATCGGTGATCGAGGACATTAACAACAGAATAAAAGGTGCTACTGCCATAATGGACAGGATAATCATTACGACATGTCCAGTTATAGACCATTTTTTTTCTTTAATATCTATCATATTGATCACTCCATCTCAGAATAGGGAATCTTCCTTGCTATATTTGCGAAGAACAATATTTGAGGCCACAACCAGAATGAAACCGACTACTGACTGGTATACGCCTGTTGCTGTTGACATCGTGATATCACCGAGCTTCATAAGCGCCCGGAATGAATAAGTATCAATTGTTGTTGTGCTGTCATACAGTGCACCCGAATTCATCGGAACCTGATAAAATAATCCGAAATCGGAATAGAATATTCTTCCGATGGCCAAGACAGTCATCAAGATAATAACTGGCTTGAGAAGTGGTAAGGTAATATTCATAATTTGTTGAAGTTTCGTTGCTCCGTCCATCTTGGCAGCCTCATAATAATCCGAGCTGATGGTGAGAATTCTCGCTGTATAAAACAGTAAGTTGTATCCTATTGCCTTCCATATATTTACGAACAGGAGAATATAGGGCCAGTATTTAGGCTCGGAATACCAAGACACCAGATCAATTCCTAATGGTTTCAAGATGGAGTTATTGATGAACCCGGTTTCACTGCTGAGAAATGCAAAGCCTAAATAACTGACGACGACCATTGAAATAAAATAAGGAATCAATATGGCAGATTGATAAGCCTTGGCAAACTTTTTATTAATGATCTCATTAAAGAGAATCGACACCACAATGGCAACGACTGTGCCTACCACAATAAATAAAAGATTATACAGAACCGTATTCCTTGTCATCATCCAAGCATCGTCGGTTGTGAAGAGGAACTTAAAGTTGTCAAACCATACGAACTTACCCTCGAAAATGCTACCGGAAAAATCAAGATCCCGAAACGCGATTTGCATTCCGTACAAAGGCAAATAATTGTTGATGAACAGGTAAATTAACGCCGGCAAAGCCATCAGATACAAAGGAATATAGGACTTCCAATTTATCTTTTTTTTACGTGCGTTGGGCAAATTCACATCTGTTGTTACTTTCACTCATTCCGCCTCCCAATTTGTGCATTCTGTGAAGTATTTGATCTCCTACTGGACTTCCCTATCCTATCTTACACAGGGAATGAAACCTGACGTTATACATATGACGACGCAAAAGATATCCTTTTCCGACTTGATGATTTCTTCATGTCTGGAAATAAAAAAAGAGCTGTCCGCCTGTAAAAACACTACAGAAAGATAGCTCCAGTTCTTATTACACCAGATTCTATGACAATAGAAAAAGTTTACTTACCGTTTGCTGCGAGCCAAGCATCTAATTGTTGCTGTTTTTCGTCAATAACTTTTTGCAGGCCTGCAGAATAAAGACTCTCGTTAAATTTCTTTATCAACTTATCCGGATCTACAGAACCATTGCCGATCACCTTCGAATATTGTTCGGAAACCGCATCCAATGCCGCGATTTCCGTTTTCACCGGCGTTGGATCGAATAGAAAACCATAAGCTGGAGACTTCACCGTATTGTCATTCCATTCTTTCAGTTTTATCTTATAATCTTCAGGGCTAAATCCACTCGATTCTACAAATGCTGCACTAAGCGGTTTTTTATCATAATCGCCGAACATCAACCAGTTGTTCTGATTGTAATTCGCATTTTTGGTTTCGTCCACGGTCCCATCTGCGTTAAGCTCGTAATGTTCACCTTCTATGCCAAATTGTAACAACGTGGATAGCTCTGCGCTGGAATTCAGCAAGTTAAGAAGTTGTATCGCTTTATCTGGTCGTTTACTGGACGATGCTACTGCCCAAAGGAACAGCTGTGAGTCAGTGGTAGTAAGAACAGGCGGATGCAAAGCTACAGTTTTTTGCTCGATTGGTTTTAAACTGCCTCCATTAAATCCCACAGAACTAGCCGACGTTGCAAAAACCTTTCCATTGTACAACAAAGTGCTGCCATCGTCTTGTGAGGTGCTTACGTCCTTGGAAATGTACCCTTTCAGGTACCATTCCCGAACTTTTTTCACCACATTAATCCATTGCTCCGACTCGTACTCATTTATGACTTTCATACCACTGTCATCCATAAGCCCTCCATATTGATTGCCGAATCCATCGAAATAAACTAAGCTACTCGCAATATTGGATGAGCTTACTTCTGGCGCAATCATGGTCATGTCGGGTTCGCCTTCATTAATTTTCGCAAAAATCGGGTCCATGTCAGCGACCGATTTGATCGAGGTAATATCGATGTTGTACTTATCCATGATGCTTTTATTCATATTGAAGCCAAATGTATTTTTTTGTTCCACTTTTTGAGGAATAGCAAATTGTTTCCCACCAAATTGGCCGGCACCAAGTAGGTTGCCAAGTGTTTCTTTCAGCGCTGGCCCCCACTTCTCAAGCTCTTCGTCAATCGGACGAATCATTTTATTGTTAGCAAAAGGAGCAAGATATCTGTTTCCCGGCATGAGCATCAAAAGATCTACTTTCTCTCCGCTTGAAGCTTTGAGGGCATAAGTATTCGCCATGTTGTATAAGCTAACGCCTTCGAGATCGACTTTCGCATTAATTTCTTTTAAGGTAACCTCATTTAACTTTTCTTCAATTTTCGGGAGGTCTGGTTGCTCTTGCCCCAGAACCGCATAGTTAACTTTGATCGTATAAGGCTCTTCATTAAAATCAATTTTTCCGGATAATTCACTATCACTTTCGTTTGAAGCGCTTACATTATTTGGAGCCGGATTTGTCCCATTGTTGCTGTTACCGCTACTCTTGTTGTTACTGCACCCAACTAAAGATACCGCCAGTAAGGCAGCCAATAACGCTGGTGTGATTTTCTTTTTCATTTAAGTTCCCCCTTATAGTGAATAATCTCTTGCCTGTCTTCTCTTTATTATAGAAAACAGGTGGCAGTTAACGTTATACATGATCCGACTTAATAGATTCCGAATTCCGACCAATTACTGTGTGACGTTGCTAATTTTGAACTTCTGGGGAGACATTCCAGTCTCTTTGGTAAAGATGCGATTGAAACTCGAATAATTATAATAACCGACCAGCATGGCAATTTCACCAATACTTTTGTCCGTATGAATGAGAAGTTCTTTGGCTACTTCCATTTTTTTATTAATCATGTATTTACTGATGGATAAGCCAACTTCTTTTTTGAATATTCTTGTTAAGTAATCTGCATTCAGATGAACATTGTTAGCAATATGCTCCATCGAAAGCTCCTCCGATAAATGAAGATGAATATAATCCTTCGTTCTATCGACTGGATTAACGCAGTTTGTGTTCATCTTATCAAAGTTCTGCATACGATCCATGGCGTAAGTCACCCAATGAAGAAGGGCTGCCAACGACTCTGAAGCTTCCCCTAGTATTTGGTTTGATAGCTCATCACCAAACAGTTCATTCACAAAAATATGGCGGCCTCTGGCAAATTCAAAAATCAAAAAGTAAAATTCCATCGTAAATTTTTTAAGAAAATCACGTGTGATCCTCTGACCATGAGATAATAATTGTTCCCTTATTTCATTCAAAATCTGGACATATCTGCCTTGTAGCATCCAATCTCTCCATCGATTGATAAGTGTATCGGTAAGTATAAAGCCTTTTTGGTTACGTTCTTGATATAGAAAAAATATATCCGACTCATGAATCACATTGTTAAAATCCATCTCTTGCAGTGACTCAATAATAGCCGGCATTTCGTAAATATTGTTTTTTCCTCCTATATAACAACAGATGATTTCCTTAATATGCCATTTTACCATATCAGTCAATTGGCGGCAAGATGCGTCAATCTTTTTAAATAGATACTGTTCCTCTATACCCGCTTCCATATTCAGCATAACCAGAATTGATGTATCAGAAAAAGGAATGACCTCTTTTTCAGTTTCCGGAATAACGAGAAATTCCTCCGTTATGTTTCTCAATGCATACTGCAGTAACTTCTGATCTTCTTTCGTAACTTGTTCAGTCCATTTCTTGGTAACAATTAAGATGGGAAGATAGGAATTCTCGAGATCAATACCAAGTCGTTTCTGCCGCAAGTAATTCGTCAAGCTATCTTTATTGGGTGCAATATCACCAAGAAAAAAATCTTTCCAAAACTGTTTAATTACTGATTTCTTGTTTTGAATCCAAGAGTTGCTATTCTCTTTTAAAATTCTCTCCATTCGGATTTTCTCCATTGTATTTTCAAGAACGACCTCCACTTTAGGGAAGTCCAACGGCTTCAGAATATAATCAACACTGCCCAATTGCAGGGCATTTTGCAAAAACTGAAAATCAGCATGGCATGTCATAAAAACGCATTTTACATGCGGGTGGTGCTCGTTAACCCATTTCAACAGTTCCAACCCTGAACCCATTGGCATTTCAATATCGCTAAGTAAAATGTCAATTGGACATTCACTGAATCTATGAATCGCTTCTTGTAAACTGGCAGCTACATAAATATTCTGGACCCCTACCTTGTCCCAATGAATTCCGTTTCTCACAGCTTCAATCGCACTTAATTCGTCATCTACGATTAACACATTCATGTTCGGTACCCTCCTGCTGCCGTTTTGACATCCATTCCTCTAAGAGTATAATTGTAATAGCCCATTCGGGTTAAATTTCACATTATGGAGCTTGGTTATGAAACGACTTCGACACAAAGGATTTTACAACTCAATATTCTTTAAGTTATTAGCTATTTTCGCTATTTTACTTCCAGTGATTGCAATGTTTATCTACACCAACTATCAATCCCGTTCTACGCTGGTTAAGCAGGTCGAGAACACCCACCAGAATATGCTACAGTCCTATTGGATTCAAATAGACAACGAGCTTAATAATGCGGTAACCTTTGCTGTCAATACTGCCTGGTTCCAAAGTGATCTTCTACTCACGTTAAGCAACGACGAATCCGAATCTGAATTAGCCAAGCAAAGGATTTCCTTGAATCTTTCTAAGCAAATTCTTTATGGCACTAATATAGTCGACACTCTTTTTGTCTATACCGACAATGCTTATTTATCAGCTAGCACCAGCCAGACAAGCCAGAAATCGGAAGAGCGGAGCGCCGTTAAATCCTACGTTATGCAAGTTGCAGAATCTGTGCAGAAAAGTGACTTATCATTAAAAACGGACTGGAAATTCATAAAGATCTATAATCATTCTAGTATGATTCACTTTAGCAAAGGTGACAATGGCGTGCTAACCGGAGTTTACGTTAATCTAGACAGATCTTTAAACTATTATTCAAAAAATAATCCGAATTTCACCTTATACCTTATACCGAATAAGGACTTACAACGTGCAATTTCTGATATCCCTAAGAACAACCTAATTATTACAGCCCCTTCTTCTTCGGCACCAATCTCGTTCGTGGAAGTTATACCTAAAGACACCATTTTGAAAGCACTTCCTTTTATGCAAAAGTATACGCTAGCGATTTCGATAATTGTAGCAGCGCTGCTTCCGGTCCTGTTCTTCCTAGTAAGATTGACTGTGGTTCAACCGCTCCAAAAGCTGAACAAAGCGATGAGACATATTCAACGCGGAGACCTGCAGTACCGGATCTCACCTTACCGGGTATCAAATGAGATTGCTATTGTAAATCAAACCTTTAATCAGATGATGGATGAAGTCCAGCACTTAAAAATAAGCGTATACGAAGAGGAAATCAAGGTTCAGAAGTCCCTCCTTCGAAGTCTCCAAATGCAAATACAGCCGCATTTTATTATTAATTCACTGAATATGGTTTACAATTTGCTTGAGAACAAAGATCCACAGACGGCCAAACAGCTTATTGTTCATTCCGTTGATTTCTATCGGTACATGATCAAAGTAGATAACGACTTTGTCCCGCTTCATGAAGAAATTAAACACGTGGATACATATCTTCAGATTCAATCCATTCGTTACATGGATAAATTCACCTATTCAGTTGACATCAACAAAATGATAGCAGATATGCTTGTTCCCCCTATGCTTATTCAAAACTTTGTAGAAAATTCAATCAAGTATGCTGTGCAATTTAGTAAGTGCATTCATATAGCGGTGAATGTGGACTCATTCGAAATCGACTTCTATCCGTTTGCCAAAATCATCATTTCCGATACAGGAAACGGCTACCCGATAAACCAACTGGAGCTATTAAATCAGGGTAAAATTATTGCCGGCAGAGACGGCGAGCATATTGGTATCCGAAACACCGTGCAACGTCTTTCCTTATTATACGAAGGAAAGGCCAATTGGAGATTTTATAACGATAACGGTGCCGTAAGTGAGTTGATGCTCCCCGCTCTTTTCCCAGAGCTTGCAGAGCCCAGGGAGGGAGACGAAGAATAAGCCATTCCGAGGAATGACTTATTCTTTGCGGTAAAGCAATTAGAGCATTCTATTTCTTGGGATACGGTAAGGCGCCATTTAATAGAAAGTTTTGCTTCAGGCAAACCTTCAACGCTGATAGATAATACAATTTCCCCGACGGAACGGTAGTAGTTCTCCATAACGCTCATATCCATCCTTATTCCCACCTGAACATCACCATACTCTGGGTTGTTCTTGCTGTTCTTTTGACTCATGAAGTATTCCATAATTCTCTTGATTTGGACTCCCATATTGGCTTCATTGATTGTACAAATATAAGGGATCAAATCACCCAGTTCGGAAACCACATAATGAATGTATTCCCGGAAGAAATCAATTGTCGATATACTTTCCCAGCCACCCTCGGAGATGAGCCATTTTGGTGACGAAAAGTGATGCAGCGTTACAATCGGTGTTACACTATTTTCATGACAGCAATTTAAGACATCCCGGTAATGTTCAATTTCCTTCTGATCAAATTGCCCTTTGATTGTTCAATTCTTGCCCATTCAATTGTAAAACGATATGCATTCAGTCCTGCACCTGCCAACAATTTGATGTCCTTGCGATATCAGTTAAAGTGATCTGCAGTTTGAAGAGAGGGCTCCTTATACGTCGATCCCGTCATATCACCCAAAAATCATTATGGATATTATCCCCTTCTACTTGGTGAGCAGAAGTAGCAGCACCTAACATAAAATCACTGTTGAAACTCTTCATTTTATATTCCCCCTTTTACTAATTGATGTGTCAAGCCGTTTCACAATACGAGCCGGCATTCTGAATGCTCTGGTGCAGGTTGGCGACTCCGTTTGCAAGCATTAAACGGAGTACGCCGCCTTCAACCGGAAAAGTATGACGAAGTCCTCCCAACAAGCACAAAAAAGCACTCGTTCTTTCTGCATGAAAATTGACCCGGATCGTCTTCATGCAACTGAAGACGAATACGCGGTCCCCCCCCAGAAGGAGGAATCCTTAAGTTACCGGATTCCTGCTTGTTTTACAGCTGACCCACGTGCGATATGGTATTCATAAAAACGAAAACATTATGGATCTAGTGCAGCATATATTCTATTTTACAAAAGATATTGATTGTAACGGTATACATTAGCCGACGCGTTGATATCCATTATTTTGCTTCTACTTTTTAGCATCATGTTTGTATCTTCAGAAATGGTTAATAGAGTTTACAAACATAAGCTTGTATAACGTATAGCACTAATACAAGATCTCCATAATCTAGCCTATTAGAATTTATCTTTGGCTTCCTGCTTGGTCTTAAATCTGGGTTTATAGTAGATTAATTCACGCTTGAGAATGCTGGTGAAAGGATTCCATGCAGGCTTTGTAGTATCAATTTCCTTTTCGGCTCATACTGGCTTTCATTTTGGACCCACGGTCAGAATGGTGTAGCAGACCCTTACCCGGTTTCTTGGCTGCCTACGCTTGTTTGAGTGCATCCAGCACCAAGACCGTGGTCATCCGAACATTGAGACTTCAGCCTGCAATTTGCTTCTTGTACAGATCCAGGACGCTGGCTAAGTAAATTTTCCTTCGCGGCTAGGGATATACGATTACTGTTAAAAATGGAGTTGAGCATTCTATCAGGTGTCTCGGCCAACCTGGATACTTCGACACGCCCCAAAGCTATGATGTCATCTTCAAAGGCTTCAATAGACTGCTTCATACTGGTATCACTATGGGCGTCAATGCAATCGGCGATATCGCCATTATCAGCCTGATCCATAAAACAGGCCCGACAGATACCGCAACAAGAGATCTGGTGCACGATCTTCACGATCCGTCTTCCAGCCTCGCTTCCGGGAATAATGTCATGCTCGGCGTGACCGGTTTCACCGCTATCAATATTGAAATGTCATCCAAGCTTTCCGATGCATTCCCTGTTTATATCGGAATCATTGTAATTCTGTCGCTGCTCATCCTACTGCTTGTCTTCCACTCGGTCATCGTTCCCATCAAAGCAACCGTTGGCTTTATTCTCAGTGGCTACCTTCGGTCTGACTATAGCTGTCTATCCCTGGGGATGGCTGCACTCCCTGCTTGGTTTCGATACAGGAAGACCGCTGGTCAGCTCCACGTGAGGCTTACGTCCATGGACGCCATGGCAATGATTTCGTCGTTTACGGCTACGATCTCGCCAGCCGCGTCGTACTTGCCTCAGGCGTAATCATGTTTCCCTCTTCGCACCTGATGCGATGATCAAGCAAATCGGCTTCGCACTGGTCTTCGGTATCCTGATCGATGCCTTTATCATCCGTATGACGCTCGTTCCGGCCGAAATGACGATCTTCAGCGACAAAGCTATTCTAACAAAGTCTTCGAAAAGGTAACGGGAGTCACGCCTAAGTTTTATAGGGAAAAATATCATTTTCTGAACCAGTAATGTGCAGCGTTGACAAGAAATAATTTCAAATTTAGACCAAAACATACACCTGTATGTTTTGGCTTAAAAGGAAGTCTCTCATGACGGATTTTTCAAGTGTAAAAGGTAAAGTAGCCATTGTAACGGGAGCTGCGGACGGTCTTGGCAAGGCTATTGCACTGTGCTACGCCGAGAACGGCGTGAAGGTTGTCGTATCGGATATTCATGCTGAAAAAGGGTTAAAGGTTGTTGAAGAACTGGATGCGAACGACGGAGAAGTATCCTTTTTTCAAACGGATGTAAGCAAAGAGGATGAGGTAAAGGAACTGGTCGACTTTGCCGTTAAAACTTATGGCCGGTTGGACGGACTGGTAAATAACGCCGGTATCGCTGCCGACAACAGACCTGCACATGAATATTCAACAGCGGAATTTGAAAAAGTGATGGCCGTGGACTTAAAGTGCGTCTTCCTGGGGATGAAGTTTGCCGTGGAATCGATTCTGAAGTCCAGATCGGTGGGTGGTTTCATCATTAACATCGCTTCCTTGGCCGGAATATTGGGCAACAGTTCCATGTCCCTGTATGCTTCCGCTATGAAAACGTCAGCATCAATATCATTTATAGCCAGCTAAGCGTAACTCGCGGCTCATTCTATCATCACTTCAGCAACAAGAATGATTTATTGTTATATTGGTTTTCTTCTCAAATCAAACAGAATATTGTGATGGATGAAAGTTTGGATCTCCCAGGCAAACTCTAAAAAAACATGCGCTGGATTATGCGAAGATCATCGCCAAAGTCGGCCTTGATTTGATGTATCATATTCTAATGGCGGAGTTCGAGCTTGAGGGGAAGCACTTTTATACTTATTTCGAGGCAATGGGCTCTTCTATTGAATTAACAATCAATCGACCAAAAGGAATGAGATTCATTCCCGGAAATCTGCCAAAGAGTTAATGGATACATTCATTGCTGCTATGATTGGCGTCATTGTGCCATGGAAGTTTGACAACGGTAAGTTTGCTATCTCAGAGAAAATCAATTCCATATTCGAAACGATACACCGATAATTTTTCTAAACTCAAGATTCTGAAATCCGGAAGCGTTCTCGCCAGAGCGAAGCTTCCGGACTGCAGAATCTTTTCTATTGCTGGACTTTAATGTGATAAGAGTCGCTGCCTACTTCCAATATGACACGCCCATCTTTATAGTATACACTTTCAAAGTCCGCCAACAAACGTTTCGTGTCCTCTTCACTTCCTTCCAGCATGACGGTTGCTGTTGTGTTGACAGGTACAACAATCCGATAGTCCACCCCTTCATCGGTCTTTTCCCAACTGGATTCGATTTGGCCATAGGGAGATTCATATGTCGCAGAAGCATACGTTAATGTACCACCGATCCAAGGCTTAATAACAAAATGCTCATCTCCCGGCTGCTCTGTGACAGGTCGAATACCGGCCACATCGGCAAAAGGAAATTGCATACCGCCCCATAGGAGTAGTGATTCAGCGAATAAGCCAGCTCTCCCTCCGGCGATACTCCATTCCAGCTTTCCCAAATGGTTGTTGCGCCTTTGGTCACGGCATACAACCAGGACGGACATGACTCCTGTTCCAGGAGTCGGTAAGCGACATCCAGATATCCGTATTCAGCCAGGACGTGGAGAAAAAACGGTGTGGACAGGAAACCTGTATTCAAATGGTAATCCTGTTCGATAACAAGTTCCGCCAGCCGATTGGTTACGGCTTCTTTCCGCTCCTCATTGGCTAGGTCGAAAGCCAATGCGCGAACATGTGAGCTCCTTCCCTCCCCAAGGTTATGTTGTCCTTAGGTTCTTCGGTACTATTAGCCTCTCGGACTCCCTACCTGCAGACGGTTCACTTCGCCTTTTGGACTTATAGAGTGTCTCTTTACGGGTTTCTAAAAAAAATCCCGTGCAGGGGAGGGTCTCCCCAGTATAGTATTAGCGGGTTACCACAAATAAGTTCAAACGACTTACCAATCGATTACATGCTTTCAGGATTGAGCTCAATTTCATAGATAAGCGTTATATTTAAACAACTCGATTAGAAATACATACGGCATCATTATCAATGAACAGATTTAAAAAAAGGAATCTCTAGGAATCTCTAGGAATTTCTAGGAATTTCTTAAAAATCGTAAAATATTCCCCTTACACATACATCCGATACATAGTATAAATCGGTAAGTCCTTCATAGTGTTTGTACATCCATTCTACCAAGTTAGTGCTGGAAAGAAATCTGGCTTACATTAAAAAAGTAGTATCTTTTTTGAAATGATGGAGCCGCTGCTTCTCTGCCTGCTTCCCTACACAATATATCAACCTTTACTATCCTCTATTCATATTTATACAATTCTATTTTTAAAGCTGAAGGTTTATTTCCTACCGAGATTCTGCTACCCTCATCTCCATTAAGCCTTCTGTTCATGATCCATTCATCATTATTGAATGTCCCCTCTTCAATACTAATATAATCAACTTTTGAGTTCTCTCCTCGTTTTGGAAGCCACTCTGCAGTAAATCTTATCCCTGCCAAGATAAATTGATCTTCTGAAACTTCAATGACAAGCCCACCAGAAATCGGGTAGTTTTCTTCCTCTCGTTGATAAGTAATTTTTAGATCATATTTCTCCAAGGATAAAATAGTGCCCCGGTCATGATTCTGCAAAAAGCCTGTCATTTTACCGGAGCCTCTATATTTACAAATTGTACCTGACATATTCCCTAATAACTTATAGCTCTCTGCAAGAAAAGGACCCGTACCATTCAGAGTAAAGCCTGACTTGTCTATATTTAATGCCAGAAGCAGAGCAGGATCAATCGAATGTGCCCATTTTGTCGGCTCCTTGAGAAACTCTTCGATTCCAAAGGGCGCAAAACAAATTGCGTTATGCTTGCCGACTGCATAAAAAACATTGGTTGCAGAAACAAGATCTCTTCGTGCTTCAGGTATAAACAGAGGATTTTTATCTGTTGTATATTCCTCACAAACCTCAGCGAAGTTGGGCAAGTAAATGTCAGGAGCGTATAAAGCTATTGATGGTGCAGCAAGTCTCCAAATTTTCATTACTTTGGCGATAGGTCCTCCACTTGGATACGCACCCGGCCGTTTTGGAAACTGTTCTAACCAGGCATTTACAAACAATGGCAAATCATACTCTGCAGCTCCAGATTTCGCGATCTTTTCTACTGCACAGGCATAATGATATGCCATAAAATATTCATCAGCATCTTCACCAAATAATTCACTCCATGTTCCAACCCTACCAGATGCCTCACAAATCTCTTGTGGAGCAACTTTTCCAAAAAGTGCTTCTGCCAAGGCAGAGAAGTCTCTCGCGCTGTTTAGAAAACCAATTTCATTTTCGACTTGCATCATAATTACTGTATTCTGTTCACCATCAATATCTTTTAAATGTTTCATTAAGCTGCTGAAAGCTTCTGCATCCGCTGTAACAGCGGCTTCACACAACGGGGAGATTGTATTTGAAGGAATACTTCCTCTGTAACAGGCCCGAAAATACGTTTTATAATCTCGTTTAATCCATCCTGGAGTGTACATGGAAGTGCCATTCTTCCAAAGTCCAAACCAAAGTAATACTAGACGAACTTTCTCTTCCCTCGCTTGTTTAACAATTCCGTCCACGATTGAAAAATCAAAATCACCCTTGGTCGGTTCAATTTGTTCCCAGTATACTGGGACAATTACCGTATTTAGATATAATCCCTTTAAATAGGGCCATACCTGTTCTGACATATAAGTTAAGCTGGACGAACTGGAATTATGAATCTCTCCTGCAAATGCGATATAAGGTTTCCCGTCCACAAATAGTGTCGAAAGCCCTTCTTCATTAATTTCAAGATAAGGTATTGGCTTCATATTTAAAGTTCCCTCACAATTTTTACATATAGAACACATTTAAGAAACTGCCAAAATCATTTTAGTCACCAAATCGAGTAAAGAATAGTAATAACCTACCCGCAGGCGGCGATGAAAATAAGAAACGAAGAAATCGAGTAATTGAATGCAGCAATGAAACAATCATCGGATAAACAACTCTACGAAAGGTACCTGGCAGTCCGTCTTCGTCTGGAAGGACACACATTTGAAGAGATCAATGATCTACTAAGTCGCGCGAGTCAAACCATCGGTCTCTATTGGAAAGCCTACCAAACGCAAGGTCTGTCCGGCCTGAAGTTGGATCATTCCCCTGGACAACCGACAAAGCTCACGCAGGAACAGCGTAACAGTTAGCGGCGATGCTGGAACAGCAACAACCGGTAGATATGGGGTTTTGAAGCTCGGTATACCTGGACTCTCCCGCTTGTGGCGGAGTAGATCGAACAGGAATTTGGTATCTAAATGAGCGTACGTTGGATCAGCGCGATGCTAAAATGGATGAATTCCAGTTTTACCAAAGCAACCTATACGCTTGCCTATGCGGACGAGGACACTCAAGCGTATTTCAAAAAGCATACCTTTGCATTGCTCAAGAAACAGGTTGAAGTCGAAAAAATCGATCATTTGCTCTTTGAGGACGAATTAATTCGTTCCTATCAAGCACTGCAATATAATTGGTTCCCTCGTGGCAGACAACGTAAAGTGTCAAGTATAGCAAACATGAAGCAGCCAATTTATGAAGCAAATCAATAAGCATCCGCTGGGGACCGTACATTGTCTGCTCGTCAGGTTATGATCTCAATTGCGGTCTATATAGTTAAATTCTCAACCATTAAACAACTCCAATTTAGCATACATGTCTTCCAAAATAAACCGCGCATCGATATCTCGATATACTCTGATTAATCTCTTCGTTTGATAATGGATATAAGTCATGTCTGGAGATATGCGGGGGGCAGGTTTCAATTCATAATCATAGGGTTGATCATTCATTAGCAACCCTACCGCAGGCGAATCTCCTAAAGTCCATACTTCCCCCCTTGGCCAATCCGGATTGTTTTCCCATTTCTCATATGTCTCCAATAATTGGCGAACTAAATATCGACCAATTGCGCCGTGTGGTTCTACTCTTTGTTTTAATTCAGTGATGCTGACCCGCATCTTGCTGTACACATTTCTAGGAACCTGCCAAAGCGGAATTGTAGAGTTGAATATGATATTTGCTGCGTGAATATCGTTACCCAGATTGTATTCCACCCCCCCGTTTGGCCAGGCTCCACCACCTATCCATACAGCTGTCAAACGATCGGCAATCGCCGGATTCATGAGGTAGGCCGTAGCCAAATCAGTGATAGCCCCTAGAAAAATCACGAACAAAGGTCTTTGATCATCGGACATGGCTTCACGAACAATAAATTCTGCACCGTCGGATAAAGAAGGCGTCCTCTCGTCTTGCATGGCGCGCTCGGCTCCACAAAGAACAGGATACTCGCCAGACAAGCCCATGAGGTCCAAAAGAAGTTCAATTTCCTTCACACTGTCTATCATTGAGGATGTGCTCCTCTCTTCGCCGAAATGGGCACCAATCAAGCCTTTCACGATAAATTGAGACGTTAGCAGTACATGAACGATTGCATACTGGTCGTCCGCTTCATTCTTGGCATCACTGTTGACAATCAAACGAATTTTTTTGAGATCTGACACTTTAAATGCATGCTTCACTAAATCGCTCCTTTCTTGAAATCCTTCAGCCATCCTACATCACTCATGGACATCAATCTCCTCAACATTCTATGGATGCAAAACAATTCGCCCCTGATAAATGTTATTGTTAAGCAAGCTGTGAGGGTGGCTGTCAGGCAAATCTATTCTCTGCTTGGTACCGCTGTGACGTACATGACTGACCGGAGTGGTAAACTAGGATGGACTGGCCAACGCTATCGTGGCCAATTGTGAGGATGATAGTTTGCCCCTATGTAAATTACATAGACTTCCTCCTATCAATTTTTTAATCACTCCACTTTAATGTCACATAGAGGCCAAATTAAGCTATCCGCTCGTTATTTTGATGAATCCGTTTACAATTTAACTATACAATTGATGAATTCCACACTCAATCGGGCATTTTTAAGTTCCTACACGGTTATTTTAATGATTCTTACTGATTCTTCACCACCAAACTGGTAACGTCAAGAAGTTTGTGTAAGAGAACAGCTACTCGGGTGTTTGTTTGTAGGTGTGGTTGTTACCCCACCCCCAGGAACAAGGGAATTAGGCGGGTTCTTCATGCCCTTCCTGCACCGGGTATCGCGAATCAAACATCTCTTTCTTTCTTTTTAACCTCCAGATCGCAAAGCCGCGAATCACCCGTTTGCTAAATCGTTAATTGTAATCCATCACGTCGAGGTAGACGATTTTTTCTCTGCCGCATCCATATTTGTTCGGCCACTTTGACTCCTTCTGCCGCAAGCTTTTCTTTTTCTTCCATAAGGATGGATTTTGCTTCCCTAAATTCAGAAACGGTTGCAATCATTGGGAACATAATTTTCAGATTACCATAGACGCCCGCACGCAATAATGCACGTAATTGTGTACGGAAAACAGCTTGTTCTTCCAAACATAAACGAATTTCCCTAAAGCCTAGAAAAGGGTTCATTTCTTTAGGCAGCTTTAAATAAGTCTCCTCCAATGTCCAAAGTACGGACAACCACCGGTTTCCCTGAGCTGGAATGGTAAGACTCTCCTCCGTTCGCGCTTTTCCAATATAACTGATAGGATCCCGTCTTGGAGTCAAACATGATTTTAGGGTCTTCAACCGCCAACCCTTCCGTATTTATCTAAACACACCGCTGGTTCTTAAAGGAAAGCAGATCGTCCGAATCCCACAAATAGATGGAAGTGCCACAGTTGTTCCCCAATGCAACCAAGCCATATGTCCCATCGAGCTTACGGAATAGGCTGGGCGAACCCATCTGCGCATGGGGATCAGCCTCCACCGAATCCATCCATTTAATACTTTAAATCCAGTCTTAGCGTGGATTCGCTGATAAATAGAGATTCGCTTAAATCATAAACATAAATCGGTTGTTTGGTTTGCACCAATTTTTTCAGAATATAAGCCATTCGTTCAGATTGAGTTTGCGGAATGGCTTTTTGTTCGTTGGTTATAAAGGTATTAGGCCTGTTGATTAACCAAAAAAAGGTAGAAAAAAGGCCGCTCATTCGGTAAAGTGTTTGTACCCCTACAAACGTCGGAAACGAGGCGACCTCATGAAAAAGTCTACTTCATTATCGAATATTCTGCAATTGGTGATTCCCGAAGAAAAAGTACGTTCTCTCCTCGAAGAATTGAATTATATCGATGTTGCACGTAAGTTTACGGTTTATGATTTATTTCTTTTTTTGAGCGAAGCCGCCTTCCAACAGTGGAGGGGTATCGGGACGGAGAACAGCGAATGGCCCTTTGTGGGCAACGTTCTGTAGATCACTCGACGCTCTCGAAAAAAGCCGAAGATATTCCATTTAAATTATTCATGCGTTTGCTGGATCTCATGATTGGGCTGTGTAATCGTAAGACTTGGCCTTCGATCGCGTCCGCCACTTCACACGGAACTGTTACCGGTTTAATCGTAGACATTACGCACGCACCTCCGTATCGTTGACGCCGGGGATAACGATGTTTAACGTGTTAAGCGTGAACTTAATTCCTTGCGCATAAGCTGAGTCCTGTGCAGCGTGACTACGCGCTCCTCTTCCGTTGGCGCAATAATCGTATGCCTCCGCGATTCTCACGTAAGCCTGCTCTTCCTCCGTTAGCTCGCGTTCATATCCGTCAAGCAGAGCGCGCATTAACGTGTTGAACGGGATAGATCGCAAGTGCGTGAGCGTATCGTTGTAACCACGCGTTGGGTTAATAACCTCGTATATTAACGTTTCGTTATCACGCCCCGCTCTCCGTAGAAACTCGATTGCGTCCGCCACCTCGCGTGGAATTGTTACCGGTTTGACTAACGTTGACATTGCACGTTCACTCCTTCGATTTTTATACCAAGCGTATTCAATACGTACATCATTCCGTTAGCGTACGCGATACTCTCCGTACGAAAGCGTTGATGCTCCGGCTCAGGGTAATAGCGGCTTACATAGGTTTAACGTATCATTTCGTGCGCTTCCTCTTCGTGTGGCGGACCGTCGGCGGCCTCGTACGTTTGCGCGAATATCTCCGGCTTACACGGATAGCGCTCGCCGGCAATACCGGTAATAATCCAATCGCCCGCGCTGATTTCGTGGAATCCTTCGAGCGTTCGGATTGCGGGAACCTTGCGGAATCCCGGCGGTATCGGCGTCCTTTTATCGTGATAGCCGACGAATCGGCCGGCGCGGGACCCTCCTTCAATTGCGTAACATGCGTAGCCGTCTTCGAGTCCCGGCGTGTATTGGACCGCGTCGACAATAACGGCTTTCTTGCGGAATTTCATAACGTAGCCCCCTTCGTTTAATATGACGTACGCCAAATTCATAACGTACACTCTACGCGCTAATTTTATCGTAAGCTTCGTAATCCGCGCGTACACGGAGGATTACTGAGCGGATGGCCTGGCGCGACATATCGAGTGAGCGCGCGACCTCCGACTGCGTATAGTCCGCCATTAACATGTGGATAACCCGCTGCGGCTTTGGCTTTAATCGCGCGATAAACTCGTCAGCGGCCAGGTGCGTATAGTCGTCCGTACTGCTGCGCTTATCTTCATCCGCCAGTCCGTCCGTCTTCGCTATACGTATACAGCGGAGGGCTTGGCGCGCTTGCTTAACAGTGATGCCGAGTTCCAGCGCTACGACTTTGGCGCTTGCATCCGCCAGGCCAGCGCGGTTAATCCGTTTAATCAGCGGATACAGCCAGTTCGGTATGCGGATGCCGGTAGATGGCCGCCGGGATAGTGCGTTTCGGATTTCTCCGTATATATGCGGAAAGGCGAACGAGCCGAACGGGACGGATGCGTCGTTATAGCGATCGTATGCGTTAATGAGTCCGATAGCGCCATCGTTCATCGCGTCGGTGCGCGGCGTATGTGTGGCGGCGAGTTGACCGCGAAAATAGCGCACGATTATCTTTTCTATGAGCGGCGTGTTAGCGGTAATGAAGTCTGCGCGGGATAGCGGACCGAGTAGCGGATTATCCGGGAATTTAGCGTTCATGTGCGTGATACCTCCGTTGGTTTAGATAATGAAAGTTTAGCGCGAGAAAGGGGCAGAAATAGGCGGACGCGGCGATAGTCGTAGAAATTAGCGGTTTACATTTGCGCGCACTTGGGTTATTTCTTTTAATTCTTTTAAAGATTTAATATCTTTTAAGTTCTTTTAATAATAGGGATCACGCGGATTAAGCACTGTATTACACATAGACTGGATTAACCCGTTCACCGCTATCCAGCTGCTGTTCATCAACCTGGCGAACGATTCCCTGCCCGCTATTGCCCTGGGCATGGAGAAGGCTGAGCCGGATGTAATGAGCCGCAAGCCACGGGACATTGGCGAAGGCATCTTCGCCGGAGGCATGATGCAGGCTGTCATTACCCGCGGTCTGCTGATCGGGATTGCCGTCATTGTCTCCCAGTACATCGGGCTGCAGCATTCCGATGAAATGGGCATTGCCATGGCCTTCACCACGCTGATTCTGGCGCATACGCTCCAGACCTTCGCAGCCCGCTCCAACAGCCAGACCTCTGTGGAAGCCGGCTTCTTCAGCAACAAATATGTGATCGGCGCTGTCATGGTCTGCTTTGCCTTCTACGGCATTGCCGTCCTGCCCGGCGTCAGAGACATTTTCTCCATCCCCGCTTCCTTCGGGATGGACCACTGGCTCACAGCCACTGGCCTTGCCGTTGGCTCGGTCATCGTGATGGAGCTGGCGAAGCTTGTCCGCCGCGCATTGCCGTCTAAGCAGGCCGCTTAGGCTTAGCTTAGAGGATTGGAAATAACAAAAAGCCTGCACGCCCGGTATGGGGTGCAGGCTTCTTTTATGAAACCAGCCTAATGTATGAAACATATTACTTCTTCAAATGATAAGGAACAGTAGTGACAATAACATCGCTGCGGAACAGTAACCGGGCACGTATTAGCAGACTCGATTGATTATGAAGGATGTTATGCCAGCCTTTCTTCGGAATGAACTGTGGAATGATGACTGTTACCCTATGGTTCAGCTCTGCGGCCTTCCAATTGATCGTATCAATGAATTTGGTCAACGGTTGTACGATGCTTCTATAAGGAGTATACAGTGTCACTAATCTTATTTCCGGCTGCCACTTTCTCCATTTCTCCTCGAATATTGCTTCCTCTTCTCTTTCGAAAGGCACATACACGGCGATAATCTGCTGCGGATTCAGCGATTTGGCATATTCCAGGGAGTTCATCACCACATGAGTAATTCCGGCAACCGGCACGATGATTACATTGCCTTCAATCTTAATCGTTTCCTCACAGGTGGTTATTCTGAGCTGGTCGGCAACGGCCTCGTAATGCTTATGAATCCGGTGGAACACCAGAAGGAGAATCGGCAAAAATACAAATACCGGCCAGACCTGTGTGAACTTGGTCAAGAAGAACATCATCGTAACGATGAGGCTGATTAGAGCACCAACGGTGTTGATGATGAATTTTTGCAGCCAGCCCGCCTGTTTTTCCCGGAGCCACTTAACCATCATTCCTGTCTGTGACAGCGTAAAGGGAATGAACATACCTACAGCATATAATGGGATCAATTGCTCTGTCTTCCCTTCAAATACATAAATCAGGAGCATAGACAGAACACCCAGGATAATAATACCGTTAGAGTAACCCAGCCGGTCTCCACGCATGGTGAACATCTGCGGAATGAACTTATCCTTGGCCAGATTCACAGCCAGCAAGGGGAATGCGGAATACCCGGTGTTGGCAGCCAGAATCAGTATTAATGCAGTGGTTCCCTGTATGAAGAAATACATCGCATTCTGGCCGAACGTTTGCTCGGCTATTTGCGACACGACCGTCACATCAGCACGGGGAGCTATACCATAGTAATAGGCTAGCACAACAATTCCTGAGAACATAACAGCAAGTAAGGCTCCCATGGCCACTAAGGTTTTGGCGGCGTTAGAAGCCTCCGGACTTTTGAAATTCGGAATGGCATTGGATATCGCCTCTACACCCGTTAACGCAGAGCTCCCGGAGGAAAATGCGCGCAGCAGCAGGAATAGACTGATCCCCGCTACCGGCGTGCCCAATGAGGTATGCAGCTCTGCCGGAACGTTACCGGTTAAAATGTTATACAAGCCTGTACCAATCAGAATGAATAAAGCCAGCACGAATAAATAAACCGGATAAGCAAGTACGGAAGCGGATTCCGTTACCCCTCTTAAGTTTAGAATCGTAATCAGGATCACGAAGACAATAGCGATAACTACTTTATGCTCATGCAGGCTTGGAAAAGCTGAGGTAATCGCGTCCGCACCGGCCGATATACTTACTGCCACCGTCAAAATATAGTCCACCAACAACGAACCGCCGGCAATCAGTCCGGGGTATTTCCCCAAGTTTTCCTTGGATACCACATAGGCTCCACCACCATGCGAATAAGCAAAAATTATCTGCCGGTAGGACAAAATGAGTGCGGTCAGCAATACTAATACGCCAATCGCAATCGGGATGGAGTACCAGAAGGCAGCGGCCCCAATTGTAACGAGAACAATTAAGAATTGTTCCGGCCCGTACGCAACGGAAGACAAGGCATCTGAAGACAATATAGCCAGCGCTTTCTTTTTATTTAGCTTTTGTTCTCCTAATTCGGTAGACTTTAAGGGCCTGCCGATCAGAAATCGTTTTAAAAATGAGATCACGTTCCGTTTCAAGATTCACATTTAATCGTTCAAAGATAGAATTTATAATAATATGCAAAAAAACACCTCTTTCTCTAAGCAAAATGAATAGAGCTAGTTGATGTCATTACTTGGCTATTTAGTTGGATTACTATTTTTTTGTTCCATTAATTCAGTAATTTCAAAAACCATGCTACCATCCCTTCCATTGGGTATAAGCATTAATCCCTTATCAATGATTCCATAGTATTTCTATTTTAACCGCATATGACTCACGTTATTCTAATACGGATAGTTTGCGCTGCATAATCCTCTATTAAGTTGAAAGCGATAAGCCATTAAACGATCTAAGGCAAAGTGTCCTAAACATCATAGAACAGGAATAACGAGTTATTGACGATACTGGGAGGGGGTACAATTGACAGCAAAAATTTACTTATTCTCTTATCAACCTGCTAAACCAGGCTGGACAGATCATTGTGTAAATTCACATCTGGATAGTCTATATGACATTAAACATGTCCATGATCGTATTTATCTGATCAAAACTGATGATGATATCGATTTATTGGTAACCGCTAAAACGGTTTCTTTTTTTAAAAAAGTTAAGTCGAGCAAACACATGAGAAGAAAAAAGGTTGAGTAGAAAGATCAAGGAAATCCAGGTTCCTGGTAAAAGAGTGGAAAAAAAGCCGAACGAAAATCAGGAGTTAATTCCTGATTTTCGGCGGCTTAGTGGTAAACTTTAAGTGGTGAGTGGCAGACTTTAAACAGGCGAGATGGAGATAAATGTCGCAATTATGATCAGCCAATTCGCTCAGTGATGAACCTTTGCGGCAAGCTGGCTCGTATTCTGGTTGCCAAAGCTCGCAGCGGTGAAGCTTACGACCGATCATCTCATAATTTTATTTACTCTTCATGCTCAGACAGATCGCCAACGAGCAACCGGATTGGCCCAAGCAACCCGCTTGGCTCGAGCTGCCCCATACGCGACAAGGAATCAGGCGTCTCAAGCACAAGCGTATTGGTCACTTCAATGGCAAGCGAATTGATGCCCTCCCGTGCCAAGTCACTGATGTCGAACCGATAAGGAGCGGCAATGCGGACACCTGCGGATTCCCCATTCAGGAATACCTCAGCCGTTTCGTAAGCTTCGCCAAGATCGATCGCCACGCGATTTCCGGACGCAGATGACCAATCGAATTCAGTCTCATAGCGAATCGTCCCTGAGAAGGAAGGTAGCAACTCCTCTCGGCTTAGATCCGATAACATCTCCAATTCACGCCATGGCGTAAATTCCGGATACTGCTCGGATTTGGCCGTAGAAACCGACCATGGTCCCTCGAGGCGCGAATGTTCGCATACTGCCCTCCGCGGCTCGGTGTTAATCTTGGCTACACCATTTCCTGCGACCACGACAATGCTTTCCGTTGGGTGTAATGTTAGCCGCAGAATGGATCCGTTGCCATCCGGCACGTATTCCAATTCTTGGAGCCTATTGGCATAGGCATCATACGCTAGCACACCCTCCGATACCGGCAGACGAACCTCCGTATCGATGGCCTTGCGTGGGTGCTCGTTGAAGAACATGAAGACGTCCATATCCGAATGTCTCACATGGTAGTAACGCAAGAACGGCTCGCTTTCCCTGACCTGCACTTCGTAATAACCGGATTGATTCATCCTATCCGCGAGTTTTTTGAGAGGAATGACCTCGATCCGCTCGTTCTCGGCAAGCCTGGCTAGCTCATTCGGATGATGCCCCCCCTCGCTAGACCTTCGCGGAAGTTCATCGATGAAGAAAATGGAGAGTCCCTGCTCCGCCAGCTCATGCATGCGAACCAATACAACTGTTGGAAGTGCGTCGCTGTAGGGAACTATAAGACAATCGAAGGTCTCGCCGTGCATGCAGAGCTTGCCGTCTTGAACCGTGACGTCTTGAACGATCGTATCGCATGGCAGCACGTCGCAGTCGATCTGATTTCGAATCAATTCTTTAACGGGCTTGTGAAAATACATGTAGTCCCCAGACCATTCCGCCTCGGCATGATAGAGCACGGCTGCAGATGCAACGTGCGTTCCGCCCGACAGGAGATGGCTCAACCGATTCGTATAAGCATTCAGATATTTGTAATATCGGTATTGCGGGTTCTTGCCTCTGGCATAGAGATGCGGTGGGCAATCCCAGTCCGGATATTCTCGCGGTGAGAAGGCATGAGGAACGAAGTAGTTCACGCCGCGGACAAGCATGTGATCAGTTAGCCACTTCATTAACTTAAGACCTTCTGTCCAACCATAAGCACCGAAAACCTCGGCCATCGTACGCCCTCTCTTCTTCGGATCCAAGTGGGCTAACGACACGGCCATCTTAGCCATGCCATAGTTGAAGAACTCCGAATCGAGTTCTCCTACTATTCCTTTTGTTGGAATTTCGTCGAATCCAGGACGAAGCTGCCAGAGAACGACATCCAGTCCGGACATGTCCTGTCCGCCAAGTGCTCGAAAGAAATGTCCCGCGCCGCTGCCGAGCCGGGCGTGAACACTGTTATCTTCAAGTACATGGCCGATATACTCGCCCCCGCGCTCCCGGCACCAATTGCCGATCTGATCTGTGAAATTTTCCGCGTACAGCTTGCTCACAAGATTCATGTAACAGTAACGAGTTCGAGATCCATTCTCGCCTTCATCATGCCAGAGCAAGGGAAGCAGCCTTTTATAGTCAGAACCTAGCTCCTTCTCCATCAGGCTGTGCATCTCTATGCTCCATGGAAGCGTGGCTCCCTTCTTGCCCGTTTTAGAATTAAAGTCCCATGTATCCCTATCGCTGTAGAAGCCAGGCTCGTCCGAGAAGAAGCCGGCCAACGTTCCACCGAAATCATTACGGTAACGTGCATAGAATGCCTCATGCACGGTATCGATCAGCACGCGAACGGACTCGGCCACGAGATAATTCACATAGTCGCTTTTCTTCGGATCCCCACCATGCTCTCCCTCGATAATCGTGAAGATGCGCCAATAGCCGTCGGGCACGCTCCAGAACAATTTGCCATTCTCTACGCTAGCCGTCAGGTCGATACTCTCCTCCGTTAATCCCCCAGTTACCGGATCACGCTTGACCGCGATTACCGCAACCATACTGCCTCCCCTGCTGAACGCTTCCGGGCGATAAGGCACAGGTGATACCAAGAAAGCGGAATGCGCACGCGGACCTATGGCATCAACATGACTTTCCCATAAAAAAAGACGACGGAGTTCAGGTGGCGCATCCTTCAATCGGCCTGCCGCATGTCCGGTCGGGAAGTGGTCGTCATCCAAAATCCACACCTTCATACCACGCATCCTAGCCTCATCCATAATGACGTCTATATCCATCCACCATTTGGGTCCCAGGTAATCCGGATGCGGCCTCGCTTCCACGCAAACCGCCCGAATGCCAGACTCGTGGATGCGGGCCATTTCTTCGCGCAGCACATCATCCCCTTCCCCATGCAGCCAAAAGAATGGTAAAATATAATTTTCTTCTTTGCCTGATAGCACTTCCAAAAGTTTCGACGTCATGGATGTATTCACTCCCTAGTCCTATTAGTTACTAAATTACGTGCGGTATTCACCAACGGATTCTCTCCATTCCAGTGTGGACGGCAATCGTCATGAAGCGGTTGTGCCCCCGTCGATGACTAGCTCTGTACCCGTTACGAACGATGCTTCATCTGACGCTAGGTACAATATACCGTTTGCGATATCGTTCGCCGTACCGAAGCGCGGCAGCGGCGTCCTCTCCTCGAACTTCTTCTTCAGCTGTTCATGGAGAAGGATGCCTTCCGTCATTGGTGTAATGATCAGCAAGGGTAGACGGAATTTACCCTAATATTGTCCTTTGCATTATCTACGGCCGCCGCTCTGGAGATAGCGCGGATTCCGCCTTTGGATGCGGCATAACCGTTGAACCCTCCTCCGACGAGTCCAGCAAGGGAGGCGATGTTCACGATTGAACCGCCGCCAGCCTGCTTCATGAACGGTATGGCGTGCTTCATTCCCAAGTAGCTTCCCGTCAGATTAATATCCAGCACGCGTTTCCATTCATCCGTCGTATCCGATTTGCTGCTACTGCCTGCGCTATTCACAAGCACGTTAACCTTCCCATAGGCGTAAATTGTCTTCGACATGATGGATATCCAATCTTCCTCTACGGCAACGTTATGCGTAAATGTGATCACTTCGCCATGCGAGGCCCCGATTTCTTCGGCTGCGACGTGCAAGTTCTCCGAGTGAATGTCCGTTAATACGACTTTAGCACCTTCTCGAGCCAACAGAATTGCGCTAGCCCTTCCGATGCCGCTTCCGGCACCAGTTATGATTGCGACTTTTCCGTTCGCGCGTCCCATTCTTCTAGGACTCCTCCTTCAACCGAATCAGCAGCCGCTCAATAATCTGATCCGCTCTCTCCGCACGGTTCGGATCGAAGTAGAACATCTTTCGCATCGGCATGCCCAGTACCATTTCCGCATGATCGCCTTGAAGCGCGTTTTCGATTTGCTCCTTCATGTTCTCCTCGGACAAGATCGCGAACAAGGTTCGTTTTCCGTGAATCGATGTTACCCAGTCTTTCACAAGACTATCGCCGGTTAAAGTTATTTCCAGTTTATCCGTGGATACCACGGTTACGGCTTGTCTCAGGCAAATATCTCTCGATGATTTGCCCAGACAAACTTCGAACTTGCCCGTCTCCATCACCCATTTCTTCCGGGTTGGGTCATAGTAGGAAAAATCCCTTTTCTCCAGCCGGATACGAATAGTTGTCGTTTCGCCTGGACGCAGGTTGACTTTCTCGAAGCCTTTTAGCTCTTTCTCAGGCCTGATTAATTTGGCCTTCGCATTCATCACGTACAACTGCACGATTTCTGCGCCTTCCATTGTGCCGATATTTGTAATGTCGGCTTCAACTATCAGGCCGTCCATATCCTTTACCGTATCCCCGCTAAGACGCAGATTTGCATAGTCGAACGACGTATAAGATAATCCATGCCCGAACGGGAACAGCACCGGCATATTCTTCTTGTCATAATAGCGGTAACCAACGAAGATGCCTTCCCGGTATTCGACCTTCCCTTCTTCTCCTGGAAAATTAAGGTATGATGGATTGTCTTCCACTTGACAAGCGAACGTCTCCTGCAGTTTCCCGGCCGGATTCGCTTTCCCGAACAAGATATCGGCAATGGCAGAGCCGCTTGCCTGACCGGATAGCCAGCCTTCCAGAACTGCCTTCGCATCATCGATCCAAGACATCGATGTTGCCGATCCGTTGCTTAAAACGACAATGATTTTGTCGTTAACATTCGCAACCTCTCGCAGTAGCGTGACTTGATCGTCAGGCAAATCGATATGCGCTCTATCGTAACCTTCCGATTCCATCTTATCCGGCAGTCCGAGGAACAGCACGACAGCCTCGGAGCCCTTTGCGGCTCGAACAGCTCCTTCCAGCAGTGTCTGGCTCATAAGCTCGTCTTCCAACGAATAGCCCTGAGCATATACCACTCCAACCGTTTCTCCAGCATGAGATAAGATGTGATCGAACGGAATATCGATTTGGGTCGCGTTGACCTTCGAGCTTCCGCCCCCTTGAAAGCGGGGTTGAACCGCCATTTGCCCGATGACCGCAACGGATGACGTCCCGTTCGCGTCCAGCGGAAGCAAATTGTCCTCATTCTTTAAGAGAACGATGCTGCTTACCGCGGCTTTCTTAGCCAACAAGTGGTGTGCCTCATAATCGACTGCAGAACCGGTATCCCGCCGACCCAACGCTTGGAACAGGATACGAAGAATTCTACGTACGGCGTCGTCCAAGACTTGCTCATCGAGTTGTCCCGATTTGACCGCTTCGACGATCCTCTTATCGTTCGCTGGAGAAGGGCCCGGCATCTCCAGATCGAGTCCGGCAGAAAGAGCATTGACCCGATCGCTCGTCGCCCCCCAATCGGACAATACGATTCCTTCATAACCCCATTCGTCTTTCAAGATCTCTCGTAATAAGTAGGGATTCTCTGTCGCGAATTGACCGTTCACTTTGTTATAAGCGGCCATGATCGACCATGGCTTCGCTTCCTTGACGATCTTCTCGAATGCGGGTAAGTAGATTTCACGAAGCGCCCGCTCATCGACTTCCGCGCTGATGCTCATCCTTTCGTGTTCCTGGTTGTTGCATGCATAATGCTTCACGCTGGCTCCGACGCCTTGATTCTGGAGTCCCTTAACGTATGCGGTTCCGAGCTCCCCAGCCAAATACGGGTCCTCTGAAAAATATTCGAAGTTTCTCCCGCCAAGAGGCGAACGCTTCATGTTGACGCCTGGGCCGAGCAGGATCTGAATATCTAGCACTTTCGCTTCCTTAGCCAGCGCTTCTCCGACTTCGAACATCAACTTTCTGTCCCACGACGATGCCAATGCGGAAGCGGTCGGATAACAAGTGCTAGGTCGATTGTCTGTCACGTCATGCATCCCGAAATCGTCTTCCCTGTTCGGGTTTCTCACACCATGTGGTCCGTCGCTCACGATCATGGACGGTATGCCCAGTCCGTCGAGCGATTCCGTCTTCCATCTGTTCATGCCCGAGCATAGGGACGCCTTCTCCTCTACCGTCATTTCGGCAATTAATGCGTTCAAATCGCGGATCATGATTGCAAAGCTCCCCTCTGTGCAATGCTCCCAAGATGGTAGGCACTTGGCTTGGGTATGCGCTTCTGCGTCGACCGGTCCACTGCCACGAGCCCGAACGTCTTGGAGTAGCCGAGCTGCCATTCGAAATTGTCCAGCAGCGACCAATGCATATAACCCTTGACCGGGATCCCGTCGGACACGCAAGCATGAACGCCCTTCAAAGCTTGATCAATGAAAGCCACGCGTCTCTCGTCATTGTCTGTTCCCACGCCGTTCTCCGTAACGAATATCGGCATATCCAGATTTTTGGATACGTAACGGATAACGGACTCTAACCCTTGCGGATAATATTCGTAACCCATCTGCGTTTTCTCCGCATCCTCCGGAACCGGCAGTTGACCGTCAGGACCGTATATTTCTCTGGTATAATTTTGAAGTCCGAAGAAATCATCATCCTTCAAATAAGGCAAGAATTGTTGGAATTCCTCCTGAAGGGCATGCTCCGCATGCTCTTCGCCGCCGGAGACGCTTTGGAAATCAAAGAGCGACAGCGTAATTCCGATCAGGATTTCCGGCCGAATTTGCTTCATTGTCCGTCTTGCCTCTTCATGCGCTTGGAATATAATCTGCAACCCCCTCTCCGTTCGAGGTGCTAGAAACGGGTGGACATCTTGCGGTGATATACCGAACGCATTCCCTAAAACCATGTAATATTCTTTCATTCGGTTTGCAAAATCGATATTAATGCCGACTTGCGCGGTAGAAGATGCCGATTGGAATTGCTTTATTATTTTGGCGATGCCAATTGCGCCGTTCGCCTCATTGATTGTGCATGCGTAAGGAATCATTTCGCCCAGTTCCCTAATGACGTAACCGCAGTAACGGGCGAAGCGTTCAGGCGTCTTCTCTGATTCCCAGCCCCCTTCGCGAATGAGCCATGCCGGAGAGCTAAAGTGATGGAGCGTCACGATCGGCGTAATCCTGAATGCCTTGCAGGTTCTTAGAACATCGCGGTAATGCTCGATCGCTTCTTCGTCGAATTTGCCCTCTTCAGGCTCGATTCTTGCCCATTCGATGGAGAAGCGGTATGCATTCAGTCCGAATCCGGCCAGCATAGCGATATCTTCGCGGTACAGCCGATAATGGTCTACGGCATCCCCCGATGGCTCTTTGAACGAGGTTACCTCCAAATGTTCCATGAGCCAAAAATCGGAATTCGTATTATTGCCTTCTACCTGATGTGCGGCGGTTGATGCCCCGAACAGGAACCCGGCAGGAAATTGAAGTGTCATTTTGTACATCCCTCCATGCAGAATTAATATAGTTTTACTTCTCTGATACTACTTTAATTGTAGGGGAAGCAGAACAAGTCAACTAACGTAAAAGCGACTTTCTCAATGGCGATATCTCGACATCTTTAACGATACGTTTACTCAAAACGAAAATAAAGGCCGCTCCCACTGTTTAGAGGGAGCAGCCTTACAATCTTAGTGTTGTTCTTTCGCAGCCACCCAAGCATCCAACTGCTTTTGCTTCTCTGCGATTACTTTATCGATCCCAGCCGTTTTCAATTTATCTATGAACTCTTGCAGCTTCTTAGCAGGATCAACCGTGCCGGTCTCCAGAACCTTCCGGTATTGTTGCATGACGTTATTGATAGCCGTGATTTCGTTCTTGACCGGCTCTGTGTTGAATGCGAAGCCAAGCGCTTTCGATCTAATGGCGCTATCATTATATGCCTTAGTTAAGTTCCAAGTTTCAGGATCTTCCGACTTCATGAGGTAAGTCAGGAAAGCATTGCCCATTAACCAGGATTCGTTGCGATAGCCAACTGTAGTCGCATCGATGCCGGCCGGATAATCGATGGTCGTATCCGTTACCTTCACATAATGTTGGCCCTCGATTCCCCACATCATAAGGTTAGTGATATCTTTGTCCGTATACATGAGGTCCAAGAACATCATGGCACGTTCCGGATTATTGGAGTTTTGGCTGATCGCCCACAACCCGGCCATTACTTTCGAAGTCGTCGCATAATGATCCGGCTGCAACTCAACGAATATCAATTCTTGCCCGATCTGACGCTCTTGTGAACCCTGCATGCCCGGATGATAATTCACGAAGTAGGAAAATGAGCTGCCGGATTTCACAAGATTCGATTCCGGAACCTGAGCCGTTGCCGCGTCCTTATTCACATAGCCTGCCTTGAACCAGTCATGCAACTTATTGACCAGACTTTCGTATTCATCGGATTCGAAGTAATTCTCCACTTTCAGCCCGTTATCGAATCCAGGCAATACGCCAATATGGTTACCCAGCGAATCATACGTTAGATAAGTGGAGGTAACGCCGCCTAATCCGATTCCAAGTGCAACTATTCCAGATTCATTGTCCTTAATGGTCTTAAACACGTTGTCCAAGTCATCCAGTGTCTTAATGGAAGCCACATCGATGTTATGCTTCTCGACCAGGTCCTTCCTCATCATTATTCCGCTTTTCCCCGCATAATCGTGAATCGTAGGCACGCCATAAATCTTGCCGTCGACTTCGGCGCTCTGTAAATATTCAGCCCCAACCGCTTGCACGATTCCCGAACCGTATTTGGACAACAGGTCATCCATAGGAATGATCTGTCCGTTTGCAGCTTGAGTCGGATAGCCTGAACCGAAAGTAAACGCTAAATCCAGCTTTTCGCCGCCGGACATCATGAGATTCATTTGTTGCTGCCATGCGCCGATGCTGATGGGGAGAATTTTCACCGTCGCATTGATTTTGGCTTGCGTAATTTTGTTGATCTCGGCTTGAACTGCTTCCATGTCTTTCGGGACTGTACCGAAGATCGGCATTGCTAACGTGATTTCATACGGGTCTTTCGTGGCGTCATCCCCGCCTTCATTAGCTTGTCCGGCGTTCTCCCCATTGGAAGTCGAAGAAGAATCAGGTGCAATGTTTCCCTCACCCTTGTTGTTTGACGCACAAGCGGCAAGCATGCTGACCAACATGAATACTGCAAGCAATAAACTAGCTAATTTTACTTTCCTTCTCATGATACTTCCCCCTGATTGAGATAATGGTTTGTTGCCTCTTCATATTAGCTCCCTGCGAATATTCAGGCTAACTCGATCTCGACTTCTCTGATAGCGCTTTCTCGACATCCTATTTACCTCGATAATGATTTCTGTAGTCGTTCGGGCCCAGATCGGTATATTTCTTGAATAATTTCGAAAAATGGGAAAAACTGGAATACCCTATAGCTGTTGCAATGTCACTGATCGGGTTGTCCGTTTGGAGCAATAACTCTTTGGCAATGCGAATCCTTTTCAGGATGATATACTCGAATATGGATTGTCCCGTATGTTTTTTGAAAATTCTAGTCAGATGATCGGGATGCAGGAACACTTGTTCAGCAACCATTTCCCGTGATAGGTCTTGATCAATGTTAAGGGCAATATACTGTTTGACGGTCTGGATGAGCGTATCGGTCTCCTGAATCGTTTCCGACTGATTCATCGCCTTGCCGACGGCATGCTCGACCCAGGCCATTGTATCTGTTACGGAACGACCTGCCGTCTCCGCCATGAGCTTCGACAAGTCGTCTCCGAACAATTGGTTCGCCTGGATCCCTTTACTATTGAGATGGGAATAGAGCATCTGCATAAAGGACTGGTTAATTTGATGTAGCGCCCTGGCATCCATTCCATGGTCCCGAACGCGTTCTGCAAGATACGACTCCAATTCGTGAATAACGGCTTCCTTCTTCCCAGCTTTCAACAATGAAGACAAAACGCTAGAGTCAGGTAATGTGATCAGCCGATCCGAATGCTTGGTATCCAGGTAAGTGTGGACTTGGTTTTCGAAAGCTACGTTATTTCGGTCCTGTACCCTTAAGTCAGCCACGATTTCGGCCATCTCATGCGCTTGTACGGGCCTGCCGATATAACAAGAAAGATCGCAATAGAAATAACGATGGCAGGCATTGATATATTGCAAGCAGGCCTCTTGAAACCGATCAGGGCTCCACTCGGTCGCGGGCTCGGCCGAAACGATGACAAGAAGCATTCCCGGCTCTAGATGAAAACAAATGCCATTACCATGGCTGTTCAGAATGATCTCTTCCGCCGTGTTCTTTAAGGCGTATTCCAAAATCTTCTCATCGCTTCGCTTCAACGGTTTGTTCCATCTATGGACGCTAATTAAGATCGGAAGAAAGATCGATTCTTCCGTAAACGGGATATGGTGACGCTCGATCAATTCGCGGACCGCAGCCGGTTGGATCGTTGTCGAATGGTTAACAAGATTGAACCAGAAATGCTCGATGATCAGAGAATGATGCTTTACCCAAAATTGATGGAACTGGTGAGACTTGTTGATCTCGGTGCTGCGGTCAATCGCGCTTTGCGCTTTGCGAATCGCACCTTCCAGATCGGCGGCACGCACAGGCTTCAACAAATAATCGAGACTCCCGAGCTGCAGGGCAGCCCTTGCATATTTGAAATCGGCATGACTCGTCAGAAAGATCGTTTCCGTAATCGGATGATGCTCCCGAACCCATTCTAACAGCTCCAATCCGTTGCCTTTCGGCATTTCGATATCGCAGAGCATGATATCGATGTATTCCCGCTCAAACACCTCTTTCGCCTGCCTGATGTTGTTAGCCGTGAACAATCCCGTGATTCCTAATTTGTTCAGGTCTAGATCCGATTTGACGCCTTCAATGGCATGCGCTTCGTCGTCAACTAGAAGAATTTGATAGGTCATGTCATTTCCTCCATTCTCGGATCGGTAGGAAGAATCATATCCACTTTGGCACCGCCGGTCTCCTCGTCGTTATCGAAGTGAATGGATACAGATTCGTCATATAACAGGCATACACGGCGCTGCACATTCCATATGCCGGTATGCTCTCCCTTGTCATTTTGGATGCTCTTTCCCTCTTGTAGTTCGCTCAGCACCTGTCTGCCGAATCCGCAGCCAGTATCCTTAATGCTTATCATCATCCTCGAACCTACTTCTTTGTCGAAGAAATCGATCTGCACGGTAATGTGTAGCGGATCATCCAACGTGACGGCGTGCTTGATCGAATTCTCTACAATCGACTGGATAATGAGAGGGGGCACAGGTATATCCATCAAATATTCGGGTACAGAGATACTCCAGGTCAATTGACCCGGAAATCGCATGTTCTGGATTTTCAGATAGTTCCGGGTATGCTCTAGCTCGTCCCTGAGCTTCACGAATGAAGTCGTGCTGCGGAACAAGAACCGGAAATAATGCATCAAGGATTCGATCATCTCCAGTATCGCCCCATAGTTCTTGACCTTCGCCAGGTTGTATACAATATTCAAGGCATTAAGGAAAAAGTGGGGGTTTACTTGCTGCTGTAAGCGCTGCAACTCTTCCCGCTGTTTATTCAATTGTTCTTCGAAGACATCCACGCGTAGCTTCTGAATCTCTGTCATCATGGCATTGAACGACTGGCCCAGAATCGTAAATTCGGAAGACGTCTTGCCCATATCGACCTGAATGCTCCAATCTCCTTCGCGGACTCGCTTCATAGCAACCAGAATTCGGTTTAAAGGGACCAAGAATGACTTTCTTAATAAATAGAGGCCAAGCGGGATGAAAATCAACGCTCCGAACATGATCAGCCAGATGATCCGTTGAAGGTACGGTAGGTTGCTCAATATGTTTTGATCCGGAATTAAGGTGACCAAACTGAAATCCCCCATAGCGGAACGTCCGTCTACCACCAGGAATTTCTGATCTGTACCGGATAAATAATAACTATCCATATCCTCACGCAAATCGATCCCATTGTCGAGAATAGCGGTTGTATTTGTGATCGCTTCTCCCTGATCGTTAGCGAGCAAGATTTCCGTTTCCTTCCCCGTCTTCAGCGACTGTGGCGGTGAGACCAACTTATCCGATCGAATCCATGCACTTAGATATGCGTCCCCTGCTTGAACGATATCAATGAGATAGTTATCCTGTCCAATTTCGTAGTTCTGCCACCGTTTCGTTATTTTATCCTTTGAATACTCGCCGCTATGAATCAGTTCCGCGATAAAATCCTTCACATGTTCCATTTCTTCGAACGAAAAATCCCTATTACTGGGGACGTCCAAAAAGTCTTGCCTATCCTCCTCATATACGACGAACGCATTCAGGATTGGATACAACGCAATATCATCTTTAAGCTTGTTAAACAGATAGTACTTTTCAGCGTAATAATCTTCATCCGTCACATTCTGTCCGACAGACAACAACTCGCTGCTGAATGCGATCGTATTCATGTAAGCATCCACGGCGTTCAAAGCATCGTCAATTTGATTCATATTGTGGCTCAGCGTCTCATAGTAGGATAAGGCAACTTGTTCCCGCACGACTTGAATGGCATAGAAGTTGTTGTAGAGCAGCATGCCGACCAGCGGTAGCGTCATTATCAATACGCTAAGCGCTAACTTCATCGGCAGGGAATTGTTCGATCCCAGCCATTTCCGATTGATCATGTTAACCGGCTCCTTACATCTCAGTTTACACCATCATACAAGTAAAGAATGCCCGAACGCCATAACCAGAATGACTCCCCAGTTATGGCGTTTCGGACATTTGCCGAATGACTGATGCTAATCCTTAGTCGATAGCTTTGTACACATTGCCTTCGGTTATCCCTGTCACATTGAAGACATCTACTCTTACATAGATCGGTTGGCATTTGATTAATGCTTTAATCGTTAGCTGATTGCTGCCGAATACCATATAACTGTGAACGATCGGGCATAATCATAAATGGGGACATCCTTCAGGGGATGGAATTCCCACCGTAAGATTATCGCTTACATGGAAGCCCGACATTCATGGAGGAAAAGAGATAATATCTCCCATGAAACCTAATCATCGAGGGAACTGCGGCTTCTCGGTATGCAACCATCGTCCCCCTGGCGTTGGTTAACTGATACTTGTATGCTATATGGATTGGATTGCATACATACTTCATTTCTCCATACCTCTTTTTCGATCGATCAGCCCTTCACGGCCCCGATCATGATTCCCTTGATAAAGTACTTCTGGAAAAAAGGATACGCGATCAGGATAGGAAGGACGCCGATAACTGCAATGGCCATTTTCACCGAGTCGGACGGAAGCTGTTGCATGGCGTCTCCTGCATCGCTGCTAGTCATGCTGGTCGTGATAAACTGAATATCCTGCATAATGCGGTTCAACAGATTTTGGATACTGAAGTAATTCGGATTCGTGATATATACCATGCCGTTCTGCCAATCGTTCCAATACATGATGGATTGGAACAATCCGATCGTTGCAAGCACGGGCGTCGACAGCGGGAGAACGACGGACCATAAGGTTCGGTACTCCCCTGCACCGTCGAGTTGAGCGGCTTCGAGCAGTGCAGTCGGTATGGTGGTCTGAAAGAACGTACGCATCAACATGACGTAGAATCCGTTCATCAAGAGCCCTGGGACAATCAGCGCCCATATCGTGTTCTTTATGTCGAACAGCTGCGTATATACCAGATACGTGGGCACTAAGCCGCCGTTAAACAGCATTGTGAAGAAAACGATGAACATAATGGGATTGCGATGCGGCGTTTCGCTGCGTGCGAGCGGATAGGCAAGCAGCGCGATCATCGCAAGGCCAATGATCGTTCCGAACACCGTGATAAATACAGTCACGCCGTATGCCTGCGCGATATCCCTTCTACTGTCGTATAAATATTTGTAGGCATCGGTGCTGAATTCTTGCGGCCAGAAGGCATATCCTTTTGCGATGATGGCATCCTGATCCGTCAAGGATGCGGAGATCAGCAATACGAATGGGATGAGGCAAGCTGCGGCGAACAGGAACATCGCGATATGACTAAACCATGTTAAGCTTCTGCTTTCTGTTTTCATATAGGCATCCTCCGATTAGAATAGTGCATTGTCTTTGTTATAGCGTCGTACGATGTAATTCGCCATGATGACGAGCACGAATCCGACGATTGATTGATATACGCCGGCTGCGGTCGACATGCCGATATCGCCTGAGCCCATTAAACCTCTGAAGACGTAAGTGTCTATGGTCGCGGTCGTGTCGAACAGCGGTCCGGAGTTCATGGGAATCTGGTAGAACAGGCCGAAATCGGAATAGAAAATACGTCCCACGTTAAGCAGCGTCAGCATGATGATTACAGGGGTCATCATAGGTAATGTAATGTGCTGAATCTGCTGCCAACGGTTCGCGCCGTCAAGCCTTGCCGCCTCATAGTACTCATCGTCAATTCCGAGCAGAGCTGCGAAGAATACGATACTGGAGTATCCGACTGATTTCCAGAAATGCACCACCGTCAGAATCGCAGGCCAATACTTCGTTTCGTTGTACCATAAGATACCTTCTTCAATACCGAACCATGGCAAGACCGTTTTATTCATGAACCCCGTTTCCGGACTCAGAAGGGCATATACCAGGTAGCTGACGATAACCATCGAGATGAGATGCGGCAACGTGATGATGCTTTGGTACGCCTTCAGCAGCACCTTGTTCTTTATTTCGTTCAACAGAATCGCGGATGCCAGCGATAATACCGTTCCGAGCACAATGAACACTAGATTATATAGAATCGTATTCCGGGTAATAATGTACGCATCCGATGTTTTAAACAGATACTCGAAATTGTCTAATCCGATCCAATCGC
This sequence comes from Paenibacillus sp. FSL R10-2199, assembly GCF_038000235.1. Taxonomy (NCBI): domain Bacteria; kingdom Bacillati; phylum Bacillota; class Bacilli; order Caryophanales; family Paenibacillaceae; genus Paenibacillus; species Paenibacillus sp. FSL R10-2199. The sequence goes on along the minus strand of NZ_JBBOBO010000001.1, from coordinate 3,097,277 downwards.
TTTGTAGAATACCTTTGGCAAAATTCACGTCTTTAAAGGCAATGACGATGCCCATCATTGGAAGATAGTTATTGATTAACAAGTATAAAAGACCAGGAACCATCATGATGAGTAACGGGGAATACTTCCTATAATTGTTCTTTTTTCTTACTTTCGCTTTAGCCTGCGGTGCTGAATCCAACGCAACTTGTCCCATATGCTGTAACCTTCCTTCTCAGTGAATTCGTAGTCTCTGAACGGGAGACACTAATGTTCTCTTTAATCATATTGCTTTGCACGCGTGGCTACTAACTGTATGTCGACATCTTCTTTAGTGCATTGTCGACATCTTCATCCTAGTTGTTTTCCGGAAACTTAACCAAGAATCCAGCTCGAGAGAATTTCTGCTAACGAAGTATTGGATATTTGAGTTCAGTTGAGGAAACTGTCGAAGTAGAAACACGCAAAATGTTTGAAATCAACAGCTGGGCCCTCATGCATATGAGGAATACTGTTTTGTCTCCCATGAATACCAAAGCTCCGGATATATTATTATTTCTTCCATCTGGGTTTGGCTCCATTCTCTGAGGCGTTGGTTATTACAACGCATCGAAATATGCTATTGTAGGTGTATTCGAGGACCTTCCCAAGAGCTGGTGTCTGTCAACATCTATGTGACCGTGATCGAACCAAGCGGGTTCCGCGGAATTGGTCGGGCCACTCAGCAGCTAGTGCGAGGAATATCAACCTCTTGTTCTGGCTATGTAGATGGCGTAAATCTTGAAAGGAACCGGGAGATTCTAAAAAGACAGCGAAAGCGATTATTGACGTTGTAGAATCTAGCAACTCTCCACAGCGTCTATTACTTGGCTCTAAACGCATATCATATTGCCGTCTTAATATTTACAGAGTTACTAAAACAAATTGAGGATTCAAAATCAGTCTCCCTAGGAGCTGGCTTCTAAGCAGCCAAAAATGTATATTTATCCTTAATTTGGTTCCATGTGAAAAATATGAGAGTTCTAAATAAACAAAGAATCCCCCACTTGAAGTGAGGCCACTGAAAAACTAGCGTTTCTTAGAAAAAGTACAAACACACATCAAAAAGACGACGCCTATTCGGTTCCTCCGAATAAACGTCGTCATTTTCCCACCTATTTCTTCAACTTTGGTTACTCCATGAGTTTCAATATTCGTTTTAAATTGACAGTGAATATCGCCATGGCTCCCTGAATTTCCATGCCAACCAAACCCGAGGAGGACGCAACGTCGTACCCGTGTCTGTGTTTGAGTTCACTATTCTTGGCTTCAATTTTATATCGTTCTTTGGCCTTGGTCTTAAATATTTCACTTTCCTGAAACTCAGCTTACTTTACATGCACGGTGCTCTTTATGCTCACCGAGTACGTTTTGCTTTGGGCGCCTTCTTTGTAACAGCCTTCCTTCAGTGGACATCGCTTGCATTTTTCAATATCAAAATGGTAAGTGTTCGTTTGGTTTTTGCCCCGGCCTTTTTTCCCTTGCCGTGCTCTACGTATCGCTATATGCCCGGCCTTACAGACATACAGACCCGCATCTTTGTTATACTCAAACTCATCTTCCTTCTTGCGGTTCCTTGGGTAATCATTGGATTTAATTTGGTCACAAGCTCAATTTCATGTTCGGTGCTGTACCCAATGTTATCTCTTTCGGAATAGGCTGTATCTCCAATTACCGTTTCCACGCTCATGCCTGCGGCCTTGCTTTTTTCAATCAGGGTCTGTAACTCTTTCCCGTCCGACTTTTCCCCTGTCGTAATCGTCGCTGCCGTAATGATTCGTTCTTCGCTCATCGCGATATGTGTTTTATACCCGAAAAAGGAGGAGTCCGCACTTTTGTGGCCCACTTTGGCGTCGGGATCGGTAGAGGTTTGCAGATGTTCTGCGTCGTCAATAATCGTTTCTTTCAACAGGTTTAACGCCTCACTGACTTTGGGCAGTCCCGTGAACCGTTCGTCTTGCTCAATCACCGCAATGAGCTGCTGGCAATACTCCATTTCATCCTCCAGCACATTCGTAACGGGTTTCGTCGGAAAGATTCTTTTCCTGGACTCATCCAAGGCGTAAAGCGTTTTTCTTACCTTCTTCGAGCGTTCTCGCAGTACTTCTTGCGGACTCTTTTGGGTATATCGAGCTTTCGTGTGGGTCGCGTTCACAATGATGGATTTGCTGCGGATAATACCTTTTCGAATCGCAATCTCCACCGTTTTACTTATGAGTAAATCGAGCAACTTCATATCTTTCAGGCGTAACTTGCGAAATTTGCTTAGTAGGCTAGGATCAATAACCTCATCCTCTGGAGCCATATGTAGAAAAAACTTGAACGACAAATCAGTTTTGGAGCGTTCCACTAGATCGGCGTCGGACAGGTAATGTATGGATTTGAGCAGTAGATATTTAAACATTCGGACCGGGTCTACCGCAGTTCGACCATTATCTTGACAATACCTTTCGTTCAGTTCCTCATAAACAAAGCTAAAGTCCACCAAACTCGTCCATGCGTCGCAGCAAGTTATCTTTTGGAATGAGTATATTGTACAGCTCGATATATGGGCTCAAGATAAAGCTTTGCTGCTCAGGAAGCATGAAGACCACCCGCCTTTGAATGTGATCCTTTCAGTATATCGAAAAAAAGAGACACCCTTTGTGTAGAATGTCTCTTAAAGATCTTAATGGACTTTTTCAGTGGCCTCGTGTGAAGCTGGAAGCAATTTTAATTGAATAGACATCAGGCAATCAAACCCTCTCCAAATGAGATAATAAGAGTTCCATTTTAATACACACAACAATATAAAAAGTCTTTTCTCACTTATTAACCACTCTTCCATTTACATTTTCCAAATTTTTCGAAATTGAAACGTAGATAATGATATTATAATTTAGTTTGCGACGTATCCTTCTCATAATAAATAAGCTATATAGACCGCAATTAAGATCATAACCTAACAAGCAGACGATCGACGGTACCCAGCGGATGCTTATTGATTCGCTTCATAAATTGGCTCACATGAAACTTAATCTTATAGAATTTTTCAAAAAAGACATTGTTCACTACATCGGCTTTGAGCCACAGCCATAGCCCTTCAACCGGATTGAGGTTTGGGCTGTAAGGTGGTAGAAAGACCAACTCCAGACGCGGATGATCCGCCAAAAAAGGCTGTAACTCCGTAGCATGATGAATCCGGCTGTTGTCCAGAATCAAGGCGATTTCCCCACCTGGATACGCAGAGAGAAGATCCTGAAGAAATCGAATAAAGGCTGCGGTATCGGCCTTTTCTTCTTCTCGGTGATGCACCTGCCCGGTTTCATAATTAATCGCACCGAACAACTTGGCTCCTTCGTGTTTGCCGTACGTGGGCACTTTGCGTTGTCTGCCACGTGGGAACCAATTGTATTGCAGCGCTTGATAGGACCGGATCATCGATTCGTCTTCAAAAAGCAAATGATCGATTTTCTCGGCTTCAACCTGTTTCTTGAGCGCTGCAAAAGTGTGCTTTTTGAAATACGCCTGGGCATCCTCGTCAGCGTTGGCAAGCGTATACGTTGCTTTGGTAAAACTGAAGTTCATCCGTTTGAGCATCGCGCTGATACCACGCACGCTCATTGTGATGCCAAACTCTCGTTTGATCCACTCCGCCACCAGCGGGAGGGTCCAAGTATACCGAGCTTCAAAACCCACATCGGCCGGTTGTTGCTGCTCCAGCATCGCTGCTAACTGTTTTCGCTGTTCCTCCGTGAGTTTTGTCGGTTGTCCAGGGGAATGATCCATCTTCAGGCCAGGCAGACCTTGCGTTTGGTAGGCTTTCCAATAGAGGCCGATGGTTTGACGCGCGCGACTGAGCAGATCGCCGATCTCTTCAAACGTATGTCCTTCCAGACGAAGACGGACGGCCAGGTACCTTTCGTAGAGTCGTTTGTCCGAGGTTTGTTTCATCGCTGCATTCAACCGCTCGATTTCTTCGTTTCTCATGTTCATCGCCGCCTTCGGGTAAGTTATTACTATTCTTTACCCGATTTGGCGATTGGAGTGACTTTGGAAGTTTCTTAAATGCGTTCAATATAGCTGCTTATGGTCAGGAAAGCTTTGGAGACTAATAAAATATTCTTCCGTTCTGCTAAGTCAACTTTATCAAAAAATTGAAGGCTTTCGAATTGAATATAAAACAAAACAAAAATAAACAAGGGCTCCAACTCAAAAGTTGGAACCCTTAGTGTATTTAATTATAAATTAGCCTTTCTTTTTTAGGCATAATTTAACAGCAAGCCATTCCACCATCAACTGCAAGGACAGCCCCATTTATTTGCTTAGCATCATCACTACAGAGGAACAGACAAGCCTTTGCAATGTCCTCTGGTTGTCCATAACTATTCACAGGGAAGCTTGCCACAATTTTGGATAATACTTGTCCAGCTGGATGATATGCTCCCCCCGAATTCTTATGGATGTTAGTGTTGGTTCCCCCAGGATTAATGATATTGCAGCGAATGCCTTCTTTTCCATACCCGACTGCTATGCTTTTGGTCAATCCAGTGAGTCCAGCCTTTGCCGCTGTATAACTAGGACCATGGTTCCCTCTTTCGGAAGCGTAGGAGCCAATATTAACAATACTGCCCCCACCTGATTTAATCATAACAGGCACAGCTTTTCGGCAAATACGAAACGGTGCTTTCAGATCGATATCCATAACTCTGTCCCACCGTTCGTCATCCGTAGCATCTAGGGGATAGCTAAGATCATTGATGCCTGCAATATTACATACACAATCGAGTCTACCAAATTGTTGTTCGGCCTCACCAACCATTCGGTCTATATCTTCCAATTCTGTAACATCCCCAACTAGAGCAATTACATTCTCTGTGTTATCCCACTGTTTAATTGCTTCTTCGGAATAATCCACAGCCACAACCTTAGCCCCTTCTTCTACGAATAACTTAGTCGTGGCATACCCCATCCCGCTGCCGGCTCCTGTAATTAATACTACTTTTCCATTTAATTTACCCTGTACTGTTGACATCAGCTTCTCATCTCCCTGATTATTTTCGGTTTAGGCCTATACAGCATAACTTGCTAAATTAATTATCTAGCTTTACAATTACTCCATCAACCGTCAATAATCAAACATCTGTTGGAATAATGTTCAAGGAGGAAAGATGAACCGAAAAAATAATAAACGTTTTAAAGATACTGAACTATTAATTCAACAATCATTAATTGAATTACTTGAAGGCCGTGAACTCCGCCAAATTTCAGTTAAAGAACTCTGTGAAAAAGCAGGGATTAATCGCTCTACTTTCTATGCTCACTATTTAGATATTTTTGATCTTATGGAAAAAATTGATGTCAATATGAGTCAAAATCTCTTAGAGCAATTCGCAGGAATGGTGGAGCCACACAATTTCCTTTCAATTAGCAATTTAGAAGTTTTTTTTGAATTTATATATAGTAATCAAAAATTCTACCGCGATTTTGTGCACAATCAGCATACATACCCGATTCAAAAGGGGTTTGAGGCTTTGTGGCATGATGTAATGATTCCTCATTATGAATCCTTAGGAATAACCTCTGATGAAGAGATGATGTACCATTTTGTCTACTTTCAGGCAGGATTAACCACAGTCTTGAAACGCTGGCTCGATCAAGGGTGTGAGGAAAGCCCGAAGAAGCTTGCAGAGATTCTAAAACAAAATTTCCTCAAATAAGAAGCGCTGGATATCCAGCGCTTCTTATTTGAGTTATCACTATTTTTTTATAGAGCAGCGGTCCCCCCATCAATGACCAGCTCTGCTCCCGTAACAAATGAAGCCTCATCTGAAGCCAAGTATACTACTCCATTAGCAATATCTTCAGGAGTCCCAAACCGAGGTAACGGTGTATTTTGTTCAAACTGTTGCTTGATCTTGTCGTGATGAAGGATTGCCTCAGTCATAGGCGTAATGGGTACCGCTTATAACCGGAGGGAGCTGCCCGCCAGGGGAATGTACGATTAACGGAATGTTGAACATATCGGTATACCCGTATTCATGTCCGATTAATAAACTTAGCTGTTCCTTTTCTTCTATACTGAGCGTATACATCGGAACTCCCTGATGATCTCCGTAGAATACGATCAGGCTATCCTCCCAAAGCCCGCTGGACTTTAAGTCCTCTAAGAATAAGCCGATAGCATAATCCGCATAATTTTGTGCTCTGATATAGTTTCCGAGAAGCGTATCCTCATAGTTTGGGGGCAACTGTATCTTATATTTTTCCTCTGGAATATGAAAAGGATGATGAGCGCTCATAGAGATGACCATCGCATAGAATGGCTGCTCCTCAGTATCAAGCCTGGAAAGCTCTTGTGTTGTCTTGCTGAACAATACCTCGTCAGATGCTCCAAAGGCAATATGATCCTCGTCACCATAAAAAGACTGGTCGTAAAATTGCTCGAAGCCGATCGCCTTGTACAAAGCAGCTCGATTCCAGAAGTCTACACTGTTAGTATGAAAAGTTGAGGTGAAATAGCCGTTGTCCCTCAATAGGCGCGGCAGACTCGGTACCTTTTTGTTCATATATTCAGAAGAAGTGGCCGGCTTGTTCTCAGGCACATAGAAGGAAGTGTTCACAACAAACTCGGCGTCAGAGGTCGTACCTTGACCAGCGTTTGTGTAAAAGTTGTTAAAGTACGTGTTCTCCTTAACCAGTTTGTTTAGATTTGGCGTTATCTCCTGTCCATCAATGGTCAACCCGATTAGAAAATTCTGAAATGATTCCATTTGGACAACGATAAGATTGTTCCCCTTGTTCATTCCCCAATACTTCGGACTTTCCGGGATTTCTATTCCTTTCAGCTCATTCACAGCTTTCTGTGTTATTTCTTCAGAGTCAATTAACTCTTCCTTTTCAGTTGTGTCTGCAATAACCGTGTACAGCTCATAGCCGAGTATTCCCATGCTTTCAGCTTTTTTGTGCTCATTCATGCTGGCATGGTGAGGCCAGATATTAAAGGTGCAGAGTCCGAGAGAGATTACAGTCAAAGTAACAAGGATTTTACGGTTCATGCGGATTGAAGTGTTCGCCACCCACCTCTTAATGTATTTTGGACGAATGACAAGCAACAAAAAGAACACATTGTCCACAAAAGAGGATATCCCAATCCCAGGAGCATAAAGGTCATTTGAGTCAAATACATTTGGGTCGGTCACCAACTCTTGCTCTAGTCCATTTACGTGGTGAGATACTTGGCGATTGGGCCCTTTTATGAATTATATCTTTATAAATTCCCCTTCCCAAAGTGTAATCCAGTGCTAAAGATGGGTACATCTCTAGATGTCTTCTAAATCCTCTACCTTGTTAGCATATTGAATTAGAATCCTACAGTACCGTTTTTCTTCATCTACTCTATATCTGTCTTCTGTTCCAACCGTTCCATAACGCTCTATACTCGAAGAACCACAGTGTGGACAATATAAATGTTCGGCAATATCATCACGATATTTCTCTGGGCAATTAGCACTTTCCATAATATCTTCAAGAGTTGTCTCTTCACCCAAATTCACCACCATCATACGGTTGACAAGTTACACAATTTTTTAGAAGTGTTTGTAACTTTACACGATATTTTTCTGCAGTCTTATTTAGAACTGGCAAAAGATTAGAATAATCCATCCCTAATCCCCCTGGCCATATCATTACACATTCCGCACACATTCCGCCCTCTTAATCTCTTCTTTTAAGTTCAGAGGATTTAGTTAATACCAATATAATAGATTAAATTACTTGTATGAAAAAAGATAGATATCATCTACTTATTAGGAATCTCAACCCATCTTTTCAAAAGATACGATAAAGAGCGTTATCAGTCTAACCGGGCTTTATTCAACGCTCGAGCTACCCAGTATGAGTAAATCAAGAAGGAGCAATAATGGGATTGAAGTTATACTTGGGGTTACATGAAGAGCATGATTACTCGAAGCTATAGAGAACACCATAAATTGTTATGGTGAGATTCAAGCCTGTGTTCAAATGCCCGAGTTTTTTAACATAGTTACACCTTTAAAAGAGTTTCTGCAAGATTGGATGCGTCGAGATAGCTAAATGATATAAATTGTTAAAATACATGAAAACCAATACCAGGAGTGAACAAAAAAACAAGACCATAATAGTCTTGTTTAGCAGCAGTTTTTACCCTTGATGATCTTATCTAGTATATTCATACGATAGAATTTTATTCAATATTTTTATCTCTATAAATAAAACTATGATGAAAGCTTTAATGAAGTTTTAGAAACAACAAGTTAGTTGATTTCTTTGGTGAATTGTTCAAGCACTACAAAAATCACTTTCCTCTCCAATAAATTCAATAATTTCTTAATCCGCCCTAATTAGAATAGAATTTTCTTTCTTTGCCATCCACATAAGCATCAGATATAATCCGGAAACTGTCCTTCAATCTGATATCATTTGAGGAACTGCCGATCCAAACCTCGACATCACCAGCCTCGATTTTCCACTTCATGGTCTTATCTAAAAACGCGATCTGGCTAGGCTCAACTTGAAAAGTAATAGTATGCTGCTCGCCAGACTTCAATACAATACGTCTAAAGCCCGCCAGTTCCATTACGGGTCTCGTCATACTTGCAAAGCGGTCTTTTAAATATAACTGAACGATCTCAGTTCCCTTTAGTTTTCCTGTATTTTTAATATCAAAGCTTATAGTGACCGTACTATCAGGTGTAACTTCTTTATTCATGATTTGCAGGCTGGAATATTCAAAACTTGTGTAAGATAGTCCATGTCCAAAATAATATCTAGGGGTATGAGGCATATCCACATAATTGGAGAAGGCAATGCTTTCCCCTTGATGATAACTGGACCCGTTGGGATGATTGTAATATACAGGAATTTGACCGGCTACGTGGGCAACAGAAACGGGAAGTTTACCGCTTGGATTATATGCCCCAAGTAACACATCAGTAATGACCTCCGCACCTTTTTCAGCAGGATTCCAGGCTTCAATAATTGCATTTGCATAAGAGTCTGCAGCATCACTTGAAATTGGGCGCCCATTGAAATGTACCGCTACCACCAATTTTTGCAATTCGGATATTTTTAGCAAAAAGCTTTCTTGACAGAACGGTAAATTGATATCTGTGCTATCAATGCCTTCTCCCATAGATGCAATTGAACTTGTACCATGCTTTCCTCCCAGTGTAACAATGACGAGATCAGCATCTTTAGCCATTGCCAAAGCCTTCTCATGACCGGAAATATCATTCCCGGCAATCGGATAACCATAAGAATATTCAATTTCAGCTGCTGGCATGCTGTCTTTTAAATGCTCAAGCAGACTCTTGGTACCTGGCTTCTGTTGTTGCAACAATGCATCAAATGCTGGATCATTATCTACTTGAATAGGGGTACCAGGGATTGTCTCCATAGCCTGCTTCTGATCATCAGCCTTAGTTTCAAGACCTGCCATCGTAGAAATACTGGCCAATAGTCCTTCTGTCATACTGAAATGTGTGTATCCCCCAAAGAAAATTCGTGCGTTGTTTGCATGGCAGCCTATTACTGCAATTTTCTTTACATCCTTTTTAATAGGAAGTACTCCATCATTTTTCAACAGGACTAAAGACTCTCGGGCTGACTGGAGAGTAATTTGTTCATCTTTAGAATCATTAAATGCTTCATACAGTTGTTCACCTGTTAATGCAAACGGCTGCTCGAAAAGTCCCATGCGAAACTTAGCTTCCAACACCCGTTTTACAGCTCGATCCAAAAGAGTAATGTCAGCTTTTCCAGTGTTAAACCAGTCTGCCAATTCATCATTAAAACATTTAATGAAATGAAGCTCTACATCCATTCCTGCGCTTAGAGCTTGAAGCCCTGCTTCCGTGTCACTTTCATAGAGCTTTTGAACATGGTGAACATTCATAATAGCGCAGTAATCAGAGACAGCCATACCTTCAAATCCCATTTCCTCGCGCAAAAGCTTGGTCAGAATTTCTTCCGAGGCTGATATCGGCTCTCCATTAATGGAAGCATAGCAAGGCATTATTCCTTTCAGATCACCTTCAGTAATGGCTGCTTGAAAGGGTTTACCATAAACCTCCTGAAGCAGCCTAGGCGGTATATCGCAATGTGCCCCATGAATTCCACCATCCGAACCATGGAACCCAAGAAAATGTTTGGCAACTCCTTCAGATCGAAGTTTGCCGGTAGTTTCTTCCTGGATTCCTTTTAAGAAAGAAACTCCCATGGCTGAAGCCAATGTAGGATCTTCTCCATACGTTTCCCCTTGACGCCCGAATCTTGAATCTCTGGAAATATCCAGAACCGGAGCGAATACATGAGTAATCCCGACTGCCCGCTCTTGTCTGGCGACAATTCTACCGATCTCCTGTTCCAGTTGCGGATTCCATGAAGCACCACGCCCTATGCCTGAGGGAAAGCTGGTCGCACCTTGAATATAAGCCCCGCAAAGTCCTTCCATGTGAAAAATGGCAGGAATGTGATGTTTGCTCAGTGCCATCACTTTTTCTTGTACTTCCCTCTGAAGTCTCACGGCATCTTCAAGCGTTTCCAACGCTCTCATCTGAAGGCTGCTGACATGTCCGACACCATGGGCATAGTTTTTATCCAGTACATCATATTCCGAAAGTTTTTCCGGCATATAGCAGACGAGCTGCCCAAGTTTCTCATAAACATCCATTTCTTGCAGCAGAGCCTCTGCCCGGGTTTCAGGAGATAATGTGGCGTTTAAATAATCTCTCTTATTATTCATTAATACATTCTCCTTTTATTTACTATCTGCTGACTCTTTTATAGCACTCTTTCTTTTCTCAATAAACATCGCCAGCTTTATATAGAAGTCCTCTAGAATAAACCGGCTGTTTACATCGCGATAAACTCTAATAGGTCTGTTATTCCGTTCATGTACGTATCTCATATCTTGAGTAAACTCTGGAGCCGGCACCCAGTCGTAGTGATATTCGTGATCACATAATAATAGGCCAAATGCAGGTGAATCACCTAGGCACCAGCATTCACCTGTCCTTATAGTCGTGTTAAGAGCAGCCTCTGTATGTCCAAATTCAACCAGCTGTTCGAACAGGTAATTTCCAAGCTCACCATAAGGCTTGACCCGATATTCAAGCTCTGCCATTGAGACCATTACACGCTGATATACATTTTTGGGAACCTGCCAAAGAGGCACCTGGGACTTGAACACAACATTGGCCGCATGAATATCATTCCAGAGATTATATTCATCTTCCCCTGCCGGGTATGCACCTCCCCCAATCCAGATCACAGTCAGGCGGTCTGCAATGCGCGGTTCCATTAACAATGCAGAAGCCATATCTGTAAGCGGTCCTAAAAATGTAACAAACAACGGCCGTGGATCATCTGACATAGCTTCTTTGATGATGAGTTCTGCCCCGGCAGAAGGAACTGGTGTTTGTTCATCTGAAAGAGCTTGCGGAGCTCCCTTGAATACCATATCTTTACTCTCGAATTCCATAAGATCTAAAATCTTCTTAATTTCTTCATAACTGTCATCCATACTGGTGCTGGATCGCCAATTTCCAAAATGAGCAGCAATAATTCCTCTGTTATCAAACTTTGGGCTAAGAAGCGCATGAACGATTGCGTACTGGTCATCTGCTTCATTCTTTGCATCTGTGTCAGTGATGACACGAATCATTTTTTGATTCGGTACTTTAAACTTATAACTGTCATAAATCATAATATTTCTCCTTACAAGTACTCAGGGTATATGGAACATTTTAATTGTAGGCTGAACAGGCACCTCAGCAAAGGAGTGTTTCCGACATTTTTATAGGCATTTTCGGACAACATTAGCTCCTGTTTATCATGTATATCTTAAATTATTCATAGTCTTCTATTTTCCATTCATCCTTCCAATCCAGATATGCCTTATCGCCTTCAAACCGGACAGGAAGCCATACATAATTGGAAATAGAGGTGTTTATAGTTAAATCATTATGTTCGTCTTCTTCACTTTCAGGCTCGATATCATTGTCAAAAGCTGCTTTATACTGGTTTGCAATCTTGGAATAACGCTTTCCAGTGTGATAATCTTCACCGGCGATTTCCGGAAGACTTGGAATCCAACGGTCTGCTAACGCAATGTACAAATTTTTTTTAAACGGATGTTTAAATACAGATGTAATCTGTGAATTATATGATGTACGAGAAAGATCACCCGTATGCGGATCGCCCATTACTTCCCACGGGCCATGAAAAGATTTAGCATAAGCTACTTCTGAAGGGTTAGGATGATACCCGGTTGTGCCTGAGGTATATAAATAATGAAGTCCTTTTCGGTAAAAATAGGCAGGATCTTCCCGTACGTAAGGTGGTTGTACGTTCGGAAAATGCGTTGAATAGAAACCTGTTACATCCGTAAAATCAGCTGTCAGGTCGGCACAAACAAGCTCACTATGTACCCTTTCGAAATAATAGTATGCTTTACCGTCCGGAGCGATTACTAAGTCGAAATCACCAGCGCTCATATTAAGCGGACGCAGACCACTTCTTACGATAGTATAGGACCCTAAAATATGATCTGCCGTCAAAATCGTAGAGGCTTGTATTCCATCTTTTTTCATAATCTTTAGCCAGCATACGAACTTTTTTTGTTTTCTCGTTGTAGATAATGTGTGGTCTGTCCATAAATTGTTTAGGATGTAAAGGGGAGGATTCATCTTCAGTGTCAGGAAGAATAATGATTCCTTTATCCTCCCAGTTGTACAAATCTTTTGAAGCGTAACACTTAACCCCCCAATGCCAATTATCGTTCTGGCCATCAGTATTTTCTTTATTTTCTCCGTACCAATAAAATGTATCGTCCACTGTAATTATGGAACCACCATGCGCTTGAATACGTTCTCCATTTGTATCGAGCCAAATTTGTCCAGGTTTGATTGAGTTATATTTCACATCATACAGTCCTTTCATAATTATAAATATATTTTTCTAATGCCCATTCCCGGCTTAATCATAACTTGCAAATTTAGATCGATGCTATCAACAAAACGACCCGTAATTGTTCCATTTCTGATTACTTATCATTACACTGTTAGGAAAATATAATACATTAGGAGCATCCTATTATCCGCCCTACCATAATAGAATTGTATAGATCGTTTGAAGAATAAAATTTATTTATTTGTCAACGTAAAGCTATAATTTCCAGAGCCAAGCAGAAGTAACTGTTCTGAACCGGATTGCTCCACTTTGAGCAGACCAGAGGTTTGACTCAAGGATTTCTCTCCCTCCAGGATACTATCCATACTACTTGCTGGTAGTATTACTTCAGCCGATGTATTCGCAGGAATGACTACATCCAGCTTCACCGTACCGTCATCCTGTTTGTTCCAAGCCGTGCTGATCGTCCCGTATACAGAATCAAATGATGCTTCCGCCCATGAGAACTGGTCACCCATATGCGGCTGAATCCGAATTTTCTTGTATCCCGGTTCAATCAGGTCAATACCGCTAACGACGCGGTAGAACCAGTCACCAACCGCACCATAAGCATAATGGTTATAAGAGTTCATATCGTCACTCCAGAACGTACCATCCTGTTTGATTCCGTCCCAGTGTTCCCAGATCGTAGTCGCTCCTTGAATAACAGAATATAGCCAGGATGGATATTCCTTTTGCAGCACTAACTGATAAGCGAGGTCCGTATACCCGAACCGGGAAAGAACAAGACAGAGGTAAGGTGTACCCACAAAGCCGGTCGTTAAGTGTACTCCATTCTCTTCAATATGCTCGGCTAACATTTTGGCCGTGCGGAGACGATCATGCTCTTCCATTAAATCGAACATAAGAGCCAATACATATGCTGTTTGTGTCGGTGAAGCTACCCGGCCATTTGGCGTGACAAATTCCTGGCGGAAAGCATCCACGATATTTTTATGCAAGAAGGTATACTTATCAGCGTCTGCCTCTTTACCTATTACTGCCGCGGTTTTAGCCAGCAATTCGGTTGAATACGCATAAAATGCAGTAGCAATTAAGTCCTTTGGCGTAGCGCCGATGTAGCTGTTTTCTTTGGCGTCGAGACCGAGCCAGTCACCGAAGTGAAATCCTGTATTCCATAAGTATTCATTTTCACCCTGTGCCCGGATATATTCGACCCAAGCTCTCATGCTTGGATACTGCGTTTCCAGAACCCGGGTATCTGCATAACATTGATACAATGTCCAAGGACAAATAACAGCCGCATCTCCCCAAGCTGAAGATCCGTATCCTGCTACAGGAACATCTGGGATAACGTGCGGAACTCTTCCGTCTTCTTCTTGATCTGCAGCCAAATCCTTTAACCATTTCTCAAAAAAAGGAACTACGTTCATATTAAAAGCTGCTGTACGGATGAAGACTTGGGCATCTCCTGTCCAGCCTAATCTTTCATCACGCTGCGGACAGTCTGTAGGTACATCAAGGAAGTTTCCCTTCTGCCCCCATAAAATGTTGTGCTGGAGCTGATTGACCAATTCATCAGAACAACGGAAGCTCCCTGTTTTCTCCAAATCGGAATGAATAACGCAGCCTAGAAATTGCTCTAGCAATTGATCTTGTACCCCCGTCACTTTCACATACCGGAAACCCTGAAAGGAAAAGTTCGGATGAAACGTCTCCTTTCCGTTGCCTTTACAAATATACGTCACAGTCTGCTTTGCTGAACGCAAATTTCCGGTGTAGAAATTACCGTCACGGTCTAGTACCTCGGCATGCTGTAAAGTAATGGAGGTGCCTACCTCCGCACAAACAGTGAATTCCACAAAGCCGACCATATTTTGACCCATATCAAGCACGGTATCTCCGTTAGGAGTTGTAATGACAGCTACAGGCTTGAGCGTTTCAATTATTCTTGCCGGCTCGTTCTCTTGGGCAACCAATGCAGATACCGGAGCTTTAATAACCACTGCACTTTCCCAATGCTGGTCATCAAAATCAGGAGAGGACCAGCCCTCCACCTCCAGACGGGCATCATAGGTTTCCCCATGATATATTTCAGACATCAAGATTGGTCCGGAAGAAACTTTCCACCCATCATTTGAAATGAAAACTTGTTCAGAACCGTCAGCCAAAGTAACATGCATCTGGATCATTAAAGCACGGGTATTCCCGTAGTGCGAATTTTCTCCTTCCCATGCAAGGTATCCTTTATACCAGCCGTTACCTAAGATGCACCCAATCGCATTGGAGCCTGAATTCATTAAGGAGGTCACGTCATAGGTTTGGTATTGCAGCCTATTCTTATAACTTGTATAGCCAGGATTAAACAATGTATCATCTGCAGGTATTCCATTGATATATAGCCGATACATCCCTAGCGAAGTTGCATATACTTTCGCTGAGACAATATCTTGGGACAATGAAACCTCTGATCGTATATAATCACACGCTTCGTTTTCTAAATCATCATTCTGTGCCGGTGCCGTAATCCAATATGCCTGCCATTCATCAGCAAACATAAATGCTGTCTCCCAATGCCCCGGCTCACTCCACTCGGATTGGTCACCCTTAGAGTCCCAGATACGGACTCTAAAATAATATCTGGTATGAGATTTCAAAACAGGACCTGCGTATTCAATATGAACGTTTTTATCTGAATCTGTCTTTTTAGAGTCCCAGATAATTTCCGATTCAAAATCGGAACGATAAGCAACTTGAATCTGATAGGCAGATTGAACAAAACCTCTGGCTTCAGTGTTAATCTGCCAGCTAATCCGCGGCTTGGCATCATCGGTTCCGACGGGATTTTTCCGATAATTAATTCGAAGATTAGTGATCGTACAATTGGCCACATATATCACTCCTGATTCATTATAAAGTACATCTACATGTAATATTGTAAGAGGAAATAAGAGTCTGCTTATAGGTTAATATCGACTATTTTATAGGTGTCTATAGACATCCTATCATCAATTACGTAGAATGAGATCAACACTGCAGCCTCTTGGAAGGAAGGTTATTTATGAGTATCAAGCGAAGTACTTATATGATGACTGGCGAAAGTTTTTTTGAACCAGAAGTACCGATCTTTGTGAATCGTGCTTTTGAAACATTTGAGTTATCCGAACACTCTCATGAATTTATAGAGATAACTTACGTAAGTGAAGGAACAGGCGTTCATTACATAGCCAATGAGGCTGTTCCTGTTGAGCATGGAACGCTCTTCTTCATACCTGTTGGTCAAAGTCATGTATTCAGGCCTACAACACCAAAAAAAGACCGGCCGCTTATCGTCTACAATTGCTTGTTTCCATCGTCATTTTTAACAGAACTTCTGGCAGACTTTTCACCATATGCAGATATTTCCAATTCATTTACGGACAAGCACCTGTCCTGGTTCTCCATGAGGGATACCAGAGGGGAGTATCATGCTATGTTCCATGAGATGTACCGTGAATTCTCGGCTAAACCACCGGGGTATATGCTGATCCTCTCTTCACTCGTTTTGCGGATTATAACAGGCCTATACAGACATCAGTTGCAGCTCGGTATATCTGCTGGAGATAAGCCTCAATGGTTAACCGTTGATGAAGCAGTCATTTATATTAACAATTATTATGCAACCGGGCTTACGCTCGGGGAACTTGCCGCCAAAGCAAACCTCAGTGAACGGCATTTTAGCCGCTTGTTTCAGCGTCAGACTGGCATGAGTTTTAAGGAGTATGTCCAGAATGTGCGGATGGATGCCGCTTGCCGTCTGCTAACAGGAAGTCGCAATAGTGTCAGAGAAATTGCTGAAGCTGTCGGTTATCTTGATTTAAAGTTCTTCCATCGGTTGTTTAAGAAAAAGATCGGATTGCCACCCAGACAGTACCGCGCTACTGTTCATAAAAACTCCAAAGAGTAACGAACTATATGCAATCAAACAGCGGGGCCGAAGCAGCATTTGATATCTGGTAGCGACCCTCTTTAATCTGAGTATGCAATTATAAATAATAGCCATTCCTTATACTGCCTAATACAATTCCCGTCATAAAGAATCTTTGAAGGAAAGGATACACTAGAAAAATAGGTAAAACTCCTAAGAATATTTGAGCAGATTTGTAAGTGTGGTCACTAATCTTCTGCAGCCCTGCTATCGTTTCCAGACTGGCTTAGTTGAAGTTTTGCTGAATGACTACAGTCTGCAGATAACTTTACAACGGATAGTGATGTGGTGAGTTCATAAAAATCAGTCCATCAAACCAGGAATTCCAATGAAAGACCCATGAAAAAAGTGTAATTGTAGCTAAAACCGGTGCAGATAACGGAACGTATACTTTCCACAGGGTGGTTCACCGACCTGCTCCGTCGATCAAGACTGCTTCTTTCAGTTCTTTAGGCAAGCCTCTGAAAGAGTTCAACAATAAAATTATATTATTAACCGGAACGGCTGACGGCAGGATCAGTGCCCAGACGGAATCGAGGACCCATACTTTACTGTCATATACAGCGGAAAAACCCCGCCGTTAAAGATCAGTCAGGCTGGATGTCCTTCTTCTGTCTGTCAATTCGATAACCTTCTAACGATTTGACTTTAATTACATTCATTCGACAACACGTTTTTTATAAAACTCAAGTTATAAGAAAACTAATCTAAAATTATTAAGAAGAATATCTTATTTTTTTGAAGATAATGTACCTTGAATATGCATATTATTTGTGTTAGTTTGTATTGCGAAGCTGATTTTCTGAAGATGCATTTAAGTTGGTTTAGGATTACTACGGAGGAATTATACGTATTTTTTCATCGCAAATCCCTCTCTCTGTCAAAGTTGGAGAAGCCACTTATCAGCCTTAATCCAAAGTAACAGCAGCTTAGAAAACCTTGGCAAGGGAGTTGGTGAACATGCCTAAGCCACGAATCACTCCTAAACTGGGGGGCATTGATGAACTACTGAAACTTTCGGAGCATCCATCTCATAATGCAACCCCTCTTTCATCAAAGGGAAGATCCAGTTTATTCCTATAAATAAAATCAGATTTTTTTAAAAACCATCCCTTCCACTTGTATGAGGGCGAACACCTCACTGACATGGTGGACAGTATTGCAGCCAAAGGCATCTTTGTACCAGTCATTATTCGTACAATTGAAAATGAAACAGGTTACGAATACAAAATGCTGTCAGGGAATAATCGCATGAATACTGCCCATCTTGTCGAGCTTGAGCAGCTTCCTTCTATTATTAAGGAAGATTTGTCAGATGAAGAGACTTTAATCTAAACATCGACTAACGTTTAGACGACTTTATATATGCCAATATCACGACTTTTTGATATCGCTTTCATTTATGTCGTCCATAACAAAGCTTTATCTTTGAGAAAAAGTCATGCAAACATAATCTTGTATCTATAGAATCGTATACACATATATCTTTACCAGTTGGATTATCTCCTAAGACCCAACTTTCTCCATGGGCAAATGGTATTCGCATCGGAGCTTGGCCGTAAAAATCGTTGAGTTTAATCATTTGCAAAAACAAATACTCACCGAGAGCACCATAAGATTTAACTTTATCAACCAGCTCAGAAAGTGTTTTTCCATTGTGCAGTATACTGACTTTGGCACCTACCAAATCTTAACAAGAGAGTTAAATGCGATTCTCAATGTAATCAAGTCCCCTTTAATATTCATTTCATCACCACCATTTGGTGTTTTAACTGTTCAAACTTTTTTGAACCTCACTCAAAGTGTGATGCTACAATGCCTCGCACCTCCAAACACGGAGACAGTAAATGATGAACAATGGCGAACTGATCGTCAGCTTCAGCTTTAATATCGCTATGTACAATCACCCGTTTTTCGGTAGAGAGAAGTACATAACAACTTTAATTTCTCTATTCACTCGCCTATATCAAGAGAAGTATAATTATCATTCTAAATACACTCCTATTTAGAGGTATTATCCAGAGAGCTTCATTCTTTTCTCCTTAAGAATGCAGGTGGATGTCCTTCAATCTTTTTAAATACTTGAGTAAAATAATTGTAATCAGAGAAACCAACCTTTTCACTGATTTCATAAATTAAATCATTTGTATTAATTATTAACTCTTTCGCTTTAGAGATTCTTAATCTGGTCACGTATTCTTTGAAGGTAATACCTAATTCACGTTTAAATAGGTGGCTAAAGTAATTAGGTGTTTTACCTATATATTCCGAAAGCATCTCAACAGTTAGCTCGTGGGTGAAGTTTCTATGAATAAATTCTTCTGCTCGAACCATTATCGGACTGAGCTTTTTTGATAATCTCTCTTCAATATTCTCCAGTACGTTAAGTACAATATTCTCCACATCATTAAAACTTAAATATTCTGAACGTTCTTCAAGAGAAATAATTTCACCTTGGACAAAATCAAATATATCACCAGGGAGATTTGCAAGTGTAATCATAATTAACTGAAGCAGGCTTCTTGAGTAAGCAGACACACTTTTCCTGCTATATTTACTTCCTGACTTCAAGTGTTCAAATTCATTATGAACCATCAAACCTACTGCTTTAAGATCTCCCCTGGCTAGATAGGACTTAAATTCTACATTTTCCAATAATCCTGATATTGCTCCCTCTTGCAATTCCTCCATTTTACTAAAAAGATGAATAGAACCATTTCCTTTATAAAACCTTACAGCTAATGCTTGATGAGCTTGGTTAAGTAATACTACAAATTCAGAAACATTAATAGGATTACTAATTCCAGCCGAGAAAGTATTTAGCCCATTAGATTTTAATTCCCTATTCCACATTCGTAACTGATTTATTATTTCACTGATATACTGCTGGCAGTAAAGCTGAGAAATGGTTTCAGTCTTTAGCAGGAAAAAGAGTTTGTCCTCTCTTATTTTCAAACATACCCCTCGAGAGGATAGCTCACTGTTCTCAAATATATCAATCATTTTATCTGCAGTTGTTTTTATAAAGTCGCCATTACCATTACCATCAATAATTACTGAAATGCCAATGAGTGTGCCAGTTGCGTCAAAGGAAAAATATTGCTGTAACCCCTCCAAAATAATCAACCGATCAGATATTCCCCCTGATAAAAGCTCAGTGGCAAAATTATTCTTATAAGATTGAAGGTATTTATTAAATTCCTGATTTGTCATTCGTTCTCGAATTATATCCTCTTTGACCTTCTGAATTAAGGCAATTAAGCTACGTGCCTTTATAGGCTTCATTTCATAATCTACTGCGTCCAGTTGAATTGCAGCCTTAAGATATTCAAATTCATTAAATCCGCTCAGAATTATAACTCTGGTAATTGGACTTATTTGTTTTATTCTTCTTAAAAGCTCTAATCCATCCATACCAGGCATTCTGACATCTGTTATAACGATCTCCGGCAAATGCTCGTTAAATCGTTCTAATGCTTCAAGCCCATTTGCAGCTGTAATAACATTTTGAATTCCTAAAGCAGACCAATCAATACCTTCCTGCATTCCTGTTCTAATCTGCTCGTCGTCATCTACGATTAGTAATATCATCTGAACCCCTCCTTCTTTATTTAATAAGGGGAATATGCACCTCAACTTGAGTGCCAATATTATATTGGCTTGCGAACTTGAGACCAAATTCTGAACCATAACTTATTTTGATACGGTCGTCAATATTTTTTAATGCAAAAACATTTCTAGTCTCTGTAGTATCATTCATCATCCGGTTAATTCTATCTTCATCTGTGCCTTTCCCATTATCTGTTACTACAAAGAGAATTCCTTGTTCTGCTTTTATAATTTCAACTTTGATAAATCCTCCTTGGACTACTTCCTCTAACCCATGTACAATTGCATTTTCCACAAGAGGTTGCAATATTAATTTCGGAGTTTTATATTCTAAGAGTTCTTGGTCAACTTCAATTTGATATGAAATTCTTTTTCCGTATTTTCGCTTTTGAATGAGCATATAACTTTCAATAAAGCTAATTTCTTGACGAATCGTGATCAATGAATCCCCTTTATTCAATACATGTCTAAATATTTCTGCGAGAGCTTCTATTTGTTCACTTACATCATAATTTTTATGTTTTACAGCAAGCCAGTGAATTGAATCTAACGTATTATATAAAAAATGTGGATTGATTTTGGATTCTAAGGCTGAAAGTTCCGCTTCTCTTTGCTTAATCTTGGAGAGATAAACATCATCAATCATTTCCTTTAATTGGTGAGCCATTCTTACGAATCCATTGCTGATCTCGCCTATTTCATCTTGAGAATCAATCGTTAGTGTAATGTTAAAATTCCCATTCTTCAGCTTTGCCATTTCTCTTCGTAACTGCAGAAGCGGCTTTAACAAATATTTGTGTTGAATAAAGGAAAAGAGTAGTCCAAAGAAAATACACAGCATAATGACAACAAGTAAAATAAGGTAAATCGCCTGTTGCAACATCGAGAATGATTCTACAGGGATGGTTTGCATTAGAGTCCAATTTGCTTCTTCAATTGTATAAAAAAACACAATTTTTTTAACACCATCGATTTCAGCGTTAAAAAAACCCTCTTTGTTCTTCAAGATTTTCCGGACATATTCTAATTTCCCCAAGTTAGTTCCATGCATACTTCTTTCTGATGAAGATATTACGTTTCCATTAGAATCAAGGAGGGAAATTTGAGAACCCGAATAAGATCCGATATTATTATAAATACGAAAAAGATTATCCTCATTTAAATTAAATCTTACTATTCCAAGCATTCTTCCCACCTTATTAATATCCATTATACCTCGATAATACTCAATCTCTCCTCGTTCAGTGACCCAGAAACCTTTTCCTTGGAGGCTAGAAGCACGATCCAAAACATTCAAATCTATATGCGGAACTTGAATTCTTTTCTGTAGGTATACTTCTTTATCTGTATATATACTAATGGAATTATAGTTATTTTGAGATCCTATAATATCATTCAACCAATTATTTATATTCCAATAGATTTTGTCATGTTCCAATATTTTCTGGTAATCATTTCTTGCGAATTCTTGGATTTGGTCATTTGTTAATATTCGAACTGATAGATCATTAGTATCAGTTATTATAGACTGAAAATTTTGTCGAGTTTGTTTCAAGGTTTCGAGAATGGTATCATTAGTTTTTCTTTGAGCCAAATCTGCAAAATGATTATTTAAGTACAATCCCATTATGATTAATGGAAGAATAATCAACATTGTGATACACGAGTACAATTTCATCTTTAAAGAAAAATCTTTAAATTTTATAATATTAATCAGACTCCGTAATGTGAAAAGACCAAGGTATGTTTAGCTATATAAGCATAACATTCCAATTACCTTGATACCAGTTTACCTTCAATACAAAACTCCCTTTAAAAAGAATGAGTTATTGGAAAAATCATCAACAACCCATTCAGATAAAATGTACCTTTCAACTTAGTTTCAAATACTGTTGTTAACCCTCCTGCAACTTCTGTAGATAGTAAGAAACATTTCCCAGATTCAAATGGTTGTTGTTTACCGTTAGGTTCCGCATAAAAAATAAAAACGTAAGAAGGGTTAGCTTCTACACCGAGTATGATCTCCGTGCTCTCCACATTGGCTTCTAGCTCTTCCACAAGGAACCTATCCGGCGTCGAAGAGTTACCTTACGACCATCATTTACATTATAGGTCAGCGCAATCTCATAGTGAAACTGGTCATTCATATATACAGTTAAGCCGGCTTCCAGGGTATTCCTTTTGTAAAAGCAATCGGTAAGCAAGATCATTGTATCCGAACTTTGAGAGAACAAGGCAAAGATACGGAGTTCAAACAAATGAATCGAGAATGAAATCATCAATTCCTACTGGATTTTCCCGGTAATTAACTTTATGGTGTTGTTAACTGTGCATATTTTCATCCACGATGAGCATCCACGAGGAGATTTGTTCATCCACTTAGGTTTATCTTAGTTAAAGTCAAACTCCATAATGAAGCTTGAGCTTTGCAAACATATCCTCAAGTGTAAATCTCGGATCGATATAATGATACCAACGTACCATTCGTTCATTTTGATAATGCAAGAATCGCATATCATCAGTGATGCGAGGCGCCGGTTTCATTTCATAACCAAACATATGTGAATCCATAAGTACACTGACTGCTGTAGAGTCCCCCATGGACCAACTCTCTCCGTTGGTCCAATCCGTTCGTTTGTTCATCATCAAATTGAAATCAACCAGTTGTTGGTACAAATAATTCCCAATATCTCCATGTGGTTTTACTTTTACAGCCAGCTCAGAGATACTAACCCTTGGATTCACATATACATCTTGCGGAATAATCCACAATGGAATCTCTGATTCTAATACCTCATTAGCTGCATGAATATCATTTGATAGATTATATTCCATATTCCCTTCAGGCCATACTCCACAACCAACCCAAACGGCAGTTAATCTACCTGCAATTGCGGGTTCTTTTAAGTAAGCTGCAGCTAAATCCGTTATTGGGCCCAAAAAGATAACATAAAGCGGTGTTGGATCATCAGTAAGAGCTTCACGGATGATAAACTCTGAACCTTCCGACAAGACTGGGGACTTCTCGTTCGGCATGGCCTTTTCGGCCCCCTTAAAGGCACAGATCTCATTTGTTAAGTTCATCAAATCTAAAAGTCTTTTGATCTCCTCATAACTTTCTAGCATTGAATGTTTTGTTCGGTGTTCACCGAAATGAGCCCCAATTATCCCTCTAACATTAAAAAGAGGAGTTAAAAGCGCATGAACGATTGCGTATTGATCATCCGCTTCATTCTTGGTATCGGAATTAATAATTAATCGAATTTTCTTATCTTCTGGAACATTAAACGTATGTTGAAGTATCATTAAAAATTGTACCTCCTCAGGCTTTATAACTAGAACTTATTAATAATTCAAGAGAATTTGTACAGTTACAGTTATTCTTTTACCCCACCTAATGTAATCCCTTTTACAAAGTATCTTTGGAAAAAAGGGTACATGATAAGTATTGGTAAAATTCCGATCGCTGCAATAGCCATTCTTATAGTGGTCGAAGGTAATTCAGAGACTTTAGCACCTAGCGCGGATGCTTTTGAAGCATTTTGCATCAACACTTGAATATTTTCGTTTATATTATTTAGGAAAATCTGAATCGTATATAGATGATTACCTCCGCGCCCTGACAGGTAGTACATACCATTTTGCCAGTCATTCCAATAGGACAGTGCAGTCATCAAACCAATTGTAGCTACTATTGGCAAACTTAACGGTATGATTATACTTGCAAATATACGGAATTCACTTGCTCCATCAATCGTCGCTGCTTCTTTTAACGCACCAGGAATGCTAAACGATATATAATTCCTAACTAAGATAACATTAAATGCGTTCATCAATAAGCTAGGTACAATCAATGCCCAAATGGTATCCTTGATATCTAGGTATTGAACATAAGTGTAATAAGTAGAAACAAGACCACCATTAAATAACATAGTAAATATCAGCATGAAGCTTATAAATTTCATCCCTGGTACATTTTTTTGGGAGATCCCATAAGCGAATAATGTTGTTATTATTACACTTACTGTTGTTCCAATTGCTGTTACCAACAGTGTCATTAAATAAGCTTTTCCAATCGTATCCCACTGTACACCGATATATCTGTATGCTTCTAAGCTAAACTTCCCAGGAAAAAATGAGTACCCTTTCGATGTTGCCCACGCCTCATCTGTTACAGAGGAGATGATCATCAGCACAAATGGCAACAAAGCACATAAAGCTATGAGTCCGCAAAAAATGTGGGAGATTAGCTGTACTATTCTTGTTTCTTTTGATTTCATTTTTCTCCCTCCTAAAATAGAGCATTTTCGCGGTTATATTTTTTAATCAACTGGTTCGCTGCTATGATAAGAACAAACCCTACGATAGATTGATAGAAACTAGCAGCACTTGACATCCCGTAATCACTATTTTTCAGCAATGCCTGATACACGTACACATCTAAAGTTCTTGTGACCGAATAAAGTGCTCCGCTGTTTTGAGGCATCTGATAGAACAAACCGAAATCAGAACGGAAAATTTGTCCTACGCTCAGAATTAACAGGGTAATGACTGTTGGTTTTAAGAGTGGCAAGGTGATTCCTTTAATTTGCTGCCATTTGCTTGCTCCATCTATCGTTGCAGCTTCATAGTAGTCTTGGCTGATCCCTACAATACTTGCAAGGTAAATAATCATACTATAGCCGATTCCCTTCCAGGTATTCACAAGGATTAGAATTAGCGGCCAATAGGTCTTATCCATGTACCAATTTATTGAATCTTTTCCCAATGGCTTAAGTATTGAATTATTGATCAACCCCGTGTCCGATGAGAGAAAGGCATATCCCAAATAACTGACTACGACCCAACTCATCAAGAATGGTAGCAATGCTACGCTTTGATAAAACTTCGAGGCGAATTTGCTCCGAATTTCATTTATTAATATTGCTAAAGCTACAGAAAGGATAGTACCAACAATAAAAAATGCTACATTATATAGAAGAGTATTTCGAGTAATAGTCCATGCATCTCTGGTTGCAAAAAGGAATTTAAAGTTATCTAAACCATTCCAATCACTTCCCAGAATCCCTTTTGAAAAATTCAACTTTTTAAAGGCAATAATGACACCAAACATCGGAATATAATTATTGATCAGCATATACAAAAGGCCTGGTAAAACCATAATGTAGACAGGGATATATTGCTTCCAGCGCTTTTTTTTCTTTTTATCTAACTGTTTCTCTCCGGTATTCTTCATGAGAATCCCCTTCCTTAAGGGATAGGGCTACTCTTATGGAATAGCCCTGTTCCTATATCCTATATTTTAGATATTTACTACTTCTTGTTTTGGAGCCACTCATCAAATTGGGTTTGATTTTCTTTAATAATTTTATCAATTCCTGCTGCCTTCAACGCAGATAAGAATTCAGGCAATTGCTTATCAGGATCCACTAATCCGCTATTGATTGCTGGTGTATACTGGTCAATTACAGTATTTACTGCTGCCATTTCTGTTGAAACCTTATCCTGAACAAAGGTATAACCAATAGCCGGTGAATATCTTGATTCAGGAATGCTCTCATCAGCTTTTTTCACGATTTCATTTTTGTTAATTGGAACTGTACCAGTCACAGGCCATTCCAATCGATTTCCGTAAATTCCATAAGGCTGATAATATGGAAGCTTCGAAGTATCTTTATTTAAATATTCAATTCTTGTTCCTTGGTCAGTCTTTTCAACGACCTTATAACTTTTTCCTTCAATCCCGAACTGAAGCAACCAAGCCGCTTCTTTATTCTTGTATATGTAATTCAATACTTCCATTGCTTTATCAGGTTTTTTTGAGGTTTTTGTTATATTCCAGGTAATTACTTGACCACCATTGCCCCCAACGTAAGGATCGTACATTGGAATTGCAGTTATATTCACGCCATTTGAAGCGCCATATTCCTCTGCGTTTAAAACATCATTCCAATAAAACATGCCAAAATACTTTTTAGTTGCGAGTAGTGAATCAACCGATTGTTTTGTGATAGCTGCGTCAGGAGAGATATAACCTTTTTGTGCCCAATCATACATGGTTTTTGCATAATTTGCATAGGCATCGGTGGCAAATAGATTCGTAATTGTCGTGTTATCGAATCCTTTGTCAAGCATCAACACTCCAGAAGCAAGAGAGCCACCAATTTTATCGTATTCATTAAAAGAATTGTTCGCCGGGTCTTGTGTTGTATTCCACGGAATCGTAAGGTAGAACTCTTTCCCTTCTCCCGCCTTAACTGTTGCAAAAATCTTGCTCAGATCTTCGTAGGTATATTTTTTATTAGGATCAATAGTAATTCCGTATTTATTCAGAATGTCTGTTTGTGCGTAGAAACCGTAACCATGGCCATTAATAAAAGCCGGTGGAACTCCATATATTTTTGAATTATAGCTCGAACCAAGCAATGCCGCTCCTGTCTGTTCCTTAATATCGGTTCCAAATTTATCAAGAAGATCATCTAAAGGAACAATCATTCCGGTATCAACAGATGGCCCCAAACCGGTAAAAGCAGTCAACATGATGTCTAGTTGTTCTCCTACTGACACAGAAAGAGATGCTTTTTTAGAGGATTCCATCAGGCCTACAGGCTCAAATTTAACACGAGCGCCAACATCTTTTTCTAACATGGCATTGAGAGTATCTTCTACTTCTTGAAAACCGGATCCTAAATTCCCCGGTGTAGGGTACTGCCAGATAATTGTTGGAATATCTGCCGCAGTCTTAGTATCGGCGATATTATTCTTAGATGATTCGGAATTGTTAGAGCAAGCTGTTAAGGCGGACAACGCAAGTACCAATGTTAGCGTTATCAATTTTTTCATATCGCTTTCCCCTTTTCGTTTGTTTGCTAAGTAATGAGCATTTTAACTCTAAGAATAAATACCTACTTTAAAATAAAATTTGAATGCGCGCGCTTTCATTACAAATTATACAAGCGTAGAACTGCTTATGATATCTAGAAAAACTACAAAAAGTACAGTTTTTCTTCGAATACCTAATCGACTGTAATAAGATTTAACAGGAACACACTAATATAGCATGTCCCTATTATCTGTTTTCAGAGTGTTCGAATCGATCTTACATCATTTTCTTATACTCGCTGCAGACGCACTGCGATATATGACCTGCCGGGTAGCTTTATTTGAAATACCCCTTCAAAAATTCCATCTACTTCTTCAATCGTCATGTTCCAAGTATCAAGAATATCCACTTTGTAGAATGAACCCGGTTTCATAATAAAATCGTAGTAACAAGGTTGTCTGGAGCTAAAGTAATACATATAAAATTCATCATTAACACCTGCAATAAACTCAAATTCATTCATCAACGGGTCGAGGACACCAGATGGTGCTTGTTCAATAACTTCACGTAAGAACTTAATTCTCTGAGGGCTGGAACCATGTAATACTCCCCCCTTTGACCACCATAAAATATCCTTAGGATCAAAGTAAGTTTCTCCATGACCGGCATACCCTCCACGCATAGCACCTTCCCAGAATCTCCGAACCATATCCTCACCAGTGATATTGCCCCAAAAAGGACTGATGTTGCCCTCGTAAGCACACTCATCAATTACGATCGGCTTCCCCCACTGTTTTCTCCATGCTGCGGAACAATCAGTTTCCGATTTTTGAAGACTGCAATGCGTAATCCAAGGCCGAGAATAATCAAAGACGTTCACAAAATTATGAATTGAGATTAGGTGTCCGTATGGATCATTATCGGTTACAATTTGTCCGAAACGCTCCCAATCCTCGTCTGGCTTGTCCCATAGCAATTCATGTTCATTAGCTAGCGACCACCAAACATTACGGAACGCTGATAATCTTGCTGTGATATATTTCAGATAACGGGCATCAACGGAAGGATCCATTGTGGAGAAGCCCCATCGATCATAAGGATGAAACAAAATTATATCCGCTTCAATTCCTAGCCGGTCCAAATCACGGATCCGGCGTTCGAGATGTTGGAAAAATTC
This sequence comes from Paenibacillus sp. FSL R10-2199, assembly GCF_038000235.1. Lineage (NCBI taxonomy): Bacteria > Bacillati > Bacillota > Bacilli > Caryophanales > Paenibacillaceae > Paenibacillus > Paenibacillus sp. FSL R10-2199. The sequence continues at coordinate 3,068,753 of NZ_JBBOBO010000001.1, read as the reverse complement.
TGGATTGAATCGGGAAAAGTCCCAGCCCTCTTCCAAAGATCCGGCAAATGGATAACGGAGCGGTTCATTTTCATTAAAAATAAAGGATTTTGGAAATACGCACATACGTATTTTATTAAACGCGGTCTTTGCAAGTGTTGATAGTGTTTGTTCTTCCAATTCCTCGGTTTGATGAGTCCAAACATAGCAAGTAGTACCGATGGGAATATAGCGTGTACCGTCTTCATAAGCGAAATGAAAGGTATCGGCAACACGGACAGGTCCTCGATTTCCCTCTTTGGTAGGCATACATGTAAATCTTCCTGTAATGTCGCTCAACGTTCGGCTATTGCTAGTTGTTCGGTATTCCCACTCGCCCTCAACATTCGGCATGAAACGAATTCGAAAGATCCCATTTCCTTCATAGAAACCACGAACGTTTACAGTCTTGTCTGCGCATGTGAATTGAGCGCCAAGCTCCAAGTCGATGTAGGGATTTCCATGGCTCGGGCCATGAAGTTCAATCTCAAAGATATCCCACTTTTCAGTCGTTCCAGATACTTGAACACTTGCACTACCACTCGCTGTAGTCAAATCTTCGTAATCGGGAGAAGGAGCGCCCTCTGTCTTCCATTCCCTCGAAATATCCACGTTTTCTAAATCTCGTAGTATGAATGAGACCCACTCGTCGGGATTCGGATGGACCAGTTTGCTTGATGCGTATTCAGCCAAAGAACTCGCTTGGACGATTACAAAGAGAGGTTCCTTTTCAATATCTGGGGTGTGCTTTAAAATAACTGACCGTCCAATTTCACTTGACCATATGTTTCCAATTTTCGTGTCCTTAGTTACCTTCATATTTATTCACACCTGTCTGACTGACGATCTCCAATCTTAGCTGTGGTAGGAATTCGTCAGTCCCTTATGGAATTTCACTACTTCACTCGAACGTTATAAACTGTAATAGGTCATCCTTGAGGAATATATTTAAACCAATCAAAATAGGCAGGTTCGGTACAAGGTTTTCCATTTCCCGTTGCGTAGAGACCGAAGTAAACACCTGTGAACCCCCCTGCCACTTCGGTGGATAAGAATGCACATTCTCCAGAACCAAATGCTACTCGTTCCCCGTTTGATTTGACATAGTAAAAAGAATACATAGTCTCATCAGCTTCCAGTCCTAGAACGACATCTGATCCCTCCAATGCTGATTCGAGTTCAATTTTCCAAAGCGATCCAATCCTACGCCTTAGAATCACCTTGCGTCCCAGACTAGAATCGTAAGTTATTGCTATTTCATAATGGAATTTCTCGTTCATGTATACAGTCAGCCCGGCTTCTTCGTCCTCCCGAGTGGGATCAAATCTAAGTAGTGGTTTTTGTATGGTCCAATGATGGAGGTCATTCTTCTCTCTCCTCTTTCTCAAATTTTTCTTTTCAGCCGGTAGGCCCTCCACGCTTTGATGGGAAGAAGATGGTTGCTTTCAATTTCTTTGACAGTCAACGTTTCTTTCTCAATGCAATTCCATGCGTCGTAGACGGTAACCTCATATTCAGGACGACTGCCGTCATATGAGCCGAACCAGAACCCTTTACCTGGCAGATCATAACGGCAGAAGAACAAATACTCATCGATTCCCTTCTTCAAAGCAAAGTAATGATGACCGTCCGAGTTCGCCCAATCTCGCTCCATTTCTTGATAAGGGCAAGACTCCAGAATCTCCTTCATAAACTTAAGCTTTGGTGCACTTTCCCCGATCAACGTTCCACCGTAGGACCAGAATAAGTCGTAGCATTCCCATTAATCTTGAAAACCTCACCATGCGAAGCGTACCCGCCGGCCATGGCGGACAGCCAGTGGCGGAACAAGGTTGTTGCCCCATCGCTGTTTCCCCACTCGTCCTTAATATTGCCTTCATACTGATATTCGTCGTTCACGATCGGTTTTTTATATTGATTCTTCAGTTCCGCAATGAGCGTATAGGTGTCGGGATGTTGGATTGATACATGGCTCAGCCAGTCCCGGTCAGGATAAATGTATCGCATTGGTAGATTATGAACGGAAATCGGGTGCCCATGAGGATCGTTAGCCTTAATAGTGGCACCAATAAGATCCCAATCTTTCCGATCTGTTCTAGCGCAGAACATTCCTTCAGGAGTGCTCGAGATATCGAATTCATTTGCAAGTGACCACCATACGTTGCGATAAGCTGCCAGTCTGGAGATCATATAGTTGACATATAAGAGATCATCAGCCTGCTGCATAAGGGAATCGATGCCCCAATTATCGTACGGATGAAACAAGATGACATCTGCTTCAATGCCTAGCTTCATTAGATCCTTCACTCGTTCCTCATAGTTCCGGAAGTACTCGGGGATCAGAGTCTGAAAATCAAATTCGTTCGGTTGTCCGACGAATGGGAATACTGGTGGATCGTAGTCAACATTGACGTCATTCACCATCCCCCGGTAATACTTTGGAAAGACGAGCATTCTGATTTTATTGAAACCGTTTTCGGAAAACGAATCGAGAGTTTGCTTTCTAATTTCTTCAGGGCGGTAGGTCCATGCATAAGCAGTGGTTCCCATAACGAAAAATGGCGTTCCATCCGCATAGTTAAAATGTGTCCCAGCTACTCGAACGGGTCCATGGCTACCCAATGTAGGCACAGTAGAAACAAAGTCCCCTGTTAGGCCGTTGAAAGCATCCATATTAGACGTGACCTGAAAATGGTGGTCACCGATTTGTTCCGGCATGAAACGGATTCTCCATACCGATTCACCGTCATAGAAACCATAGACGCGTTTATATTCATCGCCTATTTTGAAGGTCGCTTGAACCCAAACATCTCGAAAAGGATTACCTACAATCTCCGAAGCATTCAGCTCGAGTTCAAAAATCCCCCATTGCTCTACCTTTTGTGAATATTTCATGCCCTATCCTCCTTGTAATTGTTACCGCTTCTTTGTGAACAACTCCAACTTGGCGTACATATCCTCTAGAGTATATCTAGCGTCCACATGATGATATACTCGGATCATCCGTTCCTTCTGATGATGAATGAAGTGCATGTCAGCGGTAATACGCGGTGCCGGTTTCATTTCATATCCGAATTCGTGATCATCCAGAATTAGACAAATTTCTGGCGAGTCTCCCAAGCTCCACGATTCTCCCCATGGCCACCCATCCGCATTCTCATCGTTAAACTGAATCAATTGCTCGAACAAATATTTCCCGATTTCTCCGTGTGGTTTTACCCTGCACTCCAGCTCAGCTAAGCTTACCCGCATCATGCCATACACATTTCATGGCACCTGCCAGAGGGGAATACGGGAGTTCATGACCACATTAGCCGCATGGATATCGTTCATAAGATTAAATTCTACCTCTCCGTGTGGATAGGTTCCTCCACCGATCTAAATTGCAGTCAATCGGTCCTCAATCTTCGGTTCCATAAGATATGATGCAGCCAAATCGGTTAACGGTCCTAGGAAGACGACGAATAGTCGATGCGGGTCGTCTGAAAGCGCTTCTCGGATAATAGCTTCAGCGCCTTCAGATACAACTGGTGTATTTTCGTCTGGACGACCAATACGCAATCGTTCATGCACTTCTTACCCCGATCTCTTCTCCTCCTTTTTATATATTGATACTGAATATACAAGAATCGCCCGTCGAATTGTACTTAAAAAAACTACAAATCCCTTAGTTAATCTCTGATTTTTAATCGCCTTTCCTACAATATCTGCATTTCTAAATATGGATATAAAAAGTGATTTCATTATTGTCGTGTAAATAATATCAATTGAAACAATTTCATTTCATTCCCCGATCTGCAAGATCTTTAGCAATCATCTTTTGTGTTTATCTTCCGTAAGATCAAACCAAAATATTGACAACCCTAATGAACCAAGTACCGCAGGAACAATGAATAGGATTATCTTCAATCCAAACAGGGTAGTATTACTTTGTTCAATTTCTGGAACATAACCTATTACTATCGAAGAGTAAGTAAGTTTGAATCATCTGATAATGAAAAGTGTTTGGTGCGTTCCCTAACACTAAAGCCATTTTCTCTCGCAGCTTTAATTTTGGTTCTTCAAAATCATCAGCAGTTTCAGTAATCATTTCATTTGAAGTAACCATGATCCTTCACCATCCCCTCTTATGAATGACAAGCGAATTCAGTTTTCTTCATTTCACAACTACACGGACTCGGCAGATATTTATGACTTGTGTGTATAAATCATCTTTTTTCCCCTTGCGGTTTGAAGAAACTCGAACCATTGGAAAGTAAGTGCCTGGGTTTGAGAAAGAATTAGAAATCTCAGTCGTCCAAGTCAAATCATTATCGTTTATTGGATAGAAAGTAGAGACTCTAATGGGAATGTGCCCTCTCCATAGAAATCCCATTTTGCAGACACATTTCCCCCTGTATCTTGTGGCAAATCAATAAAGGCCTCGAATAGGACAGTCTCTCCCACTTGTTGAATCCCACCACGCACATTAGCTTCGTGTGGTACAATGACGTGATTATCTACAACTTAATATTTAGTGCTGGATGGCGGAATTGTTCCTTCTTCTACCCAAAGGCTTAAATCCCGTAATTCTTGATGCAGAACACTCACGTAGCTGACATCATGAATATTATCCATTCCCTTTTTTGCATCATGATGGAGTGAGTGTTCAACATACCATAACCGAAAGCGATCATGAAGTTGATCTCCCATTGATTCATGAACCTTGTTACGATACCAATCTGCTTGCCACGAAAATGCGCTCTCATCCATTAAGGATTCAACAACGATCATTTTCCATTCAAAATTACCACTTTGAATATGATTAATAATGAGCTACTTATTCGCTTTCAGAAAACCATCAAGATTCCTCTGCAGCACTTTGAACACTCAGGATTTGTACAGCACTATGGATCCAATGTTTTTCTACCAAACCCCGCAATTCATGTCTTGCCTAACGAAAAAAAACACCCCACCGGGTGTACTTTACTATTTCACATGACTTCTTTTATTACTGACTAATTAGATTACAAGGCGTAGACGAACACCTCGTTCTCGGGCCTGCAAATTTTTTTGATTGTACTCGAAAGCAAGCACAAAACATTTTAATCGAACTGCAACAACCAGTAACTTGAACAAACGAATTTATGCGCTGGCTTAATAAATTTCTTAACTGTGACATCGGCCAGTTCTGTGACATCTTGTTTTTTCTTGATTATTCTACTAATAGCATAACAGATGTGGAAGCAATATATATTCCGTATCAAGGCAGCAGTCCTATCCAGTCAAATGAAGAATTTGAACTTACATTTATGGAGCATGTCAATAATTTATGAGAAAAAGAAATGTTATCTTATGTGGAAGACGGCATGCCTGAAATGTTGGAATCGCTTTTGGATAATATCCAAACTCGAGTACACGCTTTTCCAATAGTCACTTCGGATGCAGTCCGCTCATTTAAAAACATTTTCATTTTCTCATCAGGAGTTGTCTCCAGATTTGCTATGAAAGGAGGATTAAACTTAGCAGAACAACTTGATATGAATTGTTCTTACATCTGTAGGCATTTTAAGCAAGAGATAGGAAAGACGATTATCCAGTACGTAAATGAAGTAAAAATTCTAGAGTCCAAAAGGCTGCTTGCAACAACAAATACAGATAGTAACTCAATTAAGCTATTCCTCTCAAAATTATTTTCAAACGGTATTTAAGAAAATAACTGGAATAACACCAGGCGAGTATAGGAATCTTCAAAACTGATTTTAAAAATAGTAATTCATTTCTAAATACGCCAAAAGACGTGTCTGCTCGCCTCTCTCACTGTGAGAAAAGGAACTCAATCCACGCCTGGCCTAATTCTTCTGTACATTACAATAATTTTAAGGAACAAGGATTTCTCCTAGTTCACTCCTCTAAAGTACGGCATGATTTACGTTCTACCACTTCTGTATTGACAAGAAGCTGAACATACTGATTTTCTTGAGTATTAATTTTATTAAGTAACATGTCCAGGGCTGTTATCGCCATCAAATCTTTTTTCACATGAATGGTCGTTAACTCCGGACTGATGACCTTGGCTTCTAAAATATTATCAAACCCCATTACAGCAATCTGATTAGGAACTTTAATATCAAATTCTTGAAAAGTTTTAATAGCACTTATAGCCATATAGTCATTTTCACAAAAGATAACAGTTGGTAGTTGTTTAGTTTCTTGGATAGCATTTCTGAACCGTTCTTGCGTTACAACAGACATAGGACTCATCATAAAGATGTTTTCCGGTTCAATTTCTATATTTTTCTTTCTCAAAGCTGCTAAAAAGCCTTCCTTCCGCTTATTAAAATTAAGTATGCGAACATTAGACTCAACATACCCGATGCTTTGATACCCTAACGACAGCAGATACTCTCCAGCTTGATATCCACCAAGGTAGTTATTAATTGCTACAAAACTAGCATCAATATGTTCAAAAAAGGTATCTAAAAACACAATATTTTGGTGAACAGAAAGAATAGATTCTATATTTTGAGCAGACAAATTAGTACCGAGCATTAAAATCCCTGCGGAAGGTTGCTCATCTTCGAGTGCTAATATCCCATCTTTTATATTCTGAATAGGAATCGAAGAAATAATTAAGGTATGACCTTGCTCACTCGTGTAAGCAGTCAAATGATGGATAAGTTCATTAAAAAAAGGTAAGGAATCATAATGTTCTGTAATAATATCAACGTTTTTACAAACAACAAACCTTAAAATCGAACTATTTTTCAAGGGTATTTTATTGGTTTTACCTGTTCGCGGGGTATAACCATTCGCTCGAGAAATTTCCAGAATATGCCGGCGCGTCTTTTCACTAACTCCAGCTTTATTATTCATAGCAAGTGAAACGGCTGCTTTAGAGACTCCTGCAAGTCTGGCAATATCGTCTATTTTCATGAATATCACTCCTGATTCAAACTGTTTAAATTATAGCACTATTATAAACAAAAGTTTATTAAGTAAACTTAACTCCACATACATTTTAGAGAAAGAAAGCAAGATTTTTGTTTGCTTTCTTTGTGCGGAATACCAATGAGCAATAACATTAAATTCAATCGTTATTTTATATAAATTAACAGCTTATTATCTCACAATTTTAGTTAATTTCAACTTAAATTAAGATTGACTCTTATTTTACCTGATGATAACATGGGGTTGTGATGGAAAACCATTCTCCTCACAAAAATTTATTTTAGTTTATTTAAGTTAAGTTTATCAATGAATTTTACTTTCTAGAGGAGATGTAAAAAGTGAAGAAACTAAAGCTAGGTTATGCCCCTACTCGCCGCTTCACATTCAGCGCTGAAGACGCCTTAAAGTACAAGGTGGAAATCCGTAAGCAAATCGAAAGCTTTGGTATGGATATCGATATTGTGGATTTAGAAGGCCTCAACGAAGAGGGACTTCTATACGATGACCATATCAACGCAGATCAAATTACTAAACGATTTAAAGAAGAAGAGGTAGATGCTGTATTTTTCCCTCATTGTAATTTTGGAACAGAAGATACTGTGGCCCGTGTCGGTAAGGCCTTGGGAAAACCCGTCTTATTATGGGGTCCGCGAGATGAGGCTCCATTAGCTGACGGTATGCGTTTACGTGACACTCAATGCGGTATTTTTGCTACAGGAAAGGTATTACGCCGTTTTAATGTTCCTTTCACATATGTTACTAATAGTTGGGTAACAGATCCGGTATTTGAACGTGGTTTTACCAATTTCATTGCTGCTGCTAATGTAGTGCGTCAATTCAAAAGTCTTCGTATTCTACAAATCGGCCCTCGCCCTTCTTCATTTTGGACAATGATGTGCAATGAAGGGGAACTATTGGAACGATTCGGTATTGAGATTCATCCGATTACACTGATTGATATTCAGTTGCGCAGTAAGAAAATCGCTGCAGGTAGTAGCTCAGAGTTGCAAGAAGCCATTGATTATATTAAGGAAAAATTGGATTACAGCGAAGTAACTGAAGACGATATTCGGCGTATCGCAGCGCTGAAGGTTGCCATGAAATCGTTCGCTCGTGAAACAGGTAGCAGTGCAATTGCAATTCAATGTTGGTCCTCGTTACAAGATGCTATGGGAATCATGCCTTGTTTAGCTAATGCAATTTTAACCGACGAACAAATTCCAGTTACCTGCGAGACAGATATCCATGGTGCTATCACTTCGGTCATGGTGCAAGCAGCTTCGATGAATACAGCACCTACTTTCTTTGCTGATATTACTGTCCGACACCCAGAGAACGAAAATGGGGAACTGTTATTCCACTGCGGAAACTTCCCAGTATCACTTTCTGTGGAGAACAAACCTAAGCTTAGAAAGCACTTCTTATTTGATGACCATGCTCCAGGTACCCATGAAGGAGAAATTCGTGGTGGTGGAATGACTATTGCACGTTTTGATGGAGATCATGGTGATTACTCAATTTTCCTGGGTAAAGCCAAAGGAATTCCAGGTCCTTATACGCGCGGTTCTTATGTATGGGTAGAAGTTAATGATTGGCCTCTATGGGAAGAAAAGCTGGTCAAAGGACCTTACGTACACCATTCTGTCGGTATCCATGCAAATGTCATTCCTGCTATTTATGAAGCATGCAACTACATTCCTGGTCTCAAGGCTGATCCTGTTGATCCAACGGAACAAGAAATTCAGCGCTGGCTTCGCGGTTCAGATCTTGCTCAAAAGAAACCTGCTGGAACACTTATCTGACAAAATAGACCACGGGTATTTCTAAGGAGGAGAAAAATGGACATTCAAGAGTTGAAAATTAAAGCTGCACAAATCCGTATGGACCTTCTCACAATTATTCATCGAGCCAAAACAGGTCACACCGGAGGATCGCTTAGCAACACAGATATTTTGACTGCCTTATACTTTGAAATAATGAATCTTGATCCTACTAACCCTAGACTCGAAAATCGTGACCGTTTTATCGCCAGTAAAGGACATTCTGTAGAATCACTATGGTGTATCCTTGCTGACCGCGGCTTTTTCCCTAAGGAAGAGCTTCTTACGTACAGCCAATTTGGTACCCGGCTTATTGGTCATCCTAACAACAAAGTCCCTGGAATCGAAATGAATACCGGTGCATTAGGCCATGGCTTGCCAATCTCGGTCGGTATGGCACTTGCCGCTAAAAGAGACGGACGACCCTACCGTGTATTCTGTTTGATGGGCGATGGCGAACAGGCCGAAGGCTCGAACTGGGAAGCTGCTATGGCTGGTGCTCATTATAAACTGGATAACCTGATTGGCATCATTGACCGCAATCGTCTGCAAATCAGCGGTTCTACTGAAGAAGTCATGGGACTTGAGCCACTGGAGGAAAAGTGGAGCGCTTTTGGCTGGCATGTTGTATCCATTGATGGCAATGACATGGAGCAACTAATTCACACCTTCCGAGCGGTTCCAGAAGTAACAGGTAAACCGACTCTTATCATGGCTAACACAGTTAAAGGAAAAGGTGTTTCTTTTGCTGAGAATGTTCCAGCATGGCATCATCATGTACCAAGTGATGAGCAGCTTCAATTAGCACTATCTGAACTGCAGGCACAAATTAATGAATTACAACGGAATGGAGAGGTGCATCAATAATGAACACAATTCCGAATCGTCAAGTAATTTGTGAGACGCTCCTGGAACTAGCTAAAGAAGATCGCGATATTATGGTTCTGGCAAGTGACTCCCGTGGTTCAGCTGCTATGGGACCTTTTGCTAACACCTATCCCGAACAGTTCGTTGAAGTTGGAATTGCAGAGCAGAATATTGTTGGTATGGCAGCTGGGTTAGCCCACAGCGGCAAAAAGACTTTTGTTACTTCTCCAGCCTGCTTCTTGAGCATGCGTAGTATTGAACAGATTAAAGTGGATGTTGCTTATTCTCGTACTAACGTTAAGCTCATTGGTATTAGTGGCGGAGTTAGCTATGGGGCACTTGGCATGTCTCATCACTCTGTTCAGGATATCGCGGTTGCCCGTGCAATTCCAGGACTAGCCATTGTGCTTCCCGCTGACCGGCATGAAACCAGAAAGTTGACAGAGGCCTTAGTGAAATATGACGGTGGTGTCTATGTCCGAATCGGTCGAAACGCCGTTGAAGATGTTTATGATAGTGATAACTATCCGTTTGAAATTGGAAAAGCTGTAACAATGAAGGATGGAAAAGATATTACTATTATCGCAGCAGGTGAAACTGTTCGTATTGCCATGGATGCAGCTAATGCCTTGGCTGTAGATGGTGTTTCCTGTCGGGTCCTCAATATGCATACCATCAAGCCACTTGATGAAGAAGCAATTCTCGCAGCAGCGAAAGAAACTAAAGCAATCATTACTGTTGAAGAGCACAGTATCCATGGTGGACTTGGTGCAGCTGTAGCTGAGGTCGTGGTGCAAAATCATCCGGTACTTATGAGAGTGCTCGGTATCCCAGATGAACCAGCAATAGCCGGCAAAACGGCAGAAGTGTTCAATCACTACGGTATTACAGGAGAGAACATCAAGCAAATTGCAATGGAATTGATCCGTACGAGATAAGGTGAAGCGAATGGGAACAAAGAAAAATTATATACTAACTGTCGATCAAAGCACATCGGGTACAAAAGTTTTATTAGTCGATCATCAAGGGGCTATAATAGAGCGCTCTTCCATGGAACATAGACAGTACTATCCTCGACCTGGATGGGTAGAACATGATCCGTTAGAGATTTATGAGAATGTATTAACCTGTATAGCCAAAGTTCTGGAGCAGTCCAATGTATCTGCTGAAGATCTTGCGGCCTTGACCATTACGAATCAGCGTGAAACAGCTGTAATGTGGGACAAAAAGACCGGAAAACCAGTTTATAACGCCATTGTGTGGCAATGCCAAAGAACCGCAGAGGTGTGCCAGAACCTGAAAGATTGTGGTTTTGAGGAAAATGTACGCTCTAAGACAGGGCTGTTATTGGACCCATATTTTTCAGCTTCCAAATTCAAATGGATTATTGACCATACAGATGAAGCTCCCCGTTTGCTAAACGAGAGTAGCCTACTTGCGGGGACGATTGATAGCTGGCTGGTATGGAAACTGACTGGTGGATTAACTCATGTGTCAGATTACACAAATGCCAGCAGAACATCCCTGTTTAACATTCATTCTTTACAATGGGACGAAGAAATGGCAGATCTGTTTGGGGTTCCAACCTCAATTCTCCCTGAAGTAAAAGCTTCGGATGCAGTCGTAGGATATACAGCAGTTGATAAGCTCTTTTCGACACCCGTTCCAATTGCCGGTATCATTGGTGACTCACAAGGAGCATTGTTTGGCCATCTTTGCTTTGAACCGGGGACAGTGAAAGCCACGTATGGTACTGGCACTTCGGTGTTGATGAATGTCGGTGAAAAACCTGTTAATGGCGGACCAGGCCTAGTCACAGCAATCGCATGGGGTGCTGGTGGAAAAATAACCTATGCACTTGAGGCAGTCATTCGTTCTTCTGGTGATAGCATAAAGTGGACCAGAGACAATCTAGAGCTATTTTCTACCTTCGACGAAATGCAGGTTTTAATTGATGAGCTCCCGTCTAACGAAGGTGTATATTTGATTCCTGCATTTGTTGGCCTAGGAGTTCCCTACTGGGATCCTTCTGCTCAAGCAGCTATTACCGGTATGAATCGTGGAACTCGCAAAGCCCACATCGTACGTGCAGCCATTGAAAGCATCGCTTATCAAGTACGTGATGCAGTTGAATTTATGCAAGAACGAACAACTTTTCCTCTAAAAGAATTGCGTACTGATGGAGGAGCATCATCTAATCCTTGGTTAATGCAATTCCAAGCAGACATTCTAAACAGATCTGTAACGCGTTCCAACTGCCCTGAATTATCTGCTCTAGGATCCGTGTACCTGGGCGGATTAGCAACCGGTTTTTGGATGAAACTAGATCATATTGCGCTCAATGAAGATCTCTATGAGACCTTCCAGCCGAAAATGGCTGAAGATACTCGAGAAAGCTATTATACCGGTTGGAAAAATGCCGTTCGCACCATCATTAGTTCCTCCGCACCTGCATAATTAAATCAAAACAATTTAATGGTTAGCAAGTTAATAAAAAGCAGAGCAGTTTATGATATGATCCCCCTATAGTAGACAGATAAAAGCAAGCCGATTAATCTGTCTACTATGGAGGGGATTTTTCTATGGGAGAAATGAGAAGAACGTACGATGAGAAATTTAAGAAAAAGGCAGTGGACCCCCCTACCGCGTTTACGATGCTTAATGACGAACTAGTTCAAGCTTTTTACGAAGAGGAAGAATTCAAAACGTACCACGGCTTTCGCCTACTGGCGATGGACGACAGTGTAATGGAACTACCCAATACATCGGAAACCCGGAGTGTATATGGATTCACGACAACATACAAGATAGGGTTTCGGATCGCCAGAGCCCTTTCCTCCCACCTATACGATGTAGAGAACAAGTTGGTTGTAAGTACCTGTCTGAGCCGCTATGACGATAATGAACGCGATCTAGCGAAGCGCAATATTGAACATTTTCTACAACTGAAAACCTCATCCATTCGGAATTTGATCCTGTTTGATCGTGGCTATCCGTCTGCAGACTTTTTGTTGTACTTGCAAGAGAAGGGAATCGCTTATTTGATGCGAGCTAAAGGTTCATTCTACAAAGAGATCATGAATACCACTCAGCCGGATGAAAACGTGACGATTGAAATTACGAAATCCAGAGCCTACGAACTCAAGAGGCAAGGAACAATAATTTTGCCAGGAACAATGATTCACATTCGAGTCTTAAAAGTAGAACTTTCCACCGGCGAGACGGAAATTCTGCTGACGAATGTCAGCGCAGATGAACTGAATTACGAAGCGTGCAAACCGCTTTATTTCAAAAGATGGGGGATTGAAACACGTTTCGATGATTTGAAACAGAAGTTTGAGATTGAGAACTTTTCAGGACAAAAAACCCAACTTATTGAGCAGGACTTTTACGCTACAGTACTACTAAGTAACATGGCTTCCGTATTGGAAAATGAGGCTGAGGAACAAATGAATGTAAGCCAACGAACGAAGGAACTGAAGTACACTGAATACCGAATTAACCGAAATATCTTGGTCGGCAAACTGCGTAACCGGCTCATTGAAATGGCATTAGAAGAGGATGATGGAAAGAGGGAGTCTCTGCAGGATCACTTTCTGGAAGAGCTTCAGCGCTATATCGTTCCAGTCGTCAAAGGCCGCTCTTTCATGCGAGATAAGCAGACAAGAGCTAATAAATTCACAAAAACCAAAAGGCGGGGGCTATAAATGCTTAACCTGACAACATTGGGGTTCCCCCGCCCCCCAGAAACACCTGCACCCCCAACCCGTAACCCGGGGGTACTTCTACTCTCTTACACAAACTTCTTGACGCTACCGTAGTCTGCAAAATGACCTTGTCCCCGTCCTTCTTTTAATCGTCTTTGCTCTATTTTCCACTGTGGTTGTCCCTTTCTAATCATCCAATTTTCCATTATGAAAACAAAAGTTCAAGATCAGCAAAATCAATTTATATCGACATGTATAACGCTGAAGGTATAGTAGATGCAGTGGTTTTTACGGCTGGGCAAGCTTACTTTGGCCCCATCCAGGAGTTATCGCCTGAGAATAACGAAATTGCTATTTTAGGTAAGATGAAAGGGCAAATTAACCTGGTATTACTTGGGTTAGGCCATGTTCAGGATCGCGGGAGCTTTACACTAATAACAGGTATTTTTATGGATCACCCTATTATAGGAGGTATTTCTTTAACAATGGCTGGAGGGCAATTAAAGCGTTTGTACAGTCTGCGGCTATCGAGTTGCCTAGAGGAATCCGGATTAATAATGTTAGTCCAAATGAAGAGTCTATGGATGTTTATGGACCGTTTTGTGCCGGTTTTGAACCCATCCCCGCCAGAAGAGCTGCATTAGCATTCCGAAAAAGTGTGGAAGGAGCTCAGACCGGATAAACTTATTCTGTCTACTAAAAGGCCTCTTCATGATGGGTAGCAAGACCCGCTTCGTAGGCGATGTTACCCAACGACAGTTAATGTTAGCTTTGAATTGCAATCTTAAGTCTTAGTCCTTTTGGAATCAGTTATAACATTCAAAGGTAGTAAAAAGCATCATAACTGAATGAGTTCATCACCCATATCAGTAGTGGCGTTTTATTTAAGTCAAAATACATTCAATCTTTCTTTAATTCGATACCGTATTACTCTCTTTCTTAGCCGGTTAACTATGAAAGCATCCATTATCCCCCCGCCGATCTTATAAAATAATCCTATCCTTGGAGAGCCGTACTTTCGCTTTTGGTGCGTAACGGACACTTCAATCACCGAATAGCCACTCATTCGGGCAAGTGTGGGTAAGAATCGATGCATCCCTTTAAAAAAGTACATGCTCTCAGCCACCTCTCGCTTAAACAACTTCAGCGGACAGGTTGCGTCATGGAATTTATCCCCGGATATCCAGGTTCGAATGCGATTTCCGGTTTGATAAGCTGTTTTGTTGACCCATGATTCCTTGCTATCTTTCCACCTTCCGTTCACAAAATCAATTTTATCAATGAAAGGCATTAAACTGAAGATGTCCCTCGGATCTGCCTGCAGACCGGCGTCCATCAAAGCAATAAGTTCACCTTCAGAATGCTGAATTCCCGCCCATATTGCAGCAGTCATTCCATACCTTTGTTCCAAATGAATTACCTTTACTAACGAGTTACCCTGTGCAATTTCATTCAGCAACCGAGCACTTTGATCGCGACTACCGTCATCTACAAAAACTATTTCATAATCGTTGAGCTTATCCTTCATAGCTCCAATAATATTAAAGTATAAGTCTATTATATTGTCTTCTTCGTTAAAAATTGGCACAACCACAGAAAGATGAGTCATTAGATGTTACCTCCTAGTTTCAATAATTATTATTTTTATTAATCAGATCACCACTTAAATCGTTGAATGGATGTCATTAAGTCATTCGATAATTCCGATTGTCTTGCCATAGAGTCATTAGTATTATTCATGACCGTACTAATATTTGATAAACTAGAGCTAATCTCATTTGTATAATTCAATGTTTTAGATGAGATGTCAGTAACAGTAACCAAAACCTGATTGATTTCTATAATGGCTCCAGTTACCGCATTAGTAGCTGTACTAACTTCCTCTGACAGGGTATTGATGAGCATTGCATCCTCTTGGTATTGTCTCCCCGTCTGAACTAACAATTCGTAGTCTTCCCTAATATTTTTATCAATATAATTAAGGATATCTTGAGAGCTACTGGCCAAATTATTAAATACAGACTTGATTTGAACTACTAGATAATCTACATCGAGGATAGCCTCCGTCGATTTCCCTGCCAGCTTCCTTACCTCCTCTGCCACAACCTCAAATCCCTTTCCATGTACACCCGCTCTTGCAGCCTCTATAGAAGCATTTAACGCAAGTAAGTTAGTCTGTGACGAAATCTCTTTTATACTCTCAGAAATAACTATAATTTCATCTACAATTTTTCCTGCCTCAAGGGCTCTCATTAAATTATCCTGTTTTTCGATATACGTTAAGTTGGCATACTCAAGTGATTTTGTTGCTTTGTGCTCCATTTGAGCAGCTCTAGCTTTCATATCATTTGAATTTTCAAGAGATAATTCAACTTTGTTTTTCAGAAATTCACTAGTGCTATTGATTTCTTTTACAGAAACATTCGCTTTCTTTGTCGCATCAAACATTTGAGAAGCATCAACTGATAGAGTAGAGGATTTTTTGTGTATACTGTTAATGCTTCCTACAGAATTATCAGTGGCCTCTACAAGACCATCGCTGGCACAATTTAGATTTGTAGAAATATTAGAAATATTTTCAATTAGTTTCTTTATCTTTTCGGTACTTTTGTCTAGTGATTTGCCTAACCTGCTAATATCATCGTTTCCCTTAAAATTCAGCTCACTCGTTAAATCCCCTTCACCCAGTCTCTCTGAGTAGATAAGGACTTTTTTAAGTCGTTTAAAAATTAATTTTTGATACAGAAAAATAAGGATAAGTACCGAAATTAAAATGCTTAAACCAGATGAAACACGAAATCCAATATTGTCCATGTACTCCGTGTTTACTCCTACTGTTTCTATTACTTGTTTTCCTTTCTCCATAAAGAAATTTACAACTTGACCGATATTTGTACTAAGAATCTGTACAATTATTAATGGAAATATCAGTTTAAATCTTAAGGAATACACCGTATGCTTCTTTAAAACATTAATTAATTTATCCATCGTTTTCTCCCTTTGGAACTCTCCTGTTGTCTTCACAATATATTTCTGGGAAGCAACATCATTATGAATATTAAATATTGTACAGTTGTTAGTCTCCTGTTAAAGAATTATTAAGCTCAGTTGTAAGATTGGGGAGATTAACAAAAGTTAAATATAAATATGTTACGATCAAAAATATGCTTGATAAGGGGGTATAACTTTGACCAATATTCTAGTTGTTGAAGACGATTTGGAATTTAACCGTCTGGTTTGTACACATTTGAATGATAATGGTTTTATGGCAACAGGTTGCAAGAATCCTCAATTGGCTTACGATCTGATGTACACAATGTCTTTTGATCTAATCATTTCTGATATTATGATGCCTGGAATTGACGGTTTTGAATTTGCAAAGACTATAAGAGGAACTGACCAAGATATACCTATTCTCTTTATGACCTCACGTGACGACATGTCCTCTAAACAAAAGGGATTTCGACTGGGTATAGATGACTACATGGTTAAACCCATTGAGTTAGATGAAATGATTCTTCGAATTAATGCTTTGATGCGCCGCTCATCTATTGCCAATGAAAAAAAGATCGTAGTTGGCAGCCTTACTTTGAACCTGGAGGAACGTGCTGCTTATTTAAATAGTCATGAGGTATCCCTCACATATCGGGAATTTAGCATTCTTTTTAAATTATTATCCTACCCAAAGAAAACTTTTACACGTGCACAGCTTATGTCTGAATTTTGGGGGATCGATACAGAGACAGGCCCTCGTGTAGTCGATGTGCATATTACAAAACTCCGGGAGAAATTATCTGAATGTAACGACTTTGAGATTGTTACAGTACGGGGCCTCGGCTATAAAGCGGTGATTAAATGAGAGAAGCCAAAGAAAAAAATAATACAGCATCCTTTATTTCGTTTAAAAATTATGTTCAACTGTTTCTTATAATGCTAGCTGTAACGAGCAGTTACAGCTATGTTTTCTTGCAATATACTAAAAGTGGAAGAGATGATTCCTTTATCTTACCCTTAGCACTGTTTGGAAACCTTATGGTTACAAACCTTGTGGTTCTCATAGTGCTTACTTTTTCAAAAAAAATGAGTTATGGCCGTCCGATCCAAAAAATTGCAGAAGCCGCCCGACGCATAACAGAGGGTGACTTTACTGCTCGAGTTGAACACAGCGGGAAAAATAGTCCTATGGAGCCTCTTATCAATGACTTTAATAAAATGGCTCAGGAGCTAGCTGGTATAGAAACAATGAAAAGTGATTTTGTCGCCAATGTCTCCCATGAAATTAAAACACCGCTAAATACAATTCAAAGCTACGCAACAGCACTTAAAAATAGAAAACTCACATCAGAGACTCAAGAAGAATATGTAGATGTTATTATCTCTGCCTCACAAAGATTATCCTTATTGGTTACAAACATTTTGAAGTTAAACAAATTAGAAAATCAGGAAATCTTACCACTCCCTGAGACATATGACTTATGTGAACAGTTACGTTACTGTGCCTTAGCTTTTGAAGAATTGTGGGAAAAGAAAGAGATTGAATTCATCTTTGAAAGCGATTCGGAAGAAGTTATCATTTCTAGCGACCCCTCTTTACTTGAAATCGTCTGGAACAATTTATTCTCTAATGCGCTTAAATTTACGGATCATGGTGGGACAATAAAAGTGACATTAAAGCAGCTTGAAAAGAATGTCTCAATCTCTGTTGAGGACACCGGATGTGGAATGGATGAGGAAACTACCCGGCACATATTTGACAAGTTTTATCAAGGGGATACTTCACATTCTGGTGAGGGTAACGGTTTGGGGCTTGCCATGGTTAAGCGAGTGCTTGATAAAATGAATGGTAAGATATCCGTAGTTACTAAACGCAGAGCTGGCACTACTTTTACCGTGATTCTTCCGTTAGTCAGAACACATTAACGAACAGATCGGCTTATCGCCGGTCTTTTTTTATATTAATAAATCTTTAACAAAAGCCAACCAAACTTAAAACAAATTCCGGATATTATGGTTTTGCTTCAATTAAAAAGTATTAGGAGGAACCCACCATGCCTGCAAAAACGACAAACATTATTGCCCACTTTTTGTTACCTGGATTGGCTATTGCATATTTGACAGGAGATCGCCAGGAAAGCAAAGGTTACTTAATAAGAACTTTATGGTTGAATTTATTATTGATTTTCCTCAACGCCATGAAACTTCTTCCAATCCCCTCAGACAATATGGTCTTTGTCCTAAGCACATTTGCATTATCTATGTTCTGGGGATATAGCTTACTCGGTGCTATCGCCGGTTTACCCAACCCTGCTAGGATTGCAGATGGTGAACATTTAATCCGAGGGATAAATAATATTCATAGATTACATGAACAGCGTGCTATCAGAATCAATCAAAGAAGTAATACTAATCATGACTCATTTTATGAGCCTAATTTTGAACAGCAGGATGAGACTGATTATTTTGAAGGCAGTCTAACCAAGGTTATTATCTACATGATTAAATTGTTCATCTCACTATTTCTTGTCGGGATGGCATTTGCTTGCACCATTTTAGCTATTGTATCCGTGCTTGTGGTTATTCGCGGCACAGTAACTGCAGTAACTCTTAATACATGGTCAATTCCATTTGTTTCGGCTTTATTTGGAGGAATATTAACTGCTACTGCCATTGCAATCCTCTTTGTTACTCTAGCAGTCACAATAATAAGCTTCGTCCGCAATTTACTGTATAATGCAAAAAAATCGTTTAGAAGAACTATTAAGGTTAGTTTTCTCATAGGAACTTTTTGTATGATCGTAGGTTGTGCAGGTTTGATGGTTGCTCTCTTACTTAATGACTTCTCATTTAACGATCTATTCTCGATATTTTGGATAAAATGATGCTTATGAATTACATTAAAGAATTTCTATCTAAAGCTAAGCAAAATGAAAAATACTTATTCCTCTGGGATATTACTTACATTGGCATCATTGGTATGAATAGCTTTATCATTCTCTTTCATCATAATTGGAATAAAGATATGGATTTGGGATATACAGATCCTTTGACCAAAGTAATTGGTGCAGCCACCCTAAGTTATCTGCTCACATTTATTTTTCAAGTCATGATACTAAGGAAAAAAAACATCTATGCTGCCCGCAGAACGATGCTGTATACAACCCGAAAAGTATTTCGTCTTATTTATATGACCGTTTGTCTGGTGATTATTATGATTAAGCAAATTAACATGGGTATATTTGACTCAGTGCCTGTGCCGCAATCAGCTGTATTCCAGAGCGCAACGATGTTCATGGGAACACTAATTATTGGAACTAGCTGCTTATGGTCAGGAAAGCTTTGGAGACTAATAAAATATTCTTCCGTTCTGCTAAGTCAACTTTATCAAAAAATTGAAGGCTTTCGAATTGAATATAAAACAAAACAAAAATAAACAAGGGCTCCAACTCAAAAGTTGGAACCCTTAGTGTATTTAATTATAAATTAGCCTTTCTTTTTTAGGCATAATTTAACAGCAAGCCATTCCACCATCAACTGCAAGGACAGCCCCATTTATTTGCTTAGCATCATCACTACAGAGGAACAGACAAGCCTTTGCAATGTCCTCTGGTTGTCCATAACTATTCACAGGGAAGCTTGCCACAATTTTGGATAATGCTTGTCCAGCAGGATGATATGCTCCTCCCGAATTCTTATGGATATTGGTGTTGGTTCCCCCAGGATTAATGATATTGCAGCGAATGCCTTCTTTTCCATACCCGACTGCTATACTTTTGGTCAATCCAGTGAGTCCGGCCTTTGCCGCTGTATAGCTAGGGCCATGGTTCCCTCTTTCGGAAGCGTAGGAGCCAATATTAACAATACTGCCCCCACCTGATTTAATCATAACAGGCACAGCTTTTCGGCAAATACGAAACGGTGCTTTTAGATCAATATCCATGACTCTGTCCCAACGTTCGTCATCCGTAGCATCCAGAGGATAGCTAAGATCATTGATGCCTGCAATATTACATACACAATCGAGTCTACCAAATTGTTGTTCGGCCTCACCAACCATTCGGTCTATATCTTCCAATTCTGTAACATCCCCAACTAGAGCAATTACATTCTCTGTGTTATCCCACTGTTTAATTGCTTCTTCGGAATAATCCACAGCCACAACCTTAGCCCCTTCTTCTACGAATAACTTAGTCGTGGCATACCCCATCCCGCTGCCGGCTCCTGTAATTAATACTACTTTTCCATTTAATTTACCCTGTACTGTTGACATCAGCTTCTCATCTCCCTGATTATTTTCGGTTTAGGCCTATACAGCATAACTTGCTAAATTAATTATCTAGCTTTACAATTACTCCATCAACCGTCAATAATCAAACATCTGTTGGAATAATGTTCAAGGAGGAAAGATGAACCGAAAAAATAATAAACGTTTTAAAGATACTGAACTATTAATTCAACAATCATTAATTGAATTACTTGAAGGCCGTGAACTCCGCCAAATTTCAGTTAAAGAACTCTGTGAAAAAGCAGGGATTAATCGCTCTACTTTCTATGCTCACTATTTAGATATTTTTGATCTTATGGAAAAAATTGATGTCAATATGAGTCAAAATCTCTTAGAGCAATTCGCAGGAATGGTGGAGCCACACAATTTCCTTTCAATTAGCAATTTAGAAGTTTTTTTTGAATTTATATATAGTAATCAAAAATTCTACCGCGATTTTGTGCACAATCAGCATACATACCCGATTCAAAAGGGGTTTGAGGCTTTGTGGCATGATGTAATGATTCCTCATTATGAATCCTTAGGAATAACCTCTGATGAAGAGATGATGTACCATTTTGTCTACTTTCAGGCAGGATTAACCACAGTCTTGAAACGCTGGCTCGATCAAGGGTGTGAGGAAAGCCCGAAGAAGCTTGCAGAGATTCTAAAACAAAATTTCCTCAAATAAGAAGCGCTGGATATCCAGCGCTTCTTATTTGAGTTATCACTATTTTTTTATAGAGCAGCGGTCCCCCCATCAATGACCAGCTCTGCTCCCGTAACAAATGAAGCCTCATCTGAAGCCAAATATACAACTCCATTAGCAATATCTTCTGGAGTTCCAAACCTAGCCAACGGTGTTTTTTGTTCAAACTCTTGTTTCATCTTGTCATGCTGGAGAATTGCCTCAGTCATAGGCGTAATAATTAGTCCCGGATATATAGAATTAACCCGAATATTATCTTTAGCATAATCAACCGCCGCGGCTCTGGAAACAGCACGGATACCTCCTTTAGCAGCAGCATATCCATTGAACCCGCCCCCTGTGATTCCAGCCAGTGAACAAATGTTGATAATTGAACCGCCGCCGTTTCCCTGCATAACAGGAATGAGATATTTCATTCCCATATAACTTCCACGCAAGTTAATCCTGGTCACCCGGTCCCACTCTTCCATTGAGTCACCTCTACTATTTATACCGGCGCTATTCACAAGTACATTAACAGTACCGAATTTGTCTACCGAATCCTCAATAACAGATAACCATTCACTTTCAGAGGCAACATTATGGCACTTATAAAACACTTCTCCATTAAATGATTGAATTTCTTCAGCAACGGCCTCCAGCTTCTCTAACTGAATGTCTGTCAGTACAACCTTAGCACCTTCTTTAGCCATTAATATGGCACATGCTCTCCCAATCCCGCTCCCAGCTCCTGTAACTAATGCAACCTTGCCTTCCATACGATTCATACTCATTTCTCTCCTTTGTAATTTAATGTGAATTCATGGTATCAATATTTTGTTCATAAATTAATTAGATCACGTTAAAGAAATATTAATTTTAAACAAAAGGGACCTTCTGCACTTATTTTTGCAGTAGGTCCCTTTTAGTACTATCTATGCGCTGCTAAATTCGTTTTATCATATGAATGCATTAGGTTAAATTGCTTAGCTAAATAAGCAGGAGAATATGGCATATCAGCTCTTAACCAAGCAATAATAATCCCGATTAGAGCAGCTGAAATATACCAGATCGCAAAACCCTTTTGAATTGTTGATTTATCAGTAAATGGACTACTTTCAAATCGTGCGCTAATTGTTTCTGTTAAAAACTCTTTTAATTTCTCCATAAACAGAGGTGTTCGCTTAGATGCAAGAATAACCTTATAAAATTTAGAATTAGCACCTATATGAGTAAACAACCCTAACACAAATGGCCAATCTCCATTCTCGTCTTCTTGCGGATGCTTCAATACATCTCGTATATCTTCAATCATTTCATCCGCAAACTTCTCAATCATATCTGGAATACTTTGATAATGTAAATAAAATGTAACGCGATTTATTGTTGCCCGTTCAGCAAGGACGTTTACTGTTATTTTATTTATCTCTCTTTCTTCTAATAGTTCAACAAACGCCTCTTTGATCAAATGACGAGTTCTTATAACTCTGGGATCAGTACGCAGATTTACAGGTTCCAATAAAATCATCCTTTCTAATAAAGTATTACCTCTACAAATGTATAGAATCTGTCTTATATTCTGCCGATTTTAAACAACAAAATTATCATCTGTAGTTTAATTTACAAAACTCAAAAATCGGTCGCTTGTAAATATTTGGTTCATAACTATAATCTAATTTATATACAGTTGATTATGCAACAAGTTGTTAATTAGATGAGATCTTAGAGAGGATGACTGAACGTGAATGATGCCCCAGACACAGTTATTAAGAAAGTCCCAATAATTTTCATTGCAATAATAGGTGCTTTCTTAGCTACTTTAAATCAAACTATAATGAGTGTCGCTGTCCCCGAATTAATCCACGATTTCAACATAACTGCAGCCACCGCTCAGTGGTTAACAACAGGTTATATGCTGGTAAACGGCGTATTGATTCCAATTACAGCATTTCTAATGAATCGCTTTTCCACTCGCCAGCTCTTTCAGGGGTCAATGATGATTTTTCTGGTGGGCACATTAATCTCGGCTCTCGCAGTTAATTTTCCGGCATTATTGATCGGGCGTTTGATTCAAGCTGCCGGTGCTGGAATACTTATGCCGTTTCTAACTAACGTTGTACTCATCCTTTTCCCTCCCGAGAAAAGAGGCTCCGCAATGGGCATTGTTGGATTAGCCGTAGTCTTTGCTCCAGCTATCGGTCCTGCATTTGCGGGGTACATGATTGAGAATTACTCTTGGCAGTCTATGTTTTATTGGATGTTGCCATTTACCGTTGTAGTTATTGTTTGTGCATTTATTTACCTTAAAAACGTATCAGAGCCTAAGGAAACTAAGCTGGATTCATTTAGTTTTATCTTATCAAGTGCTGGTTTTGGATTAGTCCTTTATGGATTCAGTCGTGCAGGAAGTATTGGCTGGTCCAGCATTGAGGTCATCATAACACTAATCTTAGGTTTTGTAGCCCTTACATTGTTTACTACTCGACAATTACATTCTAAAGATGCCTTTCTAGATCTGCGTGTTTTTAAATTCAATATGTTCACCCTCACAACGTTGATTAATGTAGCCGTTACAATGGTTATGTATGCCGATATGATGTTATTGCCATTATATCTTCAAAACGCTCGGGGGTTTACCGCTTTAGAATCCGGACTTCTTTTGCTTCCAGGTGCCTTAATTATGGGTTTACTCATGCCTGTATCTGGACGTTTATTCGATAAATTTGGAGCTAAGTGGCTCTGTATTATCGGAATGTTTATTATTATCCTTACAACCTTCGGATTTGTTAACTTAAAAGAATCTACGAGTTTTATCTACTTAATTCTATTTTCAACCGGTCGCCGGGTTGGTATAGCACTGCTTATGATGCCTGTTCAAACCGCTGGTCTCAATCAGCTTCCAAAACAGTTATACGCACATGGTACAGCTATCTCTAACACCGTCCGGCAAGTAGCTGGGGCAGTTGGCACCTCACTTCTCGTTACCGTCATGTCCAGTCGTTCAAAAAGTCACCTTAACGAATGGATGGCGTCCAGAACAGCGGTGGATGTTGATGGACAAAAACACATTCAACTAATGGCAACCATTGAAGGAATTAATGATGCATATGTTGTTATTGTAGCTATAGGCATATTAGGTCTTATACTTTCATTTTTTCTCAAAAAAGCTGCACAGCCTAAAGAAGAATCAGAAAATCGCAACCATCCTGCTGCAGTAAACTAAATTCCAATATACTCATATAAAGAATGCCACTGATTTAGTCCCTCGGCTGAATTGTGGCATTTCGAATTTTTAGTATGGTTTAAGCCTACCTAAATTTACTGAAATTGAATATGAGCACACACGTAAAAAGACGGCTTCTGTGTAGAAGCCGCAGTAATAGTAGTTGGAAAAAGGTCATCGGGGAAAACTAATTAACTGGAACAAAGACTGAAGTAACTTATCAAAAAATTCTTAACTAGCTCTGCAACGTCCTCTGCAGTGCTGAGCTGCAGTGCCTTGTCGGCCAACTCCTTCATCTCAGCAGCTGACAGTCTTGCAATTTGGTTGCGAGCAGGCAAAATTGAAGTCGCGCTCATGCTAAATTCGTCGAGTCCCAGACCTAGCAACAGTGGAATTGCTGTAGCGTCTCCGGCCATTTCGCCGCACATGCCTACCCATTTGCCTTGGGCATGAGCTGCATCGATGACGATTTTCACTAAACGCAATATTGCCGGGTTGTACGGTTGGTACAGGTACGATACCTGCTCATTCATGCGGTCTGCTGCCATCGTGTATTGGATCAGGTCGTTTGTGCCGATGCTGAAGAAATCTACATCTTTTGCGAACTGATCGGCTAGTATCGCTGTTGACGGAATCTCCACCATGATGCCGAGTTGGATATTACCACTAATTTCGTAGCCTTCCTCACGGAGTTTTGATCTCTCCTCAAACAGCAAGTCGCGTGCAACACGGAATTCTCTAAGTGTAGCGATCATCGGGAACATGATACGCAAATCTCCATGAACACTAGCTCTCAATAGAGCCCGCAACTGTGTACGGAAGATGTCCTGACGTTCCAGACAGAGCCGAATCGCCCGAAATCCGAGAAACGGATTCATTTCCTTTGGCAATTTCAAATAAGGTAGTTCCTTATCGCCGCCGATATCGAGCGTGCGCACAACGACTGGCTTTCCATTCATGTTTTCCAGTACTGTGCGATACGCATTGTACTGTATTTCTTCAGATGGTAGTTTATCACGGCCCATATACAAGAACTCTGTCCGGTACAGTCCGACTCCTTCGCCCCCGTTCTCTAGTACACCGACTACATCATTTGGTGTACCGATATTAGCGGCCAGTTCCACATGCTTGCCATCCTTCGAAATAGTCGGCTCCTCGCGAAGTTTTTTCCACTCCGCGATTTGCTCGTTATACGTTTCCTGTCTCTTCAAAAATTCAGTCACTTCAGCTTCACCAGGATTGATCAGGACTTCGCCACTTAAGCCATCTACAATCACTAAATCTCCCGATTTAACGGACGAAAGAACCGTTTTTGTGCCGACAACTGCCGGTATTTCCAGCGACCGAGCCATAATCGCCGAGTGTGAGGTGCGTCCGCCGATGTTAGTTGTAAAGCCCTTCACGTACTTGCGATTCAATTGAGCCGTATCTGAAGGCGTCAGATCCTCCGCAATGACAATGACTTCCTCATTGATTTCAGCCGGACTCACATAGTCGATGCCCAACAAGTGATTTAACACTCGCTTCGTGACATCGCGCATGTCGGCTGCGCGTTCCTGCAGATAGGCGCTCTTCATGCTCTCAAACATCGTAATGAACTGTGTGGCCACTTCTTGTAAGGCATAATCCGCATTAATGGCCTCTTCGCGAATTTTATCCTTTACGGGGTTAATCAGCTCTGGATCTTCTAAAATAAGCAGATGAGATTCGAAAATCTCTGCCTTTTTTTCACCGAGCTCAGTCAATGTTCTTTGTTTGATATGCTGGAGCTCACTCTTCGATTTTTTGAGAGCGACCTTCAGCTTAGCAATTTCAGCGTTTGCATCACTTACGGATGTTTTTGTGATCGTGTAGTCTGGATGCTCCAGGATAAATGCGCGGGCCACGGCGATGCCGGCGGAAGCCGCGATTCCTGTGAGTCTATTCATGGACTTCGCCCAGCCCTTCTTTAACCATCACTTCTTGAAGGGCGCTGAGTGCTGCCGATGCATTCCCACCTTCAGTATGCAATGTTACTTTGTCTCCGGGTTCAAGCCCAAGCGACAATACGCCGAGAATAGACTTCAGTGTTACCTTTTTATCCTTAACTTCAGCAAATACTTCTGTCTCTTTAAACTTCACAGCAGTATTAACCAAGGCAGTCGCTGGGCGCGCATGAATTCCATCTTCATCGATAATAGTAAATGTTTGTTGCATATGATTTCTCCACCTTTTACTATCTATTTTTCTACTATCTGCAGAAAAATTAGTTATTCTCCAGATCCTCGCCATTTGTAGCAATTACTTTCTTATACCAATAAAACGACTTTTTCGGAGTTCTCTGCAGTGTGCCTGTTCCATCGTTGTTCCGATCAACGTAAATAAATCCATACCGTTTTTTCATTTCACCGGAAGAGCAGCTCACTAAGTCAATACAGCCCCACGCCGTATAACCAATCAGCTCAACGCCATCCTTTATGGCTTCTTTCATAGCTTCAATGTGCTTTTGCAGATATTGAATACGGTGATCATCATTAATAACACCATCTACAACCGTATCAGATGCCCCTAGTCCATTCTCTGCAATAAATAGCGGCTTTTGATAGCGATCATAAAGTTGATTCAAATAGATTCTCAAACCAATCGGGTCAATTTGCCATCCCCATTCACTTGCCTCTAGAAACGGATTGCCTTCACCTTCCGAGAAGTTTCCTGTCAGCTTACGATCTTTAGTTTCTGTACTTATTACATTGGTCAAATAGAAACTAAATGCCATGTAATCACATGGGTATTTTTTGATCGTTTCTAAATCGCCATCTTCCATTTGAATGTGTACGTTGTTTTCTGCGAAATATCTTTGCATATACGAAGGATACTCTCCTCGCATCTGTACATCGGAAAAGAACAACAGTCTCCGGTTATTCTCCATATTTTTGAGAACATCAGCAGGGTTACATGTTTTAGCGTAAGAAGGTACCCCGCCGAGCATCATACCGATCTTTGCATCAGGAATGATTTCGTGACATGCTTTAACAGCCAAGCTGCTTGCTACAAATTGATGGTGTGCTGCTTGATAAACCTTTTGTAGAAACTCCGGATCATCGCGCTTGACTGGCATCCCTACGCCCAAATACGGGAGCATTTTCAGCACATTAATTTCGTTGAAGGTCATCCAGTATTTCACTTTATCTTTGTAGCGATTGAATACAGTCTTGGAATAGTTTTCGAAAAATTGAATTAACTTACGGTTAATCCAGCCTCCATAACTGTGCAACAAATTTAAAGGCATTTCATAGTGAGACAAGGTAATTACCGGCTGAATACCATAACTTAGCAGTTCATCAAACAAATCATCGTAAAATTGCAATCCTTTTTCGTTAGGTGTTTCGTCATCCCCATTAGGAAAAATTCTCGACCATGCGATACTCGTACGAAGTGCCTTAAAGCCCATTTCTGCAAAGAGCTTTACATCCTCTTTATACCGGTGATAGAAATCGATAGCTTCATGGCTTGGGTAGTATACGCCATCTTTGATTTCAGTTTGAATATTAAATAACCGTTCCCGGAAATCTCCACATACAAGTGTATCCGCAGTGCTTGGACCTTTTCCGTCTACGTTATACGCACCTTCGGTTTGATTTGCAGCAATAGCTCCGCCCCATAGAAAATCTTTCGGAAAACCTTGAATCATTACAACTTCCTCCTCAATTCGTATTATATTGGTAAAGCACCTGGTTCCTGAGCCACCAGTTCCTCTTGTTGTTCTTCTTTAAGTGCATCTTTATCAATTCTTCTGAAAAACGGATAGTAACAAGCGATCCATACCAAGACTAAGCAACCTTGAAACACAGCGAGCTTCCAACCCCCTTGTAGAAGTCCTCTTACTACAATTGGTGTTCCACTTGGAACCGAGGCACCCGACATTCTCGGGAGAACCCCCATTACTGTAAGCACATATCCAATTAACAATGAAATTACTGGAGTAAACACTTGAGGAATTAACATTTTAAAGTTCATTACAATTGGTGTACCGAAAATAAGTGGTTCTGTAATTTGAAAGGCACTCGGTAACACTGCCATTCTTCCCAGCGTCTTGTACCTTTTGCTTTTTGCAAATAGCATACAAATCGCAAGACCAAGGCCCCCACCGGCAAAAGTACAAAGCTGATAAAAAGCAACCCCTGTAATATTCGGTAACGGTTGGCCTGCATTTAAAGCAGCCAAATTGGCAAGGTCAGCAGCATGCCAAGTTACACCTACAATAGGAATTACTACCATTCCGCCATGCACACCAAGCATCCATAGTGATTGGGCAATGATTGTAGCGATGATGACAGCCCAAATATTTGTTCCCAATCCTTGCAGAGGAACTTGAAGAATCGAATAAATAGCTTGATGCAATGAGCCATAAGACGTATGTGTGAATATTACACCGATAATAGCAAAGAAAAGTGTGATCAGAAGCCCTGGAATGATTCCGGCAAAACTGTTGGCAACAACCGGAGGAACCGATTCAGGCAATTTAATGGTCCAGCCTCTTTTTTTGATAAACACAAACATTACTGAAGCCAAATACCCCACAATCAAAGCGCAAAACAATCCCTGACCACCTAACCATTGTGTGGGTAAAGCATACGCTGTACCACGTTCTGTAGCAGTTGCAGTAAATGGTGTAATGATCAGAAATGATGTGAATCCGATTATCCCCGCGGCCAAACTATCTTGTTCTTTTTGTTTAGCATAAGAATAAGCCATACCAAAAACAGTGTATAAAGCTACCAGGTTTGTTGTACATAATACGATTAAATTTAGAACATCCTTGATATTTGTTGATACAAGAAAATCCTGATAAGCTGTGATTTGTAAACTCATCAGAATTGAAGCTATTGATCCAATCATGATGACCGGGAAAGATGCCATCATACCGCCCATTAATGATTTCACAAAAATACTGTTTGAAATTTTCCCGATAACTGGATTAATTGTTTCTATAAATTTATCTAACTTGCTCATGCCTTATCCCCCCAACATAGTTCGCTTTATTTGTTAGCTAACAAATCTTTGGCAAACTTCAGTACTTTTTCCCCGTTCATCATTCCGTAATCAACCGTATTAATTACAGCCACCTTGATTCCGCGAGGTTCATATTCGTTCTTCAATTTACCGAGAGAATAACCGATTTGCGGACCAAGTAATAAAACTTCCGTATCATTAGCGTATTTAGAGAAATCAGTCTCAGAAACAGCCCGGATGGTAAGAGGCTCACCCGCTTTTTCAGCTGCTGCTTTAATTTTCTGTACCAGAATACTAGTCGACATTCCTGCTGCGCAAACCAAGGTAACCTTCATTTTGTAATCCCCTTTATGTTTTTTGAGTTAATAAACTACACTAAAGCTCGCCATAAAGATCAACGAATTCTCCAGCTAAATCCAGTATGGTTAGCGCATTCATTAAATGGTCTTGCGCATGAATCAGCAATACATTAATCTCAAGTTTGTTTCCAGCAGCCTCCTCCTGAATGAACATGGTTTGGATCTTGTGGGCTTTCTGAGAAGATGATTTGGCTTCAGCCAACAACTCCTTAGCCTTATCGAAATCCTTTTTTTTGGCCCATTGAATCGCTTCCATTGATTTGCTGCGCGCTTCACCAGAATTAGCGATCAGCATCATGACTTTTTCCAATTCATCCATTTCACTCTACTCCTTTAATTATCTAAATCAGATCTTCTTGCTGCGTCTTCGTTATCATTATATTAATGAGATTAACTTTTTTAAACTTATTGTTTTTCCATTTGCAAACGAAATCATTGCATCAATGAAAAAACCACCATTCTTTCTGGCGGTTTCATCGGAATTCATATATTGCTATGGATGAATTTGTAAAACTCATCATAACTTCCATAATTAATAATCTGCTGCACATAAGAAGAATCATCAGTGAATTTAACGAGTACATTGTACATAGCTGAAAGATCGCTAGTGCTTCCATCTTCTGCTATACAAAGCATAATCACACACTGAACAGGCTTCCCTTCCCAAAGCACTGGTTTCCGGAGAGTACACACCGCCCATACCGTTTGTTCTGTTTGCGGAATTAAAGGATGCGGTATCGCTATTAAATTGCCGTAAGCCGTTGAAGTGAACTTCTCTCTTTGTAGCACAAAATCGTATAGATTGCCTTTAGCTATTCCCTTTTCAATTAACTGATTACAGAGAAATCGAATTACATCTTCACGTGAGTCAAACTCCCTTGATAAAAACACCAAATCCTTGCGTAAAAATTCCAAATCCGACTTTGGAGCACCGCAAATTGCATTCTCAATCTTTTTTAATTCCTCAATCCCCAACAGCGGATTAACTATTACTACCGGCACAGGTATATCTAACTCGATAGGTACTGTACTTATAACAAAATCTATATTTGAAAAATCTGCTTTGTCTAACTTGTAATAGCCCATTGTCTCTGTGACTTCTATGCGCCCTGCAAATTGAGCACGCAGCCTATAATAAAGCAGCTGTGCGCTTCCCATTCCTGACCCGCACACCACTATGCATCTTCTTATAGGCTCTATTTGTTTTCTGCGTTCCATTGCTGCACCGATATGCAGAGCTAAATATCCGATTTCATTATCGCTAACTTCAAATCCGGTTTTTTCTTTCAATACCGTTCTCGCAATAACTCCTGCCTGAAACGGAAGTGGCAATCGTGTCTTTATAGATTCGAGCATTGGATTTCTTAGACTCATTCCATAACGAATACGATTCAATGCCGGCTTAAGATGTAGATACAACCCTTTGACCAGTTCTTCATCTTCGCCAATACCCAACATTAATTTGCTATCTACCGTTTTAATAATATCTAATGTATATTGGTAAACCTCCTGGTTTAAGTGTAACAATGAGTCGTTATCTTTAGCGGCTGATAGCATTTTGGTACCCATAAGATGGAGCATTATATAGTCTGTTTCTGATTGCGGAAAAGTCACTTTCATAATGTCACTTAATTCTTTGGTAATGCCTTGCGCTATTTGATATTCTGCACTCTGTTCATTGATTTCAATATCTCCTGGCATTGAATCAATGTGATGGTTTAGTAAAACTCTGTTGTAGGATATAGCTATATGAATAACAAGATCGTTTATTCCCACATCGGAAAGCTCTATGTTATGGCTACTCGTATGCTTTATCACTATGTTCCTAATAGTTGTAAGTTCGCTATCAGGAATGGGTACAATCCTTTTGTCCATGTATATTGAATTTTTCGAATCATGCGCAAATAAATATTCGGATATGGCAAATCGCAAATTCATTTCGCTTCCAATTACCTTCAATCCATAATAAGGTTTGGCATCAATAATAATATTGTAAGGTTCAAGCAATTTCTTCAATTCTTTAAGGTCATTCTGTAAAGTTGATTTGCTCACAAACATGTACTCCGCAAGCTCATCCGACTTTATATAATGATCCATGGTGAGAAGAAAACGAATCAGTTCCCTTACCCGTTCCTCTGAGTTCTCGTACTTTAAATGCTCCGTATGGATATGGTGATTTCTTGACAACCATGCTCGAAAATTGGATTCGTTTTCAATCTTTAATATGTAACCCACACTGTGAGCCGAATTAACAATGGCTCCGTTTGTTTTTAAAATATGGTTAATAGCATCCATATCATTTTTCACTGTTCTAGCAGTGACTGCTAGTTTGTCGGCCAGCTGCTTACCTGTGACGGATTTATCGGAAGCAAGCAGTTGTTTGATAATTTCCATTTGCCGTACCGTTAAATCCATAAAGAAGGCCTGCCTCCTCATAACATGATTAGTTTAGTTAATCATATTATACCTTACAGCCAACTTTTTTAACGATGGAAATGTAAAACAAAAAAGATGGCATATAACCTATGAACTTTTTAGAATCATAACTTCAGTAGCATTAATGTCTTTGTTACAACATAATTCAAGACATGCATCAGCAATTCTCTCAGACTGAACCGACTGGTTTTCAGTACAATGTATCACATTACAACGTATTCCATGTCGGATGTAACGATAGGCAAAATTTTTAGATAATCCGACTAGACCAGCTTTCCCAGGATTAAAGTTCAAATTTATATCACTAAGATGGTTTGTATAGAAACCAATATTAATTATTACGCCGCCACCCCCCCTGATCATTGTTGGAATTACTCGGTGGCAAATCTGAAAGGGCTCTTCTAAATCGAAACCAAATAAATCCTCATAATTATCTTCTGACCCATAATATTTTTGATTTGCTTTAATGAGATTGCATACTATATCCAACCCACCAAATGTTCCGTCCACTTAACCATTAAAGAGTCTATATCATTTGGATTGGTAATATCTATCGATAATAAATTCAGTTTGTTTTTAATGTATAAAGGATCTGCCGTTTCTTTACGACTACTATTTACTGCAATTACACTCGCACCCTCCTCCAAGAAACGGTTTATTAATACATCAACAATACTCTCTCCAATTACTAATATAATTTTCCCATCTAATTTTCCCCTTATATTATTCATTCCCTCAAATCCTTTTGTAGTTTTAAAGTTTTTTATAATATTCCATTAGAACGAGAACACCCAATAATATAATAATTAGATTACTTAACACGTTATCACTCCTGGAGTGTTTAGCTTATCACCTAACGGTGCATGCCGTTTGTGAGCACCTTTAATCAACCTCTCCTAACTCATGCATCTAATCCTCACTTATCTACATCAGATCCTTTCCATTTATCTTCACTAACAGAATTGTCGCCAGTCAATTTGGCATCATTACTCTTTTTTGAAGGTGAATAGAACCCCCATTGCAATCACAACAACAACTGCAATAACGAAAAACATCATTTAGTTACTCCCCCTCCTATGATGTAAAAAAGTGTTATGCATCACTTTTTTTGAGTTTGTTATTATGCTGAAAAAGATCATAGCTGCGAAAACTGTACCCAAGAAAATAATTATCATTCTAAAAGTCCTCCTTACAGACACTGACTAACCTGAAAAGATTGTATCCGTAGATTGTTGGATATTTGTGAAACACTCATTTAATATTTATTAACATCCTTGATGACTTGAAATAATCGTACACTACAAGCGATACATCCTTCGTAAATTCATTTTTAGAACAAAAAGAGGCTTTCACCGTCATAGGACAGCAAAAGCCTCAGTAGGTTGGAAAGAAAGCTCTATTGGGTGGTTATAAGAGGTTATCACAAGAGCTGAGATATTCAGGTTAATATTTTTTAAACAAATTACTAATAACTTCTGAACAATTCATCGATATGATGAGTCATATAATTCCATTTATCATTTCAATTAAAAAAATGGAGGTTACCCATATGAGAATTATTATATTCATAGCAAAGCGGTTATTTGGAACTATCGCATTGTCCATATTGATAATGGCTACTATAGCATTATATTTATGTTCCTATATCTGGATTAATTCTTTTTTGCAAACACTACAACAAACTCTCAATTAAGTTTATAAAGTCTATAATACATCTCTCACGTCTTCATAACATGATGATTATATAACCGGTTTTCAGATTAATCTAAGCTTTCTAAATACATTAAAAATCCCATCATTACTTATATCATCCGTTACAATATCTGCTACTTCTTTCACCAGATCATCTGCGTTTCCCATTGCTATACCTATTCCAGATTTCTGAAGTAACGTATAAAAAGAATTTTACGTCCACTTAGTTCTTCCTGATTAAAACTGTTCCGCTAGGAAGTAGCGGAGTAGATACTGTTTTTTCTGCCGGCAAAAAGGAAGCAATCTGTTCCTTGAACCAGCGCTTTATATCGTTGTCCTGTTCTCTCACAGCTCGTTGAGCGATTGCTTCAAGTAGTGTCCCGATTAGTTCTTTTCGCCCTTCAGCAATATTTATTGTGTTGTAGAAGTGTTACAAAGAGCTGCAAGACAATGTCCTCGTTATAAAAATGCTCCACTCGAGCCAGCAGCAGCGACAGCAAACTATTAAGCCTTTCCTCACTTATCAAGGATAGGTCAAATCGTTCGGCCAATGTTTTTGGAATGAGGGATAGTACTAAAAACAAGACAGAGGCACCGATAAATGATCTGGGGGTCCTGAGAATCGAATACTGGGGCAAATATCTCATCCAAATCCGAATTTTCCTCAGTTAAAATTAGCTGGGTTAGCTCACTGCTCTCCATCATTCCAAATAAAGCCTTCAAGAGGTCGTCGATAAGAACTCTTCGATCTGATACAGTTAATCCATTCGTCCGCTTAAGGACGTGTACCACTTACTACAGGGTGAAATCCTGCGAATTCATGAGCTAGAGTGAGGATACTAATCATTTCGAGGGAGTTTAATGAATCAGCGTGAGTCTACTACTTTATTTATTTTCTGAGTCTACAACTTTATGTGCCATTACTTTATTATTCAATCCAATACACTATTTTATTGGGGCGTTCACCGGTTACACGCTAACTTTAAGTTGTACACTTCGTAACAAAATATCTACTTCCTCAACTTATTATTAAAATTTCATAAACACGGATTGACAGAATTATGCTATCTGTATATTCTGTACTTATAAGTTAAGTACAGTTTATTTTCAAATGGTTGGAGGATAAGCATGGAGATTATCTTAAGCAGTGCGAGTAGTAGGCCAATTTATGAACAAATTACATCTCAAATTAAAGAAATGATTATGAAAGGAGAATTGAAACCGGAGGATATTCTTCCTTCCATGCGTAAACTGGCAAAGGATCTGCATGTGAGCGTTATAACGACCCAAAAGGCCTACGAAAATTTGCAACGTGATGGCTTCATTGAGACGATTCCTGCAAAAGGAACCTTTGTCTCCAGTCAGAACAAAGATTTTATTGTTGAGGAGAATCGGCGGAGAATTGAAGAAATGCTTGAAGAAGCAAGTGTTCTTGCTAGAGAAAATGGTATTTCCTTAGACGAAATTATTAAAGTTATAAGGGTAATGTATAAGGAGGATAAAGAATAATGAATGCCATTGAGGTAAAGAACATCTCAAAAACGTATAAGGATTTTAAACTGGGTGAACTGACGCTGGAAATTCCCCAAGGAAGTGTATTTGGCCTGATTGGCGAAAATGGTGCCGGCAAATCCACCTTTATAAAATCGATCTTAGGAATCACGAATTCAGATTATGATGAATTAAAATATTTCGGAAGAGATTTTCAATCGAATGAAAAGAGCATCAAAGAAGAAATCGCAGTTATTTTTGATCAGACACACTATGATTTGGAGTTTACACCGACGATTATAGGAAAGATCATGAGAAAAATGTATAAACGCTGGGACATGCTCAAGTTTAGTGAATATCTTCAACAATTCAATTTACCCGAGCATAAAAAACTCAAAGCTTTCTCACGAGGAATGAACATGAAATTAGAGTTTGCCATTGCGTTCAGTCACCATACAAAGTTCATCATCCTCGATGAAGCAACAAGCGGACTGGATCCGATATTCAGAGATGAAATTCTGGATATATTGCGAAAGTACAGCGAAGCGGAAGAGCATACCATTCTGATGTCAAGTCATATTACCAGTGATCTGGATAAGATAGCGGATTATATCGGTTTTATTCATCAAGGAAAGCTATTATTTGTTAAAAGCTATGAGGATATTAGGGAAAATTACGGAATTGTAAAATGTGGAAAGAATATGATGGATGCATTGCACGAAGGGGATATTGTATCTTATAGAAAAGAATCCTATGTATACAATATTCTAGTGAATAACAAGCACTCCATACGGGAAAGATTCCAGGATTTGGTGGTTGAAAATGCTTCTTTAGAAGATGTGATGTTATTTATGGTGAAAGGAGACAAAGTACAATGAAGGGGATTATTCTAAAAGATATCTACGAAATGATTCACATCAAAAAAAACAGAAACAATTTGCTTTTCCACTATTTCCTGATACTGTTAAGCTTGATTTTTTTCAAGAATGGATTCGGATTTGTGGTCAGCTCCCTTATACTTATTCTCATGTCAGTTTCGCTTATATTACAAGCCACAGTTGAACTTGATGAAAAGTATAACTTCGATAAAATACAATTGACTTTTCCAGTCACAAAAAAAGAAATTGTTTTATCAAAGTATTTTTTGGGTTTGGCTTTCTGTGCCGTAAACATGATTTTTCTTTTCTTAATCATGTTAGTCTATGCTTTACTTTATCAAACTTTCCCGCTAATACTTGGAATTCAATTCGTACTGTTAAGTATCATTATATCTCTGGCTTTGCTGGCTCTATATCATTATTCTTGTATTACTTTTGGCACCAAAGGTGGATTATTGTTATTTGCGTCTATCATGCTGTCTTTAGTTGGTGGATATGTATTAACGAAAATGAACGTAGATTGGCAAGTGGTTTTCGCCAGCGTAATGAGTCTTAATCCAACAATCGTATTATCGACGGGTATGATTTTATCAATTGTATTGCTTCTAATAAGTTATGCAGCTTCAGTTAAAAGCTATATTCGGAAACACTCGTAAAGAATCAAATAAACTCCAATTATTTGGCACCAGCCTCAGTTAAAGATAAATTCATAAAAAGTGTTTAACTCTCCGTCTTTAACGCGGTTCAATTACCAGTTCAGTCCTCCTCATTTCAATACGTGTGGACTTAAGAGTTGACTTTTTGTACTCTCTGTTTGCTCAACCGGATAATCGTATATAATTGTATTACGTTATCCTTGGAGCTGGTCGCTTATCGGCTATCTCAAAAAATGTGGAAGAGCTTGGTGATGGGCGATATAAACCGAATTGTACGAGGAGTGCGTTTATGAAAACGAAGAAAATTTTATATATTGAAGATAATCAGGACATTGCCCGATGGGTTAAGGATGAGTTGGAACAGCGAGGCTATGAGGTTCGCTGGTTGCAGTCTGGCGAAGACGTAGAACGAAAAATTCATGGGTGTGATGTGGTAATCCTTGACATCATGCTACCGGGGCTCGACGGCTTCACAATTGGCCAGCGTTTGAAAAAAATAATACCCTCAGTGCCCATTTTATTGCTGTCTGCTCGGGCGGCAGTCGATGACAAACTGCTGGGGCTTCAGTTTGCTGATGATTATGTCACCAAACCATTTCACCTCGATGAACTAGCAGCGCGAGTAGAGGTTCTGCTTCGCCGCAATGGATTGGAAATCTCAGATCAAATAAAGCTCGGACAACATGTCATTGTAGACCTGTCTCGACATACAGTGACAGATGAGCGCACCGGAGAAGAAATTATACTGACAGGAAAAGAGTATCAAATTCTAATGTATTTCCTGCGCAATCCAAACCAGCTTCTTACAAAAGAACAGATTTTTGAAGCCGTTTGGGGCCAAACATATATCGATGGAGATAAAACACTTTCGGTTCATATTCGCCACCTCCGCGTAAAACTGGAACAGGATCCTAATGCGCCCGAGATTGTCCAGACAGTACGGGGTATCGGCTACAGGGTAAAACAATGAAACAGAGAATATTCTTCAGGCAATACATGCTGGTTCATTTTTTAATCCTCGTTCTGCTTCCGCTCATGATCCTTGTCATGGTTTTCGGGGTATACCCATCCCCTGATCCAAAGAATATTGATACATTAAATCATTATCGAGATATAGTAATCCTTATCGTACTCATCATTGTCTTATTTATTTTCATTTCAGGGGTATTCTTCCAGCGTCTTCGTCAACGGCTCATCCGCCTACAAAAGGCCATGTCTCTCTCCACAGAAGGTGTTAATCTCCCACATCCAGTTCCTACCCGAACCGCAGGGATGGATGAAATAGCTCAGTTGGAGGCTTCATTCAATCAAATGGTTAGGCAGCTTGAAGAGAGCCGTTTGCGCGAAAAGGAAGAAGGGGTACTCAGACAACAATTGATTGCGGATTTATCACATGACCTGCGGACACCCTTAACTGCCCTGCGTGGACACGCCTCAAAACTGCGCAAAGAAGCCCTTGGCCGGGAAGGTTTAGATTCACTGGAAGCAATTGACCATACTATCACACATGTTGGTAAATTAATGGACGATCTTTTAGCGTACACACTGCTTACATCAGGTAAATATCCGTACCACCCTGCCCGCACGAATATGGTCCGATTTGTAAGGTCATCTATTGCGTCCTGGTATCCAGCATTCGAGGATGCCGGTTTCCATATTCACGTAGACATGCCTAAAGAAGCAACCTTTTCGTGGGAGATAGACCCGCAATGGATGACCCGTGTGTTGGACAATTTATTTCAAAATGTCCTTCGTCATGCTGGAGATGGACGATATATCGCTATTGCCGTGGATGCCACACTGGATAGGTTAATGATTAAAGACCATGGCCCCGGGATGGATCAATCCTCCGCAAACCGCGGTGCCGGTATCGGACTGGGAATTTCAATGTATATGCTAAGCGAAATGAAGCTGCAGGCACGCTTTGTATCAGATACGGACGGAACAAGCGTGTGGATAGAAAAATTAGACCAAACTTAGACAAAGCCATCCCAGATTTTAGACTGAACCAGATATGATGAGAAGCATAACAAAACAAGAAAGGGTGTTATGCTTGCTCACTATCAATCAATTAACAAAAAGCCGTGGTTCTCTCAACATCCTGAATAGCATCAGTTTTCAAGCCAAATCTGGTCGAGTGACCGGGTTTTTGGGACCAAACGGTGCGGGAAAAAGCTCTACCCTTCGCATCCTGCTTGGACTTGATCGAGCTACATCAGGAACTGCGTTAATCAACGGAGTGCCTTATGCTAAGCTTCCCGATCCTCTCGCAACTGTTGGGGCTGTATTCGAAGGTTCAGGCGCTCATCGGTCGCGAACAGGACGGGCTCACCTGAACTGGGTGGCTCAATCTGCAGGACTCTCTCGCTTCAGGGTGGACGAGGTATTAGAAATTGTAGACCTTACAAGCGCCGCTTCAAAACGGGTGGGGTCCTATTCTCTCGGTATGGGGCGCCGACTTGCGCTTGCAGCCGCACTGCTTGGAGATCCGGAGATTCTAATTCTGGACGAACCTACCAATGGCCTTGATCCAGAAGGGATCCGTTGGCTCAGGAAATTTCTTCGTGAACGTGCGGCGTCAGGCCGAACTGTGCTGCTTTCGAGCCATCTTATGGGAGAGACTGCCGAGACAGTAGATGACGTTATCATTATCAATAAAGGGCAGATTGTCGCCGACGGCACCCTTACCGAGGTCGTTGGCTCTCACAGAACATTGGAAGATTCGTTTTTCAATCTCACTACCGGAAATGGAAGGGACATGTGATGAAGACATTTTCCGCAGAACTTTCCAAACTCATCTCCCTGCCTACCATCTGGGTCGCTTTGGTAGTCGGCATACTTGTCTCACCCGTAGTTGCCGCGATTAATTCCTTTTCAGCGCTCTCCTCAATTTCGCGAGGAATTGAGACTGCGGTCGAGGCTGACATTGGCTATCAGGAGTTGGCGTTTGGCGTCATAGGTGCGATTATTCTTGGCGTGGTCGCGATCAGCAGCGAGTATTTCACTGAGAGTGAAGAATCCGCCGGAGGACGCCAAATCACTACCAGCTTAACTGCAGTACCAAGTCGCCTTCGTTTTCTGTTGTCGAAAGCGACCGTCGTTGCAAGTGCTAGCGCCCTTCTCGCCATAGTTACTACCGCTGCCACCATGACTGTGATTCAAATAATTCTTGGCGAGCATGCACCTGCACTGGGAATTCTTGCTATTCCGCGACTGATCGGCGTTGTATGCTATTGGATACTCACCGCACTATTGGCATTTGGAGTCACCGTCCTAACACGAAACGGTGTCATCCCGCTCGCGATTTTGATTATGAATACCTCCGTTGTTACCGTGACCTACCTACTGACAAAAATCACACCTTTAGCGAACTATCTGCCGGATATGGCCGGAATTCGCATGTTTGTTAAAATCAAAGATACAGGTGTTGGGATCGACCCTCTTTGGGCTGGTATGATTATGACTGCTTGGGTAGCAGCATTTCTCACTGCTGCGGTCATTGCGTTTTGCCGGAGGGACGTATGAGTGCGCCGAGTATCCGGCCACGTAGCCGGGAATTCACCCGAGTATTATCTGCTGAACTATCGAAACTATGGTCATTGCCGTTCACATGGCTTACCCTTGTTGGTACATTCATTGTCAATATCATTTTGTCTATCACCTTCACCAGAGCAGGACTGCTGGACTTGACGGGCACACAAAGCATACTTGATATCGGGTTGACCTCTGTTAGCTACGCCCAGAGCGGGTTTATGATTTTCGGTATACTGGCTGCTTGTTCTGAATACACCGGTGGGCAGATCCGCACGACCCTGACAGCAATGCCTCGTCGAGGTATCCAGCTTGTCGCGGTGCTTTTCGCTTTAACAATCGTGCTTATTCCCACCGCGATAATTGTTTCATCTGCTGGGCTTCTGCTGACCGCAAGCCTTATTGGTAGTACCGCCGCACCTGTCGCTCTGGGTAATCTTGTGACGGTCATGATCGGAGTGTCCACCTACCTCACCCTGACTGCACTGATCAGTGCAGCAGTCGGAATCATTCTGCGCCGTTCGCTGCCTTCTGTTGCTGCCGTACTCGGTTATTACTTCATCGCTGGCCCGCTCCTGCGAGATCAGACTGTTTTGGCGAAGTATCTTCCCGACACCGCAGGACTTGTTATGTGGTTTCCCCAGCCCGATGACATGAGTGTGCTCACGCCTATACAAGGCGCTATCTTTTTATCCGCTTGGCTCTTTGCTGCAATTATAATCGCTGCGACTGTATACCGTAAACGAGATATGTGATTTAGGACTATTCCGTTGTTGAAGAATAAGAATAATCCCGAAGCTGTCGAAAAATCTTGTAAGGGATTAGCAGGTAACTGGACATCATCTGCAGAGTGTAATTCACTACCTGGAGTTCCGCAATGATTTGGTCACTAACGACGTAGTATCTTGTGGTGTTCACGCTTCCGTTGCTTCACCAACAAGCCGTCACCGTTGTAGTTGTAGCGGACCGTAATATTCCCCAGACAATGAGTCCCAAAGTTCCAATGGCCGACCGGCCATACCAATTGCCTTTGCGGCTCATACTGGCTTTCATGTGGTACTTTTTTAAACGTTTACGGTAATCTTTGGAGGCATATTGTGAGCCACAATCTGAATGGTGGATAAGGCCTTTCTTCGGTCGTTTCGCCTTATGAGCGTCGTCCAGGGCGCCTAATACGAGGTCGGTGGTCATCCGATCGCCGAGCCGACAGCCTACGATTTCCCGGGTGCATAGGTCAAGAACGCTGGCCAGGTACATTCGTCCCTCCCGGCAGGGAATATAGGTGATGTCTGTAACCCAAGTCTGATTTGGTTTTTCTGTCTTAAATTGCTGGTTTAGCAGTTCGGTGCAATGGGCAAATCGTGATTGGAGTCGGTCGTTTTCACACGAAACTTCTTGGCGACACAGGAGCACAGGCCCAGTTCTCTCATGTATTTTCCAACCGTGCGTTCGCTGACCTTATGTCCTTCACGCTGTAGGAGAATCGTGATTTTGGGCTGCCGTAGCGGTATGGGAATCGTAAAAATGATAAGTAATCCGCTGGCATAGCAACGTTTTCCGAGTTGCCTGCGGGCCCGGCTTGGCCGTTCTCCACTTGTAATAGCCGCTCCGTGACACTTAAAGAACGCCGCACATCTTCTACACACAGAAAAGGGAGCGATGATCCTCGATGAACTGGAATCTCAGTTCTTTGGGTTGCTGAAGATGTGAACTGCTTTTTTTAAGATTCCCATCTCTTCCGCCATTTTAGCGAGGGCTTGATCCTTTTCCTCCAGTTGCCTTTTGAGCTCACTCATTTGTTCTGGGCTGGACACTGGCTCGTTCTGGAACTGCCGGTACTTCCCCAACCATTGATGTATGGTTTTCGCAGGGATATCCAGCTTCTGAGCTAATTCCGCCACCGTCTTAGTCTGCTCTTGGATATACTTTACGGTTTGTCGTTTAAACTCGTCGTTGTAGCTTCTTCGTGTTCCACTCATTATTTGAGAGCATCGAATCACCTTCACATGACATTTTATAGGTTCCTGGATAGTCAATGTGTATCCAATAAAATATCGTTTCCTACCGGCATGGAGCCATCGCTAATGATTACGATCAGGAAGTAAAACCAGTGTGCCCTTCCTTCACCTCCCATTGTATTGCCTCTTCACTCAGATATAATGCAACTTGGACGACGCACAACCAATCAAAAATACCGATATTCTTCCGCTTCGGGTGTTGTTCTCCTACAGCATAACGGGTCTTTCCAATCGTCATGTAATAAGGACGAAGCAAAGTAGCTTTAGTTAGCCATGAATTTTGATGCCTTCACAGGAACCTTTTTGCTTACCACTACATCCGTTGTTTCAACCATTACAGATATCAACAGGAGCGAAAAAAAGATGACTCCTGTGCAATACAGGAATCACCCCAGTCGGTTGCTTTATGATAGTGTCGTGAGCTTACTAATTATCTTGTTGCAACCCGTTAACCCTTTACAAACATTCCGAAATACAGGCTACTAGCTCGTTCAATTATGTGCAGCTCTTCATGTCTCGTCCATGGCTGCAGTTATCTACAGCCTTTTTCAAGCATTTATATCATCAAAGCCATCTTAAAATAATTTAATGGACCAGCTTAAAGGTTGCATCCGCCTTCTCGAGCGTTGTAGAAATAGGCTGAATGGATAGAACATTATTGGAATGTCTGATATACCTGTCAGGATAATTGTAGGATTGGAATGATGACCATGTGCTGTCTGCCAACCCCGCTACTACCCTGAACGTTGCATCCTGTGCAAAACTACCTGTTCCATCATTTTGACTCAATGCTATATTGTAGGTGGAGTGTCTTAAATAATAGCCAGGTTTATTGACAGATTCAAAAGAAATACTTGATGGGTCGGCAAGTCCGGGAACAATCTTCCATTGCGAATCAGCAACCGGAGATACATTTGCATCGACCCGACCCACATAGTTTTGATGCCTCATGTATCTGGTCTGGAAGTTGAACGACTGAACCCGGTTATAGGCCTCTCCTACGGGTACAAAGTTGATATTGCCGGTATAATTGCCGACAGCAAAATTTCCTGCACTTGCACTGGTTATAACATTGCCGTTGACTTTCAGATTCTCAAAGATTACATTTTGAGTTATGCGGGTGGCACTATTGCCGTAAATCT
Organism: Paenibacillus sp. FSL R10-2199; assembly: GCF_038000235.1. NCBI lineage: Bacteria > Bacillati > Bacillota > Bacilli > Caryophanales > Paenibacillaceae > Paenibacillus > Paenibacillus sp. FSL R10-2199. The sequence goes on along the minus strand of NZ_JBBOBO010000001.1, from coordinate 3,025,044 downwards.
GGTTAGTACCCGTAAGGGTTCCGTTATATGAGAAGTTCCTGATCGTCACACCATTGATTCCTCGCCCCGGAGCCTTACTGTATCCTGCATTTTTGTAAGTAATGATATCGATAAACTTTTGCACGAGCACATCTTCCCAACGAATATCCGTAAATAACACATTGGTCAGCATATTCTCATCACTGGCAGTCACAGAGATGAACCCTACTGCATATAAGGGATTGTGTGTCAGGATATCAATATTTGAAAAGGTAAGCTTATCAATACGATCCGGGTTATCATAGTTTCCATGTGTGCCTATATTAATCGGATGAGCCAGGCCATTCATAAGAACAGAGTTGGTAACGCTGATATTGCTGGTGCTGCCAAAAACATTAAAATCGGGACGTGATGAATAAACAGCAATGGCATCATCACCGGTACGTATATATACATCATTAATGCTAACATCGTTTGATGACATCATATCAATACCATCTGACCACTTTTTATAAGCGAGTAGTTTTACATTATTAATGTTAACATTGCTTGAATTCTGTAGGTCAATACCGTAACCGCCACTATTTAAATTAGCAAAGCCATTAACGATAACACCATCGATGGTAACTCCGCTTGATCGGTCAACAGAAATACCTTCTCCGCCAGGCTGGAGTAAAATACCACGGCCTCTTATTGAGATATTGGTAGTATCATCCGCATTGATTCCACCTCTGACCACAGCTCCACCAGCAAGGTACAGTGTCTTGCCGCTTGGAACTGTAATGTCCCCGCTATAATTACCAGGACCATAATAAATGACATTCGGGTCTGATGCATTAGGAATATTCGTTTCTAGTGAATTGGCAAAAATCATCAAATCGTTGTCTACATTATCATTAACATCCAAAACAAGCTTCATAGGACCGGGAACGGTAAATGTCGCCGTATTCCCACTGATACTAGGCGTAATACCCTTAGCTGAAGGACGGATTTTTACCGACGATATGGTTCCGGCGTTATAAGTTACCGACATTTCTACCGGGCCGTTACTATCGAAAGTTACAAAGGAGGCAAACGAAGCTCTGCTTGGTCCCCCGATTCTAGTTTGATATTCATCCAAATCTATCCATGCTCCTCCAGGAACACGTACCTTTACACTAAAGGTTGTATCCTGTGGAACCCCTGAAGGCGCTGCATAGGTATTTAAAGTAGTTGCAGCATGAGTTTCTGATGGATAAGATACCGACAATGTAACTAACAACATCACACATGCAATAAGAATGGATAAAAACTTTAAATTCTTTCTGCTTCTCATAGTTAACATTTTTCACTTCATCTCCTATAATTACCTTTTTCAATAAATTTTTGTTATCGTTCTACTCAAGTCCTTACTTTCGACATTTTCCAAATTCCAGCAGAAGACACTATCCGTATAGAACCAATGTATCACCCCCTTAAATTAAGCGCTTTCAATAAGTTCAGAATACAAGCGAATCTATTAGATACTCGCTTGAGAAAGCTATGATAAGCGATTTCCTGTTCCAGAAAAGAACAGGATTAATCGCTCATTGCTAATGGGATCATGGTGTCATGATACAATGAGTTCAAATATCCGAAAAAGTAATGCTAACGACAACACACTTTTCTCAAAACATTCGTTAATAACTAGGCTTGAATTTTAGGCAGAATGTTCGGTCTAATTTACAAAATGTGCCTTTATCTAACGTCATTCTTGACTACAACGTTTAAGGTTACTTTCTTTAAATGCGGATTCAGTTCTTCTTCCGGCGTCATGCTGAACACGATGTCGCCATCTGCCTTAAAGTGCACCCGCTTGATATGGGCATGTCTTCCAGGATCACCTAATCCGCCATTTCCCGATCCCTCTTTCTCACCAGGAGTTCTTGCGTGATATACAATCACCGGATTACCAAGTTCGTCTACGGTAAAAGAGTTGTGGCCAGGCCCTAACTGAATTGCCAAATCGTCTGTCGCCAGCACGGGATACCCGTTTTTAATCCAATTCTGTGGATCCAGAAGATTCGAACCCTCGCTTGCAGTCATAATTCCTATGCAGTAAGACCAATTAACTGAGGAAGCCGAAAATGCCAAGTAGACTGTCCCGTCGTGCTTAATAACCGCCGGTCCCTCGTCAATCATCGTATTTCCGTCTGTCGTCTTTTCCCAAGCATATTCCGGTGAGGACAGGATTACAGATTTACTGGTGAGCTCCCATGGTCGATTTGGATCAATTTTTGCAATTAACAGACAGGAGTGGTTAACATACTGAGCCCATGCAACATAATGTTCTCCGCCGCTTTCAAAATAGGTCATATCCAGCGAGAAGTTGCTAAAAGCTATCATATCCTCTTCCATTGGCTCACAATATTTCGCTTCCATATCCCAGTTCTCTGGTTTAAAAGGATCCCCATCGCCTCCGCAGGAAATAACTGACGGTCGAATCGCCCATATATCAGATTGACTCCGGCTTGAGGTAAGGAACACGTACCATTTATCTTGTATTTGATGAATCTCCGGCGCCCAGACAAAGCGGTGATTGGTATTGGAGTTCTTCTCATCCCAAATCACAATCTCATGCACTTCCTCCCTGGCGCTGCCATCCAGGTTAACGGTTCCGCCAAGTCCCTCAAGCGATTTCGAGCGTCGCAAAACAATCCGGTCATAACCCTCAGAGTCCTCGTCACCGTTAATGGGGTAACTTGCAGTAAAGTAATAATAGCCGTCCTTTCCCTTCGTAACATAAGGATCTGCGCGATACTTGATAAAAGGGGCGGCATAAACTTCTTGCTTGACTGTTCCGTTAAAGGTGTAGACCCCAGGAGTAAGAAATTCGATATGGGTTGTGTCCCATTCAACCCCCATATGCTTCGAAGACCCGTCACTGTACCAACACTTCACTTTATCCGGGAGCGCTGCGGTCTCTCCAAATCGGACGGTCGCGGTCTGAGGTTCTACTGCTGTATGGACAATTCTGGAGTATTTCCGAACAACTCGCTCATACTCCACTTTCGATAATTTCAGTTCCGAAACAGGCCCCGATACAACCGGGAAGGGGCTATGCACGACTGGCCGGTCGCTATTCTCAATTTCCGTAACTGACAATATTTCTATGAGGTTGGTTAGCGTCTCATAAAATCGGCCATTTCCTCCTGTCCAGCGGATACGGTAAGCCTGAATTTCATCATCGAATATAGCCCAGGGGTCCTTAACATCAATGCCTGTGGTGTTCAACAGCAGCAGGCGTTCATTTCGGTAGGCGATTAAATCGTCGGTATCCCAAAGATAAATCTGGCTTCCGGCGTTGTTATTTCCCGCAATCAATCCAAACGTTCCATCCGGTTTGCGAAACAGATGGGGCGACCTCATTAATCCCGAACCAATTGGATTAGCGGCATAGCTACTAACCGGGTACAGGATGGGTTTTCCACTATTGAGTAAGGTGTAGTCACTTTCACAAGTCCGCCGAACAGCGGCATACATTGCGGATTCACGCTCGCCAGAAACATGATTATCATCTTCGCCCGCACCCTTGACATAAGTAAGCAGGCTGCTGTAATCGGCAAGGTCCTCTGTGCGACTGGTCATATCCTCGCTTTCACTCACAACTCGGATACAGAGAGTTACCGCTCTGAACTCCGGCTTCAATTCCCGTTCCGGCGTCATATACAGAATTGGAGAACCGTCAAAGGCCCAATGCACAGTGCGCATCCCAGTGCAGCGTTCTTCTCCGTTTAGCCTGGCATGGAACACCAAGACATCATTTCCGTTCTCATCTTTAATAAATGCGTTATGCCCCGGGCCGAGTTGACCGGACACATGGTTGGACGCAAGCACCGGATAACCCGTTACCTTCCAGCTTCCCGGCCGCAGCAAATCAGCAGTCGCTTTGGCGGATAGAAGACCTACCGCATAGGTGTTGTCGGTGTTGCTGCCAGAGAATGTTACGTACACATCGTCATGGTGCCTGATCATATAAGGACCTTCATTTACTTCTCCCTGTCGGTCCCAGCCAAACTGCGGTTTGGCGAGGCAAACAGGGACGCTGGCAATAGAGGCCGGATTCTCGGGATTCATTGCCGCAATCATCAAATTGGCCGAATCCATTCCCTCCGCCAGGTCTCGCTGTGACCACATATAGTAATGAGTACCATTCACCTCGAAATAGGTCATATCCAAGGTGATACCAGTGCCGTTATATAACGGGACATTGGATTCCTTCTGCATAACGCGCTGTGATTGTCCCCAATCCGAGGCACTTAGCGGATCACTGCCGACAAGCTGCATTACTCGGCACTGGACGTTTTTCCACCAATTTTCGGGCGAACTTTCTGTTGAGGCGGCAAACAGTATGGACAGCTTGTTGCCTATAAGATGAAGTTCCGGCGCCCAGAAGAGTCCTGACATATCGCCGGATGGATTTCGATTCAGAATAAGGTGATCCGGTGCGTCGGCTATCCCCTCCAGCCTATCGGAAACACGAATGTATAAATGCTCCTGCAGGTCGTCATCTGTAGCAATAAAGTAATACTTGTTCTTATACAAGACCACATGCGGATCTGCACGCTGGGTGATCATGGGCCAGGCATATTCCCGTATGTCGGCCTTTCCTGTAATCATATAGGTTCCCGGCTGATGAAAAGGAATCGAATCAAATGCTGCTTGATCCCATTCCACCTTCTTCTCGGCAGTGGACGAATCGTTATACAGTGCGGTGAGTTTGGGCAAATGTTTAAAATCAGGCTTTGCTCCTACTCTTACCGAGAGGTCAGGGACCGGATTGACTCCGGTATTCTCCAACGGACCCAGCTTCCGGGTCAGATAATCTTTCTCCAAATCAGTAAGTTCAAAAACACACGACGCATCACCGTTATCCATAGTTACGCTTATCTCGTCACGAGGGACCGGAGAGTCATAAAGGGCGTAGAATGAAACAAAATTCGTGGTGCTGCTGACTTTCACCTCCCCGTAATCTCCCTCCCAGGAAATATAATAAGTGTCTGCCTTCCGGGTAACTTGAGGCCTAGAAATCGTCTCGTCCTCCGTGATCGTCAAGAAGCCTTTGCTTTCGTACGACACCAAATCCGTCGTCGTCCAGAACAGCAACTTACCCGGTGAAGCAGCAACGCTTACCTCTACCTGGTTATAACCACTGCTTTCTGTGCTCTGTGCTACAACGCCGATCGTTCCATCCGACATGCGGAAAATCCAGGGATTTACCAGTCCTCCTGTTGCCCCAGCCTTAGAATCAGATATATTTTCATAATGCGCCGGGGCAAATAGTACTCCGTATCCAAAGTTCAACAGAATCAGCCTATCGCTTCCATAAAGAGCCAAATGCATACTCTGGCCAAGTTTCCACTCTTGCGAGGTGTCAGTGTATGCGATAACCTTTTTGCCTAACATCTTATTCATCCCTCCAATAACGGAATGTCATCTGAAGAGTTATCATCTGACATGTGTTCTTCCATTGGTTCCCCTAGAGCTAAGCTTCTATTAGCGCTTGACAGGTCATCGGTGATCAATAGCATATAGCCCTTTTGAGCTGCGAATTGATCATCCAACAAGCACCATTCGTTCCGATCATTTCAAATATTTCCAGTGCAAATCATCCCTGCTTATAGAAAAAACACCTGTTCCTCGCCTGAGTCCTCAACCGTGAAATAAACAAATAAATACGCTTCGAACGGCTGATTGTAGATTAGCTTACTTTGCATCTGTATCGCCTTGTATTGATAATTCGATTTCGAAATCGTCATCGCGATTACATACGAGTAGGCCATTTATGACATCAAGTCGTGCCGCCTGGATGGACGAACGGCGAGTCTCCCGGCTTTCCTTCTGACCTTCTTTGTCCGGCGTCCTGCCTGGATGGGTAAAATAGAAGATATAGGCCTTCTCTCCCTGAACTACAACATCGGCATGCATTCCGATCATGCCGTCATCCTCGCGTGTTCCCGGCTGGTCCAGGATAAGCCCATTGCGCTCCCAGGTAATCAGGTCGTCCGAACGGAACACTCCCTGACCTCTCCACTCGTCGATAATCATCCAGTAATACCCTTTTAGTTGGAACACATTCGGTCCCTCATGCTGCCGATGTGTAAGAACGGGACCGACAATTTCCCAATGGTAAAGATCCTTACTGTCGGCGGCATACGTATGCGAGCCATGTTCCTCATCCTTGTACCACATGCGGAAGCCGCCCCCTGGAAGTTCATGGATACAGGCATCGATGACGCTGTCTGAACTCAGTTCAAGCTTGGATTGGAATGTCCAGTCGAGCAGGTTCTTACTAGTATAATGAACCAAGTCGCGCCGATGACCCGCCCACATGATTGGCACGCCTTGGATGTAACTGACGTACATGTGGTAAACCCCGTCATGCCAATAAATTTCCGGCGCCCAGAACGTATTCCGTCCCCACTCCAGATCGAGCCCCGTTAGCGTTCCCCGGTACAGCCAGCTTTTTCCGCCATCCCGTGACGACGCCACGCCGAGATCCGTTCCATGTACCCAAGCAACCCCCTCTGCCTCTATTGTCGCCCTGCGGTTGGTATAGATCATCCACCATTCCTGTACTTCACGGTTCCACACGATGACCGGATCCGCCGCGCCGTCATGAATCGGATCGCGAAACAAGGGTGCTTTCATATCTCTTCCTCTTTTCATTATTTTTATTAAAGAAAAAAAGGTGATGCGCTAAAGGTTCCCCTCTGCATCACCCTCCTTGTTTGCCGTTATTGGATTCCCTTTTCGGCGGCAACTTTGGTCGTTTCCTCGATAGCAGCCTGCAAGCCTTTGGCATCCAGAGCTTTAATTTCTTTTTTCCACATCTCAACAGGATCGTCCTTGCCCATGACCACTTTAAACAGGCTGTTCAGAGCATCAGTGCGCAAAGTGGCGACTTTGTCTTTGGCAGGTGTAGACATGGTCATGATTTCAAAATTGATAGGCACAGGTTTCGCCGTTGTTTTAAGTTCATTATACTTGTCAATGGACATTTGGTCGTATGCCGCAAGATTCGGATCCGAGCTTACAACTTTTTGGCCTGAATAGAGAAATCCGCCGTACCAAGATGCAAGAGAACCTAAGGCATCTGTAAAAGGATATTTATCAGCCAGCGTTTGGCCTTCCGGTAGCAGCGAAACAGCTTTTCCGTTCTCCACTTTATAATCCGTACCTTCAATACCGTTTTTTAGTTTTGCTGTATATTCATCGCCAATCATGTAATCAACGAGCCGTAACGCCCGATCAAACTTGGCATCATTCATTTGATTGCTGAAATAAAGTTCCGACCAGAACGGTGTCTCCGCGAACGTATACCGTTGACCGTCCGATGCCGGATACCAGTCCAAAAATCCGTAGGCATCCTTAAATTCAACATCGGGATTTGCCTTAATAAACGGTTCAATATTGGTGGCGGTAAGCTGACCGAAGAGCATGAAGGATTGCCCGTTCACAAACTTCATGGTGCCGTCGCTATCCTTTTGAATCGCGATATCCTTGTCCAACAGTCCTTCCTGATACAGAGTACGCAATTGTTTCACTCCTTCGTACATCCGTGGGGATGCAAAAGCAGGAATCCATTTTCCGTCCTCTTTGACCCAGGATTTTTCGTTTGATTCTTCCGGGAAGCTGCCGAGGAAGGCGGTGAGCAGATACGGCTTGTTCGCCAAAGAAATTCCGGTTACTCCAGGATGTTGTGCTTGAACAGCCTTGATCATGGCGACCAAATCATCAAATGATTTTGGCGACGAGGTATACCCTGCTTGTTCGGCCCAATCCTTGCGGTAAGAAATTGGTCTGTCCATCGACCAATCACTTGAACTAGGATAGGTCATCCGCGGAATCATATAATATTTACCGTCAATCTTAAAGGATTGAATGGACGGTTCCTTCATAAGTGCTTGAATGTTGGGATACGGGCTCAAATCTTCGGGCAACGGTTTAATGATCCCTTGCTTGGCCCAGGTAGTGTAAAGAGCCAGGTTACCTGCAAGATCATTTGGAAAGAGATCAGGAAGTTGGGAAGAAGCCGCCCAGACTTTCAATTTTTCGAGCCAATCATTCCAGGTAATTTGCACCGGCTCGATGGTTACATTAAACTTTTGTTGAAGATCGTTGAAGACAGTGTCACTCGTATTTCCAGCAGCATTAAATGTGTCCTGAATTCCCCACAGAGCCACTTTTAGTTTTTCATTTTCAGTTACAGTATCCGTTGATGTCGATGGCGACGATGCTGTCGATTTCAAATTTTCGTTCGAAGCCCCTTCGTTCGCCCCACCACATGCCGACAAGACAGTCGTCAACAACAGTGCTGCTGCAACCGTACCCATCATTCGATTCTTTCTCATAACAATATTGAGCCTCCCTTTAACTATATTTATCTATAACAACAATCCATGATTGTTATTATCAACCTTTGACGGAACCCAGCATAATACCCTGATTAAAGAATCGCTGTATGAACGGATAGATGATCAAAATCGGAAGGGCGGAAATCATAATGATGGCGGCCTTCACAGACTCCCCGTAAAATCTGGACGTGCCTTGTGCCATTTGTGTAGCCGTCGCACTGTTCAGCAGAGCGCTTAGATTAGTGATCGCATTTCGTAGCACCAGTTGCAGCGGGTAATATTTAGGATCATTGATAAAGAGCATTGCGAGCCACCATTCATTCCAACGATCGACCGCATAGAACAGTGTGATTGTTGCAATAATCGGAAGCGATACTGGAACCACGACACGAATCAATACTGTAATATCGTTTGCCCCATCCAGTTTGGCCGACTCCTCCAAAGCCGGAGGAACGGTACCAAAGAAGTTTTTCATCAAAATCAGATTGAAAGCGTTAACGGCAACCGGCAGAATCATGACAAACAAATTGTTCTGCAAGTGAAGATTTTGCAAAGTAAGAAAATAAGGAATCAATCCGCCGGAGAAAAACATCGTAAAAATGATGCCGTTCAAAATCGCATTACGGCCAGGCATGGTTTTTTTTGAAATAGCATAAGCTCCTGCTGTTGTTACGATCATGCTGACAACCGTGCCCACGACTGTCACAAAAATGGATACGAGCATCCCTCTTGTCACTAACCCCTCGGCAAATAGATATTGGTATGCCGAAAAGTCAATGGAACGCGGCCAAAGAAAAATATGACCGCTGCCCCTGTCATTTAAGGTTGAGAACGAAACAATCAAAGTTTGATAGAAGGGGAATATCGCAAGTATCGCAAGTATGCCGAGCGCAAGCGCTAGAAGTACATTTGTTAGGTTTATTCTCTGTCTCATTTATAGGCCTCCCCCATCCGACATCTTATTCACAATGGCATTTGTACTGAATAAAAAGACAAAACTGATGACTGATTTCAGCAATCCTACCGTGGTGGAATAGCCAAATCCCGTCGCATCGATAAATGCGGTCTTGTATACATATGTGTCCAGAATTTCCGAATAATCAGCCACGATCGGATTGTACAAGTTGAAGATTTGATCAAACCCGCCGTTCAACAGATTGCCCACTGCCAACACCAGAAGAATGAGAGCTGCTGCTTTTACCGCTGGCCACGTGACAGCTTTTACTTTCTGGAACCGGTTAGCTCCATCCACCGTAACCGCTTCGTATAATTCCATATTGACCCCGGCGATAGCAGCCAGGTAGATGATCGCAGACCATCCGGCTTCTTTCCAAATATTCGATATAAATATAAGGGCCGTAAACAAGCCGCTATTTGACAATATTGTGTTTTTCTCAAAACCCAACAACGACAATAGTTGATTAATTACTCCTTGATCACCCAATAATCCGATTAAGATGCCACTCAGAACGATCCAACTGATAAAATGAGGAAACGTAAGGGCAGTCTGATAAAACTTTTTCAATCGTTTGAAGGGTAATTCACTCAACAGAATAGCGACAATAATCGGAACAGGGAACTCAATGAGTAACCGGCCTAATCCGATCAGGATGGTGTTTCGAAAGGCTTGATGAAAATTTTGATCAGACAATACAATGCGGAAATTTTCAAAATGGTTCCATGGACTTCCCAAAATACCCTTCGAATAGTCAAATTCCTTAAAGGCAAGGAGAATTCCATACATGGGGATGTAAGAAAAGACAATAAAATAAATAATCATTGGCGCCACAAGCAAGTACAAGTACTTGTGTTTTTTCATTTCCGTCCAAAGATGCCTTTGCTGATTCAGGCCCCCGTTCGTGGAAGTCAATTGGTATGCAGATGAATCCCTCAAAAACCCTCACCTCTTTTTTGTTATGATTTAATTGTAAGCGCTTTTTATCCCGTTCTACATTAATTATCATTAGCATTATTTGCACAGGAATTATTGTTTTTTCGTAAACACATTTTGCTCCGACTAACAATTGTGCATATTTCTAAGTATGGTACATAATCATATCTGGAATTAATCCGCACAAAAAAGCCTTCAAGAATTAACTCCATATCTTACGATATGGTTGCCTCTTCTTGAAGGTCTGCTTTTTTAATAACGTTACACTTTATGAATCTCTCCGGTAAGCGCTTGGGGACATACCTTTGATACGTTTGAAAAGACGGCTAAAATAAAAATAGTCACTGTAACCGGACTTCTCTGCGATCTCGCTGATCGTCAAATCAGAATTCATTAAGAGTTCGCAAGCGTATCCAATCCTTAGATTCGTTAAGTATTCCGTAAATGTACGGCCTGTTTCTCTTTTAAATAACTGGCTTACATAATTTCCGTTAACGCTAAACATATTCGCAAGCAGCGGGATCGTAAGCTCTTCACGATAATGTTCATCAATATAGGAGCGGATAGCCATCAGCGTACGATTGCCTGCAAGCTTCTGTCCACCTTTGCCTGCCTGCCTATTCTTCACTTCAAGTAGTCCGTGCAGGTACTCAAGCATGTCCATAACGGAATGAAACGAGCTGGTTAGCTGGTCGAAAGAGTACATAAAATCTTCAAACGGCTCCTCATTCTCCTTATAAATTAACATAGTGATCATATTATATGTGTGCAGCGCATCCGGAATTTGCAGCTTGCCCCCGCTAAATTTTGCGGCCAGTTGCTCAAGATTGAAGCTCACAGCGGCGATATCATTCTCTGCAACGGCCTTCTCCAGGCCCTTCAAAGCATTCTCCTTAACAACTGCCGGCCTGAACTCAGAGATGGTGTTGGTCACAAAATATTGATATGCATGAATCTCAGCTTCTCGGATGGCTTTCTGAAGGGCAGCAAGGTCATAGAAGCGGTCGCTCCAACCAAAGCCCTTAAGGGCATCTGTATAAGGCTGATCCGTCAGTAAATTTTCGGGGATTATGTGGCCGGCGATCAACCAGGCATACTTCTCCAGCCCTATGCGGAAGGCAACTCCCCTATTCCGGGGGCCGAGTTTGCGGGTAAGCTTCCCAAGGAATACTACTATTCTCATTCCCTCCGCTGCTTGCGGATCTACACCTGCCAGACGGATTGCTTCCAGCTGATTTCTCTTATTCTCAGGCGGCTCTGCTTCAAGGAATGCCAGGAAATCCAGCTCTTGTTGTTGATGGCGTTCCAATAGTACATTCTTGGCCTTCTTAAGAAAAGGGACAATCTCCGCTTCATCAAAGGGCTTCAGGCAGTACCCGAACGCACCATAATGGATCGCCTTTTGGGCAAGGGCAAATTCAGCATAGCCGCTTATAATAATCATTAGGGCAGGACAGGAAGCCTCGTTCAACTGCTTGATTAGCTCAAGACCACTGATTCCCGGCATTCGGATATCTGTAAAAATAAGATCCGGCTTGACTTCATCCAGCACATTCAATGCTTCAGCTCCGCTTAGCGCATACCCGGCCACCTGGAAACCGTAGGCAACCCAATCTATGCTGGCAATCAAGCTTTTAATTACCAGCTCTTCATCATCCACAATAAAAACGTTATACACTGAAGTCCTCCTTGTACGGCAACCGGATGACGACTTCCGTTCCCGTTCCCCATTCGCTCTTTATGATAATACCGTAGTTTTCCCCATAACGCATTTTAATCCGATTGTTGACATTCACTAAGCCAATAGCCCGGGCCTGCTTAGCCTCTTGCCGAGCTGTTAAGCCTGTCTGAAGCTCCATGAGCTTATCCCTCCCGATTCCGACACCATTATCACGGATAGCAAGGATTAACTGGCCTTCCGATGCCATTCCCGTGATTATCAAGTGACCTTTGCCCATTTTGGGCTCAATTCCATGGAAGATGGCATTTTCAACAAGAGGCTGAAGAATCATTTTGGGAACCTGGCAGGTTAGGATCGAATCCTCGATCTGATAAGTAACTGTCAACCGGTTAACGAATCGGATCTGCTGGATGTAAATATGGCTTTGGACCAGCGTAATTTCTTCCTGCAGGGGGATGATGTCTGCAGCTTTGATGCTGTACCGGAAAACATAAGCCAGGGACTTGACCATATGAAAAATTTGCTCAGAGCCTTGCTCTACAGCCATTCCCTTGATGGATTCCAGTGTATTATACAGAAAGTGAGGGTTGATCTGGCTCTGGAGAAAAGATAATTCGGCCTGCTTCTTGACCAACTCGGCTGTGTAGAGCTTAGTATTGCTCTCCAACAGTGAATTTGTCAGCTCGTCAATTTCATCAAGCATCCGGTTAAACTGGTTTGCCATGATACTGATTTCAGCATATCCCTGCAGATGGATTCTCTTAGATAAATTATGGAGCAGGCCCAGTTTGAAATTGCTCATAAAGTTCATCAGCTTTTTCAATGGCCGTAATATATTGTTGACGACCAAATAGAACGGAAGGATCAGTAACAATATGGAAAGAATCAGGATTAAGAAAGACCGTCCCAAAATTTCTTCGATGCCGCTTAATAATTCCTTCTTGGGCAGTATAAATATCAACTTGCCTTCAAGGTCTTGAATCATTCCCTCCTGCATGAAAGAGTCCTCTTCTTCATCCTTCATCACGGCCTGGGAATAAGGGGAACCGGGCTTTACCGTTTCAACGTTGGAAGAGAACAACTGCCCTGTTCGGTCCAGGGCGTAAAGCCGTGCTCCTTCAATTTCGGCCAGCTTATGAGGAGATCCCAGTAGGGCATTGGCTTCAACCACTATCATCAGGGTTCCAATCCGGTCCTTTCGCTCAAAATTGGTTATTGAATAAATCGGACAGCCGATAATAAAGGTGCTGCGGTTTAACCCGCCAATCACAATGTTCTGAACACCGGAATAATAGTACAGCCGCTTTTCGGGAACTTCGCTTATAAAGGGAGCCAAATTATTGATATCGCCGTTCAGATTGATTTGTGTCCCATCCGTTCCGAATAGGGCAATATCCAAAATGCCTTCCTTCATACTCATCATATCGGACATGTAATCGGTCAATTCGGAATAACGTTCGTACTTCACTAACGGATCGGTTTCATTAAGGTAAGCCTGTACGATGGTACGGTTGTAGGCAGTCTTCTCCAGTATTCTTTTCAGTTGATTGCTGTTAGAGGAGATGGTCTGGTTGATCTGGCTAATCATTTGTGCTAAAAAATTGCTATTCTTCTTACCTACCACTTCCGCTGCTTTGGTATAGTTCATGATTAAATTCAGAAACACAACGATCACAACCACAGCTACCAGCATCGATAGCTGAATTCCAATCCGCAGTCTTTTTAATTTCTTCACAGTGTCACAACCTTATCCTGAGACTAATTCCATTATAATCACCCTCTCCTTGTTTTAATATATTCATTATAATTATTAGCTATTTGATGAAGATTGTGCATTGAGCATTTTTTTAATACGACATATTCTTTAGGATTCCCTAAGAGAGTGTGTTATTTACCGTAATCATAATAAAAGAAGCCCGTCAGCCAGAATGGATGACAAGCTTATTATTATTCATAATCGTTATTCTCAGAAGTGCTATTCTGTTTATTTCACAAGTACGTTGGTAGCTTTCCAAAAGCGCTCTTTATATTCATCGCGATACTTCTCGGGTTCAAAATTTTCCGTTAACTGTTCAATAAGACTTTTAGCCATATCCAGTTCCCTGCGGTCTGCTTCTCCTTATCAGGCAAGTTTGAAATTAAGGATCTGTGACAAAACTCCTCCGCATAGAACATCTTTACTAGAGAAAGCACTCCGTCCGTCTATCCCCCTACTGCGGCCAAGCTGCTTTTCTGGCAAATCGTTATCTGGGCGATGCCGATTTTTGTGTGTTGACTCGAGCGCACTCACAAGCAGCTTATACGCATGCTGACCGGTCTCTTCAGGAGACAGGTAATAGGATTTTGATAATAGATAGGATCAATCTCAGACAATTTCAACTGAGCTCTCCGAAGCCCCTCGACTCTCTCGGACACCTGTCGGGAACTCATTTTGAATTTCATGGCTTCACCCTATGTGGTGCTTGAGTAGCTAAGTACATTTAAACAATAGGCAGTTTTTTGCGGAAATCTCTAGGTTTACAGCCTGTGAATTTTTCAAACATTCGCGCAAAATGCTGTGCATCGAAATAACCGACCTTCTGGCAAATTTCGTATACTTTCAAATCTGTATTTTCCAGCAGTTCCTTTGCTTTATCGATTCGCAGCTGGGTCAAGTAATTCAAGTAGTTGTCGCCCGTTTTCCGTTTAAACAATTGGCTCAAATAATAGGGACTGATAAAGAAACGGGCGGCCAAGTCAGCAAGACTGACCTGTTCATTGTAATGCTGAGACACGTAGAGCTTAATTTCCGAGATAATATCCTTTCTATGGGATAAATGATGCTCCACCTTGAAACCGATGATTCCCCGAATGACTTGGATCATCCACTCCTCCAAATACTCAAGCGTCCTAAACCGCGAGAAGCCATCTAAAGACAGAATATGTCTGCCTACCAGCTCGTTCTGCTGCAGCTGCTGGAATGACAGCTTCCGGATACTTGACAGAAGAATGTTTAAACACCACAGCTGGAGATCTGCCGGGGACATTCCTGGCTCAGCTGTCATTCCCCGGAAAATCTCGTGGATTATAGTCACACACTCTTCCTCATCCATGTTATCAAGTGCAGCTTCCAGCTTGGATATAACTTCTTCAGGCACCGGATAACTGCGGTCTGTTATTTTTATAATCTCATTAAAGGAGATTACAGGATCTCCTCCCTTAATAACCTTGTAGCTTAATGCATTTCGCGCTTCTTCAAAGGACTTACATATCCCGGTTGCTTGCTTATACACACTACCCATTCCTATGCTGATCTGCAGATTCAGATCCCGGTAGGCCGCCTTTTTCAGCTCCTGAATCACATGAAGCAACCGGTTGTGCATAATATTGCTGTTGTGTGCAATCACAATGGCGATTTGCGGGCCGAAGTACCGGAAGCGGTATACTTGATGGTAACTTTTCAAAGTCCGGTCTATCAGATGCAGCAATGGCTGAAAACCAATCTCCTTCAGCGCATCAGTGCTCCCCTCAATTTCAATCAGTATAGAATTGAACCATATACCTGCTGTTGGAATTAGTGCACCGTGAAGCAGTTCGTCTACCAAACGGGTCTGATCATTTCCGATATCAAGAATATCCCGTAAGGTTTCTTCCTGAATTCGGCTATTCATTGCATGCTTTAATTCGTTTAATCCCTGTAGCTCGATCTTCTCTGCACGAATACGATCCGAGACCTGATTCACACTGTCGCGCAGCTCTTTTTCCTCAACTGGCTTGTTAATGTAGAACTGTACTCCAAGCTTCATCCCTCTTCGGGCATACTCAAAATCTGCATACCCACTTAACAGAATATATTTCGTCTGAACGTTTGTTTCTTCCAGCATTTTGATCATATCGAGACCATCTGCTTTGGGCATACGGATATCCGTTATTGCAATATCGGGACGAAGCTTTTGTATCATTTCGAATCCGTCCAGCCCGTTATAAGCTTCGCCGACCACCTTACATTCTGGAAGATAGCGGCCTATGATCTTTTTGAGCCCTTCCACAATACCTTTCTCATCATCTATAATTACTACTTTCATACCAATCTCCTCCTGCTGTCTTTTCTTTGCTACTGTCTTTTCAAATCCTCGGTATCAGAATTTCAATCATTGTCCCCTCCGCAACACTGGGTAAGATGGTTAAATAGTAGTGGTCACCGTAATGAAGCTTAATACGTTCCGCAATATTTAACAGTCCCAAGCCTTTTCCAGTTTGTTCAACGTTGAACTCCAGCTTATATTTATGCACATCCGCTCCGTTCAAAAGCGAGTTCAGCTCTGATTGCTTGTCCATACTCATGCCAGCTCCGTTATCCATAATCCGGAACAACATTTCTCCCTGTTCCGTCCAGCTGCCCTCGATCCTAATGTCCAGCATACGGCTATAGTCTTCAAAACCGTGATTTATGCTGTTTTCAACGATCGGCTGAAAGACCAAGGGGATGATGCTGCACTCCAGCATTTCATCAGGTATTTCAAGCTCAAGCTGGAACATCTGATCGAAACGGATATTCTGAAGCTGCAAATAGTTTGCGGTGTATTCCAGCTCATGCTTAACGGAATGCTGCTTGCCTTCCTTGGCTAAGACCAGCCGGAACATGCGTGCCAGAATTTTAATCATCTCAGCAGTCTCATCATCATCCTTCATCAAGGCTTTCATACGTATAGACTCTAAGGTATTATAGAGCATATGAGGATTGATCTGATTCTGGAGAGCCATGAACTTTGCCTGCCGCTGTTTGATTTCCCCGATATACACATCCTCGATTAACGTACGGATTGTTGTGATCATTTTATTATAGCTGTGTACCAGACTTCCAATTTCATCATTTGCCTGCTCCTTGTCTATAGCCAGATATTGGCCAACTTCCGCTTGTTTCATACTTCTTCGAAGCGCTTTTATAGGCTTTGTAATGGTATAACTTAAGCCAAACGAGAACAGCGTGATAACCAGACAGCTCATCAGAATGACAACGACCGTCATCACTTTAATTTGATTAATCTTTTGTAAAAGCCTTGAGCGGGGGATGTCAGTTTTAATTAAAAGCTCACCTTGGGAGGTCCTTCCCAATAACACAATATGATCCTTGATTTCGTTACTCTTGATGTAGCTGGCGCTTGAGTCCAGAACCTCCTTCCAGGATAACTTTCCGCTGGCAGCATCAGAATGATAGACTATTTGTTGATTAAGATTAGTAATAACCACACTTATACCGTACTTGTCCCGAGCCAGAATGAACTCATGATCAAGCTGTAGCAGGGTAAAGGGATCCAAATCGATTAGCAGCATGCCTGCATAAGCTCCACTCGAGTTGAACAGCACTCTTCCCGCTGTCACCACAGCTCCATCCCCTTTATCCTCATAGTAGGAACGGTCATGCAATCCGGTAATGAAGAAGGTTTCATTCGAATCCCGCAGCCCTTTATACCATTCCTGGGCCAGTAGCATGTTCTCATTCACTTTGTTCGTTGAACTGCTGAACTGATACACACTGTCCTCTCTGCTGACCAGCATCACCGTGCTCATCTCGGATTTGAGCAATGCGACCCGCATCAGTAAACGCTGAACAGCAAGTCTTTGATTAACCAATTCATCAAAAGGCAGGTTCTTCGTATCGCCGAGGCTGTAAATGATATCGTTATCTACAAGTACTGACTTTGTTACTTCCTCGTATTCTTTTAGAAACTCATTCAAAGTGCTCCTTATTTGCGAGGTATACAGAGAAGCAAATTCCTGAGAAGAATCCTCTAGCCCCTTTGCGGATTGCTGAAATATGAATGCGCTTACAGATAATAGCGGGATAACGCAGACCAACACATATCCGAGCATTAATTTGTTTTGCAGCTTCATATTTCTTATTCGTGAAATAAACTTCTTTGCAACCCGTTCCACTCTATATCCAATCCTTCCATAGTTTAAGTCACTTCAACATTATCATACATGAAAACACACTATAAGGAGTTAATGACTTTTGGAATTCAACAATAAAGGAGTCGATCTGTATCAAAATATATTAACCACATTCACTTTCCATACACAAGAAAGTGAACGTGGTTAAGTATTTGTCTATTTTAAATAATTCAACGTGCCGGAGCGATGCAGGTCAGACTTCTATCCACCCGTTAGATATCACTTTTTTATACCAGTAAAAGCTGTCTTTAGGGGTACGTATTAACGAAAGGAAATCCACATGAATCAGACCGAAACGCCTGTTATAACCATCCGCCCATTCAAAATTATCCATTAAGGACCAGGCCATATATCCTTTAACTGGGACGCCCGCCTCGATAGCCCGGCTTAACTGGGTCAGATGCTTGCTCAGGTATGCAATCCGCTTGGCATCCTCAACTTTCCCCTGGATCGGATCGCCATCATAACAGGCTCCATTCTCTGTGATATAGATGGGTATGGCTCCATAGCGGTCTTTAATATGGACCAGTACTTTAAATAAACCTGTGGGATAAATCGGCCAGTTAAAGTCCGTCCGGTCATATCCCTCATCAATATCCTCAAGCTCAAATAATCCGTTATCTTTCTTGTAACGCCCCAAAGAGCCTGTATAATAGTTGATTCCAAGAAAGTCGATTGGTTGCTTAATCTCTTCCATATCCCCTTGACGGATATTCACCTTCGCTCCCACAGCCTCAAAAGCCTCAGTCATAAATTCTGGATATTCGCCTTTAAAAAGTGGGTCCATAAACCATTCGACCATCCAGCCTATTCTCCGGCGGCATGCATCCATATCCTCTTGCTTAGAGCTAAAAGGTTCTCGCCAGCTTACATTCGGAGCATAGCCGATTTGCCCGGGAATCTCCAGCTTGCGGAACAGCTTTACTGTTCTGCCGTGAGCGACCATGAGATGATGGGCAACATCAAGCGCACTTTGCAGATTTTTTTCTCCGGGAGCCAGGTCTCCAATGTAGTGGGCTTTGAAGGAGATACACCAAGGCTCATTGAAGGTAGTCCAGTATTTAATTTTGTGCTGAAACTGCCTAAACATCTCTTCGGCATACCGGGTAAAAGCAATAATAGTCTCCCGGTTCTTCCAGCCCCCTGTATCCTGCAGCGCTTGAGGAAGATCCCAATGATAGAGGGTGCAAAAAGGTACAATTCCGTTCTCGAGCAACTTGTCCACCAGACGGTGATAGTATTCCAGCCCCTCCTTGTTCAGTTCCCCCGTTCCATCAGGAATAACTCTGGACCAGGAGATAGAGAACCGGTAAGTACGCAGCCCGAGTTCTTTCATATAAGCAATATCTTCCTCATACCGATGGTAGCTGTCACAAGCGACATCCCCGTTGTCACCGTTACGGATATTTCCGGGGGTATGCGCATAGGTATCCCAGATGGATGGGCCGCGGCCCCCCTCATTCCAAGCTCCTTCTACCTGATAAGCTGCTGTTGCGGCCCCCCAATAGAAATCTTCAGGAAACTGTATTAATGACAATCTGCTCACTCGCTTTCCTTATAGATAAAATAATCAAAATCTGCCTGGTACCGGGTGCCGCTTAAGTCCTGTACACACATGCCTACTAATGTACCAGTAAAGCGCAGAGGCTCCGCAGCTTCATCCGAAAGATGCAAAATATTGATCTCCCCGCCAATGGCACACCAACAGCCCGCTTCAATTGCATAATAGAACTGTAGGCAGTCACGATTGACAATGGCCTTTAAGTAGACCGGACGGGAATCCGGCAGCTGCAAATCAGCTTCGAGCAGCTCATCGTATACCCCATGCTTGGATTGGATAATCCCAATTACTCTGCCTTGCTGCTCAAGATGGGTAATCCTTAAATACACATAATCCTCTGTGTTGTAATACAGAATCAGGCCGGCCATTTGCTGAAAGCTCACAGGTTCAAATTCGATGACCGTCTCGGCTTCCATGCACAAGGACTGCTGACGACGAGCAACCAGGCTTTGTCTGTGACAGGAGCTTAAGGACTCCATTCCCTTTAATCGCAGAAAGCCTTGCCGCTCAACGAGTGAGAGCCAGCCCGAATTGGGCGGAATCCGCAGGGTGTTCCACTGGTTAGCCAATTCAGGTGTGTCGAAGTCATCTATCTCCGGTTCCTGCTCAAACAGATGAAGTGGCAAGACTGGGGCCTGTACCGTAGTATAAGGAGAATTGTCTCCCCCCTCCAAACGGAGCCACTCTTCCTCATCCCAGTAACATTTTTGCAGTGCTGTCTCCCTGCCCAACATACAATGATGACCGTCCACCGGTCTTGCGCAAAGATGAGCCATATACCATTCACCATTTTGAGTTTCAACTAAGGATGCGTGCCCTGCCTTTTGCAGTGCCAGACCGGGTTTGCCACTGCTGGTCAGCACCGGATTCAGCGGATCGACTTCGTAAGGGCCATGAAGACAAGCGGATCGCGCGACAGTAACCGCATGCTGATACCGGGTTCCGCCTTCTGCAGTAATCAGGTAGTAGTAGCCACCCCGCTTATACACATGTGGGCCTTCTGTAAATCCTAATTCTGTTCCTTTAAAGATGGTTATAACCGGACCCACTAGTCTTTGCTCCGCCTGCGAATATTCCTGAATGACAATGCCTCCGAACTTGTTCTTTCCCTTGCGGAAATCCCATAGCATGTTGAGCAGCCATTTCCGGCCGTCATCATCATGAAATAACGAAGGGTCAAAGCCACTGCTGTTCAGATATACCGGTTCCGACCACGGACCTTCTATGTTTGCTGCTGTTACCAGGTAGTTGTGCGTGTCCTTAAAGGCGCCTTTGTGGGATTTAACATCTGTATATATCAGATAGAAGAGACCGTTATCAAAAGTCAGGCAAGGTGCCCAGACACCGTCGGAATCTCCATTCCCGGACATTGATAATTGTGAAATCCGATCCAATGGCCGTTTCAGCAATCTCCAGTGAATGAGATCCCTGGAATGGTGGATTTGAACTCCCGGAAACCACTCGAAAGTAGAAGTGGCTATATAGTAATCGTCTCCTACACGTAAAATAGACGGATCAGGGTTGAATCCCCGCAGTACGGGATTGATAATGCTGTTCATTGGCTTCCTCCAATCATAGGGTTCGCTTAAACCGCTTGTTTCACAACGCCTTCGGTAATCCCCGATTCATTGAACGCATCCACTCGGACATATACCGGCTGGCCTTGGATCAAGGCCTTGATGGTAACCTGATGACTGCCGAGTACCATGTAACTATGATACAGTTTATCTGGCGCAAATCCCCACAACACATTGTATCCAACCGCATAATCCCGATCCCAGGATACGGAAAGATCAAGCTTACTCAAAAGTTCGGTACGGACACCGCTCACCTCACCAGGAAGTTCGCCCGCGCTGATTCCGAAAATACGGAGACCGGAAATACAAGCCTGCTGGTTATAAGGAAGCTTTCGCACCGTACAGCGTATATATCTGGCTTTCACTTCGCCTTCCAGTATAATGAAGTCATGCGGCAAATCGGAATCCGCTTCCGATTTGTCGGTAAGCATGAAATACGTTTCACCGTCCAAAGAGCCTTCCAGCACCCATCTTGTGCATTGACGGGTTTCATCGATAAATCTACCTTTATGCATCACCGAACCTGCAGGAAGCGGAAACTCCAACTGATCGTCAGCAAAATTGATTTGGATGGCGGCGATGCCACAGGGCTGCTGCAGATCGACTTCCAGCCATTGTCCGGGAGTGGAAGATGCCGCCTTCCACCATGTCTGTACATTCTCATTGGTTGCCAGTGAAGCCTCATATCCTGCTGCGCAGGAGGAGGCGTTGGCGGGCTTCCCGTAGGAGAGCAGCATCCACTCCGGGGCTTTCCAAGGGTCCATCGCCGTTTGTTCGATGCTATAAGGCCAATCTCCGTAACGTTGGTTGCAGAACAGTTCTCCGTCCGCATCGAAGCCTGCCGGCCACAGTCCCACCCGCCGTTCAAAAATATGATTCACACTAATTCTCATCGTTGAAGCATGCCATAGATTTCCGTACTTGTCTTTCATGGTCGATCCGTGTCCTGCCCCGGGAATAAATCCTCCCGGCTTGTACGAGAACGGGTTATTTGCCGCTAACGTAAATGGCCCCAAGGGTTGGTCCGAAATGTAGACGCCGTCGGAATAAATATTGTTCTCCGTGGCCGGGGAGGCATACTGCAGATAATACTTGCCATCATGCTTATCCATCCAAGCTCCTTCAATATAAGGAGCGTTGCCGAACTTAATTCTAAGAGCATTCATTTGTTCTTCCTTCAGGTCGGGAATCATACTTCCATAGCTTACAACCAATTCTTCAATTTGTTCGGGTGTCTTAGCCATGTGATTCTCGCCAACTCTTTCATAGCCATGGACAACGGGTTGGCCAAAAATAAGCTCCTGCGGCTCACTCTTCAGCTTCATGTTCTCAGGATTAAGCTCCACTCCATAAATCGGCGTCAGATTAGAGCATCCCCAATAGAAGTAAATCCTTCCGTCATCATCCATGAACAGGTTAGGATCCCAGAAAGGAAATGTTCCTTTAATTTCTTCAAAACCTTCGTGAATCGGATCTTTCGTTCTGTAAAAAGAACAAACTCTTGACTTGTTGGACGCGGAGAAATAAAGATATTCACCGATCACCCGTACATCCGGAGCATAGTCATAAATCGGCACATGCTCTAACGAATGAAAGGACCAGCCGGTCAAATTGTCGCTTACCAGAAAGCCCGCCGTCATAGAAGGAAACAGATAGTATTTTCCGTGAAAGAGCACCAGGGAAGGGTCCGCCCCTTCCCTGTGGGCTATTATTTTGCCGCTTTCATCGGTGAGCTGATATTTGTATTCCATGTTAAGCGGATTGCATACGTACATGTTTATAAATCTCACTTCCCTTCGTTACGCTGAATTGCCGCCTCCCCTATTTCATAGTGGCTGCACTTTTTTTTGCAATCGCTCTGATCTTTACAGGACCAAGCAGTCCGCTTGGATCTTGTTGGGAAAAGGAGGACAGGAAGTCACGCTGGTCTTTGGCCAAGGTATTGGTAACCTCAATAACCAACTTGTTGGTTCCCTTACGGATGAGTCCCACGATCTCCATGTGGTAGGGTGGACAGAGGTTTAGACCCGCATGCTCACCGTTCATCCATACTTCCGCAGTCTCATATACCTCCCCTAATTCAAGCAAAACTTCGTTACTTGACCCATCCCACTCGAATTCCGTTTCATAGCGGAGGGTTCCTGAGAATTCTGGCAAATCATCAGGTCCACCCATATTCTTCAAAGCAGCTATGGTCCCCCACTCCTTGAACAACGGATAATGATCCGCATCCGACAGGGAGAGAATCCATTCTCCGTTCAATTCCAGACTTGTCTCCGCCGCAATCCTCATTGGCTCGGCAAGCAGACCGTTCAAGGCAGGACCGTGGAGCAGGACGATTGATTCGTAGGGATGAAGCACAATCTCAACTGTTGCTGTACCGCTCTGTCCCACGATATCCATGCAGCTCAGCTTATTAAGAAAAGCATTATAGGCATAGACATCGCCTTGGACCGGCAGAGCAACCGTTGTAGAGAGGATCTGATTCGGGCTCTCGTTAAAAAACATAAAAACTTCCAGATCATCATGGACATAGTGATAATTCCGCAAATAAGGCTCGTATTGCTGAACTCTGACATCGTAATAGCCTTCTGCAATTTGGTCATGTGCCAGCTCATCCAAATCAACCGTCTTCACCTTCGGATGCGCCAGAAGCATCATGAGTTCAGCAGATACATCGCCCCCCTCACTTGAGCGTTCAGGCAGTCCGCCGACAAAACGGATAGGTAGGCCTTGCTCAGCCAACCGGACCAACCGTTGTATCACCGCTGCCGGGAGTGCTTCCGCATAAGGTACGATCAGGCAGCTGTAATTCTCACGATGGACATGCAGCTTCTGATCCTGGACATGCGATGCCTCCAGAAGAACATCTACAGGAATAACCTCGCAATCAATTTGATGCTGCATCAAGACTTTGACCGGCTGATGAAAGTACATAGAGTTGCCTGACCATTCAGCTTCGGCATGATAGACTACGGCTGCGGTAGCCACATGAGTTCCACCGGAGATTAAATGACTGATCCGGTTAATATACTGATTCAAATAACCATAGTAACGGTACTGGGGGTTTTTCCCGCCAGCATACATATGCGGTGGACAATCCGGCTCCGGAAATGCTTTTTGGGTAAACGCATGCGGGACAAAATGATTGACGCCGCGCACAAGCATATGGTCAGTCAACCATTTCATCAGCTTCAGCCCTTCTGTCCAGCCATACGCTCCATAGACTTCACACATCGTCCGGCCTTGTTTCTTCGGATCGATGTGCCCGAGCGACACCCCTAGCTTGGCGAGGCCATAGTGGTAGAATTCACTGTCCGTCTCTCCCCCAGTTGGCTGGCGGAAAGATAATTGATCGAAACCGGGAACAATTTGCCATAGCACTACATCAAGGCCGGACATGTCTTGTCCCCAGAGGGAGCGGAAGAAATGTCCGGTACCTGGACCAAGCCTCGCATGCACATTGTTGTCTTCAAGCACATGACCGATATATTCGACCCCACGGGCTCTGCACCACTCTCCGATTTGATTGCAGAAATTGTCCGCATACAACCTGCTGATGATATTCATATACGTGTAGCGGACAATGTCCGATTGTTCCCCGGCATCATGCCAGAGAAGATGCAGCTGCGCAAGGTAGCCCTCACCTAGCGCCTGCTCCAACAAGTCTGGCATTTCACTGCTCCAGGGAAGCGGCACTCCTTGTTTACCGGGCCTTGAATTGAAATCGAAGGTCGTCTTGTCATTATAAAATCCGGGTTCATCTGAGAAGAAGCCGGCAAAGGTCTTGCCAAAATCCGCTTTATAACGTTCAAATACAGGCTCATACACCGTATCGAGCAGGATGCGAACCGAATTCCGCACCAGCGGATTCAAATAATCCTCCTGCTGTATACTGCCGCCTTCCCTATTCTCTGAAACAATAAACACCCGCCAGTATCCTTCAGGAATATCCCAGTACAGGGTACCTTCCCGCACCAATTCAGTAAGGTCTACAGTTTCGCTGAGCAATCTTCCGTTGGCTGGGTCACGGCGGACAGCCACCACAGAAATCAGCTTGTTGATCCCTCCGGCGTAAGGCCGCAAGGAGAAGGTCGGTCGCAGTCCTGTCATTAGCAGAGTATCAATCAGCAGAGAGCTGCCCTTCGCGGGACCCAGAGTATCAATAAAGCGTTCTCCCAGGAACTTGCGCTGAAGCTCCTCTGAAGCCTCCTTCACCTTGCCTGCCGCATGTCCGGTAGGAAAATGATCGTCATCCAGCAGCCATACCTTCATGTTCCGCTTACGTGCCTCATCCATAATAATATCCATATCCTCCCACCACTTCGGACCAAGAAAGTCGGGATGGGGGCGTGCCTCCACACACAACGCTCCGATTCCGGATTCATGAACCCGGGTGATCTCCTCCCGAATGACAGCTTCTTCCTCGCCGTGCTGCCAGAGAAAAGGAAGAATATAATTGTGCTGCTTACCCTGCAGCACTTCCGTTAAACGACTGCTCATGTCTACCTCCTGCATAATCTAGTTCTGTCTTCCTTTCTTTTGCCTGTATCCTAGATACGTCCTGATACACTTATTTTAATAAATCAGCCCTTGACGGAACCCAGCATTGCTCCTTTGACGAAATACTTTTGCAGGAAAGGATATACAATAATAATTGGAATAATTGCAAAGATAACTGTTGCTGCCCTTAAAGTCCGCTCATTGTAATTAAGTCCCATCGTGGATGTAGCCCCCGCCATAATAACACTGTCATCGGTGATGAATTGGCGGATCTTGATTTGCAGCGGAAACCAATTAGTATCCTGCAGGAAAAGCAGCGGATGCTGGAACTGATTCCATAGTACTACACCATAGAATAAAGCAAGGGTTGCCAGCACAGCCTTGGACAGCGGAAGCACAAATTGGAACAGCATTCGGAAATATCCGCTTCCCTCCAGAAAGGCCGCTTCCTCAAGTTCCTTAGGGAATTGCTTGAAGAAGGTTCGCATGATGATTAGATTGAACGGATTTAAAATATGCGGTACGATCAGAACCAACGGGTTGTCATACAGACCAATACCGCGTACGGTCAAAAAGTACGGTATGAGGGGCGCCTTGAAAATCATCGCGACTACAACAGCCATCATAATGACCGAACCCCACCGGAATTCCGGTTTTGATAATGGATAAGCAAACAAAGCGGTCATCAAGAGGGCCAATACGGTACCAATCAGAGTCGTGCTAAGTGTCAAAAAGAATGATTTCCATAAATCAGGTCGATCAACAATATATTTCCAAGAATCTAAAGTGAATTGCTTCGGCCATAGGGTGACCAGGTTCATATCTACGGCACTTCTGGAGCTCAAGGAAGTGGAGATTACAGACACAAGCGGTATTAGCGCCATGACAGAGAGCAGAATGAGCAAGCCAGTAATGACTCCTACAAACACTTTCTCTTTTCTTGCTTCAAGCATAGTTACCAGAGCCCCCCATCTGAAATCTTATTGGACAACTTGTTAAATGTGTAGACCATAATAAATCCAATGACAGATTGGAATAAGCCTACTGCAGTTGCAAAACTATATTGCCCCTGCTGAATACCCGTCCGGAACACATACGTATCCAGGATATCCCCCACGTTATAGGTCATAGGAGTTAACAAATTATATACCTGGTCAAATCCAAGATCTAAGAAATTCCCGATATCGAGCAGGAAAAGCACAAGCACGGTAGGAAGCAGAATCGGGAATGTAATATGCCTGATTTGTCTGAGTCTGGAGGCGCCGTCAATCATTGCTGATTCATAGAGCTGAGGATCAATGGCACTGATTGCGGCCATGTAGACTACCGTTCCCCATCCCGCATCCTTCCATATGGAAGCCAGGACATAAATAGGTCTGAAGTATGCGCTTTCCTGCATCGCCAGAACAGGCTCAGCCCCAAACCATCCAAGGACAATGTTGAACATCCCGCTTAATGAAAAGAAATCGAACAGAATACCTCCCACGATTACCCACGACAAAAAGTGTGGAATGTAGAGTGCAGTCTGAACTCCTTTCTTCAGTGCTGATTTCCGGATTTCATTGATCATTAGTGCCAGCAGCACGGGAACCGGAAACACAATCGTAAGCTTAAATAGTCCCAGCAATAGAGTGTTGCTGAATACATTGAGAAAATCAGGATGCTGCAGCAGCGTTTCAAAATGCTTAAACCCTACCCAGGGACTATCAATAAATCCCCTGAAAACGGAATAGTCTTTGAAGGCGATTACAGCACCGGCCAGCGGAATGAATTTAAACACGATGAGAAATATCATGCCCGGAATTGCCATCACATAAAGCGGCCAATATACCTTCATCTGATGAGATGCAATAGATTTCAATGTTTCCCCTCCCAAATTCTCGTTGTTGAATTCGTTTACAGTGTAACTATATAATTAACAGATTCATGGCTCAATAAGGCGTTTTTAAGTTCCTACCAGGTCATTTAAAGGAACATTTTCTACTTACTTCATCTGAAATGCGCCTGATCTTCATCAACACTATATGCATCCACATCCCTTTACTGTGGTAGCAGTCTAAATCTAAAAGTATTACAAAAAAAGGCAGCCCGACTGTAACGTGTCGAGCAGCCTTGTAGCGATAACCCGTTTATTTCTTCACTTTTGTGTACCATTCTCTGGCTCGCTTAGTTACCTCTTCGCCACCAGACTTATTCCATTTCTCTACAAATTCGTCAAACTTGCTAAGCGGGTATTGCCCAATAATGATTTTTGAAGCGTATTCCACGTAAAGTGTACGATTGTTTATGTCCGGGTAGCCTTCGTATACACTGGCCGGCATGCCATCACCGGCAATAACCTTCGCATACTTCTGGGCCTCCTGCATATTCCGGTTAACCTGATCCATCTCCCACATTGTATCTTCTGAAGCTGTCGACTTGTTCAGATCGGTCATGAAATCAAGCGTGGATATTTTGGCATAGGGATCGAGAATCCGGTTCTCCTGCGTAGATTTATCGTCCGGAAGTTTGACGGCTTTACCGTCTTTCATCGTATAATGCATGCCTTCTACGCCAAGATACAAATCCTTCCATACTTTCTTGTCATACATATTGTTCAGTAGCTTCAGGGTAGCCATCAGCTTTTTCTCATCCTTGTTATTTTTCACTACCCAGGCAGGAGGCGTGAAGCGTTTCCATGTATAAAAGCCCTCATAACCATCAACTTTTGGAACTGGCAGTACAGTGAAATTAGCTTTCACGCCGGTATTTTTAAACAAGTTTTCAAGCGGCAGATAGCCAGACTCCACCCAGTGGAAGTAATTCCCGGCTTTATCTGACTGAATCTTGCCGTCCCATTTGTCTTTGCTGTTCAGCAAAGATTCTTTGTCGATCAGGCCTTCCTGATACAACTTGGACAAGAACTCCAACGAGGCTTTCATATTCGGAGTCACCGCAGAGTACGTCAGTTCACCGTTATAAATATCCCAGTCTGGATAGCCCTCGAACATCGCTACACCATACATTGCAAATATGTGGTCCATCCAGCGTGCCTGTTCCCGTCCGCCCGTTGGGATCTCATCCTTCTGTCCGTTCCCGTTGGGATCCTTATCCCGGAAGGCTTCTAGCACTTTTACATACTCCTCCTGGGTTGTAGGCATCTGTAGGCCCAGCTTATCGAGCCAATCCTGGCGGATCATACCAGCGTATCTTCCATAGTCCACTACACCCGGAATATAATATATTTTCCCCTGTCCGGTAGGATCGTTCGCTTTAACTACATCCCACATATCCTGCGGGATCGCATTCCACAAATTTGGCGCATATTTAGGCAGCAACTCAGTCAAATCTGCAATCGCCCCGTTTTTGGCCAGGCTGTCCTCAAGACCCTGCTGGGGGAGAAAAAGATCCGGCATTTCATTAGCAGCAATCTTCAGATTCAGTTGATTGAGATAATTCGTACCCCCGTTCCATTCCACATAGGGATGAAGAACTCCAACACCGAGTTTTTCCTTGTAGAATTCGTATAGCTTACTGCCCTTGATGATTGGCTTATACCCGATATTCGTTCCCCAGACTTCAATGTCAACAATCTCATCTCCGCCAGTGTTCTGGTCCTGATTCTGGTTGGCGGCAGTGGAATTTCCGGTGTTGTTATTGTTCCCACCACAGGCGGTAACAGTTGTAATAGCCAGGGCGCCAGCCGCCAGCATTAACCCAATTTTTTTAAATCTCATGATGCTCCCCCTCAAATATAATTATTGAATCCGCTTACAATTTAATGATACAATCATTCATTCTACTACTCAAATGGGCATTTTTAAGATTAAACATGTCATTTTCAATAAAATAAAAGCCGCTCTGAAGAGAATGACTAATATATTCACATGATTATCCAGGCAATCACTGTAGCTATTTACCTTGGAGTCTTGTACCTGCTCCAACTTGAAAACTACGCAATTGCCCATGACGTCACTCAAGATTAGATGATATATTCTTAACATAAAAACCGTCCTTAGTTAAAGGGCGGCTTTTATGTCAGTAATATTTCAGTCTAAGTCAGACCCGTTAGAAGCAATTACCTTCTTGTACCAGGCAAAGCTTTTCTTCTTTATTCTTCTAAGGGTTCCTTTACCATCATTGTCTTTATCTACATAAATGTAACCATACCTCTTTTTCATTTCTCCGGTAGATGCACTGATCAAGTCAATCGGCCCCCAGCTGGTGTATCCGATTAAATCGACACCATCCTGAATAGCCTTCGAGACCTCCAAGAGATGCTCCCGCAAATAATTGATCCGATAATCATCATTAATCGTATCGTCAGCTTCTAGATTGTCTGCTGCACCCAGACCATTCTCTACAATAAATAACGGCTTCTGATAACGGTCATATAATAGATTAAGAGCAATTCTTAGACCCAGCGGATCAATCTGCCACCCCCATTGCGATGAAGGCAAATATGGATTTTTGACACCACCGAACAAATTACCAGCTGTAGTCTCTTTCCCCTCCGGATCTGCACTCACAGCACGGCTCATATAGTAACTGAAGCCAATAAAATCAACCGGGTAGCTTTTCAGAATAAGATCATCCCCGGGTTCTTTTTCAAGTACCACTTCATTTTCCTTGAAAAATTGCGCTGCATAGGATGGGTAGCCTCCTCTGGCCTGTACATCGCCGAACATCAAGATTTCCCTTTCACCTTGCAGAGCGGCAAAGACATCCTCCGGCGCACTCGTCAACGGATATGCGGGAATATAAGCCAACATACAGCCGATTTGGGCATCAGGTATAATTTCATGACAAGCCTTTACGGCAAGTGCACTTGCTATGAACTGATGGTGTGCCGCCTGATATTGAACCTGTTTCTTATTCTCTCCTTCCCGGAGGATAATTCCACCGCCTGTAAACGGATAATGGGCCAGAATATTAATTTCATTAAAAGTCATCCAATACTTGACTTTCCCCTTAAATCTTTCAAATAGAACCTTGGCATACCGTTCATAGCATTCAATGGACTTACGGCTTCTCCAACCTCCATACTTCTTGGCCAATCCTAAAGGCATTTCATAATGAGAGATCGTAATGACAGGTTCTATATTGTATTTGAGCAACTCATCTATCAAGCCTTCATAGAAGCGGATGCCCTCTTCGTTTGGAATCTGTTCATCTCCCTCTGGAAAAATACGTGTCCAAGCAACCGAAGTCCGGAAACAGCGAAAGCCCATTTCTGCGAACATTGCGATGTCTTCTTTATACCGGTGATAAAAATCGATTGCTTCATGAGAAGGATATTCAGCTTCAGGAATCTCCATGATCGGCCCTGTAATACCACGCGGCAATACATCTGCGGTGGACAAACCTTTTCCATCCTCTAAAAAAGCGCCCTCTACCTGGTTGGCCGCTACAGCGCCGCCCCATAAGAAATTTTCCGGAAAACTGTTTGTGTTGGTTTTCAAAGTGAGTCTCCTTTCTGGCCAGTTCTGCTTAGACAACAAGAGTCAGCAACTTATCTTGGGCTGTAACCGATGAGCTTGTTGTTTCAATTACATCCAGGTAATCAGCAGTATTTGAGATAATGATTGGAGTGATCGGATTGTAACCAGCTTCCCTAATCTTTTCAAGCTCAAATTCAATCAGGAGATCCCCTTTTCGCACCTGATCCCCTGCTTTAACCCGAGGGGTGAAATATTGCCCTTTTAATTGAACGGTATTAATTCCAATGTGAATCAATATTTCCGCACCACTCTCAGACAATAGAATTACAGCATGGCCTGACTTGAGAATGGTTCCAATGGTTCCATTCACTGGGGATACGGCTTGGCCAACACTTGGAACAATAGCTATTCCTTTTCCCATAGCACCTTCTGCAAAAGCAGGATCAGGAACTTCAGTCAAGGATTTCACTTCCCCTGTTAGAGGGCTGAATAGCACCTCTTTCTTCAAGAGAGATGAATGATTAGAAGGATTGGCACTTGCCTCCGGTTGAACAGCCTTTACTTCTACAGCAGGAGCAGAATCACTTGTCGCAGTCACTGCAACAGTTTTTTTATCTTGGTATCCGAAAAGAAGTGTTAGAAGCAAACCAATTCCCATAGCAGCGACAATCCCGATTAAATAGTAACCCACCGGTTCAAATGCACCGATCGAGAAAATATTCTGAAAGACAAATGCTGTAGCATACGTATTGAAACCGCCATTAATTGCCCCACCGACAGCTCCGGCAAGAATAACATAGGGGATCGTGCGCTTGTAACGCAGCAATATACCATAAACAGTGGGCTCAGAGACCCCGGCTAACAACAGACTTAATGTAGAGGAACCAGCCAGTGATTTCAAAGTCTTTTCTTTAGATTTAAGGAAGACCGCCAGTGCCACCCCTGCCATTGCAAAGTTAGATGCTGCCCACATTGCAAGGATTGGATCGGTTCCATTCGTAAGATTTGCCAGCACGATCGGAATAATTCCCCAATGGAGCCCAAACACAACAAGGAAAAAGATTAACCCGCCAATCACAGCACCTGTTAACAGCCCGCTAACTCCCATGAGGTAATTGATAGCATCTGCGATCGCGTTTCCGAGATATACTCCAAACGGACCGAAGACTATCGCAGCAAGCGGCACAAGAATGACTAAAGACAACAATGGAACCATGAACGTCTGGAGCTCTTTATGAATAATTTTCTTTAAGTATTTCTCCACATAAGAGAAAATCCAAATGGATACGAATACCGGAAAGACCGTTGATGAATAATCCATTAGAACTACAGGAATGCCAAGAAAAGAAGAGGTATCTCCATTCGCCAATAATCCCGTAAAGTTCGGTTCCATTAAAGCTGCACCAATAACTCCGCCTACATATGGATTTGCCCCAAATTTGAACGATGCAGAAATGCCCAAGAATATAGGCAAGAAATAGAAAACGGCATTTGCTGCTGCTGCCAGAATGAGGTAGGTTCCACTATCCGCAGATAGCCAGTCAAAGTTTGTGAATAAGGTTAAAAAGGCTTTAAGTATCCCCGCTCCAGCCATTGCAGGCAATAGGGGAGAAAGACTTCCAGAAATTACTGCGAAAATCCTGGACATGATCTTCTCCTTGGGTTGATCTGCATCTGCGGAAGCAGAATTTCCTGCCCCTAATTTGCTGGTTTTCATAATTTCCTGATACACGTGAGCAACGTCATTTCCAATTACCACTTGGAATTGACCGCCACTTTCTACTACACTCAAAACCCCAGCTAAGCTTTTCAGTTTCTCCTTATCCGGTAGATGATTGTCTTTGAGATTAAATCTTAACCTTGTTGCACAATGGACAAGATTGTTAACATTCTCTTCTCCGCCGATATTTTGCACGATATCTTTGGCTAATCTTTCGTATTTCATTTGTACTCGCTCCTTTTGATCTCATTCTGGCTGGTTTATATGATATAAAAAAGCCTGAATAGGTGATAAAGCACACTGAAAAACAGTACACTTATCACGTATCCAGGCTTTGCCCAACTAGTGGTAACAACCCTGTTCTTTATTGTAATAGGTTAATCTCTGCTGGTCACACGCCTAATATGAAGCATAAAATAGACCATTTCACCTTCGGTTGTCTCAACTTGAAACTCTTCCCGTAAATAGAATCTTACCTTCTCACTACAGGCAAAGGCTTCAGGATATTTGGTAACAACTTGTTGGTAAAGCTCATCATCCTCAGAAGGAATCGATTCATGACGCATGGTGCGATAAGAGAAATATTTCAAGTGGGTCACAAAGCGACTATAATTTAAGGAATTCTCATCCAGCTCGATCCCATAGTGAAGTGTTACTATATTAAGAATGCCTTGAACCATCTCGGTAACCAGCAAGGTCTGTTCCATTTCTTGACCGTCTTGCTGCCCATTCACGAAATGCATGGCGATAAATCCAGCTTCATCTACAGGCAGCTTAATTCCAGTTTCGTTTTCAATTAAATGTAATGCATGTGTTGCGGTTTGATATTCTTTCGGATAAAACTTCTGTATCTCCCACAGCAGCGCATTTTTAAGGCTCAATCCCTCCTTGGAGCGTGTAATGGCATAGCTAATATGATCCGTTAGAGCCAAGTAGATGTTATTACTAAAGGTTGTGCTTAGATCTTTTGCTGCATAACGAATAATTTGATCTGTCAATTCAAGATGCTTTGGGGGAATCTCACTCAGTAATGTAGAGAGCCGTTCAGATAACTCTTTGGTCTCCATCACGAATGTCTTCTCTATTTTTAACGGATCTATATCTTCACCTGGAGTTTTCTGATAGGCCAGTCCCTTTCCAATAACAATGATCTCAGATCGATTTGGTCCTTCAACCAATGCAACATTATTATTAAATACTTTTTTTATCCTCATGAGTTCGCCCACTTTATATTTTTTTACGGACAAAAAAAACCTAAACGAATCCATAACTAAAATTAAACTAGCATGAATTGGTTTAGGCTTTGCCTGCAATGCAGTAACAACCCTAATATAAATTGTATGTTCATTATATAAGAGGTGGAGAACGTTTTCAAGGGAAAGATAATGTAAAAATATTACTTTTTTTATTTTGTAAACATTAAAAATAACTTGTTGACTTTTGCAAAGTTCGTATATATGATTTCGTATGTAGATACGATGTGGATTGTAACCGCTTAATCGGGCAAAACCTAAATCGAATCAGACATGGATTTTTCCTATGTCGGTTCGAGTTAGGTTTTTTTCATTTCAAGCGACTTGATCCGACTCGTGTACAAATAACATAACTTTATAACTGGAGGTACGAAGGATGAACTTGAAAAAGGGTAGTGGCCTGATTCTGTCGGTAGTAATGGCAGCTTGCACCATGCTGACCGGTGGACTGCCTGCGAAAGCTGAAGCAGCTTCACCAGCGCAGATTACAGCAAACACGTATATCGGCGATACTGGACGAATGGTTAAATCATTTGAACTGCAGGTGAGAAGCACTAGCTTATATGCCGATTTGAAGGCATCCGACTTTGTCATTACCGGCAACTTCGACGGTTATCCTGTTAACGAGAAAAACGAGACTGTGCAACACGATTATGCGGATGACGGGGTTGAACTAAGTTGGTCGGATAACATTTTATCGCTTAAAGTAAAGCCATTTAAATATTCGGGGGGGCCAGTGTCAAAGTTTGCCGTGACGAACGAACGTTACCCCGAATTGTCGTTTAATGAGGCCACCGTGACGGATGTGAAAACACAGTCGATTGATGATTTTGTTCCGGGGGAGTATACAGGCACTAACGGGGAGAAGTTGAACTATCGCCTTAAACTTACCGAATCCACAACCCCGAACCCTCTGGTCGTATGGCTGCACGGCGGCGGAGAGGTCGGAACAGATAACCTCAAGCAACTCACCGAGAACAAAGGCGCTGTTGCCTGGCTAGACTCAGGGTACGATGCATCTGTTTTAGCGGTACAATTCCCAAAAAACTACGGGTGGAAGATCTATAACAATCCCGAGGAACTTACGCTAATGCGTGATTATTTTGAAGTACAGGCAGAGTTAATCAATAAGCTTGTCGATTCCGGCAAAGCAGATCCAAATCGGATTTATGTTGTTGGGGTGTCCAGCGGCGGTGGCGGTGCGCTTCGTTTCATGATGCAGTATCCAGATTTGTTCGCGGGTTCCATTATCGTTGCGGCGAAAGACGCCGTAGCCGATTACACAGGATCCGTAGATAAGTTTAAAATGGAACTCAAGGATCTGACGGATGTGCCAGTATGGCTCGTGCATGCACAAAATGACCCGATTACGAATAGCCGGACAAGCACACTGACGTATGCGGCATTGACTGAAATGGGCAACAAGCAGGCCAATCTAACTATCTATGATGATGCGTTTATGGCCTCTCAACAGCTGTTCGGAGATTTCAGACACTGTTCCTGGATACCAGTATTTAACGATAAGAATATGCTGGCTTGGTTATTTGAACAGAAAAAAACTGCTACCGCACCATTCTCTCTACAACAGGATGCTCAAGTGACACGTGCCGAGTTAGCTGCGTTATTGACTGACCGCCTGAAGCTAAGAGAAGTGATCGGTACGGATATTTATAAGGATACCGTAGATTCACTCAGGGATCTGGAAATCCGCCAAATTACGACGGCTGGGATTATGAAAGGAACCGGCGCAGGCCTGTTTAATCCAGATTTGGGTGTGACGCGGGCGCAGCTTGCGACGATCGCTGATAATATTATGCGGAATACGGGCCAAACACAAGCCTCATCTGCAACAAGCCTGGCAGCATTCAGTGACGTGCCGATCGGGCACTGGGCTTCCGGAGCTATTGGACGCTCCGTTGCGGCGGGGATCCTGAAGGGTGATTCCGCAACCCATTTCGTGCCCAATCGACTTGTGACCGGAGCGGAAGCAACCAAATTTGTAGAACTGCTGGCTAGTAGGATGTAGCAAACCGAATACAGTCTGGATGAGCAGTGCTATTACAGAAATGATAAAAGCGGCCTCCTCGGCCGCTTTTTCTGCATAATACTGCGCTCGCATCCTTGGCAGAGTAGTAACCGGCATGATTTTATTTAGGATATCCCCGATAATATCCTCTCGAAATCCAAATTCGTCAACTGTTTGGAGATTTCCCATAATCGTATGGCCGTATTTACATCTTTTGCAGTAGCCGGTATTTTGGCAGGTGCAGGGAATCCCCTTGTTTCTTTAACTCCATCCGGTCCATAATACTGTCCGCTGACGGCCTCCGGGGAGGTTGCTGCAAAAATCGTTGGCAAAGCCCCTTGTTCAGCCGACTGTATCATTATTGGTCCAATCAGACGAAGCGCAAGCGGCATCTTGCTTTTTTCTCTTGTTCCATTGTCAACCAAATCTGATCGAGATAAGCCCGGATGAACGGCAATGCTCATAACTCCCCACTCTTCAGCCATGCTACGGCGATGAAGCTCAAGTGAAAAAATCAAGTTAGCCAGTTTTGATTGACCATATACTGGCATGGGCTTATAAAGGTGTTCTGCCTGCAGATCATCAAAATTAATCACAGCACTATTGGCGGCCAGGGCACAGACATTGACAACTCGTGGGTTGTGTCCTTTTCGTAAAAGCGGCATAAGATGAGCTGTCAACGCAAAATGTCCAAGGTAATTTGTGCCAAACTGCAATTCAAAGCCATCCTTTGTAACTTGTCGTTGCTGGCTCATAATCACTCCGGCGTTGTTAATAAGGACATCCAGCCTTGGATACTTATCGCATATTCGTTTTACGGAAGCTTCTATGGAGGCAAGATCTCCAAGATCAAGCTGTTCAAAATGTATGTTTGCCGAAACAACATTTGACTGAATTTCTTTGACTGCCGCCTCCCCCTTACTTCTGTTTCGTCCTGCCAGAATAACTTCCGCACCTGCACGGACCAGAATTAAAGCGGTTATATAACCTAACCCCCCTGTACCTGTGACAAGAATCAAGCGGCCTTTCTGGGAGGGAATATCGGAAATCGTCCAACGCTCTTTATTCTTCATGTATTCATAACCTCTTCCCCTTCTTTTGCTTATTTGAATATCTTCTCTCATTCATCCTGTCTTATTCGTTATTAAGTTTGTTTGTATACTCTATCATACGGTTAACAATCGTTATCATTTGTTTAACATCATCTTCTCCGAGATGAGTTATGATTTTATCAAGCCTATCGTTAAACTCGTTATCCTTGTTCTTTAGAATCTCACGTCCTTTGGGGGTGAGTGTAACTACAAGGTTTCTACGATTATTCTTGTCTAAGTCTCTGTTTATATATCCTTTCTTCTCAAGTGTCCCCAACATTTGGGAAACTGCCGCTTTGGAGATTGACAGGTATCCCCGAACGTCGGGCAAACCGATGTTGTTTTCGGAATCGGTGGAATTGTCGGCGATTCCTTTCATTAGAACAAGTTCTGTCATGTTAATGTCACTCTTGTTCCCTCCCGTCTCCTTTCCGAGTCCCGCTCCATGTAGCCTCTTTAATTGAAATATCGAATGCACGAATTGAGTTTTTAAGTTTTGATCCATTTTTTATTCCTTTCTTTTAACTGTCAGTTCAAGTCACCTTAAGTTAATAAATTAACTGTTTAGTTATTTACAGTATAGTACTTAACTCTTCCGTTTTCAATATAGGATTTTCAATTCTGCCTGCTTCCCTTCACAATATGACAACCTCTTCAATATTAATATAATCCACTATTTCTCGAAACTATTGACAGCATCCATGAAAAGATATACTTTAAATAGAGTATTCTAAATAAAGTATATGGATGGTGTGAGCGATGAAATCATTTTTCAAAAACAAGGCAATTCTGAGTGGTGTTTTTATGATGATTTTTTACCAAATCATTATGATCGGAGTCTTCACTTCCGGTTATAGTGCGGTTCCGAAGAACATCGGCAATCTCTCGGTGGCAATTGTAAATGAAGATAAGCAGTACGGGATGGAATTTGCGAAGCAGCTTGAGCAGGAGCTGCCGTTTCAGGTGCAGACGGATACCGATCTAAAGACGGCTCAGCAAAAGCTTGAAGACCGGGACATTCATCTGATCATGCACATCCCTCAGGATTTTACACAGAAGCTCTCTGCTCCGGACCAGCAAGTTCAACTGGATTATTATATCAACCAATCCAATCCAGCTACCACCAACAGCACAGTACAAAATGTAGTAACGCAGATCACAGAAAAAATCAGTACCCAGCTGCAAACAAGCGGCATTGAAGGTGTACTGCAAAATATGAAGATGTCGGAGGTGCAGGCCAAGGAGATGGCCGCAGGCATTGTTAACAAAGTCCAGGCCAATGTAATAGATTCCAATCCTCAGCCAGCCGGGATGCATAATCAAATGGCTCCAATGTTTCTGACGATGTCCTCTTATGTCGGGGCTATGATATACTCCATGATGGCAATCGGTGCATTGAACCAATTAAAGGGTAAGCTTGGAAAATGGAAAGCCTTCCTTTCGCTGCAAGGTACCAATGCTATAATTTCTCTGATCGTCCCCTTGATCGGGCTTAGCATTTATTTCGCCATACACGGATATGGAGCTGGTACGTTTGTTCATTTGTGGCTGTTGCACGCTCTCGAATTATTCGCAGCCATTCAGTTCACCAGCATTTTCTGCCTCCTCTTTGGACAGGCAGGCATGATGCTAAATCTACCGTTCTTGCTGATTCAGACCATCGCCAATGGATCGGTGGTGCCACAGGTTATGATGCCAGGATTTTATAAAGCCATTAGCCATATTTCCGTAATGTTTTATACCGTTCAGTTGGACTACAATTTGCTATTCGGCGGAGGGCGTTCTGCTGTACTGCTGTTAGGTCTTAGCCTTATCATGGTTTCAGCGCTTGCTTTGAATACTGTAATCCACCATTTCAAGCCGTACACTAAATTAAGCCCCGGTGATGCACCTCAGCCGCTCTTCATGTAAAATAGAAAGAGCCGAATGCCCTTTACGGCAGACGGCTCTTTTCATATATATTCTAGGAGGAGTCTTATGTCGCTTCAAATATTTATCCTTGGTATCCTGAGCGAGGGGGAGCATCATCCTTACGATCTGAAGAAGCAAGTTCTAAAGCCTCTCGATAATTCATTTCCGATCAACGATGGAACCCTTTATTATAATTTTGAGGTTCTTTTAAAAAAAGGACTTATTCAAAAAATCAAGGTTGAGCAGACCGACAACCGTCCCGAGAAAACGACCTATGGAATTACAGAAAAGGGCCGTGAAACACTGGTGGAAGAAATCTATTCCGCATTTCAAAACTTAACAAATTTCACTTCCCTGTACTCCTCCCTCTTTTTTCTGGATAAGGTTGACAGCAGGAAGCTTGCTTATTTGATCGAAGATGCCATTGAACGGCTGAATAGAAGAAAGCTTTTGATTGAAAATGGCGATTCTGAATTATCAAACATTCCCGATTCTAAAAAATTCTCCGTCCGGCTGATTTCAGAACATGCCCATCAATCAGTCCAAAATGATATTGCCTTGCTGCACAAGCTGCTCCTAGAAGTGAAAGGATGAGCATACAGCAGAAAGCAACTCCAAACTTAGTTCAGTGAGACAAAAAATGCGCGTTACGCCCTTAAACACAAAACTAAATACTTTAGTTCTTGTCCAATTGCGTACCGCGCAAAATTGATGTCAGTTCTGCTGAACCCGCAGGCATTTATTTTCAAATCAAACACTTAGTTTGTTTTTCCTGAAATCTCTGGGTTTGCAGCCCACGAGCTTTTCGAACATCCTTGAAAAATGCTCTATATCTGAATATCCAACCATCTGGAAGATTTTTGTATATATTCAAACACCACAAATGGAGATCTGTGGGATTCATTCATGGCATGTCAACCATCCCTTGGAATATCTCGTAGATTGTCTCTTCAGAATCAGCATGGCTCTGATTATTGCAGGCGGTTATCCGTTACCAATCGTTCTTCCAGCCATTTTCAGAATTAATTTCACTTCTTCTTCCGGTGACTCTAAACAATCTGTGAGAATCCATTCTTTAAGAAGTCTTACTGTTCCATACTGGACATACGAGGCAATTGCCTTCTTTTCCTTCAAATCCAATTTTTCCGGTAAGTGTTTAATGACCATATGATCAAACTGCGGCAGTGAGATAGTAATGCGGGAGATGAGATCATAATTCTCAAGGTTAATTACGAGTTTTATAAATTCAATATTTTCTTTTATGTATTGCAGAATCCGAGTCAGACATTCATCTATATTTTTGCCTGCTGCAAGATCATTTATAACGGTAAATGAAGTATTTTGAATGTACGTCTCAGCAATTTCATTTAATACATCATATTGACTTCCATAGTGATTATAAAATGTAGTGCGATTAATCCCTGCAACTTGGCATAGTTCCCGTATGGATATTTTATTAATATTACGCGTCTTTAACATTTTTAATAAAGCTTCGCCAACCAAGCGTTTCGTTAGCATCACCCTCTGGTTGACATTATTTTTTTCTGACATAAGGCCTCCATTGTATTCGACATTTCCGAAGAATCTGTCGGTTGTAAAATAGACAGATGTTGATATTATTGTAAAGTACTCATGAAATAAGTCAATGAAACGGAGATGTACAAATTGAAAAAAAACAGAAAAAAGGTACTAAAAGTAAGCATTGCGTGTATTAGTCTCATAATAATTCTTGTTGCCGGGTATGAAATCAAAGAAAATATCCGCATTAATAAAATTGTCAAATCACACAAAACGGAGCAAAGCAAAATTGTAAAAAGTAAGGACCGGAATAATTCACAGCATATAACAACTGCAGTTCAACAGATTATGATAGGAACAATGAGTAATAATTATGATAATGCTTTACAAACATTACTTAATATCAAAAATGCAGGTTATGATTCTATCGAATTAAATGATTTTATGATTCACAAGTCTTCCATTCTTGTAAAACTAATGACAAAGTTCTCAGGAATGCCTATTGGCAATGGCGGCAAGCTTGATTGGCCTAAGCTGATTAAGGAAAGCGGACTGAAGGTCGTAAGCCTACATAGTAATCTGGGGAGCATTGAGAAGGATCCAAAAGCGATAGCCGTTGAAGCGAAAAAATTCGGTACAGATACAGTAATTATTACTGGTATGTACAAATTTGATTATAGTAGTTTAGATGACGTGGAAGAACTTGTTCAAAGTCTGAACCAGGCAGGAAAAGCCCTTTCTGAAGAAGGGATACGTCTTTTATATCATAATCATAATGTTGAACTGCAAAAGGTCACCCCTGATAAAACAGCTTACGACATTATTATTGAAAAAACAGATCCTGCATATGTTAATTTCGAGTTTGATAGTTACTGGATGGCCGATGGCGGGGCTAATGTTCCGGCTTTGATGGAAAAACTGGGCAGCCGAATGAAACTATGGCATATCAATGACCGCGGACATACCAAATCAGGTCCCTATATGACACCCATACTGAAAGAAAATGCTACTGAATTAGGATATGGAAATATGGATCTGGATACTCTCTCAGCAATTGCTATAAAAAACGGAGTAGAAGGTGTTATATTAGAAACTCATAAAAATTGGGTGGATAACGACCCAATCAAGAGTATCCAGGTTAGCGCAGGATACATGCAGGAAAAGTTTGGTGGCCAAGAGAAAGAAGTACAGAAAGATAATGCTACCGAACCATTTTAAATTGTGGAGCTGATTCTGCCACCATATTCTAAGCTACCGTTATGCAGTTGCTTCTCCTCCAAGCACCTTCTCTGTTTTTTTGCCCGGAAAGTAAACATATATAAGAGTGTCCCAAGCCATTCTTGGCATTTGGGACACTCTATTACATATTACCTGCCATAGCTCACCTACTACCCCGGCTTGCCCCAGTTCAATTGTGTACCCGAGATAAGCAGAATCATGCCCCTCTGTCTTCAGACTCGTTTGTTCTTGCTATTCAAAGTCAGCTACTCCTAGATAAAGGCTCTTACCCTTACGAGGACATCGAAATAGTGTTATTTATTAATTGATTATTGCTATTTAAGATAGATTTATATTGTTATAATGCTATTGCAAAGTGCATACAAATTAAGGAGAGATTAGAGATGGTTACATTATTGCTGATTATTATTTACCTGGCATTCATAGGTCTCGGTTTGCCTGACGCCTTGCTTGGAAGTGCATGGTCTATTATGAAACTTGATATTGATGCCACAACAGAAATGGCAGGTTATATATCGTTAACGGTCTCATTCTGTACGGTTGTATCCAGTTTATTTGCAAGCAGATTGTTGCATAGATTTGGCACTGGAAAGGTAACCTTGTTCAGCATTCTATTAACAACGTTCTCCTTATTCGGATTTTACTTTTCAAACGAGTTCTTATTCTTTATACTACTGGCAATTCCTTTGGGATTAGGTGCTGGTTCTGTAGATGCAGCATTAAGTAACTATGTAGCGCTACATTTTAAGGCCAGGCATATGAGCTGGTTGCATTGTTTCTGGGGGATTGGAGCAATGACGGGACCTATTGTAATGTCATTTTCGCTGGATCATGGAAATAACTGGCGTATGGGATACCTTACTATAGGGATAGTACTTACTATCATAGCTCTAATTTTATTGGGATCGCTGTCTTTATGGAAGGTTTTTGAGAACGGTAAGATAGAAGAAGGAGACGAGAAGACACTCATCAGTAACAGAGAAGCCTTACGAATCAGGGGTGTGAAAATGTCCATGGTCTCCATGCTTTGTTACAATGGTTCGGAAACAGCCGCTGGTCTATGGATGGCATCCTTCTTTATTGAAAGCAAAGGAATTACTCCTGGCACCGCAGCAGCCTTTTCTTCCCTATTTTATATTGGAATCATTATAGGGCGTATTTTTTCCGGATTTCTTTCGACTAAATTATCCAGCAAAAGGCTGATACGATACGGTGGATTAGTTGGCTGTGTCGGACTTCTAATTCTTATTTTACCGGTTCCACATTGGGTTGCTGCAGGAGCATTGCTCATTGTTGGACTAGGTGGAGCACCCATCTATCCGAGT
This sequence comes from Paenibacillus sp. FSL R10-2199, assembly GCF_038000235.1. Taxonomy (NCBI): domain Bacteria; kingdom Bacillati; phylum Bacillota; class Bacilli; order Caryophanales; family Paenibacillaceae; genus Paenibacillus; species Paenibacillus sp. FSL R10-2199. The sequence goes on along the minus strand of NZ_JBBOBO010000001.1, from coordinate 2,982,040 downwards.
ATTGTTCATGCCACACCAGAACGGTTTGGGGAAAAAGCTTCTTCGAGTGTAATTGGACTTGAAATGGCAAGTGCTTATACAGGTTCTACATTGATACCTTTATTAATGGGGTTTATTGCAAGCCAATTTGGTATGTTTATGGTACCCATTATCTTGCTTCTACTTTTTAGCATCATGTTTGTATCTTCAGAAATGGTTAATAGAGTTTACAAACATAAGCTTATATAAAGTATTGCACTAATACAAGATTTCTATAATCCGGCCTAAGTCGTAGATGCTCTTCTGTCAAGAAAATGGTTGCTACTAATTCCCCCATTCGTTCATAGTAGCAATCTCTTTTCCATTTCACTGTAAATGGGAACACTGATCTTCTCCTAGATCAAATCCTTCATTTTATCAGCAATAAGATTTGACGCTCTTCTAGGACTCAAACGATAGAGTTTATCCATTATTTTGGAATCCTTGCCCGCCAACACTCGAATCCGGTCATTTTCAATCCCCTTCACAATAATTTCGGCAGCTTCTTTAGGCGTTAACAATTGGGACATTTGTTCCTTACTTATCTCCTTATTATCTGCAACATCCAATCCGGAATTCATCATAATGTTTGTGCTTACTCCGCCAGGAAAAACAACGGTTACTTTCACATTTGTATCTTTAAGTTCAGCTTGGAGGCCCTCTGTCAAAAGTTTCACAGCAGCCTTAGATGCGCCATAAATGGTTTGACCGGGAACCGGAAGAAATCCTCCCATACTGGATACATTGGCAATATGCGCAACTGGTCTATTCAGCAGATAAGGAAGAAATGTCTTTACCATATAAAGTGTCCCGTAAAAATTAATATCCATGACTAACTTGATTTTATCGTATTCCAGTTCATTGACTTTTAAAAATGGATGAATAATACCTGCATTATTTATGATTCCATCCACTTTTCCATGATGATCAATAACTTGCTCCGGAAGTGCTTCGACTGCATCCCGCTCCGTTAGATTTACGATGTGTGTAGAAAGCCTCCGGCTTTTATTGTCTGCTTGATTCACAGTTATCTCTAATGCTTCCTTACTTATATCTACAGCAGCAACACTCGCACCCTTTGAAAGCAGATTAAGAACCAATTCTCTACCGATTCCGCCTCCCGCTCCTGTAACAACAATAACTTTGTCCAATACCTTCATTTGTCTTAACACCCTCTCTTAAATAATCGCCTTTTATCAAAGAATCAGACTTTTATAGGAATTACTGATAATCCGTATGTATTGCAATACTACGGTCGCAGCTCTAAGCGCTATCATATCACTGAAAATTAAATCATTATGGTATTTTCGTACTTTTTTTTGTACAATTACCACATGAAGCATTGAGCTTATTGTACTTGAATGAGGAAAGGGGAAAGTGCATGGACTCTTACATTGATAAAAACAAGAAAATATGCGATCTCATTTCCAGTACTTTTGGTTTAAGCGTTTTATATATTGACCCAAACGGGAAAATAATATATGAATCCTCAAATCAACCGTTTTTCAATCCTCTTTATGAGAACCAAAAACAAAAATTATTTGCGCAATTGAATTTCTACGCGAGTAAACCGTATGAATTCCCATTAATTAAGAAGTCGGCATTTTCAGAAAAATTTATACTGATTACTATTTTTAACAATCAAACATTTGAAGGTACCGCATTAATTGGCCCCTCTGTTTCCTACCCTATATCTGAGGATAGAGTGAAAGGAATAATCCATGATTCACGCGGATTTTTTTATCGTGATAAAATCCTACAATATTACAAGTTGATCCCTATTGTTCTACACGAAAAACTGTTAAGTATAAGTACAATAGTATTCTACATGTTTAACCATGTCTTGTTTCCACCGGAATCCGTATGGAAGAAAAATGCTGAAATAACAGAACCTAATGTAAAAATAGAGAAAATGGAGTTAGAGCTCACTAGGAATTTACATTCAAGTCTTTTTCGCGAACGATTATTTGAAAAGAAAATAATAGAAATTATAAAAGAGGGAAAAGTAGAGGACCTAAAAGATCTTCCAATTTCAGAAGAAGAAGAAGCCAGTGTTTTATCGAAAACCAGTTATATTCGTTCTAATAAGAATCATATAATAATCCTCATCACTTTGGTGTCCAGAGCTGCTATTGAAGGTGGATTTCATGAGGAAATTGCCCATAGACTACTTAATCGTTACATTCAACAGGTGGAAGAGCTGGAGTCATTAGATGAGATTAGAGAATTGGCCAAAGAAGTACTTTATACTTATGCCAAAAAAGTTCGGCAAGTAAAAATAGAACGCTATTCTAAAACAATAATTTCATGTAAAAATTATATTTACCAACATATTTACGAAAACATAAGTCACAATGATATAGCCCGGACAGTTGGACTTAGCCCAAAATATCTTTCTGCATTATTTAAAAAAGAAGTCGGTCTCACCGTAAGTGAATATATTCAACAAATGAAAATCGATGAAGCAAAGAAATTACTCACCTATAGCAAAACATCTATTTCCGAGATTTGTACCTTGTTGTCCTTTAATGATCAAAGTTATTTTACTAAGGTATTTAAAAAAGTGACTGGAGTCACCCCCAAGTTTTATAGGGAAAGATTTCACTTTTTGAATGAGTAATTGCCAAAACCACCTATAACAGGTGCACTTGAAAAGCCTTATGGATCTTCGATAGGTGCGAGTTGCTCAAATAAAATACGAATTTCTCCATCCCAAGTTAAAATAAATTGTTGTTGGTTAGATTTCAATAATTCGTGTCATGTTTACTTATCTAATGCATTCTATTTTGAATAATTAGCAAGTTGGACAGCATGAGTGTAATGAAAAACAGCACGCACCGTTGTATCCCAGTACGCGCTTATGATCAGTTATTTACTACTTATCATCCTCGATACAATTAGGTCAAGCCTGATGTAAAGATTCCACTGAACTGACGCCAACCGCGAACATGCCTGCCCGACCGGTATGGACGTTCGATGAACTGGAGCGGCTGGTGACCAAGAAAAATACACATTATACTTTCCAAACGATATTTTGCCCGGCATCGATTAAGGAACTGCGGGCAGAGAAAATTATGTTTTTGGAAATGCTTGACTACTATGAACGTCATCAGACCGGGTAGTTCCTGGCATTGATATGAATACAGTCAAAAAGAAGCTAAATGAGCTATTTGAAGCACGCTCCCCTTCCTTGCCCACACCAAAAGAGGAGTGGCTGATGAATCCTGTTTCTGGGGGGTCGGGGTTCCCCCTTCCCCCTGAAACAACTACACCCCAACCCGTAACCCAGGAGGTACTTCTACTCTTTTACACAAACTTCTTGAAGCTACATGTATAAGTATGTTGTACGTTTATTAGTAGTGCCTAATTTTCTTCCTAGGATAGGCTGCTAATTATCTGACGTACGCCTTCAACGGTTGATGTTAAAGGACGACCCAACAGCTTTTCAAAATCGCCACTTGTGAAGTCCATATAGCCTTCACGATTACCCTGCTGAATACCAACTAGTACTGGGATAGCATATTCGGGTACACCTACACCTTTCATAATTTCAATGTATGTTTCATCATCCACATGCTGCACAATAACTTTTTCACCTATTGCAACTCCTACTGAAGCTGCAAGCTCATCCTGTGGGGGTCCGCTGAGTTCATAGACCGTGTTCTCATGTCCGCTACCAGTAAGTACAGCGGCAATGGCTATTGCATAATCTTCCCGAGTGGCCCAGCCTCCTCTGCCGGTACCAGAAGAGGTTATCCACGGTGCTCCAGCCATTGTAGCTTTAATACTTGATATTTCATTTTCAAGATACCAATTGTTGCGAAGGAACGAATATGGAATACCGCTAGCCTTGATTATCTGCTCCGTCACTCTATGTGCCGGAATTAGTGATAGCTGGCTCTCCTGAGCATTGGTCACACTAGTGTATGCAATAAAGGCGACTTTAGCTCGTACAGCCGCTTCCACCGCGTTAGTGTGCTGGCTAATTTGAATGTCATCAGGTCCACCTGAAGAGATGATCAACAGTCGGTCAACCCCAGTAAAAGCATCATCCAATGTTTCTGGCTTAGCAAAGTCTCCATAACGCACATCGACGCCCTGAGCACGGAGTTGCTCCGCTTTCTCCGGGTTTCGTACACTAACAGCAAGTTCACTAGCTGGAATGGATTTTAGCAGTTGGTTCATGATTTTGGAACCCAACTGTCCTGTTGCTCCTGTCACTAATATTGTCATTGTTATTTCCTCCTAAGTCGTTGTAACTTTTTTTGTTATAACATTATCGGTTACAACATATCTATAAAATAAAAGCCCTTTTTAAGAGCTATTATTGTCTATCCAAAATAATTGGGTTAATTGACCTAGAGTCGTCTGTGTTAATCGATTCTCCATTGCCTCCTGTGCTTCTTTCAGTTCGTCTTGTAATACCTTCTCAATATTTCGGCCTACTAAACAATTTAGACTCCGAGTGTTATGAATATCAAACAAATGATCTTCGTCAGCAACATGAACGGCCCGGTAAATATCTAAAAGTGTAATATGCTCAGGATCCTTTAGCAAATAAGCACCACCCACTCCTGCACGAACGCCTAATAATCCAGCCCTTTTTAACATTCCTATAATTTTGCGTATGACTACAGGATTGGTATTTACACTATTTGCAATAGAATCTCCTGTACATTCCAGAGGACACAGTGCAATCATCGATAGAGTGTGAACCGCCATCGAAAAACGCGAACTAATTCTTTTCATATTCATCACCACCACCGTTGTAACCATTTTATTTACAACGGTGGTTTATGTCAATAATAATTTTATATATGAGTTCGTTATTGGCGGTGAATGCGCACCAAGTTGTAATATATATCCATAATAAGTAAAAGATCAAAATATACTATTGATTAATTATACCTGCATTTACGAGACGAACAGCCTCTTTCTTAAAAAATCTTTACAATGTCGATTAAAAGTTTTGCCTTGCTTTGCTGGCATAACAAAAATCCTCTCGGGTTTAAATAGATCTTTTGTATCACCTTAAAAATGACATTGTATAAAATTGAAAATGACATATTGAGTAGTTTTTTTAAAAGTATAATATTTATATAGTAAGAAAGTAATGCAATTATTACATAGAGAAAATGCAATTTATTTTCGACAAATTTCATGCAATTTCATGCAATTCAAAGAATTCATATAACTTTATATTCACTTCATTTTCACAAATAAAGGAGTATACTTTTAACCCCCACCCTTCAGCAAAGAAGGGTTTTTTTAGTAAGTATGTTAGAAAAACTTCCAAATTTTATTAGTACTTTTCCATTTTATGAATGTTAATTGTATTTTTTTAAAAAAGTAGCCTTTTTCAACTGAAATCGACATTTAAAAATGAAAGGAGGGGATAAGTGTGAGATCTTACACCAAACAAGATTTATTTTCCACAGTTGAAAAAGGATTTAGTAGCTACGTTAAATCTTGTCTCATTCACAGAAGCATAACTTTTTTTAAACACTTCGATATGGAAAGTACACGATTTAGATCTTTAAATGAAATTAAAGAAAACGCTTTATTTAACAAAACGGATTATACAACTCATTTTAATATTCTTGAAGATGAATCATTGTATGAAGCGCTATCTTCCTTAAAACCATTAGAGAAGAGACTCATTTATTTAAAATTCTATAAGGAGTACACAGATCGACAAGTAGCAACAATACTAGGAGTTAGTAGACAAGCGGTAACAAAAGCAAAAAAGAAACTGTTAGAGAAATTAAAGATAAAGTTAGAGAAATAATCTCTATTCGCCTTTCATTTATTCTATATCTAAAATTGATAGGAGATGAGAAGATGCGAGAAGTATTCGAACTTATCAAATTATCACAAGAAGGAAATACTCAGGCTGAAACTGAACTTATACAACGTTACGAAGGGTTAATATATAAATTATCTTGGCATAATGGAAAATTTAATGAAGATTGTAAACAACAATTAACTATAGAGTTTATTATGGCCGTTAGACGCTTTGATCTAACACGTTATATGGGATTTTGAGAAGAATAAAAGTGGCAACTTGGTTGCCCTTTTTATAATTCGACCCTATTTAAAACTGTTACTATTTATAGCGCTCTTTGATAACTCCATAAAACAAATTTCAAGTACATTACTCTTGTATCCATTAGAATGGAAAGCGACTTAGCGGGACCGCCATGACACCTTATACAGAAATCTTAGGAATAGCGACCTATTTCCGGCTTAAATCAATCTGTGGTGGATTGACTCGCAATAACCTACAAGAGGGATAATGATACTCCTGCCCGGCCAACGTAACTGTATTGGGGGCAGCCTGCTCAGTTGAGGGGGAGTCTCTGAGAAAATCAGAGCTGTGTTGTCAGCAACCACTGACAACTTGAAATGTTTCTAAAAGATAATTTGTAGTAGTATTTTAGTATTTTATTCGTGTAAATAAAGTGTATCCTTCTTTACTTGTACTTTAAAATCCCAGACAAAAATGGGGGTTGACTATGGACACTGAAGCCCACTTGATAATCAATCAGCAAGAGATTTATGCCCTCTTATTCCAAAGCTACCCAGACGTTGTTAATATAGCTGAAATGTGTGAAATGCTTGGTGGGATAAGTAGCAAAACTGCCTATAAACTTTTACAAGAAAATCAAATAAGTCACTTTAAAATTGGGCGAACTTATAAAATTCCTAAAGTAAATATTTTGTTGTATCTAAATATATTTACATTTGAAAGACCTCACTGTGACGCTTTAGTGCATTGAATCATCTCTACCGTACGTGTTATAATTAACACGTCAATGGTAGGATCAATGCGGGCTGCTATGAAGGAGGAATATTCATGGTAGCAGGCCACCTACAAGAAAAAAAAGGGCTTTTTTATATGGTCTTGAATTGCAAGGATGAAGAAGGCAAGAGAAAACCAAAGTGGATTCCAACTGGTCTTACGGTTAAAGGAAACAAAAAAAGAGCAGAAGCATTGCTATTAGAGACAAGGAGGGAATTTACTCTTCTTTTAGAGGTTCCTGAGGAAGAACCGATAGTTGAAGAAATTATCGAAGAAATGCCAGCTGAAGAGCCAGTCGATCAAGGACCACTATTTTCTGTCTTCATGCTTCAGTGGCTAGCAATGATGAAACATCAGGTTGAATTTATCACCTATGCTTCGTACCACAATGTCATTACTAATCATATCGTTCCTTACTTCGAAGACAAGGGGTTATTTCTAAAAGAATTATTACCAAGTCACATACAAGATTACTATCAGTATGAGTTAGAGGAAAATGAAGTGACAACCAATACGGTTCTCCATTATCACGCTAATATTCGCAAAGCGTTAAAGCATGCTCTCAAAAATGATTTAATTAACACTAATCCCGCAGATAAAATCGAACGACCTAAGAAGAATGATTTTGTAGGCAGTTTTTACAACAAGCAGGAGACTAATATTCTGTTTGAAAAAGTTAAGGGCGAACTGATAGAGCTAGCAGTCATTCTTGCCGCTTTTTATGGATTGCGGCGAAGTGAAGTAGTTGGGTTGAAATGGACAGCTATAAATTTTGAAAACAAAACGATTAGTATTAGGCATACTGTAACTCCGGTTTATTTTGAAGGTCAGGAACACATCATTGAAAAGGACCGGGCTAAAAACAAACCAAGCCGCCGCACCTTACCTCTTGTGCCAGCCTTTGAGGAATTACTGTTGCGTATTCGTGAGATTCAAGCTCTCAATAAAGCCATATGTGGTAAATCCTACTGCACTGATTACGAGGAGTATATCTATCTGGATAAGTTGGGACAACGAATTAAACCGGGCTATATCACACAGAACTTCACTAGAACTCTTAAAAAAAATGGTCTTCGTCATATTCGCTATCACGACCTGCGTCATAGTTGTGCAAGCCTCCTACTCGCAAATGGAGTCAGTATGAAAGAAATTCAGGAATGGCTGGGACACAGCAACTATTCTACAACGGCCAACATTTATTCTCATCTTGAGTACAGTTCCAAAGTATCTTCGGCATCAACAATGAGTGGTGTTTTGGTCTTTTAATAAAAAAAGATCGCACCACCCTCAATAATTCATGAGAGTCATGCGATCTTCTCCTCGTTCTCTCCTTCGGAAAAAGGAGAGAACTGCAGGAGAGAACTCGATAAAAAGTTCTCTCCCAAACTGTTTCAAAAACCAAGGTTTTTCGGAAAAAACCCTTATAAATCAAGGATGCCGAGGACGGGGGTCGAACCCGTACGGTACTCACGTACCGCAGGATTTTAAGTCCTGTGCGTCTGCCTGTTCCGCCACCCCGGCATGTTATGTGCGTGGTTAACGCGACAAGAAATATAATATCACGTATTATGGGGATACGCAATAAATAATTTCCATTAAATTTTCCTGTATACAAACAAACAGCCCGATCAGCCGAAACTGATGCGGGCCCTTTGCAGTTACTAACCCCGTCTAGTGGCGTTCGCGCTCGCCGCTTCTGCTGCGCATACCGACCAGCCCCAGAAGTCCGAGCAGGCCGAGCCAGCCCCAGTTAGAGCCGTTATCGTTATCGCCTGTGGTGCTTTGTGCCCGGTAGATGCCGGTTGGTGTAGTGTTGTTCAGCGGAGAGACGGAGCTGTTGTCTCCGGTACGGATTTTATCCTTCATGATCGTCTCATTCTTGTGCATGGTGCCTGTCGTCTGGTTCCTCATGGTATTGCCCCGGCCGTTCATCATTTGTGTGCTCCGGCCATCCATGTCACCCATGTTACCCATTGTGCCCATCCGGGTATCCGATGTTGTGCTGTTGGTAACGGGTGCCGTTCCGCCCATTCCTGTCGTGCCAGCCGCAGCAGATGTGTAACCGGCTCCGAGCAGACTCATGGAAAGTACTGTGCCGCATGCAAGGCTTGTAATCAGCTTGTTCAAGATGGTATGCCTCCTCTGTGGTTGTGGTTTATCGCTGATAATTTCCCCACACGGCACATCATCTATGCAACGCAGATTATTCCTTTATGATGTTCACGGTCTTGCTGAGCGCATCATAGGTCACTTTGGCTCCAAGCGCTTCGGCAATGGCGCGTACCGGAGCGTACGTGGTGACGTTATCCAGCACGCCGGTCGTGAGCTTCTGTCCGTTCAATGTGATATTTACTTTAACCTCGGTATTCACCTCTGGGTCACCTCCGTTAATCCGGCTTAATGCGTCCTTCACCTGCTGAACGGTGGGGTGCTTACCGGCCCGGAGCTCAGCAGTGGTTAGTCCGAAGGTCATCTGCAGATGAGAGTAGTCCTTGAAGGAACTCCAGTCCCCGCCCCACTCGAAACCGAGCTTCTTCGCCTCCTGTGCAACCTCCTGCCAGTCCGCTACCTTATCCCCGTCTCCGTCACGTTTCATATCCCAGGATACGCTTTTGCCATCCGGCAGCAGCAGTGCGTAATCAATTGCCAGGCCGTAATTGTGATAGCTGTTCCCGCCCTTGGCATTGGTTACAATAGCGCCTTTCTTCGTTCTTCCCTGCGCGTATAGCGCATTCTGCTCGGCAATGGTGCGCATTCCCTGGGTAATGAGGATCGGAATCCCTCTGGCATAACTCCGCCGGATGAGCTCTGTAGCACCCGCCAGCAGCACCGGATGCAGATTGCCCAGCCACCCTGCCGATTTACTCTTCACTTGATCCAAAGTCAGCATATACTCACCCCCTGGTATAGTAAATGCCCCCTTGTACAATGTTGCATGTACACTTTCCCCCCTGCATCCGCCCAAGTTTGCCAGGCTCCCTGAAGCATACGAAATAAGCCCCCAGGCAATCCTGAGGGCTTTAATGAGGCTTGATCCAGCTTAGCGTAAACAGGAGCCAACAAGGATGAATTGCTGCACCACAGGCCACACTAACATGGAGTACCTTTAATCCTTAATCCCGCATGGAAAGGTGGACAACCATGGATATTCACAGTGACAGCTATAAGGTAGCCGCACTTAGCGATCAGGAGGATGTTGTTGAGGTGATCCGCGGGGCCGAGTCGGCCATCGCCCGGATGACCGGGAATCCCGGAGTCACGCTGATTGCTTATGAAAAGACGGAAGCCGCCCGGAGAAATTAACCGCTCCGTCCGCTCCGGCCAGCTTCGCCTGCACCCTCAGACGATATAGGCGTCCACAATATCATCCACGTTCAGCCACTTCCATTCCTCCGCCCACTGCAGCTTGATTTCGCGCGAGTGGGTGTGAATGGAGGTTACAAATCCGCTAAGCAGCTTGTGCTCAAGAGGGTCAAACAACACTACCGTTACCCGTACATGACTCCGCAGCGACAAAGCCAGCGTATGCTCAATCTCCTCCAGCTTGTGCTCATCCGGAACCGGCCTGACGCTCTGCCACGTCTCCCGTACACCTCTACTGATTACGCGCATCTGCTCCGGCAGTACTGTCCGGTTGCTGTCCCACAGGTTATTGCCCTCCAGCTTTTTGCCCATTGCCGCTCCCCCAATCTATGGTCTGTATACAATACCGCAATACGTTGTCCGCTCATCAACCGAACGTATGTTTGTATTATATCCGTGATCCGGCTTTTTAAGCAAGCAGAAATATATGTAAGCACCAAGACCTGGAAGGAACCATACCGGACTCCGCCGGCACAACAAAATAACCCCACAGCAGTGGGGCTAGCTTGAATTCATTCTGGTAATTACTCAGGCACTAAACGGGGATGAATACTTTTTAATTGGCCGTGTTTCCTGCCGTGCTCTCTGTCGTTGCAGCTCCCGTATCCGTCTTCGCAGCCGCGTCCGCTTCTGACGGGTCCACAATTAGACCTTCTGTGCTCTCTTCCGGGTCAATCAGTCCGGCGGCCGCTCTGGCTTCATTCAGCTTGGAGATGCCGTACAGCATCGCTACATCCGCCTGCTGGTTCATTGCATTGAATTCCTCGGCAGTTACATCGGGAGAAACCGCGCTTTTGGAGGCCTGCTCTTTAATGGAATAGGCACTTTTAAAAGCAATAATTGAATCTCTGAGCAGCGTCTGGATGGTGTCCGGCAGGCTCTTGGAAATCTTCACATCACTCACCTGATCGGCAATATCGGAGGCTGTATCCTGGAACTCGTCTACGGCCTTCTGCAGCTCCTTCTCGGTTGCCTCTCCGGTTGAATAAGAAGTTAAGGTGGTGTTGAAATTTTCCAGCGAGGATTTACCCATTTCATCGAATTTTGACATTTCATTGTAAAAGCTCTGAACTGTATCCTGCACTACTTCCTGCGAAGCAGGTTCTGCGCTGTCATTGCTGCAGGCACTTAGGACTACAACCATCATAAGTAATCCTGCAAATAAAAATCGTCTCATATTTATATCCCTCCACTTAACAGAATAATATCGAATTTTGTTAAGTGCAAATGAAATTAATGTAAAATCGGCCGGGATGAAACATTTTCCTGAGATAAAGCGTATTCACAGTAAGAAACACAAGAAGAACCCGGTAGTGACTGGGAATTCTTGTTATACTATAATCAAATTATCCGTTATACGAGAGGAAGATATCTTATGCCTTATTGCACAGCCTGTGGTGCGGAATATAAGCAAGGCGCCAAATTCTGCGGAGAATGCGGAGCAGGTACAGAGGATAATAACGCTCCGGCAGCAGCACGCCGTCCGGCGGCAGGCCGGGTCTCCGGAACAAGCACAGAAACCGAGCTGTGGCAGGGTAAGCCTGCGGGCATATCCGACCGGCTCAAGGGGCTTATTGGACTCAATACCACCAGATACACAATTACAACCCAGCGGATTATGGTGAAGAGCGGACTGATCGGCAAGGATGTCGAAGAAATCGAGCTGCTGCGGGTCAATGATTTTTCCGTCACGCAGTCGATTCCCGACCGTATATTAGGCATTGGAACGCTTACGATCCTCTCGGATGACGCCTCGTCGCCGCAGCTTCCTTTCCGCAAAATCCGCAAGGTTCAGACCGTAAAAGACGTGCTGCGACAAGCCGTCCGCAACGAAAAAGTCGCCAACAACATCAGCTACCGCGAACAAATCTGAACTAAGGCCTTACTGTTAAGGAAGATACAAAGCCCCTGCCGGAATTACGCTTTTGACCTGGCTGGGGCTCTCCCACATCAGCACGGCCCGCGCATCCCCCTGGTTCTCGTAATACTCCACCTTCAGCTCATGCAGCTTACCCGCAATCAGCTTCACACTGCCTTGCCGTTCCTGCCCGCTCTGCTTCATCCAGCTGTCAATAATCAGCTTGCCGTCGATCCACACCCGGATGCCATCATCCGAAGAAGTATAGATGGTGTAAGTCTCACTGTACACCGCACTTAGCCTGCCGCTCCATCTTACCGAGAACAAATCTGCACCAATAGCCGGATCAGGGGCTGCCTGTCTCCAGATGAAGTTGATGTTGGCATCCGTCCGGGTGAGGGCGGGCGTACCGCTGAGCGTAATGTTATTATAGTACTGGCCATACAAGCCCGGCTTAGGAATGCCGCCCGGTGATGGATCCATTGCTGCCGCCTTTGCTGCATATTCGTCTCTCGTGAACACGAAATTATCCTTCATAAAAGCTTTGATCACCGCATCACTGTTCTTCTCATACAGCAGCTTGCCCCAGGTCATCTGGTAGCTCCATTTGTTCTGGGAACCAGCCAGCAGGGCTGCCGGAGGAAGCTCCCCATTCTCGCCAATGGCGATCAGCTTGCCGCGTCCCAGATCCCAGAGGCTGTCATGATGGCCCCCCTTGAAGTCTGCGTCATAGATATCCAGTGCCAGCACATCCACTCTCCCGCTGCCCGGGTAATATTTCGCAGGTTCGTCACACCACTGGTTTTTCGCATTCGGACTCCACACCCACAGGAGATTATGCAGCTTGTGATATATGGTATAACGCTCGAACATAATCTCCCAGAGGGTGCTGAAGGAAGACTTCTGCCCCCACCAGAACCAGCCGCCGTTCATCTCATGGTAAGGTCTCCAGAGCACAGGTACACCAGCATCCTTCAGCTTTTTGAGATACACGGCTACTTTGTCCAGCTCTGCAATCATTGCTGTGTATTGGACGGTTCCCGGAGTAATATATTTGTTGAAATCTGCTTCGCTGAGGCTCATCGAGACATTCGCCCAGGCCGGAGCGGTTCCCGGCAGATTGGCATGATAGCTCATCGTCACGATTCCCCCGGCCTGATGCCAGCGGACCGCACTGTCTGTGACGGCCTGCCGCTGGCTGCTGATTTGCTGCTCCGTCTGGTTGCTGATGGCACCCATTTCATAGCCGTGAAGTCCCGCATAGCTCCCGCCGGTATTCTTCAGCTTCACGCTGAATTCATCCGGGCTCTCCAGATAATCATGCTGTCCGCTGATCACGCCTTGCCCCTGCAGCCAGTATAAGGTGTTCAGCAATTTACGCGCCGGCAGGGCCAGCTCCGCATCCGCAGGACTCATCAGCACACTGCGGAAGGCGGCCTGCCATTGTACATCCCCTACCAGCCGTGACGCGGAATCCAGCAGATCTCTGAGTACACGCTGTTCCACTTTATCCACCATCCTTTTCCATCTGTTTGTACATTTTATGGCGAATTATGTAACATCAGAACGGCGGATAGACAAGAATTACGTCTGTTCCAATCCCGCAGTCATACGCTATACTATTGTGAGCGCAGGCTTCATGCGCCCACAATACTTAAGCGTATGCTTCCGAAGCGAGTTTTGCCGGAGCTTATCATTGGAAGCTATGCTAACAAAACTTTTAAGGAGCAGATATGAAAGCCAAAAAATTCATCACCAGTCTCATTATTGTTGTTCTGCTCAGCCTGGCTGCTTACTACTTCGGGGAGAATGGTCAGCTTCCGTCCCAGACGCCGTCTTCTGACAATTCGGAGGTTGTCCGGCTGGAATTCCCATCGGGCCGCTATCCGGAGACCGCCAGACATATTCAGGAAGCGATTGAGAACGGGGAGTCCCCCATCTGCACGATTGACCGGAATGAAGCCGAAGAGAACCGTAAGGAATCCCTGAAGGGCGTACCCACCAAAAAAGGTTATGACCGCGACGAATGGCCGATGGCGATGTGTGCGGAAGGTGGAGCCGGCGCTGATATTGAATACATAACTCCCAGCGATAACCGCGGAGCTGGAAGCTGGGTCGGCAATCAGCTGGAGGACTTCGCAGACGGTACCCGCGTAGAGTTCATGTTCAAATAGGCAGAATGCCTGAATGCTCCGGCTACCGCTACCGCAAATGATTGCTGATAAGAAACAGATCGCATATTAGCCGCTCTCCTCTCCGTCATATAAGGACATTTGCATGCCTGTTATGCGAACGACAGTTCTTTATGCAATTTCACCCAAATAAAGCGTAAAATAGGGTGGGATATTATTCCATAGACGGAGAGCCGGGAGTGTTCTATATCTGTTATCGGGGGAAAAGGCTGTACGGCCCTATGTCCGAGGCTGAAGCCTTACAGGAATGGTTTGCACTTGCAGGTACAGTCAAGGAGTTGTATATCATTGAAACGGATGAGCATACAGGCAGAATCAAACGCCAGATCGGTCCGGCGGCACGCAAAAAAAAGAAATAGCCCCATCCGGCCTCAGGCCAGACAGGGCAGCACTTGTTCAATGCGGTTCTAGAACAAACAGGCTTTAGTGATAATAACCAGCAGAATGAACAGAACCAGAATCGCACCAGTCGAAGTCCAAGGGCTTACAACCGGAACAATCGGAGGACCCTGATTAACTCCACCGACGTTATTTCCACAACCGCAACCATACTCTGCTCCCATAATTTAATTCCTCCTCTTGAATATTGAATACAGCACAGAATATGTGGAAATCTAACCGGTGGCATGGGCCAATTGGCAAAGAAATGCCATTCACCTAACGGCCAAGCCCTATTCGGTCGATATAAAAGGTGGATGCGCTGCTTCAAAAAATCTTGGAGGAGGAACACAAATGGATATTGCTGCACTATCGGTTGTCATGAACCAGTCGTCTTTATTGCAGGCTGCGGGATTACAGGTCATGAGTATTGCCAAAGATCAGGCACAGACGGATGCCCAGAATATGGTCCAGATGCTGAGTCAGGGCGCACACCCCACCTTGGGAAAAACACTTGATATTCGCGCCTGATTGCTTTATGCTTACATACATAGGAACACCCGTTCCATATCCATTCAGCTGCTGAATGTTGAGTGTGCTGATTGCTTAGCCCTTCTGGGCTTTTCTTTTGACCATTAATACGAACATACGATCTTATATTGAGGTGATTGATTATGCAATCCTATTATCAGATGACTGCGTTGGAGAAATGGACAGAGGATTTATATCAGCGCATCGGTGTCCGCCAGCCGTCCGACATATCCATTGAATACATAGCCGAGCGGCTGAATATCTGGATTCATTATTTGGATGTCCGTAGCAAGAGCATTGAGGCCAGCGCTGGAATGTACAGTATGTTTATCGACAACAGGCTTCCTCCCGAACTGCAGCGGCTGGAGTTCCTCCATGAGCTGTGTCATCTGCTCCGCCATGCCGGCAAGCATACTCTGATGCCTGAACAGTTCACGCAGGCGCAGGAGGATGAATCGGAACGGTTTATTCTTTATGCCGCCATGCCCTATTCCATGATTTCTGCACGGACACTGCCTGAACTGCGTGAGGATGCCGTGGCTGAGCTTTCCAGTACCTTCCAGGTTCCTGTGGAGCTGGCTCTGCAGCGAATTGACCAGATCCAGCGGCGGATTTTCCAGGGGCAATTGATGGCCGTAATGGAAAGAAACGAAGACAGAAAATTAATCCATAGACATATTCGCTAAGCGCTGCGGGGATAATACCGGCATAGACATTAGAACAACAGATGTACCTCTATGCATGGTTACATTTCAACCGTAAAGGGGAGCGACATGGAAGCCATAAAAGTCATTCAATTATTGCTGACCCATCCGGATTACAGCGTAGATGCAGTTCATCCCGAAATTCCGGATTTTGTCGGCATTGAGACCATTGAAGTGGACCACGAAACGCAGACCTTCTCCATCTTACTGCAGGAACCCAAGGAGTACGATTAAACCTCCGTGAAGAATAATCAGCATATAGAGAGCTAGCTCAGTCCATAACCTTTCACCCTATAAAAAAGTGACCCCGCCAATATCCGGCAGGGTCTAAGGTTTCTATCAGGGGGTATGTATACACTATACTCACTGTTGCTTAAACCAACCTTAAATCAGGCTGAGCAGGTTCTGATTATGGGCAAAGGGTCAGGGGACTGCAATTTTCAGTTTTCTCTTGTGCTACCATATTGTACAATAATGGGAGTAACTGCAATTTATTATCCCCGCGGACGGAGTGATTCTATCACTATCAGGACAATCAAGAAATGGATCGTAGCCGCTCTAGTCTTTCTAAGCCTATTGAGTATTCTTTACTATTTACTATCCAAGGTCGTATTCGAATACATAACGTTCTCAGATCCCTATAATAATATCTTTCAAATGATCGCAATGGGCATCATGCTTATTGTAGCGCTGGTCTGCACTTCTCTGCTGATTAATGACAAGAATAACGACTAGCCGCTGCTGACAAACTGGATAATCCCGATACCCGCCATTGCCAGGGAGATTCCGAGTATTACCGCAAGCATGATCCAGACTACCTTTTTGGTGGACTGCGGGGGCGGGTTATAGTTCTCCATCACAGCAATCCGTTTCTCCAGCGCAGCAACCCGCTTCTCCAGTTCACGGTTGTTATCCTCTGCTTCACTCATTGCCACTCTTTCTCCACTCTCCTCTGGTTATATATTTTTTAATCGTTTCATCATGTTTCTGTAACTTATATCCAGCTCCCATCCCTTACTATGGACAAGGGAGGTGTTTGTAGTGGAAATTCTAAGAAGTGTTTGGTTATTGCTGCAACTTGCAGCTGGCCTTTGGGGGTTCACATTTAATCCGATGCCCGCACAAGCCGCTGATACAGGTGCTTCTGTGTCTACAGAGAACATTCAGACTTATCAATATAATTTGGATGAGATGCACGGTTGGAAGGTCACTTCGGCCGGTTCCGGGATGTTCAGAGCTGATAATGCGATCTACCAGACGGCCGATAGCGGCAAGACCTGGGATAAGCTCAGTGATTCGGAGAATGGAACCTTACCGTCCGGACCGGTTGGAGCATTTACATTCAGTAGTGCGGATAACGGCTGGCTAACCATCAACACTCCGCAGCCAGGGACCCAGCGGCTGTACACAACCGGAGATGGCGGAGCGCACTGGACCCAAGAGAAGCTTGAAGTGCCTGATCAATACGCCTCTTCCATGTTCGATCCTGCACCGCCTGTTTTTTTCAGCTCAACATCCTATGGAATCATGATTCCGGATCACACGGAGATACAGAATGCACAGGGCGGAAACACTTCGTTTTTCCTGTTTTTCGTGACCCAAGATTACGGGCGGCACTGGAATGCTATAACTGACCCTACCGCCGGTACATGGAACAGTTTGTCCTGGGACGCTGCTGAAATTCAGGATAAGGAGCATTATTCTTGGGAAATCCGCATTGGCCATGCCCTTTGGACTTCACCGGACGGCAAGGATTGGGCTACATCCATGGAAACAGCACATCAAAAATCCTCGTTCCATAAATGACAACCGCAAGACCCAGAAAGATCCCGAAGACTCCGCCCACCCGAAGAACCGTTTGCTGGCCTGGCGTAGCTGTAGACTCCATAGTTTCCCGGAAAGGCCTCCGGGTTCGAATCTTGACCCCTTTTCGGGAGAAGGCCAGCTGCACAGCCGAGTAGATAATTCCTATTCCCACCAGCCGCGAGAACCAATCCATAATGCTCCAGTCTGCGATATTCATAGCCTCACGCTCCTTTTACAAGTTATTACCCAGTAAATGGAATGTGAAGTCAACTTCTCCCTGAAGTCATTCTTAGAACTTCGGAACTCTACTTCGCTCTTCTGCGCGCTAATAACCAATCGAACAATAATCCAAACCCCAGCCAGAAGAAGAAGTGAATGCCGTATAGTATAAACTGGAACAGAAGTTCATTGTTCATGGTGTAATGCAGATCTGTCAGCTGAGGGTTAAGCCATAACAGTAAAGGACCGGTCAAAAAAAGTAGCAGGTTTTTATCATCTTGTCCTGACAGATTAATCATACATACCGCTACAGACAGAATCGGTAACCACAAACCCAATCTCTTCATTAATTTCATCTAAGTCCCTCCATTTACTAAATACTACCATATAATGATAGACGGGGACCATGACATACATCTTGAATCCATAGAGAATCGTGCCAGAATATTATCTATTAATAATTCTCCCCGGCATAATACCGCTCCAGCTTATGCTCCAGATGTATGAGCTGTGCTTTTTTCGCTTCTATATCATCCAGGAGCTGTTTCTTCTGATTCTGAATAAGCCTAATCCGCTCCGGTAAGGTAGCCGTACCGGCTCTGACCATATCATGATACTTCTTGATCTCCTCCACACTCATTCCCGTTTCACGCAGACATCTAAGGAAGATCAGCCAGGTAATTTCCTGCTCGGTATACAGTCGGTTGTTCTGCTCATTGCGGGCTACTGCATCCAGAAGTCCTTTTCGTTCATAGAAGCGGATCGCCCCTATGCCCACCCCAACTTTTTTGGCGACTTGTCCTATCGTAAACATTCCGGTTCACTCCCAAATATTTATGTTGACCTACACTTAGTGTAGCATAATAAGCTTTGAATTGTTGCTAGACCATATCCCACAGAAAGAAGGATTACGATGAACAGAACCGCTTTTGTAACAGGCGCCAATAAAGGAATTGGATTTGAAATTGCGAGACAACTCGGTGAAGCCGGCTGGAAGGTGTTGCTTGGTGCACGCAGTGTTGAACGGGGGGAAGCCGCAGCTTCCGAACTAAGAAACCAGGGATTAAACGCAGAGTTTGTGCAAATTGATATGACTAATCAAGAGAGTATTGAACAAGCAGCCGGCAGCATTCAGGCCAATTACGCTGATCTGAAGCTTTTAATTAATAATGCCGGCATGCCGGGAGCCTTCTCGAGCTCATTCAGTGCAACCCAGGAGGCCGATTTGCGCAATGCCTTTGAAGTGAATTTCTTCGGAACGTTCCGCCTGAATCAACAGCTGTTCCCTTTAATCCAAAAGAATGAAGGAACCATTGTGAACGTATCGACCGATATGGCTTCACTTCACTTCATGCAGAGCTCTGCATATGCGCTTAATGCTTTTGACTATAACGCCTCCAAAACCTCCAACAATGCAATGACCGTGGCCATGGCGATTGAATGCAAGGACAGCAATGCTCAAGTATTCGCCGTCACTCCCGGCTTCACCAAGACGGATTTGAACGGCAATGCCGAGGGCGGCAAATCCAAAGCAGACGGGGCAGCTATTATTGTCGGCTTCGCAACGGATGGTAAGCGGCATAACGGGGAGTTTCTCGATGTAAATGGGGTTTATGCCTGGTAATGCAGGTTAGACTTGCCACGAAAGAAAAGTGCCCGCCAACGGATTACGGTTGACGGGCCTCAATATAATAGACTATCGTGTCACTTCCATGAAAAACTGCTGTAAATCCAATTCGGATTTTATATTTTCAATCACATTTTTCAAACCAGGAACCCAGAGCAAAGTGTCTTGCCGAATATAGTTTAAAACTAAGGCGCAACTCCGTTCAAATTTTTCAATATGGGGGCTGTGTTCATTTTTCAAAACTTTTCTGACCTCATCTGCTAATTCCATATAATCAGAGTCAATGTGATCTTGCTTATTTATTTCAGCGGGTTTTAATTTAGACCAGGCGTAAGCTCCTCCAGCCACTACTTCTTCAGATCCCTCCACATATTCCAGAGACGAATCCTCGTTAATGAATTCATTAATCCGCGCCTCTAGACCTTTGAAGGTTTGGACAAAATCAATTACGTCTTCCAAAAAGACACCTCCCAAATAGATAAGAAGATGTGATTTTCCGCTGCTGTAAAAATCCTTCAGTTAGCAATCACAATCTTGTGTGAGTCCAGTGTATCGCATTTTTAAACAAAAATACATTGTGAAAATTTGAACCTTCTCCAGAAAACTCACATTAGATCCTTAACAACTAAATGGAACTAATTAATGTATGACGATGAAATAGAAGAGAGCTGCTAATACAAACCGATAGAGGGCAAACCATTCCAAGCGAAGACGTTTAATCAGTTTGATAAAGGTCACTACGGCAATCATTGCCACTTTAAAGGATGCTGCAAATCCAATTAACATTAGAAGTAAATCGTCAGAATTCAACAAATCACGGCTATCATACAAATCCAACAAGCTTGCACCAAACATGACAGGGACGGAAATAAGAAATGTAAAATCTGCGGCGGCTTTTTGGCTAGTGCCTAGCAAAAGGCCGCCTGAAATCGTCGAACCCGATCTTGAGAATCCCGGCCACAACGCCAGGCATTGGAACAAACCGATTCCAAAGGCTTGTTTATAGCTAATTCCATCCATCGTATCAGCGGTTTCTGTCCGCCTATTCCGTGCAGCGATGATCATCAACAAGCCCCCGACTACTAGACCGATCACGACAGGAGTCGGGCCGAATAAACAGCTTTTTATAGTATCCTTGAAGAGGAGATACATGATTAATGTAGGCAACATAGCTAATATCATATGAATGATGTTTAATCCTTTACTTTTGGAGAAATCCATTCTAACCATATTAGACCCAATCTCCAAATACCTTTTCCAGTAAAGAATTAAAACCGCCATTACTGCACCCAGCTGTATAACAATCTTAAAAGTGATTGCAGCTTCTCCCTCAAAGCTAAGCAAATCACCTGCTAAAATAAGATGTCCGGTAGATGATACCGGTAGAAATTCAGTTAAACCTTCGATTATGCCGAGAATGATTGCTTTCATAATGTCAGTCACCAGTGGATAGTCTCCTTTCGGTAATGGAAGCTTTTTATTTCCAGTATACGGGGGACATAATTATTTCCAAATCGATTGACCTTACAATCTTCCATTCAGCATGACATAATTGTCACATTGATCATTGAAATGACCCCCTATATCACTCCCTTTCCTCTTGAAGACTGACAGATGGCGTACGGTTCGTGTCCCATGGGTACCTCTGCGAATCCATGCTGCACAGACAAGCAGATCGAGGAGCTTTGAAAATGGGCGACGGGAGTGGCAGGAATCAAGTAGACCGATGAATTCCCGGATTGGCTTTCGTCTAAATAAACGAAGGCATCAATGACAACAAACCATTTTGAAGATGAGGTGTTAAAAATGGCATTAATGTCCACATTCACGAGCTTCAATCTGCCTGTAAACAACGTAGAACAATCGAAGGCGTTCTTCACCGGACTCGGATTCGAGCTCAACCCGCAATTCCCCGATAATGAGAAGTCGGTAGCCATCGTGATCGGCGACAACCTGCAGATCATGCTGCTCACCAAAGAACTATTAAAGTCGCTCACGCAGAAGGAAACCGTTGATACGGAAAAGTATGCGCAAATGACGATCGCACTCACCTTCGGGAGCCGAGAAAAGGTGGATGAAATCGTGAATACTGCGGTCTCCTTGGGCGGGAAATCGTACGAAGAGCCTGAGGACTATGGATTCATGTATCATTGGGCCTTCGAGGACTTGGACGGTCATATGTGGGCAATCAACTACATGAACACGGATGCCGCTCAAGGTTAAGGATAACGGAGAGCGCACTGATACTTGGATTAACAAGGGAAGATGACGGGTGCCTTCCCCGGCGTCTTTTTTGCGACAGGGTTATTTTATGTATGCTCTTAATTCAAATCGTTGACCGCACGAACCGCGCACCATAGATTGATTTTCCTATACTTTTTTTCTTAAGGAAGGCCATGCTGAGGATATAAAGTGGCTTACTTTAAAGTGGATTACCCATAAAGGCGGCGATTCTGAAATCACGCAGGATAACCAAAATAAATATGATGTAAAAATCGAGTTTAAAGCTTGAACCTGTGGAATATAAGTCTCCGTTAGCAATTCCGTCAGCATCTCAAAATTAAGACCTTTCCCCACTCAAGCCTATTCGCTCCACCGAGTCTATAAACAGCAAAAAACCCTTACAAAGTAAGGGTTTTAGTGAAGTGGGCCCTACAGGACTCGAACCTGTGACCAATCGGTTATGAGCCGACCGCTCTAACCAACTGAGCTAAGGGCCCGGACTAGGATATCCGTATTATACAAGTGCTGTCTGATGAAATAAAATTGGTTGCGGGGGCAGGATTTGAACCTGCGGCCTTCGGGTTATGAGCCCGACGAGCTACCGGGCTGCTCCACCCCGCGTCAGTAATCATATTCAAACAGCGACAATAGATAATATACAATATAAGCATAGATAAAGTCAAGGATGAATTTGGTTAATTTGTTTATGGCAGAAAACGCACACCGTAGCGGCCCTTGCGCGAACGGTAAATTTCCACAAAACGCGGATCATGATAGCCGTAGATCCAGCCGTCCTGTTCAAGTCTTTTAGCCAGACAACCCGCTTGAAATCTTGTCCTGAACAATTTCGCGAAGTATATCCAATTCATGATGCCCTTCTCCTTTTTCGTATTAATGTTTGCTGCTGCTCTGATCATTATCATGCCCAGTTTTTCATTAATAACAGGAAAAAAGCCCTGCGGAATGGCTGGCAATTTCTGCACCGCTTGTCTGAAATTATTTTCCATTCAAGAATTCAGAGGATAGTTGTATAATGTACAATTAAAAACAGCAAAAAGGGATGCTTGCCTCTTATAACTGTAGTCTGTACAACTAAATCTGCCCGAATCGGGGAAAACCGTCTGCAACTCGAAGTTTAATTGCACGAAATACAACTAAACGATTATTTAGTTATAAATCAGACGATTTAGTTGTACAAAGTGCACTTAAGCATACCGGATCGGATATACCATAATGGGGTCACTACAAACCATTGGCAAATGATTTTCCAAAGTGGTTCTCACTAGTTTAAATTTGACGCTATACTACTTGCCCTTCGCACTTCGCTCCAGCCAGCCGTTGTCCAGATTGAACAAGACCGCGGGATCTTTGCGCATCGCGTTAAGCATATGGTTGCCCTGCTGCTCCCAGGCCTTGAGGGCATTCGCTACCGTCCGTTTGCCTTGAATGACTTCGCTGAACAGCCTTTGTCCGGCCAGATTGATCTGATAAATATTAGGCATCTTGTACGCCAGACTCTCCACATTAGCGTCCGTCACCCGCACAGGCTTCACATTGTAAAAGGGTTCAAGGCTTACTCCAGCCTTCTGTGAACGGTTGAAATCCATCCGGGAGGTAAGCTGATAAGGATTGGCCGCCTTGATTCTGGCTACTTCGTTGCTGTTCACAAATTTGATCAGCTCCCAGGCATCCTCTTCATTCTGCGCGGTACTGCTGATGGCCAGCATCTGATCCAGTCCCGCGCCGACGGCCACGCCCGGCTTCTCGGCAAACGTAGGTACGGCGGCGATTCCCCAATCCACATGTCTGAAATTAATGTTCTTAATCAGGAGCGCATTGCGGTCCGCGGAAGCCAGCTCGTTGATATAACCATATTCCCCGATGACCATTGCCGCTTTGCCCGTCAGAAACCAGTCTCCCAGAAACGGGTTAAATCCGGTCTCTGCAGGTTCGGCAACAGCTGCGGCTGCGGCTTCAATATCATCCGGGCCGGGGATAATCTTCTTCTGAATCAGATTGCTGAAGGTAGTCCAGCCTTTACTCCACAGCGCATTGTTCACTGTCATTGCCCCGCCTTGGTTATCGTACATAGCAGCTTGCAGAGGAGAAAGATACGCCTGCATATCCCCGAACGGATCGCCGACATAACGGCTCCTTGAGAAGCCATATATCCGCTCATCCATCTGCTTGGAGGTCTTCGTCACCATACCTGCAAGCTTGAAGAATTCATCCCAGGTCATCCCGTCCGTTGGATAATTCACTCCGGCAGCATCGAATATCCCTTTGTTATAGAAAACTACACTGGCGTTGAAAGTAGGTGCCAGCGCAAATAGATGGCCCCTTCCGAGCTCACGGACACCATTCAGCATCGTTGGTGCCATATTGCTGATATCATAGCCGTCACGGTCAATCAGCGGCTGCAGAGGCTCAAGCATGTTCTGGGCTGCCAGACTCCTGATCAGGCTGCTGTCTCCTATGACCACATCTACCGGATCACTGCCAACCATGATGTCACGCATATGCCCCAATGCTTCCGGTCCTTCCACCATGTACGTGTTGGTGAAGCGGAACTGCTCCTGATCCACCGCCGGAACAAACTCCAGCTTCACGTCCGGATGCGTGAACTCATAGAGGTCAGTCAGATTCTGGCGCAGATAGGTATCATCGCTGTTACTCCACAGACTGCCGATCCGCAGGACCCGCTGTCCTCCCGATGGCTGCGTCACCACGGATGCCGTCAGGGGTTTGGCCGAAGTGGCAGAGCTGACAGGGGCTGCCGCCGCTTCAGCCGAAATAACAGGCAACAGTACCGCCGCACAGAGTGCCAGCTGAAGACCGCGCCTGAGCAGAAGAGGAATCGTTGATTTAGCCATATTTATAGCCTACTAATGAAATATCATAAGCCTGGACAAGTGGCTGAGCATGCCTTTATTTAGCATTATATAGCCTATTCGAATATCGGAAGTGACATCCCGTTTAAACTAAAAAGACAGTTTGTTCACCTTGGCACAGACTGCTTTTGTCTAACGCAAAAAAGAAGCCCTGCTGTACCTGTGAAGGCACGGGGCTTCTTGCTGTATTTCTGGCCTGCTTCCGGGCGGCGGCTGTTGTCGCATGAATTTCCCGATTCATCCGCCTTTTATTGTAGGGATCCGTCAGCTTTACACAAAATCCTGCACAGAATACAACATTTTCCTCATCCTATCGGCCAAAATCGAAGATTGTTGTAGAAAATGCAGCATTTCCTCTTCACCAAGCGGCTTAGCAGGAATATTCTTGTATTTCATACAACAATCCTCCTAAACACCTGGCTATGCATGAGACAAAGTTGTAAAACGTACAACATTAATGTCCACACCGCTCACTAAGAAGTTTCATAAGAAGTTTCAAATGAGCCGGTAACAAATCAAGTGTGAGGTATTGATGTATCTGCAATCCAGCTTATACGCCGAACGCTGCCGGGTCTTTACGCCACGATTGCAGCAGCGCTACATCCGAGTCAGCGATCGTGCCTTGAGCCAGCGCCACATCAATGAGTGTGCTGTAATTGGACAGGCTCTGCAGCGGGATTTCCGCAGCGGCGAAGGCATCTACGGCGCGGTCCAGCTCATAGCTGAAGATAGCCAGTACGGCCAGCGGTACGCCGCCCGCTTCCTGCACAGCCTGCGCGGCCTTGATCGAGCTGCCGCCGGTGGAGATCAGATCCTCAATCACGATCACCTTCTGGCCGGGAGCGATCAGGCCTTCGATCTGGTTCTGCTTGCCGTGGCCTTTGGCCTTGTCGCGGATATAAGCCATCGGCAGACCGAGCTTATCGGCCACCCAGGCCGCATGCGGAATCCCGGCGGTTGCAGTCCCGGCAATGACCTCAGCGTCCGGATAGCTGGCTCTGATCAGCTCTGCGAAGGCCTCAGCAATGTAGCCCCGGACAACCGGAAAAGACAAGGTCAGACGGTTGTCGCAATAGATCGGCGATTTGATGCCGGAGGTCCAGGTGAACGGCTCCTGCGGGCGCAGGGCTACCGCTCCAATCTCCAGCAGGTAACGTGCAACTTGTTCACTTTTATTCTCTAATGGGCTCATACTTCGCTCATCTCCTCAATAATGGTAAGTGCTGCGGCGCGCGGATCTGCCGCCGCTGTAATCGGCCGGCCCACTACCAGGTAGTGGCTGCCCTGCCGTATAGCTTGTCCGGGTGTCATAACCCGGGACTGATCGTCAAGGGAGGCACCGGCAGGCCGGATACCCGGGGTCACCGTGCGGAAATCCGGTCCGCAGGCTGCTGCGATCACCGCTGATTCCTGCGGCGATGCTACCACACCATGCAGGCCGGCTTCCGCCGCAAGCTTGGCGTACCGTACAACCGTGTCCGTCACCGTTCCGGCGATGCCGATTTCGCTGTTCATAACCTCCTGGCTGGTGCTGGTCAGCTGGGTCACCGCGATAATGAGCGGAATATGCAGCGACGGATGCAGGCTGACGGCCTTCGCTGCGCCTTCCAGAGCAGCAGCCATCATGGCAGCTCCTCCGGCGGCATGCACGTTGAACATATCAACGCCCAGCATGGTCAGGCTCTCCGCCCCGCCCCGGACGGTGTTCGGGATATCATGCATTTTGACGTCCAGGAAGACCGAATAGCCGCGTTCCTTCAGCTCCCGGATGAAGTCCGGCCCGGCAGCATAGAACAGCTGCATGCCGACCTTCATATAGCAAGGGATACCTTCCAGCTGGTCGAGTAATAGCCTCGCCTGTGCCGCATCCGGATAGTCCAGGGCAACCATCAGCCGTCCGGCCATTTCATTACGCTTTTCTACTTGCCCGATGTTCTCATGTTCGTGGTGCTGCTGTGCTGCGGTCCCGTCCATTTGCCAGCCTTCTTTCTGTAATCAAGTGGTAATGAGCTCTTCAAGGTCCCGGGCATAGGTGAACGGTCTGCGCTAACGCAAACCGTCCTTGTAGCAGCCTGTAGCGGCTGCCCTCACCCTATTTATTATTGTCCGACAAAAGCAGGCATCGACTGTGACGAGAAGTTGATCGTCTGCAGCATTCTCAGCAGCGCGGTTACAGTATCCAGCGAAGTCATACATACAACGCCGTTCTCAACCGCTTCCCGGCGGATACGGAACCCGTCACGCTCAGGCGTCTTGCCTTTGGTCAGTGTATTGAAGACGAAGTTCGCCTGACCGCCGCGGATCAGATCCAGAATGGTCGGCTCACCTTCATCCAGCTTGTTGACGTTCATCACGTTCAGCCCGGCCTGCTCAAGCGCAAGCGCAGTACCGCCGGTAGCGATGATTTTGTAGCCCATGGCATGGAAGCCTTTCATCAGCTCAACCGCTTCAGCTTTGTCTTTATCTGCTACGGTAACGATGATTGCTCCGGTGGCCGGAATCTTCATTCCCGCACCGATCAGCCCTTTGTAGAGCGCTTTGGCATACAGCTTGTCGCGGCCCATAACTTCGCCGGTCGATTTCATTTCCGGTCCAAGAGTCGGTTCTACTCTGCGCAGCTTGGCAAAGGAGAACACAGGTACTTTTACCGAAACGTAGTCGCTTTCCGGCCACAGCCCTTCTGTGTACCCGTCTTCCTTCAGCTTTCCGCCGAGGATGATCTTGGTTGCCAGATTAGCCATTGGAATGCCTGTCACCTTGCTCAGGAAAGGAACCGTACGCGAGGAGCGCGGGTTAACCTCGATCACATACACTTCGTTCTGATAGATGACAAACTGGATGTTGACCAGTCCGATTGTCTTCAGTTCCTTAGCGATCTTGATCGTGATCTCGGAGATCTTCTGCTTCAGGCCTTCATCCAGATATTGCGGCGGATAGACGGCGATGGAGTCACCGGAGTGAACCCCTGCGCGTTCTACATGCTCCATAATTCCCGGAATCACTACGGTCTCGCCATCGCAGATCGCGTCGACTTCAACCTCTTTGCCCAGCATGTAACGGTCGATCAGCACCGGATGCTCCGGATTAACCTTCACCGCTTCAACCATATAGCTCAGCAGCTCTGTATCGTTGTAGACAATCTCCATTGCACGGCCGCCGAGGACATATGATGGACGAACCAGCACCGGATACCCCAGCGCTTGCGCTGTTTCAACGGCTTCGTCAATGTTGATAACCGTCTTGCCTTTTGGCTGTGCGATATCCAGACGGGCCAGAAGTGCTTCGAATTTCTTGCGGTTCTCCGCTTCATCGATGCTCTCCAGGCTCGTGCCCAGAATGTTCACACCTGCTGCTGCGAGCGGTGCAGCCAGATTGATTGCTGTCTGTCCGCCGAACTGTACGATAACCCCGATCGGATTCTCCTGGGCGATAACGTTCATGACATCCTCGAAGAACAGCGGTTCAAAGTACAGGCGGTCTGATGTATTGAAATCCGTTGACACCGTCTCAGGATTATTATTGATAATTACGGCTTCATAGCCGGCTTTCTGGATGGCCCATACTGCATGCACGGTAGAGTAGTCGAACTCAATACCCTGGCCGATCCGGATTGGACCGGAGCCGAGCACGATAACCTTCTGTTTATCGGAATGTATCACTTCATTCTCGGTCTCATAGGTCGAGTAGTAGTATGGCGTTGAAGCTTCGAATTCGGCGGCGCAGGTATCGACCATTTTGAATACCGGAACCAGACCCTGCTGCAGACGCAGCACGCGTACTTCGGATTCCTTGGTGAATGCCCCGCCCGGACGCCCTTCGGCACGGATCTCGGCAATCGCCCGGTCGGTGAAGCCCTTGCGTTTAGCCTGATAGAGAATTTCTGCGGACAAGGTTTCTTCCGCGCGGATCTCGTCCTCGAAGTTCACGAGGCCTTCGATCTTGGACAGGAACCACCAGTCAATATTCGTCGTATCCTGAATATCCTGCAGCCCGTAGCCGCGGCGGAACGCTTCTGCAATCAGGAACAGGCGCTCATCATCCGCTTTGGCGAGTCTATTACGCAGTACACTGTCTTCAAGCAGCTCTGCGCCAGGCAGACGGAAACGGTGCACACCGATCTCCAACGACCGGATCGCCTTGTGAATCGACTCTTCGAAGGTACGCCCGATGGCCATCACTTCTCCGGTTGCCTTCATCTGGGTACCCAGCTTACGGTTCGCAGAGATGAACTTGTCGAAGGGCCAGCGCGGGATTTTGCTGACGATATAATCCAGTGTCGGCTCGAAGCAGGCATATGTCTGTCCGGTAACCGGATTGACGATTTCATCGAGCGTGTAGCCGAGGGCGATTTTGGCGGCCATCTTGGCAATCGGATACCCGGTCGCCTTCGACGCCAGCGCCGACGAGCGGCTTACGCGCGGATTCACTTCAATGACATAGTATTGATAGCTCTGCGGGTCCAGTGCGAACTGCACGTTACAGCCGCCTTCGATATTCAGCGCGCGGATAATCTTCAGTGAAGCGCTGCGCAGCATCTGGTACTCACGGTCAGACAACGTCTGGCTTGGCGCTACTACGATACTGTCGCCTGTATGTACGCCAACCGGATCAAAGTTCTCCATGTTGCAGACTACGATACAGTTGTCATTCTTATCACGCATGACTTCATATTCGACTTCCTTCATGCCGGCGATGCTCTTCTCCACCAGACATTGGCCGATCGGACTGTAACGGATACCTGCTTTGACGGTTTCACGCAGCTCTTCCTCATTGTCGCAGATCCCGCCGCCTGTTCCGCCCAGCGTGTAGGCCGGACGGACGATCAGCGGATAGCCGATGCCGGCGGCGAAGCCCATCGCTTCTTCCACACTTGTGATGATGGCACTCTCAGGAACAGGCTGATCCAGCTCACGCATCAGCTCGCGGAACAAGTCGCGGTCTTCTGCTTTCTCAATGGATTCCAGCTGTGTACCCAGAAGCTTCACATTCTCGGATTTCAGTACGCCTGCACGGGCCAGCTCCACTGCCATGTTGAGGCCGGTCTGTCCGCCCAGTGTCGGCAGCAGTCCGTCCGGACGCTCCTGGCGGATAATCGCCGTCACGAATTCGAGCGTAATCGGTTCAATATATACTTTGTCAGCCATATTGGTATCGGTCATGATCGTAGCCGGGTTGCTGTTAATCAGCACAACCTCTACGCCTTCTTCTTTGAGCGCCTGGCAGGCTTGTGTGCCCGCATAGTCAAACTCGGCGGCTTGGCCGATGACAATCGGACCGGAGCCGATAACCAGAATTTTTTTGAGTTTATCGTTCTTAGGCATGTTATAGTGCTCCTTTCACGGCTTCAAGCTGTGCTGCAGGTTTCGGTGCCGTGATTCTGGCATTGGCCGCAAGCTGCGCCTGGCGCGAGCCTGCCGGCAGTTTCGCCTTGTGGTCTGCGATCATCTGCAGGAAACGGTCGAACAAGTAGCTGCTGTCATGCGGTCCCGGCGCCGCTTCCGGATGGTATTGCACCGAAAAAGCGGGGTAACGGGTATGCTTCAGTCCTTCGACGGTCTTATCATTGTTGTTAATATGCGTTACTTCCAGATCCGTGTTCACTACGGATTCTTCATTAACCGTGTAACCATGGTTCTGCGATGTGATGAAGCAGCGTCCGCTCTCCAGCTCTTTGACCGGATGGTTACCACCGCGATGGCCGAATTTGAGCTTCTCGGTATCGGCGCCGCATGCCAGCGCGAACAGCTGATGACCCAGACAGATGCCGAAGATCGGATATTCGCCGAGCAGCTCGGAAATGGTCTTGACCGCATAAGGCACATCCTTAGGGTCCCCAGGGCCGTTCGACAGCTGGATTCCGTCCGGATTCAGGCGGCGGATCTCATCTGCAGTCACATCGTGAGGCACGACAACCACATCACAGCCGCGGCTGTTCAGCTCGCGCAGAATGCCTGTCTTCGCGCCGTAATCTACCAGCACGATACGTTCCTTATTCCCCGGGCTGCTATATGTCTTGGTTGTGGAGGTACGGGCTACCTGATTGCGCAATTCTTCAATTGTAGTATCGCCCATCATTTCCATCAGTTCTTCCACACGTTTATTCGAAGTGGTGAGGATCGCCTTCATCGTGCCGTGATGGCGGATAATGCGGGTCAGCATCCGGGTATCAATCTCGCTGATTCCGGGAATGCCGTATTCCTTCAGCAGATCGTCTACACTGTATTCAGCACGCCAGTTGCTGGGCACAGTCTCGTGACGACGCACCACAAAGCCGTGCACAAAAGGGCGCACAGATTCGAAATCATCACGGGTAATGCCGTAATTTCCGATCAGCGGATACGTCATTGTGACGATCTGGCCGCAGTACGAAGGGTCCGACAGCACCTCCTGATATCCCGTAATTCCTGTGTTAAATACAACCTCGCCCGTCTTTTCGCCTTCCGCGCCAAATGCGGTGCCTGTAAACAGCGTTCCGTCCTGAAGCAGCAATCTCGCCTGCATTCCCTTCCACTCCTTCTTGTTTCTGTAGTCTGATGCTTATGTCACGGCCGGCAGCCTGGCTGCCATAACCGTCAGTTATACTTCACTCCATACGGCTCTGCCGTCTACCCAAGTCTTCACCGGCCAGCCCTTAAGCTTCCATCCGCCAAAAGGAGTATTCCGCCCTTTGCTGGCAAACGTTGCCGGGTCCACTTCCTTCTCTTCATTCAAATCAATCAGTGTCAGATCGGCAGGCGCCCCTACTGCAAGGCTGCCAGTGTTCAATCTGAACACCCGGGCCGGATCAGCGGTCATCCGCTGGACCAGCAGGGACAGATCCCATTTGCCAGTGGCCACAAAAGCGGTATACAGCAGCGGGAAGGCTGTCTCAAAACCGACAATGCCAAACGGTGCAAGCTGCATGCCTTTTGCTTTCTCTTCCGCACTGTGCGGTGCGTGATCGGTAACGATGATATCTAGTGTGCCGTCCAGCAGTCCTTCGATGCAGGCCTCCACATCGCGGCGCGAGCGCAGCGGCGGGTTCATTTTCCAGTTCGCGTCCATTCCCGGAATGTCTTCCTCCGAGAGCAGCAGATGATGCGGGCACACCTCAGCAGTCACCTTGATGCCGATCTGCTTAGCCTGACGGATCAGCCGTACCGATTGCTCGGTGCTGACGTGGCAAACATGGTAGTGAACGCCAGTAGCCTCAGACAGCAGTATGTCGCGGCCTACATGGATGGCTTCCGACTCATTCGGAATTCCCTTAAGCCCATGCTTGTCGGCAAACGTACCTTCCGCTACCGCGCAGCCCTCAACCAGCGAGTTGTCCTCGCAGTGCGCGATGACCGGCATATCCATTCCTGCCGCCAGCTTCATGGCATCCTTCATCATTTGTGCGCTCTGTACGCCTACACCGTCGTCGGTGAAGCCGATCGCTCCAGCCGCTTTCAGTGCCGCAAAATCAGTCAGCTCAAGTCCGAGCTCATTCTTCGTAATGGCCGCATAAGGCAGCACCTTCACGAGTCCGGCTTCACGCGCCTTATCTTTTACCAATTGAACGATCTCTGCACTGTCTGTTACCGGGCGTGTATTCGGCATGCAGGCGATGGTCGTGAATCCGCCCTTGGCCGCCGAACGTGCGCCGGTCTCAATCGTTTCCTTATGCTCAAACCCCGGTTCACGTAAATGCACGTGCATATCGATCAGTCCCGGAATCAGCAGCTTGCCTTCCGCTTCAATAATCTCCCCGGCTTCTTCAACCGCTTCCGCGGCATCCAGAATCTTAGAGATTACCCCGTCCAACACTACAATATGCTTGCGCTCCAGCACGCCTTCTTGGCCCAGTACACTGGCGTTTTTAATGATCACGGTTATGATTCTCCTTTGTGCCTCAGGCCGCAGCCGTAAGCTCTTAAGTTATTATATAATAAAAATTCATCTTTGTGTATATTTATTAGTAAAGTTATGTGAGGTTTTTTTGCGGAATCTTGCTACTGAAGTGCTCTCTCCATCACTGCCATCCTTACCGGGACTCCATTCGCCATCTGCGGGAAAATCCGTGACTGGCTGCTCTCCACCACTGCGTCATCGATCTCGACATTGCGGTTGACCGGCGCCGGGTGCATGATGATCGTCCCCTTGTCCAGCTTCGCAGCGCGTTCTTCCGTAAGTCCGAAGTGCTCCCGGTACTCTGCTGCCGATAAAATAATACCGGAGGAATGCCGTTCCAGCTGCACTCTCAGCATCATAACCACATCCGCTTTCAGCGCTTCTTCCATTGAAACGTATGGGGCGTAGGCGGCAAGCTCAGGAGCCTGCATATTCGCCGGTGCGCAAAACTGAACGCTTGCACCCATCTTCGTCAGTGCCCACAGGTTGGAGCGTGCCACCCGGCTATGCATAATATCTCCGATAATCGACACTTTCAGGCCCTTCAGTTCTCCAAAATGCTTGCGCATCGTGTACAGATCCAGCAGCGCCTGTGTAGGGTGCTCATTGTTGCCGTCTCCGGCATTAATCAGCGGGATGCTTACCTTCTCGGCCAACTGCTGCAGCACGCCTGCAGGCTTCAAACGCACAACTCCGGCATCGATCCCCATCGATTCTAAGGTGCGTACGGTATCGTAGATCGACTCGCCTTTTTCTACACTGGAAGCTGCCGCCGTGAAGTTCAGGACCTGAACGCCCAGCCGTTTCTCGGCCATTTCGAAGGAGAAGCGGGTCCGTGTGCTATTCTCAAAAAACATGTTGGCAACAAAATGCGCTCTCAGTACCGGCGTGAGCTTCTCGCTCTGATTGTCCCAGTAAGCCGTTCTGTTCAAAAGCTGGCTGATTTCCGAAGCGTCCAGCTCCTTAATCCCCAGCAGACTGCGTTCCTTCACTTTGGTTGCCGTCATCATTGTTATCGTTCCTCCCGGTTTGAAATAATGTACACTTCGTCCTTGCCGTCGTATTCGGTCAGTGACACTTCAATCTGCTCATGCCTGGAGGTAGGTACGTTCTTGCCGATATAGTCGGGGCGGATGGGCAGTTCCCGGTGTCCGCGGTCAGCCAGTACCGCCAGCTGGATCATCCGCGGCCGTCCGCAATCCATCAGCGCATCCATCGCCGCCCGGATGGTTCTGCCGGTGTACAGCACATCGTCGAACAGAATCACTTTCTTGTCCTGGATGCCGTTGCTGCCCGGGGGCAGGGTCAGATTGCTGTTGACCACAGCCTTGTCCATCGACTCCCTGTTGTCACCGCCGCCTTCGCGGTCATCGCGGTAATGCGTGATATCCAGCTCACCGTAAGGTATATCCACGCCTTCAATCTCCTTGATGCGCTCCGCAATCCGCTGGGCCAGATAAATCCCTCTTGTACGGATGCCGACCAGCAGACAATTCTCAATACCCTTGTTCTTCTCCAAAATCTCATGTGCAATGCGTGACAGTGCCCGGCGAATCGCCGTTTCGTCCATAATGACATTTTTTTCAGTAACCATCATCGTGCCATCCTCCTGCTTGATCGCCTGTTCAAGTTCCCGGATAAACAAAAAACTCCTTGCCCGAAACAGGCAAGGAGTGAAATCCGCAGATTCAAAAAGATGGCGTGTCCGCGCGCATAAAAAGGCTCTCCGTACTCATACGGATTCCTGCTTCCATGTTCGCGAACCTCGATTCACGTTACCTTGCCAGCCTCACGGGACTGAATTAAAGGCGCATATTCAACTATAGGGAATTATGACAGATGAAAGGGGTGGTGTCAAATGGGAATGAAAAATTCTATGAGGGGGAGTTTAGGTGAATTGCGCGGCTGCGGTGATTTTGGACTTCCGGCCGCTGTTGTCTCCAGATTTATTTGATTAACCGCTAAGCGGATTAAATCCGGAGACAAAGGCGGACGCTAACGCTCCTACAGTTCCAAAAACCCCTCCGCCGCTTCCACCTAAACGGGGTAAACCATTACCGATTGCCACCACCCGGGGAGGGGTGGGGCAGGCAAGGTGCACTATAGCACTGCGCTGATAGTGCATATTTGGAACTAAAGCTATCCTGAAAAGCATGGCCTTTTCATTAAACATGTCTTTCTAAGCTAACATTTTCTTACATACAACAATGCTGAAAAGAGAATGAACCTTTTATTCAGATTCCTTCCGCAATAATGTCAAAAGATCATCAAAGATTCCGGGTGTCGTGAATACGGCCTCTTCACCATAGAGTTCATTAGGAATGTGTTCGGGCACCACATGTACATTGCAACTTAATGCTCCCGCCTCCCGCGCAATCAAGCCTGCGGCGGCTACGTCCCACGGTGAAAGACTTTCCGTATGCGCATCTAATTTACCGGACGCCACATAACAAATGTCTACTGTCGGTGCGGCAAAACGCCTAATGTCACGACAGCTTCTTCTGAGTCGGTTCACTCTTTCGATTGCTGGTTCCACTTTTGCTGGATCATGCGGAAAACCTGTGCCTATGACAGCATCTTGCAGCGAAGTACATGTACGAATTCGTAAACGCTCACCATTGCAATAGGAGCCTTCCCCTTTAATCCCAACTAAGTACAGTGCAAATACGGCGCATATACTGCTCCTGCAAGCACTACACCATCGAGGGCAAAAGCCAATGAAACGCCGTAATGCGGCAGGTTGCGGGCAAAATTAACTGTTCCATCTAAGGGATCAATTACCCAAACCGGACCGTCAAACTTGAAATTATCCCAGTTATGTACTCCATTTTCCTCCGAAAGAATTCGATGACCTTGAAATTTACCCATAATGGCTTCTTGAATGGTTCTTTCCGATAACAAATCAGCGGATGTCACAAGTTCACCATAATCCTTGTAATTCACTTCAATTTTTTCCCGGCTGCGCAATTCGGAAATTCTGTCACCCGCTTTTGTTACAGCCTGCTCTGCAAACAACGCTAATTCTCGAAGGTCGAACTTCATTTCGTTCATTTTCCTCCTTATCGTGCGTTTCTTTTAAGTAATTTCTTAAAAACAGTAATGATTATGGTATCTGCTTAATAAGGAATCATCAACATTTTGAGAGACAACTTTGATGATCTTGCTTGCTTCAATTTAATCATACCTTCAAAAAATAATCATTGCGTAATTTATAAAATTATCCAGCTTATAAAAAATTCGTAAAATGATTGAACTATCCTGCCCGCTGGCTTATTTTCGTTCCCGCCCCGCCTCTGCTATGATTAAAAATGGAGGCGAACAAATCATGGACCTGGAGTTTATTACAGTAGATAAATGGGATGAACAGCTCTGGAAGCAGATGGAGCCGGTGTACCGGGAGGCTTTTCCCAGCGGAGCCAAACCGGAAGGGATTCTGCGCGGTATGCTGGAGCGGCGAATTGCTTATCTACATGCGGGACTGGATCAGCAAGGGCAAGTTGCCGCTATGGCCGTTACTGGGGTCGTGGAAAAGACTGAAGATAAGGTACTGATCATAGATTACTTGGCTGTCGATAAGAAGCTGCGCGGGGCGGGTACGGGAACCCGGTTCCTCGGACAGATCAGGGACTGGGCAGTGCGAGATCACGGCATCCGAGGGATTATTATCGAAGCTGAATCCGGAACCTCGGATACACACAAGGAGCGCATTCGTTTCTGGGAGCGGAACGGATTCGTCCTGACCTCCTATGTCCACCAGTATATCTGGGTGCCGGAGCCGTATCAGGCGATGCTGCTGCCGCTGGATGGTAGCGGACATGTACCGGATGACGGCGAAGCATTGTTCCATCATATTAATGCCTTTCACAGCAAGGCCTACCGGAAGGGTTAGGCTATTGTTCATTAGGTCAGCCGGGAGTTCCCGGCTGGCTTATCTTTATATTCGAGGCTGCTAACGCCACCTCATTCTCAACACCGTCCCGTGCATGCTGTCCCCCCTGTTACCGGCCTGCCTGTCCAAGTAATGTTGCACATTTTACAGGATTTTTGCTCCGCAAATACATCATTGGACTAAATGTTGTATTTTTTACAGCATTTAGGATGAATATTTACTTTTCTGAAGCGGATTGTTGTAAAAAGTGCAGGATTTGCGCTTTCAGGGCCTGTTTCGTCTGAGTAAAGTTGCAGTTTGTACAACATTTGACCAGACGGAGTGGATAGTGAGGCTCGGGAGCGATCGGCTGCCATAACAAAAAGCCGCTGCAGATTTCTCTGCAGCGGCCCATCAACCAAACTTAAAATTCGAATTCAACGTCGCTCAGGCGTCTTTGAATTTCGGAAATTACACGCTTCTCATCTTCCTCGCCTTTGGCAACGAAAGTCACGGAGAAACGGACGAACGCGCCGGCATCATCCCAAGGCACGGTGGAGATCAGCTTCTCGCGGATCAGGAACTGTGAGAAGTCCTCGCCGGATTCGAAGCGGCGTCCGCCTTTAACCCCTTTTGGAGCAGCTACATAGAGGAAGAAGGAACCCTTCGGTTTCTCTGCCTTGAAGCCCAGGCTGTTCAGTGCATCCACCAGCATGTTGTGGCGGCGGGAGTACTTGGCAGCAATCGCTTCGGTAATCTCAGGATGAGACAGACCGTATGCGGCAGCTTTTTGAATCGCGATGAATTGACCGGAGTCATTGTTGTCCTTCACATCACTGAACGCCTTAACGATCAGCGGGTTGCCGGCAACGAAACCGATTCTCCAGCCAGTCATGTTGTAGGACTTGGACAGGGAGTGCAGCTCCACGCCGACATCCTTGGCACCAGGTACGGACAGGAAGCTCAGCGGCTTCACGCCATCATACGTCAGCGCTGCATAAGGAGCGTCATGGATAACGACTACATCATATTTCTTCGCCCAGGCTACTACTTCGCTGAAAAATTCAGGAGTTGCGCTTGCGCCTGTAGGATTGTTCGGATAGTTCAGGTAGAGCAGCTTCGCCTTGTGGGCTACGTCTTCGGGAATAGAGTTCAGGTCAGGCAGGAAGTTGTTCTCCTTCTTAAGCTCAACGGAGTAGACTTGTCCACCCAGATATTTGGTGTGAGTGCCCAGCACCGGATAACCCGGAACGGTCATGATGGTGATGTCACCCGGATTAATGAAGACCGATGGCAGCATAGCCAGTGCAGGCTTCGAACCGATGGAATGTACGATTTCATTTACCGGGTCGATGCCGTCTACCTGGAATACTTCCTTCAGATAAACAGCAGCCGCCGCTTTGAATTCAGGAATCCCGTTGTCGGAATATCCGCGGTTTTCTTCTTTGGCAGCTTCAAGGGCAAGTCTGGCCACAATGCCTTCATCCGCCATTTCGTCCGGCTCGCCGACGCCCATGTCGATCAATTCAATGTTAGGAAAATCCTGCTTCGCCGATGCTTTGGCGCGTTTGATTTTCTCGAATTTGTAGATGGAAGTGTCCTTGCCATATCCGGCGCCGCCGATGCGGTCCGCAAAATTAGTCTGAATGAATGTTTCCTGATAGTGTTCAATACTCATAATCTTCGTCTCATCTCCTGGCTTTTGTTGTGAATCCATGATCTAAATATGAAGCAAAGCTGTCTTAGAAGCCATGGACTTATAATCTATTCATTTGTACTTATCTGCTGCGCAGTGTGTACAGCACTTCTTCCATATCTGCCGGAAGCGGCGCGCTGAACTCCTTATACTCTCCTGTGATAGGATGCACAAATCCCAGTACAGCGGCATGCAGAGCCTGTCCAGTCATCGTCGTGCCTTTGCTGCGTCCATAGATTGGATCGCCGACCAGCGGATGACCGATGAACTTCATATGCACACGGATCTGATGCGTCCGTCCGGTCTCCAGCTGCAGTTCAAGCAGTGTACAGTCGCCGAACCGCTCCAGCACCGTAAAATGCGTCACAGAACGTTTGCTGTTCTTCTCGGTGACCATATACAGCTTACGGTCATGCGGATCACGGCCGATTGGCGCATCTACTGTGCCCTTATCATGAGACAGATTGCCATGCACTACTGCGATGTAGCGGCGGGTTACACTGTGCTCCTTCAGCTGCGCGGCCAGCGAAGCATGACTGGCATCATTCTTGGCAGCCATAATCAGACCGGAGGTATCCTTGTCGATGCGGTGCACAATGCCCGGACGAATCTCGCCGTTAATGCCTGACAGGTCCTTGCAATGATACATCAGCGCATTGACCAGGGTGCCTGAGGGATGTCCTACTGCCGGATGCACCACCATACCACGCGGCTTATTCACCACGATAACATCGCTGTCTTCATATACAACCTCAAGCGGGATATTCTCCGCAATTAAATCCGTAACTTCGGCTTCCGGAACCGTAACAGCCACCTTGTCGCCTTCATACAGCTTGTAGTTAGCTTTGACCGGAGCGCCGTTCACCGTCACATGACCACCGCTGATCCACAGCTGAACCTGCGAGCGGGAAACCTCTTCTTCCCAAGACTCCGTAATGTACTTATCAATCCGTTCCCGGGCATTCTCCGCGGCAACCATCCATTCGGTGACGTCTCTTTCTTCTTCGAGGGCGCCAGAAACCGCCTGCTCATTGACGTCTTTATTCAAAATCATTCATTCCCTTCTCTGACTTCCTGTGATTCCTTAACTTCGGTGACTTCCTGCTCGCCTTTCACATCCAGCAGCGTATCGAGAATAATCAGGGCTACCCCGACCACGATGCAGGAATCGGCTACGTTGAAGATCGGGAAGGTATAGCTGCCGAAATTGAACATCAGGAAATCCACAACTTCACCGTTCAGAATCCGGTCGAGGAAGTTTCCGACGGCTCCTCCAAGCACCAGCGACAATGCCGTAGGCAGCAATTTGCGGGTCTTCCGGGCCTTGTTCAGATACCAGACGATACCGGCAACAACTATAACCGTAATTACAATGAAGAACCACTGTTGTCCTTCAAGAATTCCGAAAGCGGCTCCACGATTGCGGTGGGACGTGATAATGAAGAAATCCTTTATAACCGGAATCTGCTCTGCAATCTCCAGCCGGGTAGCAATCAGATATTTGGTACCCTGGTCAATCAAAAATACAATTAGCGCAATCAGAAAGTACACCACAGAAGTTGTCACTCCGTTCTTATTTTTCCCGCGGTCCGCGGTACGAATACTGTATAAAGACTTGTATATTGTAGCACAGGCCTCAAGATACCGTCCATTGCAAGGCACTCTAAACCCGCCAAAGTCCGGGCACTATTTTCCATCGCTAAAAAAGGGCCCCTGCGGCCAAGCTATACAAGCGGAAACGGCTTTGCCCTTCTTTATAAAGACGGTACCGTTTCAGCGAGGATTAAGCCACCGAAAGGAGCTCACAGCAATGAGCCATCTGACATCAACCCAGCTCTCCGGGCTGCGCGCATTACTGCTACAGCAGCAGGAGGACATCAAGCACAGGCTGCAAAATAATGAGCATTACGGACTGCAGGAAGCTATGCGCGATACTACAGGAGAGCTGTCCGAGATCGACAACCATCCCGGCGATGCCGCCACCGAGCTGTATAACCGTTCCATGGATATTTCCCTGCTGGAGCGGGACGAGCATGAGCTGGACGATATCGAAGCGGCGCTGCGGGCGATGGATGAAGGCACCTATGGCATTTGCATAGCCAGCGGCGAACCGATTCCTTATGAACGTCTGGCCGCGATTCCATCCACCCGTTACACCAAAGAGCATGCTCCCCGCCAGAGCGCTCCGTTTACCCGCCCGGTGGAGGAGGAGCTGCTGTCTCCGCCTTTTGGACGGACCAGCCTGGATGAGCGGGAGGACCAGAACGGCTTCGACGGGGAGGATGCCTGGCAGATTGTAGAGAGCTGGGGCAATTCCGATTCCCCTGCCATGGCCGAAGGCAATAACATCAGCTCCTACAATGATATGGAGATCGAAGCGGACGAAACCGAAGGCTTCGTGGAGCCGTGGGAGAATTTCGTCGCTACCGACATTACGGGAAATCATCTAACCATCATCAAAGGCAACAGTTACCGCCATTACATGGACGACGGGGAAGGCGACTATCTGCTGGACCCGCTCAAAAAAGAAAGGGAGTAGCCCCGTGCTGCTCTTTTTTAATTTGGACCCGGGTCAGAAGGTCTTCAGCTCCAGCTGATGCTGCACGATCCGCACGATGTCCGCAATATAGTCCCCGATAATCGGCAGATTCAATGCCCCGAGCACCTGAAGCACATAAATAATCGTCGCCGCAAAAAAAGTAAACCCGAGCGCAATCCCCAGCCCCCGGGCTACTCCGGATAAAATATTCAGCCAGATCAGCCGGAACGGCGAATGCAGCAGCTCCGTATATTCCGAAATCCGCGATTTCTCCATCTGCTGGGCCAGCTGGGTGGTCATCCGGTACAGCGCGTTCAGCTTTTCCTCCTGCGGCAGCTCCGCCGGATCACCGGCTGCTGCGAGCGCGGCTGCAGGCTTTTGAGAAGAAAATGGTGTCTGTATACGCTCCCCGGAATGCAGGAATTGCCGCTTCTCCTCCGGTACTTTACCGGTATCCCTGCTGCTGTCTACTCCCGAGGTCTGAATTGAAATTCTGCCCGGCCCTTCCGGCCTCTCCGGCTTCCCGGCCTCCGTATCTCCATCTTTCCATCCGCCCATGCCTCCGGCACCTCCCTCGAATCTCTATGACCCGCAAAGCAAACGAGCCCGGTTAAAGAGACTTATCTCTTTAAGCACGGGGCTCGTCATTTTGCATTCTAACCCATAGAAGCTTTTCCTTTGCGGCTAGTATATGCCATATAGGGACAAGTGATGCAGGGTGTGTGTTACTTAAGCGCCGATATGAATTCCGATGCTCTTGCCGCCGGCATCCACAGTTTCATAGGTATAATCTCCGTCAAAATCAACCGTAGTCACCAGTACATTCTCGCGCAGCACATGCTCGAATGCGGTAACCGCCGCCTTAAGCTCGTCATCGACATGCAGCGTAAGAGCAATCCGTTTGTCGATCGGCAGATCCAGGCGTTTACGGTAATCCTGCACCGCACGTACGACTTCGCGTACCCAGCCTTCCTGCACCAGCTCCGGTGTGATTTCGGTATTCAGCGCCACCGTCAATCCATAGCCGGAAGCCGAGGCAAAGCCTGGTTTGGCCTGCTTCTCAACCAGCAGCTCCTCGGATGTGATCTGCAGCTCTTCCCCGTCCGGCGATACAATGGCGAGTCCGCCGTCCTGTACGGTTTTGCGGGTAGCGTCACTGTCCATGGCCTTAAGGTAGCCCTGCAGGAAGCCGACGTTCTTGCCGTATTTCTTGCCTGCGACCTTCAGGTTCAACTTCAGGGTGAAGTCCACAAATCCGCTGTCGCTGTGCTCGATTACAATATGCTTCACGTTGATTTCGTCTTTGATCAGCTCTTCATAATCCGCCACATTGAAGTCATCATCAATCGATGCGATCAGCTCAGACAATGGCTGGCGGGTCTTGATGCCGCTCTCGTTGCGTACGTTACGGGCCAGTTCCACGATCCCTCTGGCGCTCTCCATATCTTTTTCCAGTGCAAGATCGATCAGATTCTCATCCGCTACCGGGTAATCCGCGAGATGCACGCTTTCGCCGCCGCCCAGGTTCGTAAAGATATCCTCGGACAGCATTGGTGTGAACGGTGCCATCAGCGTAGCTGTGGTCAGCAGGACATGCGTAAGTGTGCGGTATGCGTCCAGCTTCTCTTCGCCCAGCCCGCTGCCCCAGAACCGGTCACGGGAACGGCGGATGTACCAGTTGCTCAGCTCATCTACGAAATTCTCAATTGCTTTGGACGTATTCACGAAATCGTTAACGGCAAGACCTTTATCCACCAGCAGGATCAGACTGTTCAATCGGGACAGAATCCAGCGGTCGAGCTTATGCTCTGACAGCTTGAACGGGTGATCCGCAGGATCGTAGCCGTCGATACCGGCATACAGCGTCAGGAACGCATGCGTGTTAACCAGCGTATCCACAACCTTGGACTTCGTCTCTCCCACCAGACCGCGCGAGAACCGTTTGTTGTTCCATGGCGCACTGTCAGACAGAATGGCCCAGCGGAACGCGTCGGTGCCGTATTCGTTCATGATCTCCCAAGGGTCGATGACATTGCCCTTGGACTTGGACATCTTCTGGCCGTTCTCATCGAAAATATGACCATGGGCGATTACCGCCTTGTAAGGCGCTTTGCCCGTGAACAGCGTCGATACGGCAAGCAGGCTGTAGAACCAGCCGCGTGTCTGGTCGATCCCTTCGCAGATCATATCCGCCGGATACTGGTCTGCGAATCTGTCCTCATTCTCAAACGGATAGTGACTCTGGGCGAACGGCATCGAGCCGCTGTCGAACCATACGTCGATGACTTCCGGTGTGCGCACCATTACGCCGCCTTCACTGAACGGACTCCGCAGCTTGATGTTGTCCACATACGGCTTATGCAGCTCGATATCCTCTGCTACTTCGCCGATCGCCATCGATCTCAGTTCAGCAATACTATGCGGAGCGAACTCCTTGCCGGTGTCCTGGCAGACCCAGACATTCAGCGGCGTGCCCCAGTAACGGTTACGGCTGATATTCCAGTCCACCAGCTCCTCCAGGAACTTGCCGAAGCGGCCTTCACGCACATGGTCCGGATACCAGTTCACACTGTTATTGTTGGCGATCAGCTGATCCTTGATCGCTGTTGTCTGGATGAACCAGCTGTCTGTTGCATAATAGAGCAGCGGAGTATCGCAGCGCCAGCAGAACGGATAGCTGTGCTCGTACTTCTCTTTACTGTAGAGCAGTCCCCGTTCGGACAATACCTTCACGATATCGAGGTCGACGTCTTTGACGAACCGTCCGGCAAAATCGCTCACCACACTGGTGTATTTACCGGAGGTATCCACCACATTCACGAAGCTGATGCCATTCTCGCGGCAGCTCTTGTAGTCATCTTCACCATGTGCCGGAGCCATATGCACGATCCCGGTACCGCTGGAATCCGTAACAAACGATGCGCCTACGATCACATTATGCTTCTCTGCCTTGATATAATCGAACGGCGGAGTGTAGCTCTGGCCGATAAAGTCCGCACCGGTATGGGTGGACAGGATCGTATACTCGCCTTTGAGCACCTCATCCACTAGATTCTTGGCCAGTACATATACGCCGT
This sequence comes from Paenibacillus sp. FSL R10-2199, assembly GCF_038000235.1. NCBI lineage: Bacteria > Bacillati > Bacillota > Bacilli > Caryophanales > Paenibacillaceae > Paenibacillus > Paenibacillus sp. FSL R10-2199. The sequence continues at coordinate 2,938,376 of NZ_JBBOBO010000001.1, read as the reverse complement.
CTTCCTGTTGGGCACGCACATATTCCATATTCGGGTTCATTGCCAATGCCATATGCGCCGGAAGGGTCCAAGGCGTGGTCGTCCAGGCCAGCACATAATCGCCGCTGCCGTCCAGCTTGAACTTAGCTGTAGCACTCAGGTCCTTGACTGTCTTGTAGCCCTGCGCCACTTCATGGGAGCTCAGCGTCGTCTGACAGCTCGGGCAGTACGGGCTGACGCGGTGTCCGCGGTACATTAAGCCTTTGTCATGCACGGTAGCGAGGATATTCCACACGCTCTCGATGTAGGTGTTATCCAGCGTAACGTAAGGGTTATCCAGATCCGTCCAGTAGCCGATTGCTTCGGTGAACTCACGCCACTGCTTCTCATAGCCGAATACACTTTCCTTACATTCCTTGATGAATTTCTCTACACCGTATTCTTCGATGTCCTGCTTGCCGGAGATGCCAAGCTTCTTCTGCACGCCGAGTTCAACCGGCAGGCCGTGGGTATCCCAGCCCGCTTTGCGGATTACGCGGAAGCCCTTCATCGTCTGGTAGCGGCCGACGAAGTCCTTGATGACCCGGCCCAGCACATGCCCGATATGCGGCACGCCGTTCGCCGTCGGAGGTCCTTCATAGAACACATAGTTCGGGCGTCCCTCGCGGTTCTCCATGGATCTGCGGAACGTATTCTCGTCGCTCCATTTTTTCAGGATACGGACATCTCTGGCCCGTGCTTTTTCTTTTACATCTACTTTATGCATGATGGTCAATCCTTCCGTGGTTTAGTCTTTAAACCTTTTCGATCCCTCCCAAACCCTCCCTTCGCCAAGGGAGGGCCCCAAGGGCTCCGCCCTCTGGACACCCGGAAAGTTTGTCGATCTCCAGGGGAAAGGTGTTTGGTAAGTTAATTTTGTTGTAATGCCCGCTTACGCCGCAAGCGGCACGCTCTACCTCAGGCACCCGGCCCGCGAACCCGTTAGGGCAGCGCTGGGCCGGGGCCTTGCTCTTGCCCTGGCACCCGGTCCGCGAACCCGAAGGGCAGCGCTGGGCCGGAGCCTCGCTCTTGCCGGGCACCCGGCCCGCGAACCCGAAGGGCAGCGCTGGGCCGGGGCCTCGCTCTTGCCGGGCACCCGGCCCGCGAACCCGAAGGGCAGCGCTGGGCCGGAGCCTCGCTCTTGCCCTGGCACCCGGCCCGCGAACCCGTTAGGGCAGCGCTGGGCCGGGGCCTCGCTCTTGATCTTCGCCCTAAGTCTTCCGCAGTTAAGGCCCCGCAGGCGTACCCGTCAGGGCAGCCTAAGAAGGGCCGCGCCATTCGCCGCAGTAATCCTTCCCCTTCCGCCATCGTCACTCACCACTCGGAGCACTTGTTGCAGGTGTCCAGAGGGCGGCCAGCCCTTGGGGTCCCCCTTGGAAAGGGGGATTTAGGGGGATGGACCCACACAAAAAAAGCGTCATCCAGCCCCCAAAGGGGCGAGACAGCGCTCGCGATACCACCCTAATTTGCACCTCATGCACATCCTTAGGGGAGTGTATTCAGTACAATCTCAGTTCCGCATGCAGAAATGCCACACGGGTCCGGGATAACGTCCGGCAGACGGCATAGCTTACACACGTATGCATATACGCTTCAGCTTAGCTTCTAGGGGAGGATCTTCCGGCAAGGCGTGAACGATCGGCTCGCAGCAAACACCGACTCTCTGGAGAACGTTACCTTATCGTACTTGTCCCGTCATCGAATTTCGATTCAATGGATTACAGATATGTTCTAGTTATAGTCTGTTTAGAACCAATTGTCAAGATCCATAGGCCCGGAACCGGGAAGGCAGGGTTATAATAACAGCTCCCAGCTTACCGGAGTGCCGAGGGGAAGATCCTTTTTCATTTGTTTTCCTAACAGCAGGTCGTAGTATTTCGGATCTAGACCATATCCTGGACGAATTACTTTAATATTATCCCCCGTCAGCACTTCACCAGCCTTTATATCCTTAGATACATATATCGACCGCCTGAATTGAAGTGATTTCTCCTCGTCCTTCGTGGGACCGATGGAAACCCTGCCGAGTGCCCTCCAGGCCGTATCCGTCTCTCTCACGAGGGAAGCAAATTCCCCGGGCTCCAGAGAAAAAGCCGCATCAACCCCGCCATCCTCAGGGTTAAGGGTGAAATGCTTTTCAATGACAGTGCTGCCCAGCGCTACACTTGCAACGGCGGCCCCCACGCCCAGGGTATGATCTGATAAGTCTACCTGGCAATGAAACACTTCGCTCAAATACGGAATGGTGTTCAGATTTGAGTTTTCGGGCGAAGCCGGATAACTGCTTGTGCATTTTAATAGAATATACTCACTGCAGCCTGCACCGGTTATTGTGTTTACCGCATGTTCAATTTCGCCGAGAGAAGCCATTCCTGTAGAAATAATCATCGGCTTTCCCTTGGAGGCGACTTTGAGGTTTCATCAAACGGTGTACTGAGGGGAATCATCCCTAGTTCCCTGCAGGCATCAAATATTCTTCCGTGCCATTCCCAGGGGGTATACGCCTCCTTATAGAGCTCAAATAGAGACTTTCCCTTCCAAAGCCCTTTGGATTCAGGAATCATGAAATCTCTCTCCTGGATATTCAGCGTCATCGTTTCGGGTGTATACGTTTGAATTTTAAATGCGTGTGCGCCAGCCTTGGCCACCGCCTTAACCAGCTCAAGTGCCCGGTCAAGTGGCTGATTATGATTGCCGGACATTTCCGCGATGATAAAAGGAGGATCCCCGCTTCCTATACGCCGGTTACCGATCGTGATTTCCTTCATTTGCTCCAGCAGCCTCCTCTTTCAACACTTCACTGTGCTTCTCCCATTGCTCCTGAAAGATCGCCATTAATACCACATCGGTATATTGTTGATTTCTATGACCTATAGGCTGTTCTTGATAAAAGCATAATTTCACAAGCTTGCTTGCATCCTTCTCCGCAGAATTCAGCCATCTGTAATGCTCATCTAAGGGAATGGGCTCAGCATGATTCATAAAAGGACGGATATGGCCGGCGTTGCGCCACTCCAGGACAAGGCTCTTATGTTCTTGACCCAGGTTCTCCAGCTTATAGTCATTAATGTCTGCCATAGTCCCCTCCCATGATCCTGTCTATAACCTCATTGAACCGGCCCTCTCCCATAAGCTGAAGTGCCTTCTCAGACATATCTTTCACCAGTGAGGTGTTCCAGACCATCCTTAGGAATGTATCTGTAGGACATCATGTTTTTCAGGTATTTGCCACAAACCAAGAGGATCTTCAGGGAGACATTACTGTAACTGGCCCTGTTATCATTACTGCAAAGGTTTTCGCGCCGCAATAAAACACAAAAAAACTCCTTTGTAGAAGTCTTGTTTATTAAACAAACAAGATCAATAACTTCTACTAAGGAGTTTTTTATTCAAATGAATGGCCCGGATTCCCGCTCACAAGGCGTTCTCAGTAACCTCGCGGCTCTCAAGCGCATTCCAGTCATCCTGCGACAGCAGCTCCAGCTGGGCCTCCAGCAGGGTCCGGAAACGGGTGCGGTAGATTGAAGCCTGCTTGCGCAGCTCTTCTGTCTCGATCGCTACCTTGCGGGATTTGGACAACGCTTCGTTGATGATCCGGTCTGCATTTTTTTCCGCTTCCTTAAGGATCAGCTGTGACTCTTTTTTGGAGTTGTTCTTCACATCATCTGCAGCCTCCTGAGCCACGATAATGGTCTTGGACAGGCTTTCTTCAATATTGACAAAATGATCAAGGCGTTCCTGAATGGATAAAAGCTGGTTGTGCAGCTCTTTGTTCTCACGAATAACGCTTTCGTAATCCTTAATGACCTGATCCAGAAATTCGTTGACCTCATCTTCGTCATAACCGCGGATTCTCCGAGAGAATTCCTTGTTATGTATATCGAGCGGTGTTAATGGCATGCTGTGCACCTCCTAGAAATTTCGGACATCCATTGTCCCTGAACGATAGTCTGTCCGGAAGACAAAGATGAAAGACTGCTTGCTTGGATATCCCCAAAAGTGAAGGGGGGTGTTTCCCTTGAGAATATCAATTTCGACAAGCACGCCTGTAATCCTGCAAAGAACTCAGACAAATTTGCCTACCAGAATCCGGTAACGGCCTTTCTTCGTCAAGCTGCCGATCTCCAGCACCTTGAACCGTCCGAAGCCCTGGATAGAAACTACATCACCGTCTTTCAGACTGCAGGACGGATCCTCCTCCACCTTCCAGTTCACCCGCACACGTCCGGCTTTGATGGGAGCCAGAATTTTGCTCCGGCTAAGCCGGGTCACATCCGCTGCAATTCCGTCAAGTCTCAGGGAAGCCACGGTGAAATCCATCGTCTCCAGCTTAACCTGGCTGCTGCGTAAGCCGGATAGCGGCAGTATCTCTGTACTAACGTTGATCCGGTGTACACCGGTCAGATTCATGGACAGATAATCGACGATATCCTCAGCTACCACAACGTGACAGCCGTCCTCCAGCACATGAATATCACCGATCTTGCCTCTTTTGATGCCCAGTCCCAGGATGGCCCCCATATAATCACCATGCTCCAGCGCAAGAAATTTCTGCTCCCCCGAGGTAATGGCCAGCACCTTCAGCTCCATGTCCTCACCCGTGAGATCACGGTAATCCGGCGCAACCATAGCCCGCTTCCGCTCGGCATCGTCAGAACCGCCCTCCCAGCGTACAATGACATCGGGGTGGCGGTTCACCAGGCTCTGCAGTATATATCCCTGACGGGGATCGAGAAATTCGGTCAGCTTGGTCTCATGGTACTCTCCTGCATTCGTAACCCATTCCCAGGCCTTGTCCACAAATTGCCGTTCATCCGGGTGGAAGTGTCCGTAAATTTCATTCTTCATGTGATTAGCCGAACACCAGGGCCACAATGGAATGAAGTCCGCCTACCGCAAACCGGAGCACGACAATCGCAATAATCGGGGAGATATCGATGGTTCCGAACAGAGGCGGGATGATTTTCCGGAATGGCGTAAGATACGGCTCCACAAGCTTGCCAAGCAGCTCACCGATAAAGTTCTCACGCAGATTAGGCAGCCAGGACATGAGAATGTATACGATAATCATGTAATAGTAAATTGTAAATAGGATGTCTATAATTGAAGATATTTGATCCAAAACCTGCTCACCTCATTCTGTTGTAATCTTGATCGTCACCAAGAATTTCTGTTATGGAGCCTTGAATTTCCACTGTATCCGGAGTGCACATAAATATATTGCCCCCAATCTTGGATATTCCTCCACCCAGGGCATAAACCGTTCCGCTTAAAAAATCAATAATCCTCATTGCCTGATCGTTACGCACCCGCTGCAAATTAATAACTACCGTGCGGTGCGCACGCAGATGGTCGGCAATCTCCTGGGCCTCGTCATACGAACGCGGCTCGTAGAGCACAACCTTCACATTTTTTTGCGAATGGATACTGACGACGTTGGCCCGCTGATTTTTGCGTGTTTCTACAGGGGCGGGTTCGTATTCATCCTCATCACGGGAAATTTGCTCCCGCTCCACTATTTCCTCTTCCTCCTGCAAACCCAAGAAACTCATAAACCGGTTCATCACGCCCATCAATCTCCCTCCTAATGACCTACTAGTACCGTACCCAGGCGCACCCGGGTGGCTCCTTCCTGTATCGCCACTTCAAAATCATTCGACATTCCCATCGACAGCTCTTGTATAGGCTCAGGTGTCAAAGCAAGCTGATTAAGCGAATCGCGCAGCGCACGTAGCCCCCGGAATACGGGACGGGTAAGCTCCGGATCTTCCTCATGCGGGGCCATGGTCATCAGTCCGATTACCTTCACACGGCTTAGCGGGGCGATGTCCTTCAGGAAACCCTCCACCGCTCCGGGCGGCAGACCGAACTTCGTATCTTCTCCGGAAATATTCACTTGCAGGAACACCTTAACATCCAGTCCGGCGGCGTCCGCCTTCTTGTGCAGCTCCCGTGCCAGCGATAGCCGGTCGAGCGAGTGTATATATTCAAATTTACCTATAACGTCTTTTACCTTATTGGTCTGCAAATGCCCGATAAAGTGCCAGATTCCCTTGTGTCCAAGCGCATTCCATTTAGGCTCTGCATCCTGCCAGCGGCTCTCCGCAATCTCCGTGAGCCCTGCTTCCAGCACAGCGGCTACCGTATCCAGAGGTACATATTTCGTCACCGCGATAACCTTGACGTCACTTACATCACGGCCGCTGACCGCGCAGGCCTGTGCGACACGTTCCAGGGTGATGGCGATTCTTTCCTGTAATGAGGCCAAAATTCAACTCTCCTTTATTCCGATCCAGCTCGTCATTCTCCCTGTAACCCCATTTTCCTTGCGGTACGAAAAGAACAGATCACTGTTACAGCTTGTACACCAAGTTGTACATTCGATATGAGTCGGCAATATTCCTGCTTTTATCATAATGCGTTGATTCATTTCTTTCAAGTTAAGCATACTTTTGCTGCTGTCCTTATCCGAGCTTCTATATAAGTCCGGCGCCCCTTCCACCATCATCAGCGGGTTCAGCCCGGCCTCCAGCCGGCGGACGTGGTCCATTACATAATCATCTACCTCGTAGCAGCATTCGCCAATCGAAGGGCCTATGGCAGCCTGGATATCCTCCGGACGGCTTCCATACTCCTGTTCCATTCTGTCCACCATCGCTGCTGCGATCTCTGCCACAGTCCCCTTCCAGCCTGCATGCGCCAGCCCCACAACACTGTGCACGGGGTCATAGAAGTAGAGCGGCACACAATCCGCATAAAAGGAAGTCAGCAGCACACCCGGCACATTAGTCAGGAGCCCGTCGGTAGCCTGAAAAGCTGTAGACCGGTCCAGGCTGCCTTTTCCGCGGTCCTGTTCTGTAATTACCGCTATATCTTTACCATGGGTTTGTTCTCCGCAGGTCCAGGACTGGAGCCCGAAACCAAGACTTTCGGCCAGCAGCTTTCTGTTGCTGAGCACAACAGCCGGATCATCACCGACATGAAACGCACAGTTGAAGCTGTCATACGGCTTCGTACCGCTGCCGCCCTCTCTGCCTGTGAATCCTGCTGTGATTGCATTATACTTCTCTCGCCACGGCTCCAGATGAAGCAGCATAGGCGTTCCGTCACTCCGCATAAACGGTTCCATATCTTCACCTCCGCTTAAGTGTAACATAAACTCAGCCCCACAAACTCTACCCCATAAACTCTCCCCCATAAACTCTACCCCACAAAGTGATGTTATGCTCCGATGCCTATCCAAGTACTTTGCGGGGACCCCGAAAACCTGCCACACAAAATAATCCCCACAAAGTGACGTTATGCTGCACACTCCTGAGCCCACCCTATGCCTTTACCCATATACGCAGAAAAAAGACGCACCCGATTAATAAGTGCGCCGCTCGCTGCGTTCCGGCCGCTCCAGATACATCATCTCCCGCTCTTCCTGGCCCTGAGGCATCCGGGATTCCTCAATCTTCACCAGGACGACATCAGCACCGATCTTGACGATATTCCGCCACGGGATAATCAGATCCGCACCGCCTCCGAACAGTCCCATGAACCTTGTATATCCCGGTACGATGATGGCATCAATAACCCCCCGGCGCAGATCCAGCTCCAGATCACTAATCTGCCCGAGCCGCTTGCCGTCCACAATATTAATAACATCCTTGGTTTGAAAATCAGAGATTTTCATCTTTTTGCCCGACCCTACGGAATCTTCATTCATCCTGCCACCCCTGTACATTCAGACCTATAGCTCCAGTATATGTCCTTAAGGCTTGGCAACATGTCTTAATTCATTTCCGGCCTTCGCCGTTACATACAAAAGGATACCCCGGGCAGCCGCTCACGCGCCTTCCGGAATATCCCCCGCTTATCTATAGCCTGCTGTTTAAGACTTCACATGCTTTTGCATTTGCTGAATAGCCGACTTCTCAAGCCGCGATACCTGCGCCTGTGAGATCCCAATCTCATCCGCTACCTCCATCTGGGTTTTACCTTCAAAGAACCGCATGGACAAAATACGTTTCTCGCGCTGTCCCAGCCGCTGCATGGCTTCACGAAGAGCAATCTCTTCAATCCAGGATACATCTTTGTTCTTATCGTCGCTGATCTGATCCATAACATAGATCGGATCACCGCCGTCATGATAGATCGGCTCGAACAGGGATACCGGGTCCTGAATAGCATCAAGGGCAAAGACGACATCCTCTTTAGGTACACCGAGCGCTTCTGAAATCTCGAGGATCGTCGGTTCCCGCGAATTCTGATTGGTCAGGCTGTCACGGACCTGAAGGGCCTTATAGGCAATATCCCGCAGCGAGCGCGATACCCGGATCGGGTTGTTGTCACGCAAGTAACGGCGGATCTCTCCGATGATCATCGGCACCGCATAGGTAGAGAACTTGACATTCTGCGATAAGTCAAAATTATCGATGGCTTTCATGAGTCCGATGCAGCCTACCTGAAACAGATCATCCACGAACTCCCCACGATTATTGAACCTTTGAATTACGCTAAGAACAAGTCTAAGGTTACCATTTACCAATTTCTCTCTGGCGGATCGCTCGCCCTGCTGCTGCAGCGAAGTGAACAATGCCCGCATTTCCACGTTCGTAAGAACGGGTAGCTTAGCGGTGTCCACACCGCAAATCTCGACTTTATTTCGGGTCATGATGATTTACCTCCCAAGGAGAAACATTACTGTACATTATCTCCCCGGTCCGGCATTTTATTCCTCGGTTCCTTCAGCTTACACCATCTTGTTGAACTCCTTGCGCAGCCGCTTGATAATTCTTTTCTCAAGCCGCGAGATGTAGGATTGGGAAATGCCAAGCAAATCAGCAACATCCTTTTGGGTTTTTTCCTCACCGCCGCGCAGTCCGAACCGCAGCTCCATAATTAATCTTTCCCGTTCACTGAGCTTCTCCAGCGCCTTCTGCAGCAGCTTGCGGTCCACCTGTTCTTCGATATTCCGGTAAATCGTGTCATTCTCCGTTCCCAGCACATCCGATAGCAGCAGCTCGTTGCCGTCCCAGTCAATATTCAGCGGTTCATCAAAAGAAACCTCGCTTCTAGTTTTGCTGTTGCGCCGCAGATACATCAGAATTTCGTTCTCAATACAGCGTGAGGCATAGGTGGCCAGTTTTATTTTTTTCTCCGGATCGAAGGTGTTGACTGCTTTAATCAGTCCAATCGCCCCGATGGAAACAAGATCCTCGATATTGATCCCTGTGTTCTCGAATTTCCGTGCGATATACACCACCAGCCGCAGGTTGCGTTCAATCAGCATGGCCCGGACCGCCGCATCACCGCTTGAGAGCCGCTGCAGCAGGAATTCTTCCTCTTCCCGTGTAAGCGGAGGAGGCAGCGCTTCACTGCCCCCGATATAATAAATTTCCTGGCTCTTCAGTCCCAGCAGAAACAGCATGCGGTAATACTGCAGTTGCAGCACAAGTTTGAATTTGACCATTTATTGTTCCTCCTATATGTTCCTTAACTCATAGCCTTGTCTGCCGGCGCCTCTACAGCGCTCTCATTGTGGGTCAGGTCAGGATGTATGACCGCCCGGTACGCTCCGTCTCCCGACAGTGTCCCGCCATCCAGCCCGATGAGAACCCTCTTGCTGTAAAAGGTTTCGCCGCCAAGCTTTATCATCACTGAATCCGGCTTCAACGCGAGCATGAAGGATGCCCCGCGGTTAACGCCTCTGTACGGCACCAGCCGTATTCTGTCCTGCCAGGCAAACGACTGCCCGTCCGCTTCCAGCACAAGTGTATCTGCCCCTGTCTGTGTCAGCCTCCCTTTCCATGAGGCCGGCAGATGGCCTTCCCATAGTGAGGATTCCATAACCATGACCGGAATTCGCGTAAGCGGATCATTGAGCCGGTTTCCGGTGTCCAGCAGCCCTGGACAGGTAACAGATACTCCGTCAATCTCCACGGTCACTTCACCGATATATGTCTCCAGCTGCTCCCTGCGCCTGCGCGAGGATTGAATCAGCTTGAAGAGAAGAAGCACCAGCGGAAGCATCGCAAGCACGAACCAGAATCCAATTTTCAACCGGTAAGCTTGGCCGCCTGGAGAAGTAAAGATAATGCCGTTCCAGATGTCGCCTGAGCTTTGCAGCAAATAATGAATCCCTACTATACCTCCTGCCGCCGCAAAATTAATGATATAAAATGCCCCTAATGCACGAAGATAGCTTTGCAGACTTCTAAATCCGAACGCGATCCACAGCATCACTACCGACAACCCGAACTTGATGAGGAAGGTGTACATGAAGGACAGCTCCGGTACAAACATCATCACGACATAGAGCGCGCCAACCAGCGCAGAGAGAGACAGGCGCCACCAGGACACCTTCAGCTTGACCAGCCAGCTGGTCAGCCACAATAGAATTCCGTCGATCAGCAGATTGGCGGCGAAGATCAAGTCAATATAAACAACCAGTGTTTTCACCTGCCTGGTAACGGATATCTAGCCGGAGGCCAGGGTGAAGGCTCTCTTTTTAGACGATAAGATTAGTATAGGAACTCTCGCATTCAAAGTCTGTCTAAACTTGGGGGGCGTACTTACGTTTTTTTTGTCGAGTTATAGGTCAGCAGAGATATTAAGAGGATAAAAGAAAAAGCCAGCCTGTAGAGGCTGACTTCAAGTTCGAATATTCATTCAAGTGATAGATTTCAATTCTTCTTCAGTCAGTCCGGTTGCCTTCATTACAGAAGGAAGATCCAGCCCCATAGCCAGGAGATTTCTGGCTATTTCCAGTTTTGCCTCGAGCTCACCTTCTGCTCTGCCTACTGCTATGCCTTTAGCAAACCCTTCTCTTTGTGCACCGTCTCTCTGCGAGGCTTCGTCAAGCAGAAACTTCTGGCGGTCCTCATATTTACGCCGGGCTTCCGAATCCTGACTCAGAAACTCCAGGGTTTCCATCGCCTTCCTCAAAGCAGGCTCGTTCATCAACAGCACCTCCCAATCCGAGTGGTTTATTCCCTTCAAGAACAGCAGCCAGTTCACCAGACCGCCTTGGCCGGGAACAGCTCGCTGATTCAGCTTGGGTAATTCCAGAAAATGAATTTCAATATCATCCGTGAGCGGCGTTCCGGTTGCATCCTCCCGTAAGTGAAACACACTATGCGGATGTTCGTTAGGCAGCACCTTATAATTCATAATGTTGATTGTTACGCATTTCTTGAGGTCTGTATATTTGCCGCTTACCTGAAGCTGGCCCGCATAACGTTTGCTCCAGTAATATAAGGTCCTTTTCTCAATATCGTATTTGTTGAACAGCTGCATTTCAATATTGATCAGCTTGCCGTCTGCAGACTTCGCCCAAATGTCAAATATCGATTGCTTATCCAGCGGATCATCCTTATCCGTATACGGATTGAGCAGCACTACTTCCTCCAGCGGCGGATCTCCCGCATCCATGAATATCCGGTTCAAAAAAGCCAGCAGCACATCCTTGTTACTCTCGCTTGCAAATATCCGTTTAAATACGAAATCTACCCGGGGGTCCAGCAGTTCCATTCCATCGTCTCCCGTTATCGTTATTATAACAGCCTGAAAAACAAAAAAACACCGTATTCGTCCCGGCTAAATGCGGGTCGAATACGGTGCTTCCGTAAAAAGCTATGCAGTTCATTGCTCTTAGTTCTTAATCATTGTTGCCGCGTGTCCGGTTGCGCAGGAAGGTTGGAATATCCAGCTGATCAGAGGTTGTCTGATTGCCGAACGGACGCAGATTCGCATTCTTATCCTTGTCCGCTGCCGGCTCACTGCTGGATGCAGGACGGCGAGCAGGCGCTACAGGGGAAGGCTTATGTTCAAAGCCGGTAGCAATTACCGTAACCTTGATTTCGTCCTTCATGCTCTCTTCGATAATCGCACCGAAGATCATATTCACTTCAGGATCGGAAGCAGAGGTAACAATCTCAGCCGCTTCATTAACCTCATACAAGGAGAGGTTGGAGCCGCCTGTAATGTTCATAATTACGCCGCGTGCACCTTCGATGGAGGTTTCGAGGAGCGGGCTCATAATGGCTTTGCGGGCCGCTTCCGAGGCACGGTTCTCGCCGGTCGCAATACCGATACCCATAAGTGCTGAACCGCGCTCCGTCATAATTGTCTTCACATCGGCAAAGTCAAGGTTGATCAGGCCGGGAACGGCAATGAGGTCAGAGATCCCTTGCACAGCCTGGCGGAGTACATTATCCGCTTCGCGGAAAGCCTCCAGCATTGGTGTTTTCTTATCCACAATTTCCAGCAGGCGGTCATTTGGAATCACGATCAGCGTATCCACTTTTTCTTTCAACGCTTCGATTCCCAGTTCTGCCTGATTGGAACGTTTTCTGCCTTCAAAAGTAAACGGACGGGTCACGACGCCAACCGTCAATGCTCCACACTCTCTGGCAATCTCAGCAATTACAGGCGCTGCGCCCGTTCCGGTACCCCCGCCCATACCTGCGGTTACGAATACCATATCTGCACCTTTAAGCGTATTTGAAATCAGATCGCGGGATTCTTCAGCCGCTTTCTTCCCCACCTCAGGATTGGCTCCAGCGCCAAGTCCGCGGGTCAGTTTATCCCCGATTTGCAGTTTATGCTCCGATTTGGCCATATGCAGCGCTTGGGCATCTGTATTAACCGTGATGAATTCAACACCCTGAACGCCATTTTCAATCATCCGGTTTACAGCATTGCTTCCGCCGCCGCCTACGCCGATGACCTTTATTTGGGCTAAGCTCTCCATTTCAAAATCAAATTCCAACATATTGTTTCCATCTCCCCCTCGAGTAGTGCTTGGATGGCCAGTCCAAGTATATCTGGACTTACACTTATATGAACTCGCTGAACATATTCTTTAGACGTTCCACCAGCCCCGGCTTCTTGGAAGAATCCTGACTAGGTGCAGCACTTTGCTTGCTGCGGTTAACCGTCTTCTTATTGGCGCTTCCGCCGCTGCTTCGTCCGCGGAATCTGCGCACAACGGTATGAAGTATACCCACACCGCCGGTGAACCCGGGGTCACGTACTCCAATATAATCAGGTACGGCAATACGTACGGAGGCTGCCAGTTCAGTCTGGGCTACCTTCAGGACACCCGGCATCGAAACGGTGCCACCCGTTAGTATATAACCTCCCGGAAGCTCATTGTAACCAAGCCGCTTCACTTCCTGGCGGATCAGATGGAAGATTTCTTGAACTCTGGGCTCAATAATCGCCGCCAGATCCTCCTGGTTGAATTCCTTCTCAACATTGCTGCCGATCCGCAGAACCTTGAACACGACGTCCGAGGCAGCGTCATCAATCCAGGCACAGCCATATTTCAGCTTGACCTTCTCGGCCTGATCCGTTAGCGTTCGCAGACCGTATGCAATGTCATTGGTTATAAATTCTCCTCCGATCGGAATCGTAGAGGTTGCGCACAAGGAACCTTCTTCATATACGGCTATCGTCGCCTGGCCGGCACCGATATCCACCAGTACTGCTCCCATTGATTTCTCATCTTTGGAAAGCGCTAATCCGCCTGCCCCGAGAGACATAAGCACAAGATCTTTGACCTTCAGACCTGATTTCTCCACGCAGCGCAGCAGATTATGTATTGGTGTCTTAGCCCCGGTAATGATCGTCGCTTCAACCTCAAGGCGGACTCCGATCATTCCGCGCGGATCTTGAATTCCTTCAAGCCCGTCGACGATATATTGCTTGGCGACAACATCAATGACTTCGCGCTCAGGAGGCAGTGCTATGACCTCAGCAGCCTTGATCACGCGGTCGATATCATCTTCGCCGATCTCACGGTCTTCATTCTGCACGGCAACTACGCCGTGACTGGATTGCAGGCCGATATGATTACCGGATATACCGACATATACCTCGGATATTTGAATACCGACCATTTGCTCCGCATGTTCCACGGCACTCTTGATCGATTGCACAGTCTGATCGATGTCTACAATCGCACCCTTGCGTATTCCTTCCGAATCAGCAGATCCAACGCCAATAATATTAAAGGTTCCATTGGTAACTTCCCCAATAATTGCCCGAACTTTGGATGTACCGATGTCCAAACTAACAATGATGTCATTGTTGCTCAAGCCCTATGGCACCTCCTGTTATAATCATAATAAATTGTGAAGCCAAATAAATATAAAATACGCTTTGATCCCGGTCCCGGGAAACTTCTCTGTACATATTCAACATCCCTAATCCTTTCCCTCTTTTTTCTACAAATTTTTTGAATGGAATAATATAACAGCCTTTTGGCAACAAACAACTGCTTTTAATTTTTTCTAAAGCATATAAGTTCTACCTTTTAAGAAATGACAGCTATATCCATGAATGCATTTCAAAAAATCCGCAGAAAAAAGAGGGATATTGCTTATTGCCCGTAAAACCGATTGTAGCATTTTTTCCGCTCTATTAGTAGGGACTATTTACTCTTGTGTGTCTGCATCCTCCCCGGAATCCTCCGCTTCTGTATGAAATGGGACGTAAGAATCGGCCTCAAGCATCTTGATCAATCCCGGCTGCTCGTTTTCAATCACTTGATTCAGGTATTCTACCTTATCCTTAAGCAGTGAAATTGCCGTAATGACCTCAAACCGTGAACGTGTATACAGCTTAATACGGTCCGGAAAAGACAAAGTCGGGGAGGGGACGATCTCGGATATATCACTGGTCAGTTCATTCGGAATATCAGCCAGCGCCTGGCACAGCTTCGTCTTGTAAGGATCATCACCCTTCCAGTTGGTTAATATCGGCTTCTCAACGGCAATCCCTGTATCTTTGACAGATACTGCGGCTCCGCTGGACAGAATCGCCTCAAGCGATCCAGCCTCATCCAGCTCGTACGCCACCGCGGGAAATTCCTTAATACTGATGTTAATCACACCGGGGAATTTCTTGTCCACAGCCGCTTCCTGAACCGTCTTCAGTCCTGTAAGTGCACTTTCCACGGAATCTCCGGAGACCGCAAAGAACTGTCCGCCGATCGTAAGACCGCTTGTGGCAAGCAATTCCTCCCGGGATGTATATTTATCCCCCTGGAAATTGATTGCCGTAATCTTACTGACGGACGAACGGAAAAATATCACGGCCAGCAGCGCAATAAACAGCAGCAGCAGGATAATGGTGATTTTACGGCTCATTCTCTTACTGGGCTTGTCCTCTTTAAGAAGAGGCATTCGGGTTTTAGGCATTCTCATATCTCCGTAATAAGGCCCTGTCTCCTTCCCGCGCACTCGGGCCGAAGGAGACAGGGAGCTTTAATTGGCCAAATCCAGCGGGTCCGGTACAGGTACCTTGCGGCTAATGCGTGCACCCAGCTTCTGAAACAGTATCTCGATGCCGTCATATCCGCGGTCAATATGATGCGCCTGCTCAACAACGGTAGTTCCTTGAGCGGCAAGTCCGGCGATAACCAGGGCAGCTCCGGCACGCAGGTCGGTGGCTTCTACCGTAGCTCCGTATAATCTCTGCACTCCGCGTATAAACGCCCGGTTCAGGTCAATGGAAATGTCGGCTCCCATCCGGGCCATCTCTTCCACATGCTTAAAGCGTCCTTCAAATACAGTTTCTTTAATCACACTGAATCCGTCAGCCAGGGACAAAAGGACCATCACCTGGGATTGCAGATCTGTAGGGAACGAAGGATAAGGGGAGGTTACAATTCTTTCTACTGCACGCGGACGCCCCATACAGCTGATATTAATTATATCATTGCAAACTGTAATTTGAACACCGGCACGCCTCAGAACATGGATCAGGGATGTCAAATGTCCTGCGTTGGTGTGGGTCAGTGTCACATTCCCCCTTGTAGCTGCAGCTGCGATCATTACGGTCCCGGCAACTATCCGGTCGGGAATGACCTCATAATTGCAAGGATACAGCTTGGAGACGCCCTGAATGGTGATCGTATCTGTTCCCGCACCGATGATTTGCGCACCCATCGCATTCAGGAAATTCTGCAGATCCTGGATTTCCGGCTCTCTGGCCGCTCCGGACACCGTTGTGGTCCCCTCCGCCATAGCGGCAGCCATCATGATATTCTCCGTGGCTCCGACGCTTGGATAATCCAGATGAATATCACAGCCTGTCAGTTTGGCAGCCCGGCAGCAGATCATCCCGCTGGTCTCCTCAATCTCCGCCCCGAGCAGCTTCAGACCCTGCAGGTGAAGATCAATTTTGCGTTCCCCGATGGCACAGCCGCCCGGCTGATAAATCGTTACTTCACCAAACCTGGACAGAAGCGGTCCCATTAGAAAAATGGAGGATCTCATCTGCCGCATTAAATCCTCCGGAACATGGGAGGTTGCGACGCAGGTTGTATCGACCGTAACCGTTTCATCTTCATGCACGGCCCTGCAGCCCAGCCTTTCCAGAATATCCAGCATAGTTTCGATGTCCAGCAGCTTCGGCACATTATGCAGTGAGTGAACTCCTTCGGCCAGCAGGCTTGCCGCCAGAATCGGCAGGGCCGCATTTTTCGCTCCATGGATACGTATGGTGCCTGACAGGGGATTTCCACCCTCAATCACCAATTTGTCCAATGTATCACCTCCGAGATTACCGCTCACCCACCGTTGGGCACTTCCTGTACACAGATCAACAGAAATAGGCCGGGAAGCTACCCCGCTCCACATTTCATGAACTGGAAGTGCTCTGGGTGATTGTCACGATTATAGGATCATCCTATGTTCGTGACCTCTCGTGTGTGACAATGTAAGCCCGGGATTCTAGCGTTTCCGGCCTGCGGCCAGTCTGCGGAGCTCGGCGACAACCAGCGAGGCGGAGTCTCTTTTACCCAGCCGCCTTGAGGCATCGGACATACTGCGGCGTGCAGCGTCCGCTCCGATAATCTTATGCACCGCTGCGAATAGTGCCTCGCCGCTTAAATCCTTCTCCAGCAGCACAACGGCTGCCCCTTCACGTTCAAGCTGTCTGGCATTCGCTTCCTGGTGATTATTCGTCACATTGGGAGAAGGGATAAGCACAGAGGGAATGCCAAGCGCAGTAATCTCTGCAAGAAACGATGCCCCCGCCCGGTTCACGATGAGTGAAGTACAGGCCAGTACCTCGGGCATATTATGAATATACGGAAGAATATGCAGGGAGTTCGGCAAGCTTCCGAGCTTCTCGCGCACAGCTTTACGGGTTTCCTCGAAATAAGCCTCTCCGGTAACATACACATAGTGAACACCATTACCCTTACCCACAAACGGAGCCATTTCAATCATCGCCCGGTTAATTGCCCTGGCGCCTCCGCTTCCTCCGACTACCAGCACAACCGTACTGCCTTCAGGAATCCCAAGTGAAGCGAATCCCCGCTGCGGGTTGGCAGTCATTACCGTAGTTGCCCGGGGGTTGCCTGTGTAGATTACGTTCTTAGCCCCTGGAAAAGCCGGCTCCGTGCCTTCAAAGCTTACGGCGACCGTATCGGCATACCGGCTGAGGAAGCGGTTGGTCAGGCCCGGGATCGCGTTCTGTTCATGGATAAGCGTCGGGATGCCGAGCCGTGATGCAGCGTACACTACCGGCCCGCAGACATATCCGCCCGTGCCGATAACGACATCCGGCTTGAACTCCCGCAGCATGGCTTTGGAGGCCTTCACCCCCTTCAGGAAACGCATTACCGTCTTCACATTGTCCATCGAGAGCTTACGGCGGAAGCCGGTAATATCAATCGCTTTAAAGGGCAGATTCTCTTGGGGAACAAGCTTGCTCTCCAGACCGCGTTTGCCCCCGATATACAGGAAGACGGATTTCTCTTCTTCGGATTCCAGCTGTCTGGCCACGGCTACGGCCGGATAGATATGTCCGCCCGTACCGCCGCCGCTTAATACAATACGCATGTCTTTCACCTCGCATAACGGGATAAATTAAGTAGAATGCCAAGTGCTGTAAGCATCAGGGTCAGCGATGAGCCTCCATAGCTGATCAGCGGAAGCGTAATGCCGGTAACCGGCATGAGGCCGATAACCACACCGATGTTGATGATCACCTGAATAGCGACCATACAGACGATGCCCACGGCCAGATAGCTGCCGAAACGGTCCGGCAGACTCATCGCTACCTTCATTCCGCGCCAGATCAGAATCAGGAAGAGCAGCAGCACTGCCAGTCCCCCGATAAACCCCAGCTCCTCAGCCAATATGGAAAAAATAAAATCGGTCTGCGGCTCCGGCACATAGCTGTACTTCTGCCGGCTCATGCCGAGACCCAAGCCCCCCAGTCCGCCGGGGCCAATCGCGTACAGCGACTGTATGATCTGATATCCGGCCCCGAGCGGATCAGACCAGGGGTCCAGGAAGGCCGTAATCCGCTGCAGACGGTAGGGTGCGGCGGCAATAAGCCCCACGAACCCGGCAACACCCAGCGCGCCCAGGGAGAGCAGATGCTTCATCCGGGCCCCTGCCGTGAAGACCATCATCAACGCAGCCCCGAACATGACAGTGCCTGTACCGAGATCCGGCTGGAGCATGATCAGCGCAAAAGCGGAACCGATCAGCGCAAGCGGCGGAAGCAGGCCGCGGGTGAAGCTGGAAATATCGTAATCCTCTGTTCCGAGCCATTTGGCGAGAAAGAGGATCATCCCCATCTTCATGAACTCCGAGGGCTGAATGCCGAAAGAACTGATTCCCAGCCAGCTGCGCGCACCTCCGCGCACGACCCCGATGCCGGGAACCAGCACCAGCACCAGCAGTACGAAGCAGAAAATCAGGGCCGGCCTGGCGAACTTCTTCAGCACCACATAATCCGTATTCGCAGTGATGAACATGGCGATAAGACCCAGGCCTGCGAACAGCAGCTGTCTTTTGACAAAATAAAACGAGTCGCCATAATTGCGGAAGCCCAAAACGGACCCGGCGCTGTATACCATTACCATACCGATGGCCAGCAAAGCCAATATCGGAAGCAGCAGCCAGATATCGGGCGCATGACGGGATTTGTTCATCAGGAGCACACCTCTTGCATCCGTAGTAGGGGCTTATCCACCCCCCTACTTAAAGGTTATGCACCGCCTCTTTAAAAATACGCCCGCGCTCCTCATAGGATGTAAACATATCCCAGCTGGCACAGGCAGGAGAGAGGAGAACTACATCTCCTGCTTCCGCAAGAGCGGAAGCCTCCCGCACGGCCTCTTGCAGCACGGCGGCGGCGCTCTCCCCATTATCGACGGAGATGATTGTCTTTACTCCTGCCAGCTGCGCAACCGCGGCCAGCTTGTCCTTCGTCTCCCCAAGAGCCACCAGTGCCTTGACGTTCCCTCCGAGGACAGGCAGCAGCTCCATATAATCAGAACCGCGGTCCAGACCTCCGGCAACGAGGATGACCGGCTTCTTGAAGGACCCCAGCGCCATGGCTGTAGCTTTGGAATTGGTAGCCTTGGAATTGTTATAGTAGGCGGCCCCCGCCTTGTCTGTCACATATTCCAGCCGGTGCTCCACACCGCGGAAGGAAGCCAGCACTCCGCCAAGCACTGCCGGGTCCGCGCCTGCGGCAATGGCGATGCCGCAGGCGGCCAGCGCATTCTCTACATTGAAGCGGCCCGGAAGGCCGATCGAATCCACATCGGCTATTTCGGTCTCGCTCTCCGTATAATCCCGGTAAATGATTACCCGCTTCAGATCATCTTCTGTCTCCGGCACAAAGGATGGACGGACAAAAATGCCCTGAACCAGTTCTTCAGTCATGGAGAAGGGCAGGATGGCTGCTTTGATATATGGAACCAGCTCGCGGCAGACCGGATCATCCCAGTTCAGTACAGCGGTGTCGCCCGGCCCCTGATTCGCGAACAGCTTGGATTTGGAGGCCACATAATCCTCCATCCCCCCATGATAATCCAGATGGGTCTCGGCAACATTCAACAGGGCAGCGACCTTGGGCCGGAAGGCTTCCGTCCCTTTGAGCTGGAAGCTGCTGAGCTCGACAACCATCCAGTTGTCCACGTCAGCCTCCTGAGCGGCCTGACAGAGCGGCGTACCGATGTTCCCGGCAACTATGGGCCTCATCCCCGCTGCCTCCAGCATACGGCCAACCCAGGTCGTTGTAGTCGTCTTCCCGTTGGAGCCCGTAATACCGATCATAGGTGCGGCGCAGAGATGGTAAGCCACCTCTACCTCCGTTACGACTTCGATGCCAAGCTCAAGAGCCTGCTGCACCGGAGCCACGGAATAGGGAATCCCCGGATTCTTTACAACAAGCGCAACACCCTCATGAATCAGCCCTTCCGGATGCCCGCCGCATATAACAGAAATTCCCAAAGATTCCAGTTCGGAAGCTTCGGGACTTTGATCTCTTTCCTTTTTATCATTGACCGTCACAACCGCGCCGCGCTCATGCAGCACCTTGGCCACCTGGACGCCGCTTTTGGCGAGCCCCAGGACGACCACTTCTTCACCACGGTACAAATCCGGATGCTTCATATGTTACAACCCCTTGATGAGATATAGTCCAACAGCCGCTAGCACCAGGCTCACCGCCCAGAAGGAGACAACCACACGCCACTCCGACCAGCCGCCCAGCTCAAAGTGATGATGGATCGGGCTCATTCGGAATACCCGTTTGCCGCGTGTTTTGAACGAAGCGACCTGAATAATTACGGACAGCATTTCGACTACAAAGACACCGCCGATCACCACGAAGAGCAGCTCGGTCTTCGTTACAATGGCAATCGCACCAATGGCACCGCCAATCCCGAAGGAGCCGAAATCACCCATGAACACTTTGGCCGGATGGGCATTGAATACCAGAAAGCCAAGTACTGCACCAATCATCGCCGCAGCGCAGACACCGGCAGCAATGGAGGTTGCCTGCATGGCGACTACAGCAAAAGCAGCAAGCGCGATCGCACTGACACCGGACAGCAGTCCGTCCACACCATCCGTGAAGTTAACCGCATTGGTTACCGCCATCATCATCAGGACAATAAACGGATAGTAGAACCAGCCGCCCCAGTCAAAGCTCACCGATGTTCCCGGAATGCTGATGTTTGTATGATGTCCGCCGGAAATGAGCAGGGCGCAGAGAACGATACCGACCAGCAGCTGGCCGGCAAGCTTCTGGCGTGCCGTCAGCCCGAGGGAACGTTTGAAGGCAATCTTAATATAGTCATCCAGGAAACCGATCAGACCGTAACCCAGCGTAGCTACCAGAAGTACGTAGAAATCCGAATTAATCACCGAAAATTTCAGAAAAGACAACGTGAATGCCACCATGATGATAATTCCGCCCATCGTAGGCGTTCCCGCCTTCTTCAGATGGGTCTGAGGCCCGTCGTCGCGAACCTGTTGTCCGAACTTCATCCGGCGCAGCAGCGGGATAATCAGCGGAGCGGCAATGACCGCAAGGATAAAGGACACAGCAATAGTCAGCAGAAGTAATTGATAATCCATGGGTACACCCCCTCCATTAGTTTAAGTCAGCTTCAGAATATTCTTTCAGGCGGTGAAGCACTTCCTCCAGACGCATCCCCCGGGACGCTTTGAAGAGTACTACATCCCTGGAACCACATTTGGTGTTCAAGGCAGTGATCAATGCTTCTTTGTCTTCAAAAGCAAATACATGTCCGGCCCCGAATCTCTCCGCCGCAGCCGCAGCAATATGAGCAGCGAGCGGTCCGTAAGTGTATACCGCATCCGTCAGTGCAGGATCGAGATAGGTACCGATCTGCTGGTGGAACAGAACTTCATCAGGCCCAAGTTCCAGCATGTCCCCCAGCACCGCGATTCTGCTCCCGCTGCACTTCATGGACTGCAGCACATCTATCGCTGCTCTCATGGACGTAGGGCTGGCATTGTAAGCATCGTTCAGCAGCGTCAGCCCGTTCGCCGCCTGCATCACTTCAATCCGCATGCCGGTCAGCTTAAGCCCGGCTATTCCGGTCTCTATATTCTCGTCAGTCACACGGAAATGGCGCGCAACCGCTAGTGCAGCGAGTGCGTTAATGACATTGTGACGCCCCGGCAGAGGCAGCGTGAAGGCACGCTCGGCATGAAGATGTGAAGTGAAGGTCATTCCAGCGCCGTGAGTCATGAGACCTGTAGGATAGTCATCATTGTCTCCGGACTGCCCGAAACGGAAGCTGAGCATCCCTTCCGGCGGATTAAACCCTGGCTCTGCCATAACTTCTGCGAGCAGCGGTTCATCCCCGTTATAAATGAGCAGGCCGCCCGGCTTAAGTCCGTCCACAATCTCCAGCTTGGCCCGGGCAATTTCCTTGCGGGACCCGAGCTGCAGCAGATGGGATTCGCCCACGTTGGTAATCACAGCCACATCAGGGGCAGCTATCCTGGACAGCAGGGCAATCTCACCGCGCGAGCTCATGCCCATCTCCAGCACAGCAATCTCAACATCGCTGTCCATGGAGAGAATCGTAAGCGGCAGACCGATGTGATTATTGAAATTGCCCTGTGTTTTGTGTACCTTGTACTGCACTTCAAGAAGAGCGGTAATCATATCTTTGGTCGTTGTCTTGCCGTTGCTGCCTGTCACGGCGACTACACGCGGCGCGAGCTCGCCCAGATAAGCCGAGGACAGTCTCTGCAAAGCGGCCAGTGTATCCTCCACCAGAATGGCAGGACCGTCTTCAGGCGCAGGCCCCTTATCCCGCTGCCAGAGCGTAGCGGCCGCTCCTGCTGCCAGAGAAGCAGCAGCGTAATGATGGCCGTCAAAGTTATCTCCGGCCAGAGGAACGAACAGGCAGGCAGGCGTAATTTTGCGGGAATCGGTTACGACTCCCGCAAGTTCAATATCCTTATCTTCAGCAGAGGACAGCTCTCCCCCGCACATTTCCGCAATAGTATACAGCGTTCTTGTAATCAATAGCTTCGGCCCCTTATCACTTCTTTGGCTACGATGCGGTCATCAAAATCATGAACGACTCCGCCGATTAGCTGATAGGTCTCATGACCTTTCCCCGCAATCAATACTACATCGCCGGGGCTTGCCATTTCAATAGCTTTTCTGATCGCTTCCCGCCGGTCGGGAATCATCTCGTACCGTTCCTGTGACACGCCGTCCTCAAGAAGTCCCGCTTCAATATCGCGCAGAATCAGCAGCGGATCCTCTGTCCGGGGATTGTCGGAAGTAACCATGACACGATCACTGTATTTGGCAGCTATTTTGCCCATCAGCGGCCGTTTGGTCGTATCCCGGTCTCCGCCGCAGCCAAAGACGGTAATTACCTTGCCGGCAGCGAATTCACAGACAGCCTTCAGCACATTCTCCAGACCATCCGGCGTATGCGCGTAGTCTACGATGACTGCGAAATCCTGTCCGGCATCCACAGACTCGACACGTCCGTCCACACCGGCTACTGACTCCAGACTGGCTTTGATATCTTCCAGCGGCACATCCTCCAGCAGAGCAGCAGTAATGGCCGCAAGTGCATTATAGACATTGAACTTGCCGACCATCCGGAGCGAAATATCTGTCTTCCCCTTAAACGTATCCACATGGAAAAAAGTTCCTTTGGACGTGATCGAAATTTGAGAGGCCCGGACATTGGCAGGGGTGTCGATACCATATGTAATCACTTCCGCAGCGGTCTGGTCAGCAAAATAGCTGCTTGCTGCATCATCCGCGTTGAGGACTGCATATTTACGTTCTTCCTTCCACGGTGAGATCACATTGCCAAGCCGCGAGAAGAACAGTGCCTTAGCCGCGCGGTACTCCTCCATCGTATGGTGATAATCCAGATGATCCTGAGTCAGGTTAGTGAATATCGCTGTGCGGTAGTCCGTTCCCTTCACCCGTCCCTGCTGAAGTGCATGGGAGGATACCTCCATCACACAGCACTGCACGCCTTTGGACGCCATATCATTCAAAGTGCGCTGAAGCTCAAGCGATTCCTGCGTAGTACCGGACATTGGATAGCTTTGTCCGTCATAACGCATCTGAATCGTCCCGATCAGCCCCGTCTTCACGCCATGGTCCTGCATAATTTTCTCAATCAGATACGTAGTGGTGGTTTTGCCGTTGGTTCCGGTAATCCCAATCATCTTCATCCGGCTGCTGGGTGAGCCGAAGAACGCATTCGACAGCACGGACATCGCAAACCGGCAGTCATCTACCACGATCTGCGGCAGATCGATTTCCAGCCTCCGCTCACAGACTAGGGCAGCCGCACCGCTTGCGGCTGCCTGCGGTGCATAATCATGTCCGTCCACTGTATGACCGGGCAGGCAAATGAACAAATCGCCCGGCTTAACCTTGCGGGAATCCACCTGCAAATCCGTAATCTCGGTCTCACCTTCCCCGTATAGACACGAAGCGGCAAGACAGTATGACAATTCATTAATTTTCATAGTAATCCCTCACTCTACATTTGTCAGACTATCCTATTATTCACTGGAAGTTCCCATATAAATCCGGATGGTTGAACCCTGCTCCACTCTTGCCCCCGCTTTGGGCGCTTGATTAATCACTGTATTGCCTGATCCGGAGCGGGCCAGCATGAAATTCATGTTCAAATCCTCATAAATATCCTGAACGGTAGCTCCTGTCAGATCGGGAACTGTCACAATCGGAGTCTCCCCATATTTATAGGTCTTCGGCAGCTGATCCTTACGCTGCGGAACCTTCAGATAATGAAGCGAATCCTCAAGAATATTCTGGACGATCGGAGCTGCTACCACACCCCCAAACTGAATTCCCTTGGGATTATCAACTGCGGTGTACACTACGATCTGCGGATCATCCGCTGGTGCAAATCCGATAAAAGAGACGATATGCTCCGTAGGAGAATACCGGCCGTTAATAACCTTCTGTGCCGTCCCTGTCTTGCCGCCCACACGGTAGCCGTCAATAAACGCCGGCCGGCCTGTGCCTTTGGCAACTACGCTCTCAAGGGCGGCCCGCACCTTCTTCGAAGTCTCCTCCGAGATCACCTGCCGCACTTCCTCCGGCTCAACCTCGGATACGACATTACCGGTATCCGGATTAATCCAGGCTTTGGCAACATGCGGAGTATACAGCCTGCCGCCGTTAATCGCTGCAGACACCGCAGCAATCTGCTGGATCGGTGTTACGGATACCCCTTGGCCAAAGGCCGTGGTAGCAAGCTCGACCGGCCCTACCTGCGCCGGCTTGAACAGAATCCCGTTCGCTTCACCGTTGAGGTCGATCCCTGTCTTCGTGCCAAAGCCGAAATCACGGATATACTTAAACAGGGTATCCTTGCCGAGACGCTGGCCCAGGGCAACAAATCCGGGGTTGCAGGAATTCTCCACCACTTCAAGGAACGTCTGGCTTCCGTGGCCGCCTTTTTTCCAGCAGCGCAGCTTCGCACCGCCCACTTCAATATATCCCGGATCAAAAAAATGCTCATGCTGCAGATCAACCTTCCCCTCCTGCAGAGCAGCAGCCAGGGTAATGATCTTGAAGGTGGAGCCCGGTTCATACGTCATCCAGATGGGAAGATTCCGGTTATATACTTCGGCATCGTATTCCTTATAGGAGCCCGGCTCATAACCCGGCCGGCTTGCCATGGCCAGAATTTCACCATTGCGGGGGTCCATCGCAATCGACCAGGCACCTTGCGCCTGATACTTCACCATGGCCTGATCGAGCTCGCGTTCCATGATCGACTGAATCTGCTTATCAATTGTCAGCTGCAGGCTCAGCCCGTCCTGCGGCTCGGTATACTTCTCCGAGGAGCCAGGCATCAGCCGTCCTCCGGCATCGGACAGATACGATATATTGCCTGCGCTGCCTTGAAGCAGCTTATCGTAGATGCTCTCTATCCCGGTGATCCCCTGATTGTCAATTCCCGTGAAGCCGAGAATATGTGCGGCTAAATCGCCATAGGGATAATACCGTTTGTTATCCTCAGCCACAACGATGCCCGGCAGCTGCAAATCACGGATGCTCGCGGCAAGCTCCATCGTAATTTTGCGGCCGCCGGGCTGCAGTTTCACCGAGGCTTTCTTTTGGGTCAGCAGAGTGACCAGCTTCTCCTCGGTCATACCGAGCAGCGGAGCCAGCTGCTTCGCGGTCTGTTCCTTTTCCTTCACCTGCACAGGAATGGCATAGATCGTTGGCGAGCTGATATTATATGCCAGGGCAACGCCCTCCCTGTCCAGAATCTCGCCGCGTTTGGCGGTGAAGGGAATATTCCGCCGCCAGGATTCCTCAGCCTTGGCGCTCAGCTTCTCCCCTTGTGATAACTGTACATAGGCAAGACGCACGGCCAGCGAACCGAACAACACGGCCAGTCCCAGCAGCGTCCACAGCATTCTCCGCCGAGTTACGACTTTCGAAACCTTCATTCCGTTCTCCCCGCTTTCGCTCGTATAGACATGATCTCTTATCTTCATGACTATTCGGGACAAACAGGGGTTAGAACAAGCCTATATAGGCGCTACTCCGCAGGATCCTCTGCATCGGGGTCAACGTTGACGGCTACAGGGATATTCTCCCCGTATTCATTCAGGGGACTGAGCTTCAGAGAAATATGCGTTTTGTTGTTATTCTTGGTCTGCGTCTGCTCTGTGACATAACCTTCGCCCTCAACCGTTATCCCTACTTTGAGCAGATTGAGAATTTCCAGGGCATCACGCAAAGATTCTCCCTTCAAATCGGGAATGGTCATTGCTTCATCCTGCTGGGTAAGCAGATAAATCCGCTGTCCGGCGGCAAGCTTTGTGCTCTTATCAGGATATTGGCTGATTACCTTTGCCCCTGTACCGACAATCTCGAAGTCAAAGCCTTGATTAAGAAGCAGCTGTCTGGATTCCTTAACGGTTTTGTTCACGAGATCAGGCGTACTGCGCAGCTCTGAAGAGTCAGCCGCCAGCTTGACTGACGTTTTGCTTCCCACTGCTTTATCCGATTCAACCGTTTTGGGTACGCCCATATATTGCAGGGACTGCGAGACTATCTCTTTGAAAATAGGTCCGGCTGCGGCTCCGCCGCCGGCAGCATCCGCAGGCTCATCAATTACGACGAATACCGCGATCTTCGGATTATTGGCCGGAGCGTAGCCGAGGAAGGAGGCGAGCACCTTATCCCGGTCATACCCGCCCTTGCCGTCAGGCTTAATCGCCGTTCCGGTCTTGCCGGCCACCCGGTATCCTTCGATATAGGCATGCCGGCCGGTTCCGATTACCTGGTCTGCCACGACCTGCTCGAGGTAGCTGCCGGTTTCGCGGGCGCTTTCCTCTGAAATCACCTGCCGTACAACCTCCGGCTGAGTCACCGTAGTCTTGCCTGTATTAGGATCGGTAACTTCCTTCACTACATGCGGTACCATCAGCTTGCCGCCGTTCGCAATCGCAGCCATCGCCGTGAGCTGCTGAATCGGTGTAACCAGCAGCTTGCCATGGCCATAGGCCAAGGTAGCATTCTCTATCGGCCTGTTCGGATTCGGGTTGACAATACCGGTGGTTTCACCCGGGAGGTCAATGCCCGTCTTTTCCGTAAAGCCGAAATCCTTGATATATTTCAGCAGCTTTTCCTGGCCCAGCAGTTCATAACCAATCTTGACAAAGGCTACGTTACTGGAACGTTTGACCCCTTGAAGCAAGGTGATATCTCCGTAACCGGCTCTGTTCATGTCATAGATCGGTTTGCTGTACCCTTTGATCCGGATAGAGCCCGAATGGACGGTCTCTTCCGGATTAAACAGCTTCTCCTGAACGGCACCGGCCAGCGGTACAATCTTGAACGTGGAGCCCGGCTCAAATCTCGACATGATCGCGTGGTTATAGAAGCCAGCCGCATCCTGATTAAGGTCATAATATTCATTTGGATTGAAGGTCGGCATATTTGCCAGTCCCAGAATCTCCATCGTATTCGGATCGGCAGCAATGACGCTTATCGACTTCGGTTTGTACTCGGCATAAGCCTTCTTCATCGCCTCTTCGATATAGTGCTGAATGGTGCTGTCGATGGTCAGCTTGAAATTGCTTCCGTTCACTACAGGCTGGTAGCTATCCTGTGAATCGGGCAGCTTGATTCCCTTGCCGTCACTTTGATAATTCAGCTTGCCATCCGTACCGGCGAGCTGTTTGTCGAAGTACTTTTCCAGACCCATGACCGCATTGCCGTCCCTGTCGGTGTAGCCCAGAATATGCGCAGCCAGTGAGTCCTTCGGATAATAACGCTTCTGCTCTCTAACAAGCCCTACACCCGTTTCCAGGGTATCATGCTCTTTCTTGAGCTTATCCACAAAAGCCGTAACCTTATCGGCCAGATCCTGATTAATCTTCCAGCCTTCGTTGCGGATCTCCCGGTTCTTGTAGTAATTGCCCTTATCGTCTTTGGCCTCTACCAGCTTCTTCAGCTCATCTTCAGGCTTGCCAAGCAGTTCATGCAGTCCCTGGATGACCTCCTGGCCGATCCCCTTCTCGGCAATGACCTCGGGGTCAACCACAACAGTATAGGCAGGAACGTCACTGGCCAGAACACTGCCGTTACGGTCTTCAATCACACCGCGGACCGCCTTGATGGTTGAAGTATGTGCCCACTGCGTAGCTGCTTCCTTCTGCCACTTCTCACTCTGCATTACCTGAATCCAGAAAACTCTGCCGACTAAAACAAGAAAAAAGAGGGTAATACACCCTCCTATAAACAGCGTGCGAAGTTTTATTCTTTTTACCATAGCAAACCTCACAGATTCTATTATTGCGATTGAAGTCAATCGCTGATTAATTGCCGGCTTTGTCAGTGACCTGTTTACTAAGCGGTACATAGATTGTTGAATCTACAGGAGGAGTCTTATATCCCATCTCTTCCGCCCGCTTGACCACCGTCTGTTCAAGCGTCTGCTTCTCCATCTGATAGGTAGCAATTTGCTTCTTGCTCTTCGCGATCTCGCTGTCCAGCTTCTGTGCCTGCAAGTTCAAATCATAAATATGGACGTAACGCCAGATCAGGGCGGCAGATACCAGGATAAAGGCTCCCAGCGTCATCATATACAAAAGCTTCTCCTGCAGCGGAAGCACTCTCCGCCTGGTGACGACTTTTGTCTTCTCACGGTAAAGCGGGTTTACCTCTTCTTTTCTCTTGGGTTGAACTGCTAAATTGCCGCGGGTATAGGCCATCTCTGACTCTCCTTTATCGTCATTTACAATTTCTCTGCAATGCGCAGTTTCGCTGAACGGGCACGTGAATTAAGCTCCAGTTCCTCTTCTCCGGGTACGATGGGCTTGCGGTTAATCAGTTTCAGGGTTCCTTTGGCGCCGCATACACAGTAGGGCAGGTCAGGCGGACAGGTACATCTGCTTAAATAGCTGCTGAAAATCTGTTTGCAGATCCGGTCCTCCAGCGAATGGAAGGTAATTACGGATACTCTTCCCTCAGGTGCAAGGCAGCGTACAGCAGCATGCAGTCCATCCTCAAAAGCACCCAGCTCATCATTGACAGCAATCCGCAGGCCCTGGAAGCTCCGTTTGGCAGGATGTCCTCCTGTCCTCCGCGCAGCTGCTGGAATGCCCTCTTTAATCAGCTCAGCCAATTCTCCGGTGCCCTCCACCGGACGCTCTTCCCGGCGCTCCACAATTTTGCGGGCAATCCGCCGTGAGAACTTCTCTTCTCCATACTGGAAAAGCACACGGGCAATTTCCTGTTCACTCCAGGTATTGACGATATCGGCCGCAGTCAGCTGTGCCGACTGGTCCATCCGCATATCCAGCGGAGCATCGTGATTGTAGCTGAACCCCCGCTCCCCTTCGTCAAACTGTGGAGAAGATACCCCCAGATCGAACAGAATCCCGTCCACTTGGGGAACTCCGTCCTTTTGCGGAACAAAGGGCAGTTCCTTCAGTACTTGCTCGAGGTCACGGAAGTTGGTCTTAACCGTAACCACTTTGTCTCCGTACTCGGCCAATCTCTCTTTGGCATTGTTCAGCGCCCAGTCATCCTGGTCCAGACAGATCAGCCGTCCTTCGCCGCTAAGCTTGGATGCAATAAGCGAACTGTGCCCGGCTCCTCCGAGCGTACAGTCAACGTATATACCATCCTTCTTGATGTGCAGCCCTTCTGTCGCTTCTTCCTTAAGCACCGTGATGTGGTGAAACAAGCTGCATCCCTCCAAGGCAGTAATTCGAATTGTATGTTTTATAGATCAAAATTGAAATCAACCAATTTCTCGGCAATCTCGTTGAACGATTCCTCTGACTGTTCGAAGTACTGCTCCCATAGCTCCTTGTTCCAGATCTCCACCCGGTTCGAAACGCCCAGAATAACACAGTCCTTGTCCAGCTTGGCATATTGCCGCAGATTCCCCGGCAGATTCACCCTGCCTTGCTTGTCCCATACACATTCAGTCGCTCCCGAGAAAAAAAAGCGGCTGAAGGCACGGGCGTCCGATTTCATCAGTGATAGGCTTTTAAGCTTTTGCTCCATGATTCCCCATTCTTCCATGGGATAAACAAACAGGCAGGAGTCGAGGCCGCGGGTCGCCACGAAGGAGGTTCCGAGCAATTCACGGAACTTAGCCGGGATAATGATCCGGCCTTTGTCGTCAATGCTATGCTGGTATTCCCCCATAAACATGATCTTTCCCCACCCCTAAGTACCGATTCCCCACTTTGCCCCACTTTTCACCACTTAAGCATAATAGATTCGCCATTAAAAATCAAAAACCTTTTTCCGAAGCAAGGTAATTTTTTCTTGTTTGTCAAGTGGCTCTGCAATATTCCGCAAAAAATAAAAACCCGGGCCAGTTGATTGGCTCCGGGCTCTTGCAGATCCATTCTTTAGTCGTTCAGATTCCAGCTGTCCAGGTAGTCCACCTGTGCCTGCGTCAGGCTGTCAATGGCGATTCCCAGACTCTCCAGCTTATAACGCGCAACCTGCTCATCAAGCTCATACGGAACATTCTCCACCTTGACGCCGATATCTTTATAATTATCATTCACATATTTGAGGGATAAGGCCTGCAGCGCAAAGGTGGTATCCATAATTTCTGCCGGATGGCCATCGGCTGCGCCCAGGTTCACCAGACGTCCTTCAGCCAGCAGGTACAGCTTGCGTCCATCCTTCAGCAGATACTCTTCAATATTCTTCCGCACCGTCCGCTGGGAGGTGGAGCGTTCAGCCAGCTCCGGCTTGTTCACTTCAACATCGAAGTGTCCGGCATTGCAGAGGATCGCACCATCCTTCATGACATCATAATGCTCGCCGCGGATAACATACCGGTTGCCGGTAACGGTTACGAAGAAGTCGCCGCGCTTCGCTGCTTCCAGCATTGGCATCACATGGAATCCGTCCATGTGGGCTTCTACGGCCTTAATCGCATCCACTTCAGTAACAATCACGTTCGCTCCGAGACCCTTGGCCCGCATCGCTACACCTTTACCGCACCAGCCGTAGCCCACTACAACCACTGTCTTGCCGGCCACAATCAGGTTGGTTGTGCGAACAATGCCGTCCCATGCCGATTGGCCTGTGCCATAGCGGTTATCGAACAAATATTTACAATAGGCGTCATTTACAGCCACCATCGGGAACTTCAGCATGCCTTGCTTCTGCAGCGCCTTCAGCCGGATAATTCCTGTAGTTGTTTCTTCAGCGCCGCCGCGGACATTCTCCATCAGGTCAGGACGCTCGGAATGCAGCAGTGTGGCGAAATCTCCGCCGTCATCGATAATCAGATCCGGCTTGCTCTCCAGCGCCTTGATGTTCAGCGCCTTGAATTCTTCGGGTGACGGATTATATTTGGCGAACACGGTGATGCCGTCCTCAACTAATGCGGCACACACATCATCCTGTGTGGACAGCGGGTTCGATCCGGTAATCGTAACTTCGGCACCGCCAGCCTGTACCACCTTGGCCAGGTAAGCGGTCTTGGCTTCCAGGTGAAGCGTGATCGATACCTTAAGGCCCTTGAACGGCTGCTCCGCTTCGAACTGCTCACGGATACGGTTCAGTACCGGCATATGCTGGCGAACCCAGTCGATTTTGAGATGCCCCTCGGGCGCGAGCGACATATCGGTTACGATACTATTTTCCTTGGACAAAGAACTCATGTTATAACCTCCTATAATATATTCCTACATATAAATGATGCGGTGTGTTCCGCTGTAATCGGCGGGTACGGCCATTAGTTCCTCCAGCCAGCCCGGACCGTAACGGTTCAGATAATACATCATATTATATACTCTCTCCTGCAGTTTACCCAGAGGCATAACGGACAGCTCAATCCGTTCCCACTGCCGCAGCGCCGCCTCATTCTGCTTCTCCATCGCATCCAGTGCTTTGCCCTGCAGGAAGGAGATCTGATCCATAATCTTGTCCTTGTTACTGTTCCCCAGCTTCAGCAGACCTGCCTGAATTCCGCCAAGCTGCTCAATCAGCGGCTCGTACATCGCGGAGAATGCTGCCTTGGTCTGTTCAAACCGTTCTTCAATCTTCAGCTCATCCTGCGCCGTTAACCACTCTTTGCGTTTATCATCCAGACCAAGACGTACATCCGTGAAGGACAGTCCGTATTTATCCATATGCTTGTGAAGCGTTCCCTCTATGACTGTAAAAGACATGCGCGGAATAATCAGCGGCATTTGTCCGCCCATCACCTTAAAGGCCTGATGCGGAATCGCCCAGTAAGCCATTTCTCCTTGTCCCAGCACCGTAGCCAGCACTGGCAGTACATAGTCCTGCATCAAAGGACGCGTCAGCACGTTGTTGCTGAACCGCTCAGGATGGCTCTCCAGCAGCTCCAGCAGCTCTGTACGGGAAAAAGATACCACGGATTTCCGGTCTGCGAATCTGTCCCCCTCCTTATGCAGCAGAAGCCGTGCGCCCTCATGTATATAAAAGAGGTTGGCATTCCCGGGTGTCACATCCGCCTGCAGCACGTATCCGCCCGCAGCAATACGGTCAGCCGCTGCGGTGTAGGCAGCCTCGAGCTCGTCATTGCGCTCTATCATTGCAGCAAACATTGGAATTTCAAGTCTGCGCAGCGCGGAATCGGCAGAATCCAGCAGAATCAGCCCGTATTGCCCAAACAGAGAACCCATCAGCTTGGCAAAAGCGGCAGTCATATTGTCCGCACCCAGCGAAGCTGCTGTGACAAACTCCATAACCTGCGGCTTGAATTCGCTATCCTGCAGCAGTCCGTCCAGCTGCCCTACAGCCTGAAGCCAGCTCTCTGCTTCCACCTTGATTTCACTGACAGAAGAACGCGGACCTTCGCCTTTATCCAGCTTAATCCGCGTAATTTCGCCCGTCCGGTTCAGTACATAGGTATGATTGACTTCATCCCAGTCATGATCTTCACCGGCAATCCAGAACAGCGGAACAACGGGGCGCCCAAGCTGGGCTGCTGCTTCCCGCGCAGCCTGAATTGCAGTAATAGCCTTATATACTACAAAGAGCGGACCTGTGAACAAACCGCTCTGCTGGCCGCCTGTGACCACCAGCGTATCCGGCTGCTCCAATAAGTCAAGGGAGCGCATTACCGCTTCATGGGCATTATGCTCTCTGTTATAGCTGCGTAAGTATGAAACAACCGCGGTACGGTCTGCACGGAGCCCTGCCGTTCCATCAAGCCATTCTGCGCGCTTAACCCGGCTCTCCCGGTTGCGGAAATCCCCGCCGTACAAATGTCCTACAGTTTCATATTGATGTATATAGTCACTGGCGAGCGCAGATCCGCCAGGAAGTGGTTCCGGTACAACATTCATATGCAATTGCCTCCTGTTCTACTATAACCTGCTGTATGTAATCATAAATCGGTAAACCCTTTATGATTGTATCCAAAGTTGGGTGCGGCGTCAAAGAAAGAAGCGCCGCCATGCAGCTACACTTGCATGAATTGAAAGAATAGGCGAGAGCTGAACGCTCCCGCCTACGGTTATAATGCTGTTAATTTTAAGCGAATTGTTTAGCGACGAAATGTCCCTTGGACACTTCGACCAATTCATAATCGCTATCATTGGTTTTTTCATTTGCACTATAAATTGGGCTGCCCAGCTCATCATGCAGATGAATGCGTTTTTTGTTCGCTTCCACTTCCGGATCCGGAACCGGAATCGCTGAGAGCAGCGACTTGGTGTACGGATGGATCGGGTTAGCGTACAATTCTTCGCTTTCCGCGAGTTCAACCATTTTGCCCAGGTACATAACCGCTACACGGTCACTGATATGCTTAACCATGGACAGGTCATGCGCGATGAAGAGATAAGTAAGTCCGAGACGGTCCTGAAGTTCTTTGAGCAGATTGACTACCTGTGCCTGAATTGACACGTCCAGTGCGGAGATCGGCTCATCGCAGACGATGAACTTAGGATTAACCGCAAGGGAACGGGCAATACCGATACGCTGGCGTTGGCCGCCTGAGAATTCATGCGGATAACGGGTTGCATGATCATGGTTAAGACCAACCATATCCAGCAGCTCTTCAATCCGTTTCTTGCGTTCAAGACGGCTTCCCGCAAGATTGTGAATGTCCAGTGCTTCACCAATGATATCCGAAACCGTGAACCGCGGGTTAAGCGATGCATACGGATCCTGGAAGATCATTTGCATATCACGGCGCATAGCCTTCATCTTGCTGCCGGACAATTTGTAGATATCTGTACCATTGTATTTCACGCTTCCTGCAGTCGGCTCGTACAAGCGGAGAACCGTACGGCCTGCAGTAGTCTTACCGCAACCGGACTCCCCTACCATACCCAGGGTTTCGCCTTCGCGAATCGAGAAATTAATATTATCAACAGCCTTAAGAACTCTTCCCTTGCCTACATTGAAATACTTCTTAAGACCTTCTACTTCAATCAGATTCTTACTCAAACGAACTGCACCTCCTTGGCCATCGAATGCAGATTCCAGCAGCGCGCCATATGCGTTTCGCTGAACTCTGTGGCGCCGGGATCGATCTGTTCGCAGACATGCATTGCTTCGCTGCAACGCGCTGTGAACGGGCAACCGACCGGCGGCTTAATTAGATCCGGGGGAGTACCGATGATCGGAATCAGCGGCTCACCCTTCTTTTGGTCAAGACGCGGCATCGACCGCAAAAGACCTTTGGTGTAAGGATGCTGGGGATTCTTGAAAATCTCCCAGCGTGTCCCTGTTTCGACCACTTCACCAGCATACATTACGATGACCCGGTCACACATGCCGGCAACCACGCCGAGATCATGTGTAATCAGGATGATGGAGGTCCCTAGTCTTTGCTGCATCTCTTTCATAACTTCCATGATTTGCGCCTGAATGGTTACGTCAAGCGCCGTTGTCGGCTCATCCGCAATCAGGAGAGCCGGGCGGCAGGCCAGAGCAATGGCAATCATTACGCGTTGGCGCATCCCGCCGGAGAATTCGTGGGGATATTGGTTAAAGCGAGCCTCCG
Organism: Paenibacillus sp. FSL R10-2199; assembly: GCF_038000235.1. Lineage (NCBI taxonomy): Bacteria > Bacillati > Bacillota > Bacilli > Caryophanales > Paenibacillaceae > Paenibacillus > Paenibacillus sp. FSL R10-2199. The sequence goes on along the minus strand of NZ_JBBOBO010000001.1, from coordinate 2,903,071 downwards.
CATTTTTAATGCCTACTAATTGCAGCATTTCAATACCTTGCTGTTTCGCTTCGGCCGCTGACATATTCTGATGTTTGATCAAAACTTCGGTTATCTGTTTGCCCACTTTGATAGTTGGGTTCAAAGAAGTCATCGGGTCTTGAAATATCATGCCAATATCTTTGCCGCGAATCGATTCCATTTGTTTCATGCTAAGGTCCAGCAGATTCTTTCCTTGAAAAACAATCTCGCCTTGCTTCACTTTGGAGAGCGGGGCAGGCAGCAGCCGCATAATTGACTGTGCAGTGACACTTTTGCCGCTGCCGGATTCACCGACAATGGCTACGGTCTCGCCTTTGCCTACTTCAAAGTTCATACCGCGTACAGCCTGAACTTCTCCGCCTTTTACAAAAAAGGAAACTTGCAAATCCTTGACTTGCAGAATGGGTTCCATCATTGTTCACCTCCTTATTTCTTCAGCTTAGGATCCAGTGCATCACGGAGACCGTCACCAAAAATATTAAAGGAAAGCATGGTCAAGCTGATCAGGATAGCCGGGAACAGGAAACGCCACGGATAATAAAGCCAGCCAGTCAGTGAATCATTGATCATCGATCCGAGGGAAGCTACAGGAGCCTGTACACCAAGTCCGAGGAAACTCAGGAACGCTTCAGCAAAGATGGCATTTGGTACAGACAGTGTAATGGTTACGATAATCGGACCTACCGCATTCGGCAAAAGGTGTTTGAACAACAGTCTTTTGGACCCTGCACCCATCGAACGCGAAGCCAGAACAAACTCACGGTTCTTCAGCTGCATAATCTCGCCGCGGACAATCCAGGACATGGTAATCCAGCCCGTTATCGTCAGCGCAAGGATGATCGTTCCAAGGCTTGGTTCAAGCACAACCAGGAGCAGGATAACAACCAGCAGGTAAGGAATGGAGTAAAGAATTTCAGATACTTTGTTCATGATATTGTCTACACGTCCACCGAAGTAACCCATGATTCCGCCGTAGATAACCCCGATCAAAAGGTCAATGGCAGCGGCAGCCAGGCCGACAATCAGTGAGATACGTGCACCGTACCAGGTACGGACAAAGATATCGCGTCCCAGATCATCTGTACCAAACCAGTGCTCGGATGAAGGAGGCTTGTTGGTACTGAGCAAATCATTTGAGTAGTAATTGTACTTTGAGAACAACGGAGCGATAAGCGCCGCAAGGATAATCAGTCCAAGAATACCCAGTGCTGTCATTGCCATTTTGTTCTGGCGCAGACGTTCCCAGGAATCCCGCCAGGCAGACAAACTTTCGCGCTGAATGACTTCAGCTTGCCGCTCATCAATTCCGATTTTACGGAAATCTTCCGGTTTCAGGTTCGCATCCTGCGATACCAATTTTTTGTCAGAAGCCAATCTTTAGCCCTCCTTTCCACCACTTAGTTTGATACGCGGATCTACAAACACATAAGCAATATCCGTGATAAAGCGTGCTAGCATGAGCAATACGCCGTAGAAGATCGTAATCCCCATAATAACGGTATAGTCACGCACACCAATCGCTTCGACGAATTGCTTACCGATACCGCCGACACCGAAGATCTGCTCGATAACTACAGAACCTGTTACGATGTTAGCCGTCATAGGTCCCATATAAGTTACAACCGGCAGAATTCCGTTCCGCAGTACGTGACGGCTTAGGATTGCTGCCCAGCTTAGGCCTTTGGCCTTAGCCGTCTTGATGTAATCTGCATGCAGCACTTCCAGCATACTTGAGCGCGTTAGCCTCGCTATAAAGGCTATCGGCTGTGCCGAGAGTGCGGTTACAGGTAAGACATAATACAGCGGACCCTTAAATCCGGAAACCGGGAACATGTGGAACTTGTAGGCAAACACATACTGAAGCAGCGAGGCGACTACAAAGCTCGGAACCGCAATTCCCAGCACCGCCAGCACCATAGCCGCACTGTCAATAAACTTGCGATGATAGAGTGCCGCCATCATGCCGAGAAAGACTCCGACAATAACCGACACAATAATTGCGATAACCCCCAGCTTTAGAGACGCCGAGAACGTTTGTCCGATCAAGTGAGTTACATCCTGATTCAGACGCTTCATGGATACACCCAGATCACCCTGGACAATTTCACCCAAATACTTGAAATACTGATGATAGAGCGGCTTGTCCAGTCCATATTGCTCGTATAAACGCGCTTTTATTTCCGGCGGAACTTTCTTTTCAGAAGTAAACGGGTCCCCCGGAATGGCTTTCATCAGAAAAAAGGTCGCTGAAATTAGCACAAACAGCGAGACAAGCATATAGAAGAACTTATTGGCAACATAACGAACCATCCCCATCAACACCTCCTTCGACATTTTTTTGAGACACATAATTAGATTTTATGAAAAAAATGGCCATTTGTCTAATTTCTTATTTTGTAAGTTCGTGAAATCTTTAACAAAAAGCCTGAAATGCAAAAAAAAGGGATATATATGGAATTCCACATATATATCCCGAAGTATATTGCTACCTTCAGACAACCACTATTCAGTTAAGCTAACCGAAGGTTCTACAATTCTTAGTGCTCAAGCAGGTAAGCACGAGTGAAGTCAATTGCACCGCTGAAGTCAAGAGTTACACCTTTGAGGTACTCTTTAGTCAGGGAGTTATTTGTGTAGTAGTAGAACGGAATCAGGATCATATCATCTTCAATGATCATTTTTTCAGCTTTAGCAAACATTTCTTGACGTGCTGCCAAGTCGGAGCTTGCTTTAGCGTCAGCGATCAGCTTGTCATATTCAGGGTTAGCGTAACCAGTATCGTTGTTACCGCCGCCTGTTACCCACATATCCAGGAAGGTCATTGGATCATTGTAATCCGCAGTCCAGCCAGCACGTGCGATCTGGTAGTTCAGGTTTTGACGGTTGTCGATGAATACTGCCCATTCCTGGTTAACAGTGTTTACAGTGATACCCAGAGCTTGTTTCCACATGTCAGCTACAGCCAAAGCGATTTTCTTGTGGCCTTCACTTGTGTTGTAAGACAATTCAACCGGTGGCAGTTCAGTCAGACCTTCTTCTGCCAGACCTTCAGCCAGCAATTTCTTAGCTGCTTCAGTATCTTCTGTGAAGTAGTCGTCTTTAATTGCAGTACGGAACTCGCCGTCAGCGCCAGCGATACCTGGAGGTACATAGCCGTATGCCGGAATTTGTCCGCCCAGTGTTACGTTGTCGATCAGCGATTGGCGGTTAACAGTCATTGCCAGGGCTTTACGGATTTTAACGTTGTCGAAAGGTTTTTCAGTGATGTTGAATTCATAGTAGTAGGTACTTGCGATACCTTTTCTCTGGAATTCGTTAGGAAGCTCTTTTTGTACGATAGGAATCTGTTCTTGCGGGATTTCGCCGTGTGGTGCACCAGCGCGGTCAAGTTCACCGTTCTTGTAGCTCAGCAGTTCAGTTGCACCGCTGTTAACCAGGGAGAAGTCGATTTTAGCAAGCTTGATGTTAGCAGCATCCCAATATTTATCGTTCTTGCTTACTTGCAGGGATTGGCCGGTAGTCCACTCAGTCAATGTGAACGCACCGTTAGTGATCATAGTATCTTTGTTTGTTGCCCATTTAGTATTACCCTCAACGGATTTGTGTACAGGGTAATAAGTATAGAAGGACAGAAGGCCAAGGAAGTATGGAGTTGGTGCTTTCAGCGTAACTTCAAGAGTTTTCGCATCAACAGCTTTTACGCCCACTTCGTTGAAATCTGTAACTTTCTTTCCATAATATTCTTCAGCGTTCTTCAGGTAGTACAATTGGTAAGCATAAGGTGCAGTTGGATCTGTGTTAGGATCCAGCACGATTTTCCAGGCGCGAACGAAGTCAGCAGCTTCTACAGGGTCGCCGTTGCTCCATTGTGCATCACGCAGTTTGAATGTATATACCAGACCGTCAGGGGAAATCTCCCAAGATTCGGCAATTCCCGGCTCAGCTTGGCCAGTTTCGTCATTCATGCGGGTCAAACCTTCATACATAGTTTTCAGGACGGTATTAGCTTGGCTGTCCTGAGCTTGAGCAGGGTCAAAAGTAGGTGGTTCTGCAGTCAGGTTGACTCTAAGTGTCTGGTCAGCAGCCAGTTTCTCGTCACCAGTTGTTCCTGTGTTCGTGCTACCTTCATTACCAGCTGCATTTGTTGCTGCAGCATTGGTGCCGCTGTTAGCATTGTTATTGTTTCCGCCGCAGCCAGCAAGCACTGTGCCGATAACCAAAACTAATGCGAACATGAGCAATAGACTTTTACTCTTCTTCATCTAGCAGTTCCCCCTAAATAGAATGTGGTATATGGTTTATGATTATACAACCAGTGGTCAAAAAAATCTAGAGCAATATTTTCTGAAAACGACTTTTTTTTAATTCTTTAAAATTTTGTGACGTTGACGCTTCACCGGAGCAGTGGAACATTACATCGCTTGTGATATGTATCGTATGAGGCCTACAATCATAAATAGTACGTAACTGGCACCCATAAAAAAGAAAGAAAGTCGCCAAACTGCCCGTAGTAACCGTTTTCCGTCGACCGATCCCTTGAGCCGGTTTTGCGCGCCTCCAATCAGTCCAGCGGATATTAATACAATAAGTAGTATAAGAAAGAACCCGAAATTCGAATGAAAGATCGTATTGAATAATCCTGAAACTGACAGCAATAAAAATAATGTAGTCACGTCCATCGCCAGCAAAAAAGTTTTTCTCTTCTCTTGCTTAAGACCAATGCCCGCGAAATAAACGATTAAAAAAGGAACAATCGGAATAACGCTTAACACGCCGAACGAATTCCGCAAAAATTCCAAACAGCCTCACCTCTCCCTCACAGTCATGCCCTCTACCAGTCCGCAGATCCAGCGGTGCAGCGGGACTTGAGCCCCCTGCTGCTGCCCCATATTCACAATGCTTCCGTTAATCCAGCGGATTTCCGTTTCCCTTGAAGCAAGCACATCGGCCAGCATAGATGAAATATTGCCCGATGTAGCCCGGCATACTTCAAGAATGGCCTCCCAGACATGCTTCTCATAGTTAATCCCGCAGGCATCATAGGTCTGTACGGCCTCTGTGTACAGTTCCTTCATGATCTGTACACGCTCAGGTGAAGCCAACAGCCCGCCGTTTGGGACCCGCCATATTGCGGTTAGAGGATTAATTACAGCATTGATCAAGAGCTTCCGGTAAATGATGGTATCCACTTCTTTCGACAGAGAGGCGTTGAATCCTGCTGCTGCAAGGGCCTCAGTAAAACTTATTACGCTGTCATGGTCCCAATCCTGTGCGTTTGATTCATTTTGACGTAGAGATTGACTGCTTTTCCCTATACAGATTTCCCCTTTACCTGCATGAATAACCTCTGTTAATGTTTTCCTCTTGGCAGCCTCAGTGGTTACCGCCACCCAGAGGGAGGATTCCGGCAGCAGCTCCTGCAGCAGCTCTATATGTCCGCAGCCGTTCTGGAAACATATCATTGTAAGATTCCGGTCATGAAGCGGCCGCAGAATCTCCGGAAGCTCATGATGCAGCACCGTTTGTTTGACGGTTAGCAATGTCACCTCTCCCGGATCAGCCAGCTGCCGCTGCGTATACTTACTCACCGGTTCGGCCGAGAAGCGGTCACCCTTAACGGATATCGCCTCCCCGCCGTCCTCATAGCTGACCGTTAGACCGCTGCTTGCTAATTCTCTGCACTGCTGCTCACTCCGGCACCACAGTCTGACCTCACTCCCCGCACTAATGAGCTTGCCGGCAAGCAGGAGCCCGAGCGCCCCCGCCCCTATAATATCAATTTTCATGCAAACACATCCTCCTGCCGCCCGGTAATTTTCCTAATTATATCCTGCACCTCCGCTCAAAGCAAAACACAAAAAATCCTGCAATGCCGGTGCCGTGAGGCACTGGGATGCAGGATTTGCGGGATTCATGTTCTATTCGATCCGTTCCAGGTTTCCATTCGCGTCCATTTTGAAGCGGGTTTTTTCCTCTTCTTCTTCATTTAGAAATGCGAGTCTGCGGGCCCGGTCCATAATCTGGATCAGCGCTTTGTAGTCATCATTGACTACACGGTAATCGCTCTGGGCTAGATTGACCTCCTTGGATAAGCGTTCATTCTCTGCTCTCAGTTCCGTCAGTTCATCTTCCTTCTCTCGCAAATCCCGCTCCAGCATCTTCAGCTGCCGCCCAGCCTCCTGGAACGTGCCTTTCCATTGTCTCAGAAACCGGATTACCGCATCAATCGATAAGCTGTTCTCGCTTAACCCTTCGCTTCGTCCGTAGTCCTCTTCAATGTCTCCAAGAATCAGTCCCGCTACCTGCGCACCTCTGGAAGCCGGCTGTTTCTTCAAATAACTTCGTTTCTGACGCTGGCCTTTAGCAATCCCGATAGCATCCTCGTAACTTTTGCGTACGCAACTGTTCCAGCGGAAACCGCAGGCAGCCGAGGTTCTGCCGATTTTTTCACCCACCTCTTCAAAAGCAGCAAGCTGTGTGCTGCCCTCACGGATATGACGCAGCGTTATTTCTGCCAATATCAGATCATCTTCCGCACTCCAAGCATCCTGTCTAACGGCTGTCATAAAGCCTAACCCTCCTAACAACATCATGAAATAACCATCTTCAGAACCGGCAGCTCTTGCCGGGTAGTGAATAAGGATAAAAGCTGCTTACTCCATTTCTATGCCTCTATTAGAGTTCATAGAATCTATTTGATACTAAATTGTATTGCCATTTTGGCTGAACATCATACTTACAATGCTATAAATTCTTAAATTCCAAGAGAAAAGCTTGTGTCAATTATAAAAATCATAAATATTATGATTTCCTGCCTTTTTTTTCAATGAATTCGTTTACAGTGTTTTGCAGAGCCGTTATAATGATAAATAAGCAGTAGTATCCGGATTCATACTGGAAGGGGGACTCTCTCTTGGACCGCATGTTTCGCGTATTGGGATTTTTCACACTCGTTATCGGACTTATGGCTTTCGCCGGTGATCTTACGGAAATGGCCCTGCTATTCTTTTTACAAACCGCTTTTTTTGTGATCCTCGGCTACATGAAATTCACGGAAAAGACCTACATTCTGCTCTTCTGGGGTTATATGATCCTGACCTTTACAGGCTTCAGTTATTGGACAGTCTTTCAGATGGGTCTGCCGCTGTAACGCATATACAGTACTGAAACGGATAGTGTTCCTTTATCTCAAGGAGCAACTCCGTTTTTTTTGTATGGGAATTTATATGTTTTCGCTGTAATTTTGTTTGTCCGAATGTAGTTCCCGGATGCCGAAACAGGGTATGATATTTTAACAGGCAGAAACATATTATTAGTACATACCTATTACTCAACTCTGTTCAAGGTGGTGATGTGGTGTTATTCCGCAGTTCCTTACGCCGGTTATTTGCAGCTCTACTCCTTCTCACCTGCACACTTCTGCCGCTGGCTTCACCGGTATATCTGTCCGCCGGCCCAGGTTCCGGCCTCAGTGCTTCAGCACCTGCCGTTCCGGATAATGAAGAAACCCGCAAGCTGCTCGAACAGACTCTGTCCTCAGCGGAGATTGAACGGGAGATTGTCCGGATTACGGCAGAACAACAAGCACTTGAAAGTGAAGTCGCCACGCTGACCCGGCAGTCTGCCGCCAAACAAACGGCCATTGCAGATCAGCAGGAACGCGCAGGCGCAGTTGTGCGGGCTTATTATATGGGGGAACGCGACGGATTGCTTGCAGCTTTACTGTCCGCCAAAAGCATCAGCAGAGTACTCGCTCTTTATGATTATTATGAGATTATTATGGGGCAGGACCGGGACACGCTGTCACAGTATGAAACACAATACAAGGATTTGAAAAAAACAATTGCGGCCGCACAGCGCAGCTCTGATGAGCTCGCCGGGCTCAAAACAGCGCTCCAGGAGCAGCAGAAGCGTGTGCTTGCTTTGAATGAAGAAATTGAGGGCGGTATTCAGGCCAGTACAGATCCTGAGCGCATGGGGGTACTGCTGGAGGAATTCAGTAAATATTGGGAGAATATCGGAATACATGAGGTTAAGACTTATTTCAAGGCGTTATCCTCGGCGATGAAGCATCTGCCGCAGTTCGTCCAGAACCGGGACGGTGTGCTGGTCCGTAAGGGGATGACTTATAATCTTGCGCTGAAGGAAGAGGATTTGAACGAATTCCTGGTCACGCAGAATACGCTGTTCAAGGATTTCGCTTTTCATTTCAAGAATAACGAGATTACAGCCACGGGGAAAAGCGGCGGACTGTCACTGACATTGACCGGTCATTACACCATTCAGGAGGAACCGGTCAACGGATTAATGTTCCATGTGGACCATGTGGTCTTCAATGGACTGGAGCTGCCGGATACTACCCGTCAGGCGCTGGAGGAAGAGTTCGATCTGGGCTTCTATCCGTCAAAAATCGTCTCATTCCTGCATGCCACAGAAGTATCCAGCTCGGACGGCGTGCTCCATGTCAAGCTGTCCCTCTCATTCTGAGGCTGCGGCCGCTGCTTGATATCCTGCAGCATCCAGCTTGCCGGTCATGAGCAGCATTGCCGCTTCAGCCTTGCGGCTCCACTCGCCCTCAGAGTCTGACTCGGGGGCATTATCATCGGTGAGGAATAATCCGGAGTCGAACGGTAGCCGGGAGATTTCAGGCAATCCAGAGCGGTACAGCTCATCCAGTGCAGGCAGATGGTCTGTATTCTCCAGCCATTCCAGCTGAGCCGAGCTCGAGGTCACATAAGCAAGCCACTTGACCGCTGCCTCCGGGCTGCCGGATTGTGCCGGGAGCGCAAAAAAGCGACTTTGGATTGCCTCGTAGATGTTGTGGCCCGTCTGTTCCAGCGGCGCTTGGACCGCCAGCGTGGAGTTTCCATATTTTCTCCATTCGGAGAGCGGCACTACGGCCACCGCAAGCTTGCCATCCTGCAGCATATTCCAGATATCCTGATTAAACCGGCTGGTCAGATAAAAATATCCGCGGGCAGCTTCCGTCCAAGCCGCTTGCGCTTCACTCATAGACAGCAGTCCGCCTCCCATGCTCTGAAGTACAGCTGCATAACCATAAGGGTTCCGAGTATCCATTGCCAGCAAATAATGTTCCTTCGTCTCCTCCCCGTTCAGCCGGCTCAGCAGTCCGCTCCATTCTTCCAGACTTGACGGTGCCCCGGACAGCCCCCATTCCGCAAGCCGCTGCGGAGAATATACCATTACATAGGGATCGATATCGAGCGGAACGCCCCAGTCGTATCCGTTCCACTGCATTTGCGGGATCAGCATGGTAAGAGGGGTGCTCCCGGGAACACTCTGGTATATATCCACAGGCAGCAAATATCCCCGGGAAGCCAGATCAAAAATACTGTGGCCGTCCAGCATTACAATATCCGGACTATCCCCAACCGTCAGTTCCTCCCGTACCTGAGAGGCTCCATCTTCTTCAGTGTCCACATTGGTCAGTTGAACGCTGACCCCGCTCGACAGGCTGTAATTGTTGCTGATCCGCTGCAGTACGCCAAATTCCAAACTGCTGAGCGATACGCGGATGGTCAAGCTCTGCTCGTCCCCAAGCTCACCTGAAGGAGGGCGCTCCGATTGGTCCAGCGGCTGTCTGGGCGGATAGCTTCCCTCGTCTGTATCCAGCTCCATGCTGGGCGACAGGCTTGTCAGCGACAGCAGCAGAACAGCAAACAGCAGCCAATAGTTTTTGCGTCTCAGCACGTGCTTCTCTCTCCTCCCGTGATCCTCGTCTTCCTCATTTTAGCAGACATATACGTGCTTGTCTGCGTTTGTGAAAACGTTCTCTTTCTATTATATAGGTGTGAACGGCATGAGGGGGTGAGTCTGATGAACCGGTCGCCGGTTAGGCGGTATTCGCACCTGCGGTGAATATTTGGACTTCCGGCCGCTGTTGCCTCCAGATTTCTTCGATTGAACCGCTGTGCGCGGTTGAAATCCGGAGACAAAGGCGGACGCTCCCGCTCCTCCAGTTCCAAAATTCCCCTCCGGTGCTATCGCCTTTCCGCTCCAGCTATCTCAGAGATCCCCTCCTGCCGTTCCGGGGGCGGGCAGACAAAAGCCGGGAGTGGTCATCTCCCGGCCGTGACTGTGCCAATCAACCGGCGGGCTGCCGATTGAAGAGCGGGTGCTGCCAGTTAAGCTTGCGGGCTGAAGCCCATTATGCCAGGCTGCGAAGAGCCTAAAGGCTACAGCAAATCTGCGGCCAGCTGAGCCAGATGCGAACGCTCACCCTTTTCAAGGGTAATATGGCCGCTGATGCCCTGCTGCTTAAATTTCTCAACGATATAGCTGAGCCCGTTGCTCGCGGCATCCAGATAAGGATGGTCGATTTGCTCCGGATCTCCCATCAGAATCACCTTACTGCCTTCACCGGCGCGGGAGACAATCGTCTTCACTTCATGCCGGGACAGGTTCTGCGCCTCATCGATGATGATGAACTGCGACGGAATGGAACGTCCGCGGATATAAGTGAGCGCCTCTACCTGGATGCTGCCCAGGCCCATCAATATTTTATCAATATCTCCGGCTTTTTTGGTATCGAACAGGAATTCGAGGTTATCATAGATCGGCTGCATCCATGGACGGAGCTTCTCGTCCTTCTCACCGGGTAAATACCCGATATCCTTACCCATCGGGACCACTGGACGGGCGATCAGCAGCTTCTTGTATTTATGTTCGTCCTCCACCTTGAATAGTCCGGCGGCAAGCGCCAGCAGCGTCTTCCCCGTACCCGCTTTACCGGTAATGGTCACCAGCGGAATATCATCATTCAGCAGCAGCTCAAGCGCCATCCGCTGCTGGGCATTCCGGGCGCTGATGCCCCACACCGCATCATTGCCGAGGTACAGCGGTTCGAGCCGGCTGGCATCGCTGTTCACCTTGAGCAGGGCCGATTTGCCGCTGCCAATCTCATCCTTCAGAATGACAAATTCATGAGGGTAGAGCGGGTAGGACAACGACAGCTGTTTGATGGACAAGAAACGGTGACTATAATATTCATCGATCAGCGAAGGATGCACCATCAGCGACTGGCAGCCGGAGTACAGCTCATTCAAATCTCCGGTGCGGTCGGATAAATAATCCTCCGGTGTTATGCCAAGCACATCCGCTTTGATGCGGACGAGTACATCTTTACTTACGAGTACCACAGGACTGGGATCAGCCTTTTCATTCTCCTCATGGAGATAATTGAGGGCAACAGCCAATATGCGGTTATCGTTCGAGACCTCCCCGAACATTTCCTGTACCTTTACGAAGCTGCGGTGGTTAAGCTCTACCTTCAGCGTGCCTCCATGTTCCAGTACCACACCGCTGTGCAGGTGGCCCAGTTCCCGGAGTCCGTCTAACAAGCGTGACACGGTGCGGGCGTTGCGGCCGATTTCATCGGCATTACGCTTCTTGGAGTCGATTTCTTCCAGGACTACAGCAGGAATGACAACTTCATTCGCCTTGAAAGCAAAAATCGAATTGGGGTCGTGCAGTAGCACGTTAGTGTCTAGTACGAATATCTTTTTCATGTTATCCCCTCCACAGCGCCTGGTTTGATTGATCATACATAACTCTTTTCAGCAAGGGCAAGATAAGGTAAACCACTGAATTATGGCTGAAAGGAGTAAGCACATATGAGAAAATCAATGTGTCTGTTGCTGGTACTGCTGCTGCTGACAAGCTGCGGTATCGCTAATAAAGAGACATCACCCTCTCCTCAGGATAAACAATCGTCAAAGGCCTTGAGCAGCCAGGGGAATCGCGGAGTACGGACATTGTCCGAAGATGGTACAGCCCTTGAACCTACACCAGAGAACGGACAACCTTCTGACGTTAAGGGCGAAAGCGATGTTGCACTTAAGGATCATTTTGAACAGTTAGCCAAAAGAGTTCCCGGTGTAAACGGAGCCCACTGTGTCGTAATGAACAACATTGCCGTTGTCGGCATTGATGTCGACGGATCGCTTACCCGCTCACGGGTCGGAAGCGTGAAATACACGGTAGCGGAAGCTATCCGCAAAGACCCGAGGGGTGTAAGAACGCTCGTTACTGCCGACATGGACCTCACCAGCAGGTTAGCCGAGATGGGAAAGCATATTACCAAAGGAAACCCGGTATCCGGCTTTGCCTCAGAAATGGCCGACATTATCGGCCGGATCATCCCGCAGCTGCCGGAGGATACCAAACCGCAAGGCAACGGACAATAAGCTTGCACATTCCTGTACAAAGCACAGGATCTGGAGACAAAAAAAGCCTAGTGATGGCACACTAGGCTTTTTGCATGGCGGCAAATACTTGTCCGTCCAGCTTCTCAGCCGCACGCGCATCGTATACCTTCGCATATTTCGGAGCAGATTCCAGATGAGCACCATAGAACAGCGCATTGCGGACCGCTTCAATCTCAACATCAAAACAGCACATCTTAAAAGGAACATCCGGCAGCGGGTCCTGCTTCACAGAAGCACGGCCGTTGATGGCATGAACCGTTCCCTCACCAAACACAGTAATAGTTACCAGCGGGTTGACCTTCATGTTGTTCACAAGTCTCGAACGGTGATCTACCGATAAGCGCACAATAGAAGGGCTCACTGCATAGATCCAGGAAATCGCAGTAGATGTAGGACCACCTGATTCAGCATCCACAGTGTTTAGAAGAACAAAGGTTTCCGACTGCAGCATAGCTAGCAGTGTTTCGCCCAGCTGAGCAACGGCTTCGGACATAAGTACAGGCCCCCTATGCGGCGTGAGTGCATTCAATTTATTATATTATAGCACAGGATGAAACTTGCATTCAATTTGTAGATTCTTTTCCTTATGGACTGTCTGCGGCCGCAGAAGCAGCGGCACCGGAGAGGCCGGATATCTGGTCCTGAAGGCTTTGCTTGGCTGCGTCCAGCTCCTTATCGTCAATATATACATAGGGACTGCGCCAGGTTCCTGTCACCGGCACAAATTCTACATTCTCCTTAGATATATTCCAGTAAGTCGCTATCATGCTCTTGATCTGCGCATTCTCAATATCGCTTGCCAGATTATCGTCCACGGCATCCAGCACCTTGCCGATTTTGAGCACCCCGCCGAGTGACTGCATCTGCGCGATCAGCGAATTAAGAACTTCATTCTGGCGTTTATTGCGGTCAAAATCATCGGAAGGCTTCGTTGCCGGACTGCAATTGGATTTACGGTAACGTACATAATCAAGCGCCTTATCCCCGTTTAGCTGGGCTTGGCCTTTCTTGAGATTAATATCGGTTCCGTCCACACTGTCCGTGTAGCACATATTCTCGCTGATATTGACATCTACACCGCCGAATTCATCCACGATATCCCGGAAGCCCTGGAAATCAAGCACAGTGACATAATCGACCTGAATATCGAGATATTTGCTCATCATGGTCTTCATTTCATCCCCGGCCAGAATCCCGGAGGTCTTCTCCTTGCTCTTGAAGCGGGAGTAGAACGCATTGATTTTCGTTTTCTTATAGCCGCTAAGCTCTACGTAAGTGTCGCGCGGCAGTGAGACTACGGTCGCCGATTGGGTCTCCGGGTTCAACGCCGCAACCATAATCACATCCGTCAGATTGGACGGGTGCTTCGGACGGTTGTCAGTGCCTAGCAGCAGCATCGTCAGCGGCTTCTCTGAAGCGGATTGCCCGGCCTGAACCGGCTGGTCCACTCCGAACCCTCCCTGATCAAACTTCCAGTACAAGTACCCTGCGTAGCCCAGAGCCGCAATTACGGCAACCAGGAGGATGATCAGGAGCAGTCTCATCAGCTTGGCGAAAAACCCGCGTTTCTTAGGCTTCTTCTTATTAGATTTGGTTGAGTTGGTTGATTTCTTTGATTTGGTCGAGGCAGCGGGTCTGGATTGCTGTCTGTTGGTTCCTTGCTGGCCGTTCGATCTGGGTGGCAGACTGCCCTTGCTTGTATTCATAATTGAATTAGGTCCTTTTCATTCAGGTAGAATTAGATAACTTTATAATAACTTAGACGATCCTGAGCACTAAAAGTTGCGCCTAGTGCCGTTTCGCCGCAGCTGCAGCTTTCCGCTTCTGCCGGGCCTCTACCAGGTAGCGGACCCGCACGAGCAGCATTAACCCTACCGCCACCAGCAGGCACTGGATGATCGGAAGCTTGTCATGCTGGAAGATGAGCAGCATCCCCGAGCCTATAGCCATCATAATATAAAGTACGATCTCTTTGCCGATGGGCAGCTTCTGGTTGACGCGAAATACACGGTTATACACATAAGTCAGTAGAATAAAGATGACAATGTAAGCGACAATTGGATGCTCAGCGAACCAGCTCTGCACAGCTCGTCACTCCTCCCGGATATAAGTATCGTTTACATTATATCATCCTCAGCGTTTTTATACTGCTTTTAATCCCTGCAATTTGAACGGTCTTCTGTCCGGGAAAATAAACAAGAAAAGCCGCCGGATTCTTCATCCGGCGGCTTGAATGGGTGACAGCTTACGCTTGGCTGGCTTGCGCCGCTTTACGCTGCTTCTCTACACGTTCGCGCTCACCCTTGTTCAGGATCTTTTTGCGCAGACGAACGGATTTAGGTGTAATTTCGCAATATTCATCATCATTCAGGTATTCAAGCGCGCCTTCCAGAGAGAACATACGCGGGGTCTTCATTTTAACAGTCTCATCCTTCGTTGCAGAACGAACGTTGGTCAGCTGTTTTTCCTTGCAGATATTTACAATGATGTCATTATCGCGGGTGTGCTCACCTACGATCATGCCTTCATAAATTTCAGTTCCTGGTTCCAGGAAGAGAATACCGCGGTCTTCTACGCCCATCATGCCATATAGAGTCGTATTGCCGGTTTCACTGGATACGAGTACGCCTTGGTGACGTCCGCCAACCTGTCCGCCAATCAGTGGAGCATAGCTGTCAAACGCATGGTTCATAACGCCATAACCGCGGGTCAGGGTCAGGAAGTAGGTGTTGTAACCAATCAGGCCACGTGCAGGAATCAGGAACTCCAGACGAACCTGGCCAGTACCATGATTGATCATGTTGACCATTTCTGCTTTGCGTGTTCCCAGACTTTCCATAACAGCGCCCATGCTTTCTTCCGGAACATCAATCATCAGGCGTTCAAGCGGCTCCATCTTGGCTCCGTCGATTTCCTTGACGATAACTTCAGGCTTGGAAACCTGCATTTCGTAACCTTCACGGCGCATATTCTCGATCAGGATACCCAGGTGAAGCTCACCACGGCCGGATACGACAAATGCATCAGGGGAATCCGTTTCATCTACACGCAAGCTGACATCTGTTTCCAGCTCTTTGAACAGACGTTCGCGCAGCTTACGGGAAGTTACCCACTTGCCTTCTTTACCGGCAAACGGACTGTTGTTCACGAGGAACGTCATTTGCATTGTAGGCTCGTCGATCTTAAGAACAGGCAGCGCTTCTGGATGCTGCGGATCGGCAATGGTCTCACCGATGTTGATGTCTTTGATACCGGCAATTGCTACGATGTCGCCTGCACCCGCTTCTTCTGTCTCAACACGCTTCAGGCCCTGGAAACCGAACAGCTTCTCGATACGCGCTGTTTTGCTCTTGCCGTCACGCATGATAACAGTTACGGACTGGCCCTGCTTGATTACACCGCGGTTAACACGGCCAATGGCGATACGGCCAAGGTATTCATTGTAATCCATCAGAGTTACCAGGAACTGCAGGGGCTCTTCAACTTTTTCAGTTGGAGCCGGGATATGTTCAACAATGGTTTCGTAAAGGGCAAGCATCGTTTCATCCTGCTTCTCAGGGTCCATGCTCGATGTGCCGTTAAGCGCAGAAGCATATACAACCGGGAATTCAAGCTGATCGTCACTGGCTTCAAGCTCAATGAACAGATCCAGAACTTCATCAATAACTTCCTTCGGACGTGCAGCCGGACGGTCAATTTTGTTCACGACAACGATAGGTGTAAGGTGCTGCTCCAGTGCTTTGCGCAGAACGAATTTAGTCTGCGGCATGCAGCCTTCATAAGCATCCACAACCAGCAGTACGCCGTCAACCATCTTCATGATACGTTCTACTTCACCGCCGAAATCGGCGTGTCCAGGGGTATCTACGATGTTGATCAGGAACTCTTTATAGGTAATTGCTGTATTTTTGGCTAGGATAGTGATTCCGCGTTCCCGCTCCAGGTCGTTAGAGTCCATGGCCCGTTCCTGCAAGTGCTCGTGCGCGCTGAAAATCCCTGATTGCTGGAGAAGCTGATCGACGAGTGTTGTTTTACCATGGTCAACGTGGGCAATGATCGCAATATTGCGAATATCTTTTCTTGAATGCATGATTTGTATCCAAATCCTCTCATTTATCAAATTAAAAATGTTTAAATTTATAGCATGTCACGGCAGTCTCACAAAAGAAGCGCCAGGCAGAAACCCGACGCTCCAACATATCCTTAATAGTATCGTGAAAGCACCATGAAAAGCAAGTCTTTTTCTGAAAAAAACGTTACCAACTTCGTTTAATTTTTCTAATTTTGCCTTGCGTTACATTCAGCGGTGCCCATTCCCTCAGTCTGTGCCGTTTGCCTGGCTGTCTTACCAGCCGCCGTTCCACTTCTTGCGCCCGCCCGGTCTGCCCCGGCCCAGCATCAGCCAGAGGCCTGCGGCAACCAGAACGGCACCCAGCAGATACAAGGCTCCGGTCCCGAGCAGGGTGAAGATGAACAACACAATGCTTAGCAGCCCAAGGATAACAGCGGTTGTTGTCAGTCCTCTGGTTCTGGCTGAAGAATACAGCGAATATTCATAAAGTCCGACCGCAATGCCCAGCAGCAGGATAGGCCACAAATGCCTCATCAGGTCCCAGCCCCATGTATTGCATAGTCCAAATAGCAGACCGTATACCGTTAATATGCCCGCAGGTATCAATACAGATGCAGAAGCACGGCGGGTGAAGAAGAGCACATGCAGGAACAGGCCCGGAACCAGAATTACGAGCGGCCACAAGGCATGTCCAAGAAATCCGAACACCCCCAGCTTCCCGAACAGAATCACAATGCCGGCGGCGGCGATGAACACACCCAGTTTCATGTCGTTTTTGGAAGACATCTTTCACCCATCCCTTCAAAATTCGCGTCTTTTCTCTGACCCTCGTCATTTTATATTTTATCTGAAAAATAATTAAAACACCATCATTCTTCGTGTATTCGGGGGAATTGCACAAAAAAGCTGCACCAAAGCTTTCCAGCTTTTGGCACAGCCTCTAGTATTGCCGCTTCTTATCCTGCAGATACCATCCTCCGCTTAAGCATACCTGTTACTACGACAAGAATCCCCAGCACCATCGGCAGCATGGAGTGGAATGTAGGCAGCATGAAGGAAATGACCGCACCAAATTTAGCATCCTGCAGCAGCATATTACCGGCCGTATACGCCAGAATATAGGCTCCGATGAAGACCAGCACCGGGAAACGGTGCAGCCAGCCCACGATGATGCCGCTTCCCCAGACCACAATCGGAATGCTGATGGCAATCCCGATTACGATGAGTGCCAGATCTCCTTTGGCCAAGCCTGCAATCGCCAGCACATTGTCCAGACTCATGATGAAATCGGCGAGCAGAATGGTGCGTACCGACTTCCATACACTGGAGCTCCCCTCAATCTTAAGTTCCCCCTCCTCCTCCAGCAGCAGCTTAAAGGAGATCCAGAGCAGCAGTATCGCGCCTCCGGCTTCAATATAAGGAATTTTGAGCAGCAGCACTGCGGCAAAAGTCAGGATGCAGCGCAGACCCACTGCCCCTGCAGCTCCCCACCATACCGCTTGCCTGCGGTGCTTCTCCGGGAGATTCTTGCTGGCCATCGCAATGACCATCGCGTTGTCTCCGCTCAGCACCAGATTGATCATCAGTATTTCACCCAGCAGCAATAAAGAATCCATTCTTTTCAACCTCCCTGAACTCCATGTAAATACATGTATGCCTCAGGGTGACAAGCTATGCATCCTGTCCTGCTTTTTTAGAAACTACGCATGAGCGGGGCTGTTTCAGCGTATACAAAATTATAGCCTGCCTGCCGTATGTCAAAAAAGCCCGTATATCTTCCAAACAAATTCGAGGAGTGACCCCTATTGAATCCATCCGTTACGGATTTCATACTATCCCTGCTGAATATTGTCTTCCTCGATCTGATTCTGGCCGGTGATAATGCCATAGTGATCGGCCTGGCCGCGCGGAACCTGCAGGGAAGTTCGCAGAAGAAGGCAATTCTGCTGGGCACAGGGGGCGCCGTGGTACTGCGGATTATCGCGACGATCCTTGTCGTGTGGCTGCTCAAAGTGCCCTGGCTGCTGCTATTCGGCGGACTGCTGCTTATTATGATCGCCTACAGGCTGCTGACGGGGGGGAATACGGAGGACACGGACATACAGGCCGGAGGAACACTGTGGTCGGCCGTACGGACGATCATTGTCGCAGATGCGGCGATGGGGCTGGATAATGTTATCGCGATCGCCGGGGCAGCCAAACACAATATTACGCTTGTGGTGCTCGGGCTGCTGATCAGTGTGCCGATTGTGGTCTGGGGCAGCACGCTGTTCATCAAGCTGATCAATAGATATTCCTGGATCATCTATATCGGCTCAGCCGTGCTTGGGTTCACGGCCGCAAGTATGATTACCAGTGAGAAGCGGATTGCCCCCTTCTTCGAACAGCAGCCGCTGCTCCATTATCTGTTTATTGCTCTGGTGATTGCAGGCATCCTTGCCGCCGGCCTCTGGCAGCGCCACCGCGCACAGGGCAGGATTCCGCATAGCGGCAATTCTACCCGGTAATGCATATACCGCCATATATCAGAAAGAGGTTCCCCGGCCAACCAGTATTACCGGCTGCAGGGCACCTCTTCTTCAGCTATTCTAGAACCATTCTTCCTGTAAACCTGCCTGTACAGGGATCACATCGCTCGGCTTCTCATCACCGTATGGTGTAATCGATACCGTCTCTGTTCCGGCAACCGCCGCTTCCAGGAGTGTCTGGTACCCGGGCAGCGTGGCTTCAATCTTGTCCACAATCCGCATGTTCGGATTCGTCGTCGGAGACTTGGGCACGAACAGCGTACAGCAATCTTCATAAGGAAGGATGGACAAGTCATAGGTGCCGATACTCTGGGAGATTCCGACAATCTCACTCTTATCCATCATCACCAGCGGACGCAGCAGCGGCAGCTCAGTGGCACGGCCAATGACATTCATGCTTGGCAGCGTCTGGCTGGCGACCTGCCCCAGACTGTCACCGGTGATCAGGGCCAGCGCCCCTTCGCGTTCAGCGAGAGCGGTGGCAATCCGCAGCATGGCCCGGCGCATTAGTGTAATAATCAGATTATCCTGGCCAATTCCGGTAAAGGAGGTCTGGACCTCCGTGAACGGAACCAGGTGGAGCTTGATCACTCCGGCATAACGCGACAGTACCCGCGTCAGATCTACAACCTTCTGACGGGCAAGCTCGCTGGTATACGGGTAGCTGTAGAAATGGACACATTCCACTTCAAGTCCTCTGCGCATGGATGACCAGCCCGCAACCGGGCTGTCAATGCCGCCGGACAGCAGCAGCATTGCTTTGCCGTTCGTACCGAGCGGGAACCCGCCGACACCGGCAATATTCTCGCAGAAAATATAGGTATGCCCTTCACGAATCTCAATTCTCAGCTCCATCTGCGGAGATTTCACATCCACAAGCAGCCCGGGATATCCCTGCAGCAGAGGAGTGGCAATAAGCTTGCCCATCTCAATGGAGCCATATGGAAATCCCTTCCATACCCGGCGGGCACTAACCTTGAAGGTCGTTCCTGCTGCCGGGGCAATAATATTCAGGAATGTCCTGCTGGCTGCAAGAATCTCTTCAAATTCCGACCGGGACACCTTCACCGGGCTAATTGAAGCAATGCCGAATACATTCTTCAGTGCATCCGTTAACTCTCCCGCCGGCTCACCGTTCAGTTCGACATATATCCGCCCGAATTCTTTGCTGAGCACCACACCGGGATAGGGTTTAACCATCTCCTTCACATGACGGAGCACTGTTTTTTCGAACCGGCTGCGGTTTTTTCCTTTTAAGATAAATTCTCCAAAGCGCAGCAGAAGCATATCCGCATATTCAATGCTGCTTCCAATCCCCGCAGCGTTTGCTCCGTGGTCTGACTCTATAATTGTCATTTGTTATTTCACGCCTCCTTCAGCAATCTTCAAAGACTGGACAGCGGCAAGCAGCGCCTGCTCCAGCTGCTGCACCTCCTGCTTCGTATGGCTGTCACCCAGACTGATACGGATGCCGCCAAGCGCAGCAGCCCGGTCTCTCCTGATGGACAGCAGCACCCGGCTCGGTTCGGCCAGCCGTGACGAACAGGCGGAGCGGGTGGCAACAGCCATTCCCAGTTCCTCCAGCTTCCTGGCCATAACCTCCCCCTTCATTCCGGGGTAAGAGAAATGGACAATATGAGGCGCCCCGTCTCCGCTGCTGTTCAGCACAAGCTCCGGAATTCCGGATATATAATCCTCCAGCTGTTTTTTTAGCGGCGTAATCCGGCGGGTGAATTCCTGCCGCCGTTCGCCGCTCATGCGCACCGCCTTAGCTGTGGCTACAATATTCGGCACATTCTCTGTTCCGGCGCGGTTGCCCATCTCCTGTGAACCTCCGGTAAGCAGAGGGAACAAGGTTACGCCTTCCCGTACATACAGGATTCCTGTTCCGCGCGGGCCGCGGATTTTGTGCGCTGACAAGCTGTACAGATCCGCCTGCCATTCCTTCAGCCGGGTCTCCAGCTTGCCATAGCCCTGCACCCCATCGACATGAAACAGTGTCCGGCGGTTCACCGCCTTGACCTGCCGTCCGATCTCACGCAGCGGCTGCACCGTGCCAATCTCATTATTCACATGCATTACACTGACCAGTACGGTATCCGGCCGGACCGCAGCTGCAACCCGCGAGGGTTCGACGACTCCGGAGCTGTCCGGTGCAATAAAGGTAATCTCCCAGCCAAGCTGCTGCAGCTGAAGACAGCTCTCATAGACTGAAGGATGCTCCAGCTCGGTAGTTATTATATGTCGGCCTCTGCCCTGATATTGCAGCGCCGCCCCTTTGATTGCCAGGTTATTGCTCTCAGTAGCTCCAGAGGTAAACACTATCTCCTGCGGCTGCACGCCAAGCGCTGCCGCACACACTTCCCGCGCACGCTTGATCAGCTTGTCCGCCTCCGCCCCCGCACGGTGCAGAGATGAGGGATTGGCAAAGTGCTGCCTCATGACTTGTTCCATAGTCTGCACTACCTCCTCATACGGCGGAGCAGCAGCGGCATAATCCCAATACAGCATATATCGGCGTTCTCCTTTGCTTATCGTTTCAGCATTCCCATTCTGCCAAGCATATACAGCTACGCCGTCCTTTATTGGATGGTAGCCTTTCAGCAAGAAAGAATAAGTATAGCAAAATTCATTCTTTATTTATATGTTGCAAAAAGGATCAAACGGGCTGCTGCCGCCGGAGCGGCTGGATGCAGATTCCGTTTGATCCTTTATATTATAACGCGTATTGCGCGCGGGCGCGTTCTATTTTGGCAATATAGGCCTGAGTTTCCTTCGGAAGCTCTGAGAGATTAGCCATCAGTTCGGCATCGTTGCTGACGCCAAGCTTATTAACGCGGCCTGGTCCGGCATTATAAGCGGCCAGTGCCATATTCTCCTCGCCATTGTAACGTTTGAGCTGGTAAGAAAGGTAGCGTACGCCTCCGTCAATGCTCTGGGCCGGGTCAAAGGGATCGGAGACACCCAGACCGTTCGCCGTTCCATCCATTAATTGCATCAGCCCTTTGGCCCCTGCAGAAGAAACAACATTAGGATTAAACGAGGATTCCGTATCAATTACAGCCTTGATCAAATCAACAGGAACGCCATATTTCGCGCTGGCCGTCTGGATCAGCTCTTCGTAATCTGTCGGCACCGTGTGCGTTATTTCCCCGGAAATGCCGTCATACGTTTCAGCTGTTCCACCAAGCTGCTGCCAGAGCAGATTACTTAGTGAAGAAGCATCCGTGAGTGAGGTTAAAGTGCTTCCGCTGCTGCCGCCGGTTGCGGATTGCAGGGCCGCCTGCTGTAGTAAAGCCGCGAATTCCGCTGCCGAAGAACCTGTTACTCCGGATGAAACCTTGCCGCTTCCGCCCTTCATGCTTGAACTCCTCAGATCAACCCATTTCAGTTGCCCGGTTCCGCTTGCTGCAGCGGGGTCGATTGCCATGCTCCCATTCCCTCTTTCATCATAAATCTATATAAACAAAATAAAGCATTCTATTTAAATTTGAAATACGGCTTTATTTTACAATTTATTTGCAGTAATTACTATATGCCAAACAGAAAAAACAGACCTCAGACCCGCATAGTTAGGTCTGAAAGCCTGTTTTGAAATCAAATTTCTGCATGCAGCTTACTCTAACGGGCAAAAGGAATTAAGACAAAATAACTTAAGGTAGAGACAATTCCCAGTCCCATGGACCAGGCGCCAGCAGTTTTTTGCCCCCTGGCATAGGCATAATACCCGAGCACTGCAGCAATAGGCCCCATAATTATTGACCAGATAAATAAGGAAACCACACCAAATCCGAGGCCAATATAGCCGATTGTCCGTTCATCGCTTTCCTTTACACTGCCGGTTGTACGTTCTGTTTCCCTGTTGGAGGTACTATGGACCTGCACGGGAAGCGGACTGATTTCAGCAGCATATTCCTCGTTATGACTTCTGTCCCGGCGGGGATAATCCACTCTGCGCGGACGCAAAATAATTTTCCTGCGTTCCGAACGGTCCACTTTGGGTTCATCATTCTGATTGTCCATAAGGGCCTCCTCTAGGCGTTCGGCTTGAACGTCAGACAACAGGTTGCGGATGAAGTTCCGGCATGGTCATGATGATTATTTGCCGTCAGCTCTTCAGCATATTCTTCCTTGAAATGGCTGCCTGCATGCTTGTCAATTTCAATAACAATTTCTTCGGCACGGCACAGGTTCTGTTCTCCCCAATAATGACAGTTGCTCACACTGCATCTCACAAGCGGTTTTGCGTTTGTCATAATGATCACCTCGGCTTCATTATGTCCTCTCCGCTTTACGGCTATGCGGCTGAATGGTTTCCAGCTGATGAATGGAGCCGTTCATATGTACATCCAATTGTGCACGCAAAAAAGACCGGGCTGTCATGTTGCTCATGACAAACCCGGTCCTTTACCTGAAACCGGCAGCTCCGGTATTACACCTGATTCTGCATCCGTTTCTCCGTTAAATAATCGTTCTCATAATAAGCCAGATCATCACGCAGCTCTTCATAGACCTTGGTAATCTCCATAATAATATCGCGTGCCGGACGGACCGGCTTCTTGCGGAAACGGATCGCATCCTGACCTGTGTAGGCATAGCGTCCATCTTCGGAGTAGCTTTCGTTCTTAGGATAGAAGAAGTTGTTCACTCCAAAATGATATACATTATATAGCGCTTTTTGCGCGAAGGCTTCATCAAAAGTGGCGCGGCGCAGAGCAACCCCAAGCTTCTCATAAGACATCTCCGAGAACACCAGCAGATGGCGGAGATCGGACAAGAACCCTTGATAGAAATGCAGTGTTTCTTCATCCTCTTCGGCAACCAGTTGCGGAAGCGCATGCTCGTTCAGGAACAGTTCCATTTTTCCGATTACGGATTTAAGTTTTTCTCTCGTCGATTCACACAATTTCTGCACATTAGCTGCTGACATGGCGATTGCTCCCCCTTATTAGTCCTTGCTTTGTAGTCGTTACGACATAATCATTTCGAGTAGTTCTATCTTGATAGTATCACAAAACTTCACCGGTCTCCACCCACCGCAGGTGAGGAGAGTCATCCCGGTCCGGCAGACCGGATACAAGCCCCGGAAAGCGCTTATTTTCTGATATTAACATAAAACCCTGTACGGCGGTATCCTTTTCTCCGATGCATAAAACCGGCCCTCTCTTCTAAACCTAACAGGTATTACAATGCCAGGAAGGAGCGGAAACCATGTCACGAAAAAATTTAACCGTCGCCGGTCTGGTCACTGCTGCGCTGACGGTGGTGCTGCTTACTTTTGCCCTGCGGCCGGAAGACAGCGCCATAAACGGTACCCTCAGACAAGCCTCTGTGCCGAATCCCTCTCAGGAGAAAACCATCAAGAAAACAGCCCTGGTACAGGATGTGAGTGCTACTGACCGCCTGAACCGCGTGGATGTAAGCAAACATCTTAGAACTATGCTCTCGGATACCCACGGCGCTTCGCCTGAGGATATCTCAGCATATGCCAGGAACTTACAGCAGGGACACGGTCATATCACCATGCTGATGCTGATTGATTTCCGCACGCAGAAGACAACTACCTATAAATCCTCTCTTCCGGAAGGAACGGACCAGGAGAACAAGCAGCTGCTCAAATACCTGAACACAGCCAAGTCGGCCATCAAGGGGCATCAAGCCTATGAGTCCCCGTCTTTTGTAATCGGCAGCAAGAAATATTATTTCGTGGCACAGCGTGACCAGGAGGGCCAGCTCGGTGTCATTGCCCTGATCAATCAGAAGATCCTTGACCGGGTAGCCCAGCACCAGCTAAAGAATCTCCGTCTGATCCCTTATCCTAAGGAAGGCAAGTACCGCGTAGAATCCGTTCATGCCGATACGCTGAAGGACCTCACTGTCAAGACAGGCCATGACAACGAGAATGCCAGCCACTACTACGAGAACGAGATCGTCGTCCGGTTCCGGAGCGGGCATCCTACAGCAGGCCAGCTCCAGACCATTGCCGCAGATATTCAGTGCAAGGAGCCGCGTAAGCTGGGGTATGCCTATATTTTCCGCTCAGAGAAGATGAACTATTCCCAGCTCAAAACCTACTTCGCTTATAAATGGCACCCGCAATATTCCGAGCCTCACTATATGTATTTAACCAATGATACTGTGAGCGAAAATACAGGAGCCAATGTTATAACGCCTAATGATCTGCTCTTCTCCACCTATCAGTGGAATCTGCCGGCCATTGAAACAGAGCTGGGCTGGAATCTGTCCAAAGGCAGCAAGGAAGTCGTTGTAGCCGTGGTAGATACCGGAGTTCAGGCGGACCATCCCGATCTGCAGGGCCAGCTGCTGGCCGGATATAATGCGATAACTAACGGTGGAGCGCCGGATGATGATGTCGGGCATGGCACGCATGTCTCAGGCATTATCGGAGCATTGACCAATAATGAGGAAGGTGTGGCCGGCATCAGCTGGTATAACAAGATCCTTCCGGTAAAAGCGCTCGACAACTCCGGGGCTGGCACCACTTATTCCGTTGCCGAAGGCATTATCTGGGCTGCCGACCATGGCGCCAAAGTGATTAATCTCAGCCTGGGCAATTATGCCGACTCCCAGTTCCTGCATGATGCCATCAAATATGCCTATGACCGCGACGTTGTCATTGTCTCCGCTTCCGGCAATGACAATACCGAACGGCCGGGCTACCCTGCCGCCTATGAGGAGGTAATTGCCGTGGCCGCAACCAATTCCACCGGAGGAAGAGCGTCTTTCTCCAATTACGGGGATTATATCGATGTGGCTGCACCCGGGGAGAGTATCGCCAGCACCTATCCTGATAATCAGTATGCGGCATTATCCGGCACCTCGATGGCCAGCCCTCATGTGGCAGCGCTCGCCGGGCTGGTACGCTCGCTGAACCCCGAGCTGACCAATAAGGAAGTAACCGAGCTGCTGACCTCAAATGCGGTGGATCTGGGTGATGCCGGACATGATAAATACTATGGCTGGGGTCAGGTAGATATCTACAAGACACTGCAGGCTGCCGGCGGAGGTCAGGTTCCCCTGCAGTTATTCCCCCAGCATGTCGGTAAACAGCTTAAATCCATGCAATGAGTTAGGCGCTTGTCCGCCTGGCCTGACGCGGGAAGGCTTATTGGCGGATTGAATGCAGATGCCGGTCCAGCAGGTGCAGGAACTGTCTGAGCCCGCGCTCCATGTCTTCTTGCGTAAGCTGCGAATAACAGAGCCGGATATGGCGGGAAGGCGTATCTCCGGCATAGCAGACATCTCCGGGTAGGAAGGATATCCCTTCCTGATCAGCCAGCGCGTGCAGCTTGTCAATCCCGGGGGATTCGGGCAGCTGCAGCCATAGGTTCAGGCCGCCCTCAGGCAGCGTCCAGCTGACTCCGGCCGGGGCATACTGCTTCAGAAGCATCGCCGCCGCTTCCTTGCGAAGGCGCAGGGCGGTCCGCAGCTTCGCCGCGTAAGCCTCATACCTACGGTCGATGAACGGCAATACCGCGCGCTGGGTCAGCAGCGGACTGCCCAGGTCACTCGACGACTTGGCGGCAATCAGCCTGGACAGGATATTGCCTTCAGCGGCAACGCAGGCGATCCGGCATCCGGGCGCGAGCACTTTGCTGAAGCTCTTCATATAGACTACATGCCCGGCGCCATCCATCGATTTGATCGACGGCGGGGGCGGCTGATGGAAATACAAATCACTGAACGGATCATCCTCCACAATGAGACAGCGGTAACTGCGGGCAAGCTCCAGCAGCCGCTGTCTTCTTGTTATGCTCATCGTAGCGCCGCTGGGATTCTGAAAGGTAGGGTTCGTATAGATGAGCTTCGGCGGTCTGCGGTCACACATTGCAGTAAGCCGGTCCACCCGCATCCCTTGCTCATCCATCGGAACGAAGATCATCTCTGCCCCCCGTCCGGCAAAAACATCAATGGCCCCCGTATAGCTGGGTGCCTCCAGATAGACGGTGTCCCCGGGACCGACAAAGGTCCGGGCCACCAGATCGATTCCCTGCTGCGAACCGCTGGTAATCATTAAGTCATTGGACCCAATCGCTATGCCCCGGCTCTGCAGATGCCTGCGCATCACCTCCCGCAGCTCCTGATCCCCCTGGAAATTCCCGTAGGAGGCCATCAGCTCCGGCTCTTCTTGTACCAGAGCCGCCATAGTGGCGCCAATCGGTTCAAGCGGAAGGAGGCTGCTGTGTATTGCTGCCAGATGGAAGGGATACTTCACTTCCGAATAATTGAAGTTGCGCCACAGCTGTGCCCGCGGCAGGTAGTCGTCATAACTGTCCTGCCATCCGGCTGAAGTATCGGGCAAATTCCGCTGCCGCTCCGCTACATAACAGCCTTTGCCCTGGCTGCAGACAATATGGCCGCGGGTTTCCAGATCAGCATAAGCCTTGCTGACGGTTACCTGGCTTACCTTCAAGGAGGAGGCCAGACCTCTTACGGAAGGCAGCTTACTCCCCGGCTGGAGAAGTCCGGAAGTGATCCGCTGGGCGATTGTCTCACTGATCTGCTGCGGCAGAGATTTAGTGCCGCTTCGGAGTAAATCAATACGCATCCCGTTTCCCCCTCACTGTTATATTTAACGCTTTACTGTTATACTGCTATACCGTTATGATACAACAAAATTCAGATTAGCGGGGAGCATGAACCATGAAGATCAATTATGCTGAGATGACGAACCACCTGGGGTCCTCAGCTGTTCGTGACATTCTCAAAATTACGCAGGGCAAAGATATTATCTCGCTGGCGGGCGGCCTGCCTGCTGAGGAGCTGTTCCCTGTAGAGGCTGTCCGCGATGCCTATAGCCGCGTACTCTCCAGCGATGTTTCAGCGCTGCAATACGGCTTAACCGAGGGATACCTTCCGTTGCGTGAAGCGGTCGCTGCAAGATTGGGACAGCAGGGCATTCAGGTGTCCGCACAGGAAATGCTCCTCACCACCGGTTCCCAGCAGGCTATAGATTTGCTCTGCAGAATACTTATTGATCCGGGTGATGCCGTACTGGTGGAAGCCCCGACTTACCTGGCTGCCCTGCAGGTGCTGGGCTCGTACCGCGCAGACATCCGCGTAGTGGACAGCGATGAACATGGCATGCTGCCTGAGCATCTCGAAGAACAGCTCCGTACGCACCGGCCTAAGCTCCTGTATGCCGTCCCTACGTTCAACAATCCCTCAGGTGCGACCTGGAGCAAAGAACGCCGTGAACAAGTTGTAGGGCTATGCAGGAAATACGGTGTGCTGATATTGGAGGACAATCCGTACGGCGAGATTGCCTTCGACGAGACACCGGGAGCATATCCGCCTGCGCTCGCCGCCATTGACAGAAGTATGGACGGGGATTCCTGTGTGGTCTACACTGGTACGTTCTCCAAAATCGTTGCACCCGGACTGCGCACCGGCTGGATCACCGGGCCCCTGGAACTGATTCGTGTCGTTGCCAAAGCCAAGCAGGCTGCCGATCTGCATTCCAGCGCCATTGATCAGCGCGCTCTGCATGAGCTTCTACAGAGTTTTGACCTTGAGGGCCATATCCGAGTGATCTCCCGTGAATATCAGTCACGGATGAAGCTGCTCTCGGCTGAGCTCTCCTCGCGGAACTGGGAGGGGGCCAGCTTCCTTGAGCCGCGCGGCGGCATGTTCCTGTGGCTGACCCTGCCCGGCCGCATCCATACCGCTGAGCTGCTCCCGCTCGCCGTAGAGCAAGGCGTCGCCTTCGTTCCCGGCGAGGTATTCTACTCCGCCCGGCCGCTGAAGAATGCGATGCGCCTCAACTTCACCCATACGCGGCCGGAGCTGTTGCCGCTTGCGGTGCAGCGGCTGGAGACAGCCATGTCCCGGTATGAGGAGCGTTTGCTTCCTATGTAGCCTTCCCCCGGATGTTACCTGTAACTGTATACAAAAGGCGGCCCCCTGAGGAGGCCGCCGTCTTAATGTCTGTATGTGTATTGAGTTACCGCACAGTGCTTATTCGTTGTCAGTTAGGAAAGTTTGCCGTAAGCCGGGTTCTGTGCTCGTTGTGGTTCAAACGGGAACTACCCTCCCACCATAAGCGACAATCATCTATCTAGGCCATACATTACTGCACAGCTCCAGCGACCAACCTAGACACGCCTCAGGCGAAGGCTGCTTCTTCCGGTTAGGGAAGACGCTGCGTCTCATTAGGTCTTGCTCCAGATGGGGTTTACCAGGAACGAAGTCACCAGCGTTCCTCGGGGTCTCTTACACCTCGGTTCCATCCTTGCCTGTGCTGCCCGAAAGCAGCCATCGGCGGTCCATTTCTGTGGCACTATCCTTCGGCTCGCGCCGACTGGACGTTATCCAGCATCCTGCCTTATGGAGCCCGGACTTTCCTCCCGCGGCGTTCTCACGCACACCGGCGATTGTCTGTCAAACTTTCCGGAACAACATTGTATATTATACAGACTTGGACCAGCGGACACAAGTGTAAATAATTGCAGCCCAGCAAGCTTAGAGGAAATTAAAAGGCTCGGTGTTCAGCTTGGAGGCATGCACCACAGTACTGCACTTATGCTCCGTCAGCTTACCGGCAAGAAATTCCGCTACTTTCTCCTTCATGATCTTCTCCGCGTTATGCCCGGGATCGATCAGTGCAATGCCTGCCAGGTGTGCATCCTGAGCCGTATGGTAATCGATATCACCGGTCACCAGCACATCCGCTCCTTTGAAGATGGCACTGCTGTAATACTTGGCACCGGACCCGCCCATCACAGCTGCCTTGCGGATAGGACGGTTCAGATCGCCGACAACCCGCACATGGCCGACATCCAGACCGCTCTTAACGGTCTCCACGAACTCTCCCAGCGTGGTCGGCTCCTTAAGCTTACCCACTCTTCCGAGGCCGAGGCTGCGGCCCTTGAGGTCCATGGAATAGAGATCATAAGCCACCTCTTCATACGGATGAGCCTTCAGCATCGCCTGCACAACTTTGTTCCGGATCGGATGCGGCACAATGGTCTCAATGCGGATCTCTTCAGCCCGCTCCAGCTTGCCTTGCTTGCCGATATAAGGGTCTGTCCCTTCCTGCGGAATGAAGGTGCCATAGCCTTCAATGTTGAAGCTGCAATGGCTGTAATTGCCGATCCAGCCCGCACCGGCATTCAGAATCGCATCCAGCACCTTCTGATGGTGATCCTTCGGCACAAATACAACGAGCTTGGACAATTGCTCCGTATGAATATCCTTGATCGGTGCACCGTTCTCAATCCCCAGCGCTTCCGCCATCCAGTCGTTCATTCCGCCTTCCGCCACATCCAGATTGGTATGGCTGATATAGACGGCAATGTCGTTTTTGATCAGCTTCTCATACAGCCGGCCCATGGGAGTATCTGTAAGAATGCCTTTGACCGGCCGGAAAATAATCGCGTGATGTGCGATGATCAGATTGCAGCCCTGGGCAATCGCTTCGTCCACGACACTGTCGTTAACATCCAGCGCGACCAGCACGCCTGTGATCTCTTTCTGCAGACTGCCCAGTTGAAGCCCGACATTATCCCATTCCTCCGCCAGATGCTTCGGTGCAAGCTGCTCCATATATCCTATTACAGTCTGTCCTTTGGCAAACATTCCAGCACCTCCGCTATCTGCTTGATCTGTGCGCTGATCTTACTGCGCTTCTCTTCTGCCGCCTCCAGCTCCGAACGCGATAATGAGGTCAGGATACCTTCCAGCTTAGAGATTTCCCCCTGCCACTTCGCCATGAACACTTCATTCGGCGCTTGCAGCAGCCAAGGGCCCATCTGCAGCAGCAGACCCTGATCAAGGGCCACCTTGCCGCCGGCGAGCGTTTGTTCCCGGTACAGCTGTTCATTCGTCCGGCCAGCTTCAGTGCCTTCAGGGACCGCTGTCAGGATCTCATAAGTTTTGCCGTCTTCCTCCAAAATATGCTCCGAGATCAGCACCCAGCCGTTACCAAGCAGCCAGCGGCGCAGAATATCCTCGCCCACATTGGGCTGCAGCGCAAGTGTCTTCACCCCTGCCAGCTTCCCCAGTTGCCGGCCGCGTTCAAGAATAGCAGCGATTAGCGATCCGCCCATGCCGGCAATTGTGATGCAGTCTGCTTCCCCCGGCTCCAGCACTTCCAGTCCGTCTCCACGCCGTACAGCAATCTGCTTGCTGAGGCCTGCTTCGGCTACACCTCTGCCTGCTGCTTCATACGGTCCCAGGTTCACTTCCCCGGCAATTGCCGACGGCACACGCCCGCTCATCACTGCAGCAACAGGCAGCAAGGCGTGATCTGAACCAATATCAGCAAGCCTGCTTCCTTCCGGCACCTGCTCCAGCAATCGCTGAAGCCGGTCTGATAATTTTACGTTGTTTACGTTATTCATGAGGCCACCCACGTTATCCATTTTTTTCTGAAGATGAACAGCAGCGCTAAGCCAACAGCGATCTTCAGTATTAATACAAGCGAAGTCCATTCCGGGAATCCCGATCTGAGCCACAGCGCATCGATTTCCGGCATCAGCCAGAGTGAAACGCCGACGCCCAGGTACACACCCGAGACCCCGCTAACCCGGTGATACAAAAGCCAGCTGAGCCAGATCATCAGCACACAGAGCGGAAGCCAGAGCAGTTCCAGCATGAGAATGGAAGCATCCGGCCTCGCCTGGCCGAAGAATCCCGCGTACAGCAGGGCCCAAAAGGCAAAACCGCAAAAATGAAGGAGTCCGATACGCAAAAAGAAGCCAAGTACACACCATAGAAGACCGCAGGCTGCAATCAGCAAAGGTCTCCAAAAGTCCGGATCCAGATCATGCAGAGCAATTAACCATAGCCCGAACCCAAGGGTTAACACGCTGCCGATTCCTGCCAGCACCAGACTGATCATCTTGTTGCGGTCCTGATAAATAGCAGAATAGCCATAACATACAATTAATACACAGAGCGCCGTGGCAAGTTGCAAAGGCCAGGGAAAAACGCTAAAATAAAGACTAATCAAGAAAATCAAGGAAATTATTCCAAAACCAAACAGCCATATTTTGATGCTTCCCTGTTGGAGATTCCGCAGCGACACCGGATTGCTATCCTTAATTTCTGCTTGATCATCATACAGGTTGGTCAGGAAGTCACAATATTGCTCCGGCAGCAGCTTGCTTCTTCTCCAGTACTGAATTTCTCTTAAAATAGTGTCACGTTTCTCCAAATTCAACGGCTCATCCCTCTTTCCAGATCCTGCCTCTGACCTGTTACATAACCCCCACACAGTGGGGCTTTAGCTTCGATGATGACTCAGGTACTTTGCGGGGACCCCCAGAATATACACAAAGGACCTCCTGCCACCGTGCAGCAGAAGGTCCGGCCTTATACGTCTATTCGAGGAAATCCTTCAACCGCTTACTGCGGCTCGGGTGACGCAGCTTGCGCAGTGCTTTGGCTTCAATCTGGCGGATACGCTCGCGGGTAACACCGAACACCTTACCCACTTCTTCGAGGGTTCTCGTCCGTCCGTCATCCAGTCCGAAGCGCAGGCGAAGCACGTTCTCTTCACGCTCGGTGAGCGTGTCCAGCACATCCTCCAGCTGTTCCTTCAGCAGCTCATAAGCCGCTGCATCCGCAGGCGCAAGCGCCTCCTGATCCTCAATGAAATCTCCCAGATGCGAATCATCTTCCTCACCGATTGGTGTTTCCAGTGATACCGGCTCTTGGGCAATCTTCATGATTTCCCGAACCTTCTCAACGGTCAGTTCCATCTCAGCCGCTATCTCTTCCGGCGAAGGCTCACGTCCCAGCTCCTGCAGCAATTGGCGGGAGACCCGGATCAATTTGTTGATGGTTTCCACCATGTGCACAGGAATACGGATCGTACGTGCCTGGTCGGCAATCGCGCGGGTAATCGCCTGACGAATCCACCAGGTAGCATAGGTACTGAATTTGAAGCCTTTATTGTGGTCAAATTTCTCAACGGCCTTGATCAGACCCATGTTGCCTTCCTGAATCAAGTCCAGGAACAGCATGCCGCGTCCGACATAACGTTTGGCGATACTGACTACGAGCCGCAGGTTCGCTTCAGCAAGTCTCCGCTTCGCTTCCTCGTCACCATTCTTGATTCTCATTGCCAGTTCCACTTCATCGTCAGCCGATAACAGCGGAACACGCCCGATTTCCTTCAGATACATCCGGACGGGGTCGTTGATCTTGATGCCCGGAGGCAGCGACAGATCATCGTCGAAGCTGAAATCATCGCTGTCTTTGTCCTCATTATCCTCACTTGGCCGGAGGCTGTTGACCTCTTCATCATTCTCATTCACAACTTCGATCCCCAGATCGCTCAGCTGCTCGTAGAATTCCTCCATCTGCTCGGGGTCTTGATCAAACGGCGATAATTTCTCCATAATATCTTTGTAGTTCAATGATGATCTTTTCTTACCATGATCAATAAGCTGGTCCTTAACCTGATCCAGAGTAAATTCCGCTTCCAGTTCAGTATGCTGATCGTTCGCCATAATTCGACTCCCTCCTCCCTAGGTACATCCTGTCAATGTCTCATTGTCTCTCTAGGGCTAAAATTTCACTTGCTATTTGTGCTGCACGCAAAAAGTCACCGGATTTTTCCGCCTGAATCATCTCTTCACGCTTGGGTTCTATTTTGCGCTGCAGAGGATACTTCTGCACTTCACGAATACAATCGTCCAGAACCTGGGTATTCCAGTCCGGAGGGGTATCCATCATGGAGATCGCCGTAGCAGTCTTCTCCAGACGGTCATCCTGAAGCGATGATAGAAACCGGCTGATGCCGGGTGGTTTGCCTTGCGCATAATAGGCATATAGATAAGCGGCAATTGCCGCATGATCATCAATATTGAACTCTTCCCCAAGGCGTTCGCCCACATAGGCCGCCGCTTCCGGATCTTGAATCATCAGTGATAAAAGGCGCCGTTCCGCAACATGGTAAGCAGGCAGCAGTGTAGGTGTCTGCACTTGCCCTTTTTTATGCCTACCATTATTCCACCTTTTGTCGTTATTATCCCCTTCGGGAATGTTTTTTTGCATGGACGCCCGAAGTAAATTGCAATCCTGCTTCAAGCTGTCATAGGACAGCTCCAGCTCGGAGGCGATTTCCCTCAGATATACCTCACGCTCCGTCGAAGAATGGAGTCCGGCAATAATCTCCAGAGCCTCCTTGACATAGGCAATTTTGCCGTCTTCCTCTAGGAGTATATGGTTTTTTTTCAGATATATAAGCTTAAATTTTATGGATGATACGGCGGAGTCAATCACCTGTTCCCTGAATCTGTCCCCGCCATGCCGGTTGATGAATTCATCGGGGTCCAGGCCGCTCGGGAGCAGCGCAACCTTAACTCTCAGCCCGCTTTCTTCGAGCAGCGGAATGGCCTTAAGTGCGGCAGCTTGTCCCGCCTTATCTCCGTCATAGGAGAGAACAATCTCATCCCCCAGGCTTTTCATCAGCGCCACATGGCCCTCGGTGAGCGATGTACCCATGGTCGCCACCCCGTTATGCACACCTGCATCCCAAGCCGAAATGACATCACCGTATCCCTCGAACAGGACGATTTGCCGCGTTTTGCGGATGGATGCTTTGGCCTGGTGCAAATTGTACAGGATCCGGCTTTTGTTGAATAACCGGCTCTCCGGGGAATTCAGGTATTTCGGCTGCCCCTCACCGAATATTCTTCCGGCAAAGGCGATGGTCTTGCCCATGCGGTTAGCAATCGGAAAAATGACCCGGCCGCGGAAACGGTCCAGATAACCCTTGCCTTCCCCCCGGGCAGACAGCAGTCCGCCCTTCTCCATCTCGGCGAGATCAAAGCTCCGTTTCTCCAGAAACTGCAGCAGTGTATCCCAACGGTCCGGCGCATAGCCAATTTGAAACTGGTCAATCATTCTATCGCTGAAACCCCGGGTTCTTAAATAATCCATGGCGGCTGTGCCGTATTCCGTGTTCTTCAGCAGATAATGATAATACTTCGCCGATAAATCATACGCCTGAATCAGCCGGTCCCGCTCTGGATCGGGTGGAGCGAGCGCTCCCCCTCTGCCCTCGGGCACGGGTATATCACTTTCTTCCGCCATTATTCTGACTGCTTCGGGAAAGGATAATCCTTCGATCTCCATCCTGAACTTGATGGCATTTCCGCCCATACCGCAGCCAAAGCAATGAAAAACTCCCCGGTCAGGGGTGACGGTGAAGGAAGGGGATTTCTCCGAATGGAACGGGCAGAGGCCCCATAAATATTTCCCCTGCTTGGACAAATGGACAACCTTACCGACTGTATCGACAATATCATGCCGCGCCAGCACGCTTTCGATAACCTCTTCCGGAATATTACCGTGTCCGCTAGCCACATTAGCCACCTTCATCTCTTAACAAATAAATATAATTCGCTACAGCTGTACATTCTCCTGCAAAAAAGTTAAAAGTTTTGTCAGTTTATGTTGAAAATAAATTTTTTCCTCTGCGGTAATCGCTTTTGGACCCTTGGAATAGTGGCCTCGCCTGCGTTCTACCGCCCGGGCATGCCTGCCCTCCAGCATAAAATCCATTTTGGAATCCTCATACTCCTGCCCCCGGTTCGAGAGCACCCTGCAGCGTTTGCCCAGCGCCAGCGCCGCAAGTCCATAATCCTGCGTAATTACGACATCTCCCGCAGAAATATGATTGGCGATATACAAATCGGCACTGTCAGCTCCCCGGTCCACCTGGACAACCGTGACACCTTCCTCAGCTTTGAGCACATGATCGTAAGAAGAAACCATCAGTACCGGTATGCCAAAGCTGCGGGCCACGGTATTAATCTCCTGTTTGACCGGACAAGCATCCCCATCAACGACGATCTTTCTTTCCTGGGACCTTACCATGATTCTCACCAAATTCCCGTGTAATATATATACGCTCCGCTTGGCAGAAATCCTTCTTTGTAAAGCATAAATACGGAACGAATGTCAACTTACGCATTGGCACCGTTCCGTATATTTATACCCTAAACCCTCAATCTATACCATAAGTCATAAACATTAGCTGAATTTTCAATCCTTGATTACCACACCAGCTTGCCGAAATCGGCAAACAATCTGGAATCCGCGTTAATGCCGGACAAGAGTGCCAGACGGTTAGCGCGAACCGCCTCGTCTTCAGCCATGACCATAACGGAATCGAAGAATCCGGTAACGGCATCCTTCAGCCCCGACAGAATCTGCAGTGCTTCTGCGGCATGCAAGGCAGCCAGAGCTTCGCGGTAAGGAGCATGAATACTCTGCCAAGTCTGATACAGCTTCTGTTCGGCTTCTTCTTTGAGCAGAGAAGGGTCGATTACCGTTCCTTCGGCTGCTTTGGCCGCCAGATTGCTGACGCGGGTCAGGGAATCCACAGTGATTTTGAAATCAGCTACGTCTGATACTGCATTCATAAGCGCAAGACTTCTGCCTACTACGTCAACGATATCATCGAAACCGGCAGCAATAGCTGCATCCACAACATCATAGCGGACATTGTTGTCGGATAATAGGCGTTTGACGCGCAGACCAAAGAACTCGTAAAGGTTTATACGCAGCTCAGGGGTGAAATGTTTCTCTGAACGTAAACTTTCATGAACTTCCAGCGCTGCAGCGAAAATTTCCTGCAAACTGATACTAAGCTGATGCTCCAGCACAATTTGCACAATTCCTGCCGCCTGACGGCGTAGCGCATAAGGGTCCTGGGAACCGGTCGGGATGATTCCGATCGAGAAACAGCCTACAATCGTATCGATTTTATCGGCAAGGCTGACTACCAGACCTGCCTCCGTTGAAGGAACGGCATCCCCTGCGAAACGCGGCTGATAGTGCTCGAAGATCGCTTTGGATACATTGTCAGCTTCACCGGCCTTACGGGCATAATCCTCACCCATTGTACCCTGCAGCTCAGGGAACTCGCCCACCATTTGCGTAACCAGGTCGAATTTGCAGATATCCGCAGTCCGGCTGACTTCAGCTGCGGCACTTGCCGGCAGCGCAAGCTTCACAGCCAGACGGTCAGCGATGGCACGGATGCGGCGCACTTTATCCCCTACACTGCCCAGCTCTTCGTGATAGACGATATTCTCCAGCTTGGCCAGCGCATCGTTAATCTGCAGCTTCTGGTCCTCTTCATAAAAGAACTTGGCATCCTGCAGCCGGGCGCGCAGCACCTTCTCGTTACCCTTGGCAATTACGTCCAGCGATACGGCATTCCCGTTACGGACAGTTACGAAGAACGGAAGAAGCTTGCCGTCTTCGCCGAACACCGGGAAGTAACGCTGATGCTCGCGCATAGAAGTAATCAGCACATCCTGCGGAATGTTCAGGAAAGCAGGGTCGAATGTACCGAACAAGACGGTCGGTGTTTCTACCAGGAACAGCACTTCTTCGAGCAGATCTTCCTTAATCGCAATCTTCCAGCTCTTCTCTTCGGCGAGCTTGTTGATTCCGCTAAGGATCAGCTCTTCGCGTTCCTTCACATCTACGAGCACATGCTGGCTGCGCAGAGCTTCGGCATACAGGGCAGGTTCAGCGATAACTGCTTCTTCTCCGAGGAAACGGTGGCCGCGGCTCACATTGCCGGCTTTGACTCCGGTAATCGTAAGGTCAATAATCTCCTGACCGAAGAGCGCGACCATCCAGCGGATTGGCCGGACAAATTTGAAATCATAAGCGCCCCAGCGCATATTTTTCGGGAAAGTCATGGCATTGACAATACCTGTAAGACCTTCAGAGAGCAGGGAAGCTGTCTCAATCCCGGTGCTGCTCTTGGTGGCATAGATGTATTCTACGCCCGCCAGTTCCTTGAAGGTAAACTGCTCCGGCGCAACGCCCTGGCTGCGGGCAAATCCAAGTGCCGCCTTGCTCCACTCGCCGCTTGCGTCCAGTGCGATTTTGCGGGACGGGCCTTTGACTTCTTCACTCACATCTTCCTGCCGCTCAGCAGCATCCTTCACCAGTACAGCAAGACGGCGCGGTGTTGCAAATGCGGTAACGCCATTGTGGCTGATCCGCGAGGCTTCGAGCCATTTGGCTGTTCTATCCTTCAACTGTTCCATGGCGGCGCGGATGAAGCGGGCCGGAATTTCCTCGAGACCGATCTCGAACAAAATGTCTTTAGACAAGGTCAGCACCTTCTTTCTTCAGCAGCGGGAAGCCGAGCTTCTCGCGTTCCTCCAGATATGTTGCCGCTACGGTGCGGGCAAGATTACGCACTCTTGTGATGAATCCCGTACGTTCGGTTACACTGATCGCTCCGCGCGCATCCAGAAGGTTGAAGGTATGCGAGCATTTCAGCACATAGTCATAGGCGGGGAAAACCAAATGGTTCTCCATCGCTCTGCGCGCTTCCTCTTCGTAGGTGTTGAACAGGGTGAACAGCATTTTGACATCGGAAACTTCAAAAGTATACGTGGAATGCTCCACCTCCGGCTGATGGAACACATCACCGTAAGTCATTCCGTCTACCCATTCCAGGTCGAATACATTTTCCTTATCCTGAATGTAGGAGGCAAGACGCTCCATACCGTAAGTAATCTCCACCGCTACCGGGCTGGCTTCAATTCCCCCTACCTGCTGGAAGTAGGTAAATTGCGTGATTTCCATTCCGTCCAGCCACACTTCCCAGCCGAGGCCTGCACAGCCCAGTGACGGATTCTCCCAGTTGTCTTCGACAAACCGCACGTCATGCAGCAGGGGATCTACGCCCAGTGCCTTCAAGCTATCCAGATACAGCTCCTGAATATTGTCCGGGGACGGCTTGATGATGACCTGGAACTGGTGATGCTGGTACAGGCGGTTCGGGTTCTCCCCGTAACGGCCGTCTGACGGACGGCGTGAAGGCTCGACATAAGCGACCTTCCAGGGCTCCGGACCGAGTGACCGCAAAAAGGTCATGGGATTCATCGTGCCCGCCCCTTTTTCCGTATCATACGGCTGGACGAGAATACAGTTCTGGGCTGCCCAGAACTGCTGCAGTGTCAGAATCATCTGCTGAAAGTTCATACTACCGACTCCTTCGCTTTACAAGTGTGTACTGCCTCTTTACTTATGACTGGCTCTTGCTGCTGCGCGATGGAGGCGGTCACCGGCTTCTTTCTGTATCCCTGCGGCAGGTTATGGAGAGTATATCCTTCATAAGTCCGCCACAAGGCAAAAAAGCTCCCGCCCCCATGCCTGATTAACAGACATAGGGACGAGAGCCTGAATTCTTCTCCCGCGGTTCCACCCTACTTGATTACGCTACGCGAAATCCACTTTTCATTCTGCCGCTTCCGTACTCCCGGGCGCCATGTTCATGAACGTTGTCCTGCCAGGCTTCCACTATCCCCGGCTCGCTGAAGCGACAAATCGATTCATTACTTTCCCGATCGCTGCACTCTCTCCATGTCTGGAGCAATCACGGCATTCCTATAAATTGCTGTAAAAAGAAACTGAACTTATAGTAACGGATAATTCGCATTTCGTCAAATATTGTATTTATCAAGCTGATCGAGGAAACTCTGCGATTTCAGCCGGAGCCCCAGCTGCATATCCATAAATGCCCGCATAATGGCCTTGAGCTCTGCGCGTGTCTCTGGCTTCACATCCACATTGCCAAGTCTGGTCAGATCAAGTAGCGCGAATAGACGAAGCAGCTTCAGTGCACGCGGAGAAATCTCCATCACGGGAGGATCATTATGCCGGCAGCTGCGGCAGATTACACCGCCAAGACGCGGACTGATTCTAAGCTCCTCATCCGGCTTGTCCATATCGCAGACTACACAGGTATCAAGCTGCGGGCCATAGCCTGCCGCCTGCAGCACTTTCATTTCAAAAACATTTATGATGATGCCGGGCTCTTTGTCTTCTTCAAGTGCATTCAGGCAGGC
This sequence comes from Paenibacillus sp. FSL R10-2199, assembly GCF_038000235.1. Taxonomy (NCBI): domain Bacteria; kingdom Bacillati; phylum Bacillota; class Bacilli; order Caryophanales; family Paenibacillaceae; genus Paenibacillus; species Paenibacillus sp. FSL R10-2199. The sequence continues at coordinate 2,863,365 of NZ_JBBOBO010000001.1, read as the reverse complement.
GCTTAATTGACGGAACCAAAAGCTTCCCGTCTCTTCATCATGCAGTACCCGGTCAAGCAGCTCGCAGGCATAGGATGCATACGCCGCTTTGACAAGATCCTCACGCAGCGGATGATGGGACTTCGTGATCTCCCCGGCATTCAGTGTTCCGAGTCCTCCATTGTTACGGAAAAATACAAATTCTCCTGTTGTGAACAACTGGATCAGGGCAGCATGGCGGCTTTTCACCTTCTTGGCGCCCCGTACCAGAACACCTACTTTACCGGCGTTCTCGGTGCAAAGCGTAATAATTGCGTTCCCTTCGCCGTAGTCCATGCTGCGGATGACGATCCCTTCCACCCTGTATAGCATGCCTCTTCTCCCAACCACTCGGCAAGCAACCAGTCCTTATTGTGCTTCTTCATCAGTGACCATCTCTTCCTCCGCCGGCAGCGGTCCGCTGCTCTCCGGCGAATCCCCAGCTTCTCTGTACAGCAAATAAGCATCGACATCTCCAGTCATTGCAAAATACTTCCACGAAAAGTTCCGCATTCGTATTCATCCTTTCTTCGGAAACACGATGTCTCTTCAGAAGTAGGATGTACGAAGCTCAGGGATCTATCCTTGCAATTCCTGCCAAGTAGAAGCGGAGGGAAGGTTTATTGGTCTTTATGGAAGCCCAAATCCCGCAGTACGCGGTCCTGATTGCGCCAGTCTTTTTTCACTTTTACCCATAGTTCCAGGAAAATCTTCGAACCCAGCAGGTTCTCAATATCCGTCCGCGCACGCCGTCCGACTTCCTTCAGCAGGGCACCCTGCTTGCCGATAATGATCCCCTTCTGGGAATCGCGCTCCACAAAAATAACCGCTGAAATATGCACTACGCCATTCGGTTCAACGCTCATGTCCTCAATCGCCACCGCAATGGAATGCGGCACCTCTTCGCGGGTCAGATGCAGAATCTTCTCGCGGATCAGCTCCGCACAGACGAATTGCTCCGGGTGATCGGTAATCTGGTCGTCCGGATAATACTGCGGGCCTTCCGGCAGATACTTCTGCACCTGCTCCAGCAGCGTATTGACATTGCTGCCCATTTTGGCAGAAATCGGCACGATCTCGGCGAACTCATGCAGCTTGTTGTATTCGGTAATCATCGGAAGCAGCGCTTCGGGCTCGATTTTGTCAATCTTGTTCATCACGAGAATGACCGGCGTCTTGATGGAGTTCAGCTGTTCCGCAATATAACGGTCACCGCCGCCCATGCCCTCAGAAGCATCCACCAGGAACAACACAGCCTCCACTTCATGCAGGGTGCTCATCGCTGTCTGGTTCATGTAATCGCCCAGCTTCGACTGTCTTTTATGGATACCCGGTGTGTCCAGGAATACGATCTGCGAATTATTGGCTGTATATACCCCGTGAATTTTGTTTCTGGTGGTCTGCGGCTTGTCCGACATAATGGCGATCTTCTGGCCAATCACCTGGTTCATAAGTGTCGATTTGCCTACGTTCGGTCTGCCGATAATGGCGACAAACCCTGATTTGAATTTCATATAATCCTCCTATTTATCTTACAACTTGGTCAAAAACGTTCATAACATTTTAGATCAATCTGGAAACCTTGATACTAGGTCAAAAGCGTTTCGATCAAAAACGTTTCAAAACCCTTCGATCAAAAACGTTTCAAAACCTTTCGATCAAAAACGTTTCAAAACCTTTCGATCCCCCTAAGTCCCCCTTCGCCAAGGGGGACCCCAAGGGCCCCGGCCCTCTGGACACCCGGAAATGGCGTGGACTCAGCATCCGGCACGGGGAAAGCGGGGTTGGAGCATGAGCGCTTACGTTCCCTGCGGGAACACGCTTTACTGCGGCGCAATAAGTGACTGACACGCTATACTGCGGCGCGGAAAAGACTGGTTACTTGAACAACCCAAAGCTTGGTCAAAAACAATACTTCCAAATCTTTTCGATCCCCCTAAGTCCCCCTTAGCCAAGGGGGACCCCAAGGGCCCCGGCCCTCTGGACACCCGGTATTGGCGTGGTCACAGCTTCCGGCACGGGGAAAGCGGGGGTGGAGCAGGAGCGCTTGCGTTCCCTGCGGGAACACGCTTTACTGCGGCGCAATAAGTGACTGACACGCTATACTGCGGCGCGGAAAAGACTGGTTACTTGAACACCTAAACCATACTTGAACCCTCTAAAACAAACTTAGTTGTATTTTGTACACTTATTCTGTTTAGAATCAGAGACTCTACAGGTTTAAATGTATTTCGTACAACTATTTCCTCACTGAGAGGCTGTTATTGGACAAACTAGCAAATATAGTTGTACTTTTTGCAGTTATATCGAAGTTTAGCGGATTTAGCGGGATTTTAATTGTACAAAATACAATTAAACTATGATCACAGGCATAATTAAACCCAACTAAATACTTCACCTGTCTTGCTGCTACTCCGGAGCCTGACCCTGCTCCAGGTCCGCAGGACCGAACGCGCCGGGCAGCAGGTCGCGCACTGTAGTCTCCACGATGTCGCCCTTCAGGTTGCCGAGAATGACCGGCATATCAGGGCCGCACAGCTCAACCATTACCTGGCGGCAGACGCCGCAAGGCGATACGGGGCCGTCCGTATCCGCAACTACAGCGATAGCCCGGAAGGTCCCCGGCTTATGCCCGTCCGCAATCGCGCGGAACATAGCGGTCCGTTCCCCGCAGTTGGTCGGTCCGTAGGCAGCATTCTCAATATTACAGCCGTGGTGAACATTCCCGTCCTGATCTAGCAGCGCAGCACCGACTCCGAAACGGGAATAAGGTATATATGCATTGGCTCTTGCCTTGATCGCTTCCTGAAGAAGTAGAGCAGAATCCATAGTTGTCCTCCTAAAAGTTTTGTGAGCATATACTTCTCTGATTAGTCTTCTTACAAAACTCACTTCGTAAGAATAACCTTAGTTTTGTGAGCATACACCGCTTCGGTTATTCTTCGTCTAAAACCCGCTTTATAAGCATACACCGCATCCATTATTCTTCGTACACTACCGGCCGCTTAAACATGACCTGGTATTGTGGTTCTAAGTAAAGATGACGGAGCGCACAAAGCGGATCCGCCTCTCCCTAAGCTGAAGTTGTAAACTGATTATGACATAAGACTTGTGATCCAGTCCATCACGGGATGATAAAAAACATAGATTCCCGTAATAACAGCAAACACCGCCGTAAGCAGTACAGCTCCTGCGGCGGTATCTTTGGCCTTCTTGGCCAAGGGATGAATCTCCGGCGACACCAGGTCAATCGTCGCTTCAATCGCCGTATTCAGCAGCTCGGCGGTCAGCACCAGCGTAATCGCCAGAAGCAGCAGCATCCAGCTTGACAGGGGGAGCCTGAATACTGCGGCGGCAGCCAGTACAATAACAGCGAGGCCGCTGTGCACCTTCATATTCAGCTCCGACCGGAAAGCCGCAGCAATGCCATGAGCCGCAAAGCGAAAAGAATGCCAGAATTTTTTGTGGCCGACCGCCGTGTTCTTGACCATTAGCGTGTCAACCCGACCTGAGCCAGAACATTCTCCTGCTTAGACATCATCTCGGCCTCAGATTCCGGATCCTGATGGTCATATCCCAGCAAATGCAGGAAACCGTGGACGAACAGGAAGCCCAGCTCGCGCTCCAGCGAATGTCCATATTCCAGCGCCTGCTCTTGCGCACGCGTTACGGAGATAATGATATCTCCGAGCACGTTAGGTACTTCCTCCAGCACCTCGCCCTCACCATTGGGCACAGCATATATAATTTCCGGCTCATCTTCTCCGGTCTCATTCATCGCGAAGGACAGCACGTCCGTTGGACGGTCGATTCCCCGGTACTCCAGATTCAGCTCATGGATGCGTTCGTTATTGACGAAGGTAAGATCCACTTCACCCTCATCGATTCCTTCAGCGCTGCCCGCTTTCTGCAGAATGATCTCCAGCAGGGCGATCAGCTCGCCGTTAATCTCATGCTCTTCCTGTTCATTGCTCCAAACGACGCTCAGGCTCATTTTTGATGGCCCCTTCCTCTTTTTTGGGCTTGCGCACATCCTCGGGGTACTCAATCCGGGAATGGAAAATGCCCATTACAGTCTCTTTAAGTGTCCGTGCAATAATGTCCAGCTCTTTGATGGTCAGGTCGCATTCATCAAACTGATGGTCATCCAGCCGGCTTTTGATAATCTTCTCGATCATCGTTTCTACCTGCACGACAGTAGGCTTGCGGAGGGAGCGGACCGCGGCCTCCACACTGTCGGCGATACCGACCACTGCAGATTCCTTCGACTGTGCCTTCGGTCCCGGATAACGGAAGTCCTCCTCCGTGAAGTCGGGCTCCACACCCTTCTCCTCCGCAATCTTCAGTGCTTTATGATAAAAATAATGCAGGAATGTCGTGCCGTGATGCTGCTCCGCGATATCGCGGATCGGCTTCGGCAGCTTGTACTCCTTCTGCATCTCCACCCCGTCACGGGCGTGGGCCACAATGATGGATTTGCTCAGCTTGGGCTCAATCGAATCATGCGGGTTCTCCATATTGTTCTGGTTCTCAATGAAATAGAACGGCCGTTTCGTCTTGCCGATGTCATGATAATACGAACCCACCCGGCACAGCAGGCCGTCTGCACCGATCGCTTCAGCAGCGGCCTCGGATAAGTTCCCGACCATAACACTGTGATGGTACGTTCCCGGTGTCTCCGTAAGCAGCTTGCGCAGCAGCGGATGATTCGGGTTAGACAATTCGACGAGCTTCAGCGCCGACAGGATGCCGAACGTGGCTTCGAAGAATGGCATCAGGCCGATTACCAGCACGGCAGTCAGCAGGCCGCTGGCAAACGCGAACCCGATGGAATACAGCGTCTGCGTCTCATTCCACACACCACCGCCCAGCATGGTCAGTATAGCTACCGTCAGGCAGCCGAACAGGGAGACCATGATTCCGCCCTTCAAGAGTGTAGAGCGCTGTCCTGCCCGATGGGTGGAGAAAATAGCCACATAGCTCACAATAAGTGCAAAGAAGCCGAAAGTGAAATCAAATACGGTGTTCTGCTGCACATTCAGAATAATACTGGCAAGGACGCTGAACAGAATGGAACAGAAATAGGCCAAGGTCATATCCAGCAGCATGGAGATCAGCATCGCGCCTATCGCTACAGGAGCCAGGAAGCCTATATACGTCCGGACATCCGTCTGCAGGAATGCCGCCAGCTTCATCATAATAATTGTAATTATAAACACCAGCACCAGCATGAGCAGCTGGGAGTTATTATACTTGAAACCGGAGGTCCCGCCGTTATAACGGATGAATGTCATCAGGCCAAAAGACAGCAGCACGGAGAGCAGCAGCAGTCCGAATTGCGGCCAATAATTAACTTCTTTGCTCAAGAGGCCGTTCTCGTCCAGCAGGGCATACAGTTCCGGAGTAATCTCCTGGTTCTTGGCGACCAGCACATCCCCCTGCTCGATGAATACATCAGGTGTATTCTGGCGGGCCTGCACCTTCGCTTCCTTGGTCGCATCCTCATCGTAGAACTTGTTGCTTGTAATGACCAGCCGCACCAGCTCCTGCACAACCTCACGGGCGGTCCGCTGGCTCAGCGAACTGACACTGACCTGCTCGGCCACCTTAGCTCGCGCGGTCTGGGCGTCAGTAATCTGGTCATTCATCAGTTTGGTGACAATATCCCGGGCAACAGGCTTCATCTCAATGATATCCTGGGAGGTTAGCCGCGGAATTTTAATATACGTTTCTTCAGGAATCACATAGGCCTGGTCCTTGATGACCGACTGCATTTCAGCGAGCAGATGCTCCGAATACGTTCCGGCTTTACTGCTGGCAGCAACAAAATTAAGAATAAAATCGTTGGCCCGCCGCGGAATTTCCTCACGGTAGATCGTCGTCTTATCGCTTTGTGAAATCGTATCATCCTGATTCAGCCGGTCAATCCGGTCGAGCAGCAGGGTTACTAGATTCTCAGCCCGCATGGGTATAATTGCATACCGGTTAGTTACATTCTCGGCCGCTTCTTCCTGGGCTTTCAGCTTGGCATTGGTGTCCGGAATTTGCTTGGGCGCCGTGATTTCCTTGGCACTGCGTGTACCCTCTTTGATATCGTACTTTTTGGGCAGCAGATCAGAGGACAGGCTGAAGTAGAAAACAAGCCCCAATAACAGGAAAAGAGCATAGCGCGAGACCGCGCTATACTTCCACCCGTTAGTGCTATATACAAATCCGCTTAATTTCGATGGTTGCTTTGAAGCCATGAAGACAATCCCCTTTTTTATTGGAGGTTTTCGGCAGAGCGGTCATAGGCAACGATAATTTTCTGCACCAGGGAATGCCGGACTACGTCCTGTTCTGCAAAATAGACAAAGCCGAGCTCCTCAATACCGGATAATATCGCTTTGGCTTCTATCAGCCCTGACTTCTTGCCGCGCGGCAGATCGATCTGGGTAACATCGCCCGTAATGACCATCTTGGAGCCGAAGCCCAGCCGGGTGAGGAACATTTTCATTTGTTCTGGTGTCGTATTCTGGGCTTCATCGAGGATAATAAAAGCATCCTCCAGCGTACGCCCGCGCATATAGGCAAGCGGCGCAATCTCGATCAGCCCGCGCTCCAGCGCCTTGGCCACCTGATCAGGCCCCATAACGTCGTACAGGGCGTCGTAGAGCGGCCGCAGATACGGATCTACCTTCTCCTGCAAATCACCGGGAAGGAAGCCCAGGTTCTCGCCTGCCTCCACTGCCGGACGCGTCAGCACGATACGCTTGACGGAGCCTTCCTTGAGCGCCGTTACCGCAAGCACAACGGCAAGATAAGTCTTGCCTGTCCCCGCCGGTCCGATGCCAAAGACGATATCACGCTTTTTGATGGTTGTCACATAATGTTTCTGGCCAATCGTTTTGACGCGGATGGGTTTACCGCGGAAAGTTGTTGTAATTTCACCTTTGAACAGGTCAAGCAGCTGATCGGCACGGAAATCCTTCGCCAGTTCTACGGCGTACTGCACATCGCGTTCACTTAGTATGTAACCGCCCCGCACCAGGGACAGCAGCACGTTGAACAGCTGGCCCAGCATGTCCACTTCACGCTCAGCGCCGCGTATGGTAACTTCAGCTTCGCGCGAGTCGATAACCGCCGGAATTTCTTTCTCGATAATTTTCAGGAATCCGTCCTGCGGGCCGAACAGGGATTGAGCTTCTCCCGCATTTTGCAAAGATATACGAATGCTTGCAGTCTGTTCTGACAAGTAGCCTCATTCTCCTCAATTGTTTACTATCGGAAGTTCTTCCGCGATTCTCTCTTCCACCTCAAACAGCACTTTCATATAAACTTTACCATTCTCTTTCTTCTCATGCAAAATTTTTTGACTTTTGATGACGCTGTCAGCACCGTAACGCGCGAAAATATCACTCTTGGCCCGCGTCAGGCCTTCCTCCCGCGCGGCCTCCGGAGTCAGCATTTCAGCGGTATATTTAATCTCCAGCTCCTTCTCGGTCATCATGCCCAGCGGCAGCTTAAAGGACCGCCAGGACAGCATATCGGGCTCCGTAAGCGTGCGTGACTTCTCAAAGCCGGAATCCCCGTACCCCCACAGCTGCACCGCCCATTTGCCGAGAACGAGATACGTGCGGTCTTTGCGTTCTCCTGTATAGGAACTGCCCGTTCTTTTGAGGGGCACCTCAAGATTATATTCATGCCATACCAGGCCTTTAACATCGCCTTTGGCTACTACAAACTCTGTATTCTCCTCGTCCCCCAGCGCTCCGGAGATGAGGATGTCCCCTTTTTTGACGCGGGAGTTGCGGCTCACCACAGGTCTGCCCTGCTCTGCATAGATTTCAGTGACAACCGCATCCGTCCTGCTGATCAGATGGCGCTGGCTGAGTAGCGGCTTAGTCTCCGGGCGGTCGGCTTCGACAACCTGGATCGTAATGCTCGTCCCCGTCCGGTGAAACCCTGCCCACGTCAGCCCCGGAACAAGGGTGGTCAGCTCCCTGGAGAGCTTGTCCGACTCTTCCATCCGCCAAATCCACTGAAAAGGGTACACCCCCTCCTTGCGTGCGGCTTCGAGAATGTCCTCGGTAGGAATGCGGGTATTCCCTTCAACCTTAATGCTCCACACCATAGAGGACAGCAGCAGCAGCCCCACACCGAAGATCAGCAGTCCTGCGGCAAAAAACTTCCGCTTCCACAAGCGGGCCGCCCGGAAAGGAATTCCGTTACGGGCCGTAACATGCATGCGGCAGCCTGTCTTCTTAAGGAGCGGACGGAGTCTGAAAAAATCATCCAGCAGCAGGTTCAGCGAAGCGCCGTCCCCGGCAGGCCTCACATCCCAGATGACGATGCCTGCTCCGGTTACAGCGTTGATAAAGGTCTCCACCTGCGGTCCCGTCACATGCAGTGTAACGAACCCCCGCAGCGATGACAGAGGCGGCTCTTTCATGGATTCTCCCCACTTTCCTTATACCTGATTTCACCGATAATACCTTCAACGGCAAGCTCCTGGCCCAGAATATTGCGGATGACCAGCCCTTCACCGGAAATCTCCAGATATCCCTTGGCCAATGCCAGCCTGAGCTGCTCCGATGAGAAATGCAGCACGCCGCGGTGGTTCTCAATATACAATTCCTTATTGCCGATCAGGGTGATCCGGGGCATCTCCTGCAGCACATCCTGCGGAAGATCCAGTACCCCGTTTGTCCATCCCCGCAGCCTGCGGCCAATACGGGTCATATATAGACGCTCCCCCTTCCTGCCTTCTGTACACCTTATGCGGGAGGGCGTTTGTTTATGAGAAGAACTCACATCATTTGTACCGTGAGGCTCCTGCGGCTCCATCAGTCAGGCAGTGGTATATGCAGCGGATTCTGCAGGATAAGTCCACGGGATAACACGGCAAAAAGCCCGGATCTGCTCCTCTTAAGGAGCAAATTCGAGCTTTCAGGCAAAGCAAAGAGGTAACCGCAGTGCAAAGCAGCCGCTCTTCTGCCGGGGGTTCAGCCTTCCTTGCGGACAGAGGCATGCGGCTGCCGGGAACGGGGCGGTCCCAGAATCTCCGCCCACATCAGGCCGCTGCGCAGCGCCTCACGGTCCTGCACCAGCGGATGTTGCCCTGTACCCGCCTGAGACGAACTGGCGCCCTCTCCGGCAGTCATTGTGCCTGTGGAAGGCACTGCAGCCGCCATGCCGTCAAAAGCCGCCTGCAGCCGCTCCAGCTCCCGCTGCATGCGTTCTGTCCGCGCCTGCACACCGTCCATATCGCCGGTCTGCTCCATGGACATCCCTTCGCCTGTCTCATAGTCAGGCGAAGGCTGCTCTGCCCGCTCCGGCCACGCCGGCGAAGCATCGTATTCCCGCTCTTCCGGCGCGGGATCAGGCCGGCCCGAATTCCCCCGGCGCCCCCCGGGCTCCGGAAATCCGCTGCCCGGACGTTCAGGGCGCCCGCTATCCGCTGTCCGGGCGGGAGCACGGGGGCGGCGCAGCGGACCCCCTTCGCCCCCGCCGCCAAAGGTAGGCATGCCGCCGCGCGGGGCGGACTTGCCTTTATTTTTGTTCCAGTTGCTGATGACCGCGATCACCGCAATGACCACGATGTAGAGTATGCTGCTCATGGGAAATCACATCCCTTTATTTGTGGGGCGGACGACTGCTGTCGTCCCCGTCGTTTAATTTACCGAGGGAGCCGCGCATCTGCGTGTCGGCCTCAATATTTTTGAGGTTCATGTAGTCCATTACACCAAGCTTGCCGGAGCGCAGCGCTTCGGCCATCGCAAGCGGTACCTGGGATTCGGCTTCAACCACCAGCGCCTTCATCTCCACCACCCGGGCCTTCATCTCCTGCTCGTGGGCGACAGCCATGGCTCTGCGTTCCTCCGCTTTGGCCTGGGCGATGCGCTTATCCGCCTCCGCCTGCTCGGTTTGGAGGTACGCGCCAATATTCTTCCCAACATCAATATCCGCAATATCTATAGACAGAATCTCAAAAGCGGTACCAGAGTCCAGACCCTTGGACAACACCGTCCGCGAGATGGAATCGGGATTCTCCAGCACATCCTTGTGCGAATCACTCGAACCTACTGTGGTTACGATCCCCTCACCGACACGGGCAATAATCGTTTCTTCACCGGCGCCGCCGACGAGACGGTCGATATTGGCCCGGACGGTTACCCGCGCTTTAACCTTGACCTCAATCCCGTTCTTGGCCACAGCCGCAACAATCGGAGTTTCAATGACCCGCGGGTTAACGCTCATCTGAACCGCCAGCAGCACATCGCGTCCGGCCAGATCGATGGCTGCAGCACGGGTGAATTCCAGCGGAATATCCGCTCTCTGTGCCGCTATCAGCGCATTCACTACCCGGTCTACATTCCCTCCGGCAAGGTAGTGGCTCTCCAGCTGGTTGATATTCAGGCCCAGCCCTGCCTTGGTAGCCTTAATCAGCGGATTGACAATCCGGCTTGGCGTTACCCGGCGCAGACGCATCGCTACCAGCGTAATAATGCTGATTCGAACGCCCGATGCCCAGGCCGAAACCCACAGCATGACCGGGAAGAAGCTGAAGAAGACGCTTAGTACAATGATCACGACAACCGCGATCAACAAAAAAGTAATCATAGATGCTTCCATCATACGCTTTACAACCTCCGTTATTTTTTGGGATTAACCTTATTTCCATACAGTATTACACGCTGCTGCCTGCTCATAACAGAGGTACAGCTATTTCACGGATTCCTTCACAACCACCCGGCCGCCTTCGACCTTTACCACCGAAATAGCGGTTTGCGCGCCGATGAATCCGCCCTCTGTCACCACATCAATCCGCTCGCCGCCAATAGCGGCAGTTCCGGCCGGGCGCAGCGGAGTTACGCTGATTCCGGAAGCTCCGATCAAACTCAGCTTCTCCGTCACAGGCACAAACCCCTGCTCTTTGGTGAGGCTATCCTGGAGAATGAACCGGTTCCAGATCCCCCGCTCCTTGAAGACCACAGCCACAATCACAATCACCACTGCCGCTGCCGAAAAAGCAATGCCCAGACTGAACATCGCATGCGTAAAGCTGTAAGCAGCTCTTACAACACCAGCCACAAGGCTGACAGAGCCCAGCAGCCCCAGAATACCAAAGCTTGGCACAAACAGCTCAAGCACCAGCATTACGAGTCCCAGAATGAACAGCAGCAACGTCTCCGCCCCGGCGAAGCCAGCCACATAGTTCCCGAAGAAATAGAGAGCAAATGCCAGCGTCCCGATAATTCCGGGCACCCCAAAGCCGGGTACCAGCAGTTCAATGAACACCCCGGCGATGCCGACAAAGAGCAGAATCGTCATAATAACCGGATTCGTCAGAAAATGCGACATTTTCTCCGCACCGGTATGCTCTACGCGAAAAATGTCATCTGTAGAATAACCCAGCCAAGTAATGGCCTCATTGGCTGTACCCGCAATACGGTCGGCATAACCTGCCTGGAGCGCTTCCTCACTGCTCAGAGCGATGATTTCCCCCTGCCCCTTGGCCACGCCAAGTTCGGGCTTGTTCACCACCAGGTTGATATCCATCATCCCTGCAGCCACTTCCGGATCACGCCCGTTCAGCGATGCGGCTCCTACCATCTTGGATTTCCAGTAGGATACCATTTTTGCGTCTTCCACGCTATTGCCATTCCTGTCTACCAGTGAAGCGGCACCGATCATACTGCCCGGCTTCATGATAATGGCGCCAGCATTAAGCGCTATGTAACTGCCGGCGGAAGCGGCGTCGCCTTTGATGTAGGCCGCGGTAGGAATTTTGCTGTCCCTGACCATATTTCCGATTTGTTCAGCTGAATCCACCCGGCCGCCCGGTGTGTCAATCTCCAGCACAATCAGAACCGCGCCGTAATTGGCAGCCTCCTGAAATCCGCGTTCCAGAAAGCTCTGCAATCCGCGCTCAATCTCCTGATCCACCGGAATGATAAACACAGGACCGCCCACAACTGTACCCGCAGCCGCAGCCGGCGCGCGAACCGCTTCATTATCTGCATGGACCCTGCCCGCTAACGGCAGAATCAGCAGAATCATCATCGCGGCTATACAGGACAAGACCCCTATGCGTAACTTTTTCAAGCTTGCTGCCTCCCCTCTGCACGATTTAAAACCACCTGCATCCTTATCATATAATAAAACGCAGCATATAATCCTTAGTACGCCAGTTTCTGCACAGGCGTTTCAACAGTGGATAAAGTGTATCTATTAAGATCATCTTCACTGATGGATTGCAAAACTGTTTGAGGAGGGAATACGGGAAGCTAGAGGTTAATAGAAAGGTTTAGAGAGGTTTATGTTAATAGAGGTAATAAATTTTCATTATGATAAACTGCCGCATTCGAAGCTATGGTACTTGGAGTCCGCAACACTCCACATAACGAAAAACACCCCTAATTAAAGGGGTGCTAGCGTTATATTATTGCAGAAATTGCTGAACCGCCTGGTTCACGAGTTTACCATCGGCGCGACCTTTGACCTTAGGCATCAGTGCGCTCATCACCTTACCCATTTCACTTTTCGAAGAAGCACCGGTTTCCTGGATGGTCTGCTGTACAATTACTTTAATTTCTTCTTCGGAAAGCTGTTCAGGAAGATATTGAATGATAATCTCGATTTCTGCCTTAGTACTCGCGGCAAGCTCTTCGCGACCCGCTGCTTCAAATTCTTGGAGGGCATCTTTGCGCTGTTTGATTTCACGACTAAGGATATCAAGCACTTCGTTGTCGTCTAATGTTCTCTTCAAATCTATTTCAAGATACTTTATTGTAGAACGAACCATTCGAATGGTGGAGAGTCTGAACTTGTCCTTACTCTTCATCGCTTGCTTCATATCTTCGTTTAATCGTTCGCTAAGATTCATGCGTGGGTAATCCTCCTAAAACTTTCTCTTACGAGCAGCCTCAGACTTCTTCTTGCGCTTTACGCTTGGCTTCTCATAATGCTTGCGTTTCTTCACCTCAGCCAAGACACCATCTTTAGCAATGGAACGTTTAAAGCGACGAAGTGCAGCATCAATTGTCTCGTTTTTGCGAACTTTCGTTTCAGACACCAGTTTTCCCTCCCTCCGACCAGACCGTCCAAGAGCATAACAACACGGTTCATCAAATTTCATTATAGGTCAAACCTAAATAAGGTGTCAACCTTCGTGTTATTATTTTTTAGCCGGTCTGTTTTATTGAATTCCTGATTATGCGTGGGAAGCAGAATTCCCGACGAGGGCGCCGAGTTTGGCTCCGCCCAGCAGATGATAATGCAGATGAGGCACCGCTTGTCCGCTGTCCGGTCCGCAGTTGTTAATCAGCCGGTATCCGGAATCAGCGATTCCCAGTTCTACCGCAATTTGCTGCGCCACAGCATGGATCTCGCCGATCAGCGGCAGATCCTCAGGCGTGACATCATTCATCGAAGCGATGAACTTCTTCGGGATGATCAGCACATGCACAGGGGCTGCAGGCTCAATATCGTAGAACGCCAGAATCCGCTCATTTTCGAATACTTTGCTCGCCGGGATCGAACCTTCGATAATTTTGCTGAACACAGTTTCCATACAACGCTTCCTCCCCAAAATTTGTGATGCAGAAGCTTGCATCCGGCACTTTCCGCGGTAAAATCTGTAGCACCGGCAGTCCTTATATTGTAAAAACAGGCGTATTCACGGCCGTTTCCACTTCATAAAAATCCACCGCTCACAGGGGCTTGCCCTGTAATCATTAGCTCAGCTTTTGGCCGGCGGGGCGCATTAGCCTGAATCTGTTGGTTATTCCGGCCTGATCCGCTTCGCGACAAATATAGTTTATGGCTCTAATCATACAGGAAATTGAAACATAACGAAAGGTGGAGTCCAAGCATAAAGGCTGCCTCAGGGAGAAGAAAATGAAATAAGGACAAAGAGGACAAAGCTGTATTATAACAGGCAGCATAATTTTGGTGCGGTGGAGCGAGGATTTAAGGCATAGAAATTTCCATACAAAAAAAACAAAAAAAAGAAACACCCTTCACAGCTCATATGAGCTGCTTCGGCGGCGGACGTATGAGAAGGAACAAATTCCCTGTCATACGTCCGCCGAGGTGTTTCAAATGATGTCGGCTTAGCTGTATTATAACAGGGGGTTGAAGGTGTATCTGTGATCGTTGTCACATTCAACCCCGTCTTTCACATTTTTTCCAAAAGAATGGTTGAACCCCCGCCGCCCTGTTCTGCAGGAACTACAATCAGCTTGCGCGGCAGACGGGCACGAAGCTCGGGAACATGGCTGATGATGCCTACGGACAGCTGGTCATTGTGCAATCTTTCCAGTGAGGTTATCACGGTATCGAGCAGATCCGGGTCCAATGTACCGAAGCCCTCATCCAGGAAAAAGAATTGCAGCGGGTATTGTCCGCGCAGCTGAATCTGGGCTGACAGGGCTAATGCCAGCGCAAGGGAGGTCAGGAAAGTCTCTCCGCCGGAAAGCGTGGAGACCGGCCGCTTCATACCGCCGTTCCCGTCATCACGGATGACAAAACCTCCGCCGGAGTCCACTTCCAGCGCATAACGCTGCTTGCTCAGGAAACGCAGGCGCTGTGAGGCAGCCTGACATACCTGCATCAGCTGTTCTTCCGCTATATATTCCACAAAGGCGTTGCCGCGCAGCACCGTCTGCAGCTTGGACAAGCGCTCCTGCATAGCAGCATGTCCTGCCCGCTGGCCTTCAAGTTCCATCCAGCGGATGTGCCGCTGCTGCAGATCCTCCAGATCACGCTCCGCACGTGCGCGGGCCTGAAGTGAACTCTCATCCTCTTCCCTGCACTTCTGCAGTGTCTCCTGGCTCTCCTGCCACTCCTCACCGCTGAGCACAGCACCATCCAGCTTCTCCTCTATGCTCCGCAGCTGCAATGCACACTCGGCTTCCTCCTCGCGGTGAGCCCGCACCCGCTCAGCCGCCTGTGCCCGCTCAGAGGTCTCCAGGGACGCAGCTTCAACCTCAGCGGCTGAAGTAAACGCCGAAGACTGCAGCGCCTCCTTCCACTGGGAGTCGGCTGCCGTATAATGCTCATGGGCAGACTCTGCCGCCTGACGGGCAACCGCTGCTTCCCGGGTCTGCTGCTGGGCGTTGTCCGCCGCCTGGCGGTGCTCCCGCCGGCTGCGTTCAAGCGCAGTCTGAAGCTCCAGCAGCCTGCGCTCGCATTCCGCCAGCAGCGCCGCTGGCGGACGTCCGCCGGTCCATTCCCGGAGCAGCTGCTCTTTGTCACGCGCGAGCGCTTCTTTGCCTTCAAGCTGGGCGTCCCACTGCGCGAGTTCCTTGTCGAGTCCGGCCAGCTGCTCCTGCAGCGTCTGTACAGCTAGACTCTTCTCGTCCAGGAACTTGACGCTGATCTCCAGCCTGCTGCGGATCTCCTCGGCCCGCTCATCCTTGGCGAGCAGCTCCTGATAGGCTTTCTCCGCCTCCTCTGGCGCAAGCTCCGGAAAGAGCCCGTTCCATTCTTCCCTAAGCTTACTCGCCGAGGCAGCAAGTTCCTCCGCCTTGGCAGCCAGTCCCTGCACCCAGGACTGCTCGGCTTCGGCACCGGCCGTTTCCTTGTGATACAACTGCTCCAGCTCCTGCATGGAACGCTGCCAGTCTGCGGCTGCACGCCGCAATTCTCCGGACCGTGCCTTCAGCGAGGACAGCCGGGCATTCAAACCGGATAATGCTGCTTCATCCGGGATGTCTGCGGCTGCAAGAGATGCAGCGGACGCAGGGGCTCCGAGGGAGTCGAGAGCTGCAGAGGACTCAAGAGCTGCAAGAGAGCCGCGGGCGGCTGAGGACTCGAGAGCTGCGTGAGAGTCGCCGGCGGCTGAGGACTCGAGAGCTGCAAGAGAGTCGCCGGCGGCTGAGGACTCGAGAGCTGCAAGAGAGTCGCAGGCGGCTGAGGACTCGAGAGCTGCAAGAGAGCCGCCGGCAGCAGTGGCAGCAGACTGCTCCATCGCCTCTTCGGACGCTGCTCCGCCCAGCTGGGCAAGCCATGATCCGTCCTGCTCCAGCAGGCTGCGGAACAAATGGCGCGTCTCCAGCGCCTGCCGGGCCAGAACGCGGACATGGCGGAGCCGTTGGTCCAGCTCTTCATGTCCCCCCTGCTCCTGATTAAGCGCAGGGGAGGGATGGTGCTGGCTGCCGCACACCGGGCAGGGCACACCCTCCTGGAGTTCACGGGCGAGCGCCAGCGAGAGCCTGTGAACCTCCTGCTCCTTCAGCGCAGCTTCAAGCGCGCTGGTGTGCTGCTCCAGGCGGCCGGCAGCGGCTCCCGCTGCACCTTCGGCCGCAAGCAGCTCTTCCTGGTGCAGGGCAGCGGCGGCAAGCAGCTCCCCGCGCCCTGCACCAAGCGCCTGCCGCCGCGAAGAAGCAGCGGCCAGCCGCGCCTGCGCCGCAGCGAGCACCGCTGCGCGCTCGCGGTGCTCGCGGGCTGCCGACTCCCGCTGGAGCTCGGCAGAACGCAGCCCTTGCAGTCTCTGCATGGCTTCCTGCAGAGACTGCCGCTCCTGGGAGCGGACCGCGAGCGGCTGCAGGCTCTGCTGCAGCTCGTGCTGTTTCTTTTGGCCACGGGCCAAAAGCTCACGCTCCCGGGCCAGGCTCTCCCGCCCGGCGGCCAGGCCCCGGGCGGCTTCGTCCTGGCGCGCCAGCAGCGCCGCGCGCTCCCGGCGCAGCCCGCCGAGCTCGGCTTCCAGCTCGAGCGCGCGGCGGAACAGGCCCTCCTCCTGCCGGAGGGCCGGCTCCCCGGCGGTAAGCGCGGCCTGTGCCGCTGCTTCCGCCTCCGCCTTTACCGCCGCCTCCTGACCGGCGGCGGAGGCCAGAGCCTCCAGGCCCTCCGCGCGGGCATGGCGGCTCTTCCAGGCCTCTTCCGCGCTGCGCCAGGCCTTCAGCGCGGGCAGCCTTTTCTCGGCATCGTCAGCCTTGCCGAGCTTCTGCTCCAGGAGGAGAATCTGCTCCTCCTGGGCTTGTAGAGCCTGCCGCTGCTGCCCCCGGCGGGCTTGCTCCTCCTGCAGCTCGCGGATGCGGGCGAAGCGCTCTGCGCGCGCCGCGGCTTCCGTGAGCCGCTTGCGGCATTCCTCCGCATGCCGGACTGCCTCCTGCACCCGGACAGCTGCCGCTTCCACGTCTGCCTTGCCCGCGCTGCCCAGTCCCTGCTGCTCGGCCTCCAGCGCTCGCAGTGCCGCCTCGTTCTCTTTGACGCGGCGGCTAAGCTTAAGGGCCAGCCCGTCCCCGTATTGCTCCAGATGAAACAGCCGCTGAAGCATCTGCCTGCGGTCTACACCGCGCAGGGACAGGAACTCGGCGAATTTGCCCTGCGGCAGCACCACCGCCCGGGTGAAGTCATCCATCTTCAGCCCGATATGCTCTTCCACACAGCGGGTAACATCCGCAAGCTTATCGGCCATCACAACATCGCCGTCATCCTTGACCTCGATGAACCGGCTGATCGTATTACTGACCGATTGCTCACCGGTCCGTTTAAATTTGCGTTCCACCCGGTAACGGCGCGCTCCGGAAGAAGAGGTCAGCTCGAAGGTGAAGGCTACACTGAGCTGGTCCTCAGAATGGTTCATAATGCCTTGAGTCCCGTTCACTGCGCGCTCCACTTTCCCGTACATTGCCAGCGTGATCGCATCCAGAAGACTGGATTTGCCGCTGCCCGTCGGACCAAAGATCCCGAACAGCCCGGTCTCGGTAAGACTGGTAAAATCTATTTCCTGCTGCTCTCTATAGCTTTGCAGTCCGGATAGTTTCAGTAGTATCGGCTTCACTTAAGCATCTCCTCCCCATCCGCAGATTCCTGCCTTTCTTCTTCAGCCAGCTCCAGGAACAGCTCAATCAGGCTGTCATCCGGTTCCGCACCGCCCGTCTGGCGCTGGTAGAACTTGCGGAACAATTCCTGCACAGGCACGCGTGAACGTGCCATCTCTTCCAGCTCCTGCTCCATCTGCGGATAAACCGGACGGATATGTACAATGCCTTCCCGAGACTTGCGCAGCCGCTGGATATCGTTCATCGACATCGCTTCCGTCAGACGTAGCTCCAGATCGATGAAGGCCCCCGCATCCCTGCCTTCATCCAGCCAGCTGTAGACCTCCTGCAATCCGCCGGTTGACTTCCAATTAACCAGCGGACGGCCGCAGCTCAGATAGATTTCTTCGAAGACCGGCTCCCCGCCGGGCGCAACGTCTATCAGAGCTACAGATTTTGCCTGCCCCGCCTCTGAGAAGCTGTAGGCGAGCGGCGATCCGCTGTAGCGGATCATGCCGTCGCCCTTGACCCGCTGGGCCCGGTGCAGATGCCCGAGTGCCGTATACTGTGCACCGCAGGAGAGCGCCGAAGGATCTACGGTATAGGCACCGCCAACCTGGATCGGGCGTTCAGAGTCGCTCTCCACCCCGCCCAGTACATAAATATGGCTCATCGCCAGATTGACGGTCTGCGGTGAGAACTCCCGGCCGAGCAGATTCATCAGCCTGCCGACTCGTGCGCTGTAAGCCAGCCGCAGCTCAGCCTCTCCGCCGTCACCGGCGAGCAGCTCGCCAAGCCGGGCTTCAGAGGGGTAAGGGAGCGCAGCGATTTTGGCAATCTCACCGGTCCTTGCAGCATGCACCGTCACCGGCTCTGAGGTCGGCATCCCTACCAGTGTAATCCCCTGTCTGCGGACAAGCGGAGACACGGAAGCTACACGCTCCGGCTGATCATGATTGCCCGAAATGACAACCAGCGGCCTGCCGCCTGCCGTCAGTCTGGCCGCAGCCTCGTAGAACAGCTGCTCCGCCGCAGCCGGTGGATTGACCGAATCGTAGACATCTCCCGCCATCAGAATCAGATCCGCTCCGGAGGAATCTGCAATCCCCACCAGCTCATCCACGAACTGCTCCTGCTCCTTCTGCCGGCTTCTGCCCTCCAGCGTCCGCCCCAGATGCCAGTCTCCCGTGTGCAATATGCGCATATCCGCCCTCTTTTCCCCGCCTGTCTGCGGCAATCATAGATTTATATATAGATGTTTGGATTTCCTGCTGCTGTAGCCAGAGCAAAATTTTGATAATCTTCCATATGTGTTGACCATCCGCGTATTTTGTTGAAATCCTGCACGAAATACAACATTTTCCTCATAATATCGATCCTAATCCAGAATTGTTGTATAAAAGGCAGCATTTCTGCTTCTCAAAGCGGATTAGAAGGAGAATTCTTGTATTTCGTACAACAATCTTTCGAATAGCTATGAATATAAGAATTCAAGTTGTATAACGTACAACATTTGCTCCTGTGCAGCGTAAACGTAAGGCTTTCATTTCTTTTCTGCCACTAACAAATCAGATATAAAGATCAAAAGATTCCGAGTGACAGAATAGCGGTGGCCGGTTACTTGTTTGTTTACAGTCTAAGCGCTGTCTATATAGTAACTCTTCGTCAGTCTATCAGCTCAAACTATATCGTGACTCCAGAGAACACTTCGCCCTCCGGCCGCTGCCCGTCTGCAGATTTCTTGAAATATTTCGCTGTTCACGGTGGAAATCCGCAGACAATGGCAGACGCTGACGCTCCTATATTCCAAAATGGTTCCGCGCCACATTCCCCTGTCTATATACTTTCATGTTCAACCTATATATGTTAAATCTCTCATTCTCTTAAATCTCTAAGTCTATGAGAATCCTTAGCCTCTTGTCTAATAGCATCCTAAGTCTCTTAGTCTGTTAGTCTGTTAGTCTCTTAGCACTCTTAGCCTCTTAGCACTCTTAGCACTCTTAGCCTCTTAGCACTCTTAGCACTCTTAGCACTCTTAGCACTCTTAGCCTCTTAGCACTCTTAACACTCTTAGCACTCTTAGCACTCTTAGCACTCTTAGCACTTAGCCTCTTAGCCTCTAATCCTTATTCTCACAGCCTCATAGCATGTCCGCCATCGAAAAAGTACAACCAGACCTCGCTGACCGGCTCGCCCAGAATATCAAGCAGCGCCTTCCTGTACAGCTCCAGCTGGAAGCGGTACTTCTCAGTCAGCGATTCGAGCCCGCCCTCTTGCACCGGGACGAAATCTGTTTTGTAATCGAGCAGAATCAGGCGCCCTTCTTCCCGGAACAGACAGTCGATTACCCCTTGAATCAGAACGGTCTCATCGAAGGCTCCTCTGGCACCGTCAGCCGGGAGTCCCGCTGCCGCTTCGTCCAGGTATGCCAGCCCCCGGTAAGCCTCGTCTGCAGGAACGCTATAGCTGAAAGGCTGCTCTCTGGTCTTCCAGGAAGACTTAAAGAGTCTGCGGCCCAGTTCACTAGTACAGAAATCCTCTACTTCGCCCAGTTCAACCGCGTCTGCCTGCTCCTTGCTGAGTATGGCTAGCCGTTCAAGTCGCGCAAGTGTAGCCTCGAGAACAGACCGGTCCACCGGTTCATCCAGCGGAATATGCTGCATAACGGTATGATACGCGGTTCCGCGCTCAGCAGGGGTAAGTCCCCGCTTTTCCATAAATTTCGGGCGCTGCAGATGCAGGCTGTCCCCATATCCGGCACCGCCGCTTCTTGTCTTCTTTCCCCCGGGAATATAGGTTTCTTCCAGCAAATCAAGGGAGGGCTGGTCTTGCATGGACAGCAGTGCCTTCAGCTCGGTCACCGATGTTTTGGCGGGAATGCCGGAAGCAGCCGCATACGGATAGATCCACTGTAGCCTGTCCGCAATCTGCCCTGCTGAGGCCGTTCCCAGCGAAGGCACAGTCCTGCCCTGACGGAGCGCCTCAAGCGCTATACGGCGTTCTTCGTTCTTGTCACTGTCACCGTCTGCTGCCAGAAAAGATCCGGAGCCAAGCTCCGCAGCGCCGAGCACCGATATGCTCCAGTTGGACTCATCGCCGTGAAGCACCGTAGATACCGTGCCTTCACTACCCGCAAGCTTGCGCAGAATAGCGGCTGCGGGATGGCGGATCAGCGCCGGTCCCACCCAGTCCAGATAGCTGCGGCCCCGGGCCAGCAGATGGTCTGCCAGGAGCAGCTCCTCCCGGCCCTGCATAGCAGTCCAGCCGGATACTGTGCGCGGCAAATCGCGGACCGTGCCTACCAGGATCATTTTGTCGCGCGGACGGGTCAGTCCGACATAGAGCACGCGCATCTCCTCAGCCAGCAGCTCCAGCCGTGAACGGCGGTTGATGGCCAGGTAAGGCAGCGTCGGGTAGCTGACCCGTGTCTCCCTCTCCACGAAGCGGGGACCGAAGCCGAGTTCCTTATGCATCAGGAACGGGGAATGCAGATCCTGGCGGTTGAATATTTTGGCCATGCCTGCCAGGAATACAACCGGGAACTCCAGACCCTTGGACTTATGGATCGTCATAATCCGGACACCTCCAGCCTCCTCGCTGCTGCCCCCGGCAACGCCCAGATCGCCGCCGTTCTCTCTCAGCCGTGAGATAAAGACGAGGAAACGGAACAAGCCTCTGGCTGAGGTCTCATTCTCGAACTGAACGGCCCGGTCATACAATGCCTTCAAGTTGTTCTGGCGCTGAAAGCCTCCGGGAAGTCCGCCAACCCATTCCAGATATCCGCTTTCCCGGTAAATACGCCAGATTAGTTCGCTTAAGCTTCCCTGCCGGGCGGCGTTTCTCCAGTCCTCCAGCATGTCCCGGAAGGTCTTCAGCTTCATCCGCAGCTGCGGATGAATAGCCGTCAGCGCCGCAGAGGCTTCTGTCTCGGCAGCCTTGTCTTCAAGCAGAGCCTCTTGCTCTGATGTTGTAAAAAGATCATACGCGGCAGCAGTCTCTGCCGTTAAATCACCGCCTGCATCGCCGCCTTGCTCCACCCGCAGGGCAGCACCCGCTGAACCCATCGCCGGAGGATTGTCCCCCGGTATATTCCCAGCTTCGGATGCCGCAACCAGCGCGTCATAGAACGTTCCGGTGCTGCATAGGCGCACCTTGGCCAGTTCTTCCTCGCGCAGATTCACCACCGGCGAGCGCAGTACACCGGCCAGCGGAATATCCTGGCGGGGATTATCGACAATCTGCAGCAGCGAGAGGGCGATCTCCACCTCGGTAGCCTGGAAGTACCCCTTGTTCTGGTCGCCGTATGCCGGAATGCCTTCATTCCGCAGCTCTTCAATCATCAGCGGCGTCCACACACGGGCGGAACGCAGCAGGATGACGATATCACCGTATACTACCGGACGCATGATCCGCAGTGACTTATCATAGATCAGCAGCGGTTCCCCGCCGGTCATTCCTGTCATCTGCGAGATGCGCCGGGCAATGGCCCGTGCTTCCAGCTGTGCAGTCTCACTCTCTACTGCCTCATTCTCCTGCTGGGGCAGCTCATCGTCCTCCCCGGTTTCCTCCGGCTGACCGGATGCAGAGGTCCCCTTATCAATCAGCAGCAGCTCCGGCGCAAAATAAGTATCCGGCCCTTTCTCCGCCGCTCCCGGGAAGTTGGCTCCATAGACCAGCTCTGCACGCTCGTCATAGCTTATCTCCGCGACATTGCTGTCCATGATCTGCCGGAAAACCATATTTACGGCATTCACAACCTCCAGCCGGCTGCGGAAATTGCGGGCCAGATCGATGACCGAACCGCCGCCATTATCGTTCTGCCCGGGACTGGCTTCAGTCCGGGGATCCGCTTCACCGGCAAGCAGGCCGCTGCCGTTACCGCAAGCAGACGGTTCAGCGCTGAACCTGCGGTATTTGTCCAGGAACAACCCCGGCTCAGCCAGGCGGAAGCGGTAGATACTCTGCTTCATATCCCCGACCATAAAGCGGTTGCCGGGGAACTCACGGGAGATCAGCCGGACGATCTCCTCCTGTACGCTGTTGGTATCCTGATATTCATCCAGCAGCACCTCATCGAACTGGCTGCGGTATTCCATCGCGGCATCAGAAGGCAGGGAATGCCCCGGAACCGAGTCCGGATGGCGCAGAATCTGCAGGCAGTAATGCTCCAGATCACTGAAATCCACCAGCCCCCGGCCCGCCTTCTCCATCCGGTAACGTTCACCGAACCCGATAACCGTCTCCGCCAGCTCGTGCATCAGCGGTGCCGCTTCATGGAGTTCACCCAGGAAAGACTCCGCCGGGCGCCCGAACAAGGATTTCTGCAGCTCCAGCAGGCTCTTCTTCACTTGATCCCGGATTGCCTTAACACTCTCCTGCAGGCCGGGATCGGTTGCATCCTTCTTGCAGGGCTTCAGCTTGCCGAAAGAGATTTCCATGAAAATATCATAGAGTTCAGCCCATGGCTGCGATTCTACCGCATCCCGTAATCCCTGCGCCATATCCAGATCGGCCGCCAGGTTATCCGCATAAGGAGCAGGTCCGCCGGGTTGAAGCGCGATCTCGCGGGCCTGCAGCAGCTGGCTGATGGCACCATCCAGCGTCAGCCTGGCTTCAGCGAGAATGCTCTGTACCCAAGGGGTATGGCTCAAGGACTCCGCATCCGGCAGTGAGAAATCAGCAGCCGTATCCCGCAGCCACTGTGCCGGCCAGGGATGACTGCGCGCGAAATCATGCAGCCGCTGAATCAGCGAATGCACGGCGTCATCACTGCGCTCACCGCTGAACCAGTCCACAAGCCGGACAAATACGCTATCTTCCCCGTCTTCAGTGACCTCACCGTATTTCTCCTCCATCAGCTCTTCCAGCAGCTCCTGGCGCATCATTTCCGCTTCATGCTCATTGAGTATACGGAAGCCCGGATCAATCGGAATCAGCTGATAATACCGGCGGATCACTTCAAGACAGAAGGAATGCAGCGTAGTAATAGAGGCTCTGCCCAGCAGAGCAAGCTGGCGGCGCAGATATTCGTTCTCACCGCTTGTGTCCTCTTCCAGCTTGCGCTCCAGCGCCTCCCGGATCCGCTGCCGCATCTCGGAGGCTGCAGCCTTGGTGAATGTCGCTACCAGCAGCCGGTCCACGCTGAAGCCTGCTTCCTCATTGCTGATTTTGCGGATAATGCGCTCTACGAGTACCGCAGTTTTACCGGAACCCGCTGCTGCCGCGACGAGAATATCGCTGCCGCTCTCGGCAATGGCGCGCCACTGGTCGTCACTCCACAGACTCCCTTCCGGCTTCGCTTCCGTTACAGGATGTATGCTCACAATTTTTCTCCTCCTTTGCGGGACAGCAGATCCCAGATTACGTCTTTGCCAGGCTTACTCAGATTATTGTAGCCATTGCCCTCCACAGCCTCGTCGAACTGGCAGACCGGGCGGAAGGAGCAGAAGGTACAGGCAGTCTCCTGCTGGATGCGGTAAGGCTGAATAGCCACATCGCCTTCCGTAATACGCGTACCGATATCCGAAATCGTGCTCCGCACTGAAGACAGCAGCTGACCCCATTGCTCCGGGGTAGCTACAGACGCGCTGCTGTAGAAGCTGCCGTCGCTCTTCAGCGCTACCGGAACAATAGAGGAATAGCCTTTGTCGAGTGTGGTATCCATCAGTGAGACCACTTCACGGTCAGCCGTCAGCAGACCCTTCATTTTGAAGCGCTTCATCAGCTCCTGCTCCGCCTGCTCCCGGTTCATTCCGTTGGCTGAGGTTAGCAGCGGATCATGAACATGGAAATAGAGCGCGCCTGCCGGGAGTGCAGCCTGGCCAAGCCATTGCTCGGAATAGGTGAGCAGCACATCAAGATAGGTCAGCATTTGCAGCGACAATCCATAGTAGACCTCGTGCAGCTTGAGATCCTTCTGGCTTGATTTGTAGTCAATGACCCGCAGCAGAATACCCTGCTCGCCTTCAGCCATATCCACACGGTCAATCCGGCCGACCACCTCCATTACGCAGCCGTTCGGCAGTGTAATTCTCAGCGGAGGCAGATCCTTCCCGGGACCGAAATCCAGCTCCAGCCCGACCGGCTCGAAGCTCCCTCTGCGCGAATGCTCGCCGAGGATCACTGAAGCGCGGCCGACAATATTCTTCAGCTTGCGTGAGATATAGCTGTAACGTTTGCTGCTCATCAGAATTTCGCCCTGCAGCAGCGGGGACAGACGGTCTACCGTCTCACCCGCCTCACGGCGGCATTCTTCGGCCGTCATGCTGCCCCAGCTGCGGCCCTCCTTCTGCAGCCGCTGCGCCATTTGGCTTAGAGCCGCATGGAACAGCTGCCCGATATCCGGGGCCTGGAGCTTATAGAGCTGGCGTTCCTTCAGCCTTAGCCCGTAAGAAGCGAAATGAGAGAAGGAGCAGGCCACAAATTTCTCCATGCGCGACACGCTGCCGCGCAGTGTGGAGCCGCCGTACAGCCGCAGGCTGGTCTCCCGCTTCAGCCTGATCCCTTCGTTGCGGTAGAACAGCGAGCCCAGCAGCCGTTCAAGCTGAAGCTTCATTGAGACTTCTGCCTGCCCAGCAGCCGCTGCCTGTGTGTTCACCGGTTTGTCCGCATGTCCATCGGCCGCAAACCAGTTATAGACATCCCACCACAATCGGGGAATCTCTACCCCCTGGCGCCACTGCCGGAGCTGAAGCATCAGCATGCGGAGGGTTTGCTCAGGATGGCCGATGAAATTCATGTGGACCGCTTCCGTTTGTGCAGACATGCTGTCTTCAGCTGCCTCCCCTCCCTGGGGGAATCCTGACAGATACTTCTCATCCAGCCCTTCAGGGAACATGCCCTGAAGCTGGCGGATAATCTCCGAGGGCAGCAGCACTTTGCCTTCATCATCAGCCAATGCGTAACTAATCCACAGCTTCCTGCTGGCAGTTGTAAGCGCATTGTAGATCAGGAAGCGCTCATCCAGCAGCTTGCGGGATGAGCCGGGAGCCAGCTCCATACCGGCATTCTCCAGCAGCAGACGCTCTCCCTCGGACAAAATCCCGTCTTCCTTGAACTGTGCCGGAACCACACCTTCATTGAAGCCCAGCAGGAAGGCATACTTCACTCCCGACACCCGCGTACGGTCCATCGTTCCGACCAGCACCTGATCAAGGGCAGGCGGGACTAGCCCCATCTTGAGCTCAGCCAGCCCTGTTTCCAGCACGCCGGCGAACAGTTCAAATTCCATTCTTTCCTTGCCCATCATCTCGGCAATCTGATCGAGCAGATCCAGCACAGCCCCCCACAGCTGGTTATGCTCACGGGCAGCTTCCGGGCGTCCCTGCTCCAGAGACTCCGCCCCCATCCGTTCCAGCTTGCGCGCCGCCTCTGTGTCCTCAAGCAGCAGATATACTGCTCTGCACAGCTCCAGGCCGCTGCGGCTGGCTTTGACCCTCTGCTCAAAAGCCTGCAGCGGTCCTGTGATCGCGCTCCGGCAGGCTTCCATTCTGGCCAGCATGGCTTCATCTACAGCCTCACTGCCCTCCAGCGAGAGGCGGGGAATGCCTTTCCAGGAACGGCCGTCAGTCCACCGGTACCCGTGAATACCGCAGGCCAGCACGTAATTCTCCAGTTCATCCATATTGGCGCGCGTAATACTTCCGTCCAGCGGAAGCAGCAGCTCGGTCTTCACGCAGCGGAACACATCCTCATAGCGCCAGCGGCGGCGGACTACATCCAGAGCGGAACGGATGAATTCCACCAGCGGATGGTGCAGCTCATTCAGCTTCTGGTCCAGGAAGAACGGAACGCCGAAGTCCTGGAACAGCGGAGCAATCAGCGGCTCATAATCACTCATATTCCGCATGAATACAGCCATCTCACCATACTTGGCCTCTGAATCTCTGGCCAGGCTCAGCATCTCGCGCAGCACGCCTTCGACCTCGATCCGGCGGGAGGCCGCAGCCCGGATACTGACTGCCTCCTCCGCTTGCCCGGCTGCTCCGTTCCAGCGCAGCCGGCGCTGGAATCCACGCTCCAGATGGGCGAGAGCCGGACTGTCCTTGAACCTTGGAAGTGCTGGCGGCGCCAGAAGCTGATCCCAGACTGTAAGGCCCATCTCCTCGGCCATTCCGCGCAGCTTGATATACGTAACCGCAGCCGGGTGAAACAGCTCCAGCTCATGCGGTGCCTGGCCTGCGGGATAGATCCTGTCCAGCGTCAGGGCAATGGTCACCCCCGAAGCATATTGCATAAGCTCACGCAGTACGATGAATTCCTGATTGGTAAACCCGTGGAACCCGTCTACCCATATCTCGGATCCCCGGATATAGCCGGAATCCTGAATATGCTCAGCCAGCTCAGCCAGCCTGTCCTCCTGATCCATGTAGAGCTGTGACATTTCCTGCTCCAGCTCACTGAAGACCAGGTGCAGATCTTCCAGCTTGCCGGCCAGAATCGGACTTCCTCCCAGGGCATCCCGCATTCTGCCGAGCTGTTCTTCGAGGTCACCTGCTCCAAGGCAGCAGCGCTTGAGCTCCGTGTGCAGGTCGCTGAGCCGTTCCACGAATCCTGGCCGGTCCGAGGAGGCGCCGAACAGCTTCAGTTCCTCCTTGCGCCGGTTGACGATCTTATAGATCAGCATCTTCTTGCCTTCCTCGCTGATCGGCAGACTCGCGCTGCCGCCGGTCTCCTGCTTCACCCGGTAGGCCAGCCGCGAGAAGCTGAGTGTCTGGGCGCGGATGCTGCCCTTCACGTTGCCCGCAGCCAACAGACCGCGCTCCGCACCGAATGATCCCTGTTCAGGGACAAGTATAATTATCGGCGCTCCAAGCGGCTCTGTCTTCAGCCGTGAGGATACCGTCTCCCATATTGTAGTTGTCTTGCCGCTGCCCGAGCGTCCGATCAAAAAGTTAACCGTCATATCAGCAGACTCCTTCCGTGGCGGAGAATTAGAATGCAGGCCGCCCTGCTGCTGCACACACAGAAGCGGATTGCCTGATGAATATCAGAATCTATGAATAATCTCGTCCCAATAGTATAGCATACCTCCACCGCGCGCTCCAGAACGTACGTTTGCCATTGTTTGCAAATACCTGCCGCTTTTTTAAAGGCCACAGCAACCAAGGTCAACAACAAAGAAGACTCTCCCGGAGCCATGGATCGGCTGGTCGGGAGAGCCTGGATGGAGTGTATTATTTAGCCGGATCGGATATATAACCGGGATAGCCGCAGAATTAAGTGTCATAAATCCATCTAGCATCAATCCGGAAGTAGAAACCGGTTCATTAGATGGAGAAAATCCAATTAAATCAGCAGAGTCACTCCTCTGCTGATTCCGGCTCAAGTGCAGGGCAGCACCCAGCGCGATTCCGCTACGTAGTTCATGATCCCCAGCCCGGGAAGTGGACTGAAATTCCGTTATATGAGCAGATCAGGCGGATTCGCCGGGCAAACGGACTCAGATTCCGCTAAGGGACCAGTCAGAGCTGCTAATGGAATCCAGCCGGCAACATAACGGACTCAGTCCGCTTAAGCCCCATTCTGAGGTTTTTTGGAGAAATAGGAGCTTCTCAGTCCGCTTCGCTCTGCTGACGGTTCCCCGCTACAGTGCACAGCAACTTCCCTGTAAGAAAAAAAGAGAGCCTCAGTAGCTGAGACTCTCAAGACAAGCCTTCCGGCTTGAACTAACATCATTATTTGCTGCGCACTTCAAAGATGGCAAACTTCAGATAATGCCCTTCGTCCACGCCGAGGATCTGCGGGTGATCCTTGCCTGCGGCCCGCCACTCGATCAGCCGGAGCACTTTGCCGGCATCCTTGGCCGCTTCCTGGATGGTCTCCAGGAACAGCTGCGGCTGCATATGGTACGAGCAGCTGGCCGTAACCAGATATCCGCCTTCATTGACCAGCTTCATGCCATGCAGATTGATATCCTTGTAGCCGCGGACAGCGCCTGCTACAGCACTTTTGGTCTTGGCAAAAGCGGGCGGATCAAGTATAACGACATCCCAGGTACGTCCGCCGCCTGCTGTCATCGGCTTCGCGGTATCCGCCTTGGCAGCCGGCTTAGCGCCGGGTTTGCTCTCTGCCGCCGGACCTGTCGCCCGCTCAGAGCGTTCTTCCAGCCCCTTAACCTGATTGCGCAGGAAGGCAAACGCATCATCCACTACAAATTCCACCCGGTCGGTGAATCCGTTGATCTCCACATTGGCTTTTGCACTCTCAATCGCATGCGCGGACACATCAAGGCAGGTTACCTTCTTGGCGCCGTATTTACAGGCATGCAGGGTGAAGCTGCCGGTGTGCGCGAAGCATTCCAGCACGGTTGCGCCGTCCCAGAACGGGAAGGTGACCGGCTTACCGCTTTTGTTGACCGGCAGCGTCTGGAGTGATCCGTCCTCTGCCGCTACCTCCTGCAGCGTGATTCCGCTGCGCCCGCCCCAGCCCTTCATGAGCGGAGCGATGGAGGCTCTGTTCTCGCGCTGATCGAAGAAGTAGCCTGTCTTCTGGCCTTCTTCAATATCGACGATAACCTTCAATCCATTCTCGCTTACCGTGATGTGGCGCGGGCATTCCCCGTAGAGCACGCCTGTGGTCTGCTCTAAGCCTTCGAGCTCGCGGACGCTGACGTCACTGCGCTCATAAATGCCGCGCGGCGCCATAACCTGTACCAGCGCTTCCACAATCTCGGAGCGGTGCTGATCCATCGCCAGCGTCAGCAGCTGTACGACGAGAACCTCCCCGAAGCGGTCGATGATCAGCCCCGGCAGGAAATCCGCTTCCCCATACACCAGGCGGTAAGCATCCGCACCCGGCAGGAAACGCTCCCTGTGCTGCAGAGCGCTTGCGAACCGGCCGGCAAAAAATACCGTGTCCATCGCCGCAAGCTTACTCTGCGACAGAATTCTTACCCGGATCTGCGAGGCCGGATTGTAATACCCTGTGGCCAGATAACGCCCCTGATGATTCAGCACATCCACAAGTCCCCCTGCCTGCGGCTCCCCGTCTACCGAGGCTACTTCGCTGGCGTAGACCCACGGATGTCCCTGTTCCAGTCTTTTCTTACGGTTTCGTTCCAGAATTACCGATGCCAATGACTTCAACTCCCTGTTCTTGTAGCTCGATTTGTATACATGTCCCATGCAATGCCTTCATATATTGGTGTACAACCCCCGTCCAAAAAGGAGCCTGTCCTTATGATCCGTGACCTGCTGTTCCCTGTCATTTATGGCCTTGTCATCTTTCTCGCCGGCATGAAGGTGATGGAAGCCTCATTGTCGCGGCTCGCCGGCCCGCTGCTAACCCGGAGTCTGCATAAGGCAACCTCTACGCCGGCCAAAGGCCTGATTGCCAGCAGCCTGCTGTCCGCGCTGCTGCAGAGCAGCACGGCCGTAACCGTGCTGACCATCGGTATGGTCAATGCCGGGCTGCTGACCTATGCCCGGACGCTGGGCATTATCCTCGGCAGCAACATCGGCACCTGCCTGACTACAGAGCTGATCAGCCTGCAGATCAGCACACTGGCAGCGCCGCTGCTGGCCGCCGCGCTATGCCTCTGGGCGGCCGCAGTGATGGCCGGCGAGCTATCCCCGCAGGCATGGCGGCTGGTTGAAGCCTGCCGCCGGATCTCGGGGCCGCTGCAATTCATCTGCCTCGCGGTGGCCGGCTTCGCCCTGGTCCTGTGGGGCATCGCGGTCATGCAGTCGGTCGGCCCCGCCCTTGAAGGCAGCGAATTGTTCCGCTGGTTCCTCGGGCATGCCGCCACAAGCGCACTGTGGGGACTGGCAGCAGGTGCCGTGCTGACCGCGATGGTGCACAGCAGCGCGGCGGTGATCGGCATGGCGATGGGCCTCGCGACCAGCGGCGTCATGCCGCCGGAGCTGGGAATCGCCATCGTGCTGGGCGCGAATATCGGCACCTGCGTCACGACCGTAATCGCCGCCATCGGCAGCACGCCGTCCGGCGTATTCGTTGCCTGGTCGCATGTGGCGCTCAATGTCGGCGGCGCCCTGCTCTTCCTGCCCTTCATCGGACCGCTGCAGTCACTCTCTGCCTGGATCGGCGGCGGACCTGCCGCACAGCTCGCCCATGCCCAGACCATCTTCAATGTTGTGTGCTCGCTAGGGGTACTGCCGCTGTGCTACCTGCCCGTATGGACCAGGCTGGAGCAGCGGCTTCAGCTCTAATCCATACCGTCCGGCCAGGATTACAACTGTCTTATTATACTTCAATCCGCCCCGCAGTTCTACGGAAGCTCCACTTCCAGCATCCCCCTCAGAAAATACTATAAAACCGCGAGCCGTCATAAAAAGTAATAATCGTCGCGGCTGCGGCTATCCCCACCATCAGACACAGCGCAGCATAGTCGCTGCGGGTAAACGGCCGGGCCCGGTACCAGGTCCGGGTGCGGCCAGTTCCGAAGCCGCGCAGCTCCATCGCGGTGCTGATCTTCTCGATCCGCTCGATACTGGTCAGAATCAGCGGCAGCAGAATGGATACGATGTTCTTCAGCCGCTTAGGCAGCTTCTCCTTGCGGGAGATATCAATGCCCCGCGCCTGTGCCGAGAATGAGATATTCTCATAATCCTGCTGGATGTCGGGGATATAGCGCAAGGCCAGTGAAACGGAATAAGCGATCTTGTAATTGACCCCGACCCGGTTCAGCGAGGCGGCGAATTCACTCGGATCTGTCGTCAGCAGGAACAGCAGCGCCATCGGAATGACCACGGCATACTTCAGAGCGATATTGAATTGGTAGAAAAGCTGCTCCGCCGTCAGCGTATAACGTCCGGCGAGATGCAGCAGATCATGCCGGGTGCCATAGATTCGTGTACCTTCCAGCGGTGAGAAGGCAAAGATCGCGATGTGATTCAGCAGGAAGAAGAGCAGAATGAAGTAGAGCACAAAGGCATATTCCTGAAACCGGACCCGTGAAATGCGGAATACGGCCAGGCTGAAGAGCAGCATCAGCAGCAGGCAGCGGGTATCGTAGGTAATCATGGCAGAGACCGACCACACGGCAAAAATAATCAGCTTCGTTGCCCCCGTCAACCGGTGCACCGGAGAATCCTGTTTGGTATAGGTTAGCATCTTAGCTTTCATCCGCGCCGGTTCCCCCTGTCATATTCGATAAACCGCCGGACAAATTCCACAGGCTGGTTAAGTCCCGCCTTCACTGCCAGAGCAAACAGTGATGTCTCCTTCAGGTTGGCGCTGCTCACAATATCCCGGTCCGTCAGAATCACCTCCGGCCGGGCATCCGCCAGCTTCCTGCCCTCCGCCAGCACAATCGTCCGCTCCGCGTACTCCAGCATCAGGTGCATATCATGGGTAATCATAATCACCGTAATCCCGGAGCTGCCGAGTCCGCGCAGAAACTCCATAATCTCGTTATAGTGCCGGTAATCCTGTCCGGCGGTGGGTTCATCCAGAAGGAGCACCTCCGGCTCCAGCACCAGGATGGAGGCAATGGTCACCCGTTTCTTCTGCCCGTAGCTGAGCGCTGAAACCGGCCATTCGCGGAACTCATACAGTCCGCAAATCCGGAGGACCTTATGTACCCGCCCGCGTATCTCTTCTTCCGCGAAGCCCCGCAGCTTAAGTCCGAGGGCAACCTCGTCATAGATCAGCGTCATGGAGATCATATGATTCGGATTCTGCATCACGAAGCCGATATGCTCTGCCCGCTCCTTGATCGTATCCGTTGCCAGATCCCGCCCGTTCAGCAGAATACTTCCCGCTGACGGCTTGTAGAACCCGCAAATCAGCTTCGACACCGTTGATTTGCCCGCACCGTTCCTACCGGCAATGCATAGCATCTCGCCGCGGCGGACGCTGAAGGACAACCCCTGCAGCACCTTCGCCTGCTTGTCATAGCCAAAGGTAAGATCCCGCAGCTCAAGCAGCACAGGTGCTGCTTCCTCCTCCTGCGGTACTTCACTGGCCTCATACCAGGCGCGGAGCCTGGCGGCTCCGGTCTCCAGCCTGATCCCGTCCAGATGCTGCGGGTTCATCTCCGGTGTAATCTCGCAGCCGGCATATTTGAGCGCAGTAAGATAGAGCGGCTCCCGGAGGCCTGACTCTGCAAGCAGCGGTGAACTCAGCAGCTGCGCAGCCGGCAGGTCCGCCGCAATCAATCCTTCATTCATGACAATGATCCGGTCCACCGGCCGGTGCAGCACTTCCTCCAGCCGGTGCTCGATAATAATGACCGTATTGCCGGTCTCACGCTGCACCCGGTCGATCAGCTCAATCGCCCCGGTTCCCGTATAGGGGTCCAGGCTGGCCAGCGGCTCATCGAACAGCAGGACGTCCACATTACTGACCAGTACCCCGGCCAGCATGGTCTTCTGCTTCTGTCCGCCGGACAGCTCCTGCGGAGAAGCTGTCAGCAGCTCCTGAATATCGACCGCTCTTGCCGCAGCTTCTACCCGCTCATGCATCTCCTGCACCGGAACCGCTGCATTCTCTAGGCTGAAGGCAATATCCTCGCCTACGGTCAGGCCGACAAACTGCCCGTCCGGGTCCTGCAGTACAGTCCCCACCACCTCCGACAGGCCGGCAATCCCCAGCTCCTTCGTGTCTGTCCCTTTAACGGTAAGAGTACCGCTTATTTCGCCCGGATACGCAAAAGGAATCAGGCCATTGATGCAATGGGCCAAGGTGCTTTTGCCTGAACCGGAGGGCCCGACAATCAGAATCTTCTCGCCTTCATGAATCTTCAGGTTAATCTTATGCAGTGTAGGTTCCTGCTGGGCCCGGTATTTAAAGGTGAAATCGGTGAATTCTATAACCGTTTTGCTCATGGGTAACCTTCCTCATATGCTGATTTACGTATCCTAACTGACCCGCTCAAACAGAAAGGCCGGTGACGGGCACCGGCCTTTCTGTTTGAATTATATATTATTGCAGTCTTTTCAGGCTACCCTGTTTCGTTCTCGTCTTGGAGTAGGCTATAGCGAGCAGTGTTCCGATGACCGCCACCGTTACGATGTTGGACGCTCCGGCGATCAGCCCCTGGGTGAAGACCTTGTTAGCCGGTTCCGCGTAGATGAGAATGTCCAGCACCGGCGCTACCAGGAACCAGGCAATGGCGTTGGCAATAATCTGCGCGAGATTGAAGGCAATGATCTCCTTCCGGCCGAACTCCCCATCCCTGATCGCTATTCTGGCTGCCAGCAGCCCGATAATCAGTCCGACCAGTCCCGAGGAGATGACCCAGCTGAACCAAGGGGAGCCATAGAATATCGCATCCTTCAGTGTGTGCCCGATCAGTCCGATGAAGAGCCCTGCAACCGGTCCGTATAGCAGCGCAAACAGTGCCAGAAGTGCGTATGTAGTCTCAATGTTGGTATTCGGAATACCCGAAGGAATGGAACCGAACCTCCCCAGTATTACGAATAACGGCGAACCGATGCCGATTGCCACAATCGTTTGAATGGATAATGCCTTGTGCTTAGCCACCTGCTTCATCTCCCTTAATGGACTTTATACTATGCTTTTCCGAATTATACATCGGTTTACTTGGGATTACTATAGGGGAGAGCAAATTAATATCCGAAACTGTTACACAATAAAAGACCTGAACACCGCCCAGAGGCAAATGTTCAGGTCTGATGATCATGCTTAAGGATAGCAGGCAGTACTGTACTATTTCACTGAAACAGATACCGTCACTGTCTTGGTGCCCAGCTTGCCTTTAACCGAAGTGGTTCCTTTGCTTACCGCTGTAATCTGCCCGGAGGAATTCACTTTAGCCACAGAAGGTTTGGAGCTGGTCCAGACTACGCTTCCTGTGACAATAGCGCTCTTGCCTGTATCATACAGCGCGGTTACAACTACGCTTTTGCCTGCACCCGGAGCAAGAATCAGCTTATTCTCACTGACCGTAATCTTCATTAGCTTCGGCACCACTGAGATTTTGACGGTGGCAGGAATTCCCTGATAGGAACCGCTCAAGGTTACTGTACCTTCCGTAATCGCTTTGACTGACGTTCCCTTCACAGAAGCAACTTCCGGATTTGACGATACCCAGTTCATTCCGCCCGAGAAGTTCGCAGTTTTGCCGTT
Source organism: Paenibacillus sp. FSL R10-2199 (assembly GCF_038000235.1). Taxonomy (NCBI): domain Bacteria; kingdom Bacillati; phylum Bacillota; class Bacilli; order Caryophanales; family Paenibacillaceae; genus Paenibacillus; species Paenibacillus sp. FSL R10-2199. The sequence goes on along the minus strand of NZ_JBBOBO010000001.1, from coordinate 2,828,545 downwards.
CGAGAAATATCCGGTGACCTTAATCGTTTTGGAGCCTTTGATATTCATCTCAAGCACAGCCGGTTCTACGACAAGCTTCACAACCTTCTGCTCAATCGTTACCGGAACACTGATCGTCTTATTGGAATACGTACCTTTGAGTGTTGCCGAGCCTTTGACCAGACCTTTAATGGTCTTGGCAGCTGCCGATTGCTTGAGAACCGCGTTGCTTCCGCCCAGTTCCCAGACAATAGTGTCTGTCACATCGAGCTCATCACCGTTCTCCAGTACGGCCTGAACCGCCGGGAGCGGCGTTTCTTCACCGATGACCAGACCCAGTGCATCTTCCGGTCCAATCAGGACAAGCACTTTATTCTTAACTGTAACTTTGAGCTCAACCGTCTTGGAGCGGATCGCGGTCGCAGAACCTACAGTTACTGCACCTGCTTTGATCTTGCCTGTCAGGGTAGCCGTACCTGCCTTGCCGCCGGTAAGCTTCCCGTCCTTAATCGAGACAATCTCTTCATTCGCCGAGGTCCACTCGATTTCATCGCTGATATCCAGCTTGGTTCCGTCATATTTCGTTCCGCTTACCTTCGGCAAGCCGGCGGAGTCTGCTGTGTATATTTCCTGTTCTGTCTTCTCGAGGGTCAGCTCCGTCAGGGTTGGATAGACCGTTACCTTGAAGGTTTTGCTGATTCCGAGGTGATCTGCTTTGATGACAGAAGTTCCTACCGCTTTGCCTGTCACTGTAGCAAAAGCATTGCTGGCATCGGTAACATTGGCAACTACCGTAGCTGCCATCAGGTTGTCCGAGGTCCAGGTAGCTGACGCCGTTTCGTTCGTGGTCGAATTGACCGCATTACGCATCTTTGCCGTTACATTTAGACTTTCTCCCAGGAAAATGGACTGGTCGCCGGATGGTGTCAGCAGGAGCGCTTCATAAGGCGCCCGCACATAGACGTCAACGGACTGTTCCACACCCAGGTAGCTTGCTGTAATGACAGCCTTACCCACGCCATGAATAGTAATCATGCCGTCTTTTACTGTAGCTACGCTCTCGCTTGAGCTGCTCCAATCTGCCTCTTTCTCGATAGGGAGCTCATCACTCACCGCTGTAGCTTTGGTTACTGCTTTCAGCTGCACCGGGTTGTCTCCAACCAGCATTTCAAGCTCTTTGACTTCCGCACCGCTCACTTTGTCTTTAAGCATGATTGCCGAATAAGGAAGCTCCACAACCGCCTTGAAAGTCTCGGTTAATCCCTTGTACTTGGCAGTAACTGTCGCCGTTCCTTCGCCAACCAGCGTAATCTTACCCTCTGTAATTGTCAGTACGCCTGAATTCGAGCTGCTCCAGTCGGCGTCCTTCGTCACATTTTTCTCTTCAGTGGCTGATTCGCCGCCCTTGGCCGTTGCGGTAACCAGGAGTGAGGCTTCTTTGTCTCCTAGTTTATAGCTGCCCTCCGTGCTGCGTTTCAGTGTCAGATCTTTATACGGATACGTAACAGATACCTCAACAGTATCTACCGCATTATTACTATAAGTAGCTGTAATCATTGCCGTCCCGTAAGTAAGCGGCTTGATCTGACCGTTAATTACGCTGACAACTTCATTCTTGGAGGAGGTCCATGTGGCGGATGCCGTCACATCCCTCTTGGAGGAAGAGCCTTCTACATTGGCATATACCTTAAGCTGCTTCGGTGTCTGGCCAACGGTTAGCTCTATTTTGTCAGAGCTGTCGATTTCAATAGAGTTGATGTCTCCAGCAGCGGCAAAGACGTTTACCGGAAAAGCTGCAGCAACGAGCAATATCATAATGAGGAGCGTTTTTGTCATTTTCCTGTACACGGTCATCTGTTCTCTCCTTAGACGGTCTTATTATCGGTGGCCTTTTACCACACTCTTCCACTATATCGACAAATGGAGCCCAAGTCTTTACCCCATTTTCAGTTAATTTTCAGTTTCTGCTGAATTCAGGTCTTTATAACTATAAAAATTGTGCTCTATATCTATACATTCAGTCCGGCAGGCAACCGCCAAAGGAAGTAGATAAAATACCTAATTTGCACCATTGTCTGAAATTTACATTTCCGATATGGTATTTTATAACATCCTCACTCTATGTATCTCCCCATCCGCATTTACTTCAACGAGAGTCTCTGCCTACTTCCTATAACAGTGTATTGCGTATGATCATTCATTAGGGTTCGCGGATAACAATGCAGAGGAGGATTATCATGAAGCGGCTTGCTCAACTGGATTCCATACGCGGACTGGCTTCGCTGTCTGTTGTGCTTCATCATCTGTGGCAGTCAGCTCCGGTATTGCCGGCTGTATTCTATTATTCTCCGGCCCGGATCTTCATCGGCGGCCATCAGGCCGTCATCCTCTTCTTCATCCTTAGCGGCTTCGTACTCGCCCTACCGTTCCTGAGTGGCAAAACTGCCCCGTATTCCGCCTACATCATCAAACGGATCTGCCGGATCTATCTTCCCTATCTTGCGGCCCTGATCCTTGCTGTCATTGCCGCCAGCCTGCTGCATAACAAGTCAGAGAGTCAAGTGGGTTCATTCTTCTACTTTTTCTGGCAGAGCGGGTTCAGCCTGCGGCTGATCGCCGAGCATCTGACGCTGCTCACCAACTTCAATACCAACGCCTACAATACCGTCATCTGGTCTTTGCTCCATGAGATGAGGATCTCCCTGATTTTCCCGCTGCTGATGCTCCTTGTGCTCAGGCGCGGCCTGGTGTTCAATCTCCTCATCTGCCTCCTGCTGAACATGGCCAGCACAGCCAATGATATCTTCGGCCTGGAGTCCAGCAGAGGATTTCACACCTCATATATGGACACCGTCTATTACACCCCGTTCTTCATCATCGGCGCCTTGCTGGCCAAACACAGGGCTGAACTGATGAGCCTCTGCCGGCGTGCCGGACAGCTGTACAAGGCGGCCGGCCTGGCCGCAGCCATCCTGCTCTATGCCTACTCCCGTCTCCTCTCCGACAAAATTCATCTGCCGTTCAACCGCGTTATCGACGACTATGGGATCACTCTGGCTGTGGCATTCTTCATCATCCTGGCACTTACTTCAGCGCAGCTGATCAAGCTGCTCTCGCTGAACTTCATCAGCTTCCTTGGTAAAATCTCATACAGTCTCTATCTCTACCATTTCATCGTATTCCTCACTCTGGCCTACACCATCCAGCCTTATATCCCCTACTGGCTGTTCGGCCTGCTTACACTGGCTCTTAGCATTCTGGCGGCTACAGCAAGCTATTATGGGGTGGAGAAGCCGGCTATGGCTCTCGGACGGCATCTCAGCAGCTATGTCACCAGGCCCCGGGCGGGACGTTCCGCGCTGCACAAGGCACCTGAAGCTGAGGCTGTGACGCAGCAGATCTGATTTCTTGATACCGGCAGGCGGTTTGGGTCAGTAGACTAGTCAGCTATCGATCAGGAAGCAAAAAAAGGGGAGCCCTTAGAGCCGTTACCGGCTCTTGGAGGCATCCCCTGAGTGTTGTTCATATTTGCGTACGCTTACGCGCGGCGCGGTTCTGCTGTGGCTCTGCTCACACTGACAAGCTCACCGCGGCATTCATTTACACCAGCTTCTGTCACCTTCACCTCGCAGAGCTCGCCCTGCAGCGAATCATCGCCGCTGAAGAGAATCTGCAGATAGTTGTCGCTGAAGCCGTGCTGAATGCTGCGTCCCGGTGATCCCTTGGCTGCACGCTCAGGAATGACGGACAGTGTTCTGCCGACGAATTTCCGGGCATAAGCCAGCTGCATCTCCTCAGAGAGGTCAATCAGCTGCTGGACACGCTCATTCTTGATCTCTTCATCCACTTGGTTCAGCATCCGTGCTGCAGGCGTACCGGTCCGCTTGGAATACGGGAACACATGCATCTCGGAATAGTTGACCGCCTTCATGAAGTCATAACCGGCGCGGAACATCTCCTCGGTCTCGCCCGGGAAGCCGACGATAACATCGGTTGTAATGCCAACATCCGGCATCGCCTGGCGGATCAGCTGCATTTTGGCATAATACTCTTCGGTCGTATATTTACGGCGCATGGCCTTCAGCACGTCGTTATGACCGGCCTGCAGCGGAATATGCAGATGGCGGCACATCTTGGAGCTGCGGTTCAGCACCTCAAGCAGCTTGTCATCAATCTGGCTGGCTTCAATCGAGCTGATGCGGACCCGCTCCAGGCCATCCACCTGATCCAGCTCCCACAAGAGATCGGCCAGACGGTAATTCTCCAGATCATCGCCGTAGCCCCCGGTATGAATCCCGGTCAGGACAAACTCTTTATATCCCGCCTCCACAAGCTGACGTGCCTGGGCGACAATCGATTTCGGATCACGGCTGCGCGACAGCCCGCGCGACCAGGGAATGATGCAGAAGGTGCAGAAGTTATTGCAGCCGTCCTGAATCTTCATGAATGCACGCGTCCGGTCAGCGAATCCGGGAACATCCAGCTCCTCGAACTCCCGGGTCTTCATAATGTTGCGGACCGCATTCACGGGCTGGCGTGATTCCTGGATATTCTTCACATGGGTCATGATCTGCTCGCGGTCCTGGTTGCCGATGACCAGATCGACGCCGGGGATGTCGAGAATCTCTCCGGGCGAGGTCTGCGCATAGCAGCCGGTTACAGCGACGATCGCTTCAGGATTGCGGCGCACCGCGCGGCGGATCATCTGCCGGCTTTTTTTGTCGCCCGTATTGGTCACCGTACAGGTGTTGATGAGGTAGACATCGGCGGAACCTTCGAAATCAACCTGCTCGTAACCTTCATTTTTGAATAGCTGCCAGATGGCTTCTGTGTCGTAGAAATTGACTTTACAACCTAAAGTATAAAATGCTACGGATGGCATTGTTTAAGCTCCCCCCATTTCTCCGGATTCATATAGAATGCAGGCGGCGGCGACCATACCTGCGGTTTCACAGCGCAGAATGCGTGCTCCCAGGCCTACGGAGACACCACCGGCCTCTTCGGCAGAGCGGCATTCCTCCGGACTGAAGCCGCCTTCCGGTCCGACAACAATCATTACCTTCGCAGTAGAATCCTGCGGCAGCGAGGACAGCCAAGGCGCGGCTGCGCTGCGGAGCTGCAGCCCTTCTTCTTTTTCATAACAGAAATAGACCGCGTCATACTCACTGAAGCTCTTCAGCAGCAGCTTCCAGCTAAGCGGCGAATGCACTTCCGGAACGATATTCCGGTGAGCTTGTTCAGCGGCCTCCTTGCAGATTTTGCGCCAGCGCTCTACCCGCTTGCTCTCCTTGCGTTCATCATACTGCACAATCGTCCGCTCGGAGAGGAACGGGGTGAAGGCAACCGCACCGATCTCGGTACATTTCTGGATCACCGTCTCCAGCTTGTCCCCCTTCGGCAGGCTCTGGGCTACAGTAATCTTAATCCGCGGCTCGTGGGTCATAGCCAGGTTCTCCAGTATGCTCACGGTTACGAGGCCAATCTCTATTTCAGCGATCTCAGCCAATGCCTCGCGGGAAACGCCGTCGCTGACGATCAGCTTATCCCCTGCCTTGCCGCGCATCACCTTGGCAATATGCCGGGCATCTTCGCCGTCAATGCTTACCTTATCTTGGCCGAACTGCGCCGGTGTTACGAAATAACGCTGCATCTTTTATCATCATCCTGTCCGTTATTCAGCGTAAAAGCGGCGGCGTTCCCGTCAAATCAGGTCCCGGCCGCCGCTTCACTCACATGATTAAACCTCGAAAATACCACATTATATTGTACAACGTTTAGAGCTGCATGAACATCCCTCAATCTGAATTCTAGCCGCCGAATAATCCGTAAAAGAATTGCACGGCTCCGGCGCTCATTTGATTGGCCCAGTTATCCAGCGGTGTAATCGTGTAGGCACGCAGACCCGGGATAAACAGAATCAGCAAAAAGATGAAGACCGCCCACTGCTCATACTGCTGCAGTCTCCCGCGGATCGGACGAGGAGCCAGATCCTCCACGATCCGGTAACCATCCAGCGGAGGCAGGGGAATCAGGTTGAACAGGAACAGGAAGAAGTTAAGTTGAATGAAAATGCCGAAGAACCAGTAAATAGCCTGAAGCACGCGGTCATTGCTGATAGACTCCAGCACTCCGGTCGCAGCCAGAGCCGAATAAATCATTGCTCCGAGGAACCCCAGCAGCAGATTGCTGATCGGACCGACCGCAGATACGATAACGCCCATCAGACGGGGGCGGCTGAAATTGTCACGGTTGACCGGAACCGGCCGCGCCCAGCCGAATCCGGCGACCACAAGCAGAATAATTCCGAAGAAATCGAAATGCACCGCCGGGTTCAGGGTCATACGGCCGAGCAGGCGTGCTGTCGGGTCCCCGAACTTATTCGCAAAGTAAGCATGGCTAAACTCATGTACTGTAAAGGCGATCAGCAGGGTAATGAGCAGGAACGGAAGCTGTTCCAGCGGCATTCGTATAAAGCTTTGCAGAAATTCCATCTCTACCTCTTTCCGGCTGTGAACGCCACCCAATCTTCTTCACGGGTTACTTCTATAATCTCGAAACCGGAAGACTTCAGCGCTTCCGCTACAAGTCCTTCCTTATCCTTGTAAATACCGGAGGTGATGTAGATTCCTTCCGGCTGGAGTGCACGGTACACATCATCTGTGAACAGCACAATAATCTCGGCGAGAATATTCGCTACAACAACCCGCACCGGCAGGGTAACTCCCAGTCCCTCAGCAGCCGGAGCAGCGGCAGGAATAGCTGCTTCCTGTCCAGCCTGTTCAGCAGTATAGCCCGGTCTGGCCGAAGGCCACATATCTCCGGCTGTAGTATCTGCCGCCCGTTCTCCGCCGAGCAGGGAGAGCAGATCGCTCTCCTTAACCGTGATGGCAGCCTCAAGCCGGTTCAGCGCCACATTCTCACGGGCACTCTCCACCGCCACCGGGTCGAGATCCAGGGCGAGAACGGATTTCGCGCCCAGCAGCACAGCGCCTACGGCAAGGATGCCGGAGCCTGTGCCGACATCAATTACTTCATCGCCGCTGGCGATATGCTTCTCAAGCGCGCGCAGGCACAGCGCCGTCGTCGGGTGCGTCCCCGTTCCGAAGGCCATGCCGGGGTCGAGCTCGATAATCTTTTCGTCCGGGGAGGCCGGGGTATATTCTTCCCATGTAGGCTTAATGGTCAGCCGTTCCGAGACGCGCAGCGGCTTGAAGTACTGCTTCCAGGCATGGGCCCACTCATCCTCATCCACCGTCTTCCAGGAGATCAGTGCTTTGCCGGGATCGATCCCGAACCCTCTCAGCTCTTCCACCCTTGGCGTTACCTCCGCCACAATCTCGTCCATTGCCGCCGTTTCGGCATAATAGCCCTTAATTACCGCTTCCCCCTCGGGGATGTCATTCAGCGGCTCATCGTATAATTCACCATAACGGGTATCCCGTACTTTATTCAGCGTTCCGGATTCCTCAATGGAAACTCCGCCCGCACCGGCCTCATACAGCAGATTGGATATCATCTCCTGTGCTTCCTCCGTTGTATGTACCGTCAGTTCGTGCCATAGCATGTTAGTAAATCCTCCTGAAAGTTTGGTAGCATATGCTCCGTTGGTTCTGCTTCGCAAAACTTGTTTCGAAAGCATACGCTTAGTTATGAGAGCCCAGTCTCCCTGAAATCACTCCGCGTAACTGGATTCGAAAGCGCGGCTTAGTTGTGTGAAGCATATCTAGGATAGTATAGCATTTCTTACCCGTGCAGCGCCAAACTGCGGGTCAGATCCCTTAATCCGTCACACGGGTGCGGCAAAAGCAATCCAGTACATGATCGTCCACCATCCCCGAGGACTGCATGAATGCATAACAAATGGTTGAACCGACAAACTTCATCCCCTTGCGCTTCAGCGCCTTGCTCATGCTGTCAGACTGCGGAGTGGTAGCGGGAACCTCCGCTCTGCTCTTCCATTGATTCACCACCGGCGTTCCGCCTATGAAGCTCCAGAGATATTCTCCGAAGCTGCCTTCCTCCCGGCCAATCTGCAAATAGGCCTCCGCATTGCGGATGACCGCATTAATCTTCAGCCGGTTGCGGATAATCCCCTCATTCTGCATCAGCTCGGCTATCTTGTCCTCCCCGTACAGCACAATCTTCTGCGGATCGAAGCCATCGAAGGCTTCGCGGAAATTCTCCCGCTTCTTCAGTACCGTATACCAGCTCAGTCCGGCCTGCATGCCCTCCAGCATCAGCAGCTCGAACAGCTTCAGATCATCATATAGCGGCTTGCCCCATTCCTCATCATGATAAGCAATATAAACAGGGTCCTCATTCACCCAGGCGCAGCGTGTTATCGTCAAGTCTTGTTCTCTCCTTATTCACTGAAATGGAAATTCAGGATAGTTGTATTATGTACAATTAAAAACAGCGAAAAGGGATGCTTGGCACTTATAAGTGTAGTCTGTACAACTAAATCTGCCCAATGGGCGATAATCCGTCTACATAGAGCTGTTTAATTGTATGAAATACAACTAAACGGATAATCGGTGGAAAATCAGACGTTTTAGTTGTACAAAGTGCACTTAAGTATACCGCATATCCCGTAATGGGGTCACGGCCAACCCTTTATATTTATCTACTGCGAGATCCGTCCGCCAAATGACGCGCCCGCTAGCTTACGGCATAAAAAGAGCAGCCCCGGCCGGGCTGCTCTTCCTAATTGGACTCGTTTATTCCTATACTCGCTACAAAATGCTGCCTATTATTCCATGAGCTTATCCATAAGGCGGAGGATCATCACTACCGATTCGGCGCGGGAAGCCGGTTCCTCCGGCTTGAACTGTCCATTGCCTTTTCCCGTTACGATACCTGCTCCCGCAAAGGCATTGATAGGCCCTGCTGCCCAGCCCGCAGTGACGTCAGAGAATGGAACACTATCGCTGCTCACATAATTCGTCAGACGGGACAGCATCGTCACCATCTCCGCCCGGGTGATCTCCTGCTTGGGATGGAAGGAGCCATCGGCGTACCCGGTGATCACTCCGTTGTCTTGAAGTGCACTAATGGCTTCCGCGGCCCAATGCCCCCGCGTATCCGAGAAGCCGGTGCCGCCTGAAGGGCTCAGGCCAAAGGCCTTGAACAGCATCGCTGCAAACTCAGCGCGGCTTACTTTGGCGTCAGGGCGGAAGGAACCATCCGCGTAGCCGGTTATAATCCCCATCCGGGCCGCACGTTCAATGAATGCGGCACTCCACAGAGCTGCAGGAGTATCCGGGAATGTCACAGCAGGAGCGGATTGCCCTTTTGCCATGATCGCTTTTACCTTATCAAGATCTACTCTGTCGTTGAACACAGGCTTCGTCACGGTTGGCAATGTTGGCTCCGTAGTTTCAGCCGGTGTCGGCGTTGCTGTAGGTGTCGGCGTTACCGTTGCCGCCTGAGTTGGCGTTGATGTTGGCCTTGGAGTTGCTGCAGGTACGGTGCCACCATCATTGTTGCCTGTAGCCGCCGTTACGGAGGCCTGAATCTCCTTCTTCACTCCTCCGTATGAAACTGTGATCTTTGCCGTTCCTGTACCCACTGCTGTGACTACACCCGCTTCGCTCACAGCTGCAACCGAAGGATTGCCGGTGGCATATTTCGCTTCCAGGGTCTTGAAGGCGCTAGAAAGGTCGGAATACTTTGCCGTTACCGCTATGCTCTGCGTTTGACCTGCCGTCAGGAAGATAGATGCAGGAGTCACCTCCAAGTCTACCACTGCCGGTGCGGAAACCTCCGTAATCACAACCGGTATCGCAATGGACTTGCCTCCGAACGAAGCCGTGACCGTTGCTTCGCCTGCCGCAACGCCCGTGATAAGCCCCTTGTCCGATACAGAAGCAACAGCAGGGTCAGAAGATACCCAAATGACTTGATCCGTAACCACCAGATTCTCTGCATGATCATATACTGCCGTTATTACAGAAGCAGCGGTCTGGCCCACTTGCAGCCTATGAGTGCCTGGATCAGCTGTCAGTTTCAGCAGAACAGGAACTGTGCTTTCCGCCTGAACTGTTACAGCAATGCTGACTGCCGGCAAGTTTCCATATTGTGCCTCGATTGTAGTACCGCCTGCTGCTACCGCGTGAATCACACCTGTGGCATCTACCGTAGCCACATTGTCATTAGAGGAAGTCCACATCGCTTCATTAGTGACATCTGCTGTGGACTTATCGCTATACGTAGCGGTGAGAACTGTCGCGCGTTCCTCCCCGGCCTGCAATGTCAGCTCCGTAGGCGATACCGCCACGGAAGTCACCGTAAGCTCATCCTTCTTCTCAATAATATAATTATCTATTAATGCATCGCTTTCTGTAGTACGGGCCTGGATGGTGATTTTGTCATGGCTGACTTGAATGGCAGAATACACCGGAACGTTCTCGTCAAACACGAAATTAAGATACTCATACTGCTTACCATCGTAGAATTTCCAGCCGGAGGCGCCCCCGTCCAGATAGACCGTCCCGCGCTCGCCGTTTAGCAGCGGCTTTCCTCCATTCATCGGATAGGTGCGCGCATACACATGGTCATGGCCTTCCAGCACCAGATCTACTTTCAGTTCCTCCAGAACAGGTGCAAAATACGTTTGCGTGTATTCAATTACATTCCCGCGTCCATCTTCGGTATGATAAGCAGGCTTATGGAACATCACAATCTTCCATTTCTTATCACTTGCCTGAAGATCCGCACGCAGCCATTCGGCTTGCTTTGCCATGGTTACTTCGTCTGCCTCAGAGTTCAGCACAATGAAATGCACCTCACCCGAATTGAAGGAATAGGCGTACTCCTTCTGAACGTCCGGGCCGTTCTCCGGCAGATCAAGTCCCTTGGCAAAAATCTCCTTGCCTGCACCTTTAACATCATGATTCCCCATCGTGTAGCCTGAAGGAAGGGAGGCGGCATAGACCGAAGAAGCTTCCCAGAACTGGTTCCATTCATTCAGGATTCCTCCGTCGTCAACCATATCGCCGCCGTGCATCACAAATTGGGTATCCGGATAACGGGTTAGAGCATCGCTGATCAGCTGCTGATAGATTTCAAGCCCATTATCTCCTTTGGTATGTGAATCGGTTACGAATACAAAAGAAACGGGAGTTTCCGGTGCTGCATCCAGCGTCTTGTATTCGTACCAGGCACTCCAATGGCCTTCATAGCCCACCCGGTAATGATAAGCCGTACCCGGCTCCAGGCCGGCAACCAATGATTTGTGGAACTTTATTTCGCCCAGCGGCCCGCCCTCCACTTCATGGATGACCTCCACTTCGGTAAGTGCAGTCTGCTCTACCGCCTTTGGCTGAGCACTGTCCGGCCCATTGTCCACCCAATCGCTGTTCTTCACATATTGAATCGAAGTTGCTTGAACTCCGGGGGCCGTCTGCCAGCCCACGCTCAGCATCGTACCCATATCTTCGGTAACAAAGGTCTGGACATATCTCGGATCGTCTCCGCCGAACTGGGTCACAACGTTCATGCTGAAGCTCTCACTGGTGCCGCCATCCTTGACCGCCTGCACTTTCCAGGTGCCGACTGCAAGATTGGCCAGCGAAGTATGAATTTCACCCTTGGCATCCGTCAGTCCCAATCCTTCGGTAAGGCTCTTCTGCTGTACATCGGCAGAGGCAATATAGCCTGTCCCTGTTCCATCCGGAAGATATACCTTGACGAATCCGGAGGTGCTTCCTGCTGTAGCGAAGAATTGCCCGTTGTTCTCTGCTGTAAGCAGCACGGCGGACGAATGATCAGCGCTTGTATATATACTCGAATTGGCGGCTGTTACCGTCACATAGGTCTGAGGGCCGCTTACATCGGTAAAATCAATCTCCGCCCCTTCAACCGGAGCTCCCGCATGGGTAGTAACGGTGATGATATTCTTCGTTTGCAGGCCCGATCCCTTGACGGTTAAGGCATACGGGAAACCAATCTTATAATTAACGGGAGAAGCAAACGAGCTTACAGCGGTCCCGCTGCCATAACCAAAACTGCCTTCCGCCATGGTGAACTGCTTGTAGGTCTCGCCACGTTCCATTTTTGCGGACCGGCTCACGGCGAAATCGATGCTGGCCAAGGCATCCGCAGAATCTCCCTGCAGTCCTTCTGCGCTAAATTCAACATAACCGCCTGTATTGTCGATGGTGCTCTGGACGTTGCTTAGTCCGTCACGAGCGTGCACAGCCTCCGCCTGCAGCGTCTGCGGGTCGAACTTAATCTTAGTCAACACGTTTGTTGCTCCGCCGGTATTCTTCGCCGCCAGCTTCAACCGGTAAGGCTCGTTGCTGACCGCTTCCTCCGGCCCTTCCAAGGTGAGCATCGCCCCATGCTCAATTGTAAAAGCATACTCCGCTGAAGCCGGATTACCCGCCAGATCCTTCACTTCAGCAACCACTTGATGATAACCGCCATCCAGCGGCACCTCCGGGTGATATGTGATTGCATTAGTATCCAGATCGTAAGCGTAAGCGGCCGGTGCAACGGACTGGCCATCCACAGTTAATTGGATCGAGTCTGGGTCAATGCCCGACTCCGCATCATCCGCCGACAGGATGATGTCGGATACGGGAGCAGTCAAGATTTGATCCGGTGCAGGTGAAACCGGAGCCAGCACGGGAACATCCATATCCTCATCCGCCGGCTCATCATAAATAAGTCTGACGTCATCGATCCAAATGGAGCCTTTGTTCTTTTTGCTCATTTGCCGTTCTTTCATCTGGAAGTAGAACGCCACGGTACCGGGCAGCGTCAGATCACTCCCTATCTCGGCCTCGACATATTTCCAGCCGCTCCAGTCTATCCCTGTCTCTTCGCTCCTCATCTCATACGTTTTGGACTTTCCGGTGGCTGAAACATAGAACTTGGAGGTTAGGCCATGCCCTTCGTTATTGGCGTAAATCCACATGCCGATTTTGTGGGGCGTTCTGCCTGTCAAGGCTAACTGGGTTGCAGGCCCGACTGCAACCTGGGAGGGATTATCGGTTATGCCGATAAAATCATAATCAATCCGCAAGGATTTTGCCCCGTCACGGACGTATTTCGGATCACTTTCAAGCGCCATATTGCCGCTGTAGATGCGCGCACTGTCAAACGTCAAGTCTGCCAGGCTCACCTGTTCAAAATCCTCCAGCATAACGACACCGTTAGGCTCAGCCGGATCCCCATACACGGTCGATGATGAGAAGGAGGGTGGAATGAACGGGATCAACACCGACATTGCCAATATCCCGGTTAATACTCTCTTTACAAGCGGATGCTGCTTACTCACTGCCTGCCACGCTCCTCGTTGTCTGTTCTTGTTCACCTGGGACAAGTTATTCCAGCATAACGCGGCAACGTATTCGTGAGATCATCGCAATGTAAGCACAATAAATACTTCAGCCCAATTTTCCCGGTGTCTCCTAAGAAAAAAAGGCGTCCGCCCCTTTTCAGGTTTGGACTGCCTTTTAAGGCTGCAATTGCACCCGCGTCTCTTTGTCCGGCTCGTTGGTGGAATAGAAGAACATGTATATAGAAGCTTCTGTTCCTTTGAAGTCCTTATACACATCAATGCTGTGGTTTTTTCCTTCTCCGCGGAAGTTCACTGTCACTATTTTACCTAAGATCCGGTCTTTCCCTGTGCCGATATGAGTCTGATTCACGCCGCCAAAATGGGGATCATCGCTCTTCGTCTCCACATAGAGATCTGCGCCCTGCATATAGTAGGTCCACTGTACCGGATAACCACCGGTTTCCCGGATCAGCGTCTGCTTCTCGCTGGAGATATTGGTCAATTGGAGTGGCACCTTATCGTCCCCATGCCGGGTAACTTTATATTTCCCTACAAGTGTCATTGGCGTCGTCTTTATAATCTCAAGATCTGCCGGCCGTTCGAAACGCAGGGTTGTCAGCTCCCTGTCCCCGGTTGTCGAATGCCATGCTCCGCCTTCCAGCTTCCGGCCGTCCACCTCGAGTGTATAATTAACATACGGCAATTCAGCGAATTTAGCTTTGCTCCGGACGGACACACGAATTTGCGTAGGCGTGACTACCATTTGCTCAATCCTGTTATCCGTGTCTCCCGCTTCCAGCGGCAGATCCAGCGCCGTCTTGATTGTGGCGTCTGCCATCTTCTTCTTGCTCAGTTCCAGATCAAACGTCCAAGGGCCGTCTATATTGCGTTCCAGCTTGGTATAACTGAGCTTATACACTGTATCAGCCTTGGGGACGTCATCCGGCTTATAATACTGAAGCGAGGTGTATTCCCCGTTGTCTCCCGGCTTGCCAAAAGCACCTGATTGAGAATTCCTGACAAGCTCTCCGTCTCTATAGGCTATGATTTGCGGGAAAGCTAAGTCCTTCGCTTCCGAATTATTAAAGACTGCCGCCGTGGACAGCATCAGACGCTCATTCCCCTCCTTAAAGGGCTGAACACTGAAGGATTCCAGTCCATCCCGGTTCACAGGGAAGCTCTGCTGCTGCGGTGAATCGGTATCCAGGTTCAGATCGACCTCCTGCTGTGAATACGACTCGATTCTCTCTGCCGTCAGGCTCACCTTGACCGTCTCCTGATCCGGCGTCCAATTCGACTCGAAATACCCGTTATACCGTTGATTCTTCTCGTCCCATTGCTGATAATTGTATTCCATTTCATCGCCGTTCCCCTTTGCATCCTTAAGGGACATGCCTTGGATATTCCATATTCCGCTTTCCCTGTCTGCACCGACATCCAGACTGTACAGAATCACCGTCCGGTTCTCATCGGTGAGCGCCGTATGCAGCGTCAGGGTTACTCCATCCTTAGTGATCGTCTGTCCAAGCGGCTGACCCAGATTCTGCGCCAGCGCGGCCTGTACACCGCCTCTATCTCTGAGCAGGATGCCCCAGTCATATTGCACAGCAGCATATACCGGTACAGCCACCAGCAGGGCGCTGAGCGAAGCAGCGATGGTGAACTTGCGCCAGCTGCGGTGACGGCGCGGAGCGGGAGCCCCTGCATCGGTTCTGCTTACTGTACCAGCATGTCCGGCCTGCTCCATCCGTCCCCACATCTCCTCAAAATCAGGATACAGAATCTCGTTATCGTCATTTAAGCGACGCTTTAGCAGTGCTTCGGTTCTGTCCATACTGCTCTTCCTCCTTAGCTATAATCTGAACTCCCGTATCCTCCAGAATTTTCTTCATCAGGCGCAGCCCCTTGTGCTGCCTGGATTTGACCGTTCCCAGCGGAATAGCCAGCATACCGGAAATTTCATCCATACTGAAATCATGCATATACCGCAGTGTCAGTACAGCCCTGATCTTTACCGGAAGACGGGACATATATCCGGCCCATTCCAGCTTCGTTTCCTTTTGCTCCGCCAGCTTCTCTACCGGGGGCTCCGGACTCCCCTTGAACAAATGCAGATTAGCCATCAGCTTCTGCTGCAGGCTATTCCTGCGTTTCAAGTGATTCAGGCAGGTATTAACCGTGACCTTCATAATCCAGGCCTTCAAATGATCTATGTTCTGCCACTGGCTGCGGAAAAGGGTAATGAATACCTCCTGGCATAGATCCTCAGCATCGGCAGCATCGTGCACCATATAGTAGCAGGTCCGGTATACCTCTTTACTGTAGGTTTGGAACAATTCCCTATTGCCCACTTGAGCATGCCTCCTTTCTTGTTTGGACTACCCTATATAACAACCGGGGGCTTCAAAAGGTTCATTTTCTACTCACAATAAGCAAAAAAAGCATGTCTCCACGTAAATGCCCGGGATACATGCTGTAAAAGGAACTTCTATGCGGAACTGGAACAGTATTCGGAGAAAGCAACCGTCAGACGATGTTCATTACTTCACGCGCCTGATTGTCCAGTTCCTGTGCGGAAGATGCAATCAAAGTGAATTCATTCAGGGCTACCTGAATCTGCTGCTGGCTCACACCCACATTCTCCTGAACCAGGTTAAGTCCGTTAGATATTCTTCCCACTTCCTCTGTGATGGCCTGGACGCTGTCGCGAACCTCCGTGATCTGATCCTGAACCATTGCGGACAGCTTGCGTACTTCTTTGGCCACTACGTCGAATCCCCGGCCGAACTCACCGGCATGAGCAGCCTCAATAGCCGCATTAAGCGCAAGCAGGTGGGTCTGTGACGCAATATTTCGGATTGTCTGCACAACGCCGTGAATGGCCGCTGCCTGCGTCTGCAAATTCAGCAGTGTATCGGTATTTTCGCTCGAGACTTCGGCAATTTTATCAATACTCACCAGCAGATCCTGACTGCGCTCAATTCCTTTTTCCGCACGCTGATTCAGGCTGTCAGCCATTTCCTGCATCTGTTCCACTACACGGTTCATATTATTCTGTCTGCCCGTGATATTGGTCGCCACCTTCGACACGCCAATGACATGCGTATCCGTCTCATCAAACACCGGCATATACGTGGCTTCAAGCCAGACTGATTCCCCGTCCGCGTCCATCCGTTCGATTTTATCCTGAAAGCTCCGGCCCGCAAACAGGTTCTCCCAGAATAGCTCATAGCCGGGACTGTTCACGAAAGATGGGAAACACAGCTCCTTGTGCTGCATTCCATACATGTCCTCAACCCTGTATTTCATCGAACCGGCAAACACCTCATTTACATACGCTACCCGGCGGTCCAGATCAAATCGGATCAATGCGAGATTCTTTTCCAAAGCTTTGACAACCAGTTCGTCTGTAACTACTTGGGCTGATAGATTCTCCATTATGACTACTCCCTATAAATCTCAATTTTTATCCGGCTTTTTGTTGGTTTTGGTATTCTTCGCTTTACTCATATTAACGGATATCCGGGCAGTTTGGATTATATTAATGAATTAAAAAAATCAGCTTGAATGAAGCAGCTGCACAAGGAAGGCTTCCCGATGCCAGTCACGGTCCAGCTATACAGAAAGCCCCACCCCCGGCTGGCGGAGAATGGGACTATCTTTCTTGGAATGGGGTTATGCGTCTGGTGAGAAATCAACCGATGTGGCCTTCTTCATATATGTACAGATTCCGCACTATTTTCTGGGTCCGTAATCCCCGATCTTAATTCCCCATACACTATCCTTCTGGTACGCAGCCGCTTCCTGCAGATCCGGGAGCCTGGCATCCTGGGGATAATGGCGCTCCAGATACTGGACGAAAGCCCGGCGCAGACCAATCTCATTCTCCAGCTTATTGAACTCATTAGGGTGCTTCTCCATTTCGGCAAGTGAAGTCTCCCAGCCTTCCAGATCAGCAGCCTCCGATTGTCCGGTGCGGACCTTCGCGGTAAGCTCCCGAAGCTCCCGGTAAGCCTTTTTTACTTTGGAAGAATAGACTTGCTTCTGGTTCAGGAAGGTTAGCAGCGCAACCAGCAACGCCAGTCCAATCCATAAAATAACAGTATCCACTTCAGTACCCTCCCGGTTTGGCATGTCTCTTCATTATACACGGCTGCGCACAAAAACACCCCACTTCTGTGGGGCATCTTTGGCAACAGTATCAAACTCACATTATAAGGAAGGTTTCCGCTATTCCTTCTTCAGAATCTCCTCCAGCTGTCTTTTATCAGCCTCCCGGGAGCGATCCATTGCCTCTATATCATCGTGGTCCGCTTCAGCCGCTGAGAATTCAACATCCTCTGCCTTTGCCTCATAGAGCATCTTCAACTTTTCCGTCTTGGAGAAAATTTTCGAGTTTTCTCTGTCCACCTTTAATCAGCCTCCCAAGTAGTGTTATCTGACAATCAAATCATCCCGCCGGCTTCCTCAATGAGTGACAGCGCCTGATCGTAAATAGCCGATTCTACAATTACAGTCAGCAGAATATTTCTGCCTGTCGGTCCGCCATCCCCGCCGTGACTCATCCCGCTGCCGCTCGTATGCGATGCAGAGAGGATGCCCGTATGCTCACTGACAGCGGTCATGGAATCCATACTTGCCAAATTGCCGGTGACCGGATTCACTCCGGACTGCAGCCCGCTTCCGCCAAATCTGCTGAATCTGTCAATGGAAACCTCTTCTACCCGCAGCGCCTGAAGCTTGCGGGAGACCCCTTCCGCTTCCTCCGGAGCCCTAAAGTACGCCAGTATATATCTTTCCAAGACCGTATCCCCGCTCTCTTGAGATTCAAGCTCTTAGTTGTACATGTTTATGTTGTCTTGGCAACGCCATTTTTATGCTTTTTTTTCAATAGCCCAGTATATTAATCGGATTTCGACAATTTATTCAGTACTTTACCGTAATATGGTACTAAAGTAGTATATTCCAATCTGTAAATTGACTGTAAAATAAATTTAATTTATCTGATTCCAATATTTAGAAGGAGGTTTGGAGCTGCAGACCGTATTTCATAAAATTGCTGGGAGGATGAGGCTATTTTGAAACGTACTTTAAAACATTCTATGCAAAGATTGGGTATAGGCACAGCAAGCTTTGGCTTGGCTGTATCGGTATTATTTCCCTCCGCCGCTTTTGCGAATTCACCCCTCCAATCGTCCTCAGAGCTAACATCACAAGTAACTGAAGCACTGACTCAGCAGGTTGTCCCGCAGAATTATGCAGGTGTCAGCACGGACTCGTCACCCGTTACAGTGATTGTTGAACTGACCAACACACCGGTCAACGTATATGAACGCGAAGTCAAAATCTCCGGTCAACGCTCTTCCATATCGCAACGAAGCAGAATCCACTCCGAACATAATTCATTTACCGCTGCTGCCAAGAGAATCGGAGCTACTCCTGGAACCGAATACAGTAACATCTTTAACGGATATTCGGTAACCTTGCCCGGTAATCAGGTGGACAAGCTGCTTAAGCTTCCTGGAGTTACAGCCATTTACCCTAATAATGAAGTTCATGCTCTGGCTGACAGTACCGAAGCTGCAGCACCTGTTACCCGCAGCTACTCTGACAGCGGTGAATTGATTGGGGCTGACAAGCTTCATGATGAAGGCTACACTGGCAAAGGAGTTAAGGTTGCGGTTGTCGATACCGGTATCGATTACAACCATCCGCTCCTGAAAGATAACTTCAAAGGCGGCTATGATGCTGTTGACAAGGATGAAGATCCTTATGAAACCGCACCTGATTCCAACTTCCCCGATAAACCAAACCGTCCTTACGCCACCTCTCACGGAACACATGTCTCCGGTACGGTTCTGGATATTGCACCAGAAGCTGATTTGTACGTCTACCGCGTACTAGGTCCTTATGGTTCCGGCACAACTGAAGACGTAATTGCCGGTATTGAAAAAGCCGTCGAAGATCAAGTCGATGTTATTAACCTCTCGCTGGGCTCAGACATGAACCAGAGCTACTCTGCAGACTCGATTGCCATTGACAATACTGTGAAGTCCGGAGTCGATGTGGTCGTGGCCGCCGGAAATGCCGGGCCTGACGAAGCGACGCTTGGTTCACCCGCAGGGGCGCAACTCGCTCTAACCGTTGGAGCCTCTACGGTGCCGGTAACGACGCCATTTTTTGATATCGGAAACCTCAAAAAGATTCCAGGCTTGATTGCAACTTACTCGCCAGAGCTGACAGAGGATATCTCCGGTTATCCGGTCATTTATGCGGGTATAGGTACCCCTGCGGATTTTGCAAATGTTGATGCCAAGGACAAGGTTGTTCTCGTGGACCGTGGCCAGATCAACTTTGTGGCCAAAGCGGTGAATGCCAAAGCGGCCGGAGCAAAAGTATTGCTGATCGCCAATAATACATCCGGTGAATTGGGAGCTACACTAGGAGCACCCGGTGATTATCCTCCAACCTTCGGCATTACACAAGCGAATGGTACAGCAGTTAAGGCAGAGCTTGCAGCGGGCAGAACATCTATCAGTTATGTCCCAGTAACTGAAAAGAACCAGTTGGCCGATTTCAGCTCCACCGGTCCGGGTTATCCCGATTATCTGCTGAAGCCGGATGTTGTTGCTCCGGGTGTCAGTATCAATTCCACGGTGCCGTTATGGGAAAGTGAAGACGACAGCTATAACACCGCTTTTGGATTAAAGCAGGGCACCAGTATGGCCACACCTCATGTGGTTGGAGCTGTAGCACTATTAGTGGGCAAGTATCCTAATCTTAGCCCTGAGCAGATCAAGACCTTGCTCATGAACAACGCAGACCCAATCAAGGACCGTAATGGTGATCTTTACTCCCTGTATCAGCAAGGCGCAGGATTGATCAATCTGGTCAAGTCCATCAACTCGGATTCTATCGCCAAAGTTGGAGAAATCTTCAACAGCGGACTACCGGGTTCGGTGGATATTCCGTACTACACAGGCTCCTTCTCCTTCGGCCTTCAGCCCAAAGGTGCCACTGTAACCAAAGCAGTCTATGTTGAGCAATTCAACAATCAGCCTGCAAAAGAGTACGATGTATCGCTGGACTGGTTGAATAATGAACCTGCTGATATTACAATATCACCCGAATCCAATAAAATCACTTCAGGCAGTGGAGTGGGTAATTATATCCCTATTAAACTTTCAGTTGATGACAATGCAGTTGACGGTGCATATGAAGCCATTTTGAATTTGAAGTCCGGCGATGAACTTCTCCGGCTGCCGCTCAATGTTCTGGTAGGCGACAAATTCAATCTCGAACCGGTCAACCAGCTAGGTCTGGATGATACGGAAATCTCCCCTAACGGAGACGGACGTTTCGACAAGACGGGCTTCTATTTCTCCGTTAACCAGGATCTCCCAAACATACGCTTTGTAGCTACGAGCGTGGATGATCCGTCTACGGTAATCGGTGATGTATACTCGTCCCAGGAAACAGTTTATCGCGGCGCTCATGAATTCCTGGATTGGGGCGGAACCGTTACAGATCCCTCAACCTCGGCCGTTAGCGTCCTCCCGGACGGCCATTATCTGATTACACCGATTCTTCCTGGTGACATCTGGGCTAGAGAACAGGCAGTCGTCTTCACGGTAGATACAGCGAAGCCTGTCTCTTCGGGCTATGCACTGGAGGAATATGAAAGAGAATCACCAACAGATGACCGATATGCATTTATCAGCGGATTTATAGACGAGGATCTTCTGGCAGACTTGATCTCACAGAGCAGACCAGTAAGCTCATTGTTCTCCGTATATGCTGTTGGTAAAGACTTCGACGGTACCGAGAAGGCTTTCGCTGGAACTATTGCAGCAGATGGGTATTTTGAAATTGATGTCCCTGTCAATGAAGGTGTTAACGATTATCTTGTCTTCGTAACCGATTCTGCCGGTAATGGCCAGGATGAAGATGATTACAGCCAGCATCTGATCTATAATACAGCAGATGGCGGCATCAAAGTGGCACCTCAAGCCTCTGCAAAGTCCATTGAGGTTGGGCAATCCGTGACGATTGATGTGTATTTCTCGGCTACAGATGCTGTGTATGGTGTGAACGGGGCTGCTCTTGGCCTCATTTATAGCAATACTCTGGACACCCCTGTGATCCAAACAAGCGTGCAGCTGGCTACGTATCAGGAACAGAAGTTCCCTGGCGTTTCGCTTGCTGAGCTGACTGATACAGGTGTGTTCGGCGAAGCATCCAAGCTTACGCAATACGCCGTACAGTTATCTGAAGGTGCTGCTTATACAGGTAAGGGTTCCCTTGCACAGTTCACCTTCACCCCGAAGAAGGCAGGAACTTATTCCTTCGAATTACACGGTGTGCAGATATGGAATGATGACGTAACCACTACCATTCCTTCAAGCATATCCAGTGTTACTGTAACAGTAGCCGATCCAGTAACCCCGGTTGATCCTGGCACAGGCTCTCCAGGCACTCCAAGCTCACCAGGTTCTGCGCCTTCTTCTACTGCTACACCAACTACAGGCATTGGCACTGTAGCTTCCGGACAGCTTACTGTAACAGCTGATCCTGCAGGTGGTAAGCCTACAGCGAGCCTGGCTGTTTCCGACTCCATTCTGGATGCGGCATTGAAGAGTGCGGTGAATAACAATGTCGTACTGAGCATCACTGATGTAGACTTCTCCAAATACGGACAAGTAAGCATTGTGCTCACATCTGCCCAGGCGGACAAGATGAAGAGTTCCGCAAGTGCACTCAGCCTGAACGGCAAGGGATTCTCCCTAACTATTCCGGCTGGCACACTTCCGGACTTCATTACCGCCAGTGGCCTAACCGTCACACTCGGTTTGCATGAGGAAGCGGATACCGCTCCGCTAAGCGGCAGTACCGGAAGTATTGATATCGGCTCCTCCTCACTGACCCTCAAGAACGGCTGGACCACAAGCAAGCCTGTATTTGTACAGCTTGCCCTGAACCCTGACGGCTTGAAGGATGTCCGCAAGACAGGGGCTTATAAAGAATCTGCTGAAAACTCATGGAGTTATCTGCAGCCAGGCACCATTCCTGCAGACGGCCTGCTGCAGTTCAGCATTACCGGTGACGGCACCTACACTGCTGCCGCCCGTAATACCAGCTTCTCCGATATCGGCACACACTGGGCCAAGGATGCCGTCGAAGTTCTTGCCGCTCACGGTATCGTAGCCGGTAAAGGAACTACCGCCAGCTTCAAGCCTGCTGACAGCCTGAATCAGGCCGAACTGTTGACCCTGTTCGACCGTTTGCTTGGCAAAGGTGACACCTGGACAACGCACATCAAGGAAAGCGGCTCCCGTGATGTCCTGACCCGCGAAGAAGCAGCGGTAATATTGGCTGAGGCACTTGGTGCCGATGTCACTTCCTCTGCGCTGACCTTTAAGGATACAGGTTCTATCTCGGCTAACGCCAAGAACGCAATCGCTTATGCAGTAAGCAAAGGTTACCTCCAAGGTGTAGGCAACAACACCTTTAACCCGAAGGGTACCCTGACCCGTGCCCAGGCTGCTGTCATCCTGGAGCGTGTGCTCGAGGATCTGCGTAAACAGTAAGACAAGTAATCTGTGTCGTAACTAATATGCCCTACTAAAGCGGCGGCAGCATCCTGATTTGTGGATGCTGCCGCCGTCTTTGTGCTGATTTCAAATCGTTAAGGAAAACAAACCCGAGTTTGCCTGCCTCTTTGCCAGGTGACTTAGACAATAAATTCAGCCAACAGGCAGTAATTTTTAATTATAGACAAATTATATCGCCCCTATAGGATAGGATCCAATTAGAATAATATCAGATATGAATTGGCAAAAAGGGGAATCGAAAGGGCCTCCTACAGCCCATCTGGGCCCTCAGCTAATCAGACGGACTGAAAATCCGCTATTTTCCCTAATCTGGAAGGTTATCTGGTTAAGCGGACTCAGATTCCGCTAATGGGCCTGTCGCAGCCCTTTTCATGCCCAAAATTTTCGCCAGCCTCTGCCCGGCAAAGAACATATACCGCGGATAATTTAGATGTTTTGGAGCAGCCGGGATACTTAATTGGATAAAACGGCTTAAATTACACCATTGAAAATACTGCTTACCAGAAAGCTAAGCTAACGGAACAATAGTTAATTCATGAGGAGGAAATAACTCTGCAAATCATAACTGAACGGCTAATCATTACTGCATTTGACCAACAAAATTACAAGAAGGTATCTGAAACATACCCTATCGGGAAGCATACCGCCGGATATTTAGCTCATCTTGAGGAAGACCCTGAACTGCTGGGCTGGGGAGTGTGGTTTGTAACATTAGCTGACAATAACCAAATTATCGGAGACATTGGATATAAAGGGAGACCGGATATAAAAGGAATTGTAGAAATCGGATATGGAATAATTCAGGACATGCATAATAAGGGGATAGCTACAGAGTCGGTGAAAGCAATTATGGAATGGGCATTCTCCTCAGGACAAGTGAAAAAAATTGTGGCAGAATGCCTTATAGATAACCTTCCTTCCATTAAAGTTCTGGAGAAATTGGAAATGACCAGAGTTAGTATAAAGGATGGAATGATTCATTGGGAAATAACAAATAACCGGCATCGTTGAATTAAGGAGAAAAAAACGCCCGCCTCCAATTTCCATGGAGGCGGGCGCTGCTATGCGGCTCCGTAGGGCCGCAGGAATAATACACTTATGAAGATCAGTCCCCGCGGAACGCACGTTTCACGCGGTCAAAGAAAGATTGCTCCTGCTCATGAGTGTTCTCTCCATTATGGGAGGCGAACTGGCGGAGCAGGTCCTTCTGCTCATCACTAAGCTTGCTAGGCGTGACCACAATGACGCGGACATGCTGATCGCCGACTCCGCTGCCGCGCAGATGCGGAACACCTTTGCCTTTGAGGCGGAAGAAGGTTCCGGTCTGTGTGCCTGCAGGAATCTTGAGCTTCACTTTTTCGGTAAGGGTAGGGATTTCGATCTCGTCACCAAGCGCCGCCTGAGCGAACGTCAATGGAACCTCGCACATAATATCATCGTTCTCGCGCTCGAAGAAATCGTGATTCTTGACGCGGAAGACAATGTACAGATCTCCGGCCGGGCCGCCGCGTGTGCCGCCTTCGCCTTCACCGGTCATGCGCAGCTGTGCGCCGTCATCGACACCGGCAGGAATGCGCACATGAATCTTGCGCTGTTTCTTAACCTTGCCCTGGCCTGCACATGTTGTACATTTTTCTTTGATGATCTTGCCGGTGCCGCTGCAATGGGAGCAGGGACGGCGGTTACGCATCTGTCCAAGCGGTGTATTCTGCACGAATTCCTGCTGGCCGCTGCCGTGACATACGGAACAGGTCTCCGGCTTCGTTCCAGGTTTGGCACCGGAGCCAAAGCAGGTATCACAGGTCTCCGTACGCGGAATGGTAATATCGGTTTCTTTACCGAATACCGCTTCCTTGAATTCAATGGTCATCGTATACTGCAAATCGCCGCCGCGCTGCGGTGCATTCGGATCACGCCGTCCGCCGCCGCCGAAGAACATGTCGAAGATATCGCCAAGACCGCCGAAATCTCCGCCGCCGCCGCCAAAGCCGCCGCCCATGCCCTGGTTAGGATCAATATGTCCATATTGGTCATAACGAGCCCGCTGCTGCCCGTCACTGAGGACGTCGTAAGCTTCCTTAACCTCTTTGAACTTGGCTTCTGCATCGCCCGCTTTATTCACATCCGGATGATACTGGCGCGCCAGCTTACGGTACGCTTTCTTCACATCTTCGTCTGAAGCATCTCTACCGAGGCCCAGAACCTCATAATAATCGCGTTTATCTGCCACTGCTTTCACCTCCGTACATCGTTATTCTTCTGCCCTTAACATGGCAAGTAGAAACGGCTACGCCGTCCCGCGGGGACGGCACCGTTTCTTCGAGAAATGTAAGAAGAAATTTATGACGGGAAACCCATAAACCCTTACATTTTAAAGGGAAAGCCAAAACACGGGATGCCCCGGTTTTGACCTTCCCCTCTCACCAAATAGAAACTTATCGTTTAAGGTTACCCTTGATTCTTCTCATCGTCAACCACTTCGTAATCGGCGTCTACCACGTTGTCTTTCTTGGCATTGCCTTCAGAAGCTCCCTGGCCGCCTTCAGCGCCTTGCTCAGCTTGTGCAGCCTGTTCATACAGCTTCACGGACAACTGCTGTACGATCTCATTCAGCGCCTCTGTAGCGGCAGTGATTTCTTCCAGATTGTCGGTTTCCAGTGCAGCCTTCACTTTGTCTTTGGCTTCATTGGCTTTCTCGATTTCGGAAGCGTCGACTTTGTCAGCAAGGTCCTTGATGACTTTGTCCGTGGAGTATACGAGCTGGTCAGCGTTGTTCTTCGCTTCTACCAGTTCTTTACGCTTACGGTCTTCCTCAGCATGCAGCTCGGCATCCTTCATCATCTGTTCTACTTCAGCATCGCTCAAGCCGCTGGAAGAAGTGATAGTGATCTTCTGGCTCTTGTTGGTGCCTTTATCCGTAGCAGATACGTTAACGATACCGTTGGCATCGATGTCGAAGGTTACTTCGATCTGCGGTACGCCGCGCGGTGCCGGTGGAATCTCGTTCAGCATGAAGCGTCCCAGTGTTTTGTTGCCGTTCGCCATCTGGCGCTCACCCTGCAGTACGTGGATTTCCACGCTCGGCTGGCTGTCAGCGAAGGTCGAGAACACCTGCGATTTGCTTGTAGGGATCGTAGTGTTGCGCTCGATCATCTTCGTGAATACGCCGCCTGCAGTTTCAATACCCAGGGACAGCGGAGTTACGTCAAGCAAGACCACGTCTTTAACATCACCAGTCAGCACGCCCGCTTGAACAGCAGCACCAAGAGCTACTACTTCATCCGGGTTAACGCCTTTGTGAGGCTCTTTGCCGGTAAGCTTCTTGATCGCATCCTGTACGGCAGGAATACGTGTGGAACCGCCGACCAGCACGATTCTGTTCAGATCAGCAGGCGTCATGCCGGCATCGCTAAGCGCTTGACGGGTTGGTCCAAGCGTACGCTCTACCAGGCTTGCAGTCAGTTCGTCAAACTTGGCACGGGTCAGGTTGACCTCCAAGTGCTGTGGTACTCCGTCAACAACCGTGATGAACGGCAGCGATACAGTAGTTGTCAGTACGCCGGACAGCTCTTTTTTCGCTTTTTCCGCAGCGTCTTTCAGACGTTGTACAGCCGCTTTGTCTTTGCTCAGGTCAATGCCTTGCTCTTTCTTGAATTCAGCCACGAGATAATCCATAACCAGCTGGTCAAAATCATCCCCGCCAAGACGGTTGTCACCGCTGGTAGCTTTTACTTCGAAGAAGCCGTCGCCCAGTTCAAGGATCGATACGTCGAATGTACCGCCGCCAAGGTCATAAACAAGGATCGTCTGGTCCTCGGATTTCTCCAGACCGTAAGCAAGTGCTGCTGCCGTTGGCTCGTTGACAATACGCAGAACTTCAAGACCGGCAATTTTGCCCGCATCCTTCGTAGCCTGACGCTGGCTGTCATTAAAATATGCAGGAACCGTAATAACGGCCTGGGTTACTGTCTGGCCCAGATAGGCTTCAGCATCGGATTTCAGCTTCTGGAGAATCATCGCCGAAATTTCCTGTGCGGAGTAGTCTTTGCCGTCAATGCTTTCTTTGTGGTTCGTACCCATGTGGCGCTTAATGGAAGCGATGGTACGGTCCGGGTTCGTAATTGCCTGGCGTTTAGCTGTCTCGCCGACGATACGCTCGCCGTCTTTCTTGAAGCCTACCACCGATGGGGTTGTACGCGCGCCTTCCGGATTCGGGATAACGACGGCTTCGCCGCCTTCCATAACGGCAACGCAAGAGTTGGTGGTTCCAAGGTCAATACCGATAACTTTACTCACTGTAATTTGCCTCCTCAGACATAAGGTGAAGCCCGGGGCTTCAACCATTCATATTGTTATTGTGGTGTAACATTGTCTTCATAGAATAATGCTCACTTATATAGACAGAACTACATGCTGACTTTGACCATGGCCGGACGAAGAACTTTATCTTTCAGGAGATAGCCCTTCTGGACTTCTTCTGTCACGATGCCTTCCTCGTGCTCCTCGCTCTCCACCTGCATGATCGCCTGATGATATTCAGGGTTAAAAGGCTGTCCTACCGTTTCCATAGCTGTAAGTCCTTCAGATCTCAGCACTCCATCCAGCTGCCGGAAAATCATATTGATGCCTTTGGTGAACGCTTCGGAATCCGCGCCTGCCGGAGATGTAGCCAATGCACGCTCAAAATTGTCGAGTACCGGAAGCAATTCAGTTACGAGCTTGGAAGTCGCATATTGCGCCAGCTCTTCCTTTTCCTTCTGTGTGCGGCGGCGGAAGTTATCGAAATCAGCCTGTACACGCAGTGCGCGCGCCTGATGTTCATTCGCAAGCTCCTGCAGCCGTCCGAAATCCTCTCCACTGCCTGAAGCCGCCTCGCCGGCCTCTTCAGCCGTAAATGTGCCAGTGCCTTCTGCAGCTTCCGCCTCATCAGCAGCCTGGTTTTCATTTATGGAGGGATCATTCTGTTCATTCATTTCCTGAACCTCTTCCTCTTTCAAGTTGTCTTCACCTCCTTATCATCATTCACCGTAATCAATTACGCTCTGTTCACTTATACCAGTGTGCCAGCATCGCTGTCAAATCCCGGGACAGAATCCCCAGAATGCCCATTACGCGCGCATACTCCATCCGGGTCGGACCCAGGATGCCGATGCTCCCCAGCGCCTTGCCATCCAGCGAATAGGTAGCGGTAATCAGACTGCAGTTCGCAAAAGCATCATGCTTATTCTCTGTACCAATGCGCACTTGCATCCCTGTTCCTCCGCTTGCCGGGGTCAGCATTTTGAGCAGGGTTGGCGTCTCTTCCAGCAGATCCAGAATATTCTTCACCTTGTCGACGTCCTTGAACTCCGGCTGGGTCAGCATATTCGTTGCACCGCTGAGATAGATGCGCTGTTCATGGTCGCTTTCGAGCGCCGTGTCCAGCACCTGCATTAATTCTTCATAGTGGGAGATGTGACGCTGCATTTCCTCACCCAGCTCGGAATAGAGCTGGCTCTTCAGCTTATAGAGCGGTACATTCACCAGCTTGCTGTTCAGCAGATTGACGACCTTCTCCATCTCGGATACAGAAATATCCGGAGGAAGGTTGACGATCTTGTTCTCCACCTGTCCCGTGCTGGTAACGATAATCGCCACCGCAGTGTTGTCATCGAGCGGAAGCAGCTGAAAGTGGCGCAATGAAGTATGAAAAACCTCCGGTCCCAGCAGGATGGAAGTATAATTCGTCATATTGGAAAGAATCATTGCCGCATGTTGGATAACCTGCTCTGTCGCATTCAGCTTCTCGGCGAAAAAAGCGCGGATCGTGCCCAGTTCGGCCGTTTCGGCGGAATTCCACGGTACCAGATGGTCCACATAATAGCGGTAGCCCTTATGAGAAGGGATTCTCCCTGCCGAAGTATGAGGTTGCTCCAGGTACCCCAGGTCCTCAAGATCAGCCATTTCGTTGCGGATCGTTGCAGGACTGTAGCCTACATCGCCGCGTTTCGAGATACTGCGCGAGCCTACCGGCTCAGCGGAAAGAATATAATCATCTACGATTGCATTCAGTATCATTCTCTGGCGTTCAGTTAACATGTTATTCCCTCCTATCGGCTGTGGCTCCGATTCGTTAGCACTCTAGTCAGATGAGTGCTAACCACTAATACAAAAATACCAAACTGACCTTGGCATTGTCAAGTCAGTTTCACAAATCACAAAGCACTGGCAGATGCATTTTTTTCAAGATAAAACCATTATTTCGGATATGCCCCCGCAACCATTCATCCGCTTCATCGTCAGATAGAACAAGGGGTGATGAAATGCGCTTGATGAAACCATGGTTATTTGCCTTATCCGCCGTGATCCTATGTGTGCTGTTGCTTACGGCCTATACAGTGAAAACAACTCAGAACAAGTGTTACTTTGACGATGTGGATTATGCATCCGTCCTGCAATGGAATGGTGTCCTCTATGGCGGTGAAACGGATAGTGATCTCAGCGGACTGAGCAAAGGAAAGGCTATCGGCAAGATTACCTACAGCAAAACCGAGCATAGATGTCCCCGTAAGAAGATGCAGGATGGAGATGCCACGAATCTGAAGACAGGTACTCAGCTCTATGAAGTGAATGGATATAAACCTTCGGCGAGAATCTGGGCGGGTGACCAGCTCTATGAGGCGTACAGCAACCCTGCAGCCAGAACCCTTAACGATCTGCTGGATGCCGAGGGCAAAATACAAACCGTCCGTTTCATCAGCGGCAATGACGGTTCAGACCTGATGGACTTCACTCCGGAGGCCAACGCCATATTTATCCGTGAATTCCCCAAGCTGGAGTACATCCCGCAAGAGGAGCTGTCCAAACAGACCAAGAGCTGGGTGGGCAATCTGTACTGGATGGAAATCGAAATGAAAGACGGGTCCACCAGAAGGATTGCCTATAATACAATGTTCCCTTCATTTCACTCTGCATATGCCACTCCAGAGCTGGCCGAGCTGATAGAGCAGCAGCGCAAGCTTATTTATGCCAGGTAACCGGTCAACAGCATGTGTGTGCAAAGCATTCAAGTTGTACGTTATACAACTTGAATGCTTAGAAGCAACAACAGCAGCACAGATCCAAATATTCACTATATAGAGTGAAGTGTAACATCCACATATCCGCGCAAAAAAACCACTCCCCCCGGAGCTTCCGATCCGTAGGCAGTGGTTTCTTATTATATAGGCTGCCGCAGAACCTATGGCCCCCGGGTTAATCCAATCTCTTCAGCACAGCAATTTCATCGCAGGCATGCTGCTTCTTGCAGTGCACACAATCAGTCCAGACCTTCTCCGGGAAAATCTCCTTCTCCACCACATCGAAGCCGTTTCTGAGGAAGAAATCCACGGCATAGGTCAAAGCCATAATCTTCGGAATTTTCTGGCGTCTGGCTTCTTCCGTCAGCTTCTCCAGAATCATCGAGCCTACGCCTTTGCCCTTGCCTTCATCCCGCAGACCAATCGAACGTACCTCTACGAGGTCGCTTCCGAGTCTGAACAAGGATCCGCAGCCGACAAATCTGCCGCCGATTTCAGCAATCACGAACTGATCGATCTGGCGGGCCAGTGCTTGCCTGGAACGGGGCAGCATAATTCCGCGCTGAGCGTATTCCTCTATCATCAGATACAGCGGCTCTACATCCTCCACTGTAGCATTTCTGCATATCACTTGCTGATCTCCCGCAGGAGAAGACTGGCGGAACATATCCGTTTTGACAAGCACTTTGACTCACCCCTCGTTGTTAATATGAATAAATATACAACAGAGTGAATTACAATTCAAGGGGTATTTTAAAATTAAACTTCTGTCAAAGCACCGACAAATTCTCCAAATACATCGTTGCCGAACAGGATTCCCTGCTTGCTCAGACGATAGGTTTCCCCCGACTGCTCCAGCAGCCCTGCCTTAAGCATTTTATGCAGCGATCCCGCAAAAATATCCTCCAGCGACTTCCCGAATTGTGAGCGGAATGCCGTATCCGACACCCCTTCGCGCATCCGCAGGCCGACCATCATGAAATCCTCCATCGCCTCCTGCTCGGAGATAGGGAAGCTGTCCAGACGGGGCAGCCCGCTGCGCGTAGCTTCATTATACGGATTAACGCCCTTGATATTCATATGCCGCTGGCGGCCCACATATCCGTGCGCCCCGGCACCGAGGCCATAATAATCCTCGTTGCGCCAGTAGGTAATATTGTGGCGGCTCTCCAGCCCCGGCTTGGCAAAATTGCTGATCTCATATTGCGTATAACCCGCAGCTTCCATGGTGGACATAAGCAGCAGATACATCGCCAGCTCATCCTCTTCATTCGGCAGGGGAAGTTTGTTCTTATTAAATAGGGTGTGGAACAGCGTGTTCTCCTCAACCTTAAGACTATAGATAGAATAGTGGGGAAGATCCAGCGCCAGCGCCTTGTCGATGCTCTCTCTCAGCATATCCACCGTCTGGTTCGGCAGGCCGAACATCAGATCCAGCGAAAGATTATCCAGCCCGGCCGCGCGGGCATTCTCCAGACTGCGGTAGACATCATCCACATCATGAATACGGCCGATTCCGCTAAGCAGCTCGTTCTGAAACGCCTGAACGCCGAAGCTCACCCGGTTGACGCCGCCTTCCTTCATTACTCTGAGCTTATCTATATCGGTAGTGCCGGGATTAGCTTCCATAGAGAACTCGATATTCTCATCCCACTGCGGGAAGTGTCTGCGGACCGATTGCAGGAAATATGCCATCTCATCCGGTTTTAGCACTGTAGGCGTACCGCCGCCGACAAAAATAGTCTTGATTACACCGGGAGGCGTGTTCTTCACGGTCAACTCCATCTCACGGTCAAGGGCATACAGATACTCCATGACCGGCTGATCCTTCAGGACATAGGAATTGAAATCACAGTAGAAGCACTTATTGGTGCAAAACGGGATATGAATATATACGGCCTCAGGGGGACGGCCATTGTTTGCTGTGTTCATAGCTGTCTCCTTTGTTCTATTTAATGTAAAAGCTATTTGCAGCCTCTGCTGCTGAAAAGTAAGAAGAAACGGCTGCGCCGCCCTGCTTAGGACGGCACCCGTTTCTGCGAGAAATAAGCGATTGATTATTATCTTAATCCTGTTTCTCCGGGAAAAATAACATTTCCAGAAAAGGGAAGCCCTACGGCTTCCCTTGCAGGTCTATAATCCAGCTGTCAGCTCCAAGGAGCCTGCACGCTGCTACTCAATCTGAAGCACAGCCATGAACGCTTCCTGCGGCACCTCTACGCTGCCGACTTGCTTCATGCGC
Source organism: Paenibacillus sp. FSL R10-2199 (assembly GCF_038000235.1). Classification (NCBI taxonomy): domain Bacteria; kingdom Bacillati; phylum Bacillota; class Bacilli; order Caryophanales; family Paenibacillaceae; genus Paenibacillus; species Paenibacillus sp. FSL R10-2199. Next base: position 2,796,370 of record NZ_JBBOBO010000001.1, on the reverse strand, counting down.
TTCTTACCTTCCTTCTGCTTCTCCAGCAGCTTCCGCTTACGCGAAATGTCACCGCCGTAGCATTTGGCCAGTACGTTCTTGCGCATCGCCTTAACGGTCTCGCGCGCAACCACCTTCGTGCCGACGGATGCCTGGATCGGCACCTCGAACATCTGGCGCGGGATAATGCCGCGCAGCTTCTCGCAGATGACACGGCCGCGGTTATAAGCGCGGTCGCGGTGAACGATGAAGGACAACGCATCGACCTGCTCATTGTTGAGCAGGATATCCATCTTCACCAGATTCGACTGGCGGTATCCGGAGATCTCATAATCGTAGGAAGCATAACCCTTTGTTCCCGATTTCAGCTGATCGAAGAAGTCATATACAATCTCGGACAGCGGAATCTCATACGTAATGGTTACACGGTTCGTATCCAGATACTCCATGTTAACGAATTCGCCGCGTTTGTTCTGGCAAAGCTCCATAACTGTACCTACGAAGTCATTCGGTACAATAATTCCTGCCTTCACATATGGCTCTTCAATGAAGTCAATCGTCCCGATCTCCGGATAATGCGACGGATTGTCGATCTGAATGGTCTCACCGTTAGTCAGCTTGATGCGGTAAATAACGCTTGGTGCTGTAGTAATCAGCGGAAGATTGAACTCGCGCTCAATCCGCTCCTGAATGATCTCCATGTGCAGCAGTCCAAGGAAGCCGCAACGGAAGCCGAAGCCCAGGGCACTGGAGCTTTCCGGCTCGAAGCTAAGTGAAGCATCGTTCAGCTGCAGCTTCTCCAGCGCTTCACGCAGATCATTATAATCAGAGGTCTCAATCGGATACAGACCACAGTAGACCATCGGATTGATCTTGCGGTAGCCCGGCAGCGGTTCAGGCGTCGGATTCTTGGCATCCGTCACGGTGTCACCGACACGCGTGTCTCCTACATGCTTAATCCCGGCCACAATAAACCCTACATCGCCGATGTTCAGCTCAGGCACAATGGTCATACGCGGCATGAATGCCCCGACTTCGATAACTTCAAAGGTTTTGTCGGTTGCCATCATCTTAATCTTGGAACCGGCACGGATACTTCCGTCCATAACGCGGACATAGACGATAACGCCTTTGTACGGGTCATAGTGGGAATCGAAGATCAGAGCCTTGAGCGGTTCTTCGGAGTTGCCTGTCGGCGCCGGAACCTGCTTAACGACCTGCTCCAGAATCTCCTTAATGCCGATGCCGGCTTTGGCGGAAGCCAGAACCGCTTCGCTCGTATCCAGCCCGATTACATCCTCAATCTCCTGCTTCACCCGGTCAGGATCGGCATTCGGAAGGTCAATCTTGTTGAGCACCGGAAGAATCTCCAGATTGTTATCGAGTGCCAGATACACGTTAGCCAGGGTCTGGGCTTCAATCCCCTGTGCTGCATCCACTACCAGCAGTGCGCCTTCGCAGGCGGCAAGACTTCGGGATACCTCATATGTGAAATCGACATGCCCCGGTGTATCAATCAGATTCAGATAATAATCCTGTCCATCGTCGGCACGATAAGTCAGGCGTACAGCCTGCAGCTTAATGGTGATACCGCGTTCGCGCTCCAGGTCCATTTGATCGAGTACCTGCTCCTGCATTTCACGCGAAGTGAGCGCACCTGTATACTCCAGAATACGGTCAGCCAGTGTCGATTTGCCATGGTCTATATGTGCAATAATCGAGAAATTGCGGATTTGTTGTTGTCGTTTCTGAACGTCAGTCATTCCTTACCCCCACAGACAGCCTAATGTTAATCCTCTTATTATAACAGTACGGGCTTCACCCATCAATCCCGCCAGCTGCGGGAAAATAAAGAAACACCCGGGGCAGCCAAAAATTACAGGAGAATCCGTGAAAAAGGAACGGCTGCGCGCTCCAATTTAAGCGGCAACCGTTCCATAATGACATATTAACCTTCGAAGTCTGTCCGGCTGCACACGGACACTCCTTCACTCCTCCGATGAATCGAATAGGGAGACTACCCAGCGGATGCTTTTCTGCGAAGCCTGCTGCAGCAGGCCGGCCGTCTTGTCCGCGAGCACATCTACGGTCGGCTTCTGTTCCCCGGGAATCAGAATCTGCTCAGGACTGAGGGTAGTGTAGTCCTTCACCTCCTGCTGCGGAAGGCTCCCCGTCCCGGCTGCTGTATCCGTACCAGCTGCAGCCGGCTGCTGCACAGGCAGCACCTTATAGGCCCCGGTAGCCGGATCAATGACAACCGGCACGTATACATAGGCTTGCCCGCCCTGAGCCCTACCCGCGGCCGGAAGAGACGCAGCTCCCGCTGTGCTGCTCTGCCCTGCAGGGAGCTGTCCACCGGCCGAAGAAGTATTCCCGGCCATAGTGTTCCAGCCCGGCAGCACGCCGGAGACTCCTGAACCGCTGCCGCCGCCGAATTGCAGACCCACCAGAAGCCCGACTCCCGCCCATATCCCGACCATGACCAGCTTTTTACCGAACCGCGTCATATTCCCCGCTCCTTTTTCAAGTGAATTAGCTCAGGAAGCACCGCCTGCGGATGTCTTCGCGCTCGTGCCCTCCAGTTTGACATCGCCCTCTTCAGGCGCCGCCGCCTTCTCTGCATCCCGGCTGGCCCAGTACACATCCGCGATGGCATCTGCCAGAATATCTGCTGTCCGCTTCAACTCTTCGGCAGAATTATCGATTCCGCCTACCTCAATCAGCACGCTGTTCGGGGATAGTGTCTGGTTATACTCCCCATTATTCCCGTTTCCTGAGGATTTCCCCCATATGCCACGGGATACTCCCGGATAATTTTTCTCCAGCAGCTGATGAATCTGATTGGCGAAGGCCTCATTTTGTTTCCAATTCTTATTCGCATGCCCGAGGATGAAGTACACCTGTGCATAATTTTTACCATTGATTTCTGCTGTGGTTTTGCCATGCCGCTGCGAGTCGCGGTGGATATCGATCAGCTCACTCATTTCCTGATTGGCGGCCATCGCCGATTTCACAGTCATGCGTGAATATTTATAGGAGAAGTTCCAGTTATAATCCGGCACCTCCGTGGCGTAATCCTCTTGGGCATGGACAGTTCCTATCCCGCGGGCTTCCAGCCGCTTGGCAATATATGATCCTACCAGCATTACATTCTTGGAAGGAACCGCAGAGCTTGGATTATCGCTTGCTGCGCCAAGCAGAGGATTATAGGCCTCGCGGGGATGGGAATGATAGATTAGGATACGTTTGATCGAGGTATCCCCGGTACCGTTCTCCGCATCTCCGCTCCCCGAATAACCTTCGCTCTCACCAGGGTCTGTAACCGTACCGCTTGAATCCGGTGCAGGCGTAGCCTCCGGCTGCACAACTTCTCCGCCCGGGTTGTCCGTTTCGCCTCCGGCAGGCGGATCATTGGTCCCCGCCTCTGTGCCTGTGCCCAGGTCCGTTCCCGGATCAGCACCGGTTCCTGATTCGCCACCAGCCGCTAATTCATCGACACCGGGATGATAATCCGCAGGCGCCCCTGCCGTACCTGTCCCCCCGGAGCCTTCCCGGAGCAGGAAGGGATCATCTGCCGCAAGGCCGGGCATCTCACGCGATACCAGACTTTTGGGATCGCCCGGGTCGACGCTGGTGAGCAGCCGGAATACGAAGGAGGTAACCTTGTCGCCCGAGAATGCTGAAGGCTCCTCACCCTGCGGCAAATGCGGAACCTCCATGCCCAGCAGCTCCATGAAGAATCCGCTGGAGAGTGAAGCAGCCAAGCCCTTCATAGAGGGAATGGGTGAAGAGTTCAGCTTCTGTCCGGCCAATCCGCCGGCTCCAAGCAGCATGAAAAATACAAGTGAACCTCCGGCCAGCAGCAGCATCGTTCTCCCCAGCGACAGAACATCCAGCAGCCTTCCCCGCAGCCGGCCAATATTCCATAGCTGAAACCATTTTCTGTTCATGATTGTTATGTCCTCCTCTAAGCCCTCTGTAATCTCTCATACTCCAAATCTATGAGCGGAAGAGTAATGCTAGAACCTTAGAATGAGAGGACATAGAGAAGACCCGCAGGGCAGTGCTGCCTTGCGGCAGACTGTGCGGGCCTGTGAAGAACGGTGAAGATCAGTGCGTGTAGGCACCAACATTGCCAGGATCTACAGCTTCATGCAGTGCAGCGTTAAGTCCGCTGGCGACAATATTGGCGATCTCTTCAATAAATTCATCGATTTCCTTGGGAGTGACGATCAGGTCATGCCCCAGCGGTTCAAGCACTTCCTTAACCAGCGCCAGCCGCTCCTGCTCGGAGATATCATCCAGCAAGCCCATAATCTCTTTGGTATGGGCACCGCCGCCTTCCATCTTCCCGAAATGATTGCTCATCATCTCCAGCACGTTGTTGACGATCGTTGAGGCGTAGCAGACAGTAGGGACGCCGATAGCGATGCAGGGGACACCCAGCACCTCCTTGGTCAGACCCCGCCGTTTGTTGCCGATGCCTGAACCCGGATGGATGCCGATATCGGCAATCTGGATCGTTGTATTGATTCTTTCCAGCGAACGGGAGGCCAGGGCATCAATGGCTATAATCACATCCGGCTTCGTACGGTCTACAATCCCCTGCACAACCTCACTGGACTCAATACCTGTCAGGCCGAGCACACCAGGGGCAATCGCACTCACATTCCGGTAGCCGGGCGAGACCTGATCAGGAACCAGCTCATAGAACTGCCGGGTAATCAGCGAATTCTCCACGACCAGCGGCCCAAGAGAGTCCGGAGTTACATTCCAGTTGCCGAGCCCTACAATGAGTACGGAGGAGTTACGGTTAATGCCGATCCTGTCCAGAAAATGCTCAAATTCACGGGCAAACACAGTGGAAACCTTCTGCTGCAGGCCGGTATCCCCTCCGCGCAGTGCCGGAACCTCCAGCGTTACGTAGTTGCCGATGGCCCGTCCGATCGCCTGGGAACCGGCATTGTCTGCTACAGCAAGCCGGGTAACCTTGATGCCATCTGCTTCCTGCACCTCTTCATTGACGCCGGGAATGGGCGCATTGGACCGCGCTTGAGCCATTTCCTTTGCTTCCACTGCCAAATCCGTACGTACCGAATACAGCTGAAGATCCAGTTCCATTATTAGTTCAGCCTCCTTAAGCATATTGCCGATAGTGTGCGAGAGAAAGCCGCTGTTTATACAATCCCCGGTGCTATAATTCAAAAGCTTTTAGTGTTGCTTTTTGCTACCCTTCATGCTAAACTATTTTAAGTTGTGAATCATATGATGATTTCGAATGTCTTCCAGGAGGTGAATGCAATGCCAAATATCAAATCCGCGGTTAAACGCGTCAAGACGATCGAGAAACGCCGTGCACTGAACGCTTCCCAGAAGTCCGCGCTTCGTACAGCTGTGAAAACTGCTGATGTAGCACTGACAGGTACGGAAGTGGAAACTGCTCACGCTGCTTTCCAAGCTGCTTCCAAAAAGCTGGACAAGGCTGTAACTAAAGGCCTGGTTCATAAAAATGCGGCTGCCCGCAAAAAATCCCGCTTGGCTAAGAAATTGAACGCTCTGAAGGCTCAAGCTTAAGCCACGGGCGACAATCATAACGAGCACTTGAAGAACCTGACCGCTATGCTGCATACGGTTAGGTTTTTTTGTGCTATTTTTTCTTATACCGGAATAGCCTAAGAGCCTGCCCACCCGCATGGATGCGGAGCGGACAGGCTCTTAGGCTACGCTAACCTGTACCTGATTACACGCCAAGGCGAAGCATAAACATCTCCAGCCCCAGCACTTTATCGATTGCACCTGTCTTCATCTGATAATCAAGATCGGCCAGTATGCTGAGAATCTGCCGCAGACGCTGGCTGCCGAACTTATGGGCCTGCTCTCCCGCAAGCTTGACCGCATACGGATGCAGCCCGAGCTGGGAGGCAATCTGCCCTTGCGAATAGCTCAGACCGGACAGATCCTTGACCTGCAGGATGATCCTGAACTGCCGCGCAATCAGTGCAGCGATCTTGATCGGCTCCTCCCGCTGCTTCAGCAGCTCATAGAGCGTATTCAGTGCCTTATCGAGGCGCAGATTCGCGATATCCTCCACCAGCGTAAATATGTTCTGCTCCGTGCCGCGGTGGACCAGACTCTCTACTGCCGCAGCATCCACCTTACCGCCAGTACCGGCGAACAGGCACAGCTTGTCCATCTCTGCCGACAGGCCCTGCAGCCCGGTTCCGGCACTTGCAATGAGCACCTCAGCTGTGCCCGGAGCAGCCGTACAGCCGCGGTCGCGGAAGCCCTTTTCCACCCAGCGCAGCAGCTCCTCCGCACCCAGCGGATTGAAGGCTAAGACGGTACCGGAGGCCTTGGCTGTTTTGACGATTTTTTTGCGTTCATCCAGCTTATCGTTGTTCACCATAAATACAATCACGCTGAATTCAGCAGGATGCTGCATATAATCGCTTAGCAGCTCTACACGGTGTTCAATCTTGGCGTTCTCCTTGCCTGCCGTGAACAGGGCGGCATCCCGCACCAGCAGCAGCTTGCGCTCTACCATAAACGGAACGGTCTCTGCTTCTTCTATGACGGCCTGCACCGGCGTTTCGGAGAGATCGAAGGGAATCACCGCGAAGTCACGGTCCTCTTTGGCTATCAGGTGTTCCTCCAGCATGGCCGTGAATTCATTCATCCGGAATTTCTCGCTGCCATACAGTACATACAGCGGTGAAATTTTCCCCTGTTTGATGTCTTTGGCCGCCGTTTTGGCATCCATCCCGCCACTTCCTTTTCCATTTCATTGCCTGGTTGCGTACAACGTACAACACATACATTCATACATTTTAACAAAAAAACGCCTGCAAATATAGGCAAAAACGGAGCAACCTCGGCAGCCAGGGCCAAAGTTGCTCCGTTTCAGCGGCGCATCTATATAAACGACGGAGAGGGAAGCTCTAGAAACTTACCATCCGGCGGTCATACCGATGATACTCGCAAATCCTGTAATTCCTGTCCTCATACCCTAGCATATTCCGCAGGTGCTTAAAAAGTTCCAGTTCACGATTATTTATTGGACGTTGCCGCGTCCGGAGTAATCACCGGGCTGGACTGCGGGGAAGCAGAAGCTGATGGAGCAACGGAAGGAACCGGTGCTGATCTCTCTCCCGGAACCGTGTATGTCTTCGTTGCCTGCGTACCATCCTGCAGCTGTGTTACATAGGTGAACTGGCTGCTATCCTCCGACCACACGCCGGAGACCCAGGTCCCTTCCATGGGCAGAGAATTCAGCGCAACCCGTTCTCCCTCTGCACTGCCTGCAGGAGCGCTGTAGATTACAACCTGCTGTCCGGCCAGTTCAGCCGTATAACGGCCGTCCGGGGATGGCCATGAAGGCTGGGAAGCTACCAGAGCAGGCAACAGACCCATTGCTCCAGGCTCCGGTGCTGCGGAAGGCTGCAATGCACCCTCCTCGGGAGCTGCCATATCAGCCGTTGCATCCTCCTGGGCCGTGCCCATGAATATCTGGCTCTGGGCAGCCGGATCAGCGGCACGGTCATCATTCCCGCTGCTGCCCTTCCGGGAATTCTCTGCCGGCGGTGCTGTGGCATTGCGTTTGGCGGAAGGGGCTTGCGTTGCCGGAGGCTCCTTGGCCGGAGCCGGACCTGCGTCTGCTCCGTCAGCATTGTCTGCAACATCCGCACTATCCCCGGCAGCAGGCCCTGTACTGTTCAGAGGAGCACCTTCTTCAGCATTCGGCTCCGCCGTGGCTTGCTCTGAGAAGAAGATCTCAGCGCCGCCGTCAGTGCTGTTGTTCTGTCCTGCATCCGCCGGAGCTGCATTGTCTGCGGCTCCCGTCATCATCTTAGAGGAAGCTTCACTTCCTGCTGCATTATACGCCTGATCCATATCCGCCCCCGGCATACTCTCCGGCATGTTGAAGACGGCGAATAACAGAATCACCGCTGCCGCAGCAGCACCGATGCCTGTCCGTGTTGCTATTGAAGCGCCCTTGGGCTTCTTGCCGCGGGTGCTTTGGCGTGTAAAGGGAACAATCTTGGGATCTTCAGATCCCACCATAACAGGCTCCTCCCGGACGCCGCGGTCCAGCTGTTCAAGCTGCGGCAGGATAGAGTCGACCAGACTGAAGGGAGGCTTCACATCCGGCAGCTCCTCCAGTTGCCGGGAGAGCATCGTCAGCCGGTCAAAGACTTCCGCGCAGGAAGGACAATCATCGATATGACGGAACATTTCAAGCATTTCTTCCTGACTGAGATCATGATCTAAATAGCGGTGCATCCATTCCATCACCTCCGCGCACTTCATCCTGACACACCACCTTTCTGATACTCCTGAAGTCTATTCTGCAGCTGTGCCCGGGCCCTGAACAGATAGGATTTCACCGTGTTCAAAGGCAGATCCAGACAGTCTGCAATCTCGTTGTAAGAAAAATCCTGTAAATACCGGAGTACAATCACCGTCCGGTGATGCTCAGGAAGCTGATCGATCGCCTCGCGGATATCCTCCGCCAGGTAACCCGACATCACTTCGCGCTCTACGTTATGCTTATTATCCTGGAACACCATTTCGTGCTCATCGATAGAAACAGTAGGCTTCGTTCTCCGGAACTTGTCAATACAGATGTTTGTCACGATCCGCTGAACCCATGTTTTGAACTGGGCCTTCTCCTCATAGGAGCCGATCTTGGTATACACCCTGATTAATGCCTCTTGAGATGCATCCAGAGCATCCTGTTCATTATGCAGAATGTAGAAGGCCGTCTTATACACATGTCCTTCAATTTCTCGCAATAGGGTGATTAGAGCGTCGCGATCGCCCGCTTGAGCGGCTCTGATGAGTCCCTGCTCCACCACGAAGGTTCCCCCTCTCTATGCAATCTTACTGACGCGCAAGACTGCGAATTTGTTGCAAGCCTGTAATCAATATTTTTGGAATACCAAACTTGGATAATAACGCCATAAGGAAGACCAGGTTTCCGTTTTCTGCGGCTGCCGCAGACCGGTCCATAATCCTTACTAAGCATACAGGGGATGCTTCAATCATTCAAATACTCTTTTATAGAAGTTTGTTACAAAAATGACATGAAAAGCAGGCAGCCCCGCACGTTAACCCCCTGCGAATGAAGACTGCCCTATAATTTATAAAGTGTAGCTGCGCATAGCAGGAGGACGGCATAATTCTCCCTGGAATCATCATCAAGCACATATACTTCCCCCTGCGTAAAAAGTTGCGGGTGATTATAGTTCCGGTGCAGCTTATAAAAAGCCCCTATAGTCACCCTGCAGCCGTGTACAGCGGAGCGGATTTCTATATACTCCGCCTCTTCCATATTCAAAGTGGGATACAGCTTGCTGCGAATATCGTCGCCCGGCATAGCATCACCTTTCAGGAAAGCTCATCAATTTCGGCAGGCGCTTCAGCACCCCAATCCTAGTTGTAAGTATTGCCCTGATCGGCCCTTTTCCATCATTTACACATCCGGGAAATCAGGCAGACAAAAAAATGCCCTGCCCAATAGAGGCAAGACATTTCACATGGTATAAAGCTTCAGATCCGCGAACGGCTCTGCCAGCTTACAGACCTTGGATCTCTTTGAATTTCGCCACATACTGTGCAGCCAATTCTGTGACCTGGTCATAACGGCCTTCTTTGGCCGGTGCAGTCAGGTTGCCCCCGATGCCGACAGCGATACAGCCGTTCTTGATCCACTTCTCCATATTGTTCAGATCCACGCCGCCGGTAGGCATAATGTTCACATGCGGCATCGGGCCCTTAACTGCCTTGACATAGTCCGGTCCGAACGCACTGCCAGGGAACAGCTTCAGCACATCCACGCCCAGCTTCAGGGCTTCCTTCATTTCATTCAGCGTCATGCAGCCCGGCATATAAGGAATGCCGTAAAGATTACACATCTTGGCGGTATCTTCTTCAAAAGAAGGGCTGACCACAAATTCCGAACCGGCCAGAATAGCGATTCTTGCGGTAAGCGGGTCGAGCACTGTACCTGCACCGATCACAGCGCGGCTTCCATATTCGGCAACGAGGCGCTTGATCGCCACATCTGCATCCGGAGTCGTGAAGGTGACTTCAATGTTGTTCAGTCCGCCTTCAATACAGGCTGCCGACATTTTATAAGCATCATCGGCATTATCCGCGCGGATAACGGCTACAACGCCAACAGACGTGATGTTCTGCAATACTTTGATTTTCTTCATTTAGAAACTTCCTCTCTGGGTACATTCTGATAAGAATATTTATTTAGATAAACTAATTTATCTAATTTACTAACACCAGGCTTTATCCTTCTAAGAAAATAGTAATAATATTGTTGCCATCAGTCAATATATATTTATGTGAACAACTGAAATACACTTTAAATAAACGCATAAAAAGCTTATATATCAAGGATTTACGACTTAAGTTACGCAACTTCCTAATAAAATAAGGCCGCTGAATGAGCAAAGCTATATTGTACAAAACCGTTTTATGTGATAATTTCAATTTATATTCGATCCCACAGCTTTATACGGGGTTCATGCTGAACCTTTGCTTATGCTTACCAAACATTTCGAGTACGCTTCCGTAGCGAGTTTTGCGAAGTGAATTCAGGAAGCCTTATGCTATCAAAACTTAAGCGTACGCTTCCGTAGCGAGTTTTGCGAAGTGAATTCAGGAAGCCTTATGCTATCAAAACTTTTAGGAGGAACTATTAATGAGTAAACAGCTGGATGCAGTCACATTCGGGGAGCCTATGGCCATGTTCTACGCCAATGAAGCCGGCCCCTTGCATGAGGTTACTTCTTTCTCGAAAGCGCTGGCAGGTGCGGAGAGCAATGTGGCCACCGGATTGTCACGCCTGGAGCACCTGACCGGTTATGTGACCAAGCTTGGCGAAGACAACTTCGGCCAATTCATCGTTGGTGCGCTGAATAAAGAGAAAATTAATACGGACAGCATTACAACGACCAAGGAGTTCTCCACCGGCATGCTGATCAAATCCAAAGTGCTGACCGGAGATCCTAAGGTTGAATATTTCCGCAAAAATTCCGCCGCCTCCAAGCTGAGCCTGGCTGACTTCAATGAGGATTATTTCGCTTCTGCAGGTCATTTGCATGTCACCAGTATCTCTTCCGCCCTCTCGGCTTCCTGCCATGAGTTCTCGCTGCATGCCATGGAATTCATGAAGCAGCGCGGCAAAACCGTCTCGCTCGACCCGAATCTGCGCCCGACCCTCTGGCCGGACACAGAAACCATGGTCAATACAATCAATGACCTGGCGACCCGCTGCGACTGGTTCCTGCCGGGACACGGTGAAGGCAAAATCCTGACCGGCCTTGATACTCCGGAAGAGATTGCCGGTTTCTATCTGGAACGCGGCGTATCCCTTGTTGTCATCAAGCTCGGTCCTGAAGGTGCTTATTACAAAACGTCCGCCGGTGAAGAAGGTTATGTGGACGGCTTCAAGGTGGAGCAGGTTGTGGATACAGTCGGCGCCGGAGACGGCTTCGCCGTTGGCGTAATCAGCGCCATGCTGGAGAAGCTGAGCGTAGCCGAAGCTGTGAAGCGCGGCAATGCAATCGGCGCGCTCGCCGTAATGTCGCCTGGCGATATGGATGGGCTTCCAACCCGTGACGGGCTGGAGAAATTCATGAACGCTGGCGTGTAAACGGCTTCCCGCAGCTGCCGGGAACGTCTGATCCAAAAAAGTGCGATTCAGCAAACAGCATATGAAATCTTATATTTTGAAATAAGGAGCGTCATAATAAGCCACCCGGCTTATTATGACGCTCCTTTTCGTGCAGAACTTTATATAAACCGTTTTATTTCTTCAGCACCGGCGGCCGGACCGACTGGCCCTGCTGCAGCGAAGGCGGAAAACGGTAGGTAATCGGCACGGAGCCGTCCGCATCGTTGATTAGGGAGAGCATAATCTTCGCAGCCTGCATGCCCATCTCATAAGCCGGCTGGCGGATCGTAGTGATGTCCGGATTATAGATCCGGGCGAATTCCGCATCGTCAATCCCAATGACGGACAGCTGGCCGGGAATGGCAATGGCATTACGGTTCGCGTACTTAAGGATCTCCCCTAGTACAAGATCATTGGCGGCAATCAGCGCCGTCGGCGGCTGGGGAAGCCGTAGCAGCTCATCCAGCGCAATGGCGATTTCTTCCCGCGGCACACTGCGCATATAGGCATCCTGCAGCGGCAGGCCAGCTTCCTCCATCGCTTTTTTGTAACCGCTCATCCGCTCTTTGCGCGGGGTAATAGCATTCAGGCCAAGCGGCAGTGACAATATGGCGACCGCCTCATGCCCGTGTTTGGTCAGCTCCTTGACCGCAGTCTTCACCGCCATCTCGTTATCGAGCAGCAGGCTCTGGGTCGAGATCCCGTCTACCAGCCGGTCCATGAAGACCAGCGGGTATTCCGCTTCAATCAGCCTAATGTATGGCGCAGGCAGATCGCCGGTCGGGAAAATAATCAGACCGTCCACCTGGCGGGCGACCAGGGTCTCCACATAAGTATTCTCCTTGTCCGCATTCTCGTCAGCGTTGCAGATAATGACCTGAATTCCGTGGCGCTGCAGCTCATTCTCAATCGCCCGGATACACTGGATGGACAACGAATAATCAATATTGGCCACAATAATACCCACCATATGCGTACGGTTCTGCTTCAGGCTGCGGGCCAGTCCATTCGGCTGGTAGTTCAGCTCATCGATAACCTCAGCGATACGCTGTCTGGTCGCCTCACTCATATATTTGAACCGTTTATTCAAAAATTGCGAAACCGTGCTTTTCGATACGCCCGCTTTCTGGGCCACATCTTCTATGGTCAGCTTTTTCATTTACCCCGCCCCACTCTTCTATATAGAACCAAACCCGGTTGTTACGTTACCGCTAAGATTACTAGTGATAAACGGAGAAAAACTTTACTTTCTGATATTACCAAAAAGTATAGCTTTTTTTTAGTAAATTATCTAGAGGGATGGAGCTAAGAGCGCGGAATTTGGAAATATGAGGTGTCGAAGGTTAGGAAAAGCGATTCGGAATTGGGCGGATAGTGCCGGGGCATTAGCGGCGGGCAGGCGATAGTAGAGGGTACTAAAAACACAGCCAGTACGATAGGCTCGGACTGAGATGCGCTTATTTTCTCAAAAAGCATCATTTCGCCTTGCTTGCGGACTCCAGTGCTCTTATTCACTGTAAATCACCTGAAAACTGCACGATTTGGAAACAATAAGCGCACTCCAGTCCGCAAGAGTGGCAAATGTGCCAAATAGAGATAATAAGCGCTTTACAGTCCGTAAGGGGCTGGAGTTTGGCAGGAAACCGCAGAATGTGAGAAGCTGAGGTACTGGGGGCAAAAAGAAGAGGTCCCCCGTAATCTCACCGGGTTTCCTCCTGCATCTCCTCGCATGCGTCAGCTACGGAGCCTCGGGCAGCATCAGCCTACATCTAAGGCAGCACCAAGCTCCAACTCGCGCAATCCGGAACACCTGCTACGATAGTGAAGCAATGTAACATGAATCTGTTCATCACTCAGCATCGTTGAGTTTTATCATTATTAAACCCTGATGCTCAATTTCCTTTTTGGCTGTGTAACTCACTGTCCTTTCAACATACTCAGCCATTCGGAATCGGAATACCACTTCCGGCCGAGGAGGAACACTACTTCCGCTTTACGTTTTGTCCCGTTCACTTCATAAGTAGCCGTCTGCTGCTGCCCCTGAATGTCCATGCCGATCTTGCTGACCACGTCCTGAATTCCGCCTGTTTCCATGTCGTATAGCCGGCCATGGACGTCGTAACCGTTATGACTATTGTCGCTATAATAGACGAGCAGCATATCATCATTCACTTTATCGATTGCAAGATAAGATCTGTATTCGAAGTGTTCATTCTTCAAAGTAAACAGATCAACTGGCGTAACGGTCTCACCGGCTGCGGCCGCAGTTACGTTAACGGCTGAGAGTTTTACCGGGGTTCTGATTCCGCCCTTGCCTAACGTATATGTGCTGCTGGTCATAACCACATGATCGCCGCCGGCAAAGATTACGCCCAATTCATAATAGGTCTGCGAACCTCCCGCATACAGCGGAAAGGAATAGATCCGCTTAGACGTAGCCTCCGATAGCTCCGGCTGCCCTTTTGGAGACAGATACAAGGTGTACGGCTCAGTAGGATGTGTGTATTTAGGCTTACTGTAATTTACCATCGGGGGTGGAGGCGACCATACAATCCCGGCATTCGTTTCTACGGCACGCGCAAGTCCTTTGTTTCTGTTTAAAGGAAGGGGCATGTAGTACTTCATCCCGCCTATCTCAAATTCAGCAGAGCCAATCGGCGGATTGTAAGATTGCGGCGATGAGGAAGAAGTAGCTGCAGGTGATGCCGAAGGCTGAATTGCCGCTGCACCAGAACTTTGATTGAAGATCGCCGCCAGCTGCCCCATCGGATTGCTGTCCCCCCATTGTCCGAACGGCCATAGGAGCACTCCGAACAGCAAGACCGCTGCCAGTCCGCCAAGCCCTGCTATACGCCCGAACCGCAGACTGCGTTTTCCCGCAGAACGCTCCTCGGCAGCCTGTTCAATCTTGGCCATCAGCTGCGGTGTAAAGCCCGGCTCGGCCAGCGGGTTGCGTCCTGCTTTGCCATACCAATCCTGCGTTCCGCTCATTACTTGTACTTGTTCGTCCCCGTATTCCTTCTTCACAGGTCTTCCTCCTTTATCGCCGTTCTCACTTTATTTCTGGCCCGGCCGAGCCGGGATTTGACAGTCCCCTGCGCGATGCCGAGCAGAGCGGACATCTCGGCCACCGATAAGTCCTGCTGAATATCCAGCACCAGCACCTCTCTGTACTTATCCGGCAGCTCCATAATGATCTCCCAGATGCGGTTCGCATATTGATTGCCGATGGCTTCCTTCTCTGCGGACAAGGCTGCTTCTCCGGTATCCTCCCGGTCGCCAAGCGGAGCGAATCTGCGCCAGAAGCTGTTCCGCCTCCAGCTGAACGCGGTGTTGCGCGTGATGGTCAGCAGCCAGGTTTTCAAAGTGGCCTGGCCCCGGTACTTGCCGACACTCTTATATGCCTTAAGGAATACCTCCTGGCTGATATCACTTGCCTGCTCCCGGCTGCGGGTTAAGAAAAAAGCATAGTTCCACACATCCGGTCCGTAAGTCTCCATCATTTCCCGCAGGGTTATGGACGGAGCGATGGTCACGCTATAAGGCATCTCTCTACTTTGCATGCTTCACTCTCCCCTCTTGCCCAATAAGACTCCGCAGATCCGAAACGGTTCCCAGTAAACCCCATATTCATGTCAAAAATTATTTACGAATAAGAGATGCACACGATTGTCCTTAAATTTACGTTAAAAAAATTTATTTTTTACGTTATTTTTTACGTTTTTTATCGTAGATTCCTATGGAATGGATGATTATAATAACAGTGCCGGAAGCGATATACTGCGGCAGCACGATAAAGCGGGGGATTCTTTTGAAGACTAAAAAAGTAACGATCACACATATCGCCCAGGCCATGGGCCTCTCACCTGTATCAATCAGCCGGGCACTCAGCAATCAACCCGGAATCAGCGACGAGCTGAAGGCAGCCATTGTACGGAAAGCAGCGGAAATGGGCTATATTAAGCCCAAAAAGCATACGCCTGCCCGAATTCTGGTGCTGCACCAGAAGCCCTATTCGCATGATAACAGCAATTTCAGCTACATGGTACAAGGGATTGAGCTCGCTTTGCAGAAGGCGGAGACCGATTACAGCATCGAGTTTCTGGATAAGGAGAATCAGAATAAGCTGATCCTGCCTTACCGCCTGAGCCGGGGGTTCAAGTTCGACGGGGTTATTCTGATCGGCAGGTTTAATCTGGAATATGCCTCTTTTATCCATGAGCAGATTCCGAATCTGATTTTCTATACCGGTTATTCACCGGCCTATGATTACGACAGTGTATGGTTCAGTTTCCTGGGCGCGGGCTATAAGCAGTGCAAATATCTGCTGGACCGGGGGCACCGCCGGATTGGTTTCATTGGAGATCCCAGTGCTTACCGCAACAAGGAAAAGAAAACCGGCATCACCTCTGCATTGGAAGAGCACGGGGTGCCTGTGGATGATGAGCTTTTTCTGGGGCGGGATGAGACTCTTCCCCTGAGACTGTCCAGACTTATTGCGGACGGCCTGCTGCCCAGCGCATTCATCTGTGATCATGATTTCACTGCGGTTGAACTGCTTCGCGAGCTGCAGGAGCAGAACATCAAAGTGCCCGGAGAGGTGTCGGTGCTCAGCAGCGGCAATACCGAGGTCTCGGCCTTCTCGCTGCCCGCTTTGACCACGATGGATCTGAATATCGAATATTCATGCCGTACGGTTGTTGCCACACTGCTGAAACGGATCGCTGAGCCCGGCAAGCCTGCCGAGAACATCGCCATTCTCAGCACACTGGTGGAGCGGGACTCCGTGCGGGAGCTGTGATTTTGTAAACCCCGGGCTCTTTATTTAACATGCGCACTATCTATAACAAGGGTATTGTAAAGGTGGGAAACCGATGAATTCATCTGTATTACTGCGGTTCTTCAAGTCACGCAAGCTAAGCTACATTATAGGCTTCGCCTTCATGTTCGCCGCCTCCTTCATTCAAACGCTGTTCCCCAAGGTGCTTGGCAGTGCGGTCGATCTGATGAAGAATAACGGCTTTGAGCCGGGGCAGGTGCTGACCCAGGTCTTCTGGATGGTGCTGATTGCCGCTATCGTCTTCCTCTGTACCTTCCTCTGGAGAAACATTATTATCGCAAACGGGCGGAACCTGGAATGCTACATCCGCGAGGAGCTGTACCGGCACTTCCTGAAGCTCTCTCCCGGATTCTTCAGCAGCCGCAAGACCGGCGACCTGATCGCTTATGCCATCAACGACATTTCAGCGGTGCGCATGACCTTCGGTCCGGCTACGGCGATGTCTTTTAACGGAATTGTTATCTGTATCTCCTCGGTCTATTTCATGTTCGCGTCAGTCAGCCCCAGCCTCACTCTACTCACATTGTCCCCGCTCCCCTTCATCATTCTCCTGATGCTCTTCAGCGGCCGCAAGGTTCAGACCCGGTTCAGAATCGTACAGAATCAGTTCGGCGCCGTCTCGGACAGGGTTCAGGAGAACATTTCGGGCATCCGCGTCATTAAGGCCTATGTGCAGGAACGCTCGGAAATGGAGAAATTCAGTGAGTTGAGCAGCCGTATGAAGCAAGCCAACCTGGATCTGATCAAAGTGTCCGCCGCCCTTCCTGCGATGATTGAATTCGGCTTCGCCGTCTGTTTCGTCATGAATCTGATGTTTGGCGGCCGGATGGTGCTGCGGGGGGAGATCAGTATTGGTGACTTTGTCGCTTTTAACGGCTACCTCAGTCTGATTGTAAGTCCTATTGTGTCGATCGGGCGGATCGTGACGATATTCCAGCGCGGGTTGGCTTCACTCGGAAGATTAAATGATATTCTGCGGGTTCAGCCTGAAATCACGGATCTCCCCAACGCTGTCCCTATTCAGCCGGAAGGATCTATGGAGCTGCGCCAGCTGACTTTCTATTACAAAGGTTCCGATGTTCCGGCACTGCGTGAGATCTCGCTCGTTCTGCCAAAAGGACACACGCTGGGAATCATCGGCAGGACCGGCTCCGGCAAAAGCACCCTGGCCTCCCTCCTCTTCCGCTTCTTCAACGTGAAGCCTGGGCACATTCTGCTCGACGGGCGGGATATCAACGATTATGCCCTGGACCCGCTGCGGGAGGGGCTTGGGGTTGTGCCGCAGGATACCTTCGTATTCGCCGCCTCCGTGAAGGACAATATTGTCCTGTTCAAAGACGGCTATACGGACGAGGATGTGCAGCATGCCGCAGCGCTCAGCCAAATTGCCGGAAGTATCGAGGCGTTCCCGGACGGCTATGACACTCTGCTGGGTGAACGCGGTGTGAACCTGTCCGGCGGACAGAAGCAGCGGCTCGCAATCGCGCGGGCACTGATCCGGAAACCGGCCATCCTGATTCTGGACGATGCGCTGTCAGCGGTGGATGCGGTAACGGAAGGGCAAATTCTGAACAGCCTGCGGCAGACCCGCAAGGGGAAGAGCAATATCCTGATCTCGCACCGGGTATCGGGCATCATGGAAGCCGACGAGATCATCGTACTGGATAAAGGGCGCATTGCCGAACGGGGCACCCACGAGCAGCTGCTGAAGAAAGGAGGCATGTATTATGACATCTATACCGAACAGCTTGAAGAAGGAGAGGTCTGCTAGACGGGACAAATCCGAAGCTGGTGCAGTAAGGCTCCTGCTGCGGTTATCTGCCCCTTACAAGTTCCAGCTTCTGCTTGCCTGTCTGTGCGTGGTGATTGTAAATGGCGCTTTTCTGATCCAGCCGCTGATTCTGCAGCGCGTGATCGACCACTTCCTGATCGGAGGCGCTGCTCAGAGCGGACTGAATTCGATTGGGGGCTTAGCCCTGCTGTATGTGACCGTAGCCGCGGCTGGCGGGATCTTCTCGTATCTTCAGGCGCTGATTGCCGGCAAAGCGGGACAGAGCCTGATCCATGAGCTGCGGGTCAGAGTGTTCTCCATCATTGAACGGCTCCCCCTGCCTTATCTGGACCGGACCTCCTCCGGGCGGCTGATTACCCGGGCCACCAACGACACCGCTGAGATCAGCGAGCTATACACCGATGTGGTCATCTCGCTGGTCAAGGATGTCCTGCTGCTGCTGGGGATCATCTACGCCATGCTGCTGCTCAGCCCGTCCTTAACGCTGGTCTCTTTTACTGTGATTCCGGTGATGGCCTTCCTGGTTCTCTTCATTAAGAACCGGATCAAAAAGAACTTCTTCCATATGAAGCACTTTATTGGACAGATCAACGGGTTCATTGCTGAGAGTATCTCCGGGATGCGTGTTATCCAAAGCTTCCGCGCAGAAAAGGAAAAAGAGGATCAATTCCTGAAGCTGAACGGGGAATATTTCAAAACCACCCTGATTCAGGTCCGGCTCAACAGTGTGCTGAAGCCCGCCTCGGATATGTTCCAGAGTCTGGCCGTAGCCATTCTGGTCTGGTACAGCATCAGCCGGATCTCCGGCGGCAACCTGCAGATCGGCGTGCTGTTTGCGTTCACGACGTACATCAAGCAGTTCTTTGGCCCCATCTCCGACCTGGCCGACAAGTACACCTCCATACAGTCTGCCCTCGTATCCACAGAGCGTATCTATGAGCTGATCCGTGAGGAGGACCGCCTGGAGCAGCCGGATCGCGGCTTATCGATGGACCGCCTGCACGGAACCATTGAGTTCCGCCATGTATGGTTCGCCTATAACGACGCCGACTGGGTGCTGAAGGATGTAAGCTTCGTGATTGCTAAAGGGCAGACCGCCGCCTTCATCGGTGAGACCGGTGCAGGCAAAACTACAATTATCAGTCTGATCAACGGCTTTTACCGCGTGCAGAAAGGCGAGATTCTGATTGACGGTGTCAATGTGAACGATATCCGGCTGGATGATCTGCGGCGGAATATTTCCGTTGTCCTCCAGGATGTCTTCCTGTTCTCCGGCACGATCCGCGACAACATCACCCTTGGCGATGATATTGCCGAGGAGAACGTGCTGGAAGCGCTGCAGGCCTCCTGCGCGGAAGAGTTCGTGCTGGGCTCTCCCGGCGGGATGGAGGGCCCGGTCACAGAGCGGGGCGGCACTCTGTCTGCCGGCCAGCGGCAGCTGATCTCCTTCGCCCGGGCCATCGCCCATGATCCGGCGATCTTCGTGCTCGATGAAGCCACCGCTAACATCGACACACATACAGAGAAGCTGATCCAGAAGGCGATCGACAACGTCGCCAGCGGCAGAACGACGCTGATCATCGCCCACCGGCTGTCTACAATTGCCGGAGCAGACCTTATCATTGCGATGAAGGAAGGCCGGATCGCCGAATCCGGACATCCCCGTGAGCTGCGGCAGCGGGGAGGATATTATGCCGAGCTGCTGGAGGAGAGCCGGAGTCATATTATGAGTTCGTGACGGCGCTGCTCACACGGGGAATAATATAGTGCTTGGCGGGGCTTATCTTAGCCCCATAGCCCATCGGGGAACCTCAGCCAGTCAGGCGGACTGAAAATCCGCTATTTGCCGAAATGGGGCAGATTTGCCGGCTAAGCGGACTCAGATTCCGTTAATTGGCCTGCGACAGCCTGTTTCAGGCTCAAATGAGCAAGATAGCTGATTCTCAGTCCGCTTAAGTCCCGGAAAAGGGTTTTTCAGGGAAATAAGGTCTTCTCAGTCCGTTTCATTCTGCTGACGGTGCGCTCACCTGCTAAAGCACCAAGCAAGCTGCAGCTTATCTTCGCCAGGCTCTGTCCTGCAAAAAAACAACAACCCCCAAGCGGCTTATCGCTTGGGGGTTTGGTCTGCACATTTGTCCGGGTACCGGTTGGCTGAGCGTCAGAGGCTGTAATGGGCAACTTCCCATTCTACAGGACCCAATTCTCGCCGGACACCGGCGCACAAAAAAGCTTAAAAAAAATACTAATAAATTATAAGAGAATAGAATGCAGGCGGGGCGTGGTTTTCTCCCTTTTTCATAGGCAAATCAGGGGGTTAGAAAGACCTGTGGGTCTATTGACTTTTCAATATATGGTAGTAAAATGATTAAACGTTACTAAATATAGTGTATATAATAGAAAAGCCAATAAATCTAGTGAAATTGCCCGTCATCATTTGTCAAGTAGAAATAGCTACATGTTATAGGAGGTTAGGGACCATGTTGATTGCTTACGATTCCAAGACCGGCAACGTTAGAAGGTTCATCAATAAGCTGAAGCTTCCTGCTGTTCAAATCGAAGAGCATATGACGATCGACGAGCCTTACGTGCTTGTTACATACACCACCGGATTTGGACAGATTCCAGAGAAGGTAGCTTCTTTCTTAGAGAAGAACCATTCCAGGCTCAAAGGCATCGCCGCGAGCGGCAACAAAAACTGGGGTGAGCTATACGCGCACAGCGCAGATTTAATTGCACAGCGTTACAACGTACCGGTGGTCGGCAAGTTTGAGTTGTCGGGAACATTTGGTGATGTACAGCGCATAAAACAGGAGGTGGACCGGGTTGCGGCATATTGAACTGAACAACATGTTGATGAAGAGAGACGAAAGCGGCTTTTTCCAATTGGATAAGGACCAGGAGGCAGTAGCCGAGTTCATGCGGGATGTGGAGCGGCGCAGCCTGACCTTCACAACTACCAAAGCGAAGATCGATTATATGATTGCCAATGATTACTACGAGGACCTGTATGACCGTTATTCCGCAGCTGAGATGGAGGACGTCTACCGGATTGCCCACGAATATAACTTCCAGTTCCCTTCCTATATGGCGGCTTCCAAGTTCTACACAGACTATGCCGTCAAAAGCAATGACCGTAAGCAATACCTTGAGCATTACCCGGACCGCGTAGCTGTGGTGGCCCTGCATCTGGGACGCGGCAACGTGGAGACAGCCCGCACGCTGGCCCGCTCGATGATGGAGCAGCGCCTGCAGCCGGCTACCCCGACCTTCCTCAATGCCGGCAAGAGCCGCCGTGGTGAGATGGTCTCCTGCTTCCTGCTGGAAATGGACGACTCGCTCAATTCGATCAACTATGTACTGAACACCTGCATGCAGCTGTCCAAGATCGGCGGCGGTGTGGCGGTCAATCTGTCCAAGCTGCGCTCGCGCGGCGAGACGATTAAGGGCGTCGAGGATGCTGCCAAGGGCATCATGCCTGTCCTGAAGCTCATGGAAGACGGCTTCTCCTACGCGGACCAAATGGGCCAGCGCAAGGGTTCGGGTGCGGCTTATTATAATATTTTTGGCTGGGACGTACTAGAATTCTTGGACAGCAAGAAGATCAACGCCGACGAACGGACACGCCTGAAGACGTTGTCTATCGGCCTGATCGTGCCTAACCGCTTCTACAAGCTCGCTCAGGATAATCAGCCGCTGCATGTATTCGCTCCTTATACTGTGTATCAGGCGTATGGAACGCATCTGGATGATATGGATCTGGACGTGATGTACGATACCCTGCTTGCTGATTCGCGCGTGAAGAAGAAAGTTGCCATGAGCGCACGCGACATGCTGACCAAAATCGCCATGATCCAGCTCGAATCGGGCTATCCGTATATTATGAACAAGAGCAATGCCAATAACGCCCACGCCTTGCGTAATGTGGGTCAGATCAAGATGTCGAACCTGTGCACCGAGATTTTCCAATTGCAGGAGACTTCCGAAATTAACAACTATGGAGAGCAGGACGCGATCCGCCGTGATATCAGCTGCAACCTGGCTTCCCTCAACATTGTGAATGTGATGGAGCATGGCAAGATTCGTGAATCCGTTCATGAAGGCATGCTCGCACTGACTGCAGTCAGCGATATGACTACGGTCTCCAATGCTCCGGGTGTGGCTAAAGCGAACAAAGAGATGCACTCCGTCGGCCTGGGTGTGATGAATCTGCACGGTTACTTTGCCAAGAACAAGATTGCTTATGAGAGTGAGCAGGCCCGCGATTTCGCCCGGACCTTCTTCATGACGATGAACTTCCATTCGATCGAAAAGAGTATGCAGATCGCTGCGGAGACTGGCGAGACCTTCCATGGCTTCGCAGAATCGGATTATGCATCCGGCGTGTATTTCGACCGTTACCTGACCACAGACTACCGTCCGGTTACTGCAAGAGCGCAGGAGCTGTTCGAGGGCATCTACATTCCTACAACCGAGGACTGGAAGCAGCTGCGTGATGACGTGATGAAGAACGGCCTGTACCATGCCTACCGTCTGGCGATTGCGCCGACTGCGAGCATCTCTTACATCCAGAATGCCACGTCCAGTGTAATGCCGATTGTAGAACAGATCGAGACACGCACGTATGCCAACTCGACCACCTACTATCCGATGCCTTACCTGCGTCCGGACAATGTATTCTTCTATAAATCTGCGTACCAGATGGACCAGTTCAAGGTGATTGACCTGATTGCGGAAATTCAGCCTCATATCGACCAGGGTATCTCAACGGTCCTGCATGTGAACAGTGATGTAACGACCCGTGAGCTGGCCCGTTCTTACCTGTATGCGGCACACAAAGGGCTGAAATCCCTGTACTACACCCGGACCAATAAACTGTCTGTCGAGGAATGCCTGTCCTGCTCCATCTAAGAGCGGGCACAGGTACAGAAAGGGAGAATAGATCATTATGAGTGCAATCAAAGCCGTGAACTGGAACCGTCCCGACGACGACTACTCGCTGATGTTCTGGAATCAGAATATTATGCAGTTCTGGACCGACGACGAAATTCCATTATCCGATGACAAAATGTCCTGGCTCACGCTGAGCGAGATCGAAAAGGACTCTTATATGAAGGTGCTGGGCGGACTGACCCTGCTTGATACCATCCAGGGCGGCGTAGGCATGCCGCAAATTATGGAGCATGTGGACGGCTTGCAGCGCAAGGCGGTCCTCGGCTTCATGGGGATGATGGAGCAGATCCATGCGAAGTCTTACAGCAGTATTTTTACAACACTGGCTTCTACCGAGGAGATCGACGGCATCTTCCGCTGGGTGGAGGACAATACGTTCCTGCAGTTCAAGGCAGAGACCATCTCGGAATATTACAAGAAGATTGAGTCGCCCAAAGACCTCTATCTGGCAATGGCTGCCTCTGTTCTGCTGGAAAGCTACTTGTTCTACAGCGGCTTCTTCTACCCGCTCTATCTGGCCGGCCAGGGCAAAATGACCTGCAGCGGCGAGATCATCGACCTGATCCTGCGGGATGAGAGCATCCACGGCGTCTACGTCGGCGTACTCGCCCAGGAGATCTTCGAGGAGCTGTCCGAAGACGATCAGCGCGATGTCTACCAGACCCTGGTCGGACTGCTGCGTCTGCTGCATGCTAACGAAGAGCAGTACACCGAACAAATCTACGCCCAGATCGGGCTTGTAGATGAAGTGAAGGCCTTCCTGCGCTACAACGCCAACAAGGCGATGATGAACCTGGGATTGGACCCGCTGTTCGCAGAGGAAGAGATCAACCCGATCGTCCAGAACGGAATCAGCACCCACACCAAGCAGCATGACTTTTTCTCCAAAAAAGGCAACGGCTACGTCCGTGCGATGAATGTGGAGCCTTTGCGGGATGAGGATTTCCGGTTTTAGTATAAGCTGAATCTATGAACCTAACTTACAGCTCCAGCCGTCACTACGGAGAATATTTGGACTTCCGGCCGCTGTTGTATACAGATTTCCTGATTATAACCGCTGTTCGCGGTAGAAATCCGTATACAAAGGCGGACGCTAACACTCCTACAGTTCCAAAATCCCCTTCCGATCCTTCCCGCTTTTGGTTATATTCTTTTATTCAGCTTATATAGTTTTAATTAATAAGGCACCCGTCAGCTGAGAGACAAGCTGACGGGTGCTTTTTTTGAGACTAACTCCATGCAGGAACGTACCAGTAGGAGTGAATTTGATTTTGTGGAAGAGGAGTGTGCCGGTGTGGCCTTGCATGTTCAGGAATCTGGGGATCAAAGTGCATCTTATCTGATGGTATTCTTGCACGGTGGCGGAGTTAGCGGCTGGATGTGGGATAAACAAGTTGAGTATTTCGCCCATTATCATTGCATGGTTCCAGACTTGACCGGACACGGGTTAAGTAATGATGACATTATATTTTCAATTCAAAGCAGTGCAGAACAATTAATCCAATTGATCGGAGAAAAAGCAGGCGCAAAGAAAGTCGTCCTGGTCGGATTCTCTTTAGGTGCACAGGTTGCTGTCCAGATGATAAGCCTGAGACCTGCGCTCATTGATTTTGCCATAATAAACAGTGCTCTGGTCAGACCCATGCCGTACGCTAAAAAGTGGATTGGACCGGCAGTCAGACTAACCTTCCCTTTAATTAAACAGAGATGGTTCTCAAGGCTTCAGGCTAAGACACTATATCTGGGCGATGAATACTTTGAACGATATTATGCAGAAAGCTGCCGGATGCCGCCTGACGCCCTGATCGCAGTGCTGGAAGAGAATATGACGTTCACTATTCCAGCCGGTTTCAGTGAGGCCGCAGGCAAGATACTGTTTACAGTAGGTGAGAAAGAAAAAGCTGTGATGAAGCAATCCGCTAAGGATCTTGTTGCTGCCAGCTCCAATTGTAATGGCGTGATCATCCCTGGCATTGGACATGGGGTCTCTCTGGCGAGGCCTGACTTCTTTAATCAAATGGTCGACACATGGGTGCATAAAGGTGACGTACCCAAGGAATGCAAAAGGGTTTGATGTATTTTTTTGTTCATCGTAAATAGTTTATTCCGTATCCTTCATATTAAGCTTATGTCTCATTATTATCGCTTCCTTACCCACCCTGAGCTGAATCTCGCCATGCTGGTCGGTCCGGTATACCTCTGTATTTTCGTCTTTTAGCCGGTCTAGTACATCGCCATTTGGATGCCCGTAGAGGTTGTTCACACCCGCAGAGATTACCGCCGCTGCCGGATGCCAGAAGGTCAGCCAGTCTGCGCTGGTGGCGGTTTTGCTGCCGTGGTGGGCGACTTTGAGGATGTCGATGGGCTTACCTGCCTGTATTCCGGCCTGCTGTGCGGATTGCAATATCGCTTCCTCCGCTGCCTGGTCCATATCGCCTGTGAAAAGAAAGCTGCGGCCGTTCATCTCCAGCCGAAACACGACCGATTCGTGGTTCTGATCCTCCACTTCATCCGGCAGAGTCTGCCCGTCCGCAGGCGGCTCCGGCCAGAGAAAATGCAGCTGCGCCGCCTCATCCGGAGCCAGGACCATGCCCTGCTGTACCGGATACAGCCGGACTCCTGCGGCAAGCGCTGTAGTCATCAGCTTGGTGTACGGCTCCGTATCTGCCAGCGTCCCGTTGAACAGCAGAGCAGACACTGGCATACCCTCCAGCACCGCCTGCAGCCCTCCGGCATGGTCCTGATCGCCATGCGTCAGGATCACCGCATCCAGCCGGTGGATGCCCCGCTGCTTCAGCAGCGGCAGCAGCGTCTTGGCTCCGACCTCGAACGGGCTGCGGCGGATTCGCCAGGCTTCCTTCTTCCCGAAACTCACCGTTCCGCCGCCGTCCACCAGAATATGGGCTCTGCCCGGCGTGGTAATCAGGATGCTGTCTCCCTGCCCCACATCCAGGTAGCTGATCGCTCCCGCACCGTCCAGGTCTCCCGCATTGTAGCCTCTGTACAGCAGAAGCGTCAGACCGGTAGCGCACAGCACAGCGGCAAGGCTGCCCCAGCGCGTAGCGTCTGGCTGCGGAAAGGCCTGGAAGGCTAGCGCGGCTCTTCTGCTGCTCACAGCTGCCGCTGGCGCCGCCCTGCAGCTGGTATTGCCGGCCTTACCACGGCTCTTTCCCGGCAGCTCGAGCTCGGTCAGCGGCCGGGTCTCATCCTCCATATACTGTGGAGCAAGCGTAATCTCCGTCCGTCTCTTCAACGCATACAACACACCGTAAAGTAGTCCGTAGTATAGGCAAATCCACAGTAATGAAGGTGAAGCCCAGATCAGCACACCTGCTGTAAACCCGTTTACCCACTCCACTGCCTCAAACGTAGCATTATTCAGCAGCTCTGCAAGCTGCACAGTTAAGAGGGCGGCAGTATTCCAGAACCGTCCAAGCAGCAGCGCCAGCGTACCAAGCGGCAGCACCAGGAACGTGATGAAAGGAACGAGCAGCAGATTGGCGGCAAAGGACAGCAGCGAAAATTGGTTAAAATAATATATCGTTAGCGGGAAAGAGACCAATTGCGCAATGAAGGTTACCGAGAGGGCGCTGCCCAGCCAGTTAGGTAAACATCTGAACAATGGCGCGGCCAGCGGCGTATATACCATGAGACCTGCTGTCACCAGAAAGGACAGCTGAAAGCTGACGCTGAGCAGCAGATACGGGTTCCAGACCAGCATCATCAGCGCCGCAGCGGCCAGAATGTTCATTCCATCCTTAAGGATACCGAGCCTTGCGGCAAGCAGAGCAATCATGCTCATTATCCCGGCGCGAACCACTGACGGTCCGGCACCGGACAGCAGTACGTAGGCTGGTACAAGCAGTAATGTTACCGTGAGTGCTGTTTCTCTCGTGAAGCGGCAGCGGCGCAGAAGAAATAAGATCACCCCGACATAAACCGCAACATGCATTCCCGAGATCGCCAGAATATGAGTCAGCCCCAGCTGTGAGAATTGCTTAAAGGTCTCCGGGTCCAGATCCTCCTGGATGCCGATGACGAGTCCCTTCATATAACCGGCATGCGGCTCCTCGAATAAGCGCTCCATCTCTGCACCGAGGGTGGCGCGCATCCTATCATTCCAGCGCAGAATGCCGGATAGCTGCCACGATGCCGGAGGGGCAATCTTAACGCTGGCTGTTCCGCTCCCTTTTAACAGCCAGTGGATTTTCTTCGTGAGCAGATAAGCCCGGTAATCGAATCCGCCGAAGTTACGCGCTATCTGCGGCTGGGCCAGCTCTCCTTCAATGACTACCCGGTCTCCCCGCTGCCAAAGAGCGGCTACAGCAATTTCGCTTTCTTCCTGAAGCTTGATTTGAACGGCAACCAGTTCCCCTTTTGCTTCCTCTTCTGCTCCTGTTATTGCGTCTGCCGCTACCACGACAGCTACTTTTTCTTTTGTAGCTACTTTAGCTCCCGTTTCTACATTCGCCGCTGTTTCGTCCACCTGACTTCCCTGCCGCTCGAGTCCGATCCGTGACAGCTTTAACGTAAAATCAACCCGGTCCCCGTCCCGCTCCACCGGAGACGCAATAACGCCAGCGGCTGTAACGTTAGCCTCATTCAGTTCGGTTGCCGATCGCCCCAATTGCTCCGGCAGCAGGCTCACGTTACGCGCCTCACTCCACTCCCAGTACATGGCTGCCGCAGCAATCGCCAGCCCGAACACAGCAGCCGTTCTCCAGCGTATACCGCCGCTGACCGCCCAGATTGCAGGCAATAGCAGCAAGCCTGCGAGGTAGATCAGCAGACTGCGTCCGGAGAACAGACAGCCTGCCGCACTTCCGGCAATCCAGCAGATCGTGAAGCTTAAGAGCGGCCTTCTGTTCATCAGCATCTCTCCTTTAATCATGGGTCTATTCTCTTCTTCCCGTCAAAATGGAACTACTCTTTTCCTGTCCCGCTGCCGCAGCAACGACAAAGAACCCCTGCAAACGCAAACACATGCGTAAGCAGAGGTTCTTCCCCTGAAGATCTGAAGCTATCCATAACACTAACCCGTCCCTATTCTGTGTGGTGACGCAAGTCCTCCGGTATGCTTCCGGTTATTCCGATACCGAGATCATCGTTTCCTTCGGCGGCTCATAGTTCTCCAATTGGCGGAACACAATTCCTTTGGAGGACAGCATGGCCTCAACCTTCTCCATATCCTTGCGGTACGGACGCAGATAGACAATCTCTACAATCCCGCTGTTGGCTAACATATTGGCACAGGTCCAGCAAGGTTCATCCGTGACGTAGACGGTACTGCCTTCCCGGTCACTCCGGTCTGTGAACAGCAGCAGATTCTGCTCAGCATGGATTGTACGGATACAGCGCTGCTTCTTCACCATGGTCTCTACGCCGTCAATGATCTCCCGCTCATATTGCTCGGAGACCATACAGCCTGCTTCCGAGCAGTCCGGAACACCCATCGGTGCGCCGTTATAGGCGGTGCCCAGCAGCTTCTTGCCCTGCACCAGCACAGCGCCGACATGGCGGCGGGGACAGCGCGAACGGGTGGAGACCATGCAGGCAATATCCATGAAGTATGTATCCCAGTTCTTGCGGTAAGCCACAGTCATCAGCAATCTCCACTTCCTCTTAGATAGTTGTTCATTATTGTAACATAATGCAGCATTCTTTCACTATACAGCTTGTCCTAACACTAGCCTGCCAGCCGTTCTCATTACAGCATCATGCTGCGTAAACCGCAATTGCTGATAGAAACGTCGATTCTGGCGTTAAGCTCAGTTTCCGGCAGGCTCAGGCTTGACCTGTTACTATTCCCTTTCATTTTCTGGACTTAACTGTATTCTGTACAACTAAAAAGACTGAAATTCGGATGAAAAGCAGTTTAATTGCACTTCGTACACTTATATCACGATCTGCTGAGCTAAAATCGCCACACAACGTATTTTAGTTGTACGAAGTGCAACTAACTTTAAGAAATTAGTAGTTTTACAGTTTTTAGTTGTACCAAATACACTTATCTGACTGGCGGAGCATACGGTTGGGCATGGCGGGTAGGCTCGGCTCCATCAGACAACTTTGTGTAACAACAACCCGGTAATTCCCTGCCAATTGTAGTTTATACAAGCGTCAGTATGGATGCTGCCGCCCGTTCGAATCATCCAGCGGGTCCCTGGACTCAAAATGCCACCAGCGGCTTCAGCTGCTCCAGCAGCTTCGGTCCGATCCCCTTCACCTTACCCAGATCGGTCAGGCTGCGGAACGCTCCCTTGCTGCTGCGGTACTCGATAATCGCCTGCGCCTTCTTCTCCCCGATGCCCGGCAGGTCCATCAGGGCTGCGGTATCGGCAATGTTCACATTGACCCTGCCATCAGCAGCCACTGCTGGAGCTACTGCTCCTGCGGCACCTGCGGCACCTGCCGCTCCAGCGCTCCCAACTGCACCAACTGTCCCGCCACCTGCAGCGCCGCTGCCCGCCGATCCAATCACTGCACCTCCAGTTACTTCACCACCGCTAACGGCTCCACTTCCCGCTACCCCAGCCGTTCCACTTACGGCGCCATTTCCTGCTACTCCTGCCACACCACCATCTACAGCGCCACTCCCAACTGCACCAACCATCCCCCCACTAGCGGTCCCACTCCCAGCTACTCCTGCGTCCCCACCACCAACCGTTGCCCCGGCCTTACCGTTCGTATTCCCGTCATCCCCACCTGCCGCTGCCCCGGCTGTCCCCGCCGGAGCAGCAATCCCGGTGCCATTAATCACTCCGGCCTTATCACTTACAGCACTGCCCTCACCACCTCCGGCCTTATCACTTACAGCACCGCCCTTACCTCCGGCCTCACTTACAGCACCGCCCTCACCTCCGGGCGCTGCCAGCGCCTTACTACTCCCGGCACCGCTGCCACTAATAGCCGCTGCCCCTTCAGCGCCGCTCCCACCATCTTCACCACTCACCCCTGCCGTTCCCGTGCCGCCATCCGCCACCCCCAGCGCCTGCGCCATCCCGGCGTTCAGGGTCTCCCACCCGGCGATGCCGTTCTCTGCCCTGTGGTCTGCAGCCCAGACCAGACCACCGCCCAGCAGGGCAGCGGCGATGGCGCAGCCGATCATTCTTTTGCCCATGAAGCTGTCCTCCTTCAGTAAACTGGAATTTTATTCAAAAACAAGCTTAAAACCTGTCATTTGTCCAAGACTGCCGTGCATACATTGAACGAAGAGTATTCCTGTAAGCCCAGAACCCAGCAACATTAGAAAGGAGGTAACCACAGGATGAAAGTGGGATTTATCGGAACAGGCAGCATGGGCGGTCTGCTCATCGACACCTTTCTTCGTTCGGGAGCCCTTGACCCGTGTGATGTGCTGGCCAGCAACCGCAGCCCGGGCAAGCTGAGAGAGCTGAAGAAGCTTCATCCCGGAATCACTGTATGCTCGGGCAACATCGAAGCCGCGTCCGAGAGCGATATCGTGTTTCTGTGTGTCAAACCTTTGCAGTTCAAAATGTTAAGCGATGAGATTGCCCCTTACCTGCGCAGCGAGCAGATTGTCGTATCCATTACTAGTCCAGTTCAGCTGTACCATCTTGAATCCGTACTGCCCTCCAAAATTGCCAAGATTATTCCCAGCATCACCCATTCCGTCAAAAGCGGGACTTCTCTGTGCATCTTCGGAAGCAGATTAAATAAAAAAGACAGGCTGGTCCTGCTCCGGCTATTCTCATGTATTGGTGTTCCTGCGGAAATCCCGGAGAGTCATACGCGGATTGCCTCTGATTTCTCCAGCTGCGGCCCGGCGTTCATCAGCTATTTCCTGGAACGGTGGATCGAAGCGGCTGTAGAAGCAACCGGCATTGATGAGGCCCTGGTCAGCCGTCTGGCCGGTGAAATGCTGCTTGGTACAGGCAAGCTGCTGACAGAAGGCTCCTTCACCCCGCAGGGGCTGCAGGAACGGGTTGCCGTCCGCGGAGGCATTACAGCGGAAGCGCTGAACCACCTGCGTACGAGTCTGGAAGGGGTGTTCGAACGCCTGATCACCACTACGCATGACAAATACGATGAAGATGTGGAAAAGCTCGACGAGCTGTTCGGGCGCAGCAGCATCGTCCAGAGCCCACTTGACCGCTAAGGCAGCTGCGGCGATAGCCTTCTGCCAACGTCCATTGCCATAGCTTATTGCAAGGGCCGTATGCCTTGCCATCGTCCTTCCCCTCTTGCCATGCCCGCCTTATGCTACGCTCTGCCGCTCCGTTCTCCGCTTCCGGTGCACTGCCGGAAACCAATAAAACCCGCAGCACGGAGTCATCCGTTGCTGCGGGCAATGTTGCGTTCTTCGCTTAACCCACTACTATATTTACCAGCTTGCCGGGAACGGCAATAATTTTACGTACGGTTTTGCCTTCGACGGCTGCCTTCACGTTCGGCAGGGCCAGCGCATGGTTCTGCATGTCTTCCTGACCCATATCCATAGGGATCAGTGCGCGCTGAACGATTTTACCGTTAACCTGCACGACAATTTCCACTTCCGCATCTACGGTCCAGGCTTCATCATAAGCCGGCCATGCGACATAGCTGATGCTTCCTTCGTGACCCAGCAGCTGCCACAGCTCTTCGGCAATATGCGGTGCCAGCGGCGACAGCATCTGGACGAACTGTTCTGCCGCTTCTGTGGACAGGCTCTCCTGCTTGTAAGCGTCGTTGATGAAAATCATCAGCTGGCTGATCGCCGTATTGAACCGCAGATGTTCAAAGTCTTCGGTTACCTTCTTCAGCGTCTTATGCCAGGTCCGTTTGAATTCATCGGTACCGCCATCTGCCGAGA
The DNA here is from genome assembly GCF_038000235.1 of Paenibacillus sp. FSL R10-2199. NCBI lineage: Bacteria > Bacillati > Bacillota > Bacilli > Caryophanales > Paenibacillaceae > Paenibacillus > Paenibacillus sp. FSL R10-2199. The sequence goes on along the minus strand of NZ_JBBOBO010000001.1, from coordinate 2,764,308 downwards.
TCTTAGCGCTGATGCTGCCATCTTCGTTCACGAACAGGCGCCATACGCGGGAGAGGAAGCGGTGGATGCCTTCCACGCCTTTTTCATTCCAAGGCTTAGTCGCTTCCAGCGGCCCCATGAACATTTCGTAGACGCGCAGTGTATCTGCGCCGTAAGCTTCTACGATTTCATCCGGGTTGATGACGTTGCCGCGCGATTTACTCATCTTCTCATTGTTGTTCCCCAGGATCATCCCCTGGTTCACGAGCTTGTGGAACGGTTCCTTCGTATCGACTACGCCGATATCATAGAGAACCTTGTGCCAGAAGCGGGCATACAGCAGGTGGAGCACCGCATGCTCGGCTCCGCCGATGTACAGGTCAACCGGCAGCCATTCCTTCTGCTTCTCGGGTGAACACAGCTCCTGATCATTGTGCGGATCAATATAGCGCAGGTAGTACCAGCAGCTGCCGGCCCATTGCGGCATGGTGTTGGTCTCGCGGCGGGCTTTCATTCCTGTCTCCGGATCAATTGTTTCGACCCATTCGGTTACATTCGCCAGCGGGGATTCACCTGTGCCCGAAGGCTTGATGGCATCCACATCCGGCAGTACCAGCGGCAGCTGGTCCACAGGAACGGTCTTCATTGTGCCGTCTTCCAGATGCAGAATCGGAATCGGCTCCCCCCAGTAACGCTGGCGGCTGAACAGCCAGTCGCGCAGGCGGTAGGTTACTTTGCCCTTGCCGCTGCCCTTCTCTTCCAGCCAGGCAATCATTTTGGCGATAGCTTCAGTATTCGACAGGCCATCGAGGAATCCGGAATTTACGTGCGGGCCGTCGCCGGAATAAGCCTCTTCTTCGACGTTGCCGCCTTGCACTACTTCAATAATATTCAAGCCGAACTGCTTGGCGAACTCCCAGTCACGGGTATCATGGCCCGGAACAGCCATAATCGCTCCGGTTCCGTAGCCGGCCAGCACGTAGTCGGCAATCCAGATCGGCACCTGTGCGCCGTTCACCGGATTGATTGCATAAGCGCCGGTGAAGACACCGCTTTTCTCTTTGGCCAGATCGGTACGCTCCAGATCACTCTTGCGGGAAGCCTTGTCGCGGTAGTCTGCAACGGCAGCCTTCTGCTCTTCTGTTGTAATCACATCAACCAGCTTATGCTCCGGTGCCACGACGCAATAGCTTGCTCCGAACAGGGTATCCGGACGGGTGGTAAACACTTCAAGCGTAGCCTCATGCCCTTCAATGGCAAAAGTCACCTCAGCGCCGGTCGATTTGCCGATCCAGTTGCGCTGCATATCCTTAATGCTCTCTTCCCAGTCCAGCTCATCCAGATCCTCGAGCAGACGGTCTGCGTATTCGGTAATTCTCAGAATCCACTGGCGCATCGGTCTGCGGACCACGGGATGGCCTCCGCGCTCGCTTTTGCCGTCGATCACTTCTTCATTCGCCAGGACGGTACCCAGCGCTTCACACCAGTTCACGGAAACCTCAGCTACATACGCCAGACCGCGGTTGTACAGCTGGATGAAAATCCACTGCGTCCATTTGTAGTAACCCGGATCAGTTGTGCTAATCTCGCGGTCCCAGTCGTAGGAGAAGCCCAGCGACTTGATCTGGCGGCGGAAATTATCAATGTTCTTGAAGGTAATGTCACGCGGATGCTGTCCGGTATCCATCGCATACTGCTCAGCCGGCAGTCCGAAAGCGTCCCAGCCCATCGGGTGCAGCACGTTGTAGCCGCGCATCCGTTTGAAACGGGAAACAATATCAGTAGCGGTGTAGCCTTCAGGATGGCCTACGTGCAGCCCTGCGCCGGAAGGATACGGGAACATATCCAGGGCGTAGAACTTCGGTTTGCCTGCTTCTTCACTTGTTTTGAATGTCTTGTTCTCGTCCCAGAATTTCTGCCATTTCGGCTCGATAGTCTGGGCACGGTAGCCGGTGTGGGCTTGGGTAAATGTGTTGTCGCTCATCTTATGCTCCTCCTTGGAGTGTTGCTGTCTTAGGTAAGGCTAATGTTATAAAAAGAAATACTGTAAATAAGGGTCACTGCAGAAAGTTTTGGGCTTCCGCCCGCTGTTATATTCGGATTTCCTGATTAGAACCGCTCATCGCGGTAGAAATCCGAATCTAAAGGCGGCCACTAACGTTGCTACAGCTCCAAAATTTCTATCCGTTCCTTTATCTTTACATAAGTTCTGTTAAACCAATCCGCTGGCCCTGGCGGAACAGCAAAGTCCAAGAACCCGCAATGCTTCGCTGGGGCCGGTAGGGCCTGAAAAGCCAAACCCGCCATTGATTCGCCGGGTTGGTAGGAACCCGCCCAAGCTTCGCCGGACCGGCAGAATCCGCAAAGCCCAGGCCCCGCTTCGGATCGCGGAACTGCTGGAATATCCTTGACCGTGCGGCGCCGCTGGAACCATCCCAGGCTTCCCGCCGCTCCGCCGGACTAACCGCAAAAAAACCTCCCATCCCTAGCGTATTATCGCTAGGGACGAGAGGTTTGAATTCCCGTGGTACCACCCTAGTTAGCGGCGGACATTCTTTGTCCGGCACTCACTTTGACACCCTTTAGCGGGGGTGAGGCGACGACGGTTCACACGCCGGTCTCCTTATTAATGAAGCTTAAGGAACCTGCGGCTCGCGCCGTTACTCCGAGGTGAGTTCACTGCGGTCCGTTAACCGGCTCGCACCTGAGGTGCCGGCTCTCTGCAATAACGGTCTCACGAATTAATACTCCTCTTCATCGCACTGCTATGTGTACTGCTTCTTATTCGTAATATTCACCACATTATAACCAAAAGATACATGTACCGTCAATGATTTAGCAATATCCCTGCTTTTATGCCGGCTTTCTGCGGATATAATAGGCGATGATATGCTGAATGACCACTTTACCGGCTGCGAAGAACGGCACCGCCAGAATCAGTCCGATCATTCCGGCGATCTCCCCGCCGACCAGCAGCGCGAAGATAATCAGCAGCGGATGCAGATGAAGCTTCCGTCCGACCACCTGCGGCGAAATGACGTTGCTCTCCAGCATTTGGCATAGTGTATTCACCACAGCTACCATTAGTACCAGGCGCCACGAGAGGGTTGAAGCCATTACAATGGCCGGAGCCGCACCCAGAAACGGACCCATATAAGGCACAATGTTAAAGACCGCTACCACACAGGCGAAGAGCAGCGCATAAGGCATACCGATAATCATATAGCCGATATAGGCCAGCACGCCGATGATGATGCAGACAAGAAACTGCCCGCGGATATAATTGCCAAGCGCTTCATCAATGTCCTTCAGCAGGGTGACAATCGACTTGCGGCGGGAACGGGGCAGGCAGGATACAACGGTCCGTTCGAACACATCGAAGTCCTTGAGAATGTAGAACACCAGAAAAGGCACAATGAATGCATTGAACAGGATACCGATCGTCGACGCAATATTATCAAGGAAATGGGAGATACCTTCGGCCAGGCGGTTTTCCAGCTGATAGAACCAGTTATTCATCCCCGTCTCCACGCCGGGCGGAATCAGTCTGGAGTTCATGTTCCGCATCAGACCCTGCGCATGCAGTGTCATCTCCGGCAGGTGCTCGTTTAGCTCCTCAAGCTGCTCGATGAACATGGGGATCAGGTTGATCAGAATGACCGCCAGGGAGGTGAGAAATACGGCATAGATCAGCAGGACGGCCACGCTGCGCGGCATTTTTCTCCTGGAGAGCATGGATACCACGGGATTCAGCACATATGAGATGATCATTGCCGCCAGGAACGGGGCGAGGATCGCTTTTAGAAACAGGAATATTCCCTCCAGCATGGGGCGGAGCAGCCAGACGAAATACAGAATGATCAGGGAGAGCAGCACGCCGATCATCCAGCGGAACCATTTACTTTGGGACCATTGCTCCATAATACCCCTCCTGAACATGTACAGCCTCTAACAGTCATGCAATATTAGTATGTGTGAGAGGGTAATGAAATACTCTTGCCTGCAAAAAATTGGTTTTTTGTTATTTGGGTTGGAAAGTTGGTATAGTGGCCGGCATCAAGGTCCGCTAAAATCATATTGTAAAACGCTTTCATTCCGAGGAGGGGTACTTTTATTATGAAAAGGTTAAAACGATTATGCGGTGCAGGCATGCTGTTGCTGCTTGCCGGATTGCTCACTGGAGCTCCGTCTGTTTCGGCAGCCACCGTCTTTGATGAGCCTCTGACCTACTTCAATTCCGCAACCTGGCAAAAAGCCGACGGCTATTCCAATGGCGGGATGTTCAACTGCACCTGGCGCGCTAACAATATCTCATTTACAAGCGGCGGACAGCTTCGTCTGGCACTGACCAGTCCCAGCAATAATAAATTTGACGGTGCAGAAATGCGGTCTGTCTACAAGTACGGCTACGGTAAATATGAAGTCAGCATGAAGCCTGCCAAGAACAGCGGAATCGTCTCTTCCTTCTTCACCTATACCGGACCTTCCGACGGTACGCCCTGGGATGAAATTGATATCGAGTTTTTGGGCAAGGACACCACTAAAGTCCAATTCAATTATTATACAAACGGGGTTGGCGGCCATGAAAAGATCGTGAATCTGGGATTTGACGCTTCCCAAGGTTATCATACGTATGCCTTCGATTGGCAGCAGGGCTACATTAAGTGGTATGTGGACGGCGTTCTGAAGCATACGGCCACCAGCAATATTCCGTCCCGTCCCGGTAAAATTATGATGAATCTCTGGAACGGAACGGGAGTGGACTCCTGGCTCGGTTCCTATAACGGAGCCAATCCGCTCTACGCTTACTACGACTGGCTGAAATTTACAGGCAACTAAAAACGAAATTTGGACTCCGGCGGCGCACAGAGCGCACCTGCCGGAGTCCTTTTACATCTGCCCGGAAGCCGTTATCTTCAGAATTTGTTATCCGGATTGACACATTGGTATAGCGGCCAGAGCCTGGGTTCTGTACGATAAAAGCAAGAAACATCATCACAGGAGGAACAGAATTGATACGCAACAGGTTAATCAAAGCATCCGTAGCCGTTGCTGCTCTGTCAGCAGCAGTATGGGGCCTATGGGCCTTCACTACAGCACCCCGATCCGAAGCAGGAGGCGCGAAGGACAATTTTACAGAATTCAATTCGGAGTTCTGGAAGAAAACGGATGGCTATTCCAACGGAGACATGTTCAACTGCACCTGGCGAGAAGATAACATCTCATTTGCCGGGGATGATCTTATGACCCTGTCTCTTACCAGCCGGTCCCCCGGCGAGTTCGACGGTGCAGAATACCGTTCGCTGGAAAAGTACAGCTATGGCAAGTATGAAATCCGTATGAAGCCGGCGGCCAATCCCGGTGTAGTCTCTTCTTTCTTCACGTATACCGGCCCTTCGGAAGGCGAGCCCTGGGATGAAATCGATATTGAATTTTTGGGTAAAAACACCCGCCAGATGCAATTGAACTACTTCACAGACGGCATCGGGGGACATGAAAAGGTGATTGACCTCGGCTTTGACGCGTCAGAAGAATTTCACTGGTATGGTTTCGACTGGAAGAGGGATTCCATTACCTGGTATGTAGACGGCCGCCCTGTTCATACAGCGACCGAGAGTATTCCCTTTACTCCGGGCCGTATTATGATGAATCTCTGGAACGGAACAGGTGTGGATTCCTGGCTGGAGGCTTATGACGGCAAGGCTCCGCTACATGCTTATTATGACGAATTCCGCTATACTCCAGCGCCAGACCGGGGCGAGTAAGAAGCTCCAGCGCCTCTCCGACAAGAAACCGCCTTGATGAAGGCGGTTTCTTGTCCCTGCGGACTCATCGGCGGCTGCGGTCCCAGGCATTGACCTCCGAGGTTTCGGACAATCCCCCGTAGGCCTTCCATTTGCCGACAAACTCGTCAAATTCCCCGATACCGCTGTCTGCAAAGATAATGTTTTGAAAGCTTTTTTGTTCCAGCTTCTTCAGCAGCTCACCGTCGCTCTTCATCGTCTTGGTGGGCGGTCCCGTGAACTGTTCCTTACGGGAAGCCTCCTTCTGGCCCAGCAGCACCGGGGTAATATCCTCCGGAATCTCCTTGATCACTTCGGAGGGAATTCTCGCCCCGTCGAAGGTCAGTGTGTAGGAGGCCGCCCGGATGACGCCCATCGGCAGCGCAGAGGGCTCAATGGTCGCCTTGCCGTCCGCCATTGCCCAGTCATAGCCCTCTGCAAGACCATTAATGAACTCGCCGGTGGAGGTAGCATAATAATCAAACATATAATTCTGATAGGTAAAAAAGATTTCGGGGTGCTTCATTTTCTTGTTAATCAGTATTGCTCCGTTGACAGGTAAGGTGCCTCTTCTCATAGCGGTACCTTCCGGTCCGGAGGGTATCGCAACAGCCTTGACAGACGCCTGCGGGTCTGCGGCAGTCAGGGAAGACAAAGGCCAGCCGCGCATCCAATACGGGCCGGCAATCATGCCGGCCTTGCCGGAGACAAACCGGTTGGCGGCGCCCTCTTCATCAAGCCAGGCACTGTCCGTCGACAAGTACCCCTGCTGGACCCAATGCTTCATAAGCGCGACAGCCTTCCGGGCGCCGGGCTGCACGGAACCATATTCCAGGGTTCCGTCACTCCGGCGGTTCCATTGCTCGGGAACCGTGCCAAATGCTCCAAAAATCCAGCTGCTGTCCCCCATCCAGGTACTGGGACCGTTTCGGAATCCTAACGCAAGGCCGTAAGTATCCTTTAATCCGTTGCCGTCCGGGTCCTGGTTGACAAAAGCGTCCATGACCTGTTCCAGCTCATCCAGAGTCCGCGGTGTTTCCAATTTCAGCTTGTCCAGCCAATCCTGGCGAATCCAAAGCAGCGGATCGGAGTTGTATTCGTAATCCATGATGGGAATCGCATACTTATGCCCGTCCCGCACGAAGGCATTCCATGCCGAGGTGTCCTCGGCAACAGCCTTCTTCCACACCCGGGAGGCATAATGTTCAAATAAACTGCCGACTTCCATGAATTGCCCGGAGTCAATCAGCTCTTGAATGATGGCTGCATCCCTTGTAGTGACAACATCGGGCATATTGCCTTTGGCCAGCTCAAGCCTCAGCTTGTTGGCGTAGTTCTCGGAGGTGCCGGAGATGGTCCAGAGATAACGGATACGGATTCCCAACCGTTCCTCCGCCCAGGCCGTATGCACATTATGTTCAAGGCTCTCGCCTTTTTTAAAGGTCAAATTGGGGTTCACGGAGCCCACTGTGTACAGGTCTATGGGCGGATTATATTTACCCGCTTTGACGTCAAAATGAGGCGCCGTGCTCTCCGGGGAAGCTGCCGGGAGAGTGCCCCCGGAGCTGCGGAAGGTGCAGCCCGACAATATCAGGACCAGCGCGATCAACGGCAATCTGAATTTCATGGAACCACCTGCTTTTCGTAATGTTCTGGAGGGCCGGACAACTTGTATCATAATCTTCTTCGGCATCACATGGTACACTTCTTTTATTACGGCTAACAGTGAAAGCTTCTGAAAAGGATGATTTTATGGCCTGGCGTCCGAGTTTGTTTATTAAAATGGTTGCAATCCTGCTCTCCCTTATATCAACCACACTCTTATTCTACGGATTATCCTACCGCAAGGATATCGGAGTCATCACGAGTCAGATCAAGACAACGGACCTGAATCACCTGGAGTTCCTGACCCAGCAGATGGACAACAATATCAACCAATTGGCGGGCAGCATGTATGCTCTTCAGAGAGACCCGACCATCCGTGACTACGAGCAGATCCGGCAATTGGGCCATCTTATTGACCCCGCCCAGACCATTATGACCGTGCTGGAGAAGCTCTCCCTTCAGACCAGCTCCAGTACGTGGGAGAACCGGATTGTCCTGTACAAGCCGCACAACGGTGAGACCTTGGGGTCAGATTCCTCACTCTCCTTTGATTCCTCCGTACTGGAGAATCCGCTTCCGGCAGGCTGGGAGTATATTTCTGAGGACAGGGGCAGCACTGAAGCGGGCTTCCGCCTGCTGCTGTCAGATCCCGCTACAGAAAGCAGCCCTCCCCGAGAGGCGGAACTGCTGTTGTCGATGTATTTCCCTGTATCCAACATTGAACGAATGTTCGATGCCTACCAGTCACAGAACAAGGGCGATACCTTCCTGTTCCATCCGGTTTTCGGGATGATCCTCTCCCGCAATACCGACCGGGAAATGGCTGAACGGATCACCGCAACGCTTGATTCCGCAGACGGACAGGGCACATCGGAGATCCTCAACCTCAAGAAGGGCAGCTTTCTTATCAGTTCGGTTCCTTCATCGGCCATTAACTGGCGGGTCGTGCATTATTCGCCGCTGAAGCAGATTCTTCAGCCGATCCGCAGCAGCCGTTATTTCTTCCTGACGGGATCGGCTTTTCTCCTGGTCATGAGCCTGTTGTTCTCATTGCAGCTATATCGTCAAGTGCAGCGTCCGGTTAGCCTTTTACTGCGTTCGCTCAACAGGATGAAGGAAGGACGCTGGTCTACCCGTATTCATACCAAGACCAATCCTGAGTTCACAATGCTCAACGAAGAATTCAATGAAATGGCAGAGAAAATTCAATTGCTGATTGAACAGGTCTACCTGGAGCAGCTCCGGGCCAAGGATGCCCACTTGAAACAGCTTCAATCGCAGATTAATCCGCACTTCCTCTACAATTGCCTGTTCTTTATTAAGAGTAAGGCCGTTGTCGGCGACACCGATTCGGTGGAGGCTATGGCGCTTAACCTCGGAGAATATTACCGCTACATCACCAAGGCGGACCATTCCCTCACTACGCTGCAGGACGAGCTGAAGCTGCTGGAGAATTACCTGGAGATTCAGAATTTGCGGAAACAGCGCATCCGCTATGAGATGGATATCGCGGAAGATCTGCTGGGTCTGCAGATTCCCCGGCTGCTGATCCAGCCCTTGGTGGAGAACAGCATCATTCACGGCATTGAGAAAAAGATCGGCCAAGGCTCCATTCGGATCACCGCCTCCCATACACAAGAGAGTGTCATAGTCACCGTTGCAGACAACGGAGCTGGCATGACGGATGAGGCAGTTACCGCTTTGCAGGCCCGGATTTCCGAAACGGCGCGCGAGGACGGAGGCTGCGGGCTATGGAACATCCAGCAGCGCCTCAGGTCCCATTATGGTGATTCATCCGGCCTTCTGATCGCCCCTTCACCTGAAGGCGGCTTAAAAATCACTCTTCGCATGGAGAAGAAAGAGGAACCCTATGCATCAAATTCTTCTGATTGACGATGAACCTTATGTCGTCGACGATCTATCCATTTCGCTTCCTTGGACGGAAATGGGATTTGAACAAGTCCACAAGGCTTATTCCGGATACGAGGCACTGGAGCTGCTTCAGCGTTATCCTATCGACATTGTTGTCACAGACATCAATATGCCTGAAATTTCAGGCATCGAACTAATCGCCTCCATCCGTAGCCGCTGGAAGCATATCCGGGTCGTTATGCTGACCGGTTATGCCGAATTCGAATATGCCCGCAAGGCGATTGAAGAGCAAGCCAGTGCCTATCTGCTTAAGCCAATTGCCAATGACCAGTTGGTTGCCGTTATTGGCAGGCTCCAGGAAGAGCTGCGCGGCGAATGGGAGACTTGGTCCTCCTATCAGCGGACAATGCAGACCTTCCGCGAGCATCTTCCGCTCCTGCGGGACCGGCTGCTCGGCGAGCTCCTGCAGGGGCGGAAGATGTCCAGGCCGCAGCTGCACGAGCGGCTCTCCCAATTCGATCTGCCGTTCTCCACCAGCCTGCCGGTATGCCTTGTAATCGTCAGACCGGAGGAGTTCTTCCGGCGTCAGGACATGGGCAGCATGCTGCTGTTCGAATACGCCATTATTAATATCGCGCAAGAGCTGTTTCAAGACCGGTTCCACATCTGGTCAAGCAAGGATGTCCATGATTATCTTGTATTTCTGCTGCAGCCCAGGGAAGACATTGAACCCCGCCTGAATCTGGCAGATGATATCACCCAGGCCGCCTATCAGCTGCAGAATCATGTCAGCACGCTGATTGGCGGCGGCCTTTCTGTGGTCACTACGGGTTGGGGAGGATTCCCGGATCAGGTGTACACGCTCTATCAATCCGGCATCTCAGCTATCCGCCAGCATATCGGCAGCGAAACAGGCATCTATCTGGATGCCACGGACAACAGCAGCTTTAACCCTGTAGAAATTCTCCAGCCGCTCTACGAGCCTCCGCTTTTCTTCCATTTATTCGAAGCGAACAACTGGCAGGGGATCGAAGACAAGCTGAACGCCATCGCTTCGGAGCTGGCCCGGAATCCGGACCACTCTCTTGAGCATATCCATGAGGCCCGCCTGCATCTGGAGACGGCATTCTATTATTTCGCCCATAAGAATAAGAAGATGCTGGGCGAGATCGTGGGCAATCCGCTAATGAAGCAGGCCCCCTTCCAGACGGCAGACAAGCTGCGGGAATGGGCGCTGGAGATGGTTAAGCTGCTGAAGGAGCATTTCGAATCCGAGCGGCGGGACAGCCGGACAGTCCTGATTCGGAACGTACATGAATATATTGACCGCAATATACATTATGTCTCCCTTCAGGCCATCGCCGATCACGTCCAGATGCATCCGGTATATCTGTCCAAAATGTACAAGCTTGAGACAGGCAAGCGGATCAGCGACTACATTAGTCAGGTTAAGATGGAAAAAGCGGCGTATCTGCTCATTCATACGCCGCTGAAAATTTATGAGGTTTCCGCCGAGCTGGGCTACTCCAATGCCCATTACTTTATCAAACTCTTTAAGGAGTACACGGGGATGACCCCGCATGAATTCCGTGACCGGGCATTATAACATCTTTACTCTTCAAACCGCAGCTCCACCTCATGGGTGAGCCGGTCATCCGGAGTCGGAATAAACCCATCCTCCAGCGCCCGGCCATCCAGTGTCAGACGGGCATCACCGCCGTGCATCCGGCGGAAGCCTTCCGGTTTACTGATCCGGATACAGTACGAAGATTTGCCAAGCTTGAGAGTGTAAGAGAATTCTGTCTGCTCTTCCCGCAGGATCGGACTCAGTGCGATGCCCTGCGCCGTATATTCAATGCCTAGCGCTTCCATCAGCGAGAGGGTGAGCCAGGTCGAGGTGCCGCTTAGCATCGGACCGATATTCTCACCGGTCTCGCTGTTATTATATTGAGTGCAGAATCGTGGATTTCCGCAGACTGCAAACGGATCCTCCATCGTCTTGAACGGCATGATCCGGTCCAGCAGCCAATAGCCGAGGCGGCCCAGCTCGGCAGCAAGCCCTGAATCCGAGACTTCCTTGGCACCCTTGAACATCGCAGCTGCGGCCATCATGCAGGCATGCTTGAATACGCCGCCGTTCTCCCGGTCACCCGGAAAGTATTCGTCCGAAGCTGTGTGGGTAGAGACCCGGCCCAAGGCAACCGGCGAAACCAGCTTCAATCCGAAAGGAGTCATAAGATGCGACTTCATAGTGTCCAGCATCACCGAGATCTGCGACTCATCGGCACAGCCCGACAGGATGCTCCAGCTGAAGGAGTTTAAGAAGTAAGAACCCTCGGATGCCGGATCTGCTGACAGACCGTCTCCGGCAGCTCCCAAATAAGTGTATTCGCCATCCGGGTACCGGTTGAAGAGCACGCGGGCGAAGAAATCGCCCTTCCAGGCATGCTCCTGAATACGCCCGCGCAGCTTGGCTCCGAAGCGGTTCAGCTCATCGGCATCATCCTGCTCCCCTTTGCGGGCAGCCAGAGCAGACAGTCCATCTACCGCTACCTTCAGCAGGAAGGCGTTCATGACGCTCTCGGAATAATCGCTGTCCAGTGAATCCCCGAAGACCCCGCCTGCCTGCAATTGCTCCCGGTAGAGCTTTTCCTTAGCTGGACCGTTCAGATACGTGTCATCCAGCTTAAGACAGTCGTTCCAGTCTGCGAAGTCCAGTAAGGGCAGACCGTGGCGGCCGATTGAAATCTGCCCTGAATAGACAATAATCGCCTTGAGTGTCTCGAAGACCGGCCGGCTCGCGTCTTGTCCCGCTACCGGACAAGACTCGTCCAGGAACTCGAGATCGCCGGTAAGCATTACATAGCGGTAGACGGCTTGAACAAGCCATAACGCATCGTCGGACCATTTGCCCGGCTCCTTGCCGGCCCAGAAGAAGTTATGATAGGCATAGCCCAGTTCAAACACCATGCCGGTCCATTCCTTAAGCAGACTTTTCACCAGAGCGCTTCGTCCCATGCCGACAAAATAATACATCGATGCGTACAAATCCTGGATTTCGCGGAAGCCGATCTCCCTGTAGCCCTTCTGTGTCTGGCAAAAGGAACGGGAGACAAAGCTTTGATAGAGCACCTGAAACGGCAGATTGCGGTTGACAAAGACATCGAAATTCTTGTCATCGGAGAATACCTGCAGGAACTTGCTGTAATCCCGCACGAACCCGGCTGATTCCGCCAGCGCTGATTCCGCCGCGCATGGGTCGGAGAAACGGGCGACCAGAGCCCCCACTTCATCCGCCAGCACTGTGTCATTCCAGGGCGCCCCGCTCTTGTCGGAGACAAGACCGGTCAACTGGTCAACAGCTGTCTTAGTTCCCGCAGCCGCTTGAATTTCCCCGGCTACCGCGAAGAAGCCGGGCCCCTTACGGTGCAGAATGTTACTCAGTCTGAGCGCGCCGGACGGACGGTGCAGCGAGCCTGTGCCGACAAATTCATTGTAGCTGACGCAGTATTCACGGGGCAGCACCGGTCCTTCTGGCCCGTGAACGATCATTGTGTGGAAGCGCAGATCATGACGGCCGCCTTCGGGATAATAATCCGGACTGATGGCTGCCACGGCTCCCGTATTATCCTGGAGCACTCCGCCCTGCATAATAACGTTGCTGTACAGCACATCCTCAAACAATGCACCCGGTGCGGCGGAACCGAACATTCCCGTGTAGACGATCCGCAGACGGCGGTCGGCTTCTCCATGGTTCTCAATCTCAATCCGCTGTAATTCGGTAGCCAGAGGCAGGCCCTCGTATTGAGGCAGAATAGAGATGATTCGTGTAATCTCCAGTCCGCAGCGCGTGCGGCAGGTGATTCGGGTTACATTCTGTGAATGCCGGCAGACCGCCGATTCCATTCCCTCATCTCCGGGGTCCGCGGAATAGAAGATCTGCTTCCCGTCCTCGAACAGATAGAATTGCCGGTTAGCCGGGAACCCGTTCTCCTCCTGGCGCATATCCCAGCGGGTGGCCAGCACCTGGGTGGCCGCATGTGAACGGAAGCTGCCGCCGCCCAGCCGGTCAACAACGCTTTTCGGGGTGGTCTGAAGCGGATGGGGAAAGCTCAGACGGTTGCCCATCAGCAAATTGACCGCGAAATGCGGACCCGGCACGGGTGAACGCAGATCAATTACATGCTCGCCCTCAGCGTTAAGCGCGCCTGCCCAGCCCGGGGCAGCCTGCAAGTGCGCCAAAGCCACGCTTGCGGCAGCCTCCGGTACGTCAACAGTCTGCTCCTGTCTTCCGGTGTGCCGGATATACAGTGACAATTCCGTGGCATCTTCGTTTACGGCGAACAACGCGGAGGCACCCGCTTCACCCGGCAGCAGCGCTGCCACATCGGGGAGCTTGAGCAGCTCCTGAATGGCAGGCAGCCGAAGCGGCAGACCGGCTATGCCTACAGCCCCCCGGCGTTCCGAATCCGTAAAGAGGGCGCTGATGTGCGCCCCGGGGCCAATCCGGTCTGCGAAGGCTTGTCTCAGGATATCTTCAGCCGAAGCCATCGCTTCTCTTGCGGTAGTAAATTTCAGCATGATTGCTCTCACCTTTCCTGGCATGCTGCGGGTCAGCCCTTGACGGCCCCCGCGGTCATACCGCTGATAAAGTATTTTTGCGTCATGAAGAATATGACCATGACCGGCACGGTTACAACCGTGGAGGCTGCCATCAGCAGATCGTAGCGGGTATTGTATTGGCCGACAAACAAGCGGATACCGACCGGAATCGTCTGTACATCCGAGCTGGTTGTCAAAACCCAGGCGAAGAGGAGCTCATCCCACGCGGTAAGGAAGATGAAGATGCCTGTCGCAATAATGCCGGGCAGAGACAACGGCAGAATGATTTTGTAGAAAGCCTGAAATTTCGTACAGCCGTCAATCGTAGCCGACTCTTCCAGATCTCTTGGAATTGAGACAAAGAAACTCCGCATAATCCAGATACTGATTGGGGTGTAGAACGCCGTGTAGACGAGAATCATTCCCCAGTACGTATTGATCATCGGCAAACCGAACGTATTCTTGATCCACAGGAACATCAGATAAATCGGGAACAGGAACATAATCCCCGGGATCAGCTGGGTGGATATGATACTCATGCTGAACAGCTTCGCTCCGGGAAAATCAAACCGGGCCAGCGCATACCCGGCCAGAACGGCAAAGGAGCCGGCAAGCAGGGTTGTCGCACCGCAGATCAGAAGGCTGTTGCGGAAATAGACGGCAAAATTAACGGTATCCCACATATTGATATAATTGACCCACTGCGGCTTCGGCAGGCTAAAGGTAGTGATACCGTTCAGAATTTGGTCATTAGAGTGCAAAGAGGTGAAGATCATCCACAAAATGGGGAATATCGTCAATACAACGATGACCCAGGTTAGTGAGGTCAGCAGGAACGAACTGACGGAACGTTTACGGTGTGTACTCATTGGGCATTCAACTCCGATCTAAAGGCGCGGTACCAGATACCGACGACCATCAGCATGGCAAACATCAGCATGATTGAAGCGGCAGAACCCGAACCGAAGGACCAATAACCGAAGGATTGGCGGGTCAAGGCTGTCATCAGGAGGTCTCCCCATTCCCCCGGATATCCGGCACCGTTGCCGAACATCGTGGAGACGATGTTGTAGGAGTAGACATTGTTAATAATCTGGAATAAAAGCTGTACCGCAATAACCGGCTTAAGCATCGGCAGCGTCATGTTCCAGAACTGGCGGAACTTGCCCGCACCGTCAATGGTTGCCGCTTCATAGATATCTTCGGGAATAGTCTGGAGTCCAGCCAGGAAAATGACCATCAGGAACGGCCAGCCGCGCCAGATGGTTGGGATAATGATCGCCCAGATCGTATTCGGCCCCAGCAGCCAGAAAGGCTTCTCATTGAAGAGATGCAGGACATCGACCAGGAAATAGTTGATAATGCCTTCCTTCTGCCACATGAAACCCCAGAGCACACCGACCACATAAGACGGAACGACCCATGGGAGCAGCATGGCTGTACGGGCAATGCTGCGTCCTGGAAAATCACGGTTCAGCAGCAAGGCCATCATCAGGCCCATGATCATTACACCGATCGTTACAATGACCGAATAAATCGCGGTGTTGCGGATGGCAAAGTTGAGCCCCTGGCGGACCGGGTTATCGGTGTTGAACAACAGGCCAATATAATTGTCGATCCCCACAAACGGCGCCTTGAGATATTTGCCCAGTGTAAATTGGTTCAGCTTCAGGAATGACATCCAGAATCCCTGAATCATAGGGAGCAAATGCACCAACAGCATGAAAATGATGGTCGGCACCATCAGCATGTAAGCAAATTTATTCTCTCTGACCCGTTTGCGCCACAGTCCGCGCTTGTCGGAAGCAGCCTTCGCAGGCAGATTTTTTTCAGTATGGAGTCCCATCTCTTATCCCTCACTTTACTAATGGAAGAACCGCCGCACCCTATCGCGCGGCGGCATCCCCCTAATCCTCATAATTATTGGTTAATAATTGCTTTGACTTCGGCCGCTGCAGAATCCAGCTCTTGCTTGACGGTTTCTTCACTATATTTGCCCTTCACACCGGCGACAATATCCCAGATGTTGGCAAAATGCTTTTGCAGCGCCGTTTCCGTAGGTCCCCATTGAGGAATGGATGGATAGGTTCTTCCGTATTTCGTGGCTTCCGAGAATGCTTTCATGCTTGCATCCAGATCAGGCGATTCCAGAAGTGACAGTCGAGCCGGGAGCTGGCCGGATACGGCAGCATAAGCCTTCTGCGCTTCATCGCCAGTCAGGTACTTAATCAGATCCCAAGTCGCTTCCTTGTTCTTCGAGCCGCTGAATACGGTCAGCTCGCTGCCGCCGACGAAGGTAGCTTGTCCGCCCGGACCTGCCGGAAGCGGAGCCACCGCGAAGTTCTTGGCCGCTTTCTTGTCATCCATACCGCCGTTTGCTTTCGGTGTCGCAAAGTTCTTGGCGAGCCAAGGGCCGGAGATAATGACCGCCGATTTACCGTCGCCGAAGTCGCTCTCAATCTGAGACGAATTCTTCTCAAGCGAAGATTTATCCACAAGGCCTTCAGCGGCAAGTCCGGTGTAGAACATCACGCCGTCAAGCCCCTTCTCTTCGTTGAAGGCAACATTTTTGTTATCCTCCGAGAGAACATCGCCGCCTGCAGCCCAGATCCAAGGGAAGATATTATGCACTACGTTCCAGTCGTTTTTACCCGGAAGTCCGAGTGCAGCGATCTTTTTGCCGTCAACGGTCTGTCCGTTGACCGCTTGCAGCGCGCTTTTGAAGGAATCCCAATCCTTGAAGGCTGTGGCTGTATCAACCCCGGCTTGCTTGAATACATCTGTCCGGTAGTAGATAGCACGTGCATCTACGAACCAAGGTACTCCGTAGACTTCACTGTCGCCCGCGATGGAGGTAGTCTGCCAGATTGCCGGCAGGAAGGCTTCGGCGCCGCCCACATCAGCTACCTTATCCGTTACTTTATCAATGCCGCCCATGCTGGCGATAGCAGGGACCCAGGTCGAGCCGAGCTGAAGCAAATCCGGGCCTTCGCCGCTTGTAGCCGCCGTTGTAATCTTGGTCCAGGCGGAACCCCAGTCCAGCACGGTTACCTTAACGGTGACATTCGTATGCTCCTTCAGGTAAGGATCAAGCGTCTTCAGGAAGTCAGCATCCGGCTTGGGACTGTTCGGCATCACCCACGCGTTCAGGGTAACAGGGTCCGTGCTTGGCGTTGCAGGAGCGGCAGTTGCACTGGAATCTTCTTTCTTTACTCCGTTGTTAGGCGAACTTGATTGGTTGTTATTGCCTCCACATCCGCTGACCACTACTGAAAATGCCATGAGCAGTGCGGTGATGGATACTGCTGTCTTTTTCACAATAAATCTCCCCCATTGTCATTTGAAAATTACGGAGAACGGCTGCCCGTCCTCCATGTACTGATTATAAAAGTGTTTCTTGCCGGTCTAAATACCAAATCGCAAGCCTGGATAACAAATTCTAAAGCTTGTTCAAGGTGCAGCTACGGTTCCGTTATTCATAAGCACAATATCATCGATATCCACCGCAAGCTGACCCGTGCCGCCATCCTTAATATTGCCCAGCTCGAAGGAAATGCGGCCGATAGAGGTGCTATCTCCGGCAACATCGAATTCCAGGGTATATTCGGTGTATTCCGTACCCAAATCAACAATCTTGCTTGTGTACCCGTGCCAGGTGTAATTATTCGCCACATCCAGCCAGCCGATGCTGATATTCATTTTGCGCATAAGATCCGCCTTGGCCTTGAAAGTAAGTGTATAATGATTGCCTTCGTTGTAAGCGACTCCCTCATAAAAGACCTGCCGGTCCCAGCTGTTCGTTCCTGTGGAACCTACCTTTATCTTCAGCGCCCCATTCACATTGTCAATGGATAACTCGCCGCTGTCGGAGGAGAAGCTGTTCCAGCCCTTAAGCGGAGCGGAGAAGTCTCCGTTCGGAATCAGATTCTCCCCGTACGCCTCACCCGCCATGACCGGGCTCACCTGCAGCAGGGAAATATTGCTCAGTCTAACCGTATGTTCTCCCAGCAGCCCGTTAACCTTGCCCAGACTGAATTGCAGTACGGCAGCGGAATCGCTTGCCGGAGCGGTGAACAGATATTCATAATGTCCGCCCGCTTCACTCAGGCTGACCTTCTCATTCGTATATGGGGTCCAATTGCCGTCCAAGGAGCCGTCACGCTGAACCAGCACCCGTATCTCCCGGTCCATGGAGGCATCGGCATCGAAGCGAAGCAGATATTTCTTGCCTTGCTCTACGGGTATCGCTCCTTGCTTCACCTGTACATTCCAGTCGTCATCACCGGTGCCGCCAAGGTCAACCCGCAGTGCACCGTACACAGCGTTCATTACGGTGTTCTTCACCGGATTACTGTCCCAGTCCCTCTTGTACAGCGTCCAGCCTTCGGTAGAATCACCCTTGAAGCTGCCGTTCACCACCAGCTCGCGGGTCAGATCCAGCCAAGCCAGATTGTAGCCGCTGCCGCCAAGACGGAAGTAATAGGTTCCGGCAGGCAGCTCAAGCGGTGCCCCGATGATTGCGCGGTAGGAATGAGGTCCTCCGGTATCTCCGATTGCCGTACTATAGACAGAGGTCGTCACTACACTCTGTTTGCCGGCATCCAGCACCGACAGCGTAAGCTCCGAATCTGCTCGTACACTGGATACCCGGGTTACCGGAACAATACTGGCGGCCTGAGGGAGAACCACTTTGTATTCCACATAGTCGCCCTGGTCCATATCCGTGATGTCCTTGCCGCCTTCGCCGCTCGGAATCAGGCCGGTACCCGATGTTCTCCAGTACTGGTCGCCCCGCAGATGCAGGTAATCGTTCATTACAGGCGGATCAACCATCCGAACCAGACGCACATTGTCGATCTCGGTCTGCCCCGGAGTCTGGCCCAGAAGGAACGATAATGCCGCTTCTGTACCGGACCCGCCAGACAGCGCTATTTCCGCTGTATAGCTCTTCCACTCCGTTGTCAGCGTGAAGGTAGACCCGTCAGGATAGACGGTCTTCCCATCGCCGCCGTCCAGCTTGATGCCAACCGGCAACTCCTGCTCCGATCTCGCCTCAAACGCAAGCTGATAGACTCCGCCGGCTGTCACAGGGATTCCTGTCTGGATGAGCGTCACATCCTCAGCCGAGCCTCCGGCTTTCTGGACATCTGCCTTGAATTCGCGCTTCATCAGCGGCAGCTCCAGGACATTGGTTACACTGGCCTTCGCAGCAGCTCCCGATTCCGGCTTAACGGCGAAGCTCCAATAACCCAGCCGCCCTTCTCCCAGCTCGAATCCGCCATTGTAGATCAGGTTGCCGTCAGACAACGGAGTACGTACCACTGGCAGGGGCTGCGTCTCCACCACTCGAACGTTAGCGAAATAGGCGGCAATATCGCTCAGTCCCAGATTGAACTCGAACCGGACATTATTGTCGGAATTCTGGGCCATGGTAAAGGTATACTCAAATGACTGCCAGTCCGGCGAAAGCTGGAAATTTCGTTCCTTGGAATACGCCGTCCATCCTCCGCCGAATTCGGTCAGCTTGCTCATCAGCGGACGGTTTGCGTCTGCTTTGGCATCAAAAGTCACTTTGTAGGCTTTGCCCTTCTCCAGCAGAAGCGGCTTCTGGGTGAGCTGAATGGAATAATTCTGCGTTCCAGCCTGCTCGACGGCAACCTTCACTGCCGCACCCTTATCCTTGTCTTCAATGACCGAGGCTGTTCCCTCACCACCTGCATTATTGATCATTTCCCAGTATTCCGGCAGGCCGTCCGCTGCTACCGCACCCTCGAACTCCCCGTTATAGATCTGATTGCCGTCAGCCAGGGCAGGACGCTGCGGAGTCGAGAGCTCCGGATTCGTTGGACGCTGTCCTGTCACATCAGGCCATTGATCCAGGTTCTTGTACTTGTAGACCCGGACATAATCTACATACATCTCGTCGGACTTGAAGTCAGCTGCCGGATTCCCCGGCCAGTCACCGCCTACCGCCAGATTAAGAATCATATAAAACGGCCGGTCAAACGGTGCGGGGTACGTATAGTAATCCGGCTGGCCCTCACTTTTGGTTCCCCAATCGCTCGTTTCAAAATACATTTTACCGTCCACGTAATACCGAATCAGGCCCGGAAGCCATTCAAGCGTGAAATCATGAAAATCGTCAGCGAACGTCTTGCCTTCCGGTAGAACGTAGGTCTTGGACTGGGACATATGCGGGATGTCGTAATGAAGTGAGCCGTGCACGGTTCTTGGATACAGATCCGCCTTCTCCTTATCCCCGGCTACCGGTCCTGTTAATTCCATAATGTCCATCTCGCCGCTTCCGGGCCAAGGTCCATATTGCTTCTCTTCATCCGTTGGCATCATCCAGATGGCCGGCCACATTCCCTGCTGAATCGGCAGCTTGGCGCGCACCGTGAATTTGCCGTAGGTCCAGTCGCCCTTCAGCTTGGAGGTCAGCTTGGCCGATGTATACTCTTTTCCGCCGTAAGCCTCCTTCCGCGCTTCCAGCGCCAGTACGCTGTGTCCGCTCTCTGTTGTAAGTGAAGCGTTGCCCGGATGATAATATTCCAGCTCGTTATTGTATACCGTTCCGGTATCCTGGACATTCCATTTGGTCTCATCTATGGAGCTGCCGTCGAATTCGTCATTCCAGACCAGCTCCCATGGATTGTCTTGGGTTGGCGGAGTAACCGCCGGCGTTGCTGTCGGCGTTGCCCCAGGTGTCGCTGTTGGAGCAGGTGTCATAAGTGCAGGCGTTGGCGTTGACATCGCTCCGCCTGAACTCCCGCCACTCCCCGCAGAGGTGGCGGCTGCACTTGCCTGTGGTGTGGCTCCATTGCCGGACAAGCCCCGAAGCGTCTCACCTGCCTTGAGCGCTAGGCCGTTGAGAAGCACACGATCCGCTTGGGTCTCAAGCAAGCCGATGTCTCCCCGGTTCACAATCTCTGATCCGGCAGCGCCGGGACCGATAATCAGTGCTTCCACCCTTGTGCCGGCCCCAATCTCAACCTTGGCCGGCTGGAGCAATTCAATCCGGGCTACGGTGCTGCTATCCTCCAGAACGAGCCGTACCGGTGCTTTGGGCTTGTTCAGCTTGATCTGCCCCAGTGAAGATTTACGGAAAACTACCGAATGGTCACCGCCTCCAGAGATATGAGTGGTTCCCTGCACCTTGATTCCCGAGAACGTTACTTCTCCCTCTCCTACTCCGGCAGTCACATAGAGATTTCCGTTAACCGGCCCGTTCTCGATCTGCACATTCGCCCGGTTGACTATCACATTGCCAGACACCCTGCCAATCGAATGGCTTCCTTCGCCTGAGCTGATCCACCCGATCATCCGGCCCAGCAGCTCCGCCAGTTCAGCCCGGGTCATCTGCGTCTGCGGATTCAGCTTGCCATCCGGCCCGCCGCGCAGGTAGCCTGCGTCAAGCATGGCACTCACTGCTTCCCGGGCATAGTCGCTGACCGCTGACCCGTCAGGCTGCGCAGCCAGCGTAGTTTGCGAGGCCGCCTCCAGGCCGAAAGCCCGGCTCAGCATCGTCATGGCCTCCTGCCGGGTTACAGCTGCTCCCGGCTGAAACCGTCCGTCCGCGTAACCTTGGATTATGCCTGCTGCACTAACCCCGCCCACATCCTTGGCATACCAGGAAGAAGCGCTTACATCACTGAACACAGCCGTTCCCGGAGCTGAGTAACGAAACACACGGCCCAGGATAACCGCTATCTCTGCGCGTGAGATTGCACGGCTTGGTCCAAATCTCCCCTGCCCGTTCCCTTGCAGGATTCCGGCGGCTGCCAGCCTGTCCACCGCCGGCGAAGCCCAGTGCTGATTCATATCGGCAAATGCTGCCTTTCCGGCTGCAATAGCGCTGCTTGCTCCTGCGGCTGATACGGGAAGCTCTTCCAGTCCCTCTGCTCCTGCCACTCCCGTGTTTCCCGGAAGCTGAATCCCTGACAGCAGCATACCCGCAATCAGCAACTTGGATATTCCTTTACGGTACATTTCAATATTCCCCCTTATGCAGAACCTTGCAGAATCCGGCGTTGCCGCCAGTCGATTTCAGTATAGAGCCCGTATCCCGGAGGCGACATACCAATTCGTTAGCACATATAACAAAGATGCAACTTCCGCATTTATAGGAGAAGTTATCCTGTAAACAAACGCTGTCCAGGGTCCACACACAACAAAAACCAGCCAATCCTGGTCCAGGATTGGCTGGTTTTTGTGTTGCAGAAGATTGAAGAATCGTTACGTGGAACACCCACCGCAGGCTTGCGGATCTCCTGCTTAAGAGCAAACAAGGCTGACCCAGGCATCCATTCGACGCTTTGAGGTCAGCCCCACGGCGAATCTATGTAACTTTATCCGGGAATGAATCAGGCTAATGATCAGGAGGATGCATGGATCTGCGGGAAATCCTGTGCAACATCTTCACCCGAGAACAGATCGTCAAGCGAACTGAGCGTGCCATCTTCTTCAACCTGATAAACCGACATTTTCTCGCCGTTGACCGTTAGTTCGATGAAACAGCCCCAGCAATAGAACTGGTGGGAACCGATCTTGCCGATATCCTTGGAGTTGCAGTTTGGACACTTCATATAATACATTCCACCTATCCGTTAACAATATTAATGGCTTTTTGAAGCCGTTCTTCGCTCATCGCAGGAACCAGTACCGAATTCTCCCCGATAGACATTCCTTCAGAACAAGGCAGCCATTTGCGGCCTTCGATCAAATCAGTTACAAGCCCGTCACTGATTTCCAGCGCTACTATTGTGTTTCCCATCTTTTGGTCAAAATAAACATCCGATATTCGTCCAAGTATCGTTCCGGATGCTGTAAGCACCTGCAAATCCTTCAACTTGTTCTTTCCCAAGAGGAAAGTATAGGGTATATGGTCAGCGTCGGTCTTAATAATCGACTCTTTATTGCGGATCATGACAGCATCTTCGCCATAAGCGACAATATCATCCCATGCCACAACTTTCACATGACTGGAGAAAAAAGTTTTGCTTTCCAGTTCAATACCCGTAATGTTCCAGTTTGAATCCAGTCCAATATCGATTATTTCACCGACTTCAGTACCTTCTTCAACTTCATATACGGTGAGGCCAATCATATCTTGAAGTTTCATGGCGTCCAAAGTCCCCTCACCTTAAATAGTACTTACGAGTTCCCTGAGGCTAGAAACCTTCCAAACGGATGCCAGACCGCAAAAATGCCTAGTCTTTAGTACGCAGCCGGTTTAAGATGGTTCCAACTTTTTGGGCAACAACCTGCATTTCTTCATTAGTATTACCCAAACCTGTACTAAAGCGAATCGCCGAGTTCAAAAGTTCTTCCGGAAGCTTCATCGCCTGCAGGACATGCGAGATTTCCAGAGAGCCCGAGGTGCAGGCTGAACCGCTGGCGGCCGCAATCCGCTCCATATCGAGATTCATCAGCAGCACATCTGTCTTCGCACCCGGGAAGCTTACATTTAGAATTCCGGGCACCGTCTGCTGTTCATTTCCGTTAATTACATATCCGCCGGCTCCGGCATGCTTGTCCAGCTCCTGCAGCAGTGTACTCCGCAGACTGACAGCCTGCTCATGATGCTCCGCAAGTCCGCCTACAGCCAGCTCTACCGCTGTAGCGAAGCCGGCTGTACTGGCCAGGCTCTCCGTACCTGCCCGTCTGCCGCGCTCTTGAAGTCCGCCATGTTGCCTTGGCTGCAGCGGTGCTCCCCGCCGGACATACAAACCGCCAATTCCCTGCGGACCGCCAATCTTGTGGGCCGAGAAGCTCATATAGTCGACAGGCAGCTCGCGGAGCACCATAGGTAGCGTGCCCAGGGCTTGTACAGCATCCACGTGAAAAAGAATGCCCCGCCCGGCCGCCAATCTGCCAATCTCTTCTATAGGCTGTACAGTTCCCACTTCATTATTCACAAACATTACGCTAATCAATACTGTATCCTCACGCAGGGCAGACTCCACATCCCTCAGAGAGACAAGTCCTGTGGAATCTACGGGAAGATAAGTAACCTCGAAGCCCTGTTGCTCCAGTTGTCCGCATGTATGCAATACCGCATGATGTTCGACTGCTGTGGTAATAATATGTTTACCCTTATGAATAGAGGCATAGGCTGCGCCGAACAGGGCGAGATTATCGCTCTCTGTACCGCCGCTGGTGAACACCCACTCATCAGGGGAACAGCCCAAAAAGCCCGCGATCCTGTCGCGCGCTCCGTTTACGATTCTTTTGGCCGACCGTCCGAACTGGTGTACACTGGACGCATTGCCATACTGGTTCAATAACATATTGTACATAACCATAGCCACCTCCGGATGAACCGGTGTTGAGGCGGCGTGGTCCAAATAGATGGGTTTCATAACGAGATTCTCCGCTTCTTGAAATTCAGGATTTTCTTAAAATATAAGAATTTATATGCTTCACACGATAATTTATCCTTCTATTTCTCGCTGAAACGGTACCGTCCTTGAGAGAACGGCAAGGCCGTTTCCACTTGCAGGACTACTCAATTATACTGCTGAACAAGCCCTTTTACCACCTGTTAATAAACACAATATTGTAACATTTGTCCATGGAGTATTATTGGGAAAAACTATGGCTTGGCCGGTTCGTCAGCCCCGAGTTCTTGCAACCGCGCAGCCAGCTGCTCCTCGGAGATCACTTCAATGCCGTGCAGCCGCAAGAGCGCTGAGGTTACACCTTCTCCCGGCACCTTCACACCGGCAAATTCTCCGTTATAGATCATGGAACTGCCGCAGGACGGGCTGTTCTCCTTGAGCACCACCAGAGTTGCCGATAAGCTACTTGCCTGCTCCAGTGCGGCATAGGCTCCCTTTATATACATTGCAGTTACATCATTGCCTGTTCTGTCGATCACCCGGGCCTGGCCTTCCAGTACATCCCTGCCATTGCCGCCTATGATCTCAGCCGGTTCCCGGGGAGTAGAGAAGCCGCCCATCAGTTCAGGACATACGGCAACCGCCTGCTGATTGTCCAGCAGACGCTGGATACCCGGATTCAGACAATCCGTGCCGTTATATCTAACCTTCATTCCGGCCAGGCAGGAACTTACGATAATCATAGCCGCCGCCCCTCCTTCACAATCCTTAAGTTTCTTCCTCTATAATGTAATGCTATCATGAGAAATATAGGCAGCATAGCACGAAGCGGCTATGCTGTAAACTGGCAGCCACTAAAGGGAGGCACGGGCAAAATGTGCGGAAGATATACGATTACCGTAACACTGGAAGAGCTGATGACCAGGTATTTCACCGGCGATCCTTCCTTCGACCATTATGCACCGAAGTTCAACGCGGCTCCGATGCAGTATATTCCGGCTGTTATTCATGATGGCAAGCGCAATAAGCTTGGCCAGCTGCGCTGGGGGCTTCTGCCTTCCTGGTCCAAGGAGGATAAGAACGCTGCGAAGCTAATCAATGCCCGCAGTGAATCGCTGCTGGAGAAAGCTTCATTTAAAGGGCTTGTATCGTCCCGCCGCTGCATCATTCCGGCAGACGGCTTCTATGATTGGCAGGTCAAGGAGAGCGGCAAGCAGCCGCTGCGCATCACCTTGCGGGACGGACAGCTCTTCTCCATGGCCGGCCTGTATGATATCTGGACAGATCCAAGCGGCCACAAAATCGCCACCTGCACCATCATCACCACAGCTGCGAACAGCCTCATGGAGGAGATTCATGACCGGATGCCGGTCATTCTGGGCAAGGACGCGGAAGCACAGTGGCTGGACCGCAGCAATCAGGATATCCCCTCCCTGATGAAGCTGCTGCAGCCTTATGATGCAAGGCAGATGCTGGCTTATCCAGTCTCGTCCGCAGTGGGCAATGTGCGTAATGACTACCGGGAGCTGATTAACAGAGCCGGGGCAGATGCCATATAGGCTGCATCACTCTATCCGGGTATTATCTGCCGGTCATCCATCTGCTGACCGGCAGTTGTTTTGACCAGCTGAGGCTGTATGATTCGGAAATCCCCACCTTTGTAAGCTCTCTATCCCCGCTCCCGCTCACCCACTATTTTCCATCCCATGACCCTTCCATCTGGTGTTTAATTCCTATTTATCCCGGGTATTAACTAAAGCTCATAATTCATTCGTTATTATATCCATTCATTATTGATCCCAGGAGGAATAGACATGGCTATCAGCAGACATGCACTGACATCAGCAACAGCACCAGGCACCTCCATTGAGCTTGAGTGCCTCTATCATTCTCCGCAGGGCAAATGGGCCTATGCTTATAACAGCACTACCTTTCACCTGCGTCTGCGCAGCAAAAGGAATAATGTGAAACGGGTATTTGCGCTAACGGGCGATAAATACGATTGGGAGCATCATCATCAGGAGTTGGAAATGCTCAAGGTGGGTTCAGATGCCTATTTCGATTACTGGGAAGCTGAGGTAACGCCCGAACGCAAACGTTTCTCCTACGGCTTCCGCCTGGAAACGGATGCGGAGACGGTATGGATGGTTGAATCCGGCTTCTATAGGAAAGAGCAGCCTACGCCTCCCGGAGGCTATTATGAAATGCCTTATATTCACGAGGTGGATCTGCTGCATGTTCCGGAATGGGCGAAGTCCGCGGTCTTCTATCAGATCATGCCGGACCGGTTCGCCAACGGCGATCCGGCGAATGATCCTGAAGGAACGCTCGAATGGGGCGCTACGCCGGCGAATGACAGCTTTTTTGGCGGAGACCTGCAGGGCATTATCGACCATCTGGATTATATTGTTGAGCTTGGCGTAACGGCGCTATATCTGACACCTATCTTCCAGGCTCCCAGCAACCATAAATACGATACGGTAGACTACGGAACGATCGACTCCAGCTTCGGGGATTTGGAGCTGCTGAAGCAGCTGGTCAGCCTGGCCCATTCCAAAGGGCTTAAGGTAGTGCTGGATGCCGTCTTCAACCATACAAGCGCGGAGTTTCCGCCATTCAAGGATGTAATTGAACATGGGGCAGCCTCCAAATACGCCAATTGGTTTCATATCTATGATTATCCGGTTAAAGCCGAAGGTGACAATCCCAATTACGATACGTTTGGCTTCTTCGCCGGGATGCCCAAGCTGAATACGGCCAACCCGGAAACCAAAGAATATCTGCTGGATATCACCCGCTTCTGGCTCAGTGAGGTTCAAATCGACGGCTGGCGGCTGGATGTGGCGAATGAGGTGGACCATGTATTCTGGCGCGAATTCCGCCAGGCGGTCAAAGAGATTAACCCGGAGGCGTTCATCATCGGTGAGGTATGGAGCGACTCCCTCAACTGGCTGCAGGGGGATCAGTTCGATTCCGTAATGAACTATCCTTTCTCTGACCGGCTGCTGGAGTACTTCCGGGGAGAGGAGATAAATCCGGCAGCCTTCGCCTCCCATATCTACGGACTGCTGATGCGTTACCCGCGGCAGGCAAATGAAGTACTGTTCAATCTTCTCGCCAGCCACGATACTCCCAGAGTCCTTACCCGGCTGGGCGGGGATACCCGGAGACTGAAACTGACAGTCACCTTCCTGCTTACTTTTACCGGAACCCCGTGTATCTTCTATGGAGATGAAATCGGACTTACGGGAGAAGATGACCCGGATTGCCGTAAATGTATGATCTGGGAGGAGGACCGTCAGGACCGTGAGCTATTCAGCTTCTATCAGCGCATGATTGCCCTGCGCAAGGAACATGAGGTACTGCGTACCGGTCACTTCCGTTTCCTGCAGAGTGATGCAGATAGCCGGGGCCTCGTGTATGAACGGTTTGATGACAACAGCCGCTTTACCGTCTGGATGAACAATTCCAGCGAACCGTTAACCCTTCAGCAATCATTCACCGGGGGCAGCTGGCAGGACGCCTTCAGCGGTGAGCCGGTGGAGATGGACGGCGATGGAATCAGCATTACGCTGGAGCCGCTGGGGTTCCGGATACTGCGG
The DNA here is from genome assembly GCF_038000235.1 of Paenibacillus sp. FSL R10-2199. Lineage (NCBI taxonomy): Bacteria > Bacillati > Bacillota > Bacilli > Caryophanales > Paenibacillaceae > Paenibacillus > Paenibacillus sp. FSL R10-2199. The sequence goes on along the minus strand of NZ_JBBOBO010000001.1, from coordinate 2,736,525 downwards.
AGTGTGGCTGAGGCTGCGGATGATGGTGCGAAGCCTGAGAATTAATTGACCCGGCAGGCTGCCAAAAAAGGAGGTGTTCCCGGAGCCATTACTGGCTGCAGGGACACCTCCTTTGCATGCTGGACAGCGACGTTTGCAGCTAAGAACGCCGCCGCACTGTAATCGCAGGGACCTTTCGGCCGCTCACTTCATCGTTTCCGTACTCGCGCACACTATTCGGTTGCTCACTTTGCCGATTCTCCTCACTGCCTGGACAAACATATAGTCGCCTCGCACTTCGTATACCGTTTCGCGACTCAAGTTCGCCGTACGCACCTGTAGACACTTGTTGGTCGCCAGTTTTGCCACACCGCCCGAAATAAGTGGATTTTCAGCATCTATTCATCCCTTGGAATTCACTTTACGGGTAACAAGTGGATTAACGTCACTTATTTCCATCCCATTCCCCGTTATTAGGCAGCGTTAGTGAATATAAGTGTCGTTTATCCAACTAATCCTGCGCAAACAGCAAATCCCCCAACTTTAGATGTCGTTTATCCACTTATTTCCCCGGCGCAGATAGCGCTAATTATATAAATCCCATCCGCGCTATTGATCTCCGGTGTCGCGGTATATAACCCAGGCTCATAGAAGCCAACGACCTTCTTTTGGCGGTAATTACGATCCGCTGAATGCCCAGCTTCCTGATCCATTGCCCGGCAGCCCCGATCAGCTTCCGGCCATAGCCTTGGTGCCGGAGGAGAATGAGCAGGTTGCCGCCACCGCCCGGATTAATCTGAACATGGGGAATACCCCAAGATCGTCCATGCTGTCATCCTTCGCCAATGCCGGGGTATGCGGAGCATCTCTTTCGTTTTCCTATAGGCGAATTTAGCGAATTGGAGATTCCGGTCGGGGACGTTCTCCCGCATGCAGCAGATACAAGCACAAGCCCCTCAATTGCGGGTATATTGTAATTGTTAAAATGAAAAAGCCGCCAATAAGCGGCTTTTAATTTTTGGCTCATACCTAGTGAATTGTAAATGCAGATTGATCTTTACGATGAAATTGTCATAGCTTTATGCATGCTAAAGCTGTGAGGTATGAGGAAGCTACCCGAAGAAAGGCTATGTGCTCTGAGTTGGCTTTTTGCGTATACTTGTGAGTTCAAACGCCTCTTTAGGAATTCCCAATTCATGAGCCTTCTTCTTCTTAATCACCATGGCTTGTTGTAAGCTTGTAGCTTGAAATTCAATTGTAGTGCCAAGCGGATCCTCAAATGCATAGTAGCTTTTTTTATTGGACATTAACTTAGGGCCTCCTCATCTTATTCTCTAATGATTGTGCAATTCAAGGCCGCTCACCGAGTTTCCGGATCGCTGCAGCTGTATTTGCTTGCAATGAGACTGGATGGTAAATCGCCCTAATAGTGTGCGTCTCCTCTTAGAGATCTATTCCCGAAGACGGCCTTGAAACAAGCTGCCCTTTCGGTTTCTTGTTTCGCGCGGTTCAGGCACTCAACTGGCTAAAACCTAAATAAGATGACTCCTGATTCATTCAAGAGTCATCTTATTTACGCCTAGTGGCTATCCCTTTTCTGTCATCCGGCCGTTTGCCTGCCGAGCCGCGGCAATGCGGCCGGCACATTAACCGGGCGCCACTCTACCGTATTTCATCGCTTTCCCCGTTCCTTCATTACCCTTTCACACCGGACATCGTAATGCCCTGAATGTAATAGCGCTGCAGGAACAGAAACAGGATCAGGATCGGTACCGTGGAAATGGTGCTTGCGGCAAGAATCTTAGACCAATCTGTTCCTTCCACCGAGGAGAAAGTGGCAATGGCTACCTGGATCATCTGTTTCTTTTCGTCATTGATAACGATTAGAGGCCACAGATATGAATCCCAGTTGCCAAGAAAGGTCATCAGCGCAAGGGTGATCATCGGCGGGACAGCCGCAGGCAAGACAATACTGGAGAAAGTCCGGGACATCGAGGCTCCGTCGATTTTGGCCGCCTCCAGAATCTCATCCGGAATTTCCGCGAAGAACTGCCGCAGCAGAAAGATTCCGAACACAGACAGCATCGAAGGAATCACCAGCGCCTTATAGGAGTTAAGCCAGCCGAAATAATTCATCAGCAGATAGTTTGGGACCAGCGTTACTTCACCGGGAATAATCATCGCCGACATGAACAGGGCGAAGACAACCGCTTTTCCACGGAAACGCAGCTTGGCAAAAGCAAACGCCGACATCGAATTCACCAGCAGCACCAGCAGGGTTACAATCCCTGCCACAAACAGTGTATTAGCGATATAGCGGAGAAAAGGGTTGCCCTCACTGAAGATAACTTCTTTGAAGTTATCCAGCGTTGGCTGGACAGGAACGAACAAATGAATATTCAGGCTGGAGGAGTACTTGAACAATTCCTCATAAGGGCGTAGTGAACCCGAGATCATCCAGAGGATCGGGATAATTGAAATGACAGCCAGGACGGTCATAACCGTATACTTGGCAATGCTTGCAAAGCGGTTCATGTGGATTCCTCCTAGTAGTCTCATTAATATTCCGCATTCCGGAACAGTCTCATCTGTACGAGCGAGATGGCGAGAACAATCGCGAACAGAATAAAGGCGGCAGCGGTGCCGTAGCCCATCTGCATCTGCTGGAAGGCCATTTTATAAATATAATAGACTGCGGTTTCGGTAGCCCCGTTGGGTCCTCCACTGGTCAATACAAAAACAAGGCCGGACAGCTTAATGGCATCAATTGTCGTCATAATCACAACGAAGGCCGTGGTACGGTTCAGCAAAGGAAGCGTAATGCGGAAGAACTGCTGTATTTTTGTAGCACCGTCTACCCGGGCCGCCTCGTATAAATCTTGCGGAATGTTGTTCAGTCCGGCCAGGAAGATAATCATGAAAAAGCCTACGCCTTTCCATATTCCCAGCATGATCACACCGTTCATCGCCGTATCCGGGTTGGACAGGAAATTGGTAGTGGGCAGATGAAATGTCTTCAGCACATTGTTCAGAATCCCGAATTCCTTGTTGTAGATCAGTTTGAACACCGTTGCGGCCACTGCCGTAGAAATGACAACCGGAATGAAATAGAGGGTGCGGAACAGACCGGTAAGCTTGAACTTTTTCTGGATTAACAGTGCTAGGCCCAGTGAAATCGAGGTCTGAATCGGAATAACTACGATGGCAAAATGAAACGAATGCCTGAGACTGGCCAGGAAATCCCTGTCCGTCACCAGAGTCTTGTAATTATCCAGCCCGATAAAGCTGCGGGTCGATCCCACCAGGTTATAATTCTGAAAGCTGATCACAAAGGCTTGCAGCATCGGATAGAACACAAAGATGAGCAGCAAAGCAAAAGAAGGCAGCACGAACCACCAGGCGGTCATTTCTTCTCCCCGCAGAAACCGGCGGGGCTTTTTGCTTGATGGGGCAGTTTTGGAGGCAGACTCAGCTGCCGCTGTAACGCTTGTCATGATCTTTTCACTCCATTTCAATCCGGTTTATAGACGTACACGTTCATTACGGCATACACTTGCCCACCCGGGGCAAGAGCTTTAATCTCCGTCTGGCCTTCCTTCAGCCCCTTTACGACAGCGGATGTTCCGGCACGGCTCTCCACCTGTGCAACTGCCTCATCACTCGACACCCAAGTAAGATCCTGGGGAGCTGTCAGCGGAACGACCGCCGCTGCCGCTTCCACAGTGCCGCCAAGCGGAACATCCACACTGGATTGGCTAAGCAGGACGCGAAGCGGTTCCGAGCCGTCCGGATCCTCATTCCGCCATACACTGGCCATCGGATAAAAGACGGCCTGGTCCAGCATCACATCACCCTTTTTCACATACAGCTCCAACCCGTTGCTGGTAGCCCCCGGGAAAAGAATACTGGAAACCACAGTCTCACCGTCTGCGCCGAACACCTCCAGCGTCGATTCATCCACATAGATATGCAGCCTGACTTTACCGTTTACCGCTCTTAAGGGAGCCTGAACCGTTTCGGCAAACCCGGCTTCAAATGAACTGTCGCCTGATCGGGTTCGATCCACTGTTAGTGTCGAATTAACGTTGTTATAAGATATAATAGTTTCCTGATCTCCGCCTTTTCTCAGTTTGAATCCGAATTCCGCCTCTCCCTTCACGGTGAACTCGGTATCGAGTTCATAGGAAGTCCCGTGCAGACTGGCCAGGGGATTGTTGCCTGGCTTGAGCCGCTGGGTTCCCACCTTGACCGCTTGGCCACGCAAGGCTTCCAGCTCTTGTACCGGCTGCTGGACGAGGCGCAATCCCTCACCGGGAATGTCGCGCAGCTTCAGCTCCCGCGGCAGCGACATATTCCCTTTCCACGGAGCGCTTGGCATAGAGAACGGATAGCGCCAATTGGACATCCAGCCGGCATAGATCCGGCGGCCGTCACTCTGCGGAATATCAGAGTAGGACACTGCGGCGTAGAAGTCTTTTCCGTAATCGGTCCACAGCACTTTGGAGGGCTCATTCTCGTTCTTGAATGTCTGTCCGTCAAAGCTACCGATGAAATATTGCGCCGCCGAGCCACGGGTTGAGCTGTTATTGCCGATGCTGAGCGCCAGCACCCACCGGGTCTCCTTGCTGCCTTCCACGGGAAGTTCAAACAGATCCGGACATTCCCAGACGGCGGCATGCGAGCCCTGATCGGCGCCGAATTCGCTGGCCAGCTGCCAGGTCTTCAGGTCTGGAGAGGTATAGAATCTCACCCGGTTGTCCACCGAGACAACCATCACCCAAGCGTGCGAAGGCTCATGCCAGAACACCTTGGGATCTCTAAAATCCTTGAGTCCCGGATTCGGAATCACGGGATTGCCCTCATATTTGATCCAGGTGCGTCCTTTATCAGAACTGTACGCCAGGCTCTGCGACTGCATTCCACCTTTGAAATGGGTGAAGATCGCAACCAGTCCCGCTTTTCCGCCAAAAAAACCGCTCGTATCCTTCCAGTCCACCACGGCGCTGCCTGACCAAATCTCCCCGAGCGAATCGCGCAGGAGCGCTACCGGCAGATGCTGCCAATGGATCAGATCCGTGCTGACGGCGTGACCCCACTGGCCGCTGTTCTGGTAGAACTGGTGATATTCACCTTCGAAATAAACCATTCCATTCGGATCGCTCATATTCCCGCTTTCCGGCGACAGATGATACTGCGGGCGGTATAGCTCCGTGTAGTAATCAGGAACCGCAGAAAACTGAAAGGCCGCAGGTGCAGTAGCAGAGATGGCATTGGACGGAGTTTTAGAGTCAGAAGTATTGCTGGTATGATTACCGTTGCCGCCAATAGTGCACCCTGCGATAACCAGCAGTACTACGGCCACACATGCCAGTTTGCTTGTAGCTTTGCTCTCTTTATGTGCTTGCTTCTCTCCAGAAACATTCATGCTGCATACTCCTATTCCTTGTTTGGTTGACACTATTGTAGCTGAACGGCTAGAGAAATCATTTCAATATGATCGGCTCAGAAGTTGTGATGTTTTCAGGGGTGATTCTTCAAATACCATTCACGGTATTCTTTGGGGCTTTTGCCGCTGTTTTTTTTGAAAGAGGTGCTGAAATAGCTGGAACTGGAATAGCCGACAAGCATGGCGATATCGGTCAGCTTCAGTTCGTTCTCTTGCAAAAGCTGCTCCGCCTTGGTCATTCTCAGCCTGGTGACATAGTCGCTGAACGTAATGCCCACATGCTGCTTGAACAGCCCGGATAAATAGGTCTCATTCAGATGAAACATTTCGGCGAGGGAAGAAAGCGTCAACTCGTAGGAGAAATTCTCCTCCACGTATTTTCTGACCGCTTCGACCATATGCTGTCCGCTGGAGAAGCGGAGCTTCCTCACTTCGTCCATAACCAGCTGCGCCAGCTCATCGATCTGTCCCCGCACGCCTTCACGCGACTGGTAATCGGCAATGGTCATCTGACAGTTCCACAAATACTTCTGCAGGGCGGAGCCGCCGAGCTCGAACTTCTTGGCGATGGAGCTGAACATCAGCAGCATCCGCAGGGCCAGAAAGGTAAAAGCAAACATCGGCGTATCTCTTTCGCTACTGAAAATGGTGTCAAGCTGCTGGCGGAAGGTGCTCATGTCCAAATTTTCAATCGCCTGCACCAGCTTCCGCTCCACCTCCGGGGTAAAAGCCTGCGTAAGCTCCATCACCCGGCTCCGTTCGCCCTTTCCATCTTTATACACGGTGCTTTGGCTCCAGGACAGCATGCATGAAGCATAACCGTTCTTCAGCCGCTTGAGTCCGTTCACTTCCTCGCCAATCCCCGTCACACATTCCAGCTTCAGGTAACTGGCGATGTTTCGTTTCAGTTCTTCTACGAACCTGTCCGTTCGATCGGCATGCTCCGGCCCCGGCTTCATAATAACCAGAAAATACATCATCGCTGAATTGGCGACATCGCTGAACGGATAGATTCCTTTCCGCTTAGCAGCCGTCTCCCGGCATAACATCTGAAAAGCCAAATTGAGCAGATCCCGGCGCTCCTGCCGGTCCGCCATCCGCCCCGCCGGCACTCTCATCTCCACAGCAACAAACTGCAGCTTCAGATCATCCGCCGTCAGCGGGGTCAGCTGGAGCTGCTGCAGCCGTTCCCTGATAGCCGCCAAGCTGTACCACTCGTCCTTGACCATTTGCAGCAAAAAATTCTCCTGCAGCAGCCGCAGCTGCTCATTTTTCTGCAGCAGATCCTGCCGTGAGGCCTGCAGGTTTTTTTGCTCCTGTCTAATTTCTTCACCCAGCTTGCCAAGCAGCTCATTCAGTTCTGCGCGGGCTACCGGCTTCAGCAAATAATCCTTCACTCCAAGCTGTATGGCCGATTTCAGATAATCAAAGTCAGAGTATCCCGACAGCACAACCGTCCTCAGCAGCGGATACTTCTTTTTGCAGATGCGGATAAATTCAATGCCGTCCATCTGCGGCATACGGATATCGGAGATGACCAGCTGCGGCAGCGGTCCCTGCTCCAGCAGCTGCAGCGCTTCATTGCCGCTTGAGGCCTCCGAGACCACCCGGAAGCCGGCGGCTTCCCAATCGATTTTGGCTTTGATACTGTTGCGGACCCCCTTCTCGTCATCCACCAGCATAATCTCATACATGATTATCACCTCTCTATCATCGGCAGCTTCAGTGTAATGGTTGTTCCTGTATATAGCTTCGAATCAAGCACGGCTTCAAACTGCTCGCCGTAATACAGGCGGCAGCGGGAGAGCACATTGCGTAGTCCGATGCTGTCCCCTTTATGATTTAAGATTCCCACACTGTTCCTAAGCTCCGTATCGGCAAGAATGCTGGCGATCAGTTCCGGTGTCATTCCTGGACCGTTATCCTGGATCTGCAAGTGCAGGCGCTCTCCACACACACTGGAGGTGATCGCCACCTCGGCGACCCCCCCTTTTTCCAGGCTGTACTTCACCGCATTCTCTACCAGCGGCTGCAGAATAAACTTGGCGATGAGCAGCTGATCCGCGGCGGAATCCTGCCGGACCGTCACCATCAGATGATCCTCATGCCGCAGCTTTAGGAGGAACAGGTAGTCACGGATATAGCCAAGTTCCTCGCTGACTTGTACCAGATCCGTATCGAGACTCAGCGAATAACGCATCATTTTACCCAGTGCTTCCGTGGCGTCCATGACCAGATCCTCCCGTTTCATCGCCGCCAGACCGCTGATGATCTCCAGTGTATTGTTGTAAAAATGTGGATTGATTTGCAGCAGGAGCGCTTTGTATTCGGCATTTTTCCGGCGCAGATTGGTCTCGAATTCCGTCTCAATCAGATACTTCAGCTGATGGGTCATCTGCTCAAATACACCGGCCACATAGTCCACTTCGCTCTGCCGTGATCTAACCTTTGGCATGTCCTTAATCGCCAGCTCGAACTGCCCGTTTTTGACATGCCGCATGGCCCGGGCCATGGCACTTAATGGCTTCGTTATGCCGGTGGAGAGCCACAGCGCGACAATAATGACAAGGATCAGCAGAACAAAGCTGGCAACGAGCAGCGTTTCTTTGAGCATTGTGATGGTGGCATACAGCTCCGCCTCCGGCACCTCGCCGACGATCAGCCAGTTCTGCGCAGGCAGCCTGCGGTAAAAGAACAGATAGTCGGTCCCCCCTTGGCGAAGCGGAAACATACCGCTGGTCTGTCCTCCACTATGTTTCTGCACAGTAGCAAGCCCGTCTCTAAGCAGGCCCTCAGATCCTGTCAGATCCTGATTGAGTACACTGAGGCCTTCAGCCGTCAGCAGGAAGGCTTTGCCGCTTTTGCCGAAGCTGATTTTATCCAAATCCTGGCGCAGCAGCACCGTAGGATAATTGATTTTGATCACTCCGACATCCTTAAGGGACTGGAGCTGCACCAAAGGGAGCACAAGGCTATTGACATCGCGCGAACGTATGTTGTCGTCGGCCTGATCCCTGTCCTTATGAGCCTGCGTCCAGCGTACGTCCTGCTCCTTATACTGGCTGTACCAGCTGCTCTTCAAGTAGCTCAGGTCCTGTGTCCATAACCCGCCCTTTCCCTCCGCAAAGGTGGAAATGGAAATCACATTCGAATTATTGATCGCATAAGAGGATAACAGCTCCCGCATCTTTTGCTTGGCCAGATACTTTTCACCCTTCGTGCTCTCATCGTTCAGGTCGGCGGTTATCCATTCCTGTGTGATGTCGCTGCTCAGCACCTGGTTGCCCATATCCTCAATCTGCGTCAGCAGTGTGCTGACATGGGAGGCAAATTGGTCTATGGTTTGCAGCGTGGAAGTCTGGGTAGATTTTCGGATCTGCTCCGACGATTCCTTGCTGAGGATAAAGACAACCGCCGTAATCGGAAGGATCAGCAGAATCGAAAAAGCCAACATCAATCTGCTGCGTAACGAGTAGAACATGACAACCGCGCCCCTTGCTATCATTATGGTCCAAAAATTCAAAATAACCCCACAACGTGGAGCTAAATCTAAAGCTTCTTTAAGCTGAAAGAAGAAACAGCTTTACCGCCCTTTTGATAAAGGGCGGCTGCCGTTTCTGCAATGTTTGGAAATTTTATTATTTTTGCGGCAGATCTGCATATGCCTTGTCAATCTTTTTGATGGCGTCGGCAATGGCTGCATCCGTGTTGCGTCCGGCGATGGTCACTTCCTCAATCATCTTGTTTACCGCTTCGGACATTTGCGGGAAGATCGGTGTAATCGGACGCGGTCTGCCGAATTTCTGATTCTGTACGACAAAGATATTCTTCGGATATTGACCTAGCTCAGGGAACTCGTTGGCTACTGAATAGCGGGCCGGAATATCTTTTGTGATAGAGCAATAGGTCTTAGCCCCTTCAGTACCAGTCACCCAGTTTACAAACTGCCAGGCAGCTTCGGCATTTTTACTCTTCGCGGAAATGGCCAGCGACCAGCTTCCGTTCGCGACAGCCTGCTGGGTTTCCTTCGGAAGTGGTGCGATATCATAATCTTCGCCTAATTTGAAATTAGGGAACTTGTCGGCATAATTGCCCAGTGACCAGGAGCCGTCAACCGTCATCGCCAGCTGGTTGTTCGGGAACGGATCTGGCGGGTATTCCAGGGAGGACACTTTATCTTTATTATACAGGTCGGAGAAGAATTGCAACGCCTTTTTGGTCTCTGGCTTATCCAGGTAGCCTTTGGAGGTTGTTCCATCCGGGCTCATGATCTCGCCGCCAAACTGCCAAATAATCGGATATTTAAAGTATGCTGTTGTTCCTGCATTACCGAAGCCTTGCGCCGGATCAATACCGTACACGCCTTTGGCCGGGTCGTTAAGCTTTTTAGCTGCATCCAGCACCTGATCCCAAGTCCAAGGCTCTTCCGGGTTCTTGGAGGGAAGAGGGATTCCCTTCGCTTCAAACATTTTTTTATTATAGAAAAGAGCAATGGAGGATTCGGTGAGCGGAGCCATGTAAATTTCATTATTATAGGTATACGTGGCAATGGTCGATTCCGGAATATCCTCCAGGTTACCGTCCTTCTTGAAATAGGCGGTCAGCGGCTGTAAGGCACCCGCATGGGCGTAAGAAGCCATATTCGGGCCGTCGACGGCCATAATATCAGGGGGACTGCCCGAAGCAATGGATGTTCTCAGCTTGGTATCGTAATCGGCATACGGAATCGGACTCATCTCAACCTTGATATTAGGATGCGCTTCATTAAACGAGGCCACCAGCTTGTCATAGGCTGAATTCTCGGCGTCATTGCCCGAGTTTCTCCAGAACGTGAGCGACACCTTCTCTTCTTTGGGTGCCGACGAACTTCCCGCCTCCGGCTGCGCGTTATCCCCTTTGCTTCCACATCCGGCGAGCAGTCCGCATGCCAACATCGCGCTTAGTACCACTTTACTCTTACTGTTCAATAATGCCCTCCCCTTTCATCTACTGTCTGCGCTTACAACTAAATATTATCAAACATGCCCGATGATAAAATTCATTATTCTCTGCACTAAACTTTCAAAATGTTCGGTATTTCTATCAAAAGCAATTATACCGGATACGATCGGGTGACAAATGATTAGAGGCAAGGCAATATCTACGAACAGAGGCAGACCCTTATCTTTTTTCAAAACTGCGCGAACGGACCGTTGTTCCAATCGCTGTTTAAACGGGAAATGGACAATAGTTATAAAAACGCAAAGCAGCGATCCTCTAATACCAGGAGAATCGCTGCTTTGCTGAGTTTTACCGTTTAACAATGAAGGTTTGCTATGACAACTAACAATCAGGGTTGGAATAAATAGCTTATATCCGCTTACAACACGACTCTTCACTTTTCATCATATGTTCTTCTCTATACTGGCCGGGACTTACGCCCACAACCTTCTTGAACACCTGGCAGAAATACCGCTGGTTATCATATCCGACATTTTGGGATATTTTGAAGATTTTGAAGCTGCTTTCTCTTAGCATCTTTTTCGCTGTCTGAATGCGCAGCAATGTAACATATTCCAGAATGGTCTGTCCGGTCGACTTGGAATATAAGTTGCTTACATAGGAAGAATTGAGGCCGAATCGTTCTGCCAATTGATCCAGCCCAATATTTTCATGGTAATGGGATTCAAGATACGCTTTGATTTCTTGAACCACCTTTTCCTTCATGGTAGTCTTGGTTACACTCAAATAAAATTGCACACTCTTCGCTAAATCCTGCAACTGTTGCTGCAAAGACGACCAATCCGGCGTTTCCAGTATCCTGTCAATCAGCTGCATGCGGGCGCCGATCACTTTCTCAATCTTGATTCCATAGTCCTGTTCGATCAGATCGAGCATCCGGTTCACCCACTCTATGCCTGCCTTCTTCAGCAGAACAGGAGCCATCAGCCGTCCCGTCCCCCATTCCGTCCAACGTTCAAGCATCTCCTCGAACTCTTTCTGTTCGTAACGGACGAAGGATTGGGTGTTGTCAGACCAACGGGTCAGCCACTGCCCGGATACGCGGGTAATCTCCTCTAAGCGGCTCCCCTCCATAACCGGAACCCCAAAGAACACCCCCATTTCACATGCCTTGTCGGCTGCCGCAAAAGAGAGATTTGCATCTATAATTCCAGCTACAACCGGACCCAATCCAAACGACAATGAAATATCGTCCGCTGAGCTGTCATTCGAGAAGGCTTCGGCTGCAGACAGCAAAATTTCTGTTAATGGCTCGTTGTCCTCCATGGCCGCCATGCATAATAAGATGACTTTCTGTTGCTCGTAGAGTAGGTCCACAACGATTCCGTGATTCGTCAAAAAGCTAAGGAGAGCATCTGTAGCGCCATTGTTCTTCATTCGTTCGAGCCACAGCGTCTCCGTGCTTCCAATCACTAGGACCGCAAACTGGTTATATCGTTCGTAGGGCGTCTGATCAAACGATGGGCGTTTGGCATGGACGATTAGATCTGTAAACGCCGCCCGGTCCAAGGCTGTTGCATTCCGAAGCTCAGGGTGATTCCCCGTTGTATCCGCTTTACGCTCCAGACGCTTGAGCGCCCTCGAGACAGTCTTGGCTACTTCCTCAAGCTCTGCCGGCTTGATCAGATAATCCACCGCCTCCAGCTCAATGGCTTCTTTGGCGTATTCAAACTCGGAATACCCGCTAATGATGATACATTCCGCCTTACGGCCTTTCTCCTTCAAGGCACGGATCAGCTCCAGCCCATTCAGGCCGGGCATCCGAATATCTGTCAGCACAATGTCCGGATCGGACTGAAGAATCCGTTCCAGGGCTTGTTTGCCGTTAGTTGCCGTCCCCACGATCACTATGCCATACGAGTTCCAGTCGATCACAGCCGACAATGTCTCCACCACCAGCTGTTCATCATCCGCTATAAACAGTTTATACATGATGTAATCCCACCTTCATAGCCGGTCTTAATCCATTATTCCGATCCTTAGGGTAACTTTGGTTCCGATGGCTGGAATGCTGTCTATGCGCAGCCCGTGGTTCTGGCCATAATGCAATTGAATCCTCTCCTGGATATTCCTTAATGCATATCCCTTAGGCTGCGTAACCGCAGGATCAAAGCCTACGCCGTCATCCTCGACTTCGAATACAAGCGTCTCTCCTTCGATACGTCCCCGAATGTAAATATTCCCTTGGCTCTCCTTCAGCTCGATTCCATGAAAAATCGCATTCTCCACCAGCGGCTGTATCAGGAGCTTAAGCATACGGATATGCTCAATTTCCGGTTCGAGCTCAATGGCCACCTCGAATTTTCCGTTATAGCGGATATTTTGAATCTCCAAATAATTTTTCACCTGGTCGATCTCATTGCGGACAGTGGTAATGTAATCTCCATTATTCAAGCTTAACTTAAACATGTTAGACAGCGACATGACCATTTTCGAAATGTTTTTGGCACCGATTCGTTCGGCCATTAGATAGATGGAATTCAGCGTATTGTATAGGAAGTGAGGGTTGATTTGACTTTGCAGCGCGTGCAGCTCTGCTTCCCGCTCCTTCAGCCTGGCTTCTATTAATTTGTCCGATAATTCAGAGTTGGTGCGGAAGGTCCTCAAGAACTGATTGCCTATTTTCCCAATTTCATCTTCCTCCTGAAAGAGGATTCCTTCGATCATCTCCCGTTTGGCCGCTTTTCTGGCGACGGAGGAGAGTAACGTCAATTGCTTCGTGATACGCTTCGAGATTAAATACGAACCATAGGCAGCCAACAGGAAAGCCACCATTGTCAGTGTGAGCGTAACATTACGTATCCAGACAATCTCCGAATTGATGTTAGAATAAGGGATCATGCTGACCACTTTCCACTGGGTTACCGGATTGGTATCGAAGGTGATAACATACCGTTCTCCGCCCATCGTTTCGATGCGGGTACCCCGTTCAGGCAAGCCATAGAGCAGATTCATTTCTTTGGGAGGAAGCTGTTTCAAGTCGGCAGTGCGGGAATTATAATAAATGACTTTATTTTGCTCCAGGATCATCAAATTCCCGTTTTCCGCATTGGAAATATTCCGGAACATTTCATCGAAGACCCGCCTGTCGATTGAAATAATTAACATGCCGATCGGTTCGAGCGTCTCCAGGTTGTTTAACTGTTTACCGTACAGCAGCAGGTTCGGACTGTCCTTGACAAGCCGGACTTCATCGCTGTTCAGCCACAAGCCCCGCCCGCCCATACCTCCCACCTGTTGATACCATTTCGTCCGTGAGACCGCCTGGTAGATATTGTCGTACGTTAACCTGTCCCATTGGTTCGTGGTAATCAGTTCCCTTTGCCCGCTGCCCACGTAAACGTAACGTATATAGGATTTGTTGTTGGTAATATTGACGATCAGATTGCGGGTCGCATTTTGAAGGTCATAGATCTCCTTGAAATCATTTTTAGTATAGGAAAGGAAATTCTGAACGTCACGGGAGGACAACATCAGCTTCGAGATCGCTTCCACATCATTCACGAACGTCTGGATATTCCAATTGATGGAGCCCAGCAAGTTGGAGGTGGTATCGGACATCTTGTTTTCGATCACTTTGCTTAAATAGACGAAGGTTAAGGAAGCAATCAGGACAAGCGGCAGCAAGGAACAGGCGATGGACAGTATAATGATTTTGCTGCGGATGCTGATTGACAGGAACAGCCGGTGTATTTTCATGAGATCCCCCTGACCCAGCAAAGTTGCAGCCTGGTACTTTCAGTATACCTTCTGACAAAGGGATGCGGGAGATCAACCTTTCGTTGCTCCTGCGGTCATGCCGGAAATAACGCTCTTGTTGAAAATGAAATAGACCACCATCGTCGGAATGGTCGTGATGCTGATTGCAGCAAAGGTCGCTCCCCAATCCGTCAAACCGTACTGTCCAATATAATCCATTAAGCCAACTGGAATGGTCCGTGATTTCAGATCATGAATAAACGTATTGGCAAAAATAAATTCATTCCAGACAAATATCAGATTCATAACGACAACTGTGACGATCGTATTCCGGGATAGAGGGAAAATCATCCGCCAGAACACCTGGTACACACCGCAGCCATCCATTACAGCGGCCTCCATGATCTCATTCGAAATGTATTTATAGAAGCTCACGAACAGATAAATCGAGATCGGCAGGGCAAAACCCACTTGGGGCAAAATAAGAGAAGCGAGCGTATTGATAATTCCTATTTTGTTATAAAGTATGAACAGCGGGATGAGCACGACCTGAATCGGGATCATAATGCCGCACAGAAATAAGAACAACACACTTTGGCTCCATTTAAAAGACATCTTCTCGATCACGAAAGCGGCCATGGCACTGAATAAGATCACAAGCACGATGGTCGTCACGGCGACTATGAAACTATTGGAAAAATAAGTCCCCAGGTTCCCTTTGCTCCACACATTGAAATAATTATCGAAAGTGTATTGGCTTGGCAGGCTGAGCGGATTATCCCCTGAAAAATCGTTAGGCCCTTTAAAACTGGAGATGAACACCCAGACCAGCGGATACACTTGAATGACAAGCAGAGCAAAGGAAACAACTAGAAGAACCGCCTTGGAATAGCCAGAAATTTTCATCATCAGGTCTCCTTACTGTCCATCATCCGTCTGATAAAGGCAACTGCAATGAGGCTTTCAATGACGATAAATACAGCCATCGCGCTGCCATAGCCGAAGTCCAGACTGGAGAATGCGGTTTTATACATATAGGTTGGCAATAATTCTGTTACGCGGCCAGGTCCCCCGTTCGTCATGATATACGGGATGTCGAACCCTTTAAGCGCCCCCGTAGTCGCCATAATGATTGAGACCATCAGAACCGGCTTAATCAGCGGCATTTTGATCGAACGAAACAGATTCCAGGAAGAAGCTCCGTCAATTCTGGCAGCCTCCTCGATATCGGAAGGAATGGAAATTAATGCACTATACAGGATAATCATATAAAGACCGATATAACGCCAGCCTTCGGGTACCGATACCGCACCCAGAGCCCAATTAAGGTCGGACAGCCAAGGTTTGCTCCAGTCTCCAAGACCTATCTGCTGCAGACAAAAGTTCAGGATTCCGACCGGCTCAAACGAGTACACATTTTGGAACAACTGTGCTATCGCTACTGATGTGATGATGGCAGGGGCAAAATATAATGTTTTGAACAATTCTCTCCCTTTGGTGATGCTGGTCAGCAGGATGGCAACCAACAAACCAAGAAATACCTGCATGGCTACAATAATGGAAACATAGATCAGATTGTTGCTGAACGCCTTCCAGAATGTTTTGTCGCCGCCGAACATCTTCGTGTAATTGTCAAAGCCGATATAGAGCATATCTGAAACTCCGTCCCAGGAGAAGAAACTGAAATACATCGACCAAAGGATAGGCGCCAGCACGGTGAGCAAATACACCAATAATGCAGGCAGCAGAAAGACGAGAGCGGCTTTGCGGTTGCGCAGGACTTTATCCATATGCTTGCTCATTCCCTAATTTTAGTTTTATTGTACTTACAGCAGCCAACCGGCTTGCGGCTGGCCGCCATGTTTAGAATCGCTATTTGAAGTATTTCGGCGCGTTTTCTTTAATCGCCTGATCCATTAGTTCGGCAAATTCTTCCGGAGTATGGGCTCCCAGAGCCAGGGCATTCAATTCGTTGCCCAGCAGCTCATTCGTGGCCGGATCAAGGCGCGTATCCCACGGGACCGCAAAGACGTTGCCGGATTTCGCGATTTCGTCCTGAATTTTATAGAAGAGCTCCGGCATCCCCTGTTCTTGATCAAGTGAATAATTGAAAGGCGAGAATTGGCCTTTTTCCGTATAGGCCTTCGGGTATTGCTCCAGAAGGAATTTGACGAATTCCTTCATCGTATCATCGAAGGTCTCCTGGTTGAAGGCAACGCCGATACCCGAGTTGATAAAATAATCATTGTCAGCCGTTGTGGCGCCTTCCATCATGGGAAGCCGGAAAAACCCGATATTATCCTTCATTTCTGCGCTTACTTTATCATTTACGAAGTTCATGGTCTCCCACGAACCCATGTAATACATGCCGGCTTTGCCGCTCAGGTACAAGTCGCGCGCTGCGGTGTAATCCGTTGCAGTGAATCCTTGCTGAAAGTACCCTTTGGTGCCCAGATCGTGAACGAACTTAATCCCTTCCATGCCGGCCGGGTCCTTGAAGGATGCTTTGCCTTGCTTTACATTTTCGATAAAATCATTGCCTGTCATGCGGAACGGTTTGTACGCCAGGTACCGGAGAACCGGCCATTTATCCTTGCCGTCGACGGCAATCGGTGTAACCCCGCTTTGCTTCAGCTTCTCGGCAACCTCCATGAACTCATCGAACGTCTTCGGCGGCTCCAGGCCAAGATCCTTGAACATCTTGATGTTGTACCAGAATACCTCGATTCCATATTCCAGCGGGAAAGTATACATGCTGCCGTCTGCGAACTGCTGATATTGCAGGGCCACCGGACGGAAATCTTCATATTTCCCAAGCTCCTCCAGCAGTTTTTTCATATCGACCAGTTTGCCTTGCTCCACGAGCTTGGAAGCATAGGCATCCGGATCTGTATCAAACATGGCGGGCATCTCATTGCTCGCAATCAATGTCCGCAGCTTCTGCAGATAGGACGGGCGATCACCCGTGCCCTCCAGAACCAGCTCGAATTCCGGATGCGTCCTTGAGAACTCATCTGCAATCTCCTTTACAGTAACAGCCGGAGGGCTGTCTACGCCGCGGGCCACGAACCACTTGTATGTTTTCTTGTCCACCTTCTGCGGATTTGCCGATCCGGTTTCTGAAGCGCCGTTATTAGTATTTTTGCCTCCGCATGCGCTCACCATCGCCGCCAGGACAACCAGTGATAACGAGAGAGTCAGCCATTTGACATAACGTTTCATTTATAAGACCTCCTGTTAGTTGGGAACCGAAATGGATGCCTGTTCGAAATTCGCCCGGCCTTCCTGAACAAAACAGCCCCAGTTGCCGGTTTTTAAATTATACAAACGTGTAGTCATGGCGACCTGGTCGGCCAAGTATACGACGCAAACCGAATTCTCCACAACGATCTCGATATTATAATCCGTATCGGCATGCAACTCTATGGGTACTTCCAGCTCTACCGCATGCGGGTGGTCTCCTTTGATATGCCACTGCATCTCACCCTCTATCCGGCGGGGCCACATGTCGAACACCAGGCGGTTATGAATGGGTTCCAGGCGAATATAATAGGCATCGTCGTTGTCCTCGCTAACACGAAGCATAATACCGCAGCTTCTGGTTCCTTCGGAGAAGGATAACCGGGCCGAAATTTTGCAGATTTCCGGCATGGAACCCGCAGATATGCAAGAGAAGGTCTCGTCAGCCACCGCCGCTATGCCTCCCTCTGACTCCTTCCAATCCCCAAGCCGGGAACCCCACACGGCAGCCTGTTCATTGGCAAAATGACGGGAGACTGTCTCCGGGATACGAACCGTTAATGTTCCATCCTGTTCCTGAACGAGTTCATGCACGACCAGATTCCCCGCCCATTGCCAATCACCGTAGTCATCCTCGTTTTCCTTGCTGGGGTCCCAGCCAAAAGCATATCGCTTGTTTCCGTCACTCCATGTTTTGGCGGCATAGAACGCCCTGGCGTCAAACGCATCGTTTCTCGGTGCCGTCCAAGGACCGCTTAAAGATTTACTCATGCGGTAATGGGTGACAAACCGCTCCGAGAACGTGGAGTAAACCAGATACCACCATTCCCCGATTTGAAATAAGTCCGGGCATTCGTGGGTCACGTACATTTTCGGATTCCAGAACGGTTCGCGGATTTCCCATTGCCTCAGATCCTTGGAAGCACAGAGTCCGATACTTCCCCGGCGCCGGGAAGGCCCTTCTTTGTTCCTTGCGGCGAGAAGCATCCAGTACTCTCCCGCCTCTTCGTTCCAGAATACAAAGGGATCGCGCCAGTCATGCCTTTCATATTGAATTCCGTCGGAATAGAAGGTATCCTCGGGGATTTTCCGCCACTGCTCCATATCCGTGCTCACCGCGTGCATGACGCATTGGAGCGGCACTCCGTTCTCCACGAATTCCGGATCCGGATTGAGGCCGGTGTAGAACAGATGATATTCTCCATGGGCTTCGATGATCGAGCCGGTGTAACAGTTGAGATCCTGCTCGCTCACACTTCCATGCTTCAGCATTTCGCCCATTTCTTCATAGTGTACAAAATCGCTTGTGCGGAGCTCAAACCAGGAAGTTCCCTCCCCGTGAATACTCTTATTCTCCCTCCAGTCATGAAGATAGAACAAACGGAATGTACCGTCTTTATAGTAGGGAATGAGGTCTCCCACCCAGGCTCCTGCCGGCCTGTAAAACAAATTCGACAATGTTTGCAACCCCTTTCTTTTAACGTGCCTTGAGTATATAACATTAAGAAAGCGCTTTATATTCCAAGTTCTTTATCCTGTGTTCAATATTTTTGGTTTTCAAAAAAACCTCCGTCTGCCATCACAACGTGGCAACCGGAGGTTCTTTTGAATTATTAGTTTAAAGTGACGCCTCGGCATTTCCTCTGATCTCAAGATTTGTAAAGACCGCTTCACCGTTCTCGATGAACAGGCCGGCTCCCTCACCGCCAAAAACTCAACTTTTAGGAAGAATAGCAATAGAATAGCTCCTGAAATCGCCCGCGTCAAAAAAATGCTGCCATCTCCTAGGCCTCTTTCCCTCTTGTCTCTAATAACAATGCTTCAAATGCCAGCCGAAGAGTCAGTTGATCAGTGACCAAGTCACATTCAAGATTACTATCAGTGCGAGCTTGACGAAAATAGTGTGACAACCAATACTGTTCTCACGGAAGCGCGCTCCAGATTGCCCACGATGCCTTCAAAGGGTCTGACGACAAAATTAATGGGCAAGAAAAAAAGGCCTCCTTAGAGACCTGTAATATAACATGAGATTACTATACTCGAAGGAGGCAGGGCTTCAGTATACAAGAGTTTCAACGTGCAATGAAGTGGCAAAAAGACTGTTCTGACTCCTTGGGACCTAAAAACGTTGGAGCACCACAGCACCGGCTAAGCTGGTGTTATAATTTCTGATGATCCTTCAGTGCTGCCCCGAGCTCCGCTGTATATTTGGTCAGCCTTAAGCTTATTTCCGTGCGCATCACATCACGCGTAAGTCCGAACCGTTCCTGATACCCCCGGCACAAGATTTTGTGATACACCAGGAACTCCTCCTGCTCATCGGGCAGCACTTTGATATTGCGCTGCTTCAGCTCTTTTTGCAGCTGGTAGGTATCCTGCATGATCCGGCGCTGTATCGCTTGACCGGCAATCACAAAGGCGCGCTTAAGAATACTGCTGGACAGCTCGATCTCCTTCAGGCTCCGGCTGACCATAGTATCTATGTAAGGGAGCAAAATGAGGTCACGCACCATCGTCCGCTCCTCGACAGTGATCATTTTTCTAACCGTATCCTCTTGCTTCTCCTCAAACTGATCCACATGCTCACTCATCAACATCTTAGTTTTCCACCGCTCATTTCCGTTTAATTTGCTCATTTATAATGACCCCCAATCTGCTGCGCCCGTTCCAGTGCAACCCCGGATTCCAGCAAAGAGGATGCGCGGATAAGCGCCCGGCTGCCGTATCTGGTTTTGATCTGATCCACTGCCCGTTCTCTGCTCAATGTGCGGAGGCGGTCATCGAATAAGGTGAGCTGCATGACACTGTCATCGGTCAGCTGGGAGATAGAGATCGCCAGACGGCTTAGCGGCATCCCCGTCCAATGATCCACAAATAAGCGGTAGGCCGCCGCTGCCACCTCATGCGTTAAAGACGACGGCTCCGGCAGTGTCACTTGTCTGCTGTAGGAGTTAGATTTGTTACCGTCCGTCTCTGCCACCACGATAGACACCACCGACCCCATATACCGGTATTTCCGCGCCCGCTGGCACACCTCGATCACCAGCTCCAGCAGAACAACCTCAATTTCCGGCAGCCGGGTATAGAGATTCCAGCGCAGCGCCTTCCCGTGCCCGACCGACTTGATCTGGTGCCGAATCCCGGTAACGACCGGGCTGGGATCGATCCCGCGTGCCGTCTGCCAATAATATTCCGCCTGGATATCGCTCTGCTTGCCCATGGTTGTGCGCATTCTCCGCTTGAATTCCCCCAGCTCCATCCGGGCAATATCTCCAATCGTGGTAATCCCCATACGGTAAAAATTCTTGGTCATCCGTCCAGCCACCATGAACATTTCATGCACCGGCAGCGGCCAGAGCTCTGTGTCTATATTGTCGTAATCGAGCCTGAAGATCCCTCCTTCCTTCTTCTTGGCAAAGTTGTTGGCCATCTTGGCCAGAATTTTGGTCGGTCCGACCCCCACCCGGGTCCACACCCCCGTAGATAACAGGACATGATGCTGGATGGAACGAATCATATCCGGCAGATCTCCTCCAAAAACACTCAAAGAACCGGTCACATCCAAAAACTGCTCATCGATGCTGAAGGCCTCAACCTGGTCGGTATACCCCTTATAGATTTCTGAAATCATCAGCGAGACCTTGATATACGTACTCATCCGCGGGCGGATCACTACGAGATTCCGGCATTTGGTCATGGCTTCACCCACGCGTGATGCGGTGGTTACACCATGAGATTTGGCGATGGGGCAGGCAGCCAGGACAATACCGTTCATCCGCGTAGGATCGCCGACTGCGACAGGCATATCTTTATACTCGGGATGCGCAGCCTTTTCGACACTTGCATAGAAGGATTGGCAATCCGAGAGCAGAATGATCCGGTCTTTAGGCATATTTCTGCCTCTGTACCGGGTGCCAGGACAAGATGCTGTCCGTCAGGAAAACACGGGGCAGGCCGGTGCTCAGACAGGTAGCCCGTATGCGGCCGTCACGAATTCCATGCACTTCAATTTTCCGCTGCGTAATCTTGCCCGCTTTGTCCAGGTATATCATTTCAATCGTTTGGCCGATACTCATTTTCATGACTGATCGCCTCCGGTATAATAAGAACATTTGTTTGTATTATAACCAGGATTAAGTTTTTTAAGCAATGGTAAAATAGAACAGGTGTTCTTGTTTGGTAAGAGTAGCTTATGCATTGCAGATAATTATTAGAACCGGATATGGTAGGGATGGGTTAAGGGAGAGATAACAGTGGGGATAAATCTTATGAGGAATAATGTGAACCTTAGGCTCATCCAAAAGGCAGGCTTATAAAGTCTCCTTTTTTTGTTTGCGGCGTTATGCGTAAAGATGCTACGGAATTTATTGGAAAATCGGGATAAAAGCATCCGGACTGCGAGGCGGCTGATGTTGACGCAAGAATTCCTTGATCCAGCGATATCTGTGGCAGAGATCAGGGGGGGTTTTATAGAATCCTGCACATAATACAACATTTCCCCTCATCCTATCGGCCCAAATCCAACATTGTTGTATAAAATGCAGGATTTCACCTCACCCAAGCGGCTTAGCAGGATTATTCTTGTATTTCATACAACAATCCTCCCAAATACCTCGCTATCTATGAATCAAAGTTGCAAAACGTACAACATTTATCTCTAAAGAGATGTATATCCAGCAACACAACAAAGCCCCTTCAAAGTCGCGGACGACTCGAAGGGGCTTTGTGTCCTAATTACCTTAGATATAGAACATATAATTATCCGCGTGGCTCTCTTCCTTGAAGTTGATCAGATCGGATAATGTGGTGGAGTCCAGCACATCGGCAATGCTGTCGCGGATACGCAGCCAGAGGTCGCGCTTGGCCGGGTCATCCTCTTCTGTGAAGTCCACAGGAGAAATCGGGCCTTCCAGTACGCGGATGATATCTCCGGCAGTAATGGTGCTGGTCTCGCGGGACAGAATATACCCGCCGTATGCGCCGCGGATACTTTTTACAAGTCCGGCATTACGCAGCGGGGCGATCAGTTGCTCCAGATAATGCTCGGAAAGTCCGTTTTTCTCGGCAATGCTCTTAAGTGATGTTGGCCCTTCACCAAATCTCAGGGCAAGCTCCATCATAATGGTTAATCCGTAACGTCCTTTGGTTGATATTTTCAAAGGGGCACCTCTTTCGGTTTAGTTGCTGGTTCTGTGGTTCCTGTTTCGCTGGTTAGACATGAGATATGTCATATCAACGTATTCCGATGTTTGCTCTCAGCTTATGTTATCATATCTTTGGACACATTTGGAACACCCAACGGGAATAATTCGCGATTTTGTTCACCAGTGGTGGACAAATTGTCAATTTTGGACTCTTTTTCGCAGGAATTTATACCAGCCTTGTCCTGTTTGGGGTAGACAGGTATGTTATAATACACAATGAGCCGGGTGTTCAGTCAGAACGCCGGTATTTTGTGCATAGAAAATGGTGATCACGATGACAAAAGCTAACCAGGATATCCGTGTCGTCGTCGGTATGTCGGGTGGGGTCGATTCCTCTGTTACAGCGCTTCTGCTGAAGCAGCAGGGTTATGACGTCATCGGCATCTTCATGAAGAATTGGGATGATACCGACGAGTTCGGCGTATGTACGGCGGAGACCGATGCCGAGGATGTGCGCCGCGTGTGCGAGCAGATCGATATTCCTTACTATACCGTTAATTTCGAGAAGGAATACTTTGATAAAGTCTTTTCCTATTTCCTCGAAGAATATAAGGCCGGCCGGACACCGAATCCGGATGTGATGTGCAACCGCGAGATCAAGTTCGGAGAATTCCTGAACAAAGCGCTGCAGCTTGGCGCAGATTACGTGGCTACCGGACATTACGCCCGGGTCATAGAAGAGGACGGCATGTTCAAGCTGCTGCGCGGCGTGGACAACAACAAAGACCAGACTTATTTCCTCAACGCACTGAACCAGTATCAGCTCTCCAAGGCCATGTTCCCGATCGGGCATCTGCCGAAGCCGGAGGTGCGGAGAATTGCCGAGGAAGCCGGACTCTACACCGCCAAGAAAAAAGACAGCACCGGCGTCTGCTTCATCGGAGAACGTAATTTCCGTGAATTCCTGAGCCAATACCTGCCGGCGCAGTCGGGCAATATGGTCGATACCGCCACCGGTGAAGTCAAAGGCCGTCACGACGGCCTCATGTATTACACGCTGGGCCAGCGCCAGGGTCTTGGCATCGGCGGCTCCGGCACAGGTGAACCGTGGTTCGTGGCCGAGAAGGATCTGGCAAGCAATACCCTGTATGTTGTACAGGGCGAGAAGCATGTCAGCCTGTACTCCACCAGCCTCACGGCTTCAGGCGTGAACTGGATCGATGCAGCTACACTGGGCGATACGCCGCTGAAGTGTACCGCCAAGTTCCGTTACCGCCAGCCGGATCAGGGCGTTACGCTGACGAAGCAGGCAGATGGAACCGTGCATGTTGCTTTTGATGTTCAGCAGAAGGCGATCACGCCGGGACAGGCTGTGGTGTTCTACCTTGGTGAAACATGTCTCGGCGGCGGAACCATTGAGACTGCCGAGAAGGTTGTGCCCCTGCCGCAGGTGTAACTGCATCACCTGCCTGAGACGAGCCCCTAATGCATACAAAAGAACCTTCAACACCACCGGATCGTGGAGCTGAAGGTTCTTTTATTCGTTATTGTACGGGATAATGCTCAGACCAGCAGACTCCGGCCGGATTCCCGGCAACAGAATGTCCGCTTTATTACGGCTGAACCCCCCATACCCGTACACCATTCAAGTACAGTGGTACCCGGTTCCAGTCTGTATAAGCCGTTTTGGTTGAATCATAGGAATAATCATCGGCCTTATTGTAATTGCTCCAATCGGTTTTGTTGATGCGCAGCTGAATTTCCCCGGTGTTCGCCCCGGGTGCCAGACTGCCGGCACCGGCGCTGAAGGAAATCTCCACATAATAATCCGCTCCTGCAACCGCAGGATCAAGCTTCACGAAGCTGCCCAGCACATTGCTGCCGCCGAGTGTTGCATAATCGACATTGAACTGCTGAGGTTTCTCTCCGTCAATCGTGTAATAGTAACGGAGCTTGACCTTACTGAGATCTACCGCTGTCGTCCCGTTGTTGACAATCCGCAGCTGCGGACGGAACTGCGAATCTGTGGCGTTCGTATCCGTTGTACGGTATTGAACCACCAGGTTCGCCGCAGCAGGCGTAGCCGTTGGCGTGACCGTTGGTGTAGCCGTTGGCGTCGGCGTAGCTGTTGGTGTGGCCGTTGGTGTGGCCGTTGGCGCTACTGTCGGTGTGGCCGTTGGCGCTACTGTCGGTGTGGCCGTTGGTGTAGCTGTTGGAGTGACCGTCGGCGTGGCCGTTGGCGTTGTGGTCGGTGTAGCTGTCGGTATTGGACCGCTGCCGTTATTGATTAGCCGGTCGTATTCCGCATAGGCTGTAGCGATGTCCACCTGTGACCAGAAGCGGTGATAGGTGAACTCAGGTGCGCCATTGTCCCATGTCTTGGTTGTTTTGTTGTACGAGCTGTTGTACTTGCCTTCCAGATAACTCCACTTGGGATCATTTTTGATATCGGGAAGCACATCGGTATAGCTCGCATAGACTCCGTTTCCGCCCTTGGCCGGATCAGAAGGTACTGTCGCGCTGCCCGGTATAGTGTTTCCTTGGCCGAAGGTACCCGTCCAGCCCGCAGGGAAATATACCTCTTTGGTGAAGAACCGGAAATAATCCGCACGCTTCTCAAGCGTCGTAATTCCCAGTCCATCATTGTAGCCCCAGGCTGTATCCAGCAGGGACTTGGCCAATTGTGAAGCGGTTCCGCCGAGCGCAGTATAACTGCCGTGTTCCGCTTTGCTTCCTGCGGCAAAGAACGTAAGCGCTTTAATATAGCTGCCCAGCACGCCGGTATCCTGTCCGGGATCTTTGGTCACTGCCTTGAGGCCGCTGTTGCCGCTAAAAGAGTTGAAGCCGCCCCATGTATCCGGCTGGCCCTGCCACTCCACATTGCCCGGAATCCAGAACTCTCCGGGTGCGGACACGGTGGCAATCTGCGGATCATCTCCGCCCAGAATCCGGTTTCCCTGCAGGTCCAGATAATAGCCGGCGGCATCCGTTACCGGACGGCTGCCCGCAAAGGCATAATCTGTAGACCAGTCAATCCAGTTCTCAATCACCCGTTTGGCCATTTTGAAATTGGCCGAGGTGGTATCCCCGCTGGAAGCCAGAATGTAATACAGCTCGGCTACCCGTTCCACACTCCAGGCCTGCATCCCGAACCAATTGTTGGATGGCGGGTCATGGTAGACTGGGGCCTCGTCGTAGGCCATGCCGTAGAAGGTGCTTGTACCGGCGGGATAAGCACTGTATGAGCCGCCGTAGCTGTTCGTGGCACCGCCTGCAATAGCTCCTTCAGAGGATTGCAGCCAGTTGTAGAATTCCAGCTGGCGGGTCAGCGATTTGCCCCAATCCTCTCCGGCCGTTGCCGAAGCCGGAATCAGGCCGCCGTCTGCAGTGGACAGTGCATAGGCTGCAACCACATTCTGATAACCCTGGTGCGCATGGCTCGCGCCAATTCTCCAGGCCCAGTTGCCGGTTGTTCCAAGGCCCCCGCCCCAGGCAGTATACCAGGCCAGCAGATACTGGCTGGAATCCTTGCCGGTTCCCGCTTCAGGTGTGCCGTCAGCAGCGCTGCCGACTTTCTGGAAGTACTTATCGTACATGCCGTAACGCAGGAAGTCGCCCATTTTCTTGGCTTTGTTCAGATAGACCGTATTGGTGTATCCAAGGTCCTTGGCCCAGTACATCGCTTGCACAGCGCGCGCATCCGCGTCTGTAGCATTCGTATAACGCCATTGTGCGGAAGGTACGCTATTTTCCTTGGTGAACAGGCTCATGAAGCCTTCATTCGTCTTGCCGAACGATTTGTCATCCTGTGAAGGATGCGCCACCGCTTCCCAGACGGATTCCTGCACTCCGCGCTGGAAGGTATTCACATAGGCAGCGGTATGCGCAGGATTCAGCAGATTGCCGAAGCCGTACCAGTTGTCCACATCCACCAGCCAGTGCATCAGATAGGTTTGGTTGTTGCCGTAGGTCGACTTCAGCTCTCCATCCAGCGGGTCCTTGCCCGGCGTATATTTGCCGTTCAGCGCACTTGGATACAGGTCCGGCTGGGCAAGCTCCGAGGCGTAGGTTGCCGGACTATTCGGGTTGTAATTGCTCATCGTTGGCTGCTCCTGCACGCCGTCGCCTTCATTAACCGGGATGATGTATTTCTCCATATTGTCCCAGGCGGCTTCGAGCTTGCTCCAGTCTCCGGTATTATAGCCATACAGCACTTCAAGCCACATCCAGTAGCTGTAGGCCTCGGAGGTGGTCATATGCCCGTAGTTGGGCGCCTCGCTAAGCAGGGTCTCCACCGCGTGATAAGGAATGCCTTCCGCCGAGAAATAGCCGCTCGCCGGGTCTTTCAGCTGGGCATATAATTGCAGAAATCTTGTCTTTTCTACCGATGCAGCCTTGGCTGTCCCGGGTCTGAAATTAAAGATACCGCTTGTAAGAGAAATGATCAGGATGGCAGCCATTACTATGGAGAATGGTTTCTTGATTGAACTCAGCTTCATCATTTCGGCATACTTCCTCTCTGGAATGATTTATGGTTCCAAGCCCCACACAAGCGTTCCTGCACGGTAAAGTGTAGCTTTCTCCCAATCCGCGAAGGTCTGCTGGGTTCCTCCATAGGAATAGTCATTGCTCTCATTGTAGGCCGTCCAGTCGGTCTTGTTGAACCGCACCTGAATCTCCCCGCTATCCGCCCCCGGAGCCAGGCTTCCTGCCCCTGCGGCAAAGGAAATCTCCACATAAGAATCCGCCAGGGATACCGGCGCGTCCAGCTTCACAAAGCTTCCGCTCAGGTTGCCGCTGCCGACAACAGCGTAGTCACAGTGAAATTCCTGCGGCTTGTCCCCGTCCACGGTGTAATAATAGCGCAGCTTCAGACCACTGAGTGCAATGGTCTCGGTCCCTGTGTTGACAATCCGGAACTGGCTGCGGATCTGCGAATCGCCGGGACTTGTGTCATTGGTGCGGTACTGTACACGCAAAGCTCCAGTAACCGGCGGGGTGGTCTCGCGCGGCCGGGCCGTAGCCTGTGCAGACGCCGTACTCTCCCCCACACTGTTCGATGCGGTCACCACGTAATAGTAGTCCACTCCGTTCGTCAGCCCGCTGTCGCTGTAGACGGCTCCGTTTGCCGTGCCAATCACCGTGTACGGTCCGCCGCTCACCAGAGAGCGCTTGACCGTATACTGGGAAGCACCGCTGACCGCATTCCAGCTCAAGGCCACGCTGGCATTGCCGGGTACCGCCTGCAGGCCGGACGGACGGCCCGGAACCTGGGGTTCACCGGGGGTTCCGCCGCCGGGAGGCAGCTCCCCGTACACCTTGACACCCGCATCAAATACCGGAATATACGGATTCTTCGTCGCCGAGGAAGCACCTGGAGCCACTCCCTTGAACGAGAAGTCATTACTGTTGTCCCAGAAGGTGGTGTTCAGCGGCCCGGCAATCCGGAACTGGACCTCCTTGCGGTAAGCGGATTGTCCGCCCGGATAAATCGGTGTGCCGGAGAAATCTACTTTGGTGTAGTAGATATGATTCGCTTCATCATAAGGCAGCAGCTGCGAGACGGTTGCCCCCTGATTGTAGCCTCCCGCCTTGACGGTGATATCTGCTGGTCCATACCCTGCAGCCACAGCCTCACTTATGTCCATATAGTAGTTGAAGGACATTTGACTGCTGGAGCGGGCAGGCCACCCGGAGCGGTTATTGAGCAGCGCACGGATTTCCACAAAATTGCTGCCGCTGGCGTTCACAGAGGTCTCGGTGAACATTTCATCCTCACGCGTTTCGGCCGGCGGGAAATTCACAAGCGGCTGCTGGCCCTGCCCGTGGAGCAGCATCATTTTGGCCAAAGCGCCGGTAAAGGCTGAATTGTAATCGGTTGCAACCTCATTGGAGACATAATCGCTGATTGTATCGGTGTAGCTGTCTGTCTTGGAAGGTCCTCCGACCAGTGCGCCGTACAGCACATGCCGGTGGTTCGCAGGAGTCGTCTGGCTGTCGCTCCAAGAGCCGTGTGAGGTGCGGTGATGGGGATGCTGGGGCGAATTTGCGCCGAAGCCAATCACATAGCTGCTATTGCGCGGATTATCGCCCAGCATATAGGTAATCTGCCGCTCCGCAAAGGTCTGGGCGGTGTTCTTCTTCACCGGATCTGAAACCCAGTCCGCATAGACAAAGGCCATGAATGCCTGGTTGGCCGCATACCGCAGCGCCCCCCATTGGTCCAGATGGGCCAGCCCCCCAGGAGTATAAGCTACCCGGTCAGAGGTACCGTTCACTCCGGTGGTCCAAAACTGCATATTCCGTTCAGTGGATTGAATGAATTTGGGATCACCCGTAATGCGGGACAGCAGGAGTTGTGCACCGTAGTGCTTGTCATCCCAGGATTGGGTCCATTGATAACCCCAATCTCCGGCTTGGTTCGTGCCCCACAGATTGCTGGCGGCAGTAGCCTTATCCAGATAGGTCTGCTCGCCGGTCGCTAAGTACAGCCAGACACCACCCCAGCTTAATTCATCGGCGTAGCTGCTCCACGAATTGTAATACTGCTTGGCATCAGTGATTGTATCGGAGTAAGCCCCGCGGTACGTATCGGCAAAATTGTATAATTGCTTGGCATGCAGCAGCAGCTTGTCCGCATAAGCGGCATCCGAATCCCTGAAAATAATGGAAGCTGAGGCAAGCGCAGCAGCGGTCTCCGCTGCCAGATCAGAGCCGGGATGCGCAGCATCAATCTTGTAGGATGGACGTGCCATTTGCATGACCTCCGCCGGTCCCCACCAGTTATGATCCGCCGTGCCGTTGCCGACCTGTCCCCACAGCTCATTAGGATCCGTATGCGCTTTCACAAAATAGTCTGTTGCCCAGCGGATATTGTCCAGAATCTCATCCAGCTGCCCCGATTGCACGTATCCATCCTTGTATTCATAGACCGACCATGCCAGCATGGTGGAGGTGTACGCCATAGGAAATCCGAATTTAACATGATCCCCTGCGTCATACCAGCCTCCCGTCAGATCGTGGCCGACATCCGCACCGTCCTGCAGCCCCGAATCGCCCCGCCATTCCACACGATTGTTCGCCGGCAGATCACCCGACCGCTGTGTCTCATAGAAATAGATAGATTTCTGCAGTGCCTCTGCATAATTAATCCCTGCGGTTGCAGCTTTGCTGACTTGCGGATGAATAACAGTCCCTGAAGCAATAGTGCAGGTTAGCATTAAGCTCAGTGCTGCGATACAGCCTGTCTTCCGTCTCGTTTGCTTCACCTTAACTCATCTCCCTTCGATTCTTACGTTTCAGCCCGATCGGGTGACTCACGCGCAGATACCTCCCCAGCGTCCATTGAAGACATTTCATAAGACATTCTATTCAGTACACTCCATCCTCCACCCCCACTTACAAATTAAGGAAATAATCTCCCTATCTACACATATACCACATAAAGTAATTTAATTCTATATATTTACAATTATATCCACCGAAAACAGACTCGTTTTGTCAAAAAATTTCCATTTTTATCATATTTGCCGTTTCATCAACCGAAAAAAATGCCTAACGTGCTTCAGGTGCACGCCGATACGCAAGCAAAAGACCACCGCAGTTGAGTGCATGCGGTGGTCTCACTTTACTTCTCTTCCTTTATTGGTCTTCCCATGCATCTGAGTGGAGCGCTATTGCCCGCGCCGCAGCTGCTGGTTATGGCGGATCTTCGCCTCGTTGCCCTGCTCGGTCGCCTGATAGAACACTCTCCGGGAGATCGCCTTCGGAAGATAGTCCTGCTTCACATAATGGCCGGGGAAATTATGGGGATACTGGTATCCCTCATGCCCCAGCTGGGCTGCGCCTTTATAATGCGTATCCCGCAAATGCAGCGGCACCTCAGCCGACTTCAGATCCTCCAGGCTATCCATAACGTTCGCGATTGCCATTACCACGCCGTTTGATTTCGGGCTCTCCACCGCAAACAGGATTGCCTGTGCGATATTCAGCTTCGCCTCCGGCCAGCCGTTGTTGCGGTAGGCATCCAGCGCACTGACAGCCTGAACCATCGCCTGCGGGTTAGCCAGGCCGATATCCTCGCTGCTCGCGGCGATCAGACGGCGGATGAAGGTCATCGGATCCATGCCGAGCTTCTCCACGGCGTAGAGGAACCAGAACAGGGCGGCGTCGCTGGAGCCGCGGATGCTTTTGTGAAAAGCGGACAGCACATCATACTGCGTAGACTCGTCCGCTTTGACAATCGGCCGGCGGATCGACTCCTCGGCCACCTCCAGCGTGATATGCACGCTGCCGTCACTCTCCGGGGCAGTGGTCATCGCCGCCAGCTCCAGCGCGTTCAAGGCGCGGCGGATATCGCCGTTAGCCATCGTGGCGATATGCTGCAGCGCGTCCTCATCCGCCTTCAGATCCATGAACCCCAGGCCCCGCTGCTCATCGGCGAGCGCCCGCTTCATGGCAATCAGGCTATGCTCACTGGTCAGGGACTCCAGCTGGAACAGCGTGGAGCGGCTCATAAGCGCCCCGTTCACATAATGGAACGGATTCTCCGTCGTGGCGCCGATGAAGGTAATCGTCCCCTTCTCCACTGCCGGCAGCAGCGCATCCTGGCGGGAGCTGTTGAAGCGGTGGACCTCGTCCAGAAACAGAATGGTCTTCGAGCCGTACAGCGCCTTGTTGCTCTGGGCGCGTTCAATAACCTCGCGGACATCCTTCACCGAGGCTTCCACCGCGTTCAGCCGAACAAATTCACCTTGGGTATGATGCGATATGATATGAGCCAAGGTTGTTTTGCCGCAGCCCGGAGGCCCGTACAGCAAGATGGAAGACACCTGATCGGCCTCTATGGCTCTGCGCAGCAGCTTGCCGCGGCCTACAATATGCTCCTGTCCAATATATTCATCGAGATTCACGGGCCGCATCCGGTCTGCAAGCAGCCGTCCGTTCCCGTTATCCTCACCCAGCGAGAATAAATCCATAACTCCACTTCCTTGCTAGTAATCTGGTATTTCGCTATTTCTTCGATAGAAATAACTGGCTGCCTTCTATCATACCATACCCGCAGCTTTCATTAAAAAGAGCATGACCTCGCCATCACCGGCGGGAGCATGCTCTTTGTTCTATTCTTAGAACTTATATGTTGTGGGGCTGTTTCAAATATTCAGGCTAGCTGTTCAGTGCCAGCCGCATTTTTGAAATGATTTTGCGGATGCTTTCTTCGGATAAATGATATCTCTTCTGCAGCTCGTTCACCGAGCAGCCACTGCTGTGACTACAGAAGATCTCTTCATTGCGGTTCGCAATTTCTTGCCGGGAGCCGCTGTTCTCGCCCCATCGTACCCGCTCTTCCGTCTTCTTCGGGATGTATAGCAATTCACCCTGGATGTAGCCCTGTAGCTCTTCGAGCAATCCCGGGGGGAGCACATCCTTTCCATTTACGTAACTCACGTTCTGGTTCCTCCTTCAACAGGTGTGTTCCGTTAAGTCCGATCACTGCGCTGTTCTTGATAATCATGCCACCTGCCTCCTTTCTTCTCCTCAAATTTGGTAAATAACCTAAATTCATTATATTAAACCCTGCGGTTAGCGTCTACATTCATTGTTTATCAGTAATCTATCAGTGGTTTGTCAGTGTACTTCTATATATTTTAGCTAAGCCTGAAATATATAGCCGCTATCTATACATAAGGAGGCCTCGCGGCCTCCCCTTAAACAGGCTTCCGTCTTAGACGGAAACCACCTCGTATTCTGAAAACATTGCCATCAGCCTCCTTCCAGAAGTAATCTTGCCCGGCCGGACACTTATTATTAAGCCACAGGTATCCGCGGGTTACAAGTTCAAGAATAGTTATAATCGTTCTCCACCTTGAGCTCACGTTAATCATAACTTTCAGGAGGAATGCATAGCGGTAATTTTAGCCAAAAAAATTTTGACGAAAAACTAATTTTTTAGTCGATTAGTGTCGAAATATATATTAAATTATCTATTTACTTCGAGATATGGAAATTAATTTAACCCCATCCATTCAGAAATTCAGGAGGAACCTTCTATGACAACCCCACGGAATCCTTTAAAGCGTGTACTTCACATCACCAAGCTCAGAACGGAACTCATGCTGCTAATCATCATAGCCATTGTGCTCCCCTCCCTTGCCCTGGTTGTCATATCCACAGAAACCTCAGAGTCGGCACTGCGCTCCAAGATGGAAGAGACCACAAACTCAAGCATTCATATTCTCGATAAAACCCTTTCGCAATTAATCCAGCTGGAGAGCGCAGGTGTGAATGAGCTTGCTTACCAGATTAGTGCCGCCGATCTCACCAGCGATACTGCAAAAGTACGCAGCCTGATCGACAAATTCAAGCTGGAGCATCCTGAAGTGGATATCGTAGCTCTGGGCAACGATGAAGGTAAATACATGTTCGCTCCGGATTCAGAGCAGCAGGATTATGATCCCCGCATCCGGGACTGGTACATAGACGCTCTAAAATCACCGGAGACCACATCGGTTATTGATCCGATTTTCTCCAAAGTGACGAACAGCTACATTCTGCCGGTTTCCAGGGCTTTTCCGGACGGCAAGGGTGCCGTTACCATCAGCATCAGCATGAACGAGCTTATGGAGCTGACCAAAAATGTCAGTCTGGGCGACAGCGGTTATGTATATATTCTAGACGGCAATAACAAGGTGATCTATCACCCTACCATGGAGGTGGCTTCTGATGCAACAAGCCAGATGCTGGCTGAAATGGGTAAAGGCCCGGCAGGCAAAATCTCTTACAAGGACGATACAGCCAATACACAAATGGACGGCTTCTACATTACGAACGAGCTGACCGGATTCAAAATGGCCGGTGTGCTGCCGGAGAATGAATACACCAAGGCTGTATACCCGATTCTGTACAAGTCAGGTATCGTGCTTGTCGTCTCCCTGCTGCTTGCTTCGATCGTAACCTTCCTTATCATCCGCCGCATTACCGGCGCTGTGGAACGCTTGAACCGTTCGGCCAAACGGGTAAGCGAGGGTTATCTGGATGAGTCCGTGGAAACGAACCGCAAGGATGAGATCGGTCAGCTTGCCGGCAATTATAATGCGATGGTGTCTTCCCTGCGCAAAATGGTTCAGGAGGTCGCTGAAACGTCAGGCCACCTGGCGGCAGCCAGTGAACAGCTGACAGCCAGCACCGGCGAGAACAGCAAAGCGGTCGAATATGTGACTGAGCTGGTCGAGGAATCCACCCGTGGTGTGGAAACCCAGGCTTATGCTTCCGCCGAAGTGGCTATAACGATGGATGAAATGTCAACCGGCATTCAAAAAATCGCCTCCGCCTCAGAGATGATAGTGGGCGCCGCAGTACAGACGGAACAGGATGTCTCCACCGGCAGCGCCAAGATGCAGCATGTCGGAGAACAGATGAAGACGATCCGCGAATCCGTACATCAGTCCGGCACGCTGATTGCTGAGCTTAACGGATTAAGTGCCAAGGTGGCGGACACCAGTACGGCCATCTCTGCCATTGCCAAGCAGACCAATCTCTTGTCGCTGAATGCCGGCATTGAGGCTGCACGGGCCGGAGAACATGGCAGAGGCTTCGCTGTAGTCGCCGGTGAAGTGCGCAAGCTGTCCGAAGCTTCCAATGTCAGTGCAGGACAAATCCAGGAGACCATCTCTGAGATGGTGGACCTGATTGCCAGCGCCTATGATGTGATGCGGCATAAAGTGGTTGGAGATGTGGAGCAGGGAATGGCGCTTACACAGGAAGCCAGCGAGGCCTTCCACCAGATCGAGCAGTCCACCCGGCATGTAGGCGAGCAAATTCATGAAGTATCCGCGATTACCGAGCAAATGTCAGCCAGCAGCGCAGAAGTAGCAGCGTCTGTTCAGGAGATGGCCAAGATCGCCCAGGCCGCGCTGGAATCCTTCCAGAGTGTAACAGCGGCGACAGAAGAGCAGCTTGCTTCCATGGAGGAGATCACTTCATCCTCCGCTGCGCTCTCCGCCATGGCTTCGGATATGCAGGGACAGGTGGAACGGTTCCACTTTGAGCCGAAGGGCAAGGCTTAAGAACTTCCGGGTAACTATCACCGGCTGCTTGGGCGGACGGTCCGCAAACAGACCAACATCACATTCTCCATTCGCCTACTTCTGGCGGCATCCGGCATAATGAGGAGCACTAATGCTCCTCATTTGCTCATTTGGCCCGCTTCCAGTGAATTCAGGGGCATTAATGCTCCTCATTTGCTCAATTGGCCCGCTTCCAGTGAATTCAGGAGCACTAATGCTCCTCATTTGCTCATTTGGCCCGTATCCACCGAATTCAGGGGCACTAATGCCCCTCATTTGCTCAATTGGCCCGCTTCCAGTGAATTCAGGAGCACTAATGCTCCTCATTTGCTCATTCAGCACGCAAAAAAACCTCTCTTTTGAAATGGTTAATACATTTCGCCAAAGAGAGGTTTCTTTTTTGCGTTTTTTTAGATTGCATATACGTTTCCCGCTTAAATAGCGGATCGGACCGGACGACCCGCGGATAAAGCGTTAGCGGTCGCCATGTGCCCGAATTTTCACCGCTAAGGGAATTTAAAAAATCTGGATTGGGCAGCGATTGGAACAACGTTCCGTTTGCGGAGTGTTCTCACCAAGCGCAACCCTCTATCCCATTCCAAAACAGGGCTGCCCTTGCCCAAGATAATGTAAACCTTAATTCCCTTCAGGTACCGGCCAGCCGGAGACCGTCTCGTCTCCAAGCAGCTGTACGTAATGCGGAAGACCGCCGTCATGCAATAGCCACAGCTCATGCAGGGCGCGTGTACAACCTACATACATCAGCTTGGCATCCCAGGCTGCCTCTCCGTAGTGCGCAATGTCCGCATCCGCCAGGATGACGGCATCGAACTCCAGTCCCTTGGACAAATATACGGGCAGTACGGACAAGCCGCCGCGGTATTCGGTGATGCTGCCGTCAATGAGATGAATATCCTCGAACTGTCCGGCAAGCTCAGCGTACAGCTCAGCGGCTTCCCGCAGGCTGCGGGTCAATACAGCCACTGTGCGGTATTCGCGCCCGGAGAGCGACGACAGGGCGCTTCTGACAGCGCTGAGCCGCTGGCTGCCGCCTGTAGCCGGTTCCGGCTGCGCATCCTCATAGGAAATCAGCCGCACAGGATTACCGCTGCGGAAGACCGGCACGGCCAGCAGCGCGCTGCCGACGCCGGCGGACAGGATCCCGTTGGCGAATTCAATAATCTCCATCGTTGAACGGTAGCTGCGGGTAAGCGCATGATACGCTGTATACTCCCCGGCAAACAGCGACTGCATCTCATTCCACTCATGTACCCCTTTGTAGGCATGAATCCCCTGGGATAAGTCACCCAGAATGGTGAAGGAGTGTCCCTTCACGTACAGATCCAGCACGGCGATCTGGAACGGGGAGAAGTCCTGCGCTTCATCAATGACGATATGGTCGAAGCGTTCGGTTCCCTCATTGCCGTTCAAAAGATAATGAATATAGAGCAGCGGCGGAAGATCCTCTTCACGCAAAATGCCTTTCTTCAGCTCTTTCACCGTTTCCTTCAGTACAGCCTGAGGAATTTCTTCCGGCGCCTCAGCCGGCCAGTCCTCCGGAGTCTTCGCCGCACGGAATATCTGCTTGTAGATGGCCAGCGGCTCATATTTCGGCCACTTGGCGCTGTACGCCTTCTCGCGGGCTGCGCCTTTTTTCTTGCGGTCCTTCAGCGCAGCGGCCGACGGGCTCTTCTTCAGCTCCATCTCGATCCAGCGGTGAATCCGCGCCATCACGCGTTCCTTGCGTTTGGCCGGCGGATACGGAGCGTATTCTTCATTATGCCAGCGCAGAATCATCGAGCGGCGCAGCACAGCCCCGTCCCACGGGCTGAAATCTCCTTCAGGCACGGCGCTGGTCTCCAGCAGCTTAATGCTGGATTCAATGACGCTCATCAGCACCGTGGAGCCTTTGAAGCGTCCCGGGGTCTCTTCCGTAATGACGGGCATCGCTCCTGCTGTTTCGAACCAGCGGTTCATCGTTTCCGAAGCGTCCTGCTCCGGCAGAGTCACACCCAGCACACCCGCCGCCCAGTCCGGGAAGGTGCTCTGGGCAATATTGCCGACACCGAGCTCCGGCAGCACATCTGAAATATAATCCAGGAACATCCGGTTCGGAGCGAAAATAATCATTTTCTCCGCCGAGACCTGATCCTTGTATTGATACAATAAAAAAGCCAGCCGGTGCAGCGCGACGGTGGTTTTACCGCTTCCCGCCACCCCTTGAATAATCAGCGCCGTGTTCTTCGCTGCCCGGATAATCTTGTCCTGCTCCTCCTGGATCGTCGAGACGATATCACGCAGCCGGTTGTCCTTGTTCTCACCGAGCCGGTACACCAGGAATTCATCCGACACCGCCGGCGCATCACTGTCGCGGTTATACGTATCCGCAACCCGCTCCAGAATCTGCTTGCGGATGACCACGTTGCGTTTGAGGTAGACGAGCCCTTCAATCAGCCCTTCCGGTGCTTCATAGGAGGCCGCTTCTGTCCCTCCTGTAAACGAATAGAACAGGCTTGCCACCGGTGCCCGCCAGTCAATGACCAGCGGACGGTCGCTTACCTGCTCACGGTCTACGCCGATTTTACCAATATAAAGTGCCTTGCGTTCTTCCTCGTCATTGCCCTGAAAATCAAGCCGTCCGAAATAAGGCTCCTGCCTAAGCTTGGCAAGATCTTTGCGCTTCTGTTCCCTGGAGTCCTCCAGCACTTGCTCCGTATACTCGTGTCCCGTGTACACCGGAGTGCTGCGCAACCGCTCAAGGGTAGAGTCAATCTCTATAAGCGCATGGTTCAGCCTGTCTTCTTCCTCTTGATAGGCACTTTGAAAGTTGTCTTCCAATTTCAGTTACCTCCTAAAAGTTATGCGGGCATTAGCTTCCTGAATCTCTCCGAGCAAAACTCGCTCCGGAAGCATGCACCTTAAGTGATGTGAGCAGTACATCATATCACAAGAGGACAGGGAAAGCCATATATTTCAAACTGCCGTATAGAACGGCTCACCTGCCCTATATGAGGCGCATTTAGCCCATCAGCGCATGGAGCACAAAGTTCGCTACGAACAGCCCGGCAATGCCGTACAGCGCCGGCGGGACATCCTTGCCTTTGCCTGTAGCCAGCTTCACAACCGGGTAAGTGATGAACCCAAACGCCATCCCGTCCACGATGCTGTAGGTGAATGGAATCATCACCATAATCAGAAACGCGGGGAACAGCTCCGTCATGTCGCTGAGATCCATCTCGCGCACACTCTGGACCATCAGTCCGCCGATCACGATCAGAATCGGCGCAATTGCGCTGTCCGGCACATAAGCCAGCAGCGGAATGAACAGGAACGTCGCCCCGAACAAGAGACCGGTGACGAGTGAGGTGAAGCCGGAGCGTCCGCCGGCAGCGATGCCGGCTGTAGATTCGGCAGCGGCTACTACGGGACTGCTGCCGAACAGACCTGCTGCGATGTTGGCTATGGACAGCGCCCGCAGACTGCTTTTGAAGCGTTCCGGACGGCCTATCATCAGTGTCTGGGAGGAGATCAGGCCGATGTTCTCGAAGACAACGATCAGCAGCAGCAGGAATACGGCAATCCAAAAGACGAGGCTGATGAAGCCGCTCCATTGCATACTGGCGAACACATCGCCATATCCGCTGAACACATGTCCGGATTCGGTATTCTCAGGCGCATGAGCCGCTCCCAGCAGGTAGGCCAGGCCTGTCCCCGCCAGCATGCTGATCAGCAGGCCGCCGCGCGTGCCGCGGATGAACAGGACCAGGGCGAGCAGCAGCGTCACCACCGAGGTAATGACGGCAGGATCGCTGAAATGCCCGATGGCGACAAATGTCGTGGCATGGGCAATGACAATCCCGCTTTTTTGCAGGCCGATAAACGTCAGAAACAGACCGATTCCGACAGTTATCGCATGCTGCAGATTATGGGGTATGGCATCACTCAGTATGCGGTAGAGCGAAGTGAACGCTACAATGGCGAACAGCACACCCGTCACCACAACAACGGCAAGCGCCTCACGCCAATCCAGCTTCATAGAATGCACCAATGTATAGGTGAAAAAGGCATTGATGCCCATGCCCGGGACGACGATAATCGGCGTTTTGCCGCCAAAAGCCATTAGCAGACAGCCTGTAATCGCTGTCAGCAGTGTGGCCACCATTCCCGCCCGCAGCGGCATTCCTGCATCATGCAGAATCGCTGCATTGACCATAACAATATATACCGAAGCGAAATACGATAGGATGCCTGCCGCCCACTCCCGTTTCCAGTTGTCGCCCGGCGCAAGTCCCACGCTATCCCGCCAAAAATTCGATTTCATCTAAAAACCTCCACTAGAGAACGTGAACTTAAGAATGTTATACAAGAAGCTGCAATAATGCCGCAGCCCACTGCTCCATCTTAAGTTTTCTTATATTATGATGTTAAGTTCCGCTGGCTATTACCCGGCTTGTCTGGTCTGTAATCAGCCATCTCACCGGTATGCTGCTCCAGGCAGCAATAAAAGGGCATGCAGCGGGGAATCAGCTGCACGCCCTTGAATCCTGTCAAACCCTCATTCAAACGTGATGCCGCCGGTCTCCAGCAAATCACGTACCGTAACACTAACCATAATCAGACCAACTACCGGAGGCACGAAGGACGTACTGGCCGGAGGCTGCTTCGCCTTACGCCGGTCCGGCGCATTGGCGGGAACAATCTGCTCGGTGACATCCTCACGCGGCTTCACAGGCTTTTCGGTTGAAAATACTACCTTAACGCCTTTCTTGATCCCTTCCTTGCGCAGCTTTGTGCGGATCACCCGCGCAATCGGGTCCATACTCGTCTTGGAAATATCGGCCACCTGGAAACGGGTCGGGTCCATCTTATTCGCCGCTCCCATGCTGGAGATCATCGGGATCTTCCGGGTCAGACATTCCTTGATCAGATGAATTTTGTAGATAATCGTATCCGAAGCGTCAATGACATAATCCAGCTTGTATTTGAACAGCTCCTCATAGGTCTCTTCGGTATAGAACATGTTTAGGGCAATCGCTTCGCAATCCGGGTTGATCAGCTTGACGCGGTCTACCATCAGATCGGTTTTGTTTTGGCCGATGGTCGTCGTCAGCGCATGGATCTGGCGGTTGATATTGGTAATATCGACGGAATCCTTATCAATCAGGATGATGCGTCCGATACCGGTACGGGCGAGGGCCTCTACAGCCATGGCGCCCACTCCGCCAATCCCCAGCACAGCCACTGTGCTGTTCTTCATGATCTCGAGACCTTCCGGTCCGATCGCCAGTTCCGTACGTGAGAACTGATTCAGCATGATGTCAGCCTCCTTTAGCAAGCCTGCGGGGCATAGCCGCTTAAGTCCGCCCTATGCCCCGTCAGCCATTTATGTTTTATTTCTTTTCTTTTTCCGGTTTTGGCGCCAGCTTGATATGCAGCTGCTCGAGCTGTGCAGCATCTACAGGTGCCGGAGCATCCATCAGCAGGTCGGTTGCACTTGCTGTCTTAGGGAAGGCAATCGTCTCACGCAGGTTCGTGCGGCCTGCCAGCAGCATAATCAGACGGTCGAAGCCAAACGCGATTCCCCCATGCGGAGGCGTTCCGTATTCGAAGGCATCCATCAGGTAACCGAATTTCTCATGGGCCAGCTCCGGTGTGAAGCCCAGTGCCTCGAACATTTTCTCCTGAACCTCACGTTTATAGATACGCTGGGAGCCGCCGCCCACCTCGTAACCGTTAAGCACGATGTCATAAGCCTGCGCACGGATCGCACCCGGATCTGTATCGAAGAGATGGAGGTCTTCATCCATCGGGCGTGTGAACGGATGATGCTCCGCCATGTAACGCTTCTGGTCTTCGTCATAGCTGAGCAGCGGGAATTCTGTAACCCAGGCGAACTTGAACACACTGTCGTCGATGAGGCCAAGCTGACGGCCGATCTTCAGGCGGAGTGCGCCGAGTACATCCGCAACGACCTTCTTAGTGTCAGCGGAGAAGAGCAGAAGGTCGCCTTCTTCAGCACCCGTGCGTTCCTTCACGGCGGCAATTTCCTCTTCGGAGAAGAACTTCACAATCGGTCCTTTGAACTCGCCGTCTTTGACTTGAATCCAGGCCAGGCCCTTGGCGCCGTAACGTGCAGCGTAAGGTCCTAGATCATCAATTTCCTTACGGGTCCAAGTACCGCAGCCCTTGGCGTTAAGGCATTTCACTTCTCCGCCTTTTTCGATCACGGAGGCGAACACCTTCACACCGCTGGCAGCAACGATATCGTTCATCTCTATCAGCTCCAGGCCAAACCGCAGGTCAGGCTTGTCCGAGCCGTATTTGCCGATAGCTTCGGCATAGGTCAACCGCTGGAACGGAGTAGCAACCTCAACACCAATGGTTTCCTTCAGCAGGCGCTGCATCAGAGTTTCCATCATGGACAGCAATTCATCCTGCGGCATGAAGGAGGTCTCGATGTCGAACTGGGTGAATTCCGGCTGGCGGTCTGCACGCAGATCCTCATCGCGGAAACAGCGTGCCATCTGGTAATAACGCTCGATGCCGCCGACCATCAGCAGCTGCTTGTAGATCTGCGGTGACTGCGGAAGCGCGAAGAATTCCCCTTCATGCACACGGCTTGGCACGAGATAATCACGTGCGCCTTCCGGTGAGCTTTTGGTCAGAATCGGAGTTTCCACATCGATGAAGCCTTCGCTGTCCAGGAAGTCACGGAAGATCTTCGCCGCTTTCGAACGGAGCAGCAGCGTCTTGTGCATTTCCGGACGGCGCAGATCCAGGTAACGGTATTTCATCCGCAGCGATTCATCCACTTCCACACCGTCTTCGATGAAGAACGGAGGCGTCTTGGCAGCATTCAATACTTCAATATCTGTAATCTGGACTTCAATCTCGCCGGTCGGCAGGTTGCGGTTGATGGTTTCATCATCCCGTTTAACCACTTTACCCGTTACGGCAAGCACGTATTCACTGCGCACCTTATCGGCAATCTGCAGCGCTTCTCCGGAATAGTCGGGGTTGAATACAATCTGTACAATCCCTGTGCGGTCGCGCAGGTCAATAAACAGTACGCCCCCAAGGTCACGGCGGGTCTGTACCCAACCGTTCAGTGTTACTGTCTCGCCGATGCTCGCCGTTGTTAATTGTCCACAGTTATGGCTTCTGGTCATCTCTTATCCTACCCCTTCATGGTTAAAATTACATGTGCTGACTGCAGCTTACTTGCGGATACATCCATACTTAAATCCTAACTCAACGCCTGCGCCAGCTCTTCCAGCTTAACGGTCCGCTGCTCGCCGGTTTCCATCGACTTCAGGGCGATAACGCCGCTGTTCAGCTCATCTTCGCCAAGAATCGCCGTATACCGGGCCGACATGCGGTCCGCCGACTTCATCTGTGCCTTCATCTTCCGCCCCAGGTAATCGCGTTCTGCGGAGAAGCCCAGGCTGCGCAGATGGAACAGCTGCTTCGTGATCTCCAGATCTGCGGCTTCACCGAGTGCGACAAAGTACACATCCAGCGGCTTCACTGCTTCCAGCTCTACCCCCTGATTCTCCAGAATCAGCAGAATACGCTCAAGGCCGATCCCGAAACCGATACCCGGCTGATCCGGTCCGCCGATCTCTTCCACCAGGCCGTTATACCGGCCGCCGCCGCCCACCGTGTCGATGGAGCCGATGCCTGCCGCTTTATACTCAAACGCTGTATGCGTGTAATAATCCAGGCCGCGTACCAGACGGGGGTTAATGCTGTACTCCACGCCCATCACGTCCAAATGGCCCTTTACCTTGGCAAAATGCTCTGTGCACTCTTCATCCAGACTGTCCAGAATAGACGGGGCACCGCCGAACTTATCCTGATCGACCTTGCAGTCCAGCACGCGCAGCGGATTACGCTCCATCCGGCGCTGGCAGTCGCTGCACAGGCTCTCTCTCATCGGTCTCAGGAAGTCCAGCAGCTTCTCGCGGTAAGCCGCGCGGCTAGGCGCGTTGCCCACGGAATTCAGCTCCACTCTGACATCCTTCAGCCCCAGATCAAGATAGAACTGGTACCCGAGCGAAATCACTTCCGCATCGATTGCCGGGTCCACTGCACCGAAGGCTTCAATGCCGAATTGGTGGAACTGGCGGTATCTGCCTGCCTGCGGACGTTCGTAGCGGAACATCGGGCCGATATAATACAGCTTGCTGACATCCGGCTCACCATACAGCTTGTTCTGCACATACGCGCGTACAACGCCTGCAGTCCCTTCGGGACGCAGTGCCAGATCGCGGTCGCCTTTGTCCTTGAAGGTATACATTTCCCCTTCTACAATATCCGTTGTCTCGCCTACACCACGCTCAAACAGCCCGGTGTGCTCGAACAGCGGTGTGCGGATCTCCCGGTAGTTGAAGCGGCGGCAGAGATCTCTTGCTTTGCCCTCAACGTACTGCCATTTCTCCACTGCACCCGGAAGCACATCCTGCGTACCGGTTGGTTTCTCGAATCTTTCTTTAGCCACAGCCTATCCCTCCTGAAAATAACCCCTCTTACTCCTCATGGAACCCATTGTCTCTGCTTCTAAAAACAACAAAAAATCCCCCGCCCTGTTTAATTACAAACAGGGACGAGGGATTATCATAACCAATAATTCACCCGTGGTACCACCCACATTCCGGACTTAAGCAGCTGCGCTGCTCCAAATCCGCTCTAAGCGGTTAACGCCCGCCTACGCGCAATCGGCTACTGACTCTGGGCAACCTGCTGCTGCCTGCTTTCGCCGTGCGTTCTCGGGGAGGTCATTCATCCGTTCATCAACAGAATCCTTACAGCCGTGCGGATCAGGTGTTGCCGTCCTTCACTTGGACAGCCGCCGGATCAGCGGGATTCCTCTCTGGGGTTGTGGGTTACGGATTACTTGGTCCCGTCATCAAAACAATATAACATACCGTATATTGTTAGATTCTACTGAACCACTGCGCTAAAGTCAAGGAATGAATTGAATTGAATTGAGCTGAGTTACGTATCCCGGCTCGCAGCCAGGGTGAATCAGCCGGAGCTGTGCAAGCGCACATGGCCTGCGCAAGAACTGGGCGCGGCTCCTCAGGATTACCTGCCAGCCAGGAGGACAGAGATTCCGTTATGTGTCCAGAGATGCCTCATTTCGAGCTGGAATGAACAAGATAACGGAATCTCAGTCCGTTTCATCCTCTAGCGTAAGCTTTTATGGAAAATAAGGGCTTCTCAGTCCGCTTCACGGTCCGCTAGACGATCCGCTACACGGTCTGCTTCACGCTGCC
Source organism: Paenibacillus sp. FSL R10-2199 (assembly GCF_038000235.1). Taxonomy (NCBI): domain Bacteria; kingdom Bacillati; phylum Bacillota; class Bacilli; order Caryophanales; family Paenibacillaceae; genus Paenibacillus; species Paenibacillus sp. FSL R10-2199. The sequence goes on along the minus strand of NZ_JBBOBO010000001.1, from coordinate 2,692,673 downwards.
GATTACTGACGCCCTTCTGCTCCAAGCATGCCCGCCACAGTAGCAATAAGTCACAAACCCCCTCTAAAATACCCCCACAAAGTGGGGCTTTGGCGTAGATAGATGACTCAGGTACTTTGCGGGGACCCCGAAACATGTAGATTCTGATATTGTAAACAAGTGGAAACAGCTTTGCTGTCCTTGTATAAGGACAGAACCGTTTCAGCGAGAAATATGAGGATAATTTATAGCGCGAAGCATGTAAATTCTTAGATTTCAAAAAAAATGACCTGCAGCCGATTGCTGCAGGTCCATCATCATATATTATAAAAAAGGGGGTCATGCTTCTATTATAAACACGCTATATTAAGGAATCATGAATGTAATATTACAGTTGCATTACAGAAAAGAAAGCGTTTTATTGAGTGGTCCATGCCTGTGTCTAAACCCTACACAACAGGTTACACTACAACCCTATTCCCTGTCTAGAGAATTCATGCAGTTTCCGCTGCCCTGCGGGTAAATAAACAGCTCCAGCCTCTCCCTGAGGGAGGACTGGAGCTGAATTGGTTATCCGGACTACGCAGGGCCTCCTGCTTAATCAAAAATCTCCACATAGGCCTGCTTGCCGCGCAGAACCTCAACAACCTCATTGTAATGATTCTCGGCCACTTTGAGATCCATGACGTAATGCAGGTTCTCCAGATCGCTGTTTTTCAAATCAGAGCCGCTGTGAACCTCTCCCGCCGTACGTTCATCATCTGTCCGGCCCAGATCATCATCAACAGTAACTCCAGGCACAATGGCTGCTCCGGTAAGCGGCCCTGTCGCGCCCCCTGCTGCGTAGACCCCTCCGGCAGCTGTAGCCGAAGTATTGTAGGGAGCCAGCGGAATCAGAATATTGCGGCGGTTGTTTCCGCCCGTATCCAGAGGATCTGTCAGCGCCGACACTTCAATTCCTTCCACACCGTATGGAATCAGTGCAGTCTTGGCACCTTCCGCTGCATCTTCCGTGCTGAAATAGGCTTGGATTCTTTTAGTCATTGTCAATCCCTCCCAGTGGTTTGTTTAAATGTATTACAACACCTTAAGCAGCTCACGCACAAATGCGGGCTCATCCTTGGGTGTGCGTGAAGTAATATAATTGCCGTCCAGGACGACCTCTTCATCCTTGAATTCCGCACCGGCATTGATGAGATCATCCTTCAGCGGCGGATAGGAGGTAAGCGTGCGGCCTTGTACCAGACCGGCACTGATCAGAATCTGCGGCCCGTGACAGATAGCAGCTATAGGCTTGCCGGCACTGTCCGCATCTTTTACAAATTGCAGGATATCCTGGTCAAGACGAAGGTTCTCCGGCGAAGATCCGCCCGGGATGACTACAGCATCATACTCTCCGGCTTTCACCTCGCTGACCGCTTTATCGGCGGCATAAGACACGCTGCCTTTTTTACCGAGCAGGGTCTCATTTTTCTTCAGACCAATAATCTCTGCCTGATGTCCTGCCTGCAGTACTTCTTCATAAGGCACCTTCATTTCGGAATCTTCAAAACCATTAGCGAGCAGAAATGCTACTTTACTCATTGAGATTAATTTCTCCTCTCTACGCTATTCTGTTCTCGTCATTCTATTACCCGCATTCCCCGGCTTTCTAACGAGCCCTCACAGGTTTCGCGAATTCCCGCCGGCTAAACACCATTTGTACGCTCCAAAAAACAGAGAAATAAGCCGCCTTCCCCGCACTCCTTACGTTCGCGGCAGAAGATTGCGGCTTGTTCCCTTCAGCACCTGCAGATCCCTCTGCTCCCCGGCTCCCCTTGCCGTTGCAGAAGCTTCTGTCATCGACCCCGCCGTATGGCCCTGTATACTGTTCCATATCCACGCTTTCTGTGATTGTCTCATGCTACTGGCTCCCCGCAACTTGTGAATATTATTCGTTCATCACTAGTTTATCCAGCAGGGGAGAACGCTATCCTATATCAAAAAAGACCCCACAACGTGGAGTCCTCACATCAAGCTGTAAAATTAGACCGGCATATTAAGCCCGCTCTGCTGCGCCTCATTCAAGGCCTAGCCCCGGCTGTCCAGCAGCAGGGTAACCGGTCCCCAATTCGTCAGGGAGACGTCCATCATCGCTCCAAAAATACCGGTCTCCACCTGAAGCCCTCCTCTGCGCAGCTCCTGGTTGAAGTAGTCGTAGAGCCGCTCGGCCTCTGCCGGAGCCGCCGCAGCCATGAAATTGGGCCGCCGCCCTTTGCGGCAGTCCCCGTACAGGGTGAACTGGGACACGGACAGGACGCTGCCTCCGGCATCCGTTACGCTGAAGTTCATTTTACCGGCGTCATCCTCAAAAATCCGCAGTCCGGCTACCTTATCAGCCAAATACTTGGCATCCTTCTCCGTATCCTCATGGGTTACGCCGACCAGCAGCATCAGGCCCTCCCCAATCGCTCCGGTCACTGTTCTGTCCACCGTAACACTCGCATCCCTGCAGCGCTGTACAACCACTCTCATACCATCCTTCAGCTCCTTGCCTTGTTGCCTTCAAGCCTTATTGCATAATACGGTTAACCGTATAGACATCCTTCACGCGCTTGACCTTATCCACCACAGACTGCAGATGATCGGTGTTGCGGATCAGAATCGTCATATGAATCATCGCCATCTTGTTCTTGTCAGAGCGTCCCGTAACCGCCGAGATATTGGTCTTGCTCTCCGATACCGCCTGCAGCACTTCATTCAGCAGTCCGTTGCGGTCATGGCCCGTAATCTCAATATCGACGCTATAATTGGCTTCCATGCTGCCTTCCCATTCCACTTCAATGACACGGGCTGATTCCTCCCCGTCTCCTTCACCCGGAATATTCGGACAATCCTCACGGTGCACGGATACGCCGCGTCCGCGGGTTACATAACCGATAATATCGTCGCCCGGCACGGGATTACAACATCGTGCGAAGCGTACAAGCAGATTATCAATCCCTTTGACACGCACACCGTTGGTCGGCTGATTGCGCTTCTCCCCGCTGGACTTGATCTCCTTCATCTCAGAAGTAAGCTCCAGATGACCGGCAGCTTCTTCCTGGTCCTTACGCAGCTTCTCGGTCAGCTTGGAGGCAATCTGCGCGGCCGTAATTCCGCCAAAGCCTACTGCGGACAGCATATCCTCTACATCATTAAAGGCAAATTTCTTCGCCGCTTCTGACAATTTATCTTCCGTCAGCCAGTCAGAGATCTCCACGTTCAGGCGCTTCAGCTCGCGTTCGATCGCTTCACGGCCCTTTTCAACGTTCTCTTCCCGCTTCTCCTTCTTGAACCATTGCTTAATCTTGCTGCGTGCATGTGAAGACTGGGCAATCTTCAGCCAGTCACGGCTCGGCCCGTACGAGTTCTTCGAGGTCAGGATCTCCACGATATCCCCGGTCTTCAGCTTATGGTCGAGCGGTACGATGCGCCCGTTGACCTTGGAGCCGATCGTCCGGTTGCCGACCTCTGTATGGATGCGGAAGGCGAAATCAAGCGGCACAGAGCCTGCAGGCAGCTCTACAACCTCACCCTTAGGCGTGAACACGAAGACGAGGTCGGAGAAAAAGTCCATTTTGAGCGACTCCACGAATTCCTCCGCATCCTTGGCTTCATGCTGCAGCTCCAGAATCTCGCGGAAGAACGGCATCCGGTTCTCCGGATTCACATTGTTGCTGCTGCCTTCCTTATACGCCCAATGCGCGGCTATCCCGAATTCGGCAGTGCGGTGCATCTCCCAGGTACGGATCTGCACTTCAGTAGGCTCCCCGCCGGGACCCACTACCGTTGTATGCAAAGACTGATACATATTCGCTTTGGGCATGGCGATATAATCCTTGAACCGGCCAGGCATCGGCTTCCAAAGAGTATGGATAATTCCTAACGTAGCATAACAATCCTTAATATTGTCGACGATAATGCGGATGGCCAGCAGGTCATAGATTTCGTTGAACTGCTTGTTCTTGGTGCTCATCTTGTTATAGACACTGTAAATATGCTTCGGACGTCCCGAAAGATCGCCTTCGATGCCCATTTCATCCAGCTTGGCGCGGATTCGCCCGATAACGCTATCGATAAACTGCTCACGTTCTGCCCGTTTCTTGTGTACAAGATTGGCAATCCGGTAGTACTGCTGCGGATTCAGATAACGGAGGGCAATATCCTCCATCTCCCATTTAATCGCAGAGATCCCCAAGCGGTCTGCAATGGGACAAAAAATCTCCAGAGTCTCATAGGAAATTCGGCGCTGGCTCTCTTCCGACTGGTACTTGAGCGTGCGCATATTATGCAGACGGTCCGCCAGCTTGATCACAATGACCCGGATATCCTGAGCCATAGCGATGAACATTTTGCGGTAATTCTCGTTCTGCTGCTCTTCCTTGGAGCGGAACCGGATGCGTTCCAGCTTGGTCAGACCATCCACCAGCATTGCGCAGGTATCGCCAAATTTCGCGCGAATCTGGTCCAGTGACACCGTCGTATCTTCTACAACATCGTGTAACAGCGCTGCAATAATAGATATAACATCCATTTGCATATTGACGACAATATCTGCGACCGCCAGCGGATGCAGAATGTATGGCTCCCCCGATTTCCGAACCTGCCCGTGATGAGCCTGATCGGCAAACTCATAAGCTTCCCGGATGCGGAGAAGATCTTTTTCTTTTATATAGGCGCCGGCCTTTTCGGTTAATTGCTCTATGCCCATTCTCGTCGTATCCGTTTCCCTTCTATAATAAAATGAACCCGCAAGCCGTGCAGAATTTGCAGGTTCCATATGTTCCAAACTGCACTACGCACAGATTAAAGTTGTCTATAATTATGACGCTTACGGAGGATTACGTCAACACTTGCCATAGCGTGGTATTCCTGTAAGGGAAAGGGACAAGAAAAGACAATTTTGTGGCGCGCGCAAAAATGTTGTTGTAAAAAGGCGCCGATCTATTTAATCTAGTAAAGGCGGTTTTTTAGCGCCAGGCTTACATCAAATTAGATCAGAAAGAGAAGTGAACTCCATTGCAACGCGAAATTCAAGTTAACGAAAGACTCCCTTGGGGCCCGGGTTTCCTCCTGAGTCTTCAGCATTTGTTCGCCATGTTCGGCAGCACAGTGCTTGTTCCCAACCTGTTCGGGGTAGATCCCGGCATGATCCTGCTGATGAATGGTATCGGCACCTTGCTTTACATTTGGATCTGCCGCGGCAAAATCCCCGCATATCTTGGCTCAAGCTTTGCTTTTATTTCGCCGGTACTTATGGTCCTGGCTAAACACACAGACGATCATGAGCATGGATATTCGCTTGCACTTGGCGCATTTATTGTTACCGGTGTTATTTTTATTCTAGTCGCTTTGATCGTTCGTTATGCGGGCACCGGCTGGATTAATGTCGTATTCCCTCCGGCGGTTATGGGCGCTATCGTAGCCACCATCGGACTGGAGCTCGTTCCTGTTGCAGCACGTATGGCCGGACTGATCGCTCCTGAAGGTGTGGCCGCCACTGACTGGATTCCGGACGGCAAAGCTATTACCTTATCCATGGTCACGCTGGGCGTTACCGTACTCGGCTCCGTGTTATTCCGCGGCTTCCCCAAAATCATTCATATCCTCATCGGTATCGTTACCGGTTATGTACTCGCTTATATCCTGGGCCAGGTAAATACTGGTGCTATCTCTGAAGCCCATTTCCTGTCCCATCCAACGATTATCACCCCATCCTTCGACTGGCAGGTTATCTTGACGATCATCCCTGTATCGCTTGTTGTAATTGTTGAGCATATCGGCCACCTGCTGGTTACCAGCAACATTGTCGGCAAAGACCTGACCAAGGATCCCGGACTGGACCGCTCACTGATGGGTAACGGGATTTCCACGGTACTCTCAGGATTCCTGGGCTCCACCCCGAATACCACTTATGGTGAAAATATCGGCGTTATGGCGCTTACCAAAGTCTACTCGGTATACGTAATCGGCGGCGCTGCAGTGATCGCTATCCTGCTCTCGTTCTCCGGAACGTTCTCGTCGGTCATTGCCAATATCCCCCAGCCGGTCATGGGCGGTGTCTCACTCTTACTGTTTGGTGTAATTGCCGCATCGGGCCTGCGTATTTTCGTAGAGCAGAAGGTCGATTTCTCCAAAGCCACCAACATGATTCTGGCTACTCTGGTACTGGTGGTAGGTATCAGCGGCATCACATTAACGGTTGGCGGTGTACAGCTGAAAGGGATGGCATTGGCGACTATCGTCGGTATGCTTCTCTCCTTGCTCTTCAAGCTGTTTGAAGTTCTTGGCCTGTCCAATGAACAGGAAACAGAGAAATCCGCTCATTAAGCCTCTTACCATTTACCACGTTCAACCTATAATACAAAAAGCGGACTGCTGTCTTAAATCGACAGCAGTCCGCTTTATATTTCCCGGGAAAAGATGTCCGGGCGAATTAATCCTCGTAAGTCAACAGGGTAACCACTTCAATATCGGACAGCTTATTGCGTCCGGCCAGAGCCGTTAGCTCAATCAGGAAGGCAGCGCCGACAACTTGTCCGCCAAGCTGTTCCACCAGGCTTACCGAAGTAGCGATCGTGCCGCCGGTAGCGAGCAGATCATCGGCAATCAGAACCTTCTGTCCCGGCTGGATAGCATCCGTGTGTACAGCAAGGGTATCTTTGCCGTATTCCAGATCGTATCCCACTTCAATCGTCTCGTAAGGAAGCTTGCCGCTTTTGCGGATGGGCACGAAGCCAACGCCCAGTGCGTACGCCAGCGGTGCGCCTACTACAAAGCCGCGCGCTTCCGGTCCGGCAATGACATCAATCTCCAGATGGGCAACGAGAGCCTTAAGCTCATCAATAGCGGCACGGTACTTGGCCCCGTCTTTAAGCAGGGTAGTAATATCCTTAAAGCTGATTCCCGGCTGCGGGAAATCCGGAATCACACGAATACTGTCTTTGAAATCCAAAAGTATCATCTCCTAAAAGTTATGAGGATAGGCTATCCTCACCTGAATTCTCTGTAAAAGCTCTTACTCTGAAAGCACGCTACACCCGTTACGAGGCGCCTAACCGGCGTGACAGCATGAATTCCTGCAGTTCGCCGCGGCTGCCCTCCATGAAATACTGCTCCATTTCAGCAGTCTTGCCCAGCCTGATGAAGTGCTCTGACGTCGTCAGGCTCTTGGCGGCAGGCTGCGTGACAAAGGTAATGCTGCCGCCGCTGCGTTCAATGAAATCAAGCTCAGCGAACACATCAAGCATCCTGCCCAGCATGCGCACACCCAGTGCAGACTGGCGGCTGAGCCGCAGCAGTACTTCATGCTCGGGGGTTGCCGTTGCTGCGATCGAGGCGATCAATTTATATAATGACTTGAAATGATCCCGTGTAGGAACCTGCAACCGGTCACGGCCGTCGCGGATCGAATGCAGCAGGGCAATATTCTCTGTGCGGGGAAACGCAGTGAACAGTGCTTCCAGCTGCTCCGGCGTTTCCGGCATATCCAGCAGACAGAGCAGCGTTATCTCTGCTTCGTCATTCCCCGGCTCACCCTGATGCACCTGTGAAATTCCTGCATCCTCATCGTAGACCCACAGCGACATGCCCTTCAGCTCGCGCAGTGGAGATCTGCGGCTGTTCTGAAATACCGCCGCTGTCTTAACCGGACTGCTGCCGTTGTACGAACGGAGCAGCTCCTGAATATGCGCTGCCTGCTTAACCGCATCGGCAGCACCGCGCAGGTCGAACAGCTGCGCGGCAGGCACTGCAAGATCCTGCAGCATCAGCTGAGGCTTGCGTGAGCCGTTCCATTCATTCACCGACAGCTCCGCCAGTACATCAATGATTGTACCATCAGGCAGCAGATCAGCCAGCGATCCCTTGCCGAAGGCCACCGCTTCGATCGTCACCTTATCCTGCTGCAGGACAAGCCTCAGATGTTTGCCGTCCTGACCCATCTTGCGGGTCTCCTTCACAGTAGCTCCGCGCAGAATGAATCTCGGCAGCGGGTTAGCCATCCCGAAAGGGGCAAGCCGCTCCAGTTCAAGCGCAGCCTGGAGTGACAAATCAGCAATAGAGACCTCACCGTCTGCAGCCGTCACGGCTACAAAGTCCTCTGGTGTCAGGATAGATGCAGCATAAGCATTAAGCGCTGCATCAAAGTCTTCAAGCTTGTCCTGCGGCAGGCTCATTCCGGCCGCAGCCGGATGCCCGCCGAAATGGTCCATCAATCCGGCACATGAAGACAAGGCCGCATAGATATCCAGCCCGGGGATCGAGCGGGCAGAGCCTTTGCACATCCCTGTATCCGGGTAAATATCCAGAATAATAACCGGACGATAATATTTTTCCAGCAGCTTAGAGGCCACAATCCCGACAACACCGACATTCCAGCCCTGCTCAGCCAGCACAATAATATCCGGAAGCCCGGTTTGACTGATTCTCTGCTCCAGCTTGGCCGTAGCTTCTCCTACAATTCTCTCCACGACCAGTTGACGTTCCTTATTCAGGAGGTCAAGCTCTCCGGCAAATTGTTCAGCCTCTTCAGCATCTGCGGTAGTGAGCAGTGTGACCGCCCGGCCTGCATGGTCCAGCCTTCCGCTGGCATTAATGCGCGGAGCCATGCCGAAGGCAATATTAACAGCGCTTACGGTGCTCATCGTAATTCCGCTGACAGAGAGCAGCGCCCGAATTCCAGGAAACGGCGAATTCCGCATGCTGGTCAGCCCCCGGCGCACTAGACTCCGGTTCTCCCCAAGCAGCGGCATCAGATCCGCAACGGTACCGATAGCGGCAATCTCACACCATTCTTCAGGAACTCCGCTACCAAGAAGAGCCTCGGCCAGCTTGTAAGCTACCCCCACTCCGGCAAGCCCCTTGAAAGGATACGGGCAGTCCGGCAGCTTCGGATTAATGAGTGCATAGGCCTCAGGCAGCAGCTCCGGCGGCTCATGATGATCTGTGACTATGACATCAATGCCCAGCTCTGAAGCGTAGGCAATCTGATGGTAGGCACTGATACCAGTATCCACAGTAATAACGAGAGATACTCCCTGCTGCAGCGCCCAGTCGAGCGCATGATTATGCAGACCATAGCCTTCGTTGGAACGATGCGGGATATAAATGTCAAAAGAAGCACCCAGATGACGCAGAAGAAAGATCATCAGCGCAGTACTGGACACCCCGTCTGCATCATAATCGCCATACACCAGAATATGTTCTTCATCTTGCAATGCCTTTCGAATCCGTGGCACAGCCTCGGCCATTCCTTTGAGCAGGAATGGATCATGACTATCCTCCGCTCCGCCATCCATGAATACCAGCGCCTTATCGGCAGTATCCATGCCTCTTTGCACGAGCAGTGAGGACAGAAGCGGAGAAATAGAAAGGCTCCGGGCCAGTTCCCGGTTTTTCTCGGGATCGGCTGCCGGAGATTGCCATCTTGTTTTTGAATGAAGCAATACAGCTCACCTTTCTCTCACCTTGCAGACTACTGAAGCAGCGTGGGAATATCATTATCCACGAGCTCATGGTTGCTTTTATAGGGATAACCCGGGTCATACGGCACCACATCCATTTGAACCTCGCCTACATGAACGAACCGGTGCTGCAGCAGCTTCCGGGCACATTCCGAGATATCCTGGGCTTCCATCACGCTAATCCGCGGATTTACGCTGATCTTGACATGAAGATTCACATAACTGCCTTCCTCCATTGCCTTGAGCTGCTCCACCCGGATGACTCCATGCACACGCTGGACGGTCTCAATGAAGCTGGCGGCCTCTTCGGAAGGAAGCTCCTGAATCTTTTTGCTGTAGACAGAGGAAGTAATCAGAGAATAGCCTTTGCGGATAACAAGACATCCGGTCAGCAGTGCGGCAATCGGGTCCATATAGAGCATAGGATGCCAATTGAAATACCCGCCAGTCATGGCCAGAGCAATACCTATAAATACGGTTATGGAAGTATATAGACTGAAACGGTGGGTATCCGCATACGCGGCATGACTGCCATCGTTCTTTTTTTTATAATAACGGTATTGGTATTGAAAGATAGCCTCTTTGAACACAATGCAAATCAGGACGGTTACAAGTGCCGACTGCCCAGGTGCCGATAAATGTCCCCGGGTTAAATCACGAATGGCCGAGAAAGCAATCTGCAGCCCGCCCATAAGAATAAGCACAGAAAAAAGAATGGCCGCCATCGGCTCTTTATTTCGTTGACCGGCCCGGCTGCCCGATGATGCTGCATACTTGTGACTCTGCTTCGAGTTCCACGGAATAACCCCTGCCAGCTTGGCGGCAGCATCTGCTCCGGAATAGATGGCATCCCCCATCAATGCTTTGCTGCCTGAAAGATAACCGAAGGCGCCTTTGGCCAGAGCCAGCCCAACATCACTGAGGATTCCGGTCCAGGCAACGGTGTCTTTTGCAGCTAATTGTTTGTCATTCATAACGAGGCCCTCCTTACCACTAGCAAGTAATCTCATGATGATGAAACCAGCTAAGATGCTGATCCAAAGATTCCGAAAAGCCGCGTCGCTTGTGACACGGCTTTCCGGGAAACTTAAGTTTTAGGCTTTGGCCGGGTTGCTCTTTACCGGTGTCTTCTGGCGTTTCTTGAGCAGCAGCCAGAGCGGGCTTGCAATAAAGATCGAAGAATAGGCTCCGAAGAGCAAACCGATTACCATGGCAAGTGAGAACATTTTGATCGACTCTCCGCCCATAATCAGCAGGAAGAATGCGGCAATAAATACCGTAAAGGCTGTATACAGGGAGCGCATGAGGGTCTGGGACACACTCTTATTGACCAGGGACTTAAGATCCTCATACGACTTCTGTTTACCGAACCGCAGGTTCTCGCGGATCCGGTCGAAGATAACGATCGTATCATTAATGGAATAACCGATAATGGTCAGCACCGCAACAATGAAGGTCAGGTCTACCTCCAGACGGAAGATGGAGAAGATCGCTACAACCATAAAGGCATCATGGAGCAGCGCCACGATGGAAGCCAGCGCAAACCGCCATTCAAAGCGGATACTGACATAAATAATAATCCCGATACTGGACAGAAGCACAGAATAGATCGCATTGCGGGCCAATTCCTTAGCCATCTCTGTATCTACTGTGTTGACTTCGAAAGATGCCTGATCGTCAATCTTGTTGATTGCCGTTTTCAGGGTTTCACTCTGAGTATCATCCAGTTCTTCATCGTAGCGGATATTAACCCGTTTATCCCCGACGGTAATTGTAGGATCATGACCAATTCCAGCTTCATCCAACGCCGGCTGCAGCTGAGCCAGCGTCATGCTCTTGGAGAGAGCCACGTCCACGTTGGACCCGGCCTTGAAATCAACGCTGTAATTCAGGCCGAAGGTTGCCAGAAAGACCAGACCCGCCACAGTAAGGGCGATGGAGAAAATATAGAAAAATTTACTTAAATGTACGAAATCAAGCTCTTTCTTAAAGCGCACTGATGTCACTCTCCTTTACCCCAAATTGCTTCGGCTTTTTGAGTGCGCCGGCTTTAACCAGCACTGTCAGCAGCCAGTGGGCAAAATAAAGGTTTGTTACAATACTAAGTACAATTTCCACGATCAGAATCAGCGCGAAGCCTTTAACCGCACCTGTACCGAAGGCGAACATGACAGCCGCTACAATGATCGTAGTGACATTCGCGTCCATAACGGTACGGAATGAAGTTTTGTTACCTGCTTTGACGGAAGACAAAATACTCTTACCGCTGCGCATTTCTTCCCTAATCCGTTCATTGGTAATGATATTGGCATCGACCGCCATCCCTATACCGAGAATGAACGCGGCAATACCGGGAAGGGTCAAGGTGAAATCAGCTATAACGAACACCAGAATCAGCAGCCAGGTATGAAGAATCAGCGCGAAGCTGGCCAGTACACCCGGAAGACGATACATAAACATCATGAAGACCAGAATGATCAGGGAACCCACAATACCTGCTTTAACCGTTTGGTCAAGAGACTGTTTACCAAGTGTTGCCCCTACGCTCTGGGAATATTTCTCCGTAAGCTTCAGCGGCAATGCACCGAGATTGATCGTATCTGCAATCTCACGGGCCTCATCCAGTGTATATCCCCCTGATATGGAAGCTTTACCATCGGTCAGGACTGCCCTAACATAAGGAGGCTCGGACAATAATGTCTCATCCAGATAAATGGCGAGTTGCTTACCCAGGAGACGTTCAGTAATTTCCGCAAATTTATCTTTGTCCTTAATAGAGATGCTGATCTCCGGACGGTTGAGGTTATCGCGTTGCACGTCTGCCGCGCCTTCAACAAAATCACTGCCTACCAGTTCAATCTTGCTGAAGACTCCGGGTGCATCACCATCAGCGGCACTGCGGAAGGTCAGAACTGCCGGTTCTTTCATTTTCTTGCGGACCTCGGCTTCGTCAGTAACGCCCGCAATCTTCAGACGGATGCGGTCCGTACCTTCGGTTGTAACCTCAGGCTCGCTTGTTCCGAGTGCATTCGCCCGTTTCTCCAGGCTCTCCGCTGTTTTTTGCAGCGAAGCACGGGTCAGGGTTCCTCCCGTATCCATCGGCTCGGCGTGGTACAGAATCTCAAATCCGCCCTTCAGGTCAAGACCTAGACGGACCTTGTCCAGCAGCCCGGGAGTTGTAAATCCCATGACGCCGGTTAGAACGACCACGGTGATGATAAAGCTCAACATTCTCTTCATGCTCTAGCTAGTTCCCCTTTCATTACTCAATATTCCTATTATAGCTACGTGCGAAATCACCGTCAATTCAAGAGGAATGACGGTGCCGGATTCACACAAAGAAACGGCCGGTTCTGCTTCTGGGCGCAAACCATCCGTTTGGATAGGAACTGTTGAATTACTCTTCTCTTACTTTACTGCTTCCTGTAGCCGTTTGCAAAAGAAAATCGTTCCTTTTGGCAAATTAGGCCGTCAGTTCAACCCCCGGTAGGCCGCAATGGTCAGGTAATTCATGTAACTGCCTGATTTCAGCGAATAAATATCATTGACCAGTTTATGCAGAGGAGGTCTTCCTTCCTTAACATAATTACGGCTGACACAATCCCAAATATCCTTACCGGTCACATATTCATAGCCGAGGAGGCGGAATTCCTCCGCTTTGCTGATGCACATGGCTTCGATTTCTTCACTAAGCTCGTCATATCTCCATTGTTCCGATTCCACGTGTTGACACCTCCAAAGATTCCCCCTTACGTATGCTCAGAGATAAATATTCGACCCCTCTGCCGCTCTTTCCTTCTTTCGGCCAAAAACTTGTCATATGGAAAGCTTGTCATGGAGTTGACCTGTAGCAGCATATCCTTATACAAGCCTGCTTGAGAGAGGAACAAATTCACCGGAAGTTTTCATCTAATTTGGGAAGAAGGAGTGCCCTTTGAGGAAACAGACCTTTATACAAGGAACATTAATCCTGTTATTTGCAGGCATCATTAACCGGATGCTTGGTTTTATTCCCCGGATTGCTTTGCCGCGGATCATCGGCGCCGAAGGAGTAGGACTATATCAGCTTGGATATCCGTTCTTTATCGTACTGGTAACCGTCATTACCGGCGGGCTCCCGCTGGCAATTGCCAAAATGGTTGCTGAAGCAGAAGGAGAGAACCGGCCGGAGCAGTCCCGCAAAATCCTGCATACGGGCCTGGCAATCAGCCTGACGCTCGGTATTTTTTTCACCATTGTAGCTCTCCTCAGCGCCTCATGGGTATCAAGCGTTATTCTGACCGACCAGCGGGTATATTACACCTTTGTCAGCATGACTCCAATGATTGCAATCGTGGCCGTTTCGTCCATCTACCGCGGATATTTCCAGGGCAGGCAGAATATGCTTCCCTCAGCGTTTTCCTCTGTGCTGGAATCAGTCATCCGGATCTTCTTTATGCTTTGGTTTTCCTGGCTGCTGCTCCCGAAAGGAATTGCTTTTGCGGCGGCAGGTGCGATGCTGGGCGTTACTGTGGGTGAGATTGGCGGAATGCTGGCCCTGCTGCTGCAATATTATTATATCGTTAAAAAGGACAAGAATGAGGCTCCGCCTCCTGCCGGAACAGCTGTTTCCGGTAGCTCTGCTGAGTCCGGAGATGAACCGCAGAGACAACCAGGGAGTGTGCTTAAGCGGCTGATCGGCATCTCTGTACCTGTAACCGCCGGACGTTTGATCGGTTCCTTCTCGTATCTGCTCGAATCCATTATTACTGTGCGCAGCCTTGCACTTGCCGGAATAGCTGCTGCAGCTGCAACTGCACAATATGGTTCCCTACAGGGAATGGTTATCCCGCTGCTGCTGCTGCCGGGTGTGCTCAGCTCCTCGCTGGCCGTGTCCCTTGTCCCTTCCTTATCCGAGGCGGCTGCCCGGAATGACCTGCCCACGATTCATAAAAGAATGCATCAGGCCCTGCGGCTGGCTATGGTAACGGGCGCTCCGTTTGCTGCTGTTATGTACGTTCTTGCCGTACCGTTGTGTACACTGATGTACGGCAATGCAGCGGATACGGCACCTATGCTGCGGATGATGGCACCGTTCGCTTTATTCCTCTATGTCCAGGCCCCGCTGCAGGCTGCACTTCAGGCAATGGACCGCCCGGGCAAGGCACTGATTAATACACTGATTGGTGCGGTCGTCAAAATCCTGCTGATTCTCCTGCTCGCCTCCCGGCCGGAATACGGGATTCAAGGAGCCATCATCGCCATTATTGTCAATAGCCTCCTTGTGACTATACTTCATGGATACAGTGTTATCCGGCTGACAGCCATGTCCTTAAGATGGTCGGATCCGGTCAAAATTATAGCGGCTACGATCATCATGGCTGCCGGAATGTCTTACGTCTATACCTCAGTTCACATCTCCTCCTCACAGTGGATACAGTTTCTGGCTGCCGCTGCCTGCGGGATGGGCGTATACTTTAGCATTTGCCTGTTATCGGGCCTGATTTCCAGGCGTGATCTGGAGCGTGTGCCCTTCTTCAAACGCTGGCGCAGCTAACATCTTCTCCTTATCTTGAGCCGATCGGGTCAATATATATCTGTCCCTTATGATCAATTGAGCATAGGAAAACATCACGGAAATCGGAGACACCCTTCTGGCGGATCTGGGTTCTAAGCCAGAATCTGTTCTTACCGATCATCTCCAGGTTATCGTCCTGCACCTTTCCGTCCATTATCAGCGGAATCGGGAGGCCTTCGTAGCGGATCTTGTGCTTCGGAAGCTTAACTTTACCGGAACTGTCTGATTTGTCTGATTTGTCTGAACCTCCGGAGCTCTCCTGGCCTCCGCTGTTCTGCTCCTTCTGCTCAGCGCTTGAACTGCTGTTTCCGGTCTGATTGGACGAAGATACACCTTTATTCTTCTCAATCACGGTAAGCTGCCCGCTTGTTTCAAGAATGGCAAACTCTACATCGGCCGGACTGTCTATGTTCTGCCCGCGTAACTGCAGCAGCAGATCATCAATGTTATATCTCTGTTTACGCATCTCGCCCCGGTGGAGCTTACCGTCCGAGATGAGGATACTCGGCTTGCCATCCACCAGTAGGCGAAGCTTCCGGCTCTTCAGACTGAGCTGTGCGACCAACACCTGAATCAGAACCAGCGTTGCCATGGGCACGAACCCGTCATAGATGGGCCGCTCGATATCTTCAATTACAAACACAGCGATCTCAGCAATCATAATGGAAATCGTGAGGTCAAATACCGACAATTTGCCGATCTCCCGTTTGCCCATGATCCGCATACTCAGGAAAATGAAGATATACATCAGCACGGTCAGAAAGATATGGGCAGTAATATGCTGGAACAACATATTCTCTTCGCTCCCCTTCCGCTTCTCACCCGGCGGCTGAGAGCCGTAACGGGCGGATTAATGTACCCCTATTCTGACCTGCCTGCCAAGGGAACATTCGGAAGCCTGCTGATTAATTACTGGTAAAAGTCCAGTCTGCCATTCTTGTACTATTGGGGCAAGCCTTCCCATACAATGATTAGTACCAGCTCAGGCAGGACACTTTTTTTCAAAGCCCAACCAGAAAGTAACGCAAACAAACTTAGCGTATGCTTTCCAAGCCAGTTTGTAAGGAGCCCGTCCAGGAAGTAACGCAAACAAACTTTTAGGAGGTTTTACCATGTCGTTAATTAGGCGTCTATTCTCATGGAAAATATCTAGTCCTGTATTGTCGGGTTTATGCCGGTCGTTCCTGTGGATGCTGCTGGGCGCATTCGTTCTCTCCCTGCTGCTCTGGGGCAGCGGACTGCAGGAACAGGATCTTACCATGTACACCTATATTGTACACGGCATAGCTGCCGCTTTCGGAGGCTTGACCGCAGGCGGCAGAGCTTCAAGCAAAGGCTGGTATCAGGGAGCACTCACCGGCGCATTCTATGGATTAATTGTTCTGCTGATCGGATTCCTGGCTCTGGAAAGCGCCCCGGCAGGAATTGATTTCCTTTGGGTAATGGCTGCAGCAGGCATTGGTGCACTCGGGGGAATATTTGGGGTTAATTTGCAAAAATCCTAATTAATATAATTTTTCGAAATTTGAAACCTATCCTTGAAAATATGTTACACTGAGTGCATCTGACTTCATATGAGGGATTTATCAAGGAGGCTTTGAATGCTTTGCTTTACCAGTCCATGAATCTTGTAGTTGTATACACCGTTGCCATTGTAGTGGTATTGATTTGGATCGGCGCCCGGCGCAATCCGCTAATGGCCCTAGTTGAAATCGGGAGAGAGCTGCTGCGGTCCTATAAATTCACTCTGATTATTATAGGAATGTTCAGCGTGCTTGCTCTGAATAAATATGAGCTGCAGATCGAGCGGAAGATGAACCTGACTTCGGATTACACAGCCTTTGTCTTTGGTCTCGAGGGCCACTTTGTCAGACATGTGCAAGAGCTGTTCTTTACGCCTTGGCTGACCCCAATCATCGTCTTCTTCTATATCTTCATGCTGCAATCGGTGCTCGCCGCCTCGCTAGGTATCTATCTGCTGGATAAGAACCGCGTGATGCTCTATGCGACCTGCTACACGATCATGATAACCTATGCTGTTGCTATTCCATTCTATCTGTATTTTCCGGTAAATGAGGTGTGGTCCTATCTGCCCGCAGGGGTGCGATTTACCATGCTGGATGTTTTTCCGAAGTTTGAACAGGAGTACCGGCCGCTATCGGGCCTTAACAACTGCTTTCCCAGCCTGCATACTGCCATTTCCGTATCTATGGCGCTGCTGGCCTACCGTTCCGGCAACCGCCGCTGGATGGTGATTAGTACAATCTCGGCCGTTGCTATCGTCTTCGGAATATTCTATCTCGGTATCCACTGGCTGACCGATATGCTCGGCGGCACTTTGCTGGCCGTTCTGTCCACAACTGTCGCAGTGCAGCTTGCCAAATTCACCCTGCGCAGCGGGGAAGAACGGCTGAGAGTACGAAGCCGGGCAACGGATGTACGTTAACATCAGCCTTTGAACTGTATAATGTAAAAAAACCGGCGTTCTCTTACGAGAGACGCCGGTTTTTATGTAATTTGGTGCAGACAAATCAATCTTTGTCTTCTACTTCCGTGACAGAGTGACTGATCGAACCCCGGTCAAAGGTCAATCGGGTCACGTCATTAACCCGCAATACAACGATGTCATCAGAAATCTCCATAATTGTTCCGTGAAGACCGCCGATAGTAACTACCTTATCGCCTTTTTTCAAAGACTTGAGCATCCCGTTACGTGCTTTGGTTTTCTTCTGCTGTGGACGAATCAGCAGGAAGTAGAAGACAACAAACATAAGTACAAATGGACCTACCAGGCCAAGAATATTGCCTCCGCCGCCTGAAGCTGCTGCCAGTTGAAAATGTGACATATCATTCCCCCCTTTCCAAAAAATTTAACATATCACTCAGTACTTTTAGAAGCCTTTTAGATTATCATATAATCCGTATTGTGCAAAAAACTCATCGCGAAAATCAAGCAGCCGATCTTCCATGATGGCTTCACGCACTTTACGCATCAATTCCAGCAGGAAGTGTAAATTATGGTATGTCGTTAACCGCAAGCCGAAAGTTTCGTCAGCTTTGATCAGATGGCGCAAATAAGCGCGGGAATAATTCCGGCAGGTGTAGCAATCACACTCCGGATCAAGCGGCCCGAAATCACGGGCATACTGCGCGTTGCGTACAACGAGTCTTCCCTGACTGGTCATCGTCGTTCCATTGCGGGCAATACGGGTAGGCAGAACACAGTCGAACATGTCTATTCCGCGGATTGACCCTTCCAGCAGTGCATCCGGTGAACCTACGCCCATTAAATAGCGCGGTTTCCCTTGCGGCAGCAGTGGAACTGTATAATCCAGCACTTCATACATTAGCTGCTTGGACTCTCCGACGCTGAGCCCTCCAATAGCATACCCCGGGAAATCCATGGAAGTCAAATCTGCCGCGCTCTGACGGCGCAGATCCTCGTGCATGCCCCCCTGTACGATTGCGAACAGCCCCTGATCATTAGGACGTGCATGGCTCTTGAGGCATCTTTCTGCCCAGCGGGTGGTGCGTTCAAGTGACTTTTTGACGTATTCATATTCTGCCGGATAAGGCGGGCATTCATCGAAGGCCATCATAATATCGGAACCGAGTGCATTCTGGACTTCCATCGCTACTTCCGGCGAGAGAAACTTCTTGTCCCCATTTAAATGAGAGCGGAAATGAACGCCTTCTTCGGTAATCTTACGCATGTCGCTCAGCGAGAATACCTGGAAGCCGCCGCTGTCAGTCAGGATGGGCCGGTCCCAGTTCATGAATTTGTGCAGACCGCCGGCTTCGCCGATGATCTCATGGCCCGGACGAAGGAACAAATGGTAGGTATTACTCAGAATAATCTGCGCATTCATTTGCTTAAGCTCTTCGGGGCTCATTGTTTTGACGGTGGCTTGTGTGCCTACCGGCATGAAGGTCGGTGTTTCAATAATTCCGTGTGGAGTATGGACTCTTCCGAGCCGTGCTCCGGACTGCTTACAGGTCTTAATGTGTTCATAAGTGATTGCTGCCATAGGTTTAACCCTTCCTCTTGCTTAATAAATGAACATTGCATCGCCAAAGCTGAAGAACCGGTACTGCTGCTTAATCGCTTCTTCATAGGCGGCGAGAATATGCTCCCGGCCGGCTAAAGCGCTCACCAGCATGACCAAAGTAGACTTTGGCAGATGGAAATTGGTAATCAATGCATTGACGACAGTGAATTCGTAGCCGGGATAGATGAAAATATCCGTCCAGCCGCTTGATGCCTTCAGCGGTCCGCCCGCCGCTTGTCTCCCGGCCGTCTCAAGGGTCCGGCAGGAGGTTGTGCCGACAGCGATAATTCTTCCGCCTCTGGCTCTTGCGGAGTTCAGCATCTCTGCCGTCTCTTGGGATAATTCGTAATATTCGGCATGCATCACATGCTCTTCCACGGTTTCTACCGACATTGGACGGAATGTGCCAAGACCTACATGCAGGGTGATATAAGCGATATTCACACCGGCCGCTGCAATCTGCTCCAGCAGCTCTTGGGTGAAATGCAGTCCAGCCGTAGGGGCGGCCGCCGATCCTTCATGCCGCGCGTAGACTGTCTGATAACGTTCGCGGTCATCCAGAGTTTCCTTAATGTACGGAGGAAGCGGCATCGATCCGAGCCTGTCCAGTATCTCCTGGAAGATACCCTGATAGATAAAGCGCAGCGTCCGGCCGCCCATATCCGCTTCGTCCTCTATTACGGCGCGAAGCTCTTCGCTGAAGATAATCACCGCTCCGGTCTTCAGCTTCTTGCCGGGCTTAACCAGCGCCTCCCAGCGGTCTTCACCGAGATTCTTCAGCAGCAGCACCTCTGCCTTCGCCCCGGTATCCTCCTTGACACCGAACAGTCTGGCCGGAATAACTCTCGTATCATTCAATACCAGTGTATCTCCGGGACGGAATTGCTGCAGTATATCTGTGAAATGCCCGTGTTCCAGCTGACCGTTCTCCTTGTTTACGAGCAGCAGTCTGGATGAGCTGCGGTCGGCAAGCGGAGTCTGGGCAATCAGTTCCTCCGGCAAATTAAAATCATAATTATCTACATTCATGATGGGATCTTCATTCCTTAACTATAGTAACGTTATTAAAATAGTGTTGCAATATTTGACGATAATCATACCCGCTATCTGCCATGCCCTTTACGCCCCATTGGGACATGCCCAGGCCGTGCCCGTTGCCCCAGCCGATGAAATAGAATCCGGGACTGCTGGTGACCACTCTGGAAGATTGATCAGCACCCATGACTACGGTTCCGCTGCCATTTGCAGTTACTTTGCCGGTTGCAGAAAGCACCCCGGCGCTTGTTGAACTACCAATAGTGGCTGTAGTGCCGTCAGCGCCTAGTACAGTATAACTGCCTGCCGGGACAATATCAAACAAAGTACTGGGCAATCCGCCAAAGGAAGAACGGAACAAATCCGGGTATTTCACCTGCAGAATCTGGCCGTTAGCCTTGACTTCCACCGCTCTCCCCGAAGGCCCGCGCTTAGTCACCTGGAGACTGGTTATGGAAGACGGAAGAGCGTTGCTTGTTTTGCCGGACAGGCTTTTGAGCAGCTCTGCCGAGGTATACGGCCCTTTGATCCAGCTGTAGCTGCCGGATTCATAGACCTGGCCCAGCACTACGGCGTTATCGCCGGGGTTCAGCTTGCCTGCGGGAGTAACACTGCTATCAATAATAGGCAAAGGCCGGATATTCACATCCTTGGTGGTAGCCGTAGCCAGCGGAAGTCCGGCTGCCGTTGTGTTCCCGGTTAATTTGATATTGTCTTCACGGGCATAACCGGAGATACCGCTGTTCAGCAGCACATAATACCACTTTTTAGATGAAGCAACTGCCGCAGCATCCTCGCTGCTGACTACACTGACGAAGGTATCGCCGCCGTTGTTCCACACCTCAGACGGGTCTGCGGTAACGCCGCCGCCGTTGGAGGAGAACACAGCTTCTACTATTTTGCCGCCGCTCATCAGCACTTCGCCTGCGGTAGCATCCACTGCCTTGGTAATGACTGGAGCTTCAGCGCCTATGCCGTTGTACACCTGGCTCAGCGTGGTATCGACAACATTGGCTACATCGAAGCGGTTGCCCTGGGCCAGCGCATAGCTGCGCGCCGCAACGGCCTGGGCTTTGAGCGCCTCTTCCGGCCAGCCGGATGAAACCTCTCCGCCGACAACCGCATACAGATATTGCTCCAGCGGCACTACGTTGATTACAGACAATGAACCGTTCAGATTGCCCAGCTCCAGATTGCCTCGGTAAGTACGCTTGGATCTCTCCGTAAGCAGAATCCCCTTCTCATTGCCGGCGGCTGTGAACTTCGCGTCGCTTCCGGATAACAGATAATGAAAGGCCTGGACTTCACTGCTGAAATCAAGTCCTGCGTCCATCCGGATAATTAGTCCCGCTGTACCTGCCGCCACCGGCGACAGAACAAGCTGCGGGAGCAGTGCAGCTGCCGAGGCAGAGACCGCTGCAAGATCGCTGTCGCTCGCCGCTTCGCCTACCCAAACTTCAGTCCGTGCACTGCCGCCTTCTCCGGACACGAATACCGGCCAGGCATCGAACCCGGCAGCGGTTAGGCTGCCGACAACCGCCTGCGCTTCCTCCAGCGTCGCGTAGGAACCTGCGGACAGATGTTTGGTCCCGGCAACAGCCGGTGTCTGTCCTTCCGGAAGGCTTACTCCGGCTTTCATCACGGAGGTCAGCCCTGTTTTGGCGGCAGCTTCACTGGCATAGCTTCCAGTGTAGAGCTGATACACCTTAGCTCCGCCCCGTGATGCCATAAACAGCTGGGGTTTATCGGAGGTAGCCTGCAGCTTCTTGGCTGCATCCGCTGCCACCTGCCAGGTTGGCGTTTCCAGCACCTTCACCCGGTAGCCGTCCAGACTGACACGTACTTTGTTCTGGGCAGGAACCGACAGCAGAGGTGTTCCGGCCTGCGAGAGCAGGCTGAAGCCCAAATCGGACTGAAGCGTGACCAGCGGTACGGTAGATTTATATTTGCTGCCAATATCGGCATACAGTGCAACCCGGATCGCCCCGCCGGTATCGGCGTGAGTGGTACCCGCAAAGGTCAGAAGGCTGCCTGCTACCATTGATGCGGCCAATACTCCGCGGCCCAGCAGCCCTAACCCTGTTTCTTTCCACCTGGCAAGATTCATTGTAGGCCTCCTAAAAGTTTTGAGAGTAGCTGCTCCCGAAGCAGGCTTCGTTCCAAACCCTGCTTCGGAAGCATACATACTCTTTAAGTTTTGAAAGCATGACATCCTCAGAAAGCTTCGTTCAAAACCCGCTTGGGAAGCATACTCTTAAATGTGTTATATAAAACGCACTCTAGACTGCAACCAATTAAGCACCCGGCCGGGCACTTATGTGACGAGCGGTTTATTCAACTTCTCGCACCTAATCCATTGCAAAGAGCATTCAAATTCTTAAGTTTCTCACTTGTTTAGGCTTAATTGTTGTACGGATTGCAACTTGATCCCCTAGTTATCTGGCGGTTGGGACAGATTGTTGTATGAAATACAAGATTTGTCCCGCCAAACCGCTTGGAGGAGAAGGAATGTTGCCTTTTATACAACAATTCGGGATTGTAGCCGGGATCATACGAAAAATGTTGTATTATGGGCAGCATCAGTTCTGCTGCGGAGGGAGCGGAAGTCCCAGATGATGATACGCCGCCGGGGTCACTATGCGCCCGCGCGGCGTGCGCTGCAGGAAACCGATCTGCAGCAGATAGGGTTCGTATACGTCCTCAATAGTCTGGCTCTCTTCGCCTATCGTAGCGGCAATGGTATCCAGCCCGACCGGTCCGCCGCGGAAGGAGCTGATCATCGACTGCAGCATCTTGTGGTCGATGCTGTCCAGTCCGCGCGGATCTACCTGAAGCATCTTGAGCGATTCAGCGGCAATCTCCGGCGTAATAATACCGTCGCCGCGGACCTGCGCATAATCGCGCACCCGCTTCAGGAGACGGTTGGCAATCCGCGGAGTCCCACGGGCCCGCAGGGCAATCTCTTCCGCAGCATCGCCCAGAATCTCGATGCTGAGCAGCTCGGCGTTGCGGGCTACGATGAAGCTCAGCTCATCGATTGTGTAGTACTCCAGCCGGCTGACTACGCCGAAGCGGTCGCGCAGCGGAGCGGACAGCAGCCCCGCGCGTGTCGTTGCTCCAATGAGCGTGAAGGGCGGCAGGTCCAGCCGCACCGAACGGGCACTCGGGCCTTTGCCGATCATAATATCCAGCGCGAAATCCTCCATCGCCGGATACATAACCTCTTCCACCGTGCGGTGCAGGCGGTGGATCTCATCAATGAACAGCACATCGCCTTCCTGAAGGTTGGTCAGCAGCGCGGCCAGATCGCCCGGCCGCTCAATTGCCGGGCCGGAAGTGGTCCGCAGATTCACACCCAGCTCATTGGCGATAATATTCGCCAGCGTTGTTTTGCCGAGACCCGGAGGCCCGTACAGCAAGACATGATCCAGCGCTTCGCTGCGCATCTTGGCTGCTTCTATATATATTTTCAGGTTTTCTTTCACCTGGTTCTGGCCGATATATTCACCCAGATAACGGGGCCGCAGACTTAATTCAACCGCCTGCTCGTCCATCATCAGATTTGCTGATATAATCCGGTCATCCATTATTCCTCACTCCGTTCTTCAGGGACCTATTTGGCTATAAAAAGCAGCCCCAGCGCCTTTTTCATCAGCACGTCAACCGGTCCGGTATCCGTTCCCTCTTGCTTCATCTTCAGCCATACGCGGTCCAGCTCGGTATCGGTATAGCCCAGCGCCCTCAGGGCATCCCTGGCCTCTTCCCACGGGAGTGCCTCGGCCTTAGCCTGGGCTTCAGCCGCTACAGCGAACAGGCCTGTCTGCAGGGCAGCTCCACCGAAGCCGTCCAGCTTGTCCTTCAGATCCAGAATCATCCGCTGCGCCGTCTTCTTGCCGATGCCCGGCAGCTTCGTCAGGAAGGTGATGTTCTCCTGATAGATCGCCGAGATCAGCTGATCCGGCGTTCCGCCGGTCAGAATGCCCAGCGCCACACGCGGGCCGATGCCAGACACCTCGATCAGCTTGCGGAACAGCTTCTGCTCCTCACGGGTCGGGAATCCGAACAGGAGCGTCGCATCCTCACGGGTCTGATAATGAATGAAGATGGTCACCGGACCCTCCACCTTGGCAAAAGCATACGGATTCGGGCAGAAGACCCGGTATCCTACGCCTTGAACATCCAGTACTACATATTCTGACTCCAAATGTACAACCGGTCCTCTTAGGAAATCTATCATTTTCGCAATACCTCATTTAATTTGGAATTAAGACTCACGGAATGGGCGTGGCATACCGCCACCGCCAGTGCATCCGCCACATCATCGGGCTTCGGTACAGCCGACAGCTTAAGAAGCAGCTTGACCATCTCCTGAACCTGTTTCTTCTCCGCCTTGCCGTACCCTACTACTGCCTGCTTCACCATCATAGGGGTGTATTCCGCCACTGGCAGCCCGCGCTGCACGGCCGCCAGAATCAGCACTCCGCGCGCCTGCGCCACCGGCAGGGCCGTTGTCACATTGCGGCTGAAGAACAGCTTCTCTACCGCAACCGCATCCGGCTTATATTTATCAATCAGCTGCACCATGCCTTCATAGACATGCAGCAGACGTTCTTCTTCCGGAGTATGCGCCTCAGTCTGGATGCAGCCGTACTGGACCGGAGTCAATTTGTTTCCAACCTTATCTACAAAACCAAAGCCGACAATCGCCAGCCCCGGATCAATCCCCAAGATGCGCAAGATCCTTCTCTCTCCTCTGTGCCAGGGCAGAATAGCCCCTGCGGGTTCATCCATGAATCCGCCCTAAAGCGAACATATGTATTCCTTCTACCCATTATAGCAAAAAAATTTCCCCGGGGAGACAAAAACTTTGTCCCGGGGAAATTAAAATCAAGCTGTATTTTAAACAAAAAAACCCGTGAGCCTCCTGCCCACGAGTCTTCAAACAGTTAGGTCCTTCACTTCATTCCGCATGCATCACCTGTTCCGCCGAGTCCCGCGCATAGTCGCTGAAGGTAGACAGTACACTGTTGTACTCCTCCATGTCCTGTACCCGGATGCCCTGATGAAGCTGCTCCCAGATCCCCTCCGGCAAAGAGGATTTCATCGAGCCCATATCCAGCTGGAAAAAGGTCTTCATCACCTTTTCCGACGTCGGCGGTCCTTTGAACAGCGTCAGATTCCCCTGCTCATCCACTCCGAAGTAGGCTTCTTTTTTGGTGAGCGGCGACAGATCATTGACTCTCTGCTCCAGCCACAAATCGCCTTCCTCGCTGAGCCAGCCGCTCCAATCGGAATGCTGTCCGATCATCATCTTCAGCTGGGCCGGTGTCTGCTTGCCGGGCAGTGTCTGCACCTCTTCACCGGATACATAAATTGTCTTCAGGTGCACCGTTCTGCTGACCGCTTCCCGGCTGACTGCTTCAAGCAGCTCTTTGCTGTCCATCACAGCAGCTTCATCTTCTGCTTCATTCCCTGTATGGTTATAAACGGCTGCCACAGCCGGAATGCTGCTGCCGGGTTCCCGGTTCTGCTCTTCTATTCCGCTTAGTGTTCCGGGCAACGTCCAGGCCGTATGCTCCAACAGCAGGCTGATCTCTTCCGGAACCTGCATGCCACGCCACGCCAGCACCGTAAGCGCAATGCAAGCCGCTCCCACCCAGGGAGCCTTTTTCCAACGTCTCCACCGCCGCCACAGTTGTTTTTTCAAGCGAAAAGCATTCACGTTAATCCCTTCATTCTGGTTTTTCCCTATTGTGACCTGTGAAGGGAGCATTTATGCGTAATTGCTTGAAATTCATTCCAAGCGGAATTAATCTGTGTCCAGCGGATTCTCAATGGCTCCGAGGAACAGGACCACCTGAGTCTGCACATCCTTGATCATGAACAGAAACGGCCGGTTGACCGTCATTTCAAAAGGCGTACCTGCAGGAGCAGCTGATCCTACCCGCATCTGGGTTACTGTGGACGCCGCCGCCTCTGTTCCCCGCTCATTCACATCGATGTAGGTTTTGTGGATGACCTTGCTGAAATAAATCGGGCGATTCAGGTCCGCCAGCAGCGGGAAATCCCCCTGGTCCGGGTCGAAAGCCAGCTTCACACCCAGCGCCTGCAGAACCTTTGTAAGCTCTGCCCCGTAGCTTGCTGTAAAACGCGGTAGCCGCAGCGTCCCCCGGGCACTGGCGAAGCCCTCATCAAGCGGGAGTCTTCCCGCCGCAAGCTGATCCGCAAGCTCCTGTAAGGAAGATTCTCCGCCCGGCAGGATTACGGTCATCTCCATCTGGCCCTCTCCATAAGGAAGCTTCACAGCCTGCCAGTCCTCATTCTCAGCATATTGGAACAATCCGCTCCGCTTCATCATCATTGCCCGCACTGCTGCCCCGTCCGGGGGATAGAAGTCTGCTGGCGCAGTCGCCTCCTCCGGAAACACATCACTCCAGCCGGCTTTGAAATACAGTGCGTTGACAAGCACCGCAACTGCCTGGTCACCCGGCGGCTCCGTGAGCATCTGCCTGATCTTATGCCCGGTATGCTTCGAGACCCAATCATTAATCTGCGTCACAGATTTCTCTGCAGCTAAGTCTGTCGCCCTGATCTCTGCGTTATAGAAATCCTCGCCTGTCTTGAGATAGTCCTTGCGCAGCGGCAGCTCCTTCATGCCCCAGACCGAATTCGCTATCTTCAGCTCAATTCCCGGTCCGGCGTCATTCAGCAGCTGCAGCAAAACCTGATGGCTGGTATTCAGCTGCTCCCGCTCATCAGGTGCATGGCCCAGCAGCGTTCCCAGCTCCTCTGCCGTCTCTCCGTCCGCACCGTTATAAGCAAGGGCCAGCGCAGCGGCAACACTATAAGGTGACACCGTCAGATTCCCGCCGCCCGGCTTCCACAACTGGCCAAACAGCATCGCGCCCAGCCGGTTACTCTGCTCGGCCAGCCCGAAATCAAGCCCGGCTGCAGCTGTCTGTCTCTCTGAATAGCTCATTTTGGAACCTCCTTTACTGCAGCCGGCCAGGAGCAGCACGGCTAACAAGAGTACGGATATTCTTTTGATCATCATAGCTCCCTCCTTGAGTCCATCCGAAGCGGCAAGGATATGTACCAGATGCCCTTTCACATTTCATGGACGATCCCAATTGGAAAAAGTTGCAAATGACCGGCTCAGATATTCATTAGAAATTCGGCACCACCGGCAGCTTAATATGGCTCGGATACTCCTGGTTATGGCAGATCGTCTGCTGCACAATGACTGCTTCCGTATCTTCATACGGATTGTTTCCGGTGTTTGTGTTAGGGAAGGCCACGAATTTGCTGGAAGAAGTGATTGTGAAGCGGACCCGGTGTCCCGCGGCAAACGAGTGGGCGATGTTCTGCAGGAAAATATCGTACCGCTCCACCTGCCCCGGCACCAGCAGCTGCGGCTGTTCCAGCCCGTGCCGGTATTTCGCCCGCACGATGTAATTGGACAGGCGGATGGAATCCCCTTGTTCATTCACATCACTCAGCGTCACGACCCAGTCCGTATCCAGACCCGAGCTTGCCGCATAGATGACCGCTGATAGTTCCCCCGCTACCGTCAGCTTCTCCGCCAGCGGCTCACTGGTATAGACGACAATGTCGCTTCTCAGCTCATGCTTCCGCATATTCTCCGGCTCCCGCTCTCCGCTGTCGGCAACCGGGTCAGCCGGATTATAGATATAAGTGTCTGCTGCTGAATGTTCCTCCGGCTCCATAATCAGCCGTCCATCGCCCAGGGATGAATTCGCCCGGCCGTCTCCGCCCAGATAGAACGGAGTTATCTTTGCTTCTGCCGGTGTCCAATCCTCCGAGGTTCTCCAGCGGTTCTCGCCCACCACATAATAGGAAACCCGCGGCTCCTGGTCGATGCCGTTCGGAATACCTTTCAGGAACCGGTCAAACCAGCGCAGCACAGATATATCATAATCGTACACCACTGCATCATTGCCGAAGGATACGCCCAGCAGATCCCGCGCCCGGTTCGGTCCGTGCTCCCAGGCGCCGAGGCGGATTTTGCGGCTCTTCACATCATGCTCCGTCAGCATCCGCCAGGTCTCCGATACCCCCGGGCTGTCACCGTCATACCAGCCGGAAATCACATACATTGGAACCTTAACCTGATCTCCGCGTTCGGTGAACGTACAGTTTCTCCAGAAATCGTCATACTCGGGATGCTGGCTCCACAGCTCCCACGGCCCCGAAGTGCGGCCGATCATCTGCTGCGGAATATCCCTGATCGGTCTGGCATCGACCGCCGCTTCAGGGTCCACTGTAATGCCACCAAAAATATCAAAGTCCGTCCGCGTCCCCACCGACTGCGCAAGCGTCCAGGACAGCAGCGGCCAGGAGCAGAGTGTTCCGCCTTTGCGCGCAGTATCCACGAACGGTGAACCTACATTAACCTCATCCACAACCGCCAGCAGGTTCGGATGGCCGCTGGTAGCGGCTGCTACAACGACATAGCCGAGATAGGAGGCGCCCCACATCCCAACTTTGCCGTCAGACCATTCCTGGGCGATAATCCAGTCAATGGTATCGTAGCCGTCATCGCGTTCATTGTAGAAGGGAATCAACTCCCCTTCCGAATCCGCGCGGCCTCGTACATCCTGGGAGACCACGGCGTAGCCTTTGTTCGCCCAGCGCATGAAGATTTCTTTTTTACCATTCCGGTCGTAACAGGTTCTCACCAAGATAGTCGGCACCTTCGTTCCCGGCTCAAGCCCTTCAGGAAGAAACACATCGGTAGCCAGCTTCACGCCGTCCCGCATCGGCACTAGGTACGTACCCAGATCATTCACCCCGTATTCGGGCTGCGACAGCAGCGGTTCAGCATAGAGGGCGAGCGGGGTCAGCTGCTCATATCCTGCCTTAACGATCAGCTCAATGCCATAGCGGTTAGGGGTCAGAAAGGCGATCACCTCCCCGTCCAGCGTTACAATATCCAGCGCCGTGCCACCGCGGTAAGCCCATACCTGCGAAGTCCGCTCTACACCGGAGATCTCCGCCTGATAGGTAATATGCTTCTGATATTTGTCCCCGTTCTTGAGGATAACCTCGTCCCCGGCCCATTCCGCATCGGTGTACACATGAAGCTGCCCCGCGATCCGCGCTAGCGGAAGAACATATTTCGCGCCAGCATCCAGCACATTCTCCTGCATCTGTGTGCGTCTGCGGGTGTCAACCTTGGCGTGCATGACCTCCTTGTCCGTGAAACGGATGGTGCCGCTGTATATCCCCGAGCAATAGAAGTTGAAGCTTGTCTGCTGTAAGTATGAATTCATCTGTAAAAGTCCCCTATCCGCAAATTTGTTCGAACACACGCAGCCAGTTGCCTCCCATAATCTTAGCGATCTCTTCATCGCTGTACCCGCGCGCCACCAGTCCCCGCGTGAAATTGCTGAAATAACTGTATTTCTCAAGCCCTGCTACGGTTTCCGTGGAGGGACCATCCCCTTTGGCGAATCCCAGCTTAGGTGCAATCTGCTCCTTGAAAAAGACCAGTGACCACTCCAGGTCACTCATAGGCCAGTCCGTTCCGATGCCCACATGCTCTACGCCTACCAGCCTGATCACATATTCAATATGATCCAGCACATGCTCAATGGTGGTATGATCCGGATCTTCATGCACAAACCACGGCATCGCAAAAATACCAATCACCCCGCCGGTCGCAGCAATCGCGCGGATCTCCTCGTCACTTTTGCAGCGCATATGCGGATAGATAGCTTCCACGCCGGTATGCGAGGCGATAACCGGCGCTTTCGAGGCTGCACAGGCATCCAGGGTGGTCTGCCTGCCGCAATGTCCGGTATCGACGATGATTCCGAGCGTGTTCAGCCGTTCCACAAACCGCAGACCGTATTTGGACAGCCCGCCATTGCCCGGCTCCGCACAGCCGGAACCTATCAGATTCTGGTTGTTGTACGTTAACTGCAGAATCCTTAGACCAAAGCCATGCAGCGCGTCAAGCAGCTCCAGATTTTTCCCCAGCGCATCCGTTTCCTGTGCCGTTACAATACCGGCCTTCCTGCCCTCACGCTTAGCCCTGCGGATATCCTCCGCCGTCAGTGCCTTCACCAGCCAGTCCGCGGAATCGAACTGCAGCTGAACCTCGCCCATACTGGTAATCATGCTCTCTATATCATTCAGGTGCAGCTCACGGTTCCCCGCCGTAATGCCGGACTTGTACCATTCCTCTTTGTACTCCGCAATCTCACCGCCGGCCGACAGCCGGGTAATGATCTGCGCCGGCATGGCGCTGTAGACCATCGGTTCATCCTTGTACGGCTCGCACAGCGCCTTCACCTTAAGCGAGACGCTCTCCGGGATAGCGCTTGGGGACAAGGGCCCCTGGAACAGCAGATCAATATTGATATTCTCCTCATGCAGGCGTTTCGCCCGCTCCTCCTGTGCAGCACTCAGTCCGAACTCATACCAGCCTTCCCGTTCCTGTAAATTCACTTGATCCGGCCCCTCCTCTATGAAACTACCTATTTACTTGATGCTCGCTCGTCCCTGCGGTGAATATTTGGGCTTCCGGCAGCCGCCGCTCCTGCCATTCCAGAAATCGCTTGCTGAGGCTTTGCAGTAACCAATTACGCTAAGCTTAACTGCACTTTGTACAACTAAAACGTCTGATTTTCAACCGATTATCCGTTTAGATGTATTCCGTGCAATTAAACCGACCTATGTAGAAGGTTCTCACCCATTCGGGCAGATTTAGTTGTACAGACTACAGTTATAAGCGGCAACCAGCTCTTTTCTCTGTTTTTAATTGTACATTATACAACTATCACTGAAGTTTCACTTCGAGCTGAATACATCCATTGCCGCTTGCTGCATTGTTGAATCGACACACTTCATTAGTGCTGATGCTGGACTAGTTACTCTTAATAAGAAATGCCGAGTTCTATTTAAAATGAAATCTCCACGCCTTTATGCAGAGCAACCGCCTGTTTATAAATATAGAAGGCTGCGGCAAGATCCTGAACGGCAAGCCCCAGTCCCTTAAAAAGGGTAATCTCATCGCCGCTTCCCCGGCCGGGGACCCGCCCCTTCAGCAGCCCGCCAATTTCGCCAATAATATGGTCCGCCGTAATCGCCCCTTCACTGAGCGGGATCAGATAATCTCCCGCTTCATGGACCGCCGACTCCAGCCGGTCCACATAGAGCCTCGCCCCGGCTACCAGCGCCGTGTCCAGCTCCCGTTCATGCGCCCTGCATGCGCCGATCGCATTGATATGTGCGCCTGGCTTCACCCAGGCGCCGTGCAGCACCGGCTCCCCCGCCGCCGTTGCCGTACAGATAATGTCCGCGTCCATCACCGCGTCCTGCACAGACAGCGCTGCCGTGATCACTGCGTTCCACCGGCTGCTCATGGCATCGGCGAACGCCCGGGCCTTGCCCGGCGTTCTGCTCCAGACCTTGGCGCGCTTAATGCCGCGCACCTGCAGCATCGCCTCCAGATGGCTCCGGGCCTGCTCCCCGGTGCCGAGAACCGCCAGGGACTCCGCCTCTTCCCTGGCGAGCAGCTTCGTCGCCGCCGCACTGACCGCCGCTGTGCGGATGGCTGTAATCGACTGGCCGTCCACTATGGCCAGCGGCACGCCGGTGGCGGCGTCGAACAAAGACACCATCCCCTGATGCGACGGCAGACCGCTCCCGTGGTTGCCAGGGAATACGCTGATGATCTTAGCACCAGCGATCCCTTCACGCCGCAGATACCCGGGCATCATTCCCAGCACATTCCGCTCCTCCAGCGGCAGGACCTGGCGGAGGCTCTGCACGGCCTCCCCCTCCGACAGGTCAGCGAGGACGGTTTCCATCACAGCGATGCAGGACTCCATCGTTAGAATCTCCGCAACTTCCTTCCCGTTTACCATCAGCACATTTAGACCCTCCCGGATTCTTGATAACGCATATCCATTCTTATCTTTTCAAAAAAAGATTCAAGCTTATCTTTCTATGCCATCATTTGCTATACTCTATATTAGCGAAAAAAGTTAAAAACTAAAACAAAGGGGATATCCTTGATGATTATTCAGCCAAAAACACGCGGCTTTATCTGCACGACTGCTCACCCGGAGGGATGTGCCGGACAAATACAGGAACAGATTGACTATGTACGGGCACAAAAGAAACTTACCGGTCCGGCCAACGTGCTGGTCATCGGCGCTTCTACCGGCTACGGGCTGGCTTCCCGGATTGCGGCTGCATTCGGCGCAGGTGCCAATACCATCGGTGTCTTCTTCGACAAAGCTGCTGAAGGTGCCCGCACAGCATCCGCAGGCTGGTACAATTCCGCTGCTTTTGAGCAGGAAGCGGCCAAGCAGGGGCTGAAATCGTTCAGCATCGTCGGCGATGCCTTCTCGGATGCCATTAAGACCAAGACCATCGACCTCATCAAAGCTGAATTCGGCACCGTTGATCTCGTTATCTACAGCGTAGCTTCCCCCCGCCGCACCCATCCGGTTACAGGAGAAGTCTTCTCTTCTGTAATTAAGCCGGTTGGAGAAGCTTACACGAACAAGACAATGAACTTCCACACTGGTGAAGTATCCACGGTTACTATTGAGCCGGCTACGGATGACGAAGTCCGCCAGACCATCGCTGTTATGGGCGGAGAAGACTGGGGCATGTGGATCAATCAGCTGCTGGAAGCAGGCGTGCTTGCAGACGGCGCAACAACCGTGGCCTATTCTTATATCGGGCCTAAGATCACCCATCCCATCTACCGGGACGGAACCATCGGCCAGGCGAAGAACCATCTGGAACAGACGGCGGTCGCGCTGAACGAGCAGCTCTCTGCTACAGGCGGACGGGCCTTCGTATCCGTGAATAAGGCTCTGGTTACCCAGTCCAGCTCCGCCATCCCTGTGGTGCCGCTGTATATTTCCGCACTCTATAGAGTAATGAAGGAAAAAGAACTGCACGAGAACTGCATTCAGCAGATGTACCGCCTGTTCGCAGACCACCTGTATAACGGCGGCGAAGCTGCAGCAGACGGCAGCCACCTGATCCGGATTGATGACTGGGAGATGCGCGAGGATGTGCAGATCGAGGTCATGAGACGCTGGAATGAGCTTGAAACGGATAATGTTCCTGAACTTGCAGACCTTAAGGGCTACCAGGATGACTTCTTCCATCTGTTCGGCTTCCGCACCGGAGGCGTGGATTACGAAGCCGAGACTGACCCTGCTGTTGCTATTCCCAATATGGCATAAGCATTCCGCCTAATACATGAAGCCGTTCCCTTCACCGGGAGCGGCTTTTTGGCGTGCAGATTCCAGGTTACCGCTCCAATTCGGGCATAAAATAAGGTTTGACTTTAGGTTATCCTTGCAGTATTTTATATCTAAAAGATATATCTTACAGATTGGATGCGTGCATATGGCTGCTAACAGGAGCAAGACAGGTTACGTGTTACTGGGACTATTAAATGAAGAGAACTTGACTGGGTATGAGATCAAAAAGATCGTAGATACCCGGCTTTCCTTTTTTTGGAGCGAAAGCTTTGGCCAGATCTATCCGGAACTGAAGCGGCTGGCTGCGGGGGGCCTGATCGCTGTGTGTGAAGAACCTGTTACTGCAGAAGGCAAGAACAGCAAACAAAGCATCAAGTATCAGATAACCGTATCCGGAAGGTACGAATTACAAGAATGGCTTAAGACACCGGTGGAAAAAGAAACCGTACGCTACGAGCTGCTGCTTAAGCTGTATTTTTCCAATTCTTCCTCTTCCGCCACCATGCTGGAGCATGTGCGGGAGTTTGAAATCAACCACCGGCGGCAGCAGCAGCTGTTCGGCAAATTCGAGGAACAGCTGAAGCAGAATCTGGATGTCCACAGTAATCACAGCCGCATTCTGATGGTCCTGTCCTTTGGCCAGAAGCTGTGGGAGTCTTACGCCGACTGGTGCGGGCAGACTATAGCTTTGCTGGAGCAGGAAATCGCAGAACATGAGAACCCGCCGAATGAATAAAACCGTGGATTTGTATTACTTTTCAGGCACGGGCAATACGAAAGCGATTGTAGACTTTGTGGGCAGAACCCTTAAGACCTATAACATCCGCACTTCTCTCAATCTGATCGGCAGCGAATCTATGCCAAGCAGTCCGGTTAATGACCTGTGGCTGGCCTTCCCGGTCAATTCGCAGTCCGTATCCCCGTTCATCTGGAGATTCCTCCGGCGGCTCCCGAAGAGCCAGGGCACCAGAGTATATGTGATCGCTACGCTCAATAACTCAGCCCATATTCTAGAGCCGCTCTATACCCTGCTGAAGAATAAGGGCTACATCCCTGCCTCCGCCTGCGAGATCAGTATGCCTAATAATATGCTGAATGCTGATGCAAGACCGGAGGATGATCAGGCCCGGCTGAGCGCAGCCTATCAGAAAGCTGAGACTTTTGTCCATCAGGCACTTGCCGGTGAATCCGCCTGGAAGTCAGAGTATCCCGGGTCGAAGGCCGTCTCCGTTCTCTCAAGAAGAACCGTGCTGCCCTGGATTTCGATGCGGCTGATGCTCAGATTGCGGACGGTCCCTTCCAAATGCATCAGCTGTGAATTATGCGTTCTGCAATGTCCCACCGGTAATATAGTAGTGGTCGATGATCTGCCATACCATGGGTACAAATGTGATTTCTGTATGAAGTGTGCGGCGAACTGTCCGCGGAACGCAATCGTAGTATCGGGCAAAGAGAACCTTCATTTCCGCAATGCCAGAATGCATCAATCTACTTTGGAACAATAGGACGGAGAGTTCACATGGGTCTGCACATTAAAGGATTCATCATACCCTTATTAGTATTGCTGCCGAATCTGATCTTCATTTTCTTCCCGCCCCGGAATGCTCCTGATTCTTTGGCCTCTACACCCCTGATCTTCACGATCTTGGAGCGGGCAGGCCAGATCACTTGCTTCATGATGCCTATTGTCCTGGGCCGCAAGCTTGCAGAACAGCCCCTTGGCCTGTCTGCCGGACTGATGGCTGTCTGCCTGCTGATTTATTATATATGCTGGGCCCGCTTTTACTGGAATGCGAGAGAATTTGCCGTGTTGTTCACGCCTTGGCTTGGAATTCCTATTCCTATGGCCGTCTTTCCGGCAATCTACTTCATGCTGCTTGGATTCTGGCTTGAGTCCTGGCTGCTCCTGATCCCCGCTTTTCTGTTTGCCGTGGGTCATTTGGTGAACAGCTGGAATGTTTATGCTCAGGTCCGCTAGAAGCCCGCTGGTATCCGCTTCACAACATATCGATCCTGTCTTTCATAAAAAAACCGCCATTCCCATCAGGCTGAAGTTTTTGCAAACTTGCCCGGAGGATGGCGGTTTCTTGCAGATCTATTATGCTTCTGATACGGAAGCCGCAAGCCAGTCCGTTAACCGTGTAGGGGCAATTCGCGGATGGTCTCCGGCCGGAACAAGCGAGTGATCCTGCAATGCTGTTCCGAAATAATGTGCCTCCGTATCGCCGACCACCTGACGCGCATCCCCCTTAGCCTTCAGCGCTTGCCGGACGAATTCATCCAGAGACAGCTTATCCGGTCCGGCCAGCTCGGCTATCCCGTTCACTGGGGCTTCAAGGGTATAATCAACCAGCGCAGCTGCTACATCCCCAGAGGCTATGGGCTGTACCCATGCCGAAGGCAGACGGACGATATCCCCCTCTGTAGCGGTATAGGCAATGCCCTCCGCGAAGTCGAAGAACTGGGTCGCCCGCACGATGGTGTAGGGAACCGGGGAAGCCTGGATCAGCTCCTCCTGAGCCATTTTTCCGCGGAAATAACCGCTCTGCAGCAAGCCGTCAGTCCCCACTACAGATAGCGCCACATGATGCTTCACTCCTGCTTCAGCTTCAGCAGCCAGCAGATTGCGGGTCGTTGTCGCGAAGAATTCCAGCACAGCATCGTCTGCGAATGAAGGTGAATTTGCTACATCAACAACGGCATCAGCCCCTTTAAGCGCTTCTGCCAGCCCCTCACCAGTCATAGCATTGATGCCCAGAGAAGGTGATGCAGCCACAGTCTCATGACCCAGCCCCTGAAGCCGGCTCACCAATTGCTTTCCAATAAGTCCGCTGCCGCCAACCACTACAATTTTCATGTCTATTTCCTCCTGGTTTATAGCCTATATCCATAGGCCGGTATTTAGTAAACGCTTTGCAACAGACACAAACCGCCCTGCCACGGGCGCTCTGCCTCCATCCTATTTTCTTTGCTGTACATCCTGTAGACAAACTAGACCGGAGTTCTGTGACAAACAGCCCTCTCCCCGCGTAACAAGTTCCGGCACCGTTCCTACTAAACCGCAATTCACCTAAGAATTCGCGCAACAAACCAACATAGCAGCAGGCTTATAATAACCATAAGAACAATATAGCGATATTATGGAGGTTATTATGAACTGGAAAAATGCGATTGAGCACACGCTCTCTACCACCCGCCTTAACATCAAGCGCTTTGGTGACAAATCTCCAATTGTAAGCCTGGGCGACGGCAAATATCATCTGACGGACCATACCAGCTGGACGGAAGGCTTCTGGTCCGGCATTCTGTGGCTGAGCTATGAATACAGCCAAGACCCTGAGATTCACGCCGCCGCCATCCGGACGGTTGACTCCTTCAACAAGCGCATGATTTCCGGGAAGGAGCTCGACCATCATGATATCGGCTTCCTATATTCACTGTCCGCCAAGGCACGCTGGATCACCGAGAAGGATGAGGCTTCGCGTCTGCTGGCCTTGCAGGCAGCCGATGTACTGATGAAGCGCTGGCGCTCTGCCCCGCAGCTCTTTCAGGCGTGGGGACCGGAAGGGGATGCAGACAACGGGGGCCGGATTATTATCGACTGCCTGATGAATCTTCCGCTGCTCTGCTGGGCCACTGAACAGACCGGAGATCCCAGCTATGCCGAGTATGCCCGAATTCACGCCGAGAAAAGCCGGCGCTTCCTGGTGAGGGGAGATGACTCCTCCTACCATACTTTTTATTTTGACCAGCAGACGGGGAATGCCCTGCGCGGAGGAACCGCACAAGGTTATCAGGACGGCTCCACCTGGACGCGGGGACAGGCCTGGGGGGTCTACGGCTTTGCCTTGGCATACCGCTATTTTAAAGAACCTCATTATCTGGAAACCTCCAGAAGAATGGCCCGCTATTTCCTGGAGCATCTTCCCGCCGACCATGTCGCGTATTGGGATTTCGATGCCCCGCAGGAGGAGTCCACTCCACGTGACAGTTCAGCTTCCGCCATCGTTGTATGCGGTCTCCTTGAGCTGCTGGAGCACCTGCCGGAGGAGGACCCGGAACGGGCATGGTATGAGGAAGCCGTCAACAAATCGATGGATTCCCTGCTGAACCGCTACTTTACCGCCGGCAGCCCGTCGGAAGAAGGCTTTCTGCGTCATGGCTCCTATTCAGTCAGAGGGAACTCATCTCCGGATGATTTCATGATCTGGGGAGATTACTTCTTCCTAGAGGCGCTGCTGCGTCTGCAGCAGGGTGTTCCGGGGTATTGGTACGAACGGGAATAGCATATTACTGCATCTTCATTGACTAGAATCTGATCTGCTGGTGCGCAACATCAACTGCGGCACCCGGTTGATAATCCTTTATACCGGCAGGCTCTTTTACAGAGTCCTGCCGGTTTGTGCTCCTCTAGAATGAATGCTGCCGGTGGATACTGTTACAATCCTGCAAGAAATACAACATTCTCCTCATCAAATCAGCCCAAATCCGGAATTGTTGCAGAAAATGCAGCAATTCCCCTCCTCCAAGCGGCTCAGCGGGACAATTCCTGTATTTCATACAACAATTCTCCCGAACGCCCAGGTATCCGGGAACCAAAGCTGTATTACTTACAACATTTTAGGAATGGAGGATGGGATTTTCACAGTTGCCCTGCCAAAGAGCCATGGATTGGCTGGTTGTTTGGTTCGTTGCTTGGTTCGTTGCTTGGTTCGTTGCTTGGTTCGTTGCTTGGCTGGTTGCTTGGTTCGTTGCTTACTTGCTTGGTTGCTTGGTTCGTTCGTTTTTTGCTTACTTGGTTCGTTCGTTGGTTCGTTGCTTGGTTCGTTGCTTACTTGCTTGGTTAGTCGGTTGCTTGCTTGGCGATTGTAGTCTTATAAGTGTGGCCGAAATCGCAGTTTTTTTTTAGCAGCCTTCTATTTATACTGAAGTTAGCAGTAATGGAATTAATAGCAGTGAACTATGGTTGATAAGGGAGCGTCGTATGAGCATGGACAGGAACAGGAACGATCATCCGCCCGAGGGAATGGACCCCGGTTTGTTTATGTACAAATATAAATATATTGACGGGGAATCCCTCTATTTTCATGCGCATAGGGGAATTGAAATCCTGTACATTTACAGCGGCTGCGGTGAGATCATGGTGGAGAATCAGACCTACCCTATTGAGGATCATACACTGGTCTTGTTTCAGCCCTATCAGCTGCACCGTGTAATGGTTCCTCCGGCAGAAGGCCGTTCCTATATCCGGACCAATCTGACCTTTGATCCTGGTTTCATGGACCATTATCTTTCCGCGTTCCCTATCCTGGGGCAATTCTTCTGGAACCTGTGGAGGGGCAGCCTGCGGCAGCCGGTATTCTACGGAATGAATGACACCCGTATTCCCGAGGTGCTGGAAGAGCTGCATCAGTGCACCAAGCACGCTGCTGCCGGCCAGGAGGAGAACACAGGTCTGCTTATGCTTCAGCTTATCCGGCTGTTTCAGACCCGGCTGCCTGATGTCCTGTCCAATCTCCTCCATTCACGCGGCAGCTCACATGTCCAGCGGATTACCGAATGGCTGGATGAACATTACAAGGAGCCGTTCAGCCTTGAGGCGCTGGCCGCCAGCCTGCATCTGTCTCCCTACCATATTTCGCATGTATTCAAACAATATGCCGGCATCACACTGTCCGAATATCTGATGCAGCGGCGTGTCAGAGAAGCCTGTATCCTGCTCGCCAACACCAGCCAATCTATCGGGGAAATCGCGGTAGAAGTAGGCAATCTGTCCCCGTCTTATTTCAGCCAGATGTTCAAGAAGAATAAAGGAATCTCCCCGGAGAAATACAGGAACAGCATCTATTGAATCTGTAACGCGGTGAACCGCTTTTAAGGTTTTAAGCTAACAGGCAGGTTAATGAAACCACACAGTTCTTCGAATCGTATAACCATTATTCAAATTTTCCCAATACGGCTCATACGGAGGTGAACTTGACTGGAGCATTTTTATGACTTGGTTCAATTGGCATTCTCAATTGCGCTCATCTCTTCCTTAGTGTTAATTCCATTCACCCATTTTTCTTTACAAGAGGTACACTGTGGTCATGAAACACTTGCTGCAGCCGGTTCAACCTGGTATGTGGCTGTCAGACTGTCTCAACCGAACAGCATTCAGAAGTGGATAGTTCGTACCGTCAGACGAAGAGAAGCACCTGATGATGAAGACCATAGTCCTTCCCCACATTGATATTCATACTTTCAATTAGGGAGGACAACGATGAAAAAGATTATGTTGCTACAAAAATGGGCCAAGCCCATTCTCGTCATGTTGATTGGAGTTATTCCGGTCATTGTGCTCAGCGGGTGTTCGGCAGCATCCCAATCCAACCCGATTAATGCCGGTTCACCAGGAATATTTAACCATTTTTTTATTTATCCATTTTCGATCTTGATTAAATTTTTCGCGGATACCTTTCACGGAGACTACGGATTAGCGATCGTGCTGATGACATTCATCATCAGACTTGCGATCCTGCCGCTCATGATGAATCAAACCAAGAAACAAATGGTTATGAAAGAAAAGATGGCCGTCCTCCAGCCGGAATTAACTGCACTTAAGGAGAAGTATAAGAACGATGTCAGTACGGATGCCAAAAAACAAGAGCAAACCGAGATGATGCAGCTCTACCAGAAGCATCAATTCAATCCCTTAAACATGGGGTGTTTACCGATGCTTCTCCAATGGCCGATCACTCTCGCATTTTATTATGCCATTCGCCGTACCCCGGAGATTGCCGCTCACGATTTTCTGTGGTTTAACTTGGGGACAACAGATATGATTTTGCCGCTGATTGCCGCTGCGGTGTATTACGTTCAGTTCCGTGTGTCTCAATCTGTTTCAGCACAGCCTCAGCAGAATCAGAATAGCCAAATGGCTTTTATCGGATTGTTATCACCGGTCATGATGGGTTTATCTTCTTTTGCTATGCCCGCCGCGTTGCCGTTATATTGGGCAGTAGGCGGTATATTTATTATCGTGCAAACAGTGATACTCAATAAAATGTACACGAAGCCAAATGCAGCGGGTAAAAATCTGCCTGCCAGTGTAGAAGATTTATAAGATTTCAACCAGTCATAGAACAATACTAAATACAAGGCATCTGAGGCGCGGCCTCAGATGCTCTTTTTTGTTGGCGGCTTGTTAACGTGGGAACATAAACACTCCTCTTAGATTCCCAGCCTGCTCAACTGTAAAAGCGCCCTTCCCGCAGGAAGAGCGCCCTCGAAGCTTAGATTAGTTTTATGGCAAGACCGAGAAAATAATATCATCGAACAGCATATAAGCGAAGCCGCTGGTATAGAAGCCGACCTTGCCGGACGGGCGGTGCCCCGGATCGCTGCCGGAGAGCCTTAGCGAGCCGTCCACAGATACGGCGATATCTCCGTCCCGGGCCGTCACCTTCACATCATACTCCGTATCCGGCAGCAGGTCATGTCCAGGCAGGACCGTCTCGGTCAGCTTCTGCCAGGCTGTGTCATACAGGATCCAGGCGGAGGTTCCGTCTGCCCGGGTACGGTAGCCGATCCGGGTGGAGCCGGAGCTGTCCTGGCGGTCGAAGATGTACAGGATGCCGTTATCCGGCATCACAAGCGGCGTCTTCAGCTTGAACTCCAGCTGATAAGAAGTGAAGCTGCGGTCGAGCAGGCCGGTAGCACCGTTCAGCAGTTTATAGCGGCGGTTCCCGTCCGGATCAGCGGCGATGCTGCGGTTGGGATCTACCGGCCAGCCGTTGCCCCCGTTCTCAAAGTCTGTCTCATGCATGATGCTCGAGACGGTTACTGTAATGTCCGTCTTAATGAGCGGATTTACCGTTGACACAGCCGAGATAAGGGTTTCCCCTTCGTATACGGCGTGGACCACGCCCGTGCTATCCACCGCGGCCACCGCCGGATTGGCCGACTGCCAGGTTACGCCTGTATCCGGCGTATCAGCAGGATCAAAGGATAGCTGCAACTGCCGCTGTTCCCCTGCGGCAATACGCACCTTGCTCTCCGCCGGAATGATTCCGGCCAGCGTAGTCGTAAGTGCCTTGAACTGAATGTCATCGAAATGCATCTGGCTGACATTGCTGACATAGAAGCCGACTTTTCCTGCCGCGTTATGCCCCGGATCATTGCCCTTCAGGCGGAAGGCTCCATCCAGATAGACGCTGATGTCGCCCCCCTTCACCAGCATCTTAACCGCATACTCCGTATTCGGCTGCAGATCATGTCCCGGCAGCTTAACCTCCTTCAGCACCGTCCAGGCCGAATTGTACAGCAGCCAGGCGGAGCTTCCGTCCGCCCGCGTCTTGTAGCCGATCCGGCTGGAGCCGCTGCCGGCCTGGCGGTCGAAAATATACAGGGTTACATTATCCCCCATAATCTCCGGCGTCTTCAGCCTGAAGCTCAGCTCGTAATCGGAGAAGGACTTGGGACTGAGCGCTGAGGCTCCGTTCAGAATCTTGTACCAGCGGTTTGGCCCAATCTTCTCAATGCTGCGGTTCGCATCCTGCAGCCAGCCGTTCGCACCGGATTCGAAATCCGTGAAGTCCATCACGCCGTCCCCTGCCTCCACGTGAACCGTAACCGTGGCAGTCAGCAGCGGATTCTCCGCCGAGGCTACCGTAATGACCGTGCTGCCGACCGCCTGGCCGGTTACAATTCCTGCCGTATCCACAGCTGCGATACCGGGATCGGCCGAAGTGAAGGTCAGGACGGGATGATCCGCGTTCCAAGGAAGCACCGCCGTGCGCAGCTTCAGCGTTTTCCAGCGGTCCACGGTAACTTCGCTGTCATAGACGGCTACCCCCTGTACAGGATAGCTGTCCGTGCCTGCTGTCGTGCCAGCTTTGCCAGTAACGCCGATGTCGTTAAACGGAATGTCAGGGAATCCGGGAATGACATCGAAGACATCCGCATCCGGCCGCAGCGACAGATCGCCCCCCGCCAGGTCGGTGAAGCCGGGATCTGCTGCGCTCACCCAGTTATTGGCGTACTGCACAAGCCCAAATTTGTCATACGCCCCGTACACATTGGTCGTTACGCTGCGCGGCAGCGACGGATTGTAGACCACATTCCCCTGGAACGTATTGGTGTCGGGATAATACCGGTTCTCCGTGAAGAAATCCGCCAGCTCGGGATACTTCGTCAGATACGGGGTTCCGGTGAAATTATTGTTAGCCGCAAACAGCGCCTGCCACTTCGGCATGTAGTTCAGCGGCACCTGATCATCCGGCTCATCGCCCAGGAACATATCCGCATAATCATAAGGAATTTTGCTGTCGATAAAAATATTGTTGCGGGTCAGGATATGCGCGCCGCCGTTGTTTTTAATAGCCGAATTGCCCATCTTGTAAAAAATATTCTCGTCGATAGTCAATCCCATCGTGAAATTGTCGGGATATACCCCCTCCACTCCGGCCTTGCTCTCGCCGATGTTATGAAAGTAATTGCGCCTGATGACCGTGCCGCGCTCATGGGGCTGCTCGCCGGCATTCATGTAGATCGCGCCGAGATCCGAGAAAGTGGTGCATACATCATAGATCTCGTTATACTCCACGGTATGATCATTGCCGAAGATCAGCACGCCCGGATGGGGCGCATCATGCAGCTCATTGTGCGACATGCGGTTGCCGACGCCGGACAGCAGCACCCCGGGATTGTAGGCTTTATGATAGTAGGCAAAATCATGAATATGCGAATTCTCCACCACATTATTCCCTGGCGCAAGCGTCGTTTTGTTGCCGCCTGTCAGCGTGACGGCGGTGCCGCCGATATGGTGAATATGGGTGCTGATAATGGCGTGGTCCGTTCCCGGTGCCCCTTCAAAATTGTTGTAATAGAACCGGCTCTGTGTGTTAACCAGTACCCCGCTGTTGGTGAAATTGCGGATCTCGCTGTTCAGAATACGCATTTGGCTGCCGCCCATGAACACTGCAGCAGAATCGCGGCCATTCTCAAGCACAAGCTCGGAGAAGTCAATATACGAAGCATTGAGCGCGTTAATCATCGGACTCTTCAGCATCGTCACTTCAATATCCGGGTTATCCGCTGCAAACTCGGCGTTCGGCAGGAAATACAGCTTGCCCGCCTGGCGGTCGATGTAATATTCGCCCGGCATATCGATTTCCTCCAGCAGATTTTGCGCAAAATGGAAATCAGGGTACCAGTTTTTGAAGATGCCGCTCATTTCCCCGTAACGGAGGGTGATGCTTCGGGCAGCCGTGTCAATGGAAGCAATCTTGTTATACGACCACTCCCAGCTGTAGCCGAAGATCCCGTCCAGCCAGATATCGTCTGCCTGGGTCCAGTACTGGGGCCGGTCATACGTATAGGTGAAGGTGCCGCCGCGCGTATGCACCTCCCCGTCCGGGTCCTTCCTTGTCGGACCGGGATCAAGGATTTCATCCATCTGAACGGTGCTCTCATTGGGCCAGCGGGCCAGCGTCATGCCCTGTCCGGCCACATACAGCTCCATCGGCGGCACCTCGCTCAGATCATTGGCCAAATAATAGCCATGACGGCTGAGCTGGCCGTAATCGGTGATCCCGAGCGCTGCCAGATCAGCTACCAGTACCTCACTTCTCGCCTCCGGGCTGATGATTCGGCTGAGCACCGCCGTGTCCGTAACCGGAACGAACGCTGACTTGGCCAGTTGCTCCGAACCTGACAAAGTCACGGACTCACCCGGATAAGCCGTGTAAGTGACGGGCTTGCCAGATTCGCCTGAATCCTGCTGCCGCAGCTCGAAGCTGGACGTCCGTTCATACCTTCCTTCGCGCAAATACACAGTGACGCCGCCCTCCGGCAAGCCATCCTCCGCTTTCAGCGTCCGGATGGTATCACGGGCTTTTTCCAAAGTCAGAAATGGGGCATTCTGTGTCCCATTATTGGAATCGCTTCCATTAGTGGCGACATAAATAACCGCCCCCGGAGAACCTCCCTCCGCCGATACAGTACCCGCAATCGGCGGGGCAGGATTGATCGTGAACAACATACTGGCGGCAATGGCTGCAAGCAAACGTTTTTTCACCAAGGCTCCTCTTCCTTTCCGGTTGGAATGATAACGGCTCCGCCGGTATTATATCTTGGCGAAGCCGTCCATGAGCAGCAGGTTCCTGTGATCTCCTCCAAAGGTGCAGGTATATTCTCTATGAGGCTTATTTCTTCAGGCCTTTATCCTTAAGGAATTGCTCAAATTGTTTGGTTACCTCTGCTACGTATTTCTCTTCGCCCGCTTCCTTCAGCTTACCGTATAATGCAGGCCAGGTTTCTTCGAAGTCGAGTGTTCCCGTAACCAGTCCCCGTTTATATTCACCCCAGACCGCATTCAGGTTGGCGATCTCCGTATTCACCGGCTCGGAATTGAACTTGAAGGCACCTACAGGATTGACCTCTGAATTGGAATTGATCTTTTTGGTCTCTTCCCAGACATTCTCCGGTTGCCCTTCTTTCAGATAGGAGTTGAATACGCTGCCAAAAACCCAGTCCATATTCGGCAGATAACGGGAATCCG
This sequence comes from Paenibacillus sp. FSL R10-2199, assembly GCF_038000235.1. Classification (NCBI taxonomy): domain Bacteria; kingdom Bacillati; phylum Bacillota; class Bacilli; order Caryophanales; family Paenibacillaceae; genus Paenibacillus; species Paenibacillus sp. FSL R10-2199. The sequence goes on along the minus strand of NZ_JBBOBO010000001.1, from coordinate 2,647,770 downwards.
CCTTTGCCTTGATGTAATCCCCATCGGCCTTATCATAGTGTTCACCGGCAACACCATTGCAGAGCAGATTGTACAGCTCTTTGTCGGTATTCACCAGATTAAGGAACATCATCGCACGTTCCGGATTAGGGGCCGTACGGCTGATCGACTGGTTGGTCGTAGCCGAATAGCCGTTGGAGAACCAGTCGCTAAGCGGTACAGTAATAACTTCGTTGCCGCCGTTTTTGGCCTTCACCTCAGCCTCCACACCCGGCTTGAGAGTAACGTTGAAATCGACTGCAATTTGGCCTTTGGCCAGGTAATCATTCGCTTTTTCGGTAGCGGCATCCTTGTAAATATAGCCTTCCTTATACCATTTGCTGGCCAGACGGAAATTGTCCAGCTCTTCTTCCGGATAACGCTGCAGCGTATACGTAGGATCATCCGTTTTGATATAGAAATGGTCATCCAGCCCCGGAACTACCCAATATTTGTCGTCATGGGACTGCGGATTGATGAAGGAAGTGCCGAATACGCCAAACGGAATGATGTCCGGTTCATTTTGCTTGATTTGGGCCAGGAACGGTTCGATATCCGCTATCTTCTTGATGGAAGCGGTGTCAAGTTTGTACTTGTCGGCGAAGCGCTTCTGGATGATGAAGCCGTAACGGGAGCCGTTGATCTGCTGGTTCGGGATACCGTAAATTTCCCCGTCGACCGACAGACCGTCCCACATTACCTGCGGCACATCTGCCTTAAGCTCCGGCGCATATTCATCCAGCAGGGCATCCATCGGCTGGATGGCACCTTTGCGCACCAGCTCTTCGGGCTTCAGCATGTAGCCGGTCCAGAGAATGTCGAACTTCTCGCCCGCTGCAAGCACCGTGTTCATCTTCTGCACATAGTCCCCGATCGCAACAGGCATCAGCTTCACTGTGGCATTAATCTTCGCCTTCACAAGCTTGTTGACTTCCTCCTGCACCTTCTCCTGATCGGCCTGCAGCTGCGACAGCGGATAATACCAGGTCAATTCGACCGGCTTCAGCTCGCCTGCGTTTCCTGATTCCGGAGCTGCACTTTGCGTGCTTTCCGCTCCGCTGCTTCCTTCGGTACCTTTCCCGGCATTACTGTTGCCGCCGTTATTGTTGCCTCCGCAGCCGGATAGCACCGATGCAACAAGCAATACAGATGCCAGAACTCCAAACAGCTTCTTTTTCATGTAAGTGACCTCCTGTACTTTGTACATGTAATTGTATGTTAACCCTTTAGGGAGCCAACCGTAAGCCCTTTGACGAAAAACCGCTGAAAAAACGGGAAGATCACCAGCATCGGTCCGCCGGCCAGTACGGCAATCGCCATCCGCGCCGAGCTGTTGGGGAAACTCGATAGATCGATGCCCAGCTGTCCGGTAAATTCAGAGTTCGTCGTGAGAAATTCAATGCTGTTGAGCGTCCGCACCAGCAGCAGCTGCAGCGGCACTTTGTTCGGATCGTCGATGTAGAGCATCGCGTTGAACCATTCGTTCCAATACGTGAAGGATATCAGAAGACCCAGAGTAGCCAGCGCAGGCGTCGACAGCGGCAGGATAATCTTGAAGAAAATGCGGAATTCACGCGCCCCGTCGATTTTGGCCGATTCAATGATCTCCAGCGGAATTTTGGACATGAAGCCTTTCATTACCATGATGTTGAACGGCGACAGCAGAATGGGCAGAATCAGCGCCAGCAGGCTGTCTTTCAGATGAAGATATTGCGTAATGAGAATGTAGGAAGGAACGAGCCCCCCGCTGAACAGCATGGTGAAAAATACATAGAAGGTCGTCGCCCGGTTATACCGGTAATCCTGCCGTGAGATCACGTATGCAGTCATCGCGGTCAGGAGCAGGCCGGACAGCGCGCCAATAATGGTCACCGTGAAGGTCACTCCATAGGCGCGGAGCAGAATCTCAGGAGCGTCCAGCAGATAGCGGTAGGCATCCAGACTGAAGGTTTTGGGGATAAACTGATACCCGTTTTCGGTCAACGACTTCTCATCCGTCAGCGATACGGCGATGACCAGCAGAAACGGCAGGACGACCACAATCGACAGCACCGTAAACAGCAGATTAATGAACAGCTTGGAAAATTCGAATTTCTTGCCCACTGTCAGGGCACCTCCTTACCACAGGGAATTATCAGAATCAATTTTGCGCACGATTCCGTTTGCCGTCAGCACCAGCACCAGACCTACAACCGACTGGTAAAAGCCTGTAGCCGCGGACATGCTTACATTACCGACTTCACGCAGCGCACGGTACACATAGGTATCGATGATATCCGTAGAGCCGTAGAGAAAACCTGAGTTGTTCGGGATAAAATAATGCAGGCCGAAGTCGCCGCGGAACATGTTGCCGATAGACAGGATCAGCATAATGATGATGATCGGGGCCATCAGGGGGATTGTGATTTTGAACGCCATCTGCCGTTTGGTCGCCCCGTCGATCCGCGCTGCCTCGTAATATTCGCTGTTAATGCCAATAATGCCGGCAAAATAAATCAGCGTGTTGAACCCCACCACTTTCCATAATTGAACCAGAATGAGAATCACCGGCCATGGCCCCGCATTCTGGTACCAGCTCACCGGATTCAGCCCGAAGGATTCCAGGGTGCGGTTGATAAAACCATCCGAATGGTTCAAGAAGGCATAGGCCACATAACCCACAAGTACCCAGGAAAGGAAGTGTGGCAGAAACAAGGCTGTCTGGTAGAACTTGCTCCACTTGGCCTTGATTTCGTTCATCAGAATCGCCAGCAGCAGTGCTGCCGAGGTACCTACCACAATGTAGGCGGTATTATATAGAACCGTATTACGGGTTATCCGCCACGCCGTATCCGTAGTGAATAAATAACGGAAATTATCCAGTCCCACCCACTTGCTGCCGAAGATGCCGAGATCATACCGGTAATTTTTGAAGGCGATAATCAGGCCGATCATTGGAATATACGCAAAAATCAATTTGTACAGGAGTCCCGGCAGTGAGAGCAGAAACAGCTCCCGGTTGTTCCGGAAATGGTGAAGCTCTCTTCCAATCCACGTTCTTCTGCGCGTTCCCGGCGGCGCACCTGAACTTGCTCTTTGTTCCGCTAGTGGAACCTTATTCAACATAACCAAAGCCCCTTCCTTTCCTTCCTTAGCTGCAGCTGTTTGCCTGTGTACCAGGCTTTGCATGACTAACAATAGCGTGAATCAGGCTTCGGTGTTACTGTACAATTGCAAGATTGCTGTAAAGAGGGGCTGTATTGTTGCCAGTTTCCTGTTCCGGCCGGGCGAAGCCATACGTGGCGCAGCAAAAAGCCCGCTAAATGAACATCGCTCATTTAGCGGGCCTGGCTTAAGGCTGCAGAGGCTTGTTTACTTGCTGCGGTCAATGGCGGACTTCAGGCGGTATTCCTTCGGTGTCGTTCCGTAGCGGCGTTTGAACAGGCGGTAGAAATAGCTTTCGTTGCCGAAGCCGACCTTTTCCATAATCTCCGTAACGGTCAGGTCCTTCTGCTCCAGGTACTCTTTGGCATAGGCCAGGCGGGCTGAGTTGATCTGATCCACGACTGTCGTGCCTTCCTGCGCTTTGAATACCTGTCCCAGATAGACCGAATTCATCTTGAGCATATCGGCAATCCGCTGTACATTCAGATCCGGATCCGAGTAATGCTTATCAATAATTTCCTTCACCGTTTCGGCCAGCAGCCGGTTCTTATCCGCCCGCCCGCTGCGCCGCTGCTCGGCCACCTCGCGCACAACCTCCAGAAGCACGGCCTCAATCTCATCCAGCGTCTCTTTTTCCAGAATACGCCGGTTAACGGCCTGCAGGTTGACCGATACCGGGTTGACGTTGCGGTTATTCATCTCGCCAAGCGTATTGCTTAAGGTAACCGCAAGATGAAGAACAGCCGAGAACATATTCTCATAGCTGAAGCTGCCGAGCAATTCTCTCCATTTGCGGATCGTCTGCTCTGTCTCTGCCAGATCCCCGCCCTTCAGTCCTTCTGTCAGCTGCCGTTCCAGCTCCTGCGGGATACGCAGCGATTCATTCCGCTCATTCTCCTGCAGCATTTCAGGCTCAATCACTGCTCCCTTGCCGAAGACCATCCGGTAGTTCGAGTGACGCATGGCCAAATTGTAATGCCGGGTGATGCAGCGGTAATCCGTGAACACTTCGCTCAGCGTAACCGTAAAGGTAATATGGTAGTAGTCAAAAATCGTCTGCTGAAGCTCCCGGAAGCGCTCTTCCAGCTTCGCAAGTGTCCCGGCTCCGCTGCCGGTGATGAAGACCAGATGGCCGCTTTTCATATCGGCCGCTTCACAAGTGCCTTCCAGCCGCAGCTGCTCCTGGCCGATATTGGCAATGGCAAAGTACAGCAGGGATTCCATCGGCAGCCCCGGTTCTGCCGCAAGCCCCTGCAGATTGTCGATCTGTACCAGCGCCAGCCGCAGCGGCGACGGATAGGCGATGTCTATTCCGTGCTGCTCCCTGATCTGCAGGAATGCCTGTTCATCGAGGCTCTGGCTTGACCCGATCAGGCTGCGCAGCTGGTAGAGCTTCGCAATATTCGACTGCGAGGCCCGTTCCAGCTCCAGACCCTTCAGCTTGCTGATCATCTCGGTTACATTCGCCGCAATCAGCGACAGCTCATCCTTCGCCTGCGGAGCACCGCGTACATCCTGCGGCACCAGCGTCAGCAGCTGCCCCACCGGCTTATACAGCCTTAAGGCAAAGAACACGGACAGCAGGATAGCGAGCAAAGCAACAGACAGCGTGACCGTTATCTCCGTCCATTTCATCTGCCGGACGCTACCCAGCACAACATCGTAATCCTGCATGCTGACAATCTGCCAGTTATTCAGCGCTTTGCTCAGATAAGTGACCTTGTACTTCCTGTCTCCAAATGTATAGTTAAAAGAATTAAGCGGCGCAGCCGAAGAAGCAATCCGCGGCAGCAGGTCCGCTTTGATATTAAGACCGGCCGGAAGCAGCCCGTCGGTTGAAATAAGCACCTCGCCGTCACTGTCTGTAATGAAGAGTACATCATCTTCCCGCTCCGCCACATGATTAAGCGCTTTCATGTTATCCAGCATCCAGCCCGGCTTCACCGTCAGAATCAGCACATTGTCATTAATGGAACCGAGAGTGTCCCCGTCATATATAAAGATCGCAAATACGTCTATCCCCTCATCCTTTCCGTCAAGGTCCAGCGGAATCAGCTGCAGCTTCGGCAGATCCGCCCGCGAGGCCATATAGTTCTTAAGGGAATCGTACAGGAGACTATTGTTAATTTCATGGTTAAGCGACGAGAAGAACCGGTGCTGGGCCCCATTGTAAAAGACGGCAGCATGCAGATACGGGGAAGCTGCCACACTATGGTTGAGGCGCTCAATCTTGAGAATGCTCTGCCTGTAATCCGCGCCGGACTTCAGCGCGAGCAGCTCTTCGTCATTGTACAGCGAAACCGCCAAATCCTTCACGATACCATTCATATTCTCAATATTGTAATTGATTTGGGTCAGCAGCTTGCGGTCGGCTTCGTTCTGCAGGCTGAGCACCTTGCCGCGGGCATTCGAGTTCACAAATAGCGAAGCCACAGCCAGTGTGGCAACAACAAGCATAAAGCTGAGTATAATCCGCTGTAAATATTTCCGCGAGCGGATCGTCTGCAGTACATTCATAGGTGATCTCTCCCGGCTCATAGGGTGACCTTAATATAATCCCGCGCCATTTTGCTTGTCAATCCGCTTTTCCGCGGGCCGCCTCCCCCGATTCCTCCGCACCCGGCAGCGTATCCGGCTCTGCATCGAACAAATTCCGCAGAAATGTCCGTGCGATTACCCCGTGTCCCGCTGTGTCCGGGTGGATTCCGTCGCCATAGCTATACGAGGCATTCAGTGACCGCTCCTGCCGGATATGCTCCAGCAGCGGAATGCGCAAATCCATGATGCCATCCGCAGGACATTCACCGGACAGAAGCCAGCCCGCATAACACTCCAGCACCTTGTCATAATCCTTGTAAGGAGCCAGATAGCTGAAATCAGCCGCATCCGCCGGCTGTAGCCGGCCGTTCATGGATGGAGCATCGAACGGCGGCGGTGTCATCAGCACGACAGTGGCCCCCGCTTTACGGATTTGTGTGCTCAGCCGCAGCATTCCCGCCTGATAAGCTGCGAAACGCTCTTCCGACAAGGGATGATAAATCCCGTCGTTCATTCCATAGCAGGCTACGACCACATTAGGAGACGCTGTCGCAAGCTCTCTTGCCAGCCGTTCATGGATACAGGGACGCGGAAACGGATGCGCCGCTTCGCTCAGTCCCGAGGCCGTCTCGCTGGGGACACCGCACGGGATGAGCTCCACCGCCAGATCCGGGCGGTGCTGCTTCAGCCATTCCCGGATTAAGCGGATATACAGGCCATCCGCCGTAATGCTGTCCCCGAGGAACATAATCTTGAGATTCGCGGTTTTTTTTGTCACGCTATCAATAATCGTATTAATATTTAAAGGCAGCATATCTTCCCTCCTGATCATTGCGCCATTTCCCCGGCTTGGCCTATGCCAAGCGTTTCTCCTGCAATCTAATGGTAGCGCCACCTGCCCTTTTCCGCCTTAACGATCCCGACTTTCTTTAGCATGATATCGACATGACTGAGCTCTTGGCAGCACCCGCAGCGGCTCTTAGATTTCCTCCGTGCCGGTAGAGGCAGCTGTATCTTCCCTCTGACGCAGCCGCCGGCGGTACGCTCCGGGAGTCAGTCCAAATCTCGAACTGAACAGGCGCGTCATATAGTTGGGATCTTGAATGCCTACCCGTTCGGCAATTTCCGAAATACCCAGCACCGTACCGCCCAGCAGCTTTTTGGCTTCTTCCAGACGCAGATGGAGTACATATTGCAGTGGCGTAGTGCCGATATGCTGTTTCATGCACCTCGTAATATAATCCGCCTGGAAATGCAGCTCCTCTTCAAGTCCGGCAAGATTAAACGGCTGTCTCCAGTGGACATCCAGGTAGCCTGCCGCTGCCCGGGCCAGCCGGACCGCCGGCTCCGGCTGTGCAGTCCGTGTGCATTCCGCCTGAAGTGCCTCCAGCAGCCCGGCCAGCAGCAGATGGAGACGCAGCGCATTTTCAGCACTCAGCCGGTTGTGAATCTCGTTCATCTCATGCAGAATCGGCTCCAGCGCTTCTACATCGACTATGGCGTATTTCGGCATATACAGACGCTGCTGTGCAGAGGGCTCCTCATCCTCCACCGTTCCCTTGGCCAGCAGGGATGACCAGGGAATATCCTCCCGCCGGATATACGCCGGCTTAGATTCATGGATGAAGTGCACCCAATAAATTTCTGTATCCTCCTCACATGCCCGGTAACCTTCATGCGGCAGTCCCGCCTCCAGCACCAGCAGTTTTCCCGGACCCACCGCATACTCCTTGTCCTCTTCTCTCATATAGAGCGTTCCGCGCTTCACCAGCAGCAGATCATACACACCGAAGGTGCGGGCGAAATGCCGGTCCCCCGGCGGCCAGACGGCATGTCCCACCGTGACGAATTGCGGCAGCGGCGGAATCGCTAATTCCAGACACAGCACTGGCTATCTCTCCTGTCCAAGTCGATTTTGTGCTATTCAAAGTCTATAATATCACTGGCTGCCCCGGCATAAAAGAGGTACATTGACTGGGAATCCGCTTTTCATCCAAATCGTATAAGGGGCTGTGTATCCATGCGTTTTCGTCAGGTTCACCTGGACTTCCATACTTCTGAATTCATTCCCGGCATCGGCAAAGATTTCTCCAAATCCCAATTTCAATCCATGCTGCGTGCCGGCCATATTGACTCTGTTACGGTATTCTCCAAATGTCATCACGGCTGGGCCTATCATCCCAGTGAAGCCAATGAAATTCATCCGCATCTCTCCTTCGACCTTCTGGGGGAGATGATCGGTGCAGCTCACGAAATCGGAGTCAAGACACCGGTATATCTGTCCGCTGGCCTTGATGAGAAGCTGGCCCGCCGCCATCCCGAGTGGCTGATCCGTGATGCAGAGGACCGCACACGCTGGGTGAAGGACTTCATGACGCCGGGTTATCATGAGTTTTGCATGAATACACCTTATCTGGACGTTTTGCTGGCGCAAATCCATGAAGTAGTTTCCCGTTATGATGCTGACGGTATCTTCCTCGATATCGTCGGCGGCCGTAAATGCCGCTGCCAGTACTGCGTCTCGGCACTGCAGGCAGCCGGCCAGGATCCCCGCGATGAAGCAGCCGTCACTGCCCTCGGTGAACAGACTTATCTGAATTATGCACGCCGTGTCCGGGAGACGATTGACGCGGTAAAGCCAGGCCTTCCGGTGTATCATAACAACGGTCATCAGCAGCGGGGCCGCCGTGATCTTGTCCAGGTTAACAGCCACCTCGAGCTGGAGTCACTTCCGACCGGAGGCTGGGGCTATGATCACTTCCCGCTGTCAGCACGGTACGCCCAGACCCTGGGCATGGAATTTCTCGGCATGACCGGCAAATTCCATACCTCCTGGGGCGAATTCGGCGGCTACAAGCATCCGAACGCGCTGCGGTATGAGGCCGCGCTCAGCCTTGCCCACGGTGCCAAATGCTCCATCGGTGATCAGCTTCACCCTTCGGGCTTCATGGATGAAGCGACCTATGCCCTAATCGGCGCTGCCTATGCCGAGGTAGAGGCGAAGGAGCAATGGTGCAACGGAGTGGAGTCCGTTGCGGACATCGCTGTCCTGTCCCTGGAGGCGGCCCGTGAAGCCTGCCCAGACGGACAAGCGCTGAAGGGACAGCGGAATCTGGCTGATGCAGGAGCAGTACGTATACTGAGTGAAGGACACTACCTGTATGATATCGTAGATACGTTCAGTGATTTTGCCGCTTACAAAGTCCTGATCCTGCCGGATGAAGTGCCGGTATGGCCGGAACTGGCTTCCGCTATTGAAGCCTTTACAGCAGGGGGCGGCAAGGTGCTGGCCACCGGACGTTCGGGCCTGAATCCGGCAGGTGATACCTTTGCGCTGAATCTGGGTATCCGCTGGCAGGGAACAAACCCGTACCGTCCGGCGTATTTCCATCCGTATTTCACGCCCGGCGCCCTCCTGCCTGCCTCTTATGTAATGTATGGTGAAGGTCAGCTGGTAGAATTGCGGGAAGGACAATCGCTGGGTCACCTGGAGAATCCGTATTTCAACCGCGATGTCTTTACTTTCTGTTCGCATCAGCATACACCCGGTACCAGAGAAGATAATGGACCGGCCATGGTTGAGAGCAGCAGTGGAATTTACATCGCCTGGGAGGTGTTCAGCGACTATGCGGAAGGCGGCCACCTTATCCTCAAAGAGATGGTGCTCCATGCACTGTCCCGGCTGCTGCCGCGTCCCTCCCTGCGCACCGGTCTGCCGGCCCGGGGAATAACGACCCTGCAGTACCAGCCGGCGGAGAAGCGCTATGTACACCATCTGCTCTATGCCGCCCCTGCACTGAAGGGCCGGATCGAAGTCATCGAGGACATCGTGCCGCTGCGTGACATTTCTGTCAGCCTGAAACTTCCGTCTCCTGCCCAAATCCAGCGGGTCTATCTGGCTCCTTCGATGACTGAACTGCCGTTTACGGTAAGTCCGGAGGGTGAAATCTCGTACACAATTCCTTACATGGAGAATCACCAGATGGCAGTGATAGAGCTTGCCCCTTAAAAACAAAATTCACCCTACTGGTGAATCCAGATCATACTTATTGATTGCATTTCACCTCAGTTGAAGTTTACCGGGCGGGCTCTATATGAACTATCCGCTCAGCAGGCGGACTGAGATTCCGTTATTTGAGCAGATCTGGCGAAATCGCGGAGTATCCGGAATGAGATTCCCCTAATTGTCCTGAACTGCCACATTTTAAGTCCAAATGAACAACATAGCGGATTCTCAGTCCTCTTTCACCTTAGGAGGCATGTTTTCGGCAAAATAACGACTTGCATAGTAGTCACAGTCACCGGGCTCTTATTAATTACTGCGGGTAATCATAACAATGAAGAAAACCGGCGGCGGATGCCGGAAGAGTCAGAGGAATTATACCGCTTGGAATGACAGGCTTATTGGGAGCTAAGTTAAAGGTAATCGACAATAGCTTAACCTGTATAATTACCTTAAAGAAAAAACAGGCTTACAAATTTGCCCGAAAGCAAATCTGTAAGCCTGTTTATGATGATACCGGCGAGAGGACTCGAACCTCCACGGTTTCCCTCTCGATTTTGAGTCGAGCGCGTCTGCCATTCCGCCACGCCGGCAAATTATAAGAATAAATCCATTACGGACCATTTAATTTGAAATAATGGGGCGCCCTGAGAAATGCGGATGCTACGCATCCGATTGCGACGTAATTCTATCGAAGCTTATGCTACAACGAACTCATTCGAATCTTAAGGACACTTTGAGTATTCAATAAAGTTATAAATGGCGCGCCCTGAGAGATTCGAACTCCCGACCTTTTGATTCGTAGTCAAACGCTCTATCCAGCTGAGCTAAGGGCGCAAAATATGGAGCGGACGACGGGAATCGAACCCGCGACCCTCGCCTTGGCAAGGCGATGCTCTACCGCTGAGCCACGTCCGCACACGGTATGTATTCAATATGTTACTTAAGTAAAAATGGCGGAACCGACGGGATTCGAACCCGCGATCTCCTGCGTGACAGGCAGGCATGTTAGGCCAACTACACCACGGTTCCAAATTGGTTGCGGGGGCAGGATTTGAACCTGCGGCCTTCGGGTTATGAGCCCGACGAGCTACCGGGCTGCTCCACCCCGCGTCAGCAATAAATGTATTCACTTCAATCTTGCAAGTCTCCATGGTGGAGGCTGAGGGGTTCGAACCCCCGACCCTCTGCTTGTAAGGCAGATGCTCTCCCAGCTGAGCTAAGCCTCCATCGAAGAAGCAACTTAATGATCATAACACATTCTCATGAGATATACAATCATTATTTATTTCAACCTTAGAGATTGAAGAAGATTATGGTGACTCGTATGGGATACTCTTCACTCCGTTACGAGATTGCGAAGTATTCCTTCCGAAGCCTATCCTCCAACGAACCCAGGGAGTTCTCATCCCATGATTCAAAGAAGATTATGGTGACTCGTATGGGATTCGAACCCATGTTACCTCCGTGAAAGGGAGGTGTCTTAACCCCTTGACCAACGAGCCATATCAACAAACAATCTTTCGACAACAAAAAGTATTATATCAAATATATGAGTATAGTGCAATAGAAAACACAATGATTATTAAAATCTATTATCCGTCCACTTCAACACTATTCTAAACAGGCCATTACAGATCTCCGTTTCCTATTCCATGGTCTCCAACAGAGACATAATAATTCCAGCTACCTCTGGAATGGATATCTGCTCAGTGTCCACATAACACTCAAAGACCTTGTTCTCCAGCCCTGTAAGACATCTCTCCATCTGTACAGCAGCCCAAGAGCCCCTGCCTTCACCACGGCCCTGCAATCTGCTATACAGGGTCTCAGTGGAAGCAGTCAACGTGAAATGACGAACTACTATCCCTTCGCTTCTCAGTCTGCCCACAATCTGCATAAAGTAGTCTGTATCTACTAGGGTCATAGGTACAATAATCGTTCCATTATACTCTGAATCTATGTATCTAAGCATTGAATACGTAAGCTCACGCCAGAGCGGATGGCTCTGAAAATCGTTTTTTGACATGCCTCCTGGAAGGTTATCACGGATATAAAAGCCGGCATTCTCCGGATCGAATACATAAGAATGGGAATACTCCGGTGGAGCTCAATCGCTGTTTGCGTTTTTCCTGAACCAAAGGTTCCATTCAGCCAAATAATCACATACGCACCTCCCCGATACATACACCAATTATAATCCATATACAAATAGACTATATAAACCATACTTTAGATTACAACTAAATTAGTAACCGATTACTGCTTATGTGATACGTAATTTATTAAATTACCTACACCTGATTCGTCGCTTTCAGATTTGATATTCTTAAGTTACCACTGTACAGGCTTAAATGTTGTTCGTATTTTGCAGGAAATACAAGAATTGCCCGGCTATGTCGCCTGTAGGAAGAGAAATGCTGCTTTTCATACAATATTTTTGGATTATAGCCGAGATTATGAGGAGAATGTTGTATTATGAGCAGGAATTTTAAATGCATTCCGTTTCTTCCCCTCAGGCAGCGGGCTAAAATCGTGAAATTCATGTGTTATCTGTACAACAAAAAACCACCGTTGAATATCAACAGTGGTCTTAAGTGCTTGGCGGCGTCCTACTCTCCCAGGACCCTTCGGTCCAAGTACCATCGGCGCTGGAGGGCTTAACGGTCGTGTTCGGGATGGGTACGTGTGGAACCCCTCCGCTATCGCCACCAAACGGGCATTTACAGCGTAAATGCTATAATTCAGGTCTCAGCATCGCCAAATGCTGAAAACAAATTTTCTCTATAGAACTACTTGAGCTCTATAAATTACAATTTGATTCCTGAAAACTGAATCCGAAACGAATCTGCGCTCTAAGAATTTGGATAAGCCCTCGACCGATTAGTATTGGTCAGCTCCATGCATTGCTGCACTTCCACCTCCAACCTATCTACCTCGTCGTCTTCAAGGGGTCTTACTAATTGGGAAATCTCATCTTGAGGGGGGCTTCACGCTTAGATGCTTTCAGCGCTTATCCCGTCCGTACGTAGCTACTCAGCCATGCTCCTGGCGGAACAACTGATGCACCAGCGGTACGTCCATCCCGGTCCTCTCGTACTAAGGACAGCTCCTCTCAAATTTCCTGCGCCCACGACAGATAGGGACCGAACTGTCTCACGACGTTCTGAACCCAGCTCGCGTACCGCTTTAATGGGCGAACAGCCCAACCCTTGGGACCTACTTCAGCCCCAGGATGCGATGAGCCGACATCGAGGTGCCAAACCTCCCCGTCGATGTGGACTCTTGGGGGAGATAAGCCTGTTATCCCCAGGGTAGCTTTTATCCGTTGAGCGATGGCCCTTCCATGCGGTACCACCGGATCACTAAGTCCGACTTTCGTCCCTGCTCGACTTGTAGGTCTCGCAGTCAAGCTCCCTTATGCCTTTGCACTCTGCGAATGATTTCCAACCATTCTGAGGGAACCTTTGAACGCCTCCGTTACTCTTTAGGAGGCGACCGCCCCAGTCAAACTGCCCGCCTGACACGGTCCCCGTACCCGATTAGGGCACTAGGTTAGAACCTAGATACGATCAGGGTGGTATCCCAACGGCGCCTCCGCAGAAGCTTGCGCTCCTGCCTCACCGGCTCCCACCTATCCTGTACAGATCGTACCCAAATTCAATATCAAGCTGCAGTAAAGCTCCATGGGGTCTTTCCGTCTTGTCGCGGGTAACCTGCATCTTCACAGGTATTAAAATTTCACCGGATCTCTCGTTGAGACAGCGCCCAAGTCGTTACGCCATTCGTGCGGGTCAGAATTTACCTGACAAGGAATTTCGCTACCTTAGGACCGTTATAGTTACGGCCGCCGTTTACTGGGGCTTCGGTTCACAGCTTCGGGTTTAACCCCTAACCACTCCCCTTAACCTTCCAGCACCGGGCAGGCGTCAGCCCGTATACTTCGCCTTGCGGCTTCGCACAGACCTGTGTTTTTGCTAAACAGTCGCTTGGGCCTTTTCACTGCGGCCCCCTCGGGCTATTCACCCTACCGAGGCACCTCTTCTCCCGAAGTTACGAGGTCATTTTGCCGAGTTCCTTAACGAGAGTTCTTCCGCGCGCCTTAGAATTCTCTTCTCGCCTACCTGTGTCGGTTTGCGGTACGGGCACCTTCTCCTGGCTAGAGGCTTTTCTTGGCAGTGTGAGATCATGACCTTCGCTACTACAATTTTCGCTCCCCATCACAGCCCAGCCTTAGTGATGTGCGGATTTGCCTACACATCAGCCTCACTGCTTAGACGGACATATCCATCAGTCCGCGTCACTACCCTCCTGCGTCACCCCATCGCTCATAGCGGATTACGGTGGTACAGTAATTTCAAACTGTTGTCCTTCGACTACGCCTTTCGGCCTCGCCTTAGGTCCCGACTTACCCTGAGCGGACGAGCCTTCCTCAGGAAACCTTGGGCTTTCGGCGGATCAGATTCTCACTGATCTTTTCGTTACTCATACCGGCATTCTCACTTGTATGCTGTCCAGCGCTCCTTACGGTACACCTTCAACCTGCATACAACGCTCCCCTACCCCAGATGCAAAGCATCTAGCCATAGCTTCGGTGGTGTGTTTAGCCCCGTTACATTTTCGGCGCAGAGTCACTCGACCAGTGAGCTATTACGCACTCTTTCAATGGTGGCTGCTTCTAAGCCAACATCCTGGTTGTCTGTGCAACTCCACATCCTTTCCCACTTAACACACACTTGGGGACCTTAGCTGATGGTCTGGGCTGTTTCCCTTTTGACAATGGATCTTAGCACTCACTGTCTGACTCCCGGCAAGAAGTTAATGGCATTCGGAGTTTGACTGAGCTTGGTAACCCTTGCGGGCCCCGCACCCAATCAGTGCTCTACCTCCACCACTCCATTCACCGAGGCTAGCCCTAAAGCTATTTCGGGGAGAACCAGCTATCTCCGAGTTCGATTGGAATTTCTCCGCTACCCCCACCTCATCCCCGCATTTTTCAACATGCGTGGGTTCGGGCCTCCAGTGCGTGTTACCGCACCTTCACCCTGGACAGGGGTAGATCACACGGTTTCGGGTCTACGTCCACATACTCAATCGCCCTATTCAGACTCGCTTTCGCTGCGGCTCCGGCTTCTCACCTTAACCTTGCATGTTAAACGTAACTCGCCGGTTCATTCTACAAAAGGCACGCCATCACCCATAGATCGGGCTCTGACTTTTTGTAAGCACACGGTTTCAGGTTCTATTTCACTCCCCTTCCGGGGTGCTTTTCACCTTTCCCTCACGGTACTGTTTCACTATCGGTCGCCAGGTAGTATTTAGCCTTAGCAGATGGTCCTGCTGGATTCATACGGGGTTTCACGTGCCCCGCACTACTCGGGATCCGTCTCGGAGAGAACACAGTTTAGGCTACAGGGCTTTTACCTCTATCGCGGGCCTTTCCAGACCTCTTCGCCTACCATATTCCTTTGTAACTCCATGTGAGACGTCCCACAACCCCAAGAGGCAAGCCCCTTGGTTTAGGCTGTTCCGCGTTCGCTCGCCGCTACTGACGGAATCACTATTGTTTTCTCTTCCTCAGGGTACTTAGATGTTTCAGTTCCCCTGGTCTGCCTCTGCGTATCCTATGTATTCAGATACGAGTAACTGCGAATTACCACAGCTGGGTTTCCCCATTCGGACACCCCCGGATCAAAGCTTGCTTACAGCTCCCCGAGGCAGTTTCGTTGTTCGCCACGTCCTTCGTCGGCTCCTGGCGCCTAGGCATCCTCCGTGTGCTCTTATTAGCTTAACCGTCACTCCGGTGTTTCGCTTGCTTGCTCATCTTGTTTTGAATGCCGCTCATGGATTGCTCCATTCACCAACACATTCAAAGCCAAAGGTCGCTGCACAATCGAAAACCTTCGTTCTGCACTAATAACTATTTCAACTTGCTTACACAAGTTTCAGCTAAAAGATGTTCTAAAACGCAAATTCGTTTCGGTATCCAGTTTTCAAGGATCAAGGTGCTGAAATTTCGGGACAATCACGATTGTGATGTTCGAAAATTCAGACAGTTTAAAGATGAGAGCTTAAACTCTCAAAACTGACCAACGAGTGAGTGTTTGAACCCTAAGGTTCGTTGTGGAAGCTTACGCTTCCGATTTGAATGTCACCGTTGCAGGTGACGATTCTCCATAGAAAGGAGGTGATCCAGCCGCACCTTCCGATACGGCTACCTTGTTACGACTTCACCCCAATCATCTACCCCACCTTCGGCGGCTGGCTCCCTTGCGGGTTACCCCACCGACTTCGGGTGTTGTAAACTCTCGTGGTGTGACGGGCGGTGTGTACAAGACCCGGGAACGTATTCACCGCGGCATGCTGATCCGCGATTACTAGCAATTCCGACTTCATGCAGGCGAGTTGCAGCCTGCAATCCGAACTGAGACCGGCTTTGCTGGGATTGGCTCCACCTCGCGGTTTCGCTTCCCGTTGTACCGGCCATTGTAGTACGTGTGTAGCCCAGGTCATAAGGGGCATGATGATTTGACGTCATCCCCACCTTCCTCCGGTTTGTCACCGGCAGTCACTCTAGAGTGCCCAGCCTTACCTGCTGGCAACTAAAGTCAAGGGTTGCGCTCGTTGCGGGACTTAACCCAACATCTCACGACACGAGCTGACGACAACCATGCACCACCTGTCTCCAATGCTCCGAAGAGGGGCACTATCTCTAATGCTTTCATCGGGATGTCAAGACCTGGTAAGGTTCTTCGCGTTGCTTCGAATTAAACCACATACTCCACTGCTTGTGCGGGTCCCCGTCAATTCCTTTGAGTTTCAGTCTTGCGACCGTACTCCCCAGGCGGAGTGCTTACTGTGTTAACTTCGGCACCAAGGGTATCGAAACCCCTAACACCTAGCACTCATCGTTTACGGCGTGGACTACCAGGGTATCTAATCCTGTTTGCTCCCCACGCTTTCGCGCCTCAGCGTCAGTTACAGCCCAGAAAGTCGCCTTCGCCACTGGTGTTCCTCCACATATCTACGCATTTCACCGCTACACGTGGAATTCCACTTTCCTCTTCTGTACTCAAGTCACCCAGTTTCCAGTGCGACCCCAGGTTGAGCCCAAGGTTTAAACACCAGACTTAAATGACCGCCTGCGCGCGCTTTACGCCCAATAATTCCGGACAACGCTTGCCCCCTACGTATTACCGCGGCTGCTGGCACGTAGTTAGCCGGGGCTTTCTTCTCAGGTACCGTCACTCCGGTAGCAGTTACTCTACCGGACGTTCTTCCCTGGCAACAGAGCTTTACGATCCGAAAACCTTCATCACTCACGCGGCATTGCTCCGTCAGGCTTTCGCCCATTGCGGAAGATTCCCTACTGCTGCCTCCCGTAGGAGTCTGGGCCGTGTCTCAGTCCCAGTGTGGCCGTTCACCCTCTCAGGTCGGCTACGCATCGTCGCCTTGGTGAGCCGTTACCCCACCAACTAGCTAATGCGCCGCAGGCCCATCCCCAAGTGGCAGATTGCTCCGCCTTTCATTCTCTCTTCAGGAGAGGAAAGAAATTATCCGGTATTAGCTACCGTTTCCGGTAGTTATCCCAGTCTTGAGGGCAGGTTGCCTACGTGTTACTCACCCGTCCGCCGCTAAGTTAATCCAGAGCAAGCTCCTTCATAACTCCGCTCGACTTGCATGTATTAGGCATGCCGCCAGCGTTCGTCCTGAGCCAGGATCAAACTCTCCAAATTGTATTTAGAAAGAGCGATTGCTCATTTTGAAACATCTGACGAGAATTTTCATTCTCTTTTTTTGGAAGTCACTTTCGTGATTTCCGGTACTCACTCGTTGTTCAGTTTTCAAAGATCAAGCTCGTTGTTAGCGACGATTACCGCGTCACCAGCAACTTTTATAATATATCATGTTTCTCATCTGAATGCAATACTTATTTTTCAGAAGCTGTTTGCATACTCGTCAGATTAACATGTCCAATCTTGTGAAAAGGCTTCCGCCTTGCGACTGGATTTATAATATACCATGCATTTATTACTAAAAACAACCCTCAATATTTACCATTTCAAAAATGGTTCTATAGAACTCCATAGTTATACTATACAAGTCTCTGTACCTGCAAAACTCCAAAAAGTGCAGCAAGCCCGCATTTTATGCGTGACCTGCATGCACTCCATAAACTAAAGTTTCAGACTTAGTTAGAAATCCATGGATTCTTATTCTTTTTGGCTGTACTTGAACGTCCGTTTGAGCTTGAACTTGTTTTGGAAGAAGTCTTAGCTTTGGCTGTGGTTGTCTGGCTGGAAGTTTTCACTTTTCCCGCTGCCGGTTTGGAAGCTCCACCTTTGGAGTTCTTAACAGTCTGTGCTTCGGTGCGTCCTGCTTCAGGAGTCTCTGCTGCTTCCTGCACTGCAGGCTCAGGGACCTGGATTTCAGGTACACGGTTATGGGCAAAGTTCTCCATACCAGGGTAGGATGGATAAGGCGGGATATTCGATACCATTGGCTGATCGTACACCGGTGACAGCGCACTAGGCATTGAATTCATTTCTGCTGAATAAGGGGATACCATTCCCTGCTGCGGCATACCATACACCGGATACGTATTGTACATAGGCTGCATTGCTTGCTCATACGGATAAGGCTGAATAGACATTCCGCCGCATCCGCAGGAAGGCCAAGGGAGATTGACCGGCTGGCCGCTATACTGCGGAGATACAAAAGATGCGTTATCGTTCACAGGGCTCACTGCGGACATTGCCGCATTGTTATAGTCTGGCGCAGCGTTCGGGTACCAGGCTCCGGGATAATCTCCTTCAGGATAAGCATAGTACGGCGGGCAATCCGGCATGAAAGCTGCAGGCTGAATGTAGTTAGGTGCAGCGTTTATATCCATCATCCCCATTGGCTCATACACAGGATACACCGGCGGATAATTCATGAAATACGGGTTTTCATTCAGACCTGGATAACCTTCGGTCTTGTCGCATGGAGAGACTTTACCATCGTTCCATGCCGCTGGCTGAACCTCAGTTTTATGTGCTTCTTTGGGCATCTCATATGTGATGGCTTCTTGTGCCGGAACTGAGATTTGTACATATAAGCTTTGTTTCTCATGGACGATTTCCTGGATCGGCATCACTTCGGGTGCCTTATTGGGCGCAGGGTTAGGCGCTGGCACAGGAGCAGCAATGGGAACCGGGACAGCTTCTGCGGCAGGGGACACGACAGGAGCCGGCTTTTCTATGGGCCCGGTATAGGTTTTTCCGCCAATAGCTGTTTTGTCTACGACTGCAGGTGCTGTGGATTGTGCCTGAATGGGAGTAGTATTAGCTTTTGCCGGAGAGACAGACTGAGCCTGAATAGGAGAAGCAGTATTAGCTTTCTTAGGGATATTCACTACTTCCCCTGTCATCAGAACATTGGGATTCTTAAGCTGCGGATTGGCATCAATCATGTCCTTCAGCGTAATGCCCCATGCTTTGGAGAGCTTCCACAAGGTATCGCCTTGCTTGACGGTATGCTTGTAATAGACCTCACTGTTATCTGGTACAGGTATCGGGGCTGCCGGTATTTTGACCTTATCTCCGACAGCGAGTACATCTGGATTCGTGATTTGCGGATTGGCCTCAATTATTTTTTGCAGCGGCACTCCATACTTCTGCGATAACGCAAACAGCGAATCGCCTTGCTTAACAATGTGTATTTTCACGCAGCATTTACCTCCTAATAAGTATCTGTTGATCGACGTTGCCCCCCGGTTCAGGGATTACTGCACTTCAGCATGGTATATGCGGTACAGCCGCCTCCTTCGTTACTACATCTTATGCAGCCCATGGGCGAATGACATCCCTAATACAAAAAAAATCCTCCCATGGCTCCATGGGAGGATTGCTTCTATATTCATTCATTGGTTTGCGGAATAACTATTAAGGAACTATCCCCACACCTTATAACCGTCTTTATCCACAACATTGCGGAATTCTTCAAGCAGCTGCAGGGTAATCGGGCCAGCGTGACCGGAACCGATAATCCGGCCATCAATTTCACGGGCCGCAATAACTTCGGCTGCGGTACCGGTGAAGAACACTTCATCAGCAATATATACATCATGCATGGTGAACGGTTCTTCCTTCAGCGGCAAGCCCAGTTTCTCACATAGCTCGATAATCGCCAGACGGGTAATTCCTTCAAGCGCGCCCAAATAGCAGGGAGGCGTGTAGACTACTCCTCTTTTGATAATGAAGATGTTGTCGCCCGATCCCTCGGTTACATATCCTTGCGCATTCATCATGATCGCTTCATCGGCTTCCGCCAGATTAGACTGGATCTTCACCAGAATGTTGTTGAGATAGTTCAGCGATTTGATCTTCGGATTCAGCGCATCCGGGATATTACGGCGCTGGGATACCGACACGGCACGGAGTCCGTTCAGATAAGCCTGTTCCGGGTAGATCGCCAGCTGCTCTACAATAATAATGACACTCGCTTTGGGACAGCGGCGCGGATCAAGCCCCAGGTTACCGGGACCGCGCGAAACAATCAGACGGATATACCCGTTGCGCATTTCATTAAGGCGGATAGTCTCAGCCATAGCCTCCAGCATCTCATCATACGTCAGCGGAATCTCCAGCATAATCGATTTGGCCGAATCATACAGCCTGTCCAGATGCTCTTTGCATTTGAAAATGTTGCCGTTATAAATACGGATTCCTTCGAAAATACCGTCTCCATATAAAAAGCCGTGATCAAATACAGATACCTTAGCATTGTCCTTCGTTACATGTTGTCCATCCAGATAGATCCATTGTTCAGCCATGAACTTACTGCACCTCCGCTTTCTCTTCCTCATAGGTGTATGTGGGATAGGACCCCAGAATCCTTACCTGGCAACCCAAGGCCTTGATCTCTTCGATCGCCCCCGGGAGCAGCACCGACTCTATCGGTTCCAGCACATCAATATAGAAATAATAAGTACCCAGTTTCTTCTTGGTCGGACGTGATTCAATCCGCGACAGATTCAGCTTCCGCCAGGAAAATGCAGCCAGCACCTGATGCAGCGCACCCGGAAAATCCTCAGGCAGCGTCACAAGAATACTCGTCTTGTCCCCGCTGCTCTCTAGCGGGAGCTCCAGCTTCTCCTGGCCAACAAGTACAAAACGCGTGTAATTGTTGTTATGGTCTGTAACCTGCCGCTCCACGATCTCCAGCCCGTGCGTAGCTGCCCCCAGTGACGTACCGATGGCGGCCCAGCCCTTGCCGGGATTATTCTTTACAATCTCAACGGCTTCGGAAGTGCTGCCCACAGATTCCAGCTCCGCCCAAGGTGCGGCTTTGCGGATGAACTGCAGACATTGTGCCATAGCAACCGGATGGGACAGGATTTTGACAATCTTCGTATAATCCTTATGTCCGCTCCCATCCGTGAATTCCTGCGGATTACCAATTAGATTCTGCACCGACGGAAAAATCCACTCCGCCTGCATCGGCAGATTCACCTCGTTAATGAGCCAGTCAATATGCAGGCTGACCGAGCCTTCAATCGTATTCTCAATCGGAATCACACTGTAATCCGTAACTCCGTTCGCCGTAGACAGAAAGACATCGGATATCAGCTTATGATGCTCAATATTTACCGGGTTACCCCCAAATAAATGCAGCAGCGCTTCATGCGACACCGAGCCCTGAGGCAATACCGCTATTGATTTCATGACTGTAATTCTCCTTTTATCATATCCAAAAATGATCCGTTTTGCATCCCGTTTCTTTCAAGCACCTCCGTAGTAACACCTGAAGTACATGGCGACAGCCATACAGTCCGGGAAGGAATCCCGTTCTCCTGCATCGTTTCTGTCAGGAAATGCTCCAGTTCCTGCTTCTTGTCGCTGCTACGGTCCACCATACATAACAATGTAGGGCCTGCGCCGCTTAGCGCAATCCCCAGAGCACCACGTCCCGGCGCCTCGGCAAGCAGCTTCTCCATACCCGGCACCATAGGAGCACGGTACGGCTGATGCAGGCGGTCCTGCATCGCTCTGCCAATCATATCGAGCCGGCCGGCGGATAGTGCTGCAGTTAGCAGTGAGGTACGGCTGATATTATGGACAGCATCGCCCATTGTAACTTCGGCAGGCAGCAGCCCTCTTGCTTTGACTGTCTCCAGCTCAAATTCAGGAATAACCACAAGCACTTCCAGCGCCTGTGGAGGCTCTATCCGGATATAATCGGCATGCTGCCCATCCCATGCTGCTGTGATAATCCCCCCGAAGATGGAGGCTCCAACATTATCAGGATGCTTCTCAAGCGCTGTGGCCATATCAAACAGCTTCGCAGACCCAAGCGGTGAACCAATCATAGCATTAGCTGCGGCCAATGCGCCAACAATCGCGGAAGCACTGCTGCCGAGACCCCGGGTAAGCGGAATTTCTGAATACATCGAGATGGATAGTTCGGGGACCGAAACCCCGGCTTCTGCAAATACCATCTGGGCTACCTTGTACAGCAGATTGCTTTTGTCACGGGCGATACCCTTCATCTCATCACCATACAGGTGAAATACCGTTTCTGCCGCCTCTTCCATCTCAATCCAGGCATACAGTGACAGTGCCATGCCCAGTGTATCGAATCCCGGACCGAGATTGGCGGTGCTGGCAGGGACTTTTACTCTAGACCTTCCGTAAATACTCATGGCGTGGGAAATCTCCTTCGTTATATTTGCACGCAGCCGATGAATTTCGGAATGCGGTACTCAGCCTTCTACACGATAATGGCTTTTGATGCGGTGAATGACGTTCAATTGCTCTAAATGCCGCATTACTTTATTCATACTCGCCTTGCTGGCATTGTGCGTTACAATAATGATTTCTGCATCCGGGTTATTGGCATTAGCCTGCTGCACTACGGAATCCAGACTGACATCATATTCGGCAAACACTTGAGTAATCTTCGCCAGCACACCCGCTTTGTCATCTACGTGCAGGAGGAGGAAGTTCTTGTAGAAGATATCTTCATCGCTCTTCAGCTTCTTCTGCTTATAGGGGACAATCTGCTTAAGCCCATTCACACCCAGCTTCAGATTCTTAATTACAGCCACAAGATCTGCCACAATCGAGGTTGCGGTAGGCATTGCGCCTGCTCCGGCACCATAAAACATCGTTTCCCCTACAGCTTGCCCATACACATATACGGCATTATATACTCCGTTCACGGATGCAATCGGGTGGCTGGCACGGATCATCGTAGGCTGCACACTGATGCTGAATTCTTCATCCTGGCGTTCGGCAATGCCGAGCAGCTTCATCTCATAGCCCAGCCGCTTGGCAAAAGCAATATCCTCTTTGCTCACGCCGGAAATCCCGCTCACACTGACATCGCTGAGTTCAACGTTGGTCCGGAAGCCAAGGGTGCCCAAGATCGCCATCTTGCGGGCAGCATCCAGACCCTCCACATCGGAGGTTGGATCAGATTCAGCATACCCGAGTTCCTGTGCTTCCTTCAGCACATCCAGATAAGACGCGCCTTCCTGGCTCATTTTGCTAAGTATGTAGTTGGTTGTCCCGTTAACGATACCCATAATCTTCATAATCTTGTCGGAGGAGAATCCTTCAATCAGTGTACGGATAATCGGAATGCCTCCAGCAACGCTGGCCTCGTAGAACACATCACACTGCTTCTCCTGAGCTTTGGCCAGAATCTCCGAGCCATGCAGGGCCATCAGGTCCTTGTTGGCTGTAACGATATGTTTGCCGCGCTCCAGCGCCTCTAGAATGTACTCTTTCGTTCCCGCAATACCGCCCATGACCTCGACAATGACATCAATTTCCGGGTCCCGGATAACCTCCCACGGGTCATCGGTGATCTTGGATGGATCGACTTCAATTTCCCGCGGCTTCTCCGTATTCTTCACGGCAATACGTTCAATCAGGATCGGCGAGCCTACCTGGCTGCTCAAATCCTCCTGATTCCCTTCAACGATACGGACTACGCCCGTACCTACTGTACCCAAACCCAGCAATCCCACTTTAACCGGCTTCATTTGTATCCTCCTAAAAGTTTTGCGAGCGTCTGCTCCTTGTATTCACTTCAAGCAAAACTCACTTCGTAAGCATAGGCTTAAGTTTTGTTAAGCAATACTAGCCCTGGCCGATAATTAACGCCCGCTTCACACCCGAGATTGCCTTTAGACTATCCAGTAAATCGCCTAATTCTTCATTTAAATGAGAAATTTCAACAGAGATCACCACGTTGGCCCGCCCCTGCAGCGGGATACTCTGGTGAATCGTCAGCACGTTGGCCCCGTGGACAGCTACTGAACCCAGCACTTTAGAGAGCATACCTGATTCGTGCTCCAGATCTATCGAGATGGTTACTATACGCTCACGTTCCAGCTGATGAATTAAATGAATTCCGTCTTTGTATTTATAAAAAGCGCTGCGGCTAAGCCCAACCTGCTCCACGCCCTCGTGTACCGTTTTGGCATCTCCTGCTTCCAGCAGCTGCTTGACCTGCATGGTCTTCAGTACAGCATCGGGCAATATGTCCTCCCGGACCAAATAATAGCGTTCTTTCACGAACGTCCTCACCCCAAAGACTTTTGTATGTACATAGTGGACATTATACGGGATTGAAGACTTAAATTGCAACACTTTTTCCTCTGACAGCATGTGACCTTGAATTTTCAAAAAAGGCTATTCCACCCGTTAATCAGGAGGAACAGCCTTCACTTAACTGTAAGAGACGGTCGTACCGCAGTAGTCACAGCTCTTGGACTGAAGAGGGGAGACTGTATTCTGCGCACCACAGCCAGGGCAGCGTATGGACTTCGGCTGCTGCTGCGGTCTTGGCGGCTGATATACCGCTTGTCCGCCCGGGGAAGAAAATGGCGATGAATCCGCCTGATTAACCGGAGCATCAGGCTCAGTATCCGCTCCCTCACTGAAGAGCAGCCCGGAGTCCAGCACCCCATACTTCTTGAGGTAGATCAGATCTCTGTTCACATCGCTCTCACTTTGGCCGGTACGGTCAGCCAGATTCCCAATATAACGTACTCTTCCCGCAGTAATTAGCTGCACATATTGATTAGCCAGCTGTGAGAAGCGGAATCTGGCTTTGGCCGCCCTTTTGGCAAAAGCTGACGCGGGCAGGAGCAGAACAAGGGCAAAGAGGATTAACATTATAATTAACGTCATGACATCGATCCCGTCGTCACTATATATCGAATAAAGGATAAAGCCCATCATCTGTACAAAACCCCCTACAAAAACATGATACAGCAGGCTGTAGTTGACGGGTTTGCGGTAATTTTTGTAATGTGTTCCAAAGAAGCGGATCAAAGCAAGCACAAGGCCGATTGGCATCACAAGGTAGCCCACTCCAATAGTTACATAGTCAAATGTTGTCCGCTCATATTTGGGCAGACCGTCAGACGGCTGGCCTTCCCGGCCCGGCAGCAGTCCCTCTAGCTCATTCACGATACCCATTCCGTAATCTTCCTCCTATTTAAGTGCCGCCAGCTCCCGGTTGCGCCGCTGGAGCGTGCCGGCAATACTATCCGTCAATTCCTGTGTTTCCGCTTCCCAGCCGCCTGGCGGCTCCTTCAGTACAAGCAATAAGGCAACATGATCATGAAGCAGAGAAATCTGCTGGCTTATCATATCCTCGGTTGCGGCCAATTCCGGATTCGAAACCGGATCACTGTACTGGAACCTTTCCTCTAAGGAACCCACCAGCTCAGTCAAACGAATGGATTCCGGATGCTTCCAGCTCCCCGCAAGCTCTCTAATCTCTCGCAGTTCCTGCCGGTAACGCCGCAGATTCCTTGAGGCATCGGCATCCCTCTGTTCCTGTGACGCTGCATTCCGGCCATATAACCCTATCGCTTCCAGAACAGCCACAGCAGTAACCAACACAACTAGCTGCACTCCCGCATACCAGAGCGGGCTCAGTTCCAGAATCCAGTCAAGCAGCACAGCTAAAGCAATTACCACGAATACATATAGGGCAACAATCCAAGCCCCGCTCAGGAGTAGCGGTGAAGTCCTGCTGACATCAGGAGCGGAACGCAGCCAAAATACGCAATAACCATATACGGCAGTCTCAGCAATGCATACGGCAAGCAGAGTCACTATGAAACGCACCAGCGACTCAGAAAATCCAAGCATGAAGAAGGAGAAAACAGTGACCGCCAGAACAGCAGCATAAATGACAGTGATAAGCCCCGTGTAAGACCTCTGTTTATTCATCCGGCTCACCCATTAGCCGCCCTTGTTCCGCATTCCGCGCAGAATTTCTGTCCGGGCTGCAGTTCATGCCCGCAACCCGTGCATTTAATGATCAGGCTCTCCCCGCAGTGCGGGCAGAATTTGGCGCCGGGAATTACCGGCTTGCCGCAGCTGCGGCAAGTACTGCTAGCTGCAGCAGGCACCGGCTGCAGGCTCTGACCGCAGCCGGTACAGAACCGAGCATCTGCCGGGTTAAGCGTTCCACAGCCTGCACAGGATTTGGAATTTGTTCCCGGTGCTGCCGCCGTACCGCCGTCCAGTGACATGCCGCGTGTCATCCTGTTCATCATATCAGTCGCAGGTCCGGCAAGGCCAAAGCCCATACCGAGCCCCAGGCCGGTATTCATCATCCCGGCGCCTAAATTACCCGGATTCCCTGCGGCTTCCTCCATGGTATCGAAGCTGCGTTCCTGCTGATAGGTGAAGCCGATGATGTCCATCTCTGCTTTTTTGGCTAAAGCCTCTTTCAATCGGAGTATGGCCGGATCATTATCAGGAATGTTAATGGAATCAATAAAGAAATTATTCAGCTCGATCCCGCTATCTAGGAAGGACGACGCCAGACGGCCTTGTATATGCTTCGAAATTTCTACGACATAGGCATTGATCTCCAGAATGCTGATTTTTTTGTGCACCAGATAAGAAGAGATCAGTTCATTAATATTGGACATCAGCAGCCCGCGGAAATAACTCACCATAGTGTCCTGATCAAATAAAGGCAGCGTCCCCACCAGCTTCAGCAGGAATTTGCGGGGATCCTCAATCTTGACTCCGAATTGGCCGAAGGCGCGGACAGAGATCATGATTTGGTATTTGGGATCCTGCAGCTGCAGCGGCGAACTTGTCCCCCACTTGACGTTCATAGAGTTCATCTTGTTCACGAACCATACTTCCGCTGTAAACGGTGATTTGCCGCCGAACGGCAGATTCACTACATTCGACAGAATCGGGATGTTCGCCGTGCTGAGCGTGTGACGTCCCGCTGTGAAGGAATCGAGTGCCTCACCGCCTTTGAACAGAATCGCCTCCTGGGATTCATTCACAATCAGCTGTGTCCATGTGCCCAACTCCTGATTAGGATATTTCCAGGCGAAGACGCCTGCAGGCCCGTCATATTTGACTACTTCAATAATTGCCATCTGCCTATTCCCTCTTTCATGACAGGTTTGTATTTATATTATCGGTTGGTTCAGCTGGAAATTAGTGCTTATTGCCCTTAATTATATACGGGGATTTCCTTATTTGGATTCGGTTGCAGATAAATCCGTCCGCCCATGACCTATTCCCGTTCTCGGGCCCACATATGATTGTAGTAAATTTAGCCAAATATTTAAAGCAGACTTTATAAAAAGCAGTTCTTTTATTCCCCTGTCTATTAAAAAAGCCGGCTGTGTCCCCTCACGGGAAACACAGCCGGCATATTCAAAGCCGCTTGACAGCATTCAGCAACAAGCGCAGATATTAATAGTAGCTGCTGTTCTCAACAAACTCGAATTCGAAATCAGCAATGCGCACAATAGTGCCTTCTACAGCACCGCGCTTGCGCAGTTCGGCATCCACACCCATATGACGCAAGGTACGGGCCAGCTTGAGGATAGCATCATGTGTACTCAGCTGCATCCGCTTCAGCATCCGCTCAATACGCGGACTGGTGACTACAAATGCTTCATTGTCGCGGGTAATGGTGAAGGAATTATCTTCTTCCGCTTCCAGCTTGTACACCTTGCGCTCAGTAGTTTCAGCCACTTCTTCAACGACCGGTGCGACAGGAATACTATCCAGCACGTCCGTTGCCCGGTAGAGCAGTTCCTGCACTCCCTGACGGGTAAGCGAGGATATTGGCATGATTTCAAGATCCGGACGAAGCTCCGCCACACGCTCGCGGAAGGCGGCAAGATTCTCTTCGGAATCAGGCATATCCATCTTGTTCGCCGCAACAATCTGCGGACGGTCAATCAGTGCAGCGTTGTATTGCCTCAGCTCGTCATTAATCATCACCCAATCCTCGAAGGGATCACGGCCTTCAGAGCCGGACATATCCACGACATGAATGATGATACGTGTACGTTCAACGTGGCGCAGGAACTCATGTCCAAGCCCCACACCTTCACTCGCACCTTCAATCAGGCCCGGCAGATCCGCCATAACAAAGCTGCGGCCATCCCCAACGTCAACTACACCAAGGTTTGGTGTAATTGTTGTGAAGTGATAGGCACCAATCTTCGGCTGGGCAGCAGATACTACCGACAGCAATGTAGATTTACCCACACTCGGGAATCCTACCAGACCTACGTCTGCCATTACCTTCAGTTCCATTACGATATAACGCTCCTGGCCTTCTTCGCCGTTCTCGGCAAGCTCCGGCGCAGTGTTGTTTGCAGTCGCAAACCGGGTATTCCCCCGGCCGCCACGGCCGCCGCGGGCCACAACGACCTGTTGTCCATGACGGGTCATATCGGCAATGATCTCCTGGGTATCATCATCGATCAGCACAGTTCCCGGAGGAATGCGCACGATCATGTGATCAGCGTTCGCCCCGTGCTGGCTCTTATTGCGTCCCTTAATTCCCTTATCGGCCTTGAAATGGCGCTGATAACGGAAATCCATCAGTGTACGCAAGCCTTCATCTACCCGGAAAATCACATCTCCGCCGCGGCCGCCATCGCCGCCGGCAGGACCGCCCTCCGGTACATACTTCTCACGGCGAAACGCCACGAGACCATCTCCGCCGTCGCCGCCCTTAACATAAATCTTAGCTTTATCTACGAACATTAATGTTCACCTTCCTTACATCTCCAGCGGTAAACGCAGTTCTACATAGCTTGTGCTCGGCTGAAACTGCTCCGCCTTCATGATTTTTCCTTGTACTATATTATAAATTTGCCCCTGCAGCAGTTCGGGATTGCCATGATCTCCCTCACCTTCGAAAGAGATAAGAATGTCTCTTCCCTCCTGTGAAAATCCGAGCCGAAGCTTCCGCGCTTCTCCTTGTGGTGCAAGTCCGCTGTACTGATACGCCCTAACGGTCTGCATAATCACAGACGTCAGCTCATCGCCTGTTTCGGGACTGAGCTTGTCCTCCAGCTGTAGCCCTTCTTCCACCTCTATTTCCAGCTCCAGGCTGCTTCTGTAGGTACGGAAGGATTGCAGGTAGAATACCAGTGAAGGAACCCCCAGTTTGGCGATACGGCTGTCCAGCGCGATACGCTCCTTTATTCTTTCCACACATAACACGGATTTATCAGGCTTGCCCAGCTGGATATATCCGTAAAGTACCTGCAGATCGTTCATCCAATCATGACGATGGTGATTCAGTGTCCGGTTTGCCGCCTGCTGCAGAGTCTTCTCCTGTATACGCAGTTCCTCTTCATAATGACGCCGGTTGTAAAGAAAGCTGAATGCAAGCACTGCCGCTACCCATACACCGAGCAGCAGGCATGTGAAAAGGGAGGGTTGCCAATACACGAGACCTAAAGGAAGCACTGCGGATAACATGACTGCCCAGACAATAATTTTCCAGGATTTCATTCTTTCTCCCCGTCCCTCGGTTCGCAAAATTCATTCCAATGTAGCGGTTGCTTATATTGCTAGATATTTTCCATTTCCCAGTATAACACAGGCTTTCCCTGCAATCACCAGCATTCCTGCCGGGTGTTTGACTTGAATTCTATAGGTGCGAATATTTTCAAAAAAAGCCCCCGGCACTCATGCCGGAGGCTTCTCATCTAAATAGGTTCCGAAAGCTTACGCTTCCAGTGCCGCTGCTACCGGAGCGACATCAACCGGATACACGCTCACTTTTTTGCGATCGCGACCCCAACGTTCGAACTTCACTACGCCGTCCACAAGTGCGAACAGTGTATCATCCTTACCGATGCCCACGTTAGTGCCCGGGTGGATTTTTGTTCCGCGTTGACGAACCAAGATGTTGCCGCCGGTTACTGCTTGACCGTCAGCACGTTTCACGCCAAGACGTTTAGAGTGGGAATCACGTCCGTTCTTTGTGGAACCTACACCTTTTTTCGATGCGAATAATTGAAGATCCAATTTCAACATGTTGTCAACCTCCTTCTTCAAATAATGACTTCCTGTATCTGAACAAATTTTCTGTAAGATTTAGCGATATCTTTGAGCATCAGCACCATGGATTCCAGCAAAAGCTGCACCTTGGCGGAGACTTCAGGATCATTCACGGGAACCAGGGTTCCACTCAGAAAACCATCCTTCATCGAAGTATCCAGGACTACACCGGTCAGGCTTTCAATCGCATTCACAGTTCCAACCGTAACGGTCGAAACACCCGCGCAGACGATGTCTTTACCATTCCTTGCGTATTCCGCATGCCCTTTGACGGCAAAACCGACAATGACACCTTGAGCAGAAGCCCGTGTAATCCGCACGTTAATCATTAACGCACCTTCTTACGCCTGAATCTTCTCGATAGTTACTTTGGTGTACGGTTGACGATGGCCTTGTTTCTTGTGGTAGTTCTTCTTAGGTTTGTATTTGTAAACTACAACCTTATGACCTTTACCATGTTTCTCGACTTTGGCTGTTACAGACGCGCCGCTTACCAGCGGAGTTCCTGCAGTCAAACCACCTTCGTTAGAAACAGCCAAGACACGGTCAAACGTTACGCTTGCGCCGTCTTCAGCTTCCAGCTTCTCAATGAACAACACGTCGCCCTCTTGGACTTTGTATTGTTTACCGCCAGTTTCGATAATTGCATACATTGTACTTGCACCTCCTCATGTCTCAGACTCGCCTAGTCTAGGTGGCAACCCCCGGAGGAATTGCACTTGATATACCCGATCGGAGCGGTTACAGCATGTGCAGGAAATTAACAACCAAACACATACTTGAAGATATTATCATACTAATTATCCTAAGTCAAGTAGAAAGCGGCTTTATCATCCTTTTAACAGACGGTACCTTCTTAGCGTGAAAAAACTGCCCTACTCCAGCCATGTCCCTACTTTGCCGGTCCCGCCGCAGCATTGACAGATCACCGGAGCAAATCCGGCCGAATCATGCCTTGCCTTCTTGCGGGTCATTTCCAGCAGGCCCAGATGGGTCCAGCCGAGAATATGCGTCTTGGTGCGGTCACGGCTGATGATGCTCTCCAGCTTCGCGATGACCTGCTTCCGGTGCTCCTCCCGCTCCATGTCAATGAAATCAACGATAATAATGCCGCCCGTATCCCGCAGACGGACAAGCCGCCCGATCTCTTCCGCCGCCAGCAGATTGGTCCGTGTTACAGTATCCTCGAGGTTCGTCCCGCCGGTGTACTGAGCCGTATTCACATCAATAACGGTGAGCGCCTCTGTCTCATCCCAAATGAGCGTAGCCCCGCCTTCAAGGATGATTTTGCGGCTGAAGCTCTTATGGAGCTGATCTCCCACACCATATGCCGAGAAGATGGACTCTTGTCCACGGTAGAATCCTACAGGCTTGTACCCTTCGGGAGCCATATCTGTAAGGAATGCTTCCGCCTCTTTAACCGCCTTGGCCGAATCAATCATCAGCTCATCACGCTGCGGGTTGAAGGCATCCCGGATAAACCGCTGAACGATGCTCAGATCACAGTGCAGCAAAGTCGGCGCGTCCGCTTCCTTAGCCCGCCGGGTAATTACTTCCCACTGGGCCCGCAAAAAGGCCAGATCCCCTTCAACAGCCTCCACAGGCTCGTCTTCGGAGACTGTACGCATAATGATTCCTTCTTCACCCTGGCGCAACCGTTCGCCGATTCCTTTAAGCCGGCTGCGCTCGGATTCGCGGCTGATTTTTTTGGAAACCCCGACATACTCGGCAAAAGGCATATACACCATCCAGCGTCCGGGCAAGGTATAATGGGTAGTCACCCGCGCCCCCTTGCCGCCACGCGGCTCTTTTCTCACCTGGACGACGATCTCCTGACCGGGCTGCAGCAGCGTCTCAATAGAGGGCTTCACCTCCGGCTGCTTCTCCAGATGGGGATGCAGCACATCGTCTACATACAGAAAGGCATTCTTTTTCTGTCCGATATCTACAAAAGCCGCCTGCATACCCGGCAGCACATTCATAACCCGACCTTTATAATAACTCCCGACCAGACCTTGCTGCTGATCGCGTTCAGCCGCATATTCCACCAGCCTCCCGTTCTCCAGAAGTGCCATACGAGTAATATGCTGTGTGCAGTGAACGATCATTTGTTTCATGGCTTCACCTCTGGTTTGAATCATTCTAGCTTTATATTCCGAAATAAGAAGAAATCAGACGCTGCTCAGGGAGAACAGCCACTATATCCCTGTCATCGTTCATTACATAGATAAAATGATAATGGTTACGTTTAAATAGACGCAATATATCATCCAAAGGTTTCGCAGAGAACGCAACTATTGGCCGGGCAAAGCTCTCCGACTGCAGGTACCGCTCATAGATCTGTTCCCTGTTCATCAAAAAGGCAACAAACCGGTAAGGCAGGTTGCGCTGGTCCGTTACATTGGAATAGAGCAGAAAGGCACCAATCATCAGCAGGTTAAGACGGAGTCCGCCGCCGGTTCCCAGCGGAAGCAGGGCGAACACCACAACAAGCAGACTGGCCGCAATACTGACTCTGCCGATCCACAGCAGGGTGTAATAATACGGAAGCAGCAGGCTTAGAGCTGCCTGCAGGATTTTGCCTCCGTCGAGCGGAAGCACCGGCAGCAGATTGAACAGCGCGATCATGGCATTGGCCCCGATGAAATAATCCAGATAAGCACTGCTGCCATACTCCGCTTGCTTGAGCGCCAGCGCCAGCAGGATCATAATCCCGTTCTGAAGCGGTCCGGCAACGGCAATCCCCATTTCACGTCCGGCTGTTAGCCGTCCATGATCCTCAATGACCGCAACTCCCCCGAACGGCAGCAGCTGCACGGACTTGACGGTAACCCCGGTCAATAGTGCCGCACATACATGTCCGAGTTCATGGATAAATACAATTGAAAACAGAGTAATAATTTCAAGGAACTGTCCGGTAAGCACGGAGAAAAACAGAATCAGCACGAAGAGCGGATGCAGAGACAGCTCAATACCGAAGATCCTAATCAAACGATACCACTTCAGCAGGATCAATATAAGACTTGTCTTTCATAATCGCAAAAAAAAGCATCGGAATCTGTGCATCCTCTGTCCCCTGAATCCAGCCTACTGCATCTCCGCTCTGTACCCAGTCATCCACCGCGAGCCGCGTCCCGCTCAAATGGCCGTATTCCGCCGTTATATTTCCGGTATGGCGGACGGTGATCCGGATGCCTCCCTGTGCTTCTTTGGACACGGACAATACGCGGCCCGTATCTACACTTTCTACTGTGACACTCGAGCCTGAATCATCTGCCGGTATCACTTCGACCCCCTTAAGGGACGCGGCAAAGGGACGCACAATGCTTCCCTCCAAGGGGGCGCTCAGTTCATGAACTGCTGTCACCTTCTCTGCCGGCACCTCTTTATCTCCGAAGATCGGAATGAACGAAGGGGCTCCATTGAAATGCTCCTCATACCACACCTGCACTGCAGCGAAATCCATATCATTACTGAGGGCGCCAGTGATGAAATACTGCGACTTCACGGCCCACGGCTCACTCACTGCGAAGATTCCCCACACCGCTCCGAAGACCAGCAGGCTGGCTATCGTCCTCCGCATGAAACCTGCGCCAAAGCCCGGCCCATCCCCGCCTTCGTCCTCCCAGCTGCTGCGCTGCTTCTTCCACATTACCTCAGGATCAGGTTCCGTTGAAGCAGTGAATTCATTTCGGGGAGCCGCCCCCCATTCCCTGAATGGGATAGTGTTGTCAGGCAGCGTGAAAAGCGCAGGCGCTGATCCGGCTTCGGTCTGATCCTCTAATAAGCTCTGTATACGTTTCTTACGGCGATTTTTGATATCTCTCTCGTATTCCATATTGATCCCTCCGGACGGGCTTGTTTTACTTCCATTTTATGAGTAGCGGAAGCTGCTTTAGAACAAGCCCTGGGGGGAGATAACTACCAAGCGTAAGTGATTGTACCGGCCTTACTCCGTATATTCGCACAAAAAAACCCGCCAAGGATTTCTCAGCAGGCGGGTCAAGACGAAAGATCGCTATAAACAAGTGCCTGGCCAGGGTTCAGCCCATTCCAAAAAATTTCTTGAACTTCTTAAAAGCACCCGGTTTCTGGTCCAGCTGCATCAACGGCACCGCATCGCCAAGAATACGCCGGGCAATATTGCGGTAAGCAATTGCTGCTGAAGAATTCGGATTCATCACGGTAGGTTCACCGCTGTTCGCCGCCTTGATGACCAGCTCATCATCAGGTACAATCCCGATCAGATCAATATTGAGCACCTGCAGAATATCCTCGATATCCAGCATATCGCCGGATCTCACCATACCCGGACGGATACGGTTGACCACCAGCTTCGGCGATTCCACATGTGACTGCTCCAGCAGACCGATGATCCGGTCCGCATCCCGCACCGCAGCATGCTCCGGAGTAGTGACCACAATAGCTTTGTCGGCCCCTGCAATGGCATTGCGGAAGCCGTGTTCAATCCCGGCCGGACAATCGATCAGAATATATTCGTATTCCTTCTTGAGTTCAAGAATAATATCCTTGACCTGCTCCGGTGTGACGGAGGTCTTGTCTTTGGTCTGGGCTGCAGGCAGCATATACAGCTCTTCAAAACGCTTGTCTTTGACCAGCGCCTGATTCAGACGGCAGCGGCCTTCCGCCACATCCACAAGATCGTAAATGATCCGGTTCTCCAGCCCCATGACTACATCCAGATTCCGCAGTCCAATGTCAGTATCGACCAGACATACTTTTTTGCCCTGCAATGCAAGCGCGGTCCCAATGTTGGCTGTTGTGGTTGTTTTGCCAACTCCGCCTTTGCCCGAGGTTACGACAATCGCTTCTCCCATGGAGGCTACACCCCTTTAAACACATTTAAATCCTGACGTAATTTGACTATATTATGAATTTTGTCGATTTGCATAGCACCGTCTGATAAATAGGCAAATTCCATGCTGCTCTCCCGGGTTCCCCATTCGTCCGGCGGCCTGCTGATAATATCAGCAATCCGGAGCTGGGTAGGAGCCAGCAGCGAAGCCGCAATAATCGCTTCCTGATTGCCGTTGATTCCGGCGTGTGCCATCCCTTTAAGCGCTCCAAGAATATAGATATCCCCCGAGCAGGTAATGGTTCCCCCCGGATTCACATCGCCGAGAAACAGCAGATTGCCCTCATGATGCAGTACCTGGCCGGAACGGAGCATTCCGCTCATCATAAATAATGCTTCCGTATCCTTCTCTTCAGGGTCCTCCAAGGCTTCAACGGAACGGATTAATAAATTCCCTTGGCTCTTGAGGATATCCAGAACTGCCTCTTTATCTTCTTCGGTAACAGGACGGTTGCCCAGCTTGATGTCCACATGCACAATCGGTCCGGTCAGAATATTTTGATGGCTGTGCTCCAGCTTATAGCGAAGCTCGCTTAAGAGATCTTCAAAGGGACACTTGTCGTCTAGCAGGAATACCAGGCCATCCTTGATGCCCTTAATCCTTACATGCTTGGATTTAACTGTCATATGCCTGTCCCCCCATCCTCATTCATTCGTGCCGGGCCGGGCAAATTCCTTCTTTATGGGATAAGAAAATGCAGCAGCGGCTTAAGCAGCTTCTTCTTTGCGGGTCTCTTTCTTCAGCAGCTCCAGCTGACGCCGGAGCGGGATGTAGAGAAGCAAGCCGATAGCAAAATGAAACAGCATAGTAGGCAGCATATGGTGCAGGAGCGCCCAGTTATAGGGTTCTTTACTCAGATTAAAGACACTGTAAATGGCAAAAAGCATGCTGTCCTCCAGCAGGCTGCCCAGCAGCACCACCGTCATCATCAGCGGCAGCGGTGCACGCGGAATCTGGAATATCAGACCAATCAGATATGCGGATAAGCCCATTGCAAAAGAATGTGCCCCAAGAATGCGGCCATAGAACACCACATCATGCAGCATTCCGAAGGATAAGCCAAGAATAAGTGCCGTATGCCGGTGATGGTATACCGTCACAAACAGGATTACTATGAACACGAGATCAGGGATAATCCGCATCTCCCAGGCATTCGGAATCAGCCAGGGGAGAATAGTGTCTTCAAGGATAAATAAGAGTAACAGCAATAAAACAAGCACGGATCTGCGCATATTCACTATTCTACACGCTCCTCCGTAAAGACAACAATCAGTTCCTTCCAGTCTTGGAATCCGGCCAGAGGCTTCACGATCGCAGTTGAAGTTAATCCAAACTCTCCTATCTTGACACTCTCAACGGTCCCGATGGTCAGACCACGCGGATAGAGGCCACCGATTCCGGAAGAAATGATAGTGTCTCCCTCAACAAGCGGACTGCCTGCTGGGATCTTGTTCATCATCAGCATCCCAGTCTGGTGGTCGTAGCTCTCGATCATCCCGAAGATTTTGCCTTCCTTGCCCAGGG
This sequence comes from Paenibacillus sp. FSL R10-2199, assembly GCF_038000235.1. Classification (NCBI taxonomy): domain Bacteria; kingdom Bacillati; phylum Bacillota; class Bacilli; order Caryophanales; family Paenibacillaceae; genus Paenibacillus; species Paenibacillus sp. FSL R10-2199. The sequence goes on along the minus strand of NZ_JBBOBO010000001.1, from coordinate 2,611,309 downwards.
CAGTTGCAGCAATAGGCGGCTGCGAGTTGGGATCATTGATATCCATCATTGTCATCAGTTTCACGGTTGAGGTGAAGTTACTGACGTTGCTGACTACCCCCACTAGGCCATCAACGGAAATGACAGACATGTTCAACTTCACACCGTCTTTAGAACCCAAATTGATCACAAGAGTACTATTGCCCGGTTCTGCGTTTAGGCTAAGCACCTGAGCAATATGGTATTCGTAGTGATAGATCAGCTTCTGAGCTTCCGTGAATTCATTAAGATCCATAAGACGTACGTTCTCTGCTTCGATGAAGTTATACTGCGCCTTATCCCGGGCGTATTGCGCTGCCAGGATTTTGAGCTGCTTATTCTCTTCAGCCAGATCATGCAGGTTCCCGATATCTTGGAACAAGCCCGCTACGTATCCAGCGGGCTTGTAGAACAAATTCTGCACGAATCCGGTCGTATCTCTGAGGAAATTCTCCGGCCAGGACAAGTTTTTTCTCTGTCCCAGGCTGAAGCCCATCACCACGATAAACATGACCAGTGTAATCAGCAATATAAATAAACGTTTATTATTAAACAGCTTAAACAGTTTCAACACCCTCTAACAACCGAATTTCTCCCACATCAGGGGTTGACGTTCACAGGTCAGAATTGTCCTAGCGTTTGGAACGGAGACTCGAACTGCTGCGGCTCTTGAACAAATGAATATTCTCGAGTGCCTTGCCTGTACCAATAGCTACACAGTCCAGCGGATTCTCGGCAACGATAACCGGCATTCCGGTCTCACGCGCCAGCAGCTTGTCCAGGTTACGCAAAAGCGCACCGCCGCCTGTAAGCACAATACCGCGGTCCATAATGTCGGCAGCAAGCTCAGGCGGACATTTCTCCAGCGTTACTTTTACAGCTTCAACAATAGCATTCACTGTATCCGACAAAGCTTCACAGATCTCATCAGAGGTAATAGTCAGCGTCTTAGGAAGTCCCGTTACCAGATCGCGGCCGCGGATTTCCATAGTTTCGGCTTTCTCGAGCGGCAGAGCAGAACCCACATCCATCTTCAGCTGCTCCGAAGTGCGTTCCCCGATCATGAGATTATACTGGCGTTTGATATATTGGATGATGGATTCATCCGCTTCATCGCCGGCTACGCGGACAGAACGGCTTGTTACGATACCGCCGAGTGAGATGACCGCCACTTCGGTAGTTCCGCCGCCGATATCCACAACCATGCTTCCTGTAGGTTCCCATACCGGGAGATCTGCTCCGATGGCAGCGGCAAAAGGCTCTTCAATGATATAGGCCTCACGCGCTCCCGCCTGCTTCGTTGCATCTTCAACGGCGCGTTGTTCAACAGCCGTAATTCCGGATGGTACACAGACCATGACATTCGGGTGGCGCTGGAACATCGAGCGCTGCTTCTGTGCCTGGCGGATAAAATATTTGATCATTGTTGCCGTAGTATCAAAATCGGCAATGACCCCGTCCTTCATCGGACGAATGGCACGAATGTTGCCCGGTGTGCGTCCGATCATTTTTTTGGCGGACTCACCTACAGCTTCAATCGTCTTAGTATCAGTATTAATGGCTACCACGGAAGGCTCTCTTACAACAATCCCTTTACCGCGCACGTAGACAAGCGTATTCGCTGTCCCCAAGTCAATTCCTAAATCTTTCGTAAAACCACCTAACATCTTGTATGCTCCTTTTCCTTGTGGATCTAGACAATTGTATTACATATAACCTTTTTCTTTCAAACTTACAAAGCTGCTGTCACCAATGACCAGGTGATCCAGCACGTCGATGCCGACAATTTCACCTGCCTGTATCAGCCTTGAGGTCAAGGAGATGTCTTCAGGACTTGGCGTCGGATCACCGCTCGGATGATTATGTGCGCATATAATAGCTGCGCTGCTGCATTTCATGGCTGCCCGGAACACCTCGCGGGGATGCACAATGGAGGCGTTAAGGCTGCCCATGGACAATGTTTCCTGCGCAATAACATGATTCTTCGTATTCAGAAACAAGCAGATAAAATGCTCCTTCTGCAAATAACGCAGCTGCTCGGTCAGAATCTCCGCCGCGTCCTGGGGACTGCGGATGATAACCGGTTCTGTAAGCCGGGAGTTCGCCATCCGTCTTCCCAGCTCTATGCCTGCTTTCAGTTGCACGGCCTTGGCAGGGCCAATGCCTTTGATTGTTGTCAGTTCTTCAATGCTCAGGTCCGCCAGCCCGCGGAGGCCGCCTGTAATCCCCAGCAACCGCTGGGCGATATGAATAGCCGATTCACTCTGCGCACCTGTGCGCAGCAGAATTGCCAGCAGCTCCGCCTGACTTAATGATTCCGCCCCATAATGCATCATGCGCTCTCGTGGTCGTTCTTCATGGGGGAGGTCACGCAGCATAAATGTTTGCGACTCCATCCCTAACCCTCTTTCTTCCTGCTATCCTTGCCGGTTCAGTACAGAAATGCCGAACCCGGACAACATGCCGCTTAGCAGCGACAACGGCAGACCGACCACGTTAAAATAACAGCCTTCAATTTCGTCCACCAGGGTGGCACCAAGCCCTTGTATTGCATAAGAGCCGGCTTTGTCGGCAGGCTCCCCGGTCGCTATGTAGGCGCAGATTTCATCTTCGCTCATTGCTCTCATAGTTACAGAGGTTACCCTGTGATCTACCAGGGTCCGACCCTCTGCGAGACCGATACAGGCCACCCCGGTATATACCTGATGTGTCCTTCCCTGCAGCATGGCCAGCATCTTAGCGCTGTCCTGCTCGTCCACCGGCTTGCCGAGCACCTTGTCGTCAAGCACGACAATCGTGTCGCTGCCGACAATAACAGCATCCCGGTCTCCGGCTGCAGGGAGTACTGCCTCCGCTTTGCGCACCGCCAGATTACGCACGATGGTCTCAGGCGTCCATTCCGGCGGCGTACTCTCATCAGCATCACTGACCAGAACCTCGAAAGGCAGGCCAAGCGAGGCTAACAGTTCACGCCGCCGCGGCGAACCCGAAGCAAGAATAATGTGTCGCGTGTTGTTATGCTCCACTGTAATAAACGTCCCTTCTAGATGCCGGCAGCGAACGCTACAGTCTGCGGTACAGCCATACAGCTGTTATCATTCCGGCAAGACTGAGCAGGCACAATTTCAAATGGATAGTGATGTCATAGGTTATGATGTCCAAATCAGCTTGCGGCGACCACTTGAGTACAGTCGAGGTTGTAAGAAAAGACAGAGCTTTTACAGGTTCCAGCAGCTTGGCAATCCATGCTCCGGCCAGCCAGCCCAGAATTAGAAATAACAGCAGTGTTCCTACATTTTTCTTCTTCATTTTGGTCTTCCCTCGCCATTTTTTGACACCCTAATTATTATACGGTGAAACGGAGTTCAATACAAACGCAAAATCCGTTCAGGGAATGTTTACCACAGCCGTGCCGCATAAAGCCCGATTTCACCAGTCTCCGCCGGGTGTGGTCCACTAACATTATCCGACTCCGGCACAATAGGCAACTGATTTATCATGCAGCAGCTATACTGGCGAGAAACACAGCAATCCCCCGTCCGGCAAACAGCCGGTACGGGGGATGGGCAACATCTTATTCAATGGGGTGAACGTTCAGCTTATCGCAGACAGCAGACTTTTCTGGCCGGTCAAAAAGCTCATCATAGCCTCCTGCACTTCCCAGAGCAGGCCCTCTGCCTTATTCTTGCCGTACTCGTTCAGTGCGGATATTCCCCGGCTCATGGATTTCTCCAGCCCGGTGGCAATACTCTTCCCTTCCGGAGACAGCCCGGACTCGAGCTGCTTGACGGTTTCGGTCCACTGCATATGAAGATCACTTACCGCTGAGCTGTCTGTACCGCTGGCCATACCGCTCAGCAGCGAAGCAGACAGGCCGCTCAGCTCACTCAACAACTGGCTGCTGACTGCAAAATAGCTGTCCACTGCTTCCGCCGTTCCGTTATAGCTGACCTGATCCACAGCGGGCAAGGCCACCTCCCTTACATACAGCTCTATGCCCTGATTCTTCAGACCGCTGCTGAGCAGCTTGGCCTGCTCGCGCTCAGGCGACATCCCGGCATACACCCGGTTGCCGTCCGCTGGGTCCAGACCTGCGGCAAGCCCTGCGGCAAGCAGCTCCTGCTGAGCCTGCGCAGCACCAGCCGGTGTGCTGAATACGCCGTATTGGAGCAGATAATAGCTCTGCGCCGCAATCTGTACCGGAACATGCACTGCCACCGCTTCACCGGTTCCTTCAACCGGCACGCCTGTGATATCTGCTTCCGCTCCCCCGCCAGTGTCATTCTGGCTCTGAACGATCCCCGTCTGAACAGCGGAACTGCCGCTTCCATTCCCGGTGCCCGTCCCTCCGCCACTGATGAAGGACAGCGCTGCATAGCCGAGCAGGATTCCTGTGCCTAATGCTCCTGCTACTGACAAAGCGAACTTCCACCAATAAGAAGGGCGGCGGGTATGGTAGGAGCCTCCATACAGATTCCCGTGTGTGCTGAACTGCCCGAACCGTTCCTGCTCAGCGCCCCGCTCATCCTCAAACAGCGGGTAGTGCTCACCTGGTGGTGCATTATCATCGTCCCTGTAAACCTCCGCATAAACTGGAATTGTGCGCGTACTTGAGTCTGGGAGATATGAATACTGTCCAGTATCATACTCTCCATCTGAATCATCCCAGTTGCGGCGGCGCGGACCAGAGGATTTCATATAAGATACTTCAGCTGCACGGGGGATTTCCACCCGCTCCAGATCAACTATATATTCATCTGCACGGAGATTCGGGGCCGTTCTGATCTCCTCACGCTGTTCCCTGTCCTCAACCTCCAAGGCTCTAACAGGTTCTCTTCCTATACGGCGGTCTGCCATTTCCGCCTTACGTTCTGCCGTCTCCCCATCAAACCGGAATGTCATTCTTCCGCTATTCAATGCTCCCACCTCGCTATCTTCAGTTCTATACTGAAATATATGATAGATGTGAGATGGATATGCTATTTTAATATATTTACACCAAACTAAGTACTTTCTCCCTGACCCCTTCCGCCGCGTAATGCTTGAGCAGTGTCCGGTAAGCCTGATCCGCAATAATGGAGCCCAGCTCAGGCGTTGTCAGCAGCTTCACCAGCTGGCCGGCAAAGACTGCACTCGTGCCTGCGAGCAGAATATCCCGTCCCGTCTCACAGATTAATTCCTCCGAACCGCTCAAGCTGCACACGACCGGCGTCCGCAGCGCCCAGGCTTCCAGGATCTTAATCTGCCCCCCGCAGCCTTCGCGCAAAGAAGCTACCACGGCGCTGGCCCGCCGGATGTAATCGGCTGTATGTTCAAATTCCCTGACAATTTCAATAGAAGCATCATTGCGGGCCAAGGCGGCAACCTCCGGATGTACTTTATCGCTAATCATATAGCACCGGAAATCCGGCACCTCAGCTTTGACCAGCGGGTATATCTTCTTTAAGAACAATAAAGCCACATTCTTGCCCTGGCCGGTATTCATATTCCAATGAAGGACTATGGATTTCTCCTTGATTACGGTCTCACCGGAGGCATAAGCAGGCTCCTTCAGGTCAATGTAAGGCGGAATTACATGCACCTTGCCTGCATCCGCAAAGGATAATGCCTTAAAAGAAAGGGCATCCCATTCTGTAGCGGTCAGCAGCAGACTGGTCTTGTTCATTAATCGGCGCTCTTCCCGGCGGATCAGTGCGGCATTCAGCTTATGATAGCTTTTGCTAATTCCGCGTTTGCCGGCTGCCCTATTCTCCAGCATTCTGCTCCCGAAACGGTGGGCATCTGTAATGATGACGGCCTCCGGAAGCATTGAGGCTACAATATCCAGGCAATTACTCAGCATATAATACGAAATAAACACATGACTGTATGTATTCAAGCGGCACATTTCTGTGATTTCCGCCCGCAAAGACTTGTCAGTACCGATCAGCGGAGAATGTGAGCGTAGCTTGTTCAGCGGGTGCAGCAGTGACCTCTGTGAAGCAGAAGACCTCTTCACCTGGTGCACCGTAAGCGCAGGTCCAGACTCTACCGCTGGCTCCCGGCGGCAATGACAATACTCGAGCAGATCAATATCAAACCGCTCCAGCAGAATATCAAGAAAATTCTCTGTTCTTATTTCTCCTTCTAAATCTTCGGGATAACGACTCTGGGCTGATAGGAACAGCATTTTCTCTCTCATGGCTATAGCTCCTTGGTTCTATGTAAATGGTTATTATTGTATACAAAGAAAAATAGGCCGGATTACATCCAGCCTTCATTTATGAATCTTTAGATGTAGATCAATAGTAACGCAGTTCCCGGAAAAAGATTGTCGATTTATGGGATGAAATAATATTTTTTTGTATTCCCCTTACAATTAGACAAGACTTAGCAGCTTTTCCCGGACACTTTCCGCCTCATAGTTAGCCAGCAGGGTCTGGTAGGCACGGTCCGCAAGCACTACTCCCTTTTCGTGATCCTGAAGTAATTGAGTCACGCTTTCGGCAAACGTAACCGGATCATCGGCAATCATAATATTCGCGGAATGCTCATACAGCAGCCCTTCTGCTCCTTTGGTGCTTGAAACGACAGGAGTCTTGAGCGCCCAGGCCTCCAGTATCTTCAGGCGTGTTCCGCTGCCCTCCTGCAGAGGGGCAATCACAACCTGCGCCTTCCGTATATAGTCCGCCACACTGTCCACATATCCGGTGATGATGATGGAAGGGTCCTGGTCCGCCAGAGCGGCAACTTCCGGATGCACATCCCGGCCGACGATATACCATTTGATGCCCGGAACCTTGGCTTTGATAAGCGGATAGATCTGACGGTAGAAATAGGTAGCTGCATTAATGTTCGGGAAGTAGTTCATATTGCCCGGAAGAATAATCCACGGCTCTTTCGGAAAAAGCGTATTTGTCCGATAATCGCCCATACGGATGAAGTTAGGGATTACGTGGACCTTGAAAGAATTTTTAAAAGAAAGTGCCTTAAAGCTCAGCCCGTCCTGTTCGGATGTTGTAAGCAGCAGATTGGTCTTGTCCATCAGCTTAAGCTCATCTCTGCGCGTCCATACCGCATTAAGGGAATAAAAGAGTTTGGCGATCCCCCTCTTCCTGCGGGCAAGCTGTGCAGACAATCCGCTCTCGAAGTTATGCGCGTCCGTGATTATAACAGTGCCAGGCAGGGAACGGCGCACAATGTCAATGCAGCAGCCGAGCAGACTGTGCGAAATAAAAACATGGCTGTACGCATGCTGTATGCAGAGCTCTGTAATCTTCTCTTTCATATCCACATCTACATGGCTCATATAAGAGCAATTGCGCCATTTGTACAAGGAGCGAAGCATCGCCTTGCGGTAATTCATTGTGCGCTTCACCTCATGCACGGTAAGGGACGGTATGGCCTCCGTATCTTTGGAACCTGAATACGTTAAGAGATCCACATCGTATTTGGCGAGTAAAATATTCAGAATATTGCCCGTTCTCAGCTTGCCACCGCTATCCTGCGGAAATGGATTCTCTGCAGATATGAACAGCAATTTTTCCCTCATGGCTTCTTCTCCTACTCTCCATTTATCTGTCTGTGTCTGGCAGTGCCAGGTATCTAGCATATATTACCCCAAAGTTCTGCGGAGTTTTGTCGTTTCTTGGCTAATGCAAAAATAATTTCAAAAAACTGTCATTTCACGAAGCCCGGACACAAAAACAGCGCTGCTCCAGTAAAAGGAGAAGCGCTGTTTTTCCTGATTTTTGTGATTTTATTTAAATTGCAGTTTAGACTTATGGTCAGTACATTCAGGAATGTACTTCAAGCTCCCTCGCTGCATGGCCGTGGCTGCGGACCACACAATTGCGTCCGCGCTGCTTCGCCTGGTACAGGGCGGTATCGCTCAGCTTGTACAAGGTATTGAGCGGGACGCGCTCGCCCGAGACGATCGTAATCAGACCGATGCTCACTGTATACGAGAGCGTTATCCCATCAATGGTGGCGTCCAGCACGGACCGGCGAAGCCGCTCAGCCACTTCCCCACTCGCTTCCTCATCCGCCCGGTGCAGCAGCACAGCGAATTCTTCGCCGCCGAACCGTCCGAACAGGTCCCCGTTGCCAAGCTGGCGCTCAATTCTGCGGGCAAAGTCGCGCAGCACCTTGTCCCCCGTGTCATGGCCATAAGTATCATTCACCTGTTTGAAGTGGTCCACATCCAGCAGCAGGAAAGAGAAGGGCGCCATCTCCTTGGCAGCCGCAGCAATCAGGGGCCGTGCACGCAGCACGAAGGCTCTGCGGTTAAGAATGCCGGTGAGCTCATCGTATGTGGCTGCACGCTCCAGTTCCGCATAGGACTGCTCCCTGGAGAGCAGCATGAAGCCGGCGGTTCCGAGAAACATCAGCAGGTATATTCCAATATAGAAAAAGACTTGCATCCACTCACCAATGGGTGAGCCCTCAGGCTGAGGATATACCAGTCTGCTTGCATTGCAGAGCATCGAGAGGATAACAATTCCGTAGAGCAAGCCCATAATTTCCTGAAGCGGTGTTTTTTTCACTTTCCAGCATAGCATATACGCAGGATAGATCAGCAGCAGTGCCCCGGCAAGCGAGGCAGCTGCAATTAGCCGCGGTACGTCCGGAGACAGCAGATACAGGAGGAGCAGAGCAAGTGCGGCACATCCGGTTAGTGTATAATAAATCCGTTTTATCCGTTCGGAATAGGCCTCCAGTATCTTGAGCAGCGCGAAGATCTCTGCGGTTCCTCCGGCCAGATTCAAGAGCATAATGCATGGAAGCACAACCCTAAATTCACGATATTCCCTTAACAGCAGAAGGATCATAATCACCAGCTGCAGAATTTTGGCGGTCAGGAACAGCAGGGATGTACCATCTTTCGGATAACGCGACCGGTAAGCCAGAGTGAGCATAACCGTAAAGAAATTACCAAAAAAGAGACACGCCAGCAGTGTCTTGAAATCCAAACTGGCAGCCATAGCGTCCACCCCCTTGCTCATCGATGTCATATGTATGATGTGTATAATCCCGTTCTTTTACCCGGCTCTGACCACACGGTCCCGTCCGTCCTGCTTCGCCTGATACAGGGCTCTGTCACTAAGCTTGTACAGGGTATTCAAGGCGGTCTGCTGATCCGGAAGCACTGTAATCATTCCGATGCTTACGGTGTACCCGCCGGCAAGACTGTCTCCCGAAGCCTCCTTGACGGCTTGGCGCAGTTCTTCCGCCTTGCGGCTGCTGTTCTCCGCATCCTGCCCATAGAGCATAATGGCGAATTCTTCGCCGCCAACCCGGCCGAACAAGTCACCGATTCCCAGCCGACTCTCAATGGTAAGCGCGAAATCCTGAAGTACTACATCGCCTTTGTCATGTCCATATGTATCATTCACTATTTTGAAATGGTCCAGATCCAGCAGCAGCATTGAGCAGTATTCCCGCTTTCTTGCCGCCATCGCCAGCTTCAGCTCCGCCTCTATCAGAAAAGCCCTGCGGCCAAGGATTCCGGTAAGGCTGTCATAAGCGGCTATGCGCTTCAGCTTCTCATATGAATGCTCATTGGAGAGCAGGATGAAAGCCGCAATTCCCCCGACCAGCATCAAAAACATCCCCAGGTAATACAAATACTGTGCCGGATTAGCTGTCAGCGGCCCCATCTCCGGTTCCAGAATCAGCGCGACAAAGGACCGCAACAGCATCACGGCAGCAATGGTATAAAATACGCCACCCATTATTTTCTGGAGCGGAGAACGTTCTTTCCCCGCCGTCAAACGGTACCCGGGGTAGATCACAAACAGCATTACCCATAGCGAGGTCGTGGCCACCCGCAGGTTCGCATGGTTAAAGAACAGGGCGACGATACAAAAGCTCAGAACACTGCCCGCAACCAGCCCCGAATAATAGAGCTTCGCCTTACGGTCCATCATCCCCATCATCATCAGCAGGGCCGAAATTTCCAGACCTCCTCCAGCCAGAATGAGCGCATTGCTTAGAGGTATGGCGATCCAATGGGGAATATAATCCCATAGCAGAATAGAGCCCCAGAAGACGACCTGAAGCCACTTTGCAGTTATAAAAAGGACCGAGGCGGTATCCTTGGCGAAATGGTAGCGGTAGAAGGTAATCAGCAGTCCGGAAAACAAGTTCCCCAAGATGAACAAGTACAACAATGTATTAATATCAAGCTGAAAGCTCATGAGTACACCACCAAATATGCGGGAATACCTTCTTTTAATTGAGGACAATATCATTCACAAGCTATATCGGCAAAATGGCGGTGTAATTTCACTTCTAATTTCTTAGACCGCCAGATACCTCCAGACATAAAAAGAAGAAACGGCTTCGCTGTCCTTATTCAAGGAACGGAAACCGTTTCTGTTAAAATGCCTAGCTATCCTATTACTGTAAAGAGATATGTGTAATCTGCATAGAACGGCCTAAGCCTTATTCACGATTCTTCAGATTATCAGCCAGAGCATACCCGACCTTCCAGATATCACCCGCACCCATTGTAATCACCAGATCACCGGGAGCAATGCGGTCCTGCAGGTCAGCCAGCACAGCTTCCTTCGTCGGCAGATGCCGTGCACCGGCGTTGCTGTTCTGCACAATCAGCTCCACCAGCTTCGCGGAGGTGACTCCCTCGATCTGCTTCTCTCCGGCAGGCGAGTAGATATCGGTAATAATCACTTCGTCCGCTTCGCTGAACGCACGGCTGAACGCATCCAGCAGGAAGAAGGTACGCGTGTAGCGCTGCGGCTGGAACACGGCGATAATCCGTTTGCCTGTAGCCTTGGCAGCACTAATGGTAGCCTGAATCTCCGTTGGATGATGCGCATAATCATCAATGACGAGAATCTCGTTGATCTCTCCCAGCACCTGGAAGCGCCGCTTGGCACCGTGGAATTTCACAATTGCTGCAGCGATCGCTTCAAAGGCAATGCCGGATTTCAGACAGGAAATTACCGCCGCCATTGAATTATACAGATTGTATTGCCCCGGAATGGAAAGCTCAATACGGCCCAGAACCTCCGTACCGCGATTCATCGTGTACGACACCTGGCGGTCGCCCAGAACGATGTCGGTCGCCGTGTAATCTGCAGTCTCCGAATGAATTCCGTAGGTGATAACCGTACCTTTTACTTGAGGCAGCAGAGATTTCACATTCTCATCATCCGCGCACACAATAGCCGTTCCGTCCTCACGCAGCTGGTTCATAAACTGCACATAAGCTTCCTTCAGCTGGCCGAAATCACCGCCGTAGTTCTCCAGATGGTCGGCTTCAATATTCGTTACAATGCCCAGCCAAGGATGGTACTGCAGGAATGAGCCATCGCTCTCATCCGCTTCGGCTACGACGAATTCCCCTTGTCCTGCCTTGGCATTCGTACCGACGTTCATAATCTCCCCGCCAATAATATACGTAGGGTCCACTCCGCAGTCTTCCATGACCAGAGCAATCATCGACGAGGTGGTAGTCTTGCCGTGCGCACCCGCAACAGCCACACCCTTGCGCTCATTCAGCAGACGGGCAAGCATCTGCGAACGGTGAAGAATCGGTATTTTGAGACGCTCCGCTTCTACCCATTCTACGTTATCCGACGCAAGCGCCGTAGAATATACGACCAGATCCGCGCCTTTGACCTGTTCGGCCGTATGTCCGATGTAGACCTTGGCACCTTTGGCAATCAATTTCTCCGTTAACTCTTGTGCAGCTACGTCAGAGCCCGTAACTGTATATCCCATCTCCAGCATCACCCGGGCAATCGCGCTCATACCGTAGCCGCCGATCCCTATAAAATGCACACGTTCAGTAGTATCCAACAGTTCGTCACCAGCCTTTTTCAGAATCGGGTTGCCGTAAAAGCGTACTGCGTACATCAGAAATCAAATACAGCGTTCCGGACACGACCGCAAGGTCATCGTCCGCTGTGATCGTCTGCAGCAGATGCAGCGCTTGGCCCCAATTACGTTCTACTATGATTTCCAAGTTTTCCTTGGCATATTTATTCCGCAGACTTTCTGCGATGGCCTGCAGATCTTCCGCGTCCATTTTCTTCCGGAAATCCGGTTCGGTCAGGATGAGCGTATCCACTATAGGCAGTATATGCTTGAGATACGACTCGTGATGCTTATTTGCCAGCATCCCCATGAGCAAATTTAATTTACCGTATGGCCCAAACTGCGGAAGACTCTTGGCCAGGCTCTCTGCACCTTCCGGATTATGTGCTCCGTCCAGAATAATTCTGGGTGAAGTGCCTACTTCCTCCAGCCTTCCGGCCCAGAATGTACCGCGGAATCCCTCCAGCACATCCTCGTCCTCCAGCATGAAGGCCATATACTGCCGCAGCACCTCAAGGACCATCATAGCTCCCGCTGCATTCTCCAGCTGATGTTCGCCTTTCATAGCGATATCAAGCTCTAGCGAGCGGAATGGACCCTGGAAGGTGAAATGCTGGTGGCCGTCCCTGAGCTCTACACCACTATAGCTGAAATCTTCTCCAGCCAAATATAGAGTAGAACGGGTAGACGCCGCTTTAGCCTTCAGTACTGCGATGGCCTCCGGCTGGCTCACGCAGCTGACTGCAGGAACGCCCGGCTTAATAATTCCGGCCTTCTCACCGGCGATCAGCTCCAGTGTATCTCCGAGTACATCGGTATGATCATGTCCGACATTCGTGATTACAGACACTACCGGAGTAACAATATTCGTTACATCCAGCCTTCCCCCAAGACCTGTCTCCCATACGACTACATCCGGATAACAGACTTCGCCATAATAGAGAATGGCCAGTGCCGTCGACACCTCGAACATTGTCGGCGAACCCAGCTCACCGCCCGCGATCTCTTGAACCAGCGGTCGCAGTTTATTTACGAGTTCCAGCAAAGTCTCTTCGGAAATATCTGCTCCATTGTACTGGAAACGGTTCGTGAATTTCGTGATATAAGGAGAAGTAAAGGTCCCCACCGTGTACCCGCTCTGAATAAGTACACGGGTCAAAAAAGCACAGGTAGAGCCTTTGCCATTCGTCCCTGCCACGTGAATGAACTTGAGCTTGCGGTGCGGATGACCCAGCTTCTCCATCAGAAGCTCTATCCGCTCCAGCCCTGGCCGGATTCCGAAAGGAATCAGGCTGTTGATCCAGTCTACCGCTTCTGTATAAGAACTTAAGGGAGCGGCACCGCCGCTCCGGGTGATCTCTTCCATATCCCTTATCCTCTCAGCTCTGCGATACGGGCCAGCACTTTCTCGCGTCTATCAGAATAGTCCGCCTGCTTCGCCCGCTCCTCTTCGATGACTTTTGCTGGCGCCTTGGCGACAAAACCCTGATTGCCGAGCTTTTTCTCCACGCGCTCAACCTCGCTGTTCAGTGTCTGGACTTCTTTTTCCAGACGGGCAATTTCCTGTTCAATGTCGATCAGTCCTGATAACGGCAGAAGCAGCTCGGCTCCTGTAACCACAGCAGACATCACTTTATCCGGTGTCTGCGGCGCAAGCCCTGCTTCGAAGGAAGAGGTATTGCAGAAGCGCCCGATGTAATTGTCGTTGCGGGAAATAATGTCCAGGGTTTCCTGACCCCCGGCTTTGATAATCAGTTCTACCTTCTTGCTCATCGGCACGTTCACTTCCGCACGGATATTACGAACGGCACGGATAACATCCATCAGGAGGTTCATCTCTGCCACTGCCTGCGGATTCTCAAGCGCAGAATCATACTTCGGCCATTCAGCCAGCGTGATGGTGTCGCCCTGATGCGGCAGATGCTGCCAGATTTCTTCCGTAATGAACGGCATGAACGGATGAATCAGGCGCAGCGTGCGGTCCAGTACATAGGCCAGAACCGATTGTGTCTTGGCCTTCGCAGCCGCGTCCGCTCCGTACAGCGAGAGCTTGGCGAATTCGATATACCAGTCGCACAGATCATCCCAGATGAAGTTGTACAGCAGCCGGCCGGTCTCGCCGAACTCGTACGAGTCAATTAGACGCGTAATATCGCGGGAAGTTTCGTTCAGGCGGTGCAGAATCCAGTGGTCCGCCGTGCTGAGCTCACCTGTGATGTCAATATCTTCAAAAGAAACACCTTCGAGATTCATCAGTGCAAAGCGTGAGGCATTCCAGATCTTGTTGGCAAAATTCCGCGCCTGCTCTACCTTTTCCATCCGGAACCGGAGATCCTGACCGGCTGTGCTGCCTGTAGTAATCATGTAGCGCATAGCGTCTGCACCATACTGCTCGATTACATCCAGCGGATCGATACCGTTGCCGAGTGATTTGGACATTTTGCGCCCTTCAGCATCGCGTACGAGACCATGCATCAGCACGTCGGAGAATGGCTTCTGTCCGGTGAATTCCAGAGCCGAGAAGATCATGCGGGCTACCCAGAAGTAGATGATATCGTAGCCGGTAACCAGCACATTGTTCGGATAGTAACGCTGATAGTCGCTGCTGTTCTCATCAGGCCAGCCCAGTGTAGCGAACGGCCAGAGGTTCGAGCTGAACCAGGTATCCAGAACATCCTCATCCTGCTTCAGGTCCGTCAGACCGCTGATTGTGCGCGCTTCTTCTTCATCATTCGCAACAACGATCTCTCCCGTAGATTCGGAGTACCAGGCCGGAATACGGTGGCCCCACCACAATTGGCGGGAAATACACCAGTCGCGTACATTCTCGATCCAGTTCAGGTAAGTCTTCTCGAAGCGGTCCGGTACGAAGTTAACACCGCTGCCATCCTTCTGCGCTGCGATGGCCGCTTCTGCCAGCGGCTGCATCTTCACGAACCACTGGGTGGACAGGTAAGGCTCAACTACGGCTCCCGAACGCTCGCTGTGTCCAACCTGATGTACGTGGTCCTCAATGGATACAAGTACGCCCTGCTCCTTCAGGTCAGCAATGATCGCCTTGCGGCAGTCGCTGCGGTCCAGTCCCTGGTATTTGCCTGCTTCCGCATTCATAATTCCGCCTTCATCCATCACATTAATCTGTGGAAGATTATGGCGCACGCCCATCTCAAAGTCGTTCGGATCATGTGCCGGGGTAATCTTCACCGCGCCGCTGCCGAATTCCTTATCTACATAATCATCAGCGATAACCGGAATTTCCCGCAAGGTAATCGGCAGGATCAGCGTTTTGCCGATAAGATCCTTGTAACGGTCATCTTCCGGATGCACGGCAACCGCAGTATCGCCCAGCATCGTTTCCGGCCGGGTTGTAGCTACAGTAATATAGCCGCTGCCGTCCTTAAGCGGATAGCGCAGATGGTACAGATGGCCATTTACCTCTTTATATTCAACTTCGATGTCCGACAGAGCCGTGCGTGCAGCCGGATCCCAGTTGATAATGCGTTTGCCGCGGTAGATCAGGCCTTTCCGGTACAGCTGAATAAACACCTGGCGGACACCGCTGGACATTCCTTCATCCAGGGTGAACCGTTCGCGCGAGTAGTCTAGCGACAAGCCCATCTTGGCCCACTGCCCGTGAATCGTCTCCGCATATTGCTCCTTCCAGGCCCATACCTGCTCCAGGAACTTCTCGCGTCCCAGATCATGGCGGGAGATCCCCTGCTCGCGCAGCTTCTGCTCTACCTTAGTCTGTGTAGCGATACCCGCATGGTCCGTTCCCGGCAGCCACAGCGTATCATATCCCTGCATCCGTTTGGTACGGATCAGAACATCCTGCAGTGTGAAATCAAGCGCATGCCCGATATGCAGCATTCCTGTTACATTCGGCGGGGGAATAACAATGCTGTAAGGCTGCGCATCCGGACGTTTGCCTGCTTCGAAGAAGCCGTTCTCCATCCAGTAAGTATACCATTTCTTCTCCGCCGACCCCGGATCATAGGTAGTCGGCATATCGCTTTGCTTGTGATTCGCAGTAGCGGTGTCTTCTGCCGCTTCCAGCTGGTTCGTCAGCTCTGCTGCTGTATTGTTGTTATCAGCCATTGTGAACCCTCCATTAGAGAAAATGATGAGAAGCTTTTTGTATTCTGTAACGATCTGACAAGTGGAAACGGCTTTACCGTCCTGTCTAAGGACGGTACCGTTTCAGCGAGAAATATAAGGATGATTGATAGAGTGAAACATATATATCCTTATATTTAAATACAAAAAGACCCTTCGTCTCAAAGGACGAAAGGCCATTCTTTCGCGGTACCACCTTTGTTTCGCGCTAATCAGGTGTAAACGGCTGTGCCGTCCTTCAAGGGACGGTATCCGTTTCAGCGGAAATACAAGGATAAAGTATAATGTAAAACCTATACTTTCTTGTATTTCAAAAATAAACCCCTGCCTCGGACTCCTTACAGGTCCGGAAGCTTAGCGCGACACTCATGCAGATAACGGCTGCGTCCGGCCACATCCTAACCTGGTCTCCATAAACATGGAGGCAAGCTCAGAAGGGCGACTCCGGGGCGACTTCGGGGGCTGCATCCTGCGGAAATTCACAGCAACTACAATTCCGCTCTCTGAAGGGCTGACCGCCTACTCTTCCCGTTCCCAGTCTTTATGCTAGTTATTACTTATGTCAATAATACATTCAGTCCTATTCCTAGTCAACCAGCATACACACAAAGGGCAGAGTTTATACCGCCCGGTTCAAAAAACTGTCTAACGGAGTTGTACACACAGGGCTAACAGAGTTAAATACACAGAGAGCCGCCCATCTACCGCTTACTTCCCGCTCCAGATCACGTTGACGATATTGTAGCCTCCATAGCTGCCAGTTCCCAGGTAGGCGTCCAGCGTAACAGAAAACGTGCTTCCGGCATCGATAATCGAGAAGGCTTCCGCGGAGATCTCCTCGGATTTGGCGGTGGCGCCTTTGCGCACAAAATACTCTTTGTACGTATTGCCAAGCGTCTCCAGGTCCTGCTTCGTCAGATAGCTGAACG
Organism: Paenibacillus sp. FSL R10-2199; assembly: GCF_038000235.1. NCBI lineage: Bacteria > Bacillati > Bacillota > Bacilli > Caryophanales > Paenibacillaceae > Paenibacillus > Paenibacillus sp. FSL R10-2199. The sequence continues at coordinate 2,594,423 of NZ_JBBOBO010000001.1, read as the reverse complement.
TCGCAGACGGCGTGCCGGTTGCCGAGCCTTCAATCAGATTGAATACTTTGGCATCGGACGGCAGCGGGAAGTCGGACGGCAGGCTCTTCGGACGCTGTACCGGTTCCGCGGCCGGTTCCTGAGAGGATATGCCAGGAGAAGCGGAGCCGCCGATGACGACCCGGCTGTTTGCGGCGTCATAAGTGACAGAGGTGTTCAGCGCTTCACTGATTGAGCGTACAGGCAGGTACGTTGTGCCATTGTACGTGATCGGGGCGAGCGTTTTACCGTTGCCGTCTTTCATCGCATAGACCTGCCCGTTCACGATGATCCCGAGCTTGTAATTCAGTGATGCCCGGATCTCCTGCAGGTTGCCCGCGCCATAGACGCCGGCCGAAGCAGTCAGCGCCACGCCCAATGCGATCGCGGCTGCCGTCACTTTTTTCTTCATAAATATCTCATCCTCCCAAGAAGTGGTGTATACCGGCGCACAGCTGGTTGAATCTGCCAAGACATAAGCCGGTAGTGACCATTAACCCTGCCTAAGCGAATATGAACCCGCAACAGGCCGGGCCAAGACATACCCTATGTAAAAAAATAAGGCTGCCCCAAGCAGCCATGTCATGGCTTGTGGGACAGCCCCCCGCAACTTCCTGCCGCATTCCCCGGTCCATCCTAGGGAATATACAAAACCTGACCTTCTTCTACATTCTGTCCGGAGAGCCGGTTATACATGGACAACTCTCTGGTACTGAGCTGATATTTCTCGGCAATCGTATCCAGCGTTTCTTCCCGCTGGACGATGCAGAGCCGCACTTTGCGGAACAGCTCTGTACCGCCAAGGCCGCCGATGAACCGGCTTTTCCATTCGGTATCATTCCCTACCTCAGGAATAACCGCCGCTTTGGAGGCTACCTCCTCGGAATGAAGAATCTCCTGCTCCTTGCGCGCACGGCTGGAGCTGAGCAGCGAAGAGAAGGTCAATGGCTCCTGCTCGGCAATTGCCGGATCTTTTTTGCTGCCCAGCGCAATCTTGAGATCCTGCTTCTCCTCCTGGGGAGGTAAGAACTCCTCGGACACGAAGCTCTCATTGTCTATAGCCTGAACCTCTTCAGGCACTTCTTCATTCTCGGCCAGCACTGCTGTATCATCACTGGCTGCGGATGTGAATACCGGCTCTGCCTGATTGACTGCATGAAGACTGGCAGTACCCCAATGATCCACAGTATTCAACGCGGCTGTCCCCGTCTGGAAACCGGGCTCCTCCGTACCTGCCTTGAACGAATCATTTACCGCACCAGGCTCTTCTGTCTTCTCCCGGGAAGGAAGAAAATGACTGGAGACCGGCTCAGCCGCAGATTTGCTGTAGTTCTGCCCGGAATCCGCTGTTCCGGATGGAACGGTTGCGGGTGAGGAATCCAGGTTATGCGTTCTTACCTTGGGTTCCTTGTCCTTCAACTGAGCGGATACTAAGGCCGAAGGCTGAGTGTATAAAGAGCCTTCCAGGAATAGCGGATTACCCGCGGCTTCCACGGAATCCGCATATTCCTGATCCTCCACTGAAACCTCCGCGACACCTTCCCCGTAGGTCCAGAGCGAATTTTCATATAGCGCATCATTCTCCGGCCCGCGGTTATCCGCTTCAGCCTCAGGGGAGTAGGCTACTGTATATTCCTCCTGCTGCCAGGCCGGCTGGGCATCCGCGTTTCCGATTCCGCGCAGCGAGAGCACCCCTGTTATGTTGACGGTTCGCATCGTAAGCAGGTCAATATCGAAATTTTCGATCTCAACCCCTATGTCTTCAAGTGAGCTGACCCGTGTCAGCGGGACTGTGATTTCAACAGGAATCGCATGCTCCAGACGCTGTGTGCGATCATCTTCCCCCCGGTAGAGTCCGGTGAGCAGCAGTTGCCCGTGCAATTCCGCCCGGTCCTCCCGCTGGATTACCTGGATGTCGGGAATCAGCTCGACTTCCTCCAGCTCAGCTATTCCCGGAAGCTCTTCCGAAAGGTGAATGCGTTCATAAATATCAAACCGCAAGCCGTGTGACTGGTCAAACACGGGAAATGTCCTCCTTCTTGGCATAATCTATCCCTGAGACAAGCCCAGAGCATAAGCCCAAAATGTTACTCCACTCATGTATATGCTTCAATCAGGAAGGCATGACAACTTTGCCGCCTACTTCGGCGGACAGGAAATTATTTCGGATCGGTGAGTACCGTAAGAGGGTCCGGAATGGAATAATCCTGCGGGAGCCTTGCCCGCATGCTCGCCGCAAGCGGAATGCCGGGATACATTGCATTCAGCACATCGGCTGGATGGAAGGCTCCGGGAACGGGTCCTGCCGCCGGCTCTGCTCCCAAGGCCGAGCGGACTGCCGGGCTTTGTACGCTCTCCAGCATACTTATGGCTTTACGGTATACATTCAGCGTTCCGGCCGCCATGACATCCAGTGAACGGCTGCGCTGCGCCCACTCCCTTGCCTGGAAGCCGGTACGTACTCTCAGCTCCTCATTATCCAGCAGCTGTTCCAGCAGCCCGGCCAGCCGGGCGGCATCACCGGGCGGAACGATCCAGCCGGTCTCCCCGTGGCGGACCATTTCCGGCATACCTGAAGTGCCGGCAACAATCGGGGCAATGCCTGCAAGCTGAGCCTCGGTGACCGAGAACGGCTGAGTATCCTGCAGGGAAGGCTGTACATAAATATCAGCCTCACTTAGTGCTGCCGGAATATTATCCAGCTTCCCGGCAAAGCGGATATGCTCCAGAATCCCAAGCTGGCGCGCCTGTTCCCTGAGCTCTTCCAGCAGGCTGCCTATGCCGGCCACTACACAGGTCCAGTCTGTGCGGTGCTTCTGCAGCATTCCCAGAGCCTCGATCAGTACATGCACACCTTTGATATATTCGAGGCGTCCGGCATACATGATTACTTTGGTTCCGCCTCCGATCTTAAGCGGTGAAGGCCTCGCCGCCCTGGCCGCATACTGCTCCAGATTCACTCCATACGGCAAAGTATGAATCCGTTCTCTGCTTACACCGAGCTCCTGGGTCAGCTGACCAATCCAGTTCGAAGAGACCATAATCAAGTCAGCTGACCGGGCCGCGAGCGCCTCCATCCGCCGGAAATACCGCCAGATCGGCCGGCGCTCATATTCCTCGCGGGTAAGTCCAGGCTCAAGCCCTTTGTATTCATAATAAGCTTCCCGGGACAATGCCCCGTGCACACTGGATACGAGAGGAACCGGACGTCGCATAATCCGCCGCAGCGCGTAGGAGGCAATGGGGTCCTGGGCATGAATGACATCATAATTCTCCAGCCCCAGAACCGCTGCTCCACCCTCAAATACATAACGTCCCAGCTCAAAGCTGAATATCCCATGCTCCAGATGCAGATGCGGGAATAAGGTAATATCGAGGTGCGGGAGCAGCAGGGTATAGAAAGCTTTTTTATCAAAAGAAGCATTCTGCCCGAGCAAATACAAGGTGTTGTTCTCCACATGGCTTCCCATGAGTGTGACGGAGTGTCCCTGTTCGCTCAGCTTATCGGCAAGCTGTTTCATATACGTCCAGATCCCGCCCATATTGGTAAGGCCCCAGTAGGTAACCAGCAATATTTTCATAACTTCCTCTCCCCGGCTTATAGATTCACTTCTGCACGAGAGCAGACGGCTCCACATTAACAAAGTATTATATGACCGCTGCCGGATATAGGACATGGGTGTATGGTTCAATCTATAAAAATCCCAAAATAACTTTATAATCAAAAAACGTCTTTTCGGTTATAATCGGTATAAATCCTGAAAGGAAAACTTCTGTCATGTCTAAAGCACGGGTATTTGACCTTTCCCTGTTTGCCGCTTCCGTTGCTATAGCTTTCATTCCCAAACATGCTATAGTTCTGGACGATACATATATCAAGGCGCTGGTGCTCTATACGCTCTTCTCCAGCTTCTACTTTCAACTGCGCATCGTGACCCGGAGCGGGAATTCTACGATCGATTATGCTATCAGCTATACCTCTTCGTTCGGAATTTTCGCCGGACCGCTGGGCACCTTTCTGTTCGAAACCGTATACCGCTTCGTTGTATTTTTCTATAAAAAGAAGACAAAAACCGCCGATCCCGGCGAATTTCTGGACACCTTCTACAATATTGGGTCCTTTACACTGGGCGGCTCGGCCGCGTATTATCTGTACACTGTGCTTCACCCTTTTGCGGAGAGATTTCCGCTCGGATACTGGCTCCTGTTTCTCCTGGTCGTCTGTGTCACCACATTGCTGTCCTCCACGTTCCTGATCATAACCTTCGCGCTCTCTGGAGACATCAAGACACGCAAGGAAGCCCGTCACCTGCTGTTCCGGAGCCGTAACCTGCTTGATTTCAGCAAGGTAGCCCTGACCAATGCGCTGCTCCTGCGCCTGCTGCAAATGGAGAAATGGGAAATGCTGATTGCCCTCTTCCTGCTCAATTACATCGTCAGCCTCTCCTTCTATTCCAAATCGCAAAGCGCCCAGCACAAATATGAACGCGACAAGTTCGAGCAGATGGCTTACCGCGACTTCCTGACAGGAACCTATAACCGGGCCCACATGGACAAGATGATGAAGGAGCTGAACCAGAGCGGGGAATATATCGGAATTGTAGTGGCGGATATCGACCGTTTCAAAAAAATCAACGATTCCTTCAACCACGCCGTCGGTGACCGCGTCATTATTGATTTTGCCGATACACTGAAGCAATTTCTGCAGGAAGAAGACATCCTGTTCCGCAGCGGCGGGGAAGAGTTCACCGTGTTTCTCAGGAACAGAACCTTTGAGGAGTGCCAGTCACAGATTCAGGCAATCCTGGACAGCCTTCACGGACACAGCGTAGCCGCAGAATTCGAGGACCAGATGATCCGCGTGCCGTATTCCGCCTCTTTCGGACTGTACTATTACAAGGCAGACCCCGGCCAGAAGACTTCTATGGAAAAAGGCTATGTCTACGCCGACCAGCTTCTGCTTGAATCCAAAAAACTCGGCCGCAACCGGCTCTCGTACCGCAATGACCTTCGTCCGTAGCCGGACTTTAGAACGGTGAAGATCAGGTACGGGAGCGCTGTGCATTGCAAGCAAGAGGGAGCTGTCCCAAAAGCCATGAAATGGCCGCTTGGATGGAGGCTCCGCTGTTTAAGCGGGAATGGTTACAAAAATCTTTAAAGAACTATAAACAATAACGCAAAGCAGCGATCCTCCAATGACCAAGAGAATCGCTGCTTTATTGACATTTAAAGGCTTTTGAGAAGACAGAGGGCCTGTCTTCGCCAGTATAAACCAGCATTGGGACGGATACGCTTGCCTCTACCGTTCAGTATCTACAGCTTAGCCTCTACAGCTCAGTGGCATTAAAAGTATCTCCGCCTTCAATGGTGCCGGAGTTGAACCCTTTGTAGAACCAGCGTTTGCGCTGCTCGGAGGTGCCGTGAGTGAAGCTGTCAGGCACCACATAGCCTTGTGCCCGCTTCTGGATCGTGTCGTCCCCCACTGCGCTCGCCGCGGTTAAGGCTTCCTCCAGATCCCCTTCCTCCAGCAGGTTCATTCCTTGGGCATGCTTCGCCCATACCCCGGCGTAATAATCGGCCTGCAGCTCAAAGCGGACCTGAACTTTGTTGAATTCGGTCTCGCTCAGGCTCTGGCGCAGCGAATTCAGCTGCTCGGAAGCACCCAGCAGTGTCTGCACATGGTGACCCACCTCATGGGCAATTACATAAGCCATGGCGAAATCGCCCGGAGCATTGAATTGCTGTTGCAACTCGTCGTAGAAGCTGAGATCGATATACAGCTTGGCGTCCCCGGGGCAATAGAACGGCCCGACTGCCGAACTGGCGGTTCCGCAGGCAGAGTCCACGCTGCCGCTATAGAGCACAAGCGTAGGGTCCTGGTACGTCTTCCCCTGCTCCTGGAAGACTTCGGACCAGACATCTTCGGTATCTGCCAGTACTACGGATACAAATTCCGACAACTCCTTCTCCTGTGCGGTCTGCTCGTAAGGAACATTAGAGCTGGTGCTGGAGCCTGTGGAAGTCAGATTGCCCATAATATCACCGATATTCCCGCCGCTCAGCAGCGTAACAATCACCACAATAATGATCCCGCTAATTCCGCCGCCAATCAGCTTGCCGCCTCCGCCTCTGCTTCCTCTGCGGTCTTCTACATTCGAACTGCCTCTTCTGCCCTGCCATTTCATGGCCCAACCCCCAGTTATGAATTCCGGTTTACAGGATGTATTTCATCTTAATACTGTTATACCCATAAACACAGGGGTCCCACTCGCCTCTCCCCGTAAAGCGGACATAAAAAAGACTCCCGCACAGCCGCAGCCGTGAAGGAGTCCCGTAAGCAAATATGAAAAGGGCAATTATTTGGCAGCTTTAGCAGCGTCCAAAATTGCTTTCAGATAGTTAGAGGTATCCACCAGAGTAGCACCGCTTACAGCATCAACTACTTGCTCTGCGGACTTCTTGCTAAGCGTCATTTCAAGGGATTTGATTGTTTTGCCTGTAGCGAATTTCTCAACAGCAGCAATGTTCTTGTCATAAGAAACTGTGGAGCCTGCTGCTTCAGCCATATGCTCGCTGTAGTATTTAGCGTTAGCTTTCTTGGAAGCCAGAACTACGTTAGGGTCTTTGTAGCCGTTCAGGCCAAATTCTTTGTCGGAGTTAGGAACGCCAGTTGCTACATCTGTACCCAGGAATTGATAATCATCCAGCGAAGCTGCAACGATTACACCGTTCTGTACTACAGCAACAGCTACTGTGAAGCATTTGGTACCATGGGCAGCCGCTTCCACCCGGCCTACCTTAAGTGGTGCGCTCGCTGCAGATGTTACACTGTTCAAGGCGCCGCTGTTGCCTACCCCTACAAGTGCCAACGAGATACCAGCTACGAGCATTAGTTTTGTTACTTTTTTCACAAAGATTCCCCCAGTTAATGTTATGAGATACGCTTACATACTATATTTATCAATATATTGGATATCCGTCTGTTACAAATGTTACTAGTAAACTGCAAAAAATTGGAATATGTATTTTTAACAGGGAAATGAAGGGATAACTGGAGGTGAAACGCGCTAAAAAGCAGATCGCCCCCATAAAACCAGCAACAATATCAGCTGCAATTCTCTTTCACAGTCACTTTATTATTCGTTATCGTGACCTTGGAATATCCGGATAAAGATTCGGTGTAGGAGCATATTCCAACCGTTTGAGCTACCTCCGGCGCCCTTGGATCTGTATATTTCAGATAAATGCCCCCCTCGCCGCTTAAGCTAAGCCGGGGTCTGATTTTGATTGTTTTTCCGCTGCTGAGCGTTTTCCCGAGTTCATCAGTGGAGGCACCGGCAGCTGCGTTCGCAACCACACCAGTCTCAAGGATGCTCAGATCAAAGTCGGACTCATTGTATACTGTCACCTTGAAGCTCTGGAACTGGGCAGCCATACTCAAAATGCCGTATTTGCTGTTCAACTGTGCGGCCAGTATTAGTCCGGTGGCAATAACCGCTGCACCCAGTGCTGTTGCCAGGATTACTCTGCGTTTGCGTCTCATAGACTCATCTCCTTTTCAGTAAGACGAACAGCAATGCGGAAATGTATCAGCGGAACCCTGCGCTCCGCCGGAATATTTACAGCCGGATAGGCTTGGGTAACAGAACAGCAAGGGCCGGAAAAGAAATAGCGGCATTGGCCTTGTTCAGCCAATCTCTGTCACTTCTATTAATTTGTTCTGCAGATAGCAAAAAAAAGCAGCAACCTCCTATGGGAGAATCGCTGCTTGGTTAATTTACATAGCTTCGCGGATGACGATCAGCCGCTATATGAAATTCCATTTCAAATGGAAACTCGGTGATAGTTGTATTCTGTACAATTAAAAATAGCGAAAAGATGTGCTTGCATCGTATAACTGTATTCTGTACAACTAAATCCGCCCGAATCGGTGAAAACCTTCTATAAACGGCAGTTTAATTGCACGAAATACAACTAAACGGATAACTGGTTGTAAAACTGACGATTTAGTTGTACAAAGTGCACTTAAGCATACTGCTTACTCCTACCTAGGCATATACCGTAATCGGGTCACTGTAAACCCTCAGCAACCGATTCACCAAGGTGGTTTCACTGGTTTATATTTGACGTTATTCTAGTTCAGCGGCTCCCCGCCTAATTGCACGCGAAGCTTCCTCATATCCTCCGGCCATGGATCGGTTACTTCAACGCTGCTTCGGGTCCAGGGGTGGGCAAAAATAAGCTTCTCGCCATGCAGCGCCTGCCGGTCTGCACCTTCCGGCTTCGCCTTGGCCTTAAGCTTAACCTCCGGCCTGCCCGGACCAGCCAGCTTGCCCGGCTCCTTAAGTCCCGGTGTAATGCCCGCCTTCTCCTGCTCTTCGAACCAGGCTGTAATCGCCGACTTCACCTTACCCGGCTCCGTACGCAGCGGCAGCTTGTCGTTCTTGCTGCCGCCCGCACGGACACTTGCTGTATGCCAGCCGGGTCCGCCGTAGAGGTCATCCCCGTACAGCGGATGACCCGCATGACTGAGGTGGACACGAATCTGGTGCGTGCGCCCCGTCTCCAGCTGCACCTTCAGCACAGTTCCGCCAGGCAGCGCTTCCCGCCCTATGATTCGCGTGACCGCCGCCTGTCCTCCCGGCGAGACCCGCCGGCGCGCCGCATGATGGCGGTCACGGCCGATCGGGGCATCGATCACGGTAAGCTCAGGCGGCACAATGCCTTCCACAATCGCCGCGTAGAGGCGGGATACGGTTTTGTCGCGCATATCCTCGTCCAGCACAAGCTGGGCGTATTCGTTCTTCGCATAGAGCACAGGTCCTGTTGTATCCTTATCCAGGCGGTGAATATGGCGGACGGCTACTCCTCCGCCGGAAGCGGCGTAATGCGCTGCGACGATATGATCCAGCGTTACGCCCGCTCCGCTGCCATCCGGATGAACCGCCATGCCGGCCGGTTTATGGACCACGAGGCAGAAGTCATCCTCGTACAGTACTTCAAGCTCCTGCCATACCGGCTCAATACCTGCTTCCCGGTAAGGAAACAGGGATAGCATCAGCCGGTCGCCCTTCCACTGGATGCCGCCTTCGCGGCGCAGCCGCGAGTGCAGCTTCTCCGGCATCCCGGCCGTGCCGAGCAGCCAGGCGTCAATGGCGGCCTGCCTGTCGGCCGCAGCCGTAATCACCCGGCCCGGCATGACTTGAAGCCACTCTCCGCGCCGGGTCCATTTGCCGCCGCCGGTGATGTTCCTGATGACCGCGCCAGTATTCCCTGTATCTGCATCCGCTCCACTAGGGATACTTGTGCCGGACAACTCCTCCGGCCCGCCTGTCATAGCGACTTCAGGGCATTATAATGGCCCTCAATCGTATCATCAATATCCTGCTCACTGTGCACAGCGGATACGAACATGCCTTCAAACTGGGATGGGGGAACGCTGATGCCCTGATCAAGCATTTTGCCGAAATAACGCTTGAACAGATCCAGGTTGCTGGTCTTGGCCGTCTCGAAGTTGACAACCGGTCCTTCAGTGAAGAACGGGCAGACCATAGAGCCCACACGGTTAATCGTGAGAGGGATGCCAGTTTCCTGCGCGTTACGCTTAAGGCCCGCTTCCAGACGTGCACCCAGCACCTCCAGACGGGTATATACTTCAGGTGTCAGCAGCTTCAGCGTGCTGTAACCAGCCGCCATGGCCAGCGGATTCCCGCTGAGTGTGCCTGCCTGATAGATCGGACCGGACGGAGCGATCTGCTCCATAATCTCTCTTTTGCCGCCATAGGCACCTACCGGGAGACCGCCGCCGATAACCTTGCCGAAGCAGGTCAGATCAGGGTCCAAACCGTACAACCCTTGCGCACAGCCGCGGTCCACCCGGAAGCCGGTCATCACTTCATCAAAAATCAATAGCGCGCCATACCCCGTCGTCACCTTGCGCAGACCCTCCAGGAAACCCGGAAGCGGAGGCACTACGCCCATATTCCCGGCAATCGGCTCAACAATCACAGCGGCAATCTCATTGCCGTAACGTTCGAACGCGATTTTGACCCCTTCCAGGTCATTGTAAGGTACTGTTATGGTGTTGATGGCTACACCTTCCGGCACACCGGGGCTATCCGGCAATCCCAATGTGGCAACCCCGGAACCGGCTTTGATCAGCAGGCTGTCGGCGTGGCCGTGGTAGGAGCCTTCGAACTTGAGGATTTTGCTGCGTCCTGTATATCCGCGGGCTAGCCGGATGGCACTCATCGTAGCTTCTGTTCCCGAGTTCACCATGCGCACAATGTCCACCGATGCTACACGTTCCACCACGGTCTTGGCCATTTCGGTCTCCAGCAGTGTCGGTGCGCCGAAGCTTGTCCCTTTAACCGCAGTCTCCTGCAGCGCCTTCACCACTTCCGGATGGGCATGGCCCATAATCAGCGGTCCCCACGAGCAGACGTAGTCGATGAAGCTGTTGCCGTCGATATCGAAGATACGCGAGCCTTCGCCTCTGTCTACATAAACCGGGGTCAATCCTACGGATTTGAATGCCCGGACCGGGCTGTTGACCCCTCCCGGAATATACTGTTTCGCTTCTTCAAAAGCTGTGCGGGAAGCCTCTTCCCTGCGTGTAAGCGGCACATTGCCCATGCTTCTTCACTCCTGCTCTGCTGAATTATACAGCTGAATATAGTCTAGCCGCGCAGCCAGCGGGCTGCATCCTTGGCGAAATACGTAATAATAATATCTGCTCCGGCGCGCTTCATGCCGGTCAGCATTTCCAGGACAACTGCCTGCTCATCGATCCAGCCCTGCTGTGCAGCCGCTTTTACCATTGAATATTCACCGCTCACGTTGTAAGCCACCAGCGGCAGATCGAACTGGTCGCGGATCGTCCGGATGACATCCAGATAAGCCAGCGCGGGCTTAACCATCAGCATGTCAGCGCCTTCCAGCACATCTGAATCAGCCTCACGGATCGCTTCCCGCAGATTGGCCGGGTCCATCTGGTACGTTTTGCGGTTACCGAATTGCGGTGCAGAATCTGCCGCTTCACGGAAGGGGCCGTAGAAGGCGGATGCGTATTTTACCGAATAGGACATGATCGGCACATGCTCAAAACCATTCTCGTCAAGGCCGCTGCGGATCGCCTGCACGAACCCGTCCATCATATTGGAAGGCGCGATAATATCCGCACCGGCCCGGGCCTGGGATACCGCAGTGCGGGTCAGCAGCTCCAGCGAAGCATCGTTAAGCACATCGCCATGTACTACGCAGTCAACTGTATGGGTATGTACCATACCGCAGTGGCCGTGGTCGGTGAATTCACACAGACAGGTGTCGGCGACAACCAGCAGCTCGGGATACCACTGCTTAATCAGCCGGGTAGCCTCCTGCACAATGCCGTCCTCAGCGAATCCGGAGGAGCCGATGGCGTCCTTCGTTTCGGGAATGCCGAACAGTAATACGGCCGGAATTCCCAGGGAGGCAATCTCATCCACTTCCGCCTTCAGGGTATCCAGCGAGAAGTGATACACGCCGGGCATGGAGCCAATCTCATTCTTCACACCGGTACCGTAGGTTACAAATATCGGCTGGATAAAGTCCAGCACGTTCAGGACGGTCTCCCGCACCATTCCTCGGATTCCGGCTGTACCGCGCAAGCGGCGGTGTCTAGTTATTGGAAAGCTCATTGCTGTTTCCTCCTGTACAGTAAGTATTTAAACACATCTATCTGTCTCAAGCCTTATTCGAATATGAAATCACAAAACGCAAAGTTGAAATGCATTGTTCAAAATTGCAGGGCCCAGACTGCATAGCGGAATAGCGGAAACCAGGCCGCAGGTTATCTGAGCCTCGTTGTTTCATTCCAGCGGCAGAGCTCCTGCACCAGCCCTTCGATCGTCGCTTCGTCCGGGAGCAAGCCCGGAGTCAACCCCGCCTCCACAGCAGTCTGTTCGGTTACCGGACCTATGCAGGCGATTTTGACCCCCGCCAGCAGCGTCAGCGGATCTTCCAGGCCCATCCGTTTCAGGATAGAGATGAAGTTGCGCACCGTGGAAGAGCTGGTGAAGGTGACCGCATGAATCCGTTTCTCTTCGAGCAGCTTCACCAGTTCAATATCATCTTCACCAGTAACCACAGTCTCATACGTATCCACTTCAGTCACTTCCAGCTCCAGCTCCTTCAGCTTGCCGGGCAGCCACTCGCGCGCCAGATCGCCGCGCGGCAGCAGCACCTTCTGCCCCGGCTGCAGCTGATCGCCGAAGGCTTCAATCAGCCCTTCTGCCTGGAAGCGTCCAGGCAGTTCTTCGGCAATCAGCCCGCGCCCGGCAAGCGCCGCAGCCGTACCCGGTCCCACCGCACATATCCGCGCACGGTACAGACCGCGCAGATCCGTCTTCAACTGCGCCAGATGGCGCATGAAGAAGTCCACGCCGTTCGGACTGGTGAAGAACACCCAGTCGTACTCTGGAAGCCGGCCAAGCGCTGACGCAATCTCTGCCTGCTTGTCCGCATCACGCTGCATAACCGTCTCAATGACAGGGAACTCATACGGTTCGCCGCCAAGCTCCTCGATCCGGTCTACCAGTTCGCTGGCCTGGCTGCGGGCCCGCGTCACCACAATCCGCTTGCCGAACAGCGGCATCGCTTCAACCCACATGAGGTGCTCCCGCTGGAGCACTACATCGCCGACAACGATAACGGCCGGCGGCTGGAAATCCGCCGCCTTGACCTTCGCTTCAATGTCGGCAAGCGTGCCGGTTAGTGTCTCCTGATCGGCACGTGTCCCCCAGCGCACCAGCGCCACCGGCGTTTCCGGCAGACGCCCGTGCTTCATCAGCTGGGCGCTGATATATCCGATTTTGGCGACGCCCATCAGGAACACCAGGGTTCCCGTGGCATTCGTCACCTTATCCCAATGAATGGAATGATCCAGCTTATCCGGGCTCTCATGTCCGGTAATGATCGACAGGGAAGACGCAGCCTCCCGGTGGGTTACCGGAATACCGGCGTATGCCGGGACGCTGATAGCCGAGGTAATACCCGGCACAATCTCGTAGTAGATGCCATGCCGCCGCAGCAGCTCCGCTTCTTCACCCACCCGGCCAAAAATCACCGGGTCTCCGCCCTTCAGACGCACTACCGTTTTGCCCTCCAGAGCGAGATCGACAAGCAGCTGATTAATGTCCTCCTGCTTCATCGTATGGCGGTCCGGCAGCTTGCCTACGTATATTTTCTCCCCGCCCGGCTTCATCCACTTCAACAGCCTTGGACTCGCCAGCCGGTCATAGACCAGCACATCTGCCTTCTGGATACACTCCAGACCTTTAACCGTAATCAGCTTGGCATCCCCCGGACCTGCACCTACAAGATAAACCTTCCCCGCCATCTCCGTCATCCCCTTATCACCTTATCCCTGAGTATCCTGTCCCTTTACATCCGCCAAAATCTTCTCTGCGCCCCTGGCAATCAGCTTACGGGCAACCTCCGCACCGAGCTGCACCGGATCTTCTCCCGTGCAGGTTTCTTTAAGGATTACCGATCCGTCCGGTGTTCCCACCATTCCGGTTAAAGTGATTAACAGGCCGCCTTCTCCAGAAGTCCCGCCGGAATGAATAGTCCCGGTTGTTCCCGTTGTCCCGGCCTTCTCCGTCTCCAGCACAGCGTAGGCGCCGATCGGCACCTGACAGCCGCCATTCAGGGCGCCGAGGAATGTGCGCTCCGCCGTCACCGTAAGAGCGGTGCGCTCATCATTGTAGAGCGCGAGCAGCTTGCGCAGCTCCTCATCGTCTTCACGGCATTCGATGCCGAGAGCTCCCTGGCCCACAGCGGGCAGGCAGATTTCCGGCGGCAGATAAGCCGTTACCCGGTCCTGCCAGCCCATCCGCGACAAGCCTGCCGCTGCCAGCAGAATCGCGTCGTATTCGCCGCTCTCCAGCTTCTTCAGCCGCGAGTCAATATTGCCGCGCACCGGCTCAATAACCAGATCCGGCCGGAGCGCGGCCAGCTGGCTGGAGCGCCGCAGGCTGCTTGTGCCTACGCGCGCGCCCTGCGGCAGATCCTCAAGGCCTGCTCCGCTGCTTGAGATCAGGCAGTCCCGCGGATCTACCCGCTTCGGCACTGCACCATTAATCAAGCCTCCCGGCAATTCGGAAGGCATATCCTTCATACTATGTACTGCCATATCGATTTCTTTGGCCAGCATGGCCTGCTCAATTTCCTTCACAAAAAGACCCTTACCGCCAACCTTGGACAGGGTGACATCAAGAATCCGGTCGCCTTTGGTAACAATCTTATGCACCTCAAAGGTAAAATCAAAGCCATGCTCCCCGCTAAGCCGCTCCAGATCGGCAATCACATGCCCTGTCTGCGTCAGCGCCAGCGCACTCTGTCTGCTGCCCACAATAATCTTCCGCATGAACCATTCCCCCTGTTCAAGTTACCTGCACCCGCCCTGTTTCCTGCACGATACCTCTCATTTGCTCAATTGTGTCACTTTCGCTGGAATCAAGGGAACTTTTGCCCTTCATTTGCTCATTCGCGCCACTTTCGCTGGAATCAAGGGCACTTTTACCCTTCATTTGCTCATTCGCGCCACTATTGCTGGAATCAAGGGGATTTATACTGCTAAATTGCTCATTCCGGGCAATTCTGCCTGAATTAGAGGGATTTATCCCTCTAATTTGCTCATTTCGGCGGATTTAGCCCAAATCAAAGGGATTTATCCCTCTAATTTACCGCACAACAGTCAGCTTTGGTCATTCCAGCCACATACCCGCGAATCCGCCCACTTCAACGTCATAAACACATCCACTTATTCTACTTATTCGTCTATTTCTCTGATCATTCGGCCGTTCAGCCGTTGGTCCATTCAATCGTCTATTCAAATATGCAGGCCGTCAAGCATTAACCCGCCAATTCGTTTGGAACAGATTCATCTGCACGATTCAATCGGCAACTTGAGTCAACTTCTGCCGCAGCTTATGTCTTTGCAGACTCAGTTTCGAAGCAGTCTCAATGATTGATGAATTAGTTTTGAAGCAGCCAGAGCAGATGCAAACTTACTCCGCAATCGCAGCAGTTGTACTTGATGCTTGCTCCATCCGCTTGTTCGATCTACGTGATGGCCTGCTCTACCCAATCAATCTATCTACGCCTCCCGATAACCTGCTCCATCCGCTCTTTCGATCTACGTCTCCCGATGGCCGACTCCACCCGATCATTCCGCCTACTCCTCCCGGTTACATGCAATCCAGGATTCGATTACCTCTGATGTCCATGGTATAAAGGTGCCCTGCCGCATCTCATCCAACACATCAAGCTTCCCCAGCCTCCGCAGCAGCCGGGCGCGAATCTCAGCTACAGGCTCCAGCCGCTTGATTTCGGTGCGCAGCTCATGCAGGAAATCCAGATAAGGCTCGTATTCCTCGCCCAGCAGCCCGGCGATCTGCGCCGTGATCTGCGCAGCAGCGGACGGTCCCGCCCCGGAGGTCGAGACCGCAACCGTCAACCGCCCCCGCCGGAGGATACCGGGCGTGATGAAGCTGCCCGCCTCGGCGTGGCTGGCGACATTGACCGGCAGGCCCAGCATCCGGGCCTCCCCGGCCACCGCTTCATTCACCGCCCTGTCGCTGCTGGCGGCATAGACCAAGACAGCTCCCTGGAGATCTCCGGGAGCATAGGGGCGGCTGACCCATTTCAGCCGCCCCTCCGCAGCCGCTGCGGACAACGTCCCGCTAAGTGCAGGACTGACAATCACCAGCCCCGCTCCTGCCTCCAGCAGCGGAGCCGCTTTACGTTCAGCCACAGCTCCGCCGCCGATCATTACCACCAGTCTGCCCTGAACATCCAGCATAATGGGCAAATATTTGCTCATCCCGCCTCACTCCAGCATCCGAAAATTTACTATACTCCACACCACAATACCCCAGCTTGCTCAACTAAGAAATCAGTCCCCGGTTGCCACTACAGCAGGACAGCAGTCCGGCGCGCACTCAATTAACTTTTCTCATTAGCCGCCCATAACACTTCAGTA
The DNA here is from genome assembly GCF_038000235.1 of Paenibacillus sp. FSL R10-2199. Taxonomy (NCBI): domain Bacteria; kingdom Bacillati; phylum Bacillota; class Bacilli; order Caryophanales; family Paenibacillaceae; genus Paenibacillus; species Paenibacillus sp. FSL R10-2199. The sequence continues at coordinate 2,578,381 of NZ_JBBOBO010000001.1, read as the reverse complement.
CAATCACTCGCCCCATAAGCTGCCATAGCACTTCAGTTCAATCACTCGCTTCATAAGTCACCATAACACTTCAGTACAATCACTCGCCCCATAAGCTGCCATAGCACTTCAGTACAATCACTCGCCCCATAAGCCACCATAGCACTTCAGTACAATCACTCGCTCCATAGCCACCATAACACTTCAGTACAATAACTCACTTCATTAGCCACCATTACACTTCAGTACAATCACTCGCTCCTTAGCCACCATAGCACTTCAGTTCAATCACTCGCTTCATAAGTCACCATAGCACTTCAGACAATCGCCTGCGCTCCATAGCCACCATAACATGCCCGTATAACTTCCCGTTTCTTGTCTGTACATTCCAGCATAACCCCTTGCTTCTCATCCACCTGTGCTCTCGAGCACAATTCAGGCCGCCTCCGCACTTCAGCACACCAGCCGCCTCCGCACTTCAGCACACTAGCTGCCACCGCACTTCAACACACCAGCTACCTCTTTCAACACACCAGCCGCCTCTGCACTCCAACACACCAGCCGCCTCCACACTTCAGCACACCAGCCGCCTCCACACTTCAGCACACCAGCCGCCTCCGCACTTCAGCACACCAGCTGCCACCGCACTTCAGCACACTAGCTGCCACCGCACTTCAACACACCAGCCGCCTCCGCACTTCAACACACCAGCCGCCTCTCCACTTCAACACACCAGCCGCCTCCGCACTAACACACTAGCCGCCTCCGCACTTCAGCACACCAGCCGCCTCTGCACTTCAGCATACAAGCCGCCTCCGCACTTCAGCACCCAGCTTACAGCCCTACTACCCGCCCCAGCCATGGAACTCAGACCATGAATTCAGCAGGAAATTAAGGATGATAAAGCCATAGCCAGTAATGGCCCAGCGTGCCATCGCCGTACCGCTTCTGCGGCCGGAAACCTTCAATACTATATAGAGTATGTAGACTCCGAGGCCGATAAGCGTAGTTAGCACCTTCAGATCCTGGAACAGCGGCGTCCGCCCTTCCGCAATAATCGATAAGCCTGCCAGGATCAGCGAGGCCAGCAGCAGCGGCACACCGGCAAGGATAGCAGTATACGAATATTTGTCCATTGTCTCCAGGCTTGGGAGCCTGCGGACACGGTCATCCCACTTCTTATTCTTAAGCTTGGTATGCAGAAACAAATACATTATCGCAAATACGGTCCCCAGTGTCAGTGCGGCAAAGCTCAAATTGGCCAAAATCACATGCATCGCCAGCCAGCCGTGCACCGCACTCCAGCTCTGCAAGGCATGATCCTCTGCGGTCAGCCATACCCGGTTCAGCAGAAACACGCTGAACCCTGCCATGCTGAGCAGCAGAATTGTAAACTCGCCGCCCCGCGTGTACGCAATGGCAAGTGAGATCACCACCATACTGAAGGAGAACCAGAACAGGAAGTCATACGGTGTGAAGATCGGCAGACCGCCCTCCTGGGAGAAGCGGATCGCCAGCCCCGCGAGCTGCAGCAGGCCCACAACAGCAAGAAGCCCTGTGCCCAGCCGCTTTCCGCCCGGATTGCGCCGAAGGCAATCCGAGAAAACAAACAGCAGGCTCAGGGCATATAGCAGCAGAGCGGCATCATATATTCCGTTCAGCAGTTGCATGTCGCTCACCCGCCCAGCAGGCCGGCCGGAGCAAACACCGTCCCCGGCACCGCGAACTTTCCGCCGGAGGATACTTCAGCAGGCGCCTCCTCAACCGGTATAGCACTACGGTCATCCGGACCCGGGTCCAGCTGCTCCTGCAGTGCAAAAATCTGGGTGAAGTACTCCAGAGCTTCATTCCCCTGCTTCCCGCCAGACAACTCCTTGATGACATTGATCGGATCATGCATCATCTGGTTCACAATACTTTTGGTCAGGCGGCGGATAACCTTACGCTGATGCTCATCCAGTTCAGGCAGCTTGTTGAACAGACTGTCCATCGTTTCTTCATAAATCCCGTTGGACTTGTCCTGCAGCGCACGGATCACCGGTCTGACACCTAGCGTCTTCAGCCACAGCTGGAATTCATCCATTGCCTCACTGATCATCACTTCAATCTTGGCAGCTTCACTGCGGCGCATTTCCAGATTGCTCTCCACAATGCCTTCCAGATCATCGATATCATAGAGGAAGACATCCGGCACACTTGCCGCAGCCGGATCAATATCGCGGGGCACGGCAATGTCGATCATGAACAGCGGCCGTGACGGCCGGCGATTCATCCCTTCAGCCACTTGGGCAGCCGTCAGCACATAACCGTCGGCTCCCGTGGAGCTGATGACTATATCCACTTCATCCAGACGCTTCAGTGCTTCCTCAATCGTGCTCGGCTTGCCCGAGAACTTCTCGGCCAGCTCCACCGCCCGGGACAACGTCCGGTTGGCGACAATAACCTCAGCCGCGCCGCTGCTGTACAGATGCTTCACCGTCAGCTCACTCATTTTGCCGGCGCCGAGAATAAGCACTCTTTTGCCGGTAAACATACCGAAGATCCGCTTGCCCAGCTCAACCGCTGCATAACTGACCGAAACCGCACTTTCACCGATGGAAGTCTCGCTATGCGCCCGTTTGCCGAGCGTCACCGCCTGCTTGAACAGCCGGTTGAACCACGTTCCGGTTACACCCTCCGCCTGGGCAGTCAAAAAAGCACTGCGTACCTGTCCCAGGATCTGCGTCTCGCCGATCACCATGGAATCCAGGCCGCAGGTTACACGCAGCAGGTGGGCAATCGCCTGCTCGTCTTCATATATATACATATGCTGCGCAAATACATCACTTTTTACACCGAACCACTGCTCCATGTAGCTGCGGATGAAATATCCGCACATATGAAGGCGGTCCACGACCACATAAATTTCCGTCCGGTTACAGGTGGCGACTACGACCCCTTCCAGAACGCTCTTCGTCTGCATCAGCTGATGAAGCGCAGCAGGCAGATCCTTCTCGGCAAAAGCGAACTGTTCTCTCACCTCTACGGGAGCCGTACGGTAATTCAGGCCAACGACGACAATATGCATCGCTTGTTCACCATCCTAATCTCTATTCATTGGTGTAGGCACTGTTACTGCTTGTTAGCATGTATTAGTATCAATTTCACAAGATCTCAAATCGCTGTGTTAAGTATATCACATCAAAATACGGCTTTTTACAAAACCTTTGAACTATTTATGAATTGCAGATAATAATTATTATAAATAAAAATCCGCCAAAGCACCATGCTTTAGAATGGGTTATTTAGAGTTTTTTTATGAATCCGCAGGTTATCTGTATTAAATATAATCCGGTGAGGGTCCGGCACAAATAAACCGGCTTAAAAATCAATTCAAACACGTTTATGTTATCTTATATAACATTAAAACAAAATATTGACACACATTATTGCGGATGATAGCATATAACAAATGATCTGCGTAATATTATATAACACCAAAATCGTAAACAATCATTTATAAACCATCCGATTCATTAATATGTCAGATTCTCTAATCAAACATCTCTTGTATAAGCTCGTTAATTTGGAATGAGCGTATCTACAGGCAACCGTAAATTGCCCCAGGCTACAAGAGGCCAGACAAGATACTGGAGCAACCAGTGAAGGGAACACGGCTATGCCCGGCTTCTCCTCCTGACATACCAGTCTTGTCCTGCGCCTCTTGGTCCTGGGGTTTTTGGCATCTATAATAGAAGGAGTGAGGGCAATGAGTGCATCCTACGCACGGTTAAGTGAATCGATCAGCCAAGCCAAGAATGTGAGGATCTACAAGAATAAAGATACAGCCTATGACTTTAAGCTATACCCTTTTGGAGAACGCGGAACCTACATCACCCCTGAGCTGATCAGCGAGATTACCGATAGTCTGGCAGAGGCCGTTACGGAACAATTCCCGGATTTCGATTACATCGTATCGCCTGAACCGGGCGGGCATACCTGGGGCATGCTTGCGGCCTATAAGCTGATGAAGCCGATGAATATCCTGCGGCTCAGCACGGAGCTGTATGAGAATTACGAGGTCAGCATCAAACGCGAAACGGCGTATAACGAGAATTATATTTATTTTGACGGATTCTCCGCCGGTGACCGGGTGCTGCTGCTGGATGATGTGATCAGTTCAGGCGCTACCATCCGCTGCATCGCTGAGCAAATGTCCGTTATGGGCATTGAGCTTGTGGGTGTGCAGGCAATTCTGGCCAAAGGGGAACACTACAAGCAACTGGAAACGGACATCGGGGTGCCGGTAAGGTTTCTATCCAAGGTATGAAGTGTATAATTCAACAACCGCAGAATTGATGAAACTTTAGCAGGGGAGTGACAAGCCATGGCTTATTATTATGAGCAGCCTTCAAGAACCTTCAGTGAGTTCCTGCTGGTGCCCAGTCTGACCACCAAAAAGTGCATCCCGGGGAATGTCGATCTCCGGACGCCAGTAACCAAATTCCGCAAGGGCGAGACTCCGGCGCTGACCATGAATCTGCCTGTTACCTCAGCAGTCATGCAGGCCGTATCCGACCATAACATGGCGATTGCCCTGGCCAAAAGCGGCGGCATCTCCTTCATCTATGGCTCGCAGTCGATCGAGCAGCAGGTCGAGATGGTCCGCCGGGTCAAAAAGTTCAAAGCCGGCTTCGTCCTCAGCGACTCCAATCTGAAGCCGGAGGATACACTGCAGGATGTACTGGCGCTGAAAGCGCGCAGCGGCCACTCCACCATTGCCATTACGGACAACGGGGAACCGACAGGCAAGCTGATGGGCATTGTCACAAGCCGCGATTACCGCGAGAACCGTCTGCCGCCGGAGTGCCCGATTACTGAATTTATGACGCCGTTATCTTCACTGATCTATGCCGAAGAAGGCATCACCTTAACCGAAGCCAATGATATGATCTGGGATCATAAGCTGAACTGCCTGCCGATTGTTAATGCCAGCGGCCATCTCGTCCACCTTGTGTTCCGCAAGGATTATGACAGCCATCAGGAGTATCCGCTGGAGCTGCATGATGACAACAAACAGCTCATTGTCGGCGCGGGCATCAACTCCCGGGATTATAAGGAGCGCGTACCGGCGCTGGTGGAAGCCGGGGCGGATGTTCTGTGCATTGATTCCTCTGACGGTTATTCCGAATGGCAGGCCGAAACCATCCATTATATTAAGGATACTTTCGGGGAGAAAGTGAAGGTCGGGGCGGGCAATGTCGTCGACAAGGAAGGTTTCCTGTACCTCGTGGAAGCCGGGGCGGATTTCATCAAAGTCGGCATCGGCGGCGGTTCCATCTGTATTACCCGGGAGCAAAAAGGGATCGGACGCGGCCAGGCCTCCTCCGTCATTGAAGTCGCAGCCGCCCGCCAGGAATATTACGAGCAGACCGGCATCTATGTCCCGATCTGTTCCGATGGCGGGATTGTCCATGATTACCATATTGTGCTGGCGCTGGCGATGGGAGCTGACTTCGTGATGCTGGGCCGCTATTTTGCCAGATTCGATGAAAGCCCCGGACGCAAGCTGCTGGTCGGCGGGAACTTCGTCAAGGAATATTGGGGTGAGGGGTCGAGCCGCGCCCGCAACTGGCAGCGTTATGACTTCGGCAATGCCGACAAAGAGAGCAAGCTGGAGTTCGAGGAAGGCGTGGATTCCTTCATTCCTTATGCCGGACGGCTCAAGGATAATCTGGATCTCAGCATCAGCAAAATCAAATCAACCATGTGCAACTGCGGCTCGCTGACCATCCCGGCACTGCAGAAGCAGGCGAAGATAACACTGGTTTCCTCCACAACCATCTTTGAAGGAGGCGCACATGATGTTATGCTGAAGGAAAAGGACAGATCATCCTCCTGATCACATCCTAATCCATAAGGAGCGTCAACCATGACACAAATTATCAAAGTTCTGGTCAGCAAGGACCAGCTGCAGCAAAGAGTTCAGGAACTGGGCGCAGAAATATCGCGTGACTATGAAGGCAAAGAGCTTGTACTAATCGGCATTCTCAAGGGCGGCGCTGTATTCATGTCCGATCTGATGCGCGAAATCACCCTCCCGGTCGGCATTGATTACATGTCGGTGTCCAGTTACGGGGCAAGCTCCACTTCCTCCGGAGTGATCACGATCAAGAAGGATATCGATACCGATATCCGCGGCAAACATGTGCTGCTCGTCGAAGATCTGATCGACACCGGCCTGACTCTGCAGCATCTGAGGCAGCTGTTCGCCCTGCGCGAAGCTGCAAGTGTCCGTATCTGTACTATTCTAAGCAAACCTTCCCGCCGCCTGGTCGAAGTTCCGGTCGAATACTGCGGCATTGACATTCCCGACGAATTCGTTGTCGGCTATGGTCTGGATTACGCCGAGCAGTTCCGCAATCTTCCTGAGGTGTGGATTGTGGAGACGGGCGATTAAACTAGGATTAAGAAACCGTCAATTCTCCTATAGCTGGAGAATTGACGGTTTCTTTGTTCAGCAGAGAGATGGTTCCGCAACCGTCTCCCCTGTCAGAAACGGTCCCAGCAGCCGGATTTGCTCATAAGGTGCCAGCGGATTGGCAATCCGCCGCAGCATCAGCTCAGCCGCCCGCTCCCCTGCCTCCTGGACCAGCAGCGCCGGGCGCGACAAGCCGGGACAAGCCTCCAGTTCCCCATGCTCCATCGCAACAATTGATATCTGCTCCGGAATATTAAGTCCCAATTCCTGCACCTTCCGCAGAATGGGCCAGGCTTGTCCATGATTCGCCGAGAGAATAGCCGTAGGGCTTCCGGTCTGAAGAATGGCCGATAAGTCAGCAAGCCATTGAGGATCAGCGGGGTTCACATGATACATCTGTTCAGCAGCGGAAATTCCCCGGCTTGCACAGGCGGCCCTGAAGCTCTGATAGCGCAAGCGGAATCCCCGCTGTCCGTCCGGCTCTCCCACGTACAGAATTCGGCGATGACCGCTGCGGCAGAGCGCATTTACCGCAAGAATGATCGCATGCTGGACATCCCAGATTACACTGTCCACCTCGGCACCTTCGGGCGGGAAATTGATCATTACCTTCGGAAGACCAAGCTGCAGCAGAATGGTCTCTGCCCAGACGGGCAGCAGCGGCGACAGAAACAATCCGTCGCAGTATAGAATGCCGCTCTCCTCCAGCCAGTCCGCCAGCTTGTCCGGCTGGGGCCCCTCAAACGGCAGCAATACGGATTGTACCTGATGGCCCAGTTCATCCATGCGCTGATGCAGACCATGGAACTGCAGATTCAGAAATGAGTGGTCTGCAGGCATCAGCATGACGAACCGGCGGGGCTTGCCCGCCGCATAGGCAATGGATTCAGCGGCAAGCCCCGCTTCCTGCGCTTTGGTCGCATAATTCATTGCCCGGGCAGTAGCGAATACCAGCCTGCGGGTCGGTTCCGACATGCCCGGCAGCCCGCGCAGCGCTTTGGACACTGTGTACACGCTCAGCCCCAGGCGGTCCGCCAGATCGCGCAGCGTGACCGTTTTTCTCTTTGACACACGGCTTCCCCCTTTTACTTGGCCATTCCATTCTTCCATAGCTCTCCTGCAATGCAAGCCCACAATCCCCTAAGTACAACTAAAATCAAGCTATAATCCCTTGTTCCTTATATCTATTATAAAGCTAAGCTCTATATAGAAAGGATGAATATGGTGAAAAAAGAACAGATAAATCTGCAGGTGGCTGCAGAGATATATGAGGAGGCCGATGTCGTTGTTATCGGGGGCGGTCCGGCCGGGACAGCGGCGGCGATCTCCGCCGCCCGCTGCGGACAGAAGGTAATACTACTAGAGCAATCAGGGCAGCTTGGAGGGATGGGAACACTGGCTAATGTCAGCATCTATATGAGTGTCGGCAACGTGACCGGCATCTACCGTGAAATGCTTGAGGAGACGACTCCCGAAGCCGTTCCCGGCTCCCACCTGATGTCGCTGCACTCCCGGAAGGACCAGTATTCCCCCTTTGCAGTGCGCCATTATCTGAACGGCAAACTGCACCGGGAGAAGGTTAAGGTCTTCTACCATACCGTCTATGTCCAGCCCGTCATGGAGGGGCAGCGGGTACGCGGAGTACTGGCCCGGACCCGCGAAGGGCTGAAGGCCTTCATGGGCGGGATTGTGCTGGACTGCTCAGGGGACGCTGCTGTGGCCAGGGATGCCGGAGTGCCTATGCGCTACGGCCGGGAACAGGACGGATTAACACAGCCTATGACCCTTATGTTCACCATGCAGAATACCGGCAAACCGGTTGTCCCTTATCTTCCTGAGGACTGTGAGATATATGAGTCCGTAGACGATCTGCCGCAGGGACGCCACCTGTACTGGGAAAAGAATGACGACGGCACGCTTCTGGTCAATATGACCCGCGTTAAGGGCAACGGTGCCCGTATTGAAGACATCAACTTCGCGGAGCGCGAGGCTCTGCGCCAGGTTTTCTCAACGGCCCATTATTTGCAGCGCAACGGCTTTGAGAATTACATTATTGCCCATATTCCCGGCCAGACCGGTGTGAGGGAAACCGGGCAAATCGTTGGCCTGTACACCTTGACCGAACAGGATTTGCTTGAAGCCCGCAGGTTCGGGGATGTCGTGGCGCAGACCAATTATGAAATCGATATTCACAGCCCTGACGGGCAAAAAACGACGGAGGAGCGCCAGCTGGGAAGCTACGATATTCCGTACCGCTGTATGGTGCCTGCCGGTGTGCAGGGGCTATTGGTGGCGGGACGAAGCATTTCAGCGACTCATGTAGCCATGTCCTCCATGCGCGTGCAGGCCACCTGCTATGCGCTGGGTCAGGCGGCCGGAATTGCAGCAGCTGTCGCCAAGGAAGAGGGCACCGTCCATATGGCGGATATTTCAATTCCGCGGCTGCATCAGCTTCTGGCTGAGCAGGGCGTACAGTTTCATGGAACTGCACTGTCTGCCGGGAACAACGGCCAGCGGGTTACCCCTGAATGTTCCGGGAAATTATAAGCCTTTACAGCAACCGGCCCGGACTATCTACCGCCCTGCCGGTGCAGCTTACGGTAACGGCCCGGCGGTACACCTGTCAGGCGTTTGAAGCTGCGGCAAAAATAAGACAGATCTTGAAATCCGGCTGTCACCGCAACCTCAATCAGCGGCATACTCTCAGCTTCCAGCAGCTCCTTCGCACGGTTGATCCGGTAATGTGTTAAATATTCCAGGATCGCAATGCCGGTCTCCTGCTTAAAGATCCGGTGCAAATAGGAGCGGGAGAAATGAAAATAACGGACCATCTCTTCCATCCGGAAGGGGAGCTTGTAGTGGTCGGCAATGTAGCCGGTCATCTGCTCCGCGAGCAGCTTCCTGCGCTCCTCCGCTTGCTGGGAAGGCGGGCCAGCCTTCTGCCGTGTCAACACAGCGAACAGTCGGAGCAGAAGGCTTTGCACTTCCAGGGTGTACGCTTCCCTCTTGCCTGCAAGCTCGCTCTCCAGCTCGAGCAAAATAGCCCGGACGCTCTCCAGCTGTCCGGTGTTCAGCTGCCAGAGCACAGAAGCAGACGCTCCATCGGGCAGCCATTCGCAGACTTGCTCCGCTGTGGAGAGGTCTACGCTGCAAAGCCTGTCCAGATACCTCTCGTCTACCGAAAGAATCAGCCGGTGCAGCGGCTGGCCATTGGCCGGTCTGGGCATATGCAGCACGGACGGCCTCACAATAATCAGGCTGCCCGCGAAAATCCCGTAGGCTTGATCTCCCGCAATGAATCCCCCGCTTCCTGCCAGGCAGAAGTACCATTCATAACCGTGATGCGAGTGCAGTTCCGCCTGCTTGATGCCATTAATGCGCTGTACACATTGAACCGGGTAATCTGCAAGCGCCCTGTTCGTCATATCATCGACCATATAGGAATTCTGCTTCTTCAATCCCGCTGAAGAAGCAGAATCCAACTCATTTACAGATCTCATTCCAGACATGCCAAGCTTCCTTTCCTCATCAGTATAAGTGTACAATTCTCCAATATATCGGGCAGGATCGCCCAAGAATTCATACAGGCAAGCCACTTATACTGCTTAATATAAGCTCAACTCTAGATCACAGGAGGACTAGTAGATTATGACAACCTTACCTTCATCACAAACACTTGAGTATGCAGCGGGCAAAGTGTACTCCTATATGCTGCGGAACCATTCCGGTAATTGGGGAATGGACATGGCGCATTGGGATTGGGTTCCCGGCGTAGGTGCCGCCTCTATTCTGGAATATTATCAGCAGGACGGCGGCGATGAGATTATAAACCGGCTGTCAGAATGGGCCCTTGCGCATTTGCACCAATCCGGGCATGCAAAGGTTATTAACTCCATGGCTCCGTTTGCCATCTTTCCCGCACTGTACAGCGTCACAGGGAATCCTGTCTTTAAGGAGAGCGCGGTCCGTACCGGTCAATGGATGCTGCATGAAGCGCCAAGAACCCGGGAAGGCGCTTTCGAGCATACGGTGACCGAACAGGCAAGCTTTCCGGAGCAGGTCTGGGCGGATACCGTGTTTATGGCTGTGCTGTTTCTGGCCCGTCTGGCCCGGCTGACCGGAGAAACCGGGTATGCCCGGGAAGCCCTCAGCCAGCTGGAGCTTCACCTGAGACTGCTTGAGGATAAACAGAGCGGCGTGCTGTTTCACGGCTGGAACTGTATCACCGGTGACCATATGTCTGCAGCCAGATGGACAAGAGCCAACGCCTGGATTGCCCTTGCAGCGCCCATGATTCTGCAGGAGGTGGAGGGCCTGCTGCCTGTGCCTGCCTCCATTACGGAGAGATACCGCCGCTTGATGGCGGCGTTAATCGGTTATCAGAGTCCGTCCGGACTCTGGCATACAGTCATGGACCGGACAGACTTCTATCTTGAAACCTCCGGGAGCGCCGGCATCGCAGCCGGGATATTCAAGGCTGTACGGATGGGCCTGCTCGGCGAAGCAGCTCTGGGACCTGCCAGAGCTGCACTTGAAGCGGTGCTGGGCACGATCAAGGCCGATGGGGAGGTCGGCGGCGTGTCCGGCGGCACTCCGGTGATGCCCACTGTGGAGGACTATAATGAAATCTCCTGTATACCCACTCTCTACGGTCAAGGCCTGGTGCTCATTCTTCTGGCCGAAGCCATGAAGTGAAGGCTGACTCCGTTCACAAGACCCTGCCTATGCGGGGGGAAGCCAGACCAAAGGCACCGCAATCCTTGCGGTGCCTTTGGTCTGTGCCGGGCTTGTATACCTAGCACTTAATGTTCAGATACCGAAGATCAGTCTCCGGGCCTCCTTACCCCTTAGTCCTGTCCTCTGAGCGCTTCCACCATGTCCGGCTTCAGCCGCAGATTAAGCGCCAGTTCCCCATCCTCCGTACTCCAGCTTGCAGTAACTTCTTCCCCGTTGCCTGCGGCCGACATGGTTACGAAGAAGGAGTCCGGGCTGCTGTCCCGTCCCTCATCCTCGCGTACCGACAAGGTAAAGACGACCGCTGCCTCGTCCAGAGCCGTAAAATCAATTCTCCGGCGTTCACCGCTGTACAGCACCAGATCAAGGCAGAGGGTGTCGCAGCTGTGGACAATTTCCCATTCCGGATTCTGGACCAGCGAAGTTGCCCCTCCGGCAAACCGGGTATACAAACCGCGAAGGGAAAGCTTCACCCCGCCTATGGATACCACCGCCCCGCCGTCCACGGCATTGGCGGTTACACCGTCAAGACTGCCGCCGATTTCCAGCCGCAGGCGCAGATCCTCTGCCTGGATGCCGCCGTCGATCCGGTCCAGACCGATATGCGTATCCCCGCCGTTCAGCGAGAGCTGAAGACCGCACAGCACGTTCCCCTTGCGCTGCTCGGCGGAAAAGACGGGTGCGGAAAAATCATAGCCGTCATGCAGCATCCGCAGCGCCGCATAGACCGTTCCGCCGGGACCGTCCACATAGGCCAGCAGATTGCGCCGCTGATTCCACATGACCTCCTTGCTGGCCGAACCAAGCGCATAGCGCGTAGTCATGTAAGTTACAGCGGTTTTTTCATAGCCGTCTTCACTGCGGTAATACACCTCGCGTACTTCCCTTTCAGCGGCTTCCCTGAACAAGGCGCGGTAGGATTCGGGACAGAAAATACCAAGGTTGTACCATTCCAGATCGTAGAACATATCCGCTGGAGCACAAAAATCCAGTTCTCCCTCCAGCGCCAGCTGCAGGAACGCCCTAGCTGCATCCGGCAGCAAGGTGGAATAACAGCGGCTATGTGGCCCCGCCCATTGCCCTGTGGACGCGTGAAAATGCCGTGCCACCCCCTCCCAGGCCAAATTTAGCATATCCTCGCATATTTCCAGCGCCCGGCCGATCCTGGTCGCGGAGCGGATGCGCGATAATTCAATAATCGCCACCTTAGTGTACGTCGGACTGTTGTATTCCTGAAACGTCCGGGTTCGGCTGGCATATTGATGGAAGGCCTCGAATTTCTGCAAGCCATAATCCAGATAGCGCGGATTCTGAAACACTTCTCCCGCGAGCAGCGTCACAAACGATCCCATAATGGCAATATTCGTATAATGCGGACCCATGTTGCGCCGGATGATGGACTCGCAGGCGTGAAATACCGATTCCCGCACCCTATCCAGCAGCTCCGCAGGCATCCGGTGCTTATGCCGGATTACTGTTGTTAGAAGTACTTTCCCGATAAAATCCGCCCAGTTCCAATCCGGGGGCCTCATGCTGGACAAGGGCTCTTCCAGATAATACGACCAGATACCATAAGTCACGCTGGCCGGATCATGGTCCTGAAGTGAAACGATTTGCCGGATCACGGCAAAAGCCCTATCCTCAGCATCCGTAAGCCCGGTATCCAAAAGCCCTTGGGCATATTCAATGGAAGAACGTATGGAATGCACCTGTTCCACATTATGAAGTGCGGTGTGGTAGCCGTTGGTTGTATATTTCTCTCTGATCATCGAATGCACCGGGCTGAATTGATTCTCCAATTGCTCAAGCCTCCACCGCAGGAGAGCCTGTTCATCGAGCAGATTATTCATTGTGATCCTACCCTTCATATTAGGAAAGAGAAGCCGCCAATGCCCCGGCTTCTCCCGCTCCCTGTTACTTGCGCCGCTGCTCCCGGTATTCGGAAGGCGTCAGCGCAGTGAACTTTTTAAAAATGCGGACAAAGCTGTTGACGTTGCCGTAGCCGACCGCTTCGGCAATATCCATAATTTTGCCGTCCGTCTCCTCCAGCAGCCGTTTGGCCTCAGCCATGCGCAGCGCCATCAGATAGTCGATGAAGTTGCCCTCGGTCTGCTCCTTGAACAGCTTGCTCAGATGGGACACGCTGACCCGGTATTCCTCAGCCAGCAAATTCAGCGAAAGATCGGTTCGGCTGTAATTGTCATGAATATATTCCAGCACCTTCAGAATCAGGCCGTTTTTCTCTCTGCTGCTCCGTTTCTCTTTGATGGCTTCCATATGCCCCTGCAGGGTCTTCATTAGAAATTCCTTGATCTCTTCCAGGCTTTTGTGCAGATTCAGCGACTCCTGCAGCTCCTGGGGCATTTGGATATTATTGTGGCCGATGCCAACATCCTCGGCGATTTCCGCCGCCTTCATCAGGCATTGAAGGCTGAGCTGCCGGATGATCTGGGGCGGCACGCCATATTCGGCGAAGGCTTCGAACCATCGTTCCACCTGCTCGCGCAGCTTCGTGCCATCCAGCAGCTTCAGCGAATCCATCATATCCTCCGTCATCGCCACCAAACGGTAGAAGCGGGGAGAAAGATCGCCGTGAATATCCTCACGGGTAATGATCGAGTTCGCGCCGAAGACAAGGCGGTAGGATAAGGCTTCTTTGGATTGCTTAAAGGACTTGTGAAGCTCTGTCATAGACTCCACCAGCCCTCCCACCCCAATGGAGATGGTGCGCCGGAAGTGCTCTTCCACATACGATTTGATCAGTTCCGCCACAGCCACCGCCCGCAGCTCGGCATCGGCATCATCGTCGGCAAAGCTGATGATGATCGCACAGGTGCCATTCTCCAGCTCGATGGCAGCGCCCTTTCCCTCTGCCAGAATCAACTCTTCGGCCAAATTGCAAAGCGCATAATTGTACAGGTGCACATCCCGGATCGCAGCAATCTCCTCCCGCCGGTCCAGCTCCGCGTTCAGCACGACAAAGCGGTTCGGATGAAACTGGATTCCGAGCATCTCCATATACTGCACAACATTGTAGATATTGATCTTATAGTTGGAGAGCAGCTCCATCAGCAGCTGCCACTTAAGCATGGGATGGGTTTCCCGCATCTGCTTGTGCAGCTGGTCGCTCTGAACCAGAATCCCTTCAAAAGCGGACTCCAGAAATTGCAGATCATCTGCCCGGTCTGTCTCCTTAGCCTGTGGGGAATATTCGTTCAATTTGACGGAGAGTGTGTGCAAAAACCGGTTCAGCGGTCTGAAGGTCCACTTGCCGAGCGCCAGGCCCATGGCGGCAGCGGCAATGAGGATCATCGCCGAAATCACGGCCAACGTATTGCGGAGTGCAATAAGCGGCTGGTTGAGCTTAAGATCGGAAACGGTGCGGATCAGCGTCCATCCGGTGTAAGGAGAGTCCGTATAGAAGACCATCGACGGCTTCTGATCCACCTGGGAGTGAAAATTCCCCATTCTGCTCTTGCGGCTCAGTGCCTCATGAATATATGAGGACTGGCCGATGTTCTGCCCCAGCTTGTTCTCGGCGGGATGAAGCACGATCTGCCCTGTCTCATCCACAATAAAGGTCTCCCCAAGATCCTCATCCTCATTGTGAATCAGCGAGAGCAGCATTTCCGTCTTCAGATTCAGTGCCATTGCCCCTTTGCGGGCACCCACGGAATGAAGCAGCGGATAGGTGCGGACCAGCGTGACCACATTTCTGTAGATCGGCGAGCTGGACCGGTTAATGACCAGCTGGCGGCTCGGCAGCCACTCAAAATAGCCATCGAACGTCTCGAACGTATTGATCCAGCCGTAATCCTCCAGCTTGCGTTCCTCGGTCAGCACATCCCCGGAAACCAGCCTGTTCTGGCTGTAAGAATACATATCAATGGAGAAGATGTAATCGTCACTGCTTATGAGCCGGTCGATCTGTCCGCCCAGCCGGAAATCATTGCCCGCCGCTTCCTCGCTGGGAAGCTTCTCATCAAAAAACTTCTGGACCTCATCATTCTGAACGAGCTGCACGGACTCATTGTCCACACTCTTCAGCACCAGCTCCAGCTTCTGGTTCATATGCTCCAGCAGCTCCATATTCGTCCGCGTCAGGCGGTCCTTAAGATCGCCGGTGAAGATGAAATAAAACAACAGCCCCGATATGCACACAATCAGGAACAAAAGAATCAGCAAGCCCGCCATCAATTTTTTTGCCCATTTATTCTGCAAAGCTCCCCATCCTTTAGTTCCCGACTGATCTCAGCCGTTACTCAAAACTGGCCTTGTTCTGCTCGTACCATTCCTGCGCCTGGACCTCTACCTGCTCTCCGCCCAGCCGTTTCCATTCCTTACGGATTTCCTCAAGCGCCCAGTCCCCGGTATACTTGCTTCCCTGTGTGGTAACCTTGGCGCGGATCTCATTGATAAAGGGCGTCATGGATGTCTGGATTTCATTGAATTCCACAAAGCTTGGCTGATATGGAATATCCCGTCTGAATTCATTCTTCATCGCCAGCTCAAGCCCCTGCTTGCTGAGCGCGGCGAGGCGCTGGGAAACTTCGTCCGCAGCGGCCTTCACCAGCAAATCTTCCGGTTTGAACGTATTGTTGCGCAGGACGGCGTATTCTCCGGCGTATCCTACTTCTTTCTTGAATTTGTCAGGGTCGATCACCTTGGCGACTCCGTTCACATCGGTGTAGTGCTCGCCCTCAAAGCCGTTGTTAAGTGCCTTCCAGCCTTCATCCACCATCCAGTCCAGATAATTCACAGCCGCTTCGGGATCGGCCATATCCTTGTTGAAGGCAACATAAATGAATGGGGAGGTCTCCTGATACAGGCCGAATTTGCCGTATTTCGTGGATACCGGCTCCAGCGGCACAGGCTGCGCATCCGGCACATTGGCCAGCATATCCTTCAGTTGAGATTCCATCGTTCCGCCGCCCCAGTTGGCGATATAGATGCCTGCCTTGCCGGTGGTCCAGAGCTGGATGGCCCGCTGATTGTTCTTGTCGGTCAAATATTCCTTATCGACCAGCCCCTGCTCGTATACCTGCTTCTCCAGGGACATGACATCGCCGAACCGGTCAAGCAGGGCACCGTACGCCATCTTGTCGTCTTCCAGATACCACTGGTTGTTCATATCCGCATAAATGGCCGAATAGAAGTCAAAGGTGGTTGAGCCTACGATCGGCGTGGTATCCGCGGCGCCGTTGCCGTCCGGGTCTCCATCCTTGAAGGCCTGGGCGACCTGAAGCAATTCGTCAATGGTGGTCGGCATGGCCAGTCCAAGCTTATCCAGCCAGTCCTGGCGAATCCAGGCGCCGTGATTGGCAACGGAATTCATGGTCCGCTCCGTGGCAACCGCATACATTTTTCCGTCGAACGTCAGGTACGGCTTAAGTTCTGGATGCGCTTCCAGATAGGCTTTGTAAGAGGTGCTGTACTTCTCGATATATTCATCAATCGGCTGGATCGCCCCTTGAGTAACCAGCTTTCCGATATAACTGCGGTCAAATTCCCAAATCAGGTCCGGCGCCTGGTTGGAAGCGATCAGCACATTTAATTTATCCTGGGCCTGTGCCCGGGGAACCGGAATAATCTTCACGTCTATCCCGCTCTGCTCCTTGATCCATTTGACCCAGCGGTTGTCCTCATAGGTGCCCTCATCGCTGGAAACGCCGCCGCGGTCGAACATTGAAACGCTTACAGCCTTGGACTTGCTGTTTGTCGCCTCGGGGCTGGAGGTTGCCGGCGAATCTGTCTTGTTATTCGCCGTGTCCGTGTTGTTCGCGCACCCGCTCAGCAGCGTGGCCGCCGCTATCCCCAGCGTCAACGCTGAGGACAGCCATTTGGTTTTGTGCATTTTCATTTTTAAATAACCTCCCTTATTAATCTAGCATATCTTCAAGCTTGTGGTAAGCTCGTGATATCAGCCTTTGACCGAACCCAGCATAACGCCTTTGACAAAATGCTTTTGCAGGAACGGGTAAACACAGAGAATCGGCGTGATCGAGAAAACAATGGATGCCGCGCGTATTCCCTCCGGTGTAATGGAAATCTGCCCTACGCCTTCCCCGCTCTTCAGCAGTTCGGGACTGACCATTTCGATCATCTGATACAATCTGACCATCAGGGACATTTTGTCGGTGCTCTGGATATAAATCAGCACATTCATATAAGAGTTCCACCAGCCCACTGCATAGAACAGGGTCAGAGCCGCAATGACCGGCATGGACAAGGGAAGGATAATTCTCCAGAGTATGGTCAATTCATTGGCTCCATCGATAGCGGCGGATTCTTCCACCTCTTCCGGAAGTCCCTCGAAAAAGGACTTCATGACAAACATGTTATAGACGCTGATTAATGCGGGCAGCCAGAGCGCCCAATACGTGTTGACCAGCCCCAGAGCGTTAATTAACAGAAAATGGGGAATCATCCCGCCGCCAAACAGCATGGTGAACAATACAGCCATCAGAATAGCATTTCTTCCCCGCAGCCTGCTTTTGGACAAGGGATAGGCGCACAGCACGGTGAACAGCATGTTAAAAGCAGTCCCCGCAACGGTGATGAACACCGTATTTTTCATGGCTACTACCAGTTGCCCGTCGTCCAACAGATTGCGGTAGGCGTCCAGATTAAAATCAACCGGCCAGAGGAAAACCTCCCCGCCGCTGATCGCCCGGCTGCCGCTGAAGGATGTGGCGATAATATTGATAAAGGGAAACACTGTCGCCGCGGCAAACAAGGCAAGCGCGATATAATTCAGCCACCGGAAAAATACGGATGAGAACTCGGCTTTGGCTTTCATAAATGTAATCGACCTCTTTCTGTAAGCATGATTCCTCCTACCACAGGCCCCGCTCTCCCATAGTCTTGATCAGCCGGTTGACCGAAATGACCAAGATAAAGGCGATAAGTGACTGGAACAGCCCCAGGGCCGTTGTATAGCTGTATTGAAGATTTTCGATCCCGCGGGTATAGACATAAGTACTGATAACCTCGGCAACCTGGCTGACGGCGCTGTTCTTCATGGCGTAGACCTGCTCAAAGCCGACATCCATCATTTGGCCTACCCGGAGAATCAGCAGAATTGCCGCGGTACCGCGGATACCCGGCAAGGTGACATGCCAGATTTGTCTAAATTTACTGGCTCCGTCGATTTTGGACGCCTCGTACAGGGTAGGGTCAATGCCGCTTATAGCCGCCAGATACAGAATCGTTCCGAATCCCGCCTCCTTCCATATGCTTGAAGCAATGAAGGATACCGGCCACCAGAAGGTGTCTGCCATGAAATAAATCGGCTCCAGACCAACCCATTGCATCAGTTGATTCACGATCCCGGTGGATGGGGACAGGATGGCGATGACTATGCTCCCCAGAACCACCCAGGAGATGAAATGCGGGATGTACAGCAGATTTTGCAACACACGCTTGTAGCTGCTCCGGGTCACCTCGTTGAGCAGTATAGCCAGAATAATCGGCACCGGGAAAGCAAATACGAGACTGTACAAATTAAGCAGCAGCGTATTGCGCAGTACTGTATAAAATTCCGGGCTGGCAAACAGCTTCCTGAACTGCTCCAGACCTACCCATTCGCTCCCCCATATTCCATCCGCCAGCCTGTAATTTTTAAATGCAATAATTTCTCCGAATAATGGGCCGTATTTGAACAGCACAAAGAATACAGCAACCGGAATAAGCATGAAATACAAATATTTATCCCGCTTCAGCTGTTTCCGGAATCGGCTTTTGGATACTGCGGCTCCGGAGCCTTTCTGCATCGCCGGTGGAATATAGGGCTCTGCGGATTGTGACAAGTTAATCTCTCCTTTCTTGTTTCTTGCTAAAGGCTCGTTCAGCAAGCGCATCCTCTGTCTGAACGGCTGCCCTCAAATTAGCATGAAAGAAGGAGCTTCCGAAACCTTCACTTTCCCGTTTTCTACACCATTTCCCGATCCGGCACCCTTCATCATTTGTTCCAACCTTCATTTTTTAAGCCGGGCAGTACATTCGGTTCCTTTTTTGGAAGTTTATATAGCACAAATAGCGGCATTCCCGAAGGAATGCCGCCCGTGCAAACATTATAAAGATTCGCCGCCCTCTATCTTAACTTAAGACTCAGACACAGCCGTTTCCTGCTCCATTATTCTCAGCAGGACCACTACCGCTTCAGCGCGGGTCGCGGTCTTCAGTGGAAAGAATTTCCCCTGAGCGTCACCTTGGAGGAAGCCTGCTTCGGTTGCGCCGGATACCGCTGCTTTGGCCCAGACCGGAATGTCTGCTTCATCCTTGAAGGATATCTTCTCCGCAGCCAGCTTCACTTCCGTTCCGTAGTGCGCCCGCATGAGCAGAACCGCCAGCTCCGCCCGGGAGAGCGGCGCTCCGGGACGGAGGGTGCCATCCGCGTAGCCTTCTATCCATCCGGCCTGCACAGCCGCGGCCGCAGAGCTTCGCGCCCAGCTGCTTACCGACTGCGCATCCGTAAAGGACAGGCCGCTCAGACTCTCTGCCGGCTGCAGTGCCCGGGCCCGGGCCAGCAGCGTCAGGAACTCCTCGCGGACAACCTGCTGATCCGGACGAAAGGTTCCGTCCGCGTAGCCGTTCGCGAGCCCTGCGGACATTGCCTGCAGGATGCTGTCCTTGGCCCAGTGGCCGCCAATATCGCTTGGAGCGGCTCCGGTGCTTGTTCCATCCTTCTCCGGCTCAGCCGGAGAAGGGCTGAGCGCGAATACGGCAAACTTCGTGAACCTATTCACCCCGGCAGTAAGCCGGTCCCCGTCCACCGTTCCTGCAATCTCCACCCAGATACGCTCCTGCTCGCTCCAGGCAAACATTGCGGGCTGCTGATGCGCCTTCAACTGCGCCTTATCAAAGCGGATGCTAAGTGTAGCAGATTTGGCGGGCATCAGGTCAGGCTCCATGGTGATCTCATAAACCGGACTGATCAATCCTCCCGGCAGGGTCCCGCCGGAACCCTGCCCTGTCTGCAGCTTGTTGATGGAGAAGCTCACTGCAGTATCTATAAACCCACTGGGGAGAAGGAGTCTGACTTCATCTCCGAGCTGTACCTCCCCGGCCTGCCCTGCCGCCAGACTCAGCTTGCCCGGCAATGTGACGCTGTCCGTGGTGACGGGATTGCTGCCCGGATCAGGATTGCCGCCCAGATCGGGATTGCTGCCAGGATCGGGATGGCTGCCCTCTACGGTTCCCAAGTTAAGCAGCTGCGGCGTGAACGGGGCAAGCGTTACGGCCGATGCTCCAAGAATCTTGCCCTGAATCAATTCCTGTATGCTTTCCGGCGCCTGTCCGTTGAGAAGTATATTTACCTGTTTGGTCTGCCAGCTGTAATTGGCGACATTCAGCAGCAGTCTGCCTTCGTATACACTGGTTCTCCACTCCACATTGGAGACTGTTTCTCCGGTTTGAGCATCCTTCAATTCCACCTGAAGCAGATTCAGCTGTCTGAGCAGCGGAATAAGCTGCGCTTGCAATGCCGGGAGAGTCGGCGAAGCTAACGCGGTTGCAGTTCCTGTTACAGGAATAACTGCAGCATGCGCCATAATATAGCTTCTGGCCGCTTCCGGATGCGTCTGGTTATGGGCATCCCGGATAAAGGAATCCTGGCCCAGCACAACCGCCTGCCCCCCTTGTTCAATATAGGCTTTGACGGCTTCTATAGTCTCTGCGTCCACATTCCGGGCATCCGGAATAATCAGCAGCTTGACGGAAGACAGCTTGCCTTCCCCGATCTGCTTCTCACTGACAAAGCCGACCTTCTGCCCGGAGAGGGACAGAGCGGAATAGGCCCGGTCCACCGCCTCCAGATAAGCCGGACGGTACAGGTTGGACGCCTTAGAATACAGAACGGCCGTTTCTGCGGGAGCGTTCTGGAAGGAGGTCACCTCACGGGCCAGACGGTTCAGGTCCATGCCTGTTGTGCCGATAGCCGAAACGACATCCGGACGGTACAATACACTGCCCTCGAAATCGCTGGCGGGATCAGTGGTTCTTTCCCATACCCAAATGGTGGAAGCGCTTCGTCCATGGATAGCTCCCTGCCATATATCGTTGCGCACATGGGGCGCCTGTTCAGGCACATAGCGGCTGTCGCGGTCGGGAATGATGTGGTCTTCCGAATTGAACACAGGAGCCGTTTTAAAGGAGGACAGCAGATCATAATATTTAAGCTTCTCTATAATCGTTGCTCCCTCGTCATGCAGATAATTCCAGGCATCCAGACCATTCAGATCACTGAGGCCGGATATCTGCTCCGGATCTATCCCCCAAGATAACGGGGACTTGGCCAACTGGGACTTGGCCAGCACTCCACCCATGATTTTTACACTTACAGGAATATCCGGCGCCATTTCATGGATAATATCTGCCATCCATTCATGCCACTCAGCAAACAGCTGGTCATTAAAGCTGATCCAGTCATAATAAAGTGCTGTCCGTTCCTCCGCCTGCGGCATCGCAACCTGCTCAAAGGATTCATAGGCGGTATTGTACACGGCATTCAGCTGTCCAATATCCGAATACATCTGCTTCAGATAAGACTGCCATGCGGGCTTTTGCGCAGGATCTTTATAAGAGATGAACACCGGCTCATTGGACAATACGATATTCTGGAGAGCAGGATAATCCTTGACCATGGGAATCAGAGTGCGCAGATAATCCTCAATCGCCTCCCTTGCCTTCGGATGATTAAAGTTGAATTTGATGAAGCCGCTGTTAGTAGAACGGATTTCAGGGTACTTTTGCAGCAGGAATTCCGGGAAATAGTGCGGTGACAGCAGCAGGCTCACCGCCTGATTATGTTCACCGGCACTTTGCAGCGCCTGCTGGATATCATTGCGGATGTTGGCCGTAGAGATGAGATAATCCTCTTTCACTACCGTACCGTCATCCTCAAATCCGGGATACGCCGCCAGATTGGCGGTGGTCCCGCTTTCCACAATGCCAATACTGTCGATCAGCAGAGAATCGGTTACATTCTCGGACACGATGCGGAAATCCAGCGAGGTCTCGGCACTGCCCGTGCGATAGGTTTTGGTGATTTTCTGCCAATCATAGGTTCCCGCCGGGATACCCAGCCGGGTTGCGAAGGTCCCGAACCAGACGTTGTTTACATTGGCGCCTTTGACCCACATGCTGAATTCATAATTGGTGTTTGGCTTGACGGCTATTTTCTGCCATACCGTTCCGTACACATTTGCAGCCTTGGGCGTAAGGTTGACTATCTTCAAGGCACGGCTTCCTTCGTGAACCACTTCTGTCCCGTAAGAAAAGCTCGCCTTGGCTCCCCCCCTGAGCTCCGTGCTCCACCCAAGTATCGTATTGGGCGATTGGAGGATACGGTTAGGCCCGGTCTCCATCTGGATCATGTTCGACCCAAGCTGGGACAGAACAGGAATATCCTTTTTCACCTGGGCAAAATGCCCGTAACCGGTAAAGAAGACCGGTCTTGACTCCTCTGTCCCTGTCTGCGAATTGATCGTGTTGCCAATGAAAGATTGCCGGTCGATAGTCACATCGCCGGTAACATAATGCGGAACCGGGAAACTCGTCTGTGTCCCAGCCAAATAAGCCTCAAGGCGGTCCTCGGTCTGCTGGTACAACAGCAACAGCTGGTCCCTGACATATTGCGCCCGTTCCAGTTTATTTTGGGCAATATCTTCCTTGCCGTAAGGAATAAATTTATCGATGACCGCGATATCCAGCTTTTCATAATCCACTGCAATCCCCTGCGCCTCCACCTGCTCCAGCAGCGCTTTCAATTCACCCATATTATCTTCAAGCTGCTCTATGTCCTGTTCAATCTGAGTGCCGGAAGGAAGAATGTCGAGCTCCCACTCCAGTGTCCTCTCTTCGCCCGTTCCCGTTTCCCTGACCTCTGCCGTGAGCGATTGCTCTCCGGTTCCGG
Organism: Paenibacillus sp. FSL R10-2199; assembly: GCF_038000235.1. Lineage (NCBI taxonomy): Bacteria > Bacillati > Bacillota > Bacilli > Caryophanales > Paenibacillaceae > Paenibacillus > Paenibacillus sp. FSL R10-2199. Next base: position 2,555,294 of record NZ_JBBOBO010000001.1, on the reverse strand, counting down.
CAAAGAAGGCCGTAATCGGATACTGCAATACGGAATGCGCAGGTACTGTGATATTCCTCCATGCCGGGTCCACTTGAGCTATCTTTGTCTGGAATTGCTTCGCCTGATCTGTGGAATTTACCAGCTTCAGCTGAAAGTCCAGCGGCTCATTCTGCTCCGCTGTGTAGCGGTTCTCTTCCGGTTGCATATAATCTCGGTCCAGCCATGCCGCCCACGTACTGTTTTGCGGGATGAAGAACAGATTCCCGAAGCTGTACTGGTCCTTCAGTTTCCCTATGCCCGGCGTCCATTCCACCCAATTCTTCCGTCCGGCTCCGTCATTGTCATTCAGCACAAAATTGAAAGGCATGGATGCCCCCGGTTCATCCGCATGGAGCGCACTCCAGGGAATTTCAGCCTCATAGATGGTTTCGGAGCCAACCCGTTTGGTCTGCAACCGGATAGGCTGCTTATCTGCGGGCGTATCTCCCTGATTCCATGTCCATACCTCAGGCGCTCCGTTCACCTGGGCGAATCCATACTCCGGACCATACAACACACTTGTTCCCGAAGCGAACTGGATACTGTCCCCTGACCACATCGCTGCTCCGGCCACACCGGATTGCACATCATCGCGCACCTTCACGGCAAAATAGAGGAGATTCTGATTATAAGCAAAATATACTCTGCCTAATAAATCGTCAGGTCCCTGCCAGCTGGCCAAATTGGCCTGGCTGCTTCCGGGCAGCGGCAATTCGATGTAGGAGGCTTCGTCCCATTCACTTAAATCACCGTCCAGGACGATCCCGTCCGCATAATAGACAGGCACCGCCTTTCCTTCCGCCAGACTTCCAAGGAAAGTCTGCTCATCCGTCACCGTGCCTGCCCCGGCTCCGTTTACGCTATAGCTGAAGGTTGAGACAGGACTGTCTGCATATCCTAGGCTTTTTGCATACGCTTTCAAAACTAATGAACGATCGATGGCGACCGGCCCGGTGTACCATTGCTTTGTCGGAGACAAAACAGGGTCCGTGCTATCTGTTGTGTAATAAACGGCAGCAGAGACGGTTGCTGTAGCCAAGCTGACAGTTGTGCCTGATTCCACGGGTCCAGAAGGAGGATCGGCGCTGACAGCCGCGGCTTGCGGCACAGTCTCAAAGTCCCCGTTCTGCAGCAGATTGGTATCCGTTCCTGCCTCCACCATCGTCAAATCATCAAGCCAAAGCGCCCCTGTTACGCCCTCGGAGAGAACGGTGAACGGGTAAGAGGTGGCCGAGGCATCTGTTGTAATATTAAACACCATGGACTGCCAATCGAAGGTTCCCGTCGGCAGAGCCTTTTTTAGCGACCAGCCGGCATTCAGTGCGATACTTGAGTACGAGGCTTGAGCCCCCTTGACCTTCAGGCTTACCTGATAGGTGGTATTGGGCTTCACCGGAACATTCTGCCGGATCGCCAGAAACACATTGCTGGCCTTGGGCGTCCGGTTCACTATTTTTAACGCGGCCTGACCTGCGCTGAATACGGTTTGGTCGATGTAGACTTCCCCGTCCACCCCATTGTTATTGTAGCTTGTTGGCCAGCCTGGAATATTGGCGATCGGCGCAGATGCGGCATATGCAGGGGGGATGTTAATCCCGCTGTCCAGGATCAGCAGCACACTGAGCAGTACGGCAGCAACTCTTGCGGAATACCTTTGGGTTCTCAAAATCGAATGCCTCCTTTGCGGCTATAATTGGCTTCGCTTATTCTCGCTCTCCGGCCGGAGCTCCGGACGTTCCTCCTTTCTTTCAGAGTCTAAAGCACCTATAACCTACCATCTGGCATCGTTTTGTGTTATCTGCACCTTTTGTGACGGTCTGCTTTATTTGTGATTTTGAGGTTTCTATTTTTGTGCTTCTCTCTATCTAATGCTTAAGATGCGGGATGGCTATTCAACTGAGCCCCATTAATCCATAGAAAATAACACCCGCAGCAGGAGATATATCGCATCTCCATTCTGCGGGTGTTATCGTATATCTTGCTTATAGCTAGTAGCTGCGGCTGTCCTGAACATGAATATAGTTAACGCCTTGTGCGGTCAGTTTAGAGCCGCTCGTATTCGCAACGCGGACTGCTTTTTTCCCTTTGCCGCTGAGGGAGAAACTGATATTATTGGCCAGCTTATTCTCCACAATCTGTTCCAGTGCACTATGGTATCCCCCGATTGTTATACCCTCCAGGTTCTCCAGCACCGGTTCTTTGCCCTCTTCAATCGTCTTGAGAATCTGATAGATCAACGACTTGCTTCCGTCCATCTTCCATTCGCCTCCCGGGTCTATTGTGAGCGTTTACAATCTTTCGGCTGCGTACACAAAGTGAATGCTTTTGTATATGTATGTCTTATTCGACAATGTATACCCATTACCTCTTATTGGAAAAGCGAAAAAGGTTGTCAATAGTATGTTTCGTCCATATGTTTCCCGTACAGGCTGGAGGTTCCGACAAGTCTGAATTCCCCATTTACTTTGGCATACGTATAGTTCACATCAGGTTCATCTTTGAATAGTACATCTGCATCATAGTCGCCCGATTTGAAGCTGTAGCCTCCCCGGATTTCCTGAATATTTGCAGCCGGGTACAATCTTGTATGAACCAGATATTCTTTCACTTCACTAGCGATCTGACTTTTCTTATGAGGTAATCCGGTAAGCGATATATATATCCCTCCGGCCAATATAGTCATTACCACTAACACAATAATTGAAATCCGGTTTTTAAATCTCAAAGGATAGCCTCCGTTCCACACTGGAATTTCAAAAATGCGATAGAATAACATATTTTTACATCTACTTTCATTTTAGCATAATGGCCCTTGTGAGGCTAACATCAAAAAAAGCACCGGTTAAGGTGCTTCTCATATTGCAACATGCTTATGCATTCTGCCGGTAAACCGGTGCACCCAGGGGAGAACTGCCCGCTCCGCCGTCTACAGCGATATCGGCACCTTGGATATAAGAGGAATCATCCGAGGCCAGAAACAGCGCCACCTTGGCAATCTCTTCCGGATCACCCGCACGGCCCAGCGGAATGGAACGCGACATGCCAGCTTCCACCTGGCGCCAGTTATCCATCGCAGATTGTCCCCAGATGGGTGTGCGCGTCACGCCAGGGGCAATGTTGTTAACCCGGATGCCCAGCGGGGAGAGCTCCGAAGCCAGCACTTTGGTCATGCTGCTGACCGCCCCTTTGCTGGCGGCATATGCAGAGTTACCGGGTCTGCCAGCCTTAGCCAGCACGGAGCCGGTCAGAATAACTGATGCCCCGGCCTTCAGATAAGGCAGTGCGGCCTGAACAGTGAAGAAGACACCGGTCACATTAATCTTGAGCACTTCCTCGAAAGTCGCCAAGTCTGTGCTGCCGAGCGGTGTTGAAGCCGCTATGCCTGCATTGGCATAGACAACATCCAGTCTGCCGAATGCCTCAATGGCTGCTTTCACAGCCGACACAGCGCTCTGCGGATCTGTCGCATCGGCCTGAACCGCAACGGCATGCTCCGCGCCCAGTTCTTCTACCGCCGCCTGCAAAGATACCGGATTGCGGCCGGTAATAACGACTTTGGCACCTTCAGCAACAAACAATTTGGCGGCAGACAACCCGATTCCGCTATTCCCTCCTGTAATCAAGGCAACCTTACCCTCAAGCTTTCCCATCGTGAACACTCCTTAAGTTATAAGTTTATTTGTTGTTACTGTGTAATCAAGCTTCTGGCTGTTATTTTGAGACCGAACGTTCTACTATTATCAAAAAAATTTATCCGTCTCACATTTGCAATCTTAGCATATTGAGAACGAACGGTAAAGTATTAATTTCACCGGTGTTCTCAATAAGCCCCTCGCTTAACTCTCTCCATGAATTTGCCTGGTCACCGAGACCTCCAGCTTCTCAATAAAGCGCAAAGCCTGATTGCTGCCGGGTTCAAGCTCCAGCAATTTACGGGCTATCTTAAGTGCCGTCTCGTAGTCTTTCAGTTTAGCATGGCAATAGATGATGCCGGTCATGCACTCCGTTTCATCCGGCTGGATTTTGGCCGCCAGCCCGAATGCTTCCAGTGCCGCCTTAAATTCACGCATTTCCAGAAGAACAAGACCTTTATTACGCACAGCATCATAACAGGACGGATCCAGTTCAAAGGCTCTCTCAAACTCCTTGAAGGCCGACTTGGAATCAGACATCCTAACGTAACACATTCCCAGGTTCAGATGCGTTTCAGACTGCGCTTCATTGAGCTTCAAGGATTGTTCATAACATTGCTGCGCCTGTACATAGTCCTCAACCTCATAATAATAGGTTCCCATATAATATAGAGCATCTTCACTGGCCGGATTCATTCTCAGAGCTGTCTCATAATAACGGAACGCTTTGTCCAGCTCCCCCAGTCTGAAATACACCCGGCCGAGATTAAACACTGGTCTTTCCCACTCCGGACTCTCCTGCTGAAGACGTTCGAAACAGGAAACCGCCGCCCGATACTCTCCCAGTGACAAGTGGCAGCAACCCATATAATTCAGACAGTCACCGGAATGCCCTAACTCCCACTCCTCCGTGAACAGTGCAAGCGCGCGAACGAAATCCCCGCTGATATACGCTTCTTCACCCTGATCGTAAAAACTATCCACTTCCATCCCCTCCCTTTTATCCAGCTCCTCTATATAGACAGCCATGCAAAAAGGAACAGATATCCCGCGATCCACAGCAGCGCAGCAATAATAATTAAAGCCCCTAAGTACCCCACCCAGCTGGCGGGTTTCCAGTTAAATTTAAAAATACAAAGCGAGACAACAATCAGAGCCGCCGATGGAACTCCAACAATTTGCAGCACTACCGTACTGATGATATCCATGATCCACCCCTGGGTAAGCCAATGATTCGTCAGCATGAAAAAGAACACGATTGAAGCGATATTCAGCACAACAGCGCTGATCCACAGTATTTTAACGGCTTTAACCATGCTCCACCTCCCACCTCTATCTCATTACCCGGCATACTGGTAAATTTTTCACAGCATCAGATATTCTGCAAATTGGATTGAAACAGGGTATCTGCTATTCACCACCGTAACTACACTTGCCCACACTTTAACTGTACTTTCTACAACTAAAAGTGATTTTTAATCACCCTTGAGAACTTTAATTGCAGTTCGTACACTTAAAAAATCCACTTTTGCCATAAAGGTACACTTTCCTTAATTTTAGTTGTACAGAATACACTTCGCCCGGTAAATCGGGTTTTTCTTCGTCTTTTAATTGCAGGAAATACAGTTATCCATTGACGCTGAACGGATGTCGAACGAAACGCTTTACAAACTCCGTACGCAGGCTTCCGCGTTATATGTCATGTACCTTTTTCAGTTCAATCAATATATATATCTATGGTGTACAAAAAAACGGGTCCGCCCTCGCCAGGACGACACCCGTTTCTTCATTCATTAGAAACCTTACCGCCCCGTAGTCTCAAAAGAAAACTTGGACGTCCAGGTGGCACCTGCATCCTTCGTCACATAAAGAGTCGAGCTGTTCAGGTCTCTCACCGCAAGCCAGCCTTGATTATGATCGGTGAAGGAGATCGTCCCTTCGTAGCCGGGAACCGTCATCTGATTACTCCAGGCCTGCCCGTTATTCTTGGTGAATCCGATCCCCACTTGTTCCGCTGCGGGTTGGAATCCCACCAGGAAAGCCGTTGTTTTGCCGATCATCACCAGATTGCCGGGGCTGCCCGAAGCGGGCCCCTTCTTCACCTTGGCCGCGCCGCTTCCCGGAGCCGGACCGCCTCCAGCCGTCTCTTGGGCAATCACCCGCGTCCAGCTGCCGCCGGAGTTAGCGCTGCCGTAGAGCGAATACGAAGTCTGCGACATTCCGTAACCGCCGTACAGTACGGCATACACCTGACTGCCGTTCGCATAGATTTGTCCGTATGAGGGTTCAGCGTAAGAAGATTTCAGCATCAACTTCCAGTTCGTTCCGCCGTCTGCCGTCCGCATCACCTGATACCCGCTGCCCGGTACAACGACCACGGCCCATCCGCTGCTCAGGCTGGTGAAATACGCTCCGCGTGTATTCGCTGGTGTCTTAATCAGACTCCAGCTCTCTCCGCCGTCATTCGTATAATAGGTGGACGCACGGTTGTAGCCGAATCCTTTGCTGCTGTCCAGAAACTCCACCCGCTCAAAGGTCACAGCCTTATTCGACAGCCTTTTCCAGGTAGAGCCTCCATCCGTGGTCCGGATCAGATATTTAGCCTGACCGTCATTGACCGCGGCAAGCGCCCAGCCATGGATATTATCAGGGAAGTCGATCTGCTGAAAGCTCCACTGCCCTTCATAAATCTTCTGGAAATGGCAGCCTCCGTCCGAGGTTCCAATCAGGAATCCGTTCCCGGCTGCCCGCCCCGTATCTGCACTCAGAAACTCTACATCAGAGAAGCTAAGCGGGATCGCATCTGCTCCGCTATGTGCTGCCTGCAACTCCTGAAGCAGTCCATGATCTCCCGTGCTGCAGGACGGAGCCGGGGTTGGCGCCGCCGCCGCCTGCACCGGAGAAGCCGAGGTCCCCCAGCCTAGAGTAAGGAGACTAGCGGTAAGGAGAGTTAATGTGATCTGCTGCAATCTGGTTGTCCAATTCATTGGTGACACCTCCTAGAATATATATACCCTGTATGCGGACTGCTACTCTGCGCTGTGTAATTGCTTTTCCGGCACAATCCACAAGAGCATTCAAGATGAGATTATCGCTTGTTCGAGAAATCAACCTGTTAGCCTAACCTCGGAGGGTTGCGGGTCTATATTCACTTATGAGTATAGTAAGAGTAAAACTCCTGCAATTCAACGTATATTATAAATGGTACAAAACTGTAACCAATTGAACTGTTACATTATTGCTCTGTGGTTTAAATAATAAGTACAGAAGCTTACTAACATACAGTTACTAAGAGCAAATAAGGGAAGTGAACGAGTATGATAAAAAAGGACATTCAACATGCGCTCCTCTCCAATCTGTGGCAACGCGTTCACTTGATCAGCGGAGAAACTTACACCGGAGTATGTAAAATAGATCACTCAACAGATGCACTACACATTGCAACGAACAAAGGCAGCTTCACTGTTCCTTACTGGACAATCAAGCGTTTCGTGTAAGGTCCGTGTTCCGGAACTGTCACCAAAATAAAGTATCTACCTCTGTTTCCTTCGCCGGCCTCACTTTTGGCGGAATGAAGCAGGGGTATTTCTGCTTCTTATTCCTGCGCCGGACCCACTTTGGAGCCGAATTAGATGCCCACGTTCCCTCTGTACGCGGAATTCTGACGGTTGGGCGGCTTCAGATCCGGTATTGTTGTACTTTTTGCAGGATTTCTGGCGGTCGAGCGCTTCAAATCCGGTATTGTTGTACTTTTTGCAGGATTTCTGACGGTTGGGCAGCTTGAAGCCCTTTATTGTTGTATTTTCTGCAAGATTACTGCGTATCGGCAGTTTTGAGTCCGGTATTGTTGTACTTTTTGCAGGATTTCTGGCGGTGACCTATACTCCCCTTCTTCCCGTGTCATTCCCGCCTCACTCCCGCGCCGGCGTGTCCTGCTCCCGGCCAGCCCGCTGTCACTCCCCTACAGGGGGAGTAGTTCCAAATACAACAAAGACCCCATCCTCCACATGCGTGGATAACGAGGTCTTGTTGTCGTCAAAGTCAAATCACCGGATTCGGCACAAAGCTGCCTCCGCGGCAATGCTTCAAATAATTCAGGGCATGTACCTGGCCGGTCATCTCCAGCTCATCGCGGTAAACCGGATCATGCCAGCCTTCGATGTCGATTGTGCCCTTATAGCCGCCCTGGCGGAGAATGGTGATAATATCCGTCCAGTTGGTATCGCCGAAGCCGGGCGTGCGGTCCCATACATAAGGCTTGGGACCATGAATCCCGTATTCCTTGATAATGTCCCAGGCGATAGTGACATCCTTACCGTGCACATGAAAAATCTTATCCACCCATTTGCGCAGCTGCGGGACCGGATCAATCAGCGCAGTCAACTGGTGGGCAGGCTCCCATTCCAGCCCGAGATTATCTGCCGGAACGCTATTGAACATCTTCTCCCAAGCTGTAGGGTTATGCGCGATATTCCAGTCGCCCTTCTGCCAGTCCCCGCCCATCGCACAGTTCTCAAAAGCAATCCGCAGACCCTTGTCCGCGGCCCGCTTCGATAATCCTCCGAATACTTCGGCGAATCTCGGCAGGGACTCGTCAATTGAAGAGCCGGGCAGCCGCCCGGTGAAGCCGCCGACAATGTCCGTGCCGAACAAGTGGGCATGTTCAATCAACTGCTCCCAGCCGGCAAGGGTATCTCCACTCTCGGGGTTGCCGCCAAGCGGATTACCATAGATCCCGACAGCAGAGATCACGAAGTGATGCTCAGCCGCCAGCTCCCGAATCCGGGCCGCTGTCTCCACCAGATCGGTATCGCCAATCGTCTGCCAGAAATTCAATTGGAAGGATTCGAAGCCATGCTTCACAATCTGCGGAATGACCTGGACGGCTTCACCGCCCCGGACCAAAGTGCCTATTCTCAAAGATTCTTGCATCCTGGATATCAACTCCAATACGTTTATAGTCAGCGCCCTGCTGTTATCGGCTCTTGATCATTTTGCAGGAGCCCCGTTTGAGCAAGACTGCATCATAGACAATATGCTGATGGTTGGTGCGATTCGAAATAAGATCAAATAATACCCCTACACTGGATAGAGCCATTTCCGTACCCGGCTGGCTGATCGTATCCAGCGCAGGATGATAATATTCTGCCATCTCAATGCCGTCAAAGCCGATAATCGAAATATCATCAGGGATGGACAAGCCGGCGGTAAGCACAGCCTTGGCCGCACCGATGGCAATGGTATCGGAAGCAGCAAATATTGCAGTCACCGCTCTGTCCCGGTTAAGCAGTCTGCGTGCAGCGTTGAAGCCCGAGCTCGGACTGTATTCACAATCCTCTACAAGCCCGGCATTGTAAGGCAGATTATTTTCTTCTAATGCCAGCTTATATCCCATAAGCCGCCGGCTGCCCGTAGTTTCATCCAATAAAGGTGATTTGGCCAGGAAGCCAATGTTCTTGTGTCCAAGTGAGATTAAATAACTGGTCGCCTTGTAGGCCTCTTTCGATTCATTGATGGTTACGCTGGAGAATATGGCAGGGTCCACTTCCTGGGATGTAGTGATCGTCGTCAGTACAAACGGAACCGTCAGCTGCTTGAACTTCTCTTCGGAATGATTATACGTACCGCCCATGAAAATAATCCCGCTTAAGTTCTTCTCCTTCACCAGTTGAATCGCCGCATTGATCTCATCAGTCCCATCCTCTACCTGATGGATGAGAAACGGATAGCCGCGCAGATTGACCTGCCGTTCAATTTCCTTGATCATGATGGCGAAGAACGGATTGGTAATCCCCTTGACCATGAGTGCAATGTTCTTGGATTGCGTGGTTTTTAAATTCCGTGCGTTGGAATTCGGAATATAATTGTATTCCTTCACGACACTCAGAACCTTCTCGCGGGTCGCATCACTCACCAGTCCCTTATTGTTGATAACCCTGGATACAGTCGAGATGCCGACTCCGGATATCCGCGCGATATCCTTAATATTAACGTCCACACTACTCCCCCATTTATAGGTAAGGGAGCTATAGACTATAGCTCCCCTGTAACCTATTTCATTCTTTAGTTAACAGGTGTAAATTCTGCCAATTGTTTCTCTACTTCGGCAATGACCTTGTCAACTCCTGCTTTTGTCAGCTGATCGCGGTATTCTGCTACAGCTGCCTTTGGATCTTTGCTTGTTTTACCCAGCATCAGCTGAATACCGAGCTGTGCATTGACGTTCGAGATCGAAGCAATTTCAGTTGTTACATTCGAAGGATCGAAGCTGAAGCCGTTGTACGGATCATCGATTGCTTCTTTATCCCATGCAGCAAACAGGTCTTTACGGATCGGGTTCTCAGTATCACTCGGAATCACGAATTTGTCGTTTCTGAGGGACCAGGCCGAGAAGCCTCCGCCATCTGTTTTTTCATTGAAGCCTTCCGGCTGCTTCTTCACGCCATCTTCAATGACGTAGTGCTTGCCTTCGATACCGTATTGCATCAGGTTGTAGTAGCTTTCATCGGTCATGAATTTCTCAATTACCATCAGAGAGCGCTCCGGATTAGAGGAATTCGCGCTGATTACTGTCGAGTTGTCTACACCCATTTTACGCTTGATTTTCTTATTCGCTTCAGCAAAAGTATAGAAGCTTGTTGGAGAGTCAGGCAGTGCCTTGATATCTCCGCCGTACTGCCCGATCCAGTCCTGGGCATGAGTCAGATAACCCGCAGAGTTCGCTGCTCTGAAGTTGTCCTTGCTGCCGAGGGAAGCGGACAGAACGTCTTTGCCCCAATAGCCCTTGTCGCCCCACTCACGCATTTTCACAGCCCAATCCTCGAATTCCTGGGTGAAGGCTGGATGGAATACGGTCTTGTAATCCTCCGGGCTCTTGGTGACCAGATTCAATTCATTCAGCGAGATACCAGGTGCGTTCAGCCACATGTCTGTAGTATCTACGAGCATTCTGTACATGTTCTGTGCATCCTCAGCCTTACCGTTGATTGGCGGGAAGGATTCGTTGGCAACCACATTATCCATGTATTTAACCATATCATCGATTGTCTTAATTTCGGTCATGCCGTATTTCTTCAGCAGATCCGTACGGTATGCATAACCGGCAGGCGTATATTCACTGAACAGACTCGGTACGCCGTAGATTTTGCCATTGACCTTGGTGTTCTGCCAGGAGGCTTCAGGAATCTCCGCCTTCAGCTTAGGCGCCACCTTGTCCAGCATGTCGGTAATGTCAGTCAGTGCCCCTTCAGTAGCCAGGGTGTAGTAAGACACAGCGGCACCCGGGGAAGCATGCGACAGATCGAACGATTCGCCGGAAGCGAACAACAGCGGATACTTGGTACCTACGTCCGGCCAGTCAATATACTTGATTTCAAGTGTAGTATTCAGATCAGCCTTAAGCTTCTTATTGATCTCAGCCAGAATTTCTTTATTGGTAACTCCTTCACTGCCCCACAGGTAGTACACCAGCTTTGCTTCCTTAGAGGTGTCTACTCCTCCAGCATTGGTGGAAGTGGATGGAGTGTTCGACGAACCTGAATTATTTCCATTTGCATTATTGCTTGACGAACAAGCGGATAGCACTCCAGTAAGCATGAGGACAGCAGCTAGAGAAGAAGCAATCTTTTTACCTTTCATTCGGTAAGCCTCCCTTTTCTTTTCTATATTATGGATTTTGCATCTATAACAAACACCCTTCGATTGAAGCAGGCGTCTATTAACCCTTAACAGCACCGACGGTAAGACCGGTTACGAAGTAACGCTGAATGAATGGATACAGGAGAATGATCGGGCCTGTGGCCAGCACAGCTGTAGCCATTTTGATCGATTGGGTAGGCAGATCGGCTGTATTAATGACCGCTCCCGAGTTGATGAGACTGCCCATATTCGCCTGGTTGATCATGCGCTGCAGGAAGTACTGGAGCGGGAACTTGCTCGGAGAGTCCATGTACAGCATCCCGTTGTACCACTCATTCCAGAAGCCCAGCGCCGAGAACAGCCCGATAGTCGCCAGTGAAGGAATCGCCAGCGGCATGAAGATCCGCCAGTAGATGCGGAAATCGCCCGCGCCGTCAATCGTGGCTGATTCATACAGGGAATCCGGGATCGCCTTCATGAAGTTACGCATCAGGAAGATCGACCACGCCCCTACCACAGCCGGCAGAATCATGGCGAACAGGTTATCCTTCATATGCAGATGCTTGACCATCAGAATATAAGTCGGAATCAATCCTCCGCTGAACAAGGTTGTGAAATAGATCAGGAAGGAGAAGAAGTTACGGTATTTGAAATCCTTGCGGTTCAGGACAAATCCGGCCATGGACATCATGAACAGACCAAGTACTGTACCTACCACCGTAATGAAAATCGTAACCTGATAAGCATCCACCAGCTTGGAGGAGTTACTGAGCAACAATTCGTAGGCCTTGAAGGAAACTTCATTCGGAATCAGCTTATATCCCTCGCGGACAATCTCCTGCTCATTCATGAAGGAGGAAGAGATCATCAGTGCAAAAGGAAACACACAGAACAGTGCAAAGATCGTGATGCAGATGTAACTGATCACTTTTATGAACACACTGCCGGAATCCTGTTTGATTTTAATAGTTGAGCTTGCCATTTTCATCACCCCTGTTTCGAGTCTTGTCTTAGAACAACGCGCTGTCCGGTTCAACCTTGCGTACAATAAAGTTAACCACAAGCACCAGGACCAGGCCGAATAAGGATTGGTAGAATCCTACTGCAGCACCCATCGAGAAGTTAAATTGTCCCACCAGGGAGCGGAAGACATACGTATCTATGATATCCGTCTGCGGATACAGCACGGAGTTTGTGCCAATGAGATTGTAGAACAGGTCGAAGGAGCCTTTGAGAATCCCGCCCATACCGAACAGCAGGAGCAGTATAAAGGTCGGCTTCAGAATAGGCAGGGTCATGTAGCGGATCCGCTGCCAGGTAGTAGCACCATCCATGTAGGCAGCCTCGTACAGATCATGGTTGATCCCTGTGATCGCAGCCAGATAGACAATCATACCGTAGCCGGTACCCGCCCAGATCTTGAAGGCCACAATAATGTATTTCCAGATGCCCGGATCGTTATAGAACTCATAACGGTCCAGCCCTGCCCCCGAGATCATCGTATTGATGAATCCGGAGTTGAAGTTGAATAGATTGTAAGCAAACACACCAACGATAACCATCGAAATGAAGTTTGGCAGGAGAATAACGGACTGGGAGATCTTCTTGAACCATTTCCCGGTTATCTCCGACAACATGATGGCAAACACAATCTGAATAATATTACCTAAAGCAAGGAATACCAGATTGTAGAGCAGCGTATTCTTGGTGATATTCCAGAGCTCTCCGGTCTGCACCAGGAATTCAAAGTTCTTCAGACCGATGAAATCACTGCCGAAGATACCTTTGTTGAGCTTGTAATCCACGAATGCAACATAAGCGCCGGGCATTACCGCATAATGAAAGACCGCGAAATACACAATGACAGGCAGCAGCATGAGATACAGCACTTTGTTCTTAAACAGTTCCCGGACGATATTTCCGCCGGCATGTACAAATCTTGCCAATGAGCCCACCTCCAAATTGAACGATGCATTCTTACCGCATGCATATCTTTGTTTCACTTCTTGTCCTGCAGCCGGAATGACAACTGCGTGCATACCTTTAATATTTAACCGTATTGGACAGTATAGAAACGTTTCCATTATTTCTTTGTGTTTCCCCTTGCTCAGAGCATACTCCCAAGTTGTATACGCTGTCAAACATTTTTTATTTTCGAATTACAAGTAAAAAAATTACATTCCGCGTTACAAAAACGATAATCTGGTCGTTTTTTCGCAGATAATTGACTTTTTTTCGTCTTCAGACTAATATCGAGATGTATCACTTATGGAAACGTTTCTATTTATTCTTTACACGGACATGTCACCTTGTTCTTGTGACATCTGATGATGAATTCCCCCTAACCTAATTCATGTCCCAATCACGTACTGGAAAGAGAGGGTTATTATGATTTTCAAACAACAATCAAACATGATTACCTTAACCCGGGATGCCCTTAGTTATACGTTCCTGCCAACAGGAGACATCTTCGAGTTCACCCATGAGTCTACTCTCATTAATCAGTTCCAAGGCAATCCTGTAGATGGTTCAGCTAATAATATCTATCTGCGCGTGCATACGGAGCAAGGAATCAGCAGCTATCCTTTACTCGGAATCCGCTCGGGCTCCAAGCTGTCCCATAGTCAAGACCAACTGATTTTTGATGGTTCTATAGAAGCAATCAGCTACCGTGTGACCTTCGCGCCCGCCCGGGACGGAATCTGGTTCTGGCATATTCAGCTCTCCGGCAGCGGTGAGACCGTGGATGTGGTCTACGGACAGGATATCGGTGTCGCAGGCAAAGGCGGCGTGCTGGCCAATGAGCTGTACATGAGCCAATACCTGGATCACAGCATCTGGGAAGGCACGAACGGCTATGCCGTATGCTCGCGCCAGAACCAGCCGCAGGGCATTGCTTTCCCTTATCTCCAGCAGGGTGCAGTGGGTACGCGCGCAGTAGGCTATTCTACTGACGGTATGCAGTTCTTCGGCGTGTCTTACAAAGGCAGTTATGTACCTGAGGTGCTTAGCGGCAATCTGCAGAACAGCAATTATCAATACGAGCTGGCCTATACCGCGCTGCAGACAGAGCTTATGACGCTGTCCGCTCCCGCCGAATTCGCCTTCTACGGGCTCTTCCGCCCTACTCATCCGGCTGCTGTTACAGAGCTTGAGTTCCAGGCCGAGCTGCAGGCAGCTTACGATGAAATCGACTGGAGCGCGGGTGAGGCTGTGCCGAGCAGAGATGTGCCTGTGCTAAGTACTGATATTGGCGCACCTTATGTCTCTGCACAGTGGTCACAAGCTGAGATTGAGGCGGCTTACCCTAACCGGAAGCTTGAAGAAATTGAGAACGGGGAACTGCTCTCCTTCTTCACGGATGAGCATGTCCATGTTGTACTGCAGCCCAAGGAGCTGCTGGTTGAACGTCCGCACGGCCATATCATCACTACGCTGCTCGATAAAAGCCAAGTCGATAACAACCTAATTTCTTCCACTAACTATATGTACGGAATCTTCAACGGCCAGACGGTTGTCGGCAATACCTCTTTCCATAAGCTGCTCTCCACACCACGCGGCCTGCTGAATATTCAGCGGAACAGCGGACAGCGGATCTATGTCCGCCTGGATGGGGTCTACCGGATTCTTACGCTCCCGGCAGCTTACGAAATGGGCGTTAACTTTGCCAGATGGCATTACCAGATTGAGGATGATCTGCTCACGGTTACCGTCTTTGCCGCAGCAGGCCAGCCGGATGTTGCCCTGCAGGTTCAGTCGAAGCTCGGCAAATCCTATGATTATCTGATCACGAACCAGCTTGTTATGGGTGAGCATGAATTCCAGCATCCGGTAAGAGTTGAAGCCAAGGATGGAATTCTGCAGGTTCTTCCTGACGAAGCGTCCGTGCAGCAGCTTCCTTATCCCGGTCTGCATTTCGATATCCAGCTTCCGGGAACGGCCTATACGTACAGCGATGACCGGATGTTCTATACGGACAGACAGCCGCGCAACGGAACGCTGCTGACGATTTCCGTCACGCAGTCGGCAAGCTTCCAGCTTGTAATCCAAGGCCGGCTCACACAGGCCGACAGTCTTCCCCTGGTCTCTCCTTACACTCCGGAAACCGAGGAAGCGCTGTTTAAAGGCTTCTATGAAACATTTACTTCGGGCTTCCACCTCCAGCTTGAAGGAGAAGAGCAGTCACGGATTGATATTCTGAACGAAACTGTATGGTGGTACACCCATAATGCGATGACCCATTTCATTATGCCGCATGGCCTTGAACAGCCGGGCGGAGCCGCA
Source organism: Paenibacillus sp. FSL R10-2199 (assembly GCF_038000235.1). NCBI lineage: Bacteria > Bacillati > Bacillota > Bacilli > Caryophanales > Paenibacillaceae > Paenibacillus > Paenibacillus sp. FSL R10-2199. The sequence goes on along the minus strand of NZ_JBBOBO010000001.1, from coordinate 2,539,719 downwards.
TGGGGCACACGCGATGTATGCCAGGGACCGATGGAGTATTTCCTGATGACCCAGCATTATGAGCTGGCCAGAAATGTACTGCTGAAGATCTACTCCCATCAGCTGTGGGAGAGCAAGGAATGGCCGCAATGGTTCATGTTCGACCAGCATCCGGTACAAGCCCATGAATGGCATGGCGATGTCGTACTCTGGCCGCTGAAATGCATCAGCGATTATATTATGGCTACAGGAGACTACACGATTCTTCAGGAACAGGTAGCTTACCACCATCTGGCAGATGCCCTGCCAAGCCAGCAGACCGAAACGGTGCTTGAGCATGTCAAAGCTGCTGTAGAGACAATCCGCGAACGCTTCGTACCGGGCACTTCCCTGATCAATTATGCCGGCGGCGACTGGGATGATACGCTGCAGCCTGCCGATGAAGCCCTGAAGACCAAGCTTGTGAGCGCCTGGACTGTCGCTTTGGCCTTCCAGGTCATCCGCAACCTGTCACAGGTCACGGCAGCCGATGCCGAATTCTCCGCCAGCCTTGCTGTAATGGCAGAAGAGATGAAGGAATCCTTCCGGACGCTGCTGATCAAGGATGGCGTCATTGCCGGCTTCGCTTACTTCCAGGAAGACGGAAGCATTGATTATATGCTTCATCCGCTGGATCAGCAGACGGGTATTAAGTACCGGTTACTGCCGATGACACGCAGTATCATCGCTGAACTGGTCACCCCGGAACAGGCGGTTGCCAATTTCCGCCTGATTGACGAGTATCTGAATCACCCGGATGGCGTGCGGTTGATGGATCGTCCCGCCCGCTATGAAGGCGGCGTAAGTACGATCTTCCGCCGTGCCGAGCAAGCCGCCAGTGTCGGCCGCGAGATCAGCCTGCAGTATGTGCATGCCCATATCCGCTATCTCGAAGCTTCCGCCAAGCTTGGCGAAGCTGACCGCGCTTGGGAAGGCCTGTTCCAAATCAATCCGATCAACATCCGGCAGAGCGTCCCAAATGCCCAGCTGCGCCAGAGCAATATGTACTTCAGCAGCTCGGACGGGAATTTCCCTGACCGTTACAGCTATCAGCAGAACTTCGATCAGCTGCGCGACGGCAGTGTAGAAGTCAAAGGCGGCTGGCGCCTGTATTCCAGCGGTCCCGGAATCTATCTCAATCAGCTCATCTCAGCTATTCTGGGTATCCGCTTCAGCGATGAAGAGCTGATCATTGATCCGGTGCTGCCGGCCAGCCTTGACGGACTGCGCTTCACTTACGAGTGTTTCGGCCGTCCGTTAACCTTTGTCTATCACATCGGCTCAGGCCCGGCCCGTACTCCGGAGCTGCATGCAGCGGGAGTAGCGGTTACCGGCCAGGTCCTGTCCAATCCGTACCGCCCGGGTGCCGTAAGCATCGCCAAGAACAACCTGCTTACACTGCCTGGTGATGAACTGCATATCTATTTGGCACAATAATATATACAGACGATAACTTTCAGTACGCTTAACGAAGGAGTTAGCCATGACTAAACCGTTTATCCAAGATCTCGTGAACGATATGACACTAGACGAAAAGATGGCCCAGCTAACCCAGCTCGGTCCTTACTATTGGGGTCTGGATGATACCGTGGATTTAACGGGTCCATTCAAAGAATTGAACATCAAGCCGCAGGTGATGGAGAACATCGGAAGCGTTCTGAACGGCATTGGCGCACGGAATGTCATTGAGCTGCAGACCCGGCATCTGGAATCCAGCCGCCAGAAGATTCCCCTGCTCTTCATGGCGGATGTCATTCACGGCTACCGGACTATCCTGCCGATTCCGCTGGCGATGGGCAGCAGCTTCGACCTTGAAGCCATCGAACGCTTCGCTGAAATCGCAGCCAGAGAGAGCGCCGCTGCCGGTATTCATGTCACCTTCTCCCCCATGACTGACCTCGTGCGCGATCCGCGCTGGGGCCGGGTGATGGAGACCTCCGGTGAGGACCCTTACCTGAACGCCCGCGTGACCGAGAGCATGGTCCGGGGCTATCAGGGGACAGACCTGAAGGAGCCGGGGCGGATCGCAGCCTGTGTGAAGCATTTCGCCGGCTACGGCGCGCCTGAAGGCGGCCGTGAATACAACACGGTGGATATGTCCGCCGGTGTACTCCGCGAATTCTATCTGCCGGCTTATAAAGCTGCAGTAGATGCCGGTGTCGCCATGGTCATGGCCGCGTTCAATTCCATTGACCGTATTCCGGCCAGCGGCAACAGCAAGCTGCTCCGCGGAATTCTGCGGGAGGAATGGGGTTTTGACGGCGTCACCATCGCCGACTTCAACTCTGTCAATGAACTGGTGCCCCATGGCGCTGCACAGGATGGCCGCGAAGCCGCCCACAAAAGCCTTGCCGCAGGCCTGGATATCGAGATGATGTCCACCCACTATCTGAACCATGGGGCCGCGCTGGTCGAAGAAGGGCTGCTTGATATCAGCCTGATCGACGAAGCCGTCACCCGGGTACTGGAGCTGAAGGATGCCCTCGGGTTGTTCGACAATCCGTTCAAGGACGCTGATCCGGTGACAGACGAAGCGGATAAGCCCAGCGCTGAGCATCTGCAGGCTGCACGTGAACTCGGTGCAAGCTCGGTGGTGCTGCTGAAGAACGAGAATGAAGTGCTGCCGCTGAAGCCGGGGATGAAGCTCGGTCTGGCCGGTCCATTCGCCACCTCTATTCATGTACTGGGCGGCTGGGCAGGTGCCGAGAAAGATCCGGCAGTCTCTCTCTACACCGGCATCACCGGCAAAATCCCGGCAGCAGATATTACTACAGCAATGACTGGCGAGCTGGGAAGCATGCTGGAGGGGGTCTTCGATGTGGAAGACCACGCTGAGGAGGCCTTCGAACAGCTGAAGGATTGCGATGTCATTCTTGCCGCTGTCGGCGAGAACCAGCAGGATACCGGGGAAGGCGGCAGCAAAGCCAGCCTCCGGCTGTCCGCAAACCAGGAGAAGCTGATCCGGCGTCTGAAGGATACCGGCAAGCCTGTCGTCACTATCGTATTCAGCGGCCGTCCACTGGAGCTTGCGCCAGTGCTTGATGCAAGCGACGCGCTGGTACAAGCCTGGTTCCTGGGCAGCGAGTCGGGGAATTCCATTGCGGATGTGCTGTTCGGCGATTATAATCCGTCCGGACGCCTGTCCATGAGCTTCCCTTACTCTGTGGGACAGATTCCTGTGTATTATAATGCTTATCAGACGGGACGCCCGTATGATCCCCAGTATCCGAATGTGCGTTATGTAACCCGGTATCTGGATATCCCGAATGATCCGCTGTTCTGCTTCGGCTATGGCCTGAGCTACTCCAGCTTTGCTTACAGCAGCTTCATCGTTGAAGCTGCGGCTGATGGCCGGGTGCTCGCCTCCATTGAGGTAGAGAACACTTCGGAGGTTACCGGCAAGGAGACCGTCCAGCTCTATATCCGCGATGTTACGGCAAGTGTGGTCCGTCCGGTGAAGGAACTGAAGGGCTTCAAGCAGGTTACCCTCGCCGCGCATGAGAAGCAGGTTGTCACATTCGAGATCACCCGCGAGATGCTGATGTTCTACGGCCAGGACGATGAGCTTGTGTTCGAGCCCGGAGACTTCGACATAATGATCGGCCGGAACTCCGGCGATCACGCTACGCAGCGGATCTGGATCGGCTGAGATGCTGATTTGGGCTGCATTTAGATAGCTGCACCTGGCTTCAGGCGGGTGCAGCACTGCTTCAGACAGGTGAGCACTGCTAGACAGCTGTCTATAACCAGCTAGCTATTCACCAGAAAGCCGCCTATAGCTGGCGGCACACCAGAAAGCGCCAATCTTCCTCACCTTAGGGTGTAAGAGGATTGGCGCTTTTTTGAATTTTCTATGCGGCTTCTGTAAGTTATGCTCCTGTATGTTATGACCCTGTCAGCAGCTCTATATCCAGCCGGGCAAAGGTATCCTTCCATTCTCTTGAGCAGCCGCTGTCGGTCAGAACCATGGAGATATGTTCCATCGGGGCAATCTGCGCAAAGGTAGTGACCCCGAATTTCGAATGGTCGGCGACCAGAATCGATTCCTCGGCCCGTTCCATCATTTTGCGGGAGATGAGTGCTTCTTCAAGATGATAATCGGTAATTCCTTCCGAGAGTGACAGACCTCCGGCAGAGATAAAAGCCTTATTCACCTTGAACTGGCCCAGCAGCTCATGAGCAGTGATGCCTACAGCCGCCTGATAAGCGGCATTCACCTCACCCCCGGCAAAAATAATCTTTCCCTGAAACTGTTCCAGCGCACAGTTCAGGACCGGGACCGAGTTGGTAATGACCGTCACATGGGCGCGGTCTGTAAGCTGACGCATGATCTCAAGCGTGGTCGTCCCGTTGTCGAGGATTACTGTCTCGCCATCCTGAATAAGCGAAGCCGCGAGCCTGCCAATGGCCTGCTTGTCCGTCAGATTCATCTGGGAACGCTTCATGAAGGTGGGTTCATTATTCCCGGAACGAATCCGTACGGCTCCCCCATACACCTTGCGCAGACGCCCTTCCTTCTCCAGCCGGTCGAGATCACGCCGGATCGTCTCTGTGGTTACAGCGAACCGCTCAGCCAAAAAATGCACCTGCACCTTCCCCTCCAGCTCCAGCTGGGAGAGGATGGTCTGCCTGCGTTCTTCATAGGTCAGGGACATGTATGATTCCTCCAGTTATAGTGAACTCGCGTTCGCGAATGCTAATTGCCTTATCCGATTTAGGTTATCCATACGTATATGTAATGTTGTTTTGAGTGTATTGTTGTTGATTTCCTCAGTATATGGACCCGAATCCCACTTGTCAATGCAGCTGCTTTTATCAAAAGATTTCTCTGATGGACGGGTGTATCTGCTTACGCTTACGCATCAGAAACTTTAATTCCTTAAGTTTCTTACCCCACCATGTTTCCTTGCACTTAGCGTCATTATCTTCTGTTCACACATATGCCTGCTGTTTGCGTACGTATCGAAGGTGGCGATTCATTGAATAGTTGTATTTCGTACAATTAAAGGTAAGCTAAAGCGTGAATTTATTGCGAAAAATGTATTCTGTACAACTAAACATAGCGTGTGGCGATCATTCAGGGAATGGCGGGCTATTTAATTGTATAGAGTGCAGTTAAAATGCTCTGGCGCACCGCATCCGGCAACTTTAGTTGTACAAAATACAGTTAAAGCCTGCGAAGCGAGAAAACGCTCTGCTTCAAGCAGGAGTAAGGTTCCGCACCGGTCGTACTTCCAATTATAGTTCTACTGCATTTTCTGCAGCAGATAACCCCTAATTCCACCGAATAATAGATTCTGTTGCACTCTGTACACTAGAATTTTGTAAAAGAGGTCTTTTGGAGCGAAATTAGAGGAATCAGTTGTATGAAATACAGCAGAATGAGATTTCACGCCGGTTGGAACGAATTCTATTGCAGAAAGTGCAATCTATCCAATTATAGATTGACAGAAACGGATTATCATCCTAAAATCAACATGAAACAACATAATAAAATATAAAACAACACAAAAGCACTTGAACATCTAACGAACTAAATTCATAACTTTATTCAGGCAGAGAGGGGATTTTCACATGAAGCATAAATTATCATTCCGCCAGGATGGAACCTTTACCATCGTACAATTCACCGATCTTCACTGGATGGATGGAAGAGCGGAGGATCAGCGGACGCGGGAGCTTATGGAACGCGTGATGGAAGCGGAGCAGCCGGATCTCGTTATTTTCACAGGTGATCTGATCTATACCGGACCTGTCCCGGAAGGAGAGAAGGCATGCGAGCAGCCCAAGCAGGCGTTCCGGGAGGCTGTGTCCGCTATAGAGAAGAGCGGTACTCCGTGGGCCTTCGTCTTCGGCAATCATGATACCGAGCAAGGTGTCTCCTATAGTGAGCTGATGGATATTGCACTAGAGCATCCCCACTGCCTGGCTGAACCAGGTCCGGCAGAGCTGGCCGGTTCTGGGAATTATACGCTTGAGATTGCGGGCACCGGCACCAGGGCGGGCGCTATTCTCTATATGCTGGACACCGGTGCCTACTCCGGGCTTGCGCAGATTCCCGGCTATAACTGGGTCCGGCAGAGTCAGATCCGCTGGCTGACAGAGCAATCTGCACGGCTGAATCCCCAGGCAGGTGAGGCCAAGCTGCCTGCGCTGGCATTCTTCCATATCCCGCTGCCGGAATATGCCGAGATGTGGTCCACGCAGACCTGCTACGGCCATAAATTCGAGCAGGTCTGTGCTCCGGTGCTTAATTCGGGACTCTTCACAGCTATGGTGGAAATGGGCGATGTGGCAGGTACTTTTTGCGGACATGATCATATTAACGACTTCACCGGCAGCCTGCATGGCATCCGGCTCAGCTATGGCCGGGCCACCGGTTACAATACTTACGGGCGGGAAGGCTTCATGCGGGGTGCACGTGTCATCCGGCTGACTGAGGGCGATAAGCAGTTCGAGACTTGGCTCCGGCTTGAGGATGGCACGGCTCTGCTGGAACAACCCTCCCATCCCCCTGTACCTGCCGCTGATTCAGAACACTAATCATGTCTTAAGGGGTTGAATTTTAATGCTGCTGCCAATTCTTTTGGTTCTGGCTTCCGGAATGTGTCACGCGGTGTGGAGCATGTTCACCAAAAGAAGCCGGGACAAAAGCATCTTCCTGTGGTCGATCATGATGATCTCTACTATTCTGCTGCTCCCTATCCTAATAACCGAGCTGTGGACTCACCCGCTTACAGCCGGAGCTTATGCCCTGCTGCTGCTGTCTGTAGCGCTGCAGGCCTTATATTCCTGGCTTTTATCCAGAACCTATGAGATGGGTGACTTATCACAGATATATCCGGTGATGCGGGGGACGAGCACGCTGCTCATCCCGCTGATCGGTGTTCTTTTTCTGGGCGAATCGCTGTCTGTCTATGGGTGGGCCGGTATTGCCTTCATGCTCGGAGGATTCGCAGTGCTCAGCGGATTGGGCTCCAGAAGCTCATCCGCATCCCTATCTGCATCCACATCTGCCGCCTCCCGGAAGTCCGGATATACGCCGATTCTTATGGCGCTCTGCGTGGGACTCTGCACAACCTGCTATGTATTCGTCGATAAGCTGAACCTCCAGCATATGTCTCCGCTCGCGTTGCTTGAGGTCACCAATATCGGTTTTGTCGCCGGTCTGACTCCGGCAGTCCTGAAATCGCGCAAGCTGCTGGAGGAGTGGAAGAGCAACAAGTTCACCATCCTGCTGGGAAGCGTGCTGAATCCGGGCTCGTATCTGCTGTTCCTCTTCGCGCTGCAGCAGGCGCCGCTCGCCCATATCAGCCCGTTGCGGGAGATCGGGACCATATTCGCTACATTCCTGGGCATCCTCCTGCTGAAAGAGCAGCAGGGCTTACGGCGGATTCTGTGCTCAGTAGTCATCTTCGGCGGCATTCTGCTTGTCGGGGTATGGGGGTAAAGCAGGCACCCGCCATTTCCCGGCAGGATAACCCCGAAACATGTCGAATAGAGAACGTATGATGAAGACTAACTTACCGAAGCAAACCATGATCCATACTAAAAGCATATTGAATCTCAAGCACGCTCTGTTGCTGCTGTTATATCTGACCCTCCTGATCAGCATACGTTATCTGTGGTTCAACGCATATGAGGCGCCTGAGCATCCGGAAGCGAAGCAGGGTGTCCTGGATATGCGGGGCTGGGACTTCGAGAACTCCCGGTCTGTACGGCTGGATGGTGAATGGGAATTCTATCCCGGCCAATTCCTCACCTATGAGAACTTCGCCGGACAACCCCCGGATGCGCAGCAGGTTGTGCAGGTTCCCGGCGACTGGAGCAGCGGCTTCCCTGAAGAGGGGCACTCCTCCTTCGGCTACGGCACTTACAGGCTGCGTATACTGGTAGACCCGTCGCTGCAGAAGCCTTACGGATTCTGGATTCAGCGTATCCAGGCGGCCTCCAGCATTGAGATTAACGGGCAGACCGAAGGCAGCTTCGGGCAACCGGCCGTGAGCCGCCAGGACTACAAACCTAAGGCTGTTTCCTATACGGCGGCCTATAATGCGGCAGGACAGCAGGAGATCACGCTGCTGGTCCGTGCAGCCAATTACGATCACCCGCTCGAAGGAGGGATTGTCCGCTCCATCCGTTTCGGCTCCCAGGCAGCGGTGGATACAGAACGGATGTATTCTATCGGCTTCCAGATGGTCACTTTTGTGATCATGCTGCTGCATGCGATGTATGCAGGCATCCTGTTCTTTTTCAACCGCCGGCAAAAAGCGTTCCTGGTGTTCTGCCTGCTGCTCCTGGCGGTAGGTGCTTCAATAGTGACCGATAATGATACCTTGCTGCTGCTCTGGCTGCCGATCAACTATACCTGGGCGCTGAAGCTCAAAATGCTGGCTTATCCTGCGATCTCCCTGTTCATGCTGCTGCTGACCCGCAGCTTCTCCGCACAGGAGCGCCCGGGCCGCTTGTTCAAAGGTTACCTCCTTGCCCTGTGCCTCTACACCGTCTATGTACTTGTACTGCCTGCGCAGTATGTTGTATATGCAAGGCCTCTCTTCTCAGTGCTCTACCTGCTTCCGATCGCAGGAGTCGTGTACTCCATTGGCCGAATGGTCGCCCGGCAGGAGCAGGACTCCGTATTTCTGCTGTTTGCCGCCGCGGCTATCGGCTCCAGTGTCCTTGGCGGTTCCTTGGAATCGAGCAGCAAGGCAAGTATTCTGTATTATCCGGTAGATGTCATCGTGGCCATCATCGGTTTCTCCGCTTACTGGTTCAAGCGGTATTTCCGCAATGCAGAGGAGAACCTGCTGCTTAACCAGCAGCTGAAGGAAAGCGATCATCTGAAGGATCAGTTCCTGGCGAATACCGCACATGAACTCAGAACACCGCTGCACGGCATCATCAGCATCGCCCAAACCGTAACAGCGAAGGAGAAATCCCTCCTGGATCATCAAAGCTACCAGGATCTGGAGCTGCTTATTACCATCAGCCGCCGGATGTCCCATATGCTGAATGATCTGCTCGATGTGACCCGTCTGCAGGAGAAGCGGATTGTATTACAGCGTGAACCGTTGGCCATCGGGCCGCTCGTAACCGGAATTCTGAATATGTTTGAATTCATGACGGACAGTAAACAGCTGCAGCTGCGTAACGAATTACCCGCTTCCCTGCCGCCCGTCTGGGGTGATGAGAAGCGGATTGTGCAGATTCTCTATAACCTGCTGCGCAATGCCATCAAATACACGCAGGCCGGATCAGTCACGATATCTGCCGAGGTTACAGGCAAAACCGCAAGGATTAGCGTGTCCGATACCGGTATAGGCATCGACAAGGAGACACAAGCGAGGATCTTCTCGCCTTATGAGCAAGGCAGTAAGGGCATCAATGACGGAGGCGGGATCGGGCTCGGCTTAAGCATCAGCAAGCAGCTGGCAGAGCTTCACGGCGGAGACCTTACCGTGGATTCCGAACCCGGGAAGGGGTCCGTGTTCACCTTCACCCTTCCCCTGGCATCTGCTTCTGAGGTCCGGCATGTGCCGGAAGAGGCCGCGGCTGCAAGGATGAATGACAGCCCCGACATGGAAGACCTGCTGCTTGAACAGGGAGGACTGTTATTCCGGCAGTCTGATACCAGCAGTATCACTGCAGTTGCATCACAAGAGATCCCTTCTCTCCCTCAGCTGCAGGACACCTCCATGACAGCCAAGACTCTAATTCTCGCCGTAGATGATGACCCGATCAATCTCAAGGTGCTCGCCAGCATACTTTCGGATGAACAGCATCAGCTGGTCACGGTCACCAGCGCCCAGGAAGCCCTGGAGCTGCTCGGCACCGAACCCTGGGACCTGCTGATCGCCGATGTCATGATGCCGTACATGTCCGGCTACGAGCTAACGCGGATCGCCCGGCAGCGCTTCTCTGTCTCGGAGCTGCCGATCCTGCTGCTCACTGCCCGCAATCAGCCGGTGGATATCTATACAGGATTCTTATCCGGAGCCAATGATTATGTCGCGAAGCCTGTGGATGCTCTGGAGCTGAAATACCGGGTCCGCTCCCTGACCGGACTGAAGCAGTCTATTAATCAGAGCCTGCGGCTGGAGGCTGCATACCTGCAGGCGCAAATTCAGCCGCACTTCCTGTTCAATACGCTGAACGCACTGCTGGCCTTAAGTGAATTCGATCTCCCGAAGATGCGTGATCTCGGAGAGGCGTTCTCCTCCTATCTGCGAATTAGCTTCGACTATATGAACTCGCAGCAGCGGGTCGGACTGTCCCATGAGCTGGAGCTGGTCGAGTCCTATCTGTTTATTGAGAAGGCCAGGTTTGACGAACGCCTGCAGATCGAATGGGATGTGGAACCGGGGATCGAGCTGCTCCTCCCGCCGCTCACCCTCCAGCCGCTGGTCGAGAATGCGGTCAGACACGGCCTGCTGAGCCGGAAGGCCGGCGGCCTGCTGCATATCCGCATTCACCGCCGGCAGGGGTACACATCATTTGAAGTAGAGGATAACGGCAAAGGGATGCCCGATGAGCAGGTTCGTCATCTGCTGGACGACAGCAGACTCGGCTTGCCTTCCCGCGGCATCGGACTGCTGAATACCAACCGGCGGCTGACACAGCTGTATGGCCAGGGACTGGTCATTCACAGCCAGCTAGGAGTCGGCACCACCGTTTCTTTTGTAATTCCAGAGCGGGTGAATCTGAACTCTTAACACTCAATTCACCAGAATGTATAAGGGCCGTGGATCAGCATTGATCCACGGCCCTTATACGCTTTTAGGACATCAGCTTGTCCCATAGCTGCTGATAAGACTTATACACGTGCGGGTACTTACGCTTCATTTGCCGGATGCCTTCAGTCATGAAATAGTCACCGTATTCTGCCCCGCCGGATGGCCGCATACCATCCGGAGGAGCCTGAACCAGCCTCTCTGCCGGATGCCTATACCCTTCCGCGGTGAAGAAATCATAGGCTTTGGCCTGTACGCCCGGGTACATGCCTTTGTCTTTGATCAGCCGGTCGGTTTCCAGGAGCAGCTTACTTCCCCTTGAGCCAGGCTGCGCTGCTGCTGCACAGCCGGATTGCCGGGATCCATATAGTGGGCAAGCTCGGCGAAGAGCAGCGCTTCTTTGTAGGCTCTGTTCTCTGCCAGCTCACGGCTCTCTTCCAGGAGACGGTCCACCGCTGATTCTCTCTGCCCCCTCAGGCAAGGAGCGCAGAGCTCCTTGCTGCCCGGAGCAGGACGGATATGTATCAATGAAGAATATACAACCAGCTGAGGTAGTATATAGAAATAACTATTTTGTACCATTGTCCCTGCCACTTATATCCGATATCGTAGGCTATAACACACCTATGGAAGGGGGCAGATGTCACCCCATGCAAGCATCACAGCCTTCATTATCTGCAGGAAATGGCAGTACGCCGAAGACCACACGGTTGAAAGTTATCGATATGGTCCGCGGCATCACCATCCTGCTGGTCGTCGTTGGACATGCCGGCCTGACTCCAGCTGTACTGAACGATATGTTCAGAGATTTCCGCCTCCCGCTGTTCTTCATCGTCTCCGGTTACTTATTCAGCGCCTCCAGGTATTTTGACAACCTTAAGCTATTACTGCGGACCAAGCTCCTGACTCTCGTCCTCCCCTACTTCACAGCCGGGCTGCTGACTTACTGCCTCTGGGCACTCCTGCGGATGCTCGCCAGCGACCATAGTCCGGGTGTTGGCTGGGTCCAGCCGCTGGCCGCCCTCCTCTACGGCAACTATTCCGATGGACTGCTGCTGAACATCCCCATCTGGTTCCTGACCTGCCTGTTCGTCACACAGATCGTCTTCTGCATCACCATGCGCTACATACACACACGCTCCTGGCAGCTCCAGCTCGGAATCATGCTTGCCTTAAGCCTGACCGGCTACGGCCTGGGACGGGTCATCTTCCTGCCCTGGAACATCGATGTGGCCCTCGTGGCCCAGCTCTATGTGTTCATCGGCTATAAGCTGAAGCAGCATCAGGCACTGAGCAATATCCGAATTTTCAATCTGAATACGCTAATCCTGCTGTTCATCTTCCTGGCTGCCGCCTACTTCAACTCCTATGTCGATATGAATAACCGGGTGTACGGCAACCTGCTCCTCTTCTACCTCGCCGGTATCGCCGGAAGCCTGCTCGCCATCAAAGGCACCCAATTGCTGTCCAAGTCCAAATTATTCGCGGCCCTCCTGACCTACATCGGCCAAGAATCCCTGGTCATCCTGATCTTCCATTACGGCGTCTTCATCCTGCTGCTGAACTTCCTCGAACATTATGTGCTGGGGACCTATCTGGGCTGGTTGCCGACCACTATAATTGCAGTAGCCGGATCGCTCGCCTTGAACCTGGTGATTCAGAAGGTCCCGGTGCTTAGCTTGCTGATTAGCGGGAGGAGGGGGAAGGGTAGTAGACAATCGACCTCTGAGCCCGATGGCAGAAATGCTATTACACTAACGGGTGGATAAACGTACTGATTTTCCTATACAACGAAAAGAAGACCTTGGGTACTCTCACTCACCAAGGTCTTCTATAGATTATTATAGATATATATCTATTCAGAAAGCTCTCTTACATCAGCTTCTTAATCTCATCCAGTGGTAACTCAACGGCTTTGGATACAGCTTCCGGAGTAAATCCATGAAGCAGCAATTTACGGATAATCTCCGCTTGGGCTTCTTCTTTTCCTTTTTCTTTTCCTTCTTCTATTCCTTCTTCGTATCCCCAACGTTTCCAGGCTGGCATCAACTCCATTATTGCTTCACCTTCCTCCGGGTATTGTTTCATTAATTCTCTTAGAATCTCTTCATCCTGTGCCCGATCCGGCTTGAAATACAAATCTGCCACGGACATAATCAGCGCCAGCCGTCCCTGATCCAAATGTGCTTTTAGCTGCATGAACATTCGCAGGAACTCCCCGCGTACTTCTCTCGCTTCTCTTGTAGTATAACCCATTTTGGCTAGTAACGCAGCAGCCACTGCATTATCCGAATTAATAAATTGGCGCCAGTTCTGCTTACGCAGCTCCACCTTTAGAAACTGGAAACGCAGGATTTGGTGCTCCGGAATACTCATTTCCAATGTGTCCTGCTCTTCCCTGATCTCGTCTGAAGTAAAAACCGCAATCGGAATAATCAGCTTATGCTCTTTCCGGTAGCGCTCGAATAGACGGCTGAAGTAAATAAACATCCGTTCGTGAAACTGTGTGTCTCTATACGATTGCGGCTCCAGATGGATTAGAATATAACCGTCCAGCCCTTTGTAGCGGATCTCCAGCAGCAAATCCAGTTCCCGTGCTTCCTCGCCAACGATGTCCACCAACAATTCCTGCATCAGAAACCGGCTTTCACTGTAATCAAGCATAGAATCCAGCTCAGGAAAAAACAATTCAATAAATTCCTTAAAGAACGTCTCCAGCAGCTTCTTAAAAGCTTCATCATGCGGTATGGATATTTCTATCGCCTCCCGTTTCAAAAAATACAACTTGTCCCATGTAATTATATTCCATTTTACTGGATTCGTATATGATAAAAAGAACAAATGTTCGCTCAAAAAAATTGTAAATGAGCAGCGAAAAACGACGGAAACATTCAGGTTCCCATCGTCATATGAGCAAGATTTCATTCTCAAAAAGTCTCTATCGTTTCTATACCTATCACGGAGCAATTCCGCTTATGCCGAGCAAAAAGCAATCAAGCCCGCTCCCGCACAACCTCTGGAAGAGCTGGCTCCCGCCGCGCCGACGCACTTGCCGACATCAGGCTGGAGAGCTGCTTATAATTCATGGCGAACAGCATACCCAGCGCCGCCTCCATCAGGATGATGAGATCCCTGTTCGGGATCACGAGCGGAATGGCAATTACACCAATGACGATGATCCCCCATGGCAGGAGGTGTTCCAAATACTGCGCGATGAAGCGGTTAAGCCACAGCAAAATATGTATGCCAACATAGGTGCAGATCAGCACCAGCCCCCATATCAGCACAATGTGCAGACGGCCAAGACCCAGCCGGTCAAACGCGAGGATCAGGAACAGATGGGTAAACAGAAACAGCAGCGAATGCCTGCCGACATACAGCAGCGGACTTGCGGGAGCATAGCTTTTGATACTTCGGAAGAGAGAGAACGCCCCGAACAGCACAGTCATAGACAACAGCAGATAGGGCATGGACATATTATATTTCACGTAATCCGCCTCACTCACGCCACCGTAACTTACAATCCCCAGCAGTGCGGCGGCAACCAAAGTCAGGATGAGGTTCACCCGGTTACTGGCCCGGTACGCAAAGACTCCCGCCAAGAAAGCAAACAGCCAGGGAAAATACGTAAACCCGACCGTCTCTGTGAACACAACAGATTTAAGCGGAAAGTCCGGCAGCCGGTGCCCGATGAACGAATGTACTGCAAACACGGCCAGCGACAGCAGCAGATACAGATAGAGCGGGGGCTTAAGATATTTTTCCAGCAAATAGACACTGAGGACGCCAAGCGCGATGATCTGGGGAACATCCATGATGCGAAAAGCCTGTACATCCGGTCTCCACATCAGATTGTAGGCGAACCCTATGACCGCGAACAGCACATAGAAGCCGAGCAGGGAACTGAAGCTGCGCCGCTTCACCTGCAACGTAGTAGTCACACCTGAGACCGCGAAGAACAGGACAGGGGCCACACCCGCAACAATCTGGAACACCCGTTCATTGCCGTAGAAGTACAGCGGAATATGCGCAATAATCATCAAAATACAGCTAATCCCCTTAATCGCATCCAAGGAATAATCATATGGCTTCAACCCTTCACCTTCCTCTCCGTTCATATGTATTTCAACTAGAGTATAGAGTGAAATCCAAGATCCGCCATCCCTCCAAAGTGTAGCCTTCCATAACATTTTTGCGTGTATGTGTAAGGTACAGGGAATGAAGTGCACTTGAAGCCAAAAAAATAGAGACCCCTCAGGTCTCGTTAGGTCTCTGTCGTCTCTATATCCCGTTTGCGAAGCAGCTGCCTCCGCTGTTTCCCCCGTTTAATCCACATCCGATTCGCATCATCGCGGTAGAACCGGATCTGTATCCATCGCAAAGGTGTCCATATTTCCCTAAAATGATAATTAGGCATGGTCCATCTCTCCCAGACTATAAATAGATTTGCTTCTAATTATAGACCGGGATACCTAGTTTGTTTGTCGGTTTGTGGATGGTGAGGCTAGAATATTAATTTCTGTAATCGAGTAGGAGGGGGCGGCAAGCCCCCGTCCTCTCACACCACCGTACATGCGGGTCCGCATACGGCGGTTCCAAAAGGTTAACAAAGTTCCAGATAGCGTGAAAGTAAACTCTTCAGCCCTTTTGCTTCCCAATAGGAAGTCGAAAGGGCGTTATTCGTGTTCCGGGACATTTCCCACGCGCCTCGCCGCGAGTTGGCCATCTTAAAACAAGCCCACTTTGGAACCCCGAGTGCTCGAAGCTCGCGGATTCGTGTACGTACTCGTTTCCACTGTTTCCACAGACACATTCGAAGTCTCCTCCGAATCCACTGGTCCAGTGTTTGGAAGTGTGTCTTCGCCGAGGCTAGACGGAAATAACCGAGCCAACCCATCAGATAGCGGTTCAGTCGGTAAATCCTTTCTTCCATGGAAATGGACCAGGTACGTTTCGTTAGCTCTCGAATTCTCCCTTTAAAAGCTGCGAGACTCTTCGGAGCAATCCGAATCGTTGCCTGTTTCTGGCTCAGGAAACTGAATCCTAAGAACTTTCGGTGCCAAGGTCTCGCTACCGCACTTTTCTCCCCGTTTACTTTCAGTTTTAGCTTTCCTTCTACAAACCGACTTACCGATTCCATGACACGCTCGCCTGCTCGTTTACTCGCCACAAAGATATTACAGTCGTCCGCGTAGCGTACGAATCGCAAACCTCGCCCGGTCAGTTCCTTGTCCAGATCATCCAATAGAATGTTTGCTAGAAGCGGACTAAGCGGACCGCCTTGTGGCGTTCCCTCCCGGCTACGCTCCCATTTTCCATCCACCATAACTCCGGCGTTTAAGTAAGCACGGATTAGCGTCAGCACTCTTTTGTCCTCCACTTTCCGCGCCACTCTTGCCATTAGCATGTCGTGGTTTACCTTGTCAAAGAATTTCTCCAGATCCAAATCCACGACCCATCTGAGGCCGCCTTGGATATATCTTTGGGCTTGTTTAACGGCGTCATGCGCGCTCTTCCCCGGCCGAAAGCCGTAGCTGTACCACGAGAATTGTGCGTCAAAGATCGGGTTCATGACTTGTAAAAGTGCTTGCTGGAGGAAACGGTCCATCACAGTCGGGATGCCTAGCTGCCGTACACCGCCTCCAGGTTTGGGGATTTCCACCCGTTTGACTGGCGCAGGTCTGTAAGTTCCCGTCAGAAGTTCAGTTTTCACCGATGTCCAGTGCGTATTCAGGTAAACTTGTAGATTCGCTACCGTTACACCGTCCACACCGGGCGCTCCTCCATTTTGCACCACTCGTTTGTAAGCGAGTCGAAGGTTATCTCCTTTGAGCATTTGCTCCAGCAAGTTGTTCTGGTCTTCGCGAGAGGAAGGGACGACTTGTGCCGACGAAGAACTCGGCGCTCCGGCATACCCTGACGGCTTCACCGCTTCTCTTTGCCGCAAGCTCCCTTGCGAGATATTCTGCTGTCGTTGCTCTTCATGCGAACGCATCGCTTTCCTCTCTCCTTTCGGTTCAGCCCTTCCGTAAATTGTTGCAACAGCTTACGTACTATGGCTTCTGCTGACTCCTGCCAGTTCAGCGCAGCCTCTCAGCTACGGTTACAAGTTTTTTTTCTTGCTTATCTGACAGGTCTCCCCAGATAAGAACGTCATCTGTCTGCCCGCGACCACTGGAGTATACCGCGCCAGCCCTTGGCGGCTTTGGATTTCGTCATGTTTAGGTGACTCATCCGACTGACACAGCCTCAAATCCAGTTCGTGTACCTTGGCCCGTGCTTTTGCCTCCGGCTTCCTTCAGATTCCACCTCACGGTGGACACCCTTGCCCTTGGCTAACGGTAGGCGCTCGCCAGCCCCCGTTCGGGACTTTCACCCTAAAGATGACGCCCATGCTGGGCGTACTAAAAGAACAACGTTCCCGGTATTCCGGGAACGTTGCTTAGTACGCGGATTAAATTATTGCTGCCCGGTAAGCATCAACCATCACCATAACCGTGCCCCATAGTTTGAATAAGAATTTGAGTACTGATGTTTGCTACGGGCTCAACAGTACCAACAGGTACAATAATTGCAATAGCCAGACTACAGGAAGCTAGAAGCTTGAACAATTTTCTTTTCATGTAAGTCCTGCACCTCTCTAATTAGAAGTTTGTATTGCTCTTTCTCTTCTTCATCTGCCAGATGCCGATGCTGTTCGAACAGATTGACACATGTGATGATGTTAGTCTCGTTATTGATTCTAGCAGATGATTCCAAACTTTGCAGGATGAAGATAATCCCTTCTTTGCGCTTGTTATGTAAATAATAGGATGCCAATTCAGCAAGAAATCTGGCGTATTGGTTGGCTATGACTTGTTTGTTATGAACAATGCCATACTCTGCAAGATTTGTCCGGTAAGGAATATAGGCAGCAAAGCGCTCCAGAATATAATCAATATTCCAATCATAGCGGTTAGCCGATGAGATAATATTGTATAAAGCTATAAATATCTCATCTGTTCGAAGGGAGATATATTCGACATATTCAGAGAGGGCCTCATATTGTCCTGCCATCACCCGATAGAGCATACTGTTCGCGGTCCCCCACTCCTGGAACTGAGCCACAGTCCGCTTCACTTCTTCATTGTCCTCCTGTATCCAGCTTCCATCCATATAGAGGGACACCCAATCTAATGCCGAATTGAAGTCTCCTAATTCCTCACACACAGTTGAACGGATAAGCTGCCCGTATAGGATGTAGGAGTACAGGGGTTTCTCGGTTTTTTTCTCGTTACTCTCTCTACGGTCCGACTGGCGCTGGAGATTATAGCTAATAGTTGCTAATTGCAGCATCTTCTTCGCCAGTTCATCCACCTTATGCCACTTATGCATTGAACCATAGACATGACCCAAATGCTTCAACCCATCCAATTGATCCGCTTCATCCAACCGGTCCAGGTAGCATTCGAAGAGATGCGCCGCCTGCAAATTCCGCGTCTGGTCGTCACCAATGGCGATACGGAATAGACGGTATTGGCATACCGCGAGTCTCTCGGAATTCTGATACTTCTCACTGGCACTCACATTCTTATACAACAATTCTGCAGCTTGCCACAGCCCCTCTTGAAACAGACCTTCAGCTACTTCGAACAGCATAGGGGCATAGACCAGATTCTCTAGCAGATTCTGAACCACCTGTTCAACGCAATCCAGACGGCCTAGCGCAGCTGACCGCACAAGAAAAGGCCGCAGACGCCGCCAGGTTGGTGACGAGTAATAGAAACATTCATCCACGTATAAGCTGTAGAAATAGTCCTCTGGAAGATCCATCGCCTTAGTGATTCGCTCCAGATGGTTCATAGCAATTGGCTGCTGACCACTAAGTATCCGGCTGAGCGTTCCTGAATTAATTCCGGATTGTCCGGAGAATTGATTAATGGACATTCCCTTCTGCGACAGATACATCGCCAGTGCATCGCGAATCATATTTGTAGTAGGGACCACGCAGACACCACCTAACTGGAATCCAAATATTATATATTTGTTTTATAGATGTAATAATATGTCACATTATCCCAATGTTCAATAGTGTAGGATGTTGCAGATTAGTATAATCCGTGAACTGCGGGCAACACATTTGCCATTCTCACTGGATTTTACTGTGAATAGATTACGATTCCCGGTTATGGCAAAAAAATAGAGACCCTAGTGGTCTCGTAAGGTTTCCGTCGTTTCTATTCCCCGTTTACTTAAAAGCCGCCGCCGCTGCGATCCCCGCTTCACCCACAGCCGATCCGCATCATCCCGGTAGAACCTGATCTGTATCCATTGCAAAGGTGTCCATATTTCCCTAAAATGATAATTAGGCATGGTCCATCTCTCCCAGACTATAAATAGATTTGCCTCTAAGTATAGACCGGGATGCACTATTTGTTTGTCATTTTGTGGATGCAGAGGCTAGAATATTATAAGTGATTTTGTCGGAATTCTCTTACCGGCGGAACCAGCGTTTAATCTGTTCAAAAGCACTCTTCGCTTCCGGGCCATTATAGCCGAAGGCATTGCCAATCATCTTAGTATATTCGTTAAAAGTAGTCTCCCGGCTGTTCCGGTCACTCCACCATGTCTTCGCATTATAGCCCGAGTCGGAGCCTATATAGGTCAGCTCAATCCCTGACTTCTTATAAACATGATCGAAGATAAATTTCACCCGCCGCATATGGAAGTCAGAAGACACAACGATGGCAGACTTGAAGCCGCGCTGCTTCATGATTGGGAGTGTGAACTGGGCGTTCTGGTAGGTGCTCTGGGCTTCGTCTTCGGTGAGGATGGCCTCTTCCGGGATGCCCAAGGCGAGGGCAGTTTGGTGCATGTCGCCGGATCTACTATTTATCGCTTTGACATTGGATAAGAATACGTAGGATATATAGCCACATTTATACAAAGTAGATGCTAGTGCAACACGTCCTCCGCTACCACTTAATACGATGATAACATCAGCATCTTTAGGAGATTGAAAATAGTCCAGATAACGTCCAGCGTAAAGAAACAATATGAAAATTAATAGAATAGGCAAGTACATCAAGGAAATTCTTCTCTTGAAACTATTTGACTTAACATAGGCTTGCTTTTTTTGCATTAACATTTTTCCTCCTAACTAAAATAAATCCCAACTAATTCATATGATTCAAATTACCATCTAATATCCAAATCAATTGACTAATAAAAGGCATAGAAGTTACTCACTAATAAAAGTTACTTGTCTCCATAAAAAAGATCTAATGTATTAATTATAAGATTAAATTGATCTCTAGAAATAAATACAGTGCATAAATGCAGTATATTGTCGTTTACCGCCCACACTTCGTTATATACTCTAATCGCAGATAAAGCAACTTTCAACAATTCACCTACCTTAAATTTTTTTGTGGATCCGTTATATTCAACTGAATAAATACTTATATTTTCAAAAAAACACTCTCTTCAGGTTTATGCGCGGATATAAAGACCATATTATTATTCAGTCTGGTCTGTGCAAGCAGACAAACACACATTATAGAGATATCTTTTTCTATTACTAGAATACGGTGATTATATCCGGTAACTCCTGGACAAGCAATTCTGACAGCTTCGTAGCGTTATTGTTGAGAAGAAACATAAGCACTATTGGATCACTGATAGAACATAACTCATACAAAGCGAATTCTTTCCGTCTACATAAATATCATCTGCTAAAATAGCAAATACTATTCACTGGCTTCCGAAACTTAGTAATCATACAGCGTCAATGATTAATCCTTAATCAACTTCATCAAATAGAATGTACTATAATGTTAAGGTAAGAAGGAGAAAGTATATCTTTCAGTTTTTCACCGTTTTGGTTAAACAAAAAATAGATAGGAATAAAACATCGTTCAAATCTGAATTAAAGGCTTTTTAAAACTATATAGATTGAACTGAAAATCTTTACGCCCGAACCAGTAGCCGATCACTCAATTTAAGAGAGCTCTGATTGACTCGTTTCATGAAAGCTGCGACATGAATACGGATGGCATAATACTTATGAAAAAGATATTGTTTACGACATCTTGTTTTAGCCTTTCCACAATCCTTCGACAGGATTAGTCTCAGAGTAATACTTGGATAAAAAACAAGCTGAAGTCTCGGATTCTCTCACAGTGAGGCTAAATTTCATCAGCATGATGAGTGTGGGCATTGTCTAATACCATGACAAGTTTGCCTTTCGAGGCATGTAAGATATCTATTAAAAAACTTCCAAGGCCACCGCATCAAACTTTTCTTCTTCTCGATGGGTCACACGGCCCGTTTTGTAGTGGATGGCAGCAAACAGTTTTGCTCCTTTATGCTCACCATGAGTTGGGATTTTGCGTTGTTGTCCTTTCGGACACCAGTTTTACTGCAAAGCCAAATAGGCTAGGATCATGGATTCATCTTCAAATAAAATATGGTCGATTTCTCCCTAGTTAAGTTGCTTATTAAGCTCAGGTAACGCGACCTCGCGTATTTGTTTCTGTTCCTCTTTATTGGCTCGTACCAGAGTATAGGTGGCTTTCGTGTAGTGTAGCTAAAACAAGTTGGTTCAGCATTTTAGAGATTCCTTTTAGTGTATATTTCTCGCCGAACTCGCGAAGGATCCATGCACGGATGATTCTTAACGTCCAAGAGTATTTCGCTTCAAATCCAACATCGGTATTTGCTTAGCCATGATATCTTTCAGCTGTTCTTCATGTTCGTCATAAAGTTTCCGATTCCGTCGGAGTAACCACCAAATTCAAAACCTTTAAGTCCCTGCTTGCAATATTTTTTCCAATACTGTCTAATATCAGGGGATGACCTGCCCAAAATATCTGTAATTTCGCTTAAAGTCCGGCCCTTCAAATGCAAATGGACAGCTTAATATCTTTCATACATGCGCGTACTTTCCGTTTCTTTCATGACCGTTGTCAGCTTTTCAATCTCTTCTACATATGTCACTTCGATCCCCGCCATTTTCGCTTCTCAATTTTATAAGTTTAATCTATAAAGAAATCGAATTTTTATCACAGTAAACAAAATATGTAATCTAGCCAATATTTCTTTGCATATTTTGTCGAATTTCATATGTGAAGTGCCTTAACTAATTCTTTAAAAAGTGATAAAGTAAATAATAAATTTGGGGGAGAAGTGATACGTCTTGCTGATTAATTATTTTTGGAAATTTAGAGATACGATTAGAGGGGATATATCAACAGATAAATACATTAAAGCAGGAATGAAAGTTGGGAAAAATTTTGCTCGTCAGGGTGGATGTAGATTCGATTATTCTCATTGTTGGCTAATAGAAATAGGCGATAATGTAGGATTTGGACCTAATGTACAAGTATTAGCTCATGATGCTAGCACTATGAGATTTATCGGTTATACAAAAATAGGGAGAGTAGTTTTTGGAAATAACATACATGTGGGCGCAGGATCAATTATTCTTCCAAATACTAAAATTGGAAGCAATGTAATTATAGGTGCTGGATCAGTTGTTACAAAGGATATTCCAGATAATTGTGTAGTAGTCGGTCATCCTGCAAAAATCTCAATGAAATTAGAAGATTTTATAGAAAAAAACAAAGATTTAATGGACAAAAGGCCAATGTATGATAAGAACTGGACAACAAAAGGAGGAATAACATATTCACAGAAAGAACAGATGAAAGAGGACTTAACTGATGGTTTAGGTTTCATTCTTTAAAGAGAATTTCCCACTAACTTATTAGTCAACTTTTAAAAGTGGTGACCTTGGAACATCTCGGATAAACTCATTAACTTTGCATCAAAATTTAAAAAGACAAAGATCAATTGAATCTTTGTCTTTTTATCATTCTAAATACATCTTTCAATCATTACTAATAGACCCATATTTTAATAAGAAATCTTTAAATGATGGTAAATTCTCATCTTTCTCAGAAAGTATAATCTTCTCCGTGTTGAACTCCCAATCTACAGATAAATCATCATCATTCCAAGCTATCCCACCATCGTACTCAGGATAGTATTTACTATCACTTAAGTAATAAAAAGTAGTATTATCTTCTAATGATAAACACCCATGTGCAAATCCTTTAGGTATAAACATCATCTTTCTATTCTCTGCCGATAGAATTGTACTATAATATTTTGAAAACGTTAGTGAATCTTTCCTTAAATCTACTGCAACATCTAATATACTCCCTCTCGCACATCTGATAAGTTTTGCTTGCGAGTAAGACGTCTGAAAATGTAAACCTCTAATAACACCTTTACTTGATGTTGTCTCCATTTCCTCAATAGGATCAAATAAAATTCCTTGTTCAGAAAATATATTTTTTTCGAAAGTTTTTTTTACAAACCCTCTATAATCGCTCGCATAAAAAGGATCTATTACAAAAAGACCATTTATATTTGTTGATGTAAACTCATATTTATTAATCATAATTTCCTCCTAACTTGAGTTTAAAAACTTGTTATGTATTATTTCAAACAATCCTAACAAATTTTAATTAATCACACCAAAAGATGATTATATCAGAAAATATTGAAACAAGTTACACATAAGTAACATAAGACAACTATTACTTAATGTTATAATAATAAAAAAATCAACATTTCATTGATTTATTTATTCATTGTTTTTATCCACTCCAATGTTAATTTAATACCATCTTCAAAAGTGTATTTATGGCTAAACCCAAGCTGTTGTATTGTTTTACCCATCGTGAACCATTCTTTTAGATACACTGTTCCATCGTCTTTTCTTATACCAAAACCTAACTTAGACTCGGGAGATACCACATTCCTTGTTTTCTTGAGAAATTCCTTTAACGGGAGAGGCCGAGGTCCTCCAATAAAAAAGTACTTATCGGTTCCATTATCAAACCCAATTTGAATTAAACAGTCAACACAGTCTTCAATATAAATAAAGTCGAAAAATTGTTCAGCTTTTGTAAATTCAGGCGTTTCATTTAGTAATAACTTTTGAATCGTATAATTTATAATGTTTGATGTTTTATCACCTTTTCCAAATACTCCTGACAAAGTACACCATGTATAATTAATATCATTTTTATAACAATAAATATCCAATAACGAATGATAAAAATTCTTACTAAGAGCATAAGTGAAATTTTCAGATACTATACTATTCTTAAGTGCTAACTCTGCCATAAACTCACCAATAGTTCCAATTGCAATAAATTTGCTACACCCTAATATTTTCGATTGTTTTGCACACTCTAAAGAATTTGATATATTTTTCATTTGAATCTCATGATTTGCTCTATCTGGTCCAGATGCTCCTGCCCAAGCTAAGTGGAAAAAAACATCAATATTCTTATCAGGGATTATTTGTTCTATTTGTTGAATTTCATCAAGATCACAATAGATGATATTAATATTTTCGTGTTCTATTATCATTTCAATATTTGATAATATATTTCTCACAATTGCAAATACTTTCACATTTTTTTTTGCAAGGTTATTTGTTAATGCGCTCCCAATAAATCCATTTGCTCCGGTAACTATTGCTCTCTTTTGCATATAATCACTTCTCCATCATGTAAGAAATAATCTGTTGTTCCATTAATGTGTTTATATTTACTCCATTATAATAAGCCTTGGCCCATTCAATAGTTTTCTCAATAGTCTCTGATATACCCCAAATGGGAACAAGTCCAAAGACACTCTTCACTTTTGCTATATCTAATTTCAAAAAATTCGCTTCATGAACATTGTTTTCATCACTCAAATCTACCCATTTCAAAGCTTCACCCCAAGACTTACAAAAGAGATTGGCTAAATCACCTGTCTCTATGCAGTCTTTCTCATTAGGGCCAATATTATAATTTCCAGCTAAAGACTTATCATAATATGTTCTCATTCCGATAAATAAATATGCAATTACCGGTTCTAACACGTGCTGATATGGCCTAATAGATTTTGGATTCCTAATTTGTATATCTTCGCCAGACATAGCTGCTCTAATACAATCTGGTATAATTCTATCTTCTGAAAAATCTCCTCCCCCAATTACATTACCTGCTCTACAAGTTGAAACAGCCAATTCACTCATATATTTGAAATAGGAATTCCCATAACTACTTGTGACAAGTTCACTACAAGACTTTGAATTAGAGTATGGGTCAAAACCGTTCATTACATCATTTTCTCTGTATCCCCACTCCCACTCATTATTTTTATACACTTTATCCGTAGTTATATTAATGAAGGATTTAACACTTGGGCAATGTCTTATAGCTTCGCAAATATTCACTGTCCCCATAACATTTATTTCATAAGTATCTACTGGATTCTTGTAAGATTCGCGAACTAAAGGTTGCGCTGCCATATGAAATACTATCTCAGGTTGAAATTCATCAATCGAACTTCTGAGACTTGCTAGATCCCGGATATCTCCTACTCTGTGATTTATTTTATTTTCCAGATTTATTATCTCAAATAAACTTGGAGCTGTATTAGGATTCAAGGAGTATCCCATCACTTCAGCCCCATTCATTATCAAAACCTTACACATCCAGCTCCCTTTAAATCCTGTATGACCTGTAATAAATACTTTTTTTCCTCTATAAAATGATAAGTCCATATTTACCACACTTTCCAGGGAGCATTCCCTTTTTCCAAAAGTTCTTCTAGTAGCATTTTATCTCTCATTGTGTCCATACATTGCCAGAAACCATCATGTTTATAAGCTTTAAGTTCGCCCAATTCAGTCAGCATTTCTAAAGGGTATTTTTCAAGAACAGTACTATCATCTTCTATATAGTTCAAAATTTCAGGATTTAAAACCATATAACCTCCATTAATCCATCCACCATCTTGTAAAGATTTTTCTTTAAAACTAGAGATAGTATTTGAATCATTTATTCCAAGAACTCCAAATCTGCCCCCAGGCTGAATGGCAGTTAATGTGGCCAATTTTCCGTGAGAGTTATGAAAATCGAGAAGTTGGTTTAAGTCAATATCACATACACCATCTCCATATGTCAACATAAAGGGTTCATCCCCAATATAATCAGTTACACGCTTTACTCTACCTCCAGTCATAGTGTTAAGGCCAGTGTCAACAAGAGTAACTTTCCAAGGCTCCGCAAGATTGCTATGTACAGTAACTTCATTTTTATTAGTAAAATCGAAGGTGATATCTGATCTATGCAAATAATAATCAGCAAAATATTCCTTTATCATGTAACCTTTATAACCACAACAAATTATGAACTCATTGAATCCATAGTAAGAATAAGATTTCATAATATGCCACAAAATAGGCATCCCATCAATTTCAATCATTGGTTTAGGCTTCAGGTGTGACTCTTCGCTAATTCTTGTTCCAAACCCTCCAGCTAATAAAACTACTTTCATCTTGAAATCTCCTTTAATATATATTTAAAAACAGAGAGGCTCATACTCCAACAAAATTATACATATGTTTCTTATTAATTCCTAATAAAAAACCTCACACTTTTTACCGTTTCTATGATGTGTTTTTTATTAAAATATACAAGTAGCGTGTATAGACCTAAATAAATTATAACTGAAAACCATGAATCTATGAACCAACTAAGAAAAATAAAGATAAAACATAGGAGGTTTTCTAATAACATATTTTTATTGTAAGATACTTTTAATATCTTCGATAAAATTAATTCTGCCAATATACATCTAATAGCCAAAAGGAATGTAATTGAAATCACTGCGAGTGTTAAGTTGTGTAACAAAATAAAAACCAAGGTACTTGTAATAATACTCATAATTACAACTACTAAGTTAATATATAACAAAATCTTCTCTTTCCTTAGCACTTTCATATACGTATTTATTATAAGTGACATTTTGCTTTCAAAAAAACATATCGGAAAGAGTAGGGCCATGTAGTCTAAGGCATCTGAATAATTGGGCAACCATAGAGATAAAACTAGTTTGATAGGGTAATAGAATGATATGATTCCCAATAGAGGTACTGATAAAAGTGTTACGGAATACTTATATAACTCTGGGAGCTTATCAATGGACGCTCTGCACAACAAAGGAAATATAACTAAACCAATAGCATTTATAAAAACAAGCATCATATTGTTAAGACTTAAAGTGAAAGAGATTTTACCAAATACCTCTACACTCCAATTCAATTCAATTCCCAATTGAACAATTCCTACAATAAGTATCCCTGCTAAATTTGCTAAAGCTAATTTAATTCCTACAGTTATGTTTTTAATTGATTCCGTTTTTGCATTATTAAGTGATTTCAATTTACTAAAGATAATATCTTTACATTCAAACATCACATAAATTAGAGTTATTAATTTCACCAAAATATCAATAATAATTAATTTTTCAAATTCAATATCAGCAGTAAAAAAATAAGCTAATAAACACACACAAAATAGTATTCTATCGAACAACATTAACTTAGCATATTCTTTAATCTTATTAGTAGCTTGGAGAATGTACTGAAAAAAAATTCGACAAATATATATCAAACCACCAAAACATGTAGATATTAGTACGTACTTTTTATTATTTTCAAAATCATTAATAAATATAAAAGTTAAAATGATACTTATCGAAAAAAACAAATACACAGCCATACTGTAAAACTGAGTATTAAGTTCTCTTTTGGGAAGATCGTCATATTCATATCCACCAAATCTTAAATAAATACCATCACACCACCCTAAACTAATAAAAACAATATAAGATGAATAAAAGAGGTACAATTGCCAATATGAATATTCTGTAACACCTATGACTTTTGGTAGAATAATTACTGTCAATAAAGAAACAGCAAGCGAAAATATATTTACACTTACAGTATATGAGATACTTTTAATAAAACTAATAGCTCTATTACTTACCATATAAAATTTTACCTTTTCGTTTATCTGAAGCTTTTCTAACTAACCTATATAAGAAAAAAGGTACTCTTTTATACAAGCAATGGATCATTTTTGTTTTAATACTTAAATCACTATTGACTAGTTGACCAGCCCATGGTGAAATTTCTAAATACATAAGGTATTTTTCTTTTAATGGGTGTGTACAATTAATACACCAAGGTCTATTATAAAAACCGGTTACCCAATGAATAATAACTGGTTGTTTGATAGCTTCATCAATTTCTTTTTGTGTATACATAGCATCAACCTCGCATAGAGCTTCTATTTCTTCAGCTTTATGCATTACCAAATAGCTCATTAAATTGAATTTCGGACTTAAAATTAATATATCTCCTTTACAGATACTATTAATCACTCCTTGATCCAAAAATGGTACATTCCCATTATATGTATTAATAAAAGATATACATTTTTCTTGATAATTGTTTTTCCTCCAGTTATTTAAATTCATTAATAAGAACCCTGTATTAATATACTTTTCGTTCCCATGAATGTTGACGGAAGATTTAAGTCTTGGAGCAGCATCATCCCATACACCTGCCACTGAATATGAATTCAAATCAATCTTCCATAACTCCTCAAGAGATGCCGAAACTGAGGTATCACAATCCAGGTAGATTATTTTGTCAATTTCTTCGAATTTTCCATAAAACAATTTTGAATAAGTTGCAATACTATACCTTCCATTCTGGTCATCTGCCTTAAGAGAATCACATAATTCTGTACAGGAAACAAAAACGATATTCCGATTATATTTTTTCACAATGTTTTGCAATTCAAATTTCGACTCTTCTGTGATATTATTTTCAATTAGATAAATAAATATATCATCAAAAGATTTATTATTAGCTAGTAATGATATCATAGATACACCAGCATGCCTTACATATTCTTCTCCACAAGCATAAGCAACATTAAGTCTCATTTCAATTCCAGCCTCTTTTCTTTTGCAAACTTCTGATATAATAGTAAACAGGAAATGGTAGTATTTTCCTCAAAATATTTCTAATTTTCACTTTTAAAGAAATCACTCCATTTTCCAACTCACCATCCCATGGGGATATCGTCAAATATTCCAAATATTCATTTTTATAAGGATGATTACATTTTTTAAACCATGGTCTATCATATATTTCATTTGAATAATGAATAACAATCGGATTCTTCCTCGCATTATCCAATTGAAATTCATTATAATAGGTTTCATCCTTGGTTAATTGTTTAATTTGATCACTACTAAAAGCAAGCATTATTCCAGTTAAGTTATATCTTGGGTCTAATATTAATATTTTATTTCCACATATATTGCACATAATGTTTTCTTCAATAAATTCACGCCCTGTATTTTTTTCCAAAAACTCAATTATTTTTTTGTCCATTTCGTATATCCGCCATTTCACAAGATTGAAAAGAACAAAACCTACATTAATGTATTTGTCATCATTGCTGTTAGAAAACCAATTCCTATATTGAATAGGCGTAGGCATTCTAACACCAGCCATCAAATAATTTGAAATATCCATATTCCAAAGTTCAAGGAAAGATCCTTTAATCACCATATCACTGTCGATATAAAGTATCTTATCCACTCCTTTTAATTTATGAAAATACATTTTCGTATAAATAATATTTGAATAATAATTATTTTCTTTGAAACTTTTTACATCAAATATATCTGAAATGGGGATAAAAACTATATTTCTATTGTACTTTTTTGTAATACTATTCAATTTCTGTTTGGTTTCTTCTAGTAATCCATTATCTATATAGTAAATAAATATTTCATTAAAATCTTTATTATTTTCAAATAATGAAATCATTGATACGCCAGCATGTTTTGCATAACCATCACCACTAGCATAAGCAATATTTAATCTCATATATCCTCCTCAGGAGTCCTCAGTAGGAACGCGGATTGTATTTTTTTACAGTGAGAACTTAGTTTTTTAATTAATCATCAGTTTAAATAATTATGTCGCTTGTTTATTTATAATAATAGGGTTTAATAAAAACAAATAAAAATATAAGCAATTTGGTCCAAATATTGCATCTCCTCCGATTGATAGTATAAGAGTAAGTATAATTATAATCTTCTGCTTAATCGCACCCTTGTAAAAAATCGCAGTTGATACAATAAAAAACAATATAACTCCTATAATACCAAAATAAAAAAACAGATTTGGGATTGCTGGAATATAATATCCTGGATCAATCATACCTCTACCAAAAAGAACTTCTATAGTTGACAAACCTTGTGTCGAAAATGCTATTCCATAGTTCCCCATTCTCCCAGCAGCTGCTGTACCTAGCCCTCCAGAAGTTTCTCCAAATACTCTAAATATAAAAGTTTGATAATATTCTGTATTTACAACCCCAAATATAAGAACTGGGGTTAGTAAAAGCATCGTTATAATAAACTTTATTTTTTTCTTATTTGATAATAAATTTTTACAAATCCATAGACCCCAAAGCATCGCACAAGCTATAAAACCAGTAGCAGAATTTGATAATACTAAACCAATAGAAATAAGTATTTCCGGCCAATAGTCTGTATTTTTTTTCTTTTCTGCAAACAAGCCTATTGCTAAGTATAATAATACATAAGTTGCATAATGTGCCGGTTCTGAGAAGAACGATCTTGGTCTAATAAGGTATCCCGCATTCATTATATTCTGATTAAAATCCAACAAATCACTACGCATTAGCTGTAAACCAGGTACAGTCCCAGGTATATAAACACCTACAAAACGAACCATTAAAATCTGAAAAATAAGAAAAATAGTAGAAATTATACTTATATATTTAAGAACCTTCACACCTAATTTAACATCAAAGAAGTTTGGAGCAATGCAAATTACAGTTATTAAATAGAAAACAAATCTCCCTGTTCTTAAAGCCGCATCGTTTAAAAAAGGGATATCTTTAAGAATGTATAACACTACAAATTGAAATAATACATAAAACAGAAATAATAATAAATTAATGTTCAACTTACTTAAAACTAGCTTTTTGGTTTTAATTAACTTAAATATAAGGAACGGATATATTAGTATCAATATTGCATCAGCCATCGATATACTTTCAATAGGAGTTGCATAGAGAAAAATCAATTGAAATAAAACCAAAAATATTGTAAATAACCTATTTAAGCTCATAATGTCTCCTGTTCAAAACTATCTTAATAATTCTGATAAATATCAATATATTTTGCAACCATATTTGAAATATCATATTTGCCGCTTCTTGTAAAACC
This sequence comes from Paenibacillus sp. FSL R10-2199, assembly GCF_038000235.1. Classification (NCBI taxonomy): domain Bacteria; kingdom Bacillati; phylum Bacillota; class Bacilli; order Caryophanales; family Paenibacillaceae; genus Paenibacillus; species Paenibacillus sp. FSL R10-2199. The sequence goes on along the minus strand of NZ_JBBOBO010000001.1, from coordinate 2,508,796 downwards.
GGCGTTAGCTTTGTTAAGATATAGTTGATTATCATTTAAGAATACCATTATTTTGTTTGCAAGTTCTTTAGCATCGCCTACTTGAAATAATTGATCCTCATCGCCTATGACTTCAGATAAACCTTCAACATCAGTGCCAAGTACTACTATTCCTGCACTCATTCCTTCAAGCGCAGCCAACCCAAATCCTTCCCAGTTTGATGACAATATCAAAATATCAACTGTTTTTATTATTTTTTCAATATCATTTCTGAATCCAAGAAAATGAATACGGTCATTAATACTCAAATTAGTCACTAAAGCTTTGTTTGCTTTTATTAATTCTCCTTCACCAATGAGAAGTAAATGAATATTTTCCGGAAGCATTGCAACAGCTCTTATCAATGTTTGATGATCCTTCTGAGTTGAAAACCTACCGATCATGCAAAGAATTTTCGTTTCATTTGTAAACGCACTTACAATTTCACTTTTAACATACCCCTTCGCATTTTTAAATTTCTCAAGATTTATACCATTTTCAATAACAATAGATTTTTCTTCACTTTTCCCAAAAAGGTTTATCCATGAATCAAGAGCCTTTTTAGTAGCCATACTTATTGAGATTATTATATTGAATTTCGAATAAATAAATTTATCAATATATCTAAAAAGTTTTTTTCCCCGTCTTCGATTACTTGTATTATGTTCTGTAGTAATTAATTTAGGTCTTCTTTTTTTTATAAACATACAAGCCATTGCTGTCCAATATTGAGCTGGAAATAAATGCACATGTACAACATCAAACTTCCCTTTAATTATATGTTTACGTATATAAAATATATTTAATGGACTTCGAATCCTTCGAATTGGGACTACGCTTATATTTATGTTTGCAGCTTTCAATCCTTTTTCGAAAACATTGGCTTCATTCGTCAATAATAATAACTCTACAGATATACTAGAATTATTATTCATTAACGGTAGAGTTTCTTCGATAAGTTTTTCAGCACCACCAGAACCTAAATTATTAATTATATGGAGTATTTTCAAAACGATTCTCTCCTAAATCCGAATTAGTTCCACTTAAATAAAGAAATAATAAAAATATATCAAGCTTCACTAATTATTTTTAGTATCTCATTATAATTTAATGAAAGAATAAAGAGCCCCTCAAACTTCTCTTACATTAAAAATTTTGTCGAAAATCTATCCATTAGTGTATGTGTACATTAGTGTATATGTACATTGAATTTCAAAAAAAAACAAAAAGGCTTCAAAGAAATTTCTTTTATGCCTCACGTTTTAAGCTCTTTGTAATTCTTTAATATCATTAAAGGGTTATTCTAATAGATTCATTAGATATAAGCTGTGAATAAACAGTTAGCAATAATATATGCATTATGATGGCTATTCAACTTGATATATTGCTTCGTACTGTTTAATTATGGTCTCAATCGAATAAGATTTTATGAATTCAAGATTTTGCGCCTTAAACCTCGTGACTTCTTCCTTTGAATTATATAATCTCAAAACTGCTTGAGAAAACCCCGCTAAATTATTGGTATTAATAAGGATTCCATTAATGTTATCTTTTATTAAATCTCTATTCCCTCTACAATCGGATACTATGATCGGTAGCCCCGTTGCCATTGCTTCAAGAATGTTAACTGGTAGTCCCTCTTGTCTAGAGGATGATATTGCTATATCACTTAAAGACATAAGTTTATTTACATCTTCGCGAAATCCTAAAAAATCTATATTATCTTTAACTCCTGATTCAATAGCCTGGCTTTTATACTTTTCTAATAGAGGCCCAGTACCTACTAATAAGAGTTTTATAGTTGGTATCTCGATTTTAAGAGAACTAATCATATTTATTAATATATCTTGATGTTTTCTAAAACTAAGTTCTCCCACATAAATCAAGATAAAATCATTAGAATTATAACCAAACTCTTTTCTCAATTCATTTTTCTCGACATAAGTCCGTGGTTGATATTTGTTTAAATCAATTCCAACACCATTTATTAGTGATATATATTTTGTTTTGAATTTATGTTTTGCTATTAAATAATCCTCTTCATTAAGAGTAATTAAATAATCATTATATCTAGATAAGTATTTTTCAATAGGATAGTATATGCCCCAATTTTTCAGTGGAGCACCTTCATAAAAATGAAACCCATGAGCTGTGTATATAACTTTTGTGCCCATTTTTCTAGCCCTACTTGCAGCCAAACGAGTGAGCACACCACCCATTGGAGTATGACAATGAATAATTTGATAATTATTCACCTCGATTATCCCCCTTAATTCTTTAAATGCTTTTACATTTTGTATTTTAAAGGGGGAACGCGCAATAGATATACTATACTTCTTATCGACATATGGTAATTCTAAATTACCATTTGCCACAACATGAACTTCCCATCCTTTTTCTTTAAACCATTTTAAATATGGTAGATGGAATGCCTTAATATGAGTATCTATAGTGGCACAAAAAAGAATTTTTTTTTTCATATAATCTCCTAATACAACACTTTTATTAATTGAATAATAGTATCCTGTTCAGTTCCTTTTAATGTACTTCCTGAAGGTAGACAAATGCCAGTTTCGAATAATATTTGACTAACACAAGGGAGTTCATTATTATTGTGAGAAAAAAAAGAACACTCTTCGAATAAATTCTGCATATGCATAGGTTTCCATACTGGTCTTGCTTCTATATTTTCTTTTTCTAATTGTAGTAGAATTTGTTCCGTCGTTACAGGATAGTCACTCTTAATTGTTAGAACACTCAACCAGTAATTAGGAGTTCCTTTGTCACTTATTGGCATTAATTCTATAGGATTATTTTCAAATTTATTATTATAATTTTCAAATATGCTTTTTTTTGTAAAAATCCTTGATTCTAACAGCTCCAACTGACCTCTACCAATTCCTGCACAAATATTAGACATACGGTAGTTATAACCCACTTCTTTATGTTCATAGTGCCTAGTGGCCTCTCTAGATTGTGTAGACCAGAAACGCATTTTTTTTATCGCTTCTTCGTCATTGGATACAACCATCCCCCCACCAGAGGTAGTAATGATTTTGTTTCCATTAAACGAGAAAATACTAATATCACCAAACGTGCCACACTTTTTCCCTTTATAGGTTGCACCTAACGCTTCTGCAGCATCCTCAATTACTGGTACACCGTATTTTTTGCAAATAGGAAGAAGTTGATCATAATCAGCACTTTGTCCATAAAGATCTACGATAATAACAGCTTTAGGCATTTTATTTTCTGTTTTTGCCCATTCAAAAGCTTTTTCGAGTGCAATCGGAGACATATTCCATGTTTCTGGTTCAGAGTCAATAAATACTGGATTAGCATATTGGTATAAGATCGGGTTACAACTGCCTGCAAAAGTTAAATCTGAGCAGAATACATAATCCCCCGGGCCGACTCCGTAGTATTTTAATGCCAGATGAATCCCAGCAGTGCCTGAAGAAAGGGCTAATGCATGATCCACCCCAACATATTCACACATTTCCTCTTCAAACTTGTCTACATTTGTTCCTAAGGGTGCTATCCAATTCGTATCAAATGCTTCTTGGATATATTTCATTTCGTTTCCGCTCATGTGAGGAGGAGATAGGAATATACGTTCTCTAGTCATTTTATCGTCACCTTTTATATTAATTAAACTTTATAGGTTTAGCTGGCGAACCTACCGCCGTACAATTCGCTGGTAGATCTCTAACTACCACAGCACCAGCTCCAACAATAGTTCCTTCTTCGATGGTTATACCTTGTATCACTTGAGACCCTGTTCCTAATTCTACATTATTGTTAACCAAAGTATTTCCAGAGAGGTTAACACTTGGATACAACGTAGAATAATCGCCGATTACAGCATCGTGTCCAATAGTGCAATCTAAGTTAACAATAACATGGGTACCTAGTGTGATATTTACTGTTAGTATAGAGCCTGCACATATAATACTGCCTTCACCAATTTCTACCCATTCCGACATTACTACAGAAGGATCTATTAATGTCACGTAATTGATATTTGAGAATCTTGATAATTCAGAAATTGATTTCCTTCTGGTCTTTGCATTGCCTATAGTGGAAACTACTGAAATATTTGCTTCTCTTGTACCGAACCATTCCACGCCCCCCAAAACCGGAATGCCATTGATAGTTTCACCTTTAAGGGCTGAATTGTTATCTATAAACCCAATAAGGTTCCAAGTTTCCTTAACTCGATTAATATTACTCACTAACCAGGCAACTTCTCTTCCGAATCCACCTGCTCCTATTAGTACAAGGTCCTGCATGGGTACTTTTCCTCCTAGTCTTTACCTAATACAAATGTATAGTTTGTAGTTGCAGATCCCCCAATGTTTAACATCATCGCATTTTTGGCATTCTCAACTTGATAATCTCCAGCTTTATTGGCAACTTGTTTATACAAGTCCAACAACATCCTTACACCAGAGGCTCCGACCGGATGACCTCCTCCTATTAATCCCCCACTTGGATTTACTGGCTTATCACCTTCAAAAGTGATTAATCCAGATTCAATTGCTTCGTATTCCTTTCCAGGTTCCGTTAGACCCAGACATGATAATGAAGCATATTCACTAGATGTAAAGCAGTCATGCACTTCAAATAAATCCATATCCTCAACTGTCAAACCAGATTTTGTATATGCATCTTTAACTGCAACCCGAGTCCATTTAAGAAGATATGGATCGTTTATACTTTCCTTTATTTTCGAGTCAAAAGTTAGTGGAGCATTTCTATGTCCCCATCCTTTGATATATGGAAGCTCACTAATTTGCAGGTTATTCCTTTTACAATAATTATGAGCATACTCTTCTGAAGCAAGGAATACCATTGCTGCCCCATCTGTCGTTTGAGAACAATCACTGACAGCTAATCGTCCGCCCACTAGTTGGTTAGATTCTGTCTTTCTCATTTTAGCCTGCGCTTTACTCATAAACCAGTTTCTTGTTTGAGCTTTAGGGTTCCTTTTAGCATTAGAATAGTTAATATAAGAAATTTCCGCCAAATTGTTCATATAACGCTCAGTTTCAAGCTTATATTTTTCAATAGTAGCATCGGCCAGCTTACTAAACAAATTTGGAAATGGAAAGTCGATACCCTGTGCCTCCTTCTCGTAGTATGATGCACTCCCAAGAAAAGCTCCACTAAGCTTACTGTCGACCGTTTTCATCATCTCGATACCCACAACAAGTGCCAAGTCATATTCTTGACTCTTAATTTTTGCTACTGCAGCATCAATGGCAACTGAACCCGATGCACAAGCTGCTTCGTATCGGGCAGATGGAAGACCATAAAACACATCATCAACTTCAGTCAAGAATGCACCTAAATGGCCTTGCGACAAGTAGTTTTCTGCTGCAAAATTCCCTACAAAAGCGCCGACTTTATTCTGAGTATTTAATTTCCCTATCTCTTCTACTGATATATTGGTAGATAGTAATCCATCTTCTATTATTTCTCTAAACATCCCCGTAAGAGACTTGCCTTCCTTACTCCAGTTTCTTTCATAATCACTTTGTTCTCCACCAAGTACGTATACTCTGCTCATTCTTATCCTCCATGATATATCTAGAATTTGGCCCTCAAGTACCTTCTGTAATTTAGCTTTGAAGGATAAATTTCCGTTTCACTGAATGCTGATATGAACGGGAGTAGCCTATTATCCGTTTTCATAGATTCAATTATTGCTTCTTTACCACCAAACAACTGAAGTAGGCCAAGCGGTGGAACCCAGTTGAACCCATATGACATTACGGTATCCGCATCATGAATACTATCCGCAATTTCTTTTGTGACAAATACAGAATAGACAACATATTTTATCAAGAAGTAAGTACATATTTTCGCTTCTTCGGAGTCATTATTAAGGAGTATTCTAATAGCTTCTTCGTATTTAGACTCTTTAATTGCAGCAACCATCTTCTCGACGAAATAGAATGAATATTTAATCTTAGATCGATAAGTCTGAGATTTAATATCGTAAACGAATAAATGCTTTTTACCAGTACTGTCTCTATCAAGTTTATATAATCCCTGTCCACATTTCCTTCCCAGCTTACCCTCGTTAATAAGACTATCTACAAATCGAGGCAAAATAAAGGAGTTACTATATAAATCCGAAATACTATAATAGAGATTATCTGTAATTGCTTTATAAACATCAAGACCTATAAAATCAACTGTCACTAATGGAGCCATTCCTCTGCCTGTGAAAGGGCCTAAAATAGCATCGATATAATCAATACCACCTCTATCTTCATAGAGTTCGGCAAATTGAAGTGCTTCATTCATAAATTGGAACCCTATACGATTTGCTAGAAAGGCTGGAGCATCCTTCAGTACAACTACTTTTCTGATTAGAACTTGCTCTAGATATAGTTTAAGTGATTCGATAGTATCCGCATCGGCAGACTCATTAGGTATTAATTCACATAATGGCAAACTATACGGAGGATTGAAAAAATGAGTCACAAAATACAAAGATTTAGCCTCTTCATCAAACACATTCTTTAATTTTTCTATCGAAAGCCCTGATGTACCTGTACTAACAATCGTCCCTGGCTTTCTATATCTTGCAATAACAGTATTAATTTCATCTTTAATCTCATAATCTTCAGCTACTGATTCAAATACCCAATCGGACTCATGGATACATGCCGCTAGGTCTTCATATGTACGGGCAAACAAATTACTCCTGATGGAATCTGCCCTAACAGATTTAACCGCTTTTTCAATTCCTTCCAGAGACTTATTAAGCGTTCTGCTTACCATATTTACTTTAACATTTCCAAAAGAAGCAAAAATACCAGCTACAGCTGCTCCCATAGCACCATTAGCCCCTATAACTGTCACTATATTAATATTTAGCATAGAATCCTCCATACGAGAATTTTCAAAGAATTATAAGTTGTGCTTTCTTAAAGAGGATAAAGAAGACATAGTAACGACTTCTGAACTATTAATGTTTGTCTTCCGAATAACATTTAATAATGTTTTGATAACTATTTTCAAGTCAAGAAATAAACTAATATGATCAACATACCAAAGATCTAATTTAAACTTTTCATCCCATGATATTGCATTCCGCCCATTTACTTGGGCCCATCCCGATATCCCTGGAGTTACATCATGTCTGCGTAGTTCTTCTTTAGAATAGTAATCTAAATATTCAACAAGGAGAGGTCTTGGTCCAATAAAACTCATATCACCCTTCATGACATTTATTAATTGGGGCAACTCATCAATACTACTTTTTCTTAAAAAGGCTCCTACACGCGTCATTCTTTCTATATCAGGTAGTAAATATCCTTCAGTATCTCTTTCCAGTGACATTGTTCTAAACTTAAGCACAGTAAAGATATTAGCTTGTTTTCCAGGTCGCTTTTGATGAAAGAGGACTGGACCTTTAGAACTGATTTTTATTGCTAATGCCGCTATTAGCATGATAGGAGAAGTAATAATAAGTAATATACATGCAAAGAAACAATCGAGTACTCTTTTCACAATTAAATATGGCTTCATTTCACCCTCAACCTCTTCTATTAAGAAATAAGAGGCGGAGATTAGTCCGCCATACCTGCAACTGCTTGTAAGCCATTTTGAAGCTCTGACTCAAAAGCACTTCTATATTGAGCAATTATATCTGTACTGTATCCATTTGCTTTGAGTTGTACTTCGGCATCTGCAACGATACTATTAAAACTTGCTGTGAAGGATGCCAATTGCTGCTTCCCTTTTGCAATAATGCTCTGCTTACTAGCATCGTCCTGAGCAGCAAGATATTCCATAGCGGTGCCAAATAACGTTGACTCACTTTGCGATTTCAGGGTATTAAGTCTGGCTTCTGTTGCACTGGTTATAGATTCATAAGAAATTTTCTCGGGTTTTTCTTTTGAAGTATCCGTCTGTGATGGCGTGGAAGTAGCTGAAGGTACTGTTTTCGCATTACCTTGTTTATTTTGTTCTTGGAAGGACTTAGAGGTAGCCGTAATGACTTTTGCCTGCTGGTCCCACTTAATCGAATTCCCTGCCGACTCTGAAAGGAATCGAAGTGGCACATATAGAGTTCCATTTAATATATAACTAGACTGGCTGTTAGGAATTGTTTTGGCAGCTCCATTAAAAACATAGCTAGCCTTCACCTCAGATAATGTAACACTCTTGGATGTATCCAAAGTTCTTTGGATATTCGCTGCATTCATTAAATACTCTTTAATTATGACTAACTCCGTACTGTTTGGTTCGTTTACTGAGACCTTAAGATTTTTAGCATCCCATGTTACGCTCTTTTGAAGAGCGTAAGACATGAATCTTACGGGTACATAGGTTGTATTCTTATGGATAAATACTAATTGTCCTGACGGCGGAACCATACCTACACCATCAAATATCATCTTAACATCCATATTTCGAACTTTAATTAAGTCAGTTTTCACTGATGGAGTTGTTACTGCCGTTACTGATGCAGCTGAGGCAGATAAAGGCGCTGATGCTGTTAATGGAGCAGCCCCTATTAATAAAAGCAACAGCAAAACTGTTGCCGGGATTTTAATTTTGTTCATTGCTATTCACTTCCTTCTTCCACAGCTTTTTCTTCTGCTATAACCTGTTCTTGTGTCTTTCCTTCACTCACTCCGTACTTCTTAGCAATTGAGGAAAGTTCATTATATTGATCCGCCGAGACATTATCAAGAATGATCCTGCGTGCTTCGCGTTTCTCTTCAATAGTTAATCCACCAGAGGCCAACTCCTGCAATCGTTTGATATCCGATACACTTAATTGACCCATTACAATAGAGGCGACATCTGCCTTTTCTTTCACAGTAACATTTTCTTGAATCTGCTTAGCTTTATCAGTTGAGACCTGCGCAGTGTATCCTTCAGTTTCTGTCACCTTCTCAGAAGATGGAGTACTTGCAGGTTGAGTAGTTGTAGCGGGAGTAGCCGCTTTCACACTCTCCCCTGAAGTATTAGGAGAACTTATTGGCTTATTCTCCTCATTTGTAACTGATGATGCTGAGGGAACAATCTTTTCAATATCACTCTTCCCAATAGTAGCTGTATTTGTCGGTTCAGCAGTAGGTCCCACAGTTGGTTCAATAACTACACTCTCGCTATCGGAAGTGTTATCCTGTTCTAAATCCAATCCCCCAGCCATTGAGGTCATTAATTTATCAACCGCATAGTTTGCAGCGAACAATCCACCAATCACTATTACTAAAACTACGGACAGAGACCACACTAGCACTTTCTTCCATCTCTTGTTGAACATCGTTATCCTCCGTTAATGTTAGTTAACTAATGGCGGCTTGGGCAACAGGCTGCATCGGAACAATCTGATTAATCACCTCGCGAATTGCACTTGGCTCTTCAGTAAGAACTCGTTCCAATCGTTTGAATTCCAGTTCCAATTGATTCTGACTTATAACGTTAGGTCTGCCAATGAATATACGATCATGCTGAGTCGAGCCAAGATTCTCTTCGTCAGTGAGCAGCTCTTCGTACAGTTTCTCACCTTCACGAATACCTGAGAAGGTAATATCAATATCTGTATACGGCTCATAACCGGATAAAGTAATCAAATCCTCTGCTAAATTCAGAATCTTCACCGGTTCACCCATATCCAGCACAAACACTTCGCCACCCTTGGCAAAAGAACCTGATTGAATCACCAGTTGAACTGCCTCAGGTATTGTCATGAAATAGCGGACCATCTCGGGATGTGTGACGGTGACTGGGCCTCCGGCTGCGATCTGCTTCTTGAAGGCTGGAATTACACTACCACGACTACCGAGCACGTTACCGAATCGAACTGCCGAGAACTTCGTATGACTTGATGCATTTAAACTCTGCACGTACATCTCAGCAATTCGTTTCGTTGCTCCCATAACACTGGTTGGGTTAACCGCCTTATCCGAAGATATCATTACAAAGCGTTCTGTTCCATACTTATCAGCACAATCCGCCACATTCCGGGTACCGAACACATTGTTCTTTATTGCTTCCGATGGATTACGCTCCATTAGCGGAACATGTTTGTGCGCTGCTGCATGAAAGACAACATGCGGTTTATAACTCTGGAATACGTCCATCAGTCTTGCACGATCCTGTACATCGGCAATAATCGTTACGATGTTCAGGTAAGGGAAGTTCTTACGCAGTTCCATCTCTATGGTATAGATGCTATTCTCTCCATGACCAAGGATTAACAGCTTATCAGGTGCAAAGGGAGAAATCTGACGGCATAGCTCTGAACCGATTGAACCACCTGCTCCAGTAACTAACACAGTCTTATTATGAACATAACCCAGAATACTGTTCATATCAGCTACAATCGGCTCACGACCTAGTAAATCTTCCACACTAACATCACGGAGCTTCTTAACAGAAATCTTGCCAGCGATCAGATCATTCAAGGCAGGGATAATCTTCAGCTTAGCGCCGGTTGTCTTAGCTAGATTGATTATCTCCGATATTTCAGTTCTGGAGACTGAAGGCATCGCAATAATAATCTCATGAATATTCTTCTCTTTCACCAGACGAGGCAGATCATATCTGTTCCCTAGGACAGGCAGGCCCAGGATAGACATATGATGTTTATTCGGGCTGTCATCAATGAAGCCTACTAACTTCGTATGAGCAAACGAAGGTCCCATCATTTCCTTGGCGATTAGCATTCCACAATCCCCGGCTCCGACAATTAAAGCATGTGTCTCTGTATCCTTATCATTCATTCGTTCCTTCCGAAGAAATCTCCAGAGAAAACGAATACCGCCAACAAGAACCAGAGTTGTCTCCATAACCCGGACTTCAACTCCAAAAGGTACCCGTGCCGGTAGAATTATTAAAGAAATACCATAAGCAATGATGGCCCCAAAGACAATAGCTTTAAGAATGGATACTATTTCTCCGATACTGGCATATTGCCACATCCGGCGATACAGCCCAAAATAAATTAAAGTCCCCCCGATAGCAACCGTCGAAATCGATCCAAACTGCAGCATTTGGACAACATACTCATGAGGAATGCCATCGAAGAAACGAAACATGTAGGAAGTAACTACACTGAACCAAATTATCGCAATATCAATCATAAATAACATTAAGACTCTAGTTTTCGCTGTCATTTTTAGTGCCTCCAAAAATAACAATTTTCTTCAATAGGAAACTTAATTGCCATAATAGTAATAATAATAACCTTCGCTGGCTTTACGTTTCACATTGTTCAGTACTACGCCCAGCATTCTTGCCCCTACCCGATCCAGACCCGCTTTTGCCTTAGCGGCAATATCTCGCTTAACCTTGCCATAACTCACGACCATAATGACACCATCGCTCTTGGAAGCCACAATCTGTGCGTCTGTAACTGCCAATAGTGGCGGTGTATCAATCAGAATAACATCGAAAAGCTGGCGTAGCTCCTGCAGAATCGCACTCATGCGGTTGGACGCCATCATCTCTGCCGGATTTGGCGGAATCGGACCAGATGTCATCAATGAAAGGTTATTTACACCGGATTCTTGAATGACTTCAGACAAATCCGCCTGCTGGGATAGTAATGAAGATAAGCCATAACGGTTACTAAGAGAAAAGGTCTTGTGTGCGGTCGGCTTACGTAAGTCACCATCGATGAGCAGCACCTTCTTATCCGCTTGAGCATACGCAGCGGCAAGGTTAGCTGTCACTGTAGACTTCCCTTCCTCCGGTCCGGAGGAAGTGACCATAATGATCTGTATCCGTTCATCTACCGAAGAGAAATCAATATTCGTGCGCAGTGCCCGAAAAGCTTCAGATACAGGCGAGCGCGGGTTCGTCACGGTAATCAGATGGCGTTGTTTACTTGGCTGCTGTGACATGTTCGAGATCCCCCGCCTTTCTGGTCTGCGTCTGTACTTGCTGTTCTGTAGTCTTCGTTTCTTCTTGTCCAAGCCGTGTAATCATGGCGATCGTTGGCAGTCCAAGGTATTTCTTAATGTCATCTTCGGTCTTAAGCGTATCATCCAGATACTCCAGTAAGAAGGCAATTCCGAGACCAATCATTAAGGCTACGATAAATGCAATCGCGAGGTTCATCAGCACATTGGGTTCTACCGGTCCTGGAGCAACCGGGGGATTCAGCTTAGCTTCATTGAGGATGGACACATTCTGCACATTGAACAGGGAAGGAATCTCCTGCTTGAACACAAGTGATATGGCATTCACGATTTCTGCGGCTCTCTGATATGAATTATCTCGAACGACAAGTGTCATCACCTGCGTATTATTTACGGAACTCACATTAACTTTCTTCAGCATCTCCTCTGCAGTAATGGCGAATTGCGGATAGTCTTTGGCCACAACATCGAGGATTGCCGGTGTCTTAATAATTTCCTTGTACGTGTTAATCAGCTGAATATTCGTATTAATCTGGTTAAGATCCAGCTGTCCTACTGTAGATTGAGTAGGTGTCTGATTAACAATAATCTTCGTTGAAGCCTCATACACCGGATTCTTGATGTATAAGCTGTAGACCCCGGCAAGAACACATGCCACGATAACAATGCTGACAACCATCCACAGTCTCTTCCTGACAATCTGGAAATAATCGCGCAGATCCAATTCTTGTGCTGACAAGTGAATTTCCCTCCAAGCTGTTTCTGTAATGTTTCGTTCCACTTAAAAAAGCGCCCCCTCTCTAATAGACGAGAGGAGGCTCTCCACACTTACTATTTACTTACTTGAAGTTAATTGTACGGTAGATAATAACTGCTGCTTCTGCACGGGTAGCAGTGTTGTTAGGGTTGAACTTACCTGCGTTGCCGATAACCAGGTTATTGCTGGCAGCGAAGGCCACTCCGTCTCTCAGCGATGCACTAATCTTAGCAGCATCGGAGAATTTGCTAAGTGCACTTGCACTTGTATTTGCAGCAGGGTTAACCGACTTGATCGCACGGGAGATCATAGTCGCCATTTCTGCACGGGTAATAGTTGCATTAGGATCAAATTGTGCAGCGCTGCGTCCGGTGATGATCCCCTTCTCAGCAGCAACAGCTACGTATGGAGCATACCAGGAAGTAGTGCTTACATCACTGAAGCTCTGCTTAGCGGAGTTGTTCTCCAGGTTCAATGCACGAATCAGCATCTTGGCGAATTCAGCACGGGTCACATTGCTCTTCGGAGCAAAGTTGCCGTTACCCACACCTTCAATAGCGCCCTTGGCAGCTACAACGGCAATTTGTCTTCCAGCCCAAGCTTGTACACTTGCAATGTCTTTGAAGCTTACTTTGTTCTCCACTACTGCGTAGGAAGAGAAAGTATCGCGTGGTTCAATGATGTAATCCCCATCAACGGTACCACCCTGGAATTGCAGAGCACTATATACAATCTTCGTAACGGAGAGCAATTCTTTGTCAAGGCCAGTTGCATTCTTCAGTGGCAGCTTAATGATGATTGGCTGCTGGAAGGTTGTTGTTGCAACGCCGCCTACAGTCAGATCAAATTCATACACGCTGGATGCCAGCTTCAGGCTGGAAATCGAAGTTACAGTAGAATCAGCAATTGTCGATGCTGTAAGTGTAATAGCTTCACTGAATTGGCCCACTGGAATCGTTACGGTCAAGCCGTTGAAGGTAATTGCGATATTAGCAATACCTTTAGCCTTGGCAGCTTCGATGATTGCTTTGGACAATGGAACTTCCACTGTTGCAGCATTCACTGTACCCAGGTTCAAGGTAAGTGTAAGGCCTGTCTTAACTGTGCTTGAAGCAACGAGTGCATCAAATGCCTTCAGTACGTCAGCATCAACCAGCTTAAGTGTCGCCTTGTCTCCAACAATAGTTACCAGCTTGGATACATCGTAAATTCCAGGTGTAGCTGTTGGATTGGTAACTGGAGTTGTTACTGTCGAGCTGCCGCCACCGCCACCGCCGCCAGAACCAGTACCAGGATCAACAACTGCACCAGACTTAAGATAAACGTCATAGTAAGCGGCAGCAAGGATTACGGCTGCGTCTTTAGCTTTTGTAACAGATGGAATAGCTTCCAGATTAGTCTTCAGTGTGGATACGAGGTTAGCATCAACGCCAAGTTCCAGAAGCGCGGCCTTCAGTGTGTAATCTGTTCCTGCTACTACATTAGTATTGAGCGCAATATTCTTCGCTTGAACTGCCAATGCGCTGCTTGGATTTTTGGCTGCTGCATACAGATCTGCCAGGTTTGCTCCTTTGAAGGCTGCAATCTCCTTCTGCTCAACTACAGAAATGAAATTATATACTTTGCCGACAGTCAGATCTGTAATACCGGCCTGTTCACCAATATTCTTCACCAGCGCCTGATAAGCAGGATAATTCGGTGATTCCAGAATATCTGTAATCGCTGTTACATCAGGATTGTAGTAAGAACCTACTACCTCTAAGTAGAAATCAAACAATGTTGTCTTCTCTGTAGAAGAGAGAGTAACATGATCCAGAATCGGTGCAAGGGCAGTTTCCAGTTCGGTACGGGATACCGACTGGAGCTCTGCGCGGAACTCACGGAGTGTCTGCTTGGATGCATCACTTAATTTGCCGTACAACAGATTGGCACGGGCTTTCAAAGTTTCATAGTTTGCACTCGCTGCAGAAGCTGTACCCACGATTCCAGATTGTCCAAGAATACTGCTTAGGGGCAATCCGGCAACGGATGCCGCCGCCATGCTTACTGCTAGTGTAGATACTGCCAATTTTTTCTTCAAAGTCACTTTTCATCCACCTCATTGTATGTATTTTTATAAATATTATAGCTTTAATCCAGTAATACCCATTCTACCATTAAAAACTAGGAAGGTCATCCCTTACGAGAAAAAAATCCGAACAATCTATGAAGTTTGCTGTTGGATTGAACAGGATTAACTCGAATGATCTCCTCATTAGCAACAATTCTACGCGCATTGTGTAGAAAAAAGTCGAATGTCTCATTTCCCAAATGTTTCTTCACGACTTCGTAAGCCTCGCTTAAGCCAAACGGACGATTACTAGAATCATGCGCATCTGATGCAATCACATGTATAGTCCCCCGCCGGCACAAGTCTAGTGACAGCTTCTGCAGCTTACTCCCGAAGGTCCCGGCAAGACTCTGTGCCGTCAGCTGTCCCAGTGCTCCCAATTCGGTTAACCGCTCCAGCTTGGACGGATTCTCGGCAACCTCGGCATTACGCTCCGGATGGGCGATCACCGGTACATAACCTTGGATGATCAGCTCATGGCAGGTCTCCTCCATATTACGCGGCACCCGCGAAGAGGGCATCTCCAGCAGAATGTATCTGGAACCGGCAAGCGTCAGCAGTTGTCCCTTCTCCAGATCATCCAGCAGGTCGCCGTAGATACGAATCTCCTGGCCCGGCAGCACCTGAAGGGGATTGCCAGCCTCCTGGAGCTTCTCATTCAGCAACCGCACAGCCGCTTCAATATCCGGAGCCGGATTCATATAGACTCCGTTCGCATGATGCGGCGTAGCAACTACAGTGGTAATACCATCGTTATGGGCGTCTTGCGCCATGGCGAGAGCGGCGTCAACATCAGCGGCTCCGTCATCCATGAAGGGTAGAATGTGGCTATGGATATCTATCATATGTAGTTTATCGGTCCTTTTCGAGAGGATATGTATAGTATACGTAAAAAAATACAACCATTTCGCTAGGAAATGATTGCTAAATTTTAAAATAAATTTCGTTAAGCTTCTAATTGAAACAGCCGATAAGTTACCATCTTAAGCTGTTCGTCTACTTCACGGATGTCCGCTTCATGCTGACAAGTATTGCGGAGATCCAGCAGGCTATTAATCTTCCGGCGCTCCTGTTCTATCTCATGCTCTACCGTCTGCAGCTTGTAAATAGACATCATCTCTACTAATGAATATTTATGCTGATAGATCAGCTTGGTGCCGCCGGGTCTCACTTCCGAGATCCGGCGCACCGAGCCACCCTCATAGTAATACATCATGGTTAATTCCTTATAAATCCGGTTCACGGTTCCCGTGCCCTTATACATGAAGAAGAGCTTACGGACCGCATTGATCAGATGAGGATTCACTACCCTGCAGGACAAGGAACCAATATAGATGCCGCCTTTGCGTTCAAAAGACAGATGTACCTCCTCGCCTCCGGCTTCCTCCAGCACAATCTCCTGTTCACCCGCGCCAAGGATCTTCACACGGTGGCTGATATAGCTGGTATCGGCGGTAAGCAGAAACTGGTTCAGCTGAAATTCGGTCATTTGCATTGTTGCATTCACATATTCCATAGCCAGACGCTGAGCCATAACCATCCCTCAATTCTATGACAAACCCTTAAGTCTCAGAAGAGTCTTCGTGCTGTGGTTCATCCCCGGAATCCTGATCGTCCGGTTCTGCCGGAGGTTCTTCTTCGGTAGGAAGAGTATGTCTATCGATAAGTTCCCATAGTTCGTCTTTGCCAAGTCCAATCTCTGAAGAATAGGCAATGAAGTTATCACCCGGCAGCACACCGAGCTCCTGCTTCATCACTTTGATATGCTTCGGCCAGCGGGTCTTCGGAATCTTATCCGCCTTGGTTGCCACTACACAGAGCGGCAGATCATAATGCTTCAGCCAGTCGAACATCATCTTGTCATTGCCGGTTGGCGGATGACGAAGGTCTACAACGAGCAGGACCATCTTCAGCGTTTCACGCTCGGACATGTATTTCTCAACCATTTTGCCCCAGGAGGCGCGCTGTGTCTTGGAGACCTTGGCGTATCCGTAACCCGGAAAGTCGACGAAATACATACTTTCATTAATACGATAATAGTTCATATGCTGCGTCTTACCCGGTGTAGAACTGGTGCGGGCGAGATTCTTGCGGTTAATCATGCGGTTAATCAGAGAGGACTTCCCTACATTGGAGCGCCCTGCCAGAGCAATCTCCGGCAAGGCATCCTCAGGGTACTGATCAGGGCCCACGGCACTGATCACAAATTCGGCATTGTTAACTTTCATAGGACTTCCTTTCTAATGCACACTACTTGGCGCTTCAATACTTATTTCTGTATCCGTATCTGTGTCTCTGCCGCTGACGGCCTCATGATCCACAAGTGCATGCTTCAGCACCTGATCCATATGGGCTACCGGCACAAACTCCACATCGTTCAAGACACTCTCGGGAATATCCTTAAGGTCACGCTCGTTGTCCTTAGGAATGAGGATCTTCTTATAGCCTGCACGGTGGGCAGCCAGCGATTTCTCTTTGAGGCCCCCGATCGGCAGCACACGCCCGCGCAGCGTAATCTCGCCGGTCATCGCCACAGTCTTCGAGACATAACGTTTCGTCAGGGCGGAGATCAGGGCTGTTGCAATCGTAATCCCTGCAGACGGACCGTCTTTGGGGATCGCACCTTCGGGAATGTGGATATGAATATCGTTCTTCTCATGGAAATCCGGCGCCAGTCCCAGCTCCTCCGCCTTAGAGCGGGTATAGCTGAAGGCGGCCTGCGCCGACTCCTTCATCACATCACCCAGCTGTCCGGTCAGCGTCAGCTTGCCCGTACCCTGTACAACCGTTACTTCGATCAGCAGCGTGTCGCCGCCAACCTCGGTCCAGGCCAGCCCGGTCACGGTGCCGATCTGATCCTCCAGCTCCGCCATTCCATAGCGGTACTTGGAGGCGCCCAGATAATCCTTGATCTCTTCCGGAAGAATGCTTACGCGTTCCTTCTCTTCCGAGACAATCTGCTTGGCGGCTTTGCGGCATAGGGCAGCAATCTGCTGCTCCAGGTTCCGCACCCCGGATTCCCGGGTGTACTCGCGCACAATCTTCAGCAGCGTATCGTCCTCAATGGACAGCTGTTCCTCTTCCAGCCCATGATTCTTGCGCTGCTTCGGCAGCAGATAGCGGCTGGCAATCTGCAGCTTCTCAAGCTCCGTATATCCCGGAATGAACAGCATCTCCATCCGGTCCAGTAACGGACGCGGAATATTATGCACGGCATTCGCTGTCGTTACGAACATGACGTTCGAGAGATCGAACGGCAGCTCTACGAAGTGATCGCTGAACGTATTGTTCTGTTCAGGGTCAAGCACCTCCAGCAGAGCCGCCGACGGATCGCCGCGGAAGTCCGCTGCCATCTTGTCGATCTCATCCAGCAGGAAGACCGGGTTGATACTGCCCGCAGTCTTCATCCCCTGGATAATACGCCCCGGCATAGCCCCGACATAGGTACGGCGGTGACCACGAATCTCCGCTTCATCCCGTACGCCGCCCAGCGAGATGCGGACAAACTTACGGTTCAGCGAGCGGGCGATGGAGCGTGCGAGCGAGGTTTTACCGACACCCGGAGGACCTACCAGACACAGAATCGGCCCCTTCAGACTCTTGACCAGCTTCTGTACAGCCAGATATTCCAGTACGCGTTCCTTCGGCTTCTCCAGACCGTAGTGGTCTGCATCCAGCACCTGCTCCGCCTTCTTGATATCCAGATCATCTTCAGTTGCTTCGCTCCACGGCAGACCCAGCAGCCAATCCACATAGTTGCGGATGACACTGCCCTCGGCCGAGCTTGCCGGCATTTTCTCCAGACGGTCGATTTCTTTCTCGATCTTCTCCTGCACACGCTCTGGCAGATTCTTCTCTTCCATCTGGGCGCGCAGCTCATCCGCTTCGCCTGCCCGGCCTTCCTTCTCGCCAAGCTCCTTCTGGATCGCTTTCATCTGTTCGCGCAGGTAATACTCCTTCTGGGTCTTCTCCATCTGCTTCTTCACGCGCTGGCTGATCTTGCGTTCCAGCTCCAGCACTTCACGCTCATTATTGAGGATATCGAGCAGCTTCTCCAGACGTTTGCTGACGTCAATGGTCTCCAGAATTTCCTGCTTCTCCTTAATCTTCAGCGCCAAATGACTGGTGATCACGTCGGCCAGCCGGCCCGGCTCTTCAATATCGGAGACAGCGGCCAGCGTCTCGGGAGTAACCTTCTTCGACAAGGTGATGTAGTGTTCGAACTGGCTCAGTACGGTACGCATGAGAGCATCACTCTCCTGATCGACATCCTCCTGCTCCGGCAGCTCACGCGCCATTACCTCGTAGTACTCCTCGTTATCCGTATAATGAATAATCTCGGCACGCTCTACGCCCTCCACCAGCACACGGATCGTGCCGTTGGGAAGCTTCAGCATCTGCCGCACATTCGCAACTGTACCCACCCGGAAAATATCTTCTTGTCCCGGTTCCTCTATATTCACTTCCGACTGGGAGCAGAGGAGAATCAGGTTATCTTCAACCATAGCTTTTTCCAGTGCCCGGACTGACTTCTCGCGGCCTACATCTAAATGCAGAACCATGCTGGGATATACAAGAAGACCTCTAAGCGGTAATAAAGGAAAACGACGACCTTTCGATTTGCTTTGTATCATCGCTTTCGCACCTCCCATGGTTCATAAGTAGTGTCATATGCATTCATTCTAACAAAAGCGGCATGAAAACACCAACAAGCCTTGTGCCGCGGCAAATGCTGTGACGCAGTCGTCTTTTAGTATTCGCTAAACTTAAGTGTACTATGCCGTTGCCTTTACTTAAAGGGTGCCTGATCCATTAAAAGAAAAGAACGCCCGGCATGGACGTTCCCTGAATGTATTGTTATTTTGGACGATTAGCCCTGATCACGCATTTACACTTTGTGCCTTACGGTCCTGCCTTGCATGCAACGTCTTCATTGCCAATCTTGCGATCGGCTGCGCAACCAGCAGTTCAATCCAGAAGGCTATCCCAAAGTTCCTTGGCCAGATATGAAGGAAGTTTCTGACGGGCTCCAGACTTACATTTCCCGTTCCAACCCATGTGCCGATAACCGACAGTGAAACCGATAATACTGTAACATTTAATAAAATATTCAGGAGAATCCTGGCATTAAATCCGTCGGTTTGGCCTGTGAATTTCGGCAGCACTTTGCGGACAATAGGTCCGGCCACCAGCCGTACCAGCAGAACTACGATTACCCACATGAATGGAAGGATCTTCAGTGTATCCAGATACACTTCCTTGCTGAATCCGAGCTCCAGCCCTACGATAAGAGGAGCAATCGTATTTACTGAAATGATTGAAACTATTAACAAAAATAACAAACCCTCTTTGGCGTTTCTGGGCAGTCTTGTTTCTCCGTGCATGTACGTCATCTCCATGAAAATAGTATTTCAGATGGCAGACGTATCCTGAGACATATATTTTTAGTCTATCAAAGACTAATATCTCCACACACTGATCTATTCATTATACCATTTCGGGCGGAGGAATGTCAGCCCTCTTCTCAAGAAACATGATCCTTTACCAAGTGGAAACGGCCCGCAAGGTCGTGTTTTAGCTTGGACGGTGAATCAAGTACTTTACAGGGGGGGGACCCCCAAGAGCTACATTCTGCGGACAAAAGGGGAGGAACCGCGCGGATACGGACTGATGCCACAAGCAAGTGGATAAAGGTATCTTAATTTGTTGATTTCGGCGGATCGGGGGCAAGCAAGTGGAAAAACTACATTTAATTCGGGTGATTTAGCTAGTTTGAGTGAAAGACAATAATTTAAGTGCCGTTTATCCAACTGCTGTTTCCGAAGGGTTCATTCGTTCCTCAGCAAGTGTAGAAAATCCATCTATTTCCGGTCTAGCTCCGGTACCGTTCCGGCAAATTTCGCAAAAAAAGGTCCCCCAGTATATGATCTGAGGGACCTCTTCATATAGACTGCTGCTATCCCGGCAAGCTCTCCCCGGAAGCATCCGCCTTCAGCAGGGAAGGTGCCGAAGAGAAGGTCTCGCCCGACACGGCCGGCATTCTCACGTCTGCCGTATCCGCGCCGAACAGATGGCGGAAGACTTCTTCGACGGTGTCCATCGGGATGACCCGCAGGGGACCGAGGTCGGCGAACAGCGACTGCCAGTTCTCCTTAGGGATCAGCACGGTGGTTGCACCGGCCTGGAACGCGGCCTCGACCTTGGCGACCACGCCGCCGACCGGCTTCACACGGCCGTGGATGCCGATCTCCCCGGTAATCGCTACCGTGTTATCCACCGGCAGCTGCCGGATGGCGGAGACGATAGCGACCGCCATGGCTACTCCGGCGGACGGGCCGTCAATCGGCGTACCGCCAGGGAAGTTAATGTGCAGGTCGTAGTGGTCCGGGTCCAGCTTCATCGTACGCAGTACGGTCAGCACATTCTCGATGGAGCCTCTGGCCATACTCTTGCGCCGGGTCGTCCGTGAGCCGCCGCGCAGCTCCTCTTCATCGACTACACCGGTTATATTCAGTCTGCCTTGTCCATTAGCAGCAGGTGCGGCGGAGACTTCAATCTCCAGCAGCGTGCCCATGCCCGGCCCGTAGACGGCAAGGCCGTTAACCAGCCCGATCTGCGGAGACGTCGGAATCTTGCGCTCCGTCCGCAGCGGCAGCTGGCTGCTGCCCGCGACCCATTCCACTTCGGCAGCGCTCAGGGTATCCCGGCCTTCGGTCAGGGCCAATCCGGCGGCCAGCTGGATCATATTCACGGCCTCGCGGCCGTTCGTGGCATATTGCTGCACCACTTCCACCGCTTCGGGGCTTGGCTTCAGCCCGACCTTCTGGACGGCATCCCGTCCGATCACCGCAATCTCCTCCGGCAGCAGCGGCCGGAAATAGATCTCCATGCAGCGCGAACGGAGCGCAGGCGAGATTTCATCCGGCGAACGTGTCGTTGCACCAACCAGCCGGAAATCGGCGGGCAGGCCGTTCTGGAAGATATCATGGATATACGCCGGTGTGTTGCTGTCTTCTGAATTATAGTACGCACTCTCCAGCAGCACCTTGCGGTCCTCCAGCACCTTCAGCAGCTTGTTCATCTGAATCGGATGCAGCTCCCCGATCTCATCCAGGAACAGAATCCCGCCATGCGCCTTGGTTACCGCTCCCGGCTTCGGCTGCGGAACTCCGGCCACCCCCATGGCCCCCGCACCCTGATAGATTGGATCATGCACCGATCCGATGAGCGGATCGGCAATCCCGCGCTCATCGAAGCGCGCGGTAGTGGCATCGATCTCTGTGAATTTGGCATCGCGCTTGAACGGGGACAGCGCATTCTTCTTCGCTTCCTCCATGACCACACGCGCAGCGGCTGTCTTGCCCACACCAGGCGGCCCGTAGATAATAACATGCTGCGGATTGGCACTGCAGAGCGCGGCCTTAAGTGCGCGCAGCCCGTCCTTCTGTCCGACGATATCATCGATGGAGGCCGGACGTGTTTTTTCTGAGAGCGGCTTGGTCAGAGAGATCATCCGCATCTTGCGCAGCTTATCCAGCTCCTTGCGCGATTCCCGGTCTACCGCCGTCTTGTTGGTCTTCTGTCCACGCAGCAGATTCCAAAAATAAACGCCGATGACCAGCGCGAAAAAGAGCTGCACGATCATCAGCAATATACTTAGTTGCATAGCACACCCTCCTGTTTCCTTCCGTCTGCCTGTCCAGTATTTAACTACTACTAGGTAGTATAGCCGTTTCAATCATTCGTAAACGCCTTTGCCAAAAAAACAGAAGACTCCTGCACCCTTCCCGGCCCGCAGATTGCATACGATCCCCATAAACGGAAAGACTATACCGGATAACAGGAGGCGAATGCACATGACGCAGCTGGAAAATGCAGGATCGCCGCAGGAGAAGCTGCCGGAATCTCTGTCCGTTTTTATAGAGGGAACGCAAGTCCGCCTGGGCAAAAGTACAGATATCATCTACCGGTTCATCACACTTGGCCCTTTGTCCGCTGTGCTTGTCTTTATTGAAGGCCTGTCTGATCCGCAGTCTCTCATTCAAGCGGTTCACGAGGATGCCGGCCTGTTCCATGAACTGGACGAATTCACGCCGGTAACCTGCCTCAAGCTGCTGCAGGAACGGACGCTTACCCTGGGCAAGGTTGGAGAGATCAGCAACTATACAGAGGTTGAGACGGAAATTCTGGCGGGCAACACGATTCTCTTCATTGAAGGCAGCGTTACGGCGCTGTCTGCCGGTACAGAGGCTCTCAAGAAGCGTGCGGTGGAGGATGCGGTCTCCCAGTCGGTAGTCCGCGGGCCCCGAGAAGGCTTCACCGAATCCCTGCGGGAGAATACCGCTCTGGTCCGCAGGCGCATCCAGAACCCGAAGCTGCGGATCGAGTCACGCAAGCTGGGGGAGCAGACCCAGACGGATGTCGCGGTGATGTACATTGAAGGCAATGCCGATCCCGTCGTACTGGAGGAGCTGCGCAGACGGCTGGATGATGCCAGGCTGGATAGCGTACTGGAGAGCAATTATATCGAGGAGATGATTCAGGACAAGCGCTACAGCCCTTTCCCGACCGTCTATAATACCGAGCGTCCGGATGTCACGGCATCGGCACTGCTGGAAGGGCGGATCGCCATTCTGGTGGAAGGGACTCCGTTTGTGCTTGTGGTTCCCGCACTGCTGGTGCAATTCTTTCAATCCAGTGAGGACTACTACCAGCGGAGCGATTTCGCCAGTCTGGTGCGGCTGCTGCGATTTTTTTGTTTCGCCATTGCTCTGCTGACCCCTTCCTTCTATATCGCCATCACTACTTTTCATCAGGAGATGATTCCGACCACACTGCTGATCAGCCTGATCGGGCAGCGCGAGGGGATTCCTTTTCCGGCATTCCTTGAAGCCTTCATCATGGAGATTACCTTCGAGATTCTGCGCGAGGCCGGTATCCGGCTGCCCAAATCCATCGGCCAGTCCGTGTCTATCGTCGGAACCCTGGTTATCGGTCAGGCAGCGGTTGATGCGGGGCTGGTCTCAGCAGCCATGGTCATCGTAGTGTCGATCACAGCGATCGCTAATTTCGCATTACCGGCCTTCAATGTCGGCATTTCTGTGCGGATGCTGCGTTTCGTGCTAATGGCGATTGCCGCCTCCTTCGGCCTGTACGGGATGATTATCGCGATGATTATTCTGGGCCTGCATCTGTGCAGCCTGGAATCGGTAGGCGTCCCTTACATGACCTCCTTCGCGCCTATGCGCTGGCAGAGCCAGCGGGACACCTTCATCCGCGTCTCGCGGCGCAGCATGAAGAAGTTTTTTGGACGAAACTAGAGGTTGCCTGTGAATCTATAACGAAAGGAACGCTGCCTGATGCGGGGAAGACGCGCCCTTACGATCCTCCTGATTCTAAGTCTCATGTCACTTACCGGATGCTGGAGCCGCAAAGAACTGAATGATCTCGCTCTGGTCATGGCGCTCGGCATTGATCTGGTTCCGGAAGGGTATGCGGTCACCGTCCAGGTTATGAACCCCAGCGAGGCCGGTAACCAGAAGGGCGCCTCCTCCGGAAGCCTGCCTGTTGTGACCTACAAATCCGTAGGCCGTACCGTTCCCGATGCGCTGCAGCGGATGCTGGGCATGACTCCCCGTATGCTGTATCTGGCCCATATCCGTGTGCTTGTCTTTGGGGAAGAACTGGCCCGCAGCGGGGTCAGCGATGCGCTGGACTTCATCTCACGCGACCATGATCTTCGTACCGATTTCTACCTGCTGGTAGCCAAGAACTCGAAAGCTTCGAAGATCCTGGAGATTATCACACCCTTCGAGCATATTCCGGCGAACTCCCTGTATTCTTCCATTCTCGTCTCCCATAAGAAATGGGCAGCGACCGGGAAGGTAACCCTGCAGCAGTTCATTACCGAGCTGGAGCGCGGCGGCTCGAACCCGATCATGTCGGGAGTACAGTTAAAAGGAGATCTGGAGGACGGGGAGTCCGCCAAAAATGTGCAGAGCATCAGCCCGAAGGCCCTGATCCAGCATGCCGGCATCGCCGTGTTCAAAAAAGACAAGCTGGTCGGCTGGCTGGGCGAACCGCTCAGCAAGAGTGTTAATTATACGCTGAACGACGTAGACTCAACGGTTGGAAATGTCCCCGGCCCGGATGGCGGAACCGTAGGCTTCATTGTTTACCGGGCAGACACTTCGATGGATATCAAGCTGAATGACCAGGCCAAACCCGAATTCACGGTGCGGCTGAATATAGAAGCGAATCTGACGACAGTGGAAGGAACCCTAGATCTGAACAAGCCGTCCAGCATTGAGGGCATTGAGAAGAATCTGGAGAAACGCTTCGACGACAGAATGGCCAGTGATATCCGGGAGATCCAGCAGAAATATAACTCGGATATCTTCGGCTTCGGAGAAGCACTGCACCGCAAATATCCGAAGCTGTGGAAGGATTACCGCGACCATTGGGCGGACACCTTCAAGACCGTTAAGATTGATGTTCATTCCAAGGTGGCGGTCCGGCGCATCGGCTCGGTCATACAGCCGCTCAAAAGGGAGCTCGAGGAGAAATGAACTGGAGTCTGCTGCTACTGTTCTTCCTGCTGTTTGTACTCTTCCTGAAGACACCCGGCGTTCTTAGGCTCCGTTCCGCCCGGGATACCGCTGCTTTCTATGGCATCTGGGCTCTGACTGTCATAGTTACTCTCGCAGATAAGGCGGATCTGCCCCAGCTTAGGCCGCTTGACTGGGTTCGCAGCATAATGGAGCTGCTATCCTGAATATTTTTTTGCGGAAAGGATGTGAGATAGAGGTGAAAAGCCGTACCGGTATTGCCGCGAGGCAGTTCTACATTATGACATTCGGTTTAACCATCGGCACCTCTATTCTGGTCATCCCGAGCGGACTTGCGCATACCGCCAGAGAAGATGCCTGGATCGCCTCGCTCTGCAGCCTTATGATCAACCTGGTCATGGTGGTGCTGTATCTATTCATCGCACGGCTTCACCCCGGCAAACATCTCTTTGAAATTCACGAAGCTGCCTTCGGTAAATGGCCCGGTAAAATAATTTCACTGCTGTATCTGTTCTATTTCCTCATTCTCACCGGCACTCTGCTGGGTGACCTTGGATTCTTCATGTCGAGTGAGATTATGCCGGAAACGCCGATTGAGGCCGTCCAGATTGTGTTCCTGATTGCTGCGGTTATGAGTGCCGGCATGGGGGTTGTCATACTCGCCAGATTGGGGGAGCTGCTGTTTCCCTGGGTATTATTTCTGTTCCTGATCCTTGTCCTCACGCTGATCCCCCAGATTGAATGGAATCATATCAAGCCTGTGTTGGAGGGAGGCACAGGTCCCGTTTTCCAGGCCGGTTTTCAGGCCGCCATGTTTCAGGAGCTGATTGTGATGATGACGTTCCTGCCCCTGGTCCATAAGCGAAAAAGCGGGGAGAAGGCCTTCTTGTGGGGCACTCTGACCGGCGGTATCGTGCTGCTCCTTATTGTACTGCTCAGCATTCTGGTGCTTGGCATTGAGCAGACCGAGAATAGCACCTTCCCTGCTTACGCCTTGGCCAAAACGATCAATATCGGGAACATTCTGCAGCGCGTCGAAGGATTACTGATCACCATCTGGGTATTAACCTTTTTCATCAAAATTTCGCTGCTCTACCTCTCCATCCTGAAGGGTATCCAAACAGTCTTCGGGCTCAAAGCTCCACAGCATCTGATCTACCCGTTGGCCGTATTGTTCCTCATCATCGCCTGGAATACATATATCAACACCGTCTACGTCAATGACATTATCGGAACGGTATGGGGGAAATTCTCGTTCATTTTCCTCCTGCTGATCCCGTTCATGATCTACGTTCTAACCCTGCTGAAGAAGGTTGTTTTCCGGAAAAGCACATAAAATAACCCCAAAAACATCTAAATTCTTAGCTATTAAAAAAGCGCCCCGCCGCAGTCGGTCTGAACGAACCAGACCTCTGCAGCGGGGCGCTTCATGTATATAAACATAGTTGCTATTAGGATAGGATGCGATAGAATCAGTTCAGTTAATTGCTGCCCTCTGGGTTACCAACAACTACAGCCGGAGCCAGTCCCGCATGCTTGCGGCCGGGAATCTCACCCGTTTCTTCAAAATGCGCCACAATGATGTCAATTTCCTTCTTCAGCTCGGAGACCAGCTCTGCCTCAGGAACCTTACGGATCATCTTGCCGTAACGGAACAGCAGACCTTCCCCGCGTGCGCCGGCGATGCCGATATCGGCTTCCCTTGCTTCACCCGGCCCGTTCACTGCGCAGCCCAGTACAGATACCTTAATCGGCACCTTCAGCTTGGAGATGTACTCTTCTACTTCATTGGCGATAGAGAAGAGATCAATGTCCAGGCGTCCGCAGGTCGGGCAGGAGATCAGTGTAGCCGCGTTCGAGATCAGACCAAAGGTCTTGAGCAGCTCACGTGCCACCTTCACCTCTTCTACCGGATCAGCACTCAGTGAGATACGTACCGTGCTGCCGATCCCCATGGAGAGCAGCGCACCAATCCCGGCGGAGCTCTTCACGGTTCCTGCGAACAGTGTACCGGACTCGGTAATCCCCAGATGCAGCGGGTACGGAATAACCTCCGCCGCTTTGCGGTAGGCTTCAATGGCCATCGGCACATCGGATGCCTTCAGCGATACGATAATATCATGGAAATCCAGCTCTTCGAGAATTCCGATATGGTACAGGGCACTCTCCACCATAGCTTCTGGTGTAGGATAGCCGTATTTCTCCAGCAAATGCGTCTCCAGGGAACCGGCATTAACCCCGATACGGATTGGAATCCCTTTATCCTTGCAGGCTTTAACTACAGCTTCCACCTTATCGCGGCGTCCAATATTGCCGGGATTGATCCGCACCTTGTCGATGCCGTTCTCAATCGCCAGCAGGGCCAGCTTATAGTTGAAATGAATATCCGCTACCAGCGGGATATGAATCTGTTTCTTGATTTCCTTAATTGCCGCCGCCGCTTCTTCATTATTAACCGTCACACGCACGAGCTGGCATCCGGCTTCCTCCAGCCGCAGAATCTCGGCTACGGTCGCTTCCACATCGGCGGTTTTGGTCGTACACATGCTTTGGATAGCAACCTCGTTGTTTCCCCCAATAATAACCCCGCCGACATTGACGGGACGGGTCTGGTGTCTCAAGAACATGGTTTTCTCCCCCATAACGATCAAAGCTCCACCCTCTCCGCTCCCGCAGGTACTGCGGGGTGTGCGGGAGAAAGTGGAGACCCTGAATTGTATTGTTAAGCTGCACTAAGCAGATGATTACTCATTGCTTACGCACTTTCTTCTTTTTTCTTATCCTTCTTGAGACTAAGCTCCGGCAGGGACTTCTCCTGGACAACCTTCTCGGTAATGACACAATCCTTGATGTCATCACGCG
Organism: Paenibacillus sp. FSL R10-2199; assembly: GCF_038000235.1. Classification (NCBI taxonomy): domain Bacteria; kingdom Bacillati; phylum Bacillota; class Bacilli; order Caryophanales; family Paenibacillaceae; genus Paenibacillus; species Paenibacillus sp. FSL R10-2199. The sequence goes on along the minus strand of NZ_JBBOBO010000001.1, from coordinate 2,480,583 downwards.
AAGGAACCTCATACATCACGTCGAGCATAATGCTCTCGATGATTGCACGCAGTCCGCGGGCACCGGTGTTGCGTTTGATCGCTTCCTTGGCAATAGCTTCCAGGGCAAGCGGTTCAAACTTCAGCGCTACATTATCCATCTCGAGCAGCTTAATGTACTGCTTCACGAGCGCGTTCTTCGGCTCGGAGAGGATACGTACCAGTGTGTTCTCATCAAGCGGCTCCAAGGTCGAGATGACCGGCAGACGGCCGACAAACTCAGGAATGAGGCCGAACTTGAGCAGATCCTCAGGCAATACCATGGAGAGGTATTCGCCGGCTTTGAGATCCTTCTGACCTTCAGCCCCTGCGTTGAAGCCGATGACTTTTTTGCCGATACGGCGTTTGATCATTTGCTCCAGGCCGTCAAAAGCACCGCCTACGATGAACAGAATGTTCGTGGTATCGATCTGGATGAATTCCTGATGAGGATGCTTACGTCCGCCTTGCGGTGGAACAGAAGCCACTGTACCTTCCAGGATCTTCAGCAGAGCCTGCTGTACGCCTTCACCGGAAACGTCACGGGTAATGGACGGGTTCTCGGATTTACGTGCTACCTTGTCAATTTCGTCTATATAGATAATGCCGCGTTCGGCCTTCTCCACATCATAATCAGCCGCTTGAATCAGCTTCAGGAGGATGTTCTCAACGTCTTCACCGACATAACCTGCTTCCGTAAGGGAAGTGGCATCTGCAATGGCAAAAGGAACGTTGATGATCTTCGCCATCGTCTGCGCCAAGAGGGTCTTACCCGAGCCTGTAGGTCCGAGCAGCAGGATGTTGCTCTTCGTCAGCTCCACATCTTCAATCTTGCTCTGGCTGTTCACACGCTTGTAGTGATTGTATACGGCAACGGAGAGCGATTTCTTCGCCTGCTCCTGGCCGATTACGTACTGATCCAGAATATCGCGGATTTCCTTCGGTTTCGGAATATCCTTCATATCCAGTTCTTCTTCGTGACCGAGCTCCTCTTCCACGATTTCCGTGCACAGCTCGATGCATTCGTCACATATATAAACGCCAGGTCCTGCTACCAGCTTACGAACCTGCTCTTGCGATTTGCCGCAAAAAGAACATTTCAGTTGCCCTTTTTCATCATTAAATTTAAACATCTTACCACCCCTTTAAGATATGATCGGTGAAGAGAGTACCTGGTCAATGAGCCCGTATTCCTTCGCTTCTTCCGCGCTCATGAAGTTATCGCGGTCCGTATCCCGTTCGATTTTGTCAAGGGGCTGACCTGTGCGCTCTACATAAATCTGATTCAGCTTCGCCTTCGTCTTCAGAATCCAGTCGGTATGGATCCAGATATCGGATGCCTGCCCCTGAACGCCGCCAAGCGGTTGATGAATCATAACCTCGCTGTTGGTCAGCGCAAATCTCTTGCCAGGCGCTCCAGCTGTAAGGAGCAATGATCCCATACTGGCAGCCATCCCTACACAAATCGTTGAAACATCCGGTTTGATATATTGCATCGTATCATATATACCCATGCCGGCTGTGACAGAACCACCGGGCGAGTTGAGGTACAAGTGAATGTCTTTTTCGGGGTCATCTGCTGCCAGGAACAATAACTGGGCAATAACCAGATTGGCGACATCATCGTCAATCGCACTGCTTAGGAAGATGATGCGATCCTTGAGCAATCTCGAATAGATATCGTATGAGCGTTCTCCCCGACTTGTCGTTTCCACAACCATTGGTACCAGACTCATGCCACCAACCTCTTTTCTCTATACAGATTAGTCTTTCCGTTTCAGAAATATTTTAACACGTTCAAAGCGGGATGTCATTTATTCACTGCTGCTCTTAACCGCACTGCTCATGTGCATGCCATTATATCGCAATTCCGCGGGCAATGCCAATTCTTGATTCGTGGTATGTACTCACATAACGTCCGCCCCGATAAAAATAAGGCACGTAACAAAAACTTACGTGCCTTATCTGCTCTTTATGGAGGCCTAATGGAAATGGCCGTGCTAGGTAAAATTTCTAAAGAAGACTACTCAGCAGATGACTACTCAGCGCTTGCTTCTTCTGCAGCCGCTTCTTCAACGGGCGCTTCTACAGCAGGAGCCGGAGCATCAACTTCTACGCTATTGCTAACGAGGAACTCAATAGTCTTGCGCAGCGAAATTTCGTCACTCAGGCTGCTCAGGGAACCATTGGCCGCCAGAATGCTGCGGATTTCTTCAGGAGTACGTTTGTAAGCTTCTGCCATAGTAGCAAGCTCTTGCGTAACTTCCTCTTCGGAAACTTCGATCTTCTCTTCCTTAGCGATGACTTCCAGAACAAGGTTGTTGCGAACGCGCTTCTCGGCATCGCCCTTCATCTGTTCCTGCAGGTCTTCACGTGTCTGGCCGGAGAAGCTGAGGAACATATCCATGTTCATGCCCTGCTGGCGAAGACGGGTGTCGAAATCACGAACCATGTTCTCTACTTCACTGGCGATCATAGCTTCAGGAATTTCAACTTCAGCATTAGCAGCAGCTGCATCAACTACTGCAGTTTCGCGAACGCCTTTGAGTTCTTCCTGTTTGCGGGATTCCAGCTGTGCCTTCAGATCTGCCTTGTATTCTTCCAGAGTGTCGAATTCACTTACATCCTTAGCGAATTCATCATCCAGTGCAGGAAGCTGTTTGCGTTTGATTTCGTGCAGCTTCACTTTGAATACAGCTACTTTGCCGGCAAGCTCAGCAGCATGGTAAGCCTCAGGGAAAGTAACTTCAACATCTTTGAAGTCTCCGGTGGACATGCCAACTACTTGCTCTTCGAAGCCCGGAATGAAGGAGTTGCTTCCCAGTTCGAGGGAATGACGCTCAGCCTGTCCGCCTTCGAAAGGAACGCCGTCAACGGAACCGTCGAAGTCGATCACAGTGATGTCGCCGTTAACAGCTGCTTCATCTTCAACTACAACAAGCTCAGCATGACGCTCTTGCAGACGTGTCAGTTCAGCGTCCAGCTCTTCATCAGTTACTTCAGCCTTCTGTACAGGAACTTCCAGACCTTTGTACTCGCCCAGCTTCACTTCTGGCTTAACAGTGATCTTCGCTTTGAAGATGAACGGCTGGCCTTTGGCGAATTGCTCGATGTCTACTTCAGGACGGTCTACAGGGAAGATGTCGGTTTGTTCAACTGCTTCGCCATAAGCTTCAGGAAGAAGAATGTCGATGGCATCCTGGTACAGGCTTTCCACACCAAAACGGGATTCGAAAATCGGCCGCGGCACTTTACCTTTACGGAATCCAGGTACGTTTGCTTTCTTAACCACTTTATTAAAAGCTTTGTCGAGTGCTGCAGCTACACGGTCTGCTTCTACTTCGACTTCAAGAACTCCAAGGTTCTTCTCTATTTTTTCCCAGGTTGCTTTCATAATATACTTTTCCCTCCAAAATTGGTTACATGTTTACTTAAAAAAAGTCATACAATTCACGCACAGAATAACCATTATATTATATACAACATTACTTTATTTATCAAGTAGAGAACTCTTTACAAATCCTTTGAGCGAACGGTAGGCCGCTTCGAATTGAAAGCGCATGCTGTCCGTGATCCCGTACATACTCCGTGTTTCCTCTTCATTGCGGTTTCCGTTCAGGCTCTCCGACACCATCTGGTGCAAGGCTCCGGCCCAAATATCCAGCAGTGAATACTCTCCGTCCAGCAGCTCGCGGTATTCCTTCGTTCCATAAATCGACATGATGAACTGCCCCCAGAGCTCCTGGGCAAAATAGTACAGCGTCGGCTCATGCACCTCGGCCTGCTCCGCCACCCGCTCCAGCACCTGGCTTACCTGCGGCGGGAACTCGTCATTCTGCAGCGGCACAGCCTCGATCTCCACCTCAGCGGCTTCGTGGCCGCGGCTCAGCCTGACCGCCCCCTGGGCCCCGCGGCGGCGGAGCGTCTGCAGCGTGCGGAACTGCAGCAGCGGATGCACCTCAGCCTGCTGCAGCCAGCCGGTCAGCGCTTCATCTACATGGCTTCCCTCCAGGTAGGAGAGCTGCTCCAGCGCCAGCACGGTCGCTTCGGACAGCGGCTCATTCATGACCCGCTTCAGCAGCTTATCGGGATAATCCGCATCCTCCTCCAGCTTGGATTTGGCCAGAATCCGGGCCATATCCTCTTCCTTCAGATCCTGCTCTTCTGCAGAGGGGGCATCATCCGCATCCCCGCCCTGTGCGGCGTAGGGAAACGCCGCCTCCAGCCAATCCAGCAGCGACTGCCACTCCTCGTAGTGCCGCTCTTCCTGTCCTTGGCACTGCAGCAGAAAACGCAGCAGTTCCATCGCTTCCCCGTAACGTTCACTTTCCAGCATTACCGTAAGCTGGATCTGATAATAATCCAGCGTCTTCGGGAACAGCACGATATTCTCTTTGGCAGGGGAATTGAATTGATTCATGAGGGCACCTCCTTTTCTCCGTTCCTCTTCATCCGAACCCTAATCAATTGTTGATTATAGCATATCCCCGTACGGTTTCAAAAAAACAAGTTGAAAAAATAATCTATGTATGATAACATAATTTTTGCTTGCTTTTCAGTCAGGCACCATGTCCCGGTAGCTCAGTTGGATAGAGCATGCGCCTTCTAAGCGCACGGTCGGGGGTTCGAATCCCTTCCGGGACGTCATAGAACAGCCTCCCTTCGGGGAGGCTGTTTGTGCGTCCGGAGGATGAGAACCCTCGCGCCAACGGGGACGTTGGAGCATACGCTTCGTTAGGATCTGCTTCGCAATCAGCCCGAATGGGCTGTATTCTTCCGGGACGGTACGTGCCAGCACATAGCGGGGCCCTTGCGGACTGGAGGGCCCTTATTTGGGCGGATCGCGCCATTCCGCAGGCCATGCGGACACAGATTCCGCATATATCCTGGAATGCTCTATTTCCTCGCATACAGTCTACAGCGCCCCTCATCGTCTTCACCTTATTCCTCACCGCTTCTTCTATCTTGCCTGTTACTCCCTACACTTGCATCATCCTGCCGCTTACCTTCACTTACCTCCACTTACCCTCACTTCGCTTCATCCCTGCCACCCGCACCCGTATCCCCGCACTCTGACGTTTTCCTTCACTTCACCCCTATTTCTCACTGCAACATAAACAAAGAGCGCCCACGCAGCCACAAGGCATACAGGACGCTCTAATATTACACTAATCCTCTCCCGGACTCCGCTGACAGCTTCATGCTCCGCAGACTCTCGGCGTTGAAGACCAGGTTCTCCACCGGCTCGGTGATGTCTGCGGTATAGCGGTCAATGGTGACTTTGCCCAGGTACATTTTGCGGACGGAGATGCTTTGTTTGGCCTTGAGGTAGGATTGTGCGCCGCTCTCCCCGCCGACATAAAAGGCAGAAATGCTGCCCCCGGCCTCCAGCTTGGAGCCGCGGCAGACGGAGAATGTTTTGAGAAACGTAATATTGCCCGAAGAGAACAGCTCACTCTGCACAATCCCGTCCCGGTGGATGATGATATCGCCGTTGGATTTCAGCGTGCTGTTCTGGCATTTGCCGATGTTAACCTCGACCTTAGTCTCCTGCATCCGGGCCACACCCATATGCAGCTCCTCCAGCATGCCGATCACTCCGCTGAGCGAAGCTTCACTCATATAATCCACCAGCTGGGCCGGCTTCAGGAACAGATTCAGGAAATGCAGCGTCTGCTCCAGATCCTGATGGTAAGAGGCCTGAACCGTTGCCAGCACCGAGAGCAGCTCCTTGATCAGCTGCGGGATCTTCTGGAACTTGCTCTCCAGCAGCAGCAGCACAGCCTGTCCGTACTTCACGCTCTGCTTCCGCCCCTGGACGGCCTGAACCAGCATCCGGACCGCGGTCTGGAGGATCTTGGTCTCTTCAATCAGCAGCTTGGAGCAGTTGTAGATCCGGTTGTACATCACGCCGAAATACCCGGAGTACAGATTGCTGTTCACTACATTGCCTTTGACAAGAATACTGCCGGTGGCTGTGATGGTGGAGTTATAGATGCTGCCGGCAACATAGACGTTACCCAGCGACTCAATGATCATATTGTCCTCGACATCGCCCCGTATAATGACATCTCCGGAGAATACTATATTGCCGGATTTAATGTTCACATTGCCGGGTACGATGTAGGACGTGCAGATGTCGAAATATTTGATCCGGTCACCGGTTACCCGGGGCCGGCCTTCACGCAGGGCGCGGATTTCATTGCCGATCAGCAGCACTGTATTATTTTTGGCGAGAATCGTAAGGTCTGCAGGCGGCGGGGGATATAGAATCTCTCCATATACATCATAGCCGGGAATCCCCTCGATTACCGGAATTTTGCGTGCCAGCACTTCACCGCGGATCGCGGAAGGAATACGCAGATGGCTGCGGTAATCCACCTGGCCTTCAATCTCGCTGAATTCATTCTCAATCGTCTCGGAGAAAAACAGTTCAAGATGCGCATTCTCCCCCGGCACAGCCGCTCTGCCCTGGGCAGCGGTAATTGGCTGATAAGTGGGATTCTGCAGTTCAGCATGAATTCCGGAGATATTCAGGTTCTGAATGATTCCCCGGCGCTCAAAGTCGGCAATAATCTGGTTCAGGCCCAGAATTCCGACAACATTCTCCGTATTCATCACGGCGTCTACTTCCACCATTCCGGCGGATAAATGATCATTCAGCTTCCAGGAGAATTTCTTCGTGGAATGGAGGGTGAAAAAAGCCAGCAGACGATCCTCCGACACGGTAATCGAATACAGCGGCGGCTCCGAGATTTCCCACTCTATAGTATCCTCCGTAGTTACCTCGGCCGGGCCGGAAACCGGCTCGCCGTTGACATATAGATTAACCGGAAGAACTCCCATAATCACTGCGGGCGAACCGCCGGGCAGCGGGTCCTGTACGAAGATTTTGTCAGCCCGGACCAGCACCCGCCCCCCGTGGTCATGATCCGGGTCACCGGATACCATAAATGAAATATCAAACTCGATATCACCGTCACCCTGCGACAGCTCCAGCATATTAATCAGCTTATTCAGTTCCTGCTCGGACATACGGTCAGGCATTCGGCATACCCCCTGTTCCTTATAACCGCTTTCATTCATTCTAGTATTATTATAATTTTAAGCAATGGAAATAGATAGGCTCCCCTGTGAAAAAAAGCCCTCCGGCGCCTGCGATCCTCCGCGTCTCCTGTCACGTCAAACAGGCTGCCCGCCGTGGATTATCCACAGCAAAGGCAGCCTGTCATTCACATATACCGCTCCAAGTCTAAGTCTCAGCGCCCCCGGCGGCGGTTCCCCAGCCACAGCGGAAAGCGGAAAATAAAGTTAATCAGCAGGACTACGAACACCAGCACCGCAGCGGACTTGTCCGCGATCTGCCGCGCATCCTCGACAATCGCCTCGGACTGCACGTACCACAGATGGACCGCCAGGGTCTCACCCGGCGAGAACAGATTGAAATCCCACATCTCACCGGAGGTGCTGAGTCCGGCGGTCAGGATAATAACCGCCGATTCCCCGAAGGCGCGTCCGGCCACGAGGCAGACGCCGGTGATGATAGCCGGAAGGGCTACCGGCAGCACGACCTTGCGGATGACATGGAACTTCGTCATGCCGAGTGCATAGCCGGCTTCACGGATCTCGCCGGGGACCGCGCGCACGGCTTCTTCCGTGACGCGGGCCAGCATCGGCAGGTTCAGCAGTGCCAGGCTCACGCCTCCGCCGAGGATGGTCAGGCCGACACCGAAGTACTCGGCGAAGATCGCCAGGCCCAGGAGGCCGAACACGATGGACGGAACGGAGGCCAGGGATTCCACACAGATGCGCAATGCGCCTGTGAAGGCATTATCCGGCGCATACTCTGCCATATAGATACCTGCCCCGATCCCGATCGGAACCGAGATCAGCAGCGAGATGAACAGAATATAGAAGGAGTTGAAAAGCACAGGGCCGATCCCCCCGCCGGCATCCATCTCTTCCGGCTGCTTGATCAGGAAGTCGGGCCGGAGCGCCGGCAGGCCTTTGCTTAAGATGGTGAACAGCAGCCAGAAAATCAGCAGCATCACCAGAGCGCCCAGTGTGTAGAAACCGATGGTTGCTATTTTGTTGCGCCGCTGCGCCCTTGCCGTATATCGTGTACGAGTAAACCCGTTCATCAGGCATCCCTCCGTTTCCGGCCCAGCACGCGGATAATTAGAATCAGCACAAAGGAAATGAGCAGCAGCAGGAAGGCCATCATATGCAGGGAGTAGTTCCAGGTGGACTCAAACTCAACATTAGAGATCTGCATTACAATGTTGCTGGTCAGCACGGAGGTTGGCGTGAACAGGGTCTTCGCCAGCTGAGGCGTATTGCCGATCACCATAACCACCGCCATGGTCTCGCCGATCGCACGGGTCATGCCGAGAATAACGGCCGAGACAATCCCCCGGCTTGCTGCCGGCAGTACAACGCGCATAATGACCTGAAGACGGGTCGAGCCCAGCGCATACGCGGCGTCACGGTATTTGCGCGGAACGGACACAATGGCATCATCGCTGATCCGGCAAATGGTCGGCAGCACCATCAGCGCCAGCACGAGGGCTGCGGCGAGCAGTCCGTCCCCCAGGCCTTCTCCGCTCACTCTTCGCAGGAAGGGAAGCAGTACGGTCAAGCCCAGATAACCATATACAATAGAAGGAATACCGACCAGCAGATCCAGCACCGGACGGATGAAGCTTGTCAGCCATTTAGGCGCGATCTCCGCACAGAGCACGGCCATAGCGACTGAGATTGGTACGGCGATGACCAGGGTCAATGCGGTAAGCGATAATGTATTTACAATAAAGGCAGCGGCGCCGAAGGCATCCTCTTCCGGTGTCCAGTTGAACGAGAAGAAGAAATCGAGCGGCGAGACGCTCCCGAACAGCAGCAGCGCCGTTTTGCCGATGAATACAATAACTAGTCCAAGCACCACACAAAGCGCAAGGATACTGAACAGGAAATAATAACGGGATAACGTGTTGCCAAGCAGATGTCTCTTATGTCTTCTGGTATTCACTCTAACTTCCTCAAGGCTCTTCTGTGTCTGTGCTGTCAGGCTATGAACCGGTGCCCCCATACTTTCCCTCCTGTAAGAGGCCAACCCCGCATGAAGCTCCGGAGCTGGCCGCTGTTACCTATCAGTCTGTTACCTTGTACTATGGTTGATCCTAGGATTGCATGGCGGCAATCGGAATGAATTTAAGCTTTTTGAGCGAACCCTGCTGGAACTTCTTGCTCTGCACGTATTCGATGAATTCTTTGGTAGCGCCGGTAGGCTGGCCATTGGTCATGTAGTAGCCGTAAGCCCAAATCTTGTACGAACCGTTGATAACATTGTCCGTAGTCGCTTCCACACCGTTGAACTTCACGGCTTTGATGTCACTGCCGGTCACGTAGACAAGGTCGATGTATCCGATAGCGTTAGGAGTAGTGCCCACAGCTGTTTTCATGTCGCCGCTGGAGCCGGTTTCCTTGTAGTTCTTCTCTTTCTTCACAATATCTCCGCCGGCAAGTGCCTTCGCCTGATAGTTGACCCGGGTACCGGAACCGAAGGCACGGGTGATAACCACGATGTTGGCATCTGCTCCGCCGACTTCTTTCCAGTTCGTGATTTTGCCGGAGTAGATTCCTTTAAGCTGTTCTGTAGTCAAGTTGTCTACACCGACGTTTTTGTTCACGATGGTTGCAAAAGGAATGACCGCTACCTTGTTCGCTACCTGTCCTTCAAAAGCTTTGAAGCCCGGAACATCGATGCTGGCATCCCAGTCGCAGGCGCCGATATCCGCAATGCCTTTCTTCACGGCTTGAGGTCCGGTTACGGAGCCTTTGCCTGAAGCGGCGATTTTCACTTTAGGGTGAAGCTTCTGGAATTCTTTGGCGGCCTGCAGCGTCAATGGAAGCAGTGCGGTCGAACCGTTAACGGTGATTTTACCCTTGAGACTGTCCGCAGCAGCGGCAACCCCTGCAAAAGCTGCGGTAACCGCGATAACCGCGGTGAGCGCTGTAACTGTTAATTTCCGGAAAACCTTCATGTATAATTTCTCCTCCCGGCGGCCAGCGCCGATATATGTTGTTGTGAATCAGTGAAGCTTAGTATTAGTCAGTATTAATTGGACAGCTGCACTGCTTTGCCGTTCTGAATTACAAGGATTTTGCCGTCGCTGACAATGGCCACCTTGCTGCCGTCATTCGAGACAGACACCTCGGACACATCTTCTGCCGTGCGGAATAATTCAACCGGTGCCGCGCCGCCTGCAATAGAGTAGATTACAGTGCTGCCATCTGCGCTCAAGCCTGCAACCACCAGACCTGTACTTGTTCCGGCAGACCAGTTGGCTTCAGCACTCAAGGTGATATCTGTGCTGGTGCCGTCAGCTGTAATCGACTTCAGGGTGTTGGCGGCAGTGCCCTCCGGATCTGCACTCAGGTACACTACGCTGCCGTTAGCAAGGATCTCAGGGTACAGCTTGTTGTCGAGCGCAGTAGTCAGGGCTGCCGGCTTCGCGCCTTTGGTGGCCAGATCCAGCTTGTACAGCTGTTCTCCGGCTTTGCTGAAGTCTACAGTCAGTGAATCTTCTGTACTGTCGGCATCATTCTTGGCTGTGCCTGTTACATTGACAATGTACACGGCAGTTTTGCCGTCCGCCGATACGCGAAGCTCCGATTTATTCTCCACTTTATCCTCAAGCAGCGCTTTGACCTCTCCGGTCTCTACAGAAATCTGCGCCAGCTTCTCCTGCTTGTCGCCTTGAATGAAATAGATTGTCTTGCCGTCGCTGGACCATACGAGGTCCGTCTTCACGCTGGTGTCTTTGCCAAGGGTAGTGATCACTCCGCTGGACAGGTTAATCAGCTGCAGAAGGCCTGTCTCATTGCTGAACACACCCCACTGCTGATCCGCAGAAACTGCATAATCCACAGCACTGCTGTTGGAAGAGAACCATTCATAATTGCCCGGCACCTGGCTGAATTTATAGAGCAGTGTGGATTCAGCGTCGCTTTGGCTGGCGATCAGGCCGCCGTCCGCACTCCAGTGAAGGGTATCAAATTGGCCGGCCGGCCGGGCGAAGCTCAGGATACTGCTGGTTTCAGCCTGCAGTTCACCGCCAAGTGCGGTAACCAGCTTCGTGAGTTCAACATAGGTTTTGCTGTTATGAACGACAGGTGCTACTGTAAATTCCTGTGCTTCACCATCAACCTGATAGCTTTTTACACCCGCCTGAATCTGTACATTATGTAGGCCCTTGCTGTCATTTAATAGAAATCCGCTGCTGCCGAGCACAAGTCCTGCTCCAAGCTCCCCTGCCACCTGGCTTAACGAATAGAGTCTATATCCACCGCTGTTGATTGTGCTGAGTGCAACCGGCGTACCATTGATACTCCATGTAGTACTTCCCTCCCCGACTGCGGCTGTCTTGACGGCGGCGGCGCTCACACTGCTGCTTGTAGCCAAAACACTTACTGATCCCCCTGTTACGAGAAGTGCTGAAGCCAAAGCTGCGCCGATCCATTTACTGTTTGTCAATTAGATTCACCCTTTTCCTATAGGTAACTGCTAATGTTATTTTCATCTACGAATGTCAATTCTGTTGCAGAGGAATGTTATGGAAATATTAATTGTAAAAGTAAATACAAAAAGGCCAGCCCAGGAATGAATCCCGGGCCGGCCTTACCGTAAAAGTTATGTTAATTCAGTATCCACGTCACAATAATCTCATTACCGCCGGGCTTCGAGTCCGAGCTGCTGCCGATAATAGAATACGAATAAGAACCGCTCACCTTGCCATTAATTAGAATGTTGTTGCTGTCGACAATCTCTGTGCCGCGTTCCAGGTCCTTGTCCCTTACATATTTCTGATATGTACTTCCGAGAGCGGCCATACTTTCCTCTGTCTCATAGATCAGCATAGAGGATTTCTTCCCCTCTGCCACTTCACCTTGGGTAAAAGTGATGCCCGCGCCTTCCGGTATCGGCAGATCGTCAGGCAAATACTGCTGCGCGTCCGCATTCTCTTCCGCCAGGGTATGAAAAGCTCCGCTGTCCGCTTCTGCTCCGTCTGTACTGCTGCAGCCGCTAAGTCCGGCCGCTGCCAGAAGCACTCCCAGAGTAAGGAGCAGCTTATGTCCTGCCATGATTCGCACCACCTTCTAATGTAATGGGTTCCGGTTGCCGGCAATCTCCAGTATTCTCCTTATTACCCTGATAACCGGTATAAGGAAACGGGTAATCCATAAAATTTAATATGTTTGTTGCGCCGGCAAGCGGAAACGGCTCCTCGTCCTTAATACATCGTGCATGTGCTCTGCGGGAGCCTGACGAAGCTTCTCATAATCTGTCCGCCAGTCTGGCGGACAGATTATGAGAAGCTATTTCGGGTAAAACATGCAGATTCCCAGGTTAATCGGACTCAGATTCCTTTATTTGTCCGCAATAGCGGAGATCAATAGAGCACCAGATATATATTTTTGTGTACTTGGAAAAGAGATTTACTTTTACCAAGAGAATCATTATTATAATGAGTGAGTACTCACTCATTATGCGGAGAATTGAGGAGATCACAATGAAACAAGCCAACCCAGTGATTACAGTAACTCATGTTGACCGTGCTTTCGGCAGCAAGAAGGTATTGAAGGATATTACGCTACAGGTGGAGCATGCGGAAACCTTCGGGATTCTGGGCCCGTCCGGCTCCGGCAAAACCACGCTGGTCAAGCTGCTCACGGGCATAGACGAAGTTACCTCCGGCGAGATTAATGTGCTCGGGGTACGGATGCCGAAGCTTGCCATGCTGCAGCAGATCGGCTATATGGCCCAGTCCGATGCGCTATACACGGAACTGAGCGCCAAGGAGAATCTGGAGTTCTTCGCTTCCCTCTACGGGCTGAAGGGCGGCAACCGCACACGGCGGATCAGAGATGTAATGGAGCTGGTGAACCTGCAGGAGCATTTGCGCAAAAGAGTAGACCAATACTCCGGAGGCATGAAACGCCGCCTGTCACTGGCCATCGCGCTGCTGCATGAGCCGCCCCTGCTGCTGCTGGATGAACCCACGGTCGGGATTGATCCGGTGCTGCGCCAGTCGATCTGGAAGGAACTCAAGGCGTTGAACCGTAATGGCACCACGATTGTACTCACCACACATGTTATGGATGAAGCGGAGAAATGCGGCCGGCTGGCTATGATCCGGGATGGCGTTCTGCTCGCAGTAGATACTCCCGCCGGACTGCTGCAGGCAACCGGCTCCGCTACTATTGAAGAAGCCTTCCTGTACTATGGAGGTGTACGTCCATGAGAATCCGTGCGATTACCTTGAGAATTCTGCAGCAATTCATCCATGATAAAAGAACTATGGCGCTGATGTTCATCGCGCCCCTGCTGGTGCTCAGCCTGATGAGCCTGGTCTTTAACGGTGATGCTTATGAGCCGAAGATCGGTGTAGCCCCCGGTGCTGCAGTGTTCAGCACCGCGCTGGAAGCCCAGAAGGCTGAAATTACCGGCTATGATAATGATGAATCCGGCAACGACGCCCTTCAGGCCGGGGACATTGATGCTTATATTACAATGAAAGGAACCACTCCTGAGATCATGCTGGAAGGCAGCAACCCGACCGCTAACCGTGCCGTAATGATGGCCCTGCAGGAAGCTATGCAGAGCCTGCAGCCGTCAGCGGCAGGCAGTGTACAGAATCAGCCGCAGATCAGCTATCTCTACGGCGCCGAGGATATGAAGACGATCGACCGTTTCGGCCCGATTATGATCGGGGTATTTGTATTCTTTTTCGTCTTCCTGATCGCGGGTGTCTCCTTCCTGCGCGAGCGGACCACGGGAACACTGGAACGCCTGCTCTCCACTCCGCTGAAGCGCTGGGAGATCGTGCTTGGATATGTCTTCGGCTTCGGTATCTTCACCGTCTTTCAGGCGCTGCTGATCTCCTGGTTCTCAATCCAGGTGCTTGGCATTATGATGGCCGGCAGCTTCGGCTACGTTCTGCTGATGACCTTGCTGCTCTCGATGTCGGCGCTGACGCTGGGCACCCTGCTCTCGGCATTTGCCGCCAATGAGCTCCAGATGATCCAGTTCATTCCCCTGGTCATTGTGCCGCAGATTTTCCTGAGCGGACTATTTCCGCTCGATACCCTTCCGCTCTGGCTGCAGCGCGTAGGACTGGCAACCCCCATCTACTACGGCGCCCAGGCGCTGATGGATATCATGATCCGCGGCAAAGGCTGGAATGATATCGCCCTTGATGTATTCATGCTGATCGGCTTCTCCCTGCTGTTCATGCTGCTGAATGTGCTGGCCTTGCGCAAGCACCGCAGAATGTAACTTCGAATTAGCGGTATAGGCTGTGGTACACTTGGAGGTAAGAGCAAGAGAGTTGGAGGGTCCATCATGGAGAAAGACAATGCTGCTGAGCAGCAGGGGCAGGAGCAGTGGATTCAAGAGCTGCTGGCCCTCAGTGAAAAGGAACAAATGACTCCCAAGCAGATATCCATTCTGCAGGCGGCCATTGATACATTCTCGGAGAAGGGGTTCTCGGCAGCGGCCACCAGTGAGATCGCCCAGAAGGCAGGCGTGGCTGAAGGAACGATTTTCCGCTACTACAAAACCAAAAAAGATCTGCTGCTGGCCATCGTAGTCCCCACCATGAGCCGGATGATCGCTCCGTTTGTGATGCGTAATTTCAGCGGTGTGCTGGATGTACCCTTTGAGAGCTATGAAGCCTTCCTTAAGGCATTTATGGTGAACCGGCTCGATTTCGCCCGTAAGAATCTCAAAATTATCAGAATCCTTATCCAGGAGATCCCCTTCCAGCCCGCGCTCAGAGAACAGCTGGTCGAGAATATTCTCAGCCAGGTGCTGGAGCGTGTCACTGTAATTACGGAGCATTTCAAGGAGCAGGGCCAGATTATGGATGCTCCTACTCCTGCGATCATCCGCTTCACCATCTCTTCGGTCATCGGCTATCTGCTGGCCCGCCTGCTGCTGATGCCGGACCATGACTGGAATGACGAGGAAGAAATTGAGCAGACCGTCAGCTTCATCATGCACGGAATTGGCGGGGCAAGGACACTGTAGGCGGCTGGATGGGACATTGCTGGAGCAGCTACGCCATTTCGGGACAGTCTGAGCCGGTCTGGGAGCACATCGTGCTGGCCAGGCTGGCTTTTACTTGGTTGGCTGCTGCTAGTTCTACTGGTTCAACAATGCAACAATTGATGTAATCAGTTCCTCCAAGTGGAAATTCAGTGATAGTTGTATACTATGCAATTAAAAACAGCGAAAAACGTTGCTTGTCTCTTATAACTGTAGTCTGTACAACTAAATCTGCCGAATTGGTGATAACCAGTCTACATAAGGCAGTTTAAGTGTACGAAATACAACTAAACGGAGAATCGCCTGTAAATCAGATGATTTAGTTGTACAATGTACAATTAAGCATACGCATAAGCCATAATCAGGTCACTTCAAACCCTCAGCAAGCGATTTACCCATGTGATTTTCACTACTTTAAATCTGACGCTATACTAGTTCTGCCGCTTCTACTCCCTCACTTATACCTTGCGAACTTCTGCTTCTCTGCTATTCTTGCTCATGCACCTGCCCGGTTCTATTTGCCACCTTACTACTTCTTGTACACAATTTACACATAAATAACTGTAATGGGGTCCGCAGGCGCGGTGAATGATGTTGTCCGGGCAAATAGAGCACCCCAGTCCGCTGCTATCCATCAAGATAACTCCCGCATTGCTTAATTCTTCAGGACAGAGCAGACAGAACTGCTCTCAGCATAATCCCTTTTGAAGGCGTACGCCTGTTCTGTTATTATGGGTACTATAACGATTGTCGAACGGGACAAACCAGGCTTTGGCTTGGGAGCCAGTTAGCCATCAGGAATAGAAGGAAGTGAGGATTACATTGGGTTTCCAGGTACCGGAACGGGTAATCAAGCTGCTGTGCGGCAGAGCCGCTTTTGATCAGGGGGTAGCTTATTATCACGCTCATAAGGTTGATCTTATCTATACAGAGCACAACGATGAAGGGGAATATTCGAAATACCGCGCTGCGGTTCATGGTCTGGAAAGCCATGAAGTAGTGCTGACCATAGATAGTGACGGTGATGTTAACGGGGAGTGTACCTGCCCGGCCTACTACCGCGGCGGACCTTTCTGCAAACATATTGCAGCTGCACTGGTTAGTGTCCTTTATCTCGGCAAAGATATGGACATGGGCCAGACTCCCGATCCGGATGGGCAAGAGCCGGAGGCGTTCACGGGAGAGACCGGTATACTTACACCCCGCCATTCCGGCTCTGCCGGAGACGGATACACCGGGCGCAGTGGGGACCGGCAACTGGTGAGCAGCATGCTCGGGATGTTCACCGGAGTGCGGCAGCGGCCGAGCGGAGCCGGAGCTTATATGGATCTGCGGACACCGCTTCAGGTAGAGTTCATCTGCAAGCCTTTCTCTTACAGCTTCGGCAGCACAATGCTGGGCATAGAACTGAAAGTAGGCCCTAAGCGCCTCTATATCGTGCCCAAAATCCGGGGGTTTCTGGAACGTGTTCACCGGGGTGAGCCTTTTGAATTCTCCAGACATTTCAGTTATGATCCCGCCCTGCACAGCTTCTCGAAGGAAGATAATGAGGTGCTCGTGAAGCTGATTGAAATCATGCTGAATGAAAAAATATACCGCAGCAGCATCAGCCCTTACGCTCCGCATACCGGCACTTCGGGAAATGAACGGTTGCTGGCTGTTCCTCCCTTCTTCTGGGAGAGCCTGCTGCCGGCACTCACGGCCGCCCCTGCAGCCCGTCTGCAGCACGGCCAGGTCCTGCACGAACGTCTATCTCTCTCCGCTGAGGCACTCCCGCTGAGCTTCCAGTTCGATCAGGCGCAAGGAGAGGGGTACCGGCTGGATGTCCAGGGGCTTCAGCAGCTTACGATTCTGGAAGATTACGGGCTTGTCTTGTCTGAGGGCAAGCTGCTGAAGCTGCCGGTGCAGGAATGCGGGCGTCTCGCTGAGCTGAAAAAGCTGCTGAACCCCTCGCGGCAGGACGGAATTGCCATTGCCCCGGAGCAGATGGAGCCATTCATGGAGGGCGTCATTCCCGGACTCAAAAAATTGGGCCAGGTATTCATTGCCGATGCCATCGCGGACAGAATCGTTCAGGCGCAGCTTCACGCCAGACTCTATCTCGACCGGGTCAGAGACCGGCTGCTCGCCGGGCTTGAATTCCAATATGGCGGGATTGTCATTAACCCGCTGGATGAGAAGGCGCATGAGCGGAGCAATGAAGTGATTCTGATGCGGGACGGGGAGGCCGAACGGCGGATTCTCAACCTGATGGCCCATGAGTCCTTCGCACGGACGGAGAGCGGATATATCATGCGGGATGAGGACGGGGAATTCGATTTTCTCCACCATACCATTCCGCTGCTGGAGCCGCTGCTTCAGGTCTATGCCACTACTGCGGTCAAGGAAAGAGTGCTTACGGAGCATGCCATGCCCAAGGTCAGCCTGAGCTGGAATGAGAAGACCGACTGGCTGGACTTCAAGTTCAGCATGGATGGTATTCCGGAGAAGGACATCGTGCTGGTGCTGAAATCCCTGCAGGAGAAGCGTAAGTATTACCGGTTGCCGGATGGTGCGCTGCTCCCGCTGGAAACTGCAGAATTCCTGGAAATTATCGCCCTGATGAATGAGCTTGGCGTTCAGAACGGGGACTTCAATCATGTAGAGTTCTCCCTGCCGCTGGTGCGGGGTCTTCGCCTGCATGCGGATACCGGCAAAGGCGATTCCGTCCAGATCGGCCGGTCGTTCCGGCGGCTGCTGGCCAATATGGCGAGTCCCGAGAATCTGGACTTCCCGGTGCCGGAGAGTCTGGCCCCTGTACTCCGCGACTATCAGCAGTACGGCTTCCAGTGGATGAAGACGCTGGCCCACTACCGCTTCGGCGGCATTCTGGCGGATGATATGGGTCTCGGCAAAACGCTGCAGAGTATCGCCTTCCTGCTCTCCGAGCTTGATGATATCCGTCAGGGCGGAGTCCCTGCGCTCATTGTCACCCCGGCCTCGCTGCTCTACAACTGGCATAATGAGCTGAAGCGTTTCGCCCCGGACATCAAGGCAGCCATTGCCGACGGCAGTGCGGACGAACGCAACCGGACGCTGCGGAATTCAGCCGGCCATGATGTCATCATTACCTCTTATCCGCTGCTGCGCAGAGATGCCGTGGAATACGCCAAGCGGTCTTTCCATACCCTCATCCTGGATGAAGCGCAGATGATTAAGAACCATGAGACGCAGACTGCCCAGGCAGTTAAGCTTCTTCAAGCGCGGTACCGTTTCGCGCTTACAGGAACGCCGGTGGAGAATGCGCTCGAGGATCTGTGGTCAATCTTCGGCGTGGTATTTCCCGGGCTGTTCCCCGGCAAGAAGGCCTTCCATGACCTTCCCCGGGAGACTGTGGCAAAGCGTATCCGCCCCTTCCTGCTGCGCCGCCTCAAAAGCGATGTCCTGAAGGAGCTGCCGGACAAAATCGAATCACTGCAGGCCTCTGAGCTGCTGCCGGAGCAGAAAAGGCTCTACGTCGCTTATTTGGCCAGACTGCGCAAGGAAGCGCTCAAGCATCTGGACAGCGACAGCTTCGGCAACGGCCGGATCAAAGTCCTCGCCGGTCTCACCCGGCTGCGCCAGCTGTGCTGCCACCCCTCCCTGTTCGTGGACGGGTACACTGGAGGATCGGGCAAATTCGAACAGCTGCTGGAGATTATCGACGAATGCCGCAGCTCCGGCAAACGGATGCTGATCTTCTCACAGTTCACGCAAATGCTGGGGATGATCGGGCGCGAACTGGCCCTGCTGGGTGTGCCGCACTTCTATCTGGACGGACAAACACCGGCTTCCCAGCGTACCCAGCTGTGCACCCGTTTCAATGAAGGGGAACGTGATCTATTCCTGATCTCGCTGAAGGCGGGCGGCACCGGCCTTAATCTGACCGGAGCCGACACGGTCATTCTCTACGATCTGTGGTGGAATCCGGCTGTCGAGCAGCAGGCTGCTGACCGCGCCCACCGGATCGGACAGAAGAAGGTCGTGCAGGTCATCCGCCTGGTTGCGCAGGGAACCGTAGAAGACAAGATGTACGAGCTGCAGCAGAAGAAGAAGAATCTGATTGATGAAGTAATTCAGCCGGGACAGGAAGCCCTGTCCAGCCTGAGCGAGCAGGACATCCGCGAGATACTCGCGATATGACAACGGCAGGCTTGCAATAGAATACCTTTCTGCGCCAAATCATACGGCTTCTGTTGCACAAAGTACAATCATGCTGAAGATCTCCTGTGATGCTTGGGAATGAAGGTAATCTTGCTCAGTTTGGAAGCGTTTGGCAAGTCCGGTATAATACAAGGGAAGGCTTGTATCTTATTCAGGAGGTGCTTGTAAATGAGCTTTACGTTGGCGCTTGGAGACTCAGCCCCTGACTTCGCCCTGAAGGCGACGGACGGACAGACTTATTCCCTGGAGCAATTCGCGTCCGCCAGGTTCCTGGTTGTTTTTTTCACCTGCAATCATTGCCCGTTTGTAGTCGGTTCCGATGAGCTTACCCGTGAGGCAGCGGAGAAATTCCGCGATCAGGGTGTCCAATTCGTTGGCATCAATGCCAACAGTGAAACCACGCATCCCGATGATTCGTTCGAGCATATGGTTGCCCGGATGGAGGAGCATAAGTTCCCTTGGACTTATCTGCGTGACGATACGCAAGAGACCGCCCGGGCCTATGGCGCACTGCGCACGCCCCACTTCTATATCTTCGATGAAGCCCGCAAGCTGGTCTACACCGGACGCGGCGTTGATAATCCGCGCGAGACCGGCAAGCTGACCGTCAACAATCTGGATAACGCCCTGACAGAGCTGGTATCCGGGCAACCGGTCAGTGAACCCCTGACCAACCCGATCGGCTGCAATGTGAAATGGGACGGCCAGGATGCCCACTGGATGCCGGCTGAGGCTTGCGATCTGGTGTAACACGGCCGTCTATATAAACCACACTTATGACAACAACCTAACCAGCTTACTGGTTAATCGCGGCGGGACGAGAGGAATTTGTTAATTCCTTACACACAATTCATTGCCGGCAGAATGTAGGCTTCTTAGTACGCACGAAGGCATAAATGTTGTACGTTTTGCAACTCTGATCCCTAGATACCTGGGTGTGCGGGAGGATTGTTGTATGAAATACAACAATAGCTTCGTTGATCGGCCTGAAACGAGGGAATTGCTGCCTTTTGTACAACAATTATAGATTTAGGGCGTGTTAATGGGGGGGAATGTTGTATTCTGTGCAGGATTTTAATAAAGTTACCTGATCTGTGCCACCAACAACGGATGAAATCAGCCCCCCTACTTCAACATTAGCTATACAGAAGTACAAATATACAACTACAATTGAGTGCTCTATGTAAATAAAACAGGGACGCTCCTGAGCCTATAGGCTTGGGAGCATCCCTGTTTTATTTCTTTTGGCTTGCAGCGCCGGGTTTAGACAATTGTAACTCCACCGCTGGCATAACCGGCAACCGTTGTCGCTACATCAATTCCGGCTGATACCGTTGCCGAGAAGACCATCAGCAAACGAGTGCCGGCAGTTACCGGTATACTAAGCCCGGTAGTCAGACCGCTGCTGATCGTACCGAGGGAAAGAACTCCTGTCAATGGCGGAGCTAAAGTTACTGTGGCGCCCGGTACTGCCGTGAAGCTATTATTGGGTGTAGTCGATTGGAATAATCTCGCAGTTATGGTTACGGTTGAACCCACTAAGCTAAGTCCCGCAGTCGTACTGAAATAGCCTGCCAGTGAGGTAATGGTGCCTGCACGCGGTACTGAGAAGGCAAAGTTGAGTAAGGTTCCAGCCGCACCTGTCAAATCAATGATCCCGCCTGTAACACTAACACCTGCAGAGCTGCTGCCAAAACCTACAAGACTGGACGTATTCAAGAGTCCGCCGAGTACCGTTGTCAAAGATACTGGAAGGCCGGAAGCATACGGAATGATTGCCCCTGAACCCGTTGCCCCTGTCGCGCCAGTAACACCGGTAACCCCAGCTGTGCCTGTCGCTCCAGTAACCCCAGTCGCTCCAGCTGTGCCTGTCGCTCCAGTAACCCCAGTCGCTCCAGCTGTGCCTGTTGCGCCGGTAACCCCAGTCGCTCCAGCTGTACCTGTTGCGCCGGTAACCCCAGTCGCTCCAGCTGTGCCTGTCGCGCCGGTAACCCCAGTCGCTCCAGCTGTGCCTGTCGCGCCGGTAACCCCAGTCGCTCCAGCTGTGCCTGTCGCGCCGGTAACCCCAGTCGCTCCGGCTGTGCCTGTCGCACCCGTAACCCCGGTCGCTCCGGCTGTGCCTGTCGCGCCGGTAACCCCAGTCGCTCCAGCTGTGCCTGTCGCTCCAGTAACCCCAGTCGCTCCAGCTGTGCCTGTCGCGCCGGTAACCCCAGTCGCTCCGGCTGTGCCTGTTGCGCCGGTAACCCCAGTCGCTCCGGCTGTGCCTGTTGCTCCAGTAGCCCCAGTCGCTCCGCCGCCAGAACCCGTCGCTCCTGTAGCGCCTTGAGCCCCGGTGGCACCTGTTGCTCCTGCTGCACCTGTGGCACCGGTAGCTCCGCCACCCGAACCTGTCGCTCCTGTGGCGCCTTGAGCTCCGGTGGCACCCGTTGCTCCGGTAATACCGAAGATTTCGCCCAGCAGTTCTGCAGAAACCAGACGATGCGCGGTTACCAGTGCCCCGGTGCTGCTCTTACCCCAGAGCGAAATCTGGACCGGATCATTCACAGTGGCAGGTGTTAAGAAAGTAAACTCTAAACCATCCAGATCAGCAAAGTAGGTAGTGGTTATCGATTGATTCGGAGCAACATCGATCGCCTCGCTGACATACAGGTTTCTGACGCCGCCACTCAAATAGTATCCCTGAACCGATACTGTGGAGGCAGTGATATCACTGCGGTTATCAATTCTGACTGTAACCTGGGTAGTTGGTCTCACACCGCCAACCATATTATTTTCTATCGGTCCCGTGGATAAAAAACTCATCGTTTCAGCACTCCTTTTCCTAGTAAAATAGGATGAATCTCTATACTTCGGAGCTTAATTTCTCATGTGTAACAATGCGATGGGCATTCACCAGCTGGCCGGTAGAAGACTTGCCCCATACTGAAATCCCGATCTCCTCCCCGGTTGCTTCTCCGATCGTAAAAATAAATTCGAACGCATCCAAATCGGCAAAGTAATCCCTGGTTACCACTTCATTCGGAGCAATATTAATAACCTCACTTACATACAATATTCTTGTCGCTCCCAGCAAGTAGCCCTGAATACTGACTGAAGAGCCTACCATGCCATCACGCTTCACCAGCTTTACCGTAACTGTCTGCGTAGGTCTTATTCCCGAAACGGCATTGTTCTCGATAGGTCCTGTTGATAAAATCGGCATCCCGTCTCATCCCTCCTTCCATATCTAGCATTTACGGCGTGAAACTCAGTTACTAGCGACGGTTGATCTTTAATCGCACAATATAATAATATTCTGGCGTCCTCCGGTCGGTGTGGACATAAGACAGGTTCCATTCACCAATATCTGCGGGGGCGCATATCTTTTAATTAAGGAGAGACCGCCCTTGCTGCCGCTTTCCTGCAGAATGACCAACGGAAGAAGGGAGTCCCATGCCCCCTCCTGGAAAAGGAAAGAGACCTGCCGCCAAAAAACCACCAGCCAGCTCCAAAACACAAACTCCAAAAGGGCTTGAGTTCGCCGTGGCTGCCCTTCTTTTGACCGGCAAGCTGAAAGTAGACTCCATCCAGATGTACACGGACGCATCCATGTTCGTCAGTCTGGTAGGCAAATATAAAACCTTAAGTGATCTGAGCAACGACAACGTCGATAAGCTGGTCAGCTTCCTTGATGACAACAGCAGTCTCACCCTGAACGAGATTATGACCGCTTTGAAAAAGAAAGCCGAAAACTCCTGACCACCTAATTAGAAAGTGAAAGTGAGGCGCGGGGATATGGACAGTTTTGACGGGGAGGGTTTCGCCGGTGGTCTGCTGCTGGTGATTGTAATTGCCCTGCTGATTTATGGTTCTACGGACATCAAGAATCTGACCGGTGCGCCTACTGCGGACTAGGCATTTCCTCTATCAGAGATTCTGAAGAGGTCTGCTTGCCGAGCTGGCTTTGTAGTCCATTGCCAAGCGGCATCCATGTGATTACTTATGATACAAAAAGCTGCCTTAACTTTACTGGGGACTGTACCCTGTTTGTGAGGCAGGGATCAAAACGCCTGGTAAGTTTAAGCAGCCCGTCACCGACAATCCATCGGTGACGGGCTATTTAGCTTCACTGAAATCCGAATATCTCTGAATTCTACTCTGCCAAGCTTAGTTTATTTTTTGAATCAGGATAGAGGCGGTGGCATTGGCTTGTGTTCCGCCTGACAGCGTCTGCAGCGTAATTGCCGCTGAACTGGAATGATTGCGCAGAGTCAGGGAATCTCCCGCTGCCGCTACAACAATCACCATTCCGGGATTGGCCTGAGTTCCGGCGCCGGAACCATATATGCCGCCTGCAACAGAAGTACCATTTTGAAAAAGTGAAAATTGATTGGGCTCCACTCCCGTTGCGTTGAACCAGACTGCATAATCTCCAGCAGTACCTATAGTAATCACAGAGCTCCCTGGCGTGTGTGTAATCGCCCCAATTATGGGACCATTATTACTAAAAGTGACATCGGCCTCCAATGGAACCGTTTGGGCAGCCAAATTATAAATATACGCATACTCGGAAAGACCAGCCGGACTGGTTCCTGTCGCACCTGTGATTCCCGTCGCACCCGTAACCCCAGTCGCTCCTGCTACGCCCGTCGCACCCGTAACCCCGGTCGCTCCAGCTGCGCCTGTCGCACCGGTAACCCCAGTTGCGCCTACTTCGCCCGTCGCTCCCGTAACCCCAGTTGCTCCTGCTTCGCCTGTCGCACCCGTAACCCCAGTCGCGCCTGTGATGCCCGTCGCACCTGTAACCCCAGTCGCTCCTGCTTCGCCTGTCGCACCTGTAACCCCGGTCGCGCCTGTGATGCCCGTCGCTCCTGTAACCCCAGTCGCTCCTGCTTCGCCTGTCGCTCCCGTAACCCCAGTCGCTCCGGCTGCGCCTGTCGCACCTGTAACCCCGGTCGCTCCTGCTGTGCCCGTCGCACCTGTAACCCCAGTCGCTCCTGCTTCGCCTGTCGCACCTGTAACCCCAGTCGCTCCTGCTTCGCCTGTCGCACCTGTAACCCCGGTCGCGCCAACTTCGCCTGTCGCTCCCGTAACCCCAGTCGCTCCTGCTATACCCGTACCTGTAACCCCAGTTGCGCCAGCTATGCCTGTCGCACCTGTAACCCCGGTCGCGCCTGCTATACCCGTCGCACCTGTAACCCCAGTCGCTCCTGCTGTGCCTGTCGCACCGGTAACCCCAGTCGCTCCAACTGTGCCTGTCGCACCCGTAACCCCAGTCGCTCCTGCTACGCCCGTCGCACCGGTAACCCCAGTCGCTCCTGCTGTGCCCGTCGCACCCGTAACCCCAGTCGCGCCTGCTGTGCCTGTCGCTCCCGTAACCCCAGTCGCGCCAGCTGTGCCTGTCGCACCTGTAACCCCGGTCGCCCCAGCTTCGCCCGTCGCACCCGTAACCCCAGTCGCGCCTACTTCGCCCGTCGCTCCCGTAACCCCAGTTGCTCCTGCTTCGCCCGTCGCACCCGTAACCCCGGTCGCTCCTGCTGTGCCTGTCGCACCTGTAACCCCGGTCGCTCCTGCTGTGCCTGTCGCACCTGTAACCCCAGTCGCTCCTGCTGTGCCTGTCGCACCTGTAACCCCAGTCGCTCCTGCTGTGCCTGTCGCACCTGTAACCCCAGTTGCGCCTACTTCGCCTGTCGCACCTGTAACCCCGTTCGCTCCAGCTGCGCCTGTCGCACCTGTAACCCCAGTCGCTCCCGTAACCCCAGTCGCGCCTGCTACGCCCGTTGCTCCCGTAACCCCAGTCGCGCCTGCTACGCCCGTCGCACCTGTAACCCCGGTCGCGCCAGCTATGCCTGTCGCACCCGTAACCCCAGTCGCGCCTGTGATGCCCGTCGCACCTGTAACCCCAGTCGCTCCTGCTTCGCCCGTCGCTCCCGTAACCCCAGTCGCGCCTACTTCGCCCGTCGCACCCGTAACCCCAGTTGCTCCTGCTATACCCGTCGCACCTGTAACCCCAGTCGCTCCTGCTGTGCCTGTCGCACCTGTAACCCCAGTCGCACCAGCTACGCCTGTCGCACCCGTAACCCCAGTCGCTCCTGCTACGCCCGTCGCACCTGTAACCCCAGTTGCTCCTGCTGCGCCTGTCGCACCTGTAACCCCAGTCGCTCCTGCTTCGCCCGTCACTCCCGTAACCCCAGTTGCTCCTGCTACGCCCGTCGCACCGGTAACCCCAGTTGCGCCAGCTATGCCTGTCGCACCTGTAACCCCAGTCGCTCCGGCTGTGCCCGTCGCACCTGTAACCCCGGTCGCACCAGCTACGCCTGTTGCACCGGTAACCCCGGTCGCTCCGGCTGCGCCTGTCGCACCCGTAACCCCGGTCGCGCCTGTGATGCCCGTCACTCCTGTGGTAGCTCCCAGGAGTTCAGCAGAAACCAGGCGGTGTGGCGTTACTAAGCCGCCTGAGCTATTTTTTCCCCAGACTGAGATTTGCACCTGTTCATCAATGGTTCCTGAAGTGACAAAAATAAACTCAAATGCATCCAGATCCGCATAATACGTGGTTGTCATTACCTGATTAGGCAGTACATTCAACGTTTCACTGACATATAGCGTGCGGGTTCCATCCAGATAGTAACCCTCTACCGTCACCAAGGAAGACATGGTATCACTTCGGTTATCGATTTTGACCGTGACCTGCTGGGTAGGTCTTAGCCCGCCTACCGCATTATTTTCAATCGGTCCTGTAGATAAAAAGCTCATCTTGAGTTCTCCTCTCCGAATATTTTAATAGTGATAACAACTTACTATATTCGAGCCATCACTGGAGGTGTGGACAAAGCCGGATATCTATTGCAAATACCGGATGTTATGGGTTGCATTTTCCGGAAACAAGGTTCCGCTTGACATTCCGCTATTGCTTTCTTCCAGAAATTCGCTATACTGATAAAAATCATATTGAATCAATGACCGGGAGAGTAATGGCCCTGAACCCTAGTCCCCAGCGAGCCGGGAGAGTGTAAGCCGGTACAGATCAGGATTATGAAGCGCACCCGTGAGATGGACTTCTGAACCTTAAGAGTAGGAAGCCCCGGCTAAAGACCGTTAACCTGCAAGGTGGTTGAACTGTATGTTCAGCAACGAGAGTGGTACCGCGAGCGCATAAGCCTCGTCTCTTTTGAGACGAAGGCTTTTTTTGTTGTTTTTTCACCTTACGGACCCTTGAAGTCTTCCGCCCTCAGCCACTGCTTACACCATTCACAACTATTTCGGGAGGTACTTATTCATGTTAAGCGAGCTAATTAAAGACAGTCTGGAACAATGTATTCACAAAGTATCTGAAGAACTGGGAGTTCCCGGCAGCACTCAGGTAAAAGCGGCTCTGGAGCAGCCTGCGAATGCGGAGCATGGGGACTATTCCAGCAATATTGCCATGCAGTTGGCCCGCACCCTGCGCAAAGCCCCGGCCGTCATCGCAGAACTGATCATCGCCGAGCTGAAGTCATCGGGCTCCGTAAACGGACTGCTGCAGAGAATCGAGGTTGCGCCGCCGGGTTTCATTAATATGTACATCGATTGGCAGGTGTGGGCCCAGACTGATTTTGCAATTCCGCAGGCTGGCGGTGAGAAGGTTATTGTAGAGCATACTAGCGTTAATCCGAATAAGAGCATGCACATAGGACACCTGAGAAACTCCTGTATCGGGGATGCACTGGTTAGAATTTTGAGAAAAACCGGCTATACGGTCGAGGTACATAACTACGTGGATGATCTCGGCAATCAGCTTGCAGATACTGTAGTCGGCCTTTTGAATGTCCCGCTTGCCGGGGAGCATGTCCGTTTCGGAGATTACTGCTGGGATATTTACGCTGAGATCAACAAGGAGTACGCGGAGCATCCTGAAAGTGTAAATAAACGGACTGAAATTCTTCACGCGCTGGAAGAGGGGCATGGCAATACCGCCTGGATTGGCAACCTTGTCGCCGGACAGATTGTAAAAGAGCATGTGGAGGAGATGCGCAGCTTCGGCATTCACTACGACCTGCTTGTTTGGGAGAGCAGTATTCTGAAGGAAGGCTTCTGGTCTTCTGCCTTTGACCTTCTGTCGCAGACAGAAGTGTTCGTTCAGGAGAAGGAAGGCAAGCTGGCCGGCTGCTGGGTGCTGAAGCAATCCGCTGGCACTGGCGCACAGGAGACACAGGAGACAGAAGAGGAGCATCTGAAGGATAAGGTGCTGGTGCGCTCGAACGGGATTTTGACCTATACGGCCAAGGATATCGCTTATCATCTGTGGAAATTCGGCCTCTTGGACAAGGACTTCGCCTACAGTGAATTTGGCAGCGGGCTGTGGACGACCGGCTTGAGGGGTGAGACGCTGCCTTTTGGACGCGCAGACAAGGTCGTGAACGTGATCGACTACAGACAGGAGTATCCGCAGGCGATGGTAAAGCAGGCCTTCCAGGCACTGGGCTACAGCGAGCAGGCGGATCGGCTGCATCATGTAAGTTATGGTGTAGTTTCGCTAAGTCCGGCTTCCGCCGCTGAACTTGGTATTGATACCTCCGCCGGCAAAAGCTCCTACGCCATGTCCGGACGCCAGGGCATCGGCATCAAGGTTACCGAGCTGGTCCGGCTTATGGAGCATTCCATTGAGGCTACCCGTTCCGACAAAAACGGCCTGTCCAGCCGGCTCATCGCCACCGCTGCCATCCGCTACTATCTGCTGCGCTTCAATCTGGGTACAGAGATTGTGTTTGACTTCAAACAGGCCATGGAGATTTCCGGCAACACTGGCGTTTATCTGATGTATGCCTATGCCCGGGCAAGCCGTGTGCTCAGTAAAGGCAGCGCTTTGGCGGAGAGAGGTACCGGAAATAGCGGCGGCAACGAGCATGGCGGGAGCCGGGAGTACGGGGGGCACGGGAATAGCGGGGATAACGGGAGCAGCAAGCATAGCGCGAGCAGCGGGCCTGACGGGAGCAACGCGCATGGCGGGCTTCCGCTCTTTCCGCCGCAGCTTGAGGCAGCCGAGCTCGCCCTGCTGAGACAGCTCAGCCTGTGGCAGGACGCCCTATATACGGCAAGCCGGGAGCTTACGCCGAATACGATCTGTAACTATGCGCACAGTCTGGCCGTACTGTTCAGCAATTTCTACTCCGCCTGCCCGATCCTCAAAGGAGAGGCTTCCAGCGTAGCCTTCCGTCTATGGCTAACCCGGAGCTTCACCGATACTTTAGGCGAGGCGCTGGATGTACTCGGTCTGCCTAAGCCGGAGCGGATGTAAGCTGGGACGAAGAAGCGGTAGAGAGTCCCGCATAGTTCAAGTAGGGCTTATAGTAGATAACTGTACTCATCGGGTGAAAATGATGTTGGTTACTTGGGGGATCGCTGTAGGCGAGCGGGGGTTTGGGTTTGAGTAACAATAGTAATAGTCTAGCGGATGGCTGTACAAAGAGTGACTTGAATGCTCAGACGCTTGGGTATCCCCGCTGCCGCCCGGCTTCTCATCCTCCGGACGACAAAAGAGCCTTCCCGAAGGAAGGCTCTTACTTGACGTCCCGGAAGGGATACAGCCAAATTTCGGCTGATTGCGATGTATTCCTATCGAAGCTTAACCTCCAACGTCCCCGCTGCCGCCCGGCTTCTCATCCTCCGGACGACAAAACAGCCTTCCCGAAGGAAGGCTCTTACTTGACGTCCCGGAAGGGATACAGCCAAATTTCGGCTGATTGCGATGTGTTCCTATCGAAGCTTATGCTCCAACGTCCCCGGCTGGCGCCTAGGGTTCTCATCCCCCCGGACAACAAAACAGCCTTCCCGAAGGAAGGCTGTTACTTGACGTCCCGGAAGGGATACAGCCAAATTTCGGCTGATTGCGATGTGTTCCTATCGAAGCTTATGCTCCAACGTCCCCGGCTGGCGCCTAGGGTTCTCATCCCCCCGGACAACAAAACAGCCTTCCCGAAGGAAGGCTGTTACTTGACGTCCCGGAAGGGATTCGAACCCCCGACCGTGCGCTTAGAAGGCGCATGCTCTATCCAACTGAGCTACCGGGACAAATGAAGAATCATGAAACTTAAAGCTGTAAAGATCATATGTATTAATGCAACGTTATTTATTATACCTGAATCACAGAATTTATCAAGACTAAACTCTCCCAGCCGGCAAAAGAAGCCCCTACATCCCACCGTGCAGGCGACTTCTGATCAGTCCATGAGATTTCCCGATACACAAACCCCAATAAAAAAGAAGCCTCCCGCATCCTGAATGCGGCAAGCTTCCTGCTCTATGGCCCATCCTATAGGTTATTGGTTGGTAATTGTGCAGTGAAGCTTCGAAGCAAGAGGTCCCGCCGGAATCAAGAGTACTGCCTGAAATGCTCACCCAGCTGCTTCTTCAGCTCTCCGAAGATCAGCAGCTCACGCTGGAACTTGGACCGTTCATCCTCCGGGCTCATTACAGTGCTGCCGGTGAAGCCGTTGACCGTCACATCCTTGAAAGCATCATGCAGATTGTTATCAAACCAATCGGTGGCGGTGTCCGCGTCATTCGTCAAAATACGGACAATTTCGTAACCCTCCTCACGCTGGTCCTCAACAATATACACCAAAAGTGCTGAATCGCCCACAGCTCCAGGCAATACGCCAACCTCTGCGCAAGGTGCTCCGTCATACTCGGTCATTCTGCGGATTTTGGCGTCTTTAATGTAATACACTTGTCATCCATCCCTCCTGGCAAATTTCCCTCTCCCCTAGTGTTCGGATAAGGACATACATTTTATCCCTTCCTTCGGCATATATCTGTATTACTTGGCAAAAAAGAAAGGACAGACAACAATCGCACAAAAGAGAGGATGAACCAACATGTGCGGAATAACCGGATTTGTCCAGTGGCGCGGTGATCTTACAGGGCACTCGCAACTGCTTGTCAGAATGACTGAAACTTTAGCGAACCGCGGACCGGATGCAGCCGGAACCTGGATTTCAGGACCCATTGCCTTCGGACACCGCAGACTCAGCGTCATTGATCCCGAGAACGGCGCACAGCCGATGATTGCCCGCCATGACGATAAGGTGTATGCAATTGTGTATAACGGCGAGCTATATAATGCCCCTGAGCTCAAAAAAGAGCTGAAGCAGCGCGGCCATCATTTCCTCACAGAATGCGATACCGAGGTACTCCTGCATGCCTATATCGAATGGGGACCGGACTGCACGGAGAAGCTGAATGGCATCTTCGCTTTTGCCGTCTGGGACAGCTTGCGCGATCAGGTCTTTCTGGCCCGCGACCGCCTGGGCGTGAAGCCTTTGTTCTACAGCCAAGTGGACGATGTCTTCGTATTCGGGTCCGAGCCGAAGGCGCTGCTGCAGCATCCCAAAGTCCAGCCGAAGGTTGGACCGGAAGGCCTTGCCGAAATCTTCATTATCGGTCCGGCCCGGACACCGGGACATGGTGTATACAAAGATATATTCGAGCTTCGTCCAGGTCATGCCATGATTTATAGCCGCAGCGGTATCCGTACCTACGCATATTGGAAGCTGGAGAGCGACCAGCACACGGATAACGTGGATGAAACGGCAGCCCGGGTGCGGGAATTACTCCAGGATACGCTGGAGCGCCAGCTTGTTTCCGATGTTCCGGTCTGCTCTCTGCTCTCCGGCGGACTGGACTCCAGCGCCTTAACTGCGCTTGCCGTAGATTATTACAACCGGACCGGCCAAGGCCGGGTTGATACCTACTCGGTGGATTATGTAGACAACGACAAGCATTTCAAAAGCCATTCCTTCCAGCCCGGAGCCGACGGCCCCTGGATTCAGCGGATGATCGATGAACTGAATACGAACCATCACTTTATTGCTTTTGATACACCTGAACTGGTAACAGCGCTCGACAACGCCCTCTACTCCCGCGATTTGCCGGGGATGACCGATGTGGATTCATCACTTTATTTATTCTGCCAGGAGATCAAAAAGAAGGCGACTGTCGCTATCTCCGGCGAAGCGGCAGATGAAATTTTCGGCGGCTACCCCTGGTTCCACCGTGAGGAGATGCTGTCTTCCGGCACCTTCCCCTGGTCGGTAGCACCCAAAATGCGTGCCAGTCTATTGTCGCCGGAAATGAATGAGTGGATACGTCCGCTGGAATATTTGGGTGACCGGTACAGCGACGCCGTGGCCGAGGTGCCGAAGCTTGACGGTGAGACCGGCAAACAGGCGCAGATGCGCGTCATGTCCTACCTCAACATTACCCGCTTCATGCCTACGCTGCTGGACCGCAAGGACCGGATGAGCATGGGCGTGGGCCTGGAGGTACGCGTTCCTTATTGTGACCACCGCCTGGTGCAGTATGTATTCAATATTCCCTGGGAGATCAAGACCGTAGGCAACCGTGAAAAAGGCATCCTGCGCAAAGCACTCGAAGGTGTACTGCCGGACGATGTGCTCTACCGCAAAAAAAGCCCGTACCCTAAAACACATAATCCTGCCTATCTGAACAAGGTGCGCTCACAGGTACTGAGTATACTGGATGATCCTTCTTCGCCAATCCTTCCGCTGATTGATCCGGCCAAAATCCGGGAAATCGCCGCATCACCGGAATCCTCCAGCAATCTGCCGTGGTTCGGCCAGCTGATGTCCGGCCCGCAATTATTCGCTTATCTGGCCCAGGTAGATCTGTGGCTGCGGAAATACAATGTCTCCATCGGCTAATGCCAAATAGATGTGAACATGCCCGCCAAGACCGTATAGCATACGTTCAGGCGGGCATGTTTTTTACATTAATATGAACTAAGCCTGTACAAGCCCGCCTACAGCCGCATACTCCGGGATATTAAGCGAAACGTTAATATTGAACCGGAATTCCAGCTTGTTGTCCTCAAAAATAATCGTGTACGTGACCACATAAGGAGTCTCAATGTAGTACAGCGCAAGCTTCAGCGTGTCCCCAGCCAGCCAGTTCGCGTAAGTGACTACCTGTTGCCGGTGTAACGAGAGGTCTTTGCTAAACACATCCTCCGTCCATACCGGTTTGCTGAAATCGAATGGCAGCACATTGTCCCGCTGATCGCCATACACCATTTGCAGCTTAAGCAGCGTGTTATTCCTGGTAAAAGAAATCTCCCGCAGCCCGTGGGGATTGCTGCTGATCTGGTATGTACCGCTGAGACCATACATCAGCCATTTCTCCGAAAAAGACTGCTGCGCCACAGGTAAGGCTGAAGTACTCCAATCGGACAATAGCTCCTGCAGACCGGCGTTATCCCCGGAATCCGGCAGCGGACTGCCTCCAAGCGTATCAAAAATATGCTCAAAAATCAGATCCAGCAATACCTGCAGCCGGTTCATACTCCCGAAGCTTGCCGCCACAGCAATGACTATATTCTGCTCCGGAGCCACCAGACACAGTTGTCCAAAAGATCCGTCTCCCCGGTAGCAGCCCCTACGGCATAGATGAAATTGGTAACCATAGCCCTGCGCCGAGTCAATCCGCTGCGCTCCGGCCCGGTTGTCGCTCTGCTCACTTGTAGCACGCTGTATGTACTGCTCCGATACAATTCTCTGCCCGTTATATATGCCTTTATTCAGCAGCAGCAGGCCAAACCTGGCTACACTTTCAGTAGACAGGCTGAGTCCCATCCCGCCAGCAGTGATTCCCTGCGGACAAGTCTCCCAGGATGGTCTCGGGATACCCAGTGGTCCGAACAAACGCGGCATCAGGTAATCGACCATACTTTGCCCGGTCACCCGTTCGAGGATGGCCGCCAGCATATAGCTGGAGGGGGTACTGTAGCGGTAATAACTTCCCGGCTCATGCTCAACCTGCTGGGCGAGGAAGGCGGTGATCCAGTCCTGTTCCTTGACTACAGCAGGATAAATATCTTCATGATGGCCCGCATTCATGGAGAGCAGATGATGCACTGTCATTTGCGCCAGATTAGAAGACACAGCTTCAGGCAGCTTGTCCGGGAAAAAGGAGATCACCGCATCCTCCAACTGCAGCAATCCCTCGTCCCAGGCAATGCCTATGGCTATAGAGGTAAAGCTTTTGCTAAGTGAATAAAGCAGCTGCGGGGTATCCGGACGGTACGGCATCCGGGTAAACTCTGCCGTAACCTTGCCGCCTTGCAGCAGCATGAAGCTGTTAACCTCAAGCCCCCGCTCCCTGACCTCCATGACAAAACGGCTTAAAGCCTGCGAAGATAATCCATGCTTCTCCGGATAATCTCTTATCAATTCCAACGTTGTGCCCCCCCATTGATTCCTTCTTTTCTCAGCATAAAAGCCGGGGCAGCGGATGTCGATGAGCTTTGATGTCTTGCCATTGGATTGTTGTCCTGCTTTTAAAAGCAAAGAGCAGGCCCCATTAGAGCCTGCTCCTTTCTTTATACGCCGCCACCCATAGATTGAACTAAGAGAAAACCAATAAAAGATGATCGTACAGAGGGGAATTTTGGAACTGTAGGAGCGTCAGCGACCGCCTGAAAGCTTTCCGAAGGAAAGCTCGCAACGGAAGCATAAGCAGTCCCCGGATTTCTACCGCTTATAGCGGTATGAATCAAGAAATCTGGGGACAACAGCGGCCGGAAGTCCAAATATTCACCGCAGTTACGGCCAACATCTAAATTGTAAACTGTTCTTCGTCAATCTATCCCACCTCAGAAATTGAAATTATCCGGGTCCGGGCCGAAGCGGTGATTCTGATTCAGGTCCTCAATGGCCTTAACATCGTCATCGCTGAGGGTGAAGTCGAAGAAGCCTGCATTCTCAATAATCCGCTCCGCATGCACGGATTTCGGAATCGTGATAACCCCCTGCTGCAGGTCCCAGCGCAGGACAATCTGCGCCACGGTCTTGCCGTACCGCTCCGCCAGCTCCTTCAGCAGCGGCACATCCAGGTTCCCCTGCATCAGCGGGCTCCACGCTTCCAGCTGAATGTCATGCTCCCGTGTATATTTCAGCAGTTCGCGCTGGGTTAGCAGCGGATGGAACTCGACCTGGTCAACCACAGGTACAACACCGCTGTCATCGATGATATCCTGCAGATGATGGGTCTGGAAGTTGCTGACGCCGATTGATTTGACCAGGCCTTCCTTTTGCAGATGAATCAGTGCTTTCCAGGTCTCTTTATATTTGCCGGCAACCGGCCAGTGAATAAGGTACAAATCAATCTGCTCCAGACCCAGCTTCTTCCGGCTGACTTCAAAAGCCTTCAGCGTAGATTCATAGCCCTGATCAGGATTGCGCACTTTAGTGGTAATAAACAGCTCTTCTCGGGGTACCCCGCATTCACGGATAGCTTGTCCAACGCCTTCTTCATTGTTGTACCCGGCTGCCGTATCAATGCTGCGGTACCCGGTCTCCACGGCAGCTTTCACTGCCTGGATAACTTCATCGCCATCCTTGGTCTGCCATACGCCAAGACCCAGCCAGGGCATGGTCACTCCGTCGTTCAAGGTAGGCCCGCCTGTAAATGGTGCGTTTAATTGACTCATATGTTTACCCTCCAAGCCTAATTTGAGTTCATCAAGCATCCTTAACCTTAAAAGCGCCTTCATAATCATCCAAAATCAGAATCAGTATAACAGATAGGAGCAAAGCCGCCAAAAGTGGCAAAAACATGTCCGGTCATCGTTGGCTGCTTCGGATAAAAAATGGAGTACAGCCTATTCTCCGGCTGTACTCCATTTCATTCCTGCTCTTATTTCTTGTCAATCAGCTTGAAATCATCAAAGTGGAACTCCGGTGATACGATGCAGGAGACCAGCACCGGCTCTTCACCCAGCGGACGGGCTGCCTGCCATACTCCGGCAGGAATAACTACCTGCGGCTGCTGGCCTGCGGCGATGTCCAGCCCCAGAATCACTTCCGTCACGTTCTCCGGCTGTTCACCGCTGCCGCCCAGGCTTAGCACAATCGGACTACCGGAATGATACAGCCAGATTTCGGAGGACAGCACAGTATGCCAATCCGAAGTCTCGTCAGCATGAAGCAGGAAATAGATCGAGGAAGCTGAAGCACGCGGCCCCGAATAGCTTCCGCCCAGAGTCTCCTGGGGAATCTCGAAGGATGAATTCCAAAGTCTCTTGTACCATCCGCCTTCAACGTGAGGCTGCAGCCCCAGCGTTTCTACGAGCGGTGAAATCTCTTTTTGCGTCACAGTATCTTCTCCTTAAAGTTTTGCGTAGCAAAACTGTCTTCGTAAGCATAGGCTTAGTTTTGCGTTGCATGCTTCGTAAGCATAGGCTTAGTTTTGCTTTTAACTTTAACGGAATGTGCCGCAATTGTAAAATAGTTCTGAGCTTATTTGCCGTCCTTGCTCGCCTTGAATACTTCTGCAATAGCTCCGATACTGCCAAGCGTTTCAACAGCACTGGTCGGCAGGAACACTTTGTTCGCCGGTCCCTTGGAGATTTCAGTCAATGCTTCGAAGGACTGATAAGCCAGTACTCTTTCATCCAGTCCTGCACTGGCGATCAGGGCAATCCGCATCTTCTCGGCTTGCGCGACCGCTTCAATCGCCTTGGCCTGGCCGAGGGCTTCCAGCTCCTGCGCCTGGCCGAGACCTTCCGCCTGACGGATACGCGCTTCCTTATCCCCCTCAGCCTTCAGGATCTTACTTTGCTTATCCCCTTCAGCGCGGAGGATCATATCCTGTTTGGCGGCTTCCGCCTCCAGTACAATCGCACGCTTGCTGCGCTCAGCCTTCATTTGTTTGTCCATCGCTTCCTGGATATCCAGCGGAGGCTTGATGTCGATAACTTCTACACGCTCAATCCGCACGCCCCATTTCTCAGTGGCTTCATCCAGCGCAAGACGGATATCCGAGGAGATTTTTTCACGGCCGGACAAGGTTTCATCCAGCTCCAGCTTACCGATAATCTGCCGCATCGTGGCTGTAGAGATATTACGTACACCATAGACATAATCGGAAATTCCGTAAGTTGCTTCTTCCGGTCCTACCACTTGATAGAAAATAATCGTGTCGATCTGTACCTGTACGTTATCCTTCGTGATTACCGTCTGCGGCGGTACATTCGCCTGTTGAATCCGCAGGTCATGATAGACCCGCACCTGATCAATTACCGGAATCAGAATATTCAGACCCGGTGTAAGCAGGCGGTTAAATTTACCGAGACGCTCCACGACCCCCACTCGTTGCTGCGGGACAATCTTGATAGTCAGTGCGATAAATACTACGACAACAACAACAATAATTCCGATAATAGCTAACTCCATCAGTACATATCCCCCCATCGTTCTACTTCAATAATTGTGGTGCCTCTTCTTACAACAATAACCTCTTGATCCTTGCCTAGCGCCACTGTGGATGTTGCACTCCATGTATCGCCGCCTACCTTGACCTGCCCGTAACGGCCGGGCTCAATCGCTTCGACGACCAGACCCTTTCGGCCGACAATATCGGTACCGGTATCCTTGAAGCCCCTGGAATTGCGTAATCTCGCTGCCAAGGGTTTGGTGAAAACCGTCAATATCAAGGCCACCAGTGAACCGGCCACCACTTGCAGCAATAATGCTTCCGGGAGCAGAAGCGCGACCAAGCCGGCAACCAATGCTCCGAGACTAAGCCATAATAGGTAGAATGTAAACGTAAACATTTCTACAACAAACAAGACGCCAGCGGCAATCAACCATAATACCCAAACAACCATCGGTGAATCCACCACCTTCCGCTATATACTACTATAACGAAATAAACAGCATCACGTTTCATAAATAAATTAAAACCGGGACAGCAGCCTGCCTCTTCATTATATTTCAGCTTATGGAAGCTTATGAACGCTGGCAGTACTTCTATGTATTACAACGCATAATTTCCACCTAAGTATATGTAAACATTTAATTATTCAAACGAAGCAGTAAAAGGCGGGAATGGCAAAATGATACTCTGGCTAGAGCGCATAAAAAACGGTGCAGGCTTATGCCGGCACCGTTTCTTCGTGTGGAGATATATTATTGCTGATAAGTCTTCATTTCTTAGTTCAGCTTCCAAAGAGCCGGTGTTGTAGACGGTTCCCAGCTTACCAGCGAGGTGTGTGCCTGCAGACATGTATATGATTTCCCGCTGTAGGTTACAACATCACCCGCTTTATAAGCAATTCCGGCAGCCCAGGCTGAGGCACCCGTGGTTGCCGTCGGGGTTACCGTGACCACAGGCGTCGCGGTTGGTGCTGCTGTCGGCGTAGCCGAAGGACTTACAGTGGGAGTGGCTGTAGCGGAAGGCTGCGGTGTAGTGTTGCCGCAAGTGCCGACAACCCTCCAGACTCCGAAGGCACCGCTGAGATCCGGCCGTTCGCCCTGCGTCCACCACTGGGCTTGATAGAGCAGTCCGCCGTAGGAGGCCTGCTGTCCTTGAGTGTAGACGGCGGTTGAACTCCAAGCCGCTGCCGTACATTGACCTGGTGTTGCAGTAGGTGTAACTGTTGCGGTCGGTGTGGCTGTAGCAGTCGGTGTGGCACTCGGCTTAACCGTTGCCGTAGGTGTCGGCGATGGCGTTGCCGACGGTTTCACTGTTGCTGTTGGCGTAGGGCTTGGCGTCGCCGAAGGCGTTGGTGAAGGAGTCACCACTCCGCCGCTAAGATCAGCGCTTAGCTTCGTCTGCAGTGTCCGGTTACGGTCGCCGCTGGTCTCCCAGAACATGGCTCCGGCCAGGCCTTTGGATTTCAGATAACTTGTTTTGTAGCCAATGGATTCTACATCATCGTAGCTGATAAATGTCTGATTTGAAGGATTATAAAGATAAGGAACCTTGGAAGTGTTGTTCCAGTAGCGGGTGTAGCCGTTCTTGTTGATGTAGTTGGCTTCCAGATCACTGAAATCATAGTTGCCCTTCTCCCAGGTGCCTGTGGAGGAGATTCCCGCCGAGACCTGGTACTGGCCATTCCCCGCAGCCGGAGCACCTCCCCAGCCTCTGCCATAGAACGGCATGCCGAGCACGAGTTTACCCGCCGGCACGCCGGCACTCAGATAGCTGGTAACCGCTTTGTCGATATTGTAATTCGCCGGCTCGGTCAGCCCCGATGAAGCTGCAGCCGGATCATAATAGAGCGGCGCGTTGTGTCCCGTAGTTGTATTCCAGCTTCCGTTGAAGTCATAGGTCATGATATTAATCCAGTCCACCACTGCAGCGATCCCGCTGAGATTATTGTTCTGGATATAAGCAGGTCCTGCGCCGGAAGCAATGGTCAGCAGATACGTTTTGCCGTCGGCAGTTCCTGCCGCATTCAGCTTCTCGCGGATCTTCTGCAGCAGAAGAACATAGTTCTGTTTATCCTCCGGACGGTAGCTGTTGCCCGCCAGTCCTCCGCTGACCGGGTATTCCCAGTCCAGATCAACGCCGTCCATCTGGTATTTGCGGATGAAATCAACGGCTGAATTGGCGAATACCTCACGGGTTGCCGCACTAGCAGCCACATCCGAGAAGCGGTTCGACCACGTCCAGCCGCCGATGGAGATGACCGTCTTCAGGTTTGGATTCTTCTCCTTCAGCTTCCAGAGCTGCTTCAGGTTACCCTTGATCGGGTCATCCCATTTATCGTCGCCGAAGCTTTTCTGGGCATCGATCCAGGGATCACCCAGCACAATGGTTCCGTTCGGAACGCTGATCGTCTGGCCTTGCTCGTTCTGACAGGACCAGGTTACCGGATTCGGACCGGTAGGGTCTGGATTGCCATGTATCCCGTTCCAGCAAATATCCGCAAACGCATAGTTGATTACATTCATTTTATTAGGATCAATATCCGTTACATTGTACGCCCGCCCGTAAGCGGCCCAGGAAGCATAATACCCGACAAGCTTGTAATCCGAAGCTGCATTAGCCGTTCTGGGATTTGTACCGAAAGCCGAAAAAAGGGTAAGGATAAGAACTGCCGCCAAGCCAAGCACAAAGGGTTTACGAGCTTTACTTTTGATAAAGAACATTTCGTTATTACCTCCCCGGTTCAATGCGTTACCCAATCAGAAAGCTTCAGCGCTCACCTCCAGGACCCTATTGACCCCCACCCTGTAAATCTATTAAATTCACAACTAGCAGGCTGAAATGCTATAGGCCAGCCCAAAAAAGCGCAGCTAAGCTGCATACCTGCGGATCTCGTGCTCTCTTGCCGGGTGTCTACTCGTAACTATGGCTTATGCTTGTGTAGTAAGTTTTGCGTCATTCAGCTAGGCTGCCTCTGTTTGCAAAACTTGTGAAGGGAATGGGGTAGCGGAAGAATGCAGAATGTTCGAAAGGGGTGAAGTCAACTCTTATTCTCATACAAAGCACGCTGCTGCGCTAGGGGTAAATTTCCATACTGAGGGGGGATTATCATCTAATTTCCATATCTCAACAAGTGGAAACGGCTTTGCCGTCCTTTTAAAGGACGGTACCGTTTCAGCGAGAAATAGAAGGATAATTTATAGCATGAAATATATAAATTCTTATATTTTAAAAAATCCGGAAGCCCCGTGCATGTTACACATGCATGGAGGCTTCCGGATAAGCTTCAGCTTCTATTTCACGTCCCGCTGCCGGCAGCAAGCTTCTCTGTCAGCAGACGCAGTGCCGCGCCACGGTGGCTGACCGCCTGCTTGTCTTCCAGCGTCAGCTCCGCCATCGTCTTCTCAAACTGCGGAAGATAGAAGAGCGGGTCATAGCCGAAGCCTCCTCCGCCCGCAGGCTCCGAGGTAATCCAGCCTTCCACTGTTCCTTCCGCCGTCAGCTCCCGCCCGTCCGCCGGATCATACAGCGACAGAGCACAGACGAACCGGGCCGGACTGAGCAACGGCTGGCCGGTATCCTCACCCTGCTTCAGCCTCTCCAGCTCGCTCAGCAGCTTCAGGTTGTTCGCTTCATCATCTGCAGGCTCCCCGGCGTAGCGGGCCGAGTATACTCCCGGACTGCCGTCCAGCGCTTCCACGCATAGACCGGAATCATCCGCAAGCACCGGAAATCCGAGTGCATCCCCTACCGCCCGGGATTTTTTGAAGGCATTCTCGGCAAAAGTCACCCCGTCCTCCACCACATCCGGCAGATCGGGGTAATCGAACATGCTTTTGACGGTGAGTCCAAGGGGAGCAAAGGCGTGCTGGAACTCCCGCACCTTGCCTTTATTCTTCGTCGCGACAATCAGAATCCCGCTGCCGGACTTCATATTACACCTCTTGGCCAGGCTGGCCGGAAGGGATTTTGAGCGCAATGGGGCCCAGTACTTCTTTTTGAACGGCGATCAGCTCGTAGATCCCCTTCTCGCCCAGACCCAGCAGCTGGTCAAGCTCCTGGCGGGTAAACGGCCGCTCTTCGCCTGTACCCTGCACTTCAACAAACGCACCGCCGCCTGTCATAACCACATTCATATCAACCTTCGCTTTGGAATCCTCTTCATAGTTCAGATCGAGCAGCGTTTTGTCACCGACGACACCGACGCTGATCGCCGCCAGGTAATCCGTAATCGGAAATACGGCCAGCTTGTGCTGCAGCGCAAGCTTATTCATGGCAAAGGCCATCGCTACAAAAGCGCCCGTAATCGAAGCTGTCCGTGTCCCCCCGTCCGCCTGAATCACATCGCAATCCAGCGTAATACTGCGTTCGCCCAGTGCCTGCAGATTCACTACGGAACGGAGTGCCCGTCCGATCAGACGCTGAATTTCCATCGTCCGTCCGGTAAGCTTGCCGCGTGCTGCTTCGCGCTGGTTACGGGTCTGGGTGGCCCGGGGAAGCATGGAATATTCGGCAGTGACCCAGCCTTTGCCTTGTCCTTTCAGAAACGGCGGAACTTTCTCATCCACGGTTGCCGTGCAGATGACTTTGGTATCTCCCATCTCAATAATTACAGAGCCCTCTGCATATTTGTTGGTTTGGGTGGTTATCGTCAGCGGCCGGAGCTGGTCTTCTTGGCGCCCGTTTGATCTCATCTTTTCTGCCTCCTACATCGTATAGCCCTAAGTTTGTGTGTACACGAATCCATCCCTTATCTTATACGCAGAAACGGGTGCCGTCCTCTGCTTCAGAGAACGGCACCGCTATTCCTGTCAAGATATCCGGATCAATGAACCTTTATTCTATCAAAGAGCAGGCACAAAAGCATCTTTTAGGCATGCATATCATTCTACAGCGGCAGCTCGTTCACATATTCCGGTGCCGAGACCGGCTGGCCGTAATCGATATTATTGGTTCCCGTAACTGTTTCTTTACCGTTCAGGCGGATCTGCACCAGGGCATCGTCCGTATTCTGGGCAACCGTCAGCACGACCGATTCCAGCATTTCCTCAGGAACGCTTGTGCTGCCTTCGAACATCTCATCCTTCAGGGAAACGGTAACTACCCCATTCTGGCCTGCTTCCACGGAATCAACCACCGTGCCCTGCGTCATGACCATCTCCAGGCCATTCTCGGACTGTGGTCCGGCAATCAGCTCGTTCAGAGCTGCCTTCACCGAATCTCCCCCTGCGGGTACAAAGCGCGTAACCGGAACATAATACTGATGAATGCCATCCGGAGAAGCAGCAGAGAAGTAGACGGTCACTGCGCTGGAGTTCATCATGAGCGCACTCTGCTTCGGCAGGTTAATGCCCATGGCGCGGGACAGCGGCCGATCCAGCGGAGTACCCTGCAGCGGCATTTCGGTAAGCTTTTTGCCATCGACCCAGAGCTGTACGCCCTGGATATCTTCCTGACCCGTCAGGGTCCAAGTGACTGCCTCCAGAATTTTGCGTTCATCCGCCGGATCATAGTCATTGAATGCCGAATTGAATTCAACGATGGCCACCTTATCCTGGCCGATAGATACATTGTTCACTTCCGTCCCTGCCGGCAGTACGCCCTGGAAGCCTTCGGGCAGTACAGATTTGTATGCCCCCTTGCTGACTAGCGCAGTAAGAGAATCCTCCAGCATTGCTGTGCCCTCCCCTTGCGGAAGAGCCAGAGACACCGGTGCCAGCAGGCCGTGCTGATCCTCCAGGTACACGGTTGTCCGTTCTCCAGCCGCAGCGGAGACTGCCGCATCTTTAACCCCCGCTGCGAGATCACTCTCATCCAGCGAGACCGGTCCCAGAACCCCGGTGTCGAGTGTGCCTTCTCCGCTGACCTGCAGCATTTGTGCTTCGACTTCACCCGGAGGCGGGTCTACCGCTGCCGATTCCGAACCGAACAGACTGCAGCCGGAGAGCATAATCGGAACGGCCAGCAGGCAAGCCGCGGAAACCCCGCGGATGTGTTTCATAGGCTTATTCAATCTTCATTACCCCTTTCAACGCTAAGATCAGTTTGTACTGCTATGTATACGAGCCCTTAGTCCAAAAAATAACAACAGCTTATCCTAAATTGCAGAAGTTCTGTCCGGACGGGCAGATACAGCCAGGGTCCGGACCGATGCAGCCAGATACAGCCCATGAATCCGCACGGTTCTGGACATCAGTCTGCCGCTTGCGTACAATTTAGTACAAACAGCTATCCTAACTTAATTACGAATGGAGGACTTCTCATGACTGATTCCAAAATCCCTTACAGCCTCAACAGCAAAGCCGTCGCCGAAGCCACCCGGTTCTGGCTGCAGAAACGCGGGGTAACCATACTTGAGATTGCCGAGCTTGTCATGCTGCTGCAGAAGAAGTATTATCCGAACCTGACCATGGAGGAATGCGTTCATAATGTGGAGATGGTACTGAGCAAAAGAGAGGTGCAGAATGCGGTGCTGACCGGCATCCAGCTTGATGTACTGGCCGAGGAAGGCAAGCTGTTCGCTCCCCTGCAGGATATGATTGAGAATGATGAAGGGCTGTACGGGGTGGATGAGATTCTGGCGTTCTCCATCGTGAATGTATATGGCAGCATCGGCTTCACTAACTATGGCTATGTGGACAAGCTGAAGCCTGGAGTACTGGAGAGGCTGAATGACAAGACAACCGGCCAGATCCATACGTATCTGGATGACATCGTAGGTGCTGTAGCCGCAGCTGCCAGCAGCCGTATTGCCCACCGCAAGCAGGCAGAACGCGAACAGGAGCTTGGGCTGCCCCATGCACCGGAGGATGTTGAAGAAGCCGCGCGGAGAAAGGTTCCGGAGAATGAGGAGCTGGAGTAAGACGATATTACATTGATTTTATTTTGAAAGGTGCGAAGTGTGAATGACCTATTCGTTTGTAGTTGAGCCTGTGTCCGTTCTTGATTTTGACAGTGAAGATGAGCTGATTGACCGGTGTAAGGAATGGAATCTCCTGCCCGCTACAGCCACCCGGGTCAAAACTTATCAGTATAAGAGAAACGGCCTGACACTGCCGGTAGAAATTGTAGGCTACGTGGACAGCCTGACCGTGGTGATACAGTTTGAGAATAAACAGCAGCACTGCATACATCCCGCTTATCTGAAAGAAATGCAGACCGCTGCTTTTGGACAACGCGCTTCGGCGGCTGAAGCAGCCAAGGCGGATGATTCCACAGAGGTAACGGAAGAGACTCTGCCAGCCGTGAACGTTCTGGAGGAGCAGGAAAGCCAGGAAGTACCGGAAGCAGAAACAGCAAGCAAGGAGATTCTGGCTGCTCCGGACAGCGCAGATTCAGATTCACCAAAGCAAGCGATACCGGAAATTCCGCAGAAAAAAGCAGCCGCCTCCAAAAAGAAAGCCGCTGTCCAGCTGCCTGAAGACAAGCTCGCGATTACCGCTAGGGTCAAAGAGTTCACAACCGTCCCCAATCATTTCTCGGACAACGATGATGAAGTTATTATATATGAAGCCGTTTCGGTCGAAGGCCATGATCTGGCGATTGAGGAAGTCTGGTCCAGCCATAGCGCCACGCTGAAGAAGCTGGAGCTTAATCCCGGCGATAAAGTATCCTTCGAAGCCAAGATCGTCGCCAAGAAGCTCACGCAGCATCCGGTTAAATACAAGGTCAATAACCCGTCCAAAATGAAAAAAATCGATCCGGATTCATAGGATTCCTAGAGTCCTAGTAAATTGCTTGCTGAAGATATGCAATGACCCGATTGCGTATTAGGCGGTATGCTTAATTGCACTTTGTACAACTAAATCGTCTGATTTTCAACCGATTAACCGTTTAGTTGTATTTCGTACAATTAAACTGCGATTTATAGATTGGTTCTCACCATTCAGGCAGATTTAGTTGTACAGAATACAGTTATATGATACTAGAGTACCGTTTAGCTGTTTTTAAGTGTACGTT
Organism: Paenibacillus sp. FSL R10-2199; assembly: GCF_038000235.1. Classification (NCBI taxonomy): domain Bacteria; kingdom Bacillati; phylum Bacillota; class Bacilli; order Caryophanales; family Paenibacillaceae; genus Paenibacillus; species Paenibacillus sp. FSL R10-2199. Next base: position 2,436,132 of record NZ_JBBOBO010000001.1, on the reverse strand, counting down.
CTACAACTATCACTGAATTCCGCTCGGAGCTACTACATCAATTGCTGCATATAAACAGCGGGATGTCTTTTTTTCGGAATAATGTTGCAACCTACCAGCTTCTACAGATCTATTGCACAGTATCCAGCGGCCGTGGTGCCATTTGATTGCGCTCCATCAGAGCCAGGATGTCTTCGATCATTTCGTTGGCCGGGTATGGCATCGAATGGGTGATCCACCACTCCATTACACCTACTACAGCCGATGCCAGGAACTGGATCAGCATCTCTTTGTTCATCCCGCGGTTCAGGCCGCTCATGTCGATCTGCTCACTTAGACCCTGCAGCAGAATCGCATGCAGACGGGTCCGGAAGGCCGGAACGCCTTTATTGTTAAGCAGTGTAGTGAAGACCCATGCGTGCCGCTCCAGATATTCGGCTGTGCGCAGCAGCGCGCCCCCGGAGGCGATATGGGCGTCCTCCCCGCCGGCCAGGCAACTCTCGCACAGCTGTTCCATTTGCGTCTCTATACACTGATCCAGCAGATCGTACTTGTCTACATAATGGAGATAGATTGTTCCTCTGCTTACATTGGCACGCGCTGCAATCTCATTTACCGTAATCTGCTCAAAGTTCTTCTCGGCCATCAGGCTGATAAAAGCCTCGAAAATAGCTTCCCGCGTTTTGCCTATACGTCTGTCCATAATCTTCTCCCTTTCACTTGTCGTCCAGTTGCTTAGTGCACTTATTATATTTAACAAATGTCAATAAATCAACAAGTGTGCACATCGTCACCGTGCTCTGCTCTGCCCGCCATACTGCGCTATATGCGCCCAGCGGTTCAGCACAACGGGATACATTGGGCTGGTTACCTTCGCGCTGGCACATTATATTCAATTTTTCGCATACATTGGGCTCGGTTACCTTCGGGGTAGCCCATTGTATTCGATTTTTCGCATACATTCGGCCTGATTACCTTCGCGCTGGCACATTGTATTCGATTTTTCGCATACCTTGGGTCCGATTACCCTCTCGCTGGCACATTGTATTCGATTTTTCGCATACATTTGGCCTGATTACCTTCGCGCTGGCACATTGTATTCGATTTTTCGCATACATTCGGCCTGATTACCTTCGCGCTGGCACATTGTATTCGATTTTTCGCATACATTTGGCCCATATGCCCACTTCCAGCGGTTTCAGAAGCTTCTTATTTTCATGCTCGGAGTAACTTGGTACTTTTCTAACTAACACAAAAAACGGGTACCCTCCTTAGCGGATAGTGCCCGTTTCTCTTAAGTATGCTGTATTCTGGTAGTTGTTTGGTATTGGAAATAGTCGTAGTAGTCGTAGTAGTCGTCGTAGTAGTCGTGGTAACAGTAAAGGGTAAGGTTCCCGCGACTGTTGTAAGAACAGCCTCAAGGAGAGACGGCAACGGGCACAGATGGACTTATGTCTGCAACAAGCATCCTATTGCAGCTTACCCGGACACCGCCGCCGTGAACAATATGCCCCCGCCGGGGCCGCCCTCCGTCTCGGCCGCCCGCTCCCGGCGCACCAGCTCGGCCAGATGGGCCAGCGCCTCGCTCATCGCGAACCGCATCTGATGCGCAGTCGCGATCCGGCTGCGGAACAGCCCCTCACAGACGGCGAACCCGCTCAGCGGTCCGCCGGCAAGCAATGCGGCTGTAGTATCCAGCCGCTCCTCATGATGCCGGAGCAGGCTGTCCGCCCGCGCCGTGAACCCGCTGAACGGTTCCCGGTGGCCCGGGAACGCCAGCTGCACCTCAAGGCTGCGCAGCTCCCGCAGCCCCTGCAGATACGTCCGCAGCGGCTGCGGATCGCTGCCCGGCTGCAGGCCGACATTGGGCGAAATCTGCGGCAGCACAGCATCGCCGCAGAAGATTTGCCCGCTGCCGCCGTGGTAGAGCGACACATGACCCGGCGCATGCCCGCCGGTCATCAGAACCTGCCATTTGCGGCTGCCCATTACAAACGGCTCCGCCTCATTGATATAGGTGACCTCCGGCTGCGGGGTCACCTCCGGCCGGAAGCTCTCCAGATGCTCCCGGATGCCCTGAATCCAGGCCTCCGGCATGCCGTGCCGCAGGAAGAACAGCGGCAAAGCCTCATCCAGAATCGCCCCGCTGCCCCAAGCCAGGCCGGCTTCAGCATGAGCCCGCTCCGACATCCATACCCGAGCACCGCTGCGCGACTGCATCCAGCCGGCAAGACCATAATGGTCGGGATGATGATGGGTAACAACGATATCCCGCACCTTGGACCAGGACAGATCCAATTCCTCCAGCACGCCCTGCCAGGCAAGCTCTGCATCCGGGGTGTGCGGACCCGGGTCAATCACCGTAATCCTGCCGTCCCGGTCAGGCAGAATATAGCTGTTCACCTGACGGAGCGGCAGCCCCATCGGCACAGAGACCTGCAGAACTCCGCCATCCCAAGATTGAATATCCGCCTTGTGCAAAATCCTCTCTCCTCCTCTGGCTCTTCTTCCCGCCGCCATCTATGGTCTAGCTCCTGTGAAGATCATCCGGGTTGAGGACTCAGCATCATATTCCTCTTCATCGTAGCTGCCATGCACAGCTTCAAGCCGCAGCCCGGCAGCAGCGATCATCTCGCGGAAATTGTCCACGGAATAGAGCTTCACCCGTTCATGATATTTCCGGGGCGCCCCTCCGGCCTTCGAGATCAGAAGGATATCCTTCTTCACGTAACCCTCCTCAATCCGGCGTGATTCATCGATCAGAGTATCCCCGTCCTCACGGACAGAGTGGGGCACCAGATGGCGGATGACATAAGCCGGATTCAGAAAATCAATAATAAATTTGCCCTCCGGCTTCAGCATCCGGCAGATTTCCTTCAGCACCTTGATCTGCTCCTCGTCTTCTTCGAAATATCCGAACGAAGTAAACAAATTGACCACTGCATCGAATCCGCCCTCCAAGGGAAGCTCACGCATATCAGACCGCAGCCAGGTTACGGCTTCCGCACCCGCCTGCGAACGCGCTTCATGCAGCAGCGCCTCGGATAGATCAACCCCGGTAACCTCATAACCGGCCTCCGACAAAGCCAGCGAATGGCGGCCCATACCGCAGCAGAGATCAAGCACCCTGGCACCCTTGTGCAAGTCCAGCCAGCCGATCATCGTCTCCACCTCATGGCGTGCACCGCCGAAGTCCCTGTGTCTATAAACGATTAAATAGTCCTCGCCAAAGCTTGTTTCGTACCACTCACTCATCTCTCTATTACTCCCTCCACAGCCTTTTTCCCAGTACGGTCTTATGCCTCTCTTTAATAACGCTTATTGTACCGTCTTTTACTGTGGAAACAAAGCATCAGGATCACAATTCGCCGGAACATAGATTGAATAATTATTTATTTTCGTGAAAAAAAACAGCAATCCCCGGAGACCACTCCCGGACTGCTGTTTTGGTTTCTTCAGCCGGCGGTCCGGGGAACCCGGGTCCGGCCTTACGCCTTGCTGCTTAAGCGCTGCAGATATACGCGCGCCTCATACGGACGCAGCTTTAGACTGCGCAGATCATCCTCTTTGGCTGCTGGATAATTAGAGATCAGCAGCTCCAGCTTCTCCGCCGCCTGAAATTCCTCCGGAAGCTCAAATACCGGCTCACGTTCATAGAAATTCAGAATGACCAGCAGCCGCTGGTCCTCCAGCGTCCGGGTGTAGGCATAGATTTCAGGATGCTCTTCCAGCAGCAGACCATATTCGCCGTAGACGATCACCTGATGTTGTTTTCTAAGCTGAATCAGCTTTTTATAGTAATTGTAGATGGAGTCCGGGTCCTTGACTGCATTAGCCACATTAATCTCCCGGGAGTTCGAGTTCACCCTGATCCAGGGAACCCCCGTCGTAAATCCGCCATCCTCACTATCGTCCCACTGCATCGGCGTGCGGGCATTATCGCGGCTTTTGGTATGAATAGCGGCCATAATGTCGGCTTCGGGTACGCCGGCGGTCCGCTTTTCCTCGTAGAAATTCAGCGTCTCTACATCCCGGTAATCATCAATCGACTCGAAAGCGACATTGGTCATCCCAATTTCTTCACCCTGATAAATGTAGGGGGTGCCTTCCAGCATGTGGATGAAGGTGGCCAGCATTTTGGCTGACGGGATACGGTAGAACAGATCATTGCCGAACCGCGACACCGAGCGCGGCTGATCATGGTTGCACAGATAGTTGGCGTTCCAGCCCCGGTTATGCAGAACGGTCTGCCAGTTGCTGATGATCTTCTTCAGGTCACCCAGCTTCCAGGGCACGACATCCCATTTCCCGCTGCCTGGTGAAGCGGCATCCAGATTCATATGCTCGAACTGGAAGGTCATGTTCAGCTCGCGCCGTCCGTCACCGACATAATCGAGCGCCTGCTCCGGCCCAAGACCCGAGGTTTCCCCCACCGTCATAATATCGTAGTAATAGAGCACCTGATCATGCAGATTCTGCAGCAGCGTATGCACATGGTCAAGGTTCGAGAACATATCATACGCGCGCACGGTCGGCGTGCCGCCGGGATTCAGGGCATCCGGATAACCCTCGGCCTTCACAATATGGGCAATCGCATCAAACCTGAAGCCGTCAACCCCCTTCTTCAGCCACCACTCCACCATCTCATGCAGCTTGTCGATCACCGCGGGATTCTCCCAGTTGAGATCGGGCTGAAAACGGGAATACAAATGCAGATAATATTCATCCGTACGGGGATCGAGCTCCCAGACCGAACCACTGAAATAGGATTCCCAGTTGTTCGGCGGACCGCCGTTTTTCCCTTTTCTCCATATATAATAGTCCCGTTTGGGATTATCCTTCGAGCTTCTGGATTCAACGAACCACGGATGCTCATGCGAGGTATGATTCAGCACCAGGTCCATCATCAGCTTCATCCCGCGGGTATGCATCTCACGCAGCAGCAGGTCAAAATCATCCATCGTGCCGAATTCCTTCATAATGTCGCAATAGTCGCTGATATCATAGCCGTTGTCATGGTTCGGTGATTTATAAATCGGGCAGATCCAGATCACATCTACACCGAGGTCCTGCAAATAATCGAGCTTCGATAACACTCCGCGCAGATCACCCTTCCCGTCACCATTGCTGTCCATGAAGCTGATCGGATAAATCTGGTAGGCAACACTTTCTTTCCACCATTTGGGGTTCAATTTAGATTCCCTCCGCTTCTATTGGTTCCTGCCTCTGTAAGACATATTAATATATCTTAACCAGACCGAAGGAAGAGGATAACAATTTATTCGAAAAGCATGCGCCTACTCCGCCGCAATCAATCCCCGTATGGCTGCCTTCAGCCGCTTATCGAGCTGCTCATTCCACTTCTGCCCCTCTGCCGCAGATTCCCCGTGGATGTAGAACATAAGTATGGCCCCTTCCTGATAGGCTTTAAAAGGAATCAAATCCGCAGCAGCCGTCAGCTCCCCGAATTCTCCCCAGCCTGCAGCCCGCTCCTCTGCTGAAGCGAAGAGATATAGCGACAGCTCCACTCCGTCCATGGAATAGACCTGCGGCTTAAGCCCGTTCAATTCCAGCTGAAAAATAGCGCCAGGTACCTCTTCCCCCGTCTGCAGCGCCAGTCCCTGATCGGCAAAAACAGCAATGACATCCTCCCGGGACAGCACACGGACCTGTTCCGGTGCAGAATTCTCCGCCTGCCTGCAGCCTGCTAATAGCAGGGCGAATCCGGCCGTCAAGATCAGCACAATGATCATCATCAGATACCTGTAGTTAACCTTTGCGGCTACACTCATGATCTCCCCCCTCTCCCTCTCCAGCTCTTAATCTGACGGAGGCTAATGGTTCTAGGTTGCGGCGATACCCTATATTTTGTAATTTCCTGCACAACAAAAAGACAGGATACCCTCTACCCGGTACCCCGCCTCCCTCCAAGCCTGTTCTGTAACCTTCAATTCACTCTGCTTTCTGCTACTGCTAGGCCAGCTGCTTAATGACAATCGACGCATTGACATTCGCCTGTGTTCCGCCAGCCAGTGTCTGCAGTGTGACTGCTGCCGACGAGCTGTGATTTCTCAGCGTCAGCACATCTCCGGATGACAGGGAGAAAATGGCCTGCCCGGTATTCTGCTGCGTTCCTGCACCCGAACCATATACCGTCCCCGGAACCTGGGCACCATTCACGAATAGGGCAAACTGGCTCGGCTCTACACCGGATACCGAGAAATTAACCTCGTAGACACCCGCATTGGTGACCGAAATGGTGGTTGTACCCGGAGCATGCGTAATCCCGGGTGTAAGAAACCCATTCGTATCAAAAGAAACATCCGCCTCAATCGGCACCACCTGTGCGCCGAGGTTATATACATAACCGAACTGGGCAATCCCGCCAGCGGGTCCGGTTGCTCCGGTAGCCCCCGCCGGACCTGCCGCTCCTGCGGCTCCCGCCGGGCCGGCCGCACCTGTGGCACCAGTGGCCCCGGCTGCCCCCGCTGCTCCTGCCGGTCCTGCAGGCCCCACTGCCCCGGCTGCTCCTGCCGGTCCTGCAGGCCCCACTGCTCCGGCTGCTCCGGCTGGCCCTACAGGCCCCACTGCTCCTGCCGGTCCTACAGGTCCTGCAGGTCCTGCTGCGCCCGCCGGCCCTGCGGGACCGACCAGTCCGGCAATTCCCGCCGGACCGATCCCGCCCAGCGCTCCCGCTGCACCGGCAGCTCCGGCAGCACCCAAGGCGCCGGCGACTCCCGCAGCGCCGAGTGCGCCTGTGGCTCCAACTGCGCCTAGCGCTCCAGCGGCTCCAGCCGCTCCCAGCAGCCCGGCGGCACCTACGGCGCCCAATGTGCCGGTTGCTCCACGGGCACCCAAAGCACCCGCTGCGCCTACAGCGCCCAGCGCTCCGGCCGCGCCGACTGCGCCGAGTGTTCCGGCGGCGCCCGGTGCACCGAGCGCTCCGCCTGCACCTGCTGCGCCAAGCGCACCTGCCGCACCTGCAGCGCCAGCTGCTCCCAGCGCCTCTACAGCTCCGGCAGCACCCAGGGCACCTGCTGCCCCGGCTGCCCCCAATGCCCCTAATGGAATATTAACGCGTACGATCTGCTTTTTGACGATAATCTTCTTGCAGTTGCATTTGTTATCATGCACTTTTCTTTTCGGACGTTTAATTTTTGGCAGCGGACACTCCAATACATCGTCTTTGCAAATACGTTTTTTTCTCTTAAGTTCCGGACGACCCATAATTAGCACCTCCAATAGACTTTATGTATCCTACTCCGTTGACCCAGATAGGGCATGGACATTCATCCCGTAGGCAAATATTTATTTTTGGAGAAACGGGTTGTTTGTACCGGCTGGACAACCTGTTTTCAACCGGGCAGAGCCAAAATTGTTCACCCGCCTTATCACACCCCGTCCAGCCAAAACATATACTATTGCCGGACAACCCGCCCTTTGGAAGCCGGGCACAAAAAAAAGAGCATCCTACTGCACAATCTGCAATAGAATACTCTTTCGGCATCTCTCAGGCCAGGTAACGCCCGGCTTCCGCTTACACCATCCATCCCTGCCTTACAGCAGTCCGACCATCTTCAAGCCTTCGTAAATCCCGTCCTCGCTTACATGCTTCGTTACGTAAGCGGCGGCAGCCTTCGCTTCAGCTTCCCCGTTGCCCATAGCAATACCGTAGCCGACGAACCCCAGCATCTCTACATCATTCAGACCATCGCCAAAAGCATATACATCTTCCTTCCGGACGCCGATAACCTTCAGCATTTCCGCAATTCCGTTAGCCTTGGAGCCATTGCCCGGCAGCACATCCATACACAGCGGGTGCCAGCGGATGAAGTTCAGCTGCGGATACCGCTCAGTGTATATAGCCTGACTCTCCTGCGGGCAGAAAATCATCGCCTGATGCGTGTCATTCTTCAGGAAATATTCTGCATCATGCGTCGGAAACACCAGCTTCAGCGAACCGATGCTCGTCTTGATATACTCATGATCGGCCACGTTTACTTTCATGCCCGCCGTATCTGTGTATGCCACCGGATGATCCAGCTTCTCAGCGAACAAGGTAAGCTCCTCCAGTGTAGGCTTCTCAATCGGATTGCTGTACACCGGCTTTCCTTCATATACTACATATTGCCCGTTAAGCGAAACATAGGAATCGATCCCCAGCTCCGCGCGCAGCTCCTCGAACATATAGTCCGCTCTTCCGGTAGCAATCGCCACATGGTGGCCGCGTCTTTTCAGTTCAGCTATCGCTTCTTTGGCGGACGGGGGAATCTGCTTTTCCTCATCATAAATCGTGCCGTCAATATCAAAAAAGATCGTTTTCCTCAATGTCATAGCTGCCCATTCTCCTTGCTTTCTTCCGAAGTAACATCCTGCTCAAAGTGTAGATGCTTCCTGCAAGCGATGCAAGTTATCTTTTCTGAAAATGGCGGTTTCACAGCAAAAAAGCAGCACTGTTCTCCCTAAGGAAAATCAGCACTGCTTAAAATAATCAACATTCCAAAGCTGTCCTATACCGCATTCTGGGCCCGCTGCTGCTCTTCCATCAGCCACTGCACCAGCATATACTCCGGTACGGTGCCTTTGCGGGCTTCCGCATATTCACGCACCTTCTCCAGCAGACGGCCGGCCGTATCGGCACTGACTTCAAGCCCCCGCTGCTCCAGCACATGGGTCACACCGCCGCTGCCGGAATGCTTGCCGAGCACGAAGCGGTGAGCCCGGCCTACCTCCGCAGGATCGAAGGACTGATACGTGGACTTCTCCTTCATCAGCCCGTCCACATGAATCCCCGATTCATGGGTGAAGGCAAGCTGCCCCACAATCGGCTTCGCGTCGCCGACACTGCGGCCGGAGGCGGCAATCACCATGTCAGCCAAGCCTTTGAGCAGCTCCAGCCGGACCGCACATTCTCCGCCGTACAAATAGCGCCAGGCCATGGCTACTTCCTCCATGGCCGCATTGCCGGTCCGTTCACCGATTCCGGCTACCGTTGTGCTGGCCCATACCGCCCCTGCCGCGATCCCGCTAAGCGTATTCGCGCAGGCCAGACCGAAATCATTATGGCAGTGCACCTCCAGCTCCACATCCCCAGGCACTGCACCCCGCAGCCGGCTCACGCGGTCTGCCATCTGCCCCGGATGATGCGCCGAGACGGTATCCGCATAACGGAACCTGCGGATACCTTCCTTATATAATGTATTTACCACTTCAATGAGGAAATTCATATCTGCCCTGGAGGAATCCTCCATGCCTACCGACACCGTCATGTCCTGCCGTAGCCCGTATTCCACTGCACGAAGCAGCTTGTTCAGACCTTCACGCTGCGACAACCCCAGCTTACCCTGCAGCTGAATCTCCGACACCGGAATGGAGATATGACTCCAGTTCACTCCGGTAGCCTTTGCCTTGTCAATATCTCCGGGAACCGAACGGTTCCACGTCATCAGCTTCATGGGGAGTCCCAATTCAGCGATGGCCGCGATATCCTCCTGCTCCCGTTTGCCCATGGCAGGAATTCCTACCTCTGCTTGCTCTACTCCGCACTCCGACAGCAACTTTGCGATTTCCAGCTTTTCCGCCCTCGTGAATGAAACTCCAGCCGCCTGTTCACCATCCCTCAGTGTCGTGTCACATAGCTTGAGACTTTTCACGGTTTACCTCCTTCTCCGCAGCAAGCGCAATTCGGATTACGGGTAATATGGACGCTATAACAGGCGAAGTCGAGTGAGCTGAAGCGATGCATTACGCCCGCATAAGTTGTCCCTACCCCTGTAATCCATTTTACGGCTTCCAGCGCTGCCAGACAACCTGCAATCCCGGAAGTCGCACCCAGAACAGGAAATCCGAACGGCTCCCACTGCGGCTGCACATCCGGATACAGGCATTCGAGGCAAGGCGTCAGTCCCGGAATCACAGTAGTCAGCGATATTTCAAAGCCATACATTGCCGCTTCCACCATCGGCGTGTTCGTATCGACACACAGACGGTTCAGCGCGTACCGCTCAGGGAAGTCATACCGGGCGTCAATTACAATATCGGCAGCCTCTACCCAGGGTCTGGCCGCGTTATATTCAATCTTAGAATTATAGCCTTCAATTGCCACATACGGATTCAGCCGCTGCAGCTGGGCAATAGCCGTACTCATCCGCTCCTGCCCCAAATGATCACTATCCATCAGAATCTGCCGGTTAAGATCCGGCGCGAGAATGTTTCCCTCATGGGCCAAAATAAGCCTGCCGACACCCGCCGCCGCCAAATAGAGTGCAGCTGTTCCCCCAAGTCCGCCGATGCCGGCCACCATGACCGTTGCTTCCTTCAGTGCCTTCTGCCCGTCTTCCCCGAGCAGCTTCAGCTGCCGGGTATACCGTTCCAGCTCCAACTCTCCGGCAAGCTGCTCCATCCCTGAATCCCCCTGTAACTGCGAATTGAGATCTGCCCTAGCCCTCCAGGCTGAGCAGCCCGTGCTCTGAAGTCATCGCCTTGTATTTATCCAGAAAAGCCTGCCCTTCTTCTATACACTCCACCCCGTACCGGATCGTCTTCTCTGCAGAAGTGAACGGGAAAGGTGCGCCCGCCCGTAAGCTTTTGAGCACCAGGATAACTCTGCCGCTATACAGCAGCCCCCGTCCAAAACCCTCGCCGTTAATCTCAGCGGTACTCTGGATCATAAGGCCCGTTCTTTCTTCCATCACTCCGGCCATCGCCTGGAACAGCAGCGGTACCTGCTGGCGCACCTTCGGTGACACGGCACAATTGAATTCGGATTGATTCTGATCCTCGGCAGTAGCCAGGAACAGCTTCCCGATCTTCTCCAGCGGCGGAAGCATGGCATTACGCCCGAAGAAATCTCCGGCATCCAGCAGATGGCACAGCCGCCGGACCAGAGCATCCGCTGTCTCCTGATTCAGTTCCTTGCGCACTTTCCGGCTGCGCAGCCTCATTGCCGGGGCTTCCGTGTTCCCCGTATCCTGCTGCACCGCATGCTCGTTAGCCATGGGTTCCATTTGCTTCTCCCCCTTCACTCCCGCTATTCTCCTCCGCCCGCAGAACCTTGGCCAGCCACATGGGCGGCTTACCCTGAAGCATCTCCACCAGCCGTTTCAGCTGTTCATCTATGGGACTTCCGAAAGGCACCTTCACCGGCATGATCTTGCGGCGTGTCACCCGCGCGGCCGCTGACGCACCGATCTGCATGATGAAGATCAGGGTACAGTCGCTTACCGCATCCAGCCGGCTGTCGATTTTGCCTGCTTCATCCTGGTTCAGCACCGCTGGCAGCTTGCGCAGCTCAACCAGTGAGGCGCCTGATTTCGTTACATTATATACAGCAAACATCGGACTTTGTCCGAAATGGGCATTCACACGGTTTCCATCATCTGTGGCGAACGCTACTTTCACGGTGTCCTGCCTCCCTTTGCATTAACAAATTCCCTGCTTTATTACTCCATTCCATAGCGCCTCGGTACCCGACCGAGACAGACATATAAGCACCCAGCTCATTCCAGACCGGGAATCCGGCCGGCATAAACGCTGCTTCGATCCGCTGCGCACCTGCGAGCCCGTGGGAATTGCTGATCCACAAATCCGCTCCTTTGCCGAGTACCTCGGCATCATCCAGATCCCCCACCCATACCTCGCGTTCCATTCCGGCAACGAGCGGAGTTTCGTATGAGGTAATCAGCGCCTTCTGCTCTACCCCCAGCTCCTCCAGCCATCCCGAGACCGAATACAAATGATCCGGTTCCAGCGCCGTCAGAGCCGACATTCCGGCAAACTGAAAATGGGCATCCAGCATGCTGTCGAGCAGATTCTCCCTCTGCCAGCAATAACGCAGCGGCACCGGCTCCCCGCTGATCTGATGCAGGAAATGCAGCAGTTCATCAGAAGCCTTTAGCCCCATTGCGCCTTCGAATACCTTATAAGGCGTGCCCAGAGCATTGTGCAGCCGCCGGGCCGGACGCTCCATGCTGCCGCCTATGGCAATCGTCAGCCCGGACTGCAGGCTCTGCAGCATGGAATCCAGCGGAACCCCGCCCCGGGTCAGCGGCGAGAAGCCTGTCAGCAGATGGCCCGACAGGGACGTTGAGATATCCGGCAGCGCAATCACCTCGAACCCGAAGGAGGAGATGATCTCCTTCAGCTCCATTACATCGGCCGGGGTTAAGAATGATCCCGGCAGCAAGGTGATCTGCCGGGTGTTTACACTCCTGGACCCCCGGTGTCCGACCTGCTGGATCATCTCGTCAATCATGGCTTCTACCGTAGAGCTGAAGCCCGATTCCAGTGATCCGCGAAAATCAGGGAGCACGACGGAGAAGGCGAGACCGCCGCGCATATTCCGCTCTCTTTTATACGTCTTAAGCATGTTCTGATAATCCACACCCGCCACATCGGTCAGCTCTGTTCCAATAATGCCGATGATATCGGGACGGTGCTTGCTCAGCACCAGGTTCAGTGCCTCTTCCAGATTGCGGTTGGCGTCGAAGATGACATCCATCTCCTGCAGCGCCGAGGTCTGCACGGCAATCGGTTCCCGGAAATGCCGGGTCAGCAGCGCCTTCGGAAAAGCGGAGCAGCCCTGGGAGCCGTGAATCAGCGGCATGGCCCGGTAACAGCCCTGCAGTGCCAGCACGGCACCCAGCGACTGCCCGATCTTCATCGGGTTGACCGATGCCGGCTTCTTTCTCCGGTTAACGGTCATAAGGAGGAGCCTCCTTATCCCATGGGGCCGGGCTCGCCGCCAGCTTCCAGATTGGATTGGCCAGCGAATAGGTCAGTTCCTTGGCCAGCCTCAGCAATCCCTCATATCCGGCATACGCCTTGTGCCGCTCCTGATTAATATCGATGAACGGGATCTGCTCTTTCATCGCCACGTACATATTGCGTCCGCCGGCAATCATAATATCAGCCTTGCGTTCCCTGACCGTCTTAATAATCCGGCTTGCTCCGCCTTCGGGAATGTATTCCGTATCGTCGCCCACCCGGTCGGCAATCCGCCGCACATCATCCTCAGTACTCTTGTTCGTGCCTACCCCGACTACCTGGACACCCAGCTCCTTCAGCGCCGAGATCACCGACCAGCTCTTGACGCCGCCTGTGTAGAGTACCGCCCGTTTCCCTTTCAGCAGCTTGCGGTATGGGCGCAGATCCTGGCTTAGCCGGGCTTCTTCCCGCTCTGTGAGCCGGTCCACCCGCCGCTCCATCTCACGGTCATTCATCAGAAACGCCATTTGCCGCAGTGAGTAGGTCGTTTCCTTGGCCCCGTAGAACGAACCTTCGAAATAAGGGATGCCATATCTGGACTCCATCTCCTTGGCAAGACCCAGCAGCGCCCGGCTGCAGACCACCATATTCACCTTGGCACGGTGCGCCCAGGTAATCTCCTTGTAACGGGCATCTCCCGTTATCCGCGAGGTTACCGCTATCCCTGCGCTGTTCATCAGCTTCTCGATATCCCACATCTCACCGGCGATATTATACTCTCCGATCAGATTCACGCCCAGCGGCGTCAGCGGCTCCGGCTCTCCCGTACCGATGACGTACTGCAGCAGGGCATCCCCGGCCAGGCGGTTGCCGAGATTCTTGCTGCCGACGAAGCCGGGACTGTTCACGGGGATCACAGGAATCCCGATCCGCTCAGCCGCAGTCTTGCAGACCGCATCCATATCTTCGCCAATCAGCGCTGTCACACAGGTTGAATATACAAATATTGCCGGAGGCGCAAAGCGCTCGGCAATATAGTCGATACTTTCCTTCAGTTTCTTCTCGCCGCCAAAAATAATATCGGAATCCGTAAGATCCGTAGCGAAGCCATATTGGGACAGGGAGGGGCCGCTTGATAACGTTCCTCTGCTCTCCCAGCTATTACCGGCACAGGCAATCGGTCCATGGACAAGATGTGCAGCGTCCATAATCGGCAGCAGCGTAATTTGGGCTCCGTCGAAGGAGCAGCCTCCAGCTGCTTCACCCGGTTTGGGCCGCGGACAGGGCTTTGCTTTTGGGGCTATGCTCCCGCAAGCCTCGGATTCAAATTCGTCTTTTCGAACAGGGTCCATCGGCTCTTCATCTCCTTCGCTTAAGATGCTGTGTTTCACGCAAATCTTGCGCTGTTCCTGAGGCGGCATTTGCACATGATGGCAAGAATCCCGGCCCTCCGCTGCCCCCGCGGATTCCGGTCATATTAACCGCTGCCGAATGTACCGGGGGACGAAGGATGCCAGGTTGAGTATTTTTACATTTATTCAAATAATTACATCAATAATATACATTTCATTTCAGAAAGTTTCAGTAATCCCTCTCACTCTTAGTGATCACTTTAACTTAGATAGCTGATAAAACTATGTTTAGCGCACCAGCTCAAAGTTAAATCCGGAATTATTATCATCGAGCTGCTGGAGGATCGTGTTCACAATTAAGCTGAGCAGATTCAACGTCCCCTGATACCCGATAATCGGATAACGGTGCATATGATGACGGTCAAAGATCGGGAATCCGACCCGGATCAGCGGAACATCGGCATCCTTGGCGGCGAATTTCAGATGGGAGCTGCCGATTGCCAGATCAACCGTATCATTCAGCAGCAGCGAGCGCATATGCCACAGGTCTTTACCCACATGCACAGTTGCTTCTGAACCGTAGGGACTTGCCGCCAGCAGCGCCTCTGCTTCATCCTTGAACTTCACTTCATTGTAATCAACATCACCGTTCGAGCAGACGATATGCACCGGCTCCATCCCGGTTTCCAGACAGAATCCGATCAGACCGATCAGCAGATCCGGATCACCTACAAGCGCAACCCGCTTGCCGTGCAGGTAAGGATGACTGTCCATGAGCGCATCTACTACGCGGCCGCGTTCTTCGGTAAGTGGAGCAGGAACCGGCAAGCCGGTCAGTTCGCTGATCGTTTCCAGCAATTTATCAGTACCTTTAATCCCAAGCGGTGTCGATAATGCGGAGATTTGCTGCTTCCAGGTTCCGCTGATATATTCCTGCGTCTTTTTCAGCGTATATTTTTGCAGAGACAGGGTTCCCAGTGCATTCGCTGCCTGCGGAACATCCTCAAGCTTCGTGCCGCCATAGTAATACTCGTATTCTCCTGTAGCAGGTGAGTCATAGTTTCCGCTGTGGTCTCCCAGGATGGTGTACTTCGTATCAAAAGCCGCCAGAATCTTGCGCAGTTCAGCAAAGTTGCCGGTGTACGGCTCGAACCCCAGCAGAACATTCAGCTTCTCTCCGCTTTCCGCACCGCTTCCCGGCTTACTCTCGATTCCCGAACGGGTATAGAGGTAGCTCAGAATGCCTTTGATCATGGCGTCATAGCCTGTGATATGCGAACCTACGAAGCTTGGTGTGTTGCAGAAAGCTACCGGGTATTCTTCACTAATCACCCCTTTGATCCGGGCATTGCCGATAAAAGAGTTGAGGTCATCCCCGATAACCTCAGCCATACAGGTGGTACAGATGGCAACCATCTCCGGTTTGTACAGCGCGACACTGTTCTCCAGACCGTCGATCAGGTTATTCATTCCGCCGAATACGGCCGCATCCTCGGTCATTGAAGTGGAAACGGATGGCGTGGGTTCTTTAAAGTGACGGCTGAGATGGCTGCGGAAGTAGGCGTTGCAGCCCTGCGAGCCATGTACAAACGGCAGTGTTTTCTCGAATCCGAGCGCGGCCATTACGGAACCCAGCGGCTGGCAGGCTTTATGCGGATTGATGACCACATTCTGGCGGCCAAAGTTCTTTTCCATATATTCAGCGGATTTGGAGTAAGCGAGTGCTTCAGCAGTTTCCTGCTCGCTGCAAGGCGCTTCGAACTGTTTCTTGTTCTCCCGCTGCTGAACATAACGCTCCTCCTTAAACAAGCTGGTATTATCTTTAATGTTCAGATCGTCCTTGCTCATATGCTCGCCTCCTCTGGCTGGATTTTGGATTTCCGGGTTACCAGATCCCATACCGGGCTGTTCACTGTCATATCCATGTCCTTGGCAAAAACCTTAAAGCCGTCGAAGCCATGATAAGGACCGCTGTAATCCCAGGAGTGCATCTGGCGGAATGGAACCCCCATTTTGTGATACACATACTTCTCTTTCACACCTGAACCTACCAGATCTATGTTCATTCTCTGGGTGATCTCTTCCAGCTCATAGGCTGTTGGGTCATCCATAATGATCGTTCCTTCCTGCAGCATCGGAAGCATCTTCTCATAGTCATCCTTATGGGCGAATTCGTAACCGGAAGCCACGATATCCATCCCCAAATCCTCATACGCTCCGATGGTATGGCGGGAACGTAATCCGCCGATCATCAGCATGACCGTTTTGTTCTCCAGCCGGGGTCTGAATTTATGGATAATGGCATCCATCACCGGCTTATATTTGGCAATCATTCTCTCGCAGTTTTCCTGAATCGTAGCATCGAACAGAGCGGCGATCGCCCGCAGACTCTCATAGGTCTTGGTCGGTCCGAAGAAGTTGTATTCCAGCCAAGGTATACCGTAGGCCTTCTCCATATGATCCACCATATAGTTCATCGAACGGTGGCAGTGAATCAGGTTCAGCTTCGCCTTGTGGGCTACTTCCAGCTCATTGAGGGAGCCGTCACCGGACCACTGGGCAATCACGCGCAGGCCCATCTCCTCCAGCAGAATACGGGATGCCCAGGCATCACCGCCGATATTATAGTCGCCGATAATGTTGACATCATACGGACCGGTCTCCGCCAGCTCCGCACGGCCCATGACGAAATCGCGGATTGCATCGTTCGCAATATGGTGACCCAGGGATTGGCTGACCCCCCGGAACCCTTCACAGCGGACGGGAACAATCGGCATATCCAGCTCTTTGGACATCTTTTTGGATACCGCTTCAATATCATCACCAATCAGACCGACCGGGCACTCGGATTGAACCGAGATCCCCTTGGCCAGCGGGAACATCTCGGTAATCTCACGCATGATTACGGCCAGCTTCTTGTCTCCGCCGAAGACAATATCCGTCTCCTGAAAATCACTGGTGATCTGCATAGCTGTAAAATTATCAATACCGAGCGTCCCGTTCGCAAAGTTACGGCGTGAGCCCCAGCTGTATTGACCGCAGCCGACAGGGCCGTGACTAATGTGAACCATATCCTTGATCGGGCCCCATACTACCCCTTTGGAGCCTGCATAAGCACAACCGCGCGGGGTCATCACACCCGGACGGGATTTAATATTGGACTTGACTGCGCAGGTCCCGCAGTCTATTGCATTATCTGTAGCAACCTGGAAATGCTTCTCGCGGTCTTTCTTCGCTTTTTTCGGGTAAGCTTCCAGAACTTCTTCTACCAGTTTTTTATTTTCTTCGATATTCAGTCCCATGTATTGACCCTCCTTTTCTTGATGCAGGACGTCTAAGCCGCCTGCGTGGCTAATACCACCTGAGATGATCCGGCGAAGGCCGTCTCTCCACTCCCGTTCACCGGATCACTCTGTAGATTACGGCTTAGAGTCTTATTGACCGGAAGCCTGCAGCTTCTTGATCGCCGCTTCTTCATCTTCGATGATGCCGAATTCCATCAGCAGCTCTTCCAGCTCTTCCATGGAAATCGGAGTAGGGATGGTCAGCATTTTGTTATTGAGGATTTTCTCAGCCAGCGTTTCATATTCTTTCGCCTGCTGATGGGTAGGGTTATATTGGGCAACGGTCATTCTGCGCAGCTCGGCATGCTGAACGATGTTATCGCGCGGCACAAAGTGAATCATCTGTGTGTTCAGACGGCGGGCCAGCTCCATAATCAGCTCATCTTCACGGTCCGTGTTACGGCTGTTGCAGATCAGGCCGCCCAGTCTTACACCGCCGCTGGTAGCATACTTCAGGATACCGCGGGCGATATTGTTCGCTGCGTACATCGCCATCATCTCACCGGAACAGACAATGTAGATCTCTTGCGCCTTGCCTTCGCGGATTGGCATGGCGAAACCGCCGCATACAACGTCACCAAGCACGTCATAGGATACGAAGTCCAGATCCTGATAGGCACCTTCCTGTTCCAGGAAGTTAATGGCGGTGATGATCCCGCGTCCTGCGCATCCTACTCCAGGTTCAGGGCCGCCGCATTCTACGTTGATAATGTCACCGAAACCTGTCTGCAATACATCTTCAAGCTCAAGATCCTCTACCGAGCCAAGCTCAGCCGCCAGTTCAAGCACCGAGTTCTGGGCTTTCGTGTTCAGGATCAGACGGGTAGAGTCTGCCTTAGGGTCACAGCCTACGATCATTATTCTTTGTCCGAATTTTGTAGCCAGCTGAGCCAGGGTGTTTTGTGAAGTTGTCGATTTACCGATACCGCCTTTACCGTAGAAAGCTATTTGTCTCATTGTTCATCATCCCTTCGAAATGTTTATATTTTCAAAATAAGAGCTGTACTTGACGCTTTCGAGAATGGCTTCCTGAATTCCGCCTTTGCGGACGAGGGGCAGGACTCCGATCTTGTTCAGGCTGGCTCTTGGAGCATCGCCGATACCGGAGCAGAGAAGAATGCGGCAATCACTTAGAATGGAGATGATTTCTTGCAGCGTGGCGGCTTTGTCGCCGTTACAGTCTGCTTTGCCATGACAGTATGCTTGTATTTTGCGGACACCCAGGAGTTGTACATCTGCGCCGTCAGTGTCGTAAATCAGAAACTCAGTGGCATGACCGAAATGCTGATTCACCTTATCGCCGCCTCTAGTGGCAACTGCGACTCTGGTCTTCGGCCCGCCTGCCTGAATGCGTCTGGCCTGCTTGGCTTTGACGCGCTCGCGGATTTTGGTATCCAGCTCACTCTGGAACATTGCCCTGGCTTCTTCATTAATGACCGGTTCAGCTTCCATCGCTTCAAGCGGGAAATCCTGATTGCGGTCCTGGCCAAGCAGCCCGATCGCATCCGCCCGGCATTGGCGGCAATGGCGCATGACCTTCATCCCGTCACGGCCTAGCAGCTCCTGCAGGTTAAGCAATTCCTTCGGACGGGGCGCTTTGCGTCCATCCGCTTCGTATTGGCTGCCCGGCGCGATAATCAGCGGTGTTACATTATGCAGCGTGGCCCCGAGTTCTTTTACTCTTTGGGACACGGCGGGCAGATGATGATCGTTGACCCCCGGAATCATAATCGAATTCACTTTGACCAGAATCCCCAGCTTCGCCAGCATCTCAAGCCCCAGCAATTGGCGGCTGATCAGCAGCTCAGCTGCTTCCCTTCCTTCGTACCGGACCCCTTCATCGAATACCCAGGGATAAATCGCCTGGCCGACATCAGGATCAATGGCATTGATGGTGATGGTGACATGCCGGATGCCAAGCTCGATAATCTCATCCACATGCCGGTACAGCGTAAGTCCGTTGGTACTGAGGCAAAGGGACACGTCTGGCACATACTTCTTGACCCGGGCAAAGGTATCAAATGTCTGCTCCGGATTCGCCAGAGGATCTCCGGGTCCGGCTACACCCACAACCGAGAGCTGCATCAGCTGGGCGGCAACGCCCCTCACCTTGCGTTCTGCCTGCTCCGGAGTAAGCACTTCACTGACCACACCCGGCCTGCTTTCATTTACACAGTCGAACTTGCGGTTGCAGTAATTGCACTGGATGTTACAGGCGGGAGCAACCGGGATGTGCATCCGGGCATAAAACCGGTGGGCCTCCTCGCTGTAGCAAGGGTGGCGGCTAATCTCCTCCTCCGCTTCACTTGATATACATGACGGCTGCATCATTTCCCACCTCCTAAAAGATTTGTAAGCTAAGCTTCCTTGTACAATCTTCGTACAAAACTCGCTTCGGAAGCATTCGCTTAGATTTACGGAGTATCCGCTCCTTGAAACCACTTCGCAGTAAAACTCGCTTCGGAAGCATCACTCAAGTTTTGTAAGCTAAGCTTCCCTGACATTCCCATATGCGACAGTCAACTGGCTGCCAGCTCGGTTTAATGTTATGTTAATTAACACAAACCTTGCTTGCTGCTTTAATTAGTCTCATCATATTTTCATAACAGGGCATCGTCAATTAGCTTAAAGCTTGATTTGCCCTTAATTTCCTTATGTTTGCAGTTTCGACATATGGTATGTCAAGTTATATGACTCGTATATGCCATGTTTCCGTTTTCAAAACAATCATTTCCTGATGATATTTATTCTCATAAACATTGACAACGCCTCTCAACTCATATATGATACTTTTAGTCAGATACGTAAATCCTAAAATTTCATATATCCCGTAAAGGGGAGTAGCTGTTAGATAAAATCGTCAATACGAGAATATGAGGATATTCTCCGGTTTTATCGGCAATTTATCATTGTTAGCGAGACCTTTACCAATCAGGTTACCTTTATTCCAAAGGCTAATCTGTTTGGTAAAGGTCTTTTTTATATAGTTTTGGTTACAATAATGGTAATAAGGGTATTTTTTACGAAAAGTATCCAGAGCCACATGAGGAGGAAACAGCAATGGATTGGGGATTATTATTAGAATACGGATGGGTATTGCTCGTTCTGGTCGCACTGGAAGGGCTGCTTGCCGCAGACAACGCACTTGTATTGGCAATCATGGTTAAACATCTTCCTGATGAGGAACGTAAGAAGGCGCTCTTTTACGGATTGGCAGGAGCGTTTGTGTTCCGGTTTGGATCACTTTTCGTCATCTCTTATCTGGTCGACATCTGGCAGGTACAAGCTATCGGCGCAATTTATCTGTTATTTATCGCGGGGAATCATATCTTCCGGAAATTGCTGTTCAAGAAACCGGTCACGGATGAAGCAGCTGAAAGCGGCACTTCCGGGGCTGTCAACAAGAAGAAATCCAGCTTCTGGTTCACCGTACTTAAGGTTGAGATTGCAGATATCGCCTTTGCAGTAGACTCCATCCTCGCAGCTGTTGCCCTCGCCGTTGCTCTTCCGCCAAGCGGAATCGGCCACATTGGCGGACTTGACGGCGGACAGTTCCTGGTAATCTTTGCGGGCGGATTCATCGGCCTGGTTATTATGCGGTTTGCCGCTTCTTTCTTCGTCAAATTGCTCCACACACGTCCAGGTCTCGAAATTGCCGCCTTCTTCATTGTCGGCTGGGTAGGGATTAAGCTTGCCGTCATCACTCTTGCACATCCTTCGCTGGGTGTATTGTCTGAAGACTTCGCGCATAGCACCTGGTGGAAACTGACCTTCTACGTGGTTCTGATTATTATTGCGGCTACAGGCTGGTTCATGAGCAGCATCAAGACCGAAGACAATGTCGGCGAGAATCCCGTCAAGGAAGTCGACAAACAGCTCGGCAAATAAGCTTCTCCACTTCATAATGCGACGTCAAAAAGCCCGTTCCCGCCATAGTGGCGGAAACGGGCTTTGCTGTGCTCCATTCTCTATTGGCCGATCACCTGATCGGTTCTGCCCTGCAGCTCTACGAGCTTCATGATCACATTAGCTGCCTGCGCTTTGGTTACAATCTGCTGTGGATTGAACTTCCCGTTCTCTCCCTGCAGCAATCCCAGCTTAACAGCCAGTGCTACTGCCCCTTTATCCTGAATTGCCGCATTGTCACTGAAGCCGGTTATGACAGAATCATTACCCAGAAAAGCTGAAAGCTTATCGTACTTCAGGAAGGAGGCCAGCAGAACAGCAAGCTGTTCGCGGCTTAACTTACTCTCAGGCTGCAGCGCAGCCCCTCTGCTGATCCATTCACGCTCTGCCGCATAGCTGACGGCTTCATAATAAGGGCTGTCCGGACTCACTCCAGCCACGGCTTTAGGTTCAGAACCATTCGAATACCCTGCATAATACGGTGTTGAGGATCTGGCAATCAGGGTGAACCAGTCTCCGGCCGTTATCTCCTGGTCCGGATTCACCTTCTTATCCGCATCTACGCTCAGCACGCCGTATTTCAGCAGCTCGGTCAGTGCCTGCTCTGCTGCATGCCCCTTAAGATCAACTGCCCCCGCTCCACTCCGTGACTGCAACGGGCTCTCGTAGGTCGTGACCCATTCCTTAGTTTGCGCATCCAGTACCTTATAGGTATCCTGAGAATCTGCCGGAGTCGGAGCATATACCAGCTTAACTACCGGTTCAACATACTTATTGTCTATATTATATCCGCCTATACTGCTGTACTGCAGCTTCAGATCATATCGGCCGAGATAGCTCTGAAGTGCTTCCGCCCCGGAAACTGCCGGAACAGGCTTATCTTTGAGCGCTTCATAACCGGTGTTGCCTGTATTCATGTAGCTTTGCAGTCTGCCGTAAACATCCATAGTCATGACTATATTACTGTCACTAACCGGAATACCCTGATAATAGCGCAAGAACTGGTAACGGTACCCCTTCCCGTCCTCAAGGATACTCCACTTCCCTCCATGCTCAGCCAGCTTAAGACTTCCGCTGGCCTTAGGATACAGACGGTTGATAAGTTCTATCGCCCTCTCCTTAGCTTGTGCCTGCGTCAGTTTGGTTCCGCCTGCAGGTGCAGGCTGTTCCTTCAATGCCTGGCCTCCATACTGCTCCAGCTGGAATTGAATGATTTCTCCGGTGCTGGAGTCTACTTCAGCGTACGTACGCTCCGGCATTGCCATATTAGCAGCCGTGCGACTTGCTTCCCAGGATAATCTCCAGAGCTTTTGCTTATCATTCTGGGAATTCACGCCAGAGTTCTGGCCTGAAAGCTTGCGTTCTGCAGGAATCGCAGCGACCTGCTGTACCAGCTTCGCCGCTGCAGCTGCGGTCAGCCCGGCGGCGCTTGCAGGCTGGAAAGTATTCTTCCGCTCTGGTACCGCCTCATAAGTGACAGCCGCCGTAATTGCTTCGCCTTCATTATCTATGCTTTTGCCAGTCTGGGCATCTACAAGGGAAAGGGATTCACTCTCAGGGCGCCAGCCCAAAATCCAGCGCACTGCCGCGCCATCTTTATATATAGGGATATAATAGAGGCCAACCTTAAAGTTCCCGGCAAATTGCTTGCTAGCTGATTCCGGGGAGACCGCCGGCTTCGCTGACGGATACACTCCGTCTGTAGCCGGTTTGCTGAATTGAACGATATTCCCGTTTCCATCGACGGAGATGTTCAGCATATCCGCTGCTGAGGGAAGCCCGTTTCTCAAGATTCTGAACGGAAATCTATATTCAAACATACCAAAGAGCGCGTCCCTGCCCATATAAGTCTGGTCGTTATCATCCAGTACAAGGTCCTTGGCTGCCAGGGATGGTGCGGCCGCGGCAATGAAGCTGCGGGCTTTCGCCAGCGCCTCCTCCCGGGAGAATTCCGGAGGGTAAAAGGCATTCTCCCTCAACATAGGATAAGAAATATACGTATTCACCAGATCACCTGTCATCGCATCGACCAAACTGGAGAACCCGTAACCTGAGCTGCCCAGCTGGTACTGCCACTGGACATTCCACACCATCTGGTTCCCGGAAGGAGGGTAAGAATCCGTGCCAAGCCGTACATTGGATACCGTCGCTTCCTTCAGAACGGGAAACAGCTCTCTTAGCTTGGCAATGGCCTGCTCCTGTGTGATTTTGGCCTTGGCCGGGTCCGGGGCTGCGGAATTGGCGGCCTGTCCGGCAGCTGCTGTGGAGAGAGGCACCCTTACCGAAGTGTAGCTGGAATCCGCAGCAGCCAGCCCGCCAGGCAGCAGTAATGCAAGCGCTACCGAAGTAATCAGGGCTGTCCGGGCGGTTTGCTGAATAAATTGATTGCGTTTACTGTTCAAAACATTTCATCCTCCTCAAATAAGTAACATGAATATTCTAATTATAATTATATTTAGATATATTTACCATGTTATATTTGCGACAGGAAATTACAGCATTCTCAAACAAGTAGAAACGGCTTTGCCGTCCTTTTAAGGGACGGTGTTGTTTCAGCGAGAAATAGAAGGATAAGTTATCGTGTGAAACATATAAATTCTTATATTTCAAAAGAAACGGGCACCGTCCTTATGCGGACAATACCCGTGTACAGACTACCGCCGCCACTTCATAAACCGGTAATCCAGCAGATCCACCAGCAGGAAAAGGACAAAGCCTACCAGACTGAACAGCATAATTCCCGCATACATCTCCGGATAATCCAGCCGCAGCCAGGCATCCATAATGAAGAAGCCCATGCCATGCTCCGTACCGTAAATTTCGGTGAAGAACAGCACCGATATTGCCGTTCCAAGGGAGAT
Organism: Paenibacillus sp. FSL R10-2199; assembly: GCF_038000235.1. Lineage (NCBI taxonomy): Bacteria > Bacillati > Bacillota > Bacilli > Caryophanales > Paenibacillaceae > Paenibacillus > Paenibacillus sp. FSL R10-2199. Next base: position 2,411,985 of record NZ_JBBOBO010000001.1, on the reverse strand, counting down.
ACGAATGGTGCTGAGAATGACCGACAATGCGCCGGGGAGCGTCACATTCCAGAACTTCTGCATGGAGCTGGCGCCGATGCTCGTCAGAACATCATATGTACTCTCAGGGATCGCCTTCACACCATCACGTACGGATATGATTACCTGGAACAGCAGGATCAGCATGATCATCAGCACTTTGGAGGTCTCTCCGAGGCCGAAGAACAGCATCACTACAGGCAATAGCGCAATCTTGGGAATCGGATAGGTCAGATACACTACCGGATCCAGCAGCCTGTTCCAGAGTGGAGAGCGGCCCATCAGCAGGCCTACCATCAGTCCGAGCAGCAGCGCCAGCAGCACACCCTCGAAGATCCGGAGCAGGCTGTAGCCGACGTTCAGCGCCACATCACGCGCACCCAGATGAAACATAGCTTCATAGACTGCACCCGGACTTGGCAGAATGGAATGATTCATCAGCAGATAGGCTATATACCAGATTACATTCATGCCCGTAAAAACGAACAGCAGCCGCAGCAGGTGAGGGAGATGCCGTTTTTTCACCATTTCTCCATCATTACCTTTCTGATTCTCTTACTTTGCTCGAAATACTCATCGCTCTCCCGCTTGTCCACATGCTTCATGGCAAACACAGCGGAGTTATCGAGAATCTCCGGCGGCTCCTGTTGCCCGGGCAGCATCACGATAATCTTCTGTCCCAGGAGAATCGCTTCTTCTATATCGTGGGTGACGAACAGCGTGGTTGCCGGATGCGCCTGCCAGTTGTCGATAAAAATCTGCTGCAGCCCTTCCCGCGTAATGGCATCCAGCGCCGAGAACGGCTCGTCCAGCAGCAGAATAGTCGGCAGAATGGCGAATGCACGGGCAATAGCTACCCGTTGCTGCTGTCCTCCGCTCAGGGAGAGCGGAAACCGGCCGGCCAGCCCGGCTATACCCATGGACTCCAGCCAATGCAGGATTTGCCCGTCCTGCTCCTGCCTGTTTGTGCTCCCGCTGCCGGGGCGGGCAATTTTCATGGCAATCCTGATATTGTCACGGACTGTCTTCCAGGGCAGCAGGCCATAATTCTGCGGCACCAGGCCAATCAGCGTCTCCTTCTCATGGACGGATCTGCCGTTGAAGAGCAGTTCCCCCTCATACCCCGGCAGCAGTCCGGCAATCGCCCGCAGCAGTGTGGATTTGCCGCTGCCGGAAGGACCGATTACTGTATATATCCCATGCTCCGGCAGGGTCAGATTCATCTCTCCGAGCGCCAGCTGACCCTTTTCGTAGGCTACATGAAGGTTGTTAATGCGGAGTCCGCTATTCTTTAAACTGGACATCGGAGATCACTTCTTCAGCCGATATATTTTTGGTGAGCAGTCCTTTTTCACGCGCCCAGGCGAAGGCCGCTTCTACTTCCTTCACATCCACCTGGTAAGCAGGGAGATATTCCGGCACCTTAATCTCATTCTTCAGCGTGTCCGGATAACCCACTTCCTTGATAATCAGATCGATATATTCCGACTGGTCATGCGTTTTCATATAATCTACAGCTTCATCATAAGCGGCGTACATATCACGGATGCCTTGTCCTTTGGCATCAATCGCACTCTGCGGGAAAGCCAGCACGAACGGATTGATTCCCGCACTATGGGTCGAGCTGAGGACACGCAGGCCAGCAGTTTTGCCCATGGTCACGAACGGCTCCGGAAGGACGGCTGCATCGGCTTTATTATTCTTGAGCAGCTCCAGGCGGGTTGGAATCTGCGGCACTTCGGTCACTGTAATATCGTCTTCAGTCAGACCGGCCTGCTTCAGCATCATCGCCACGGTATACTGGGTCGAGGTATTCTTGGACAGAATGACAGTTTTGCCCTTCAGATCCTTCACCTCTTTGACTTCATCATTTCCGGTCAGCAGATCAAATTCACCCGTTGTAGTACTGGTGATTTTGACATCCAGTCCCGCTTCATTATAGATGGAAATCGCTACAAGATCTGCGCTGAGACCATCTACTTTGCCGGCTTGAAAAGCTACATCCCGGTCCTTGGCGCTCTTGAAGGTCTGGATATCGAGGTTTACATTATGCTCTTTATCAAAGCCTTGCTCATGCGCAATAATAAATGGAATCGCATCAATAGAAGGCAGCAGACCCAGCGATAGGGTAACCGCCTCGGCTGGAGCTTCCGCAGCATTTCCGGAGCTTTCATTATCGGCATTGCCTGCATTATTGGAATTTCCGCAGCCAGCCGCTACCAGGCCAACCGCAGCGGTCAACATTGCTATTTTCATAAGGTGCTTCCAGTTTCTTCTCTCCATGATTCTTAATTCCTCCGTCTCTTTTCGGTTCATCTTGTTGCTGTACCTTCGCTTCTGCTTCCGGGAGCAGGATAACCCTGTGGTGCAATGCAGCATAATCCCCTCAGGCCTGAGGTCCATGCGCATTTATTCACATATAGGCATAGAAGTAGAAACGTTAATGCCCCCCCTTTGAAGGGCAGCACCCGTTTCTCTGTATATCCATGCTATTCTGCTCGCCGGGAAGACCTAAGTAATGCAATTTTACACCCATTGCCCTATTTTGTATATTTATAAATTGAAATAATCAGGGTAGTGCCTACATGTATTTCCCGTAATCCTTGATTGTCACCTTGGCCTTGCACTCTATCTCCACCTGCGGATAAACCTCCCGCCAATTCATTTGATTCCACTCTTTATAGCTCAAAGTATTCCTTATCTGTATCCCGATTCCGAGACTATCTACGTTATGCTGCTGCATTTGCGACACCATTTCTTTGGCTTTGGCCATAATCACATCTGCGATATCCCGCTCCAGCTGTTGTCTTACCCCGGCCTTATTCAGATAATGGTGTCCGGTATATTCAAGCACGGAGCCCTGGATATTCGCCAGAAGCTCGACTTTGAACCGGCCGGGCCCCAGACGATGAACCTTCACCTTGCGTGAATTCAATAATGAACTGAACATCACTACCACCTGCCGGCCATCCTTTTCCCCCAAATGGAGAGCGGCCTCCCCTTGCCTCAGGTCATCACGGAAAAGCCCGAAGAAGATCCCGTCTTGAGCCGGAATCTTCATTCTGTAACGGTCCTCCTGAAACAAGGCAATGCCGTCAATAACGGCTTTGTCCCCGCTATCCTTTACTATCGGTGCCACCGGATCTATGCCATCGTCATTATAGTCACGGGAGAATTCATACAGAGTGGTATTGGGAATGCTGTTGCCGGCCGCCTCTTTCTCCAGCAGATGATTGATATATCTTCCGGTATCCGTATGCGGCTCGTAATCCTTGGCCAGAATTTCACCGGCATCCCCGTTAATAATTGTAACCTTGACGCCAAGGGCTATAGAGGGATCACGCAGCAGGGTATCAATGTAATCCCCGAGTCCGGCTTTGGCCAGCTTCAGACCAAACAATGCATCTCTGAGCTGCCCGCTGACAACCGTCAAATCCGTCTGTCTGGAGAACATGATTCTCGCTTCCTTAATGCTATCCGAGACAGTAGACAACAGCTCACGGCGTGCGGAGGAATCCGGGTCAATGACCGGGACGCAGGAGGTAACTTTGATCCTGTTATTCTCTGCAAGATCATAGCTCGCCGTCTGCACCAGGCCCAGCTTCTCAAGGATTCTCTCGTCGCTTTTGCATCCGGTCAGCAGCAGAGGAAGCAGAAGCAATAGACTCAGGGACAACCTTGCCAAGCTATAAATCTGTCTATGCACGGACCTCTCCCCCTTTCCGCTGAATCAGCAGCAATAGAAGCAATAGTACAGGAAACCCGAAAGCAATCCCGGTCACCGCATACCCCAGGTTAGTGATCCAGACCCCCACTGCATCCAGTGTCTTCGGAATAAAAGAGATACTGTAGGAAATCGCAATCAGTAAGAAAGAGAGCACGGATAGTTTTATTCTGGGGAGCATTCTTCGTACCGACTCTTGTGCCGCCCACCAGTACATTACAACAGTGACCAGAACCGGGAACAGAAACAGCCCGTACAGCAGATTCTCCAGCCTCTCTATAAACGGAAATTGGATATACGCCAGCAAATCAAGCAAGGGATAGAGCAGTTTTTTCAATTGCCCCAGACTGAAGAACCCGAAGCAGATGATCGCCAGCGAGATATACAGCACAGCTAAATAGAGATTTCCCGCATAGACGCCCGCCATAGCCTTTTTGTTCTTGTTCACGTAAGGGAACAGCAGTATCGATAATTCGTAACCGAGAAAAGCGGAATAGATCTCCATCGCTCCTTTGAACTGATTATGCCCGCCTTTGAGAATAAACGGAGTCAGGCGTTCCCAGCGGAACGCCGGAAAAAACCACAGCATGAGCAGATACATCCAGGCAGACAGCCAGAAGAACAGCGTTGCCGCTTTGGAGATGGAATAGATTCCTTTGGTAATCATCAGAAAGGCCAGAATGTCCACAGCCAGCTTGAACACCATGGGATTCGTTGTCGGGAAGGACAGCATTTGGAAGATTAGTACGTATTTCTTGCCGATCATGCAGCCAAAAACAAGCCAGACCGCAGCCAGGCCGCCATAAAAGGGATACAGCACCGGCCTTGGAATTGTCTGCTCCATAATCTCAAATACAGACCTCCCTTGGCCAAGCCGGAAGACCAGTGAAATTAAATAGATATTGAAGGTAGAGACTACGATACACGGCACCAGAAAAAGCCATCCGTTGGTACCGAAATAGTCGGCCAGATTGCGGGGCAATGTGAAGATCACAATTCCGGATTGGGTCATATGCATTAGAACGGCAATATGAAAGGGGCGCAGCTTTTCGGGCATAACGTCCACTCCTACTTTTTGTTTTTTTGCCTGATGGAATTCATGGTCTTGCTCTGGGACGGACGGCTGCTCAGCTTCGAGAAAGGAGCACGGATAAACACATCCTTCCAGTCTCCCGTCTTCATTGGAGCAATAGGGGTCAGATAGGACGAACCCAGACTCGTCAGGTTGGATAAATGAATTACGATCAGGGCTATACCCATTACAAGTCCAATATTGCCCCATATTCCGGTGAGTATTATGATTCCGAAGCGGATCAGGCGGATAGAGGCGCTCATCATATAGCTGGGAATCACAAAAGAGGCAATGGCAGATGAGGCTACTGCGATAATAAGCACATTGCTTGTCAGGCCAGCCTGTACAGCCGCTTGACCAATCACAATCCCGCCCACGATCCCGATCGTCTGCCCAATCTTGGTTGGCAGGCGCGCTCCGGCTTCCCGCAGCAGCTCGATCATGATTTCCATCAGCAGCGCTTCATAAACAGGAGGAAACGGCACCCTGTTCCGTGATTCAGCCAACGTTCGGAGCAGCGCTTCGGGAATCATCTCGTAATGAAAGGTAGTTACCGATACATACATCGCCGTGAATGATATCGTTATTACAAGAGCCAGAAACCGGAGCAGCCGCAGTGCCGTCCCCAGTGCCCAGCGCTGGTAGTAATCATCCGGTGATGAGAAGAATTCAAAAAAGGAGGAGGGCGCACTGATCGCTGTCGGACTATTGTCAACGATGGTGATGATCCGCCCGGCCGCCAGCTTCGACACAGCCACATCAGGTCTTTCCGTAGTCAGAAACTGCGGGAACACCGAATTCGGCATATCTTCAATGAACTGGGTCAGCGTCCCGCCGTCATTAATCGCATCTGTCTCAATCCGGTTGATCCGGTTCTGCAGATCCTGGACATATTTAAGATTGGCAATATCCTTGATATAAAGGATGTACACAGTTGTTTTGGAAATTTCTCCGATCTCACACCGGATAATTTTCAGATGCGAGCTTTTGATCCGGCGGCGGATTAAGCTCAGGTTAGTAGGAGCGGATTCCACGAAGGCATCATGAGGGCCGGCAATTACCGTCTCCGTTTCCGACTGCTGTACACTGCGGCCTTCCGGGCCGTAGGCGTCCAGTAAGTAGACAGCTTCCCCGTGGAAGACAGCTACACAGCCCTCCAGTATGCCGACCACCACGGCTTTGGACTCTCTTGTCTCAACAAATTGGGACTGGAGGAACAACTTATCCAGCCCATCCGCCTGAAGCCGGTCAAAGGGCAGCAATATTTCCTGGATTAGCAGGTTGTTATCCACCGTATGCGGGAAATACACAATATCGGCGGAGAGTTCAGGAAAGCGCCGGTGGCTGAGGTCCGCACACTGATCGAATTCATCAAGAATATGCCGCAGCGTAGGAATATTCTGTGTGTCCGGTTCCATAGATGCCCTCCTTCCCCGTTCGTTTGGTATAGTATCCCCAAGATTTTCTTGGATATTTAAGGCTGCCGCAATAAAAAGCCTTCTTCCATCCCGCAGGATAAAAGAAGGCTATCATGTACATCTTCTGCTTGTGCTACATCTACATTGCCGTACCGGTAACGCTCGTTCCGTTCTTGGTGATCTTGTAATTCACGACTTCGCCGCTCCAGAAATGGAACTTCAGGATCACGTCACCATTGTTCACTTCATTGAAGAACGCCGGCAGCAGACTGATTTCACCCGTGGTATAGGAAGGCGTAAACGTATAAGCAAATTCTTTATAAGACGTCCAGTTTTGCGGGCCGGCATTCCCTCCTGAAGCATATACGGCTTCCATGGTAGCGAGAGTATCGCCATTGAACACAGCCGGTATTTTAAAAGCACTGGCTGTTCCCTGAACGCTGCTTAGCTTTGGCGTATTATAGAGAATTACGTTAAAATTCCAATCCGCTCCTTTGTTGAAGCGGGCCGTCAAAACTGCATTGACGCCAAGCTTACCGGAAGAAGTCAGGCTGGTGAGCTTCGCTGCTTTGAACGTCAGCTGGTCACCGCTTAGGGTATAATCCGTTCCCTGCACCAGCTGCTGGCTACCGTATAGAATTGAAGAGAGCGTATTGCCGTTCAGATTCAGCTTAACCGTCACATCCTTGGCTGCGGCACCCTTTTTCAAATGAATGAGATCGCTTTCAGCAGTGGACGAGCGGCCGGTCCAGCTTGCCTTCATCATATTGTAAAGCTGCGGATCGGACCACTGGAAGGATGTGCGGCCGAAATGCTGACCATTGTCCCACAGCATCGGTGTAATTTGCTTAGACTTCAGATAATAAGCCAGGTATTCAAAAAACTTCAGCTTCTCCCCCTGCTCGATCACACCAGTGTTCTTGTCAAAACCAAGCAGCCCATACTCGCCCACAATAACGGGAATGCCTCTGGCGGTAAAGGTGTTATAGACATTATTAAAGGTAGTCACGATATCGTTCTGGGTATCGGTCTCGAACCTGGTATAACCGGCAATATTGACACTGAACGGCCAGAACCCGTAATAGTGTACGGTCGCGATCAGATTGGAGTCGTTCAGCCTGTTGATGGTCTGGTACAGGGCGTCCATCCGGGTCTGCGTCGGTGAAGCTTCCAGCGTGGACAGCACCAGCGGACGGGTGGCATTATTCCCGCCGGAGGCTCTGACGATGCCATGGAAAGCCACATTCAGCTCATCCAGCATCTGAATCGCCTTGGCCTCATCCGTCGTTCCGCCATCGGTGAAACGCGGCTCATTCACGCTCTCGAACATCAGCTTGGCGGAATATCCCTTGAAGCGGTTCGCAATCTGAGTCCAGACCGCCTTATAGCGGGCCAGCACCAGATCATGCTGCTGCTCCATTTTGCTGATCCACAGCCAGGAATCATGGTGAACGTTGATCATGACATACAAATTCTCTGCTACTGCCCAATCAACAACCTGCTGGACACGTGACAAATAGGCCGCATCCACTGTATACGGGGCAGCCGCTCCCGTATGTACATCCCAGGTCACGGGAATCCGGATGCTCTTATAGCCTTGGGCAGCAATTTTCTTGATTAGAGCCTGTGTGACGGCCGGGTTGCCCCAGGAAGTCTCATCGGCTCCGGTCGCATCCAGTGAATTGCCCAGATTCCATCCCGGCTGCATGGCATCTACGTAGGATTGAAGACCTGTGGATGCAGCCGCAGCTGCGGCAGCCTGCTCCTGCGGCGCCTGTTCTTCCGTTGCAGCAGAGACCATCGGTGTGACCATAGCGAGCAGCAAGACTGTGGTGAAGATGAATGACAGAAACGATTTCTTTTTTGGCATGGATCGTTTATTCCTCCCGGTTTGTTGTGATCGGCTGATGCATAAAATCAGCTTCAGGATTTTTATGCAACCGCTTACCAAAATCAATATAGCATCTTTGCCGATTGGTAAATATCCCAATTATTAGTGTAAAAAACACTCATAATTAGAGATCTTCTTTGTTCCAGGCAGGAATGCCGCGCTTCAGCCAGTTTGCTCTTTTTCCTCGGCCTGTCCCCCCGTCTTATGCTATAATAATTAAACATAATCCAAAGAGCCCGCTTCTGATGTAATCCATATTTGAGGAGCTGTGACGATGAGCGATCCGATTTTGCAACAGATTCTTACGGAATTACAGGGAATGAAATCTGAAGTGACAGAGATGAAGGCTGAATTTACAGATATGAAATCCGATATCAAAGAGATACGGTCCGAGTTGGGCACAATGAAGGCTGATATTGACAGCATCAAAGAAGATACGAAGCTGATCCCGCTGATCCAGCAGGCTGTATCCGAAGTCAATGCTGAAGTCATTGCAACCCGGGACACTCTTGAGCGGATAGACAAAACATTAACCGTACATGATGCTACACTGGACATGCTGGCCAGACGTTCTATTGATCAGGAAGCCGCATTGAAACGTATCAAATAAGCTTTCCCTACAGGAGTTTGCTGCAAGCGACCGCCATATCCGGCAGTCGCTTTTTCTTTTACCATTCCTCATCCCCTATTGTCTCTCCCACAAGGACATAACTCCTTTCACAAAGCACAAATCCTCTCCAATTCACACTTTGTACTCTTTTATTGTCTATTTCACACGGACACACCTTTGATTTTCGTCTGATCCGTGTTATAATGAAAGCGTAAACAAAAGTGATCGAAACCCTATTTTCCATCGGATTTCATCGCCAAGGAGGATGAATGCAATGCTGGCAGGAATTAAGGAACTGAAGAATTGGGTAACCGGAATGTGGCAGCCTGGAATGGCTTCGGGAGAAGAAGACTACCGGAAAATGGAATACAGCGTAGAGCGCCATTTGCACACACCGCAAACGCCAAGCCCGCTTACTTACGAACAGGAATCACGGATCAAGACTGTCAAATTCCATTAATCTAACCGGATGTATATAGATTGAACAATATTTGATACTTAAAAATCCACACTCAAACAAGGCCGCAAGGAACCGGATCATCCGGTTCATGCGGCCTTTTATTTATTTCGTGCGCCTAACCCTGAACCGAACCCTTTGATATAGCTCTTTGGATACCGGCGTGCGGATGGCATATAGTGCAGCCGCGAGGATCGCCCAAATGACCGCAGTTCTTTGCTTTGTTGCCTATGGAATTCCCCATATCCTATATAAACATCTATACCCAGTATCCCCCCTGGGGGGGGGATATGTGTCAAACTAAATATCAAGCGCTGCATGATATCCCTGATAAATTGCAGTAGTGATCGTTGACGCTTTTACACAGTCCCCGATCTGAGCCACATAAGGAGCACAATCAATTAACTCCTCTACGATATCTCTTCTTGCCCGTTGTCCAAGTGCGCAAATTACAGAGGTTCCCGGAATCAGCTGCTCTTCCCCGCTTGGATTCAGGCAAACTACGCCCTCCGGCGTAACACATAACCCTTTATATCCCAGATGAACCTTAATATTCAGCTTGTCGATCTCCTTCAGCATAATCGGGCGATGTCTGATATTGGCATCCGGTGCCAGCTCAGTTCTCATCTCGACCAAATGTACTGTTTTGCCTTCCTGGGCAAGGTGAATCGCTGCTTCACTGCCCGCAAGGCCCCCTCCCAGTACAACCACACTATCGGTAACCTTATCTTTCTCCAGATAGTAGTCATTAACTACAACTACATTATCACCATCAAGTCCCGGGATTGGCGGAACAATGGCTGCGGAACCGACGGCTATAATTAACGCATCCACATTTTCATTATCAACATACGCTTGGGTCACAGGTGTATTTAGACGAATCTCGACGCCTGCGTCTTTGGCTAATTTCCCGAGAGTAACTCCCAGCTCATACATCTCATATTTGAAGGGCAGCGCCTGCTCTCCCCGCAGAATACCGCCCACATCATCCGACTTCTCACATAAAATGACCTGATGTCCGCGTTTGGCAGCAGTCATCGCCGCATACAGCCCGCCCGGGCCAGCACCCGCTACCAGAACCTTACGCGGATTAGCCGAAGGATAAATTTCTGTCCCGTCCATTTCACGGCCGATTAACGGGTTCACCGTACAGCGTCTTGTAGAGGTCTCCGCACGCTCCGCCATACAGGTGAAGCATCTCAGACATTTAATAATGTCCTCGTCACGGTTGCTCATGACCTTCCGGGGCAGCTCTGGATCAGCCAGCAGTGCGCGGGCCATCTCAACCACATCCGCCTGACCGCTGGCAATGATCTCTTCCATCTGAGCCGGGTCATTTAAACCGCCGACCGTAGCAACGGGGACACTTACATGCTTCTTGATCTCTGCTGCCAGATACACATTACTGCCATGCGGCAAGAACATCGACGGATGGGTGATTCCGAAGCCGGTCTGATACGTGCCCGCAGATACATGCAGCAGGTCGACTCTAGATTCGACAAGCTTGGCAATTTCAATACCTTCAGTAAGGTCATATCCGCCTTCAAACAACTCCGAACCGCTTATTCTGAACTCGATAGGGAAGCCAGGGCCTACAGCGTTGCGGACACTGTCAAGAACCTCCTGGGCAAACCGTACCCGGTTCTCCAAAGTTCCGCCATACTTGTCGGTTCTACGGTTGAAGTACGGAGAAAAGAACTGATTGATCAGCCAGCCATGTCCGCCATGGACCATAATCATCTCATAACCGGCTCTCTTAGCCAGTCCGGCACATCTGCCATAGGCTGCTACGATGTCATCAATTAGTGCTTGTGTAAGCTCCTTCACTTCCCTGCCGTCTGGGCGTACTCCGGGGCTGGGCCCCCACTGGGCCAATTCCTGCTTCTTATTCTTGTCCGTCAGATATGTACCGGCGTACTGTCCGGAATGGGATAGCTCCACACTCGCAATAGCTCCGTGACGGCGGATGGCATCTGCAGTATAAGTAAAGCTGGCAAGAGAATCTACAGTTCCCAGGTCCAGATGGTACATATGGGAGGCTTCGGTTTCGGGATGTACAACAACTTCACTGACTGTAACTGAGGCAGCGCCGCCTTTAGCTCTTAATTCATAGAACGCTGTGGATTTGGGTCCAATCGTACAGTCTGCTGTAATATCGGTTCCGCCCATAGGAGAGCCAAACATTCTATTTCTGAAGGTTACATTACCAATTGTGATGGGTTTAGACAGGTTCGGATATTTTCTAATCATGATTTCATTCTCCTTCTCTCTATACATTGCTTCTGTTCTTTATATACTAGCTTCCTGAGGCTTAGCAGCAGTTCTCGCCTGATATTTGACAGCCCACTTATAGACAAAGGTCAGGATAATTCCGGTGATGCCAAAGATGGCCGCAATCACAAAGGCTCTCTGATAGCTGCCGTCTGCACTGTACACATTCTTCATAATGGACGGGCCAAAATAGCCCGCTAATGCAAAGCCGATAAACATAATTCCATAATTCACACTATTATTCTTGGCACCGAACTGATCTGCAGTAAATCCGGGGAATACGCCCATCAGGGAGCCAAAGCTTAAGCCGATCACAGAAATACCGATATAGAAGGTCGCCACACTATTAGCTCCTGAAATATACAGCAGGGTGAGCCCCACTACAGATAAGAGTGAAGCAAAGGTAAGCGTGTTGATCCGGCCGATTTTGTCAGAAATATAGCCCGCCAGGATGCGTCCGCCCGTGTTGAACAGAGCCAGTACAGAAACCACAGTCGTTGCCGCCGCCGCAGACAGGCCAACCATTTTTTGAGCGATAGGTGAAGCTTGTGAGGTACACATTAGTCCGGCAAAAGCACCGCTGATTAATAACAGGATCATTACGTAGAATAGCGGACTTGCCAGCATGCCTTTCCAGTCTTTGTCGCCTTTTAGAGAACGGCCAGTACCCGGCAACTTGGGTGTCCAGCCTGCCGGAACGAAATCAGACGGACATTTCTCAATGAAGAAAGAAGCGGAGCAGATGATAAGAAGAAATGCGCTGCCGATGATTAAGAATGCTGATTTCACTCCAGACGAGCTAATCAAGCCATTGGCAATTGGAGGGATGATGACCGAGCTTAATCCATAGGCAGCAGTGGTTACTCCGCCAACCAATCCCCGTTTGTCAGGGAAGAACTTGATGGAGTTACTGATAGTGCAGCCGTAGACCATGCCAGTTCCAAGGCCAAGTACGATGCCGTACGTAAGAACCAGGAAGCTAACCGAGGTTGCAAACCCGGACAATATCATCCCGCCCCCGAATAACAGGCCACCTACCAGAATTACCCGCTTAGGCCCGAATCTGTCATTAATCCATCCGCCTGAAATCATCGTAATTGGACCGACTGAATTGGTAATCGTAAAAGCGATAGCCAAATCCCCCGGCGTTAAGCTGAGTCCTGTCAGCCCGCTCAAATACGCTGCCATCGGGGCAGCAAACACACTCCAGGCGTAGATTGAGCCAATACACAGGTTAATAAAGCAGCTCGCAATCAGAATAATCCATCTCTTCTTTGTAAGTTCCACTGCAATCTTCTTCTCCTTCATCAATCGTATTGTGAATTTATTCACATCTAATCCGATTTCATATTAGCACAGGCTCTTATTTATATCAATACAAACATATATATATTTATATGTTTAATAAAACACGTTTATTCACATATGTAACAAATGTTATTGTCGACTGGCTAAATATGCTATACTAACGAAGTAGAAAACGACGAATATGTATAGGAAGCGAAGCTTATGAGAACTTTGAAATACGCTATTTTGGGGTTATTAAACAAAGAGCCAATGACTGGCTATGATATAGGTAAGGAATTCGGCAAGGATTTAGGTGAGTTCTGGAATGCCAAGCACAGTCAGATCTATCCGGAATTAAAGAAGCTGCTGGATGAGGGACTTATTGTATTCGAGATCCAAATTAGCGGAGAAATACTGGAGAAAAAACTGTATTCGATTACGGAGCAGGGCAAGAAAGCTTTTTTGCAATGGCTGAAAAAAGAAGAGCCGCTTGAGCCTACGCCTAAAGATGTGTTCCGGCTGAGAATGTACTTCTCCAATAATCTGGATATAGCCACCCGGATTCATCTATTGGAGCATCAGCTGCATCAGCATCAGGAGAGACTGAAGCATTTAAGCAGGAATAAAGAGCGGTATGACAGCATCCCCCCACTCGACAGCGATAATTTCGGTGATTATCTTGTGCTGGATGGCGCAATTCTGCGTGAGACGGTAACGATAGAGTGGCTGGAGAATTTCATAGCCCACTGCAAGCAATAAACAAACAAATAGAAAGCATAAAGATTCGAGATTTTGTCACCTCGGATCTTTATGCTTATTTTGGTTAAAATTCTCTTCTCAGCCACTCCAGAACAGTCTCCGCTGCTTCCAGATACCGCTGCCCTACGAGCAGACCGGTATGCGTGGTGTCCCACAGGCCTTTGTAGTCTGCATGGAAATGCTCTGCGTTCACTTTGCCCCGGCGGTCGTCCTCCGCACAGTTAACAGCATGGATAACCAGACAAGGGCACTTAATGGACCGGCTGTCCACCGGGATTCCGTCCGCACCGTAATGATAAGAAAAAGCGCTAAACGCCTTGGCAGACTCCATAGTCAGGTACTTTCTTTGAAAAGCTATATCCTCTGCCGATTCATCTATGCCCGTCAGCTCCTCACGAACCGGGGCAGGCACTACGAGGCCAGGTTGTGTCCGGACGATGTCCCGGTAAGGCACCTGGTCATGAACTTCCTTACAAATACTTGAATCGATCAGCACGAGCCCGGCCGGATCTGCCGTTTCCGCCAGCTTTTGGCTTAGAATCCCGCCCATGCTGAACCCGATCACAATAGGCGGAGCCCCGCATTCAGCGATAACCTCGCTTATATCCTCCAGATAGTCCCCGAAGGTTATCTCCGTCATATCCAGCACCCGGCTTCTGTAATGGCTTCTCAGATTCATGACATAACAGGTCCATCCTTCACGGATAAAATGGGGAATGTATTTGCTCCACATCCAGCTTCCGGTAAAGGCACCATGCACGAACAGTAAAGGAGGCCTGCGGTCAGCATCCTCCGGGAGGTTCCTTCCTGCAAATATCTGCAGATACAGATCGTTCTCTCCGATGTATTTCTCTGTGTGCGGCGGCAATTCTGTCGTGTAATCTCTCACAAGTATTTCCTCCTTTGAACTTTAGTTTGATATCAAACTATATAATATATTTTTTTAGAAGTTGTTATTGATTTTAATTAGAATGCCCAGCAGCGCTTCCTTCTCCTGTTCGGTGACATTGAGGTAAAACTGCTCCAGCATGTCTGCAGATATCGCCTCAAAAACCGTTTCCAGCTCCCTCCCCTTCCCCGTCAGAGCAACGTATACAAACCTGGTGTCCTCCTTCTCCCTTTCCTTCGTCACCATGCCAAGCCGGACCAGCTTATCAACCAGTGCCGTGACGGTCGATTTGTCTTTATTAATTTTGGCGGAGATCTCTGCCATTGTAAGTCTGGGCTTCTGCAGCAGCGCATAAATAATGTCCCCGTGCGAAGTGCCGATACCTTCCAGCCCCTGCTTCACCATCTCTGCAACAATGAACCGGTTAACCTTCTCCCTGATCTTGGAGATCAGCGAAATCACATCTCTAGTTTCCATACAGGGATTATAGTTTGATATCAAACCATTGTCAATGGCGGGCATTTTATATAGTGAGGCAACGCAGGTTTACTCATCGTCCGGAATATTTTCCAGCAACACCACATCTTCACCCTGCTGCTGTCTGATTGCAATGTTGGCTCTGCCCCATGAACACATTACGTCAATAATTCCATTGGCTGTAGTTCCATATTCCGTTATATAATATTCAACTTTGGGCGGCATTTGATTATAGACCTGTCTGCCGATCATTCCGTCCCTTTCAAGTTCGCGGAGCTGCTGGATCAGAACCTTTTGCGAGATGCCCGGGATACTGCGCTGTAATTCACTTGTCCGTTTCTTACCCGACATTAGATTACATATGATTAACGCTTTCCACTTTCCTCCGAGAATTTCAAGCGTTGCTTCTATGCCTAAATGATATTCTTTCATACCTTCCACCTCATCACACCCTAATTAATTTAGCCTATCTTATCTTATGATTTCTATCATGCCATATAACGATCCGGAGTCCAATGCACACTTTGAGGTAACCATGTTACTTTATTGTGTGTATTTACATTTTTACAGGCATCCAAAATAATATAAACAGCTGCACAAAACCAATATCCGCCGGAAAGGTGATTAAATATGAAAACCCTTGTGATCCTAGCACACCCTCATATTGAGAATTCAAGAGTAAATAAAAGATGGAAACAGGAGCTGCTGCAGCATCCAGAGGAAGTTACGATCCATGAGCTTTACAAGGAATATCCGGACTGGAGCATTGATGTTCCGAAAGAGCAAAGTTTACTCGAAGCACACAGCCATATTATTTTTCAATTTCCTTTATATTGGTATAGTTACCCGCCTTTACTGAAAAAGTGGCTGGATGACGTCTTCACCCACGGCTGGGCGTATGGTTCAAACGGGAATAAGCTGAGAGGAAAGAAGCTGGGGATAGCTATGTCCATTGGGGATAAGCAGGAAAATTACCTGCCTGCCGGTTCCGTTTCTTTTACTGTAGATGAGGTTATTGCACCCTTTAAAGCCAGCGCAGGACATGTGGGTGCGATCGCATTACCCTATTTCGCCGTCTTCGGAGCCTCCTTTCAGGCGGGTGATGAAGCAATCAATCAGAGCGCAGCAGACTATCTTCAATATATTATTGAGAATCGATAAGGGCTCACAAACCTCCCTCTCACTTACTTTTGAGAATCCTGTACAAAATACAACATTTTCCCACTCATCTCGGTCAAAATTCAAAAATGTTGTACAAAAGGCAGGATTTCTCTTCCTCCAAGCGGCTTAACCGGATAATTCTTGCATTTTATACAACAATCCCTATGAAATACCTTGATATCTAGGGCTCAGAGTTGCAATATGTACAACATTACTGCCGGTAGGGTGTGAAAAAACCTTCCCTCACCCAAAGGGTAAAGGAAGGTTTAAACGCGTCGCCTCAGAAGACGGAAGCTATACTTTCAATTCGCCAAGGCAGCTATTCCCGTTTCTTCCCCACTGCGCCAAGATAGATAACAAACTCCTCATCGCCGTCTAACTCTAAAACCTCATCAATCAGCTTCTGATCATAGATGCCAATGGCGCAGGCACCTGCACCAATGGATTCGCTGGCTAAATACAGGTTCTGGCAGACATGTCCTACATCGATGAGGATTTTTTTGTGGGCGGAAATATCATATTTCCATTCGGAGCGGTAGGGTGTGGTACTCCAGGCAAACAGCACAGAAGCTTTGCGGGCAAAGTTAGGGACAAAGGGCTGATCCAAAGTGATCGCATCAATCTTCTGTTCCAGCTGATCTAATTCAAACATAAATAGGAGCTTATGCTCCACCGGGAGGTATCTGTAGATCCCTTGCGGAATGCCCTCTACCCGCATAATCATTAAATAGGTTTCAAAGGTGTGTGTCGCCCCACTGCAGGGCACGGTCCGCAGCGTAAGCCCGTTCTTGCTCATGCCGGTGATCCCTTGGGTCGCCCATAATAAATAGGATAACTCCTCCAGACTCAAAGTGTCGGCAGAATAGAAGCGTGTACTTCTTCTTTGCCCGATACAATCAAAAAAATCCTCTTTACTCACTACGTCTCTGCTAACCTTCGGCAGATCAATAATTAGTGATTCCGGATCAAACGGCTTAACAATTGGCGGCTGGGCAATTCCTTTGATCTTGTCTGTTTTAATATGTTTGAATTCATGAAAATTGGATTTCAGAAAATTTCTTTGTTGTTCATATCTGGTCATAACAGTTCCTCCCGGATTAACTTGATAGCTTTAATTTACCACTCCGGCAAAAATAGATTGTGATTTCATTCACTTTACACCTTGCAAAAATTCAAATACCAAAAAACCTCCCCCACCCGAAGGGTAAGGGAAGGCTTAAACATGTCGTCTGAAGCGCGGGCGCTATAATTCCACCTTCACCAAGCATGATGAGTCAGGAGAACTGTTTACGCTTGGCTTATTACTTTACTGCCTGGCGCTGTGCTCTGCCGATATTGCACTCTGCCGATTATATTCCAGCCTCCGCTTCCAACGTCAGCCGGTATCCGTTCTTTCCATCCCTGGCAGCAAGTCCCCAGGCTTCGGCGGCTCTCCAGGCTGGATCACTCCCCAGCCGGACCTCAAAGGCCTGACAGGCTTCGGCCCGCTTGCGCAATTCTTCACCGGCTCCGGGCAGAGGCGTCCCGGCAACCTTCTGCCGCAAGGCTCTCCACAGCTCTACATCCGCCAGGGCTCTTTGCAGCCAGGGCCCTGCCTCTTCCTTAAACTTGGAATTCTCCATTTCAAGTAACCGGTAGGAGACGCTCTCCAGGCGGTCGAAATACAAATCAAGCCTCGGGATATCTTTGCTCTGCAAGGCCTCTTTCAGTTCCTCATACCCGCCGCTATAGAGCTGGCTATTTAGATTCTGGCTGCAGAAGAACATCATATCCTCTGCCAGCTCTCCGGCGAATTCCCGGACCGACAGCTCCCAGGAAAGCTCCGGCATATAACGCTCACTGTTCCACATATAGTGGGCCATTGTGTTCAGTGTAATCTTGGAGCATTCCCATTGAACCATCGGATTCGCTACCACTGCCTGATGCCCGGTCTGACCAAGCTGCGAATAACGTCCGCGAACCGGGTCCAGAAACAACCGGTCGTAGTCGGCATCATTGACGGGAATGTTATCCCACAGCCACAGCTCATGTCCGTAATAGCTGTAATTATTCCGTGCATCCCTGCTTCCGACTTGCCGGGCAAAGACGGAAGAGCCGGTCCAGAATATGTTGATGTCCGTATGCAGCTTCTCGCGGATATCCCGCTTATATTCGGTATCCCAGTTAGACCAGTATTCTGAGGGGCACATCACCAGAGTAACCTTCTGCAATTGACGGCTTAAATAGTCATAGACACGGTTTGCCACATAGGCGTGCGCCAGTCCGGAGCGCTCCAGGTAATGGAGGTTCTCCCCTGACAATGCGTAGTCGATGTCGTCCATGAGCAGGGCGAAATGCCGGACACCGATGGCGATCATCGCTCTCAGCTTTGCTTCCAGACTGGCAAAATCATCTTCACTGCGAAACTGCAGATCATTTCCCGGACTAATGCAATAATAGAAGTCCACCAGCTGGGCATCACATTCCTGCTTGAGCTCACGAATCTGGGCAAACATAGCCTCAGGATAAGGCTCACGCCACAGCTCACGGTGATAGGGATCATCCTTGGGAGCATGCATGAAGGCGTTCATGCGGTGAGCCGCCATATAGCGCACAGCATCTATCCGGTCATCAAAGCTCCACGGCGTGCCATAGAAACCTTCAATAATGCCGCGGACTGGAAAAGAAGGCTCATCGTGAATTGTAGCGACAGGCAACCGGCACTTGCCTTCATCTATGCTCAGCAGCCGGTGCAGAGCATCCATCCCATACCTTAGTCCTCTCTTATTGGAGGCTGCAATTGTAATTTTTCCGTCCTTACGGATGTCCAGCCGGTAGCCATCCGCCTTAAGCGATCCCTCAAATTCAAGCTCCAGCGTGGCATTGCCCGGTGCGGGTGTCTCTCCTTCTTGCGGCGGTTCAATAATTACAATCAGGCCATCCGCAGCAAGCGGCCACTCCCACTTCTGGATCATGGAGAACTTTGAAGTCAACCCGATTCTCAGCCGCTGCCCTTCCAGCACCAGCTCCTCACCCTGATCGTAGTAGTCCCGGAAGTAATACTGCCGTTCCCGTAGCGGCATAGTCATATTCACGCCTCCTTCAGCCTGCCTATCAAAGTAAACTTCATTTCCCGGCTCTTAGGCTTAATCCGTAACCTTCACATTTCCAAACACGGCCTTGCCCCGCGAATCATTCCCCGGATTGCTGAGGGCTATGCCGATATACACCTTGCGTTTCATGGGGATCTGAACCGTTCCGACTGTCTGCCAGTTGCTCCCGTTTGCCGAAATCGACCCTTTGAACGTATTTCCGGTTCTGGTCAGCTTCAGCCATTTCGGAGCCGAGCCGGCCGCAGTATGGTCGGTCATATCGCCTGCGGTTTCAGCACGATACTGGAAGGTCGCCCCATTCCCGGGGGTAAGCATCATATCCGCGTGCCTGGAATTATGGCCCATGGATTCCCGGATCATAATGCCGGCCTTGGCCCAGCTGTCCAGCCAGCTGGTGGACTGCACCTTAACAACAATCTCCGCATTGCCGCTCACGGGCTGGTATATATAATTCAGCTGATCTGCATTCCCCCAAATATCCGTCGAGCTGCTGCTGAGTGTAAATTGCTTATTGGAAGCATTGTAGGTGGCGTTCCCCGGCATGGAACCGATATTCCGCGCCTTCCACACAGCGGGCAGCTGGGCCGGATAATCTTGCTCTACCGGAGCCGTCCAGCCTGGCGTCGGCCAGGTCTCACGTTCATGGATGTTCGCCAGCTCATCTTCCGGCCAGGCCCCGTAGGCAAAGAACGACAGGCGCTTCACGTCCGGATAATTCTCGCGGATGCCTTTGTAAACCTCCTGATATTGATCATCGGTCCAGTCATTATCCAAGGTGGCTACGATGTCCGCAGCACTGCCGCTGATCCGGTCGCTCGTATCCTTCAGGATGCCGTAGGAAGTGCTGTATACCCAATCACTGTTGAACTCCCAGTCATCGAAGTACGCCATCGGCGCGACAAAGTCGATCTCGTCCTTGAACTTGGCTACATTCTGTCCAACCTCTGTAAATTCCGGCGGCAAAATATACACACCAAGCTGCACATCCGGATTCGAGGATGTGGAAATATCCTCACGGATATCGCCTACATACTGCCCAATTTGTTCGGTTCTCCATTCGTTCCACTGCTGACGCTGCGGCGAATCCGTATCAAAGTCAATGCTGAGCGGCGAATACCCGAACTCCGCCTGATACTTCGCAACCGTATAATCACTGACGTCCATGTTGTAATTGTCGAAGCGGATCCAGTCCAGCACAACGCCGTCCACATCATAATTCTCAATCACTTCCTGAATGATGGAACGCTCATACTGCTGCACTTCATGATGAATTGGATTGATGAAATATTCGTTGCCGTTAGAGCCTGTAAACGGAGTCTGAACCCCGTCCACCAGCGCCTGCATCTGCCATTCATCGTGAGCCAGGAAGGCCTGCTGGTCATGGAACTGGGGAATCCAGGCATGAACCTTGATTCCTGCGGCATGAGCTGCCGTAATGACAGCCTGCAGAGCATCGAAATTCTGGTAGCCTTGGGCAATGGGCGCGATATCACTCTGATAAAATACACTGCCGGACGGAACCTCATCATCTTCATCCTGCTTCACGTTCATGCTGATGACATCGACCCCGTAGCTGGTGGACAGACTGATGAAATTCTGGACATCCGCCATGTTCTTGAACTGGTTCACGGTCCGTACAATCACTTCCGTCTCAAAAGGGGGATTGTTCCCCTCCTCGGCCTGGGCCGGCACGGGAAGGGAACCACCTGCTACCGAAGAAACCAACACGATACCCAGCACCGCCATGAACCCCGATCTCAGTGCAAATGTCATAATCTCGCCTCCACATCATAGTCTTATTGAACTTCTAACAAGAGTTATTTCGTAGCGTTGAT
Organism: Paenibacillus sp. FSL R10-2199; assembly: GCF_038000235.1. Classification (NCBI taxonomy): domain Bacteria; kingdom Bacillati; phylum Bacillota; class Bacilli; order Caryophanales; family Paenibacillaceae; genus Paenibacillus; species Paenibacillus sp. FSL R10-2199. The sequence goes on along the minus strand of NZ_JBBOBO010000001.1, from coordinate 2,391,024 downwards.
TTTCTTAACATTCTCCTGCCACTTTTCAGTTCTGAACTCAAGCAGCTTATCCAGCCCTGCCTTTGCGGTGTTCTTCTTAGCCGTCTCCAGTGCCGCCAGCACCTCTTCATCCGACTTCGCCTGAACCATCTGGGCGTAAGCAAGGGTATAGATATCCGCGACATTCTGTGCGATGATGCCGGTCTCCGTATCGGGAAGCGGATCGGTATTTACAAATTCCGTAATGTCCAGCGCGGTTTTCCAGGTCACCGTGGACTGCGCTACGGTCTCCCATGATTTCTGGTTCGCCGAGAGCAGCGCCTCGAGGCTCATTTTCGCCGTATCAATGAAGGTCGTATTTCCCGCCCAGTTAAAGTCCTCGAATTTTCTCATCGTATCCGTACGCTCGTTAGCAGGAGTGGTCTTGTATTTCTCGTTCGGGATGGGCGCTCCATCCGCGTCCTCTTCATCCCAGTATAAGCCCTTAGGGCCGAAGAATAGCACCTTTTGTCCCTCCGGACCCGTAATCCAGTCAAAGTAAGCGAAGATAGCCTCCGGGTCCTTGGCCTTTTTCGTAATAACACTGACGTTCCAGCCCAGCGTCTCAAAGCCGCTTACAAATACTTTGGTCTTATCTATACCGGCTTTATGGATCGGCCAAATAATCTCATAACCGCTGTCCGGATGGCTTGCTGTCAATGCCCGGTGCCCCTCGGCTCCATACGTAGTGATATTGGATTCAACCATGACCGCTACCCGGCCGGTATTGACCTTTTCCTTGACCGCATCCTGGGTTTGCTGCAGCGCATCCTGTGTAATCAGCCGTTCACGGTACAGCTTATTGATATACAGCACCATCTCCTCGTAAGCGGGATCGTCCAGGATAGATGTCAGCTTGTCGCCCTCCGGATGCCCCATGAGTGTAACGAACTTGCTGGTGGAGTTCTCCCTGAAACCGCCATACATAATTTCCAGACCTGCCCCCTTCTCCCCAACCTCCAGAGGGACTACATCCGGGTACTTGTCTTGCACCATGAGCAAATACTGATATAAGTCATCAAAGGTCTCCAGCGCCGGTCTGCCGAGTGCGTTATAAATATCCTTATTCACCATCCACCCGCCGTTGCCGAATTGCCCGGAGGTATACCAGTTCGGGATTTGATAGATTTGCCCGTCATCTGAACGGAGCAGATTCAGGGTGGATTCTTTGACATATTTCTTGAAGTTCGGATATTTCTCATAGTAATCATCCAGTGCAACAAGCTGCCCTGCCTGCACCAGCCGTTCTACTGAGGACCCCCGGTCCGTAAAAATAACATCCGGCAAATCACCGCCGACGATCATCGTGTTGAGCTTTTCTCCGGCTGCTCCTCCGGATTGTATCGGTTCAACCGTAACCTTGCGGTTCTCCTGAATCCACCTCGTCGCCTCGTTCTCCCCCCAGGGTGAGGTCGTAAGCCAGTCGTAGTTGCCATAGAAGCTGAAGGTAACGGGCTTGATCCCGCTGCCGTCCTCTGTGCCGGCCCCTGTATTCAGATTGTTCTGCGAAGCGTCAGAATTCCCACCTCCGCTGCAGGCCGTGAGCAGAAGCACCAGCGAAGTCAGCAACAAAGCTATCCATTTCAGGCGTTTACGCATTCTTTTCCCTTCTTTCTACGTAATATGGACACTGCTATTCTTTCAATGAACCGATCATTACGCCCTTCACAAAGTACTTTTGGAGAAAAGGGTACGTCAGGATAATCGGAAGGGTAGCGACCATCATCGTAGCCATAGTCAGTGACTTCGTGGTAATCGTCCGGTTCCGGTTCATATGATCCAGCGCGATCGCATTCGAGGAGCCAATCTGGGTCATAATGTTGGAGTTCATCACCTGCCGCAGCAGCGTCTGTATAGGAAGCAAGTGATCCTTGGTGATATAGATCGCTCCCGTAAACCAATCGTTCCAGTAACTTACTGCGGTGAATAAAGATATCGTGGCCAGAACCGGGCCGGAGACGGGAATCACGATCCGGAAGAAAATGCCGTAGTTGCTGCTGCCGTCGATTTTGGCTGATTCCTCCAGTCCCTCCGGCAATGCGCTGAAGAAGGTGCGGATGACAATCATGTTCCAGACACTGATGATGCCGGGGATAACCAGAACCCAAAAGGTGTCCAGCATGCCCAAAGAGCGAATTAGTAAGTAACTGGGGATGAGCCCTCCGCTGAAGAACATCGTAATCATGAAAAACACCATATATTGTTTGCGGAAAAGCAAAGTCTTCTTGGACATTCCGTAGGCTAACAGGGCGGTGAAGAAAACGGATAATGCTGTGCCGATGAGCGTTCTAAGAATGGTGATCAGAAAAGAATTCAGCAGGCGGTCATCCTGAAACACAATATAATAATTCTCCAGGGTAAATGCTCTTGGCAACAGGGTTACACCGCCGAGCGCCGTATCACTGCCCAGATTAAAAGAAATGACTAACGCGTTCCAAAACGGGTACAGCATGAGTAGCGCCAGCAGTGTCAAAAGGATATAAATAGTCCGCTGCATCACTTTGTCGCCCAGGCTTAGTCTCATTGTTCACCCCTCCTACAAGGTTTATGGAGCATTACTCACAGTCGATACACCGCAGTAAAACTTGCACCCGGAAGCATTCGCTATGAGTAGTAGTACCTACCAGAGACTAACATTTGCCCGGCGGGCGATTGTGTTGGCCGTCACCAGCAGAATGATACTGATTACCGCTTTGAACAGCCCTACAGCTGTCGCATAAGAGAATCTGGCATTTAATATCCCAACACGGTATACATAGGTGTCGATAACATCGGAGTAGGGGCGCAGGATCGGATTGGTTGCCAGCAGCAGAATGTCCTCGAAGCCCGCACTGAGCAGACTGCCTATGGCAAGAATCATAAAGATGACAATAATAGGGGTAATGCTGGGGAGTGTAATCAGGTGAATTTGCTTAAACCTGCTTGCTCCGTCTATAGAAGCGGCCTCATATAGGGTCGGATCAATACCTGCTATCGCAGCCAGATAGACAATGCTCCCAAACCCGACTTCCTTCCATACATTTACACTTACCAGAATGGACCAGAAGTACTTGGGTACCGCCAGGAAGTTAATGGGCTCCCCGGCCAGATTGAACCGCTCCAGCACATAGTTCACCGTTCCGTTATCTACGGATAGCAGCGAAAATACGAAACCGGATACAATAACCCAGGACAGGAAATAAGGCAGATAGCTGACGGTCTGGATCACGCGTTTAAAGCCCATATGACCGACTTCATTCAGCATCAGCGCAAGCAGAATCGGGGCTGGAAAAGAGATAATCAATTTAAGCAGGCTAATCACAATCGTATTTCGCATCACATTCCAGAACTCCGGGGCTTCGAAGAACATTCTGAATTGCATAAGTCCAACCCAGGGGCTCTTCATCATGCCGCTAAAAATATCGTATTGCTGGAACGCCATCACTACGCCATACATAGGAATATAGCTAAAAATGAATACAAAGATAATGCCCGGCCAAACCATGGACTGCAAATCCAACTGACTGGTAAATCTCTTCCACCTGCTCGCTTTTCCGGCCGTGTTCATCCGCTTTACCTCCTCTGGACGATTCTAGTGAAATAACGGTAAATACGGTTTGTTCTTCTCCAGCATTTCATCCAGCAGCTGTTCAGCTACGGTGACTGATGGCATGAGCGGATGATGGACCATAGCCTGCAGAGCCACATCCCGGTCTCCGTGAACAGCCGCCTCGATGGTGAGACTCTCATACTGCTTGACCGCAGCCAGCAGGCCTCTGACGGACTGAGGAATTCTGCGCAGAGGAATCGGCAGCGGACCCTGCTTGGTGACCACACAGTTCACCTCAATGGAGGCATCGTCCGGCAGGAAGTCAATAATTCCGTTATTCCTTACATTCAGCGTCTGGATATCGCGGGAATCATTATGAATGGAGCGCATCAGCAGCACTGCCGCCTCCGAGTAATAGGCTCCGCCGCGCTGTTCCAGCTGCTTCGGCTTCTCCTTCAGCTCTATGTTCCGGTACAGCTCAAACAACTCTTCCTCCACCTTCTTCACAACTTCAGCGCGTGATCCGGTCGTTGCCGCTGCTTCCTTCTGTTCCGCCAGCATCTCGTCTGTCATATAGTAATAGCTCAAGTAATACGAGGGAATAGCCTGCAAACTATTCAGAAACCGGTGGTCCCAGGCATCAAACGGCACATTGCCTGCCTTATAGCTCTCGGGGTAATCAATAAGCTCCTGCAGCTTGCTCTTCCCGTCAATTACGACATCGGATACCCAGTGCAGATGGTTGATGCCGACAAACTCGGCATAGATCTTCTCCATGGGAAGTCCGAAGAACCCGGAGAGCCACTTTTGGAAACCGATCGGCGAGTTGCACAGGCCTACGCTTTTGACCGATGAATACTTGTGGACAGCTTCAGTCACCATTCCGGCCGGATTCGTGAAATTCAGCAGCCAGGCATCCGGGGCCAGCTCCTCGATGTCCCTGCAAATATCCAGAATAACCGGGATGGTCCGCAGGCCTTTCATCATTCCTCCGGGACCGGTCGTCTCCTGGCCGATGACACTGTATTGAAGCGGAATCCTTTCGTCCCATTTGCGCGCTTCCAGCATACCCACCCGGATCTGCGTGCAGACAAAGTCCGCTCCGGCAATAGCTTCCCTGCGCTCAAGCGTCTCTACTACAGTAATCGGCAGTCCGGACTCAGCAATCATGCGCTTGCTCAGCTCCGCAATCGTATGCAGCTTCTCCCTGCCCTCCTCAATATCCACCAGCCATATTTCGCGGATGGGAAGCTCCTGGTGATGCAGGATGATCCCTTCAATTAATTCAGGTGTATACGATGACCCCGCTCCGATGACAACCAGCTTCAATGTTTCCTCCATGACAATTGTCCCTCCTTACCCTCTGATAGATGATCAAGAACCTCCTGATTCACATGCACACCGCTGCTTTCCATTGCCAGAATGACCGATCCTACAACCGGTTCACGGGTTAGAATCCTTAAAGTGCCATTCGGAGCCGCCAGCTTCACTCTTCGCTCAATGGCCCGCCGGATGATGCCTGAGCGGTCTCCCTTGGTCAGCAGGCTGCCTGCAAGCACGATATCGAAGATGTCCTCCTCCATGGCCAACCGGCGGATGGCCGACGCCGCAGCCAAACCCAGCTCATCCCCTTGCTTGACCAGAAGCCCGGTGGCAACGGGGTCCCCCTCCTCTGCCGCTTGAAACAACAGCTCGGCAATTTGGGGAGGCAAGTCTCTGAAATGATCGAGGTAATCCTCTCTTAACTCTGAAACGGTGGTATAGCCCAGCAATTGAGTTAAGCGTTTGCTAAGCACTGTCTCCATTTCTCTTCCGTCATCCGCCCTGAGGACGCTGCGGAATACCTCCATACTCAGATCATAGCCGCCGCCGAAATCCCCGAACCGGTAACCGAAGCCGCCGCATTGGTATGCAGCACCCGCCGGATTTTTACCACTGCAGTTCACGCCCGATCCGCAAATCAGCACGATCCCATAGTTCTTCTCTGTACCTGACCGCAGCGCATTCCAGGTATCGCAGGAAATCTCCGTCCGGGGAAGGCCAAGGCTGCCGATGATCGGCCGCAAAATTCTAAAATCAGCCTCTCTGTCCGCTCCCGCCAGTCCGAACCAGGAGTAATCCAGCTGATCCCGGGTCAGCCCTGAAGCCGTAATGGCTTCCGATACGGCCTGGTGCAAGCTGTCCGCCGCCTGCTCACGGCCCAGCTGATGATTCCCGTTCCCGCTTTTGCCTGCACCCATGACCTTCCCCTGTTCGTCTGCAATCATTGCGCAGGTCTTACTGCCTCCTGCATCCACTCCCAAAAAATACTTCACAGATGATTCACTCCTATAATTCAAGTTAATCTGACAGATGCGGTGGATTCACGAATGAGCAGCTGAGGAGCGAGCTTCGTTACAGCGGGCTGCGTCACCTCCCCGTTGATCAGTTTCAGCAGTAATTCAACGCCTATATTGCCCATTTGCGCCTCGGGCTGCCTGACTGTCGTGAGCCGCGGGTAGAATTCACCTACGAACTGCTGATCATCAAAGCCGACCACGGAGATATCCTGCGGTACCAGAATTCCTTCCTCACGCAGGGCTTGAACAACCCCGAGCGCAATAAAGTCGTCTCCCGAAAAGATGGCTGTCGGCAGCTTATCCTCGCGAATCCATCTCTTCGCTACCTCATAACCGCTGCTTACCGTAAATCCGCAATATTCTGTGCAGAAGGGCGTTAGCCCCGCTTCATCCAGCGCCTGGACATACCCCCGTTTGCGCTCCGTTACACTCAGAAACACCGAAGGGCCGCCGATATAGGCGATCCGGGTGTGACCAAGACTAATCAAATGATTAGTCGCTTCGTAACCACCTTGATAGTTATCAACCAGCACACTCGGAACATCCTCATGCTGGAACTGGTTATCCAGCAGGACAACCGGAATGTTTTTTCGTTTCAGCTCCTCCACATATTCTTTCTCTTCAAGCGGAGATAACAGGATAATCCCGTCCACGCGGTCCTTCTGAAACAGGAAGTTCACACCGTCATCCTCATTCTCAGCTATAGACAAGGCCAGGAAGTACCCTTGCTCTGCCAGCTTCCGGTTCACCACGCGAATCACGCGGTCATAGAAAGAGTCGTTAAAGTTGGTAATCGACATCCCAATGACTCCAGTCTTGCCGCGAACCAGACTACGCGCTGCTGAATTGGGCTGATAATTCAACTCCTCAATCGCACTCAGCACTTTCTGGCGGTTGCCCTCACGTACAGAGGGTGAATTGTTTAGAACTCTGGATACGGTCACTACAGAGAGCCCCGACTTCTTGGCTACATCATGAATGTTCATTTAAGTATCTATGCCTCCAAGTCCTAAAGTTTAATCGATTTAACTTTCAGAGAAATTTAAAAGAGTAACTCCTCTCGCAAAAACTGCATTATAACTGAAAATCGAACATTAGATGTGAGTTTTCTCTTTATCCAAAACTTCAAAACCGTTCCTAAAGTTTAAAGGTTTATACTTTAATACGAATATACAACCATTCCCAATATTCGTCAATCTATAAAATGCAGATCAGTTACAATGACAATCACCGCACTCACTTCCGTCATCCTTAAGCATCTATACTATACTAAAAATAAGTTTAACCAAGCGAGGTGAAGCCGATGAAATGGGGAGAGATTACGAAATTGCACCCAAGCCGCTTTGTTCTGGTGGAAGCAATCAAGGCAACCTCCAGCAACCGTGTACGCCAATTAGAGGATATGGCAGTCATTCAAGACTACGATAAATCCGAGGAGGCATGGAGCGGTTATAAAGAGATGCATAAGCTACATCCGACTCGCGAGCTGTATGTTTTCCATACGAGCAGAAGCGATGTTGAAGTGGTAGAGGAATTCTTCTCAGGAGTACGGCAACCGCTTTTGATTCTGATGGATTAGCTGCAATAGGTATCCACATTGATTTTATATAAATGGGCGAGCCAGCGGATGTATGGAGTATGGGGAAAGAGTGAAATTTGTTATGAGAAGCAGATTACCAGCTTCAGCTTGGTTCGATTCAAGAGCCTTATGGTTTTGACGGAATTATTGGTATTGATTTTATGATGAAAGCCAAATGCAAGGTGGATTTTGAAACCATGATTATTAAGTTTGAGAAATAGACCGGGCAACGCTTACCCTCAAGGGACAGCAATCGCTTGGTCTATTTGCATTTTATTCACAGTTCACTTATAACTGAAACAAAAAACCTCCCCTCACCCCGAAGGATAAAGGAAGGCTTAAACGCGTCACCTCTGAAGCACGGCAGCTATATTTTTAGCTCCCCAAGCTTGATCAGCTCGACAACCGCTTGCGAACGGCCTTTTACGTTTAATTTTTGCATGACGTTCGTGGTGGGGTTTGAAACACACTAAATATGATCCATGACCCTTGTATGGAAATGAACAGTGCAGGCTATGCCATATGACGATGGAGGATATTTAGTCAAAAATATTCTTGGTCATTCATCGGAACATATCAACATTAATGATTCAACGAAAATATGTATTATAAATACACCGTTTCTCTCCAACCGCTTTCACTATCTTTTTTATTGTATGTGGTTGATGTTTGAGTAACTCTATCTATTAGTTTATGAACTGTATTCAAATGCGTCCAAAAGCACTTATCAATAAATTCTTCTCCCATCTTATTAACCGTTTTTTCAACCATTTCATTATTGGAATCGTTAAACTTTAAAAACATTAAATCCGTCTTACATTTTAACCTAATCCAGCACTCTAATGGTGACTGTTGTCCTCTTGTCGGCCAACTCAAAATTACTTGCCCAAGATAATAACCAACTTTAGTGGGTGTTTCTACTTTATCAATAATGCCAAACACAGCATTTTCTTTCGCTATATATTCTTGGCTATATTTATGCCTTTGCAAAAGTCGAATTCGAGAATTAATTATAAATTCGATATGCCTTATTGAAGTATCCTTAATCTGGTTCATAAGACTATTTGTTATCTTTTCCCTGCTCAACATATTTGATATCATGACATTCTGAATAACGAACTTGTTAAATAAGAACATATTTAAATGCCTATGTTTGATCTCATCATCAGTGGTCTTTGAATCAATATGTTCACCATAATACTGTGGTATAGCATAAACACTATATTTACAGTAATATAAATATTGACCTTTATCTTGACACTCATACCAAGCAGCATTATTTTCTACAACATTATGATTTAATATAATTTTTATAAGTCTTAAATACTCATTTTGGAAATCAACTTTCCAGCCTAAGGTTGTAATAAAACACCGCAATAAAACGTCATCCTTAAGTTCCTTTCCTTTATCTGGATCTAGCAAGACAAATTTAATTATATAATACAACACCTTATCATATTCTTCAAAATCCAGATTCCAAAACGCTCCTCGTCTATTATAATTGTAAGATTTTAAGTTATCAGAATCAGATACTCCCCACGAATAATGCAATACACCTTTAAAACTAGCGTTTCTTTTAACAAACTTAAAGTTCAATTTTGTGACCATCTGCATTGTGTCATATACTTGTTTGATAATGTCAGGGGTAATATTATCTATTTTAAAATTTGATGGGTCTTTTTCATTATCAATACAGATCATATTAATACAGTATTTAACAAATGCTATTTCATATTCTTCTGCTGGATGTTCGTAATCAGCAAATATATCAAAAAAATTTAACCAATCGTTATCTACCTTATGTGACCACATTTCAAGTGATTCATGATACATATCAATCACATTTTCATGCTTCAATTGACCAATCCGATGTGTAAGTTTAGCTTTATACAATTCATAATCCTTTAATTTTACACCAGAATTCAAATCCATAAAAAACTGCTCTATTTCATTTTGACTTCCAATGGATACCATATCAAATTTAACGTGGTTTAATAAATAATCACTACTTATATCCTTATATTTTGGATGTGCTATATTTTCCAATAGTTTCTTCATGGAAAATGACGTGAAATCAGTCACCATTATATTACTTATTTGTGATTTATTTTGTGTTAACAAATTAAAAATCTCATTCGCTTTTGGTCTTCCCGCAAAACTATACCATTTTTCAAATCTAGAAACATCTTGTATTTCAACTCGTAATTTATACAACATCATAATCATGAGAGTCGTTATTCTTTGTTGTCCATCATATATCTCAAGTGGCGTATTTTCAGTATCATTACAATATGTGATAATACAGCTAAAATCAAAATCTTCTCCACCCTTACATTTTGCAAGTATTACATCAAGAAGTTTAATTAATTTGTCTTTTCCATCTCCATCTTTTCCGCCTGCCCCCATTACATAATCTCTTTGAATTTCAGGAATCCGCAAGCCCATTTTATATCGCGTTTTCAAATCGATTAAAGTTATTTTTTTAGACTCACCCATCACAACTACTCTCCTTAATACTGTTAATAAGTTGTTCTATACATTTATGTAACTCATCACCATCTATTCCTCTATTTATGTAACACCAATCTTCATCCTGTTTTTTGGGCAGATGGTCTGCCTTCTTTTTATCACATTTTTCTGTATAAAGCTGTGATTCTAAAAAATAACTGATATCCCAAAAGTCATCCGAAGACTTTGAAAATTCATATGCCCATTCAAAAAAACAAAATCTCTCCCTTGCTGCAACATCTTTTAATACACTATTCTTATCTATATCATTTTGTGTAAATAAATTAAAAAATCTATATTTTTTTTTACATTCCAAAAGTATATATACCGCATTATATGTATTCCATATCACATGTTTATTAGATTCAACATTTTCAATTTCTAATTCACTTACTAGACTTTTCAATATTATTTCGAAATACTCTAACCGTTTAATTTCAATTTCAAATGAATATCCTTTTGTACTTGTTCCTGCATATTTATCGCAAAACAGAATTTTTAATCGATTAATATCTGGATGCTTATCAAAATCATCGTATCTTTGTTTAACAAGTTCCCACATGGTTTCATAATTTGTATTATACAAATAGTTTGCTAAAGAACTAAATATGTTCAAAATCTTATTTCGATTATTCTGATGTATATTTTTTGTTTCATTATCGATATTACCATCTATAGGATTATCACTAATCATATTAGCTCTAATATAATCAGATATAACAAAACGCGTCTTATTTTCATTTATATTTAAAAACTCATCGATAGGTTGTGATAACGTTTCATGATATAACATTTCTACTTTTTCATTAATATATTTAGTTAATTCTTTCTTTTTATTATTAGATACAATAGCCTCAATTCCTAACTTATTTATAACCATTCTAATTCTACTGCTCCAAATTTTTTGAAATTGATAAGAATATACTGAAATCCTTATTTCATCATTACTTACCTCGTCATCTGTATCCACCATTGAAAATAACTTTTGGAAATTTTCGCATAGTTTACACATGTCCAAACAGACATCTTCATCTATATTCATATATAATTTCACTTCATCTAACACTTTATTATCAATCATACTAGCCAAACGAGGTTCTATAACATTCTTCGTTAATCTCTCTTTAAAAATATCCTCCGCTTTTCTTGATTCATTTGCAGCTTTATCAAGGCATTCTCCGTAGAATAAATAAATTGAACGAAATGATATTGGAATTATCATTGAAATAAAATTATCATATAACCTCTTAATATCAACTGACAATTCTATGTCTTCTTTAAAAGTGTCATCTTTTTTAAGATAATAATCTATAAAATGCCTTCTTCCATTTCTTTCATCAATTTTGAAATCTCGTTCAAATGCATAATTAAGATTGATTGATTTACTCTCTAAAAAAGCTAAAAATAACTTCAAAGTTATTAAACGTTGTTGACCATCTAATATCTGTAAGGATTGTTCTTTCGAATTGTTGTAGATTGTAATCATATTAAGCTGATATGGCCTTTCCTTATCATTTATATAAGAATCCCACAAATCTTCGGCTAATTCTGAAGCGCATTCCATCGACCATTTATAATTTCTCTGGATTAATGGGATATAAGTATACTCATTTTCGATAAAATTCATTATTTGGGCTAAGCTTTTCATATTACTAGTACTGTCCATTTTTTCTCCTATCCTATGCATCATATATTGTTTCGCACACAACAAATAAGATTCAATTTTCCATAAAGTTGTATTTCTTCACAAAAAACACACTCACTTATGTCTTGTTTGAATAATCAATATAAGAATATTTTCTTTCAATAGCACTAAACAAAATGTATTTCCATTGTTTTGAAATCATTTCTGCATTATCGCCTTTATAAACCTCCATATGTGATGGCTCACGATTTTGCTCCTTTGTTTCTCCTTTTCGTCTGGACATATATCTGATTTCATTTTCCCAATTAACCATATCTAATATATTATTGATTTTTTTATAGTCTATACCCTGTAAATTATCATCTTTTATTTTTTCATAAAAACATTTCAACTTACCATCTTCAAAGTTTTTAAGTGTTTCCAATGTATTAGAAACAAAACGACAAAACCAATTTTGAATTTCAATCTTTGTCGCATATTCTTTAAAATACTTATATAGCAAAACACAAAACTCATCCCTACTAAATTCCAATCTCTGAACACTATCATAAAATTTTATATAATCGTATCGCGAAGCATTGGTAAAATTACAGACTACTTCCGCATCTCCAATCGGATCCACAATATTTTTATGCCAATACCACTCCTGTTTCCCAAGAAATTCAGTTATCCAATATTTTAAATACTCAACACTATTATCTCTTGCATTACTCATATCAATTGTGAAATAAGGCAACTCACTTTTCCCATTTCTCATTGCGCAATTTCTTATATATCGTTGAATACCTATAATATCCTTTCCATCTTCCGATATGGCATTAATAATAGCTTCTTTTCTTACCTCAATAATTGTATTTAAATTACCGTTCTGAAATGTAGCATACTTATACAGCATTTTACCAAAGCATTTAGTATACGAAAATAATTTTCCTGCGCCTCCAGTTTCTATCTGGTTCAGGCACTCCTTGAAAATCATTTGTACATGTTCTGAATACTCCAGATCCGCTTCTCCGAATACTTTATCCTTATCTATATCTTTTCCTACACTACGATATAAAAATGGCACCTTATTTTTCAAAAACAATGCATTCGCAAACATATCTGTACCAATAAAATTTATTTCATTCAGATCATTGTAGAAAAACAACAATTCTTGCAGTTCTTCAATATCTACAAACCCAAAATTTTTCTTTTGTTTCTCTAAAAATACTTTCAAATTTAAATATCTCCGCCTTAATATTAAATACTGCAATTTTTCTCCTATCACACTATTTTCTGGGATATCCCACAAGCCCAATTGCCTATTTTCATACATTTTCTTTACTCGTTCAAAAATATCTTGCATATGATTTCCCCTCGTTATACTATGTATTTTTAAATATTATTCACTCAATCAATTTCATTAGAAAATACAAAAATACTTTCATATTAACACTAAAGTTATTGTATCATGCGGACTCAAGTGACTATCCTCTATTTAAAAACATTTCATTACACATAAAGTTAATAGCGTACTTCTCCCATAATCTAGAGCTACATCTTGATAATCACATCGTGCGAAATAATTACAACCCTCACACCCAATTCCTTTATCCAAAGCTAACTATTAACTCTAAGCGAGGTGAAGCCGATGAAATAGGAAGAAATTACTGAATTGCATCCAGGTCGTTTCGTGCTGGTTCTTCCACAACAAAAAACCTCCCCACACCCTAAGGTGGAGAAGGCTTAAACGCGTCACTTTCGATGACATTGGCCAGCTATACTTTCAGCTCCCCAAGCTTAATTAGCTCGACAACCGCTTGTGAACGGCCTTTAACGTCTAATTTTTGTATTACATTCGTGGTGGGTTTGAAATACATTATTAGTTTAGTCTAAATACTTATCCGTTGCGTAACAAATCGCCTTTAAGAGCTCATTCTCATTATGATCGTTAACATCAAACATTTCTAAATAAGAATCTGTTATCACTTTAATTTTATTTTCGCTAAGGTGCTCTAACCATGCAGATAAAAGTAGTAAGTATAGCATTTCAAAATCTTTAGCTTCTGTATTCATATTCCCGATCTCGCTTAATGTACTGATAACTGGAAACCTTTTTCTTTGTAATCTTGAAAATTCAGAATGATTTCTTAGGAACAAATTACCATCAAAATCAATACCAATTAATACATCCCCATTAGCGCAGTTCATTAAAGATTGCAGATCATCTCTAGAGAATAACTTAGCTGGCTTTCTTAATCGAGACAGTTGAACATCAATATTCAAATTAAAATAGATGTCATCATCTTTTTCAAATTCTTCGAAAGTTCCTTCAAAATAATTAATAAATTCTTCAAGTTCTATAAAGTCATAAAAATATAAAGTATCCTCGAAACCGCTGGTTCTGTGTTTTAATGCTTCTATCCAACCAGTAGCGTAGTGAACTATTTCTCGTTCTTTAGAGATGTAGTAGTATTTATCATCAATAATATCCAAATGAAAGATCACACTATAAGCTATCTTACTATCCATGTAAGCATCCCTATTTGGTAAAGGAATCAGTATATCCTGTAGTTTTTTTTCAAATATCTCATTGAATTCCTCAAGCTTCTTCATAAATATTTCTCTTTCTGTTTTTTCTTTCTCTTCCTGTTTTCTTTTTCGTTCTTCATTTCTTGCTTTTGCGACCGCAGGGTTTGCTTTATCGAAATTCATTTGATCAACACTTCTTTGAATATATTTTCTAAAATCCCTAGGAGTCACTTGATTATGTCGGGCATCATAAGTGGAACTATCCCAGTTATAAGATGATCCTTTTGCAAAAAGCACAAATCCTCCACTAAGCTGTAGAGATAACCTCCGACCTATGCTATTCTGGTTTATTCCATCTTCACAAAAGACATATTCACCTGGAGTTATTTCAATTAGTTCCATTTTGAACATTTTTCTTTCGGAGGATGAGTTAATTGTTATTGGTGGTTCAATATCTTCCACTTCCAAATAAAAGTAATTCCAATCAAATGACGCTTTGAATGTATTTAAGGTTAGCCTTTTGGGTTTTAGTTTCAAAGTATATCCAACATCTAGCTCTATAAAATCCATTTGATTAGATTCAACACAACCGATTAGATCCATACCTCCTCCACTTGGGAAAAACATGTGGTTTAAATTTGTATGGCTCATCATATTCAATATTCCAATAATATCTTCTTGATTGGTCCACGAAATTTCCTCAGGTAATGTATAGGGTATAATATCTCTCAAATAAAATTCCCATTCCAAAATGTTGCGTTTTCGATAATTACTATTAATCTCAAACCAATCTTTTAAGGTACTGTTAAACTCTTCAATCGAAGGCCGCTCATTTGGAATATTAGAAGTACTTTTTTCAAGTATTTTGTGAAGTGTGACCGTAAAACATCTTGTGTTATTTGTATTATTTATAAAATTATCTAAATTAAACGCACCTATTGTGTGAGAATACTGACCATCAAATCCGTCTTTCACTTTGGTCAGCATTATCCACAATGTTTTTGCCAAAGAATAAACATCAGCTGGCTTACCATCTGCATTAATAGCATCTCTTTTCATTTCAGGAGCAATAGTATTTTTTGGACCCACCGATTCACCTTTTTCAGTCAAATCAGTTTTTTCTGGATAATCTACAAGTCCAAAATCACTGAATGCCCAAGCATCATTATAATAATAAATATTGTTAGGCTTAATATCTCTGTGAACAATATTTTGTTCATGAAGACAAACAAGCACCCTACTTAAATCATATATACAAGAGATGACCCCTTCTATATTTTCAAGTTTGCTTATGTATTTACTTAACGGTTCAGCGATAGGCATTGTATACCATGGCCTATCATTACGATTAGGTCTTTTAGGTAGATAAATATCCGAAATTGGTATTATACCTTCAATTTCATCTTGATATTTCTTTACAATATGTATCTCATCCTTAAAACGAGCGTACTTTTTAGTGAAAAACTTGTTATCTGAAACGATTAACATCTTAATTGCTGCATATTTGTGTTCTTTATCTATAACTTTGAATACATCGGCATTCCCTCCAGAACCCAAATGTTCCAATATTTCATAACCACCAATTACCTTACCTAACATCTTATCGACATGGAAATTAGCCATTAATTATTTCTCCCTTTAGTTCTAATATTGAACGGTTCAAAGTGTATAAACTCCGTCTGTCTCAATACATTGAATCAATAAAGCGATCCGATTTGGCTAGAGCATCAATTAAACATGATTGCCAGTTATTTATACCAAAAGTATCTCTCAGACTCTCTGCTTCCTCATTCAAGTCATTCCTTAAATCATCTTTATCTAGCCTAATTGATTTTCTTTTCAATTGCCTCCGAGTTGTACTTACAACTCCGTTTGCTTGATTTTCGTATTTTTTGAGCAAATCAAGTTTTTCAAAATGATGACTTATTGTCGCAAATAAATCTCCGTCAATCCCTGAATCTCTAACAAGTTCAAACTTTACCTTGGGAATCATATCTCCAGATTCATCATTATAAATCAACGAAACATACAAATATTGAACCTCAGGCAAATTATCAAAATATAAGTTAACAAAACACCTTATTCCTTCAGCATCAATCCATGAACTTCCTTTTTCCTGATTACACTGAGCACAACAAGGAAATAAGTTAAACGGATGAATGCTAAACTCTGGAAAAATAGTTTTAGGTAGATAATGATCAAAGGTATTCGGAATATTAACTCCACAATATTGACACTTCGCTCCATATTCACTGGACTGTAATTTTTCTATATCAATTTTCAATCTATTTAAAGGGATTGTCGAAACTTCATAACAATGTATTAGCGCTTCTTTTATCTCTGTTATTTGACTGTAATCAATACAGTATAAATTCATTTGTGACAGATCATATAAACTTCTACTTAGCTTATCGTATTGTGAATTGATGATTTGAATCGCTGAAGATCCCGTTAATAATTCCTTTCTCGATCCACTCTTTACTTTGGCAATTGACTCGTACACAAATATTAAATCACCTTTATAAGGTACTAAGTTCTTCATCGCTCATCGATATCCATTCCTGTAATATCATCAATTTGTGTCTTTAAATATACTTTTGCATTGAAGCTTAATTTGTTATTAAATATATCCAAAATCTCCTCATAGCTTAAAATTTGAGCTAAATTGGTTAACCATATCTTATATAAATTATTGTAACGAGTCACACCAAAAACTTCTTCAGAGATCCCTGTCAAATCATCTCCAAAACACTCAATGCCCAAAGGACGTATCATTGGTCTACCTTCATTATTTTGTATAACTCTAACATATTTAGAGGGTATATCTTGTAAAATCAATGGGGAATGAGTAGATATTATTGCATAAGAATCAAACTTTTCAAGAAGTTTACCTAACAGAATTGCTAAGTTAGAAACAGCTGTTGGATGCAGATATAATTCAGGCTCATCATAAAGAATTAAAGAAGAGTTCTTGATATTGGCAATAACATCCGTAATTGTGGCAAGCAAGATGTTTTGTCCTGAACTCAATTTCCTCACCGCTCTCGATATGTCCTCATCTATTCGATCTAGAATGTCCTCATCAAATATTTCTGAGAGCAATTCCTTCCATTGCTCAAGGCGATTTTGGCTCTTTATATCTTCTATTGCCTTCTGATACTTTGCAATTTGCTGATTTCTAGTCATAAGTCCAGCACTTGTTTTTAAACCACAATATTTATAATTGTACGTTTCTGTAGAATGAGGTTTTTCAAACTCATCAAAATAGCTATAGGATAGTGTAATCACTCTACTAAAGATAGGTACTTCTGGAAAGAATGATCCTTCTTTATCAGAACGACTTAATGAATTGGCCAACCTAGCTAACAATCGAGTCTTGCCTGTTCCATTTTCCCCAATAATCGCATTAATACGATGAGGTAAATGTTCATTTCTCAAAAAATCAAAATTCACTTTAAGTGAACTAGATCTTACACTATATTCGAAATCAAAATTCAAAACATAATTTGGTTCAATATCTGAGGGGGAGTAAAATAAGTATTTTGCTTCCTTCCAGGCATCTCTAGCCTCAGAATCACGAAGCAATGAACTCTCAAAACCAGTGTACTCAGTGACGATCTCTGCTATATCTTCATCTAAAGCAACATCATTTAGCGCTTCAACAATTTGCTGAAACAAAGTTTTATCTAAATCCTTCAATTTCTCATAATAATCAATCGACTGACCTAAAGAAAAATAGTTATCTCCCAATGAATCGAAGGAGTCGGGAATTTTTGTTCTATTTTCATTTAATTGCAATATTTTCACTTGTCCCAAGTTAATAGTACTAGTCGTATTTAGGCGTACCTCTAAGTTATGAGATGTTTTATACCCAAAATCATCCCAATCGCTCCTATAAAGAACTGAAAATGGATATTTAACGACTTTTGGTATTTCTGTATTTAAGTAAAATTTCATAATATTATAATCCTCCCAGCCACATATATCATCATTCTTTGTCAGAAACCATTCTCACTTGACGATTATTAGAACTCAATACTATTTTATCCTATTCTCCACAATATGCCATTATAAAAAAACAAGCTTACGTTCAAAGCGTAAGCTTGCTAAAATAAGAACCCTATGGCTCAAAAAATAATCCGAAATTTAAATTTAGTTATAAAAGATGGTTGGTACGAAATATGGAGATACCTTAGCAATAAAATATCTAAGAATTACTTCTGAATGGCTTACGATTCCAACTGCCCTAAAGGTGTATAAATCTCCACTTCCCCATCGACGCTTACAACCAATTTATCAATCAATTTGAATAAGACAAGTCTCATCTCGTCCAAGCGATCAAAATCAAGTTCAATAAGGCTTTCCAATGCTACTCTAATCTCGTCGTATACTTTACCCATATTGATTTGTTCTTCCTTGTTTTGAGATGCTTTTGTTAGCTCTGATTGCAGCGAAGCAATTTCCTGTTCATACTGTAGTTTTTCATACTGATATTGTTCTTCGTCGATTTCTCCAAGCATATTCTGTTTCCTCAATTCGAATAGCAACTTACGATTCCCTTGAATAGCCTTCTCCAACTTTTTAAGATCCTTGTCCATTTCATTAGATGACTTTCTCTTCAGAATTCTATCTTTGCTTTCACTCGTTGTAGACTCAACATTTATAACTTGCTTCAACTTCTTACTCACTTCATTGATGATGGTATCTCTAAAGTTGTTATAAGGTATCCACGCATTGTTGACACACCCCATCTCTCCTTGCCGTCTCCTAGTTGAGCAAATCAAATATCTATATACTGGGCCGTCCTTTCTCGACTTCCCCTTACAACTCACTAGAGACGCCCCACAATGTTTACAAAAGATCATGCCAGCAAATACATTCACTCGATTTCTAACGCCCCCACGCCTTCCTCCACCACGTTTCAAACGAATCTCTTGGGCAAGTTCGAATGTTTCTTTATCAATGATCGCTTCGTGAGTTTGTTCGGTAGATCTTTCCCACTTAGTCTTGTCGCGCTGCACTTGTTTTCTACTTCGGTCAGACATATTGTTAATGTCGTTGTAAACCTTTTTCACTTCGTATTTCCCAAACACATTCTGACCTGTGTATACCTCATTAGTGAGAATCCTCTGAATAGTGGTAATTCCCCAGACTCCTCCTTTTGGAGAAGGAATCTCCATCTCTTCGTTGAGATATTTTACGATTGCCTTTTCGCCCATCTTACGGGATACATATAAATGGTAGATGAGTTCGACGATATAGCTATCATTTTCATCAGGTACAAGTGTCTTTTTATCACCATTCAATATTTTTCTATATCCAAACGGAGCAACACTGCCTGTAAAGTTTCCTTTTAGAGCAGACTGCCTAATCCCACGTTTGGATGAAAGACTGATCTGTTCGCTGAGTTTCTGGTTTACTGCCGATATAATCTGAAACTTAAGTTCATCATTATCCTTCAGCGAGTCAAAGCCCTCTTCAATAGAAATCAATCGGATGCCTAATGCATCAACTAAGATTCTCTTTAAGTTAAGTGAGTCAAGCGTATCCCTTGAGAAACGAGATAACGACGCGAATATTATCGTCCCAAAAAACTTAGCTTTGGCATCACGGATTAATTTTTGAATTTCTTCCCGTGCGACGATGGACGTTCCTGTATCTCGGTCTTCGTAAGAATACTGTACATCCAAATCAAGTATTCTAGCCTTCTCTTCGCAAAGCCCTCTTTGGTGCTCGGGGCTGTCTTTTTGAGAATCCTTCGTGGTTGACACACGTACATATATAGCCGTTACATTAGGATTTATCATTTAAATATCACCTGATTCATCATGGTAGACTGTCCTTCGAGGTCTCCCTGTTATAGCTTATGCCTGGATGATTGACGAGCACCTTCCGAATGGTATCATCAATCAATTCTTCAATGATCTTCTCAAGTGACTTTTCCTTTTCAATGGTCTTAAACACGACTTTGAGCTGCACAGACATCACCTCTTGGTAATGCCTATTACTCAATAAGATTGTCCTATTCCATATAGAATTTATGACCTTTTGGTTTCCAATGCGAAAAGCCCAACTCCTTATGGGAATTAGGCTCTCCTAAGCTTTATTAAGTCATTCGATGTCGTGAACGTTAATTTATGTAAGTAAACGATTAGAATGTACTGTACGAAATTAGATATGCACTCTGCCCATATTGATGTTCGTCCTTCATAAGACCAAGCATATGATTGTAGTAATAATGATATTAGGGAGTGATACACTTGTCCAAATTTTCAGAACAAATTGAACACTTGTTACAGTATAACGGTATTGATGCAGATACATTCTTGGAGGCAGCATTATCGCTGCATAGTAATCGAAAAAATACAGGAATCCAAAAATACGCTCTTGAATTAAGACTAATGGATGATCTCACTACTCAGATCAATCAGGCGTTTAGAAACCTCATTATTAAAACAATTACTGAGAATGAAAAATTAGCCCCTACTCTCCCCCCTTATGAGACTCAGATCAAATCATCAAATGAGTTTAATGTAAATCATGAGCAAAAATTTGATGAATTGCAGCTTAGATATGAGGATCTTTTGGCTAAAGTATCTACCAACAATATGCTAATCGCCGAATTAACACTAACGGTTAAAGAAAATACCGATCTAATGGAGCAAAATACACGAGCTTTAGCTAAATTAGAAAAAGATCTTCTACTGAAGCACAATGCTAGAGGATCGTACAATAAAAAGAATAAACCTAAATCTTCTGTAACAACTCCTGATCATGTCCATGATGAAAATCCGAACAGTAATTCAGACTCCGAAGTAGAAGTGCCGAATGACGATGACTCTGTTCCTTAATTTGATCCAAACCCCTTTTCATTAAAATCACCCCAGTCAGTCTCTTCAAGCATTGGAGCAGAACATATGACTTTTCTACAATATTTAAATGATATAAAGAAACAATTAGGTGTGGATGATATTAAACCACAAAGACCTAAAAAATACGGACCTACCATTGATAAAAGTAATTTAACGATTATTCAGTCAGTTCCTCGAATTAGACACTAAACATCATACACTTCAGTAAACAATCATTTACGATTATGCATAGTTTCCTCACAGAGGGACAATATAACATTAACGATCTAAATTAGCTTTTCAGGTAAACGTCAATTCCCTTTTCGGTTATCTCTAATAAATAATTTGCGAAGGCAGGCTGATGTTTCTCAAGTTGTATTAAATTATGAGTAACTCGATTTAATCGATACTGAAATTCCGTATCAGCTTCAGTACACTCTAGCCCTAACACTTGGAGCCGACTCTGAAGCTTCCATAGTACTTCTAGCTTAATGGAGTCGGTTTTTCCATTCTCTAAGTTACTTAAATACGCTGGCGAAACTTCAAGTTCCTTCGCAAATTTATTTAAGCTTATGTTTCTCTGCTCTCTCACTACTCGGATTTGTTGTCCGAAATTTTTCAACACACTCACCACCTATGAAAGGAATATACAACATGGCTAAAAAGAAACCAACGCAACCACTATCTATGAAATCTGTTCAATTCGTACATGATCCTAATGCGGCAATGCTTTGGATAGATATGTACTCGGAATTGCTAATAAAGCATTTAAAATCCAAAATTGATGGTCCTTGAAGGAGTGAATAATTAATGTTTTCGGTAAGTAAAACTGCAGTTTATATGCGAAATTCAGCTGATATTTACCAGGATAACTCAATACAACTTCAAAAAGACCAGGCGTACATCTGTGCAACAAAGAACTCGCTCACCATTGATGAAATTTACAATGATTCTGATACTTCTGCCAGAAAAAAATCAATTGAAAATAGAGAAGCTTTATCTAGATTACTTTCTGATATTAAAGCTGGTCTTATCGGAAGCTTGATTGTCTATAAAAGAGATCGACTTGCAAGAAGAACTGAGGAATACATGGAAATTTATGAAGTTTTTAAACAACACCAAGTCACTGTCTACTTTAGCGCATCTAATGAGTTTCCCATGTTCTTTACACCTCAAGCTTTCACAATTGAATACTTATTAGCATCTTTTGCTGAACATGAAGATATTCAATTAAAGCAGCGACTAGCAGATACGAATGCATCTAAATTTAGTGAAGGCACATTAATTCCCTCAAGACTCCCCTTTGGTTATAAAAGACATGAATCAGATATTTCAAAGCCTGATAAGTTCGGTAAAGTAAAAAAAACAGTAACGATTAAGTTAAATCCACCTGCTGTCAAAGTTGTGGAGCAAATCTACAACGAACTATTAACAAACTCCTTTGAAACGATGGATCAATTCAGAAGTCACTTGGTAAAGCTTAAACTTACTAGAAGTAAAAATGGTGACCCTATGGAAACTGAACACATAAAACAGCTCATTCGGCAACCTCTATATAAAGGACTCCTCCAGAGACAGTATCAATTTCATGAGCGCCCCAGCACTAGATACTCACCTGAATTGAAAATCATTTCCGAGGAGAACTGGAACCTAGCGCAAAGTGCATTAGAACAACTGATTCCAAAAAAGCGTGTTCCTAAAGGAAATAAGTTATCAAACAAAGAATTTTTTCTTAGCAACATATTAAAATGTGATCAATGCCTACATGATTCCAATGAAGGCCACCTCTTGAAGCCTAATCTCCAGAAATGCAGTTATGTATGTAAAAAGCATAAAATCAGTCTGGATAAGCAACAAATTGAACAACTTGTCGTTGACCATTGCATTAAATTTTTCACTGAACTGATTAAGGGAAAGCCATATTTAAAGAATATTCAAAAGCTACATGTCAAACTCCGAAAGTTTTATAGCGCAGGGCTTAATGAGAGATTTAACAAGCTTACAAATAATTTTTCAAATTTAACAAAACAATTCATTAATGCGCAAGATCCCTCTGTTAAAAACTCTCTCCTCCTACAGTGCAATGAAGCCCGTGGTGCATTGATACGCATTAAAGAAAAATTGAATGAATCCAACTCTAGGCTTGAAATTGAAAGTAATTTATTACTTTCAATGGAAGCAAATAAAGATCTGCTCCACACATTCAATGAATTAGATCCTGAAGCCAAGTCACGTTTTATTGAGGATATTGTTGACACCATTGTTGTGGATTGCGGTGGGAAACCAGCTGTGATATTAAAAATCCCTAATTTACTTAGCGATAAATATATAGGAGGAATTATTGATGACCTCAGTTCTTCAGGAGCAATTACGGAATAAAAAGGGAGTATTTTATGGAAGGGTGTCTTCTCAGGAGCAAGACCTGCAAATGCAGATTGATTCCTGCAAAGGTTTTAGAGAAAAAAATTATTGTGATGTAACCATCGACCTTCAAAAATATGTAGAAAAAATTTCTGCAACTCGTGTTCCATTAACTAAGCGGGAAGCTTTGATGAAAGTTATCAAAGCTGTTAAGAACAAAGAATATGATTTTATTGTTGTCTATAATCATGATCGACTGGCGCGAGATCCATTAGAGCATCTTCGATTGCGTAAATGGTTTGCGGATCTCCAAGTATCTGTATACTTAAGTAGTTCAAACCAAGTTTATAGTAATAAGGACATTTTAAGTAATGCAATAAGGGATAATTACAGTAAAATCGAGGCTGATAATATACGTGTTCGGATGAAAGATAGTATTTATTCTAGAGTTGTATTTCATGGTAAATGGACAGGAGGGAAACCCCCTTTTGGAGTTTGTTATCAATATGACGATGTATTAAAAATGAAAGTACTACAATTTGAGAAGGACAAAACCAAAATTATCAGAGAAATATTTAAGCAGTATAAGGGAGGTTTGGGTTTCAACTCCATTGCTGCTTATTTGAATATTCACCATCCCCTTTCGGGACAACAATGGAGCAAAGAACGGGCGAAATCTATAATTACAAATCCAATCTATTGCGGCTACCTTAGTATTCATAAACGCAAAAAAGGATCAAGAAATTCTACAACAAATCGTGACGAATGGATTATGGAGAGATATAAAGAATTGGACCCAATAATTGAGCTTGTAGAGTGGGAATACTGTTACGATTTATACATGAAAAGAAAAACACGTGAAATTAGCAATCCACAATATTTCTCAACACCGTATCTTTTTAAAGATATTATTCAATGTAGACAATGCGGAAAGCCACTGCTAACTAAAAATCAATCTAGTGGTCAATACGGAGATCAAATATATTGTTGCGGTAGAACCTCGGATTGTCATATCCGAATAGTATCAAATGAATTAGATGACTACCTTATAAACTACATTAAGAAGTCTGTAATCCTAAACAACAACATTGAACAGCGCGATTTAATCATAGAAAGGATCAAAGAATTCTACATAAGCCAGAAACAGGAACTTGAAGTCGAAAGGAGTTGTTTGTATCAAAAGTTACAAGACCTAAGACAGGATCTTGATGCTACACAATATCAGTTGCACCCTCTACTCGTAACTCAAAGTGATCGTATAGCAATAGATGTATTACAAACCTTATCCTCTATATTAACGAATGATATCGCAGATACTCATCTAAATTTAAAAAGAAATTCTGACGCAATAAAAAGGTTGGAAATCCTAGAACTTGAATCAAATCACTGGGATCACTTTTTAGACGATACATTGCCAATTAATAAAGATCAGTCCCACCAAGTTCGCAAGTTGCTACTTCTCCTCTTTGAAAAAATTGAAATTGACAATGACGGTGGAATTTATATAACCAACAGAATTGATTTAAACAATCGCTAACTCTCCATGAAATTGGGGAGTTTTAATTTTCCTACAATATCGGTGAATAGGTGGACAACATATTTCAAACCTCGGTTTGTAGGTAGGATCGGCATGCCGTTCTCACCTACAAACCGAGGTTTGAACGGCGAAAAAGCGCTTGTCCCATAAGGAACATGGGTTTTCCTATTCATTAGTTTAGACAATCATTTCCGTTCATAAACATTTCTCGGCGAATTGGTGATCTAATTTTAACTATCTCGGTGAATGGGTGGAGCGCATTATGGATTTGATTATAGATATTAACCAATTCAAAATAGCAGTCTCTGATTAGTTGAAACTGCTTTGGGGGTATTATGATTTTATTTTTCACCAGTTAGTATGTCGAATTCTTCGATCCGTTAATATCACGAATAAGTATGACGGGTCTTTAAAAGCTTGCTGAGGAACAGTATTCAAAAGGTACGTAGTCCAAACTTTACCCATTGTACTTTTTGAAAATATTTTATGTTAATCCATAAGTACACAGTTTTATTGGGAGCTCTAGTGAGAAACCTTAGAGATTAAAAAGCACGGCAAGAGGAGTTCCTCCTGCTGTGCTTTTTAATCAGAAAGTTGAATGTCGCTTAAGAGAAGCAACCGATATATCATTAGCGAAAATTCCGCGCGAGTTTCGTGCCTGTCGGATTGAACTCATTTTTGGTCTTTCCCTTGAGAAGCTCTTGATCCATCACGGCTTGAACCTGTTCAGAAAAGAGTCCAATTTGATCTTGACCCGCAAATCCGCTATGAACAGCTTTACCACTCAGTGTCAAGCAGCTCCTAGCGACCAACACTGCCATTTCATTTCGAGAAAGCGCCTGCGTCGGACTGAGTAAATGACCGACTTCCGAGTATGGCTTCGTTCTTGGTAGAGAAATCCATTTGATAAAGTGCGTAATCAAAATTCGCACCGCGCATATTGGTAAGCATAGTTGAGGTAATCCCCTTTGGCGGTAGGTGTATACTGATACACCTTTGCCTGCGGCGTCCATCACATAATTAGAGTATAAACGGATAAAGGTGCGACCTTGACACACATCCAGCGGCCAATACGAATACATGCCCGCACCAAAGGTATCATCTTTGCCGCCCATATTCTGTCCCAACCTCAAAGGGTTCCATCGGTTTTGAGAACCAATACTCTGCTTCTTCTTAAAAAGAATATGATGAAAATACTTTCACTTAAATGAAAAAAACACCCGTATTTTGCTTTAGCATGAATGCTTTCTTATTTTCTACGAAGTATTGTAAGTCCGTCTTGTTAGAGGTTCAAGGAATTTACTATTGATGTTACTTATTCAAAATGGATATAACGAGATTCTATACGAACAAAGTGTATTGAATTCAGAAATAGGCCAATCACTTTTCATGTAGTTATTTGGATTTTAAATTTCTGGTTATTAACCGTGCCAAAAATACATTCCTACATCCTTAGATGCGCCTTTATATGATATGACAAATAAGGAGCCTTGTATCTTCACACGGCTCCTTATTATATCGCTGTAGTAAGAATAACTTCTCAGACCAATTAACTCCATAAAAAGCACGCTAGAAATTCAAAATCCTAGAATATAGTTTGAATTACTTCTTTACCTCTGGTTGTCAATTTATAATACGGCCTATTTCTATTCCCAGAATCAATCTCCCTTGTTAGAAGTTCAACTTCAATCAATTCTTTTGCAATTCTAACTACTGATTGATAAGTTGTATCCATTTCTTGGCCTATTACTAAAGGATAGAGCTTTATTTCAGGGTTATCATTAAATAAACCAATTACGTGTAGCACATCTAATTCTTCTTTCTGATATAAGGCTTTATCTAAATTCTCCAACACTAAATCCTTCAATTGCTGGTTGTATACTATTTCACAACTCTTTTGTCCACATTTTTCACACATCATGTGAAATTTTTCAATGTTAGGTAATTCGGATATGTCATATTCTGCTTTACATTCCTTACAAATAATCCTTTTGTTTGCGGATAACGATTGCAAAATGGAATGACTGTAATCAAATCTTCTTTGTTGATAATACTTTGTATACTTTGTACTTCTCTCAGGTCTTCCATATAAAATCTTTTTATTCAGACAAAGTCCATAATCCAGTGAATAAATAAATGCATCTGGATTTTGCCCTTCTCTGGCTCCCTTTTGAGCAAGTATACTCACTTTATGAATTAAACCATTTAATTCAAGAGAATCTAAAAATGATGCAAGATTTAGCGCTACTTGAAAATGACTTGAATATGCATATTCCAAAGCTGAAAAGTGCGAGTTCCCAGTTCTAGGTAATTCTGATTTTAGTTCTAATGATTTATCACATAATGAATCCAGTAACTGATATTGGCTGTAAATATCAATTTTCTCCTCATAAACCCCTAAACTTTTATACTCTTTTCCAAAGTAAGTTTTAGTTATTTTATCATAAACGTTTTCAATTGCTTCTAATATTGTCACCTTATTAATCTGTTTATCATAAACAATAGCGTTGTCATAACAAAAACTTAATATATGTCCCAAAGTTCTTGGAATATTTATTGTTGCTTCATATAACAACAGGCAATATTCATCAATTTGTATATCTTTGAGATCAAAAAACGTTTCTAGAGTGGAATCACAAAAGTAAGAAATTCTGTTTTCAAGAAGCCTTTTGATGAAATCACTTGATTTTTTCTCAAGATCAATATAATGTCTCCCATATAATTCAAATGCATCAATCGATTGATAATCATACTTACCCGCTTCCAATTCACCATAAGAAATCCGACCAGGATAAGCAGCTATTTTTAATACTAATTCATCTCTTGCTGAATTATATATTGGATTAATTATTGTCTGAAAAAAAATATCCATATCATCTTTAGATAGTTCCGAGAAATCATCAATAAAGATGAACAATCTACTTCTCTTCGTCACTAATAATAATTCCTTTATTTTTTCTATAATCTCCCCAATATCAAAAAGCCGAGCAAAAACATTAATATTTTCATTTTCACTGCCGTTACTTTTTTCTCTCGTGGAACTTAGTTTTCCATAAAGTTTTATTAGGATTTCCTTCAGTCCTCCAATTTCACCACCCACTTCAGATGAAATTGAATTTTTATGTGTTTCAATTATTTTACTCTTTTCTATATGTACACTATTTATCTTAAATAAGGTAGGATTATCTATTTTTTCCTTAATTGAGGATATTAATTGTTCAATCTTGTTATCTCTAAATTTTGATTGAACTTTCTCAAAAAAACCCTTTTCTTCTTTCTTCAAATCATCAACGATACTTTTAAATAATTCATCTAAATTGTCTAACCAGCAAAAGCCTCTCCAACTGATTTGACTCCAATACTTCTTCCAAGTTAGGAAGTTTTATTGCGTTGTTTTTATTTTTCATATCATCTACTATAGATTTCGCATTAATATACGCCGATAAATTGGATTTTTTAGACGCAATATCATATTGAGCTCTCGCGAACAAAGTAGACTTACCCGTTCCTTTTCTACCTACAAGTACAAAGGTATTATTCGATAACAATTTTCTTAATATACCATCGTTTGGTAAGAGATCCACGTAAAGTTCTTTAACTATGTCCTGACCATCTTGTTGCTCATCTTGCGCTAATTTATTGGATGTTATCCTTTTAAATAATTTTAGTGTTTCAAATACTTTTATAAAACCTTCCTTCTCGGCTGCTGTAAACATTATGTTCCTCCATTATTATGTACATTATTTAATTGAACTGTGACTCAGGCATGATCACTTTGAAGCTAATGTTTCAGCCTTATGTCAAATCACCACAA
Source organism: Paenibacillus sp. FSL R10-2199 (assembly GCF_038000235.1). Taxonomy (NCBI): domain Bacteria; kingdom Bacillati; phylum Bacillota; class Bacilli; order Caryophanales; family Paenibacillaceae; genus Paenibacillus; species Paenibacillus sp. FSL R10-2199. Next base: position 2,362,332 of record NZ_JBBOBO010000001.1, on the reverse strand, counting down.
TCCAACTTATACCATATTATCACATCCCTTGTAACTGGTGAAAGAAAAGTATTCTCATACGCGCATTTACTCACTTGGATTGCCAAAACGTTAGTAATACCAAGGAATTTTGACATTAAAATTTAAGTGTATTTCAAACCACATCTCCTTGGAAATGTGGTTGCGGACGGTTTTTTCGCTAATGAATAACAGTCCTGCAATATCCCGTGTAGTTTTGTCCTGCACTAGAAGCTCGAATACTTCGCGCTCACGATGCGTCAACAGAAATTTGCTATGATGTTCGTTCCCTTTCAATGGTGTCACCCCTCCTTGCTCTGGGTTTGTTTGGTATAACAAGGTAAAGGGATACAGTCAAACCATACTATGTAGGGTGGCAGTTAATGGTGCTGTTGCAGCATTAATTTGGGCGGGGACAGACGCGGATCGGGGACAACCCTGGCATTCTTGACCAAAACGCATAATAAAAACGGCTTCAGCTCCTAGTGTTAAGGGCGTCATCCGTTGGGGCAAAGTTTATAGAAAACACACTGCTAAGTAATGCTTAGGCAAAAAAATGTTGCTGGAACTGCGTCCGCCCGCAGCGTGAAGCCGCAAACTTTACCGGTCCGTCACGCCCTTTCGGTCACGCCGGCTTAATCCGGTAAGGCTGCTAACAACCCCAGTGTAATTTATGAAATGGATTCCATAGCAAGCTTTTTTATATGCGAAAATGTGAAAATTTCTATGGTAAAATAAAACCATTCCAATCCTGACTCGGGGGGGCAGCATACGCCATGGCTAATATTAAAGAAATCGCCCGGATTGCCGGAGTTTCCGTAACTACCGTCTCGCGGGTGCTGAATAATCATCCTTATGTCAGCAAAGACAAAAGAGCCGCCGTCCTCGATACGATTGAGCAGTTAAACTACACCCGCAATATGAACGCCGTCCACCTGATTACCGGACGTACCGGTACAGTGGCGGTGATTCTTCCGTATATCAATGCTTTTTATTTCTCGATTATTATGAATGGTCTTGCCCATGAGGCGCTGCTCGCGCAATACCGGCTGATCCTGTGCCAGAGCAATTATTTGCCAGATGAAGAGATTAAAGTGCTGGAGATGCTGCGCAATAAAGAAATCGACGGTGTGGTCATTGTATCGACTGCGCTGAAGCCTGAATTGATTGAGGAGTATACCGCGTACGGTCCGGTTGTAACCTGCCAGGACAGCGGGCAGCGCCGTTATTCCTCTGTATATATTGAGCATTATGCGGCTTTCCGGCAGGGGCTGCAGTATTTGAAGGGCAAAGGGTACCGCACCATCGGCTATTGCGAAGGCAGGCAGAATGGCAGCAGCGCCTCTATCCGGCAGACCGCTTTTCGCGAATTCATTGCTGAGCACAAGCTGGTTTTTCAGGAGGAATGGATGATCTATGACTGCACGACGGAAGAAGACGGAGCGGCCGTGGCACGGTCGCTGCTGGAGATGCCGAAGCGGCCTGAAGCTATGATTATTACCGGAGATCATGTGGCAGCCGGACTGATGATTGAGGCGCGCAAAGCCGGTCTTAGTATCCCCGGAGACCTCGCTGTCATGGGCTTCGATAACCAGCCGATCGGCCGGTTGCTGGAGATCACCACCATAGATAACCACCTGTATGAGATGGGTGCATCCGCCTTCCGTATTATTCATGAGCAGATTAGCTCAGACAACCCTTACCCGGTCTACCGCAAGCTGGATTACCGGATTATTGAGCGGTCCACGGTGTAGAATAAGTAATCTGCGATCACTGCTTGTTTCCTAACCAAACGGTCTATTGCCGGCAGGTACGCGGAATAATTCGTGCTGAGTTAATCCAGCGCTGTCACGAATGCTATAAACTTCAATGTGGCGGAACGTTTAAAAAACATTGCGTATACCAGGCATTCCGCCCGGGTTTACGCTGTTGACTCTGGGACCCGGCAGCAGAGCGAGCTTAGAGTAAGATAGTTAAGTTTTGCCTTCGGCCTGTAAAAAGGCATAATGTTGTACGTAGTGCAACTCCGGTTCATGAATACCCGGGTGTCCGGGAGGAATGTTGTACGGAATACAGGAATTCCCCCGATCTTCTGCTGGAACAAGAGGAATTGCTGCCTTTTCTACAACAATTCTTGAGTTCGGCCGTTTTTAGGAGTAAATTGTTGTATTTCGTGCAGGAATCAAGTAGAAACAGCTATGCTGTCTGTTTAAAGGACGGTACCGTTTCAGGGGAACTTGAAGGATAAGTTATCATATGAAAAAGTATATATTCCTATATACTCAAAAAATTAAACTGCGTCTTCCGCCTGTCGGGAGGCGTTTTTGGTGTTTAAATTGTGCGGGTCAGCATGGATATGATAATTATCACATTTTTATTGACAGGTACTGGATGGAGATTTATGATAGGTCCATCATTGATAACGATTATCATTTACATAAACAAAAGGGGTGTCCAACAGAATGAAGATAGGTTATGCAGTACCCGCGGGTTTGCTTGCGGCTTCCCTCCTGTTTGCCGGCTGTGCAAGCAATGATAACAATAATAATGGCAACAACGGCAATAACAGCAATACCTCCGGGAATAATGCCGCAGCCCAGACGGGCAATGTGTCAACCGGTACACCTGCCGCAACTGCAGATTCAACTGCTGCTGACGCTACGGCGGATTTCACCACGGCCATCGACGAGTACCGGAAATATGTAATTGAACAATGCGACGAATTCGTGAAACAGACCGAAGGCTTCACCAATGCGGTGAAAGCAGGCAAGCTTGAAGACGCCAAGGCGCTGTATGCTCCGGCACGCATGTATTATGAACGGATTGAGCCCATTGCTGAAGCGCTCGGAGATCTGGACCCCAATATTGATGCCCGCGAGAACGATGTTGACGCTGCGGACTGGCGCGGCTTCCATAAGATTGAACAGGCCCTCTGGCAGAACAATACCACAGATGGAATGACTGATGTCGCGGACCGTTTGCTGAAGGATGCGCAGCTGCTGCGCGCCAAGGTGGAAACCGCTGAGATTGACGCCAACCTGCTCGTTACCGGAGCTGTAGAGCTGCTGAATGAAGTATCCTCCTCCAAAGTAACCGGTGAAGAGGAACGTTATTCCCACACGGATTTGTATGATTTTGTCGCCAATGTAGAAGGTGCCCAGAAGATCTATGAGCTGCTGAAACCCGAGCTGGCCAAAAAAGACCCTGCGCTGGAGCAAACGATCGGCGAGCGGTTCACCGCACTGCTGAATGAGCTGGCACCGTTCAAATCCGGTGACGGCTACGTTTCCTACGAAACGCTGAAAGAAGCTGAGGTCCGGACGTTAAGCCAGAATCTGGACGCCTTAGCTGAGCCTCTATCCAACATGGGAACTATTCTGGGAGTGTGACGGTATGAAAAAGAAAGACAGGACTTCCCGGGAAACTCCCGCGACAGAGAGCGTTCTCTCCAAGGATGCTTCTAAAGATCAGCTATTATTCGATAAAAAACTAAGCCGCCGCGATATGCTGCGGCTTACTGGCGCCTCCGGACTCGGCCTGCTGCTCGGCGGCGGCGGGGTAGGCAGCATTCTGGCGGCACGCAAAGCAGCCGGGCAGCCGGGACAGGCACTCTCTTCCCCGCAACACGCGGGAGCGGACATTATTCCATTCTACGGGAATCATCAGGCGGGAATCATTACGCCTGCGCAGAATTTCCTGTGCTTCGCCTCGTTTGATCTGACAACAACCAAGCTCAGCGAGGTCAAAAAACTGCTGGAGGCCTGGACCACCGCCGCTGCTGCCCTTACTGCCGGTACGCTGATCGGCAGCGTGAACGACAATCCCAATCTTCCGCCTGCCGACACCGGCGAGGCCGATGGTCTTACCCCCTCCAAATGTACGCTTACCTTCGGGGCGGGTCCTGCCTTCTTTGACAGCCGGTTCGGACTGGCTGCGAAACGGCCGGCCTCCTTCACCGATCTCCCGGCATTCACGGGAGACAGCCTGGAGCCGCAGTGGTGCGGCGGCGATCTCTGTGTGCAGGCCTGCGCCGACGATCTGCAGGTGGCGTTCCATGCCATCCGCAATCTGGCCCGCATCGCCCGGGGCACAGCCGTGCTGCGCTGGACGCAGGAGGGCTTCCAGCGCACCGGCAGCGCCGACCCGGCAGGCGGCACACCGCGTAATCTGCTCGGCTTCAAGGACGGCACGGGCAATCCCGACGTCAGCGATGACGCCGAGATGCGAAGTGTCGTCTGGAGCGGAAGCGGCGATGGCCCAGCCTGGATGAATGGCGGCACGTATCTCGCGCTGCGCCGTGTTCGCTTTCGTATTGAGGTCTGGGACCGCTCTACCCTCAGCGATCAGGAAGCAACGTTCGGGCGTCACCGGCAGAGCGGCGCTCCGATTGGAGCGCGGGATGAATTCGCCGAGCTCAATCTGGAGGCGGCGGATGCCAGCGGCAAGCCTGTCATTCCGCCGGATTCCCATTCGGCCCTCGCCCATGGGGACGGTTCAGTCAAAATGCTGCGCCGCTCCTACTCCTATTCCAGCGGCATGGATCTCAAAACCGGACAGCTGGATGCAGGGCTGGTCTTCATCAGCTTCCAGAAGGATCTGGTGAAGCAGTTCGTGAGCATTCAGCAGCGCCTCTCGAAGAATGACCGGCTGAATGAATATATGGTCCATACCGGCAGCGCCGTATTTGCCTGCTTCCCCGGAGTACGGGAAGGTGGTTATATTGGGGAGACGCTGCTGGGGTGACGGACAGATATAGCTAAGTCCGGATTCAGCGTGAGGAAATGACGCTGAATTCGGCGCTGGATATATCCGGGTTCGTAAGGCTGCGCAGTGTGACCAGAATCAGCGGGATGAACGATATGGAACGGATGTTCAGGGACAAATAATCCGGAGCAGACTGGAGATTTGAGAACAGGAAAGTGCGTCGCGGAAATTGCGGGATGAACGAGTTGTGGGACGAACGATCAAGAACAAATAATCCGGAGCAGACTGGAGATTAGAGAACAGGATGTGTGACAGGGAAATTGCGGAAAGAAACGGAGTATCGGCGGGATTGAGTAAATGGAGGGGCGGCTGGCAGCTGGCACGGCGGCAAACGGAATCAGGCAAAATGTTGCACTGGGTACAACTCGAATAACTAGTTTCCTGCCTAATTGGACGGATTGTTGTATGAAATACAACAATCGCTTCGTTTACCAGCCTGGAACCGGTGGAATGCTGCATTTCATACAACAATTTTAGTTTAGGGGCGATATTTCAAAAGAAATGTTGTATTTCGTGCAGGATTGTTAGCGGAGAATCAGGTACAACAGTTACTGCCGCTCCGAAGTCCCAATGTTCACTACAGTGACAACCACGCTTCAGACGCAACACTTAAGTCCGCCTTCTATAGAGGAAAGATAATAGCATGCCTATTCGCGAAGGGAATGATCCCGATGATCATAACGGTTAAAATCAGTCCATGGCGGCAGATCCGGGCAGCGCTGCTGCTGATCTGCCTGCTTCTGCTGCTGCCCGGCGCGCCGGCTTCTGCGTCAGGCGCGCCGCTCGATGAGCTGCTGCCGCCTGTAGGCAGCGCGCTGGTAGAGTCCGGCCAGAGCCGCTGGGATGCGGCGGCGGCCGATGTGGAATCGTTCGCGGCGCTGTGGCGCAGCGCGAACGAAGGCACGCCGGACCCGGCACTCGCCGGTCCGGCAGCTGAAGTCGACGCCGCGCTGGCAGCCGCGGCGCAGGCCCTTGCGGCCGGCGGCGGAGCGCCCGCCAAGGCCGCCTTGTCCACGCTCGCCAGAAGCGTGGACGCGTACATCACCGCCGCCGCAGACGGGGGCGGCGGTGACTCAGGCGCCGCCGGGCGCGCAGCGGCGGCGAAGCTGCTGCCCGCGGCGGAGCGCACGCGGGATGCGGCGCGCAGCGCCGACTGGACGGCGGCGGCGGAAGCCTACCGCGCCGTCGTGAACGGCTGGACGCCGGCGGAGCGCGGCATCCGGGGGGACAATCCCGCCGTCTACGGCCTGCTGGAGACGAAGATGAGCCTGCTGCGCATTGCGCTGCAGGCTGAGCCGCTCCGCGAAGAAGCCGCGCTGGCGGAAGCCGAGGCGCTGGTTGCGCTGCTGTCCGGCTACAGCGAGGGCAAGGCGGTCGATACGGGTAGTGCGCCAGCAGAACCGGCCTCTATTGAAGGGCTGATCAGCTACCTGAACAAAGCTGCAGCCTCCGCCGAAGCCGGAGACAGTCCGGCAGCAGCCGCGGTAATGGAGCAGTTCATCACAGCTTGGCCGTCGGCAGAAGGCGCCGTGCAGATTGCCTCGCCCAAAGTCTATGCCAATATCGAGAATGAGAGCACCGCCGTCACCGGCTACCTGCTCTCCGATCCTCCAAAGCTTGCCGGGGCACTGGAGATCCTGGACAATATGCTCGCCGAGCTGACTCCGCTGGCCGGAGAACAGACGTATACTGCGTGGGATGCGGCACTCATTCTGCTGCGTGAGGGGCTCGAAGCGATTCTTGTGCTCGCCGCTCTGCTCGCTTATCTGCGCAGAGAAGCAGAACCCGCGGCCCGGCGCTGGGTCTGGTCCGGGGCTGCGGTGGGGCTGGCCGGAAGCATCGGCATCGCCGTGTTGCTAACCTATACCATCTCGCAGGTAGCCTCTGGAGGAGCACGTGAGCTGATCGAAGGCATTGCCGGTCTGGTCGCCGTGGTCATGATGCTCACCATCGGCCGCTGGCTGCATGGTAAATCCAGTACGGCCGCCTGGAATAAGTATGTGGACCGCCAGATGCAGGGTGCGCTTGCCAAAGGCAATCTATGGTACCTGTTCTTCATCGCTGCGCTGGCAATCCTGCGCGAAGGAGCGGAAACAACTATCTTCTATGCAGGCATGGCTCCTGCTATCGCTACTTCCCAGTTGCTGCTCGGGATTGGCGGCGCACTTGCAGTACTGATCGTTCTCGGCTACGCAATCATTGCACTGAGCGCCAGACTGCCGATTGCCGCCTTCTTCCGCACCGCCACAGTGCTGATCTATTATCTCGTGTTCCGCTTCCTTGGTGAGAGCATCCACGCGCTCCAGGTAGCCGGCAAAATACCGGCACATGCGGAGAGCAGCCTCCCATCCATCGGCTGGCTCGGCCTGTATCCGACCTGGGAGACCTTTGTGCCGCAAATACTCATTCTCGCTTTCATCCTCTGGGAGCTGCTGCGCGGCAGACAAGCTTCCCGCAGAATGCGCACACCAAACCGGTTAACCAAATAAACACACTAACATACAGCTGTCATCAGCGTGAGTGACCTCAAACACGCAGATGGCAGCTTCTATTTTGCCAGCGCCATATTCATTGTCCCCCTCTACTCCCTGCTCCCTACTCACCGCTCACTGCTCTCCAGCTTCTACCCGCCGCCTTCTGTTCTCTCTTCTCTATTTTCTGCCCTTTGCTTCCTATTATCTGTTCTGCCCTCTCCTTTAACCTTTATTTCTTACCCCAGCTTCTCCTTTCTGCCCTTTGTTGTCTGTTCTCTGCTTTCCAACGCCTGCTCTCTGTCCCCTGCCACGCTCTGCTTCTTCCTTTTGCCCTTCCTATGATGCCATTGTTAGCTCAAATGCGCTTTCAGCCTCTCCCTGACTGTTACACCCAGCCTGCTAAGGAGAATTAAGTGGAAAAACGTCACCTAATAATGGAAGAAATCCTGTTTACAGTATCACAGTTGGAAAAACAACACTTATTTTTACTCAAATAGCAAACGACGACGATATGGATAGAATTAAGTAACATAAATCCACTTAAAACCCATCAAAAAGCAGAATAGGACTGGTTTAAATGACGAAAATCCAACTAATTCCCCGGCGGACGGACGTATCCCAGCAGATGCTTTATCGGCACATTTCCAGCTGGCCCCCCCTCCGGAGGGCCGTTCCCCAACAAGCGCATCTTCGCCGGACAAATCTCCAGCAGATGGGTTCCATCAGACGCGTCTATAGCAGGCGCGTCTACGGCAGGTGCATTTCCAGCAGCTCCCTCCGGCGGACACGTTCCCCAACAAGCGCATCTTCGGCGGACATATCTCCGGAGGGCCGTTCCCCCATACGCATTTCCAGCAATCACATCACTGGCAGACACGTCCCCGACAGACACACCCTCCCAATCGCATCACCAGCCGCAGCCGGTACGGTACATCCCGCATCGCATCCATGTTCCGGCAGGCGGCCCCCAATAAGCACCTTCCCAGCTATCACGCTTCCAGCTGGCATGTCTCCCGCGCACTTAGGGCAAACTCACTATTGCATCCTTGGGCGATTTGTTTTATTCTGAGTATGAAAATAATTTTCTTTATTATCAGTATTTTAGTTAAAATAATTTCAGGAAATATTTTAAATTTACCGCTTATCCATTCCACAAAACACAGAAATCAGCGTCAACATAAGTACAAACAAACTACACGATTAAAAAGAAAAGAAAGAAAAGAAAGAAAAGAAGGTGAGTACTTGTCTCCAATCCTGCATGCCCTGGAGCATGACAAGCCCAAGCTGTCGCAAATGGAACGCAAGCTGGCGGAGCGCATATTGGCTTCTCCGGGAGAAATTGTCCACATGGGGATTACGGATCTGGCCGAAGAGTGCGGCATCAGCCCGGCAACCATTACGCGGTTCTGCAAGGTGCTGCATTTCAAAGGGTTCCCTGATTTCAAAGTCAAGCTGGCGGCTGAGCTCGCCCATAGCGATGCTTCGCCGCAGGATGGCGGCTCCTCTTACCAGGATATCGTGGCCGGCAATCCGCTGCCGTTCATTGTGGAGGCGATGCAGGCCAATCATCTGGCCTCCATCCGGGATACTACCTCGCTGCTTGATCTCGGACGGCTGCAGAGCGTGATCGATCTGCTCTGCCGGGCACGGCGGGTCGATCTGTACGGGATGGCGACCTCATCCATTGTCGCCCAGGATTTCTACCAGAAGCTGATCCGCATCGGCGTGAACTGCACGGCTTTTGCCGATTCGCATATGCAGATTACTTCCGCTTCCTCGCTCGCGGCCGGTGATGTCGCGTTTGCGGTCTCTTATTCGGGTGAAACCCCGGAGACGATCGATGCGTTAACCTGTGCTGCGGCAAGCGGCGCGGCCACTGTCTCATTAACCTCATACGGAAGCAGCACACTGGCAACGCTTGCCGATATCCCGCTGTTCTCTTCCTCGCTGGAGCAGGGTATGCGGCGCGGCGACATGGCTTCAAGAATTGCCCAGCTGCATATTATCGATATTCTGTTCACCGGCATGGTCAGCACCCGGTTTGGGGATTTCATTCCCAAGCTGGAGCAATCTTATCTGAATGTACAACACTACCGTCATAAACGGGGAGGACAATCTTAATGAATATTTTGAAATTCCAGAACGAAGAAGATTTCGCAGTAACCGGGGCGAACCTGATTGCCAGCCTGCTGCAGAGCAATCCCAAGGCCGTGCTGGGTCTGGCTACCGGAAGCTCTCCGGTCGGCGTGTACGAGAAGCTGGTGGAAATGCACCGCAAGGGCATCGTCAGCTTCGCCAAAGCCTCTTCCTATAACCTTGATGAATACGTTGGTCTGCCCGTAGATCATCCGCAGAGCTACCGCAGCTTCATGAATGAGCATCTGTTCAATCATATCGATATTGACCTGGCCCGTACCCATGTCCCTAACGGAAATGCTCCAGATCTGGATGCGGAATGCCTGGCTTATGACCGGATGCTGGAGGATAACGGTCCTGTGGACCTGCAGATTCTCGGCATCGGCAGCAACGGCCACATCGGCTTCAATGAGCCGGATGCCAGCCTCAGCAGCGGTACGCATGTCGTTGACCTGCTGGAGGAAACACTGGAAGCGAATGCCCGTTTCTTCGAGAAGCTGGAGGATGTGCCGCGGCAGGCCGTAACGATGGGTATCGGCGGTATTCTCAAGGCCAAGCAGATTGTACTGCTGGTACGCGGAGAAGAGAAGGCGGAAGCGGTAAAAAATGCGCTGGAGGGTCCAATTACTACCCAATGCCCCGCCTCGCTGCTGCAGAGTCATCCGAATGTAGTGGTCCTGCTTGATAAAGGAGCAGCAAAATGGCTGAAATAAACGTTTCATCCGGTGAACTGCTGTACGGCAAAGTACTTACGCCTGACGGTGTCATCCAAAAGGGCGTAATCGCCGTTGCTGAAGGCCTGATCCAATATGCCGGGGAGGCCGCCTGGCTACCGGCAGCCTATGCTAACTGGCAGACGGGGACTTCACCTGAACCGGAAGGACTGCTAATTCCCGGATTTGTTGATGTGCATGTGCATGGGGGAGCCGGTCATGACTTCATGTACAGCGATGCGGATGCACTAGACACCATTACACGCTTCCATGCTTCTCAGGGCACAACATCTATGCTGGCTACAACTATGACTGCCGCCAAGGATGATATTGACCGCGTGCTGTCTGAAGTGAATGCTTATCGTTCCGCTGAAGGCGGCATGCCTTATGCCCAGCTGGCAGGCGTACATCTCGAAGGGCCGTTCATCAGCCCGAAATGGCCCGGAGCACAGAATCCCGGGCATATTGTTCCGGCCAATACGTTATGGCTGGAGGAATGGGAAGCCAGGTATCCGGGGATGATCCGCCAGGTTACACTGGCCCCGGAACGCGAAGGCGCTCTGGAAGCTATCCAGTGGCTGCGGAAGCATGGAATTACGGCAGCGCTCGGCCATACGGATGCCACGTTCGAAGAGGTTATTGCCGCTGCAGATGCCGGCTTAAATCAGGCTGTGCACATGTTCAATGCCATGACGCCGCTGCATCACCGCAAGCCGGGAACCGCAGGTGCTGTCCTGTTCGATCCGCGCATCCGCGCGGAGGTGATTGCCGACGGCATTCATGTTCATCCGGCAGCGATCAGCATTATCGCCCAGCTTAAGAACGAGCATAACCTGCTGCTGATCACAGACGCCATGTCGGCGACCGGACTCAGCGACGGGGAATACGCCATCGGCGATTTGCCCGTTATTGTCAACGGCGGGATTGCCACGCTGAAGGAGCATCCCGAGTCTCTCGCCGGCAGTACACTGACCATGATCCGCGGCTTCCGTTATCTGGTTCAGGAGATCGGCCTCAGCCTGCCGGAGGCCTCACAGGCAGCCAGCCTTACCCCTGCGGTGTCACTTGGCATGCAGCGGTCTATCGGCTCGCTGGAGGCAGGCAAACGCGGCGATATCCTGCTGCTGGATGATGGGCTGAATCTGCGCGGAGTATGGATTGGCGGACGCAAGCTGGAGGCTGAAATCGGGTAAACTGCGAGCTGTCTGCTGCCCTGATCCATTCTATATATGTATAAGCAAGCCAAGCAGCCATTCGGCCCGGATTCGGAGCGGTGGCTGCTTGGCTGTTTGTGTAATCTTGTACTGTGCCCTCATGCTGAATAAGCATCATATTCCTCTGGAATACTAGCCTAATTGAGACAGGGCGGCTTACTTCATGCTCAATACCCGCTGCGCGTAGGGAAAATCCGTTCGACCATCGTACGGAATTCATTCGCAAAGCCTTTAAGCGGATGCCCTGCACGGAATTCCTGCGCATAATAATCTGCCCGCTCGACGAAATCGGGGTTGGCCGAGACATACACATTCTTAAGGTCTGTCTTCCCCTTTTTAACTTCTGCGGCGATCTTATCCTTCATCTCCTGGGTAAGCGTGTCCTTATCCGTTATCGCGGTTCCGTTACCCGGGGCTACACTGCGGATTCCGATGTTATTGCCCATGCTTTCATCGATGTCGCGTTTCATATGACGTCCATCGACCATATTACTGCGGGACATAATACCGTTGTTGCCGTTCCCGGGATAATTATCCGGATTTGCAACGCCCGTACCGCCTACAGTACCCGTGCCTGTCATGCTTCCCGGAATTCCGGCAATGGAACCTCCTGTTCCCGTCATGCCCAGATTACCGGCTACGGTTCCTCTGCCGGTACGCACACTGTTGTCCATTCCACCCATTCCGGCACCTATCCCTGTTTCCAGTCCGCCTGCCGGTCTGCCCGTACCGTTCAGCATTCCGGAAGTACCGCTGCCGCTTGTACTGCCATAGCTGTACGACTGGATTCCCCGGGTGCTCTTGGCATGGACTCCTCCGGACGCCTCTTCCAGCATTACGGCTACATAGGCGCTTTTGCCTACCAGCATTACGTTGGCTGAACGGACTTCCGGCATGGCCGCCACACGATTCGCCAGTTCCTCACTCATCTCCATACTGTCGAAGGAATTCGCACGCATTCCGTTCTGCGCAGAGTTGACGTGAATACGTCCGTCCGTCCCCCTTACACTTTTTGTTTCCACCGTATTGTCCGTTGCAGAGTTATTCGCACCGCATCCTGTAATACTCACCGCGCCCAGCAGCAGCGCAGCAGAAACCGTTAAACCGAATTTCGACCGTAACATCCGTTCATCCCCCGTCATAAGAATAGTTAATTGCAGCGTAACAAGCTTTAGCATGGCCTCTGCCCTGCCAAGCTATCCTGAAAGGATTTGGCACATCGCCCTTTAACCGTCACGCGTAAGTGAAACTTGGCGTATCTTATAAACAGCAGACTGTGTTTCTCCGCAAGGTTAATGTCAGGAGGGGTGATCTTGAAGGTTTTATTCACGTTTTATGTACCAAGCGGCGGGGTAGAGACACTTAACAAGCTGCGGTGTGAGAGTCTTCAGAAAAGCGGCATCGAATGCCATGTGCTCTACCTCATGCCGGGGTCCGGAAGCCACAACCAGACAAACTTCCCGGTGTTTATCACTTCCGTGGATGCAGAGATCAAAGCGGTGCTGGATACGCATAATTATGATGCCATTATTGTAACTTCAGACTATTTACTGCTGGAACGTCTGCGCCGGTTGGGGTATGGCCGTATTCTGATATATGAATCTCAGGGACTTGGCAAGCGCAGTGATGCAAGGAATCTGATTATTGATTCTGTACCTTTTCTCCGCTCCTACTGCAATGCCGTGCTGATTCCCCCCACAGATCATTTACTGGAGCTGTTTATCGAGATCTGTCCCTGGCTGCACCGTTATGTCATTCCCAACATTGTGGATGTGCAGTCCTTCCAGCATATCCCCGGTGAACCGCCCTGCGATCCGGTCATCGCCTGGGTAGGACGGCTGGAAACCAATAAGAACTGGAGTGAATATCTGAAGATTGCCCATCAGATCCGGCTCCACAAGCCTGATCTTCATCTCTGGATGTTCCATGATCCCGATCTCGCTGCAGATGACCAGAAGGAGCAATTTAACAGAGAGCTGCAATCCCTGGGCCTGAAAGACCGCCTCAGTGTGTTCACCAACATTCCGAATCATATTATGCCGGTATATTACTCATCCATCGCCGGTTCCGGGGGATTCCTGCTGTCAAGCTCTATCACAGAGGGCTTCGGGTATGCTGTAGCTGAGGCCATCTGCTGTACCTGTCCTGTACTTAGCACCGATTCTGACGGGGTCAGATCGTTTATTACCCACAACATTACGGGTAAATTTTACCCGATCGGAAATTTGGAAGCGGCTGTAAACGAAGGGCTTGAGCTAATGAACAACATTCCGCTGCGTGAAGCGATCCGCCAGCAGGGCCGGCAGCATATGGTATCCCGTTTTGGATTCGAGCAATATGCCCACTCCTTCCGTGAAATGATGAATTCCTTCTCGATCTTCTGAAAATAACGTAAAAAAGAACCCTCAACCCCGTACAGCTTCCGGGTTTTGAAGGTTCTTTTAGGTTATACGCCCTGTTTGGATACAATCTCAAACAGCTCAGTCTGAAAGATCTGCATGCTTCTTTCCCAGGTGAAACGCCCCGAATCCAACTCTCCTCTCGCGGCTAGACGCTGACGGAGCTCTTTATTGTAAACAAGTGCAGAGACATCCTCGGCCAACCGGTTCTCGTAACGGTACGACATCAGGCAGTTATGCCCGTGTACACAGTATTCGAGATTGCCCCCGGAATATACGGTGACCAGCGCGGCACCGCAGCGCATAGCTTCCAGCCCCGGCAATGAGCCGGTGTCATAGGTGCTGGAGCTGACAAAAATGTCGCTCTCATTATAATGATACGACAGCTCAGAATCATTACCCGGAGTACGTATTTGAAACCGTCCATCCCCAAGCATCGCTTGCAGCGTTTCGGAGGAAGCATATTCCGACGGTGGCGTGATAATATATATCTCCACTTCAGGATGCCGCTGTTTCACTATGTCCAGCTGCTGAAGCAGATAATCCTGTTCCCGGTGGCCTGAGAACCCGCCCTCGGGACGGCGCATAATGGCCGAGACGACAATCTTATTCCCGCCTCTGCCGCGTAAATGGGTATTAGTGAAATCAGGGTTTAGACCAATCGGAACAATTCTGCCCTTAATGCCATGATTAATCCGTACGATCTCCTGCTGCCAGCGTGAGAGTACAAGCAGGTTGCGGGTGATATTATAAGAGGCGAACGACAGATTATTATTGGGTAAAAAAGTCGGCTCATAGCATAGGGCCAGCCGGATATGCAGCCCCTTGCCCTGTTTACTGGCCCGCTCTGCAACCGGCACCGTTGTATAATAGTTGGAGATGATCACATCCCCGTATGGAAAATCATCTTCGGTCAGCACCGTTGCCGGTGCAGTGATAATGGGGCATTTCATTTCATATTCCACAATGCCGTGACTGGGTAAAAGAACAACCACCTCATGGCCGATTTCCGCCAGACGGTTAGCCAGCTCGGCCAGCATCCGTTGCGCACCGCCTCTGGACAACGTCAGAATCGGGAATGTCAGTCTCATTTCCCTCTCTCCTTTCTCAGCAGCTGCGTCAGAATGCCTTGATGCCTGCTCTGCACCAGAGCAATCTCCCGGTTCTGCGCTTCACTGTGTATGACAGAGCCCATCTCTTTGTGCACACGGTAATCCAGCAGCGGCTCCTCGATATAGGACCATTCATAATACGGCAGGATACGCAGCCACAGATCATAATCCTGTGTATACAGGAATTTCTCGTTAAACCGTCCTACCTTATTGAAAATCTCCATGTCGAGCAGAACCGAGCTGCCGTTCACCGGACAGCCCGACATCATGGTCTCAATGAGATCACCCCTGTTATGAAACGGCATGCTGATGACTCCCGAGAACCGCTCTCCGAGCTCATTAATATAGTAATAGGCCGTATGGCTGAAGGAGGTTCCAGAGCTGCGGATGGCTTCCATTTGCCTTTTGATTTTATCCGGGTGGAACAGGTCATCAGCACTTAACCAGGCAAAATAAGCTCCGCTGGCCGCCTTGATTCCCATGTTGAGCGCCGAGGCGGTACCGCCGTTGGTTTTGCGGATATACACAATATTGTCCTTGTACGCCTCAAGCTTCTCCATATAGCGTGTAGAACCGTCATCGACAACGATCAGCTCAATGTCCGGGTAGCTCTGAGCCAGCACACTCTTCACCGCCAAATCCACATAAGGGCAATTGTAGAAGGGAATCACCACCGAAACCTTGGTTTTTGGAATCATGCGCTCACCTCCTTCCCGATTCAATTTATACTGTTTTGCAGGCCAGCAAAGCATCCAGCGGCGCATGATCCTCGCCAAACGCTTCACGGAATGAAGGATTCTCCGCATGATGGAAGCCTTTCAGTACAGTTACAGCGTAGCCCAGCTTCAGGAAATCCTCAGGCTCCCAGCCGCTCCAGTGCTTCTGGTAATACTCTCCGTGCAGGTTGAAATGATCCTTTCCCTCCTGCGGGAAGAACCCCCGCGGCGTGAATACGACTACCCGGTTCGAAGCAATGATCTCCGCTTTCCGCAGCAGCTCCGTGCCTTCTCTCATCGAGAAATGCTCCAGGGAATCAATCAGTGTAACCGCAGAGAATGTTCCCGGCAGAAACAGCTTATCAATATGGCTGGCATCGGCATGAACCGGAATGATATGCGGGGATTTGTATTTGCGGTGCAGCAGATAAGGTCTGTGGATATCCAGCCCCAGCACAACAGCCGCTTCATATCGTTCCAGCAGCGTACCGGTACCGCTGCCGATATCCAGGATACTCTCGGAGAATTTCAGCTGCTCCAGCAGGACCGGCAGGAAGTCTTTCACTTCTATTTCCCGGTACATATGCTTTCCCTCCTAAAAGTTGTGATAACATCAACTTCCTGAATTCTCTTCGCAAAACTCAATTCGGAAGCATGGGCTTAATTAGTTGCACCCGCTTCTTATTTTTACTCCTGCTTAGCCGCCCATGGAAGCGATCAGGCTGCTCAGCGGGGCATGATAGCGGGCATTGGTCGCTGCGGCTTCAGCCATAATGACATCATAATGTTTGATCGTCCCCATGCCGTCATGCCGGCGGTAGGCCGTTAAAGACTGATTGAGCATAATAGGAGGGTATCCGTTCAGAATCGCCCGGTACCACAAATCATAATCATGAGTGTACGGAAGAGCTTCATTGAACAGGCCGATGGCTCCGAATATCTCCCGCTTGAACATCACGGTGCAGCCGTTGATGGGATTGCCCTGCAGGAAACAGCGTAAGTAGTCCAGCTGGTTATGAAACACTGCCGCTGCGTTCAGCTGGGTCAGCTGCGAATCCCCGTTAATGAAGTTGAAATTGGTGTATGTGATCAGCAAACGGTTCTGCTCCATGAACAGAACCTGGTTGTTGATCTTGTCACGATAGAACATATCATCCGAGCTAAGCCAGACTACATAATCCCCTGTAGAATGGGCAATACCGTGATTCAGTGCGGAGGCAGTACCACCATTGGCTTTGCCCAGGTAGTGAATATGCGGCAAATATGGGGTAATGCGCTCTGCATGCATGAATGATCCGTCATCAACCACGATAATCTCATAAGGCTGCCAGGATTGAGCCAAGGCGCTTTGCAGCGCCTGCTCAATATAAGGGCAATTATAAAAGGGAATGATTACCGATACTCTGGGCTTCATCATATTCTTCCTTCCTTGCCGGCCCTTGTATAGCCGATAATATCCGCAAGTGACCGGTCCAGACCGATCCCCGGCTTCCAGCCGAGAACGGCGGCATTGTCCTCAGGTTCTTCCTGCAGTACTTCTCTATCAGCAGATGCAGAGGAAGGCTGCACTGGAACGGCAGATGCTGGGGAAGCAGCAGATGCAGACGAAGGCTTCGCCGGAACGGCAGATGCTGGGGAAGCAGCAGATGCAGACGAAGGCTTCGCCGGAACGGCAGATGCTGGGGAAGCAGCAGCCTGACCTTCCTCCGCATGCTGCGGTCCCCAGTCCATCTCCACCGGAGCCGCTGCATGGGCCAGCAGCTTCCCGGCAATCTCCCCAAGCTCCCGCTGCGCCCCGGAGTCAATCCGGTAGATCTTGCCGGTCTCTCCTTGATCCAGAATATAGCCATAGGCTCTAACGGCATCACGCACATCCAGAAAGTCGCGCTGCACATGCCGCGAGGAGATCCGGAATGCGGCGGGTGGAGCTTCTCCCCTGCCGGCCGCAGCTTCACTGCGCACAATATGCTGCGCCAGTAAGGAACAGAAGCCGGTGGACGGTCCGGGACCAATCAGATTGGAGGGCTCCGCCATCAGAACAGGCTGTTTGAACAGCGTCCCCCAGGCCAGCGACACCAGTTCCTCCAGCGTCTTGCTGAGACTGTAGGGATGTGGCGGGCCTGCCGCGGAATCCGGTCTGTACTTAAGGCGGGAGCCGGCCACCAGGATACGGCTGGCCGGCTGGAAACGCAGCGCCTCAAGCAAATACAATGTAGCCATTACATTAGTCTCCATATAGAGCAGCGGGTCTTGCCAGGACTCTGGAACCGAGTTCTTGCCTGCCAGGTGCAGCACCTGATCCGGCATGACCTCTCCAATCATCCCGGCGACAGCCTTACGGTCGCCGAGATCACAGATATATTGCTGAACGCCTGCCGGGAAGACGGAAGCTTCCGCTGCGCAGCGGCGTACCACAGCGGTCACTTCAGCTCCCTCAGCCGCAAAATAAGCTACGGCATGCCTGCCGGTAAAGCCGGCGGCTCCGGTTATCAGCAGCCTCCGGCCCTTCATGTCGGCATCTCTGAGCCGTGCATAAAGTCAGCCAGCTCCGCAAGCATCTCGGGATAGGACGGTAATTCGAAGTTCACGTCGCTTCTGGTGCTGATCAGCGTCCGGTCCTGCACATGGACCCGTTCGGGGATGATCTTGACATCCTCCTTATGAAACGCCGACTGCATCATCTGCAGCAGTTCATATTTGCTCACCGGCCGGGGATGGGCCAGATGGATCAGCCCGGACAGATCAGAGTCCAGCAGGGAACTGATCACTTTGGCCAGCTCCAGTGTGGTGACTCCGTTCCACATCACACGTTCATAGCCGGTTACCCGGCCCTTCTGGGCCAGGAACCATTCCATGAGCCCGATGCCGCCGGAGCGGATTTCGGGACCAATAATGGAGGTGCGGATCGTCAGGTGGCCGGGGTCACGCACTTCTCCAAGGCTTTTGGTGATGGCATAAACGGATGTGCCGTCAGTGGCATCCTCTTCTGTGTACCCGCCGCGCGTTCCTTCGAACACGCAGTCGGTACTGATGTGGATGAGCCGGGCATGGACGCTGTCCGCTGCCCGCCGCAGACGGTGGGGAAGGAATCCGTTGACATGGTAAGCACCGATTACGTCACGTTCGGCGAATTGATTCAGTACACCCATTGCATTAATCATGCAATGGGGAGAGACGATTTCGACCAGTTTCTCTACGCCGGCAATATCATCGGCATCCACATACAGCCCGCCAAGATCGTTCTTATCCCGGGTTGTATGGAAGACGTGATGCTTGCCCTGGCGGCGAAAAAAATCCGCCAGCATGTGACCCGCCATACCGTTTCCGCCGAGGATAAGCAGCTTCACTTGAGGAACCCTCCCCGGATCAGAATGTCCTTGATCTCTGCCTGATCCATCAGATTGTTCTCCGAGCTGAAGCTGTTGAAGGACACATGCGGGTATTCGCGGTAGTGCTCCTTCAGCTCCGGCATATCCAGGGTAGGAAGAATAACCAGATACTGCTCATCGTAGACAACGGTAGTTAAGCTCTCGAAATCACTCATGAGAATCTCATGGATTTTTTCACCCGGGCGGATTCCAGCCTCGATCATGCTGACATCTCTTCTGCCCGAAGCTTCGATCAGTACCTCGGCCAAGTCCACGATCCGGCAGGTTGGCATGGTCATGACGAAGATCTCGCCGCCGATGCTGACCTCAGAGGCTTTGAACAGCAGCGTGATGGCATCGCGCAGGGTGAAGAAGAAGCGGGTCATATTCATATCTGTGATCCGCACCTGTCCCTTGTCCTTGATCTGCTTCATGAACAAGTGGACGACACTGCCGTTCGTCCCCAGAACATTGCCGCCGCGCACTGTTACAAAACGGGTGCCTGAACCGATCAGGTTGGCGTATACGAACAGCTTCTCGCCGATCGCTTTGGTCATGCCGTAGAAGTTCGACGGATTGGCTGCTTTGTCGGTGGAGATGTAAATCGCTTTTTCCACATTGTTGGCAATCGCTGCTTCGATCACATTCTGCGTGCCGACCACATTGGTCTTCAGCGCCTCATACGGCTGGTCTTCGCACACAGGAACATGCTTGAGCGCCGCCAGATGGAACACATAATCCACTCCGCGGCATGCAGCCACGAGGGCATCCTTGTCACGGATATCGCCGATGACGAAGCTGAGGCGCTTATCCTCAAATTCACGGCTCATGGCTACCTGTGCAGACTCGCTGCGGGAGAATACGATGATTTCATTGGGATGCTGCGGCAGCAGTTGCCGGATAAGCTCATGCCCCCAGGAACCGGTACCGCCTGTAACCAGAATCCGTTTATTATTGAACATGCAGGTTCCCTCCAAGCAGAAATTTAACTACTTTAACCGAGACATCGGGGGTCAGGTACCCCTCCGGCGCCTCCCAAGCAGGCTTAAGTGACGTCATCAGCCGGGTACAGCGCAGAATGCTGTTCTGCTCTACGCCGGACACTACATTACTTCCGCAATCGACCGTCTCCGGACGTTCTGTGGTCCGGCGGATAGTCACTGTCGGCACCCCCATCAGGCAGCATTCCTCTTGAACGGTGCCGCTGTCCGTAATGGCGCACAGGGCATAACGCTCCAGATGGACAAAATCAAAAAATCCGAAGGGCTCATGGAATTCTACCAGCGGGTTCATAGTCAGCGGGAACTGCTCCGTAAGCTTGGAGCGTGTACGGGGATGGATGCTGCAGATCAGGCGGAGTCCATAATGTTCAGCCACAAGGTTAAGTCCCGACATAATCTGGAGCAGGGATTCAGGTTCATCGACATTCTCGGCCCGGTGGGCAGTCACCAGCAGATACCGGCCTGCTTCAAGGCTCAGCCGGGACAGAATATCGCTGGACCCGATTTGCTCCTCATAATGCGTAATCACCTCATGGATCGGATTGCCGGTTAACACGATACGCTGGCTGGGAAATCCTTCGCTGAGCAGATGTCTTTTACTCTGCTGGGTATAAGGCATATTTATGGTCGAGACGGCATCTATGACACGGCGGTTTTTCTCCTCCGGCACTTTCAAATCGTAACAGCGGTTGCCTGCTTCCATGTGTACGACAGGAATACCCATCCGCTCGGCAAGGATTGCACACAGCGCACTGTTCGTGTCACCCAGCAGGAGAATCCGGTCCGGCTTCTCCTGATGCAGGATGCTCTCCAGGCTCCCGAACATGGCGGCCAGCTGGCCCCCGAGTCCGGCCTGCTTATCCTGCAGCACATAGTCCGGTGCGCGGAGTCCCAGCTCGGCGAAGAATATCCCGCTGAGGCTGGCCGTGAAATTCTGTCCCGTATGCACCAGCACATGCCGCTCCGCATGCTCATCGAGCAGCGGAATGATGACACTGAGGCGGATGATCTCGGGCCGTGTGCCCAAAATCGTCATGATCTTCATGGGTTCACTCCCCTTTGATTATGGCCTGCCCTTAAGGAGGGGCAGGCGGTTCTGTCAGAGCTGGCAGCCGGTCCGGCGCAGCGGCGGTGAAGGACTGGCTGCCATGAGCGGTGGAATCAGGGGTAGTTGTGCCCCTGATTCTGGTGATTCCGCCGGGTGAAGCGGATTCAGGGGCATTTGTGCCCCTGATTGGCGCGATTCCGCCGGGTGGAGCGGATTCAGAGGCATTTGTGCTCCTGATTGGCGCGATTCCGGCGGGGGCGGCGAATTCAGGGGCACTTGTGCTCCTGATTGGCGCGATTCCGCCGGGTGGGGCAAATTCAGGGGCATTTGTGCCCCTGATTGGTGCGATTCCGGCGGGTGGCGGCGGATTTAGAGGGAGTTATCCCTCTATTTAGCGCGATTCCGGCGGGTGGAGCGGATTCAGAGGGATTTATCCCTCTAATTAGCGCGATTCTGGCGGGCACAGCGGATTCAGAGGGATTTATCCCTCTAATTAGCGCGATTCCGCCGGGTAGTGCGGATTTAGAGGGATTTATCCCTCTAATTAGCGCGATTACGCCTGGTGGAGCAGATTTAGAGGGATTTATCCCTCTAATTAGCGCGATTCCGCCGGGTAGTGCGGATTCAGAGGGATTTATCCCTCTATTTAGCGCGATGCCGGCGGGTAGTGCGGATTCAGAGGGATTTATCCCTCTAATTAGCGCGATGCCGGCGGGGGCGGCAGATTTAGAGGGATTTATCCCTCTAATTAGCGCGATTACGCCTGGTGGAGCAGATTTAGAGGGATTTATCCCTCTAATTAGCGCGATTCCGCCGGGTAGTGCGGATTTAGAGGGATTTATCCCTCTAATTAGCGCGATTCCGGCGGGGCGGCGGATTTAGAGGGAGTTATCCCTCTATTTAGCGCGATTCCGCCGGGGGCGGCGGATTTAGAGGGATTTATCCCTCTATTTAGCGCGATTCCGGCGGGGGCGGCGGATTTAGAGGGATTTATCCCTCTGAGGGATGCGATGCCGGCGGCGGCTGGCGCAGCGCCGGCAAAGTGCCGGTCCGCGGACTCCCTGCGGACCTCAGCCCGCCTTGCGCCGCCGTCTTCCCCGGCGGCGCGCATGGCCCGCGCGGCGGTGCTTGCCGCCGCCGCTGGCCTTCCGGCGCGCGGAGCCTGCCGCGCGCTTCTTACGGCGCGGGCGCGTTCCCGCCGCGCGCGCCCGGGCCTTGGCGCGGCGCAGCCTGCCGCGCCGGACTTCGCGCCCCGCAGCCGTGCGGCGCGGCGCGAGGGGCGTACCCGCGGCGCCTCTGCCGCGGGGGCATCTTCCCCGCCCGCCGGCGAAGCTGCGGGCGGGGCTTCTTCGGCGCCGCTGACTTGCGGCGGCGCGAGGCAGTAGCGGAGATGCCACCTCTCCGCTAAGCCGTACAGGCGGGCGCGGTAAGCCGCCGGGCCGTAGACGGCCTCGATGCGTTCCCGCGCCAGGCTGCCAATGGCCGCCGCCATAGCCGGAGCGGCCAGCAGCGTGTTCACCCGCTCGGCCAGCGCACCGATGTTGGCCGCAGGCACAAGCAGCTCACCGCAGCCCGCAGCGTTCAGAATCTCCCGCAAGCCGCCGGAATCATAAGCGACTACCGGCTTGCCGAAGGCATAGCCTTCCAGTGCCGTCATGCCGAAGCCTTCACGGATCAGGCTGGGAACGACCAGCAGATCCATGGCGCAGTAGGCTGCGGGCAGACATTCTTCATAGCCGACAAATCTGAACCGGGAGGTTAACCCCTCCAGCTTCACTTTGCGGACACAGCGTTCATAGTAGCTTTTGTCTCCAGGGGAACCCACTACAATGTAGCGGGCTGCCGGATGCTGCTCATGCACAAGGACAGCCATTTTGACGAAATGCTCCAGACCTTTTTCTTTATTAATGAAGGAAGAGACATAACCGATCAGCGGTTCCTCCGGCGCTACCTTCAGTTCACTCCGCCGTTCTCCCCGGAGCTTGCTCCAGGCTTCAAACATCATTTCCGTTTCATTCCAGGACGGGGGGAGCTGGGTCACCTTGCCTTCACGGATATCCTCGGGGAAGCAAGCCGCAGCCGTCTGCGAGATGGCCAGAATCTCATCGCTGTTGTTATGGATCAGCTCCACGCTGATCGGAGTGAATTCGTTATCCGTAATGGTCTCGGAGATCTTCCACACCACCGGAATGCCCAGTGATTTCGCTGCCATCGGCGGCAGAGCGTGCACACAGGTACTGGAAATAATGAACGACGGGCGCACACCAGCAAGCCAGTTACTCAGTTCCTGGTACTCCCGGCTCTCCTGAAGCTTGCGGATGTCTGCCGGAAGGCCTGCGTATGGAGTGTACATTCCATAGACAAGCGGAATAGATAACAGCTGGACATTGATTCCGTAGCTCCGAGCCAGGCGCGTCAGCTTCCCGTCCTGCGGGGCTACGAGAATACAATTAAAGTAAGGAGACAGCTCCCGGCTGAAGAACAACAGCAGCTTCTCCGCACCCGTAATACTGCGTGTATTGGAAACATGGGAAAAGAGGACGATTGTAGCTTTGTCGGCCATGGTGTCTCGGCGCTCCCCCGCGAGGGGCTGTGGAGCAGCCATTCACCTCCCTAAAAGTTTTACGAAGCTTAGCATCAAGGCAATTTCATCGCAGTAAAACTCGCTTCGGAAGCGTAAACTTAAGTTTTACGAAGCATTCACTGCAGAGCATTTCTTCGTGTGAAACTCGCTCCGGAAGCATCATCTTAAGTTTTACGAGCATGCGCTAAGCTTTACTTTCTTTCATCCGGTGGATATCCGCCGCAGGCAGGCTAACATCATAACCCGGTACTCCATCCAGTATATTGAGGGGGCACAGATGCCGGCACGACACCTGTCCCCGGTGATGCGCACATTTTTCAATCGTTCTGCGGGGATTTAGCCGTAAATGACCGTCAGCAGCTGGTTCAGGCGTATGGTGTAGGTGTGGTCCTTCAGGGTCCGTTCAAAAGCGCGCAGCGCCATATCCCGGCGTTCCTCCTCATGCGTCAGGTAGAAACGGATTTTATCCATCATTTCCTGCGGGCTTGAGAAGGTGTCAATCTCTTCCCCGACCTTATAGAAGGAACCCATGTCATCCCGGGCGTCACTGAGCTGCAGCGTGCCGCTGGCGGCGATTTCGAAGGTGCGGGGATTCGGCGATGCGGCCGGAATATACAACGTATTGTTATTGGCTACCTCATCAATGTGGGAGCGGTGCAGGTTGATGACAATCTTCGAACCGCTGTAGGTGACTGCCGTTTCCTGCGGAGACATCCATTTGCCGATCTCAATCCGGTCACCATAGATAGGCGCTTCCGGCAGACGGTCCCACCAGATTCCGTTAATCACCGTGTTGTAG
The DNA here is from genome assembly GCF_038000235.1 of Paenibacillus sp. FSL R10-2199. NCBI lineage: Bacteria > Bacillati > Bacillota > Bacilli > Caryophanales > Paenibacillaceae > Paenibacillus > Paenibacillus sp. FSL R10-2199. The sequence goes on along the minus strand of NZ_JBBOBO010000001.1, from coordinate 2,338,007 downwards.
CTCATCAGCTCCGGCATGATATCGCGGAAGAAATTGATCCGGTTCCAGTAAGCAGACCCGATGAAGCTGACATCGCGGCTGACCGGCGAACGTCCGGTAGTCGGGCGGTAATGCTCGCGGTGGGCGGCAAAAGGCAGATAATGAACTTCAGAGCACCCGAGGCCGCGGTAGAACTCCACGCAATTACGCTCCAGAGTGAATACATAGTCATAGTGGGCAACGATTTTCATGGTGAAATCCGTATAGTACGGATCATCGGTGAGCCATATCGCAGTTTTAATGCCTCTGCCGCGCAGAACGGCGACCTGATCCAGCGGTAAATCCAGACCGTCCAGGACCAGGACCAGATCCGGACGCTGGGCCGAAGCCAGCTCCACCAGATTCTGGCGTACATCCGTAATTGTTACCTGCGCGGTCAGTCTTTGCAGGGCGAAGAGTACCGCATCATCAAGCGGAGAATACGGATACCCTTTGCCTGAAGCCACATACATGACATGGATATTGCGTACCGGAAGCGGCTCTTCCGGCCGGCCATCCAGAATCGCCAGGCGTCCGCGCAGGTAACCTTCGTCGTATCCGACCTTGAAGCCGGTAAGGCGGCCACTCAGTTTCTGCTCTTCCGCAGGGGTCCGCGGCAGAGGCGGCGCAGGCATTATAAATTGATTATTCATGTTTATTCGCTCCTTCTATCCCATAATGGATTTCACCCTTGTGCAGCAAGAACTCCCAGCAAATGAGGCAGACGCGCGGTAAACGTGTGGTGGCGCAGTGTCGTCTGCAGTCCCCGCAGCGCATACTTGCGGCGCTCCTGCTCATGCTTCAGGTAATAGTCAATTTTGCGTTTTAGCTCGTCGGCAGAAGCAAAGGTCTCCAGGTCATGACCCGGACGGTAGTGGCTGCCCAGGTCCTCGCGGATGTCGGTCAGCTGCATCGTTCCGCAGGCACTGATCTCATAGGTCCGGGGATTAATGGAGAGGGACGGCAGCTGGAAGGTATTCCGGTTGTCCTGCCCGCCTTCCCACGGACGGTGAATATTAATGACAAGCTTGGCACCGCTGTAATAGTTGGCCGTTTCCTCGGGAGGGATGAAGCCGCTTTTGATGAATGGAGACAGTTCTTCGAAGGTGTTCAGCCGTTCCCAGAAGCCGCCGGCGATCAGCACCTTCTTGCCGCGGAGGAACGGGGCCAGTTCATCGAACAGCTCCGTCCGGTTGCGGAAGGCATTGCCGATAAATACAACATCGTATTGATACTGCGGTCCGGTACGGCGCGGGTAGAACATCTGCGGGTTGACGCACAGCGGAAGGTAATGCACCGAAGTCACACCGAGGGAACGGTAGAATTCTACGCAGCCCAGTTCGTGTGTAAACACGTAATCATAGTGCCGGCAAATGACTGATGTGTCCTCGGTAAAATACGGGTCATCCACAAACCAGATCGCTGCCGGAATACCCAATTTTCTTATTTCCGTAATTTGTTCCAGATGATTCTCGGGAAACACATGCAGCCCGTTCATCACAAGCACCGCTCCCGGCGACTCACGCGCTGCCACCTCCAGCATGGTTTCCGGAGAACAGATAATTAGCTCACTGACCAGCTGCCGCAGCGCTTCTGTTACTCCCGTGTCTATCGCCTGAAACCCTTGGGGCACATACATCAGCTTAAACGGCCGGCATGCACCCACTACAGGAGAATTCAGACGCTTCACGGCTTCACACAAGCCGAGACGGTATCCTTCCGTGTAACCGTCACGGTAATCCCGCGGACGCACGTTTCTATTTTTTGCTTTCACGGCCTTCACCCTGCCCCGTCATATTCTCAAGACAGTGTACTATATGCGGAGTCAGCATCCGCCTCATGGACATCTGTCTGTATCACGGCGAAATTGGCACATGCCCCCTGTCTTTCGCCCGCATGGCCCGAACCTTTGCAGATTTCATCCACTCCAGTTCCCCGGAAAGTGAGGGGGAGCGCCGAAGCCTTTAGTCAGGTGCTTTGCGGGCACCCCAAAATTCATATAGAATCGAAGAAACAGCTTTCCATCTATCCGGCTAAGAGGAGGGATTTAGAAATGAGTTCGATGTATGACCCGATGCTCTATCTCCGCCATGTAGACCTGCTTCGTGAACAGGTGCCTTCCTTTGATACCTATCCGTATAATCTGCCGGTGGTGCGGGCTTTGGAGCGGATTGCTTTTCAGAAGCAGGTTACATTTCTTGTAGGGGAGAACGGAACAGGGAAATCGACTGTACTGGAGGGAATCGCAGCCGCCTGGGGGTTCAACCCGGAAGGCGGAACGCTGAACTTCTCATTTAACACCCGAGCCTCGCATTCGAGTCTCTATGAATATCTGCGGATTGCCAAAGGGGTCAAGCGGCCGAAGGACGGCTTCTTCCTGCGTGCGGAGAGTTACTACAATGTGGCTACTTACATCGATGAGCTGGACGAGGACCCGGAGGCTGGGAGATCCATCAAAGACTCCTACGGCGGCAATTCTCTGCATGAGCAGTCCCATGGAGAATCCTTCTTCTCCACTTTCGTCCACCGCTTCGGCGGACAGGGGATCTATATTCTGGACGAGCCGGAGGCGGCCTTGTCCCCCTTGCGGCAGATGTCGCTGCTGGTGCGGATGCATGAGCTGGCAGCACAGAACTCCCAGTTCATCATCGCTACTCACTCCCCGATTCTGATGTCCTATCCGGGTGCGGATATATTCCAGCTGGAGGGTGAGCGCATTACGCCTGTGGCTCTGGAAGACACAGACCACTATACGGTGACGCGGGCCTTCATGACCGACCGGCAGAGAATGCTCCGTGAGCTGCTGAGAGATGACTATGCTTCGGATGCTTCGGACATATAACAGAACAAAGTCACCTAGCAGGTGAATTAGGCTGGAGCTATGCAGCCGGTGCAGCTGATGTAGATTTTAAGCCCATCTCACATTGCTCTATTCTGACTACTTTGTTTGGGGCAGCCGCCGGTAAAATCAGGGGCACTTTTGCCCCTCATTCTTGCCTTGGGCCTGCGTCCGGCGAAATCAGCAGAGGGATTTATCCCTTTAATTTCCTCATATCGTCCACTTTCAGCGGAATCAGAGGGATTTATCCCTTTAATTTCCTCATATCGCTCACTTTCAGCGGAATCAGAGGGATTTATCCCTCTAATTTCCTCATATCGCCCACTTTCAGCGGAATTAGAGGGATTTATCCCTTTAATTTCCTCATACCGTCCACTTTCAGCGGAATTAGAGGGATTTATCCCTTTAATTTCCTCATACCGTCCACTTTCAGCGGAATTAGAGGGATTTATCCCTCTAATTTCCTCATATCGCTCACTTTCAGCGGAATCAGAGGGATTTATCCCTTTGATCTTCTCCTGCCTTCAGGGGCACTTTTGCCCCTCTTTCCTGCCTGCCGCCCACTTTCGGCAGATTCAGGGGCACTTTTGCCACTCTTTCCTGCTTGCCGCCCACTTTCGGCAGATTCAGGGGCACTTTTGCCACTCATTCTTGCCTTGGGCCAGCGTCCGGCGGGATCAGCAGAGGGATTTATCCCTCTAATTTCCTCATACCGCCCACTTTCAGCGGAATTAGAGGGATTTATCCCTCTAATTTCCTCATATCGCCCACTTTCGGCGGATTCAGGGGCACTTTTGCCCCTTATACCTGCCTGCCGTCCACTTTCAGCGGAATCAAAGGGATTTATCCCTTTGATTTCCCAAGTCTCCGGCTTCCGGGGATTCAGTGGAATTCCTGATACAAGAACCAATTCCTCCTTCAGACGGACCTGCTTCAAATTCCAAAGAAAATGATCCACAACAGACGAATATCCTACTTTCCTATACAATCAAAAAAGACACTTTAGCGGCATATCTGCCGTTAAAGTGTCTTTTGAATTTACAAAGCTGCTCTTTGATTCTCTAATAAAGCTGGTCGTCCTTCTCTGTATTGCAATCACTGTACTCATTTAGGAGCGCATCCAGCTTCACCGATTGGCGAAGCACCCTTACATCCTGCATCCCGTGTTCCAGGGCTAGTTTGTTCAGTTCCTGCCTTGCCTGTTCAATCTTGTCCTTGTAATCATCATTACGCATAGCGGCCCCCTTGTAGAATGAGGCTGTTCCAAGCCATTTTCCACTCTTTTACTAAAGTTCCAAACACATTGTATTCTATAATCCGTAACGGGTCAATTAGCGGTTTGCCGCGAAAACAGGTTTCAAAAGCATAACGAGTTTATGCACAGCCCAGCCAAACATCGCTACGGCCATCATATCGAAACAGACATTGAACAGGAACAGATGCTTGCCGATATCCGCCCGGCCGTCGCCGAGGATTGGCACCAGGAACGAGAACAGTCCAATCAGCCCCAGCAGCATCATCATTTCCCCGGCAATCCTCGCCTGCCGCCCCCTGCTTCGGAAGTAGTGAGCCAATACAATCGCATAATACACCAGATAGAATAGAACCAGAAACCCGAGCGTATGCGGCAGATGGTTCTTCTTGAACTGGCTCCATGTACTATAGGTATAGTCGATTGCCCTTTCGGGCTTCCCCATGCTCTTTTCATAGCTTCCGAGATAATAGGGACGGATGGACATGCTGTTCTTCGCTGCATATTTCATATTCTCTACCAGACGCGAAGGATGTCCCAGATAGAAGAAAAGCACGTCTTTGTGAGATACGAGATTATAGAAATCCGCTGTAAGTGAAGGATCATCCTGCTTAATGGCCGTACCGGCCTGGAAATAATTCGTCCCCGCCAGAACCTCCAGCCGCTCCGGTAGACCCAGATCACGAAGATCACCGCGCACATCCGGCGACTCGTTCAGAATTCCGAAAAACACCGTCTGATAGAGGTTGATATGCCTCAGTTCCTTCGGTGCAGCCACGTACAAAGCCACGGACACGAGCGCCGTCGCCACCGCGAACCGGAGCGCCAGCTTGCGCCAGTTCCCTGTTCCATTCAAGGTTCGCAAACGCAGGAAGATCAGGGCAAACGCCAGGCCGACGGGTGCGTTCTGGATTTTGGAGCAGACCAGAAACAGCACGGCAATAAAGAACAGCTTCAGCCCGCCTGCCGGCGGCCGCTCTGATCCGGCCAGCCGGAGTCCGAGCGCGAAGGTGAGCAGCATGAACACCATCGATACCGGCTCACCGAACAGCGAATTGAAATAAGCCAGATAACCGATATCATAGAAGACAAACAGCAGCCCCGCCCCCAGCAGCAGCCCCGTAATATAGGAGCCTCTGGCCCCGAGCTTCACGAGCAGCCATGTCGCCCACAGCAGCAGCATAGCGTAGACGCACGCAACCAGCCGGATATCGAGGTAACTTCCATGCACCAGCCCGGCAAGCAGTCGCGGCACCAGCACAACGAGAATTTGTGAGGAAGGATAGAAGCCCTTGAACAGATTTTCATAGGAAAACCGGCTATGGCTATAGCTGAAAAAGCGGTCCGCATAGCTTTCTGTGTTGTCATAATAATTCAGTCCGACCGTCTCCATCATGCGCTTGAAATCCCCGTTGTCGGCAACGCCGGAGAAGGGTTTCAGGAACAAGAGATAGAGGATCAGAACGCAGCCCGCAAGGGCCACAAGAGTCTCTGCTTTATTCAGCTTTTTCAAATCCCTGTCTCTCCTCCTAACGCTGCGGAAGCAGCTTCACGTATTCATCGGACAAACCCATCAGCTTCAGGATATAGTCGTAATCGGTCTGATATTTACTGAAATCCTCCACCGGCTCATACGTATCCAGCGAGATGGCCTCTCCGTCCGCGAAGCTTTTGCCGGGCACGAACATCACCTCATCATTAAAAAAGGAGCCCGTAGGCAAATAATAACGCATCCCCACCACATTGCTGTCAATATTGAGCAGATCATGCCCAAAAGCGGTAAAGCCTTCGTCCTTCAGTGATACCCCCAGCAGGTTGGCCACCGTAGGGAGCACATCCAGCTGTCCGCCGGTCCGCTCCACGACCTGTCCCTGCTCCATCCCGGGCACATGAATAATCAGCGGAATGTTAAACCGGCTGATCCGGTCATCATACGGGGTTCCGAGCGCTTCCTCCACCTGCTCCGCCGGGACATCCTTCGGCTGCAGGCCGAAATGGTCGCCGTACAGCACCAGCACAGTATCATCCCACATGCCCTGCTGCTTCAGCCCGTCAATCAAAGTGCCAACCGCATAATCCGTATAATTCACTGCCGTCAGGTAATCGCCCAGCATTGTGCCCTGCAGATCCTCCGGAACCTTAATCTTCTTGAAGCTGTCCGGAATCTGGAACGGATGATGGCTGGAGGCCGTTACGAGCTGGGCATAAAAAGGCGTACCCTTCTTCTGCAATGCCGCCAGCTTCTCCACCGCTGTAGCATAGAGCTGCTCATCCGAAGCCCCGAAGGCGTTGAAATGATCATTTTTAAAATACCCTTTATCATAGTAGCCATTGAAGCCAAGCGCCGGGTACAGCTCGTTGCGGTTCCAGAAACCAACCTTGTTCACGTGGAAAGTGTACGCTTCATACCCTTTATCCCGCAGCAGACGCGGTAGCCCCGGCAGTTCCCGGTCTCCGAAGCCCGTTGACATCGCAAGCGTTGCAATGGGATAAACCGAAGTATTGCTCATGAACTCCGCATCCGAGGTGTTGCCCGGACCAACCTGCTGGAAGACATGCGGGAAATAAAAGCCCTCTCCGGCCAAGCCGTTCAGCACCGGTGTCAGCTCCTGGCCATCCAGCGACTGATGCAGCGGAAAATTCTGAAATGCTTCCATTTGGATTACAATTACATTTTTACCCTTTTGCGATCCAAAATATTCCGGCAGTCCCCCTGCGATATCCTTGTATGGATAAGCAGCTTCCAGCGCCTCCACCTTGGCAATCGTTTCGTTGATATCCCCGGTGCCGATGAGACCGTTATCCTCCTGGGCTTTGATCGCGGCAACCACCTCATAGTTCAGAAATCCGGCGCTTTCCGCTTGAACCAGCTCATTCGTAATTCCGCGTGCAGAATCAATGGAATAGGCCGACAATGAACCGCCGCCGATAATAGCCACCAGCAGGGCGATCAGATAGACTCTCCGGGCTCTGCGTGAAGGCTGACTGCCACGCTGCTGCTGTACAGGACCATTCTTCCATCTGCGGAACAGCAAATAAATGATCATAATGACCAGATCGGCAAAAAACAGATAATCGATCAGCTCAATCGTAGATTCTACGCTTTCCTTCACCTGGAACACCTGATTCAGCTCATAGAGCGCCAGATAAGTCGGCACCGAGCCGAAATGATTGAAGTACACACTGGCCGCGAAGAACAGCAGCGACAACAGACCATTGAAGCCCCAGAAGACGGCCTTCCTCATCCGCACAGGTGTAATAAGAGCCAGCACCCCCATCATCAGCAGCACCGGTGCAATATCCGCAGCAATCCATTCCCACGCAATCCGGTCAAAAAACAAACCCCTCAGCAGCAGCAGCTTTAGCCAGACCAGTCCGATAACGATATAGAAATGAGCCTGCACCGGCACATGTTTCTTGTCGTTCATAATAATTCGATCCCCTCTTACTCTCTTTATTGAAAATCTCTGTAAACTCTATTGCATTTTTCTGTAAAAGTTCAGATTTCTCTAGTATAGCAATACTTGAAATAGTTATCAAAACTGGAGGTTCTATTAAAGTAAAAAGACGCCGCCCTGGCGGGGCGTGCGTCCTTGTTCAATCTTATGAAAATGATAGATTATTCGGCAGTGGCTGGCGTCTGCTGGATCATGTAAAAAGTGCCGTCCAGATTATACGACCCGGTAATGATTGTTGCTCCGTCAGGACTTTTAAAAGCAATCGATCCTATGCCTGACATCTCCTTGACGATTGTATACTCCCCCAGCCGAATGCCGAACATTTCGTCGGCGATGGCAGCAGCAGAGCGCTGGAACTTCGCCTTATCCATATCCAGCAGATTCGTGTTTGGATCGGCGGAGCTGAATGACTTCTCATCGTAAAGTGAAACATCGAACACTTGCAGTATGTCTTGTGTAGCATAGTCCATCATAACTGTAGTAGCCCCGCGTTCACTCTCTCCATACGTCAAAACGAGTACATCCCATTTCTGCGCAACGGTGCGCTTGATGGAATAGAGGTGATCGGTGCCCTTTTCCCTTAGCAGCTTAATTGCCTTAAGACCTGCCTGCTTCACTTCCGCACTCACCTCATTCTCACCCATTTTGAAGGTCGAGCTGCGGTAGACGCCGTTCTCGTAATCAATCTGCCCTTCCTCCGCTATGAGACTGTCATCAGTCTGTATGCCCTGTTCATCAGCGTTTGTCCCGTAGTGGACGGAATGGTGAAGCGCAGTAACTGTGAATTCTCCCTTGTAACCAGCTTTCCGCAGCTGATCCATCGCTTCATCAATGAATTTAGAATCGATTTGTTCAGGAGCGAAAAAGGTATCCATGTACGTCCGCACTACCTTGCCAGTCTCTGTTTCAAACCAGATTTTAGCAAAACTATCCCCATCTTTAAATTCGGCCAGGATTTCTCCTTCTTCCACGAGCGGCTCTAGGCTCACAAAGGGAAGCTTCTTTCCCAGCTGCTCAAGCATTACCTGTTCAGCGGTCGCCCTGAGCCCTTCATCCGTAAGATCAGCCTGGCCCGCAACCGGAGGATCGATTATTCCGGCGCTGCTTACCTGTAACGGATTAAAACCCCCGTGCTGACCGGACCAGCCACTTCCCCAATACACTGCCCCGGCTCCGAACAACAGGAGGATGACGGCGGCGGAGAGTATCCGCAGGCGGATTGCCCTGCGCCGCCGGCCGGATGGCAGCACCTGGTTTAGTGAGGAACCGTCCATTCCAATCTGCCGGGCCACCTTGCCAGCAGCTTCTTCCGTAAATTTCATTTCCGGAAACGGGCCTTTACGGGCCTGCTCATACCACTGCGGCTCCTGCTCACGCTTATCCATTACTCCATCCTCCTTAGTTTGTCCTGGATTTTATGACGTGCGCGGTGCAGCCTCGATTTGACAGTGCCCGGGGATATCCGGATCAGCTCTGCGATTTCCCGGACCGACAGCGCTGCCTTAAGATCAAGCACCAGCACCTCACGCAGCTTATCCGGCAGCTTCATTATCATGCTCCAGATCTCATCCACCTGCCGGTTACCGAGATATTCCATCTCCGCCGAACGGGCAACAACCGCCTGCCCCGCTGCCTCTTTCCGATGCTGAGCCGTAGCGGGTAACGGCTGCATCCCGCCCCACAGCCCGGAGCGGAAAAACCGCGATTTGCGGTAGGAGAATACCGTATTGCGGGCAATCGTGAACAGCCAGGTTTTGAGCGATGAAATCCCCCGGTAGGTACCGATCCGGTAAAAGCATTTGATGAACACCTCCTGCGTGAGCTCATCCGCCTGATCACTGTTTTTGGTCAAGAAATAAATATAATTCCACACATCTTCCCCATAAAGCTTCATTATCTGCCGCAGCTGCTCTTCACTGATAGCCTCCGCCTGCTCCAATCCATCCAGTTCCAATGGGTTCACCTCACTATATTTGACCTCAAGAATGGAGGGAGGGTTCACTTTTTCTAATAAAAATCAACTCATTCCTTCATCCAGCCTGCTCCTCAGTGTTAAAAGCGGACTTCCCGGGCAGCCGACGTTGTTGCGTAAATTTTTTTAATTTAAAAATCCTGCACTGAATACAACATTTCCCTGGTTATTTCGGTTCCATTTCGAAATTGTTGTACAAAAAGCAGCATATCTCCTCCTCCAAGCGGGTTAGCGGGACAATTGTTGTAATTTGTACAACAAGCCTCACGAACACCATGGTATCTTGCGATTCAAGTTGCAAAAAGTACAACATTTCCGCCAGTACAGCGTGTATTTAACTCAAAAAAACAAAAAACAGAGGACCTGAGTCCCCTGCATAGTATATAGCTTGAACGAGAGGCTTGCCCACTGTTCGCACCGATTCCAATTGCGGTGAATATTGCGACTTCCGCCGCTCAGTTCCCGGAACACCGGTTAGTTAGCTCTTAAGAGCGATATGTGTGATGATCCTGAGCGTGCTTCAGAAATAGAGCCATTACCCCAGCGGAGTGTTCACCAGCAGTCTTTTGATGGAACGGTTAGCTTCATGGAGCACAGTTTCCTTATCGACGGTCTTCAGCAGGCCTTTATGCATCAGGATTTGTCCGTCCACAATCGTCGTTTCCACATCCGCACGGGTGGCCGAATAGACAATCCGCGAGATCGGATCTACATCATAGGAAGGGAAGGTATGGAAATTGTACAGGTTGAGGATCGCCAGATCGGCTTTTTTGCCAACCTCGATGCTGCCGATTTGATCCTCCATGCCCACCGCCTTCGCACCGCCAATCGTTGCCATCCGGAACACACTTCTGGCGTCCATCGTGGTCGGCCCATGCTGCGGCTTCTGGATCACCGCCGCCAGACGCATTTCATTGAACATATCCAGGTTGTTGTTGCATGGAGCACCGTCCGCACCAAGGCTAAGATGGATATGATCATGCAGCATTCCCGGAGTATCGGCGATGCCGGAGGCCAGCTTCAGGTTGGAGCCCGGGCAATGGCTGACATGAACTCCGCGGTCCCGCAGAATCCGCTTCTCTTCCTCATCGAGCCAGACGCAGTGGGCCAGAATCAGGCGCTCATTCGCCAGCCCCAGATGATCCAGATACACCACGTTACGCATACCGGTCATCGCCTGCACAATCTCGATCTCCCCCAGATTCTCGGAAGCATGGGTGTGCACCTTGACCCCATAGTGCTCCGAGAGGTTACGTACCTCTTTCAGCAGCGGCTCCGTGCAGGAAATGACAAAACGCGGGGAAAATGCATATTGAATCCGCCCGTTGCCATATCCATTCCACTTCTCCAGCAGATCTACGCTCTCCTGAAGAGAAGCTGCCGTATCCTCCTGCAGCGCCGCCGGTGCATCCGCATTCTTCTGATCCATCATCACCTTGCCGGATAGGGCACGGATGCCGCTTTTGGCGATTGCCTGGAAGGCAAAGTCTGTATGGTTCACCGTCTCCATATCCACTATGGTCGTTGTGCCGCTTGTAATTAACTCCCCAATGCCGAGCATAGCGGAATAATACAGCGACTCCTCATCATGCGCCGCCTCCAGCGGCCAGATCCGCTTGCGCAGCCAGTCCATCAGCTCAAGATCATCGCCTTTGCCGCGGAACAGTGTCTGGCACAGATGAATATGGGTCTGCACAAAGCCGGGAATTACCGTGCGGTTCTTGGCATCAAGTACCGTCTCATCCCCCTGCACCTCAAGCCCGCTGCCGATCTCTACAATCAGATTATCCTTGATGCGGATATCCCCGTATATAATCTCCTCTTGCTTGTTCATTGTAATAATCTCCGCATGCTTGATCAGGATGTTCGCCATAACCCATTCCCCCTTGTCCTTGTTGATGTCCAGCTGGCTTATAACACAAAAAGGCCACAAAAATATGCCTCAGCATATTTTCGTAGCCAGAAATTTACGGTTCCCGGTAGAGACCCTTAAACCAATTATTAAGGATATACGAAAAGGACTATTCAATTGCTTCTGAATAATCCCATCATAAAGTAAAGACAACTTTCCTGTCAACATAAGTTATAAATATTAACACGAAACTATTTTCAGCAGATAAAAATGGATTATCCGCTATTATCATCTTCAAATATGTAATATAACATTACATAAACTATCCGGAAATCTCCGTCAGCACCTTCTCAAATACAGGAAAAGCCGCTACCCGGCCGGGAAAATGAATCTCGCCTCTCTGCACATAGCCAAGCGAGGGATAAATTTTGAGTACCCGTTCATTCTTGGCATAAGTATCCATCCGAATACTGCTATACCCGCTGTGACGGGCGTGCTCTTCAGCGAAAGCAATCAGCTGCCGGGCGATCCCTTTACCTTGGAACTCCGGATGAACCGCGAGCCGGTGCATGATCAGATGCGGCCCCTGCTGCTGTAACCATTCAATTGCCCCATATTGCTCCGCCTGATTCTCATCCAGCACAATAATACCGGCAATGGCTTCGTTGTCCAGACAGACAAATAATGTGCCTGTAGCAATATCCGCTGCAATGATCTCACGGTTCGGATAGCTCTCATCCCATTGATCGCTTCCGCCTGCCTGCATAACTTGTACACATTTGGCAATCAGATCCATAATCTCTCCGATTTCATTGCTCTGTGCTCTTCGTATCTCATTCCCAATCATGTATAGTCCCCGCTTTCCTACCTGGCATTCGAACCCGGTAAAGTTCTGTTAAGAAGTCTACCATATCCGGGCGGAAATTCCGATAGGCCGCCATTTCCAGTATCGTCCATAGGCTATAGAGGCGGCAGGAGAACTTGCCAACCTCTATAGCCGCTCATCTTCTAAGCCACAGCTGCTGCTCTCTCAGCCCAGCTCCAGCTTATGCCCGTCCTCGAAGCCCTTGGCGAAACCTGCGTCGAACCCCACGTTGTATGCTTCGGTGTAGCCCTGCTGAAAGGCGTCTCCCGGCGGCAGCTCCGGAGGGACGCCCAGATCCGGGGGGAGCGGGACTACCTGCGCTACCGGCGGCGCTTCGACTGCCGGAACAACCTGTACCGGCGGCTGAACCACATGCACCCTGCGGACAAGCCGGCGGCGGAGTCTTCTTTTCTTGCGCAGCAGCGGCGCTCTCTTGCCCGTCTTGCGGATCAGTCCTCTGCGCGTTTTGCGTCCAAGGCCTCTGCGCACCCTGGTCTTCCGTGACAACAGCAGTGTGCGTCTGCGGCCCTTGCTGCCTGAGCGCAGCTTGCCAAGTCTCTTTCTCTTCATCTGTCTACTCCTCCTGTACTTCATCTACTTCTTGCAGCAGTACCCTCTGAGCAATCCTTGCTCAGCCATGGCGCAGCAGGAACTCCCTGTTTGGGCTCATGCAGTGAAATGCCGGATATCATCCGGCACATTGAACTTTGGTACCCGCTCAGAATCCTGATATTGTCGCTCAGCTTGCGGGCTGTCAGCTCCGATTGCCCCGTAACTTCGGCAATGCTCTCGAGGATGGCTGCGAGCGCAGCTTGACTGCGGGCGATCGAGCGGATCATCTCCAGCTTGACGGCATGTTCGGAGAGAAGCCCGCCGCTCATTTGCTATCGTCTCCGAAGCTGAATCCATCCCCGCCGTCTCCGCCGAAATCACCGCCGCCCTCATCTTCACCGCTGCCCAGTACTGCTTTCAGATTACTGTACAGCCCGTTCTCCAGCTTCGTCAGCCCCTCCACCATCTCTACGATCACTTCGTGGATGGAGAGTGATTCCTTCAGCTGGTCTTCATGGGAGTCGAATGCTCTAGCGTGGATATGATGATGGGTCCACTGCTTCACTTTTTCCGCTTCCACCGCTTTGGCCTCGAGGATCATCGCGATGTTCCACTGGATTACAGCGGTCGACTCCAGCATTTGCAGATAAGCCTTTTCTCTGCTCATCTTCCGCCTCCTTGCTCTGGTTACGCGCTACTCTTCTTCCTGACCGTTTAGTTCCTTGATCACTCTGCCTACTCCCTCTGCCATCGCTTCTTCAAGATCGGCAAGTGCATTCAAGTAAGCAATAATGTTCTTGTTAACCTGACCTGAGCTTTCTACCAGCCCACTGAATCCGCCGAAATCAGGGTCCGCATCCGGCAGATCGTGAACTATTTGCGACATACGGACGGCTACGTGGCGTTCGGCGTCGAGAATCCGAGCCATCTGTTCGTGCGTATGGGCCATGTGCTGCAGGACTTTTGTAATTTTACTCTGCACCTTCATGTCTCCTTTGCTCAAACGCCCTGCTACAGCATATGCGGCATCAGCCGTGACGGTGCCGGAGAAGCTCCGCAAGTTATGGAGGTCCGCGTGTCACAAGACAGCTAAGCGCAGCGGCTGCAAGTGCTGCGGCTGCTAAGTGGAAAAACGTCACTTAATTTATTCGAATGACCGGGAATCAGAGCAACAAGTGGAAAAAGGACAACTATTTCTATATTGGCCGGGCAAAAAAGTACATTAGTGAAGAATTAAATGCCTTTTTTCCACTTAGGGTGGATACAAAAGACAAAACGGGATTATTAAGTGGAGAAAATCCAACTGCTTCCGGGCGCGAAGGACTGAAGGGGCAGCAACGGAGGACTCGAGGGGACTGGCGGGGAACTCGTGGGGCATGGAGGGGAGACTGGCGCGGATAATGCCGAGGCTTACGGGAAGGTTACCAACTGGAGGATATTGACAAGCAGCTCAACAGCAGACTATGCTTGGCTGAAATCGGAGCTATATTATAGTTTTCCGGATCTATGTATCCGGAATGGAACTGGAGGTAATCTATGAAACTTACAGACAACCGTCTGAATCTGCGGCCCCTGACTGCAGCCGAGCTGGCACTGGCCTTGGACAATTACGCGGAGCTGGAGCAGTCGCTGGGCTTGAACGTAACCGCAGCCCCAACCCTGCTGGATGACGAAGAGATGCGTTATGCCATGCGTGTCAGGCACGCCAAGGTTCTCCAGGATGAGCAGAACTATCCGTGGCTGACCAATTGGGCCATTATTCATCGGGAGGAGCAGCGGATTATCGGCTTCCTGATCCTCAAAGGCGGGCCGAATGAACAAGGCGAGGTCATCCTTGGTTATGTCATCGATGAGAGGTACCGGGGGCAAGGCTACGCTACGGAAGCGGTGCGGCACATCACGGCCTGGATCTTCAATCATCCGGATGCACGCTGGGTCATCGCGGATACCGAGAAGGATAATACCGCCTCGCACCGCGTGCTGCAGTATCTGGATGCAGAGCTGTACCGGGAGACCGAAGACCTGCTCTGGTGGAGAATCGCCCGGCCCGCCATTAGCTTCGATGATGATACTGGTATTTTGCGGGGACCCCACAACATATAAATACTTATCTATTAAAAAAGCTGCCCCTCAGGGCAGCGTATCTCTCAGCTTTTCTCCGGCTTCGCGTAAGGACTGGAACGTTCCCGCATCACTCCACCAGCCCTTGAGCACATCATAACTAAGCTTGCGCTCTGCGGCATAAATATTGTTCACGTCGGTAATTTCCAGCTCCCCTCTCTTGGAAGGGGATACGCGGCGGATAATATCGAATACCGCTTCATCGTACATATAAATACCTGTAACACAGAATTTAGTCTTCGGATGCTCCGGCTTCTCTTCAATATAAGCAATCAGGGACGAATCCCCGCTGTCAAACACCGGAACCCCGTATCTCCGCGCATCATCGACCGGTTTCAGTAACACCTTCGCCGATCCCTGCGGCTGCTGCAGATAACTCTCCACATAAGGCTTCAGATCATCCATAAAAAGATTGTCACCAAGCAGCACAACAAACCGTTCCCCCGGCAAAATAAATCCTTCTGCCAGCTCGAGCGCTTCCGCGATGCCTCCTGCAGCTTCCTGGATTTTGTAAGTCAGGGATACACCGAATTCCGCGCCGCTGCCCAAAAAGTCGGTGTACTGTCCTGCGGACTGTTTGCTGATGACCAGGAGAATATCGGTTATACCCCCCCGGCGCAGCCGGTCAATGCCGTAACACACCATAGGATATTTGCCGACCGGAAGCAAATGTTTGTTCATAAGCCGGGTCAACGGGTAAAGCCTTGTTCCTGTTCCGCCCGCCAGTATGACTCCTTTCACTTACTTTCCTCCTCTTTATCTATGTCTTTAGCCTTTGGCCTGGCCCCTCAGATGAATTGTGCGGGATCTACATGCCATTTCTCCATAAATAATCTGCGGTTACGCTCCACCAGCTCCTGAAGTGAGGAAGAGTAGACTTCCCTGAAGCTGGCGCTGCCTTCATGATGCACCAGACAATCTCCCGCGATCAGCAGCCGGTATCCCTTCAGTCTGGCGCGGTAGCAGTAATCATCATCCTCGAAATGTCCCGGTGAAAAGCGTTCATCCAGCAGGCCGATGGTATCCATGAGCTCTCTTTTGAATAATAAGCACAGCCCTACAAGCCTTCTGGCCTCCAGCCGTTTCGCCGCATCCGGAGCATTCGCCAAACGGGCTTCAGCATGATAACCCGGAATATCCGTATACCCCGTCTCCACCTGCTGCCGTCCGCTGGCATAATTGGTCACCGGACCCACCATTCCGATATCCGGGGCGCTGTACAAAGCGCTCTTCAGATTCGCCAGCCAGCCCTGCGACACAATAACATCATTGTTCAGCAGCAAAAGCTCATCTCCCGCAGCCAGCTGCAGCCCCAGATTGCAGGCCAGCGGAAAACCGCGGTTCTCCGGAAGGGAAACAAAGGTCAGCTTATTCGCGCGGCAGTAAGCATCCGTTTCGTCACTTGAAGCATTGTCGACCACAATAATTTCATAGGGTGAATCCGTATACGCCCTGATTGATTCAACACAGGAACGCAGCAGGCCGAGCCTGTTATACGTCGGAATAATAATGCTGGTCAGTGTCATAGGGCATTCCTCCACGCTGCCATCTGCCGGCGCTGCTCCTGCAGATGGCTCTCGGACAGCCGCCCGCTTGCCTGCTGCTCTCCAAGAACCTGGGCCAGCGCCTCGGCATGATCACCGGCGATCAGCTGTTCCATCGCATTTCCGGCCCCTGTGTTGCTCTGGCGCAGCCGGTTATGCTTGATCACATTCACCGTGCCTGCCTTCTCCACCCGCAGCTGCCGAATAATCGAGAGCGCATGCGCTTTCGGAGGCACCATAAGCTCACGGTAGCCGATCCGCTCCAGCGCCTTCCTTGACAAGGCATGGGGAACAGCTGTCATCGAGCTGACGCCCAGATCACTCCGCCCCAGTACGGCATTCAGATACATTTTGCAGCGGGTGACCGCATCACTGAGGGCAAAGGGGGGCAGCAGATGATCAAGATCATTCAAGGCTACATCAACACCGCCATCCACCGCCTCCGCAAAAAGAGACATTTGCCGGGCGGGAATCACCATATCCCCGTCCAGGAACAGCAGAATATCCCCCCGGCTGAGCTTGGCGCCAAGCGACCGTCCCACATCATGTCCGGCAGATTCCGGAATATGCACAATTGTCGCCTGTGGGCATAGCCGGGTACGCTGGAAGCTGCGGTCGCTGCAGCCGTTAAGCACGACAATAATCTCCAGCGGCTTGAGCCGGGTTACCTGATCAAGCAGCTTCAACAAGGTCTGCTCCTCATTCCTGGCCGAGATAACCACGGACAATGAACCGTACAGAGCCGGCAGCTGCCGTCCTGCTCCGCTGCCGGCAGCATTGCCGGCGGCAGAAGCCCCCGCTGCCGCGCGGCGGGAAACCGCTTTGCCTGCCGCCTGCCGCCGGACAGCTGCAGCTTTGGCGGCGCTGCTCCGGCGGGGCGCAGCGGCGGCTGGTTTGGCCGCCTTGCTCCGGGAGGCGGAGCTGCCCGGCCGGGTACGCCGGGCAGAAGCCCTGCTTCTGCCCGATGCTTTTGCACGGGAAGATACGTGAACCTCCTGCCGGTGTCCGGATGAAGGCTCCGGTGCTGCTGTCATCTCACCATCCCCCTTCGCCGGTTGCCGTCAATGAAGCCCGCTCTTTCGCCTCTGCGCTGAAGGACCAGACCTGCCGCATCCAGATGATCCGTGAGAATAATCTCACGCAAGGGATCTGTTCCCGCCTGCTTGGGCCGTACGGCATTCAGCCTGCCGACCGGCACCTTATGCACAGCCTTCACCTGCAGGCCCTCAAGCACCGCCTGCGCGTGCGCCAGAGGCGGCCGTGATAACAGGCCGCTCCCCAGAGAGGCAAGAGCTCTGCGGCTGAGTGCATGAGGCACCGCCGTCAGCGAACAGCCCTTCAGATCCGGACGGCCAAGCATAATGTTGAGCACATGCTTGGAGAGCACCACCGGATGCGGGAATTCCTGACGGACCGGACCGGAGTAATCATTCAGAGCCACATCTGTTCCATGACTGACCGCGGCCACAAAGGGACGCAGCTGTGAAGCGGTAAGCACAAAATCCCCGTCAATGAAAAGCAGGACCTCTCCTTTGGCCGCCTCTGCTCCAACACTGCGGCCCACATCATGACCGAGCGGCTGCTCGAAGTGAATGACATGTGCTCCCAGTGACAATGCAATCTTTGCCGTATTGTCGGCAGAACCGTTAACCACAACAATAACCTCACAGCGGGGATGGACTTCCCTGGCTCCGGCAATCACCTTGCCAATCGTTCCGGCTTCATTCATAGCCGGAATGATCACCGACACATAGGGAGCGGGGTGGTTGGCCGCAGGGAGCGGCACGGCAGGGCGCGCCGGCCGGGAAATCCGCCGTTTGGGTTGCAAAGCCCGCCGCCCCGTGCGGCGGGCAGATGTACGTATGTGCTTCAAGCTCATCCACCTTCCTTGCAGGGCATGGTCTCCGGGCTGAGGGTTACATCACAGTCTATGTAATCCGCTGTCCCGGGTAACGGCAAGTGTCTCCCTTCTTGCAGAAATTTGGACAAATGCCCTCCCGCTGCCGCAGTCCGGTTGAACCCGGATTTTGCCGCCCTTATCAACACAAAGAGCGCAGCCGGCGGCTGCGCTCTTTGTGGTTCATCTTCCTGCTCTAATCAAACACCCGATGATCTGCAGCCGGCTTCACCAGAGGCGAACCGAGGGCGATCCAGGACAGCACTCCATAGAAGTGAGGAGTTTCGCGCAGGCGCACTACTTCAATCGTCGCGTCCCCGCCCGATCTGTTCTTCAGCGAAGCATGAAAATATGGCTGGTTGGTCATGGCGACCAGCACATAGCCGGTATGGCCGAAGCTCTCATCAAAAGATACAGTTACCTCAACACTCTGCGCGTCTCCATTAAACATGAAGGCTGTCATGCCGAACTGCTGCAGAACCTCCCGGTTCCCGGCACTCTGTACCGGACTGAACGACAGATGCTCGGGATTAACCGTTCCGGGCGCCAGATGGTCTCCGGTCACTGCACCTTGAGCAATATGATAGCTCTGCACGCTGTCTTCTTCCAGATGGCGGGATTGAATGGCAAATGAAGTGATTTTGGAAGCATCCACCGCTTCGTCCTGAAGCTCTGCACTCCCTACCGAACCTTCGGTCAGATGTTGGGTTCCGATGCTGCCAAGAGCAAGCTTCTCGCCGGTAATGCTGCCGTCCGTCAGCTGCCCTGCACCGCGCGTTTCCTCTGTAAGCTGCTCAAGCTTCTTCACAATGCCGCTGCTCAAATGACGCTCTTCCAGTGCGCCGTCTGCCAGATGCTCTCCTTGGATGCTCTGCCCTTGCAGATGCTGGGCACTTACTGCGCCTGCCGCCAGCTTGCTGCCAGTGATGCTTCCGTCTGCCAGCAACTCGGAGGTCAGCGTATCCTCGGCCAGATGGTCCAGACTGATGCTGCCGGTGCGGATATGGCGGCCGTCTACCGCGCCCGGGGCCATATGGCCCCCGAATATGCTGCCCGGAGCCAGATGATAGGAACCCACTGCGCCTGCCGCCAGCTTGCTGCCGGTGATGCTGCCGTCTGCTATCTGCCCTGCATTACGCGTTTCCGCTGCGAGATGGTCCAGCTTCTTCACAAGGCCGCTGCCCAAATGACGCTCTTCCAGTGCGCCGTCTGTCAGATGTCCGCTCTGGATGCTCTGCTCCTGCAGATGCTGGGCACTTACTGCGCCTAGCCCCAGCTTGCTGCCGGTGATACTGCCGTCTGCTATCTGCCCTGCATTGCGCGTTTCCGCTGCGAGAAGCTCCAGCTTCGTCACAATACCGCTGCTCAAATGACGCTCTTCCAGCGCACCGTCTGTCAGATGTCCGCTCTGGATGCTCTGCTCCTGCAAATGTTGGGCACTTACAGCGCCTACCGCCAGCTTGCTTCCGGTGATGCTGCCGTCTGCTATCTGCCCTGCATTGCGAGTCTCCGCTGCGAGATGCTCCAGCTTCGTCACAATACCGCTGCTCAAATGACGCTCTTCCAATGCGCCGTCTGCCAGATGCTCTCCTTGGATGCTCTGCCCTTGCAGATGCTGAGCACCTACTGCACCTGCCGCCAGCTTGCTGCCGGTGATGCTGCCGTCTGCTATCTGCCCTGCATTGCGAGTCTCCGCTGCGAGATGTTCCAGCTTCGTCACAATACCGCTGCTCAAATGACGCTCTTCCAATGCGCCGTCTGCCAGATGTCCGCTCTGGATGCTCTGCTCCTGCAGATGCTGGGCACCTACAGCACCTTCCGCCAGCTTGCTTCCGGTGATGCTGCCATCTGCCAGCAGCTCTGAGCTCAGCGTATCTTCAGCCAGATGCTCACGCTTGATGCTGCCCGCGCGCAGATGGCAGCTGTCCACTGCTTCCGGTGCCAGGTGACCGCCATAGACGCTGCCGGAAGCCAGATGAACAGAGCCTACTGCACCAGCCGCCAGCTTGCTTCCTCTGATACTGCCGTCCGGCAGCAGCTCAGAGCTGCGGACTTCCTGCGCCAGATGTTCCAGTAGGATGCTGCCGGAGGCCAAGTGATGCCCTTCCAGCGACCCTTCCGCGACATGCTCTCCGTGGACGCTCTGCGGCTTCAGATGCTGCGGCCCCACTGCCTCTGCCGCCAGCTTGCTGCTTCCAATACTGCCGTCAGGCAACAGCTCAGCACTTCGTACTTCGTCTGCCAGATGCTCAAGCTTAATGATACCCGAACTTAAATGCCGCTCTTCAAGCGATTCATCCGCAAGATGCTCGCCGTGGATGCTCTCCAGCTGCAGATGCTGTGAATGTACAGCTCCTGTGGCCAGCTTGCTTTCGTCAACGCTGCCATCCGGCAGCAGCTCGGCGCTCAGCGTCTCGGAAGCCAGATGTGCAAGCTGGATGCTGCCGGTGCGGATATGGCGGCTGTCCACTGCATCTGGAGCCAGATGACCGCCATAGATGCTGCCCGCAGCCAGATGGAAGGAGCCTACCGCACCTGCCGCCAGCTTGCTTCCGCCAATACTGCCGTCCGGCAGCAGCTCCGCACTCCGGGTTTCATCTGCCAGATGCTCAAGCTTGATCAGGCCGGAATGCAAATGCCGTTCCTGCAGTATACCGTCAACCAGATGCTCGCCATAGATGCTCTCCTGCTGCAGATTCAGCGAGCTTACCGCACCTGCGGCCAGCTTCTCGCTGCTAATGCTGCCATCCGGCAGCAGATCTGAGGTCAGTGTATCCTGGGACAGATGTGCCAGCTGGATGCTGCCGGGCCGGATATGACGGCTGTCTACGGCACCCGCAGCCAGATGGCCGCTGTAGACGCTGCCTGCCGCCAGATGAAAAGCGCCTACAGCGCCTGCTCCCAGCTTGCTGCCCACGATGCTGCCATCCGGCAGGAGATCTGCACTGCGCGCTTCTTTCGCCAGATGCGCCAGCGTGATCTCGCCTGCACGGATGTGCTGCCCTTCTACGGCTTCCGGTGTCAAATGGATAGTCTGCACGCTGTCCGGGGCCAGATGGACAGATTCCACAGCCCCCGGGGCCAGCTTCTCCCCGCTGATGCTGCCGTCCGGCAGAAGCTCCCCGCTGCGGACTTCTGCCGCCAGATGAGCCAGGCTGATGCTGCCGCCAGCTATATGCTGTCCTTCTACCGAGGATTCAGCCAAGTGGCTGCCAGCTACAATTCCGGCTGCGAGATGGCGGGAGGCTACAGCACCCTCCGCCAGCTTGGCGGCACCGATGCTGCCATCCTGAATCTGGATAGAGGATACAGAGCTAGGAATGATATGTCCGTTACCGACCGACATCGGACGGATATGCGCTCCGCCCACACTTCCCGGCGCGAGATGTCTGCCCTGCACCGATGTATCGCTGATGGAATCCGGTCCAACGGCACCTGCTGCTAAATGTTCGCTCTGCACGGCTAAAGCTGCCAGCTTTGAAGCACTCACACTGCCGTCAGCCAGCTTGATCGAGGTAACCGATAAATCACCAAGTTTGTCTGTTGAGACACTCTCCGGCGATAATTTCAATGAAGTTACAGCATGGTCGGCCAAATGATGCGGCTGTACAATGCTGGCAGCGAGGTGCGCCTCCTTCACTGCTCCGGAAGCCAGCTTATCTCCCGATACCGAACCGGACTGCAGGGCGGATGAAGTTACACTATTTTCCCCGAGATGCCTGCGCTCTACAGCTCCCGGAGCCAGATGTTCAGCGTCGACCGCTTCCTCCTGCAGCACGCGGCTGCTGATGCTGCCATCGGCCAGGTGCTTCTCTTCAACGGCACAGACGGCGATATGTTCTCCGCTGACCGCTTCTCTGGCGAGGGCATTTCCGCCAACCGCACCGGTGGCCAGCTTGGCGGAAATGACACTCCCGTCCGCCAGCTTGGTTGAGCTGACACTCTGGGGACTAAGATGTTCTCCCGTAACAGAGTCATACGCCAGCTGCTCTTCCGTAACGGCCCCGGGAGCCAAATGCCCGGCAAGAACGGCATGCTGCTGGAGCTGCGCAGATCCGACAGATTCTATAGCCAGGTGGGAATTGTCTACGGCTTCGCGCTGCAGATGGGCCGAGGTGATGGCCTGCAGGGCAATCTGCGGTCCGCGTACTGCGGATTTGGCGATATGGCGTGTAGTTACCGCTTCATCAGCCAGCTTATGCGGCAGGATGCTCTGGTCCGCGATCTTGGAGGAAGTCACCGCCTGCTCGATCAGCTGTGTTGTACCCACTGCACCCTCTGCCAGCTTCACGAATGAAATACTGCGGTCCGCCAGATGCCGGCTGCCAATTTCCCCGTCAGCGATATGCTCAGCATTTACGCTCTCCGGGCTTAAGTGCTGGCTGCGGACAGCCTTCTCCTTGATCTGCCGTGATCCGACTGCTGCGTCCGCGAGATGCCCGCCGTCAATGATGCCCGCCTGAAGCTGCTCTTTCCCGATCAGCCGGGTAGCCAGCTGCTCCCGTCCAATTGCGCCAGGAGCCAGATGCTTCGATGTAATGACGCCTTCACCTACGTGGCGGCCTTCAATCACCGCGTCGCCCAGCTTGACGCCGCTGATCTCTCCATCGGCGATTTTGTCCCCGGATATGGCTTCATCTGCCAATTTCGAGCGGTCAATACTGCCGTTGCCGATGTGGCGGCTGACAATACTGCTGCTGAGAATTTTCTCTCCGGTAACCGCACCGTCATCCAGCAGCTCCGCCGTGATGATGAACTCGCTGAGATGCCGGCTGCTGATGGCTCCGTCGGCAATCTGCCCTCCGCCAATAATCCGGTCAGCCAGCTTCTCCGGACCGATGCTGCCATTCTTCAGCTTTTCTCCGCCAATGGAATGATCCAGCAGCTTCCCTCCGCTGATACTGCCTTCCGCCAGATGCTCGCCGGCAATGGATTCCGGAGCAATCTTAGAGGAAGTAATCGCCTTGTCCGCGATGTTGATGTTCTGCACAGCATAGTCCTGCAGCCATGGCGTACCAATGATGCCGAACTTCAGCTTGGACCCGTCAATCGTGCGCGGAGCAATCTTGGCACCGGTGACTGCCGCATCGGACAGATCATCGGTATAGACGGGCTGCAGGCGCTCTTTTTCCACAGTTACAATGACAGCCGGCTCCACCAGAGATTCAACATCCTCATGCTGCTCCTGGTCCTCTTCCACTACCGTTTCCTGAATAGCCTCTGGTTCAAGCAAAGTCTGCCGGACCTCCTCCGGCGCCTCCAGGATTTCCACCCCGCTGACCTGCAGCGTCCGGTCCACAGTATCCACCGCTTCTACGGCGGCAGATTCTTTCACTTCTTGTATTTTGGGACTGCTTTTCAACATGCTAAGTTCAGTCTTATTGGGATCATCTACATAATAGAGCGGCTTTTTTGAACTGCGATGCTGATTTCTTTTGGAACTCTTCACAAGCAGTCTCCTCCTTCCATCTGTTGTTTCTCCTAGGCATCATATGCAGTAGTATGGGCTGATGACACCATTCCTCCGGCTAAGCTTTGTTAAGAAAAGGGTGTAGTGTTCAAAAGAATTTCATTCCCGCCTCTCAAAAAAGGGCATCTGCCGCCGCGCATCCGTCCAACCCTGACGGGCACGTACACACATACAATGACAGGAGACGAAAAATCAGCCGGGAAGCTACTTCAAGATAACGGGAGGAACGAACATGGGGCAAAAGCTCGTTGGGATACTGCTAAATGCCGCTGTGCACGGGGGCGTTCCCCGGTTAAAAACCGGACAGGAATCTCTGGCCAACTACGAGGAGGCCGCCGCCGCATACGGATTAACCCCTTGCTTTCTGAAGCTGTCCGGCATCGATACGCAGACCGGCTTCAGCAGGGCATATATAAAGGGTCTGCACGGATACCGGAGTCAAGTCATCCCGACGCCGGAGGTCATCCATAACCGGGCGATCTATGACCCGGGCAGCAGCGGCGTCCAGCGGCTGCTCCGGCAGGGTATTCAGGTATACAATACATGCAACCGCTACGGCAAGGATCAGATTCACGGCCTGCTGGAGCAAAACCAGGAACTGCAGACGGTTCTGCCAGTCACATCCGCCGGAATGTCCGGCCTGAAGGAAATGATGGAGAGATATCCGGATCTCATTCTCAAGCCTTGCCGGGGAAGTGTAGGCAACGGGGTTATGCGTCTTACAAGGGTCAGCGGGGCCGGGCGGTGGAAATGGAGCTACTCTCCTAACGGCTCAAGACGCTGGTACAGTGTGCCGGTGAATCAGGGCGCCATCCCCCGGGCACTCCGCGCCAGACTCTCTTCGGTACCGTACCTGGTGCAGGAGCGGATACCACTGGCTGAGATAAACGGCCGCCCCTTTGATCTGCGCATTACTGTACAGCGCGGCTGGGGCGGAGACTGGCAGGTGACCGGCATGTTCGCCAAGCTGGCGGCACCGGGCGGCTTCGTGTCCAACATCGCCCGGGGGGGCGAAGCGCTGAGTTCATCCTTCGCTCTGGAGAAGGCTTTCCCCGGCGAAGCGGCCTCGCGGATCCGCATGTCTGTCCTCTCCCTCAGTCTCGCCATTGCCCGTGAGCTGGAGCAGAGCCTCCCAGGCCTTGCCGATATCGGTCTGGACATCGGCGTTACGGGGAGCGGACGCTTATATTTCATCGAATGCAACGGGCGCGACCAGCGTTACGGCTTCAAGAAAGCCGGGCTCGGCCTCATCTGGAAAGAAAGCTACCGCCGCCCAATGGGCTATGCCAGATATCTGTATGAAGAGGCTGCACGGCATAACTCTTATTGATTTGTCTTCTATTCTATGTCAATATAATGCAGAGCGGGTGAGGTCCTTGGCTACCGGGACCTTGCTGCTGCATGATGGAAGGGAGATGGGCATGGTTAAACAATTGCTGCGGCTGATGACCGAGCTATCCTCACACAGATGGCTTTCCCGGGTAATGGGCGCTTTTTCCCATAGCAGACTCAGCCGCTTTATGATTCCGGTATTTATTCGTTCCTATCATATTCCTGCCGCCGAGGCGGAGAAGACTGCCGGAGAATACCGTACACTTAATGAATTCTTCAGCAGACGCCTGAAGCCGGGAATGCGGCCGGTGGCAAGCGGTGAACAGGCTGTGGCAAGTCCTGTGGATGCCATGATTACGGCAATGGGCGACATTAACTGCGGAACAATAATGAATGTGAAGGGTCAGGATTATACGCTGGAGGATTTGCTTAATCATTCACCACACCTCGAATTGTATAAAAAAGGCTATTATTTCGTCCTCTACCTGAGCCCCACCGATTATCACCGGATTCATTCCCCGTTAACCGGACAGCTGCGGGAGAGCGATTATATCCGCGGGCGGGCTTATCCCGTGAATGATTTCGGCATGCGGCATATGAAGAGTGTCCTGAGCCGCAACGAACGGCTGATTACTTATATAGCCGGCAGCTATGGCGAAACCGCCGTGGTCAAGGTAGGCGCAATGAATGTGAGCAGTATCCGCTACACTGATGAATCCGCTACTGAATGGCAAATAGGCGACGATCTGGCCTATTTCGAGTTCGGCTCTACCGTAGTTCTTCTGCTGGAGAGCGGCACCTTCACCCCGCGCCACGGGCTTACCGTGGACACGAAGGTGAAGATGGGCGAGCTGCTGGGTGAGATGCAGCGGGCTACTTAGCTGCCGGGCAGAGTCCGGCTTGAATGAAACAGCTAAGATGAAACCAAGTAGAGCTTTCTGAACAGACAAAGCCCCGCCCAAGGACACGTGAGTGTATCTTGGGCGAGGCTTTGTTATTGCTGAAGAAGCGCTTCGCAAAAGTCCGGACCGTTTACTTCTGCTATAATTTTACCGTATAAAGGTGTTCCTTACCTGCTTCGCTCTCTGAGCATCAGTATACCCGGCTTACCTTCGGCTCATCTACCCAATCGCTGGCGCATTGTACTCGGTTTTTCGCATACATTCGCCTCGTTTGCCCTGTCTTTGGTGCAATGTATTCGGTTTTTCGCATCCATTCGGCGCGTCTACCCTATCTTTGGTGCATTGTATTCGGTTTTTCGCTTACATTCGGCTCGTCTGCCCTATCGTTGGTGCATTGTACTCGGTTTTTCGCATACAATCGGCTCGTCTGCCCTAACGCTGGTGCATTGTACTCGGTTTTTCGCATACAATCCCTCGCCTAGCCCATTTCCAGCGTAATCAAAGGGATTTATCCCTCTAATTCCCTCGCCTAGCCCATTTCCAGCGTAATCAAAGGGATTTATCCCTCTAATTACCCGAATCACTCCGTAACCTTACTCTGATTAGCCACCTCGCGCGCTTTCTCCTGTACCTCTTCCGGCTCGCCGAGATAGAAGCGGCTGATCGGCTTCACATCATCATCCAGCTTGTAGACCAGCGGGACGCCCGTTGGAATATTGAGATCCAGCAGCGCCGTCTCATCAATATCCTCCATATATTTGATCAGGGCCCGCAGCGTATTGCCATGCGCCGAGATCAGGACGCGTTCCTTCTTGCGGATCAGCGGCACAATCCGGTTGCCCCAGAAATCGCCAACCCGGTGCACGGTATCCTCCAGGCTCTCTCCGCGCGGAATATCGCCGGGACGCACTTCCTTATAGCGGATATCATTTCTGGCATAACGCGGATCATCCGGCTCCAGCATCGGAGGCCGGACCGAGAGGCTGCGCCGCCAGATATGGAGCTGTTCCTCGCCGTATTTCAGTGCGGTTTCACTTTTGCTGAGGCCCTGCAGCGCTCCGTAATGGCGCTCATTCAGCTTCCACGATTTCTGCACGGGAATCCACAGCAGATCCATCTCATCCAGCACATAGTTTAGTGTCTTAATTGAACGCTTCAGCACCGAGGCGAAGGCAAGATCGAACGTGTATCCCGCATCCTTCAGCAGCTTGCCTGCTTTCTTCGCCTCTTCCACACCCTTCTCCGTCAGATCGGGATCACTCCAGCCCGTAAACAGGTTCTGCCGGTTGTATTCACTCTCTCCATGCCGTATCAGTACTATTTCGTACATAAGTTCTCTCCTTCTCCCGTGTGTTTATTCAGCTGCTCTTAGCGGCAGCTTCTCAGTTCTTATGCGGATCATTCTTATATTCTGTCACAGACAGGTGCTCTCTTCAACTTTACGTCCCCGGCTTCCCAGCAGCCATTGTAATAGAAGAAACGGCCCCGCCCTGAATGGGCGCGCCGTTCCGTCAGAGGTCTATATTATCTATTCCCCAAAAAGCCCTGCCGGTAATCCGGCAGGACTGGCCTTCTCCCGCCTGGACGAGAAGGGCTTACATACTGTTTCGCTGTGCTCCCGGGTCACCGGGCCATCCAGCCATATTCGGGAGCGCTGGTTGTCAGCGTATTTCCGATGGGCTTTTGCCGGTGTGCTGCTTGAACTGGCGGCTGAAGAAGAAGATATCGCGGTAGCCCAGCGCATCCGCCACCTCAGTCACATTCATACCGGCGTACAGCAAGAGATGCTGGGCCCGTTCAATCCGGGTGCGGATCACATAGGACTGAACCGAGGAGCCGGTGATCTCTTTGAACTTGATCGAGAAGTAACGCGGCGACAGCCCTGCCCGTGCGGCCAGATCCTCCACCCGGTGCGCAGCCCCTGGATGCTGGCTGACATAGTTAGCCACCTCGTGGATCACCTCAGCCAGCTGGTTGCTGACATGGCGCTCAATTGGCACGACCTGGTCCTGCCGCAGCAGATGAATCATCAGCTGCTTCAGGATCAGGCGGCCTTCTTCCTCTGCAGCGTAGGTCTGCACCAGGAACAGGCGGACGTAACGGGCCAGCAGATGCTCGAACTCCACGGTCTCCGTCAGTTCGTGATAAGGCGCAGGGATCTCCGTCACCTCTTCAGCGACATCGAAATGAATATATGTAAGCACAAGCGGTTTCTGCGGATTATGTGTAGCACTGGTGTGATCTCCCGGGCGGAACAGGAAGCAGCTTCCCTTCCCCACCTGATAGGGCACCCCGCTGCGCACAACGGTTCCTTCCCCGCTCCAGACATAGAACAAATCATAATTTTGCAGCGGCTTCTCTCTTTTTTGCCACTTCCAGCCCGGTTCACAGACGATCTTCGCCAGGGCCGGGAGGATTACAAAAGAGGATGGCGATGCATGCAGCATATTGGTCCCTCCTAAAGTTTTGTGGGCATGCCTTCCCTGTATTCCTTCGAAATAACGGGCAGTAACACCCGCTTCGAATGCGTAAGCTTACTTTTCATAATACCTTGTCCGGTTCCCTTTTGTACATCTTCCCCTACCCGCAGGACTGTTCCTATCAACCCTCTATCTGTTAAAATATAGGAATCATCCTACTATAGATCGGCGGGAAGTATATGGACTACCACTATCTCTTTCACTATTATGATGAATCCACCGGCCCCTTCCGGAATCTGTCTGACCTTTCGCCTGAAACAGCGGAGACGGTGCTGCAGGATATCCGGGAGCAGAGTAAGGGCTTTGCCAGCCAGCGTTCCGCAGATTATCTGCAGATCCGCCGCAGCCTTGAACAGAGGGCGAGAGAGCAATTTATCGCCAAAGGAGGCAAGCCGGTCCGCCGGCATCCGCATTACATGACTTTGGGGCGATGCCCCTGGCTGCAGCAGTGGTATCCACAGGGGATGGAGCTGAATATCCCGGTTGCGGCCTTCAACCCTGAGCGGATCAGCTTCACCTACGGCGATTTATTTCCCACCATGCGCTATGCGGACGGCAAACCTTACCGCGGGCAGGTCTACACACTGAAAGAGATCCTTGAGGTGGTCCGCGAATACGGTCTGCCGCAGAAATGGAACGCAGCAGGAGACTCTGGCCCTGAGCGTTACGTCGAAGTCCAGATCTGGGAGGAGCCGCCCGGCTTATTCCAAAAGTATTTGTGAAAACGCGGCATTCCTCAGTGACGGCGGCAATTCACGGTGATATAATGTTAGGCAATGTTAGCGTATATATCCCAGAAGAATACCGGAAGGATGAAACTGATGAATCCACTGGCTGGACAATTGAATGACAGCATCAAGGCAGGCAATGAACATGTGTACGATATGCTCTCTAATCTCGGCAAAGCAATCTATTTCCCCAAAGAGGGAATCCTGAGCCAGTCTGCAGAAGCGACGGCTCATGCCAAGAAGTATAATGCTACCATCGGTATTGCTACCGAGAACGGAATGCCGATGCACCTTGGTGTGATCCAGGATAAACTCTCCGCCTACAGCCCCAAAGACCTGTACGGCTACGCGCCTCCTGCAGGCAAGCCGGAGCTGCGCACGGTATGGCGGGAGAAGATGCTGCGTGAGAATCCGTCGCTTGAAGGCAAATCCTTCAGCAATCCTGTCGTTACGAACGCCCTGACACACGGGCTTAGCATAGTTGCCGACTTGTTCGCAGAACAAGGGGATGCCGTCATCTATCCGGACAAAAACTGGGAGAACTACGAGCTGACCTTCGGCATCCGCCGTCTGACCGAAACCGTTAACTATCCGCTGTTCACCGAAGATATGAGCTTCAACAGCGAAGGACTGCTGGATGCGCTGCTGGCCCAGAAGGACCGCGGCAAAGCCATCGTCCTGCTCAATTTCCCTAATAACCCGACAGGGTATACACCAGGCATTAAAGAAGGCGAAGCCATCGTTGCCGCAATCCTGCGTGCCGCTGAAGAAGGCGTTAATGTCGTAGTCGTCAGCGATGATGCTTATTTCGGACTCTTTTTCGAGGATTCACTGAAGGAATCGCTGTTTGGCAAGCTCGCGAATCTGCATCCCCGTGTCTTGGCAATTAAGATCGACGGAGCTACTAAAGAAGAATTTGTCTGGGGCTTCCGCGTCGGCTTCATTACCTATGCTTCCGAGAACAAAGAGCTGCTGGCTGCCCTGGAGCAAAAAACACTCGGTATTATCCGGGCCACCATCTCCAGCGGAGCGCATCCGTCCCAGACCTTTGTACTGGATGCGCTGAAGGCGCCGGAATTCGCCGCCCAGAAGGAAGAGAAGTTCCAGATCATGAAAGGCCGGGCCAACAAAGTGAAGGCGCTGCTGGACAGCGGCAAATACGGCGATGATGTATGGACTTATTATCCGTTCAACTCCGGGTACTTCATGTGCCTGAAGCTGCTCACCGTGCCGGCTGAAGCCTTACGGCTCCATCTGATCCACAATTACGGGCTGGGCACCATCGCCCTTGGCGAAACAGATCTGCGCATTGCCTTCTCCTGCATCGAAGAGGATCAGCTTGAGGATCTGTTCGATCTGGTCTATGCAGGCATCCGCGATTTGGAGAAAGCCTGATTCCCAGCCTCTGCACACGTAAGTCAGCTCCGGATTTCCGGGGCTGACTTTTTTTGCCCTGCCCTATGGCATTGGCCTATACACGTTCTTCCCTCCGCACATACAATACGATGTACTCAAGTACAACAACTCAAACGCGAAAGGGGAATGAACATGAGCGAAGAAGTTAGAGGCGGATACGGATACGGACACGGTGCATTCACAAGCACAGGCGCAATTCTGGTTCTCTTTATCCTGCTGGTTATCATCAGCCGTTCACTCTTTGTCTAACCGGGAATAAGTCCCTGGAGGGAGCCCAGCGCTCTCTCCGCTCCCCGTGTTGCAGCATTCCCTGTTCCACCCAAGTAGAAACGGCTTTGCCGTCCTTTTAAGGGACGGTGTTGTTTCAGCGAGAAATAGAAGGATAAGTTATCGTGTGAAACATATAAATTCTTATATTTTGAAATTAAGAGGGCAACTCCCTCTATATAAAAATGGCCTCACGCTCCGCGTCAGCAGAGTATGAGGCCATTTTTCATGTGCACATTTTTGTTGCTAAAAGAGTCTGTTCTACAAGTCATCCTCATCCGTCCGGGCTTCCTTGCGGGTGGAGTAGGCCTTGAACAGATAGGCCAGCAGCGCTCCGCACGCCAATGTTCCCAGAACCGGCAGCGGACGCGCTCCCGCCTGAAGCAGAAGAGGCAGTCCGGTCAGCAGAGCCAGCACCAGATGCGCCCGGAATACAAACTGGATGGTTCCCTTGCTCTTGCTGCCTTCCGGCAGCGGATACACGGTCAGCCAGAACGACTCGCTGTGCAGCTTGCGCAGCGCCGTCAGCTGAATCCCCATCAGGAAGAGGAAGAAGATATAAATGCCGCTGCCGGTGTAGCTGTCCTGATTCATCCAGACCAGGAACAGGTCCAATACGGCAATCCGCAGAACGATTCCGAAGATATCGCCTCTGGCGAAGCTTTTGGTCAGGAGAAAGCGGTAGGCGGAATTCCGCTGCCAGGTTATGCCGCCGCCCCACCGGGACAGGTAGCGCCGGGCATAGACCCGCTGCTCACGTCCAGGGACATCAACGAACCAGCCGAGGACCATAAGCGCCCGGGTCCCCTGATTCTTCTCCATCGTAATCAGGCGTTCCCACGGAACAGAATGCCGGCCGGGTACGGCCAGCGCTGCCGCGTAGGCTGCGGCCAGAATTACGATGAAGATCAGCGCACGGACCGGCGGCTGCCATACCCAGGCCGCAACCATCAGGGTGCCCACTGCCCAGCGCAGCAGGTTGTAGCCTATGGCAGCCGGCCGGGAGAGCATAGCGGTCTCCCGCCATAACCCGAAGCTGGCGAGCAGCTTCACCAGGATCAGGACCAGCAGCGTGGCCAGCAGCCCCTGATGGGATTCATCCGTGCGTATGTACAGCGGCCATAAGGTAATGAGGACAAAAGCCAGCCGCAGGATCTTCCACACATTCCCGCTGACCCAGGAAGGGGCGAAGTACTCCTTCATCCGGTGGCCCTGCGGCAGCAGGAAGATCGTATCCGGAGTCTGCAGATAGGTCCGGAAGCTGCTGTGCACCGCCGCCGGCACCAGCAGGACGAGCATAATCCAACGGATGGGAATACCTGCCGGGATATCGCGCAGCAGGGAAGTGTACCAGGCGGAGAAGATGATTAGCACCAGCAGGAACACCATTGCTACCCCGCTCTGGATGATATACCCCATATAGGGGATCAGGCTTCCTGTAAATCGGCTGCGCCGCTGCCGGCGCAGCTCCTTCAAATCCATATCATTTCCCTCCCTGAACCAGTTCGTAGAACAGCTGCTCCAAGTTCAAGCCCTGCAGCCCGGCCTTCGCGGTCATCTCGGCGAGTGTTCCCTCCGCAATTACCATTCCACGGTGCAGCACAATGAACCGGTCGCAGTAGTTCTCGATGGTGGAAAGGATATGCGAACTCAGCAGAATGGACGCCCCGGACTTCTTCAGGTCCAGCATGAAATCCAGCAGCGAGCGGATGCCGAGCGGATCGAGGCCGAGGAACGGCTCGTCAATCACATACAGTGCCGGGCGTGCTACGAACGCACACATAATCATCACCTTCTGCTTCATGCCTTTGGACAGATGGGACGACAGCGTATCCATCTTGTCCTCCATATTAAAGAGTGCGGCCAGCTGGCTGGTGCGCGATTCATAATCGCTGCGCTCCACCCCGTAAGCTCTGGCCGTAAATTCAACATGCTCGCGGACGGTCATCTCCTCATAGAGGAGGGGGGACTCCGGAACGAAGGAAAGCGCGCTGTGGTAGCTCTCGGGATCGCTGCTGCGCGTCTTGCCCTGCACGGTAATCTCACCTTTATGCGGAGACATGAGTCCTAGAATATGCTTCATGGTTGTACTTTTGCCTGCGCCGTTCAAACCGATAAGCCCGACCATTTCACCGGGCTGAACCTGCAGGCCGATATCATGCAGCACCGGCTTGTTCAGGCTGTATCCTCCGCTTAAGCCCGTAATTTGCAATACGGGAGCTGTGTTCATTGGCCGTCACCTCTCGGGGTTTTGTTCTTGAGCCACTTCGGGGCTCCCTTGTTCTTGCGGTTCTTGTCCCGCTCCGCATTGCTGCGTGCCTTGCCTGCGGGTGATGCCGCGCTGCGCGTGCTCGCGGCAATCCCCGGCCGGTGCTGCTCACGCCGCACCGTACCAGCCCCAGCACCAGCTGCGCCCGGCTGCCCTGCCGGAGCTTCGCCGCCCGTCCCTCCGGCTGTTCCAGCCGCCGAGGTCCGCACCTGCGGCTTGCCGTTGCGCGGCCCGGCTTCGCCGCCGCGCGGGGCAGTGCCTTCGCGGCGGGCTGCACCTGCGCCGCCGCCGCGGAATTCACTGCGCTCGCCCTCCGTCAGCGCCTTGCCAAAGGCCATTTCCCGCTCGTCCAGCTGGATATCCAGCTCGCGGGCGAATTTGCGCATGATGAACGTCTGCTGCTCCGTAACAATCGTTACGGACAAGCCGCGTTTGCCCATGCGCCCCGTGCGTCCGGCACGGTGGACATAGTGCTCGGAGTCAAAGGCCGGATCGAAGCTGACGACCAGCGTCAGATTCTCAATGTCCAGGCCTCTGGCCGCCACGTCGCTGGCGACCAGCACCTTGAACTTGCCGTCACGGAAGCGGGCCAGCACGTTTGCGCGCGTAACCTTGTCGGCATCGCCGTACAGCGCTGCGGCAGGTAGGCCCAGATGATTCAGCTTCGCGGTCACCTCAGCAATATCGTCGGTGGCATTTACGAACACAATCGCCCGCTCGGGCTTGTAGTGGCGGATCACCCGGCGCAGCATATCCACCTTGTTCCGCTCCTCGGATACCACGTAGTGATGTTCAAGACTCTGGGCCGTCATCATCCCGGGATCAATGCCCACCTCTGCGATGTTCTTCATTTCCTTGTTGGCCAAGAGCTTGGTTTCAGGTCCGATGGTCGCGGACAGCATAACCAACTGGCGTGTGCGCAGTGCGCTGCTGACGATCTTCGTCACTTCTCCTGCGCCGCTGAGCTGGAACATCTGGTCCGCCTCATCGAGAATAATCGTCGTCACCTCATGCATCTTCAGCTTGCGCAGCCCGATCAGCTCCCGCACGCGTCCCGGTGTACCTACAACCAGCTGGGGATGCTCGCGCAGCTTGTCAATCTGGCGTTTGATCGCCGCCCCGCCGATCAGCCCCATCGCCCGGATGCCCCGGTGGGCTCCGTAGCGCTCTGCTTCGCGGAGAATCTGCATCGCCAGCTCCTGGGTTGGTGCCAGCACCAGCTTCTGCACCGATTTCTGGTCCGGATTGATCCCTTGCAGCAGCGGCAGCAGGTAGGCCAGAGTTTTGCCTGTCCCTGTCTGGGATGCGGCCAGAACATCTCTTCCTTCCAGCAGAAGCGGGATCGTCTGCTCCTGTACAGGGGATGGTTCGGTGATGCCGAATTCAGACAATCGGGCAACGAGGTCTTCCTGAATGCCGATAGCTGCAAAAGAAGCTTTATTCATAATAGTAATTCATCCTTTTCGCTTAAGATAATATGTTCATTATATGCCAAAAAGGCCTCTCCACCAAATGGAAGGCCATAAGTTCCAATCTACGCCATATTTTATATATGTAATTCCATCCTGCATGCAAAAGGGGACAAGCCGTTTGCTTCATAGCTGAGCAATCATTTTCTGTTCATTGCGTTATAGGTCAGCTTATCCGCCAGCCGCGGAAACAAGCCGTATAGACGAATCCCGAAGGCTGCCAGACCGGGCAGATCCACTTCTTCCATGCCTTTGTCCATCAGCTTCACGATCTTCGCAGACACATGCTGCGGAGTCATCATGATCCGGCTCACGCTTTTCTCATAATTGCCTGAAGGATCGGCGGTCTTGAAGAATTCGGTGGCGATGGGTCCGGGGTTCACGGCCGAGACAATAATTCCGCTCTTGCGGAGCTCCTGGCGGAGCGCATTGGTGAAGCCGAGAACAGCATGTTTCGTAGCCGTATAGGCAACTGCGCGGGCTGTGCCGATTTTGCCGGCCATAGAGGCCACATTCACGATCTGACCGCTGCCGCGCTCCAGCATATGAGGCACTACCGCCTTGGTGCAGCGGACAATCCCCATATAGTTCACGTCCATCATGGCATCGAATTCGCCGGACTCCATTTCCGTAAAAGCCGCAAATTTGCCATAACCGGCATTATTGAGAAGAATGTCGATTCTGCCGTACTGTTCAAGAATCTCCGCGAAGGTACGCTCCACTGCCGCCTCATCGGTCACATCACAGACGAACAGTCCAAAAACGCCCGGTATCCCGGCCGCGGTTTCTTTCAGCTTGTCTTCCGAACGGGCCAGCAGAATGGGAACGGCCCCACGCTGGCTGATCATCTGTGCCGTAAGCGCACCGATACCGCTCGAAGCTCCTGTAATAACAACAACCTTGCCTTGTAATGCCATGGAATGTGTTCAGCTCCCGAATATCCGCCTAAGAGATCATAACCTGAATATCAAGCTCCCCGATGCCTTCCATCATAAGCGGAATACTCAGCGCTCTGCGCGGAAGGACGGACATGCTCTCTGTCTTCATTAACTTCGGCGGTGTAATGTCTACCGAAACCCCTTGATTGGAGAGAATAGTACTGGCATTGCCGCTGATCATGTTGCCAAGCTCCGAAATGGCACTCTGGCCCATCTCGTCCATTTCCGTAATCACATAGCCGCCCATCATGGCCGAAACCATCTTAAGCGCCACGTGCTCGGCGATTCCGAAGATAATATTCCCGCTGAGCTGACCTGTCATTCCCACTTGAATCCATATATGATTATCGATCAGTTCAATGTCCTTAATACCCAGAATACCGGTAGACGGCGAGACTTGTATCACCTGTTCAATTACAATTCGTGCAGACTCTAGAAACGGATTGATTACTTCTGCTTTCATGAAAGTGCTGTCCCCCCTCGACCAGGCTTTAGTCATATACCAAAAGTCCTAAGCAATAATGATTTATTATACTTCATATATCGGCATTATTCATCAAAAATTAATGGTCTTGTCGAATGAATTCACAAGATAGTTTGGACGGCGACATTGCCCTGCCGGGTGTAATCTCCTATAATTTAATCAAATGCCAACACTGAACGTAAGATTTGCGGCGCATTTCCCTCCGGGTGCAGCATTCACTGCGTATTTCCCCCTCATTCCTGGCAGACAATCCGCAGCATGCAGACCCTGGCCCATCAAGCTGTTAACGGCGCAAACGTCCTCTGGAAAGAAGTCACTTTCCCACAACGATACCAATATACGGCGGCACCAATCCGGTAGCCATTAGGGGGCAGTCCATGAATATCAGCCAGCTTGAAACACTGATTACCATTTCCAAAACCATGAGCTTCCGCAAGGCGGGAGAACTACTCAATTTGACCCAGCCGGCGGTTTCAGCACAGATCAAAAGTCTCGAAGAAGAATTCAAAACCCAGCTTGTGGACCGGAATCAGCCTGTAACCCTGACAGACCGGGGCCAGGTATTCCTCACGCATGCGGAGCAGATTGTAGGTATCGTTGAAGAGCTTAAGCAGCGTCTTGCGGATCTTGAAGAGAATCCCCAGGGGCATATTATTCTCGGCACGACCACCTCCATTGCCATTCAGATTCTGCCGCGGATTCTGTCCTATTTCCAGGACCAGTTCCCGCATATCAAAACCTCGATCTCGTCCATGTCCTCTTCACAAATCTATCAGCATGTCGAGAACGGTCTCGTTGATGTCGGCATCGGCTATCTGATCGGCCGCAGTCCCGGAATGACAACTTCCGTCCTGTATTATGATACCTTTGAACTGGTCGTCTCGCCCCGCCATCCTCTGGCCCAGGTCAAATCGGCCGGTATTGAGGCACTTGGCAAAACACCGCTCATCCTGCTGTCCCCGGACACCGTCGGCCGGAGATTCGCCGATGAAGTACTCGCCAAACACGGCATCCAGCCCCAGGTCATCATGGAGCTGACCAGCAGCGAAGAGGTGAAACGGATGGTGGAGCTGGATCTCGGGGCAGCCGTTATTTCCAAACAGTCTGTAACCGCCGAGGTCCGAAGCGGCACGCTCAAAATCGTCCCGATCATTGAGCTTGAGGTCACCCACCCTGTAGGCGTCATCACCAAATCCGGGAAGTACGTCAATTCGGCCATGAGGCAGTTTCTGAGCGATCTTAAGGGAATGCCCGAAACCCAGTTCATCGGCTCAGAGTAACTAATGATCAGCAACCTGCAACCTATTCTGCCACCTTGGCCTAAGGAGATGTTACCTCTATGAATTTCGACCTGCATACCCATCATTTCCGCTGCGGTCATGCTGACGGAAGCATCAGGGATTATATTGAAGCCGGAATAACCGCGGGTCTTGATGTAATCGGAATTTCCGATCACACGCCCTATTTCGGAAGTCCGTCCGAGCAGGCTTTTCCGCGTATCGCGATGGCCAAATCGGAGCTTGTCCACTACGTAGAGGAAGTACTGGCTCTGCAAAAGGAGTACGAAGGCCGCATTGATGTCCTGCTCGGCATTGAGTCCGACTATTTCCCCGAGCATGCGGAGCTGTACCGGAAGACGCTGGCCGCCTATCCGTTTGACTATGTGATCGGTTCGGTGCACAGCGTGGACGGCAACAGCATATTTAATAAAAGCCGCTGGAAGGGTCTGGGTCCAAAGCAGAAGCTGGCAGCCAAAGCGGAGTATTACCGGCTGATCGCCGAATCCGCGCGCAGCGGCATGTTCCAGATCCTCGGACACATTGATGCGATGAAGGGCAACTATCCGCAGTTCTCGGAAATCTCCGCTCCCCGGGAGATTGATGAAGCCTTAAGCGCAATCAGCGAATGCGGGCTGGCCATCGAGATCAACACCTCGGGCGGCACCAAGCTGTGCGGCGGCTGGTATCCGTCGGATGAGATTCTGGAGCGGGCGCTGCATTTCGGCGTGGAGGTCAGCTTCGGCTCCGATGCCCATAAGCCTTCCCGGGTGGCTGATCAACGCAATAACGTCGCCGCGCGGCTTAAGGAGATCGGATTTAAGCACTGGGTCTACTACAAACGGCGCGAGAAAATTACAGTAGGACTATAGCTGTAGGATAACGGAGACGGCTTAATTCTCTGCTGGACAAAATAAATGCACCGCATGCGGTCCGGCTGTTGACGATGCTTGCCATCGTCCGCCGTTACCGCTGCGGTGCATTTTTGCTATGGTTATTCCTTATTCAGATTATCGCAGGTGAAGCCCTGCTGCTTCAGCGTCCGCCCGGCGTCGCCGTACTGCGGATTCAGGGCATAGAAGCGGGCAATTGTACTGCTCCAATCCCTCTCGGTCAGCCCTTGAGCTCTAAGTGACTCGCGGTGGGTCTCATTGTACTCTTGGATCAGGGCTTTCTGATCAGGGTTATATGTTTCTTCATGATACACAGCCGCCATAGGCAGGCGCGGCTTCTTCGGCAGCTCTTCACCCGGATAGCCAATACACAGGCCGGCCACCGGGAATACATATTCGGGCAGCTGCAGCAGCTCAATCACTTCCGCTGTGCGGCGGCGCACGCCGCCGATCGGGATAATCCCCAGTCCCAGCGACTCCGCAGCAGCCACCGCATTCGCTAAAGCGATGCCGACATCGGTTGCACCGACCAGCAGCGCATCCACATCTCCTGCCGCTTCAAACGGCTGGTCTTCTAGCTCTGCCGCCAGCCGGGCCCGGTGAAAGTCCATGCAGAACACCAGGAATACCGGCGCTTCGGCAACATGCTTCTGGTTCCCGCTCAATACCGACAGCTGCCGCTTCCGTTCTTCGCTGCGTACCGCAATGACCGATACCTGCTGGCCGTTCACCCAGGATGGTGCGGCCTGGGCTGCCTCAATTATGGTCTTCAGCTTCTCTGGTTCTACCGCCTGCCTTGTATATTGCCGGAAAGAGCGGTGGTTCGTAAGTAGTCTAATCACTTCGTTCAAGAGTTATGTCCTCC
Source organism: Paenibacillus sp. FSL R10-2199 (assembly GCF_038000235.1). Classification (NCBI taxonomy): domain Bacteria; kingdom Bacillati; phylum Bacillota; class Bacilli; order Caryophanales; family Paenibacillaceae; genus Paenibacillus; species Paenibacillus sp. FSL R10-2199. The sequence continues at coordinate 2,298,847 of NZ_JBBOBO010000001.1, read as the reverse complement.
TCGCCAAATGCTGTTTCGATATATCCATCATAGCCTAATGACTCCGGCTACCGCCAGCAGAATGCGGTGAAACCGGAATCGGCATACGGCACGCCACAAAAAAATGGACCCGAATCATCGGGTCCCAACAGCAGTTATATTTTCAAAAGGGGGTCATGTACTTAGTTTAACCGGAGACTGTTAGAGTTTGATAACGGCATTATTTCAATTGTGTAACAATGTGAATACTTTCATTACATCGCCCGAGCCGTCCGCCATCGGCAGTGTCCGCTCCAGGGTCAGACCATTCTTGAGCATCACCTGCTCCGATCTGAGGTTGTCCCCGCGGCAGCGTCCCTCCACCTTCAGCAGCTCCAGTTCGCGGAACCCGTAGGCCAGCAGCAGCCCCAGTGCTTCAGTGGCGAAACCGCGCCCCCACCATGCAGGATTAAGCATATACCCCAGCACCGCCTTGCCCTCATGCCGGTTCCAGTTCTGCAGGGAGACCGATCCGATCAGCTCCGGCTGTCCTTTGAGATAGATGCCTGCATGCAATGCGCAAGGGTCATAACCATGCAGCATCCGGTTCACCAGCTTATCCAGAACGCCCTGCTGGGAGGATGAGCCCTGGCGCAGCTGAATATGCGGCTGCACCTCCGGATGGGAGAGCAGCGCCCGCAGCACTGCACCGTCAGCGGATGCCATACTTTTCAGTTCTACCGCCGCTCCCTGCAGCGCCATACCCATAATCGCTTCATAAGTGCTCATGAACTTCACCCTCTTCTGCTGCTCTCGTTAAGCCGCATCCTCAAGCTCTGCCGTCTTACTCCCGGCGCAGAGTCAGTACAGTAAGCTCCGGCCGGCACATGAAGCGCAGCGGCATCATGGTTTCGCCGAATCCCCTGTTCACATACACCGGCATCGCCTTATTCTCTGTGTAATACAGGCCGTCTATGTATTTCTGCGAGCCGTAAGGCGTGAACGGCGCACCCAGCAGCGGCAGACGGATCTGACCGCCGTGGCTGTGCCCCGAGAGCTGCAGGTGAAACGGATACCCTTCCGCCGTATCGGCGTAATCCGGCTCATGCATCATCAGCACCGTGAACGTGCCGTCCGGGATGCCCTGGATTGCGGCCTCCGGGTCCGGCTTGCCATGCAGCATATCGTCCAGTCCAGCCACCGCCATCACGGCGCCGCCCTGATTGATCAGGTAGGACTGGTTCCGCAGCACCCGGAAGCCGGATTCGTTCAGCAGGCGGGTAAGCAGCTCCGTATTCTTGTAATCATGGTTGCCCAGGATGGCGTACTTGCCCAGCGGAGCTTCAAGCTCTGCCAGTATAGCGACCGAGTCTGTCAAATCCTCGGCGTAGCTGTCCACAATATCCCCGGTGAAGCAGATCAGATCCGGCTTCTCCTCCTTGATGTGCTTAGTCAGCCGGGCCAGATCATGCGCATCCTTGTTGAAGCCCAGATGCACATCGCTGAAATGAACGAGCCGGGTACCGGCAAAAGCCGAAGGGAGATCCTTCAGCGGCAGCTCCCTCCGCGTAATCTCCAGCCAGTTCGGCTCGCCCTGCCAGGCATAGCCGCCGGTAAGCAGGCCGGCGCCAACTACGGTTGCCGCCCCCCGGGCGAGGAACTGGCGGCGGGTCATTTTGCGGCCGCCGGCCCCCTCTTTCTGCGGAGGGGTATGACCGCCGGTGCCTGCTGCCGGCAGGTCAGACCTGGGAGAGCCCCCGGACGATTTTGTACTCATAGGGAGATTCTCCTTTCTATCCTGAAATCTATTCGGTTAATGCCGCTTATGTTCGTATACAGAGCATGCTGCGCTTATTGGCAATATTTCCTCCGGTTCATTCATCAGCGCCTGAGATACGGCTAATCGTCAGGCTAATCCGCTGGTTCATCAGACATCTTATTGCTTCCAGGCCGCTTCGGCGGGGTTCCGGCATCCGGTGCTTCCCGTTCATCCGGTGCTTCCTTTTCTTCCTATTCTTCCTGCTCTCTCTCCTCATGCTTATCCGTTACAGCTTCTTCCACTTTGTCATCAATGTCCACTTCTATAGCCGCCTCAATCTCCTCTTCAGTGGTGCCGGGTCCGAGAATTTTGCGGAACAAGCCCAGCATGGACAGGGCATAGGCAACGGTTATGAAGCTGAAGCAGATCTGCATAACTACAACAAGCCGCGAAGTGTTATCTATGGGGGCCACATCCCCGTAACCGACTGTCGTAAATGTAGCTACGCTGAAGTACAGGAAGGTGATCAGCTGGCTGAGCAGATCCTGGCCTATCCCCTCGCCCTGGAAGGAGGACTGGCCAAACAGCTTATATATGGATGTATATACGACTGTAAAAAAAATAATGCAGGTAAACGCCGCGATGCTGATCCGGACCAGTGTCTGCTGCAGCCTGACTTCCTTGCTGTTGGAGTCCTTGATCTCATGAAAAATAAACAGAATATAGAACAGGACCGAAGCCAGGACAAAAATCAGAATCAGACCGCGCAGTCCCCGGTTGCCGGGTACAATGGTGCCCAGATCGATCAGGTTCAGCAGATCCTCAACCGAAATCAGGGCATAGATCAGAATGGGAGCCAGCAGAACGCCTTTGCCCATCCAGCTCAGCTTAATCCGGAGAAACCACAGCGCCAGCAATATGATTACAGCAAAATTGAAAATCCATATCCACCACGCCATGCCTTACTCTCCTGTTCTACGGCCCCGGACTCCTGTCCTGCCCTGAAGGTACCGTTATCCTCACGGATAAAATGCTGCGACCCGTCCCTGCCCCCTGTGCCTAACCGGCAGTGCGTTCACCGGTACCTGTCTTCACCTGCACATCGTCTTCTCCTGCTCCGCTGATTACAGTGATCCGGCATTCTTCCTCCGGTGTCTCCTTGTATGCCAGAGCGATGCCTTTATGCTCTATATCCTTGCGGCTGACCCGCCGCAGCTTGAAGCTTACTCCGATCTCTTTCGTGAACGGGAACGGGGTAAGCGTCAGCGTAGCGTTGTCCTGCCACTCTGCCTGAATCGCACGTCCGGATGTGAAGCTGAATTCCTCGCTGCCCGAGAAGCCGTCTGCGAACCAGGGATGCTTCTCGGACTCGGCGCTGCCCGGCTCGCTCAGCGCCAGAAACAGCGACAGGTCATCACAGAACTGCAGCAGTCTGGCGTCATAATACAGTTCGCCTTCTTCAAGCGGCCGGCTCTGCTCCAGCTCACGGTGGATACGGGCTCTGCGCTCCGCTTCATCCTGCAGATACCGGGTGAGCTCCGGGCATTCCTCTCCCGATACCTCGATCAGCCGTTCGAAATGAGAGCTGCACAGCAGCGCCCCATAAGGCGTATCCGCTTCAACCTCGTTGATGCCCCGTCTATAAAAAGTCAGCTTAGGCACAACCGGGAAGTCGATGAAGCTGTACGGCGCATCTTCCGCATCGTTCCAGAACGGCGTCTCATCCAGATCGATCCAGCCCCGGTCATGATTGCTCACCGCCCGCAGCACCTCCTCCCGGCGGTCTTCCGCAGGCGTATGCTCCTCCTTGAACCACTTCGCAAATTCCCCGGCCAGCAGCCCGTGCTCATGCTGCTTCACCATCACAAACGCTCCGTCCTGTTCACGACAAATCACTGTAATTCCTCCCCGTTATCCGCTGTCTGAATCCTGCCATCCACTATGTAGATTATAACATATCCACCTATATTTATTGGAATGCGGCGCACCTTAACGGCTCTATTGTATGCGCAACACAATATAAGACTGTCTAAAAATGTACCCTTTTTCCACCCTGAAAGAAACATATCCGGCTGCAATAGCCCTTTCCAGTTCCAACCGGATCAGGAAATGAACTCCTGGCGCAAACAGGCCGTTCAGGAAATACTCCTGAACGGCCTGTGGTTTAAGGATAGCAGCTGATTACACTGCCGCAGATATAAATCGTAACGAAAATGCAAGCTGTATCGTTACACGCCCAGCCAGCGCTTGAACATATGCTTCGTCGTCTGCTTGTTGATCTCGGCAATGGAGGTGGTCAGCGGAATTCCCTTCGGGCAGGCGCGCACGCAGTTCTGCGAGTTGCCGCAGCCGTCGATACCGCCGTCTTCCATCAGTGCCTCCAGGCGCTCATCAGAGTTCATCTCACCTGTAGGGTGGGCGTTGAACAGGCGCACCTGCGAGATGGCTGCAGGACCGATGAAATTGGTCTTCTCATTGACATTCGGGCAAGCCTCCAGGCAGACACCGCAGGTCATGCACTTGGATAACTCATAAGCCCACTGGCGCTTCTTCTCCGGCATCCGGGGTCCCGGACCCAGATCATAAGTGCCGTCGATCGGAATCCAGGCCTTAACCCGCTTCAGGGCATTGAACATCCGGCTGCGGTCAATCACCAGGTCACGGACTACCGGGAAGGTCTTCATCGGCTCAATGCGCACCGGCTGCTCCAGGTTATCGATCAGCGCTGCGCAGGCCTGCCGGGGCTTGCCGTTGATCACCATGGAACAGGCGCCGCATACTTCCTCCAGACAATTCGATTCCCAGCACACCGGAACCGTATTGTCACCCTTCGCGTTCACCGGATTGCGCTGGATTTCCATAAGCGCGCTGATCACATTCATTCCCGGACGGTAGGCAAGCTCGAACTCCTCCGTATACGGGTTCGTTTCCGGCTCGTCTTGGCGGGTAATGATAAATTTTACGTTTTTGGGAGCTGCTGCAGTTTCCGCCATGTCAGTTACCTCCTAAAATTTTGGATAGCATAGCCTTCTCCGAATCCAGTTCGCCAAACTCGCTCCGGAAGCACACGCTTTAAGCTTTTAACGTATTGATGATCTTTCGATTCCGGCGCTAACTGCACTTTGTACAATTAAAACCAGGGGTTCCAGCCTAATTTACGATTTAACTGCACTTTATACATTTATATTTCATAAAAAGGCTCATTCCAGCCAGTCCAGAAGATTCTAACTGCACTGAGTACAGTTATTCGTCTCCCATGCGGCAGCGGTGCAGGAATAGCTGTATGAAATACAGTTAAACTGCAGATTCCCCGCCGCCAGGACATGCCAGCAATTCAGCGTCCCTACTGTACTGCCGCTTCGTCCTATCAGTCCTTCGAGTAATCCCGGACCCGCGGAGGAATCAGCGAGACATCGACTTCGTCGTATGAGATTTGCGGGCCGTCAGGCGTCCAGGCGGCTTTGGTCGTCTTGAGGAATTCCTCATCATTGCGCGTCGGGAACTCCGGCTTGTAATGCGCCCCCCGGCTCTCGTTGCGCAGCAGCGCTCCGAGGGTCATTGCTTCTGACAGCTCCAGCATATTCCACAGCTGGCGCGTGAAGGCAACGCCCTGGTTGCTCCAGCGTGAAGTGTCGCTCATGTTAATGTTGCGGTAGCGTTCCTTCAGCTCTTTGATTTTGCCGATGGTCGCTTCAAGCTTCTTGTTCTCACGCACCACGGTCATGTTAGCCGTCATCCATTCGCCAAGCTCCTTGTGGATTACGTAAGCATTCTCCGTGCCTGTCATCCCCAGCAGAGACTCATATTTGTCCGTCTGAGTCTTGTGAAAGCTGTCGAACACCGTGGAGGAGATATCCTGGACCGACTTCTTGAGGCCTTTGATATATTCCACAGCCTTCGGCCCGGAGACCATACCGCCATAAATGGCCGATACCAGCGAGTTCGCGCCAAGGCGGTTCGCCCCGTGGTACTGATATTCACATTCCCCTGCGGCGAACAAGCCGGGAATATTCGTCATCTGGTTATAGTCAACCCACATGCCGCCCATCGAATAATGCACAGCGGGGAAGATTTTCATCGGAATTTTGCGGGGATCATCGCCCATGAACTTCTCGTAGATCTCGATAATACCGCCCAGCTTGACGTCGAGCTCCTTCGGGTCCTTATGCGAAAGATCCAGGTATACCATGTTCTCGCCGTTAATGCCCAGTCCCTGATCCACACACACATTGAAAATCTCACGTGTTGCGATATCGCGCGGCACCAGATTGCCGTAGGAAGGATATTTCTCTTCGAGGAAATACCACGGCTTGCCGTCCTTGTAGGTCCAGATACGTCCGCCTTCGCCGCGCGCCGATTCCGACATCAGCCGCAGCTTGTCATCGCCCGGGATGGCTGTCGGGTGGATCTGGATGAATTCCCCGTTCGCATAATGCACACCCTGCTGATATACAGCGCTTGCAGCGGTTCCAGTATTGATGACCGAGTTCGTTGTTTTGCCGAAAATAATCCCCGGGCCGCCGCTGGCCAGAATGACCGCATCCGCCGGGAAGGTCTGAATCTCCATCGTCTTCAGATTCTGGGCGCTGATGCCGCGGCATACACGCTCGTCATCGAGAATAACGGAGAGGAATTCCCAGTTCTCGCTCTTGGTCACCAGGCCTTCGGCTTCCCAGCGGCGCACCTGCTCATCCAGCGCATACAGCAGCTGCTGGCCGGTTGTCGCTCCGGCGAACGCTGTCCGGTGGCGCTTCGTCCCGCCGAACCGGCGGAAGTCGAGCAGCCCCTCCGGCGTGCGGTTGAACATGACGCCCATCCGGTCCATCAGGTGGATAATGCCCGGTGCGGCTTCGCACATCGCTTTGACCGGGGGCTGGTTGGCCAGGAAGTCGCCGCCGTAGACGGTATCGTCAAAATGCTCCCAGGGCGAGTCGCCCTCGCCCTTTGTATTTACTGCGCCATTGATGCCGCCTTGCGCGCAGACCGAATGTGATCTTTTGACAGGGACCAGTGAGAATAGATGTACATGCGCGCCGGATTCGGCGGCCTTAATGGTAGCCATCAGGCCGGCCAGACCGCCGCCCACGATGATAATATCGGCTGATGCCATGATTGTTCCCCTCCTGAATTAAAATCTGTATATTCCTAAATAAAGCTGCGGAGCGACTGCATCGCCGTGGCTGCGGTTTGAAATTCATCGTCACGGAAAGTCACCAGTGACAGTACGAACATGAAGGTAACAAGTACGAACACACCGAGACAGAGGATAGAGGACACCCGCTGCGAACGCGGCCCCACAGTAATACCCCAGCTGATCAGGAAGGACCACAGGCCATTGGAGAAATGGAAGCAGGCTGCTACAATACCGATGATATAGAAGGTCATCAGCAGCGGATTAGTCACAATATTGTGCATGACACCGCCCAGTTCTTCATGCTCTACATTGCCAAGCGCCACCTGGACACGGGTATCGTACAGATGCCAGACAATGAAGATGAAGGTGACGATTCCGCTGATGCGCTGCAGCGTATAACGCCAGTTTCTTTCCAGATTGTAGCGGTTCAGGTTCGGCTTCGACTGATAAGCGATGTACAGGCCGTACACTCCGTGGTACAGCAGTGGCAGCCAGATGCCGAACAATTCCAGGAAGAAGACCAGCGGCAGGCTGTTCAGCCAGAGCACACTGTCTGTGAAACCGGAAGCACCACCCTCTACTGCTGCGAAGTTCGTCAGCATGTGCTCAAGGAAAAAGGCCCCGAGCGGGATAATGCCGAGCAAGGAATGAATCTTTCTGGAATAAAATCCTCTCATGCAAAGTGTCCCCTTTCCAATTAAAACAGCGTTTTCAAATTATCTTTTTAAAGAGCATACACCGCCGGGAGTACAGTTGAAACAGGGCAGCGGCAGGCTGCAGTAAGCAGCAAAATGTCTATTTGCACCACTTTTCATTGTTTTCCCGGACTTTGCTTTATTATTCACAATATGTGAATATCTTGTGTCACTTTTCATGTTACTCTTTTTTCGCTTATAAGGGAATTGCAATCTAATTATTAATCGTTATACAATAAACGCATAAGAATATTTTTAATATGATAATAATTCTCATTTAGACTGAGAATTCACTTCAGTTTCAGACGAATACTCCTATAAATCAACGTATCTCCCGGCTCCCGGCTATGCTTTTTATCACTAATCCATTGGAATCCTTAACCAGCAATCTTCTAATACAATCCGCCGTTTACAGATCGGGACAAAGGAGTGCTTGTAATGTACGATGATTTAGACGCTTTTGCTGCAGTTGTGGAGCATTCCAGCCTGAACCGGGCCTCCCGCCAGCTTAACCTGTCCCAGCCCGCTCTGTCCCGCAAAATATCCAAGCTGGAGGAACGGCTCGGGGTCGCCCTGTTTCACCGTTTCGGCAAGCGGCTGGAGCTTACGGAGGTAGGACGGCTCACTTATACCTACGCGCTGGAGCAGCGGCAGCAGCGTTCCAAGTTCCTGGAAGCGTTGTCCAAGTTCAAGGAAGGCGAACCGCAGCTCGTCACGCTGGGGGCCAGCCTGACCACACTGCAAACCACACTGCCTCCGCTGGTGAATGCCTACATGGAGAAATACCCGGCGGCCGAGCTGAAGCTGATCACCGGGAAGACACATGAGATGGTTACCGCAGTCAGCGAGGGCAAATGCGATGTCGGCATCATCGCCTCCCAGGTTCAGGAGCCGGGGCTGCGCTGCATCCCGCTGTTCGAGGACCAGCTCCGGCTGGTCGTCGCCGAGCACCACCCGCTGGCCCAGTCTCCGCGGCTCACGATGGAGCATCTCTCCCGGCTGCCGATGATTCTCTTCTCCAAGGGCACCTGGTACCGCCGGACGACTGATGATCTGTTCCAGCGCTGCGGCGTTGATCCCGATGTGCGGATGGAGATCGACTCCTTCGAAGCGATTGTCCGGCTGCTGCCGACCATCAAGGCGGCCGCGCTGCTGCCGAAGTCTTATCTCCGCCCGGAGCTGCTGAACGGCGGGGGACTCGTCTCCCTGCACATCAAGGAGCTGGAACAGACGCAGCGGACCACCTGCCTGATCTACCAGGGTAGCGGCGGACTTAGCACTGCAGCACGCTGCCTCGTGCAGGTAACAGAAGAAGTGTTCCTGTCCGGACGCGAATAACAGAAATCACCCGGCAAGCTTCCATATTGCTACGGAATAGCCTGCCGGGTGAATGTGTTACAGAGATTTTATGACATAGGATTAGCGGAACTTACCTGCATCAATGGCAGCTTGCTTCTCATCCAGAACTTCCTGGTAGCCTGCATCCAGGTAAGTCTTCTTGGCTGCTTCATAGGTAGCATCGAATTCAGCTTCAGGAGCCAGCACGACCTTCACATACAGTTCCTGGAACAGTGTATTCAGGTCCGCTTTGTATTCGTTTACCTTCTCCAGTACAACGTTGAACAGGGCATCCGGTGTACGGAATTCGGCAACTTCATCGTAATACTTCACCAGATCATCAGCAAGCGTCTCATAGCCGGCCGGTGCCCAGTTGCGTAGATTAGCCGTGCGGGTTTTGGCTGCATCCGGATACTGTGCAATTTCAGTTACAAGGCCCCAGTAATCTTTGTTATTGTTCTGTGCCAGAACAGCTTCGCCTTTGTAATCTGGATTCTTCAGCGCAATACCGTCTGCATCAAGTGTATAGTTCTCCCCTTCGATACCGTTCTGGAATTTGAACAGGTTCTCCGGCTGGCTGAGCCATTCCAGATACATCCAGACTGCAGCACGTTCCTCAGGTGTAGATTCATAGTTAATCCCCATGATGAAGCCGAACGGCCAGTAGGCGCGTCCTTGAGGCTTATTGCCTTCCGGAACACCTGCATAAGGAGGCACTACAGCAAATTCAGCATCCGGGTTGTTCTGCAGGGTAGCAGCAAAGACATCCGTATTGTTTGCCAGGTAGAAGGCGAAGTTCCCTGTTTTGCCGGAAACAAATTCAGCTTTGACCTTAGGCTCGTCGTTACGCAGATAGAATTCCTTATCAAGCAGACCGTTATTATACTGATAGTTCAGGTTTCGTAAGTAAGCCTCTGTATCAGCCGTGGTAAGGTCAGCTACGCTAAGATCGGAATACAGCGCACGGTATTTCGCGTCAACCGGCCATTCACGGAAGGCATAGTTAAAGTTATAGAAGTTCTGCAGCAGGTTGCCGCCGGTCACACCGAGTCCGGCCTCTTTCCATTTCGCCAGCATCTCGTTGTATTTCTCCAGGGAAGTCAAATCTTCAACCTTCATGCCAACCTTTTCAACCCAGTCCTTGCGGATAATGTTGACGAAGTTGTCGGCTTCAGGGCGGGCAGCGAAGAAGAAGGTTTTCTGATCATCCACTGTACCATACTGCTCAATAGTGGAGCCCATGTTTTTCCAATAGGTTGGTGCGTAATTTTCGATTTCAGCATAATCCAGCGGCTGCATAACATCCTCACCATAATAAGTAAGCGCTTGCGGCATGTCGTAATGGAAGATGATATCAGGGGCTTTATGCGATGCCAGCAGCTGCTCGTAATCTGTTACCTCTTTGGCGCGGGTAATCGGTACATAATTGACTTCGATATTGTACTTGTCGCCAAATTCCGCTTGTACCCAGCGGGTATAATAGTTATCGGACACATTCCAGCCCTCATACGCCCGTTCGTAGACCGGAATATCCAGCGAGACCTTCTTCTCGAAGCCCTTGGAGTAATCAGGGAAACTTCCTTCAGTCTGGTTCGTAGCTGCGGCTGATTCTGCCGGGGCTGTGGTAGGCTCGGTGTTGCCATTCTTAGCGTTGTTATTTCCCCCGGAGCATCCGGCCAGCATACCGGCCGTCATCACAGACGCCATCAATAATGAAACAAAACCTTTTTTGTTCATCGACAATTCCCCCATTTGTAATTTTCGGATTCAAATAGAATTACTATATACTAGAGCGCTGGACTACTCCTTGACCGCCCCGAGCATAACACCTTGAACGAAGTATTTCTGGACGAACGGATACACACAGAGAATAGGCAGAGTAGCAAATACTACAACGGATGCCTTAAGGACCTCCGGATTACTGAGCTGTACCTGGGTGGCTTCCAGCTGGAAGCTTTCACTCGCCTGGATAACCAGATAATAGAGCTTGAGCTGCAGCGGCCGCAGGGATATCTCATGCTTAATATAGAACAGGGCATCCTGGTAAGCATTCCAGCGGCCGACTGCGTAGAAGAGGGCAAGTGTCGCCATAATCGGCTTGGACAGCGGCAGGACAATGCTGAACAGGATCCGGAAATGCCCGGCACCGTCGATCCGCGCCGATTCTTCCAGACTTACCGGTATACCGTGCGTTAGCGAAGTCTTCATAATCAGCAGATTGAAGGCACTGAACGACAAGGGCAGAACCAGTGACCAGATCGTATCCATCAGTCCCAGATTGTTAATATTCATATAGTCCGGAATGATGCCTCCACTGAAGTACATCGTGAACAGGAAGATGAAGGTGATAACCCGGCGGCCCTTGAACTGGGCTCTCGACAGCGGGTAAGCGGCACAGATGGTCAGAATCATTCCCAGAATCGTGAATAGTACAGTCACGATAACCGTGATATACAATGAACGGAGGATACTGGCATCCGCGAAGATTTTTTTGTACGCTTCGATGGTGAAGCCCTGCGGCCACAAAAAGACCTTATTGGCAATGACGAAGGAGTCAGAGCTCAGGGATTTCGATACGACATGAATAAACGGCAGCAGGCATATTAGCGAGACTAAGACGATTGCGAAGCGGATCAGAAATTCCCAGATATCTATACGTGCTTTATGGGGTGCGGCAGAGCCCCCGGCTGTTGCTTTCATGGTTCCTCTCCTTTCTACAATATTCCATCCTCGCCAAGTTTCTTGGCTACACGGTCCGCTGAGATGACCAGAATAATACCGATGACGGACTGGAATAATCCGATGGCTGTCGCCCGGCTGAAGTTGCCGCTCTCGATCCCCCAGCGGTACACCAGCACCGGAATGGTCGTGGTGAACTCTGTGGTGGCCTTATTCTGCAGAGCGTAAATACGCTCGAAGGAGCCGTCCATCACTTTCCCCAGAGCCATGATCAGCAAGGTCACAATAGTCGCACGGATGGAAGGCAGCGTGATATTCCACACCTTTCTCCAGCGTCCTGCTCCATCGACCGTAGCCGCTTCATACATCTCCGGATTAATCCCGCTCATCGCCGCCAGGTAGATAATGGTGCCCCAGCCCATACTCTGCCACACACCGATGGCCAGATAGCTGATCAGCCAGTTATTGTCTTCCTGCAGGAACGGAATACGGGTACCGCCCATGAGTTCAATCAGATTGTTAACAACACCGCCGCCTTCACTAAGAAGCTGATAAGCGATAGCCCCGATAATGACCCAGGACAGGAAGTGAGGCAAGTACAGTATCGTCTGATTAATGCGCTTGAAGCGTATGCTTTTGACCTCATTCAGCAGCAGCGCCAGCACAATCGGCATTGTGAAGCTGAAGCAGAGGTCAAGCACGTTGAGCAGCAGCGTATTCCGGACGGCCTTAATGAAATCAGCCTTGGCGAACAGCTCCTGGAAGACTTCCATTCCGACCCAGTCACTGCCCCAGAAGCCCCGTGCAATTTTGTAATCCTTAAAGGCAATTACAAGTCCGGTCATCGGCAAATATTTGAATACGATTACAAATGCCAGCGGAAGCATAACGAGCAGGTAGAGCTGCCAGTCACGCTGCAAATAATATCCGAATCCCTGTTTCTTTCTTAATAAAGGACTGTTATTAGTTTGTGAAGCGCTTGCAACTTTCAAAATTTTCACCTCCTGCCTTCAATGTTCTTCTTGCCGGCCAATGTCCTCCGGCTCGATTTCTATGCTAGCCCCTTTGCCTGATCTTGAAAATCATGAGTATTGATGATCACCATCAAATTTGATTGAAGTGCCGTTCTAAAGGCCTTTGCAGCACAATTATGATCAAATGTGATAGGCATTCCCAAAAATAATAAAGCGCTTTCAAATGTAGACAAAAAAATCCGGCCAGGAGAAGGCTCTTAGGAGCTCTTACTCTTGGCCGATTTAAAGCTGCTTGGCGGCATGCCTTCGTATTTGCGGAAAAAGCGGTTGAAGCTCTGAACATTATAATAGCCAACCTCTGCTGCGATTTGCTTGATAGAGCATTCCGTATCCAGCAGCAGCTCTTTGGCCTTCTCGATCCGCAGCTGATTCACAAAATCAATCATGCTATTGCCGGTTTGCTCATAGACGATCTTGCGCATATAAGAATAGCTGATGCCGATTTCCTTGGCCATATCCTCGAACACAATCTCTTCACGGAAATTTTTCTTCAAATAATGAATGATTCGTTCCGCATGATTGGTTTCACTCGTGCTGCGGTCCAGGCTCTGTACGATTTCAGTGAAGAAACCATGCAGATATTCCTCCAGCTCATCCAGTGTATCCATTGCAGCAAGAATGGAGTACACATTCCCTCTGCCCATAACCATCCGGCCCGTGCTGATATGATTCTCACGGAGGTGCTTGATCGTTGCCCCCATCAGCTGATAGTAGATAAACATAATATTATCGTAGGAAATATTCTCTTCCGAAGCGATCTGGCTGCGGATGCTCTGAAGCTCTTTGAATATCCCGGCCAGTTCACCGGCATCCAGGAAGTTGAGAATCCTCCGCTCACTGCTCTCGGAATCGAGGTATTTACGGCTGCCCTCCTCTTCATCGTGCCAGTACATAATGCTTCCCGCCCCGTTAATCATCCGGCGTTTGATGACTTCCATCGCTTCAAACAGCCGCAGGGCAACCCTCTCGGGTGCATCAGCCAATTCACTTACACCGATTGTGACTGAATGCTCCAGCAATTCAAGTGATTGATCCCGGATCTGCTCCAGCGCCTGACGGATCAGCCCCTCCTTCTCCCCGGACTCATCCGGAGCAAAGTTCAGCACAATCACTATACAGCCATCGTTATGATAGACACTGCGGGCGAGTACCCCCTCCGGGAAGAAGCTCTCATACTTCGCATTGAGCAGATACCGGTGATAGCTGCGCGTCTCCACATTGGTATTGCCCACATACCGCCGGTACTGGTCAATAGACACGACAACAACTCTGTAGCCTACTTCCGGAAAAGCCTCCGTGATCCGGGGCGGAATCTCACCGCGCAAAAGACGGTGAACTGCAAGACTCCGGGTATCCTGTTCACGCTCCTGCAGCAGCTGGAACAGGCTTTCCTCTTCCTCCTGCATGCGTTTGAACGCCATATCCAGGAAGGCCAGCTCATTCTTATTGACCACACCCAGGTCGCTCTTCGAGCGGATCGTCCGCACCAGCTGCCGGAGGGGCCTGGACAGCCAGGTCGCAAGAAAGATGGCAAGCAGCGTCCCGAGCAATATGATAGCTCCGGTAAGCAGAATGATATTCCCCTGCATATCCCGTGATTTGATCATCAGCTCATCCATGGAGCTCCAGCTCACATTCCACCACCCGGACACTGCCGAACGGCTCCATGCGTATATCATCCGCTTGCCTTCCAGCTCGTGGAATGTATAGCCTTCACTGGATTCCTGGTTCAGTATTTCCTGAAGGTAAGGCAGCTTCTGACCGTCAGAGAGCAGCAGTGAATGATCATTGTAGGAAATGACCTTACCGTCTGAGTCCAGCAGCAGGTAGTTGCTGTCTCCGATCTCTGTAGCATGCAGATATTTGCCGATCTGGCTCTCTTTCAGGTTGACTACGATAATCCCGCGGGTGGTGGAGGACAGGCGGTTGAGGGGATAAACATACGACACCACATTTTCACCCGACTCCAGCTTACGGGGAACCCACACCCCGCTGATGCCTCTGCGTCCTTCAAGCGCTTCTGTAATCCAATCGATGGACTCGTACCGTTCCAGCGTCGTGATGCTACTGTCAGTAGAGAACACATAATCCGAATCATTCAAATAAAAGTACGAAGAGTACACACCGTCTACCCGGCGGTTCAAGTTCAGCAGCTCTTTCGTCACAGAGAGTGCCAGGCTCACGTTGTTGTAATTTGCGTTAATTTCATCGTACGTCTCAAGGCTTCGGATACGGTCAAAAATATTCGTCGCCGCCAGACGCGACGTGTCCTGGGCCAGATTGGCAAGCGCATTCTCATTTAACTTGCGGTTGGCATTCAGCCCGGCAAGCGTGGATTCTCCAATGGCTACTTCTGAGTTCTGTATAATCTGTGACCCGCTGTACCAAGTCAGAATCGCTGTGGGAATCGCCATGATGCAGAATAGAATCAGTGCCAGCTGCAGGATCATCGGTGTTTTTTTCATATTGCTATCCCCCTAAGGATGTCTCTATATATAACTGCCTTGAAATTATCTTCTGTCCATACCTCAGCTGGCTGTATTAATATGTTACCGCTTACATTTGGATTTTCCAACCCCCTGAGACAATTAATCTGTGCCTCGCGGCAAATCTCTCCGTCCGGATCACTTCAATGTTTTTATTTTAACATTTCAGATTACATTTTACATATGTGTATAGGAAATTTTTTCAAACAAATTCGAAAACGAAGCCCATTTCCGTCATTTGCAGGTGAATGTACTTGACACCGGACTGATTTCCGCTTAAGGTTAGTTACATGAGTAATTAACCAGTTAGGTGGTGAAGCGGTGGGTATCCAGATGGATGACAACCGGCCGATTTTCGTGCAGATTGCGGAGCTGATTGAGAATGACATCATCGATGGAACCGTGCCCGAGGAGACCCAGGTGCCTTCCACGAACCAGTTCGCAGCCTTTTACAGCATCAATCCGGCAACGGCGGCCAAAGGCGTGAATCTGCTCGTAGAGCAGGGAATCTTGTATAAAAAGCGGGGGATCGGAATGTTTGTTGCAGCGGGAGCACGCTCCGAATTGACGAATAAGCGCAGGCAGCAGTTCTATGAGCAATATGTGGTGGCAATGATCCGTGAGGCCGCGAAGCTGGGCATTACAACGGAGCAATTGTCTGAAATGATCCGTAAGGGGGATGAGAACCGATGATGGTTACGGGGAAGAAGCATGCAGCAGCGGCAGTTCCATCCGGCGCAAGGCTCGATTTAAGCCATGTAAGCAAGGTTTTCCGCGGAGGCCAGGGCGTACATGATATCTCGCTGAGCCTGGAGCCGGAGATGATTCATGGATTGATCGGAGCCAACGGCAGCGGCAAAAGCACCCTGCTCTCCCTCATTGCCGGCCAGAGGTTCGCAGACAGCGGACTGATCACGTATGGCGGCGATCATGTGAATGAGCATGTAGCGGCACTGAGTCAGATCTGTCTGGTCAAGACCTATGAACGCTCCTGGGAGAACTACTCATTGAAGGAAATCTTCAAGTTTGCCTCGATCTTCTACCCCTATTGGGATGAGCAGCTGGCCGGTGAGCTGATGGACAAATTCCAGCTAAAGGGCAGCAAAAATTACCAGCAGCTGTCGCGCGGCGGCCAATCCATGGCAGGGATCATTAAGGGGCTGGCCAGCCGTGCTCCGCTGACGCTGCTGGATGAGCCGGTAATTGGCCTCGATGCCTCGATGCGCGAAATCTTTTACCGGACCCTGCTTGAGGATTACAGCAATAATCCACGCACCTTTGTAGTGACTACACATCTGATCGAAGAAGCGGAGAACCTGTTTGAACGGATGGTTTATATCAAAAGAGGTCGTGTCGCCTTCCAGGGTCCTGTAGAGGATTTTGCCGCCAACGCCGTCTATGCTTCCGGACCTGCTAACGTGCTGGAGAAGCTGCTGGGGGATGTCCGGGTACTGCACAGTGAACGCCTGGGGGGTAAGCTGCTGCTTGCGCTTGAGGATCTCTCCGGCCCCGCCGAACGCAGAATGCTCCAGGATCAGGGCGTTGAGCTGTCTCCGGTTCCGCTGCAGAAGCTGTTCGTATATCTGACGCTGCGCGATGCAGAGAATTCGCAAGGAGGCGGAAACCGATGAGCTACCGGAGTCTAATGAAGTTTCATCTGAAAGATTACCGCAGAGGCGCCTTGATTCTGCTGAGTATATTCGTTTGTGTAGACACCGCCCTGGTACTGTTGATGAAGTTTCTGCCCGCCTGGGATATGGGAACGGCGGACAATATCTTCAGCGTTAACCGGAATATTATGTCTATCTTCATGATTGTCAGCATGATCGTTACCGTGGCTATTACCTTTCCGCTGATGAGCAGCTTCAGTGTGACCCGCCGCAATTTCTACGTCAGCTCGCTGCTGGCCCTGCTGGCCTTCTGCATAACGGCTGCGCTGGCGGAGACTGCCGTGTATCTGATCGGCCGGGCTGTTCTTCCTTCGATCGGACTCCCGGTTGATGTGGACCGGCCGATCCTGCTCTCTGCGTACGTGTTCATGCTGACCCTGCTCGATGTGTCGGTAGCCACCTTCCTGATCGGCGCCTGTTATTACAGATTCAAAGTAATCACCGGAACCCTGCTGGCCATCGTGTATTTCGGAGCTGTCGCCCTCATTTCCCAAATGTTCCCTTCCATGGAGTACATGGAGAACTTCGCATTATTCTCGTCAGACCCCGCAATGCTCGAGCCTGGAACCACTCTCCTAGTATGGGGGATGATCGCCCTGTGCGCCGGGGCCGGGTGGCTGATATACCGCCGGACTGACATCCGGATGTAGCCGTCTTTCTGAAGAGCAAAAAACGTCCGGCTGCACGTCAGCCGGACGTTTTTTTGCATTCTTTTATAGAGATACGCAGACTGGTCTTCCGCACCTAATCCGCATTCACCGCTTCATCCTCGAATTCCCCGATGCTGTCATTGGAGCCGATTACCACCATAATATCCCCCTGATGCACATGGTCATGCGCCGTCGGGGCAACGATGATGCCGTCCTCACGGTTCAGGGCAATGATGCTGCAGCCGTATTTGGCGCGCGTGTTCAGCTCGGAGAGGCTTTTGCCGTCCATACAGGCAGGCACTGTCAGCTCAACAACCTTGTAATCCTTGGAGATCTCAATATAGTCCAGTAAGTTGGGTGTCACCAGCTGGTGGGCCACACGGATTCCCATATCACGCTCCGGAAAAATCACCCGGTCCACGCCCAGCTTCGACAATGCGCGCCCATGCAGAATCGAGATCGCTTTGCCGACCACCTGCTTGACACCGAGCTCCTTGAGCAGAATTGCGGCCAGTATGCTCCGCTCCATATTATCGCCGATCGCCACAATCCCGCAGTCGAAATTGCGCACTCCGAGGGAGCGCATAATCCCTTCATCCGTAGCATCCGCCATCACCGCATGGGTCAGCCGGCCGGTCATTTCCTCCACCCGCTCCTCCTGATGGTCGATCCCAAGCACCTCATAGCCCATGGACATCAGCTCTAGCGCCAGACTTGAACCGAAGCGGCCCAGGCCGATTACAACAAACTGTTGTGCTTTCATGTCTCTATTTCCCCTTATCCAATTATCATTTTGCCTTCCGGATACTTATACAAAGGTTTACCCTGTTTCGGACCCAGTGCATAGGCCAGCGTCAGAAGTCCAAGCCGTCCGGCGAACATCGTCAGACAGATCAGGATTTTGCCGACCTGTGTCAGCTCCGGCGTCAGTCCCAGACTTAGTCCCACATTGGCGAAGGCCGAGGTCGTCTCGAACAGAATCATCAGAAAAGGCAGACCCTCCGTAGTCGACAGCATCATCGATACCGCAACGATCAGCAGCAGAGCCAGCAGCGTAATGGTCAAGGCCTTGAATACACGCTCCTGGGCCAGCCGGTAACGGAAGAGTACGATGTCCTCCCGGCCGCGCAGCATGGAGATGACTGCTCCGATCATCAGCGTGAAGGTTGTCGTCTTGATGCCGCCGCCGGTTGAACCCGGGGAAGCGCCGATAAACATCAGAATGACGATGAAAAACTGTGTCGCCTGGCGCAATCCTGTAATATCCAGCGTATTGGCTCCGGCTGTACGCGGTGCAACGGACTGGAACAGGGATGCCCAGATTTTGGTCCCGAGGTTCATAGGTCCCAGCGTCCGTGCGTTGGTGAACTCGAAGATGAAGATCACTGCCATCCCTGTCAGAATAAGTCCGAAGGTCATCGACAGCACTACCTTACTATGCAGCGACAGCCGGCGTTTCCGCCGGTACTCGGCCAGATCGGACATCACGATGAAGCCGATCCCGCCGGAGATGATCAGGAACATCACGACCAAGTTGATCACAGGATCACCGACATATGCTGTCAGGCTGTTATCATGGCCGCCAAACAGATCAAACCCGGCATTGTTAAACATCGACACCGCATGAAACAGGCCATAATATAAGGCACGCGGAAGCGGCATATCAAAGGCAAAGCGGACGGACAGCAGGATGGCTCCTGCCGCCTCAATAACCAGCGAGTAGATCAGCACTTTGCGGATCAGCCGCACAATCCCCTCCATCGAGCTCTGATTCATTGCTTCCTGGAGAATCAGCCGGTCCCGCAGCGAGATTCTGCGTTTAAGCACAAGCGCAAACAGCGTGGCCATCGTCATGAAGCCGAGTCCGCCGATCTGGATCAGCACCAGAATGACGGCCTGTCCGAATCCGCTGAGGTGGGTTCCGGTATCCACAACGGCAAGTCCGGTCACACAAGCGGCAGAGGTCGCAGTAAACAGCGCATCCATGAAATGAAGCGGCTCCCCGGCTACACTTGATACCGGAAGCATGAGCAGTAAAGTGCCTATCATAATTACTGCGGCGAACCCAAGCACCAGGATTTGCGGAGGAGCAAGCTTCAGAAATTTGAAGCCCGTTATTTTGGGAAACGGTGAAACCAAACTCCTCATCCTTTCAGGTTCCTTATTGGAAGTTAAGAATTGTTCAATATCAAATAAACATACAAAATTATATACGTTATTGCCTAACTTCACAAAGAATCATTTTCAAAATAAGCTGGAGTACAAATAAAGAACAATCTGCAAATAAACAAGCATAAGCTTGGACCTCTCCACGTAAAAGGATAATACGGCAATTTTTTGTAACTGCCGGGCAAGTAATATTATAATGGAATGTACAAGAGTATTTCATTTCAAGGAGGCGTTTCATGAATCCCGTCGGCCAGCCCCTACAGCAGCGGCCCCTTACCACCAAACTTATCCTTGCTGGAATTCTCGGACTTATTGTGTTTGTCATGTTCCAGGTCGCCCCCCAGCTCTTCCAGGGCTCCGGTGAGGACACAGCAATTATCAGCAAAAGCGAAGTGCAGGACAAAGCCGCCGCATTCGCAGCACAGCAGCTCGGCCACGAAGCAGGAGTGAAGGATGAATGGACTATCCTCTATAAGACAGACTCCTCTTTCTACGGCTATATGTCCAGGGAGAAGCTGCTTGAGGATTACACCAAGAACAAGCTGGACCAGCGGTACCCGTTCGATGTCTACCATGCCGCACTTTATCCTTCCGGTGAAGCGGATGCCCTGCTCTCCGTGGATATCAATATGTATACCGGTGAAGTAGTTGCCTTTGCCCGCGGAGCCGATGCCGGTGCCGCAGGACTCGATTACGGGGAAAGACCGGCCAAGGTTGTAACGAGCCCTGCCGGTACTGCAATAACTGCAAGCAGTGAAGCGGGTCTTACCCTTGAGCAAAAAGAAAAGCTGGCCCGCCCGTGGCTGCAGCTATGGGGTGCAAATCCGGCGAAGCTCCAGATCGAGACGGGCAGCGATGAGTACGGGCTTGTCTACACGGAGAGCTCGGTTAAGGTCGGAGAAGCGCTGCTGCATTATAACTTTAACTTCTCCGGTGAGCAGGTCTCCTATTTCCGCGCCGGATTCACTGCCCCGGCCTGGCATGATAGCTATGTTGAAGACCAGACCGCTCTTGCCAAGAAGCTCACCTTGTTCGGCTATGGCCTGCCTACACTGCTTCTGGGTATTCTTGCGCTGATCTACAGCATTCTGCGCCGGGGTCACACGTCCTGGAGGCGCGGGCTCTTCCTTAGCTCAGCCCACTTCCTGATTATGATGGTCAGCAGCTACAATGTGCTTCCCGAATCAGGCGGTGACAGTGCCGAAGCGCGGATTACCGCTGTAGTGATGTTCATCATCTATGTTCTGTACAGCCTGCTAATGTCCTCACTGCTCTACTTCTCACTGGTTGGAGGCGACGGCCTGTGGCGCGCAGAAGAGAAGCTTAACCCCTGGCCCCGTGCCAAAGAGCCCGGTTACGGCCAGTATGTACTGGACAGTATCCGCGCCGGATATGTATGGGCATTCGTCCTGCTCGGCGTGCAGACCATCATGTTCATTATTCTGTCATTCGCCTTGGATAACTGGTCCACTACAGATGCCAGCCAGTCTCCCTACAATATGAAATACGCCTGGCTGCTGCCGATTGTCGCCTGGCTTGCCGGTCTCTCTGAAGAGGCTGTCTACCGGTTGTTCGGCATCCGGA
Source organism: Paenibacillus sp. FSL R10-2199 (assembly GCF_038000235.1). Classification (NCBI taxonomy): domain Bacteria; kingdom Bacillati; phylum Bacillota; class Bacilli; order Caryophanales; family Paenibacillaceae; genus Paenibacillus; species Paenibacillus sp. FSL R10-2199. Next base: position 2,277,691 of record NZ_JBBOBO010000001.1, on the reverse strand, counting down.
TGCTCAAGAAGCTCGTGAAGAATACCTTCATCGCTGCACTGATCACTACGCTGATCTGGGCGCTCGGGCATACCCTCTATCCGATCTATCCGGTCAGTTCGCGCCCGATTGAGCTAACCGTAATCGGTTTGCTGTTCAGCTATATTTTCCTGCGCTACGGCTTCATCGCTGTGATGTTCAGCCATGTGGTGTTTGACAGCATCCTGATGGGGGCCACGCTGATCTTCATGCAGGATAAGGTGAACATCGGCGCCGGTATTGTCACGATCATCCTGCCGTTCATCGTCGGCTACATCGTGTACCGCTTCAACCCTCCGCGGGGGCCGGAGCAGGCGGAGCCGGTCCAGCCTCTGACCTAGACATAGACGGAACCGTATCGATCCGCCCTGCATATCCAAATGGGGCTGTCCCACAAGCCATGAAATGGCTGCTTGGGACAGCTCTTTATTTTGCAGTAGCATCAACGTGGGCACTTGGGTGGACGCTCCGCGAACGGACCGTTTTAAGCGGGATACGAAACACTTTTTTCAACAAACACAAAAAAGAAATCGCCTTTTTGGTAGAATGGAGGTACCACCCAACCATTTCAAAAGGAGCGATTTCTTTGTACATTCAATCGTCCATGGACCCACTTTGCTTGCCAAGGGATCTGGAAGAAGACATTCCTTTGGACCCCTCGCTCGTGTCGTGGATGCAGCCGTCAACCGGCTGAACGAAACCTCTATGACGCTGCCTATTCCCGGTGGCGGCCGCGACAGCCCCCCTCCTGAAAGGCTCACCATAGCCATCATCTACGCCAATACCCAGCGCAATTATTCGTCCCGCCCAATCGTTTACAGTGACCCGATTACGGTATGCGGTATACTTAATTGCACTTCGTACAACTAAATCGTCTGATTTATAACCGATTCTCCGTTTAGTTGTATTTCGTACAATTAAATGGCCAAGTGAACCTTCATTTTCACCATTCTGGCAGATTTAGTTGTACAGACTACAGTTATAAGAGGCAAGCCTGCCTTTTCGCAGTTTTTAATTGCACAGTATACAACTATTAGTGAATTCCCACTTGGAACTGAATACATCAATTGCTGCATTGTTGGATGAACTCGGCGAGTCCTCCAAATCCAAATCAGTGGTGAGAAACTTGAACTTGCGACGCGGAGCTCGAAGAACAATTGCTGCAGAAGCCCAAAGATAAACCGCTGGGAGCCCGAAATAGGTATCTTAAGTAGAAGAAATTCTACTTACGGGACAGCCCCTTCTGCTCATAATCCGGTAGGCACACCGTTTCTATGACTCGTCCTGCACAGATTGATACGGACGGCAGGGAAACCGGAGCCGGATCAGCGTCCCTTCACCAAGCGAGCTGTGAATGGCTACGCCATACTGCCTGCCGTACTGCAGCTGAATCCGCTGGTCCACATTGCGGATGCCATAGCCGATTCCCTGGCCCGCAGGCTCCAGAATCTGCCCGATCAGCTCTTCCTTCATCCCGAGCCCGTTATCCTCCACCTCGAAGATCATATCCGCTCCTTCCCGGTAAGCCCGGATGATCAGCGAAATCTCATCATCGTACCAGGCATGCTCCAGCGCATTCTCCACAAACGGCTGCAGAATAAACTTCACGCTCTCGCTCTCCAGAACCTCCGGTGCAATATCATAAGCCACCTGGATACGGTCCACATTCTTAATCCGCTGAATATCCAGATAAGACTCGGCAATCTGCAGTTCCTGCTCCACCGGAATGATCATCTCCCCGCGGTGCAGCGTCAGCCGGTAGAACCTGGCCAGCGAACGGATGACCTCATGCAGCTTATCGATCTCCCCCAGCTTGGCCATCCGGCTGATCGAAGAGAAGGTATTATACAGGAAATGCGGATTCATCTGGGAATGCAGCACCTGCAGCTCGGTCTCTTTCTTCTCCAGGTTGACGACATAGACCTCGTCAATTAACCGCTGTATAGTTGAAGCCATGTCGTTAAAAGCACTGCCGATTTCCGCAAACTCATCATTGCCCTGCACCGGCATCCGTTTGTGGAAATCCCCTTCCTTAAAAGACTTCAGGGAAGCGATCAGCTTCTGGAAGCTCCGTGCGAAATACTGGGACATCACCAGACTGATCAGAAAGAGCAGGATCAGAGTGATCAGACAGATGCCGATGGTCACATTACGGACCTGCTGTGAATTCTTCTGCAGTGAAGAATACGGAATCCAGGCTACTACGCTGGCGGGCATATTCGTAACCGGCTGTTTAATTTGCATATAGGAATCCGGCTGCTGAATATAGTCTGAAGCAGCTAAGGGCAGCAAATCCGGTTTAACCTTGTTGCGGGAGCTTATGAAGAGCAGGCGGTTGTCATTATCCACGATGAACAGAATACTGTTCTCGCCCAGCTGTCCCGAGCCGGCATCAGAGAAGATATACTTCATATTCGCCGTCATCTTGATCAGGCCGTTCAGCTGCAGTGTATCGTAATTGATCAAGGGACGCAGGTAGGAGATGCTCGCGTCCGTCCTGTCGTTGCCCACCTGCCGCCATTCATAGGAGCCGTAATGCAGCTTCAGCCCTCTATACCAGTCTTCATTCTCAATACGGTCCATGTGAAATAGGGAATACTTACGGACATCGCCCGCTGCACTCTCGTTGTAATAGAATTCTCCGACATTAGGGTTGCTGACATACACGGACAGCTTAACCTCCGGGTCCGGCAGATTCGCAGCATTCTCCAGCCTCGGAAGAATATACTGCGACATGATGCTATATTTCTCCCAGCCGGAATGATAACCTGTCAAATAACGCGAGAGGGTCTGATCCGTATACAGCTCGTCGGTGCTGCGGACCACATCCTTCAGCCGGTAATCGACGTTGCTGGCAATTTGCCTGACAGCCACCTCCAGATTGCTTCTGGTGTGCTCCTCAGTGGAACGCACGGAGGAGACATAGGCGTAGCTTCCGATGCCGATAACCGGTGTCAGCACCAGCAGCAGATAGGAAATAAGCAGCTTGTAGCCCAAAGGCATGTATAGGGGTTTCGTACGCTTCCTCTGCATGCCGGATCAGCTCTGCTTTCTGTAATCGGCTGCGGTAATATTGAAATATTCACGAAATTGCCTGCTGAAATAAGCGATATTCTTGTAGCCCACCTTATCAGCCACTTCGTAGATTTTGTATTGATGCTGATCAAGCAGAAGAATCGCCTTCTCCATCCGGATCCGCACAAGGTACTCATTGAAGCTCTCGCCTGTGTGCTCCTTGAACAGGACCCCGAGATGGTTCGGTGAATAGGCGAAATGGCTGGCCACCAGCCGTAAGGTAAGATTCTCCGTCAGCCGCTCCTGAATATAGACCTCAATTTGCTCCATCAGCCGGCGGTTCTTATGCTGCTTCTTCATGAACAGGATCTCGGAAATCTGGAACAGCGTATACCGCAGCCAGCGCTTAATATCATCCACCGTCTCCAGATGATGAATGGCGTCCATTTGCTGCAGACTCTCATAGGTTTCGTTCAGCGTCCCCAGATAGGCTTCGAGCCGGGTGACGATATGAATGGAGAAATGGTAGACCTTCACCGGATGCTCGAACAGGGCCGCCATCTCGAACAGCTCATCGATGCAGTCGCAAATATCAGCCAGCCTGTAGCCTGCCATAGCCCCGAACATTCCCTCCAGCACAACGCTCAGCTCTTTAATATCCTGGGTCATTCCCGGCTTGTTCATTACGGGGGGAATCACTCTGTTCTTGCCGAGGAACATTTTGCCGTTCATATATGCCTTGGCCTGGGAAAAAGATGAGCTCAGCGCTTCCAGAGCAAACACCTCAGCACCATAACTCACAGTAATAGTGTAAGCAGTGTGCCCGCGAACCTTCAGCACCAGCTGCTGAAGCCACTCCTCCAGCTCCAGGCGCTGCCCGGTATACACGAAACCAAGCTGTGAACGGTTCAGCCGGCACCATTTCCCGGCACCGGCGGATTCGATCTCTGTCCCAATGTATTGGAACAGCCTGTCCAGACCGGCATAGACCTCCTCCGGATGCTCCTGTACCCGCCGGAGGACATCATCTGCCTCAATCAGCACCGCGGAGGCGCTGGAGAAGGCCAGATCCAGCGGATACCGGGCCAGGAAGGCCCCCAGTGTCACACCGTCAATACTGCCCTCCAGCAGGTGCTGCAGCACATCATTTTTGATGAAATCAAAGGACGCGATTACGCCGCCGTCTTCCGGACCTTTGCTCCGCTCAAGATTCAGTTCAGCCGTAGCGGTGCGCAGCACGCCGATGAGCTCCTCATCATCAACCGGTTTCAGAATATAGGCATGCGCCTTCAAATCAAGCGCCTGCTTCGCATAGTGAAATTCCTGGTATCCGCTGATGAACACGATCTTCAGCCCCGGATTCAGCTCCAGCGCCAGGCGGGACAGCTCCATGCCGGAAACCACGGGCATCCTGATGTCCGTGATCAGCAGATCAATCTCATGATTCTCGATATATTGAAGAGCGGCAAGCGGATTGCTCTCGCTGCAGACCACTTCAATGGCAAGCTCACTCCAGGGAATCAGGCAGCGCAGACCCTCCAAGTCATAATTTTCATCGTCCACCAGGACGGCTCTGTACATCGCAATCAGCACTCCTTCATGCGGAAAAGAGGTACGTATCGTATCCCTCTTCTTTCCAAACGTTTAGAATTGCGGGGAATAGGCCTTGATCTTCTTAAGATTGTTCCGCCATACTCCGGTTTTCCAGGCGAGCAGCCTGTCATATCCCAAACCCGCTGCTTCCCTGTCTGCTTCCTCCATCAGCTGCCTGACCTCTTCCCCGCTTGCCGCAAAAATCATCCGGGGGATTACCTGCGCATACTGGTCTTTCAGTCTTTGCAGAATAATTCCCTCTTCGGAGGCAGGCGCCGGATCGAGATTGGAGAATTCGGTAATGTTCATCGCCGTCCTGAACGTTACATTCGCTTGCCCGAGTGTTGTCCAGTCCCGGGCTTCCGCAGGCAGCAGCTTCTCGCGTCTGGCTTTGGCTGAATCAATATATGAGGTATTACCATACCAGTTGAATTCCCCGATCTTCAGAGCATCATACTGCTTCAAATTACGGCCAATATAGGAATCATTTGGAATTGGAATTCCATCCTCCACTTTATCATAAAACATTCCCTGCGGCCCGAAGAAAATAATACGCTGTCCCTCCGGGCTCGTCGCCCAGTTCATATAGGAGAAAATGGCCTCCGGATCTCTGGCCCCGGTTGTAATCACATTGACATTCCAGCCCAGCGTATTGTATCCGGAAGGGTATACCTTATCCGGGTCCACACCTGCCCGGTGCACCGGCCAGATGATATCGTATCCGTCTTGCGGATCTTTGGCCGAGAGCTGATTATCCGCCTCGCGGCCGATCCCTTCCACGATGGCGTCATACGCGCCGAATACAGCGATCCGGCCGGTTTTGAGCTTCTCCAGCACCTGATCCCGGGTTTCGGTTAATAGATCCGGAGACGTCAGCCCTTGGCGGACCAACCGGTTAGCCAGCAGCAGCGTCTCCAGAAATGCCGGATCCCGGTACACAGAAGTCAATCGGGAGCCGGCGGGCACACCGAAGATTTGTCCTGAACCGGGAGAGATGAAGCTTGGTGTCCGGTTATCCGCCGCACCGCTGTACAGCATGCCGATCATCTGTATATCCGCTTCGTCCCGGGTCTCCCCGAAGTCAATCGGGACGAGTTCAGGATACTTTTGCTGCACCCGCTTCAGATAAGCCTCCAGATCATCCCATGTCTCCAGCTTAGGGGAGCCAAGCGCCCGGTAGATCTTCTTCTCAACCAGGAAACCGGCGTTACCGCTGCCGTTGCTGCCGTTAATATACCAGTTCGGAATCTGGTACAGCTTGCCGTCTTCACTGCGCAGCATGTTCAATGTGTCCTCGCCTATGGTCTGAACAAATTCAGGATATTCCGCCAGATAAGGATCGAGTGCCACCAGCTTGCCTGCTTTTTGCAGCCGTTCCACATCCTTGCCCCGGTCCATGACCAGCACATCGGGGAGCTGATCCGAGACAATCATCGCGTTCAGCTTCTGGACGGCAGCCCCGCTGGATTGTACCGGAGTGAGCGTAACCTTCAGATTATCGGAGATCCACCGGCTATGCGGCCTGCCCTCCCAGGTCGGCGCCGTATACCAGTCATAGTTCACAAAGACGGTGAACCGGACCGGCTTCACCTTGGCAGCCAATGCTGAAAGGGCGGTGGCCGGATGATCCGCAGGCAACGTATTGCCGGGATCACCGGAACTGCCGGAATTGCTGCGATTAGCGCTATCAGCATTCCCAGTCCTGTCAGTGGTATTGGCGTTACCGGCGCTACCGGCATTGACAGTTCGGCTTGAGCTCAGTGCGTTAGGGCGGTCCTCCGCAGTGGCCTCCTGCGTTTGGAGGTGTTTTAGTTTATCGCCGTTTGAGCAGGCAGCAAGACCACCCAGAACCAGCATAACTAACAGCAATTGCAGCAATTTCCCTCCCTTCCCCCCATTGCAGGCAGCCCGGTTCTGCCTTTCCTGCAAGAACCGCAATAACATTGACCTGTGCATAATCCTCACCATTTCTTTACGTTGATGCCTCTATTCTATCGTCAATGCCGCCCTGATTAATAGACCGACATTTCCCATAAAGAATAGCCGTACTGTGTGCCCCTCTCCGTACCGTTCACCTTCACATACCGCGCGCTGACCGGGGTGAAGCTGATATCGTCCAGTTCCCCGTCTCCGGTTGCCGCCGAATAGGCCGTTGTCCAGTCCGTGCCATCTGCCGAAGTCTCAATGGTATAGGATTTGGCATACGCTCCCTCCCAGTTCAGCAGGACTCGGCTGACCGTCTGATTCGAACCGAGGTCGACCTGAATCCACTGCGGATCACTGAAGGCCGATTCCCAGCGGGTGCCAGGATCTCCGTCCACTGCTCCTGCAGCGGGCTGTTTCGGATTCTCCGAAGCGGTAACTGCCTTATTCAGGGCAAGGTTCACTGACGGCGGTGTTCCGCCGGTAATCACCTGCTGCACGGAGGCATCATTGTATCCAGCTGCAGTTACCGTAACCGCGTAAGTCTTCGCAGTTGGGAACAGCACGGTGTTCAGCGTAATTTTACCGGCTGTCACGGTATAATCCGCTGCCGCCGCTGTAGTTCCATCCACCTTCACCGCACTGATGGCACCTCTCCAGGCTGCATTATCTGTGAATGTCAGCTCAACCGGCTGGCCGGCTGCATTCTGCGTTGTATCGGCTGCCAGGGCAGGCGGAGCAAGCGGTGTCACGGTGCCGCCGCTGCCGTACACTTCCAGTTCCCATAAAGAATACCCGTACTGCGTACCGCGCTCCGTACCGTTAACCTTCACATAACGGGCGCTGACCGGGGTGAAGCTGATATCATCAGTGCTCCCGTCTCCAGTCGTGGTGGAATAAGCTGGCGTCCAGTTCGTACCATCTGCTGAAGTCTCGATCGTATACGACTTGGCATATGCTCCCTCCCAGTTCAGCAGGACACGGCTGACCGTCTGATTCGAACCGAGGTCGACCTGAATCCACTGCGGATCACTGAAGGCCGATTCCCAGCGGGTACCCTGATCTCCGTCCACTGCACCCGCAGCCGGCTGTCTCGGATTCTCCGAGGCAGTAACCGCCTTGTTCAGGGCCAAATTCGCAGAGGTTATTCCGCCAGTGACCACTTGCTGCACTGAAGCATCGTTGTAGCCCGTTGCCGAAACCGTAATCGTGTAGGTCTTCGCCGCAGGGAACAACGCGGTGTTCAGCGTGATTTTACCGGCTGCCACGGTATAATTCGCTGCCGCCGCTGAAGTTCCGTCCACCTTCACCGCACTGACCGCGCTTCTCCAGGCCGCATTATCCGTGAATGTCAGCTCAATCGGCTGGCCGGCTGCATTCTGCGTTATATCGGCTGTCAGGGCAGGCGGAGTGAGCAGCGTCCCCGAATTCACCTTCGTCGGGTCAACCTTCACCAGCTTCTTGGCTTCAACTACAGCTGAGCCCGTAATTCCTCCCGCGTTGCGGAATGTAACGGTAATTGCCGCATTCGTCGGATTCCAGACCAGTGCACTATATGCCGATCCTTTCTTATACACAGTTGCACTATACCCGTTCGCTGCCCAAATGTCTTTGGTGCGTGATCCAAGAGTTGCCATGTTATGCACGAACCAGTACGTATTGAACAATTCATTCTGCTGCGGCAGTGCCGGATTCCATTTATTCAGTACAGCCTGCGGATCGCTCAGCGCCTGTATCGGCCAGACAATATGGTACCAGTCCGTTTCCGGCCCGCCGTTATCGGCTACGAAGCCGCTGTATAATCCGGCAGCCTTAGCTGTGTCGAACCCGTAGCTGGTCAAATATTCTGCCGTAGGCAGCCAGTGAATCCCATAGACATACACCGGATTGCCGTTGAAAAAGGTTCCGAAGAAGTTCGAGCTTCCGTAAATCTGCCCGACAGATTTATGCGTATAGCCCGGCAGCCAGTTATCCTGGTCGTAGTTGAACCAGTATTGCTGCACCGCTCTAAGCTCGGTCGTGAAGCCCATAATGGACGCATCCCGGAACGCTGTGTTGCCGGTCAGTGTACTCCACATATACTGGCCAACCCAGCCGAACAGCGATTCTCCTGCCGCTTCCTGGTTATTGCCGCTGTCATTGTCGGCATAACCGCCGGCCCATGAATGGCCTTCATACGGGTCGAAGTTGCGGAAGTAAGGATACTTCGGATCCGTCTTCGAAGGATTGGCGTAATCGCGGATCAGCTCATCCACCATACCGCTGTATTTATTCCTGAAGTCGGTATCATAGGTGGCCAGCACGGCGGAGGCAAATACATAATAGCCATACGTAAAGTGATGGTCCGTGATGCCGGAGTTCGCGCCGAACTCACTGTTCTTATAGATCAGGGTTCCCCAGTCGGAGTTGTAGTCGAAATAGTAGTTAGCTTCTCCCGAAGTGTACGTGTACCAGTCTGTCAGCACCGTCTTCATCCGGGAAAGGAACAGATTCTTGTAGCTCTCGCTGCCTATTTGATCGGCGATCAGCACACCCATTGCCAGCGGATGCAGCTTCTTGCCCTGCCAGTACGCATCGGCCTGCATCAGATTGGTGGCGGTGTCCGTATCCAGCAGCGCCAGATAATTGAGCAGATCCTGGCGGGAGTAGCCGGAATCGCCCGGCTCGGTGAACTGCGGCACAATGCCGTAGAATTTATCGGCAGTGGCAAAGGAATTGCCCTCCGTAACCTTCATCGTTCCGCGGATCGACGGGAAGGAGACCGCAGTCAGCGGCGTAGTAGTAACCTTCCACTGGTGGGGAAGCTGCGCCATCAGCGTTGTATTCGGAAAGCCCGAACGCTTGAGTTCTGTAGTCGCATTGAAGGTGGTCGTGACATCCGATGTGGTCTCGTTGAAGGTATAAGCCACCTTTGTATCCGTCACGAATGCATATCCGTGCTGGTAGAAGTAATTCAGATTTGCGGGTGCCGGAAGAGCCGACAAGCTCAGGTAGTTCTGGCCACCGCCCAGCTGGATTTTGAGCTTGGCGCCGACTTTCTTGAAGGTTGTGCCGGCCGGTGCATACAGCCCATAGTTTCTGGTCACCATTACGGGCGTTGGCGCGCCATTGGAATTCGTGACCGCAATACCGATATGGTCTGCAGTAACCGTGGCGCCGTCAGCCGCCAGAATCGTATTATTGCTGTCATCGAAGAAGCGGGCCGTTGCCGGCAGGTAGACTTCAGGACTGGCCGGATCGCTGAATTGTGAATAGAGATAAGGCGAGCCTTTGACGAAGGTCGTCTTCATCTTCTCAGCAGTACCATCGCTTAACACGGCAGTTGCTGACCAGTCGCCGTAAGCGGTTATCCGGTTCGACATCCCTGAAGTATTAATGTTGCTGGCCATCAGGAACAGATCCGGGCTGCCTGCGGCTTCCTGCGCCTTGCCGTCGGCACTTAAGTAGCCTGCGCCCGGGTTCAGAACGCTTAGTCCCTGCTTGGTATATTTCGATTTGAGCGGAAGGGTAATGATGCCGTTGCCGAGCTGATTGATCATGATCGACTGCCACCAGTCATTGGAAGGCAGCGGCGCAGTCAGTGCATCCGATTTGTACAGCGGATATTTGGGCTGGGGAACCGAGAGGTCATTCGCAGCATAGCTGCCTTGACCTACGGCCACTGTTGTCAGCGCCGGCAGTGCGGGAATGTTATAGACCGGCTTGGCATCACCTGTCACATAATCATACGCCTGAAATTCAAAGATCGAGTAACCGAAGGAGGTCGCTCTGCTGATACCGTTCATCCGCAGATACCGGCCGGTGGCATAGATTGGAAGATTAAGTGTGCCTCCGTCACCGTGAAGCTCCCGGTAGATTGTAGTCCATGAACTGCCGTTATTTGAAACCTGGATATCATAGGTCCGGCCGGCGGCAGCCTCCCAATTGAGGATGACCCGGCCAAGTGTCCGTACACTACCAAGGTCTACGCTAAGCCATTCATTATCGGTAGCGTTGGAGGACCAGCGTGTAGCCCCGTTGCCGTCCACTGCCAGTGCCGGCAATGTGGAGCCAGCAGGGAGATAGTCAGCCACCTGATAAGACGATGCCGTCGCCGGCTTGTTCAAGGCCACATTCGGCCCCAGCACTACCGGAGGAGGATTAACCCCACCCGTGCCGTAAACCTCGAACTCAAAGAGGGAAATGCCGTATTGCGTCAGGCTCCGCACGGTTGCCAATACCCGCACATAACGGCCGGTGCCGCTGAGCGTGAGATCATCCACGCCGCCATCTCCCGTAGTTGTGGAATAGACATCACTCCAGTTCAATTCGTCCGCGGATACCTGGATTTTGTAGGACTTGGCGTACGCCCCTTCCCAGCGCAGGACAACGCGGTCTACTGCGGCAGATGCCCCGAGATCAACATAAATCCAGTTCGGGTCGGTCCCCCACGCGCTGCTCCATCGGGAACCCGTATTGCCGTCCACGGCCAGATCCGGGGTGTTATTGCCCTCTGTGCCCGATGCATAAGCAGGGCGGTCCTGGGAGAGCAGATAAGAACCGGCGGCATGCGCCCGGCCGGGCGGAATGACCAATGCGACACTTAGCAGCATGATTATGCTCAGAAAAAAAGCGGTGCCGTTTATACCCTTCTTGCGTTTTAACCTTTTCGAATATGTCATTACCCTTAATCCTCCTCATGTCTATTTGGAATGCAGCCATCCAGCTCATAAACAAAATCTTTCCGGTGTGATCATCAGCCTCCTTTTACCTTGGTTTAAGCAGTCTACAGCCCACGTATATAAGCGCTTTCATAGATTCAAGATAAGCGTACCTTTTACCGAAACCGGTTGCAATTATACAAATCAACGATTTTATGCAGAAAGTAAGGATTAACTTATTTTCGCAGCAAAAGCCCAGTACTTCATCATCTAACGGACAAAAATAGAGGCTACTTCTGGGGCAGCCTCCGGGGAAATTAAGGGCACCAATGCTCCTCGTTTCTTTCGGGGAAACACATTGTATTCGATTTTTCGCATACATTTGGTCCGGTTACCTTCACTGAAGCACATTGTATTCGGTTTTTCGCATACATTAGGTCCGGTTACCCTCACGGAAGCACATTGCTCCACAGCCCCCTAATGAAGTTGGAGTCCTCCCCCATAAAAATGTAGACTGAATACAGGAGGAGGATGAACACAATGGGACACTTAACGGGAACAAGAGAGAAGGCAGCGCAAGAGGTGTTGTCTGGCATTAAGGCAGCGGTGGTTGCCCGAAAATATGGGGTGACCCCAGCGACGGTGAATCAGTGGGTGAGAGATTACCGAGGGGCCCATGGGGAACAAGATCATCCGTATCCCCAGGAGCAGGTGGAGGAACTGAAGCGCCTCCTGGAAGTGGAGCAGAAATACGAGAAGGCCGTCAAGATACTCGGCGAAAAGGAGTTAGAGATTGAGATTCTGCGTGAACTGCTAAAAAAGCCAACCCCTGCTTATCCGAAAAAATCGAGGTAGCCGACATGTTCATTAAGCAGGGGAATACCGCAGCTTTGGTACTGCGTCTCATGGGGCTAGCAGAGTCCACGTACTACGACCGTAAGAAACGCAGGTCACTGTCCCCAAAGGCCGTTCAAGGGGGGCGTGGAAGACCCCAGCCAGGCTACTCCTTTAACGAGTCTGGGGAAAAGATTAGTGACGAGGAGATCCAGGAATGGCTGCTGGAATTAATCGCTGGAGAAGAGCACGTGTACGGGTACAAACTCCTGGCCAAGTGCTTGTGGAACCAGCACCGGTTGAAGCTCAATCACAAGAAAAGCTACCGGCTGTGTCAGGCGCTGGATATCCTGCAGCCCCAGCGTCAGAAGCGCTTTAAGCATCCCCGGAAGCTGCCGGAGAACCGAGTCATTACAGGAGCGAGCCAGCTCTGGCAGATGGACATTAAATACGGGTATGTGGAGGGACGTGACCGGCATTTCTTTGTCCTGAGCATTATCGATGTGTTTACCCGTGTCATCGTCGGCTACCACCGGGGATCGTCGTGTGAGGCCAAGCACGCCTGCCAGACGCTGGCGCGCGCCATGGAGCATCACTGCGCCCCTGACAGCGCTCGCCCTGTGATCCGCACCGACAACGGCCCACAGTTCATCAGCCACCTGTTTGGCGACATGTGTGAAAGCTGGGAAATGACCCATGAACGTATTCCGCCTCGAACGCCGGATTTAAATGCTTTTATTGAATCATTCCACAGTAATATCGATCGGGATTTGTTCCGCAAAGAGGCATTCGAAACGTTCGAAGAGGCCTATGAAGCGGTGGACCGGTACATGGACTTTTACAACAATCGCAGAATGCATACGAGCCTTCGTAACCTGCCGCCAGCTACCTTTGCAGAGTGGGTGCTGACCCTAGAAGACCGCTCCCGCTTCTTCTGGCCGAGAGAAAAAGCGAAATAAAGAGCATATCTACAACAAGTACTGATTTTATACGGAGGACTCCGGGATAAGGGGGTCGCACCGATTGTATTCGATTTTTCGCATACATTTGGTCCGGTTGCCCTCACGGAAGCACATTGTATCCGATTTTTCGCATACATTTGGTCCTCCATCGGCCCGTCTTCCGGGGGTTCAGCGGGATTCCTGACGAATAGCATAATTTCCTATGTCACCAAAAAACCGGCCCCCATGGGGCCGGCCTCTGTTTCGTTACCGTTTGAGCCTATTTATAATGACGGTTCCTCATCCTTGAGCGCATCCAGAATCTGCCGGGCCAGCTTCTCGCCAATAGACAGAACACGGAAATCTTCCACGGAAGCTTCCTTGATCTTCTTCAGCGAGCCGAAATGCTTCAGCAGCGACTTCCGGCGCTTCTCCCCGATTCCCGGAACCGAATCCAGCTTCGAGGTGACCATCGATTTGCCGCGCTGTTCGCGGTGGAACGTAATTGCGAACCGGTGAACCTCATCCTGAATCCGCTGCAGGAGATAGAACTCCTGGCTGTCCCGGGCCAGCGATACCGGTTCGGCGGAATCCCCGACCAGCAGCTGCGCCGTTCTGTGCTTATCATCCTTGACGATACCGCAGACCGGAATGAACAGACCCAGCTCATTCTGCAGAATATCGATCGCCGAGGAGATCTGGCCTTTGCCTCCATCGACCACAATCAGGTCAGGCTGCGGCAGATTCTCCTTAAGCACCCGTTCATACCGGCGGCGGATGACCTCACGCATCGTCTCATAATCATCCGGCCCCTGCACAGTGCGGACCTTATATTTGCGGTACTCTTTGCGGGCCGGCTTGCCGTCAATGAACACAACCATCGCCGAGACCGGATTCGTACCCTGAATATTCGAGTTATCGAATGCTTCAATCCGGTTAAGCGATTCAAGTCCCAGGCTCTGGCCCAGACTGCTCGCCGCACCGGAGGTGCGCTCCTCATCCCGCTCAATGAGGCGGAACTTCTCATCCAGCGCCACCCGGCTGTTCTGGCAGGCCATGCCGACCATCTGCTTCTTGAGCCCGCGCTGCGGCACAAGTACCTTGATGCCCAGCCATTCCTGCAGGGCTGCCGCTCCTCCGGCCGCGTCCACGGTTCCTTCAGCAGCCGCTTCCTGTTCCGCCTGCTCCTGCGGCGGCGCTGCAACCTCCGCCCTATCTTCCGCCTCCAGCGCCGCCTGCATTTCCCGGCTGCCCAGCATGCCTGCAGCAGTCTGCAAGCCCGTTACCGCAGCACCTGTACCGGTCTCTGGCGTTAGCGCTTTAACGGCTCCGTCACTCAGCATATCCGGCAGCAGGATTTCCTGCGGCAATGCCGGGTTATCGCTGTAATACTGCGTCACATAGGACATGAAATCACTGTACGCTTCCCCGTAGAACGGAAAAGCCGACGAGTGGCGCTGAATCATTTTACCCTGCCGCATATACAAAATTTGCACACACATCCAGCCCTTATCGACTGCATAGCCGAAGACGTCCCGGTCCTTGGTATCAACCGTGTTGATCTTCTGCTTCTCCATCAGGGCATCGATGTGAATAATCTGGTCCCGCAGCTCCTTGGCCCGCTCGAAATACAACTCTTCTGCGGCTTCCTGCATTTTCTTCTGCAGATCCTTCTTCACCGCATCATGCCCCCCGTTCAGGAAGGACGAGATGCTCTGCGTAATCTCCTCGTAAGCGGACTTCGGCACTTCCTTCTCGCAGGGAGCCAGACACTGGCCCATGTGATAATACAGGCAGACTTCCTTCGGCATCACCCCGCACTTGCGCAGCGGATACATCCGGTCCAGCAGCTTCTTGGTCTGCTGGGCCGCATAGCTATTCGGATACGGGCCGAAATATTTAGCTTTATCTTTCAGCACCCGCCGCGTGACCTCAAGGCGCGGATGCGTTTCATTCGTTATTTTTAAATACGGAAAAGTCTTATCATCCTTCAGCAGCACGTTATAACGCGGCATATGCTTCTTGATCAGATTGCACTCCAGAATGAGTGCTTCCATATTGCTCGATGTGACGATATATTCGAAATCAACAATATTGGCGACAAGCCGCTGCGTCTTGCCGTTGTGGCTGCCGGTGAAATAAGAGCGCACGCGGTTCTTCAGCACTTTGGCCTTGCCCACATAAATAATCGTACCCTCATCATTCTTCATCAGATAGCAGCCGGGCAGATCAGGCAGCAGCGCCAGTTTGTTGCGGATATTATCCATATATTCCATGAGTTCTCTCCCACCTGTTACTACACTGTTATAAGGTAAGTTTAGAATAGAATGTACTACAGATTCAAGCCTTATTATAGAACACCCGTTTCTATTTGACACACAAAGCGCCTTCGGATGACCGAAGGCGCTTTGTGTGAAGGGGCCGCGAGGCCCCCGGATACGGCGGAATTAATCTTTTATTGATGTTTAGCTACGATATTCTTAAGGGAATCCTTGGAGTTCAGTCCTACGACTTTGTCCACGGGTTGGCCGTCTTTGAAGAAGATCAGAGTAGGGATACTCATCACTCCAAAACGGGAAGCCGTCTCAGGATTCTCATCTACATTCAATTTAGCAATTTTTACGCCGTCTCCCAGCTCGGTGGACAATTCCTCCAGAATAGGGGCAAGCATTTTGCAAGGGCCGCACCAAGGTGCCCAGAAGTCTACTACTACAGTACCTTGACCTTCCACTTCATTAACGAAGGATTGGTCAGACACGTTCACGATAGCCATGATATTGTTCCTCCTCAAAGTTTTGTGAGCATCCGCTTCCTGAAACAGTATTGTTCAAAATACTTGGAAGCCTAAGCTTAGCTGTACGAAATAAGATCCGCTTCTATAGCCTGAGCCAAGATGGCGAAAATTACTCCGAGAATATAGCGGGATAAAATGCTTCATGTAATATGATAACCAGATTACCATTTAGCGACACATCCACAGTATAACATAAATACAATGCATTTGTTATATGTTTCATAAAATTATATTGTATAAAATCAAATTAGCCTAAGGTTTAACTTCATCGTCCGGGAGGTTCCGGATATCCCGAAATATTCGAATCCAAGCTTGTCATATAAGCGGACGGCCGCCTGATTCTCCGGATCTACACTAAGAGAAACCGATGGGTATCCATCGGATACGGCTTGCTGGATGATAGCCTGCATTAGTCTGATTCCCAAGCCCTGCTTTCTATAGCCGGGCCGTATAGCGACACCTAATTCCGGGGTTTCAGCATCCACGAATCCATAGCCTTGGTTCGTCTCATCAAACAGTCTGTACCAGGCAGCACCTGCGGGCTGGTTGTCAATCAGAGCGATTAGCGCCCTATCACCTTCTTTCCCCCACTTCTCGTTGTACTTCACGATATCCGGTGAACTCAGCAGTTCACTCCTGGAGGGCTTCCCTTGTACTATATTGATTGACTCATAATGCATATCCATTAGAAAATCGTATTCCTGCGGTTCCATAGGTCTAATACTTATCATCGAATCACCTCTCTGCATCTCATACAAGACTAGGCGCCGATCTTATCTTTACAACTTCCCGGCAAGTTCGTATACTTGAAGAAAGCGCATTAATTGTCAATGACTTCTCTCACATGTATAACTGTAACTTACTTTGCACAGTCATGCAACAGCAAGGAGGAAGAAACGATGGATGTCAACGCGCAAGTCCGTGACCCGCGGGAGCATGTCAACGAAGAGCCCCGTAATGACCTTGGCGACCTGATGGCCGGTTTTTTTGGAATGACAGGATTTATGACCGTAGTTTTCTTCGGGATGGTTATCATCAAGTTTATTATGTCCGAATAAAGCTGCAGGCAGCAGAGCAACACCGAAGTCTACGCATAAGCTAGATGCATACGGAGAACTCATACCAAACAGCGGCGGGGCCAGTGACTTCAATGTCCGGGTCCCGCCGCTGTTTGTGTGCGGGCAGAGCAGCTCTTATTTCTGCTGATTTGAATGGTTGAGTAACGCAAAATCCTGCACCAAATACAACATTCCCTTCGCTTAAGCGGCCCAAATCGACAAACACCCCGTTTCTTATGCTCACAAGTTGCATTCCTTACAACATTCAGGCCTCTTAAGCAACAAAAGACGGACCACTCATAACCTCCGCAGCCAGTAAGCGGCGGGATTATAAATGATCCGTCCAGTAATATATATCATGCAGCGGAATTTATCTTACCGTACCCCGCTGATTGTCCCCATGGAGCGGAATGACATCCACAAACGGGGCGATCCGGTCCATCAGCCGCTGGCCTTTGTAGACTTCTTCGCCATCCTTGCTGGTCATGCTCAGATGCTTCTCCAGCCCATCCAGCGGATAGTTCGAGGTGTAGAAGGTCGGCTTGCGGTTCATCCTGTAATTCAGGATCGCACCCAGCACATGGTCACGGGCCCAGGGATTCAGGTTCTCGGCACCGATATCGTCAAAAATGAGCAGATCGCAGTTTTTCATCGTATCTACCATTTCCTTAAGCTTCTGGTTGTCCATCATGATTAGCTTCAACTCTTCAATGAAGTCGGGCATGTACACAATTACGCCGCTGTGACCGGCAATCGCAAGCTCATGGAGCAGATAGCACATCAGGAAGGTCTTGCCTGTCCCGAAGCTGCCCTGCAGGTAGATTCCCCGGGAAGTCAGGCCCTCTGCCCGCACAGTTGCAATGTAATCAAATATCCGGTTCACGGCACTGGCCCGCCGGGGGTCCTTGCCCATAATGTCCATCTCATCATATCCGCCGTTCAGCACACGCTCATCCACATAGAAGCTGCGGATCCGCTTGCGGATGTTATCCTGGTTATCCTGCGCGATCTTCAGCTTGCAGGGTGTCTTGCGCTCATACAGATCAGGTATCCCGTTAACAGTCTCCACTGTAAGCTTGCTGTAGTGTCCCTGGAAATCATTCGGACAGTTCTCAAGGCCCGGACAGTTCTTGCAGTGGCGGTCCTCCTCGACATACTGGTAAAGCCGGCTTAAATGCAGCCGCAGCCGTGACTCATCCAGCTCCGGATGATCAGCCTGAAGCTGCTTGACCAGGGGATTATTAAACAGTCCCTGCTCCAGATCACGGGAGCGCTGGCGCAGAGCAGAATTGTTCATCGAACGCAGCACTTCGCCCATAGACTCCATCGCCGCACCTCGCTTTCTTTAGGGCGTTCTCAGGACGCCCTTTTTCTTACTTGCCTTAATCTCGGCCGCTTTCTTCATCATCGCCGCGAATTCCTCATCCGATACGGTCCCGGCACTGCCGTCATCCAGCACAATCGGGATCTCCGGCTTGCCGGAACGTCCGGTATTCTTCGTATATGAACGCTGGCGTGTTCCCGCCGCGGCCGTGCCGGCAGAGCCGGAAGCCGCTCCTTTGCCCTTCACCTTGGACTGGTCGCGGATATAACGCACAGCCTTCTCGTAAGTATTCACCTGCTTGACCAGCATGTTGGAGGCAATGGCCTCGACGAAATTGCGGTTCATCCGCTGGTCGCCGCCGGAGGCCACCATTGTCATCAAATAGTGAATCAGTACATTGATGACTTCACCGTTCAGCTTGTAGTTCAAATCGATCTTCTCGAAGATATCCATCAGCTGGCCCGGAACAGCCCCGGGGAAAAACGTCTGCAGCAGACGTGTATAAGGTTCGTTGCGCAGCATCATATTATATTGGTGAATGTCGCATTTGGACATAAATTGCGGAGGCACTTCTACATAGAACTCCATTTCGACAGACTGCTCCACCGGCGCACCGGAAGGATCACTCTCATCAGCGGCAGCAGAGCGCAGCGACACCACCTTGGCAGCGGCGATCTCACGTTTCTCCTGGCGCTTCATATCCTGGCGGAAATGCTGGCTGGCCTTGTACTGCAGTGTATCCAGAATCACCTCGCCATCCGGCGTGAAGACATCGTCCTCGTCCAGCAGGCGGCATAGATCCTGCGGGCCAAGCTCGTACTTGCGGGCCACATAATTAATAACGCCCATCTGGTTATGATCAAAACGCAGCTTCTCCACATGCGCACGGTTGACCGACTCACGCGGGAACCGCAGAATGATGTCACTGTAGCCGATATTCGGCTCGCCGCCATCAACCGTTCCCGGCTGACGCACGGTAGCTACCTCGGCCAGCGCCTGCTCCAGTTCGTAATCAATGACATGAGTATTGAGCTCAAAAATATCATAAAAGGGCAGCGAAATATTCTCTTTACCGACCGACCGCCGGCTCCATTCTTCCGGTTCCCGGTTCCAGAACTGCTCGCGCAGCGACAATACGGCGAATTTGCCGATCTTATCCCTGAGCAGCAGCGTTAAATGCTGGGTCGCAAAAAATTCCGACGGCGACAACGGCGGCATTAATTCGTACTCGTACATATAATCATCGTTCTCCGCGGCATAAATCCGGCAGGTCTGCAGCAGCCCCACCGCTTCCAGCCGTGAAGCCTGGTCAACTAAATATTTGCGGCCCTTCTCATTAGGCTCCACGCCCAGGGTCATAAAGAGCCTGCGCTGCTGCTCCACACCGGAATACCCGATGGATTCAGCAGGAATATGCTCGAACAGCAGTCTGTACAGGCTGATGGCAAAAGCGCCGACCATCGGCTGATAGACCGAACCGAGCATTCGTCCATCCACATGGCTTAGACCGAATTCGCGGGAAACGCAGTACCGATGATGTTCGGTGAAATGATGCAGGTTGCTCATACGCATCTGCGGAAAACCTCCCCCTCTTCTATACGAATTCATATAGATTTCTATTCTATCACAAAACACCCGGCCGGAAATGTAAAAAAAGGCCCAAAAAAGCTGCTTTTCCCCCTATTATCGACAGCTTTGTAACACTTGCTGATTCTAGCGGAAAAGATAAGAAAAAACGGCTTCCCCTTAGTTTTGAAGGAGATCAGCCGTTTGTTGTCTTGCCTGCTCTGCACATTCCTCAGAACATTTTGTATCCGCCCAGACGCAGCTTCTGAATGGTCCAGCCGCTCAGTACAGCACCGGCAAGGCCGGCTATACCGGTAAGATAGTCGACTACATGGAAGGTAGAGAGATGCTCCCATAACGACATGGAGCTCCGGTCCCAGATGGAGTAGACCACTACGGGAAGAATAACGATTACGAACAGGTATGCGGGAAACCACGTAGTCTTCATTAACATGTTAAGGATAAAGCCAATGCCAAACATCATGACAAAGAACAAAACGGCCAGAACAAACACTGGAATAAATCCCATCGTACCGCCATCCCCTCTCTCTATAAAGAACCGCACACCAAACCTTATTTAATAGTAAGTTTACTAGAAAAAATGTAGCGAAGCAATGAACATTATCGTCCAGTGGTTTGCGATCAGCGCAAAAGGCGGCTGCAGAGTTTGCTCTTGGCCGTTCGCATGCGATACAATGCAAATAGCAAATGGAAACGGCTGCAGCGTCTTCATAAGAACGGTGCACGTTTCTTTTCGGAAATATGTTTATACATATTAAACGTATGCAAATTTTAAAGGAGTGAGAACATGAACGAAGCCGCTTTGACACTGGAAGGCTGGTATGCCCTGCATGACTTCCGCTCTCTCAATTGGAATGCCTGGACGGCAGCCGATGATGAAGAACGCGCCGTTGCCCTGGAGGAGCTGCATGCTTTCATGCAGGAATGGGGGCCCGTGGAAGAAGCCAAGGAAGGCAGCTCCACCGTGTATTCCATCGTTGGCCAGAAAGCTGATTTCGTGATGATGTTTCTGCGGGAAAGCCTGGAAGCATTGAATGCGCTTGAGACTGCTTTTAACAAAATCGCCTTCGCCCAATATACTACCAAAGCCTATTCATATGTAAGTATTGTGGAACTCAGCAACTACGCCGCAGGAGGAACTGCAGGAGACGGCAGCGATCCGATGCTGAATCCGCATGTTGCCGCCCGGCTGAAGCCTATTCTGCCGCAAGCGAAGCATATCTGCTTCTATCCGATGAACAAGAAACGCGAGCTTGCGGACAACTGGTACATGCTCGACATGGACAAACGCCGTGAGCTGATGCATTCCCATGGCCTGATCGGCCGCGGATATGCCGGCAAGGTGAAGCAGATCATCTCCGGCTCCGTCGGATTCGATGACTGGGAATGGGGCGTGACCCTGTTCGCTGAAGATGCCCTGCAGTTCAAGAAGCTGGTCTATGAGATGCGCTTTGATGAAGTGAGTGCCCGCTACGGCGAGTTCGGTCCCTTCTATGTCGGCAATCTGCTGACTGAGGAATCGTTCGAAGAGATGCTGAAGCTCTAAAACGAAGAATAACCACAGTATATAAAGGGAAGTCTTCCTCACAGGAAAGCTTCCCTTTATTTGGACTTTTGCTATAGTAACAAGAAACTTGCTTATGACGCTGCTGTCCAATAAACGCAAATAGACCGCCCTCTCGCGAAGGTATGCGGTCTATTGGTCGTGTCCTATTCACAAATCTATATCCTCAATCGGACGTATTCTTACCTTCAGCCTCTTCGTCCTCATCATCGTCTTCCCCATCCCGCAGACTCTCCAGATATTCAGCCGTCGCCCGGTCACGGGCGCGGCCCTTATCCTTCAGGCGCTCTATGGCCGGGAGAATGAGAATGTCGATTTCCTTCTGGATATTGTAAGCCAGATCATAACGTGTCTGATCTTCAAGATAGGAACCGACCTCAATTAGAGCATTGTAGCGGTCCAGCTCCTCACGCGTGAGCAGTCCGCGAACTTGTACGCTGCAATGGCGCATCTTAGAGGAATCTTCCCTTCTTGAGTACCAGCGGAATGCCGCCGATAATGAGCAGGTAGCGCATGTCTACAACCTTCTTCAGCTGCGCCGCTGTCCAGCCCTTATAGGTCTTATCGCCCACTACTGCAATCCCCTGGCCTTTGCCCAGCGAGGCTACGGTGCCCTTGTTGCTGAACGCAAACTTCTTCGGCTGCTGGCTGCGGATGGCCGCTACAAGATTATGCGCACAGCATTCTCCCTGCTGCATTGCAATCTGTGCCGTTGGAGGGTAAGGACGCCCTTCCGGATTAATCATGAGGGAGCCGTCACCAATGATGAAGATATTCTCATGTCCCGGAGCACGCAGGTATTCGTCTACCTTCACACGTCCGCGCATGGCTTCGAAGCCGGCAGCTTCAATCAGACGGTTGCCGCGGATCCCGCCGGTCCATACGATCGTGGAAGCTTTGATTTCTTCACCGGTTGCAAGGATGACACCGCCAGGCAGGCATTCCTTGATCGCCACGCCGAACTTGAAGGTTACCCCCTTCTTCGTAAGCACTGTCATGGCATGCTCGACAAGCTCCGGAGCAAAGCCAGGCAGCGCAGTAGGTGCAGCTTCTACATTATAGATGTTGACCATACTTGGATCGACATCATATTCTTTGCACAGTGCCGGAATCCGGTCTGCCAGTTCAGCCACAAACTCAATGCCGCTGAAGCCCGCGCCGCCGACAACAAAGTTGATATGCTCTTGTGCATTATTCTCATTCTTGTATTTGGCAAATTGATACTCAATATGTTCACGGATCAGCCGCACGGAGTTAATGCTGCGGATGGTCAGCGCATATTTGTCGAGTCCCGGGATTCCGAAGGTCTCAGGCTCGCCGCCAAGTGCGATTACGAGATAATCATACGAGAGGGTTCCGTCTTCCAGAATAACCTTCTTCTGCTGGGTACGGATCTCCTGTACGGAAGATTTAACAAGATCGATTTTGAATTCATCGATAAGCTTGGAGATGGATACGCGGGTATGCTCGATGCTGTCCGTTCCTGCTGCTGGCATATGCAGATGGGTCGTGAAATAATGATACTCATGGCGGTTCACCAGGGTTACATCCGCTTCATTATAGTTCAAAGCTTTCTGCAGCCGCTGGGCGGTCAAGATACCTCCATATCCCGCGCCTAGGATAACAATTTTGGGAATACTGCTCATGTTCCGGCTCCTTCCAACAGGTGAATCTGTCTATGTGTTATTTTTTGTAAAAAAATTAGGTTTCTTTTGTGAATTTATACACTTAAATTCAGAAGAATTTCCAATAAAACTTAAAGGATTTCTAAAATAACCATATCCATTGTAAACCTTAGTATCGTTTTAATCAAATACAATCATACAACAAAATGTCACATTTTTCAGTGAAATCAAAGGCTTTGCAGCGGGGTGCCACAATGTTTATAATGAGTAGGTACGCAAGTATGGCAATTTGAAACTATCAACTCGGAGGTGTAATATTACGTGACACTAGAGCAATCCGTTCCTATGAGCGATCTCATCATCATAGGCGGGGGACCAGCCGGTATGTTTGCCGCTTTTTACGGCGGTATGCGCCAGGCTTCGGTAACACTTATTGAAAGTATGCCCCAATTGGGGGGGCAGCTTGCTGCTCTTTATCCCGAAAAATATATTTACGACGTAGCCGGTTTTCCCAAGATCACCGGACAGGAGCTGGTGGATAACCTTTCACGGCAGATGGAGCTCTTCCAGTCTGATATCCGTCTGGAGGAGAAGGTTGTATCTGTTGTGAAGCAGGACGAGCGCCACTTCATCGTCACCACCGATAAAGCTGAATATCACAGCAAAGCTATTATTGTCACAGCAGGTGTAGGCGCATTCGAGCCGCGGCGCCTGGAAGTGCCTGATGCGCAGCGTTTCGAGAAAGCCAATCTGCATTATTTTGTAAGCGATCTGAATGCATATAAAGGCAAGAAAGTGCTGATCAGCGGCGGCGGCGATTCTGCCGTGGACTGGGCACTTATGCTTGAGCCTATCGCAGAGCAGGTAACCCTGATTCACCGCCGGGATAAATTCCGCGCCCATGAGCACAGTGTCGAGAATCTGATGGCCTCCAAGGTCAATGTTATTACGCCATCCGAGATCACTGAGCTGCATGGTGAAGAGTTCATCACCAAGGTAACCTTGTCTCATATCAAGACCAAAGAAACGCAGGAAATCGAAGTAGACAGTGTCATTGTCAATTTCGGCTTCGTTTCCTCACTGGGACCGATTGCGGAATGGGGAATTGAGATCGACGGCAACTCCATTGTGGTAGACTCCCGCATGGAGACCAGCATTCCGGGTATCTTCGCCGCAGGCGATATCACCACGTATCCGGGCAAGCTGAAGCTGATTGCTGTAGGCTTCGGAGAAGCGCCGACTGCTGTGAATAATGCCAAGGTGTATATTGATCCGGAAGCAAAGCTGTCCCCGGGACACAGCAGTAATCTCAAACTCTAGGATTGCGTATAACCTAAAACTTACAATAAAAGGGTATCCTTTCAGGTTGATTCCACCTCAACTTGAAAAGATACCCTATTCTGTGTTACTTGCGGTTTGATTAATTCTGGGTGCTGTAAAGGTATGCTCTGATCTTTAGTGAAGAACCGCATGAACTGGAGAGTGTAAGTTCCGTTTGCGAATTTCAGCGAGTAGCAGAGCGATGAAATCATGCTCCAATTGCAGCTCTATCGCTCTATGATAAGAGTCCAGCAGCATCTCATCCGACAATTCAACCATAACGTTCACCTACCTTTCCTTTATTTGGATCTGAATCTATCATAGCAAACTATCATTATTCGAACAAGCGTTCTCATTATCCACAAGCTACTGTGGAGATCCTGTGCATAATATGTTAGTAAGGGTTGTAATGTCAGGTACTGCACGGTGGACTATGGGGATAATAGTTATGCACAGGGCAGATATCCCGCTTATCCTTAAAAATAATTTTTAGAATGTTCATAATTGGCTGGGATATTTATGTTCATATTACCTCGGAATTGACACGACTAAACGCAATATTAGCTTATTAATGTATTTATCGTCAATTATTAAAATTTTCTTAATCAATTTTCGGTTATTTTGGTCTTGTATTTACTTCCAGAATCCATATTTTCCCCCGCTGATCCACAGCATAATCGAAGCCCAGCTCACCGATGCCGGGGAAATGCCGCTCCAGCAGCTCAATGCAGACTAAAGTCAGCCGGCGCATCTCCGCTTTCTTGGCGGAGGTCCGGATTCTCGGCAGCGATCTGTTCAGTCCCTGACGGCAGCTGAGCATCGTTCCCCCTTTACAGAGATTAGTAACGAACAATCCCGGCCGGGCTACTCTGCCTACCATGGAGCGGAATTCCCAGTGATCGCCGTTTTTCACCACTTTGACCCGGTAATCAATCGGACGCCCGGAAATCCGGGCAAGGGAAATGCCTTGCTGGATCAAATATCTCCGCTTTACCTTGAAGCGGTCCAGCGCGTACCTCATCGAAGCAAAATCACGATATATACGTGTATTATGCATATACGTGAAGCCGTAACCCCTGTGATCCCGGAACACCTTGATCACCCCGTAGCCTCCGCCGCCGACAACCGGCTTAATCACAACATTCCCGTATCTTCCCAGCATCGCCAGCAGTCCGGCAGCACTATATTCCCGTGTTCTCGGAATGTAACCGGCAACCCGTGAATCGCTAAGCAACGCCGCGGTCTTCAGCAACTTGCTTGCCAGTTCTCTCCCCGCCATTTTTTCGCCCTCTCCTTTCGAATTCCCAGCCTACCCTATAGATTACTCACGAAAGACCGCACCCTCCTGTATGATTGTCCGTGGTAAGGGAGTCCGCAGCAAAAAAGGGCATATAGCCGCAAGGGCCGTATGTCCCGGTGTTCCGTTTATTCCAGAGCTGGAATATTCTTAAAATTCGTTGTATTATAGCCTGGAGGGGAGGGTTTCCTAATGGCACAGTTTTTTGAAATCCTGTATTGGTTTGCGATGGTCGGCATGTCTGTTGTACTGGCAGGAACCACGATACTCGTCTGCGCGCTGGGCTTCAAATTCATCAAAGACCGCCGCAGGGTTCTGGGCGCCGGCTGTATCGCCTTTTCCCTGGGGGCCGCTGCCCTGATCGTGTTCATGATTAATTTCAAATTCATCCTTCCGGCCTGAAGCAAAGCTCCCGGCAGCTATGGCAAAAGACATCCGTAGAGCAGACTGCCTTTTATCATTGCTGCCTTTGAGCGGAATCTCACGTATACATGCCTCATAGATTTGCCTGAGATACTATATTCTATGAATCCGTAAAGGGTTGGCCTGTGCCGATGGACAGCTTCATTAGCTGAGTCTTATCCGGCCCTTAACACCCGGCTGCTCTCCAAAATCCATCCCCGGACCCGCTATGAATATGCCTCCCGGCTTCAAACCTGCTTATCCTCCTCCGGATTTTCAAAATACCATCCATAATTTCACATTATCATCATTTTACACAATATACCTTAAATGGTTCTATGTTAGAATTAGTAGCGTGAATACTCGAAAAAAGGAGAATATAACGTGTCGAAACCTGTATACGGCAAACAAGCGGCTCCGTCCAAAATGATCGAAAAGAATTCCGGACCCGCATGGGCGCTCTGCATTGCCTTCATCCTGTTCCTGGGGTGGACCCCCTTCCAGGTTGGATTGTTCAACGGAATGAGAGTGGAATTTGAGAAGCCTATTTATATGGCTGCCTTGCTGAGCGGTCTGCTCCTGCTGGTCTGTGCTGTCCTGTACTTCAAGACCTTCAGGCTCGACGGGCAGCGAGATCTGCTTATCTTAGCCGCAATTCTGCTCCCGTTAACTTACGCCTTGTCCCTGTGGGGTGCCGCTTCGCATTATATGGCCATGAACATGCTGTTCACCCAATTCACTTATGTGGCGGTCTTCATTACCAGCGTGTATCTGCTCCGCCAGAGGCAGCTCAATAATGTTATTCAGCTGGGTATCCTCGCAATCGCTTATCTGATCGTCGGTTTCGGTCTATTGAACTGGCTCGGAAGCTGGAAGCTTGCCGGCAGTCTTGTAGGCTGGTTCTCGGATACTGTGGTCAACGGGAAGTACACTGAAGCGGTGATGACTGATTCGAATGGGCTTCGCCTGACTTCCATTTTCCAGTATGCCAATACATATGCAGCGTTCCTGATGGCTTTTCTGTTCGTCGCCTTATTCGCGCTGATCCGCTCCCGGAAATGGTACGGACGGCTGATGCACGGATTTATGCTGGTTCCCTTCATTGTCTCGCTGCTGCTTACCTTGTCCCGCGGCGGTCTGGTCCTGATGCCTGTAGTATTCATTATTCTGCTGCTCTTCCTGAAGCCTGTGCAGCAGATACTCTGGATTATTAATCTCGCCATTGCCGGCGTATTGTCTCTGCTGATTACGAATCCGGTAACCAGACTGGGCCTGGAGCTGAATACGGCCTTCACTTCCTCTGCAGCCCTTGAGGGCTGGGGATACCTGCTGGGTGCATCATTCTGCGCCACCGCTCTCTGCTGGGTTGTCCAGCATTACTTTGCCCCTTGGCTGAGCCGCAAGCTCGGCAGCACAGAATCACGCCGCTGGAGCGGAGTATGGATTCCTGTGGTATCCGTTGCCGGTGTGTTGCTTATCGCCTTCCTGTTTATCGGAACCCGTGCGCGTAATATTCTGCCGGAGAATATCGGAACACGGCTGGAGAATATCAACTTCAAGCAGCACAGTGTACTTGAACGCTTCACCTTTTACAAAGATGCCATGAAGGTGGTCAAAGATTATCCGTTACTGGGGACCGGAGGCGGGGGCTGGGCGTCACTCTATGAGCACTACCAGAACAACCCTTACCTGAGCCGCCAGGTCCACAACTTTTTCCTGCAGTACCTGATTGAAGTGGGCATTCTCGGCTTTATCGTGTTCATGGGCTTCATCCTGTTCATTTTCTGCAAGTATGTAAGAGGGTACCTGAAACGCGACAAAGACGATTACAATAACGGGTTCTTCTATCTCATTATCGCGTTGTCGATTCTTGTTCACAGCCTGCTTGATTTCAATATGAGCTATGCGTTCATGGGGATTCTGGTCTTCCTCGCTCTGGGAGGGATGACCGTTGTCATGGAGAGCAGACCGCTCCGTCTCAAGTGGAACAAGCCTTGGATCAGAGCCGGGTATTTCGGGCTGCTGGGAATCGGCACCGGGTATCTGCTGTTCCTGTCTCTGGGGTATATCAGTTCCAGCTCTGAAGCCTATACCGCCAAGAAGCTGGTCAAAGTCAGCCAATCCTATGAAGAGATCAAGGCCCCTCTGGTAAAAGCACTCAAAACCCGCCCGAATCATCCCGAATCGGCGGCTTATCTATCCATGCTGGATCAGCAGGTATTTACCCAAACACAGAATACACAGTTTCTGGACGAATCCTATACGGTGTTAACCCGCGCACTTGAAGGTGAGCCCTATAACAAAGATCTGCTATCCCAGCTGGCGAAATACTATGATCTGAAGGGCCAGAGTGAAGAATCTTACCGGGTGTATCTCGATAATGCGGACAAGTTCATGTGGGATATTAACTGGTATGATCATCTGATCAGCCGGACCTCGCTCCTTGGGCTGCAGGCCTATGCGAAGCGAGATGAAGCAGGGGAACAGAAGTATTTCAACAGTGCGCTGGCTTCCTACAAACATGTAACGGACGGCATTGAGCATTTGAAGACTCTTCCACCCGAGCAGCTTCAGGGCCGTGAATTCTTCGTTACCTCAACGATTGCTCTGAATGCAGGGCGAATCCAATCCATGTCCGGAGACGAGGAAGCTGCTGGGGCAACGGTGAAGCAAGGCTTCACCAACGGTTACGAAGACTTGACGGAGACCGCAACCCTCTGGGATACAGATTGGTACAGCGCGTTGATCGGCCGTTCCCAGGAGCTGGGAGCCGCAGCCTTGAAGCGGGCACTGGAGGCTTATGCACTGGGCCAGACGGATCTGGGGGATCAGGAGACGGTTAATAAGGAACGGTATTTCAAAACCGGTCTGGACGCTTATGCCCATGCGGCTGCGGATGAAGAATGGTTCAGTACCCTTCCGGCTGAAGATCAGCAGGGACGGGGATCGATGATTACTTCAGTTATGCTGCTGAACGCCGGTAAGATCCAATATTTATCGGAACAATGGCAAGCCGCCGCAGCCACACTGCAGCAAGGGCTGACTGAGGATTATAACGATGCCGTCAACCGGGAAACGGCCCGCTGGTACCTCGCTGTACAGCAGAGAACCCAGAGTGCCCAGGATCAAGCAGTGTATGACAAGCTGATTACGGCTGATCCGGAAGAAGCAGTCAAGATTAACGAAGTTGCCGTTATGCCGCTCTAACTGTACTATTTCAAATTAGAGAACAGTAAAAACAGGCTGTCCCAAAAGCTGTAAAATGGCTTCTGGGACGCCTTCTTTTTTTTGCGTAAGATCAACCACACCGGGAATCGTCACGTTAACCGTGCGTTCGGCATTCTCCGTTTAACCGCTGCAATGGTCCAGGGATGCTGCGGCCGGCAGGAAGGAGACCTGTGGAAGATTGCATCAACCGGATTAACGAATTATTATTTATATCAGGTCTGTTGGTGTCTGGGAGGTAGTCAAATGTCAAAAACGATATTAGTTGTAGACGATGATGAAGAAATCGTAAAACTCATCACCAAAAGTTTAAGGTACGAGCAATTTGAAGTCATCACAGCCAGGTCCGGGGAAGAAGCCTTATCTGCAGTGGATGATAACCACATTGATTTCATTGTTCTGGACATAGTGATGCCTGATATGAATGGACTTGATGTCTGCAGAAATATCCGGACATCCTATAATGTTCCCATCCTTTTTTTAAGTGCGCGTGATCAGGACATTGATAAAATCGTCGGTCTCGAAATAGGAGCAGACGATTACATGACCAAACCTTTCAGTATTCAGGAGCTGGCCTCCAGGATAAAAGCCCATTTCCGAAAAGTGGACAGGCTGCATAAAGAGTGGGATGAGCTTAGCCCCGGTAGAGAAAAGGCAGATGCTCCGCTTATTTTGAACGATAAAACGTTTGAAGCCTTCCTGCATACCCGGAAGCTCGAGTTATCCGCGAAAGAATTTCAAATTCTGTCTATCCTTATGCGTCATCCCAATCAGGTACTCAGCCGTGAGCAGATCTATGAGAAGGTCTGGGGAGACGAGTACGGAGAGATCAATACCGTAACGGTCCATATCA
The DNA here is from genome assembly GCF_038000235.1 of Paenibacillus sp. FSL R10-2199. NCBI lineage: Bacteria > Bacillati > Bacillota > Bacilli > Caryophanales > Paenibacillaceae > Paenibacillus > Paenibacillus sp. FSL R10-2199. Next base: position 2,247,678 of record NZ_JBBOBO010000001.1, on the reverse strand, counting down.
AGAATATCCGCAAGAAGTTGGGTCCTGAACATAACTTCATTAAAACCATTTGGGGTATAGGCTATAAATATACGGAAAGAGAGCAATAGGATGAAACTGAAAATAAAACTTCCCCTCTTATTCCTGCTGATGCTTCTCATTCTTATGTTTTCCATTGGACTGTACTTGAAGTTTGTCTTCGCAGTATATTCCCCTATACGCACTACATTGCTGGACTCACGATATATAGCATTGCTGCTGCCCATCTTTGCCATCGCCTGTTGTATATTTATTATTCTGATCATCTATATTTATAGAAGCATAGAGAAGCCCATCCGGCTTCTGAATACCAGGCTGGGGGAAGTAAATGTTGTTCATCCCCTGCCTCCGCTGGCTTCGAGGAGTAATGACGAGATCGGAGAACTTTATAAGCACTTCAATAAGATGGAGCATAAGCTGCAACTCGCCCACAGAGAACAAACCGATATGATTGCAGCCATCGCCCACGATTTGAAGACACCCCTGACCTCTATTAACGGTTTCACCGAACTGCTGGCTACGCACAAGGACTTACCCGACACTGAAAAGCAGGAATATTATGAACTGATTCAAAAGAAGTCAGCATATATGGTTGAGCTCATCAATGATCTCTCCAGCTTCACCAAACAAAAACTGGAGCTTGAATCCATGGTAGCCGGGCCTGTAAGGGCAACAGAGTTATTTGAAGACATTGCTTTTGAATATGAGTACGAGCTGGCTGGACTTGACAACGAACTGACTTGCCGCCATTCATTCACGGACAGTATATGGCTAATGGTCAATGAACCGATGATCCGCCGGGTGTTCGGCAACCTCTTCAGCAATGCTGTAAGATATGGGGGGAAGAATAAGCTGAACGTGTATATGACCGGATACCTGAGGGAGCATCATGCCTATTTCCAAATCGAGGATAACGGAATCGGCGTACCGGATAAGGATCTTTCTTCTCTGTTCCTTAAATTCTTCACGGTGGATAAATCGCGGCAAATCCAAAAGGGCGGACTCGGGCTGGGCCTGGCGAGCTGTAAATCTATTATTGAGCATCACGGAGGAGAGATTATGGCCTTCCCTTCCGAATATGGCGGTTTGGGGATAAGATTCAGCCTTCCCCTGGCTTCACTTCACTGATTGTATTTACGCACTTCTGCTTCAACAACCAAAGATTACAGGCTGCTGCCGGGTGTGACACCCAGGCAACAGCCTTTTTGTGTTTTAGCAGTTTATAGTTTTTTATATTCTCTTTATAAACATTTATTTTTCTTTTACCGAAGCTTCATCTTTGGATGTAAAAATAATTTCTATATTAGAAGCACTAAAGAAATAAACAAAAAGCAAAAGAAGCGGAGGGGAAATTTGGAACTGTAGGAGCGGTAGCGACCGCCTGAAAGCTTTCCGCAGGAAAGCTCGCATCGAAAGCATCAGCAAGTCACCGGATTTCACCCGCGAACAGCGGTTCAAAATCAAGAAATCTGGGGACAACAGCGGCCGGAAGTCCAAATGTTCACCGCAGTGACGATGAAGCTTCAAGTTCAAAAAGGAGGATATTAAAATGTCAATTGAGTTCAGCCGCTGGCCCAACAATTACATGATGTCATACCAGGTTACCAAAGCTTTGGGTATGGCAAGCCTCGGTGCTACGGATGTCACCGAAATCTACGAGGCCTGCAAAAGAATTGACCCCGATGACAAAGCTACATGGCACAGGGAGTGGCTCATCACCGCTCAGGCATTGGAAAAACACGGCAAGGAGGCCGAAACGGCCGGAAACTGGTATACCGCACGGAACTGCTATATTCGTGCCTGCAATTACTATAGAATCGCAGAGTATTCGGTGATGGATGATGATACCCGGAAAATCCGTATCTTTAAAAAGGTTAATGAACTCTTCGAAGCCGCCGGAAAGTACTTCGATGTCCCGCCGGAGAAGATTGAGGTTGATTACGAGGATGTTAAGCTGGATGGTTACTTCTTCTCCCCTTCCTGGATAGAAGGCCCCAAGCCGACCGTATTTGCGCTTAACGGTGGTGACGAGTGGTCCATTGAGAATTATTTCTGGCTGGGTCCTGCCTTCATTGCATGCGGATATAACTTTTTGGTCTATGATCAGCCCGGCACCGGTCTCTCGATGTATGAAAAGGGAAAGGGCAGACGGGCGGACAGCGAAGCGTTTCATTCCCGGGCCATCGACTTCCTTCTGACACGGCCGGAAGTCGATCCGGATAAGATTATCGTGCACGGGGAGAGTTTTGCGGCTTACGACTCCTTGCGCTTCGCTTCGTTCGATCACAGAATTGCTGCCGTCATCTCCGACGGAGGTACGCATGCCTTCGACTGGAAAGCCATGCTGTCCTGGATGCCGCCAAGTCTGGCCGCACACGGCATGCGAATTCTGGGGGCAGACAGCCTGGAGGATTTTGCGGGGAATCCGCGTTTTGCCTATGATCTTGAGGGCGTACTCCACCAGATCGAATGTCCGCTGCTTGTCATGCATGGAGCGGAAGAAATATTGGTTCAGCCCAATCCGCTGACACAAGCTATGAAGAATTACGAGCAGGCAGGTTCGGCAAACAAGACATTCTTCGCGATAGAGGATAGACGGCTTGGCGGATTAGAGCACTGTCAGGTAGATAACATCAACGTGCTGCATGAGGTAGCGCTGAATTGGCTCTGTTCCATTGGGCTTGGGCCAGCCGCACCCCGCCAATCTTAGGGATTGTCATAGGAGGAGTTAACAGCTATGCGAATTTTATCAGAGAAAAGAAGCGGCAGCACGCCCGCTATACAGATTGACGGAGTGCACAAAAGGTTTGGCGATTATACCGTATTAAACAATCTTTCGCTGGAGGTGAGCCAAGGAGAGATCTTTGGATTCCTGGGTCTGAATGGCGCCGGGAAGACAACGACGATCAAGATGCTCCTGGCGATGCTGAAGCCAACCTCCGGCAAGCTCTATATGTTAGGTGAAAAGGTCGATGCCGGAAACTCTAAATTATGGAGCAAGGTCGGATATTTGGAGGAGGCTACTTTTTATCCCGATCTCACGGTAACTGAGAATCTTGACATCGCAAGGCGCATGCAAGGGGTGGCTGACAAGGATGCCGTACATCAGGTGATCTATAAGCTGGGACTTGAGCCGCACCAAAAGAAAAAAGCAAAGCATCTCTCTTTGGGTAACAAGCAGCGCCTGGGACTTGCGAAAGCGATGATTCACAATCCGGAAATTCTAATCTTGGACGAGCCGATCAACGGCCTTGATCCCGCAGGCGTGGCGGAGATACGGAATATGTTATATAATCTGGCAACCAATTTCGGCGTAACTATTTTTATATCCAGCCATCTGTTAGAGGAGCTCTCGAAAGTGTCCACACGCATTGGGATTATTCATAATGGGCGCCTTGTTAAGGAAGTCGCAATGGATAAGCTGGAGCAATCCTTACAGAAAAACCTGGTGGTGAACGGACTGAACAAACCTGCCTTAAAGAAGGTGCTTGAAGAGCATGGCTATGCCTTTGAGGACACCCTGGACGGCTCAATTAAACTAACCAATGAACATGCGGCAGATCATCCTGAACGGCTGGCCGAACTGCTCGTTCAACGCAATCAGCCGCCAACATCGCTCCGGGTGATTACGGAGGATTTGGAAGGGTATTTTCTCCGCACCATTGGTATGACCAGGGGGATTAAATAATGAATATTCTATCTGTGTTACATTGTGAGATTCGCAAGATTATCCGCTCCAATGTGTTCTGGATCATATTTCTTGTGTTAGGCTTCGGCCCCATCATGATGGGCGTCGGAAATGTATTATCCAGTGACGCCGGCGGTGTCAGCTGGGAGCAGTATTTAACCGGATTGCTGGATACACTTGCCCCGCTGGGGCTTATCGGATATACCTTTGTTGCGGCATGGGTATTCGGACGGGAATTTGCGGATAGAACCATCAAAGATTTGCTGGCAAAGCCCGTGTCCAGAGCGAAAATTGTATTGTCCAAATTCCTTGTCATTTTAGCATGGTGCCTGTTACTTTCCGTCTATATGTTTGCCGTGGGTTTTGCCGTAGGGGCGATCATGGGAGCCCAAGGCGGGTCCGCTTCCTTCATTTCAAGCTTGTTCTTTAAGTTCCTGATCACCTCGCTATTGTACATTTTTGTGACCGCACCAACCATTCTTTTGGCTAATGTGACCAAGGGCTATCTGGCACCCCTGGGGCTCATCCTGATCATCGTCATTCTGTCCAATGTGTTGGCCTCATTTGGATTAGCACCCTATTTCCCATGGACCATCCCGTCGGTATTTCAAAGCACCGGTTCCTTACAGCTCAGCAGTATATTGATACTTGCGTATACAGGGATAATCGGAATAGCCGGAACATTTGCCTGGTGGAGATATGCGGAGCAGCCATAAACAAGGAAAGCAACACCTGCTGAAGAGGAGGCCACTGAAAAACTAGCGGGCAGTCCCGTGAACCGTCCGTCTTGCTAAATCACCGCAATGAGCTGCTGGCAATTACACGCCCGTCCGCTGAAGGGTTGTGGTAGAGGTCTTCGATTCGTTTTTTTAGACTCAAATTCCGGATCGTTTGAATCCTTCCACGTTTTCGTATTTTGGTAGGTAATTTTGGCTTCGCCCAGGATCAGGCAGTGTATGACAAGCTGATTGCAGCTGATCCGCAAGAAGCAGTCAAGATTAACGAAGTTGCCGTTATGCCGCTCTAACTGTAGTATTGCCAGACCAGAGAACAGCAAAAAGAAGGCGTCCCAAAAGCCATAAAATGGCTTCTGGGACGCCTTCTTTTTTTTGCGTAAGATCAACGTGTGCACTTGAATGGACGCTCCGCGAACGGGCTGTTGTTCCAATTCAGCCGCGTGCCGCCATATACTCGTCCTTCAGGATAGAGTATTGTTGAACCTCCACACCCTTAAAAGGGTGGGATTCTTAGCTAGTTAGCGGGCGCATACGTTTCCGCTTTGCCCAACTGCTAAGTTAAGGGCGAGTTCATTCGCCCATCCTAGATCAGAGCATATAGCTATCTAGGCTGGCAGACTGTTACCATCTACCACAGGTTGACGCATGATATTGATTGCACCGACTCGATCTCGATGTGCTGTATAGCCGCAGTCGCACTGATACGTTCGATCATTTGCTTTGTTCCGCTCTCCACAAGATGGACAGGTTTGCGAAGTGTATGCTGGATTCACTTCAACCACTTGGATTCCAGCGAGTGCCGCCTTATATCCGATGAACATTTGCAACTGATAGAAAGACCAATGATGCAGATTTTTAGCGTTTTTACGACTTGTTCTTGTCGTCTTACGAATATCCGTCAGTTTCTCTAGCTTGATGACAGACACCTTTTCTTGAATAGCTATATTCACGATCTGGCGGCTGATTTTGTGATTCTGATCTTTCATAAAACGACTTTCCTTGTCGTTCTGTTTACGGATCGCTGATAGCTTTTTAAGCTTTCCTAATTTGCGACGATAGGTACTGTACTTACGGCGAACAAACTTGTTTTTACGTCCATTTCCGCAAAATGTTGTCTTGCCACTAGAGGTTACGACAACAGCAGGAACTTTCAAGCCTAAATCAATCCCCATCACTTCATGACCATCGGCTTGTTTGGTGGGTCGTTCGATTGAAATTTGAACAAACCATTTCGCTGATTTTTGAACCACACGCAGAAGTCCAAGCTTCCCATTCGAAAGCATGTCTCGCTCCCGATCCGAAAGAAGCGCAGGGACCACAAGACGTTGTACTTTTCCATCCAGGATCACTGGAAAAGAAATGTTGTTGCCCCAAATCGTATAATTTTGATTGTTCACGTAGTACACACTCTTTTGGAGAAGAGGTCGCTTCTTATTTTTTTTGAACCGCTGAAATAGGCTTTTGGCGTCTCGAATCACTTGATTCTTTATGGCAGAGGGTAGATTGGCACGAACGGTTTTTGAAGTTAGTTTAGGAAACGTTCCAGACCTTTCTGCTTGCTCCGTTAGTTCGTTGACGGTTTGAATGTATTCGTTGCCCATGTCCACCAATACAGATGGATGGGTTGGAAAAATGCGTATTTGAATCGTTACGGTTTGCATAGTTTCACCCCCTTGTTTTTTGTTCCTCAACATATCGTTTGATCGTTTCGCTTGAAACGTTCCCTGCCGTACTGACAAAGTAGGAACGAGTCCAGAGGGAAGGCAAGTGGTTCAAGTGGTTCAAGTGCTTAAACTGTTCACGGAGGCGCCGGGAAGTGATTCCTTTCAGTTTCGCCATAAGTTCTGCGGGAGAATCGGTTGGCAGTGCGTTGAGAAAAATATGCACATGATCAGGCATTACTTCCATTGCTAGTAGCAGCCAATCATGTTCGGCACATATTTCCATAACGATTTGGAGTGGGCTTTCTCGACCAATTTCTGTAAGAGTCCAGCCACTTCCCCTTATGCCGCATATGTTCTCTCAGATGTCCTTCATATACCATCCCTATGTGTTGCATGACTCTGGCAGAACCGATATTCTCCGGGCGGCAGGTCGCGTAGATCCGGTGAAGATCAAGGTTATTGAAGCCCCAATCCAGCAGCACGGCGGCAGCCTCACTTGCAATACCCTGTCCCCAATACAAGCGGTTATAGCAATAACCGATTTCTCCCTGCCCTTCTCCGCTGATATGTATCCCGCAGCCGCCTACCAGTACATCCTCCTGCTTCAGAACGACTGCGTACTCGAACCCCTGGCGCGGCTCCTGCTGTTGCATATCCAAGGTCAGCCGGATGTAGCTCCGGGTATCCTCCAGGGAATTAGGTCCCCAAATCATGTACTGGGCCACAGCCGGGTCGGAGGCATACTCATGTACCCGCTGGACATCCTCAGACCTGAATTCCCGGATCAGCAGCCGGTTTGTTTCAAACTGCATGCTTGGTCACATCCTTATGCTTACTGTTGTAATCCGGGGAGACTTCATGGCTCAGCAAGTTCAATTCTTGCATATTGCTCTGCGAAATCTTCCCCTTGGTTCAACGCTTGGATTAACTTGAGAAGCCCCTCTTCTCCTGCACGAGAGAACCACCGCGTAACTTCATAACAAGCCAAATTGTAATTCTTCCAGGCTTCCGGAGTTCCATAACTGAAAGCATCATACGAGTCTAAAAGGCCGTAATCCACAGGCTTCTTCCCTTTATCCGTTACCTGTTCCCATGCCGCTGTGCTATTAGACAATCTCCCGTCCGCCATTGAAGCCAGCCCTTCATCAAACCACACAGGCACTACATTGCGGTTGCGCAGTCGTTCCCTCAATTCAGCGTGGGTGAATTCATGCGAAATCACATTTTCATTAAACCCGTCCGGGCCGATCACAATATAGTTATTCCAGGGCAGGTAATAGGTTTGTCCGGTCGGATTTTCAGTGTATTTCCCCAGACTCCTGGAAGTTAGCGCCACAATCAAATACGGAGTCGAAGTTCGCTCACCAAAAATAGCCGTAACCTTCTCTTGCGCAAGCTCAACGTAAGATATCAGCTGATCCTGCAGTTCCTTCGACATATCCGGCTCTATATAAACATCCGGTGCCACTTCAACCATGCTAGAGTAATTGACCAAGGCAGCATGCACCGGCTTGGCATAGACTCCCCAAGAGATCATCAGCAGTGCTATTAACAATATACCCCACGCAGCTATTACTTTCATTTTCCGGGTCAATTTCAGCATTTAGTTAAACAGTCCTCTGCCAATAAAGTTAGCCGTAACCGGCTGCTTCCCGATCTCCCGTGACCATACAGACAATTGACCGGTGTGATGGATCTCATGGGCAATCAGATGCCGCATGACTTCGCCGTATTTATGGAGTTCGCGTTCCCCTTCATCCGTGATATCAATCATGATCCGGTCTTCCAGGCTGTCATTCCAGCCGTACACGAATGGAGCCAGCTCCTCATGGCACCGCGCGGATAAATCCTTGACCTGCTGCAAGCTGGCTACTTCCTCGAATGAAGGAATCTCAATCTCTTTCTCTTGTATTCCGCCACAGATCCAGCCATACTCGACGGTCACAATGTGATAGAGCGTAGGAAGAATGTATCCTATGCCTCCAGTGCGTAACTTCATCAGCTCTTCCCCGTCCACCGTCTCACACCAGTCGAACCAGTCTTTGCGCACCTGCCAGTTATACTCGAATAGCTTCAACATGCCGCTGCCTCCAATACTCGTAAATTTCATTACGCTTACTATTCATGATTCGCGATATTCCCCTGTTATCCTCCCTCGTAAACCAAGTGTCATTAACTCATATCCTTTCTCTGCACCACTATATCCGGCGGTTTGTGAAGTATTGATTATAGCTGTACTTTTCACACGTAACGTATAATCTCGTAGATCAGACTTTTACATTGATCAAATCGTTCCAATAAGGAGAGGTTTTAATCATTGTGAGAAAATCAAAACGCTTGTCAGCTATGTTTGTAATTTTCCTGCTCCTGTTCTCGTCTATTCCACTATCTCTGTCTGCTGAGGAAGTACGCCAAGAAGAACAGGTGGATCTGGGACCTTGGGCGTTCAGCGCCTTCGGACCGGGTACAGTACCAGCTACGAACCCCGAACCTATTGTTCAAGATCCAAATACAGTAATAATGAGTACGTACGGCGGAAAGATTGCTTCTGGAGAGGAGGGACTTTCCTTTTATTACAAAGAACTTCCCGTTGACACGAACTTTGAGCTCCAAGCCAAAGCTACAGTGAATTTATTTAACAGCAGATCCAGCGTCAGCACGCCTAATCAGAAATCCTTCGGACTTATGCTCAGGGATACTGTTGGAACAAATGGAGATGACAGCAAAAACATTTCTAATTATGCTGCAGTCGGTGCGTTGGATCAGGTAATGAAAGGATTTTATAAAAAAACCTCACAAATAAAGCTTCCTGCATTTAGCGGAATCAATGCTCCTGCTGCGGGAGAAACCTATAATCTCAGCATTAAAAAATCAGGCAATACTTATCTGTTAAGCATCGGTGAACAAACTCAAATTGTAACACTCGACGATACATTCACGGATACGATCTTTGCCGGAATCTATGTAGCAAGAGATGCGGAAGTAACCTTCAGTGAACTAGACATCAAGGTCGAGGCCAAACGTGTATCCCACTTAATCGCTGATACGAGCGGGATGACCAAAACCTCCTATCTGATGGGTGAACCCCTTGATCTGACCGGACTGGCCGTTAAGGCTGTCTTTTCTGATAACAGTGAAGCCGTGTTGTCTTCCGCTGATTATATTGTTACCGGCTTTGACAGCACTAAGGCTGGAGAGAATACGATCAGGATTAATTATAACGGCGCTTCGGCAACCATCCCGCTGCAAATCATCCCGCTGACAGTGACCTCATTATCGGTTAAATATGAGCCGGCCAAAACGGTCTATTATCCGGGAGATACGTTTGATCCAAAGGGACTTGTGGTCGTTGCTGACTATAATGATCATTACCTGATCACAGAACTGGATAGCCATCTCTATTCGCTCTCCATCGGTGGACAGCCCGTTACTGATACATCGCCGCATGTGTTTACGGATTCAGGTCCATATGAAATCAATATCACCTCCACAGAGACTCCATCCATGGCGGCTGCCTTTAACGTTGAAGTCATTGACGCTGCCCTGTCCAAGCTGGAGATTAGACATGAACCCAAACAAACCGTCTATTATACCGGTGATTCCATCCAATTAGAAGGATTTGCAATTTACGCCCATTATTCTGATGACACTCAGATCCGGCTGACCAAAGATGAATATACCGTCTCTCCCCTCAACACCTCGGTACCAGGAGATAAAGAGATCACAGTTACCCATAAAGGATTAACAGCAACCTTCCATGTTAAAGTCCAAATGAAAGAGCTATCCGGTATCGAAGTAACAGGCTATCCGGCAACGACTTTCTTTATAGGCGATAACTTTAACAGCGATCATCTGATCGTATCGAAGGTCTATGACAACTTGGACCGGGAAGTCCTAAGCGATTTCATCCTGGACAGCTCCAAGTTTGATAACCAAAGGGCCGGAGTGTATGACATCGGGATCATCCCTGCGGATACATCCATTCAGCCGATTACGTATTCAGTCACGGTAAAAGAGAAGCTTGAACCCGTCTGGCGCAGCATTCAATTCGGCCAATCCACATCCGCTGCTAATAACAAGATGCTTCTACAAGAGGACGGAACGGTAGAGCTGATTGCCCTGGAAGGCGGCGGCAAGGTGACTGAAGACCACGATGGCATTACCTTCTATTACACAGAGCTTGATGCGTCAGAAGATAATTTCATGCTGTCTGCGGATATCTCCGTGTCGGCTTTTGCCAAAACTCCATATGACGGACAAGAGTCATTCGGCATCATGGCACGGGATGCTATTGGGACGCCTGGAAATTCCAGCGTATTCGCCTCGAATATCGCTGCTATCGGCGGCTACAGCGGCGGTACCAAAAGCGCCATCGGCACCCAGCTCTTTGTCCGGTCCGGCATCTTGAAGTCTGACGGAACCGGAAGTAAAGGCATTCAGACGATCATGCTGAGGAATGAGCGGCCTGCCCCCGGCAACACGGCTCCTGCAGCTCCTTATCGTCTAACGCTCTCCAAGACGAATAGCGGCTTTACTGGACAGCTTAACAATGATCAGGAAGCTATCATTTTTGAGCCGGATATTCTTAACGTACAAGACGCCAAAATGTATGTCGGATTCTATGCGGCACGTCTCGCTACAATTAATATCCGCAATATCCAGTTGACGGTGACATCAGCAGCTACAGATTCTCCTAAGGTTGAACCACCGGCAGCTCCGGTTATACCAAGCTTGAGCATACTATCTCTAAGCAAGACTTCTACACCAGAATATCAAATGATTGTTCGTCCGAATGTCAACGGAACCGTAACGGTGAAGCAAGGCTCTAAAATCATCGCCCAGGATATCGAGGCTAAAGCCGATAAGCGTCTTGGGGTTCCGGCGGTACTCGCTGATCAGGGGGATACGAACTTCAGCGTTACTTTTGTACCAGATGATACCCAGTATTTGACCTCTTACGATAAAATCGTCCATAACTTCACAGTAACCCTGAGCAGCTATGGGGAGGGAGAACATATCTATGTATCTCCTGCAGGAACAAGTGCCGGGGAGGGTACGGCTGATCTCCCGCTTGATCTCGACACCGCCATTGAATATGTCAGACCAGGCCAGCATATTATCGTGCTTGACGGCCATTACGTGCGGAAATCACCGCTTGTCATTCAGAGGTACAATGATGGAACCGCAGCCGCTAAGAAGTACCTGGAGGCGGCACCAGGGGCAAGACCCGTCATCGATTTTGACAAAAAAACAGAAGGCGTGCTGCTCAGCGGGAACTATTGGCATGTGAAGGGGATTGATTTCACCCGCTCGGCGCCAAATACGAAAGGCTTTACGGTTGGAGGGAATTATAACATCGTGGAGAATAGCCGCTTCTATGCTAACGGGGACACAGGCCTCCAAATCAGCCGTACGGACGGAACGGCACAAGAAATAGCCGAATGGCCATCCTACAACTTAATTCTAAACAGCACCTCCTTCGATAACCGTGATCCGGCAGACAATAATGCAGATGGCTTTGCCGCGAAATTGACTTCAGGTATTGGGAATATTTTCAGAGGATGCCTGGCACATAACAATATTGACGATGGCTGGGACTTGTATACCAAAGCAGGCTCAGGCGCAATCGGTCCAGTATTAATCGAGAATAGCGCAGCCTTCAACAATGGATTTTTAACAGACGGAACGGTTGGCGCCGGCGATAAAAACGGATTCAAGCTGGGGGGAGAAGGCATCAAAGTCCCTCATACCATCCGCAATTCCATTGCCTTCGGAAATGGCGCGTATGGCTTCACCAGTAACAGTAATCCGGGTGTAATTGCTATGAACAATATCGGATTTAATAATACACGCGGAAATATGAGCTTCACCACTTATGGCCAAATCACTGCAGACTTTAGGATCGACGGCTTTATATCCTACCAGACGGGCAGCATCGGGAAAGACCAGTATCCAGCTGCTTTGGCTGCCGACAATAACTTCATGTACGATGGTACAGCGTCAGTCAATAAGTCAGGCAAGCAGCTGACAGATGCTAACTTTGCTAGTTTGAATCCAGTGAACTCTTATACGAGGGATGCGGAGGGAAATATCATCTGGGGTGACTTCCTGAAGTTCATTCCCTTTGAGGAGCCGGGACCGGGAACTCAGCCAGAGCCAGAACCGGAACCAGAAACAAAGCCAAGTCCGGGTCCTTCCGCTACACCGGCGCCTTCTGCATCACCGGGTCCTACGGCTGCACCTGACCCCACGTCTACACCAAGTCCCGCTGCTGTACCAAACACCGGCGGTTCCGGGTCAGCCATTGGAGATTCTTCTACGACCGTACTCCTGCTGGATGGCAGCGTCAGAATTGAACTGCCCATAACGGTTGATGCAGGGAAAGCCAGCGCCCTACTGATGGATTCCTCTTTACAAAAAATAATTGCTTTGGCCAAAGCGGATTCAACCGGTAATAAAACAATCCGGATTCCGCTTACTGTTGATCCGGCCAAGGACATCAAAGAATATGAGTTGCGCCTACCTGCTTCAGCATTTCGCTCAGGAGCTTCTGCCTTGCAGATAGAGGTCAGCTCGTCACTGGCCACGATTATGTTACCAGACAGTCTCTTCCCTGCAGCAATGCTCGACGGCGTGAAGACTATAACTGTATTAGTAAGAACAGCCGATACGGAAGGACCGCTTAAAGGAAAGTTAGGAGACAGCCCGCTAATCGGGTATGAGCTTCGTCTGGATGGGATAAAGCTTCAAGCAGACAGCCTGCAGTCAGCCATACAGATCGGACTTCCGCATTCACCAGCCGTTCCTGCAGCGGATAATGCTTTTATTGTTGTGTGGCATGTCAATGACATGGGAATCATACAGCCTGTAATCAGCGGGGATTATAATGCTGAGAGGCAGCAGGCCATTTTCTCAACCACTCTTTCGTCGGGCCACTATGCAGCGGTCTATAATCACAAGACATTCCAGGATATCTCCCATTCCCATTGGGCAAAGTCTGCAGTTGAAGTACTCACTTCCAAAGGTGTAATTAACGGTATATCTGAAACTGAATTCCGGCCGGATCAGGCCGTTACACGTGCGGAATTCGCGCTTTTACTAGTTCGGGCTTTGGGACTGAGTGCAGCAGAAGGGGGCGGCTTCGCGGATGGGGCCTCCACTCGTCCGAATGAGCCGCTCTCCCGGCAAGAGATGTTTGTTATGGCAGCCAGAGCCCTACAGGCTGCAGAAGTTTGGAATCCGGGTACGATACCTGCCTCCGGTTTAGACAGCTTTACAGATCGCCACCTAATTAACATTGATGCGGCCGATGATATTGCGGCACTGGCAGCAGCTGGTCTCATTAAGGGAGACGGCCGGCAGCAGCTCAAGCCCACTGCATATTCCACGCGTGCCGAAGCGGCGATGCTAATTTACCGAATTCTTATGCGCAATTAAAAGAGACCCCCAAAACCATTTTGAAGTGGTTTTGGGGGTCTTTTATCCTATAGTGGGCCTATTTTTGCAATTTTTCTTCGATATAAGCATAATCAAGTAAACTAAGTAAACTTGGGGTAAAGTACTTTATCTGGTATTGATCCAAATCACTATTGACAATTAGCTGACCGTTCTCTTTTCTAAGCAGCTGATCTGAACCATTTTCTAAAAACAACAGATTCCCACCATATTGTTTTATTAATTTCCCTATAATTTTAATCAAAGCTTCTAGTCCTTGATAAAAGGTGTCACCAAATAACTGCACCCTAATGGAAATATTAACATCTAAGTCATAATGGCTTCTAACAAAACTTATGTCAGAAATATCCTCAAGCTCAAGAGCCAATGAAAAGTATTCAGTTCCGATAACTATTTCTTCTTCATCACTGTAAACCGATACCTTTTCGTTCAAAATTTTAATTATAATTTTTTCAATAACTTCTGCCAATGCACTACAACTCAATTTAGATTCTAAAAACAATTCAAAATCCATGCATATCTATCCTCCAAATATCCGTGTGATTTTTCCGTCAACCACAAATAATATTTCTTGCAAGTTTTTTAAATCTCCGTTTGGATTAGCTTTCCTTAGAACCCCTTCAGTGATCTCAGTTATTTTTGCTGAAGTAAAACCATCTAAATTTAGTACAATTCTCTGACATAAAAAACAGGTCAACTATGGTGGAATCACCAATAATGACCTGTTCTATACGACACAGTGATTTACACTCAATATTAAAGACGAGGATGATGAAGTTTAGTTCATGAAAGAATTACCCAGCTGTTCAGTCTTTAATGATCAAAGAAATTGATTTCATACAATAAATGTGCTTCCTCAGTCTGGTTGTTTATAGTAACTTCACTGTTGTTTCTTGTAACCAAGGTACTGCGTTTCTGTTTCCAATACCCTTGCTTTACCGATAGCTCGTAATCCCCTGGCAATGCATTTGTGAATTGCTTGAAAAATCGTAGCATCTTCTTCAATCTTAAACTATCTTCATGTGCAAAAATATGACCACAGGATAAATTTATTGTTGCACCAGTATTACTAATATTAATCTGTATATCTCCCCAGTTGAGCATAAATTCAGAGGTGTAATCGGGATCTTCTACCACACTGACGTTATATTCTTTCTCATGTTCCTCAACTAGTTTTATGCTTTCAAGCTTGATCTCTTCTGTAGTAAGGCCCGCATCAATTCGCACTCCGAATTTTTTGTATGTTCCCTGAATATAAGTAAGTGATAGAACCTCAATATCACCATTGAAAAAGTGGCTGTCCACAAGCAAGGAATCATCTTTTCTCTCAAGTATTTTATATTCAGAATCTTTTAAAAGGAGAGCCTCTCCGATATTACTTTTTAGCATTTCACCTAAAAACTCAATGAATTTTCTGTCTCCGTTCTCGTATACATTACATTTTAAGCCATAGTTCACTTCAATATCAAAATCTCTAGATATACTCTTTACATTAAATTGTGTTGTGGTAAAGCTGAAAAAATTACATTTAACATATAATGTATCTCCTTCACCTTCTTCACTCTCTTCTTGCTGTGTGAAGCTAATGCCACTTTCATTTCCCATAACATTTTCCACAAGCTGTAGAAGTGAATTTTCAACTTGCCTTAAAGGCCAGCCCTTCCGGTGTCTGTAAGACCGGACCCAGCTCCGGGAGCTTCGACCTGATTCCTTTCAGGGCATCCTTCGCCGCCTGGGCTGACGACGTCTTCCACCCCGCTGAACACTTTCCCGGCTTTGCCGGTTTTTGTGACCTGAATTCCCGGGACAAGGAGGCCCGCTACCGAACCCAGCATCGCTGCCTTCTCTTCAGGGGTTCTTTCATCAAACTGATTCGTAAGTCCGTATGTATCATCCAGCCACCACAACAGCTTGTAGATACCGCTGATTTGGAACAGCTGTGATAAATGATTACAACGAAAACAGGTCAATCATGGGGATACCTGACCATACTCGACCTGTTCATTACAACGCAATAGTTAGTTAGTTATTTTCATAGATCATATTTCATCTTTAAAGATTTGATATAGGACATACACTTAAACAGATGAATATACTTTAAGCTTATCAACAATGAGCATTCATGGAGGCATCTATCTAGGTAGTAGAATAATTTAAGATAAGTCAATCAACCTTGGGTCTTGATAACACCAATGAGGATCATAGGGTAAGGATTTTATTTTTTTCATGTCCCCCCAGTTATAAACCCAATCAAAATCAGTAATCCAGAAGTAATCATCAGGGTTCAATTTGAGGTATTCATAAATAAAATTAAATATTAATTGTTGAACACCATAAATATCTTCAATGTGACCAACTTGACATAATGATAAATTAGATTCAAGTGCCAAATCTTCGTGATAGTAAAAATCTATATTGAGATTGTCAATAGCATGAACAGAAAAAACAAAAGATTGCTCACTTTTCTCTGCAAAGGCAATGTTCAGTGTAGTATACAAAAGTTTCCCATCATTCGAATAATTCTTATTATTATCAAAATATAGAGTAGCATCAGCATGAAATACTGAGACTATTGTATCCGCTAATAGTTTCTCTGGTGAATATCTTCCTTTTTGTGTAAGAATAACTGCTGAAGTACCCATTTTATTTTAACGCCTCTCTAAGTTCATCCAGAGAATTAACAATAGTAACCCCCTTAGATTTAATTTCCTCTAATTTTTTTCAATCATTTGGATGTAAGTTTGTCAATGGTTTGTCAATATACAAAATAAGTTTCTTCTGCTCGGGATTGAAGCTTCGGCAGCCTTACCCGGGTCACCTAATGAATATCACTCCAACCGCATCCGGCCCTGGGTAAGGTCAATTGCTCATTAACCTCCAGGAAGCTTAACAATTAAAAAGAGAATAATTACGTCCATTCAACAGGTCATCATATTGATTTTTAAGCAAATCTAGATACTTTTCGTTAAAATTGTAATTTTTATCTTTATAGAAAAAAATCTCCTCACCAGATGTATGATAAAATATCCCGTCGGTTTTAAAAGTCTCCAAAATCAGAAAAACCATTTCATACATTGTTCTAAAAACAAGTTCGTGATGTTCACTAAACTTGTCTATTTCAAATGACACTGTCTCTTGATAAATAAAGTCGTTTTCTAAAAACATGGTTTCAAAGGAATACGCAGGGTGCCCTGGCGGATAACTATTTTCATATATGCTTATCCTTAGACCATTGCTTAATAAAAACTCATCAATAATAAAAGAATTATGATGCTTACGTAAATAATTAGCCTTAAGATTTTTCTCTTTTAATAAATTTCTTAGCCATATTTCATCCGTTTTTATTCCATTCACTTTCAGGGAATACTCCATGTACTAACTCCTCTTTTTTATGGAAATATGGATTTAACATCACCATTCTTTGTAATCGCAAGAACCTCTTCTAAACCTGTAATTTCCCATTGTTTAAATTGTTCTAGTAACCCAGTAACATCTCCAGACCAATTTTTCAGATTAATCACCACATTTTTGGTTTGTTGCTTAATAACGACTTTTTCTTGAACCTCACTCCAAATTCCCCTTACACTTTTATTTTCAGTAGGAGCATAGCAATCAAAAATTTTCCCTTCGATCCTAAAATCCGGGTCCCTGTTAAGATCTATTCCATCACTTTCTCGTACTATAGGATTTTGTTCAATATCGTAACCCTTTTTTGCTAGTTGATCAGCAGCACCGTTTTCTAGTTCCAGAGACAGTTGAGTAGCATTATCAGCATTATTTGGGATTTTTGTTCTTGTACCATTAGAGACAGCGTCTGGGTTAGGTTCTCTACTGGGCTTGATTAATTTTATCGACCCAAAATCACCCGGCCCCTCAATCTTACCCGCACCGCCACCCACTTCATCCATCGCATCCATATACTGCTGCTGCACCGGCGTCCTCGGCAGTGAAGGTCCATCGGGTATCTCACCTGCCTTGAAGGCCAGCCCCTCTGGTGTCTGTAAGACCGGACCCAGATCCGGGAGCTTCTGCTTGATCTCTTTCAGGGCATCCTTCGCCGCCTGGCTGACAACGTCTTCCACCCCGCTGAACACTTTCCCGGCTTTGCCGATTTTGGTGACCTGCATTCCCGGTACAAGGAGGGAAGCTACCGAACCCAGCATCGCTGCCTTCTCTTCCGGCGTTCCTTCGTCAAATTGATGATAAGCCATCTTGGCCGCTTCCACCAGCACTTCCGGATGCTCCATGATATATACCGCTTGATCCTTCATTTCTGTGGTTGTTTTGACCGGGTCGACCACAAGCTTGAAGGCAAACGTAGCCGTATCTGCCAAGCCCATCACTACCTCTTTCACCAAGCCTTCGGTAAAGGCCAGCACCACCGCATCTGCCTGATGAACTCTTTTCTCCCATTTCGTTAACCCGTATGTATCATCCAGCCACCCCAGGTAGCTGGTATACATCGGTGTGAAATCATTAGGCACATAGACTTTGTCCATATAAAAAGCCAGCGTCGTCTCATTTTCCTTGTTGCCTGCCGTTATCGGAGTGCCATCCGGCAGTTCCAGAGGCGGACCGTTCAGCCGTCTTGCAGCTTCGATCTGCTCCTGGACCTGCCTCACAGCCTCAGCGATCCTGATCTCCTCCCGCTTCACTTCCAGCTGGCTTCGCGCGTAGTTCCCAGCAGCACTCTTCTCCATCGCCAGCCGCAGCAGCAGGAGATATTCTTCATTATGTATCAGCGGTACACTCTCCGCCGTGATCGATGGATCATAATCGCAGGCTTTGACAGCTGGCTGCTTGAAATAGCCGCTTAGATCCTTCCCTGCTTCATATTGGACCTTGGCTACACCCAGCGAAGCCAGCTTCCGGCGTGCTTCCTCAGCCTGCGCATGGACGGCCTCCATCTGCGTCTTGTTCCCGAACGCTTCATAGACCTTGAAGGCCATCTGCGCCTTCGCGATCCCATCCCGCGCCGCGAAGATATCCTTCAGCTTGCTTAGGGCCGCAATACCCTCTACGGTCAAAAGCCCGGACGTTTGGATGATATTCCGCAGCTTCTGCACTGCCGGATCGTTATTCAGCTCATCCTTTCCCAGCAGGACGGTAACAGACGTGATCAGATACGCTACACTCTTCTGCACAATGGCAGGAATGGAAATCCGCCCGGCAGGACCTTGTGTCCCAAAGCTTCCGAATACACCCGCGAGAAGACTAAACTGCTGCGTGAGCTTGTCGGCCTGCCGTTTATTCTCCTCCTGGAGTCCTGCAACCCCCTTCAGGGCGGTCCGGATAATATCCTCCAATTTCTCTGCTTCTACGGTTAATTCATTGATCATGACCTGGGCCTTCACGAGGTGGTCTCCCATGGGAATTCCGCCCCAGCCACTGGACTGGCCCTTCAGCTGCAAATACAGCCGGTTAGTGTCCTGGCTTACCTGGCCTATTTTGGTCTGCAGCCGCTGGACTTCATCTTCGTTAAATATAAGCTTCGTTGACGCCATGTCCACCCTCCCGCTTTGTCCGCACAGCAATATTTCCTATGTATTTTATAATTAAATATATAAGATATTCTTTTTTATTATCGGATTATTTTTCCATAAATTTTATAGTTATCCATCCCTCCGGCATTTCCTTTAACCTTGATCCGTTGTCATTCCAATCTTCTTCTGCTTTTTGGCCAAATAAAAAGCCTCCTGAAAAGTGTAAAGTACTTCTTACACAATTCAAGAGGTTGGGAAGCCGTGATTAACGGCTGCATATTCAGCTGTCTATATTAGATTCCAGTGCTACATCCCATCATTTACCCGTCTTAGCAAGGCTCAGCCGCCGGCTTGCCTGCATCTTCCTTCGTACGGAAAGAAGATCCGCAGCCGCACGTAGCAGTGGCGTTCGGATTGTTAATGGTGAAGCCGCCGGTCATGCCGGATTCTTCGAAGTCGATCTCCAGGCCGTCGAGGTAACGGATATCGTCTTTGCTTACGACTACCTTCAAGCCCTCAATGTCCATATACACGTCTTGCTCGCTTTCGTTATCATCGAAGCCCATGGCGTAAGAGAATCCGCTGCAGCCCCCGGGTGTTACGCCCAGACGGAGAAACATATCAGGTACTTCCTGCTCAGCAAGCATGGTCTTCAATTGGCCTGCTGCTAATTCACTAATGTTAATCATAACTTTAACCTCCCAAAAGTTTTGTGAGCATATTTTTGCAATAGCTTTTATCAACCAGCCCTAAGGCCTCAGGTAATGTTCAAATAATTTGCACTTCTATAATTTAAATTAAGTATACTCCACTATTCTCTTAGCCTCAAGTCGCAAACGTACCGCAGTTATGCATTTCATGCCGGGTTCCCTTAAGTTTTCTGGCGGTTGCTCACCCTCCGGGAGAGGTTTATAATAGGAAAAGCGATATACGTAAAAATTCGGAAATTTGTCACGAGGTTACATCTAACCTCTATTTCATGCCGGTCTGCTGCCGGCTCATTTCATTAGCTCACGATTCTGCGATGCAGTTGCCTCGCCAACCTTCAGGAGGAAATTATATGTCTACCCTTATAACACCCCACATGGATGCCCGGATGGCGAACATCATTGAGAAGGTCCGCGGCGGAGAAAGATTAAATTTGGAAGATGGCGTTTATTTATATGAGAGCAATGATTTATTAACGATCGGGCAATTAGCCAATGAGGTTAACCAGCGAAAAAACGGGAATAAAGTATATTTTATCGAAAACATGAGTCTATATTTCACCAATGTCTGCGAATCCCGCTGCGCATTCTGCAATTTCCGCAAGGATGAGGGAGAAGACGGCGCTTATACCCTTTCCGGCGAGGAAATGGTGCAATATGTGCAGCAGCATATCCATCCCGGCGTACGCGAGTTCCACATTGTCGGAGGCCATAATGATAACGTGCCCTTCCAGTACTATGTTGATTCGCTAAAAGCTTTGAACGAGCACTTCCCTGACGTCACTCTCAAGGCCTACACCGCAGCAGAGATCGACTTCTTCACCCGCATCAGCGGCCTTAGCATCCGTGAAGTGCTGGAGCAGCTGCGCGCCGCCGGACTGAAGACCCTTACCGGAGGAGGGGCAGAGATTCTGTCCGACCAGTACCGCAAAAAAATGCGTGTGGACAAAGCCAATGTCGAGGAATATCTGGAGGTTCACCGCACTGCTCATAATATCGGTATGAGAACACATACGACTATGCTGTACGGCTCCATTGAGTCCCGCGAGGACCGCATCCGCCACATGCTGCAAATCCGCGAGCTGCAGGACGAAACGGGCGGATTCATGGTGTTCATTCCGCTCTCCATGCAGCCTAAGAACAAGAATGCAGGCATTATGCGCCGGAACTCTGCTTACGAGGATCTTAAGACGATTGCAGTAAGCCGTCTGATGCTGGATAACTTTGACCATATCAAAGCCTACTTCATTAATATTGGGGCACAGCTGACCCAGGTCGCCCTCAGCTTCGGAGCTTCAGATGTACATGGCACGATTCTCAAAGAACGGATCAGCCATGCTGCAGGCGCATTGACCCCGGAAGGTCTGACACGTGAAGAGCTGATCTGGCTCGTCAAAGGGGCCGGACGGATTCCGGTTGAACGGGATACTTTCTACAACGAGATTAAAGTATACGAGTAACAACTAACCGCACCAGCCTATAATCCTGCGGAACTGCCTTGCCCATCTCGCACCATACCTGAAAGGAAGATCGGTTCGCATGAGAACTCTACTTGTCCTGGGCGGCGGCTACGGCGGTCTTGCCCTCATTCAGCAGCTACTTAACAACCATCTCCCCCATGATGTGGAAATCGTCCTGGTTGACCGGATGCCGTATCAGGGAATCAAGACGGAATATTATGCACTGGCCGCAGGAACTGTAACGGATTATCATCTGCGTATTCAATTCCCGGTTCATCCCCGCTTAACGATCCGCTATGGTCAGGTGGGCTCCATCGATCTGGAGAGCCGGGTGATATTCCTCGATACCGGGGAGCCGATATCTTATGATATTCTGGCGATAGCGCTCGGCTGCACCGATAATTTCCATAACATTCCCGGAGCCGAGCACTATGCCTGCAGTATTCAGAGCTTTGCCGGGACCCGCGAAACCTACCGCCGGCTGAACGATGTGAAGCCTTACGGAACGGTCAACATTGTAGGCGGAGGACTGAGCGGAGTTGAGATTGCCTCAGAACTGCGGGAGAGCCGGCCTGATCTGAACATCTCCATTCTGGACCGCGGGGAACGCGTATTGTCTTCTTTCCCGGCCAAGCTGTCACAGTATGTGGAGGAATGGTTCAATGAGCATCATGTGGAGACCATAGGACGGGTATCCGTCTCCCATGTAGAAAAGGATGCCATCTTCAATGGCACCCAGGCAATTCCTGCTGATGTTACGGTCTGGACTGCCGGCATTCAGCCGGTGCAGGTGGTCCAGCAGCTTGAACTCCCCAAAGACCGTGGAGGACGGATCATTGTGGGCAATTATTACAATGTGGCCGACTATCCGGAGGTATACGTGATTGGGGATTGCGCCAGCCTGCCCTTCGCACCAAGCGCACAAGCCGCAGGTGCCCAGGGAGAACAGGTGGGGCAGATTATTCAGGCCCTATGGCGGGGTGAGACGCCGAAGCTGCATAAGATTAAGCTTAAGGGGACTCTCGGTTCACTGGGTAAAAATGCCGGCTTCGGCCTGATGGGCCGCCGCTCCGTCATGGGCCGTGTTCCGCGCCTGCTCAAAAGCGGCGTGCTCTGGATGTCTAAGCGCCATTTCGGATAGGACAACCACGGCTGCGGGTTTAGTCGATCTCAAGGCTATCCCATGCCTCAGCCTCTTTAATGGCTGCCTCAATCGCCTCTTCAAGTCCGTCGGCGGATTCGGCTTCAATAATCTCCCCGTCGACCATGGCGAAGGGCTGCAGATAACATTGTCCGCAGTTGTTCAGACAACCGTACTCCACCACATCGTATTCGGGGTTTTGCTCCAGCTTATTTTTGAGCTTTTCTGTACCATGTCCGATATTACTGGCACAAAATTCTATAATTGGTCTCATGATGATCTCCCTATTCTGCGCTAACCATTTTATTTTTTAACTTTTTGTACTATAATAAACATACGAAAGGAGTGATTGAGAAATGAGTGAGAATGTACAAAGTGCAACCATGTACGATGAAGTATTGGAAGTGCTCGATAAACTTCGTCCGTTCCTGCAGCGCGATGGCGGTGACGTCGAACTGATCGATGTAGAAGACGGCATCGTTAAGTTGAAGCTTATGGGTGCCTGCGGCAGTTGCCCAAGCTCCACGATCACGCTGAAAGCCGGGATCGAACGCGCTCTTGTTGAAGAAGTAGAAGGCGTGGAAGAAGTTATTCAAGTATTCTAATCCCGTATCATAGATCATCCCGGCCTCCGTTGAGAAGGCCGGGATTTTTTTTATTATAGTGGATTTCACAGGCAGGATCAACCCGCCGCGTTCCCGGTAAACTTAACCATCCTTCCAAAAGACCAGAAATGCCCTGTCAACCGTTCCGGCTGACAGGGCATTTCTGGTCTTCACTTAAGTTGTTCAGCTTAAGCTTTAAGCTTAGAATGCAGGGATAATTGCACCTTCATATTTCTCTTCGATGAAGGCTTTGGCTTCAGCAGAGTTCAGGGCCGCAGCCAGCTTCTGGATCGCATCGGAATCTTTGTTGTCCGGACGGGCTACCAGCAGGTTGGCGTAAGGGGAATCTGCTCCTTCGATGAACAAAGCATCCTTGGTTGGAACCAGGCCGGCTTCCAGCGCATAGTTGGTGTTAATCAGCGCCAGATCTACCTCGTCCAGCTGACGCGGCAGCATAGCTGCATCCAGCTCAATGATTTCAAGCTTCTTCGTATTCTCAGTGATATCAGCTTTGGTGGAAGTGATGTTGGTGTCATCCTTCAGTTTGATCAGACCGTTCTTAGCCAGCAGGATCAATGCGCGTCCGCCGTTGGTGGCATCATTCGGGATGGCAACCTTGGCACCGTCAGCCAGTTCGCTGATCGCTTTGATTTTTTTGGAATACGCGCCGAAAGGCTCAACGTGAACCGCGGTTACAGATACAAGATCCGTGCCGTTCTTGGCATTCTGGTCATCCAGGTAAGGCTTGTGCTGGAAGAAGTTCGCATCCAGTTGTTTCTCGGCAAGCTGTGTATTCGGAAGGATATAGTCCGTGAATTCTTTGATCTCAAGCTTAATGCCTTGTGCTTCAAGCAGCGGGGCAATAGCTTTCAGAATTTCCGCATGTGGTACAGGAGAAGCTCCAATGACCAGGGTTACCGGTTCTGCAGCAGGTTCAGTGGTCGGTTCTGCAGCAGCAGCTTCCGTTGGCGCCGTTGTAGCCGCAGAGTTTGCCGCGTTATTCGCAGCGTTATTGTTGCCGCAAGCTGCAAGCACCAATATCATGGTCAAGCTGAAGAATGTGAGCAGTACTTTTTTCATCTGTAAATCCCCCTCTAATCAATAATTTGTATGAATAAGGCTCTATATGGACATACCTTATTTCCGTGTAAAATGTCTTACCAGCCGGTCACCGGCCATTTGCAGCAGCTGCACCAGAATAACCATCAGGGCCACCGAGATAATCATGACTTCCTTCTCATAACGGTAATAGCCGTAGCGGATCGCCAGGTCACCCAGACCGCCGCCGCCTATCATCCCGGACATTGCGGTATACGAGACGAGGGTAACAATCGTAATCGTAACACCGGCCAGCAGACCCGGACGAGCCTCCGGCAGCAACACGCGCATTACAATCTGTCCCGTGGATGCTCCCATACCCTGCGCCGCTTCGATGATCCCCCGGTCAACCTCCCGCAGTGCGGTCTCTACCAGTCTGGCGAAGAATGGAGCCGCGCCGATCACCAGCGCCGGAATCGTTCCAAGTACGCCTATCGAGGTACCCATAATCGACTTGCTGAACGGAATCAGGGCAACCATCAGAATAATAAAGGGAACCGAACGCAGAATATTTACGACGAATGATAATACCGAGTAAACAACCCTGATAATAGTGTTATTAGACTTGCCCCATAAATATAACACAATTCCGAGCGGTAAACCAAGGATAATTGTGAATATTCCTGAAAAAGCTAACATTTTTAATGTTGCGACCGTGGCATCAAGCATTTCTTCCCAGTTAATCGCGCTAAAATCCAGTCCGCCCATTAAGAAATCACCTCCACATCAAGGCCTTCAGCCGCAAGCTCGGAAAGTGTTGCTTCCACGGCTTCGGATGGCCCTTCAAACCGGACAATCAGCTGACCATAAGGAACATCCTTGATAGTAGAAATGGTTCCCTGCAGAATGGCGAAATTAACTCCGGTTCCCTGCGCCACATGGGAAAGGGTCGATTCGTACGTTTTTTGCCCGAGAAAAGTAATTTTGACCGCCTTAGTATATCCGGCATGTACAGCATCAATCGCTTGCCGCAGCGGTCCGTCCGCCTGAGTTTCACTGCGGATGAATTCTTTCGTAACCTCATGCCTCGGTTTCAGAAAAACCTGGGCAACATCGCCCTGCTCCACAATCCCGCCTCCATGAATGACAGCCACCCGGTCGCAAATGCTCTGAATGACATGCATCTCATGCGTAATCAGCACAATGGTCAAGTGAAATTTCCGGTTAATATCCAGCAGCAGGCGCAGAATCGAATCCGTTGTCTGCGGGTCCAGTGCTGAAGTCGCTTCATCGCATAGCAGAACATCCGGATCGCTCGCCAGAGCACGGGCGATCCCGACCCGCTGCTTCTGGCCTCCGGACAGCTGAGCCGGATATTTGTTCCGGTGCTCCTCAAGTCCGACTAGAGCCAGCAGATCCTGAACCTTCCGCTCAATCTCCGTCTTGGAGGTTCCGGCCAGCCGCAGCGGAAAGGCAATATTGTCATAGACGGTTGCGGAGGAGAGTAGATTGAAATGCTGAAAGATCATCCCGATCTTGCGCCGCTGCTCCTGCAGCTGTCCCTGGCTGAGTGCAGTCAATTCCACCCCATCCACCCATACTTCACCCTCGCTCGGACGTTCCAGCAGATTAATGCAGCGGATCAGCGTGCTTTTGCCTGCACCGGAGTGGCCGATCACACCGAATATCTCCCCCTTCTTAATCGACAGGCTTAGTCCGGAAAGCGCCGTTGCGGCCTTGCTTCCCTTACCGTATACTTTCGTTAAATCTTTCAGCTCTATCAATCGCCCCGTCCTCCTTCTTCCATGCAATTTATAACAAAAAAGACCTCTTACGATCCGTGCAGATCGGAAGAGGCCGTGTGTGTGAAGTAAACAATGCCGTCTCATCTGCCAAGACCGCAAACCTAGCGGCATTGTAGGAATTAGCACCATGACATTTGTAGCCAGCAGCTAAGCTGTGTACAAATCGGTTGCCGGGCTTCATCGGGCCTATCCCTCCGCCGCTCTCGATAAGATTATAGTATGAAGTTATATATGCCGTTTCATGTTAGAAGTAAATACTTGCATAAGTATATTAAGTTTCCGGTTCTTTGTCAAAGGTAAGTTTTTACGGCTGTCCGTGCTCTGAACGCTGGCTGGATGCAGCTTTATTCTTGTGCCACTGCTCATTGCTGTACCTGAAGGCAGCCGATAAAGATTTGCACACCATCTCCAGGCTCTGCCTCAAATCCTCCAGATGACTGTCAAGATCCTCCAGTTGGATTTTGTCATGCAGCCCTTGATGGCGTTGCCAGAGATCATCCGTCATCTCAGCGTTCATGTAGTGAATCTCGGCATTGCGCCGTTTGCGCAGATTCTCCACCGGTTCGCGGTAAGAGTTCCTGATCTTCTCCAGCTCATTGGCCAGCGGGTTGTGCGCATGAAGCAGCTGAAATTGGCGAAGCACTGTGAAGTAAGAGAAATGCGCTTTGACTTTACCTGTATTCAGATCATACAGACTGTTCAGAACCGTACCCAGCTTGTCCAGCAGGGAGAACACCCGGATGAAGCCGTCCTTATAAAAATACACATACCTGGCGTACTCTCCCTGTTCCGTGGGCGACATATCATCCATATAACCGGCAACCACCGACTTCCGGTAAAAGGCGGCGGCGAACCAGCTCTGCTCCAGCTCGTCCAGCGATGAGATCAGACCGCGTGTCCATATCTCCAGCTTGCGGTATTCATGGTCACGGTCTTGATGTGTGTTCATCTCCTTGCGCAGCATGGAGGCGACCTTCGCCATGTTGTCCATGGCTTCGGCCAGTACCCCGCTGTTCTCGCGGGGCGGCTCTCCCAGTAATGTCCGCAGCATATTTGTCCTCCTCAGAATACTTAAGATCTATACAAGAGGGAAATAACGGTTCCAGTTCCGGTTCACCAGTTCAACCGTGTCCTCATGCGGAACCAGCTCCTCCGGGTACCCCGGCTTCATCCGGGCATCTATTACAATCGGCAGGGAATAGCTGATTGCGTTACGCAGTGCATGGGTCTCCGCATAAATATCATCCGCCGGATTAAACCGGGTGAACACTGTCCACAGGAAGGAGGTTTGTGTGCGCACCGCTTCTGCAGCATCGTCCACCAGAACAATCAGCGGCCAGGCTGTGCCCTTCTCCTTGAAGGAAGCGGCCAGCCTGACGGGAAGCTCAGGGTCTTCTATATAGGATGCTCCGGAAACGGCTAAACATCCGCCGCAATAGGGCACGGCGCCGGTGATTGCTGGAAGGTGACCCTCCGTATAGGTTCTGGGCAGCTCACGGACCGGGTTGCCGGTGCCCATCATCACAGCCTTACTGCCATGATTCAGCTTACGGCCGGTATAGTCAAGGGTATCCATGGAGGTGTTAGCGAAGATCACCAGATCCGATGCCGGATTAAAGCGTTCAAGCACGGTTTCCAGCAGTTTAGGGAAATCCGTAAGCTCAACCGGTTCATTCGTCAGGAGCAGGAATTTCGTTAAGGAGAGCTGGCCTTCCCCCAGAATACGGAAAGCCGAAGCCAGTCCCTCACGCGGATAGCTCTCCCTGACAACAGCCGAAGCCAAGGCGTTCGAGCCGGATTCGGAGTACGCCCACAGAGCTTTCACTGAAGGCATCATTAGCGGATAGGCCGGAGCCAGCAGCCGCTGCAGATAATCCTTCAGATAATAATCCTCCTGGCGGGGTTTGCCGGTAATCGTGGCCGGAAATATCGCGTCCTTGCGGTGCCACATCCGCTGCACATGCATCACGGGAAAATCATGCTGCAGCGAATAATAGCCGGATTGACTGCCATATGGACCTTCCGGTCTCCGCTCAAACGGAGACACCCGCCCGCGGATGGAGAATTCAGCTTCTGAAGGAATGCGGTGACCGCCCAGGGGGTCCTGCACCATAGGGAGCTTCCCGCCCAGCATAAGGGATGCCAGCATCAATTCCGGAAGCCGCTCTGAAACCGGGGCAACAGCAGCCGCAATCAGGGCAGGAGGCCCGCCGATAAAGACAGAGACCGGAAGGGTCTCCCCCAGCAGCTCAGCCTGACGGTGATGGAAGCCGCCCCCTTTATGGATTTGCCAATGAATGCCGGTCGTGCTGTCATCATGAATCTGGACCCGGTACATCCCGAGATTATGGTCTTTGGGGTTGGTTATGCTCTCTGTATAGACCAGAGGAAGGGTGATGAACGGCCCTCCGTCCTTAGGCCAGCTGGTAATTCGGGGTAATTCCTGTAGCGGATTACTGCTGCGGCAGATGCCTAGGACCGGCGCTTCACCTTGCGGTATATTCTTGGTTCCTGCTCGGATCAGGTCAAGCAGCAGGCCCTTTTCTCTCCATAGTCCGGCAGCTGATGGCGGAATCATCGTTTCCATAGCTGCCGTCATGGATTTCACTAACTGTTCCGGGCGGGTCCCGAAGGCCTTGTTCACCCGGCGGACAGTACCGAACAGATTGGTTGCAACCGGGAACGGCGTTCCTTGTACATTAGTAAACAGCAGCGCCGGGCCTTCCTCACCGGCCACCCGGCGGTGAATCTCGGCCAGCTCCAGATGCGGATCAACCGGAGCATCAATCACAGCAAGATCCTTGTCTCTGCGGAGCTGTTCGATCCATTGTCGCAAATTACCGTATCCCACTAAGCGTTCCTCCTCGAACCGGGCCCGAACCTTGTCCCCATGCCCTTAACGGTAATCTTATCGCTTCTTGTCCGTTCCGCTTAATTGCCAGACACGGACACTCATATAACATAGAACCCCAAACAAACCGGCAATCAGCAAAATATGCGACAACGCGGTAAATATGTACAGTCGTTCATTATACAGCGTATGAACCACAGCAGCTCCACTGAATACCTGCATCAGGCAGAGCAGCACTGCGGCAACACCCAGAGCCCTCAGCTCCGGCAGCTCTTTGTATCTCCAGAAAGCCAGATGTCCCAGAATAGCAGTCAGCAGGAACAGCAGCGCCGCTGCAACCCGGTGTATGAACACAATGCCCACCCCGCCAGACAGCTCGGGAATCCATTCCCCGTTGCACAGCGGCCAGCCTGAACAGCCCCCCTGCGAATCGGTATGGCTTACATAAGCTCCAATATACACGACCATATAAGAATATAACGCAGTAAACCAGGTTAAGTTACGGAAGCCCCTGCTAACTTTCGGTTCTGCAGTGCTATTCTCTTCCCCAGAAAGGTAGATCCGTCTGGCTCCAAGCGCAAGCATCAGTGAGCTGGCGAACGCAATCAGCGAGAATCCCATATGTAGAGCCATTACTGCAGCAGACTGCGACTTGATTACCGCAAGCGCTCCCATTCCGCCTTGCACCACTACGAATATAAGGGTTAACAAGGCATAGGTAAGCAGATCCCTGCGCTTACGGGCATAACGCCAGAACGCAAACATGGAAGCCAGTGACATTAGACCCGCAAGTCCGCTGAACAGGCGATGGGTATATTCAATCAGGGAGCCTACGGTATAAGCCGGTATCAGCTTTCCGTGACACAGCGGCCATTCATTCCCGCATTCCAGTCCCGAACCCGTCTTGGTAACCACCGCTCCGCCGAGCAGCGCCAGAAACATAACAAGGCAGGTTATATAGCTAAGCCATTTTAATTGAAGGGTCGTCAATGTTATCACCCGCATTTTTATAGGAATGAATTAGTATAATGATTGCGCCCGCAGACCATTCTAGAAAAAAAACACCGCTTCTGCTCGGGTAGGGCGAAAGCGGTGCTGCTTCATTACTTGTGGATACTAAGGTAAACATCCAGCGCCGTATTCAGGAAATTCTCAATTTCCTCACGGGACTTACGAAGCTTATTCACGAATCGGACCAGTTCCCGTCCATCGGTATAAGCGACAAAGCTCGGAATGCCCAGAATATTCTGTTCCTGGCTGACGTCGCCTACTGCATCGACATCCACTTCAACGAGTGTAAGGCGGTCACTATATTTCTGTTCCACATCCGGCATGAACGGATCAATGAATTTGCAATCCGAGCACCAATCCGCCTTGAATACCGCCACCGTTAAGCGCGGAGATTGTATTGACACCTGAAACTCAGCAGGAGAACTAATTTTGTTCATCTATTATCCATCCTTTCTCATCTAACCGTTACCCATGATTCTCTTCTCTTTAAGTGAAGCAAAATGTACGGAATAAGTCAAATAAAAAAGACAAAATAAGACAATGATCACAGCTTTATTCGTTTGCACGCACGTGCGCAGGCTGCAGCTTCATTAAAGGATTCAGCAGTTTGCGCAGCGGACGCGGGTAACCAGCGATTTCCTGGCTGCTCAGTACACCCAGAACAATCAACAGCACCAGGTAAATGATAACCACGGCAGCTCCAACGACCAGACATGTAATCAGGAATGCCAGTCTTGCCGGCATCAGATGAGTCAGCATAATCCCCGCTTCATTGAGGCCATAACCGATTCCGGCCGATGCGAGTACAGCGATTGAGAATCCGCCCCAGCGTTTGCCGAGAATTTCGAAGGGAATGATCTTTTTGAGCATCCGCAGATTAAGCAGCGTAATGACAATGAAGCACAGGGCCGTAGAGCCGATGATGCCATAAATGCCGAACAGCTGGCTGAACAGGAAGTTGGAAGCGAACTTCACGATAATCCCGGCTAGCACGTAATACATTGAAATCCGCGATTTGCCCATTCCGAGCAGAATAGAGTTCGTAGTCATCATAGTGATTTGAAAAATAGTGCCCAGCGTCAGCATCGCTACAATCCCGCTGCCGTCCAGACTGCTGAAGATCAGTCCATTGACAGAATATGCCGCCACAACGAGAGAGAGTACAATCGGTGTGCCGGTAAGAATGGAAATACGCATGGCCAGGGTAACCTGGCGTTTCAGATGCTGTTCATCTTTGCGGGCGTACGCCGCTGAAATAATCGGAATGAGCGACGTACTAAGCGCGATGGAGAGCACCGGCGGAATACCCGCTATACTCTGTGCACGGCTGCCGAAGATCCCCAGAGCCCGGGTAGCTTCCTCCATTCCGATCCGTCCGCTGAGCAGCGGTACAATAAAGGAAGTATCGATAAAGTTCACAACAGGTACTGTGATCGAAGATAATACAATTGGAATGGACAGCTTAAAAATATCTTTATAAATTCCAAGTAACGGAAGGCGTGCCTCATTCGATTCATAAAGAGCAATCTGCTCCTCGCTGCGGCGCATCTTCATTGCGTAATACAGCATGACACCGAAAGCGCCGACGCTCCCGAGCACACTGCCGAAAGAAGCGCCTGCAGCCATCCATGTGTTGCTGTACCCTTGGCGCAGCAGAATAAAAGCCAGCAGAATTGCCGTAGATACCCGGGCAATCTGCTCAATAATCTGCGAGATACCTCCGGCCATCATATTATTGCGCCCCTGGAAGTAACCGCGCATCATCGCGATTGCGGGGAACAGCAGCAGCGCCGGGGCAATCGCCCGGATTGCCAGCGTACTCTCAGGAACTTTGGTGTACTCCGCATAATACGGAGCGGCTATGTACAGTATTGTACTCATTACAACACCTACAACAGCTGCAAAAATAAGGGCGGCACGGTATACCTGCTGCGCTTCATGCGGACGGTTCAGAGCATAACGCTCTGATACCATTTTGCTCAGCGTGCTGGGTATTCCGGCGGTCGCCAGCGGAAGGAGCAGGAGATACACATTGTTAGCCTGTGTAAAGGATGCATTCCCGATATCATTGAATAGATGTTCCAGCGGAACCCGCTGGGCAAGTCCAAGGATGCGGGCCACAAGTGCGGCCGCAGCCAGAATAAGCGTGCCTTTAACAAAAGATTCTTTCTTGGTGGACAAGCTGTTTCGCCTTCTTCACAATAAATTTAATACCGTCCGATCCAGATAAAGAAGAGGACGACCATAACAATCTGCAAAATGATCTTGACTACGGTACTGCTGAACAGCCCCAGCAAGGAGCCGAAGCTGACCTTAACCGCCTTGCCGGGCTTCGAACCGGCAATCAGTTCGCCGACAAAGGCCCCGAGGAACGGGCCGATCAGCAGACCAAAGGCCGGAATAAGAAAGGGGCCTATAATCAGGCCGATCGTGCTGCCGATGACGGATGCCCGTGAGCCGCCGAACTTTTTGACTCCCCAGGCCCCGACCACATAATCGGCAACGAACAGGACCACTACAATCAGTGTCTGGATAATCCAGAACCAGGCGCCGAAGGAGTGGAAGGAAAAGAACCAGCCGTATACGAAGAAGGCCAGATAAATCGCCAGCGCGCCCGGCAGGATTGGATATACCGCTCCTGCCAGCCCTACTGCAAACAAAGCAATGATCAGAATCCAACCCAGGATCGTCAATTCCTTCAACTCCTCAAGTTTTGTTTTGGATAGGATAAGTAAGCTAAGCCTGCTTAGAAATTCTGCCGGCCGAGGTTCCGGCCTCCGCAAGAATATACTTCTGGATCACTTCCGCGATCCCGTCATTATTGTTCGTAGCCACAACAGCATCGGCTTCCTGCTTAACGGTCTCCTGGGCATTGCCCATCGCTACTCCGAATCCGGCCTGCTGGATGGCCGCCAGATCATTCAGACTGTCGCCGACGGCCACAACCTGGGACATGTTAATGCCAAGCAGCTTGCAGACTTCCAGAATGCCGGATGCCTTGTTGACGCCAAGCGGATTAATCTCCAGATTGAACGGCGAGGAATTGGTGATCTCCAGCCCGCCCAGCTCCTGCAGACGCATCAGAAGTTTATGGCGGATATCATTATCCTCGGTAGAATAACCGAACTTCAGCCATTCCCTGCTGTCAATTTCGCCGTCCCAGGTGTCGCGGTTGTATACTTCATCCACGGAATATGCCCAGAACCAGATATCGAACTCTTCGGCAATCTTATGCATCTGTTTGACCAGTTCCACATCCATCAGGGACCGGCGGTACAGTTCTCCCGGTGCGCGCCAGACTTCACTTCCGTTTACCATAATCATCGGGGTCTCGAGGCCAAGCTGCACGGCATAAGGCATCGCACTCCGGGACGAACGTCCGGTAGACAGGCAGACATGTACGCCGGCATTCATCGCTTTTTTGATCCATTCCACCGTTTTGGGGGTGATTTTCTGTTCATCATTCAGTAGGGTTCCATCCATATCCAATGCAAGCAGGCGGTATTTGGCAATCATTTGCCACCCCTCCATTCTTGTATGTCTCCCGGTCGGGAGCAGCTGAGTATTTGTCAATCAGGCTACGGCGGTTCGTCAGTTTGTGTTTACGGCATCTCCGTTGGCCGGATCTGCAGTTTTTACATTTTTCTTCGGGTTGCCATCCAGCCCGTACTCCCAGTCATACGCATCGAATATTTTACGCGCGACCGGCGCGGCACTGTTGGAACCAAACCCGCCTTCAGGGATGACCACAGCAACTGCTAACTTAGGATTATTACGCGGGGCAAAAGCAATAAATACCCCATTATCACGCAATTCACCTTTCCCCAGCTGCTGGGAGGTACCTGTCTTACGGGCAAAATCATAAGGGAAATCCGTAAATGCAGTAACCTTACTGTTCATGCCCTGTTTGATTTCTCTCCAGAAGGACGGGTCAAAGGTCGTTACTTCATCCAGCACCTCGCGCTCAAACTTTTTGACCACATTGCCTTCAGAGTCGGTGATCTTGCTGACCAGCTGCGGCTTGATGCGCACACCTTCATTGGCAAGCGTGGAAGCATACTGTGCCAGCTGCAGTACCGTATAACGGCCCTGCTGCCCGAAGGAGGCATAGACCAGTGCGGCTTGCGCACTGCCCGCTGCCTTGATATCGGTATAGTTAATCTGTCCCAGATACTCATTGGGAAGCCCGCTCTGTGTGGAGACACCGAGGCCGAACTCCTTCATATACTTATCCCAAACTTCAATCCCCTTGCCCTTATATTGCTCATAAAGCTTCTTGCCGACCATATCCACCATGAATACGTTGGAGGAATCCTCAATCGCTTTGGCCGGGTCCATCGAACCGTAGACATGTCCGGAGGAATTGCGCACGGAGGATTTGTCATCCTTACCGAAATAAGCGATCCCTTTATCATTGTACCGGTAAGAGGTGCTGAAGAATCCTTCGTTCAAGCCCACAAGCACACTCAGCGGCTTAATGGTTGAACCCAGTAATACGGTAGAACCGAATCCATGGCCGGACATCCCCGAAGAATACGGAGTAATCGTCCCATTCTGATAGTTACCCATAATTTTATTCCAAGTATCGGAATCCAGCTTCTCCGCCGTCCAGACATTGGTATCATAATCCGGCATACTGGCCATGGCAACAATATTGCCTGTATCCACTTCCATGGCTACGGCATAACCCGTGAGTGCATCGGGGTGGGTTTTGCCCTGGACGGCATGACTGTGCAGCCAGCTGATCTGCTCCGTAATGGCCTCTTCCGTCTTGAGCTGGACGTTCTTATTAATCGTCATCCAGACATCATTACCCTTGACCGGCGGTACAACCTCTTCAACCTTCTCGGCCATATTCTGCGGATTCACTGAAATGACCTGATAACCATTCTTGCCGCGCAGCTCCCGCTGATATTGCAGCTCCAGACCGTCAAAGCCGACAAACTCATCATCCTTATAGTTCAGGCCGGGATCGGCATCGATCTTCTTCATTGCGTTCTGGATGTTCTTATAAATATTAAGTGTACTGGACGATTTGAAGGGCTTGATATACCCGACTGTCTGCACAGCAACCGTGTCCTTGTCATAATGCCGCACGCCTTCTTCAACAATCTCAAGACCGGGGAACTCGCTTTTATGCTCCATGAAATAAGCAACTTCCTGGGTGGTAAGACCGGATTTGATCTTGCGTGCCATATAACCCGAATATTTTTTGAAATATAAATCCAATGAAGTAATTACATTATTCACCGTCAGCTTCTCGCCGTCCGGATCACCATGTTTATCGAATTCCTCGACCAGCCGGGTTGCCAGCGCATAGGCGTTAGCTCTCGATTCCGGCTTCAGTGCACTGATTCCGGTTTCCTTATCCACGGCTTTGGCCGTATATTCCTTCGTCAGGGTGATATACAGCGATTGAACGGAGGTCGAATAGGCAATCTCTTCTCCTCCGGCTGCGCGAATCGCACCACGGATGGACGCGAGCGGTACACTTTTGGTATCCCGGCTGGTCTCCACCTCGGTCAGCTTAGGTCCTTCCACAAACTGCACAACAGCCAGACGGATAATAATTACGCAAAAGATTACAAACGTGCTGAAGAAAAACACGTTGAGCCGCAGGCCAAGCGAACTCTTGCTGTCCTTCTCGTCCGGGGGAGAGGCCTGCTTTCGGAAAACACTCACAGTTTTTCACTCCTCTACATCTCAAGTGGAAACGGCTTGGCTGCCCTTGATAAGGACAGCACCGTTTCAGCGGGAAAAATAATATAAACCTCTTAGTTCACAGTTGACTCTTGTTTCTGCTCTACTGGCGGAAGATTTTTTTTGGGGACTCCATCGAGCCCGTATTCTGAGTCATAGGCTTCAAATATTTTGCGGGCCACCGGTGCAGCACTGTTCGATCCAAAGCCGCCTTCCGGAATAATCACCGCTACAGCAAGCTTGGGATGCTCGCGAGGAGCATAAGCAATAAAGACTCCGTTGTCACGGACCGCACCGTACGCATCCATTTCAGAGGTCCCTGTCTTGCGGGCAAAATCATACGGGAATCCGTCAAACACCTTAACCGACGTGTTCATCCCCTGCTTGATCTCCTTCCAGTACGAAGGATCAAACGTAATTTTGTCCAGAACTTCCCGTCCGAATTCCTTGACCGTATGGCCTCCGGCATCTGTAATCCTGCTGACCAGCTGCGGCTTGATCCGTTCCCCTTCATTGGCAAGCGTCGCTGTATATTGGGCAAGCTGCAGTGCGGTATACTTGCCTTTCTGACCGAAGGAGGCAAAGACTAACGCCGCCTGGACAGAACCCGCTTGCTTCGTGTTGATATAATCGGCAACTCCGGCACTCTCACCCGGCAGTCCACTCTGTGTCGAAACCCCAAGTCCGAAGGCCTTCATATACTTGTCCCATACCGCGATTCCTTCACTCTGATACTTCTTATAGAGCGCATTGCCGACCCAGTCTACCATAAAAGCATTGGATGACTCCTGGATCGC
The DNA here is from genome assembly GCF_038000235.1 of Paenibacillus sp. FSL R10-2199. Taxonomy (NCBI): domain Bacteria; kingdom Bacillati; phylum Bacillota; class Bacilli; order Caryophanales; family Paenibacillaceae; genus Paenibacillus; species Paenibacillus sp. FSL R10-2199. Next base: position 2,211,518 of record NZ_JBBOBO010000001.1, on the reverse strand, counting down.
CTTGGCCGGATCAAGCGGCCCCAGGACGTGCCCTGAGGAATTGCTTACAGAGGAACTGTCATCCTTGCCGAAATACGCGATTCCCTTGTCCGTATACGTATCGGTGGTGGTGAATAAGCCTTCATTGAGACCAATTAACACACTTAACGGTTTGATTGTGGAACCCAGGAAAATCAAGGACTTCAGCCCATTGCCTGAGAAGCCGGAGATATTCTCATTAATCGTCCCGTTCTGGTAATTATCCTTGATCTTATCGTATACTTCCGGCAGCAGCTTCTCGGCATTCCAGACATTCGTATCATAGTCCGGCATACTGGCCATCGCTACTACATTGCCTGTATCTACTTCCATCGCAACCGCATACCCGGTTAGGGCATCCGGATGATATTTGCCTTGGACCGGATTGGTATGCAGCCAGCGGATCTGATCCATAATGGCCTGCTCTGTCTTCATTTGCACGTTTTTATTGATCGTCATCCAGATATCGTTGCCCTTGACAGGCGGAACCGATGCAATGACTTCCTCAGCCATGTTCTGCGGATTAACGGAGAGGGTCTGATAACCGTTCTTGCCTCTAAGCTCGCGCTGATATTGCTGTTCGAGACCATAGATGCCGACAAATTCATCTTCCCTGTAAGTCAGGCCGGGATCAGCACCCGTTTGTTTCATGGCATTACGGATATTCTTGTATATATTATAGTCCTCTGTAGAACGGAACAGCTTCATATAGCCTACCGTCTGAACTGCCACTGTATCCTTGTCATAATGGCGGACGCTTTCTTCCACAACAGCTACCCCAGGATAGCTTTCCTTGTTCTCCATGAAATGAGCGATTTCCTTCACCGTCAGCCCCGTCTTGATTTTACGCGGGACATAACCAAGCGATTTCTTATAATCAAGATCCAGCAGAGCAAGGATATCCTCCTGCGAGAGCTTTTTGGCGGAAGGATCACCATATTCATTAAAAACTGACGTGAGCCGCGCCACCAGTGACTTCGTCCTTGCCTTGGCTTGAGCAGTGAAGTCGTATACTCCGGTGTCCTTATTCTTGGCTTTGGCTGTATATTCTTTGGTTAAAGTGATATATAACGACTGAATGGATGTGGAATAGGCAAGTTTCTCACCGCCGGCAGCATGAATAATTCCCCGGATCGCCGCAAGCGGCACATCCTTGGTCTCCCGGCTGGCCTCGACCTCAGTAAGCTCAGGACTCTCCACAAACTGCAGCCCTGCAAGGCGGATAATAATAATGCAGAAAATAAAAAAAGTGCCGAAGAAAAACAGATTTATGCGTAAACTCAGGTAGTTTCGGGCAGAACCTCCATCCGGGCGGGAGCCCGGCTTACCGAACCATCTCACAGCATGTCCTCTCCTTGTATGTTATGCAAAACCGTATATCCGGCAGTCCACAGGCAGAGCTCTTCTTACACGCTGTTATTGTACCATAGATGGAGGAGCTCCCGCTTCTTGTCAGAGGATGTTTTCCTTGATATGTGTTGAATCAAAATCCTTGGTATTGAACCAGTTACCGCTGCTGGCCCAGGTAGAATCCAGCGGAATCCAGGCTTCCCTGCTGCTGATATAGACCTCATTCCAGGCATGGGGACCATAACCGCCCTGCCCGTCATAGCCCCTGCCGGTTACAACCCGCACCTGAAGGCCCTGCGAACGGGCCATCATGGCATAGAGACGGGCATAATCTATACATACTCCCAGCCGGGTATCAAAGGTATCCTGCGGGGTCTGCTCATGCCAGATCCGTTTCTGCTCATAATTCTCTGCCTTGGTATAGTCATAGGTGATGCGTGAGCCGATCCAATCATAGAGCAGCTTGGCCTTCTCTTCATCCCCGTCAGCCTGTCCGGCAATATCTGCGGCTGCACCGGCGATGTCCGCGGAGATATCATGGTCGATCACTTCATATTTGCGCCGCAGAATATCATTCATCTCGGCGGCTACCGCCTTGGTCAGCACCGGAAGCTTCCCCCGGACCTGTTCACCGGCCAGCGGCTCAAATACCGCTGCCGCACTCTGGCTGTAGATCGGCGAGGACTCCACATAGCGGCTGAAGCCGCTGTCCGGATTCAGCCCTACGCCGATGTAGAGCGCGAAGACCAGGACAAGTGCGCGGGCAAGCCCTGCGGCGAAGCCTAGAACGGCTCCGCTTAAGCGGCTGGCCCCCGTGATCTTCCCTCCCGGCCTTGACGAAAACCGCGGCAGGCGGAAAGGCAGCAGCAGGAACAGCAGACCCAGCATTAGGCGGATCAGACTGTAGGACAGGAGCAGCAGGAGCAGGAACCGCACAAGCGGCGAGTTCGCCAGCACCGATACGGCTGTATAATACACCTGCTGCCACTGGCTCAGCCGGATGTCAGGCAGAACAACGCCTGATGCCCACTCCCCGGCTAGTGGCGAGAGGTATACAGCAGCCGGAACCGCCATGATCAGGGCCGCGATCGCCATTATTCCGGAGCCGAGCAGTCCGAACAGCCCTCCGGCCGCCCTTTTGAAGCCCCGGCCCCATCCCTGCAGTACGGAGAACAGCACGACCACCAGCAGGACGATCGAGATGATATTGGCTTCACTAAGACTATCTAACCAGCTGTTCAGCATCTCTCTCGCTCCTCCTTCTGCGGCCAGCCTGCCCAAAGTTCAGCTGCACTTTTATTTGCCGGCCTGTTTCCGGGCTTCATCGATAAATGTTTTGGTGGTATCCGTTACACTCCACTTTCCAAGACTGACCCCGCGGAAGATTACTTCAACCTTATCCTCTGCTGCTGAGCCCTTCACTTCCAGGTTCGGAGTAGTGATAGTAAAAGTACCGTCACCGCCGGAGGTATACACCGCATCCTGCGCTTCCTTAAGCATGACTTCCTGCGCTTCGTTCTTCAGTGTGCTGACCGTCCCGTCCGCCACTTTGTTAACAGCATTACCTATCTGATCCATGGTCACCCCGCTGTAGATGAACAGGCCTGCAACGATAATGATAACAATTGCCCATTTCAATACAGTCTTAACGAGATTAATTACTGCAAACAGCAGGACAAGCGCAATAACGATAACAAGCCAATTCTCTCTGATAAATTGTGACCACACTGCCGGATCCATCAATTTCACAACACCCCTATCGCAAATTTCGCCACTCCGGGACTCCTGTCCCGTCAGACATATCATTAATAATAATTATTATACATGAATACCTCTTATAATTCATGGTTCCCGGGCTGCAGAAGCGCATACAGAGTCTGGCCAAGAAAATGGTATAAGCCCCCTCCGGTGCACGTAAAGTACAAGTAGGCCGTTTCTTCCAAGTGAATTCCGTTCCATTACTCATCGGCTGGCCACCAATCTGGAGGTGTTACCCGTGAAAACCGCGCTGTGGCTGTATCTGTTTCTGTTCCTTGCCTTCTTTGACCTGCATGCCCAGTATCCCATTCTGACGCCGTTTGCCATGTCTTTGGGAGCCGGGCCGGCCTTCATCGGCTGGATGATGGGGATGTATTCGCTGACCCACCTCCCCGGCAACCTGCTGGCCGGTGTACTGGTTGACCGCAACGGCAGCCGCCGTTACATCGTCTTTGCCCTTACAGCAGCCGGACTAATCCTGCTGCTCCAGGCTCATGCGCAGCTGCCCTGGCATCTGCTGCTGCTGCGCGCAGCAAGCGGCTTCGCGCTGGCCTTCCTCTCACCTGCCTGCATGACCCTGCTGGCCTCCCTCTCCTCTGACCCGGCTACCCAGGGTAAGTACATGTCAGGCCACGGAATCATCCACACGCTGGCCTCTGTGGTCTCACCGGCGGCCGGTGCGTTCATCGTGGCCAAGGCCGGCTATTCCGGTACCTTCAGCACGCTGGGCTGGCTGCTGATCCTGACAGGTGTGATGGCCTTCTTCAGTGTCCCGAAGCATTCTCCTGCGCTGGCTGTACACAAACCCGCTCTGCCGCTGCCGCAGGAGAAAGCGGCGAATCCGCTGTCAGCCGTTATTCCAGTCTCTAAGCGCTACTATCTGCTGCCTTTTTTCGTATCCTGCTCCCAAGGGGTACTCTTCTTTGAACTTCCGCTGTCTCAAGGAAGCGGCGGAATGATTTCGACCGGAATTCTGCTGTCGCTGCTCAGCCTCGGGGCACTACTAACCCTCAGCCTGTTCTTCCTGAACCGGCTGGCCCCTGGCATCCGCATTGCTGCCGCCCTGCTGGGAATGGCGATCTGCTTCTTCACTCTGGCCGCCTTCCGCAGCATCCCGGCGGGAGTCGTTCTGTTCATGCTGGGCGCAGCCAAAGGTGTGTTATTCCCGGCCATGGCTTCCCTGTTCATCAGTCTGGGCGGTGCAGGCCGGATGGGACGTACCTTCTCGCTGCAATCCATTGCTATGTCGCTCGGGGCATTTGCCGGGCCGGTAGCCGCCGGACAGCTGCGGGACTATGTCTCCCCTTACTTCATTGCCTTCGTGCTGCTGATGACAGCCCTTCTGCTGCTCCCCCCCGGAAGATCCGGCAGTCCCGCTGCTTATTCTCCGGGCTTGAACGGCCATGCCGCCTGATTCCAGCCGCATTCGCCAGCAATCACCCGCATTTTTTCTGCCGGGTGATTGTTTGTTTGATGACGTTTGTTTTTACGACATTTCCCGGGGAATGAATACATATTGCTCTTTGAACTGTTAAAATTGGCGAAGCTTAGGTACAATATCGTCATAACCAACTACGATCCGGGAGTGAGCACCTATGTCCATTACCATTATTGTCGAAGGCAAGAATGACCGCAGCCGGCTGAGACGGCTGCTCGCGCCGGAGGTCGACATTCTGTGCACTTTCGGCACCTTGAACACACTCAAGCTGGAATCCCTGCGCCGCACTGTCGGTGATGGAGAAGTATACCTGTATATGGACAATGACAGCTCCGGCAAAAAAATTCGCGGCGTACTGCGCGATGCCTTTCCCGATGCGGTGCATATGTATACCCGGCGGGGTTATGCCGGTGTCGAAGGCACTCCTGACGAGTACAGCATCACCCAGCTTGAAAAAGCCGGGCTTGAGGAATATATTCTCTATCCGCAGCCGTTCAGCAACAACTAGCTGGCTTCGGTCTATAGTCAACACCAAAAACGCCTTGCCGGTCCCTCCTTAATTGGAAGGAGTCCGGCAAGGCGTTTGGTTTATTCGGGCAAATCTATTCACGGGCCAGCTTCTTAACCGATTCGGCCAGAAACTCCGGAGTCACATTCTCCGTATCCCCGGCATCATATAATCCCCGGAGGCGGTTGGTCCGGTCTACCAGACCAATAAGGTTGGCATGGGCAAAATCATCCTTACTGTTGCCGTAGATCAGAACCTTGAATGATTCAGCCGCCAGCTTGCGCACTTGCTCCTGATCCCCGCGCAGGAAATACCAGCCGTTATAATCGGCATGAAACTTGTCGCCAAATGCCCTGATCGCTTCACGTGTGTCGTTCTCCGGGTCAAAGGAAATGGAGACAAATTCAATATCCTTGCCGAAGCTGCCATCCTTCACCAGCAGATCCTGTGTCTGTGACAGCATGTAAGTAGTAATAGGGCACACATCCGGGCATTCGGTGAAGAAGAAATAGACCAGCCTTGCTTTGCCTGCCGTATCCGCAAGGCTCACCTGCTGTCCATCCACATTCTCCAGAGAGAAGTCCTGTACCTCCCCGATGACCGGCAGCTTCTTGTCTCCGAAGCTAAGCGAATTCACTACCAGATAGACGGCCATAATTACCGCCGCCAGCAGCATCACCCAGGTCCATTTATAGCGTTTCAAGGTCTGCACAGGACCCCTCCCCATTCATCATAAGAATCCGTACTTCCACCGCGTGTATCTAAAATTTAACCGTGGATCGTATTCAATACCAGCACAATCAGACTTATGGTCAGATAGTTAATGGAGAAGAAGAAATTTTTCTTGGCCCAGGCATCATCATCCTTCGCCTTAAATCCGGTTAAGGTTAAATAGAGCCAGGCCAGCGACAAAGCTGACGATACGATCAGATAAAATATTCCTGCATAGTCATACATGTACATCAGTACAGGGATAGGCAGCAGCAGTGCCACATAAGGGATCATCTGGAACTTGGTGCGGCGCGTCCCTTTGACCACTGGAAGCAGCGGGAACCCTGCGGCCCTGTACTCCTCTTTGCGGCGGATACCAAGTGCCCAGAAGTGGGGCGGCTGCCACAGGAAGAGCATGGCGAACAGCAGCCAGGCACCAAGGTCTACGGTTCCGGTAACAGCCACATAACCGATTACAGGCGGCATGGCACCGGAGATGGCTCCCACGGAAGTGCTCCAGGTAGATGTTCTTTTGAGCCAAAGGGTATACACTACAACATATACGAACATGCCGACGATGCCAAACAGTCCAGCCAGTACTCCGCAGAAAGCAAACAGCACAGCCAGGCCGGCAATACCCAGCCCAATGCCGTACAGCAGCACTGTCTGAGGCTTCAGCCTGCCTGTAGGCAAGCCCCGCTCACGGGTTCTTTCCATCTTCATATCCAGATCCCGGTCGAAATAATTATTGAATACACAGGCCGAGGCCATAACCAGCATAGTGCCTAGCAGGGTAAGGATTAATCGCCCATACTGTACATCCCAGCCTGAAGCTACCCAGTAGCCTGCAAAAGCAGCGATCAGATTGGAACGGATAATACCGGGTTTCGTCACCGTAATGAAGTCGCGCCAGCTTGCACCTTCCGGTGGAGACTTGGCAGACATTGATGCGGAATCGGAAGAAGCTTGATATCTCAATTGATTGTCCACGTATGGTGTTCCTCCTTCTAAGGGACTTCTTAACGTTCCGCCGGAGCCTTAGTAACCGTTCGGCTGCATCTGGATAATATTACTCGCTCCGCTATTAACTTTATCATAGCAAACTGGGAAAGACTTTGACAATCATTGACCATGATGTTCATCAATTCGACAATTACGTGACAATATTTATTTCCTCCCCCCTAAATAACTGGACGCTAAATTGGGTAGTTATTAATAGAGAACTTCCGTACAAAGGAGATCTGACCAATGGATACCGCTACACATTTTGTTATGGGACTGGGACTCGCCGGTCTGTCGTTCGTTGATCCTTCAGTCGCCGCGAATGGGACACTTGCCGGTGCCGTAATGGTCGCTACTGTACTCGCTTCTCAGGCACCGGATGCTGATACTGCGCTGCGGCTGAAGGACAACGCAGTTTATATCCGCAATCACAGGGGAATCACCCATTCCCTGCCCTTTTTACTGTTATGGCCGGCTCTGATCACAGTGGTCATAGGTCCGGTCTTCGGATTAACGGATCTCCATGCCTTAAGCCATATTGCGCTTTGGAGCTTCATCGGCGTTGCCATCCATGTGTTCTCGGATCTGTTCAACACCTATGGGACCCAGGCGGCACGCCCGTTCACCGAGAAATGGATTGCCTGGAATATTATCCACATCTTCGACCCGTTCATCTTCGGCAGCCATGCGGCAGCGATCATTCTCTGGATCAGCGGGATTGTGCCTCCGGCACCCTTGTTCATTACCCTATACGCAAGCATCGTCTTGTATTACATCTGGCGGACGCTCGTACATGCGCGTATCACACGTAACATCAAGAACAAGGATGTGCACCATAATGCTGGTGACCGGTACTTTGTCATCCCTACGATTTCGCCTACACGCTGGAACGTGGTCAAAGCCAAGCCGGATGGCAGCTACAACGTCGGACTGCTGAACAACGGCAAGCTGGAATGGTTCAAGCATGCGGTGTGCTCCACTCACCCCGCGGTTGAACATTCGAAATCCCATCCGGATATTCAGGCTTTTCTGTATTTTACCTCTTACGCTGTCGCCGAGGTCGAAGAGCTGCCCTCTGGTTATATTGTACGCTGGGGGGATGTTCGTTATTTACACCGTAAGCAATTCCCGTTCGTTGCAGTACTGGTCATGGACAACCAGTATCATCCGCTGAATACTTATGTAGGCTGGCTCAGCAGTGAGAAGCTCGACGAGCGCTTCGCCATTGATCCGGGGACAGTTAAGACATAGCAGCGTAAACAAGGCATATCATGTAGATGGATGGCATCTGCCCATGCGGATGCCATCTTTTTAATTTATACGGGCAATGAGTTGAAGTTCACCCTCTTTACGAATTGTTGTATGAAATACAGCAATTCCCCCGCTTAGCGGCTATGAAGGAGGAGAATGCTGCCTTTTGTGCAACAATTTTTGATTAGAGGCGATTTAATAAAGAAAATGTTGTATTCTGTGCAGGATTCCGTCATTGAACCTTTACTGGTTCTAAAATTGCAGCAGGTTAAATCTTCCTGAGGTCTAATACTCTTGCCGCCTCTTGACGCCCCGGACCGCATAAGGCACAATCACAATAAAGCGGTTACAGTTTATACTTCATGATATGAATTGAAAATCCCGGGGTGCAGAAAGCACTCCGGGACTCACTCCACCGCTATTGCAGCAGAAAGGAAGGCTGGAACATATGGGTAAAGGTCTGTCACTGTGGTTCGCCTGCTCTTCAATTCTCATACTTACGGCAGCTTCCATTTCAATCAGCTATAACATTTGGCTGGCGCTGCTGCTCGGCGCCCTGTGCGTGCTCAATATCGGCTGGGGCTTCATCATCAAAGCCCGGCTGAGACGCAAGGCCGAGCGCAAGCTGCCCTCCTCTTAACGGTAAGGCAGGAAGCCCATCCGTTCCTTCACGCCTTCCAGTGTCCGGGCAGCACTGCTGCGCGCGCTTTCGGCACCTTGAGCCAGAATATCGCCCAGTGTGCCTGAGCTGCGGATCTCATGGTATCTCTGCTGGATGGGTTCAAGCAGGGCGACGATTACTTCGCCAAGCTCTTTTTTAAAGCCGCCGTACATCTGCCCTTCATACTTGTCTGCTATCTGCTGGAGGCTCATTCCCGAGCATTCGGCATAGATACTCATCAGGTTGCTGATCTCAGGCTTATTAGCCGGATCAAATACCACTTCGCGTCCTGAATCCGTGGTTGCGCGGCTGATCTTTTTGCGGATGACATCCGGCGGATCCAGCAGACCGATTCTGCTGCCGGCATTAGGGTCGCTTTTGCTCATTTTTTTGGTCCCGTCATCCAGAGACATAATCCGCGCCCCGACTTCAGGAATATACGGCTCAGGAATGGTGAAGAAATCACCGAACCGGTGATTGAAGCGCCCCGCCAAGTCGCGGGTCAGCTCCAGATGCTGCTTCTGGTCTTCACCCACCGGTACCAGATCGGCGTTGTAGACCAGGATATCTGCAGCCATCAGCGATGGATATACGAATAATCCGGCTCCTACGGATTCTTTGCCTGCCGATTTATCCTTAAACTGCGTCATCCGTTCCAGCTCACCCATAGCAGTCAGTGTCGTCAGAATCCATCCCAGCTCAGCATGCTGAGGCACGTGGGACTGCATGTAGACATGGGAGATGGCAGGATCAATGCCTGCAGCCAGATACAATGCAGCTACCGATTCCGAATTCTCACGAAGGGCAGCGGGGTCTTGGGCAACCGTAATGGCATGCAGATCCACCACCATGAAGTAACATTCATATTCCCTTTGAAGCTTGACGAAATTCTTGATCGCTCCGATATAATTTCCGAGCGTGAGCGAACCGCTGGGCTGAATCCCCGATAATACTTTTTTAGCCATGATCTTTATCCTCCATCATCTGTTTATTCCGTTTGCGTCAGGACGCAAAAAGGCCCCACATCCGCAAGGGACGTGAGACCGTGGTACCACCCTTATTCGCTGCTCCTAAGTTATCCCTGAAGGACAGGCAAGCAGCCTTAGCTTCCGTTAACGGGGAAGAGCCGGCCGGTCTACTGAAGGCTTATGCAGCCCGTTCGATCGCGGCGCTCAAGGGTCCATTCGGTCAGAGGTGCACCACCGGTTCACATCAGCCACCGGCTTTCTGAAGGTACAGTCCATGCTTACTTGTCCCTGTCATCACGTTGTTGTCATTCATTGTTGCCTTCATCATAGAGCGTGCCGGAGAAGTTGTCAAATCTCTAACCACCGCCGAATAAATCTGGTATGATAAGGATATTCGTGTATGATCTGATTACAGTTTATCAAAGGAGCATATCTCTTATGAAACAGGTGACCAAAGGGCAGTGGAACGGTTATGATACGTACATTTTGCATAGCCGTGAGCTGGAAGTCACGCTTTTGCCCCGGCTGGGGAACAATGTAATTTCCTTATGGGACCGCAAGGAGGAGCGGCAAATCCTGCGCCAGCCTGATGAAAGCGACTTGGCTTTTTATATTCAGAAACCTTATCACTTCGGCATTCCGCTTCTGGTACCGCCCGGCCGTATCCGAAACGGGCAGTTCGCGTTCGATGGCACCAGCTACCAGTTCGACCGGAATTCAGGCGATCATCATATTCACGGCCTGCACCGTACCCAAGCCTGGTGTGTCAGCGATATTGAAGAAGACGAGGAAGGCTGCGCGGTAACAACCGAATTCACAACTACGGATGATCCGGAGTGGATCAGGCAATTTCCCGAGCCGCTGAAGCTTGAGATGACATTCCGCCTGCAGGGGCCCGACCTGGTGCAGACACTCAAGGTTACCCATCTGGGCGGCAGTCGCATTCCATTTGGTATCGGCTATCATACATGGTTTATGCTTGACGGCGCCCCTGAGCGCTGGAGCATAACTCTCCCTGTGCAAAGCGTTTATGAGCTAAATAATGAACTCCTGCCTAGCGGACATTTATTACCGCTCGGTGAACTCGATAGTCTTAACAGCCATATGAATCTCCAAGGCAAGAATCTGGATACGGCCCTGAGGATGGATGATCATCAGCCTGCCGAAGCGTTACTGATGCGCGATGACGGCTACGGACTGCGTTATTCGGTGGACAAGGAACAATTCCGCCATTGGGTCCTCTATACCAAAGGAGAGGCTGACCAGTTCCTCTGCATTGAACCGCTCACCTGGCTTCCGGATGCGCCGAATCTTCAGCAGGACGCTTCCTTCACCGGAATGGTCACGCTTGAACCAGGCCAGATACTCGTGTTCGGCAGCAGCTTGCAGATGATTTATCCCGGCGGGTAAATTTCATATAATTACCAGCCTCTAAACCTTCGAAATTCGTGCATGAATTCTCCCCCTAGCGCTCATACTATCTTCACAACGGGCGAAGGAGGTGAACAAACATGGGTCAAGCAGGTCAACAAGGTCGTGGTAGCCGTTCTAACAACCTGGTCGTTCCTCAAGCGAATGCAGCGCTGCAGCAGTTGAAATATGAAGCAGCACAAGAGCTTGGAGTAACTATCCCGGCTGACGGTTATTATGGGAACTACACTTCCCGCGAAACCGGTTCTTTGGGAGGATACATCACCAAACGTCTGGTGCAACTGGCAGAGCAACAACTGTCCGGTCGTTCGTAGTAGCAGCCTTATCATAAGTATCCGGCCAAGCGCATAGCTTAGGCCGAGCAGCTTCACAGCCCTCCCGCGCTTCTCGTCGAAGCGCAGGGGGGCTTTTTATATGGGCATACCAAAGATATATATAATCGGGTAATCAGCCAAAGGATTGGTCAGAGACATCGCCATGGTTACTGCGGGGGTAGCGGATCATCAGGTTGGCCATATTGTAATTAGACTCCAGTGTCGCATCCACAACCACCATCCCCTGGCGGACGGCAAATTCATAGCTGATCTCGCCATGAGTCCAGCGCTTCTTGTACTTCAGGCTCTCCAGAGCCATCACCCGGAAAGAAGATTGCTGACCCGCAGTCAATCCTTCCTGCTCCGCTGCATAGCTCCCGCTGCGCCCGGCAAGCGGATTATGGCGGATGCCGAACTTGCCGATGACGTTATTTCTGATTTGCACAAATACGATACCGGAAGTCAATCCTGACAATTCTTCCTGCAGTTCCTTAAACACCAGATCGATTTGTCTTGCCAGCGATAGTTGTTCCGTCCTCAACATACATATCCTCCTAGAAGTTTTGTGGGTGATACAAATTCCATGATTCAGCTTCACAAACACGTTTCGTAAGCTATGGCTTAAGTTTTGTGTGGGCAAAAATACAGAGTAGTAAAATATCAGCCTAACAGCCCTTATATAAGGCTTTAGGCACATTATAGGTCACTAATTAAACGCATACAACATTATTCAACATAATTGGGTTATTATCCCTAGGAATGCGCAAATTTCTTAATACTATTAGCTAAATCCATCCTTATATCGCCCTTTTTCGACAAAAACGCTACTAAAAAAGCCCCTGTATCCAGGGGCTTTGCGTATTCATACCATATTCTACAGCTATTGTTTTACTGCAAAAAAATCAATTCGCCTTATTTCCGACAAATTCTTAGGCCAGATGCGCTGTCATTTCCAGGAATTCATTAATATCTGCAGCAATCAAATCTGCGGCCCCCTGCCAGAAGTCCGGCTTGGACAAGTCCACGCCAAGATGCTTCGACACCAGATTCTCCAGTGTCATGACTCCGGTATCCTTCAGCAGGCTGTCATATTTATCAGCAAAGGATGCGCCTTCCTGCAACGCAAGCCGGTACAGTCCGGTACTGAACATATATCCGACGGTGTAAGGGAAGTTGTAGAACGGCACATCCGTGATATAGAAATGAAGCTTGGAGGCCCAGAAATGCGGGTGGTACTCTGAGAGCACACCGCAGAAGGCTTCTTTCTGCGCTTCTTCCATCAGGGCAGACAGTTCTTCCGCATTCACCAGACCCTCTTTGCGTTTCTCGTAGAAGCGGGTCTCAAACAGGAAGCGGGCGTGAATATTCATGAAGAACGCTACGCTGTTCTGAATCTTCGCTTCAAGCAGCGCCAGCTTCTCCTCAGCATTGCCTGCGGATTTCACCTGTGCATCAGCCACTATGACTTCAGCGAAGGTTGAGGCCGTCTCAGCCACGTTCATGGCATAGTTCTGGTTGAACAGAGGCTGGTCATCCAGCAGGAACGAATGATAGGCGTGACCGAGCTCATGCGCAAGTGTCGATACATTGGACGGAGTACCGCTGTAGGTCATAAAGATGCGCGATTCTTTGCTCTCCGGGAATGATACGCAGAATCCCCCGGGGCGTTTGGCCGCACGGTCTTCGACCTCAATCCAGTCATTGTCAAAAGCATGTTCGGCAAAGTCCGCCAGCTTCGGACTGAATTTGCGGAACTGGGTAACAATGTCGGCTGCCGCTTGTTCATAAGGGATTTTGCCGGAGGACTTGCCGACAGGCGCTTCCACATCAACCCAGGCCAGGGATTCCAGGCCAAGAAGCTTCGCCTTGCGCTGCAGGTAGGACACAATCGCAGGCTTGTTCTTCGTAATAACCTCCCACATCACATCGAGCGATTCCCGCGTCATACGGTTAATGCCAAGCGGCTCCTTCAGCACATCCTCCCAGCCCCGGCCTTTGTACAGCTTCAGGCGGAATCCGGCCAGATGGTTAAGGGTATCGGCACAATAATCAGCAGCGCCGGCCCAGGCCTCTTCCCATTTGCGGAACATGGTGCTGCGGACCTCAGGGTCCTCGTCATCCAGCTTGTTGAAGGCTTGGCCGGCAGACAGCAGCTTCAGGCCTTCTTCATCCTCAAAAGGAATCTGGACCCGGCTCACGATCGTTTCGTAATGCTCGCTCCAGCCATGGTATCCGTCAACTGCCAGTTCAAGCGCAAGGCTCTCAAGCTCCGGACTCATCTTCTCACGGGCCTGATCACGGCTCTCGCTGAGCACGAAGCTCAGCGGGGCAATCTCCGGCCGGGCCATCCATTCAGCCCATACCCCGTCCGGAGTCTGGCGCAGCACATTGTCGAATGCAGAGCTGACGCCCTCGAATCCGGCCCGCATGCCAGTTACCTTGGACGACAGCCTTACAGCCCCTTTGTCCTGCTGATTCTGGGCTCCCAGACAGCCGGTGAATTCTGCAGCCTGCGTGAGGCGTCCGGCACAGCTCTGCAGCAGTTCGATCACACCGTCCAGCGACTCCGTAGAAGCAGCATCGGTTGGCGCAACTGCCGCAGCGACCTGCCGGCGCAAGCTCTCAATGTCTTCTTCCAGATGGTTCAAAAAACTCTCAAACTGGGGGGAAGCCGAACCTCCAGGGAAAATGGATTCCAGTTCCCAGGTCAATGATAAAGGCTGTTTCATGTATTCTCACCATTCCTTTGTTCATATTGGTTTTCTTTGTATTTGTGCTGCAGCCATGGTAAAGTGAATTACGATAGTCCACCAATGTTAAGGAGGCCACCCTTGTGAAGCCACTGCAAATTTCGCCGGAAACGGCCATTACGTTATCCAAACAACTCGGAGTTCCGCTGGAACACCTGATGCATATGCCTCAACATATCCTGCTGCAAAAAATCGCCGAATTATCCAAGAAAGCAAGTACAGAGCAGGACAAGGAATGATTCCCTTTAGCCATACCTGGCCTTATGATATTATTCTGGGAGACATGTACGTACAATATTGCCCGTTCTGCGACCAGGAGAATGTTCTTCTGCCTATGAAGCCCAAAGAGCTGCAAATCGTGCGTGACGGCAAAAAAAAGCTGCTGGTCTTCCCCTGCTGCAGTGCCAGCCCCACGGTCATCGACAATGACGGGGACTATCTGCTGTTCGACCGGGCTGTCCGCTAAGCAGCGGAAGACAGTGCCCCCGCTTCAGTCACCAAATACAGGCGTATGAGGAGTTTTCTCTTCTACGCCTTTTTGGTGTCCGGATGACTGCGGACCGACATTCAAAATCCAAGTACGGTTCTCTATGTAGCCGACGGAAGGCCGTCCGGATCAATCTCTTCTCCGCGCATCTGCTCCCGCAGAATGGCCCACTGTTCACGTGAAGCGCGGATCATAGCCGCATCTGTAATTCTCTGGTCATTAATCACACGGGAAAACCACCTTACAGCCACAGTGAACTCGCCGACACGGCGGTTAAGCTCCCCGATCAGATACATCAGACGGGCATCATTTCCTCCCGAGGAATCATTCTCGAACACCTTCACATACTCATCAAGCGAGTAACGCAAGAAACGCTGTTCCTGTACCGTATCCCCTTGATAGCGGTATAGCCAGGCAATATGATGCAGCAGACTTGCAATGATCCGTTCCTTGTCCTTGATGCTTTGTGCGCAGATCAGAGCCAGCTTGTAAGTCTCCAGAGCTACCTCCCAGCTGCGCTTGTCCCCGAAGTCTCGGGTTACCCAGCGTCTGCCCACCTGCGCTTCAAAAGATTTGCGCTGCCATTCCACCAGTTTGTCTGCTGAATTCTCCGTGGATGCGAAGCCGCACTTCGGACAGACACGTACAACATAATAGTCAGGATTCTCATCCTTGTAATACGAGCAGAAATCAGCATCACGGCGGATGGCTTTTTTGAGACTGGGACGTACTCTGGATGTTGAAAATTCATGTTCGCAGTTGCAGCATACAACCTTAATTGAATACAGGGGTATTAATTCCGGCAAAATGCCCTCATCCTTTCACAGCAGCTCTTATTCATGGGGCATATTGACAAAATGATGCGCAGGACCCGCCAGCCGGCTGAGTACGAACGAACGCAGGGGCTCTTCCACACCGGTCTCTTCAAGTGCGGCCTTCATGCAGTTCAGCCAGTCATCCGCCCGTTCCGGAGTGATGGGAATATGCATATGCCTGGCTCTCATCATGGGATGGCCGTGCTGCTCCGAATAAAGGGCAGGACCACCAAAAAACTGGCTTAGAAACTGATATTGCTTCTCCAGTACAGGAGTAATATCTTCAGGAAATAACGGACTTAGCTGCGGGTGGAGCTGTACCTTGGAGTAGAACACTTCCACCAGACGGTGAACTCCCTCGGCACCTCCCAGGTTGTCAAACAGACTCTCATTCGAATTCATTGGAGGCTTCAGCCTTCTTCCCTGTTAATCTGACAAGCAGTTATTTTATTATACCAAAAAATAAGCTCCACAGTTATCCCTGCCTTAAGACATGCATCCTAAGGGAAAAAAACACAAAAAAAGGCGCCAAACCTAAGTTCAGCGCTCGTTAACTACTGTAGTCAGTAGGTTCTAAATTCTTCATCACCAGGCGGGACAAGAGAGACCCGGATTACATATACAAAAGCACAAACAAGAACTCCGGCAACTACACTCATCACCATCACTCCATCCCTTAAATCAATCTTGATCAGATGTGCATTAATTAATTTTATAATATCATAATTCCGGTGAAAAAGCACCGGTAAATGTAACCGCTTTCTGCGTTATTTTTGTGCTGTTTGTCCCACTTCCGGCATACAACTAAGCATAGAATTGGAGGTGCCATCGATGTCACTGAACAAAATTGCCGGCCCGCTGCTCGGTATCCTGCTGGCGGGCTGCATGCTGCTGATGCTGATCCATCCGTCCAGCTCTCTGGATGCGGCACTTCGCGGGCTGGCTGTCTGGTGGGACGTGCTGTTTCCTTCACTGTTCCCCTTCTTCGTCATTTCCGAAATCATGCTGGGCTTTGGCATCGTCCACCTCTTCGGGGCGCTGCTTGATCCGCTTATGCGCCCGCTCTTCAATATACCCGGCAGCGGCGGATTCGTGGCTGCCATGGGATATGTGTCAGGATATCCCGTCGGGGCCAAATTAACCGCCAAGCTGCGGGAGCAGGGTATGATCAGCAAGGTGGAAGGGGAGCGGCTGGTGGCCTTCACCACCTCCTCAGACCCTATTTTCCTGCTTGGCGCCGTGTCCGTCGGGTTCTTCCATGATGCCTCACTCGGGCTTATCCTCGCCCTTGCCCATTACGGGGGCGGATTCATCGTTGGCCTGCTGATGTCATTTCATGGCCGCAGCAGACCCGGGGACTCCGGGACAGCTCCCTCTACGCCCGCAGCCCCCTCATCTGCAGCCCCGTCAGGACCAAGCTACGGCAGACTGCGCACCGCGATGAATGCCATGGCTGAAGCCCGCCGCAAAGACGGCCGAAGTCTCGGCGAACTGCTTAGGAACGCCATCCAGTCCTCGCTTCAGCTTATTATTGTCGTTGGGGGGCTGGTAGTATTCTTCAATGTGCTAATGGAGCTGCTTGCCCGCGCCGGAATTATGTCCATGCTGTTCAGTACCACCGGCCGGCTGCTGTCCCTGGCCGGATTCCCGCCGGGGCTCTCGGCCGCTCTGGTCAGCGGGTTATTCGAGGTGACACTCGGCGCCCGCTCGGCCGGAGAAGCGGCTGCAGGAATTCCGCTGCAGTTCAAGGTGGCCGCTGCAGCGTTCATCCTCTCTTGGGGCGGATTATCCGTTCACGCCCAGGTAGCCAGTATACTGAATGGCACCGGACTGCGTTACCTTCCCTTTATGGCCGCACGGTTAGTGCATGCCCTGCTCTCTGCCGGACTTGTTCTTCTGCTCTGGAAGCCGGTGGTCAGCTCAGGATTGGCCGGACAGTGGGGGGCGCTGCCCGTTGCCTCCGGCCTGGCTTCACCGGATTCGGCCCTGATCAGCAGCATCAGCCTGCTCTGCCTGCTGCTGGCCTGTATGCTTGTGCTGTCGCTGCTGTTGCTGCTGGCGGGCAGGCTGCGGCGTTTTTAACTCATTCAAATATTGTGTTCCGGGTCAAGATTGATTATGATCGGTGTATGACTGAATCATACAAAGGAGCCTGTACATCTTGAGATATTATGTTCTGGACCGCGGAGATGAATTGTCCATCCAACTAGCGGAGCAATTTCACAAGCTGGCGGCGGAGCGGGATTTGGAGCTGGATGCCAAGTCTCCGGAAATTGTGATATCGATTGGCGGCGACGGCACCATGCTGCATGCTTTTCATACGTTTATCGACCAGATTCCTAATTTGGCTTTTGTCGGTGTGCATACCGGGCATCTAGGCTTCTATGCGGACTGGCAAGCTGAAGAGCTGCCGACCCTGATCGATTATATGTGCGGAGATATAGGGCCGCATAATCCACGCATGGTGCAGTATCCGCTCCTTGAACTGGAAATTCACAAGAAGTCCGGTTCAAGCTCGCATATTGCCCTGAACGAATTCACACTTAAAGGCGTAGACGGAACGGTTGTCATCCAGATTGATATTAACGATGTAACCTTCGAAATGTTCCGCGGTGACGGCATTTGCATCTCTACCCCCTCCGGCAGTACCGCTTATAACAAAAGTCTGGGAGGCGCCATGGTGCATCCCACGATCGAGGCGCTGCAGATTTCGGAGATTGCTTCGATTAATAACCGGGTATTCCGCACGATGGGTTCACCGCTGCTGCTGCCCAAGCATCATCACTGCGATATTTTCTCGCGCAAGGATCAGCGTCTGCTGCTGACCGTGGACCATAACAATATTCCTGTGGATGATCTGATCTCTGTACGTTGCCAGGTGTCCGACAAAAAAATCAGTTTTGCCCGGTACCGCCCTTTCCCTTTCTGGAACCGTGTCCGTGAAGCGTTTCTAGTGTAAGATTTCTGGGGAATAGAAGGATAGCCGAACCAAATGATACGTCTGCTTTCCATTGCTCTTACAGCCGGAGATGCCCCGCCTCTCCGGCTTTATCATGCCGCCTGCCCGGAGTCCTGCTACCTCCGGAGCATCGTTCATAAGAAATGGACAGAGGGAATTTTCAAATGGTATAATGAACCTATTTTACAAAGTTTGCTAATTAAAAGGAGAGAATCTATTGAAAAAACTACTATCCCTCATTGGCGTGAGCCTGCTGGCCCTCGTACTGGCCGTTCCCGCTTTTGCAGCAGAGAAACCTATCAAAGTCTACATAAACAACAGCAATCTTACCTTCACCGCCGGAACCCCTTATCTGAAGGATAATACGGTGCTGGTGCCTTTCCGGGTTATATTCGAGAAGCTCGGGCTGCAGGTGCTATGGGATTCCAAGACAGGAACAGTTACAGGGACAGGTACAGGCCTGAATATCAGCCTTAAGGTCGGCAGCAAACGTGCTACTGTCAACGGTACGGTCAAGCAGCTTACGGTTGCTCCGGTATCCACGGCAGGTACAACTTACATACCGCTGCGTTTCATAGCTGAAGCCACCGGCGGAACAGCCGTCTGGGATTCAGCCAGCCGGAGCGTAAAAATTACCGTACCGCAATCCTCCTCCAGCGATGAGAAGGATATTACAGCACTCATTCAATTATCCAATAAATATTATAATGAAGAAAAAGCCATCAGCTTCTACTCCCTGGTAGATTCCGAATCCGATAATATGGAATCTGTAACGGATATGAATTCCCTGTTCGAGCTGTACGACCTCAAGAATACTATTACAAGCCTTAAGATTCTGAGTCTTGCCGGAGACGAGGCTACTGTCTACACTGTCGAAAGCTCGGTTAGAACCGGCGGTTATTATATCCCGGATGAGCAGTTCGAATATTTGTACACACTGGTCCGTAAGGACGGGTCCTGGAAAATCTCCGGAATGGAGGTACAGGAATCCACGGTGCTGCTTACACGCGAGCAAGGCATGAAGCAGGCGGTGCTTCCACAGGGTGACGCCACAGTAATCAAGGATAATCTCAGCAAATATTATCAGAATATGACTACCCAGAATGTTGATGGAACCCTGGCACTAATGACCTCTTACGGTGAGGAATATGACGCTGCCAGTGCAGCCGATCTGCAGGATCTTTTCGATTCCTATGATCTCAGCTACTCGCTGACAAATGCGAATATCTACTATTATGCGGCCGACGAAGCTGCGGTCTACACGGAAGTCTCAATAAAAGACGGTGAATCGGGAGAGAGCTACACCCAGTCCCTCATCTTCATTCTGAGCAAATCGGAAAGCGGCTCATGGACCATTGACGACACTTATCACATCAGCTTTGATAGTGCGCAATCCTAGAATATCAAAATATATCAAAAGGATGTATGAACTTATGAAATCAGCCAAGATCCTTACTGCAGCCCTAAGCGGCTGCTTGGCTTTATCCATCGCTTGGGCTCCTGCCGCTTCGGCCGCAGACGCTGCTGCTTCCACTGAAGCAGTGCAATCCTCCAAAACGGATATCATCAATGAAATTATGGAATATCTTGAGTACTACAATGTGGAGGGTATTGATCAGGATACGCTCATCCGTGGTGCGATTGACGGCATGGTAAGTACGCTGGATGATCCCTACAGCCAATATTTCGATCAGGCGGAAGCCGCTGACTTCGGCCACGCGGTTGATCTGGAATATGTCGGCATCGGCGTCCGGCTCGTATATACGCCCAAAGAACTCTACATTGAAGAAGTGATGAGCGGTTCCCCCGCAGAGAAAGCCGGTCTGAAACGCGGGGATATCATTCTTAAGATCAACGGTGTAAGGGTAGATGATACGGCAGGCGATGAGCTTGCCGGCGCGTCCGGCACGAAGGTCTCTCTGCTGATCCAGCGGGACGGCGTTAGCAAATCCTACAGTGTTACCCGCAGTGAAATTACCACAACATCCGTTACCAGCACAATTATCGGGTCCAAGGTTGCCTATATTGCCATCAACGGTTTCACACAGACCGCTGACGAAGAGTTCTCCACAGCGCTGGATAAAATGCGGGCAGCCGGAATGAAGTCACTGGTGCTCGATCTGCGTGACAATACAGGCGGCTACATGGATAGCGCCCAGAATATTGCCGCCAAGTTCATGGATGCCGGTATCATGATGTACACCTCCGATCAGAGCGGCGTACTGACACCTGTAACGATCACAAGCGGCAGCAAAATCGGCGTTCCCGTTGTTGTACTGACCAATGAATACACCGCCAGTGCTTCCGAAGCTTTGACCGGGGCACTCCGCGACAACAAACTGGCTACAATCGTCGGTACCCGTTCTTACGGCAAGGCGCGGATTCAGAGTCTGATTCCCATGTCGGACGGCGGCGAGCTGAAGCTGACAACGATGAAGTATCTGACTCCAAGCAAGGAGGATTTCAACCACATCGGACTCGCTCCTGATATTGAGATCAAGGGCAAAACAGCCCAGCTGATCACCGCTCTGCAAATCGCCGGTCTAACCGGAATCACAGCCTCCGGTGACAATCATATTCTGGATATCAACGGTGCTGCTTTTGCCGGAAATGTCGGTCTGATCAAGCAGGGGGATAAAGTCTATGCCTCCTCCCGCGTACTGTCCGCACTTGTAGAGAGCGAAGTAACCTGGGACGCGAAGAACAAGAAGGTGCTGATTACGACCGGAGCCGGCAAAAGTTCAGGATTCACCCTGGCCGCCAAAGAGGCGCTATACCAGGACGGCGAAACCTTCATCGAGCTGGGTGCCTTCAAGAAAAAGTTCCCGCTGCTTACGTGGAGCTATAACGCTGCCCAAAATCAGCTGAAATTATCGGTTAAATAATTGGACTCCATAGCTAAAATACTGCACTGACATCGAAAGAGTCCCTCCAGCCATGTGGCTGAAGGGACTCTTTAGGTTATCGGCAGCGCATAAGCGACACTGC
Organism: Paenibacillus sp. FSL R10-2199; assembly: GCF_038000235.1. Taxonomy (NCBI): domain Bacteria; kingdom Bacillati; phylum Bacillota; class Bacilli; order Caryophanales; family Paenibacillaceae; genus Paenibacillus; species Paenibacillus sp. FSL R10-2199. The sequence continues at coordinate 2,190,109 of NZ_JBBOBO010000001.1, read as the reverse complement.
GGGAGAATGCACCGAAACACCGGAGAAAACCTGGAATAACCGCCCCGTGAACAGGCGTTGCCTACCCTTGGCTGTTATTCGGATTCTGGCTGTTCTGGCTATCCTGTTTGTTTTGATTGCTTGGGTTATCTTGCTTGTTTTGGTTGCTTGGGTTATCCTGCTTGTTCTGGTTGTTCTGTCTGTTGGAATTGCTCTCTCTATTTTCTCTGTTCTCTTTGTTCTGCTTTTGATTATTCGAGTTGCCTTGATTGCCACCCTGATTTCCCTGCTGCTGGCCTCGGCCCTGGAACTCTTTGTGGTTCTTCTTGCCTTGCTCCTTGTTGCGGTGATTCCGGCTCTGGTGTTCACGCACAGGTCTGTCTTTGGCAGCATGCTCCCGGCCCGAACCGCCTGCGTTATCCTTGTCCCGGTTCCCTCCCTTGGACGGGGATTCGCGGTGATCTTTCACATTCCCTGCCGGCTCGGCAGACTCCTGCTCCAGTTCTTCCTCCGTTCCCGGTTCAGGAACTTCCTTAATCAGAATATCCTTGAAGGTTCCCTCCTGCGGAGCTTCCTTCAGCTTGTGCAGCACAAAATATGCACAGCCAAAATTACAGTATTCATTAATGTAATCCACCATGCCTGAAATAGCCGTATCCCGGTTCACCTTGGGGTGATTATCCCGGTAGAAGCCTTTCAGACGCAATTGGCTGTACCCCCAGTCACCGATAATATAATCGTAGCGGTCCAGCACCTCGCTGTATCTTCCGCGAAATGCTTCCGGGTTCCAGCCGTCCTTATGATCGAGCATGAGCTCGTAACCTTTTCCACCTATAACGATCAAGCGTGTGTCGCCTGCCTTTCTATGAGAGGGTTGGGGGCGTTGATAAGCCGTCATTCCGCGACTCCATCAACGCGGAGGGGTGGTGCAACCGTACACCCCAGGACCTCGCCGCTAACGCGCCATTGGTCCTTTCCCCTTCTTAACAACTGAAACCTGAAGCCATAACCTTAAGGCTAAAGCATAGAGCCAATTTAAAGCTAATACTTTAAAAAAGCATTTAAAACCTATCCCCTGTGACTCCGTCACGTGGCAAATTTGCACAGCAAATTTTTGTAAAGATTACATTATAGAACGCACATAAGATTAAGCACTACACTTAAGCCTGGGAAACCGAACGCGCCTCACGCGCAACCGCAGCAGACTTCACCTGATCATGCGCATGATAGGAGCTGCGCACCAGCGGACCCGCCTCCACATGGCTGAAGCCGCGCTTCATTCCCTCTTCCTTCAGCATAGCGAATTCTTCCGGCGGATAATACTTCTCCACGTTCAGATGTTTCGGCGAAGGCTGAAGGTATTGTCCTAATGTCAATATATCACAATCTGCCGCTCTCAGGTCATCCATCGCCTGCAGAATTTCGTCCCACTCCTCGCCGACCCCAAGCATAATGCTCGATTTCGTTGGAATATCCGGCTTAATCTCCTTCGCGCGGCGCAGCAGCTCCAGGGAACGGCGGTATTTGGCTCTGGCCCGGACACGGTCCGACATGCGTTCCACGGTCTCAATATTGTGATTCAGAATATCCGGATTGCTGTTCATCACGATCTCCAGACTCCCGCGGTCGCCCAGGAAATCGGGAATCAGTACCTCTACGCTGCACAGAGGAAGACGCTTACGAATAGCGGCTACCGTCTCGGCAAAAATCTGCGCGCCCCCATCCTTAAGATCATCGCGGGCCACGCTGGTAACCACACAATGCTTAAGCATCATCCCTTCTGCAGCTTCAGCTACACGTTCGGGTTCGAGCAGATCGAGTTCAGTCGGCAAGCCTGTATTTACAGCGCAGAAACGGCAGGCCCGTGTGCAAATATCACCCAGAATCATGAAGGTTGCCGTACGGTTCGCCCAGCATTCATAAATATTCGGACAGCGCGCTTCTTCACATACGGTATGTAACGTCTTGGAACGCATCATGCCCTTAATTTCCTGATAATCTTCACCGGTGGTTAACTTGATTTTGATCCAGTCTGGCTTGGGCTGTTTGGCTGTTCTATTAGTCAAAATGATGAAACCCCGCTTTCGATCTGAATGTCATTTTCATAGTTAAAAGTTGCTGCCTCATATTATAGCATGTGGAATAGTCATTTGCCTGTTTTTGTGAACCTTTGGGCGGTAACGGATAAAAATAACGCTTTTGCTTCAATCTAAAGAAAAGCACCTGCAAGGTGCCATTTCATGAGGATGTATAGATGACTAAGCGTCCGGAACACAGGAGGTTGAGATTATGCCTGCCCTATTCAGAAGTTATAACACCCGGAGAACCCTTATATGCATGTCGGCAGCCGCCTTGCTCTGGGGCAGCAGCCCTGCTATGAGTACCCCCGCCCACGCTGCCCGTTATCATAAGCTGCCGTTGCTGACGTCCAGCGGTCCCGTAGCCGCAGACAGCAAAGAAGCCGCCGCCGCTGCACGCAAAGGGCTCTATGAACAGATGAGTGCAGCAACCGGAATTCCCTGGTTCCGGTTCGCTGCGATTGATCAATATGAACGGTCTGTCGCCAAAAAGAAAAAAAGCCCTGCGGCGTCAGAAACAGACCCTGCAGCAGCTCCCGCCCGGCTCACCGGTATCTCCATCCCTGCCCCCGTATGGTCCGGACCCCTGAACCCTAATCAGGAGGATAAGTTCCCGGAATCCATCACCTTCTTCGGCGGCTTCGGCCGTGACGGCACGGGAGACGGCATTGCCGATCCCGGGAATGACATTGATGTGCTCTATAGCATGGCAGAGCATCTGCTTAAGTACGGCAGATCCTCCAGCGACTTCAGCATCGGCATCTGGGAGTATTATCATAACGGCCGTGCAGCTCAGCGGATAGCCCAGTTCGCCAAGCTGTATGAGCATTTCGGGCGGCTTGACTTGTCAGGCAGCGCCTTCCCGCTGCCGATAGGTACGAACTACGCCTACCGCAGCACCTGGGGAACAGGCCGGAGCTGGGGCGGGGCGCGTGTCCACGAAGGGACGGACTTGTTCGCACCGCATGGCTTGACCGTCCGCAGCACCTGCTTCGGAGTGGTGGAGACCAAGGGCTGGAACCGTTACGGCGGCTGGCGGATCGGCATTCGTGATATCGAGAACCGCTACCATTATTACGCGCATTTGATGGGTTATGAGAAGTCCTTATCCCGGGGGGATATTGTGATTCCAGGCCAGACCATCGGCTGGGTCGGCAGCTCCGGCTACGGCAGTCCGGGCACCCAGGGCAAATTCCCGCCCCATCTGCATTACGGGATCTACCGTGACCGCGGAATTACCGAATGGGCCTTCGATCCCTACCCGCTGCTCAAACAGTGGGAGAACCAGGAATTCCGGCAGCTCAAAAAAAACAAAAATAAGAAGTGAGCCTCTGCTTCATGCAGATCTTCATTTAATGCAGCATCAGGCAGCCAAACGGCTCAATCTCCACAAGCATCCGCTTATCGGTGCGGATGGTGAGTCCGCTCAACAGATCAACCAGCACAGTTTTGTCCGGGCGGTAATTGCATAGCTCAAGCTGGTACGCATTAGGAGAATTATTGATAATAAGGCCCATCCGGTCCTGCTCACTGCGCCGCACATAACCTAGGACATTGCGCGGCTCGTCTGTAAACCACGGGCGGAATCCGCCTGTCCGCAGCACTTCATGTTCTTTTCGCAGAGAGATCAGCTGTTTGTACCATTCCTGCAGCAGGATATTCTGATCCTGAGCCTCCCAGACCATCGGCTGCCGGCAGTGGGGATCCGTAGCCCCTTCCATTCCAACTTCATCACCGTAATAAATCATGGGCAGACCTATATAGGTCATCTGGAAAAATACAGCCAGCTTCATCCGGCTTAAGCTTGTGGATTCACGGTCCCAGCCCCTCCCTCCCTGCTTGCAGGCAGTCAGAAAACGCAAGGTGTCATGGCTGCCCAGCAGCTGGAACATAGCTGAATTAGCCTGATCATTATAGAGGGCTTCCTGGTGCAGCACCTGTTCCATGAAGCGGACCGGGCCCGCAGATTGTCCGGCAAAAAACTCCAGCACCGCATCCCGCAGCACGTAGTTCATCCCGCCGTCGAACTGGTCTCCCCGGAGCCACGGTCCGGAAGCATGCATAATCTCACCAATCAGCAGGAGGTCGGGGAACTCGGCCTTCAATTCCCGGCGGAACCTCGGCCAAAAGGCCGGGGATACTTCATTGGCCACATCCAGCCTCCATCCGTCGATTCCCGCCTCCCGTACCCAATACTTGGCTACCTCCATCATATAATCAGCTACATCCGGATGATCCATTTTCAGCTTCGGCATGCTGGCTTCCGCTTTGGCGAAGGTCTCATAGCTGGGAACCGGCGCCTGGCGTACAGGGAAAGAACGGATATAGAACCAGTCTTTATACGGCGATGCCTCTCCCCGCTCCAACACATCTTTGAAGGCAAAGAACGTATCCCCGGCATGATTGAATACCGCATCGAGCAGAACCTTCATCCCGTGTCGGTGTGCTGTATCAACCAGCATTCTCAGATCCTCCATCGTACCAAAGCCCGGGTCCACCTTGTAATAATCGGATGTATTGTATTTATGCTCAGAAGGCGATTCGAAGATCGGAGTCATATAAATGGCGGTCACACCCAGCCCGTGCAAATAGGGGATTTTGTCCGCAATGCCTTGTAACGTCCCCTGGTTGTAGCTGCTGGGATAAATCTGATAAACAATCGCATCTGCAGTCCAGGAAGGCAGCAGGGTTGCCTGCGGACGGTGAATATATGCATATTGAAAAGCCCCTGCCTGCTCCCGGTTCTCCGACATTCCCCTCTCCCCATACCATACATTTTCCCCTGCGGGATTCTTGATATGGAACTGGTACCGGCATTTGCCGGTCTCCGTCCGGAGTACCGCCTCATGAATGTCATAGGCCCCGGCAGAACCGGTCCGCTCCATCTCCTGCGGAAGCTCGCTGCCGGGTGAATCGTAGCGGTCGGAATGGATAACGGTACAGCAGAGCGACTGTCCGCTCTGCACAAATAAACGCAATTTAAGGGTGCCGGGACCTGCCGGGAAAGCGAAAGGGTCCTCAGCCGTATGGTACAGAAACAAATGCTTGGACATCAGGTTCAGTCTCCTTTGGTACTGCATAGAGTAGCTTGCACAATCTGTGTTATTATGGCAGGTAGAACGAGTTCACTGTCATGGAATACAAATACCGTTATGACCGAGAGGGATCGCTATGAAAGTTACGATTAAGGATATTGCCCAGGCGGCAGGAGTTGCCAAATCCACCGTATCCAAGGTAATGAATGACTCTCCCAAAATATCCGAGGAAACGAAAACCCGGGTCAGGGATATTATTAAACAGATGAACTATACTCCCAGCAGTATTGCCACCGGACTTGCCAGACAAAGCAGTAATACGGTCGCAATCCTGATCGATATGTCTAAGGAAAGCGAATTTTTGAATCAGTTCTTTTATAACATTATCGGCGGGGTGGAGAGCGTCATCGGACCTCTGAAATATGAGCTGACCATTGCCAACATTCAGCATGATCAGGCTGAGGGGCATTTCCTGCACAGACTGGTGCTGAATAAGCGGGTGGACGGTATCATTGCCAACACTTCTGTGCTGACTCCTGAGCTATGCGCAGAGCTTAACAGGCTGGAGTTCCCCTATATCTCGATCGGTGAAATTAATCCTCCAGGAACATGGGTCGATTGTGACAATGAGCTGGGAGGAACCGTGCTGACTAAGCATCTGCTGGAGCAGGGATATTCCTCGGTTGCTTTTATTGGCGGCGAGCAGAACGAGCCTCTGTTCCTGCGCCGTATCGCCGGTTATACGGCCACACTGCGTCAGGCGGGACTTCCGGTGCGCAGCGACCGGATTATCAATGGCAGAGCAGCCGAAGAGGATGGCTATGACGCGGCTATACAGCTGCTGCAAAGCGCAGAACCGCCAGATGCTATTGTCTGCATGAGTAACTTCTCTGCTTTTGGAGTGCTCCAGGCTGCCCGGGAACTGAATGTTCAGATTCCGGCGCAGCTGGGCATCGCCACGTTCGATGAATACCCGCTGTCTCCCTATACCACACCTCCGCTAACTTCACTCAATATGGATACCTTCCAGCTCGGGGTCTCCGCAGGACGGTTGTTAATGGACAGGCTTGGCACCACGGTCACTACTGAGAGCGGACAGCTGCTGGAGCCGGTGCTGATTCCAAGGTTGTCTTCCCTGCGAAGCAGTAAGTAGTCTGCGGACTGAATAGATTAAATGAGGCAATTCGTCCGAATGAATAACCCGGACTGGACTTGGCTGGGCTATACCGGCCCCATCCGGGGAAACCGGTTTCCTTAAATTGAAATTAACACGCACTATAGGCAATGTCAATGTGAAATCATACAATAAGAACTGCATGCCGAAGAGCCCCTTCCACTGAATTGTGAAAAGGGGCTCTTCGGCTTGTCCGTCTACCTTCCCTGAATTAATGACCGGAGCTGCGGATAAACTGCAGTACTTCCCTCATCATCGCCGGGCTCTCCTCGCTGTGGCAGACCATATGCCCGCTCTTTTCCATAATCAGCACCTGCTTGCGGCCGGAGGGGATGGTCTGCTCCAGATAGCCTGCACTTTTGAATTTCACCAGATGATCGCGCCTGCCCTGCACAATGAGGGTTGGCAGATCCATCTGCGGATAGATCTCAAAGCTCTCGCGGACCAGACGCTGAAATTCTCTTGTGGCCTTCGCGGGAGTGGAGCCCCATTTACGGATGTAATTCCTGATCATCTCCGGCTGCCCCAGCGTCCGCAGGATCTCGACCGGATTCAGCGGAAATACAGGGGTGGACAGCAAAGTCAGTGATTTGATCCTGGCCTTATATTGAACCGATAGATGGGAAGCAATCAGCGCTCCTGTAGAAAAACCTATCAGATGTACGCCCTCTGTCCGGGTCAGCAATGTACTCAGCTCATCCTCGGCGCTTTGCCGCCAACCCTGGCGGTCCGACTGGAGCAGATCACTGCGGCTGCCCCCGTGTCCCTGTAACGTAAACGTTCTGGACAGGCAATCATGCGCTCCGAGATACTGGGACAATGGAGCAACCTCATATTCGCCTCCGGTGAAGCCATGTATAAACAAGCAGCTATCCTTCATGTATCCTCATTTCACCCCTTATTAATATCCATTTTATCCATTTATAGAAAAATAAACCTTAACAGTGCTGAAGTCAAGGTTTACTCCCTTTTCCTGCTATGAACCGACTGCAAAACAGCGGTTATCTCTCCCACCAGGTCAGACTCAGCGCAGAGATAATGGTTCCGACCGCAGCACTTGAGGAGGTTACATTGATGCTGATTGCATTGTTAGGCGGAACGATGATACTTCCGGTAAAGGCCGGAGTAAATACTCCCGGCGCTAATTGATAAGTGGCTAATACGCTTCCTCCGGTGATTGCCGCGGTAGAGGACTGAACCGTCATGGCACTGGCCGCCGGGCTGCCCAGATTATTGTTCACCGGAGTTACAGTAGCAGGCGAAGTGATTGTGCCTCCTCTAACAATGGTAAAGGTTCCTGAGATGGAGGTCAGCAGCGAGGTCCCGCCGATACTGCCGCTTACGCGGGATAAATACAAGGTTCTGCCGCTGCCGGCCGGATTATTGATGCGCACTGTGATGATGGCAGAAGCAAGTCCCAGGACAATCGTTGCCGAGTTCGAAGCATTCGCCGAGAATAAAACGGCAGACTGGGAAGCGCTTATCTCCGGCGGTGCGCTAATGTCCGGTGCCCGAAAAGTATTCGTCATCTCTACATAGACCGGCTGGTCATTGTCATTAATTACATAATTATTAGGCATGAGCCGCTCCCTCCCGTTCGGGTCTGGTTCTAGTTCTCCCACCAGCTGATGTTCCCGGTAGCCGCTGTACTGCCAGATGCAATTGTAATGCTTATCGTAAGCGAGCTGCCGGGGGACAGAATTATTCTTCCGTCCAAATCAAGAATCACCGGACCTGTGGCCAGCAGCAGCGACATTAACGTTGCCGGACTTCCGGTGGGTGCCGCCGTTGCTGTCCGTGCAGTCGTCACACTGGTGACCGCGCTGCCGAAGTTATAGTTGACCGGGGTTACGATAGATCCCCCGACTGTTGCATTGCGCAGCAGTGTTAAGGTTACCGCTGCTGTCCCGGTGCTCGCGATTACGCGCGAAATATACACCGTACGTCCGTTGCCGCCCGGATTGGATACCTGCATCACAAGCGGAGCTGCAGTAGTAACTGTGGAAGCAAAGGAAAACCCGAACAATAAGCCTGACATGGCGGCTCCCGCCTCAGGAAGGGTATCAATACCGGGAGCAATATAGGTGTTGACCTGCTCTGTATACAGCGGCTGGCTGTTCTGGTTGAATACAGCATCATTGGGCATAGCTTTACCCTCCCTCGTTCTAGCATATTCTCATAGTATGCAAGGACGTCTGGCAGGTTGTTCGGTAATATGCGTATTTTTGCACCCGCAACCCAGTCATCCTCTTAAATTCTCCATATAGTAATATCACACCATTCGAATGGTCCAGCTTAAACGTACAGGCTTCACCCTGTTCCACCCGCCAGCTTATATATGCTTGAGACCCAGACGACGGTTTGGGTTTTTTCATGAGTAAGCAGACGATATCCATTCTATGAAGAAAGGATGAATAACTTTGCCGAATTTCAGTTCATTTCAAGCCAATCCGGACAATCTGCGCACGCTTATTTTCGGCCGGGACCCTTCGACTCTGATTGACCGCCCACTGACAACGGATGCCAGCGGAAATCTGACCACCGTTATCTTAAACGGAACCATCTCCAGCGTGCTCGGGGCTACGATTACTGCTGGTACATTAACATCTGCCGGTACAGTTACCAACATCCTTGCCGGTACGATTACTAGCGTGCTTGGCGCTACGATCACCGCTGGTACATTAACATCTGCCGGTACAGTTACCAACATCCTTGCCGGTACGATTACTAGCGTGCTTGGCGCTACGATTACTGCTGGTACATTGTCTTCGGCTGGTACAGTCACCAATATCCTCGCCGGTACGATTACTAGCGTGCTCGGCGCTACGATTACTGCTGGTACGTTGTCTTCGGCTGGTACAGTTACTAACCTGTTGGATGGTACGATTACTAGCGTGCTTGGTGCTACGATTACTGCCGGTACATTGTCGTCAGCTGGTACGGTTACTAACATCCTTGCCGGTACGATTACTAGTGTGCTTGGCGCTACGATTACTGCTGGTACGTTGTCTTCGGCTGGTACAGTTACTAACCTGTTGGATGGTACGATTACTAGCGTGCTTGGCGCTACGATTACTGCTGGTACATTAACATCTGCCGGTACAGTTACCAACATCCTTGCCGGTACGATTACTAGTGTGCTCGGGGCTACGATTACTGCCGGTACATTGTCTTCAGCCGGTACGGTTACCAACCTGCTCGATGGTACGATTACTAGCGTGCTTGGCGCTACGATTACTGCTGGTACATTGTCGTCAGCTGGTACGGTTACTAACCTGCTCGACGGCACGATTACTAGTGTGCTCGGGGCTACGATTACTGCCGGTACATTGTCTTCAGCCGGTACGGTTACCAACCTGCTCGATGGTACCATCACTAGCGTGCTTGGCGCTACGATTACTGCTGGTACGTTAACCAACCTGCTGGACGGTACGATTACTAGCGTGCTCGGCGCTACGATTACTGCTGGTACGTTAACCAACCTGCTGGACGGTACGATTACTAGCGTGCTTGGCGCTACGATTACTGCTGGTACATTGTCTTCCGCTGGTACGGTTACTAACCTGCTCGATGGTACCATCACTAGCGTGCTCGGCGCTACGATTACTGCTGGTACATTGTCTTCAGCTGGTACGGTTACTAACATCCTTGCCGGTACAATCACCAGTGTGCTTGGTGCTACGATTACTGCCGGTACATTGTCTTCGGCTGGTACAGTTACTAACCTGTTGGATGGTACGATTACTAGTGTGCTTGGCGCTACGATTACTGCTGGTACGTTGTCTTCGGCTGGTACGGTTACTAACCTGCTCGATGGTACGATTACTAGCGTGCTCGGCGCTACGATTACTGCTGGTACATTGTCTTCGGCTGGTACGGTTACTAACCTGCTCGATGGTACGATTACTAGCGTGCTTGGTGCTACGATTACTGCCGGTACATTGTCATCCGCTGGTACGGTTACTAACCTGCTCGATGGTACCATCACTAGCGTGCTTGGCGCTACGATTACTGCTGGTACATTGTCATCCGCTGGTACGGTTACTAACCTGCTCGACGGCACGATTACTAGTGTGCTCGGGGCTACGATTACTGCCGGTACATTGTCTTCAGCTGGTACGGTTACCAACCTGCTCGATGGTACGATTACTAGCGTGCTCGGCGCTACGATTACTGCTGGTACATTGTCTTCGGCTGGTACAGTCACCAACTTGCTAGATGGTACGATCACTAGCGTGCTTGGCGCTACGATCACTGCCGGTACGCTGAGCAGCGTAACCTCGATTTCACAACGCAGCTTTATTGAGCTGGCTACAACCGGAATTGCAACTTCAGATACCTACACGCCTTTGCCAGCCAATAATACCAGCGTACTGGGCACCTATTCTTATTTCATTGTGAATACCGGAGCCAATCCGGTGAATACCCGTGTTGAGATCAGCGCGGACGGAACTAACTATTTCGTGGATACTACAGGCGACAATCCGCTGCCGGCTGGTTCGGTTGACGTCATCGTGCCTGCACGGTTCCTGAAATACACCCGCCTGTCCTATCAATCCTCTACGCCGGGTGCGGCTTCTACGCTTAATGTCATTTTTGATGCACAAGGAACGTAAAAGAAATGCCCGTCATATGATGCAGAAGCAAAGAGTGCATGGATATCCATGTACTCTTTCCTGTGCAGCATTCTGCTTCTACATAAGACGGCAAAACGCGACCCTGTGCCTCAACTAGCAATAAGCAGTACCTAATGATATGGCCCGCCAAGGAGGAACAATCGTGAATAAACCTGCCAAACCAACGCTCGGAGTGCAGCTGATTGTCAAAAATGAAGCCGAGCTCCTGCCCCGCTGTCTTGCCAGTCTAAGCGGTGCTGATGAAATCATCGTTACCGATACCGGATCTTCAGATCAAACGATGGACATTGCCCGGGCTTATGGGGCTGACGTATATGCGGTCGGGTGGAGTAATGATTTCTCGGCAGCACGCAATTCCGGATTGTCCTGCGCGAATACCGACTGGATCCTGGTGCTGGATGCGGATGAAATATTGCAGACTTCCATAGAGTCAATCAAGGATATCCTGCAAGGCAGCACAGCCGAAGCTTATTCAGTACGCATAGAGAACTGGCTGGGGAGTAATCCGGAGGACCGTCTGTATCACAGTAATGTGCGGTTATTCCGCAATGGACAGGGCTATCTTTTCAGCGGAAGAATTCATGAAAGTGTAGATCCCTCTATTCTAAAAATACATGGAGCCGCCGCAATCGGAACCAGCAGCATAGAGATCATTCACCTCGGCTGCCTGCCCTCCATTATGAGCGCCAAAAATAAAATCAGCCGCAACGAACAGCTGCTGCGCCTTGCGCTGGAAGAAGAGCCGGACGATGCCTTTTACAGCTATAATCTGGCGGTCACCTGCTGTCAGGACGGGCGGCTGAAGGAAGCCGAAGAACTGCTGCGCCATACGCTTGGCCATGCTCCGCTTCAGGTCTCCTACCGTCCGTCCATGATTCGTGATCTATGCAAAATCTATCTGGCCACCGGTAAAGTAAAAGCGCTCGACAGCCTCCTGACACACGAGCTTACGCGTTATGGCGATTATCCCGACTTACACTATATTCAGGGACAGTCCTGGGAGAGCCAGGGGCTTCCTGATCGTGCTTATCAGTCTTACCAGCATGCAGTGGACACTTCTTCCGCCACGGCTCCACGCAGAGCGTATGTCAGCGAACAAGGCATGGACAGCTTCCGCCCGCTGCACCGCATGGGGGTTATCTCACAGCAGCTTGGCAAGCAGGAGGAGGCCGCCCGTCTGTTTCACCGTTCACTGCAGCATCATTCGCTGTATCTCCCGGCGATGCAGGGCATCGCTTCTGCCTTCCAGCAGCTGGAGGTGCCGGATGAGGACATCGCAGGGCTGCTAATACAGCTGTCCGGTACCGGACAGAGCGCAGCAAGAGGCGCAATTATCCGCACTTTATATGAGCTTGGCGCTTATAAGGTAATTGCTGAGCTGCCGCCCGAGCTTTTTCCGCTGGAGACAGGTACTGTGCTGCTCATCCTCTCTTCCTGGGTCAGCACCGGGAAATATCATGCGTTCAGAAAGACTGCAGCCAAGCTGCGGGCACAACCCTTGCAGCTGTCTCCCGGGGAATTGGATACAGAGACTATGCGGCAGCTATGGCTCCTTGAAGCGGTCTGTACGTGGGAGCTTGGCGAGAAACTCCAGCAGGAGAAATGGTTGCAATCGCCTGCGGAGCTGCGCTCCGGATTGCTTTTTATCGATACACAGTTGTCGTCAGAAGCAGTCCTCCCGCAAGCAGCCGTTGCTGATTCCGGCCACTCTCCGCTCATTACCGAGGTAATCCGGCTCGCTGTGAAGCTGGAGCTTGTGACACTGGGTAAGCTGCTTGTGGATCGTTTCCCTGCTCATACAGGCGATCTGGCGGAGGTGCTCTATGAAGAAGGCTGGCGGGCGGAGGCGGGGGAATTGTTCATCCGTCTGGTCAGCAGCAAAGAAGCGCGGGGATCGACGCTGCGGTATCTCGGAGAGATGCTGGCGGATAAAAGGCATTATGCCGAAGCAGCGGACTGGTACCGGCTTTCGCTCGAAGAATCTCCCGGGGATGAGGCAGCCAGTGCCGGATTGGCGCTATGTTATCTGCATTTGGCGGAGCTGGGGCTCGGGGAAGTTGCAAACAGCTTCAAGGGGGAGAAGGCCCACGGGCCTCTTCAGGAGGATCGGACCACGACTGCCCATTCCATCGAGGTGCTGAACCGCACGCCCTGGCACACGACTTGGAATTACAGACAGCGGCAGAGAGGAGCAGACCTAAGCTTATGAAAAAAACACCGCGCAAACCGCTGATCTCCTTATGCATGATCGTCAAAAATGAAGCCGACACTTTGGCCCGCTGTCTGCAGAGTGTACGCGGCGTTGCGGATGAAATCATAATTGTGGATACAGGCTCCACCGACTCCACGGTCTCTATCGCCCGCAGCTTCGGTGCCCGGATCATCCCGTTCCCCTGGAACGGGGATTTCGCGTCCGCACGCAATGCCGGCCTGGCCGGGGCTCGGGGAACCTGGATTCTGGTGCTGGATGCGGATGAAGAGCTGGAGCCCGGGAGTAAAAAAGAATTGCTGGTGTGCGCGGAGCATACGGAGTATGAGGCGTTTTTTGTGCGGATTCATAACCACAAGGGGACGGACCGCGCCTCGCAGACCATTACGGTCAATCCGATCCTCCGCATGTTTAAGCGCCGCGCGAGCTATCGCTTCAGCGGTATTATTCATGAGCAGATCGCCGCTGTGATTGTGCAGGAAACCCCGGCCGCCGCGATGCATATGAGCACTGTCGTTGTTCATCATTACGGCTATGCCGACGGGGTTGTGGAGAAGAAAGATAAAATCAGCCGCAATATCGGGCTGCTTAAGGAACAGCTGAAGCTGAATCCCGGGGATGCTTTTCATCATTTCAATATGGCGGTTGAATATATGCGGCTGGGCGATTACGGGCATGCCCTGGAGCATATCCAGACTTCGCTGGACCATGTGGAGCCGGATACGAGCTATATTCATCTGCTGTATAAATACGAAATCCGCTGCCTGGCTGTAACAGGTGATCTCCCGGGTGCGCTGGAGGCTTGTGAACGGGGGCTTGCCCTCTTCCCGGATTATCCCGATCTTCATCATATAAAAGGGGCTTTGCTGCTGCAGGTGTCAGCTTTTGCCGAGGCCAAAGTTGCGCTGATCCGGGCGCTCGATATCGGAGTTTCGCCTCCCGCCTACCATACCGAATCCGGTCTAGGCACTTATCTCACCCGGACGCTTCTGGGGCAGGCATGCCAGCAGATCGGCGAGGATAATGAAGCGATAGCCTGCTTCACCAGTGCGGCTCAGCTCCATCCGGAGCCCTTGCCGCTGGTCACACGGCTGGTGCGGCTGTTCAAATGCGCCGGGCGTGAGCTTGAGATCAAGGGTTGGCTGGCCGAGCATTTGCCCGTCATCCTGGCGGAGCAGCGCCCGGAGCTTGTGCGGCTGCTGGTAAGGGACGGTTGTTATGCGGCGGCGGCTGATGTGTTGGGCGGCGGAGTGAATAAGGGTGCTGCGGGGAAGCGGGCGGCGGGGGAACAGGTCGTATGGGAGTTTGGTGAGAGGGAGCTTACTGCGGGGGAACAGGTCGTACGAGAGTTTGGTGAGGGAGAACTTGCTGCGGCGGGGGAACAGGTCGTTCGGGAGTTTGGTGCGGGAGAATGGGCTGCGGGGGAACAAGTCGTTCGGGAGTTTGGTGCGGGAGAGCTTGCTGCGGGGGGAACAGTTGCGCAGGAGCGTTTTGCAAATGAACATAGTTCGGGGGCGCATGCTGAGGAACGGCAAGATTACGCTGGAGAACCGGAGCCATCATCTGCCGATTCTCTGCTTCGGCTGCTTCAGCGGGCGGAAGCCATTCCCGCAGCAGAGCTGACGTACGGCGATATAGCGGCGCTGCATCAGTACCCTGCGTTTGCCCGGACAACGGGCGGTACAACACCTGCCTCCGAATCTGCGGCAGCTGTACAGCCCTGGATATCCCTGGCTGACAAGGTATTGGCTACGCTGGAGGTTTCATCCGTTTATTCGCCGGCGGCCGCAAGAGCCCGCCTCACACTTCCGCTTCCCAGAACCGCTGATTAGGAAGGAGCTTCTACTATGCATAATCCAGGGCTATCGCTCTGCATGATTATTAAGAACGAGGCGCAGCATCTGGAGAAATGTCTGATGTCCGTGCAGGGATTGGTCTCCGAGATCATCATTGCCGATACCGGATCGACGGATGGCAGCATGGAGATCGCCCGCAGGCCCGGTGCCCGGGTCATTGAGATGCCATGGGAGCATGATTTCTCCAAGGCCAGGAACCGGGCACTGCGGCTGGCCTCCTATGCCTGGATTCTGGTGCTGGATGCGGATGAAGCAATCGCAGGCTGGAAGCCGGAAGAGGTGGAGCGGCTGCTGGAGACGCAGGGTGCTGACGGTTATTTCCTGCCTTTTATCCACTATGTGGGTGAGTTCCCGGAAAAAGATTATGTGACGGACAATGTGTGCCGGCTGTTCCGCAATGATGAACGCATCCTGTTTCGCGGCAGCATTCATGAGGAGGTGGCCTCCAGTATCTGGAGCCTTCCGGAAGGGCATATCGCATACGCAGCTCTGCCGGTGCATCACTATGGATATCTGGATGGTGAGCTGCAGCGCAAGCATAAAACCAGCCGCAATCTGGAGCTGATCCACTCCGCTCTGCATCTTGAACCCCGCAGCATCCATCTGCGGTACGCACTGGGTACGGAGCATTACCAGCAGGGAAACTACAATGCTGCGGCGGAGGTTCTCCTCCCGCTGCTGGAAGAAGTTCCGGCTGACTCCGGATATACCGCTGACCTTTACCTCAAAACAGCCTACGCTCTGGAGGCCGGAGGACGTCTGGAAGAGGCGCAGGCTGTCTACGAGGCCGGGAGCATTCTGTATGCAGATTTCACAGATCTGCTGGAGAGCTATGCCGGACTCCTTCTGGAGCAAGGGGAGTTATGGCGGGCTTACGATTTGCTTCAGCGGGCACTGGACAGCGGTAATACCGCGCATAAATACCCCTCCTCCTCCGGCAGCGGCACAAGCCGCACCCGCTTGTTCACCGGGCAGGTCTGCGAGCAATTGTTTCTATATCAGGAGGCACTGGACCATTACAGGCAGGCTCTCGGCTACACCCCTGACGATTCCGCCGCCTGGGCACAGCTTGTACCGCTGTGCCTGCTGTCCGGACAAGAGGAGCAGCTGACGGCCATCACTCTTCAGCTGCTCCCTGCCTTGCCCCAGAGAGTGCTGAGCAGGCTGGTGCCTGCCGCACTCAATGCCCGCGCCGCCGAATGGCTGGCGGCGCTCAGCGCAGCACCGCATCTGCCGGAAGCCATCCGGCAGGTTGTGCAGGTGCTGCTGGGCACGCTGTTCCGGGACCCGGAACAGCCCTGTACCGCATCCGTCCGGCTGGAACGGATGCTGCCGGATGAGCCGGATGAGCCATGGATATCCGGCTATCTGTGGGCCTTGTCCTGCCGCAGCGGCGGGAGCGCTGCAGCAGGACAGTGGCTGGAGCGCCTGGCCCGGAACAGGCCAGGCATTGCTGCTGTGCACCGCTGGCTCGCGCAGCAGACCGCCGGTGCATCAGCTCATCCGGCAGAGCGGGAGCCGGAGCCGCATATGGAATGTGAGGCCGATGAGCCTGCTGATGCTGCGGGAACTGACAGATGGCGGGAAAGAGGTCCCCGGCATGCTGAATCCGGCAATTCCGCCATCCCGCAGCGCACCACTGAAGATTACGCAGACAATTCTGCTCCGCCTTCCGGCAGCTCACCACAGCTTGGGCTCAGCGCAGATACACCGTTAAGCTTTCCGGATATTTCTTACGCTGCGCAGCTGCTGGTCCAGGCAGGTGCTTGGGATACACTGCTCCTGTTATTCAAGCCAATGGAAGCTTCACGTTTCCATTGGAGCCGCTTGCCCCAGCCTCTGCTGCACGGGCTGCTGCACGCGCCTGTTCCGGTCAAGAAGCAGTGGTGCACTATGTATACCGGGCAAGCTCATTTTTACAGCTCGCCCGGCGATGCTGCCGAGTGGCTGCTATACGCAGCAATAGCCGATTCCTGCGGGCTGATCCCCCGGCTTGACCCCGCTGACGAACAGGCGCTGCGGCAATCCGGCGGACCTGCGGCAGCCATTGGCCTCAGCTACCACAAGCTGCTGCTCGCAGCCAAGGTTCACCCGCAAGGAATACCTGTCGTTTCCGGCAGCATCCCCTGGCTGCTGCTTGTAAGGTCCGCCCTCCAGGCAGCACCGTGACACGGACCGTAGCTGCCAGGAACCGCTCCTGTATGCACATCTCTCACAACATTGATAGAACTTAAAATTTATAGAAACTGCTAAAAGGCCTCGTAACACTCTATGGGCCTCAGCGACACTCAGCAATACTCAGCATCACTCAGCATCACTCAGCATCACTCAGCATCACTCAGCATCACTCAGCATCACTCAGCATCACTCAGCATCACTCAGCATCACTCAGCATCACTCAGCAATACTCAGCATCACTCAGCATCACTCAGCATCACTCAGCATCACTCAGCATCACTCAGCACACTCAGCACACTCAGCACACTCAGCAACACTCAACCCTACTCTATACTGGCTGTCATCAGCTGATTGCATGACGTACGATAGATAGAAATGCAGATAGCCAGCCGCTTCAATCCATTCTGCTTGCACATACAGCAGAATGGAGTCATTTCATCCTTTGAGGACAAGCCCGGTAATATTACTCATTTCCCCATCTCGCCCACTCCTAGCGCAATCAAAGGTATTCGTATCCCCTTATTCCTCACATCGTCCATCTCCAGCACAACCATAGATATTTCTATCTCCCACACTCCACCCGAAACTCCCAGGGTAACATCAAGAAGTTTGTGTAAAAGCATAGAACAAGCTCCCCGGTTTGTTTAGGCGTAGAGTTAGATTAGCAGTTAGATATACGATTAGATATAACAGTTAGATAATCTGAATTTAGACAACAACCCCGCAAGTTACCGTTCAAACACTGCGGGATAGCGGAATACGTAAATATTTATCACTTTTATTCGTTTCCGGCAACATGGAGACTTCTCAGTCAGCACCACTGACCTAAATGTTGTACGTTATGCAACTTCGAGCTATAGATAACTGGGTATTTGGAAGAATTGTTGTAAGAAATACAACAATTCTCCTGCTAAACCGCTTGAAAAAGGAAAAATCCTGCATTTTATACAACATTTTCGGATTTGAGCCGATATCCTGAGAAAAATGTTGTATTATGTGCAGGATTTTATAAAAATTACGCTTTCCACCGCAGAAAGCGGGCGGATGAACCGGGGAATTCCTGCGGCAACTGCAACCGTCAGGAGGTCCAGATAATCGCAGGGTGTAGAATTAGTTATATAAGCTGCAACCTTAAGTCCAGCCAATAGAGATTTACAGTTAAGTATTCAGTTAGTTTTTCAGTCAGAATTTAAGTCAGATGTTCAGTCAGGCACCCAGTTACTCCCAGGCTCCCGCACCCTATTCCCTCCACTCCACCAGCCGGGGATGCTCATCCAGAATGGAGCGGTACTGTTCGAGGCTTCCCCATTTTCCTTCGGGGTCAAGCTCCATGTAGCGGTCGTATTTGCGGCGCAGCTCTTCGGGTTCCAGTGCCCAGCCGTAGTGCTTCACCCGCAGCTCGGCCAGGAAGCCCGGCAGGACCGCATAGGACAACGCCAGCCGGGGGACATGGTGATCCATCCGCGGGGTGTAATAATAGAAGCCGGGCAGATAGCGGACCAGTGTGCGCGTGTGCTTCATGTGGATATTCCAGTGCTCATCTTCCCGGTAATGGGTCGTGCCGCCCCAGAAATCAAACAACCTGAACGCTACCCAGTCGTAAGCGTCCTGATCGATCAAACGCCGCATTTCCTGCTTGGCCCGGTCTTCATAGAATTCATCCGCATCTACGGACAGCAGCCAATCCGGACCGGTAGATACCGCCAGATCCCAGAGCGTCTTGCGCAGCTCCCATTCACGGCCGAAGATGGAGTGCTCCAGTGTCACCAGCTTGCTAACCTTGGCAAAAGAGTTGCACAGCCGTACCGTACCATCCGTGCTGCCGTCGTCCACTATTACGATATCGTCGACAAATTCGCTCAGCTCTTCCAGCACCTGCTCCAGATAACGGCCGGTTTCATTACGCACCTGCATCATCGCCGTCAGGCGGTTGCCGGATGCCTTGCGCAGCGGTTCATGCATGCTCTTCGCCATCCATTACCCTCCCTCTCAAGCCTTGTACGGCTTCTTCCATATCGGCCATTTCCGCAAACAGCTGTCTGGCTCCCTGGTCCGCTCCCGCCGAACGAAGGAAGCTGCGGATAGCGGCATGCCGCCGGCCATACAGCAAATGCAGTGTCCCTTCAATCACCGGAAGCTGCACTGCATCCTCAAAGGCCGGAGCGGTGCCCCCCGCAAGCCCCGGAATCTCAGGAGCCCCTGCTATTCCTGCTATTCCTGCAAATCCGCCCAGCCCAGTATTCTCCGCAGCAGCCGTCCCGTCCGCCTCCATTTCCTCATAGAGCTGCAGCGCCTTCTCCCACTGAAAGGTTCCGATATAATTCAACAGCAGCCGCTGCCGGGCTTCCGGCCCGGATAACCGGCTCAGAATCTCATTTGCCGCCGCTCCATCCTCATTTACCGTGAGAATCTCTGCCCGGAGCAGCTCATGCTCCGCCTCGCCGCCACTCAGCCACTGCCTCATCTGCGCAGCCTTCGCCCTTTCCCCGGCCGTAAACGCCGTGATTTCGTATTGCCGGACGGCAAGCTCCAGATTGCCTTTCTTCGCTTCGATCGCCGAGAAGAAACGGTAATGCGAATGCAGACAATCCGTATAATCATGCAGCAGCATCAGCTCAAAGGATTGGGCCAGATACAGCGAAGCGGCTTCATCTCCCCGCAAATATAAATAAGAAGCGGCTAAATAATGCACTGAAGGCTGGAGGGGCATCTTAGCGCACATGGATATATAGAAGGCGGTGCGGTGCCGGCGCTGGATGTCCAGCCAACCGGACTCCCCATCCGAATCAACAGGCGGCTGCCATAATTCCGTAAGCGCCCTGTTCCAGAACGCTTCGTAATCGGACAGGAAGAACAATTGCTCCTCCCGGCGGAGCAGTCCGTAGGATAAGGGCTGGTCTCCGCTGAGATACACAATTCCCTTCCGGCGCAGATTCTGCTCCAGATATATCCTTTCTGACGTGGTTCCCGCCAGATCGGCCTTCGCCGCGAGCAGCGCACTGTATTTGTCCCAGAGAACACTATCCTCCCCTTCCGGACAAAGTTCCAGCAGGGCTACAGTATAAGCAGGCTGCAGCGCCAGCACATCCGGGAGCCAATAAGGCGAAGAGACAAGCAGCGTATATTCTTTGGCATTCAGACTGTACAATTCGGCCAGTGTCACGGACCTGATCCCGCTGCTCCGCTGCCGGGCAGGCGTCATCCGCCCGGCAAAACAGACCTCCCCACGGTCCGGGAGCAGCTCCAGCATTCTTTTATACTCATAATCCTCCCAGGAAACACGGCTAAGCACGATATAGTTCATAAGTGTCCCTCCCCCTCCCCGCCGGGGGCTGACGGATGAAGCTTATGCTGGCTGCCTGCCGGCTCACCAGCATAGCCCACCAACAGATCCGGATCAGGAATAAGCGCCAGACTGCGGAAGAAGCCCTCCCGCTTCATAATCCTTCCGGGCGTGACTCCGCTTCTGTGTGCGATGCGTTCAAGTGGAAGATGCTGCGTAGTCCCGCCTGCCCCAGGCCGCTGCCCGGGTTCTTCCGCTGCATAATCCGCACTGACAACAATATCCGCCCGGCTATGCTGCAGGACTTCCACCAGCTTCTCGATGTAACGGCTGTCATATGCCGCAGAGGCAGATAAGTAGACAATGACTTCGCTGCCATAGAGAGCCGAGATATTCTCCAGCGCGTGCAGCCAGGGCTTCTCGCCATGCACAGTAATCACAGCGTCACGCTCATGCACCGGAAATTCGGGAAAAGACTGGCTCCAGCTGTCCCGGACCCACACCCAGCGGATATTGCTGTAGCTCTGGCCTTCCTGCAGCGTCTGCTGCCGCTCACGCGAATCCGCTGCCGTCCAGTTTTCTTCGAAATAGACAACAGTGGTCACAAGCGGAGTCTCCGCCGTATGCCGGCCCAGCGGAATTGCCGGCTGCGGCAGACAAGCAGACAGATCACCGGGAATCTGGAGCAGACCCGCATCAGCAGGACTGCCCTGCAGATTCCATTTCCGGCGGTATGCCCGCGCCCCCGCTGCAGAGGACGCATTGCCTGCGTTAATCACAGCGCCTTCCTCCAGCGGGTGAAGGACATGCACATATACCGGATCACTGAGCGCAAGACTTGCCCCCTGCATCCGGGCCCGCAGACACCAGTCGGCAATGATCAGCCTGCGCTCCGCTAGTGATGAATCGAAGCCTCCTACCCTCAGCAGCAGCTCTTTTGCTATAAGCAGACAGGACCCGCCCAGTACCTCCGCGTACCTCCACTCCCCTTGCCTTTTGTCCAGGATGTGGGCTGCATAAGCTGACAGTTCAGAGTATCCGGCAAAATGCAGCTGTTCCTGCCCCTCGCCCCGTTCACTGGAGGAACGGGGAGCTACCACGCCCACCGCAGGATCATCAATAGGCGGCCACAGCAAATTGCCAAGCCAGCCGGGAGACACCATCACACGGTCCTCCAGCAGAACGGCAAAAGAGGTCTCAGCATAAGCCAAGGCCTCATTCACCCTATAATTCCCGGCGGCAAAGGGGAGAAATACCAGATTTGGCTCCCCCGAGAACTGCTCTGACAACCATTGCAGCGGAAATTCAGCAGTCATCGGGACCGCAATCAGCCGCACGGTAGAACCGGAGTGCCGGAGCAGCAGCCGCAGGCACTCCGCCGACCACTGCGCATGCCGCAGCTCCACCACAAGCGTAACGCCTCCCTGCACCGGCAGCGGAAGCAGCCCCTCCCGTTCCAGATAGCTGTATCTTCCCGCCAGACGTTCCGTGCTGACAGCTTTAACAGTATTCATGGTTTCAATTGTATGGATTGCATCCATCGCTTCATAGGACATCCAGACTCACACTCCAATGGTCATAACTGTGCTGTCTATAATGTATGAGCGGGATGGGGCAGGTATCACTGTTTATGCCGTATTCGGCAGATAGTATCCGCCAAGCGGATACCCACGTCAAGCTGCGGCGGTCGCTTTTACCACCCGCTGGTCATCACTACCGGCCTGATTCCGCCGGAATCAAATTCCATTCGGTCAATACATAACATACGGTTGCCCGGCTCCGGGTCTCCGATGATTCTCCGGTGATAGACGATCAGCCATTCATCGCGGTCAGGAAGATGTAAATATCCGTGATGGCCGGGGCCTTCCGCTAGAGGCTCCTGCCTCTCCAGTATGGTCCCTTTGTTATCGAAGGGCCCCAGCGGATTATCGCTTACGCCATAAGCTACCCGGTAGGTCCCGTTGGTCCACCCGCCCATCGACCACATCAGATAATACAGACCGTCCTTCCTGATCATGCACGGTCCTTCCACATAACCCGGCGGGGTAATAGAGCAGATCATTTGTCCGTCCGGGAAAGGGACAAAGCCCGTCATTTGCTCATTCATCCGGGCCACGTTGCAATGTCCCCAGCCCCCGTAATACAGATAGATTGCACCGTCATCATCCTTGAACAGATGAGCGTCAATGGGCTGTGCGCCGTGAATAAACTTGCCGATCAGCGGCCGGTGGAGGTACCCCCTGTAGGGGCCTTCGGGAGCATCCGCAACGGCAATCTCCAGCCCTCCTGCTTCACCGTCCTTCTGGATATCGTTCGAGGCAAAGACAAGATAATACCGGCCGTTATGCTCAATCTGGGTCGGAGCCCATACCGCTCTCCAGATCCAGGGGAAATCATCCATTTCAATTATGCCCTCATGGACCTTCCAATGGATCAGGTCCTTGGAGCTGAAGGCATCCAGATTCATCTGCCGCGTATATTCCGTGAACGATCTGGTGGCATAAATATAATGCCTGCCGTGATAGGTCCTGGCTTCGGGGTCTGCATACCAGCCCGGCACAATCGGGTTCGTAATTCCTCGCAAGCGAACGCCCCTCCTTTCTCCGCAACCTGCAAATTAACAGCTGTATAGTCCGTTCTCTTCCTGTTCCCGGATCCAGACCTGCATGAAGCCGGATTCTCTGTTGTCCCAGGCGTAATAGGGAATGAACCGGAGCGGTCTGCCCTCTTCATCCCGGCTCTGCAGCACCGTCACCCCGCCCAGCAGCTCCGGCAGGTGTTCCACCCGGAACTTCGCCCGGGGCGGAATGGAGCAGGCATCATAGGACAATCCGGGATGATCCGTCTGCTCCAGACAGTACACCACGGGTCCCCGCTGAACGGCAACCCTCCCTCTGTCCGCCTCCACTTCAGGCTTGGCCCGCACAAGATTCACGGGCATATCCAGCTCAAGCACAACCCTATCTCCCGGCGACCAATGCCGGTTAAGCACCAGATACCCTTGATCCGTCAAGGCTCCGGCCCCGCTGATGCTGACGCCGCCAGCCTTCAGCCGGTATCCCCTGCACCATTCCGGCACACGCAGCCGGATACTGAAGCCGGCACTTGCTGCAGGGTTCACCTCAAGCTCGATCCGGCCATCCCAGGGATACAACGTGCTTTGCTTCAGCCTGACGCCCAGTCCGCTGCCCAGCACAAGCTCTGCCTCGCTGTTCATGTACTGATTGACCACCAGGCCTTCTTCTGCAGTAGCATAGACGTATTGGCCCAGGGAAGGCAGAAAACGGGCCAGATTGGTCGGACAGCAGGAGGTTTCGAAC
The DNA here is from genome assembly GCF_038000235.1 of Paenibacillus sp. FSL R10-2199. Classification (NCBI taxonomy): domain Bacteria; kingdom Bacillati; phylum Bacillota; class Bacilli; order Caryophanales; family Paenibacillaceae; genus Paenibacillus; species Paenibacillus sp. FSL R10-2199. The sequence goes on along the minus strand of NZ_JBBOBO010000001.1, from coordinate 2,166,360 downwards.
CAGGGCACACGATGATGCCCGCCCTGTGAAGCAAGCGGATTGACATAGAAGTACTTATCCCCGGACAGGGATATTCCGGACAAGACGCCGTTGTACAGTTCACGCTCTACCACATCGGCGTATTTGCCGTCTCCGAACGTCAGGTTCATCCGGTGATTCCAGAACACCATGGCAATGGCGGCGCAGGTCTCGCAATAGGCTGTTTCATTGGGCAGGTCATAATCGAAGGTGAAGCCTTCATTATGCCTGGACGGCCCAATGCCGCCCGTTACATACATGTTGCGCTCCACCGTGTGGGTCCAGACCCGGTGCAGCGCCTCCGCATAAGCGGAATCCCCTGAAGCATGGACAATATCCGCCATTGCCGTGTACATATACATGGCACGGACAGCATGCCCGGTCACCTGCTTAATCTCACGGACAGGAACGTCATCCTGACAATAGGCCGGCCCCCATTCCGGATTGTCCCAGATCGCGCCCGCGCCATATCCATGGCCGCGCTCCTCCAGCAGCCACAGCGCAAGCTTCCAGTAGCGCTCGGCCCTGGTCACGCGGTACAGCTTCACCAGCGCCAGCTCAATCTCCTGATGCCCTTCCACCCAGTGCCGCTTGCCGGGGCCAAACACCTCATCATAATGATCGGCCAGACGGCAGGCCACCTCCAGCAGTCCGCGCTTGCCGGTCGCTTCATAATAGGCAACCGCCGCCTCAATCAAATGGCCGCCGTTATACATCTCGTGCTTCTCCATATCCGTCCATTTGCCCTGCGGATTCTCCAGTGTGAAGTAAGCACTAAGGTATCCATCCGCTTCCTGTGCTGCCGATATCAGCCCGATAATCCGGTCGGCTTCAGCTTCCAGCGCCGCATCCCGCCTGGGCATCAGCGCATAGGCTATGCCTTCAAGCACCTTGTAGACATCCGAGTCATTATAATATTTGCCTTCGTAATGCCCCTCCATCAGGCCCCCGGCCTTGGCGAAGTTATCGATGCGCCCGGTATCCTCACATTTGGACAAGCAGTCCGGCAGAGTGGTCTGCCGGAGCGCGTCCAGGCGCGGCCGCCAGAAATGATCATTAATTGTTATACTCGTAAAAGACACACCCTGCCAGGCATGCAGCTTCGCTTGTTGCTCTGCCATTTCCGTACCCCGCCTCCTTTATCCTTTTAATCCTGTTAAGGTAATGCCCTCCAGAAAGTAACGCTGCCCGGCCAGAAACACAATGACGCAGGGCAGAACGACGGTGGCCGAGGCCGCCATCAGCAGATCCCACTGCGCGGTGTAGGTACCCTGGAACATTTGCAGACCCAGAGCGAGAGTAAAGAGACTGTCGCTTTTCAGGTAAATCAGCGGGCCCATGAAATCGTTCCATGAGGCCAGAAAGCTGAATAAGGCAACCACGATGATCGCGGAACGGCTTAAAGGAAAGATGAGCCGGGTATAGATCTGCCAGTAATTCGCCCCGTCCACAAAGGCCGCTTCATCAAAGTCTCGCGGAATCGTCAGATAGAATTGCCGGAGCAGGAAGATATTGAAGATTCCGCCGCCGAAATAAGCGGGTACAATCAGCGGATACAGCGTATCGTATAGACCGATCAGCTGCCAGCCGAGAAAGCTCGGGATAATCGTGACCGCCGCCGGCAGCATCATGCTGGTCATCAGGATGGCAAACACCGTATCCCGGCCCTTCCACTGAATCCGTGAGAATCCGAAGGCCCCGATACTGCTGGTAATTACGGTCCCCACAAGCACCGTAACCACGATAATCAGCGTGTTCTTGAAGAAAACATCGAACGGCAGCACCGTAAGCGCCTTATGAAAATTGCTCCACTGAAACGGCTTCGGTATCCATTCGGGAGGCATGGTGAAAATCTGTGACAAATTCATCAGCGAGCTGCGGATCAGCCAGACAAACGGAATGACGAACATGGCAGAGATCAGGATAAGCGCTCCGTAGCTTGCGGTAAGTGAAAGCTTCGATGGCCTCAAGCGCGGTCCCCCCCTTCGTAATACACCCATGACTTCGAGGTTCTGAAGACGATAAAGGTAAAGAACAGAATAATGATGAACAAGATCCAGGCCAGCGCAGACGCATATCCCATCTCGGCATCCCGGAATCCCGTCCTCCACAAATAAAATACATAGAACAGACTCCGGTTGTTCGGTCCCCCCTGCGTCAGAATATAAGCTTCGTTGAAGACCTGAAAGGAGCCGATTATGGTCATGATTGTATTGAAAAAAATCGTGGGGGTGACCATCGGAACTGTCACGTGGCTCAGCTTGCGGAACCAGCCGCCTCCATCCACCTCAATCGCTTCGTAATACTGCCGGGGGATACCGGAAAGTCCGGCGAGAAAAATAATCACCGTGCTGCCGATGCCCCATAGCGTGGTAAGAACCACTGACGGGATGACACTGCTCTCCCCGTACAGCCAGTCGCTGGTCGGCAGATGCAGCCGGCTGAGCAGCGAATTGATGAGGCCCAGATCGGGATTGAGCAGCCACATCCAGATCATGGCCGAGGCCACCGCCGGAACAATGCTCGGAAGATAGATAATCGTACGGAAGATGGCTCTTCCCTTTACATTGAGATTGAGCAGAAGCGCGATGCCGAAGGAAATAAGAATAACTGCAGGCACACGCAGCACGACGAAATAAAAGGTGATTCCCAGCGATTTATAGAACAGCTCATCCTCACCTGAGAACAGCCGCACGAAATTATCCAGACCGACAAAAGACGTCTGATCCTTGAACACATTATAGTTGGTCAGGCTGAGAACCAGGCTTGCGATCATGGGACCCAGCGTAAAAATGGCAAATCCAAGTATGGCGGGGGCGGTGAACAGCAGCCCATAGAACATTCCCTTTCGCATACCGGCCTCCAGTCTCGAATTTCGCAAGTAGAAACGGCTTTGCCGTCCTTTAGACGGACGGTACCGTTTCAGCGTGAAATAGAAGGATAATTTAAAGCGTAAGCATATAAATTCTTATATTTGCAAAAAGAACGGCGAACGAGGCATCGGACGCCGCTCCTTACTGCTAGTTTCGCAGTTGATTACTCCTTGATATCGCGGCGTCCCTTAACTTGGGCCTGGGCCTTTACGGCAATCGAGTCCATCGCTTCCTGGGCGGTTTGCTGGCCGAGCCACACCTTATCCAGGGCGGGATTAACCAGATCCATAATATTGTTGAAATTCTTCACATAGCCGGTCGGCGTCTGGTGCCCTTTGGTCAAGATTACATCGACGATGGCTTCTTTATAGCCGGAGGGTCTGGCATCCAGATTCTCTGTCCATTTGGCGAGCAGCGCCGGATCGGTGTACCAGTCCTTGGGAGAAGGCATCCATGTTCCGGCTGTAAGCATATCAATGGAAGCTTCAGGATCGAGCAGCGCCTTCAGCAGCTCCCAGGTCTCCTGTGGATGCTTGGTGGATTTGAAGATGGAGAACATGCCGCAGACCACGGTGGTTACCGGCTCCTTCATTACAGGCATGACCCCGACGTTAAAGTTGAACTTTGACTGGGCGAGGCCTGCGCTTGCCCATTGCCCGTCCACCGTCATCGCTACCTTCTTGGTCTGGAGAGCTACATTCGTTGCCGGAATATTCTTCGACTGTACAGGCGAGGGTGATACATGGTGCACATTCATCAGATCGGCTATTTTCTGGAGGGCTTCAACAGCCTCCGGCTGGTTAAGCGCGAAGGTCTTGCCATCCACCGAGATGAAATCCCCGCCGTTGGAATAGATAAAGTTGCTGTATACCCCCCACCAGGTGGAGAGATTTGCGCCATATTGCTTAATTTTTTTGGGATCGAAGTCCGGGTCGGCTGCTGTTTTGCCATTGGTGTCCACAGTCAGCTTCTTGGCAACCTCGACGAATTCATCCCAGGTCCAGGCATCCGTCACATTCGACGGGGGAGGCTCTATTCCGGCTTCCTTGAAGATATCCTCATTGTAGAACAGTCCGAAGGATTCCGGCCCTGGTCCGATTCCAATTACATTGCCCGGCTCCAGTGAATAGGTAATATTGGGAACCAGCGTATCCGGACTGATGTCGGCATCCGTATCGAGAAATTCCTGGAGATTATAGAATTTGCCCTGCTCCGCCATCGGAAAGGCAATCGTACCCGATTCCATCATGGCAATATCCGGAACATCATTTCCGGCGACCATGGTCGTCAGCTTGGTATCATAATCAGCGGCAATATGCTGAAGCTCAACCTTGACATTTGTATGCTTGGCCTCGAAATTCTGGATGGCTTTTTTGTAAGGAGCCACTTCTTCCGGTGATCCCCATACAGTCATCCGCAGCGTAATGTTCTCCTTCGATCCGGTATTTCCGGAAGGCGCGGAAGTCTCAGGGCTTGCTGTACCCGACTTCGAGCACGCAGACAGCACAGCAGCTAGCATCAGAATCAGAGCCAATGTAATGAAGACCGGTTTTCTTGGTAGCAACATATTCCGAGCCCCTCTCGATTTCTAAGTTCAACGGGTTCATAGCTGCAGTCTATGATGCCTTTATTATAAATTACAGGATAGCGCTTACATAACCCTAATCTCTTTGGATTGGTGGACTGTGATTGGGTTTACAGCGGGAGTGTAATGGCCACCTTTGTTCCTTTTCCCGGAGAAGAGAAGATGGTGATTCCGTACTCGCCGCCATAGGTCATCTGAATGCGGTCAATGGTATTCTTAATGCCCACGGAAGATGCTTTCTGGTGCAGAATCGCATTTACAGTCGCCTGGCTCATGCCACGGCCGTTGTCGGCCACCTCGTAATGCCGGGTTCTGCCGTTAATCCAGCCGCGGATTCCGATGATGCCGCCCGATTCGGTCTGATCGAAGCCATGCAGAATCGCATTTTCCACAAAAGGCTGGAACAGCAGCCGTGGCACCTCGTATTCGAAGAGCCGCGGGTCCATATCATACTCTACAGTGAACTTGTCCTCGAACCGGATCGACATAATATAGAAATAGTTATTCATCCAGTTCATTTCTTCGGACAAAGGAACGGCGCCCCATGTCTTCCTCGAAGTATAATGCAGCATATTGGACAGGCAGACAAGCATCTTGCTGAGCTCCTGCTGATCATTCTCAATCGCCGTCCAGTTCATCACATTCAGGGTATTGTACAGGAAATGCGGATGCATCTGCATGTTCAGCGCCTGAATCTCGGCTTCCTTTTCCTTCAGCTTGGTCTCGTAATTCTCTGTCACGAGCAGATGGATCCGGTCATTCATCCGGTTAAAGCGCTGCGTCAGAATGCCGAACTCATCGTTGCTCACCACATCCACGCGGGTCTGGAAATCGCCTTCGCCCACCGATCGCATCGCGCTTAACAGCCGCTTGATCGGTTTGGTGATTTTGCCGGCTATGAAAAAAGCGAGGATAAGCGCCACAATCCCCATCACAACGGCCATGACAGTAATGGAAGCGCGGATCACCGGCACAAGGCTGCTCACCAGTCCTGCTTCCGGAATCCACACGACAGACATCCAGCCGGTAACCTCCGAGCGGTCAAAGCAGACGATCACCGCTTTACCGTCCAGCGTCATTCTCCGCGCCCCGCTTTTCTCCTGCTGCAGCTCGTCCAGCCACGCCTCCTTATAGGTCTGCGCAACAGCCCCCGGCTCACTGCTGGCGACCACCTTATCATGCGGATCGAGCACCATATAGCGCGAGCTTCCCGGTATACTGTCCTCATACAAGGATTTAAGCACCTCGGATTTGAAGCTAATGGCAAGTACAGGGCGTTCCACCCCGGCATCCATTTTCTCCAGCTTCGTATTGCTTAGATAGGTGAAATCAAGCACGCGTGTGGCCGAGAACAAATAACGGAACTCCAGATTCCCGTCCTCCAGATAAGGCTGGTTGAACATAGATACGAAATCATAGGTAGGAATCCATACCAGCTTCCCCCCTGCCTGCCGGGCCAGATCGTATATATCCGATTGAACCGGGTCTCCTTGCGGCAGCGTTTGTCCGAAGGTAAAGTATGAGGTCCATAGCTGGTAGGCATAGATATCCTGGTTCTGGGAAAAGGTTTTGCCGAGCACTGCCGTCACCTGCCGGTCCGCTGCAAAAAGCTCCACTTGGTTCGCGGGGTCCAGCTGGCTGAAAATTCGGAACAGATCCTTATCGAGAAATAAGGACATGCTGTTCTGGTCCACGATCCGCAGCTTTGTGTCCATGACTTCATTATTTTTTTTGACAATCTCATACACATTCTTCTGCGCCTGCTCCGTGATAATCTTCAGGCTGGTCCGGTAGAACAATGCCCCCAGTACGAGCAGGGGAACCGCGATCAGCAAGATGTAGCTTGCCAGCAGCCGGTAACGGAAGGTGATCTTCATGCCTCCCGTTTCCTTTGCGAAAGTGCGTGCTTATAAGCTTTTGGCGACATGCCATGATATTTCTTGAATACACGGCAAAAATATTTCGTATCCTGAAATCCGCATTCCAGGGAAATTTCGTATACTCTGAACTGCTCCGCTGCAAGCAGCTCTTTGGCCCGCTTCATACGGACCGCCGTCACATGCTCGGAGAAGGTCTTGCCCGTCCTGCTCTTGATCAGCGTACTGAAATAGGAGGGGTTAAAATGGAAATGCTCGGCTGCCCGTTCCAGGGTAAGGTTCTCTTTCGTATGCCCCTGTATCCAGCCCAGGCATTCCGCGATGACCACCTCACTCTTATCCTGTCTGGATAAGGCCAGGGCTAGATGCGCTTCCCGGAGCGCATGGTTAAGTTTGGTCATTAATTCCTGGTAGGAGCTGCATGAACGGATCAGCAGCGTGGCCGTATCGGTCAGCATCTGCCCCGTCTTTTTGTCCAGAATATCCTGATGGTCACTCCGGATCTGCAGCAGCATCAGCGATGCCTGCTCCTTCAGCAGCATGGGACTGGCCTGTCCAGCGTCCGCGAGCTGATAGACGGTCTCAGCGCAGACCTCCTGAACAAGGGCAGCATCGTCCATTTTCAAAGCATCATACAGCCTGCCCCAGTCAGGAGCTCCAGCCCCGGGTGTTGAAATAAGCTCATCCGCAAAAAGCAATCCCTGCCGGAAATCGTAGAAATTGTAGCTGTTGGCCGTCCTGGCTGCAAGATACGACCGCGGCGCTTCGGCAAGCAGGGAATGGCATTGCGGCCCAATCCCGTGGGCAAGCTGTCCCGCATGCGCCCACTCAGACGCTAAAGACTGGGCGATGTAGCGGGCCTCCTCCCGCTTGCCTTGGGTAAGCGCTTCCAGCGTAATCAAGGTCACGGCCGCCTGAACGCCGTCCTCCATCATCCCGCTTAAGGGAACGGTTATGGCCTCCCCCCACTCAGACCAGGCCTGCTCCAGAGAGCGGACGAAAGAGCCGCTGTCCTGCTGTTCCCCGCTGTTCCGGCGGTGCTGCAGCTCCGAATACACAGCTACACCGCTCTCCCGCATCCATTCATAACGGTTCAGCTCCTCCAGCTCCTCCGGGGCCGCACTGCCGTTCAGCCAGGACAGTATCAACCGGCTCAGGTAGGCGGAAGAAGCCAGCTTCAGGCGGTGCTGCAGCTCTTCCTCTTCGCGGTACTGCTGCTGTTCCGCTGTCAGCTGAAGGTCGATCCGGCTTAAGACCTCCGCAATTTTCCCAATCTCCACCGGCTTCAGCAGGTAATCAAAAGCGCCGTGACGAACCGCCTTCTGCGCATACTCGAACAGATTGTAAGCGGATACCATTACAACCCTGGTTTTAATGCCTTCTACCTTAAGCCGTTCCAGAAATTCAAGTCCATCCATGCCAGGCATGCGGATATCCGTCAATATGGCTTCCGGGCCGTGGGCTTTCACCAGTTCCATGGCCGACAAGCCATCCTTCGCCGCCACCACCTGGTCCTCCGGCCGCAGCCGCCCAATCAGATTGACCATCCCTCTGAGATGTCTGGGCTCATCATCCACGATCAATATTCTCACTATGCTCAGCCCCCCGAATTGGTTTGAATTACATATCAGCCGCATCTTTGCCCTTATTATAAAATCCGTTCCGGCTTATTCATAGTGCATTAATATTGGATTGGTGGACTATTATTGGGAGCGTGCGCGGAGTCCGGGAGAGAAGCTGTTTCTATGCCGCGTTAAGAGAGGCTAACGTTCCTGTCACGTAAACAGCAATCTGGTACGATGTTTTCACGTTTCTATGCCACGTTAAGAGAGGCTACGTTCCTGATACGTAAACAGCAATCTGGTACGATGTTTTCACTGTTCTATGCCGCGTTAAGAGAGGCTAACGTTCCTGTCCGAGCAAATACAGAAGAGCCGCCCATTTCTTTGGCGACTCTTGCTTGCAAATTATAGTCTTTTTTATTCTCACTTAAACGCCCGCAGGCCCGCATTATCGCTGTCCCTGACCCTTCAACGTAAGCAGTGGATTTTCTCCACTTAATCCTTCCAGTTTGCTTGCCTTACAGAAATTAATTGGATTTATGACACTTAATCCTGTCTATATCCCCGCCGTCAGCGAATCCGGCTGAAATTAAGTGCCGTTTTTCCAACTAAGTCACCGGAATCAGAGATTCTGCCAACAGCAGATGGATTTTTTCCACTTATATGTTCTACCAATCTATATCCCATTACTCTCCGCCGCCCGCATTGGCCCCGGCATTCTCGGCGTTTGTGCTAGGCGCAGAGTTGCCGCTCCCGGCCGGTGTGTTATTCTCTCCGCTGTTCGTATTTCCGCCTGAGCCGCTTTCATCAGGTACTGTGCCGTCTACGCCAGTTCCGTTCTTCTCCGTGTTCAGTGAAGGTGCGGGAATAGCTATTCCCGGCGCGCTGCTGCCGTTCTCGCCGACAGGCTGGCCCTGATTGTCGTAATAGTACATCGGGACATCGCCGACAACCATCAGGTAGGAGACAGGAATTTCTGTGTCCACGATCTGCGGCTCCATATCAAACGGAATGACAACCGCTACCTCGGTAACAATATGAATAAAGACTTCAACGAGAATCATGTTGATGCCGGCATTTTGCTGCCGCGTGTTCAGTTCCACCTTTACCGCGCCCTGCGGTTCGATTTTGATCGGAATATCCGGCCCAAATGAGGCAATCAGCGGACTGCCCAGCGCCTGGCCCAGCGGAATATGCTCCGTCTGGTTATGCAGCTCCTGCAGCGTGGACTGGATGACTTCGGCCGCCTGTGAAGTAATCCGCATATGCTCCTTATAGTTGAGCATGAACCCGGATATTTTGCCGTTCTTATCCGTCTTCCAGTCAATCAGCGCTTCCGCGTTCCCACCGTCCGCAACCTGGGAAGTAATCGCCTTGTTAATGGATTCCGTAGCGATTTGCTTCACCCGGATCTGCGCCAGATGGAGGATCGGCGGCTTCAAATGCTGCTCCACATAACGCAGCCCCTGAAGCACAGCCAGAATCAGCAGCAGACTCAGGATGATCCAGAATCTGCCCCGGCGGCGCGGCTTCCGGCCTTTCCCGGCCACGGCCTCCTGCTTCTTCCCCTCCCGGCCGCGGAACAGGCTGAATCCCCCGCTCCGGCTGGCTTTGCGCCAGACACGGTAGCCCGGAGCGCCTGCTCCCGCACCGGGCGAAGCCGTCTCATAACCCGCTTCTTTCCTGTCCGGCCGGATTCCCGACCTAGAAGGCTTCGCCACGAATACACCGCCCCGGCTTGATGCCCCCGCCCCGGACCTTGAAGGTTTCGCCGCGAATCTTGCTCCCGAACCCGGCGGCCGGAAGACTGCCTTCGACGGTTTGGCCTTGAACGCCGGGCTGCGCCCGGCCGATCTCGGCAGCCCGCTCCAGCTGAACCTCGGCAGACGCAGACGCCCGAAGAATGGTACGCCTGCCCGCCGGTTCCCCCATTTTCTGATTCTGCCCATGCCTTGCAGTCCCTCCCGACATTCCTGCGGTCAAGCCGCCCATGTACTATAGGCTATTCGGGACGAACGCAAAATAACCCCACAATGTGGGAAAGCAGTGAAGACACTTATCCTTTTTAACGAAAATGAGCAGTTCCCGGTGTAACACCGAAGAACTGCTCTACGCTTCTACTTCCTTTTATCCTTTATATAGATTGAACTGGAATTTGAGTTGGAGAAGGGAGTGACGGAGGGGAATTTTGGAACTGTAGGAGCGGAAGCGTCCGCCTTTGTCTACGGATTTCTACCGCTAAAGGTTGTACAAATCAAGAAATCTGTAGACAACAGCGGCCGGAAGTCCAAATATTCACCGCAGTTACGAATACTTCTTTACTTAAAATCTTAAGTTTAATCTATATTGCCTCCTACCCCATCCGCTTACGCTTATCCTCCTGCAGATGCCCCCAGTGACGGCGGACAAAAATAGCGATCAGAATTACCATAAACACCGCATACCACGTAAGGAATCCGTTCCACTCCTCCCGGGGGACAATCAGCGAGGAGCTGATCGTTCCAAACAGCCAGATGTAAGACAGATTCCCAAGCACCGTCCCCCAGATAAAAGCAGCAGGCTTAATCGGAGAAACGGCCGACATCAGATTGATAATATTGCTCGGCACAATCGGAATCGTACGCAGCAGCACCAGGGTCCAGATGCCGTAGCGGTCCAGATACATCTGCCATTTGTCATAGCGCTTCAGCTTATATCCCCATTTCCGGTCAAACCACTCCGAAAGATAGCGCCGGAACAGGAAGTAGACGAGCACCGCACCAATATTACAGGCCAGCCAGCTGACAATCATCCCGCCAATAACATTAAATACAGAGACGTGAAGCACAATCAGGATCGCTAGTGGGAAAAATCCGAATAAACTTTGCAGTACCGCCAGCGGAACGGTAGCGAATAGAATGGAAGGGCCGCTCAATCCAAGACTCTGCAGCAGCCAGTCGATCCAGGCATTAATGGTCTCGGTCACGGAGTTCTCCCCTTTCCTGACTCCTTGCAGCAGCTGTCTCCTGATTTCATACTGAACATAAGGGAATCGCTCATTAACGTTTGTTTCGTGAATCTCAAGTGGAAACGGCGTTGCCGTCCTTTAATAAGGACGGTACCGTTTCAGCGAGAAAGATAAGGAACATTTATTACGCGAAGCATATACATTCTTATCTTTTCAAGAAAAACACCCCTCTCGGGGTGTTTGTTGAATGAGTTTGCTTATGATATGTACATCTAAAGAACAGTCGTTAGCGTACAAGTTACAGAATTGTAGCCTATGTTCTTTCAATCATAGCACACATCGATCTTCTCTGCCAAATAGCTGATTCGCTGAACAATCTCTACAAATTCACTCCGGTAATCCACTCATTCACCTTGGCTTCATTGTTATCGACCCAATCTTTGGCCGCTTCCTCCGGCGATTGTCCGCCTTGAATCTTGACCATAACCTGAGCCATATCGTCTGCGGTCCATTTGAATTGGCTTAGGAACAGATACACATCGGGCATATCATCCTGCAGGCCTTTTCGTACCATAGTATGGATCTGCTCAGCACCGCCGTATACATTCTTGGGATCATCAAGATATTTCAGGTCCATATTCGCGAACATCCAGTGCGGGGTCCAGCCGGTAACTACGATCGGTTCATTGTTGTCAAAAGCTTTCTGCAGCTCCTGTGCCATCGCCGCCGAAGAGCTCTCTAGCAGCGTATAATCGCTTAATCCGTACGCTTCAATTGCGGCTTCAGTAGCCGTCATAATTCCGGCACCCGGTTCGATTCCGATAATCATGTTATCCAGCGAAGCCGCAACTTCCGCATTCTTCAGGTCCTCGATGGAATTAATATCCATATAAGCGGGAACGGCAAGTCCAGTCTTCGTTCCATCCAGATTCACACCGGCATCTACGATATCATTGCCGTATTTCTCCAGATAGGAAGCATGGGTACCCGGCAGCCAGGCGGCTACCATCGCATCCGCACTTCCGTCAGCAATCCCTGCCCACATTGGACCGGCATCGACCTGGAGCATTTCTACCGTAACGCCAAGCTTCGATTCCAGTACTTCCTTAACCACGTTCGTGCTGGCAATTTCCGAATCCCAGGCTACATAAGCCAGCTTCACCGAAGAATTATCCTTGGACGAGCATCCGGAAATAACAACAACCATCATCAATAGCATAATCAAGCCAAGCTGGCTCAGTTTCATCGATTTAAATTTACTCATATGAATTAAACACTCCTCTATCCTTGTTGTTTGGGCTTGAACAGCTTCTGGGTCAGACGGTCCAGCAATATCGCAATAATAACAATGGCAATCCCCGCTTCGAAGCCTGCCCCCGTCTTGGCCTGTGATACCGCACGGTACACATAGGCTCCGACACCCTGGGCGCCGATCATGGACGAGATTACGACCATCGACAGTGACAGCATAATGGTCTGGTTAATACCGGCCATAATAGTCGGCAGGGCAATCGGCAGCTGCAGCTTGAACAGCTTCTGTCCTGCTGTGGATCCGAAGGCATCCGCAGCCTCCACCAGCTCCGGCGATACCTGCCGGATACCCAGGTTCGTTAGACGGATGGTTGGCGGGATAGCAAATATAATAGAAGCAATCACCCCTGGCACTACACCCAGAGAGAAGAACGATACCGCAGGCAGCAGATATACGAACGCCGGCATCGTCTGCATAAAGTCAAGTATAGGCGTAGCAATATTCTGGAAGGTCTTGCTCTGCGCACAGAGCACGCCCAGCGGAACCCCGATAATTACAGCCAGCAAGGAAGCCGTCAGCACAAGGGCCAGCGACTGCATTGAGGGGTCCCATAATCCGAGATTATCAATCAGCAGCAGCCCGATCACTGCGAACAATGCCATCCGCCATTTGCCGATCCAATATGCCAGAGCGGCGATAAGTATGGTCAGCACAATCGCGGGCAGGAATGTTAGCGCCGCATCAATGCCGCTTACCATTCCGCCGATCACAGCATGAATGAGATCGAAGAAGGGGCCGAAATAAGTTGTCAGCCAGTCTTCGAGCCATTCTACGCCCTTTCCGAGCGGTATTTTGGGTAAATTCATGAACCAAGCCCTCCTTCCGGAACCGCATTACCGGCAAGTGCGGACAGCACGGCTCCCTTGATGACAATGCCCTTCAGCTTGTCACCCTCGTCTACTACGGCAACCGGCAGATGCGTCTCCGACATCATCTCGAACAGGTCATTCAGCAGGGTATCCGGCCGTACACGGGGAATCTCCCGCTGCATGACTTCCAGAATGCTCCGGTTCTCTTTCAGTGCCTGTGCCGCATTCTCCGCTGTAATTACACCTTGGAGCTTCATTTCATTATCCGCCACATACAGGCTGGATACTCCGCTGTCCCGCATAAGCTGCAGGGCTACCCGGGGTCCGCGTTCCGGACGGATCATCTCCGGCTGGCGCATGACATGAGCGGCTGTCAGCACCTTGGACAAGTCGACGTCCTCAACGAATCGTTCTACATATTTATTCGCAGGCTGAATGAGGATCTCTTCCGGCGAACCGATCTGGACAATGACGCCGTCCTTCATCAGTGCAATCCGGTCACCAATCCGCAGCGCCTCATCGAGATCATGCGTGATGAATACAATGGTCTTCTTCACCCGGGCCTGCAGCTCCAGCAGCTCCTGCTGCATATCCTTGCGGATCAGCGGATCAAGCGCACTGAAGGCCTCATCCATCAGCAGGATATCCGGATCATTGGCCAGCCCTCTGGCCAGACCGACACGCTGCTGCATGCCGCCGCTCAGCTGATCCGGCCGGTGATGCTCCCAGCCCTTAAGGCCGACCAGCTCAAGTGCCTCCATGGCAAGACGGGTTCGCTTGCTTTTCTCCACACCTTGCACTTCCAGTCCGTATTCAGCATTGGCCAGCACACTGCGGTGCGGGAATAACGCGAACTTTTGAAAGACCATGCCGATATTCTTGCGCCGGAACTCTCTTAGCTGCTCCGGATTCATCTGGACAACATCCTTGCCCTTGAACAATACCTGGCCCCCAGTGGGCTCAATCAGCCGGTTCAATAACCGGACGAGCGTGGACTTACCGCTGCCCGACAATCCCATAATGACAAATATTTCTCCTTCTTCAATGCTGAATTCGGCTTTATTCACGCCAACCGTCAGCTTGGCTTCCCGGGCAATCTTCTCTTTGGACCAGCCTTGTTCTAATAATGGAAGTGCCCGTACCGCATCATGACCGAATACTTTGGTAAGCTGTTTCACCTCTATAATTGCCATGGTGACCTCCTTCTCTCCCCTTAATATTTCAGGTTAGTTCTCCTGACCTAGTGTAACGGACTTGTGAAAAGAGACGCAAAGCGCATATTCGCTTAAAATTTAGTGTACAGTTTTAACTTTACGAACTTTACGTATAGAATACTCTGTTTAACGCCATATTCCGTTCCAGATGAATTCTTTACTTATAGCAGCGGATTTGATTACAATACATTGGAGAGGTTTGTTGCCTGTCAGCCTATTCCTCAGGAGGGACATCATGAACGATTTAGAGGGGCTTCTGCCCGAACAAATAGAGAGAATCAGCAAAGTCCGTGAGCGGGTCATCGATTCCATCGGTAAAAATATGGATTTGTACGGAATTACCTTGTCCATTGGGCATTTATACGGTTACATGTATTTCAATCAGGGTCCGGTTACACTGGACGAACTGAGCAGCACTATGGGTATGAGCAAGACATCGATGAGTACCGGTGTGCGCACGCTGCTGGATCTGAAGATGATCGATAAAGTCTGGGGAAAAGGCACCCGCAAGGATCTGTTCGAGGTGGTCCCGGACTGGCATCAGAACTTCAGCGACTACTTCTCCATTAAATGGAGAAAAGCAGTCGAGGGTAATATGACTGCACTTAACAAATCATTGTCCGAGATCCAGCAGATGAAGCAAGAATATTCGGACGAGCCGGACATCGGACGTCTGCTTTTGACCGATGAGGCCAAAATTGAGGAAGCGATCAAATATTACCGCTGGCTGCTGAAGCTGATCGAAGCGCTGGAGACCGGCAAGATTTTTGAATTGATCCCTAAAGAATAATATCAGCCATATACGTTAATCCTATCCGTACAAATGCAAACGGCCGCGATCCTTAAATTCAAGGATCGCGGCCGTTTATCGTTCTCTGTTATTTTACTGTTACAGTTTCTCAACCAGACTGACATCATCGATATAAATATGGTTGCCGGCCTGGATGGCCGTGTTGGTCTGTGCGCTGTTTCCGTCAATGAGCCCCATAAGGAATACCAGATGTGCACCCGCATCGGTGCTGTCATTCATAGTGAAGGTGAAGCTGTACGCCTCCATCTCACCGGTCAGAGCAATGGCTGTCACCGGTAAATACTTATTGTAATCCGGGCCGAAATGTTCAACGGCCACTTCAATCAGCCGGTTCACATCCGAGCGGGCCTTGAAGGTCAGGGTGTAGGTCTTGCCTTGCACAAGCTTCAGGTCTCTATAATCGACTTGTGCAGCGAAGTTGGCTATTCCGGTAAAATTCAGTAAGACCGCCAGTTCGCCGTTCTGGACTGCGGCTGAGCCGGGTCCGTCGAAGTATTGCGTCCAGCCCTTAATGCCCTGATCCGCATTGAAGGTTCCGTTATCCAGTGTGCCGCTGGCAGGTTCGATGACAGGACCGCCTGTAACCTCTTTGACTACAATATCGTCGAAGGAGATCGTGTGCTCCGTACTGTTTGCCGTCCCATCTTCACCTAAGGTTTTGCCGATCAGATAGTTAAGCTTCAGCGGGATGTCATTCGTAACACTGAACTGCGCGCTGTAAGTCGCCCAGGTTGCCGTGACATCAAACTTCGCTTGAGCTGACTGGGCCGAGGTTCCGCTGTACTCCACAATAATCTGCCGCGCAACCGTAGATTTGGCCTTGAAGCTCAGCTCGTAGGTTTTGCCTGCTTCCAGCTTGATATGCTCCTGATAGAACTGTGTACTCCAGGTATCGCCGCCGGCAGCGGCAATCTCTATCTCTGCCACACCCTCGTTCACCTTAAAGTTTGAGACTCCGCCTCCCCCGGACCATGTCGACCAACCCGAGTCACCGCTTGTGAATGAACCGTTGACCACCAGATTGTTGTCATTGGCCAGAATGGCCTGAACGACACTTGAGCCTACATAACCGTCAGCTTCCACGGTAATCTTATAGCTGCCCTCTGCCGGGAATGCTGCGGCACCGATGATAATCGCGCCGGGCTTCAGACTGTAAAGTTCATCCGCGAGCGTGACACCGTCCACCTTCACGGCATTAATTTTGCCGGACCAGTCTCCCTTCTCTATGAAGGTAAGCTCGATCGGCTGCGACACCCGGTTACCGGTGCTGTCTGCGAGCAGCTCCTGCGGCTTGGCCGGCGCGTCCTTGATCTCGAACTTCACATTATCGATGATGATGTCATGGCTCTGCGGAACGCTCATATCGCCCACCTTGCCAAGCAGGAATTTCAGCGAAAGCGTATCATTCGTTGTCTGCCGGAATTCGAATCTGTAATGCCCCGTTGCCGGTGATACATCCACTGTCTTATCCAGCGAAGGGATGTATTTCGCATTCTCCGCCTTCACGCTGATCTGGCGTGCGACACTGGAACTGGCATCGAATTCGACCACATAATCCGAGCCTGCGGCTGCCTTCAGGCCATTCTGGAACAGCATGACCGAATACGGCTGATTACCGGTATTCGTAATGCTGAATTTCACCGCTCCGTCCACTGCCGCCGCTGCACTCTGCCCGCCGTCTTCCGTAACCAGCCGCTCCCAGCTGTTCAGGCCGAAGCTGAAGTCCCCGTTCAGCAATGGGTAATAGGTCAGGGCCGGGTCATAATAGAAGCTGGTGCGCAGCAGAACGAAATTATCCACATACACGGTTCCGGCAGTCCCGCCAAGCCGCAGGACGAATTGACCCAGATGATCCGTTGCTCCTGCAAGGTTCGTGAACACCGCCTCTACCTGCTGTTTGTCTGCTGTAAGCTGCACGGGCTGTGAAGCGTATACCTGCCCGTTATTGCCCTGCAGTTCAATTACTGCTGTCCGTGGGGAGGCGCTTTCGGCTTCAAAAGTCAGCTTATAATCGTGCCCCTGCACCAGGAAGATTCCCTTCTGCAGCAATGCAACGTCAGCGCTGCCGCCATCCCCGCCTGAAATTTCAAGCTTGAGGACGCCCGGGTCTACCACAACCGGAAGCACCGCTGCACCACCTGCAGCCGTGGTATGCCAATAGCTCAGCCGGTCCGGCTCGCCCAGATCAAAGCTGCCATTGTAGAGATGGTTGCCGCTTCCGAGCGGCGGTTTGGCACTGTCATGATCGAAGGGGATACTCTCAATCTCTTCGAGCCTGGCATTACCGAGCCATACCGGTGATGCATTGGTGCCCATATTGAACTCGATCCGCGCTGCGTTATCCGAGCTCTCCTTCATTTGGAACATCGTCTCGAAATGCTGAATCTCCGGTGTCAGGTCAGCTTTGAACGCCGGTGAATACGACGGGAATCCCAGCGGCGCCCCGCCTGTCAGCCGGACGCTAATATCACGCGCCGTATCCGTCTTGGCATCGAAGCTCAGCTTGTAGTATCTTCCCTTCGCGACTGAAACGATGGCCTGTGGCTGAATCGAATAAGAATTTCCGCCGGCGCTGCTGATGTTCACCTTGAGGAAATTCTGCCCGCCTATCGGCTCAACCGATAGAGCTGCATCCGCTCCTTCATCCTTGTACAATACCCAGTGCGCTGTATTCGGAATGCCCATTCCGGCATCGCCTTCCACTTGTTCGGTGAAGCCGCTGTTATAAATGAAGTTGCCGCCCTCAAGCGGCAGCTTAGCTCCCTCCAGATAAGGCTCCTTCTCAAACTCAACCGGTACCGGTTCCCGGTACTCGCGTCCGGTCAGCTCATATATTCTGACATAGTCAATCTCCATGGAACTCGGAAATACTGTATCCTCTGTAGGGTCACCGTCAAAGTTACCGCCTACCGCCAGGTTCATCAGAAGGTGGAATCTCTGGTTAAACGGTGCCGGATACGCATTCATTGCCGGCTGGCCGCTGCTCTTGCTGTACCAGTCATTCTTGGTGGAGAATAAGACTTCATCCACATACCAGCGGATTTCCCCCGGCTCCCACTCGATGGAGTAGGTGTGGTAATCTTCAATCGTGGAATTGCCCGGCAGCACATATTCCTTGCCGGAATAGACATTATCCGGCCACTGGGAACCATAGTGAATGGTTCCGGCAACCACATTCGGCCGGCTGCCCCAGCCTTCCATAATATCCAGCTCTCCGGAGGCAGCCCAATTGCCGTAGGTGTAATCTTCCGGCAGCATCCAGATCGCCGGCCAGAGCCCCTTGCCGGTCGGTGCTTTCGCCCGGATCTCGAATTTACCGTACAGTTTGCTGTACAATCCCTTTGTTTTGATCCGTGAGGAGGTATACGGTTTACCGCCTACTGTTTCTTTACGCGCGGTGATGACCAGCTTGCCGTCCTCTTCCTTCACGTTCTTCACGTCGTTCGTGTAATACTCCAGCTCATTGTTTCCCCAGCCCGGATTGCCGACTATGGTTCCGTCTCCAAGGTCATAAGTCCATTTAGCCGGATCAATAGAACCGTCGTTGAATTCATCATTCCACACTAGAGTCCACGGATCGCTGGTCGGTACCGGAGTTGGTGTGACTTCCGGCAACGGGGTCGATGTAGGCAGCGGACTCGGCGTAATTACCGGTGTTGCCGTCGGCGCTGGTGTTGCCTCCGGCGTCTGCTCTGGTGTAGCTTTCGGCGTCGGCTCCGGTGTAGCTTTCGGCGTCGGCTCCGGTGTAGCTTTCGGCGTCGGCTCCGGTGTAGCTTTCGGCGTCGGCTCCGGCGTAGATTCCGGTGTTGCCTCCGGCGTAGCTTTCGGCGTCGGCTCCGGTGTAGCTTCCGGTGTCGGCTCCGGCGTTACCACTGGCGTCGGCGCTGGTGTAGCTTCCGGCGTCTGGGTCACAGCCGGTGTAGCCGTAGCGGCAGTCTCTCCGCCGCTTGCGGCAGCAGGAGGCTGGCTGGCCAGCGGTGCAGCCGGATTCAGATTCGTGCTGCTGCCCTGCTTGAGGGCAAAGCCGCCTACAGTAACATCATCCGCCTGATTCAGCACGGTGCCGAAGCTGCCGCTGCCCTGGATCGTCAAGCCTTTAGCCCCGGCTTTAATGAGCAGCTCGGCCACCTGCGCTTTGTCCATCAGCACAATCGTGCCGGAGGCTCCCCACACCAGCTTAGCGAGCTTGCCGGAGATGTTCAGTGCAATGCGGCTTCCTGCCGGATCTGCGGTGGAAACCACTCCATAGTTTCCTTTAAGGGTGACCGTTTTCTCCCCCGCCGGCAATACAACATTGGTGAATCCTTCTCCGGTGAGATTGCCTTCTTCAAGGATGGCACCTGAGTTCAGCTGTATGGTTCCCGCTGTTGTGGTCCCGCTGGCAACAATGCGGACTGTGCCTCGGGGCTTAGCAACCTGAATAGTGCCGAGACTGCTGTCCGCAAGGGTCACGCTGTGTTCACCGCCGCCGCGGATATAGGTTGTGCCTTTAACCTGCACACCTTCAATACGGATATCCCCTTCTCCGATACCTTCGGTAAGATAGAGATTGCCTTCAATTATGCTGTCCTTGAGCGTAGCTCCTTCATGGTTCAGCACCACATTCCCCTGCACCGTCCCCAGCTTCACTTCCCCGCCAGAGGACTGAAGCTCCTGCACCAGCGTATCGGCCATCTTGGCCAGCTCGGCGCGGGTAATGTTTCCGTCCGGCTTGAACAAGCCTCCCGGATAGCCCTGAATATAGCCGGCTGCAGTAAATGCATCCGCTGCTGAAATGACCTCGCTGCCTGCCCCGGCCAGATCGCTATACACCGGCCCTGCATGATTGACAGTCTCCAGCCGGAAAATCCTCTGCAGCGCCACAACCGCTTCCCCGCGCTTCAGCTTAGCTGCAGGCTGGATATGGTTATCTGCCCCTGCACTTAGATAACCTGCCGCTACCGCCTTGGCGATATCGTTCCTGTACCAGGCTCCCGCAGGTATATCCGCCGGGAGTGAGGCTGCTGCTTCCTTGTAGCCAAATATGCGGTTGATGATGGCCGCGAATTCTGCCCTCGTCACCTGATAATCCGGCCTGAAGCTGCCGTCCCCGTAACCGGAGATCACACCGCTGCGGCTCCAGCGCTGTATGGCATCCGCCGCCCAATTGTCCGTGCTCACATCAGTAAACGCTTTCATTTCAGCGGCAGTCAAATTTCTGTTCTGCACCGCAGCTGTTGCATTCCCCGCAGCTGCCAGCTTACTCTTCGCAGGCAAAGCGCCTGCCGCTCCGCCGCCCAGTGGTGACAATAGTCCGGTAATGATCACAGCGGCCGCTAACACCGCAGATACATTTCTTTTCATTTCCTTTATGCCTCCTCTAGTTTCCAGTCTCACCCGTCACAATTGCATAGCCGGGTATTTCTCAGCTGCAATAATCGAAATCGGTTTCGATAATATCCATACTTATCCCTTGAGTGCAATAAACCTTTGACTTGTTTCGGCAAGTTGAATAGACTCTAGAAAGAACTATTTCTTAGCAGCAGCCGAGTGTCCGATGAACGGCCCTATAGCCTGAGAAACCCTGGCATACCCGTCTTTTGGCCCTGTTACAACTATTAAGCGGGGGTGACTTTAGCATGCAGATGAATATCAAAAAAATTGCCGAAATGGCCGGGGTCTCTGTATCCACTGTTTCGAAAATAATGAATAATTACAGCGATGTTTCCGAAAAAACGAAGCAAAGAGTGCTGGAGATTATCGAACAAACCGGATACACCCCCTCAAGCTCCGCCAAAACACTGGCTACCAAGAAGTCAAATCTGATCGGGGTTATTTTTGCCGGTGAGCTGAATGTGGAGTTTACCCATCCTTTTTTTGTAGAGGTACTGAATTCCTTCAAGAAGCAGATGGGCGTGCTGGGTTACGACCTGATCTTCTTTTCCAATGAGAAATTCATCAGCAGCGGCGATTATTTCTCGCGTTGCCTGCATTTCCATGTGGATGGCTGCGTCATTATCTCCGGACAACAGATGGAGCCTGCCATACAGGATCTGGATAGAAGCAATATTCCCTGCATCGGCGTTGACCTAGAGCTGACCGGCAAGAAATCCGGCTATGTGATGTCGGATAATTACCAGATTGCCTCCAAAGTGGTGGAGCATTTCTATCTGCTCGGCCACAGGGAGCTTGGCTTCATCGGCAGTACGGCCGATTCGGATATCTCCAACCGGCGCGAAGCGGGCTATGTCAAAGCCATTGCCGGTTTCGGTCTGACGATGAATCCCAAATGGTTCGTGCATGGTGACGATTTCTTCGAGCCCAGCGGCTACGCCGCCATGAAGCAGCTGATCCAGACCGGCAGTCTGCCGCAAGCCATTTTCGCCGCCTCCGATCTGCTCGCCCTGGGAGCGGTCCGCGCCTTGAAGGAGCATGGCCTCCGTGTGCCGGAGGATGTCGCCATCATCGGCTGTGATGATATCGAGGCCTGCCAGTATACCAGCCCGACACTGACTACAATCCGCCAGAACAAGGAACGGCTCGGTGTACTCGCGGCCCATATGCTGTTCGATCTCATTAACAATCAGTCGGAAGGCGGCTCCTTCGTGGTTGAGCCGGCGCTGATCATCCGTGAATCCTGCGGAAGCGGGTTGAACCGCTGAGCTGCGCCTTCTTCCGGGTGCAGCATACTACCTCCCCTCTGTTTCATCATTCCGTGCTTACCTGAACCATACTGAAACCGCTTTCGATACTATAATCTCTCATTTGATGGGATGGTTCAAGGTACCGTTTTTCTGGTTATGGGGACCATTTTTCGGCTTGGTCCCCATTATTTGTGTTTAAAAGCGAACGCGCAGGCTAATGGAAATGATTTGTAGAAAAAAAACAATACATGAAACTGGCAAAAGCTCAATCCGGACAATTCTACCGGCAGTTGAATAAAGCGCATGTGACCATTCAACCATCGCTTGATAGGATTGCGTTTGCCAAAATGCTATGCTGTTTTCGACAGTGCGCACTGTACATTTTGTTTCATTGGAGGTATACAATGCTCGACTTGCGTAAAATTGGAGCTTATATTTCGAAGCTTCGCAAAGACCAGGATTTGACCCAATTGGAACTTGCCGATCAACTGAATGTAAGTCATCAGGCGGTATCGAAATGGGAACGAGGCGAATCGCTTCCGGATATCGGAACGCTTCCGAAGTTTGCGAGGTTATTCGGCAAAACGGTAGACGACATTCTAAATGCAGGAGACAACGCAGAAAATCGGGAGCATCAGCACCTAGGAACGATCGTTGAGGAGATCGCAGAGAACAGGCCGGACCAAGTTGCAGAGATGGTCAATACCGGTGAGGTGGAGATGGAAGAGCTTGTAGAGTTAGCACCGTTTGTAAAAGCAAGCGCTCTGCATAAGGTTACAGAACGAGTAGACAGCAGCATCCTTAACTTAGACGTGATCATGCGGCTGGCTCCGTTCCTTGGAACAGGTATATTGGATGAACTGGTTCATCAGGCAGATGAGGGCAGCGTGAGCTGGAATTCCGTTCAAGGGCTGGCACCCTTTATTAGCAGAGAAACGTTAAGCCGCTTGGTAGACCGGGTTGCAGATGGCACCATCGATGCGGACCGGATCATGAGCCTCGCACCTTTTTTGGAGAGGGAAAATCTCGAGAAGTTGATTAATGGAGTCGAAGCTGAACAGCTTAGCCCAGACCTGCTGGCAAGCCTTGCTCCTTTTGTCGATCAAGGGACATTGAGCAGAATGGTGACAATCTTATTGAATAAAGTAAAGTAGACACGTATAGCGGGGACCGGAGAATGGTGAAGGCGAATCCATCAGCTAACAACATATTTAGCTCAGCATTGGGGCTATTTCCCCTCGGCCTGCCCCAGGGATTTCGGAATTAAGCTAACGGGAAACCTTATCTCAATAAAACAGCGGCAGTCCAGGACTTTGTCTTCTCGTCCACGGCTGCCGCTGTCTTACATAGTTGTGGCTAGTCTAATACATATCTCACGATATCTGACGATTTAATGATTCGGAAACCGCCTTGATAAAATGTCCGATGTGGATCTCCTTATGAGTGTTTTCTGCTGACATTAAAGAGGTGTTGGAGCACCCACCTGCGGGTCCAGTGACAGGCTGACCAATTGGCCCGCGTGGGTGAGGCCTGCACCGAATCCGTACAGCAGGATCCGCTGGCCATTCTGCACCTTTCCTTCACGGATGCCAAGATCGAGGGCAAGCGGAATACTGGCCGCCGAGGTGTTGCCGAAATATTCAAGGCTGTACAGCGCTTGTTCGAACGGGTACTTCAGCCGTTCACAGACCGGTTCAATCATCCGCAGATTAGCGCTGTGCGGGATGAACCAGTCCACTTCCGCAAGGCTGACTCCTGCGTTCTGCAGCACCTGCTGCACCCCCTGCGGAACTGTCCGGACCGCCCACTTGAAGACCTCACGCCCGTTCTGTACCAGCTTGCCTGTAGCGGCAAGCTCCACTCCGTTCACCTTGTCCGCCAGCCCAGTCCGGTAGACATGCTGCGCTCCGCTCCCGTCGCTGCCGAGATTGAACCCTAAGAAGTGATCTTTATCCCCGCCGCTCTCCACAAGTACAGCCCCTGCACCATCACCGAACAGAATACTGGTACTGCGGTCAGTGTAATCCGTGATCTTGGAGAGCGCGTCAGCGCCGATGACCAGCACTTTATGATGCAATCCCGAGGACACCAGCGCATGAGCCGTATGCAGAGCATAAACAAACCCCGCGCATGCGGCACTCATATCTATCGCTCCCGAAGTAAGCGGAATACCGAGACGGTTCTGCACAATGGCTGCCACGGAAGGAAAAGAGAAATCGGGCGTACTGGTAGCAACGAGAACCATATCGACATCCTGTACGCTTTTACCGTAACGCTTCATCAGATCCTGCACGGCGGCTGCACATAAATCACTTGTATATTCATCCGCGCGGCTGATTCGGCGCTCCCGTATACCCGTCCGCTGAACAATCCACTCGTCATTGGTATCGACCATTTGCTCCAGATCATGATTCGTAAGTCTCCGGGACGGTACATAAGAGCCGATCGCTGTAATTCTTGCACCCTTCATCAATATCACCTCATCGTTAGTTATAGTATCTGATATTAGTACATGGTACTAATAATAACTTAAACTGAATTACTTTGCAAAAAAATTACAGGAGAGAATGATTTCCAGCTTGCCTTGTGTGATCTATGTATCTTACCGTTGTAAAGATTCAGTGCTACAATCTTTACAGTGTAAAGATAACGGAAAGGAAGGCTGCAGGAAAGTGACGGATAAACCCTACCACCACGGCAATTTACGGAGCCAGCTTATAGAAGCAGGCATTAAGCTCATTAACACAGACGGCATCAACAGCTTTTCCCTGCGCAAGGTCGCAGCCGAATGCAAAGTCAGCCACACCGCCCCCTACAGCCATTTTAAAAATATAGATGAGCTGGTATCCGCCATGGGTGAGCATGTCACAGAGCAATTTATGGAGTCCCTGCGTGCATCCGTTCAAGGACAGGAGGACCGCCAGGAAGCGATGTTCCAGCTGGGGCAGGCTTACATTGATTTTTTCATGGAGCATCCGCAATATTTCCAGTTTTTATTCTACCACTCAGGCTTAGTCATTGATTTAGACAACTATAATTCCGACAGTTATCCGCCATTCGTTCTATTCCGGACCACTGCCTATCAATTGTTCACAAGCATCGGACTGCCGGAAGCAGAGTTCTCCCGTCAGTTGATTTCACACTGGGCGATGGTGCACGGTATTGCTTCACTGCTTACCAATAACGGGGTGCGTTATTCGGGGAACTGGCGTGATTTGTTAGCGCTTGAATCTGTAGTTAAGGAGACATGAACCATGAGAACGATTGTGCACGATCTGCAGGAGCAGGAATTTGCAGGATGGGCAGAGGGCGGGCAAGGAGAGCTGACTGTTATCTCGGACAATGGTACCATCCGCCAGTGTATGGGCTGCTTCGGCTGCTGGACCCGGACGCCCGGCGCATGCGTGATACGGGATGGCTATAACCATCTGGGTGAGCTGTTCTCCAAAAGCGATGAACTGATTATCATCAGCAAATGTATGTACGGCAGCTACAGTCCCTTTGTCCTGAATGTGCTGAACCGGAGTATTTCCTACGTCCTCCCCTATTTTGTCACCAAGAATGGAGAAACCCATCACCGCAACCGGTATGATCACCAGTTCAATCTATCGGTTCATTTCTATGGGGATGACATCACCGAGGCTGAAAAAGACACAGCCCGAACGCTGGTCGCCGCGAACAGCCTGAATTTGTACTCTGCAGGAAACCATGTGTACTTCCATGACAGCCTGCACAGCATTAAGGAGGCGATCCAATGAACATCGCCATGATCAACGGCAGCCCCAAGCCCGTTAACAGTAACTCAGGTATATTGTTGAAGATGCTCGAGCCGCTTATCCGCACGGGGAATGAACTAACCTACTATAATCCGAACAAAAGACCGCTCACCCCTGCGCAATACAGCGAATTGTGCCGTATGGATGTACTGGTGATTGCCTTCCCGCTCTATGTAGATGCCATCCCTTCACACTTGTTCAGGCTGCTGGCAACCCTCGAGGAATACCTTAAATCCGAGCATGAGCAAGAAAAGGATATCTATGTCTATGCTATGATCAACAATGGTTTCTATGAGGGCAGTCAGAATCACATTGCTCTGGATATCCTTAAACACTGGTGCACACGGGCCGGAGTTCATTTCGGGCAGGCGCTGGGTCAAGGTGCCGGTGAAATGCTGGGCTCCCTGGAGAAGGTCCCTCCCGGCAAGGGTCCGCTTAAGAACCTGGGAAAAGCAATGCACAGCATGGCCGCTAATATCCAATCCAGAAGCGCAGATGAATCTATGCTGTTCAGCCCCAACTTCCCGCGCTTCGCCTGGAAATTCGCCGCAACCCACTCCTTTTGGAATGCCACCGCCAAGAAGAACGGCCTGAAGAGAAAAGATATACTCAGAAGGCTGTAAAATATACTGAACGCACGCCAGTACAGATATTGTTCGTAATGGTTGGTACGCCGGGCCTTGCGCCATACGTTCCGGGTCGCCGCCCGGCAGCAAAAGTTGCTATATAAGCTGAACTTAAGAATGACAGTTAGCCGATTAACGCCCCTGTGCCGAGCAGGGAATTCACAATAGAGCGGCGCAATAGAGCAGGTTAGATTCTTATGTTCACTCTATAACTCTAGCTGACGTCAGCATGCGGAGGCCGATGTAAATGAGGGTACTTTGACGTTAATCCGAATGCGACTGCGAATGCGACTGCGAACGCGGACACGGTTGCAGATACATCTGCCTATAAAAGTACAAATGTTGTACGTATTACAACTCGGATACATAAATACCGGGATATTTATAAGGATTGTTGTAGGAAATACAACAATCCTTATGCTAAACCACATGGAGTAGGGGAAATGTTGCCTTTTGTACAACAATTCCGGATTTAACCCGCTATCACGAGAGAATTGTTGTATTTCGTGCAAGATTTCAGCTAACTATATTGAACTTAAAAACTGACTGGGGATTACGCTGCACACTCCGGGTTACCGCCCGACAGCAAATGCGGATGTTAGCCTGTGTTGCAGACAGTTACGCCGCAAAGCTCCTCTAGAGTTAAGGAGTGAGTGCGGATGCACATTTCGGAATAGTTGTATTTCGTGCAGTTAAAAGACGGCGAAAGACCGGAAAAGCAGGAATAACTGTATTCTGTACAATTAAAATAGAGAAAAGTGTCTCTTTATAGCATAGGGGAGTTATATAAGTGTATAGAGTGCAATTAAACCTCCCCTCGCGCAATAATTGATCATTTTAGTTGTACAAAATACAGTTATATCGAACGATGGCCAGCCGATGGATGAATCCCTTAAGTGCAATTGGGCGAAAGCTTCCAGTGCAGCGGATGGTACAGCAGCGCTACAGTGATCAAACATACAACAAGAGCCCAGTCCCCTAACAGGACCAGGCTCTTCTGCATATAGTTTATTCACTAAGGTCAGAGGGTATCAACCGCTCTTCCCCCCATATTCCGCCCAATTGATGCCGGACTTCATTTCCCCGCCAGTTCCACCGTAACCTGCTCCACCAGCTTTTCCGGCTTCGCCGTGTTCCGCGACCGGCAGTTCAGAAACTCCACATCTTCCCCATTCTCAACGTAAAAGGCCGGTCCTTCGTGGTTCTCAATACTGACCTGCTGAAATTGCACATCGCGGACATTGCCCAGGTAGAATCCCCGGCGCTGCATATTCTCGATGCCTGTCATCATATCAGGATGGCCGGGCACTGCATCTTTCGCCATCGAAATATCAATATTAGTGAAAGTGATTTCCGATACATACTGCTCGGCAAGCCCGTACAGGAATCCTGCCGCTGCGTGAACATTGCGGGCAGTAATATTGGCATAATGAATCCGCCGGAACTGCGGGGTCTCCTCCGTTACCGGATATGGGTTCTTGTCCCAAACATACTTCTCCTTGCCCCGCGGCCCGCAGAAATAATACAGGTTAAGCGTGAAGGGACAGATCACATCCTCCATCACAATGTTGCTGACACGGATATCTTCAATGATCCCGCCGCGCCCTCTCCGCGATTTCATGCGGATGCCCCGGTCCGTCTGCTTGAACACACAATTGCTGATCGTCACGTTGCGGATATCGCCGCTCATCTCACTGCCCAGCACCACCGCTCCATGCCCGTGGACCATCACGCAGTTCGTAATCGTGATATTCTCGCAGGGAATCCGCTCCTTGGTGTCCTCGGTGCCTGCCTTAATGGCAATGCAGTCATCGCCCACATCGATATGGCAGTTGCTGATGCGGACATCACGGCAGGACTCAGGATTAATGCCATCCGTGTTCGGCGAATCTGCCGGATTCAGGATCGACAGATTATCGATCATCACATTGCTGCAGCCGATCGGATTCACGGTCCAGCTGGGAGAATTAATCAGCGTCAGATCCCGGAGGGTCACCCGGCTGCAATTATCCAGGCCGATCAATCTCGGGCGGGGATACTCCAGCTCTCCCGGGTGATTCCGGTGCTTCTCCCACCAGGGTGCACCGTTTCCATTAATCGTCCCGCTGCCTGTGATCGAGACGTTCACCAGTTCCGCCCCATAAATGCAGGCCGCGTGCACCTCCTGCTTCACTCCTTCCCACCGTGATACCACGACCGGGTAATCCGCCGGATCGGTACTGAAGGACAATACCGCTCCGGGACTTAGATGGAGCTCTATGTTGCTGCGCAAACGCACGGCACCTGTCAGGAAGGTGCCCGCCGGAACATACACCGTACCTCCGCCAGCCTGATGCGCCGCTTCAATCGCGTCCGCAATCGCTGCCGTTGCCGGAACCCCGCTATCCCGGAGCGCTCCGTAATCCGCAATATTAAACACTGCGCGCCTCCTTCTACTAATCCACTGCTGGTCCAGGCAGCCTCAAGCTTTGCTGCGCTTTCCGCCGGATACAGCCACTTCAAACTCCACTACGATTCTGCCGAACCGCCAGCCTCAGGCTCTGCTACACTTTGGCCGGGTACAACGCCTGCATCTCCACACAGGCCATCACCAGCGCCCCTACTCCGTGCAGGTCATTGCTGACCTTCGGGCGGGTTACATAGTTGCGGTAATCTCCCGCCGAGGTCCCGATGCAGATATCCGGCAGAATCAGCCGGTCCTGCTCATCCCATTCCAGCACCTGAATTAAGCCCTCGTAGCCTTTCCGTGCCGCCGCTGCCGCTGCAGCTTCAGCCTCCGCCGGTAGAATGCCCAGCTTCACCGCTTTGGCAATCGTGTAGACGAACAGGCAGGAGCCGGAGGTCTCCAGCCAGTTATCCGGCTCATTTCCCTTATCGACCACCTGATACCAGAGACCGCTCTGCGGGTCCTGATAGCGGATCAGCGCCTGCACGAAGCCGCTCAGCTCGGCGGCCAGCTCGGCCCGCCCCGGATCCTTCTCCGGCAGCTCATCCATGAACTGCGAGAGCGCCAGCCCGTACCAGCCGAGCGACCGGCTCCAGAACTCCGGCGAGCAGCCGGTTTGCGGATTCGCCCATGGCATACGGCGGCTCTCATCCCAGGCATGGTAGAGCAGGCCGGTAGCCTCGTCTTTCATATATTTGCGCATCAGCCGCTCCTGGTGCAGCACCGCTGCGCGCAAGTCTTCTTCCCCGTAAGCATTCGCGTACTTCAGGGAGAAGACCCCGGCCATATACAGCCCGTCGAGCCACATCTGATTCGCATATTTGTCCTTATGCCAATAGCCGCCTTCGGAGGTTCTGTTCAGCGTCCGCAGCAGATTCCTGAGCTTAGCCGCAGCCTCCCGGTACTTCAGCTTGCCGGTCCGTTCATGCAGCGTGAAGAGCAACAGCCCCGCTTGTACGGCATCCAGCTCATCCCGGGCAAAATAGAAATTGCCGTATTCATCTACCAGATCATCCACATACTGCTGGATGTATTCGATATAGCGGTCCTCTTGGACAGCCTCCCACAGCAGCTCCATCCCGCATAGAAACACGCCTTGGTGATAATGCCAGCGGTGCGCAGGCGGAAGCTCCCCCGCTTGATACGTATCCATCAAAGAATCACAGGCTTTTTGCGCCCATTCTAAAGGTGTTTGCGGCAGACTGCCTATCATTGTTATACCCCTTTCATATTTCAGAATACCCGGCCTGCCCTCAGCATCAGCCCTTCATCGAGCCCAGCATCGCGCCTTTGGCGAAATGCTTCTGCAGGAATGGATACACCATCAGAATCGGCAGCGTTGCTACCACAATTACAGCCATTTTGATCGTCTGATCCGGCGGCGGCACCGTGCCATCGAGCGTTGCACTGTGATCCATCCCGCTGGCCAGCACGACAATCTGTCTCAGCAGGACCTGAATCGGCCACTTGGCGCTGTTATCCAGATACAGAATGGCGCTCATATAAGTGTTCCAGTACGTCACCGCATAGAACAGGGAGATCGTGGCAATCGCCGGCAGCGATAAAGGCAATACGATCTTGAACAGAATGCCGAAGTCGTTGCAGCCGTCGATTTTGGCCGATTCCTCCAGTCCTTCAGGAATGTTCTGAAAGAAGTTCTTCAGGATAATCATATTGAAGGCACTGATCGCCGACGGGAGAATTAATGCTGAATACGAGTCAATCAGGCCCAGCTCTTTGACCACCAGGAACGTTGGAATCATTCCGCCGTGGAACAGCATCGTGAATACTACCAGGAAGTTAAATACCCGGCGTCCGTCCAGATCCCTGCGGGAGAGACCGTAAGCCATCAGCGACGTAATGAACATACTGAACAAAGTCCCTATAAGTGTTACCCCGATCGACACACCCAGGGCTCTGAAGATTGTATTCGTTGAGAAAATAAATTTGTAGGCCTCCAGACTCCACACTTTCGGAATCAGTACAAATTTGTTGGCCGCCAGCTCTGCGCTGGTTGTGAAGGACCCTGCTACTACATGGACAAAGGGAAGCACCGTTACCAGCGCGATGATGGCAAGCAGTGTAAAGTTGACAGCGGAGAATATTCTACCGCTAATCGTACGGTCTTCTACCATTTCAATTCCTCCTGCGGCATTTTAATATACGCCTTCTTCTCCTATTTTCTTGGATACCTTGTTGACGGTCACTACCATGATCAGACCCACGATCGACTTGAAGAAGCCGATGGCTGTACTATAGCTGAACTGCCCTTGCCGCAGTCCGGCGGTGTAGACATACGTATCGATAATTTCCGCAACTTCCCGGTTCATGGAATTGAGCAGCAGGTAGACATGTTCGAATCCAAGATCGAGTACGGAACCGATTTTCAGAATAAACAGGGTAATGATGACTCCGCGGATCGCCGGCAGTGTAATATGCCAGACTTGTCTGAGCCTTCCGGCTCCGTCCATACGCGAAGCTTCATAGAGCCCGGGATCGATCGCAGCGATGGAAGCCAGATAAATAATCGTACCCCAGCCCGCTTCCCGCCAGATGACCTGAATGATGTACATGGGTCTGAACCAGCCGGGACTCAGCAGGAAATTGATTTTGGAGAATCCGAAGTAGGCCAGCAGTTCGTTGATAATCCCCCCGTCCATCGTCACCATGACGAAGGAAATCGAGACGACGATAACCCAGGACATGAAGTGGGGCAGGTAGACCAGGGTCTGGAAGAATCTTTTGAAAAAAGTGCCTCTGAGTTCATTGAGCATCAGGGCGAGGATAATCGGAATCGGAAAATAAATCAGAATATTCATCCCGAACAGGATCAGGGTATTCCCCAGAATATTCAGGAAATCAGGTTCGGTAAACAGGCGGCTGAAATGCTTCATTCCAACCCACTCGCTCCCTGTAATCCCTTGGTAAGGCTTGTAATCCTGGAAGGAGATAATCAGTCCGTACATCGGCAAATATTTAAATACAATGAAATACAGCACTCCGGGGATCAGCATCACATAGAGTAATTTGTTTCTCCACAGCCGTTTTTTAAGCTCGCTGCTGCTCTTATAGCTCTTAGGCTTCGGTTCGGGAACTACACGGGGCTGGGCGGTAACTTCCTGCATGATTCTCTTCCTTTCTCTGTAAATTCTTCTATATTTGAAAAAAAGGCTGCCGAAGCGCTAACCCGGGGCAGCCTTCTTTCATGTGGTCAGCCCGCAGTCAAAGCTGCTGCGTTCTGCTTATTTTTTGTACACGGCATTGTATTCTTCGATGATTTGGGCCCCGCCCCGGCTCTTCCAGTTCTCGACTTCTTTCTCGAAACCGGCTTTATCGAGCTGGCCGTACATGTATTTATAAGTGGCATCTGTAATGATCTGCTGCAGTTCAACACCCTTGGAAGTGTAGGTTGACGAATCGAGCGCTGCCGTAGGATCGGCAACCCCTACCTTCACATTCTCCAGCACCAGCTCTTCTGCATGAATCCGGCCCGGCAGTACGTTAAGACTCTGGTACATGCCGTTCGTTTCGTATTCGCCGATTACGCTGTCTTTGAAGCCTTTGACTTCACGTTCAATCAGCTCTTTATTATCTGTTGCTTTGGCTTTGCCGTCTTCCACGGTATAGTGTGTACCTTCAATCCCCCAGTACATCAGGTTGGCCACTTCAGGGGTCATCATTTTGTCAAAGAAGGCCAGGATCTTCTTCAGCTCTGCTTCATCTTTAACCGCTGATTTCGGGAACAGCACTACGTTGTTATAGCCGGGAATCATCCACTGGGCGAACTTGCCGTCAGGTCCGGCCACCATACTGTGTGTGTCCAGCACGGCATCCGGCACGTTCTTGATCAAGTCCTTGTTCAGGGAATCGATATCCTGCATGGAACCGCCGATATACAGTCCTGCTTTACCGCTGGTGAACGTATTTACCGCATCCGTTTTACTGGTTGCTGCAAAGTCCTGATTCATGTATCCACCGTCACGCAGGTTTTTGAAGAAATCCATTGTGTCGAAGTACTGCGGGAAGGTAAATTCCGGAGCCAGCTGGCCGTCCTTTTCCGCCCAGTTGTTCGGTGTGCCGAACCAGGAAGAGACGGTTTTGAACGCCCCGTACACCAGCTCATTCCGGTCAACCACCCCGATCGTATCCTTTTTCCCGTTGCCGTCAGGGTCCTGCTCCGTGAAGGCTTTAGCCATTGCGAACAGTTCCTCGGTATTGGCTGGTGCTGCGAGTCCCAGCTTATCCGCCCAGTCCTTACGGTAGATAATCCCTTGGCGGGCCAGCGGACGGCCGATATACAGGGTATACAGCTTGCCGTCTACCTTGGTGTTATTGAGGATTTCCGGCTTCAGCTTGTTCAGGTTGGGGAATTCGCTGAGGAGCGGCCCGATCTCCCAGAACTGTCCGTCCTTGATCGCTTCCTTCATCTGCAGGAAGGTCGTCTGATTCTTCAGATACGTAACCTGCGGCAGTGAGCCCGTGGCGAAGGAGGAGTTCAGCTTCTCTTCATAGGTATCTGCCGGGAAAAACTGATAGGTCAGCTTCGTATTCGTCAATTTCTCCACTTCCGTCTTGATCGTGTCCGGTGGAGTATCTGTCGTGTTCAGTGGGAGCATGATTTTGATCTCTGTCGGCTTTTCCGGTTCTGCTGCCGGCTCTGTAGCCGCTGCCGTGTTGGTTCCGGTGCTTGCACCTGGATCTTTGGTTGCCGCCGCCTCATTATTGTTGTTGCCGCCGCATGCGGACAGCATGCTGAGTGTCAGCAGCGAGCTGAGGAGCAGGGTGAAGGATTTTTTCGTCATTCCTTTTTGACCTCCGTTTAACTTGTATTGGTTACAAGCCTCACATTACAGTCCACGGAGGATTACGAATACAATCATTTACTCATAAAGGCGCGCTGGGGCTGGGGGTGTGGGTTAATGATTATCGTGTGATTGAGGGGGATATACATTGGAAGGAGTGCAGTGGGCGCGGTGAAGCTGATGGGGCTGGGAGTATCACAGGGGCGGCAGGGGTGGGGAACGGCGGCGGGCGGGACTGCGTGAGCTTTGGACTTCCGGCCGCTGTTAGGTTTGGATTTCTTGATTCGGACCACTGCTTACGGTAGAAATCCAAACCTAAAGGCGGACGCTATCGCTCCTACAGTTCCAAACCTCCCTCCGTCCCTTTCTGCCGCTCCACGGGTGGGCCCTTTCAATGTATATCCCTGAAAGGGGGGCAAAGGGAATGCCCCACCGCTTCGCTCGCGGCGGAGCTGGGATTTGAGTGCTGAGGGTAGAACCTATGGAGCTGGGAATAGATCGGCAGGGCTGGGGAGCGGCGGGGCTTGATTAAGAACTGGAAATAGTGTGATAAGGTCGGGGAGGAAGGAGCGCCGGAGTTATGATTAGAGCGGCAGAGGGGAACAGGAGGGGAGCAGGAGGGGAGCAAATCCAATATTACTCAAAAATCCTGCACCAAATACAACATTTCCCTCAATAAATTGGCCGAATTTCAAAATTGTTGTACAGAATGCAGCATTTCTCCTCCAACTGGCGGCACAGCGGGGAAATTCTTGTATTTCGTACAACAATCCTTCGGATTACCCGGATATCTGTGAACCAAAGTTGTAATTTGTACAACAATTTTGCGGTTACACAGTGAACTTGACTGTAATTCGCGCGCTTACCACCCTTTTCACCCTCTTCAAGTAACGAATCTACGTCACACTCAATCAGCAACCCGAGAATTTCTTCGACTGGGGCAGTTGTACAGCGGCACAATGGGGCGATGAGAATGCCGTCTGCCGTTTGCTTGTTGGATTAGATTCTTCACGCGTTGTATAGTACAGAGTCGTAAACCATACGAGGATACGGTTAAATGGTATTTAATTTCATTTTCTTGGGGACGGGTATATGAAATATTATGTTGTAGATGCATTTGCGGAGAAACTATTCGAAGGTAAGGCTGCCGGGCATCACGCGATATCATCTATGAACAGAAATATACTCGGCGAAGGTGCCGATTCTGCTTTTTCCGGGCTGGCCGTAGATTTCATCACCTACCCTGAATTTCTTCACCTTATCCCCACCTGGATAACCACACCCGAGAAATCATTGCCCAAAATAAGCGGCATCTCATATTTCAATAACATCCGCACTTTACCATCCCGGATTTTGAAGTCGATCGGATTTATACTTGCCGCATGGATTTCCGCGAGCACCTCATGCTCACCCGCTTCAGACACTGGACGTTCGGCTAACACCAGCGGGGTTTGTCCGTATTTTTCGATAACCATTGCTTTCATGATGGAACCTCCGCTTTTGTCTAATAAAACCGTTCAATGAACTCATCGAGATGGTTTACCACATTTTTCAGCCTACCGAGGTTGATTCTGACATCCATAAAATAGTAATTCTTAGCCCCTTCCTCTCTAACCATATGATACCAGCCTCTCTTAGAATTCTAAGTTGATGGGACACCGCCGGACGCGACAGATGAGTCAGTTCCGTAATCTCGCCTACACGCAGGCCGTTCTTACAGGTAGTCTCCATAAGTGCTGTAATAATCGACTGGCGTGTATCATTCCCGATGGCCGGCAATATTTTCTGGCACATTTTGAAAATCTTCCTTGACTAACCGGACAGCTTGCTGCTTATCCATGTCACTCCCCCTCTCATCCCGCTCACCCGTTCAATAGAGTGAACCATTTGCTGATGAGTATGTCATACATGGATAAGCCCTGCAATATTGGGAAAGAAAATCAAGATCACGTGAAAATTTTTAGATAAAAACCAGCCAATTCAGCGGATTCCCTATGCAAATAGCGGCAGCCCAAGGATGTAATAAGGTCCTGGACTACCGCTATTTCGCGAATGCCTGTCGCTACAGATGCTTTTATATTCCTAACTCTTTAATTCTGGAAATGCGGATATTTCATCAAATCGTTCAAGAGGATGCCTGAAGCGTCCTTGAGTGCATCAACAGGGGATTGGAGGTTATCGTTCAAGACGGTTTTCCAAGCCTTGTACAATTCTGTCCGGGTAGCATCATAGGCAAAGAATCCTGAGAACTGGGATTTCTCCGCATCCGGGAGTTGTCCATAAATGAGTATGACACTATTAATCATATCCGGGTTCTTTCCGGCCACCGGGATTAAAGAAGCAGCAATATTGGTCCGCGTCTTGCTATCCGTCTCCTTGAAATTAGCGTTGATCAGAATCGAGAGCGCTTCTGAGTTCCCTTCAAACGTGCTAATCAGATAAGCGAGGCTGTATCTCAGATCCGCATCTGCTGAAGACATCAGCAAATTACCGAAAGCTTTCAGCGCTTTATCCGTCTTGAAGGATTTGAGTATCTCCAATGCTGCTGTCTGCGAAGCTTTGTCTGAATCGGCTTTGGAGAACATGGCCGCAATGTCTTTGATATTGCCCTCAAGGTTATGGGCGGCGAAATCCTGCACCATACTTGCTGACCACGTTGGAGCTGCCTTTATAACCAGTGACTGTAAGCCCGCTAACAATTGCTGGCGGTCGATATTCATCAGCTTATCGCGTTGAGCGGCTTCATCCGCTGTCAGCTTGGCATAATCCTTCTTATATAAGGTCTGCAAGCCCTTGCGGATGTCGGTATCCAGCAGCACCATATCTTTGTAAACAACGGGTTTAGCCGATACATTAGCCGTACTGCCACTCTTGGCCGCTGCTGCTACTTGAATAACAATGCTTGCTTTGCCGCTGTACCCTTTCTGGGAGACCGTAGCAGTAACCGTCGCCTTGCCGGGTGCGATTCCAGTTACCACACCGGCAGCAGTGACCGATGCAATCTTTGCATTGCTGCTGGTAAAGAGATAGGCCACTTTGGCTGATGATTTCAGCTTTGTGGTCAGATCAGTTTTTGCCCCTGTGATCAACGAAATCGAGACTTCCGTGAATTTAGGATTTGCCGGTTTGACTGGCGCGGCATGTGCTGTACCTGCTACCAGATTAATAAGGACAATTAAGATTAATGGTAGAGCAAACAAGCGATGTTTCGACATTATAACTACTCCCTTGGTCAATTATGGTAAATTAGTTATAAGTATACCACGCATGACCCCTTTACCCTCTATGACAAAGGATATATACAGTTAAGCCCCGCCGCAGGCTTCTGTGTGGGACTGGAATGGGCATGAAGAAGGACTTTGGAACTGTTGCCCCTTCGGCAGCTACGGTCTTTTTGTTCACCCCTTTATCATCCCGCACTGCTACCGGATTGTTTGAGGATCTTGGTCAATGCGCCGAGAATCTTATACTTTTCATCATTTATCCCCTGATACTTCTTAACCGATTTAGAGAGAAATTCCAAGCCGCTGTCATATTCCCCTTTAACCAGAAAATAATTGGCCAATTCCAGCAACAGATTCGCCTGCCGGTCCAACACTAATTTCCGGGAATATCTCCCCTGGACCAGATCATTAACACTCTCTTCGATTTCCTGCTTAAACTGCTGCAAGGTATCGTCAACATTAAGGTTATATTTATTGGCAGCCTTCAGGATATATAATAATCCGGTAAGTCTTTCCTCCCGTTGCGAGTCGATATAGGCAGCATATTGCCCAATTACCGTAGAGTCCCCGCTCAGCAGCCTGGTTAAACAAACATTAGCTTTGGACCACTCCATAAACAGGTTCTTCCAATGCTCTACCTCAACTCCCTGCTCCTTTACCCAACTTAGATCTGCATATGCATGGGTGTAGGCCAAGGCCTGCTCATAATCACCAAGCTCATCACACACATTAGCACGAAGCAGGTTACTGTACGCTATATAGAAAAACAAGGGTCTCCCGGGATGTTTGATGCGCTCGGAGGTTCTCCGTTGGAGGCGGTCCTTCATATCATATTGAATTCTGGCCTTATGGCCCATTTTGGCGGCAAATTCATCGACCTTGTCCCAGCGCTGCAAGGAACGGTATGTATTGGCAAGCTCTTTGAGTGCATCCAGCTGGTCCACTTCATCCAACCGTTCAACGAAGGGCTCGAACCGGTTAGCTATCCGCAGGTTCTTGTCTTGATCATCACTGATTGAAATCATAAATAACCTATACTGGCATAGCGCCAGCCGTTCGGAATGCTGGAAGCGTTCGCCTTCGGCAACAATCTCATAGATTGCGGCGGCTGCCTCCATTTTCCCGGCAGTGAACAGTTCCTCCGCCGTATCAAACAACAGGGGAGCGTACATCAGGTTGTCCATAATATGGCGGGCGATTCTCTGAATGCTTTCCAGCTTGTCCAGATCTGCACAGCGGAGCAGCAGCGGGCCAATTCTGCGCCAGTCTGAAGAACCTTCGATAATATAATTATCGATATACAAGTCATAGAAGAAGCCTTCCTCCCGCCCCATCGCCCGGGTGATCCGGTCAAGCTGCTGCATCGCAATGGGCCGGTGCCCATGAACGATATTACTGAGTGTCCCGGAATGAAGCTGGGAATGCCTGGCGAATTGGGTTATCGTCAAAGCTTCTCTTTTCAAGTAATCTTCCAGTTCTGATAATATCGTGTTCATTGCCCTCAATTCATAACCACCTTTCTAACCATATTTGCGATAACTGATAATACCTTATTCTTTATACAAAATATACCAGTTAGAATTAGGGTGGACAAGCTTAAATATGTACTTTTACCAATTATTCCTCACTAGCCCGCGCCTTCGCCTCCGCCTCCGTATATTCCTGGATGATCATACTGCCGCCGCTGGTCTGCCACTT
Source organism: Paenibacillus sp. FSL R10-2199 (assembly GCF_038000235.1). Taxonomy (NCBI): domain Bacteria; kingdom Bacillati; phylum Bacillota; class Bacilli; order Caryophanales; family Paenibacillaceae; genus Paenibacillus; species Paenibacillus sp. FSL R10-2199. The sequence continues at coordinate 2,128,157 of NZ_JBBOBO010000001.1, read as the reverse complement.
CTCGACCTCTCCGGCGAATCCGTCCGCATCGATATTGCCCAGAATATAATTGTAGGTAGCATCTACTATAATGGCCGACAGCTCGGCGTTCTTCTCATCATAGGTAGCGGAGGTTAAACGTACTGCCGGGTCATCGACCAGGAACTGCTCATTATCCTGGCTCAGCTGGTCGGCAAGGGCCGTCAGCTGCTCCTTCTGCGCGACCTCCATAATGTTCTTGTTACCGATATCGGCAATCATCAGGGAATAGAGCGGATTCACCTCGAATACGCGCAGCTGGGAGGTTTCCTCTGGAAGGATCACCTTCCCCTCCCCATCGAGCTGATAATGCCGGCCCTCGAAGCCGTACACCATCAGGTTGGCTACATCCTTATCCATCGTACGGTCAAAGAACCCGAGCACCTGCTTCAGTTCCTGCTCTGTGGCAATGGCCTTTTTGGAGAAAAGATACAGGCCGTTGTACTTGGGAATCGACCATACCTTGTACCCGTCCGGCCCCTTAATCCGGTTAATCAGGGTAAGCTCCGCCTGGGGATTAATTGCCTTGGCCTCAATCGAGAGCCGCTGCACGTCTGTCATGCTCCCGATGAATATCCCTGCCGTCCCGCGGATGAACTTATCCCGCTGCACATCCTTGCTCGTCAGGGCGAAATCCTGATTGATAATCCCCTCGTTATATAATTTGCGCATGAAATTCATCGTGTCCATGTATTCAGAGGTGGCGAATTCGGGAATAAACCGGTTGTTCTCAATCTTCCAGTTATTCGGCGTGCCGAAATAAGAGCTTAACGTCTTAAATACCCCGTACACCAGGTCATTGCGGTCTACCAGTCCGAGGGTATCGGCTTTGCCGTTCCCGTCCGGATCATTATAGGTGAACTGCCTCATCACCTCGTACAGCTCATCCAGTGTCCCCGGCGGACTCAGGTGCAGATGCTCCAGCCAGTCCTTACGGATAATAATTCCCTGCCTGGAAGCGGGTCTTTCCGTATAGAGGCCATAAATCCCCCCGTCCACCGTGGTCTGCTTAAGGATAGAAGCATCCAGCTGGCGCAGATTCGGGAACTCCTCCAAGTACGGGCCAATCTCCCAAAAAGCGTCGGAACGGATCATGTTCTTGACCGGATTATAATCGGTGAATTTCACAAATGTAACTTTGCCGAGGGCACCGGTGGTCAGCGCCGTATTCATTTTGTCCGTGTACACGCCCTCCGGCACCCAGGTAATATTCAGCTGCGTCCCGGTCAATCTCTCAATCTCGGCGATAAGATTCTTGGAAGGGGTCTGCGGGAAATGCAGCGGCGCAAGAATTGAGATGGACGGCTTCTCTCCGGCAGTATCTGAAAGGGAAGATTGCCCCTCACTGCAGGCACTTAATAAACCGAACGAGAGTAGTAGAATAGAGCAGCATATAAGAGTCACCTGCCTGCCTGCCAATCCTTTGAACATTTCATAACCTCCTAAAATCGAAATATTTATATACAATAAGGCCCTATTTATTGAATAATTTAGCATGTGTAGTGATTATTAGAGAAAATGATTATTGCGGCACCAGATGATTATTGTTATTATCCTTCGTGATGCATACACTTAAAGCAGTGATTACGACTACTCATACAAAGGTGCTGAATCTAGTGAAATCCTTAAGCTTTCTAAGTAAATTAACGATGTTCGCGTTTGCAATCAGCATCCTGCCGGTGCTGTTCATTGGTTCTTTCTCTTATTTCACATCCTCCAAGGAAATTCAAAAAAATGTTAACGAAAGCAAAATGGAACTTATTTTACAAATTACCTCAAATGTAGAACATAAGCTTACCACTGTCAACCAGACCTTGAACCAGGTAGTGAACTCTTCTGTGCTGAAAAAAGCGCTCAATAATCCGCTAAATGTAACCGATTTCATTTTATATAATGACATAAGAAACGAAATCCGCAACATGCAATCTTTCGATACGAAGCTGGAGGATGTCATTCTATTAAATCAGCGGCAGAACTGGATGATCAAGAATTCCGGGCTCTACCGCCTGAATGAATACCAGAATTACGAGCAGCTCACGAACCTGATGAATATTCAAGGCACATCGTCCTGGGTGCTGAATCCCTCCTCCCTGTTCTACAGCGAAGAGAGTATTAACGTTACCGGGTGCAATTACAGCATCAGCCTGATTAAGAAGCTCCCGACCACCAAGCTCCAGAAATACGGGCTCGCTATGGCCAATATTCCCGCCTGCAGTCTCCAGGACTTCATCAACTCCGATGTGCAGCCGCTGGACAGCATTATTATGCTGGACGAATCCGGACGGATTCTGCTCCATCCTGACCGTACCCTGATCGGCCAGCCCGCCGAAGCAGGGGGATTCACGGGCTTCCAGCGGATTGCCGCAGCAGCCGAGCCCTCAGGGCAATTCAAGACCGAAATCAACAAAGAAGATTATTCCATAACCTATATGCGCTCCCAGCTCAACGGCTGGATCTACCTGTCGGTAACTTCCATTGAGAGTCTGACCCGCGAATCCGGCAAAATCGGCACCTATACGGTATTTGTCTGTACGTTCATGCTGCTGCTGTCTGTGCTGCTGGCGTGGCTGGGCTCCCGGCGTATGTACACTCCGATCGAACGGCTGCTTAATCAGATGGGGCAACGCCGCCCAAGCCTGCGGGCCAGGCATACGGATGAATTCCAGCTCATCGGCGAGCAGGTGCATTCCCTGTTCCAATCCAAATCCCAGCTGGAGAAAGAGGTCAGCCAGCACATCGGGCAGGTGCGGACCTTCTTCCTGATTCAGGCCTTTCAGGGCAATCTGAGGAAACGTGAGCTGCTGGAGGAACTGGAGCAATACGGGTACCGCAAGCAGGTGGAGGAATGGAAGACGATGGCTGTCATTACGCTGAGCATCGACTTCTCCGAGGAGAACAGCTATGAGAAAAAGGATCTCAATCTGCTGTTATTTGCGGCGCATAATATGATTGAGGAATTGGTATCGGCGGATAACAGGCTGACCCCTGTGATGATGGGGCATGCCCTGGCGACCGTAATTGGCAGCAGTGACGGCAATACGGAATCTTTTCACCGTACGCTCTATGCCTTGACGGAGAAGCTGCAGCAGGAGATTAATAATTACCTGAAGCTGCAGGTCAGCATCGGGCTTAGTCTGCCGTTCCACTCTTTTGATAAAATGTCCATTGCCTACAGGGAAGGCCTGGAAGCCTTGAAGCACCGGATCACGCTCGGCAAAGGCATCATCATCCAGTACGAGAACATTAACTCCGGCAAGCATTATCTCAATCTGAACTACCCTACCCATACCGAAAATGACCTGATGGATGCCATCAAGCTGGCTGACAGCGACAAAGCGAAGGAACTGCTGCATAAGCTTTTCAAGTGTATTTTTGCGCTGGGGCTCTCACCGCAGGAATACCAGATTCCGCTGACACGGCTGCTGAACAATACGCTCATTATGATGCAGGAATCGGGGATTACGCTGAATCAGATCTATCATGCCAATGGTTCATTGTTCGAAGAGCTGACCGATCTGCATATTGTTGCGGAGATTGAAGACTGGTTCTGGACCATCGTCATCCAGCCGGTCATCGTCATCTTCCACAGCAGGCAGAATGCCCAGTATCATAACATCTCCGAGAAGCTGATCGACATCGTCCAGCATGAGTATGACAAGGATCTGACGCTGGAGGAATGTGCTTCCCGGCTGCATTATAACGCCAACTATATCAGCAGTGTGTTCCGTAAGGAGACCCAGTATTACTTCAGTGACTACCTTACAATGTACCGCTTCAAAATGGCCAAGAAATGGCTGGAGGAAACCGATATGCCGGTGAAGGATATCGCCTCACGCCTCAGATACAACAACTCGCAGAACTTCATCCGCTCGTTCCGCAAGCAGGAAGGGATGACCCCCGGCCAGTACCGCGACAACTTCAGCTCGAAGCCTAAGGCTGTGCCCGATGATTATTAAGCGCAGGGTCCTCAGGCGCGGATTTGAGCTTGCGTGATTTTCTTGACCGGATAAAGAACGTTATAAGTACGGCCAGAATCAGCAGGAGGCCGCCGCCAGCGATGGCAATATTCCTGATATCCGGCACGTATACAGCCAGACGCAGGGGCTCGGAATCCGCAAGTGAAATATGCCAGGTTAAGGTATTGCCGTCTTGTTCCGCCGCATTATTAGGCCCGTACAGATCATAGGGAATCGTTAATTTGAAATCCACGGAGAAGGTCCCCATCAGCAGCCGCACAAGGGATTTAGGTACGCTTAAGCTGCCGATGCCATCAATAATTTCATCCGAATAAGCGTTCAGCTTAGGCTGGGCCACTACATCGTAACGGGTATACAGCCATCTGTCTGTCTGCCCGACCTCCGCCTCCACAATATCAAGGCTGCTGCCGCTGGACTGCAGCTCCTCGATCGAAGCATAGGATTTCCGAAACTGATATTCTGTAGATTTTCCGCTTGCCGTTTTGTTCAGCTCAATCCCTGCGGCCGCAAGCCGCGTGGTCAGGAGCTCCTCTATTTTACCGCTGACCAGCTTCTCCGCCCGGGAATCCAGCAGCAGGCTGAAGGCCAGATCGAGAGAACCGTTCTTCTTCACCGTCATATGGGCCGTTCCCTGCGCGCAGCCCGTGAGCAGCAGCACAAGCATCATCATCATTAGCACTGTCTTAACTTTGAATCCGTTCAAGCCTCGTACTTTCAACAACTGTCCCTCCATCCGCTGCCTGTTGCTATTGCTTAACCGAACCTGCCCGAGGCGAATCTCCTATCATCCGGAAGGTCACAGTTTAGCTTACCATTTGCTCCTGTTGGGAGAAAAGCAAGATTAGCCTCAAGCTTATAAAACCCCCAGCCACCGGTTATCCGTGGCTGGGGGCTTTTTGCGTGCATCACGCAGTTATTTTTTCAAATGATAAGGCACAGTAGTAATAATTACATTTCTGCGGTACAGCAGATGCGCGCGGATCAGCAGGCTGGATTGGTTATGCAGGATGTTATGCCAGCCTTTCTTCGGAATGAATTGCGGAACGATTACAGTAACCTGATAATTCGATTCGCTTGCTTTGCGCTGGACGGTATCGATGAACTTCGTCAGCGGATGAATGATGCTGCGGTATGGCGAATACAGCGTCACCAGCCGCACCTCGGGATGGAATTTCTTCCACTTCTCTTCGAATATGGCGTCATCCTCCCGCTCAAACGGAATGTGGACCGCAATAATCTGTTCGGCACCCAGCGACTTGGCATACCGCAGGGAGTTCTCCACTACATGCGTAATTCCGGCCACCGGCAGAATAATGATATTCCCTTCGATCGCCAGCGGCGGTTCGCCGCAGGTGGTGATCCGCAGCTGATCCGCCACCGATTCATAATGCTTGTGGATGCGGTAGAAGAACAGGATAATCAGCGGCAGGAAGACCAGCACCGGCCAGATTTGCGGGAATTTGGTCAGGAAGAACATAATGGTTACGATGAAGCTGATGAGCGCTCCGATCGTATTGATGATCAGCTTGGGCAGCCAGCCCTCCGGCTTATGCCGGATCCATTTGACCATCATCCCGGTCTGCGAGAGCGTGAACGGAATAAATACCCCTACCGCATACAGCGGAATCAGATGCTCAGTCCGTCCCTCGAAGGCAATGATCAGAATGATCGACAGGATACCGAGGCTGAGAATCCCGTTAGAATAACCCAGCCGGTCGCCGCGGACCGTGAACATCCGGGGAATGAATTTATCCTTGGCCAGATTCACCGCCAGCAGCGGAAACGCGGAATATCCGGTATTGGCGGCCAGAACCAGAATCAGTGCCGTGGTCCCCTGAACGAAGAAATACATGAAGTTCCGGCCGAAGACCTGCTCGGCAATATCGGAAACCACCGTGACCTCTTCACGCGGGGCAATCCCGTAATAATAAGCCAGGAAGACAATCCCTGAGAATAACAGCGCCAGCAATATCCCCATCGCAGCAAGTGTCTTGGCTGCATTGTTTGGTGCCGGAGCCCTGAAGTTCGGTATGGCGTTCGATATGGCCTCTACCCCTGTCAGCGCCGAGCTCCCGGAAGAGAATGCCCGGAGCAGCAGGAACAAGCTCACTCCAGCCACCGGTGTACCCAGTGAGGTATGCAGCTCGGCAGGCACATTGCCGGTCACAATGTTGAACAAGCCAAGACCGATCATGATAAACATGGCAAGGACGAACAGATAGACCGGATAGGCCAGGAAGGACGCCGATTCGGTGACCCCCCGCAAATTCAGTGTCGTAATCAGAAGGACGAAGATGATGGCAATAATCACATTATAAGGATGAAGACTAGGGAAAGCTGAAGTGATGGCATCTGTTCCGGCCGATACACTTACCGCCACGGTCAATATATAGTCCACGAGCAGTGAGCCTCCGGCCACGAGACCCGGATACTTGCCCAGGTTCTCTTTGGATACCACATAGGCGCCGCCACCTTGGGGATAAGCAAAAATAATCTGCCTGTAGGAAAGTATCAGCGCCAGCAGCAGCACGAGTACCCCTACAGCGATAGGAATGGAATACCAGAAGGCTGCTGCACTAATCGTAATCAGCACCAGCAGAATCTGCTCTGGACCGTAAGCAACCGAAGACAAGGCATCCGAGGATAGAATGGCAAGAGCTTTGGTTTTGTTTAATTTCTGTTCGCCCAGTTGATCCGACTTCAGCGGCCGTCCAATCAGGAATCTTTTTACCGAAGACATCATCTCAGCTCACCGACTTTTTTTTAAAGTTATATTACCCTTGGCGCTCAATTATAATCTGGCCTATAACTGGATGGAGACATTTGCTGCGCCGCCTGGTTAATACCTTAATCCTTTTATAACATTCTGTATAGGTGCAGATACCATAGACATTTCCGGTTTTTAAGAATACAATCTGCATATTTTCTCTATTAACTGCACATACTTCCGAAACCACGCTTACCCCTGCTGCCAAAACCACGGCAAAAAGACGAAGCAGGCATTCCGCTTCGTCCATTGTTGCTCCTATCCGCTTTTATTTTCAGCAATCAGCCGTTTACAGCTTTAAAAGCGGCTTCATATTCGGAGATGATGGCATCGCCGCCGGATTTACGCCATTTTTCAACCTCCTGCTTAAATCCGCCGAGATCAATTTTTTCAAGAATGAACTTATACGTTGCATCTGTAATGATCTTCTGCAGCTCAGATCCCTCCGAGGAGAAGGTAGGGGATTCAAGGGAATACATCGGATTAAGCACTGCATACTTTTCGTTCTCAAGAATCAGACGGGCCGCTTCTGTCCGGAGCGGATCGGCATCATGAATAGTATAACCGGGCTCCTTAGGACGCGAGGAAGAGAACGGCTGCACTTCCTGCTGCCACAGCTCTGTATTCGTTATAGTCACTGCTTTGTCTGCATCAATCGTGTAATGCACACCTTCGATTCCGTAAGTCATCAGCGCAAATACTTCCTCCGACATGATATCATTAACAAATTGCAGAATTTGCTTGAGCTCCGCTTCATCCTTGACTTCCGATTTAGGGAAGGAGAGCAGGCCGCCGACGCCGTTGCTTGAGCTCCAGATGGCCCGGTCAGCCTCATTGCCGGTGGAAGTAATATTGTTCACCATCACAAGTTCCATTTGATCCTGAATGCCTTTGGCCAGATTAAGCAGGTTCTTGCTGTCAAAGAGCGCTCCGACATAAATCCCCGCCTTCCCCTGGGCGAAGCCCTGCTGCTGGTCCGTCTTGGCCGTTACTGCAAAATCCTGATTGATGTAACCGCCCTTGTACAGCTCCTTCATGTATTCCATCGCCTTAACATAGCCCTCAGACTCGAACTCCGGCGTAACTTTACCGCTATCATCCACATCCCAGCTGCTCGGAGTCCCGAAATAGGAGCCCAGCGTTTTGAATGCACCGAATACCAGATCGCTCCGGTCAATGAAGCCCGTTGTATCTTTCGAACCATTCCCATCCGGGTCTTCTTCTGTAAACGCTTTCGCTACTTGCATTAATTCATCTGTTGTTTGGGGTACCTGGAGTCCGAGCTTATCCAGCCAGTCCTTGCGGAGAATAACGCCGTTTCTGGCAATATCCTTCACCATCGGGATACCGTACAGCTTACCTTCTATTGAAGCTGAGGTTCGCATATCCTGCGAGATCGCTGCGAGATTAGGGAATTCATCCAGGTAAGGACCGACATCCCAGAATACACCGGCCTTCAAGGCATTGCGCACCGAGGAATTCTCCAAAAGCGTAAGTGTGACGATATCCGCAAGTGAATCGGAAGCAAGCGCCGTATTGATCCGTTCCTCTTTGGAGGCGTCCGGGACCCAGGAGAAATCAAGCTCGGTATTCGTTATCTCCTCGATTTTATTGAGCACGGTATCGGTCGGCGGCGTGGTGGAATGGAGAATGTTCATCCAGCTGATTTTTGTCTTTGCTGCGGGTGCCGCCTTCCCGGCTTCATTCCCGGCTGTATTTGCAGCCTGCCCCGAATTTGCCGGCTCCTTGTTGCCGCATGCACTCAGTACCAGAGCCCCGCTAACAGCAAGCACTGCTAATTTGCTAACTTTTTTGTTCATACCTTTTCCCCTTTTCGGATTGTTGGACTAGCCTGTATCTTCCTCTCCCCCGCTAACGGGGAGCAAGAATTCATCGTTTGCATTACAGTGAGGTACACCTAATCAGTAAACTCCGTCTTCGCCCATCTTTTTGGCCAGCTTGTTCGACAGCATGACGAGAATCAGACCAACAACCCCTTTGAACAGGCCAACGGTTGTACTGAAGCTGAGTTGACCGTTCTTCAGACCGGCGGTGTAAATATAGGTATCAAAGATTTCCCCCACTTCACGGTTCAGAGAGTTGATCAGCAGATACATATGCTCAAAGCCAAGATCCAGCGTATGCCCGATTTTGAGGATTAGCAGGGTGATGATTACCGGACGGATCGCCGGCAGCGTGACATGCCACGTTTTGCGCAGCCTTCCCGCCCCGTCCATTTCTGCTGCTTCGTATAACTGGGTGTCTACTACCGTAATCGCCGCCAGATAGATGATGGTCGACCAGCCCAGCTCTTTCCAGATAATCTGTCCGATATAGATGACGCGCAGCCACTCCGGGGAAGTAAGGAAGCTGATCTTCTGGCCGCCGAGTGCGGCAATAGCCTCGTTAAGCACCCCGCCGTCCACATTCATGAATACATAGGAGATGGATACGATAATTACCCATGACAGGAAATGCGGAATATAAATGATCGTCTGCACCACATTCTTGAACATCTTGCTGCGGACCTCATTCAGCATCAGCGAGAGTATAATCGGCAGGGGGAAAAAGATCACCAAATTCAGCGCAAACAGGATCAGTGTATTCCTGAGCAGCATAAGGAAGGTTGGCTCCGTGAACAGGCGGACAAAATGCTTAAATCCGACCCACGGGCTTCCTCCAATGCCAAGGTACGGCTGATAATCCTGAAAGGAGATCACCAGTCCGCCCATCGGCAGGTACTTAAAGATTACAAAATACACAAACCCCGGCAGGATCATCAGATATAACAGCTTGTTTCTTTTTAGACTCAGCAGACTGTGTCCGCTCCGCTTCTTCCTTGCCATTGACGGGTTTGATTCCATCACGGCGATATTTGCTTCCTTCACCAGCTCGGCCTCCTTGAACGCGTTTCTTTACGCCTCAAGCTTAAGATTGTTAGCGGATTACGTATATAATCATTACCTACTCTGACCGGTTAAACCGCGCCGCTGCAAGCTTTGCCGGAGCATCACCCCTTGCAGGGATACCCATCATGGATAAAGATTATAGCCTGCTGCTCCCCCTATTCTGACCTCCGGCAAAGCCGTAGCTAATGATTATATACGGAATGAATCCGCCTTGTTACAGTGTCATTGAAACGATTACAAGGAGGATAACCGCATGGCGCAATCTACATCATCATTCAAAAAAGAAACGGTGGGCGGCCGACTGTTCACCATCGTCAATACCACCCTGCTGGCACTCATTGCCCTGATCTGCCTTTTTCCCTTTATTAACGTTTTTGCCAGCTCCTTTGCTTCGACCCAGGAGGTTGTGGAGAAGAAGTTCGTCTTGTTCCCTGCCACCTTTTCATTGGATGCTTACCGTTTCATCCTGTCTACCCCTACTATTTTTAGAGGCCTCGGCGTGTCTATCGGGGTCACGGCCGCCGGAACGGTATTCAGTATGATTCTTACCACACTGATGGCTTATGGCTTATCCCGCAAATATCTGGCAGGCAGAGATTTCATTAACTTCGTAGTGGTCTTCTCCATGCTGTTCAGCGGAGGAATGATTCCAACCTTTCTGGTGGTCAAAATGTTCGGGCTGATCGACACCTACGGGTCCATGATTATCCCGTCAGCGGTCAACGCCTTCAATCTGATCATTATGCGCAACTTCTTCCAGGCGCTGCCGGAAGGACTGGAGGAATCGGCCAAGATCGACGGCTCCAATGATTTTGGTGTACTCTTTAAAATCATGCTGCCGCTGGCGCTGCCTTCCATTGCTACCCTGTCCTTATTCTACGGCGTGGCCTATTGGAACACGTATATGACTGCTGTCCTGTACATCAATGATTCGGTCAAGTGGCCGATTCAGGTGCTGCTGCGCCAGATTGTTATCGTGTCCAGCGGGATGCAGGGGGACAACGCCTCAGTGGATATTGTGCCGCCGGCCCAGACGATTAAAATGGCCGTGATTGTAGTCGCTACTGTGCCTATGCTGGCAGCCTACCCGTTTGTGCAAAAGCACTTCACCAAAGGTGCCATGCTGGGAGCGGTCAAAGGCTGACCAGCCCGGGCTCAAGTTATGGCCAGAGTATATAGAGGCTTACCTTGCCGGATAAACGAAACAGCCAGCCCTCTTCACCGGGGGCTGGCTGTTTGCTGTCCGTAGGCCTTGTTATTTCTCCTGCTTCATCGCCCGGTAAGCACCCGGGGTGACATGCTCCTTCTTGCGGAAGGAGCGGATGAAGTTCTGCGGATTATGATACTGGAGACGTTCGCCGATCTCTTTGACCGTCATATCGCTTTCTGCCAGCCATTTTTTGGCCGTCTCCAGCCGGTAGCCCATCAGATATTCGCTGAAGGTCATCCCGAACTCCTTCTTGAAGATACTGCTCAAGTAGTTCGGGCTGTAATGCAGGCGCTCGCCGATCAGCTCAAGTGACAGCTCCTGATCATATTCCGTCCGTACGATACCCGCAATCTGGTCAGACAGGCCGCGGAACTGGCGGGTGGTCTTCTCCTTCATGCAGGTTACCATCGGGTGAATAACCTCTTTCACCAGGATGCGTTCAATCTCTTCCGGATTGCGGATATCCAGCAGCCGGTGGTACAGGGCGTAATTATCCTGGGTCAGCAGCACCTCTACACCGATCAGCTGTTCCAGCTGAATCAGGTTGTTCACGAAGCGGATCAGGGTAACCTCGAAGTTGAGCGGGTTCTTGCTGTGCTTCATCATCTCCCCGAGCAGCGGATAGAGTGAACGGGATACACGTTCTTCATCACCAAGGCGGATCGCATCGAATAGCTGCGATTCCAGCTCCGAAGGGTAATGCAGCAGCACCGGGCCTGAAATCACCTGCGAGATATCCTCATAAAAGATAATCGATTCCTTCCCCAGATTCAGCCGGTGATGCAGCGCCTGCTTGCTCATCTCGCAGGCTTCCCTGCTGCCGGTCAGGTCGGTGTAGAACCGGCTGATGCCGACGCTGACCGAGAGCTTGAGCAGGTCCCTCACGGTCTTGATGATCCGCTTGGCATCCTCCAGGACCTGCTTGCGGTTCTCCTGCTCGCTTGCACCCTCAAAGACCAGGATCGTTGCCTGCGTCTTGTCATTGAGCAGAATCGGAATCATTCTCCGCGAAGCCGGAACCAGCTCTTCCACCAGCTTGTTCACGGCAACAAGCAGCAGATTCTTATCGTTGGCCTGACGTTCCCCGTAATTATCGAGCTGGATCAGCATCGTGGCGAAATGCGTATGCTCCGTAAGCGAATACCCGAAGCGGGCCATATTATGCTCCAGCTCTTCCGCCGACATGCTGCCCCGGAACAGGTTCAGGATACACTGGGTTTCCAGCTGCGGCATCTCCTGCTCCAGCAGCCCCTCCAGACTCTCTTTCTCCGACAGGATCGTATCAATCGACGTAATAATCCAGTCAATCTCATCCTTGGGCGCGGGCTGGCCCTCCCCGGCGAGCTTCCGCTGGATCTTCTGGATACGCCTGGTGAAATGAAGTGCCGTACTATAAGCTACAGCCACAATCAGCAGCGTAATCATCAGGATCATCATAATCAGGCCGAACCTTGTAGCCTTCAGCGCATCCGAGATCTCCTTCTGTTCCAGCAGCGTCACATAGATCCAATTGTTATAGGAAGACTTCGCATAGATGGCTTTAATCTTCTGATGATTAGCCCTCTCCAGCGGCACAATGCCCGCCGGTCCGCCGGTACCTGCAAGCTTCGTAACCCGGCTGAGCTGTTCTTCGGTCAACAGATTCTCTCCCGATGCCGGGTCCGGTTCATAGAGTATATCCCCTTGCCGGTTCAGCAGAAATACAGGCGTGTTGTCTTCCGTCTGCAGAGTACGCCGGAGCGACTGAAGTGAGATATCGGATAAAGCAATCGCCTGCTTCGTCTGGGAGAAGACCGGCAGCGTGTTCACAAAACGGATGCCCTTATCAGTCTTGATCCAGAAGAGCGACTGCTTTTGATTATCGATATAACTCTCGTACAGGCTCTTCCGGTCTTCGCCGTTTAAATAGGTAAGCCGCCCATTGGAGATCTGCCAATTCTGCTCCAGGCTGATCAGTGAATACTCCACACCGTCCATCCCCAGGGAGGCAATATAATTCAACTGTGTGTTGACATTGCGGTATGCCTGAAAGTCTGATTCAGTAATCGGATTCCGGATGACTTCGCTGAAGGAATTCGTAGTGCTGTACGTATTGAAGGCATATTCAATGGTTTCAATTTTTTGCTCAAGCGTATTCTTAATCTGGTTAATCAGGCTCTTCTTGCCGTCTGCGACCCGCTCGATAACAGAATGGTTGGTTGTCATATAAATATAACTGCCGAAGCTGATGACCAGGCCGATGCCAAGCACCAGAATAGGAATGAAAATCTTATAAAACATCCTGCCCTTTTTCATAGATAGGCTCCTTCAAATATGTAATCATTTTCAATTATAGCGCTTTCATGTCTTGAATTCCAAGAAATTTTAACGTGTGCATTTTCTCTGCTGCAACTAGCCGAATGTACACCTCCCAGGACCGGATTCATTCGCAGGCAACACAAACAGGCCCGCCGGAAGCCTCCGGGAACCTTGGATTAACGCCATTCTAACCGTGACAAACCGTGACAAACCATGAATCTGCCTGGACGCCCTGTAGTACCCGTAGTAGCAGTAATCTTAGAGCCAATCCTCTGTAAGCAGCTTCCGCAATACCTCCATCTGATCCTTGCCGATCCGGGCCGCTATCTCAGACTCAATATCCTGCTTGATCTCCAGCATACTCCTGCACACCTCAGCCCCCCGCGGAGTAAGCACGATATGCTTGTCCCGGCTGTTCCCCTCTACAATGGCCGTGTCCACATACCCTCCAGCCAGCAGATTGTTGATCGTTTTCTGCGTCCCCTGGCGGGAAATGCTGATCAGCCTGCTAATCTCCGAGATGGACAGCATGACATGCAGCTCAAGCATTGCAAGAATATGTGTTTCGGTCTTATTGAGCTTCTCCCCGCTCGCCATATTCACCCTGTCCCGCAGAACCTTGTGCTTCTCGCTGATTAAATCGACCAGGTTCAAACCAAGGATATACTCTTTCATCATTAAGGCCTCCAATCTATACATGCAATTTAGCGTAAAATCTAATTTTATGAGCTGAGCTTAAGTTGCTAACTAAAATCCTGCACAAAATACAACATTCTCCTCACAATATCGGGCTTATTCGAAAATTGTTGTATAAAAGGCAGCATTCCTCCCTTATTCAAGCGCCTAGACGGAGTAATTCTTGTATTTCATACAACAATCCTTACGAATCCGTCAGGAGCCATAGGTCCAAGTTGCACTACGTACAACATTTTGGGCCTGTCTTCACAGGTGAACTTAAGTCCGCTCGCTTAGCCAGCCGCAGAACCATCCGGGTACCCCTTGCTGCCAATCCGTCTGTCCGCTTGTCCACACACCCGCCTGCCCCCTCCGCTTGTCCACCCACCTGTCTCTCCACCCACCCGCCTGTTCGCCCACCCGCCCGTAATGTTCCGCCCTCCATTAACCAGCTGCTTGCGTTAGATCTAGTCTTAAGGTGCACTGGATCTAGATTGATAATTGTCAACTAGGTTGACAATAATTTCACCCCCTGCTACTATAAGTGTGGTTTGAAAAACTTATATTTAAGGGAGTTTGAGAAATGGGCAGCAATAAAAAGGAAGCTTTAATTTTCACCAGCCTCATGTGCTTTTTCATGGTCGTTTTCATGTCTTTTTATAATGTAATCATCTCTAACGGATTCAATAACAGGCTGTTCGCCGATGTGGCGATTGGTCTGCTGCCGGCACTTGCCGTTGCCTTGTTCTGCGATATTGTTGTGGTCAGTAAAATCGCCAAAGGCCTGGCCTTCAAAATCGTAAATCCTTCCGCCCCGATGATCAAGAAAGTACTGACGATCTCATGCTTCATGGTCTGCGGAATGGTTATCCTCATGTCTCTATATGGCACACTAGCACACTTCGGATTCGGGGACAACTTCTTCCGTCATTACTTCTCTATCCTGGGACTCAACTTCATCTGTGCCTTGCCGCTGCAGCTGATTGTTGTCGGTCCGCTGACCCGTTTCCTGTTCACCCGGATGTTTCCGGCTCCGGCTGCAGCGCATAGTGCCTGACGTTTGCTTGATTTAACCAGTCTGCGGGTAATAATGGATATCTTTCACAACTGGATTAAATCAGCCAATAGAAAGGATGTTGTGCCATGCTCAGCCGAAAGGATGGTATCTCTCTTCTCCTACTAGTCGTGGCTCTTGTACTGATTAACTGGTTTGGCCGTTCACTCGATGCCCGGTTCTGGACGTATTTCACTCTGTTCGCCAATTGTATTCTCGTTCAGGGCGTATTCATTACACTCACGAATGTGTTCAAGGCGAGACTGAACCGCAAAGCCTCCAAAGGACTCATTCTGTTGTCCCTCCTCACAGGTCTGATTTCATTTGTAGTTATTTTCTCTTCTGCTATGGATCTGGTGAACCAGATCTTCCTTGTCATCATCCAGATGCTGATCACTTATGCGGAGGCCCTATTGCTCCGGCGGGAATTCAGGGCAGATGAAGGCCGGAAAATCTAAGCATGTCTGCCGCTCTCCGGTGGCGCAAATAAAGGGTGTTCTACAAGCTATTTCCCAGCTTGTAGAACACCTTTATCAGGTTAACCCTATATATTATTTATCGGATGAATGACTGGTTGCCACGGAGCTGTACACTGCCGCCGGCAGAATAGAAGGCCAGGCCCGAGCAGGTTCCTCCTGGGGAAGACCAGGCTGGTGATTGCGGAGAGGCCGTCATTGGCGAACACCTCGACCGAACACGCATCCAGCAGGATACGCAGGTTCTTCAGGCTGCCAATTCCCCCGGTGCTCTGTAGATCCGGGAATATTTCCGAGAAGCCGGTCTTGCCGGAATCTCTGCGGAGGGTTAGAGTGCCTTCGGCAGCAGAGTAGATGAGTTCTGTATGCCACTCCCGCAGATTCGGGGAGGAGTAGAACGTAATCGTCTGATCCGTCGCCAGCACCATAATCCATTTCCCGTGAGCTTCGGACCAGAATACCTTCGGATCACGGAAATCCGCCTTGGAAGGATGGGTCAGCACCGGGTTGCCTGCATACTTGATCCAGGTCCGGCCATTGTCATGGCTGTAGGCCAGGCTCTGTCTCTGCACGGCAGGCGACGTTTCCGTCGGCTCCAGATAACTGGTGTAGACTGCGACGATACCCGGGTTCTCCGGGAACAGTCCGCTCGTATTGTTCCAGTCTACGGCTGCACTGCCGGAGGACGCGTAGCCGTGCTCGTCAGGATACAGCGCAATGTCCAGCTCCTCCCAGGATATCAGGTCTTTGCTAACTGCATGTCCCCAGTGCATCGGCCCCCAGATAGAGGAATGCGGATGATACCTGAGCAGAACAAAGATGCCCCTTAGGCACCCGAGATACGGGCAGCTATGGGGCATCTTTTTTGCTTTGACGCTAAGAACCCAATCATTACCTGCTCTTTTCATCACAGACACCTTAGCCTAGTCGTAATATGATAAGCAAAATATCATACGACTGAAGGAGCAGCTTGTGCATGAACACGAAACACGAATTCGATAATCTCATGGCATTTGCCAAGGATTTAATCAATGAGAATCTCGGCTTTTATTATGATATAAATTACGGCTACTTCCAGCCGGAGACCCACCCGATTGTAGACTTCATACGGCTCATCGGCAGGCGGATTCAGAGCCAGCTGATGCTGATGCCCGCACTCTACGGTGAGATCGACCAGATGGAGCGGATTTTCTCGGACAACCTGTTCTTTGATGAGTGGGCAGAGGTTACCCTGGACGGAAAGAGCTTCCACTTCCTGATGAGACAGATTGACAACAGCAGCAGGATCATTCACCTGGCGCGCGATCTGGTCTTCCCCTCCCCCTGGATTCCCCGGAAACTGCGCGACAGTCTGATCCGCATAGGGGAAGGTACTCTGAACGGCAGCTGGAGACAGGATATCGGCCATGAAGTCACACTGTGGCTTCCAATGGGTATCTCCTTCGTGGAAGGCTCGGGACACCATTCGGTGACTGCGGGGATCATCAAGGGCGAAGGAGAACTCTACCCTACCTCGGTGTATGACATCAGCCCCATCTATGATCATGTATATACCGACGGCAAGTATTATTACAGAACGCATGATCATTCCGTAATCTCCGAGGTTCATTTCGCAGAGTGTGCCGCTATCTTTGAAATCGGCCGGATTATGGCGGCGCAGAAGATTATTTTCTGAGGCCTGCGCGGCACGTTACAAGGGCTGTGCTAAGCGCCATGGATTGGCTGCTTGGCACAGCCCTTTGTTTTTGTACGGGACGCCCCGCTTCCGGCGGCTGGAATGGGCTGGATAGTTGAAGGCGGGAGAGGCGGGTATGCTGGCGGAAGGAAGCGTGGTGGTGCAGCGGAGGTTTAAGCGGTAAGGGTTGGGCAAACCGAAGTTTGCGGACCCCAATGCAGTTTCAGACTTCACCCAAGTGCAGCTTACCGCAACAGGTACCCTCCATCCGGAAAGAGAGTACTTCCAGTAGTGAAGGAATTCGTCATAAGGTACAGCACCGTATGGGCAATCTCTTCGTCGTAGCCGGTACGCCGCACAAGCGACATCGTCTCATATTCTTTGAAATGATCACCACGCGGCGTCTCCTCCTGTCCTTCCCGCCAGATAGTCCCTGGCGATACGACATTCACGCGGACAGGCGCAAGCTCGACTGCCAGTGCTTTGCCCAGACTCTCAATCGCGCCGTTGCAAGCGGCATAGGAGGCTCCCCCGTCAAGCGGACGCTGGCTGAATGCGCCGGACATAAGCACGATGGAGCCGGTCTCCGCCAGATAGGGCACCGCGTATTTGGCTGCAAAATACTGCGGCCAGAACTTGCCGTCAAAGCAGCTGATTGCCACATCCCGCTCAGCCGTGAGCGGACCCCGGACATACGCCGCTCCGGGTGTGAACAGATGGTCGAAGGGTCCGACTGCCGCGAAGAATAGCTCCAGCTGGCGCTCGTCCCGGTTGTCCAGCTCATAGATTTCAACCGCGCCGCCGTTATGCTGTCTGATATGATCCGCCGCCTGCTCCAGCTTTTCCCTGGAGCGCCCTGCGATAACAACCTGCGCCCCCAGCGCTGCAGCAGCCTCCGCCGTTGCAAGCCCGATCCCCGTACTGCCTCCGATAATTACCACTTTCTTATGCTCCAAATTCCAATAGTCCATGTCTGCCTTCTCCTCCACTGCTGCCGGGTGTTCTTCGACATTCCCGGTTTATATTTTGTACATTATGGAATGAAAGAGAAGATACGTTGAATCTGCAGGAGCCCAGGCTGAGAGGCGTCATAGCAACACTTAATGCCATCGACGGTAAATGGAAGCCGTTAATTTTGTTCATTTTATAAAGACGGGACCCGACGCTTTGGCGAGCTGCGGCGGCTGATCCCCGATGTATCGCAGGGCACTCTTACGAAACAGCTGCGGGAATTAGAGCAGGCTAAGCTGGTGGAACGGAGAATATTCCCCGAGGTACCTCCAAAGGTCGAATACAGCCTTACCACGCACGGTAAAACGCTAAGTACCATTCTCGATAATATGTGCGGCTGGGGACGCGAGCATCTGAAGGTTCTGGATGGCGGCGGGGAACGGCTGTAACCCCTGCCGCCGCTCCACTTTTATGCTGCTGCATCTCATTCCCGCTTGTCCCCCCAATCCCTTTGTTCACAGGATTGTCCTTCTCCGGGAAAGAGGGCAAATCCGCTTCTCCTTACGTCGTAGCCCTCTTCACCAGCTGAAACTCCAGCTGCTGCTGCTCCGCTTCCGTTCCCTTAAGCCTGCCGAGAATCAGCAGGAAGGCATTCTGCGCCTGCGCGGCAATCGGATTATAGATCGAGGTAATCCCCAGTGTATGAGCCAGCTCGGTATTATCGAATCCGACAACCGCCAGCTCTTCCGGCACCTTCACCCGCATCCTCCGGGCCTCGTTCAGCACACCAGCCGCCACCAGATCATTGGCGCACAGAATGACATTCGGGCGTTCGCCCGGATTCAGCAGCAGCTCGCGGACCAGCTGCTCCCCCTGGCGGATAGAATAGATGCCGGTAGGCGACCAGTCCGGCTGAACAGGCAGGTTGTATTTGCGGACAATGTCTTGATACGCCTGCATCCGCCCGGAGGTATTCATGCTGGTCGGCCTGCCAAAGGCATTGGCGATCCGCGTGTATCCCCGGGCGATCACATGCTCCAGCCCCAGCATATATCCCTCATACTGGTTCATGGCGACACTCTGAATTTCCGTACGCTCCATCCGCTGCCAGGACACAATCGGCCCGTATTTGCCATAGGAGCTGAGGAGCTCCAGATCGTTGACACAGGTGCTGATGACCAGCGCATCGACTCTTTTCCGCCGCATATCCTCGAAGGCCTGCAGCTCTTTGACCGGATCACCTCCGGAAGTATAAATGATCGTCTGGTAGCCGTACTGGCTGGCGGTCTCAACGAAGCTGTTCAGAAACGGCAGCATCACTTCGTTGATCCCTTCCGTAACCATACCGATCTGCTCCGTCTGCCCTTTGGACAAGGAAATAGCATTGCCGTTCGGCACGTAATCCAGCTCTTCCATGATCTTCATGATGGTATCCCGCGTCCCCTGGCTCACATGGGGGGAATGATTCAGCACCCGCGAGACGGTGGCTTTGGAGAATCCCGACAGCTTGGCAATTTGATCAAGATTCGACATGAGGCTTCTCCTTATATAAATTGTTATCTCCCAAAAAAACACTTGACATGTAACGCGTTTCAACATTTAGCATTCCATTATAGGACATATTATTAGCTTACCATATCTGAATCCATAACTATAAAAAGGCGGGATATTGCATGAGTATTAAGTTTCCTGAAGGCTTCCTGTGGGGCGGCGCTGTAGCTGCCAACCAGCTTGAAGGCGCATATAACGAGGACGGCAAAGGCTGGTCGACCCAGGACGTCGCTCCGCAAGGGATCAAAGGTCCGATTACTGAAGTTCCGACTGAAGATAATATGAAGCTGGTCGGAATCGACTTTTACCACCGGTACAAAGAGGATGTGAAGCTTTTTGCCGAAATGGGCTTCAAAGTCTTCCGTACCTCTATTGCCTGGTCGCGGATTTTCCCGAACGGTGATGAGCTGGAGCCTAATGAGCAAGGCCTGCAGTTCTATGATGATCTGTTCGACGAGCTGCATAAGTACGGCATCGAGCCGCTTGTTACCCTCTCCCACTACGAAACACCGCTGCATTTGTCCAAGCAGTATAACGGCTGGGTTAACCGCGATTTAGTCGGCTTCTACGAACGGTATGCCAGAACGGTATTTACCCGCTACAAGAACAAAGTGAAATATTGGCTGACCTTCAACGAGATCAACTCCATTCTGCATGAACCGTTCATGAGCGGTGGTATTTACACGCCGAAGGAGCAGCTCAGCAAGCAGGACCTGTACCAGGCAATTCATCACGAGCTGGTAGCAAGTGCACTCGCCGTGAAGATTGGTCATGAGATCAACCCGCAGTCCCAGATCGGCTGTATGATCCTTAGTATGCCGACTTATCCGCTCACTCCGAACCCGGATGATGTAATCGCAGCGATGAAGTCGGAGCATATGAATTATTTCTTCGGGGATGTTCATGCGAGAGGCGTATATCCGGGCTATATGAAGCGTTACTTCAGAGAGAAAGGCATTGAAATCCATATGGAGCCTGGCGATGCCGAGATTCTGAAGCACACGGTAGACTTCATCTCCTTCAGCTACTATGTGAGCATCTGTGAGACGGGAGACGAGAATAAGCGCAACCAGACCGAAGGCAACCTGTTCAGCGGTGCAGCCAATCCTTACCTGAAGGCTTCCGAATGGGGCTGGCAGATTGACCCGCAGGGCCTGCGTTATGTGCTGAACATGTTCCATGACCGTTACCAGAAGCCGTTGTTTATCGTCGAAAATGGTCTCGGCGCCAAGGACGAGCTGATCACCGGCGAAGACGGCATACCGACCGTCAATGACGACTACCGGATTGGGTATTTGAATGACCACCTGGTGCAGGTGGGCGAAGCAATCGAGGACGGCGTAGATGTCATGGGCTACACCTCATGGGGCTGTATTGACCTGGTCAGCGCTTCAACCGCACAGCTCAGCAAACGTTACGGCTTCATTTATGTAGACCGCCACGACGACAATACCGGCACACTTGAGCGCTACCGCAAGAAATCCTTCCACTGGTATAAGGACGTTATTGCGTCCAATGGAGAGAGCTTGCAGCGCTAAGCTCTTCTTTCCCACAAAAGGCAGCCATTCCGGCTGTCTTTTTGGTTGGAATAGGCTAACCTTATGGTAATTTCCATACGATTAGTCTATTTTCATTGTAAGCATAATCACCTCCGGTTCATCGTTATCTGTTTCTATCAAGAACACCGAAGATGTGTTATCATCACGCATTTTAGCTGCGGGAAGCCAGCCGCGCTCTTTATGCCCTGAAGTTAGTGAATAGGAATGAGATTCCGTTATTTGAGCAAATTCGGCGAAATCACAGGTCAATCGGACTCAGAATCCCTTATATGCCCCGTCACGCCCTCTTTCGGATTCAAATGAACAAGATAACGGAATCTCAGTCCGCTTCACTCTTTGGATAAACATTCGCCTAACACCACTCACCTTACTACAGTATATTCTCGCAGTAGAGGCGTCTGTTTCCAACACATATCCCCCTAATAAGTGGAAATTAGACACTTAATTATATAACTTTAACCGGTAAAATCGGATTAGTTGGACAAACGACACTTATTTTTCCTAAACTCGGCTCCTCATAGCTACTACCAGATGATTAAGTGCCTTTTTTCCAACTATCTCTCTGAACTCGCCCGTTTCAAGATTATTAAATGACATTTTTCCACTTAATCCCTGGTGAAGGCACTGAGCGAGCAAAGATCATGCAGGAAAATTTCCAATTGGAAACGGCTACGCCGTTCTTTAGCAGTCGGGGCGTTTCAGCGAGAAATAGAAGGATAAGCTATCATGCACAGCATATACATTGGTTCGAGTTCAACTATGTGCTGTCCGGGCAGCTGGGCACGCGTTTTGACGGAGACGAGATCACTGTGCGTGAAGGCGAATTCTCCCTGATCCCTCCCGGCAGGGTGCACTCCCATACCTACACCCGGGGGAACCCGCATGAAGAACTCTTGCTTCCGCTGGCGGCTCCGCCGCGCTGATTCCGGACGCGCAGAAGAGGATACCCGTTCACTGTATTCGCGCCTGAAGTCGCTTCAGAAATGGAAGCCGTGGGCTTATCGTGATACTGAAGGGTTCAGTGTGATGCTAACCCACTTCCTTAAGGAAGCGGTAGCCGCAGAACCGTCAGAGCTGGGATTGCAGCTGCTGCTAATCCGGCTGCTTGAGCGTCTTTGCCTGCTGCGGCAGACACTGGAGGGACATAGCGTAACCACGGCAATTGCCTCGGAACCACTGGTGCGTAAGGTGGAGGTTTACCTGGAGGATTTCCAGGGAGACCGGCTGAACGTGGGAGAACTAGCGGCATCGCTGCACATGAGCTATGGCCACTTATCCCGCGAGTACAAGAAGCTGACAGGGCATACGCTGGTCGGACGGATGAATAAGATCCGGCTGGAAAAAACCCGGGAGCTCCTCCTCCTCCCCGGCTCGAATATTTCGGAAGTAGCGGAACAGGCAGGCTTTGCCGACCTGAGCTACTTCAGTAAAGCTTTCAAAAAAAGCTACGGCCAGGCACCGCAAAGCTACCGAAAGGCACATTCGGCGAGCTCCGGATAGAACGCAAGTTTGCACTTGCTTCGGACCCTGCCGAAGACAGCCAGACCATGCATGGCATCCCATCCGCTGCACCGTTTAGGCAGCAACAACGGCAGCACCTCTTGCCGCTCCAGTTTAGGACGAGCAGCCGCGACGCATCCCGCGGCTTCTTCCTGTCTTCTCCCCTCCGGAGCTAAACTGAGCTGTAATTTTGAACTATATATCCTAGTGAAGAAGGAGTAGCGGAGGGAAATTTGGAACTGTAGGAGCGATAGCGTCCGCCTTTGTTTCCCGATTTCAACTGCAAACAGCAGTCTAAATCAAGAAATCGGGAAACAACAGCGGCCGGAAGTCCAAATGTTCACCGCAGGTACGTCAGATTCTTCACCCTAAGAACTTTAGTTCAATCTATAAGCTCTGTTACAGCTCCTTTACCATTTTGCAACTAATTGCCAGAAAGGTTGGGATATACTAGGCACAGATGAATCATAAGGAGAGTAACTGGATGAACAAATTCATACCCGGCCTGAGCGGCCTTCTATTCTTAAGTATAATCACCTCCGGCTGCGGCACCCTGAAGGCGCCAAGCGATCTGCTTCAGGCTCCGGCACAGGGCAATGCCGATGGCACCTTAACCGGGATCGTGAAATTATATCTTCCCGCCAATTCGCATTTAACAGTGCCCGTCCATTCCGAATCCGGCAGCGCCATTCAATTGCAGGATCTCGACAAGGACGGGCAGGATGAGCTGCTGGCCTTCTATAAGACAGACCAGACCGATTATGAAATCAATACCCTCCTGCTCTCGCAAAAGGACGGGAAGTGGAGTAAACTCGCCACTCTGACCGGGGTAGGCAGTGAGCTGGATTACGTGGCGTTCACCGATGTTACCGCAGATGGAGCGGAGGATCTGCTGCTTGGATATAGCGGCGGGGAAGGACTAAGTAAAGAGTTATCTGTCCACAGTCTGAACAGCGGCAAATTATCCGAGATTCTCAAGCAGCCCTATGATCAGGTAGTGGTTGGGGATCTGACCGGGGAAGGGCAAACCGATATTGCTGTACTCCAGGGAACCTATATCACAGATACACAACCCGAGACGCACCTTCAGCTGCTCCGGCTCCAGGGCGGTACACTGCAGACCCTGTCTGATCAGAAGCTTGACGGGAACGTAATTGGGGCCCAGTTCGCCAAGGCATCCCCTACCCGCAGTGCCTTATTCATCGATGCCGCAGTGGGTGCGCACTCCTCCTACACTTCGCTGCTGACTTGGGAAAATAGTAAATTTACTGATATACTGGCATCAGATGATTATCAGCGTACTGCGCTTGCCGGGAGCAAGGATCTTGTACTCACGCCGCTGGCACCGGCGCCTGACGGAATGCTCGGCAGCAATAACATGGCCATCAAGGATTACCCTCTGGCCAGCACAGATATTAACGGTGACGGGATTGTCGAGATCGGCTTTCTCGTACCGCCTGCGGGTACCGAGAGTTACGCCCCGCTGGCCACTCCGTTCATCACCAAGTATTATCAATGGGATGGCGGAACCAGCCTGAAGTTCGTGGAAGAACAGTTTGACCGCTGGGGCTTCAACTTCCATATTCCCCGGAGCTGGGCTGGCCGTACGATTCTGGAGACACCGGGAGAGTCACCGGCGCCATGGGAGAATATCCGCTTCAGCTACAAGAATGCGGAATCTGCCCGGCAGGCCCCGCTGCTTGAGCTTCGCCTGCTGGCCAAGAAGGACTGGGCTGCAGCAGAGACTAAGCTGAAGTCAGAGAATAGAGAATATAAGCTGCTGTATGAGCTGCAGAATACCAATGATGATACGGCGCCAACGGTGTTCGTTGCGGTCATGCCCGCTGCCGGTGCAGCAGCCAAGCTGCAGGGTGCTTCCCTTCAGGAGTATAATCAGCTGAAGCTGACCCTCGAGGAAGTAGTGCAGCTGGCCGGCACGCCGCAGAAGCCCCGGCAATAATAAGGAGGCTGTTCATGAAAGTGCTGATACTGGAAGATGAGAAGCCGATCCGGGATCTTCTGTGTGTGAATCTTAAGCGTGCAGGCTTCGAAGTCGCTGAGGCTTCTACCGGTGAAGAGGCTCTGAGAAGCGCAGGGGAACGGAAGGATTTTGACATCGCCATTCTGGACCTGATGCTTCCAGGCATGAGCGGCTTCGAGGTATGCACCCGCCTCCGGGGACAGTTCCCCCGGCTCGGAATCATTATGCTCACAGCCAAAAGCCAGGAAGTAGACAAGGTCATGGGCCTCGAAGCCGGCGCAGACGATTACGTGGTCAAGCCGTTCAGTCCGGTTGAGCTGGTCGCGCGGGTGCGCTCCCTGTACCGCCGGATGTATCCCGGAGAAGCTCTGCCGCAGGAGAACAACCTGGAGCTTCCGCCTTTTACCCTTCTGCTGGATGAACGGAAATTACTGAAGGACGGGCAGGATATCCCGCTGACCCCGACCGAATTCATGATCGTCAAGCTGCTGATGGAGCAGCCGAACAAGGCGATGAACCGGGACGATATTCTGACAGCCGTGTGGGGGCAGTATTTCATGGGAGACCTTAAGATTGTAGATGTGAATATCAGCCGAATCCGCCAAAAAATCGGGCAGGAGTCCTCCGGGCCGCAGTTCCTCGAAACGGTGTGGGGATTCGGCTATATATGGAGGGGCTAACTTTGCTAAAGGGAATCAGGTCCAGGCTTATCGTCTATATTACCCTTATGCTGCTCCTGATCGTCCTGCTGCTGGAGGGAGTTTTTATTGCTGCCGTCCACTACTACTATCTGGGCAGCGCGATGGAAACTTTGAATTCCCGGGCCGCTACTTCAGCGACTTTTTTCAACAAGTATCTGGAGGGTTATACCCTGAGTGAACGGGCACGTTATATTCTGGAGAATCTCTCTCCTGAAGAGAGCAGTAAGGTGGAAGTGCTGAGTCCGGCCGGGAACGTCATTATTAATTCCTTCGGCTTCTCAAGTCAGGAGAAGGTGAATACCCCTGATGTGAGAGCAGCGCTGACCAGCGGCAAAGGAAGCTTCCAGAGTCTTAAGCCGTTACAGGGTGAGCGGATTATAGCCGTCTCGATTGCACTTAAGGAATCCGGAAGTACGATTGGCGTGCTGCGTTACTCTGTTTCTGCGGAGCCTTTATATGCCGTTATTATGAGAATTGTGCTGAATGCAGCCGTAGTCGGCGTGCTTGTAATTGGATTCGGGTTCGTGATGAGTCTGCTGATCGCCAAAAGAATCGTGGGTCCGATCCAGCAGCTGACCGGGGTTGCGAAGGAAATGGCCACCGGCAATTTCACCGTACGGGCGGCCAAACCATATGATGATGAGGTCGGTACGCTCGCGGTTACACTGAATTATATGTCCGAGGAAATTCTCAAAAGCGAGAAGATCAAATATGATTTCATCTCCTCTGTCACTCATGAGCTGCGCACTCCGCTTACTTCGATCAAAGGCTGGGGCGAAACGCTGCTGGTAGGTGATTTATCGGATAAACAAGAGACCCTGCAAGGTCTTGAGGTCATGACCGGGGAGACCGACAGGCTCATCGGACTGGTCGAGGATCTGCTGGACTTCTCCAAATTCCAGGCTGGTGAGATCAAGATCGTACGCCAGCCTTATGATCTCAGGGGACTGCTTGAGGATCTGCTGCTGCAGTTCAGATACCGGGGGCAGACGAAAGAGATCCGCCTCTATGCCGAGCTTCCTGATCAGCCCCTGCCGGTAGACGGTGATTTCAACCGCCTGAAGCAGGTTTTTGTCAATTTGCTGGACAACGCCTTCAAATTCACTCCTGCCCAGGGAGCCATCCGCCTTACAGCAGTGTTACACGGGGAGCTCATCATCACCACCGTAGCCGACAACGGCGAAGGCATCGAGGCCGCAGACCTGGCACAGCTCGGCACCAAATTCTTCAAAGGACGGTCCCGCCAGTCCGGAAGCGGCCTGGGCCTGGCCATCTGCAAGGAGATCATAGAGCTGCATGACGGGCGGCTGCGGATCGAAAGTGAATTCACCAAGGGTACCTCCGTGATTGTGGAGCTGCCGCTTTACCGGCTGGAGCAGCATCTTCCTCCGCCGGTGTATCTGTGAGCTTGGACCTCCCCGTGCGCAGGAATGCTGGCCGGATATTCGGCCTTCATTTTCCTGCCACGGCTATCTCAATAACCGGCTGTGTCTCCATCGAGACATTCCCTGCCACAGCTCTGGAGATCATACAGGACTCCTCTGCCATATGTGCCAGCCGCTCTGCCTTCTTCAGCTGGGACGCTGTCGCATCTGCCTGGAGCACCACCCGCGGCTTGTGTACGATCCGTTCGTACGTAAATACATTATTCGTGACATCTACCGTCGCCTCTGACTCCAGTGTCAGTTCCTGTGGTACAATATCTGAACGCTCGAGCATCGCTGCCAGTGTAATCAAATAACAGGTCGAGGCTGCCCCCAGCAGCATCTCATCAGGATTCGTTCCGGTTCCCGGACCGCCCATCTCCTGCGGAATCGAGATTACCGTGCGGAGTCCGCCTGCTTCGATATGCCCCTCACTGTTTCGTCCGCCGTTCCATACTGCCTTCAGGTGAAAAGGATGCTTCATCTCCCTCAATCCTCTCTTGTTCATTTCGGATACTTATACATTCTTCTCAAGCACTCCCGCCCCGCCGTAGCAGGCCCTGTACAGCTTTGGTCTAAATGCGTCCAATCCGCCGGTTCTCCAGCCGTTGGTCTGCCTGTTTGTATACATGGTAGATCATCTCGGTCAGATTCACGATTCCAAGAGACCTTTCTTCCAGCACAGCGTAGGTGTTGGACCCCATATCACAATTCATACGGGCACCGTCAAAATATATCCGTTCCACCGGCGTATGCCCATGAATCACCGGCCTGCCGTTCGTTAATGTAAGCAGCTCTTCCCGCGGCTGCCGGTAGAACTCATATTCCGTCATCCACAGAATATCCCGGCTCTGCTGCTCCAGAGGCTCCACTGTACAAAGTCCGGCATGTGTATACACATATTCTTCATCTGCATAATACAGGGGCAAGGAGTAAGCCCATTCCATATGCGCCTGCCGCTCCTTCTGATCGGAAAAAGCACGGGCAAAGCTCTCAAGCGTGTCATGCCCGCCATGGCTCAGCCAGAGCTTGTCACCGTTTTTGATGTAATCGCCCATCATTTCTTCATGATTGCCGATGAGCGCGTGAACCTGGCCGGGATGCCGGTCCGTGAGTTCTTTAATATATTTTACTACACCTGCTGAATCTTTCCCCCGGTTAATCATATCCCCGCCAAAGACCAACTGATCCCGTTTCAAGTCAGCCCCGGCATGCCTGAGCAGGAGCTCTAACCCCTCTTTGTCGCCATGGATATCTGTCATGAAGAATTTGCGCATGATACCCCTACTTTCTGCTGAATCCAGTCTACCTCATTAACAGATATAATGCATGGGTCAGAGCTATTCCCCAACACAATAAGTAAGGAGATTAATATTTATATAGCTTAATGATTAATTAGATGAGCGGAGCACGGCAGACTCCCGCATTAATCCCCAGGCTGTTATAGTGCTGTTTGATGTTAATAATCGCATGCCCGCTTATGACCCGTGATACCAGATCCTCGACCGGCTTAGCGTCAACCTTTTTATGCTGAAGCAGCTGTTCGACGGTATGTTTAATTTCCTGCGGATATATATTACCAGCCACACTTGAGAGACCCTTACATCCGCCTGTGACGAAATTGTCCACCAGCTTGACATCTCCTGCAGCAAACATGATGAAATAATCCGGGTAAGTTAGCGGCAGATGACGCTGCAAATCACCTGTTTCTTTATAGCCAACGATGTTGGGGTACCGGTTAATTAACGAATGAAGCGAGTCTGGAGTCAAATCGAACCCGGTCCGGCCGGGATTATTGTACAGGGCCACCTGCTTGGTCGTCTGGCTAAGCAGCTCTTCCACATAAGCAACTGCCTGCTCCTGCGTGGGCCGGATATACGGAGGGAAACCGATCAGAATTACATCGATTACGGAGGTCTCCAGCGCCTTCACCAGACGTACCGCATCCCGTGTTCTTATAGCGGAAGCCCCGAAGACAAGCTCAATATCCTGAAAGCGCTGCTGGTCAAAATATTCAATGATCTGCAGTCTCTCCTCTATGCTCATGGAATGCTGCTCACCGGTACTTCCTGAGACAAGCAGTGATTCTATACCGTTCCGCTTCTGATACTCTACAATGGCCTTAAATCCGTCAACATTTAAGCTTTCATCCTCCCGGAAAGGAGTCGGTATAGCGACATTTAAATTTTTCATCGTATATTCCTTTCTATGGCGAGCCAGGGCAGCTAGGATCTGGACAGGAATTTGTCTTCCATTGCATCGAGGAGCGTGAACATCAGTTCATTGGATGCTTTTACTTTCTCAAGCTGATCCACCATCTCAGACTGCGTTTGAACATACTCCTCCCGCTTCAGCTGCTCGGCACAGTTACCGATGATTTTCCGGATGCTGGGGTCATTAACCTCCAGATGAAACTGCAGGCCGGCTACATAATCCTCATATTCAAAACACTGATGGGTACAGCCCAAGCTGAACGCCAGCCTCTTGGCTCCGGCGGGTAAGCTGAAGGTATCTCCATGCCAGTGAAACGGTACAAACTGCTCCGGGAACGCTTTGAAGAAGGTAGACGTTTTGGCCTCCCCGGTCAATCTCACAGGGAACCAGCCGATCTCGTTCCACTTGTTTTTATAGACTTCACCGCCGATTTGTTCGGCAATCAGCTGGGCTCCCAGACAGATTCCAAGCGTCAGCTTGCGCGAGCGGATGGCTGCGTCAATAAAGGATTTCTCCCCCTTCAGCCAGGGGATCATTTCCTCATCATAGACTCCCATCGGTCCGCCCATGATTACGAGCATATCAAACTCATCAATAGATGGCAGAGCCTGTGCTTCATACATTAAGGTTGTTGTAAGCACATGCCCTCTATTCCCGGCCCAGACTGCAATTTCCTCCGGCGCTTCAAAAGGGACATGCTGCAGGCAATGAATTCTCATCTCTCCACCTCATTCAATAAATTTTCAATGACCTACACTCACACCATCTTCCTCTAATGTAAGTATGTTCTGCGTTGCCTGGAGGAGTCCTCCCTTAATAATAAACAATCCTATGTTTTTTCCTGCTCCAAAGCACAAAAAAATTCCTGATGAATCAAGGGCTGCTTGATCATCAGGACTGTCTTTCCTGTAGCAAAAGGATGGCTTTCTTTTATTTTTCTTTTACGGCAGGTTCATAAATCAGACAGCGCAGCATCTTACTCGGATAGCGGAACTCCGCATTATATTTGCTGCCGTCTTCCAATAACACATCCACTGCTACCATCCCGCGTTTGTTGTTCACCTCAGTATCGGTCAGATAAGCTTTGACTATCTTTCTTTTCTCTCCCTGCTTGTCCTTCACGACCTGAGTAGCTTTATTGATCCAGCTGTTATCCTTGAGGATGGCAGCTGCGGCAGCTGCGTCGATAGGCGTTCTTTTCAACGCCCCATTAATGGCTGTCGTATCCACTGCAATCCCGGTCTCCGGATCGATCTGCACATCATATTCCCAGAATTCCTGGCCTTGTCCGCGCAAGGTAGATGACTTGTACGGAGCGAAGTGAACCCTCCAGGTTGAACGAAAGCCATATTCCTGTTCAGGTAGAGCAACATAGGTGTTTAGCTTGGACACATCAGCATCATACAGCCTGCGCACACTTTCAGCCGCCAGCGACTCTACTTCAGACTTGCTATACTTCTGCGGAAGGGGAGGCGCAGTCACATATCGTTTGGATAATACATAATTCAAGCGGGAGTACCAGTCGATCAGTTGCAGATGCTCTTCATCGGTCCAAGTCTTCTCTGGATAGTGGTACGTATTGGTATTCATATCCAGATACAAAGCACCCTGACCCGGCGCTAGGGGCATTGGCTTCTGGGGCCGTATGCCATCATATACATACTGATCTTGCAGAACCAGATGGCGTTTCATTTCCGAATCGGTCATTTCCCGGCCTGAAACATTGGGATCACCCGGCTTCTCTATATAATCATAGATCTGCTGGATTTGCACCTCTGTCATCTGCTTAAGCAGATCATCATTCACGGTAGATACCGGCGCCGGTGCTTCCACCTTCAGTACAGGAACCGTACTTCCTGTCAGATTAAGCTGGCTATTGCCCTGCGTTGCCGTACTGTTCTTAGCGACGACTGCAGAGTTCACCAGGCTGGGGACGAGAAACGCACTGGCTGCGAATACACCTCCAGAGACTAAGATGACAGCCATCGTAGCCGACCATTTCTTTGTGTTCAATTGTATTACCTCCATCGGATTAAGATACTAACTCTGTCTATACCTTAATCCCGGGATGTTATAGAGTAGAGGGGCAGTTGTTATGGAGTTGTAAAAAGAGGCGGATGCTGGTCCCTTGTCCAAGGACAGAATGCAGCTCAACCCTGGCCTCATGCGCCTCGGCAATCTGCCGGCACAAGGACAGGCCGAGGCCAGCATTGCCGTAGGTCCGCGAACGTGCCGGGTCTGCGCGGTAGAACGGCTCGAACGCACGCTTACTCTGCTCTTCCGTCATGCCGGCTCCGCTGTCTTGCACTTCCAGCACCCCTTCACCGTTCTGCTGAAAAGCCAGCAGGCGGATGATGCTGCCTGGCCGGGAGGCAGGAATGGCATTCTCAATCAGATTTACCAGAAAGGATGCCAGAAGATCCGCATCTCCCCACACGGCGGGAATAGAGCTGTCCATCTGCAGCAGTAATCCGTGCTCTGCTGCCTTCTGCAGCTCGGTCTGCGCTACCTCCTGGAACAGGGCTGCCACATTCACCTCTGCCTGCACCAGTGGCTGATGCCGCAGAACGGACAAATCAAGCAGCTTGAAGGCCAGATTCTTGAGCCGGACAGTCTCAGTTAAAATATAGTGACCGGCCTTGACCTGATCTTCCTGGCCAATATTCGCCGAGGTGAGAAGTTCAGCAAATCCCTGCATACTGGTCAGCGGCGTCCGCAGTTCATGGGCAAGATTATCAACCATCCGCTGTTTATCCTCAGCCATGCCTGCAAGGTCTGTCATCCGCTGCTCCACCACAGCAGCCATCCGGTTAAAGTTGAAGGCCAGCTCCCCGAATTCATCCCTGCTGTTCAGCTCCACACGGTTAGAATAGTTTCCTTCGGCAATCGTTTTGGTCGTCTCGGACAGCAGCTTGAGGGGCCTCGTCAGGTGCCGGATCAGAAGGTAGAGCAGCAGCACCAGCAATGGACCGACGATCCAGTTAATCATTACGAAAAAGCGGTTAAGCTCCTGCTGCTGGGCATACAGCCCGCTGATGTCGCGCTTGTAAGTCAGCTCCAGATGCTGATAAGGAGCAGGGAGCGGCATAGCCAGCGTCATCACATGCTCATCCTGCACAGCGCTCTTCCCTGCCTGATTGGGGTAGATAAGCTGTCCGTCCTCCCGCAACTCCAGTCCTATTCCCTGTTTGCGGTAGTGTTCCCCATACGACTTAGCCACACTGACCATCAGTGCAGGGGTGAGGGTTAGGCCACGTGTCCGGATCGAATCCAGATTCTCGTATATATTGTTGGTGATGAGCAGCTGTTCACTGGCCGCACGCCTGGTTTCGCTATCCATATTCAGCTGCCAGCTTTTTTTCATCACCATTATCACACTTACATCAAGAGCGGCTATGAAGAGAACCAGGACGGCGAGCAGAATCTTATGCCAGAACCGCATGGCTAGACCTGAACTTCCAGGCGGTAGCCCAGCTTGAATACAGTTTTGATCCGTTCTTCCCAGCCGAGCTTTTTGCGCAGCTGGCGGATATGAACATCCACGGTGCGGGTGTCTCCGGCAAAGTCATAACCCCAGGCCAGCTCCAGCAGCTTTTCTCTCGAAAGGGCGATATTCCGGTTACGTATCAGTACTTCGAGCAGCTCAAATTCTCTGGTGGTCAAATCAACCGGCTGCTGATCTACCCGGACCTGCCGTTCCGGAAACCTGACTTCCACCGCATCGCAAATAAAAGCAGGGGCAGCCTGTTCATTCCTGCGCAGCACAACGTTAATCCGGGCCAGCAGCTCCAGAATTTCAAACGGTTTGATTATATAATCCTCCGCACCCAGCTCGAAGCCTCTGATGCGGTCGGAGAGTGCATTTTTGGCCGTAATCAGAATGACCGGAATCCGCAAAGGAGCGATCTGCTGCATCACTTCAAACCCGTCGAGACCGGGAAGCATCACATCGAGCAGGATAAGATCCGTCCGCTCCTGTTCCAGCATTCCTCCAACCTCTGAGCCGGTATACACTTTGGAATACGTGTGTCCAACCAGCTTAAGATTCATGGTTA
The DNA here is from genome assembly GCF_038000235.1 of Paenibacillus sp. FSL R10-2199. Lineage (NCBI taxonomy): Bacteria > Bacillati > Bacillota > Bacilli > Caryophanales > Paenibacillaceae > Paenibacillus > Paenibacillus sp. FSL R10-2199. The sequence continues at coordinate 2,095,162 of NZ_JBBOBO010000001.1, read as the reverse complement.
TCAAATCGCTGATCGGCTGTTCATCTTCAACTACTAATATATGAGCCATCTACTAAATATCCTCCTGATTCCTGTAGTAGCAAAATGTTCCGTTAACTATTTAACCTTTATCATATCAGATTTCAGAGTGTACATGACATTTCACAGTGTACTTATGGATTCTATGGTTATACAAGTGGCGCCAAACGCAACAAAAAAGCCATTGTCGATTACTCAACAATGGCTTCATGTGCTTGGCGGCGTCCTACTCTCCCAGGACCCTTCGGTCCAAGTACCATCGGCGCTGGAGGGCTTAACGGTCGTGTTCGGGATGGGTACGCGTGGAACCCCTCCGCTATCGCCACCAAACATGCGTCTGTGAAACAGACGCTGCCGCTTGAAATTCGGTTCATCACGGATGTGTGAATGAAATTTCATGGCGTACAGGCTTGATCACCTGAAAACTGAATCCGAAACGAATCTGCGTATTAAAAATTTGGATAAGCCCTCGACCGATTAGTATTGGTCAGCTCCATGCATTGCTGCACTTCCACCTCCAACCTATCTACCTCGTCGTCTTCAAGGGGTCTTACTAGTTGGGAAATCTCATCTTGAGGGGGGCTTCACGCTTAGATGCTTTCAGCGCTTATCCCGTCCGTACGTAGCTACTCAGCCATGCTCCTGGCGGAACAACTGATGCACCAGCGGTACGTCCATCCCGGTCCTCTCGTACTAAGGACAGCTCCTCTCAAATTTCCTGCGCCCACGACAGATAGGGACCGAACTGTCTCACGACGTTCTGAACCCAGCTCGCGTACCGCTTTAATGGGCGAACAGCCCAACCCTTGGGACCTACTTCAGCCCCAGGATGCGATGAGCCGACATCGAGGTGCCAAACCTCCCCGTCGATGTGGACTCTTGGGGGAGATAAGCCTGTTATCCCCAGGGTAGCTTTTATCCGTTGAGCGATGGCCCTTCCATGCGGTACCACCGGATCACTAAGTCCGACTTTCGTCCCTGCTCGACTTGTAGGTCTCGCAGTCAAGCTCCCTTATGCCTTTGCACTCTGCGAATGATTTCCAACCATTCTGAGGGAACCTTTGAACGCCTCCGTTACTCTTTAGGAGGCGACCGCCCCAGTCAAACTGCCCGCCTGACACGGTCCCCGTACCCGATTAGGGCACTAGGTTAGAACCTAGATACGATCAGGGTGGTATCCCAACGGCGCCTCCGCAGAAGCTTGCGCTCCTGCCTCAACGGCTCCCACCTATCCTGTACAGATCGTACCCAAATTCAATATCAAGCTGCAGTAAAGCTCCATGGGGTCTTTCCGTCTTGTCGCGGGTAACCTGCATCTTCACAGGTATTAAAATTTCACCGGATCTCTCGTTGAGACAGCGCCCAAGTCGTTACGCCATTCGTGCGGGTCAGAATTTACCTGACAAGGAATTTCGCTACCTTAGGACCGTTATAGTTACGGCCGCCGTTTACTGGGGCTTCGGTTCACAGCTTCGGGTTTAACCCCTAACCACTCCCCTTAACCTTCCAGCACCGGGCAGGCGTCAGCCCGTATACTTCGCCTTGCGGCTTCGCACAGACCTGTGTTTTTGCTAAACAGTCGCTTGGGCCTTTTCACTGCGGCCCCCTCGGGCTATTCACCCTACCGAGGCACCTCTTCTCCCGAAGTTACGAGGTCATTTTGCCGAGTTCCTTAACGAGAGTTCTTCCGCGCGCCTTAGAATTCTCTTCTCGCCTACCTGTGTCGGTTTGCGGTACGGGCACCTTCTCCTGGCTAGAGGCTTTTCTTGGCAGTGTGAGATCATGACCTTCGCTACTACAATTTTCGCTCCCCATCACAGCCCAGCCTTAGTGATGTGCGGATTTGCCTACACATCAGCCTCACTGCTTAGACGGACATATCCATCAGTCCGCGTCACTACCCTCCTGCGTCACCCCATCGCTCATAGCGGATTACGGTGGTACAGTAATTTCAAACTGTTGTCCTTCGACTACGCCTTTCGGCCTCGCCTTAGGTCCCGACTTACCCTGAGCGGACGAGCCTTCCTCAGGAAACCTTGGGCTTTCGGCGGATCAGATTCTCACTGATCTTTTCGTTACTCATACCGGCATTCTCACTTGTATGCTGTCCAGCGCTCCTTACGGTACACCTTCAACCTGCATACAACGCTCCCCTACCCCAGATACAAAGTATCTAGCCATAGCTTCGGTGGTGTGTTTAGCCCCGTTACATTTTCGGCGCAGAGTCACTCGACCAGTGAGCTATTACGCACTCTTTCAATGGTGGCTGCTTCTAAGCCAACATCCTGGTTGTCTGTGCAACTCCACATCCTTTCCCACTTAACACACACTTGGGGACCTTAGCTGATGGTCTGGGCTGTTTCCCTTTTGACAATGGATCTTAGCACTCACTGTCTGACTCCCGGCAAGAAGTTAATGGCATTCGGAGTTTGACTGAGCTTGGTAACCCTTGCGGGCCCCGCACCCAATCAGTGCTCTACCTCCACCACTCCATTCACCGAGGCTAGCCCTAAAGCTATTTCGGGGAGAACCAGCTATCTCCGAGTTCGATTGGAATTTCTCCGCTACCCCCACCTCATCCCCGCATTTTTCAACATGCGTGGGTTCGGGCCTCCAGTGCGTGTTACCGCACCTTCACCCTGGACAGGGGTAGATCACACGGTTTCGGGTCTACGTCCACATACTCATTCGCCCTATTCAGACTCGCTTTCGCTGCGGCTCCGGCTTCTCACCTTAACCTTGCATGTTAAACGTAACTCGCCGGTTCATTCTACAAAAGGCACGCCATCACCCATAGATCGGGCTCTGACTTTTTGTAAGCACACGGTTTCAGGTTCTATTTCACTCCCCTTCCGGGGTGCTTTTCACCTTTCCCTCACGGTACTGTTTCACTATCGGTCGCCAGGTAGTATTTAGCCTTAGCAGATGGTCCTGCTGGATTCATACGGGGTTTCACGTGCCCCGCACTACTCGGGATCCGTCTCGGAGAGAACACAGTTTAGGCTACAGGGCTTTTACCTCTATCGCGGGCCTTTCCAGACCTCTTCGCCTACCATATTCCTTTGTAACTCCATGTGAGACGTCCCACAACCCCAAGAGGCAAGCCCCTTGGTTTAGGCTGTTCCGCGTTCGCTCGCCGCTACTGACGGAATCACTATTGTTTTCTCTTCCTCAGGGTACTTAGATGTTTCAGTTCCCCTGGTCTGCCTCTGCGTATCCTATGTATTCAGATACGAGTAACTGCGAATTACCACAGCTGGGTTTCCCCATTCGGACACCCCCGGATCAAAGCTTGCTTACAGCTCCCCGAGGCAGTTTCGTTGTTCGCCACGTCCTTCGTCGGCTCCTGGCGCCTAGGCATCCTCCGTGTGCTCTTATTAGCTTAACCAATGCGTTTTCCGTTAGGAAAATCGCTGTAGCAACTAATAACTATTTCAACTTGCTTACACAAGTTTCAGCTAAAAGATGTTCTAAAACGCAAATTCGTTTCGGTATCCAGTTTTCAAGGATCAAGGTGCTGAAATTTCGGGACAATCACGACTGTGATGTTCGAAAATTCAGACAGTGTAAAGATGAGAGCTTAAACTCTCAAAACTGACCAACGAGTGAGTGTTTGAACCCTAAGGTTCGTTTTGGAAGCTTACGCTTCCGATTTGAATGTCACCGTTGCAGGTGACGATTCTCCATAGAAAGGAGGTGATCCAGCCGCACCTTCCGATACGGCTACCTTGTTACGACTTCACCCCAATCATCTACCCCACCTTCGGCGGCTGGCTCCCTTGCGGGTTACCCCACCGACTTCGGGTGTTGTAAACTCTCGTGGTGTGACGGGCGGTGTGTACAAGACCCGGGAACGTATTCACCGCGGCATGCTGATCCGCGATTACTAGCAATTCCGACTTCATGCAGGCGAGTTGCAGCCTGCAATCCGAACTGAGACCGGCTTTGCTGGGATTGGCTCCACCTCGCGGTTTCGCTTCCCGTTGTACCGGCCATTGTAGTACGTGTGTAGCCCAGGTCATAAGGGGCATGATGATTTGACGTCATCCCCACCTTCCTCCGGTTTGTCACCGGCAGTCACTCTAGAGTGCCCAGCTTCACCTGCTGGCAACTAAAGTCAAGGGTTGCGCTCGTTGCGGGACTTAACCCAACATCTCACGACACGAGCTGACGACAACCATGCACCACCTGTCTCCAATGCTCCGAAGAGGGGCACTATCTCTAATGCTTTCATCGGGATGTCAAGACCTGGTAAGGTTCTTCGCGTTGCTTCGAATTAAACCACATACTCCACTGCTTGTGCGGGTCCCCGTCAATTCCTTTGAGTTTCAGTCTTGCGACCGTACTCCCCAGGCGGAGTGCTTACTGTGTTAACTTCGGCACCAAGGGTATCGAAACCCCTAACACCTAGCACTCATCGTTTACGGCGTGGACTACCAGGGTATCTAATCCTGTTTGCTCCCCACGCTTTCGCGCCTCAGCGTCAGTTACAGCCCAGAAAGTCGCCTTCGCCACTGGTGTTCCTCCACATATCTACGCATTTCACCGCTACACGTGGAATTCCACTTTCCTCTTCTGTACTCAAGTCACCCAGTTTCCAGTGCGACCCCAGGTTGAGCCCAAGGTTTAAACACCAGACTTAAATGACCGCCTGCGCGCGCTTTACGCCCAATAATTCCGGACAACGCTTGCCCCCTACGTATTACCGCGGCTGCTGGCACGTAGTTAGCCGGGGCTTTCTTCTCAGGTACCGTCACTCCGGTAGCAGTTACTCTACCGGACGTTCTTCCCTGGCAACAGAGCTTTACGATCCGAAAACCTTCATCACTCACGCGGCATTGCTCCGTCAGGCTTTCGCCCATTGCGGAAGATTCCCTACTGCTGCCTCCCGTAGGAGTCTGGGCCGTGTCTCAGTCCCAGTGTGGCCGTTCACCCTCTCAGGTCGGCTACGCATCGTCGCCTTGGTGAGCCGTTACCCCACCAACTAGCTAATGCGCCGCAGGCCCATCCCCAAGTGGCAGATTGCTCCGCCTTTCATTCTCTCTTCAGGAGAGGAAAGAAATTATCCGGTATTAGCTACCGTTTCCGGTAGTTATCCCAGTCTTGAGGGCAGGTTGCCTACGTGTTACTCACCCGTCCGCCGCTAAGTAAGAATGGAAGCAAGCTTCCATTCTTACTCCGCTCGACTTGCATGTATTAGGCATGCCGCCAGCGTTCGTCCTGAGCCAGGATCAAACTCTCCAAATTGTATTTAGAAAGAGCGATTGCTCATTTTGAAACATCTGACGAGAATTTTCATTCTCACGATGAGATTTCCAAAGCGTACAAGACGCTGTGAAACTCATCATTTTTGGAAGTCACTTTCGTGATTTCCGATACTCACTCGTTGTTCAGTTTTCAAAGATCAAGCTCGTTGTCAGCGCCGCTTACCGCGTCACCAGCAACTCTTATAATATATCATATCCAGCCGTTCAATGCAAGCTCTTTTTTCAACTTCTTTTCGAGCTCGGCGTTGATGTTTCGCGGCCAGAAATAGAATATATCATGTATAGATATTCATTGCAAGCATTATTTTAAAACTAGCATAGCAGATTTCTTCTTATAGCTGCTTCTTTTTCTTTGCCTCAATATAATCTCTGTATTTATCATGTAGCTGAGAATTCCGCATGATCGATTCTCCAGTGTGCTTGTCTATTATATCGGCTTCAAACTTTAAACCTTTGTAACGGGGCTCTTCTATAAACTCAACTTCTGCTGGAGTAGCACCACTAGATCTTCAGCTGTATCCCAGACGAGGGGACGGATTTCTTGCAGGTGTACCCAAAGTTTATCAGCATCCTCGCTCTTAACAGTCCAAACCACCGGGACGTTCAAACCAAGCGCATATCCCGCTGCAAAATACACCGCAGGGGACTGACCGGTTACATCGGCGATAATCAGCTTGCTGTCCGCTATAGGCTTCAAAGAATATTCTTCGCCTTCCTGTGCAAGCACGCGGGGTAGATAGCCATACTGCTCGATCTTAGGCAGCAGCTTATCCAGCCACTCCGTGCGTAATTCCTCCTCATTCGGCAGAAGAACGACGCATTGCTTTATTTTTCCACCTCCGGTGATTGCAGCGGCTTCGCCCCATCCCTGCGCGGTAAGCTTAAAGGTCATACCTTCCCTTATCAGCAACTCCTCACTTCTCAGCTTATCGATGATATAGACCAGTTCTTGCAGATTGGGAGAGTAGGTCAGGTTATAGCTGCTGGAAAGGGGTTGAATGACAACCGGCTCCCCCGGACCCTCGGAATGTCTATACAGATATTGCAGCAGTCGGTTTCCTTTATCTTCAAGGGTCACAGGAATAGCCGGAGAATTCAGAATAGAATCCAAGTCCCCAGCACTTAGAGTGACCCTCTCACCACAATCTGTCTTCTCCCGGATATACGCCGATACCAAATGAAGCATTTCACGTTTCTGTTGTTGTGAGAACGAAAGTATGGATTCATAGCTGTCTCTCAGCAGGTTATAGAACCCCCCGGGTGAACAGGAGCAGTCTGCATACCCGTCGTAATCGCCTTCAGCTGTAATCGGGACAATCTGATCGCAGAACAAGCAGTGTTTTTTAAGCATGACAATTTACCACCTCTTATGAATAGCTATCATCCTACCTTACCAAGATTGTTATGAAAAGTAGACAAGCAGATGTTTCCTTAAATGGAATAGTCCCTTCCCTGCCCAGCCGGATTTGCTCCCATAAGCAGCTTTCCAAGCTGAATCCCGCCGTTACCACGCTGGAGAATATCGCCCAGGCCCAGAAGTAGAACATCTCAGTTCCACCAAAAACGTACGGATGTCGATTGTAGAGTTTCCTCCCGGTGTCATGATCGGGGATGCCCCTCATACGCATGAAGGACAGGAAGTACATGTGGTCATTAGAGGAAGAATATACGCCGAACAAGGGGAGGACGGAGCTGAGTTTGCTGAGGGTAATTCCTTTAGCTGGAACGCCTGTACACCTCACTTAGTCAAAAATATTGGCGAGGAGACAGCAATCGTGCTGATCTCCATCTATACAGAGAATGAGAATGATCAGGAGCTTATATGAGTTAAAAGCCCGCTCCCAAGCCAGTTAGGCCACGGGTGCGGGCTTTTGCCAATCAACAAGATGTAAATCAAGGCCGCTTACTTAACTATATTACTGCTGTAAAAAAATCTTATACAGAACCTGAGCAGCTTCTGCTCTGGTTGTCGTCCCGCCAGGACTCAGGCTTTCATTCCCCCGCCCGTTGACGAAGCCCCTCTTAACCATTGCAGCCATATCGCCCGCTGCGTACTTTGCTACATTAGAGCCATCTGTAAATTTCTTGAGATCCTCAGCTGTACCGGCCTGCAGGGTTCTGCCTGCTGCCCGCAAGGCCCGCATGGTCAGCACAGCCATATCCTGTCTTGTAATTTCCGTGTCCGGCTGGAAGCTGCCGTTCGAGCCCAATGCGATTCCAAGCACTTTGGCGATTCCAATTTCATTATAATAGCGGTCTGTACGCTCAACATCACTGAAGTTTGTGCTATATTCCGCAGTAAGCTCCAGTGTCCTTACCAGCCAGGCCAGATACTCACTTCTTGTAATCTTGTTGCCGGGATTGAAGGTTGCCTCAGATATTCCTTCAATGAAGCCTTTGGACGCCATCGTTTCAACCGCTGCCGCATACCACGAATCCTTGATTACATCATTGAAGCTCTTCCTGGTATACACAATTGCATATTCACCGGCATTTGCCGCTGTAAATACCATGACCTGCCCGGCAGCATCGTATTCAGCATTGTCGATCTGAACAAGCTTGCCGTTTGCATCAATATACGATACAGCTAAATATTTGGCGTTTGCCAATTCTTCAGCACCTGAAGCATATGGCAGTCTGATCTCTGCCGGTGCATTCAGGTTATTGGCTGCTACTGCCACCCCATCCATTTGGACAGCCCATTCAATAACAGGTCTGCTGCCAATCATGGCTTTTGCCGCTGGATCAAGCTTGGAAGCATCCGCCCGGCTAAGTGTCAGTTCCACACCCTGGGCGCCCGCTCCTATACTCTCCAGCATATTGGAGGGCACTATAATTGTGCCGATTTCCGTAGCAACTTCTATCCTGATATTTCCTATAGCAGAGGCTAGTGCAGCTGCGGGAAGCTCAACCACATAGGCACTTGCTCCCTCTGCTTCCGGTATTACCACTCTAACCGTCTTAACATTCCTGCTGTCTGCTTGCGCATGCTCCAGCGCCTTATTAATATCATCCTGCCGGATTGTGGCCGCTTTGGCTATACCGGATGCCGGATCCGCCGTTGGTGCCTCAACCTTAATCAAATGTCCTTCGACTTTGATGGTTACAGGAGTCGGCGAAGGTGTCTTGACCGGTGCTGCAGCATCCGCTGGTGCAGATGTAGGCGCCGGTTTTGGCGTTGGTGTAGAGGTTGGCAATGGGGTTGGATCCGGCGTTGCAGTCGGTCCAGGGTCTACAGCAGGATTGCTGATGACGACTGTAAGGGATGGACTCGCATAATGAGTTGCCGTTTCCTTCATTCTCACTTCGTAGGTTCCGCTGCCAAGACCTGTAACCTCTTCACCTATGATGGCCATCCAGCTGCCAGCGTCTCCTCCCTCCTGCCGGTATTCCATCGCCGGATTCACACCGGTGATCTTGCCGTCCTTAGCGCCGCTTGCACTGACATCCACACCTTTGACCTCTGTCCCGTCCGGTGGATTCTGTTCCTGCTTGGTTCCGTCAGGAACTACGATCAGGATCACAGAGCTTGGATTGCTGGTATCCGTCCCGGCGTACCGGAGTTCATAACTCCCGGCCTCCAGACCTTCAATGCTGGTTCCACTGACCGGGATGAATAGTCCGCCATCCACCCTGCGGTATTCCATATCGGCAGTCACATGGTCAATCTTCCCGTCGTTTCCGCCTGCCGCTGCAGGCGGCGTAATCACCAGGCCATCTGCTGATGGGGCATCTCTGTCTTCCTTGGCCTCATTGCGGATGTCCACAATTACCGGCGGGCTTGCTTGCAGCCCTTCTGCCGCCGCGTACCGGATCTGATAGCTGCCCGGCTCCAGATCACCGATACTTGTACCGGTAACAGGCACATAGTTCTCATCGCCAAGCTTCCGGTATTCCATGGTGCCGTTTACGCCCTCGATGATCCCCTTTGCTCCGTTATCCGAATTGGCGTGCGTGATCACCCACCCTCTTGAATCCGGTGCGTCCTGTTCCTGTATCTGCCCTTCCGGAATGATAACTTCCTTATCCAGGCTGGCACTCAGCGAACCTGTCTCCATATACCGGACATAATATTTGCCGGCGGTGAGGCCCGTAATCTCGGTTCCAGTGATTGCAGTATATTCTCCTGCGCCTTCCTTCTTATACTCCATTTCTGTGGTCACACCAGTCAGCTTGCCGTCATCTCCATGGAGAATAGATGGTGCAACCCCTGCGGGAGTTACCGGTGCAGGGCGATCAGGATTGGATGCGGCCTGTATAACCTCCCATTCCCACAGGCCAACGCCGTTATCTCCTGCCGCGGATTGCTTGGTCAGGGTAACCCGCAGTGCCTTAACCTCCAGTACGGAATCAAACGTATACGGGTTCGAGGATTCCCCCGGAGTATGGTCAACCACCTTGATGCCACCGGTTACCGTACCGGCTGTCACCCATTCATTGGTGACACTATCAAGCGGGATATAGGAATACACAACCTTAGTAGGCGGCATGATCCCGCCCGCATCAGACCACAGCACCAGGTTGGAGCTTTGGATGGCAGCACCCTGCGGCCATTCATATTGCACCCATTCCTCTGCACCTTCGTGGCCCCATGTTCCCCAGTGCGGGATGCTGCCGCTATCTTTCTTCCCGTCATTTACCGCAGCCAGACTCTCCCACGGTGAGGTGTAACTGGAAGAAGGATTCGCCAAGAAAGCCATATTGCCATCACGCGGACTGAGCAGACGCAGATCGGCCAGCAGTTTCTCAAGTGCCTGGGAAATTTCCCCGGCTGTGGCATTCATATTCTTGATCACAGCGGAAGCTTCCGCCTTCGCTGCATCAACCGGCGCAAGACCCGGATCTATAAAGTTTGAAGCATTTAATGTATTTACATAGTTATATACCTTAACCAGCTCTGACTTATCTGCCGCCCCTGTGTATCCGTATACCTTCCATTCCAGAATACCGGAGCCATTAACAGAAGGCTTCATGTCGATGCGGACCCCTGTAATATAGCCAGGCTCAAAGGTGGTTGTATTGTATTTATTAAGCTCGTTGCCAAGTCCCTTCAAGCCCCTCGGGGTATACCATTTCCCGTTCTCATCGCGAAGCATTAACTGCATATCCTTCGGACGGAAGTTTCCGCCGCCGTCCTGGAACACATAGACATCCATGGAAGAGGCCAGGAATGGCTGATCCCATTCATACGTCACCCATGCCGGATCTCCTTCTCTTCCCCAGTTATGCCATGCGCTGTTCACGGCACCGCGGTTCGGTGAGAAATCTGCCGAGCTCTTAGGGTCAATGCCGTTATTCATCGCTTCCGGATACCCGTCGCCGCCGGAGAAGCTGGCAGAGGCTTTGGCTGTCGGCGCCGCATTCTGCAGCCCTGTATTCACGACATATACGGTGACCCGTACCTCCAGCTCACTGCCTTGGACTGTACCCTTCGCTTCGAACTGGCCTGTACCCGCATAGCTGCCCGGATCAATTGCCTCCCAGGCAATTTCCCTCTCACTATATCCGTCCCCGGACAGAATATTCACCTGTCCGGGAAGTACCGGGGCGGTATCCTTCCTGGTCACTACACTGAGTGCACGGTAGGCATCAACGGTATCTTCCTTAATCTCAATCGTTACATCCTTGCTGGCTGACTTGTCTCCGTCTGCCGCAGTGAAGGTAAACACATACGTGCCTGCCTTGCTTACACGGGCATAAGCCACTGCTTTGTCGCCGCCTACAAAGGAAATGTCCGCTGTCCCATCCGGCTGTTGCTTAACAGCCCATGTATACGTCAGCTTGGACTCAGCTTCCGCACTGTGTACCGGATCTGGAGTTGCCGCGCCGGACAACACCACAATACTGTTATTGGCAACATCCTGGGCCGCAGTCACCTGGCCAATAGCCGGAGGCTGTTTCTCCGGCGGTGCAGCCAGCTCGAAGGTCACTTGGCCGGAACCGCTCTTCTGCCCGTCACTCACACTAAGCTTAACCGTATACGAGCCTTCTTTGGAACCGGTAGCCTGTGTAATGCTTGCCTTCGGATGATTGAAGCTCAGCTTGCCGCCTTCAGGCGTGCTGACGACTTCCCATGTGTAGGTCAGTTTCCCTTCCGGCGCGCCGTCATCGGTCACAATCCCGTTCAGCATAAATGGAATCAGTGCCTGCGGAGTTTGCGTCGCCAGCTCTGCAGTCATCTGCGGAGCTGCATTTTCGCCACCGGCTGACTTTTCAATGGTCAATTCAGCACTCGCCGCCCTGTCCATCTGGAACATCGCCACGCCTTTATTGCTCTTCACATAGAACTGCCCGGCAGCTGCGCCATTCAGCTTGAGGTTATAATAGCCATTCTCCATTCCTGATCCGTCGAACGTAATCCGCGAAGCATGCTCCTTTTCAGTAGGATTCAGGAGCTGCAGCGTAAATCCCTTGCCGTCTTTTTGAATTTGTGCACGTTCAATTTTATCGCTTTCCAGAGCCAGATAGATGTTCTCGTCGATCAGATTGATCCGCTTACCGAAACCGTCCTTAGGCGTAATGTGGTAGCTGACGCCATCGTCAGTGACCTGAGCGCCATATCCGAACAGTCCGAATACCGGATCTGTCACAATATCGGAGCTGATGCTTAGCAAAGAGCCATAGAGGCCTTCCTCAGATTCACCGGAAAAATCATTCCAGCCGTTATGCATGACGCGCGAGCCGCCATCGTATACGTCCTTGGTGCCGGTGCCTCCTTTATACATCGAATATCTCCAGGAGGTGCTGCCAACAGAATCCGCCGTGATTTGCCCCATGTTGACGGCATTGAAGTTCGAAAGCTTCGCCGCATAGTTGCGCTGCTGCGCAATCGCGGTCTGCTCCACGGACCTGCCGTCATCCTCATAGCGGAGCCAGTCATCCATAATGTATCCGGCTAATGACGCCGTATATTGGAAATTCCACCAGCCTTCGCCGCCGCGGAAGACCGGCACAGAGTAATGGAACCAGGTAGGCTGAATACCGCGCATGGCACGGGTTTTCCAGTCGGCCATTTCCATACTTGCCTCAGCTGCTTCTGCACGCCCGTCCGCAGGGTAGTAGGTACGCAGCGCCTTAGCTGCAGCATAGGCCCCTTCCTCGCCGGTATTATCATATTCAAATTCCGACCCGTAAGGATAATTGGCGTAAGTCATATTCCGTCCCTTATCGAGGGCAAACTTCTTCTGCAGATTGGCTGACTCGGCCGGCATTCCTTCTTCTTTCAGGGCTTCAATGATATCCGGAATCTGCTGCTCGCCATAGAAGCCGATGGCTCCAGTGGAAACACGCTTATAATAGATGTTATAAGCCTTCTCCAGATAGAACTGCGGAGATTCCCGGTACTCGATCAGATTGGGATACGCCTTCTGAATCCGGTACATATTGAAGAATCCGGTCGCTTCCATGATCTCGGAGAACGTTCGTGTATAAGGCTTGTCTTTATCGGTGTACGCACCGGAATCCTTCAGCCAGTTCGCAACGATATAACTGTCCTGCGTATTCTTCATGAACCGTTCCCACATGAAGTCAATCAGGTAATTCTCAATGGAGCGGATTTCATCGGGATCCGGAGCAAGGTAGTTCTTCATGGTCATGAAGTTGATGTTATCATGGCTCCAGTCATCTCCCCAGTGGCTTGTGCTCAGGTCAATACCACTTGTAAGATACCAGTCGAAGTAGTTGCCGTAAGTCGCACTTTCCGGGTCCTTGTCCTGTGTTTGCCCGGCCATAAACCCGGAATGGGCTTCCGAAGTGGCATCCAGCTCGGCCAGAACATTGAATTCATACTGGGTGAATTTATCCACCCATTCATTACCGGCCTTCAGCTTATACTCCACACGCACGCTGTTATTGCCGATGGAGCCAAACTGAAGGGAATAGATATGATGCTGTTCGCCATTCACAATCTTGGTCTCCACAAACTGGGACGATTCTGCGTAGCCCGCATTCCCGTCTGGAAGCCCGCGGCCGGTCCGGGAATTATCGACCATATCCTCCCTGCTCTTGCCGGGCTTGATATCCGGGATATGCGCTTCGTCAAACGGGTCATTCTCGTCCACATTCTGAATATCGATCGACTGTACATCAACGATACTGTCATCATAGTGCAGATCCAGCTTCACAGGCATATTGATCGCTGTCTGGAAGCCCGGCACCGCTACGGCATCAATGATGCCTGATTTGTACAGGATGGACCGGAGGTTAGTCTCCCGGTCTTCCATCGAAGTTGAACGGTTATTCGGACTTTGGGCACTTTCCTGCGGCGTGTTGTCGCCGGCCCGTACCGCTGAGAATTTGAACTTATACGTCTTCTCCTGATCAGGTGCCAGCACCAGGCTGGAAGCATCGGTGAAGTATCCGCGGCCGGTTTTCTGGATGTCCTTGGAGTGGATATACAGAACATTCAGCCCCGGATACCAGCCGCCGCTGTCGCCTGTCCAGTTCGCGAATGTATCCGCAGCACGCTGTTCTCCTGCTTCATGCATCCAATAATCTACATACTCGATGCGCGCGCCGCTATCCGGCACCGGGGTGAACAGCATGAAATTCCCTTCCCCGCTGGTGCGGATAGCATAAGAATACCCGCTGTCGGCGCCAGCGAAATTATGCACAGTCACACGGTCATCATAGGTATCTGATAAGGTCTGGTATTTATTATTCCAAGGCATAGGCAAGCCGATATCCCCGAATTCGATATACTGGCTGCTCTTGTTCTTCACGGTAATTTCCCATAGCAATGAACCGTCATCCGTCTCCATATCGAAGACAGACTTCACATCGAAGCCTTTCATCACCCGCTGGGCGGTAGAGTCCAGGTTCTGTCCGATATAATTGACTTCGACCTTTTTCCCGTCTGCTGAAGCCGATTTGTCTATATAGGGGTTATCCGGATTGATCGCCGAATATTGCGTAGATCCCCCGGCGGCCAGTGTTTTATTGGTGTCTACTTCTACGAAGCCATCCCTGTTATCAGGAAATACTTCACTGGCACCGGTACGGTATGAAAAGAGCATTTCACCCATCCACTGGTGCTGGATCCCATTTTGCGGCGATGTAGTGTTAGGCAGCACGAAGTTGATTGGTTCCCCCTGTTTATTGGCAGGGTTATTGTTAATATACAACTCCTCAATTTGTCCCAGATCTCCGACTTTGGCAGACAGGCTGGCATTGGAGATTTCATCCTTTACTGCGCTCACCGAAGCCGAAGGCGAAGCACTAACCTCCAGAGGCAGCGTTTGAAAGACCAGCAGCAGCGCGATCGCCAGCGGCCTCATTTTCTTAGAAATGATGGTCATCATAACCTCCTGTATACATGTCGTATTAACAATCCTTTGTATAAGGGGAACAGACTAATTCTTTAAGCCGGTAAGGGTAATACCCTCTACGAAATACCTTTGACCGATTAAGTAGAAAATGACGCCCGGAGCGAAGGATAAGCAGGTTGCAGCCATCGTTAAAGACCAGTCGCTCTTCAGCTGGCCCCGGAAATTGGTAAGTCCAAGGGCTATCGTATATTTATCGCTTGAATTAATATAAATCATCTGCTGGAGCAGATCATTCCATAGTGTGATGAAGATAAACAACGCGACGACGATCATAGCCGGCTTGATGGCAGGCATGATGATATTGAACAGGATGCGGAAATATCCGGCACCGTCGATGGTTGCTGCTTGATCAAGCTCCCGCGGGATCGACATAATAAACTGGCGGATCAGGAAGATATTGAACGCACCGCCGCCGCAGAAATACGGAAGTATCAAAGGCCAATAACTGTCACTGAAGCCCAGCCCCCGCGTCCAGCCGATATAGAGGGGAATAAGCGTAACCATCGCAGGCAGCAGCATGGACCCCACACATAGTGCCCAGATCAGGTTTTTGCCGCGAAAACGCAGTCTTGCAAAGGCATATCCGCAGAGCGTAGCCGTAAATGTACCTGCCAGACAGGAAGGGACGATAATCACCATCGTATTCCATAGGTACTTCCAGAATTTAAATACCTGCAGGGTCTTCTCATAATTGGAGAACAGCCAGTTGTCCGGGATCAGCGAAGGCGGATATTTGTAGATCTCAGCGTTCGTCATAAGCGATGTGCGGAAAATCCACCAGATCGGGAAGATAGCCAGGATGGCGAAAAGGATGACGACGGCAAAAGTTATAATGTTCAGGGTTCTGTCTCTGCGTTTCCTGCTTCTAAGTCTGCCGTATGCCGCTGTGCTCATTTGTCATCGCCTCCTTCATTGTAGATCCACCGGCCCGAGGTCTTAAACAACACCGTAGTAAAGACAGCCAGTATGGCAAAAATAATCAGGGTCGTTGCGCAGGCATAACCCAGCCTGTAATTTACAAATGCCTGATCATACATCAGATAGGTCAGGAACCGCGAAGAGTTGCCCGGGCCGCCATTCGTTAACGCCAGCGCAGGTGTTACAACTTGAAGGTTGGCGATCAGGCACATCAACAGGTTGTAGAAAATAATCGGTGTCATACACGGAATGGTAATGTGCCGGAAGCGGTGCCATCCGCCCGCACCGTCCATTTCCGCTGCTTCATGGTAGACCACCGGAACGTTCTGCAGCCCCGCCAGAAAGATAACAATCAGGTTCCCCGCCAGCCAGACTGAGATCAGGGAGAGAGAAGGGACGACAAAGCTGGAATCTGCAATAAACAGAATTTTGTTCAGTCCCAGCTCAGAGAGGACATAGTTAAAGAATCCGAAATTCCCCTCGTACAGCCAAGACCATCCTACGTAAATCGCTGCAGCCGGCAGCACATAAGGCACATAGAACACAGCTCTGAAAAATCCCCTCGCCGGAATTTTCCGGTTCAGCAGCAGCGCAATAAACAGGGAATAAATCATGCTTCCGGTTACAGATAGCGCTGCAAAATAGATCGTCGAGATAATCGAGTCTTTAATGTAAGGATCGGTGGTGAAAATTTTGATGTAATTGTCCAAGCCAATGAACACAGGGCTCTTGAGTCCGGTCCAATTCGTCAAGCTGATGCCCAGCACACCGACAAGCGGCAAATACGTCAGGAAGATTAATCCCAGAAAAGCAGGAATCAAACAGATATAAGCAACACGCGCCTCGGCTGAAAAAATCCGGGAACGCCGCTTCTGCAGTGGATTAATGGTTTTCATCTTAATGGTTTCCATACCTTGCTCCCCACCTCATGGTTAGGGGGATAACCACCGCTTCCAGAATACCGGCGGTTATCCCCCTGCCCTATTATTGATTGCCTGTATGAGCCGCCTTCAAAGCCTCCAGATTCTTGGAGATCGCATCCTTGGCCGTTGTCTTACCGGTCCAGACATCTCCCAGTATTGATCCGAGCAGCGTATTAAAGTCCGTTGTATAGTTCGTATAGAACCATGCAGCAGGTCGCGCGGCAGGAGACTGCGCATAATCGACAACGGCTGACTTATATTCGTCATACGGAGGGAAGTTTGGATTCTCTACCCATTTGCGGGTAAGTGCTTCATCCTTATACCATTTATCCAGCGTTGGCATCCAAATACCTGAAGAGATGAGTTCCCAGTTGTTTTCTTCGGAGTTGTACCATTTCAGCCATTCCATCGCTTCTTTGGGATGTTTGGTTTGGGAGAATACCACATTGGCACCGCCTGTGCTGATGGTGATTTTATCCTTCATATATGGCAGTACAGCTACGCCATAGTTCAGTCCTTCTTCTTTTGCCGTATTCAGGCTGGTTCCTACATTCCATTGTCCATTAGTTGCCATAGCAACAGTACCGGCAATAATCGTGCGCTGGATTCCATCATCGGTCTGTCCGACGGACAACGGGGCAACATGATCCTTCAGGTACAGATCAGCTACCCGCTGAATAGCTTCAATGCTTGCATCCTCCCCGACCTTAACCTCTGTACCATCTTCGGAGTAGAAGCCCCCGCCATTACTGAGTGTCCAGGCTTCCAGCTGCCACGGAAGATTCTCCACAGAAGCCCCAAACTGGACGATGCTCTGTGCATTGAAGCCATCCTCACCGGGATGCTTGCCGTTCTTATCATTCGTCAGCTTCTTCGCGGCATCTACGAATTGATCCCATGTCCAGGCCTGATCCAGTGCAGATGGAGGATACGGTACGTTCGCTTTATCGAACATGTCTTTATTATAGTAGAGCAGGAGAATTTCATTGGCCGCCGCATAGGCTACGGGCTTGCCCTGATATTTGTAGGCCAGGCTGTCCAGCGGCTTGCTGTCGCTTCCCTCGTACATGGCACTTACATCATTCAGCATCCCTTCAGAGGACCATTGAATGACTCCGTCTTCCTTCAGCATCCCTGTATCCGGCAGCTGTCCGGCTGTTGCAAGCGTATTCAATTTCGTCATGTAGTTCTCCCAGGGAATCGCCTGCACCTCCACTTCAATTTTATCCTGGGAAGCATTGAACCGGTCTGC
This sequence comes from Paenibacillus sp. FSL R10-2199, assembly GCF_038000235.1. NCBI lineage: Bacteria > Bacillati > Bacillota > Bacilli > Caryophanales > Paenibacillaceae > Paenibacillus > Paenibacillus sp. FSL R10-2199. Next base: position 2,077,458 of record NZ_JBBOBO010000001.1, on the reverse strand, counting down.
CACCGCCTGGGTTGTATTCCCTTCAGCTGCGCTGCCCCACATAGAGTAAATAATTTTGACCTTTTCGGCAGATGCTTCAGGTGCTTTGGTAGCTTCTGATCCGGGTGACGATGTGCTTGTGTTATTGTCTGTATTAGCCTCATTGCCCCCGCATCCAGCTGCACCTACTAATAGTGCAGTCAGGATAAGACCTGCCCCTAGTTTCCTTCCTGTTCTCATAGCCTCTGATCTCCCTTCGAAATTAGCTTGAATTTGTATGTCTATCCATTTAACCCGGGCTTTAAAGTTAAACGTTTAACATAAAGTCTAAAACCATTCGAATAAAGTGACTTTTCAAGACATTCTTTACGCTGTTAACCACTCACCGTATAAATAACGCCAGTTTATTTTAAAGCCAATCCTTTAAGGAAGCGCTTACTTTATTATATCACCCGTAGTTTAGATTGAAAAACGACTATTTCAACCTATATTTATGAATTTTCAATCAGTGTAGTTAGTTAAACGTTTAAATTTATGCTCGTTCAAACTTCCCCCCGGTAAACAATACACTCTTGAGGCTTTCCCCTGCCGTTGAAACGAATGACAGCCCTTGCTCCAGCATCACATATCTGGCCGGATATGCAGCATAGCTTGTAATCTCCCAGCCCTTCTCTGCCGGCTCAATCAACCCATTTACACATCGCAGCTCTCCTTCGCTATCTGTGTACAGATAGGTGGTTGAGCCAAAGCCGAGCAGATATGCGACGAGCTCCTCTCCCATATCCCAGTCGTCCCCTTCAATATTGGAGAACAGACTGCTGAATAACGGATCACTCGACTTCTTAAATATGGATTGGCCAAAGCGGTTACGGGAAAGCTCCGGCATATTTAAATTCGGGGCGGCAATGCTATACGTAGAAGCTGCCTCACCGGGCTTAAGCTTGCGGGTTGTTGAATGTACATTCCAATCATAGCAGTTAAACATCGCCATTGTTGCCCGGTAACCGGCTTCCAGCAGGCGTGCATCTCCAATCGTTTCATAAGAAGACCGGGCGGCACCCGCTACCAATCCTCCCCATAACGAATGCGTCATGAAGGATAAGGCCTCCCACCAGCGGTCCGGAGCATTGGCTCTATAATCATTGCTGAATCCAATATTGGCAATAATCAGCGGGGCATACCGTTCAGCTTCATCGGTTAAACCAGCCAGGCATAAGGCTTCACAGGTAAGTCCAAAACCGGCATTATCATAGAAATGCTCCGTCACGGCTCCTTGATACGCCTGCGCACCCTGCTTCAGCCCTTCCACCAGCGCTAACCATAGTTTGCTAAGCTTATCATGCCAATACGTTAATGCGTTCTTCCTCAGGTCCGCTAACAAATCTGCAATATACAGAATGAATACCCCTACAAGCTGCGATTCTTCCTGCTCACGCTTATTCCGGTGACACTCCGGGTCCAGCCTCATACACATGACCTGAGCGGCCCAAGTCAGATACATTTCCGGACTTCCGTAATATAAATATGATTGATCAAATTTGGACAATAAATAATACACGTGGCCGATATAGTCAAAATCATATATACGGTAAAAGGACCCGTAAAGCGGTTTGGGATGCAGGAAATCCCCCTGTTCAAACCAATGGTATTTTAGATCAAGGAAAGCAGACAGCTCTACTTTTCTGACTTGTGCCGGTACAGGGGGCGATAGAAGATTCTTCATCAGAATGAAAGCTAATTTACCAAGCGATTCTCCTTGATTGGATAAAGGCAGAAATGAATAGGGACGGGTTACTGAGGCTGTATTAAAGCTGTTGTCACATAACCATTCGGCCCGTCTCTCAAGAATCTTATGAACAGGCTCGAGGACATTGCCGATTAGCACATCACATTTGCCGTTACTGAGCTGAGCAACCAGCTTGATCTCCCCCGCTGACTTCAGCGGCAGAACTGCGCGTAACCGATTAGATTTTGCTGCGGGAACGATTGTGAATTCACTTGAGATATCCGTCTCGTTAACAACGCCTGCTTCACCGGTTGCGCTATACATTTTTACCGACTGCAGCGTTTCCTGTTCCGGCAATTCTACTTCGGCAATAAATTTCCCTTCAGTAGTAGTAACGGACGAGTAGGTCCAGCCCGGATGTCCGTACTTGAGCGCTTTAGTATAGAAATCCGCCTGCCCATTAAATGTTGTAAACACAAATGACCATTCTCTTTCGCCATAAGGCTCTAAGGTGACAGGTGCGTAGCCGCCATAGATCCAATCACTGTCTGCCGACTGCTCAAGCGAGCTTCCATCCTCAATAAATGACAACCTGTGGTAGAGCATTCCATCCAGTGACGGGGAGACCTGTTCCAGAAAACGATTGACATAACTGCAATATGTACCAAAGGCAGCAATACGTTCCCCCGTACTGTATATAGCCAGATGAGGTGCCTCATTACTTCTGCGTACTGCTGCAAATTTGCTGAAATCCCCGCCGATATGCGGAAATACTGCACAGGAATGCCTGATATTCCTCATGACATCACGATCACGGAACATGATATAGGCCAGAGAGAACCAGCTGTGAAATCCATTGATTCTGATGGCTGCTGCAGCTGGATTTGAACAACGGATCTTCCATGTCCATTCTCCATTGTTATTCAGCAGATATTCATATTGAACTTTAAATTTATCATGCACAAAGGTTACAGTAGCCGATGTATCACCTGCAACTTCAATGTAGGGCTGCATGTTAGCGCTTTCAATCCGTTCATCATTAACCATAGCCGTCCACTGTCCAAAAGGCTTATGCTCCTGAGCGTAGCCGGCCTCCTGGACATAACCTGCATCAATTACCCAGTTCATCCTTACGGGATCATCTGTCATACGGAGGGATTCGACCGTTCCTTCTGTTGAGAGGTTTACTTCAAACGTATCATTACGAAGCAGTCTCAAGTTCTCACTCCTATCGGTTTAATTTAAACGTTTAGATTTTGGGTTAATATTACCACAGTGTAAAATTGCCAGCAAGCCATTTATCGCTGCTGCAGGTAAAGAGACTGTCCACTTCATGTGAACAGTCTCTTCCCGCAATTATTATTTAATAGAGGTTCTTGGCCCGGCTACAGAATCCCGCTCAATCAGTTTGCATAACGGAGGTTCCTCTATTGTCTCCTCATTTCCGCTAATCCTATTACATAGAGCCTTCATCGCCAATATCCCCATATCATGCAGCGGTAAATCCATCGTTGTAATTCTGGGATTCAGATAAGCGCTGAATTCCCGGTTATCAAAGCCGACAACCGACAGGTCCCTAGGTACGGAGATCCCGCGTTCAGCTGCAGCTCTCAGGGCACCGGCAGCCATCAAATCGTTCATCACAAGAATAGCCGTAGGCGGATCGGGCAATTCCATAAGCTCACCTAATAGCTGATAACCCGACTCTCCCCCCCAGTCGCCTACTTTGATAAACTGCGGGTCGAAATACAGCTGAAACTCCGTCAATGCTTTGTAATACCCGTTAAACCGCAGTCTCGAAGGGATCGAATCCATTAAGCCGCTGATGACCGCAATCCGGGAATGCCCTTTGCTGACTAAATACTGGATGGCATCATAGGAAGCCTGTTCATCATTATACTGAATAGAACACTCATTCTGCGCGTAGCAATACGTATAGACAATCGGCTTGTCATTCGTATGAATTAATCCCGTTAAATCACGGGGATGCACGCCAATATATACGATTCCTTCAACCTGATTGGATACCAGGTCTGATACCGCATTTTGTGCATGCTTCTGGTAGGCAGCGGTATCCGCATAATTGTAGCCTACCTTTTTTTGCAGCCGCAGGTTGGTTAACAGGATATGCATATCATGTTGCTCCGCATAATCATTTATTCCATCAATAATTTCCGGTGTATTAAAGACCGTTATGTCTTCCGCAATGACTCCGATTGTATTCGTTCTTCTGCTCTTTAGGCTTTGGGCAATTGCATTAGGCCTGTAATTAAACTCTTCAATTACCTTCAAGACCCGCTCTTTCGTCTCAGGCTTCACATTACGGGTACCATTCATCACATATGATACTATCGCGGTGGATACATTTGCGCGCAAGGCAATATCTTTAATTCCGATTTTCTTCATACCTTCACCCTATTTAAACGTTTTACATTGCGCACACATTGTATCATTAACACGACTTGACATTCAAATGTAATTTTAATCCATGCAGAGTCTAGCCCTCCCCCGGTGTTCCGAAACATTCCGGCCCTCCCTTCAGAAATTCTTTAGAATTCTCCTACCTAATTCCTCAGAAATTTTAGTTAGTATTTCTGTATCGAAGTGAGCGAAGGAGATTCTTGCTGGCTAAGAACCCAGAAATCAATGGAGGAAAATCATATGGGAGTAAACGAAAATCACTTATTCTTACGAAGCTTTATCCAAGATCCAAAACAGGTGGGCAGCGTTACACCAAGTTCCCGATTCCTTGCACGCAGCATGGTAAATCAAGCACCTTGGTATGAGATTAAGGCAGTTGCAGAGCTTGGATCAGGCACAGGTGCGATTACCCGTATAATGAATACTAAGGTAACGAACACAACTAAAGTCCTGCTGTTTGAGATGGATACCACGATGAGGAATAACTTGAAAGCGGAATATCCTAACTATTCATGCCATCGTAATGCTGCTCATTTAGTAGAAACAATGAAAAATTCGAATATTGATGAGCACAGATTTATAAGTCCCTCAAACCTGGAGGATTATTTATCGCCTTTCAATATTCACTTCAAATGAAGAAGCAGATGGGCAGGAGGCGCTGGATGCTATAAAAACAACACCTGTCCAACTGGTCATTCTGGATGTCATGATGCCTCAAATGGATGGTATCACAGCCTGCCTCAAAATAAGGGAAATATCCAATACTCCAATCATTATGCTATCCGCCAAGCAGGAGGACATTGATAAAATTACCGGTCTGACTACCGGGGCAGATGATTACATGATCAAACCGTTCAATCCACTGGAGCTATTAGCCCGTGTAAAAGCCCAATTACGCCGTCAGTCCTTAACCGGGAAGGATGAATTCAATTCGTTACTTATCATAAAAAACCTGATCATCGATAAAAATAAACATTCCGTGAAATTAAACGGACTTGATATTTCTTTGACTCCAATTGAGTTTGCCATTGTAACTTTGCTTGCTACCCGGCCGGGACAGGTTTTTAGTTCGGAACAGATTTATGAGAGTGTATGGAAAGAGCCCTATGGATATTCTGACAATACCGTAATGGTTCATATTCGTAATTTGAGAGAAAAAATAGAGAAAAAAAAAGATCCAGCTCAATATTTTAATCAGAATGATACTAAGCTTAATTATAGCCGTTGCTATGAATAACACCTTTATTCATTTCGTCTTTAAGGTTGGAAATGGTATGGAAACGGAGTGGCTGGTAAATATATTTCCTTATTTTATTACTCCCTTCTTTACAGTCATATTCATTTCTACTTTTTTGTTGTTAACAAAGCGTATTGTAAAAGACTTAAAGATTTTGGAGAGAGGGCTTCAGCTGATTACCGAAGGTGACTTGAACTATCGGGTACCGGTTAACCGTCAGGATGAGCTTGGCCGGGTAGCTGTTAACATCAATCTAATGACCGAGCGTCTGCAACAGCAAATTGAGAAAGAACGGGAAGTTGAACAATCCAAGATGGAGATGATTACGGGGATTTCGCATGACTTACGTACACCTCTTACAAGTATTATTGGATATATTGAACTTCTTCGTGTTCAGAACACTTATAACAAAGCGTTTCATTTGAAGAAGCTGCTGGATGATTTATTTGAATACACCCGGCTTACTTCGGTTGACTCCCGGTTAAATCTAAGGAGAGTTGATTTGGCACAGCTATTGAATCAATTATTGTTTTAATTTGAACCGTTAGCTGAAGAAAACAAAGTATATCTTATCAAGGACATTCCTGTTAACCCGGTCGTTACCTTCATAGACAGTGAAAAGATCGCCAGGGCCATAGATAATTTGCTCATGAACGCCTTAAAATACTCCTACACCCAGGGCAGCATTCATGTACGGCTAATAGCTGATGCTGAATACAGCATGATCGAAATTGAGAATAAAGGGACCCCTCTATCAGAAGAACAAGTGGACCGGCTATTTGAGCGTTTTTATAAGGTTGATTATTCAAGAAAAAGCGAGGGAATCCAAACGGGAGCTGGTCTCGGCTTGTCCATTGCCAGAAATATTGCCGAGCTACACCGAGGCGCTTTAACACTTAGAGATATCCGTGATGTATTCACATTTCAATTAAGGTTGCCAATGTGAGACGACTATTGTGCTATTTTTTATCGAAGGATAACTGGGCACTATGCCATCTGATTACTCCAGAGAGCGCTAATCCATAGCATCAGCCTGTTTACTCCTTAAGAGTGACCAGCAGCACCTTGGCGGTTGACTCCTGACTATCAGCATACCAGACTCTCGCGGCGTGCATGCTGCCCGCCTCCCCGTCCGGTAATTCCATGATAGCGCTGAGTTCTCCGGGCTTTTTCTCCTCATACCTGCTGATAATCTTAAACTTCAACAGACCATCCTTCTCCACACGAACATACTCAAAAAATATCCGCGTCGCTGCATCGATTGAAATCCTGTGATTCTCGGTTATGTACTGGGGTAATCCACTGTTCTCCTGGTCACTGGCCATAACTGTTTCAGATTCCGTCGATAGTTCAACATAATGCTCCTCCACCGCTGCCAGACTGCCGCGTAAATCCCCTTTGGTATATACATCTATCCCATCCAATTCAGGTTTATCCTCGGTTACATACTCTACTCCTGTATCCAGAAATGGCAGTAGTTCAGGTTGGACCAGCCCGACCGCCACGATCCCGCTGATACCTGAGATCAGATAGAAGACGACAATCGCCCCTAATATGCGTTGCCGCGAATGTAACACCAGGCTGATCCCCTTGTAGATAGCTGATCCCATCAGCCCGCCTGCAAAATTCAATATTATATCATCAATATCGCTGCTGCCCAGAGCCAGGACATATTGAATAATTTCTAAGGCCAGAGGAACGCTCAGCAGAATAATTGCTTTAGCACCAAACGATTTGCTGCTGCCCTGATAAGAAACCAATAATCCCAGCGGAATAAAAATAACGATGTTCCCCAGTATATTCGCAGCCGCCCTCATCCCGCCTGTTGTTCCATTATGGATAAACCCGGAAATCGTGTGGAAGGGAATGATATTGATGCTTCTCAGATTATTATCCATGTCAAACATAGCGGTTACCGGAATCGTCTTGAATAGAATAATTTGTATAACTGACAGCGCATAAGCCCCAAATAATAGAACCATTACAAGCTGCAGTACCCAGCCGCTTTTCCGTGTAGCTCTCATCGCATATCCTCTTCCCTTCCAACTAGAGCGGTTGCTTGGATATTTAACAATAATTCTGCGGCCTGCCTGACCTCTGCATACCCGATACTGTTAAGCGTATCCGTAATCTGCTGCATATCAAGCTCGTAGGAGAGCAAAGGGGAGCCAAGAATGAAGTGTTCCACACATTCCTCCAATAACCCGTGCACATCCAAACTGCTGTGAAATTCACATGAGCTGTAATAATCCGCATACTTTTTCTTGTTTTTTTCAACCATACACCCAATATTGGGATCATTGACCAAACTGCAAATCGCCGTGTTAATAACTTCGATAATTTGGTGCGGAGACTGTACTCCCCGGTAAACAACCCTAAATTTGCAGAACTGCTGTAAATTAATGAAATTGATGAACATTGCTGCGAAAAAATCCACCGGACAACCGACAGACCTCAAAGCTTCGCTACAGACGGTATCCAGTTGTTCAACAAGAATATTCCGCAGCAGATCACTCTTCAGGGTAACCTCCACCTGGTCCGTGTGCTTCATGTAAATCTCAAGCAGGTTCATATCCCCCACAGTAAATAATTGTTTGGTTAACCGTTGACTCTGGGGGGAAGGATATTCTGCCGGCATGCCAGTATCTCTTGAATCCTTATGGCTTTTGTCCGCACAGAATAACTCAGAGAATATGGCTATGATCTCTCGCTGTATCTCCGTGTGATTCACCGCCCCAACGACGAAGACCGCCATTCTGTCCGGTTTGTACCATCGTTTGTGAAACGCGGTAACCTGTGTGTGGCTTGTATGCCGGACGCTTTCTGCATCGCCTGCAGGTATCCTTGACTGATAGAAGGCGTGTTCGAAAATAGTCTGTTCGGTCTCACTTTTGCCGGCTTGGCTCCGGGAATGAATTTCAGCCGCTATATCTTGTTTGATCGCTTCCAGAAACTCGCTTCGGATATAGATCCCTTCAGCAATCTGCCGCAGAATGAATAAACATTGCCGGATACTGTCTTCATGATTGCGGCAGCTAAATACATACACTGTCCGGTCAAAATCAGTCAATCCATAACTCGTATACTCCAGACACTGCTTATAATAACTATATTTATCAAAGTTCATATTCATGTGTTCAACGATATGAGCTATTCCGTTCTCATCTTCCCGCTGCTGCAGTGATCCTGTCTTCAGCACCAGACACAACTGAACCTCTTCAGCATCCAAATCCGTCTCCCGTACACCGTAAACCAGCCCATTGCTCAGCGTACCTGTGTTAATACGATCCTTCATGGACAAACAACCCTTCATTGTACATTTCAGCCTGAAATTTATATAGACGCGCATATTCGCCGTCATACCTCAGCAGGCTCTCATGGTCCCCGCTCTCAATAATTCCTCCATCCTTAAGCACAAATATTTCATCCACCAGTCGGATGGTGGAGAACCTGTGTGTGATTAGAATTGTTGTTTTGCCCGCCATCAGGGCTTTGAATTTCGTGAATAGCTCATACTCAGCGCTTGCATCCAGTGAAGCTGTCGGCTCATCCAGGATAAGAATACTGGAATCTGCCATGAAGGCGCGGCTGATGGCAATTTTTTGCCATTCCCCGAGCGACAATTGGGTAGCATTGGACCATTCTTTATTGAGTCTTGTGTTATATTGCTCGGGAAGCTGTTCTATGAACCGGTCCGCTCCAGCCTGCCGCGCGGCTTCCTGTACCCGCGCGAAGTTATCCGCGTCGTCAATTTCACCAACAGCAATATTTTTCTCAATAGTGAAGGGATATTTGATGAAATCTTGAAAGATGGCACCTATATGCTTACGGTAATTCTCACTTGAAATCTGTTGTAACGGAATCCCCCCCAATCTGATTTCTCCCTTGGTAGGCTGATATAATCCGAGAATCAACTTGATCAACGTCGTTTTCCCGGAACCATTTAAACCTACAATAGAATAGCTTTTACGCACAGCAAGGGTCAGGTTCACATCCTTCAGCACAAACTCTTCGCTGCCCGGATACTTGAAGTAGACGTGATCGAATTGTATGGTCTCAAAATTAACCGGGAAGGGATATTGTTCTGTATCAGAGGATTCCGGGCGTTTCTTCTCTAATAAAGAGAACAAATTCTGGATATACAGCCCATCTTCATACAGGGAAGAGAAAGAACGGAGAATGCTTTCCAGTGAATTCTGAAAATTGGAAAGTGTATTCACAAATAAAGATAAATCCCCGATCGTTAATTTCCTGGAGATCACCGTGATCAGAATATATATTTGGAAGCTGTAGGAGATTACATTCTCCAGCAGATTAGTAATACTGCTTTGAATGGAGAAATTTCTTCTTATTTTTTTATCTTCTTGCAGATAGTTGTCGAAATCAGACAGAATCACTTTTTTAAAGTACGGGTTCAGCCGGTTCACTTTAATTTCTTTAATATTCTCATAGGTGGTAAGTATGGATTTAAGATTGCCCAGCAATCTTAAGCGCTCGAACCGTTTCGTATAAATAGCGTAAAATTTGGCAGACATCTTGATGTTTAATAACAGAGAGGGAAGACAGGCAAAGAAACTTACCACAAGAACAATAGGCCCGAAATTCAAAAAAATCACTACAGCTCCTGCCATAGATGATACGTTCTGCAAAAAGGTAATCAAGGTTCTAAGAATATTCATCGAATGCTGCGATGATTCGTTATTCACTTTCTGGATATGGTCGAATATCTCCGCATCATCAAAATCAGCCATTTCCATTTCCGCTACTTTATCTAAAGTTAATTCAGTAATGTGTTTATTCATATAATCCGCTTGGTTAGATTCGAAGTATTTGCATATATTGTAAATCACATGGTTGAATTGTGTATATAACATATGGATCACGATCCATAATACCGGAGTGGATATGTTACCGCTCTGCAACGCCACAACAACACTGTCCAGGAAATACTTCCAGATTACCGTAGTGACAGGAACAGCCAGTCCCGCAACCAGATTAAATATAAATAAGCAGATCAGGGTAGTAGAAGAGCTGCCCCATAGGAGCACAGTAACCTTCCCCAGCAGCCTGCAGTAATCCCGGCAAATCTTAAACTTGGCAGATACTACACTCATACTTAATCTCCTATGGTAAAAATTATTAAACAGAGCCCCTACCTCATCTCAGGAATAGTGGCTCTGTTTCATATGATGCTGTGGAATAAATTAGGCCTGACGCGCTACTGCACTGTTAGCTGAACTATTTTCGCTTCCTCCAGAACATTGACAGTTACAATTTCCGCCATCAAATTTTGCTGCAAAGAACGAAACTACTGCAAACCCAGAACAAATACAGCCTGACATAGGGTCCATGCCATAGAATGCTTGTGAATCCATTTTGGTTGTTCTGCCTACCGGATTAATCAGTTTCATCTTGATCACAACTCCTCAGGTCATTGAAATTTATAGGAATAACACCCTGCCTGTCGTCACATGAAGAGCGTTATTGCTACCATGTTTACCACAATTACGATACGGTTAGCTCATTGAAATACTCCAGTTTCTCAGGACTCTTCTCGATTAATTGATGATACCGTTTCAGCGACATTTTCATGGAGGCCCTTTCGCCGTAACATTGAGATTGTTTCTTCTCCTCATCCAAGCCGTTTTCCTGATAACAAGGCGCATAACAGATACTGCACAGGCGGGCTGCCCAGCAATTGGAGCAATGCTTAATAGATTTTTCTGTGTATTCTTCGAAGTAATATTTATTTAAGGCATCGATATCAATTCCTGCCTCCACATCCCCTATATAGGGTGAATTAGCCATTTTTTCGCACACCTTAAATTTACCGTCAGTGGTTACATAGAGCCTTCTCCGGCCGGGAATACAGCATCCATTCATGCGGATTCCCAATAAGGGTTCATCGGTAATCACTCTGTTGTGAATTCTCAGCAATTTATTCTGGCTTAGCTCTTTGGCCAGGCCTCTTTCATCCTGATCAGAATCCAGCGTATATTCAGCCCATTTGCCTAATGGATCGGTTCGTTCATCATCACTATAGAACTCCCCATCCCCTAGAGTTGTCTTCACATGTCCCAGCTTGGACCAGTCAAGCGTTCCCGTATCGACATATGAACAATCAATTTTAGTGTCCTTGGGCAGCCACTCCAGCGTCTTGAAGAAGTCATTCACCTCATCAAACCGTGGCTTACTGTAGGGCGGACAGAGAACCGCATTAATCCCCAGCTTATGCCGCGCCTTCCCCTCGAATGCCTTAACTAACCGTTTAAGCCCCCGTAGAGCCTGATGAAACGAACCCTTTCCCCCCACCGTTACGCGGAAGTAATCATGAACATGCTCCGGTCCATCCAGGCTGCACAAGACCGAACATTGATCCAGCGTTGCCAGATAAGCAGCAATTTCATCAGTGACCAGTGTTAAGTTGGTAGTGAAAGAGACAGGGATGTTCACACCAGGCATAACGGATTTGCTATATTCGATGCATTGCTTCATCAGCTTAAAGTTAACCAGCGGCTCCCCTCCGTAAAATGTAAGCGCCAGCTCTTTGCCCACGTTATGCGAGATATAATCGAGCGCTTTCCGGGCAACCTCCCAATCCATGTCCTGCTTGGAGAAATTGCGGGTGTCCACGTTATCTTCCTGATAAAGACAATATTTGCATCTCAGATTGCATTTCTCAGTCAGTTCTATAATGATTTGTTCAATGCCGCCCTGTATGATCCCCGGCAGCTCAGCTTTCTCCGGTATGACAAAACTTTTGAATTCAGGCGCCTGCAGGATTTTTTCTTGCTCCACCAGCAACAATATAGTATCCAGTGCCTTCGTCAACGCTCTCTCCTCCAGCTCCAGTCCGGTTATTTCAGCAGGGTCTGAGGTATTGAGCAAACATGCAAGCACCGCATATTCCGCGGGATCACAGGCAAATACTTTACCTGTCCCCGTATCATAGAAATACTGATTGTCTTCTGTTTCAAAGACGGTTCCTAAACGGGACCAATAAGCCGTATGTAAGTTTTCCAAGAAAGCAATTGCGTTCTTTGTTTCATAGCCCATAGTGAGATAAATGCCTCCTTCATAATCATGGGTTTTTGGTGAATTATTTCACAATATTAAGCTAAAACCATCTATTCATTTGCGTAACACTCTGTTTTTCTATTATTAGCGCATATTACTTCTTAAATAAAACATTTTTGTGCGAAATTGTATTTTTTGCAGCTATCTACATAATTCAGATACTCCTTCTTCACCTGCTGCTTCACACGGCCTTCCGACCCTATACATATCGTTTGCCCATCGGATAATTGAAAGAAATCCCCACGCAGTTCCTCAATATGAACAAGATTAATCAAGTGTGACCGTGAAGCGATAATGAAATTCGGGTTGTTGATCAACTTCTTATAATAATTCAAGGTATACTGCAGCAGCTCATAATTTCCGTGCGGAGTGGTCATAATTACCCTCCTGTTTTTTTTGTACAGCTGAATGATATCCCGTTCACGCACGCTGATATAATCATAGTCTTCATTATTAAGGTACTTGAACCTGATCAGAGGCTCCCCCTCATTCCGGCTTCCTCCAATCAGGATATCTAAGCTGTGAATGGCCTCGGCCACCCCACTTCGCAGATTATTTTTAACAATCCACCTGTAAGCCCCATATTTATATCCTTCAACGGCTTGGTCGCAGCTGGTTGAGACCAGAATCAGAATATAATCATGATCTCTGGCATTGAGTATTTCGGCTGTGCGAAAGACTTGCCCGGAATCACTGTCTATTCCCAGAAAGATAATATTACAACTCTTATTCCGTACCTCAATATTACCCAGTATAGTTTGTGGATCACTCCATTTCTCAATACTGTATTCGCACTTCATCTTGCCCAAAATTCCGATTAGAGTCTGTTGCAGTTTCTCCAGGAAACTATCATTTTCATCATAAAGCACTATGTTATACATACAATTTCACCTCTAGTATCCATTTTAGAGATCCCTATATTTATTATTTATACCATTTTTACTCAAAAATGCAATTAGATATAACACCAAGTGGGGAATATCTCCCTATATTTCGACTGCAAAAAACCAAAAAAAATCCTGATGACTCAAGGGTTTCTTGAGCATCAGGACTACATGTATAGGTCCGTTCCAATGTCTAACTCATATTTTTCAATCTACTTTCCGTGGTTCCCCCGCTGCCGCATCCCCTCAAACAACAAAATCGTCGCTGCCATCGCCGCGTTCAGCGATTCGGCGCGGCCGGCCATCGGGATGATGATGCTCTTGTCGACAAGGGCTGCCGTCTCCGGCGAGATGCCTTTGCCTTCGCTGCCGATCAGCAGCCACTGGCTGCCATGGAAATCATGGGTGTAGCAGGAATCCTCACCCGTCAGCGAAGTGCTGACCAGCAGCGCGCCGCGTTCCCGCGCCTGCGGCAGAATCGTGCCGAGATCTCCCTCCACTACCGGGAGATGGAACATCGAGCCCATCGTGGAACGGATGGTCTTCGGATTGAAAAGATCGGCGCAGCCTTGGCCGAGGATCACCCCGTCCGCACCTGCCGCATCGGCACTGCGGATGATTGTGCCCACGTTGCCAGGGTCTTGGACCCCGTCCAGCACAACAACCAGACTATCCGGCTTCGCCAGGATGGCCTCCACGCCCTGCTGCTCCTTACGTACAACGGCAAACACCGGCTGCGGTGTATTCGTGCTGCTGCACTTCGCAATAACCGCTGCTGACACGCCAATTACCTCCATGCCCTGCACGGCCTGAAGCAGAGGCTTCAGCTCGGACGGCATGCCCTTATCCAGATCAAAGGCCAGGCATTCCACATCTGCTTCCGCCTGCAACGCCTCCTGCACCAGATGGATGCCTTCTACGATATATTTACCGGACTTGTCGCGGTGCTTCTTCTCCTGCAGTCCAGCCCATTCCTTCACCCGCGTATTCTGCGGCGACATAATTTCCATGAGGTCCTACCTTTCTGTTGCTTGCAGATTCCTGATTTTAAGTATGCTACACCAACCGGGCGGCTTAACTGTAGTTAGTGCAACTAAAAACTGCCTTTCCGCAGCAAATCCCCTTTTAACTGCAGTCTGTACAACTAAAAGTAGCGGTTGGAGTAAAATTCCGCCATTTGTGTAAATTTAGTTGTACCAGATACATCTATTTGCAAATAACGGATTAATTCATTTAAAATAACTGCACAAAATACAACTAACCCTACCTACCTGTACTAATATCTGTACTTGAACCTGGCCTGTACCTGTAATCACTTCATCCATACAGCCCTATTGATAAGCCATTTCCAGCTTCGTCAGGTTGTCCTTCCGGCCGACGATGACAAGTACATCGCCCTCGCTCAGACGATCTTCCGCTCTGGGGGAAATATTCATTTCCTCACCCCGGCGGATAGCCATCACGTTACAGCCATATTTGGCACGAATGTTAAGCTCCTGCAAATTCTTGCCGAGCATCGGCCCGGAGACTTTCATATCCAGAATGCTGTAGTCCGGCGACAGCTCTATATAATCAAGGATGTTCGGCGAGGCCAGATGATGCGCCACCCGCATGCCCATATCCCGTTCAGGGTAGATTACCTTATCTGCACCGATTTTACTCAACACCTTGCCGTGCAACTCGCTTTTGGCCTTAACCAGAATTGCAGGTACGCCAAGATCCTTCAGGATCAGCGTGGTTAGAATACTGGCCTGAATATCCTCGCCAATCGCGACAACCACCACATCGAAGTTACGGATACCGAGTGCACGCAGTGCCTCTTCATCGGTCGAATCCGCGGATACGGCATGAGTAACAATATTCGATATTTCCTGGGTGCGCTGCTCATCCGCATCAATGGCCAGTACATCAAAGCCCATACCGCTGAGCGCCTTGGCTACACTTGAGCCGAAACGTCCCATTCCGATGACGGCATATTGTTTTTTTGCCATAATTGTTGTCCCTCCCGCCCGCATTTTGCATCTCAAACAGTATAGCATAAGCCGTTATAAACTTGAATTTTCAGCGCTGCCGCAGGGCACCTTATTAAAAGCCTATGCTAACAAAACCTAAGCGCATGCTCCCGAAGCCAGTTTTGCGAAGCTGAGCCAGGAAGCCTATGCCAACAAAACTTAAGGAGGTCGATTATGCCAGTCACCATTGATTTGCGCCAGGCTATTGTACACAAGATTCACGGACAGACCGAGGAAGGTCTGCGGGAAGTGATCGAGAACTCCGTGGACGGGCCGGAAGCCGCGCTTCCCGGACTCGGCGTTGTCTTCGAAATGATCTGGAAGGACCTTGATCCCGCCAAGCAGGACCGGGTGCTCTCCATGCTGCACAGACATCTGGAGAAGCTCACGCCAGGGTCCATCACGTCCTAAAGAGGTTCATTCCGCCAAAAACCTCCGCCTCCACATGTGCAGCTGCACAGTGGATCGCGGAGGTTTTTTATAACAAACAATGGAACAAGCAGTCAGCTTATCCTACTTCAACAGTACATCTCAAGGCGCGGTTTCCAGGAATTTAGCCGTCGGATTCTTCTCCATGGCGGTCCGCATGGCGTATTCGTTCTCGAACAGCACTACATAATTCCCCTTCTTATCAGTAACCAGTGTGGAGTTGATCCGGAATTTGCTTGCATCCGGCTTGGTGTCATCCACAATCCAGCGTGCGAACTGGTAGCTCATCCGCTGCAGTTGGACATCTACGCCGTACTCGCCCTTCATGCGGTACTCGAACACCTCGAACTGCAGCTGTCCGACGACGCCCAGCAGGATATCATCGAAGTTAACGGTGCGGAACACCTGGATCATGCCCTCTTCAGTTAACTGGTCAATGCCCTTCTGGAACTGCTTCGATTTCAGCGCATTCTTAATGCTCACTTTGGAGAAAATCTCCGGCGAGAAGGTCGGCAGCTCATCGAATTCGATATCCCCTGCCTGACTCAGCGTATCGCCAATCCGGAAGATACCCGGGTCGAACAGACCGATAATATCACCCGGATACGCCTCTTCTACAATATCGCGGTCCTGGGCCAGGAACTGCTGCGGCTGGGACAGCTTGATGTCTTTGCCGGCACGCACATGCTTCACGCTCATGCCGCGCTCGAACTTGCCGGACACAATGCGCAGGAAGGCAATGCGGTCACGGTGAGCCGGGTTCATGTTAGCCTGGATTTTGAACACATAGCCGGTGAATTTCTCATTTGTCGGTTCAACAGATCCAGCTGTACTGCGGCGTGGTTCAGGCTTCGGTGCAAGATCCAGGAAGTTATCAAGGAAGGTCTGCACGCCGAAGTTGTTGATCGCACTGCCGAAGAATACCGGAGTAATCTCTCCGCGGAGTACTTTCTCATAGTCAAACGGATCGCCCGCTACATCCAGCAGCTCCAGATCCGCACATAATTGGTCATGCAGGTATTCTCCGGCCATCTCGCGGATGATCGGGTCGCGGTAACTTTCCACTTTTTGTACTCTGATCACGGAATGATCGTCGCCCTGGAACAGCTCAACCTGATTCTTCATCCGGTCGTATACGCCGCACAGCTCACGGCCCATGCCGATCGGCCAGTTCATTGGTACAGAGCGGATACCCAGTACATTCTCCAGCTCTTCCATCAGCTCAAAGGGATTGCGGCCTTCACGGTCCAGCTTGTTGATGAAGGTGAAGATCGGAATGCCCCGCTTGGCACAGACCTGGAACAGCTTGATCGTCTGTGTTTCAACGCCCTTGGCAACGTCGATCAGCATGACCGCACTGTCAGCCGCAGTAAGCGTACGGTAAGTGTCTTCACTGAAGTCCTGGTGACCCGGGGTATCCAGAATGTTCACCCGGTGATCCAGGTAATCAAACTGCATGACGGAAGAAGTGACCGAAATTCCGCGCTGCTTCTCAATTTCCATCCAGTCACTTGTGGCGTGCTTGCTTGCCTTACGGGCTTTAACTGTACCTGCCAGACGGATAGCGCCCCCGAAGAGGAGCAGTTTCTCGGTCAGCGTTGTTTTACCCGCATCGGGGTGGGAAATAATCGCAAAGGTTCTGCGTTTGTCTACTTCACTCTGAAGCTTGTGGTCCGGTGCCTTATTCATTACACATATCCCTTCATATATAAATTCATCCATGCTTCTGCTTCAATTACCGGATTTCATCAAATCGGTGCACTACTCATTCGTCCAGATCCTTTCACGTAGAATTCATCGTTACATCGTTGAAGTACGGTTTATAGGATATTTTATGGCGCCTTGCCTAGATATTCTTTATTTTGAAAGCATCCTTTTTAGTATAGCAAAATCCGGCAAACATTATCTACAAAAAAGCTCCGCAAGTCAAATATCTTGCAATATTATGTACAGAAACTCCGACTTTAGCGCAAATTCGGCTGGCAGGTCCGCAGGAAATCCGTTATTCCGCAAAAAGATCCCCCTGCAGCGTATGCAGAGGGATCTCCAACAGTTCTCTTATTCAGGGCTTAGCGGTTAACCTGCCATACCACATTGTCTTCATCCTGGCCGTTGACCGGCCACCAGTGGAAGCCTTCGCCAGCCAGCAGCTGATCGGCTTCGACCGGCCCCCAGGAGCCGGCAGGATAGGAAGCGAGATCGTTGCTCTCTTCCTTCCATGCCTTGGCGATACGGTCCACGAAGGACCAGGCCGAGGACACTTCATCCCAGCGGGTGAAGTAAGTGGAATCCCCGCGCGCAGCATCATGCAGCAGACGCTCATAAGCTTCCGGCGAGTTGATGCCGATCATGCAGCTCTGGCAGAAATCCATCGCCAGCGGCTGAATTTCCGATTCCGAGCCAGGCTTCTTGGCATTGATCTTCACGTAGATGCCTTCCATCGGATTCACACGGATTACGAGCAGGTTCGGCTCCAGATTATGCTTCTGGCCCAGATAAACATTGGTCGGCATTCCTTTGAACTCTACAACCACTTCCGTAGTCTTCACAGGCAGACGTTTGCCGGTACGGATATAGAAGGGAACCCCTGCCCAGCGGAAGTTGTCTACAAATACACGGGCTGCGAAGTACGTCTCCGTATTCGATTCCGGGTCCACCTTATCTTCCTGGCGGTAAGCCGGAAGGGTCTTGCCCTTGTAGAGCCCTTGCGTGTATTGACCGCGCACTACGTTCTCGCGAACCTCTTCCGCCGTAGCGTAAGGACGAAGCGAACGGAGCACCTTCACTTTCTCATCACGGATATCTTCAGCCAGCAGACGGCTTGGCGGTTCCATAGCGATCATTGTCAGCAGCTGCAGAATATGGTTCTGTCCCATATCGCGCAGTGCTCCGGCATGATCGTAATACCCGCCGCGCTCTTCCACACCCACGGTTTCCCCGAGTGTGATCTGAATGTTGGCGATATGCTTGTTGTTCCACAGCGGCTCGAAGAAAGCATTGGCGAACCGGATCACTTCAATATTCTGCACCATTTCCTTACCGAGGTAATGGTCAATCCGGTAAATCTCTTCTTCCTTGAACACCTGGCGGATTTGCTCGTTCAGCTGTTCAGCGGATTCCAGATTGTAGCCGAATGGCTTCTCGATCACCAGACGGTTCCAGCCCCGGGTCTGCAGCATGCCGCCAGCCTTCAGGTTGAAGGAGACACTGCCGAACAGTTCAGGTGCAAGCGCCAGATAGAACAGGCGGTTGCCCGGAATATGGAACTTCTCTTCGAGCGCTTCCGTCTGGGCATTCAGCTCACGGAAACCGTCAATATTGTTGATGTCCAGAGACTTGTATTCGAAATGCTGCACGAACTCGTTCCATTCCGCAGCATCTCCTGCCTGGTAGCGGCAGAACTCGCGGATGGATTCCTTCACATCTTCCCGGAATTCATCCTGGGTACGGGGACGCCGAGCCACGCCAATTACCGCAAAATCATGTGTCAGCTTGCCTTCACGGTACAAACTGTAAATCGCCGGGAAAAGCTTACGCCGGGCTAGATCTCCGGTTGCCCCGAAGATAAAGAATACAGCACCGGGTGTATGCAGTGCATCAAGGGTTTGATTTTCAGCCATGGCTCCTCATCTCTCTGTATGTAATATAGTTGACATTCATTCTCAGCGGCGGTCATGATATAAAATACGCATGACGGCGTGATGTCATTTTATCATAATTGCACTAAGGATGCTATCACATTCCTGACAGTTTTTCTCGGGATTTCGTAATTTTCCATTACTCTTTCTTATGCTTTCACATGTTCCCGCTTATACTACCGATATTATACCCCCACGCCAAAAGCTCCGCAACGTGGAGCCGCTGCCGAGTAAGCCCGGAAATCTCCGGCTTCAATATTCGATCGTAATCAGCGGAAGTCCGAGGGTCACACGGTTTCTGTCCTCATTCCCGTCCCTGTGCACCGCCAGCTGGAGCGCAAGCTCATGTCCGCCGCTGCTGACGGTGCGCTGCAGGCCGGGCACGCTATACGAACGGCTGGATGTAGTTTCATCTGCGTAATTCTCTTCCGCATGAATGCCGGGGAGCTGCGCTGCAAGGTTCTGCTCTGTGGCCAGGAGCGCAGCCTGAGGTCCGCTCTGCTCCTTCGACGAAGCCTGCAGCGAGACGTTCCACTCTGCCGCAATACCCGCCTGAAGCATCGCCTGCCCGGCGTCACCTGCTGCGGAAGGGAGCTTGGGCGAGTCCAGGAGATCCGCCGTCTCGAAGGTGACGATGCAATAACTCCGTCCGCCGCCGAGCTCGCTCCAGAACAGGGAGACCTTCACTCCTCCGCTGAGTTCTGAGGAGGAACGTAAGGTTAGATGCCCGTCCTCATCAGAGGAGCTGACTTCACCGAGTCCGAGCCGGGAAGACAGGTTCTGTACAGTAGCGTCTGCCGCAGCTTCTCCGCTATATTCTCCCTGCCACTTCAATACGAGCCGGAGCGGAGCCCCGGGAGCAGATACCTCGCGGCCGAGTGTAGTCAGCAGCGCCAGAGAATCCTGAAGCTCTCCCGCACCGGCCGTAGAAGCAGTGACCGCAGACACAGCAGATACTTCCTGTAAGGCATTTCCTCCGGCTGTCCCCGCGCTGCGGAAGCCGCTAAGCAGCATAACCGCCACACACAAGCCCGCCAGCACCAGTATCACTCTGCTCTGTCCTCTGTTCCCCACTCTGCATCTCCCTCTCAATCCGTTCTAGTAATCTACTAGACAGGATATCCAGCTTCAGAGAAAGATATACCCCGCTGAGAGAGACTGTCTGAGACTCCCGATCCGGCAGCTGCATAGTTCACTCGGAATGTAATGAGATTTTAATCATTTCTATAGAAGTATTTATTAGTTTATATTTCCATTAATAGGATTCATATTATAAACATAGAAGAGGTACTCAATCAGCATGCTTAAAAAGTGGTTTCACCGAAACAGCGCTGACTTCCGGCTTATCAACGATCTGGTTGTCCCTATGCTTTTCCTCCAGATCCTCCAGCTTCTCTTTCAGCTCGGCGACCAGGCGATTATCGGCAGGCTTGGCGTTGAAGAATTTGCCGCAGTGGGCATCGCCTCATCTTTTATTTTTCTGATCACCGGAACGATCGGCATTCTATGCGCAGCCTTCAACATCATCGGCGGAAGATTCTTTGGCAACAATGATATTCCTAAGTTTGGCCAAGCTTTTAATACAAGCATGACAATGTCCATCATGATCGGCATCTTGTTCGAACTGCTGCTGTTAGGGACTGGCAGATGGATATTGGGCACGGTCTATGATCTGAATTTCGCACCTGCCACTCATTATTTGTATATCAGCGGAATGACCATGGGCATGAATATGGTTCTGTTTAATTTCTCAGCCTATTTCAAGAACATCAACCAAGCCAAGCTGTTAACATTCAGTTTCGCGGCAGCAGGCATCGTGAATATATTCTTCGATTATGTGCTCGTCTTCGGCAAATGGGGATTTCCTGCGCTGGGTATGAGCGGCGCCGCTGTCGGCTCTGTCGCGGGCTATGGTGCGAGCATTATAGTCTGCATCTATTTTTTCCGCAAAAGCAGCTTATTCAGCTTCTCTCTTCAGATCAACCGGCCCATTGCCAAGCAGCTGCTGAAACTCTATTTCCCCATGGCTCTTCAGGACCTTATTGAATATACTTTGTTTGCAATGGGCATCATGGCGATCATCTCCAGAATGGATTCTGAATTCATCGCGTCATACACCGTTGTGACCACTTTGCTTGAGATCATTATGATTCCCATGTACTGCTTCGCGGGCAGCTGTATGACAATTACCGCCCAGGCCTACGGCAAGCAGCAAGCAGGGTACACCAAATATTCGTATTTGTCACTCCAGCTTATGTTAATGATCAGCATTCCGCTTACCTTGATCATGATCTCCTTCTCCTATCCGCTTATCGCCATCATCACAGATAAGGCCGTTGTCATCTCACTAGTGGAACATGTTCTTCCGCTGGCGCTGGCACTGAATCTGATGAACGGGCTGCAGATGATTATGCGCTCCACCCTGCAGGCCATCGACCTGGAGAAGTGGGTGCTTGTGTACTCGGGGGTGGTGTATGCAGTATCCCTGGTGATCATTTATATATGTATCCGGAAGCTCGAACTAACCGGTGTCTATCTCGGGTTTGGGGTTAGTTATCTGCTCTTATCCTTAGGTTATGTATACAAACTGCAAGGACGTGAGCCTTACGCGCACGCAAAAACACTTTCAAGATAACTCCCCGTCCCTCCCGGGCCAGGGCTGATTTCTCTTGAAAGTGCGTAATGGCTTCTATGGTCTAAGGCTTTATTCCGCCAGTCCATTCTTATATGCGTAAATAGCCGCCTGGGTCCGGTCTTCGACGCCCAGCTTGGCGAGAATATTCGTGACATGGAATTTCACTGTCTTGATTCCAATAATTAATTGATCGGCAATATCCTGATTGGACTTGCCCTGGGCCAGCAGCTTCAGTACTTCCATCTCGCGTTCGGTAAGCTCCTTGTAGGCCGGAGATTCACCTCTGGCATTCGAGCGGAACCGGTTCATCATTTTGGAAGCCACTTGTGATTCCAGCACGGACTGCCCTCTTGCGGCAGCCCGGATTGCATCGGCGACTTCACTGGCCCGCGAGGTTTTGAGCAGATAGCTGAACGCGCCGGCTTCAATGACCGGATACATTTTCTCATCATCCAAATAACTGGTCAGCACTATAACTTTGCAGTCCGGGTACAGCTTCAGCAGCTGTCTTGTTGTTTCGATCCCGTCCATACCGTCCATCACCAGATCCATCAGCACCACATCCGGATTATATTCCTGTGCCAGCCGGATTCCTTCTTCGCCGCTTCCGGCTTCACCTACAACTTCAATCCCATCCTCGGTGCCAAGCACCGCAGCAAGTCCGATCCGGACCATTTCGTGATCGTCCACCAGCAGGACCTTGATCGCTTCCGCTTCCTCCATCTCCATGGTTACCCTTGCCCCCTATTCATTGACTACCGGTACGGTAATATCAATCCGCATTCCTTTGCCGGGAGCGGTGATGAACTGGATCGAGCCCCCGATCTCCGTTATCCGCTCCTGCATATTCGAAAGTCCGTAGGATGTCTGCTTGCTCTCATCCAGCTCAAAGCCGATCCCGTCATCACGCAGCGTCAGACGGACCGTATCGCCGCGGCGGTGCAGACGGATCTCCATCTTCTCCGCTTTGGCATGGCGCAGCGTGTTCGAAATCGCCTCCTGCACAATGCGGAACAAATGATTCTCGACGCCTTTGAGCAGCTGCACGCCCTGATCCATCTCGAACACAATATCAATCGGAACCTTGATCTTCAGTTCCTTGATCAGCTCCTGCAGCCCCTGCTCCAGCCCCTTGCCTTCCAGATATACCGGCCGCAGGTGCAGCAGCAATGCCCGCATCTCCGACTGGGCTACGGCGGACATCTCCTCAATCAGCGCAATTTGCCGCTGCGCCTTGTCGAAATCCTTCTCCAGCGTCCGGCCTACAGCCGTCGCCGTCATCGAGATCGCGAACAGCTGCTGGGATACGGCATCATGCAGCTCGCGTGCCAGCCGCTGGCGTTCCTCGATAATCGCCGTCACCCGGGCTTGCTCGGCAAGCTTGGCATTATTGGTGGAGAGCCGCTGCAGCGTAGTCACCTGATTCTCCCACTTGCCGCCGATCCGTCCGAGCTGTTCCCCGAGCCGGCCCAGCTCATCATGGCCCAGATCCGGCATTACCGGGGTGAGGTTGCCCTTCTCCCAGGCTACCAGTGTCGCCCGCAGCAGCTCCAGCTTGCGCTTGCTGCGGAAGCCCTGATAGAACCCGTACCCGATGCCGAAGGCCATCGGCAGCAGAATCAGCGTCATTGCCGTTCTCACGCCGACCTTCCAGTCCTCAAACGGCTGTAATAATCCATATGTATACATAATGTATGTAATAACAAGCAGCATGATCAAAGAGAACAGAGCCCCCTCGCCCATACTGCGCGTTACCATGTTACTGCTTTTTTTGCCCATGCCCGGGAGCCCTCCCTTCCATCTCTCTGCTCATATGCTGTATTCATCAGGGAAACCGTATGTCGAGATCACCCATCAGATATGAGATATTGAATTTCACTTTATGCTCACTGCTGTCGTAGTTGGGTGACTTCCAGTTCAGCCGGTTCAGCATCCCTGTGTCCCGGTGACTGCCGGATTCAATAGAGCCGAACAGCACGAAGGCTTCGATCTCTACCCCGTAATCCTCGGACATCAGAATATCCACATCGCCAAAAATACCCTGGAACAGCATAATTGTCTCTTGTTCTTCCGCCATCGCCAGCGAAAGATCCACATCCGCCTCACCCAGCACATGCCAGGCACTGAGGCTGCGCATGACCCACGGCGAGAGATCCCAGTCGAATCTGGAAGAGAAGCTTTGCTTCTGCATAAACCCGGCCTTGCGCTGCATTCTTTTGGATTTGACAAAGAACATCCCCAGCGAAATCAGGCAGATTCCAAGCACCAGCAGCAGATGGTCCAGCAGCAGCAGCACCGCGCCGATCCCCAGAAGCTTATACCCCTGCTTCACCTTGCCTGACGTTGTCCGGTAAATCCCCAGCAGCAGGAACAGGAGTGCGACAATGGAGAAGAAGCCGATCCATTTGCCAAAAATCATCAAGCAGCCGACACCAATCAGTCCGATGGCAATCAAACGGTTCCGTTTATCCATTCCGCACCTCCTTAAAGTTTTGCCAAGCGGAAACAGCTACGCCGTCTTTTAAGGGACGGTGCGTTTCAGCGAGAAATTGAAGGATAAGTTATCATGCCAGCATATAAATTCTTATATTTGAAGCAAAACTGACTTCGTAAGCATAATCTAAGTTTTGCCAAGCTGACTTCGCAAGCCTCAGCTTATCTGCAGCTATAACCGCTTCCCGCTACAAAAGCCATACCGGTATGGAGAATCCATACCGTATGGCTTTACCTTGTTCAGCATATCATATCTGCCTATTCTTTAGGAACAGGCATTATTCTTCTTTTTTATCAAGTGAAGGAGCTGCCGGAGCAGAATTCAGCTTGCTCTTCAGTGCTGCGAGCTGTTCTTCCACTTTGAGCTGCTTCTCAGGATCTACCGGCTTAGCATATGCGGTTGCCGAAGGGCTATACGGAGCACGCATAACATCTGCTTCCGCTTCAAGCTGCATGATCTTTTCTTCCATGCGGTGGAATCCAAGGGATGCACTTCCGCTTTCAATGGAATGTACACTGCTGATCTGGGACATTTGCTTCTTGGCTTTGGCCATTTGAGCGCGGGAGACCAGTTCATTACGTTTGTTGCGCAGCTTGTAGAACTCATCCTTCATATCATGAAGCTGCTGCACCAGTTCCTTGGCTTGAACTTCAGCCTGGGCGTGAAGCTCGCTGTATTCAACATGCTTCTGATCGAAATAAATCTTCTCTTCCAGCAGCTTGCGGGTAACTTCCTCCTGGCCGTTCTTAAGCGCAAGTTCCGCTTGTGCTGCACGCTGTCCGGATACCTTAGCAGCTTCATCCACACGCTGCTTCATACGGCGTTCGTTGGCCATCTGCTTCGCTACCGTTACTTCAGCCTCATGAATCTCAGCCTCCATATCGCGCAGATATTGATTCAGCATTACGATTGGGTCCTCTACCTTATCCAACATGTCGTTTACCGACGCTTTAGTCATATCTTTAATCCGTTTGAATACTCCCATGATTTACACTTCTCCCTTCTCATATTTAGACAGTTTTTGTTTGAGCTCTTCTACTTCTTTTTGCAGTGCCTTCTTCTCAATATCCTTCATCATGGCATCCAGACCGGAATCGGGAGCCGTGTAAGCGCCTGCTTTGTCATAGCCGGGATTATAGCCCGGCTGTCCGCCGTAAGGGCCATATCCTTGTTGTCCCTGAGGTCCCTGCGGTCCGCGGCCATGCTCAGGTCTGCCTGAGTAAGGACCGCCATATGGGCCGCCCGGCGCACCGGGTCCAGGTCCGAAGGGATTGTACTGGGTAGGCTCCTTGGGAATTACCATTGCTGCGATAAGGTACACCAGGATAGTGGCTCCTCCGCTAAAAGGAATGCTGACCACCAGCAGAATTCTGAACAGTGTGGAGTCGATGCCGAGTGTCTCGGACAATCCGCCTGCCAGCCCTGTCATTACCCTGTCTCTGGTTGAACGGTACAATCGGGTCATAGTACTACTCCTTTCTGCCATCATTGTTCAGCTTCTCCTTCAGGCGGGCCATTTCTCTTTCGAGCACGGTCGCCACCGTCTCACCGGCCTGCACTGCGTATTCCTGTCCCATCCGCCGCAAATCGCTCAGGCTTTTGGCTTCCAGCTCCCAATCGGTCATCTTGTCCTCCAGACGGCCGAACATCTTGGGAACATCACCGCCGCCGTAAGCACTCGCTCTTTGATTCATGCGCTGCTGCAGCCGAAGTGATTCCATCCGGGCTGCATAGAACTGGCGTTTGCTGTACACTGTCTGATACTCAATTTTGAGTTCATTCAACTGGCTTTCAAGCTCAAAGAGTGATTGCTGGCTGGTTTCCAGCAGCCCGCTGTATTGCTCCAGCTTTTCCTCGTGGATAATTTTCTCCTGCAGTGCCAGTTTGGCGAGATGATCTTCGCCGGCCTTGAGCGCGAGGAGTGCCTGCTCTTCACGTTTGTTTCTCATGGCGGTTGCCTGATTCACCTGCTGCTGCAATTGCTTCGTATGGGAAGCGTACTGCTGGTACAGCCGCTCAGCCTCCCCAATTTCCTCACGGGTTGAATGTAGAAATTGATCAATCAGCTTCACGGGATCCTGACTCTGCTCCAGGCGTTCATTCAAGTTGGCTACGGTGATATCCCTCATTCTGCGAAAAACACTCATGATTTCCTGTTCCCTCCCTGCTTCTAATTAAGTAATTGTTCTACCTCTTAGTATGTTCTGCTCCGCTTACCCCGGAGTACCGAGATGCCCCACACTACCAGCGCCACACCGAGCAGCGGTCCGATAATCCAGGAAAGCTTGGAGAGCAGGGACATGATACCGATGAACATTACCACCCAGCCGATAATCTTGCGTCCGCTCTTAATTCCGTAGTATCCGAGAACCACCAGCAATACCGGGAACAGGATGCCGAAGATGCCGTGAATCAAATGAGGCAAAATCCCTAACAGCATTACCGCTCCAATTGCAATCAGCACAATCGCAAGTCCGTTACCTTTTCTTTGCATTTTTTCTCACCGCCTTTCGCTGATCTCTTTCTTATAACCTTATTCTAGGGTAAACCGCAGATTTTCAAAACAGACTGTGGACGGTTTTATGTACTGGACCTTAGTCGGGGACTTATGCACGACCGCAGACTGCGGGGCTCGGGAAATAATTCATCTTGCATAAAGCTACACAACTATTGTTGGACTCTACATTATAATGAAGACTTTTGTCGGATAATGTCCAGAATATGTCCACTTTACTGTGATAGAGTGTGATATATATCATTTCAAATCAAATGGAGGGATTGAATGCAAGTATCCATTATCATATTGGCCCAACATCTTCGATTACTTAAATCATGCCTGGCCAGTATTGAGTTATTTACGGAAGCCCCCTATGAGCTGATTGTGATTAACGATGGCGGCGGTGAAGAGATCAGCAGCTATTTAACTCTCCATAAAAAAGCGCGCTCCTTCTCGTCCAAGGAACGTATCGGCGTGTCCGGAGGATACAATCTGGGCGCATCCTTTGCGGCTGGTGAATACCTTGTATTCATGCGTGACCATATGATTGTGTCTGAAGAATGGCTGTCCAGCCTGACCGGCTGTGCCCGGCAGCACCCGCAGGCAGCGATGATCGGCCCTGTCAGCAATGATGTTAGCGGCCCGCAAAGACTTCCGGTGATCTGTACAGAGATGGAGCAGCTGGATCATATCGCCAGATCGTTCGCACTCTCCAAAGCCGGACAAGCCAAGACCACAACCCGGCTGCTAAGCCATCTGCTGCTCATGCGCCGTGATGCCTTCGGTCAGCTCGGAGGCTTCGATGAACAATTCGGACTGGAATGCTACGAGGATGACGATCTATGCTACCGTGCGCTCCAGGCAGGATACAGTCTGCAGATCGCCCTGGACTGCTTCGTGCGCTATATCCAGCCTCCACCGCTGTTCCCGGAATCGCCCGGTTGGTACAACGCACAGCTGATTGCCAATAAAGAAAAAGCCCGCAGGAAATGGGGCCTCGATATTACAAGTGCTCTATATGAAATGAAACGCAGCGTCACCGTGAGTCTCTGCATGATTGTCAAGAACGAGGAAGCCACTCTTGAACGCTGTCTGGACAGTGTCTCAGGACTGGTGGATGAGATCATCATTGTGGATACTGGTTCAACAGACCGCACCAGGGAAATTGCTCTGCGCTACACGGACAAGGTAGCTGATTTCACATGGGTCAACGATTTTGCCAAAGCGCGGAATTATGCCTTCAGCCTGGCGACACAGGATTACCTGCTCTGGATGGATGCTGATGATATTCTGCTGCCTGCAGATGCCGAGAAGTTCAGCACCTTGAAGAGCGCCTTGGAATGGGATACGGACGCGGTATCCATGAATTACAATCTGGCCTTTGACGAGCATGGTAATGTCACCTCCAGCCTTACACGCAACCGCCTGGTCAAGCGGGAGAACGGCTTCCGCTGGATCGGTATCGTCCATGAATACCTGGAGGTTAGCGGCAAGGTGCGACGTTCGGATATTTCCATCACCCATGGCAGAGTCCACGGGAATTCTGACCGCAACCTGAATATCTACGAGAGCCGTCATGCGGCCGGGGAGATTTTCTCCACCCGGGATCTGTTCTACTTCGCCAATGAGCTGAGGGAACATAAGCAATGGGACAAAGCCATCTCTTTCTATGAAATGTTCCTGCAGCAGGTAGACAGCTGGATCGAGGACCGGATCAATGCCTGCGGAAACCTCTCCGATTGCTACCGGGAGCTTGGCAATGAACAACAGGCCAAAGCTAAAGCGCTCCAGTCTTTCTCTTATGATCTGCCCCGCGCAGAGAATTGCTGCCGGCTTGGCAGCCTGTACATGCTGGAGAACGACTTCAGCAAAGCCATCTTCTGGTACAAAATGGCGAGCGAATTAACCAAGCCGCTGGACAATTACGCCATTCTCCAGCATGCCTGCTGGAGCTGGCTGCCGCATCTGCAGCTCTGTGTCTGTTATGACCGCATCGGCCAATATGAACGGGCCAGTGCCCATAACGAAATGGCTGCGGAACACATTCCTTTTGACAGCAAAGTGCTGGCGAACAGAGCCTACTTCACCGGCCTGGGCGTTGCAAGACAAACATATACTTTAGGGGGAACTACTCGATGAAAAAAGCAACAACCCGCTATACAGAAATCGCCCACGGCAGCGAAAACTCCAAAAAGGATATCAAACCCGCTTTAGTAAAAACCTCAATGGCGGTTATGGTGCTTAGCCAGGTAACAGCCGTGCTGCCCAGTGCCGGATTCGGCGGTACAGGCATTGCCTCCGCAGCTGAAAAGAAAGCCTTCAATGATGTAAGCAGCAGCTCGTGGATGTACAAATATGTAATGAAAATCGCCGCTTTGGGGTTTGCGGAGGGAGATACCACCGGGAACTTCAATCCAAAGGCGCCGCTGACTCATCAGGAAGCTGCAATTATGGCTGTCCGTTTCCTGGGCACAGAGGAGCCTTCCGGCACTTCGGCCAGTTCTTCGCTTGAAGTCAGTGATTGGGCAAGTGCCTGGGTGCAGACCGCTATTAATGAAGGTTTAATTAAACCTGAAGAGGAAGCCGCTTCGGGCTGGGGAACACAGAATGCCAGCCGCGAGTGGCTGACTAAACTTGTGATCCGTCTGCTCGACAAGGAGAATGAAGCACTTGCCCTGGCCAGCGAACCACTCCCCTTCAATGACGAGAATCAAATTTCCGCTTGGGCTACCGGCTATATCAATGCAGCTTCCCAGTTAAAAGTAGTCCAAGGCTTCGAGGATAAAACGTTCAGACCTACCGCTGATGTGACCCGTGCCCAGGCGGCAGCTATTTTCAGCCTGGCGGAAAGATATGCTCCGGCCCAATCCGGAACTGTTGCCCGCGGCACTGTCGTCAGCCTGACTGGCAGCCAGATTGGTGTACTGACAGAAGCTGGTCAAGTCGTGAACCTTAAGATTGACAGCACAACACTGATCTTCGGCACTGGCGGAGCTTCCGCTTCTGATATAGCCGCCGGGCAGCCCATCACGGCAATCTACAGTAACGGAGCAGCTTCTTATATTGAAATCGCCGACATTACCAAGGCAGAAATTACGCTGCCGGCGCCAAAAGGCGAAACCGGAGCTACTGGTGCAGCAGGCCTGGTGGGTGCTACGGGGGCGACTGGCGCTACAGGGGCGACTGGCGCAACGGGTACAACCGGAGCAACAGGCAGCGCTGGCTCCTCAGGAAACCAAGGAGCAATCGGGGCGACTGGTGCGACGGGGTCTGCCGGTCCTATCGGTGAAATAGGCGCAACAGGTGCAACGGGCCCGGCAGGTGAGACCGGCGTAACCGGAACCACGGGGCCTACCGGGGCAACGGGGCCCGCCGGCGAAGTCGGCGCTACTGGGGCTACTGGGGCAACCGGCCCAGCCGGTGAAGAAGGCGCCACTGGGGCTACCGGCCCTGCGGGCGAAGAGGGAGCTACTGGGGCAACGGGGGCAACTGGCGCTACTGGAGCCACTGGGGCTACCGGCCCTGCGGGCGAAGATGGAGCTACTGGGGCAACGGGGGCAACTGGCGCTACTGGAGCCACTGGCGCTACCGGCCCTGCGGGCGAAGAGGGAGCTACTGGGGCAACGGGGGCAACGGGCGCTACTGGAGCCACTGGCGTTACAGGGCCTGCGGGCGAAGATGGAGCCACAGGCGCAACGGGCGCTACAGGAGCCACTGGCGCTACTGGACCTGCGGGCGAAGATGGAGCTACTGGGGCAACGGGCGCTACTGGAGCCACTGGCGTTACGGGGCCTGCGGGCGAAGAAGGAACCACTGGCGCTACTGGTGCTACTGGTGCTACTGGTGCTACTGGTGCTACTGGTGCTACTGGTGCTACTGGCGAAGATGGAGTCACCGGCGCTACTGGTGCCACTGGCGTAACTGGCGCTACCGGGTCGACTGGTGCTACCGGTGCTACCGGTGTTACAGGAGCCACCGGGGCGACTGGCGCCACTGGTACTCCAGGGGCTAGCGCAAATGCCTATATCCCGTTTTCTTCAGGAAACCCTGCTACTGTAACTACGATAGCAGGCGGTTTGCCAGGCACTGGCGCACTGATTGGCTTCGGAAGCTCAGTAAGCGGCGTATCCGTTACCTCAGGAACTATTGATTTAACCGGAGCAAGCGGCACAAATCTCAATTATGCCTTTTCTGTACCAAGTGCCGGAACCATTACATCCCTAAGCGGATATTTCAGTACAACACAAGCACTTTCTCTGGTGGGAACTACGGTAACTATTACAGCCCAACTGTACGCGAGTACAACGCCCAACAATACATTCGTGCCTGTACCTGGAACTGCAATGACATTGTCTCCCTCGCTTACAGGAATAATATCCGTAGGATCCGTCTCTTCCGGTATAATTACAGGCCTATCTATTCCTGTTACAGCACAAACGCGCCTGCTTATGGTATATTCAGCATCCGCGGCAGGTCTCAGCCTTAACAATACTGTTCAAGGATACATGAGCGGCGGTCTCAATATTTCGATGCCGGCAACTGTACCAACACCTCCCTGATAATTCATTTTATTAATTAAAAGCTGATTCTTAGCAGATATTCTGCTGGGGATCAGCTTTTTTTACTGTCCCTTCCAAATTATACGGCATCATATTCTCTTGCAGGATCTCCCAGTCATGGCCATAATATTGAGATAACGCTTCATCCACACAAAGGAGTTACGCCCATGAAGACACTGCTGATCGTTGAAGATGACCGAAGCCTGAACAAGGGAATCGCCCTGTCCTTGGCTCAAAATGACTTAATTATAGAGCAGGCCTATTCTGTGGCGATGGCTGATCAGATTATATCCTCAACCCAGATAGATCTCATTCTGCTGGATGTGAATCTTCCGGACGGAAGCGGACTCGATTACTGCGAGAGAATCCGCCGAACCTCACAAGTGCCGATTATATTTCTGACAGCCAACGACATGGAGCCGGATATTGTTACCGGTTTTGCGCTGGGAGCTGATGACTATATTACGAAGCCATTCAGTCTGATGATTCTGCGGGCCCGGGTAATGGCCGTCCTGAGAAGGAGCGATGCACCTGCCAGTGACAGGATCGTTATCGGACCGCTGGAATTTGATTTTGGCAAAATGGAATATTTCAAGAATAGCCGCCCCCTGCTGCTGAGCAAGTCCGAACAGAAACTGCTGCGCATACTGGTAGTGAACAGAGGCAACATTCTGACCCGAGAGCAGCTGATCGACAAAACGTGGAGCCAGGAGGCTGTCTTCGTAGATGAGAACGCATTGACGGTAGCGATCAAAAGATTGCGGGCCAAAATCGAAGCTGAACCCTCCTCGCCCCAATATATTAAGACCGTTTATGGTTTAGGGTATACATGGACAGAAGGGCCGATTCTATGAAGGGACAAGAACGACTGCCGCATACCCGGCTGGTAAATCTGGGGTTTGCTGCGGCTTTTATCATTCTGGTGCTGGCTTATGTGACTTGTATTATATTACTGGATACCACTGGCTCATCCATCCTCGGACTCTCCCTTCTGTTTATACTCTGCATGCTGATCCTTGGAGGGGCCTGGTCCTGGTCGCTCAGGCATCAGCTCACTTCTTTTATGGGACAGGTAGAGATACTGGTAGACAACGCTACTCTCGGGCGTGAGCCAAACTATAATTATGAAGAAACCCTTCTCTCCTCCATAGAACATAAATTAATGCGGTACATAGAGATTGCCAGAGTGAACGGACAGAATCTGGAGACGGAAAAGAATAAAATTAAAGAACTGATCTCCGATATCTCCCATCAGACCAAAACACCGTTATCCAATATTATGATTTACAGCCAGCTGCTTGAGGAAAATCTGGTGCATGATGAGCATGCGCTCCCGCTTGTTCTCCAAGTTAAAAAGCAGTCGGAAAAGCTCGACTGGCTGATCCAATCCCTGGTCAAGCTGTCCAGACTTGAGACGGGCATGATTTCTTTGCACATGGTGTCTTCTCCTGTGATCCGCGCCGTTTCTGAAGCAGTTTCGCAGATTTTCATCCAGGCAGAGAGCAGCTGTATCACTATCAGTATAAGCTGTGAAGCCCACATCACCGCGCACCATGACTCCAAGTGGACAACCGAGGTGTTATTCAATCTGCTGGAGAACGCCGTGAAATATACAGGAGCGGGAGGCAGCATCCATATCACCGCTGAAGCGAATGAGATGTTTGTACGCCTGGATATCGCAGATACCGGCCGGGGAATCTCCCAGGAAGAGCTGCCCCAAATCTTCAAGCGGTTCTACCGGGGAAATAATGTGCGCGATATAGATGGCGTGGGAATAGGACTATTCCTGGCGCGGGAGATTATCACTGCACAAGGCGGACATATGAAGGCTGCATCTGTGCCCGGGCAAGGCACTGTGTTCTCGATCTTCCTGCCGCTATGCTGAATATGTCCATTCCGTCAGATTTCAGACACTCTCCTGTTAGATTTGTCTGATACCTTGAAGATGTGAATAAGAACATACGCACAGGAGGAATATAACATGCCTATTCTGCGAATAGAGAATCTCAAGAAATATTATGGAAAAGGAGCGCAGACGGTCAAGGCTCTGGATAACGTATCTATGAATGTCGAGAAAGGGGAGTTCGTGGCAATCGTCGGCACGAGCGGCAGCGGAAAAAGTACACTCCTGCATATGCTCGGAGGTCTGGACCGGGCCACAGAAGGCAAGGTGTATGTCAACGGGCATGATATTTTTCAGATGAGTGATGAGAAGTTAACCATTTTCAGGCGCCGCTCTGTCGGATTCGTCTTCCAGAGCTATAATCTGGTGCCGATCCTGAATGTGCTGGCAAATATCGTCCTGCCCATTGAGCTTGACGGAGGCCAGATCGACCAGGAGTATCTGAACCTGATTATCACGAGTCTGGGACTGCAGGAGAAGACCCGCAATCTGCCTGCTGCACTCTCCGGCGGCCAGCAGCAGCGCGTGGCCATCGCAAGAGCGCTTGCGACCAAACCTTCCATTATCCTTGCTGATGAACCCACCGGCAACCTGGACAGCAAGACCAGCCAGGAGGTGCTTATCCTGCTGAAACAGCTCAGTGTCAAATTCGACCAGACTATTGTTATGATTACGCATAACGAAGCCATCGCCCAGATGGCGGACCGGATCATCCGCATTGAGGACGGCAGGATCGCCTCAGGATTAACGCAGTCACCCGGGGAGGGCCGGTTATGATCGCTACAAACAACCGGAAGACCGTGTTCAACCTGGCGATGGCCAGCCTGCGGGCCAACCGGTTGCGAAATTTGGCGGCCATCTGCGCTATTGTGCTGACTACACTGCTTATTACTTCCATTTTCACTATGGCTCTGAGTATCAACCAGTCTATGCAATATGCACAAATGAAAACAGCCGGAAGTGACTTCCACGGAGGCTTCAAATACCTTACTCCGGAAGAAGCAGCTACACTGCGGAAGCATCCTTCAATTAAACTATATGACTACTCGCTCAGTTCCGGCAGATTGGGGAATAAAGAATTTAAGCATGATCCCGTTGAGGTGCTTCAGATTGATCAGGTCTACGCGGATCACAGCTTTATCGTGTTCACAGAGGGAGGATTGCCTACTGGAGAGAATGAGGTTGCCCTGAACACCTGGATTCTGGACAAGCTGGGGGTGCAGCCGGAGCTCGGCAAGGAAATCACGCTGCAGATAGATATTGGTGAGCGGATGATCAGCCAGAAGTTCACTTTGTCAGGCTATTATGAAGCGGACAAAGAGCTTGCGATGGCGGGACTGGCCTTTGTCTCGAAAGCTTTTACCGATAAAAACCTCTCAGACATCGATCCCGTACAATCAAGAGACAGCGGCTCCTACGTTAATACCTCAAATCTGAGTGTCATGTTCAGCAATTCCTTTCATATTGAGAGCAAGCTTAACAAGGTCCTGGCAGACACGGGAATTACGGCTCCTATCGGAATCAATTGGGCTTATTCCAGTGTATCTTTGGCGGAAAATGCAGTGAATATCATTCCATACGCCGCAGTTATCTTCATCATTATGCTTAGCGGCTACCTGCTTATTTATAATATTTTTTATATTTCGGTGGTCCGTGATGTGAAGTTCTACGGCCTGCTGAAAATGATTGGCACCACCCCGAGACAACTGCGGAGAATCATCGCTATTCAAGCCAGGCTGCTATACCTCATTGCCCTGCCGTTCGGCCTTGGCTTCGGCTATCTAATCGGCAGATGGGTTACACCTCTGACCACTTCGCTATCCGGAGAGTTTAAAGGAAGTTCGCTTTCGTCCAGTCCATGGATATTTGCAGGCGCAGCCCTCTTCTCCTTCCTGACCGTGTGGATCGCAGCGCATAAGCCGGGACGGCTGGCAGCGGACATCGCTCCCGTGGAAGCTGTTAAATTCTCAGGCGTTCAGAATGGCGGAGTGAAAACTCTCAGGTCCTCAAACCACGGGGCCAAGCTACACCGTATGGCGTTATCCAATCTGTTCCGGAGTCAAAAGAAGCTGAGCCTGATGTTATCTTCGCTTTTCTTAAGCATTCTGCTGTTTAATACGATATTCACCGTAATCTCCTCCATGGACGTCAATAAGTACCTCAGCGCCTACATTCATGGGGATTATATGATACACAACAAGGGCATTATCCAGCAGGAGGGGGAACGCTCAGTCAATGAAACAGAGCTGTCCGAGGAACTGTGCAGGCAGCTGAGTCATATAGACGGGGTGAACAGTATCGATAAAGTCTATTATAGCCTGCTCACCGTTCCTCCGGATGATATCATCCGCGCTTCACTGAAGTCGTCAGCCAATCCACAGGGCATCCCTGCCCGTGTCCACGCTCAGCTCTTCGGACTGGATTCAGGCTGGTACGATCTCGCAGAACAGGATGTGCTCGAAGGGGAATTCAACCGGGAGCAATTTGATTCCGGGGACTTCATACTGGTGACCCAGACTCTTACAGAGCCAGGCGCCTATGCAAGCTACTATCATCCCGGAGATAGGATCAGCTACCCCGGATTGAAGCAGAGCTACGAAGTGATGGCCGTGCTGAAATATGACGCTTTCTTTGCGGCAACCACCCAAACATATTTCGGCAACGGCTACAATGCCTTCCTGCCTGCAGCCAAGCTCCGCCAAGCCACTTTGGAGAGCGGGACTCCAGCAGACATCCTCTCGCTTACCCTGCATGCAGATCCCGCCAAGCTTGATGAAACGGGGCAATTGCTCAGAGAGGGCATCCGCCCGCTGGATGCTCTGCAGCTGAAATCCAGAGAAGATTACAGAGAGGAGTTAAGCGATAATATCCGTATTTTTGAGATTATCGGCTATGGCCTGAGTCTCGTAATCGCCCTCATAGGTCTGCTCAATTACATTAATTCTGTCCTTACCGGGGTGATCGCCCGCAGGCATGAATTTGCCGTTCTGGAGAGCATCGGGATGACTAAGAAGCAGCTCAAACGGATGCTTGTTTACGAAGGATTGTATACTGTACTGCTCACCGCTCTGCTTACCTCTACTATAGGCGTGCTGCTGACTTACTGGATCGCCAGGAATATTGCCGCGGGTATGGCCTATATGGAATTCCGCATGATGTGGCTGCCGTTCATTCTGGTCATTCCGGTACTGGCTGTTTTGTCTTATCTCATCACAATAAGTGCCTACAGACCGCTCGCCCGCAGCCCGATCGTCGAAAGGCTGCGTGAAATGGAATAAAGGCATGCTAAATAGCCGGATACTCTAAAGAGTACCGGCTGTTTCAGCAGTTATTTGGCGAAGGTCCGCGACACCCAATCGCCCAGAATATCCTCACTGAGGAATGGAGCCAGCGGCAGGAGTGCTGCCGCACCTTCTTTATTGAAGATACGCTCAGCTAGTCCATTCAGAGCCTCTTCACTGAGGAACGGAGCCAAGGGGAGCAGCGCTCCCGAGCCTTCCCGCTCAAAGACTGCCTCTGCCAGCTCATCCAGTAGCTCTTCTTCGAGGAACGGAGCCAGCGGGGGGAGCGCTCCCGGACCTTCTTTGGCAAAAGCGAGCTTGGCGCATTCCTCCAGCCCCTCCTCACTTACAAACGGGGCAAGCGCCACAAGTGCATGTTTTCCTCCTGAGGCATAAGCTTGTTTGGCAAGCTCGTCCAGCCCCTCCTCACTCATAAACGGGGCCAGCTTCAGCAGAGGCTGAATCCCCTCCCGCTCAAACACCTCCACGGCGCATTTATCCAGCGTCTCTTCGCTTAAGAATGGCGCCAGTGCCAACAGATCGTCTACTGCCGCACCCACCTTCACATGCTCAAACGCTTCGCCGATCTGTTCATTTTGCAGCAGCGGCGCAAGGTCCGAAAGCTCTTGTGCCGTGCCTTCCCCCCGCTGGAAATAATCCCCCGTGGTCTGATCCAGTACACTTTCGATAATCCGGGAGCTTCGCCCTTGTTCTTCTCCGAGGATCTCGCCGATCCCTACGCCAAAGATTTCCGCCAGCTCCGGAAGCTTGGAGATATCCGGCATACTTGCGCCCCTCTCCCAGTTGCTGACCGCCTGATAGCTGATTCCCAGCTTATCTGCGAGCCCCATTTGCGTAAGCCCGGCGGCTCCTCTCAATCTAACGATATTCCTGCCCACCTTCAACATGTCAAACACGCTTCCACCCCTTCGGCTAAGATGCTCTCAGTGTACCGACCGCTGCTGTTTTTGTATATCAAGCGCTGCTTGAGTTGCCGCCTGCTGGGGCTTGCCGCGGAAAATAGTCACCAGAACGACCGCTGCAATAATGATCACGGCTGCAATCAGTGTATTCAAGGTAAGCTGTTCACCGACCAGCAGCCAGCCAAGCAGTACCGCCACCACCGGATTAACGAAGGCATAGGTTGAGACGAGAGACGCGTCAGCATTCTTGAGCAGCCAGATGTAGGCCGTGTAGCCGATGATGGAGCCGAAGACGACCAGATAACCGAGTGCCAAATATGAGCGCATAGAAATGCCGGAAATATCGAGCTTGGACCAGTCGCCGGTGAAATAGGAGAAAATCATCAACAGCGCCCCTCCCGTCAGCATCTGTGCTGCCGTTGACATCAGCGGGGAATCCGGCATTGCAGCACTGCGTGAATACATCGATCCGACTGCCCAGCTTATGGAAGCTATTAATAAGGTAATAATACCGATTAAATCGGTGGCGGTCCCCGTATCTCCCTTCCCCGGCTGGAAGACCAGCACAGCAATGCCCAGCAGCCCCAGTACAATCCCGGCGATGACACCGGTATTCGGACGTTTGCCGCCGCGGCCAAACCAGCCCATCAGCATCATCCAGACGGGAACGGCCGCAACGATCAGTGAAGCGATAGATGAAGATACTCTTTGCTCTGACCAGGCCACCACACCGTTGCCTCCAAGCAGCAGCAAGGCGCCGACAATCGCCGAAGACCGCCACTCGCGCCCGGCCGGACGCTTCGCTCCGCTTAATCTGGCAATCATATAGAGCACAGCACCGGCTGCAAAAAACCGTACTCCAGCCATCAGAAAAGGCGGCATCGTCTCAATCGCAATCTTCATGCCGACATAGGTGCCTCCCCAAAACAAATAAACGCACAATAGCGCAATACCAACCACGTACACCGGATTCACTTTCTTCTTCTGCGGCATACCGCTACACCCCCTTCAATCCGTCCTCATATATAGTTGATAAAATAAAAGTAGTCGAGGTTTCCTTAATGTCAGGAATACGGAGAATCTCGTCAAGCAGAAGTGTAAGCTCCTCCGGCGAGGTCACCCTCACCTTAAGCAGCATGCACCACTCTCCCGCCAGCCGCTGGCATTCGATGATGCTCACGCCCGGGATTTGGATGCGGATAATCTGTTCTGCCGCCTCCTTAAAGCCCTGGCTGACCACCTTCACGGAGATCATGACCTTAATCTTCTGGTCCAGCTTGCTCCAGTCCACAATTCCCCTATAGCCCTTGATTACTCCGCTTTTCTCCAGCTTGCCGACTCTCTGATGCACAGATGGCCGCGAGATATGCAGCAGCTTGCCGATCTCTTCATGGGACAGTCTTCCGTTCTCTTCCAGCAGCTTTAGAATTCTAATATCGAGTTCATCCACAAGACCGCCTCCTGGGCAAAATTATAGCATGATTTATATGAATAACGACTAATCGTTAGTGTTCATCAGTAAAATCAAACGTTTCGTAAGATAAACGGGAAATAATCTCGTTAATCGTTATAATACCGGCTCAAATCTATCCTGAGAATAACGAATCGTAGGTGCGTTTGATACGAAAAAACCCAAGTCTTGAGCCGCCAGCTGGAGAAGCTGGTTTGGGCCACTGCTTGAGCGGGATGATGCTGGGGGATATTTGATATTTGCTGCAAAACTCCAGACTGGGGCAGAACGGAGAGAGCGTACAATAACCAGCTGGCTGCATGAGTAAAACAAACGAGTTTGAAAAGGCTGGGTTGTACTGAATTCGGCTTAATCGAACCCAGTTTTCGACCCCAAACCATAACTCAACCGGACTGAGAGGACCTTATTTTACGAAAAGGACTGCTTTGTCCGGGCAAACGGACTCAGAATCCTCTATTTACTTCCGGGCACACCAAAACAAGGGTCTTTGAGACATTTAGCGGAATCTGAGTCCGCGCAGGTTAAATAACAGGGTATTTTCGCCAAATAGGGGATTGTCAGTCCGGTTCCCGCAGGATATCGGTCTCCACCACAGTTGTGTTCCCGTGTCACAGAGGAACTGGAGACGCAGACTTTCATTGCTCCGTCCACAGCGACAGCGATCAGCAGCTACTTCTGTCCAGCGTCGGCGGCTACGCATTCCCCGAGCTCAGCAGCTACTCTCTGCCCGGCAAGCCGCCGCCGAACACCGTTCCTTCCGCAAGCCCGGACACGAACTGCTGCAGCCAGACATAATATTCAGCGGCATGCTTCAGCTTGTCCAGATCCTTGAGGCAGGCCTGCCGTTCCTCCTCCGGAGTGTCCTCCGCATCGATAAGGGCCTGCAGTTCAGGCACCGCCGTCCCCATCGCCTCCTGCATCA
Source organism: Paenibacillus sp. FSL R10-2199 (assembly GCF_038000235.1). Taxonomy (NCBI): domain Bacteria; kingdom Bacillati; phylum Bacillota; class Bacilli; order Caryophanales; family Paenibacillaceae; genus Paenibacillus; species Paenibacillus sp. FSL R10-2199. Next base: position 2,037,370 of record NZ_JBBOBO010000001.1, on the reverse strand, counting down.
CATCGATCTCCCGCTGAAGCTTCAGCGTGAAGAAGTTCCGGAAGGCCTGGAAGAAATCCGTCTCCGCCGCATATAGCTCCTTCCGCTCACGCTTCTCCTCCAGCTTCGTAACCATCCGGGAGGCGATCAGGGAGCGGACACCGTAGCTCATATTGCTTTTGCTCATATTCATGACCTGCTTCATTTCCTCCAGCGTCATCGGCTTGTCCTCAAAGAACATAATTCCGTACAGCTGCCCGAAGGAATAATTCGCTCCATACAAATCCATCGTCTGCGCTATCGCATCAATCATCGGACCAAGGAGCTGCTCCCGTGGCGAACGATGCGGGTTGTCCTCGCCAAATGCGGCCTGTTTCATCAGGGTAGCACCTCATTTTCGCATAGAATTGTTCTCTCTACATTACACAAAACTGAAGCTTTGCGGCAGACTTACTACAAATTTTACACAAATTCCGAAGTATGTTTACTCCCGCTTGACCACAAGCCTCGTCCATGAGTGTACAATTTTTTTTGAACAGAGGAGCTGTCCTCTGCATTATACCGCACCAAACAATGTAGATGGAATGGGGTATTGGGACGAAAATGACACGTTCAAAACTTATTAGCGGCCTTAAGCCCGTGCTGTTCACGCTGCCGGCAATGATCCCGTTCGCCCTGTTCTGGCTGGCACCGCTGCTGTATGTACTGTATCTCAGCTTCACGGAATGGGATTTCATGAGCCCGGAGAAGACCTTTGTCGGCCTGCAGAATTATACCGACCTGCTCAGCAATCCGGCTTTTTACCAGGCCTTAAGAGTAACCGTGCTCTTCTGTGCGGGCAGTGTGCTGCCGATCATCCTGCTGGGACTGGGCCTTGCCCTCCTGATGAACCATAAAACAACCCCACGAAGTGGAGCTTTAGCTTCGAGGTTTACTCAGGTACTTCGCGGGGGCCCCACGTTCAACTTAAAGGGCTCTGCCCTGTATCAGGTGCTGCTGTTCTCGCCTTGGGTCACACCAACCGTTGCCGTATCCATCGTCTGGTCCTGGATATATGAGCCTGATGTCGGCCTCGCCAATACAGTGCTCGGCTTCTTCGGCCTTGAGCCGATCGGGTGGCTGCAGGACCCCAAGTGGGCGCTGATTGGCGTGCTGCTCGTAACGATCTGGAAATCAGTAGGCTGGGCGATGATCTTCTATCTGGTGGCGCTGCGGAATGTGCCTTCAGACCTGCTGGAAGCCGGGGAGCTTGACGGGGCAAGTCCGGTGCAGAAGTTCCTCCGCATCACGCTGCCGCTGATCTCGCCGACCACACTGTTTCTGTTCGTGGTACAGCTCATCTCGGCGCTTCAGGCCTACGATCAGATTAATGTGCTGACGCAGGGCGGCCCGTCCGGCTCTACCCGCACCTTGCTGTATCTGTATTATCAGTCCGCATTCGAATCGTTCCAGATCGGAGAGGCTTCCACTGTAGCTGTCGTCCTGGTCTTCCTATGCATGCTGCTGTCGGTGTTCTCTTTCAGCATCAGCAAGCGGACCACCCATTACCAATAGCAGTTATCTGTTCTTATCTTTCGTACAAGGAGGTCTCACCGCTTGCGTATGCTCACACGGCTCAGCGGACCGGCCCGCCAGATTTTTTTCGCCGCGCTTGCTCTGCTGATGGCCTTTCCGTTCTACTGGATGGTTACCAGCGCACTCAAAACCAATGATGAAATCTGGCGCTCCCCGCCCACGCTCTGGCCTGAGGTACCGCTCTGGGGGAATTTCGCCGCAGCCTGGAACGAGGCCCCCTTCGCCCGATATATGGGCAACAGCATCTTCGTTGCTGTCTCCATCGTCATCCTGCAGACGATCAATTCCGGGATGATGGCGTATGCGCTGACGCATATGAAGTTCCGCCTGAAGGGTGTTTTTGCCGGAGTTATTCTGTTCGGTTACATGGTTCCGGCTACAGCCGTCTATCTGCCCGGATATCTGGTATTGTCCGAGCTGCATCTGCTGAACTCCTATGCCGGCCTGATTCTCTCTAATTGTGTAAGTATCTTCTCCATCTTCCTGATCAGACAAGCCTTCCTGCAGGTGTCGCATGAGCTGGTGGAGGCGGGTGAAGTGGACGGCGCTTCGCATATGCGGATTCTCTGGACGGTGCTGGTCCCGGTTACGCGGTCATCCTTCGCCGTACTGGCGCTGATTACCTTCATTGATCAGTACAACAATTATTTCTGGCCGATGCTGATTACCAAGGACCCCAGCCTGCAGCTGGTATCAGCCGGTCTGCGCAGCTTCTTCGTGGAAGGAGGTGCGTACGGACTGAAATGGCCGCTCATCATGGCCGCCAGCGCCTTCACGATTGCCCCGCTGCTGCTTGTCTTCCTGCTGGCGCAGAAAACGATTATGCAAAGTGTCAACATGACCGCAGGCTCCAGTAAAGGCTGAAATCTAACACTTCCAAACAAAGAGGAGAATGATGATGAACGTATTCAAAAGGTTGTCTGCAGTATCCATGATTGCCGGACTTTCCGTACTCACTGCCTGTGGCGGTAATTCTGCTTCGGGCAATGTTACGGCAGCGGACGGTGCCGCCACAGTGCCTGCCGCTAATGCTGCTCCGGCTGGAGGCGCACCGGTAACTATTGAATTCTGGTATGGACTCGGCGGCAAGCTCGGTGAAAATATGGAATCGCTCATTCAGAAATTCAATGCCTCCCAGCAGGAGGTCATCGTCAAGGGCATTGTGCAGGCAGATTATACAGAAACCGAACAGAAGCTTCAGGCAGCGATCGCTACCGGGCAGGTTCCGGCAGCCGTGCTCTCTTCCAATATAGACTGGGCCCGCAAAGGCTACTTCGCTGCGATAGATGAGCTGATTGCCGGGCAGCCGGATTTCAATCAGGCCGATTTCGTCCAGACCTTCCTGAGCCAGGGCCAGGTTGACGGCAAGCAGTACTTCCTCCCGATGTATGGAACGACGCAGGTGATGTACTACCGTAAGGATGCTTTTGAGAAAGCCGGCATTGATCCCAGCCAGATTAAGACCTGGGAAGACCTCGCTGCAGCTGCCAAGAAAATGACAGTCACAGAAGGCGGCAAAACCAGCTTCTACGGCTGGGAGCCGATGTGGGGCTCCGGCAATATGATTGACGCTGTACTCAGTAAAGGCGGCAACATTCTCAGTGAGGATGGCAAAACAGTTACGATCGACTCTCCTGAATGGATCGAGACCTGGGACTTCTTCCGCCAGTCGATTCATGAAGACAAGACCATGCGTATTCACTCCGGCGGACAAGGCTGGGAGTACTGGTACAAGACGATTGACGATGTAATGAAAGGCCAGGCGGCCGGATATACCGGCTCCAGCGGCGACCAGGGCGATCTCGACTTCAGCATCGTCTCCGCGATGGAGCAGCCGGGCTGGGCCGGAGTCGGCGAAGGCAAACCTGTGGCTCAGGCAATTATGGCCGGTATTCCTGCCAAGGCCGGAGATGCCGAGCAGCAGGCTGCCATGAAATGGCTGGCCTACTTCACGAATTCCGAGAATACCGCCTTCTGGTCCATTAACACCGGATATATTTCCGTCCGCCAGTCTGCACTCGAAGATCCGGCATTCGTCACTTTCAGTGAGACTAATCCGCAGATCAAAATTCCGTTACAGCAGGCATCCCACGCTTCTGCTCCCTTCCAGGACCCTACCGGAGGCAAAATCAACGATGCCCTGACGATCGCTGCGGACAAGGTTCAGATTGAGAATATTCCGGCGGCTGAAGCCCTTAAGGAAGCGCAGCAAACCGCACAGGCGGCATTGGATAAACTGAAATAACCAGAAATTCATGCTCCAAAAACTTCAGGCAATGATCTATCAGATACAGGAGGACGGCAGCATGCCTACGCTCATTACCCCGTACGGGGAGCATTCCATATCCGCCATTCTGTTCGACAAGGATGGCACCCTCCTGGAGTTCGTCTCCCTCTGGGGCAGCTGGGGCGAGTGTTTCCTCGCCCGGTTCTCCCGGCAGCTGGAGGAGCATGGCCTTGAATTTCCGGCGCAGCACCTGGCCTCGCTGCTCGGGACCGTTCACGATGCAGAGGGCAGAATTATTGATTATGACCGTAACGGCCCCCTGGCCATGGGAACCATGAACGATCTCTATGCCATTCTGTCCTGGCAAGGCTATCTGCTTGGCTTATCCTGGGCAGAGTCGATGGAGCTGACTGACCGCTGCCGCCAGGAGGCGGATGCGTTAATGGAGCAGAGCAAGCCAGTGCTCCCGCTCCCCGGCCTGCTACATTTCCTTGAAGAATGCGCAGCCGAAGGAATTCCGCTGGCCGTAGTCACTGCCGATGAAACCGCAGCGGCGGAGAATCACCTCCGCTGGCTCGGCATCCGCGGGTATTTCAGCGCCGTGATCGGCACAGATCAGGTGGAGCGCGGCAAGCCCTTCCCCGACATGGCGCTGCTGGCCTGCGAACGGCTGGGGATACAGCCGGCCGAAGCTGCTGTGATCGGCGACACGAACGGCGATATGCGGATGGCCAAGGCTGCCGGGGCGGCTGTGGCCATCGGGATTGCCGGCACTGCGGCAGCCGGGCCGGCAGCTGCTGCGACCAGAGCAGCTGCCGTTGCTGCCAGCAGCCCGGCCTGCGCGAATGCAGCGGCAACAGACCGGGCTGGTGGCAGTAGCCGTGCGGCAGATACACGGCCATTACGCAGTCTTTTGCCGGATGCAGATTGTTTGGTGCGGTCTTATGCGGAGCTTGGTATAGGAAGGATAGCACGATGAGGGCCGAGGGGGCCTTAGCCTGGGTGTTTCTCGCAATGGCGATTGTGTTCGAGCTCTCCGGAACCCTCTCGATGAAACTATCCCATGGCTTCACCCGGCCCTGGCCCTCCGTGCTGATGTTCCTGTTCTACGGGATCAGCTTCACCTCGCTCAATGTTGCCCTTACCTCCATCAAAGTTGGAGTTGCTTATGCGGTATGGTCGGGGGCAGGCATCATCCTGATCTCCGTGGCGGGCGCGCTTTTTTTTGAAGAACGGCTGACCTTCTCCTCACTCTTGTGGGTGACCGTAATCGTAGCCGGCATTGTGGGCCTAAACATCAGTGCCAAAGGGCATTAGGAAGATATTCACACATCATCAAAGGAGGCTCACCCTGCGAATGAACACAAGCGGACGTGGCGGACCACCGCCGCTGTTAACCTTTCAGATTATTACCGACACCCACGTCACGGCCGATCCGGCACATGAATACAATCTGAATTTCGAACGGGCACTGCAGGATTTGGCCGTCCATGCGCAGGGCAGCAGCGGAATTATGCATATCGGGGATATCACGGATCATGGTTTCGCGGAGGAATATGCTGAGGTCCACCGTATTCTTCAGCTGCATCAGGCATCGCTGCCGGAGATCCGCTACACTTTGGGCAACCATGATGTGGGCCTCGGCCACTGGGAATCCCGGCTTGCGATGTACACTTCCCGTATGGGTATGCCTGGTCCCTATCATGACCATTGGATCGGCGGGTATCATTTCATCTTCCTTGGAACTGAGGAGGGTCTGCCCACGTTCTGCAATCTGTCGGACGAACAGCTTAAGTGGCTGGACCGTAAACTCGGAGAACAGGCACCCGACAATCGGCAGTCTGGCGGGCAAATGGAGCTGGAGCTCGGTGCAGCCGCGCCGCCGGATCAGCCGGTCTTTCTCTTCCTGCACCAGCCGCTGAAGGACACGGTGGCCGGTTCACTGGAATCGCAGGAGTGGTATGGCGTTACTCAAGACAAGGAGCTGCGCTCCATTCTTGCGAAGTATCCGCAGACGCTGCTCTTCACCGGACATACCCACTGGGAGCTGGAGGCCGGCAATACGATGTACCCCGGCAACGGGGAGACAGCTACCATGTTCAACGCCGCTTCTGTCGCCTACCTCTGGACGAATGCGGATGAGCACAAGACGGGCAGCCAGGGCTTCTATGTGGAGGTCTACGCTGATAAGGTGCTTGTACGGGGACGCGATTTCACTACGGGAACCTGGATTGAAGCGGCTCAATACGAGGTTGTTAACACCGTTAATGTACTCGGGCAATCTTCTGAAAAAGTCCATATTAAATAAACAAGCTTCATTATAATAGCTGCAATAAAAACAGCCTTCTCCATCAATAAGGAGAAGGCTGCTGTGCGTAAAGGCTGCAAAACTATACATCCGTTTGCGGATGCAGTCTATTTTCAATCAAAAAGCAGGCAGCGCAATATCCGCGTAATTATCCTCAAGGAACTTCTTCACTTCCGGGCCGCTGATCGCCTTGGCCAGCTTCTGGATCGCCTCGGAATCCTTGTTGTCCTCACGGGCAACGAGCGTGATCGTAAATGCGGAATCCTCACCTTCGGTGATCAGCGCATCCTTCTTGGGGGTCAGGCCGAGCGGGCTGGCATACGCCGGAGTCATCGCCACCAGGTCCGCATCATCCAGCATCCGGGCCAGCATCAGCAGATCGACCTCCTCGAACTTAAAGTTCTTGGTATTGGCGGTAATGTCCGCCTGGGTCGCCTGGATGCCAACCCCTTCCTTCAGCGTAATCAGTCCGGCATCCGCGAACATTTGCAGGGAGCGTCCGATATTCGAAGGATCATTCGCCATTACAAGGGTTGCTCCATCAGGCAGTTCATCAATGCTCTTATAGCGTTTGGAGTAACCGCCATAGATGGCATCATACACCGGTTGAACCGCAACGAGCTTCGCATCTTTGCTGGCATTGAACTGTTCCATGTAAGGTACATGCTGGAAGAAGTTCGCGTCCACTTCTTTGTTCGCCAGCGCTTCGTTCGGCTGCACATTATCGGACAGCACCACAACCTCCATGTCCACGCCTTCTTCTTTCAGGATCGGCTTCACGATATCAAGGATATCCGTCATCGGCGGAATCAGCGAGGCTACCTTGATCTTCACAGGTTCAGTGCTGGTGGCAGCCGGTGTCTCTTCCGCTTCCTTGTTGTTTCCGCAGCCCGCAAGCGCGAGTACCAATACGAGCAGTGTTAATCCGAAGGCAGCTTTCATTCTTGTTCCGGTTCTCTTAACCGTTCCGTACCCTGCAGTCATCGTCTTCTTCATTGTTATCTCCAGCCCCCATTGTTATATAGTTTCTCAGCGTTTATCCAGCAGTCTTGCCAGTGTACTTCCTGTGAACTGAATCAATTGCACCAGCACAATCATGACGAGTATGGCGTAGATCATCACTTCTGTCTCGAAGCGCTGATATCCGTAGCGGATCGCGAAATCGCCAACCCCGCCGCCGCCGACCACACCCATTACTGTTGAAAAAGATATGAAGCTAATCGTAGACGCAGTCAGTCCCAGCACCAGTCCGGACCGGGCCTCTACATACAGAAACTTAAAAATGACTCCCAGCCTCGATGCACCCATGGATAGCGCAGCTTCAATCGTTCCTCTGGGAACCTCCAGCAGAGACTGCTCCACCAGCCGTGAATAATAGGCAATAGCGACGATAGATAACGGCACCGTTGCCGCCATCGTACCAATTGCCGTACCCACCACCAGGCGGGTGAATGGAATCAGAGCCACCACCAGCAGCAGGAACGGAAACGAACGCACCACATTTACAATGCTGTTCAGTATGAGAGACAGGCTTCTGTTCTCATACAATTGGCCTTTGCGGCAAAAATACAGCAGTGTCCCCAGCGGAAGCCCCAGCAGCAGCGCAGCCCCCACGGAGATTCCGACCATCACAAAGGTCTCTCCGATCGACTGCCACATCTGATCCTGATACTTCAGCATGCTCTCAAACATAGGGTTCCCCCGTTCTTCCCGTAATTCTCTCCCGGTAGGAGCCCGAATGGCTCCCCGGCGGAAGAAAGCCGGCCTCATCCCGGGAAAAGAAGTCAACCATCCGTCCGCTCTCCATTACAGATACCTCTGAGCAGATGCTCCGGACGACATCCAGCTCATGGGTAACTATAACGACAGTAACACCGAGCGAATCATTGATGTGGCGGAGCACACCCAGGATATCCGCCGTGGTGCCCGGATCAAGCGCGGAGGTCGGCTCATCGCACAGCAGCAGCTTCGGATTGTTCGCCAGCGCCCGGGCAATCGCTACCCGCTGGCGCTGGCCGCCGCTGAGCTGCGCCGGATAGTGATTAGCTTTGTCCGCAAGCCCGACAAACTGCAGACATTCCAGCACCCGCTTCATCCGTCCGGCACGCGGCACTCCGGCAAGCTCCAGCGGAATCGCCACATTGCGGCTGACGGTGGCATTGCCGACAAGATTGAACTGCTGAAAGATCATGCCGATTCTTTGCCGCTGCTGCCGCAGCTCCTTGTCCGGCAGCTCTGTAAGCAGCTTGCCGTCTACAGTAACCGTTCCCATATCGGGCCGCTCCAGCAGATTGATCAGCCGCAGGAGTGTAGATTTGCCGGCACCGCTTGCCCCGATAATGCCGTGAATAGCACCCGTCTTCACTTCAAGCGATACATTGTCCACAGCAGTATATGGGCCGTCCTTCAGAGCGAAGCTTTTGCTAACCTGACTCAGTGATAGAATATGAAGCCCTCCTCAATAGACTGCCTGGACTACAGCGCTCCACCTTCGGCTGTATTGTACTATAATTATTTAAAATCTGTTTCATTAAAAATCTCTTTAAATAATAAGGCATTTCTTCCGCTGTGTCATCATTTTTCTCAAAATGATTTATAAGCGCTCCGGAAGGTATACCCATTATAAGGATGCCCCTGGGCCGTTTGGGATTATTCTTGTATATACGCAAGTGGAAACGGTACCGTCCTTTTGTGAGGACGGTACCGTTTCAGCGAGAAATAGAAGGATAAGTTATCATGTGAAACATATAAATTCTTATATTTCAAAAAAGGATGCGGCCCTAATAGGGCCCCATCCTTTTTTGAAATATAAGAAAAATCTCCTCCGCTCAGCGGTTCCCCGGCACAATCCGGTTATACGCAGGCTTGGGCTGATGCTTCTCATCGAACAGAAACGGCCAGTTTTTCCGTCCCCGGACCGGAAAATCATCCAGCCAGGTATAATCATCGGCTGCGCCCCAGAAGGTGACAGAGGTGATGACCTCGCGGTATTCCTTCAGCAGCCGGAACACGGCTTCATACCGCTCCGCCTGCAGCTCAAGCAGTTCCGCAGGAGGAGCCTTAAGATCCGTTCGCCTGTCATCGAAGCGGAACAGTGACAGATCAAGCTCCGTAAGCTGCAGCTGAAGACCGAGCGAAGCATATTTCTCAATCGCTTCCCTGATTTCATCCAGGCCCGGATCATACAGATTCCAGTGGGCCTGCAAGCCGACGCCGTGCACCGGCACCTCCCGGTCAATCAGGGATTTCATGAGCGTGTAAATTTTGTCCCGCTTCTGCGGGTCAGATTCATTATAGTCATTGTAGAAGAGCAGCGCCTGCGGGTCCGCTTCATGCGCGTACCGGAACGCTTCGGCAATGAAGTCCGGTCCTGCGATCTCCAGCCATTTGGATGGGCGCAGCAGCTCACTGCCCTCATCGGCAATAGCTTCATTGACCACATCCCAGGCGTAGATATCTCCCCGGTAACGCCCGACCACGGTCTCAATATGACTTTTGAGCCGGGCCAGCAGTGTATTCTTGTCTACGATGCCGTGCGTTTTGTCCTCAAACAGCCAATCGGTTGTCTGATTATGCCATACGAGGGTATGCCCGCGCATCGCCATGCCATGCTTCCGGGCAAAGGCAACCAGCGTATCCGCCGCCCCGAAACGATAGATCTCCTCTGCCGGATGCAGACTCTCAAACTTCATCTCATTCTCGGCAGTAATGCTGTTGAAATGATAAGCCAGCAGTTTTTCCTGTGAACTGGCCGTCCGCGGATTGACCGCTGCGCCGATCTTGAAATCATCAGCGAACACCAGCTTCAGTGCAGGCTCCTTGAAGTCCAGGCTTTCTCTCACGGCTAACAACACTCCTTATTCACATTAGTCGGATCAGGCAAAGCAAGCGCCGTTCCGGCCGCCTATTCCTTCACACTGCCGACATTCAAGCCCACTACAAAGTACTTCTGCATAAACGGATACACCAGCAGGATAGGCACAGAGGCCACGACTGTGATTGCTGCCCGTATAGAGAGCGGCGTCACCATCGCTCTTGCCGAATTCTGATCCATCCCCACCCCATTCTGTACGGTTGGGTTGCCGTTGGAATTCATCGTTGAGGATAGCAGCTTCATCAGCTCATATTGCAGCGTACTGAGATTCTGTCTGGATGAGGTATAGATAAAGGCATCGAACCAGGAGTTCCACGCGCCGACAGCCACAAACAGTGCGATGGTAGCCAGCACCGGCTTGCAGAGCGGAAACACCACCCGCATGAATATTCTGAAATCCCCGGCGCCGTCGATCTTCGCCGATTCCAGGAGGCTCTCCGGAATGGTTCCGATATAGGTACGGATGACGATCATATTGAATGCGCTGATCATGGACGGGAAAATATACACCCAGAAGCTGTTTAACAGATGCAGATCCTTGATCAGGAAATAGTTCGGGATCAGACCGGCGCTGAAATACATCGTAAGCACAAAGATAACAGTAATCGGCTGGCGGAATACATATTCCCTGCGGCTTAAGGTGTATGCAAGCATGGTGGTCAGAAAAATATTAAGTATCGTAGAAATTACCGTACGGGCTACTGAAACCAGGAAAGCGTCAAAAATAGTTCCCGTGGCAAAAATCGCCCTGTAATTCTGAAAAGTCCATTCTCTCGGCCATAAGTAAATACCGCCGCGGATCGTATCGTTCCCTTCATTAAACGAAACAGCAATCGTGTTGATGAATGGATATAATGTCACAACCACCAGACAGACCATAAAGAGCGTATTGAAGGAAGTGAACAGAATCGGCTCAAGCCTTCCGGTGCCTAGACTCCTTTTCACCGTATAGCCTGCTTTTGGCCCAGGGCTAATTTGTCGGTTATCCATCATTATAACAACCTCTCTTCCCCAAGCCGCTTGGAAATCCCATTAGCCATAAGCAGCAAGGTTACACTGACAACTGTTTTGAAAATCCCGCCCGCAGTGGCGAGTGAATAATTCCCTTGGGCAAGCCCGTATTTAAGCACGAAGATATCTATCGTCTCCGCCCAGTCCACTACCAGCCCGTTGCCGAGCAGATACTGCACTTCAAAGCCTGCTTCCAGGACATGTCCTATGGACATAATCATCAGAATTACAATCGTTGCTTTGATACCAGGCAGGGTTACAAACATCATCTTCTTGTAACGGTTAGCACCGTCAATTTCGGCAGCTTCATAAAGGGCCGGGTCAATGGAGGCAATGGCCGCCAGATAAATAATGGTATTCCAGCCCACTTCCTTCCACACATGCGAAGCCCCTACGATTCCCCAGAAGTACTTTCCCTCACTGAGCCATAGAATCGGCTCTTTAATCAGATGCAGCTTCATCAGAACGATATTTACAATCCCGTCGTTAATGGAGAGCGAGGTGGCCACAATGCCGGTAACTATAATCCAGGACAGGAAGTGGGGCAGATAAGAGATTGTCTGCACGGTCCTTTTCCAGAAGACCTTCTTGATTTCATTCAGCAGCAGCGCAAGCACGATAGCTGTAACAAAACCGAGAATCAGATTGATAAGCCCCATCGCCAGCGTGTTGCGCAGTACACGAATAAAGTTATCATCTGTAAACAGAAACCTGAATTGCTTGAGTCCCACCCATTCCTGTTCACCGAAGGACTTCGCCGGCTTGTAATTCTGAAAGGCCATGGTCCAGCCCCAAACGGGAACATAGGCAAAAAGAATAATGTAGAGCATCAAAGGCACAGACATCCAAATAAGCTGATTCTGGTTTTTGATCAAGCGCCAGGTAATCGGCTGTTTTTTCTTCTTTCGGTTCTTCTTCGGATGCCGGACGACAGTATCTATTTCTAGGGTCTCATCCATATTCGTTGTCTCCTACTCCATGAAATTAATTTAGCAAGTGGAAGGCCCTGATCGGCCCTCCACCTTCTGATCCCGGAAACAGCGTTCCGTTATTTACTCCAGTTCTCAATTCTCCACTTAATCTGCTCATTGATCTTGTCTTCATATGCCTTCACATTAGCCTTTTCGATCTGTCCGGTGTAATCGGTCCATACGGAATCGAAATCTGCCGGGTCGGCAAGGATGGCTTTAGGCAGGAACTTGGTCTGCAGTTCATTCAGCTTGGTACTGGCTATTTTGGCATCCGATCCTTCAATTAAGTCGATGGACCAGGCAGGATAATAGACCGGGTTGGCAGGTGGTTCACTGAAGAAGTCCACGTAAGAGTCAAAGCCATAGGCATCAAGCACTTCCTTGTCAAAAGGCTTCAGACCCGCTTTGTATTCTTCCGGCTGTGCAGCAGCATCCGTTGAGTTGCCGTCACTGAAGCTTCCTTCGGTTTTGGGCAGGTAATCAAACATCGCTTTGGCTTTGTTGGCCAGCTGCCAGGTGGCATCGGCTGCATTGTCACGCTGTTCCTGGGTTCTCATAAATCTGCCGTTCTCCACGATATAATCTTCGCCTTCCACACCCCAGGAGAACGTTTTCTGCCAGTCTTCCTGAATCAGAGTGTCGAGCAGCTTGATGATCTGCACGGCATTTTTGGCATTGATACTGATACCGAAGCCGTTGTTAAGGTTAAGAACGGCAAGATCGCGGTAGTAGTCTTTGGTTGACTCGTCGTATACGAGCGGAAGACCGACATAGGTGCGTTCAATTTTACCTTGGGTAGTCAGAGAATCCTCAGCAGCGTTGAAGTTCCAGTGCTGGTCGAACATCCCCAGAACGGTTCCGCTGGACAGCTTTGCCATATACTGGTCATAATTCTGTACAAAGGTCTCTTTATCAATCAGACCCTTCTGGTTGATTTCATTCAGCTTCTGGTAGTATTGCTTCGCATAATCTTTATTTGCAAACACTTCAGCTACGCCGTCATTGACAACCACACCGCCATCATTTGGATGGCCGATCAGATGCTGCGGCGCATTGAACAGACCCCAGTTTTTCCAGTCATAGTTCAGGATTTCGAACCCGATCGTCGGGCTTCCGTCGATTTTAGGATATTTCGCCTTATACTGCTCAATCAGGTCAAAGTATTGGTCCAGTGTCTTCACCTGCGGATAATTGAATTCCTTGAGGACAGCTTTTTGAATCCAGAAGGCAGGTCCCGAATACCAGGAGCTGTTGACCTTACCATTGTATACACCGTAGTTAGGCAGGATATAAATATGGCCGTCGTTCGGGTCCTTCATCATGTTCCAGTATTCGGCATAATGCGCTTTCAAATTTGGCGCATGCTCTTCAATCAGGTCTTCCAGCGGAATATAAGCCCCTGCTGCTGTAAGCTTGGTATTCCCGGTCATGAGATCCGGGTAATCCTGGCCGGCAATCATAACGCCCAGCTTCTGGTTAATGTCACCTGCCAGGAATTCCATATCGAAGCTGGCTCCGGTTTCTTCCTTGATCTTCTTGTAAATTTTGTTGTCCGGTGTCGGCTGTTGTCCAGCTGCCCCAATGAATACGCTTACCTTAAAGGGTTCTATCTTTCCTTCCATGTTAGCTGAAGCGGTCCCTGCCGCAGTTGTCTCTTCAGCTTTGCCCGCAGTATTGTTGTTGTTGCCCCCGCAGCCGGATAGCGTAAAGCTTAGGGATAACAGAACAATTAGGGAAAACTTGTACATCGCTTTCGACTTGCCCCCCATAAAGCACCTCCATAATGTGTTGGTCTTTAATTTGTAAGCACTTACATATATGAATTATAGAGGTGATCACCCTGCTAAAATACGACCGAATTAAAGGTATACCCCCATAAAAGTTTAGAACTTTGCATGGCGGTACTCATTCGGGCCCATGTGCATCTCCTTTTCAAACCGTTTCAAAAACTGGCCGTAATTGACATAACCTACACGTTCAGCTATCTCCGAGAGCTTCAGCTTGCTGCCGCGCAGCAGAACCGCCGCCTCCTGAATCCGCAGATGATGCAGCTGCTCATTGAAGGTCATGCCGTTCTTCTTAATCAGCAATTGCCCCAGATAGACGGGATGCAGGAAGAAGACCTCTGCCAGCTTCTGAATGCTCAGACTCTCCTGAAAATGCGCACCGATATACTCGTTAATCTCCTGCACAATGCCATGCGACTTTTGATTCTGCTCACGCATCAAGAGATCAATTGCCATTTCACCGCACATTAATAAGCGGCTGAGCAATTCATCCAGCGGGATCATGGCCTGCTGGATCTCCGCGATTCCAGACCCTGCCGTCCCCTGCTCCCCGCCTCCGTCCTCCGCCCCGGGTGCGAGCTCGGTGATCCGGTACATGAGATGAATCACAATTTTCCGAACCACCTCCGGTGCCACCTGCTGTGCACGGAAGCTGCGGTCCGCTTCCTCCAGCGCTCTGCGGTAACCGTCCGCATCGAGCAGATTAACAGAATCAAGCAGGGCATCCATCAGCCGGATATGGTCATAATGGTAGCTGAAGGATTGGCCCTGTATCCCGCGGTAAGCCAGAATCCCTGCATACTCAGGATTATAGAAAAAATGCTGCAAAGCCTCTTTGGCACTGCGGTAACTCTCCGCAATCCCCGGCAGGGAGTTCTCCGGGGCTCCAATGGCCATATAGATCTGTCCGCTGCCGTATTCCTGCCGGAGGATATTCAGCCCCTCTTCTATTGTGCCGCATTCAGGTCTGTCTGCCGGCATACCGTATACAATCCCGAGTATGCCCGCCTCCAGATCCATCATCACCATGGCCGGATAGGCGGCCAGCAGGGCAGCCGCCCTTCCCCGCAGCTCTGCATACAACTCCGGGACAGTCTGAATCAGACAAAGATTCCAGATGCGGACTCCCTGAAAGCCTGGCAGGCGATCCAGCAGCTCCTGAAGCTCCGGGTCTGCTTTTTTCCCGTACAGCAGTCCTCTAATCACGGCCACCGCCTCTTCTTCAGAGGCAATCTCATGAATCATTCTGCGGTTCGCTTCCTGTTCCAGCTCCTGATGAATTTCCCGCAATTCCTCGGCAGCCTCCTCCGGAAAGACCGGCTTCAGCAGATAATGGCTGATTCCGTAGCTGATGGCCGTACGGGCATATTCAAATTCACTGTAGCCGCTCAGAATCACGAACTTGGGTCTGCCGGCCTCCTGCTCTTGCCAGGCCTCTATCATCTCCAAACCATTCATAAGCGGCATGTTCACATCTGTAATCACCAGGTCCGGCTCCAGCAGCTTCATCAGCCGCAGCCCCTCCCGGCCGTTGCCGCAGGTTCCGCACAGCTCGAAGCCGAGTTCCTCCCAATCAATCCACAGCTGCATACCTTCAAGGGCGCTCGGCTCATCATCAATTAATAATACTTTGTATTTCATTGGTTACACCTCGCCTTCCAAGGGATGATTCATCTCCAGCAGCCTGAGCGGAATGCCGAAGGTGACCAAGGTCCCCAGACCCGGTGTGCTGGATATCTCGAAGCGCACCTGATCGGCATAATACAGCTCCAGCCTGCGGTAGACGTTGCGGATTCCGATATTGGCCCCGGAGGAGTCCTCCTTGCGGATGGCGAACAGCAGCTCTTTAAGCTTATCCGGCTCTATGCCTTTGCCGTTATCCGATACGCTAATCTGCAGCCGGTTATCCAGCACAGCCGTACTCACCCGGATAATGCCAAGCCCTTCAATCGTCTGTAATCCATGCTTGCAGGAGTTCTCGACCAGCGGCTGCATGCTCAGCTTCGGAATTTTATATTTCAGTGACTGCTCATCAATCTCAAACACATAGTCGAATTTATCCCTGAACCTGAATTTCTCGATTTTGAGATACATCTCGATGAATGTGATCTCCTCCTGCACCGACACCAGGTCTTCCTTCCAGCTGAGCAGCCTGCGCAGCAGCTTCGACAGGCTTTTCACAATATCCGTAACATCGGAATACTTATTCTTGGTGCAGACCACCAGAATCGCATTCAGCGTATTGAACAGAAAATGGGGGTTCATCTGGCTCTGCAGGAAGTTCAGCTCCGCCCTGACGCGCTCCATCTCCAGATTCTTGCTCTGGATCTCCAGCTTATACACATCGTTGATCAGCGAGTGGATTCTGGAGGTCATCCGGTTGAAATTGCGGATTAAGCCGCCGATCTCATCCCGCCCCTCATCGATGGTGATCAGCTCAAACTTCTCGTTAGACACCTTTTGCATATGACGGGACAGGCGTTTCACCCGGTAATTGTAAGAGCGCAGCATAATATAGATGAATCCGCTGGTCAGCAGCGTAAGCGTTGTTGCCAGCCCAGCCGCGTACAGACGTATATCCAGAATCGCCTGGGAAATCCGCTCACCCTGGGTGATTCCGGCAATTCTCCAGCCTTTGAGATAGTTGGCCGTACCCACAGGTACTATCCGAACATCCTCCTCCTGACCTTGACCGTTACCCAGCTGATCGAATACGGGATAGGGTTCTTTGGTGAGCCGCTGATAGCCGCTGTCCGCTGACATGACAATCTTGTTCTGCTCATTGATGAGGTAGAGGCTTAAGTAATCCTTCTCCCGGACAATAATGTCATAGATCTCATTAAGATCCAGATCAATGCGCAGCACCTTCTCATACTTATTCAAGTTTCTGTAATTATCCATCGTTTCAACTACACTTAGCGTAGGGATTGACGATGCCAGATTCTTGTTCTCACTAGTCCGGTAGGCGGTCACAAACACCTGGGTACTCGCATTCTTCGCCTGTCTATACCAGTCGCTGGCCCATACCTTGTCATTCATGACCTGGTAATTCCCGCCGGATACAATGGTGCGGTTGTCTGTGTAGATGCTGATCCGCTCCAGCTGGTTGTTAACAGGCATGTAGCTGTTCATCCGGTCCCTCAGCTGTTCGTCGAACATATTATAGAATTCTATGGAGTCCGTGTAGGTGCGGTCCAGCATCTCGTACAGATTCTTATCCGTAGACAATGCATATCCGACGGAGACTCCCCCTTCGATGAAATCAAGAATATCCTTGCGCGCCCGCTCCAGGGAAATCTCCAGGTTCTGCTGTTCTCTGGATTTGATAAGATCCGTAATCCGGTCCAGAAATACAAGATTAAGCACCATTATAGGCAGAAGTACACCGACAATATAAATCAGGTAGAACTTGTAATTGAGCGGGATATCGTTAACAATCGTCGTGAATTTGAATCTTTTTCTCCACATGCCTTATGCACCCGGCTTTCTTATAGCTGCTTGTTCTTATTGGCATTTTTGTAGACTGAAGGTGAAGAACCAACCCTCCCCTTGAACTTGTCGATAAAATAATCCGTATT
Organism: Paenibacillus sp. FSL R10-2199; assembly: GCF_038000235.1. Lineage (NCBI taxonomy): Bacteria > Bacillati > Bacillota > Bacilli > Caryophanales > Paenibacillaceae > Paenibacillus > Paenibacillus sp. FSL R10-2199. The sequence goes on along the minus strand of NZ_JBBOBO010000001.1, from coordinate 2,020,060 downwards.
CGAAAAGCCCACCTGCAGTGCGATATCCGATATCTTGAGCTGGGTGCGCTTAAGCAGGCCCTTGGCCGCTTCAATCCGCTTCTCATTCAGATAATCGCTGAAGCTCCGGCCCGTTTCCTTACGGAACAGCTGGCCCAAATAGGCCGAATTCATATGAAACTGCTTGGCAATATCCTGAAGCTGTAGCTTGCTCCGGAATTCAAGATCCACGTACTGAATGACATTATAGATCGTATTCCCTTCATTATCCGCCCGTAATTCAGCCAGATAAGCCGCTGCCTGCAGGCAGAGCTTGTCCACATACAGACTCAGCCGGTAATAATCCGCGAGTCCGCCCAGATTGCCATACTCCGTCCGCATCGCGTTCATGATTCGGTCGGGATCTCCCTGCATTTCAGCGATGCTACGGCATAAGGTCATCTCCAGATGAGCCACCTCGGCCTGGGCAGCATCGATCTTCAGCGGCTTGGCCGTAATGGCAGCGAACGCTTCCCTGACACAACTCAGAATCTGCCCGGTCTCGCCTGCCTTGACCTTCTCCAGCACACAGGTGAAATGCCCTTCAGCTAATTCCAGGGACTGGCCCTTTGCTCCCAGGTCGTTATAGTAGAAGATTCCGCCCTTCTCCCTGCGGTACTTCAATCCCCAGACCTCAAGGCTCTGTGTGTACAACTCCTGGATGGAGCGCGCCCCTTTCCGCTTGCCGCTGATCAGTACGGCCACAGGAACGCCAAGCTTCTCCGACTGTGCCCTCTGCACCTGGGCGGCGGCGGCCTCAATGGCTTCGGAGGACATCCCCGCACACCGCACAATAAGACCCGGCCTGCCCGCAGGGTCCTGAAAGACATAGCCAAGCTCACCCGGGAATCCTTCCCCCTCCCCTTCATTCAGGCTCATTGTGCTTGATACAGCAGCAGCAAGGATGCACTGCAGCTCCGTCTCATGCTGAAGGTCCATCAGCCTATCCGCTGCGCGCTCCAGCTCTTCGCTCCATTCCCCCTGAATGAACCGGTTGATCAGATTATGGACCAGGAAGTTTTGCTTCTTGCGGCCCTCCTCTCTGGAAGCGATTTCATTTTGGATGATGGCTCTGATCTTCAAAAGCAGCGCCCCGATCTCCTCATCATCGACCGGCTTCAGCAGATAGCCATCCACCTTCTGGCGCAGCGCAGTGCGGGCATAATTGAAATCGTCATATCCGCTCAGAATAACGAATCTGGGCGGGTGATCCATCACTTCCTTCACGGCAGCAATCAGCTCGAGTCCGTTCATTACGGGAAGGTTGATATCCGTAAGCAGCAGGTCCGGCTTATGCTCCTGAATTAACCGGAGGGCCTCCACAGCGCTAAGCGCTTCGGCGCATACTTCGTAACCGGATTTCTCCCAGTCGACCATCGTCCTAAGTCCTTCAAGAACCCACGGTTCATCGTCAACAATCATGACTTTCAGCATGAGCCTCGCTCCAATCCCCGAATCTAAATTTTGTCAGCAAATGAATTACAAATAATGCTAACATACAAGTTCAATGATGTGAATTACAACTTAATCAGATATCGGAGTCACATAAAGTAACATTGGTCATTTACTTTTTGCGGATATTCTCTATAATTAGGGTTAATTTTATTGATTATCCGGCATTATCTCACACAGGGAAGTGATATTCTTGACGTTAAACAGTCTTCTATCCTCCAACGAATTCAAGAAGCGCCTCTCCCGCTGCTACAATGAAGTGCATAGGGAACTGTATGGGGTGGGTGTCACACAGCTGAGAATAGATGCCGCCGGCGAATCGATGATCCTCTTTCTGGTGAAGCATCAGCGGGTAACTGCACTGCGGGCGCTGGAAGAGAACTATCCCGAGCTGAAGCAGTCGGTGGATGCTGCGCTCCATCAGGAGTTCAAGCGGATCTTCCGGAAGAAGCTGGCCGATGAACTGGATCTGCCCGTCAGTGGTGTACTCCGGGATTATGATCCGGGCACGGGCTGGGCCAGCACGATCATTATCAGTGAATAACAAGTAGAAGCGGCGGCGTCCGGATTGTATTCTGGGTGCGCTGATTAGGCCTAAGGTTTGCCCGATTTCTGTTTACAGACTGAAGGAAGCCGTTGCTTAGAGGGATACCCCTCTAGTTCAGCGGCTTCTTTTCATTTCAAAAGGAGCTTACGCCATGAAAATTATCGTCGGCATTACCGGAGCCAGCGGCTCCATATACGCTTATTCCCTGATCCGCAGCCTGCATCAGCTTGGGGCTGAAACCTATGTCATCGCCACAGGTGCCGGGGAGAATGTGATGAAATACGAGTGCGGTGCGGATATGCAGGAGCTGGCCGGATACGCTACTGTGCTGTCCAATACAGATCTGTTCGCACCCGTGGCCAGCGGATCCTTCAAAACAGACGGGATGGTCATCATCCCCTGTTCAATGAATACGCTGGGAGCTATCGCTAACGGCATGGGGGATACACTGCTTAGCCGGGCAGCCAGTGTGGTGCTCAAGGAGAAGCGGCGGCTGATTATCGTTCCGCGCGAAACCCCGCTCCATGTGATTCATCTGGAGAATATGCTGCGGATTGCCCGGGCGGGGGCAGATATCATGCCCGCTTCGCCGGGCTTTTACAATCATCCGACCGAGATCTGGGAGCTGGTGAACTTCATGAATGCCCGCGTCCTCGACGCACTCGGAATTGACCATCAGCTGATGAAGCGCTGGGGGGAAGCTTAGGAGGGCTGTGCCGGCCTTCTGCCGAAACAGGGAAGCCCGCAGCCAGTGTGGCATGGCTGCGGGCTTCCCTGTTCTTTTAAGAAAAATAATGTATGAAAGCCAAGCTAATCCTATTCTCCCAGCTCTGCACGGATCTTCAGGAACACCTGATAGCTCCGCTCGGCAACCTCCGAAATCGCAATCGGGTGGAAGCCCGGCAGATCTGCGTACAGCAGATCATTCAGCGGTGCGGTCCAACTGGCGGGAAGCCGGGCTGCGCCCAGCTTAGCTCCCATAATGGAGCCGACTGTGGCACCGTTGCAGTCGGTATCCATCCCGGCAGAGACAGAGGTAACCACGGCTTTCTCGAAGTCATTGCCGCCGTATATAAGCGAAGCTGCAACGATGGCGGCGTTGTTATTGGTATGCACTGGGTCATAATGGCTGAACCGGTCCCATAGCCTGCTGACAAGCTCCCGCTCGCTGCCCGCTTCCTGTGCAATGGCTATTCCGGTCCGCACATCCCCGGCCAGTCTGCTCGTCTGAGGAATTTCGCTGAGTCCAATCTCCACAATCTGCTCGTTATCAAGGCCCGCGAACGCAGCAGAGATCATTGCAGCATTGAACATTTCACCGTAGATCCCGTTCTTCACATGGGAGAAGGAGGCATCCCGCCAGCCCAGCTCCGCCGCAAGCTCGGGATTCCCGGCCGCTCCATAGGCCAAGGCGTCCGCACGGATGGCCGCCCCGATCCATTCGCGGTACGGATTCAGATGCATGCGCACCCGCTCCTGCCGCAGCGGCCAATCCTCCGGCTTCTCACCGTGCAGATGGGAGGTTTCGCCGGCAAAGTTCATATAGGCCTGTGTTTCTGCTGTACATACCTGGCTGTAGGTCAGATGCCCGTGCCACAGCTTGCCGATATCCCAGGAATCCCAGTCCAGCCCTTTCTGCTCCAGCAGCATCAGACCGAGGACCGTATAACGGATATCGTCGTCACTCTCCATGTAGCTGATCTTCTCCCGGGTGCTGGTGAATGACCAGTCGCTTAAGCCCAGACCGTATTCCGCCCGGGCCGTAGAGTACTCAGGTGTATATCCTGTAATCGGCCAGGCATCCGCGCCGCGGAACCACAATTCAATGTTCTCCCAGCCGGTACGGCCGTCCTTCCCGTACAGATAATCCCAGTATTCCAGCGGCTTGCCCAGCGCACAGCCTACACTCCGGCCAAGCCACGCTCCATAGAACCTGTCCCTCCACTCTTCCGGTGTCCAATTCACCGTAAGCTTACGCGGACCTCCGGGGCGCAGCCGTCTGATCGACGCCAGATCCGAGGGCTCCTCGTAAGGAAAGTCCGCGGCCACCTGAAGGGCCATCAGCTCCCGGTATACCTCCATGAGCTTGCCCTCATCACTTCCGGCAGCAGCCAGCTTCTCTGCCAGACTGCCAGGCCGGCAGCCTTCCTCTATCCGCTGCTGCAGCTCCAGCCGCACCGTCTCCTGCAGACGTTCCCAGCCTGCCATCCGCTACAATGCTCCCGCCGCAGGCAGGGGCCCGCGGTCTAACCGCTCCAGTGAATCAAACAGCAGCTTAATAAAGGCTTCACGGTCTACGCCAAGCAGCACCTCTGTATTGGCAGGCTGCTCCGGCTTCTTGCGCCGGTCGGCAACAGTCATCCCCCGGGTCAGCTTGCCTTCGGTCTCCACCGTAACATGCAGATGCTCCGATTCGAATAGCTCCGGATGCAGCAGCCAGGCAATCGCGCACGGGTCATGCAGCGCATTGCCGATATATCCCATCTTTTTGCCGTAGATCGAATAGAAATCCAGCAGCTCTCCGACCATTACCGATACGGGTCCACGGGTCTTCAGCTCCTGAATCTCCTCTTCAAAAATCGCCGCCTTATCCGTCACATCCAGTCCGCTCATCACAATGGGAATCCCCGATTCAAAGACAATCCGCGCTGCCTCCGGGTCGACATATATATTAAACTCCGCTGTCCGGGTCACATTGCCATAGGCCAGCCCGCCGCCCATCAGAGAGATCTTCTCGATTCTGTCCTTCACTTCCGGATAAGCGGTAATCAGGAGGGCGATATTCGTTAGCGGAGCTGTAGGCACCAGGGTAATCTTCTCTTTGGATGCGCGGATAATCTCCAGCATGAATTCTACCGCTCCCTGTTCCACCGGCTTGAACTTGCTCGCCGGAAGCGCGGGGCCGTCCATGCCGGACTCCCCATGTGCTGCTTCTCCGGTTACCAGCTTACCAAGCAGCGGAGCCGCCGCTCCCTTGGCTACGGGAATATCGGCATTTACAAAGCTAAGCACCTTGAGTGCATTATCGGTGATTTTATCCAGAACCTGGTTGCCGCCAACCGTGGTAATGCCCCGGATCTCCAGCTGCCCGGGATGAGCCAGCGCAAGCAGAATGGCAATCGCGTCATCATGCCCCGGATCGCAGTCAATTATGATAGGTGTTGGCATCGTTGTCGCTCCCTTGTAGGTTGATTTCTAATCTAAAACGAAATTGAAACTGCTCCTATTGTGGTTGATCGTAACTAGGCTACCCTCATAGCCTCAACTATTTGGTCGTAGTCGTCTTAAGCTTCTTGTTCTTCTTCCTTGTCTCCGAGACCGCGTATATAATCAGCCCCACTACCGTCGCCACGTAAGGAAGCGTAGCGATCAGCTCCGCCGGAATCTTCAGCACCTGCAGGGCATTGGAGAGCGCATCGGCTGCGCCGAAGAGCAGCGAAGTTAGCGCTGTTCCTACGGTTGTGCTCCGGCCCATGGATTCAGCAGCAATCGCAATCCAGCCCCGGCCGGCCACCATATCACGGGTGAACAGCGACAAATAGCCCATCGACATATAAGCTCCGCCCAGACTGGCGAAGAAGCCGCTGAGCAGCAGCGCCGTGTACTGGATCCGGACCACGCTGACTCCAACCGACTGGGCCGCATGCGGATTCTCGCCTACCGAGCGGATACGCAGCCCCAGCGGGGTGCGGTTCAGCAGATAATAGACCACAAGCACAGACAGAATCGAGAAATAAGTCAGAATGTGATGTCCCGACAGAATCGGACCCAGCACCGGAATATCCTTCAGCAGCGGAATCTGCACACTCGGCAATACTTTGCTCGCCAAGGAGGTCGATGAACCCTTGTCCCCGCTGAGCAGATACAGAATAAATACCGTTCCGCCTGAGGCGAACATATTAATCGCCACACCGCCTAGAATGATATGCGTCTTGAATTTCAAGGTGAAAAAGGCCAAAATCCCGGCAATAAGCGTTCCCGACAATACCGCACCCAGCAGCCCGACCCAGGCGCTATGCGTATAGGCGCTGACAATAACACCGGCCAGAGCCGAGACCAGCATAATCCCTTCCATCCCGATGTTGATGATTCCGGCACGGTTCGAGATGAGCGCTCCCAGTGCAGCGAACAGGATAGGTGTTGTCACACGCAATACAGAGAAGGCAAAATCCGTCGTCAGAATGACATCCAGCAGACTATTCATGCTTCCTTCGCCTCCTTCAGCAGCATGCGGTTCTTCCAGAACTTGAGGAACTGCTCAGCCGAAATCAGCAGGATAATCACAGCCTGAATGATCGAGATCATCTCGGACGGCACATCGGACAGCCGCGCCATCAGATCGGCTCCAATGCGGATATAGGCCAGGAAGAGCGCAGAGACAATGACAGAAAGCGGATTGTTTTTGGCCAGCATCGCCACCAGGGCACCATCCAGGCCGTAGCCCGGCAAAGAAGTCCACTGAAAGCGGCTGTACATCCCGAGTACTTCCACCGAGCCGCCCATACCGGCAATAAACCCGGCGATCAGATGCACAAGAATGATAACCTTGGCAGTCTTCATACCCGAGTAACGGGCAAACTCCCGGTTGACGCCTGTCATCCGCAGCTCATAGCCCCATTTGGTCCGGTAGAGGAACAGATGGGCCAGTACAATCAGCACCAATACAATAATAAGTCCGGTATGAATCCGTGTGCCTGCAAAAAGCTTGCTCAGCTGCGCAGTTTTCTCGAATTTAAACGAAACGTTGGCGAAGGCCTTGGCATCCCGCAGATGATAGTTCAGCAGGTATAGCCCCACCCCGAACAGGATATTATTGAACATCAGCGAGGTCACCAGTTCATTGGCGTTCCACTTCGCTTTGAGAATTCCGGGAATGGCTGACAGCAGCGCCCCTGTGATAGAGCCTGCCAATATCGCCACCAGCGGATGCAGCCAGCTGTTCAGGCTGAGATGAATCGCCAGTACAGAGGCCACGACACCAGAGAAATAAAAGATCCCCTCTGCCCCCAGGTTGAACATATTGGCCCGGAACAGCAGCGAGACGGCAAGGCCGGTGAACATCAGCGGAATGGCCATCTCAATGACATTGCCGATATGCCCCTTGGTGGAGAACGGCTCCAGCAGGAAAATACCAATCGTCTTCAGCGGCTGGTCACTGACCAGCGAGATGATCAGGAATGCGATAATCAGCGCAATGACAATAACCGCTGCCGTCCGGATTGCCTCAAAATATTTAGCTCTAAACATGATTTAAGGCCCTCCCGGTCTGCTCTTTGTCCTGCCTGTTAATTCCCAGCATATAGAGTCCCAGCTCTTCCTCACTCACGGCAGAAGGATTGTCGAAATACGCAACGATCTGCCCCTCGTACATCACAAGCAGACTGTCGCTCAGCTCCAGAATTTCATTCAGATCCGCCGATACCAGAACTATGGCGCATTTGTCCGAGCGCAGCTCCAGCAGCTTCTGATGAATGAATTGCGCAGCCCCGATATCCACACCCCGGGTCGGCTGCTCAGCGATCAGCAGCTGCGGATTCGTGGAGCACTCCCTTGCAACGACCACCTTCTGCATATTGCCGCCGGACAGCATGCCGACTGGCTGCCGTGTACCGGAGCAGCGCACTTTGAATTCTTCTACCAGCGATGACGCCAGAGCAGCAATTTTGGAGCTGTGGAGAAAAGGCCCCTTATTCATATCCTTCGAACGGTAGCGCGTAGAGATCAGGTTGTCGGCAATGCTGGCGTCTCCGGCGGAGCCCTGCCGCATCCGGTCCTCCGGGATATAAGATACGCCCAGGCTGCGGATGCCCAGAATATCCAGCCCGCGGATATCCGTGCCTTTTACACTAACCGCCCCACTGCCGGAGACGCCGCGCAGACCGCCGGTCAGCGCTTCAATCAGCTGCGTCTGCCCGTTCCCTTCGACGCCGGCGATGCCGACAATCTGGCCTTCGCGGACCGAGAAGCTAATCTCCGCGAGGAGTGCTTTGCCCTGACTGTCCGAAACAGCCAGCTGCTCTACCCTAAGCACCGGCTTGCCGTGCGGAATGCTGTCCTTGTCGTACTTCAGCACGACATCGCGGCCGACCATCAGCCTGGAAATTTCCTGCTCCGTCACCTCGCGGGTCTGGAAGACTCCTTCGCTCCTGCCGCCGCGCATAATGGTAATCCGGTCACAGATTGCTTTAACTTCCTTCAGTTTGTGCGAGATAAACACGATGGTGTGACCCTGCTCCTTAAGCTGCTGCAGCTCATGGAACAGCTCCTCTGTTTCCTGCGGAGTCAGCACGGCGGTCGGCTCGTCGAGGATGAGGATTTTGGCCCCGCGAACCAGTGCCTTCAGAATTTCCACCTTCTGCTTCATGCCGACCGACAGATCCTCCACCTTAGCCCTGGCGTTTACCGAGAGGTTATATTTGCGTGCCGTTTCCTCCGTCAGACGCACCGCTTCACCAGCATTGAAGCCCACACCTTTTCGCGGCTCCATGCCCAGCACCATATTTTCGGCCACAGTAAAAGAAGGCACCAGCATGAAATGCTGATGAACCATGCCGATGCCGCGGTCAATTGCGTCCTGCGGGGACTGCAGCTTCACTTGTTCTCCCCGGATATAGATCGCGCCTTCACTCGGCTCCTCCATCCCAAACATGATTTTCATCAGAGTCGATTTACCGGCTCCATTCTCTCCCGCGATCGCATGGATTTCGCCCTCCCGCAGGGAGAATCCGACATCCTTATTGGCAACAACGCCGTTCGGGTATACTTTGGTGATTCCCCGCATTTCCAGCAGAGCATTTGCCATGGGTCATCAACGCCTTTCAACTTGGGTGGTCTGCAAAAATAGGCAGCTGGAGCTCTCCCAAAGAGAAGAGCCTCCAACTGCAGAGCTGTGTAAGCCAATTTCATTTTATAAAGCTATCTTTGATCAATAATCTTAAGGCTTCACGGCATTGCGGATCGCTTCAACTTCAGCCGTTTCCATGCCCATCGCATTGTCGACGGTAACTTCCTTATTAATCAGCTTCTGCTTCACTTCTTCCACCTTAGCCTGCAGATCAGCAGGGAATACGTCTTTGTAAATGTCATTCTCCGCAATGCCTACGCCGTCTTCAACGAAGCCGAGCACATCACGTTTGCCCATCTCAAGCGTCCCGTCCTGCAGTTTTTTCACTGCGCCGAGAATGGCCGTATCGATCTTTTTAATCGCGGAAGTGACAATCAGGTTTGCTTTTTCACTATCCGTATCTTTCAGCAGCAGCGCCTGGTCCGAATCAACACCGATAGCATATTTAGTCTTTTCCTTGGCTGCATCAAAGATTCCCAGTCCCGTACCGCCGGCTACGTTGAAAATAATATCCACACCCGAGTTGTACTGGATCAGCGACAATTCCTTGCCTTTGGCAGGGTTCACGAAATCTCCGGCATAGGATACCGCTACCTTCACATCCGGATCAACATACTGTGCGCCCTGGATGTAGCCCACCAGAAAAGCATTAATGCCGGGGATATCCATCCCGCCCAGGAATCCGATCACATTCTCCGGGTTGGCATTCGGCATATCAGACTGTGTCGCAAGTGCTGCCGCCGCCCCTGCCAGGAAAGAGACCTCATTGGTCGAATACGACATGTTGTACATATTTTCAGGCGCTTCATCGATATCGGTATCGTAGTTGATGAATTTTTTATCCGGATTCGCCTCAGCCGTTGCATTGAACATTTCCGTAATTTCTGAGCCGCCCGAGATGACAACATCCCAATCCTCAGCAGCAATATCATTAAAAGTAGGTTCCCACTTCGTCTTGTCCGCGCCCATTTCGACCACTTTTGTTTCGGCGCCGAGCTCGTCCTTCACTTTTTGCAGGCCGCTGTTCGCCGCATCAAAAAACGACTTGTCGCCCAGCGTTCCCGGAATAAGCAGCACCACCTTGAGCTTGTCCCCTGCAGCAGCCTCTCCGCCTTCAGCATTTGTTCCGGAGTTGACCGCATTACCATTGCCGGACGTGTTGTTTCCGCATGCAGTGACCAGTACCATAACCGCCATCAGCAATAAAGCGAGCATCTTCTTTTTCATTTTCTAAGTTCACACCCCTGTTTTGTAATAGATCAACGCTGATAAAATAGCATAAAGTTCCAATTACACGTTTTGTCTAACGGGTAGCATCGGGCAGCATGAATAAAAGACTGTTTAAATTCTGAAAACAAGCAATTTACCTTGAAAACCAAACATTTCATGTTACATTTCTCGAAAAAACCGCATAAATCCGAACAAGATGGCCAGTCCAGTTGAGAATCTTCGGTTTAATTGATAAGATCATAACAAAAGAAAAGATAAATATTTATATATTTTCGGTCATCTTTTTGTACGATTCGGCTAAATGACGATAAAGGGAGGCTCATCATGGACCGTGTTCTATATATTGTAAATGCAGAGCATGAAGCAAATACGTATATCCCTCCGCATCAGCATGAATGTTTCGAGCTTGTGTATTATATCCATGGCCAGGGAACCTGCAGCATTGGACCGCGCAGCTATCATTTCCGGCCCTTCACCTTTGGCCTGATTCCGGCAGGTTTCAAGCATGACGAGAATCATCAGCCCAGCCCGGAGGTGCTGTTCGTCGGCTTCCATTGCGGCAATCCGATTATCAATACGCTATCCGGCGTTTTTGACGATGATAAGGAACATACCGTACTGCAGACCCTGCAGCGGATGAATGCGGAATTCAAGCGCAAGCGTGACGGGTTCGCCGAGCTGCTGAATCTGCAAATGAGCGAAATTACCGTGTATCTGCAGCGGCTGCTCGCCGCCTCGGATTTCCATTCCCCGGCAGAGGATCAGATGCAGTATGTGCTGAATTATATGAATGAGCATTACCGCCATAAGCTCTCCGTGTCCTCTCTGGCAGAAATGTCCGGTTATAGCTACGACCGCTTCCGGCATCTGTTCAAGGAAAGATTTGGACATTCCCCGCACCGTTATCTTGTACTGAAGCGCCTGGATTATGCCAAATCTCTGCTGCTGCATACCCAAATGCATATTTCGGAGGTCTCTTCCGCTGCCGGATTCGTCAATGATGCCCAATTCTGCAATATGTTCAAAAGAGAGAGCGGACTCTCCCCGCGTACTTTCCGCATCAGAAGTAAGGTCATGTAATATAACATTAGTCATTTACTTTTCGCTTTTTTTCACTATAATGGAACTTAAGCTTACGTGATGATGACTTATACCGGCTGATCCCGATTATATCCAGATCCGCTGCCCCAATATAAGGTTTGCCCCATTTCTGTTCACAGAATGAAGGAAGCCGCGATTTAGAGAATCTTTTTTCTCTATGTCTGCGGCTTCTTTTTTTATTCCCTTTTTGGAAGGTGCGCGAGTCAAGGCACGCTGAAGCTTACAACGGTGTACAGTTCAACAATTAATGAGTGAAGGAGGTGCAGCCCGGATGGCATTCATGAATATACGGCAATTGCTGGAGCACTGGGAACGCAGCGGCCGGCTGCTGAAGGTCCGCAAGGAGGTGGACCCCAAGTTTGAGCTAGGGGCCGTGATTAAGGCCGTGAAGGGCAGGCAGCCCATGGTCTTCCAGAAGGTAAAAGGTTACTCCGTCCCGATGGCAGCCGGTCTTGGCGGCTCCAAAGAGCTGCTCGCCGGGAGTATGGGCATGCAGCCGGAAGACTTGCTGCCACGGCTGATCGAGGCCGTTGTTCATCCGCTGCCTACGAGAAGCTGTGATCAGGCTCCGGTGCAGGACAACGTGATTACGAGCCGGATTAACCTGCGGGAGCTGTTCCCGGTCTGCACCTATAACGCCTTGGACAGCGGAGCTTATTATGTCTCCGGGGTGATGGTCGTCAAAGGCGCGGACGGGCAGAAGCGCTACACCTCCATCCGGCGGATGCAGCTGCTGGACGGCAACCGGACCAGCATCCTGATCTCCTCCCCTGAATTATTCCAGCAGTACAGGGAATTCGAGGAACGCGGTGAGCCGATGGAGGCGGCATTCATGTTCGGCATCGTCCCGGCAGTCGTGCTGGCTTCCCAGGTCAGCACCCACCTGTTCCATGCCGATAAGCTGGAGGTCGCCTCTGCCCTGCTCGGCCAGCCGCTTGCAGTAGTCCGCTGCAAGACGATCGATCTTGAAGTGCTGGCCGAGGCCGAGGTTGTATTCGAGGGCCGGATTCTCCCCCGGGTCCGCGAACCGGAAGGTCCGTTCGGCGAACTCGGCGGTTACTACGGCCCGCGCACCGAGCAGCCGGTCGTGGAATTCTCCGCTGTCACCTACCGGAACAATCCGGTCTGGCAGACCATTCTCCCGGCCAGCTATGAGGAGAAGCTGCCGATGGCGATTGCACGTGAGATTGCCCTGCTGGGCTCCGTCCGCCAGGTCGTCCCCGGTGTCAAAGATGTTCACATCAGCATGGGCGGCGTCGGGCGTTATCATGCGGTCATCCGCATCCGGAAGGTGCAGGAAGGCGACGGCAAAACCGCCCTTCTAGCCGCCTTCGCTGGCGACAAAGATCTCAAGCATGTAGTCGTTGTCGACGAGGACGTCAACCTGCTGGACCCGCTTGATGTGGAGTGGGCGATCGCCACCCGCGTCCAGGCTGATCTGGACACCTTCATCGTTACTGGAGCGAAGGGTTCTCCGCTTGAGCCCTCGCACAACCTGCGCGGCGTCACCGCCAAAATGGGCATCGACGCCACCTTCCCGCTGGCTGAAGCGGAGCATTACCGGCGGACCTCCATCCCCGGTCAGGAGAGTATCGAGCTGGCAGATTATTTATAGACGATGAAGCCGGATCATGGAGATACAAATTAGCTTAACAGGAGGTGGATCATGCAAGCGATCGGATTGATCGAGACCCGGGGACTAACCCCGGCCCTCGAAGCACTGGATGCGATGTGCAAAGCAGCAAATGTGAAGCTGGTCGACTTCAAGCGCGTCGGCTCCGGACTTATAACGGTTATCGTTGAAGGCGATGTCGCCGCAGTTCAGGCGGCCGTGGAAGCCGGTATCGCCGCTTACCCCCGGACAGGGGGACAGCTGATTTCCTCCAACGTCATTCCCCGGCCGCACCCGGATCTGGCGCGGATGCTGCTGTAGATGGATTGAACTATAGAACTATATGCATGCACCTAAGACTATAGCTAACAGGCTGCAAATCAGCGGTGACCGGAGCAAGCCGGTTATAAAGTGCGGGTAGCAAGGACAGCTAGAAACGTTTCTGCGGCTGCGTGTAAATAGCCATGAATATGCGCTGGCTATATACAACACGTGGCACTCCACCCAAGGACTAACGCATTACTCTCCGGCCCGCTGCCCGGCAGCGAAACGAGTAACTTAAGTACATCTGTGAGTACTATCTCCTAGCAGCTACTGTAAGTACGTCTGTAAGTGCTACCTCCTAGCCGCTACTGTAAGTACATCTGTGAGTACTACTGTGAGTACATCTGTAAGTACATCTGTGAGTACTACTGTGAGTACATCTGTGAGTACATCTGTGAGTACATCTGTGAGTACATCTGTGAGGACTGTGAGTACTACTGCAAGTACATCTGTGAGTACATCTGTGAGGACTGTGAGTACTACTGCAAGTACATCTGTGAGTACTACCTTCTAGCCGCTACTGTAAGTACGTCTGTAAGTACTGTGAGTACTACTGTAAGCACATCTGTAAGCACAGGCCTAAAAGTTGTACGTTTTACAACTTAGATACCCCGATACTAGGGAATTTGTAAGGATTGTTGTATGAAATACAACAATCTCCCGCTTAGCAGCTTGAATACGGGAGGAATGTTGCCTTTTATACAACAATTCCGGATTAGGCTACCATTTCACGAGGGGAATGTTGTATTTCGTGCAGGATTTTCGTTAGTGTCTTTAAAGTTTAGCTTGTACTGCACGCTATATAGGACTCTTCCTATGATTAGTGGACGTTTTTCCGTTTGGCAGCACTTCTCTGCGTGTGAACAACACGATCCCAAGTTGTCTGAAAAATTGTCTGAAGGAAACCTATACGGGCGCATTCATACTTAGTTTAGGAGGTGATTTCCCTTGTCCAATTTCATGAAGAGCATTGTTGCCGAGGTTTTGGAGCGAAATCACCCTGCTGCTCCTGCTCTCATATCCGTTGTTTCACCTGTTACCGTTGCTCCACTTGTTACCGTTACTTCACCCGTTACCGTTCCTATTCCAGCTCCGGCGCTTGCTTCTGTCTTTGCTCCCGCTCCGGCTTCTGTTTCTTCTGCTACGGCTACTCCTGCTGCTTCTGCTGCTCCGGCTACTACGGCTGCTTCTGCTGCTCCGGCTCCTGGTGCGACTGCTGCTGCTGCTGCTGCTTCTTCTGCTCCGGCTTCTGCTTCCGCCAGCCCTTCCTGTTCAGCGGGCAGCCGGGCGGACTGCCTGGACACTTGCAGCAGTCCCCGGGATTGTCCGCAACCGCCGGGCGGGATCAAGCGGGTCAATTACCAGCGGGAGCAGGCCGGGAAGAGGCTCGCATTACTTGGCCTGCCCGGCGCATCCCCTACTCCAGTCCGGTTGCCGGATAACGCTGCACAACTCAACAACAGACATCTTCCTCAGGAACTGCCGGCAGCATCCACAGCTACCGGACGATCCCCGGCAGTCAATGAGCCTGGGGATCATCGGAGCTTTGCCGAACGGTATCTGTCCCCTCTGCTCTTGCGCACCCTTCCTACCGGGAGCGTGCATTCTTCCGGGGGCTGGCAATCTTCCGGGAGTGGGCAGGCTTCTATTCCAGTCGGTGCTCAGCATTCGGGCAAGAATTCAGCCGGAGATATTCCCTGCCGGCCCGGTATCCCCGGGGCTGGCGCTACCCAGATCAAGGATTCAGCTGGAATAACATACTCCCGGAACACCGCTTCACCGGACACTCCCTTCCCCCTCATCCGGGATGGAACTATGGATGCCTGGCTGTTCCCTGTAATCAGCAGCAGGCTTCGCGGCGTGCTAGGCACTGCTGGCCGCAGCTGCAGCTCAGCAGGCATACTAAGCGTTCCTGTCTGCCATCCGGGCCAGCTGTTCGCCGCAGAAGAACTGCTGGGCAGTGATCCTGCTCTGGAAGCAGATATCCAGTGGGGCGCCAGCGGCGGGAGCTTTGAGCTACGGCTGTTCAGCAACGATTCCGCCAAGCTGGACCGCTTGCTGACGGAGCTCACCGGCATCCTGCAGCGGGATTCCGCCCGCCGGGTCCGGGTATACACGAGCCTGCAGCCCGGCCCGCTGCTGCGGCGGCATCTGGCTGCAGGCCAACAGGAGGCCATTGCCGTAATCGATGCCGCCTCGCGCTGGAGCAGCATCGGCCTCGCGGAACAGCTGCTCGGCGGCTGCCCGGATGCAGGCCTTAGCCTCCGCGCCGAACGCAGCTACTGCATAATCAGCGGAACCTCCGCTCAGCTGGCAAGTGTGCTGCCTGGGTTAACACGCTTTGCAGACCAGTAGCAACTCTGATAAAACAAGTAATCCCGCCCTGTCGCTCAAGCAGTCCTAAAGACTAAGCCCATCAATAACAAAGGAGGTGCCGGTGATGCAGGCACTCGGATTGATTGAGACTCTCGGATATACCACCGCCGTCTCCGCCGCAGATGCGACCCTGAAAGCGGCGGATGTGCAGCTGATTGCCGTTGAGAAGGTTATCGGCGTCGGCGGTTCACTCGGTGTAACCATTCACTTAAGCGGTGATGTTGCTGCGGTCGGCGCGGCGGTAGATGCAGGCAAAGCCGAAGCCCAGCGGATAGGTACAGTCATTTCCGCCCATGTCATCGCCAAGGCCCACGAAGATGTGAACCGCAAAATACTGTCCAGATTCCTGCCGGGCCTGTCGGCAGACTTCAAGACGACAGACGCCGGAACTACATCGGACGGAGCCAAATCTGCCGCACCTGCCATACTTGCTGAAGCTGATCAAACCGACCAAACCGGAACAGCCAGTACCTCGGCCCCGGATCTGCCAGAAATTGAATAAGCACTAACAATCTACCTATCTACCTATCTACCTATCTATCTATCTGTCTATCTGCCTGCCTGCCTGTCTGTCTGTCTATCTGTCCACCTATCTACCTATCTAACTATCAGTCTATCTATCTGTTCGTCTGTTCGTCTGTCCGTCTGTCCGTCCGCCTGTCTATCTGTCTTATCCCCTTACTGCGTATCTCGTTTCCAGCAGGCATTTTTGAATTACAACTAAATTATTGGAGGTTTTCTATAATGGGAGAATCACTCGGATTGATCGAAACTAAAGGTCTGGTAGGTGCAATTGAAGCAGCAGATGCCATGGTGAAGGCAGCAAACGTGGAAATCTGCGGGTATGAGAAAATCGGGTTCGGACTCGTTACTGTTATGGTACGCGGTGATGTCGGAGCGGTAAAAGCCGCTACGGATGCGGGAGCTGCCGCTGCCAAACGGGTCGGTGAACTGGTGTCCGTTCATGTCATTCCCCGTCCGCATAGTGAGGTGGAACGCGCCTTGCTCTCCAAGGGTATTGAATAAATACTCCCATGGACAGCCGGCATAGCACAGTTGCGGAGAATGCCCTGCTGGGATTGTCTTACCGGTCCAGAACGGCAGCGCTGAATGAGGAATATCCCCGGGTGCTGGTGCTGCTGGCCGGCCATTTTATCGGTATGGAGGAAGGTTACGCTGCGCTGCGGAGCTTAAGCACAGGTAACGTCAGGCTGCGCTTATGGGCGGAAGATCAGCTGCTTGGGACAAATAACGCCGGAGAACTTGCACGACAAACCGGAGTAGATGACCTTATCCACCCCGGGCAGGCCCATAAACTCTCCCCTGCCGATGCTGACACCTTGTTGATCCCTGTACTATCGCTGTCGCTCCTGTCCCGGCTCGTTCAGCTGGATACCGGGCATCCCTTCGTGAGGCTGATTGTGGAGAACCTATGTGCCGGCAAGCCGGTGGGCGCGCTTACTCTCGGAGCGGAGCCGGAGCATTACCGCTGGAGCGAGCAGGGTTTATCTCAGGCCAGTCCGCTGCTGAAAGAGAAAATGCGCAGCATGGTGACCGAAATATCCGACTACGGGATCAGGCTGCTGGCGCCCAGCGATCTAGGAAGCTGGCTATCTTCCAGCAATGAGCCACCGAGGAAGCAGGTGCTGACAGAGGAGGATATCATCGCAGCCCTCAAGCTGGGCCGAACCTCCATCACTCTGAACGGCCCGGCAGTAATTACTCCGCTGGCCAGGGACACCGCCCGGCAATACGGAATTGAGATTAAACAGGCAGGATTTGAATAGAAGAGGTGACCATCACATGAAGCTGGGAATCATTACTGGACACGTTGTGGCTACGCGCAAAGACGAGCACCTCATCGGTGCCAAGCTGCTGATCGTACAGCCCATTCTTCCCGATAACACCCCGGCGGGACAGCCGCTTATTGCGGTTGATACTGTAGGAGCAGGCATCGGAGAGACCATTATCTATGCAGTGGGCAGCGTGGCTTCACGGGCGTCGACGCATCCGAATGCTCCTATAGATGCCGCAATTGTCGGAATCGTGGATAGTGTGGATTGTCCCAGAGCAGGAGGCTTGTAGATTATGCTGACAACCGATATCAAAGATGCGATTCAGCGGCGGCGGATGATTGATGTGCTGCTCTCCGGCCAGCTCCATGCCGACCTGGTGCTGAAGGGCGGCTATATTATCAATGTAATCACCCGTGAGATTTACCCCGGTGATGTAGCTATTAAAGGTGACCGGATTCTGCTTGTGGGCGAGGCTGATAAACTGATCGGGCCGTCCACAGTAGTCGAGGATATGCGCGGTAAATTCATCAGTCCGGGCTTTATCGATTCACATATGCATTTTGAAAGTGCGATGCTGACGGTTACGGAGTTCTCCAAGCTGTCGATTCCAACCGGAACAACCACGCTGGTGGCTGATCCCCATGAGATTGGCAATGTGCTGGGCGTTCCCGGAATGAAGGCGATGATTGAAGAAGCGAAGACCCTGCCTAACCGCGTGCTGTTCACCGTACCTTGCCTTACACCCGATGTGCCCGGTCTTGAGACCGCAGGCGCAGATATCGGCTCCAAAGATATGCAGGAACTGCTGAATGACGACCATGTTCAGGGAATCGGCGAGCTGCAGGGCTTCAGCAACGTCCATCCCGTATACCGAAACGCCCCTTACCTGATCGATGATCTGCTCGCTTCAGTGTCCTATGCCAAGGCTATCGGCAAAAGCATTGAGGGCAACGCCCCCGGCCTGTCCGGCCAGGAGCTGGCTGCCCACATCATCTGCGGCGGAGGCCATGTCTCCTGCCATGAGACAACAACCAAGGAAGAAATGATGGAGAAGCTGCGCTATGGGGTCAGTGTATTCATGCGCGAAGGCTCCTCGCAGCGCAATATGGCGGAGTGCATCCGGGCAATCACCGAGGAAGGTATGGATTCCCGGCGGGCCATCCTGGTCTCCGACGATATGGTGCCGGAGGATCTGCTAAAGCACGGCCATATGAATGATATCATCCGCCGGACGATCGCCGTCGGCATTGATCCGGTTGAGGCAATTCAGATGGCCACAATTAATCCGGCTACCCATTTCGGCTTCCAGGATATCGGCGTGCTGGCTCCAGGCAAGAAGGCCGATATCGCCGTCATCAGCGACCTGACGAACATGACCATTGCCGAAGTCTATATCAGCGGAGCCAAGGTTGCCAGTGATGGCGAGCTGACCCGCGAGATCCCCTCCTATATCTATCCGGACTCCGTTAAAAAGTCTGTGAAGCGCAAACCGGTTAAGCCGGAAGATCTATACCTTTCCGCCGAAGGCGCTCAAGGAACAGTCCGGGTCCGCGCCATCGGGGTCATCCCCGACCAGAATCTGACCGGCTCCGGCATCTTCACCGCTGCCGTGAAGGATGGCGTTGTGCAACCCTCTGTAGAAGAGGATCTGCTGCCCTTGCTCGTCGTAGAACGGCATGGCCGCAGCGGCAAGATCGGCAAAACCTTCGTCCGCGGCATGAAGCTGAAGGCCGGTGCCATCGCCGAAAGCGTGGCGCATGACACCCATAATATTATCGTCACCGGCACCAATTACGCCGATATGGTGACTGCGGTCAACCGGGTCATCGCGATGGACGGCGGCATCGCCATGATCGAAGGGGGCAAGGTGGTCGGCGATCTGCCGCTGCGCATCGGCGGATTGATGACCGATGAGCTGACCGGCAAAGAGATGAGCGCAAGAATTACCGAGCTGCACCGGCTGGCCCGCGAGGAGCTGGGCTGTACGCTGCATGTCCCGTTCATGCATCTCTCCTTCCTGTCGCTGGTCACCAGCCCGGCCTGGAAAATCACCGACATCGGCCTGATCGACGCCGATGCCTTCACCGTGCTGCCGCCGCTCGCCTGAGCCCGTATTTTAAATGAAAGGAGTACGCTACATGGGGATTCAAGTGATTGATCTCTCACAGGAAATCTATCAGGGAATGCCGGTTTTTCCTCCGCATCAGAAGACGATGATCTTCCCCAATATGAGCCATGAAGAGAGTAAGAACAAGCTCGGCTTCGAGTTTGCCACGAACAACCTGCTGATTAACGAGCATGGTCCGACCCACAGCGATGCGATTTACGAATATGATCCGCACGGGCCGACGATTGATGAGATGCCGCTGGAGTATTTTTACGGACCGGCTGTCTGCCTGGACCTCTCCCATATTTCACCGGACGCCTACATTACCCGGCCTGATCTGGAACAGGCGCTGCGCAAAGACCATCTCCATCTGGATAAAGGCGATATCGTCCTGCTGTACACTGGACATTATAACCGTGCCTACGGCACTGAAGAATGGCTGACCCGCTATACTGGCCTGGATTATGAAGCGGCCGGATGGCTGGCGAAGCAGGGGATCATTAACATCGGCATTGATGCGCCTTCTATTGATAACCCGCTGGACCCGCTATTTTCCGGCCACCTGATCTGCCGTGAGTACCGGATGACCAATACCGAGAATCTCTGCAATCTGAATCTGATCGCCCAGAAGCGTTTCCTGTATTTCGGACTTCCGCTCCGGATCCGCCGAGGCACCGGCTCCCCTATCCGTGCCGTCGCGGTATTCATAGAATAAACAGATGAGGTAGGTGATTGTACCGTGACCACAGACAAGGTAATTGAAGAAATCCTGGTACCGGCTTACGAGGGAAGAAGCGCGCGGGTCCGCCAAGGCCAGACGCTCTACATCATCGATACCGAGGGCAAGCAGGTGGGCGATTTCGTCTGCTTCAATGCCGAAGACCCTGACGAGCATGTCTCCCCCGTACACATGAGATCCTCGCTCAGCAGTATCCGGCTCAAGCCCGGCGACGGCCTCTACAGCAACCGCCGCAGACCGCTTATGCAGCTGACGAAGGATACGGTGGGGAAACATGATTTCTTTTTTCCGGCATGCGACTATTACCGCTACAAAATCGACTTCGGGCTGGAGGAGCATCCGAACTGCCATGACAATCTGCAGAAGGCGCTGCATAAATATCAGCTGGGTCACAAAGAGCTGCCCGATCCCATCAACTGGTTCATGAACAATGCACTGGACGGGAATCTCGACTACGTTATCCAAGAACCGCTCTCCCGGCCCGGCGATTATGTTGCGCTCCTGGCGCTGACCGATGTGATCGTCGCCCTCTCCTCCTGCTCGCAGGATCTGGCCCCGGTCAACGGCTTCAAGGTAACCCCGCTGCTGATGCAGATTACAGAACCAGCTCCGGCTGTACCCCCGCTTTACCGGGATATACCGTATCGTTAAAACTGCACTATGGTAGCTTTTGTACACAAATCTTGCATTTGTTCACTGCCCGATTCTCCATCCTGTTCACTGTTGTAACCTTGCTCTACTGTCCCGTTCATGGTATGCAGCTTATAATTGTACTATGAACAATATAGATCAGGCCGGTATCGCCAGAGTACACAGTGAATCAGGGGGCTGTTTATGGGACTGCACAAACTCGGCAATCGAAGAGCATTGTACAGCAGGTTATTAGTCAGTATTACGCTTTGCGTCTCCTTAACTTTTCTTGTCTCCACCATCATCTATTACAATTACTATATCGGTGTGGAAAAAAAGCAGGCCTTCCAGTCCGACCTCGGCAACCTCACGCAGACCAGCAGGGAAGTCGTTAACATGACCGATGCTGCGCAATCGCTTTCTTTTCAAATTTACCGCAACAGTACGATCTCCAAAATTGTTTTCTACGACAAGCCCGATATCTATGATGTCACGGCAGCCATGTCCGAGCTGGGCAATTACTTAAGCTCCATGCCTTATATTGAGTCCATATATGTCTATAATCCCAAAAGCGGACAGCTGTATATCGCCTCTTCCCACGGGCAGAACGGTGTATTTACTGAGCAAGAGCTGGTAGACACCCCTATTCTGGATATCCTGGGCCATTATCAGGACTACAAGGCCTTCACACCGATTCCCAGAGTGTATTCCAATGGTGCGCGGGAGAATGACCAGGTTCGTGCTTATACTTTTTTGTGTCTGGATGCCATCGGCTGGGACCGGGCTATCAACTCTGCGGTAATCGTTAACATCTCTGCCCCCTGGATCAATAAGGAAATCACCAGTCCTAATAATTCTGCCAGCGCCACTTACATTCTGGACGATCAGGGGGCTTTTCTGTCCGGCAACAGCCTGAAGCAGCAGGAGCTCTCCCCGGAGGAAGCCGGATGGATTGAACAGCGGATCAAAGGCCAGGAGGCGGGTTATTTCATCGGGCCCTTCGGTGGCGTGAACTCGCTGATTTCTTATACTGCACCGGATGACTTAAGCTGGCAGTATGTACGGATTACACCCTACGACAACATTACTGAGCATACGAATACTATCCGCAACACCACCCTGCTTATTGCAGCCCTTGTTCTGGTGGCCGGCATCGGCCTCTCCTGGATCATGTCCAGAAGCCTGTATCTGCCAATTGACCGGATTGTCAGCGAGATGAACATTCTTGAAACGGAGAAACGAGACAGCATGTTCATGATCCGGCAAAATACACTGCGCGATCTCATTCTCGGCCTCAAGCCGTTGCAGTCTATTCAGCAGGTAGAGAAGCTGCGCCAGCTCGGGATTCACTTCACCTTCAATGATGATTTCCGCCTGATCCTGCTGCGGATTGATCACTACAAAGAGTTCAGGGAAGCCCGCTCTTCCTACCTGCTGGCCTCCAAGTTTGCCATTATGAATATCGCTTCGGAAATTTGCGGCCAGACGTACCGGGTCGAGACTGTGGATATGAACGATGACGGCATCCTTGTGCTGCTGAACATTATCGATCCCGTGGAGTATACGGATACCGGGCTGATCGAGACGCTGCTCCGGCAGATCCAGCAGGCCTGCTCCGACTATCTGAAGCTAAGCCTTACCCTCACCTACAGTCATATTGACCATAACGCGGGCCAGCTGCACCAGCTCTACAAGCAGGTCCGGGAAGCGTCGAATCACCGACTGTTCTACGGACATGGCTGTATCATTAACGCCCAGGACATATGCGCTCTTGAGTCCAGTACGTATCATTATCCTACCGATAAGGAGAAGAAGCTCACCGATGCGCTACTGAGCGGTAAACTGGAGGACGCTGCCGGGCAGTTCAGCAGCATTATCCGGGAGACCGAAGCCTTTCCCTTTCAGACGGTGCAGTTAACGGTATCCAGACTCAGCGTGACGGTCAGGGAGATCGTGAATACTGTCCAGAAACGTAACCGTTTACAAAACGACGCAATCAGCGGGCTGCCTTGCCTGGATTCCATTGAGACCATTGACGAGCTGGAGGAAGCCTTCTCCGCTCTCTTCACTGCATTGCGCGAACAGCTGGACGAGAAGAAGAACTCCAAGCAGCATGATCTGATCTGCCAGATTAATAGCAAGATCAGCGAAAATTACATGAAGCCGAACCTAAGTCTCAATCAGATTGCTGATGAGCTGGATATGTCGCCGATCTATATCAGCCGCCTTTACAAGCAGCAGACCATGAACAGTATCGTCGATGTCATTCTGGAGGTGCGGATGCGCGAGGTATGCGCCTTGCTGGAGAACACCGACCTGCCGGTAACGAGCATTGCCGAGCGCTGCGGCTTCACCAGCAGCTCTTATCTGCACCGGATGTTCAAACGCAGCTTCGGTACGACGCCTACGGATTACCGGCGTTCGAAGAATGCTTAATTGTTGACACATTAATGTTCTGGGAGTGTCGGCTATGCTGGCATTTCCGGCTGTTCTGCTGTAGCTGGTTCCAATTCTAGTTCCAGTTCCAATTCCAGTTCAAGTTACAGCTCAAGTTCCAATCCAACTCCAGCTCTAGTTCCTGTTCCACCTCAAGTCTCAGTTCCAGCTCAAGTGCCAGTTTCATTTTCCGGTCCCAGCTCGCTCCAGCTCCAGCTCCAGCTCAAGTCACAATCTAACTCCAGTTCCTATTCCTGTTCCCGCCCGGTTCCCATTGAAATTGGTCGTGACAAGCTAAATGTTGTACGTATTACAACACTAAGCCAACAATACAGGGCATTTATAAGGATTGTTGTACGAAATACAACAATCCTCGCGATTAGCCGCTAGAATGAGGCAAAATGTTGCATTTCATACAACAATCCCCGCTTAGCTAGCGCATATTGAGCAGAAATGTTGTATTTTGTGCAAGATTAGTCCCCAGTACACAGAGAACTCACCCGCTTTGCTAGTTATTCCCACGCTTTGGTGGTTGCTCCCTCGCTTTGGTGGAACACCAAGCCAGTCTTTAACTCTACGGAGGTGCTCCCTCCATTTTGCTAGATATTCCCTCGCTTTGGTGGGTGTTCCCTCGCTTTGGCGGAACACCAAGCCAGTCTCTAACTACTCGGAGATCCCCCCTCCGCTTTGCTGGATGTTCTCACGCTTTGCTTGGTTTTCCCTCGCTTTGGTGGAACACCAAGCCGTCTCTAACTCTACGGAGATGCCCCTTCCACTTTGGCGGATGTTTTCACGCTTTGCTGGATGTTCTCACGCTTTGCTTGGTGCTCCCTCGCTTTGGCGGAACGCCAAGCCCACCTCTAGCTACGCGGAGAAGCTCCTCCGCTTTGGCCAGTCTCCATATACACGGAGACTGGCTTTTCTGCTCTCCTCCCCTACCACGGAAGCGGATATCTGACGTGGCTTTCTTTTGCTCTTCGAGTGCTGTATGCAGGTCTAGCTACCGCTTAAACAGCGGAGAAGACGGAATGAATGTGGAGAAGCGGCAGCGGTCGCCTTTGTATACGGATTTTCACCGCTAAGGTAAAATAAATAAAATCCGGATACAACAGCGATCGGAACATCATTCCGTTTTCGGAGCGTCCGCCCAATGCGCCTCTGTTGCACCAGCACCAGCACCTGCACCTGCACCCGCACTTGCACCTGCACCTCGCACTCGCACCCGCCCTGCACCTCGCACTTGTACCCGCCCCTGCACCCGCACCTACCACCTGCCCATAAAAAAGCCCCAAAAGCCATGCGGCTTCCGGGGCCCTTCTCTACTTAATACCTTTCTCCGCAGTATAAGCGTTCCACTGCTTCGTCCACTCCGCCTGAATCTTCTCGAGTCCGGCCTGCTTGGCCTTCTGCATGAAGGTCTCCAGCCCCTTGTCGATATCCTCCACCAGTCCCGCCTCCAGCGGGAACAGATATTGCTTCTCGACCTGCTCCAGCGCCGCTTTCTCTGCCTGATAGGAAGAATAGTCCTCTGCAAAGCCGAGGAACAGATCGGGCTTCTGAATCTTGTCGAGTTCATCGAAGATTGCCTTCACCCCGTCAAAACCCTTGTCGAACAGCATATACTCAGGATTTCTCCATGCCCAGCCGTTCATGCCCTCCCGGGTGAAGCCGTTGGTCTGGCTTGTTCCCAGCAGCTTGTAATAGCCGTCTTCCACAGTATAGTTCTTGCCTTCAATCCCATATTCGGTCAGCTGGTTGTAGCGTTTGTCCAGGACCAGCTTTTCATAGAAAGCGAGCGCCCGCTCCGGATTCTTGCTGCTCTTCGGAATCGCAAAACCATTATGAACCGGATGCACCGGAGTGGCATACCCCGTCGTCTTGCCGAACGGATAATACCCCAGCTCCCATTCGGGATGTGTGGTGCTAATCTTCATGACCATATCATTAAAGCGCGTCGGATTATCCCCGAACATGCTCGCCGCCTTGCCGGAAGTAATCGGGTCCTGCATCGTATCCTTGATATTCAGCACATTCTTGGGAATGAAGCCTTTTTCCTGCCAGCGCTTCATGACCTTCAGCTCTTCTTTTTGCTCATCGGAGCCCCAGTACGAGTACACTTCAGTAGGGGATTCATATTTCACGCCCATCCCATATGGCAGCGCACC
This sequence comes from Paenibacillus sp. FSL R10-2199, assembly GCF_038000235.1. Classification (NCBI taxonomy): domain Bacteria; kingdom Bacillati; phylum Bacillota; class Bacilli; order Caryophanales; family Paenibacillaceae; genus Paenibacillus; species Paenibacillus sp. FSL R10-2199. Next base: position 1,994,683 of record NZ_JBBOBO010000001.1, on the reverse strand, counting down.
GACCATCTTATTCAGCTCGGTATAAATGTAATGGAGATTATTGCCGATATCGCTGTTCAGGGAAGCCGGCATCATATCCGGTTCATTCTGGCGGATTCCGTCCATGTAAGCCTCATAGCTGGCCAGATCCGTAGGCTGGGGAAGATTGTATTTCTTGCGCAGGTCCTCCCGCCAGACGAAGCCGTTGGTCACGTATTCTTTGTACGTCGCAGGCACTGTATAGATTTTACCGTCTACCTTAACATCCTCCCACATCGACTCAGGAACGAATTTCTGCAGCTCCGGCGCAGCCTTAGGCAGCAGATCATCGAGGGCCAGGAACGCACCGCGTTTCGCATAGGAAGCATACTGGGTCCAGTCCGCCGTGAAGATCAGGTCAATCGCCTGGCCCGAGGAGAGCAGCAGCTTGTATTTCTGATCCCAGTCCGTCCAGCTCGTATAGTTGAATTTAACCGTTGTATTAAGCTCCGCTGCCGCCATCTTGTTGACTTCGGCTTCAATCGCCGGCAGATCCTTCGGCGCATCGCCGAGCATGTAGAACTGCAGCTCCACTTTCTTGGAGGTGTCAATTCCGGGTTCTGCCGTAGCAGTCGTACTGCCCTCTGTTGCCGCAGCCGTGTTGTTTTTACCGCTATCCGTGCTGCCCGCTGCCTCTTTATTGTTGCCGTTACTGCCGCCGCATCCCGCAGCGAGCAGCGAGACCGCCAGCATGGCTGTCAGGACAGCCAGCGGTTTTTTCCGTGCATTCTTGCTCATCATGAACCCTCCCAAAAATGTTGTTTGATAATACTGCTTCCTGGTTCAGCTCCTCACAATATCTATGTTAGCCGAATAGCAGCCGCCAAAGACAGCGCGGATCTGCTACAAGGTTCTAACCTTTTACCGCGCCGATCGTCAGGCCTTTAACGAAATAGCGCTGAATGAACGGGTACAGAAACAGAATAGGTCCGGTGACAACGATGGCCATCGCCATTTTCGTTGACTCTGTAGGCAGATCTGCCCCGAGACTTACCCCGGTTCCCGCTCCCATGTTCGCAATGAAGGAAGCCGAGTTGATCACATTGTACAGGTGGAACTGCAGCTGATACTTGTGTGTGTCATTGATGAACAGGGAAGACGAGAACCAGTCGTTCCAGTACGTCAGCGCGAGAAACAGTCCAACCGTGGCAATGCCGGGCATCGACAGCTGCAGCACAATCCGCCAGTATATTTTGAAATCACCCGCCCCGTCAATCTTTGCAGATTCGAACAGCTCCTCAGGAACAGCAGAACGGATGAAGTTCTTCATCAGAATAATCAGGAACGGCGTCATCAGCCCCGGCAGAATCAAGGCTCCATACGAGTCGGTCAGATGCAGATATTTGGTCATCATAATGTACCAGGGCACGAGGCCCCCGCCGAACAGCGTGGTGAAATAGATATAGAACGAGAACGTATTGCGGTATTTGAAATCCCTGCGGGCCAGCACATAACCAGCCATAGTCATGAAGAACAGCCCCAGCGTCGTCCCCGTAAGTGTAGTGAACAGAGTAACGCCATAGGCGCGCAGTACCTCATCCGGAAAAGTGAACACCGTCTTATACCCTTCCAGCGAGAACTCCGCAGGAATCAGATGGTAACCGTCCCTGATAATCGATTCATTGGAGGACAGCGAGGCGGATATAATCAGCAGAAACGGGATCAGACACGCCAGCGAGCCGATGATAATGACCGTGTACGCCAGCCCCTGCAGCAGTCTGGTATAGTGATCGTCTTTAATATGCATGCTCTTTCTCTCCTCCTAGAACAACGCGTAATCATCATTGATTTTGCGGATAATGTAGTTCACCGTCATGATCAGGATGAAGCCGAACAGGGATTGATACAGACCCGCCGCCGTCGCCATGCCGATATCAAAGGTCACCTTCAGGGAGCGGAAGACGTACGTATCCAGAATATCTGTTGTGTTATACAGCACCCCGTTGTTGCCGATCAGCTGGTAAAAGAGGTCAAACTGCCCCTTCATAATGCTTCCGAGTGAGAATAGCAGCAGCACAACGAAGGTAGACTTCAGCATCGGCACCGTAATATACCAGATCCGCTGAAAAATATGCGCTCCGTCAATTTTGGCCGCTTCATAGTACTCATCGCTGATCCCTGTGATGGCCGCCAGGTAGATAACCATGCTGTAGCCGAGATTCTTCCACAGATAGAACAGGATAATCAGGAAGATCCAGACCAGCGGCTTATTATAGACATCCACAGGTCCCGCTCCGAACCGGGCCAGCAGCGTGTTCAAGAAACCGCTGTCATAATTGAACACGTTGTAGACGATAACGCTCAGAATAACGAAAGAAACAAAATACGGCAGGAACATAATCGACTGGGTCAGTTTCTTGAACCATTTGTGGCGCAGCTCGCTAAGCAGAATCGCACAGACAATCGCCAGTACGTTGCCGAGCAGGATGAAGGCCAGATTGTAGCCGATGGTATTGAGCGTCAGCTTGATCAGCGTACCCGATTTCCAGAGAAACTCGAAGTTCTTCAGACCCACGAAGGGAGCATCGAACAATCCGGAATTGAAATCAAATTGGGTGAACGCATAATACACGCCGACCATCGGGAAATACGAATTGACCAGGAAGAACAGCAGTGCCGGCAGCAGCATCAGAAAAAGAATCCGGTTATGAATCAGCTCATGCAGAAATCCCTTCTTCCTTCTCTTCCGCGTGCCGGACTCTATCTGCGGGGACAGCCCGCCTGTTCCCTTCAGTGGAAGCTGGATAGCGAGTGGCATACCCGACTTGCGCTTACGGTGTCTCAAAGCCTTCACTCTCCTATACCTATATAAGTTGGCGGCACTGGCTCCGAAGCCTCCGCCCCTCGCGGCCCTTATGGCTTCGTCCAATGGATGCCCTGAGTATAGAAGATACCTCCTGCAGCTGAACAGTGAACGTTACAGCTATTCCTGTATTTTATTGCCAACCCCAGGGTGTACATTTCATACTTTTGTGCAGTAACCACGCTTGAACGCAAATAAGCCCCCGGATTACTCTCCTTCAGGAGAAGAATCCGGGGGAATGTTGTGCGTACTCCCGCGCTTATATCATCATATATACTTTTAAAGCTCTACCGAACATGCCACGCCCGGCTTCTCCCTCACTCCCTGCCGGCGCCCGGCAAACTGCGATTCGGCCTGATTCAGCACCTTCCGTTTCCGCCAGCGCAGCAGCACCAGTCCTCCTCTTGCCGCTTCATCGGCAATCATGCAGCAGTAGATACCCAGCAGCCCCCAGCCGGACGAAATTCCGAGCCAGTAGGAGCCGCCTACGCCAATCAGCGTCATGGAGATCATCGAGACCACCATGGTATAGCGGGTATCACCAATCGCATTAAGCGAGTTGCCCATAGCCATATTTAGCATTTTGCACGGCTGCAGCAGCAGATTAAGCGCCAGCAGGGATACGCCGATAGCGACAATCTCCGGATCGGCAGTGAAGAATCCGAGCAGCGACCGGCCGAACAAATACAATAGCAGCACATTGGCGCTGACGATAGCCAGCCCGATGTACAGCGTCCGGTATGCTGCACGATAGGCCTCCTGCGTCTGCTTGGCACCGAAGAGATAGGCGATCTGAATCTGCCCGGCCATGGCGATGGCATAACCCAGCGTGAAGCAGAAGGACTCCAGCGTGTTCAGATAGGTACGTGCAGCCAGCTCCTTGGCACCCAGCAGGGCGAGAAAAGAATAAATCACCAGCTGTGACAGCACCCAGGAGGAGGAGTTCAGTCCCAGCGGCCAGCTGATCCTGACGATCTCCGCGAATAATTTGCGGTGGAAGGTCCGAAAATCCGGCAGTCTGATTCTGCGCTCAAAAGCGCTGCTGAACATATACAGCAGTACAGCCACACCGATCAGCCTGCTAATCATCGTGGAGACCGCAATGCCGCTTAGTCCCATCTCCGGCAGGCCGAACATGCCGAAGATTAGAATATAATTGAGCAGGATATGAATAACATTCACAGCCACTCCCGTATACATCGGCCCGCGCGTATTGCCTGTATTCCGGATTGCAGAGCCTAGAGAGGCAGTCATTCCAACCATGAACAATCCGCCGCCTACATAAGTAAGATAGACATGAGATAGCGGAATCAGCTCTCCTGAAATATGAAGCATCCGGGCAACCGGATCGGCATACAGAAACAAGCTGACACTGAAGGCAACCCCCAGGATAGTGCTTACAGTAACTCCCATAATCGCAATCGTACGCGCCTCTTCATTGCGGCCGGAGCCGAGCCGCTGCGCAATCAATATACCTGCACCTCCGGCGAACGTGGTAAACAGTGTAATCAAAGCGCCAAATAACTGATTCGAAATGCCTACAACGGCAACGGCATCATCAGAGATCCGGCTGACCATGATCGTGTCCACTGTCCCGAGCAGCGTTTGCAGAAATATTTCAATAAATATAGGCCAGGCCAGCATCCACAGTCCGCTCTTCCCACCCATGGGTTTCATGGAATAAACCCTCCTCTGCCGATATGCGGCTGCTATAACCTGTGTAATCAAGCCTTGCAATTCAAGCTTGCTCGAAATAAATTATAGATGATATACTCTGGAAAATGTACCATATCTCAAACCTAAACTTTCAATATTCAAACCATCCTGCAGGAGGCTACCCTAATGAATCCGCTCCTATTCCGCATTCCTCCCCTGCCGCATTATATTGCAAGCGGCTTCAATCACTACCCGCCCGGCTATCAGCATCCGAACCGCCAGCATATCAAAGTATTCGATCTGCTTGTCGTCCGGCAAGGCTGCCTGTACATCGGTGAAGAGGAGCGGCGGTTTACGGTGAAGGCAGGAGATGCCTTAATCCTTCGTCCGGACTGCCACCACTTCGGAACGGAGGGCTGCCGGGAGGAGACTTCCTATTATTGGCTTCATTTTCAAACCTTCCATGACTGGCCCGCGCTGCCCGGTTCCGCACTTGATTCCGGCAGCCCGAATGAGCCGGTGGGCGGCCTGCCCGCTTCGTTCTTCAACATCAGCTCGTTTAACCTCGCGTTGTCGCAATTCGTCACTCTGCTGCAGCCGGCCAAGATCGAAGAGCTGCTAGCCCAGCTGGGGCAGCTGCAAGCCACTGCCCACCTGGAATCGGTCCGCTTCCGGCAGCAGACTCTCTTCCAGGATATTCTGCAGTTGCTTGCCGCTTCCGTGAAGCCGGAGCAGCACAGCTCCCAGTCCACTGTATGCGCCGAGCAGGCCGCCTCCTTCCTCCGCGCCCATTACCGCGAAGAGATCACTACGGCGATGCTCGGAGACAGCCTTAACTTTCATCCGGTCTATATTGCCCGCTGCATGAACAAGGCGTATGGCTGTGCACCGATGGAATATCTGCTCCGTTACCGGATCGAGCAGAGCAAGCTGCTGCTGATGCAGACCAGCTTCCCTATCGCCCGGATTGCCGAAGAGGTCGGCTTCAACCAGGCGCCTTACTTCAGCTCCACCTTCATGAAGCTGGAGGGGCTGTCACCGCGGGAGTACCGCCAGCGCTTCTCATGAGAAAAAGGCCATCAGCGGTTTCCTCCGCTGATGGCCTGTTTCGCTATTGTTTATATTTCGGGGTTTCCGCAAATTACCTGAGTCATCATCGAAGCCAAAATCCCGCTTTGCGGGGTTATTGTACTACTGCTTACTCCGCCTCCGGCAACGCCGCAGCCATCCAGAACTCCCACTCCAGCTGCTGGTCCGCAGGGATCCGGTATTCCGGATGTACCGGCGCTCCCCAGCTGTCATCACCGCCGACACCCATTTGCTGCGCGGCAATGGTGACAACCGTGTAGTGCACCTTGGGCAGCTCATAAGGATGCGCTGCCTGCTCCAGCTCGAACGCTGTGTATGGCGACAGCGTACATTCCAGCGGCTCTCCCGCAGCCGCCTGAATCTGCAGCCCGCGGCCGCGCTCGTCCGTAATGCGTACCTGGCGTACGCCGGTACGGTTGCCGGACTCCTGCGGCACCAGATAAGGTGACGGCAGCTCCGTCACCTTACGCCGGAAGCGTCCCAGACGCGCTCCATACGCGCGGTCACTGTAATTCTCTTCCGGCCCGCGGGCATACCAGTCCGACTCTCCATAATCGGCGGACATCCGGAAGGACACAGCCACAACCGGCACATCCGGCAAGCCGGCCGCTCCGGTATAGACCATACGGACCCGCAGTTTACCGTCTGCGTAGACCGTATACTCAATTCGGGTCTTCAGCTCCCGGCTGATGCTGAATGCATAGTCAAAGGTCACCGTGGCCCGGTCCTTCCCGGTCTCAAGCCTTACCGCCGTGCAGCTGCGGGCAAGACTGGCCGCGAACCAGCCGCCTGCGTGGTAAGCAAGCGCAGTTCCCTTGTCATTGTCCGTGGTTGCCCGCCAGAACAGCGGAGCAGGCGGAGTAGCAATCATCTCACGCCCCCCGTAGCAGAGCGACACCAGCGAACCTGCCTGCTTGGAGAACAGGGCAGCGAATCCGCGGCCGGTTACGCCAATGTTCACGTCTCCCTCGATCACCCTGAACTCTCCGGCCGCAGGCAGTATAACATCCTCTAGTTCCGCCGCAGCCTCAGCGGCTTCAATCCGGAAGACATGCTCCCCGTAGGCTGTCTCAAATCCCGCCTCAGCCCACAGCTCCGCTTCCTTCAGCAACAGGCTTACCGCCAGCGTGTACTCTCCCGGAGCTCCTGACACCTCCGGCAGCGCAAGCGGAATCCGCGCCTCTGCCTGCGCCGCAACCGCTACCTCCTGCTGCCCCTTGAAGATTTGCCGCCCTTCCAGGTACAGCCGGAACTCCAGCCGCAGCCCTTCTGTCCCTTCGAACAGATTACCGTTGATGATCTTCACTGCATCCCGTTCCGGTACAAGCCGGATGTTCTGGTAGAGGAACTTCACCTCCTGCATCTTTGGGGTCACAGTCCGGTCAGCGTAGACAATCCCGTTGCCGCAGAAGCTGTAATCCGTCGGCCGATCATCAAAATCACCGCCATAGGCCAGATACTCCTCTCCGTATCTGTCTTTGGCTACCAGTGCCTGGTCAATATAATCCCAGATAAATCCGCCCTGATACTGCGGATACCGGCTCTCCAGCTCGATGTACTTATGAAGTCCGCCTACTGAGTTGCCCATGGCATGCATATATTCACAGCTGATGTATGGCTTATCCGGCTGACCTTCCAGGTATTCTGCAATATCCGCGGGCTTGGCGTACATCCGGCTCTCCATATCACTGGTGTCATTGTATTTGCGGTTATGGAACACCCCTTCATAGTGCACCAGCCGCCCCGGATCGGTCTTGCGGAAATAATGGGACACATTCAGAATTACCTCACCCGCATACGATTCATTACCGCAGGACCAGATGAGGATGGACGGATGGTTCTTATCGCGCTCCAGCATCGACACTGCACGGTCCATTACAATATCCTGCCACTCCGGTTTATCACCGGGAATGTTCCAGGACGGCTCAACCGCGCCCATCTTTTGCCACGAGCCATGGGATTCCAGATTCATCTCGTCAATCACATAGACACCGTACTCATCGCACAGCTCATACCAGAGCGTCTGATTCGGATAATGTGAGGTCCGCACAGCATTGATATTATTCTGCTTCAGGATGATGATGTCCTTAATCATGTCCTCTCTGGTGATGTTCCGCCCTCTGCGGCTGTTGAATTCGTGACGATTGACTCCTTTGAAAATAATCCGTTTGCCGTTCAGCAGCATCAGCTTGTCCTTCAGTTCAAACACGCGGAACCCCGCCAGTTGCACAATCGCCTCCACCAGTTCTCCGCGGCCATCGAATACAGAGATACAGACGCTATAGAGATACGGATTTTCTGCGCTCCACAGCGATACCGTACCTGCCTCCAGGGTGAACACCGCTTTTCCCGTCACAACCTGCCCCTCGGTCTCCGCCACAACGGCTCCGGCCGCATCCTTCAACCCGATTTTCACAAAAGCGTCCGCCGCCGTTGCCATGCTAACTTCAGCAGTTAACGTTCCCTCCTGATAGGCAGCATCCAGCTCCGCATTAATCCGCAAATCCTGCACGTGGAGCTTCGGCACCGTATACAGATACACCTCGCGGAAGATACCCGAGAACCGCCAGAAATCCTGATCCTCCAGCCAGCTGCCCGAGCAGCGCTGATAGACCTCAACGGCCAGCTTGTTCGCCCCCTCCTGCAAATAAGGGGTTAACTCAAACTCCGCAGGTGTAAAGCTGTCTTCGCTGTACCCCACGAAATGTCCATTGAGCCAGACATAACACGCCGCCTCTACTCCCTGAAAAGATATAAAGACCGGCCCGTTCTCCATATTCGCCGGAGCTTCAAAATATTTCACATAACTCCCTACCGTATTGATCTCCTCAGGAATCGCTGGCGGCCGCACAGCATCAAGCCCGTCCCAGGGATACATCGTGTTGGCATACTGCGGCTTGCCGTACCCCTGAAGCTGGATATGACCGGGCACCTGAATGTCCCCCCAGCCTCTGGTATCATAATCCGCCTTATAGAAATCCTGAATCCGGCTGGCCGCATTCACCGCGTAGCTGAATTTCCAGTCTCCGTTCAGGGAATGACGCAGCTCCATCGGGGCTTGCCGCTCCGCTTCCTCCATGGTCTTGTAATAACGATGGTCCGAATGCGCTTCCAATCGGTTCACCTTAAAAACCGAAACATCGCTTAACCAGTCCAGACTGGGCTCGTTGCTGAACATTATATTTTCCTCCTTATTGGTCTCTCACAATGATTTTGTTCTCTTCCATGATTCCCTTACCGTCTGCGTCAGCAGTTCCAGCTTAATTTTACCCAAGACCTTCGCAGGTTCATAGTGCAGGATCACAACTAAGGTGCACATAGCTGACTTTGGGGCATTTGACCCTGGCCTCTTACTGCATCTTAAGCTTTTAGCAGCCGCAAATGGAATAGCATATTTACCGTTTTTACTGGATTATTTATCTGTTTATTTAGAGGAACACCCCCCACTCCGCTTTCACGCACATAATCACAAAAAGCCCCAGCTGAGCGGCAACCGCCGTACAGCATGGAGCTTTTAGAATACGAAGTTTAGCCTTTATCGCACTAGCCTTTCAACATATTAGCCTTTTACAACAGCATTAACCTCTTTATACTCGGCCAGGGTCAGCACTTCTCCAAAAATCCCGATATCCCGCAGACCGGAGACATGCATCTCCTCATCCTTGGAGGCGCAGCAGTCGCTGATACACTTGACCTTGTAAGTGTGGTACATCGCATCGGATGCCGTAGAGCGGACACAGACGTTGGTCCATACCCCGGTAACTACAACCGTATCAATCCCCTCCTCACGGAGAAAAAGATCCATATCCGTATAGCTGAACGCACTATGCCGTCTTTTCTGCACGATATAATCGCCTTTATCCGGCTGCGGAGTCAGCTCGGTTATGAAGTCCGATCCCCAGGTGCCCTTAATCGCATGAACCGGCCTAACCCTGAAGTCAGCATCATTCTGCCGGTGCGCCTCCTGTACGAAGATCACCTGAATATCATTCTCGTGGCTGAATTCGATCAGCTCCTGAATTGCAGGCACGATTCCCGTCCCGTTCGGACAAGTCAGCGCTCCATCCGGATGGATGAAATCATTCAGCATATCAATAATTACTACAGCGTGTTTAGCCATTATGTTCTCTCCCCTTCTCCTAGTATTTCAGCAAACGCGGAAGCTCGCTGATCGTCTGCCGTTTCACGAACTCGCCATAGCCCGGTTTACCGACCACACCAAGCTCATCATCGTAGACCAGTGTGCCTCTGACAATGGTTTTATCCACCTTGCCCTTCAGCTTCATTCCGTGGAACGGGGTGTATTTCGGTTTGCAGTGCATTTTATCTTTATCGAGCGTCCATTCCTTCTCCAGATCGACAATCGTGAAGTCGGCATCGGTGCCGATTTCCAGCGCGCCTTTCTTCGGATACAGGCCATAATGGATGGCCGGATTCGTACACAGTAGCTCCACCAGGCGGGACAAGCTGAGTCTGCCTTTGTTGTAGCCTTCACTAATCATGATCGGCACCAGCGTTTCTACACCCGGAATCCCCGGGAAGGAAGTCCAGACATCCATGCCTGGTGCATCCTTTTCCGTAGCAATCTCATAAGGAGCATGGTCGGTAGCCATGAAGTCAATCGTTCCGTCTACCAGCCCCTGCCAGAGCGCTTCATTATCTTCCGTACGGCGCAGCGGAGGTGCAATTTTGGCAAAAGTCCCGAACTCCGTCATCGCATCCACCGCATTCAGCGTCAGGTAGTGCGGACAGGACTCCGCTGTCACCTTCACCCCTTTAAGCTTCGCTTCCTTGATCAGCTGATTGCCTGCCGCCGTACTCATATGCACGATATGCAGGCGGGCTCCCGATTCCTCCGAGAAGCTGATGCCCAGCTGGATCGCCGCTTTTTCCGCCAGAATCTTGCGCGCTTCAGCCCATGCCGGGTAATCCATCCGTCCTTCCTTTTTCAGCTTCTGGGTATAGTAATCGCAGATGGCATAGTTCTCAGCGTGAATTCCGATTGGCATTCCAGTTTCGGCTACAGCATAGAAGGCTTCGAGCATCTCAGGGTCCGTCACACGCGGGTAAGATGGCACAGACGGTGTCATATATACTTTAAAAGCAACCACGCCCTCAGCAGCCTGCTCCTTCACAATATCCAGCACATCATTGCGTACATCCTCGCCGGTAATCCCGCCCCACATGGCGTAGTCGACGATTCCTTTACCTTCGAGCGCATTCAGCTTGTTATGCAGGTTCTCTACCGAACGTACAGACGGTACGCTGCAGCAAGGCATATCTACAATCATCGTTACCCCGCCCGCCGCCGCACTGCTGGTTCCAGTAACGAAGTCTTCACGGTGTGTGAACCCCGGATCATTAAAGTGAGTATGCGAATCAATAACTCCTGGCAGCACCAATTTGCCCTGTGCATCAATAATCGTATCGGCCTCCGCGTCAATATCCTTGGCGAACCCCACGATAACGCCTTTGTTCACCAGAATGTCCGTCAGCACCTGTCTGTCGCCTTGCGGAATACTCGCATTTTTAATGATCAGTTCATAACCCATGAATACACACCTCTTCTTTATGATTTGGTTGAATCCCCACTCTGGCCGGACGAGGCAAGATCAGCTCCACGCTTCTGTACACAACAAAAAACCCAGGGTACAAAAGGCACATAATAGTAAACACTGCCTCACCCGGATACCTCCGCACAGTGAAAAGCAATTCCTATCACATACCTCCTGTAGCCTGGGGCAATTTACGGTCGCCTGGTCGAAACGCTCAAACCAAATTATTGAGCTTATACAAGAGCAAGAGCTTATTTGATTAGTCCATCTGATAAGCAAGCAGTCCCGGCAGCGTCATGTTAATTAATATAACACTATATCCAGAATCGGCTCCCTTAAGTACCTTTATCATATCATCAAGAGGCTTCCCGTCAAGATTATAAACCGCTTTGTCAAGAAACAGTCAATTTATATGTCATATAACATTACACTAACGGACTTTGCATTACGCTTTCCCCGGATATTCCGTTCTTTCTGCTGCCCTTCTATCTACTGTATAAGCAACTTAGGAAAACCCGGGAACCCGGTCTCCGCAAGGATTTCCAACCCAATATAAGGCCTTACTCTATTTATAATTCATCTCATTCTTATACCGGTTTCGCTACAAGCTTAAGTACTGGCTGCAGCATTTCCAATCCTTAATTGCAGCGACAATAATCATACGACCCTGCGGCTCAAGATTAGGGTCTGGCTGCTTTCGCTTCATTCTCCAGGGAGGCAAAATAAGCAATTTTGTGGTCCACCTTTTGCGCAAAGCTCTGAAAGAATTTAATCTTCTCATCAATATGCACTTTATGCTCCTGCAGCAGTCTGCGCTGATCGGGCAAAGCACTTACCCCTTCTTTCGAAAGCGCAATGAATTGCTTGATATCGGCAATCGCCATCCCTGTATCCTTAAGACAGCAGATTAACGAAATTAACTCCAGATCCTCATCGTCAAAACACCGGTTGCCGTTAGCATCTCTTGCCACAACCGGCAATACGCCCTCCCGTTCGTAGTAACGCAGCGTATATTGGCTCAGTCCGCTTTTTTGTGCTATGGTTTTGATGCTGTATCCCATTATTGCAGCTCCCTTCTGTCAGCTGGTATCGGTTTCATCTCTTAAGGTAACACCATTTGGTTTCTATGAAAAGCCGCTCTATAAATCTATTGACTTACACCTAACTCTAAGGTCTAAGCTTAACACTGTACCTTCATTTAAGGAGTGAATAATTAATGGTAAAAAGAATTAACGTTGCTAATGGTGCGCTGGAGGTCGCTGAAATCTCCTTGGGCTGTATGCGGATTGCAGATCTGTCACCACAAGAGGCCGATGTACATATTCACAGCGCCCTTGAGGCTGGCATAGACTTTTTTGACCACGCTGACATTTATGCTGCCGGTAAAGCTGAGGAGGTGTTCGGCGACGTGCTGGCTGCAAGTCCGGGCATGCGTGAGCAACTGCTGATTCAGACCAAATGCGGAATCCGTAATGGCTTCTTCGACTTCTCCAAAGAGCATATTGTGAGCTCGGTAGAGAACAGCCTGAAGCGCCTGAAGACCGATTATGTCGATGTTCTGCTGCTGCACCGCCCGGACACCCTTATGGAGCCTGAAGAAGTAGCAGAAGCCTTTGATCAGCTGGAGAGCAGAGGCCTCGTGAAACACTTCGGCGTCAGCAACCAGAATCCCCTGCAGATTGAATTGCTGAAAAAGAACGTCAAGCAGCCCCTGCTGTTCAACCAGCTTCAGCTCAGCGTAATGGTCACCGGCATGATCGATTCCGGGATCAACGTCAATATGACAAATTCCGGATCAGTTGTCCATGATGGAGGCATCCTGGAGTATAGCCGCCTGCATGATATGACGATCCAGCCTTGGTCACCGTTCCAATACGGTTTCTTTGAAGGCGTATTCCTCGGCAATGAGAAGTTCCCGGAGGTGAATGAAGTCATTAACCGTCTGGCTGCGGAAAAAGGTGTAGCAGATACGGCCATCGCCATCGCCTGGCTCCTTCGCCATCCGGCTAAGATGCAGCCGGTGGTCGGTACCACCAACACAGCGCGCTTGCTTGATATCGCCAAAGCTTCCGATATAACCCTCAGCCGCCAGGAATGGTACGAGATCTACCGCGCGGCCGGGAACGTGCTTCCTTAAGTGAGTCTTAGCATCAACATATAAAACATATAAAACCCGCAACGAATTTGATGATCTAAGTTCGTTGCGGGTTTTATCCTTAATTTGAGATGGAGTATAAATATAAAAATCCCTCAGGAGTCAAACTCCTAAGGGACTAGTTTCATAAATTATACCGGCGAGAGGACTCGAACCTCCACGGTTTCCCACTCGATTTTGAGTCGAGCGCGTCTGCCATTCCGCCACGCCGGCATATACATAGAATTAGTTCTAAAAGATAATGGAGGTGCCACCCAGATTTGAACTGGGGATAAAGCTTTTGCAGAGCTTTGCCTTACCACTTGGCTATGGCACCAAAAAAATGGAGCGGACGACGGGAATCGAACCCGCGACCCTCGCCTTGGCAAGGCGATGCTCTACCGCTGAGCCACGTCCGCATATAATGGCTGGGGATATAGGAATCGAACCTATGAATGACGGAGTCAAAGTCCGTTGCCTTACCGCTTGGCTAATCCCCAACATTTGATTTAATAAAATGGGGCGACTGATGGGTCTCGAACCCACGAATGCCGGAACCACAATCCGGTGCGTTAACCCCTTCGCCACAGTCGCCATATGAAGCTTATTTAATTGCAATGCCTTATAACTCTTATAAAATAAATGGGGCGACCGATGGGTCTCGAACCCACGAATGCCGGAACCACAATCCGGTGCGTTAACCACTTCGCCACGATCGCCATATTAAATTTTATAGGATATTACTTGGCAGGGGCAGCAGGAATTGAACCCACACCAACGGTTTTGGAGACCGTTGTTCTACCTTTAAACTATGCCCCTAAAAATGGTGGAGGCTGATGGATTCGAACCACCGAACACGTACGTGAGCAGATTTACAGTCTGATGCGTTTGGCCACTTCGCTAAGCCTCCGAGGATGGTGCCGGCGAGAGGACTTGAACCCCCAACCTACTGATTACAAGTCAGTTGCTCTACCAATTGAGCTACACCGGCGTATTAAGTTGTAAGAAATATGGTGGCGCGGGAGGGAATCGAACCCCCGACACAAGGATTTTCAGTCCTTTGCTCTACCGACTGAGCTACCGAGCCGAACATTTTTTCATAAAGATGGCGGAACCGACGGGATTCGAACCCGCGATCTCCTGCGTGACAGGCAGGCATGTTAGGCCAACTACACCACGGTTCCAAATTGGTTGCGGGGGCAGGATTTGAACCTGCGGCCTTCGGGTTATGAGCCCGACGAGCTACCGGGCTGCTCCACCCCGCGTCAATGTTAAAAATCTATTCTGTTAAAGATAGATGGTGGAGGCTGAGGGGTTCGAACCCCCGACCCTCTGCTTGTAAGGCAGATGCTCTCCCAGCTGAGCTAAGCCTCCATATATGACTCGTATGGGATTCGAACCCATGTTACCTCCGTGAAAGGGAGGTGTCTTAACCCCTTGACCAACGAGCCATGTTGATTAAATATTTGTAAGGTAAAGCTACGGAGAGAGAGGGATTCGAACCCTCGAGACGCTTGTGGCGCCTACACGATTTCCAATCGTGCTCCTTCGGCCAAACTCGGACACCTCTCCAGATGGCTCCCCGAACAGGACTCGAACCTGTGACAACTCGATTAACAGTCGAGTGCTCTACCAACTGAGCTATCAGGGAATATACATAACAGGCTTGATCACCTGAAAACTGAATCCGAAACGAATCTGCGCTCTAAGAAATTTGGATAAGCCCTCGACCGATTAGTATTGGTCAGCTCCATGCATTGCTGCACTTCCACCTCCAACCTATCTACCTCGTCGTCTTCAAGGGGTCTTACTAATTGGGAAATCTCATCTTGAGGGGGGCTTCACGCTTAGATGCTTTCAGCGCTTATCCCGTCCGTACGTAGCTACTCAGCCATGCTCCTGGCGGAACAACTGATGCACCAGCGGTACGTCCATCCCGGTCCTCTCGTACTAAGGACAGCTCCTCTCAAATTTCCTGCGCCCACGACAGATAGGGACCGAACTGTCTCACGACGTTCTGAACCCAGCTCGCGTACCGCTTTAATGGGCGAACAGCCCAACCCTTGGGACCTACTTCAGCCCCAGGATGCGATGAGCCGACATCGAGGTGCCAAACCTCCCCGTCGATGTGGACTCTTGGGGGAGATAAGCCTGTTATCCCCAGGGTAGCTTTTATCCGTTGAGCGATGGCCCTTCCATGCGGTACCACCGGATCACTAAGTCCGACTTTCGTCCCTGCTCGACTTGTAGGTCTCGCAGTCAAGCTCCCTTATGCCTTTGCACTCTGCGAATGATTTCCAACCATTCTGAGGGAACCTTTGAACGCCTCCGTTACTCTTTAGGAGGCGACCGCCCCAGTCAAACTGCCCGCCTGACACGGTCCCCGTACCCGATTAGGGCACTAGGTTAGAACCTAGATACGATCAGGGTGGTATCCCAACGGCGCCTCCGCAGAAGCTTGCGCTCCTGCCTCAACGGCTCCCACCTATCCTGTACAGATCGTACCCAAATTCAATATCAAGCTGCAGTAAAGCTCCATGGGGTCTTTCCGTCTTGTCGCGGGTAACCTGCATCTTCACAGGTATTAAAATTTCACCGGATCTCTCGTTGAGACAGCGCCCAAGTCGTTACGCCATTCGTGCGGGTCAGAATTTACCTGACAAGGAATTTCGCTACCTTAGGACCGTTATAGTTACGGCCGCCGTTTACTGGGGCTTCGGTTCACAGCTTCGGGTTTAACCCCTAACCACTCCCCTTAACCTTCCAGCACCGGGCAGGCGTCAGCCCGTATACTTCGCCTTGCGGCTTCGCACAGACCTGTGTTTTTGCTAAACAGTCGCTTGGGCCTTTTCACTGCGGCCCCCTCGGGCTATTCACCCTACCGAGGCACCTCTTCTCCCGAAGTTACGAGGTCATTTTGCCGAGTTCCTTAACGAGAGTTCTTCCGCGCGCCTTAGAATTCTCTTCTCGCCTACCTGTGTCGGTTTGCGGTACGGGCACCTTCTCCTGGCTAGAGGCTTTTCTTGGCAGTGTGAGATCATGACCTTCGCTACTACAATTTTCGCTCCCCATCACAGCCCAGCCTTAGTGATGTGCGGATTTGCCTACACATCAGCCTCACTGCTTAGACGGACATATCCATCAGTCCGCGTCACTACCCTCCTGCGTCACCCCATCGCTCATAGCGGATTACGGTGGTACAGTAATTTCAAACTGTTGTCCTTCGACTACGCCTTTCGGCCTCGCCTTAGGTCCCGACTTACCCTGAGCGGACGAGCCTTCCTCAGGAAACCTTGGGCTTTCGGCGGATCAGATTCTCACTGATCTTTTCGTTACTCATACCGGCATTCTCACTTGTATGCTGTCCAGCGCTCCTTACGGTACACCTTCAACCTGCATACAACGCTCCCCTACCCCAGATGCAAAGCATCTAGCCATAGCTTCGGTGGTGTGTTTAGCCCCGTTACATTTTCGGCGCAGAGTCACTCGACCAGTGAGCTATTACGCACTCTTTCAATGGTGGCTGCTTCTAAGCCAACATCCTGGTTGTCTGTGCAACTCCACATCCTTTCCCACTTAACACACACTTGGGGACCTTAGCTGATGGTCTGGGCTGTTTCCCTTTTGACAATGGATCTTAGCACTCACTGTCTGACTCCCGGCAAGAAGTTAATGGCATTCGGAGTTTGACTGAGCTTGGTAACCCTTGCGGGCCCCGCACCCAATCAGTGCTCTACCTCCACCACTCCATTCACCGAGGCTAGCCCTAAAGCTATTTCGGGGAGAACCAGCTATCTCCGAGTTCGATTGGAATTTCTCCGCTACCCCCACCTCATCCCCGCATTTTTCAACATGCGTGGGTTCGGGCCTCCAGTGCGTGTTACCGCACCTTCACCCTGGACAGGGGTAGATCACACGGTTTCGGGTCTACGTCCACATACTTAGTCGCCCTATTCAGACTCGCTTTCGCTGCGGCTCCGGCTTCTCACCTTAACCTTGCATGTTAAACGTAACTCGCCGGTTCATTCTACAAAAGGCACGCCATCACCCATAGATCGGGCTCTGACTTTTTGTAAGCACACGGTTTCAGGTTCTATTTCACTCCCCTTCCGGGGTGCTTTTCACCTTTCCCTCACGGTACTGTTTCACTATCGGTCGCCAGGTAGTATTTAGCCTTAGCAGATGGTCCTGCTGGATTCATACGGGGTTTCACGTGCCCCGCACTACTCGGGATCCGTCTCGGAGAGAACACAGTTTAGGCTACAGGGCTTTTACCTCTATCGCGGGCCTTTCCAGACCTCTTCGCCTACCATATTCCTTTGTAACTCCATGTGAGACGTCCCACAACCCCAAGAGGCAAGCCCCTTGGTTTAGGCTGTTCCGCGTTCGCTCGCCGCTACTGACGGAATCACTATTGTTTTCTCTTCCTCAGGGTACTTAGATGTTTCAGTTCCCCTGGTCTGCCTCTGCGTATCCTATGTATTCAGATACGAGTAACTGCGAATTACCACAGCTGGGTTTCCCCATTCGGACACCCCCGGATCAAAGCTTGCTTACAGCTCCCCGAGGCAGTTTCGTTGTTCGCCACGTCCTTCGTCGGCTCCTGGCGCCTAGGCATCCTCCGTGTGCTCTTATTAGCTTAACCGTCACTCCGGTGTTTCGCTTGCTTGCTCATCTTGTTTTGAATGCCGCTCATGGATTGCTCCATTCACCAACACATTCAAAGCCAAAGGTCGCTGCACAATCGAAAACCTTCGTTCTGCACTAATAACTATTTCAACTTGCTTACACAAGTTTCAGCTAAAAGATGTTCTAAAACGCAAATTCGTTTCGGTATCCAGTTTTCAAGGATCAAGGTGCTGAAGTTTCGGGACAATCACGACTGTGATGTTCGAAAATTCAGACAGTTTAAAGATGAGAGCTTAAACTCTCAAAACTGACCAACGAGTGAGTAACAGGCCTAGACCTGAGTTTTGGAAGCTTACGCTTCCGATTTGAATGTCACCGTTGCAGGTGACGATTCTCCATAGAAAGGAGGTGATCCAGCCGCACCTTCCGATACGGCTACCTTGTTACGACTTCACCCCAATCATCTACCCCACCTTCGGCGGCTGGCTCCCTTGCGGGTTACCCCACCGACTTCGGGTGTTGTAAACTCTCGTGGTGTGACGGGCGGTGTGTACAAGACCCGGGAACGTATTCACCGCGGCATGCTGATCCGCGATTACTAGCAATTCCGACTTCATGCAGGCGAGTTGCAGCCTGCAATCCGAACTGAGACCGGCTTTGCTGGGATTGGCTCCACCTCGCGGTTTCGCTTCCCGTTGTACCGGCCATTGTAGTACGTGTGTAGCCCAGGTCATAAGGGGCATGATGATTTGACGTCATCCCCACCTTCCTCCGGTTTGTCACCGGCAGTCACTCTAGAGTGCCCAGCTCGACCTGCTGGCAACTAAAGTCAAGGGTTGCGCTCGTTGCGGGACTTAACCCAACATCTCACGACACGAGCTGACGACAACCATGCACCACCTGTCTCCGATGCTCCGAAGAGGGGCACTATCTCTAATGCTTTCATCGGGATGTCAAGACCTGGTAAGGTTCTTCGCGTTGCTTCGAATTAAACCACATACTCCACTGCTTGTGCGGGTCCCCGTCAATTCCTTTGAGTTTCAGTCTTGCGACCGTACTCCCCAGGCGGAGTGCTTACTGTGTTAACTTCGGCACCAAGGGTATCGAAACCCCTAACACCTAGCACTCATCGTTTACGGCGTGGACTACCAGGGTATCTAATCCTGTTTGCTCCCCACGCTTTCGCGCCTCAGCGTCAGTTACAGCCCAGAAAGTCGCCTTCGCCACTGGTGTTCCTCCACATATCTACGCATTTCACCGCTACACGTGGAATTCCACTTTCCTCTTCTGTACTCAAGTCACCCAGTTTCCAGTGCGACCCCAGGTTGAGCCCAAGGTTTAAACACCAGACTTAAATGACCGCCTGCGCGCGCTTTACGCCCAATAATTCCGGACAACGCTTGCCCCCTACGTATTACCGCGGCTGCTGGCACGTAGTTAGCCGGGGCTTTCTTCTCAGGTACCGTCACTCCGGTAGCAGTTACTCTACCGGACGTTCTTCCCTGGCAACAGAGCTTTACGATCCGAAAACCTTCATCACTCACGCGGCATTGCTCCGTCAGGCTTTCGCCCATTGCGGAAGATTCCCTACTGCTGCCTCCCGTAGGAGTCTGGGCCGTGTCTCAGTCCCAGTGTGGCCGTTCACCCTCTCAGGTCGGCTACGCATCGTCGCCTTGGTGAGCCGTTACCCCACCAACTAGCTAATGCGCCGCAGGCCCATCCCCAAGTGGCAGATTGCTCCGCCTTTCATTCTCTCTTCAGGAGAGGAAAGAAATTATCCGGTATTAGCTACCGTTTCCGGTAGTTATCCCAGTCTTGAGGGCAGGTTGCCTACGTGTTACTCACCCGTCCGCCGCTAAGTTAATCCAGAGCAAGCTCCTTCATAACTCCGCTCGACTTGCATGTATTAGGCATGCCGCCAGCGTTCGTCCTGAGCCAGGATCAAACTCTCCAAATTGTATTTAGAAAGAGCGATTGCTCATTTTGAAACATCTGACGAGAATTTTCATTCTCTATTTTTGGAAGTCACTTTCGTGATTTCCTACTCACTCGTTGTTCAGTTTTCAAAGATCAATGTCTCATCGTTTGTCGCCGTTGTTTGTTTCAGCAGCGACCTTTATAATATATCACAGCGCCCTCGTTTTAGTCAACCTTTTTTTTGATTTCTTTTTTCGGCTGATTTACGACTGCTTTGCAGCGCATCGTTATGTCAGAGGGACGAGTTATAATTTATCACATAAGTTGCGTCCTAGTCAACCCTAAATATTCCCCTCATTTTCTGCGCTCATGCAGCAAGGAACAAATAAAAAAAGAGAGTACACTACCTCTCTCCATCCTCCTGCTTACTTTTTCTATTATAGGTCTATTCATGTCCGTGGACAGCCACCTAACTAAAGGGTATACCGAATTGCATGCCCGTCCCCGGCCTCAACAGCCCAAGAAGTAATTTCTCTAATTAATGAACGCGATACAAGCTTGCGCAGAACAAGCGGCAGCTCTGCCTGGAGCTGGCTCAGTCCTGAATGCTGCAGAAGTTCTTTAATACTCCAAGCCTCCTTGCGGCTGCTCAGGATATGGAGAAGCATAGCGCAACAATCCGCCATTTTTGACATTAACGCAAACTCGCAGGCCAGCAAAATCAGTTCGACTCTCTGTTCCAGCGTTTCTGTACTTACTGTCAGTTCTTCATATAACTTATGAACCGGAGAATTCAAATTCTTGACCTGTCCCCAAACTGCGGGTTCCGGAAAATATCCGGCCTCGCTCACTTCAATACGTGCCCAATGGTATAGAGCGATCAGCACGCAGTTATAAGCATCCATAGTACAGCCTGCTTCAAGGTAACGTTTCGACTTCACATACATATGTAGAAACCGGGAGAATTCCATAAACAATACCCGCTCTTTCAGCGGACCTTGAAACTGAATGAGTTCCTTCCGCATCTCCGCCAATATTCCCTTAGGGTCCCAGATCACCTCACCGGACATTAAACTGGTAAGGAGTTCATTATTGTCCCCTGCCATCACAGCGCGTTCCAAAGCAGATAGACCCACATGCACGGATTGCGTCCGCCTGTCCCCGGCAATGGTGTGGGTTATAATTCGCTCTGTCTCCTGTTCCTCATGCAGCATGAGCACCATCATATCAAAGTCGTGCAGCAGCGCGCTCTGAAATGTGTCATTGCCTCTTTGCCGCAAAGCAACGGCTCCAAGAACATTCTCATCAAATGTCTCCCCACTTAATAGGGTCAAATTGGACAGTTCCATACTTCCCTCCATCAAATTTGGCGATTTTGCATCCAGTCAGTTATAATTCTCTTTACATAAATGATATTCTACATATTCATGTCAGTTCCTCCTGGACAACCGAACTATATTTCAGTTAGGAGATAATACTCATGAAATTTAAATCGGCCAAAATCAACGCTTTTCGCACCTGGGGACTGCTTCTTACGATGCTGGGTATGGGTCTTATGATTATGGGAACCGCAGGCATTGTATTCTGGGGGTCTGCAGGCAAGGTTGTCGCTGCTATCGGTCTCGTCATTGGTCTAATCTCCATGATGGCCAGTCTGGCCATCTACTTCTGGGCGGGCATGCTCTCAACCAGTGCTGTCCAGGTGGAATGTCCCGAATGCCATAAGCAGACCAAAATGCTTGGCAAAACGGACCGCTGTATGTTCTGTCACACCATCCTTACGATGGACCCTGCACAAGCCACAATTACCGCTGAAGAACTCGAAGTCCAGCAATTGAAGCAATAATCGAATTCATATGAATCTTTACAGAAATAATCTCCTGCCGGATACAAACAAAACGGGTGTCGTCCTCTACTGGACGACACCCGTTTTATAATCAATCCACCTAAGCATTATTCAGCAATTGCCTTGAGTGCTTCCCACGCTTCCGGATTGGCAAAGCTCCGATTCCATGAGGCTACACCGCCAAGGCCGAAGGACTGCGCCAGATTGACTCTGGCTGCCAGCGAAACTTTATCCTCGATCCATATTTTGCGCAAAACATCCTCTTCTTTGTATTCCACATAATTCTGTCCTGCTTCCTTATCAAGAACCGGTGTCAGCTTCTTCTCGGCAAGTATCTCCTGGACCGCATTCATACTGACGGCCTTGGAACTTACTTTGGTTTCACCTTTCTCGGTCTTCTCGGTCCAGATACGAGTGTACAATGGTATCCCCAGAATCAGCTTCTCGGCAGGGACTGCATCCTCTTCAATAATACGGCTTATAGAATTCTTCACCCACGGCAGGGAAGCTACAGAACCGGCAACCGGACTAGCCGCCCAATGCTCATCGTAAGCCATCACAATCAGGAAATCCGACACGGCTCCAAGCGCCCGGCGATCCAGGAACAAGGACCACATTTCACTGTTTGATTTCGGAGTTACATCAATAGAGACAATCAGATTCCGGCTCTGAGCCATGGGCTTCAGTTCCCGCATGAATTGGGTTACATTAGGTCCGTCCTTGGTATATACATTCTCAAAGTCGATATTAATACCGTCCAGGTTGTACAGATCCGCATACTTCAGCATCTGCACAATTGTATTCATCCGCCTGTCATACGTGGATAGTGCCTCCGTAGTCAGGTCCGCCTCAAAGCTGTTGCTGAGCAGTCCCCATACCTCCATGCCCTGGGTATGAGCCCACTCCACATAGGCGCTGTCAGCCTGGCTGCGAACATTACCATTAACATCGATAATGCTGAACCATGTTGGACTAACCACATTAATTCCTGGCAAATCAGCGAATTTCGCAGGATTCGGCTTGCGTTCGTAGACTGCCTCCCAGAACATATTAACGGGCTTTCCTTTCCAGCTGCGTTCGGCACGGGTAGGAGCCACAGGCTGCTGCACTACTGTTCTATTCCCGGCTGCTAGAATATCATCCGCCTTGACGAACCCTGTATATCCGCTTTCCAGCTGCACATACAGCCAGCCTTTGATGTCTGAATTCCAGATTCTCACTGTGGCTCCCGGCGGCATATCAGCAAGGATTGGCGCATGTACGGAGGCTCCGCTGCGTAGCGCTTTGGTCCGTCCGCCTTCCTTACCCTTCACCTTGCCTAACGGCACCGTTTCGCCGGCAGTCATTAACAGAACGGCACCTGTACTGCTATCCTCGTCTACCTCAAAGCCATATAGGTCCTCCAGTGTATCAGCCGGAAGATATGTCACCCCATCCTTCTCTTCAGGCGCAAGACGAAGCTGCAGGGGCTCATTGTTCAAACTTGCTGCTGTTGAATCTTCCTGCATATATAAAAGACTGCTGTCTGTCGACAGAATCACAGACTTGCTCTTTTCCTCGTAACGGATAGATGAATCTACGTATTCCTGTAATAGCGGCAGTGGTAATAGCAGGCTGTCCCCTGTCCCTGAGGCTGAGTATCCGGTAAGCTCTCCCTTAACAAAAACAGGCTTCTCCAGCCCCTTCCAATCCGGATCCAGATGCTGACGGTTCGGTAATACATAATAAACAACCCAAAAGGCTGCGGCAGCTATAATGACAAGTCCCAATAAGCGGCGAAAAAGACTTCCACGCTTTTTGACGCGTCTTTGTCTCTGTCTTCTGTCCAAAATATATCCTCCAAACAGTATGATAAATTTATAATCAGATAGCACTTCTGTTAAGTATACGACATCGCGGCCCTATTGGTTGCGCCAAACTGCTGGAAGCTTTGTATTTTTGTAACAGCTCCATAGAAAAAAGCGTGTAGAATCCGCACTCGGATTCTACACGCCTGCAATTCCATATCTTAGTGCTGCTTCTCGTTGCAGCATTTGCAAACACCATACAGTTCCATACGTAATCCATGAATCTTAAAGCCTGTGGCCAATTCGGCACGCTCCTCTACCTCATGGAGAGAAGAATAGCTGAAATCCTCAATCTTACCGCATTCCTGGCAAATGACATGATAATGATCAGACACATTGGCATCGAAACGGCTGGAATTATCACCGTAGGTCAGCTCGCGGACCATACCCGCTTCTATAAACATCTTAAGATTGTTATACACCGTTGCCACACTCATACTGGGAAACTGAGGCTCAAGCGCTCGGTAAATATCGTCTGCCGTAGGATGATTCATCGCTTCCATCAGGTACGTAAGAATCGCATGACGCTGAGGCGTAATACGGACACCGGTTGTCTTCAGTTGCTCCAATGCATGCTGTACGCCACTACCCATCCATGCCACCGCCTTTAATTATACAACTTAATAATAACTCTAATGTAATTGTAAGACCGGGCTTTCAATGTTGTCAACGAAGTCCTTACATTATATTTATTATTATATAATAAAAATTACTTAATTCAATATTTGCTCACATTTAGATTGCTGTTTCCATCCACACGAAGCTTGAACTCACCCGTTCCGATCTGGCCGGAGAGGTTTTTTTTGTCGATTACAAGTCCCGGCAGGTCCGTTACAATATCCCCGTACCCGCTTGAGCCCTCCACCGTATAATTACCCGTAAGCGGCAAGTAGAGATCGATATCTCCGACAGCACTGTAGATATCCCAATCTCCGCCGAAGTCGTTCGAACGAATGTTGATTCTGCCGTTCAAAGATTCGGCATGCAGCTTCGTTCTGGCTCTGGCTACCTCCACATTGCCGTTCTTCGTGGAAAGATCCAGTGCATCTCCGCTATCCGTTGCCGATATATTACCGACTGCCGATGACAGCTTCAGAGCCCCGCTAACCTCCCAGGCCCCCATATCTCCACCGCTTGTAGTCAGTTCAACACTCCCCTGTACGTTTCTGGCGCGTACTGCGCCATTGAGGGTTTTACCTTTTACATTGCCGTAAATACGGTGCAGGATCAGCTCCCCGTTCCCTGTCTCCAGAGAGATATCTGAAATAGCCTCCACGTTCTGCAGAGTAATACCGCCGTTCATCGTGCGTATCCCCAGATCAAACCGTCGGTCCTCGGGCAGGGAAATGTCCAGATCTATCCGCGGCTGGCGTTTGCCGGATTCACCGTACGCCTTCCCCTGGGGAGTGATCTTGATCGTCGTGTCTTCTGTCACATCGACAAAAGACTGATCCGCTATGGATTCGGCAAGCACCCCGTCCAGCTGATCCACCCAGACTGTAGCTGTAATCTCAATATCCTCCACAGCAGCCCGGTGGATCAGAATATCCCCGTTAATCGCATCAATATTGATTCCGGAAGTATTCAGTTCAACTGGAACAATAAGCGGAGCCTTCTCATAACGGCTTCCTTCAGCTTCTCCATAATCAACTGCCGCTACAGTCAAATTAAGACTGACCCGGTTCCAAAGATGCAGATAATGCTCCTGCTCCGTTACGATAAATACGCATGCCGAGAGCAGGATGGCCGAGAACAGTCCGCGCAGGTCCATACGGGCTCTGGCAGTAGTGACGTTCTGGCTGCGGCGGCGGGAAAAGAAGTGGATCAGCAGATACTCCACTCCCCATAATACCGGAATAACAGGCCACCATTTCAGCAGCAGCATCATATAATCAGTTCCGTCACGCCAATCCATGAGCAACAGAACTCCGACACTAATCAGCACTGCGGAGGCAGTATATCTGCCCACACGCCGGCTCCGCCGTTCCTTGCTCAGACGTGCGCCCGAGTCCTTAGCAATCTCCCGTACACCCAGAAGCAGGCCCAGAATCATCAGCAGAACCGCTACGGTTGCACCTGCGGAGTTCTCAATGAACACTTGAAGCCAGGGCGGCTTCTGGCGGAAAAGGAAGAGCAGCGCCCCGCCAATGAGCAGCAGCAGACCAAAGGAAACTCCCGGCTCGCTGATTCTCACCCGGCGCCCTGTATTCTTTGCAGAATCCTTCATATCCGATAGTTCAGGGTCATGCTCTTCAGGGAACCGCAATATCCGGTCTGCAGACTGGAGCACATCGAACACATTATAGAAGTACAATGCCGGGATCAGGAGCGCCAGCAAAATTAGCAGCGGTACATTGATCTGCATTCCGATGGATGAGAAATACAGCAGCGCCACAATATCCAGCAGAATAAGAAAGATAAACGAAATTCCTTTACGGAGCAGCCCGAGATACAGATGTCCCGTGCCGGGAATAACTGCAGCCAGCAGGCCGGCTATAAATTTGCGTTTGCGGGGACGCCGCTTTTGGCGGGGAGGGATATAAGGGGCATTAGGTGCTCCACCAGCTTCAGCTTCCTGCAAATCAGCTTCCTTCTCTTCATCCTGCACGGGATTATTCTCATGATCATGTTGACCTGAATTCATCTCGGCACTCCTCCTTTCAGAACGTTTGCTTCGCTTGTCATTCAATCTTGCCGCTCCGGTGAAATTCTACCAGCTCCACACCCGGAGCTACCTCTTCAACACCTGCAGGAATAAACCCGTGTTTGGTGTAGAGCGTTACTGCCGGAACATTCAGCTTCCCCGTAGATACGATAAACTGTTCCATTTCCGCATAACGGGCAAAGATAAATTCTAACATTCTGCCCGCCACCCCTTGGCGAAAATGATCCGGACTTACCATCATGCGTGTAACGGTCAGCTTACCGGGAGCCTCCTCCATTACTGCAACAGCCCCCATGAGCTCCTCATTGTCGTCGAGACAGCCGTAGAAGTCCTCTTTAACCCGGCTCAGCATGTCTCTGGTCTCCAGCAGCGGCGGAATATCACGGAACCCTATGATCTCCGCTTCCAGGCGGTACGCCTTATGCTGAAGACTCCAGAGCTCATCCAGCGTTATCTCATCCTGCAGATCCAGCTTCACTATTGTATCCATCCGTACAGTCCCCTTATATACTGCAGAGGGCCTGCCGTTGCCGACAAGCCCTGTGCTCATGATTCTATGACTTATTACCCAATCTATTAGCCAAAAGCAGCCCCTAGCTGTTCAATACGTCAGCGAGCAGTGTGTTAACAAGACCGGGGTTTGCTTTCCCTTTGCTTTCTTTCATAACCTGGCCAACGAGGAAGCCGATCGCTTGTTTCTTGCCGGCCTTGTAGTCTTCGACAGATTGCGGATTAGCAGCGACCACATCCTGGACAATTTTTTTGATTGCCCCTTCATCACTGATCTGGACCAGCCCCTGCTCTTCAACGATAACTGCCGGCAGCTTACCGCTCTCCAGCATTTCTTTGAAGACGGTCTTGGCAATTTTGCTGCTGATGGTTCCGCCTGCGATCAGGCCTATCATTTCACCCAGCCCCTGCGGCGTAATCTTCACCTGGGATAATTCCAGATTATTGCTGTTCAAGTATCCCAGCAGGTCTCCCATCATCCAGTTGGCGACAGCCTTGGCATCCTGTGTGTAGGCCAGACTGCCCTCGAAGAAATCAGCGAGCGGCTTGGATGAAGTAAGGACTCCGGCATCATAGGCGGTCAGGCCAAATTCTTCACTGTAACGGGCCTGCCGCGCATCCGGAAGCTCCGGAATGGTCGCGCGGATCTGTTCCTTCCAAGACTCGCTAATATGCAGCACGATAAGATCCGGGTCCGGGAAATAACGGTAGTCATGCGCTTCTTCCTTACCGCGCATAGACAAGGTCTTGCCTCCAGCTTCATCCCAGCGGCGGGTCTCCTGGACAACGATCCCCCCGTCGTCCAGAATCTCGCCTTGACGGAACTGCTCATACTCCAAACCACGGAGTACGCCGCGGAAGGAGTTCATGTTCTTCAGCTCTGCCCGGATGCCGAATTCCTCCTGGCCTTCCGGCCGCAGGCTGATATTGGCATCGCAGCGCATCGAGCCCTCTTCCATCTTCACATCGGATACATCGCAGTACTGCATAATGGCGCGGATCTTCTCCAGATAGGCGCGCGCCTCCTCCGGTGAACGCAGATCGGGCTCAGAGACAATTTCAATAAGCGGAGTCCCCACCCGGTTGAAGTCAACCAGTGAAGCAAAGCCGCCGTCCACATGAGTCAGCTTGCCCGCATCTTCCTCCAGATGAAGACGGGTGATGCCGATCCGTTTGGTCTCTCCGTTCACTTCAATATCAATCCAGCCGTTCAGGCCGATAGGCTGGTCATATTGCGAAATCTGGTACGCTTTTGGCGAATCGGGGTAAAAATAGTTTTTGCGGTCGAATTTGCTGACATCGCCAATCGTACAGTTAAGCGCCATCGCCGCTTTCATCGCGTACTCTACGGCCTGGCGGTTAAGAACCGGCAATACGCCGGGGTGGCCGAGACAGACCGGACAGGTATGTGTATTGGGCGGAGCGCCGAATTCTGTGGAGCAGCCGCAGAAGATTTTGGACTTGGTATGAAGCTCCACATGAACTTCAAGCCCGATGACCGTTTCATATTTAGACATAGATAATCTCATCCCTTAAAAGTTTTGTGGGCATATACTCAAACTGGTAGCTACATTTGCGGACGGGCCTTGTGATGCTCTGTATGTTGTTCAAAGGCATGCGCAACGCGCAGTACCGTACTCTCGTCAAACTCCTTGCCGATAATCTGCAAGCCGACAGGCAGGCCTTCTGCGAAGCCGCAAGGGATGCTGATAGCAGGAATACCAGCCAGACTGACAGGTATGGTCAGGATATCATTCAGGTACATGGTCAGCGGATCTTCGGTCTGCGAGCCCAGCTTAAAGGCTGTGGTTGGCGCAGTCGGGCCGATTACGACATCATATTTCTTGAACACTTCATCAAAATCCTGCTTAATCAAGGTGCGTACCTTCTGCGCCTTCAAATAGTAAGCATCATAATATCCGGAGCTGAGCGCATAGGTGCCGAGCATAATCCGGCGTTTGACTTCAGGACCGAAGCCTTGGCTGCGGGAGTTATGGTACAGATCCAGCAAACCGCCGCCATTGTCTACACGAACCCCATAGCGGACGCCGTCAAAACGGGCCAGGTTGGAGGAAGCCTCCGAAGAGGAGAGCAGATAATAAGCGGCTACGGCATATTCAGTATGCGGAAGAGAAACTTCTTCCCACACGGCGCCAAGACCTTCAAGAACTTTAAGCGCTGACAGCACAGATTCGCGGACCGATGCATCTACGCCTTCGCCGATGTATTCCTTCGGCACTGCAATACGCAAACCGGAGATATCGCCGGTCAGCGAGCTCAGGTAATCCGGAATGCTGACCTTGGCCGAGGTGGAATCCTGGGCGTCATAGCCGGCAATCGCCTGCAGTACATACGCGGAATCCTCAACGGTCCGGGTAATCGGGCCAATCTGATCCAGTGAGGAAGCAAATGCCACCAGACCATAACGCGACACTAACCCGTACGTTGGCTTAAGGCCGACCACTCCGCAATAGGAAGCCGGCTGGCGGATCGAGCCGCCGGTGTCGGAGCCGAGGGTGAAGAACACTTCTCCGGCCGCAACCGCCGCTGCCGAACCACCGCTCGACCCGCCGGGAACACACTCCAAATCCCATGGATTTCGCACAGCGCCGAAGCTGGAATTCTCATTCGAGCCGCCCATGGCGAACTCGTCCATGTTCAGCTTGCCGATCGTTACGGCATCGGCCTGGCGCAGCTTGGAAACTACTGTGGCATCGTAAACCGGCTGGAAATTGGTCAGGAACTGGCTGGCACAGGTGGTGCGCAGACCTTTGGTGACAATATTATCCTTGATTCCGGCAGGAAGTCCGAACAGCAGACCGCGCGCGGCTCCGGAAGCCAGCTTGTCATCTAGTGCGCGTGCTTGATCACGGGCACCCTCTTCATTCAGTGTCAAAAAAGCATGAACCTTACTGTCATGCTCCGCAATGGCAGAAAGCGACGCTTCCGTCAGCTCACTGACCGAGACCGCTTTACTGTGCAGCATGTTATGTACTTCAGGTAATCGATATTGAAACAGGCTCAACTTGCTTCCTCCTCTCAGGCTTTAGTTATTCCAGAACAGCGGGAACCTTAAAGTGTCCGTCTTCATCTTCCGGTGCGTTAAGCAGCGCTGCCTCCTGGGACAGGCTCTCCTTGACTACATCGTCACGCATCACATTACTGACCTGCAGCACATGAGTGGTCGGCTCTACATTTTCAGTATCCAGCTCATTCAATTTCTCGGCATATTGTAAAATAGCATTCATTTGTTCGGTGAAGGTAGCCTCTTCTTCCGGGCTTAATTGCAGTCGGGCCAGCTTGGCCACATGCTGCACATCTTTGACGGTGATGCTCATAATGAATATCCCTCCTGTTTAAAGGGCTAAAGCGCCCGGATAACGTTTTTAATTATATTGTAGACGGCCTTACAATTCAATGCGCTTGTCGATGGAGGGAGATATATGCAGCAAAAGACCCGCACCTGCTGATTGTGGCAGGAAGCGGGTCTTTGACTGATTAAGCTTAATCCGGCTAATGATTCAACCTGTAATACAGGTCATTCCAGCGCAGCTCATTTTCAAGTGAAATCAAGGTGCTGGAGGCGTCGATGACAAGACACTCGATTCCTGCCATGCGCGCCCAATCCCGGAGCTGTTCACTCGTTGTGTGGAAGGAAAAGGCGAAGTGATGTGCACCCCCGGCCAGAATCCAGGCTTCCGATGCACGGGTCAAGGACGGCTGCGGCTGCCAGAGGAGGCGCGCTACCGGCAGATGAGGCATTCTATGTTCATTCTGTACGGCATTCACTTCATTGACGATCAGGCGGAACCGGTCGCCCATATCCACCAGGGTAGCATTGATTCCTGTGCCGCTTGCGCCGCCAAATATTAGACGCGCCGGAGCTTCCTTCCCGCCGACAAACAAGGGATGCACTTCAATCCTTGGTTTGTCGGCAGCCAGGGACGGGCAGATCTCCAGCATATGGGAACCCAGCACCATTTCATTGCCCTTTTGCAGATGATACGTATAATCCTCCATGAAAGAGGTGCCTTGATTCCCGGCCATAATCTTCATCATCCGTACCAGCGCGGCCGTCTTCCAGTCGCCTTCACCGCCAAAGCCGTAGCCTGCCGCCATCAGCCGCTGTGCCGCCAGCCCCGGCAATTGCTTCAGTCCATGCAGGTCCTGGAAGCTGGTCACGAACGCTGTATATCCGCCCTCCTCCAAAAATTCGCTCAGCGCAATCTCCATCCGCGCCTGTTCACGAATGGCTTCCCGTTCAGCGCCATCGGCGCGACCCTGATCCGTAAAATCGTACAATTCGGCGTATTCATCCATCAGCGTACGCAGCTTGGCATCACTTACACTCCGAACCCGTTCAGCCAGATCGCCGGCCGGATAACCGTTGACCGTCCACCCCAGCTTGATTTGCGCCTCCACCTTATCGCCTTCCGTCACCGCGACATCACGCATATTATCGCCGAACCTGGCGATTCTCATCGTCTGGCTCCCGGTATAACCCGCCGCCGTCTTCATCCACCCTCCGATTCTTGCACGCACCTCTTCATCCTTCCAGTGGCCTGCAATAATCTTTCTGGGCATTCGCAGGCGGGCGCCGATGAATCCGAACTCACGGTCGCCATGCGCCGCCTGGTTCAAGTTCATAAACTCCATATCAATACTGTCCCAGGGAATCTCGATATTGTATTGGGTATGGAGATGCAGCAGCGGCTTGCGCAGCTGGGTCAGCCCCGAGATCCACATTTTGGCCGGAGAGAAGGTGTGCATCCATGTGATCACCCCCGCGCAGGTCCCGCTGGAATTGGCTTCAAGGCAAACTCGCAGAATCGCTTCCGGAGCCGTAACCGTTTCGCGGAATTGGATCGGATACGGGAGGCCCCCTTCGCGGTTTAACTCCTCGACCATTCTCCTGGAATTCTCCTCCACCTGCTCAAGTACATCCTCTCCGTACAAACCTTGGCTCCCTGTGACAAACCAGAATACATAAGGCTTAGCCTGCAGCATATCAAATTCCTCCGTTTGTTCAACTCGTTTTGAATTTCAATTCAATTTCGTAATGAACGGCTTCTCCAGGCTCCAGCAGCTTCGAAGAATGCGCTCCGCGCTCTTCCGCTCTCCCCCGGGTCCAGCAATTGGACGGCTCGAGTCCCAGCACATGTTCGCCTGCTCCGGGCATTCTCCACTGCACCAGTCTGGGCAGCGTCCGCTGATCCCACTTCAGCTCTGCCGTCAGGCCTCCCGCAGAAGAGGATAAGCCGGGTACAGGAAAAGAAGGGCTGCTGATTTGAGCGCAGATGTATGTTTGCCGCTCCAATGGCTCATGGTAGTACACTTGTTCCTTGAAACGTTGATCCGGCGCCTGCCATTCATGTATCCGTGATATCTCCATATCATCATCACGCGGAGCACAGCTGCTCTCCGGCAAGATGATCCTGGTATCCTCTGCAAGCAGCGGAAAGCCAAAGTTGAAATGATACAGCATCAGATGCGGGGCCGGGGTAAAGCCTGCATTCTCCACGCTATCGCAAAGCTGCAAACTGTTCTCTCCAAGCCTGCTTGTAATCGTGCGGGTCAAACGCAGCTTATGTCCAAAAATGGACGTCTCCTCTACGACTCCCCGCAGGCGCATCTCATATTCATTGCCTTGCCATTCCGCCTGATATGAAGCCTGGCGTGCGGGTGTATGATGGATCTGCCCATGCAATCCATAAGCTCCGTATTCGTCCCGGCCGGCCGCACCCGCCTGCGACAAGCCGCAAGTCATCAGCAAACCGCCGGAAGCCGTCTGCAGCCAATGATTCCCTTCTTCCCTGAAATAAGCAGCATGGGGATCGCCGTTGGCGGCAGACCAGCTAACCGGAATGCCGCAAAATTCAGCCAAAGAGATATCCATTCCTTTCCCGGGATGCACCCAATAGGAGAGGCCTGAGCCCGTCCGCACGCGGAACACTTCCTGACCGGCCTCCGGCCCCTCTCTCATTACAAAGGGCTGCACTCCCGCAAGCTGCTCTATTCGGCCAACTCTGGCCTCCAGCTCGCGCCGGGTCCATTCTCTGCCATAAAGTCTTGCCATACCGCCATTCCTCCTGCACCCGGGAAGGCAAGCCTCAGGCTTGTCCGGCACTCCCGAAAATTCTCATCGTGCGCACGATATCCTGCTGCACTGCTTCCATAGCCCATCTGGATATGTCATGATAATAGCTTTTGTGCTGCTTCGCGCTGTTGGCCGCCAATTTCGCCTGGAGGGTATTCGCCACTTCATGCGCCATATTGGAATAATAGTTGAGCTTGCGGATGCCGCACTGTATGGAGGTGATATAGGCGGCTTCATCCAGTCCGGACCCGCCATGCATCACCAGCGGCAGGCCGGTAAGCTCTTTGATGAGCTTCAAACGCTCAAAATCCAGAACCGGTTCTGTCAGATAAACACCGTGCGCAGTCCCGTAAGCAACGGCGAGCGCATCGACATCGGTATGTTCAATAAAGGTTTGTGCTTCTTGGGGATTGGTGTAAACATCGTCCGGATCATATTCTTCGATCTCTTCCTCCGCTCCGCCGCCCTCCGGACGCAGAATCTTGCCAAGTTCGGCTTCTACGGAAACTCCGAGCGCCTTGGCGATTTTGCTGATCTCATTGGTCTGGCGGATATTCTCCTCCAGCGGCAGATGCGCGCCATCGAACATCACCGACGAGAAGCCGAGCTGCATCGCCCGGATCAGAATTTCGTGATCCTGGCCGTGATCCAGGTGTACCGCAACGGGAACCTGCGCTTGCCTCGCAGCCGCCAGTATAATTGGAGCGATCACCTCCAGCGGAACAAGCGGAATATGCACTTCCGCAAAGGACAGAATGACCGGTGAACGCGCCTCCTCGGCCCCGGCAATGATTCCCCGGATCATCTCCAAATTAATCACATTGTACGCGCCGACGGCATAACGCTTGGCTTCGGCATCCTTCATTAACTCTTTCAGGGTCACTAATGGCATTCTTCAGCATCTCCTATGGGTTCGACATGACGTTATTCACTGCTTGATACAGCCGTTTATATTTGGCGTAATTCTCGTCATAGTGCCTACGGTTCTCAGGGCGCGGATAGAAGGTAGTGCCCATTTTCACCAAACGGCGGGCAGCTTCTGCATAGGAAGGGAACACTCCCAGCGCCACCCCGGCCAGAATAACCGCTCCTAGAATACCCGCCTCTTCGATATCAAGGGCGATGACGGCCCTGTTCATGATGTCCGCCTTGATTTGCAGCCACAGGGCGGACTTGGCACCGCCGCCGCAGGCTTTTAGTTCTCTGATACGCATACCCGCTTGCTCCAGACAATCCAGATTGAGCCTCATCTCATAGGTGACGCCCTCCATCAAGGCTCTGTACAGTTCACCCTTCGTGGTGTTGAAATTCAAGCCCGCGATGACCCCAACCGCAGCCGGATTCATGTATGGAGTGCCTGAGCCGGCAAAATGCGGCAGTACCAAAATGTCTGTAGGACCTTCTCCGGCGCTCTCGCCCATAATCTCATAGACACTCCGGCCGGACTCATCTGCCGCACATTTCTCTTCATAACCGAACTGGTCCCTGTACCACTTGAGCAGTGAGCCGCCAGTGAAATTAAACGCATAGGTGGTATAACTTCCCTGGATATAAGGAACCAGCGCCAGCTTGCTAAGCGCAAGCGCCTTATCATTGACCTGCATTTTATGAAAGACCGGCGTGATGCACTCTACGGTGCCAATGCCGTCTACGGCCGAGCCTTCTTCCGTGACTCCCGCGCCAATGGCAGCGCATACCTGGTCATGTCCGCCGAGCACCAGCTGAAGGTGGGCAGGCAACCCCAGCGCCTCAGCCGCTGCGGGTGATATATTGCCCAGCCGTGATCCAAGCTCCAGCGCCTGGGGAAATATCCCGCTCCTTAAGCCTGACGCCCGGATAATCTCCTCATCCCACTCAAGCCGGTGGACATCAAAGGCCAGCGTTCTGGACGCCAGCGAATAGTCGATTACCGGTCCTGCACCCAGCTTATAGAGAATGAATGATCCAAACGGCAGAAAGGTGTGAAGCCGCTCATAAATGTCCGGCCGCTCTTCCCGGTACCACATCAATTTGGAGAGGGTGTACATCGGATGGGGATGAAGACCCGTCTTGCCGATGATGTTCTCTTCTCCGATATGCTCCACCAAAACCTCCAGTTGCTCGCTTCCCCGCTTGTCAATATACAGCAGGCTGTTTCCAAGCACGCAGCCCCCGCTGTCGAGCAGAACGGCAGCCTCCCCAAAGGAAGAAACGGACAGTCCGGCAAGCATGGCAGGCGGTCTGTCATACTTGTTCATTGCGGAACTGATCACAGCTTGAACCGCTTCCCACACCCGCTGCGGACTCAGCTCATAACAGCCGTTTTCCGGCGATTCCATGGGGTATTCCCTGTATGCCTGGGCCAGCACCTCACCCGTTGGAGCCATGATCAGGCATTTCGTTCCTGTTGACCCTATATCTAGGCCTATGAGATCGACGGCCATGTCCCCGGTTCAGCCCCTCTCCCCATCCGGGACGTATTTCACACCGGCTATACTATAGCGCTCAGAGATTATGTCTTGTTCATCTATGCTCAGACCGCCTTCTTGGGTCACCTTAATTGTGGCAAAAGGCAGGCTCTCAGAAATCATGGAATAGCTTACTGCATCATCACATAAAAGCGAGCATTCCCCTGCTTCCGCACCGTACAGAACGGGCTCTACATTAAAAACGGTGTTGTCCCGGACACATAGAACGGGCTCTGCCCAAGGAATTAGCGCGCCCTGTTTGATATACAGAGGAACTTCATCCTCAGCAACCTGGCGGGTGATCCATTGTCCGCCGTTCAGCCACTCTCCGTTCAATCGTTCGTACCAGCGGCCTTGAGGCAGGTAGATTTTACGTGTGTCACCGTTACCATAGACAACAGGAGCAGCCATAAGATCCTCTCCAACTATGAACTGGTCGAAGCAATCCAGCACCTCAGAGTCACCCGGGTAATCCATCACCAAGGGACGTATAGGGGGTACTCCCTGCTGGCGGTATCTGCCAAATGCGGCATACAAGTAAGGAATCAGACTCATTCGGATTTGCAGAAGCTTTCTGCATTGCTGCGCCAGTTGGGGCCAATCCTCCAGCCATTCACCGGCATGGTTCTTGTCATGATCGAATTGCTTCCATGGCGGCGAAGGAATCATATAACAGTTAAGCACCGCCAGAGGCGAGAAAATCACAGCGCCAATCCGGCGCAGCAGCTCTTCCCTCGTTGCTGTCTGACGGACCTCCGGCGACCAGAGCAGGCCTGAGAAGGACGCTGTGGCCAGCCCCCGTACGAAGTCTTCATGATCGTAGAGGTCGCTGTACAGTACATAGGGATAGGGCGCCGCGAGCGCATGGGAAGCGCGCACCTGTCCATAGGTCCGGCGATCCGCTGCCTTGAACGGGGCGAGCATCGTTTGCTGATAGAGCTGGCCGAACAAGCTGTGCATCTGCTCCCCGTCCGCCCCTCCCGGAAAACGGGCGAAATCGGGAAAACCCCAGTTGCCGATATAATCGCCGTTATCACATTCATCCAGCTTGAAGCCTGACAACCCCGCCTCAATGAAGGGCTGATGGATGTCCGTGAAGGCTTTCCGGGCCTCAGCTTGCGTGAAATCCGGCACCAGACCGTCCCATACATAGCTGTCGGCCGAATAAGGCTTCAGCTCCGGGAAGACAGGACTATCAGGATGCACATAAGCATGTTCCCACAGATTAAGCCGGTACCCCATATCATTCAGATCCTGGATCAGCCTTTTCTCATCCGGAAATCTGTTGCTGTCCCACACATAGGTGCAGGAGTAGGCGTTCGTCTGCCAGCCGGGCTCCAGACCAAACATGTCGCAGGGCATCTCATCTTCCCTGATTTGCCGGGCTAACTGCAGGACATCCTCCTGATCCGCATGCCAGTCTGCACGGTACATGACACCCAATCCCCACATCGGAGGTAACGCCCCGCCGCCGCTGAACAGATTATAGCGGCTGACCGCGTCCTTCATATCCCCGCCGCAAAACACATAAATATCTACTCCTTGCGCCGCAGGGATATCCACCAGCATATTGCCGCTTCCCTTTTTCACTTCCCAGTGCCCCTTCTCGGTGCCTGCCGATTCGAAGCCTTCCAGATCCTGCTTGCTGCCAACTCTCTTGCACCCTCCGCTGAAAAAGGTCGCGTACCGGGCCGTATCCACCAGAATGGCATAACCGGCAGTACTTACATAAAAGGGAACCGGCGCATGGGAGTCTCCCAGATCCGCGGACGGGTCGGAATTCGTGCGCAGCTTCTTCTTGCTGCCGCTCTGTCTGAACGATTTAAGCTGTAAGCCCAAACCGTATACTTCCTCTTCCGGCTCCAAGGGAATCTCCAGCAATACGGAGCCCTGGCGCGGTTGAAAATGAATATCCTCCCTTAGAAAGGGAAGCGGATGATCTTCAAGCGCATTCAGCGCTTCGAGACATGTGACAGGCTTCAATACCGATACCGGTGTAAATTCTTCGGGTGTTCCGAAGGTCAGCTTAAAGATTCCGCTGGCAATTTTCTGCATAATCCATTTCTCCTACTGTAAATAGTTTTTGGAACTATCCCTTCACGCTTCCCAGAACGAGACCAGACACGAAATAACGCTGTAAAAAAGGGTATACACACAAGATGGGCAACGTGGCCAGAATGATCTGTGCGCTCTTGGTCGTGCGCGGTGAGATGCTGGCCAGGAGTGCGGCATCCTCAGACCTCACATTGCTGAAATCGAAGCTGACAATAATGGAGCGCAAATAGGTGGCGAGCGGATAGTTCTCGGTCTGGTTCATGAAGATCATTCCGTCAAACCAGCTATTCCAATGCCCTACCATAGCCAGCAGCAGGATGGTCGCAAAAGCAGGCAAGGACAGCGGGAAGTATAACCGCCACAGGATGGTCCAGTGTCCGGCTCCATCTATGCGGAAGGACTCATCCAGTTCCCGGGGCAGTCCTCTGAAGAAATTGATCATCAGAACGATGTTGAAGACCGCCAGGGCTGTCGGCAGGACCAGTACCATCATGGTATCCAGCATGTGGAGGGATTTCACTTGCATGTACAGGGGCACAATGCCTCCGCTGAACAGGATGGTGAACATGAAAAACCATACATAAAACGTCCGCATGCTGAAATCCCTGTTCTCCCTGGAAAGGGGATAAGCCGAAATAAAAGTAACCAGCATCTGCAGGGCGCTCCCTACAAGCACCCGGATCACAGCCACGCCCAAGGATCTTAGGAATTCCGGACGGGTAGCGATAAATTTATAAGCGTCCAGTGAAAAGTCCGACGGAAAAAACCGTACCTTCCCCATCGCCACCGCCGAGGCGGAGCTGAAGGAAATGGCTAACGTATTGACAATCGGCGCAATGCAGAGGATTCCCAAGAGAATGAGAAACACTTTGTTGAATACTGCGAACACGGTGCTGCCGTTCAAACGGTATTTCACCCTTGCTCCCCCTTTCAAAAAATGCGGTAATCGGCAAACTTATAAGCCATATAATAGGAAACTGAAATAAGTACTCCGGACACCAGGGATTTAAACAGTCCTACGGCTGTCGCTACGCTGTACTGCGCCTGATTGAAGGCCAGCCGGTAGACCAGCGTATCCAGGATATCGCCGGAATCGACCACCAGCGGATTGAGCAGCATGAATACCTGCTCAAACCCGGCGTTCAGCACATTGCCGAGACTCAGAGTAGCCAGAAGAATGATTGTGGGACGAATGCCGGGCAGCGTAACATGCCAGATCTGCCGCCAGCGGCTGGCTCCGTCAATCATGGCCGCTTCATATAAATCCGGATTGATGGAGGTTAGCGCAGCCATATAGATAATCGTATTGAAGCCAAAGTTCTTCCACACTTCAGTAGTGACCAGTACGCCGGGAAACAGCCGGTTGCTGGACAGGAAGCCCACCGGCTCTCCGCCAAAGGCCTGGATGAGGCTGTTAATCACCCCCTCCAGACTGAGGACATCCAGGATAATGCCGCCCAAAACCACCCAGGACAGGAAATAAGGCAGGTACATCGCAGTTTGCAGCACGCGTTTCAGCCTCTGGCCGCGCATTTCGTTCAGCAGCAGCGCAACAACGATAGGCACAATCAATGAAAATACAATTTTCAAAATCGAGATATAGATCGTGTTATACATGACTTGCCCGAAGCGGGGCATGGAAATAATATATTTGAAATTGTCCATCCCGACCCACGGACCCTCAAGCCAGCCCTTGAACACGCTAAAGTTCTGGAAGGCCATGACAATCCCCATCATCGGGATATAGCAGAATAGAACGGCCAGTATAATTCCCGGTATCAAAAACAAATGATACGGCAACTCATGTCTGAAGCGGCTCTTCAGGTGCAATGCTCTCACAATAGGCTACCCCTTTCATCACAAGCTGGCGTTGATCTCGTCCAGAATCTGCTGGCCGCCCAGCTTGTGCCACTCGGATACGAAAGTATCGAATGCATCAATAGGCTCTGCACCCATGATGATCTTCGTGAAAATTTCACGTTCATAATCGCCCAGAATGCCCATTTTATTCAGCATCGTTTCTGTGGTGCCTCCATAAGCCTGGGGAATCAGATGATCCGTGCCATAGCCCTCCACAATCGTTTTGAAGGCTTTGACCTGGTGATACTCCATATAGCCGGTCCCCTTGCCGTCCAGATAAGCTATGCTCGGTTCGTATTTCCCCGTCTCGGTCAGAGCCTGGTCCAGCTTGCTGGGATCGCGCTTCTCGATGGCTTCGATCAGGTATTCCAAAGATTTCACGGTAGCATCATCGGTCGTAAGAGTCCGGGCCAGAGACAAGTGCCCCTGTTCCACAATGGTCTGCCCTTTTTCGAAAGCAAAGAATTTCTTGACCTCGGGATCATTCCGGTTCGGACCGTAAGCCATCTCGTTGTAATCATTCAATAATTGGACGAGAATTTCGGGATGCTTATAGTCTTTGTTCACCGCGTAGTAGCTCACCACGGTTGTGCCTACATTGGCAAATACATCCTGCCCGTCGGCGCTCGGGGCCGCCAGTGGGGTCCAGACCATATCCGGCTGGCCCTCCAGGCCCGTGCCGTACATGTATACATTCCAGCAGCGTCCATAGCTGATGCCGTATTTGCCGCCGCTGACCTCCTCCGTTACCTTGGTCGTATCCTTCATGCCAAACTCAGGATCAATCAGGCCGGCCTGATACATTTCTCTGAGCTTAGCCAAGGCATTCTTCATTTCAGGCTGCACGCTGCCGTAGGTGATTTTGCCGTCATCTCCTTTGAGCCAGCTCTGCGGATAGGCATGGTAGCCGTTGAAGAATCCGGTGGTGGAGGTAATCCCGTCGAATAGCCAGTTGCTGAACGCCAGCCCGCCGGTGTCGTCGATGCCGTTGCCGTCCGGGTCCTGTTCCTTGAAGGCCTTGGCCACCGCAATCACATCGTCAATGGTCTTCGGCACAGGCAGGTTCAGCTTATCCAGCCAGTCCTGCCGCACCCACAGCAGACTGGGTTCATAGATGACCGAGGTCGTGTAGGGCAAAGCCATGAGCTTGCCGTCAAAGGTAGCCGAATCCATCGCAAGGCCGCCGTCACCGGTGAGAATCTCCTTCGTCAAATCAGAAGCATGCTCCTCGAAAACATCGGTCAGATCCGCTGTCATACCGGCCTTTACCATGGTCTCCAGCTGGTTGGTGGAGGCTTCGATGACGATATCCGGAATCGATCCCGAGGCAATGACGATGTTCAGCTTCTCATTGTATTCATTCTGCAGAGCTGTCCATTCGTGTATGACGTTCAGATTGAACTTGTCAGCATAATGCCGGTACCAGATGTTGTTCGCAAAATCATCCCCTGCGGGATACCCCCAGGTGGGCAGGGAATAACGGCCTACCCGCAGGTCAATGGGTTGCTTGGGATCGGCACTGGAGCTGGCAGTGTCTTTGGTATTGGATGGTGAGCTGCAGGCTGTCAGGGCCAAAAGAACGGTACTAATAGATAAAGCGGCAATTTTTCTCATGATTTTGCTTCCCCCTCATATTCGGTTTCTGCATGATCTCTTTATTGCACAATCAGAGCCGGCTGGCCCCAGAAGGCCCGGTCATATCCGTAATCGCCCAAAGAATCGGTGATCAGGGTGATGATGACCGAAGTTCCGGCATATTCGGCCAGCGGGATACTGAACGGCGTCCAGGCCCCGCCCGGCATCATATCCTGCGACCACTTTACGGTTCCGTTCACCGCTATGCGGAAGCCGGCGCCCTGGGAGTCATCCGATCCGTCCTTAATGCCGGCGAATCCCTGCAGTACAGCCTGCGTGTCTGCGGGCAAATTCAAGGCATATTCAATATGCGTCTGCCCGTGCTGCGGCGGGTGGGCATCCAGCCCCTGCTTCTCAAGACCGAGTACAGAGCCGCTTCCCGGGAATCCGCCGAACGGAGACTGGGCTTGCCCTTCGCTTCCGTCCTCGAACACCAGGCTCGAATGATATGGAGCGCCGGGTAACGATAATGGCAGCTGCACAGGAGCAGACACGTTGTGAATCAGATACACCGTACCCGAGGCAGGTGCTGTAATTTCGTAGTGATTGTTACCTAGACTTACAGACGAGGCTGCTCCGTAGCTGGATTGCACCACAGTTAAGGGCAGCGGGCTGTTCACCTTGAAGCTTACGCTGCGGTTGCCGCCGTAAGTTGCAACGGCTACCGTCGGCGCCACCCATACGGCAGAATCATTGTCCACCGTCACACCGGGATGCGTCTCCAGCCGGAGGGTCACTTCTTTGCCTGCTAATTCCGACAAATCCAGCTCCATGGCTGTAGGTGAGGCACTTCTGCTGAACTGCTCTTCACTCAGCACCGTACGGTCCCCAGGCGCTTCTGCCTTATCCCAGGCGGATACCTTGAAGGTGACACCGTCACTGCTCGCAACGTTCTGCTCGGAGCCCAGTTGCACACCCGCTTGAAAGCTCGCTGCCGCTGCTGCGGGCAGACTGATGTCAAATTCCAGCCAGGTATGCCCGCCCTGCCACTGTCCTGCGTAAGGCGGATGGGCCAGGATCCGGTCGCCCCAGTGCTGCACAGTTCCTCCTCCGGGGAAGGAGTAGGAGAATCCGCCCGTGGTAGGGAACGGGGCAGCGGTAGTATGGACGGTACCGTCTCCCAGAACCTCTCCTGCTCTAACCGGTCCCTCGTAATTCAGCAGGTCTATATCACCGGACTGAAGCTTGTCGTCCATAACGATGGTGGTGTGGGTGGACCGGCTGGACAGCCGTTTCAGCGCCACATCCTCCGGCCACTCATAGACATGGAATCCCTCGGGATCACGGACCTGGTTCAAATACAGATACGTTTTGTCCGGGTCCAGCCCGAACAGCTTCTGTTCATCATAGAGCAGCCACCCCGGAATGCTTCCCGGCAACGGATAGGTCTCTGCCCCGTACAAATAACGCATGATGTCGGTGTCCCCGCCGGAAGGGTTCCCGTCGTAGGCGGTCAGCTTCTCGCCATAGGAATCGCGCACATATTTGGCACTGCCGCCGTTTGCTGTCCTGAAAGCAAACAGAGTGGGATCAGACATATTGCTGAAATCAGCTGTAGGCTGTGCACTCTGGTACCAGCCCGCTTCATCCAGCAATTGTTCCATCAGCGGCGTAGGATTGGCGATCTGGCCCAGATTAGGTCTTGTGAGCATCGGAATAGCCCCCAGCCGGTTCTGAACAACCTTATGCCAGGCCATGAAATAATCCTCCGTGATCGGGTTCGCATGATCGGGATGACCGTAAATGGTCGTATACGGGGCAAAAATCGCTGAGCTGGCCGGAACCACCTGACTGATTTTGCTGTCATCCCATGTTCCGCTCGCGGAGAAGATTCCATAGGCATGGCGCTGCGCAAAGGACTCGTACCGTGTCGTGATTTCATTCAGGCTCTCCCCGCCCAAGGCGATATCCGGCAGCGCTTCTCTAAGCTCGCGGTGCAGGGCGATATTGCCTTGCATCATGTTGTTGCCGTCAATCAGGCCGTTGGCATCGTTATACATGAGCAGCGACTGGTCCAGGTGCAGCGCGTCCGGTCCGACCTCATTCACCAGGGCAGTCATCTTGTTAACGAAGAGTTCCCGCCACGCCTCCGCCGCCGGATTAATAACGGCAAATGAAATCTGTTCCGATCCTGCTGTATACTCCCAGCGCTTCCTCTCCAGCGTGAACGGATCTTTCACCTGATAGGGCTGCATCTGTGTATAATTCTCGTTGTTAAATGATGTTCCAAATATATTTACATACAGCATGACGCGGAATCCCAGCGCCTGGGCAGCGTCGATCCTGGCTGCGATATCCGGCTTAGGCTCATAATTGGGAAAATTCACATCATAGGGGTCCGCTCTCCAGCCGGGAACAACCAGCAGCGTCCGCTCCGCATCTACCCGCTGTGCAAGCTCCTCAAGCATCGGCTGGTCTTCCAGATCCGTCAGCACCGTGAATCCGATATCCTTGGCCCAATCCGGTGCCTTCGCGGAAGATTCAGCTAACCCGAAGGCACCATCTGCCCACTCCCGGTACATCGCGGATCCTTTTGCCCAGTCACCGGCGTAGGCTATAAGCCGCCAATCGGTGGAGACCGCCTTGGTCGTTTGCTGAAATGGAGCGGGCGCTTGCGTCTCTATACCTACATAGAAGCTGCCATTCTCATGCTTCACATGCAATGTTTTGAAGAAACCGGCATTGTCATCCGCATGAACCAGCAGTCCGCCCTCTGCCCCCTGCACAAGAAACATCTGCGCCTCCCAGACATCGGGATAGGTGAACTGGGAGAAGCCATAGGCGGCGTCCGGTGATTCGGCAGTGAGCCGGATCCCGCCCAGTGCGGGAATAATCAGATCATACGTATCGGGGATAATGAATCCCCATTGCACGCCCGATATGCCTGGCTGCTCTGTCTGCGCATGCTGGCTGACGGTCAAGGTACCGTCATATTTACGGGCAACCGTTGTCTCCAGCTCAGCCAGCGAAGTGCCCGACCCCCAGGTGTGTTCATAGGTGACATGCCCTCTCTTCGCTGAAACGGTAGAAGCAGCCGTATCATTCCACAGATTGTTCTGCGCCAGATGGCGGATACCGGTCAGCTTGCCTTCGTTGCCGCGGGCCAGGTTTATCGTGCCATAAGTGAAGTCGATGGCGGCCGTGCCGGAATCAATCGTCACCTTTACATTAGCCGTATCTGCAGAACTAAAGCCCGGCAGACTGCTATATAAAAGGATACACGCCACACATACCATCACTGTTCTTCTTACAACATTGATCATTACCTATCCCCTCTCTTCATCCGGATTGGAATGGACCTACATTGCAAACTGCCTGAATATGAATTCCGCACTCCCCTCACTCACGAACAGCCCCGTCCCTCCCTGCTGGAAATCATACAGCCGTGTGCTTAACGCAAGCTCCTCGTTCACATAGACTACGCATACCTGATCTTCCAGATATATGCTTAACGAGCAGGCGGTTTCCGGCAGTAATTGCAGCGGCCGCTCCATGCCGACGGCGTAGGGGACATCTCCCTTCCTCGGCCACTGGTCAACAACAATCCGGTTACGGCCCGGCTCCAGCCGGATCATATACCCCTGCCCGAACTCCTGATCGGTCCGCAGAACAATGCCGCAGCCCCGGGTGCCGGGAGCGAACGTTATCGTCGCCTCCAGCTTGCAGGCGCCGTCCGGTAATGGCCCCGCATAGGCACCGGCGAAGGAATCGGCTGCTGTAACCGCGGCCGTGCTGCCGCTGAACTTCCAGCGTCCGAGCACTTCGGTGAAGGATAAAGCGCTTTCCTTATTGAACGCAGCATTCAGGGTATCCGGCACTTTTACAAGCAGCTCACCATCCGTGCCCTGTACGACTTCATGCACAACCAGATGTCCGCCCCATTGCCAGGTGCCCCCGTCATGCTCGCCTTCCCGCGTCGGGTTCCATCCGAATGCATAACGCCGCTCACCGTCAGTCCAGGTCTTGGCGGCATAGAATGCCCGGGTATCAAGTGCATCGTTCTCCGGCGCCAGCCAAGGCCCCTGCAGCGAGCGGC
Organism: Paenibacillus sp. FSL R10-2199; assembly: GCF_038000235.1. NCBI lineage: Bacteria > Bacillati > Bacillota > Bacilli > Caryophanales > Paenibacillaceae > Paenibacillus > Paenibacillus sp. FSL R10-2199. The sequence continues at coordinate 1,949,884 of NZ_JBBOBO010000001.1, read as the reverse complement.
TCATCCGGTAATGCGTGACTGTACGGTCCGAGAATGTCGAGTACAGAAGGTACCACCATTCCCCCATCCGGAACAGATCCGGGCATTCGTGAGTCGTATACAAGTAGGGAGCCCAGAACGGATCGCGTACCTCCCAGCCGGTCAAGTCCTTGGAGGCGCATAGGGCAACGCAACCGCGGCGGCCCGCTGGCCCTTCCTTTAACCGGGCGGCAAGCAGCATCCAATATTCCCCCGCCTCCTCGTTCCAGAACACAAACGGATCGCGCCAGTCATGCTCCTCGTAGACCTCCGTTGGCGCGTAGAAGGCATCCTGCGGCCGTTTTTCCCAATGTACAAAATCACTGCTGACCGCATGCATCACTGCCTGCTGCGCCTTGCCCTCCGCCGGATAATGAAAATTGTTGCCGGTATAGAAAATATGATACAGTCCGTCTTTCTTCAGCACGCATCCCGTATAGATATACAGGTCCTGCTCGGATACCCCGCCCCTCGGCAGAACCTCTCCGTATTCCTTGTAGTGAATGAAATCCCGGGTCCCCAGCAGAAACCACGGCGTGCCTTCACCGTGTCCTTCCCTGTCGCGCCAATCTTTCAGATACAGCAGCTTAAACTCGCCGTCTTCATAGAACGGGATAACGTCGGCCAGCCAGCCGTCTTCAGGCTTGTAGAATAATTTGCTCATGCTGCTCGTTCACTCTCCTCCATACGGTTCATTAATTTCTTCCAGGATCGCCTTACCGCCAAGCCGGTTCCAATCCTTTACGAATCTATCGAATTCATCAATGGAAACCGCCCCCATAATAATTTTGGTGAAGGTTTCCTTCTCGAGTCTGTCCAGCATGGCCCACTTCTCTGTCATCGTAGGGGTCTGTCCGCCGAAGGCAGTCATCAGCAGCCGGTCGCCGCTATAGTGGTCCATGGTCGTCTCGAACCCGAAATATTGATGGGCAACGGCCCAATTATCCATATTCCCGGTTGTCAGGTAATCAAGAGTCGGCCCGTATTTGTCGGTTTCGGTGAGCGCATCCTTCAGCAGGCTTCCATCCTCGTTCCTGATGGCCTCGCGCAGTAACGACAACGACTCTGCCACATCCTCGTTGGATACACCGGATTGGACAAAGGACAGCCTGGAGGTGTTGATCCGTCCGCCGGCTTCTTCCACGGTAATGAATTCGCCTTCGCCGCGTCTGGAGCCGTGAACCACCTCTTCATGCAGGTTCAGCATTTTCACCACAGCCTCCGGGTGCTGATAGCCTTTGCGCACTACGACATATCCGCTGGCCGAGAAGCCTACGCTGGCCTTGGCCGGCACGCCATCCACCGAAGGCACCGCAAACGGCTTCCACTCCATTCCGGGGTTTTGCCGTACAGCATCCAGGAATACATAGGGATTCCAGTTGGCGCCGAACGTCATGCCGAGCTTGTTCGCGGAAATATCTTCCACCACCTGGTTGCTGTCCTTGACACCGAATTCCCGGTCCAGCTGCCCGCTCTTATACATCTCCTGAAGCTTGCCCAGCGCACGCTTCATCTCGGGCTGTATGGAACCGTAAATCACTTGACCGTTCCCGTCCTTGATCCAGGTCTGCGGATAGGCGTGATACGCATTGAAGAATCCCGTAACTGAGGCAATGCCGCCATACAGGTAATTATTGATCGCCAGGCCAAAGGTATCCTGTTGGTTGTTGCCGTCGGGATCTTCCTTGGTGAATGCATCGGCAATCGCAAACACCTCCTCCAGCGTTTTGGGCTCAGGCAGACCCAATTTGTCCAGCCAGTCCGTACGCACCCACAGCAGATTGGCTTCGTAGATCGGAGCATTGACGATGGGAATGGCCAGCAGTTTGCCGTTGAACGTGGCGGAAGCCAAGGCCGCGCCGCCGTCTCCCATCTGCAGTTTTTTGGTGCGGCTGGAAGCGTAGCGCTCGTAGACCGCGGTCAGATCTTCCAATTGATCCGCATCCGCCAGCTGTTTGAGCTGGCCTGCCGAGACGGAGAACATCTCCGGCAGACTGCCCAATGCGATCAGGACATTCAGCTTGCGGTTGTACTCGCCCGGCAAGGCGGTCCAATCGTGTTCAATTTCGATGCCCAGCAGGCTGCGGTACTCCCGGTACCAGATATTATCTTCAATGCTGTCACCGCCGGGATACGTCCAGGTCTGATCAACCGGACGCGCGATATGAAGCTGAATCGGCGGATCGTATTTTCCAAACGGGTAGGCTTCATGTTCCGCAGAGTTCAAGCTTCTGTCCGTTCCGGGACTGCCAGCGCTCAGCAGAAGCGACAGAACGATTCCGTAAGACGTCAAGACTGCCAATCTCTTTCCCTTCACTTCTTATCCCCCCTAAATCTTGGTGGGTCTTTCGTGAAAGTTCGCCTTATTTAGCATTATTATAGGCTCGCTTCCCCTAACCCCTCTACTCGCCGATTTTCACTTTTGATTATCCGATTTGGATAAGGTATGCCGCTCTCTGTATTCCTGGGGAGTAATGCCGGTCTCCTTCTTGAAAAAGCGGTAGAAGGATTGCTCCGTCATAAAGCCGACCGCTTTCGAAATGTCCTGCACAATCAGACTGCCACCCTCCAGCAGCTTCTGGGCTTCCGCCAACCGGGAGGAAGCCACGTAATCCGGCAACGACTGGCCCGTTAAACGCTTATACAACCGGGTCAAGTAATACGGATTGTAGCCGACGACATCACCGATCCGGGTCAGTGAGAGATCGCCGGCCAAATGGTGCTCCACGTACAACCGGACGCGGGTAATCAAATCATGCTCGCGGTAGACCTGGTCATCTTGCTTTTGTTCAAACAGCCGCATGGCCAGCGCCGACAAATAATCTTCCGCGCTCTCCCAAGAAGGGTGGGCCTCATATCTTGTAAGCTTGTCCAAATCAATGGACTCTCCGATGACCTCATGCAGTTCCCAGCGGTTCATATAAGACAGCAACAAACACATGAGCGAATAGTAGATCTCCAGCTTCAGCCGGTTGTCGGTGCCACGCGCAGGGGAGGCCAACGCTGCCAGCTTGCCGAATTCGAGAAAAAAATGCTCCTGCTGTCCGTTGTCCAAATAAGCCGCCATGGCTCCCAGCTTCCCCAATTGGCTGCTAATTTCATGATTGTGCAGCTCTGCCTGCTGCGCCTCATCTCCAGCTTCCTTGCGCTGTTCGATCAGAACAAGCTCCTTGCCCATGCCGAGTCCCCGTCCCAGCAGCGCCTTCAGGGTGCTGAACTGCCGGGGCGCCTCCTCCCAGGGGCGAAATGCTGCACCGGCCGAGAACGACAGCCGCAGCTTCAGCAGCCGCTTGCAGCTCATGGCGATCGTCTCAAGCGTCCCATGGATGAACCGGAGCGCCCGCTCCCTGTCCTCCGGAGCATCTGCCATAGGCTGCAGCAGCCACAGCAGCTTGTTCTTCTCATAACGCAGACTGAGGCAGCGCACGGAGGGGAGCCAATATTCTTCGGCAATATTCCGGATAGCGTACAGCATCAGCTCCCTCTCTGCTACACTAAGCTCGTCCCGCCAATCGTCCACGCGCCCGATGGCGAGCATTACGCCGCATCCGGCATCCAGCGGGCATTCCAGCTCCTGGAATTTATGTGCAAGCTGGCTTACGAGCGGGCTGTCCCCCTGCAACAACTCCAGCAAATAATCGCCCAGCAGCAGGGGACGGACAAGCTGGAGCTGCCGGTGTGCCCGCTCGATCAGCTCCTCTGCTTCCACCGCCGCATATAGCTGCGCAGCGGCCTGCTCCACAGCGTGAAGAATCGCTTCCTCACCTTCTGTCTTTAACAGGTAGTCCACCCCGCCGCCACGCATGACTTGCTGTATATAATCAAATTCGTTATATCCGCTCAAAAAAATAATTTTGCACCACGGCCAGTGGCGTCTGATTTCCTGCTGCAGCTCAAGCCCGTCCATTCCCGGCATACGGATATCGGACAATACAATATCGAACTTCATCTTTCCGAGCTGCTCCAGTGCCTCCGCAGCGGAATAAGCACCGTATACCTCCAGCTCCAGCTTGTCCCAGTGCCCGAACAGATCAAGCAGGTTCCGTACAATCCACCGTTCATTATCGACAATCAGCAGTCTGATCATGGCTGTCTCCCTTCTTCCCGTCTTATCATCAGCAGCACCTGCAATCCGCCCAGCCCGCTGCGTGACACCTCAATTCCGAACGCCGGACCATAGTTCAACTGAAGCCGGCGGTGCACATTGAGGATTCCTGTCGTCTCCATAGCTTCTTCAGCAAGAGCCAGCGTTCTGCGCAGCGCATTCAGCTGTTCATCGTCCAGCGATTCGCCGTTGTCTTCCACCCCGATGACAAGCCGGTCCGCCCCTTCCTCCCGGAAGGTTACCCGCAGCATCCCTTCTGCCAGCTTGTTCTCCAGCCCGTGGGCATAAGCATTCTCAATTAATGGCTGGACAATGAGCCGAGGCACCATGGAAGCCTCCCACCCCTGCGGTATGGGCTCCAGTTCGGCTGTAACTGTACCGGCAAAGCGTATATTCTGAATCTCCACATAAGACCATGCGTGCTTCATCTCTGCAAGCAGACTGACCTGTTCTGCTCCACTACGTGTAATAAACTGAAAATAGCCGCTGAGATGGTGAAGCATCCGCTCGGCTACTTCATGTTCCCTCATACGAACGAGACCCTGCAGAATGAAGAAGGTGTTGTAAAAAAAATGGGGGTTAATCTGCGATTGCAATTGCTTAAGCTCGGATTGCTGGGATCTGATCTGCTGCTCATACACCTCATGAATCAACTCCTGAATCCGCTCCAGCATATGGTTGAAGTGGTTATATACATAATTGAATTCATCCTGATTGCCGTGATAGAGCCTGACACTCAGATCACCCATCTCCACTCTCCGGAAGGAAGTAATCAGCCGCCTCATCGGCTTATGAATAAACCTGTATATCCAGTAAGAGAAAACTACGGCGAGCAGCAAAGCGACCAGCGACTCTCCCCAAATCCAGTTGCGATGCTTGTTCAGCGGCTCCAGCACCGTTTCCGCAGGAACAAACACGGCCAAAGTCGTTCCCAGCAGCGGTGAATATTCACTGGCTCCAAAATAGTCAACGCCTGCCGACTCCAGCCGGTATTGGCCGGACTCGCCGCTGTCGTTGAGCAACTCCCCGCGGGGAGCTTCCCCGAACGCAGCCAGCAGCGAGTCCTCCACACCGGAGGCAATCTGCCACTGACCGCCAGTGTCCATCCATACAGCTCCGCCGCCCTCCCCCTCGGCCATGCTGGAGAGTGAGCGGAGAATCTCCGGGCGTGACAGCTGAATTTCGATGGCCAGCACAGGCGGCCGGCCGGCATACACGGCATCGGGATACACGCCGCTCATCAGCAGCTTCTCGCCCATACCGAAGATCGGCGATTTCATGTGAGCCGGGTTCAGAATGTCCTCCAGTTCTTCAAGCGGCATCTCACTGTCGAAATTGTTGGCATTAATGCTCCGGTCCAGGGAAGGAATATACAGCTTAACGTTCTCCACGAACGGGCTGGAGCTTTTGAGCAAATATAATTTGCTCTTGGCGGATAACAAGGCGCGGGTCCGTTCATAATCGTTCAACTGGTTCGGAACCGTCGCCAGCAAGAGCAAATCATCGTCATTGACATACTCCAGCTTCAGCCGCGTCAGCCGTGTCAGCTCTGTCTCCAGCGAAGTCAGATAGAAGTGGACACGGCTGGCCATGGATTCCGAGATTTGCTTCTGGACAACCTCCTGTCCGGATTGATTCATGACTAGACCCCACAGGTAGAGCGGAATAATGACAAGCAAGAAAGCCATAACAAGTTTGGGATAAATTGAAAGCGTTCTCATAAATCTGATCAACAGCATCTCTCCCCTTCCACAAGCCTCCCCTGTAGTCCCATCATACCTCTGCAGCAGGCCCTTAAACAATAATAAAGAGAGGCGGTTAGCCTCTCACATTTCAAGCAGAAATTGTATGGTTTTGTCCTCGAAGCCCGGCAGCCGCTCATGGATGAAATCGGGATAGATCTCCAGTTTCTTCTCGCAGCGGAGGCGGTTATAGGCGGCGAATTGCGTCGAAGGCGGACACACCGTATCCAGTAATCCTACCCCCATCATCACTTTCCCGCTGATCCGGTCCGCCAGGTGTTGAACATCAATATAGCCGAGCCGTTCAAAAATCTCATCCTCCCGCAGGTGCTGGGGATCGCGGTGACGGAAAAACGTCCGCAGTTCCTCGTAAGCATCTCTGGCCAGGTCCATTTCCCATACCCTTTTATAATCACACAGGAACGGGACACTTGGCGCAGCCCGGTTGATCCGCGGCTCAAGCGCCGCACAGGCCAGCGCCAGCCCCCCTCCCTGCGATCCGCCGATTGCACCGACGCGGGCGGCATCCACTTCCGGCATGTCCATTACAATTCCAGCGAGCTGTGCCGCATCAAGATAGATCTGCCGGAACAGCAGCCGTTCGGGCGCATCATCCAGTCCGCGGATCAGGTGCCCTTTATGTGTGGTTCCTTTGACCCCGCCAACATCTTCGGACAGTCCTCCCTGGCCTCTGCAATCCAATGTGGCTATAGTAAAGCCCAAGGAAGCATAGATTAGCTTGTCGGCCCAGTCATCCGAATGATGGGCGTACCCGTGGAACTGCACTACCGCCGGGTGCGGACCTGCAACATGCTTCGGCTTGACCAGCTTCGCATGGATACGCGCTCCGCCTGTCCCCGTGAAATACAAATGGAAGCATTCGGCGAACGGAACCTGAAACCCGCTTCTCACCAGTTCAACACGGGCATCCGTATTTCTCATCTCTTGCAGTGCTTGTTCCCAGTAAGCCTCGAAGTTGGCCGGACGGGGATTACGTCCCTCATACGTTAATAATTGTTCTAACGGCATATCGACTAGCGGCATTAATAAGCACCTCCGTCTCTCTTGGTTTGTGTGTCCTATATCAAATACAGTACAATGTTGCCAGCAACGCAGAACAACCCGGAAGAAGAGGAGGCCGCACCATGAGCTTGTTGTTCAACCTGCCCGAAGTCAAGGAATTGCTGCGCAATTTCTATACATTGACCGGTATCCGCACCGTGATTTTCGACAATTCCTTCACTGAGCTGGCTGCCTATCCTACCCGTCATTCGACATATTGCCACATCATCCGGAGTGATCCGCGCGCAGAGGCCCAGTGCATCCTCTGCGACCAGGCAGCCTGCACCCAAGTGAAAAAGGAGAAAACCCTCTACACCTATCAATGTCATGCCGGACTTACCGAAACGGTGGTGCCTATTCAAACGGACAATCAGGTCATCGGGTATATTATGTTCGGCCAATTGCTGCAGACCGGGTCCCGCGATGAGTTATGGGAGAAGGTCTGTGAGAATATAAGCCCCTATAATGTGGATATGAATAAACTGTACAGCGCCTTCCAGCGAAAAAAATACATCTCCAAGGAAGTCATTGATGCTTACGCCAAAACCATGGAGATGAGCGCCAGCTACCTGTATCTATCCCGGATGCTGGTTCTGAAGGAGGATACGCTGGCACAAAAGATCGACGGTTATATTACAGAGCATATCCAGGAACCGCTGTCCGTTCCCGTTCTGTGCAAAGAATTCAGCATCAGCAAATCCCATCTCTACAAGCTCTCGGAGCAGAACTTTGGCATGGGCATTGCCGAATACATCCGTAGCCTGCGTATCCAAATGGCCAAAAGGCTGCTGGGTGACACCGATAGTCCGATTTACGAAATTGCGGAGCAAGTCGGCATTCCCGATTATAATTACTTTACCAAAGCCTTTAAAAAGGTCACCGGCACCTTGCCCAGAGTCTACCGCAAAGAAAACACTTTACAAGGACGCACTCTGGACCGGTTCTGATTGCACCTGAGTGGAAGCGCATACAGCAGGGAAGGCGCCATGGCAGCTTCCCGCAATAACCGATTTTTATCACCCCCAGCTTATAGCAGTTCTGCCTGTTCTTTGCTGATCTTATCATCCGGTCCCTAGAGCAAAATAGTAATAAACGTTTCAGTTAATAGTCATTTTGTTTCAAGGTGTGCACTACTGTACGCGAAAAAAATGCTAATTCATTTCTACATTTTCACCGGTTAGGGTGATGCATGCTTGGCTGGGCACGCGACAAACAAAAAAGCCGGCTTTCGCCGGCTCTGCTTAAATCCAAGCGCGAAGATTCACCTGTTTGATGAAATCCGCCTGGGACAAACTTTCTTTGGATGTTGTCTCCAGCTCTTCCGCTTCAACTTCCTCACCGTTCATCAAATGATGGAACAGCTTCTCGTTGTACGTCGATAGAGCATAATCTATCAAAGCTTCGTGCGTGGCTCTTTCAGCTTCTAGTACCAGCAATTGCTCTTCGGCCTCAATATCCTCCGCCGTAACATAGAAATTTCTATTGGCCTCGGGAACACGAATGACATAATCAAACGCATTATCTGGATTGCGGTCGTAAGCAATTAGGTAGCCGTAGTCTCCGATAGGAAGACTCTGCTCAAAAGCGTCCGCGACAATGACAATCTTCTCTCCTAAACGCAGCATCGTCCTACCTCCTGACCAAAATCTATCATGGTTCTGCTTGTTTCAACAGTCTACTAAAAAAAGATAGAGCTGTCCAGCCGCAGGAGAGTAGTCCGATGATTTTTCGCAGAAAATACTCTGAAAATTCTTGAAAACGTGCTATTCTATTGCAATTTTATCAATTCGGCAATTTATTCCTGCCAATGAGCAGCGAGGCTCCGGCAATACAAGCAACGATTAACAGCGCTGCTGAGATCATCGGTCCGCCGGTTACTCTGCCTTCTGCAAGCACGCCGGCAGACATTCCGGGCAGAGCTGCAGGCAACCAGGCAGTCCTGGAAGGCAGCAGGCTGTGGGCGAGACTCATCCCCGCAGCCAGCAGGAGAGCAAACCCGGCAGCAGTAGGTCCGCGCAGCCAGGCGCTGAAGAGCAGCGTAAGTGACACCGCACACAGCAGCCAGAGTGCATAGAGTCCGGAAGCCGCCGCAACTGTGCCCCAGGCCAAGCTCCCCATAAGCTGCACTGTATAATAAGCCGCTCCCGCAACCCCCAGGACCAGTGCAATTATCAGCACTGTGAAATTTGCCGCCCATTTGGCAACAACGATGGATACCGGTGAAACAGGTCTGGCCATCAGCAGCTCGGCTGTCCCGCTGCTCCGCTCCCCGGCCAGGCTGTTCATTGTCCCCAGCACTAGAATCAGGATGCCAATCGTTCCGTATTGGCCCAGAGCCTGAGCCATTACCGCAGCGGCCCCAGGCATCTCGTAGCTGTCCATAAATCCTGCCGGGACATTTGAAGAGGCTGCCAGTATATCAGCCATATAAAAGGTGACCAGCGGCTGCATGATGCCCAGAATAATAAACACTACAGGTATCCAGATCAGCTTATAGCTGCGCACTGCCTCCAGCATCTCTCTGTAATACAGGGTCCAGAGCTTGCTCATGTTCCCACCACTTTCATAAACAGGTCCTCCAGCGTTGATGAACCTGCTTCAAATTGCAGCAGCGGAATATCCAGCCCTGCCGCTTCCTGCAGAATTATCCGGCGCGCGAGCCCGACATCGCTTACGTTAAAGACTGCCCTGCCGTCCGAAATACTTGCTTCTTCAATAAAAGCTTTGTGCCTAAGCTCCTCCAGCCACCGGACAGCCTTGTCTTCCTTCGCTGTGGTTATTCTGATAACCGGAAGACTGTACTCTGCCCGGAGACGGGCCAAGGTCCCCTGCACAGCTATAGCTCCCCTGTTCATCAATATGACGTCATCGCATATCTCTTCCGCATCATGCAGCACATGGGTGGAGAAAATCACAGTTGTCTCTTCCCGGATGTCCCGCAGCAGCTCCATCACTTCCCGGCGCCCTATAGGATCAAGCGCAGAGACAGGCTCGTCAAGCAGCAGCAGACGCGGGCGGTGCACTAAGGCCTGGGCCAGCCCCAGGCGCTGCTTCATACCGCCGGAATATCCGCCGATCCGGCGGCGCGCTGCGGAGCTAAGCCCCACGCGCTCCAGCACTGCGCCCGACACCGCCGCCGCTTCTTTGGCGGCCATGCCGCTAAGCTTGGCGGCAAAGATCATATATTCGAGTCCGCTCATCCAGCTGTAAAAAGCCGGAGACTGCGGCAGATAACCAAGCTGCCGGCGGTAATCCGTTCCGGGAGGAGCGCCGCCAAAGGAGATGCTCCCTCCGGTAGGCGGCAGAAGACCGGCAAGCATGCGCAGTGTGGTGGTTTTGCCTGCTCCATTGGGTCCCAGCAAAGCGACACAACGCCCGGCTTCGGCTCCGAAGCTGATGCCGTCCACGGAGGGATGTCCGCCAAAGCTTTTGCGGAGATTCGTAACCTCAAGCAGCGGCATCAGAGTTCTTTCCTTCCCAGTGTGAAATAAGCTATACTTCCTAGCAGGTTGCCAAATACCAGGAGCAGCACCCACATCCATTTGGGCCCGCGGACCTGCTCTGTCCTGGCCAGCGAGATCAGTCCTACAACCGCCAGCAGAATCTGCAGCGCCAGCAGCGGCGCAATCAACCCCCAGTTCACTTTATCCATCCGTACACCCTCCATACTCCAGTTTGCTATTCTGAAATCGCCTTCCCTGTCCGCCTTCAGCGCTTCTGCCCGGCCTTCCGCCTGCCCGGGAGAACTACAAACAGCAGATAACACAAAACTGGTGACGGGAAACCGGTAAGGCCCCAAATTCCCCAGAACCAGGCCATTCGGCCCTTCCCTCTGCCCTGAGCATTACGGAACAGCCAAGTCCCCTGCAGCATCAGTACAGCAGCTATACAAAGCCACAGCCACAAAGGCGCCTTCTGCAATTCACTCACTCTTCAGCATCCTCCCGTCGCAGCCTGATCCGTGCTACTCCCAGACTGCCAAGTGCTGCCAGCGGAAATAGCGCCTGCAAGCCCCAAAACAGTGCCGGGGCAGAGTTTAGAATAGACAGCACTACGCTGAGCAGGAGTAAAGCCACCAGAGAGAATATCAGCAGTTCCTTGCGCTGCCGCTTCACGCGGCGGATTGCTTCTGCCGCAATAAGCTGCTCCAGCTCCGGCAAGGAGGGGGGCGCCACATCGGCATAGTGCTGATCCAGAATCTCCAGTTCTGCTGACAGCTTATTCAGCAGCTCTTCATCACTGTTAAACCTCATCCTCGTCCAGCTCCTTTCGCAGTTGATTCAATCCGGCTGCTACCCTTGATTTGGCCGTGCCGGAAGGGATCTGCAGCATCTGGCCGATTTCATCATAGCCATATCCGTAATAATGCTTCAGCAGTACAGCCATTCTGTGGGCAGTAGACAGGTGGGATAAGGCATCAAGCACTTCACTCCACTCCATATTCCGGCTCTCAAACCTCCAGCGGATACTGCGGCTCCCCTGCTCCTGAGCCTGCTCCTTCTGCCACTTCAACTCACGCTTCCACCGCCGCTTGCGGTCGATGTAGAGCCGGCTGGCAATCGTTATCAGCCATGAAGAAAATGCAGAGGTTCCATTGTAACTTCCCATCTTCTCCATGCATCTGACCATTGTATCCTGAGCCAGTTCTTCCGCAAGTGAAGGGTCCATTGTAGCTTTAATCAGATACTTGTACAGGAAGGGATAATGCTCCCGCAGCAGCATAGCTGTTGCCTTGGCATCCCCCTGCTGCGCCAGTCTGATCTTCTCCAGCGTCCCGTCGCCCATAGTCCCTCCTCTTTCTCTTCCTCACCTCTGTAATACGATTATGTATTGTAGATCGTTCATTCAGGGTCAGAATTATTCTGCAATTCCCACAGCCTGCGCCTCCATGGCTGGACGGCTCCCTTGCCTCTGGGGAAGCGCCAGAACAGAGAAATCTTATTATCCCCATTCTCTGCAGCATACTCTACGGAATTCTGCTCCGCCACGCCTTCCCCGTCTGTTCTCAATTCCCCATAGTCCAGTTGGTGATGCATATCTTCCTTCATCTGCTTCCTCCCATGAAATTAAAGACATATAGACAAAAAAAAGAACGCAAACCGGGATTATTCCACAGTCTGCGTGCTTCGCGAGGTAAATGTTACATTTAATTAACATTATTGTAGCAACTCTGTATCTTCTTGTCCATCTCTAATTTCCCGAATTATGTCATAACCGGCATAAACACGTCGTTACATAGGAACGTATGGGTTATTTTGCTTCTCAAACCCGATAGAGGTGCGCGGACCATGTCCGGGAAATACCCTCACTTCTTCATCCAGCCGGTACAGCTTACCGCGGATCGAATCAAACAGATCACGTTCTCTGCCGCCGGGAAGATCGGTGCGTCCTACTCCCATTTTGAACAATACATCGCCGGAGAACAGATCATTTCCGCACAGGAAGCTGACACTCCCCGGAGAGTGTCCAGGCGTATGCAGCACCCGGAAGGTTAAACCGAGCAGCTTCAGAATCTGGCCTTCCGCCAAATCATATTCTGCCGGATCTGTACTGACCGGAGGGGATGATTCAGGCCACATCAGCGAGCCGTTCAGCTTGGGACTGCCCAGCCACTCACTCTCCAGAGCATGGATATACACTGGGCATTTCTTGGCCTTACGGACCTCATCCAGACCGGCAATATGATCAAAGTGGGCGTGAGTCAGCAGGATGGCCTCAATTTCCATACCCTCAGCAGCACGGAGAAGGGCAGCCGGATTGGCTCCGGGATCAATAATTACACCTTTGGCAGGGTCGGCTCCTGTCAGGAGATAAGCGTTCGTCTGAAGCGGTCCAAGATTATAAGACCTAATATTAAGCATCGGCATTAGAATCCGGAGATCAGACTGCGCAGCTCTTTGGCAATAACCGCGTGTGATTCCGTTCCTTCTCCGTAGGCTTGGCCCATGGCTTTGCGCACTTCGGTGATTTTGCCCTCATAATCCGCAGCTTCGCGGTCCGGATTCTGCTGTTTAAACTCTCTCATCAGTGACTGTACATGCTCCGGACGCGGTCCCCAATGGCCCAGCACATAGCCGCCGGTATCGGCAAAAATCACGATCGGAACCGAACGTCCGCCCATGGTCAGGAAGTTATCCATAACATCCTGATTCTCTTCCAGAATCAGAACTTCAGTCTTAATGCCTGCCGTCTCCAGGATGCGGAACACCACAGGGACATTACGAACCACATCCCCGCACCAGTCAGCAGCCAGAATCAGTACCCTCAGATCATCCCGGTGATTCAGGCTCTCGAAATATTCCCGGTCACCCTCATCTGTCCAGGCAAACTTCTCATACCAGGATTCAAAAGCCTGCTGGTTCTTCGTCATGCCTTCCACGAACTGGCGCGGGGTCAATCCCTGACCAAATTTAGAAGCTACATTCTGTTTCATACTGCACTACCTTTCTTCTTGGATTTGTACCACTTGAACAGGAAATACAGAACAATAACCGCAAGTGCGGCAAGAATGATTTCATGCGTATACTTAGCTGCGACTTCATCAATAGTCTCCCATTTATCGCCGAGAGTATATCCGAGATATACAAACAGTGCACTCCATGGAATAACAGCCAGCGTGGTCAGCATAGTGAACTTACCGAGCGGCATGCGCGAAATACCAGCGGGAACAGAGATTGCATGACGGACAACCGGGATAAAACGGGCGGTGAAGATTACTCCGGTCCCGTATTTCTGGAACCATTCTTCAGAATGGTCAATATGCTTCTTTTTGATAAAAATATACTTCCCGTACTTCTCCAGCACCGGTCTGCCGCCGTAACGGCCGATCCAATACACAAAAATCTGGGCGACTACCCCGCCAATTGTACCAAACAGAACCGCGCCAAAATAATTAATATCTCCCTGCGAGACCAGATAGCCGCCAAAAGCCAATACAATCTCACTTGGTATGACTTCAATCATCAGGCCAATCATTATTCCGAAGTAACCCAAACTCTGAATCCATTCAAATAAATGCGAAATCAGTTCAGATATAAAATGCAACTGCAGCTCTCCTTCCGTGTATTGCGTAATCAGCCTGGCACTCTGCTGGCAGAATCCTAAGCCTCGTCCGCTCTATGTATCCAGCTTCTCCTAGCCTATTCTAGCATATGCAGGCTTACGACTTCTACTTATGGAAAATGAACATTCGGTTCTCTGCTATAGAAAAGCAGGTATTCCAGCATTGACAAAGTGTGGAATGAAGATCTATTATACATTTAGATAATTATTTAAATGTCGAAAGGGGGCTGCGGAGTTGAATGAATCCTTCAAGGCGCTGGCTGATCCGACCCGCAGACAGATTCTCCGCCTGCTGCGGGAAAAGGATAGGACGGCCGGAGAAATTGCCGATTTTTTCAATATGTCCAAACCCAGCATCTCCCATCATCTGAATGCACTGAAGCATGCGGGACTGGTGCAGGACGAACGGAAAGGCCAGTTTATTCTCTATTCGCTGGATTCCACGGTGCTCGAAGAGGTGCTGGGCTGGTTCCTGGAATTGACGGGTACGGGTAAGGACGGTACGGAGAGTAAGACCATTGCGGATAAACCGGCTGAAGATGCGTTAGGCTCAAAAGGCGCAGGTTCAAAGGGGACCAGGAGCCGGGAGCATTATTCTGACACGGAGGGTGAATCAAGATGAAGGATTTCCAATGGAAATGGCAGGACACACTGATTGTCATTCTGGGATTGTTCTCGCTGGGCTACGCATTGTTGAATTACGGCAGGCTGCCGGATCAGCTTCCTGCCCAGTTCAGCATTACAGGCAAGGTTAACACTTACTGGAGCAAGGGCTCCCTCATTGCTTTTTTCTCCTTCATGGGACTGATCTTCCCTATAGCCATGCAGTTTATGCGTACAATTGATCCCAAAAGAGAGAACTACACTAAGTTTCAAAGCGCTTATAAAATGATCCGCCTGGCAGTGGGCATTATATGCGATGCTGCACTTGTGCTGTCGGTCACGCACGGTCTGGATGAGCAATTTGCCGCCGGGAAGTGGGCTACTGTGAGTCTCGGGCTGCTGTTTATAGTGATCGGAAACTTCATGCCGCAGATCAGGGATAATTATTTCACGGGTGTCCGTACACCCTGGACGCTGGCTAACCCTGTAGTCTGGCGGAAGACCCACCGTCTCTCCGGAATCATGTGGGTGATTGGCGGACTGCTGATTGCACTGGGGGCTTTTATGCCAAAAGCTCTGTCGGTCAGCATGATCATTACCGCCCTGGTTATCGCCATTATCGTACCTTATGTGTATTCGTGGCTGATTTCACGGAGGATCAAGGCCTGAAGCCGGCCGCAGGACTGCACCGAGATCTGGAAGAACGCTGCTGGAGATGCGCATGTAATAAATTCAGCCGGACAGAGTGCCTGCTTAGAGCTTCATTGTTCAGCGGGCCACAATCTTCTCCCGCTCCTCAAGCGTAGCCAGTGCCTGCAAAGCTCTCAGCCGAAGGTAAACCCCTTCGGCTTGCTCATTGATCCCGAAGCCGCGGTCATTATGCCGCCGGCCTGCACTATGCTCCCTGCCGGCAAGCAGGCTGTATTGCCGCAGCAGTTCCAGTCCGGCAGCTGCGCTGTCTGCAGCCCTCTGCCTGTTCCCTTCCGCCCATCCGCGTTCGGCCATTTTAAGCATCCCTTCAATCGCCGCCAGTCTTTTGGCGGCGTTAAATATGTCCGCCTTCAGGCTGCGGCGCACCCAGTACAAGGCCTCACCCGGATCGCGGCCTTGCAGATAACGCTCTGCAAGTTCCCAGTGCAGAGCAGCATCTCCGGGGGAAAATTGCAAACTGTCCAGCAGCAGGTCCATTCCCTGCTCCTCTGGAAGCAGCCGTGATAATGCGGCCGCCGTCTGCGGCTCTCTTGGATTCCATGCCAGCGATTGCCGCAGCAGCGCAGTTTGTGCAGCAGGATCACCGCTTACGCGGGCGGCCTGCTTGTACAAAGCAGCCCCTCTCATTGCCTGATATGAAAGGATGCTTAGCATAAAGGTCAAGACGCAGAGAACGGCGATTGCTGCATACGGCCATGATCGCCGCAGCCCTGTAAGGATGGCGGTATCCTCCGCAACTGGCCGATGTATGGTTTCTGCAAGAGCCCATGCAGGCAGCAGCAGGAGCAGCAGCCATATCAATCCGTAGCTCCAGTCAAAATCAACTGCGCTATGCAGGATGATGACAAGCAGAGGCGGAAGCAGCCTTGGTGACGCCTTGAATACGAGCCAGCCTGCGGCCAGCAGCAACAGGAGGACAGCAGCCAGACCGGCTGTCCCCAGATTGAGCAGGATGTCGAGATAACCGCTGTGCACCTGGCTGCCTACATAGGGGCGGGACTGGGCGGCGAGGTACGAATGCCGCCAGGTCTCGCCCCCGCGCCCCAGCCAGGGCGCCTCTGCCGCGAGCTTCCAGGCATCGCGGTAGAAGAGCCCGCGCGCGGCGGCCGTCGGGGACGGCCCCGTGATCCGCGCGCGTACCTGCAGCAGGACGGCGCTGGCTGCCGCCGTCCAGGCCCCCGCCGCCAGCACCAGCATGGCGGCGCGGTGCCAGCCCGCCGCGCGGCAGCTGCGGCGGTGCAGCCATAGGCCGGCTAGCAGCGCGCCGGCCCAGAGCCCGGCCAGCAGCAGCAGGCCGGGCAAGGGCTCTGCCGCCAGCCCGGTACGGGCCAGCTGGCGGTACAGGAGCGCCGCGGCGGCCACAGGCGCGGCGCCGGTGATTAGAAGCGGCGCGGACAGCTGCCGCTTCCAGAGCAGGGCTGCGGCGCCGGCGGAGGCCGCAGCCAGCCATGCGCCGCGCGACTCGCTGAGCAGCAGCGCGGCGGCGTACGGGAACAGCGGCAGCAGGCGCGCCGCTGTCCGCCACAGCTCTGCGGCGGACCAGCCCCGTGCACGGTCCGCTCTGCCAGCTATAGCGGTCTCACCCGCTCTGCTTACCGCTCCACCCTCCGCTTCACCGCTGGCTATGTTCTCCTGCTCCGCTCTGCTTACCGTTCCATCCTTCGCTCCACCGCTGACTATGTTCTCCTGCTCCGCTCTGCTTACCGTTCCATCCTTCGCTCCACCGCTGGCTATGTTCTCCTGCTCCGCCCGGTTTACCGTTCCACGGGATGCTTCAACCTCTCCCTCTGCGCAGTCTTCTCCACTCACGGTTCCCGAAGGACCAGTCAGCCTGAAGCCATAAGCAGCAGCAAATAGCCGTTCCAGCAGAAACACGGCCATCACCGCGCCAAAGGCATTCGGATACTGGAGCAGTCCGGCCAGCCGGGCACCGGTCGCACTGACCTCAGGTGACTGGCTGTAGGCTACCGCGTAAGGAACCGGCAGGCCACCGCATACCGCCAATAAGGCAGACAGGCTGATCACGAGACCCAGCAGATGCCAGACCGCTGCAAGAAGAGTTCCTCCCCGCCTGGTTCCCGCCACAAGTACAGCAAATACAGCAAAGCTGGCGTAGAATCCCCAGCGCAGCAATTCATCCAATGTTCCTTGCGAGGATAGCGGGCCACGGAATGCATGAATTGCGTATAGAATACAGATGACAATGCAGCAGCCCGGCAACAACCATACAGCAGCCCTCAACCTCGTAACTCTACTCACACTGCCGTTCAACATACGGCCACTCCCGGACACTGCCTCATCTGCTGCCTGCGTTATCTCGGCCTTCCCGGCATGATCTGTCACCAACCGCCCACTTCCGGCTAACCTCTCAGCTTCAGCTGTATCTACCTTCACGCCCCCTCCAGGTAGCGCCCGCACGGTCTCCGTCTTCCCCGCCGGCCCCCCCTGCGGCTTTAGCCGCTTTTCCCAGCCGGAGGCGGCATACAGGACAAATCCTCCTAGGGTTAGAACTCCGCACAACACAAACCATAGGGTCAGGAAGAGATACATTTCCTTGGCAAAAAAGAATCCTCGCAGCACACAGGCCGCTCCGCCCGCTGCTATCACCGCCAAACTGCAAGCCAGAGTGACCGCCATTCCTCCGTACTGCTGAAACCGATTTATCCGCATTTCTAAATCCCCTATTCTTATTGTTGCTTACAGTCTTCCCATATCTATAGCAATGCAAAAGAAAGTCGCTATATGAACCACACTTAAGTCTAAGATTGGGGAAATAAACGCTTAAGAGCTGGTAGTCAAGCGGGATTATTCGAAATGTTGTATGTATTACAACTTTGCTTCAGAAATACCCGGGTGTTTGGATGGATTGTTGTACAAAATACAAGAATAGTTTCATAAATCGGCTTGGGGGAGGGGAAATGCTGCATTTTGTACAACAATTCCCGATTAGAGG
Source organism: Paenibacillus sp. FSL R10-2199 (assembly GCF_038000235.1). Taxonomy (NCBI): domain Bacteria; kingdom Bacillati; phylum Bacillota; class Bacilli; order Caryophanales; family Paenibacillaceae; genus Paenibacillus; species Paenibacillus sp. FSL R10-2199. The sequence goes on along the minus strand of NZ_JBBOBO010000001.1, from coordinate 1,931,628 downwards.
CGGCATAATGAAAGAATTGTTGTATTTGATGCAAGAATTTAATTCAGGGCATCACAGATGGCCCTACAAAAGTACGAAAACAGCACTAAAATAGCACTAACAATACGAATTCACTACAGATGCGCTACAGCAGCACCACAGCACCACAGTACCACAGTTAGCACTACATCAGCACTCCATCAGCGTCTACAGCTGCACCACAGCTGCACTCCATTAACACCACAGCAGCACCGCAATAGCGGCCGAAGCTTCCAATAGCAATCCCAAGTGGAACCGACTTTGCGGTCCTATTAAAGGACGGCACCCTTTCAGCGAGAAATAAATTATATTTGCACAAAAACAGCCGCCCCCCATAGGAAGCAGCCGTTCTGTCATACTCTGAACTATTAAGTTGATTAATTAAGCTCCGCATTCCCCCCGGGCAGCAGATCAGAGCAGACGCGCTCCAGATAAGGCTTGGCGCCGAGAAAATCGCGGAACGCGGTGTACTCGCGCCATTTGGCGGCGTTGTCGCCGCTGTCGCTCCGCACGGCACGGATTAGAATGTTCTTCGGCGTATGCTCCATGTCGATGAATTCCAGCAGCTGGCTGCGGTAACCCATCAGATCGAGCAGCTTGGCCCGGATTGCATCCGTGGCCAGTGCCGAGAAGCGTTCCTTCAGGATTCCGTGTGACAGCAGCGGACTCAGCACATCGCTCTGCACCTGGGCGAACAGCTCATGCTGGCAGCAAGGCACCGAGAGGATGACCGATGCACCCCAGCGTACCGCCTTCTCCAGAGCTGCATCTGTAGCTGTATCACAGGCATGCAGGGTAACAACCATGTCCACCTGGTCCAGTTCATTATAGTCCGCGATATCACCGACCAGGAACCGCAGACGGTCGTAGCCCAGCTTGGCAGCGAGGGCACCGCAGTGCGCAATGACATCCGCCTTCAGATCAAGACCGACTATATTCAGCTCCCGCTGCTCACGGACGGCCAGATAGTGGTACAGTGCAAAGGTCAGATAAGATTTGCCGCAGCCGAAATCCACAATCGTCAGCGGACGGCCTGCCGGAAGATCACCGAGCACATCCTGGACCATCTCCAGGAACCGGTTAATCTGGCGGAACTTATCATATTTCTTAGCCAGCACTTTGCCTTCGCTGTTCATAATGCCCAGCTCTACGAGAAACGGCACAGGTTCTCCTTCGTCCAGGACATACTGCTTCCGGCGGTTATGTGCCAGGTCCGGTGCCTCCTGTTTGCTGGCAGACTTGGTCAGAATGGACACCTTGTATTTTTTGCTGATCAGCACCTGGTAGTCGGCACTGGCGGTACAGAGCAGGCCTTGGCGGAAGGTCTCTCTCAGCAAAGTCAGCATTTCTTCAGCGGCATCCTCTGCCGGAATATTGCGGTGTTCGACCTTAGGGCCGATATAGTAGGCGAACTGATAGTGCAGCTTGCCCTTTAATTCAACAGGTTTGATCTGCACTTTGCTGTAGGTGACCCCACCCTTGCTGCGCAGCTGGCTTAATGTAGCCGTAATCAGCGTACGGCCGGTAATCACTTGGTCGATCAATGCTTTCAAAGATTCCAATGGGTACATCTCACTTTCAATTTATAAATGGAGCACGTTGTCTCCTGAATATCGTTATATTATAGCATTAACCGTAAGCTTGCTCCATTCTTCCCCGCCCTGCTGCACTTCCTCCAGAGGAAGCCCCCCCTGGGCTAACCGCTCCGGACTCAACAGCAGCAGCCGTCCGTACAGCTCCCTGCCCTCCGCCGCAACATCCTCCCCTTGCTCCCATAACCGGTACAGGCTGTTCTCCGCTTTGGCGTAATGTCCCATGGATTCCTGGTAGGCCATCAGCAGCCGCTCTGTTTTGGCCGGGAGGCGGTAAGGCTCTACTTCCTCCAATAACTCCTTGATATCGCCCGTCATGTTCAGCAGCTCACGGTCCGCACCATGCAGATCCGCATACAAAAACAGATGCAAGGACCGCATCGCCCTGAACAGGGCTTGATCCTGATCCCCTTTTGCCGCGTAAATACCGCCTTCCTCCTTCAGCAGCCGGGCTACCCCTTGCAGCTTATCGGACTCCAGCACACCGCCGAGACGAAACATATCAATAATGTCCTCTACGGACAGCGAATTGAGCAGACGGGAATTTATGCGGAAATGCCGCATCAGCAGCTCGTCCACTTCCCACAGGGCTTCTGTTGTTTTTTTATCCTGCTTCAAGGTCATTACCTTGGCAACCATTGCCGTCATATCCTCGATCATGCGCACGATATAATCTCTCCGGAACATGTTTGCTCACCCTTTCGCCTTTGAAATCATCTTAAACCATTCCACCCGCCTGCGCCACCTGGCATAACCCCTGTCCTTCAGCCAACACTTGTTACAATGCTACTGATTGCTCTTGACATAAAGTAACAGCCTCAAATACAATACAAATAACCAATCTGGAATCCAGATCATACTGTTACACAGATCGAATTATAGGAGGAAACGTGATGTCACAACCCGCTGACCCGGGGCAAAGCCAGCCGGAAGCAGCTGCTTCAAGCAAGTCTCAACTGGAAGATAACGTACAGCCTTTGAAGGTCACCCCGGAACAGGATAAGCTGCTGGAAAGCGCCTTGCGGATTAAGATCATGCATACACTGTCGGGGGAACCCCTCACGTCCAAGCAGGTTGCCGGGAAGCTGAACAAGACACCGGGGAACATCCACTACCACATCATCAAGCTCTATGAGGGCGGGCTCCTGGAGCTTGTCCGCACCGAAGCAGCAGGAGGCATCATCCAGAAATTCTACCGCTCCAAAGGGACGATGTTCCGCTCGGAACAGCTTAGCAGCTTCCACTTCCGCCAAGAAGACCAGGTGGAGCATTTCATTACCAGGCTTACCCTTTCCCCACAGGAGCTTGCGAAATTCCATCAGGAGATGCTGGAGCTGATCACCGCCTGGGAATCTAAAGTGACTGCCGGCGACGAGTATGGTGTTGAAATCGTGATGGGCCGCCTGCAGTCTGCTGAGCCCGCTCCGGAGCCGGATACCGATGCGGAGGTACAGAAGTAAATGAATACTGCCGCTCCTTCCGGACAGGAAAGGCGCAATCCGCTGCAGGGTTTCGCTGCTCCTTTTGTCCGCTCACGCGCTTTTCCCTATCTGTGGCTGGGACATTTAATTTCATTCCTCGGCAGCTCGGTGACGATGGTCATTCTGCCCGTCCTCGTCTATTCACTGACCGGATCAACCACCACGATGGGTCTGGTTATGGCCGCTTACATGCTGCCGAATGTGATCATGCTTCCGGTATCCGGACATATCGTGGACCGTTACGACCGTGTGCGGATTATGATGCTGGCCGATATTGCCCGCTTTGCCGTGATGATGATAACGGCAGTCTTGGCCCTGACCGGAATACTCAGTATTCCGCTGCTCTATATCCTGGTAGCCTTCTACGGCCTTCTCGATGGTCTATTCCAGCCTGCTTATGCTGCAGTCCGGGCCACAGTATTCACTCCGGACATCCGCGTGGCTGCGAATTCACTGACCCAAATCACTACCCAGTCCGTACGCCTGATCGGCCCCGCACTGGGCGGCCTGCTGATCACTCACCTGTCCGCAGGTGTCGGCTTCGGCCTGGATGCCTTCACTTATCTGATCTCCCTAATCTGCCTTGTCTACCTGCGCAGAGTGCTGATCGTCAAATTACAGCCCGGACCCGCCGCAGATTCCGCGGCCTCCGTTCTTCCGGATACTGAAGCCCCGGATACTCCTAACTGGAAAGAGGATTTCATCGAGGGAATCTCCGTTCTGCGCAGCCACCCCTGGCTGTGGATTACGATTCTGGCCTTCTGCTTCATCAACATCTGCTACGCGGGGATCAGCAGTGTCCTTCTTCCCTGGCTCTTCAAGGTCCATCACGGCTGGCCTCCTTATGTCTACGGGCTTGCCGTTACTTTCTCCGGTGTAGGCGCAATTATCGCAGGCTTGCTGTTCGGACTGCGGCCGAAATGGAAGAACCGCGGCATTATGGCTTACGGCGGTGCTATGCTGGGTGGTGTGGCTCTGCTGCTGATGCCGTTTGCGGGTACTCCGGCTGCAGCCATCGCTTTCTTTGCACTTGAAGGCTTCGGGCTGATGATATTCGGACTGATCTGGGAGATCAGCCTGCAGGAGCTGGTTCCGAAGGAAGCCTTCGGACGGGTAGCCAGTCTCGATTTATTCGGCTCCTTCGCCCTGCTGCCGGTCGGCTATATCTTTGTCGGCTGGCTGGCCGACCTGATTGGCGGGGTTCCGACCATAATTATTTTCTCCAGTCTGGGACTTACCTGTGTCGCTCTCGTGCTCTGCGTTCCGGCTATCCGTAAATTTCAATAAAAGCCGCAGCGCGGCCAACACAAAGAAGCAGCACTCCGCCATCCGGCGGGTGCTGCCTCTTTGTGTGCTAAATGAATTACTTCTGCACAGGCGTGTGTACAAAATCCTTGATAATCTGCGACAAATGCTCCGGAGCTTCAAACATGCTCATGTGGCCCACTCCTGCTATCGTCACCTTGGTAATATTCGGATTATCCGAGGTGAAGGTCCGTTCTGGAGTCACCTTCGAATCCTCCGCTCCGGCTACCAGCAGCACCGGCAGCGCTGTTGCCGAGATCACATCACGCCGGTCCGGGCGCTCACGCATAGCCATGGCCGCGCCTACCGCGCCTTGCGGCGGGGTCTTATAGCCGATCTCCTTGGCACGTTCCAGCAGCTGCGGAGCTGCTCCGGAAGCAAAGAGTCCGGGCACCAGCTGATCTACAAAAGCAAAGATCCCTTCATTCTGGATCATGCTGACGCTCTTCAGCCGGTTCTCCTTGGCTTCCTCACTATCTGGATAACCGGAGGAATGAATCAGTCCGAAGCCCTTCAGCCTGGAGGCATGGCGCTGGGCAAACGACAACGTAATGTAGCCTCCCAGGGAATGTCCAAGCAAATAACACTCAGGAATCTCCAGGGCATTCAGCAGTGAAAGAACATCATCGGCCATCTGTTCGATCGTGTAGGCTCCGAGCGGAGCATCTGAAGATCCGTGTCCGCGCAAATCAGGGGCAATGACCCGGTAATTGGCGATTAGGCCAGGAATAACCTTCTCAAAGTATTCCGAGCTCCCGCAGAATCCATGTAGCAGAACAATGACATCACCTTTACCTTGATCACTGTAACAAATGTTGTTTCCTTCGCATCGAACATTTTCCATGGCTGCTTCCTTCTTTCTATGTAGTATCCGGTTGAAGACCGCGGCTTGTCTTTATTATTAAGCTAGATCAGGTACCTTTGAAACGCTCTCAGCCCGGGAGCCCGAAACTCTGGGCGGCAGCACGGGCAATCTGGTCGGCCATAACGATCACCCGGTGCAGCGGCGTGGTCTGCAGCGTACGGTAAGGCCGGGGACTGTTCACATCGACAATCGCTGCCAGACTGTAGTTTCCGACTGCGGGCAGCAATAACCCGACAGACTGTGCCGGACGAAGCGGCTCCGCAGCCGCGAAGTAATACCCGAGCGCAGCGGGCGGCCCCAGGCAGGCATCCACAGCGATAATAATCTGCCCTTCCGGAATCTCTGCTATCCGCCGGATCAGATTATCCGCATCGCATGGTGCCGGCAGCGTACCGGTAACATGGGGGAAACCATATTCCAGCAGACGGCTGCCTGTCAGCGGCCCCAGAGCATCACCAGTGGAGCGGTCCGTTCCGATGCACAGAAAGGTCAGCTGCTCTGCCGGATGCAAGGCGGCGATCTCCCGGAAGAAAGAAGCCAGCCCGTCAGCATCCATTTTGCGGCGTTTCCTGCTCTCTTCTTCTCTGATTGCCAAAGACTTCTCTCCCCCTCATTCCATTGCCTGCGAATTATTCCCTCTAATTTAACATGTTTTCTGTGATCCAGACAAAAAAATGGTCTTTCACTGTCCAAACATGATAAAATACTTGAACTATCACTTAGGGAGGACTGTTATACCCCATGGATTTATCGAAACCAAGCCAGGAAAATGTTGAGTATATGATCGAGGGTATCAAAAACAAGCTGAAAATGGCCAGCGCTGCGGCTATGCAGGCCTCGGCTTTTTCGGTGGAGCATTATGAGGATATTCAGGATATTTATGAGGTTGCCATGGGCAGCGACAGGCTCAGCATCTCACAGGTGGAGGCACTTGTCTCTGAGCTTGGACGCTTGCGCAAGAAATAAACCGGTTAAATTGGCATGATAAAAGCCCTTCTCTCCGACCCATCCGCAGGAATGGACAGGGAAGCTGAAGGGCTTTTGTGCGTTGATGCTCGAGTATAGGCAGGTCTGCACCCGGCATTTACGGCAGATCAATCAGGATGAACTCTGCATCTCCGCCATTGCTTGTCCCTTTAATCGTCAGATCACAGCTCTTGCGGATACGCGCCGCATCTCCCTGCTGAAGCTGAAACACGCCGTCTGAGCAGCTAATCTCCAGATTCCCGGAAATCAGATAAATATGAGTGCGCCGCTCCTCTTGCTGCGGGTAATGCAGCTCCCGGTTCGTCTGCAGAAGGGACAAATAGACCGTAACATCCTCGCCCAGCTTAAGCGCTCCCTTGTCCGCTGATCCGGAAGCCACCGGAAGCAGGTTGTTCAGCTTAAGCTCGTCCGGAAAGAATCTTGCGTCCCACCTCGGCGTCATTCCCGGACGGTCCGGCAGCAGCCAGATTTGCAAGAAACGGACATTCGAGCTTAGGGACGGATTCGTCTCCGAATGATTGATGCCTGTACCCGCGCTCATCATCTGTACACTTCCGGCCTGCAGATCCGCATGATTACCAAGATCATCCTGATGCTTCAGGACTCCGGAAACTACATAAGTAATAATCTCCAGATCATGATGCGGATGCTCATGCATGCCTTGCTCCGGCTTCAATTCATTGTCGTTATGGGCCAGCAGTGCGCCAAAGTGGGCATTGCTGGGGTCATCGTAATCGGCAAAAGAAAAGCTGAATTCACTGTGTATCCATTCTCTATTCGAAGTATGACGCTCTGCTGATGTGACTACTTTAATCATAAACTTTGCACCTCCATAGATGTTGGAACCTTCACCATATCTTAAACAGGGGATAAATGCTCCTTATATGAGATGTATATAGGCGCTGTGATTTAGTATCTCTTACCCCCTTCCTTTCTTCATCAATCAACCGTTTGTAAAGCCGTAAATGTGGCCGTTTATATATAGAAAAGACCCTTTATTGCCGGGATGCTCCCCTATACTCCGGCAATCTTTCCCATGCTCACCAACTGTTTCAGTATATACCCCTACGTTTATATACGAAGTAAGATACTTCAGGCTATCCTGAATTTGAATGACGGCAGGCAGCATAGCAGCCGGAGTTCAAATCATAATAATCTAATGAGGAGTGATTGGTGATGAACAAGGCAGAAACGGAATATCCAGTAGAAAGCGGCGGCACATTTTTCAAGGGAATTTTCATAGGCGGTCTGCTTGGGGCTGCGGCGGCACTGTTGTTCGCACCGAAACCCGGTCGTGAAATGCGCAGTGATTTGTCGGACAAGCTCTCGATTGCCACTGACAAAACCAAAGAGGTTGCAGGAGCCGTAACAGACAAGACCAAAACGCTGGCAACTACAGTCAGCGAAAAAGCAACCGATCTGGCAGGTACAGTATCTGCTAAAGCCTCCGACATCTTCACAACGGTCAGCGACAGCAAACAACAAATTGCTGCTACATTGTCGGAAACAGGCAAGAAGATTGGTGAAACTGTAAGCGAAGCCTCCAAGGATGTGGCTGGTGACGTTAAAGACGCTTCCAAGGATGTCACGGATGAAGCTAAAGACTCCTCTAAAGAGGTAGCCGACAAGGCTAAAGATGCTTCCAAAGACATAGCTGATGAAGCTAAGGATGCTAAAGAGGAAGTTAAATCCTCTTACAAGTCCAATTATTAAAAACGGCGATATACGGCCTTTTTAGGCAGTACAAGAGAGCAGCCAGCTCGCCGTAGCTGGCTGCTCTCTATTTATGCATGCCTTTTTTAGGCTTATAGGCCCACACTAAGCCGAAATGGATTATACCCTCATATTCTCAATAAAGCCTGTTCCAGGCTATAGAAAGCAGGTACGCCTTATGGGAGAAGCGGACACCAGAACTAAAGCTTATGAAGTTGATGAGCATCCCTTCGAGCTGCGGCATGAGGTCAAACGCTTGAATGCACGGCTCGACAAAATCGCAGATTCACTCGAAAAATCAGAATTCAAGGATATTCTGGAGAATTATACGGACCCCAAGAAGCGGATCATTACCAATCTGATGGCCGGCGTATCCAGAGGCCTGGGGCTTTCCCTTGGTACGTTCGTGATCCTCGGTTTATTGGGCTATATTCTTAGTTTGTTTCTTGATGTGCCGGTTATCGGGGAATATCTTGGAGAAATCAAAAAGTATATTGATGCCAACAGCTAAGTGAATTTCCCGCTCACCCCTCCTGCAGCCTACTCCGCCAGAATAGACTGCAGGAGGGGTGTTGCTCGTGGAACTACGGGAGATTATTCCTGCCTACAGCAAAACAAGCCCTATCCCGGCGGGGAAGGGCTTGTCCTGCTATTCAATATAAAGGCATACTTCTTAAGCTTAATAAGAGGAGTTAGCCATAATCTGCTTCAGCTTCTCGGTAGCACGCTTCTGTATGCGGGAAACACTCATCTGCGATACCCCAAGCTTCTGGGCGATGGCACGCTGTGACTGGCCATCCTGGAAGGCCAGCAGCAGCACCTGCTGTTCCTGCTCCTTCAGCTGTCCCAGAGCCTGCTGGAGATCCATGCGCTTCTCCACAGTCTCATAGTCATTGGCGTCAGAGCTGATCAATTCGCCGAGTGTAGCACCCGTCTCTTCCTGTGAGAGCGGTGAATCCAGGGAGACATAATGATAACATTCCCTGCCGGCCAGTACTTCTACAGTTTCTTCCACGGTAAGATCCAGATAATGGGCAATTTCTTCCACTGCAGGGGAACGTTCCAATCGAATGGTAAGTTCATCAATGGCCTGCTGTACAAGTGCTCCTTTTTCTTTGATCCGTCTTGGAACCTGTATGTACCAGGATTTATCACGCAGGAAATTCTTCATATGTCCGATCATGCTTTTCATAGCATAGGGCTCAAAAGGTATCCCCAGGCTAATATCATACTGCTGCAACAGCCGGATCAGCGCCATTTGTCCCACTTGATACAGATCTTCATAAAGATCCGGACGGTTACGGGCAATTTTGCCGGCTGCCATCTTCACCATGGGCTCGTACTTACGGATGAGCACTGTAGCTATTTCATTGTCTTTCGTCTGCTGGTATTCCCAGATCAGGCTTACTGCTTCATTCATGGACTCTGGGGGAGTCACTTTGTCGTTCATACTTTCTCCTCGCTGTAATTAAGCCGCTTAGTCAGGGTAACGACTGTCCCTTTCCCTGCTTCGCTAACGACGCTAACGTCATCCATAAGCGCCTGCATTAAATAAAATCCCAGTCCGCCCACCTGAACATCATTCAGCTCCTTGTCATGCAGCGTCATACGTTCATCGGACGAATCCAAACCGTCAAAGCTCTCCCCCTCATCTTTGACAGTAATGGACAAAGCACTTGATCCTACTTCAAAGATTACATCAACCAAACCGTCTTCCTGCCCGTAAGCATAAAGCACGGAGTTGTTACAGGCTTCCGAGACTGCTACCTTCATATCCTCAATATCTTCATAAGTGAAACCCATCTTAGAGGCAATGCCATATAAATTAAGTCTGACGATATCGACATATTCTGCACTGGCGGGTAACTGAAGAACTACTCTTTGCACGTCATCACTCATCCTTAGTTCGATCCTTTCCTAGTGGGAATTCTCTTGGGGGGCAAAAAACTTGGAAATGCCGGTCATATCAAACAATTTCTGTATTTGTGGAGGAACTTCCTCAACGGCAAATTTAACTTCCATTCCGTGTCTTGCTTTGAGAATCGACAACAAAATCCCGATTCCTGTGCTGTCAATGTATCTCAAATCCTTAAGATTAATCACGAGATCAAGTCCCGTATCTCCCACTAGGGGTTCCATGACCAGACGGAAATCAGGAGCCACAGACAAATCGAGCTCTCCAATCAGATAAACGGTGCATACTGTGCCTTCTGTTTCGGTTTTTGCGTGGAACTTTTCGCTTTTATGTGTATTCATAGACAACTCTCCTGATAAATGTTTTCTTTACCAATAACCCTAATGGAACACTGTTGAAACAACAATTGGGACTTAACGGCTGTGGTAATTACTGGATCATGCATTAAAAAGTGAGGCATTCCGCTGGGCAGCGGGGTTATCCTTGACAGAATACCGGGAAATAATCTGCTTGATGCTGCTTAGCTTGAGCGGTTTGCTGATATAACCGTCCATTCCGGCAGCGGTGCAGCGATTCTGGATGCCCTCCATGACATTCGCAGTCATGGCAATAATAATGGTCTTGTCCGGGGAACCGCCGCTGTCCTCGCGAATCCTGGAGGTTGCTGTCAGCCCGTCCATCACCGGCATCTGCAGATCCATGAATATAAAATCGTAAGCAGAGTTCCGGGCCATCTCTACAGCCTGGCTGCCATCCTCGGCAACCTCGGCATTATAGCCAAGCTTGTCCAGCATGCTTACCATCAGTCGCTGGTTGATCGGATGGTCATCCACGACAAGCACCTTGCTGCGCCAATGCCGGTCAATCACTTTCCCCGCACTCTGTTCCTCCTGGCAGTTGCCTGCCAGTTCATCCTCCGGGACAGCTACCTGTATCGTGAATACGAATGTAGCTCCCTTCTCTTCCATCGACTCCACACGGATATCTCCGCCCATCATCCCAACAAGCGACTTACAGATGGCGAGCCCCAGGCCTGTCCCTCCGTATTTGCGGGTCATGGATGAATCAAGCTGAGAGAAGGGCTGGAACAGCCGGTCACATTTCTCCGGTGAAATTCCAATGCCTGTATCTTTCACTGTAAATTCCACTACCAGTTTATTATCAGCTGTAGGCACGCTGGACGCAACCAAATATACGCCGCCCTGGTTGGTAAATTTGACCGCATTGGCCACCAGATTAATTAATACCTGGCGCAAACGGGCCATATCCCCGTAAATGAGCTTGGGCAGCTTCTGGTCGATGAAATAAGCCAGCTCCAGATTCTTTTTGCCTGCTTCGGCAGAAAATAAGCTAAACACCTCTTGGATGGTGGTTTGTAGCTCAAACAACTGCTCTTCCATTTCCATTTTGCCTGATTCCATCTTGGTGAAATCAAGGATATCGTTAATGACCGTAATCAGGGTATCCGCACTTTTGCGGATAATCTCCGTATATTCCTTCTGCTCAGGAGCAAGCTCCGTCTCCATCAGAAGATCGATCATGCCTACTACCCCGTTCATCGGCGTACGGATCTCATGGCTCATCATCGCGAGGAATTCGGTCTTGGCATTAGCGGCAATTTCCGCCTCTTCCTTGGCTTTGACCAGTTCCCCGTTAATCCGCTCGAGTTCCTGCGTCTTCTGCTGCAGCAGCATAGACTGAAGCTGCTGCTTCTTGCTGGTCAGATACATGTTAACAAAGCCTTCGATCTTGGACTTCAGGATCTGTGGAATAAATGGTTTGACCATATAATCAATGGCACCGGCAGAATAACCCGCGAACAGATGCTCCGCCTCCTTGCTGTTGGCAGAGATAAATATGATCGGAATATCCTTGGTTTTCTCTCTGGCTTTGATTAATTTGGCGGTTTCGATTCCGTCCATACCCGGCATCTGCACGTCCAGTACGATAACTGCAAATTCATATCTTAATAAGCACCGCAGTGCTTCTTCACCAGAATTGGCTTTGACAAGCTTGTAATGCTGACTCTCAAGCACTGCTTCCAGTGCCAGCAGATTCTCGGGACGGTCGTCAACCAGCAGTATATGAATCGGTTCCTGAACCCCCATAGGCCCCTCCTTACCCGCTACTTATTCTTGCGGTATATTTTTTCCACCCTGTCCAAAGCTTCGTAGCTGTCACTGTATTTCGTGAAATGAATGGATTCCTTGGAACCAAGGACCAGCACTCCAAACCGGCTGAGACTTTCGTGGAATAAGCCATGAACATGATCGCGGAGCTCATCGTTGAAATAGATCATTACGTTGCGGCAAAAAATAACATTAAATTCATTAAATGAAGTGTCTGTCGCCAGATTATGCTCGGCAAAAATAATATTCTTGCGCAAGTAAGGCTGCAGAATCACTGAATTATACTTTGCAGTGTAGTATTCCGAGAACGCGCGTGTACCGCCCGCCTCCAGATAATTCTTGGTATATTGCTTCATCTTCCCGATCTCATACACGCCTTCTTTGGCCTGCTGCAGGGAACGGGCGTTCATATCCGTTGCATAAATCCGTGCCTTGTCGTAAAGCCCTTCCTCATGCAGCATAATAGCCATGGAATATACCTCTTCGCCTGTGGAACAGCCGGCATGCCAGATCCGGATATACGGATAGGTCCGCAGCAGGGGGACCACCTTCTGCCTGAAGGTCAGGAAGAGTCCCGGATCACGGAACATTTCCGTTACAGGGATCGAAAGACTGTATACAAACCGTTCAAAGCAGGCACGGTCATGCAGCACTTTCTCCTGCAGGGCGGATATGCTGGGCACATTCTCGGCATGGACATGATGCCAGATACGCCGTTTCAATGAAGGCAGCGCATAATTCCTGAAGTCATATCCATATAGACGGTGTACCCCGCTAAGAAGCAGCTCAATTTCAATCTGTTCAAGCTCCTGTTTGCTCCCTGCCTGAATAGCCTGCTCCTCATATCCGCGATCCATAGCTGTCATTGTTATCAATACTCCCTTGCCTAAGCCTTATTTCCGGACTCGTTCCAAATGGTACTGTATAGCTATTACCCCGAAATCGCCCTTACGAATACAACCAGACACGCATTAAGGAAAGAAGCTGATCTGTACTGATCGGTTTCTTCATATAATCGGACGCTCCGGCCTCAATACACTTCGCCCGGTCCTCCTTCATCGCCTTGGCCGTAAGTGCAATAATCGGCAATTTCTGGTACTGCGGCATTTGCCGGATACGGCGCATCGCTTCATAGCCGTCCATTTCCGGCATCATCATATCCATAAGCACCAGATCATAATCCGTCTGCTCCACCAGCATATCTATGGCCTCCCGCCCATTCTCGGCGAACTTCACTTCCATGTGATACCCTTCGAGAACACTGGAGAGGGCAAAGACGTTTCGGATATCATCATCAACGAGCAATATTTTTTTGCCGTCGAACAATTCTTCTTTATTGTGCAGCTTTTGCAGAATTTTACGCTTATCTTCCGGAAGATTAGCCTCTACCCGGTGCAGGAACAGCGTAGTTTCATCCAGCAGCCGTTCCGGCGAGCGGACATCCTTGATAATGATCGATTCCGCATATTTACGCAGCTGTGTCTCTTCTTTGCTGTCCAGATCTTTACCGGTGTAAATAATGATCGGCAGATCATTCAGCTCTTCATCGTCCCGGATCTGATCCAGCAGCTCGAACCCGGTCATATCCTCCAGCATAAGATCGAGGACCATACAGTCGTACCTCTGCTTGCGCAGCTCGCCCAGGGCTTCATGGCCGGTGGAAACCGCAGTAATGGCTACATCATCATGCCCGATAAGCTCCATGATGGATCGGCGCTGGATATCATCATCTTCTACAATGAGCAGATGCTTAAGTGTGCTGGCGGTGTAGTTCTCAATCTGCGAGAATGCCCGGTCCAGCGCTTCGCGGGAAGAAGGCTTTCTTAGGTAGGCCATCGCGCCCATCATGAGGCCCTGCTTAATCTCATCGTTCACGGAAATCACATGCACAGGGATATGCCGGGTCTGGGATGCACCCTTAAGTTCCCTGAGTATGGACCAGCCGTCCATGACGGGCAGCTGGATATCGAGAATAATCGCGTCAGGCAAATAGGTCTTGGCCATCTGCAGGCCGGTATCTCCCTGAAGAGCCACCAGTCCCTTGAAGCCGCGGCCGCGGGCCATGCCGAGCAGTATCTTGGCAAAGCTCTCGTCATCCTCGATAATGAGCAGAACCTTGTCGCCGGCGGTCAGCGATTCGCGGTCGTCCTCAACAATAACCGGCACGAGGGGCGTAGGGGTCACATCGCCGGTTTCATCCCATGAACGTTCGTCCCGGTATTCTTCAAGCGTCGCCGCATCCCGTGCAGCGGCTGCTTCTGCCACTCCCGGCAGCAGGCTGTAATTCCCTTTGACCGGCAGGTACAAGGTGAAGATGCTTCCTTGTCCTTCGCGCGATTCCAGTCCAATTGCCCCGCCCATCAGACGGGCCAGCTCGCGGCTGATCGACAGACCTAGACCTGTGCCCCCATACTTGCGGCTGGTTGTCCCGTCGACCTGCTGGAAAGCCTCAAAGACAATATCCATCTTGTCAGACGGGATGCCGATTCCGCTATCCTTGACGGACAGTGCAATGTATTCAAATTCATGCGGCAGATAGGAAGGCAGCTGCTTGGTGTCCGCCCGGCTGACGGAGAACTCCACATGTCCTTCGCTGGTAAATTTGAACGCATTGGACAAGAGATTGCGGAGCACCTGCTTCAGTCTGTGGCTGTCCGTGAACACATGGTCCGGCAGCGGCTCTTCGAAGGATAAGCGCAGCGACAGCCCCTTCTTACTGGCCAACGGCGCAAAGTTCTGCTTCACGAAGGTCTTTAGCTCCGTAAGCGGAATCTCTTCGTAATTGAGCTCCATTTTGCCGGCATCCACCTTGGACAAATCGAGGATCTCATCTATCATCTTGAGCAGGTCCGCACCTGACATATAGATGGTATGGGCGAATTCCACCTGCTTGTCGCTCAGATTCCCTTCTTTATTCTCCGTAAGAAGCTGAGACAGGATTAACAGGCTGTTCAGCGGCGTCCGCAGCTCATGGGACATATTCGCCAGGAACTCAGATTTGTATTTGCTGGTCACCGCAAGCTGCATCGCCTGCTTCTCAAGCTGGACGCGGGCCTGCTCAATCTCATCCTTCTTCTCTTCGACCTCCTGCACCTGCTCCTGCAGCGCATGGGTCTTGGCGACCAGTTCCGTATTATAATGCTCCAGCTCTCCCTGCTGGCGCTGCAGCAGCTCCTCGGAACGCTTCAGCGCATCTGTCTGTTCCTCAAGATTCTCGTTGGAACGGCGGAGTTCTTCCTGCTGGGTCTGCAGTTCCTCTGACTGGCATTGCAGCTCTTCTGTGAGCGCCTGCGATTCCCGCAGCAGCTCTTCAACGACAAGCCTGCGGCTGATATTATTCAGAATGATACCCAAATTATTCGATAGCTGATGAAGCAGCTCATTCTGCAGCACCGAGAAAGGAGTAAAGGAAGCGAATTCCACTACCCCCATAAGCTCATCTTCAAATAAAAGCGGATGGATGGAAATGTAACCCGGATGCGATTCCCCGAATCCGGAGGAAACGGAAATATAGTTATCCGGTGCCTCTGTCAGCTTGATCGGCAGCTTGTCCAAGGCACTCTGCCCGACCAGCCCCTGACCGATCTCGAAGCTCTCCTTCGGTTTGATGCCTTCCTCACCGGCATAGAAAGCGCTGCTGACCAGCAGGTTCGGATTATTCTGATCCTTCAAATATACAGCACCGTACTGGGCTCCCAGCACAGGTGTGAACTCACTGATAAAAGTCTGCGATACCTGATCCAGTGAACTGACTCCGCGCAGCAGCTCCGTTACCCGGGCTATGTTCGCATTCAGCCAAGCCTGATCACTCTGCGCCTGGGCATAGGATTTCTCAAGCTGCTGTTTCTGCTCAATATCCTCAGCCATCTGCTGGAACACGCGGGCTACATCACCAATCTCATCTTTGGATTTGACCTTGATCCGCCGGATCGCCCGCATCTTGCCGTTACCAAAGCTGGTAATCATCATGGATACGACACTCAGACCGCGCGTAATACTCGGGATAACCCACAGGATCACCCCAAGCCCCAGCAGCAGTCCCACAATCATAATCAGGGTTACCATCTGAATCGAACGCTCGGAGGCCTCCTTGGCTTTGGCGGTCTCATCGGTCATCCGGAAGGCATTATAATCGGAAAGTGCGTTCAGACTGTTCAGCACCTCGTTCTGGATATCTTGTCCTTCTGTATTACGGTAAGTATTGGCATTCTGGAAGTACCCGGCAGTCAGCATCTCCAGCACTTTATTCTGATAATTCTTATACGCAGAATAAGAAGCCTCAATCCGCGATAACAGCTGTAATTCTTCTGTGGTCTTCATGGAGTCCTGTATATTCTTCAGATGATCCTCGGCTTTGAGCACCTTGCTGTTAATTTCCGCCTTCTGTGCATCCACAGAGAGTGTATCCGCGTTAAGCATCGAGGTGGTTAAAATCCGTGCCATATCATTCACTTCACCGCGAAGCCCTGAAGAGGAGCGGCCTTTGCTGTATCTCTCCTGGAAGCTGTCAAGCTGTCCGCTCATATAATGTAGCCGGTCATACCCGATCATGGTAAGAGCCAGCATAATGGCCAGCATGGCACTGAAGCCGATTAGCAGTTTAGCCTTTATTTTCATTCCCTATCTGTCCCTTTCTTCAGCGAAATCCATACCAGACACTTGTCGTCATCGCGCTCCTGATTCACAGGCTCATTCAGGAAAGCAGTGCGCATAACTTCTTCCTGCCAGTCATGACCGGCATTCAAATGCCCGATCATGAATTCGAGCTGTTCTGCCTGCTCTCCCTGGACCATCTCCAGCAAGCCGTCTGTAAACAGCACCAGATGTCCTTCTTCCTCATAGCTGAGGCTCTGCGGCTGGATATCAATCCGGTCAAACAGCCCGACCGGGTGGCAGTTGCTCTCCAGCAGAACCGGGGTCTTGGCCTCTCCTTCGAAGAGCAGCGCCGGCGGATGTCCGGCATTCACATAATCAATCCGCTTCATCCGTGTATCAATGACAAGATAGATTGCCGTGAAGTAATACTGGACCAGCTGCTTCTCAATATAGAGCTGGTTGAAACGCCTGTTGAGTTCTTGAATAACCTTCTCCGGCTCCACATAGGTAGTCACGGTATCCTTCAATACCGAGGCCAGGAACATACAGAACAGCGATGAAGAAATCCCGTGTCCCATCATATCCAGCAGAATGACAGCATAACGCCCGTCACCCAGCGGATACCAGGCGTATAAGTCACCGGCCAGCTCAAAGGACGGCTGATAAATGGCATGCACCTCAAACGTTTCCTCGGTAAGCGGCAAGCTGAGTACTGCATTCTGCACTAAGGCAGCCAGCTTCAGCTCATCCTGGATGCGCTGATCCCGCTCCTTATGCCAATCCTTCTCGCGTTTCAGCCGCAGGGCCAGACGGATGCGGGCCATCAGCTCCACCTTGTTAATCGGTTTCGTAACATAATCTACGGCACCTGCATCCAGTGCTTCTGCGAGCTTCTTGGAATCTCCCACAGCGGTGACCATAATAATGGGAATGTCCTTCAGATGCTCATATTGCTGAACCACACGGCATGCCTCAATCCCGTCCATCTCCGGCATCATCATATCCAGCAGTATCAAATCGATATCCGACTGCTTAGGTCGCTTCTCATCACTGCCAGAACCCACACCGAGCAGCTTCAACATATCTTTAGCGGACGAAGCCGTTATAAAATTCCGGTAATCTTCTTTTTTCAGGATTTCACGGATAATGATTACATTGGTCGGATTGTCATCTACGATTAAAATTCTCAAGCTCCCTCACCTCACACGAATAGTATTAGGACCGTAAAACCTGTAATTCTATCACTCTATCATACGATATTTGAACGGCCTGTTTCCATATATCAAGATATTGGAAGAGAATCAGGCCCTCGTCTTCAACAAAGTAACCTCCAGCCCCACTGCTTGTAGTGGGGCTGGAGGTTACGCTATTGGACTATAGAGGTCACAGAAAGCTGACCGGCAATTATTTCGGATTTCTTTTGGCGATAACGAGAACTTTGCCCAGATCGAGCTCCTTCTCATAAAATGCCGCTTCCGCCGCACTGAAGCCGAGCGAAGTAATCTTGAACCGGAGAGCATCGCCGCGTGAACGGAAAAGGTTAGCAATCGCACCAAATAATCCTTCTTCGCTAAGCCCGACCTCATTCACGTCTGCAGCATCCACGATACGGCCTTCACGGTCTTCATCGTGACTGATCACGTAGAGGTCATCTCTTGTATAACCGCTGCTACGCAGCCGATTCACTTCTTCTATCGCCTGAACACCATTCTCCAGCAACTTGGCATATGCCTGAGTACCGATTGAATCCATGAAATCACTCTCCTTGTATTGTTTAAGAGGGCAACGCAGGTAAAAGATGACTGAGCATTCATTAACCTGAATTGCCGCCCTTGAAACAGCCTCAGAAAGAATTTCCGTCAAATAAATCAATACCCTCCCATTGTCCGGTGTTCATATTGCGGTAGACTTTGAGCGCTGCACTTCCTCTTATATATACATCGCCGTCCTCGGCTTCAAAATCCGGGGCCCCTAATGTCTCCTGCAGGCTGGAAGTTACCGGATTCAGCTCCTGACCGTTAAGATTCAGGCCGAATTGTTCTGCCTGGGAAGGTGAAGCATGTACATAGAGGACAACACCCTCACAAACACCGGCGGAGACGTCAGCATATTGATATTCAAGGCAATCTCCCCAAGGGTCCGGAGTAATCCCAGGCGGGATACCTTTGGTCTGCAGCAGCGCTTCTTCCGGCATATACAGGGTAACCCCCGCCAGAGACTCGAAACTGCTTATGTAGGGAACTGTATTGACACTATGCTCGAATGCGAGCCTTACCGGCGGTTGCACGGTTGCCGAAGAAGCGGCAGGGACAGTCTCAGCTTGCGGCGGAATGGTGATAAAGGGAGAAAGCAGACTAAGCAAAAGAATAACGATTTTCATATAAACTCCCGCCTCTCATAAGCTGTAATTTGCCCTTGGCCTGAACCCTGCGCTACTTAACCTGATTAATGGCGGAACTTCTGCCAGATGGCGGCTGCAGCATCCACGCCCTTAAGCGCTGTTGCTATTTTACCCTTGGACTTGCTTTCGTTTACCGCTTCGTAGGATTGAATCGTTCTTTCTTCGGACGGAGTAAGCGGAACTTCTGCAATAGATACGGATTTGGCCTTATCCTTCAGTTCACGTGATTTGCGGAATTTCTCAATGACGGTTACCGATACCTGCTTCACGGTCAGTGTCAGTTCATTCATTACATCACCGAGGTTCTTCACAGAATCGACAATAGGATCAATCTTCTGAATTTTGCCCTGAACATCGGCAGTGATATCGTTGGCATGTCTGACCGTTGTTTTCACTTCATACGTAAGCTCATCAATGGTCTTTTGCACTTCCTGCAGAGTCTGACTGACCTTGTCGAGGGATTCCTTCGCTGATTTCAAGGTTTTAATTAAGAAGAATACGAGGACTGCGAATGCAACAGCAACTAGTGCTACGCTAAGTTCAATGATCATTTCCATAACCCCTTCCGAATGTCTTATAATGTCGTTTGCTCTGCCTGTTACTGCATAGTTACCCTTACGGAATTAGGCCGAAACAAATTGTCAAGCGCCTTAAAGACCATCCCCTTCTGTTTGTTTCAAAATGATAGGCACCGTTTAAACAATGACTACATCACCACACAGAAAGGATGACATCTCATGTTAAGATGGTCAGTAATTCTGCTGGTAGTTGCTCTGATTGCCGGTATCTTCGGTTTCTTCAATATCGTGGCAGCCGCTGTAGGTATTGCCAAAGTATTGTTCTACATCTTCCTCGTTCTCTTCATTGTTTCGCTCTTTATGGGACGCAGAGGAAGATCAATGTAGTCATTCATTCCGCTAACTGCAACCCAAGCATTGCTGTAGAGCCTGAGGCTTCCACGAGAAGCCCCGGGCTTATTTCTATTTATGCAACTTATTCCCGCTTGATATATCCTATTCACCCTTCAGAAAGTATAGGCCTTTCCTCTCAGGTTGTCACTTGCCCTCTGAATCATAAATACAAGGCCGCCCCGGCATAAAACAAAATTAAAATATTTCATTCCGATGTCTGGTTCATTACATACACTTTATGTTTACATGCTTATTAGCACAGCACGAACATGTTAAAGTACACTACTAAACCAAAATCAGGAGGAATCATCGATGAAAAAATTAGCCAGCTTAACAGTAGCAATGGGTCTTATGGCTTCCATAGCAGCAACCGCTTCTGCTGCTGAAGTAACAGGTACTACTACTACTACTACCACTACACCTACTTCTGATGCAGCAGTGTCTGTAACCGGAAGTACATACCTGGAGCCATTCGACACTGTAATCACTCCAGCAGACATCAAACTAGCGACTCCTCAGATTATCCTGACCAAGATCACTGCTTTCCACCTTTCCGTGGGCAGCATGGCTCCTATCGGCTGGCTGGGTGCGCAGACTGTCGATACAACAGGTGTAATCATGACCGACACTTGGGGCAATGAGTGGAGAGAAGTATATACTTGGCTGGGCAAAGCTTGGCTCAAGGTTCCTGCTTCCGCTTATGTAATTACTCCATAAATACTTAACGATAAGCGAAGTCATAACAGCTGATGTGCTACCTTTGCTATGACTTCGCAGTTGGTATACTCAAGAGGCCCATGGACGTTAGTCCTGACGGCCTTTTTGCTGTGTATAAACGGAAAAGGGGTTATCCTTTCAGTAGAAGAATCTACTGAAAGGATAACCCCACAAAACATCTGCCCTAGTTAGTTCACCCGTCACAAACTTGTACTACTGCCGCTTCATGCTCTCTACATCTATTGTTATATTAGCGGATGACCGAGCCTCCATAAAGGAAACGGTTCATCCAAGAAGCGCTTAATTTGTCTACTCTAACGCCGCCGGAAGATACGGAATACGTCTGTAACAACTGCCCGTCTCCCAAATACATCGCTACATGCGTAATTCTTGCTGCAGACTTGTCGATCCCCGCATAGGCGGAAGCCGAGCTTCCCTTATAATCCATGAAGAACATCAAATCACCGCGTTTCAACCCAGCAATGTCCGTTATTACATTACTATTCTGCTTCACCCAGTCTCCCTGCTGCCGGGAGTCGGCAGGCAGCTTCAAATTCGCTGCATCCATGAAAATCTGGCGGATGAAATCCGAGCAGTCGAACGTGCTGGTATCATTCCGGCTGGACCCGTACTCATACGGTGTACCGAGGTAGCCCATGCCTGCGGCTATTACACTTTCAATCACAGCAGCCTGCGGCGGAGCCGTAGGAACTGGCGTAGGTGCAGGTGTCGGTATCGGTGTTGGCACCGGTGTCGGTATTGGTGTCGGAACAGGTGCCGCCGTTGCTTCAATATATTGATCCGCAGAGCTTGTATATCCGGTTGTACCGTTAGCTGCTCTTACTTTGTACCAATAGCTATTGGTCTCTTCCAGGATTGTTACCTGGTCATTCTTGTATAGGTAACCCAGCACTTTACCGCTTGTGGAAGGTGTCTCCCGAAGGCGGACTGTGGACTGGATGACTGCTGTTTGTACTGCAGGTGTAGCCACAGGAGCCGTAATCACACTGATGTATTGGTCTCCCGCACTGGTATAACCGATCTCGCCGTCTGCAGTTCTGACTTTGTACCAATAGCTGTTCGTCGCTTCCAGAATTGTTACCTGATCTCCCTTACTGAGGTACTTCAATACCTTACCGCTGGTAGATGGAGTCGTGCGCAGCCGCACCGAGGATTGAATTATACCTGTCTGTACCGCCGACGCAGCCAAAGACGAATTGGCAGAAGCCGATGCGGCGAAGGACTGCTGAGGACTTAACACTCCCAAGGATAGTGCAAGTGTTGCCGAGACCAATAACGATGCTGTCAGTTTCTTATGTGATACGATCATAGCGTTCCCCCGCTTAGCGTATTGAGAATTCAACAACGGCGCGCGCTACGTTTGTTGCTTTCTGCCCTCATTATAGGCTTGCCCGGGATTTGGAACATGCTCCAAATTTCACAAAAAACCTTTCCATCTTATGGTAACACCCAGGTCTATAGTCACGATTTCTCCTTGGATTTGGTGGAAATTACAGCTAACTAGGAGAAATTAAGGAATGTTAATCCTTGGGTTCGACGTGAACCTGCACATTCATGATGTTATGCAGCTTACTCATCCGCTCTTCGATGGAGTCACTGATGGCATGACCCTCCATTACCGTCATCTGTGCATTCACTTGTACCACTACATCAACCAGCACATGATTGCCATGAACCCGGGCTTTCAAATCCTTGATGCCCTCCACTCCCGGTGTCCGGGCAATGGTGCTGCGCAGATCAAGCAGTTTATCTTCGTCAAAGCCGTCAGTCAGCCGGTAAGTGGAGTCGCGGAATATGTCCCAGGCCGTCTTGGAGATCAGCAGTCCTACAGCAACAGCGGCTGCGGAATCGATCCAGGGAAGGCCGAACTGTGCTCCAACGATACCTATTGCAGCTCCGATACTAACCATGGCATCCGAGAAATTATCCTTGGCTGCAGCCATCAGCGCATTGTTGTTAATCTGCTTCGCCAAACGCTTGTTATATATATATACCCCCATCATGGCTACGGCACACACCAGGGCAACTCCCGCCGACCAGAGCTGCGGCGTTGCCTTCGCTCCTTCAAACAAGGATCGCACCGCTTCCACAATAACCTGAATGCCGACCATTGCCATGATAAAAGAAGCCATCAGCGCAGCGACCGTCTCGGCCCGGAAATGCCCGTAGGTATGGTCTGAATCCGGCGGCTTCCGCGAGATGCGCAGACCAATCAGCACGGCCAGTGAAGCCACAATATCGGTCAGATTGTTAAAGCCGTCTGCCAGGAGAGCGCTGGAAGCGAACAAGTAGCCGCAGACCAGCTTGAAAGCTGACAAAACCAGATAAGCGACAATACTGACCAGCGCGCCTTTTTCTCCTTTGCGTATATCTTCATAAATATCGGACATCCCAGCTACCCCCTGTCAATCTCCATCCTTGTCACATAAATACAGGAAAACTTTCTTTGAGTTATTCTTGCCCTTGTGGCAGCATTTAAAAACAATTAGAATAAGGAAAAGGACTTGCTGCCTAAGGGGGTTAACATAATGAGCGAGAACAATGATAAACCAAAAATTAATTTGGCCGAGGCGATCCGCCAGAAGCTTGAACAGAAGAAACAGCATGCTTCGGGTAAACCGGGTTCAACTTTTCAAGCCGGTTCCGCGAAGCCGCTGAAAAGCCAGAACAATAAGAAGCCAAACAATCAGCGCCGTCGTACAGGCGGATCTTAGGCTTCTTACACTCTTATATGTGAACATAAACGGCTGCGTTATCCCTTCAGGGACGACGCAGCCGTTTTCGTATGAACTCATTACCGTTCATCCTACCTATATCTAGTTCTTAAGCCTCTACAGGATACATGCGTGCACGCATTTCCTTAATTTCCGGATTCTCCAGATATTCATCATAGCTCATCGAGCGGTCGATGACACCAGCCGGTGTAATTTCAATAATGCGGTTGGCGATTGTCTGGATGAACTGATGGTCATGGGAAGTGAACAGGATGGTGCCGTCAAAGTCAATCAGGCCGTTATTGAGCGCTGTGATTGATTCCAGATCCAAGTGGTTGGTTGGCTCATCGAACACGAGCACATTCGCCCCGTTCAGCATCATCTTGGCCAGCATGCAGCGGACCTTCTCGCCCCCGGACAGTACACTCGCCTTCTTCAGTGCTTCTTCACCGGCAAACAGCATCCGGCCCAGAAATCCGCGCAGGAAAGTTTCATCCTGATCCTTGGAATACTGGCGCAGCCATTCTACCAGGTTCATATTCACACCGTCGAAATAACTCGAGTTGTCCTTAGGGAAATAAGCCTGGGTTGTTGTAACGCCCCAAGTATATTCACCGGCATCCGCTTCCTTCTCGCCCATAAGGACATCGAACAGGAGTGATTTCGGCTGGGAGTATGGACCCACAAAGGCAATCTTATCGCCCTTGTTCACGACAAAGCTGACTTCATCCAGCAGCTGCTCACCATCAACCGACTTGCTCAGTCCGCTGACCGTAAGCAGCTGTTTGCCGGCTTCACGTTCAGGTTTGAAGTTCAGGAACGGATATTTACGGTTGGAGGGACGGATATCGTCCAGTGTAATCTTCTCCAGCTGCTTCTTACGGGAAGTAGCCTGTTTCGATTTGGAAGCATTAGCCGAGAAGCGCTGGATAAAGGCTTGCAGTTCCTTCATCTTGTCTTCCTTCTTCTTGTTCGAGTCGCGCTGCAGGGCCTGGGCCAGTTGGCTGGACTCGTACCAGAAGTCGTAGTTGCCGACGTACATCTGGATTTTGCCGAAATCGATATCCGCAATATGCGTGCAGACCTTGTTCAGGAAGTGACGGTCATGGGATACCACGATAACGGTGCCTTCGTAGTCCATGAGGAAGTTCTCCAGCCAGCCGATGGATTCAAGATCCAAATGGTTGGTAGGCTCATCGAGCAGCAGGTTGTTCGGACGTCCGAACAGGGCTTGCGCCAGGAGTACCCGGACCTTTTCGTTGCCGCTGAGTTCGGCCATTTTCTTGTCATGCATTTCGCGCATAATACCAAGTCCGATCAGCATTGCAGCAGCATCCGGCTCTGCATCCCAGCCGTTCAGTTCAGCGAATTCGCCTTCCAGCTCACCGGCGCGAAGGCCGTCAGCTTCCGTGAAGTCGCTCTTGGCATACAGGGAATCCTTCTCCTTCATGATCTCATAAAGGCGGGTATGGCCCATAATTACCGTTTCCAGTACCAGGAATTCGTCATACTCGAAATGGTTCTGTTTCAGTATAGCCAGACGTTCACCGGGTGTAATATGCACATCGCCGATGTTGGCTTCGATCTCTCCGGACAGGATCTTTAGAAAGGTCGATTTGCCGGCGCCGTTCGCGCCGATCAGACCATAGCAGTTGCCGGGTGTGAATTTTATGTTTACGTCCTCAAATAGTGCGCGTTTTCCGTAGCGGAGTGTTACGCCGCTTGTGCTAATCATTAAGCATTACCATCCTTTTCACTTAGGGTTCCGGCTCATTATAGCATAAAATCAAGGCAAATGGCCCGTAATTGTAGCCCTTTAAGGGGCATCTTTGCCCTTTTCCGGGCAAATATCTTATCAAGTGGAAACAACTTTGCCGTCCTTTTAAGGAAGGCACCGTTTCAGCGAGAAATAGAAGGATAAGTTATCGTGTGAAACATATAATTTCTTATATTTTTAAGTAGAAGGGTTATGCGGGACTTCTCCCGGTCAGCCGCCGGCAGTTATTGTCCGGGCGGGCGCTCTTCGGGATGCACCACCAGTGTCTCCCCATAACCTAATGTACGGATACGTTCCTCACTGATCCCTTGTGCCACACGCGCCAGCTCCATCCGGTCCAGTGCTTCGCGCGCGGTATCATCAGCCAGCCGGAACGTCCCGAAATGCATCGGAATCATGAGCTCTGCCCCTACATCCAGGAACGCCTGTACAGCCTCCTCGGGATTCACATGCTGGGAGTTCATGAACCACTCCGGTTCATAGGCCCCGATTGGCATCAGTGCGACATGCAGCTTAAAGCGGCTGCCGATCTCCTTGAAGCCCGGGAAGAAGCCGCTGTCTCCGGCAAAATACAGATTCGGCGGAAGCTTGCGCTGCCCCTTGCCCTCTTCGCCCTCCGGATGCTTCTGCGGGTCCGCCGGCTGAATCACATAACCGCCCCAGTGCGAGGAATTCGTATCAAACGGTGTCCGCCGGGTCCAGTGCTGGGTCGGGACAAAGGTC
The DNA here is from genome assembly GCF_038000235.1 of Paenibacillus sp. FSL R10-2199. Classification (NCBI taxonomy): domain Bacteria; kingdom Bacillati; phylum Bacillota; class Bacilli; order Caryophanales; family Paenibacillaceae; genus Paenibacillus; species Paenibacillus sp. FSL R10-2199. Next base: position 1,905,763 of record NZ_JBBOBO010000001.1, on the reverse strand, counting down.
AGCTTGACGGCACCGAGCGTAAGCTCCTGCCACCACTGCATCTCCAGGCAGTCCGTGAACCCTTTACGTAGCATTTTGCGCTTCAGTCCTTCCGGGACCACAAGGGTCGTCGTCCCTGCCCGGTACAATTTGCGGATGGAAGCGATGTGCAGATGATCATAATGGGAATGGGAAATCAGGATAAGGTCTATTGGCGGAATATCGCCGAGGGGGATCCCCGGCTGCCCGATCCGCTTCTCAAACCCCAGTCTGCGCGCCCAGATCGGGTCCGTAATGATATTAAGCCCTTCATATTGCAGAAAAAAAGTGGAGTGCCCGATCCACGTAATCGTTGTTTCCAGCCGGTTTCCGGCCAGATAACTGAGCTGCGGCGGATGATTCGGCACCTTATAGGTATAATCCTTCTTCTTCCGGCGGCGTTCCTCGCGCCATTGGCGGAATTCCTTAAGCGTTTTATCGGTACTTACATTATCGATGTTGTTATAGCGTATTTTAGCCATGGTTGAAACCACTCCTTATAACCGCTCTGCCGGATCTCTCTGGTGCGGCAAATCAGATACTCTAACTATAGGGTTCCGCAGAGCCATTTGCAAAATCACAGAGGTGTGCAGGTGCGTACAAGAGTGTGCCGATGTGTAATGCCACTCCTTACAAATGTTACCCATTTGGCCCAAACGGAAACGTCAGTGTGAAATAGAAGATTAACAAATCTAACGCTGACAGCGGTTATGAATCAGGAAATCCGGAGACAACAGCGGCCGGAAGTCCAAATGTACACCGCAGTAACGAGTGGGCTGGAAGTTATTAACTTATGTATCTCTTATCTGTCCTAATATTTTAAATTTTAGCGGGTTCAGACCTCTGCCCTTTTGTGTTCCACCGCTGAAATGATGTAAAATGCGGGTAAAGCGCACGGTGCTTATGCCACTTATCAAAGAGGAGCTGACGTATGAAGATTACCTTTATTGAACCGACTCCGAGTCCAAATACGATGAAGCTTCACCTGGACGAAAGTCTGGAACCCGGCATCCGCCGGACCTACACGCCGGAAAGCCGGCGCTCTGCCCCTTCCTGGGCGCAGGATATGCTGGAAATTCCGGGCGTCACCAGTATCTATCACGCTGCCGATTTCGCGGCCCTGGAACGCAAGGGCAGTGCCGATTGGGCCGCTATTCTCCGCGAGGTCCAGAACCGCTTCGGCGCGGACGGCCTCGCCGCCGATTTCAGCCTGGAGGATGAGAACGCCGGCGCCCATTTCGGGGAAGCCCAGGTGTTCGTGCAGATGTTCCGCGCGATCCCGATTCAGATCCGCGTCAAAACCGGCGCGAAGGAGGAGCGCATCGCCTTGTCGAGCCGCTTCACGCAGGCGGTGACCGATGTGGCCAGCGCCGTGCTGATCAAGGAGCGTAAGCTCACCGATTACGGCGTACGTTACGGCGAGCCGCCGGACATTGCGCGCGAGGTCGAGCAGGAGCTGGAGGCGGCGTATCCGCAGGAACGCCTCGACTCCCTCGTGCAGCAGGCGATCGCGCACGGGGCTGCCGGCGAGTTCGTCGAGCAGCGGCACAAGAAAGAGCAGGCCGAGCTGCTGCGGGACCTGCATGATGAGGACTGGCGCGTGCGCTACGCCGCGCTGGAGGATCTGGCGCCTAGCGAGCAGCTCCTGCCGGAGCTGCGCACGGCGCTGCACGACCCCAAGCTGCATATCCGCAGATTGGCGGTCGTGTACCTTGGCGACATCCGCACGCCAGGGGCGATGGAGCTGCTCTATGAGGCGATGCAGGACAGCGCCCCCGCCGTCCGGCGCACCGCCGGCGACACACTGTCCGACATCGGCGACCCGGCAGCGACGCCGGTGATGACGGCGTCGCTGCGTGACGCCAGCAAGCTGGTGCGCTGGCGGGCGGCACGCTTCCTGTATGAGGTCGGCACGGCCGAAGCCCAGGAAGCCCTGAGCATTGCGGCAGAGGATCCTGAATTCGAGGTCGGGCTGCAGGCCAAGATGGCGCTGGAGCGGATTCTGTCCGGCGAAGAGGCCGCGGGCACCGTCTGGCAGCAGATGTCGGAGCGCCGGCGGACCTGACGTCAACCTGCCGTATTTTGTCATTGCCTGCGAGGCCAAGTTGCATTATACTGATTCCTGTTGTTCATATCGTTACAAGATAGCCTCATCATACCTAGGATGAGGTAGAGGTCGCGGATATAAAGAGTACGCGCGTGGAGATGCCTAAGAGCCATCTATGATACGCGCCGAAAGGAATATCCGCCGAAATCCGGGCTGCTGCTCTTAGTTTAGCAGCCCAGATTGGGGCCGTCAGCCGAAAGGCGCGGAACTGTCACCGTGTATATGCCTGCCAGGAAACTGCGGGAATTGCACCGTGTTGCGCTATCTTAACAGGGAGTATGGTGCGGAGCCTATAATCAGGAAACCGCAGCGTCCGTCTGCGGTTTTTTTGTGTGCATAACGCTAAGCAGAAGACACAGGGCCAAGCAGGCTGCAGCAACTCCCCGCTGTGAACCGAACCAACAACTTAAAGGGAGTGTCCTATTCATGCAAGCGAAGCAAGAGAAGCAGCCGGCATTACAGGCGGGTAACGCCAGTACTCCGGGCCTGCGCAAAACATTCAAAGCAAGACATCTGACCATGATCGCCCTGGGCGGTTCCATCGGAACCGGGCTGTTCCTGGCCAGCGGCGGTGCGATCGCCTCCTCCGGTCCGGGCGGAGCACTGCTTGCCTATACCGCAGTCGGCATCATGGTCTATTTCCTGATGACCAGCCTCGGTGAGCTGGCTACCTATTTGCCGGATTCCGGTTCTTTCAGCACGTACGGAACCCGGTTTGTCAGCCCCGCCTTCGGCTTCGCCATCGGCTGGAACTTCTGGTACAACTGGGCGGTAACGATAGCAGCGGAACTCTCAGCTGCTACCGTCATTATTAAATACTGGTTCCCGGACAGCCCTTCCATGCTCTGGAGCCTGTTGTTCCTGCTGATCATGTTCGGCCTGAACTTCCTCTCCTCGCGCGGTTACGGCGAGTCAGAATATTGGTTTGCCATCATTAAGATCATCACCGTCATTGTCTTCCTCGTTGTCGGCGTCCTTATGATCTTCGGTATTATGGGCGGCAAGGCGGTGGGGCTCAGCAACTTCCAGCTGGGAGGCAGCTCGTTCCACGGCGGCTTCTTCGCCTTCGTCGGCGTTTTCATGGCCGCCGGATTCTCCTTCCAGGGGACGGAGCTGGTCGGGGTCGCTGCGGGAGAGAGTGAGAATCCCCGCAAGAATGTACCGGTAGCCATCCGCCAGGTATTCTGGCGCATCCTGATCTTCTATATCTTTGCCATTCTCGTAATTGGTCTGCTGATTCCTTATACGAATCCCGATCTGCTCCGCGGCGGGATTGATGATATCGGTGTCAGCCCGTTCACGATCGTCTTTAACAAAGCCGGACTGGCAATTGCCGCTTCCGTAATGAACGCCGTCATCCTCAGCTCCGTGCTGTCTGCCGGGAATTCCGGGATGTATGCCTCTACACGTGTCCTGTACGCCATGGCGAAGGACGGCATGGCTCCGCGTGCCCTCGGCAAGCTGAACCGCAGAGGCGTGCCTGTAGGCGCGCTGCTCGTGACCACAGCTGTCGGCATGCTGGCCTTCCTCGCCTCCTTCTTCGGAGACGGCGCAGTTTACAACTGGCTGCTGAATGCCTCCGGGATGTGCGGCTTCATCAACTGGCTTGGAATTGCCGTCTGTCATTACCGCTTCCGCCGCGCCTTCGTCAAGCAGGGGCATTCGCTGGATGAACTGCCTTACCGGGCGAAATGGTTCCCGTTTGGTCCGCTGTTTGCCTTCGCCCTCTGTATGGTGGCCGTATTCGGCCAGAACATGGGCGCCTTCACCGGTTCCAAAATCGACTGGTACGGCATTCTGGTCTCTTATGTTAGCGTACCTCTGTTCCTTCTGATCTGGCTGGGCTACGGCTGGTTCCGCAAGAGCAGCATTGTCCCGCTGGACAAATGTGATCTGAGCACTCACGCAGAGTAACTCTTTGCAGGTCATATAATCAAGTACCAAGCCTATATACAACAATTGGAAACGGCTACGCCGTCCTTTAAAAGGATAGCGTAGCCGTTTCAGCGAGAAATAGAAGGTTAAGTGGATCATGTTAAACATACAATTTCTTATATTGAACAAAATTACCCTTACGGGTGAATTAAGCTAGGGGCTTGTGCGACCTGCTCCTCATTTGCTCCTTTAGCTCGCATCAGGGGAATTCAAGGGCACTAATGCTCCTCATTTGCTCCTTTGGCTCACATTCGGGGAATTTAAGGGCACTAATGCTCCTCATTTGCTCCTTTAGCTCGCATTCGGGGAATTCAAGGGCACTTATTCTCTTCATTCCCTCCTTTGGCCAACGTACGGCGGAATTAGTGGGATTTATCCCTTTGATTTCTCCATACCGCCCACTTTCAGCGGAATTAGTGGGATTTATCCCTTTGATTTCTCCATACCGCCCACTTTCAGCGGAATTAGTGGGATTTATCCCTTTGATTTCTCCATACCGCCAACTTTCTGCGGAATTAGAGGGATTTATCCCTTTAGTTTCCCCATACCGCCAACTTTCTGCGGAATTAGAGGGATTTATCCCTTTAGTTTCACCATACCGCCCACTTTCGGCGGATTCAGTACAAAGACCGGTTTCGGCCACATTATCGTGGCCTGAACCGGTCTTTTTTTGCGTCAGTAGATTAAGTTTAAGTATGCTTTTGTACTAAAGAACGTCCCCTTGGAGCTGTTGATTATGCCCAGGTTGTGATTGTCTCAACCGGCAGGCGGTAGGATGGGTAGCCTTCTTTGGCTGCTTTCCCTATCGAGATCAGCATGACCGGCTGGAACCGGTCTTTGTCCAGACCAAAAGCTTCCGCGATCTTGTCCTTCTCATAACCGGCCATCGGGTTGGTGTCATATCCATGGGCCCGGGCAACAAGCATCAGCTGCATCGAAATAAGCGCCGAGTCAATCAGATTCACATCACGCAGCTCGGATGCAGATATCCCCGCATAATAAGGCTTCACTTGTTGCAGCTGCATATCCTTGACGTCGCTCGGCATGTAACCAAGTTCCACCGATTTGCCGAAAATTTCCTCTATATATTCAACATTCTTTGCATCGTAAAATACCGCAATAACTGCCGAGGAAGTCAGAGCCTGTGTCTGGTTGAAGGAGGCCAGCGGTGCAAGCTTTTCTTTGCCTTCCGCGCTGTCAATAACAAGGAAACGCCATGGCTGCATGTTAATGGCAGACGGTGCACGGGAGGCTTCCGCCAGAATCTCGGTCATTTCCTCCCGGCTGATTTTTACTTCAGGATCATAGGCCTTCACGGAACGGCGCCCCAGAACGATCTCATTGAAATCGTTGGTTGTATGGTATTTCCCGGTGATTGTACTCATGTAAATTTCTCTCCTTTATCTATAGGTTTTCTTGTGCTGAAATGTCACTTATCATCACTACAAGAATTCTAAACTATGAAGTATACTTTATAGCAAGAGGGAAAAACGGGGTGATTTAACATGAAGATTAGTGAAGTCGCAAAAATTGTTGACCTGCCTATATCAACCATCCGTTACTATGAGAAAATGGGCATTATCACGGATGAATATATCCTCAGGGAAGAGAACAATTACCGGAATTATGATGCAGAGATCATTCATCATTTGGGTGTTGTTAAGAATTGTCTGGCTGTCGGTTTTTCAATTAATGATATAAAATCCATGATCTCTAAAAATGGAATCTCCAAAGAAGAACAAACACGTATTATCAAAGATAAAATAGCAGATATTGAAGCTGCGCAAAAAAACCTTGAGGATTCCAAGCAATCTCTTTATGATCTTCTTGAGCTGGATATAACGTGCGAGGACGGGTTCGGAAAGTATTCTTGAGCGCTTCCGGCTGATTATCCGGAATTACAACAAACAGGGATGTCCCGCAGCCTATCGGCGCGGCAGACATCCCTGTTTGTTTGCTGTCCTGATGTAATTTTTTATTTTGGGGGCAAGCTAATACATATTCACAATCTACAATCTAAGGAGACTGCCATGAAAAAAATTTGGATCACCGCTCTGCTGGCGCTTATCTTCACCCTTAACAGCCCGGTGAGTTCAGCCGCTCCTGAGTATGCCAAATGGGGTGTCGTAGCTGTGAAAGCTGCACAGCAGAAATACAATGCCGAGGTTATCGATTATAAGCATGTAGGCCGAACTCAAATAAAGCCAACGCTTGCGGAGGAGAAATTCAAGCTGTGGATCCGGAGCAAAGCCGGCCGGGAATTTGGCATATTCGTCATGGTCCGCTTCGACCCGTCGAACGATCAGCTGCAAACCATTCTTTTCTCGGAGACGGATCAATGGCGATAAAGCTATACTGTATCCCTTTCAATACTCTTATTTCCAGGTCACATACACCTTAAGATCCCCTGTATTGTCAAAAGGTGAACTGTTGAATGCCAAATTATTCAGCCCTATCTCATAGAGGACCTGCAGGTCCTGCCTCAGCAGCTTCTCACTGCCCCGGTAACGGAACAGCAGTGAGAGTTGGCCTGAATCCGCCGCCTGCTGCGCAAGCTTCTTCAAGTCTGCCGCCGAAGCGATCACTTGATCCTCCTCATACAGCCTGTAATCCAGAACCTCCTGCAGCTTCTTGTATCCGTCTGTCCCCTGTCCGCCCCGGCTGACCAGCTGTGACAGTGTCTCGGCATAACCGGTTGAAGCGGCCGGATATGTCTTGGTCCAGCTGTGGTCACGGCGCATCTGGGCATCCGTTCTCATGTAATATACGGTACTGATTCCACCCTCCGGACTAGGCTCCGGATCATCCCAGGTCGTGTCGAGATGATACCAGAGTCCGTCCAGCTGCACGAGATTCCAGGCATGCGACTGGGCAACGCCCCCCTCGGGCCTCGCAGTACCCTCCACAATCCTATTCGGTATACCCGCTCCCAGCAGCAGCTTATAGGTCAGCAGGGAATACCCCTGACATACCGCACTGCCCGTCTGAAGTCCCTCATACGCCGTATATTTACGGTATGAATTATCATATTGCAAATGCAGCACCACCCAGTCGTGGATGACTTTGACCTTCTGATGGCTGCTCATCCCCGGTGTAATTAATTCCTGCAGAATGGTCTTCACCTGCTTGTTAACATATGCTGTCTGCTGCAGCGTCTCCCGGTACTCCACCTGAATCGTCACGTTGGCAGAGCGTGTGCTCCCCCGGTAAGAAAACGCATAGCTGTCAATAATATAATAGAGATACGGATCGCTCCCCATCGCCTGATCGATTGCCGTCTGCACCTGGCTCTTCAGCTTATTTGTCTTGCCCTGATAAGTGAAGGTAATTGTCTCTCTGCGGTTGCTCATCGCCCCGGTCAGCTTCTGTGTCATCTCATTGACAGAACGCAGCACCACAGAATCAGCAGCAGCATAGGCATGCTCATACCCCCAGTATGTTGCGGGCGGGATAGCAGCAAAAACCAGCATGCCGCAAATCACGGTCTTCATCAGCGATATACGTCTCTTCCCCATAGCCTTCAAGTGCCTCCTGCAATCTATATAATGGATGATTAGCCGTTTACTCTATAGTAAATGCCGGAAATCCCCTGTATACAACTCCAACCCTAGAAACCTTTGAACCTGAACCTGAGATACCTGTTATATTCATTATTATCGGCCCGGCACACCCGGCGCATAAGTATCCACCCCATAAATATTATCAGGACAAGCACTGGTGGGCGGATGGGTGATGGGCAGGCGGTGGAGTGCTGGGACAGGCGGAGTGCTGGGGCAGGCAGAATGCTCAGGAGGTATGCGGGCACGCGAAAATAGATCATTAAAAAAGCCGCTGCATCCCGGTCCATCTCCGGGAAGCAGCGGCTTCGGCTGCGCTTATCTATGCTACACTTAAGCGTTCACGTTCACTGCTTACAACCTACAGCCTACAGCGTCACAAGATAAGTCACACCGGCTTTAACCTCAATCGCAGGTTCTACCACCTGCGTGCTGCCGTCAGGAAGCTGCAGCTTCAGCTCCTGCGCATAGCTTAGACGTAGCAGTCCATCATACTTCGCTGCGATCCGGGCGGATACCAGCAGTCCATCCTGCCAGTCCATGTCAACCACATAGCCGCCGCGTGCCTTCAGGCCGCTAATCCGGCCGTTCTTCCAGGCTCGGGGCAGCGCCGGAAGCAGCGTAAGCTCACCCAGATGACTCTGCAGCAGCATTTCCGCAATACCCGCGGCAGCGCCGAAATTACCGTCAATCTGAAACGGCGGATGCGCGTCGAACAGATTCGGATAGACCGAACGGGTTAACAGCGTACGGACAAAGCCATAAGCCGAATCACCATCCTCCAGCCGGGCATACAGATTAATCAGCCAAGCGCAGCTCCAGCCGGTATGCCCGCCGCCGGAAGCGATCCGCTTCTGAAGCGATAAACGGCTCGCCTCCAGCAGCTCCGGTGTGTCCCGTTTGTTGATCCGGTTGCCAGGATAAAGGCTGTACAAGTGCGAGACATGACGGTGTCCAGGCTCGGATTCAGTGAAGTCATAGATCCACTCCTGCAGCCGCCCGTCCTCAGCAATCTTGAGCGGTGACAGACGGGAGAGCGTCTTCTCCAATTCAGCCTGGAACTCCGGGTCCACGCCGAGAATCCGTGCAGCCTGCAGGCAGTGCTGCATCAACTCATTGATCAGGCTCATATCCATGGCCGAGCCCATGGATATGCTGCTGGCTCTGCCATCTTCTGTTACAAACCGGTTCTCCGGTGAAGTAGACGGGCTGGTTACCAGCTTGCCGTCCGCCCCTTCCACCAGCCAGTCCAGGCAGAAGAGCGCCGCTCCCTTCATTAACGGATAAGCCGTCTCTTCGAGATAAACGGCATCCGGCGTGAATTCGTAATGCTCCCACAAATGCCGGGACAACCAGACGCCGCCCATCGGCCAGAACGCCCAGCTGGCATCTCCGCCTGAGGGGTTAGACGCCTTCCACAGATCGACATTGTGATGAGCTACCCAGCCGCGTGCCCCGTAATGAATTGCAGCCGTTCTGGCCCCGGTCTCACTGAGCTCCTTGATCAGCTCAATTAACGGCTCATGAAATTCACTGAGATTACAGACCTCTGCCAGCCAGTAATTCATCTGCGTATTAATATTGGTCGTATAATTGCTGTTCCATGGCGGCTGTACATGATTATTCCAGATGCCCTGCAGATTGGCGGCCTGTGTTCCGGCACGCGAGCTGCCCATCAGCAGATAGCGCCCGTATTGGAACAGCAGCGCCTCCAGCGCCGGGTCCTCCTGGCCGTTCTTATAGGCAGCCAGACGTTCATCGGTCGGCAGATTGTCCGCTTCATGACCGCCCAGATCCAGATCCATGCGGCGGAATACCGCCTGATGATCTTCTGTATGCCGTCTCCGCAGCTCCTCATAGGACTTGCCGGCAGCTGCGGTCAGCCTGCTTGCACACAAATCCGCAGGGCTGACAATAACTGCGGAATCCTGAGCCGCCCCGGCTTTCTTATGGCTTGCTCTGGACCGCACCTCTTCATAGTCCGTGCCGGCCGCAAGCAGCAGAAGTACACGATCAGCGCCGGATATGACAAGCTTGCCATCCGAATGATGGATGCTTCCTCCCCCGGTTACCTGTACCTGCAGGTGCAGCTCGAAGGCAATCCCGAGACCCTCCTCATAGCGAACGGCCACGGGATGATCCTGATGATAGTTGTCAGCAATATGCGACGGACAGCGGCCATGGAGCACCAGTTGTTGCTCAGTTTCAGAACTGACCGTATGCTTCAGCTGGCTGCTGAGAGCAAGCTCTAGATGAAGTCCGCCCGGCACCGCACTTGTGAGGTGAACGACACCCACCTTGTCAGGAGCACTGATAAATACTTCACGGGTAAAAGCCCCCTGCTCATTCTGATAAGTAACTCTGGCAATCCCGCTGTCCAGATCAAGCTCCCGTTCATAAGCCGTGCAGTTCTCTACGCCAGCCTGCTCCAGCAACAGGTCACCCAGCGGCATATACGCCTGTGCATTTACCCCAAGCATATGCGCGTTGACCACATCCTCAGCTTCACCATATTTGCCGGAGGATACCAGCTCCCGTACCTTCTTCAGATACCGCAGGGCTTCATAGTTGTTCGTGTCCCGCGGAAATCCGGACCACAGGGTATCTTCATTCAGCTGAATCTGCTCTTTGGCGGTACCGCCAAACACCATAGCGCCCATATGCCCGTTACCAAGCGGCAGCGCTTCTTCCCAGACTGCCGCCGGCTGGCCGTACTTTAATTTCCACGGGTGATGCCTGTTGTTATCCATTCGCTTCTCGCCCTCCGTAATAATATCTGAGTACGGCAAAAGGCCCTGACCTAAGTCGGGCCTTCGCTGTATGGAATGACCTACATCCCATTATTGATTAGAACGTTTTACCTGTCCACAGGGTTACTCTCTTTTTCACGAGCTCTGTGAATTCTTTTTCCATATCCTGAGCGCCGGCTTTATCCAGCTCTGCCAGGAAGGCATCATACACTTTATCGAAGTCTGCAGGTTTCGACAGGATGGCTTCAGGAATACGTTTGCGGATGATATCCTGTGTCTTCTTGAAGATTACCTGATATTGACCGTCAGTAGGAACCGGCAGGTTGTACAGGGCTCCTGTTTCTTTGATCGGGAATTCATCTTCTTTAGGGAACAGATCTTTCCATGTAGTAGCCTTGTAACCTGCAAGTGATTCCTTCTCAGCATCGGAGTAAGAAGCTACGATCTGTTCAGGGAAGCTTGTAGTGTAGTAGTTGCCAGTGGAATCCTTCACACCATCACCATAACGTGCACCGAAGATAAGGTACTGGCCAATCCCGGTTTTCTTCTGGGTGTTTGCGGTATCGTTAGCTAGACCATCGCTGATTTCCGGAAGAACTTCGCGTTTACCATCTGCATTTACAGTGTAGTGCGTGCCTTCAATACCCCAGGTTCTCAGAATCTGACCTTCATCGGAAGACATCCAGTCCAGCCATTTGATGATCCGGACAGGGTCTTTAGCTGCGGTAGTGATCGCAAGACCATAGCCGTCGATACCTGTCTGCATGAAGGAATGATCTTTATACTCATCAGACAGGGTTACAGGGAAGTGACCGTAAGTATACTCGTCTTTACCGGCTGCCTTCAGAGCATTCTCACCATCGGAGTATTCCCATTCCTGGGAGATCAGACCGAGTACACGGCCGCTGGCAACTTTAGCTTTGTATTGATCGTCTTTTTGTACGAAGGTATCCTTATCAAGCAGGCCTTGAGCGTACATTCCGTTCAACCAGCGGAAATACTCTTTTTCTGCCGGACGTTTGTAGTGCAGCTGTGCTTCATAGGTTTCAGGATCTACATAATACTCGCCATCATCCGGTGCACCTGTTGTAGTGAAAGCCGGGTTTGTAACGGTGATCATGATTTTCCAGTCATCAGCGTTCAGCGTCAGCGGAATGGTAGGCTGGCCATCGGTTTCCGGATGCAGAGCCACATAATCCTTAAGCACTTTCTCATAATCTGCCAGTGTCTTCACTTCAGGATAGCCCAGTTCCTTCAATACGCGGTGTTGAATTTCAAATCCGCCTGTAGCGTCGAAGGCTTGTTGGCCGACACCCATATTCGTAGGAATCTGATAGATCGCTTGGTCATCCAGGCTGTATTTCAGACGGCCCATGTTTTCGCCATAGACCTTCTTGAGGTTCGGAGCATATTTATCAATCAGTTCCGTCATATCAATAATCAGGCCGGCATCCACCAGGGTGCTCAAGTTTCCTTTGGCGAAGATCAGATCAGGTACGTCGCCGCTGGCAGCCATCATCGGGATTTTTTGGTCGCCGCCGCCGCTGCCTACATCAAATTCAGCGTCAATAGTAACACCTGTTTTTTCAGTAATGGCTTTACCGACTTCATCCTGCATTTTGTTCCAGTTCGGACTGGCGTCACCGCCGAAGAAAGAGATCGTGAACGGAGAAGTATCTAATGCGGTATCATCTGCTGCTGCATTAGTCGCTGCAGGTGTGTTTCCTGTGTTGTTAGATGTCGTGTTGTTGGCCGCATTATTGTTATTGCCTCCACAACCGGCGATCAGCATAGAGCTCATAAGCATGAGTGTAAAGATTGTTTTGGTACTCTTGCGATTCATTGTATATCCCCCTTGTAAATTAGTATGTTTCATCTATGCATATCAGGATAGACCTGAATATACCATTGTGAACGCTTGCAAAACTACTATAAATATAAATTCCACTATTTAACAATAACCCTGAGATTGGATAGCCGCCTGATCCTGCACTGAACCAGGCAGCTGTTCCATTTCAATCTATTGTCAGGCTTACGCTTTAACTGCACCCAGCGTCATACCGCCTACGAAGTACTTTTGCAGGAACGGGTATACAACCAGAATAGGTACAGTTACGACAATCGTAATCGCCATCTTGATCGATTCTGGTGAAATCTGCGCCATCTGCCGCGCCATATCGTTCGCATTCACCATGCCGCTGCCCTGATTGGTAGACGACAATACCTTCATCAGCTCATACTGCAATGTAGTCAAGTGCGGCTTGTTACCGTTATACAGATACGTTGTGAACCATTCATTCCATTGGCCAACGGCCAGGAACAGCGCGATGGTTGCCAGTACCGGTTTACAGAGCGGAAGGATGATCTTATAGAAAATCATAAAGTCATTCGCCCCGTCCAGCTTGGCGGATTCCTGAAGAGCAAATGGCAGCCCGTCCATAAAGGAACGGATAATGAAGACGTTAAATGCGGAAACCATACCCGGAAGGATGTAAATCCAGAACGTTCCGATCAGATTCAAATCTTTCATCAGAATGTACATAGGCACCATACCGCCGGAGAAATACATCGTCAGGGCCAGGAAAGTCGAGATGAATTTTCTCGCTCTGAATTCCGGACGGCTGAGAGTAAAGGCCAGCATGGAAGCACTGATCAGACCCAGAAGTGTACCTGAAAGGGTACGCAGAATGGAGATCTTGAAGCCCTGAATCAGACCGGTATAGCTGAAGATCCGCTGGTAATTCTCAAGCGTCCAGGCTCTCGGGAAGATATAGATGCCGCCCCGAACGGTATCTGTAGATTCATTGAAAGAAATCGCCAGTACGTTCAGGAAGGGATACAACGTCACAATCATGATTAATGTAAGTGCAGTGTACAGAAAGATGTCGAATGCACGCTCACCTTTTGTCATTTGAAATGCTTTGCCACCCATTTATGGTCCCCTCCTTACATAATGCTTTCTTTAGTGAATTTCTTCATCAGACCGTTAGCCGTGAACAGCAGAATTACACTGACTACGGAGGTGAACATGCTTATTGCAGTACCATAAGAGAACCGCATGATCTGAATACCATACTTAAGCGCATACAAATCCAGCACTTCCGAATAATCGGTGACCAGGTTGTTCTGCAGCTGGAACTGTTTCTCGAAGCCGATACCGATCAGATGGCCGATGTTCATAATGAGCAGCACCATAACGGTTGAACGGATACCCGGCAAAGTAATATTGAATGCCTGCTTAATTCTTCCCGCACCATCCACTTTTGCCGCTTCGTACAGCTCTTTATCGATCCCTGTAATCGCTGCCAAATAGATGATTGCACCCCAGCCTGTTTCTTTCCATATATCGGATGCAGTCAAAATTCCCCAGAAATATTTGCCTTGGGCCATGAATTGGATCGGCTCATCAGTGATATGTAACCACATCAGCAAATCGTTCACGATTCCTCCGTCGATCGCGAGTGTCTTGTAGACAATCCCGCCTACAACGACCCAGGAGACAAAGTGAGGCAGATAAGATACCGTTTGAACCGTTCTCTTGAAAATACTCCCCCGCAGCTCATTGAGCATGATAGCAAACGTAATGGGAACCACGAAGCCAAAGATCAGCCCGAGGACGCTCATGGACAGGGTATTTCTTAATACGAGATAGAAACGTTCGTCATGGAACAACTCCTTGAAGTTATCCAGTCCGACCCACTTCTGTTCGCCGAATGTCTTAGCCGGCTTATAATTTTGGAATGCCATCAACCATCCCCATATGGGTACATAGCTGAAAATAAATACCCAGATCACGAATGGAAGAGACATCAGATATAAGTACTTTTGCTGCAGTACGCTTTTCCAAAATCCACTATTCCGTTTCGCAGGTGGGCGGGGGGTTACGCTTTCATTTGCTGTAACACCGTTTTCAGTGAGCGCTTTCACGATCATTATTCCCCCTTCGTTTTTATAGTCTTATCTTACCGCAGCACCCCGGGAGAGAATACCCAACAGATTTCACGTAAAATCCTGTCTAAATTAGAGATTCTCCCAGGCCGCGCTGCTTAAGACTTGAACTCGCTTTCAACGGGAATAGAAAACGCTATCTCGGTACCTTCACCTGATCGGCTTGTAATCCTCAGACCATGCTCCTCTCCGTAATATAGAGTCAGTCTCTGATGAACATTGCGCAGGCCGATCCGTCCCCGTTCCTCTTCCTCCACTTTGCTAATCACATCCACGATCTCGGACAGTCTTTCCTCCTTCATGCCGATGCCGTCATCTGTCACAAGCACCTGAACCTCCTGGTTCTCATCCAGCGTTATACTGACATTGACATGAACGGTACCTTGCTTATTCTCCAGCCCGTGGACTACGGAATTCTCTACAAGCGGCTGGATAATGAGCGGCGGGATCATGATTTCAGCTGCTCTAGGGTCAAATTTAATCTCATACTCCAGCCTGTCCTCATACCGGAATTTCTGGATCTCCAGATAAGAGCGGATCATCTCTACTTCTTCCTTGATCGGCGCCCGTTCGCGGCCTACTTCGAGGTTCTTGCGCATAAGCTTACCGAGCAGTCTGACGATGTTCGCAATCTCCTTCTCGCCCTTAAGATGCGCATTCATGCGGATCGATTCCAGTGCGTTGAACAGGAAATGCGGATGGATCTGGCTCGCCATCATCTTCAATTTGATCTCCCGCTGGGCGATCTCCAGTGCACTGTTCTTCTCATTGCTCTCAATAACCTGGGTGATCAGCCGGTTAATACTTGCCACCATATAATTGAATTGCCGCGACAGCTGGCCGATCTCATCCGTCCCGTCAATCCGGGAGACGATATTCAGATTGCCAAGGGCTACCTGATTCAGCTGGCGGCTCAGGCGCAGCAGACGGTTGGTGGTCAGCAGGGAGATGGTGTATACAAACACAAGGGCAACCAGCAGCACACCAATAACGATCAGGAGGCCCAGCTTGCTGACATTATTGGCATCGCTCAGAATGCTTTTCGTTTCAAATATAGAGATGATCTTCAGCTTGCTGCTGCTCAGCTCAGGAGACATTTCATCAATAATGACGTAAGAATCCTTGTCCTTCACCCTGGTTTTGAGCACCCCCTTGGACTGCAATTGCACATCAACGCCAATGTCAAAATCATCCACTGTGCTGCCTACAAGCTGCGGATCATTGGCCGACACAATATAACCCTGCTCATCGATGATTAACGTATCGAACGGCTCCTGATAGAGCATCTGATTCAGTTCATCCTGAGAAACCTGCACCATCAGTATTCCGGATTTGCCGGATTCCCGGTAGTACACCTGACGGATCAGGCTGAGCTTGTTGATCGTCCCTTTGGGGCTGTTAAAATATTTCTCCTTGTCGGGAATATACATCCAGTAAATCTCTCCGGACTGCATGGCTTTCTTGTACCAGGCTCTCGACTCCAGCTCCGGAGTCAATGGTGCAATCGACATATCATCAACCAGGCTCGGATTATCAATGAAAAAGCGGATATTAGAAATTTCCCGGTACCGCAGAACATATACACGGATATCCGTGTAATTCAAATAAGCCTTTGTAAGCGCCAATGCATCCGGGTAATGCATAGTGACCAGCTGCTCAAGCTCCTCGTCAAAATAGAGCAGATTAGAAATATCCGTCGGAACACGCAGCTTGCTGGACAATTGGCTTTTGATCTTCTCCACGTTGTTGGTGGCCTGATCAATTGCTCTATTCAAGGCTCCCTCTCGAAAATAGCTTGTAAGAATAATACCAACAATCAGCACGGGTATCATGACGACAATAATGTAGAAAAAAATCAGCTTATATTTCAGCTTCATATTATTGATCATTCGCACCAGCTTCTTAATAACAATTCCCCCTTCCGTTCCATGGAAAACAGGCTGCTCCCCTTATCCTCTGCAGATAGGGAACAGCCTGTATATCATAAGCCTCACGCTGAACGTTCGGCAAGTTCACAGTTCTAACCGCCCATGCTGCTCGCGGGCCTGCCCGGCAGCCGGGATATTAATTCTCTTTGCGGTAGGCCGACGGGGACACTCCGACATATTTGCGGAATTTGGCATTAAAATAATCGGAGTTCATATAACCGACCCGCTCTGCAACCTCATAGACCTTCATGCCTTGGGTCAGGAACTGCTTGGCTTTCTCAATTCTGACTTTATCCAGATACGTGTTGAAGTGTTCTCCCACCTGATTCTTGAACATTTTGCCCAAATACGCGCTATTATAGTTGAAAATTTCAGAAAGCGAGCCCAGCTTCAAATTCTCATTATAGCGGCGCTGGATCAGGTCCGTGATCCGCTTGATTTCATCTCCGCGCCCGCCGCTGCCGATCAGCCCGGAAATTTGCTCCATATAAGCGGATACCAGCTGCTCCACATCATACAGGTTAGCACTGCTGTACATTTCACCCATAGGCGAAGCTTGACCGGCAATCAGTGCACGGATGTCCGGATTCGCTGCCTCCAGGCGGGCGATGGTACTGCTGACAATCCGCATCAGATTATCCTTGATATAAGTTTCTTCGCGCCGGGCATGAACCAGCTGGCGGACAATTTGCCCTATAAGCCCGCGGGCCACCTCACCGCTTCCGGCCTCAACAGCAAGCAGCAGCTGTACCTCTACATCCCGCTCCGGGTCCGGCTCCTCCTCGAATTCTCCTGTCCTCTTCACGGGTTCATTCCAGTTATCCGGCTTCCCGCTGAGCAGCGTGTCCTTCTGCCCGAAAAAAGCATCGTCCAGCCGGGCACGTGCTGTGGCAAACGACAGGAATGCCTCTTCCGGGCTGCCCGCTGCACCGCCTGCTGCGGCCTGAAACTCCAGTCCTTCCTTCGCTGTAATATAATGCAGCTCCTGCCATAGCGACTCCCGGGCACTGTCATTTGCAAGCGGTTCCTTCAAAAGAATCCCCATATACGGGGGAAGCGTGAAGAATAAGCCGCGCTCTTCCTCTTCCAGCCAATGCCGCTCCATCAGGCTCTTCACCTGTTCCTCACGGCTGTCCTCCCCTTTGTTAAGCCCTTTCAATTCCAGCAATATCACTTCGCAGCTGCATCCTTCCAGCCCCAGCTGAGCCGCAGCCTCTGCGGAAGCCTCTCCGCCTTCCTTCGGCTGCAGCAGCTCGCGCAGCAGCACTTCGGTGGTCTTCGCCGGCTCCCCGGACTGCCATTCGATCATCCGTTCTTCCAGGCTTATCTTCTCACGCAGCTCCTGCAGATAGGTGATCAATTCCTCCTCATCGACCGGCTTAAGCAAATAACCGTCGATATGGTAGGCAATCGCCCGTTTGGCATATTCAAAGTCGGCATAGCCGCTAAGAATCAGCACATGGCAGTTAGGGCTCTCTTTGCGGAGCTCGGAGATCAGTTCCAGACCGTCCATCCCGGGCATGCGGATATCTGCAATCACAAGGCCGGGCGCGAGCGCATGGAACTTGTCCAGTGCTTCATATCCGTTCGCCGCTGTTGCCACTACGGTGTATCCCTCTTCTTCCCAGGGGATCAGCGTCCGCATCCCTTCTCTTAGCTTGGGCTCATCATCTACAATCAGTACTTTGATCAATATGGGTTCACCCCCTCATTTAAAAAGAAAACAGCTGCCACCCTGTGAGGAATGGCAGACATTAAGTGCTGGATATACGACTGGTATAAAATGAACAAATGATCTCCCATTAGGCGAGGACGTAACTACAGTGAATATTTGGACTTCCGGCCGCTGTTGTCCCCAGATTTCTTGAATTCAAACCGCTGTTCGCGGTGGAAATCCGCAGACTGATGATGCTTCCGGAGCGAGCTTTCCTGCGGAAAGCTTTCAGGCGGACGCTGTCGCTCCTTCCAGTTCCAAAATTCCCCTCCGTTACTATAGCCCTTTTGGTATGGAATTAAGTTCAACTTATACAAGTTCATTAAAATATGTGATTGTTTATATTTTACACTAAATTATTTACGATACAAAGCCAGCTTCTCATTCAGTTCGCGGGTCTGGCTGTAAACATCCTGGTACAAGGCGAAGATGCCGTCGTAGATTGCAGCCTGCTCTGCATTAGGAGTGTAGGTTTCAGCCGGACGGATGAAGGCTTCCGCGCACGCTCCCAGCGATTCAAACCAGCCGGCACCGTAAGCAGCCAGCATCGCCGCGCCCATAGCCGGACCTTGCTCACTCTCCAGCTTGATGATCGAAGCGCCGAAGATATCGGCCTGCATCTGCAGCCAGGCTTCATTCTTGGCGCCGCCGCCGATAGCCACCACCTCGGTGATCTCTTTGCCGGATTCACGTACAATCTCAATTGATTCACGCAGCGAGAAGGTGATGCCTTCCAGCACAGCGCGTGTAAAGTGGGACAGTGTATGGCCGGAATCCATGCCGATGAAGCTGCCGCGGATGTTCGCATCCGGATGCGGTGTACGTTCTCCGCTGATATACGGTGTGAACAAGAGGCCGCCGCTGCCAGCCGGAATCTCATTTACGCCCTGGAGCAATTCGTCGAAGCTCTTCTCAGCGGCAAAAGCCTCCTTGAACCAGGTCAGACTGTGGCCCGCCGCCAGTGTAACGCCCATGATGTAGAAGGCATCCTTCTCACTATGGTTGAAGAAATGGACTTTGCCTTCAAGGTTAAGATCCTTGTTGCTCTCATAAGACAACACGACTCCGGAAGTACCGATGCTGCACATCGTCCGGCCTTCACCCAGAATTCCGGCACCGAGTGCGCCGCAGGCATTGTCTGCACCACCGGCGAACACCTTGGTGGAAGGCAGCAATCCGGAAGCTTCGGCAATCTCCGGAAGCAGGGTTCCGGTCTGCTCGAAGGATTCCACAAGTCTAGGGCAGATAGAGAGCGGCAGACCGAAGGCTTCGGCAATCTCCGGGCTCCACTGCTTGGAGCCTACGTCGAGCAGCAGGGTTCCGGCTGCGTCTGAATAATCCATAGCGTAGTCACCGGTCAGGCGGTAACGCACATAATCCTTCGGCAGCAGGAACAGCTCAGCCTGCGCCAATACCTCCGGCTCGTTCTCTTGAACCCAAAGAATCTTCGGAAGCGTGAAGCCTTCCAGCGCGCGGTTTCTGGCAACTTCGATCAGCTTGCCGCCAAGCGTCTTCTCAATCTTGCGGCACTGGGCTGTTGTGCGTGTATCGTTCCACAGGATCGCCGGACGCAGAGCCTTACCTTCACCGTCAACGAGCACCAGTCCGTGCATTTGACCGGAGAAGCTGATTCCATCCACTTGCGAAGAATCTACACCGGATACCTCCATTAGCCGCTTCAGGCTGACGATCGTTCCTTTAACCCAATCCTCCGGATTCTGCTCACTCCAGTTCGGCTGGGGTCTGCTGAGCGGATAAGCCTCAGAGTGCTCGAACGCAACTTTGCCCTGGGGATCTACCAATACAGTCTTCACTGCGCTGGTTCCGAGATCGACACCGATTACATATTTCATAGTTATCCTCCTAAAAGTTATATGAAGCATTACTTCTATTGGAACATCTCCGCAATATAACTCGCTTCGTAAGCATAATCTTAAGTTTTGCGAGCTTCTGCTTCCTGAATTCACTTCGAGCAAAACTCGCTTCGTAAGCATCTGCTTAATTATATGAAGCATTAACCCTATTACCGAAGCCTGTGCATCAGCCATTCTACGCCGTGCACATCTATTCTCCACCAATAAAAGGGGGCTGCCGAAGAATGCTCTCTTCAGCAACCCCCGTTGCGTTTATCCTCTGATGAATCTGCGGCAGCTGCCGCAAATCCGGTGCAGTCTTACTCTACTGTCAGGATGTACTGGTTAAGTGTAGCTCTTAGCAGTTCCTGGCGTCCGGACTTGTTCGGACGCGGGTTTTCGTTGTTCAGTGCATAGTCAGCAAGCGAAGCAAGTGTCGCTTTGCCGGATACGATGTCCGCGCCGATACCTTCATTGAAGCTGCTGTAACGCTCAGCAATGAAGTTCTCGAATACGCCGTCTTCCAGCAGCTTAGCAGCTACCTTCAGACCCTTGGCATATACGTCCATACCGGAGATATGTGCCAGGAACAGATCCTCAGGCTCGAAGGAAGGACGGCGCACTTTGGAGTCAAAGTTGATTCCGCCTTTGCCCAGACCATCGTTCTTCAGTACTTCGTACAGAGTCAGAGTAGAATCGTAGATGCTTGCAGGGAATTCATCGGTATCCCAGCCGAGCAATGGATCGCCCTGGTTCGCATCAAGCGATCCCAGCATGCCGTTGATACGGGCTACGTGCAGCTCATGCTCGAACGTATGGCCGGCCAGTGTGGCATGGTTAGCTTCAAGGTTCAGCTTGAAGTGCTTATCCAGGTTGTACTTCTGCAGGAATGCGATACAGGTTGCTGCATCGAAGTCATATTGGTGTTTGGTAGGCTCTTTCGGTTTAGGCTCGATCAGGAACTGGCCGTCGAAGCCGATTTCCTTAGCATAATCAACAGCCATGCTGAACAGGCGGGCAATGTTGTCCTGCTCAAGACTCATATTGGTGTTCAGCAGCGTTTCGTAACCTTCACGGCCGCCCCAGAATACATAGTTGTCAGCGCCCAGACGTTTACCAACTTCCAGACCTTTCTTCACTTGTGCAGCAGCGTGTGCGAACACATCAGCGTTGCAAGTGGAGCCTGCACCGTGCATGTAGCGCGGGTTGGTGAACATGTTAGCTGTGTTCCACAGCAATTTTTTGCCGGAAGCCTTCATGCCTTGTTCAAGGATATCTACGATTGTATCGATGTTGCTGTAGAATTCACGCAGGGACGCGCCTTCAGGAGCGATGTCCACATCATGGAAGCAGTAGTACTGCAGATCCATCTTCTCCATGAATTCGAATGCTGCTTCTGCACGGGCTTTAGCCTTGTCCAGTGTGCTCAGCTTATCCCAAGCGCGGACTGCAGTTTCAGCGCCGAACGGATCGGAACCGCCAGCTGTTAATGTATGCCAATATGCCATTGCAAATTTCAGGTGCTCTTCCATAGTTTTGCCGGCAACGATTTCTGTAGGGTTGTAGAATTTGAATGCGTAAGGGTTAGTGGAACGGCTTCCCTCGTAAGAGATCTTGCTCACTGTTTCAAAATAAGCCATTTGTAAAATCCTCCTCGATATTTTGCTTCGCCCGCAAGCGTTTACAGCAACATCTTATCACATCTTCAGGACTTTGTATATTGGTTAAACAAAGTTTTTGAGAACTTTTATTTTGCCTGTTTTTTATTCTGTGCCGGGCAGAGCAGCCTCTCTCTTCTCGCTTGATTTTCACCTGATGATGCTGAACATAAAGTACCCTCCGGCAGTGCAGCCTATGCGTATAACTGTAATTTCCCCGCCTCACCCGGACGTTAATCTAGTTGCTTTTTGCCGCTCTTCATTCTAGACTAAATGGCATACCTTCTCCGCGTAAGCGCTGCTTCAAGGCTTAATGCATTACGTATGCGGGAAAACCGAAACCTATAAGCTCCGCCCTGATCGAGTGCCTTCCTCATTGTTATGTGACGTACTCAGCAGGCCGGATAGTCTTATATTTCAAAAAAGGAAGTGTGCTTCTTGAAAGTTACCGGTGATCAGGCGCTGGTCAAAAAAATCAACAAATCGATTATTTTACATACGATCCGTATGCAGTCCCCCGTCTCCCGGGCCAAGGTGTCCGAGATGACAGGCCTTAATAAGGCTACGGTCTCCAATCTAGTCGCCGAGCTCTGCGGGCAGGAGTTGGTTACCGAAGCCGGTCCCGGAGAATCCAGCGGGGGACGCAAGCCGCTTATGCTGCATTTTAACGAAATGGCCGGAACCGTTATCGGGATCGAGCTGCGCGTTAAACAGCTTAAGGCCGTGCTCTGCAATCTGGGAGGCGGTATTCTTCATGAACGGGATTGTGCGCTGGAGGCCCACGACTTCCCTTATGTACTTGGGCAGATGCAGCAGATGATCTCGGAGCTGATTGCCGAGGCGCCTCCTTCGCCCTATGGCATTGTCGGCATCGGAGTCGGCGTGCCGGGAATGGTGGATGAACACGGAGTCGTCCTGTTTGCGCCCAACCTTGGCTGGGAAATGGTCGATCTGCGGTCGATTCTGGAAAGCGCCTTCGCTGTTCCGGTCACCATTGACAATGAAGCCAATGCCGGGGCACAAGGGGAGCTGAACTTCGGGGCGGCGCGAGATGTGCGCCATCTGCTGTATATCAGCGCTGGTTCGGGGATCGGGTCCGGAATCATCATCGGCGGAGAATTGTATAAGGGTGCACGCGGATACGCCGGGGAGACCGGGCATATGACGATTGAGGCGGAAGGCAAGCCCTGCAGCTGCGGCAGCCGGGGCTGCTGGGAGCTCTATGCTTCGGAGAAAACGTACGATAATCCAGGCCTTTCCCTGCCTGCCCGCACCACGACCGAACTGGTGGCGTATGCGCTGGAGGGGCAGCCGGATACCCTGCGGCACTTTAGCTCCATCGGGGAATATCTGGGCATCGGGGTCACTAATCTGATCAACAGCTTCAATCCGGAGCTGATTGTCATTGGGGGAGCCTTGTCTGAAGCTGAACCGTGGCTGGGCGAGCCGCTGCGCCGGGTAGTAGCCGAGCGTACGCTGCCTTACCACAAGCAGCAGCTTGAGATCACTTTCTCCAGGCTGGGCAGCCGCGGAACGATGGTTGGCGCAGGCTTTTCTGCGGTCATGCACTTTCTCGGCAACATCCGGGTAACCTTATAGACAAGTTGACAAGTAGAAACGGGTGCCTTCCTTTTTTAGGAGGGCACCCGTTTTAGAGAGAAATAGAAGGATAATTTTAGCGTAGAATATACAAGCTCTTATATTTTCGTAAAATTGCCGCATTTGCAGCAGCATTTCCTGCACTAAAAGGAATAGCAATCCTATATAATAAGGATATACGTGTGACATTTATCACCATACCCCTTTTTCTGAATGGAGAGAGCGTCCATGACCTATGTTGATACGTCAGATATTTCGGCGAAGATGTTCATCACCGTGCTGCTGCTGCTGCTTATTATCGCCCCACTCATCAGCCTTGGCGTCCTGCGCCTGTTCCAATCGAGGAAGAAATCCGGATTCATGCTCATTAGCAGCGGCATTGCCGTATATGCTGTTTTTCAAATTGTCATGTCGTTTACCCATACTTAGCCTAGCGGCCTCCAAACGGGGTTCACGCTTGCAAGACAGCGATATCTTGTATCCCCTTCATGTATCTGTTTTAGCGGGAAATACAAAAAGCAGCCTGGATTCAAAGACTGCTTTTTGATATATCCGTTGTTCCCCTGGTGCGCAGTACACACTCAAACCGCTCAATCCCCGGATATTTTTCTCCCAGACTGTGAATCTCATACCCTGCCTTGCTATAAAAGCCTACCGCATCCTGATCCGTTTCTGCCCTCAGCAGCTCTACCTGCTCCCAACCGGCAATTTCTGCGATCATATTGCTGCCAATCGTGCGTCCGCGCCAATTCTTCTGGACAGCCAGATGTCTGATCTCCACCTCATGTGCAGCAGCGCAGCTGATTCCTGTGATTCCGGCCAGTTCCCCGTTAATGAAGCAGCCAAACAGCTCACAGCCCTCCGCAGCAAGGTATCTCTTCAGCTCTTCGTTAACTCTCTGATCATCCGTCCACATACATTCTGCGAGCAGGCTCTTCACCGCATCGCTGTCCCAGTAATTCTTTAAGCTGATTAACAATTCACCCTTCTCCTCTCATTCAGGACAACGAAAAACCGCCTCCGGAGGGAAGCGGCTACTGTATTCTCCTTAAGTCCGGCCAGCTATTCCTTAAATCGTAGCCAAAGCCTTGTCGAACTTGGTTTTGTTCATGCCGACGATTTTGAACTCACCGATAACCGTAATAGGAACAGCTCTCATTCCCATATCCCATACCTGCTGTGCATAATCATCGTTCTGCTCGATGTTGCGCTCTTCGTAGGCTACACCTTTATCGTTCAGGAAGCTCTTCACCTGACGGCAATGCGGACAATTGGTTGAAGTGTACACAATTACATTCTCCATAGTATGATCTCCTCCTAATTTGTAAGTATAAGAATCTGTGATCTATTGTAGCACCGGAGTGCCTTCTATTCCAAATGGAATCTTACAGAATAACCGCGCTGTGCTCCAGGCTCTCGATATATTTCTCGGCATCCATCGCCGCCATACAGCCGCTGCCTGCAGCCGTAATCGCTTGTCTGTAACGGGTATCCTGCACGTCACCGCAAGCAAACACGCCGGGAATATTCGTCTCGGAGGTTCCGGGATTCGACACAATGTAGCCGTTAGCATCCGTAGTGATTTGTCCGCCCAGGAAAGAAGTATTCGGATGATGGCCTACAGCTACGAATACACCGCTGGCTTCAATGAACTCTTCTTCACCGGTCTCATTGTTAATCACCTTCAGGCCAGTCACACCTTTGTCTCCGGCAATAACTTCAACAGGCGTACGGTTGAGTCCCCAGGTAACTTTGGCATTGTCACGTACACGGTCCTGCATAATCTTGGAGGCACGCAGCTCTTCGCGGCGGTGCACCAGGGTTACCTTTGACGCGAATCTTGTCAGGAAGCCCGCTTCCTCCAGCGCCGAATCGCCGCCGCCGACAACCACGATTTCTTTGCCGCGGAAGAAGAATCCGTCACAGGTTGCGCAAGTGCTGACACCGCGTCCGATATTATCCTGCTCCCCGGGAATTCCGAGATATTTCGCTGTAGCACCGGTGGAAATAATCAATGTATCTGTAACCAGTGTGCCCATGCCTTCAACATTCAGCTTGAACGGACGTTCGCCCAGCTCTACACTGTTCACCCAGCCGGTAACGAACTGTGCTCCGAAACGTTCAGCCTGCTTGCGCATATTGTCCATCAGATCCGGACCCAAAATGCCTTCCGGGAATCCTGGGAAGTTCTCGATTTCTGTTGTAGTCGTAAGCTGTCCGCCTGGCTGCGGACCTTCAATAACGAGCGGGCTCAGGTTCGCCCGGGCCAAGTATATGGCAGCCGTCAATCCGGCCGGTCCAGTACCTACAATAATTGATTTGTACATGATTATATCCTCCTTGAGATGGACGGCAAAGACGCCATTTCTTAATTAAAATTATTATAATGTAGTATTTATTATGATCATCTCAAGGGAATATGTCAATATGCCAGACACGGTGAAAACGTTCCTATTTTGTGAACAATTCAATTTTAAGCAATTAAATATTTGGCTGGGCCGGTTAAACGGTCGTTCCGGCTTTTTTAGCGCAAAAGACGCAGTCCGTTAAGGATTACAAGAATGGTGCTGCCCTCATGGCCCACCACGCCAAACGGCAGCGCGATCCCCTGCACAAAGTTGCTGATCATCAGTGTAGCTATCACCGTCACGGCAAAAATCATATTCTGCTTCACAATCCGCTGCGTGCGGCGGGCCAGGGCAATTGTAGAAGCAATCTCCTCGATATTATCGTTCATCAGCACCACATCGGCAATCTCCAGTGCAGCTCCGCTGCCTTTCATTCCCATCCCCATACCAACCGTTGCTGTAGCCAGCGCAGGCGCATCATTAACACCGTCACCCACCATAATCACATGGCCGTATTGTTCACGAAGCGATTTGATATGCGATACCTTATCTTCCGGCAAAAGACCGGCGAATACCAGGTCCACTCCGGTCTTCCCGGCGATCACCTGTGCGGTGGCCTCACGGTCACCGGTAAGCATCGCTACCTTAATGCCCAGCTCCTGCAGCTTGCGCACCGCCGTCTCCGCCTGGGGACGCACCGTATCCTGCAGCGCAATCATTCCGGCGATGGTGTCTCCGGCGAGAATCAGCGATACTGTCTTCCCTTCCTGCTCCAGTCGGCTGCGCAGCGCTCTCCAGTCTTCCGAACCCTCCTGCGGTTCAGCGCCGTCCACTTCATCCAGCAGATTGGACTTGCCGATCCGCCACAGCTGGCCGTTAATGGTTCCCTCAATGCCCCAGCCGGTAACCGATTTGCTCTCTTCAATATTGTGCAGCTCTACCTGCTCGGCTTCGGCAAGCGCAACAATAGCCTCCGCAAGCGGGTGGCCGGACAGCTTCTCAATCGAAGCACTGACGGACAGCAGCGCTTCGCGTCCATACCCTTCTCCGGCGATGAAATCCGTGACCTGCGGAACCCCTTCCGTCAATGTACCTGTTTTGTCAAAAGCAACTACGGAGGTACGTGCCATATTTTCCAGGTGGACACCGCCTTTGAAGAGAATCCCTTTGCGCGCACTCTTCGAGATGGCCGACAACATGGCCGGCATAATGGAGGACACGAGTGCACACGGAGAAGCCACTACCAGGAAGACCATTGCTTTATAGAAGGTATCGCTCCAGCTCCAGTCCAGCAGAAACGGCGGCAAAGTAATCAACAGGGCCGTTGCGGCTACTACAACGCGGGCATAGACGGATTCAAGCCGTTTGATAAAACGCTGTGAATCCGGCACTTCATTCTCGGCTTCTTCAACCATCCGGATGATCTTGGCGAACAAAGTATTTTCTGCCGATTTGGTAACTTCAATATATAGCGGGCCTTCGCCATTCACTGTACCGGCGAACACTTCACTTCCGGCTGCTTTGTCAACGGGAAGCGATTCTCCGGTAATGGACGCCTGATTAACAGAGGATTCCCCGCGGCATACCTTGCCATCTGCAGGGATAAGCTCCCCGGGACGGACCAGCAGCAGATCTCCGATGGCCAGCAGATCAATCGCCACCTCATTCATTGCCCCCTGCTCAATGCGCACAGCCGTGGCAGGTTTGAGCGCCAGCAGCGAGGAGATATCCTTCTTACTGCGCTCCATCGTGTAACTCTCGAGCGCGCCACTCAGCGCGAAGATGAAGATCAGCATCGCGCCTTCATTCCAGTAACCGATGGAAGCTGCGCCTAGAGCCGCAGCAATCATCAGCAGATTGACATCCAGATCGCGCTCCTTGACCAGCGTCTCCACGCCTTCCTTCGCCTTGATCCAGCCGCCTATCGAATAGGAGATCACATAGAGAATAACGGATATCGTCTCAGACCAGCCGCTGGCGGCCCAGGCGATCAGCATCATTAGCCCGCTTCCGAGCGCTGCCTGCATTTCGGCGTTTGAGATCATAGCCAGCGGATCGAAGCGGCGCGGCTCCGGCGTCCGCGGCTGCTTAGCGCCTCCTTGACGCGCGACGGATTTAGGCATTTCTTTCGAGGTTGCTTGCATTATAAATCACCTTCCTGATTGTAGTTGTATAAGAGGCACACTTGAGAATGAGATCCAGAATGAGATCCAGAATGAGAACCATTATGCGCAATTGAGAATGAGAGCAGAATGAGAACCATTATGACCCGACTGAGAATGAGAGCCATTATTAAGACCCTTAAAATGACACATGCTGCCCCGGCTTAGCCGGGACAGCATGTTAAATGAGAATGATAATCATTGTTGCGATAATGCAACTATATTTCCTCAATGCAACTTATAGCTATACTATATCACGCCCGGCGGAAAAGTAAACCCGGAAACAAGCCTGTTTTTTCGGAGGGTTGACCTCCACCTTGAGCAAAGCCCGCGCGCCGGTTGGGGGAAGTTTTAAGGGAAGTTTTGAGGAATTTATGGAGGCTGCTGAGAATGGCACTGGTAGTGCGAGCGAACGGTGTGTGGAGTTTGCATAAGCCGGCTGCTGAGTGCTGTTATGAGAGTCCGCCCATATGATGCTATATAGAGTGAACTTAAGTATCTAACTTGCTGCATGGGCGGAACCCTTGGGTAGCAAGGGGTTCGTCCATCGGCAGGCCATATCATCATTCTTAAGTTCGGCTTATATAAGTGGAAAAACGTATCTTAATTCGGATGAATGAAGTGATTTCAAGCAAGCAAATGGAAAAAAGGCATTTAATTCGGTTCATTTACCTTCATGTAGCTCATACGCAGCGATTTAAGTGCTGTTTATCCAACTGCTGTTTCAGCAGACGCTCTTCGTTCATCAGCAAGTGGAGAAAATCCAACTGCTATTTCCGGCCGCCGCAGCATCCCGTGACGGAAAATTTGAGGATAATTGCTATTCCGAGGAATAAAAATATGCCCCGCCATAATTCTGCTGGTGCAGCTGGCGGGACACTTTTGAGTATGCATTAAGCTCTGCCTACAACTATAGTAGAACCTCCACTTTCACCGAGCTACGATCCGGATAGACAGGAACTACCGTACCTGCCAGCAGTTCACCGTCAACACGGATTTCCTTGACGCCTGTGCAGACACCGTTCTCGTTCTTCACGGTAATCTCATACAAGCAGCCGCGGAATCTCCGGGAAACGGAGAAGCCCTCCCAGGAAGACGGGATGCACGGGTTAACCGACAGTCCGCCGAGTACGGGCTTAATGCCCATAATATACTGCGTAGCGGCTACATACATCCACGCAGCAGTTCCGGTCAGCCAGGATACATTCGCCAGCCCGAATCTGTCAGATTCCGGTCCGAACAGGTTGGAGGCATAGACATACGGTTCCGCTTTATAGCGCCATAATCCGGCTTGCTCCATCGCAATATTAGGAATCAGCTGGCGGTAATATTTGTAGGCCTGATCTCCTCTGCCCAGCATGCATTCCGCAATAATCGCCCAGGTATTGGCGTGGCAGAAGACGGCCCCGTTCTCGCCTGTCCCCTTGTTGTAATTGGTCAATGGATCTGCAGGATCGGGGAAATTGGTAATGGACGGGTGCAGCTTCTTAATGCCAAGCTCCGTATCCAGAATGTCGCGGACACTGTCCATGGCCTGGAGCGCTTTATCAGGCTCACCCATGCCGGACAGGGTTGCCCAGGTCTGGGCGTTAAGCCAGATCTGGGCTTCATCATGCTCTGCGGTGCCCAGATAACGCCCGTCATCCATGACTGCCCGCCGGAACCATTGGCCGTCCCAACCGAGCGTGTTCACCAGCCGCTTCTGCTCCTCGTACAGCCTGTCATAATCCGCCGCATGCTCCGGATGACCGGCTGCCGCCGCCAGGTCCTTCATGCGCAGCAGCACGGTTCCGAACTGCATCGCCGTCCAGATGCTCTCCCCTCTGCCCTCACGGCATACGCGGAACAGCTGGTCATTCCAGTCCGAGCGGAGCATCAGCGGGAAGCCGTTCGGCCCCAGCCGGGAGACGGTGAAGTCTACCGCACGCTTCAAATGATCATACAGCGGTGCTTCCCCGCCATCATAGAAAGGCAGACTCTCCTGCAGGAATCCGGCATCGCCGGTCTCTGCGAGAATATCCCATACGGCCAGCGCCGTCCACAGGTGGTCATCCGAGTGAATACTGGTCACCGGGTCCCAGCCCTCATTCGGGAAAAAGTAATGATTCACATGTCCGTCCTGATACTGCTGCCCAAGCAGCAGGCGGACCTTGTCTTTGGCCGCCTCCGGATCTAATGGAACTGCGGCCAATATATCCTGGGCGGTATCCCGGTAGCCTACTCCACGGAATGTCCCCGTAGCATAGAACGAAATATTGCGCGAGAAAAGAAAGTTCCGCTGCGACTGATACGGATTCCAGATATTGATCATGCGCTGCGCATCTTTATCCGGCAATTCGCAGTTCCAGGCGCCCAGATAGCTGTCCCAGTTCTCCTTAAGCGCCGCAAAGGAACGGGTGACGAAATCCGTCTCCCGGGAATGGCCGATGGCCTGTTCGATCTCAGCCTCATTCATCGCCGTCCCCAGGAAGAAGTTCACGGTACGGGTCTCGCCGGGCTGCAGCCTCACTTGAACCTGAAGCGCTCCGCAAGGATCTCCGCCAAGTATTGTCGAGCCGGTACAGCCGCCCTGCTCAACCGCAGCCGGATTCGATTCACTGCGGTAGCTGCCGATGAATTCCTCCCGGTCCCCGTCATAACCGGCCAGAGGCGCATCCGACATCATATAGACCAGCGGCGTCTCATCCGGCTTGGGCTGATTCTCAACTCCGTACTTGTAGATAAGGGCTTCCTTGTCATGATACTGCACCGACACCTGATGCTTGTTGTAGCATTGCCATTGCAGCTCGCGCATGAATTCCATCATGCCAAACTCGGCATAGGCATACACGTTCAGCTCCTTGACCTCTGTACTATGGTTAGTCAGCGTCAAATTCCAGATCAGCGAGTTCTCGTAAGGTCCGACAAAATAAACGGTCTTTGCCGAAACTTCATCCTGCGCGGCTTCAAAGCGGGTATACCCCATGCCATGGCTGCCCTTCCACTCCTGCGGCTTCTGAAAAGCAGGCTCATAGGTAGGGCACCAATAGCTGCCCGTTCCGGCATCCTGCAGGTAAATATAAGGACCGGAACGGTCGGTCGGCAGATGAAAGAAACGGTAGCGTGTAATCCGCCAGATCTGCGGGGATTTATAAAAGGCTAATCCGCCGCCCGCATGGGACAGCATGGTATGGAAGGTGCCGTTGGATAAATAGTTCAGCCATGGGGTCGGCATATCATGGCGCTTGAACTCTACCTCCTTCGCGTCATCGCGGAAGGTGAAATACTGGTCCAGCTCCTGCCCGCGGGCAAACGCGCTGCCCCCGGCTGCCGGTTTTGCAGCCTTGTTACTCTGTGTGCGGCCGGAATGGCCTGCCGGATGGATTGTTCCCGGTTGCTTTGTCATTAGTCTGACTCCTCTCCATTTAGGATTACTCATTGCTTATTCTTATTGCTTATTTAGGCTCAACCTCATCCATTGTCATGCGGAACTCCAAATCATTCATATACGTGCCATCCGGGTTCAGGAAAACCATGCCGAAGGAGATATCCTCCCGGCCTCCCCGGACGATGGCAACCAGCCGGTTGATTCCTTTTCTCAAAATGATCTCCCGCTCCGGCTGAGTCACATGCTGACCGTTCATATAGATCTCGTAAGCACATTCTGAGTTCACCCGCAGCCTGCCGGTTCGGATATTCGCAGGTTCCCCGCTGCCGGAGACGGGCGCAGGCAGATGCACGAAGCAGCTCAGAAACAGCGGACGGCCTTCCGGTGCCGGGATCAGCAGCGTTCCGTCTTCGCGCCGTTCTTTTTTCTTCATCCAGCCGTACAGGCCTTCGCCCAGATTGTTCAGGGAGAATTCCGGGTCGGTATAGTAATCCTTCATGGCCTGATAATCGGTATACGGCGGACAGAACAGCGTCATCGCGGCTTCCACCGCCCACTGCGCATCTCCTTTATCCAGCTGCAGCAGCTCATCCGTGAAGGCGGCGCCCAGATTGCCCAGCAGGCGGGTGTACAGCCTCAGGCTTTTGTCACTGCCCGGGTCGGTGAGCAGCTGCGAGCAGATAATCTCACCCTCGCCGACTGCCTGGCGGATCACAAAGGCTCCGGGAGCACAGGCCTTGCTGCGGTTCAGCTCGACCAGCGCCAGCCTGCTGTATTCCGCCGTATGCAACCCGGCGAAGTAATCCTTCCAGGCTGTGCCCTCCACGCTGGTGCACAGCACCTCCGCGCCCTGCACCTCCAGCCTGTGACCGGCCAGCTCCCGGTTGACCACGTCCCGGGGCGAGAGATGCACCTTGTCGAACCCGAACAGGTCGACAGGGCTGATCCCGCAGACGGCGGCGTGCGTGTAGTCCGCCGCCAGATGATAGGTCCCGTGCGGCGCTATACGCACGGAGCGGTCCAGCAGGCGGGCAAGCGCCTCCTGCCCGCCTGGCTCTGCAGGCAGCACCAGCACTGTGCTGCCTGCTTGCGCTGCCTGCCGGACGGCTTCCGCCGCGCCCGGGCCGTGCAGCAGTCCGGCCTCCACGACCAGGAGGCCGGGGTTCAGGCTGGACAAGCCTGCGGCGCTGTCCAGCCTCTGGCCCTTCAGGCGGAGCTTGCCCAGCAAGGCTTCCGCCGCCCCGCCGCTGCGGACCCACACCGCAGCGGGCACCGGTACAGCGGCCGCGTGGACTGCGCGGCCCGCATACTGGAGCAGGCTCCGCAGCAGCAGGCAGGCCTGGGGAATCCGGTGGAGATGATCCATGATCTCCAGCTGATTCGCCAGGAACATGCCCGCTCCGCTCCGGTACTCCAGCAGCGGCGACCACAGATCGCCGCCGTCTCCAAAGTCACCCGCGCTGCATTCCAGCAGCAGGGTGAAATCACCGGTCACCGGCTTCTCGAACGCTGCCCGGATAATCGGCAGCGGCCCGTCCTCGCGCAGCCCCTCATGCCAGTACATGAGGTCCTCTGCTCCCAGGCCCCGAAGCACCGGATGTCCATAGTCGCCTGCATGGGCACGGATGAATTCCCTGCGTACCAGCGGGAGCCTGCCGGGGGAGAGGTGAAGCTGTTTCAGCAGCAGTAATCTGCCGCCCCGCTGCACGTAGCTTCTCAGCTTCCGGTCCAGCGCCCCGTCCTTGTCCTGCATGCGGCTGCCGACAATCAGCAGCGTCCCGCCCCCAAGCCGCTCTACCGCCTCCGCTTCTGCCCGGACCAGACCGGGCACCAGGGTGCGGATCGCCTCATAGTCCCGGTCAGAGCCTAGATAAGAAGCGGGAAGCGCTAATTCTACCGGCTCTGTCTTGCAGCTTCCGGACAGCAGCCGGTAGCTTAACTGAAGCTCATGCTTCAGCTCCGTGCCATGGAACAGCCGGGCAGACAGCACCGCTTCCGCTTCTGCTACTTCTGTTGGTGCTGCTGGTGCTCCCACCCCTACTCTTACTTCTGCACCATCTCCTGCTCTTGCTTCTGCCCCATCTCCTGCTCTTGCTCCTGCCCCATCTACTGCTCTTGCTCCTACGCCTTCATCCCCTCCCACTCCAGCTCCTTCGCCATTGACCGGTTCCGGCATCCATTCCAGCCGGATGCTCCGGCGGGCGGCAGGCTCGTGGCGGAAACGGAACGTCTCGCTATGAACCACATGTCCGCCTTGCCGGACTGTGCATTCAACAGTCACTTCCTGTTCTGCCAGCGTATCGTTGTAGACATCGAAGCTGCGGCGGACCGGCTCATCATCGAAGAAGCAGCGGTTATATTCGGCGGCAATCAATGTTACCGGCTTGAAGGCTTCAGCCATAATGGCAAAAGCGGGATTGGCCTTGAATGCCGGATATTCCTCCGGCAACAGCCCGTTGTTCAGGGAAAGGGAGTAAGCCGGAATTACCGCAGGCTTAAGGCCTGGTGTGGTCAGGTCGGCAGGCGGCAGCTGAATATTCCGTTCCGGCATCGCCCGCATGAAATAATGGGCGAAGTTGAAGGTAGAGATACCGGAGACACCTTGGCGGCGTGCATACTCCACGAACAGCCTTTCCTTCTGGGCCAAGCCGGCAGCACTTGCATCTGAGTCACGGTATGCATCCAGTCCGACATACATGCTGCTGTTCTGCGGGCAGA
Organism: Paenibacillus sp. FSL R10-2199; assembly: GCF_038000235.1. NCBI lineage: Bacteria > Bacillati > Bacillota > Bacilli > Caryophanales > Paenibacillaceae > Paenibacillus > Paenibacillus sp. FSL R10-2199. Next base: position 1,872,101 of record NZ_JBBOBO010000001.1, on the reverse strand, counting down.
TGTACCACCATCCGCCATGCTCGCCGAAGGTGAGCGGAACGCTGCGGTCCCACTGCGCGATCGTGCCGTCAATGTTGTAATGGCGGCTCTCCACCTCTGTCCCTGGCTTGGTGACCAACCGGTTATCCCCTTCCACCATAATCGGGCGGGTAGAATCAAGGGCTCTCATCAGCTCCATCAGACCCGGGATATGCTGTTTGTAGGTATCCCGGCCGTCCACCCAGCGCATCTCGTTCTGCACGCTCCACAGAATGACGGATGGGTGATTCTTATCCCGCTGTACCAGCCGCTGCACATGCGCCCGGCAATTGGAGATGAAGTCAGGGTGAGCAGCATCCATGGTTTTGCTCGACCCGTAGATTGCTGTCTCATCGACAATCAGCATCCCTTCCTCATCGGCAATCCGCAGATAATCAGCCGGATACGGCTCGGCATGCAGCCGGATGCTGTTGATGCCCGCCTGTCTGCACAGACGGTACCAATTGCGGATATAGTCTTCTGTCTGCTGCGCCGCCCCCTGGAAATGCCAGGAATCGCCCCGCAGGTTAACGGGAATCCCGTTCAGCATGAACTGCGGGCCTTCGCACCAGAACTCCCGGAAGCCGAATACATCGGTCCGCCGGTCAAGGACCTCCCCGTCTGCCTGAAGCTCCAGCTCCAGCTCATATAGAACCGGGTGATCCGGACTCCACAGCACGGCATCCTGCCAGGGCAGCGCAAAAGATGCTCCGCCCCACTCCCGGCTGCCGGTGTTCCAGCATAATTGCCGTCCTTCTCCTGCCTGCGCAGGCAGAACATCTACTCCTGCTTCCGCTTCAAGCACCGGCAGCGGCTCTGCACCCTTCACAGGCAGGGTACCGGCCTTCCGTTCCCTGACTTTCAGGAACACCTGCAGCGATTCCACCGCAGGTCCGCCGGATTCCGTCCCAATAAGGGCCTCTACTTCCAGCATGCCCTGCCGGACAGAGGTGCGGATCGTGAGATCCTCCAGCGATACAGGCGGGTAGCCTTCGAGGAAGACATCCTGCCATATTCCCCTTGCGATCCTGCCGAACCACGAACCGGCAAGTCCGGTGATTCTTTCCTCCCCGGAGGGGAGCACCGCCATGTCGAAGCTTCCGCATACCACATGCAGCTGCTGCTCCCGGCCGGGCTGCACCAGCCGGGTGATATCCAGCCGCAAAGGCAGATACCCGTCCTCCCAGACGGCAATCCGCTCGCGGTCCAGATATACCGCTGCCTTCTGCATGATTCCATCGAAGCGCAGCACAATCCGCTGCCCCAGCATAGTCTCCGGCACCTGAAAAGAACGGTGCAGCACCCCAGCTTCGGCCGCATCCCATTCTCCCGGGTAGCCGTACACATCAAATGGCACGAAGTTATGGTCCGGTACTTCTCCAAATTTGCTGCCCGAAGGCGTCTTATAGCTGTGGCGCCAGCTCGAAGGCACCTGTATCTTGCGCGCCTCATATTGCAGCCTCTCAGGAAGACTGCGGCAGCGCGGCTGATCGTAGAGCGGCATGAAATCCCATTCGCCGTTCAGGCATATGGATGTGCGTAGCATATTCATTCTCCTTTTCCCCTTTGCGGGAGGTTGATCGTTAGGGCAGGCGTAAGCTTTTTCCAGATTTCCTGATCCGGCTCTACATTCTTCCACTTGATAAAATGCGGCTCCATAACCTCTCCCCACTGCTCCGGACGCAGATTGGTTGTGAGTTTCCCCCTATAGGGAGCGGGCTCCACGGTTGCGGGCAGCTCGGAATAAAAGAACAGCAGGTTCTCATGAAGACCGATGATCCCGTATTTGTCACCGTCTCCCGGGCGCTCCTCCTGATATTGATAATGGTAATAGACATAGCTTGAGACCTGCTCCGGCTTGAGTACTGCCAGCCTGCCGTAGGGCGCCCCCGGAACCTGGTTGCGCTTCCAATGCTGCCCGGACACCGGCTGCTGATAATGAAAAATGTCCATCATCGGCACCCACAGCCGCGGATACTCCCCGCCCGGCCAGACCTTGAGGATCTCCAATGCGCCCGGAAACAGCTGCTCCGGCTCAACCCCCATGCCGCTGCATTCGTAATATAGAAACAGCCCCTGGCCGTCTTGAAAGATGCTTAGCCAAGAAATGCCCAGCCAGTCCATACGTTCATTAAGCAATTCCACCTGTGAGCCCAAAAAAGCAGCCGCGCCGCAGCCCTCTCTGCATTCGGCTCTATATAAACATCGCTGCATAAATTCCCTCCAACCGTGTGTCATCTTCCTCTTAAGATTAACGCAAACGGCGGAACGGTTCCTTGACGATCATGCCCTTCTTTAGCATAATAACGACATGACAAATAAACTCTATGCACGGGATTTAGGACTCGAGCCTGGCTTTACTTTCCGCATTCAGAAATGCCCGCTGACTCAGGATTATTATGTTCACTGCCATGATTTCTCGGAGCTGGTGGTCATTCTGGAGGGAAGCGCGATTCATATCATTGAAGGGAGGGAGTACCCCGTATCGGCGGGTCAGGTGTTTTTTATCCACAGCGATATTTCGCATGGGTACAAAAATGTGCAGAATATTGAGTACATTAATGTGATGTTCCATCCCGATCAGCTGCTGCAGCTGCCTGAGCTGAAGCTCCTGCCGGGGTTTCAGGCGCTGTTCTATCTGGAGCCGTTCTTCCGCAAAGAGATGTATTTCAAAGGCATGCTCTCCTTGCAGCCCGCGCAGCTGGAAGAGGCTACTGTTCTGCTGGACCGGATTCTGGAGGAGTATGACCGGCAGTCTGACGGCTACCGGCTGATGATCCGTACGTATTTCACCGCGCTTGTCGGCACACTATCACGATATTACCGGCAGAATGGCGGCGGAACGGAGAACAGGGCGCTGCAGATCGGTGAGGCGGTTACCTATATTGAGGAGCATTTCCTGCAGCCTATTTCACTTCAGTCTCTGGCAGATCTGGCTTATATGTCGAAGCGCCAGTTCCTCCGCGTATTCACCCGGAATTATCATACGACGCCCATGGATTATGTCATCCGCAAACGGCTGGAGTATTCCTGTACGCTGCTGCGCAATGCCGGATTCACCATCTCACAGGTGGCCATGGACAGCGGGTTCCGGGATCATAATTATTATTCCAGACAATTCAAAAAAGTGTTCCTGTGCACGCCCTCCGAGTACCGGATGCATAAGGCCGGAATGTAGCGGCTGACAAGTGGAAAACTGCAGTTTTCTCAATATCGGCAACCGGGATAATGTTGCGGGTTTGGCTGATTGTACTTTGTGCAATAAAACTCCTTTGGAATCGCGGAAAAATGATATTCTATTGCATTTCGTTACAAAGTGCAATAGAACCTTCACTCCACTTCCCTTCCATGGGAACAAGTACAAAGAAAGGCGGCAAGGGGAAACTCCCCCTGCCGCCTTTTCAAGCTATATGCCCGCCCTTGGGCCTGTGGTAAATGTATCTGGTCCGCCCTTGATCTCCCGGCAAGAGCCGCCCGGGCCAAGGCCGGGCCTAACCCTGCCGCTCGCCATGCGGAGGGCCGCTCCGCTCCTTGCGGTATTCTCCCGGGGTTACGCCCTCCAGCTTCTTGAAGACGCGGATGAAGGACATCGGATACAAATACCCCACCCGCTCGGCGATATTCTGGACTGGCTCGGAGGTCTCTGTCAGCAGGCGTTTGGCCTCGTCCATCCGCAGCCGGGCCAGATAATCGACGAAATTCTCGCCGATTTCTTCCTTGAAGATCCGGCTCAGCGCTTTGGTATTCATCGCGAAGCTGTCGGCGGCATGGGTCAGGGAGAAATCGGGATCGGCGTAATGCAGGGCAATATACTCACGCACCTTGTTGGCCAGCGTATACTGCTCCCGGTTCATCCGCAGGCCGCGGAGCGCCTCCTCCATCTCCTCCAGAGAAGCCAGCAGCTCCCCGCGCAGCTCCTCTATCCATTCGAAGGATTCCGGAGATTGCGGAATTCCGCGCAGCCGCCCGTTATTCCATATCCCCTTCATCTCCGGCGGCAGCTCCTGCATCTCCCTGGAGAGGCCAGCCTCCAGCAGCTGCAGCAGGCGGACAATGTCCTCCTTGGAGTAATTGCCGCCTGCCAGCAGCCCGAAGATCCGTTCCATCAGCGGCCTCCACTCATCGTTCCCCAGCCGGTACAGCTGGGGAACGGCACCGATGGCCTGCACCAGCACATCCATTCCTTCCGCCTGGGACGGGGAACTGCCTTCCGCCGGTGCAGCATAGACGCGGTCGGGGCCACTGGTGAGTTTACGCTCCAGCGCACCTGCAGCCTTACGGTAAGCATCCGATAAGCCGCTGAGACCGGCCGCCGGCCCGCTGATGCCAAAGGTTGCCGTGAATTTGAGATGCTGCTTCACCCAGGAGCGGGCACTCTCGGCAATCATCAGTGGCTTCTCGGCACCATCAGCCGTTGCTCCGGCGGCGGAACGGCGGAAGAGCAGCCCGAGACGCCCCGGTCCAATCCACTCTGTCCAGAGCGGTTCCCCTTCTTTCTCGGCGATCTCCTGAATCACACTGCGGAGGGTGAATTTGAACAACGCCTGATCACGGGCAGAGTAGTCTGCAGCAAAGGCCTCATAGAAATCAATCTCGGCAATTCCCACAACCGCGCCGGCAAATTCACCTTTCATTCCAATCCGCTCCGATTCCCGGCTCCATATTTCTGCCGACACCTGGCCGCTGTTCTCCAGCAGCTCTTTGAACAACTGATTCCGCCTGTGCAGGATTCCTTCGGCCTGCTGCTTCTCATAGCTGTTCGTCTGCTCAATCAGACTCTCCAGCGCATGGCCGATGAAGGAAAATTCATCATCCCCCTTGCTCTGCGGCTTCCAGCCTGAGGAACGGTCCGCTCCGAACGTGTAAATCCGGCTCATTACCTGCTCAATCGGACGGTAATTCCGGTGGCTGATATACGTCATGGCCGCAATCCCGCCGAAGACCGCCGCAAAGCCCAGAATCGCCCAGACATTAGAGAAGGCTGACAGCAGCGAGAAGGCCTCTGCGCGCGCTATTCCAACCTTAATTGTCCAGCCCGTATAGGAAGACATGCGGCTTACCGCCTGCTCCTGTGCCTGCGGGTCTGAGCAGGTATCCGCCCCTGCAAAAGCGCGCCCTCCGGCGTCCTTCAGGCAGATCTCCGTATTCGCCATGTTCATATCCTGAATCAGCGCCTGCAGAGACTGCTTCCGCACGTTAATGACAATCAATCCCTGCTCACCGGAGAAATAAGGCACCTGCTCCACCAGCGAAATGACTGATTTGGGCTGATCCTCACCGGAGAAAAGCTGCAGGTCACGGATTCCGCTCCAGACAGGGCCGCCCGTATTCTTCATCGCTGTCTCAATAAAGCTGCGGTCCCCGAAATCCGGCAGACTGGACGAGAAATGCTGCATCAGCACTTTGCCGTCGGCCGCACGGTACAAATAGACCGAATCGATCATCGGCAGCGGCGACATGAAATCCAGCAGCACCTCCGTTACCCCGTAATCATGATAAGGGTCAAGCTGCCCCGGGCGGTCAAAATAACTGCTCACCTGATCATCCAGGAGCAGGCTTTTGATCGTTGTAGTCTCCAGGTTGCGGAGGGTGGTATCCACGATCTGCAGCACGTTCTCTGCGTATACACCGTTTGCCTTGGCCGTCTGTCTCTCCATCGCTTCATTCAAGGTCAGGAAAAAGAGGATAATCAGGCAAAATACCACAGCAAACAGGATCGGCAGATAGGAAAGAATCAGTCGGTACAACCATTTCTTATGCATCGGTGTCATCCCCTGTAAGTCCAGATGTTGGCTATCGCTTAAGTGATATTGACTACGGGGCCGGGTTCATAAGTGTAGTCTGTTCAGTACCCCAGTTCTGTGCTTGCATTGCGGGAGATCAGCCCGAAGTATCCCGCTTCTCCAATCGCTCCTGCGGCGGTGTCCAGATAGTTAAAGATCTGCACCCCGTCAACCTTCAGGATCAGGCGCACACCCCCGGATTCTTGAAAAGCGCCAAGCTGAACGCGGCTCTGCTCCCCGAAGGTTATGGCTGTATTCGGAATGGCCGGCCCGCCCAGACTGGTCAGGCCGTCAATCTTGCCATAGATCACAGTCCGCACCCCTTCGTTGAAGCGGTGCAGCTCAATACCCGATGTCCCTATAACCACCAGGTACATACTACCGGTACTATAGCTCAGTTCCTTGCTCTGATTGTTAAGCATCAGGGCATACCAATTGGACGAGACCGCGCTGTCATTGATCTTCATAGTGAAATCCAGCAGCTCATTCTGGTATTTGCGGTTCTGGTAAATGACATGCCCCCCGGGAGCGCGAAGGGTCAATTGGTCTGCTCCGGTCTCCTTCAGCCCGTTGGCAGCGGCAGAGACATACCAGCCATCCGGGTCCTGCACCTCTGTCTCCAGGGTATGATCATATTTGCTGGCTTCATTCCATACCTTAACCTCATACTGCCCCTGCGTCACGGTGCCAAGATAACCGGCTGACAGCGTCAGGGTTACCGGTCCGGTCTGATGCGCCGTTAACAGGCCGTTCCCGCTGACACTGACGATGGAAGGATCACTGCTCGTATAACTGACCTCCTCCAGCTCCTCGCGGTTGCCGAACAGCGTCTCGCCGTAAGGCTGCAGCTGCATGTCCGCACCTTCATGAACATATGCCACATTACCGTCATGCCCCTCCAGGCGGACAACGGCTAAGGTGTCTCCCACGAATACATCCGTGGTGATTGTCCGCAGGATGGAGCCGTTAAGGATGCTTACGATAAGCTTCGTCTGCCCCTGGCTGAGTCCCGTCACCTCACCCGTGGTATTAACTGAGGCCACGGAGGGATCAAGAATGCTGTAATAGAAGCTGCTGGTTTCCGTGCCCAGCGGCCTGTCTTTGCCGTCCAGCGCTTGAATGGGTGCAAGTTCGCCCCCTCCAATAGCCAGCTTCAGCGGATCCAGCTTCCAGCGGCTGACCTGCCCTTCTGCTGCCCCGGCATATTCCGGCTGAAGCCCGGCCTGATCAATGATCGGCATTGCCGCCTGAGGCCACTCTGCATCCGGTTGGACCGTATTGTCCGCAAACAGAACATTGCGCCCGTTGTTGGTATACCCGTCCGTTGTTGTATAGTTGTTCACGAAATCCACGTCATGGATCGTCGGCACATAGGCCATCGCCCAGCGGAGCGGTGAATGCCACAGCGGCGTATCCTTCAGGTCGATCACATTATGCTCAAATCTCCAGTAGGCAGAGCCTTCATCCGTGTATAAGGCAGAGTTCCCGTCCATCTGGTTGCGGATGTAATTGCCGGTGACCAGATTTTTCTCAGCCGCTGTGGCCCCGGTAGGTCCAAGACTGTAGATGGCTCCTCCATCACGCAAGCCCATTCCCATGAGATCATAGATCAGATTATTCTGAATCTTCACGTTCCGGGTAGCGGCATCGAACAGCTTATCCCAGCCATAGCCGATATGTGTTCCGCTGTAGGGCAGATTGTACATTTCATTATGGCTGATGTCCATATCTACCGGATACCCCGCAGATACGGCGGATGCCGATTTGTAGTCAATGCCGATATCATGAATCACATTGTTCAGCACATCATTATTTTTCATCAGCAGCCTGTGGTCAGCCGGGTGGTAGATCATGCGGTCCGAGGAATCCGGCTGGCCCACGTTCAGCGCGCTGCCTGAGATATCATAGAAGCGGTTGCCTTCAATTAAGCTGTTCTGAACGCCGTTCTGTATCCGTACCGCCGTAATGCCGAGCTTGGTAAATTCATTGTTGCGGAAATTCACGGTATTGGCCAGCTCCAGCATCACCGCCGCATCGGTCAGCTCATCGGGGATGGACGGATAACGCAGATGGTTATTCTGCGAATCGGAATGTCCCGTTGCCGTACTGGGGCGGTTCCAGGTGGTATACATAAACTTCAGGCCTTCAAAATTCAGATTGCGCACCGGTTCATCAGCCGATATCCCGTAAACGGTAGCAAGCTGCTCCAGCACCGGAACTACAACGTCAGCCGTTGACAGCTCCTCCCAGGCGCGGGGTTTGTAGTACAGCATGCCTTCTACCCGGTTATAGTACCATTCTCCAGGCTCATCCAGCAGCTCAAACGCATTCTCGTAGTACACGGGTACCGTTGCCGAAGTTAATCCCCGGTTGAAGACTGCGCTCCGGCCCGGCTCCTGGAGGCCGATCTGCGCTTTGCCGCCGGATGAAGTTATAGACTCCACCTTGATCCGGGAATTCGTCCACAGCTCGTTGAATACCATTTCCATATCGGCAGTATTGCCCCATCCGGCCAGCTCTGTATTATCGGAGGTATAGCCGGTTGCAGTCTTCACCGGATTCACCAGTCCCGCTGCACTCCGTGCCCGGACCGCACGGATGCCATCCACGAACAGCTGGCGTGTCATAAGGCCGGTTCCGGCATTCGCCCGGTAGATGCCCTTGGCGCTGTCAAACATTGTCCAGCCCGTAATAGGCCGTCCGCCGCTGATGGCCGCATGCTCCCCGGGATAGCTGCGGTAAGTGACAAAATATCCGTTCGTCCCGGAATCCTCCGGTGTGAATTCCAGCGGTTCCGTCAGGATATAGGTCCCTTCCCGCAGATTCACAACGATGTCCGAGTCCATATCATCATTCAGCTGGCGGACGGCGGCCTGGGCCCGGGTAATCGTCCGGAAGGGCGATGCTTCTGTCCCTTCATTGCTGTCGTCTCCACCCGGAGCAACATACAGCTCCTGTCCGGTTGTCCGGCCAGTCACAGTAACGGCTGTCTCGGCGCGCACGCTGCCGGTCTCATCCGTGACGAACACGGTAGTTGTTCCGGCGCTTACACCCGTCAGCTCTCCGTAGCGGTCAATCACGGCAATGCTCCCGTCCTCCGTTCCCCACTGGATACCAGTATCCGTATTGTTTAGGGGAGTTACCGAGGCATGTAACAGCACACGGGAGCCTTCGGGAAGCGCCTGCTCCAGCGGAGCCAGCACGATTTCCGTGATCGGATCTTCATACACGGCTACCGTAGCCGTTACCACCGGAAGCCCCTCATTCGGCTGTGCCGTCACCGTAGTGACTCCCTGGCGGATGCCTGTCACAAGACCATTGCCATCCACCGTTGCCACCTCTGCATTGCCGGTAGACCAGACAGCCGTCTGATCCGTAGCATCCGCAGGTGTGAACTGGAGCGGCAAGGGCAGCTTGGCGCCTCTCCGCAGCTCGTAAGCCGCCTGGGAGAAGGCTGCACTTACCGCCTGCTTGTATCCGCTTACAATAAAATTGTCAAAGCCTATCTTGCCTATGCTATCCTTGTAAAACCCTGTGTAGAAGGAGCTTAACGCGCCGCCTTCCGCCATCGGCTCCTTCGTCAGCAGACGGCTGCCGTCAACGGACAGATCGAAGCTGTGGCTGCCGCTGTCGAGGGCCAGGCGTACCTCGTACCATACGCCTGCCGAAATCGGCAGCACGGAGGTCCATGATCCGGCGCCTTTTTTCATATAGCTGATCGCGCCATTGTTAATGGCGAACTTCACCAGCGGAACAGCACCGCTCTGCGGGGTAGGCAGGTAGATCACCGCTCCCGTCTGCTCTGCCCGGAACGAATAGCTTAACATGCTTCTGTACGTAACATCCGTAACCGATCTGCTTATACTGTAGCTGCTTGCCGTTTGGGCCGCCTGATGAAGCTCCAGCAGCCTGCCGGCATAACCTTCCCAGGACTGCACAGCAACACTCACACCCTGCGGCGGCGTCTTGATCGTCCATCCGGCCGGCTTCGTACCGGGACTATATGATTCAAAGGTCTCCTCCAGCTTATAATTACTATCCGCCCGGGCCACAGAACCAAGGTCTGCCGGGAGCAGGCCCATCAGCAGAGCCATAATGATAACGCATACAAAAAATGGTTTCCGGCTTGTTTTTCTCATAATAGCCACCTTTCCGTATGGAAGCAAGTATAGCGGTTCTAGTACAACATTAGAGCTACAGAAGTGAATTCATTCAACCATGCAGCAATTTATGAAGTTTAGTTTGAAGTGAACATTCAGTGATATCAATGATAGTTGTATAATGTGCAATTAAAAACAGTCAAAAGGAAGGCTTGCCTCTTATAGCTGTAGTCTGTACAACTAAATCTGCCCGAATGGGTGAAGCCAAGGTGCAAATGGCAGTTTAATTGTATGAAATACAACTAAACAGATATTCGGTGGTACATCAGACGATTTAGTTGTACAAAGTGCAATTAAGAGTAAGCATACGTCAGTCATTACATTAATCGGCTTGAACTGCGTTGTCACGGTGCGTAAGGATCGACAGTGAGCTGTACCGGCGGCAGATCGCCCGCCGCCAGCACAATCTCCCGCGCCCGGGCCCAAGGCTCCCGCGGCACCTCACGGTCATCCGTCTCGTAGTCATCGATCCGCACCGTATCCAGCAGCCTGCGGACATCACCAGCTTCCGCTGCTTCGTCCAGACATATCACCGCCCAGCCCGCTTCCAGGCGGGGCTGCGCCAGAACGGTGCTGTCCCCGGAGTAGAGGACCTGGCGGAGCCTGATCCTCCCTTCCTCCCGCACCACCGTGACGGGCAGTGCGGCGCGCGCCTCCGCCCCGGCACCAATACCCCTCAGCGCTGTGACCGCCACCGCACAGCCCGGATAATGCAGCACCAGCCATTCCCGGTCCCCGGCTGTATTCATTACACGCGCTATCTCTCCGTCATAGCGGTGGATGACCCATTCATCCGCAAGCTCCGCTGCCCGGTTATGCAGCCGGGTCATGCTGCGGACCACCAGCAGGGTATTCCCCTGCTGGGCCGAACGTGTCTCCACCTCCGGGTATAGCGCTTCCGCAAACAGCGCGGGCATCAGATAGGCCGTGCGGTACTCCTCCGCCGGATGTGTCCGCACGGCTGCGGAATCATTCACGTACCAGCGGAGATAGGACACCTGCTTATCCCTTACGCTGAAGCTGACCGGGAAGCTCTGCCAGCCCAGCCCCCAGGCGGGATGCTGGTAGCTTCCGGGCATGACCGGGAAGCGGTTGATGCTGCCCAGGCGGGTATGCCGTCCGATCCAGGTATAGGAACGGGAGGCATCGAAGATCCGCTCCTCAAGAATCCGGGGGACCGGCAGCGCAGACGGAGAGCCATCCCCTTGAAGAAAATCAGCTTCAAACAGGAGCAGTGTCGCCGCATCATTAAGCGAGAAGTTCTGCTCTGCCAGACGGCCCAGCCCTGTCACCCCCGCAATCGGCCACAGCAGGCTTGCCCGCTTCGTCTCTCCCCGGAAGTTATAGCTGCGGATAGACGGAACCAGTTCCTCCCCGTCATGGAAGACAAGAATGTTCTTCAGTGTCTCCATCCGTTCTGCCAGCCGCCCGGCCAGCTCCCGGTCATGCTGCTGAAGTACAGAACCGGCAATCCTCAGCGCGTTCATCATCACCCCTTGATAGACCAGGCTGATGTTCTCCCCCCAGCCCCAGCCCCGGCGGACCGTATATTCTTCCCATCTGCGGAAGTAAGCGGTTGCGGTCTCCAGATACTCTGGCTCACCCAGGAAGTGGGCGATGGCCAGCAGCATGGCGCCGTCGCTCATCGTCTTGTTCGGGTAGAACAGCTCCGGTGTCCGGCATTCCCGGGTGAACCAGGCCGCCGCATGGCTGAACATCCGCCGGATCACCTCCAGGTGACTGGCCGGCAAAACACCGGGATCACAGAGGCGTACAACGACAAGCGGCATGAGGATAAAAAACGCCGCATTCGAATCCTGAATCACGCTCTCCTCCCGGTACCAGAGGAACCCTCCATAATCCGGATGCTCCTGGTCTGTAAACTGCAGCCCCGCAATCGCTTCAAGCATCTCCAGCCCTGCCGCTTCATCTATCCGGCCCAGCAATGTGCCGTAAGCATAATACCCTGCCGAGAACCGGGCTTCGTGGCAGTACGGCAGCTTAGATACCTGCCGGGTATGACCGGGCCAATTGTAGCGCACCAGTCCTTCCTCGACCACAATATCCTCCGAGGCAGCCGCAAAGCTCTGCTCCAGAATCTGTCTAACCTGATTGTTCAACTCCGCCGCCCCCTGTGTTAAGTTTCACCTTTATTCGACCGCGCTCAATTGCTCGCCCATCTCATAAATATCCTTCAGCATAATGGCATCTGCTTTATTGTCCTGATACCAGGTTGCATAGAACTCATCGACCTTGGGTCCGCCTGCCTTGTTCCAGACCCCCTTGGCTTCCTCAATGAACTGGTCCACCGAAGCCGGATCGGAGCTGACGATAGCCTGCATGGCCCGGTCGAGGATCGTTTTATTCGCATTGGTGTTGATCTGGGTCAGATCCTGCGGCAGCAGCGGCAGGAAGGCCTTTTGCGTAATGCCGACAATCGGGCGGTCCGGGTTCATGTACAGCTTCTCGGCCATTTCATAGATTGCGATGAAATCCTGCTCAGCCGGTGTAGGGTTCACCTTGTTCTTCAGCCCGTAATTCTTGCCGATCAGCGGAGTGAGCATGCCCATATCGCGGTTATATTCCAGCTCCTTCTTGTTCTTCTCCGGATCGATCACCTCAGCGCGGCCGTCGGCTGTCTTGTTGTAATGCACGCCTTCGATACCGTTCTGAATCGTGGTGGTGTATTTCTCTGTGACCATGAAATCAATCATCTTCATCACGGATTCAGGGTCTTTGGCTGACGCATTCACCATCCCGGTCATCTGGATCGGAGAGGTCAGCGTCGGACTGAACTGGCCGAATTCCGTCGTTGGCAAGGCAATCGGAATCACCTCGGCCTCCGGGAAATTCTTCTTCAGCGTCTCATAGGTGCTGACATCGGCACCGTTGCCGCCGTAAATCCCCAGCTTGCCGGAGATCCAGTCCTGCTTCTGCTTCTCGCCGTTCTTATCGGTGACGAAATCCTTATCCACCACACCCGCCGCATACAGCTCCTTCTGGAAGGAAATCGCCGCCTTGATCCGGTCCCAGTCATGCACAACCTTGTCATTCTCCAGTACCCAAGGATATTGGTCTTCGCCGAACAGCGTAAATCCGGTGCCGAACATGTTGTTCAGGATAATTCCGGCTACAAAGCTGAGTCCGGTTCCCTGCGTATCCGCTTTGCCGTTGCCGTCCGGGTCCTGCTCAGTGAACGCTTTTGCCACCTTCAGCAGCTCCTCAGGGGTAGTGGGAACCTCTAAGTTCAGCTTTTTGAGCCAGTCATTGCGGATAAACAGGTAATGCTGCGGACCGAACTGGATCGGACGTCCCACCGTGTACAGCTTGCCGTCTGCCATCGTGCCTGCCTTGCGCAGCGCCGGATACTTCTCCAGCATCGCCTTATATTCTGTACTGCTGCCCGCAATCAGATCATCCAGCGGCAGGAGCTGCTTCTGGTTGTAGAGCTGTCCCTGGTAAGCGGTATCAAATTCAAAGATCAGGTCAGGGGCAGACTTCGATGCGAACAGCACATTGAACTTCTGCAGGGATTCGAAACGCGGAACCGTGACGTATTTGACATTAACCGGCCCGTTCTCATTGACCCATTTCGTCCAGCGGTTGTCGCTCATCGTCCCCTCTTCTGCTGGGACTGTGCCACGGTCATACAAAGATACCGTGATGGACCCGCGTTTCTCCGGGGTATCTCCCTTGTTCGAGTCTCCGCCCTGCGTGGCGGCATTATTGCCGCCGCAGCCTGTGACAGCGATAGCGAGTATTAGGGATGCTGCACCGGCAGCAGTTGTTTTTCTAAGCCAAATGGGTTTGGACATATGAATGTGACCCTCCTATAATGATGTTCTTGTACTTACGGATATGAGCAGCAATGATCAGCCTTTGATGGCCCCGATGGTTACACCTTTGACAAAATACCGCTGCAGCAGCGGATACACAATCAGCATCGGAATGACCATAACCATAATTCCGGCGGCCTTGATGCCCTCCGGTGTAATATTGACGACCTCCTGCGAGTTCATGGTATTCAGCTCCTGCAGGACGGCCTGGCTCTTCACCATCTGCTGGATCAGAACCGTCAGATTGATTTTCTCCGGACTGTTCATGTAGATCATTACGTTGAAGAACGAGTTCCAGTAATACACGCCGTAAAAGAGTCCGATCGTCGCCAGCACAGGCAGGGACAGCGGAAGAATAATCCCCGCAAGCAGCCGCCATTCGCCGGAGCCGTCAATTCTGGCCGCTTCCACCAGCTCCTCGGGAATGTTCTCGAAAAAGGAACGCATGATCATCATATTATAAGTGCTGACCAGAGCCGGCAGCCAAAGTGCCGCGTAGGAATCGACCAGCCCGAGACTGCTAACCACGAGATAGGTCGGGATCAGGCCGCCCGTAAACAGCATCGTGAACACAATCGCCAGCGTCAGCGTGCGTCTTCCGTAGAAATCACGGCGGGACAAGGGATAGGCGGCAAAGATCGTGAACAGCATGCTGGCCGCCACACCGACCAGGGTAATCAGGAGACTGTTGCCAAAGGCACGCACCACCGGCGTTCCCTCGAAGAGCATGGTATAAGAGCTAAGTGTGAATTCCACCGGCCATAGGGTGACAAAACCGGAGAGCACCGCGTCCTTGCCGCTTAAGGACAGGGAGGCGAGATGGAGCAGCGGCAGCAGACAGAGAATGCCTGCGAGCGTCAGCAGCAGATAATTGAAGCCGTAAAATACTTTTTCACCTTTTGTACTTTGCATAGTGTCCTCCTGTTACCACAAGCCTTTATTGAAACGCCGGGCAATGGCATTGGATATCAGCACCAGGGTCAGCGCCACCAGGGAATCGAACATTCCCAGTGCAGCCGTCAGGCTGAACTGCCCTCCCTGTAGTCCAATCGCGTAGATGTACGTACTTATAACCTCGGAGATCCCCGATACAATCGAGTTCTGGAGCACATACACATGGTCGAAGCCCACCTCCATCACCCGTCCCATGGCGAGAATCAGCATAATGACAATGGTTGGGCTGATCCCGGGCAGTGTGATGTTGCGGATCTGCTTCCATTTGCCCGCTCCATCCATGCTCGCCGCTTCATAGAGACTGGGGTCAATGGAAGTCAGTGCAGCCAGATAGATAATCGCATTGAAGCCCGCATCCTTCCAGATGCCCGAGCCGAGGAAGATTGATACCCAGGACCACTCTTTGAAGAGGAATGGAAACGGCTTGCCGGACAGCTTCTCGACCAGCACATTGGCAACCCCGGTCTGGGCGAAGATCGTCACTACCAGTCCGCCGACAATGACCCAGGAGAAGAAATAGGGCAGATACACCAGCGTCTGGACCGATTTTTTGAAAAACTTGTTCCGGACTTCATTCAGCATAATCGCCAGGGCAATCGGAAACGGAAAGCTGACCAGCACTGACAATATACTGAGCACAAGCGTATTGCGGATAATCTGCACCGATTGCGCCTGGGTGAACAGATTGGTGAAATTGTCCATGCCGACCCACTGGCTGCCCCATACCCCTTCATAGAAGGTATAATTTTTGAAGGCAATGACCAGTCCCAGCATGGGCGTGTATTTGAAAATGATATAGAACGCGATGACCGGAACGAACATGACCCACAGCGGCAAATTGTTCTTGAACCGGCGGGTCTGCCAGAAGCGCTTGCTTCCCGTCTTCCGCAGAGTATCCATCCGCAGCACCGCTTCGCTGGCTCCATTCGCTTTCATCTCGGTGCCTCCTTTCGCTTGCCTGTTTTTGCTTCTGAACATGTTGCTGTTGATCTGAAATGGCCGTTTCATGTCCTCACCATAGCCGCTTCAGCAGGTTAGAGCAATATTCAGTTTACCTGTTAATCGCCGCTGAACCCTTATGCAGCCTGGAGTTACAGGATTCCGCACAGCTCCCGGGCCAAATTCTCCCCCATCCGGATATGTCCGTCATCCCCGGGATGAATCAGATCACAGGACAGCCCGCTAAGGTCATCCAGCACCCGGCTTCCTTCAATCAGGCTCAGCTTGGGGTGTGACAGGCGCTGTACGTGGCTGCGCAGAATCCCGTTAAACCGGATATCCTTGTCCGCAATCCCGCTGGCCGGGAAATTCGCAAAGTTGGGATAAATCGTAATTACCGCCACCGGCTTCTCCGGATGCCTGCTTACCAGCCGGTCCAGCAGATAGCCGGTCCGCTCACGGAATTCGTCCTCCGGCATATGATCGCGCATATTCACGCCCAGCTCCAGCGTCATGAAAGACCAGTCCTGCTGCTCCGCAAGAAAATCACTCATCTCCCGTTCGCACTGGCAGGAGCCGCTCATGCCCAGATTAAGCACATCGGCAGCCAGCCTTCTTGCCGCTTGGCCGATGTATGGCAGGCTGCTGTTCTCACCGTTGGTAATGGAGGAGCCGTAAGCAATCCAGCGCTTCCGGGGAGCCTCTCCTTCCTCCGGCGGGCGGAGCGGATGACCGAAGGTCTCAATGCCGCAGACCACGCAGGCATACCGTCCGAAGCATATGCGCCACACCTCCGGCGCAAAGCCCGTTCCCATCAGCAGCTGGCGGGCGGCCATCGCCAGCCGCGGCGGCTCGCTTAACTGAAGCGTGCGGATGGTCCCTGCCTGAAGCTCATGCCTGGAATGGAACAGTCCGCCCTTGAATACGGTCACACAGCCATCCGTCTCCGGCAAAGACAGGGTTACCCGGATGTTCGGGGCCGCTGTGACGAAACGAAGCTCACAGCCGCCCGCTTCCCCGGCGATGAACCGGCCCCGCTCATTCAGCTGCTCTCTGACGCTGCGGGGAATACGGCGCAGATACACGCCATTCCCTGCTGCCGGCTCCAGCTCAGCGACGTTATGGAACGCAATCCGGTCCAGTCCCGGCAGCCCCTTGACCATGGCGGAATCAACCATGCTTCATCGCCTCCACCAGCAGCAGTAGCGTCATGGATTGCCCGTAGGGCATCGGGCAGATTGGAATCTCCCGGTAGTCCTGAAGCGTAGCTCCCATGCCCGTTCCGTACGATACTCCCTGTACTATCCCTTCTTCATCAATCTGGCCCAGTACATAGTGTAGAGCTTCCATGGCAGGCTGGCGGCAACTCTCATCCAGCAGTCCCTGCCGCACCGCTTTCAACATGCCGTAAGCAAAAGCGGCGGTTGCCGAGGTCTCCAGATAGGAGCTGCTGTCGTCCAGCAGGGTATGCCACGCGCCCTCCGGCGCCTGCAGCTCCTTCAGCTTGCGCACCTGCCGCTCCAGTGAAGAGAGCAGGAAGCTGCTCACGCCAGGCGGCAGCTCCACCATCTCCAGATAATCCACCAGCCCCGCCGTATACCAGGAGTTGCCGCGTGCCCACAAGGCCCGGGCAAAGTGATGGCCCCCCTCGAAGGTCCACCCGTGGAAGAATAGCCCTGTTGCGGGATCGGTCAGGTATTTGAGATGGACGAGAAACTGGCGGATACTCTCCTGTATGCACTCCTCCTCCTTCAGTACAATCCCCATCCGGGCTACGAACAGCACCGTCATATACAGCGTGTCGTCCCAGAGCTGCCCGGTATTCGGGCTGCCCGTAACCTCGTGCTGAATGCCCGCTTCCTCTGTGCGGGGCATGTCATTCAGCACATAATCCAGCCATTCCCGGCACAGCTTCAGATAATCTGCGCGTCCGGTCTCCTCCGCCAGATAGCTTAAGGTAAGCATCGGGCACATGGTATTGACGTTTTTTACGGGAATGCCCCCGTCAAGCTTGTTGTCGTACCATCCGGTCAGATAGTGCAGAATCTCTTCATCTCCGGTTTCCCGGTAATAGCTGTATAAGGCGAAGAGCCCCACTCCCTGCGGCCATTCCCAATTGTCCATAGAGATAATGCCGATGGGTGCCGTTTCCTGAATGGAGCCTTTCATATCCTTCATCCCCTCAATCACACGGGCGATCTGCCTTTCGAGTGCTGTACGTGATACTGCTTCCATAATGCTCCTCCTTCTTAATGTCCTGCTCTGAACCTGGGGCCATGAGCATGTGAAGCCTGAAGCCTGTTGATGACTGATTAGCCCTGTTCGCCACCCCATTGTAGTCAAGCGCCGGAATACCGTCCATTAACAAGAATCTTGCTAATCGCTTTCACTTCTGGCATTGTTCATAATGGGGCTGTATTCATCATTAGGAGGAGTACATGCTCACGTTCACCATCTCTATAGATAAGAAGCACTACAGAAATTAACGAAAAGCGAAAAGAAGCGGAGGTGAAATTTGGAACTATAGGTGCGGGTAGCGGCCGGAAGTTCAAGGGTTCACCGCTGTGACGACTAAGCTTCAAGTTCAAATCTGAAGTGCGTCTTACATAGATTGAACCTGTAAATTTTATAATGGGAGAAGTGAATCAAGTAGAAGCTCTACTGACCTTTTAAAGGACGGCATCCGTTTCAGCGGGAAGCTAAGGAATATGTATTGCGCGAAGCAAATACATTCTTAACTTTCAGGAAATGCGGAGACTGGCCGCGCCTGTAAGGCATAACCCTCCACGGAGCCGGGAGCCCATCCCAAATTACAAATTTCCAGTTCAGTCTTATAAGAGAGAAATCAGGGAGGTAACAGGTAATGAAAATCAAGTTTGATCTTTTTCCGGGCGGCGTTACTAAAGCGCTCACATTAAGCTGGGATGATGGAAGAATCCACGACAGGCGGCTTGTGGAGATTCATAACCGCCACGGGCTGAAGGGCTCATTCCATTTGAACTCAGGATTCTTCGGCAATGAGGGCTACATCACGGAAGAGGAAGTGGCTTCCCTCTATGACGGGCATGAGATTTCAGCACATACGAGCACTCATCCCTTTCTCTCCATGACCCCGCGTGAGGGCATCGCCGAAGAGATTCTGAAGGACCGCAGACATCTGGAAGCGATAGCGGGCTATCCCGTAAGGGGCATGTCCTATCCGTTCGGCGATTACAGTGATCAGGTGCTGAGCGTTCTGCCGGCGCTGGGAATCGAATATTCACGTACGGTAAAGTCCCATGGCAGCTTCAGCCTGCCGGACAACCTGCTGGCTTGGCATCCCACCTGCCATCACCGCGACATGCTGGCGCTGGGCAAGCAGTTCCTGGAGGAGCAGCCCCGGTTCTCCCATATGCAGCTTCTGTATGTATGGGGACACAGCTACGAATTCAACGACAATGATAACTGGGAGGAGCTTGAGCAGTTCGCCGCCATGATGGGCGGCCATGAAGAGATCTGGTATGCCACCAATATCGAGATTGCCGACTACTTGTCCGCTGTACAAGGACTGCGCTTCTCCGCTTCCCGGGAGATGGTCTATAATCCGTCAGCAGTGGATGTATGGATCACCGCCGGGGACGAGGCTTGCCTGATATCCGGAGGAGCTACCGTGCAGCTGGGTTAGGAATTGCTGTGGGTATGTTAGGGAGCCGATCCATGGCTTATGAGCATTCGGCCGGGGGCACAGACACGGTTGCAGGCGCGGTAAGGAGAAATTGTTGTATCAATTGCAACTTTGATTCATTAATCCCGGGGTGTTTGAGAGGATTGTTGTACAAAATACAAGAATTCTCTCACTGAGCGGCTTTGGTGATGAGAAATGCTGTATTTCATACAACAATCCATAGTTATAGCCGATTTATCGCAGTGAATGTTGTATTTAGTGCAGGATTTTAGTAGTAAACGCACCAGTTGTGTCATAGGTACAGTTACAGTTACAGTTACAGTCATAGTCATAGTTACAGGCGTAGTTACAGTCATAGGTACAGTTAGAGTCACAGTCACAGTTGCCGGATTTCTGCCACAAACGTGGTTTGATTTAGCTAAGTCTATTAATATCTGCTTCATTCAGCCAGAACTCGAGTTGCAAACCTGTTGGACTGAAACAGATGACGATTTGGACTTGAATCTCAGGATAGCGAAATTCCCTTATACCTTAGTGACTTTTATTCCCTTCTTTCTGTGAGCAAAATAAAACCCGATTCCAACGCAGCCTGGATGGCTGGTGGAATCGGGTTATTATTATAGTAGATGTGCTTAGGCACTGAGGGTCTACGGTAAGGGTAGTGATGTCGGACGGCGGCATAGCTAGATTCACGGCGCGCTTGATAATGCAGATACTTATAGCTCGCCGTAACAGATTGAACACGGCGAGTGATTCAGATGGATTCGCGGCTGTGAGCAGCAGAGGCCTGATTATCGGCGCGTGACAGTGGTGATGCTTATGGCGTTAGCAGCAGTTTGAGTGAGATGAGCAGCATGGATGGATTGGGCACAACCGCTCTAACCGGCTGCTACTGCCATCCTCCGGCGGCAGCATCTATATTGTCCTGCCGGGCGATCCACGTCAGGCAGGCCGCCCGGAGCAGCGCTTCGGTCCGCTGGGCCGCGCTGCAGAAGATCCCGCTCAGGCCGATCTGATACAGATCGGCCAGCGCGTACGCCGCCGGTGCCCCCGCGGCGAGCACGGCCGCCGCCGGCTTCACCCGGCGCACGGCGGCTAACACCTCAGCCGCCGCTGTGGCGAAGCCCTCGGCGGCGCTCTCCTCCAGCGCGGCTTCACCGGCCGCGCCGTCCAGCACCAGGAAATCGGCGATACGCGCGATTTCCCCCGCGGCAGCGCGCCCCACCTCGGGGAGCAGAAGCGCCCCGATGCGGCACGCTGCCGCGTAAGCGTGGCCGAGGGTCTGTTCGGCCACGCCCTCAATGAATTCGCGCTGTGCCGCGAATTCGGCTGCGCTGGCGGGGTATGGCGCCAGCAGGTCCACGCGGCTGTCGCCGCCCAGCCGCTGGCTCTCCGCCACCGCGGCGAACAGCGCTTCAAGCTGCGCATCCTGCAGCGCGGCCAGTCTTGCCGGGCGAGCGGCAAGCTCCGGCGTATAGGGCAGAGCTACTGCGGCCCAGACACCGTCCGCCGACTCCAGAAGTGTGGCAGCGGCAGCCCGCAGCCGGTAATAAATCCGCTGCAGGATACGCTCGGCCTGCCCCTCATCCCCGCAGGACATCCAGCTCGAATAGAGTGCGGCAAGCTCCGGCTCCAGCAGCCATTCCTCGCTGCGGATCAGACAGGGACCAGCAGGGTAAATGCCGGGCTCCTCCCGAAGAAGGGACCGGTCGCCCAGTCCATCGCGCAGCACCAGAAAAGCCGGACGTTCACCGGGACGGCGGAAATAGGTCCGGCTCATGTTCCCGTTACTCTTACGCCGCTCCCCGTCGGTAAGAAATTCCGCTGCAGCGGAAGCTACAGATGCAGACTGGCTCATCTCCATGCCAATAGTCCGGTCGCCGGCATTATACTTGAACGGGCGCTCCTCATTATTTTGATTCTGATCCTGCTGACGTTCACCCTTCATCATCGCACCCACCTTTTTAACTTTGGATTGCTGCCGGCACTGCTTCCCTTATGGCGATGCCACCGGCATTTTACGATGCTTCAATCTATAAATACTGGCAAAGGTCCCGAAATATGCAAACGGTATCAAATGAATACAGCGCAGCCCTATAAACCTGTGATTTTACCGATTTAAAATACC
The DNA here is from genome assembly GCF_038000235.1 of Paenibacillus sp. FSL R10-2199. Taxonomy (NCBI): domain Bacteria; kingdom Bacillati; phylum Bacillota; class Bacilli; order Caryophanales; family Paenibacillaceae; genus Paenibacillus; species Paenibacillus sp. FSL R10-2199. The sequence goes on along the minus strand of NZ_JBBOBO010000001.1, from coordinate 1,850,619 downwards.
GGAACCATTCCTTTTTCCCGCCAACAGCACTTATACTATTCTGGATTAGAGTCTTATGGAATGCTATGACGGAATACCATTACAGTTTGCTCAAATCTCCTGAACAGACCCAAACTGTTATCGTTAAATATCGTGTAGTTACTTTAGGGGAAAGTTTCTTTTTCTTACACCCGAACAGGTCCCGGGAATCAGCTATCCCCAATGGAACAATGAAAAGGAGCTTATTTTCAGTACAGTAACGGAGAGAAAAAGGCACAATTCAATTGAATTGTGCCCTCAGGTTAAAACATAGCAATATTATACTATACATCCTTATACTCTTGGAAATCGCCGGACGATACTTAGCGGGACGATACTTAAATTTACGGCTGCTGGCTGGCAGCGATTGCCTGCTCCAGATCGTAGAGGATATCATCAATCGACTCCGTACCAATGGACAAGCGCAGCAGCTCCGGAGTAACCCCGGCCGTAATCTGCTCTTCGTCTGACAGTTGCTGATGTGTAGTGCTTGCCGGATGGATGATCAGCGACTTGGAATCACCGACATTGGCCAGATGGGAGAACAGCTTCACATTCTCAATCAGCTTGACGCCTGCCGCTGCTCCGCCTTTGATTCCGAAGGTAAGGATGGCACCCTGCCCCTTGGGCAGATATTTCTTCGCCAGCTCATACGACGGATGACTCTGCAGCCCGGCATAGCTTACCCACTCTACAGAATCATGCGCTTCGAGATACTGGGCTACCTTGAGGGCATTCTGGCTATGGCGTTCCAGACGCAAATGCAGCGTTTCGAGTCCCTGCAGCAGCAGCCAGGAATTGAAAGGCGAGATCGCCGCGCCGAGGTCACGAAGGAGCTGTACGCGTGCTTTTATGATATAGGCAATAGGTCCTACAGCTTCAGTGTAGACTACCCCATGATAACTTGGGTCCGGTTCTGTAAGTCCGGGGAACTTGCCGCTTGCCTTCCAGTCAAACTTGCCGCCGTCCACAATAATTCCGCCGATGGAGGTGCCGTGGCCGCCGATGAACTTGGTAGCCGAATGCACTACTATATCCGCCCCGTGTTCAATCGGACGCAGCAGGTACGGGCTTGGGAAGGTATTATCGACAATCAGCGGAATCCCGTGCTCATGGGCGATAGCCGCCACTGCTTCGATATCCAGCACGTTACCCTGCGGATTGCCGATGGTTTCGGCATAGAGCGCTTTGGTTTTGTCCGTAATCGCTGCCCGGAAGTTCTCCGGATTGTCCGAATCAACAAAATGCACCTTAATCCCCAGCTTGGGCAGCGTCGTGGAGAATAGATTATACGTCCCGCCATAGAGGCTTGCAGAGGAAACAATCTCATCTCCTGCACCGGCAATATTCAGAATAGAGAAGGAAATAGCCGCTGCTCCGGAAGCTGTCGCAAGCGCACCCGCCCCGCCCTCCAGCGCGGCAAGGCGCTGTTCGAACACATCGGTGGTCGGGTTCATCAGCCGGGTATAGATGTTGCCGAACTCCTTAAGCGCGAACAGATTGGCAGCATGCTCTGCATCACGGAAACCGTAGGATGTGGTCTGATACAGCGGTACAGCACGGGCTAAAGTAGTTGGATCAATCTCCTGGCCTGCATGAACGGTTAAGGTTTCAAATGACAGCTTGCGCTCTTCTGACATGGGGTATTTCCTCCTCTAAAGGTATAATGGCAAAGGTTAACAATTAAGAATTGTACCTATTCTCTCACAAACCATGTCATTTGGAAAGATAAAATTCTCATTATTTCCCTATGTTTTATTAGTTTAATAAAAGGATAATTCAAGCCTGTTTCTCGGGCCACAACAAAAAATCCCTCCACAAGCAGCGAGAGCCGGAGAATAACGTTATCCAAATTTTTGTGATAAATCCACCCTTATTTCGACCCAGCTTCAGGTGTCGTAACTTACCGTATAACGATGAAGCTCCGTGTTATAGGAGCCGATGCTGTGTTCAATCAGTCTGCCTCTTCCCCGTCATAAAAGTTGTGCAGACGCTTAAGCATATGATTCGGTAGCAGAGGGTAGCGTCCAGTGGATTCAGGTGCACTTATACCCCTCCTTTCCTCCCAGCGAAGCGTTAGCGTCCTTTTATAAGGGAGCACGCTGCAGTACAGCAAAATTCAGGCTGATTCAGAGGGAATTATCCCTTTAATTTCCACGCTCAGCCCACATCAGGCCGATTTAGAGGGGTTTATCCCTTTATTTCCGCCGCTCATCCCAGTTCCGGCCGATTTAGAGGGATTTATCCCTTTAATCCCGCCACTCAGCCCACTTCCGGCCAATTCAGTAGTATTTATCCCTTTAATTCCGCCGCTCAGCCCACTTCCGGCCAATTCAAAGGGATTAATCCCTTTAATTTCCACGCTCAACCCACTCAGCTAACTTTCGGCGGCCCATTTCATATTCAGCTTATCTACAACAGATACCAGACGACTATTCTAATTCCCTTTACAGAAACGAAAAGGCTGCGGCCTCCCGAAATCCAGGAGGCCACAGCCTTTTCTGTGCATAGCTGAGTTGTATTTAGTAGCTGCTCTGACTTTGCTCACCTTTGGCAATGGCTACGCCGCCGCTTGTCCCGATCCGGGTAGCGCCTGCTCCGACCATTACGAGGGCATCTTCCGCACTGCGCACACCGCCGGATGCCTTAACGCCGATAGCAGGGCCGACAGTCGCCCGCATGAGTGCGATATCTTCCTTCGTTGCGCCTCCCGTGGAGAATCCGGTCGAAGTCTTCACGAAGTCTGCTCCCGCTTCTACAGCGAGCTTACAGGCGCGGACCTTCTCTTCATCGGTCAGCAGGCAGGTCTCAATGATGACTTTGGTCAGTGCTTTACCGCGGGCAGCTTCAACCACTGCGGCGATATCACGTTTCACCAGCTCGTCATTACCGTCTTTCAGTGCGCCGATATTGATAACCATATCCACTTCGCCGGCACCGTTAGCAATCGCATCGGTGGTTTCAAAGGCTTTGGTTTCCGGTGTGGACGATCCCAGCGGGAACCCGATCACTGTACATACTTTAACTTCCGGCGTATCCTTCAGCACTGCATGGGCCGTGGACACCCAGGCCGGGTTCACACAGACCGAAGCGAATTTGTATGCTTTGGCTTCCTCAGCCAGCTTGATAATATCGTCTTTACGGGCATCCGCCTTCAGCAGCGTATGATCAATAATCCCGGATATTGTAGTTTCACTCATTATTAATTCCTCCATGTAATCGGTAGTAGATGTTCGCATTCCTTGTAATCATACCAATAGTCGAACACTTTGGAAAGCCGGAGAGCGAACACCTGCTACTACGCCCGATCAACACTTGAAGCGCCGCTTACACCTTCACCTGCCGGATAGCTTCCCGCAAGTCGCCTGTATTCGCGCTGATCATCATCGAAGCTTCGTATACTTCTTTGATCTTCTCCAGTTGAAGACCGGTCAGCTCACGGATCTGCCTTGTCTGCTCCGAGACACCTCCGGCAATGGAAGCCATGCTGCCCACCGTTGCAGCAACCTCCTCTGTGCCTGCTGACAGCTGCTCTGCCGTCGCCGACATATCGACAATCTGTCCGGCCACCTCACGAAAAGCGGCCGATGCTTCCAGCAGCGCAGCTTCTGCTTCGGCAGACATCCGCACACCTTCACTGACTTCATGGGAAGCGTCCGTCATTTGCGTACCAATGCTTGCTGAGGCATTGCCGATATGAATCAGTAAATCGGCAACCCGCTCGACCGAAGCCGCAGAGCCCTCCGCCAGCTTGCGTACTTCTCCGGCTACGACAGTGAAGCCCCGCCCGTGTTCTCCCGCGCGCGCTGCCTCAATCGAGGCATTAAGCGCAAGCAGCTTCGTCTGATCGGCGAACTGCCTGATCGCAGCCAGCGCGCCCTCGATTTCATTCGCATAGCCTTGCAGCAGCAGCACGATATCCAGAGTATGCCCGGTGGATACGGAGATTGACTTCATCTGCTGATTCGTATGATTCATGGCAGTCTGGGAGGACTGCACGATATCCAGAGCCTTGACCGCGAATTCGGAGACAACGGCCGAAGCTGCCGAAATGCGCGAAATCCCCTGCGCCACCTCATCCATTGCCACAGCGCTGCTCTGTGCTCCTTCGGTCTGCGAATGGGCACCGGCGTAGATGTCGCCGATTCTGCCGTTAACGGCCTCACTCATCTTCAGTACATCATCGGCATTCCTGGCGAATGTCTCAGAGGAGCCGTAGAGAGAATCGGATGCCGTGGACACACCAGACACCATCCCTCTCACTCTTGCATTCAAATCACCTGACATCTGAAGCATCGCCTGATAAGCCGTTCCAATCTCATCCCGGGACCTGACCGGACGGGCATTCAGAATCCGCGCGGCCTCAGCCAAGTCGCCCCTGGCCATGGTGCCCGCACTCTGCGTGATCGTCCCCAGTGGACGCAATGACCGGGATACAAACCAGGCCAGCACCGCCAAAGCGGCCAGGGATAAGGCGAGAATAATACCATAGAGAGGCAGACTTTGGATCAGGACGTCACGGGTCAGGCTGCTAAGGACAGCGACATCGGTGTCAATGCCCAGCGCCCCGATCAGAGCCCCGTCAGCCCCTTTCACCGGTACAAATGCCGAGATATAATCCCCATATTCAGGATTCATGATCAGCGGCGTACTCGCATTCTCTCCTGCAAGGACCGCCTCAACTGCAGCAGCCGGCATATCTGTAATTTCATTAATCTGCGAAGCCAGCGGGTCCCCCTCCGGTCTGCCGTCAATCATCAGCTGCGGCTGATTGGCTTCATCGATCCTGACAAAGTATACATAACGGGCACCGATCGACACCCTGAACTGATCCAGTTCATTGCGGAGCGACCAATACAGATCCGATTCCCGGGGATCGGCTAGGAACTCGCTGTAACGGCCGGCATCAATCTGCGTAACATAATGGCTGGCAATACTCATGTTGTAACTGCTGATCGTCCCTTTCACCGCTGATCCGGTGTTCGCCCGCTGAATCGCAATGTTCCCTGCCGTGATACATAGAATGACTACAGTCATGATACAGAGGATACGGGCAATAAGTCTTGTTCGGATAAAAGAAAACATGTAGGCATTCCCTTTCGCGCACGGCAATTGCGTTAATAAAGTAGGGTCATTCCTGAACACGCAATGACAAATGTCCCTCTACCGGAAAATTTCGACAATTTTTTCGAAAATCCTTTTTCCTGCCGCAAAAAATATTACAAAAAAAGAGACTGCCTCTGAAGCCATAAACAGCTCCAAAGACAGCCTCAACACCTTTATCCTTCAATGCCCGCCCGACAAGCTCAGGCCGATCCGTTTCACCAGCCGGGCACTTTCTTCATTTAATCCGGTAATCGTTACCTTTTTGCCGAGTGCCGCGTATTTGTCCAGCGTTTTGGCAATGGCTCCCACCGCTGACTGATCCCACACATGAGAATGGGAGAAGTCGATAATCACCTGCTGCGGATCACTCTCATACATAAATTCATGCACGAAATGACTGGTTGTACCGAAGAACAGCTGGCCCGATACTTTATAGGTAGTTACAGATGCCGTCGTATGGACACTGAGCTTTATTGAAGCGATTTTCCAGGCAAAAGACAAAGCGCTCAGCAGAACACCGAACAGTACACCGATCGACAGATTATCCGTCACTACTACAGTAACTACCGTAACGATCATGACCAGTGCATCGCTGAGCGGCACCTTGGCTAATGTCTTCAGTGAACCCCACTCGAAGGTGCTGATGCAGACCATGATCATAACACCGACCAAAGCGCCCATAGGAATCTGCTTAACCACATCGCCCAGAACGAGAATCAGGAACAAAAGAAAGATCCCCGATACAAAAGTAGACAGCCGTGTACGTCCGCCCGATTTCATATTAACCATCGACTGGCCGATCATTGCGCAGCCTGCCATCCCGCCGAAGAAGCCGGTCACGATATTGGCCAGGCCTTGTCCCTTCGCTTCCCGGTTCTTGTCACTGCCGGTGCCGGTAATATCATCAATCAGCGTTGCGGTCATCAGGGATTCCAGCAATCCGACTACAGCGAGCGATAGTGAATAGGGCAGAATGATCAGCAGTGTATCCAGAGTGAAGGGAAGATCCGGCAGATGGAACACCGGCAGAGCCGAAGTAATGGTGCCCATATCGCCTACGGTCCTTACATCCAGATTAAGAACAATACTGAGCACGGAAACTGCGATAATCGCTACAAGCGCCGAAGGGACCGCCTTCGTGATCCGGGGAACCGTATAAATGATGACCAGTGTAAGTGCCACCAGTGCATACATAATCCAGCCCTGTCCTTCAAAATGCACCAGCTGGGCCATGAAGATAAGAATGGCTAATGCGTTGACGAAGCCGGTCATTACCGGCTGCGGCAGGAACGTGATGAATCTGCCAAGCTTCAGCATCCCCATTAGAATCTGAAAGATTCCCGCCAGCACGGTGGCCGCGAACAGGTACTCAATTCCGTGTGAAATCACCAGGCTGCCGACCAATAGCGCCATCGCCCCGGTCGCCGCTGAGATCATGCCCGGTCTTCCGCCGGCAAATGCCGTCACAATAGCAATGCAGAAAGATGCGTACAATCCAACCATCGGGCTTACGCCGGCGAGGATGGAGAAAGCAATCGCTTCAGGGATTAAGGCAATCGCCACGGTCATACCCGACAGAATGTCGCTCCGTGTGTTGGAAAACCAACCGTTGTTGTATAAGCTTGACTGCTTCAAATTGAGCTGCTCCTCCTGTGTCTTGTTATAAGGTTATTGGCTCTTCCATAGAGCCCGGGTCCGGTGCAACGCCAATACCTGTTATTGTACCTGACCCTCCTTAACCTCCACAAAAGTGCAAACTATTCTTGTAAGCGCTAATTACTGCGTTATTCTCATTAATCCTTCTATTTCCGCATAAATTCTAGATATTTAAATTAATGGTACAGCCCGGATGCTTTCACTTCATTGAAGAAAGTATTGAACTCTTCAATATTAAGCTGCTGCGCCGCATCCGATAAGGCGGTTGCCGGATCGGGATGCACTTCCACCATGATGCCGTCGGCTCCGGCGGCAAGTGCGGCTTTGGCACATGGGATCAGGATATCCTTGCGTCCGGTGGAATGGGTCACATCGACCAGCACCGGCAGATGGCATTCCTGCTTGAGAATCGGCACTGCCGAAATATCCAGCGTATTGCGGGTCGCTTTCTCATAGGTACGGATGCCGCGTTCAATCAGTATGATCTCCATGTTGCCCCGGGACATAATGTATTCTGCCGCATGGACGAATTCATCCAGTGTCGCCGACAAACCGCGCTTCAGCAATACCGGCTTATTCACTTCCCCTACCGCTTTGAGCAGTTCGAAGTTATGCATATTCCGTGCACCGACCTGAATAACATCGACATAATCAAGGGCCTCTTCAATATGACGCGGGTCTACAATTTCACTGATGGTCAGAAGCCCGTACTCATTCGCCGCTTCACGCAGAATTCTCAGGCCGTCCATCCCGAGTCCCTGGAAATCATACGGGGAGGTACGGGGCTTGAAGGCTCCGCCGCGCATTACCTTCACTCCTGCCTTCTGCAGGGCAGCGGCAACTGTACGGGTCTGCAGCTCACTCTCCACCGAGCAGGGTCCGGCAACCATCAGCGAAGATAATCCGCCGACGGTTACATTACCCGGAAGGGTAATTACTGTATCTTCGGCGTGATTTTTCCGGGCTACCAGCAGGGACTTCTTATGTTCCGTGCTTTGCAAATCCAGTGAAGCAGAGAAAATCTGCTTGAACAGGGTACGAATCGTGCCGCTGGTGAAAGGTCCCTTGTTGCTTGCTACCAGCTTATCCAGCATGGCTTTCTCGCGTTCAGGATCGAACTTCGGCACACCCTGCTTCTCCTTGAGCACTCCGATTTCCTGTACGATTCCGGCACGCTCCGAGATCAGCTCCAGCAGCTGTCCGTTAATTTCATCAAGCCGTGCTCTCAGCTTATCCAGTTCCACATTACTCATTTCCTGACACTCCCTTAAGTAGTTAATAGTTAATCCTATGAACGAACGCAAAAAGGCCCCCCGTCGCAAGGGACGAGGAGCCGTGGTACCACCCTTATTTAGAGATGAATCCTGCTGACGCGTCAGCACCCGGAAAGCTGTTACCTCATTCCCGGACCGGATTAACTCTGTCTTACACCCGTTAACGCTGGAAGCGGGCCTCCCTACTCATACCTGCTGCAGCAGTGTACTTCAGGGGCCGACTCGGAAGTGAACTTCGGCACTAAGCGTCAAATGAGGGTGCTCTCAGTCTCCGGCACACCTTCCCTGTTAAGATCCGCTATAAAGTGCTTACTCTCTTCGTCATTGTCATTTAATGGTATATCGGTGCGTCTTGTGCACCGGTTTCTGCTATCTTAATCAAAATGACTTCCACATGCAAGATGTCAGAGTGACGCATCACAGCTTTAACGCAGCAATGTCAATCATTGATGTGTAGACGGAAGACTGCCTGCTGATTAAAAGAATTTTCCGATAACATTCACTATCGTCTCGCTTCTCAGCGGCTTGCTGATATACTCGTCCATTCCTGCTTCAATGCATAATTCCCGGTCGCCTTTGAGTGCATTAGCCGTTACAGCAATAATGACCGGCTGCGAATCTGCCGGCTGCGTCTGCCTGATTCTCGATGTAGCCTCCAGGCCGTTCATGCCGGGCATCTGCACATCCATGAAGATCAGATCATAGCTGCGCTGAGTGACCATCTCGACTACCTGCAGCCCGTCTTCCGCAACATCCACGGCGAACCCGCGCTTCTCCAGAATTTTGCGCAGCACAATCTGATTAATGACATTGTCTTCAGCCACCAGGATGCGCAAAGAACGGCTGAGCTGCTGCGGACTCAGCAGGCCCGGCTCCGCCCCCTCAGCAGTCTGGGCCTGCTTCTCGGTCCGGAGCACCACCGTAAATACAAAGGTTGCCCCCTGCCCGGTCTGCGGCTCCAGCTGAATCTTGCCCCCCATCATTTCAACCAGCTGCTTGCTGATCGCCAGTCCCAGACCACTTCCTTCATGTTTGCGGCTCATGTAATGATCCAGCTGGTAGAACGGCTCGAACAACCGGCTGCGGGCATCCTCCGGAATGCCTATTCCTGTATCCGCCACTGTAAATTGCAGCGTTACCCCATCAGCAGCCTCTTCTCCCCGTATCCTTTGCACGCCTACTTTTACCCCGCCCGTGTGAGTGAACTTCACTGCATTGCCGACCAGATTGATCAGGATCTGCTTCAAGCGTTCTCCGTCCCCGATCAGATCAGCGGGTACATCCGGACCCACCTCCACCTGGATGGTGAGGCCCTTATTCTCCGCCTTAAGCTGCAGCAGCTCCAGAGCAGACTCCATGCAGTGCTGAAGGACAAACGGTTCTTCATGCAATGAGGTTTTGCCCGCCTCAATCTTGGACAGATCCAGAATATCGTTAATGATATTCAGCAGGGATTCTCCGCTCTGGCGGATGATTTCCAGGTATTCCCTTTGCACAGAATCCGGATCACTGAGGTCCAGCAGCAGATCGGTCATGCCGATCACCCCGTTCATCGGCGTGCGGATTTCATGGCTCATCATAGCCAGGAACTCACTTTTGGCCCGGTTCGTATTCTCGGCGGTTTCTTTGGCGATCAGCAGCTTCTTCTGCTCGGTAATATCCTTGACGATAATATAAAAGCCCACCGTCTCATTGTTGATAATGATAGGGGCAAGGGTTGTCAGCACCTCCACGGAATGTCCGTCCTTATGCCAGATGAGGTCAATGCTTCGTTCCATGGAACCCTTCTTCTGGCAGAAGCTGATTACGTCGTGAAGATGGTGGTTCCCGATAATCCGTCCGACACTCATTCCCACCAGCTCAGGAATCGTGTAGCCTGTCAGCTCTACGGCCTTCTCATTCCCGTTGATAATGTTACCTTCCAGATCCAGGGAAATAATCGCATCATGGTTATATTTCTTCAGCGAGGTATACCGCTCTACCGATTCCTGCAGCTTCTGCTCCATAATCTTGCGCTGTGTCACATCACGGCCTACGGCAAGCACGCTCCAGTTCCCGCTGTCTTCCACAATCCGCAGCGTGAATTCAATCCAGAGATACCGCCCGTCCTTATGAAGAATCCGCAGCTGCACACTCTGAAGCTCAGCCGCCTGCGGTGCGCTCATAAATTCCATATCCCCGGGGTGAACCAGTCCGCGGATATCACAGCCGATCAATTCCTCAGGCTTATACCCGAGTACTTCCACAATCGAAGGAGAACAGTATCTGCAGATACCATCCGGGGTAGCATAATATACAATGTCTCTAATGTTGGCTGCAATCAGGCGGTACAGCTCATCTGGCGGTGCAGGAAGTTCTTCCTTGGACTTAGCTTCCGGGTGCGGCAATCCGGCCAGATGAACGATATAATACAAGCCCATTCCCGTAGAGGGCTCGCTAATCAGAGAAACATGCAGCAGTACTGCAACTACAGAGCCGTCTGCATGCCGGAAATTCAGTTCGCATTCAAAAAAGGGAACCTCTCCCGCCTTTAGAGTCCCCATCTTTTGCCTATGTATCTCCAGGGAATCTTCATTCAGAAACTCCGTGAAGCCATGTCCCAGCAATCGTTCTTCCGTGTATCCCAGCAACAGCGTTACCGCCGGATTCACACTAGTCCATTCTTCGGAAATGGAGAGAAATGCGAATCCGGCAGTCCCCTTTTTGAATGCCTGTTCGAATGGAGAAGAGATCTCCGTATGTTGTCTTAGCATAAATTCCACCGCCCGTTCGTGGAGTAATACATGCATTTTTAGTTCAAATCTGTAATATAAATATCTTGCATATCCGGGCGAAAGTCAAATGATTATGTCGAAATATAAACTATAAAATGTATAGCAGATTATATTAACCTGCGAACCAGAATTCAGACAGAGTTCTCCCCAGTTCCCCACCTTTGTTCGATTCATTCCTGCATTACTTTATCCTTGATTTAGAGCCCGCCGTCCAGCAGCCTCTTCACCGTTTCGGTGAAGGCTTTGACCTGGAACGGTTTGGTAATATACGCGGCAAAACCCCTGTTTTTGGCTTTTTCAATATCCGATAATTGAGCAAACGCACTGGTTCCCAGTACCGGAATATGGCAAGTAGCCTCATCCTGCTGCAATATTTCCAGAGCTTCATATCCGTTAAGGCCGGGCAGCCCGATATCCAGGATGATCAGATCCGGCAGTGCTTCACGGGCCATACTCAGCCCCTGCTCTGCCGTTTCAGCTTCCAGCAGCAATATGGAGGGCAGGTTTCTTTTGAAGATATGATGCATTAGGGCCATGTTGAGTTGATTATCTTCCACATATAATACTGTCCGCTTGTATTCCTCCATCCGGCATATCCTCCTAAAAAGTCCCAGCACAACAGCCCATAAACAGGAAAAAAAATAAAAAAGCCGAAGAAAGGGACCATTCCCCCTTCTCCGGCTCATGTTCGGCTCATTCGCATGTCCGACTCATTTCCGCCCTATTTATAGTTAAACTTATTGAAAAGTATAAGCTATCACACTGGTATCTTTGTCGAAATCCCAATCCACATATATATCCGACAGTTCCTTGCCGAGCATCGGGGCAATCGTGGTGGTATCCTCCAAATATCGTTTTTCCATCTTGCGTTTGGTGGTCTTAAGCGTATTCTCATAACCAAGGCCAATCAGTTCCTTCTCCAGCGGGATCAGGATACCCTCACGTTTGATAATCAGAATGCGCGGGCCCAGCCACCAGGAGTCGGTATAGACCGGTTCCTTCTGAACCTTTCTGCTAACTTCATTAATCTGGGCATGGACTTCTTGACGCCCGGCATAATCGTCAATAATCATAGCGTCATTCTTAATGAGCGCAACGATCATTCCAGACGCGTTATGTATACCCCAGTCATAGAAAAGCTCGCCAACCTCCATAGCCATCGTTTCCTTCAGGTAAGCCGCAAGTTCGGGCAGCAGAGACTTCATCAGAAGCTCTCTCGTATAGCGAAACGCCTGTTCTTCTTCCTTATTTAACAAAAATCTCTCCACAGGTCCGATAAAATTACGGATATGCAGTGCTATACATTGCTTCCCGATAGAGGCGTGTATTGATTCAGGCCCTTTCCCAAAGCGTTCCCGCAGTAATCTTCCTGTGAAACTGGAAAGTTGGCTAGTAAGTTCCGTAGTGCTCATTCAATTTCCTCCAGCATAATATTCTTGTGTCTGTGTTATACGTATGGGGAGACGCTCCGCCTGCTGAAAAAACGGTTCGTTCACTTTAGTATAATCTCAACCGGGGGACTTCGTATATATAAATATATAAAAGTTCATAAAGGGCTGCCGGGGCTTCCCTGGATATGTATGTAAGGGCACAACATTAGTATTGCCCTAATTATTTATAATTAGTTTGACACCTAAAATTAAATTGTTTACAATTAAATAGTTGTAAATATTAATTACATATACCGGGAGGATGAAGCAGCAATGAGCATTTATGAGTATGAGGCCCGCAATATCCGGGGGAAAGAGACCCGGCTTGAACAATACAAGGATAAAGTCCTCCTGATCGTTAATACTGCCAGCAAATGCGGCTATACTCCGCAATACTCCGACCTTCAGAAGCTTCATGAGAAGTACCAGGAGCAGGGCCTGCAAATTCTCGGGTTTCCCAGCAACCAGTTTGGCGAACAGGAGCCCGGCTCCAATGAAGAGGTTAACGTGTTCTGCCAGATCAATTACGGCGTAACCTTCCCGCTTTTCGAAAAAATTGATGTTAAGGGGGATAACCGCCATCCGCTGTTCGCTTATCTGACGGAACAGGCTGGCTTCCAGGGCTTTGACGACACGGACTCAAACGGCAAGCTGCTGCACACCATGCTTCAGGAACGTGATCCTGCAGCGCTCACAAACGATGAGATTAAATGGAATTTCACCAAGTTCCTGATTGACCGTAACGGCAACGTGGTGGAGCGCTTCGAATCTCCGGTTGATCCGCTGGACATGGAACCTGCCATTCAGAAGCTGCTGTAAAGCGTTATAGCGAGAATGACGAAGGCTATGTTACCCGTGAAATATTCAAATAAAAAAAGGTGTTCCGCTGCCGGCAAGGGCTGCAGAACACCTTTTTGTCATTTACTTGCTTATTCCTGATTACTTGCCGCGGTAAGTCTCGGTGAACACCTCGAAGAAAGGTGTTGTGTCCCGCTCCGCCATCGTATCCTCCGCACCCGGGTTCCAGCCGATCTCTGCCCGCCAGCTGCCCAGCAGGCCTGATTCAATCAGCTCCTGCTCATCCACCTCCATGGACAGATCTGCCTGCGGCGCCACATAGAGCGCATCCGCCGGACAATACGCCTCGCACATGAAGCAGGTCTGGCAATCCTCCTGGCGGGCAATGACGGCAAGCTTGCCCTGCATCTCGAAGACATTCGTCGGGCAGACCTTCACGCACAGCCTGCAGCCGATGCAGCGGTCCTGGCTGACCAGTTCAATCATATCGCCCGCTCCTCTCTTGGTATCCGCAGCTCCTGGGCATGAGGCACACTTTCGGTGCGGATGCCAATCGAGTCGATACCGGAGAGGATCAGGCGGTGGGTCTGGCGCGGGTCCAGCGCCGGATACTCGGCCAGGCGCTGCAGGCCGCGGCTCTCCTTGCGGGCCAGCGCGGCGGTGTAGATCCAGCGGCCGACATTCAGCATGGCGGCCGCTTCACGCGATTGCACGATGCCCTGAACCGTCGCGGGCACCTGCCCGCTGAGCTCGGGCATCAGGCTGTTCAGCCGCTGCAGAGCCGCGGCGACCACGGGCTCGCTGCGGAAGTAGTTAATCCGCAGCGGCAGGATCTCCCGCTGGACCGCCGCGATCAGCGGCTTCGCGTCCAGCGCCCTGGCTGTGCCGGCGCCAGCCGGCATCCCGTAGCGGCCCGCCGCGCGGAGCAGCCGGCTGTCCGCCGGACGCGGCTCCTGCAGAGCGTGCCGCGCCGCGCCTTGTCCTGCCCAGCTGCCGCTGCAGATGGCCCAGGATGCATTGTAGGCGCCGCCGCCGGAGATGGCGCCGGTGACTTTCTCGCGGGATGCGGCATCTCCGGCCGCATACAGCCCCGGCACCGAGGTGGCACAATCGGTACCGGTCAGGCGCAAGCCGCCCGTGCCGCGCATCGTGCCTTCATAGCGCAGCGTAAGCGGGAATTTATCCTTGAATGGATCAATCCCCGCCCGCTCCAGCGGCATGAAGAAGATCGGATGGGCGTTACGGAGGAAATCCTGCTTCTCCTTCGTATCCGCCAGATCCAGCGAGGCGTAGACCGGGCCCCTCAGCATCAGCTCAGGGATGCTGCCGAAGGTGCGGTCACCCTGATGCAGTGGCCTTCCCGCTTCATCATACAGCGTGGCCCAGGCCAGCATCCGCCCGCGTGTTACCGTTCCGTCCGCGAAGCTCGGAGCATATTGCCGGGTGAATTCCATACCCGACAGCTCGGCACCAGCCTCGGCTGACATCAGCAGTCCTTCGCCCGTGAGCACATTACAGCCCAGCCCCTTGCTGAGGAAGGCACAGCCTCCGGTAGCCATAATCACCGCATTCGCCTTCACTTCCCAGGTCTCCCCGGTTAAGCGGTTAATTCCGCGTGCTCCGCCCACGCCGTGCTGATCATGGAGCAGCTCCAGCGCCGGCGATTGATCCCATATACGCACCCCCGCCTTGCGCACCACTTTACGCATAAGCTTCATGTATTCCGGGCCATGCAGATGCGTCCGCAGCCGCCTGCCCTCTTCATCCTTCGGAAAGGGATACCCCCACTCCTCTACCAGCTCCAGATTCTGCTCGACCTGATCCAGCACACGGTGAATCCAGGCATTCTCCGAGAGATAGCCGCCTGCCTTAAGTCTGGCCTGCACAGCCTGCTCCCGCAGCTCTGCCACCGGCGGAATCACCAGCAGCGTTGTTCCTCCCGGCGCGGTAGCCCCGCTTGTTCCGAGATATCCCTTATCGGCCAGAATTACCTTCGCTCCCTGAGAAGCTGCACTCCATGCCGCCCATGCTCCGGCCGGGCCTCCGCCCAGCACTAGAACATCTGTTGTTGCCTGCTGTTGCTGCTGCGGCATTCCGCTTCCCCCTCTTCATGGTCCCCTGAAATGTAGAATTAAGATCAGACCAGCTTCTCCTGCAAAAATGCTATTGTCGAGGCAACAGCCTCATTCAGCGCAGAGGTGGAGCCTTCGTACGGGTCCACCGTGCCAAAGGTGTGATCCGCACCCCGGATGCTCTGATACCGGTGATGCGGCGCTTGTTCCCTGAAGCCTGCATGCTGCTGCAGCAAGGCTTCACGGTCCTGATCACCCTGAATCAGCAGCGCTGCGGCCGGTACTCTGCCGAGTGCCTTCTCCAGATTGAAGCGCTCCTTGTTACGCTGCTGATCCTCGCGGATCGTCCGCTCCTGCAGCGTAAGCGCCGGGGCACCTTCACCCTGCTGCGGCTGCGGCGGTGAACCGCCGTTCCAGACCACCAGCGCCTTCACCTCAGGATGCTCTGCCGCGAACAGAATGTTACTTCCGCCTGCACGGCTGTGCCCCAGAACCGCTATCCGCTCCGTGTCGGCCAGTCCGGCAAGCGGCAGCCTGCCCTCAAGCAGGCTGTGGAGCACCTGCTTCAGATCCAGCAGCTCCCGGCTCAGCGTAGCCGCTCCGGCAGCTTCCTCCGGGCTAACCCCGTCCAAATTGCGGGCAGCGATCCGTGAGAAATTGAAGCTTACGGTGTAGAACCCGCTCCCGGCAAGTCTGCCGGAGACCTCCGGCCAGAATGCCCAGTCCTTATGTCCTCGGAAGCCATGGCTGATCAGGATGACGGGCTTCGGTGCAGTCCCCGCAGGAACCCGCACCTCGCCCTCCAGATACAGCCCGTTCTCCAGCGGCAGCTTGAAATGTTCAATGGTCAAGGTTTCTTCGGACATCTGCATCCCCTCCGTTCACCTGTTTACCTGTCATGAATTACTTGAGCTGCCAGTCGCTGATGTTGAAATCCTTCTTGGCCAGCTTCTCTTCCACGAGGAAGTTCTTGGTGCCCTCCAGCAGCTTCGTGCCGTCTTCCGTGAAGGCTGTATCCTTAATATCACTGATCGGATTCACCTGCTTCGCGAGTTCCGGGGTTGTATCCCCGATCTCGGCCAGGAACTCATAATACTCATCTTCATGCTGCTTCAGGTCGGCCAGTGCCTTCTCCCGTGCCGCATTCCAGACCTTAGGGAAATCCGGGAATTTCGCAAGATACTCCTCTGACACTACGGTAGCACTGCTTCCGAGCAGATCCGGATGGGTAGAGGCATCATCCAAATGAGTGTATCCCTGCTCGATCTGCTTAAGCGCCGCTACACCGTTATTGGTGGTCGCGTCCACATCGCCGCGGGCAAGTGCTGCGGTAGCATCCGGAATCAGCATGTGAACCAGCTTATAGTCGGTTACGCCTTCCTGCTTCAGCAGGCCGACTACGTAGCGGTGCATGAAGGACCCTTTCTGGATCGCAATGGTTTTGCCCTTCAGTTCCTGCACTGTCTTTGGTCCGTCCTTCTTGCCGATCAGATAACCGACCGTATGCGCGGAAGTCTGGGCGATCAACCGGGTCTTGGCTCCTGAAGCGTAGGCGATAATCGCCGGGGTATCCCCAAGGCTGCCGAAATCAAGTCTTCCGCTGATTAAGGATTCCGTCTGATCCGGTCCGTTCGGGAAGCCGGTCAGCTTCACTTCGGTAATTCCGTACTGCTTCAGCTCTTCCTGAATAATCCCTTTATAGAGTCCCCAGCCTTCTGCACCGCCCGGTACATTCAGCTTATTGGAGCCAATGTATCCGAAATTCAGCACAGCCGGAACATTGCTTGAAGCCTCACTGCCCGCCGCGTCGGCCGTATTCGTTCCTGCGCCGTTGGCTGCCGTTCCGTTGTTCCCGGAGCCGGTATTATTACCGCAAGCCTGCAGCACCAGCATGATCATCACCACACCTGTAATCAGCGTGAGGCGTCCCCCTTTGCTCCATACACCTTTAATCTCTCTGTACAATTTGCTCATTTCTGTATTCTCCCCTCAGTCGTCTGCTGGATATTTGATGTTTGTATAAGGACTCTTGCCTGTATTTGGATTAGTGTCTATAACGGCGCATCACTCAGAAGCCTGCCCGGGCTGCCAGCTTATACATGAAGTCATGACTGGCTACCGGCTGTCTGCCCTTGCCCCAGCCTACCTTCTCGCGGTAACCGCCGAGCAGTCCCTGCTGTTCCAGCTCCGCCTCAGTAATTCCGGTAATCCCCTCGGAATCCGGAGCCACATACAGGGCATCCACCGGGCAATACAGCTCACACATGAAGCAGGTCTGGCAGTCGCTCTGCCGGGCGATAACCGGAATTCCGTTATCCACCCTGTCGAATACATTGGTCGGGCAGACAGATACACATTGATTGCATTCTACACACCGGTCAGCGCTGATGACTTCAATCACAACAATACACTCTCCTTCGCTACCTCTTCTGTCTTCACCCATACCTGGTCCAGTCCGCCGCTGATCAGGCGGTGATGCTGGCTGTCGTCACTTCCCTTGAAATCCTCCCGTTTGTGCATTCCCCGGGTTTCGGTACGGGCCAGAGCGGAGCTGTACATCCAGCGTGCCGTTGCCGTCATCGCTTCGGCTTCGCGTGCCTTCACACCTTCCGGCGTGCGCTGGATTTCCCGGCTGCGCTGCTCTTTCCATAGTCCGTCCAGACGCTCCAGCGAAGATTCCAGCCCCTGCTCTGTACGGAACAGATTAATATCGTACGGTTTGACTTCTGCCTGCACAGCCTCCACATATTCTGCGGTTCTGGCAGCGGCGCCCGCCTTCACTTCCTGGTGAACCAGCGGTGAAGAGGATAACCCTACGGGTGCACGGTGAACTGAATGCCAGCCGAGTCCGGCTGCATAGTCTGCCGCCCCTTCTCCGGCGAAGGAGCCGGAAGACATCGCCCAGGCGGCATTATGGCTGCCGCCTCCGGTGAACCCTCCGCAGATCAGCTCACGGGTAGCCGCATCCCCTGCTGCATACAGCCCCGGAACCCCAGTGCCGCAGCTCTCGTCTGTAATCCGTATGCCGCCTGTGCCGCGGACTGTACCTTCCAGCCGCAGCGTCACCGGGAATACATCCTTGAAGGGATTAATGCCCCGCCGGTCGAATGGCAGGAAGAAGTTCGTCTGCGCCACCCGCAGCAGCGGCTGTAATGCTTCATCCGCTCCGTCAAGCTTCGCGAATACCTGGCGCCCGGCCAGCAGATTCCTGGCAATGACTGAGCGGCCCTTCTTGGAGCCTGCTCCTTCCACCACAGTTCCGTCTTCATAATAGAAGCTGGCGTAGCTGTAATAAGCAGTCTTCGTTACGGAGGAGAAGGTCGGGCAGATCGCGTAGGCATTGGAGAACTCCATACCCGACAAGCTCGCTCCTGCTTCAGCGGCGAACAAGTACCCGTCACCGGTCAATACGTTGCAGCCAAGCGCCTTGCTGAGGAAAGCGCAGCCTCCGGTAGCGATAACTACCGCCCCGGCATGCACACTCCAGGCTTCTCCGCTCTGGGTCTGCACGCCGGCCGCTCCGGCTACCCCGTGCTCATCGGCGAGCAGCTCAAGCACCGGACTATGGTCCAGAATTTTCACGCCCGCCTTCTTCACCAGCTTGCGCATCAGGCGCATATATTCAGGTCCCTGCAGGCTCCGGCGGTATTGATTGCCTTCCTCATCCACCGGGAACGGATAGCCGGCAACGCCCAGTCTGTTCATATTCTCATAAGTCCGGTCCAGCACCCGGTCCATCCAGCGGTGCTCAGCCAGCTTGCCGCCCATAGCGTAACGGCTGGCCTTCGCTGCCTCGCGCAGCTCTTCTTCCGGCTTCACGTACCAGACTCCGGTGCCCGACGGGGCAGTTGCACCGCTGGAGCCGCAGTATCCCTTGTCGGCCAGGATCACCTTCACTCCCTTAGCTGCGGCTGTAAGTGCCGCCCATGTTCCTGCCGGACCTCCGCCGATTACCAGTACATCCGCCGTCAGTTTCAATGTTTCCTTCAGTGCCGGTTGGTTCATGTTGTTGCCCCCTTGGTTTCATTAGCGTTAGCGTTTCATTAGCTTGTCTTTAACCTTGATAGCTGTCACGCCAGTACAGGAATTTGCGTTCGATGATGCGGAAGAGAGAATCGATCAGCTTGCCGACCACTGCAAAAATAATAATTCCGACAAAAATAACGGCCGTATTGGAATTCTGCTTCGCCTCATTAATGAGAAACCCAACCCCGGACTGTGATCCGATCAGTTCGGCAACCACCAGACCGATCCAGGCCACAGCCATCGACAGGCGCAGTCCCAGCAGAATGCCCGGCAGCGCCGCCGGCAGGATCAGCCGCCGCAGCTTCTGCAGCGGGCTGAATCCGAGCACCCGGGCTACTTCAAACAGCTTGTTGTCCACTCCCCGGATGCCCATGAATGTATTGATATAGAGCGGAAAGAAAGAGCCGCTCATGATAATAACCACCTTCGAAATCTCCCCGAAGCCGAACCATAGAATGATCAGCGGGGCAATAGCCAGATGGGGAACCAGCCGCAGAATCTGCACGCTCGGGTCCAGCAGATAGGCTGCACTGCGGAACAGGCCGGTCAGTGTCCCCAGCAGCAGGCCGAGAATTCCTCCGATAAGGAATCCGATGCCAGCCCGTCCGATACTGACGCCCAGATGATGGACAAGCTCCCCGCTAACCGCCAGATCTGCAAAAGCGGAGAGAATCGTCAGCGGCGCCGGAAGAAACTCCGGCGAGATCCAGCCTGCGCTTCCGGCAAGCTGCCATACGGCGATTACAGCTACAGGAATAACAGCCCCGGTGCCCCAGTCGGACAAAAGAGTTTTCCAGGATGCAACCATTAATCTTCTCTTGTTGTTATGCGTAGTAATTGGAGCGGTTCCGCTATAATCACGGGCTTCCCTTACCCCCTTGGCAGTCTTGATTATTGCTTCTATCCCTTCACTCATGCGGTTCTTCCCTCCTATCCTTGATAGCTGTCCCGCCACCGCAGCAGCCGCTGCTCGATCAGGCGGACAATGGTGTCACTCAGCAGCCCGGCAGCGGCGAATACAATTATCCCGACAAACACTACAGGCGTATCAGCAAACTGGCGGGCATCCGACATCATATAGCCGATCCCCGAGGTGGAAGCAATGAGCTCCGCCACCACCAGCCCCAGCCATGAGAGGCCCAGCGACAAGCGCACACCAAGCATGATATTCGGCACTGCTGCCGGGAGCACCAGCCGCACAATCTGCTTCCCTCTGCTGAAGCCGAGCACCCGGGCAACTTCGAACAGCTTGTTATCCGTTCCGCGTATCCCCATAAAGGTATTAATATAGATCGGGAAGAACGCTCCCTTGGCAATCAGCAGCACCTTGGATTCCTCGCCGATGCCGAACCACAGAATGAACAGCGGCACTACCGCAAGGCTCGGGATCATCCGGATCATTTGCAGCGAGGGGTCCAGCAGCTTCTCGGATCTGCGGAATAATCCGACCAGAATGCCGAACAGCAGACCTAGCCCGCCGCCAAGCAGAAATCCTGACAATGCCCGCACGACACTGATTCTGAGGTTGCTCCATAAATCCCCGGTAGACGCCAGGGTAATGAATGACTGGACAATCGTAGAAGGCGCCGGGAACAGCATCTCCGAGATCATTCCGTAATGGCTCAAAATCTGCCACAGGATTAATACACCTGCCGGAAGCAGCAATCCCAGACCGGCAATCGCCGCCTTTCCGGGGCCGTCAGGCCTTCCTGTTCTTCCGGCATTCCCTGCCGCTACAGCCCGTTCAGCCATGGCTGTCCCTCCCTCTGAATTAATTAGTATATTCACATTGATTAAGTCGGATATAAATCCGCACTTGTTCACTCTTTTTCACAATACAACCTTCCTGCACCGTCTTCCTGCACAAAATACAACATTTCCCTCATCATATCGTTCATAACTCAAAATTGTTGTACAAAAGGCATCAATTCTTCCTCTCCAAGCCTCTTAGCGGGATAATTCTTGTATTTTGTACAACAATCCCTTCGAGCTCGCCTGTTATCGTTGATCAAAGTTGTATTACGTACAACAATATGTGTATACCGTGTCTACTGAGGAGTATCCATTCTGACAACAACGATCCACGAATCAGGAGTCACTTTATATTCCCGCCCCGTCCTTCAGCTCAAGCTCATCGACCTTCTCAAAGTAGTTCAATACCTTCAGGCGCAGCTCTTGAAAGGAGGTTGTTGTTTTTTTACGCGGATAGGGGAGGTCGACAGGTACGATCTTGCGGATTTTACCCGGACGGGGTTCCAGAATAACGACCCGGTTGCCGAGGAATACTGCTTCATCAATATCATGGGTTACAAAAATCATCGTAGTCCGGTTCCGCCGCCAAATATCGAGCAGCACCGTCTGCATATGCGCCCGGGTGAAGGCATCCAGCGCACCAAAGGGTTCATCCAGCAGCAGAATCTTCGGGTTCCTCAGCAGCGCACGGGCAATTGCCACACGCTGGGCCATCCCGCCCGACAGCTCCCGGGGATAGGACTTCTCGAAGCCGCCCAGCTTCACCAGATCAATCAGCTCATCCACCCGCTTCCGGATATCCGGCCTGCCCAGCGGCAGATCGGAGGCAATGTTCTTCTCTACCGTAAGCCACGGGAACAAGCGGTGCTCCTGAAAAATAAACCCCTTGTCGATCCCCGGCCCGCCTATCTCTGCACCTTCCAGCGTAACGTTGCCGGTATAGCCGGTATCCAGACCGGCAACGATGCGCAGCAGAGTGCTTTTGCCGCAGCCGCTGGGACCAATCACCGTGATGAATTCCCCTTCCTCTACATGCAGCTCCACATCCTGCAATGCCTGCACATGTCCTCCGGCGGTATCAAAGCGCTTGTTCAGCTGTGTGATGGACAATAAAGCATCTCCCATATCTGCTCCTCCTTCTGGCTGAAATATAAATGTACTATTGTAATACAAAAAAACAGAGGAACCTCGCGATAGAACTCGCGCGGCACCTCTGTCTGTACAGTCGGCTGATTTTAATCCAAAGTAAATCAATTGGAATTTGTAAATTTAAAATATCACCTATCTTTAAATCTGTCAATGAAAATACACAAATTCCGCCCGGATTAATTATTTTCGATATAGACTTTCTGAAAGCACTCTGTATCCCATAAAGTGTATACGCAAAAGATAGTATTACGCTTTTGGTAATGCCTGCTGCTGCTCATTTGTTCATTTGTTCATTTGTTCATCTGCTCATCTCCATCTCCTCATATCACAAACTTACACTCATATACTTACATTTTGTAAGTCGTTATGGTATAGTAGAGTATATCCTTGCTGTAACGGACAAGCTTAAGCTTTAAACCTAATAAATATTCTGGATAATAAGGGGTCTGTACCAATGAACAATCTAGGGAATGATCAAGCGAAGCAAGCGGCTGAACCGGAGTTCGAGTTCGGTATTTATACACTCGGGGATATCGTAACCGATTGCGAAACGGGGCAGCGGATTAGCCCCCGCCAGCGGCTCCATGAAGTGATTGCCGCCGCGAAGCTTGCCGATGAAGCGGGGCTGGATGTATTCGGCGTGGGTGAACATCACCGGCTGGATTTCGTCATCTCCTCAGTGCCGGTTGTGCTGGCAGCTATTGCCCAAGTTACAGAGCGGATTAAGCTTACCAGCGCAACCACCGTACTGAGCACGATTGATCCGGTTCGTGTCTTCGAGGATTTCGCTACACTGGATCTGCTGTCGGACGGCCGGGCAGAGATTATCGCCGGACGCGGCGCTTTCCTGGAATCCTTCCCGCTGTTCGGCTATGAGCTGGAGGATTACAAACAGCTGTTCAGCGAGAATCTCGACCTGCTGCTCACACTGAACCAGCATGAGGTCATGAACTGGGAAGGCAAGTTCCGCTCCCCGCTGCATAACGCCGAGATTGCCCCGCGTCCGCTGCAGCAGAAGCTTCCGCTCTGGGTCGGCATCGGCGGTTCGGCCGAAAGTGCCCAGAAGGCCGGGGCGCTGGGTGTAGGTATGGCTATCGCCATTCTAAGCGGCAGTCCGGAGCCTTTCCAGAATCTGGCCGACACCTACCGCCGTTCCGGCGCCGCAGCAGGGCACAGGCCGGAAGACTTGAAGATCGCCATCACAAGTCACGGCTATATCGCCAGAACCTCCCAGCAGGCGCTGGATGAGTATTATCCTTATTACTACAGCTACCGCAATGCGATCAGCCCGAAGCCCGGCCAGCAATACCGCGTCTCGCGCAATGAATTCGGCCGGTTCACCTCTCCGGACAATACTTTGGCCGTGGGCAGCCCGCAGCAGATTATTGAGAAGATCCTCTATCAGCATGAGCTGTTCGGCCATCACCGCTTCATGACCCAGCTGGATATCGGCGGCCTCCCCTATGCCAAGGTGGCAGAAGCCATTGAGCTGCTGGCAACAGAAGTAGCTCCGGTTGTGCGGCGCGAGCTCGCCAAGAAGCGCAGCGGCATCTCTTCCCCCCAATAATAAGCAGAACCAAAAAGGTTGCCGCCCGGTGATAGGGCGACAACCTTTTTTTGCGGAAAATCAATAGTATATGTATCAGAATATATCCGGCAGATGTATCCGGCACACCTGCTGCAGCGCGTCATAACTGTCATTGAACTCAAGCTGCCGGAGAATATCCAGGTAACCCAATAACTGCTGCGTATCTTCTTTATGCTTCAGACAGAGCAGCGTGATCTCATGGTACACCAATGTGACAATCTTATCGTACAGCAGATTCGTCTTATCCGCTAAGGGCAGCGCTTTTTTAAGGAAGAACAGGCTTTGCTTGTAATTATGCTCTTTCAGGCAAATTTTCGCGATGTTCTGCATCAGATGCTGCTGGATGGTCCGGCTCTCGGCAAAGTCATGGTATTTATCAAACTCATCTGCAGCCCTTAATCCAAAAAAGATCGCGTCGCCGCTGCTTAGCGTAAACAGGAAATTATTTAGCAGCTTGAACTCATACAGATACCATATGTCCGCACCCATCAGATAAGGCTTGATCTCCCCGGCTAATTCGCTTAACTGCCTGATCTCATCCTCCCGCTGATACTGAATCAGAAAACCCTGGCCCAGCAGATACAAATGATAATAAACCTCCGTGCGCGTCGCCCCGTACAAGAAACGGCATTCATAGCTGATCGTTCTTACTTTGTCGAATTCATAACGGTTCGCCGCCTCCACCAGACTTAGGTGAAGCGTACGTTTCTCCGGCTGTGCATAGCCATTCTGCAAGAACAGCAGCTCCTCAAGGGACATTTCCAGCTTGTCCAGCAAGAGGATCAGCTTGTCATACCCGGGATAATATTTACCGCCCTCGAAGCGTGACAAGTTGGATCGGCTCATAATCCCATCCGCCAGAATCGACTGGCTTATTCCTTTGGAGGAACGGATTTGCCTAATTGTAGAGCCCAGAAACATGATTTCACTCCTCCGCTCTGCCGTGTGAGTATACAGCACAATTTTCCGGTCTGATTTTCATTGTATGCTACACTCGGCACAAATCAAAATATAAAAAGCAGGGGAAGGATTATCATGGGCTTTCATTTGTCACGGAAACTAAACAGTAGAGTATGGAACATTCTGGCCGGCACTTTTTTCACGAGAACTGCACTATTTATGAGCGTCCCTTATCTGGCTATCTTTCTGACGAGTCAAAAACATCTCTCCATCTTCCTGGCCGGCTGTGTTCTCAGTATCAATCCGCTGGTGAATGTACTCTTCAGCGGCTTCGGAGGGGCGCTTGCGGACCGGCTGCCTCTGCACAAAATTATCGCCGTTGTCCCCATAGTCTGGGGAAGCCTATTCATTCTGTTCTATTATGCGGACAGCTTCCCGGCCTTCCTGCTGCTTAACGGCCTTAACGGATTATGCTACTCCATCTTCGAGCCTGCCAGCAAAAAAGTGCTGTCCACCGAAACGCTCCCGGAGAACCGGCTGCTCGTCTTCAATCTGCGGTATACGGCGATTAATCTGGGCTGTTTTCTCGGCCCGCTGTTAAGCCTGATGTTCAATATGAAGCTGACGCTCTTTCCTTATGTTATTCTGGGCGTGCTTTATATTCTGTATGGCGTCTCCACGCAATTCTTCTTCCGGCACGGGGGCCGCATCCACGCTTCTGTTGCAGCCCGGATCGGCAGCCTCAAGAATCTTGGTGCAATCCGCAAGGACTATGTATTCCTCCTCCTGCTGGCCGGAATGAGCTTCTCCTTCTTCGGGTATTCCCAGCTGAACGGAACCGTATCCCAATATTTAAACTCCACTTCTGCCTTGGCCGACGGTGCCCGGATGTATTCGGTGATCCTGTCGCTCAATGCGGTTGTTATTCTGGCTGTGCAATTTGCCGTACTGCGCTGGATCTCGAAGTGGAATCCTTTCCACGTGGTACTCACCAGCAATCTGCTGATTGCCGCAAGCTTTCTGTTCTTTGTGCTGCCCGTCTCCCCGTCGATGCCGCTGCTGTTCATTACAGTGTTCAGTCTGGGGGAGCTGCTGATTGGTGCGCGGTTCGATGCCTTGGTGGATGAGCTGTCCCCGGAGAGTAATAAGGGGCTCTATTTCGGCTGCTCGGAGTTTGTTAAGATCGGAACCACTTTCGGCCCTATGCTTGGGGCGGGTCTGCTGGGGCTGTACGGGGTAGAATCTCCTGTCCCGGTGTTCGGACTGATTGGCGGGATTACTGCTGCCGGGGCTGCTCTGATCGGAGGCGCATGGTTCCAGCATCTGCGGAAGACCCGGCAGCCAGTGGATGCTAAATATACAGGAGTGCATCAGGAGGGTGGGTAAAAGAACAAACTACTTCTGGAATAGCATCGGTAAAATTGCCCCACATTCAGCGGAATTAAGGGCGCTTGTGCTCCTAATTTCCTCGTTTGCCCGTAGTCGGCGGGATCAAGGGCACTTATTTCCTCATTTGGCCCGTACCCGGTGAATTCAGGGGCACTAATGCCCCTCATTTCCTCGTTTTGCCCGTAGCCGGTGAATTAGTGGGATTTATCCCTTTCATTTCCTCGTACCGCCCACTTTCAGCCGATTTAGTGGGATTTATCCCTTTCATTTCCTCGTACCGCCCACTTTCAGCCGATTTAGTGGGATTTATCCCTTTAATTTCCTCATACCGTCCACCTTCGGCGGATTTAGTGGGATTTATCCCTTTCATTTCCTCATACCGCCCACTTTCGGCCGGATTAGTGGGATTTATCCCTTTAATTTTCTCATACCGTCCACTTTCAGCCGAATTAGTGGGATTTATCCCTTTAATTTTCTCATACCGTCCACTTTCGGCGGATTTAGTGGGATTTATCCCTTTAATTTTCTCATACCGTCCACTTTCAGCCGGATTAGTGGGATTTATCCCTTTAATTTTCTCATACCGTCCACTTTCGGCCGGATTAGTGGGATTTATGCCTTTAATTTTCTCATACCGCCCACTTTCGGCCGGATTAGTGGGATTTATCCCTTGATTCCCCCACACCACCCGCGTCCGGCCGGCAGAGGGATTCCTGCTATAAGAACTATTGCGTCCGGCAGACGTTTCTGCCCCGAACTCCAAGGAAACTTATCCATACATTACGCTCCTTATCTACATAGACGAATCTCATAATCCCTTAAAGAACAATTAAAGAACAAAAAAGGCCCCCGGCCATGCCGGAGACCTGCTCAATGCTCGATGTAAGCAGTATTCAGTATTCAGTATTCAGTATTCAGTATTCAGTATTCAGTATTCAGTATTCAGTATTCAGTATTCAATATTCAGTATTCGTTATACTGTATCCAGTATGCGTTATGCAAATGATGGCTTGTTATTATCCACTTTACCGCTGACCAGCTTCTTGTACTCGTCGTCTCCGCCCTCCAGAGAAGGCGCTAAATATACATTAAGCGCGGATGGAGAGAGCTTGGTGCCGGACTTGCGTCTGGAACGGCCTTTGCCTCCCGCACTGTTACCGTTACCGCCTTCAGACCGGCGGACGCTACTAGAAACACTAACTGCATTCTTCATATTCTTCATCCTGTCAGTCCCCTTCCACTAGATGATTGACGGTACGGAACAAATCACGGTTATAGGCAACCACTGCTGTAAGATCCTCTGCCGATAATCCCCCGCTTCCGGAGAAATGTACAGAAATCACGTGGTTCTCCCCTAAAGGATAGCATAGGATATATACCTCCGCAACTTCCGTACGCTGTAAGAAAGTCCATTCCTTAGCCAAAAAAGCATCCAGCACACCCGGTTTTCCGCCTCCGTCTTCAGAGGTCGAGAACGGATAGACATGCCCGCGGCCTACATTGCCGCCCACCTGTTTCAGGCCTTCCCCCTCTTCGGCCCGCCACATGGCGGCTCCGATCACCCGGCAATCCTCCGGAGGTATGAATGAATTACGGACGGCTTCGCTGAGCGCCTGATAGTTCTCACCCGGCTGGGGAGGCGTCACATTATTATTATATTGCCAAAAGAAGTGAAGGATACTTTCTTTTCGCCTAAGCTCTGCTCTAAGCTGCTGCAGCTCAACAGCCGGATCATGGTACATGCCCTGTCCCTGAATGCTGTCGATGATTTTGCCGCAGCTGACATCCACCGCAGCTGTAGCATTCTCATGCTGCCACTCGTATTCCAGCGGCGTCAGCCCGGACAGATCAGACAGCAAGTGGTACTCTTCCACATTCTCCCCCGGAATCAGATCGCTGCGGGAGGGTACCTGATCCGGCAGCAGGCAGAAGACCCGGCCGCGCCGTAATCTGGACCAGAACAAACCCATTTCAAACTGGGTATTATCCCGGGTTACATAATAATATTTACCCCTGATCCGGGCTACATCATCAGGCGAGAACACGAATACGGCAAAGTCACTGATATCCAGATTCCGCTCCAGTGCCTCCATCGTATATTCATTCGGCCGGAAAGCAGCTGCATACCAAGGATGAACTTCTGCGGTCCGCTTCAGCTGCTCGTGGATGGCCCTGGCGTAGCGGATGGATTCTCTGGAGGATCCAATGAATAATCTAGGTCTGATCACGGCGGCACTCCTTTATCTGTTTCCCCAATATGTAATAATTATACAGACATTTCCCCCTTAGGAATAGGGCCGCCAGGTATATTAAACAGCAAGACATCTTAGTGTGAATTGTCGTTGTTATATGTATAATTGAATCACAATTATCCTCAATTTTAATAAATCGTTGTTCTCCGGCCGATGAAACGGGTAATAGAAATTTATCTATCCGGGAAAAGAGGCTTTATATGAAAAGAATATTACATACCGCCGTACTGGCAGCCTGTCTGTTGACTTCATATGCGCTGCCGTCTTCTGCTGCCCATGCTGCAGATACCTATACAGCCAAAGTATACGCGAACTCCCTGAATGTGCGCAGTGAGCCTGCTGCAAGCGCAGCCATCACCGGCTCTCTGGCGGGTGGAGCCGTAGTTACTGTCACAGAGGAGCAGCATGGCTGGCTCAAAGTACGGGCCGGATCTGTATCCGGATGGGTCGCCGGGTATTATCTGAAGCGGACCAGCCGAGCTGCCTCCGCTGGAACCTCATCCGCCAGCACATCCGTTAAGACCTCCTCTACCTCCAGCGGAACAGCTGTTGTCACCGCCTCTTCCCTGCGTATCCGGGGAGGACCGGGAACCAGTTATGAGGTAGTGGGTTCTTTGCAGTCCGGGAATGCCGTTACGATTCTGCTCCGCCAGGACGGATGGTCAAGAATCCGTACAGCCGGAGGAACTACCGGCTGGGTATCCACCCAGTACCTTGCCGGGGGAAGCGTCCCGAACTTAAGCACTGCCAGTTCAAACGCCCAGAACACCAGTGTAATAAGGAAATCCGGCAGCATCCGCGGCAAGCTGATTGTCGTCGATCCCGGTCATGGGGGCAGTGACCCGGGTATGCTCGGCACAACCTATGACACGATGGAGAAGGATCTTACCCTGCAGACCTCTCTATATCTCCGGGATTACCTGACCGCCAAGGGGGCCCGGGTAGAGCTGACCCGTACCCGTGGAGACCAGAAGCCGGCGCTCTCCCGGCGGGTGCAGCTCGGGACGCAGCTCGGCGCGGATGCTTTTGTCAGCATCCATTATAATTCCTCTCCGAAGAATGTCTCCGGCACGCTGACTTTCTTCTACTCGGAGCAGAATGATCTCCGGCTGGCCCGGGCGATTGAAACCCGGCTTGGCGCAGGAATCGGGCTCCGGAGTAACGGCCTCTCCTTCGGCAATTACCATATTCTAAGGGAAAATCCGCTTCCCGCAGCCCTTATAGAGCTTGGGTTCCTCAGCAATCCTTACGACGAGTCAATTGTCCGCAAGGCCGCTTATCAGCGGAAGGCTGCACAGGCTATCGCCGAGGGGCTGGCTGATTATTATAAAAACTGAAAGGAAGTCATCTGAAATTATATGGTGATTTCCCGGATATTGAGTTCTTTTATTTTGCTGAGGTCAATATATTCATCGTTAATGCGGATAAGCGGTGTTTCGATATCATGCGGATTCAGATAGACGATCTCGCCGACCCGGCCATCGGTTAAGACCACCTCACGGCCAACAGTCCGCTTCACAATGTTCTCCAGAAAAACCGAAACAATATGCGGGTCCAGCGCGCCAAAGCTGCCTCTTCTCATCTGATCGACAATCACATGGAAAGGCATAGCCTCATGGTAGGGGCGTTTGCTGGACATGGCATGAAAAATATCGGCAACCGCTATAATTTTGCTATAGGAATCAATCTGTTCATCCTTAAGTCCCAACGGATATCCCTTGCCGTCGTTCCTCTCATGATGCTGCAGTGCCGCCAGTGTAATGCGCGAATTGGCCCCGGTGGTTTCCTTCAGCATCTCATAGCCATATATTGTGTGTTTCTTCACCAGGTTGAACTCTTCGTCCGTCAGCTTGCCGGGCTTGTTCAGAATCTCATTGGGAATCTTCAGCTTGCCGATATCATGCAGGGTTGCCGCCAAGGACAGCACGGACAGCTCGGCTTCACTCATATGTAACCATCTGCCGATTAGGGTGGACAGTACACCGACTCCAACATTGTGCTGGTATGTATAATCATCTCTGCCCTGGACCGAACTGAACAAAGCAAAAATATCCGGATTGCGCGAGATCTCCTGTATTACCGGAACGACATCCTTCCTGATATCCGCCAGGGGAATTTTCCGCGATATTCTGTAAGATTCAAACATTTCCTTGGAGCTATCTACTACACTATTTGCCATTTGACGATAAGAGGGAGCCTGCTGTTCATCCACAAAAATGATATCAAGCACATCAATTCTTTGTTTGCGGATGAGTTCGAGATGTTCTGCATTCAATTTGCTCTTGGCAGGAATAACTGTAACTCCGTATGCATTGATCAGATCATTCTTAATCGTTCTTCCCAGATAGTTGTCCATACCTTCCAGCCCTCCCAGATAACCGAAACATTATATAAATTGCCCATATAGCTATTATCGGTTTATCGCTGGAAAATGTTGAAAGGGAAGTTAGGCCGTTCTTAATCTTCCTCTTCCTGCTTACGGTACTCCCGCGGGGTTACTCCAGTGGATTTCTTGAAGACACGGCTGAAATATTTCTCGTCTTCATACCCTACCAGCTCCGCGATCTGCGACAGCCGCAAATTCGTATTCTGCAGCAGAGTCTTCGCCTTATCCACTCTGAGACTCGTTAAATAATCCGACAGATTCTCCCCGGTGATCTGCTTGAATTTGCGGGAGACATTCTCCCTGCTGATGAAAAAGCGTTCCGCAATATGCTGCAGCGTCATCTCCTGTGCATAGTTCTGGTTCAGGTATTCCCTGATTTCCAGCACGAGTCTGCTATCCGGAGCCTGAGCGATACCTTTGGAGAGGTGCTGCAGCAGAGATTTAAGCTGACTCTCCCAGTTCTCCACCGAGAACAGCCCCTGTGAGTCATAACAAAGCTCCAGGCTGATCTCCTCCTCCGGCCGCCAGCGTGTCAGAACCGCACGTATCTCCTCCTGCTGGTGGAGAAAGCTGCTCTCCGTAAGCAGCGGCAACCCGGTAAGCTCCCGCGCCCACTCCTCCACAACCCGCTGCATCCTTTCCAGATCGCCCGACAATACCGCGATTCTAAGCTTGTCCAGCTGCATATCCGGAGCGTAGTCTTCTTTAGGCCTACTCTCATCCCCAGCCGCTCTGCAGAGGTGTATCCGTCCGTCACGCTGAAGGAGATTCCGTTCCTCCAGCCCTTGGCGTGCCTGGGCAAAAGCAGGCTGCAGCCCCTCCGGCAACGGGTTCAGCAGGCTGAGCCCGATATCCACCTGAACGCCATACGCCTGGCGGATCGATTCATTCACTCCGTTCAGTACCGTCTCCGCCTGTTGAACAGCATTCCACAGCAGAATCACAAGCTCTCCACCGCTCTGCCAGCTGCGGAAGGCATAACCGCTGTAGTCCGGTGCCATAACTTCATTGCAGACGTTGGCCAGCACAAAAGCCGTCAGCGCCACATCGCCATGAAATCTCTGCAGCAGACGGCAGTCTGCACCTTGCATCGAGATGACAGCCACTCTGCAGGAGGCTGCTCCAATCGGCATCCCCAGCTCTTCGCAGAGCGCCAGCTTCAGCTCCTGAAAGGAGGCATGCCCGTAGACCAGATCGGACAGCACCTTGTCCCAGTAGAGCGGACGCAGTACGTTCAGCTGCATGTTCTGGCGCTGCGACTGCTTCCGCACCGCCTCCTCCTCCATCCACAGCTTAAAGGCATGCTCCGCCGAGGCAATCAGCTGCTTGCTGTTCAGCGGCTTCAGCAGATAATCGGTCCCGCCGTAGACAATCGCCGGCTTCACGTAATTGAAATCCTGATACCCGCTGATGACAATGGTCTTCGTATTCGGATAATGCTTATGCAGCCATTCCAGCAGCTCCGCTCCGTCCATCAGCGGCATCCGCATATCCGTGAACACGATCGCCGGCTGATGCTCCTGCATAATCAGGGTCGCTTCCTGACCGTTGGTAGCCTCATATATATCGGAGATATTATATTTGTCCCACGGAACAAAATAACGGATCGCCTCCCGTACATGCTTCTCATCATCTACAATCAGCACCTTCATGTATAGCCGCTCCTTTAGGTTATGTCTGCACCCTTCTTCATTCATCACTCTATCATCCATAATTCATTGCGTTAAACATTCATACTGTAACTGTCTCTCCGGGAGGGTGGCATTATTCGTCTGGCCCCTCCAGCGGAATAATCAGGGTAACCGTAACCCCTTGGCCCTCTTCATTATGCAGCTGCATCTCCGCCCCGCTGCCGAACTGCAGCCGCAGGCGGGCCAGCACATTATACAGGCCGATTTCTTCGTTCTCAGGCCGGCCGCTGCTTCTAAGTCCGGCTGTAATCTCCTCCAGCCGTTCCGGGCTAATGCCCTTGCCGTTATCCTTGACGGCAAGAACCAGCCGCGACTGCCCCTCCAGCGTGCAGTCTATCCGGATGACGGCTTCGCGGATTCCGTCCGCGAAGCCGTGCTTGAAGATATTCTCCACGATCGGCTGGAGAATCATCTTGGGCAGGACCGTCTCCAGCGCTGCTTCCGCCGCATGAATCTCCAGGCGCAGATTCTCTTCGCCGAACCGCTCGGTCTGCAGAATCACATAATTCTGCACATGCTCCATTTCATCGCGCAGCGGCACCTGCGTCCGTTCCGTGTTCATGGAGTAGCGCATCATACTGCCCAGGGAATAGATGAGATCATACACCTTCGGCGCATTATAGCGCAAGGATAAGCTGGCGATGGACTGCAGGGCATTGTAGAGAAAATGCGGATTGACCTGAGCCTGCAGCGCCTTCAGCTGATTCGTCTTGTTCGCCAGCTCCAGGCGGTATTCCTTGACGATCAGGTCATTGATGGTCCGGGTCATGCCGGTGATTTTGCGGGTCAGCAGGCCGAATTCATCCTCGCGTTCGGCGTCCATATGCGCATCCAGCTGGCCGATCTGCACCTTCTGTGTGAAGTTGATCAGCTTCTTGATCGGCCGGGTAAAGCCGATGGAGATGAGCACCGCGCTGATTCCCCCGATCAGGAGAAACAGCAGCCCGATCCCCATATTGAACCGGGTGATAACCCTCGCATCACCATACAGATCCTCATAAGGCACCAGCTTGATGATGCTGCCGCTGAAGAGCGGGTCCTTGATATGCTTGTACATGACAATGCCCTGGAAGCCGTCCTTTTTCCAGGTGAAATGCCCGCTGTCACTATCTTCGGGAAGACGGCTCCATCCGGTCTCCACCTGTTTGCCGACCCAGTCCGGATCGGAAGCGAACAAGGCCTGCCCCTGCTCATTCAGCACATACAGACGCTCCGTGTCCGAGTTGTACATCGATTTGACGATTCCCTCCAGCTCCTCCAGGGTGTAATCAATGGACAGATCGGCCAGTACACTGTCGCTGGGCGTACGGTAGAGGGGGAAATGTGCAGTGAAGACCGGAACGCTCCCCGGCTTCAGATTGGGGAAGCCGGACTTTACGCCGTATTGATGATCCATATGTGTCACCTCAATATACGGCCGGTATGTCCCTTCAGGATGCTCTGCCTCCGCGTAATCCGCATTCTCTTCCCGGCGGAACAATCCGCCCAGCAGCAGATTGGACTGCCGGGCCGCTCTGACGTAGAGATGGATCTGGAAGGTATTGCGGTCCGAGAGGAACAAATTGTATAGCTGGGTGGAGATCACCGCACGGGTATCCGGCAGAACCGTACCTTCTGGCGCCTGCTCATTGCTTTTGGCGGTAAGCAGCGTGGTGTAGAAGGAGCTCGGAACATTAATTCCGCTGTACAGCGACATGGCCTGCTGATTCATGCCGCTGAAATAACTGCTGAGATTCGCTTCCCCCAGCGTCAGCAGCTTCGTATTCTGCTTCACGGACTGCTCCGTAACCGACTGTTTGGTATAGAGATAGGAGAAGGTAACGGATATGCCTGACGGAATCACTGACGCCAGCAGCACTAGGGCCATCAGCCGCGTCCGGATACTGTTTCTGAACATGGGCGAACCTCCTGAACGTTTTGCGGAAGAACCGCTTCTCTGATATAACCTTGCAGCAGAACTCGCTCCGGAAGCAACCCGGCTGCAATATAATCCACTTTTCTCATCATCAAATTGAGTGTTGGCGATGGCCCGGGCTTTCTATAATGAAGCTGTGAACACGTAGAAATATTATACAAAGGAGATTCCATATGAGAAAAGCTCTGCGCTTGCAACGAGGCTGGGGACAGCAAATCGTATTTCTCGGCCCCTGTCTGCTCTTTTTCCTGACCATTGTGGTCACCCCATTCTTCCTCGGCTTCTACTACTCTTCCACCGACTGGAACGGGCTCGATCTGGACAAAGCGGTCTGGACCGGCGCGGCCAACTGGAGACGGATTTTTACGAACGACGATAAGTTCTGGGAGTCTCTGCTCTTTACGCTCCGCTTCACCGTAATTTCCGTAGTGGCCGCCAACGTACTGGCGCTGCTGCTTGCCTTCATTCTGATGACGACGCTGAAGACGAAGA
Source organism: Paenibacillus sp. FSL R10-2199 (assembly GCF_038000235.1). Taxonomy (NCBI): domain Bacteria; kingdom Bacillati; phylum Bacillota; class Bacilli; order Caryophanales; family Paenibacillaceae; genus Paenibacillus; species Paenibacillus sp. FSL R10-2199. The sequence goes on along the minus strand of NZ_JBBOBO010000001.1, from coordinate 1,815,951 downwards.
AGCTGCTCCGCACCATCTTTTTCATGCCCAATGTAATCGGCGGCATTCTGCTCGGCTACATCTGGCAGTTCATCTTCACCAAAGGCTTCGCCACGATCGGCGAGCTTACCGGGATTTCCTTCTTCCAGCTGCCTTGGCTGGGTACGCCCAGCACAGGATTCTGGGGTCTGGTCATTGTGTTCGTCTGGCAGACTGCCGGGTATATGATGGTCATTTATATTGCGGCGCTGGCTGGTATCCCTAAGGATCTGGTCGAAGCGGCCAAAATTGACGGCGCCCGTGCCCCGCAGCTGTTCAAGAGTGTCTATGTACCTCTGATTATGCCGGCGATCACCATCTGCCTGTTCCTGACAACCTCTAACGCATTCAAAATGTTCGACCTCAACCTGTCGCTGACCAAAGGCGGACCGGGCACCTCGACCCAGTCGCTGGCCTATAACATTTATGCGGAAGCACTGATCAACAACCGGTACGGCCTCGGTACGGCCAAAGCGCTGCTCTTCTTCGCCGCCGTTTCACTGATCACGGTCACTCAGGTCTGGCTTACCAAAAGAAAAGAGGTGTCGGCCTAATGAACAGCAGCAGATACCGGCCCAGAAACTTCATTCTGGAGATCGCCGCCATACTTCTGGCCATTATTTTCCTATCCCCCTTCTACCTGGTACTGAGCAATTCTGTTAAGGGGCTGAAGGACATCCTGATCGACGCCGCTTCCTGGCCGCAGGTGTTCCACTGGGATAATTACTCCAAGGTCTGGGATGCCATTGACTTCCCGCAAGCCTTCTTCAGTTCCCTGCAAATCACTGTCTTAAGCGTAATCTTCATCGTCCTGTTCAGCTCGATGGCCGCTTATCAGATTGTACGGAAGCCGACGCGCTTCAATTCCTTCGTCTTCCTGCTGCTGGTCTCGGCGATGATCATTCCGTTCCAGTCGCTGATGTTGCAATTAGTCCGTGTGACCAGTATTCTGGAGCTTCGCGGGGAATTATACGGAATCGTGGCCTGCTATCTCGGCTTCGGAATGCCGCTGTCCGTATTTCTGTTCCACGGGTTCATTAAGACAGTGCCTTTTGAGCTGGAGGAAGCGGCGCGGGTGGATGGCTCCAATCCGTATGGCGTATTCTTCAAAATTGTGTTCCCGCTGCTCATGCCGATTATTGTAACGGTCATTATCCTTAACACACTGTGGATCTGGAATGACTATCTGCTGCCGGTGCTCGTCATCGGGGGAAATAAGGATCTGACGACCCTGCCGGTCGCCGTGACCAAGTTCTTCGGGCAGTACACCAAGAAGTGGGATCTGGCCCTTGCGGGTCTCGTGATGGCGATTACGCCTATCCTCATATTCTTCCTGTCCCTGCAGCGTTATATTGTCGAAGGTGTAACCACAGGCTCCATTAAGGGATGATCGCGAGATCCCTTGCAACAATATCCACTTTTCCCGGCAAAATATTAAGTGTAAGTCCACTCTCATTTGCATTACGATCTAGTTGCAGGAACCACAGACCAGGGAGGTTATTCTATGAAAAGAAAGTTCGCGTTCGTTATCGCAACCGTTTGCACACTTATTATCGCAGGTTGCGGGAATAGCGGCAATACGAATTCCGCAGGCAATGGAAACGCAACCAATGCTCCTGACACGTCAACCGAAACCACAGCACCGGAAGCAACCAAGGCACCTGCCAAGGATGTTACGATCAAAATGTTCCAGTTCAAGGTTGAAATTGCCGAGCAGCTGAATGCACTCGCCGAAGAATATGAGAAAGAAACCGGTGTGAAGGTCGAAGTGGAAACGCATGGCGGCGGTGAAGATTACGGCGCGCTGCTCAAAGCGGAGATTGCTTCCGGCTCTGAGCCTGAAATTTTCAATAACGGCGGTTATACTGCCCTCGTACCTTATATGGACCGCGCCACTGATTTGAGCAATGAGCCTTGGGCGGAGAGTCTGATCCCAACCGCCAAAACTCCGGCAACCGTGGACGGCAAGCTCTATGGTATGCCAATGAACGTAGAAGGCTATGGACTGATCTACAACAAGGATCTGTTCGCCAAAGCCGGCATTACGGAAGAGCCTAAGACCCTCCCGCAATTGAAAGATGCGGCAGCCAAGCTGAAAGCCGCCAGCATCACACCGTTTGAAGCTACGAATGAGTGGTGGTCGATGGGAATTCACCTTGTGAACGTAGGTCTAGCCCATCAGCCTGATCCGAAGCAGTTCATCGACGATGTCAAAGCCGGCACGCAGACAATCAAAGGCAACGCTGTATTCGAGCAGTGGCTGGATCTGGTGGATGTGATCTTCGACAACGCTCAGGATAACAAGATGACTACCGACTATGCTACCCAGGTTGCTGAGTTCGCATCCGGCAAAGCTGCAATGATGCTGCAGGGTAACTGGACGCAAGGCGATATCGACAAAATCGATCCTGCCCTGAATCTGGGCCTCCTCCCGCTTCCGATCAGCGACGAAGAAGGCACCATCCTGGTAGGCGTACCTAACAACTATGTGGTGAACAGCAAATCCGAGCATCCGGAAGAAGCCAAAGCCTTCCTGAACTGGCTCGTAAGCTCGGAGACCGGCCAGAAGTATCTGACCAAGGAATTCAAGTTCATTCCGGCTGAAACTAACGTCACCGCTGACGCGGCAGACATCGGCCAGGTTGCCGTTGCCGTGCAGGAGAAATCCGCTACCGCCCTCGGCTGGAACTGGGATATGTTCCCTGACGGCGTAACCCAGGGCTTCGGCGCTGCGATGCAGGAATATCTCGGCGGACAGCTTGACCGTGATAAGCTGCTGGAGAAGCTGGATAAGGCTGTGCAGGATATTGTGAAGCAATAATTTTATTGAATTAGTGCATAAATAGGGGGTGTCTTCAGCGGCCATGATTGGCTGTTGAGACCCCCCTGTTTTGCTTATCAGTATAAATTACATCGACGCTCGGTGAGCACGCTCCGCAAACGGAACGTTGTTCCAATCGCTCTTGTATCCAGATTTTAATTATTCCCCTTAGCGGTGAAAATCCGGACACAAAGGCGACCGCTCCGCTTTTCCGCGGGTCATTCCGTCCGCTCCGCTGTTTAAGAGGGGAGCTTCTGCAATCTTAAAGACCTAACCCAATAATCCTGCATATATTACAACATTCCCCTCCCTAACTCGGACAAAATCCAAAAATGTTGTATAAAAAGCAGCATTTCTCCTGCTACAAGCGATTTTCCGGGAAAATTGCTGTATATCGTACAACAATCCTTGCGAATACCCTGATATTGCTGGGCCAAAGTTGTAATACGTACAACATAATAGGCATTAAGATGCTCACCGTTAACACAGCGTCCATCCAAGCGCTCAAGTCATAAAACAAAGCAGCAACCCTCCAGTCAAGGAGAATCGCTGCTCTGTTCATTCTAACGTAAAATATTCAATTCCTTATAGAACTTACACAAACATCTCCACAATCAGGAACAAATTCAGCGACACTACCAGAGCCGAGATAATCCAGCCGAGGATGGTGGTGATCCGGTGGTTCACCAGCCCCTTCATGATCGAGCGGTCGCTGGTGAAGATCACGAGCGGAATCAGGGCGAAGGCAATCCCGAAGGAGAGCACGACCTGACTCATCACCAGTGCACTTGTCGCGTTAATCCCGAAGGCGATGATGGTCAGCGGTGGGATGATGGTAATCGCCCGCCGCAGGTAGAGATTGATCTTTTTATTAATGAAGCCCTGCATGACCACATCACCGGCCATTGTACCGACCGACGAGCTCGACAGACCTGCGATCAGGAGGCCGAGGCCGAAGGAGATGGCGGTAACCGGTCCTGCCAGATTACGGAACTGCTCGAAGGCGACATCCAAATCCTCAACGACTAGACCATTCTTGAAAAAGAGCGCCGCAGCTACAACCACCATGGCCATATTCACGGCACCGGCGATCAGCATCGCAATCAGAATATCGATGAATTCCAGCCGGAAAATCTGTTTCTTCTCCCGTTCATCGATCCCGACGACCCGGCTCTGGGTCAGCGAGGAATGCAGATAAATCGCATGCGGCATAACTGTCGCGCCGAGAATCCCGGCAGCCAGCAGGATGCTGTCCACACCCTCGAATCTTGGCGTAAACATTCCGGCAACCACACTGCCCGCATCGGGCTTCGCCATAATGACCTGGAATGCAAAAGCCAGAACAACAATCATTACCATCCCGGCAATTCCGGCCTCCAGGGTCCGGTAGCCGCGCCGCTGGAGCTCCAGAATAGCGAAAGATCCAACAGCGGTAATCAGCGCAGCCGGCAGCATTGGTATACCGAACAGTAAGTATAGTCCAAGGGCTGCCCCGATAAATTCCGCCAGATCGGTAGCGATAATGACCAGTTCACTCTGAATCCACAGGAAGATGGACACGCCTCTCGGGAATTTCTCCCGGGCGACCTCAGGCAGATTCTTGCCGGTGGCAATGCCAAGCTTGGCGGATAAGGATTGTATAAGGACAGCCATCAGATTCGAGGCAAAGATAACCCATAATAACAAATATCCGTATTTCGAGCCTGCTGTAATATTAGTGGCGAAATTGCCGGGGTCCAGGTACGCTACAGAAGCGATAAAAGCCGGACCCAGGAAAGGAAGGAGTCTCTTCAGTCCTTTGACATCTCCATTCAGCACTGATTGTGCCGAGTGTTTATTAGTATGTCCTTTTAGTATAGGGGATGATTCTACTGCTGTATTTTGCTCCATCATTTCTATCCCTCCTCTTGCCCGGAAAAAGTTGTCTATATACACGAAAGTTTCCCTGATGCAACATTTGATTTGTTTTCATTATAATCCGCTAATTGAGAAATGTAAATGTATTTTCATTGGATTTTTCATACGAGCAATGGGTTGATTCTGAACTACGGCATCCGCCCGGCTGCTCCAAATTATATTATGTGCAAACCTGCAGCAAAGTGATGCTCCGGTCCATATGTAATTACCCAATACAACACAGAGTTATTTAAGCAGTTAAAACATAAAATAACCCCACAAAGTAGGGCCGTAGCTTCGACGATAACTCAGGCACTTTGCGGGAACCCCAAAATAAAAAAACAGGCGAGCCCCAGGACATTCATCCTGACTCTCGCCCGCCGGGCATTCCGGTGTGATCCACACCGCTTAAGAGGTAATACTGCGGATATCTGCACGCATCTGTTCATTCTGCAGCTTCAGCTCATTCAGCTCCTGCTGCAGCTTCTCCACATCCGCCTGCTTCCTCGAGTGGCCTCCATGTCCATGTTTGCCGCGCATGCCGGGCATTCCGAACATCATAAGGATCATCATCAGCGGACAGATCAGTGTGATTAACCAGGACCAGTTCATGGCTTTTCCTCCCTCCGGGATTCAAGGTGCTGCCATTAGTATAGCCGCCGTTTGTGGAGAAACTGTGTTGAAGCTTATTTTTCTGCTTTCCCTTTCCAGGTGTCCTTCAGCGGTACGATCCGGTTGAATACCAGCCTGTGCCCTGAGCTGAACCTGCTGTCGACGCAGAAATAGCCGTGGCGCAGGAATTGAAATTTATCCCCGGGCTGTGGTTTATCCGCAAGCGGCTCCAGCAGACAATCCTTAAGCAAAGTGGCAGAATCCGGGTTGATGTACGCTTCCCAGGTCTCCCCTTCCTCCTTCGGCCCTTCATTGTCTACAAGCAGCTTCTCATACAGGTACACATCACTTTTGACCGCATGCTCGGCGGACACCCAATGGATGGTTCCTTTAACCTTCCGCCCGTCAAAACCGCTCCCGCTTCTCGTATCCGGATCATAAGTACAGCGCAGCTCGACAATCTCACCAGTGTCCGCACTCTTAATCACTTCGTTACAGCGGATGAAATACCCGCCCTTCAGCCTTACTTCACCGCCAAGCGTCAGTCTGCGGAAGCCCTTGGAGGGTACCTCCATGAAGTCCTCCCGCTCGATATAGAGTGTGCCGGAGAACGGAACGTCCCTTGTGCCGAGCGCGGGATTCTCACTGTTGTACTCAATGGTAAGGAATTCAGAAGCCCCGGCTTCATAGTTGGTAAGCACGACCTTCAGCGGATTCAGCACGGCCATGATGGCCGGTGCCTTCGCCTTAAGATCCTGTCTTACGCAGTGCTCCAGCAGCGAGAAATCAACCATTGCCGTATTGCGGGCCATCCCGATCTCCCGGACAAAAGCCTTGATGCTCTCCGGAGTGAATCCGCGTCTGCGCAGTCCACGGAGCGTAGGCAGACGCGGATCATCCCAGCCGTCCACATACTTCCCGGCAACCAGCGCCCGGAGATAACGTTTGCTCGTGACCACTCCCGTCAGATTCACCCGGCCGAATTCCCTTTGCTTAGGGGGTTCAGGAATATTCAGCTCCTTAAGCACCCACTCATATAGCGGCCGGTGATCCTTGAACTCGATGGAGCACAGTGAATGCGTCACCCCTTCAATGGCATCCTGAATCGGATGGGCAAAATCATACATCGGATAGATGCACCAGGCTTTTCCCGTGCGGTAATGCTCCGCATGAATGATCCGGTAGAGCACCGGGTCGCGCAGATTGATATTCGGCGAAGACATGTCGATTCTGGCCCGCAGCACCTTAGCACCGTTAGGATATTCTCCATTACGCATCTCCCGGAACAGCCGCAAATTCTCTTCCGGCGAGCGTTCCCGGTACGGACTGTCCTTACCAGGTTCGGTTAATGTCCCCCTGTAGGACGTCACTTCCTCCGGAGTCAGGTCGCAGACATAAGCTTTCCCCTTAAGAATCAGCTCCTCTGCGCTGCGGCAGATTTCCTCCGAATAATCGGAGCCATAATAGATATGCTCTCCCGGGCTGCAGCCCAGCCATTCCATATCCTCGGTAATAGCTTTTACATACTCCATATCCTCTTTCAGCGGGTTGGTATCATCGAAGCGCAGATGGAATCTGCCGCCATTCTTACGTGCAATCTCAACATTCGTGTGGATGGCAAAAGCGCTGCCGATATGCAGATAACCATTGGGCTCCGGCGGAAACCTTGTGCAGATCTCCCTGCTGTAGACTCCGCCCTCCACGTCTTCTCTGATCAGCTTATCCATATAATTCTCCGGCACGGCCGGTTCACTCTCATTCACATTAACGTCAGTCATTCTGATCTCCTCCTATATATTGGTGATACCTGCCCTTACGGGACAACAAAAAGAACCTCACCTCCAAGACTGTAGTCTTGGGGACGAGATTCTCGCGGTACCACCCCAGGTTTATTAATATGTCGCCATATTAATCTCATCAAGTACGGCGCTGCCGGCAAGGCAGGGCTTATACTCTAGCTCTGTAACAGGAGCTCCTGTTGTACCATCCCCGGCCATAGCCGGTTCCGGTGCACCGCTCAGAGGCTTGTTTCGGTCCAGCCTTCCCTGCTCCTTCGCACCACCCGGAGCTCTCTGTGAGGGAATGAATAGACGTACTCTTCTCGTCATCGCGTTTCATCATTTGATCCAGAATAACAAATCACAGGCAGCGTGTAAAGTGTAGCAGTGTCCGGAGGCGCAGCAGTCTGCCGGACAACCTTACCCCAGACTCAGCGCCGCCAAGAGCTCCAAAGCTTCCTCATGCTCCGGCTCAATCAGAAGCGATCTGCGCGTGTAATCCAGCGCCGCTTCGTCATCCTCCTGCTCATAGCTGCAAATAGCCAGGCAGTACAGTACAGTAATTACCGGCTCCTCGTCACTGGTCGCCAGTGAATGCTCCAGGAAGCGGCGGGACTCCCCGTACTGCTCCATCTCGAACAGCAGCAGACCGCAGTCCAGGGCCAGATCATATTTCTGCGGCATCGGATAGAAGCCTTTCCACATCAGATCAATCCCGCGCTGCAGGTCCAGCAGCTCATCATCACCGGCATCCGGCAGCAGAGCAGAGATACGCTCCGCACTCTGGATGAACAGCTCGGCATCATATCCGCCCAGCCGCCAGAAGGCCAGGATCTGCTGCATGCCGATCGTATCGTAATTTTTGTCGATCCACACCTTCAGGCTGAAGAAATCATCCGGGCCGAACCGCTCTACAAACCGCCGGTAGGCCAGACGGGTATGGGGATGGAGCATCGGCTCTTCAAGCATCAGAATGCACCCGACATTCAGATTCTTATAATGATGCTGCGTGAACTGGGACTGTGCGCCCTTCCGTTCAAAATAATGCACCAGCGCATGGTAATTCGCCGTGAGTGAAATACTGCCGTGGTGAATCAGCTTCGGCGGCTCGGCGAATTCCCAGTTCTCCAGCCGGTGGTCGCCTTTGTCTGCGGTAAGCAGCAGGAAGCTCCCCTGGGAGAGCGCCCCGAGCCGCTCCATACAGGAAATGGCAGCCGCCGGGAACAGGATATGCGAATCCTCCAGCTTGTCCAGATAGAATGAAATTACTTCATGGTACTTGTATGAAGGGTCCTCATAGCCTTCGGCCCGCTTGTAATGATATTCCGGCACCAGATCCCGCAGTACTTCGGACGTGCTCATCGAGCCGGATTGCTCGGGATATTTTAACGAAACCTCACATTCATAAATCTTGCCTTCATCAATATAGAGCAGCTCCTGCTGAATACTATCGAAGAAGTAGTTGGCGATCACCATCAGCGGCTGCTGCAGTCCGCCGGGCTTAATCACCATTCCGCTCTGCGTCAGGGACAGCTCTGTATCCTGCACCGCATCAAAGCGGGCGAAATCAAGAATCCCCTGCTCCACAAAAGGCTTCAGCCCTTCATGCTTCTGCCAGCCCTCAATATTCTTCCAGGGCAAATCGCTCATGACGTAGCGGAAAGGGGGCAGCAGCACTCCGGCATACTGAATCAGCTCACACAGCTGCTGCAGGACATGGAATGCCAGGCGTCCGACACCTGCGCCAAGCTCCAGAATAATAACCGGTTCTGTAGTATGCCCCTTCTCTGCACGGTCCTGCAGAAACCCGAAGATCATCTCCGCATACGCTGTTCCGATCATCGGATTGCTTGTAATGTACTGCGGGACCTGGTCATTCGCCCAAGCCTGCAGTCCCAGCTGCTCATAATACCTGCGCTGCAGTTCCCATATTGGCGCTTCACTGAAGCGGTAGCGTTCTTGTCCGTCTATTGTCATTAGTTCAAACCCTGCTCTCTGATTATCGTACGGAAATTTGTCCGGTAGTCAAATATTATCACATTTCGCTCAGCCCTTCACAACACATAAGTGGCTTACTGGCGCATATATTTCTTGGAGTGCTGTGCGATCCAGAAAGGAGCTTAAGCCATGAGCCCTGCCGAACCCGGTTCTTCAAGCAAGCCCGTTATCCCCCAGCCTATCCGCAGTGACGGTGCTGGCAATGTCGACCTCGGCCCCCGCGATATTCTGCGCGACCGGGAGAATCCCGATATGTTCGTCCCGCCCTCTACAGATAACGGGCTGATCCCCAATCTGAAATTCTCATTCTCCGACGCCCATATGCAGCTGAACTTCGGCGGCTGGTCCCGGGAGGTTACCGTCAGAGAGCTGCCTATCGCCACCACACTTGCAGGAGTGAACATGAGCCTGACCCCGGGCGGAGTACGCGAGCTGCACTGGCACCAGCAGGCGGAATGGTCCTATATGCTGCTCGGCAGCGCCCGGATTACCGCCGTGGACCAGAATGGCCGGAACTTCATTGCCGATGTCGGCCCGGGCGATCTGTGGTACTTCCCTCCGGGAATCCCGCATTCAATCCAGGGGCTGGCGGAGGGATGCGAGTTCCTGCTTGTTTTTGACGATGGAAGCTTCTCGGATCTGAACACCCTGTCGATCTCCGACTGGTTCGCCCATACGCCGCCCGAGGTCCTGTCCGCCAACTTCGGCGTACCCGAATCTGCATTTGAGTGTATTCCGAAGGAACAAGTGTATATATATCAGGATCAGGTGCCCGGCCCCCTAGAGAGTCAGAGAGTGGAGTCACCTTATGGAGAGATTCCGCTGAGCTTCAAGCATCAGCTGCTGGCCCAGCCGCCGCTTCGGACGCCCGGAGGCAGTGTGCGGATTGTCGACTCCGGCAATTTCCCCATCTCCCGGAATATTGCCGCCGCGCTGGTGGAGATTGAGCCCGGCGGCATGCGGGAGCTGCACTGGCATCCGAATAATGACGAGTGGCAGTATTATCTGACCGGGCAAGGCCGGATGACGGTCTTTGGCGGGGACGGCGCAGCGCGTACATTTAATGTCAGAGCCGGCGATGTCGGCTATGTGCCTTTTGCCCAGGGACATTATATTCAGAATACCGGGACAGACACGCTCTGGTTCCTGGAAATGTTCCGGAGCGACCGGTTCGCCGATGTCTCCCTGAACCAGTGGATGGCGCTTACTCCCCATGAACTGGTCAGCAGCAATCTGAATGTGGGGCCGGAGCTGATGGATGCCCTGCGCAAAGTGAAATGGCCTGTGGTGAAATACCCGGATCAGGGACATGAGCACGGACATGAGCTTGGGCATGGGAAGCAGAAGGAGTAGCGCGTGGTTTTGCCCAGTTTGAGTCTGGATTGGGCAGGTCAGTCTGCCCTATGGCCTTATCTTTACCCAACCAGGCGGCTGAAGTGAAAATCCTTAAGGTCAGCTGTATAGACCGGCCTTAATGTTGTACATTCTGCAACTTGAACATCTGAATATCCGGCTGTTTGGGAGAATTGTTGCACAAAATACAATAATATCCTCCATTAAGAAGCTGGAGCAGTAATAATGTTGTAATTCATACAACAATTTTGCTCTAGAAGCAATATCCGGAGAAAATTGTTGTATTTTCTGCAAGATTTTAATGATCGTCCTATAATTAATGGGTAGCTCCAATTGTTCGAACTGCATTCATTCCAGAACAACATAAAAAGCGGTCAGACACCCGTCTGCACCGCTTTTTGTTCTTAATCATCAGTTTGTGTTTCATTCCCGTATAGGAAACCTCTATTCGCCCGTCTCAGCAAACCGCTCGATCCGCTCGCCGACTGCATCTCGGACCCGCTGAAATACCGCCCACTTCTCTTCCTCACTGCCCTGCGCTTTGGCCGGGTCATCGAATCCCCAGTGCTCCCGCCGTACCTGCGGAGGCGTCACCGGACATTTATCGGCGGCATCCCCGCATAATGTTACTACGAGATCAGCACTGTTAAGCAGCGCAGGATCAATAATATCCGAGGTCTGGGCCGAAATATCGATCCCCACCTCGTTCATTGCCTGTACTGCCTTGGGATTCAAGCCATGGGCCTCAATTCCCGCACTGTACACATTCCAGGCGTCCCCGAGAAATTGTTTTGCCCAGCCCTCCGCCATTTGGCTCCGGCACGAATTCCCCGTGCACAGGAAATAGATCGTCTTTTTGCCCATGTCTGATTTCTCCTTCAGGATTAGATTAGAACAGCTTCAGTTGCAGATACAAACCTAACAATGTGATAAATAACGTCGGAATCGTCAGAATAATTCCTGTTTTGAAATAAGTGCCCCAAGAAATCTTTACACCTTTGCCTGATAGCACATGCAGCCACAGCAGAGTAGCGAGCGAACCGATCGGCGTAATCTTCGGACCCAAATCGGAACCGATGACATTCGCGTAGATCAGAGCCTCTTTAATGAGACCTGTCGCCTGCGCGTTATCAATGGCCAGCGCCCCAATCAGCACCGTTGGCAGATTATTCATCACTGAGGAGAGGATCGCAGCGAGGAAGCCCATCCCCATCGTTGCTGCGAACAAACCGTGCTCCGCCACCTCACTGATCATCTCTGCAAGCACATCGGTCAGTCCGGCATTGCGCAAGCCATACACCACGACATACATGCCAATGGAGAAAAAGACAATCGCCCACGGCGCGCCTTTGACCACTTCCATCGTCTTGACGTAGGGACTGCGGCGGGCCATGAGCAGGAAGCAAACCGCGATTACACCTGCCACTACAGAGACCGGAATGTTCAGAAATTCACTGACAAAATACCCGGCCAGCAGAAGCGCCAGCACGCCCCAGGATAACCGGAACATCCGCTTGTCCTTAATCGCCTCCTCCGGGAGCTTCATCCCGGCAGTGTCGTACACTTTGGGTATACTTCTGCGGAAGAACAGGTACAAGACCAGAATACTGGCGGCGAGCGAGAACAGCGTAGGCAGCAGCATACGTCCTGCATACTCCGTGAAGCTGATGCCGAAGAAATCGGCGGATACAATATTGACCAGATTGCTGACGATCAGCGGCAGCGAAGTCGTGTCGGCGATGAAGCCGCTGGCGATAATGAAGGGAAACACTTTTTTCTCATCAAAATTCAGCGCCCGGACCATCGCCAGCACAATCGGTGTCAGGATCAGCGCCGCCCCGTCATTGGCAAACAACGCCGCTACCACTGCGCCCAGCAGGATGACATAGATGAACATCAGCGTACCATTGCCGCGTGCCGCCGCTGCCATATGCAGTGCCGCCCATTCGAAGAATCCAACACGGTCGAGTATCAAAGAAATCAGAATAATAGCTACAAAGGCCAGCGTGGCATTCCACACAATCAGCGTCACATCGCGGACATCCCCGAAGCTGACCACGCCTGCCGCCAGGGCCAGCAGCGCTCCGCCGCAGGCTGACCAGCCAATGGATAACTTACGCGGCTGCCAGATCACAAAGATTAAAGTAATAACAAAAATAAGGCTGGCTAGGACAACCATAATCCCGCCCTCCGTTTGACCCGCAGCAACATTTCCCGCAGCACTCCCCAATAGATAAATTTATATATAAGAGTAACGCCAGCCTGTCCTCCAGACGTTCTCATCGATCTAGTATTATATCAGTCGCAGCAGGCAGTAACCCCTGTCTTATTCAATGACGACAGCAGAGTATGTGAATCCGGCAATCCATGCAGGACGGCCGTGATATGCGGCTTGCCCTCCACATTCAGGGAGTAATGCACCCACTGCCCGCGTTTACTCTCCTTCACCATCCCCTTATCCTTCAGTTTACGCAGATGCTGGCTGATGGCCGGCTGTGAGATCTCAAAGAGTTCGACGAACTCACAGACACACCATTCCCGCTCCTGCAGCAGTCCAAGCATCATCAGGCGGGTCTTGTCCCCCAGAAGCTTCAGGTCATCAGCCACCTCGTTAAGCTTATCCATCGCGGTTCAGCCTCCTTAGTATATAAGCCAATGCTTATATACTAAAACAGTCTTATCAAAAGGACAAGAGGTAATATTTCGATTCTATAGTTGCACTTTACAAATATATAAGCTATAACTGAAATATGAGGTGAACTTCAATGGAAAATGCACGCGAGCTCTTTCAGATCATGACCCGCCGCTTCGGTCTGCTTAACAAAAACTGCTGCACCGTAGGCGGGCATGACATTTCTCTGGCCCAGAGCCATCTGCTCTATGAAGTACAGCGGAGGCATAATCCGTCCATGCAGCAAATTGCGGAAGTGCTCGGAACGGATGTTACAACCTTCAGCCGCCAGGTGCAGGCACTGGTCAAAATGGGACTCGTCCGCAAAAGTCCCGATCCCTCCGACGGCAGGGTGTTTATATTGTCTTTAACAGAGCAAGGCTCATCTGTTGCCGGAACCATCGACCGGCAAATGAATGAATATCTGGAGGAGGTCTTCTCCTACATGTCTGAATTTGAACAGGAAACGGTACTGCGATCCGTAAAGATCTTCAATGAAGCTATGGGGAAATCAAGCAAATGCTGTGCGCCTGTCTCAGGCTGATTTCTTCCGCTACATAGTTGCAATTTGCAATTATTATAAAGGAGTGATGAACTTGAACCAGCCTACTCATGATGGAATCCGCCAAAATGTAAGAACCCGGTATCAGCAAATCGCTGTTACTGGCCGCTCTGCTCCCTCCGTTTGCTGCCCGGAGGAGGCTTCCTCCGCCTGCTGTTCGGCACCAGCCGATTTCAACAGCATTTCCGCAAGTCTTGGTTATTCCGGCGAAGAATTGAACGCTGTACCTGAAGGCGCGAACCTTGGACTTGGCTGCGGCAATCCGCAGGCGATTGCCGGACTGCAGCCTGGAGAAACCGTTCTGGATCTTGGCAGCGGCGGCGGCTTCGACTGTTTCCTGGCTTCCCGCCAGGTGGGAGCGTCCGGTTCTGTCATAGGCATAGACATGACCTCTGAAATGATCAGCCGGGCACGTGATAATGCTGCCCGGGGACATTACGCCAATACCAGCTTCCGGCTGGGAGAAATCGAACATCTGCCTGTCGCCGATGCCATCATAGACGTCATTATCTCCAACTGCGTAATCAACCTCTCTCCTGATAAGCAGCAAGTATTCAATGAAGCGTTCCGGGTGCTGTTGCCTGGCGGAAGGCTGGCAATATCCGACATCGTCACCACTGCCGAGCTGCCTCCTGAAATCGCACAGGATTTGGGCAATCTTTATTCCGGCTGCATCTCAGGAGCCTCCTCTGTGCCTGCCCTGCAGACCATGCTGGCAAACAGCGGTTTCATCCGGATATCAGTCGAACCTAAGGATGAATCCCGCGCCTTCATTAAAGACTGGGTTCCCGGTGCAGACATTGACCAGTATATTGCCTCAGCAGTAATTACTGCTGTGAAGCCATAATTCGCAAGGTACCTTAGGAGGCCGATAATATGCTTTCGACATTCATGATTCGTCCCGCCACCTTCCAAGACCTCACCCACATCCTGCATATCTATAATCAGGGGATTGAAGACCGGATCGCTACACTGGAAAGCTCAGCTAAAGATTTGAATGCGATGTCTGACTGGTTCCAGGAACATCAAGGACGCTTTATTATACTCGTTGCCGAAGCCGAAGGCAGTGTTCTGGGCTGGGCTTCGCTCAATCGTTATTCCCACCGCTGCGCTTATGACGGTGTCGCCGATCTCTCCATTTATATTGAACGGGCCTCCCGCGGCCGCGGCATTGGCAGTCTATTACTGCATGCCCTGGAGGACAAGGCCGTAGCGGCTGATTTCTATAAAATTGTGCTGTTCACTTTTCCCTTTAACCCAATGGCTCAGGGCTTATACCGCAAAAGCGGTTACCGTGAGGTTGGCGTCTTCGAGAAACAGGGGAAACTGGACGGCCGGATGATTGATGTCATGATTATGGAGAAGCTGCTGCTATAACAATATTTTATATCCTTAAGTACTAACCTTCTCTGCCGGTTCATAGGTTAGATTATGGGGAACGCAGCAGCTTCTTGGAGAGGAGATGCAGGTCCGAAGAGCCATCCTAGCCAGTGGATTGGAGGCCGGACCACCATGAGTACAGATCAGCTCATCGCATTGCTCGTTCTCATCATTATGATCGTACAGCTTGCTGTCAAAAAGGATAAATCCTAAGGACAGCAAACAGCCAAGCGGATCGGGGGGTCATCCCGGTTCGCTTGGCTGTGTTTGGCTGGGCCGCTGATCCGGCCGGTTATTTCACAAAAATGCGAATCTGATGTTCACCCGTACGCTTCATTACCCGGTACCCGGTATCCGCTGCCGTTGCCATGCCGTTATCGTCCGGGCGGCAGTAGCCCCCGGCTACACAGGTACCGTCATCACGGACAAGCAGCTTGCCGACAATTCCTACAGCTACCCATTCTTCCCTGTCCTGGCGGGAAACATATTCCCGGGAGCCATCCCATTCAGGGTTAAGCACCGGTTCTGATTTCTTACCCGCCTCACGGACAATATCGCCGTATTCATTTCTAACCTCAGCGACCTCTACCTCGTGATACAGAATCCGGTCCCACTCATCGGTTACGAACATGCCGTTCCAGCGCAGGTCACTCGAATCGGCAACGATAGCCGGTCTGGCGCTGATGACACCAAGAATATATTCATCCCCTGCCTTGGCTTTGCGGATTCTGTCACTGGCCCCATCAAACGTAACGAAATAACCTGCGTCAATGGTGAGCCCGTCCGAGGTTTCGAACATTTCTGCATAATCTGCTGCACCTGGAGACATCAGCGTACCATCCAGATAAATATTACCCGTAAGCCCTTCAATCACTGCCGAGTTAAAGGTAGGGCCGACCGCCAGCCCGTTGGCCAAATGCCACGAATACGGAAACCGCGTTGAGCCGTTCTGGCCCATGATATGGGCGCCTGTATGCTCCGCGAGAACAATCGTCGCTTCCCCCTCGGCATGGGAGTTCGGAGCAAAAGCCTGGGTCTGGAACCCTTCCGCATGGGAAGCCTGGCCGGAAGCAGTAGTATCCGCACCTTCGGCATGCGCATAAGGCGCATTCGCCAATGTACCGACTCCCTCGGCGTGGGAAAAGGAGCCGCTTGCTTGTGTGTTGGCCCCTTCGGCATGGCCGGAAGCCCCGCTGGCTGTAGTCTGGAAGCCCTCGGCGTGCGAGGCTGTTCCGCTGGCCGTTGTATTCTGCCCTTCAGCGTGCGCACCCACATTGCCGCTGGCCGTTGTTGCTAATCCTTCGGCATGGGAAGCCGAACCGCTGGCCACTGTATTCTGCCCCTCGGCATGCGAGAAGTCGCCAAGAGCTGAGGGCCCGGCGGCTAGGGTGATGTCCGCAGTGCCGCCCTCCGCATGTGAGGCGAAGCCCATGGACGTGGTTCCTACTCCCTCGGCATGCGAGCTGGCGCCGCTGGCAAAGCTTGGTGCCGGATTATCCAGCGGATCGACACCGCCGCCTTCTACGTGGGAGGCCCGGCCGCTGGCTGAATTGCCTTCTCCTTCCGCATGGGCGTTAATGGCTGTCGTCTGCGTCGAAGTATTGAAGCCTTCTGTATGTGAACGTGCGCCCCAGGCCTGTGTGCCGAACCCTTCAGAGTGGGCTTCGAGGCCGGCAGCCAGTGTCGTCGAGCCTTCCGCATGTGAGCTTTCGCCCATTGCGTTGGTTAAATAACCTTCTGCATGTGCTGCTACTCCGCTGGCTATAGTAGAAGATCCTTCTGCATGTGCCGTATCATTCGTTGCCTGGGAGAGATAGCCTTCCGCATGCGATGCGCTTCCGCTGGCAATAGTAGTATTGCCTTCTGCATGCGCGGTATCTCCGCTGGCAAGTGTAGAGAACCCTTCAGAATGAGCGGCTGCACCGCTTGCTGTTGTATTGAGCCCCTCGGCATGCGCAGCAAAGCCGCTCGCCGTATTCCCTACTCCGCTTCCCATCCTGATCACCGCTTTCATCGTATTACAATATATTTATGTCTGCGGACGAGCGGCGGTAACGGCGAACGTGGCCAAGTTATAGATCACTTTCCATCTAAATTTCACTTACTAAAGTTGAGAAACATTATAAAGTATAGTAGAATGAGTACATGAAGAAGGGGGCGGATTGATATGGCCGAGGAGAAACAATTGATGGAAATAGGAATAAGCACGTTTTTGGAGACTACGCCTGATCCGGTAACCGGCAAGGCCATTAGCCATGCGGAGAGACTGCGCGAAGCCGTAGAAGAAATTGTGCTCGCTGACCAGGTGGGCCTGGACGTATATGGCATAGGTGAACATCACCGGGCCGATTATGCAGGCAGTGCTCCGGCTGTAGTTCTTGCCGCAGCGGCAGCTACGACCAAGCGGATCAGACTGACCAGCGCGGTCAGCGTCTTGTCTTCAGATGATCCGGTCCGGGTATACCAGGATTTCGCCACTTTGGACGGAATATCGAATGGCCGGGCAGAGATTATGGCGGGCCGCGGCTCATTCATTGAGTCCTTCCCGCTGTTTGGCTACAGCCTGGATGATTATGATGAATTGTTCGAAGAGAACCTGGAGCTACTGCTGGCGATCCGCGCTTCCGAGAAGGTCACCTGGCGCGGCGGCCATCGTCCGGCGATTAATAATCTTGCCGTCTATCCCCGCGCCGTCCAGGATCCGCTTCCCGTCTGGGTGGCCAGCGGCGGCAATCCTGAATCTGCCGTGCGGGCCGGAACGCTCGGCCTTCCGATCGCTTTCGCGATCATTGGCGGTATGCCGGAACGCTTCGCTCCGCTTGTCGCCTTATACAAGGAGGCCGCTGTCCGGGCGGGACATAATCCCGACAAGCTGCAGATTGCCACGCACTCCCACGGCTTCGTAGGTGAAACTAACGAACAGGCAGCCGCCTTGTTCTACCCGTCCACCGCAGCCCAGATGAATGTCATCGGACGCGAACGGGGCTGGGGCGGAACCTACAACCGTGCGGCCTTTGACGATGCCCGCAGCCTGCGCGGCGCACTCTATGTCGGCGATGCCGAATATGTAGCCGAGAAGATCCTCCTGCTGCGCAAGAATCTTGGCGTGACCCGCTTCTTCCTGCATGTGAATGTAGGCACCATGCCGCACCGCGAGGTGCTGCGCGCCATTGAGCTATTGGGCACCAAGGTTGCCCCTATCGTGCATCAAGAATTAGCCCGTACCGGGGCTAAATAACTGATAATGTGACCCTAATACGCCAAAAACACTTCAGGCGCTTAACTGCTCTTGAAGTGTTTTTGGCGTATTCTTATGCTCTGCTGAATTAAAGAAGCGGTGTTACTGCGGACTTAACAATTTACGCATCACCGCTGCCACATCTGCTGCATTCGTAATCGGGAGGAAGTGATAGCCTCTGCCGATTATTTTCACATCCGCATCAGGGTGGGCAACCTTGAAAAGCTGCATTTTCTCCAGACTGAATTCATCCATACTCTCTTCTGCCAACAGCAATATCAAAGGAATATCAGCCGCTTGCTTCAGGCAATAATCGGTGGCAGTTACTTCCTTGCTCAGACGATCAAGGGCTTGTTCACAGCTATGATGTATGTAAGAATCATCCAACAGGTAGAAGTTATTCATTAAATAGTCCTTGAATAATTGTCGTTCAGATTCAGCAAGCTTATCCATCGCCAGGACGGTTTCATCCACTGTCTGTTCAAGCTCCTCCAGACTATCAATGACGGGTAACGTAATCTCCCCCTCATCCTCTTCCCTGTCCGCAAGAAAATAATATCCGCCATCGAGCAAAGTAAGTGATTTCACATCAGCAGGATACTCCGCATAAAAAGCCTCACACATCCATGCGCCAATGGAATTCCCTGCGAAATGTGCTGCCGGAATCTGCAGATCATTCAGAATCCTTTTAATCTCCCGTACAAAAGCTCCAATCGACACATCTGCCTGATCGTCCTGGTTATGTCCTGGCAGGTCGATTGCTATGAACCTGAAATCTGGCAATTGCTCAGCTAAATGAGCGTATATTTCCTTTCGTTCACCAAGCGCCGGAAGCACCACAACCGTTCTATCGTTGTTCTCCGCATTGTAGACAATATACCGTTCCATTGTTCTTCCTCCAGCCCTGCGATACGCCCTTACTGCACTAACGCTTCAATCACAGGATATGAGATCAGTTTACGGTCCCTGTAGGTTGCAGGAATCACGTCACTCTTCGAGCTTAGAATCCCATCCTGCAGAAGTACAGCTTTGAACCCTCTTTCCATAGCCCCGTTATAGGTGAACAGTACACAGTGCTCAGCGGCATATCCCGAGAGAATCAGCAGATCAATGCCCTGCTCCAGCACAATCTTTTCCAGATCCGTCTTCCAAAAAGCATTCGAATATTCCTTCATCACTCTAAGATCCGTCTCCTTAATTTCAATGCCCGGAATAATCTTGAATTTCTCCTCATCGGAAGGCTGCATCCCCTCGATGTCCTGGATATGAATCACCGTATGATCTTTGGAGCGCAGCAGCTCCGAGACATAGTTAATGAACTCGCAGGCCTGATCTATTACTTTCTGTTCCACCTTGCCCAAATGCACCTCTTGCAAATCAATAATCAGCAAACCGATTTTCATCCATTCTTCCTCCCTATAAGCTAAATAAAAGGAACTTCACATCATCCCTCCAATTGTACAATAAGCCCTGACTCATCCGATATTTATTTTTTTGACAGCTCCAGTTGCCCTTTTATGAATGCAGCTTTCAAGACAAAGAGACTGCCCGCGGCAGCCTCTATCACTTTCGTTCACAAGTCTTATCTTGTAATCCATCTCTACCTCCGTATGAAATACTGCTCCCGGTCCAAATCTGGAAGGAGTGCCGGATGCACAGGCTTCCATCCAAGCTGCTCTTGGGTCCAGATGCTCGAAGCTGGGATATCCAGCGCCACAAAGTGAGCCAGCCAGCCGAAATGCCCTCCTGCCTCTTCAGGGGGAATGCTGACTACAGGTACCCCGAGCCGGCGGCCGATTACGCCGGCAATATCACGGACCGGCACACCTTCATCGCCGATTGCATGCAGCCGAACTCCGGCAGGAGCTGATTCCAGCGCCAGCCGGTAGAGATGTGCGGCATCCAGCCGGTGCACAGCTGGCCAGCGGTTTGCGCCATCGCCCACATATCCCGAGATTCCTGTAGTACGGGCCATATTGATTAGGCCCGGAACAAAGCCGATGTCGCCATCACCATGCACGGATAGCGGGAGCCGCAGCACCGATACGCGTACGCCCTGCGCTGCCAATGCAAGGGCCGCTTCCTCCGAGGCCGAGCGATGCTTCACAGAGCCAGGATAGGGTGCATCCTCTTCTGTTCCCAGCTGACCCGGCGTTAGATGCCCGATCACAGAGGTTACGACTAACGGCCGGCCGGACTGCGCAAGCTCGGCCCCTATTGCTTCGACCGCAAGCCGGTCTGACTCGCCTGCAGCCGTAATATCCGAGAAGTCGTGAATGAACGCGGCATGGATAACACCATCCGCTCCAGCCGCTCCCCGCCGCAGGCTGTCCAGATCATCCAAAGAACCGCGGTGTATGGCGGCCCCGGCAGCAGCAAGCGCAGCTGCCGCCTCATCCGAACGGGCGAGGCCGAGTACTTCATGCCCCGCATCTATCAATTCACGTACAATGGCAGAGCCGACAAAACCAGTAGCACCTGTGACAAAAACACGCATATTAAATTCCTCCAATAACTATTATGTGGTAGAACTGCCCGGTGCACCCTGGCGGCATAACCGGTTGCCGCCGCGCGTACAAGGCTACACTCATTATAGTCTGCGCATTACCGGAACCTTTGCCTGTTCCCTTTCACTTTTTGCCCGATCCTACAAGAAGGGCGAACTGGTCTTATGACCGCACACAAAAACCCGCAGACCAAGCGGCTGCGGGCTTCCCGAAGGAATGGTTCAGTCGGTTCTGTGGGTTTGCTGACGTAATCTGGCGATATCTCTGCTTGGCGGATTTCCGAAGAACCGGCTGTAATCCCGGCTGAATTGGGAATCACTCACATATCCGACAAGCCGGCAGGCAGTGGTCGCGTCCATGGCACTGGCTAACATCAGACGTCTGGCCTCATGAAGGCGAAGCGCTTTTTGATATTGCAGCGGGCTCATGGAGGTGACGGACTTGAAATGCACATGAAAAGAAGATGGACTCATATGTACCAGCTCTGCCAGCTCAGCAACCTTCATCTGCCGGGAGAAGTTGCCCTGCAGCCAGGTTATGACCTTCGACACCCGCTGCATATCCGACTCCGCGAACCCCATCTCCACAACCTGGGCGCCAATCGGACTGCGCAGAATCCGGATCAGAATTTCATCCAGAACCAGCGGGGCAAGCAATTCAGCATCACCGTCATTGTGGAGGCATTCCACCAGTCTCGCCACTGCGTTAATGATACTCAGATTGACATCAGCAATGTAACCTTTACTCATCTGACGTACCGGGGGCAAACCCTGGGGGTATAGCTTCAGGACCCATTCGCTAATCCGCTGCGGATCAAGCTCCAGCCTCACGGCAAGATAAGGCTCAGATGAACTGGCCTCCATGAGCTGCATGGCTAACGGCAGGGCGACAGGCAACAGAATCATCTGCGATTTGTCAAAATGATAAACCTCCTGCCCGATCATGACATCCTTTGACCCTTGGGCCACGATTATAAACGAGGTGGAATAGAAGGTTTTGATGGTATCCCTATCGGTACGTGAATACCGGCTGACATAGAGCCCGGGTATGCGCTGGCTAAAGGTACCGTCATGAGGAACAAGGGCAGAGATCAGCTGGACCAGTCTGGCTGTTTCTGCCTCAAGCAGCCTCTCTGCATTCCCAGGCTCCGTTGTCACCGCGTATTCATCTTGCAGCCTCATCATGCAGCGGGCAACTCCTTTGTTTTAAGCATGCTATAAAGTACATCCGTATGGACAAGTAACGTTTATTATACACACTAATGGATGGATGTGAAAATAAAAAAACTCCCGATAATGTTGTGCATTATCGGGAGTACGCCTGTTGATTAGCCAAAATAAGTAGCAAAGAAATCGCTCATTCCGTAAATCTTCTACACCTCTGCAGATCTCCGCAATGTGGCGGCCTCAAGAAAAAGTCTACTACGTTTCTATAACCATAATTTAGCTAATCAACAGATCTCAATTTGGGATGATTCTGAGTGGGTTTATTCTTTGACGCCACCCAGTGCTACACCCGCGATAATATACCGGGATAGCAGGAAGTACACCACAAACAGCGGCAGTGCCGTCAAAGCCAGACCCATGTAGATCGAGCCGAACGACGTCTTGTATATATCCCCGCGAAGCAAGCTGACCATGATTGGCATCGTATACTTATCTTTTTGGGTAAGCAGGATCAGCGGCATGAACAGGTTGTTCCAGTTCCCCACGAAGGCAAAGATTGCCTGCGTCGCCACTGCCGGAACCATGAGCGGCAGGATAATCCGGTTAAAGGTTTTGAATTCACCAGACCCGTCTACGCGTGCTGCTTCCACGATCTCTATCGACAGCGTTGCCAGCAGATATTGGCGCATAAAGAACACTACCGCCGGCGCTGCAATCGCAGGCAGAATCAGTGGGAGAAAGCTGTTGGTCCAATGGATTTTATACATGAACTGATAGAATCCGATGGCACTTGCCTGAGAAGGAATCATCATTACGCACAAAATAAAGGTAAAGAATGCCCCGCGCAGCTTCCAGCTATAGGTCACAAGACCATAAGCCGCCAGGGAGGAGAAATAGACCGTTAAGAGAGTTGCTGAAGAAGAGATAATAAATGAATTCATGAACCCCTGAATCGGATCGAAACTCTTTTCGAGCAGTACCCGTAGGTTGTCCATCATATGTGTCGAAGGAAACAGTGAGATACCGCTTTGAATTTCTGCCGAAGAGCGGGTGGCGTTTACAAACATGATCCAAAACGGAAGAACGCTGAGTACCGCCAGACAGATACAGACGATATAGACAATCGTCTTGTTGATCCTCCGGGTGACGTTTCCGTCTTTTTTATTATTGTTCATGTGATACGCCCCCCTTATGGCTGCTCTTGGCGGATTTCCGGTGCATTTTTTCGATTTTTTTAAGTCTTGCCGCGTCACGGTCACGCATTAAATAGAACACAAGTACAGACAATACCCCTGAAATCAAGAACATAATCATACTCGCAGCAGCAGCGCGATTGTATAAATAGCTTCCCTTAAAGGCTTGCCCATAAATGAACATGGACGTGGTAAGCGTAGAGTCATCCGGTCCGCCCGCAAGGAAGAGCTGCGGAATATCAAACATGGTCAAGCCACCGACCATAGATGTAATCAGTGTGAATAGTAGAATTGTACGTAAACTTGGCAGCGTGATCCGGAAGAACGTTTGAACTCCGTTTGCACCGTCAATCGCTGCAGACTCGAAGAGCGCGGGATTGATACCCATAACACCTGCGATCAGAATGATCATGGTGTTCCCGTACCACATCCAGAACTGGATGAACGCCACAATGCCCCGCGCTGTCGTCTTATCCTGAAGGAAGTAGATCGGAGCGTCGGACCAACCCATCATTTCAAAGAAACTGTTTACTGGACCCATTGGATAGCCAAACAGAGTACTGAAAAGCAAGGCGATTGTACCCGCAGTAATAATATTAGGCATATACAGCAGAACCTTGAAGAAACCTTGTCCTTTTATTTTGAGACGCTGGTTCGTAAACCATGCAGTAAGCAAGAGTGCAAGAAGAATTTGGGGAACGAAGTTGACAATCCAGAGTATCCCGGTGTTAATCAGAGATTTTCGGAAAGAGGCGTTACTAAGGATCAAATCTTTGAAATTCTGAAAAGGATTATCCAAAATATGTATTGGTTTTGGTATTAATCCCTGCAAATCGGTGAACCCGATGAATGCGGTGTATAAAATAGGATACAGCGAGAAGATCAGAAATGCCAAAACAAACGGAAACGTAAAAATATAGCCAAATTTAGAGTAGTTCACACCATTGCGGCGCATGCTCTCACCCCTTTAGTTGATATGAAGGGGCGGGATGACTCCCCCGCCCCTTCGATTGCTTTTTATTCGCTATCGATATTCAGTTGATCTTTGACTTGCTGTTTGAAGGTTTCGATCGCTTTAGCACGGTCTTTGTTGCCTGCAGTATATTCGCGTACTTGATCACGCCAGAGCTTGTTGATCGTTTCGTCGAATGCAGTCAAGTTCTTACCGGAAGCGTTGGCATTAGCTGGAACAAAGATATCGAAAATGTTCTGTCCGCCAACCAATTCCAAATCACCTTTAGATTTATCCATAACAACGGAGGAAGCAACGCTGTCCTTCGCTCCTTGCTCGCCAGCTTTCATTGTTCCGTTAGCCCAGGAGTACTGGAGTCCGGTTTCAGAGGTGTCGAGTGTTACCCACTTGATAAAGTCGGCAACGGCTTGTTTCTTGGCTTCGTCCTTGACTACATCTTTGTTAGCGAGCAACCAAGTGCCTCCCCAGAAGAAGCCTGTTGGTGATTCAGTAACTGCCCAGTCACCCTTTGTTTCTACTGCATGTTCGCTTAACGTATAGTTAATGAGCCACGCAGGACCGAAGAAACCGAAGACCGGTTTTGCACCAGTACCGTTCATATCAGCGAACCAGGCTTCTTGCCAGTCTGTCGTATCGTTGTAATAGTCATTGTCTTTCAGCTTCTTGGAAAGATCGAGGAACTCTTCGCGCTTCGGATCAATATGCAGCTTGCCATCGACAATCCAGCCTTTATCAGAACTGTTCTCGACCGCGTGCCAGATATCGCCGTCACCAGAAACTGCGGCATATCCTTTAGCTTTCAGCTTCTCTGCTGCACTGAAGAATTTATCCCAGCCTGGACCGATTTCAGTCTTGATAGTAGCCGGGTCATCTGTTCCAAACACATCCTTGGCAAGCGAGCGGCGATAGATAAAGGCTCCGCCTGTTGCCTGATAGCCCAGACCTTTCAGCTGACCGTCTTTGCTGCCGATATCAACAGAATATTGAGCGATGCCTGCGTCCTTAACCATTTGATCGGTAAGGCCCAGGTCAGCATAATTGGCGGCAAAAGTGGATGCATCGCCTTGTGTATATTTGAGTACGAATGCCCCTTCAGTAGCGTAAATATCTGGTGCATCTTTTCCGCCAGCGGCCAGCGCCTGGTCAAGAGCAGGCTGATAAGCTCCATCTGTAGTTGCGACAATCGTAGTTTTGAATTCCACATTCGCTTCAGGATGTAGCTCCATGTACTTCTTGGTCATGTTTGGAATCTCGTCCGTGAAGCTCCAGAGATTGATAGTAACTTTCTCACCAGATCCTGCTGCTGGAGCAGTTGTAGCCTCTGCAGCAGTATTAGCTGCTGGAGCAGTTGTTGCGTTTGCGCCGGATGAGCTTGAATTATTATTGCCTCCACACGCTGCCAGAGCAGATGACATCAAAACCAGTGTAGAGATCCCCGCTAGAACACGCTTCATACTTTTCATACTTTGCCTCCCCTTTTATATTCAATCCTCGGTTTTATGTAACCGCATTCATATTATAGTGCCAGACTCTCTCAGACATAAGGAACCCCTCATTGGGAAAAATACCACTATTTTTGGTTCCTGCTCTGTACCAGGCATAAAATAGCGAAATGGAACAATCAGTTAATTACTGCATAAAAAAACAGGCCACCGATCTTACCGGTAGCCTGGCATCATTACATCTCATCGAATAACCAAATCAGTATACAACTCCCAGTGACAGTCCTAATCTTTTTCACTATACTATAATTAAATTAGTTACTTTATTTTTTAGTTCGATATCATAAAAGAATGAGAGATGAGCGCATTGGAAGAATCAAAGTTTGAGAGTAGCTGTATTGATTCAATATCTGAGGTTTTACAGTTTCTTTCAGGAAAATGGACTTTTCTGGTGATGACACAGCTTCTTAGGGAACCTCAGCGTTTTAACCAACTCCGACGGAATTTAGGTAACGTCAATACGAAGGGCCTAACAGATACATTACGGAATTTAGAAGAACATCAAATGTTAAACCGCCTGGTCTTTCCAACGGTACCCGTAACCGTCGAATATTCAATTACCGATAAGGGAAAAGCCTTCTCGAAGGTATTTGAGCAGATCAATCACTGGAAAAATGAATGGGATTCTCCTGTCCAGCAATCCTCATAAAAAGGACAATTCGTTAGACAAACTGTACGATATCTTTCATCGGACGTCTTTTTTTAGAGCGCCCTTCCCGGACGCGATAACCGAAGGCTGCCATGACACTTAAGCTATATTCATTCTGTCCCAGAAGTCCTTTCTTTTGAAGCAGGTCATTAACGGCATCCAGATTGAAGCCTTCAATGGCGCATGAATCGATTTCAATATGCGCCGCTGCCGTCATCATGTTTCCAAGTGCAATAAATGTCTGTTTGGAGGACCAGTCCAGCAAAGCTCTTTCTGAATCCAAATGCAGGTCATGATAAAATTGGGCATATGCCGGCTTCATTCCCTTGTAAATTTCCAGAGGCATCTCCAAGGTTTGAGTTTGCTGCTCTTTTAAATAAGGAGAATCATAGGTAAGGTCCTTCCTGGCTAAAATCATAACAAAATGACTCGATGTGGGCAGCTGCCGAACTGCGCCATATGCATATGGAGCCAATTCATTTCTGAATTCCGGGCTCTGCACAACAATGAATTTCCATGGCTCATTTCCGCCCGAGCTTGGAGATAGCCGGCCAGCCTCTAGAATAAATTGAAAATCCTCTTTAGAAATTTTTCTCTCCGGGTCAAATTCTTTGGTTGCATGCCGATAGTTGAAGGTTTCCAGCATCTCTGTTTTTCTTGCAGATGTATTCATTTCTCCTCCCAGTTAGCCAGCGGATCCATCCGGAACCGGGTTAAGTTTAAACTGCTGATTTTCCATACACCATCTACACGCTCGTAGGATTCTCTATATTGACCATACCCGTTATGTCCTGGAGGCGAGTCGCCCTTATCAGGAAAACTCAATAAATCTTCCATTGCCCAAACACCCTTCGCGTGATTCTCATCTATCCAATCAATCTCCGGCATATGTCCATGGTGAACGGAAGGTGCCTTTCCGACTAGATCGTTTATCACTTTACTGAATTCTTCCCCGTTTTTGAACACATGTCCATCAGGTTCGAGTTTGACCTCAGCTGTGAAAATTTCTGCTAATTCAGACCAGTTCTTCTCATCCACAAAACGGAAATAGCGTGCTTTCAGTTTTTTTATCTCTTCGATGCCCTCCAGCCGTTGAACTTTCCGTTCCAGCTGATGGAGTTTATTCATAATAATCTCCGGCCCGTTCATGACTGCCTGCTCATGGTGCTGCTTATCTGTCATATAATTGTCTCTCCTTCTTTGGCATTCAATTGCCTCGAGACAAACTATAGCAGGTAATTATTATTTTCATAAGGAGGCTATTTTTTTATATATACTTTAGAAAAGTAAAGTCTTTGATGCCTGTACTACCTTTCAGTCCAGTCATGCTACAACCCGATGTCCGCAGGCGTCTTTGCCTGTAGTATCCTTTTCAAGAGCAATCCGTCACTGGGATAAAACTTTCCATACCGGACAAAATCTCTTGGATATAAACTAACTATTATTGTCCATGCATTCAGAACTATGAATAGCAGCGGAAGATAATAATTATGTTCACTGCCAATGCCAAGCGTGAAGTAGATGATGCCAATTACAGACGTCTGGAACATTACCCCGCCGAGAGCAAAAATAGAATGACGCAGCCTGCTGGCCTTTTTGCCGCTCTCTATAAACGTTAACCCGCCAAATCCGTAGCAGAATATAAAGGATGTGCCGAAGATATCTGCACTCCACAACTGTTTCCGGTCACCTATGACCACTAATTTTATTGGGTACCCCATTAACTTCCCTGCCAAATAATGTCCGAGTTCGTGTACGAACGTGTCCAGATATTTAAACAAAGTCAGTATGACCGCACCGAGTACCCCATGCATGACTGACGGCTCAACCATGGATAACAAGAGGATGAATACTATAAACAACATAATATAAAGAAAAGTCCGGTTCAACACGGTTTCCTGCCTTCAAGTTATTTTAATCTACCAGTGTCATCAGAATTGCAGTAAGATTACTGCATCTTAATAGAGTGATTAGCACATTCTTAGAGACTTCTGTTGCCTATTGCTATTTTAGATCGCTAATAACTTCTTCTTAATATCTTCTTTAGTTATTTCCCCACTACAAATAGTTGAATTTCTATTTTCCAACAAGTCACAAGCTTTATCCTTTTGCCCGTTTTTAGCATATAGGAAGGGCAATATATACATTGGCGATGGATTATGTATCTGTCCTAACGAAGTGTTCTTTTCAATTTGCCCTTTGCCATTTCAGTCCGAATTGTATTAGTCTCGGTGATATTAATTGATCTAGTATTAACTTCAGCGGTTCACCCACAATAGGCTCCCCCTGGTAGTTGATTTTTTTGATTTCAACCTTTTTAATCACAGGAATAACTGTTAGAACTTGAGCGCGAGTCTCCTAGCATACACCCTGCAATTTCAAACCCTATAGCTTTAACTAGAATCAGTCATGATTCCCTCACGAGAACTTATACCAGAATATCCGATAGTCAAAATCCGGCTTCATCCCGATTGCTTGAGCTATACGGATAGAGCCTGTGTTCTCCGGAGTACAGTCCCAGTAAGGCCGGATTCCTTTTCGTCTGAATTCTTGTAACAGTGCAGTAGCCACTGCCGTGCCATAATTTCTTCCTCTGTATCCTTCCAGGGTCTCGATATCAATCGCATGCGTCTCTTTTGCAATAAAAGCCGAGAAACACAAACTCACGACCTGGTTATTATACTCGGCATAACACCCCAGTCCCTGCTGAAGGAAAACATCTGCCGACTCCCAGTAATGCAGTATTTTCTCTTCTACAAATGAATGGTTCTCTAATCGCCTTGACGTAAGCAGCTCCCTGTTGATTGACCGGATCGTTATTTCATTAGCTTGAAATTCCACAGCTCCCGCTTGCTCTCCTGCACAGAACACATGCTGATTTTCCGCCGAAATATTACGGTCCCCGAAGATGGCACTTAGCGTTTCATCCCAGGTATCCATCTCCGCACCGATCTCGACCCAATTGATCCCTTGTTTCTGTAGCTCAGGTTCTATAACGGTTCGCATGTATTCGCCCAGCTTCTCTGCAAACACTGAACTCCACGCATCACCAACGACTTGAAACCCCTGCTGTCCCTGAATCCAGATTAACGCTGCTGTTGGTTCTGTCGGATGATCTGCGTAGACCCTACCCGGGTTCATCCCATCAACTATAGCCTTGGCCTCAATATTTTTACATGGATCTGTGAGATGCCGTATCTTATAAAAGTCCTCTTTATTAAGCTCTGTGATCATTGTCAGTTCCTCCGGTCCTTACAAATAATGCTTTTCAATTGCTTTTTTGAATACGTCTATGGGTTTTTCATAATCTATAGGTTTGTGAATTATTCTGTTCAGCCATTTCATATGCTCTTCCTTACTTGCGTGTTCTCCTTGTGCATGATCATTAAAGAAGGTTACTTCTTTCATTGTTCCTAAGACACTTCTATTGTTAGTTCTAGCTATATTGATCTGCTGGCTGTCTTTCATATACGATTCAATTAACTTCGGTTCAATTCCTTCACTTACCAGATAATCCCTCAATTCTGTGCGGAACTTATCGGTTAAACTATTTAACTGAGCCGATCTTACCCCGTTAAAAATCACACTCAACCGGCTTAGATCATTGATGAGGAGGATATGCTTCCGTCTATTTACCCATATCATATTCGTGTGCCAACTGAATAACGGAGCGGTTAGCTCATTCTCTATCGGTGCAGCTTTCATTTCCTTCAATAAAGCCTGCGTGAATCTTAATACAACCATTTTGCACTTCCTTTCTTAACGCTTACATGCTTCCCATTCATCTGTATTCGGGAGTACCCCCGCACTATCCTCTCTGCAGAACGGAAATCAGGCCGCCCTCAAATGAGGACGACCCAATGTTTCCACACTTATTTTTCCTTAATGACCAGCAACTCCCATACAAATCAGAACGGTCCCTGCCCAAAAGGACAAGCCAATCTGCTCTCCGAGTAATAACCACCCCAGGAAAGCGCCGCAACGAGCAGGGATATCCCGCCGAGCTGAAGCGATGGATCAATGTCCGCATTTCCGACAATAATACCGACACCGAGCGTTGCTAAAATAACGGAAAAGGCCTTTTTAAAGGTGATCTTCTCTTTCAAAATAATCCGCGCAAACAGAACCATAAATGCAGGTGTCGCCCCGGTAATGATCGCACCCATTTGTGCGGTAGAGAGCATCGTGCCTATCTCTTGGGTTACGATTGAAATGGTATTTCCAATCACGCCAATCATGACAATCAACAGGATATCCCGTTTCTCGATACGCCACGATTGTCTGGTAATAATACCAATAAGGAGCAATGCAATAACCGCAATTACATAGCGGATCCATACTAATTCAAGCGGCGGTACAACGTCCACCACGTATTTTACAACCACATACATCCCGCCCCAGATGCTGGCAGCGAGCGATAAATACAAAGAACCTAATAAAGTGTTTTTCATGTTTTGTACCCTCCGTTGTTCCAGACATTCCTTGTCCTTAACGGAGTTGTAGTTTTCAATTTTTTCATTCTATTCTATACGAACATCGTCCATCTGGGTATAAGTATTTAACTGTCTGAACGAGAAATGTTGAAACTTGTCATATTTTCTAACGTAGATTTGGACCATACAGAGAATGAAAAACTGGAGAGGAGCTTGTACCTGATGGAGTATTACCGCCGCAGTGTGACAGACACCCTGGAAGAAGTGCAGAGCCAGACCAAAGGGCTTACGTCTGCTGAAGTAGACAACCGGCTCACCAAGGACGGCTACAATGAGTTAAAAGGTAAACAGAAAGACCCGCTCTGGAAGCTGTTTCTGGAGAATTTCAAAGATCCGATGGTTATTGTGCTGCTCATAGCAGCAACAGTTCAGATTGTGATGGGGCATGTGATGGAATCCGTCATTATCTTTGTAGTGCTGATTCTGAATGCTGTGATCAGCGTTGTCCAGACCCGTAAGGCCGAGAGCTCGCTTGACGCACTGCGCAAAATGTCTGCGCCTGAAGCCAAGGTCATCCGGGACGGAGCCTTGCTGTCCATTCCCGCGAGGGAACTGGTCCGCGGTGATATCGTCTTCCTGGAGGCTGGCGATTACGTGCCTGCGGACGGGCGGATTATTGAATCCGGGAGCCTGAGGATTGACGAAGGAATGCTGACCGGAGAATCCGAAGCCGTAGAGAAGCATATTCAGCCTATTGATCATGACGCTCCGCTTGGAGACCGGCGCAATATGGCCTTCAGCGGCTCGCTCGTTGTCTATGGCCGGGGAACGCTGGTCATTACAGGAACTGCTCTCGGCACTGAGCTTGGGAAGATTGCCGGTCTGATCGAGAGTGCAGAAGCGAAGCAGACTCCGCTTCAGCGCAAGCTGGAGAGCTTCGGCAAGAAGCTGGGCCTGGCCGTTCTCGGCTTGTCCATCCTCATCTTCTCCATTCAGGCTGCACGCGTCTGGCTCTCGAACGATACGGTCGACACGACCGAAGCGATTCTAAATGCCCTTATGTTCGCCGTCGCTGTAGCCGTCGCCGCGATTCCCGAGGCATTGTCCTCGATTGTAACCATCGTGCTCTCCGTAGGCACCAACAAGATGGCCCGGCAGAACGCCATTATCCGCAAACTGCCCGCTGTTGAAGCCCTGGGATCAACCAGTGTAATTTGTACAGATAAGACCGGTACGCTGACACAGAATAAAATGACAGTTGTCGATTACTTCCTGCCGGAAGGATCGCAGGAGCAGTTCAGCCTGCAGGCCGATGAATGGTCGGAAGAAGCCCGCAGACTGCTGCATATCGCCGTACTCTGCAACGATTCCAACATTAACGAGGAAGGCAAAGAGCTGGGTGACCCTACAGAGGTTGCGCTGATTGCCTTCAGTAACAGCAAGAACCGGGATTACCGCGAGATCCGCGATAACTTCCCGCGCGAAGCCGAGCTGCCGTTCGACTCGGAACGCAAACTGATGACGACGCTGCATACCTTCGACGGCCAGAAAGCCCTGCTTACCAAAGGCGGCCCGGATGTCCTGTTCAGCAGATGTACCCACGTGCTGCTGAGCGGCCAGGAGGTCCCGCTGACACCGGAGGTTCTGGAACGCTTCACCGAAGCTAACGAGCAGTTCTCCAGCCGAGCCTTGCGGGTGCTTGCTTATGCCTATAAGACCGTGCCAAATACCGTCACCGAAGTAGGCCTTGAAGATGAGCAGAACCTGGTGCTGGTTGGCCTCTCAGCGATGATTGATCCGCCGCGCGAGGCGGTATATGGCTCCATTGCTGAATCCAACAAGGCGGGTATCCGCACGATCATGATTACCGGGGACCATAAGACCACCGCTCAGGCGATTGGTCGCGATATCGGACTGATGGCTGAGCATGAGATCGCGGTCACCGGCCAGGAGCTGGATGCCATGTCCGAGGAGGAGCTGGACAGCAGGCTGGAGCAGATTGGCGTCTATGCCCGTGTCTCTCCGGAGAATAAGATCAGAATTGTCCGTGCCTGGCAGCGTAAAGGTAAAATCACCGCCATGACCGGCGACGGCGTCAATGATGCCCCGGCCCTAAAGCAGGCCGATATCGGTGTAGCCATGGGCAGCGGAACTGATGTAGCCAAGGATTCCGCAGCCATGATCCTGACCGATGATAACTTCGTATCCATCGTCAATGCGGTCGCTGTCGGCCGGACGGTGTTCGACAACATCAAGAAGGCCATTGCCTATCTGTTCGCCGGCAATTTGGGGGCGATCATCGCCATCCTGTTCGCGCTGATCTTCGACTGGATCAACCCGTTTACCGCCATCCAGTTACTGTTCATTAACCTGGCCAACGATTCCCTGCCGGCCATTGCCCTGGGCATGGAGAAGGCTGAGCCGGATGTAATGAGCCGCAAGCCGCGGGACATTGGCGAAGGCATCTTCGCCGGAGGCATGATGCAGGCTGTCATTACCCGCGGGCTGCTGATCGGGATTGCCGTCATTGTCTCCCAGTATATCGGGCTGCAGCATTCCGATGAAATGGGCATCGCGATGGCCTTCACCACGCTGATTCTGGCGCGTACGCTCCAGACCTTCGCGGCCCGCTCCAACAGCCAGACCTCTGTGGAAGCCGGCTTCTTCAGCAACAAATATGTGATCGGCGCAGTGATGGTCTGCTTTGCCTTCTACGGCATTGCTGTCCTGCCCGGCGTCAGAGACATCTTCTCCATCCCCGCTTCCTTCGGAATGGACCACTGGCTGACTGCCACAGGCCTCGCCCTTGGCTCGGTCATCGTGATGGAGCTGGCGAAGCTTATCCGCCGCATGCTGCCGTCTAAGCAGGCCGCGTAGGCTTTAGCTTAGGGATGAAATAGCCAAAAGCCTGCACGCCCGGGAATGGGGGTGCAGGCTTTTTTATATAATAAATTACTTCTTCAAATGATAAGGCACTGTAGTGACAATAACATCACTGCGGAACAGTAACCGGGCACGTATCAGCAGACTCGATTGATTATGAAGGATGTTATGCCAGCCTTTCTTCGGAATGAACTGTGGAATGATGACCGTTACCCTATGATTCAACTCTGCGGCCTTCCAATTGATCGTATCAATGAACTTGGTCAACGGTTGTACGATGCTTCTATAGGGAGTATACAAAGTCACTAATCTTATTTCCGGCTGCCACTTTTTCCATTTCTCCTCGAATATGGCTTCCTCTTCTCTTTCGAAGGGCACATACACGGCGATAATCTGCTGCGGATTCAGCGATTTGGCATATTCCAAGGAGTTCATCACCACATGAGTGATTCCGGCAACCGGCACGATGATTACATTGCCTTCAATCTTAATCGTTTCCTCACAGGTGGTTATTCTGAGCTGGTCAGCCACTGCCTCGTAATGCTTATGAATCCGGTGGAACACCAGAAGGAGAATCGGCAAAAATACAAATACCGGCCAGACCTGTGTGAACTTGGTCAAGAAGAACATCATCGTAACAATAAGGCTGATTAGAGCACCAACGGTGTTGATGATGAATTTTTGCAGCCAGCCTGCCTGTTTTTCCCGGAGCCACTTAACCATCATCCCTGTCTGTGACAGCGTAAAGGGAATGAACACACCTACAGCATATAAGGGGATCAATTGCTCTGTCTTCCCTTCAAATACATAAATCAGGAGCATAGACAGAACACCCAGGATAATAATACCGTTAGAGTAACCCAGCCGGTCTCCACGCATGGTGAACATCCGCGGAATGAACTTATCCTTGGCCAGATTCACAGCCAGCAATGGGAATGCGGAATACCCGGTGTTGGCAGCCAGAATCAGTATTAATGCAGTGGTCCCCTGTATGAAGAAATACATCGCATTGCGGCCGAACGTTTGCTCGGCAATTTGCGACACGACCGTCACATCAGCACGGGGAGCTATACCATAGTAATAGGCCAGCACAACAATTCCTGAGAACATAACAGCAAGTAAGGCTCCCATGGCCACTAAGGTTTTGGCGGCGTTAGAAGCCTCCGGACTTTTGAAATTCGGAATGGCATTGGATATCGCTTCTACACCCGTTAACGCAGAGCTCCCGGAAGAAAATGCGCGCAGCAGCAGGAATAGACTGATCCCCGCTACCGGCGTGCCCAATGAGGTATGCAGCTCTGCCGGAACGTTACCGGTTAAAATGTTATACAGGCCTGTACCAATCAGAATGAATAAGGCCAGCACGAATAAATAAACGGGATAGGCGAGTACGGAAGCGGATTCCGTTACCCCCCTTAAGTTCAGAATCGTAATCAGGATCACGAAGACGATAGCGATAACTACTTTATGCTCATGCAGGCTTGGAAATGCTGAGGTAATTGCGTCCGCACCAGCCGATATACTTACTGCCACCGTTAAAATATAGTCCACCAACAGCGAACCGCCGGCAATCAGTCCGGGGTATTTCCCCAGGTTTTCCTTGGATACCACATAGGCTCCACCACCATGCGAATAAGCAAAAATAATCTGCCGGTAGGACAAAATGAGTGCGGTCAGCAATACCAATACGCCAATCGCAATCGGAATGGAATACCAGAAGGCAGCTGCCCCAATCGTAACGAGAACAATCAAGATTTGTTCCGGCCCGTACGCAACGGAAGACAAGGCATCTGAAGACAGTATGGCCAGCGCTTTCTTTTTATTTAGCTTTTGCTCCCCTAACTCAGTAGACTTTAAGGGCCTGCCGATCAGAAATCGTTTTAAAAATGAGATCACGGGTTTCACCACTCGCTTGTTATTTTGTAAAATTCTTGATTGTGCAGCATCTATACTCTCACTCAGACACAACAAAAAGACCACAGAAGAATATTCCGTGATTATAGAGGCAAGGAACTGTTCGAATTCTGCGGAGTAAACTATCATTTACTTCCAAGTTCAGCCTATCATTTCCGGCATTAATATAGCGTTAAGGATTCCTCAAAGACATTAAGATTGCATTAAGATATGATGAAGTTGTATCCCATCGTGCCTGTATCTTATAGTAAGAGAAGAGTCCGGAAAATACCCAGTAGGAGCTCAAACCATGAATTTAAAAGATCAGTTGATACTAATCAAAGAAAATGACTACCAGACACCTTCGGAACCCTTCCAGCTGGTACAAGAAATGATACATAACATCGGTTCTGTGGATGCCGGGCTGCGTGATGATCTAATCTATACAACCTTATCCCATTGGATTCCCGGTAATTCGCTTTCTGAAGACGAGTTGGAGCAACTTCTCCCTGCCCTATTGGATACTGACCATTTGCATTATAAGCTCGGTGAAAGCAATACAGACTCTGTATTCACCCGGTCTTTCTCTATGCTGGTCATCCCGCTTCTCATCATGAAGCATAGGGAATCCCCCTTCCTCTCAAGAGAGCAAGTTCACCAGATCAAAGAGAAAGTGTTCTACAGTGTGCAGGAAGAGCGGGATTACCGCGGGTATGACGAAGAAAAGGGCTGGGCTCATGCCATAGCCCATGGGGCAGATGCTTTAGATGATTTGGCCCAATGCTCCGAACTGGATCAAGCTGACCTCTTCACCATCCTCGACCTGGTTTACGACAAGATGACCATAACCGAACGGGTATATTCCGATGGTGAGGATGAGCGGATGGTCAGACCCGTAATCAGTGTTTTAAACAGAAAACTGCTTAGTCAGACTGACGTAGCGCAATGGATTCAACGTTTTGGTGAGGTTGAGAAGAGCCCCGAATTCCTGCCTTCAGGCAAAAAAATAATATTAAGAATTTCCTGAAAAGCTTATATTTCCGGGTAAAATTCTACAAAGCAGATGCTGCTCTCTGCCCGGTGATTGAGGATACTTTATATAAGGTAGAGAAAGTGTATTATTGCTGATTAAAGAAATCACAAATGGCTCCGCCCTTTGATAATAAGGGCGGAGCCATTTGCTTTATTTTTAGTGATTTTTCAATCTCTAATTAGTCAATCTCAATACTTCTTTAGTTCATTCTTGTATATTTTAAAGTTCTCTTCATCAAAACATACAAATACTACTTTCTTAATATTTGTTTCCTTATTTAATAAGTACTTAGACACTTCCTCTACGGCTATGTAGCAGGCTAAGTCTTTCGGATATTTGTATATACCTGTACTTATATTTGGAAAAGCAATACTTGTAGCTTCGTTTAACTCCGCTTGCGTTAATGAATTCCTGTAACAGTCTTTTAGCTTTTGTTCCTCATTGTTCAATCCGCCATTCCAAACGGGCCCCACGGTATGGATAATCAAACGGCTCTTCAAGTTCCCTCCTGTGGTAACTACCGCTTCTCCAACTGCACAGCCACCCTGTTGATTGCGGATCTTCATGCACTCTTCTAATATTGCTTTTCCCCCAGCTCTATGGATAGCACCGTCTACGCCGCCTCCACCCAACAGACTAGTATTTGCAGCATTGACTATTGCTTCTACTTCAGTTTTAGTTATATCTCCCCGAACCAACTGAACGATTGAGTCTTTCATAATAACTTCCATGAATAACCTCCACTAGTACTTCGTAAATAACTACATATGTAGAATATTCGCGGAATTATTGAGCTATCCTGCCAGTTCGTATTATGAGATCAACCAGTTCTTTCTGGTTGATCCTTTTTTCATTTGCATAGAGGATTAAAGTAGCCTGGTCGAACGTACCTGCCCGTGGGACTTGATCCCGAGCGCTATAATGTTCACCCTACTTGTCATGACCATGATTGAGGCTGGTTGGGACGTAAGATCCCGTATAACAAGCGATGCTATGGAGCGACAAGAAGAACCGTAGGGATGCCGGTGAATTTAAACTTACAGGGAGAGATGAGATGAAATGAATCCAGTTGTCGGTCTAGATATTTCAAAAGAAGAAAGTCATGGACAAGCCTTTTTAGCGCGCGGAAAGCTCTTCAGAGGGACATTCCACTTCGAGCACACTCGTGATGGCCTAGCAAATCTACATCAAGTTTTAAAGGACGTTGAATCGGTATCCAAACAACGTCCTTTGCTTATTCTAGAAGCAACAGGACATTACCAAAGCCCTGTTGTTCAGTTCTTAGAGGAACATCACTATATTTACATTGTCATTAACCCGCTAATCTCCAATCGGCTTAGAAAGTCTCAGCTTCGTAAAGTAAAGACGGATGCTGCTGACGCTTACCTATTGGGTGAGTTGTACTACAGGGAAGAGTTTGAACCTTTTAAGAAAAGAGGTGTGCAACTTCTCAATCTGCGCTATCTTACAAGGCAATATGAGACTCTTTCAAAGATGTGTGTATCGACTAAACTGCAATTCCAAGCTGTTTTAGATCAGGTTTTCCCGGGTTATAAAGGCGTGTTTGGAGCTATGTATTCCGGTGTTTCACTGCGGTTTTTAAGTGAATTCCCAACCTCATATTTAGTTTTACAGACGGATGAAGATACACTTAGAGCTAAGATGAAAGAACTGCTTTCTTCGAAACGGGGGCGTTCAGAGGACTGGATTAACCAACGGGTTCAACGATTAGTAGATGCGGCAAAACAAAATCCATTTCAGCAAACCATGTATGCAAGTCATTTAATCAATATGAGAGTTCTTATTACCCTTATTCTTCAATACCAAGAGCATCTTGCTGAACTGGAACAGAACATAGATGCTCTGGCTGAAGAAATTGAAGAGTATGAATTAATTCAGTCGATTCCCGGGATTGGGCATAAAATTGCTGCAACAATTTTATCCGAAATAGGAGAAGTCGAACGATTTGATCATCCTAAGAAGTTAGTCGCCTTCGCAGGCATTGACCCGAGTGTCTTTGCTTCCGGTAAGTTTACAGCGACTCGAAACCGAATCACGAAACGTGGTTCCAGGCAGCTGCGTTACGCACTGGTGATGGCTGTTCAGTGTGGACTTATACGCTCCCGAAATATGCGAATCAAAGCGTTCTATGAACGTAAGAGAGCTGAAGGAAAACCACATAAAGTAGCTCTAATCGCATGTGCAAATAAACTCGTCCATTGGCTCTATGCGATCTTAAAAAATAAAAAGGAATTTCGTCCAATTTAAAAAATATTATTGGCATAACCTTCCAAGACACAAAGAAAATTGGAGGGTTTTTTGGCATGCCTCATTTTAACTATACCACATGATTTAGAATCACTTTACTGGTAATGTTGACAAGCTATTAGCTGGTATAGTTAATACCCTCGACAGCCTGGTGATTTAATGCTCTTAAATACATAAAGCCGCCCTTAATGTTTTAAGGACGGCTCATGATACCACTAGATTTTAACTTTCGGGGTCCACTCTAGATATTTACTTTCATTTTGTGTAAGCAGATTCTATCTCCTTCAAATTCTCGTCGGAGATGGTCTGGTAAACCCCTTCTTGCCGGGGGAATTCCAGGCTTGCAATGATATCGGCTTTGAATGTCATACCTCCGCCACCGTCTGCAGTCGTGATCGGCAAGGGCAATATCCTGATTAAGTTCCGATGTCAGCGGGTTGCACCTGAGAATCCCCGAAGAATGGGTTCCAGTAGAAACGCTCTCCCGCTTTCTTGCTGTTCCCTCCCTTGTTCATACTTTCGAGTTTCCCCTCAGACTTCACGCATAAGTAACTCGTATCGCCAGAAATTTCATACATAACTTCATCGTTGCCTCGGAGTTCAACTGGAATGCCCGGGTGATACTGATCGCGAGTGACCAACCTTCATTCCAGGGTATGGAGATCATTTCATCTGCAGGTACGCTTACAGACTTTGGCTTTGCTTCTTCTTTCGTCTTCAGTGCGCACCCGGAAACAATCAGTAACAATCCAAGACCTGAACAGATGAACAGTCGTCTTAGACGGATGACTTTGTTTGTGTTAATGATCCATCACCCCCTCCTATATCTCTAGATACAAATAATACCATATAAATACCACTCTTCGAATCCTGACTTACCTTATAAAAAAAGAGAGCCGCCTGAATATTTCATTCAGGCGGCTCTCTGATGTACTATCATTTATATAGTGGTTCAAGACTTTTGTTATCGGTTCCCGATATTTACTACTGGTTCACTACTTATTTATCACCAGACATTTTTTGAAAGAATGCCCGAACTCCCTTACTCCACAGTAACACTCTTAGCCAAGTTTCTCGGCTTATCAACATCATGACCCAGAGCCAATGACGCGTAGTAGGCCAGCAACTGCAGCGACACTACGGACAAAGCAGCGGTCAGCAGCGGCAGAGTCTGAGGAATCACGAACACCTGATCAACGGATCTGAGCAGATCGTTTTTGTGTTCTTCATGAGTAATCGCCAGGACATGTGCGCCGCGGGCTTTCACTTCTTTGATGTTGCTGACAGTCTTCTCAAGTACGGATTCCTGGGTTGCCAGGGCAATGACAGGAACGCCTTCTTCGATCAGCGCCAGTGTACCATGCTTCAGTTCACCCGCAGCATAAGCTTCGGAGTGAATGTAAGAGATTTCTTTCAGCTTCAGCGATCCTTCTTGGGCAACTGCGTAATCTACGCCGCGGCCGATGAAGAAGAGGTGCTTATGCTCAGCGATTTGTTCAGCATAGGCTTTGATTGCGTCTTTCTGAGCCAGGATTACTTCTACTTGCTCAGGCAGGGACTGCATAGCTGCCAGAATCTTGGCAACTTCAGGCTCGGACTGGGTACCGCGTACTTCAGCCAGGTACAGACCCAGCAAAGTGAATGCGATCAGCTGGGAAGTATAAGCTTTGGTCGATGCTACAGCGATTTCCGGGCCAGCCAGTGTTACCAGTACACTGTTGGCTTCCCGGGCAATAGAGCTGCCTACTACATTGGTGATTGCCAGAACATGGGCTCCGTTGGCTTGACCTTCACGAAGAGCGGCCAGTGTATCTGCAGTTTCACCGGATTGGCTGACTACGATAACCAGTGTTTCCGGAGTCACGATCGGCGCACGGTAACGGTATTCGGAAGCAATGTCATTCTCTACCGGAATACGCACCAGGGACTCAATCAGGTTACGTCCTACGAGACCTGCGTTATAAGCAGTACCGCAAGCGACGATCTGGATATTTCGGATGTTCTTGATTTGTTCTTCTGTCAGGTTAAGCTCAGGCAGAATGACTTTGTTGCCTGCAGCATTCATGCGTCCGCGCATGGTATCGCGGTAAGCCTTTGGCTGCTCGTGGATTTCTTTCAGCATGAAGTGCTCATAACCGCCTTTTTCTGCGGTAACAGCATCCCAATCGACAGTAATCATTTCCCGAGAAATAAAGTTGCCTTCAATCGTCATTAATTCGACAGCATCCCGTGTCAATACAGCCATTTCGCCGTCGTTCAGAATATATACGTTGCGGGTATATTCCAGCAGAGCAGGAATATCAGACCCGATAAAGTTTTCGCCTTCTCCAAGACCGATAATAAGCGGGCTGGCCTGACGTACTGCTACCAGTTTATCCGGTTCGTATTCAGTCAGAACACCCAGTGCGAACGCTCCGCGCATATAAGTGATTGCTTTTTGCACAGCCTTCACGATATCCCCATTGTATTCACGCGCAATCAGATGGGAGATAACTTCGGTATCTGTTTCGGAAGAGAAATTAGCTCCTCCGGCAATCAGTTCTTCCTTGAGATCCAGATAGTTCTCAACAATCCCGTTATGAACTACCGAGAATTTGTGGGTGTTATCTGTGTGCGGATGAGAGTTCTCATCGGATGGCTTGCCGTGTGTAGCCCAGCGGGTGTGGCCAATGCCTGCGCTGCCTGTCAGCGGAGTTGCTTCGAGACGGGATTCCAGGTTCGCCATACGGCCCTGTGCTTTTACAACCTGCAGACCTTCCTTGGTGAATACGGCAATACCTGCGGAATCATACCCGCGATACTCCAGCTTCTTCAAACCCTCGACCAAGATCCCCTGCGAATTCTGATTACCAATATATCCTACAATACCACACATTATATTTTCCTCCGTCCAATTTTTCGTAGTAAGGGCGGCCATGAGGAAAGAAACGTGCCGTGCGGCATGTTTTGAAGAAAAGCAAATATGTTGTTGTCCGTTACAGCTCAACAAAATAACCTGTCACTTGCATCTATAGTCATGAAAATGCACAGTCTTCTCCTCTGCCGTGGCAGAACCATCTGCGTTTCCTGCATATGCGCATACCCATGATTTGTACATTTCAATTGGCACCCACAGGAGCGTTGTGTGAGAGGTCGCCCTCGCATTTTCCGCTTCCATTTACGGCTCTGGTGCATCACCGGGAGGTCCCCGCCGAACATTTCGAACACCTCCACCTCGTCAGCTTACATCTGCCGTGATCCGTTCAGGCCGTTCTGCCCTTAATGGCAGCTTCCGGTCTTCCCTTCTCCCCCGCGCAAGATCAAGCTCTGGCGCTTGCATTGCTTCAACCTTACTATCCCCGCTTTCCTTCTGGAATGACACTTAGTCTATTATATGCACCTTACATCGTTTTGGCAATGATGCGGCAAAGAAAACCTTTTTCATCCATTTCAATTGAAAACATCGTCAACACTAAAGGTTCAGCCGGTGAACAAACATTACTCCTCCGTCCACCGGCTGCCCATTCTTGCCTTATTAGCGTAATTACACCAGCTCGCGCTGAACCACTTCAACAATCTGTCCTACAAAAAGATCAAGCTCGGCCTTATCCGGCCCTTCCGCCATTACACGGATCAGCGGCTCGGTTCCCGAAGGACGCACCAATACACGCCCGTTGTCGCCCAGCTTGCCTTCGACTTCTATGATCGCGGCTTCAATCGCCGGATTGTTCGGATAATTGGTTTTGTCCTGCACACGCACATTTACCAGTACCTGCGGATATTTGGTCATCATGGACTTCAGCGTGCTAAGCTTCTTGCCGGAAGTCTTCATCGTATTGACCAGTTGAATCGCCGTCAGAATACCGTCACCTGTCGTATTGTAGTCCAGGAAGATTACATGGCCGGATTGTTCTCCGCCCAGATTATAGCCGCCACGGCGCATTTCTTCCATGACATAACGGTCGCCGACCGCAGTCTTCGCTGTATTCAGCGATAATTTCTCTGTAGCTTTGTAGAATCCGATATTGCTCATTACTGTAGATACAATTGTACCATCCTTCAGCTTACCCGCACGGTTCATGGCATCCCCGCAAATGCAGAGGATAAAGTCGCCGTCAACCTCATCGCCGTTCTCATCGATAGCAATCAGGCGGTCGGCATCGCCATCAAAAGCGAGTCCCAGGTCCGCGCCGTGGCGCAGTACTTCCGCACGCAGGGTCTCCGGATGTGTGGAACCGAATCCGTCGTTAATATTAAGCCCGTCCGGCTCTGCACCGATGGAGATTACTTCGGCTCCCAGCTCTCTGAACAGCCGTGGCGCAAGCTCATAAGCCGCGCCGTGCGCACAGTCCAGTACTACCTTAATGCCCTTGAAGTTCTGGTCGATCGTTGTTTTCAGATATTCCAGATACAGATATTTCGCATCATTATCTACCCGGAGCGTACCAAGACCCGATCCGACCGGACGCGGCAGCTCATCCTGCTCGGCATCCATCAGCTCTTCAATCCGCAGCTCTGTTTCATCAGTCAATTTGAAGCCGTCTCCGCCAAAAAACTTAATCCCGTTATCCTCCACCGGGTTATGCGAAGCTGAAATCATGACACCGGCATCAGCCTTGAGCAATCTTGTAATATAAGCAACCGCAGGTGTAGATACCACACCCAGGCGGATCACATCCGCGCCAATGGACAATAAGCCGGCAATCAGTGCCGATTCCAGAAGCGGACCGGATATCCGTGTATCCATCCCAATTACGACCTTAGGCTTTTCCACATTTCCTGCCAGTACATATCCCCCGCAGCGTCCAATGCTGTATGCCATCTCTGCTGTTAATTCACGGTTTGCGACTCCGCGTACGCCATCTGTTCCGAAATACTTACCCATCTTTTTTCTCCTTTTAATACGCTGCTTCAGCTTAATAAATTATAGTATGATTGATTCTTTATTCCGTGTATATGAGATGCATAATAAATAGACGTGGTCTTGAACAAAAAGTTACGTTCCACCCGTACTGCCGGCGTTATTGCCGCCTGCTGCCGGTGTAGCTGCGTTCTCCGCAGGAGTGTGTGACGGAGTCGGGGTCGGCTCTGCAGACTCGTCAGTATGGGTAGGAGACGGCTCTAGGGGCGTCTCCTCAACGGCAGCCGGCTCAGCACTGGGCTCCGTAGTAGGAACAGCCGTGCTGTTGTCAGCTGCGGCAGAAGGCTCCGGTGTAGCTGGAGCGAGCAGTTCTACCTTTACCGTAAGCTGCGAACCGTCATTCTGCAGTGCTATGAACCGGGGAAGGGAGACCTGCAGCGGAATATCATGAATTCCAGCCGTAAGCCCGCCCACATCAGCAACCACACTGACATTATCCTGGTCCAGCTGGTCCAGCAGGGTAGGCGCACCCGATACCGTCAGATCCATGGAAGTGCTCACAGGATCTAATATAAGGGCTGTCAGCCCGTTGCCTACCCCCTCCAGCTTAATAGGCACAGCGGAGATCGTCCGCTGGGCGATCTCCGCTGTTGAGACCGATACATTCATGGCCGCAGGCTCGATCTTCCCGGTCCCCTCCGGCGGCTTCAGCTCCAGCTTCAGCTGTTCTGTACCGGCAGCTGTAATGGAGCTTAGATTAAGAACCGCCTCATAGGAGGATAGGTTCTGCAAAGTCTCCGCGCTGCCATATACAGTCACCATATCCTGTTCAGGCGTAACCCGGGACAGGACCAGTGAACCGGGCAGACTGCCGGTAAAGCTGATATCCAGCGGCAGTGTTTTGGACGGAAGCGTAATAGGCAGCTCTACACCCACTGTTGAAGGCTCGATCACAGCATCCTTCAGCTCGTTCCCTTCACTATCATAAGCATAGAGCTTCAGCTTCTTCTCACTGAACGGCTCATTCTCGCCATCCAGCTCAATATTCCCCTGTACCTTCGCAACCCGTCCGAGTTCACTGGCCGGAAGGG
Source organism: Paenibacillus sp. FSL R10-2199 (assembly GCF_038000235.1). Lineage (NCBI taxonomy): Bacteria > Bacillati > Bacillota > Bacilli > Caryophanales > Paenibacillaceae > Paenibacillus > Paenibacillus sp. FSL R10-2199. The sequence goes on along the minus strand of NZ_JBBOBO010000001.1, from coordinate 1,771,193 downwards.
TCACCTCTGCCGATACCGGATCAACCACCGGAGTCCCCACTTCATAGCCTGCTGCAGGCTCCCCCGTGATATTCAGGGTAACCGGAAAAGACTTGGTCGTCCGCAGCTCAATATGCACATTCACCTGATTCGGCACCATATCATCCAAGGTTACCCCACTCGGCGTCGAATACATTAAGGGAAGCGTATTGTCGCCGGGTTTCACATCACTAAGATCCAGCCACACCCGGTAGGCATCGGAGAACTTGTAGGTAAGATCGGACTTTTTGCCCCTTACCTCCATCCTGACGCTCTCTACATCCTTCGTCAGCACATAGGTATCACTATCGAAGCCTTCGATCTCCACTTTGACATTCTCGATGGTCTTCGATTCGGTATTAACCGTAGTCTGATTCGCCGGCGCCGTATCTACATGCACAATGGTCCAGAGAATAATACTGAGGGCAAGCGCAAGAATTTTGTTGAAGTTATTATTCTTCATCCATTTATCCATTGTTCTTAGTCCCCCTCCATTTCCAGAAAGCGGAACTTTTATCCTTCAGGAGTGAGCTTGCACTCAGCTCTTGATGCAGCTTCGAGATCAGCGACTCTTCCTTGATATCCCGGACGATTTGTCCGTTAATGGCCAGAGAGATCTGTCCGGTCTCCTCGGAGACGACAACAGATACGGAGTCTGCCACTTCACTAATGCCGATGGCGGCGCGATGCCTTGTTCCGAGCTCCTTGCTGATGAATGGATTCTCCGACAATGGCAGGTAACAGGCGGCCGCAGCAATCTGGCTCCCCTGCATAATCAGTGCCCCGTCGTGCAGCGGTGTATTGGGAATGAATATGTTAATCAGCAGTTCAGAGCTGACCTCAGAACGCATAGCAATACCGGATTCCGTATATTCGTTGAGTCCCGTAGACCGCTCGAAGACGATTAAGGCCCCGATTTTGCGCACAGCTAAATAATTCACCGCTTTAATTACTTCACCTATTAATTTACTGATCTCTTCATCATTCTCGGCAGTCCGCCCGAAGAATTTCCCCCGGCCGAGCTGCTCCAGCCCCCTGCGCAGTTCCGGCTGGAAAATAATAAAGATCGCAAATACCCCAAACGTAAACATCTGGTTCATCAGCCATTTGAGCGTGTACAAATCCAATAGGGTACTGCCCCCCCAGATTACAACCAGGACCAGAATTCCCTTCAGGAGCTGAACGGCCCGCGTACCACGCACCATATTCAGTACTTTGTAGATGATGTAACTGACAATCAGAATATCGATTATATCTTTAATGGACTCTTTCCATGTAAGGTCGGTAAAATAGCTCATTGCCGAAAACCCCCGTCATTTCAAAATTAGCTGGGTTTATGTAAATTGTCTGTTAGCACTTTATCATATCTAGGTTATAACGTTCAGCCTCCGGTTGCAAGTTTAGGGCTGAAGCAAATTGCAAAACTGGTGTTTTCAGGCAACAAAAAAGCGCCATCTTTCCGGAAAAAGAGGCGCAAATGAGTTTTCTGCTACAAGCGACCAACATTAGCTATCGGTAGGCAACTTCAGAGAACATGTTCGTCACTTTATACCAGAGCCAACTTACCGCTTGGTCTATGCTTTTGACTTGCCCGGAAATATGGGCGGTTGAAGCCTGATACAGCGAGCCGTCGATCACCGTCACATTGCCGTTGACTTCCCCGTATACTTGAGTTTTACCGTTCTCCACCGTCAGATCCCCGGAAATGATTTTGCCGGAGGGTACGATAACCGTATCCCCTTTGATAACAACCTGATCGAGGTCAGTCCCTCTGACTACAAGCTGTCTATCCTGATTCCAAAAAGTTACAGAACTCATCAGCATCACGAAGATAAACACAGAGGCTGCCGTAAGCGCCGGATGTCGTTTGATCCAGGTGATAAAAGCTCTTTCCTTCTTGGGTTTCGGTAATGAATTCATAATCCGGCCTACAAGATCCTCCGAGGCAACAGGGGTCTGGTGCATCAGGGAAAACATCAGCATATCGGTCTGTTCCAGTTCCTTGAACTTCGCACGGCAATCCGTACAGGATAGAAGATGCTCCTTCAATTCCCTCTGCTGCAGTTCGGGCAAGTCGTCATCCAGGTAGTCGTGCATCATAGAGACGGCCAGTTTGCATTCCATAGGAGCCAATCCTTTCATGAGTGCTTATTTAATTCTTTCAAGACATAGGAGCAGGACGCATAAGACTTGCTTAACTTACATACGTCACTGCCATGCAGGAGTTTCATAAAAAAATAATCTATTTTTACAATTTAGGGCCTAATTTTTTACGTAAAAACTCACGTCCGCGATGCACACGGGTCTTGATCGTCGTCACGGGCATATCCAGCACATCACTGATCTCCTGAAGCGATAAATCCTGCAGATAGCGCAGTATCATCACCGACCTGTATTTCACGGGCAGGCTGTCGATGGCTTCATAGATGAGGCTCTGTGTCTCCGAGAGCAGCAGCTCCGTCTCCGGTGTCACATTGTCGCTCGGAATCATCGAATACCCGTCAATTCCCTCTTGATCGTTCATCTCGGCATCCAGTGAATACGTCGGCCGCCGCTTGCGCAGCCGGTCAATACAAAGGTTCGTGCCGATACGGTAGATCCACGTTGAGAACTTCTGTTTATCATCATAACGGTCCAAATTCCGGTACACGCGCAAAAAAGTTTCCTGAACAATATCTTCCGCCTCATGGCGGTTATTCAGCATACGGTAAGCCAAATGATATATTTTGTCTTTATATAGTTCCACAAGCTCGGCAAATGCCCTTTGGTCGCCCTTCAAGGCGAGCTTTGTCAATCTGCCTTCCAGATTCTCCACCTGTTAACTCCCCCAGACTTGCCGCCCTTGGTATCTCAGCTCTTGATCATCCACGGTACAAGCATTTAAATCGTAATTCAAGTTCTTGTAAAAATCAAGGTTTGTATTGTTACCTTATATATATTGTGCTCTGAAAAGCGGACGGGAGGCTGATTAGTCGCGGACTGCGCGAAACATTTGGACTTCCGGTCGCTGTTATTGGCAGATTTCCTGATTAGAACCGCAGTCTGCGGTCGAAATCTGCCAATAAAGGCGAACGCTGCCGCTCCTCCAGTTCCAAATTTCCGCTCCGCCGTCTCCCTCAGCCAGTGTGGACCTCTTTTTTGTTGCCCAAAGTATATCTCAGGCAACAATGGGGTAGGCATGGGTTCGGCCGGGTCTATGACTTCCGGCCTCACTTAGAAAAATAAAAACCCCGTCCATCCTCTGGGTAAGAGGCGGACGGGGTTTCCTGAGGCGGCTTCGCCGACCTCAGACACAAACAAACCTTTTAAAGCGGCTTCGCCGACTTTGAAGATCAAGATCGGCTAGATCAAAATCGTAAGAGCAAGCGCTCGAGCTAAGGCATCAGCCGGTATTCCGAAGGCCGGCGGCAATACCGTTGATCGTAAGCAGCACCTCACGCAGCAGCTCAGCGTCATCGCCCTCCACATCGCGCAGGGCGCGAAGCTCGGCAAGGAGCTGGACCTGCAGGTAGCTGAGCGGATCAACATACGGGTTACGCAGGCGGATCGACTCCTGAATAACTGGAACATTATCCAGAATATCCTGCTGGCCGGTAATCTTCAGGATGAGCTCGGAGGTCAGCTTGAACTCGGCTTCGATCTGGCCGAAGATACGCACCCGCGCCTCTTCGTTTTTGCCCATGCCGGCATATTCCTTGGCGATTACGAGATCCGCCTTGGCAATAGCCATCTGCAGGGTATCGATCAAGGTCGTGAAGAAAGAGAAGTTGGCATACATATGCTGCATGATCTTCAGGTTCTCTTCTTTATCCTCATAGAAGCTCTGCAGTCCAGTTCCGGCTGCATACCATGCAGGCAACAGATAACGGCTCTGCGTCCAGGCGAATACCCAAGGGATGGCACGCAGATCCTCGAAGCGTTCACTGTTCTTACGCTTCGAAGGGCGTGAACCTATATTCAGTTCCCCAACCTCCGGCAGCGGGGTTGATTCTTTGAAGTACGTCAGGAAATCCGGGTCACGGAAGATCAGATCCTGATATTTGTTCAGGGAGACTTCAGAGATGCGGGCAATAATCTCATCCCACTTCGCTTCATACAGATCCGCCTGTGGCGATCTGGCATGAATCGCCGCCGTAACCAGAGCAGATGTCGCCTGCTCCAGACTGCGGTAAGCAATGCCTTTCATTGAATACCGGGAAGAGATAACCTCCCCCTGCTCGGTAATCTTGATACCACCACCAATGGTGGAAGCCGGCTGGGCCAGAATACTCCGGTTCAGCGGCATACCGCCACGTCCGAGGGCTCCGCCGCGTCCGTGGAAGAACTTCAGCTTAATGCCGAATTCATCGGCAGTCGCTGTAATCTGCTTCAGGGCAACGCGCAGCTCCCAGTTCGCAGTAACCACACCACCGTCTTTATTACTGTCCGAATAACCGAGCATGATTTCCTGCAGATCATTCATTGCAGTAACTGCATCGCGGTAGATCGGCATGCTGAGCAGCGTATGCATAATCTGTGGTGCATCATGGAGGTCGTCAATGGTTTCAAACAGCGGCACCGCCTGCAAAGTACATACAACCGTACCGTCGTTGTCTTTGCGGAACAGGCCCACTTCTTTGGAGAATACCATGACCTCAAGAATATCACTGGCTGCTTCCGCCATACTGATCAGATAGCTTGTGATACACTGCTTGCCGTATTCCTCCTGCGCCTGGAAGATCGTCCGGTATACCGCAAGGCATTCCTCCGTACCTTCACTATAAGACTGGTAAGGGGATGTCAGCGGACGCGGATCATTCAGCAGCTTTTCGAGCAGCTCAATCTTTTGTTTCTCCTCCAGCTTAGAGTAATCCGGTGTAACATTCATTTTGGCCAGGATCTCCGTCATCGCATTCTCATGTTCTTGGCTGTGCTGGCGGACATCCAGGGTCGACGTATGGAAGCCGAACAGCTCCACTTGGCGGATTAGCTTCTTAATATAGGTGTCTGCTACATAGTCGGCATAGTGATGCCGCAGGCTGCGGTCAATCACGTTCAAATCATCTATAAATTGCTCTGGTGAGGAATAGCGCTCAGGCGTACCTTTTTTCTCATCATCCAGAACATTCTGTGTCTTGGAGATCATATAGCTGAGCTTAATCCGGTAAGGTTCATTATCATTGCGCCAGGCATCAACCCGGTTAAGATTGATAATGTTACGGTCCTTCTCAATGGACTCCAGCAGCTCCGGCGTCACATTGACGATGCTTGTACTAAAGCTCAGGTACTGCATTAATTCGCGCATAATCCGCTGATATTCACGAATAGCCAGCTTGCGCTGCAGACGCAGCGTCTGCAAGGTTACGGCCGCAGTCACCGAAGGGTTACCGTCACGGTCGCCGCCAATCCATGAACCGAAACGCAGATAGGTCGGCACATGCCAGTTCTGGCCCGGATAATATTTGCTTAGACATCGCTCAAGCTCTTGATACACATCCGGCAACACTTCAAAAATCGTCTCATGGAAATAATACATGCCATTGCGCACTTCATCGAGCACGGTAGGCTTGCGGTCACGTAACTCATCCGTCTGCCACAGGGTAATTACTTCATTCAGCAGCTTCTCACGGAGCTGTTCGCGTTCGCGGAAAGTCAGAGTCGGATTATCCAGTCCCATGACATCATCGGAGATCCGTTTGTGGATATCGAGAATCGCACGGCGCATGGCTTCCGTAGGGTGAGCCGTCATAACTAGTTCCAGAGACAGGCCGTTCATGATCTCATGAACATCCTCGTGGGAGAAATCCCGCTCGCGGAGCTCCTGAATCGCGCTTTCGATCGACCCTGGCTGTACGGTCTCCCCGGCAGAACGTTCATAATCGCGCTTACGGCGAATGCGGTGATTCTGCTCGGCTATGTTCACCAATTGAAAATAAATGGCGAAAGCCCGTATCACCTGATGCCGGTTCTCCGTATCCAGTGAACTAATTAGCTCTTTAAATTCATTGTGCAGTTCAGGCAAAAACAATGAGCGCAGCGATTTACTGGTTTCACGGATCTTCTCCACGATATCCAGCAGTTCGTTGCCGCCTTGGTGTACCAAGACTTCGCCCAGAATATTCCCCAGGAACCGTACGTCCCGCCGCAGCAGATTATTGGAGTTGCTTTTGCTAACGGTAGTCGTAAGTTCGGTCATGCTGCTCCCCCCATCCTCTTCCGGATCAATGCTCTTAACATTGTCTATTTGAAAGCTTTCCTCATATCATACAATAAAACCGCCCGGAAATCTTCAACTTTATTGCGCGGTAAAGCGATACAGCAATTAAGATTATACACCAATCCAGTTATTTATACAGTCAGAATTAATTATGTATCTCTTCCTATTTATATTGTCTGTTTTATGTAGTGAGTATGTAATATTATATGACGTAAAACAACAAAAAAACCGACTCCGCAGAGCCGGCCGTCAATTATAAGTCACGTTTCATTTCATGGTACTCCCTGACCGGTTATTGAATGCCAATTCAAATAATCCTGTAGCAGACAGTCCGGCAAGCCCCCCTGCCCAGAGGCGAAGGGTCATACCGAGATCCGTAAAAGGATACGCTGCCGCTCCAACCAGCAACCTTATTCCTAATCCTACAAACGGGATAACGCCCCGCGGTAGACGGATATTATTTTTGATCAGCTGTACCAAGGCCAGGATAATTACAGCCAGGATTGAGGCAAAGGCTAACACGTTGTTAAATAGTTCACTGTTAATCATGAGTTCGCTCCCTTCTGGTGGCTACTTGTAATATCTACTGTTTTTGTGGCCGGATTGTAGCCGACCTGTGCCCCAAGCGCTTCGGCAATAACGCGAACGGGAGCATAAGTAATGCCATTCTCCATTATTCCTTCTGTAATCTTCACACCGTTCACTTTTACCGTCGCTGTAATTTCACTCTTCACACTTTGTTCCTCCTTGAGCTTGATGCGTTCATACACCGCCGCTACTGCCATCGCAGCAGGCCTCGCTCCTGTCCGAAGTGCTGCCAGCGTCATTCCAAAGCTCAGCTGAAAATGCGGATAATCCTTGAAACTGGTCCAATCCCCGCCCCATTCGAACCCGATCGCCTTGGCCTGCTGCACCACCTCCAGCCAATCAGCCGTGCAGTCATTGTCCCCGTCCCTGTTCATATCCCAAGAAACACTTGAACCATTCGGAAGCAGCAGCGCAAAATCCACCGCCAGTCCATAATTGTGATAGCTATATCCGCCGCGTGCATTAGTGACAATCGCTCCCGGCTTGGTTCGTCCCTGGGCGTAAAGCGCATCCTGCTCGGCAGTCGTCCGCAGCCCCTGGGTAATCAGGATGGGAACACCGCAAGCATAGCAGCGTTCAATCAGCGTTGTGGCTGCGGTGAGTACAGCGGGATGAAGCCCGGATAGACGGGCAGCGGATTTATTCAGAACCTGAGTCAGAGTCAGCATGCGGATTCCTCCCTTCCCTGATCCCGGACAACACCACGAACAGATCCTGGCGTTTGGTGTACATTAACAGCGTCAGGATGACCAATCCTACAGTAGTGCACGTCTGGGCAATGGCCCAGGCTTCCGATTGCAGCAAGCTTAGCACGGCGTCCGAACCGGAAGTGCTGCTGAATCTGATCCAGATGGCAACCGCCATCTTAACGGTATACGCCCCCAGAAAAAAGAATGCTGCCAGCATAAACAAACTGACTACGCGCGCCCGGAGCCTTTTGCGGAAATACAAAAAAAGCGCAGCTATCAGCAGCAGCGCACAGATAAAGGATATGGAATACGCTATTAACAACACAATATCAATGATGCCCATCCTCTGCCCCCCGATCATAGATTAGGAACTCGGCGAACCCGTTATTCCTGATTTCCTCTTGAATTTCTTTGGAGACATTCTTGTACCTTCGGATAGAGAGCGATACTCTCATTCCCGCTTGCGTCAGCTTCCGTTCTCTATCCCGGTGCAGGGGAGATAGTCGCTTGATCCACTCACTCAGCACGTTATCCCCCCCTGTCTTCTTCATTAATACCATCCGAATTCTTGTTGCCCGCTGAATGGTCGATCTTCAATCGCTGCAGCACTTCAAGTGTCGGTGCCATGAAGTCGGACCGCTCTTTGTCGAGGATGTTCTGCAGCCTGTCCCTGTCTTCCTCGGCACGCTCCAGCAGTTCACGCGGCACCAGATTCCCCTTCACAATCGACCGCAAAAGCACAAGAAAAATCATTAGCAGAATCAAAGCGATGATGTAGGCCAGCCCATACTTATCTGCCAAAGGCAGCAGCTTCTCCAAATTCGCAACATCGTTGCTGTCCATTGCTTCACTCCCTTCTGAGTTGGTAAAAGAAATGCCCCCGGACGGGCCGGGGGCAAAATAAAAACGCCTTATAGGACGCCTGCTACTCTTTTTGTGATGTGGCTAGAATTTCAACCAGTTCTTCAGCTGTGATATATTTTGGGCTATACGTCTGCAGTTTGGTCTCTGTGACCTTACCCATAACCCACATATTAAGCAAAAACGGATACATTCGTAATCTCCTCCTTTCTAAAAGGATGGCTTAAAGACCGAAGTCCAGCAGCGCCAGAATTGCAGCCTCATTAGCTTCTGTCCGTTGTTGAAGCGTTGCGATCTGCTCGGTTAAGGGCTTTTCATAAACTGGCTCCTGTGGCGCCTCTGACTCGTTAGGATCGGGATAACTAAATTCCAGTTTTTCTGTCTCAATATTCACCTTATATCCATTGCAAATTGCAAAATCTTGCTGATGCTCGCCGTATTCAAGTTGCAACATTCCGACGGTTTTAGTCAACCGATCTTCTAACGCCGCATAGGTTAAAAAATCTTGTTCCCAAGAAGTCTCCACTACACTTCCGAAACGTTCTCCTGTATTGACAATAACATTGCCGTTATTAACGTCATAATAAATTTTCATGCCTATCTCCATAATATTAATCCCCCTCTTTTATCCCCATGCTTCCCAATATTTCATATCGTTGCTGCCTCCCAATTTAAAGCCACCATATGCTACATACGTTCCCTGAGAACCGCCCAAATTTGTAACGAATCTACCGTTCGAATGATAATGAGTTGTGGACAGATTTGCGTTATAGTAAGTTAGGTAATAAAGATCATCTTCGTTTCCCCTTGCTTGACTGCAAAAAATAACTCTTGGCGTAAACGACAGGCCTGATACAACTGCCTCATATGTCCCCCCTGGAAATGTGCCAGATGCAAATAGTCTAGGTGCTAGATCCCCCTGCACACCATAAATCCAAGTGCCGCTACGGATATTACTGGATATTATATTTCCATCTGCTCTTGCCTGGACTGCCGAAACAACTATTTCGGGATATCCACTACCCGTATTAGTTACGTATCCACCTTGGGGAATGCGTATCCACATATTATTACCATCCCATGCTGAGTTGACGGCGTTAGTATAACCACCTTGGTTTTGTATAGAGCCCGGAACACCGAAAATAGATTTACCCGATAGAATATTGCCCGGCACAAAATTCGCATCAGTAGCTATTAATGTACCAAAATTCCCGGCATTTTTCCCTGCTTCATAATAGCCAGTTGGTGGCTCCATAACCAAAGATCCGCCCGAATCACCTAAAGCGGACATAGCAGTGGTATATCCTCCGACTGCCCCCCTAGTTCTGTTAGGCATCGTTCCAGACGTCCCGGCAATGGTAGTTCCAGCCAACACGTTTGCCGCTGGAACCGAAACACCGGCAACAGTAATCGCTGTATCATAAATCCCCGCTGCCTTGACCTGTGCACTGGGACCCGGCGTAACCGTCCCTCCTGTTTGCACCGCCAGCGTACCGGTTACATCACCCGCATCCGTTGCCGCCGTTTTTCCCGCGCGAATATCCCCGGCCACTGCGTTACCGGAGCCACCCGCGCTATCTGCCAAAAAATCCGTTCCTACCTTGCGGAACATATAGGGTTTGCCTGCAAGCAGTTTCCCGGCGGCGTACGCGATACCTTTTTGATCTTTTAATGGAATAGCTCCAAGACCGTTCACATTGAGTGTCGCGCCTGCTGTATTCACTAGATTCGGCACAATTGTAATACCGAATCCTTCTGGCAAACTTGCTGGTGCAGGAGTTAGAGTTACGGTATAGGCTCCGCCTGTACCTGCCGTTACTGAATAAGCAGGCTGCCGCACGTAGTCCACAGTAAGGGACTTCCCATTCAGCTGCCCCTGAATCCCCGAGGTCACCCCATCCAAATACCCGAACTCCGCATTAGACACAACACCCGTCCCGATCTTAGTCGCATCAATCGCTGCAGCGGCATTAACGTCCGCATTCACAATCACCCCCGGAGCAATCGCGGTAACACCATCCCCCGTGCTGGTTACATCCCCTGTATGATTGGGATGCACATAATTATTTGCCCCGGCAGCCACACCATCCAGCTTCGCCTTATCCGCTGCAGCCATCAGCCCGGCAGCGGACGCAGTAGCAGCAGCGGTGGATGCCTTGGCATTCCATGCTGTGCGCTCAGCAGCCGTGATATGCTTGACCGCATCTGCGGCATGATCCTGTACAGCCTTGACGGCTGTGTCCAGAATATCCATATTGCCGTTCAAATCCGTTATATCTACAATGTCTGTACCATCCGGCTTTTTCAGCCCCAAATTCCCCGTTGTTTTCATCGCCCACACTCCTATTGGTATACTCTTAATTCGTTCCAGGTTCTGGCATGTGCACTATTCCAGGTAAGCTTCATAACAGAGTCCCACCAGGTGTAGCTGTACACGAAGCTATAATCCAGATGTGCCGGGTTAATCTCCTCCATGATCTGGATCAGACCCGCCATATTGGCGGGGATACCCAGCGTGCCGACGAAACGCACCTCGAAGCTGTACGCTCCAGGCACCTCCACCACCTCAACATCCCCGCCGGAAAAAGCGGATGCCGTCCGCCGGATCATCTCCGGCGTGGTCGTTCCGCTACCCCGCAGCTTGGCCTTGATCATCTCCCGGCGGGTTGCGTAAGACTTGCCCGTATCCGAAGTCAGCGCCAGCATCCGCTCCCAGCGGGACAGACTCCACGTTGCAGACTCCAGAGTCTTCTGCGCATCGCTGTCAGCCATCGCATAGGCAAGCTCACCGCACTGCGCACCGGCGCTCGCCTGAAGCTGCTCCATCTCGGGCACGCCCTGGTAATACTCCGGCAGGTACTTCATCAGATCCAGGACATTAACCTCCGGTCCTTCCCCCGCCACATCATCTGTCGAATACTCCAAAAGACCATATATACTGTCTCCGTAAGCCACGGCTACACCCCCTTAAGCTGATTCCAGGTTAGCGGACCTTTGGGCATATACTCATGCGTATGCGCCGCCGGCGGGAATACCGATGGCTTGCCGTCCACACCGGACCAAGGCACACTATCCGCAGCCTGCGCGTAATCGACCTTGGCGTTATTATTGGTATCATAGATGCTCTTCAGCATGTCGCCGGTGCTTTGGGCGGCAACCAGCAGCAAATTACTGCTGCCATTCCCAATGTAGAGCTTGCCTGTATCAGTGCAGTAGCCCAATTCGCCTGCGGCAAGTGTACCCAGCGCACTTTCCAGGCCGCGGCGGATTTGAATCAATGTCTTCAGTGCCATGGTCACCGCCCCCTAGAATGTTCCGCCATCTATACTGCCCACTGTCAGCCGGTTGCCGTTGCCCGCATCATACACAATGCTGCTTCCGTCCACGTTGGCTGCAACACCTGCCGCATCTACAGTAATTCCTTTGCCTGCTGTGACAGCAATTGCATCCGCACTTACCGTAATCCCGTTGCCCGCTCCGATATTCAGCGTCACCGCATCAGCTTGTCCGCCGCCGATGAGTCCGCTCCCCGCAGTAATAGTCTGTAGCGCCCCGCCCGTCCGCACCCAGGCGGTCCCGTTCCAGCTGTAAATTTTCTGTTCATCATCCACATAAGCCGTCCAGCCGACCGCAGGAACATAATACACCCAGACCGCAGATTGGTACTCTGCGACCTGATTGGTTTTCCCTGCCCATACACCGGTAGCTCCAGCCGGGATGATATACCGTTCACCTTCAACCGGACTGGCCGGCGGAGCGGTCAGATTCTGATCCTTGACCGAAGCCTGAGGCTCAATATTATGCTTAGCCAGCTCAATCTCATTTTTGATTTTTTGCGCAGACCACAGATCCGTAATTGCCGTACCCGTATCATTGATTAACCGGTGCTTAGTGGCATCGTCAACATGGGTTTTGATCTCTGCTGCGGTCTTCGTATTGGTGCCGTCAGACACCTTATTCGGATGACCTGCGGTGATGTCCGCCTTGAGTACTTTGGCATAGGTAGTGCCGTCTGCGATATCATCCACGGTGCCGGTCAGATCTGTTAATTTCTGCGCATTCACCCGGCGCCAGGCCGCCCCGTCATCGAAGTACAAATAACCGCTGTTACTTCCGCTGCTCACATAATACAACCGGCCCACAGACGCTGCCGCAGGACGCGAAGCTTCTGGACCGGACAACGCCCGCCCGACCATGGAATTGGAGGTACCATCTCCGATATAAATCTCCTTCGTATCTGTACAAAAGCCCATTTCGCCAGCCTTCAGCGTCCCGTAAGTGGACAGCTCTGCCCGCGTACCGCGTTTCACTTGAATAGTTTGTGCCATTTTACACCTCTCTTTTGAAAGATCCGCCGTCAATCAGCCCGGCCTTTTTATAACGCTCCAGCTCACTCTGCGTGGCTGTCAGCCCTGTCTGCAGCTGATTCACATCATCCGCTTCCACCGTATCTCCCGGCGTTTCGTAAGTCACATACACTTCCGGCACATCGGCATAGATCTTAATCATCCGCCGCCAAGGCGCCTCGTCAGGAAAAGACACCGAGTAATTCCGCACCTCAGTCCCGCTATAACGTGAGCCTGTATAGACGGATAGGGTCTGATTATTGATGTTATCGTGGGCAAGAAGCCCGCTGTATACACCGCCTGCAAGAAGAAGCTTCTCCTCGACGACATAGCTGCTGCCGTTTGCTTTTTTGTTCAGCTTGTCCTGAAAGACGTCAATCTGCTCCGGATATCCCATCGCTACACCTCCAGTACGACATTGCCGAATAGCGGCACTTCAGTTTCGTTTAGAGTCACATTTCCCGTCCCGCCGTTCAGCTTCAGACCGCTATAATCCATAACACCCTCGGTATCCAGCAGCAGCGATCCAACTACGGATTGACTGATATAGGTGGCGGCAAAAGCCTTCTCTTTGCGGTATTTCTCCAGAATCGCTGTAAAAGCATTAATGACCGGCTGCAGCGCATAACCCGCTGCCAGCGTAACCTTGGCTGTAACGTTAATGGTTTTGCCTGTGGCGGATTCCACCGTCACTACGGCTCCGACCGGAGCTTGTCCTTCGCCAAGACCCGGAGCAGGATCGATATACTGCTGCACTTGAGAGACCAGCAGCGCGGAAGCAGGCTTATGCTCCGCATTTACAATGACCACTTTGACCGTCTTCGGCCCGGCCCATAGCGGAAAGACCCGCGCTCCCCCTACGCCCTGGATGTCCTGTGCCCATTCCATATAATGATATTTATTGCCGCTCGTCGAAGGCCGTCTTGCCGAATCGAAGTACCGCTGGCGCAGCGCCTCATCTGACTCCGCATCCGTACCGGGAACGAGCAGTGCCGTAATCTCCCCACGGGCCAGCCCCGGGATATAATCGATGGGCAGCAGCGCACCCGAGTACTGATTCCCCTCTGCACCGGCGGTCTCACTTTCGAGACGATACGTTCCGGGTGACAGCTTCTCCGCCGCGCTATAGTGGAGCAAGCCCAGCGAAAACCGGCTGCCCAGAGGAACATCCAGCAGTTCCCCTCCGCTGGTATAGAACTTTCCGCTTAGCTGCGTTTTTCCTGCGGGGTGACGGGTGATTCCCGTCCAGGCAATGCTGCGTTCCAGATACTCACCACCCGCTGTATCAGGGAAATACAGATTATTGCTGACCTCAAGCTCAATATACATCTGGGCCATTTCGGCCGCCGCCGGAGCGAGCGCATCATAAATAATGCTTCCCTCGCGCTTGTCCATCCCTTCCGGAACCCGGTCCAGCATACGTTCAAGCAGGGCCTCATAGGTCTGATCTTCATACACCGGCAATCTCCTCCTTTCTCAGTTCAAAATTGCCGTAAACCGTGACAGCTGTGCAGCTGAAGCTTACCGTATCACCGTTAAAAAGAATTTCCACATCCTCAAGCTGCTGAATCCGCTCATCCTGAAGCAGCGCCTCACTTACGATTCTGCGCAGCTCCGGCCGGGCCAGCAGCCTGTCCTGTCCAAGTACGAGACTCCATTCCGCACCGTAGTTTGGACTATAGATCAAATGCTCGAAGCGGGCGGTCTGCAGAACTTTAACCGCTGCCTGTTTCACTGCCTCAAGTCCATCCATACGTCCGGCTATCCGCTTGTGCTCAAAATCCATCCGGTACGTTAGGCTGGGGCTAATGCCTGAAGCTGTTGCACTCCCCTCAAGAGCTGCCGTAACCGGACCCGATCTGCCGATTGCCGGGATCATAGGTCCACCAGCCGATCCAGAACGATATAGCTCTGCCCGCCCTGCATCCGGACGAGCAGCACGCGGTCACCCGCTGCCAGACCCCGGCGGAGCAAGATCTCTCTGCCCTCAAGCACTGCCTTGCTCTCCATCACGGACTCTGGCACAACCAGCGCCGGTCCAGTCAGAATGAACCGCTGCTCCACCTGGATCTGCAACGGCTGTGCCCCGACTACCGTTCCATAAGAAAAAGCCACCGGATTCGTATTCGATACGGCCCCGAGGCTTGCTTGTTTAATAATATCGAGCATGTCTTCTACACCACCTTAATGTCTAGGGACATCGTATGCTCCCCGCCTGAAATCTTATGGCTGCATTGGTCGACCAGAAACAGCTGCGTCTCAAAATCATCAAGCAGTACATAGATGAAATTCCCGGCCCGGACCCGAATATCACCAATCGCTTGTACAGAGAGGCTAAGCTTCTCGCGGTTATGCAGCTTGAGCAGATTGCCTGCCTTCTCCTGGATTTGCGCAGCATTCGCCTTGTCATCCGCCTTCTGGTACAGATGAAGAATTCCCCAGCGTTCCACATTTTCCTTATCCGTTGCCGGAAAAAACTCACGTTTGCCGGTTTCCTCATTGTCTTGATAGAGCAGGATCGTATTATACGTATCATCGTCAATGCTTCTTTTAAGCGAATAATCATACAGATAATGACCAGCACCAAGGATCACATTCAGCAGCATTGCCTGAGGCGCACGCAGGGTCAGCTTTCCGAAATCATCATAAAAAGCCATCAGCTGGCCCATATACTGCAGCTCGCTGCCGATGGCGCCCATAATAATATCAAGCAATTTTTTATTATCCTCGATCAGGGAGGGAATCGTGTACTTCGCCGGGTCCAGCACTCCGAGCCGAAGGCCATAGTCTGTTGCGACTTTGCGGATCAGCTCACTTGCAGTAATATCCTGCAGCACGTAGCTGCCGTTGCCCAGCAGATAACGGATCTGGTCATACGCCGTCAGCTTAATTTCCTGATTCGCTCCCGTATCGATGCTGAAGACGAATCCGTAGAATACATCAATCCCGTCTTTCCTGAACTGCACAATATCCCCGTTACTGATGCCGAACTTCGCATGCTGATAAATCCCGCTGTCCGCCAGCGTAAGCTCTAGTGTGGCAGGCTTTCCGGTACGCGTGGTTTTCCATGAGATATCAGTGGCAATCCCGGAAACATCCCAGATCGCGCCTTCTTTATTGATTACTATTAATTCCATCGCCATGGCCTCCTACGACAGCTTAATCACTCTGCCGATTTTAAGCTTCTTCAGTTCACTGTCCGGGATACTGTTAAGCTTTTGCAGAGTTTTGCTTTTGCTGCCGTCACCCAGGTGCTTTTGAGCAATAGACCAGAGGGTATCCCCGGCTTTGATCGTATAAGTGGCGGGAGCTGTCTTCTCGCTTGCCCGTTTCTGCTGCGTCTTCACTTCACCCTTGTTGTCAACCTTCATGGCTAACGCCTGGTAGAACACATATTTTTTGAGACCGATAGTATACTCGATATCCCCGGAAGAACCCGCACTCAGCTTCCAGGAGAAGCTTTCAATGCTGACCGCCATATTGATGCCAATGTCCCCGGTAAAAGTCTGCTGCGCCTGCGTATTCGCCTGCTTCAGCCAATCTGGAGTCTGCGTATCCTGCATATTCACCGCCTTCAGCCCCGAGAAAACAAACCGGACCGGCCTGCGGCTCAGCATCCATTTCCGGATCAGCTCCACATATTCATAGGGCTTCAGCAGCTTGCCGGCATTCTCTCCCGAATACACCACAAACGGATAATACTGAGCCGGAAAAATACTCTCAATGGTGATCTCCGTCAGCTTCGGATAGGCAATAGCATTGATCTCGCCAAAATCAATGACCGTATAGCTCTTGCTGTCGCCATTCTCTTTGATCTCGAGGGTCTCAGGGTTAACCGGAAGCCGGATCACCTCTTCATAGTTGTTGAAGCTAAGATAGAACCCATACTCCTCCATGTTACGTGTACACCCCCTGGGCCGTAGAGACAAATTCCTCTTTCAGCTTTTGCCCGATCTTCGTGATGATGGAGTCAATATCGCCGGAGTTATTAATATTACCCGTTGTTACCTGCACAGTTGGCGTCAACTCGACAAAATTCTGAATCGACTGAATCTCCGCCAGCTCCCGCAGCATGTCCAGGTCATCACTTGAGATATCCACCTTTTCATTAATAGAACCTACTTCGCCCACTTTGTTGACGCTGTTGATGTTCGCTGCAGCGGCTTGAGCAGGATTCTGGGATTTATCATCTTTAGGCTTAGCCTGATCCAGCTTGGTATTGAATTTATTGACTACAGCTAATGTTTTGTCCTTGTACTCCTCTACAGCCTGGACGGTATCCACAAATTTTTTCTTTGGGGTATTGTATACATCCTTAGTTGATGTAGGCTCTACCAGGGTACCTTGAGCATTCTTAACCATATCACTGAAGACATGCGGATTCTCTGCTTCAAGAAAGTTGGGTTTGAAATCGGCCAGAAATTCAAAACCGGGGAATTTGCTTAACCACCCTGCCATAACTTGAATTCCCTTAAGTACAAAATTGATGCCTTCTGCTATGGCCTTTACGAAACCGCCTGCAAAGCTTTCAACACCTAACGCCATTTGGTAAATGAAGCCCAGGAAATTCGTGGCTAGGTCATAAAACAGCTTCTGAACCGCATATGTCGGATCAATAAACAAGTTACGGAAGAAGTCTGCAAATGAAACGAAGTTATTATAGAGACCGATAACAAAATTCTCTATCGTTGCCCGCAGCCAGCCAAAAGCTCCCCCGATAAAAGCCACTACCTCGTTTACGGACACACCTGCTTGTTGAAGAATATAGATAAGCAGCGCTACAGCCGCAACAATTAAAAGGATCGGCCACATGCCTACAAGCCACGCGGCAGCAAGATTATATAACTGCACAATCATTGCAGCTATGAAGACAATGGCAATGGCCGCAAGGATCGGCCCTACAACATCCCAGTTCTCCTGGAACGCTGTAAACATATACAAGATGCCATTTACAACTTCTCCAATCACAGCAGCTATTACCAAGAATGCATTCGCGATCAGATTTAGTGCAGTAGACATTCCTTCAGACTGAAATGCATTATTCAAGGTATCCAGAATCGGACGCAACGCAACGATGGCTTTTTGACCCATCATTTCAACTGCGCTATCCATGTTGCCCTGCAGCTTGTTCCATTTCCCCTTATCTTCTTCCGTTGCGTTCGCAGCTATCGCTTTCGTACCCAGAGACTTAACCTTATCGAACACACCGCCAAGGTCCAGTGAACCCAAGGAGTCCTTCGTTTTGGAGAGGAATCCCGGCTCCGCTGCTTTCCGTGCCTTTTCTGCTGCCTTTTGTTCCTTTTCCGCTGCAGCTTCCTTCTTCTTGTTCTGCATATAACCTATGGCTTTATCCCCAACGTAAGTGATTAGTTCGAATCCGCCTACGTCCAGTGCCTTCATTATTTTTTGAACTTCACCCATGAATCCGCTTTTGGCATTCCGGACATCGTTATTATCCGGATCGTCATCGTTAGAACTGCCCGCAGAGCGGCGGGACCTGGAAGAGTCACCTTCATCCGCGATCCGTCTGGCCGCTTCCTGAGACTGCATGAACCCTTCCATGAAAGACTTGTTTTTCTCTTCATACACCCGCTCCAGTATCTGCTGCAGATCACCCAGCGAGTGGCTGGCCCGGTTAAAATTCTGGTTCAGCCGGTCCCACTGTGAGTTCACATTTTGCCAGACGGTTAATGCTGTTACGGGAACCAATGCTGTACTCGTAATTTCCATTCATTCACCCCCTTCATCTCTTCTTCCCCTTACTCCGGGCGCGCTCCCGCTTCTCCTTGTCCACGCGCACAGCAATCATGGCATAGATCGCCGCACGTTCGCGGACGGAGAGCTTCATCAGCTCATGCGGCAGAATATGCAGCTCGTGGAGGGCGTAGTAGGCCAGATTGGCCTCACCATCGCCCTCGTTGATTAGTTTTTTACGTCATCTACCAGCTCGTTCATATCTGTAGCGAAGCCGTTCAGGGCCTGTACCCGCTCTCCAAGCGCCGCGAACTCACCGGGCAGCAGCATTTTGCGCAGCAGTGATTCGGCCCCCATCACCCCATAAGAACGCTGCAGCTCGGTATTCTTCAGATCCGGATGCACTACGCTTGCTGTCATCAGCTTGGCCATATACTCATTGGGATCAATCTCTGTGGTGTAGGTGCCGTTCTTTCCTTTGACCTTGCGGGTTGCGGCTTTGCGGCATTCCTGGTTCTCATCCTCATTCATGCTGCGCAGCTTCCAGACGGCAGCTTTACCTTCCTTATCCTTGAAACGTTGCGAGACCACAAACTCCTCTGTTGTATCACATGCCGCATTTTGTGCAAAAAACAAACTTAATTCACTCATGTTGTTCCTCCCGGATTCTTATTGTGTATCAACAAAAGAAGAGACCCGCCGGCATATAATACGCCCGGGTCTTTCCAGCTGTTGTCTATGGATATGCCTGCTTAATCTTATTGGCCGGAATTTGCCGGGGCACTGAAGGGCTGAACCAATTCCACATCCTCAAAGGTAAAGCTGACCTCTTCCTCAAGCGCATCCGATTCCGTATCCAGCGAGGCCATAATGACACTGTCCAGATTAACATCCTTCAGCATGATGCGCTGCGCGCCAACTGTAGAGGACGGATCTTCATTCGTCACAATAATACTGAAATATTGGTCAATCCCCGTCTTCATGTATTCCAGCATCATTTGGCGGAAACGGCTCGTCATATAGAAAATCGTCATCGTACCGCTGCCCGACCATCCGGTTGCCTTATGCTGCACCCCGCGGCGGCCAAGCGTTTTCACTTCCGCCTTCTGCTTCTCCACCGTGGCCTCCAGCGTTTTTACATAGAACATTTCTTCCGTCTGTCCGTTAATTGTGGCATAGGCCCGGCCCTCCTGGCCGGATAGCGTATCGCTGGCTTTCAAGAATGTCATCTTAAACCACCTTCACTTTCATATATACTTTTTCTACGGAATCCACCGGCTTCACAGCCACATCCAGTACAACACTGTCACTGTCCGCTCCCGGGGTAACTACAATATCGCTCTGTGCGTTGAAGTTCTCAATCGCCCCCAGGTTCTGCAGATCATTCATATAGGTAACGCACTGCGACCAGAACAGCGCACGCCCGTCTTCATTATTCGGCAATTTACCGATGAAGTAATTCTCAAAAATCCGCTTCAAATCTCCGGCGATTCCATCCAGCACGCGCAGCACACGGTTCTTGGAGAATGCCTTCCCCTTGTCTGGTAAAAAGGAAGTGAACGTGTTGATATCCTGCTCGACCACAGCCCGGCCGCCATTATACGTAAAGAGCAGTTCACCGTCTGTAAGCGCGGCTACGGTCTCGGAATGGCTGAAGCGCACATCCGCGTCAACGGCATCATCATAGGCCTGATAAGTCAGAGATTCGTTCACTGCAGCGGCGGCAGTAGCACCGGCTACCCAAGCCACGGCATGCGCTTTATCCACCACGGTTCCATCACTCAGCACTACACCGTTTGCCACACTGATAATGCCCTCATGGTCAGCCGTAGCATAATCGGACAATACCGCCTGGACCTTCTTGCCTTCCGTATTGCGCAGACGCTTCACATAAGCGCTATATAGCGCCTTGAGTGTGTTATCCCCGGATACCAGCCCCACAGTCTGGAAGTCCTGAACCTCCAGCGCCGCCAGGAAGTCGCTATGTTCTGCATTCGTTACCGTACCATTCGCACCGCTTACAAGCGGCATTCCAGCTGTTAATGTCAGCGCACCGGGTCCATTCGGCTTAAATTCTACATAGTCGTTCGCAGTCAGCCCGGCAGCCGCAGCTACTGTCTGCTTGTCCACCTCTGTATTCTCAAGCAAAGTCCGCACATCGAACTGAGCGTTGTCGTCGATATTCTTTTCGATAACGATCTTGAGTGCGTTTCCGCGTTCCCCGCCATACAGCGCTGTAGCCTGAACCCCGTTATTGGTGACAGTAGCCTTAACTCCCTGATTCAAGCGGTAGAGCAGCAGCGTACCTGCCCGTTTCAGCACCTCTCTTACCGGCAGCAGCTGCGAATCTGTCAGATCAAACCCTAGCTTCTGCTTGAAATCATCCTGGGCAGTAAGCTTAAGAATGACTCCAGCTTGTCCCCAAGGCAGCGTAAGCGCCAGGGCCGCCGTACCGCGTTCCCCCATTTTACCTGACACGCTTCCGTTCGAAGCCACATTTACATATACCCCCGGACGCACCTTGTTTTGTGTTGTCCATGTTCCTCCAGCCATTAGATAACCTCCTTATTTAGATAAAGCTCCATTAATTGCTTAACCTCTTCCAGGGTGTAGCTCCCGCTCTCTTGCAGAACTACTTCCAGTACATCTTTTTCCTTCGGCGTGTATACGACAGAACCCATAATCTGCTTCTTGCCAAAAGCATTCTGCTCTTCCCCGCCCCGCTTCAGCTCACTTGCATTCGTTTCCTTTGAACTCATTTCAGCCGTGCTCCTTCTGTGAAGTGACCCATCAGTTCTGACTCGCCCTGCGGCTGCTTCTGCTTCTGGAGATAGAGCATATAGTCCACTGTGAACAGCGGCCCATGTCCCTCTGCTCCTGCCTCCCATGACTGGCGAATCACACGAAAAGAAGAATTCCCGCTTTCCCTGGCCGCCAGCGCTTCACACAAGCCGTCCGCCATGCTCTCTGCATCCAGCAGACTTCCCTGCTCGTAGCGGATACCGAAACGGTACACCGCCATGTATCTGCCTTCACGCTGCCGGTCGTAGGTTGCTGAGATGAGCCCCGGTTTGAAGTAGGCTGACTGCGGCTTGTCCCCTTCCACATAGACAGGTACATCCGGATAATACTCTGCCAGCGCATCTGTGATGTTCTCCCGCAATTGTTGTACAGTCATGATTTCATTCCTCTCATGATTAGTTGTGATAATCCCTCCCCCCTTCCTTGAAATTACAAACGGATACTTTCCTGACAAGAATAATATCCGCCTTGTATTAGGCAACTGCTGAAGGAACTTTCACCACACTTGTGCCTCAGCCCCCAAGGGACTGTATCTTGTAGAGCATTCATGCTCCTGCGGTGTCCTTCTGCTTCATTTGCCATGTTATAAATATAGACCCTTTGAATCCTTGCGCAGACGCTATTATAGAGGAGAAAGGACTAACTTCCGGAGACCCTTGGGATGAAAAAAGGAGGTACCAGTGGTGCCGCAAAAAAAGCCGCATCACCCATTGGGCAACACGGCTTCGTGTACTTCTTATTATCTAAACAACCGAATCTCCAAACTATTTCTGCGAAAAGGTTCAGCTTCAGCAGACAGTCTGCTATTTCTCTTTCCGGGTCCCTGATGTTTTCTCTAGCGAAGCTAATGACAACAACTGCAGATCTGCGAGCGCCAGCGCCATCTTATAGAACGCCTTCGACCTTATTTTCACATAAGTGTCCTTGCTCACCGGGGGATCAAACACATGATTATAGATCGTGTAGTCGTAGCTCTCCTCTCTGCGCAAGTAACGCTCCCGCACAAGCTGCTGTTCTCTAAGTGTAAGTCTCTCTACTACGGAATCTATCATTGCACAGTATGCTCTTCTTGCAGCTGGCACATCCACATTATGAGTTGCTATGGCCGCCGTCTGATCCGTAACCGAGTTAGTCGCGCCATGGAATCTTTCCGTATAGGAGTACGTAATCCCGGCCTCTTTAGCCTCGAAAGTTACGGTCTTAAAAATACGGTATTTCTCCAGCATATTCTCTATAGTGACCTGAGTAAGACGGCGGTCAAGCTCGGGCAGCGAAGCTAGAATCATCATGTTAACCACTCCTTTTGATGTCATACAGATTTGAGAACTTTATTGCGGACCTTTCCAGCGAAATGTGGTAGAATTCTACTTGTTCGTATGTTGTTCGCATTTTTCAATAATATACCACTTATCTGCCAATTCCGTAAAATGCCATTTAGGCCCGTTTTAGAGCATAAACAAGCTATATTCATTATTTATCTTACCTTTTGGCAATAATAGCCGCTTTATTGTTTACCTATTGGCATAAATAGCTTATATTAATAGCAACAGCTTATTAGGTGATAAGGAGTGGTTAACGATGGCAGAGGAATTCGGGAACTATCTGAAACAGCTACGGGAAGGAAAGGGACTGACAATCAATCAGTTGGCATCCCTTGCCGGGATTAGCGGAGCACAAATTTCGCGGATAGAGAATGGACTGCGGGGCGTCCCTAAGCCGGCTACACTGCGTAAGATTGCTGAAGCGACCGATGTCTCTTATGAGGAGCTTATGGGCCATGCCGGTCATTTAACCGAATCACAGAGCAGTACTGGAGGGTCAGTGCCCGCATGGGCTACGAGTAAGGATAAACGGGATTTCCGTCAAATGCTTGAGGATGATGGCGAGCTGATGTTCGACGGAATCCCACTGAACAAGGAGGATAAGCAGCGGATCAAGGATGTATTAACAGGCCTATTCTGGGAGGCCAAGCAGATGAACAAAAGAACCAAGCCCAAGCACGATTCAGGTACGAAGGAATAGCCAGGCAATCATACAACTATTAACATGCTGCGGGTGAAGAATATGGATGAGCTAATCAAGCGTCTGGTCAAAAAATATAAAACCAACAACCCCTTCGAGCTGGCTGGGGCCCTCGGCATTCACATCAGATTCATCAATCTGGGCGAAGGCACCAAGGGCTTGTATTACCGTAAGTTAAGAAGAAGGTTTATCGTCATTCATAATGAGCTGCCTCTGGAGTGGCAGCGGTTTGTATGTGCGCATGAATTGGCTCATGACCGTCTGCATAAAGGGGTCAACCGTTTTTTTCTGGAGGAAAACTCTTTTTTCTCACCGGGGAAGCTGGAGCGTCAGGCCAATATATTCGCAGTGAAGCTGCTATCCGCTGGAACTTCTATCGAGCAGGATGAATCTTTACAGAGCTATTATGCAAGGATCGGCATCCCGGCAGAGGTTGTCTTTTTTTTAGACGATTAAAGGAACATATGTTCCTTTAATAACGCAACAAAAAACTCTTACCGAAGTAAGAGTTCATTGCCAGCTATTAGCTGTGTTATCGGGATGACACGATTTGAACATGCGACCCCCTGGTCCCAAACCAGGTGCTCTACCAAGCTGAGCTACATCCCGAAACTATGAAATTTAATATGGAGCGGGTGATGGGAATCGAACCCACGCTATCAGCTTGGAAGGCTGAAGTTCTACCATTGAACTACACCCGCAAAGGTGAAATATCGGGATGACACGATTTGAACATGCGACCCCCTGGTCCCAAACCAGGTGCTCTACCAAGCTGAGCTACATCCCGATGAAGTTATAAATGGCGCGCCCTGAGAGATTCGAACTCCCGACCTTTTGATTCGTAGTCAAACGCTCTATCCAGCTGAGCTAAGGGCGCAAAAATTATGGAGCGGACGACGGGAATCGAACCCGCGACCCTCGCCTTGGCAAGGCGATGCTCTACCGCTGAGCCACGTCCGCAAACAAGTGGTGCGCGTGAAGGGACTTGAACCCCCACGTCTTACGACGCCAGATCCTAAGTCTGGTGCGTCTGCCATTCCGCCACACGCGCATAAAACTAATAAAAGTGAGCCATGAAGGACTCGAACCTTCGACACCCTGATTAAAAGTCAGGTGCTCTACCAACTGAGCTAATGGCTCGCAATTGGCAGGGGATATAGGATTCGAACCTATGATGACGGAGTCAGAGTCCGTTGCCTTACCGCTTGGCGAATCCCCTACAATAGATACCTATATAATGCCCACAATCTCCCACAAATATCAAGAAAATTATGGTGGAGGCTGAGGGGTTCGAACCCCCGACCCTCTGCTTGTAAGGCAGATGCTCTCCCAGCTGAGCTAAGCCTCCATATGTATGGTGACCCAAAGGGGTATAAAAATTGGTGACCCGTATGGGATACTCTTCACTCCGTTACGAGATTGCGAAGTATTCCTCACGAAGCCTATGCTTCAACGAACCCTGGGAATTCTCATCCCATAAAAATTGGTGACCCGTATGGGATTCGAACCCATGTTACCTCCGTGAAAGGGAGGTGTCTTAACCCCTTGACCAACGGGCCTTAGTAAATCTGTGGAGCTCTCAACCGGATTCGAACCGGTGACCTCTTCCTTACCATGGAAGCACTCTACCTGCTGAGCTATGAGAGCATGGCTCCCCGAACAGGACTCGAACCTGTGACAACTCGATTAACAGTCGAGTGCTCTACCAACTGAGCTATCAGGGAATATTGTCCGCTTGGCAGCGTCCTACTCTCCCAGGACCCTTCGGTCCAAGTACCATCGGCGCTGGAGGGCTTAACGGTCGTGTTCGGGATGGGTACGCGTGGAACCCCTCCGCTATCGCCACCAAACGGGCATTTACAGCGTAAATGCTTCAGGAATTGATTCCTGAAAACTGAATCCGAAACGAATCTGCGCTCTAAAAAATTTGGATAAGCCCTCGACCGATTAGTATTGGTCAGCTCCATGCATTGCTGCACTTCCACCTCCAACCTATCTACCTCGTCGTCTTCAAGGGGTCTTACTAATTGGGAAATCTCATCTTGAGGGGGGCTTCACGCTTAGATGCTTTCAGCGCTTATCCCGTCCGTACGTAGCTACTCAGCCATGCTCCTGGCGGAACAACTGATGCACCAGCGGTACGTCCATCCCGGTCCTCTCGTACTAAGGACAGCTCCTCTCAAATTTCCTGCGCCCACGACAGATAGGGACCGAACTGTCTCACGACGTTCTGAACCCAGCTCGCGTACCGCTTTAATGGGCGAACAGCCCAACCCTTGGGACCTACTTCAGCCCCAGGATGCGATGAGCCGACATCGAGGTGCCAAACCTCCCCGTCGATGTGGACTCTTGGGGGAGATAAGCCTGTTATCCCCAGGGTAGCTTTTATCCGTTGAGCGATGGCCCTTCCATGCGGTACCACCGGATCACTAAGTCCGACTTTCGTCCCTGCTCGACTTGTAGGTCTCGCAGTCAAGCTCCCTTATGCCTTTGCACTCTGCGAATGATTTCCAACCATTCTGAGGGAACCTTTGAACGCCTCCGTTACTCTTTAGGAGGCGACCGCCCCAGTCAAACTGCCCGCCTGACACGGTCCCCGTACCCGATTAGGGCACTAGGTTAGAACCTAGATACGATCAGGGTGGTATCCCAACGGCGCCTCCGCAGAAGCTTGCGCTCCTGCCTCACCGGCTCCCACCTATCCTGTACAGATCGTACCCAAATTCAATATCAAGCTGCAGTAAAGCTCCATGGGGTCTTTCCGTCTTGTCGCGGGTAACCTGCATCTTCACAGGTATTAAAATTTCACCGGATCTCTCGTTGAGACAGCGCCCAAGTCGTTACGCCATTCGTGCGGGTCAGAATTTACCTGACAAGGAATTTCGCTACCTTAGGACCGTTATAGTTACGGCCGCCGTTTACTGGGGCTTCGGTTCACAGCTTCGGGTTTAACCCCTAACCACTCCCCTTAACCTTCCAGCACCGGGCAGGCGTCAGCCCGTATACTTCGCCTTGCGGCTTCGCACAGACCTGTGTTTTTGCTAAACAGTCGCTTGGGCCTTTTCACTGCGGCCCCCTCGGGCTATTCACCCTACCGAGGCACCTCTTCTCCCGAAGTTACGAGGTCATTTTGCCGAGTTCCTTAACGAGAGTTCTTCCGCGCGCCTTAGAATTCTCTTCTCGCCTACCTGTGTCGGTTTGCGGTACGGGCACCTTCTCCTGGCTAGAGGCTTTTCTTGGCAGTGTGAGATCATGACCTTCGCTACTACAATTTTCGCTCCCCATCACAGCCCAGCCTTAGTGATGTGCGGATTTGCCTACACATCAGCCTCACTGCTTAGACGGACATATCCATCAGTCCGCGTCACTACCCTCCTGCGTCACCCCATCGCTCATAGCGGATTACGGTGGTACAGTAATTTCAAACTGTTGTCCTTCGACTACGCCTTTCGGCCTCGCCTTAGGTCCCGACTTACCCTGAGCGGACGAGCCTTCCTCAGGAAACCTTGGGCTTTCGGCGGATCAGATTCTCACTGATCTTTTCGTTACTCATACCGGCATTCTCACTTGTATGCTGTCCAGCGCTCCTTACGGTACACCTTCAACCTGCATACAACGCTCCCCTACCCCAGATGCAAAGCATCTAGCCATAGCTTCGGTGGTGTGTTTAGCCCCGTTACATTTTCGGCGCAGAGTCACTCGACCAGTGAGCTATTACGCACTCTTTCAATGGTGGCTGCTTCTAAGCCAACATCCTGGTTGTCTGTGCAACTCCACATCCTTTCCCACTTAACACACACTTGGGGACCTTAGCTGATGGTCTGGGCTGTTTCCCTTTTGACAATGGATCTTAGCACTCACTGTCTGACTCCCGGCAAGAAGTTAATGGCATTCGGAGTTTGACTGAGCTTGGTAACCCTTGCGGGCCCCGCACCCAATCAGTGCTCTACCTCCACCACTCCATTCACCGAGGCTAGCCCTAAAGCTATTTCGGGGAGAACCAGCTATCTCCGAGTTCGATTGGAATTTCTCCGCTACCCCCACCTCATCCCCGCATTTTTCAACATGCGTGGGTTCGGGCCTCCAGTGCGTGTTACCGCACCTTCACCCTGGACAGGGGTAGATCACACGGTTTCGGGTCTACGTCCACATACTCAATCGCCCTATTCAGACTCGCTTTCGCTGCGGCTCCGGCTTCTCACCTTAACCTTGCATGTTAAACGTAACTCGCCGGTTCATTCTACAAAAGGCACGCCATCACCCATAGATCGGGCTCTGACTTTTTGTAAGCACACGGTTTCAGGTTCTATTTCACTCCCCTTCCGGGGTGCTTTTCACCTTTCCCTCACGGTACTGTTTCACTATCGGTCGCCAGGTAGTATTTAGCCTTAGCAGATGGTCCTGCTGGATTCATACGGGGTTTCACGTGCCCCGCACTACTCGGGATCCGTCTCGGAGAGAACACAGTTTAGGCTACAGGGCTTTTACCTCTATCGCGGGCCTTTCCAGACCTCTTCGCCTACCATATTCCTTTGTAACTCCATGTGAGACGTCCCACAACCCCAAGAGGCAAGCCCCTTGGTTTAGGCTGTTCCGCGTTCGCTCGCCGCTACTGACGGAATCACTATTGTTTTCTCTTCCTCAGGGTACTTAGATGTTTCAGTTCCCCTGGTCTGCCTCTGCGTATCCTATGTATTCAGATACGAGTAACTGCGAATTACCACAGCTGGGTTTCCCCATTCGGACACCCCCGGATCAAAGCTTGCTTACAGCTCCCCGAGGCAGTTTCGTTGTTCGCCACGTCCTTCGTCGGCTCCTGGCGCCTAGGCATCCTCCGTGTGCTCTTATTAGCTTAACCAATGCGTTTTCCGTTAGGAAAATCGCTGTAGCAACTAATAACTATTTCAACTTGCTTACACAAGTTTCAGCTAAAAGATGTTCTAAAACGCAAATTCGTTTCGGTATCCAGTTTTCAAGGATCAAGTTCTTGCATATAATCTTGTAAAGAAGTATTGGTGGAGCCAAGCGGGATCGAACCGCTGACCTCCTGCTTGCAAGGCAGGCGCTCTCCCAGCTGAGCTATGGCCCCATAGAGGTATTCAATTCTAAAACGTTATATGGTGGGCCTTGGTGGACTCGAACCACCGACCTCACCCTTATCAGAGGTGCGCTCTAACCAACTGAGCTAAAAGCCCATATAACAGATAACATTGTGAATCAACCAATAAATTGATTGTTCGCTTGGCGGCGTCCTACTCTCCCAGGACCCTTCGGTCCAAGTACCATCGGCGCTGGAGGGCTTAACGGTCGTGTTCGGGATGGGTACGTGTGGAACCCCTCCGCTATCGCCACCAAACGCATACGAAAGAGACTTGCTCTTTCAAAACTGAACACGAGTGAGTGTCCGAACCCGAAGGTTCTATTATGGAAGCTTAGCTTCCGATTTGAATGTCACCGTTGCAGGTGACGATTCTCCATAGAAAGGAGGTGATCCAGCCGCACCTTCCGATACGGCTACCTTGTTACGACTTCACCCCAATCATCTACCCCACCTTCGGCGGCTGGCTCCCTTGCGGGTTACCCCACCGACTTCGGGTGTTGTAAACTCTCGTGGTGTGACGGGCGGTGTGTACAAGACCCGGGAACGTATTCACCGCGGCATGCTGATCCGCGATTACTAGCAATTCCGACTTCATGCAGGCGAGTTGCAGCCTGCAATCCGAACTGAGACCGGCTTTGCTGGGATTGGCTCCACCTCGCGGTTTCGCTTCCCGTTGTACCGGCCATTGTAGTACGTGTGTAGCCCAGGTCATAAGGGGCATGATGATTTGACGTCATCCCCACCTTCCTCCGGTTTGTCACCGGCAGTCACTCTAGAGTGCCCAGCCTTACCTGCTGGCAACTAAAGTCAAGGGTTGCGCTCGTTGCGGGACTTAACCCAACATCTCACGACACGAGCTGACGACAACCATGCACCACCTGTCTCCGATGCTCCGAAGAGGGGCACTATCTCTAATGCTTTCATCGGGATGTCAAGACCTGGTAAGGTTCTTCGCGTTGCTTCGAATTAAACCACATACTCCACTGCTTGTGCGGGTCCCCGTCAATTCCTTTGAGTTTCAGTCTTGCGACCGTACTCCCCAGGCGGAGTGCTTACTGTGTTAACTTCGGCACCAAGGGTATCGAAACCCCTAACACCTAGCACTCATCGTTTACGGCGTGGACTACCAGGGTATCTAATCCTGTTTGCTCCCCACGCTTTCGCGCCTCAGCGTCAGTTACAGCCCAGAAAGTCGCCTTCGCCACTGGTGTTCCTCCACATATCTACGCATTTCACCGCTACACGTGGAATTCCACTTTCCTCTTCTGTACTCAAGTCACCCAGTTTCCAGTGCGACCCCAGGTTGAGCCCAAGGTTTAAACACCAGACTTAAATGACCGCCTGCGCGCGCTTTACGCCCAATAATTCCGGACAACGCTTGCCCCCTACGTATTACCGCGGCTGCTGGCACGTAGTTAGCCGGGGCTTTCTTCTCAGGTACCGTCACTCCGGTAGCAGTTACTCTACCGGACGTTCTTCCCTGGCAACAGAGCTTTACGATCCGAAAACCTTCATCACTCACGCGGCATTGCTCCGTCAGGCTTTCGCCCATTGCGGAAGATTCCCTACTGCTGCCTCCCGTAGGAGTCTGGGCCGTGTCTCAGTCCCAGTGTGGCCGTTCACCCTCTCAGGTCGGCTACGCATCGTCGCCTTGGTGAGCCGTTACCCCACCAACTAGCTAATGCGCCGCAGGCCCATCCCCAAGTGGCAGATTGCTCCGCCTTTCATTCTCTCTTCAGGAGAGGAAAGAAATTATCCGGTATTAGCTACCGTTTCCGGTAGTTATCCCAGTCTTGAGGGCAGGTTGCCTACGTGTTACTCACCCGTCCGCCGCTAAGCATGAATGGAAGCAAGCTTCCATTCAAACTCCGCTCGACTTGCATGTATTAGGCATGCCGCCAGCGTTCGTCCTGAGCCAGGATCAAACTCTCCAAATTGTATTTAGAAAGAGCGATTGCTCATTTTGAAACATCTGACGAGAATTTTCATTCTCTTTTTTGGAAGTCACTTTCGTGATTTCCTACTCACTCGTTGTTCAGTTTTCAAAGATCAATGTCTCATCTTAGCTCTTCACCGCATCTCAGCGGCGACCTTTATAATATATCATAGTGTTTCGTTGTTTGGCAAGCTTTTTTTTGAAAAAGGTATTTTTCATTATTTCCTGCCTGCAGCACCCTTTTAAACATTCAAAAGGAGCGCGAGATATAATGTATCATGCCGGCTCCCTTTTAGTCAAGCTATTAGGTTAATTTTATTTGTTCTGGTCTTATAGCCTTTAGAATTCAATGTTTGAACTGTGAGGAACGTCCTCCCCACGCGTACTTGGACAACTCCTTCTGTGGGGCAAAACGTGCATACATACGGAATACGGTTTTATATCGATTGGCAATAGCGTGTCTGATATTCTGATCTAAACGCTGATCGCTCAAATCCAGAAGCATTTCATCCAGCTCTTTGCGCAAAACATAGTCCAGCTCCTTGCATTCCTTCTCATTGAACAACATCCCGAGCATATGCTTGGCCTCCTTCATGAAATTCATAGCTATCAACAACCATCAAATGCCGTGTCTTCTACTGTAGAAAATAGACCATTCGATGTGGGAAGCTCCAATTGTACTGCTTACACTAGATTAACCGGAGCATAGGATCTATAACCATAATTATAAAAAATTCCATTATGGTCTCTTTATATCCAAATTCCGACTATGGGACCAATTTATTTGGCTTTTAATGTTATGCTCAATTCCCATAAATTTTATGATAAAAGTGAAAATGTAATTGTACTCTCAATAATTGCCGCGATGAACAGCAGAATAACTATCCATACCGAAGCGGTAAAAGTCTGCCGCATGAACGCCTGCCAATGGTCTGCTTCCCTCTCATTCCTCTTTCCCGCCCGAAACAGGGCAGATAACGCTTTGCCT
This sequence comes from Paenibacillus sp. FSL R10-2199, assembly GCF_038000235.1. Taxonomy (NCBI): domain Bacteria; kingdom Bacillati; phylum Bacillota; class Bacilli; order Caryophanales; family Paenibacillaceae; genus Paenibacillus; species Paenibacillus sp. FSL R10-2199. The sequence continues at coordinate 1,739,952 of NZ_JBBOBO010000001.1, read as the reverse complement.
CCGAATCTCAGACCAAAGGCACAGGCAATAATGATTGCCGGAATCTCGATAATCCCGTGCGGCAGCAATCCTTTTACAATCAGGGTGAACAGGTCCTGTCCCTGTATTGCGGACAGATGAATGAGATAACCAATGACTGCACCGTTAATCAGCAGGAAGAACACCGGCAATATTCCAAACAGTGCCCCTAGAAATATAATAACCACGCTTTTGATGCTGTTGTTCAGAAAGATAAATACAAAAAAGCTCCATTGCGGATTAGAGGATTCTCTAAGGCTCCCGCTGATTTCGCTGATTCCTTTCAATTGCTCATTCAGCAGCTGCTGCAGACTTCCCGTACCGATCCAGCCAATTACTCCGCCGGCTATGAATAACAAGGCTGCTGTCAGCAGCGCTTTGCGGATCGTTCCCAGATCTTTGATAAACGTATTAAAAGATAACATGTGTACCTCCTGAAATGATATCGCTCTTTAAAAGCATTTGCTGCGGTTTTATATCTGCGGTCATAAGCGCCCTGTACGAGCATACATTTAGAACAAACAAGCATTTCGCATGGGAGAGGAGCGCTGACATTATGAATTCTTTTTATGTATTCAGCGGCAAAAAGATAAAACGGTTCATTTATATCTTTGCTGCTGCGCTTCTTACCGCCGGCGTCGTCTATGTCGAGAGGGGTAATATTACTGTTTTCTCTGAAGCAGCCCCTTCCGCCATTTACAGCGTGCCGACGGAAAAGAAGCTGATCGCCTTAACCTTTGATATTAGCTGGGGGGAGAAGAGACCGGAACCGATCCTGAAGGTGCTGGAAGACAAAAAGGTGGATAAGGCTACCTTCTTTCTATCCTCCCCTTGGAGTAAGACCCATCCAGAGATTGTCACCAGCATCAAAGACGCCGGATATGAGATTGGCAGCCACGGCCACAAGCATGTGAACTACAGTACGCTGAGCAATGAAGAAATCCGTACGCAAATTACTACTGCCCATACGGTATTAACCGAACTGACGGGAACACAGCCTAATCTGATCAGAATGCCTAACGGCGATTTTGACAAAAGAGTGCTGCAGGTCGCCTCTGACCTTGGTTATAAGGTCATTCAATGGGATACGGATTCGCTGGACTGGAAGAATATCGGTGTGGATAATATCGTGAACCGTGTGACGAGCAAGGCCCATCCCGGAGATATCGTACTGCTGCATGCCAGTGACTCCTGTAAGCAGACTCATGAGGCATTGCCGCAAATCATTGATAAGCTGCGCAGCCAGGGATATGAATTCGTTACTGTCTCTGAACTAATCAGCCAAAGCAGTGCCGAAGGCAAGGAAGTCCGCGACTCCGCTTGGCTGGATAATGGCTTGGAAGACGCTGCCGGCATGTAGATCTGGCCTATTCTGAACGCAGCCGCTGCAGGGGATAGTTATCTGTTAGTGGCGCGGAGAAATAAGCTCGGAAATATCCGGAGTAGGTGTATTTAGTTTCGGATAACTCAGGTCAAGCCCCTCCAGCGTTTTCACCACAATGGCCAGCGCCAGGTAATTGCGGTACCACCGGTGATTCGCCGGAATCCAGTACCACGGGGCTTTCTCTATGCTGCTTTGCTCAAAAACATCTTCATAGGCCTTTTGATAATCGTCCCAGTATTCACGCTCCTGCAGATCACTGGCGTCGAACTTCCAATGTTTCGCCGGATCATGAAGCCGCTCCTGGATCTTCTCCAGCTGCTTCTCCTTGGAGATATGCAGAAAGAGCTTGATTACCGTTGTCCCCTCTTCCGCCAGCATTTCCTCAAACTGGCGGATGTAGCGGAAACGCCGCTTGGCATCCTCTTTCTTCAGGCTGCCATGCACACGCGGTACCAGCACATCTTCATAATGTGAACGGTTGAACGCAGCGATATAGCCTTTGGGTGGTGTCTTCATATGGACTCTCCACAGGAAATCGTGAGCTTCCTCCTCAAGAGAGGGCTTCTTGAAGCTGGTAACGATGAACCCTTGCGGGTTGATGCCGGAGAAAATATGCTTAACGGTCCCGTCCTTCCCGCTGGAATCCATCCCTTGAAGTATAACGAGCAGGGAATGCTTCTTTTGTGCAAAAAGGATATCCTGAAGCTCAGCCAGCCGTTTCTTCAGCTTCTCCATTTTGGCTTCCGCTTCATCTTTGGATTTGAATTCACCGCGTTCATTGGGATCGAGGTCCTTCAGGCGTGTTTCACTTGTGTCTTTTATCATATAACGCTTGATGTTCATATATTCCCTCCTCCACTCTGTTCTTTAAGATTAACCTCTTAAAGTTGATTTTAACCGTTCCGCACAAGCAATGCCAAAACCCCGCCACCCTGAGTGTATTCAGGTGAGCGGGGTTTTGGTTTATGACTTTTAAATTGAGGCCGGTTTCAAAATCCGGTGCAGCATCAAAATCTGGAACGCATTGCAAGCGACCAGCGGAACCAGAATAAAAATGGTGGCGCTATCTACGCCGATCTGGAGTACACCGATAATCTCAACAATGGTGATGGCGGTCATAAAGAAAAAGGTGGGAATCCAGGCTGAAGCATTGGTACCCCGCATTTTGAACCAGGAAACAATAATTGCGGTAAGCAGAATCCCCAGACCCAAAATCAGGTCAGATGCAACACTCCGGTCCCCGCTCACAAATGTACGCAGGAAAACCAGTTCAAGCAGCGCGAGCACTGCCAGCACCAGTTGTATGTACCGCCATGCCTTGCGCGGGAACACGCCGGTGCCCATGTAATTAAGAATCAGATAAGCGAAGAACCCCAGCTGTGCATATACACTGACGAGCACTCCGTAGCCAAAAAGGATCAGGGAGTAAAGTAAAAGGTCGGCGGTGCTCTTGAAATCGATTCCGCCATTGACTATCTGCAGGGCAAGACCGGCAATCACGGCCCCTCCTGCTCCGATCAAAAGCGTGGTCCAGAATAAATAAAACCATTTTCTTAAGTTCAGCGCTTTCACCTCCCCGTGTCAGATTTATTTTACCAAGGTTACCGTCAAAAAACCATTACACTCCAACATAAATGTGTGCCCCCGCGGCATACTACAGTCAGTAACTCTATAAAGGAGGGCAGCGCCAATGAAATGGAGGACTTTGTGGTCTGGAGGCTTGGCACTCGGCTTGGTTATGGCCTTAACGGCCTGCGGAGGCGAACAGAGCAGCAGTTCTTCTTCCGGACAGGGCGGATATAAGGAAATGAAGACGATGGTTGTAGATATATTGAAAAGTGATGAGGGAAAAAAAGCGGTTGAGGAGGCCCTCTCCACCCCCAGCTCGGGTGAAAGCAGCACAAGCGGGCTGAGCATGAAAATGATGCCGATGCAAACAACCGAGCAGATCCGGATCGCGGTTAAAGACACCATCACAGCTCCTGAGTACCAGAAGGAAATCGAAAAGATCATGACGGACCCGCAGTTTGCCGGGGAGTTCGCCAAAGCGATTAATACGCAGAGCAAGGAATTGCATCTTCAATTAATCAAGGACCCCACTTATCAAAAGTCTGTCGAAGAAATTATGAAATCGCCTGAAATGATGAAGATGTTCCTCGACCTTACTAAGACTTCCGATTACCGCAAGCAATCCATGACCATTATGCAGGAGGCCATGCAGAACCCGCTCTTCCGTATGGAAGTGCTTGATCTGCTCAAAACTGTAGTACAGGAAGAGCTGCAGCCTAAGGTACAGAAAAAGGATGCCGAAAAAGGCGGCGGGGGCGGCGGAGAGGAACAAGAAAGCGGGGGCGACAGTCAGAAGCAGGAAGGCGGAGATGATTCCGGCTCCTAAAATAACATACATTCTATTCAAAAAAGGCCTTGCCCCATATGGGACAGGCCTTTTTTGTGTTGCAAACAAATTACTCAGCGCTTACTCCTCGTACTTAGCGATCAGCTTGTCTGCAATTTCTGCAAATAACCCTCCGGTTGGCGTATCCGCCTTATACACTGACGGTGAGAAATCAGGCTCAGAGATATGGTTGTCCGGTGCACCGAGCGGCACCTGGGCCAGCAGCTCTGTATGCAGCGTTTCGGCCAGACGGGCACCTCCGCCGCGTCCGAAGATATAATCTTTCTTGCCGCAGGAGGAACATTCATAATACGCCATATTCTCGATGACCCCAAGAATCTCATGATCCGTCTGCAGAGCCATAGAGCCTGCTCTGGCAGCCACAAAGGCCGCCGTAGCATGAGGGGTGGTTACAATGATCTCCTTGCTGTGCGGCAGCATCTGGTGCACGTCAAGCGCCACATCGCCCGTTCCCGGAGGCAGATCCAGCAGCAGGTAATCCAGCTCGCCCCAGCCTACATCGCTGAAGAACTGGCGCAGCATTTTGCCAAGCATCGGCCCTCTCCAGATAACAGGACTATTCTCACGGATGAAGAAGCCCATCGACATGACCTTCACTCCAAATCGTTCCACCGGAATAATGGTACCTTCTTCCACGACTGGTCCCTCTTCAATGCCCATCATATCCGGGATACTGAAGCCATAAATGTCGGCGTCGATCAGACCGACCTTTTTACCTTTTCTGGCTAGTGCTACGGCAAGGTTCACCGTCACCGTAGACTTCCCCACTCCCCCCTTGCCGCTGGCGATCGCGATGAAGTTCACGCCCGAATTCTCATTGATCAGCTCATGCCCCTCAAGGCCCGCTGCATGGCCTTTCAGCTTCTCGCCTTGTTCTGATTCCCGCTCGTCCTCTGCACTCTCTCCACGGAGTATAGCGCGTTCATAATCGGTGGCATCACGCAGACGGATATGAATATTATCCGCTCCGCCTTCAGTAAGCAGATCGCGAACCTGCTGCTCCAGCTCCATACGCTGCTTCTCCTCGGAGTCAAGACACACGACAGATAGCGAGATCCGGTCTTCTTTAATCATGATATCGCGGATCAGCTGTAATTCGACAAGGCTTTTTCCGGATTCCGGGTCTGTGAGCGGCTGCAAAAGTTCCTGAATTTGTTCCCTAGTCAGCATGGAAAGCACCTCTGTTCCTTCCCGGACGGGTAAGCTCCGGTATTTTCGTCTATTATAGCATTACCCTCCGGCGGAAGAGTAGTCCCACCCTATGGCTGCTCAGAGGTATACCGCAGGATCCCCCGGTAGATACTGGTTGCCACCTTCCGTTGATACACATCGTCTCCAAGCAGAACGGATTCCTCAGGATGGGATAGGAACCCTACCTCAACTAAGACAGCAGGCATCTTTAATACTTTTAACAAATAAATGGTGTTCGCAGTCTTGGGCACACGGTCTGTATTCTCAAGGGTAGCCTTCAGCTCATCCTGTACCAATCCGGCCAACGCCTTGTTGCCCTCATTGCTTGGATAATAGAAGGTTTGTGCTCCGCTCCAGCGGTTCGAAGGAATACTGTTCATATGTACGCTGATAAACAGATCGGCGCCCTTCTCCTCGATGCTTCTGACCCGCTGCTTCAGATCCTCCGTCTTGCGCTTGGCATACCCTTTGGTGCTGTCCTGGGCCAGATCATAATCCCCTTCCCGGGTCATTACTACAATAGCTCCCGCCTGCTGCAGATAGTCGCGCAAATAAAGGGACACCGAAAGGTTGATATCCTTCTCAATCAGCCCCTCACGGCTCACTGCACCGCCATCCGGCCCCCCGTGGCCAGCATCAATGGCAATTACCTTGCCGGAAAGCGGCAGACTCCAATAATTGATCGTCTTGGCAGTCGGCATATCATAAGCAATAATACCGATCATCACAGCGAGTAATGCAGTGCCCATGAGGCTTTTTTTGATGCTGCTCCAAGAGATCCAGACCGAGACTTTATGCTGCTGCCCTCCAGACATAACAAAGACCCCCTCGTCCCGATAGATTCTACTCATCTATATGGGACAAGAGGGCCAAATAGTACTGGCTGTTTAAGCTTGGACCGAAACTTCCGGAGACATGCCTTCAATCAGAATCTGCGCCACTTCGGGGCGCGTGAATTCAGGTGGCGGACATTGTCCGTCGCGAAGAAGTGCCCGTACCTTAGTTCCGGAGAGCGTCAAATGCTGATCACCCGGATGCGGGCAGGTTTTGCTGGAGGCCATGTTGCCGCATTTCACACAGAAGAAGCTATGTTCGAAGAATAATGGCGTAATGCCAAGTTCCTCGGCGGTAAAGTTCGCAAAGATCTCCTGGGCTTCGTAAGTGCCATAGTAGTCACCCACACCGGCATGATCACGACCGACAATAAAATGTGTGCAGCCGTAATTCTTGCGCACCATCGCATGGAATATCGCTTCACGCGGGCCGGCATAACGCATTGCCGCCGGGAATACACCGAGGAATGTGCGGTTCTCCGGATAATAATTCTCCAGCAGCGCAAGATAACTCTTCATCCGCACGTTGGCCGGCACATCGTCAGACTTGGTTTCACCTACAAGCGGATTCAGGAACAGGGCGTCTACAACCTCCATAGCGCACTTCTGGATGTACTCATGAGCGCGGTGCACCGGATTGCGTGTCTGGAAGCCCACAACGGTTCTCCAGCCTTTATCCGCGAAGATCTGACGGGTCTCGGCAGGGTCGAAATAGAACTCACCGAATTTCTCAGGCTGCGGCCGGTTCAGTACAGTTATAGGACCACCTACATAAGTTGCCGGACGGGCGAGCAGTTTGCTTACGCCAGGATGCTCTGGATCGGTTGTCTTGAAAACATTCTGCGCTTCAAGCTGCTGATCCACTTCGTAAATACTCTCAATATCAAGCAGTCCGTAGATTACACCGTCTTCTTCACCAATCAGCGACACTCTGTCACCCACTGCAAGGGATGCCGCCTGCTTGTCATCAACAGCGAGTGTGATAGGAATGCTCCATACAGTTCCATCTGCCAGACGCATGCTAGTGACCACAGAATGGTAGTCCGCTTCATTCAAGAAACCAGTAAGCGGCGAAAATGCACCTACACCAATCAAATCCAAATCAGATAAAGTCCATGTATTGAGAGCAATTGATTTATTGGCTGAGGCTTGCTGCAAGAGTTGTTCTCTCTCCACACCCTCTGCTATACGCTGAACCAGCGCTCCTCCATGAGGAAGTATTGAAGTCATCCTTGTTCTCTCCTCCTGTGTGCAATGCTAGTGTGTTATTTATGCAATCCACATTCTGTTTTGTCTGATCCGGACCATCTTCCGGCACGTGGATCTTCACCAGGCATAACAGCCCGGGTGCATTGCTCACAGCCGATACTAGGGAAGTTACGGTCATGAAGCGGGTTATAGACTACATCATTCTCGCGGATATAATTCCATACATCCTCTGTGGTCCAGCTTGCAATCGGATTAAACTTTACAAGGCCAAATTTGTTATCATACTCCACCTTTTTGGAGTTGGCGCGGGTTGGCGCCTGGTCACGGCGAATTCCGGTAATCCAAGCGTCGTATTGCGAAAGAATACGCGTGAGCGGCTCAACCTTACGGATGGCGCAGCATTGATTCGGGTCAGTGTTCCAAAGCGCCTCACCATACTGCAGCGCCTGCTCTTCCACTGTAATCTGCGGCGATACACGGACGAACTCCATTCCGTACTTGTCAGCCATAATATCTCTTGTCTCATAGGTTTCCTTGAAATGATAATCGGTGTCGAGATAGAACACATCTGTCGACGGGCTGACCTTCTGGATCATATCCACCAGTACTACATCCTCGGCACCAAAGCTGCAGGCAAAGGTTATATTAGGAAAAGTCTCTACCGCCCAGCGGATAATCTCTTCGGGAGTGGCATTCTCCAATTCTTCAGCTTTAACTTTGATTAAATCCTCTTTCTCAAGCAGATTCATTTAATCTTCCTCCATCCGGATATAGCCAAGATCGAATCCTCTGAGAGATTAATCCCGACTAATTCTATATGGTATAGTATATCTGTTTCAGTGCCGAAGTCAATGGGTTTTGTTCATTTTGGAATAAAGTATTCGGGAATTTAATATTTTGGTGATATAAACAAATCGAGTAGGAGGGGGCGGCAAGCCCCCGTCCTCTCACACCACCGTACATGCGGGTCCGCATACGGCGGTTCCAAAAGGTTAACAAAGTTCCAGATAGCGTGAAAGTAAACTCTTCAGCCCTTTTGCTTCCCAATAGGAAGTCGAAAGGGCGTTATTCGTGTTCCGGGACATTTCCCACGCGCCTCGCCGCGAGTTGGCCATCTTAAAACAAGCCCACTTTGGAACCCCGAGTGCTCGAAGCTCGCGGATTCGTGTACGTACTCGTTTCCACTGTTTCCACAGACACATTCGAAGTCTCCTCCGAATCCACTGGTCCAGTGTTTGGAAGTGTGTCTTCGCCGAGGCTAGACGGAAATAACCGAGCCAACCCATCAGATAGCGGTTCAGTCGGTAAATCCTTTCTTCCATGGAAATGGACCAGGTACGTTTCGTTAGCTCTCGAATTCTCCCTTTAAAAGCTGCGAGACTCTTCGGAGCAATCCGAATCGTTGCCTGTTTCTGGCTCAGGAAACTGAATCCTAAGAACTTTCGGTGCCAAGGTCTCGCTACCGCACTTTTCTCCCCGTTTACTTTCAGTTTTAGCTTTCCTTCTACAAACCGACTTACCGATTCCATGACACGCTCGCCTGCTCGTTTACTCGCCACAAAGATATTACAGTCGTCCGCGTAGCGTACGAATCGCAAACCTCGCCCGGTCAGTTCCTTGTCCAGATCATCCAATAGAATGTTTGCTAGAAGCGGACTAAGCGGACCGCCTTGTGGCGTTCCCTCCCGGCTACGCTCCCATTTTCCATCCACCATAACTCCGGCGTTTAAGTAAGCACGGATTAGCGTCAGCACTCTTTTGTCCTCCACTTTCCGCGCCACTCTTGCCATTAGCATGTCGTGGTTTACCTTGTCAAAGAATTTCTCCAGATCCAAATCCACGACCCATCTGAGGCCGCCTTGGATATATCTTTGGGCTTGTTTAACGGCGTCATGCGCGCTCTTCCCCGGCCGAAAGCCGTAGCTGTACCACGAGAATTGTGCGTCAAAGATCGGGTTCATGACTTGTAAAAGTGCTTGCTGGAGGAAACGGTCCATCACAGTCGGGATGCCTAGCTGCCGTACACCGCCTCCAGGTTTGGGGATTTCCACCCGTTTGACTGGCGCAGGTCTGTAAGTTCCCGTCAGAAGTTCAGTTTTCACCGATGTCCAGTGCGTATTCAGGTAAACTTGTAGATTCGCTACCGTTACACCGTCCACACCGGGCGCTCCTCCATTTTGCACCACTCGTTTGTAAGCGAGTCGAAGGTTATCTCCTTTGAGCATTTGCTCCAGCAAGTTGTTCTGGTCTTCGCGAGAGGAAGGGACGACTTGTGCCGACGAAGAACTCGGCGCTCCGGCATACCCTGACGGCTTCACCGCTTCTCTTTGCCGCAAGCTCCCTTGCGAGATATTCTGCTGTCGTTGCTCTTCATGCGAACGCATCGCTTTCCTCTCTCCTTTCGGTTCAGCCCTTCCGTAAATTGTTGCAACAGCTTACGTACTATGGCTTCTGCTGACTCCTGCCAGTTCAGCGCAGCCTCTCAGCTACGGTTACAAGTTTTTTTTCTTGCTTATCTGACAGGTCTCCCCAGATAAGAACGTCATCTGTCTGCCCGCGACCACTGGAGTATACCGCGCCAGCCCTTGGCGGCTTTGGATTTCGTCATGTTTAGGTGACTCATCCGACTGACACAGCCTCAAATCCAGTTCGTGTACCTTGGCCCGTGCTTTTGCCTCCGGCTTCCTTCAGATTCCACCTCACGGTGGACACCCTTGCCCTTGGCTAACGGTAGGCGCTCGCCAGCCCCCGTTCGGGACTTTCACCCTAAAGATGACGCCCATGCTGGGCGTACTAAAAAAGCTCCCGGCCATAAAGGCCAGGAGCTTGAGTTCCTTGATAACAAGGAGACAGATATTAACGTTTCGAGAACTGTGGAGCACGACGAGCGGCTTTGAGGCCGTATTTCTTACGTTCCTTCATACGTGGGTCACGAGTCAGGAAGCCGGCTTTCTTCAGCGCACCGCGATATTCAGGGTCTACTTTAAGCAATGCACGGGAGATACCGTGACGGATTGCGCCAGCTTGACCGGAAATGCCGCCACCATGTGCAAGAACGATTACATCGTAGTTGCCTAGAGTTTCAGTCAGGTTCAAAGGTTGTCTTACGATCATCTTCAGTGTTTCTACACCGAAATATTCGTCCATCTCGCGTTTGTTAATGACAATGCGTCCTTCACCCGGTACAAGGCGAACACGTGCTACCGAATGTTTACGACGACCTGTCCCATAGTATTGTACTTGTGCCATGAAACTGTCCTCCTCTATTCTTATCCGCGAAGTTCGTAAACTTCAGGTTTTTGTGCTGCATGTGGATGTTCAGCGCCTGCATATACTTTGAGTCTCAGTTTCATGTGATCCCCTTGACGAGTCTTAGGAATCATGCCGTGAACTGCGAATTCAATCATACGCTCAGGTTTGGTTTTGATCAGGTCTTCAGCAACAGTGACTTTCAAACCACCTGGGTGCATCGAGTGACGGTAGTATTTCTTGTTTTGCATTTTCTTACCGGTCAGGTGAATCTTCTCAGCGTTGATAACAATTACGAAATCTCCAGTATCAACATGTGGAGTGAATTGCGGTTTGTGTTTGCCACGGATTAGAGCAGCGGCTTCGCTTGCCAAACGGCCAAGTGTTTTGCCTTCGGCATCAATGATGTGCCAATTGCGTTCAACTTCGTTCGGCTTCGCCATATAGGTGGTACGCATGAATGTTTCCTCCTTGTTCTCGTACGAAAATCATCTGTTTCGTATATCTTTTTTCTCATTGGATTACAATTATGTGAGTTAAGAAAAGCTTGTTTGTTGGCATTTCCTTGATCGGGGCTGTGGGATAGCCATCAAGAAAACACAACTTTTATATTACAGCATAAACATGACAAGTGCAAGTGATTTTTAACTTTTCAAACACTATTTTTCATAGAAAATATTGTGCTGATCGTTTAGTTCTCATTCTCATCATATTCTACACTCCAGAGTGCCAAACCCTTAGACACAGCTGTAGGTCCGGCTGCCGCGCGGTCACATGCCGCAAGAATTAGAGGGATTCTATCCGCGCTGATCTTGCCTTGCCCCACTTGCATCAGCGTGCCCATAATTATGCGTACCATATGCTGCAGGAAGCCACTGCCTGTAATATACGTATGGATAACACCCTGATCGGGAGACCCGGGCCGGCACATGCTGCGGTCCACCTCAAGACGTGCTTCAAATATCGTGCGTACATGCGAAGTCTTGGTAGACTTCCTGGACGCAAATGAAGTGTAATCATGGGTGCCCAGCAGCCCAGCCACCCCCTGCTCCATCGCCGGAATATCCAGCTTCATCGGATGATGATGCTGCCAGCGCCGCTGGAACGGATCCGGGAACCGGTTGCCGTTAATCGTGTACCGGTAGGTTTTACGCTTCGCTCCTCTACGGGAGTGGAAAGAGAGCGGAACCTCCCAGGCCTCGGTAACCACGATATCCTGCGGAAGCCTGGCGTTCAGAGCCAGACACCAGCGTTCCAGCGGGATCTGGGAAGAGGTTATGAAATTAAAAGGTTGGCCATAAGCGTGCACTCCTGCGTCTGTCCGTCCTGAGCCCGTTATCTTGAGCGTCTCACCGGTCAGATGAAGAATGGCATGCTCCAGCTTGTCCTGAATCGTATTGCCCTGAGGCTGGGTCTGAAAGCCATCATAATGGGTACCGTCATAATTGACTTTCATCAATAGATTGCGCATTTCATTCTCCTGTTAGTCCATAGGTTTTTCTGTTTCATAAAAAAAGAGCCCCGGCGGGAGCTCCTTCTACTCTATACAAGGTGATTCCCGCGGTTATTTGCACGGCAGGGTCAAAATGCCCTGCAGTACAATAACGTTAAATACGTAATGCGTACATCCGGAAATCATGCTTGTGAAACTACGCGCGGTCTACCAGTTCAAGATAAACCATAGGCGCAGCATCGCCACGGCGAGGTCCCAGCTTCAGGATACGAGTGTATCCGCCTGGACGCTCAGTGTAACGAGGAGCAATATCAGAGAACAATTTTTGGATTGCATCTTGTTCACCGTCTACAGTCTCACGACGAACAAATGCTGCTACTTGACGACGAGCATGAAGATCGCCCTTTTTCGCTTTTGTGATCAGTTTCTCAGCGATGGAACGAACTTCCTTCGCCTTGGCTTCTGTTGTCTGGATGCGTTCGTATAGGAACAGATCCGTTACCATATCGCGGAATAGTGCTTTGCGCGCGCTGGAATCACGGCCCAATTTTTGGTATGCCATTTGTTTTCCCTCCTTCACTCAAATCTCAAGAAGCCCTATAACTATTCTTCTGTACGAAGACCCAAACCAAGCTCCTCAAGCTTCTCTTGAACTTCTTCCAAAGATTTGCGACCCAGGTTACGGACCTTCATCATATCTTCTTCAGTTTTCGTAGTCAGCTCTTGCACGGTATTAATACCGGCACGTTTGAGGCAGTTGTAGGAACGGACAGAAAGATCTAGCTCTTCGATGGTCATCTCGAGTACTTTTTCTTTTTTGTCTTCTTCTTTTTCAACCATAATTTCGGCGTCTTTCGCTTCGTCCGTAAGACCTACGAACAGAACGAGGTGCTCGTTCAAAATTTTGGCTCCAAGACTAACGGCTTCTTCCGGTCTGATACTGCCATCCGTCCAAATTTCAAGCGTCAATTTGTCGTAGTTAGTCACTTGACCAACACGGGTATTATCAATACCATAATTCACGCGGGAAATAGGAGTGTAGATGGAGTCAACTGGAATAACACCGATTGGCTGATCGTCGCGTTTGTTCCGGTCCGCTTGGACGTAGCCGCGACCACGGCCTGCAAAAATGCGCATGTGTAGTCTCGCTCCAGGTCCCAGCGTTGCAATATGAAGATCCGGGTTCAGGATCTCAACATCGCTATCCGCACGAATATCACCTGCGGTAACAATGCCTTCTCCTTCAGCATCAATCTCGAACACTTTCTCTTCATCCGAATGAATCTTCAGAGACAGAGCTTTAAGGTTCAGGATGATTTCCGTCACATCTTCCATTACGCCGGGAACGGTCGAGAACTCATGCAGAACGCCGTCAATTTGGACCGAAGTCACTGCGGCTCCCGGAAGGGAGGAAAGCAAGATCCGGCGAAGCGAATTCCCCAGAGTCGTGCCATATCCACGTTCCAGCGGTTCAATTACGAATTTCCCATAGGTTCCATCATCATTGGCTTCTACGGTCTCAATCTTCGGCTTTTCGATTTCTATCACGAGTGTACCCCTCCTTCAAACGTCGCTCCTATATGAAACAGTCACCCCATCAGGTGTATCATGTAGTATGCCTAAACACCTATTATTAGCAGATGCGTCAGAATTATACCACAATCACAATTCTGATTTTACTAAACGCGGCGACGCTTCGGCGGACGGCATCCATTGTGAGGAACCGGAGTAACGTCTTTAATGAGGTTTACTTCAAGGCCAGCGGCCTGAAGGGAACGGATGGCTGCTTCGCGGCCCGCGCCCGGTCCTTTAACCATAACTTCAACGGACTTCATGCCGTGTTCCATAGCTGCTTTAGCAGCAGATTCGGCTGCCATTTGCGCTGCAAATGGAGTCGATTTACGGGAACCTTTGAATCCTTGACCGCCGGAGCTTGCCCAGGAAATTGCATTTCCGTGAGGGTCCGTGATCGTAACGATAGTGTTATTGAACGTGGAACGGATATGTGCCACGCCAGACTCGATATTTTTCCGGTCGCGACGTTTCGTACGTACGACTTTTTTCGGTTTAGCCATTGTCTCTTATCACCTCTTCTTATTTCTTTTTGTTTGCTACCGTACGACGCGGGCCTTTACGGGTACGGGCATTTGTTTTGGTACGTTGACCGCGAACAGGCAATCCACGACGGTGACGAACACCGCGGTAACAGCCGATCTCAGTAAGACGTTTAATATTCAAGGAAATTTCACGACGAAGGTCACCTTCAACCTTAACCTGCTTGTCGATCGTTTCACGCAGTTTGCTGACTTCATCTTCCGTCAAATCACGGACACGTGTGTTAACGTCAATGCCTGTTTCATTAAGAATTTTCTGGGAAGTCGTTTTACCGATTCCGAAAATATAAGTCAAGGCGATCTCAACGCGCTTATCACGTGGCAAATCCACTCCAGCTATACGAGCCATTTTACGCTACACCCCCTTCTTAACCTTGTTTTTGTTTGTGTTTCGGATTTTCGCAAATTACCATAACAGTCCCTTTGCGGCGGATGACTTTGCATTTTTCGCAAATGGGCTTTACAGAAGGTCTTACCTTCATGTTAATTACCTCCTCAAAGTTTTGCGAAGCAAAACTTTTGTTGTAGTTCCCATCTATTTACGGTAAGTTATACGGCCTTTTGATAAATCATAAGGCGATAACTGCACGACCACTTTGTCTCCGGTTAGGATACGGATAAAGTGCATCCGCAATTTCCCGGACACATGGGCAAGTATTTGATGACCGTTCTCAAGCTCAACCTTAAACGTTGCGTTAGGCAACGGCTCAATGACCGTTCCTTCTACCTCAATGACATCTTCCTTAGCCACAGTTAGTCTCCTTTCTCATTAGCACTTTTTCCAGCTGGCCCCCCATACTTCATCACTGCGAACCGCAGCTTTCCGTTGGTTACCCGGCCGGTTTCTTCCAAACTATCTACAATCTCATTGCTGATGAAGGGTATGAGCTCCAAGTGCTGAATATTCTTCTTCTTTGGACTATCAAACTTGCGTTTGTCCCCGTCAGCAATATATACAAATCTGCTATCAACAACTGCGATAACAACGGCAGCCTCTCCGGCATCCTTGCCTTTGAGAATTCTCACGATTTGACCAATCTGCGGGCTGCTCCCAGTATTCACGTGAAGATCACCTACGCATTCAGTTTTGTGAAAATCTCCATGCCGTCCGGTGTAACTGCTACTGTATGCTCAAAGTGAGCGCATAGTGAACCGTCTACCGTAACGACCGTCCAGTTATCTTCCAGCGTTCTGACATATCTGTCCCCGGCGTTAACCATCGGCTCAATCGCGAGTACCATACCCGGCTTCAGACGTGGTCCGCGGTCCGCTATGCCATAGTTCGGAATTTGCGGTTCTTCATGCAGTTCTGCCCCAATGCCATGACCAACATACTCGCGGACAACGGAGAAGCCGGCGTCCTCGATGTACTGCTGGATAGCATGGGAGATTGTAAACAAGCGCACATCCGGTTTGATTAACGCCAGTCCTGCGTACAAGGAGCCTTCCGTGACGTCCAGCAGACGCTGAGCCTCTTCAGAAATGCTGCCCACCCCGTAGGTCCAGGCGGAATCACCGTGATAACCGCGGTACTCTGCACCGATATCCAGCGTAACAATATCGCCTTCTACCAGTTTGCGTTTACCTGGAAATCCATGCACCAATTGTTCGTTGACTGAAGCGCAAATGCTGGCAGGAAAACCGTTGTAACCTTTGAAAGACGGCACAGCACCTTGACTGCGGATGTATTGATCGGCGATTCTGTCGAGTTCTCCAGTTGTAATACCAGGCTCTATAGCCTCAGCAATACGGCGGTGACTCTCGGCAACAATTCGTCCAGCTTCCCTCATAAAGGCAAGTTCCTGTTCGGATTTACAAATGATCATTACATTAACCCCGCAATAAAGACACGATTTCGGAAGAAACGACATTGATTTCGTTTTCTCCGTTTACCTGACGCAAAAGACCTTTATCGTCATAAAATGCAAGCAGCGGCGCTGTTTTGTTATCATACTCATCCAGACGCTTGCCTACACTCTCTTCGTTGTCATCCGGACGCTGATACAATTCACCGCCATCAATGTCGCAGATGCCATCTTGCTTCGGCGGGTTGAAAATTAAATGGTAGGATGTTCCGCAAGTGCTGCAGATCCGGCGTCCTGTAAGGCGCGCCATCAGCAGTCCGCGGTCCACATTCAAGTTGATTACGTGATCCAATGAAGTGCCGAGTCGGCTAAGGATTTCTCCCAGCGCTTCCGCTTGCGAAAGGGTTCTTGGAAAGCCATCCAATAAAAAACCTTTTTCGCAATCGGACTGCTGCAGCCGTTCTTCAACGATTCCAATAGTCACATCATCAGGTACAAGCAAGCCTTGTTCCGTGTAAGATTTAGCCTTCAGCCCGATTGGAGTTCCCTGCTTGATCGCCAAGCGGAAAGCATCTCCAGTCGAAATATGCGGAATACCAAGTTCCTTCACTACTACAGCGGCTTGTGTTCCCTTGCCTGCCCCAGGAGGGCCCATGAATAAAATGTTCACGATTCTCTTCTCCCCCCAAAAGTTCGCCACCAAGCAAGAAACAGCACAATAGGTACCGGGAAGTTTAAAACCCTAGGTACTTCACCGGAACCTATCGCCTATTTATTGATGAAGCCTTTGTAATGGCGTTTGATCAATTGGCTCTCGATCTGCTTCATGGTATCCAATGCCACACCGATTACGATCAGCAGCGCAGTACCGCCGATTTTAACCTGCTTAGGCAGCCCTGCCAGAGTACCAAAGAACATTGGCAAGATAGAGATCAAAGCCAGGAACAACGCGCCAGACATAGTCAGGCGGGACATTACTCTGGTCAGATACTTCTCAGTTGCCTTGCCCGGACGAATACCTGGAATGTATCCGCCGTTCTTCTTCATATTCTCTGCCATCTGCTGCGGATTCATCTGAACAAACGTATAGAAGAACGTAAATCCGATGATCATTACCACATACAGGAGCATTCCGAGCGGTGCTTCAATTGCCAAGTACTTGGCAATCCATTTTGCCCAATCATGTGTAGACCAGAAAGATGAGAGAACAACCGGGAATTGAAGCAGTGAAACGGCGAAGATAACAGGAATTACACCAGCCGCATTAATTTTAAGCGGAATATGCGTATTCTGTCCACCGTACATTTTGTTACCGACTACGCGTTTAGCATATTGTACAGGGATTTTACGGATACCTTGTTGAACAAAGATAACCCCGACAATAATCGCTACAACCACGAGCAGTATAATAACGACTTTAAGAATATTCAGGAACATCTGATCCGGCTGAATGAAGCTTGATTGTGCCGTAGCCGTGAAATATCCCGGTATAGCAGCGACGATTCCCGCAAAAATCAGGATCGAAATCCCGTTTCCTATTCCCTTTTCAGTGATCTGTTCACCTAACCACATCAAGAACGATGTACCCGCCGTCAGTATGATCGCGATAAGCAGGTAATCCGCAAAGGTTGCATTTGGAATCATCTCAGTGCCATAAATCCGGTTAAAACCGATAGATGTGGCAAACGCTTGAATCAAACCTAGCACTACTGTGCCGTAACGCGTAATTTGCGCCAGTTGTTTTTTCCCGTGCTCCCCTTGCTTAGCCCATTCGGCAAACTTAGGGATAACATCCATCGAGAGCAATTGCACTATGATGGATGCTGTAATATACGGGTAAATGCTGATCGCAAAAATCGAGAAGTTTTTGAGCGCTCCGCCCGAGAAGGTGTTCAAAAGACCCATCAAAGCGTCTCCGCTCTGATTTGTTGATTCCAGTACTTCTTTGTTCACACCGGGAACCGGTACAAACGAACCGATGCGGTAAATGATCAGAACGAACAGGGTAAACAGGATCTTTTTGCGCAAATCTTCAACATGCCATATATTCTTAAGCGTCTTGAACATTAGATCACCTCGGTTTTACCGCCGGCAGCTTCGATTTTCTCTACCGCAGATTGAGAGAACTTATTTGCTTGTACAGTCAATTTAACAGCCAGTTCGCCATTGCCGAGAATCTTAATGCCGCTCTTAGTGTTGCTGACAACACCAGTTTCAAGCAACAGTTGTGGAGTCACTTCTGTTCCTTCAGCAAAGCTATTCAGATCTTCCAGGTTCACAATCGCGTACTCTTTACGGGTAGGATTGATGAAACCACGTTTAGGCAGACGACGATAGAGTGGATTTTGTCCACCCTCGAAGCCTGGACGCACACCACCGCCGGAACGGGAGTTTTGACCTTTATGACCGCGGCCCGAAGTTTTACCGT
Source organism: Paenibacillus sp. FSL R10-2199 (assembly GCF_038000235.1). Classification (NCBI taxonomy): domain Bacteria; kingdom Bacillati; phylum Bacillota; class Bacilli; order Caryophanales; family Paenibacillaceae; genus Paenibacillus; species Paenibacillus sp. FSL R10-2199. The sequence goes on along the minus strand of NZ_JBBOBO010000001.1, from coordinate 1,721,852 downwards.
TCCCGCTACTTGGACCACGACCAACGCGGTTGCGTTCTTTGCGTGAACCAGGAGCTGGAGCAAGTTCATGTAACTTCATCGTTTGCACCTCCTTATGTTTGTTAATTTATGCGAGGCAATTAGCCTTCAATTTCAGTAACGGATAGCAAGTGACTCACTTTGTTGATCATTCCGCGAATTGCAGGAGTATCGTTGTGAACCACGGACGAGTTGGTTTTGCGCAGGCCGAGCGTCTTAACAGTAACACGTTGTGTTTCTGGACGTCCGATCACACTGCGTACGAGGGTAATTTGCAACTTTGCCATTGACGTTCCCCTCCTTAACCGCGTAATTCTTCGACAGATTTGCCGCGAAGCTTCGCGACCTCTTCAATGCGTTTCAGACGGGAAAGTCCCTCTAAAGTAGCATTGACCATGTTCATGGAATTCGAAGAACCCAAAGATTTTGTCAAGATGTCGCCAACGCCTGCCAATTCAAGTACCGCACGAACTGGACCACCAGCGATAACGCCGGTACCTTCGGATGCTGGTTTCAGCAGAACGCGTCCTGCGCCGAAATGCCCAGTAACCAAGTGAGGAATCGAAGTTCCTACGATTGGAATGTGGATCAGGTTTTTCTTGGCGTCTTCAATGCCTTTACGGATGGCATCCGGAACTTCGCCGGCTTTACCGATACCCGCACCGACATAGCCGTTGCCGTCGCCCACAACAACAAGTGCGCTAAAGCTGAAACGGCGTCCGCCTTTTACAACTTTTGCAACACGGTTAATGTGCACAACTCTTTCTGTCAGTTCTAAACTGTTCGGATCTACACGCAAGTCGTTAACCTCCTTTTAAGAAATATTCTAGAATTCAAGACCAGCTTCGCGTGCTGCGTTAGCCAAAGCCTGAATCCGTCCATGGTACAAGTATCCACCGCGGTCAAATACAACCACTGCATAACCTTTTTCTTTAGCGCGCTCAGCGATCAATTGACCCACTTTGCCTGCAGCTTCAACGCTGCCGCCATTTCCGATTGTAGCACTCAATTCTTTATCCAGTGTGGAGGCGGATACGATAGTAGCGCCTGTCACGTCATCGATCAATTGAGCGTAGATGTGTTTCGAAGAACGGAATACGTTCAAACGTGGACGCTCAGTAGTACCCTGGATCTTCTTACGAACACGCAGGTGTCTTTTGAGACGAGCCTTGTTTTTATCCTCTTTTGTAATCATGACTTCCCTTTCACTCCCTTCAGTTTGCCGTAAACAGCTTCACTTTAAGATGCACGGGGTATCTTACAATTAAGGTAGAGCTGGTTATTTCTTCTTACCAGCTTTACCTTCCTTGCGGATGATACGCTCGCCTTCATATTTGATACCTTTACCTTTGTACGGTTCTGGTTCACGTACGGAACGGATTTTGGCAGCATAAGCGCCTACGCGTTCTTTATCGATACCTCTAACGATGATCTTCGTGTTCGCAGGAACATCGAACTCGATACCTGCTTCCGGTGTAATTTCAACCGGGTGGGAGTAACCAACGTTAAGTACGATTTTATCTCCGGATTTGCTTGCACGATATCCGACCCCAACCAGCTCCAGAGATTTCGAGAAACCTTCAGTCACACCACTCACCATGTTGTTGACAACGGAGCGGGTTGTGCCGTGAAGTGAACGATGCAATTTGTTGTCCGACGGGCGAACAACAGTGATTTCGTTATTTTCAACTGTAATCTTCATGTCTTTATGAAGCTCACGAGTCAAAGTGCCTTTAGGACCTTTTACTGTAATAACGGCGTTGTCCAAAGTGACATCTACACCGCTAGGTACTGCGATTGGTTTGCGACCAATACGAGACATGTGTTGCACCTCCTTATCTTGTGACGTTTATTACCAAATGTAGCAGACAACTTCTCCGCCGGATTTTGATTGACGAGCTTCTTTGTCGGTCATAACTCCCTTAGATGTGGAGATAATCGCGATTCCCAGACCACCGAGTACACGAGGCACTTCATTGCTCTTCGTGTAAACGCGAAGACCTGGTTTACTGATTCTTTTCAGACCAGAGATAACGCGTTCCTGGTTCGGGCCGTATTTCAAGAAAATACGGATAATCCCTTGTTTGCTATCTTCAACGAATTCAGCATCACGGATGAAACCTTCACGTTTCAAGATGTCCGCGATTTGTTTCTTCATAGTAGAAGCAGGCATTTCTACTGTCTCGTGACGCACAGTGTTGGCGTTACGAATACGAGTAAGCATATCTGCAATAGGATCAGACATAGTCATGTGTGTAAACCTCCTTCCCGTTTATAAACTTCTTACCAACTTGCTTTTTTCACGCCAGGAATCTGGCCTTTATAAGCTAATTCACGGAAACAAATTCTGCAAATTTTGAACTTTTGCAATACCGAATGTGGACGACCGCAACGCTCGCAACGTGTATATGCACGTACTTTGAACTTAGGCTCGCGTTGTTGTTTAACTTTCATTGAAGTCTTTGCCACTTAGACTGACACCTCCTAAACATTTTCGGAGAAATGGATGATTCTTATTTTGTGAAAGGCATTCCCAGCTGATTCAGCAGCTCACGGGATTCCTCGTCCGTCTTTGCAGTCGTTACAATAACGATGTCCATACCGCGGACTTTATCCACTTTGTCATATTCGATTTCCGGGAAGATCAATTGCTCTTTAAGACCCAGTGTGTAGTTACCACGGCCATCAAAGGCTTTGTTGGAAATACCACGGAAGTCACGTACGCGTGGAAGCGTTACGTTGATCAATTTATCCAGGAAGTAATACATACGCTCGCCGCGCAGTGTTACTTTAACCCCGATCGGCATATTCTCGCGCAGTTTAAAACCGGCGATGGATTTCTTTGCTTTAGTGATAACTGGCTTTTGACCAGTGATCAATTGCATATCATTTACTGCAGCATCAAGTACTTTGGAGTTTTGAACAGCGTCACCCACACCCATGTTGATGACGATCTTCTCGATCTTAGGCACTTGCATAACAGTAGTATAGTTAAACTTCTGCATCAGAGCAGGTGTAATTTCATTCAGAAAACGTTCTTTCATTCTTGCTGCCATGAAGATTTACCTCCTTTCTTTAGGACTGTATTAGTCGATAATCTCTCCGGATCGTTTTGCTACCCGAACCTTCTTACCGTTATCGAGCACTTTGTAGCCAATACGTGTTACTTTACCGCTCTTCGGATCGATGTGCATTACGTTGGACACATGAATCGAAGCTTCTTGCTCGATGATTCCACCCTGTGGATTCAACTGGTTCGGCTTCTGGTGTTTTTTCACCATGTTCACGCCTTCTACCAGGACGCGGTTTTCACGAGGATAAGCAGCGATGACACGGCCTTTTTTACCTTTGTCTTTCCCGCTGATCACAAGTACCACATCATCTTTCTTCACGTGCAGTTTATTGTTATGGGATTCCAGAACTTTTTTCACTCTAGGCATTTATTACACCTCCTATAACTGACCTTTTCAATTAAAACCGAGACGGGCTCGATTTATTAGATTACTTCCGGTGCCAAGGAAACGATCTTCATGTAGTCCTTGTCGCGAAGTTCGCGAGCAACTGGTCCGAAGATACGTGTTCCGCGCGGGCTTCTGTCGTCTTTTACAACAACAGCTGCGTTTTCGTCGAATGCGATGTAAGATCCATCTTTACGGCGTACAGAACGTTTCGTACGAACAACTACCGCTTTAACAACATCACCCTTTTTGACAACGCCGCCTGGTGTTGCTTGTTTAACGGAACAAACGATCAAATCGCCGATTGCTGCTGTACGGCGTCCAGTACCACCTAGTACGCGGATACACATCAGTTCCTTCGCACCAGAGTTGTCAGCCACATGCAAACGTGTAAATGGTTGAATCATTATTAATTTCCTCCTTCCGGAAAGGGTTCAGCTTCGTATTAGATGATTACCGCTTTTTCTACCACTTCAACCAGTCTCCACCGTTTGTCTTTGGACAATGGACGAGTTTCCATGACTTTCACGACATCACCAATTTTAGCTACATTCTCTTCATCATGTGCCTTGAATTTCTTCGTGGACTTGATGCGTTTGTGATACAGATTGTGCTTTTTATAGGTTTCAACAGCAATTACGATGGTTTTATCCATTTTATCACTGACTACTTTACCGGTCAGCACTTTACGTGCATTACGTTCTTCGCTCATAGTTAGCCTCCTTCCTGATTACGGATTAAGAATCCGCGGTCACTTAACTGATCCCAAGTACTCTTTGATGGATAACGGTTTTAGCACGAGCTATTTCCTTGCGCACGTCACGAATCCGAGTCGGGTTATCCAGTTGGCCAGTTGCCAATTGAAAACGGAGATTGAAAAGTTCCTCTTTGAATCCAGCGATCTTTTGTTCAATCTCGGCAGTGGTTAAGTTGCGAAGTTCATTAGCTTTCATTTGCTTCACCACCCAATTCTTCACGTTTCACAAACTTAGTCTTTACAGGCAGCTTGTGAGCGGCAAGACGCATCGCTTCACGAGCGATTTCTTCCGACACGCCTCCGAGTTCGAACATAATCTTGCCCGGTTTAACTACGGCTACCCACTTCTCAACGTTACCTTTACCACTACCCATACGAACCTCGAGAGGCTTCTGAGTAATAGGCTTATCTGGGAAAATCTTGATCCATACCTGACCGCCACGTTTGATGTAACGAGTCATTGCGATACGGGCAGCTTCGATCTGACGGTTAGTGATCCACGATGGTTCCAGAGCCTGCAAACCATATTCGCCGAAGTTCAATTCTGTACCGCCTTTTGCCATACCCTTCATGTGACCGCGTTGTTGCTTGCGGTGTTTAACGCGTTTTGGTACCAACATGATTAGTTGCCTCCTTCCTGAGCAGCTTGTTTCTTAGCTGGGGGAAGAACTTCTCCACGGTAGATCCATACTTTTACGCCGATCAGGCCGTAAGTTGTATGTGCTTCAGCTGTTCCGTAATCGATATCAGCACGAAGCGTATGAAGTGGAACTGTTCCTTCGCTATAACCTTCTGAACGGGCAATCTCAGCGCCGCCAAGACGTCCGCCTACTTGAGTTTTAATTCCCTTTGCGCCGGAACGCATAGTTCTCTGAATAGCTTGTTTCAGTGCACGACGGAACGATACGCGACGTTCCAATTGTTGTGCAATGCTTTCTGCAACCAGAATTGCATCCAGTTCAGGGTGTTTAATTTCGTTGATGTTGATGTGTACTTTTTTGCCACCGGCGATAGTTGTAACTGCGCTGCGAAGTACTTCTACTTCTGCTCCGCCTTTACCAATTACCATACCAGGTTTAGCAGTGTGAATTGTAACGTTCACGCGGCTTGCCGCTCTTTCGATTTCAATGCGGGAAACAGCGGAATCCTTCAACTTGCCTTTAAGGTATTCCCGGATTTTGACGTCTTCCATTAAAAGAGTACCGAAATCTTTGCCTGCATACCATTTAGATTCCCAATCGCGAATAATACCGACTCGGAGTCCGACTGGATTTACCTTTTGACCCACGTGTTATCCCTCCTTATTTCTCAGATACCACCAAAGTAATGTGGCTGGTACGTTTGTTAATCCGGCTTGCGCGGCCCATGGCGCGCGGACGGAAACGTTTCATAGTTGGACCCTGGTTAACGAAAACTTCGCTTACGAACAAGCTGTTCACGTCCAAAGAGTAGTTATGCTCAGCGTTCGCAATCGCCGAGTTCAGTAGCTTCTCAACAACCGGAGAAGCGGATTTCGGAGTGTGGCGAAGAATTGCAATTGCTTCCCCCACTTGCTTGCCGCGAATCAAGTCAACAACCAGTTTCGCTTTACGAGCGGAAATCCGCACCGATCTTGCATGTGCTTTTGCTTCCATTGTTTTCCCTCCTCTCAAACGAAGACGTTAATTATCTTCTGGTTTTCTTATCGTCACCCGCGTGGCCTTTGTAAGTACGTGTTGGCGCGAACTCGCCCAACTTGTGACCTACCATATCTTCTGTTACGTATACAGGCACGTGTTTGCGGCCGTCATATACACCAAACGTATGTCCGATAAACTGAGGGAAAATGGTTGAGCGACGGGACCAAGTTTTAACTACAACTTTCTTATCTGCCTCGTTCAAATCCTCAACTTTTTTCAGCAGGTAGCCATCAATAAACGGCCCCTTCTTTAAACTGCGACCCATGTGTGAATCCTCCCTTCATCCGGTTCTTCAAACCGCGAATCGACGCTTCGCGCTAGCCTAACTTGCCAGAAGCGTCTTATTTTGTGCGGCGACGAACGATATATTTATCAGATGCTTTGTTTTTCTTACGCGTTTTGTAGCCGAGGGTTGGTTTACCCCAAGGTGACATTGGCGATTTACGTCCGATTGGAGCACGGCCTTCACCACCACCGTGTGGGTGATCGTTAGGGTTCATGACAACACCGCGAACTTCAGGACGACGTCCGAGCCAGCGGCTGCGTCCGGCTTTACCAATCTTGATCAATTCATGATCTTCGTTACCTACGGATCCGATGGTTGCGCGGCATACGCTGAGGATTCTGCGAACTTCGCCGGAGTTCAAACGAACGGATACGTATTTTTCTTCTTTACCCAGCAACTGAGCTTCAGTACCAGCAGCACGAACCAATTGTCCGCCTTTACCTGGTTTCAACTCGATGTTGTGGATAATTGTACCTACCGGGATGTTGATTAGCGGAAGGCTGTTACCAATTTTGATGTCCGCAGCAGGGCCGGACTCAACTTTATCCCCAACTTTAAGGCCTTTAGGAGCGATAATATAACGTTTCTCTCCATCAGCATAGTGGATCAAAGCAATATTGGAAGTACGGTTCGGGTCATACTCGATTGTAGCAACGCTACCTGGTATGCCGTCTTTAGTCCGTTTGAAGTCGATGATACGGTATTTACGCTTGTGTCCACCGCCGTGGTGACGAACCGTAATTTTACCTTGGTTGTTGCGTCCCGCATGTTTGAACAGCGGAGAAAGCAACGATTTCTCTGGCTGGTTTGTTGTGATTTCTTCAAACGTAGACACAGACATGTTGCGTCTTGCCGGAGAGGTCGGTTTGTACTTTTTGATTGGCACTATAGTTTCCTCCTTACTTTAAGAGTATTATTCTACCGCTTCAAAGAATTCGAGCGGTTTGCTGTCCGGGCTAAGCTTAACGATGGCTTTTTTCCACTCCGGAGTGTAACCGGAATATTTGCCGTAACGTTTCAGTTTGCCAGGTACGCGCATTGTGTTCACACTAACAACTTTAACTTTAAAAATAGCTTCAACAGCTTTTTTGATTTCGGTCTTGTTAGAACGGATATCCACTTCAAAAGCGTATTTCAATTCGCTCATGTATTCGGATGTGCGTTCCGTAATCACCGGACGCTTGATAATATCACGCGGATCTTTCATTACGCGAACACCTCCTCTACCTTCAGAACTGCTTCTTTAGTGATAATCAGTTTGTCGTACGTCAGTACGTCAAGAACATTGATGCCGTCAGCCGCTACGAATTTCACCCCAGGGATGTTACGAGCGGAAAGTGCTACATTGTCATCATAGCTAGGAGCTACGATCAATGCTTTTGTACCAACCTTCAGGTTGTTCAGAATAGCTGCGAATTCTTTCGTCTTCGGAGCACTCATAGTCAAGCTATCCAATACGATGATGTCATTCTCAAGTACTTTTGAGGACAACGCGGATTTGATGGCCAACCGGCGAACCTTCTTAGGCAATTTCCAGGAATAGCTGCGTGGTGTTGGTCCGAAGACTACGCCGCCGCCTTTCCATTGTGGTGAACGAATGGAGCCTTGACGAGCACGACCTGTACCTTTTTGTTTCCAAGGCTTACGTCCGCCGCCACGTACTTCAGAACGTCCTTTTACTTTGTGTGTACCACGACGAAGGGAAGCTCTTTGCATAAGTGCAGCTTCATGCAGCACATGTACATTCGGTTCGATACCGAAAACTGAATCACTCAGTTCAACTTCGCCAACTTCGTTACCACTAGTATTAAAAAGTGTTACTTTTGGCATTTCATGTTCCTCCTTTCTTCAGAAATTATTTCTTAACGGTTTGTTTAACTTTCACGAAGCTGTTTTTAGGGCCCGGAATCGCGCCTTTAACCAGCAATACATTACGTTCTACGTCAACTCGGATGATCTCAAGCTTTTGAACCGTTACAGTCGTGTGACCCATATGTCCTGGCAGGCGTTTGCCCTTAGGAACACGGTTAGCTTGAATGGAACCCATGGAGCCTGGTCTTCTGTGGTAGCGCGATCCGTGTGCCATTGGTCCGCGGCTTTGTCCCCAGCGTTTGATGTTACCCTGGAAGCCTTTACCCTTCGAAGTACCTGTTACGTCAACAAATTCGCCTTCTGCGAAGATGTCAGCCTTAAGCTCTTGTCCAACCTCGAGTGACCCGAGGTCAACACCGCGAATTTCGCGAACGTAGCGCTTAGGTGTTGCGTTTGCCTTTTTGGCGTGACCTTGTTCAGGCTTGTTGGAGCGACTTTCCTTTTTATCGGAAAAGCCCAACTGCACTGCTTCATATCCGTCGATATTCAGGTCTTTCTTTTGCAGTACCACACAAGGGCCAGCTTCGATAACAGAAACCGCGATTACGTTACCTTCTGGAGTAAACACTTGAGTCATACCGAGTTTTTTTCCTAAGATACCTTTCAATGTTGACACCTCTTTTCTTTTCCTAGTTGCTTAATAATGAAATTACAATTTGATTTCGATATCTACACCGGACGGTAGATCCAAGCGCATCAAGGCATCCACAGTTTGTGGTGTTGGGTTCACAATATCGATCAAACGTTTGTGAGTCCGTTGTTCAAACTGTTCACGGGAATCCTTGTACTTGTGTACCGCACGGAGAATAGTAATGATTTGCTTCTCAGTTGGCAGCGGGATCGGCCCGGATACACCAGCACCCGAACGTTTTGCTGTTTCAACGATTTTCTCTGCGGATTGATCAAGAATTCTGTGGTCGTATGCTTTCAAGCGAATACGAATTTTTTGCTTTGCCATTTTAGTCCCTCCTTCTATCGCCCAATTTATTATCGGACATACTCCGTGAAAATTTTCTGACGTCGACCTCATGGCAAAGGGGCCGGGTGTGTCAGTAACCTCTCACATCATCGCAACGTCTCAGAACAACATTTATTATTATATATAATAGGCGGCTATATTGCAAGGGGATTTGCAAAAACAAATCAACTTTTTCCGAAAAAAATAGAAAAGGTACCTTTCTTGTTCAGAATGGCACCGTACGAGCTGCAATATGACGTTTTTCTTCTATATATAAGGTTCCTTCTATAAATTATCCGTTGCAGATTTGAATTGTCCTGCCGAAGCTGCTGTCTGCGCAGTTGCTGAACCAATACCTTCAATGGTCTGAATGAGCACCTTAATCTCTTCCTCTACCGTAACAATTCTCTGGGTACTCGTCTGCATCGAGTCTACAATATCGCTGAAGAGCCTGCTAGTCTCGAGGGACTGGTGTTTGCCACTCTCTGTCAACTCCTGAACTTTACGGATCTCCCCAACAACCTGCGATGTTAGCGAGCTGGACTGAAGGGTCAGTTCACCGATCCGGACCACCGTGTTCTTGGTATCCTCTGCAAGTCTGCTTACCTCCTGCGCTACAACACTGAATCCCCGCCCGTGGTCTCCCGCCCTTGCAGCCTCGATCGTTGCATTCAATGACAGAATCTTGGTCTGGTCAGCAATATCCTGGACAGCCGCCACAATTTTACGGATCTTCTGTGATGAACTGCTCAGTTCATTTACTGAACGCTCCATCTCATTAGTACTATCATATATAAGATTAATCTGACCCGTAAGGTTGTTAAGCTGTCCATGTCCCTCCCTGGCCTTCCCCTGTGACTCCAGAGCGGAGGCGGCAGTGCGCTGGAATGTATTGTTGACTTCATTGCTGCTCGCCACCAGCTGCTCCACAGCGGCGTTAGTATCTATACTAAGGTCTATCAGTTCTCCGCTGAATTCAGCTATCTTGTGTTTCAATTCGTTCTTAACCAGCAGATACTGTTCTTCCTTTTCCCTAATGTTCTCCTTCTCATATTCCTCAAGGACCAGCTGTTGTTCCAGATTAAGCAATTTGGTTACGGTCTGGACCAATTTGATCCTCTCGACATCTGTATGCGTCTCATTATAGATAGCCGTAATGAATACATTCTGCAGATTCTGAAAAGCGGAGAGATACCATTTAGGCTCCAGGCCAATCCTCTTATGAATATTCGCAATTTTTAGCCGCTTGGCTATGTACTCCTCGTTAACATTACCATCAAAAATCTCGATGATATGCTCGCGCAAAGTCTTTTTGAGCCGTTCAATACTGCTGTGTTCCAGAATGATTGCTTCAAGTTTGTTAACTCCAAGAACCGTATTATAGAATTGATTAGTGATATCGTCGATTCTCTGTTCTACAACCGGTTTCATCAAGCGCAGGAGTCTTAGATCTTCCTCAGTTAAATCAATCATTCGCATTTGCTCATTCAAATCATCATGCCCGTAAAGGGTATGATACATCTCTGTGGCAGTGGGTGCAAAGCTCTTGCTGTCCGTTGATGGAGCGGCGGGAGATTCCTCATTGGTGTTCTTTGAAGTCAGACCATGCATAAATGAAAAAGGACATTTCCCCATACTTCCACACTCCCTAAAATCCTAATAATTTACATTGTCTATATAGAAATATTCTACTCTATCAATAGATTAGATGTAAAGAATTTTAAGTATTATTTTGTAGAATTATGTTGAAAATACGCATGTACAGCACTGTAATTAGTCACATTTTGTCGAATAATAGGATTTCAATCTCAGATTTCTGCAATCTGAATAAGAGCTTCCAGCTCAAGAATATTTACGGTTCTTTTATGCATGGCGATAATCTTCAAAGCTTCCAGTTTATTCAGTTTACGGCTTAGAGTTTCTGCGGTAGTTCCAATCATGGCTGCTACCTCTTTTTGGGCTGACGGCAAATCTACGGATTGTGCTAAGGCATGTGCAGTCACTGCCGATTCTGCAAGATTCCTTGTATACAGGTATACCAACAGCCTGGCCAGTCTCTTCTCTACCTCAAACATGTGCAATGCCCCTGCAGCCTCCTCGGCCTGATGCAGCTGCTCGCTAACAGACATCAGGAAGCTAAAGGCAAGCCCTGCATTCTGCTCCAGCAAGGGAATAAAGTCTTTGCGGTGCATCCGGCATACCTCTCCGCTCTCAATCACCTCTGCCGTTACATCATTATTCTTATTATGGAGTAAGGCAAACTGGGCGAAATAATCGCCCGGGAAAAGAAAACGGACAATATGCTGTTTTCCATCCTTACTGTTCTGAGTCAGCTTGATGAGACCGCTCTTTACTACAAACAATGCTTCAGACGGCTCCCCTTCTCTGCACACTTGACTTCCTTTTTTATAGTTATGGGTCTCTGTAATCGATTCAATCATCACTAATTCCTCATCAGACAAGCTCCGAAACACAGGAACCTGACGTACACAGGCATGCGAATTGCAGGTAGTACAGCTCATGATCCTTCACCCTTCCTTATAGCTGACTCTAACATATCAAGATTCCGGATTCCGGCGGGTGACTGGAAACACATAATTCTCAAAAACTTGATTTGTATCAAGGATTCTTCACCGGCTTATCCTTACAATAGAATCATAGAGAGAGTAAAGGAGTTGGAGTAATTGCTGCAATATTCATTTGAGGATATGCGTCAGATTGATAGGAGTACCCTTGGTAATACGGTACCCCTTGAGTTGTTTCGTACCATACGTCTGATTGGACTCAACCAGGGGCTTCCTCTGGGAGGAAAAGGGACTACGCTTACCATTGGCAGAAAGATTGGTGAAAGTCTGCCTGTCAGTTCTGTTGAAGATCTTCTACAAATGTTTGAGGAGCTCAAAATCGGTATTCCGCGGATTGTTCATTCTGATGAACGTAGGATCAATATTGCTGTGGAGGACTGTTTTTGCAAAGGGCTGCCTTCACTTGAAGATGAAAAAATGGTATGTGATTTAGAGGGAGCGATTCTTGAAGGGGCACTCGGCAAGATTCTTGGCCGTAAGGTCTCTGTTAAAGAGATCAAATGCAACGTTACCGGTCATGAGCACTGCGAATACGAAGTAAAGCTTTAATGGATGAGAACGAGATAAAAAATTTTTAATTATGAAAGCAGGGATTATCTAATGGAAAAGAAAAGTTTAGTTGACGTGCTGCAGTATCAGGAGGAACGTTTTACAAAGAAAATCCTCTTCCAGCAAGGTGAAAGTGTTGTATTCGTGCTTAATTTCATGCCGGGTCAAAAATTGCCTGTTCATAAGCATCCTGGAGCGGATGTATATATTCTTGCTTTAAAAGGAGATGGAACCATTCATGTAAATGAAGCGGAGCAGCCCCTTATTGAAGGAGAGACTATCTATATCGCCGGAGATGAATCTTTTGCCTACACCAATGACAGCTCATCCCCTTCCAGTCTGCATGTTGTTCTGTCCAAGCTGCCGAGTCCGGCCTATGCCAAAGAAATCTAGACCCTACAGCCAGCAATAAAAACAGGGCCCCTTCATAATGAAGGGGCCCTGACTTATATTCCGGATCTATCCTAACGGATAGAGACGAATTATTTCTGGATGGAAGCTACGGAACCGGCACCAACTGTACGTCCGCCTTCGCGAATGGAGAATTTAGTACCTTCTTCAATAGCGATTGGGGAGATCAGGGAAACAGTTACAGTGATGTTGTCACCAGGCATAACCATTTCAGTACCTTCTGGCAAGTTGATGATGCCAGTTACGTCAGTTGTACGGAAGTAGAACTGTGGACGGTAACCAGTGAAGAATGGTTTGTGACGTCCGCCTTCTTCTTTAGTCAGAACGTAGATCTGAGCAGTGAACTCTGTGTGTGGGTTAACGGAGTTCGGCTTAGCCAATACTTGGCCGCGCTCGATCATGTTACGGTCTACACCACGCAGCAATGCGCCGATGTTGTCGCCCGCTTGTGCGGAATCGAGCAATTTACGGAACATTTCAACGCCTGTAACAACGGATTTTTTCTTTTCTTCATGAATACCAACGATTTCGATTTCTTCTCCGACTTTTACTGTTCCGCGTTCTACGCGACCAGTTGCCACAGTACCGCGGCCAGTGATGGAGAATACATCTTCGACAGGCATCAAGAATGGTTTGTCAGTCTGACGTTCTGGAAGCGGGATGTATGTGTCGATCGTTTCGAACATTTCAACGATCTTCTGTGCATATTCGCCTTCAGGGTTCTGTAGAGCTTCACGAGCAGATCCACGGATGATTGGAGTATCATCGCCTGGGAAGTCGTATTCGCTCAGCAGGTCGCGAACTTCCATTTCAACCAGTTCAAGCAACTCTTCGTCTTCAACCATGTCGCATTTGTTCAAGAATACAACGATGTAAGGAACGCCTACTTGACGGGACAGCAGGATGTGTTCACGAGTCTGTGGCATAGGGCCATCAGCTGCGGATACAACCAGGATAGCTCCGTCCATTTGCGCTGCGCCAGTGATCATGTTTTTAACATAGTCGGCGTGTCCAGGGCAGTCTACGTGAGCGTAGTGACGATTAGGAGTTTCATATTCAACGTGAGCAGTGGAGATAGTGATACCACGTTCGCGTTCTTCAGGAGCCTTATCGATTTGGTCGAATGCTACAGCAGCGCCACCGTATTTTTTGGACAATACAGTAGTGATTGCAGCAGTCAGAGTTGTTTTACCATGGTCGACGTGACCAATAGTACCAATGTTAACGTGCGGTTTGTTACGTTCAAACTTTGCCTTTGCCATTTGAACAGTTCCTCCTTAATGTGGGGTTCCTTATATTTGAGCCGCCCGCCTACATGCAATTCTTAGATGACTTATGTGATATACCCGGACGGCAAGTTAAAAATTGAATTTATTCTCCGCCTTTGTTCTTGGCTACGATTTCTTCAGCAATGGATTTAGGTACTTCTTCATAGTGAGAAAGTTCCATTGAGAATACGCCGCGTCCTTGAGTACCGGAACGAAGTGTTGTGGAGTATCCGAACATTTCGGAAAGAGGTACCTTTGCACGGATAATTTGCGCACCGCCACGGGAATCCATACCTTCGATCCGTCCGCGTCTGGAGTTCAACATACCCATTACATCGCCCATGTATTCCTCAGGAACAGTTACTTCCACTTTCATGATTGGCTCAAGCAGGACAGGTTTACACTTGTCTTTAGCTGCTTTGAGTGCCATCGAGCCGGCGATTTTGAACGCCATTTCGTTGGAGTCAACATCATGATAGGAACCATCTACGATGGTAGCCTTAACGTCAACAAGCGGGAAGCCTGCAATAACGCCGTTTTTCATTTGCTCTTCAATACCGGCAAGTGCAGGAGCGATGTATTCTCTAGGAACAGAACCACCGACAACTTTACTTTCGAACTTGCTGCCAGTACCCGGCTCGAGAGGTTCAAATTCAACCCATACGTGACCATACTGACCGCGACCGCCGGATTGGCGAACGAATTTACCTTCAACACGTGCTGGTGCTTTGAATGTTTCACGGTAAGCAACCTGTGGTTTACCCACGTTGGTTTCTACCTTGAATTCGCGGCGCATACGGTCGATGATAATATCCAGGTGAAGCTCACCCATACCTGCCAGGATAGTTTGGCCAGTTTCTTCATCAGTGTGAGCACGAAGAGTAGGATCCTCTTCAGTCAACTTTCCGAGAGCTACGCCGAGCTTATCTTGGTCAGCTTTGGTTTTTGGTTCAACTGCGATTTCGATAACCGGATCAGGGAAGTTCATGGATTCCAGGATAACCGGATGTTTCTCGTCGCAAAGTGTATCGCCGGTACTTGTGTCCTTCAGACCAACTGCTGCCGCGATATCACCGGAGTATACAATGGAGATTTCTTGGCGGCTGTTTGCATGCATTTGCAGGATACGGCCGATACGCTCACGTTTGTTCTTGGTAGCGTTAACTACATAAGAACCGGATTCCAGTACACCGGAGTATACGCGGAAGAACGTAAGTTTACCTACATAAGGGTCAGTCATGATTTTAAATGCCAGTGCTGCGAATGGTTCTTCATCCGAAGAGTGACGAACCGCTTCTGTACCGTCATCCAGATGACCTTGAATAGCCGGTACATCCAGTGGGGATGGCAAGTAATCAACAACAGCATCCATCATGAGCTGAACACCTTTGTTACGATAGGAGGATCCGACAATTACAGGGAAGATCTTAACATCACATACGCCTTTGCGCAATGCTGCCTTAATCTCATCCACTGTGATTTCTTCGCCTTCCAGATACTTCATAGTCAGATCTTCGTCAAGTTCTGCAACCTTCTCGATCAACTCGAGACGCAGTCCTTCAACTTGTTCCAAATAATCAGCAGGAATATCAGTAACTTCGATGTTCTGTCCCAGGTCATCCTTGAACATGTGAGCTTTTTGCTCAACAAGGTCAATGATACCCGTGAAGTCGTTCTCGGCACCAATTGGCAATTGAATTGCAATTGCGTTGGCTTGCAGGCGGTCACGCATACTGTCGATAACGTTCAGGAAGTCTGCACCGATGATATCCATTTTGTTCACATAAGCGATACGGGGAACGCCGTAACGGTCAGCCTGTCTCCATACGGTTTCGGACTGAGGCTCTACGCCCTCTTTCGCACTAAATACACCAACTGCCCCATCCAATACACGAAGGGAACGTTCAACTTCAACAGTGAAGTCAACGTGCCCAGGGGTATCAATAATATTGATGCGGTGGCCCTTCCATGCAGCGGTCGTAGCAGCGGAAGTAATCGTAATTCCGCGCTCCTGTTCTTGTTCCATCCAGTCCATTGTAGCAGCGCCCTCGTGAACTTCACCGATTTTGTGCGTACGGCCTGTGTAGAAAAGAATCCGCTCAGTAGTGGTAGTTTTACCAGCATCAATATGTGCCATGATCCCGATATTACGTGTATTTTTTAAGGAGAACTCTCTTGACATGAAATGGATCTCCTTTCAAAATAGAAGTTATTTGAACGGCTATAATCCTACCAGCGGTAGTGAGCAAACGCTTTGTTCGCTTCAGCCATTTTGTGCGTGTCTTCACGTTTCTTAACGGAAGCGCCTGTGTTGTTGGAAGCATCGATAATCTCAGCCGCCAAACGCTCTTCCATAGTCTTCTCACCGCGGTTGCGTGAGTAGTTTACAAGCCAACGTAATCCCAAAGCAGTACGTCTTTCAGGTTTAACCTCGATAGGTACCTGGTAGTTAGCACCGCCGACACGACGAGCTTTAACTTCCAATACAGGCATGATGTTCTTGATGGCAGCTTCGAAAACTTCCATCGGTTCTTTACCTGTACGTTCCTGAATCAACTTGAACGAATTGTACAAAATGCTTTGAGCGACACCTCTTTTACCACCCAGCATAATACGGTTGATCAAACGAGTAACCAACTTGCTATTATACAATGGATCTGGCAATACATCTCTCTTAGTAACTGGACCTTTGCGTGGCATGGATATCCCCCTTTCTTAAATGGTTATTATTCGGATATGCTTGTCTTATTTCTTAGCCTTAGGACGTTTCGCACCATATTTGGAGCGAGCTTGCATCCGGTTAGCAACACCTGCAGTATCAAGTGCACCACGAACGATGTGGTAACGAACTCCTGCAAGGTCCTTAACTTTACCTCCGCGCAGCAATACTACACTGTGCTCTTGAAGGTTGTGTCCGATACCCGGAATGTAAGCAGTCACCTCAAGACGGTTCGTCAAACGAACACGGGCATACTTACGAAGTGCTGAGTTTGGTTTACGTGGAGTCATTGTGCCTACACGAGTGCACACACCGCGTTTCTGCGGGGCGCTCAAATTTGTAGCCTCACGCTTGAGGGCGTTGAACCCTTTTTGAAGAGCGGGAGATTTGGATTTTTCGATTTTGGCTTGACGGCCTTTACGAACCAGTTGATTAATAGTTGGCATGTTGTGCCACCCCCTTCCTGAAATGATAGTCAATTTACAAACATTAAGTCCACAGACCCAGGTGGTTCATAAAAAGACAAATGAAAAGTCCTTGCTGCCGAAGTGTACCCCGGTACAAAAACGTTCTCTTGTTGCTATTGTTTTAAGACGGCTGCCATAGCAGCACCAACTTCTATACCGCAGGCCTTGCCCAAATTCAGCATGGTGTCCACATATGTGACCTTCACACCTTGTTTGCCGCAAAGCATAACAATTCTGGAAGTAAGCCGTTGATCTCCGTCCTCCGCCACATAGACTTCTGCGGCTTGGCCCAACTCCACCGCCTTGACGGTTTGTTTGGAACCGATCTTGACCTGAGCATCCTGTAACCCTCTATCATCAGTCATGAAAAACATTACCTCCACTGAACAAGAATGACAAGGCTACTCACGCACCTTAGACATATTAGCATCCTCAGCACACGATGTCAAGAAAAACAGCAATAATTTTATTAATATTCATAACAGACAGCCGCGTCACGCAAGGTTGTCACGTGACGCGAATGCTGAATGCGATGATTATTTATTACTCAGCTGGAACCGTTTCTAAAGCGGCTTGCTTGCTTTCTTCATTCGGATCACTAAGCTTAACATTACGGTAACGATTCATACCTGTACCTGCAGGAATCAGCTTACCGATGATAACATTTTCTTTAAGACCGAGCAACTTATCCACTTTACCCTTAATTGCTGCATCCGTCAAGACACGGGTAGTTTCCTGGAAAGAGGCAGCAGACAGGAAGGAGTCTGTTTCCAGAGAGGCTTTGGTAATACCGAGCAGTACTGGCTTAGCAACTGCAGGTTCTTTACCAGACAGGATAGCTTCCTTGTTGGCTGCTTCATATTCATGAATATCCGCAAAAGCACCCGGCAGGAGAGTGGTATCTCCAGCATCGATAATACGGATTTTGCGCAGCATCTGCTTAATCATAACTTCAATGTGCTTATCATTGATCTCAACGCCCTGGTTACGGTATACACGCTGTACTTCTTGCAGAATGTAGTTCTGTACCCCGCGGATCCCTTTGATACGCAGCATTTCTTTAGGGTCAATAGAACCGTCTGTCAATTCATCGCCGGCTTCAATCTCCTGGCCTTCACTGACACGCAGACGGGAACCGTAAGTGATAGAATAGGTCTTGGACTCCGCTTCACCCTGGACTTCGATTTCACGACGGTCCTTAGTTTCACGAATTTCCTTAACTACCCCGTCAATCTCACTGATTGTTGCCTGACCTTTAGGGTTACGGGCTTCAAACAACTCCTGGATACGCGGCAAACCTTGCGTGATATCGTCTCCGGCAACACCGCCGGTATGGAATGTACGCATGGTAAGCTGTGTTCCTGGTTCACCGATGGATTGTGCAGCAATAATGCCGACAGCTTCCCCGATTTCCACGAATTTACCTGTTGCCAGGTTACGTCCGTAGCACTTCTTGCAGACCCCATGACGGGCACGGCAGCTGAGTACAGAGCGGATCTGCAGTTTGGTAACCCCAGAATTCACAATTTCCTCGGCCTTATCGGAGTCAATCAGATCGTTACGGTGAACGATGATTTCCTTCGTTTCCGGATGACGGACAGTCTCAAAGGAATAACGGCCTTCAATACGGTCGTAGAGATCCTCAATAACTTCCTTGCCATCTTGAATCCGGCTGACGGTGAAGCCTTTATCGGTACCGCAATCTTCTTCGCGGACGATTACGTCCTGTGCCACGTCAACGAGACGGCGTGTCAAGTACCCGGAATCCGCTGTACGCAGCGCTGTATCGGCCAGACCTTTACGCGCTCCGTGAGTGGAGATAAAGTACTCGAGGACGGTCAGACCTTCACGGAAGTTCGCTTTGATTGGCAATTCGAAAATCCGGCCCGAAGGTGTAGCCATCAGACCACGCATACCACCGAGCTGGGTGATCTGCGATTTGTTACCACGCGCCTTGGAGTCAACCATGAGCATGATGGAGTTGAAACGGTCCATCGATTTCAGCAGGACGTTCGTAAGTTCATCCTTAGTCTTCGACCAGATCTCGATAACACGGTCATACCGTTCATCATTAGTAATCAGACCACGGCGGTATTGATTCGCTACTACATCAACCTTAGCTTCGGATTCTTTAAGAATTGTAGCTTTTTCCTCAGGCACGATAACGTCTGATACGGCAACCGTAACACCGGAACGTGTAGAGTACGTAAAGCCGAGTTGCTTAATTTTATCCAGAATCACTGAAGTTTTGGTAGTGTGATAGGTTTCGAAGCAGCGGGCAATGATTAAGCCCAGATATTCTTTACCTACAGCACTGGCTTCCGGAGCAGCCATGATCAATTCGCGGATATCCGCGCCTTTTTCATAGATGAAGTACTTCTCTGGTGTGCCTTGCAGCAGGTTTGTTTTGGTGGCTTCATTGATGTATGGGAAACTGCTTGGATAGATTTCGTTGAAGATAATCTTACCCACTGTTGTAATCAGTAATGCATTCTGCTGTGCCTCTGTAAAGTTGGTTTTACCCAGTGCCTTAACAGGAATAGCAACACGTGCATGCAGACCAGCGGTTCCGCGTTGGTAAGCTGAAACAGCTTCATTCACGGTACGCAGAATCATACCTGTTCCCTTTTCTTCCTTGTTATCCATGGTCAGATAGAACGTACCAAGGACCATATCCTGGGAAGGTGTAACAACCGGCTTACCATCTTTAGGGTTCAGGATGTTACCGGATGCTAGCATGAGGATACGGGCTTCAGCTTGAGCTTCAGCGGATAGAGGAACGTGTACCGCCATCTGGTCACCGTCAAAGTCGGCATTGTAAGCCGTACATACGAGCGGGTGAAGACGGATCGCGTGACCTTCTACCAGAATCGGTTCAAACGCCTGTATACCCAGTCTATGCAGCGTAGGGGCACGGTTCAGCAGAACCGGATGCTCTCTGATCACTTCTTCAAGTACATCCCAGACTTCAGGACTTACGCGCTCAACCTTACGTTTCGCGCTCTTGATGTTATGGGCAAGGCCCTTATTAACCAATTCTTTCATTACAAACGGTTTGAAGAGTTCCAGTGCCATCTTCTTCGGAAGACCGCATTGGTACATCTTGAGGTAAGGTCCTACGACGATAACGGAACGTCCGGAATAGTCAACGCGCTTACCGAGCAAGTTCTGGCGGAAACGTCCTTGTTTACCTTTCAGCATATGGCTGAGAGATTTGAGCGGACGGTTACCAGGACCTGTTACAGGACGGCCGCGGCGGCCATTGTCGATCAGGGCATCAACAGCTTCCTGAAGCATCCGTTTCTCATTCTGCACGATAATATCAGGAGCGCCGAGATCCAGCAGTCTTTTCAGACGGTTGTTACGGTTAATTACGCGGCGGTACAGATCATTAAGGTCAGACGTAGCAAAACGGCCGCCGTCGAGCTGAACCATAGGGCGAAGCTCCGGAGGAATAACCGGGAGCACATCCATGATCATCCAGTCTGGCTTGTTGCCGGAGTTGCGGAAGGCCTCAATAACTTCCAGACGTTTGATCGCCCGGTTACGGCGCTGGCCTTGGGCCGTGCGCAGCTCTTCTTTGAGGAATTCCAGTTCTTTATCGATATCGATATCCTGAAGCAGTTTTTTGACGGCTTCAGCACCCATGCCAGCCTGGAACCCGTAGCCGTATTTCTCACGGTAGCTGCGGTATTCTTTCTCAGACAGCAGTTGTTTCTTCTCCAGAGGAGTTTCACCCGGATCGGTTACAACATAAGATGCAAAGTAGATAATCTCTTCGAGCGATCTTGGAGACATATCCAGTGCCAGACCCATACGGCTCGGAATACCTTTGAAATACCAGATATGAGATACCGGAGCTGCCAGCTCGATGTGGCCCATACGTTCGCGGCGGACTTTAGCGCGGGTAACTTCCACGCCGCAGCGGTCGCACACAACGCCCTTATAACGGACGCGTTTGTATTTACCACAGTGACATTCCCAGTCCTTTTGCGGCCCAAAGATGCGTTCGCAAAAAAGACCCTCTTTTTCCGGTTTCAAAGTACGATAGTTAATGGTTTCCGGTTTTTTAACTTCTCCGCGGGACCAAGAACGAATTTTTTCCGGGGAAGCGAGCCCGATTTTCATAAATTCAAAATTGTTAACGTCCAACAAGGAGCAACCCTCCTTAACCTATATCCTGATTTAGTACCACAGCCCTCTCTTGACGGTAAGTCAACAGAGGGCGCGGTCCTTTGTGTAATGAAATTAGTGGCTTGCTGGTGAACTACTCTATGCCGACTTCTGCGCCTTCCAAATTGAGGCTCAGCTTGTCGCCTGACGTCTCGTCCTCATCGTCCAGTTCCTTCATCTCGATCTCCTGCTCGTCACCGCTAAGGATTTTGACATCCATACCCAGCGACTGCAGCTCCTTGATCAATACCTTGAACGATTCCGGAACACCCGGTTCTGGAACATTTTCACCTTTGACGATGGATTCGTACGTTTTCACACGGCCGACCACGTCATCGGATTTCACAGTCAAAATTTCTTGCAGTGTATACGCCGCGCCGTAAGCTTCAAGTGCCCACACTTCCATTTCCCCGAAACGCTGTCCGCCGAACTGAGCTTTACCGCCCAGTGGCTGCTGTGTAACGAGTGAGTAAGGACCTGTAGAACGGGCATGAATCTTATCGTCAACCATGTGCGCAAGCTTGATCATGTGCATGACGCCGACAGTAACTTCACGCTCGAAGCGCTCGCCTGTACGTCCGTCATACAACACAGTCTTACCATTACGCTGCATGCCTGCTTCTTCCATCGTATCAAACACGTCATACTCACGGGCTCCGTCGAATACCGGAGTAGCTACGTGGATACCCAGACGAAGTGCCGCCATACCGATATGGACTTCCAGCACCTGTCCGATGTTCATACGCGAAGGTACGCCCAGCGGGTTCAGGACAACCTGTACCGGTGTACCGTCCGGAAGGAACGGCATATCTTCTTCAGGCAGAATGCGGGCAACGACACCCTTGTTACCGTGACGTCCGGCCATCTTGTCACCTTCAGAAATCTTACGTTTCTGAGCGATGTAGACACGAACCAGTTGATTCACACCAGGAGGCAACTCATCGCCGTTCTCACGGGTGAACACCTTAACGTCAACGATAATACCATCACTACCATGCGGAACGCGCAGGGAGGTATCGCGGACTTCACGGGCCTTCTCACCGAAGATAGCGTGCAGCAGGCGTTCTTCAGCAGTTAGTTCAGTTACACCCTTTGGAGTAACTTTACCAACCAGAATGTCACCGGCATTGATTTCCGCACCGATACGGATGATTCCGCGCTCATCCAGATTGCGGAGTGCCTCTTCACCAACGTTTGGAATATCACGCGTGATCTCTTCAGGTCCCAGCTTGGTGTCACGGGCTTCGGATTCGTATTCCTCGATATGGATCGAAGTGTATACATCTTCCTTAACCAGCTTCTCACTCAACAGGATCGCATC
Source organism: Paenibacillus sp. FSL R10-2199 (assembly GCF_038000235.1). NCBI lineage: Bacteria > Bacillati > Bacillota > Bacilli > Caryophanales > Paenibacillaceae > Paenibacillus > Paenibacillus sp. FSL R10-2199. The sequence continues at coordinate 1,699,331 of NZ_JBBOBO010000001.1, read as the reverse complement.
CTCGTAGTTGTAACCTTCCCAAGTCATGAACGCAACAACTACGTTGCGGCCAAGAGCAAGTTCGCCCATTTCTGTGGAAGGTCCGTCTGCCAGGATGTCACCTTTCTTAACAATATCGCCACGTTTAGCCAGAGGACGCTGATTAATACAGGTACCTTGGTTCGAACGCATAAATTTGTGTAATTTATATTTAACGATATCGCCTTTAACTTCCTTGCCTTCAACTGCCTCTACACGGCGCAGCCAGATTTCATTGGCAGAGGAGCGTTCGATAATACCGTCATATTTGGAGACAATACATACGCCCGAATCCTTGGCGGATTTATGTTCCATCCCTGTGCCGACAAGCGGAGCTTTCGGAATCAGAAGCGGAACGGCCTGCCGCTGCATGTTCGATCCCATCAGTGCACGGTTGGAGTCATCGTTCTCAAGGAACGGAATGAGCGCCGTAGCGACCGACACAACCTGCTTAGGTGAAACGTCCATGTAGTCAACACGGTTACTAGGCATTGTAGTAATGTTATCTGAATCTTTGTTGTAACGGACGATAACCATGTCTTCCTTAAATGTACCATGCTCATCAATCTGTACATTCGCCTGGGCGACTACATAGTTATCTTCTTCATCGGCAGTCAGGTAATCGATTTGTTCTGTAACCTTGCCAGTCTTTGGATCCACCCAACGATACGGAGCTTCGATAAAGCCGTATTCATTGATGCGTGCAAAGGTGGACAAGGAGTTGATCAGACCGATATTCGGACCTTCCGGTGTTTCGATAGGACACATACGGCCGTAGTGACTGTGATGTACGTCGCGGACTTCAAAGCCTGCGCGTTCACGGGTCAGACCGCCGGGTCCGAGTGCCGACAGACGGCGTTTGTGTGTAAGTTCAGCAAGCGGGTTCGTCTGATCCATAAACTGGGACAGCTGCGAACTACCGAAGAACTCTTTGATGGACGCGATAACCGGACGGATGTTGATCAGTGCCTGCGGTGTAATCGCATTGGCGTCCTGAATCGACATTCTCTCCCGCACCACGCGCTCCATACGGGACAGACCGATGCGGAACTGATTCTGCAGCAATTCACCTACAGAACGCAGACGGCGGTTACCCAAGTGGTCGATATCATCTGTATTACCGATACCGTGCAGCAAATTAATAAAGTAGCTGATTGAGGATATAATATCAGCCTGGGTAATATGCTTGACCGACTTGTCAATGTTGCCATTGGCGATCAGTTTGATAATCCGGCCTTCTTCAATTGGCGAGAATACGTCAATGGTCTGCAGCGGAATATCTTCACTGTCCATAACCCCGCCGGTAACACGGTAGTTCTTGCCAGCTACATTCTTCTCGAAATAAGGAATCAGCTCATCAAGCAGGCGGCGGTCAACCATCTGGCCGGATTCTGCCAGGATTTCTCCTGTAGATTCATCAACCAAAGGCTGTGCCAGACGCTGATTGAACAGACGATTCTTGATATGCAGCTTTTTATTGATTTTGTAACGGCCTACATTGGCCAAATCATAACGTTTCGGATCAAAGAAACGTGCGACCAATAGGCTCTTGGCATTGTCAAGTGTCGGTGGTTCGCCCGGACGCAGACGCTCGTAAATTTCAATAAGCGCCTTCTCCGTGGAGTCCGTGTTGTCTTTATCCAGCGTATTGCGAATATATTCATCATTGCCAAGCAGTTCCAGAATTTCAGCATCACTGCCGAAGCCTAGAGCACGCAGAAGCACGGTTACCGGGATCTTACGGGTCCGGTCGATACGGACATACATGATGTCCTTAGCGTCGGTCTCCAGCTCCAGCCAAGCTCCGCGATTCGGAATTACTGTGGCGGTGTAGGTTTTTTTGCCGTTCTTATCCACTTTTGTGCTGAAATAGACGCTTGGAGAGCGAACCAACTGGCTGACAATAACCCGTTCCGCACCATTGATAATAAAAGTGCCGGTTTCCGTCATCAGCGGGAAATCTCCCATGAACACTTCCTGCTCTTTGACCTCACCGGTCTCCTTATTGATGAGACGCACCTTCACACGCAGAGGAGCCGCATATGTTACGTCTCGCTCTTTAGCGTCGTCAACCGTATACTTCGGTTCACCCAGGCTGTAATCAATGAACTCTAGTACCAAATTCCCTGTGAAATCCTGGATCGGCGAGATGTCCTGGAACATTTCCCGCAATCCTTCCTCCAAAAACCAGTCATAAGATTTTTGTTGGATCTCGATCAGGTTCGGGACCTCGAGTACCTCGTTAATTCTCGCATAGCTCCGCCGAGTGCGTCGACCATACTGAACAAGATGTCCTGCCAACTTTACTCACCCCTCATGTCTACTCACTTAAAAATTGATTGCGAACCCTTGTTTGGACCCGTATAATGGAACCATAACACAAGGATTCAGCCATAAATACAGAAAAGCCCCTTATCGAAATCTTTCGAAAAAAGAGCGCATCTATCCACGGCCAAAATACTCCTTATCCAGTAGATTTGCCCAAAACGTGCGTATTATACGTCACCAAGCAACAGTTTATGCGCTATTATCTATTGTCCCGGCGACCTTCGCCGTGACAGGAACATAGAGAACGGAATTCGCAAAAACCTGCCGTACGGCATGCGCTTACCGGGCGACAATATATCACTTGACATTTCAGCAAACTAAAGACATGGAGCCTAGCTTAATACTGACATTTTATAATAATAACACTATCAACATTGCATGTCAATAAGTATTAATATTTTTTTACTTCTTCGCTCTGATAATGCGATAACCCTTGTCTTTCCCCACTTCTTCCACATCCGAGAACAAGCTTTCTAGCTTGGCGGCGGCCGATGGTGCGCCCTGCTTCTTCTGGATGACTATCCACAGACTTCCACCCTCATTCAAATGCGCATGTGCCTGCTCAAAAATCTCATGTACTACAGCCTTGCCTGCACGAATCGGCGGATTGGTAAGAATCACATCGAATGTACGCCCCTTCACCGCAGACAGTACATCACTTTCCATAACCGTAACATTGCGGATTCCGTTATGCTGCGCATTCTCGCGGGCAAGCTCTACAGCACGGCTGTTGATATCAATCATCGTCACATGTCCCTTGGGAGTGAGGAGTGCTGCACTAATCCCCATAGGGCCGTAACCACAGCCAACATCCAGCACCTCTGCCCCATCCGGAATTTCCATTGCTTCGATCAGAACTCGGCTGCCATGATCAATATCCCCTTTGGAAAAAACACCGGCGTCGCTTGTAAAGCGGAGGCTTTTGCCTCTCAGTACCGTATCGATGCTGCGTCTGTCATGACGTGCTTCCGGCTGCTGCGAGTAATAATGCTGCGACATACAATCCTCCCTTTCACTTGGCTCTAATATACAAAGCATATCTTATAGAGCAACCCCCTTGAACAAGTTCAAGGGGGTTGCAAGAACCGGAAAGAATCACTTCATATCCGGGGCAGTACCTACTTAAATCAAATTATTTTACTTCTACAGAAGCGCCTGCTTCTTCCAATTTTGCTTTAGTAGCTTCTGCTTCTTCTTTGCTTACTTTTTCTTTGATTGCTTTTGGAGCGTTGTCTACAACGTCTTTAGCTTCTTTCAAGCCAAGACCTGTGATTTCGCGAACGATTTTGATAACGTTGATTTTGGAAGCGCCAGCGCCTGTCAAAATTACGTCGAATTCGGATTGTTCTTCTTCAACAGCTGCTACTGCGCCGCCAGCTGCTACTGGAGCTGCTGCAGTTACGCCGAATTCTTCTTCGATTGCTTTAACCAGATCGTTCAGTTCCAATACGCTCATGCCTTTAATTTCTTCCAAGATTGTTTCTTTGCTCATGATTGAACCTCCATTATATTTGAATTGGTTTGTGGTATTGATTATGAAGCTAGAAGCAAAGGCTTACGCGCTTTGTTCTTCTTTTTCAGCAACAGCTTTAACTGCAAGCGCGAAGTTGCGGATTGGAGCTTGAAGCACGCTAAGCAGCATGGACAGCAAACCATCGCGGGATGGAAGCTCAGCCAGTGCTTTCAGTTGGTCAGCGTCGATAACGCGACCTTCTACAACGCCGCCTTTAAGTTTCAGAGCGTCGTTCTTCTTAGCGAAGTCGTTCAAAATTTTGGCTGCTACTACCGCATCAGTTTCACTGAAAGCGATCGCTGTAGGACCAGTCAGGACAGCGTCCAGATCAGTCAACTCAGCCGCTGCAGTTGCACGGCGAAGCAATGTGTTCTTCAGGACTTGAAAATCAACGCCAGCTTCACGAAGCTGCTTACGCAGTTCAGTCACTTGCGAAACGTTCAATCCGCGGTAGTCCGCAACAACAGTAGAGATACTGTTCTGCAGTTTGCCAGTTACAACATCAACCGCATCCTGTTTAGCTTGGATTACTTTTGCATTTGCCAATTGTATACACCTCCTGAAAATTTATGTGACGGCGATTCTTCCGGAGAATCCGCGTCGTTCCTACGCAGGCATTAGAAAAGCCTCCGCAGATTCACGAAGGCTTGATAAAACGGAAAGCAGTCAGGCGAGCCTGTTACTTTTTGTTTCTATCACAACACCTCGGTAGGAAATTAAGCCCTACGGCACCTACTGTCTACGGTAAGCATATTCGAATTCAAGATTGATCACCTTAATGTTCACAACTGTTATAGATTATCAAAGATGACTCAAAGAGTCAACCCTTAATTATCTGAAAGCAGCTGCGTTCACGCGAGCGCTAGGTCCCATTGTGGACGAAATAGCGATGCCTTTAAGGTATACACCTTTAGCAGCAGCCGGTTTCGCACGGTTCAGAGCGTCGATGAGAGATTTAAGGTTCTCGTTCAGTTGTTCAGCGTTGAAAGACACTTTGCCGATTGGCGCGTGAATTTGACCCGCTTTGTCAAGACGATATTCGATTTTACCGGCTTTGATTTCTTGAACAGCCTTGGTAACGTCGAAAGTAACTGTACCTGCTTTAGGGTTAGGCATGAGGCCTTTACCACCGAGCAGACGACCCAGTTTACCGACTTCACTCATCATATCAGGTGTAGCTACGCAGACGTCGAATTCAAACCAGCCCTGTTGAATTTTGTTGATCATATCAGCATCACCAACAAAATCCGCGCCAGCAGCTTCCGCTTCTTTCGCTTTTTCACCTTTTGCAAATACAAGCACGCGTTGAGTTTTGCCTGTGCCGTGAGGCAGGACAACAACACCACGAACAGCTTGGTCTTGTTTACGCGGGTCTACACCCAGACGAACTGCTGCTTCAACGGTTTCGTCGAATTTAGCAGTTGCTGCCTTTTTCACAAGCTCTACAGCTTCTGAAGGCTCGTAAGTTGCTTCGCTGTTGATCAGCTTAGCAGATTCTTGGTATTTCTTACCATGTTTAGCCATGAAAATGTTCCTCCTTTGTGGTGTTAGCGGAAATTCCTCCCACATATTGCGGTCATGAATGACCGGTTCATCGAATACATATTAGTCTTCGATTGTGATACCCATACTGCGGGCAGTACCTTCAACCATACGCATTGCAGCTTCGATAGATGCAGCGTTCAGATCGGGCATTTTTGTTTCAGCAATTTCACGAACCGCTGCGCGGCCGAGTTTTGCTACTTTTTTCTTGTTTGGTTCACCGGATCCTTTTTCTACTTTTGCAGCGATGCGAAGCAGAACAGCAGCCGGAGGAGTTTTAGTGATGAAGGTAAAGGAACGGTCTTCAAATACTGTAATTTCAACCGGGATGATCAGGCCAGCCTGGTCGGCAGTACGAGCGTTGAATTCCTTACAGAATGCCATGATGTTGACACCTGCTTGACCTAACGCCGGACCTACTGGAGGCGCTGGATTCGCTTTCCCTGCAGGAATCTGCAGTTTCACCATTTTAATAACTTTTTTAGCCATGAGTGACACCTCCTTGCGTAAATAGTGGTATTCGAATGCTAAGCAGCATTCTCCCACAAGAAACCCTTGCGCTTGTTATATCTTCTCCACTTGAGTGAAATCCAACTCGAGCGGGGTTTCCCGTCCAAACATGTTGACATGTACCTTGATCTTGCTTTTGTCTGCCAAAATCTCTTCCACGGAGCCCACAAAATTCGCAAACGGACCGACCATAATACGTACGGATTCCTTAATTTCGAAATCAATCTTCGCTTTAGGTTCAACCATGCCCATATGCTTCAGAATTTGTTCAACCTCTTCAGGGAGCAGAGCGGTAGGCTTGGAGCCCGAACCAGTTGAACCGACAAATCCGGTAACGCCCGGCGTATTGCGGACTACATACCAGGAATCATCAGTCTGAACCATTTCGACCAAAACGTAACCAGGGTAAACTTTGCGCATGACAGTTTTTTTCTTGCCATCCTTGTTTACCAGTTCTTCTTCCATAGGAACAAGAACGCGGAATATTTTGTCTTCCATGCCCATGGACTCAACGCGTTTTTCCAAATTGGCCTTGACCTTATTCTCATACCCGGAATAGGTATGAACGACATACCATCTTTTTTCCATATCAAGCCACCTGGGACCTCTCTAAATAATCGCTTCAATCACAGCGGAAATACCGATGTCCAGAACCCAGAAGTAAAGAGCGATAACTACAATTGTACCGAGAACGATCAATGTATAGTTTTTCAGTTCCTTACGGCTAGGCCAGCGAACCTTTTTGAGTTCACTCCAGCTCTCAGTGAAAAAGGAAAACAAAGACTTGAAACTACGTTTCACGCCGACTACACCTCCAAAGACTATCTGGTTTCGCGATGAGGAGTTTGCTCGTTACAAAACTTGCAAAATTTCTTCATCTCCAAGCGGTCGGGGTGATTTCGCTTGTTTTTGGTTGTTGCATAGTTTCTTTGTTTGCAACTTGTACAAGCTAAAGTGATAATTACCCGCATGATATGCACCTCCCGAAGACGTACTTCTAACCGTTAAATTAGAAGACGCAAATATTGATTCAAAAAAAAGCCGCGAATTTAGGCCTACCTAAAACACTTTAGCATAATATCATTGCCCGTGTCAACGAAAGAATTCCCCCATCGCACTGGGTTTTTCCGGGTGGTGTAGCCTGGTGCCGTACATAATCTTTGGTCTTGAGTATTCCTTCATCACTCGCTGTCTTCACTACCATTATGGATCATTCCGCCATGGTATAAACCTGCAGCCTACTGTTGTCTGAACAAATTACACTTCCATCACGCCGAAATCTTGCGGGACACTAAAAAAAGACTCGAGTCCCGAGCCTTTCTAGTTCATTATATCATTAATTGTCACGCACTTCCAGATATCTTTCCAACTTACGTTTCACTCGCTGCAGAGCATTGTCAATAGACTTCACATGCCGTTTCAAGTCCTCAGCAATTTCCTGATAGGACCGTCCATCCAGATAGAGCATCAGAACCTTGCGTTCCAGATCACTAAGGATCTCCGCCATCTTATCTTCCAGTCCGATGAACTCCTCCTGGTTGATAATCAGTTCTTCAGGATCAAGCACCTGCGTTCCGCAAATCACATCCATCAGCGTCCGGTCGGAATCCTCATCATAGATGGGTTTGTCGAGCGAGACATATGAGTTCAGCGGAATATGCTTCTGGCGGGTCGCCGTCTTAATGGCAGTTATAATCTGTCGGGTGATGCACAGCTCGGCAAACGCCTTGAACGAGGAAAGCTTGTCCCCCTTGAAGTCACGAATTGCCTTATATAAGCCAATCATGCCTTCCTGTACAATATCTTCACGATCTGCCCCGATCAAAAAATAGGAACGAGCCTTGGCACGTACGAAATTACGGTACTTGTTGATTAAATGTTCCAATGCGCCACTGTCGCCACCACGGAAGATCTCGACAATTTCTTCATCACTTATGAAATCATACTCGGATAGCATTAATTCCTTGAGGTCGACACTCACCAAGAATCCCCCCGGCTGCAACGCAAGACACATCGTTACTTCGCAAAATATAGGATCAGTATATATTATGTTACCTTACAACGTCAACCGAAGATTGTCCAAAAACAATCTTCTATAACATATTATGGCATTTCTTAATTACTGCCTGCGCCAGTCTTCAAGACGTTTCCGCGTTTCCGGAGGCAGCTTGTCTTCCAGGGAGTGACGGGTGCTGCTTACACTTCCCGGTTCAATAGCCTTTTTAACCTGTTTATGATTCTCTTCAATCTCCAGTCTCAGTTCTCTTGCCGAGATCCGGAGCGCCCCTTGTGCAAAAACAACATGCTGCTCCACAAAATCGCTGGTCGCCACAGAAATCTGTCTGCGGCGGTGAGTGAATTCTCCCACCAGCCGCTCAATGCATTCATCTGCCGTTTCCTTTTCCTTAGTGAAGAAGACCTGGACTTTCCCCTGTACAAACGACCGTCCAAGTCCCGGCACACGGTATGCATCGAATACGGCTATGACGCGCAGCCCGGAGAATGCCTGATAATCGGCCAGCATATCGAGCAGCCGGTCGCGTGCCCCCTGCATGCCGGTCTGCGACAGCGCCGCAAGTTCCGGCCAGCCGCCGATCATGTTGTATCCGTCCACGAGCAGTATATCGCGCCAGTCTGCCATAGTTATCCCTGTTCTTGCCGGCGGCGGAGCACCTCGTACATAATTACACCGGCTGCTACGGAAGCATTAAGAGAGTTGATTCTTCCCGCCATCGGCAGCTTCAGCAGCACATCGCATTTTTCACGGATCAGGCGGCCCATTCCTTTATTCTCATTGCCGATAACCACTGCTACCGGTCCGGTAAAAATATCAGATCCGAAGAGATTCTGATCCGTATCCACATCGGTTCCAACCACCCACACCCCTAGTTCCTTCAGGCGGTCTATCGTCTGGCCCAGATTGGTTACGCGTGCAACAGGCACATATTCCACTGCACCGGCAGAGGTTTTGGATACTGTTGCTGTAATCTGCGCCGAACGCCGTTTCGGTACAATGACACCATGCACACCGGTGCAGTCGGCAGTACGCAAGATAGATCCCAGGTTATGAGGGTCCTCAATTTCATCCAGCAAAAGAAGAAAAGGCGGTTCCCCTTTGGCTTCAGCAGCCGCAAGAATATCAGCAACCTCGGTGTAGGCAAACGGTGCCGCCTGCGCTACCACCCCTTGATGCTGAACTCCCGGTGCAAGCTGATCCAGCTTCCGCTTATCTACATGCTGAATTACAATGCCTGCTTTGCGGGCTTCAGCGACGATAGGTGCCGTTAAGTGCTTTTGTGCAGTTTCGGCGATCCATATTTTGTTCAGTGTCCGGCCGGCACGAAGCGCTTCAAGGACTGAATGCTTGCCCGCCAGTATTTCCTCTTCCGTTCTCAATTCTTCCATGTTCATGTCTCCTGTTCTAAGTACCCATATATAACTATAAACTCCGCGGCCTGTTTAAACTCACTTGGTCCGGTTCAACATGTATTCGATGCTGCTGTGAACAAGCTCCTGGATTCTCGCCTGCTGTCCTGTATAATACAAATGCCCGATCAGGCATTCAAAAGCAGTCGCGTGGCGGTATTCCAGCACATCCGCGTTTTTGGGAATCGTGCCGGACTTGGCATTGCGCCCTCGTCTTACCACATCCTTCTCTTCCTCCGTAAGCACCGGCTCAAGGTAGGCAAGAATCGTGCTCTGGGCTTTGGCCGAGACCAGTCCCGTTGCCGAGCGGTGCAGATGATTCGGACGCAGATTGGGCAGCGAAATCAGATACTGCCGCACAGCCACTTCATAAATGGCATCTCCTGCATACGCCAGAACAATTGGCGAGAGCAAACGGGCCGGCTTGGACGGTTCATACGGGAACCATGCGCTGTTCAGATCAAACTGCCCGCTCATTTACGCCGCCACCGCATTCCCTGTGGAGTGTCTTCCAGCAGGATGCCCAGAGCATTCAGCTCATCGCGGATTTCATCGGACCGGCTCCAGTTCTTATTCTTGCGCGCTTCAGCGCGTTCAGCAATTAGACGCTCAACCTCTTCACTGGCGACCTCTTCATCCGCCTCCGGACTAAGGCGCAGTACTGAATTCATCTCGGCAAAAGCCTTCAGCAGTGCTGCAAAGTCTGCGGAATGAGCGTCATTATCAGCAAGCGTCAAATTGGCCAGGCTTACCCAGTCAAACAGAGCGGTAATCGCATCCGGCGTATTGAAATCATCCTGCATTCTGGCGTGGAAATTGCCAACAATAGCTGCCAGGCGTTCCACAATCTGTGGACTTGCCCCTCCGTCTGCCCCGTCCGTATCCAGTTCAAGGCGATGCTTCACATTACCTGCTGCCGTAGTGATGCGCTCCACGCTTTTTTCAGCAGACAGCAGTGCTTCCTCCGAGAAGTTCAGCTGATTGCGGTAATGGCTTGAAAGCATGAAATAACGGATAGTCCCCGCTTTGAAGCGTGCACGAATATCCTTCACAAGCAGACCGTTTCCAAGTGATTTCGACATTTTCTCATCACCAATGTTCAAAAATGCGTTGTGCATCCAATACTTCGACAGCGGCTCACCCGTCAGTACTTCTGTTTGCGCGCATTCGCACTCATGGTGCGGGAACTTCAAATCCTCACCGCCGCCATGGATGTCGATCGTTGTACCCAAATATTCGCGGACCATTGCCGAGCACTCAATATGCCAGCCCGGACGCCCCTCTCCCCATGGACTGGACCAGTGTACCTCACCCGGCTTGGCTGCCTTCCAGAGCACAAAATCCTCCTGGTTCTCCTTGCGTGAATCCACCTCGACACGGATACCGAAGCGCAGCTCCTCCAGATTCTGGCCTGACAGCTTGCCATAATTGGCAAACTTGCCGGTCCGGTAGTACACATCTCCGCCGTTCTCGTAAGCATATCCCTTCTCCTCAAGCTCCTTAATGAACTCAATGATCTTGTCCATGCTCTCTGTAACGCGCGGATTCATTGTTGCCGGCTTTACACCAAGTCCGGCCAGATCCTCCTGATAGGCGGAGATGAACATTTCTGCAACCTCAGCTACAGTAATGTTCATTTCTTCCGCTTTGCGGATCATTTTATCATCCACATCGGTAAAGTTCGTCAGATAGCGGACTTCATTGCCGAGCGCCTCCAGGTAGTTGCGGACCATATCAAAAACGATAACCGGTCTGGCATTACCGATATGCATATAACCGTAGACGGTTGGACCGCATACATACATTTTTACTTTGCCAGGCTCCTGCGGTACGAATTCTTCCTTGCTCCGTGTCATTGTGTTATAAATCTGTACAGCCATTCTGTTCCCAATCCTTTCTGTTCCCCCTGGATTCTCTTGAATCTCCATATGGTTATATTTCATAATCGCCGATATACTGCTGGCTCTCCAGCCGCCGCTGTTCCTTCTTCTGCTTGTCTTCAGACCCCATCTGCTCGCGCAGCTCTTCGATTTCCTTCTGCAGGAAACGCAGGGAATCAATCAGCGGATCCGGCATCTGGGTATGATCCAGCCGGTCGGACACGCGTTCCCCGTTGCGCTTAACCACGCGTCCGGGATTTCCAACAACGGTGCTGTTGCTGGGCACTTCGCGCAGAACCACTGAATTGGAGCCGATATTGCAATTATCGCCGATTCTAAACGATCCCAGTACTTTGGCACCGGAGCCAATGACAACATTGTTGCCGACGGTAGGATGGCGTTTGCCCTTTTCTTTCCCTGTCCCTCCAAGTGTGACCCCCTGATAGATAATGACATCGTCACCAATCTCACAGGTTTCACCAATGACTATACCCATTCCATGGTCGATGAACAACCGGCTGCCGACAACCGCACCCGGATGAATTTCCACTCCGGTCATAAATCTGCTCATCTGCGATACGATGCGTGCCAGTGTAAACCAGCGGCGTTTATAAAAAGAGTGGGCAATCCGGTGTGCCCAGATCGCATGAAGCCCGGCGTAGGTGAAGACAACCTCGAACTTGCTGCGGGCAGCGGGATCGTTGTCGAATACTGCCCGAATGTCCGACTTGATATGCTTAAACATCACGGTTCCCCTCTTCTTTGACTTCCCCACCTCCTGTTTACAGGTGCGCAAAGGAAGATAGTGTCTTCAGCCCACTTGCTCTATTCATCTGTATGCTGTGAGCATTCAATCGGTATCCTTATATTTCAACAAAAAACGCCCCTGCAGCATTATGCTGCAGAGACGTTTAACCGTGGTCCCACTCTGCTTGAACATACGCACAATCAGACTGCCGTTAACTTCGCGGCAGGTGCATGCGGTGTTCCTCTTGGCGTCTGTAACGGCAACGTCCCCGGCACAGTCTACTGTCCCCTGACAGACAGGGACGCTCAACCGTGCAGCTCACAGGTGCATGTTCAGCGGCAGACAAATGAATAACTCCCAGCCTGCAAGGGACATCTCCCTCAGCGGTTATTCTCTCTGGCAATTGCCCGTATACGCGTACTTTTCCTGATCACAGCTATTATTAGTTATTATATTCTTCTATCTTAGCGAAAAGCCACAGGGCTGACAAGGGGCTCTACCCTCATATCCCCCGGTTTATGCGCCTTTGATCTGCGATTTCAGACGTTCGATGACCCGGTCCCGGCCAAGCAGCGCGATGGTCGCATTCAAATCACGGCCATGCATCTGACCGGTTAGAGCGACACGGATCGGCATAAACAGCGCCTTGCCTTTGTGTCCGGTTTCCTTCTGGACTTCTTTGATCAGCACAGCCATATTGGCAGCGCTGAAATCCTCAGCAGCTTCCACTTTAGCGAGAAAAGCGGAGAGCACTTCAGGAACCTGGGCTTCGGCAAGTACTTGTGCCGCTTCCGTCTCCAGTTCCAGATGGCTGCGGAAGAAGAGCTCGGAGAGCCCCACAATATCCGAAGCGGAGTTCATCTGTTCCTGATACAGCGCAACCAGGCTTTCCGCCCAGATCTGCTGCTCATCACTCAGAACCTCCGGCAGACGTCCCGCCTTCTGCAGATGGGGAATAGCAAGTGCCGCGATCCGCTTAGGATCGGCATGCTTGATATAGTGATTATTGAGATGTGCCAGCTTGTTCGTATCGAATACAGCCGGGCTCTTCGACAGACGGTCGGCAGTGAAGATAGAGATCAGCTGTTCCTTGCTGAAAATCTCCTCCTCACCCTCCGGCGACCAGCCGAGTAATGTGATGAAGTTGAAGAGCGCTTCCGGCAGATAGCCAAGCTGGTCATACTGCTCGATAAACTGAATGATCGATTCATTCCGTTTGCTCAGCTTCTTGTGGTCATCGCCGACAATCAGTGTCATGTGGCCGAACAGCGGCGCTTCCCAGCCAAGAGCTTCATAGATCATGAGCTGACGCGGCGTGTTGGAGATATGGTCTTCCCCGCGCAGCACATGGGAGATGGCCATCAAATGGTCATCTACAGCTACAGCGAAGTTATAGGTTGGAATACCATCCTTCTTCACGATGACAAAGTCGCCCATTTCTTTGGTGTTGAACGAAATGCTGCCTTTAACAATATCATTGAAGGTATAAGTACGGTCTTCCGGAACCAGGAAACGGATGCTGGCAATACGGCCTTCCGCCTCATAGGCAAGGCGCTGCTCTTCCGTCAGATTACGGTGTCTGCCGGAATAACGCGGGGTTTCGCCGCGTGCGGTCTGCTCTTCACGCTCTGCTTCCAGCTCCTCTTCTGTACAATAACAGCGGTAAGCAAGGCCGCGGTCCAGCAGATCCTGCCAGTAGACACGGTACAGATCCAGACGTTCTGTCTGGCGGTAAGGGCCATATCCGCCGCCTACATCTACGCTCTCATCCCAGTCCATTCCCAGCCATTTCAAATATTTCAACTGGCTTTCTTCACCTTCTGCGATATTACGCTTAAGGTCTGTATCTTCGATCCGGATAATGAATTTGCCGCCCAGATTGCGGGCGAACAGGTAGTTAAACAACGCCGTTCTGGCATTTCCGATATGTAAATGTCCCGTAGGGCTCGGTGCGTAACGCACCCGGACTTGATCCGTCATGGGTTTCCCTCCGCTTCATATTGGTTAAAATTAGGCTGTTGTTACTTCAGCCATCTCAAGATGATATCACATCTTGGAGCAGACAGACAATAGATTGTGCGGCAATTCCTTCTCCGCGTCCGGCGAAGCCGAGCTGCTCGGTAGTTGTCGCTTTTACATTGACCTTTGAGAGGTCCGCATCCAGTGCACGGGCAATAACCTCGGTCATTTGCGGAATATAAGGCGCCATTTTGGGTTTCTGGGCAATGATGGTCGAATCTATATTTCCCAGCCGGTATCCCCGGTCACGGGCAAGCGCCCATACATGCTCCAGCAGCTTCAGGCTGTCTGCATCCTTGAAGGCAGGATCGGTATCTGGAAAATGTCTGCCGATATCCCCAAGTCCAAGCGCCCCAAGTATAGCATCGCTTACTGCATGCAGGAGCACATCCGCGTCAGAGTGTCCCAGTAACCCCTTCTCATAGGGAATAGTCACTCCCCCAATAATACACGGCCTTCCTTCCACCAGCTGATGCACGTCAAATCCTTGTCCTACAGCGATCATCTCTGTTCCTCTCCCCTGCTTCTTTCTGTGAATTCAGCGAAATCCAGGTCTTCCGGTGTCGTAATCTTAATATTCCTGTAGCTTCCTTCTACTACAGAAACGGTAATTCCGCTGCGTTCCGCCAGACTGGAGTCATCTGTACCGAGGAAGCCGTCACGTTCTGCCTCGTCATAGGCTGACAACAGTTCGGACAGACGAAAAGTCTGCGGGGTCTGAATCGCCCACAGACTTCGCCGGTCCGGCGTAGACAGCACATTGCCTTCGCCATCCACCTGCTTGATCGTATCCTTAACCGGAACTGCAAGCACAGAGGCTCCGGCAGATCTGGCCCGTTCATAACAAGCTTCAATCTCACTGCCCTGTACGAAAGGCCGGACACCATCATGTACCATTACCCAGGTGGTCGTAAGTTCTCCCAGTCCCCGGCGTACCGAGTGCTGGCGTTCAGCCCCTCCCGGAATAACAACAGACACTTTGTCCAGCTTGTAGGCCTGTACCCATTGCCGGCAGCGCTGCACATCCTCTTCACCGGTGACAAGCACGATTTCAGAGATGAGTTCATGCTTCTGGAATACCTCCAGGGTATGCACGATAATCGGTTTGCCCTGAAGCAGCAGATATTGTTTGCTCTCTGCCGTTCCCATTCGTGTCCCTCTGCCTGCCGCCACTATAACGGCGCCTACACTGTTTGACATTCTTTCGGCTCCTGTCTTTCACGTATATCCCCATCATAACGTGTTTGGACGGCATTTCCAAGCCTATAAGACCGCTCCAGGGGCTGATTTACCCTTATTGCGCTTTTTCCAGCAGCTTCGGTTTGGCAAAAATCATCCGGCCTGCGGAAGTCTGTAGCACACTGGTAACCAGGACCTCCATCGTAGTGCCGATATAATCACGGCCGCCTTCCACGACAATCATGGTGCCGTCGTCAAGATAAGCCACGCCTTGTCCATGTTCTTTGCCGTCTTTGATCACCTGCACAATAATTTCCTCACCAGGCAGAACCACCGGCTTCACCGCGTTGGCCAGATCGTTAATATTCAGCACCGATACGCCCTGGAGCTCGCAAACCTTGTTGAGATTGAAGTCATTGGTGACAACCTTGCCATGCAGCACCTTAGCCAGCTTGACCAGCTTGCTGTCCACTTCGGAAATCTCCTCGAAATCACCTTCGTAGATCAGCACTTTGACATCCAGCTCTTTCTGAATCTTGTTTAGGATATCAAGCCCTCTGCGCCCGCGGTTGCGCTTCAGCAGATCTGACGAATCCGCGATATGCTGAAGCTCCTCAAGAACAAACTCGGGAATAACGATGGTTCCTTCAATGAAACCCGTTTTGCAGATATCGGCAATCCGGCCATCGATAATAACGCTCGTATCAAGAATCTTATGCTCCTCAGGTCCCCGTCCCTCCGGTTCAGCAGAACGTCCCCAGCGTCCGGTAGTCCATAGCGAAGCCAGCTCTTCCTTCTTCTCCAGCCCGATCCGCAGGCCCATATAACCCAGAGCCAGGGTTGCTGCCACCTGCAGCAGCTCTCCGGCCTTGCCCAGCCAGGCCATGACTGGATACAGCAGCAGTGACAGCAGCAGACCTCCTGTAAGCCCTGCAGCGCCTGCAGCGAGTTCGCTCATCGGTATACGCGAACAATACTGAACCGCCTCCTGCAGTTTTGTACTCGCCCAATCCGCGCATAACGTCCCCGCAATCAAAAAAATAATGGCACCCAGCACCGCAAACAAAATGCTTCCTTCCACAGGCAAGCTATCACCCAGTTTCCCCATGCCCTTCGGGAACCCTCTTTCTGCCGCATGATATAGCGAATAACCGGACCAGGCTCCACATAACCCGGCAAGCGTCAAAATAATCTTTTTCCACATAACCAGCACCTCCTTCTATTCATCCAAAAATCATCTATACCTCACCAGTATGTTCCAATTTTCAGGACGATAATCCGGGGGGCCGTTATTTTTTCTGAATCCATTAATTCCCTGGTCTGCAAAGCCTGCCGTAAACTTCTATTCCTTGTTGAAAACAGGGGAGACCCTGGCATATAATGAACTCAATTACGAACCCAGGGGTGAATGGAAAATGAGCGCACCAAGTTTACAGGCTTTCCAGGATCAAGTTTCCGAACTGCTGCTCCGTCACCGCAGTCTTCTGGATGTAATGTCCAAGAACGGACAGAGCAGTGCATCCGTCAACCGAGCTGTCGTCAAATCCATTACTGAATGCGGCTGCATTCAGCTGCACGCAACTAAGCAGGTCTTCGAACCGGCTTTGGGACTTGAACAAGCCAAAGAGCTTGCCGGAACCCACCTTGAAGGTGAACTGTGTGAGAACTGCCGGGAAGTCATTGCCTCAGAACTGGGCCGCGAGCTGTTCTATATGTCTGCACTTTGCAATTTGCTCGATATTAATATGGACGAGGTTGTGTCAAAGGAATCTCAAAAATGCGCTACACTCGGATTATTTAACTTGTCCTAGGGCAGCCCGCGCTCTCCTTCATCCGTTACAAATACAGAAAAGGCTGTGCCTTCTCCTGAGTCAGGGAGGGCACAGCCTTTTCTGTATAGATTAAAAAAGTAATAATTACGTAGTTAGGACTATCCGTTCTTGGAGTGATACACCTTATCTTCCGCATGTCTCTTCCTGCGGCGGCGTTGACGACGGGCTGTCAAGAGGCCCAGACTCTGCCTGAACCCGTATAGGGCATATAACGCAAGCAAAGCAAAGATCAGCTTGGCAATCTGTTCAGGGAAAACAACGGCTACCGCTACGGCGATCACAATTACTACAGGTGCACCTATAACTGCCTTTTTGGGGAAGCCGATCTTCTTGAAGTTAGGGTACTTCACCGTGCTAACCATCAGGTAAGACAGCAGCAGGGTAGCGACAATCATAAACGGTGCAGATACATCTTTATGAAAAAGTGCCAGCGTGGCCAGAACGCCACCTGCAGCAGGAATCGGCAATCCTACAAAATATCCCGGAATCCCCGGGCGGACATTAAACCGGGCCAGACGCAAAGCCCCAAACACCGGGAAAATCGCTGTAATAGTCCATCCTAGTGCAGAGTTCAAATCCTGCAGGCTTGTGAGATACATGATCAGCGCTGGTGCCACACCGAAAGAAACTACATCGGATAAGGAATCCAGCTCCTTGCCGAACTCACTCTCACACTTCAGCGCGCGCGCAACACGGCCATCGAGCCCGTCGAGCAGCATAGCGATAATCACCATGATAGCGGCCATGCTCAGCTTACCGTCAAACGCCATCATGATACCAAACATTCCAAGCATCAGATTACCGATGGTAAAAAGACTCGGAATTGATTTTTGTATCATTTCTTCACCTCAATTTTCCTACTTTGAACTTCATGGGTTCCCAATATTACGTGATTGTATGTTATTTACATTTGCCTGTCAATAAGAACTTGTTTCTGGAGCCGCTTCAGTCCGTCCTGAATATTACGTGCGCGAACCTCGCCAATGCCGTCTACCTCATCAAGTTCAGCAATGCTCGCCGTCATCAGATTAGGCAGCATTTCAAAGCGTTCCACCAGATTGTGGATGATCACATTCGGCAGCCGCGGAATTTTGTTGAGCAGACGGTAACCGCGCGGAGTTACGGCTTCCTCGGATGCAATAGCCGTGGAGGAATAGCCCAGCAAGCGGGCAATATGATTGTCATCCATCAATTCATCGTCACTGCTTCGCTTCAGCCCGGCGATAATTTCGCGGATTTTGTCCTCCTGCTCCTCTCTTGCATAGTCTCTGTACAGAAGCCAGGCTTCTTCCTCTGTATTTCCGACCAGTTCTTCCATCTGCATGCTGATCAGCCGGCCTTCATTGCCGAGTTCGTTAATATAACGCTTAATTTCCATTTTGATCCGCAATACCATTTCTACCCGCTGGATCACGCCGACTACCTCAGCCACCGTCACAAGCCCCTCATATTCGGCAGCAGAAAGGTTAGTCAACCCCTGTGTCAGCACGGCTTTATACTTTTCTAAGGTCTGAATCGCCTGATTGGCTTTGGCCAGAATCGCTCCGATCTCCTTCAGCGCATAGCGGATAGAGCCTTGATACAGGGTGATTATATTCCGCCGCTGGGAAATGGAAACAACCAGTTTGCCGGTCTGTTTAGCCACCCGTTCAGCGGTCCGGTGACGGATGCCTGTCTCGATGGATGAAATAGAGGAATCGGGGATCAGCTGGGTGTTGGCATACAGAATCCGCTTCAGATCCTCACTCAGGATGATCGCTCCGTCCATTTTGGCCAGCTCGTATAAATAATTGGGTGAAAAATCGCAGTTAATGGAGAAACCGCCATCGACAACTTCCATCACTTCCGGACTGTATCCGACAACAATAAGTGCCCCGGTCTTCGCGCGCAGCACATTCTCCAGCCCCTCCCGGAAAGGTGTTCCGGGTGCGGCCATTCTAAGCAGATCATTCATATTATCTAATGGATTGTATTCTTTCATGTCCCTGTGCCCCCTAATCTAACGCGACCGCTAGTGCATCTGCTACGGTGCTGACGCCTATAATCTGGATATCCTGCGGATGCTTCCAGCCTTTCATGCTTTTCTCAGGCATAATTACCCGCCGGAAGCCGAGCTTAGCGGCCTCCTTCACCCGCATCTCTGCGCGTGACACCCCTCTCACCTCGCCGGTAAGTCCTACCTCCCCAAAAAACACATCATACGGCTTGGTCGGAATATCCCGGAAGCTGGAAGCAATACTGATGGCGACAGCCAGATCCACCGCCGGCTCATCCAGCTTAACACCTCCGGCAACATTGAGGTAAGCATCCTGATTCTGCAGGAACATGCCCATCCGTTTCTCCAGGACAGCAATGATCAGCGCCATTCTCTGATGATCCATACCTGTGCACATTCTGCGGGGCGAAGGGAAATGGGTTGCTGCAACCAGCGCCTGTAATTCGACAAGCACCGGTCTTGTGCCTTCCATGCTGGCTACAACCGCGGAACCGGCCACTCCGAGCGGCCGTTCAGAAAGAAACAGCTCGGAAGGGTTCTCCACCTCGGTAAGGCCAACCTCACCCATCTCGAAAATACCGATTTCATTGGTTGAGCCAAAGCGGTTCTTCACCGCACGCAGCAACCGGTACGTATGATGACGTTCCCCTTCGAAATAGAGCACACAGTCCACCATATGCTCCAGCATCCGTGGACCGGCAATTGCGCCTTCTTTCGTTACATGTCCTACAAGTACCGTTGCGATTCCACGGATTTTGGCAATCCGCATAAATCTTGTCGTACATTCCCGCACCTGTGTTACACTGCCTGGCGCACTGGTCACTTCAGGCATAAATACGGTCTGGATCGAGTCGATGACCAGAAACTGCGGCTTAATCTGCTCGATTGCTTCTTCAATGCTCTCCATGTTCGTCTCACACAGAACATACAGTTCCGCCGACAACGCCCCGAGGCGGTCAGCCCGAAGCTTGGTCTGGCGTACCGATTCTTCCCCGGAGATATACAGAACACGGAGCCCCTGGGTTGTAAGGGCGTGAGATGTCTGCAGCAGCAGTGTGGACTTCCCGATTCCGGGGTCGCCACCGACCAGTACCAGCGAGCCGGGTACGATACCGCCGCCAAGCACACGGTTAAGCTCTCCGATGCCTGTCAGGATACGCGGCTCTTTGTCACTTTCTATATTTATGATCGATTGCGCCTTTTCTTTACTCTGAAAAATAGGTGCATTCATGCCTTGGGTTTTGACTACGCTTTCCGTTTCTTCCACCATTGAGTTCCATTCCTGGCAGCCCGGGCATTTCCCGAACCATTTCGGTGATTCGTAACCACATTCGGTGCAGAAAAATTTTGTTTTTGGTTTGGCCATGTGCGCTCCTTACGGTCCGAACTTGCTAAAATTGCGGATAATTTTCTCTTAATCAAAGTTTACCATTTCTGCACACTGAACGAAAGGTCACTTAAGATCTACTTTTCGTTTGCGTCCTCCTTAACCTGCCTGATTCAGGGCAGAATTATTAATCATTCCGGACATATAAAAGCTCCCGCCCCTCTATACGGAGGAGCGGGAGCTTTGTTTCATATTGCTGGAAAATTATTCAGTTTCGACTTCCTTCTCTTCCTTCTCCAGGGAGAGCTCGGCCGGCACTTCCACTTTGGTTACCACAAGCTCACCGTTCACCTCATCAATGTTGAGGGAGTCACCTTTCTTGATGTTGCCCTTAAGCAGCTCTTCGGAAAGGCGGTCTTCGATGTGCTTCTGAATCGCCCGGCGGAGCGGGCGGGCACCGAAGGCCGGGTCATAGCCCTCTTTGGCCAGGAACGCCTTGGCGCCGTCGGTAAGCAGGAAGTCTACATCATATTCACGCAGACGCTTGCGCAGCTCCTCGGACATCAGGGTAACGATCTCGGCGATATGCTTCTCATCCAGAGAGTGGAAGACAATAATCTCGTCGATCCGGTTCAGGAACTCAGGGCGGAAGCTCTTCTTCAGCTCTTCCATTACCTTGCCCTTCATATTGCCGTAATCGGCACCGGCATCCTGTACCGCGGTGAAGCCCAGAGTCGAATTCTTACGGATTGCTTGTGCGCCTACGTTAGAGGTCAGGATAATTAAGGTATTGCGGAAATCGACTACACGGCCTTTGGAGTCGGTCAGACGGCCGTCTTCCAGTACCTGCAGCAGAATATTGAATACTTCAGGGTGAGCCTTCTCAATCTCATCCAGCAGGACCACGGAATACGGTTTGCGGCGTACCTTCTCAGTCAGCTGTCCGCCTTCTTCATATCCTACATAGCCTGGAGGCGCCCCGACCAGACGGGATGTAGAATGCTTCTCCATGTACTCCGACATATCGATACGGATTACCGCATTCTCGTCACCGAACATGGCTTCGGCAAGTGCCCGTGCCAGCTCGGTTTTACCGACCCCGGTTGGACCGAGGAAGATGAAGGAGCCCATTGGACGTTTCGGATCCTTCAGACCCGCACGCGCCCGGCGGAGTGCCCGGCTGACAGCCTTAACGGCTTCATCCTGCCCGATTACACGTTCATGCAGCAAAGACTCCATATTCAGCAAACGGTCTGTCTCTTCTTCCTTCAGCTTGCTGACCGGAATTCCGGTCCAGCTGGCAACCACCTGTGCGATATCCTCAGGTGTAACCTGGGAGTCCGTACGGCCCTGCTTCTCTTTCCACTGGTTCTTCGTTGTGTCCAGCTCTTCACGGATCTTCTGCTCGGTATCGCGCAGCGCTGCAGCCTTCTCGAATTCCTGGCTTTGTACAGCGGAATCCTTCTCCTTGCGGATATCATCCAGACGCATTTCGAGTTCCTTCAGATTCGGCGGGATCGTGTAAGAGTTAAGTCTTACCTTGGAGCCTGCTTCATCAATCAGGTCAATCGCCTTGTCCGGCAGGAACCGGTCAGGGATATAGCGGTCAGACAGCTTCACAGCTTCCACAATAGCTTCATCCGTAATCTTCACCCGGTGATGGGCTTCATAACGGTCCCGAAGACCGAACAGGATCTGTACAGCTTCTGCAGGAGAAGGCTGATCCACCGTAATCGGCTGGAAGCGGCGTTCAAGTGCTGCGTCTTTCTCAATGTATTTACGGTATTCGTCAAGCGTTGTGGCACCGATGCACTGCAGTTCACCACGGGCCAGAGCGGGCTTCAGGATATTGGAGGCATCAATTGCACCTTCCGCACCACCGGCTCCGATCAGCGTATGCAGCTCATCGATGAAGAGCACGATATTGCCTGCCTGGCGAATCTCATCCATGATTTTTTTGAGGCGGTCCTCGAACTCACCGCGGTATTTCGTACCGGCAACTACAGAACCCATATCCAGGGTCATTACGCGTTTGTCGCGCAAGGTTTCCGGAATTTCATTGTTGATGATCTTTTGGGCCAGGCCTTCAGCAATTGCTGTCTTACCCACCCCTGGCTCACCGATCAGTACCGGATTATTCTTGGTACGGCGGCTGAGCACCTGAATGACACGTTCAATTTCCTTGCTACGGCCGATAACAGGGTCGAGGTTGCCGTCCTTGGCATAGGCAGTCAAGTCACGGGCCAGACCATCCAGCGTTGGTGTGCTGACATTAACCGGAGCACCGCTATGGCTTGAAGTGGCTTCACTGCTGCCCAGAAGCTGCAGCACCTGCTGGCGGGCTTTATTCAGGCTGATACCGAGATTATTCAGCACGCGGGCAGCTACGCCCTCTCCTTCACGGATGAGTCCGAGCAGGATATGCTCTGTGCCCACGTACGTATGTCCAAGCTTGCGGGCTTCATCCATAGACAGCTCGATAACTTTTTTGGCACGAGGAGTATAAGCGATGTTGGTCGGTTGTTCCTGACCTCTGCCAATCAGCGTTTCCACTTCATCCTGAATCTTCTCAAGACCCAGACCGAGTCCGATCAGTGCCTTGGCGGCAATGCCGTCACCTTCACGAATCAGTCCGAGCAAAATATGTTCTGTCCCAATGTTGTTGTGTCCCAAACGTACGGCTTCTTCCTGCGCCAGCGCCAGCACCTTTTGTGCGCGTTCCGTAAATCTTCCAAACATCATATCTCCTGCACCTCCACGGATAATATATATCTATAATTAATGTTGTGATCCCAGTGTTTCCCGTAGCAGCTTCGCCCGGTACATATCGCGTTCGGTGGACGAAAGCTCGTCGCCGAACAGCTTTTGCAGAAAACCCGGCTGAGTCTTGACATTCAGCTCATTAAGCACTGAAATCGAAGGCCCTTCCAGTATCCCCAAATCTACACCAAGCCTTAGATCGGAGAGCCGCTGTGCTGACTCTTTAAGCTCCATCACAGCCGCGTAGGCTAGAATCCCATATGAACGTTTGATGCGGTCGGTAATCCGCAGGGCGGAATCCACAAGCAAGCGCTCACGTGCGTTCCGCTCATGCTCTATAATCTGGGTGACTACGCTGTGGAGATTCTCAATAATCTCATTCTCGGTCTGACCGAGCGTAATCTGGTTGGAAATCTGAAAGATATTCCCTACTGCTTCGCTGCCTTCACCATAAATTCCTCTAACGGTAAGACCGACCTGATTAACAGCGGATAGAATCCGGTTAATCTGATGGGTCATAACCAATGCCGGCAGATGAACCATTACCGAGGCTCTGAGCCCGGTTCCCACATTGGTGGGACAACTGGTCAGGTATCCTCTGCGGTCATCAAAAGCGTAATTGACAGCAGCCTCAAAGATATCATCGATGGCTGTTGCCCTTACCCAGGCCTCTCTCACCTGCAGACCCGGAAACAGGCATTGAATGCGGAGATGATCCTCCTCGTTGATCATAATGCTGACTGACTCGTCCTCATTAAGAATGACTGCTCCGCCTTTGGAATCATCAGCCAGATTAGGACTGATCAGATGCTTCTCCACCAGTACTTTTTTATCCAGCTCATCGAGCTCATCCAGCCTCAGCAGCTGAAAGTTGCCGAAATCCGCAGAGGCTTCTCCCTGAAATACAGGAGCAAGCTGCTCCAGCACCTCTTCCGACTGCTGCGCAGACGCCAATAGCGGGAAAGGAAGGTGCTCCAGATTACGGGCGATACGCATGCGGCTGCTGATAACAATCTCGGAATGACTCCCGCCGCAGCGCATCCAGTCACTAAGTGCTTGTTCGGTAAACCGGAGACTTGACATGTGGAATCCCCTCCTATATATCAAAGACTTTACTCTTGTGGCATTTCTTTTTCAAGTTTGCGGATTCTGTCCCTCAGCTCGGCTGCAGTTTCAAACTCCTCCTGCATAATGCTCTGCTGTAATTCCTGCTTCAGCTCATCAATTTGGCGTTTACACATGATCTGTGCACCCGCCCGCTTGGGAAGCTTACCCACATGGGCTGTACTTCCGTGTACCCGTCTGAAGAGCGGGTCCAGCGTGCTGTCAAAATATTTGTAGCAGGAGCTGCAGCCGAACCGTCCAAGCTTGCTGAACTGTGAATAGGTCATACCGCAGTTCTCACAATGCAGCCCCTGCACAGTCTGTGCGGCCTCTGACTTGCCCTTGCCTGCGCTCTCCAGATCAAGCAGTCCGGAAAGCAAGCTGTGTATGGAGAATCCTCCGGCAGTACCGGGGATGAGCTCCCCCTTTTCCCGCGCACAGCTTTCACAAATATGAAATTCTGTCTTCTCTCCGTTCACGATCTTCGTGAAATGGAGTGTAGCCGGTTTGACCCCGCATTCCTGGCATAGCATGAGCGGTGTCCCTCCCTCACATTTTGACAATTATTTGCCTAACAAAGAGATTAGCATGGCCTTCATTAGCTTGGCACGAATCTCATCCCGGTACGGCAGATTAACCGTCAGGCATTCCCGGGAAACAGCGGACCGCATAAGACACGCTTCACGCTTGGAGAGAAAACGGGCCTCCTCCAGCTGATAAATCAGTCCTTCGGCGGAATTCTGGTCAATATCATTCCCTATTGTGGAGTTCAGATGTGCATACAGTGCCACATTCTGAGGCAGCTCGAAGCGCTGAATCCGGATATACCCTCCACCGCCGCGTTTGCTCTCCACTACATATCCCTTTTCCAAAGTAAAGCGTGTACTGATGACGTAATTGATCTGCGACGGCACACAGGAGAACTGGTCCGCCAGATCATTGCGCTGAATTTCCACCGTACCTTCGGGACTTTCATGCAAAATATTCTTCAGATATTGTTCAATAATATCGGAGATATTACGCATCACTCATCCTCCAGTGTGTAAGCCTTGGTTAAGCTTGTGCTGTATCAACGTCCGCCGTCCATACATAGCTCTAAAGAATTTAACCCGGGGACTGAAGTGCGAATCGGCTGCAATAGCCTTCGTACTGAGCCAGACCTCCAACTGTTACAATCCTAAGAACACTGCTGTCGAGCTCGCGTTGACTTTGACTTTCTTTGACTTTTTTCATATTATAACATATTCTCACTGAATTCCAAGGGGTTGCTCTTATTTTTTACTTTTTAGCCGCATTGTATTCCGAATAGCTTCACGGATCCCATTGCAAGGGGATATGTATTTTAGGCTCTCCTGCTTCTAATGTAAGCGGAAGAGCCTTCAGGTTTGTCAGAAAAAATCAAATAAAGCCGTTTGCGCCTGCGGGATCAGTTTCTCCAGCCAATCTACAGCTTCATGTGTACCGGATAACTGTCCATACCGGGCCATTTCAACTGGACGTCTGTATCCCATCAACAGTGCGGTAAGTGTACCAATACTGCATATAAGATCAGCGCTTGTTCTGTCCCCCTGGATCTGAGTAAATGATACCTCCCCATGTTCAGCTACTGTCCACCGCCACAGGCCGTTATTCCAGGGGGCATGCTCATCTTCAATATAAAGCAGCCGCTCCCGGATACCGCTCAGCGCATGGAAAGACAAATTCTCTATAAAGGCTTGGGCGTTGACAATGCGTGCCATGAAGTACGGATAATTCTCCTGGGCAATCCGCGGGTCGGGAAGCAAATACGGCAGAATGTCATCAGAGGGAACCAGCTTCAATGAAGCTCCGGTGATCATAGAGTCATGGTTAGCCAGAAATGTCCACAGCCCTTGCCGGGCCTTCTCATTCAGATAGACAAATTCATCGATGACCAGTTCTTTGTTCACTATTTTATACAGCACATACCCTTCCGGTTCACCCTGCTGCGAATAAAATACACACTGATGTGTATCTTCATCGAGTACTTTTTCCTTCCACCATTCCTCCGTACGCTGCAGTGTGCCGTTGTACCGGGCTGCAAATGAGACATACAGCTGTTGCAATACTTTAATATCAGCCGCCCCGCGCTTCACAGAGCCCTGTATTTCAGCCTTCCGCGGAAATTTATCCACAGGTATGTTGTATTTCTTATATTCACAATAGATCTCCCAGCCGAATTTCCGGTAAAAGGGGATTAAAAACGGGTGCAGAAAAGACAGTGTTTGCCCTGCTTCGTTCATGGTTTGCAGCGCATGGGTCAACAGCTTGGCCACATATCCCTGCCTGCGGTTCTCCGGCCACGTCGCTACGCCCGCAATTCCGCCCATAGATACGGGCTTGCCCTGTATGTATGCCTGAAGTGGAAGAAGTACCAGCTTGGCACTTAAACTTGGTCCTTCGAATACTCCCCATATTTGTTCCGGCTTGAACTTCTCTCTGGCGCGTTCCCTGTCTTCTCCTATCACCTTGTACTGAAAAGCATATTCTGACAAGCCTAAGCCTTCTTCAAAATCATCTGCGTGCAATTGCCTTATTTCCATGCTGCTCACCCCGTTAATGAATTTATAGAGATAGAGTCCAATGGTTGCTCAGATTGAGTATATCAAGCAAATTGTCCAGAAGCTAATGAGGTACAAAAATAGCCCGCGGACAAAAGTTATCCACAGGTTTTGAACAATAAAACAAAAAACCCGAAAGAGTTTCTTCCGGCAAAAATTAGTTATCCACGATTCATATTTATCTATCCACAAAATTCACTTTTTATCCACAAAAACAGTGGATTACTTAGGTTTTCTCTTGACTCATTCGCCTGAATATGCGTTTTAATCCACATTATCAGGGAAAAGACTTCTTCCTGAAATTGTATCCACATGTGCGTAAGTTTTCAGCAGTTACTGAAATTTATCCACAGCTTTTCCACAACCCTGCACAAACCAAAAAAGCCACTGTCGATTACTCAACAATGGCTTCATGTGCTTGGCAACGTCCTACTCTCCCAGGACCCTTCGGTCCAAGTACCATCGGCGCTGGAGGGCTTAACGGTCGTGTTCGGGATGGGTACGCGTGGAACCCCTCCGCTATCGCCACCAAACATGCGTCTGTGAAACAGACGCTGCCGCTTGAAATTCGGTTCATCACGGATGTGCGAATGAATTTCATGGCGTACAGGCTTGATCACCTGAAAACTGAATCCGAAACGAATCTGCGCTCTAAGAAATTTGGATAAGCCCTCGACCGATTAGTATTGGTCAGCTCCATGCATTGCTGCACTTCCACCTCCAACCTATCTACCTCGTCGTCT
Source organism: Paenibacillus sp. FSL R10-2199 (assembly GCF_038000235.1). NCBI lineage: Bacteria > Bacillati > Bacillota > Bacilli > Caryophanales > Paenibacillaceae > Paenibacillus > Paenibacillus sp. FSL R10-2199. Next base: position 1,671,827 of record NZ_JBBOBO010000001.1, on the reverse strand, counting down.
TCAAGGGGTCTTACTAATTGGGAAATCTCATCTTGAGGGGGGCTTCACGCTTAGATGCTTTCAGCGCTTATCCCGTCCGTACGTAGCTACTCAGCCATGCTCCTGGCGGAACAACTGATGCACCAGCGGTACGTCCATCCCGGTCCTCTCGTACTAAGGACAGCTCCTCTCAAATTTCCTGCGCCCACGACAGATAGGGACCGAACTGTCTCACGACGTTCTGAACCCAGCTCGCGTACCGCTTTAATGGGCGAACAGCCCAACCCTTGGGACCTACTTCAGCCCCAGGATGCGATGAGCCGACATCGAGGTGCCAAACCTCCCCGTCGATGTGGACTCTTGGGGGAGATAAGCCTGTTATCCCCAGGGTAGCTTTTATCCGTTGAGCGATGGCCCTTCCATGCGGTACCACCGGATCACTAAGTCCGACTTTCGTCCCTGCTCGACTTGTAGGTCTCGCAGTCAAGCTCCCTTATGCCTTTGCACTCTGCGAATGATTTCCAACCATTCTGAGGGAACCTTTGAACGCCTCCGTTACTCTTTAGGAGGCGACCGCCCCAGTCAAACTGCCCGCCTGACACGGTCCCCGTACCCGATTAGGGCACTAGGTTAGAACCTAGATACGATCAGGGTGGTATCCCAACGGCGCCTCCGCAGAAGCTTGCGCTCCTGCCTCAACGGCTCCCACCTATCCTGTACAGATCGTACCCAAATTCAATATCAAGCTGCAGTAAAGCTCCATGGGGTCTTTCCGTCTTGTCGCGGGTAACCTGCATCTTCACAGGTATTAAAATTTCACCGGATCTCTCGTTGAGACAGCGCCCAAGTCGTTACGCCATTCGTGCGGGTCAGAATTTACCTGACAAGGAATTTCGCTACCTTAGGACCGTTATAGTTACGGCCGCCGTTTACTGGGGCTTCGGTTCACAGCTTCGGGTTTAACCCCTAACCACTCCCCTTAACCTTCCAGCACCGGGCAGGCGTCAGCCCGTATACTTCGCCTTGCGGCTTCGCACAGACCTGTGTTTTTGCTAAACAGTCGCTTGGGCCTTTTCACTGCGGCCCCCTCGGGCTATTCACCCTACCGAGGCACCTCTTCTCCCGAAGTTACGAGGTCATTTTGCCGAGTTCCTTAACGAGAGTTCTTCCGCGCGCCTTAGAATTCTCTTCTCGCCTACCTGTGTCGGTTTGCGGTACGGGCACCTTCTCCTGGCTAGAGGCTTTTCTTGGCAGTGTGAGATCATGACCTTCGCTACTACAATTTTCGCTCCCCATCACAGCCCAGCCTTAGTGATGTGCGGATTTGCCTACACATCAGCCTCACTGCTTAGACGGACATATCCATCAGTCCGCGTCACTACCCTCCTGCGTCACCCCATCGCTCATAGCGGATTACGGTGGTACAGTAATTTCAAACTGTTGTCCTTCGACTACGCCTTTCGGCCTCGCCTTAGGTCCCGACTTACCCTGAGCGGACGAGCCTTCCTCAGGAAACCTTGGGCTTTCGGCGGATCAGATTCTCACTGATCTTTTCGTTACTCATACCGGCATTCTCACTTGTATGCTGTCCAGCGCTCCTTACGGTACACCTTCAACCTGCATACAACGCTCCCCTACCCCAGATGCAAAGCATCTAGCCATAGCTTCGGTGGTGTGTTTAGCCCCGTTACATTTTCGGCGCAGAGTCACTCGACCAGTGAGCTATTACGCACTCTTTCAATGGTGGCTGCTTCTAAGCCAACATCCTGGTTGTCTGTGCAACTCCACATCCTTTCCCACTTAACACACACTTGGGGACCTTAGCTGATGGTCTGGGCTGTTTCCCTTTTGACAATGGATCTTAGCACTCACTGTCTGACTCCCGGCAAGAAGTTAATGGCATTCGGAGTTTGACTGAGCTTGGTAACCCTTGCGGGCCCCGCACCCAATCAGTGCTCTACCTCCACCACTCCATTCACCGAGGCTAGCCCTAAAGCTATTTCGGGGAGAACCAGCTATCTCCGAGTTCGATTGGAATTTCTCCGCTACCCCCACCTCATCCCCGCATTTTTCAACATGCGTGGGTTCGGGCCTCCAGTGCGTGTTACCGCACCTTCACCCTGGACAGGGGTAGATCACACGGTTTCGGGTCTACGTCCACATACTTAGTCGCCCTATTCAGACTCGCTTTCGCTGCGGCTCCGGCTTCTCACCTTAACCTTGCATGTTAAACGTAACTCGCCGGTTCATTCTACAAAAGGCACGCCATCACCCATAGATCGGGCTCTGACTTTTTGTAAGCACACGGTTTCAGGTTCTATTTCACTCCCCTTCCGGGGTGCTTTTCACCTTTCCCTCACGGTACTGTTTCACTATCGGTCGCCAGGTAGTATTTAGCCTTAGCAGATGGTCCTGCTGGATTCATACGGGGTTTCACGTGCCCCGCACTACTCGGGATCCGTCTCGGAGAGAACACAGTTTAGGCTACAGGGCTTTTACCTCTATCGCGGGCCTTTCCAGACCTCTTCGCCTACCATATTCCTTTGTAACTCCATGTGAGACGTCCCACAACCCCAAGAGGCAAGCCCCTTGGTTTAGGCTGTTCCGCGTTCGCTCGCCGCTACTGACGGAATCACTATTGTTTTCTCTTCCTCAGGGTACTTAGATGTTTCAGTTCCCCTGGTCTGCCTCTGCGTATCCTATGTATTCAGATACGAGTAACTGCGAATTACCACAGCTGGGTTTCCCCATTCGGACACCCCCGGATCAAAGCTTGCTTACAGCTCCCCGAGGCAGTTTCGTTGTTCGCCACGTCCTTCGTCGGCTCCTGGCGCCTAGGCATCCTCCGTGTGCTCTTATTAGCTTAACCAATGCGTTTTCCGTTAGGAAAATCGCTGTAGCAACTAATAACTATTTCAACTTGCTTACACAAGTTTCAGCTAAAAGATGTTCTAAAACGCAAATTCGTTTCGGTATCCAGTTTTCAAGGATCAAGGTGCTGTAATCACGGGACAAACACGGTTGTGTTGTTCGAAATTACAGACGATATTAAAGTTTCTAGACATAACAAATTGATGAAGTTTGTTGGTGGAGCCAAGCGGGATCGAACCGCTGACCTCCTGCTTGCAAGGCAGGCGCTCTCCCAGCTGAGCTATGGCCCCGCAAATTCCATCAAAACCGAACAAATGGATACGCGTTAAGTATCTTTTGGAAGTAATACTTCCGATTTGAATGTTTCCGTTGCAGGAAACGATTCTCCATAGAAAGGAGGTGATCCAGCCGCACCTTCCGATACGGCTACCTTGTTACGACTTCACCCCAATCATCTACCCCACCTTCGGCGGCTGGCTCCCTTGCGGGTTACCCCACCGACTTCGGGTGTTGTAAACTCTCGTGGTGTGACGGGCGGTGTGTACAAGACCCGGGAACGTATTCACCGCGGCATGCTGATCCGCGATTACTAGCAATTCCGACTTCATGCAGGCGAGTTGCAGCCTGCAATCCGAACTGAGACCGGCTTTGCTGGGATTGGCTCCACCTCGCGGTTTCGCTTCCCGTTGTACCGGCCATTGTAGTACGTGTGTAGCCCAGGTCATAAGGGGCATGATGATTTGACGTCATCCCCACCTTCCTCCGGTTTGTCACCGGCAGTCACTCTAGAGTGCCCAGCTTCACCTGCTGGCAACTAAAGTCAAGGGTTGCGCTCGTTGCGGGACTTAACCCAACATCTCACGACACGAGCTGACGACAACCATGCACCACCTGTCTCCGATGCTCCGAAGAGGGGCACTATCTCTAATGCTTTCATCGGGATGTCAAGACCTGGTAAGGTTCTTCGCGTTGCTTCGAATTAAACCACATACTCCACTGCTTGTGCGGGTCCCCGTCAATTCCTTTGAGTTTCAGTCTTGCGACCGTACTCCCCAGGCGGAGTGCTTACTGTGTTAACTTCGGCACCAAGGGTATCGAAACCCCTAACACCTAGCACTCATCGTTTACGGCGTGGACTACCAGGGTATCTAATCCTGTTTGCTCCCCACGCTTTCGCGCCTCAGCGTCAGTTACAGCCCAGAAAGTCGCCTTCGCCACTGGTGTTCCTCCACATATCTACGCATTTCACCGCTACACGTGGAATTCCACTTTCCTCTTCTGTACTCAAGTCACCCAGTTTCCAGTGCGACCCCAGGTTGAGCCCAAGGTTTAAACACCAGACTTAAATGACCGCCTGCGCGCGCTTTACGCCCAATAATTCCGGACAACGCTTGCCCCCTACGTATTACCGCGGCTGCTGGCACGTAGTTAGCCGGGGCTTTCTTCTCAGGTACCGTCACTCCGGTAGCAGTTACTCTACCGGACGTTCTTCCCTGGCAACAGAGCTTTACGATCCGAAAACCTTCATCACTCACGCGGCATTGCTCCGTCAGGCTTTCGCCCATTGCGGAAGATTCCCTACTGCTGCCTCCCGTAGGAGTCTGGGCCGTGTCTCAGTCCCAGTGTGGCCGTTCACCCTCTCAGGTCGGCTACGCATCGTCGCCTTGGTGAGCCGTTACCCCACCAACTAGCTAATGCGCCGCAGGCCCATCCCCAAGTGGCAGATTGCTCCGCCTTTCATTCTCTCTTCAGGAGAGGAAAGAAATTATCCGGTATTAGCTACCGTTTCCGGTAGTTATCCCAGTCTTGAGGGCAGGTTGCCTACGTGTTACTCACCCGTCCGCCGCTAAGTTAATCCAGAGCAAGCTCCTTCATAACTCCGCTCGACTTGCATGTATTAGGCATGCCGCCAGCGTTCGTCCTGAGCCAGGATCAAACTCTCCAAATTGTATTTAGAAAGAGCGATTGCTCATTTTGAAACTGACGATTCATTAAATGAATCTTGTAAAAATTAACGCGTTCCATTTGTTCAGTTTTCAAAGAACTTGCTCCCGGCATTTCAACATTATGTATCTTGCACAGGAATTAGATCATATCATGTTTCTATATTTCATGTCAACTTATTTTCCCTTCGCCGCTTGTTTCAGCGTCGATGTCTCATAAGCACAAGAGATAATATATCATGCCGCCCAGATGTTTGCAAGCCTTTTTTATAAATAAAACCAGGAACGCATAATTACGCTCTATACCGCACAAATTGATTCCCATAATACATCGCTTATGGCTACAATAGGATTTATCTTCATCTTATAGATGCTCTTGCTAATTCCCGTCTCTGAAAGGAGTCCAAATGTCCAACAAGTCAATACCCGCTGCTCCTGCCACCGCTATTGAGGAATCCCGCAATTTGCAGCAGGCAACTATTTACCGGATTTTACTCGCAGTCAGTTTTGTTCATCTGTTCAATGATTCCATCCAGGCGCTTATTCCGGCGATGTTTCCTGTACTGAAGGATAACATGCTGCTCTCTTATGCCCAGATTGGCTGGATTGCATTCGCGCTTAACCTCACCTCCTCGGTGATTCAGCCCATTATCGGCTTTGCCGCTGACCGCAAACCCCGCCCAATTCTGCTTCCTCTGGGGATGTGCTGCACTTTTGCCGGCGTCTTCTTACTCGCTTTTGCCGGGAACTACGTACTTGTCATCGTATCCGTGATGCTCGTGGGCTTTGGTTCAGCCGCCTTTCATCCGGAAGGCATGCGTGTAGCCCATATGGCCGCCGGTCAACGGAAGGGGCTGTCGCAATCTATTTTCCAGGTGGGCGGCAACGCCGGTCAGTCCTTGGGTCCGCTTCTGATGAAATGGGTATTCATCCCCTTCGGGCAGATGGGGGCCCTCGGGTTCACCGTAATCGCCGCTGCCGGGATCGCCGTCCAGACTTATGTGGCCCGCTGGTACCGGGAAATGCTCGATGCCGGGTATACTTTTCGCAAAAAATCAGTGTCCCGCTCCATTGACCCCGCCCGCAGCAAACGTATTCTGATTACAACGGTCATTCTGGTCTTCATTGTGTTCGTGCGATCCTGGTACGGCGCCTCCATCGGCGGCTATTATGCCTTCTACTTAATGGACAAATACGGAATGACACTTGATGATGCCCAGATCTATATTTTCATGTACCTCGCGGCTGGTGCAGTCGGGACGTTCTTCGGGGGTCCGCTCGCCGACCGTTTCGGCCGCCGTAATCTCATCCTGGTCTCGATGATCGGGACGGTGCCGTTTGCGCTGGCTCTGCCTTTTGTGAATCAGTTCTGGGCGGCAGTGCTGCTGATCATCTCCGGGTTCATCCTATTATCCAGTTTCTCCGTAACTGTGATCTACGCGCAGATGCTGTATCCCGGCAATATCGGTACGGTCTCAGGTCTGATTACCGGACTTGCCTTCGGTCTTGGCGGTATAGGATCTGTCGTAATCGGACATTTAATTGATACGATCGGAATTGCGACGGTGTTCGTGGCATGCGGATTTCTCCCCCTGCTTGGTCTGCTTGCACTGCTTCTGCCCGGTGACAGGAAGCTTGAGGAATGGGCGTCAGAATAAGCAAATCTATTCAAAGCTTTTTGAGAGAACCCTTGAGAATAAAGCAGCCGCCAGCCCGCTTCCGGCAGTCATATAGTTGTCAGGGTCGGAGCGGTCAAAGCCCATCCATACCGCCGCTGTCCATCTAGGGGTATAACCGACGAACCATAAATCCCGGTTGGCCTTGCCGGGGACTCCCGGCAGATCCAGCTGTGTGGTTCCTGTCTTGCCGGCCACTGTAACGTTCATACGCGCCCGTCTGCCCGTTCCTTCACTCACCGCCTGACGGAGCATCCCGGTCATATCCGCTGCGGTGCGCGCCGAAATGACCTGCTGCGGCGCAGAGACATGCGCGTACACCTCCCGGCCCTGCGCATCCCTGATGCTGCGCACCAGATATGCCTTGTTAAGAATGCCTCCGTTCGCAAAGACGGTGTAAGCCTGGGCCATCGTAAGCGGAGAGACGCCGCTGCGCAGACCTCCAAGGGCAATAGCCAGATGATTGTCCTCTGCCGCGAGTTTCACCCCCAGCCTGGCGGCAAAGCTGCGGGCATAGCTGACCCCCACCTGCTGCAGCAACCATACCGCAGGGGCATTGATGGACTGCTGCAGGGCTACCCTCATGCTCACCTGCCCACGATATACTCCGTTCAGATTGGCGGGACTGTAGCTGCCATAGGCTGTTTTGACGTCAGGCAGGAGACTGTCCGGCGTATATTTGCCGCTCTCCAGCGCCGGCCCATAATCTATAATGGGCTTGAGCGCGGAGCCTGGCTGCCGGGAAGGGATTACAGCTCTGTTCAGATCGCCTGTACTCGGGTTTCGCCCGCCTAACAGCGCGGCCACTTCACCAGTCCGCTGGTCGATGATGACCATGGCTGCTTCGGCTCTCTGGTCTTTTCCATCCGGAGGGAACGCATCCTCCTGAGAGAATATGTGTTCCATGGCCCGCTGCGCCCCGATATTCATTCCCGTCACGAGAGTGTACCCGCCTGTGCGCAGCTCCTTTTGGGATAACCCGGTCTGCTGCATCGCTTCCTGAAGTGCCGCATCCATATAGGACGCCCCGACAACCTCAGTCTTAGCCCTAACTGGAGGCTGATAGGTGCTGTTCATTGCCGCCGTCATCTGATCCGTTGTTATCAGCTTGTGCTGCTGCATAATCCTCAGGACAAGATTCCGTCTGCTTGCTGACCGTTCAAGGTTGTCTGCCGGATTGTAAATGGACGGGCCTTTAGGAATAGCTGCCAGCGTCGCGATCTGCCCAATCCCCAGTTGCTTCAGGTCAGATATGCCAAAATAACGCTCCGCTGCAGACTTTACCCCATATTGCCCTTGCCCCATATAAATTTGGTTGAGATACAGCTGCAGAATCTCATCCTTCGATAACCGCCTCTCCAGCGCCAGCGCTATCGAAGCCTCATTCAGCTTGCGCAGCAGATTCTGCCCCCGGTTCAGATACAATCCCCGTGCCAACTGCTGGGTGATGCTGCTTCCGCCTTCGGATACCCCCATCCGTACCGTATTGTTCACCAATGCGCGGGCTATTCCCTGGTAGTCCAGACCCTCATGGCTGTAAAAACGGCGGTCCTCGACAGCAATAAAAGTATCTATGAGCAGCTGCGGCATCTCTCCAAGTCCGGCATTGGTCCGATAGCCTGTTTCAGGCAGCGGTATTCTCCGCAACACAGTTCCGTCTGAGGCCATAATGACGCTCGATTCCGGTAAAATCAGTTTCTCCGGATAACGGTCCAGCATCAGTCCCCCATACTGAAAAATATAGATAAGTCCCGCCAGCATTGGTATGGTTAGGATGAACGCCAGATCAAAACCGGCATAGCAAATACGCAGCAGTTGCTTCCGTCCTGTTCTCATACCTGCCGTATCCATCTCTCCATAGTCTTCTCCAGTCCCTGCGCCTCGAGCCTGGCAATCTCCAGCTGCTGCAGAACCGCACCCGGTATGCTACAGCCCGCCTCCCCTGACTCCGCTTCTGCCTGTCCCAGCATGCGGATCAGCGTCCGTGTCCGCAGAATAAGCGCCATGGACTCCTGCGGGTCCGGCGCCGGTATTTGCATAGCGGAGGCCGCCGCCGGCCGCAACCCGGCCTGATGAATCCGGCGCAGACTGGCGGCCAGCCGGCTGAATTCCCCGCCGGATTGCACCTCAAGGTCCGCAAGCTCACAGGAGCCGCGGGCCGCCAGCTGTTCTGCGGCTCGCAGCAGCGCCGTGGTATCGTTGGCTGCTTTTTGCGAACGGAGCAGGAACAGCCCTGCACATACAGCGGTGAACATCATGACAGCCGCCGGTCTTGCGCCGATATGATTCATTATCCAATGCGTGAAACGGACAAACAGCGCCGCCGAATCAGGCGTATACCGGGAGTAGAGCATAGCAAACAGCCCCCGCATAGCCAGTAGCAGCCCTGCACTAAGCAGGGCGCTACCGCAGAACATGTAGAGGTAAAGTGAGCGTATCGTGTGTATTTTTGACATCAGCCAATTCCTCCTGCCTTCCCGGGTTTCATCCCCATAGCACAAGGATATCGGCTAAATCTTAAGAATTACCGCTGCCACTTCTTAAGAAACGCTGAAGATTGTTAAGAAGTCACCGGAAACCGGGTAATAAAGTCCGTCCGGGAACTGCTGCTGCGGGCCGTGATCTCTCCATGATGCCGTTCCACAACCCCCTTGGCAATCGCCAGCCCCAACCCCGATCCCCCGGTGACCTGCGATCTGGAGCGCTCCGCCCGGTAGAACCGTTCAAAAATATGCGGGAGATCCCCTTCCGCGATCATCTCGCCGAAATTACTGATCCGCACGAGCGCATCGTCTCCTTCACGGCTCAGCCCGATCTCCAGCCGCTTCCCGTCCTTGCCGTACCGGATCGCATTGGCAATCAGATTCTCGTAAGCGCGCACCAGTTCATAAGGAGCCGCTTCAATCCACAGCGATTCGGTATCATCGTACAATTCATAAGTCATGCCTGCACGGGCCAGAGCCGGAACGGATTCTTCCGCAAGCTGGCGCATAAAGGCCTTGAGATCGAGCCGTTCCAGCACAAGCGGCAGTCTGCTGCTGTTAACCCGTGTGTATTCAAACAGGTCGTCAATCAGTTTGCGCAGCACTAATGCTTTCTGATAGGCAATCCCTACGTAGTAGCGTATCTCCGTCTCTTCCCGGCAGCGGTCCTGCTCAATATACTCCAAGAAGCCAAGCACCGATGTCAGCGGGGTGCGAAGATCATGCGATACGCCGGTAATCAGCTCGTTTTTGGACTCAACAGCCTTGCGCTCTTCCAGCAGCGAACGCTGCAGCCGCTCAGACATAATGTTGATGTTCTCCGCAAGCACCCCCAGCTCGTCCGCCGTACGAACCTCGATCCGGTGCGATTCATCAAGCTTCGTAATCTGCTGGATACCTCTGGTGATCTCTTCGAGGTAGGAGACGATTTTACGCGTGTAGATGAAGAAGAAGATCAGGAAGCTGGCGATCCCGACAGCAGTCATCAGCGGCGCCGAACCGATATGGTTGATAATCCATTTCAGAATACGAGAGTACGGTGCGGAGGGCTCCGCCGGATTCAGATAGATCATGGAATTGACCAGCCGATAGCCACCCAAAAGCAGCACTGCCCCCGACATAATACTCAGTACAAAGGCCCAGATGAACTTCCAGCGGATGGTACTGATATATTTGGTATTCACTACGTTTCACCTCAGCTTTCAGGACGGATGATCCAGCTTGTAGCCAATGCCCCACACGGTCTGCACATAACGGGGCTGCTTGGCGTCCAGCTCGATTTTGTCACGGATATTGCGGACATGCACCATCACGGTGTTGCCCCCATCCAGAAAAGGCTCATTCCACACCTTCAGGTAAATCTGCTCCATACTGAGCACCTGTCCCTGATGCCGCGCCAGCAGTTCCAGGATAGAAAACTCGCGGGGCGTCAGCTTTACCTTGCGGTTGTCCACGCTCACCTCATGCCGAAGCGTATCTATCAGCAAATCTTCAAAGACCAGTTCATGCTCATTCGTTCTGGCAGGAGCGTCCCGATTCAATTTATGGTAACGGCGCAGCTGCGATTTGACCCGCGCCACAAGCTCCAGCGGATTAAACGGCTTGCCTACATAATCGTCGGCACCGATGCTGAGTCCAAGAATTTTGTCCATATCCGCATTCTTGGCGGAGAGCATAATAATCGGCATGTTCCGTTCCTCACGGATCTTCATGCAGGCGGCAATCCCGTCCATGCGGGGCATCATCACATCGAGTATAATGAGATCCACCTCCTCTTTGCCAAGGCACTCCAGCGCCTCCATTCCGTCAAAAGCCTTAAGCAGCCGGTATCCCTCATTACTAAGATAGATATCCAGCAGCTCCACAATCTCCACTTCATCATCCACCAGCAGAATCGTTTCTTGGTTCACGGGTACTTGATCCTTTCCAGAGCTCTTTCCATTAGTCTATAAGATAAAGTTCAGGAAAGGCAACCACTCTGTCCAGCCTGGCTGGGGAACATTATTCAACAGGCTTTTTTTGCGGTACAATTAGTTTAAACTTGAATTATCTATTGTCAGGCTGGAAGCTCCGAAGGAGGTAGGCAATTGAAGAATATACTTACGAAAATCCGCAAAGGGTATGGTAAAAAGCTAGTATCCATTCACATGTGGAATGCCTGGCTGGTCTTGTTCCTCGCGCTCAGCGGCCTGATGCTGGTGGGCGGTTTCTGGAGGGAGATGCTGGGCGAAGGCAGAGTGTGGCTGAAATGGGGCCATATTGTGTTTGGACTGGCGCTGCTGATCCCTGTCGTCTATTATCTGCTGCTGGCTGCGAAGCATTGGAAGCGATTGAAGGGCAAAACGGGTCAAAAGGCTAATGTCATCTTCGTGCTCACTCTTCTGATCGGCTGGCTGGTCTCCGGAGTTGTCCTGTGGCAATTCAGACTTGCCGGGCCCAGAGCGGCTAACAGTGCGCTGTTCGTTCATGATCTGCTGACCTGGGTAGGACTCCCGGTGATCATCTACCATTCCGTTACCCGGGTTAAATGGCTGAAGGAGCCTAAGAAGCGCTCTATCATAGCGGAGACGTTACCTGTAGAGAGTAATACTGAACCTACTGTACGGCCACGACCCGCAGCTTCGTCAGAAGCTCAACCTATGTACACACGCCGAGGTTTCATCAAAGTAGCTGTAGGAGCAGGTCTCGCCGTAACGCTCGGCCCAACCTTTGTACGCTGGATCGGCAAATCCCTGCAGCTTCCGGGTACAGCCGATTATGCGGCCTCCAATGCCAATGCCCTGATTCCCGATCCGGTTCCGCTGGCGGAATCAGCCCCTCCCATCGGCGGGGGAGCCGAAGGCAGCTTTCGTGTATACACCGTCACTGACATTCCCGCCTTCGATAACTCCAACTGGTCTTTTACAATCGACGGTCTGGTGGACAAAAAGTTCACCTGGAGCTGGGAAGAATTCGTCAAGCTGCAGCGCGAGGTGCAGGTCAGTGATTTTCACTGTGTAACCGGCTGGTCGGTCTATAAAAACACATGGGAGGGTCTTCCACTCTATAAGCTGCTGGATATGGCCGGTGTGCAGGATGAAGCTGTCACGGTCAAGCTCTACTCGGGAGACGGTGTCTACACGGACTCTCTAACGCTGGCTCAAGCGCGGATGGAGGATATCATGGTGGCTGTAATGCATGACGGCAAACCTATCCCTAATCAGCTCGGAGGGCCTGTACGCCTGGTTACTCCGCAAATGTATGCCTACAAGTCAGTTAAATGGCTGAACCGCATCGAATTGATCGCAGGTGATCATGTCGGCTATTGGGAACAGCGCGGGTATGACATTGATGCCTGGCTGCCTAACGCCAAGCGGGTATAACTTCTCCATTCTACTCTATATATGCTGTAACTTAAGGCTACTCTTAATCTCTCGCTTCCCTTGTTCAGGGACGGGAGATTTTTATTTTATAGAAACAGCCTCATCTTTACATTAAATGTATATTTGAGTAACACTCTCTTAATGAATGCTCTCTAGTATAAGGGAGTAAACCAAAGATTATAGGAGGGTAAATATGAAATCAGCTAAAAAGTATGGAGTGAAGACCGCTTTTGCCGCAACTGCAGCCGCTGCGCTGCTCGTCTCAGGTGTAGTCACCACAGGATCTTCAAGCAATCAGGCCGACGCGGCAACCTCCAAAACCAAAAATGTAATTCTATTCGTCGGCGACGGCATGGGGACTGCTCAGCGTAATGCCATCCGGTTAGCCACTGTAGGTGAAAAAGGCAACCTTGCTATGGACTCGATGCCATACGTCGGCCTGATTCATACAAGCTCCACGGTTCCGGTAACGGACTCTGCGGCATCCGCAACAGCCTACGCAAGCGGTGTGAAGACTTATAACGGGGCCATCGGCATGGATGCCGACAAGAAATCGGTTGCGACTCTTATGGAATATGCCAAAAAAGCGGGTAAGTCCACCGGAGTGGTGACGACGAGCCAGGTTACTGACGCTACAGGAGCTGCTTTTGGCGCACATGTGGAAGACCGTTCCAAGCAGAGCGATATCGCACTCCAGCTGCTGACCAAGAGCAAGGTAGATGTGCTACTCGGCGGAGGGGAGGATTTCTGGTATCCGGCCGGACAGCCCGGCAAATTCCCGGACGAGCCTGCTGAAGATCCTTCCGAGAAGAGCAAGGGAACCCAGGGGAATCTGGTAGAAAAAGCGAAACAGCTGGGCTACAGCTATGTCTCCACTAAGACTGATCTGCAGAAGGCTAAGGGCAGCAAGCTGCTGGGGCTTTTCGCCAATGAAGAAATGTTCCAGCAGAATGAAGAAGGCAAAGGGGATATCTATAAGCCTGTAGTCTCCCTGGCTGAGATGACGAAGAAAGCGATCGATACGCTGGACGCCAACTCCAAAGGATTCTTCCTGATGGTTGAAGAAGAAGGCACGGACGAGTTCGCCCACAAAAACAACGCCAAAATGACGATCAAATCCGGCCAGGAGCTGGACAAATCCGTTCAGGTGGCTAAAGACTATGCGAAGAAAAACCCTGATACCCTGGTACTTGTACTGGCTGACCATGAAACGGGCGGATTCTCGATTGAAGCGGTGGATGCAGAGGATGAGAGCGGAGATGCTATTTCTCAGGAAGATGGCCCTTTCGCTATTGCCAACTCCAAGCTTAACTTTGTAGTCGACTGGACGACTTCGGGACATACTGCTGTTGATATTCCGGTTACGGCTATGGGCAAGAACGCTCAGCTATTCACTGGCGTCTATGAGAACACTCTTATATTTGATAAGCTTCTGCAGTCGATGGGGCTGAACGCGGCGAAATAATGCAGGCATAGTCTATATTTGAGATAAAAAAAGTCCCGGTGTCGTTCGCTAAGTGCGAGGACACCGGGATTTTGTGCATGCTTAGCTTTCCAGAAGCCGAATCAGTTCGTCTTCATCTTCAATGACCTGAATGCCGAGTTGCTGCGCTTTGGCCAGCTTACTGCCTGCCTTCTCACCGGCAATGACCAGATCGGTCTTCTTGGAGACACTGCCGGACACCTTAGCTCCGAGAGCCTCCAGACGCTCAGCCGCTTCCTCGCGGGTCATTTTCTGCAGGGAACCGGTCAGGACAACGGTTTTGCCGCTAAAGAAAGTATTGGTACTGACTACACGCGGAGCTTCGGGTGCCTTAGCCTCTACACCCAGTGCCAGCATGCGGTTAATGCTTACAACCACGAACGGGTCGGCAAAATAATTCACGATGCTCTCAGCCACAATCCCGCCGATATCCGGCAGACCGGCCAGCTCCTCCGCCGTAGCGGACATTACAGCGTCCAGACTGCGGTAGTGGTCAGCCAGCATTCGGGTGGTTGCTTTTCCGGTATTCGGGATACCGAGGGCATATAAGAAGGAGGCGAGGTCCCGCCCTTTGCTCTCTTCCAGTGCTTGGAGCAGATTATCCGCCTTCTTCTCCCCGAAACGGTCCAGCTTCACGAGCTGCTCGAAGGTCAATTCATAGAGATCGGCCGGCTCACGTACACTAAGCTCTTCATGCAGCTGAGCAGCCGTCTTCTCACTGAATGTCTCAATGTCCATGGCATCTCTAGAGGCAAAATGCGTAATCCGGCTGACAATCTGCGGCTTGCAGTCCAGCTTGTTATTACAGAACAGATGTGCACCGCGCATCTCCAGCGGGAAGCCGCAGGCCGGACAATTCTCAGGGAAAATAATCTCCCCGCCGTCACTCTCTTCGGTCACCTTTCCCAGAATCTCCGGGATTACATCATTGGAGCGGCGGATGAACACCCGTGTGCCCAGTGCAAACTTCAGATTCTTCCGTTCAATGTCGCCCACGTTGTTAAGTGTGCAATTCTGCACCGTAACACCGGCCAGCTCCACAGCCTCTACGCGCGCCAGCGGAGTTACTTTGCCTGTACGGCCTACGTTCCAGCTGACCGACTCCAGAATCGTCGTGGTTTCTTCCGCCTCGAATTTATAGGCAACCGCCCAGCGGGGAAACTTATCCGTATAGCCCAGCGCTTCGCGGATCCGGAAATCTGTCACCTTGATGACTGCCCCGTCAATCAGATAATCGAGGCCGGAACGGCTCTCTTCGATCTCAGCCAGCTGCTCGGTAACGTCATCGAAATTACTGAAGTAATTGAGATACGGGTTGACCTTGAACCGGTTGCTGCGCAGGAAATCCATCATTTCCTGATGATCGGCAAACTGTACGCCCTCCGAGTACCCCACATTATAAAAGAAGGCATTCAGTCTGCGGTCTGCAGTCATCTTAGGATTCAGGTTGCGCAGCGCACCGGCTGCACCGTTGCGCGCATTCTTGAGCGGCTCCGCCGCACGTGTATTATAGTCAGCCAGTACAGACAGGTTCATGATCCCCTCGCCCTGCACTTCGATCAGGCCTTCCTTGAACGGGATGTTCAAAGGAACGGATTTGATCGTCTTCACCTGGGCAAGGATACCTTCGCCTGTTACGCCGTTGCCCCGTGTTGCTGCCTGGACAAGTACGCCGTCACGGTAGGTCAGGTTCAGCGTTAAGCCGTCAAACTTCAGCTCCACCGCATAACACGGGTCAGGCAGAGGATTCTCCGGATTCTTGGTGTTGTAGTCATTCACCAGCTTCAGCACACGGGCGTTCCAGGTGCGCAGCTGTTCAATATTCTGCGCCTTGTCGAGACTCCACAGTGGTGCCAGATGGCGGTGTGGCGTGAAGCCCTTCAGCAGTTCCCCGCCCACCCGCTGGGTTGGAGAATGCGGCAGTACAATTCCGCTCTCCGCTTCCAGCGCCACCAGCTTGTCATAGAGCGCATCATATTCCTTGTCGCTGATCTGCGGCGCATCCATTGTATAGTAATGATAGTTATATTGATTCAGCTCGGCTACGAGCTCTTCCATCGTGAACATAATATCCATCCGGCACATCCCTCCGTCAAATAGGTTTCCTACGGTTAGCGTGATCCAAAAACACAATCGTTAATCGCAGCTTGCTTTATTCAACTTTGGTGATCGGTGCAAAGCCGGCCAGCAGCCGCTTCACGCCCACCGGCGCCGGGAAGGCAATCTGCAGCTCCGTATCGTTGCCGCTGCCCTTCACGGCCACAACGGTGCCTATGCCCCATTTGCCGTGGGAGACCTTGTCGCCCGCCTTGAAGCCGGCGGACGCTGCGGCCCCTGCTCCCGGAGCGCTCTGCGCGCCTCCGGTCGTCACCACAACGCGGCCCGCGCCAGGCACCGCGCTCGCCGAGCTGCCGCTGCCGAAGCTGGCGGCCCCGCCGCCTGCCGGCGCGTTCCCGGCAGCAGCGGTGCGGCTGCCAAAGTTCCCGCGGCTGCCTCCGCCTCCGCCGAAGCCGCGGCCGCCATATGCACCGCCAACCTCCGCGCCTCCGCGCCGGAAGCGGTCTGATTCCTTCACGGTGTCTTCCTTCAGCTCCTCCGGAATCTCCTCCAGGAAGCGGGACGGCGCATTCGCGGTCGTCCGCCCGAACAGCGTGCGCATCCGTGCACAGCTGAGGAACAGCTGCTTCTCCGCACGGGTAATGCCCACATACGCCAGCCGGCGTTCCTCTTCCAGTTCGTCATTGTCCTGGAAGGCACGGCTGTGCGGGAACACTCCCTCTTCCATCCCGATGATGAAGACGGTCGGGAACTCCAGCCCCTTCGCGCTGTGCATTGTCATCAGCACGACAGCATCGCTGCGCTCTTCTTCGTCATTCACGCTGTCAATGTCAGCGATCAGCGCCAGATCCGTCAGGAAGGAGACCAGCGACTTATCCTCGTTGTTCTTCTCGAATTCCATCGTTACGGACAGGAATTCATCGATATTTTCCAGCCGGGAACGGGATTCAAGAGTATTCTCATTCTGCAGCTCCAGTCGGTACTGGGACAGTTCAAGAATCTTCTCTGTCAGCTCGGTCACCGAGAGGAATTCCACCATGCGGTGCAGGGCTTCGATCATATCATAGAACTCCACCAGCGTATTACGCGTCCGGCCGGCAAAGCCCAAATCATCCACCGTCTGCAGCGCCCGGAAGATTGATACTCCCTGGGAAGCCGCGGCTGCAGCCAATTTACCGACAGTCGTATCCCCGAGGCCACGCTTGGGAACATTGATAATCCGCGTCAGGCTGATATCATCATCAGGATTGGAGAGCAGGCGCAGATACGCCAGCAGATCCTTGATTTCTTTGCGGTCATAGAACTTGATCCCGCCGACAATCTGGTAAGGAATATCCGACTTGATCAGAATTTCTTCTATTACACGGGACTGGGCGTTCGTACGGTACAGAATCGCATGGTTCTGGTACGCCTGGCCCTGCTTCACATTCTTGCTGATCTCTCCGGTGACGAAGTATCCCTCATCATGCTCGGAGTCACCGCGGAACACCTTGATCTTCGCGCCTTCGTCCGAATCGGTCCACAGCTTCTTCGGCTTGCGTCCGGTATTGAGTGCGATAACACCATTGGCTGCGTTCAGAATATTGGAGGTTGAACGGTAATTCTGCTCCAGCAGAATGGTTTTGGCTTCCGGATAGTCTTCTTCGAAATTAAGGATGTTCGAAATATCCGCCCCGCGCCAGCGGTAGATCGACTGGTCACTGTCCCCGACTACGCAGATCCGGTGATGACCCTCGGCCAGCATCTTGCAGAGCATATACTGCGCCCGGTTCGTATCCTGATACTCATCGACATGAATATATTTGAACTTCTTCTGGTAGAAATCCAATACCTCAGGAACTTCCTTGAACAATTGGATCGTCTTCATGATGAGGTCATCAAAATCCAGCGAGTTATTACTTCTCAGCCGTTGCTGGTACTTGGTATACACTTTGGCCACAAGGCCTTCGAAATAATCGCCGATCTTCTGCTCATACTGCGCCGGTGTAATCAGCTCATTCTTGTTCGTACTGATCACAGCCTGAATGGCCTTCGGCTCGAATTTCTTGGTATCAATGTCCAGATCCTTCATACAATTGCGGATAACGGATAACTGGTCCGTCGAATCCAGAATGGAGAAGTTCGAAGTGAAGCCGATTCGCTCAATATCCTTCCGCAGGATCCGCACACACATCGAGTGGAAGGTGGATACCCAAATATCCCGGCCCTCCGTCCCTACCAGCTTGGAGACACGATCCTGCATCTCGCGGGCGGCCTTGTTCGTAAAAGTAATCGCCAGAATCGCCCAAGGCGGTGCCTTGCGGTTCGCAATCAGCCAGGCGATCCGGTGGGTAAGCACGCGGGTCTTACCGCTGCCCGCTCCGGCCATGATCAATAAAGGCCCTTCGGTAGCTTCTACAGCCTGACGCTGCGGGGGGTTCAGCCGGCTTACGGCGTCTTGTATGTTAACAAGTTGCATGTGTGACATGCTCCTTTCTGAATATAAGCTTGAAATTTATAAGTTCTCCCGGTCCAGCTGCTGCGTATTTCTCACTGCCTGAACGGTCAGCAGCGCCTGCTCCACATCATAATAAATAATATTGCCGACCACTACTGTATCACATAGCGCAGCTGCCTGCATGGCTTCTTCCTCACCTGTAATACCGCCTCCATAAAAAAGCTGGCTGTGCTCGACCATTGCCCTGACCTCACGCACAGTCTCCATATCTCCGAACCTTCCGCTGTACTCCAGATAAACGACAGGCAGATTCATCAGCTTGTCCGCAATCTGCGCATAAGCCGCTGCCCCGTCTGCGCTAAGCGAGTGGTCTGCCCCTGTAAGCCGCGCTACGGATGAATCGCCATTGAGCACAATATAGCCCTCTGTCAGCAGCAATTCCCATGGAATCAGACTGCCGAACCGTTCAATTGCCCGGCGGTGATGGCCAAGAATCCATGAAGTATCGGCAGTGTTGAGCACCATGGGAATCATATACAGATCAAATCCGGGCACAGCGGCTTCGAGATCCGACACCTCCAGGGCACAAGGCAGATCATACTGCCGGATTCTCGAGAGAAGACTCACCGTATTCTCATAAGTCACTCCAGTGGAGCCGCCTACCAGTATCGCATCGGTTCCCGAGAGACAGACAGCCGCAAGTTCCCTATCAGCAAGCTCCCGGTCCGGGTCCAGCTTGAACACATGCCGCCACGGCTTGATCATTTGCCGCATTCCATTCATTATCGTCCATCCTCAATGTTCATCTAAGTAAATACTCTATTTCCCAGTATTTCAAAACAACAAATATACTCCTGCACATGCAAAAGCCGTATCTCTAGTCTAAGTCAGTACGAAGGCGGGTGTCAATTTAAAGCGAACAAAAATGCGAACATTTTTTCGCATTTTTAGAGTATAAGCTTTTTGATGTACAGAAGCCTGCACGTTCAACTACTAGCGGACACCCTTGACCCTGCTTAAGTCGTCCTCAGAGACAAAATCGGTATAGAATCCGTCCACTCCCATCCGGGACAGCTCCGAAATTTCCTTCTCGTCATTCACTGTATGCACATAGACTCTTGCCCCGGCATTCTTCAGCTTCCGCACGAAACTCTTGGTAGCTCTTACCGTCGGCATGGTGATATCCACTCCGGTTTGACTGGCGAAATCAATGACCACTTCATCACTATCCTGCGTCTGATATAGCGTAAAGATCACTTCAGGAAAAGCGTACACCCGGTTCACCACATCCAGCATATCCCGGCTGTAAATCTGCGGAACAATCCGCTGCAGCAGGGCAGGGTCCCTCTTCTCGGCCGCTTCCACAATCAGCTGAAATTGTTTCGTTACAAGTTCCGGTTCGAGCTCTTTCGTGTCCGTTACAATGTAGGCATCCGGGTAGATCACCATCAAGTCCATGATCTTATCAATATCCAGCGGGGAGTAGAGTTCAAGAATCGGGCTGCTCATGACATCCGCATAGTTGAGTACGATCCCTTGCTTCGCGGCAGGAAGAACACCCTGCTGGCCCAGAAGCTTGCTCATATTAGCGGTCCATTCATGGCGGGCAACCAGCTTGTCATCACTTGTCAGCAGCAGATCCGCCTCAAAAACCCGGGTTCCCTGCTCATAGTTAGCGATAAAAGCATCCAGTGTATTCGTATACGTATAGTTATGAATCCCTCCCATAGCGTGAGCTACAATTCTATGGGCTGCAAAGCCGGTAGCCGGCTGTTTCTCTTTTCCCCCAAGAGTGAGTACAAGCAGGAGTGCAATAGCTCCGATCATAATGACGGTGGCGATAATCTTTTTTCTATCCATGATGGCAGGTTCCTTTGCAAGTGTTAGAGTAGTTGGCCTGAAAACAAGAAGAAACGGCTGTGTCGTCCTCAGAGGGGCAGCAACCGTTTCTATGAAATAATATAGGATGAGGCCGGTCTATTAATAAGCGTTCTTGAAGCCGTTGCGGATGGTTTTGGCGATGATCCGGATGTCGAACAATAGCGACCAGTTCTCGATATAGAAAATGTCATGTTTGATCCGGTCCTCAATCGATGTGTCCCCGCGCAGACCGTTGCTCTGAGCCCAGCCTGTAATCCCCGGACGCACATGGTGCTTCACCATATACTTCGGAATCTCACCGCGGAACTGCTCTACAAAGTACGGGCGCTCCGGACGCGGACCGACCACACTCATCTGGCCAAACAGCACATTGAAAAATTGCGGCAGCTCATCCAGACTGGTCCGGCGGATAAATGTCCCAAAACGTGTGCGGCGCGGATCTTCACGCGTACTCCAGCCCGTATCCACTTCACCGTCTGTCTGCATCTTCATCGAACGGAACTTGTACATCATGAAGTTACGGCGGTTAAGTCCTACACGCTCCTGCTTGAAAATAATAGGTCCGGGCGAGGTTAGGCGCACACCCAGCGCTACAATCAGCATTACAGGAGACAGCATAATAATGGCGAACAGGGAAAACACCAGATCAAACGCCCGCTTCGCCATTTTGTTGCCGGCCATATCCAGCGGAATGTCGCGTACGTTAATCATCGGCATCCCGGCGAAGTTATCGAAGTAAGGACGGGCTGGCAGGTAGTCGAAGAAGTCAGGGATAATCAGTGTCCGTACACCCGCCTTCTCGCAGGTAGCGATAATGGTCGGATATTTCGAATGGGCATCCAGCGGAAGCGCCAGAATGACCTCATCGACCGGCAGCATCTCCAGCATGCCTTCCAGCTGATCCACGGTGCCGAGAATCGGCTTATACCGTTGTTCCTCAAGACCATCCCATTCATGAAAATCATCCAGGAAGCCGATGGCCTCGTACCCCAGCTCAGGATACTGCTCCAGATTATTGTAGAATCTCTTACCCAGCGTACCTGCGCCGAGAATCAGTACAAACTGGCGGTTGAAGCCTTTTTCACGCAGCGATTTCAGCATCTTCTTCAGCACATAACGGTACAGCATAATGGAAAGAATATTGAAGCCCATATATATAGCGAGATATTGACGGGAGACGTCAATCTCCTTCAGGAAGAACATCAGGCCGAGCAGAATGAAGATACCCATGGCGTGAACCTGAAAGATTTTGATGAATTCGTCAATGAACCGTTTCTTGCGCTTCGGCAAATACAATTGAAGCACAATTCCGATCAGAATAGCGATGGCTCCGTAGATAATACTCCAGTAAGCATAAGACTCTACAGGAAGAGTCCTGTAGGATTCCAGCAAACCGCTTTTGAACTTCAGCCACCAGGCAGCCAGAAAGGCCACTTGAATGACCAGGAAATCGGCAACCATATATAACTGTGTTAGAAACTTTTGATTACGGCGGATCATAATCTCACCTCAGCATTCGATTCATTGCGTAAACCGGCTTCCCCGGAGACTGTCAGACTCTGTGCTGGTGTTGGAACCTTGCGTGGAGCAATCAGCGCATTGCGCAGCAGCGAAAGCGTGAACTTGACGCCGACTCCCGCATATACCGCTCCGTTTATCATACTGTTGTACCGCCTGCTATAATGCTTCTTATGGAATAAAATCATCGCCCGGTGAAATTCGTACACGATCTTAAACGGTCTGCGGCGCGCACTGCCACCTTTGAGATGCACGATCGATGTCTGCGGATAGTAATAAATCCCCCAGTCGGCCGCTTTGATCCGGTAACACCAGTCCAGATCCTCTCCATACATAAAAAACGTCTCATCCAGTCCGCCCACCTGCTCGATGGTCTCCCGCCGCAGCAGCATGAACGCTCCCACCAGACAATCTACCGGGTAGGAGTCGTCGGGGTCCAGATAACCCAGCTGATAGCCGTTGAACCTTGGACGGTCCGGAAACAGCTTACTGAAGCCAAAAGCATAATAGAAGGAAGCGGATGGCGTCGGGAATCCTCTTTTGCAGGCCTTATCCAGCGAACCATCCGGCAAAATCACCTTACAGCCAGAAGCCCCCAGATCCGGACGGGTGTCCATAAAAGCAACCATTGTCTCCAGCGTATCCTTACGCACCACCGTATCGGAATTGAGCAGCAGCACATAGCGCCCGGAGGCCGCTTCCATCCCCTGATTATTACCCTTGGCAAACCCTACATTCTCCGAATTGGCAATCAGCAGCACATCCGGGAATTCCTTGCTTATCGTCTCTACCGAGTGATCATGGGAGTTATTATCTATTAAAATAATTTCATAGGAGTAGCGGGTCTCGGAATCATATACCGACCTCAGACAGTCCATCGTCAGGCGGCATGTGTTGTAATTTAGAATGATTATACTAACATCTACATTCACTGCTATACTCTCCTGACAAATATAGTAATCTATCGACAATTATTATAACACAAAAACCTCCTTGATAGGCGCAGCCTGTTCAGGGAGGTTTTTACAAGCGTGAGGATAATGTGGGAGGAACAGTGCTATAAGATTGAACTTGTATTTTATCTATTATCGGATTGCCGTGACTCCAAAGAATGTTTGGCCCTCCGGCCGCTGTTGTCTGCAGATTTCTTGATTTTTAACGCTGTTCGCGGTGGAAATCCGCAGACAAAGGCGGACGCTATCGCTCCTACAGTTCCAAAATTCTCCTCCGCCACTTTTCCCTGTCCATTTATTTTTAAGTTCAATCTAAATAGCTGACGAAAATCCGGGGAATAGAAGAATCTTTTTCACAATCGGTTGAGTTCTCTCTCGTTTCGCTTCATAATCCCTGACGCTTAGCCTTCTCCTGAATATAACGGCGCTTGCGTTTCAGAGCTGTCCACTGCGAGAAGAAAGATGACCAGGCTCCCATTAACTTAGGTTCCTTCAATAACGAGTAGCCATGTGCGGCGATCTCGTAAGGCAAGGAATATAACAGGGTAAGCAACATCCTGCGGGAGGACTCGTTCTTGTAGATCATTTTATAGCGGTTGATATAAGAAATCCGCTTGATGAACATCGCCTTGCCGCTCCGCCCGGATGTCTTCCAGCCCCGTTCGTGGTAACCTATCGCTTCCGCATCATAGTAGGCCTGCCACCCAAACAACCCGGCGCGCCAGGCTACATCCACATCTTCCTTATAGGCAAAAAAGTCCGCATCAAAAAACTCGCCTTCGATACAAATATCCTCAATCATCCGCCGGGAGTACATCGCTGCTGCACCGGATACGCCGAATACCACACCAGACTCGTTCCACAGATCAGCGGACTCTCCCGCTCCACGGTCAAACGCCCGGCGTGCTCTATTCATCCGCAGTCCCGTGCTGTCCACAAGCGAGTGATCCGCCTTCAGCAGCAGTTTACCTGTGGCACTGCCGATCCGGGGATTGGCTTCAAAGCAGGCGACTAGTCTGGATATATAATCCGGAGCCAATGTAAGATCGGGATTCAGCACCAGTACATAATCTGTATTAGTACCGGCAATAGCCTGGTTGTGTGCAGGGGCAAAGCCGGTGTTATGTTCATTTTCAAGAAGGACAAGTGCAGATGTCCGGGTACTGCTACCTGCAGAATCGGCTACTCCTTGGGCAGTTGTAGCTCCTTGGGCCGAGTTCGAGTTTAGCCCGTGGTAGAACGCTCTGACTTTATCCGCCGAACCATCCGTTGAAGCGTTGTCCACTATGACAATTTTTTTGACCGGATAATCCTGAGATAATACAGCCGACAAGCATTCAATGATGTCATCCGCGCTGTTATAGGTAACGATATGTACACTGACTGTTTTAGGGTTCATAGGTGACCTCGAATTCCTGGTTCTTTATTGGGAAATCTATACCTATTATAGCGAAAAGAAGGTTGACAGGCTATGTTAAGCACATTAGAAGGTAATGTTAGTTACATAGTTATTGTGGTTCAACCCTATTGCTATATTGTCACAGACAGCAAAAAACTCCTTACCGCATAAGCGATCAGGAGTTTCATTAGTTGCTATATAAGACTCACTTTTAATTTGAACTTGAAGCTTAGTCGTCACTGCGGTGAACATTTGGACTTCCGGCCGCTGTTGTCCCATATTTCTTGATCCGCTATTCGCGGTAGAAATCCGGTGACAAAGGCGGTCGCTACCGCTCCTACAGTTCCAAATTTGTCCTCCGCTTCTTTCGCTTTTTGTTTATTTTTTTAGTGCGTCTTATATAGTTAGTTATTTATGCAAATCCCGCGCCAATGGTTACTTCAGCTCCAGCAAAAAGTCTCTCAGACCTTCCCGCCATGGGCGGATGTCCTGGAACCCGTTGGTACGGATGGCCAGATGCTCCATCACCGAGTTGCGCGGACGCGGCGCTGGACGTGGAAACTGTTCGGTAGCACACGGCTCAAGCTTCGCTGTGAACTTCAGCCCCAGAATATCTTCTGCTTCCGCAAAGATGGCCTGGGTGAATTCATACCATGTACAAGACTCTGTGTTCGAGGCATGGTACACTCCATACTTTTCAGTCTGGATAAGCTCAAGCAAGAATCTTGCCAGGTCCACCGTATAGGTAGGCGAGCCCTTCTGGTCATCTACAACCTGCAGCAACGGCTTTTCCTGCCCTAGCTTCAGCATGGTTTTCACAAAGTTATTGCCGTATTTGCCATAAACCCAAGAGGTACGTACGATAAAGAATTTAGACGATAAAGACTGGACCAGGATCTCTCCAGCCCGTTTAGACTTACCGTAGATACTCTTAGGATCTGTATTATCATATTCATGGTAAGGCTGAACCCCCATGCCATCGAACACATAATCCGTGCTGATATAGACCAGCTTGGCGCCCGCCTTTTCTGCAGCAAGAGCCACATTCCGGCTTCCGGTAGCATTAATCAGGTACGCTGCGTCAACATCGGTCTCTGCCGCATCAACCGCGGTATGGGCCGCACAATGAATAACAGCATCAGGAGCAAAAGCACCGATAACCTCCTGGCACTGGTCCAGATCAGTAATATCCATCTCCTGACGGTCACAGCCCAGAACCTCATAATCCTGACCTTGAAGTAAGAGCATAAGATCTTGCCCCAGCTGTCCTCCCGAACCTGTAACGAACACTTTCATTTTCGCCATTACAGTGAATCCCCCAGACGGCTGCCGTACTGGAGTGCGGCATACTTCTGGTATTCTCCGGACTGAATGCGGGTCCACCATTCTTTGTTATTCAGATACCACTGAATGGTTTCCTTAATGCCCGTTTCGAACGTATGCTTTGGCTTCCACCCCAGCTCGTTCGTGATCTTGGTCGGATCTATACCGTAACGGCGGTCATGTCCAGGACGGTCCTGAACATAAGAAATCAGCGAATCCGGTTTGCCCAGCTCCTGTAACACGGTATTCACGATATGCACATTCGTCCGCTCATTATTGCCACCGATGTTGTACACTTCACCGTTAACACCCTCATGAATTACCAGATCGATTGCGCTGCAGTGATCCTCAACATACAGCCAGTCACGGATATTCATTCCGTCACCATATACAGGCAGCGCCTGATCAGCCAGCGCACGGGAGATCATCAGCGGAATCAGCTTCTCCGGGAATTGATAAGGCCCGTAGTTATTGGAGCAGCGGGTAATATTAACCGGCAATCCGAATGTTTCGTGATAAGCTCGAACCAGCAAATCCCCGCCCGCTTTGCTCGCGGAATAAGGACTGTTCGGTGTCAGCGGTGTTTCTTCAGTGAACAGACCCGTAGCGCCAAGCGATCCATAGACCTCATCCGTGGATACTTGCACGAATTTAGTTATACTGTATTTCTTAGCTGCATCCAGCAGCACTTGAGTACCCAGCACATTCGTCTTCACGAACACTTCCGGCTCCAGAATACTCCGGTCCACGTGAGACTCTGCGGCAAAGTTAACCACGACATCCACACCGTCGCCGATCAGCGCATCCATCGCCGCTACATCGGTAATGTCCGCTTTGACAAATGTATAGTTCGGATGATTCTCGATTGATTTTAAGTTCTCAAGATTCCCTGCGTAAGTCAACGCATCTACGTTGACGATCTTGTAATCAGGATGTTGCTGCAGCATGTATATTACGAAGTTGCTGCCGATGAAGCCGGCTCCGCCGGTAATGAGGAGTTTCATTTGTAGCCCACCTTTTACTTGAGAAATGATTTATGCTATCGACTCCAAGGAGGAAGCAATTCTGTACATTGAGTATTAATCAAAATTCAACTCTGCATCCTTTAATAACGGATGATGCTGATCTTTGTCAGACAACACTGGCTTCGCTGTCGGCCAGTCAATCCCAAGTGCCGGATCACTCCATAGTATGCCGCGGTCATTCTCAGGGGAATAATATTCGTCCACTTTATACAAGACTTGGGTGTTTGGCACGAGCGTGCAGAAGCCATGAGCAAACCCCTTAGGCACCAGCAGCTGCCGCTTATTATATTCACTGAGAATAACTCCGACCCAATGTCCGAATGTGGGGGAGTTGCGGCGGATATCTAGGATCACATCATAAATCGCCCCTGTGAGTACACGAATCAACTTGGTCTGCGCCTTGGGATTCAATTGGTAGTGAAGTCCCCGGAGTACGCCAACCTCTGCCGAGAGGGATTGATTGTCTTGGATGAAGTTAAAGTTCACCCCTGTCTTATGCATTATTTCTTCGTTATAGCTCTCCATAAAAAAACCCCGTTTGTCGCCATGGACCACGGGTTCGAGTAGGCTTGCGCCTTGAAGTTTTAAAGGAGTGACATTCATAATGGAGCTCCTCCTCATATCTATAGTTTCAGCTTACCGAACTCTTCCTCAAAAACAATATTCTGCGCCAATTCATTCGCTCTGGCCAGCGATGCGTGTGTACCCGCATCAGTCCACCAACCATTTAGAACATCGTAGGTGAGTTCATTCCTTAGAATATATGCATTGTTTACATCCGTTATTTCAAGCTCTCCACGTTTAGAAGGGGTGAGCGTCTTGATAATTTGAAAAACCTTACTGTCAAACATATATATGCCGGTTACCGCAAAGCTGCTCTTTGGAATTTGAGGTTTCTCCTCAATAGAAATAATTTTGTCATCTTGCAATTCTGGCACACCGAAGCGTTGGGGATCAGAAACCTTTTGGATTAATATTTTGGCCCCATTCCCTCGCGTCCGGAAGTTCTGGATATACGGAGTAATATCCTCCTCAAATACATTGTCCCCAAGAATGACAACACATTGATCCTGACCGACGAACTGATCAGCCAACCCAAGAGCTTGTGCTATGCCGCCAGCCTCGTCTTGGACCTTGTAGGTAAATGTGACGTGCATTGTGCTTCCGCTTCCTAATAAGTTGACTACATCTCCCATATGCTCTTTTCCTGTAACAATAAGGATATCCTTTATCCCGGCCTGCTTGAGCTTATATATGGCATGAAAGATCATTGGGTATTTTCCTACAGGGAGCAAATGCTTATTGGTTACTTTGGTCAGAGGATAAAGGCGAGAGCCTGTTCCTCCGGCTAGAATAATACCTTTCATATGATCCACTCCGTTTAATTTCACATAAATTTTTTGATTGCAACAACACAGACTGAAAACAAGAGCACAGTCACTAAAATATGTTTGTCATTCAATAAAACTTCTTCCGGCTTTCCACCAGCATTCTTCATATGAATTAAATAGTAGTAACGGAATATACCGTAGAGTACAAAAGGAATCGAGAACATCATTGCTGGTTCCTCTGAAGCAGCATACATGGAATAGAACATAATCAAGACAGCAGTTATTATATTCATAAGCTGATCTAAAAGTTCCACACTATAAAAATTTAAAACCTTCCGTTGATTAGCAGGATCATCCTTAAAGAGTAATAATTCATGTCTTCTTTTTCCTAAAGCTAAAAACAATGAAAGTCCTAAGGTACATAAGATAAACCAAGATGTAAGAACCCCATCTACCGCAAGTGCTCCTGTCACTGCTCTCAGAACAAAACCAGCAGCAATAATCATAACATCAATTAAAACTACGTGTTTTAAATAAAGACTATAGGAGAGGTTCATAACAAAATAAACTAGCACGGCTAAAAAGACATAGTTATTAACATAAATCGCCAGTCCAGCCGCAATGATAAACGTAAAAACCGCCAACACGATTGCTGAGGGGATATTAATAGCTCCTGAAGCAATAGGCCTGCGTCTTTTATCTGGATGACGACGGTCCTTTTCTACGTCTACAAGATCATTGATAATATAAATTGTACTTGCCATAAACGAGAATGAAAGAAACCCTATGAAAGCATCAATTAATGTAGTAGGATTTAGTATCGCTCCAGAGAAAATAGCAGATGCGAATACCAGTAGATTTTTGGTCCATTGTTTAATTCGCATCTCAAGTAATATATTCAAAATAAAAGTTGCAACATTCCGTTCCTTTTTCAAAACAATATGATTCAAAATACACACTCCCACTATAGAAGAAATATTAAATAACCCAATATAATTCCTAATAATAAACCACCTAATACTTCAGTTCTGGTATGTCCAATCCTCTCCCTATGCTTTTCCACGGGATTTTGAATTAAAACATTAATTGTTCTCGCATGATTTCCAACATACCTTCTTAGTCCTGTCGCATCAAATATAACTATCATAATCACAGCAATACCTAGTCCAAAAACCGGTGAGTCAAACCCTTCCTTTAAACCTATTAACCAGGTGATTGTAGTAACTACTGTAGTATGGTTACTAGGAAACCCACCATTTCCAATATAGCCATGAGCAGCTTTTCCAAACCTGAATCTATTTATTAAATATTTCAATGAACCTGCAACAAGCCAGGCGACAAAAGGAACAAAGCAATAATACATATTTCCGTTTCTCCCATTCCCTTATAAGTATAAGTTATATCTCTTTGAAACACTTGCTATACTTAAAAGCTGCGCTGGATACTCCAAACAAATTATCAATGCTAGCCTTGTCTTTTATATACGCATCTCGGTTCTGGAGCACCTTAATAATAGCATCAGCAAGCTTCTTCTCGTCTTTAGGTGTGGCCGTTTCTCCCATTTTTGTTTTTCTCGTTATCTCTCTTACTCCCGGAAGGTCTGAAGCCACAACAGGTACTCCAGCTAACATTGCTTCTACTTGTACCATTCCAAAGGCTTCAAGCGAATTAGTGCTGGGTAATACAAACAAATCAAGGGAGTAATAAAAATCAATAAGCTCTTCAGTCGTTAACTTACCTAAAAACTCAACATAAGTCTCATCCCAGCCTATTCCAGACTTTAATTCTTCATAAATGCTACCGCCAGCTATATTTTTATAATCACCTGCGATTAGGAACCGTACATTCGGTATCGCCTTCTTCACATGAGGAGCTGCCTTAAGCAAAACATCTATACCTTTTTCCTCGACAATCCTGCCACAAAAACCAATTATACTTTTATCCCCAGTCGCTCCAAGGCGAGTTGTATTAAACTCTTTATAAAACGATGAGGTGGGATGGATTTCTACCCACTTATCTTTAAAATCAGGCAATACTCTCGAACTATGTGCATAATCATATGAACTAACAACAATTCTTCTCGCTCGTTTAAAACTCGCTCGTGAAGATTTATCCATCAGATTAACAATGACAGAATTAAAAAGAGATTTGGGCAAATTCACATCACATTGATAAGTTAAAATTAACTTTTGTTTGCTTGTGAGGTAACTGAAAATCGAAGCTTCTGCCATAGGCAAATGTAAATTCACAATATCAGATTTTTTTTGAAGTTTATAGAACTTCCTGAAAAAATCGGGGCTAATATAACCTTTGCTTATTTTAAAAAGTAAGTCTGCCCGTTCAACTTTAACACCATTTATAACTTCAGAATTAGAAAGATGCTTCTCGTGCTTTGCTGTAAGTACAGTGACATCATGATCCTTAGCCAACTCCTCGGCTAGAGATTTAGCACATTCAGAAAGACCACTTATATAGGGGTAGTAGTAATTTAGTACGATCAAGATTTTTAATTTCATTGTTTACCTCTTCTTTGTATTAAACACAAAAAATTTATTAACACCATAAGTCGCTATAATAAGAAGAACACTCAGAGCAATTCTTGATATATTTACATTGTAATGTAATACGGACACTAATAGATAGAACAAAATATTGTCTATAAGTAATGCGATTAATCTCACCGCTAAGAATTTTAGGAGTTGGCTGCTCTCCTTATTATTTGAGGATTGGTTATTAAATACAAACTTCTTATTGAGAATATAATTCACAAAAACAGCAAATATATAGCTAAGTATATTAGCAATAATATAGTATAGCCCCAAATTGTTCAGTAAAAAGAACGCCAAAAGGTTAATACCAGTTGAAATAGCTCCCCAAAAACTATATTTCACAAACTCCAATACACTTTTCATTTTCTCCGTCTGCTTTTCATTCAACAATATAACACACCAACTAACCTTTAGTAATTGGATAAAATCAATCAGTATAATGATGATAATTCATGTGATGATAATTCATAGCAATATTCACTCAAACTAAATTGAGCCACTAATTAATTATTTCGACATTTTGCATTGCTATTCCCAGCGCTCTTGTATCTTGACCTACTTGTACTGCTCCTTCTTTAACTATAAATTTTATTTTGTTTACGACATTTAATTCTATATCAAATGCAGCTGTGGACATTTCCTTATGGTCTTCCACTCTTATCGTTTCAGTAAGCCTATCATTAACATAAATCAAAAGAGTTCGTTCTGTTATATTAGGAGGTAAGACCGGTGTAAACTGAATGGATAGTGAAGTTGAGTTTTGAGATTTCACAGTAATTTCAAATTCGGATTCAGTCCATCTTGAAGGAACTCCATTCCAATTTTCTAAACCGTGCCAACCTTCCGTCAATGAAACATTAAAATTCTTATATAGATTCATCTTCTCATTGTGCCAAATTAAAGAACTACTATAATTTAGAATATCTCCTCTTCCTTTTAGTGTGTAATTCGATCTTAATTCTTCCGGTATCGATGATGGAGCAAAATAAGAATTGGAGTTTTTAAATGATATTTTTGTATCTTTTAATAAAAAAGAAAGTATGTGTTCTTCGTCCTTAGTCACATTTTCTATGGAAAGTATCTCATTTTTAGGTATCAAATTATTAATTTCCTTAATCTCGTTATATTCATTTGTAACTAATAATCCTTTAGTGAGAATAACCTTCTCTAATTTACTTATCTGCAATAAGTTTATGATTAATAAAAACCCCACTAAAATAATCCTTGTATTTTTTAATATTGAATATTTAGTTATTAGGAAGTTAAGTCCTATCGAGAACAATATTATTGCAAAGGGTTGTGAAAACATTAATGTTTTATAATAGCCATAAGGGAACTTGTTTATAAAGTTTAAATATAAAAATAATGAAATTATAAAAATAGAATATACTAACAAATATAGTTTTACTTTATTCCCCATTTTCAGCAAGCCCAACGCCACAAAAACCAAGAAAATCATTGCAAGTACAACATGCATTCCTGATGGAAGGCTATAATCAAGGGACTTAAATCCAAAAACCATTAGTACTTGATTAATGAAAGGGATGTATTCAACAATCCCAGTAGAATTTTGAGTAGACGTATATGCGAAATAGTTATATTTCACAGCCAAAAATGTACTCACAGGATTTAATAGTGCTACTAGAGGTATGATCCAAGCCAAAATTTTGACATAGGACTTCATATTCCTAAAATCTCTAAAACCAGATATCCCTAGAAATATTATCGCAGGTATAAATAGATAAAGCGAGTATTCACTATACACTGCTATAAGACCTGAGATGCTTAAGCAAGTTGGTAGAATTAAAGTTTTACTTTTCTCATTAATGATTCGATAAATAAACCCTGCAGATAACACATAAAATGCATTCCCTCCAATTTGAGGCATATATTGAGTAGTAAACATCCAAAACAACAATGTATTAATAGTGACTAATATAACGGCAGTAAATACAATTTCGTTTGAAAAACGGAAGCTATACTTACAAGTGTAATAAACTGAAAGAGAAAATAGAAAAACAAAAAAACAGGATATCACATTAAATGTGTGTATAGCATCGGTATTAAAAAACGTCATTCCTAGGGTATTAAAATAGTCTGCCCCGACTCTTGAAAACCTTGAAAAGTGAATTTCTGCGATTGAAAAAAATGGATGGAAACTATCCGATACTGAAAAAGAAAAGTAACTTTTCTCTATCAACCATTCTGGTATTGACAAATAAAAAATCAAATCATTATTTATACTTGCAAAAGAAGTAGGTAACCCTGCATATAAACTCGGGAGGAAATACACCAAAAAAACTCCCCCTACAAATATGCTAAAACTTATTTGTTGAACTTTATTATATTTTTTCACAAAACCATGTTTTTGAACTAAAATTCTATAAATCCAGATAAAACAAATTATAATACCCCCAAAGATTAAAAATGGGTTAAAAAGTTTCGCCCCCACAAAAATTCCTGCAAATTGAGAAAGGGCTACTAAAATGGCAAAGCCAAAGAAAGGATACAATAAATGCATCCCTTCAATTTTAGCATTATAAGTTTTAGCATAAACACCATACAGCCCCCCATATGCAGAGGCGATAAGTACATAAAATAAAAAGAACATAATTATATATAACATTAATTTTCCCCTTTGATTTTAATTCCCAAAATCACTACAAATCTATAAATTCTTTGTATAGAGAAGCAGTAATATTAAAATCGCACTTTTCTTCTATATATTTTCTTGCATTAAGATTCATTTCCTTACGTACAGTTGGATTGTTACACAGCTCTATTAAATATGCTAATAATAATTCTTCTTCATATTCATCAACGTCAACCTTCCAAACACAGTCATCAGGATATTCAGCATATGAGCCAACATTGGACACTATACATGGAATTCCGTAGCCTAGTGCTCTCATTAAAGTACCTGAAGTCTCACCCATTGTTGGCCAACGTAAATTTATACATATATCACTTTCTTTGATATGATTTTTAAAAGTGTATATATCAGGAGAATCGATAAAGGTAACACTCTTTTTTAATTTCAAATTATCAATGAGTTTTGTCAGATCCTTCAGGTAATTCTCTTCTGCGTGGCCAATAATGTAAAGCTTCACTTTCGGATTTGTTTCTAGAAGTCTGGATATTACTCTAATTATAATGTCCACTCTCTTATTTGGAATAACATTTCCGAACACTCCAATAATTAATTCGCTTTTTCCATTCAATACTTCATGTTCTTTAGCAGGCTCAATAGTGAATCCATGAGGTATTACTTCAATCGGACCTGTAAAATTATTATTCAAAGTTATCGATTTTTTGATCCAATTGCTATGAGCTATAACGCCTAAACTCAAATCAACAATCCTATTACTTAATGGGAATTGTTGGCTTTCGGGTATGATACCAGCCTCAAGTAATAACTTTGCAGCCTCTTCACCTTGCTTCCCGCTATTATAGATCAATTCGAATGCAAGCTTCTCTTTACTACCCTTCAGATATGTCGTGTAAACGAA
Source organism: Paenibacillus sp. FSL R10-2199 (assembly GCF_038000235.1). Taxonomy (NCBI): domain Bacteria; kingdom Bacillati; phylum Bacillota; class Bacilli; order Caryophanales; family Paenibacillaceae; genus Paenibacillus; species Paenibacillus sp. FSL R10-2199. The sequence continues at coordinate 1,638,047 of NZ_JBBOBO010000001.1, read as the reverse complement.
ATATCCAAATAAGTTAAAATCATGTAAAACTATATAGCCAGGGTATTTCTCTAATGTATCTATAATCCACTCGTGGTATTCGTTATTTCCAATATGATACAATTTTTTCTCGAAATAATCCAAATACCCGTTGTGATTATTTATATCCACAATTTCAAATGTATCTATTATAAAATTGTTATTGGGTTGATACTGATTTACAAATATAGTAATTTCATAATGTTCTTTTAAATTCATAAGCAATTCTTCGCTGTAATCTGATATTCCGGATGTTTGAGGATTAAGGGGGCTAAAGTAAGCTAGCTTAGGTTTATTATGTGTATATAACTGAGAAGCTTCCTTCCCTTTCAAAATCAAGTCTAAGAATTTCTCCAAACTCTTCGAAACAACAATCTCCCATGAAAAGTTACAAGATTGTTTATACCCTTGATTAATTAATCTATCCCGAAGACCCTTGTCTGAGATCACACGAGTTATCGCTTGTTCAATTTCTTGTTCACTGTTAGGGTCCACAAGTTCGGCAGAAGTACCAACAATCTCAGGCAAGGATGAACAATTACTAGTAATTACTGGAGCGCCACATCTCATCGCTTCTAATACAGGTAGCCCAAAACCTTCATATAGTGAGGGAAACACAAAAACTTCACACTCTTGGTAGAGTGCTGTTAAGGCATCCTCAGACACGAAACCTAAAATGATCAAACGCCCTTCTTCTATGCCTTTGCTTTTAGCATAGTCTTCAAGCTCCTTTTTTTCTTGAGGCTGTTTTATCCCTCCTATGATAAGCGTTATATCTTCATTAGTATGAGATATTTTGGAAAAGGCACTTATCAGTCCTTTATTATTTTTGCGAGGATCATACCCGGTTAAAGAATATATAAATGCTCCTTCTATATGCAGTTCTTTGCTCAAGAGCTCTTTTTGATCAGAACTTGACTTAGGAATAAATAAACTTTCATTAGTAGATGCATATATTACATCTATTTTATTAGGTTCAATACTAAGAAATTTAGTAATGTCCTGTTTTGAAGCTTCAGATATTGTCAATATCATATCTGCTTCTTTTAATTTTTGCGATCTTTTCTTGTACAAGCTTTGTATGTGTTTCGGCCATTTAGCATAGTACTCCTGTTCCATTACAATAGGTATCAAATCATAAACTAAATAACTCTTTTTCACTTTATCATTTTTTAAATCAGGAATTTCCACATCAAACATGTAGGGACTAGTAAAATGCACAATATCTACTTGTTTCTCTTCTATAAACTCTTCCAAATCTTGTTCATACCAATATCTTTCTTCATTTATTCTCATGTCAAAATCGACAAATTTTGATATAAAACTAAACTGCCATTTATCCAAGTTTCTTTTCATTAAATATATTCGATGATTTCCACTAATATTAACAAAGCTTTTCAACCAGTGATAAGTGTATATCCCAATACCTCTTTTTTTTTCATCTGTAAATAGAGTTTGTATATCAATAAGTATTCTCAAGCTAGGAACTCCTCCTTACTAAATCCTTTTTGATTTAAAAACTCGATAATTCTTTTTGCTGTCATTTCCCATGTATATTCTTTCTCCACGTAGTCTTTCCCACTCTGTCCCATTTGCATAGCCTTCTCTTTTGAATTAACATAAACACTAAGCACCTTTTGGAAAGAGCCATAGTCTTTATAATAAAGACCACCGTTACTTCTATCGCAATGCCCTTTCGTCACAGCACAATTCTCATGAACAATGACAGGAGCTCCACAAAGCCAACTTTCCATAATGACAATTGAAAAGCTCTCCATTAATGAAGGCTGTATCAATGCTATACTCCCAGCAATAGCACTGAATTTTTCCTCATCATTAAGCTCCCCCATGTGTATAATACCTGGCGATCCTTTAATTGTTTCAATAATTTGTTCTTCACCCTTACCTACTATTAGAAGCTTTACATTTTTGTCACTTTCTTCATAATATTTATTAAACAATTCAATCATTTGAGGTACATTTTTCCCGCCCACAAGTCTACCTACATATATAAAGTACTCTTCATTAAGATTGTATTTCTTACGAAAGCCCATATTATCTGGAGTATAATTAACTTCAACTCCACCTCCAGATATAACTGAGTCATCAACATTAATATTATGTAGCTTCTGAGTGAGTAACTGTTCTTCAATAGTATTAAAAAGAATTCCCCTTACTCTGTTAAACATCTGTCCTATTGATTCTAAATATGCCATATCCTCATCATGAAGACATGGAATTAAGAAGCTTTGATCAGGGGCCATTTTACTGCCCCAGTATGAAGTTCCGAATATATAAGGAATGAACAGAAAAATGTAACCGTCCTTATTGTCCGCAATAAACTCATACATAGCATCACTGTTTACTGTTTCATGGAATAATTGCATTTCTTCGGTATATTTTATCTCCTCTTTATTAAGCAACTTGCCAAGTATCTCTTCGTATTTTTTTTTATTTCTTTTTCTTAATGGGAATCTGCGAACGGATATACCGTTGATTTTATAAATACCAGGTTCGTAAAAATCTTTATCCCAATCCCAAAATGAGTCTTTTCCACAAGTAGTCAGTATTTCAACATTGCATCCTTTTTCACGCAGACTATTTGCAATACCGCCTGCAAACCGTTCTGCGCCACCGGAGATGCTATCAGTAAACCATGGTGTTACTAACGCTATCTTCATTCTAAATCCCCTTGCAATATTATTTTTCCAAAATCAATGAATAATTATAGTATTGTTTTGTATCTTCATCATTTAATGCTATCTCTTCACTTAAATATGAATTAACTACTTTAAAACCAGCCATTTCAGATAAATGTTTGAGTGCCTCTGGAAATAGTGGCTTTTCATGAGTAGGATCAAGATAATATAGATTATTCATTACATAACTAGAAGTAGTATTAGGAGTCTCAATAATTAAGATCCCCCCCTCTTTCAATTTCCGATAACATAATTTTAGGAATGTAATCTTTTGAGGTACAGATAAATGTTCAATAACATGAGCAAAAAAAACAGCGTCAATATTTGAATCACTTTGCTCTAAAAGATATTCGCTACCCTCATAAACGTATGCCTCTAATCCTTTTGATCTACATTCTTCAATGAGTTGTGGATCAGTATCTATGCCAACACCCTTTAAATTTTCATCTTTCAATAATTTTAAGAAAAAACCTTTACCACAGCCAATATCTATTATTTTATCATTCGGCTTAAAATACCGAATATATTGGGAGAATATTCTCTTCACATCTTTTTCATCACCAGAGAACCTTTTAGCAAAATCAGAATATTTAAAATCTGTGATTGTGTATTTTTGGTTATATGAATTTAAAAATTGGTGGAATTCAAGTGCTAGATTATTTTGTTCCATATTTAGACTATTTTGATCCATCTTTAATTGATCATTATACTTTTCTAACGCGGATACATTTTGTACTAACTGAGCAATTAGCTTGTTTTGTTCTGTAATAATTTCAATTGAATTATTCAATCCAAACCATAAATCATTATTTAAGTACTTTTGTTGATTTGAAACTGTATCAATATACCATTTAGAAAAGAATCTATTACCAAACCTTCTAATCGGTGTTATAAATCTATCCAAAATTTTATATCGTGAAACCAGTCGAGGTTCCATAAAAGCAACAGGCATATTTGGGGTTATACGGTGAACTAATTTATTGATTTTAGTATTTAATTTCTGCAAATCTTCACGCAAATCACTATCTACAAGAAGGAGAACATGTTCTTCCTGAAAAGTATCACGGTTTTTCAATTCAATTTCTTGCTTTCTAACCCCAGAACGAATCTGATGCATTATGCTGCCGGGATTAATTTTATTATCATTCATTGCATACTCCTTCTCCCTCTACGTGTTTTGTTGCCACTCATGAGAAATTTTAGCGATACCCACATCCTTGGATAGACTAGTGATTTTGAACGAAAACTTTTTGTCGTGAAAATCATACTGATTTCCATGCTCGTCATGTACCGCTGCTGTAACAAGATAAGTTCCAGAACATAAGTTTATAGAAGGAATTCTAAACTGAATTAAACCTTCTTCATTAGGATAAATATCATTCACTTTAAAATAATCGATAAATGTATTTGTTCCATAGCAATGAGTATGGTCAACTGTGTGAATAGCCAATCCAAATATAGGATTCTCCACTTTCTTCTTACCTCTATATTTAATTTTTACAATCATTTGTTCATCTGACAAAAAGCTAAATTTATTTTGTTCATTATAGTCAGTAAAATACACGCTCGTAATTTCTACTGACCTATTTCCCCATCTTTCTGGATCTGAAGGCTCTTCTAATTCAACATTCTCCGTATCACTTGCGGATATATTAGCCTCTTTATTTAGTTCTGAACTAATTACAGATTCATCAATTAATCTTCTGTTCTCTTCCTCTGAAAGATATGCTAAATACTGGTCGATAACTTTTTTAGGTTTTCCATCACTCATAACAATTCCTTTATTAATCCAAACTACTCGGTCACATAATTTCTCCATAGCTCCTAAATCATGAGATACAAAAACAATTGTAGTTCCCTTTGATTTCATTCGTAAAAGTTGGTCCATACACTTCTGTTGAAACGATGCATCTCCTACAGCTAATACTTCATCTATTAACAGTACATCTGGTTCAACCATAATGGCTACTGAAAAGGCTAGTCTCATATACATACCCGAAGAATAGTTCCTAACCGGATTGTCAATATATTCCTTTAACTCTGAAAATGAAATTATTTCATCTAATTTCGCTTTAATTTCTTTTTTAGTAAGTCCTAGTATTGCGGCGTTCATAAAAATATTCTCTCTGCCCGTGAAATCAGGATGAAAACCTGCCCCAAGTTCAAGCAAACTTGACACTTTCCCTTTAACATCAATTTCACCAGCATCAGGATATAATATTCCTGTCAAAAGCTTTAGAAGAGTACTTTTTCCAGAACCATTCCTCCCCATGAAACCAACTGTTTGCCCCTGTTCAATTTCAAGTGAAACATTTTCTAAGGCAAAAAACTGTTGGAAATTATTTTTTCTGCGATTAACTATTCTATCCTTAAGAGTCGCTGATCTTTCAGTAAATATTTTAAAAGATTTTGTTACATTTTTAATGGAGATTGCATCCATTATTGCCCCCTCCTTAGATCTCTTCTGCAAAATTCCTACTCAACTTAGAAAAAATAGCGTAACATAGTATCAACAATAATACAGATATAACAGCAATATAGCCGAGCCCCACTAAATCTGGAGTTTTATTATAGAAAAAGACATCATGAAAACTCTCCATTATTGTCGTCATCGGATTAAGGTTAAATACAGATTGTAGACCTGCAGGAATCATATCAGCTGTAAAAACAATTGGTGTTAAATAAAACCAAGCCATGATAACAACCCCAATAATATGCTCCAAATCACGGAAATAAACATTCAAACAAGAGACTAGGGTAGTTAATGCAAGCGTAAAGATTGAGTATACTGTCAAGATTACCGGAACAAGTAATAAAGACCATCCCATTTCGATACGTGATATAATCAGAACCGGGAATAGAACTATTAGACTCAATAAGAAATTTATTATTCCACCTATAACTACAGCTAAAGGCAGTATTTCTTTAGGAAAGTAAATTTTTTTTACGAGACCAGCGTTTCTGATGACGGATGACGCTCCAGATGTCAGTGATTGACTTAATAGATTCCAAGTAATAATTCCTATGAATAAATATGATGTATAATTATCTAAAGAAATCCTAACTACGTATTTAAAAATCATTGAATAAACTGCCAGCATTAATAAGGGGTTAAGAAGCGTCCAAAAAAAGCCTAAAAATGATCCTTTGTATCGCGTTCTCAAATCCGTTAAAACCATGCTTTCAAGCATTTGTCTATATTTGAATATTTCTTTAATCTTTCTCAACATTTTCCAATCCCCTTAAATCAAATTCCTCCAGTAATCTAGAATATCCTGCAGTGATTTTTCAATTGAATATTCTTTTTCCCAGCCGATTGCTTCCTTTATTTTGGAGGAGTCACCAATATAAATAGGAAACTCTGATGGTCTCATTTTGTTATTATCTTGTTGTATTTCAATGTTCTTATGAGTACTTAATGATAACAAGTGATCTAATATAAATTTTATGGATAGAGGCTCTCCAGATGAAATATTATATATTTCTCCTACCTTGCCGTGTTGAGCTAACATAATATATGCTTTAACTATATCGCGCACATCAGTAAAGTCTCGTTGCGCCTCCAAGTTACCCACGAAAATCACAGGTTCTAATATGTTTTTCTCGATTCTAGAAATTTGTTGTGCAAAATCAGACGTAACAAAACCTAACTCCTGACCTGGACCAATATGATTAAATGGTCGAGCGTATATAAGCTTCAATCCATATACTCTTACGTATTGTTGAAATAACAGTGACGTCGAGGCTTTTGATACACCATATGGGCTTATTGGCCTTAAATTTTCCGTCTCTATAATAGCAATATCACTCTTATCGATAGTTCCGTACTCTTCAGAAGATCCAACCATAATCACTCTAGTTGTTTCCGCCATCTTACTTTTGCGCAACGCCTCTAATAAACGTAATGTTATGAGAATATTCACTTCAAACGTCTCCACTTTGTTATCCCAGGAGAATTTCACAGAACTTTGCCCTGCCAAATGGTATATTTCATCAGGCTTGATTTTATTTATTATTCCTATAATTTCTTCTTCATTATTATAATCGATTGGGATAACATTGCCTTCTAATGCTGAATGAATTGTAAGGGAACAACTTTTTCTAGTTGTCCCCCATACCTCATATCCCTGTTGTTTTAGCGTTCTCTCCAAATTACTTCCTACGAATCCAGTAATACCCGTAATCAAAGCTCGCATATCAAACACCTTTTTTCGTATTGCTATGATAGCATTTTGACACCTTCTCCAGATCACTATCCACCATCATCTTGACCAGTTGTTCAAATCCAACTTCAAGTTCCCAGCCAAGCTCTTCTTTTGCTTTGGTGCAGTCACCAAGCAGTAAATCCACTTCAGCAGGTCTAACGAACTTCTGATCGATAACTACATAATCTCTCCAGTTTAAACCAACGTGACTAAATGCAATCTCAACAAGTTCTTCGATCGTATGGGTTTCTCCAGTAGAAATAACGAAATCATCAGCTTTATCCTGTTGCAGCATCAACCACATAGCTTTTACATAATCACCTGCAAAACCCCAGTCTCTCTTAGCATCCAGGTTTCCCATACGAAGTTCAGTTTGGAGACCGAGCTTAATTCTGGCAACAGCATCCGTTACTTTGCGGGTTACGAATTCAATACCGCGGCGTGGAGATTCATGATTAAACAAGATACCTGAGCAAGCGTACATATTGTAGCTTTCTCTATAGTTAACAGTAATCCAGTGGCCATACACCTTAGCAACTCCATAAGGACTGCGTGGATAGAATGGAGTAGTTTCTTTCTGCGGAGTCTCTACTACCTTACCGAACATTTCACTACTCGATGCTTGGTAGAATCTCGCTTCCGGCTTAGTCAAACGAACAGCTTCAAGCATATTGGTGACACCAATCCCCGTGGCTTGTCCAGTTGCTACAGGTTGAATCCACGAAGTTGCTACGAATGATTGCGCAGCCAGGTTGTATACTTCATCTGGATCAGAAATGCGTACAGCATTGATCAATGAGCCTAGATCCAGCAGATCCCCATCAATAAATTCTATATCATTTTTCAAGTGTTCGATGTTATCCATAATTGGCATGCTCGTTCTACGGCGTAAACCAAATACCTTATATCCTTTGGACAGCAAAAGCTCCGCCAAATAAGATCCATCTTGCCCTGTTATACCCGTGATTAGTGCGCGTTTAGTCATTTTTCATTATTCCCCTTTTTGGTTATATAAAAATTAATTCTTAATCCTACAAATATTGTTCAAGCTTCTGCATCCGAAGTTCTTTAAGCAAAAGCTTCACTTCCTGAGCTTTGTCCTTCGTACAAATAAGAGTAACATCCTCAGTATCAACAATAATCAAATTCTCAATCCCTAAGGTAGCAATCAGTTTGCCATTACTTTCAATAATACAATGTTTAGTATCAAGGTTTAATATGTTACCCTTTATCACATTTCCATTTTCATCCAAATCGCTTATTCGTTCCAGCGCCGTCCAACTACCCACATCATCCCATCCAAAAACACAAGGGATAACATATATGTTGTTGACCTTTTCCATAATACCATAGTCAATTGATTGATCAGGCATCTTCAAAAATTCAGAGCGGATAATCGCATCACGATCTTTTGAACCAAGAACAGTTTTCATCGTTTCCAAGATATCATGCATCTCAGGCATGAGTTCTTGTATGTAACCTCTAATCGTTTCAATCTTCCAGACAAAGATTCCGCTGTTCCAGTAGAAATTACCTGATTCCAGGTAAGACTGGGCTGTAGCCAAATCAGGCTTCTCAACGAATTTATTTACTTTATGAACGAATAGTTCATTAATTTGCTGTGACTGATTGCTGCTCTCAATATAACCATACCCAGTCTCTGGATAAGTTGGCTGTATTCCAAGAGTTACCAGATTACTGTTATCCTGTGCTACCTCAACTGCGGTTTGCAATATTTTAACGAATCCTTCTTCGTTCTCAATGATGTGATCGGATGGGATAACAATCATTGTACTATCAGGAAAGCGATCTTCTATAATAATAGAAGCTAATCCAATACAAGGTGCTGTATTTCTACCCACCGGTTCAATGATGATATTCTCATGAGGTAAGTGTGGAATTTGAGCTTTGATCAATTCAGCATACAATTCATTGGTAACAATGAAAATTTGACTGATATCGATCAGCAACTCGAGCCGGGCTATGGATTGCTGAATCATTGATTTATTGCCCGATATGTTTAAAAATTGTTTGGGAAGATTTGTCCGGCTTTTAGGCCAAAAACGTTCCCCTTTACCGCCTGCCATAATCACACATGTAATTGTCATTTCATCCTCCAAATTTCCACAAAGAAATGTATTCCAATCTTCGTTTAATCATTTCACCTATTGCTGCTGGTGAGTAGTTTTGTTTTATATGTTCTTCAGCTTTAGACGAGATCTCTTTATAAAAGTTCTTATCGTCACAAAGTCTACGCATATAACGGCTTGCATGTTCAACACTAGGATCAGCCCAAGTCTGATACGCTTTATAAGGACCGTGATCATGGTTAAGTCGTATGAGTGAATAATCAACCAAACATGAGTTGTTATGATTCATAAAATCGGTATTAGATGACCAGTTTGTACCGATAACGGGCTTACCTAAAAACATCGCCTCTGCGAGGCCAAGTCCAAATCCTTCACTTCTATGCAGAGATACATAGCTATCCGTTACTGAGATCAGAGCATTTGTATCATTCCTGGATAGGGTTTTGTCTACTAAATAAATATTCTTGTAGACTCCAATCAATTGATGTAATTCTTCAAGCTCTTTTGAGCCTTGCTCCGCACTGTTCACTTTGATAACAAGACCAACAGACATATCATCAGACTCAAATGCAAGTTGAAAGGCTTTAATGGATGCTTGTGGATTCTTCCTCTCTTGATAGCTCTTTAAATCATACATTGAGAGAAATAGAAAAGCATGCTCTGGTAAACCAAAATAGCTTCTATCACGCTTATCAGCAATACTCACTTCGATGCTGTGAGGGATTTTCACAACTGGCACGGGACTTTTCATCGCGATAGAATCAACAACAAAGGTTGAAGGAGCCCATATCTCATCCACTAAATTAAAGCTTTCCTTCCACTCATCCGGAAAATCCGGAAGCTCCCAGTGCCAAAATCCTATATTGTATCGGTCCTTAAAAATAGAATTCCCGTAATGAGCGTATATTTCGATCATTTGTTCGGCATTAATATGAAATACATTGAGATTAAACTCGGGTTCTTCCGTTTCTTTGTGCATCCAAGTCGTATCACTCATCCTAGCCGAATTAGTGCCTGTAAAATTTATCATGCCGAAGGGTATTCCAGCAGCATTTATACTTTTAGCGGCAATTCTGCAAGATTCTCCAATACCCATTTCTGCCCTCGAATAACCCACTAGATTAACACCTGTTACATTCCCCTTAATGGAACTTGTATCACCATTTTTATCAATTGGAAAAGCAGTTTTAAGTAGTTTCCGTTTGATACTTTGTCTCTTTTCGAAGGGGAATATCTTAACTGCAATTGGTTTTAATTTAACAGCAAGCTGATAAAGCCTTTTATACAGTAATGATTTGATACTACTCATATCTAACATTCAACCCTATATTGAATTCCATTAACAAAGCCCCCATAATATGTCTAGGTGAAACATTCATATAACTATATCGCAAAAAACAACACAAAAATCCGAGCAAAGTAGCTCTGCTATAATTCTATATGCTAAAATATTGTCGTACCTACAGGAAAAGGAGATCATAACGTGTCGAAACCAGTATACGGTAAAAATGCTGTACAGTCGAGAAATGTTGAAAAGATATCCAGTTACATATGGGCTTTGGTTATTGGTTTCATTGTGTTTTTGGTTTGGACCCCGTTTCAAGTGGGATTGTTTAATGGGCAGCAGATCGACTTCGAGAAGCCGATTTATGTGTCATCGCTGCTGAGCAGCCTCTTGCTGCTGGTATGGGTAGGCTTGTACTTCACAAAGTTCAAGCTGGAAGGACAGCGTGACTTGTTGGCTGTAGCCTCGCTCCTGCTTCCCGCTACGTATGCGTTGTCGCTTATTGGCGCTGTTTCGCATTATATGGCGATGAACCTGCTGTTTATACAGAGCATGTATGTCGCAATATTCATTATAGCGTTATATCTGCTCCAGCAAAAGCAACTAAATGTTGTCATTCAGAATGCCATTCTGGCGATTGCCTATTTCATCGTGGGCTTTGGCCTGCTGAACTGGCTTGGAAGCTGGAAATTCGCTGGAGGCCTTATAGGCTGGTTCTCCAACACAGTACGCAGTGGTAAATACTTGGATGCCGTGATGACAGACTCGAACGGCCTGCGTCTGACTTCTATTTTCCAGTATGCCAACACTTACGCTGCTTTCCTGATGGCTTTCTTGTTTGTTGCAGTGTTTGCACTCGTCCGCTCTAAAAAGTGGTACGGTACATTGACTCACAGCTTCATGCTTGTACCGATTATTGTATCTCTGCTGCTGACCTTATCCCGTGGCGGGCTCGTAATGCTGCCTGTAGTGTTTATTCTTCTGCTGTTGTTCCTGAAGCCTGCTCAGCAGATTCTGTGGATTATTCATCTTGCGATTTCCGGTATCGCTGCTCTGCTGGTTACCAGTCCGTTAACTACACTTGGAACTGAGCTGAACACTACCTTCACTTCATCAGCTGCATTAAATGCCTGGGCGTACCTGCTTGTTGCCTCAGCGGCTGTTGCCGCTCTGGGCTGGGCAATTCAGCGTTTCGCCGCTCCGTGGCTGCAAGAGAAGCTGGGAAGCTGGGAAACACGTAAATTAACAGGGCTGTGGATTCCACTCGGTTCAATCGTTCTTGTAGCTATTGTTGCTTTCCTGCTTATCGGGACAAGCGTACGTAGTATATTACCTGATAATATTGAAACACGGCTGGAGAACATTAACTTTAAACAACATAGTGTACTGGAACGCATCACTTTTTATAAGGATGCTATGAAGGTTGTGAAGGATTATCCGATAATCGGATCCGGCGGCGGCGGCTGGGCTTCCTTATATGAGCATTATCAGAACAACCCTTATGTAAGCCGTCAGGTTCACAATTTCTTCCTTCAGTATTTGATTGAGGTCGGAATCGTCGGATTTATCGTGTTTATGGGCTTTATCGGATATATTTTCTATAAATACATCCGTGCTTACCTGAAACGGGACAAGGACGAGTTCAATAATGGATTCTTCTTCTACATTATTGCTCTGTCCATTCTTGTTCACAGTCTGCTGGACTTTAACATGAGTTACGCGTTCATGGGGATTCTGGTATTCATTGGTTTGGCAGGTATGGGAGCAGGTATGGACAACAAGCCTCTACGCCAGAGCTGGAACAAGGCTGGACTGCGCTTCGGGTACTTTGCTGTGCTGGCCATCGGTTCTGTGTTCCTGCTCTTCCTGTCCATCAGCTATATCGGGTCCAGCAATGCTGCACTCAAAGGTAAAAATCTAGTTAGCGTGAGTCAATCATACGAAGAGATTAAGACTCCGCTGGTTGAGGCGCTGAAGAGCCGTCCGTTCCAGCCGGAAGCAGCAATCTACCTTGCATCCCTTGACCTGACGGTCTTTAAACAAACACAAGATGAGCAGTATCTGGCTGAAGCTTATAATGTTCTGAGCCGCGCACTCAAGGATGAGCCTTACAATAAAGATCTACTGAAACAATTGATCAGTTACTACGATCTCAAAGGACAAAATGATCTGGGCTTCAATGTCTACCGCGACAACGCAGATAAATTCAATTGGGATATCGATTGGTATGAAGCATTGATTCGCCGTGCACAGGCTTTTGCAGCTGCTGCCGATGTGCAAAAAGACGAAGCTAAGAAACAGGAGTACCTGACTGCCGGTCTTGAAGCGTACCAGCATGTGGTTGACGGGGTAGAGCACCTGAAGACTTTGCCGCCTGAACAGCTGCAGGGCCGCCCGTTCTCAATCACGCCAACAATTGCATTGAATGCCGGAAAGCTGCAATTGCTATCAGGACAAGCTGAGCAAGCTGCTGCTACCTTGAAGCTTGGTTTTGCAGACAATTATGCAGATATCGTCAGTAGCACAACACTATGGGACACTAACTGGTATAGCTCTCTGATTGCCCGTGCCTTCGAACTGGCACAACAATCCTTCACTCAGCAGGATGAGGCTAACAAGATGATTCATCTCAATATTGGACTGGATGCCTACAATCAAGTGGCATCTGATCTGCAAGGCCAGCCTCTTCCTTCGTCAATCAACTTGAATGCAGGAAAACTTCAGTATATGGCAGGTCAGGTACAGGCAGCTGCGGCGACTTTAAAACTTGCCTTGAGCGATGACTACAGCGATGCAGCCAACCGCGATGCAGCCCGCTGGTATTTAGCGGCACTGAAAAAGGCTGGAGCGGCACAGGATCAACCTGTGTACGATAAGCTCATTGCAGCTGATCCTGCAGAGGCCGCAGAGATTGATACTATTGTAAATACACAATACTGAACCGAATAACTGAACACATATAGAAAAGCGGCCCCTGTCAGAGTACAGTGGGCCGCTTTTTACATTTTAATAATGAATAGGCAAGGGTACATAGTAGCTGATTGTTAGCCTCAAGATGAACTTTTATCTGCTAATGAGTCTTTCCTCATTCTCGATTACTTCTTTAAGATACTGCAACAGCCCTTCTTTAAGCTCCTCATGCTGAAGCGCATAATGGATGCTTGTCTGAATGAAGCCCATCTTCTCACCGACATCATGACGTTTGCCTTCAAAATCATAAGCAATGATCCGCTCCACTTCACTTAAACGGGAGATAGCATCGGTAAGCTGGATTTCTCCGCCTACGCCCACCTGCTGTTCACCAAGCATGTCGAAGATACGCGGAGTCAGGATATACCGTCCCAGGATCGCCAGGTTGGATGGTGCATCTTCACGCTTCGGCTTTTCGACTAGCCGGTTGGCCTTATAGACACGTTCTGCCAGTTCAGATCCATCGACCACCCCGTAGCGGGAAACCTCTTCCCAAGGCACGGGCTGAACGCCTACGATAGAGGACTTGTACTGCTCGTACACTTCAATCATCTGTTTAAGACAAGGTTTATTTGATTCTACGATGTCATCTCCCAAAAGCACCGCAAACGGCTCATTACCGATGAACTTCCGTGCGCACCAGATGGCATGTCCAAGGCCGCGCGGTTCTTTTTGACGAATGTAGTGGATATCGGCCATTTCCGAGGATTTACGCACCGATTCCAGCAGCTCCCACTTCTGCTTCTCAGCCAGGTTAAACTCCAGTTCGAATGAGTTATCAAAATGGTCCTCAATTGCACGCTTGCCCTTCCCGGTCACAATAATGATATCTTCTATTCCGGAAGCCACTGCTTCTTCAACAATGTATTGGATAGTTGGTTTGTCTACAATCGGCAGCATTTCTTTGGGCATTGCCTTAGTTGCGGGTAGGAAGCGGGTACCTAGACCAGCTGCGGGAATAATAGCTTTACGGATCTTCATCACATAGCTCCTTCTGGCTTCATGTTTTATCACTAATTCCTTATGGAAAAATGGCATATTTGATTCAATTATAGCAGTTATGGGCTATATTGGGCAGATCGATTATGATGCTTAGAATGTATATGTAATGCTGTTTATGATAGAAGAGGCACTTTCAAATGAAAGTCTAAAAAAAGAGGCCAGCCTGTTCCGAAGATTATCCATTAATACTTCGGTAAGACTGGCCTTGTATACAGTTTTCAATCCTTACTTCGCATTAACCAACTGCCCGCGTGTAACCCCAAGCTGGTTGGTGGCCTTCAGGCTTTTCCAAACCTGCGTTCCGGAGATTTCTCCGCGCAGTGCGCGGCTGTACAGGCTGATAACCTCAGCTACCTGCTCCGGTGTTTCCTCCAGGAACTCTACGCGGAAAGAAGATACGCCAAGCTCACGGAAGTGATTCAGGTATTCTGCACCTGACTGTTCAACGGCGTTATAGACGGTGTTGCGGCAGCCTTCGTCTACACGGACAGGATGGGACATGCCGATCCGGTCCTGCAGCGAAGCACGCTGCTCCTCGCAAGGACGGCCACAGTTAGTGTAGTCAGTACCTTCACTCATGAAGGTGCAGTATACGCAGTGCTCCGTGTGGAACATCGGCAGATGCTGGTGAATAACAACCTCCATCCGCGAGGTGTCACTGTGTCCCAGAAGATCAACCATCTGCTGGATGTTCAGGTCATACGACGGTGTCACCACGTCAAGGCCGGCATTCAGGAACAGATCAACCGCTCTGTGGTTGGCGATGTTCAGCGAGAAATCGCCGATCAGCCGCGGATGCACAGCATCCGGATGCTCCATCCGGTGGCGCAGGTAATAATACAGCGCGCCGGTATTGCGCACCAGCACAGCATCCGGCTGCAGCCGCAGGATGTTGGCATGATAGCCGTTCTCGTTCGGCATATGGATGCGCGGTGTGGCCAGCGTGATGCTGGCCCCTGCAGCCCGCACAGCGTCTACTGCCGCCGGGAACTGCTTGATGAACTCGAAATCGGCGTAAATGCTCGTCACGCCGGCTTCGAGCGCAGCCTGCACCTGCGGCAGGCTGCGGCACAGCGCGGTGAGCTCTGCTTCACCGCGCGCCTCTGCGGCGCCCCTGCGGGAAGCGCCGCCGTAGACCTCTACCTCCCGTTTCACATACACGGGAGGCTTCGGGCGCTCGCCTGCAAGCAGGTCCACCGCCTGGCGGCGGATGCTGTTCAGCTCGCGCATAGGCACAATCACGTCGCCTTGCAGATGCGACTCCAGCGCTTCAAGCTGGAATACGGTTCCGCCCAGGCGGCCAAATTGTTCTTCCAGCAGCGCGGTATCCATCGGACGCTTCTGCGCTGTCTCCAGCGCGAGCTCCGAATCCACACGGACGGTTACCTTCTTCTGAATGTCCGTCCACCAGGTCGTCAGCTTCTCCCCCGCGCAGCCTTGCACTCTCACGTGAACCGGGAAGACCCGGTAAGGCTTCTCAGTCTCATACGACTGGCGCAGCGCCTTGTCGAGCGCCGGATCATTCGTCTTCCAGATGCGGTCGCCAACATGCAGACGGCGCAGATCCACGTCATTACGGCCGGGTACGATGTCGATAATCCAGCCTTCACCGGCTTCGCCCTCCAGCTTGACGCCTTTGCGGCGCAGATCGTAGACGCGGCCGCCCTCCTCCTTCTTGGTCGGATCTCCGGCATCGAACACGATTCCGTCTCCGCGCTTAAGCGGAGCATGAATACGGCAGACTACACCGTCGCGCAGAATCTGTTCGACGGTTCCCATGAACACCCCCCGGCTTTTCGGGAAGGTGCCATCAACTAATTTCTTATTGTTAGTACCGTCCAGGAAACCATGAGTGAAGCCGCGCGAGAAGCTCTGCTGCAGCTCACGCATGTCCTCCTTCGAGGTCGGTGTCCAGTTACCGTCAAAATACTTATCAATCGCTTTGCGGTATTTACTAACCACATTCGCAACGTATTCGGGAGTCTTGAGCCGGCCTTCAATTTTGAAAGAGGTCACTCCAGCTTCAATCAGTTCGGGCATCAGATCAATAGCGGCAAGATCTTTCGGGGACAGCAGGTAGGTTACATCACCCATCGGCTTCACTTCTCCGTCTACCACCAGGTCATACGGCAGGCGGCAGGCCTGAGCACATTCTCCGCGGTTCGCAGAGCGTCCGCCCCACATTTCGGAAGTCAGACATTGTCCGGAATAGGATACACATAGTGCACCATGCACGAAGACTTCCATCGGCAGGCGGGCTTGTTCGCCAATCGTGCGGATCTGCTTCAGATTATTTTCACGGCCAAGGACTACACGTTCCAGCCCCCAAGGCTTCGTGAACTCCACCGCTTCCGGTGAAGTAATCGTCATTTGCGTAGAACCGTGAATCGGGAAATCCGGAGAGATCTCACGAATCATCTGGACCAGACCCAAGTCCTGTACTATAACCGCATCCACACCGGCATCCACGCAGGCATCGATCAGTTCCTTTGCATCCGGCAGCTCATTCTCAAACACCAGTATATTAAAGGTCAGAAACCCCTTCACTCCATAGCTGTGCAGAAAGGCCATAATCTCCGGCAGCTCGTCCATACGGAAGTTGTTGGCTCTGGCCCGTGCATTGAATTTCTCTACGCCAAAAAAGACAGCATCCGCCCCGTTCGCCACTGCTGCACGCATGCAGTCCCAGTCTCCCGCCGGAGCCAGCAGTTCTACGTCTTCTCTGCGTATTTGTTGCTCTTTCATTTATATCCTCCTAAAACGCCTGTTCGGCGGGTCATTTACAGCTTTTTAACTTATTAATTGTATCAAATATCACACCTCTGCGCCATCAAAATGGCAAGAATTATATGAATAATAGGAGGACAGAAGCATCATGCTGCATTTTTTTGTCTTTTACATCGCAAATCACCAGTGTACGGAATATCGTCCGGCTGTAGTAAATCATATCTCATCCAGTATTCATACACCTTCTCAAACTCTTTCCCTTACATAAAAAAGAACGCCCCACTGCCTACCGGCAACTGAGACGTTCTTAGTCATAGCTAATTTTACGCTAACATTAAACTATGAGGACTCCCCCCACCCAAACGACCCCAGCACCCTCTCCAGCACCGCCTGCTGGCTGGCTGTTGCATTGGCATCATTCAGCGTAACAGTGATCGTGAACACCACATCATTCTTGCTGAAGATAATATTCCGAGTGCTCACAGGTATGCGGCCCTTGGTCTGATGTACGGTGAGAATTGTGGCAGGCACTCCTGCAAAGGTGGTTTCCTCCACACTTTTCACCTGCGGCCCTTTCGGGTCTTTTTTGGTGTTCTGATAATAGCTCTGCAGCTGGCTGACGGCATATTCCATGGTAACATCCGGACTGGCATAAATCTGGAACCGTCCGCCGGTGAAGCGGTATTCCACGGTCTGGCTCTCAAAAAGATCCTGATATGGCGTCCACAGGCGCGGAATATCAATACTGTAACCGTAAGCTTTGGAGCTCTTAGGGATCGACTTTGTGCTGAGCAGCGCGTAATCATCGGTTTCCAGACGGCCAAAGTTCTCCTTGATCTGCGCAAAATCAATATCGATGGAGTTAAGCACATCTGTGAACCGCGCCTTGTCGCCATCCTGTCCTGGCGCTGTCTGGTATTCAAAATAATAGCGGTAGCCGTTCTTCAGCAGCAGAATCTGATATTCCGTACTCCAGCTGTTGTCTGGATTGAGTCCGATTTCATGGATCAATACCGGCTCACCGGAGACTTTGCCTGCGATGCCGTTCTTCAGCGTATAAGCTTCGGCCACGTAGGTGTCACGTAGCTGCGACTCCAGTTCCCGGCTCCAGCTCTCGAGCGTTGATCCCGCAGGGGCAGAGCTCACTTTTACACGCAGATAGCTTCCCTGTTTGCTCTCATAATATAAATGCTGGTCATCCACACTCCAGTCTGCCGGCACCAGCAGTGAGATTCCGTAGTCTTCGTTATATCCTTCGCGCAGGCCGTTTGTGACTGTGGAGAGATCACGGATGCTTTTGTCGGAAGAATTATAGGAAGGTTGGAAGGAGTCCAGCAGCACGGCATACTGATCCAGATCCTTATAGTTCACCGCGTTATCGTCCGTCAGATAAATTTCATACAGCCTGCCGCTGGCATAATATTGCCTGCCCTCCCACAGCGCTCCACTGGAATCCTTGCTGACTATCCGGGCGTAAGGAACCTTGGCTTCAGGCACGACCTCCCGGTCCAGTACAGTCTCTCCGCCCTCCTCCGATGACCGCACCAGATTCTCCAGCAGCCCTTCCGGATCAAGCGGTACCTCCTGCGGTGAAGCATGGACCTCCAGATAATAATTATTCTCTGCACTCATAAAAGTCGCTACATTCTCATTCCCCCCGCTGTCACCCACAACAAGTCCGGACGGATAATTCATACTCCATTCAAAATAACTGTTGCCGATCCGGGTTTTGCCGACATCACTGTCGATGCCGCTCTCCGGTTCTGCTGCCGCCTCCTTCTCCGAAGGAGTAAGTGTAACCAGCAATCCCCCGCCATCTGCCGCAGTAATCCGTGCACCGAGCACTCCTGTCACGAACCGCAGGGGCACCATCAGCACACCGGAAACCATACGCGGCGGCGCAGCAAGCTTAATTTTGACGCCATCCTTCCAGGCAGTGGTACTGCCTATCGTCATCGCTCCGGTATGCGGACCGTACATCACCTTCACTACATCGTTACCTTCAAGAGAGACTGTGCTGCCGAATGCTTTTTTGAAAATCCCCAGCGGCACCATGACCGCCCCGCTCTCCGTAAAGGGCTTCTGAATCACTATCGGTTCCCCGTTAACCTTTGCAGATGCGCTGCCTACTTTGAGGCTTAGCTTTAGAATCGGAGTTTCTGCCGCATAGGCATTCATGCCCGGAAATACAGCAAGCAACAATAGCACTACCAGCATGACAGACAGTCCGCGGGGTATAGATTTCCTCCCCAATCGCCGCGTTCCTGCTTCTGCAAGTCTTCTACTCTTCCGCCTGATCATCGCCATCCACCTCCGCCTCTTCCGTATTCACCAATGGATCACCTTGCCCCAGAACAAGGCTTCTGGCGACGATATCGCCGTCACTTTGCATGAGCAGCTTGACCACTGCTCCCGGCTTGTATTGCTTGAACCATTCGTTAATGTCCACAAGGGACGCGACCCGGTGGCCGTCTATCGCATACAGTGCATCTCCGTCGGCAATCCCCGCCTTCCGTGCTTCTGCAGTGACCACCTTCGTAACCGTTAAAGGCTCCTGGGTAGGCAGCCCGACAATGACGGGCCAGCTCTCCTCCAGCTCAACTCCGAGACTCGGACGGCGGACTTCACCGTATTTGAGCAGCTGATTCATAATATACTGCACCGTATCTGCCGGAATGGAGAAGCCCATATTTTCCACGCCTACTGCCGCAAATTTCAAGCTGTTGACCCCAAGCACCTCACCTTTCATGCTGACCAGCGGCCCTCCGCTGTTGCCAGGGTTAATCGCCGTGTCGCTCTGAATCAGCCGGTAAGCCGCATCCACCGAACGGTTGAGGCCGCTAATCACTCCTACGGTAGCCGAATTTCTGAGGGAGAACGAAATAGGTGTGCCAATCGCTATGACCTTCTCTCCAACTTGTATGCCTGCCGGGCTAGCGGCGAACTTTGCCGGCTTCAGGGATTTGGCTGCAATCTTGATCAGAGCGAGGTCACTCACCTCATCCAAATATGTATCCGTAATGTTATAGCTCTTGCCGTCTGAGGTAATCACTACTGCATTCTGCAGCCCCTCCATGACGTGGGCATTGGTAATAATCCACCCGTCTGCTTTGACGATAATTCCGGACCCGTGTGTCAGATTGTAGCGGTCATCCGGGCCTCCAGATTCACCACTGGCTTTGCCGATAATGCCCACGACCGATGGCGACACCGCGCGGATGATTTGCGGAACCGGATCCACTGCGGGTTTAGCCGCTTGCTCCTGGTTAACGGGTTTGACTCCGCCTATTTGTCCAGCCGTTATAGAGCCTGTCCCTCCGTACACTGCGCCAAATGCAGACAGCGGACTACCTGTGAATCCCGACAATATCAACCCGCACAACAGCACAATGCCACTCCGGGTAACTGCATTCTTTCCCGCGTTCATCGCCTTCCCCCTTTCTCCTGTACAGCTGATTCCTTTATCATTTTAAAAAAAGACGCCTTTAGGCTCGCCGGGTGGCGGATAAAGGTGTCTTTGAAAGACCTTGCTTCTGAAGTTAGTTGTGCCTGAACTTAGCTGAACCAATTCATAATCATTGCATAGTCAGAGACTGCAAAAACCAGCAGGCTCACCACTCCGAAGCCGATTGCAAATTTGTTCTTCTGCGGAGCTTTCAATAGCCGGACCACACCGATAAATATCAGGATCGTGAATAGAATCATAAATACATCGAAGGTATGAAATGTAGACGGTTCTTGCGCGGCAGCTTCTGCAAGCAGCATGGCAATCCCTCCCTGAAAGTGTTGTCAAGCAAGTTCAACTAATCCATATCACCTTCTATGTTATCGCTACCATTTCAGTGACGCAATAGAAATTGTCTAAAAATTATGTATTTGTCATAAAAAATATTTCCGAAGCCGGAAATCAGCTAAAATACAGAGATATTTATCATTGACCATTCGTTGTGGTATGTGATTTTCAAGGAGCTGATTCCTATTGCAACCGCAACAGCCTCTGCTAATCATTCAACGCAAAACCCTCTCTTTGAATCTTACTGCGGACATGCTGTAGTTATGCCAGTTCTGCTTCTCTGCCGCCCGCTTAATTTTTGTCTGCGCACATGAAATCGCCTGCCACAACCCTCACTGTAAAACTCCTGACGACGATGTTATGATCAGTCATGCAGAACTGGAGGTGCCCGCCGGCTTGAAATACATCGAATTCGGAATAGGAAACAGATGGCTGGTACGAACTGAGACCGAGAAGCCTGATGGTACAGAGACCGAAGCACGGGGAATTATCGGGCCTGTTAAATGCCGTTCCCTGTATATAAGAGTCTGGATCAGAAGAACGGTATGGATTCTGGATTCACAGGACGGCTTCAAGAAAGCCACCAAAGCGCGCAATCACTTCAAAGTGATCTTTGGTATCCGGAGTGAGTTGTAGTAAAAAAACAGCCCATGCCCACCTCGCAGTGGACCATGGGCTATTTAAGTTTGCAGCTTCCTCCGGTTACACCGTATCAGAGGTCTGAAGTTCAAGCGCCTGAGTACGTTCGGTGTCGCGGATGAGGACCGGCTTCAGATACCGGCCTGTGTAGGATTCCTCGACAGTAATCAGCTTCTCCGGTGTTCCGGTCGCAAGCACCGTTCCTCCGCCGCTGCCGC
This sequence comes from Paenibacillus sp. FSL R10-2199, assembly GCF_038000235.1. Lineage (NCBI taxonomy): Bacteria > Bacillati > Bacillota > Bacilli > Caryophanales > Paenibacillaceae > Paenibacillus > Paenibacillus sp. FSL R10-2199. The sequence continues at coordinate 1,616,401 of NZ_JBBOBO010000001.1, read as the reverse complement.
CTTCCGGCCCCATATCAATAATATAGTCAGCAGTCTTGATTACATCGAGGTTATGCTCAATGACCAGGACCGATTCACCGGAATCCACCAGACGGTGCAGCACCTCAAGCAGACGGCCAATGTCATCTACATGCAGGCCGGTCGTCGGCTCATCCAGAATGTACAGCGTCTTGCCGGTACTGCGGCGGTACAGCTCGGAAGCCAGCTTCACGCGCTGCGCTTCACCACCGGACAAGGTTGTCCCCGGCTGGCCGATGTTGATATAGCCCAGACCCACATCAAGCAGCGTCTGCATTTTGCGGTGGATACGCGGGATATTCTTGAAGAATTCCGTTGCATCCTCGACGGTCATCTCCAATACATCGGAGATACTCTTGCCTTTATATTTCACTTCCAGCGTTTCGCGGTTATACCGTTTGCCCTTGCAGACTTCACAAGGCACATACACATCCGGCAGGAAGTGCATCTCAATCTTGATAATCCCGTCTCCCCGGCAAGCCTCACAGCGGCCGCCCTTCACATTGAAGCTAAAGCGCCCCTTCTGGAAGCCGCGTACCTTAGCCTCATTGGTCTTGGAGAACAAATCGCGGATATCATCGAACACACCTGTATACGTGGCCGGATTGGAACGTGGTGTACGCCCGATCGGTGACTGGTCAATCTCAATTACTTTATCCAGATTCTCCAGACCGCGGATTTCTTTATGCACACCGGGACGGACCTTGACAGCCTTGTTAAGCTGGCGTGCCAGGCTCTTATAGAGAATTTCGTTAATAAGTGAAGATTTGCCGGAACCGGATACTCCGGTGACCGCTGTAAAGACACCAAGCGGAATCTTCACATTTACATTCTTCAGATTATTCTCTTTAGCCCCGCGAATCTCTATCCAGCGCTCATTATCGGTAGGCCGGCGCGTCGAGGTGACAGGGATGAATTTGCGTCCGCTTAAGTATTCACCTGTCAGGGAGTTCGGATCGTCCATAATCTCCTGAGGTGTACCTTGAGCAATTACCTGTCCGCCATGTATTCCGGCACCGGGGCCAATGTCGATAATATAGTCGGCAGCCATCATGGTATCCTCATCATGCTCAACGACGATCAGAGTATTGCCCAGGTCGCGCATATGAGCCAGCGTAGCAATCAGCCGGTCATTATCACGCTGATGAAGCCCGATGCTCGGCTCATCCAGAATATACAGGACGCCCATCAGACTGGAGCCAATCTGTGTAGCCAGCCTGATCCGCTGCGCTTCACCACCGGATAACGAGCCCGCTGCGCGGCTAAGCGTCAGATAGTTCAGCCCTACATTTACAAGGAATCCTAAGCGGCTGCTGATTTCCTTAAGAATCAGGTTAGCGATGGCCGTTTCTTTCTCACTGAGCTTGAGATTCTCGAAGAAATCCAGACAATCTCCAATCGAAAGATCCGTTACATCGGCAACATTCTGCTGATTAATCGTCACGGCCAGAATCTCTTTCTTCAGTCTTTTGCCTTTGCAGACATGGCATGGCTTGGCGCTCATGAAGCCTTCGATAAACTCACGGATGCCTTCGGAGGCAGTATCGCGGTAACGGCGCTCCAGATTCGGGATGATCCCTTCAAAAGCAACAAGTGCATCCTTGCGCTGGCCAAAGTCGTTCTCATAACGGAAGCGGATCTTCTCGCTGCCCGTTCCGTGCAGCAGCTTGGTCATATGCTCCGGCGACAGGCTACTGACAGGAACATTCTGCGGAATATTGAAATGCTCACATACCGACTTCAGGAACTGCGGATAGTAGTTCGACGTACTGCCTGTCCAGGCTAAGAATGCACCTTCTTCGATGGACTTCTCCGCATCCGGGATCAGCAGATCCGGATCGACTACCATCTTCACACCAAGCCCGTCACATTCCGTGCAGGCACCAAATGGGCTGTTGAACGAGAACATACGCGGAGCAAGCTCTTCTATACTGAACCCGCAGATTGGGCAGGCGAAGCTTGCGCTGAATAAAAGCTCTTCCTGGCCCATCACATCGACCAGAATCTGACCGCCCGACAGCTTCAGTGCAGTCTCCAATGAATCGGTAAGACGAGTCTCAATATCATCCTTAATGACAATCCGGTCGACAACGACTTCAATCGTATGCTTCTTATTCTTCTCCAGTACAATATCTTCCGTAACTTCGCGAAGCTCACCGTCAACACGCACACGAACGAAACCTTGCTTGGAGATATCCGTGAACAAGCCCTTATGTTCACCCTTACGGCCGGAAATCACAGGTGCCAGAATCTGCAGGCGGGTCTTCTCCGGGTATTGCATAATCCGGTCAACCATCTGTTCCACCGTCTGTGATGTAATCTCTATACCATGATCCGGACAATGGGGATGCCCAACCCGGGCAAACAGCAGCCGCAGATAGTCATAAATCTCTGTAACCGTACCTACGGTCGAACGCGGGTTACGGCTTGTAGTTTTCTGGTCAATCGATATGGCCGGGGATAGCCCGTCAATGGAATCCACATCCGGCTTCTCCATCTGACCCAGGAACTGGCGGGCATAGGCAGACAGCGATTCAACGTAACGGCGCTGGCCCTCGGCATAAATTGTGTCGAATGCCAAAGATGATTTACCCGAGCCGCTCAGTCCCGTCAGCACAACGAAGCGGTCACGCGGAATCGTTACGTCGATGTTCTTGAGATTATGGGCCCTTGCGCCCTTGATTATTATACTTTCGTTCGCCAACGGTACCTCTCCTTTATAAAAACCTATTAAAATGGAAAAACATTTAGCAAAATATTTTCGATCCCTCCCAAACCCTCCCTTCCAAGGGAGGGCCCCAAGGGTTGCACCCTCTGGACACCCGCAAGCTCGGCGGAAAGAGTTAGGACTGGGATGGAATTGGCTACTGGGGCAATGGGAGCGCTAGTCCCTACGGGACCGCTATACTATAGGCGCAGGATACGGCTCGCTGCATGCTACAGCGGGCCGACAACCGCTGTCCCTACGGGATGCGCGGACTGCGGCTGTTCCTACGGAATGCGCTAAGAGCTTAACTACAAGCTGTCCCTACGGGATACGCGAACTGCGGCTGTTCCTACGGAATGCGCTAAGGGCGTAACTGCAGCTGTCCCTACGGGATACGCGCGAACTGCGGCTGTTCCTACGGAATGCGCTAAGTGCTTAACTACAAGCTGTCCCTACGGGATGCGCGAACTGCGGCTGTTCCTACGGAATGCGCTAAGGGCTTAACTACAAGTTGGCCCTACGGGATGCGCAAACTACGGCTGTTCCTACGGAATGCGCTAAGGGCGTAACTGCAGCTGTCACTGCGGGATGCGCGAAGGGCAATCTATCTTCAAAAAGAACGGCCAGTGAAGCGCCGTTCCGTGATCATTAAGTGTAAGTGCTGGCGGGGCCAGCTTACTCGGCCCGCAGTTCAAGCAACGCATCGCGCAGCTCTGCGGCGCGTTCGAATTGCAGGTTCTTGGCCGCGTCCTTCATCTCGGCCTCCAGACGCTGCATCAGGCTCTGCTTCTCTTTCTTGTTCAGCTTGCCGCCGGCGCCGGTGAGATAATCGGCCTTGGACTCGGCCACCTTGGTGGCCTCGATGATGTCACGCACTTTCTTGTTGATTGTCGTTGGCGTGATGCCGTGCTTCTCATTATGGGCAATCTGAATTTCACGGCGGCGCTGGGTTTCGCTCATCGCCTTCTCCATGGAATCCGTAATGCGGTCGCCGTACAGAATGACACGTCCATCAGAGTTACGGGCCGCCCGGCCGATGGTCTGAATGAGTGAACGCTCGGAGCGGAGGAAGCCTTCCTTGTCAGCATCTAGGATGGCGACAAGGGAGACCTCCGGCAGGTCAAGACCTTCTCTTAGTAAGTTAATACCCACCAGTACATGGAACGTACCGAGCCGGAGATCACGCAGGATGGCCATTCGCTCCAACGTCTTGATATCGGAGTGCATATACCGCACCTTAATCCCGATTTCCTTGAAGTAATCGGTCAGATCCTCGGACATCTTCTTCGTAAGTGTTGTAACGAGTACACGCTCATCACGCTCTACACGGTCACGGATTTCGCTGATCAGATCATCGATCTGTCCCTCTGTAGGGCGTACTTGGATGATCGGGTCCAGCAGGCCGGTAGGACGGATAATCTGCTGCACCATAGTATCGCAGTGCTCCATTTCGTATGGTCCCGGTGTAGCAGACACATATACAATCTGGTTCACTTTCTCTTCGAATTCCTCGAACTGCAGCGGCCGGTTATCCAGCGCGGACGGGAGTCGGAAGCCATGCTCCACCAATACTGTCTTACGCGCACGGTCACCATTATACATAGCCCGGATCTGCGGCAGCGTTGCATGGGACTCATCAATAACAATCAGCATATCATCCGGGAAGTAATCCATTAAGGTATATGGAGTCGCTCCCGGCTCACGGAAGGTAAGCGGGCCGGAATAGTTCTCGATACCGGAGCAGAAGCCCACTTCCTTCATCATCTCAATATCGTACCGCGTCCGCTGCTCCAGCCGCTGGGCTTCCAGCAGCTTGCCCGCATCACGAAGCACGGCCAGCCGTTCCTCAAGCTCCCGCTCAATGTTGATAATAGCTACACGCATCGTTTCTTCCTGGGTGACAAAGTGCGAAGCCGGGAAGATCGCTATATGATCGCGCTCACCAATCAGCTCTCCTGTGAGAACATCAATCTCGGTAATGCGCTCTATCTCATCTCCGAACAGCTCCACACGGATCGCATGCTCCCCCTGTGAAGCCGGGAAGATCTCGACCACATCGCCGCGTACCCGGAACGTCCCGCGTACGAAGTTAATGTCATTGCGCTGGTACTGGATCTCCACGAGCCTGCTCAGAATCTGATTGCGCGGCTTATCCATCCCTACCCGCAGTGTCAAAAGCATACTTCCGTATTCCTGCGGCGAACCGAGGCCGTAAATACAGGACACACTCGCAACAATAATAACGTCACGCCGTTCGAACAGCGAACTGGTGGCGGAGTGCCGGAGCTTGTCAATTTCTTCATTTATGCTGGAATCTTTCTCTATGAAGGTATCGGAGGAAGGAATGTACGCCTCAGGCTGGTAGTAATCGTAGTAACTGACGAAGTAGTCAACGGAATTGTTCGGGAAAAATTCTTTGAACTCACTCGCCAGCTGCGCCGCAAGCGTCTTGTTGTGCGCAATGACCAGCGTCGGGCGGTTCAGTTTGGAAATCACTTGTGCGATGGTAAAGGTCTTGCCTGTACCTGTCGCTCCCAGCAGCGTCTGGTGCTTCTTGCCCTGCCGGATGCCGTCCAATAATTCTTCTATGGCATGAGGCTGATCGCCCTGGGGTGTATACTCGGACTCCAGTTCAAATGTCTTTGTACTGACGACAATATCACTCATTTGCCCGTCTCCCCTCTATCGTCTAAAATATATGAATATATTATAATTGTAGCCCTAATAGTTGCCTATCCATACCGTACTGAAAAATATGGAAGATAGGAATACACGTTCCCGTTTATTATACAGCGTTGCCCAGATTGATGCAAACCATAATATATAGAAATTTAAGGAGCTTGAACTTATGGATATCACTTCAATTATCGGCCTGCTGGCAGGCATTGCCGCAATGATCGGCGGCTTTCTCTGGGAAGGCGGAAGCTTATCCGGCCTGCTGCAGCTGAACGCCGCGCTGATCGTATTCGGCGGCACCCTTGCCGCTGTACTCATCAGTTTTCCGGCCTCCAGATTACGCAGCGTCCCGGCGGCTCTGCGCCTGGCATTCGGCAGACATCCCGACACCACCCAGGAGAAGGCCGAAGAGCTGATCTCCATGGCTGCAATCACTCGGCGCGGGGGTGTGCTTGCGCTGGAGAAGAGAGCGGAGGAGCATCCGGATACCTTTACCCGCGAAGGGCTGTTTCTTATTGTCGACGGCACCGATCCTGATCAGGTCCGGCAAATTCTTGAACTGGAGATGGACGCCAAGGAACTGAAGTATGAAGGCTATGCCAAAATCTTCGAAGCCGCCGGCGGCTATGCTCCGACTATGGGCATCATCGGCACCGTAATGGGATTAATACGGGTACTGAGCAATCTGACGGATCCCTCTAATCTGGGGGCCTCGATCGCTGTAGCTTTTACAGCAACGCTCTATGGCGTAGCCAGTGCTAATCTTATATTTTTACCCATCGCCTCCAAAATCAAATCCCGCAGCCAAAGCGAACTGGGCAGCATGGAGATGCTGCTTGTCGGTATCCTGTCCCTGCAGAATGGGGATCATCCGCATCTGGTCCGCAAAAAACTGACCGCCTTTATTCCCGATGCCTCACCTAGACGCAGCAGCAATAATAACCCGGGAGACCCGCTATGAGACAAAGAAACCGCCGCCAGGGACGTAGTAGAGGTAAGGAGAACCGGGACCGCTGGATGATTACCTATGCGGATCTGATTACGCTTCTGCTCATTTTTTTCATCATCCTGTACGCCATGAGCAGTCTGGATACGCAAAAATACACGATCGTTACCGGTTCATTATCTGATACCTTTAAGAGCGGCAGTCCTGTGCTTGAAGGCGGAAATGGAGTGCTGGATGGTAATCAGGGGAACACGGGAGCCGCAGTCTCGAATGAACAGGAAGCAGGCGGAAGCACTGGTGGCGGTCTTTCTTCCGGGGGCAATGTGAAGGAGAGTGGTTCGAACGGAACCGGGACGGGCACAGATACATCCGGGCAAAACGGGGAAACTGCAGAACACCAGCCTTCGGCGCGTGAGCTCGCTTTTCGTGAGCAGGAGGCCAAACTGGCCGCGCTTATGGGTGTAATCACCAAATACGTGGAAGATAACAACCTTGGGGAGCAGATCTTTGTAGCGGATAAACCGCAGGGCATTGCCATCACGCTTAGCGACCGGTTCCTGTTCGATGCCGGCAAAGCCGAGCTGAAATCACCTGCCTTCCCGGCACTGCGCCAGCTCTCCGGCCTGTTCCGCGGAATCGGTGCCACGATCAGCATCGAAGGCCATACCGACAATGTCCCGGTAACCGCCGCTTCAGATTACACGGATAACTGGGAGCTATCCGGCGCCCGCGCACTCTCTGTGCTGCGCTTCTTCCTGGATAACGAGGGGCTTAGCCCCGATACTTTCCAATATGCCGGTTACGCGGATACCAGACCTGCTTACGATAACACTACCGTTGAAGGACGGCAGAAGAACCGCCGGGTCGAACTTATTGTCCTGCGGCAGCTTCAAGAGGAAGAATAACACGTATCTGCAAGCGAATCAGCTCAGAGATCTGCAGATGAGAAGGCACGGCAACCATTTGCTAGTATAAGGAGATTGAACGCTATGCAGACTACAAACGGAACGACACCGGACGCCACCCGTTTTCTCTATTTTCTGCGGCAGCTGGTTTCGCTGATCATGATTGTTTTTGCCCAGGGAATAATTACCTTCTTCATTGGTTTATTATCTGTATTTATGATGTTCTTCTCCTCCGATTACTTCTGGGGGGACCTGGCCCATGTGTATCCTCCCGATAAACTGATGTATATAGGCATTGACTTCCTTATTGCCGGCGCAGCCTTTGCCCTGCCCTGGCTCGGGGTCTGGTGGATGCTGTACGGTTTGTCCGAGGATGGACGCATCCGCTGTTTCCCTCTTCTTTTACTCTTCGCTTATCTGACATTTGTGATCCTCTTTCTGCAGATCAATCCGGTCTATAACCCGGAAGCCATGATCCCTTCCTCCGCCGGGGAATCCACATTTCTGGTCTGTATGGGCATGTCTGCCGTGGTGCTTTTCCCGTTTTATTCGGCCGGTGTGTATTACTTCGTGCTCAAACCCAATACCCGTCCCAGAAAAAGATACCGGTTCCTATTGCTGTGCCTTATCTTTGCCGTTACGGGTCTGGCTCTGCTGCCCGCCCTTTGGCACTTGGCTCCCCGCATTTATCCGGGGCTGCTTAGCTTTCCGGAGTGATACAGAAACGCAAAAAGACAGACCTCTCACATTAGTGACATCTAATGTAATAAGAGAAGCCTGCCGTGTTCATCTTTTCGTAAATCCAGTTCAGTCATCTATTCTAATAATCCGGGTACATAAACGGTTGAAACTATTCCCCAACCAATTCCTTATAAGCAGCCGCATCCAGCAGGCCGGAAGCTGCCTCGGCAAACTCACCGTCAAGCTCCAGCTCAAAAATCCAACCGCCGCCGTATGGCTGATCATTGATCAGCTCCGGACTGGATTCGAGTGCGTCGTTGATCTTGGTTACCTTGCCGGATACCGGCGAGTACAGCTCCGACACCGTCTTAACAGACTCGATGCTGCCTACGCTGTCGCCCGCGGAAATGGCTGCGCCGACTTCCGGAAACTCAACAAACACGATGTCGCCCAATAAATGCTGCGCATGATCCGTAATTCCCACACGTACTACGCGTCCTTCACCCTGCTGTGCCCATTCATGCTCTTCGCTGTATAGCAGGTTGTCCAACACTTCACTCATTTCCAAGCCGCCTCTTTTCCACATTTGGAGTTCTAAATTTAGTTATAGCCTAAGTTATGACCTTGCCTAATGTCAATATAACTGACAGGAAAATTAAATTTGTCATCTTTTTGACGTTTTTTGATTGACAGCGTGCTTGTAAACCCGGTTTAATGGAGTCAGTAGAAAAACATATGGTTTGCGAATGATGGCATAGGGAGAGACTGACCCTCAGGGGCAGCGCCGAAGGAGTAAGCCCGGGATGGGTGAATCTCTCAGGCAAAAGGACCTTTGCCGGACGCATCTCTGGAGAGCATCCACAGCCTGGACAACAGGAAACGGATCACCAACGGGGAAACCTGCGGGCATGATAGCAGGGTAACTCTCAGGTACAAAGGACAGAGCGAACGTCTATTGATGCATGTTTGATGTGCATTGATGGACTTTCGCCTGTCCTTTTTTGCATGTAAACAGACTAAGGGGTGACACGATGGAGTCTTTGAGAAGAACGCCTTTTTATGATCTCTATGCCGCTTATGCGGAGTCCAGATGCATTGATTTCGGCGGCTGGGAGCTGCCGGTGCAGTTTACTGGCATCGTTAAGGAACATGAAGCGGTCCGCCAGCAGGCCGGACTGTTCGATGTATCGCATATGGGTGAATTCATGGTTGACGGCAGCGGCGCTGAAGCCTTCCTGCAGCAGTTGACCACAAATGACGTCAGCCGCCTTGCAGACGGCGCGGCGCAGTATACCCTGATGCTCTATCCGAGCGGCGGCGTAGTAGATGATCTGCTCGTCTACCGCCTGGGCCATGAGCGCTATATGCTCGTCGTGAACGCCTCCAATATCGACAAGGACTTCCAGTGGCTGCAGGAACATCTCACCGCTGAATTCAGCGGTGTCAGCCTGAAGAACGTCTCCGATGAGACGCTGCTGCTCGCTCTGCAGGGTCCGCTGGCTGAGACGATTCTGGCCGAAGTTACCTCTGCCCCGCTCGCAGAGCTGAAGCCCTTCCACTTCATCGAACACGCCGAGGTCTGCGGCGTATCTGTACTGCTCTCCCGCACCGGCTATACCGGGGAGGACGGCTTTGAGCTGTACGCCCCGGTCCACACAGCGGCTGCACTCTGGAATGGTCTGCTGGCCGCAGGCGCGCCGCATGGCCTGACCCCTGCCGGACTCGGCGCACGCGACACACTCCGCTTCGAAGCCAAGCTGCCGCTGTACGGCCAGGAGCTCTCGGCGGATATTACGCCGCTCGAAGCGGGTGTCCAGTTCTTCGTGAAGCTGGACAAAGCGGATTTCATCGGCCGTGATGCCTTGCTGAAGCAGAAGGAAGCCGGTCTCCCGCGCCGCCTTGTGGGACTTGAAATGATCGACCGCGGGATTCCCCGCTCCCATTATCCTGTATATGCCGACGGTGTGAAGATCGGTGAAGTCACAACCGGTACTCAATCCCCAACGCTGAAGCGGAATCTCGGACTTGCCCTGCTGGATGCTGCCTATACTGAGATCGGCACAGAGGTGTATGTGGAGATCCGCGGCAAGCAACTGAAGGCTGCCGTGATCAAAGCCCCGTTCTACAAAAAGAGCCAAGGAGTGAAGCCGTAATGAAGCACCGCTATCTGCCTATGACGGAGCAAGACCGCGCAGAAATGATGGAGACTGTCGGGATTCAGTCCATCGATGAGCTATTCGCTGATATCCCTCAATCTGTCCGCTACCAGGGAACGATGCCGATGTCCGGCCCGCTGGACGAATATGCGCTGCTGCGCCATATGAAGGGTCTGGCTGACAAGAATGCCGACTTTGATACCCATGCCAGCTTCCTTGGCGCCGGCCTCTATGACCACCACATTCCTGTTGTCATTAACCATATTATTTCCCGTTCGGAATTCTATACTGCCTATACCCCTTATCAGCCGGAAATCAGCCAGGGCGAGCTTCAGGCAATCTTCGAATTCCAGTCCTATATCTGTGAGCTGACCGGTATGAAGGTCGCCAATGCCAGTATGTATGACGGCGCAACGGCCTTCTCCGAAGCAGCCGTGCTGGCCACAGGCGCCACGAAACGCAAAAAGCTGATTGTCTCCCGTACGGTTCATCCGGAAGCCCGCCAGGTGCTGCGTACTTCGGCCAATGCCTGGGGCCTGCAAATCGTGGAAATCGATTATAAGGACGGGGTTACCGATCTTGCCAAGCTGGCTGAGGCCATTGATGCCGATACTGCCGCCGTTCTGGTCCAGTCGCCCAACTTCTTCGGCGGCATCGAGGATCTGCGCCAGATTGAGCCGTTGATCCACGCCGTCAAGGGATTGCTCGTGGTCAGCGCGAATCCCATTGCACTCGGCGTGCTGGAAACGCCCGGCAAGCTGGGCGCCGACATCGTAGTCGGCGATGCACAGCCGCTGGGTATCGCTGCATCGCTCGGAGGACCAACCTGCGGATTCTTCGCGGTTGCCGAACCGCTGATGCGCCGCATGCCGGGCCGGATCGTCGGCCAGACCGTTGACCGTAACGGCAAGCGCGGCTTCGTCTTGACCCTGCAGGCGCGTGAGCAGCATATCCGCCGCGAGAAAGCGACGTCGAATATCTGCTCTAACCAAGCGCTGCTGGCGTTATGCGCATCCGTCTACTTGTCCGTGATGGGCAAGGAGGGCATGCGCGAGGTTGGTGAGCTGAACATCCGCAAGAGCCATTACGCCGCCGGACGGCTGGCTGAAATCACCGGTGCAGAGCGCGTCTTCACCGCCCCGTTCTTCAATGAATTTGTCCTGAAGCTCCCGGAAGGCAGCAGTGTCAGTGAAGTGAACTCCAGGCTGCTGAAGGCAGGTTATCTGGGCGGCTATGATCTGGGCCGTGAGTATCCGGAGCTTGCCGGACATATGCTGGTTGCCGTGACTGAGAAAAGAAGCAAGACCGAAATTGACGAATTCGCCACTGCACTGGAGGGCTGTATATGAAACCGGAACAAACCCTGATCTTTGAATTAAGCCGCCCCGGCCGCTCGGCTTACTCTTTGCCTCTATGTGATGTGCCGCAGGAAGAGAGCATCAGCTCACTGATTCCTGAGGGCTTGCTCCGCAGCGAGCCGGTAGTGCTGCCGGAAGTCTCCGAAGTGGATGTTATCCGCCACTATACTGCCCTGTCCCGGCGTAACTTCGGGGTCGATAACGGCTTCTATCCGCTCGGCTCCTGTACGATGAAATATAATCCGAAGATCAATGAGGATGTGGCCCGCTTCCCCGGCCTTGCCAAGATCCATCCGTACCAGCCGGAAGAGAGTATCCAGGGTGCACTTGAGCTGATGTATACGCTGCAAAAGGATCTCGCCGGACTGACCGGCATGGATGCCGTCTCCCTGCAGCCTGCCGCCGGTGCCCATGGCGAATGGACCGGCCTGATGATGATCCGCGCCTACCATGAGAGCCGCGGCGAGGTCCGCTCCAAGGTCATCGTGCCGGATTCCTCGCACGGCACCAACCCGGCCAGCGCCGCAGCCGCCGGACTCGACACCGTCACCATTCCTTCCAATGATAAGGGAATGGTCGACCTCGAAGCGCTGAAGGCCGCGGTCGGCAGCGACACCGCCGCGCTGATGCTCACGAACCCGAGTACTCTCGGACTGTTCGAGACGCAGATCGTCGAGATCGCCGCGATTGTCCATGAAGCCGGCGGATTGCTCTATTATGACGGAGCGAACTCCAACGCCATCATGGGCATCACCCGCCCGGGCGATATGGGCTTCGATGTGGTCCATCTCAACCTGCACAAGACGATGAGTACGCCGCACGGCGGCGGCGGTCCGGGAGCCGGACCGGTCGGCGTGAAGGCGAAGCTGATTCCGTTCCTGCCCCAGCCGTCGGTGGTGCAGAACGAAGACGGCAGCTTCTCGCTTGACTCCGGCGGGCCGCAATCTATTGGCCGCGTCAAAGCCTTTTATGGCAACTTCGGTATTCTGGTCCGCGCTTACGCCTATATCCGCACCTACGGCCCGGACGGACTGCGCGAGGTGTCCGAGAACGCTGTGCTGAATGCCAATTACATGATGCACCGTCTGGCACCTTATTTCGAAATTCCATTCCCGGGTGTCTGCAAGCATGAATTCGTCATGTCCGGCAGAAACCTCAAGCAGTACGGCGTACGTACCCTGGATGTGGCCAAACGGCTGCTCGACTTCGGCTACCATCCGCCGACTGTCTACTTCCCGCTGACCGTAGAGGAATGTATGATGATCGAGCCGACTGAAACCGAAAGCAAGGAAACGCTTGACGGCTTCATTGAGACGATGATTCAGATCGTTAAGGAAGCGCAGGAGACACCGGAGATCGTAATTAATGCACCGCATACCACGGAGATCAGCCGTCTGGATGAGACCCAGGCCGCGCGGAAGCCGGTACTGAACTGCTCCTGCGGCTAAACGCGACTGGCGGCAACGCGCAGGCGAAATGACTTCACCGCAAATAAATAGCCGGGCAAGCGATACGCTAGTATCACTGCCCGGCTATTCTTATGTATATATAGCGTTGCGCGCCTTCTAGGGCGTTAGCCGTTTGACGAACTGGAAGCGGTCATTCACCCGCATTTTACTGTAAATACTCTTCAGCATATTCCGAACCGTGCCTTCACTGATGCCCAGATCACTCCCGATGTGCAGCGCGCTTTTCTCAAGTAACCATAGCCGTGCTACATCCTGCTCCCGCGCTGTCAGCTTATATTCCTGTAAAGTGGCTTCCAGGCGGTATTGCTGCATCTCCGGGTTCTTCTCCATCCACTTCTCCATAATATTCTCGGCAATCTGCTGAACGAACGGAATGGCGAATTCAATCGGTTCTCCTCTATTAAAAGAAATGTCCACATATCCGAAGACGGTATCCTCATTCTGCAGCGGAGCACACACACAGTTCCAGTTCTGGAAGGCCTGGTCGGAATGTTCCGTCCCCCTCACTACCCCGATGCATTTCATCTCCATGGCCAAGGATACGGCATTCATCCCCGAGCGCTGCCTGCATAAGCTAACCCCCGGACGCAGCTCCGCCTGTTCCATCTCATCCCGGGTGACCGGAGAAGAACAGACCAGCTCCAGAATGGTACCCGCCTTGTCCGTCAGGAATACAACATAAGGAATAGAGAGCAGCTGGCTTAATTTATTCATTTCACTGCGGATGGAAGATATCATGGCTCTATGATAGATATGCTCTTTCGATTCTTCTGGAAAAGAAACCCCGGACTGCCCGCTATGTAATTCGATTTGCTCTGCGTCAAGCGGCCGGAAGGCTTCAAGCTGCTGTGCTTCCAAATCTCCAGGCACGCTCCATGCTCTCGATTGTTCAAAGATTCTCACGACGATCCTCCTCCATTTTTACCATTTCCTATATAACCGATTTTAAAAGAAAGTATTATAACATACAATCACGGAATAAAAAACATTCAGCATTGGACCTGTAAATGAACCTGCAAGCGCTGTAAAATAGAAAAATCTGCAGTCAAAAATCACAAGTGAAAACGGCTATGTTGTCTTGAAATAAGGATAAGGACCGTACCGTTTGAGCAAGGAGGTTCTACATGCTTCGCATCGGCTATATCTCGGCAGTCCTGAATCTGGCAACCGCTATGGTATCATTCATGCGCTTCGGCAGTAATTATGCACTGGCGATCATGATAAGCCATACACTAATGATCTTCCTGGGTTACAGGCTGCTCCGCTCCAAAAGCAATCTGGCCCTAATCCCGCTGCTCACGGTCAGCTGCTCCTTCCTGATGTACAACGTGGTCTATGTTCTATTGAAGCAGATCAACCTTGTAGACCTGTACGCTGTAGACTGGAGACTGGAAGTTCAGCTGTTGCTGCCACTATTAATAGGGTTACTCCTCAAAGCCATTCTCGAACGAAGCGGCAAATCCCGGTTAGTCTAGTTAACCAGGGTAGCCGCTTTTTTGCAGCATCATTCGCCATAATAATCTAAATAAATATATTCATTCGATGGATTATGATAGTTTTCGACATTGCCGCAGTGATATATTTATTCATACGTCTTTTACATAGATTGGGATTCAGAAATTTATATGCTGCGAACAAGCGAACGCGCTTTCAAAGTAACTTTCAGGAGGGTTAGCCTTGAGTATTATTGAAGCCAGAGGGCTGAGCAAGTCATTTATGCAGGCAGTGAAGGAGCCGGGCCTGGGGGGAGCGGTTAAGCACCTCTTCCTCCCCCGGCATATTGAGAAGGTGGCGGTTAAGCCGCTGGATTTGAGTGTAGAAGCAGGCGAGACGGTGGCCTACGTGGGCCCGAACGGTGCAGGCAAATCCACCACCATCAAGATGCTGACCGGAATCCTCATGCCCTCAGCCGGCACTGTTTCTGTAAACGGTATCAATCCGTACAAAAAAAGAATGGACAATGCCGCCCAGATTGGTGCCGTGTTCGGCCAGCGTACCCAGCTGTGGTGGGATATCCCGATTGTGGAGTCTTTCTCGCTGCTGAAGGATATTTATCAGATTCCTGGCGCCGTCTACAAGACGAATATGGAGCTGTTCACTGAAATGCTGGGAATGAGCGAGTTCATCCATCTCTCTGCCCGGAAGCTCTCCCTGGGTCAGCGGATGCGCGCCGATCTGGCCGCAGCCCTGCTGCATAACCCGCCGATTCTGTATCTGGATGAGCCGACCATTGGCCTCGACGTATCCGTGAAGCAAAAAATCCGCGAGTTCATCAAACAGATCAACCAGGAGCAGAACACTACGGTGATGCTGACCACCCATGATCTGGGGGATATTGAGGATCTGTGCAAACGGCTGATTATCATCGACCATGGGGCGATTATTTATGACGGCAGCCTGAGCGAGGTCAAGGCCCGTTTTGCCAAAAACCGTGTCATCTTCTTTCAGGTCGGATCACCGATGCCGGAGTTATACGCGCAGCTCGCGCAGACACCGGGAATGAAGCTTGCGCAGCAGAGCGCGCAGGAATTTTCGGTCTCTTTTGACCGGTACGAATATACCGCCAGTGAAGTGGTGGGCCGGGTGATGAGATATGGCGAAGTTGTCGACTTCCGGATGGAAGATACTAATATTGAGCAGGTCATCAAGGCCGTCTATGACGGCAAGCTGGATCTGACCGGAACCGGGGAATAAGGAGGCTTACACACGATGATGACTGCTGCCCAGTTTAAAATGTACAGAAGTATCGCGAACCGCTCCCTGCAACGGGTTTTGGCTTACCGGATTTCTTACATCATTACCTTTCTGGCGAACTCTATCAATCTGCTGGCCATCTACTTTCTGTGGCAGGGCATTTACAGCGGGCGTGAGGTGGTAGGCGGCTACACCTGGGACCAGATGAAAACCTATCTGCTGGTTACCTTCCTGGCCAACTCTGTGTTGTCCTGGTATTCGGAATCGGCTATTTCCGGCAAAATCCTTGACGGCAGCGTCGCCGTAGACCTGCTTAAGCCGATTGATTTCCAGACCGCAAGATTCGCGGAAACCTTGGGCTCGAGCCTGCTTGAAGGCGGCATGAGTACGGTCCTGCTGATCCTGTTCGCCACCTTCCTGACCGGAGTCACCTTTCCGGGTTCGCTCTCTGTCTATATCTTGTTCGCAGTCAGTCTGCTCGGTGCAATCGTGGTGAAATTCGGCGTTGTCTATCTGGCGGCACTTTTATGCTTCTGGTCCACCGGATCGATGGGCATCGTCTGGACACGGATTGCTCTGACCAATCTCCTGTCCGGAGCTTTGGTGCCCCTGGCCTTCTTCCCGGACTGGCTGGAAAAGCTGGCGCTCCTGCTGCCCTTCCAGGCCATCATCCACACGCCGTCGATGATTTTTCTGCAGCAGGCAGATACCGGGGAGAGTCTGCGGCTGATCGGTATTCAACTTTTCTGGGGGGCAGCACTCTGGATTGCCGGCAGGGCAATGTGGAACTGGGCGGTACGCCAGGTGACCATCCATGGAGGCTAAGGCAGGAGGAGGCCGCAGAATGAAAATGTCCCAAATGCTCTACCTCTACAAACGGCTGTATGTGCAGCAGCTTAAAGCGATTTTGGAATATAATAAGGACTTCTATATTTTGATGTGCTCTGCCGCCTTGACACAGATTCTGGGGTTTGTCTTCCTCTGGGTGATCTATGACCGGATTCCGGAAATTAACGGCTGGAAGTTCTGGGAAGTTACGTTTATGTACGCCATGATCTTTCTGACGGAGGGCATCGGCTCTTTGTTCTTCGAAGGCACCTGGCGCCTCGGGCGGCTGGTCAACATGGGCGAGCTGGACCGTTATTTGCTGCGGCCGGTGCCCGTTGTCCTTCAAGTGTTCTGCACCGGGATCGGCATCAACGGACTCGGTAATCTGCTGATTGGCGGAGTGATCGTCTGGCAGTCGCTCGTGCATAGCCCGGTTCACTGGACGCTGGGCAAAGCCGCCATCCTGATCCTGCTGTTTCTGACTGCGGTTATCATCCGGGTATCGGTCAACCTCGCGGGGAATTCCGCCGCCTTCTGGATCCGCAATGCGGGCAATGCCTTTCCGCTGATGGTGCATAACCTGTCCGATCTGGCCAAATATCCGATTACCCTGTTTCCGCAGGCGATCCGCATCTTTATTTCTACTGTGCTGCCCTATGCGTTCATCAGCTTTTATCCGGCAACCTATATTTTCGGCAAAAGCGGATGGTCCGGCTGGTGGCTGCTCGCCCCTGTTGCGGCAATAGGAAGCGCGGCTGCGGCTTATGGTATCTTCCGGTATGGATTGTCTAAGTATGAGAGTACGGGGAATTGATGGCGAAATAACAGCAACAACCTTTAACAAGTTGGAGTAGGATATACGTGAGCACTCGGGTGGACGCTCAGCAATCGGAACGTTGCTCCAATCGCTGTTGTGTCCAGATTTTTTTGATTTTAACTATCGGTGAAAATCCGGACACAAAGGCGACCGCTAACGCTTTTACACAATCGTTCCGTCCGCTCCGCTGTTTAAGCGGGAATCGGTTTAACACCTTTAATCACATAAATGCCCGAAGACCGGAATACCTGAATACTGCAAAAAAGAAACCTACCTTTTAAAACTGAAAGTGTTAGCAACCAGTTCAATAGGGAGTTTTGATTATCCTCCCTATACACGATGGAGTAATCCGCCTGATAGGTCTGATCCCCTTCCACACCGTCAATGGTGGAGACATTCAGATGCCCCCGCTCTTCCGGACCGCTGGAGATCATCAGCAGTTCGCCCAGCTCCGTCGCTGCTCTCGCCCGGATGGTCCCTCATCATTAACGGAATCAATCAGCGCTGAACTGGCCTGTCCCTCCAGGGGGAACAGACTGATTACTTCTTCAAGTGCCGGAATTTCCACTACAGCCATTGAGAATATCCTCTCACAAATTTAAATCTTATCTTCTATGCATTAAAAAATAGTAACTACTATCTCTATACGCCTCATGCGCAATAATAGCCCCGGTTTAGTTGTTTAAATCACAGTTAGCGCTTAGATTGAGCTTAGATTGAACTTAGTTAGAACTTAAGTGGAGGTCTCGTAACGGAACCACCTGCAACTCAAGCATAATATCCGGCTGCAACTATCGTATTTCTCGAAAATCCTGCCCAAAATACAACAATTCCCTCATACAAACGGCCGTAATCCAAAATTGTTGTACAAAAGACAACAATCCCACTCATCCAGGCGCCTTAGCGGAACAATTCTTGCATTTCATACAACAATCTTCCTAAACACCCGTGTATCCTTAAGTCAAAGTTGTAATACGTACAACATTTTGCCTACGAGTGTGAACTTGAGATTCTCAACCCTGCCAGCAACAAATCCGGTATGCAAAATGAAGGCTTCTCTGGTCTGGTTCCACCAGCGCAGGATCAGTTACTTGCTTGCCTGCGGTCTCAAGTGCGGCCTAGTTTGGAAGAAGCTGACGAAGAAGGCTCCATGACCGCCGTCCCGCAGACGGCGAAGAGCAGTGCGGACATTTCCGCACTGCTCTCATTTATGCTCTCACTACCGCTGCCAACTGCCATTGCTGTCCCAATAACTACTATCCACTACTAATTTCATCAACTGCAACTTACTGCTATTTCATCCTGTGCTCTTCTTCCTGCAGCTACTTCCCCAATCAGCTAGGCAGATCCGTTGACGCCACAGTTCCGGCTGCGGCAGGCTGCTTGCGTTCTTTGGCCGATTTGCGGAAATAGAGCAGCTCATAGATTGCCGGAACTACGATCAGAGTTAACAGGGTTGCCGCAGTCAGGCCGCCGATAACTACAATGGCCAGACTCTGCGAGACGATGCTTCCCTGCTCGGACTGCCCGAACAGGAGCGGCAGCATGGCGCAGACGGTAGCAATGGCTGTCATCAGAATCGGACGCATCCGCGTGCCGGCTGCCTCCAGAATGGCTTCGCGGACCGTCATATGCTCCTCATTATGCTTAATGCGGTCGATCAGCACGATCGCATTGGTGACCACGATGCCGATGAGCATTAATGCGCCGAACAATGCGGTGAAGTCAGGGGTCACACCCGAGATCAGCAGGGCTACGATGGCCCCGATTGCTGCGAGCGGCAGGGAGAACATGATCGCCAGGGGCGCACGCAGCGTCTTGAAGGTCAATACCATGATCAGGTATACCAGACCAATTGAGATCAATGCGGTGATGCCCAGGTCACTGAAATCTCCGGCCTGATCGGCCGAGGCACCACCTGCGAACAGGGTTACTCCCTCTGGCAAGGTAATGCTGTCAGTCGCTGCTTTAATATCTGCACCGATCTCCGAGACCCGCTTCGGATCTGCCTCTGCGGTAATCCGTACATAAGGCTTGCCGTCTTTATGATACAGCATTGCCGGCTGGTCAGTGACCGTAAGCTCTGCCACCTGTGAAAGCGGCTGCGGGCCGGCGGATGTCATAAGCATAATCTTCTGCAGTTCCTCCTGCGATGCAGGCTGAACCACTGGCTCCAGCACTACTGAGGCAGGGGAACCATCCAGCTCGATCTGGCCCAGCGGAACCGGATTCAGCATCGCACTAAGCTGCATGGAGATTTCCTGGGCATTCGCCACAGCCGGATCTACTTTGAACGCAAACACCGGCTTGGTATCCTCCATGTTGCTGGCTACCTTCCCTACGCCTTCGATCGTTTTCACTTTGGCAGCGACTTCCTTGGCAACCGCATTAATGGCTTGAAGATCATCGCCCACAATATCAATGTATTCATTGGTTGAGCTGGAGCCCATCATACTGGCTGCTCCCACGTTCAATGCTGCTCCGTCATAGGAAGACTGCAAGCTGCGGATATGGTCCATGAATACCTGCGCATCTGCATCTTCCTTCATCATGACGGTATAATCCACTTGGGTCAGCGACACCACACTGCCCCATTGTGCCGAATCTGCGCTATTACCAGATTGCATAATGACGATCTCCGCCTGCGGCTGCTTCATCAGTTCAGCTTCCAGCTGCTTGCCGTTCTCCAGCACCTCTGATACCGGAACATTATTCGGATAGACCAGCTGAACGGTTACCGTGCTGGCATCTGTAGCATCGAGCGCCCCTTTGGGCATCGTGACATAGGCGCCAATGGACCCCACAAGCAGCAGCAGTCCGAGTGATAACGTAATCCACTTCCGCTGCAGATTCCACTCCAGGAAGCGGCTGAACTTGCGGGAAGGCTCATGCTCCTTCAAGGAGGAGCCCTTCAGCAGCAAGGAGCTGAGCAGCGGTACTACCGTTAAGGCAACTATAAGCGAGGTCAGCAGCGAGTAAGTGACGGTCAGGGCAAACGGCAGCAGGAAGGCTTGCAGCCCGCCGCGCAGCAGCCCCATCGGCAGAAATACTGCTACCGTGGCAATCGTAGAGGTAGTAATCGCCCGGGCGACCTCTCCAGTTGCGCTGACTACCATTTCGCGGGACAAGCGTTCTTTTTGCATCCGCCGGTAGATATTCTCGATCACCACGATACTGTCATCGACCAGCCGTCCAACCGCAACGGCGACGCCGCCCAGCGTAACTATATTCAGCGTGATCCCGGACACCTTCAGCAGGTACAAGGTAACCGCCAGTGATAACGGAATGGAGATAGCCGTAATCAGCGTTGCCCGTACATTGCGGAGGAAGATCAGGATCACAATCGTGGCGAATAAAGCACCGAGCAGCACCTCACGCAGCATGCTGTTTACCGAGGTCACGACCATATCCGAAGTGCTGAAGATCATGGATACCTCGGCATTTTTGACGCTGGCGCTAAGCTCCTCTGCTGTACTGCGCACCTTGTCGCCCACATCCACCGCGTTGGCACTTGCTTCTTTGGTGATAATGAGGAATAGTACATCCTTGCCGTTCGAGCGGCTCACACTCTCTTGGTCCAGCTTGGGCTCGACAGCAGCAATATCTCCTAGTGTTACTCCCGCTGCCACCGGCAGCTTTTGAAGCGTATCGACGCTCTCAATGGATGAAACCACGTTCACATTGCCCGTCTGGCCGCCAATCGTCTGCTCACCCACAGATGCCGATACGCTGCGGCCCTGAAGCAATCCCATGACCTGCGCCGTGTTTACTCCCTTCGCAGCCATTGCTGCCGGATCAAGCTTCACCCGGACCTGCGGAGAAGTTTTGCCGTAGAGGGCTACGCTCGCTACACCATCAATTTTTTGCATCTCGGGAAGGATCTTGTTCTCGGCAATCTCCAGATTCTCCTTGGTGAGCCCTTCATCGAACGCTACAGTGACCTGCGACACAGGAATCATCGAGGTATTCAGCTGAATGATGAACGGGTCCATCACGCCTTGCGGGAATTGCAGGGCATGAACTGCCTTCTCAACCTCCTGCGCCGCTTCCTTCATATTGGTTTTGCCGTCAAAATAAATATCCACCTTGGCATAGCCGTCAGCGGAAGTGGACATCTGCTCCGTCTTGCCTTTCACCAGTGAGGTCGCAGCCTCAATCGGCTTCGTCACTTGCGTCTCCATCGCATGCGCATCCTGGCCAGGACCCAGAACCGCAACGGTCACCTGAGGATTATCTGCCTCCGGCATGAATTCCATCGGCAGCGAGGTATAACTCATGATACCGACCACAAGCGCCATAACCACCAGAAGCCCGACTGCCCCCTTATTGCCAAACGACCATTTCGTAAGCCATGTCATTTCTTTTACCCCTTCCATTTCATCAAATGTATTGAACTCTTTATGTCTGTTCTCTTATGTATGAGCTGCAGATTCTTGCTTAAGTGTAGAAGCTTTGGGCTGATGCCAAAACGGTCCGGCGGAGGGTTTCGTTCTCGGTCTTAAGGCGGGTGGCGGCTCCTTCTAGAGGTACAACGCAAAAAAGCTGCCCTGTAGAGGACAGCCTGTTAAAGAATAACCTGGTATCGCCGCATAGCAATTAAAGCGAATTCCGTACCACTTCTTCCCGGAACATACTCTTTAGCAGCGGCGGTGTCACCAGTGTGGTAATACTTACAGCAATGATAACGCCGGTGAAATATTGCGGCAGCAGCAGCCCGCTCTCAAGCCCCGTGGCTGCAATGATCAGGACGACCTCGCCTCTGGAGATCATTCCCGTACCAATGACCAGTGATGAGCGGGTATTGAAGCCGGTAAGGCGTGCGCCGATTCCGCCGCCAAGCAGCTTAGCCAGAATAGCGACCAGTGACAGCACCACCATGAATCCAAGCTGGCTGCCGAGGCCCTCAAAGCTGACACTGAGACCGATGCTGACAAAAAAGACCGGCACATACAGCGAGTACGCAATCGGCTCTACTTTGGACTCCATCACATAACCCGGGGTACAGCCAGCCGGCGAGGACGGCAACGGCGAAGAACAGCAGTTTTTTGCCGATAAGCAGACTTAAGGAAATCTCATCGCCCGTACCGAAGGAGCACAATAAAAAAGCAAGGGAACTGTGGGCAGCGGCTTTAACTGATTCTACTAATATCCCTTTTGCTGAAAAAAGTTTTAAAAGTAACTCTTCTCTCATTTTACTAATGTCCCTAGCAACCAGGGAAGCAGTTGCCTTGTAATTTGCAATCGTCCAATCGGCTATTCCTGTCTGATCTAGTTGTTGAATAAAATCGTCGAACATTTGCTGCATTATTGAATCGCTCATTTTTTCATTTTATAGAAGATAACGAGTTTTTTGCCGTAAGGAACGGTAGAATGCGATCAAATCTTCTCTTCTTCTGTATAGAGAAGACGACGAAAGTACAGAAGTTTCAACACATAAATTATTTAATGTTTCTACCTTGGTTGTTAAGTGATATTCAAAATCTCCCTAATAGGTGAGGAGGAAAGTAAAGGGCACTTTTCTTACCTTAACTAAATGAAGTGTTTAGCCGAGAACGCCCTGCTAGGCTAAATACAAAACAGGAGGAATTTAAATGTCCGTTTATACAAATGAGTATACGCAGGTTGTTGTGATGACCAAATCTCAAGTGTCCCAAGCGCTTACTGAACAAAATGCTATTATTCAGCATGGTATCAAGGTACCAAATAGTTCTAATTTCATTTCTGCTGTGTCTGCAGTTACTTCAGTTTTGTCTCTTCTGATATTTAAGAAAACTATACCAAGTCTTGCATCTGGAATTGTCGCCGTATTTTCTTCATTGTTCCCAGATGAAAAAGCATCTGCCGAATTCATGGCAAATAAAGGACTCTCATTTCTTGCAACAGTAAACACTGCTATAAACAGTAGCGCACAATATGATCAAATTGAAGTTCAGCTTCCATTTTTAGAATACACTTATAACAATAGTGCCGATAACTGGAGATTTGTTTCGGGCTATGGGACAATTACTCGTCTTCATACACCTTCGGGTTGGATCAATGCTAACTAATAAAAGCCTTGTCTGGTATTATGAGACTGCCCCCTGTAAATGAGACTGGGATCGAAACACCTTACAAGTCTAAGCAGCCAGTCGTCGGAATTTAATCGGCGACTGGCTTTTAGCTTCGTTTGAATTCGAATTTAGTTGTAATAGATACTGTAGTCTCGAACGGTCTGTTTAACGATTGCAGGCGTTTTGCAGGTTAACCCTTCGAGATAGAATGTTTTTAGACTTTAGCGTTGGAATGAAACGATTCAATGGGAGCATTATCAGCAGGCGCTCCCTTGTGGGATATGCTCATGGTAATGCCTTTTCCTTTGACGGCCTCTTGTACCCAAAGGAGGTGTAGACACTGCCCTGGTTACTATGGAGTAACACCGTTTCCTGCTTTGGAAGTTGGTTTAACGTATCCAAAACCAAGGAAGTGTCTTGCTTATCTGCTATACTGTAAGCCACAATTTTTCCGTACTCTGAAGAGTGTTACGGACCTAACTATACTGCTTACCTACAGCTACAGGGGTGAATTTTACCTTTTCGATACCACTTCATCCATACCTTTAGTGAAGTCACATTTCGGATGCCTAACTGCTCCATGACCTCCCGCACTGTAACTCCGGTTAATTTCTTTCATCTCAATGGATTCCATCATAATTTCTACTGTAGCTAACTCATTTGCCAACGCAAAAACACCTTCAAGGTTATCTCCATATCTTACGACATGGTTTCATTCTCTTGAAGGTGTTTTGATTTGTCTCACGTTAGGGGGGTAATCCCGACCAGGCATGAAAATGACATGGGTTTTTTTAATTATCAATTTATTTTCTTTTCCATTATGGTGCTTACTAAATTATTAATATCCTCTTTGTTAATGATAGAATACCAACGGTTGATTTTTTTCTCATCGTTAAGATCAATTACAAGCAGTTCATTCCTATCTTCTGAGACATTCAGAATAATTTTTAGGGTTCCCTGAACATCTAACCATATCGAGTCAAACTGATCTGTTGAATTATGATCACTTTTTATCTTTTCCTTGACTTCCAAGTTTGAAAGTCGATTAATCATATCGCTAAGAATATCATCGTCTGTAAGTTTGATTTCGTTTTTTATGTCATTTTTAGCAAGAAAAGCAATTGTTGTTATATCCTTTTTAGGTAGAACGGTAACCACATTTCCTAAGGTTGTTTCGGAACTTAACAAAATTCGAAGAGTGTTACCATAACTTTGGAATAAGAGGAAAATAAGAATGGCAGCAAATATAATTCTTAATGTTAAATGAACCTTTCGACTACGCATAAAAATATTAGACCTCCCTTGTTTTCTGTCAATCCGGTGGAGGAAAAACCGAACCTTGAAATATTCCCTGTGATCGCACTTTGGATATCGACACCTGACGGATTGCCCTATATTGTCACGACAGTACAGTCCTGAGATTTCTCGTTCTGCCTCTTAAGAGGTTGACAACTGCTACATGCTCCTTGCAGGATCGTTGCTTTGTATGCCAAGACTTAGATGAATTTACAGCCTAAACCCACTCATTTCACAATGTTATCCTCCTCTGCAAATATATACTAAAACCATCATATCACTTTATTCCAAAAAATAAAAAATATACCGACATGAAAATCAATGGTGTTGATTTTGCATAATAAGGATTTTATATCCTTAATAAGAAAGCATTTAAGATAGGTTTCCACGCAGTGCCACCAATCTTATATACACCACCTTCACACTAAGGAAATTACCCATCACTATTTGCATACAGATAAATTCTCCACAACGATCGAACCTATTGTGGCAGTCTACAACCTTATTTTCTTTCGACTTCTTCTGAAATAAAGGACCGCTTCATTTGAAGTGGTCCTCTTAAGGTTAATACGTAGCTTATGAGTGGTTTACAATTAATTTCCACTGTGGCCGGAACTATGACTTTGAATCAAAATATGAATTATGAAAAATGCTTATTTATATAAAATTTCTAGTAACTCAACGATAATCATAGAGACTACATCTTCAGTCGGTAAATAAATATATCGACTTATTCTTTGTATATCTTCCTTATATAGATCTATCGGTTTTAAAGTGGCTTCCTTGTCTCTTTTCTTGGCAGCGTGCAATAAAATTCATCATCTCATCGTCTGAGATAATTTCTGTATCATCTTTCTTTTCCATTTGTTCACCGCCTGTTGACTGATATGATATTGTTTTGCAATTTCAGCCTCAGATAGGTTCTGAAAATATATTTTTATCAGTAGTGATCTTTCTTGCGGGGTTAAAGTGGCAAACAACTGCTGAACTATTAATTTTTCATCAGATACTACTGTAAAGTCAGGTGTGCTAGGATTATGGTCGTCAATAGAACATTCTCGGCTTCTGATCTTTTTGGCTCTGTACTGTAATCTCCAACCTATTCGGTAAATTTCGGTTTTGTAGCGCTCGTAAATTGATGTGTCTTTTCCCATTCGAGATATCACCTCACTGAATGTGTCTATATATAGGGAAATTTGGGATTAATTTAACAACTTAAATAAGAACATATGTTTCTATTAATTATATTTTACATCTAAGTTGTAGAACGTGGCAATTCTTTTCCCTATTGGTAAAGAGAAAAGAGAAAGGAGTAGCACTGATGCAAGTTGCAGATTTAATATCGCTAGTAACTAATGTCGGTTTTCCCGTGACGCTTTGCTTTATTCTGATTCGCTATGTATTACAAACTGTTGGCGAAAAATCAGATAATTTGGACGCCTCTTTAAAAGGGCTAACACAAGCTATAGAATCCATTAGAAATAAAGAAAAGGTTCCAGAGCCAGAAAAAAAGTAGGGTATTCAACCTCTGACTGTGGCCGAGTCTATTCTGATGCTGCGGTCAGTTACTTTACCTTGGCTACTCCGGATCCCTATACGGAGATCGAGGAGCATAGGGCTACTTTATTTTGCAGTATGAAATGGAGGATGGCTATCGGTTGGATTTTGGCACCAAGCGATCGATTGAGCTGCCCACGGTAGAAGCAGCCTGGGAACTGATGGATATCATCATCTAATAGAGCATAATGTTATGCTTTTAGTCCTGAAGCATTAAAATATCCCACCAGTTTAATTTCACTGGCGGGATTTGCTTAGTTGATCATTCAAAGGCCGTTCTGTTGAGGACAGCCTGGAAACGAGAGATCTATTTAAAAAGAATATGGACAAGTTGCTCTGCTGCTCTTAACCCGGATTCATACCCCCTGTATCTCTTCTTCCCGGAACACCACCTTAAGCAGCGGCGGTGTCACCAATGTGGTGATAATTACGGCAATGATAACACCGGTGAAATATTGCTTCCGCAGCAGCCCGCTCTCAAGTCCCGTGGCCGCAATGATCAGGGCGACCTCGCCTCTGGAGATCATTCCTGTACCAATCACCAGTGACGAGCGGGTATTGAAGCCGGTAAGGCGTGCGCCTATTCCGCCGCCAAGCAGCTTGGCCAGAATGGCGACCAGCGACAACACCACCATGAATCCGATTTGGCTGCCGAGGCCCTCAAAGCTGACACTGAGACCGAGCTGACAAAAAAGACCGGCACATACAGCGAGTACGCAATCGGCTCTACTTTGGACTCCACCACATGCTTGAAGGAGGTTTGTGCACTGGCAATCCCGGCGGCAAACGCGCCGATAATGCCTGCCATCCCCATCATTTCAGCGAAATAAGCATATCCGAACAGAATCACCAGCGCTGCCGTGATCGTCGCTTCGGTCACCCGCAGCGGAGCAAGCCAGCGCATCACCCGGGGTACAACCAGCCAGCCTGCAAGGACAGCGGCGGCGAAGAACACCAGGCTACCCCAGCTGCACGGACAGTTCCCCCGCCAGTTTGGTGAATAACAGAATCAGCAGCAAATATAAGATGAATTCCATGATGCATTCTACTCCCTTTACTCTGTATTGGATCCCTAAAAAAGACAAAGAGGAACCCTTGGTGACGGGCTCCTCCTAAAAACACATGGCTATAAACCACGACGCATGTTAAAGCTCAGCCACTGATTCCCGCTTCATTCGGACGCAGTATGGTGGAGCCAATCGTCAGCAGGACTGCCGCCATCAGGCCCAGAATGGCAAAAGGCAGCCACAGCTCGTTCCAGCCTCCGCCCGTTGCGGCGATATCTACCGCCTGGATGGCCCATTTCTGCGGTGTGAAATTAGCTAGCTTCTGCATATAATCCGGCATGATCGAGATCGGCCAGAAGCAGCCGCCCAGCATACAGGTGGGTATAAGGATCAACGAATTGAGCATGCCGGCATTGCGCGGATTACGGATCAGTCCCGCTACGGTGCTGGCGATGCCCATGGATACCAGCATGAATGCGGCCAGAACCAGGAAGTAGAGAAACATCGGCATCTCATAATCGTAGCGTAGCACCCATCTCCCAAGCGAGAGCACCACGATGATCTGAATAATCCCTACGAGAAAGCTGCCTAGGAAATTGCCGAGGGCAATTTCGTAAGAGCGGACCGGGGCGCTGAACATCCGCATCATCGTGCGCCCCCGGCGGTCATCGTTGATCAGGGACACGGAGCTTGTCACCAGTGTCATCAGGAACATGAGCGTCAGACCGGTAATCACACCCAGCGTCTCCCGGGGGTATAAATCATAATCCGTACGAATGCTTCCCACATGATGCTGCTCCGCCTGCTTCAGCACAGCAGCGAACTGCGCCTGCTGATCTGCTGCCGTGCCGCCGCTGAGTGCAGCAACGGCATGCGCAGCTTCAGCCATGTTTCCGGCAATCGCATTGACCTTCATCTTGACGATAATGGAACTCTCGCTCGCGCGAAGCTCATAGATGCTAATCTTCGGCTCCTGCCCGGCAATCAGGGCGGCTGAATACCCCTCTGGAATCCATATCCCTGCCGCCCCCTCCTGCCCGATCGCCGCTTCCTTCAATGCCGCCTCATCCCTGCGCTGCTCAAACTTGTAATCGCCGGTCTGCTCCAGTTCGGAGAGCAGATGCTTTCCGGCAGCACCCTTATCCATATTGGCGTACAATATGGTCGCCGGACCATCGCCAACGCCCCCAGTGAGCGAAATGATTCCTGCAACCACAACACTGGGCAGCAGAATAAATATCAGCACCCCTTTGACAGAGCCCAGGCTTCGGCGGATCATATTCCAGGCAATGGTTATTATTTTATTCATGGTAGCCCACCTTCCGGTATGAGACAGTCATTACACACAGCAGAACTGCACAAATCAGACACATCACCCATAAGTTCGGCAGAATCTGCTTCAGACCGGAATGGAGCATCATGCGGATAATCGCCTGCTGTGCCCAATGGTTGACTGTGAATGCACCGATGCTGTTCACCCAGGAATCAGGGAGCGGAGCCATCCCACCGCTGACGAAGGTCATCACTACGGCGAGAACATTAATAACATTCGTTGCGCTGGCCGAAGTTTTGCTGAACAGGCAGATGACAATGGAGAACGTCATGGACGCGATGATCATCAACAGGCAGAACAACAACAGAAGTCCCGGCCGGTTGCCCCAGTAGACACCGAACAGCCAGTCTGACAGCACAATGATCGCCAGACACTGAAGGATGCTGACAAGGCCTACCCCCAGCATTTTGCCGATAAACAGCTGGGAGCCCTTGACCGGCATCGAATTGATCCGAAAAAGCGTATGGTTCTCTTTATCACTGAAGAGAGAGCCCGTTACCGTCAGCCCGCTGTACAGAAGAAACATCATCAGCATGGAAGCCGCGTAGAACTGGGAGGCTGTATAGGTTTTACCCCCATTATTCAGATCACCCATCACCACTGCCCCTGTCTCTGCCGTTACCGGAGGAACTGCAAGTGCTTCCGGCCCAAGCGCTACCGCTGCCGATTGCTTGTAATTGATCGTACTAAGAAAATTGTCAAAAGCCGTTCCCGCCACCAGATTATCGGTATGATCCTTGCCGAGAATAAACTCCAGCCGGGCGTGTTCTCCGCGCTGTACCTCTTCATCGAAGCCGGAAGGGACAATGACCGCATAGGCGTATTTGCCTGTACGAAGCCCGCTTTCTGCCGCCTCCCGGCTCTCTGGCTTGTGGGCGATGATGAGATCCTTCACTTCCGGTGCCTCCAGAAAAGCAGTTATCATAGCAGAGGTCCCTGCTTCTCCGCCTGCGGCATTCACAACAGCTACCCGTACTGGGTCGATCTCATCGGCTTCTTTCACACCCACCACCCCGGAGAGCGAAGCCCCCAGCAGAAAGATCAGCACCAGCGGGAGCAGAAACATATTAAGCAGCATCGAACGTGAGCGGAACAATCTGCGCAGTTCATAGTTCATAATGGTCCAGGTATTCATCTCGCTGTCCCCCCTCTAATCCCGTAATGTCCGTCCGGTCAGACTGAGGAACAACGTCTCCAGATCCGGCTCTTCAATGTTAAGGGAGGCAATTACCCCTTCATGCTTGGCGAAAATAAACAGAATGTCCTGCAGCTCATTTTGTGAAGAAGGCAGATACATCTCCACAGCATCCTGCACAACCTCCACCCGGCTAATCCGTGGATGCTGACGAAGCTCGTTAATTAGAGCTTGAGTGATATTCGCCGCCTTAACTACGATTTTCTCCTCATGGGCTACCCGTTCCCGTAGCTCGCTTTCCGTGCCGCAGGCAATAATATGACCTTTATCCATAATTGCCACCCGGTCACAGACCGCCGCTACCTCCTCCATATAGTGGCTGGTATAGATAATCGTTGAGCCCAGCTTATTCAGTGTTTTGACCGATTCCAGAATGTGATTGCGGGACTGCGGATCAATGCCGACGGTCGGCTCATCCATAATGATCAGCCGCGGCCGGTGCATGATGGCACAGGCGATATTGAGGCGCCGTTTCATCCCTCCCGAGAAGGTGGACGGCTTATCCCTGGCCCGGTCGCTAAGACCTGTGAATTCGAGCGCTTCCTGGATCCGTTCCTTCAGCAGCTTCCCGCGCAGGCCATACAGCTTCCCGAAGAAGCTTACATTCTCTGCCGCCGACATATTCTCGTATAAAGCCAGCTCTTGAGGGACAAGCCCTATACGCTTCTTAACCTCCAGCGGCTTCTCCCTTACGGACAGGCCATCGATCATAATCTCGCCGCTGTCCGCCTTAAGCAGACCGCAGATCATGCTGATTGTTGTGCTTTTCCCGGCACCATTAGGGCCGAGCAGACCGAATATTTCACCTTCCTGCAGACTGAAATTCACATGGTCCACGATCAGTTTGCTGTCATACCTTTTCACCACATCGGTTAATACCGCAAGTGCCATTTGCCATCGCTCCTGTTCCCTTAGTTCTCGTATTCTCATTGTAGCGCAACGAAGGCGCCGCCGAAGGTACAGAAGGTCATCCTCCAGAGGTGACCAAAGTCATCTCCTGAACGATGGCGCTCTTATGCTAAGATGGAGATACCTGAGAAGGGATAGAAGGATAAGTTATCGCGTAAGACATATAAATTCATATATTCCAAAAAAGGATGACCCTAATTGACCAGAGAACTGAATATGCTGCGTTACGGTCTCATTATCATTCCTGCAGTACTGTCTATCTATGTCTATGAGTACGCCGACTATGAACAGTTCACTCTTCATTTCCTCCTGCTGCTCCTGATCGCGACGCTTGGCACAAAACTGCCGCAGCCCTTCCCTCTGCTCACCGGGGGCATTGAGCTGATCTTCACAGCCTGGCTGTGTTACCAGTACAGCACATTGATGATTTTTCCGGCCCTGTCGGCGGTACTGTCCTACTCCTGGCTGCAGCGTAAGAATACGGCAATAGCCTTCTTCTGTATTCACCTGTTGCTGCTCAATGTTGCCTTCCGCGATGCTGCCCCGGCTGTGCAGGCGTTCACGAACCTTACCTTCCTGCTGGCCGCCGCACTGAATATACAGCTGATCCGGACTGGGCGCGGCCGCACAGATACCTTGTTTCTTTACGATGAGCTGCGCAAGAAGCATTTCGAGCTTGAGGAAGCACGCTCGCGCCTGCTCCAGTTCACCTCGCAGGTAGAGGTTGCCGCGCAAGCGGAGGAAAGAGTGCGGATCGCACGCCAGCTGCATGATGATATCGGACACCGGCTAATCCGGGTCAAAATGATGACCGAAGCCGCCATCCATACGCTGCCGGCTGCTCCCGAAACTGGCCTTGGCATGATGCATCAGGTCCGGGACCAGCTCTCGGCCAGTATGGAAGATATGCGGGCTGCGCTGAAGCGGATCAACTATACGCCGCAGCTTGAAGGTGCGTATGCGCTCGACCGGCTGCTGGAGGAGGTAGGCCGTGATACCGGTATTGCAACCTCCTATACTGTGCAAGGGATTCCCTATCCGCTCTACCCGAGCATTCAGGTCGTGCTCTACAAAAACGCCCGGGAAGCCATCACCAATGCGCTGCGGCACGGCAAGGCGGACTCTGTCTGGATTACCTTATCGTATAGGGATCACGAGATCATGATGGAGGCAGGAAATAACGGCCGGCTGCCCGAAGAAGACGCCCTGCATAAACTGCAAAGCGGCGGAGGTATGGGGCTAACCGGTATGACGGAACGCACCGTCCTGATCGGCGGGACCCTGGAGCTGCGGCCTGTGGCGCAGTTCACAGTCATTACCCGGTTGCCTGTGTACAGGCAAGGAGAGGATTTTCAGTAATAGTTACTGGCGGAGTCCCAATTACAGTGAGAAGGAGCTAAGCATAGGATGATTAAAGTATTGATCGTGGACGACGACTCTTTTATCCGTGAGAGCTTGAAGGTGCTGGTTGGGCTGGACCCCGAGATTGAGGTAGCCGGAACGGCAGGAGATGGCTTTGAAGCGCTCGCTTTGCTGGGGGCGCCAGGCGGCGGGGCTGATGTCGCACTCATGGATATCCGGATGCCGGGCTGCGGGGGCGTCGAAGGCACACGCCTGATCAAAGAAGCTTATCCGCACGTAGCCGTTCTGATGCTGACTACCTTCGACGATGATGAATATATCATTGAAGCACTGCGTAACGGAGCCAGCGGTTATCTGCTCAAGAACATTCCGCCGGACCGGATCATTCAGGGCATCAAGACTGTACATGAGGGCAACATGCTCATTCATCCGGATATCGCCCGCAAACTGGCCGGC
Source organism: Paenibacillus sp. FSL R10-2199 (assembly GCF_038000235.1). Lineage (NCBI taxonomy): Bacteria > Bacillati > Bacillota > Bacilli > Caryophanales > Paenibacillaceae > Paenibacillus > Paenibacillus sp. FSL R10-2199. Next base: position 1,583,981 of record NZ_JBBOBO010000001.1, on the reverse strand, counting down.
TTCCTCCAGCCGCCTGTCCGTCAGGAAGCCGCCCATAGGCAGGCTCTGGAATCCTACGGGCTGACTAAAGCAGAGCTGACCATAGTGTCCTCGATTGCAGAGGGACTTACCAATAAAGAGATTGCCGGGAAGCTGTTCTTAAGCGAAGGCACAGTCAAAAACTATATTACCGATATCCTCAGCAAGCTTGGGCTGCGGGACCGGACACAGATCGCCATTCTCTATTTGAAGAGTCAGGGGATCGGGTAGGGGCTTGGGTAGGGGATCGTGGCGGCTCGGGTAGTACATGGGGAGCGGCACGGGGAGCAGCACGGTAGTACATGCGGGGCAGCGATTCCTCCTCAGGAGGGTAGTCTCGATTTCTGGAGACTTTAGGTTTTTCAGGTGGAGATAGAACGGGGACTTCTGTGGGACATTAAATTTGGCGTATACGAGATTGGAATGAACCATAGGTTGGCGGTTGGCCGGGTTTGGGTAACCGGGACATATTGTTGTACGTAATGCAGGAATTCTGCCGGATTGGCGGGTAAAATGTTGCATTGTTGTACTTTTTGCAGGATTTTCGCCGGATTGGCGGGTGCTGAGCGCATATTGTTGTATTTTTTGCAGGATTTCCACCAGATGAGCGGGTGGTGGGCGTATATTGTTGTATTTCATACAGGATTTCCATCGGATTGGCGGCTACTGAGCGTACATTGTTGTACTTTCTACAAGATTCTCGCTGGATTGGCGGGTTTGCGGGATGATGGTGTCTTCAAGTTGCATAATTAAGCAGGTATTCTCTCAACTTTCTCTAAAAAAGGCCAGTTCTCCCTGGATGATAATCAGGGAGAACTGGCCTTCACGGTTTCATTCAGTTATGCTGCCCCGTCAGACTCCGGCAGATTTCTGCTTAGCATCCGCAGAGGCGGACGGCTTCTTCCGGCCCCGCCGCCCGGGCGTATGCCCCCGCTGGCGGGTTCCCGTCTGCATCCCGATGATGCTGAAGATGCTGGACGGCTTGGCCTCTGCGGTCACGCTTCCGTCCGGCTCCGGCACCAGAATGATGCCGAGCTGATGGTGATCGCCATCGTAGATCGCGCGCTGGAGGTATTTGCTCTCGCCTTCGCGGTTCAGCACCTCCAGCTTGCAGAACGCCGAATTCATGCGCAGCGCCTCATGCAGCTGCGCCGCGCCGGTCAACAGGACCCCGTTGACCTTCAGCAGGACCTCGCCGGGCAGGATGCCCAGCTCCTGCCCGGGGCTGCCCGGCAGCACGGCCAGCACCTTGCGGCCGGCCGGGGGATGCACGAAGACGGGACTGATACTGCGCTCCTCCAGAGCGCTGTACCAGCTTAACCCTTCGTGCAGGAGCACTGCACTTAGCGCCGCGACCAGGGTCAGCGGGCTCCACCAGTCCGCAAGCAGGCTTAAGCCGAGCAGGACGATGCTGTATACCAGCAGCCGTCCTGAAGTGCGGGCCGCCTTGCGTCCGGGCAGCATGCCCTGGGTCATCTCGCTGAAGCCGATGATGACCGGCAGGGAGACCAGGCCCAGGCCCCCGCCCAGCAGCGGATGCCAGGGCAGTTCACCGATTCCCGCACCCGGGGGAATCAGCAGAAACAGCGGCAGCGGCCAGAAGGCCTGCAGCTGGTAGCCGCCGACCACCTTGCCGCGCTTGCCGGCCAGGAAGAGCGGGGTCGCCAGCCTGGCGCCCTGCCATCGCGCCAGCAGCGCTTCAGCCAGATGGAGCAGCGCGGCCAGCACCAGCAGCGCCGGGATATCCATCTCCCGCAGCGCCCCGGCAATCGTTCCCGCGGCTCCGCTCTGCAGCGTATCCGGAAAGAACGAAAGAACAAACTGTACAATTCCCAGCACACCTATAGAATACGCAAAGCATAAATAGCGCACACGAAAAAGCATTAATACCAGACTGACCACCCAGATGCAGGCTACAGCCGTATAGGACAAAGAGATACCCAAGGCTACAGCTGCTAAGGAAACAATAAGTCCCGCAACCCCGCCGGTCCACACCGTCCGCCATGTTTCCCGGCCCCAGCTGTGCAGCTTCACATGGATGAGCTTCCGCTCCAGCGCAACCTGCCTGCGGTAATAGAGTGCAATAAATATAAGAGCGATATAGTAATAAGGCTGAATCAGCAGATGAATGACCGCTGTACCCCAGCTAGCAAGCAGTTCCAACATCACATTCAAACCGTTCGTCACACTCCTTTTCGTCCGGGACTAGTGGAAATGTATTAGGTGTCCTCTAAAATGAGTCTATGTTATCGAAGCAGCAATACTCTGTATCGCCTTCAGCTTTTAGCGTACAACATAAACTTTCTTCTATTTGTAGAAAAAAAGAAGGCTGGAATCAGCCTTCTTACTTGTTCGACGCCGTAGCCTTGATTTCCTTCCGGATCTCTTCGATTCCCTTATTCCGCTGATTGTCTTTGGCCGGGTCCTGAATGACCTTGATCAGCGCCAGCTCCAGCGCTTCTGCGGTCTTGGCATCAATCACGCCTGTTGACTTCAGCTTAGCGGCGCTCTGGAATTTCTTGACCGCTTCCTTGGTTCCAGCATCGAAATATCCATCCTTGCGGCCCGGCTTATAGCCCAGACCATCCAGCATCGTCTGTGCGCTTTTGACATCCGTGCTGTTCATATTATATTGCAGCGTTACACTCTTATTAATCGGCGCCACCGAGAAGTAATCCGGCTGGGCGACCGCAATATCCGGCTTGATGCCCTTGCCGTGAATCCAGGTGCCGTCTGGTGTCAGCCACTTGGCAATCGTAATCTTCAGCAGACTGCCGTCACCCAGCTGCTCTTCGAAGCTGGTCTGGACAGTGCCTTTCCCGAACGAGTCCTCACCGATCAGCTTTGCACCCGCAGATTGCTGCAGTGCTCCTGCCATGATCTCCGAAGCGCTCGCGCTGCCTTTGTTCATCAGCACAACTACAGGATACTTTTTACTGGATCCCTTTGAGGTGCTGACCTCGCGCTGTTTGTTTTTGTCTTCGACCTGCACGATGGCTTTGCCGGCCGGTACAAACTGCTCTGCCATTTCGATAACGACCGGCAACACACCGCCGGGGTCATTGCGGACATCAATGACAAGTCCCTTCATGCCTTGCGTTTCCAGCTTGGTCAGCTCTTCCTCGAACCGCTTCCCAGTATTCTGTGAGAATTGCGTAACCTCGATCACTCCGATATTGTCCTTCTCCATCGTAGCGTAGACCGTTTCCAGTCTCACATCATCGCGGGTAATGACGAATTCGAGCGGCTCTGCTGTACCGGTACGCTGAATCTTCAGGGTTGCATCGCTTCCCTTGGGGCCGCGGATTTTGGCTACAGCATCATTAAGCTCCAGCCCCTCCAGCGATTCGCCATTCACGGAGAGGATTACATCCTTGGCCTGAATGCCGGCCTTCTCAGCCGGTGAACCTTTGATCGGCGAGACTACAACGACCTTGCCGTTATCCGAGGAGACTTCAGCACCGATGCCCGAGAACGAGCCTTCGATACTCTCCTCGAATCTCGCTGCCGTTTCCTTGCCCATATAGTTGGAATAAGGGTCGCCCAGTGCTTCCATCATACCGTTGACAGCGCCGTCGATCAGCTTCTCGCGGTCCACGGTCTCATAATAATTGCTCTCGATCAGGCTGAGGGCGGTACCTAGCTTCTTGGATTCCTTGTCTTGCAGTCCGGCTGTCTGCAGGACCGTCGCAATTCCCTCGCCTGCCGCTTGTCCGAATACATGCGCATAGCCGGTCACGCCCAGGGTCAGCAGGCTGCCGCACAGCAGCGCGGCGACGATCATAAAGGCCGCGGTACTCTTCTTTAACATGATGTTCCCACCGTCCCTTCTTGTCCATCTTATCACCCGCAAGGGTCCGTTCCATGAGAAACGGCATCTCTTCCAGTATATGCCGCTGAATCAAATTATATTTATTAGAGCTTAAATTTACAGATAAGGCATAGGATTAACCGTCTTGCCGTCGACCCGCACTTCGAAATGCAGATGCGGTCCGGTCACACGTCCGGTGGCACCGGATTCGGCAATCGTCTGTCCGCGCTCTACCCGTTCTCCCGGTTTCACTTTGATTCCGCCTTCGCGGATATGGCCGTACAGCGTCCATACCCCGCCGCCATGGTCAATGATTACACAATAGCCGTAGCCGCTCCACCATTCCGCCACCAGGACAGTACCGGAATCCGCGGCATGAATATTCGTGCCCTGCGGAACTGCAAAGTCTACGCCTGTATGCATTTTGCCGACTTCACCCGTAACCGGATGCGTCCGGACACCATAAGGCGAAGAGACACGCGCCGAGCCTACCGGCAGCAGGAACGGCCCGTCACCGCCGGCATATTCCTCTACGCTGGCAATGGAGCTTCCGCTGCTCGCAGACTTGGCGGCCTTGGCCGCTTTGGCAGCAGCTGCTGCCGCCCGGCGTGCCGCTTCAGCTTTGGCGGCCGCTGCCCGGCGGGCAGCTTCCTCAGCCTTAAGCTTGTCCTTCTGCTCCTCCAGGGCAGAGCGGTTGCTGGCCAGCTGCACCAGCTTGGCATTCTGCTCTTCGGAGATCACCTCAGCCTCTTGAATCTCTTCATCGTAGTAAGCGATTAGCTCCTGCTTCTCCGCTTCCTTCTCCTTCAGCACACTGCGCTGGGACTCCAGATCGGTGTACAGCTGCTTAGCCTGGGCGTATTGGCCCTCCAGCTCCTGCTTCTTCGCGATGACCGTCTGCTTGTCCAGCTTATGCTGCACCAGCAGATCCTGATCCTGATCCACGATCATCTTCAGGGAATCGGCCCGGTCGAGGAAATCCGAGAAGCTGGTGGAAGACAGCAGCACATCCAGATAAGAGACTGCACCATCCGTGTACATTAGGCGGACACGCGATTCCAGCAGTTTTTCGCGGGAAGCCACACGTGCCTCTGCATCGTCCAGTTCAGTTGCCGTCACATTAAGCGACTCCTCCGTACTGGCGATTTTACCGGAAATGGTCGTCATCTCGCCCTTCACCTGGTCAATCTGGTCCAGCACATACTGGAGATTCAGCGTCGTCTTATTCTTATAGTGCTGCGCTTCCTGATTGCGGGATGCCGCCTTCTCCTGCGCCGCTTTGGCCGCCTGGACCTCCTGCTGCAGCTGCTTCAGCTGCTTGTCAATCTCGGCAACACTTGTTTTCTTGGCATATCCGTCAGAGGGCCCGAACATTGTGACAGCCAGCAACATTACGGCTATTCCGGCGACAATCTTCTTCAACTCGCACTCCCCGTCCTTTGTTCAAATGTGAATTTTATTTATGCTATACCTTCAAGAACTTGCGGATCGATACGGTACTTCCCCACACACCAATCAATACTCCGAGGCCAACCAGCAGTCCGCACAGCAGCAGCCAGATATCTTGAAATGGGATCAGCTGCAGCCCCAGCATCGGATCTCCCTGCACCGAAGAGACCAGACTGCTATAGCCCACATACAGCGCACCCGAAGTAACCAGCGAGCCGATCAGCCCGATGAGTGCTCCTTCAATAAAGAACGGCCAGCGGATAAAATAATTCGTTGCCCCTACGAGCTTCATGATGCCGATTTCCTTGCGGCGGGCGAGAATCGTTACGCGGATGGTGTTCGAGATCAGGAACATGGACATCAGCGCCAGACCTGCCACAAAAATAAACCCGATGTTGCGCACAGCCTTAGTTACTTTAAACAAGGTCTCCACCGAGCCTTTGCCATAATTCACTTTGTAGATCGGCTGCTCTTCATGGGTCTTGTTCAGCGCTTCTATCTTCTCAGCTACAAACGGAACAGTTGTCGGCTCGATCACCTCTACGAGCAGCTTGTCCGGCAGCGGATTATTATCTTCATCGAAGCCTTCCAGGAGCTCGGCGGCATCCGGCCCCATATCTTCACGGAATTCCTTCAGACCCTGTTCTTTGGAGACGAACTCCACCTTGCTGACTTCCGGCATACTGCCGATTTCGTTTTCCAGCTTCTCCCGCATTTTCTGGTCCGTATTCAGCGTCAGATGCACGTTGATCTGCACCTGGCTGTCTGCCTTGTCCGCTACTTCATTGACATTGAGCACCAGCAATATAAACACTCCGAGCACGAAGAGAGAGACAACGATGGACGTGATGGAGGCCACTGACATCCAGCCGTTGCGGAATACGTTTTTGAAGCCTTCCCGCACATGCCGCAAGAAGGTTTTAAAACTCATAACCGTAATCCCCTCTCAATTGGTCTCTGACAATCGTCCCGTTCTCAATAGCCAGCACCCGTTTGCGCATTTTGTTGACAATATCCCTGTTGTGGGTAGCCATTACGATCGTTGTTCCGCGAAAATTAATCTCATCCAGCAGCTGCATAATGCCCCAGGAGGTCTCCGGGTCCAGGTTGCCTGTAGGCTCGTCCGCAATAATGACGGAAGGATTGTTGACAATGGCTCTGGCAATGGCGATCCGCTGCTGCTCTCCCCCTGAGAGCTGTGAGGGCTCACGTCCCGCTTTGCTGCGCAGTCCCACCAGATCGAGCACTTCATTCACACGTTTCTTGATAACCTTCTTCGGCGCCTCGATAACCTCCATGGCAAAAGCAACATTCTCATAAGCCGTCATCTTCGGCAGCAGGCGGAAATCCTGAAACACCACGCCGATGTTGCGGCGGACATAAGGAATCTTGCGGGGCTTAAGCTTGCCGATATTGAACCCGCCTACTGAGATCTGTCCTTTGGTCGGTGTTTCTTCTCTATAAATTAATTTCATGAACGTTGATTTACCTGCGCCGGACGGTCCGACGACATACACGAACTCATTACGGTCGATCTTGACAGATATCCCCTGGAGCGCATGGGTTCCGTTAGGATAGGTCTTCCATACATCCTGCATCTCGATCATCTTTTCACTTCCCGATTCTGACATATTCCGCCGGGCCTTGTCCACCGGGCACCAAACTGCGGAAGCTTCCATAAACTGCATTATTATCGCAGGCGTATCTATTGTAACAAATCCCTAACCCCTTGAGTACCCGAAAGTTTTACCGAATCCTTACATATACATAAAAATATCAGGTTTACTCCAGCTCCAGCTCTTATATATATCGGCATTCCCAGGCGTTCCTTAACACTTGTGTCCATGGCCCGCGCCGCTTCCGGCGCAAATCCGCCCCTACAGAAGGAGATTGCTTATGAAAAAAGTACACGCTGCCCTCATCGCGGGTTTCGGCCTGATTCTGGCCGGCTCGCTGGTTGCCGGAGGGTTTCATTTATATGGCACCCAGACCACCCTGCCCAAGGGAACTGCCATTGCCGGCTGGGATATCAGCGGCCGGGACATCACCGAGGTGACGGCCGCGCTGGAGGCAAGACTTCAGGCGCTGGAAGCTACGCCGCTCACCCTGAAGGCCAAGGGGGATACCGGGCTGAGTGTCTCACTGCAGCAGGCAGGGGTAACCTATGAAGCCCAGGAATTCCGGCGCGCCCTGAAGACACTGACGGACGGTCCGCTAATGGACCGGGTACAGGCCCGGTACAATTGGAACGGGAACTGGAATATCGGAACTCATCTGGAGATTTCGCAGCTCATGAACAGCCTAAGTCCGGCCTGGGAAAAAGAATCCTTCGGCGTTCCTGTCGACGCGGTGCGGCAGATTACCAGTGATGACCGTGTCGTCTATACTCCCGGGACCACCTCCTTCGAGGTAGACTGGCATGCGCTGGAGCTTGCCCTGCAGGCGGCCGTACCAACCCGGCTTGCCGGCAACGGGGCACTGGAGGGTAAACGTATTTTGCTGGAGGTGCCCTTAACGGTCAAGCAGCCGAATGTCACACTGCAGGCGCTCAAGGATCAAGGCATCGAGCGCAAAATCACCCAGTTCAGCACCTCACTCGGGGCCAGCGGACCCGGGCGCAGCTTCAATGTGGAGGCTGCCGCCAAAGCAGTCAACGGGACCATACTGCCGCCTGGCGCTATTTTCGATTACGGAAAAGCGATCCAGAAGGCCCAGGCGGAATATGGCTTCCGCGAGGCCCCGGTGATTGTAAACGGCAAGCTGCAGCCCGGCACGGGCGGGGGAATCTGCCAGGTCTCCAGCACCCTGTATAATGCCGCGCTGCGCTCCGGGCTTGAGATCGTTGAACGGCGCAACCATTCTCTTCCGGTCAGCTACCTGCCCAAGGGCCAGGATGCCACTTTTGCCGAGGGCTATATTAACTTCCGCTTCCGCAACAATACCGGCAAATATCTGATTATCAAATCCATAGTCCAGGGGCGCACGCTGACTGTCAAGCTGTTCGGTACTTTTCCGAGAAACGTTACTTATTCCGTAGAATCCCGCACTGTTGAGGTACTTCCTCCCACCGACAAGTATGTGAGCGATGCCTCGCTCCCCCGGGGCGGAACAAGGGTACTGCAGGCCGGCAAAACCGGCTATGTAGTAGAGACTTACATTACCCGCTATGTGGACGGCAAAGCCATGGAGAAAAACAAGCTCTCCCGTGATGTCTACTACGCCCAGAAACGCGTCATTGCCATCAACCGCGGCGGCATGAGCAAATCTGCCCAGCCGGAATCCCCGGGCAGACAGCTGGTGGAGGACGGAGTAAAGGGCCAATAAGCTGCTGCAAGTAAAAACGGCTGTGCCCTCCTTGTAAAAGGGAGGCACAGCCGTTCGTGCGTAACATTAGGCGGAAACTCAAACTGTAGTCCAAGCATGCTTTTTAATAAATAATGGCATCCTTTACATAGGGCTTACCCGGGAAGCCATTATAATTTACGATTGCGCGCTACAGTTGAAGTAGACCTCTTCAGAAAGGATGAATTCTTATGACTACAGCATCAATAACCAATCTGTCTGCGATCCTCCGCCAGGCTCCGGCTGTGCTGCCATCCCTTACCTGCCGCGAAGCCCTGAGGGTATTGTTCCAGCATCCGGAGTCCAAATGCATCGTCGTCCGCAGCAGCAGCAATGAACCCGTGGGACTGATTATGTGCGAACGCTTCTTCCTCAAGGCTACAGGCCGGATGGGTATGGACAGATTCTACCATGAACCTGTATCCCAGCTGATGAACCGCAAACCTCTGGTGGCTGACATCTCCACCCCGGCTGAAACACTCTGGGCCGAAGCCATGCAGCGTCCCGAACCGATGAGAAACGACTGTATTATCGTGACCGATCAAGGCCGGATTGCCGGTATTCTTCATCCTGCGGAGCTGCTGCACTGAGTGCAGTTCTCCATCCCCTCTAGAAAAGAGTATCCGGCGACATGTCGATTCTCCAGTAGCCGCTTACCTTCTTCAGCTTCACCGTTACGGTTTCGGTAACTCCATCTGAACCCTCACCTGGCACAGTCAGCTCAAACACTGCAGCTTGTGCCGTTTTTGAGATCATCCGGGCTGTTGCCTTCGTATAATCCAGTGTATTGCCTAAGTCCGCATGGACCTGGGCCATTCTTCCGTTATATTCCAGAAACTGTGTCTGTACATAGAAAGCTGCAGCATTATGCGTGTACGCTTTCTTAATATAGTTCATCAGCTGCTGCTTCGTGCCAAGGTCACTGGACAGATAACGGTATTCAAGCGTTTTGTAGGTGAATAGCTCCGGCTTGTATTCATTGCCTCCCCGGCTTGCGTACGTATACAGTGCTTTGGCATGGACAACCAACGGAATCACACTCCGTACCGTAAGGTTATTAATTGTAGCGGGGCCTTCTTTGCCTGGTGCAGATACCGCTACTGTTCTTACTCCCTCTATTCCCACCGCTGGCGAAGCCGCGAGTGCTCCGCTTCCCGCAGAAACCAGACCCAGTGATAGTGCTAATGAACCGATCAACATTTTTTTGTTCATCCTGAATGCCTCCTTGTAATCCTGTTTTATAAATTGAAGAACTATTTCTCTTCAACTGCTGCGATAAGTACTATATAACTTACGATAGCCCGTAAGCTAAAATACCCAATACTACCCCATGTGTAAACGGTTAAACCCCAAAACAGCATAAAAAAGCTCCGCCCTCCTGTTTATAGGGGCCAGAGCTGGAATAAATGGAACTATATAGGGCAAAAAGCACTACCTATGCTTGCCTAAGCTCAGGGCTGCTGCTCTTGATCCAGAGCCGCAACTTGTGCCGAAGTTTCTAGGGGTTCTGACGACTTCTCATAGTAGGCCGTAAAAGTAATATTGGCTGAAATAATGTTGCCGGAATCGCTGGAGTGCTGGAAACTGAATGCGTCCACATTAATAATGCGGGGCAGAAGCTGTAGTGCAGTCATCCAGCTTCGCACATTAGTATAAGTTCCTTCCACCAAGGCCGTCATCTTCAGGGCCTTCACGGTAGGGAACACTGCTTCGGAGGAACCGGTCATAACCTGAATGGGATTTGTATCATCCAGCGTGAACCCGATATCTTTCAGTCTGGCATTGGTCATTGTTCCAATGGCTCGCAGATCGAGAATAAGCTGCTCGCTGTCGTCACCGCGCGGAAGCTGGGCCAGAAGTGCATCCTGAGTATCGTCATTCACCGATGAACGGTTCAGCTCTTCTATTTTATTCTCCATGAGGCTGTTTTGCTGCTCCAGCTGCGACATCTCTGATTCCTGCTCCGCAATCCTGCTGTTTGTAGGCTGGAACCCCAGAAGGAAGAACGCGAACAACAGCAGGAACAGGACAAGAACCCCCAGCACAATAGGCGAGCGGTATTTATTGATTTGTTCCATTTTCATCCGCCTCCCCCGGGTTAGCTGCATCAGCATCCTGCTGCGTGCTTTTCGCCAAATTCACATGATATATTGCCGTGTAGAATCTCGTTAGAGTCGCTGGAGATTGCGTACTTCCGGACGGATCTCCTTCAGACAGCTTCTGAATACTCACGTCAACCGTGAAGGACATTTTGCGCAGTTCAGCGAGATATTCGGAAGCATCCTCCATTCTGAGCATCTTGACGGTCAGATCAATGGAGCTGAGGTATGTGTAACCAATATTGCTAAGCGAAGCCCCGTGCGGCAGCCCGGAAGCCAGCTCATTTAATACAGAAACAATATTCAGCTTGTACTTCAGGATCTCTTCAACGGCCGCTTTACGGTCCAGCTTGCCTGAACCGCCGTTATTAGCTTTGGCCAGCTCCAATTGAAGCAATGCGCTCCGGTCCTGCAGACCCTGGATCTGCTCCGACTGATCGTTAATCTGCCCCTTATTCGCTGCATAAAAGATCCCGGTGCCCACTATGCCCAGCAGCCAGATTCCGACCAGTGCAATGGCCAAATAGGGAAATAACATGGCCTCACGATCTTCTCGGGGCAAGAGATTAATATGCTGTGCACCCGAACCCAGTGCAGCTCCGGTTGCAATCCGGTAGCTATTCAATTGCAGGTTCTGGCTTCTAGCCGCACTGGTCTCCAACTGATCCAGACTTACCGGGATAATCTCCTGTTCGGATAAAGACTGGCTAAGCTCCTCATGCAACTGGCTGCGGATGCCTGAAGTCCCAGTAATCAGTACATTGCTGATACGGGTACTGCCATCGTGCAAGCTGTATTGGTAGAAGTTCAGCATCCGCGAGATTTCAGCTGTAATCTCCAGCATCTGTTCAGGTGACAGATGTTCTTCCACACTCTCATGCGTAGCGGCGGCCTCCGACCTGTATTTGATCTCTTCCTGCATAGGTGGAGCTACCGGCTCTGCTCTGCCCGCTTGCAGATCGGCAACATTAATCGTACGGATAAAGACTGGATTGCCTTCACGGAACATATAGATATCCAGCAGTGACTGCTCCAGATGGATCAGCATCGTTTCTGCAAAGGCTTCGCCCTGATTCAGCATGATGCTTCTTGCTAACGCCGTAGCGGAAATCTCGACACTGCCCACCCGTAAACCTGCCGCTTCCAGGACATCGATATAATCCTGAATCGGCTTGCGTGGCGCGGCAAATACCAGCAGATGGCTCTGATTTTCATCCACGCTTGTTGTAACGTAATCATACACCGGATTTTCAAAAGGCAGATGCAGACCCGTTTCTACCTCCAGCTTCACAAGCTGCTCCAGCTGTTTTTCATTAGTGCTGGGAATACTCATTTTACGGATAATGATTTGAGCAGGTGGAATAGCCAGGGACACCTTCGAACCGCGAAGGCCTTGTTTTTTAACCCAGGGCTTAAGGATATCCAGCAGCGACTCACCGTCAGCAATCTGATTCTCGACAATCATGCCCGGATGCAGCGGAAGGACTTTCTTCTTGCGGAATTCCCATGTTTTATTCTTCTTCAAGCTGACGCAGCGTATGGCGGATTCCTCAATGGAAATCCCGACCGCTTGTTGACCTAATCTCAGCATCCGATGATGTTCCTCCTAACCGATAAACGAAAGATATGCGCCGATGATGTCCGGGCCGAACAGATATGAGAGCAGTGAACCCAGAGCCAGGAAAGGTCCAAACGGGATTGGCTGTTTGCGCTGGACAATGCCTAGCAGCTGCATAATTCCTCCGATGGCGGCGCCCAGCGCACAAGCCAACAGAAACGCCACAATGACATTTGGCCAGCCGATGATCCAGCCCAGCAGTGCAAACAGCTTGACGTCGCCCATTCCCATTCCCCCAAACAGGGCCAGCAGAAGGAGAACGCCTCCACCACTTAAAGCGCCAAGCAAATGATACCATAGCGGGACTTCCGCCATGAAAGGAACCAGTACCAGAAATACCGGCGCAAAGAATAACAGCACTTTGTCAGGAATCAGCATATATCTCAGATCAGAGACTGTAATAATGACCGCCAGGCTGACCAGCAGCATCCCTGTAATTCCCTCAAGCGTGAGGCCGAATTTCAGATACATCACCAGAAATAATAGTCCAGTTGCGGCTTCTCCAAATAGATACATTGGTGACACCCTAGTTCCGCAATGCCGGCACTTCCCCCGCGATAACAGATAGCTGAGAACCGGGATCAGATCCAGTGGCGTAAGCCGCGTCCCGCACTTGGGACATTGCGATGGCGGATTCAGTAAAGACTCTCCTGCCGGTATCCGTAGTCCTACTACGTTATAGAAAGAACCGAGCGTGAGGCCTAGTAGAGTTATATAGATTGCGATAAAAATAGTCATGATGGGTTAGTGTCCCTTTCGGGGATTTTAAAAAAGGAATCGGAATGGTTCCGATTCCTTTGAGAAGTCATATTTAAATTAATCTTTTTCAGCCTTAAGAACCTCTTCGGCAGAAAAATTCACGGCAGTCCCACTTGTTGGTGTCAAAGTAACTGCCACGCCACTTACATCAACTAATTTACCATCTGTATCAAATTGAACCGTCACACCAGAAAGTTCTATTTTTGTGCTTGGAAGATACACCGGATCATCCAAGAAACCTTCCCCCTGAAGATTATCTAATGTAAGATCAGCCAAAGTAGTACTATTATATGCTCCACCTTTTTCGCTGACCATGTATAAACGAGCAGCATTATATACTTGAGAAGCCGTAGTAAGATTGGAGTCATCCTTTGCATTATTTATTACATTCCCAATCAACGGAATCGCAATAACCGCAATTATCCCCAAAATAACGATAACCGCCAGTAACTCAATCAGCGTAAACCCTTTCTGATTCTCTTCCTTGCTGAGTCTTCTCTTAATTGCCTGTGCCAACATTTCGTTTCCCCCTTGATAATAGTAGTGTGTGATGTTCCGACAGAAACCTTATCCTATGTTGCTACCTTCCTGCTGTATTGCTCTTGGTATAGAAGCAGTTCTCTCCATCGTCCAGCACCTGCGGAAGCAGCTTCAGCTTCCGCTCCGCCTTTCCGGCGTCACCCCTCTCAATAATTGCAAGGAACCGTAAGGTTCACATATTACTGTACAGACTGAACATCGGCAGCATGATAGCTGCTACGATCACCCCGACTACTCCCGCCAGGAAGGCAATCAATAGTGGTTCTAATAGAGATTTTAGACGGTCAACTGTATTCTCTACATCCATCTCGTAGAAGTCAGCGACCTTGGATAACATCGTATCCAGCGCTCCGGTCTCTTCACCAATGGCAATCATCTGTGTAACCAGCGGTGGGAATACCCATGCCTTCTTCAGCGGCTCAGAGAGCGGATTTCCCTGTCTAAGGGAATCACTTGCACTGCGGATATAACGCCCGATTACCTTATTGCCTGCCACTTCCTCTACAATAGCCAGGGATTGGAGGATGGGCACCGAGCTGGCGTAGAGGGAAGAGAATGTCCGGGTAAACTGCGCAATCGAGCCCTTCTGATTCAACTTGCCAAAGACCGGAATCTTCAGCTTGGCGTAATCAAGTGCATAGGCACCTTTTTCGGTACGTTTAGTTATTTGATAGGCAACTACTAAGAGAAGTACCCCCAGAATCCAGAAATACCATTGCCCCTGAATACTTTTGCTGAGTGCCAGTACCATCTTGGTAATCGCCGGAAGCTCGGCATCAAAAGACTCAAACATGGTGACAAACTGCGGCACAATTGCCCATAACAGGTAAATCACTGCTCCTATTGCCATCACCCCAACAGTAATCGGGTAAGTCAGCGCAGATTTTATCTTCTCGGTTGTTGTATGCTGCTTCTCAAAAAATATTGCCAGCCGCTCCAGCGTTCCTTCCATATTCCCGGATTCCTCACCGGCGCGAATCATGCTGACAAACAGCGGTGGAAAGATCCGCTTGTGATCCTGAACTGCCTGCGAGAATGAAACCCCTCGCAGCAAGCTGGAACCAACATCTTGAAGCGCCTTACGCAGCGGTTTGCTGTCCGTCTGCTCTGCCAGGATACGCGTAGCATCTACAATGGACACTCCGGCACGCATAAGTGTCGCGAACTGGCGGCAGTAAATAATAAAGTGAATAGTTTTAACCGGATTGCCTATATAAATATCCATTTGCAGAATGGAAGTTTTACGTTCCACCAGCGAGAACACCGTCAGACCGCGTTTGCGGAGCTCATCCATGGCTGCCGGCTTATCCGTAGCGGTAAGCTTGCCTTTGATCGGCCTGCCCGCCGCTGTTTTGACCTGATATTCGAATAATGCCATCAGCCATTCACCTCACTCATATACGCTTTGGCCGCCGCAGGATGTACAAGCCCTCCCGCAAGATATTCACGGATGTTCATCTCCAGTGTGTGCATACCCAGCGCCTTGCTTGTCTGCATGACATTCTTCAGTTGATGCGTCTTCTCCGTCCGGATCAGGTTGGCAACAGCCGGCGTATTCACCAGAATCTCTGTTGCACATAATCGCCCGCGGCCCGAAGCTCTCGGGAATAAGCGCTGGCTGACTACAGCCAGCATAACCGAAGCCAGCTGGGAACGAATCTGATTCTGCTGATGGCCTGGAAAGGCGTCGATAATCCGGTCAATCGTCTGCGGCGCATCGGTCGTATGTAGAGTTGCTAATACTAAGTGTCCAGTCTCAGCAGCAGTAACGGCTGCCGAGATCGTCTCCAAATCACGCATTTCCCCCACCAGAATGACATCCGGATCCTGCCGCAATGCTGCCCGGAGACCGCTGGCGAAGCTGTTTGTGTCACTCCCCACTTCTCTTTGATCCACCAGACATTTGCCATGGCTGTGCAAGAATTCTATAGGATCCTCAAGGGTCACGATATGCTTGCTCTCGGACTGGTTGATGGAATGAATCATCGCCGCCAGCGTTGATGATTTACCGCTGCCCGTAGGACCTGTCACCAGGATAAGACCTTGCGGTTTCTTTGCCAGAGATGCCAGAATCGGAGGCATGGATAGCTGCTCCAGCGACGGAATCTCAGCGGGAATAGACCGGGCTGCGATGCTTACTCCGCTCCGCTGACGGTACACATTTACTCTGTAACGCACTCCATTATCAAGCGGGTAGGAGAAATCAATCTCACCGGTCTCATTAAAAATACTGTTATGCCGCTCCTCCATAAGCACCTCTGCCATTGCCAGCGATTCCCCGGCTGTGACCTGTTCCCCTTCAACCGGATACAGGGTTCCATCAATGCGTATTACCGGCGCTGAACCTACAGAGATATGCAAGTCGGAAGCCTTGGAGGTATAGGCCATATGAAGCAGTTGTATAATGTCTCTCGTGAATGTCGGCACTGGCTATCCTCCTCAACGTTTTGTCAGCTTAATTAAGACTTGTTTACTGCGATACCGTTTCCCGCAGAACCTCTTGGAGCGTCGTGGTTCCCTGTGTAACCTTGAGGAAGCCATCCTCCATTAGCTGCACAAGCCCGCGTTCGCGCGCGGCAGCTTTCAGTTCATCGACGGATGCCAGATCCGTAATCAATTGCCGCATATGGTCATCGATAGTTAACACCTCGTGAATGGCAATACGTCCACGGTAACCTGTAGTGCTACAACTGCCGCAGCCCCGTCCGCGATGGAGACTGTCTGTTGGCAGACTATATTTTCGCAGCATGATCGCTTCCTGCTCAGACGGCTTGTACTTTTCTTTGCAGTCCGGGCAGATTTTACGCACCAGCCGCTGGGCTACTACCCCAATCAGGGAAGATGCAATCAGATAAGGCTCAACGCCCATATCTCTAAGGCGCGATATAGTACTGATAGCATCATTGGTATGGAGCGTCGACAGGACAAGATGACCGGTTAACGATGCTCTGACTGCAATTTCTGCCGTCTCGGTATCTCGAATCTCCCCTACCATTACGATATTAGGGTCCTGCCGGAGAATCGAACGCAACCCTGCTGCGAAGGTAAGGCCAACAGCAGCATTCACATGCACTTGATTGACTCCTTCGAGCTGATACTCTACCGGATCTTCAACCGTTATAATATTTGTGCTCTCCACATTTAATTGGTTCAACGCAGAGTACAAGGTTGTCGTTTTGCCGCTCCCTGTTGGGCCAGTAATCAACAAAATCCCGTATGGTCTGGCAATCATTTCTCTAAAAACAGCAGCATTCGACTCACTGAAGCCAAGACTGTCCACTGATTTCACGCCTGTGCTGAGATCCAGCAGCCGGAGTACAATTTTCTCCCCGTGCATGGTCGGCAGTGAAGATACGCGGATATCAACCATTTTGTAATCGAATTGCATCTTGATACGCCCGTCCTGCGGAAGCCTGCGCTCCGCAATGTTCAGCTTCGCCATGATCTTCAGTCTGGCTGTAATAAAGCCCTGCATCTGTTTGGGAATTACACGTTCCGTACGCAGCGTGCCGTCAATCCGGTAACGGATAGAAAGGTTATTCTCACCCGGGTCTACATGGATATCGGATGCCCGCAAGGCCACTGCCTGCTGAATCATCTGATTGACCAGCCGGACTATAGGCGAATCTTCATCGGTAATCTCCGTCTCTTCAATTTCTTCCTGGGTGGGCAGTTCAACCATCATCTGGCTCATAGAATCACGCATGCCGTAATGCCGGGCAATCGCCCGCTGCAGCTCATCCCGGGTGGAAATCGCAGGTTCGATTCTGAACCCTGTACTCATCCGCAAATCCTCAATGGCGAAATAGTCCAACGGATCAGCCATAGCCACCATCAGCTTGCCGCCTTCCTTCATGAACGGGAGCACCTGATATCGTTTGGCCATACTCTCCGGAATAATCTGCGTAATGGCCGGGTCAATCTGATATTTGAACAAGCTTACATGAGGTATGCCAAGCTGGAATTCCAATACTTCAATTAGCTGCTGCTCGGTAATATAACCCTGCGAGATCAGCAGATCACCAAGCTTGCGTTTGGTTTTGCGCTGTTCGGCTAGAGCCTCGGTCAACTGCTCCTGCGAGATAATGCCGTTATCTACCAGCAAGTCTCCCAGTCTTTTTTTTATGATTGGCAAAGTTACTCATCTCCAGCTCTCACCCGTTTAATTTTTCTTACTGGTTAGAAACTTACATAATTTAGCAATAAAAGGATCCAAAGCTGCTAACCTTCTGGAAACTCATACCGATTTCGTATATGTAGTCCTTTGCGTGTTACAGAAATCATTTTCCCGGAATTTCAATGGTTTTCTAGTTCTAATTACTTAAATTTGAGGTAAATTTTTCATATATTATGATTGCCTATAGAGGTAAATTGTCCTAGAATGATATATAGCATATAACCGTTATTTTTACAATTAGGATTTCCAATACTTGGTCAATTTTAGCGAAAGTTTCGATAAATCTACCAATCGATTATTAATATCTTTACGGGGGAGATGCTAGATGAAATCATTCCGGCGGAGAACATGGTTTCTAGTTTCAGGGGGTACATTTGCGGCTATATTAATTGCTTTGTTTGTCCATTCTTTTGTTCTTTCAGTCAATGCAGTAGTAGACAGTTCGTATACCATCCGTATTCTTGAGATCACTGATCCAACCAGCACTGCAAGCTTGGCACTGGATGCCAATGATAAATACCCCAAGAGTGAACTCGATGGTCTTCAGGGATTAGCCAACGTCAAGATTGATACAATGACTATGAAGCGCTTCGTATCCCTGCGTGATGACTGGGATGGTAAATACGATGCTGTCTATATCGGTAAAGGGGCATTCAACAAAAAGAAAGTTAACAGCACGGGGTCCTCTACCCCTGATGAGCGTATTGCAGCTCATAAGACCACTTCTGTCGAAAACGACATTACCAAACTCAAAGCTAAAGAGATCACCGATTACTACATTAGTAAAGGCTTGAATGTTATTCTTCGTGAAGAAACCTTTACCCAGCAAAATACCAAAGACACACAAGGTGTCCTGTATGAAACATTTAATCCTTACCGCACTGCAACTCGCACCAATATTACTTTTCTGAAGGACAAGGCTGCACTCGACACTTTTACAACTGAGGTAAAGGCTGGTAACTGGTCTAAAATGGGGACTCTTAAACAGAGGCCCAGATTGACCCTTACCAGCAAGCCCGCTAATTACAGCGAGAATCCTACTGAGGTGTTTGAATCCGGAGATAAACTGGACTTCTCCATCAGGCTTGATAATATCCCAGACTTAACTCAAGTTCGGATCAAATTATATATTAATGTGGATTCTTCTTTGCCTGTCACAGAAGACAATGTAGTTGTCAGTAAAGAAATCACCTCACCCTCAGATACTTTAAGCTATACTCTTCCCTCTACCTTCTCAGGGCCGCTGTATTGGAGGATTGAAATCAGCACACTGAGTGGACTTAAAGACTTTGACACAGGAAATATCCTCTATAAGGGCGTTAAGCCGGAGATTAAGGTTCTACAGATTATGCCTGCCGGCAAGACAGAAAGTGATTTGCTAAGCACCACTAACAAAAACATGAAAGCAGCTTACTTAAATAATCCCGACTACTATAAACTGATAATCACACCGCACGATATGACCTGGTTTAATAATTACATCGCCGAAAATGCTAGTACCACTGATAAAACCTCAGGACTGAACGGGAACTTTGATATGGTCGTGTTCGGTTTCCTAGACATGTATGACAGGGCTACCACACCGATGTTGTCCAAAGCATCAGCCGATGCAGTCAAAGCCTTCGCTGAAGAAACAAAGCAAAGCCTGATGCTGACGCATGATACCATTTTCCGGGAGGTTGATTATATCACGAGTACTACGGAGCTTGATCCTTATCCGGAAAGTACAACAAACGGAGTCAAGAACTATAACTACTGGAGTTCTTATTTCCACGATATGGTAGGACAGACGCTGCCCCGGACATATCTGGGCGGCAATGCTGTAAATACTTCTACTAAAGTTGTTCCGGTCAACCAAGGACTTTTGACCCAGTACCCATTCAATCTAACCAAAGCAGGTAATGATTCGGGCAGATACACTGTTGCCACTACTCATGACCAGTTCTTTCCGCTGAATCTCGAGCGTGCAGATGTAATTCCCTGGTACAACATATCAGGTTCAGAGCGGGATACAGATGATAGCTACAATCATTTCTATACTTATTCTGTCGGTAATATTACCTTCTCCGGTACGGGACATACAAGTAAAGGCTTCCCGGATTGGGAACAGATGTTGTTCGTCAATACCATGTACCGTGCGTTCACCGGCGCCAATCACGCTCCGAAGATTAATATTTATACACCGCAGGACAAGAGTACCAAGCCTTCATATCAGGATAAGCTCACTGTAAGTTATGCGGCTACTGACCTTGATCTCAAGGACAAGGATCTCTTAACGTCCATTAACATAAGTAAGCTAATTGACAAAGAAAAGGGCACCTACGTATCGGTAGATACCATGAAGGAGACGACGGTCAAATCAGGTGCAACATTTTCTCATACCTTCAATAACCCGTTACATGAGGATGGCACGCTGAAGATTGAGATTACTGCCAAAGACAAACAAGGAGCTCTTGCAACCGAGACTATCACCATTGATGTACAGAAGGTAGAATCTAATTTGACTATCAGCCGTTCCTTATCTCCCAAAACAGTGGAGAAAGGTGAGCCATCAATTATTACGTATAATGTGAAACCTAACAGCATCCCAGCCAGCGCTGTGGAGCAAGGAGATCAAGGTGTTCAGAATCTGGAGATCTCAGATATCCAGTATTCCGAGGTATTCCCATCAAAGTTAGAATTCAGCAATTTATCGTCTCTAGGCCTTACTCAGAGCGGCACCCCCGCATCAGGCTACACACTTACCAAGAATCTTGGTAAACTCACGTATCATTTGTCAGCAGATGGTCTGACTTATGTACCTGATTTAGCTGAAGGTATCACCTTCACCGTCAAGGCAGTACCTACTGAGAAAGTTGCTCATTACCAGTTGGATAACTCTATTTTGAGCTTTGAGGATTTGCATTCAATGCAGACTGCTGCAACTACTCCGGTTCTAACAGATTCTACTAAAATTTATAACACGATAAATAGTATTAGCAATGAATTTGTTGCCTTTATTCTGGGTGATACCAGTATTAATAGTGCCCAAACAAATGGTCGGATGGCTGTCGGCGGCAATGCACAATTCTCTAGCTATAGACTAAACAGACCAAATGGCGTAGGAAGTAATGCGTTGATTGTTGGTGGAAATTTCATATTTGATTCATCAAACGGTGCTTCAATCACAGGCGATGTAGTTTACGGCGGAACTTCCCAAGTAAGCCAGAACAATACTGCTACCAAAGTAACTCCTGGAAAAATAATAAATTTCAATGAAACTGGGGAATATCTACAACTCCAATCAAAAACTCTGGCCTCACTAGCTTCCAATGGCAGTGTTGATAATCTTAGTTTTGTTGGTTCGCATTCAGACTTAAATATATTCGATGTAAAACCTGGCAGTTCCAACGATGTGCTCTTAAATAATGTAAAAATTAATGCACCGCAAAACTCGACGGTAATTATTAACGTCTATGGCGAAAACATCTCAATTCGCGGCGGTTTTGACTTAACCAATATCCAAAATAATCATATTGTTTTAAATTTCCCGGAAGCAAAAATACTAAGCATTAGAGATGTAGCAGTGAAAGCTACTATTCTTGCCCCATTAGCCAATGTACAATTTGATAGCGGGAATATATATGGCACTCTTATCGCGAAGGAGCTCCACACTAACAATGGAGGTACTCTCAATTCCGGATTATTCGATGGTACATTGCCACCAGTCGTAGTAGCCACACCTACACCAATACCAGCACCGGTGCTGCCAAGAGTAACAATGAAATTTGACACTCTAAGCTTTGATTCCATTGTCAAAGTAATGTGCGTCACTTTGGTTCCAGCGAGAATCAGTATTAACACCAGCCTGAACATGGACCCTCTCGCTACTTATCTTCCGGTCGATATCAATAAAGAAACTACAACCTTCAAATGGGAATCTCTTAATCCGGGGATTGCAACAATCTCCGACACTGGTATAGTCAGGGGGATTGCTGAAGGAACAGCCGAGATTAAGCTTACAGTAACAGATATCAGCGGCAAAACAGTGACGGATAGTGCTGATGTTGAAGTAATGACACCAGAACTCAATATCAGTGGCCCCAAAACGGTGCTGATAAACACTTCCGCCGAATACGTAGCCAGTTATAATACTGCAAATGATAACGTTAAAGAATATAAGTGGAGTATTAAAGAAGGAGACGATAATGCAGCAGGAGCTAAGCTCAGCGAGGATGCAAGCGGCACGCTTAAGGATCATGCTACATTAGCAGCTGATAAATCCGGCGAGGTTACCCTAATGGTAGTCGCCATAACTGATGCTTATCCAGACGGAACAGCTCCGAAGGAGTATAAGGTAACCTTCACTAATACCGTTCGTGAGATTGCCATTTGGGGACCAAACTCAGTACATGTTGATGAGAAGATTGAATTAACCATTAAGGTAGAACTGCCAGAGGATGCGGACCCTGCCGATTACAAATGGGAACTGTTAGACAAAGGCGGTGAATATGTAGAAAAGATTGACAAACCAAACACTAGCATTATTGAACTTAAAGGTCTAAAGATCACGGCTACTGACCATCCGGTGGTTATCAAAGCTTCCTTAATCGGAGCGCCGGCTGACCATCCGGTCGAAGCTATATGGAACGTCACTGTGGGCAGCGGATTAACTGATCTTTCCCTGCCAGATACATTGAGTATCAAATTAGGTACTGAACATGACCTGTTCAGAAATGATCTTGGTGTGTTCCCTACAACTATGACCATTAAGGATGTAGAAGGGAAGCTGTTATGGAGCACTAGTGATCCAGCTGTGGTAAAGCTCACCGGGGAAGGAGTCATAACAGGTAAAACTAAAGGCACTGCCCAAATCACCGTTACTTCTAAAGAGAATTCCAGTATTACGGATACCATTCAGGTCACTGTAACCAATGAAGACCGCTATTAGATAAACGCAAACAAAGAGAAACGGATGCACTCCCTCCGGGAACGGCATCCGTTTCTCTTTGTTTACAAAACTGTTTGTGTATAACCCTGATGAATCAATTGTTTTGACTATATAGCTTATGCCTATTCCAGCTTCAGTTCCTCTACCCGGATATTTATCGCTTTGACACGGGGAAGTCCCGCTTTCTGGTCAGTAAATATTTGATCATTGTAGATAGCCTTAAACCGGATCAAATTATTGCTTTGTATATTAATACCTAAATTATTACCAGTGGCTATGCCGCGAACTGCATTAATCGTTAAATCTCCCTTAGCGAAGAATCCGCCGCTGAGTGAGAATATGGAGCCTACCCCATAAAGCTTTGCATCAGAATCAGTATAAAAGAATGCTGCCAGTGGCTTCGGTTCATTATTATCAAAGGCTGCCAACCGATTGATTAGGATCTGCCCCTGGGAGATCAGGACCAATTCCTTGTTATTCAATCCTTTAATAGACGCATCCTCTACTATTGTAGTGAAATCTTCTATGTCCTTTGTGGAATCCTTCAAAACATAAATAGTGGAATCAAACTCTACTTCCCCTCTAATCTCCACTTTGCCTGTCACCAAAATATTGGCGCGCACTTTAACGGAATTCGGACCACCCTCATTATCAATGGTTAAATTACCGTCAACAATATACCAGTAATGTGGATCCGTTGAACTACCGTCCCCCCCTTTATTCGTATAGTTAATCCCAGTAAGTTCCGTTCCATCCAGGGTTAAATCTCCTTTATATACCACTGATCGGGTGGGAGCAGTCAGACGGTTCTTGATATCATCATATTTAGCAATAAGCTCCTTCCCAGCATCTGAAGTATCCGCAGGATCTGGTTTAGGCGGCAGCACTCCCGGATTATCAAAAATTGCCTTATAACTACTTGTAAGGTATCCAGCCAATGTCCCGTTATCAATATTCTCCTGAATACGTTGTCTACTCGCCCCGCTACCTATAGCTTCCTCAACTTTATCAATAAAAGAGGACTTCACATTCACTTCAACAAAGCTCCGGTGGTTTTTGATTTTCACATTCGCTGCAGGGATGACTTTTTCTGAAACAGCATTGCCCGTGAACTTCTGGTTGCCTTTCATATAGACCAGCTTGTCCAACGCCTGCACATGCGCTTCACCAACTAATTCAAAAGGCTCTGAAATATATGCACGGTCGTTATTGTAGATGTAGCGAGCAGTATCACTGATCGTCAGCGTATTCCCCGCGTAGATATTCCCCTTAATATAAGGTGAACCATTGATAGTCAGATTACCTTCGGAACCCAGAGTATACTTCAAAAAATCAGGATAGGTATCGATCACTACATTCTGTGTTAATTTGCGTATAACTCCATTGACTTCCGCTTGGGCGGTAAGGGTCAGTGTATAGCTTACGGAATCTCCTTGCTTTGTGGTGTGGGGGACTACATCAATAATTGTACCTACTGCTCTCTCCCCGCCGGCCTGCTGAAGGTCGGTACTGGCAAACAATGCACTGGACTTATCCGATTGATCCGGGTCATCTATGCTGCCCTTTAGGCTTTTCAAAAACATATCTATTTCAGCATCCACTTCTGCCTGACTCATGTCTACGCTATCTTTAACCTTGCTATTCAAACTTGCCGTAATATATGCCACAGCCTCATCCAGCGTCTTCTCCGCCAAATGCAGACTTTGCACATCGTTCTTCCGTGTCTCCGTACGCTGCGCACCTCCAACGGCTGCCGTAAGCACGCTTAATCCCAGAATCGTAAGCAACAGTACAATAAACATAACCAGCACCAAGGCTGAACCTCGCTCTTCCCGGAAACGCCCGCTGAGTCCCTTCCATTTCCAAGATCTCAAATGACGCAATATCGGTCTAACTCCCGGCATCCGCTACATCCTCCTAAAATCCAAATTTGCTCTTCATCTCCATGGTGTAATCCCTGCCGTCATACTTCTGCGTCAATTTGAGGGTTATTTCGATTAGTCCGCTATCGCATGGCGCATCTTTGGTACAAGACCTACCGTCAGATGTTGCCGAGGAGATTGATGAACCGGTCAGATCCGATTTCACTGCTGTTCGGGAATCATTCGTAGGTCCGTCTACTTCAGCACCAATGACAAGCTGTCCTTGTGTAAAAGCTATCTTGACTATATTTTTATAGTCGATATCTGTCTCAACCAATTTCTTCTTCAGGAGAATCCCGTCATTATTGTCCGTACTCTCCAGCCGCTCCGGGGCAAATGTATATAATTCATTTATAATTGATGACATAATAATATCCGCTTCATCTCTGAGAGAATTTTCGATTGTTATTTTATGATAGCTGCGAAATCCAAACATAGTGACCATAGAAATGATGCCCACAATCATTGAAAATAAGGTTATGGCGGCAATAAGCTCAATTAGCGTGAAGCCCTGCTGTGACTTTAGCCGGTCAACGTATTTTTTCATCGGTAATATAACCCTCCACTACGGTACTCGCTGAATGGCCATTAGGACCACCATCTCCGGTAACCTTTACCTGAATAGGAATTAGGTAATCGGCCATCTCCTTTTTACGGGCATCTATGCTTTCTGCACCATCAACAATAGTTTTCCCTGCCAGCATATCCTGATGCAGTTGCACTTGATAGGTTATTTTCACATGATAAGGGATATTATTGATTACCGGATTCAGCACGTCAGGCATTACCCCTGGATTAATAATAAACGAACTGTAACTACAGGTTGTTGCATTAACACACTGATCTGCTTCAATACTTGGGTGTTCAGGTCCTGTGTCTTTTACAGCAAAATAGTTGCCCATAGCCTCAAAATCCTGCTTCTCCATATAAAAGAGCGCATTACGCGCCAGATTGACCATGATCGTCTTATTCTGGTTCGATTTTGAATAGGACAGCGCGTTGGTGAAGTAGGAGGTTAGCACCAGAGAAACTATCGACAAAATCACGATGGCTGCCAGCACCTCAATCAGCGTAAATCCCTCTTCCTTGCCCCGCTCACGGTTTCGGTTCCACTTGTCTCTCCAAGACATCCTGTTCGCTCCCTATGCTCTATTGGATTCAATCATCGGTCTTGAGTCCTGCACCCTTCTCCGTCTCTCTGAATCTTTCTACCTACTTCCATTATATTCTTTCAACTCCGGCACCAGCAATGCTTGCAAGGAATAAATCTAGAGATTTCTACAATTTATATCGTTTAGCGGCTGTGCTATTATTTGGGCTGAAAGGGGATATGCAAATGGCTTTAATCGAATGCAAGTTTTATTCGGAAGTGCTGGGGCTGAACACCTCGATGACCGTGATTCTGCCGCAGCAGACTACTACACAGATCGGAATGAGTAATGTGTCACGGGGGAACCTTCACCCTACGCTTTACTTGCTGCACGGCTTGTCCGATGATGATTCGATCTGGCTGCGCCGGACCTCGATAGAGCGTTATGTAGCGCAGATGGGCATTGCCGTTGTTATGCCTCAGGTCCACCGCAGCTTCTACACCGACATGGCGGCGGGCGGACAGTATTGGACATTTATCAGTGAGGAGCTGCCGGCGCTGGCCCGTTCGTTCTTCCCGTTGTCAGCGAAACGCGAGGATAACTTCGTGGCCGGACTGTCGATGGGCGGTTATGGAGCGATGAAGCTGGGACTGCGCAAGCCGGAGACCTTTGCCGCTGCCGCGAGTCTGTCCGGTGCCCTGGATATGGCCCATCATTTCATGAACTGGGAAGATAAATCGCAGAAGACGAAGGAGTATATGCAGATTTTTGGAGACAAGGACATTGCAGGCACGCCTGAAGACCTGCTGTGGCTGCTGAAGGAAGTGGACCGCTCCAAAGGGCCGAAGCCCCTTCTCTATCAGTGCTGCGGCACCGGGGATTTCCTCTATGAGGACAATCAGACTTTCCGTAAGGCCTGCTCCAAGACCAAGCTGT
Organism: Paenibacillus sp. FSL R10-2199; assembly: GCF_038000235.1. Taxonomy (NCBI): domain Bacteria; kingdom Bacillati; phylum Bacillota; class Bacilli; order Caryophanales; family Paenibacillaceae; genus Paenibacillus; species Paenibacillus sp. FSL R10-2199. The sequence continues at coordinate 1,557,289 of NZ_JBBOBO010000001.1, read as the reverse complement.
CACTGACTTACGAGGAAGGGCCGGGCGAGCATGAATGGGGATATTGGGATACCAAGATCCGTGATGTACTGAACTGGCTGCCACTCGGCAAAGCAAAGTCCGCTGACTTGTAAGCGGGTACCCGCCACGCATGTGAATTATAACTTCATTTTCTGCAAAAAAAGACTGTCCTCCCGCATCCTATCGATGCGGTAGAGGACAGTCTTTTTGAAAAGATAAGAATTTATATGCTTTGCACAATAATGCTCCTTATCTTTCTCGCTGAAGCAATACCGTCCTTATTAAAGGACAGCACAGCCGTTTCCACTTGTTGATTCAGTTATATCCGCTGCCAGCTTAGCTGCTTCTTATTGTGCAGCATCCCCATGCTGCACAACCCATTCGTTAGCCGCCAGCAGAGCTGCCTCGGCCCGTTCAATCGCTGCCTGCACCTGAACAGTGGCTGTGCCGCCGTATACGTTACGGGCGTTCACAACAGCCTCCGGCTGCAGTACAGCGTAGATCTGGTCATCGAACAGCGGCGAGAACTGCTTGAATTCCTCCAGCGTCAGATCCAGCAGGAACTTGCCTTCGTTAATGCAGTACAATACGGTCTTGCCTATAACCTCATGCGCCTGGCGGAAAGGCAAACCCTTGCCCACCAGGAAGTCAGCGATATCGGTCGCGTTGGAGAAATCGGTATTTACGGCTTCGCGCATCCGCGCCTTGTTCACCTTCATCGTGGAGATCATCGGCGCGAACAGCTGCAATGCTCCTGTCAAGGTGGCTACAGTATCGAACATGCCTTCCTTGTCTTCCTGCATATCCTTGTTATAGGCCAGCGGCAGCGATTTGAGGACGGTCAGCAGCCCGATCAGGTTGCCGTAGACACGGCCTGTCTTGCCGCGTACAAGCTCCGGCACATCCGGGTTCTTCTTCTGCGGCATGATGCTGCTGCCGGTGCAGAAGGCATCGTCCAGCTCCACGAAGCTGAATTCCGTGCTGCTCCACAGCACCAGCTCTTCGCTGAGCCGGGACAGGTGAGTCATCACCAGCGCTGCATTGGCCAGGAACTCAACGATGAAGTCGCGGTCGCTGACGGCGTCCAGGCTGTTCTCATAGACGCTGTCGAAGCCAAGCTGCTCTGCCACGAAGTGGCGGTCAATCGGGAACGTCGTTCCCGCCAGCGCCCCAGCGCCCAGCGGCAGCACGTTGATCCGCTTGTAGCTGTCGGTCAGGCGCTCCGCATCGCGGCGGAACATGGATACATAAGCCAGCAGATGATGCGCGAACAGAATTGGCTGAGCGCGCTGCAGATGCGTGTAACCCGGAACAATGGTCTCCACATTGTCCTTGGCTTGCGCGATCAGCGCTTCCTGCAGCTCATGCAGGAGAGCCACCAGCTCTACTACACGGTTACGCAAGTAGAGATGCATATCCGTCGCCACCTGATCGTTACGGCTGCGGCCGGTGTGCAGCTTGCCGCCGACCGGACCGATCTCTTCGATCAGATTTTTTTCAATATTCATATGAATATCTTCATCGGCTACGGAGAACACAATCTCTCCCGCACGCACCTTATCCAGTACCTTATTCAGTCCGTTCTTAATCGTCTCCACATCATCCTGCGGCAGAATCCCGCATTTGCCCAGCATCGTGACATGCGCCAGACTGCCCTGCACATCCTCTTCTGCAAGTGCCTTGTCGAATCCGATGGAAGCTGTATACTCCTCCACCAGCTTGTTCGTTCCCTTGGTAAACCGTCCGCCCCACAGCTTGCTCACCTGTTGTTTCCTCCTCGATTGACGTTAGAAGGGCCGCCCCTGTCCGGATGGGAGGAACGGCCTTCTTCTGTCCGCTTATATTGTGCGATGCTGTATAAATTCTTATATTTTGAAAAACCGCTAAGCGGCTAGATGCTGCTACTTGTTGGACTCTGCTACGCCGGCCGATACCTTCAGGCGCAGAGCATTCAGACGGATGAAGCCAGTTGCATCTCCCTGATCATATGCCTGTGTAGGATCTGCTTCCATAGTAGCGATATCCGGGTTGTACAGGCTGACCGGACTCTTCACACCGGCTCCGATGATGTTGCCTTTGTACAGCTTGACGCGTACAGTACCGGTTACGTTCTTCTGGCTTTCCTTCACCAGAGCCTGCAAGGCAAGCCGTTCAGGAGCGAACCAGAAGCCATTGTACACAAGCGTGCTGTAACGGGTGATCAGGCTGTCGCGCAGGTTCATCACTTCACGGTCCATGGTGATCGACTCCATTTTGCGGTGAGCGGTGAACAGGATCGTGCCGCCCGGTGTTTCGTACACGCCGCGGCTCTTCATACCGACAAAACGGTTCTCCACCATATCGACGCGTCCAATGCCATGCTTGCCGCCGAGCTCATTCAGCTTCTCCATCACTTGCAGCGGGGATAACGGTTCGCCGTTCAGCGCTACGCAGTCGCCCTTGAGGAAGTCCAGTTCCAGATATTCCGCTTCATCCGGAGCATCTTCCGGCGCATTCGACAGCAGGAACATTTCTTTGTTCTCCGGTGCGCTTGGATCAAACCAAGGATCTTCCAGCACGCCGCTTTCATAGCTGATATGTAGCAGGTTACGGTCCATCGAGTACGGCTTGGCTGCTGATGCTTGTACCGGAATACCGTTGGCTTCAGCGTAAGCGATCATTTCCGCACGTCCCGGGAACTGGTTGCGGAACTCTTCCAGACGCCAAGGTGCAATCACTTTGATGCTTGGGGACAAGGCTGCGGCGTTCAGTTCGAATCGCACCTGGTCATTCCCTTTGCCGGTTGCCCCGTGAGCAATAGCAGTTGCGCCTTCGGCGATGGCGATGTCCACCATACGCTTAGCGATCAGCGGACGGGCGATGCTTGTGCCCAGCAGGTATTGGCCTTCGTAGAGTGCGCCCGACTGGAACATCGGGTAGATGAAATCATTCGCGAATTCGTCGCGCAGATCATCGATGTAGACTTTGGAGGCACCGGTCGCCAGTGCTTTTTCCTCCAGGCCGTCCAGCTCTTCCTTTTGGCCGATATCGGCTGTAAAAGCAATAATCTCCGCGTCATAGGTTTCTTTCAGCCATTTCAGAATGACTGAGGTATCCAGCCCGCCTGAATAGGCGAGTACAATTTTTTCTTTTGCCATGGGGGTGCAACTTCCTTTCGTTGTGGGGAGGTTATAAGATCAACTGCAATCTCATAATCGGGTTCTGGACGTCACTGCAGAGAATATTTGGACTTTCGGCCGCTGTTGTCTCCAGATATCTTTGAATATACCGCTGTAGCGGCGGACAATATCCGGAGACAAAGGCGGATGCTACCGCTCCTACAGTTCCAAAATTCCCTTTCGATCCTTCTATCCCTCTTATTTCAATCCAGTTCATCTTATATAGGTTTGTATATAAGATAAGATCCAAACAGGCTTACCCCTGTTTTACTCTAAGATTCAAACAACTAACAGAACTTACATAGGCCTAGTACAATGTTAGATTTAAACTAGTGAAAAACTACTTTGGTAAATCGCTTGCTGAGGGTTTGCAGTAAACCAGTTACGGTATATATGCAAGCTTAATTGTACTTTATACAACTAAATCGTCTGATTTTCAACCGATTATCCATTTAGTTGTATTTCGTACAATTAAACTGCCAGTTGTACGCGGTTTTCACCTATTCGGGCAGATTTAGTTGTACAGACTACAGTTATAAGAGGCAAGCCTCCCTTTTCGCTGTTTTTAATTGCACAGTATACAACTATCACTGAATTTCACTTGGAACTGAATACATCAATTGCTTCTTTGTTGTATTAAATTACTTCTTCAGTTCTGGTTGTACTAGGTTAGCCCATCAAAGCAGCCATAAGCGCCTTCTGCGCATGCAGGCGGTTCTCCGCTTGATCGAAAATAACGGAGTTCGGGCCGTCAATGACACCGGTGCTGACCTCTTCCTCACGGTGGGCCGGCAGGCAGTGCAGGAACAGATAGTCGCTTTTGGCTCCCTTCACGAGTTCCTCATTGACCTGATAGTCCTTGAATGCCGCCTCACGCGCCAGCTGTTCAGCCTCGAAGCCCATGCTCGCCCATACATCCGTATAGATCACGTCAGCGTTCTGTACCGCCTCCTGCGGGCTGCGGGTAACGGTGATGACCGAACCTGTCCCTTTAGCGATCTCGCGCGCCTCGGCCACTACAGCCTCATCTGGCTCATAACCTTCCGGTCCGGCAATCGAGACATGTACGCCCAGCTTGGCACCGCCGATCAGCAGGGAATGCGCCATGTTGTTGCCGTCGCCGATATACGCGAGCTTCAAGCCCTTCAGCTTGCCCTTGTGCTCGTATACAGTCTGGTAATCCGCCAGCACCTGGCACGGATGCGCTAGATCGCTCAGGCCGTTGATAACCGGAACGGATGCATAACGGGCCAATTCTTCCACTTTATCATGGCCGAAGGTACGGATCATAATACCGTCCAGATAACGCGACATCACCTGCGCTGTATCACCAACCGTCTCACCGCGGCCGAGCTGGATGTCATTCTTGCTGAGGAACAGCGCATGACCGCCCAGCTGATACATCCCCACTTCAAACGACACACGTGTACGGGTAGAGGATTTCTCAAAAATAAGCCCGATCGTCTTGCCCAGCAGCGGCTGGTAGACTTCGCCGTTCTTGGCTTTGCGCTTCAGCTCTATCGCCAAATCAATCAAATACGTGATTTCCTCCGGGCTGTAATCATTCAGCTCCAGAAGATCACGTCCCTTGAGCTGTGCGGCGATAGTCTCTGTAACGCCCGTTGTTCCCTGACTCATGAATCTGCCTCCCCGTTTCCTTTGTTAGCATAAGTATGAATTAGTTCCGAAAGGATGTCCACCGCCTGGTTGATCTCCTCGCGGGTTACGTATAAATTAGGCAGCAGGCGAACGACATTCGGTCCGGCCTGGACGAACAGCAATCCGCGTTTCTGTCCGGCCAGCACAATCTCGGCCACTGGCTCTGCACATTCGATTCCGATCAGCAGGCCTTTGCCGCGGATATCCTTCACGAATGTTGTGTCCGCCAGCTTCTCTCTAAGCAAGCCGGTCAGATAATCGCCCATCTCAGCAGCCCGCTGCGCCAGCCCGTCTTCCAGCATTGTCTCAATCGTTGCTTCCATAACCGCTGCCGCCAGCGGTGTGCCGCCGAAGGTAGTCGCATGGCTGCCCGGGCTGAAGGCCTCACGCAGGTAGCCCTTGCCCAGCATGACGCCGGCAGGGAACCCGCTGGCTATGCCTTTGGCCAAGGTGAAGATATCCGGCTCAATGCCGTAATGCTGATGGGCGAACAGCTTGCCGGTACGGCCCATGCCGGTCTGCACCTCGTCTACAATCAGCAGCAGCCCGTGTTCCTTGCATAGCGCGACTACAGCGTCCAAGAAATCCTGCTGCACCTCAATTACACCGCCCTCGGCCAGCACCATCTCCAGCATGATCGCTGCCGTATGCTCCGTGATTGCAGCTTTCAGTGCCTCCAGATCATGCAGAGGCACAGTCTTGAAGCCTGCCGGAAGCGGCAGGAAGCCTTCTTTTACCTTCGCCTGCCCTGTTGCTGTCAGTGTAGCCAGCGTACGTCCGTGGAACGATTGCTCGAACGTGATCACTTCATAGCGGTCCGCACCCTTCACCTTCTGGTGATACCGGCGCGCCAGCTTAATCGCAGCTTCATTCGCTTCCGCTCCGCTGTTGCAGAAGAATACCTGATCCGCACAGCTGTTGTCTGTAAGCAGCGCAGCAACCCGGTCCTGGCCCGGAATGTGGAACAGGTTCGAGACATGCCACAGCGTATCAATCTGCGCCTTCAGCTTCGCGCCTACCTTCTCTGGAGCATGGCCCAAGCTGGTTACAGCGAGTCCGCACATGAAATCCAGGTATTTGTTCCCCTGATCATCCCACACCCAGCTGCCCTTACCCTTGACCAGACTAATATCATATCTGGCGTACGACGGGAATACCGCACTCAGCTTGGCAGGAGCAGCAGCGGCCCCCTGTTCCTTCGTTTCCACAGAACGTTCCCTCGGCGCCCCCGTCAAAGAATCCTTATCTGCCTGTGTAAGCTCACTCATTCTCAGTCACTCTCCCACCATGCTGCTGCCGGATTACCGTCAGCGCCTCTAATTTACTTTCCACTATGACCGGGTATCCAACTGCCAGATACCCATCAGATCAACTTTGCACTCCCTATACCACTCCGGCAGCTAAGCTGCTAACTGCATAATTATCGGACAATCCGCGTCCCCAGCTCTTCGCCCTGCAGCACCCGGCTGAGCACATTCGGCTCTTTGCCGTCGACAATGACAACCTCGGACACCTTGCCCTGAATGCAGTCCATCGCAGCACGCACTTTAGGAATCATTCCGCCGTAGATTTCACCGCCTTCGATCAGCGCCTCAATCTGCGCCACCGTGACGGACGGGAGCACAACCTTCTCTCCATCCAGCACACGCATAATTCCCGGCACATCCGTAACCACGATCATCGTAGGCGATTCCACAAAAGATGCCACCGCTCCGGCAGCTGTATCCGCATTAATGTTGTAACGCTGACCCCCGCCGTCCACACCGATAGGTGCGATTACAGGAATGTAGCCCATCGCGAGGATACCCGTCACAATCTCCGCTCTGACCTCGGTTACTTCTCCCACCATGCCCAATACATCGCTGTTCGCAACCGGACGCGCCATAATCAGGTTGCCGTCAACTCCGGATAATCCGAGCGCCTGCCCGCCGGTGGCTTGAATCCGGCGGACAATCGCCTTATTAATGCTTCCAGCCAGCGTCATCTCTACCACATCGAGCACTTCTTCCGTCGTCACCCGCAGGCCGTTCACGAAGCTGCTCTCAATCCCAAGCTTCTCCAGATTCCCCGAGATCGCCGGCCCGCCGCCATGAACAATTACAGGCTGAACCCCGCTTCGCTGCAGCTCCCGCAAATCCTCAAAGAACGAATCCGGCAGCGCAGCCAGCGTACTCCCGCCGCATTTCATCACGAACAGGCCACTGCCCGGCTGCTTCTTTATAGGTTCAAACGTCATCTCTCAGTTACCTCCCTATATAAGCTGAACTTAAGATACTAACTTAAAGCTCAGTCGTCACTACGGTGAATATTTGGACTTCCGGCCGCTGCCCGCCGCCAACCAGCGCAGATCAGGTGCGGTATGCGGCATTAATGCGCACATAATCGTAAGTGAGGTCGCAGCCCCAGGCTGTGGCACTTCCGCTTCCGTCTGATAACGTTACTGTAATCAGCACCGTGTCACTTTTTTGCAAATAATGCAGCGCCTTCTCTTCGTCAAAAGCCACCGGACGCGACGCCCGCAGCACCTCTATATCTCCCAGCTTAATATCTACCCGTTCCGGCGATACCGGCACTCCCGCGCGGCCTACAGCAGCGATAATCCTTCCCCAGTTGGCATCCGCTCCGAAGATCGCTGACTTCACCAGGCTTGATCCGACTACAGTCTTGGCAATCGCAGCAGCACCTTCATCATGCACTGCACCATTCACCTGCACTTCGATCAGCTTCGTGGCACCTTCCCCGTCACGGGCAATCGCCATCGCCAGACTCCGGCACACATGTGTGAACGCCGCGGCAAAAGCCTCCCAATCCGGATGCAGACGCGTCAGCTTCTCATTTCCCGCCAGGCCGCTCGCCATAGTGACCAGCATATCATTTGTGCTAGTATCTCCATCTACTGTAATCATATTAAAAGTAGAGTTGGTTGCACTGCGCAGCAAGCTAAGCAGATCCTCAGCATCAATGACAGCATCTGTAGTCATAAAGCCAAGCATCGTCGCCATATTAGGATGAATCATACCTGAACCCTTGGCCGCACCCGCAATCGATACCTCTGTACCGCCAACCGTTAGCTTGACGCAGCTTTCTTTTTTGACCAGATCCGTTGTAAGAATCGCCTGGCTGAACTCCTCTGCACCCGCAGCGCCGCCATCCAGCTTCTCCGGCAGTCCGGCAATGCCGCTGCGCACACAGTTCATCTTTAGCAGCTCCCCGATTACCCCGGTCGAGGCTACCGCAACATCCAGCTCGTTCACGCCCAAATAACGGGCAGCCGCAGCGCGCATCTCATACGCATCCGCTTCACCCTGATCACCTGTGCAGGCATTGGCATTCCCGCTGTTCACAATTACCGCCTGCAGCGTGCCATTCGCCAGACTCTCCCGTGTCACCTTCAGCGGAGCCGCCTGAAACACATTCGTGGTAAAAACCGCAGCAGCCGTCGCCGGAACCTCGCAGAGGATAGCTCCGAGGTCGTTACGTTCGGTTTTTTTGAGACCGCAATGCAGCCCTCCTGAAGTGAAGCCCTTAGGTGTAGTAATACTTCCGCCTTCCACGACGGTATATAGTTTGTTCTCGCTCATGTTATAGTTTGACCGCTGCACTTTATGGATACACTGGTGTGTAGCCAAGACCGCGGGTTTCCTCCCATCCCATCATCAAATTCAGGTTCTGAATCGCCTGTCCTGCAGCGCCTTTAACGATATTGTCGATGACCGACACAATGGTGACCCGTCCGGTACGTGCGTCTGTGGCGAAGCCGATGTCGCAATAGTTCGATCCGCTGACTTCCTTCGTCGCCGGAACCACTCCGGGCTCGCGCACCCGCACATACGGTCTGCCTGCATAATACTTACGGTATAATTCCACGAGCTCCTGCTCGCTGTGTTCTCCGGTCAGCCCGGCATACATCGTGCTCATAATTCCCCGGGTCATCGGCACAAGATGCGTAGTGAACGTTACCGTTACTTTTTCCCCCGCGATATCCGTAAGCACCTGCTCAATTTCCGGGATGTGCTGATGTTTGTTGATCTTGTAGGCTTTGAAGTTCTCATTGATCTCGGCAAAATGAACCATCAGGCTTGTTCCCCGTCCTGCCCCGGACACCCCGGATTTCGCATCAATAATGATGCTGTCCGGTTTGATCCAGCCTGCCTCAAGTGCCGGAACCAGTCCCAGCAGCGTAGCTGTGGGATAACAGCCGGGATTAGAGATGAAATCCACACCGGCCGCACGCTCGCCGTATACCTCGCATAACCCGTATACCGCCTGCTGCAGATAAGCTTCCGGAGGAGCGGGATGCTTATACCACTGCTCATACTCCGCGCCATCCTTCAGCCGGAAATCCCCGGACAGGTCGACGACCTTGAGTCCGGCTTCGAGCAGCTGAGGCACCAGCTTCGCGCTCACACCCGAAGGAGTAGCTGTGAATACGACATCCGCCCTGCCGGCAATCTCTGCCGCATCCACACCATCCAGATTACGCTGCACAATCCCTGTTAAATGAGGGAAGCCTTCCTCAATCGGCGCACCGGCGCTCGAAGAAGATATTACTGAAGTAATCTCTATATCAGGGTGGCTCTGCAGCAGCCTGATCAGCTCCACGCCCCCATATCCCGTTGATCCGACAATCGCCGCTCTCAGCTTACCTGTCACTGTCATCCCCGCTTCCCGTTTCTGCTTTATATCATTATTACCTGTGAATAACCGTTCTGCAAATATGTATTATTATACGACCGAATTAATATAAATACAACATGTAACGTTAACTTTATTCCGATGTTCCCACTGGAAACAGCCATGCCTTTTATCAAAAGAAAAGCGCAGAGCTCCCCTAAAGGGAGTCTACGCTTCTCTTTTGAAACCTTCGCCCAGCACTTCATGGGCCTCCGTAATAATTACAAATGCACTCGGATCTACAGAGCGGACGATCGCCTTGAGTCTCGTAATTTCATTCTGGCCTACCACGGCCATCAGGACAGTACGATTGTCTCCAGTGTAACCGCCTTGCGCATTCAGCTTGGTCAGCCCGCGGTCCAGATCATTCAGAATCGCCTGCGAGATATCCTCCGTCTGATCGGAGATGATATACGCCACCTTCGTGGTGCTGAAGCCTACCTCCAGCGCATTGATTACCTTGCCCGTCACGAACAGCCCGATCAGTGCATACATTGCCTGCTCCATACCCAGCACAAAAGCAGCCAGCGTAATCACCGTACCATCCAGCAGCACGACGGACAGCGAGAAGCTGAAGCCGGTAAGCTTTTGAATAATCTGCGCGAGTATGGTCAGTCCGCCCGTTGATCCGCGTCCGCGGAAGACCAGGCCAAGCCCCAGACCCACACCAATTCCTCCATATATAGAGGCAAGCAGCGGATTCGTAGTCGGCACCGGTCCGTCTTTCGTCAGGAAGATAAACAGCGGCAGCACAAAGCTCCCCAGCAGCGAGCGGATGCCGTACTGTTTACCAAGGAATATGACCCCGAGAATAAAGAGCGGAATATTAAGCGCCCACTGGGTAAAAGCCGGCTCCGCCCCAAACCAGGCCTCGGCAAGCACGGATAACCCCGATACCCCGCCGGAAGCAATCTGGTTCGGGAGGAAGAACAGGTTGAACGCCAGCCCCGTAATCAGCGAGCCGATCAGAATGAGCGCAATATCCACTGTATGACGCAGCGGCCCGTTTAGCGGGATGAGCGGAGGTTTGTTGCGTGAATTGATTTTTTGCATGGATGCCCTGCTCCTTAGATGTGATCTTACTGTCCTTGTTATTCTTTTCAGAAAAAAATCCCTACACCTCCGAAGACGCGTAGGAATATCCATGCCCTTATTCAGTTTCCGTCTTAATCTGACTGCGCAGGTAGCCGTCAATGAAGCCATCCAGGTCGCCGTCCATCACCGCTCCGACGTTGCCCGTTTCTACAGAAGTACGGTGATCCTTCACCATGCTGTAGGGGTGGAACACATAGGAACGAATCTGGCTGCCCCAGGCAATCTCCGATTGTTCGCCGCGGATCTCATCGAGATGTGCCTGCTGCTCCTGGATTTTGCGCTCATAGAGCTTGGAACGCAGCATCTTCATCGCCTGTTCCCGGTTCTTGATCTGTGAACGTTCATTCTGGCACGTTACCACGACTCCGGTTGGCAAGTGGGTAATCCGCACCGCCGAGTCCGTAGTATTGATATGCTGACCACCCGCGCCGCTGGCCCGGTACGTATCGATCTTCAGATCCTCTGTACGGATATCTACTTCCACATCGTCCGCAATCTCCGGTACCACATCGCAGGATACGAAGGAGGTATGCCGTCTGCCCGAGGAGTCAAAAGGCGAAATGCGCACCAGACGGTGAACACCCTTCTCCGCCTTCAGGTATCCATATACATTGTAGCCTTTAATCAGCAGCGTTACACTCTTGATGCCTGCTTCATCACCCGGCAAATAATCGAGCACATCTACCTTGAAGCCCCGCTTCTCCGCCCATCGTGTATACATGCGCAGCAGCATCTGGCCCCAGTCCTGGGACTCTGTTCCGCCTGCACCGGGATGCAGCTCCAGGATCGCGTTCAGCTTATCGTACGGCTGATTGAGCAGCAGCTGCAGCTCGAACTCATCTACCCTGCTGCTTACACTGCGGATCGTTCCGGCAATCTCAGACGCAAGCGCGTCATCGCCTTCTTCATCCGCCAGCTCCGCCATCATCGCCGCATCGTCATAATCCTGCTGCAGCTTATCGTATTGATCGACCACCGACTTCACGGCGTTCATCTCGCCAATAACGCTTTGCGCCTTCTCCGGCTCATCCCAGAACCCGGGCGCTGCCATCTTCTCTTCAAAGTTCGCTATAATCTCCAGCTTAAGGTCTAAGTCAAAGTGACCCCCTAAGATTGGTTAGTTTCTTGCCTATTTCACGCAGGTCCTGCTTCACATTAGGATCGATCACTTGGATCACATCACCTTTCAAAATAAAATATTGCGCCGGCCGCTGGGTTTGGAGGTTTTGCGGACAGGGGGAGATGCAGCTTCTGCCGCTGCATCATTGCTCTTAAGAAATGCCTATCGGTGTACGCCGTAACTGCGGGGAATGTTTGGACTTCCGGCCACTGTTAGGATTGAATTTCCTCATTCAAACTGCTCATCGCAGTAGAAATTCAATCCTAAAGGCGGACGCTACCGCTCCTACAGTTCCAAACTTCCCCTCCGCCACTTCCACCTCAATTACAGTTCTACAGAGCCATTCCGTTCGCTTCGCTTGAAGCAATCGCCCCATTCCTTCAAACATCCAAAAAAGCGGCCGGGCCGCAAACGGGGAGTCCCCCGGGCCCAGCCGCTTTTATTGTCATTATAACCTAAGTGACAGTGAACAAAACTAGAAGTGCATTACGGTGAAACGTGCTCGCAGATTTAATGCCTGCTCGCTATTCCACCAGAATCAGAAAATTGAATTTGTTCTCTCTTACGCCTGACCGTGACAGTTCTTATATTTCTTGCCGCTGCCGCAAGGGCAAGGATCGTTACGGCCGACAGTAGACTCCACATGCACCGGACGTTTCTCAGCAGGCTCAGCGTTCGTGGAGATCTTATCTTCTTCCACTACCGACTGACGCTCCTGATTCGTCTCAATATGTGCCTTCATAATGTAGGTCGCCACTTCTTCCTGAATGTTCGCCGTCATGGCATTGAACATTTCGAAGCCCTCGAATTGATATTCGCGAAGCGGATCGGTACCGCCGTAAGCACGGAGGTGAATCCCTTGACGAAGCTGATCCATGGCATCGATATGATCCATCCATTTGCTGTCTACGGAACGAAGTACAATAACCTTCTCAAATTCACGCACCAGCTCAGCGCCGAGACGTTCTTCACGTGCTGCATATTTCTCCAGTACACGGCCAAAGATGAATTCGATGATTTCTTCTACTTCTTTGCCCCATAGATCATCACGGGTCAGGGAATCTTCCTCCAGCAATTTGCTGTTCACATAATCCGCGACTTCCTGCAGCTCCCAGTTTTCCGGGATATCGTCACTGCAGTGGGCATTCACAATACGGTCAACAACCGGTTTGATCATTTCCACTACAATGTCTTTGATATTGTCAGACTCGAGAATTTCGCGGCGCTGTTTGTAGATAATCTCACGCTGCTGATTCATCACGTCATCATATTGCAATACGACTTTACGGATATCGAAGTTGTTGCCTTCCACCCGTTTCTGGGCAGATTCAACCGCTTTGGTAATCATACGGCTCTCAATCGGCTGATCTTCTTCGAATCCAAGACGGTCCATCATGTTCAGCACGTTGTCCGCGCCGAAACGTTTCATCAGTTCATCCCCAAGAGACAGGTAGAACTGCGTGGAACCCGGGTCACCCTGACGTCCGGCACGTCCGCGCAGCTGATTATCGATACGGCGTGATTCATGACGTTCTGTACCAATAATATGCAGGCCGCCAAGATCGGTCACGCCTTCGCCCAGTACGATATCCGTACCGCGTCCAGCCATATTCGTAGCAATCGTTACGGTTCCCGGCTGACCGGCAAAAGAGATGATTTCAGCTTCTGCAGCATGATGCTTCGCGTTCAGCACCTGGTGTCTGACACCTTTGCGCTTCAGCATTTCAGATACGCGTTCGGAGTTCTCAATCGATACCGTACCTACAAGCACCGGCTGATTCTTTTTGTGGCGCTCCACAATTTCAGCGACTACAGCGTTGAACTTGCCATTCTCGCTTTTGTAGACCACGTCAGGCATATCAACACGCTGATTAGGTTTGTTGGTAGGTACCTGGAGGACTTCCAGACCGTAGATCTTCTTGAATTCCTCTTCTTCTGTCTTCGCAGTACCGGTCATTCCACCGAGCTTGCGGTACATACGGAAGTAGTTCTGGAAGGTGATTGTAGCCAGCGTCATGCTCTCATTCTGGACTTCAATCTCTTCCTTAGCTTCGATAGCCTGGTGCAGCCCGTCGCTGTAACGGCGGCCCTGCATCAGACGTCCCGTGAACTCATCGACGATCATAACCTCGTCTTCGTTAACCACATAGTCTACATCGCGGCGCATAATTGCATTCGCCTTCAGCGCTTGTACGATATGATGGTTCAGCGTAACGTGACTGTGATCATACAGATTCTCTATGCCAAAAGCACGCTCAGCTACAGCAACGCCCTTCTCGGTTAAGGCAACAGACTTCACCTTAATATCAACAGTGTAGTCTTCTTCAGCAGTCAGCTTCTTCACGAAACGGTCTGCTGCATAATACAGCTCTGTCGATTTCTCAGCTTGTCCGGAAATGATCAGAGGTGTACGGGCTTCATCGATGAGGATGGAATCGACTTCGTCAATAATACAGAAATACAGCGGACGCTGTACCATCTGTTCCTTATAGAGCACCATGTTGTCACGCAGATAGTCAAAACCAAACTCATTATTCGTGCCATACGTAATATCGCAGGCATATGCTGCTTGTTTATCATTATGGTCCATGCCGTTGAGGTTGACCCCAACCGTCATGCCCAGAAAGTTATAGATTTGCCCCATTTGTGCGCTGTCGCGCTGAGCCAGATAATCATTTACGGTTACGACATGCACGCCTTTGCCCAAGAGTGCATTCAGATATACCGGCAGTGTACCTACCAGCGTCTTGCCTTCCCCGGTCTTCATTTCGGAGATCCGGCCTTCATGCAGCGCCATACCCCCAACTAACTGAACGTCAAAATGCCGCATGCCCAGCGTCCGTTTGGAAGCTTCGCGTACGGTTGCAAATGCCTCGGGAAGAATCTCTTCCAAGGTTTCACCCTTCTCAAGACGGGCACGGAACTCTACTGTCTTAGCCTGCAGCTCTTCATCCGTAAGCGATACGAAATCCGGCTCCAAACCATTAATTACTTCGACCGTCTTCATGAGACGTTTGACATCACGTTCATTAACGTCGCCAAATATTTTTTTAACAAGTCCTAGCATGGTTAACCCCTTTCATGCAACACAGATGGTGGAACCGAGCCCATCCTCAACAAATTGAAAGGGCCATATATGATTTCGATTCCGCTGCTTCATAAATTGTAACAGTTTGTAAGAGAAGCCGCAATACAAGCTGCCGCAACCTTATTCTGCATAATGCCTTTTCATAGGAACAGATGCAGGTATTCTTGACTCTACCTTCTGTATATACGCACAAGAGCCCTATTCGCTTCAAGCGAATAGGGGCTCGTCTAATTGTCTACGTCAGGCTGAAACGGAAGCCCTTCCTTATACCAGCAATTTCCGGTTAGCAGGTTAGTTCTGTTCGATCAAACCATACTTGCCGTCATCGCGTTTGTAAACAACGCTAACTTCAGAAGTGTCGATGTTGGAGAACACGAAGAAAGTATGTCCAATCATGTTCATTTGCAGAATCGCTTCTTCCACATCCATAGGCTTCAAGGTGAAGCGTTTGTTCCGCACAACCTCAAGATCATCATAATCCTGTTCCTGATCCTCAACAGCTACGGCACTGGCCGAACCTTCTACGAACAAGGTCTTCAAGCTGCCTTCCTGGCGGAACTTGCGGTTAAGTTTGGTCTTGTGCTTGCGGATCTGACGTTCCAGCTTGTCCACTACGGCATCGATGGATGCATACATATCATCGCTGCGGTCTTCCGCACGAAGCGTCACACCTGCCAGAGGGATTGTAACTTCCACCGTATGAAGGCCGCGAACGACGCCAAGCGTCACATATCCTTCTGAGGTAGGGGGTGCATCGAAATACTTCTCAAGTCTGCTGAGCTTCTTATCAACATAGTCTCTCAAAGCGTCGGTCACTTCAATTTGTTGACCTCGAATGCTGAATTGCATGGGCACTCCTCCTTTGTTTACCTTTTCATTATAGCAAATTGTCAGGGCTAAGTAAAAAACAAATCATGACAGCCTTTACATTTAGCTAACAAAAGATGTCATAGCCTTGCCCTAAACAATAAACAGGCCCGGCTAGCGCATGAACTCGCCCTGGCCGGACCATTACAGCTACAGTATTATCTCACTTTGAAGTCTAGATTATGAATGATTGCTGACATATTGCATATTGCATATTGCAGACAGTAGCGTCTGATTTATTTGTCTTACTTATTTGGTCTGGATGCGCAAAATCTCTACTGGGGAGAAGTTACCATTAGAACCAGTGATGAAAAAGACTTTATAGGCTGTGTTGGAAGTCAGTCCGCTCAGCGTAAAGGTATGCTTGACACCTGGAGATACTGTAGAATTCGGACCCGCAAAAGTTCCCGTTAAGACAACGCCAGCACTATCCTTTCCTTCAGAAATCTGTTGTGCTGTAGGATCAGCTTCCGTTGCCTTAACCACAACATACTTCAGTGGTGCAGGGAGACCCTCTGTCTGCCCATATTTGGCATACACAGCGGCAGTTACAGTTCCTATGCTGTCCACTCCCACCTGGGTAAGTGAGGTGGTGCTGCTTGGTGCTGTTTTTAATCTAAGAGTGGTCACGCCAGACCAATTGCCTGAATTATCAGCCAGAGCGACATATACGGTATATTCAGTACCTGCACTCAGACCATATACAGAGAACGCAACGGTTGTATTAGCAGTTGTTGCGATTGTGCCGGAATGAACGCCTGCTGTTCCTGCACTAGTCAATTCGTTTTTCACTTGCGCTGCAGTTGGTGCTGTTACATTCATGCTGTAAGGAGCAACTACATAGTATACTGCCCCTGTTACCGAAGGCGTAACATATACATCTGCAGTAACCGAACCCACATGACCGTAGGTCACGTTGCTTACAGAAGGTAAGGTAACGCTGCCGCCACCACCGCCAGTGCCACCACCACTACCACCGGTAACCGGGGTTGCTGTTGGGCTGGTGCTTGGCACAGGTGTTGCTGTAGGAGCAGTCGTTGCCGTAGGGGCCGGTGTTGGTGTCACTCCACCAGTGCCTGCCGGTTTATAGACAACAGAGTTACTGATGATTCCTACCGCTTCGGCCCGTGTAAGTGATTTCTTCGGTCCAAAGGTTCCGTCCGGATAACCATTAATAATCTTCTTGTCTGCTGCTGCTACAACCGCACCTTTGGCCCAGGCTGCCACTTGGGCACTGTCCTTGAACTTAAGTGTAGTAGAGCTTGTACTCAGCTTCAGGACTTTGGCTGCAATGACAGCCGCTTCCTGCCGGGTAAGCGGATTGTTGGCACGGAAGGTATTATTCTCATACCCGCCGATGTAACCGGCCTTTACGGCTTTGGCTACTTCGCTGTAAACCCAATTTGTGCTTTTGACATCCGTGAAGCTAATGGAAGCCGTTTCGGTGAACCCGAACAGGCGATTGATCAGTGCCACATACTCGCCGCGGGTAATAGCCTTGTTCGGCTTCACCGTTCCGTCAGGATAACCGCCCAGGTATCCTTTATCCAGCCAGCTCTGCAATTGCTTCTGCGCCCAGTGACCTTGAATGTCTTTGGGGGTAGCCGCAGCTGACACACTGCCTAATGATCCGAGCAACATCGAAATACCAAGTAATCCGGCCATAAGGCCACGCCATGTTTTCTTCATTCTTTTGTTCATCCTCCTGAGTGTTTGATGGGCATAGGCTTCACTGCATGTCTTCTTATCTAGGTTCTTTTCGGAAGCATACGCCTAAGCTAATAATGAGGTGCTATCTAGGCAACAAAAAGCCCAACGTCTCTCATTACCCATATTTTGGAGGGAATTAACGGATTCTTGAAATAAAACTTTACAAAGTGTCTAATGATGTGTCTTTTCCGCCTTATGTTGCGTGTTATTTGTTAGGTGAACGCAAGCAGAAACAACAGTACCATCCTTAATAAGGACGGTACTGTTTCAGCGTGAAATAGAAGGATACTTTATTACGCAACGCAGATGAAGTCTTATATTATAAAAAAGACCCCAGGGAAGTATCCCCAAGGTCTAACGCTAGCGTTGTCTCAATTGCTAACCATCTACCATATATGTAGGTCGGCTTCGCCGGATGATTATAATTTGATGACGTTAGCTGCTTGTGGTCCGCGTGCGCCTTCAACGATATCGAACTCTACGGATTGGCCTTCGTCCAATGTCTTGAAACCGTCAGTTTGAATCGCGGAGAAGTGTACGAATACGTCGCCACCATCGGCAGTTTCGATGAAACCATAACCTTTTTCTGCGTTAAACCATTTTACTTTACCTTCCATTGACTAAACATTCCCTTCGTCATCAGATGAACGTGAGTCTTGCTCACAATTCGACTATACCACCGCTGCTTCTCTATTGTCAATTGGAATAGTAAATGTTTACTTGCAATATTTTACCATCCTTAAATCTCTCATAAAAAAGGCAGATTCTGTGATACAAGATACAAAAAAAGGAGCAGACGCTATTAAAATACCCGCCCGCTCCCCAGCTGAAACATCTGGAATCTATTATTTTTTTCGGTCCATTAGAATGCTGTCTGGGGTATAGCCTGCCTCGTATGCATTGCGTTGGGCTTTAGCTTGGTTGCGCTTCTGCAGCCAGTCTTTGGCTTCCAGCCGGTGGGCATTCATCCGGGTCATGATGCCCGGGTCATGTTCCATGATTCGACGAATTGTGTCCTTTTGTGCAGGCGTCGGCTGACATTTCTCGACCTCTTGCCCGATGGCATCGACAAGGATCTGACGTTGCTCTACGAAGGCTTCGAACTCTTCTGGAGTAGCACCCATTAGCTGAGCATTTATAGCTAGGGTCAGCTGTTCAAGCTCCTGCAGCAGGTTATCCATGCTGCTGATCTTGTGCAGTATTCATTTTAGAAGCCTGGGCGAAAGTCTGTCGAAGCTCCAGAAGGTAACCAAGCGCCTCCTCTGCTTGTTCCTTGGACTTTTTAATGTTGGATTCTATAAAGAGATAATTGATATATTCATACATTGAGGCAAGTCCCTTGGAAACCTCGTACGAGTCATCCAATGTAGTAATAAGCTCATTTACAATAGTTTGTGCCTTACCCAGGTTAGTGCTTACTTTATTAAAATCGGCTGAATCGATTCCTTCCAACGCCGCCTTACCAAAACGAATTGCTCCGTCAAACATCATGAGCAGCAGCTGTGCCGGACTGGAAGTCTGCACTGAGGATTGCCGGTATTTATCGTAAGGAGATGTTATCATTCATATCCACCCTTTGTAAAATATTTATGAGAGATAGCTTGAGAGGCTACTCGATTGGCTGTTATACTTATTCATTGCTGTTTCCATGGCAGTGAACTTCTTATAATAGTTGGTTTCCATATCAGCTAGACGATCCTGCAGGGCACTAATTCGAGTATTATAATCACTCAATTTTTTTCCCATGGTACTGTCTGATTTAAAAGCAGTGGTTAGATCAACACTATACTTAGAGGTACCTGCTTTAGTAGATAATTTTTCAATAGCAGTACTAATACTTGAAGTTAATTTATCATAAAGCCCATCAGTTCCACTGTTAGATCCTTGGAATAGAGAAGTTACCTTTTGAGGCTCATTTTGAAGTGCCTCCTTCAATTTTTCCTGATCAATATACAATTTCCCATTTTCATAATACTCTCCGCTAGTGATACCAATCGCACTCAAATCACCAAGTTTCTTTGTTATCTCAGAACGCATGGAAAGCAAAGTGGATTTCAGAATCTCATCATTCTTTAGCATCCCACTTTTCGCTTTGGTTTCCCAAGCTTCAATTTCGCTTTCCTTCATTTCTTTCTTCTGCTCATCACTAAGCGGTGTGAAGTCAGGATAACGTTCTTCATTGACTCTAGCGTTAAAATTAGCTATTAATTCATTGTAGCTATCTACAAAGCTCGTGATGGTCGAAAGTGTTGTCGTATAATCTGTTTCTGTAGTCACCGTCGCCGATGTGGTAGACTCAGCTAAAAGAGTGAACTGCACTCCATTTAATTTAAAAACATTACTTGAGAACTCCAAATCTGTACCAGTTGCACTTCCATTTGCTTTTACATTTATTTTTGCAACTTGATACGGTGTAGACGTAACTGCTCCTGAGCCAAAAAGCTGAAGAAAGTTATCTCCGCTACCAAGGTCCACTTTACCCGCTGAACTAAAGACTGTGGAAGTGATACTGAACTTACCTGTTACTTCATCAAACTTAGCTTTAACATTTGCTCCATCAATTTTATTAATAGAAGTAATAGCATCAGCTATTGAAGTAGTACTATCCAATTTAATCGTTGTCTTGCCATTCACGGTTATTGAATATTTCCCATCAGATGATGCTGTGACATTATTAAATGCCCTGAGATCTTCTAACGTTGAGTTTGAGGTGATACGTTTACCATCCTTAGAAACTGCCATCCCCGCAGTTTCTTTAGCTGCTGCTTTTGCTAATTGAGTTACTGTAATCTCCATACTCGTACCATTCGCATCTGCGGTTGCCTCAGCTTTAAGCGCTGCAGTATTACCGGATACTGTAGCCTTTTGTGAATTCATCTGAGCGGAATTATCAAATTTTGCTAGTTTATTATTCTTGTAATCAACCAACTTGCTATTGACCTCACGATAATTATCTCTTTGCCACTGAAGAATTTGCTTCTGTTGATTCAATTTATCCAAAGGAACTCGCTTGGCTGTCATCATCTGGCTTACAATACTATCGACATCAATCCCGGAAGCAAGTCCACTAATCCTCAAAGTCATAGCTGTTCCTCCTTTTCAATCAAACTCTCTCGTCAACAATTATACCTGCAATCTGCATCATATTAGCTACTAAGTCCAGTGTTTTCTCTGGAGGAATCTCCCGGATAAGTTCACCAGTTTCTTTATTTAAGATCTTGACCATAATCGTTTTTGTTTCCTTGTGCATACTTACTTCCAGGGTAGTAGAAGGTCCCTCCAGAGCTTTCAGTGCCCGGTCAAGTGCTTTAACTACCTGTTCTTCGCCTAATGAAATAGGAATACCTTGGCTCTCCATCCTTTTTAAATCTTCATTACTGCTAGCTTGATTGACTACAGAAAGGCTGGTATTTACGTTGTTTTTTTTCTCAATCCTATTTCCTGTTTCCGTAGGCCTAGCACCATAATTCCCTGCTCCTGCTAATCGAACATCCATCGCGGAACCCTCCGTCACTGGTCAATGTATATACTATGTATCGGAATTTGTTGTCAACCATATTATAGGTAATGCAAAAAATAAAGCTCAAAACAGAAAAAAAGAACCCTGGAATAATCCAGGATTCTCGATTACTAAAAAGAATTTTAAAGCTGTGAAAATTAACGAAGCAATTGAAGAACACCTTGTGGCTGTTGGTTAGCTTGAGCCAGCATAGCTTGGGAAGCCTGTGCCAGAATGGAGTTTTTAGTCTGCTCCATCATTTCTTTCGCCATATCAACATCACGGATACGGGATTCAGCGGCAGTCAAGTTCTCGGATGAAGTATTCAGGTTGTTGATTGTGTGTTCCAAACGATTTTGGTATGCACCCAGTTTAGAGCGTTCCGAAGATACTGTTGTAATAGCTTTATCAATATTGGTAATCGCACTATTAGCAGCACCTTGCGAAGATACATCGATGCCCTTCTGAACTGTAGCCTGAGTTGATACATTTCCGTTAGCATCAACTGTTGCAGATGTAGAAGCCTGTTTAGCTTGCGCAATTGCAGGAGTGCCTGCAGCTAGTGCACTAAAAGTAAAATCAACATTTGCTGTACGTCCAGTAGCATTATCACCAATGGTTACACCTGTTTGATTACTACGCACAGTTACTGATGAACCAATAGCACCAGCAGTATTACCTAAAGTAAGAACTGCAGTCGCTGCTTTAACAGCAACAGAACCTTGGTTCCCCACAGCATTTGCAGCGTTGTTAGCAATTTGAAGCTTCACGCCGTCTCCAAGATCAAAGTCAGTACCTGATACTGAAGCAGTTGCCCATGTAGTACCTCCATCCTTGGAGTAGCTGACCGAAGAAACGTCTCCCGTAGCTGGAGTGCCAATGCTCGCAATTTTATATTGAATTGAAAAATCTGTAGAACCGGTATAAGCAGAGCCAGTAGTAGTACTCGCTCCTGTGATATTACCACCAGAGGCAGTAGCAGTAGCGGCAGTTACGCCAGAAACAGTAACATTAGCACCTGCTCCTAGATCAGAAGTCACACCTGAAATACCTGTTACTCCAGAGCCCGCAGTCAAAGTAGTGCTAATTACATCACCGGAAACTCCAAGTGACTTGGCATCCATAGCACTAACGCTCAAAGAAAGATTCTGGTTTGCATTTGCACCGATTTGATAGGTGTTCTTCAAACCGCCAGCAAGCAAGTTCTGAGTATTAAACTCAGTTGTATTAGAGATACGAGTGATTTCTTTAGCCAACTCGTCAACTTCTTGTTGAATCTTTTTGCGGTCATCAGCAGTATTTGTATCAGTACCAGATTGAACAGCCAGTTCACGAACACGTTGAAGAATTGAATGTGTTTCGTTCAAGGCGCCTTCTGCAGTCTGAATCAATGAAATAGCGTCTTGTCCGTTACGGCTTGCTTGATCCAAACCGCGGATTTGTCCGCGCATTTTTTCGGAAATTGCCAAACCTGCTGCATCATCGCCTGCACGGTTGATACGAAGACCGGAAGACAGTTTCTCGATGTTCTTGCTCTGGTTAGCTGTGTTAGTGCTCAATTGACGGTGAGTATTTAATGCTGTTACGTTGTGATTGATAATCATTGTGTATTTCCTCCCTGAAATTAAGTTAGTTCCACATCCATGTGGTAAACGCTGCCGTTAAGGTCGGCCGCCCCTCCGGATTCAGCGTCTAATATATATATCGACCCGGTATCTGATTTGTTTATAGCTATTTTCATGAATTCACAAATTTATTTTTGAGTACGCAGCCGCTCCATAAGAGCATTAAGATTTGTGGGTGCAGGTGCAGCAGATTCCTTATTTACTTCTTTTATGGAAAGATATACTTCCTCCCTGAAGATATCGACATGTTTCGGAGCGTTTATGCCTACTTTCACAATATCTCCTTCCACACTCAGAATGGTGATCTCGATATTATCCTGTATGATAATCGATTCGCCCTTTTTTCGGGTAAGAACAAGCATATTACTCACCACCCTTTTCAAAATGATCTTGGGAAACATTCCATAAACCATGTCTTGTTTGATAGTTCGAATTGTGTAGTACAACCTGCTTCCCTGAACGTTTAACCGGATTTAGTACAATCGGTGCTAGTAAATTAACAGTCGAGCTCTCCAACTCTTCTTTAATCGTAACCATGCAACGTACATTTACCAGGTCGGCAATCTCCAGTTCCTCTTTGTCAGATTCTGGAAGCTGGAATTCATAAGTCGGGTAGAAAACGAAGGGGTCACTCAATAAAAAGGAAACACTCTGATTTTGAAGCGATTGCAAATAACTGAACGGCCCGTCTTCTACCGTTATCAATGCAAAATCAATATCATCTTCAAAACCCGGAATACCTTTAGGAAAGTGATAAATCTGTTCATCTTTAATATCTAGCGTTCCCCAAGTCAATGTTTCTATATTCATTCTGTGAACACTCCTTATTCATAGTCTAATAAAAAAGCTATAGACATTTGGTCATGATCAACCGTATCTATAGCCTGTATTAATATTTACATTTGAATATCAATCTCCGGTGGAATAAAGCTTATGGAGGGCTTTTGCCTTAGATAAAGATCCACGCTTGACGGTGTATAGTTAATTTCCGGATAGTGGGCCTCCACTTGAATGTTGACTTCTGCCCTACGATACTCTATTTGAGGAGGAATTACCTTTACATCTATTCGCACGTTATCTACGGATGCCGGACCACGGATTTCCGGGTAAGACACCGGTTTCCAATCCTCACCGTAAACCTCTGCTATACTATTTCCCGGTTTGTGAAAATTGGCCATCCGTTCGCCTTGCTCCATACGTTTAGCAATACCTTGAAGCCATAGCTGCTCAACACCCGAATAGATCCTTTGGCTCATCTCATTATAAGTTCCACCTGTATATGCGGCCCTAGCTTGAGACTGATCAATTGTCATCTCAGGGGGAGACTGATGAATCTCCAGTTGCCCGGGAGTAGTAGTAATTTGCATATCTGCCTTGGGCTGAACAATTGACAGGCTCCCAGCAGTAGTCTCGATCCCGATTAAGGCAGTTGTTTGCCGTATTTGAACTATCGGTATCATCTAAGCCCCCCCTATCTTATGAAATCTACAAGGGTGGACTGGATGATCTTAGAACCTACAGAAAGAGAGGCATTATAAATATTCTCTTGAATTTTGGACTGCATTAACATCTCCGCATAATCGCCATCTTCAGTCTTCGACTGCAAGTCTGTCAAATTCACTTCCATATCGCTTAATCTATTCTTCATTAGCTCAATGCGGTTGGTTTTTGCTCCGACATCTGCTTGGACAGTTAACATTTTGTTGATACGACTGTCGATATTTCCTAACTGACTTGAAATTTCAGCCGTATCTCCGACAGCAAGGGCAGCCGAAATCTTATCGATAACAGCAAAGATATTATCCGCTTCATCTCCACCAAATACATCATTACCTGTAATATTGATCGGAAGCTGAACACTGTCACCTACGGTGTAATTCAATACGCCTTTATCCGTAATTATGGAAGCAGCCCCCGAAGTATCTGGTGTTCCATCAGCTCCAGTAGCAAATTTATAAGGTTGTATATCGTATTGCTGTCCATTAAAAATATACTTTCCCTTGAACTGGCTGTTGGATATATCAATAAGCTGTTCCTTAAGTTGCTTCACTTCAGCATTAATGCTATCCATCGCCTCTTGTGGATTAGCACCATTAGCTCCTTTTACAGACAGCTCGCGAAGCCGTTGAATTACATCTCCTGATTGGGTCAGTACTGTATCATTAAACTCCAGCCAAGAGGTAGCATCATCTACATTCTCCTGGTATTGCTCATTCGCGGACAAGTCCGCACGGTAACGCAGTGAGTAAGTAATCCCGACAGGATCATCCGAGGGTTTATTGATCTTCCGCCCAGTTGCAAGCTGTAGTTGTGTATCATTCATCGTGCGTGCGTTGCGGTTCAAGTTAAGCAGCAACTGTGAATTCATCATATTGGAGGTTACCCGTAACATCGCTTAAATCCCCCTTTCTTATCTGCCTACGGTGCCGGTAGAGTTAATTAATTTGTCGAGTAGTTCATCATAAGTAGTCATAAAACGCGCAGCCGCACTATAAGCGTGCTGGAATACTAGCATGTTAGACATTTCTTCGTCCAAAGATACTCCGCTAACAGATTGCCGACGAGCGTTTACTTGTTCTACAAGGTAATTAGAGTTCTCCGTCTGTCTGGTAGCTTCTTGTGATTGAATCCCAAGTTGCCCAACCATCGATTTGTAAAAGGAACCTGCTGTCGCCTTGATACCTGTAGTTGGTGATATAAAAGAACCAGATTGCTGATTGGCTAATAAAAGTGCCAAAGTATTATTCCCTTTAACTACTGATTCAGAGGAGCCTGTTCCCGTAGTTCGAAGTGAAGTAGCCAATAGATTGGTGTCTGCGGCAATTACAGCATTGAATGTGACATTGCCAGCCGTGATAGCACTCCCGTCACCTGTAATTGTAAATAACGGTTTGCCGGGATTGAGTGTACCATCCATCGTATAACCCAGTTGATGAAGACCATTTAACCCTTTTACAGTTGTTTGCACATCAGCATTTAAAGTTGCACCTTTGGGAAGGGCTGTACCTGCTGCGATAGTAGCTATTGAACCATCTGTTTTAGTTATAGTTGCAGCATTGGTCAAAACTGTTCCTTCAGGAAGTATAGAACCTTTGGGAAGAGTAATATCCATGTCTCCGACTGCAATTGTATTAGCAATGTTGTCAAGCTGTTTCTTATAATCCGCAACGTACTTCTGACTGGAGGAGATCATTCCGTGAACTTCTCCGGTCTTCAGATCCCCTGATGCAAAAGCAGTATTGAGGAATGCACTATCCACAGTCGCAGCCACAGTGGCTCCTTGGACGAGCTGTTGGCTACCAAGTGAAATGTTATAGCCATATTCAGTATCAATTATATTAATATTTGCGATCTTAGAGAGCTTGTCCGTCAGCAGGTCACGTTGATCACGCAAATCATTAGCTTTGTCGCCCATGCTCTCAATCTTGAAAATAGATGAGTTTAAATCTGCGATGGAAGCTAGATATCCTTGTACTTCAGTACCTTTGACTGCCACATTTGAGGCCAAATCTGTATCTAGGTTAGTAAGCTGCTTACTCATATAATTAAGCGCATCAGTAAGAGATTGGGCGGTTTGAACTACAATTTTGCGAGAAGTACTATCCTCCGGATTCTTGCTAAGATCTGACCATGATTTCCAAAAATTATCTAGAACTGTACTAAGGCCTGTGTCCGATGGTTCTTGAAAGATTGCCTCTAGCTTGTCTAGTGTATCCGATTGGATCGCCCAGCTTCCTAAAGCTGAATTCTCGCCGCGGTATTGGGTATCCAGAAAAGTCTCTCGAATCCGATCAATTGAACCAAATTCCACCCCCGTCCCTAACTGGCCCGGAACCGTCGAGTTGCTAAGGCCATAAGCCTCAATAGGAATGGATGCAGTCATGTTCACACGCTGGCGGGTATAACCCTCCGTATTAGCGTTGGCAATGTTGTGGCCGGTTGTATTGAGCGCAGCAGTCTGGGTAAACAGGCTTCGTCTTGCTGTTTCGATCGAGTGAAATGTGGATGTCATGCTACTTGTTCCTCCCTTGTGATTGCTGCGGTGAATGAGGCCATGAGGATAAACGGGTTATCCGCGGGCATCAAAAAGGCCCGGCCGAGTCACACTGCTGCCCTTGTCGGACGGATGATGGTATGTCATTTCCTGATTTGGTCTTCCGACAAGCAAATCCAGGGAATAATCTATAAAGGTAAGCGACTGCTCAATCAGCTTCTGATTCAGCTCATTGGCAAGTTTCAATTGCTGCAATGTGCCGGAAAGCTTCTGCTGGATATGCAGCAGGCGCGATTTGTCCTCAGGATCAAATACAAGGCGGGACAGCTCGGTAAGATTCAGATTCAGATTGGAACGGATTCCAACCCCCTGCAGAAAAACGAATGCCGCTTCCGCACGCTTCTCTTCCAGCTGTCCGATCACCTTCATAAGCTTGGACTCACGGTTCAGGATGTCGATGAGACCCTCCACCTTGTTGTCCATGATGGTCTGTTTCTTGACAGCGGCCAAATCCAGCATCTGTACATGCGCTTCGTCCAGCCGCTCTAGCAATTCTAATAATGTCGTAAGTGCCATGGGTGTGTTCACCTAATTCTCGGAGGATTGCTTAAAGTAGGGGGCGAGTGTCTCTGCGAGCTTAGCTGCGTCAACCTGGTAGGTACCTGCGGATACTTGCTGTTTCAGGCTCTCGATCTTGTTCGCACGTTCAGCGTCAACCTTGCCGCTTTTCTGTGCCTGGAGCAGCTTAATGGCTTCATCCGAAATCGATACCTCGTCCTTGCGTGTGCTCTTCTTCATTTGTTCCTGCCTTTGCGATTCCGCACTCCGTTGATACGGGTTCATCGCGTTAATTCGTCCGGTCTCGTTAATTTTCATAACTTCCACCTTCCTTCTGATATAAAAAAGCCGATAATCTTTACTAAGTTTATCGGCCTCTGTTGAAACATTCTTTATAGCTGCAAACGTTTTTTTGCAGATTTTATTAGTTCCGGAACTTGTCGACGGCGCGGTATGCGGCATCAGAAGTCTTTTTGGTACTGCTTTTGTCCACAGTTTCCTTGGCAGCATTTGCCAGATCCTTAGTCAAACGGCTGCGGCAGCTGTCGCACATATGCCCGTCCCGGATCAAGGTTCCGCATACTTCGCAAGGGTACATCATATTAGGTGCGTTCGCTATGGAAATCCGGCCCTCACGAATAAAACGGGTGATTTCCTTAATGGAGATCTCCGTGGCATCGGATAGTTCCTGAATATTAGTGCCTCTATTTTTGCGCAGGTAGTCTACACAAATTTCATATTCATGCTCTAAATCTTTGATACAAGGCTGGCACAGGTTCATTAAATTCTTAACATATAGCCGGCCGCATCTTGGACAATTATCTACATTCATTTCTACCGCGGCTCCCTTCCTTACATTCTGCACAGCTTATAAATATCTTATGCTAATAAGATTACATGATAGCTGAACTTCCGTCTATGATTAGTATCGGTTGTAGAGCAGGTTTAATTTAATTTTCGAACGGCCGAAACCGCTAAGAACGTGCCCATGTCAGACTGTATATCTCCGCCGCATAGCCCAAATCACCAATGAGCCGGTGAAGTGCTTCAGCGCAGGCCCGTATTGTGCTTCCAGTGGTGTAGATATCATCGATAATAATGATCTGCAGGGGGTGCTGCTGAAACGGGGGAGCGATTGAATCCATTTGTTCTTTCAGACTTTGCAGAATCTTAGGATCTGTATTTCCGGCAAAAACCTGCTTCATGCCCGCCAGCCGTTCACTTCTGCTTTTGAAGCTCTGTTTGCCGGTATGCCGGGTACGAATCAGCAGCGGAAGCTGAGGAATTCCTCTACGCAGAGATAATACTTCTGCCAGTTGCTCCGCCTGATTAAACCCTCTTTCAGCCAGGCGGGCTGAGCTTACAGGTACAGGGACCAGCAAATCGGCTTGCCATAGGGCCGAGTGAATAAGAAGATAGTTTGACTTTGCTGCTGAAAAAGGCCTGCGGGAAGAATTACTTTGTAGAGTAGCATTTTGTTGTTGTTCACTCTGCTCTTGTTGGAGTATGGCATATGCCTTGTCCAGCATCAGGCCCAGTATGGGGGCCAAGCGTTCATTCCCTCTGTATTTGTACTGACCCAGCAGCTCGCGCATCTCACTTGTATAGGCCACCGCGCTGCGGTTGCAGCGGATCGGTACAGGCTCGCGGCTGCGGCTGCAGTCCGGACAGCCGACATGGCGACCACAGGTCTGGCACCGGGGACAACGGATCCACGGGATCGCTGTGTGGCAGCTTATACATATTCCGGGCAGCCCGGATGAAGGACGGCCTCTTTTACCACAGAACAGACATTGAGGCAGGGTAGGAGCGATTAACAATTGGGCTTTTTTAATCCATGACATTATGGAATTCATCTATAAGCTCCTCCAGGCGATGTGCACATTATTATGACTAAAAGAGTAGGTGGCTTCTTATCTCAAAGGTATCCCTGCCTATGGGCAATCGCGTTCATGCTGCGAATCTGTGAAATGGCTCTGCGCTGTGACTTGCTCCACTCTGCGGAAGCGAATACGACGTGGCCGTCCGTGTCATCTTTGGAGCGTCCTGCCCGGCCCGCCATCTGCACCAGAGCAGCTTCGTCAAACAGACTGCTGTCCGCATCCAGAATAAATACATCACTTCGCGGAACCGTAACTCCCCTCTCCAGAATTGTCGTCGTTACCAGGAGTGAAATCGTACAATTGCGGAATTCCAGCACCTTCTCTGCTCTATCCGGATCTTTGGAGGAGGTTCCTTCCATAGCTATTCCGGGGAAAAGCCGCCGGAGAAGCTTCAGCAGTCCTGCAATGTGGGCAATCCGCGAGACAAAGAGAAAAATCTGTGCTTTGCGGTCAAGAGATCTACGCAAGGCACGGATCAGACTTATTGGGAGTCTCCCCTGCTTCAAACAACGGTGGAGCAGCGGCATATGTAAATGCAATGGAACCGGCAAGGGATGGCCGTGGAAGCGGACCGGTACTCTCGCATGCGGCAGTTTTCCTGAACGGGCGAGGCGCTGTAATTCTGCCGGTGGTGTGGCTGAGAGAAAAATGAAGGATCCAGAGGGCTTACAAACCTGCCCGGCAGCGTAGGCCAGCATTGGATCATTGTGATAGGGAAAAGCATCGAGTTCATCGATGATGACCAGGTCAAAAGCTTGATTGAACCGCAGCAGCTGATGGGTTGTAGCCAGCGTTATGTTGCTCGCGCTCCAGCGGTCGTCGCTGCCCCCATATAACACGGCGGGGGTATCCGCCGGGAAGGCCTTGGCCAGACGCGGTGCCAGCTCCAGCACGACGTCGCGCCGCGGCGACGCGATTAGCGCACGGCCTCCGGCTGCGAGCGCCGCCTCCAGGAGCGGGAACGTAATCTCCGTCTTTCCCGCTCCCGTCACTGCCCAGAGCAAGAAACGCTCTGGGCCTCTTGGGGCGGAGCGCTCCCGCGGCTCCGCCAGGAACCCCAGCGCAGCGGTGGCCGCAGCCGCCTGCGCTGCGCTAAGCCCCCACCGGCGTGCCGCTACGGTGGGGGAGACGCCTGCCGTGCAGCGCACGGCAGGCAGCGGCGCGCTGCGCAGCAGCAGCGCGCAAGCCCGGCTGCGCCCGAGTGCGAGGCAGGCCTCGCAATAGGCGCAGCCGGCAAGGCCGCACGCGGCGCAGGCCGTGCGGCCCGTGGGTACGCTGCCGCAACGCAGGCAGCGTGGTGCCCCGCGGCGGGTGGCAGCGCCGCGCCCCCCGGCAAGCATCTTGCTCACCCGCCCCAACGCATGCACACTCTGCTTCACCTTGCTTCTCCACCCCAGCACTCCTCCACCTTGCTCCCGGCTACCTATCCGCTCCGTCTCTTTCCTGCTTTGCTTCATCTTGCTCCTCCACCCCGGCACTCCCCCGCCTTGCTCCCGGCTACCTATCCGCTCCGTCTCTTTCCCGCTCCGCTTCATCTTGCTCCTCCACCCCGGCACTCCCCCGCCTTGCTCCCGGTTGTATATCCGCTCCGTCTCTTTCCCACTCTGCTTCGCCTTGCTTCTCCTCCACCCCAGCACTCTCCCGCCTTGCTCCCGGCTGCCTATCCGCCCTGTCTCTTTCCCGCTCTGCTTCGCCTTGCTCACCCCCAACACTCCCCCGCCTTGCTCCCGGTTATTATAAGCAACTGCAGCCTCAATTCTTATCCGCCCCTGCAGATGCGCCAGCTGCACTGCAGCAGACCAATTTCCTGCCAGGTCAGGCAGCCGCTCTGCCACCAGTGCTTCTGCTTCGCCCTGCAGCAGAGAACGGCCGGCAAGCGCTCCTGCCAACTGATTAGCCGCCGCCGCTAATGCAGCGAGGTCATCCCAGCCGTACAAGCTATCCTTAGGCATTACAGGCTGAGCATAGTTCCCGACACGTGCAGTCTCCTTCAGACCTCCTTCCGTCCAGCCCAGTATGGATTCTGAAGCGATACCCCCTTCTGTCAGCCACTCCTCTTCCCGCAGACCTCCCTCCTCCTGTTCTTTCCTGATCTCAGCCTTCAAGCAATTGGCGACATACCTTTTCCAGTCCTCCTTCTTCCATAGCGTCATGGCCGGTGAAGCTCTGAAGCCCTTCCTCAGCTTCACCCCCCAGCCTAACGGGAGCGATGGTGACAGCAGCACCAGACTGTCCGCTTGCCCGCCGCCCCAGCCTTCGCCTCCCATTCCCTCACCATTCCACCATAACCTGTCCACAGCCATGTTTAGCGATATTCTGATCTCCCAAGCGGCATTGCGCTCTACCGCATATACTGCTACTCTCATCAATTCCTTCCCTCTCTCCTTCAAAGTGGCACATCACCGAGACCATAGATTACGATCCCCCCCGAATCCACACTAAATTAATTGAACTTTTTATTTTTCTACTCCGCGATAGCCGTGACTACAGCAAATGTTTAGACTCCGGCCACTGTCAGGTTTGGATTTAGCTGTACTTGAACAGCAGACAGCCTAACTGCAGTTACTGCAACTATTTATTGCTGTAACAGCCTATCTATCCACTGAAGTGTATTTCGTACAACTATAATCCGGGAAAACCGCAGTTTGGCCTCATGTCCGCAATAATAAATGTACGAAGTGCAGCTATCTCCAGATATCCTGTCTAAATCTGAATAATAGCTGCACGAAATACAACTAAAGCAGCTGGCCTTAAGTTTGGTGTCCGGCTGAACCACTAAGCAATCCGTGTTTGCTCATCAAACACAAAAAAGCACACTCCCCCATTACTGGAGAGTGTGCTTCACCCGTTGCCGACATATTTAATTATCATTCGCCATGCTTCGATCCGTATCCCCTGCTTCCCGGCAGCCGCATCATCTTCAGCGGAAAAGGCTGCTCCTGCGTCCGCAGATCCAGTACGTTTTCCTTCAGGTGTTCCGCTTCGCCAAGAGTCTTGTAGTGCGGCATTATCGGGGCGAACCTGATAGACGAGCCGCTGCAGTCTAACCGTGAGGCAACCGCCAGCGTTCCATCCAGGGAACCATCATCCATCAAAGTGACATACAGCGGTCTGCCCATCCAAAAAGCATAAACTGCGAGCATTCGGATATACCATTCCACAACAGCTTCATGATTGCGGGTGATCAGAATATAATGAAGCCGCTTTCCAGGCCGCATTGCCTCCCGGCTCTCTTCTCTGCGATGCAGAATATGAACAAGGGCTGCTGCGGATGCATAGATAGACACAATCGAGATTAACTGGGCGATCATGGAGATGCACCTCCCTCTTATACCGACACTATATGCCGGTGATAAAGGGACGGTGACAGCCCAGCCTCCCGGGACAGATGACCCGGTTATTCTGACTCTTTATATATCGCAAAGCACAGAATTTCCGCCTTCCTGCAGGAAGACAGATTAAAGCTTCCGGTTTCGGGTACATATTTAAATCAGCATTTTGCAAAATTCGAATATCATGCGGACTGAAACAATACTTTGACTGCAGCTGGACCGCTGCAATCAAGTTATGTACCGTTTTATAAGGATCATTAGGATTCTCCAAAACGCTCAGTTAAAAGTTTACGTGTGAATTATAATGTTACCCAGCCATATTTGATCGAATTGATGACAGCCTGCGTGCGGTCGTCGACTTCCATCTTTTGCAGAATGCTGCTGACATGGTTTTTGACTGTTTTTTCGCTGATAAAAAGGTATTCCCCAATCATCTTGTTGCTCTTGCCTTCAGCCATAAGGCGCAGCACTTCTGCTTCGCGGCGGGTCAGCGGATTGTTGTCGCCTGCAACAAATTTCACGCCTGCTTCCTTAACCGGAGTCTCGGCCATGGCACCTGTCTCGTTAAGATACGTCATGCGGCGCAGCTGATTGATCAGCTTGCCGGTTACCTTGGGATGAATGAAGGCATGGCCTTCACATACAGAGCGGATCGCATTAATAAGCGACTCTGCCTCCATATCCTTCAGCAAATATCCATTCGCACCCTTGCGCAGGGTTTCGAAGACGTAACTTTCGTCATCATGGATCGAGAGGATAATCACTTTAACATCCGGGAACATTTCCCGCAGCTTCTGTGTAGCCTCCACACCGTTCTCAATAGGCATATTAATATCCATCAGCACGATATCCGGCTTGTTGATATTGCAGAATTCAAGCACCTGGATGCCGTCACCGCACTCACCTATGACTTCAATGTCGTCCTCCATATTCAAAATACGTTTAAGCCCTTCACGAAACAACTGATGATCATCCGCCAAAAGAACCTTTATGGGCGATTTTCCAGAATTCTGGTTTTCCATCACATTACTCCTTTCCTTTGTCCACATTCGTCGGAATGTGAATTATGATTGTTGTGCCCTGGTTCTCTGCTGACTGTATTTCCACTCTACCTTCCAGCAATTCCACACGTTCACGCATTCCCACCAGCCCAAAGCTTTCACGGTTGGCTTGCTCACTGATCTTTTTCACATTGAAGCCTAAACCATTGTCTTTCACTACGATCTTAATTAACTGTGCCTGATACGTAATTTCCACCAGAACATAACTTGGATAGGCATGCTTCGCCGCGTTGGACAAAGCTTCCTGAACAAGACGGTAGACTGCAGCCTCCATCGCTGAAGACAGCCGGTGCTCTTTCCCCCTTGTTTCAAAAGAAGTGCGGATCTTCGTCTTCTCCTCATAATCATGCACGTATTTCCGGAGTGTCGGAATCAGTCCTAGATCATCGAGGGCCATCGGACGGAGATTAAAAATCACTTTACGCATTTCTTCCAGGCTGTACCTTACCTGTCCCTTTAAGTCTATTACTTCGGCTTGTACCAGCCCAAATTCCTGCTTTACCAGCATTCTTTCTACAATTTCCGTCCTTAGGACTAGATTTGCCAGCATTTGAGCAGGACCATCGTGAATTTCCCGGGCAATTCTCTTCCGTTCTTCTTCCTGGGCCTGGATTATCTTGAGTCCAACCATTTGCGTGTTTTTCGCAGATTCGACAATTCTCGTCACTTGGCCTAGTTCTCC
The DNA here is from genome assembly GCF_038000235.1 of Paenibacillus sp. FSL R10-2199. NCBI lineage: Bacteria > Bacillati > Bacillota > Bacilli > Caryophanales > Paenibacillaceae > Paenibacillus > Paenibacillus sp. FSL R10-2199. The sequence goes on along the minus strand of NZ_JBBOBO010000001.1, from coordinate 1,523,284 downwards.
AGACAGATATTCCAGGACAACGCTCATTTGCGAACCAATCGATTCGGCCCGCTCCACAGAATTTTCGACACTGCGAGCCCGCATTTGCAGCTCATCCCGTCTGCTCCGCAGGTAGGCTTCCCTCTCCCTCGTCATCATCAGCTCTAACTGAAGCTCCGTCGCTTTCTCGTAAGCAACCCGGATATCCTTCTCCGTGTAGCGGACAAAGTCCCGGCTGACCTCGGTCAGCCGGATCCGGGAGCGGTGGTACTGCAGCTCCAGCTTGTCTACCTTTTGCAATGTTTCATCCGTTTCTTCCATAACCCGCTGCAGTTCTTTGGTGAGTGCAGCAAGCTCATCACGTGCAACCTGCAATATTTCAAAAATCTGATACTTGCTGCTCTCCATCACGTCGATGGTATTCTTAATGACGCGATCAATCGCATCGGCTTGAAATTCCACGGATGCTTGCCCCATTTCTATCGGATCGTATTAAAGGCTTTCCTTTATACTAACATATCACGATTCGATAGTTACGGTCTTCGTTATCTGTTCCCATTTTACAGTGAGTCCTAGCTGTTCTGTCACGAGTCTAAGCGGTACTAAAGTCCTGCCATTCAGGATTAAAGGTGCTACATCAGCACTCTGGCGTTTCCCGTTAAGCAGGAATTCCTTCTTGTTTACCGTCAGATCCAGCGCTTTCGCTCCGCGAAGCACCATGATCTTCTTGGTATTCTGATCCCATATGGCATTCCCGCCAAAGGCATCAAGCACATATTTAATCGGCACATACGTGCTGCCATCCTTTACAATCGGCGCTACATCAATCGCCTGCTTTGTGCCGTTTACAAGCATCGACTTGGCTCCGATACTCATGGACGCCGTTCCCTTAGGCAATCCGGCTTCACTGGACAGCGAAGGCATAACGAAGGAAATATTATCAAAGGCTACCGTACCGGTCTTAGCCCGCTCGTCCTGGCCTTCCTCTACATTTACCACGTAAAGTCTCTTTAGGGAAGCTGGGAATTTAATCCCTGAACCGGAAAGATCAATATTGAGGTTCTTCCAGCCATTCCAGTCGATCACTTTGGCCAGATCAATATACGCTGTTGCCCCACTGGCATCCGTTACCTCTGCACGCAGCCAGTTAAGACTCATATCCCCCATCACGTCTACGGACATAGACGTTGCCGTTGCCGGAATACTCTTGCCTGTTGTCCCGTTGAACTGGGCATAAGCATACATTTTACCGGTGCCAGCCGTCATGTCATAGCTAAGCGACAATACCTTCGAGCCAGCCCGTTCCGCACTGCCCGGGACAACTACCGCCGTACCCGTTACCCCTGCCGCGTTGGTTGTGAAGGCAAATGGATACGTGGCATTTTCGAAATTCTCCCAAGCCGTTGACGCCGCTGCAGAGAACACAACAGCTGTGCTGAAGCCGTCATAACGGGCAATGGCATATCCGGTTGTTACCCCCGGATCCACGGATTCGACAGTAAGCTTACCGTCACCTACATTCCCTTTAAAGCCGATAAACTCCCATTTCAGCGATGCAGCCGGAACGGCAATCGTTGCCCCGCTCTTCGACACCGCATTAACTGGAACAGATACGGAAGCTCCAGCTATAAGCGGCGCAGTAGTTGTGCTTGAAGTCAGACTTGTCAGGTCATCTCCGCCCAGAACGGTTACCTTGGTCTCTGCACTGGCCGAACCGCTGGTAGCCTTCAGGTTAACGGTTCCCGCCTTGACTGCGGTTGCTTCCCCTGCATTCACCGTAACACTGCCGCCGCTAGAGCTCCAGGCAGGATTAGCTGCAGCTACATCAATTGGATTGTAGTAAGTATCATAGCCTTTTAGAGAATACGTAGCTTTTTGACCGATTAACAATACAGAACTGCCGCTGATCTTAATTCCTTTCACTTCACCTTGTGGAGCAGAAGTATATACACCAACGCCGTTAACGATGCTGCGCTGCTCTGTGCCGTACTCTGTATTAAAGGTAAGGGTAGTGGAGGTTTCCGCAAGCGGACGGTCTACCATCGTTGTAGAGCCCCCTCCGTCCAGGTTGATCCCTTTCCAGACACCGATATTGGTCATGAACGATTGCAGCTCCGTCAGAGACAGTCCTGCACTATTGTTATTTTTCTCAGCTGCAATGACATATACATATCGTCCATCCTCTGAATAACCCAGAGCTGTGCGGGCACGATATCCGCCGATGCTGCTGGTGGAGCGGGAGAAGGGCGCTGCTTTCCCGTTATTAACGAGAATGGTATGCCCCCCGATCATCATCTGCAGTGTGGAAGGGTCAAGCTCCTGCTGAGTAGTTTTGGAACGAAGCGTGTAGACACTGCTTAGCTTCTGGCCTACCACCAGATGAGCTTTTACAAATTGGGCTGCAAGCCCGTGAGTGCGCAGAATGTACGCCCCTTTAGGCACGGTTATCGGCAAGGCGGCATCAGGGGAAATCTGGGTAACGATATCATTCTCCACCAGTACCTCTGTAGGCGTCGTAGAGCTGTTCTTAGGCCGCTCCAGCGCTGTCCAGGCATCTGTGTAGATATAGGCGGCATTGGCATGACTGTAGGTAGAACTGCCGCCCTCAGGGTTATAGGCCCCTTTATTGATACCGGATAACGGAAACTGTGAACCATCCTCAGCAGTCAGCATGCCTTCGAATGTATATTCATCGATAACCGGCTTACGGTCTTTGGTCACAGCAAAAGCATACATTCCATCAAGCTGGGAAGGTGTAGATACTACAACCCCGCCTGATACTTGACCGCCGATCGGTGCACCTTCCCCGCCGGTATTGAAGTAATCCCCATTAACTGCAGCCACTGCTCCAGTTTCTGCCGCCATTCCTCCGGTACTTTGCCGCGTAGTCAGATTACCGCCTTTGCCCGTCATTACATCTACAGACACATAAGGGTTATTCAGATCGACCCGGACCACGTCAGCCAGACCTGTTACACTTTTGCCGGACCGCACGGTCGTAAATTTATATTTCATCATCATCGCGCCTGAAGTAATGACTTCTTCGCTCAGCTTTGTCACTGAGAAGGAGGCTGTAGCAGCTTGCGCTACTGAAGCGGAATTTGAGCTTAACCATCCGATGCCTTCATTTCCGATAACCGGCATGATCCATATTACACCTGCTATTGATGCCGCGATCCACTTTTTAGCAGGAGACCATTGACTTTTGTTTACTTGCTCTTTACTCTTTTTCCCCATGAAAAGCTCATTCATTTCAGCGTTACTCTCCCATCTATTTTGTACTCTTCAATCTCACTATCAATATCTGGATATCAGTTCCTATTTTAGGCTACATCTTTAATAGACTGATTTCCGGCTGAAAAGTTGCGAATTAAAGAGATTACCAGAAGGGATTTCAGACTATACCGAGTCATACCAGACCTCAAGCAGCCGCGCAAAAAAGCACCCGGCACATTGTGCCGGATGCTCCATTATTGTATAAAGTTCACTTACATATAAACTGCCATCTTCAGCATCCGATGCAGCATTACAGCAGCCTGTCCTCTGGTAGCGTTGCCTTGCGGCTGAAATTGCGTGGTGCTTATCCCCTGGATAATTCCTGCTTTGACCGCTTTGGCTACGAATTCCGTACTCTGGCTTAGAATTTTCGCCCTATCCTTAAACGGACTGAGGGTATCCATAACCGATGCGCTAAGCGTTATAGGCTGTCCTGTATACTCCATTGCCCTCACCATCATAATTGCCATTTGCTCACGGGTGATCTTATCCCCCGCACGGAAGGTCCCGTCTGTGTTGCCCGTTATAATACCGGCCTTCGCTGCTGCACCGATGTAATCGCCCGTTTGGCTGGACGACTGCACGTCCGTGAAACGCTGCGCTGTCCCGCTATCCCCTAACAGCCCCAGCCCTCTACTCAGCATAACAGCAAATTCACTACGGGTTATAGCTTGCTCCGGTTTAAACTGGCTTCCATAGCTATTATCGATAATATTCTTGGCTGCCAGTTCCGCTACAGCTGTATTACTCCAGTGTGTACCCATATCTGTAAAAGAGCGCGTAGACGTGAATGCTCCCACAATCTGATTCCCGCTGGTCAAAGCACGCATGACCGTATAAGTCCCTTTAGTAATACTTGTTGTAGGAAGATAAGCGGCATCGTAATAGGAAAGATCCAATCTGGCTACAGAAGTCTGCTCACTATTATTAGGTGTTGTCGTTCTCACCGAATATTTCCCGGGTAAACTAAGAGCATTCTCGTTGCTATAATTACCCGTCACCGATGCTGCCAAACGAAGATCAGCAAGAGGGGTTATACTTGTAAGACCCTGAGTTTGCAGTCTTTGGGCAAATGGGGCAAAAGCCTCTGATGGCATTTTCTCTATACGATAGATAAGCGAGATATTACTGCCAGTTGTATTGAGACTGGCCACAATTCCGTTCAAATCTACCTTTCCGAGATCAACACTAAAGATCTGATCCCCGTAGCGTATACCAAATTTCGAAGCCTTGTTGCGATTGAGCGCATCCATTAACGGCTGCAGAGGTACCGTAACATAAGCAGCTAATTCTGTCGAAGGCACCTCAAATAGCAGAGCGGCTGTCCCTTGTGTATTTAAAAAAGTATAACTGGCAGCTAATCTCTCCGCATTAAGACTGTATCTTTTGACATTTTGGCTGTAGATGGAATGATCTGCCGCTATCACCGAAGAATCGCTTTTGAGCAGAGGAACCGCTTCTCCAAATTCACTTGCCTCCAGCGTACCCAGATAGGACGGCCGGTTACCGTCCGTTGTTACGGTCGTAACTCCAGTAAGGTTCTTCACCGGCAGCAGCGAGAAGGAAGCCAGCGCATTTCCATTGAGATCTCTAATAAAAGATGTACCTGAGGTATAAGAAAGATCGACCGTCTGTCCGCTCGTCACAGAACCGGAAAGCACCAGCTTGAGCACTGTCCCTGTTAGAGTATAGCTTTGCACTAACATACTTGTCCCATTCACTCGAACTGCAAACTGGGAGGTGCTAAGCACTGAAGAAGTCAGCATGCTTTGGGCAAAAGTTAGTGTAAGCTCATTCCCTGACACCGTTGCACTGCTGATTTCCGATACTACGATATCGCTAAGTTCGACTGGTTTAAGATCAACATAGGCTGCACGGTTGCCGTTAAGATCGGTTATGCCTTTAAGGCCAGGTACATAGGAGACTGTCACCGTCTGCCCAATAACCAGGCTGCTCTGAAGCGTTAATTTCACACTACTTCCGCTCACTGCCACGTTGGTGACATAGTTAGGAGTACCTCCTACCAGCACTGAAAACTGGCTGTTCATCGGCAGATTGCTCTCTGCCAGGCCTTCGTTATAAGTCAGCACAAGCTTAGTTCCGCTTCCCGTCGCATGCTGAAATACTGGAGCAACACTATCATTGCTGTTTCGGATATTAAACTCAGAGAAGTCTGCAATATTCTGTCCCAGCGAGTTGAGCAGTGGATACGAGCCTGCATAGTAAGATACCCTTACGACGTCGCCATTTCCAGCTTCCGATCCGGTCGTTATATATACAGTGTTACCACTAGATCTGATTGAATCCACTCCGAGCGAATATCCTTCAGATGTTACTATAAACTGTTCCCGGGCATAAGAAGATACTGTTTTGAGCGTATCATTGAAGGTCAGTGTCACCGTTTTGCCTGTAATTCTGCCTTCCTTAGGTGTAGGAAGTGACGATTCTATACTGTTGGTTATTTGCAGTGCAGAAAAGGTTACTGCTGCATTGCCGCTGGTATCCTGGATGGTCCGCACTCCGCCAGTATAGCTTATTTTGACATTCTGCCCTACGGCTATCCCTGTACTAAGAGTAAGATAGACACTGTCGCCCTGAACATAAGCGCTATCTACAGTACGATTCTCATCATTCACACTGACCGTGAAACTGGATGCCAGCAAAGCTATGGATGAATTGAGCGTCTCATTATATTTCAAGCGGATCGTCCGGTTATTATCCAGCGTTGCACCCGTAAGCAGCGGAGCCGTTTTATCCACAGACACAGTGCGGAAACTCCATGATTTTGTACCGCTCAATCCCTCATATTGTGAGCTGGGGTCTCCCGCATCCGTAAATGCCCCCTTAGCGATATCTATATAATAAATAGTATCTGATTCGAGAGTAGCGGTTGGTTTAATAATGAAGTCCTTGGCTGTAGCTCCTTGCTGGACAGCTGCCGCCACTTTTGTTCCATTGCTTTTGTATAGAACAACTCCATTAGTGACGGCGCTATTATAGACCGCCTCCTTGTTAAAGCTAATTGTGATCGACTTAGATAATTCTACCGACTCACTCCGGTCTGCTGGCGATATAGCAGTTGCCGACAAACTTGTAAGTGAAGCCGTTGTAAACGTCCATGAATACGAACTCGCAGCCGGAAATATATGCCCATCCTGATCATAAAAAGCCCCTTGCGGAATTGTAACTGTATACAACGTACCATTCAACAGTGGCGAGGTCGCCGAGGCTGGCAGCAGTGTAATCGTCGAACTTCCCCCGCCAGTGACGCTCGTCGAGTTGACATTAATCCATCTCGTTCTGGAGTCATCCTGAGTACCTGGTGAGACAGAAATCGTTCCGGCTGCCGGACTCATCGGACGGTCAAAGTACAGTTTGATTGCCCCGCTTGCCGATGCACCAAATGAAGCATTTGCCGGGGCAGTGGATGCTGAAATTGTTCCGCTGCCGGTCGTGGAGAAGCTCCAGCCGTTACCGCTCGATATTCCCGGAAAATTAGTATTATTGGCATCTTTGAACGCGTAAGAATCGATAAGCACATAATAATTTCCGCCTGCTGGAAGCTTATTGGCCAGAGTCAATGTAACAGTAGTGGAAGTGGCATCGCTCAACAGCCCTACTTTGGGCTCTCCGTCCCTGATGAGAAATTCCTGTATTACAGAGTTATCCGCAGAAGAGATCAGCCTGACCGAACCACCTCCTCCTGTAAGGACTCCAGCTAAGCGCAGACTCAACTGAGTTAATGCTCCGGATTCCACCCTAGAATTGTTCGCAGGGAACAAACTGCTTGCTACAATAGCCGGATTACTCTCTCCAGCCGTTGTGAAAGTCCAGCTGGTTAGCGCCGATTCATTACCTGAGCTATCTTTGAACAGCCCCTTAGGTACACTCACGCTGTATGTCTTATAAGGCGCAAACTTCAAGCTGGAGCCTAATTTGATTTCGTAATTAGTAGAATTGCCGATCAATCCTGAACTGCCAATAGCAATTTCCGTAAACATTGTTCCGGAGTCCTGCTCTGTAATTGTGATTTTCCCCGTTTGCGGAATAACCTGACGGTCAAATTTAAGTCCCAAAGAAGCCCCTACATTCACAAAAGCAGCACCATTAACTGGAGATGTTGTTATTCCGAACTCCGAAGCGGCATATACCGCAGATGTATGTACACCGATAGCCGGACTGCCCAGACCAAACAGCAGATTGCCTGCAATGATAATAGCCGTCCCTATTGATAATTTCTTGTTCATTCTTAATAAAGCTCCTTTCAGCCACTCGAGCATTTCTTCTATACTGTTATATTTCGGTTAAAGGGCTTCCAAAGTTTAGAAGATAGCCTCAAGCAGCACGGGCATCATCCCCTCGCTTATAAGAAGGCACAAAAAGCCCGTACAGACCTCCTCACTTCAAAGAAGGGGCTTGTACGGGCATAGTTAAATTATATTCTTAGATCCCTGCCTGGGCTTTCAACATATCTGCTTTGTCGACACGTTCCCAAGGAAGGTCAATATCTGTACGGCCAAAATGTCCATACGCTGCGGTCTGTCTATAAATAGGCTTACGCAAATCCAGCATGGAGATGATGCCTGCCGGACGAAGATCGAAGTTGCTGCTGATAAGATTCGCCAGCTTCTCTTCACTGATTTTGCCTGTTCCGTATGTATCTACATTGATCGAGACAGGATTAGCTACACCAATCGCATAAGCCAGTTGAATTTCACATTTGTCAGCAAGGCCTGCAGCAACCAGATTCTTCGCTACATAACGTGCAGCATAAGCTGCAGAACGGTCTACTTTGGTTGGATCCTTACCGGAGAATGCACCGCCGCCATGACGCGCATACCCGCCATATGTATCAACGATGATTTTGCGCCCGGTCAGACCGGCGTCACCCTGAGGACCACCAATCACAAAGCGGCCTGTCGGATTAATGAAATATTTAGTAGCTTCATCGAGTAGCTCAGCCGGGACAACAGGCAGAATAACATGTTCTTTAATGTCCGCCTGAATTTGCTCAAGAGAAATTTCTTCCGCATGCTGCGTGGAAACAACGATTGTATCTACACGAACCGGTCTCTCATCCTGATATTCAATTGTTACCTGAGTCTTGCCATCCGGGCGCAGATACTCAAGAGTTCCATTCTTACGAACCTCCGCCAAACGACGGGCAATCCGGTGCGACAAAGCAATCGGAAGCGGCATAAGTTCAGGAGTTTCATTAGTAGCAAAACCAAACATTAACCCTTGGTCACCAGCACCAATGTTAGCCGTTTCTTCAGCTACAAGGTCAGGATCCCGATTCTCCAGAGCTGCATTTACCCCTTGGGCGATGTCAGCAGACTGCTCATTTAATGAACTAAGCACTGCACAAGTGTTAAAATCAAAACCATATTTTGCACGGGTATAGCCGATTTCCTTAATCGTATTACGTACAATTGCCGGGATATCCACATATTCGGACTTGGTGCTGATCTCCCCAATAACAAGCACGAGGCCTGTTGCTACGGCTACCTCGCAGGCTACCCGGGCATTGGGATCGTTAGCAAGAAATGCATCGAGTACCGCATCGGATATCTGGTCACAGATTTTATCCGGATGTCCCTCTGTTACAGACTCAGAAGTAAACAAATGACGCCCTTTAATAGACATGTACAACTACCTCCCATATTGTTAGTCTGACACTGTATAAGGGGGCACCTTAGTAATTAACAGGCCAAATATATTAAGTAGAATAATAAAGACTGATAAGCCGGTTTATTCAAAAAATGAACCTTTTCCACATGGAAAAGGTCTAAGGCTTTCCTCAAAAGTCATATTATCTTATTTACCGGTTGCTGTCAATTGAAGGCAGCTTATGCGAAAAGAGACTGCTCCGCCTGTTTGATCAACCTCTTTGTAATTTCCCCGCCTACAGATCCATTATCTCTGGAAGTAAGGTGTCCCAGATACGGAGTACCACCGGTTGCACCGGCCCCGCCCGTCATTCCCAGCTCAGAAGCAAATTCCGTATCCATGCCACCGCCATATGATGCTCCATATAATCCAAATTCAGAAGCGATCTCATATTGCATTTGTTTCAGCATTGCCCGGCTCTCTGGTACAACTGTACGATTAGTGCGTGCCATGTTACAGCACCTCCTGTGAATTTTTTAAGATTACAGGTAGTATTGTGTGCGAATTCCAGAGGCCTCAGTCCGATCAATGTTTGTCAGCTGTGGGAATGAGTTCCGGGTGTATGTTCATGCATATTACAGGGCATTCTTAATATAGGAAGGAAAACATCATTTTACTGCTTACCAATGCGATGTGCAAATGCTTATTTCAAAGTGTATGAACCGCGGACCATAACAACAAGACCTAGTGTCTGACCGTTCTGGACCGTGATTCCACGTCCATCCCTTGGGAAAGATAACAGGTGATTCGTTGGAGCAGCCGCGCCGTTTGCCAGATCTACACCATCTGTCAGATCAGCGACACCGTTAGCATCCTGGGAATAAATAATCGCCTTACCTGCGCGGACAATAAATTCTGCACCTGCACCGGCAATTAGAGTCTGTCCGGGTTTTACATCAACGATTTCGCTCGCATTCCCAGCAGTTCCGGTATTTCCGGTACTTTGAGTTGGTGCAGGTGTCGGAGCTGTAGTTGCGGCAGGCTCATTAGTTGCAGTTGCACTTGGAGCTTGCGTTGGTGTAGTAATGGTCCCACCTTGCAAAGCTTTTTGAATCTGTTGATCTACATAACTCTTGGTGACAACAGGATCATCTGCTGTACCTGGCTGTGAACCTACACCGGCACCTTCAGCTGTAATATTAAGCATCGAACCTGCCCATAGGCCACCAGCTAACAGTAACGCAGACATCGAGACTTTCCAAAACGTTTTCAACTAAATTCCTCCTCCACTCGTGATAAATGGCTAATCGAGTAGGAGGGGGCGGCAAGCCCCCGTCCTCTCACACCACCGTACATGCGGGTCCGCATACGGCGGTTCCAAAAGGTTAACAAAGTTCCAGATAGCGTGAAAGTAAACTCTTCAGCCCTTTTGCTTCCCAATAGGAAGTCGAAAGGGCGTTATTCGTGTTCCGGGACATTTCCCACGCGCCTCGCCGCGAGTTGGCCATCTTAAAACAAGCCCACTTTGGAACCCCGAGTGCTCGAAGCTCGCGGATTCGTGTACGTACTCGTTTCCACTGTTTCCACAGACACATTCGAAGTCTCCTCCGAATCCACTGGTCCAGTGTTTGGAAGTGTGTCTTCGCCGAGGCTAGACGGAAATAACCGAGCCAACCCATCAGATAGCGGTTCAGTCGGTAAATCCTTTCTTCCATGGAAATGGACCAGGTACGTTTCGTTAGCTCTCGAATTCTCCCTTTAAAAGCTGCGAGACTCTTCGGAGCAATCCGAATCGTTGCCTGTTTCTGGCTCAGGAAACTGAATCCTAAGAACTTTCGGTGCCAAGGTCTCGCTACCGCACTTTTCTCCCCGTTTACTTTCAGTTTTAGCTTTCCTTCTACAAACCGACTTACCGATTCCATGACACGCTCGCCTGCTCGTTTACTCGCCACAAAGATATTACAGTCGTCCGCGTAGCGTACGAATCGCAAACCTCGCCCGGTCAGTTCCTTGTCCAGATCATCCAATAGAATGTTTGCTAGAAGCGGACTAAGCGGACCGCCTTGTGGCGTTCCCTCCCGGCTACGCTCCCATTTTCCATCCACCATAACTCCGGCGTTTAAGTAAGCACGGATTAGCGTCAGCACTCTTTTGTCCTCCACTTTCCGCGCCACTCTTGCCATTAGCATGTCGTGGTTTACCTTGTCAAAGAATTTCTCCAGATCCAAATCCACGACCCATCTGAGGCCGCCTTGGATATATCTTTGGGCTTGTTTAACGGCGTCATGCGCGCTCTTCCCCGGCCGAAAGCCGTAGCTGTACCACGAGAATTGTGCGTCAAAGATCGGGTTCATGACTTGTAAAAGTGCTTGCTGGAGGAAACGGTCCATCACAGTCGGGATGCCTAGCTGCCGTACACCGCCTCCAGGTTTGGGGATTTCCACCCGTTTGACTGGCGCAGGTCTGTAAGTTCCCGTCAGAAGTTCAGTTTTCACCGATGCCCAGTGCGTATTCAGGTAAACTTGTAGATTCGCTACCGTTACACCGTCCACACCGGGCGCTCCTCCATTTTGCACCACTCGTTTGTAAGCGAGTCGAAGGTTATCTCCTTTGAGCATTTGCTCCAGCAAGTTGTTCTGGTCTTCGCGAGAGGAAGGGACGACTTGTGCCGACGAAGAACTCGGCGCTCCGGCATACCCTGACGGCTTCACCGCTTCTCTTTGCCGCAAGCTCCCTTGCGAGATATTCTGCTGTCGTTGCTCTTCATGCGAACGCATCGCTTTCCTCTCTCCTTTCGGTTCAGCCCTTCCGTAAATTGTTGCAACAGCTTACGTACTATGGCTTCTGCTGACTCCTGCCAGTTCAGCGCAGCCTCTCAGCTACGGTTACAAGTTTTTTTTCTTGCTTATCTGACAGGTCTCCCCAGATAAGAACGTCATCTGTCTGCCCGCGACCACTGGAGTATACCGCGCCAGCCCTTGGCGGCTTTGGATTTCGTCATGTTTAGGTGACTCATCCGACTGACACAGCCTCAAATCCAGTTCGTGTACCTTGGCCCGTGCTTTTGCCTCCGGCTTCCTTCAGATTCCACCTCACGGTGGACACCCTTGCCCTTGGCTAACGGTAGGCGCTCGCCAGCCCCCGTTCGGGACTTTCACCCTAAAGATGACGCCCATGCTGGGCGTACTAAAAAAAGAATAGCCTCCGAAGAGGCTATTCTTTGCTTCGGTAATCGGAGATTACTTAGCGGAAATTTCAGTACCGTCAGTGATGATGTTGCCATCACCATCGTGAGCAGTTGCTGTTCCAGCAATTTTAACGATGATTCTGTTAACATCATTGGAATTCAGATCCAAAGTATCCGTAGCTGCTGCGTTAGGATCGATAGCTTTCTTCAAGAAAGTAACCGACCATTTGCCTTTATCCGATCCGTTAACAATCTTAGTTACTGTGTAGTTAGCTTGATTGATAACATTGGAAGCCGCAACATCATTGTTGATGTAGAATTGCAGATCCTGATCATTCAGCACTGTAATTTCTTTAGAGAATCCAAGGATCAGCTCATAAGAGTTGCCGCTGGAAACTACTGCCGAAGTAAGAAGCGGGCTAGTTCTGCTAGTCAATTTACCAGTTTTGCTAACTGCTTCGATAGGGTTACCGGATGTATCAGTAACACCATTAACTACGAACTTGTAATCAGCCTTAGTTTCTGTGACAGAAGAGCTAGGGATATGAATTGTTGCACGAGCAAACTTCGGACTGGATGAAGGAGTAGTTACAACACCAGCATCTGTAAGAGTCTGGATTGTTACATAAGAACCAGCAGGCAATGCCTTATCATCCAAAGTATAGCTGTTAATATCCAATACAGATGCAGTGTTCAGACCGCTTGCATCTTTAAGGTCAACAGTAACAGTAGCATCACCGTAAACTGTATCAGTTACAGCAGCTTTTGCACTGTCATTGATTACAATGCCATTGTTAAACAACACTGGAGCATCGCCATCAGTAGTTGCCGATCCAATAGTCACCGCCAATACAGTTGCAGCAAGTTTGTTAGCAGAGAAGGATTTATCTTTGAAGAGTCCTTCTGGCAGACGCACAGTGTATTCACCTGCTTCTACATTGACAGCAGTCAAGATGAACGATTTGCCGCTACCGCTTGTAGTGTTAGCAATCGAAGTAGATTGACCAGTTTTGTTGTTGATCAGAACTACAGAACCAACTCCACTATTTACAACATCTTCGGAGAATGTCAATTTAATGCCTTTAACAGTACCAGAAGTTGTGTAAGTAACACCAGTAACTGTAGGAGCTACAGTATCCTTAGTGAAAGTGATCGCTTGACTCGAAGCAGTTCCCAGTGTGTTACCGAGTGTATCCTTAACAGTTGCTCCGAATACAACGGATCCAGTGAAAGTACCAGTGGATGGGAAGCTAGTCAAAGGACTCTGCAGAGTGAACTTTTTGCCGTTAGCAGTAGTAATCACGCTGAATGTACCTTGGCTTTCACCAACAGCATTCAGGAGACGAACATTACCCACCAAAGATGCGCGGTCAACATTCTTGTCAAACTCAACTTCAATGAACTTGTCGCTCACAGCTGTTACGCTCTTGATTACAGGAGCAGCAACATCGGATACAACAGTTACAGTTGTTTTGATTGGGTTTGGTGTAGCTACGTTACCTGCAAAGTCAGTTACATTAAGCAGGGATACGTCATAAGTTTTTCCGCTATCCAATGTTACTCCACTCAATTTGAATTCCGTGTAAGTATCATTCTGGACAGTTGTGGAAGCAGCAGAACCATTTACGTAAGCCACGATACCAGTAGTTTTAACTGGTTCGCTGAAAGTTACATAAACATCTTTAGTAGTTGCTTTAGCAGAAGAAGTAACAGAAGCAACAGTTGGGGCAACAGTATCAGCCACAGTCAGCAAAGTGGTGAATGCTGGGATAGCTTCGCCAGCTGTAGTTTTAACAGCATCGCTTACTACAACTGTGTAGTTGCCTTTAAGTGCCTTAACACCTGGAAGAGTAATAGTAGCTTCTGTATTATCAGCACTGAAAGTTACATAAGCGTTGGAAACTTCATCATCCTTGCTTCCTACCTTAGTTACTTTCACAACGCCGTCGATAACTTTGCTGGATTCAGCCAGTGTATCAACATCAACAGCGCGGTTGAATTTAACTACCACTTGCTTAGCGTTTGGAGCTGTTGCAGAAACAACCTTAGGCGCTTGCAGCGTTACTTTTGCAGTGTAGTCTTTTTCAAGATGCTTGAAGTTAATTGTAGTTTCAACGCCTGCTACCAGAGCAGTTGTCAATTCAACGTCTGCAGTTGTTTTGTCAGAGAAAGTTACAACTACTTTGGTTGGGCTTACTGCTTCAGCAGAAGCTACAGTCAATGTAGGTTTTACGGACATTTGATCAACTGCATAAGCTGTTTCTACTACCAAAGAGCGAGTAGCGTTAGCTTTGAAGTTAGTTGTTTGAGCAACCAGACCAGCGTTGATAACTGCTTGAGCATAGCCCTTAGCCCATACAGAAGCGGAGTTATCAGTTGTTGTAGGTTGTTCCAGTTTCAAAGCGCGGAACAATACAGCCGCTACTTCTTCAACCGTTACTTTACCGTTGTAGTCGAAAAGACCTTTAACAGTATCTTTACCTTGCATCAAGTTAGCTGCAGTAACAGCTTCGATGTAAGGAACAGCCCAGTTAGTAGCTGTGTAACCTTTATCTTTGTAAGACAACTTGCCAGTTACTTCAGTAAGACCGAACAATTTAGTAACGATCTTAGCGAATTCTGCGCGAGTCAAGTCTTTTTCAAGATGAGCTTGACCGTCTGGGTACCCATTGAGAATACCTTTAGCTGCCAAAGCATCAAATGCCTGTTGTGGAGTTGCTTTTGCTGTTTCACCAAATGCTACAGAGGCAAACATCGAGAATGCCATTGCTGTAGATAATGCTACGGATAAAATTTTCTTCATAACCTTTTTTTCTCCTCCTTGGACGTTCATGAACTGAGATTTTTCTTTAGTTGGGTAGCTCATGTCACTCATTAGCCGATGCACCCCCTTTCCCGAGTTGAGCATATTAAGTATAAATAATGTCTGTGACGGGTATCACAGAAACTTGTAAACAGCTTCAAGGCATAGTAATACTAGATTCCTAATTCTACCTAAGTATTATACAATGTGCCTCTAGTCACGTAAAGCTAATTTTTCCATTCGGCAATACGTTGTACCTCTAAGGGTCAATCCGCATTTGCCTTGTGCAAGTGACTCTACACCTTAAACGCAATAGTTTCGAGAAAGTTGCGCTTTGTTCAAAAAAAACTTTTTTCTTTTGTATCCCGGCCCCGTTCCGATAGAAGATACAATATGTATGTTCTACTAACTATTGTTAATGTTGGGTGGCTACGGGAATCAGTATAGCATAGACACTTTCCAAACGTCATTAAGCAATATTTGTTAAGATAATAAACAAACATTTCCTAATACAGAAGCTCAATGAGTTAATAATAGTTACCCATATTTATATAGTACAAACGCATTTATCTAATGCATTTATCTAATAATGAACATAAAAACAGGCTACCGAGCGTATGCCGGCAGCCTGTTTCACGGTTTCTATACAAAAGGGTCTATCGGATCTTCATGGAAAGCTGTATCAATTCCTGACGCTTCTCAGGACTAGCGTTCACATTCTCATACATAGCATCGATCGCTGCGCGGTTCTCGCGGTAGCTCTTCTCATGTTTGATTGTGGTATGGGACCATTCGATCAAGGCATTCTCGGAAATGACCAGCTCATTATAGGCGTCATGGAATCCTGTAGATTGAACAAGTTCTTCCATTACTTCCTGAGTGATCTCCTGCAGCGCCCGTTTAGCTGCAATTTCCTTTTCCATAACCTTAGCTCTATTCTCAAACATATTCTTTGCTTTCATGTAATCCAATTGTGCTTTTGATAAAATCGGTTTCATCGATGGCTTTCTCCTTCTTGCTTTAAATGTTGTACTTACAGCTTCTTAGGCCATTGTAACGCAAAGTAACCCACAATTCAAAGATTTGTATATGGAAAATGCAAAAGAGAAGCCTCTTTCCCGCAAACAGGGAGTCAGAGGCTTTCTTCGCTTCATATATAGAGGTGTTATACTACAATCTCTTCATTTTAGCCATGATGCGTTGTGCCATGACAGCCGCATCCGCTCTTGTAAAGTTAGCCTGAGGATCAAACCGGTAAGTCGCCTTCTTTTGTCCCGCTACCAGCTTATTCTCAATTCCTGATATCACACCAGCCTTATAGGCCGCAAGGATGGAAGGTGCAGAGTAAACTGATCCAATTGAACCCGTGTCTGTAAAGAGCTTCTGTAGGGCTGCCAGGTCAGTAGCATTGCTGCCCAGCTTAAGGCTCATCGCTCTGGCGATCATCACCGCTGCATCCTCTCTGGACAACGTACGGTTAGGCGAGAAGATTCTCGGTGCTGTCCCACGTATAATCCCTTTGCGTACGGCTGTCTCGATATACCGGTAATCCCAGTGATAGTCACTATACTTAACTACATCCGAGAAGGTTAGATTGTTTGGCTCGTAATCAAGCTGTATACCCATTATTTTGACAAGCATGGTAGCAAACTCACCACGGGTAACATTCTCATACACACCAAACTCATTGGCATCCTTTGCGTTCATAATCCCTCTGGAGAGAATAGTCTCCAATTCGCTGCGTGCATACGTATGAGATACGATGTCATCGTAGCTGTAGCGCAGACTCATTACGGTGTAATACCCGAAACCGTCAAAAGTAGCAGTGATCGTCTTGCTGCCTGTATTAACTACCCCGCCCATGTTGTACCACGTGCCGTCAACATTCTTCCATACAGAGATATTAGACGTTGCAGCATTAACAATGCTCGAGTCGTATTTCAGTGTGATCTTCCCTTGCTGGGTAGGCTCCATCCATCTGCCCATATGCCCGAGGAAAGATTCATTACCTTTCTTATATGGATGAGAGGCAACTACAGTTGAGTAATCATTAATCGAAGTTGCTGAAACAAAGTATCCCGGGTCGATCCAATACAGATTTGAAGCATACCCATAATGAAGCTTTGGTGTCATATAAGCAGCAGCCAAGCTGCTGGCAGGAACTTCAACCAACTTGCCGTCCTGGTATCCCGTTCCATCAAATTCACCAACCGGATTGTATTGTTTCACTGTACGTCCATCTTGCTTATCAGCAATACCAACCAGGATGTATTGTTCGTTGAACAGATTAATCTGTCGTGTATTAGTTGTCCCTGGTGTTGGTGTAGAATCCCGCAGCATTGTTCCTTTTGGGAAAACAAGGCTAACGGCATTCTGGAATGCTGTGAGCTTCCCTGAAGAGTTAAGGGTTGTTTTCAACTGCGCTCCTTGCAACACTTCATCTGAGTAAGTTACATCAAAAGTTCCGTTCGTTTTGGTTGTGCCTGTTGTTACTGTGAATTTGATTGTGTTTTTCCCTTTTTTCAGACCCTTCAGCTCCAGGCGGAAGATATCTTTAGCCCCTTTGATCATCGCTTCCTTACCAATAACAATGCTCGTAGCTCCTTCTGCCTGAATACTTACATCAACGAAGTTTTGCTTAATGATGCTTTCATTAGGAAGCTTAGGCGAAAGAATGCTGTAAGGAGGAACCTCACGGGTAATCAGCAACGTCTGCGTAATAGCAGCTGTTCCCAGTCTTGCCGAAATCACAAAGGTCTGCAAACCAGTTGTGGGCAGTTCCTGATTTTTAATTATGAATTCGCCATTTTCACTGGTTGGTGGGATAACATAACTGGATTCAGTTTTCCAGCCTACTGTTTTGCCTCCAGAGGTATCAGTATTATAGTCGACTACAGCGTATTGTTTCCCGTCTTTCATAATTACAACCTGAGTAGCATTGCTTGCAACAAAGTGAATATCTGCAACAGACTCGTTAGTTGTGTAATTTAGATTTGAATTTTTGATAAATACCCCATCCGGATCGGACGTCTTACCTGCTGGATACGGGACGACTCCATCAATGTTCGGGGCATTATCCGGGAACAGATAGACAGTAAGGTTAGTCGAGACCGGAACACCGTTCGCTATACCTGCGATAGTGATTTTATTTGGCCCGGATACCAGAGAGATACCAGTGGTACTGAACGTAAACTCATGATTAGTAATTGACGGTGCAGCTGTAGTTCCGTTGACAGTGATTTTAACGGAAGACTCGTCAGCAGCGGGGAAATTGACTAACCGTCCATTAATGGTAGTAAATTCCCCACTGTGTTTGAACACCTGGTTATTATAAATATTGCTTACATCTATAAATGGAGCCGATACATAATTGACCGAAAGCACCTTCGTATCAATAATGTCAGCAGAACCGTTCTTTTTTAAATCAATCTGTAAGGTTTGCTCGCCTGTGGGCAGGCCGGTGATCTTAAACACTCTATAGCCGTCCGTAGTCTTCAGTGAGGTTCCCTCGGTAACAAATAGACCCGAAGAAACCGGAACTCCATTTTGAATAGAACTGATTACCAGATTGCCTGGAGCAGTTGTTGTCTCACTGGTTTTTATCATTAACCACAGCGGAAGCTCGAACAAATTGGAATTACCAGTGAATACACCGGATGAAGAATAGCTAACTGAGTTACCATTCGCTACAGGACTATACAGTTGCTCTACACCTGTAATGGAAGGGTCATTTGCATTCCGGTAGGTAAACTCCAAAGGATTTATGCTCTTGCCGTCATAGGTGCCATTACCGGTAGTAAAAGTAACTGTATACTTGCCATTGGTAGAAATTATAACATCAGCAGTGCTAGTATATTTAAAAGTTATGAATTCCCCCGACTTAACCGGAGTAGCGTCAATAGTAGTAGTTCCAACGACCGGCACATCATTGCCTGTAGTTGTATTGCGAATCTTAAAAGTCATGCCGGAAAGAGGTGCCTCTGCAGTGTCTTCCGATACTCTAAATGTAATCGAGCCCGTAAGTTTACCGCTGATCTGAGTAGCCCCGCCTGTCGCAGACACAATATTCCCATCATCTAAATTGTAAGTTCCGATCTTCGTTTTATTCGGAGTCCCCTTATCAATAGGCGAATACACTACTTCTCGTGTAACCGCATAAGTACGCGTACCCGAATCTGTAGTCGCAACAAATGTAAGCTTATTAAGGCCCGCTGTCAGCGGAATATCTGCTATAACGAAGGTACTGCTGCCGCCATTAAACATCTTGGTGTTGTTGACCATAACCTCAGTGGCATTTGGCGCTTCAAGAGTCAAGGTCAGTCCGGCTGTATTGACCATTGTAGGTGTATCAGCACTCAACAACGTACCATCCGGCAGAGCTATATTATATATGGCAGGTACGTTTGAAAAGTTAACATAGGCTTCACCGCTGGCCAGGCTTCCCGTAGCCGTTGTACCGTAAACTGTAATCCGGTTAAGGCCCTGGCTTAGCTTAACGCCTGGAAAACGGAAGTTTTTCTCGTTCTCAATGATTGGCTTAACGTCGGCACCGCTTGCTCCCGGAACTATGCTCCCGTTAACAATTCCATCTACCTGATAGTAAATGCTATCCGCAGAAACCCCATTGAATGTCCCCTCTACGTCAACTGTGCTTGTATTCACCGTGGTTGGAGATGCTTGGGTCGTACTGAATTTGGTGAACTGAAAATATTGGCCCGTTGCGGCATCCGCTGCGTAAACAGCACCTGCTGATGAAAGAGTGGATAGCAGGATCACCATCGATAAAAACATGCCGCCTATCGTCTTTAATCTTTTTTTCACGTAAGAAACCTCCTACTGCTTTTTGGTTTATTGTCGGCCTGTGCAGCATTCCGCGTCTTAACCAACTCTATAATTTTTATCGGACAGCAATTGACTAATAATTAGCAAAAAAATAAAAAACCTTACTCCAGAGGAATAAGGTTCGATGATCACTACAATTAAAATGGTATGGATGACAAATGAAGAATTACGATTTAGAACTGCGCTCAGGATCCAGCTTCATGCGCATTCTTAGGATTAAGTCTATGACCGGGCGTTTGGTTTTGCTGATCACACCAGTGATCTCCGCACCAATCTGCAGGAAGAAGAGCATGACGCAGATAACCACAAACGTAACCCAGTTGGCTTCATATAGCGAAGCGGAGGTCTGGATAACAGCCAGAATTCCGAAGAAGGCTGCGATGCCATAAATAATCAATACGGTCTGGCGGTGGCTGAAGCCAAGTTCACGCAGGCAGTGATGAAGATGGCCTTTGTCCGGTGCAAAGATTGGTTTCTTCTGCAGCTTACGCCGTACGATGGCAAAGAATGTATCCGATAAAGGAACCCCGATAATCAGGAGTGGTGTGATAAACGATACCACTGCAATCTGTTTGAATCCGAGCAGCGCGAGCAGCGCCAGGCAGAAGCCCAGGAACAGCGAGCCTGTATCACCCATGAAGATTTTGGCGGGATGAAAGTTAAAGAACAGAAAACCGAGTATACTGCCCAGAAGCAGTAAGCACAGCAGAGCAACCATGGTATTGCCCATCAGGAAGGCCATTACAGCAATGGTGGCAATCGCGATACCGGATACACCGGCTGCAAGCCCGTCCAGTCCATCGATCAGATTCACGGCGTTCGTGACGCCGACAATCCAGAAGATCGTCAGAGGGATGGCAATCCAGCTCTCCAGTGAGGAATAGCTATTATGAAAGGGAATGTTTACGAAATCAACAGTAATTCCAAACCCGAAAACTACGATGCAGGCTGCGGCAATTTGGCCCAGCAGCTTCACCTTGGCTGATAGCTCAAACCGGTCATCGAGACCGCCGATCAGCACAATCAGACCGCCGCCACAGAGCAGCGCTTTGATGAAGTTAGCCTCCCGCGGAGTGAAGTCATACGGAATAATCGGTAATACGGCAAGCAGGCCTAACACAAACGCCAGAAATATGCCGAGTCCGCCAAGGCGGGGCATGATCTTCGTATGCACTTTACGGGCATTAGGCACATCTGTCGCACCGATCTTAATAGCAAATTTCTTAACGAGCGGCGTCAAAAGCAGTGCAAGTCCCATGCACACAATAAATCCGGCGATGTATATGATTAACATTTGTTCAGTCGACCCCCATTTCTCTACCGCATTGAATTATACGCTGAACCAAAAACAAATTCCAATACCGTTTTTAGGCTGTTACACGGATTTTTTCAGTAAATATCCTCAAATTACTGGTCTTTTGTCACTTTATCTTTCTCTCGTACCACTTTTACTGCAAATTTCGGCAGCGCAAGCATTCTTTTGTAACGTGTAGGTTCCTTAATCAGCCGGTATAACCATTCTGCCCTCAATTTCTGGAAGGCTTTGGGGGCACGGCGGCTCTTGCCGGAGATTACATCGAAGCTCCCGCCGACGCCCATCATGACCGGAATCTGGAGCCGGGACTTATATTTAGCAATCCATGGCTCCTGGCTGTCAGCCCCTCTGGCAACGAAGAGCAGGTCAGGCTTAGCTTCGAGAATTCCGGCGAGGATCTGCTCATCCTCATCCGGACCAAAGTACCCGTCATGATAGCCTGCGATGACAATGCCGGGATATCCAGTTTGTAACCTAGAAGTCGTCTCGCGAATCACCTCGGGGGTTGAGCCCAGCAAATATACTCTCCAGTTGTAGCTTTCACCCTGGCGCAATAATTCATGTAAAAGATCAAAACCCGCTACACGCTCAGCGACTGGCTCTTTGCAGTAATCCGCTGCCCACACTACACCAGTCCCGTCGGGAACTACAAGCTCTGCTGATTTCATAATCTCCATATACGACGGATTCTCAAGGGCCGCCATGACCATGATCGGGTTTGCGGTAATGACCTGGTGGGGAACACGATTATGAACCGCCTCCGTCAAATAAGAAACCGTTGTCTTCATATCAACTTTGGATACTCGAATGCCGAAAATCGGCACTGTTGGTATCGCGCTATCTGCTTTCACTTGTCACTCATCCTTTACGGCGGAAATATTGGGCAACTTGCCGGGCCGGAGCCTCAGCTTCTTCAACCAGCGAAGCAATCAGCGGTTCACGCTCACGCTTCCATGACTCCCCCGATTTTAGCAGCTCCAGAAGTCCCGCTGCAACCATATCACCTTCCAGCGCAGCTGTCGAACCTACCGGCCGGCAACCGATCCGTTCAAGGAAATGGTCGATCTTCGGATCATAGGAGACCCCCATTAGCGGTACCCGTCTTCCGGCAGCATAGATCAGGCTGTGGAGCCGCATGCCAATCAGCGCCTGACACTGTCCTACTTCACGCAGCATCTGCTGCGGATGGAGCGCATCCTCGCAAATACTGACGGTTCCCCCATGCTCCTCTACAACTTGTCCCAGCTTCTGCATGACATAACGTGAAGCCTCATTGTCCGCAGAATGATGAAAGGGCAGAAAACGTAAGTGAAGCGGCAGCTCTGCTGATACCTTCACCAGGCCTTCAGCCAATGCATCCAGCTCTTTGCGCGACTGCTCCCAGAAACGTACGGAGATGCCCACGGTATAAGGTGATGTCTGCAGATTAGAGATATCTGAATCATGGATATGCGCATTGCCGCTACTCGGCTCATGCGTTTCTGTGCGTACATCTTCCGGTAGCGTAAGGCCCATAACCGGGTCAGGGACGACATCTATCTTGTCCTTGTCCAGACCCATAGACTGCAGCAGCAGGCGGGACTGCTCGTCCCGTACGGATAGATAAGCACATTTACGGAAAGCCGATTTGATCAGCGGATGAAACAGCTTGCGGTTCACCGGGCCTATCCCTTGGGCATAGATAAAGGTTGGCTTGCCCATCCACTGGGCCAGCTTAATGATGGCCAGATAGTACGGAATAGTCTTGCTGCTTGTTACATCCTGAAGCAGACTGCCCCCGCCGCTTATCAGCCCGGCACTCCCTGATATGGCCTTCCGGACTTCCCCCAGCTTCATCCGGTGCACGGATTCGACACCGTAAGCAGCGGTTGTCCATTCCGGATCAATGGAGAGCACCACGGGCGTCAGCGTTATTCCAGCAGCCTCGGACTGCTTACGGAG
Source organism: Paenibacillus sp. FSL R10-2199 (assembly GCF_038000235.1). NCBI lineage: Bacteria > Bacillati > Bacillota > Bacilli > Caryophanales > Paenibacillaceae > Paenibacillus > Paenibacillus sp. FSL R10-2199. Next base: position 1,500,331 of record NZ_JBBOBO010000001.1, on the reverse strand, counting down.
TGCGTTCAGAATGGACTGCAGAACCGCCTCGTCTCCGCTGTTGCGGAATCCGTAATAACCCGAAATTATAATTTTTTGAGCAGCGGCGACCATCGTTTCCAACACCCTTCCGCAATCTGCCATACCCCTATAGCGATAATGCCGATGATAAGACCGAGTCCAAGACCCAGAAGTCCGCGGACCAGCGAGATCAGAACCGGCGAATGAATATGGGCAAAGGTATCTACCATGGACAACTGGCCGATAACCGCAATAATCATAATAAAAGCAGCATTCCGGTATTTATAGGCCATGAATGCGCCAAGGATAAAGAGCGGATGTGCCAGCAGGAACTCTTTGTTACGCGGTCTTACTCCGACTGTATTCTCCAGGAAGGTGCGGAACGACATCTCGAGCGAGCTTACACTGCCGCTGTTGCCTGTACGGCTTAAATAGTACATCCCCAGAATACCCAGCACGCCGGCAGCAATTACCATTGCGAGCGTGATCGGCGTCCGCAGCAGCTTGCCGGTCTTGTTGAAGGCAAATTCCCCACGGTACAAAAGCACATACAGCGCAGTCAGTCCAATCGGTGCTAAATGAAGCAGACTTACGCCGCGGAACTGATTGAGCACCAGGGCATAGGTGACATTATTCAAGAGCGCAATTACAAAGGGTACTGCACTAAACGAGATGAGCGCTGTTTTGACGTAAAGAACCAGACTATGTGTCAGCCTGCGGCGCGGGCCCATCACAGCAAAGGTCAAGGCATTGGGACGCAACGGCGGTCCCATTTCATTAATCTTGCGGATAGCCAGCACCATAGCCACGGTAGGCGCACTTATAGCCACTGCAAGAGCGAGTGCCTGTTCAAATAACGCCGGCTTCAGAACCATAAGTCCTGCACTTCCCAGCAGCCCCAGCACCCATGCAGGCAGTGTAAGCCAAGGAACAAAGTAGGAAACCAGGAGCGCAACCATGGCTACAGCCCCGATTACAGCAATTAATTTGAAATAACGCTGGAAAGAGGAATCCACCACATCAAACGCAGTAGCTTGTCCCATTTCAAAACCGTTAGCTTCAATTTTTGCAACTGCACCATCAGGCCCGCTAAGGCTGGTAACCAGATTGTCGAGCGTATCGGTAACCTGTGCCTTGGATGTATCCCGTGACGGAATCGTATTAAGATAGATCATCCGGATGTTACGGTCTTTCGTAGCAAGTGCAAAGCGGTCGGCAATCACTTCTGTGGACAGGCCGGAATCAGCCTCACTGAGCGAGTACAGCCGGGTCACGTTATAGTCCAGCAGATAGGCCAGTTTGGAGAAGCCTTTTTGCTGTACCTTAATATTCTCAATGGCTGCAATCCCCATCCCGCGCTCCTTCAGCAGATCGGCGAATGCTGTGATACTGGCCAGATCAGCATCATCGGAGTAGCCTTTAACAGACTCGCCTTCGAAAAGCAGACGTTTGACGCCAAGCTCCGCGTAACGGTCCAGCAGACTCTTAACGGCTTCCTGATTATACGCCAGCGAATCTACAAGGCGCGGCACAATATTGAAGCCTTTGTCATGCAGCATCTCCAGTGTAGACGGATCCGGCTGCAGCGGCTTGAGCGTTGCATCCTCCAGGGGAGTTTTGATAATCAGGCCTTGTTGTCCGCGGTAGGTCCAATCTTCTGTTGCAATATCCAAGCCGGCAAATGCCTCCCGGATGATCGGTGAGAGCGTTCCACTGTTCTTCGCACTGGTAAAGAGGACATATGTATAGTTCTCATTCTCAGGAATTACAGTATCGGTCAGATTAGCGATATCAGCCGCTCCCCACAGCATCAGGCGGCGGGCCTTGCGGAAATCCTCCAATGTGCTTTCGTATATTGCCATACTCTGAACACCGGCAGACTTCAGCCGGTCGAGCTGCTCGGAGATATAATCCTGCGGATTCCCCCGGTAGCTGGCTACTTCGACCAGATCGCGGTAATCAAAGACAAATTCAACCGTTTTGGAAGACTTCTCCGTCTGAAGACGATCATACACAACCGGGAGAGCAGCAAGCAGGCCAATCACCACGATAATCCACAACCATTTGCGCGAAGCTATATTCCAGCGTTGCCATTTCTGATGCACCAAAAGTACCTCCTCTTTCACTTTAAAGCTAATTGCCAATCCGTCATAATAAGCTCAAACACTCTTGCAGTGGTCAAATTTAAGCGGAAACGGATGTCCCTCTACCAGGAGCAGCTCCGTTTCCGCAGGCATGTTCTATATTTAGTATTATTTCCCGTCTACACGGGCCATAACCTGATTAGTCAATTCAGCCACTTTGTCTTTGGCATTCTGAAGCGATTCGCCAACGACGGCGAAATAAACCTTGATCTTCGGCTCGGTGCCGGAAGGACGCAGGCAGAACCATGAGCCGTCAGAGAGCAGATATTTCAGCACGTTCTCCTTAGGCAGACCGTTCAGTCCGAGTGAATAGTCGAGCACCTCTGTAACTGAGGCTCCGGCAATTTCATGCGGCGGGCTGGTGCGCCAGTCATTCATGATTCCCTGAATTTGTGCTACACCGTCTTTACCTTTAAGGGTGCGCGATTCGAGGCTTTCAAGGAAGTAGCCGAATTGTGCATACAGTTCCTGAAGCACATCGTACAGCGTCTTACCCTGGGCTTTGTAATAAGCCCCCGCTTCAGCGATCAGCATCGCAGCCAGTACAGCATCCTTGTCACGGGCGTAGTTGCCGGCCAGGTAACCATAGCTCTCTTCATATCCGAAAAGATAAGTGTATTCGCCGGACTGCTCGAATTGGTTCATCTTCTCGCCGATATACTTGAATCCTGTCAGCGTGTTGAACACGGTAGCGCCGTAATGGCTGGCTACAGCCGCTCCCATCTCACTGGTCACAATAGTTTTAACTACTGCACCATTGCTTGGCAGCTTGCCCTGCTCCTGCAGGCGGCTCAAATAATAATGAATCATGAGGGCCCCCGACTGATTACCGGACAAGACCACAAACTTGCCTTCATTGTCCCGCACAACCGCACCCATACGGTCTGCATCGGGGTCTGTACCAATTAACAGATCGGCATTCAGTTCCTCACCCAGCTTCATAGCCAAGGTGAAGGCTTCACGCTCTTCCGGGTTCGGCGATTTCACTGTGGAGAATTCTGAATCCGGCTGTTCCTGCTCGGGCACCACATGTACCTGGGTGAAACCGATCTTCTCAAGTACACGGCGGACCGGAAGGTTGCCTGTCCCATGCAGCGGTGTGTAGACAATCGAGAAATCACGGCCAAGCGTAGAAGCAATCTCTTCACGGCCGACACTGACTGCGGCTACTGTATCCGTAAACGCTTCATCCTCAGCTTCACCCAGCCAGTGCAGCAAGCCTGCACTCTCTGCGGCTTCACGGGAAATACGCTTTACGCCGTTAAAGGAGTCCACTTCCAAAATATTAGCAATTACCTTCTCCGCTTCGTCAGGCACCAGTTGCCCGCCTTCTGCGTTATACACTTTGTACCCGTTGTACTCAGGCGGATTATGACTTGCAGTAATTACAATGCCTCCTGAGGCCTTCAGATGGCGAACTGCAAAGGACAGCTGCGGTGTGGACCGCAAGGATGGGAACAGATGCGTCTCAATTCCGTTGCCGGCCAGCACAAGTGCAGCTTCCAGCGTGAATTCCGGCGAAAAGCGGCGGGAATCGTGGGCAATGACCACGGAAGGAAGTCCTTCTCCTGTATGCTGTCCCAGAATATAATTAGCGAAGCCCTGTGTCGCTCTGCCTACGGTATATCGGTTAATCCGGTTGCTGCCGGCGCCGATCACTCCGCGCAAACCGCCTGTCCCGAATTCGAGGTCTCTATAGAAACGTTCTTCCAGTTCCTTCGGCTCATCCGCAAGAGCCTTCAGCTCTGCCTTGGTGCTCTCGTCAACGGAAGGGTCCTGCAGCCAGCGTGTTAGGGTTTCTGCGGCCTTTGGGCTTAATCCAGTCATGTGAATCTCTCCTTCTCCATCTATAATTTATAATAATTTTATAACAGGATCTAGCTGAGTGCGAACATAATTTCCCCGGAAGCTACAATCTTGCCTTCCACTTTAGCGGTAGCCTGGCCTTTGCCGATGCTGCCTTTAAGCCGGGTAATCTCCACCTCAAGCACAAGAGTATCGCCAGGTACGACCTGGCCGCGGAAACGGAAGCCGTCGAGGCCGGCCAGGAAGCCTATTTTACCGCGGTTTGCTTCCAGCCCCAGAATAGCTACTGCGCCCACCTGAGCCAGCGCTTCCGTGATTAGCACACCCGGCATTACCGGATATCCCGGAAAATGTCCGGTGAAAAAAGGTTCATTCACCGTCACATTTTTGATGCCGACAGCCCGTTTGCCCATTTCTATTTCAGTGATTTTGTCCACCAGCAGAAATGGGGGCCGGTGGGGGATGATTTCTTGAATTTGATTGATATCCAGCATGATCAGCAAAGCTCCCTTCGGATGTAACCGCGTCTATAAAACCTCCGCCTACAGCAGCGCTTTTGTTTTATTCTTCACCGCCCTGCATAAATATGGGCAGCTTCGGCAAAAACTATAACTATCCTTCACCACCTGCAGCAGTGGAGGTTGAGATAAGGGGCTTTCTCCACCGCACGCGGCAGCATGGCGGAGAGGGCCCTTTTTGGCGCTCTTAGGGCACGCCATCATTATACATTTTTCAGTATAAAAAAGAAAACTCCCCTGTACAACAAGGGAGCTTCCGAAATCCTGTATTCAGGAATTATTTAGGGTGCAAACACCAAATCATATACATGCTTCCAGGTGCTCCACAGGAGCACATCGCTAAATTCCTTTTTGCCGAGAATCACGTAACCGACGACCAGGCCGCCTCCAAGCGCGGCAACAAGCAGCAGGGGAATCAGGAACCACTGGATAATGGTCCATGCCGAAATCCCGCGCCGCCTTACCGGCTGCTGCTGTTGTTCTTCTTCCGGTTTGTTGACCTTCTCACGACTCATTCCGTCACCTCACGCGCGCATGTTATTAGCCAGGCCCAGCATCTGGTCACTGGAGGACAACGCCCGGGCAGCAAGCTGATAGGTGCGCTGAATCTGCATCATCTCGGTCATTTCCTTACTTAGATCCACGTTGGATGACTCCAGATATCCGGTACGTACGCCCACATCCTTCGCTTCACCTGCGGCTCTTTGCACAAACGCCTGCTGTGCAGTCACACCATCGGCAAGCGTATAGAAGTTGCCGTCCACAGCTTGCAGAGCATTCTTGCTCAGCGGCTCTACAATCATAAGTGTGCCCGCTATAATAGCAGGATCATTCTCACCGGTCTTGGTAAGTACCCGGCCGCTCTCGTCAATAGCAGCACTCACATTGGCTGGCACTGTGAGCGGATTCCCGTCTGTGTTCAGCACAGGGTTACCGGTATTATCTACAAGCATCATATTGTCAGGATTCGCGGTATCCGGGATGAAATGGAAATCACCTTGACGGGTATACGCAGTAGCTCCGTTGACCTGAACACCGAACAATCCATTACCCTGAAGCGCCAAATCCGTTGGATTCCCCGTTTCCTGAAGAGTGCCCTCTTCCCAGTTGCTTGTAACCGAAGGCACACGGACACCAAAGCCGATATTGAAGCCCAGAGGCATACTGCGGCCAGGCTGGTCATAGTCTTTGGATTGCTGCTGCACACGTGTGAGCACGTCCTCGAAAGAGCCTTCTTTGCTCTTATAGCCGTTTGTGTTCATATTGGCAATGTTATCCGCTATGATATCCAGCCGCTGCTGTAGGCTGGACATGGACACAGCGGCACCGATTGTCGAGTTGTTCACAGATCTAACCTCCCAAAAGCTTAATAACTAAGAAGAAACCGGTTCACTTCATCAGTGCACCTGCAGTCTATATTCTGCCGACATCATTAACAGCCTTCTGCAGGCTGCTGTCATAAAACTGGATTACCTTCTGATTCGCTTCATAAGCCCGGTAGGCGGCGTTCATATCCACCGTTACCTGAGTGGCATCCACATTAGAGTTCTCCAGATACCCCTGACGCACCTGCAAATTATCGGTGGCATTGGAGTAACGGATTTCAGCGGCCTCCGCATCATCGGCATGGAAAACGCCGTTCCCGTCACGTACCAGCTCCTGCGGTCTTGTAATTACACTGATCCCGATGCGGGTTCCTGAAGGCAGTCCGGTCGCATTGTTAATCAAGTTACCCTGCCCGTCCACTTTAAGGCTATCCTCAGGGCCTGTCAATCTCAGCGGATTACCGTTACTGTCCAATACGCTGAATCCCCCGGAGCTAAGCACCTCTCCAGTAGGTCCTACCGTAAATCTTCCGTTACGTGTATATAAATTGTTACCTTCATTATCCTGTACTGTAAAGAACGCCTGCGGACGGTAAGTTACCTCGCCGTCAGGACTAATATATTTACCTGAGCCGTCAAAAGCAAGATAAGCGCCCGCATTATCCGGGTCCTCTACCTGCAAATCGGTTGACAGCGCGAAATCTGCGTTTTTGCCGCTTTCGATAAGGTCACCCTGCAAATACTGGGAAACAGACTGTTCGGCAAAAACCCCTGTGTTAAGCCGGCCGACAGGCTTCGTAACGCCACCGCTCATCGCCGAGATCAGCACCTCGGGAAATGCATGACTGACGCTGTCGACCTGCTTGTACCCCGTTGTATTCAAATTGGCAATGTTCTGTGTCGCTGTATCATGTCTGCGCTGCTGCGTTACCATTCCTGCAGCCGCCGTATATAATCCTCTTAGCATGAGGTCAGTCCCTTCCTGAATCTGCTGTTAACTTATTATCGGCAGACTAGAACTTTTTCTTAACAACCTTATCTAAATGGTCAAGCATAATTCCCGTCCCCTTAACTACACAGTGCATCGGATCTTCGGCAACCCAGACCGGAACATGCAGCTGTTCAGAGAGCAGCTCGTCCAATCCGTTAAGGAGTGCACCGCCGCCGGTCAATACGACTCCGCGGTCAATAATATCTGCCGACAGCTCCGGCGGTGTACGCTCCAGCACTGACTTCGCCGCAGCCACAATAGCAGAAACCGGATCCCACAGCGCTTCCTTCACCTCACCGGATGTGATGGTCAGTGTCTGGGGAAGTCCGCTCACCATGTCACGTCCGCGTATATCCAGCTCAGCCTTCATGCCGCCCGGGCGTACGGACCCGATAGTAACCTTGATATCCTCAGCTGTACGTTCACCGATCAGGAGTTTATATTTCTGTTTGATATATCTTAAAATGGCTTCGTCGAACTTGTCCCCTGCGACCTTAATCGAAGAGGCGGTAACAACGTCGCCCATGGACAATACGGCTACATCCGTTGTTCCCCCGCCAATATCGACGACCATATTTCCGCTTGGCTGATAAATATCCATCCCTGCTCCGATTGCCGCAGCTTTGGGTTCTTCTTCCATGAAAACTTCCTTGGCTCCGCTGCGTTCCGCGGCTTCACGGATTGACTTCTGTTCAACGGACGTAATATTCGTAGGCGCGCAAATCAAAATACGGGGCCTTGAATACCAGGTCCGGCCCCCGACGCGGTCGATAAAATATTTCAGCATCATTTCTGTAATCGCAAAATCGGCAATGACTCCATCACGGAGCGGACGAATTGTAGTTATGTTTCCAGGTGTGCGCCCAACCATCCGGCGTGCCTGTTCACCAACCGCAAGGACTCTCTTCGTATCACTTTCAAGTGTGACCACGGAAGGTTCATCCAGAACGACTCCCCTTCCCTTGACATGAATGAGCACATTGGCCGTGCCGAGATCGATTCCGATATCCTTGCTAAGCATAATGAAAGAGCCCCCAAAGTGTTATTTTAAATGAGAATAGTTAGATAGTACCAAATTTAAAAATACCATACTTTAGGGGGTGTACACAATGTAGTAAAGCTGAATTATTACTTAAAATTCCGAAAATCTTATGGCTTTGATGCTACGGCTACCTCACGCTTTTTGCCTGTCGTTTTCTTATATTTGATTTTTGTGGCTTCTCCCCCCCGAAGATGACGGATTGATTTGTGATATTCGAGAATGTGCTTCACCTGATCTGCCAGATCCGGATTGATTTCCGGCAGCCGTTCGGTTAAATCTTTATGCACCGTGCTCTTTGAAACGCCAAATTCCTTGGCTATGGTCCGGACCGTGTGCCTGGTTTCCACGATGCAGCGTCCGATTTTGATCGTACGTTCCTTGATGTAATCGTGCACGCTCCCGCCTCCCAACTGTGGATAGTTTGGTACATTATATGAGGGGCGGGCCTATATATTCGCGCTTTCAAGACATGACAAGCTCCGGAAGGCCCATTTTATTTCTCGGACAACCTATTTATGAGCCGTTTGCAGTTCCATTCTCCAGATAGAACCGGTCCCGCCGTCCATTTCGGGTAGAAAAATAAAAAAACAGGAGGCTTTCGCCCCCTGCGGAAATTTCGGCTCAGCGCTGTGGAAGCAGATCCGAAGGATTCACAATCTTGCCGTCCTCGTGCACTTCAAAGTGCACATGGTTGCCGAGACCTTTCTCCAATTCGTTCTGTCCCGCTGTTGCCAGCGTATCGCCCTGCTTCACTTCATCACCCTGCTTGACTTTGGTATCGCTAAGACTCTGGTAAACTGTCTTCAGATCACCCGGAGATGCAACCTCGATCACTTTACCGAGTACTGCCACATCTTCGACTCTGGTGACTTCACCGCTGAGGGCTGCCTTTACGTCAAACGTCTTGTTGTCTTCGCGGGCAATATCGATCCCGGTGTTGGTAATAAAGGTGTTATTGTACTGCACCATCGCCGCCACATGATTTTCTTCTGTGCCGTTTTCATCATAGTACGGTTTGACCACTTCGACTTCACTTGGGCTCGCTACCGGCCAAGCCAGGCTTTCTGCTGAAGCTACGACTTCCAGGGCTTCCGGATCACCGGTCAGGGCTCCGGTTTCATTCCCGGCAACACCTTCCTGTGAAACGACCGCGGCGGTGTCCGGATTCAGCGGCTTCTGGCCGGCATCCTGATAGACCCACACCAAGGTTAGTATAATTGCCGCTGCTGCCGTGTAGACTGCCGGGAATACCCACCGTTTGGATAACAGTCTGGTCCATGAAGAAGGCTTAGCGCCTGAATCTCCCTGCTTGTTTTTGAGAGATTCATCATGGTTTGGTTTGTTTTTGTCTTGTTCATTCATATGGTTATCACCTCAGTAACCAGTGTTACCGGGCGCTTCGCTTTTATACGTATCTTGCAAGTTATTTTTTCAGAAGAGTTGAGATTCCCGTAAAAGAGACCCCGCTGTAATAGTGTTTGAGAATCTGCGTGGCTGTACTTCCCTGCTTCGCCATACCGTTCGCCCCCCATTGGCTCATGCCGACGCCATGGCCGTTTCCATAGGTTGTGATCAGCACCTTCCCGTCCTTCCGCTTCCAGGTGAACTGGCTCGAACGAAGTCCCAGCTTCTCTCTTACCTCCCGGCCTGTGAACACAGTACCTCCGATAGAGATCTTCTTGATCCGGTGTCCTGCTGTCAGCGAGATCACTTCTGCGGGCAGTCCGGCCGAAGATGAAGAGACTTGCAAGGCCTTGCCTGAGGCAGCCAGATTCGCCGCAGCGGGAAGCTCCCTGGCAGTAAGCCCGAGCTTGCTGCGGAGCTCCGAATTGCTGAAGGTGTAGGTGACCGCGAGGTTCGGGGTAATCTCCCGCTCCCAGGGGCTGGCTACACTGCGCAAATAGGGAACCTCAGCATTCCAGTAATCCTCGGAGTTCTCCGTATACCCTCCGCTGGAGGCAAAAAAGGAGGCCGTAATCGGCTGCCCTTTATAAATCATGATGATCCCGCGCGTCTCCAGGACCGCGCGGCGGAGCTTCGCCAGTCCGGCGCGCTTGCTGCCGGACGCAAAGTCCCGTTCCAGCACGGCTTGCGAGATGTAAGCCTGATGGCTTACCGTATCGCTCACATCCGCCTCAGGAACGGGTACCCCGCTGTGGTCGCCGGCCAGCAGGCGGCGGGCAATGAATGTGCGGGCGGCAACGGCCTGGGCCTTGAGCGCTTCGAGCTCAAAGTCCGCCGGCATCTCCGCCGCCAGCACGCCGCTGACGTATTCCTCCAGCGGCAGGGTCTCGATTTGTCCGCTCTGCGACAAATAGACGGAGACCTCCGGCTGTGGCGCTTCCGCAGCAGCCGCTCCCGGCGGTGCCGGCGCGGCCTGCGGCACGGCCGGAGGTGCTGGCTGTTGTCCGCCTCCGCGCAGCGGGACAACAGCCAGCGGCAGCAGCAGCGCCGCCAGCAGCGGCGCTGCGAGCCAGGCGGCGGGGGCCAGCCGCCTGATCCGGGGCGCCCCGCGCCGCGCACGCGCTACGCTGCGCGGGCGCTTCAGGATGCGCCGCAGCAATCTTAACTCTTTCATCTCTATGGCTCCTTCCATAAGCACCGGTGATTCTTATAGATATGAATTTCCGGCACCTGCTAGAACGTGATTCTGAGAGAAAGAGAGTTGCCCGGAGGCGCAGCAAAATAACCCCACAAAGTGGGGCTTTAGCATCGATGATGGTAAAGGTACTTTGCGGGGACCCCAAACATATAAATTCCAGTCTATCAAAAAAGGGACCAGCCGCTTATTCGCGGGCTGGTCCCTTCAGGTTAAAAATTGCTATTATACCCAGGACGGCTGAATCTGAAAGCGCGGTTTGACCTCATCGCTCTTGAAGGATTCACTTCTTGCCGGTTCCGGCTTAAGTACTTCTTCCTTCACAGCTGCAGTTGCAGCCGCTGATTCTTCCATGGAAATACGCCATATGTCCGCACCAAGACCCGACAGCTTCTCGGCCAGATGCACATAACCACGGTCAATATGATGCGTTCCGCTAACCTCTGTAGTGCCTTCAGCCACCAGGCCCGCCAAAATAAGCGCAGCGCCTGCACGCAGATCCGTAGCACACACCTTGGCACCGACAAGACGGGCATTACCGGTAACGATGGCGGAACGGCCTTCAATCTTAATCTCAGCATTCATGTTATGGAATTCATCCACATGCATGAACCGGTTCTCAAAAACAGTCTCTGTAACTACAGAGGTACCTTCGGAACGCAGCAATAACGCCATCATCTGCGACTGCATATCGGTAGGGAACCCAGGGTAAGGCAAGGTCTTGAGATCCACAGCCTTCAGCGGCTTGTCGCTGATAACGCGGACACCGTTCTCGTCTGGAATAACCGTAACGCCCATCTCTTCCATCTTGGCAATAACCGGGCCCAGATGATCAGCAATGGCGCCTTCCACATATACATCGCCGCCCGTAATTGCTGCAGCTGCCATATAGGTTCCAGCCTCAATACGGTCCGGAATGACATGATGTCTTACCCCATGCATACGTTCAACACCTTCGATCCGGATCACTCCGGTGCCTGCACCGCGCACAATACCGCCCATGCCGTTCAGGTAATTCGCAAGATCAACAATCTCCGGCTCTTTCGCGGCATTCTCGATTACAGTAATGCCTTCGGCAAGTGCCGCAGCCATCATTATATTTTCGGTTGCACCTACGCTGGCCACATCCAGATAAATCTTGGCTCCGCGCAGCCTTCCGTTACTTTTCGCATCAATGTAGCCCTGGCCCAGACTGATCTCTGCACCCAGTGCTTCAAACCCCTTCAAATGCTGGTCAATCGGCCGAGTCCCGATGGCACAACCGCCAGGCAAGGAAATACGTGTATGCCCCATACGGGACAAGAGTGGACCCATTACCAGGAAAGAAGCCCGCATTTTGCGCACCCATTCATAAGGCGCTTCGCAGGAAGTAATATTTCTGGCATCAACCTCAATGATATCGTTCTGGTATGTAATACCTGCACCCAGAGATTCCAGCACTTTGCTAATCGTGATTACATCGTCTAGCGGAGGTGCGTCCACAATGACGCTAACTCCTTCTTCTGCCAATAGAGAGGCGGCTATGATCGGTAGTACGGAATTTTTTGCGCCGCTAACTTTCACGCTCCCGGTCAATCTGTTGCCACCGCGGACGATAAATTTGCTCATTTCGGTTTCCCTCCGCGTCCATTATTTCTGAAATTAATTTGAGTTTGAAATTCGTCAGTTAAAATATTGAATATTCCGTCACTGCGCCTAATGTGCAGACGCATTCCTTAAACTTCAGTGTTGACATAATAAAACCTTATTATTCGACACTTTTTTCACTGCATTGGCCTATGACAGATATAACCAAACCAACCGTCATTAAAACATCCGGGCGATAAGTCCGCTCCAGCCCAGATAATCCAGCAGAAATCCGGCCACGAAATGGCCGAGGACAATGGCCAGCAGCAAATGCAGCAACCTGCCCTGAGGACTCTTGGGATATCTTATGACCAGATCGAGCTTTAGGTTCTGAAGTGCCCACCAGGATAACGCGACACAGACTAGAGAAACTACCATCGAAATTAAACTGCTGCTGCCGATCGCACTTGACAATTCAGCGGATAAGCTTGTGTTCATCATTAGCCCCCCGTGTAAGGTTACTCGGAAATCGACTCTTATATCATACTTGCGCAGGGGAAAAGAATCCAGTACTTTTACGAATTTTTAAACAATTGGCGTATTATCTGCCTAAGTGTTTACGATATGTTCATACTCTGCTAGATTCGGGTAAGCAAAAAAGCAGTCAAGCCCTAGGCTTGACCGCTTCTCTGCTACTGTTGTCCTTTTCCGGTCGAAACTTTGATCCGCGTTACAGCGCGCTGCAAGGCCAGCTCAGCACGGCGGTGATCAATTTCATCTTGCTTGCTTTGCAGCTTAAGACGGCGCTCAGCCCGTTCCTTAGCCGCTTCAGCGCGCTCCACATCAATATCTTTGGGCAGCTCAGCACTTTCAGCCAGCACCGTTACCTTATCTTTGTGCACTTCAACGAAACCGCCATGAACGGCGATAGACACCGTTACGCCGTCTGCTTTGACGCTAAGCGGAGCAACCTGAAGCGGAGTTACCAGCGGAATATGTCCCGGCAAAATGCCTAGTGCACCATTCACGCCACGTACCGTCAAGCTATTCACTTGCTTGGAGTAGACCAGATGCTCCGGAGTGACAATTTCGAGCAAAAAGGTATTCACTTCCATTCCTCCTCAAAGCTTTACAGAATAAAGCTCACTACCCGGCTCATGCCGAGATTACAACGTTTTGGCTTTTTCCACTGCTTCTTCAATCGTACCTACGAACAGGAACGCTACTTCCGGAAGATCATCGTGCTTGCCTTCCAGGATTTCTTTGAAGCTGCGTACTGTTTCTTTGATCGGCACGTATTTGCCTTTGAAGCCTGTGAACTGTTCTGCTACATGGAAAGGCTGGGACAGGAAGCGCTCAACCTTACGGGCGCGGGACACAATGACCTTATCCTCTTCACTCAGCTCATCCATACCCAGGATTGCAATGATATCCTGAAGCTCAGTATAACGCTGCAACAGCTGCTTAACGCCTTGTGCCACATTATAATGCTCTTCTCCGACGATTTCAGGTGCCAGCATACGCGAGCTTGAAGCCAGAGGGTCAACCGCAGGGAAAATCCCTTTTTCGGAGATTTTACGCTCCAGGTTGGTAGTCGCATCCAAGTGGGCAAACGCAGTAGCCGGTGCAGGGTCTGTATAGTCATCCGCAGGCACGTAGATCGCCTGGATTGAAGTAACAGAACCTTTCTTAGTGGACGTAATACGTTCCTGCAGCTGACCCATTTCTGTAGCCAGTGTAGGCTGGTAACCTACCGCAGAAGGCATACGGCCGAGAAGGGCCGATACTTCGGAACCCGCTTGGGTGAAGCGGAATATGTTATCGATAAAGAGCAGCGTATCGCGGCCTTCAACATCACGGAAATATTCCGCCATGGTCAGACCGGTCAGAGCTACGCGCAGACGCGCGCCCGGCGGCTCATTCATTTGTCCGAATACCATCGCCGTTTTCTTGATAACGCCGGAATCCGTCATTTCATGATACAGGTCATTACCTTCACGGGTACGCTCGCCAACACCTGCGAATACGGAGATACCGCCGTGTTCCTGTGCAATGTTGTTGATCAGTTCCTGGATAGTTACAGTTTTACCTACGCCGGCACCGCCGAACAGGCCGATCTTACCGCCCTTGGCGTAAGGGGCAAGCAAGTCGATAACCTTAATGCCGGTTTCCAGAACTTCTGCCTGAGTGGACAATTCATCGAATGTAGGAGCCAGACGGTGAATCGGGTTTCTTGCAGCCACCACTTCAGCGCCGTTATCGATTGGATTACCAAGCACGTTAAATACGCGGCCGAGTGTTGCTTCACCAACAGGAACCGAGATCGGTCCTCCCTGGTCAATGGCATCAATACCGCGTACCAGTCCATCTGTCGAAGACATGGCGATACAACGCACCAGGTTATCTCCAAGATGATTGGAAACTTCAAGAGTCAGATCCATGTTACGGCCATCGCTCAGAGTCCCAACAATTTTGATAGCGTTGAATATCTCGGGCAGCTGGCCGCGTTCAAATTCAATATCGACAACCGGACCCATAATGCTCACAACGCGTCCTTTGTTCATCTTCATTTCCCTCCTCGAAAGCTGTTACATATGTAGAAACGGTCCATTACCCTTTACAGGCATCATCCGTTTCTGCGGATAAATACAAGGCAGGGCCAAGCCCGGAGGCATGGACCCACTCATATTAAGACTGCGCGTTCGCACCAGCCACGATCTCGGTAATTTCCTGCGTAATTGCCGCCTGACGGGCGCGGTTGTACGTAAGTCTTAGTTCTCCGATCATTTTTGACGCGTTCTTCGTTGCACTGCCCATAGCTGTCATCTTAGCTCCCAGCTCACTGGCCTTGCCGTTCAGAAGAGCACCGTAGATTAAAGTTTCGGCGTATTTAGGAAGCAGAACTTCCAGCACGCCTTCAGGAGAAGGTTCGTATTCATAGGCAGCTGTCGCTCCGTGATGCTCGCCTTTTCCTACACCATCCATAGGCAGAAGTCTGTCTACAGTCGGAACCTGGCTGATCGCATTGATAAACTGGTTGTAGCAAATGTACAGCTCATCGTAGACGCCTGTCTCAAACTGGTTTACCGCCGAATAAGCAATGGACTTGATGTCAGCAAACTTCGGGGTATCGGACAGCTCGGTGATTTCCTCTACAATGGGGTACTCACGGCGGCGCAAAAAGTCACGGCCCTTGCGGCCGATAACAAACAGTGCATACTCATCCTTGGACTTATGCCGCTCTGCGATCAGCATCGTTACTTTACGCAGAATGTTGGCATTGTAGCCACCTGCAAGACCTCTATCCGAGGTGATGATCAAATACCCTGTTTTTTTGACAGGCCGGCTGACCAGCATCGGATGCTGAACATCCTGCGTACCGGCAGCAATACTCGAGACCACCTCTTTAAGCTTCTCTGAGTAAGGACGCGCAGCTTCCGCTTTCTCCTGCGCTTTGCGCAGCTTGGAGGCGGCGACCATTTCCATCGCTTTGGTGATCTGTCTGGTGTTCTGAACGCTCTTAATTTGACGTTTAATATCGCGCATGCTTCTTGCCATGATTTCACCACCTCTGAGCTTTGGCGTAGCCAAAGCTAACATCGTAAGCATAAGCTGAGCTTTGGCACAGCCAAAGCTCACTTCGTAAGCGTAACTGAGCAAACTCTATATATTAGCTTGTAGCAAAGCCTCTTTTGAATTTCTCGATCGTTTCTTTGAGTGCTGCCTCGTTGTCTGCTGTCAGATCCTTGGTATCCGTAATGGATTGAAGGATTTCAGTTGCACTGCTGTCGATATACGCCAGGAATTCCTTCTCGAAACGCTTCACGTCTTTGACAGGAATATCATCCAGATGTCCTTTGACAGCGGTGTACAGACTGAGCACTTGGTGCTCAACATTAAGCGGCTGGTTTACGCCTTGTTTCAGAATCTCCATCATACGCGCACCGCGGTTCAAACGGGCTTGCGTAGATTTATCCAGATCGGAACCGAACTGGGAGAAGGCCTGAAGCTCACGGTATTGAGCCAAATCCAGACGCAGGGAACCGGCAACCTTCTTCATTGCTTTGATCTGCGCGGAACCCCCTACACGGGATACGGAGATACCGACGTTGATCGCCGGACGCTGACCGGAGTTGAACAGATCGGATTCAAGGAAGATTTGACCATCGGTAATCGAGATTACGTTCGTAGGAATGTAAGCCGATACGTCAGAAGCCTGTGTTTCGATGAAAGGAAGGGCGGTTAATGAACCTCCACCAAGCGCATCGCTGAGCTTAGCCGCACGTTCCAGCAGACGGGAGTGCAAGTAAAATACGTCACCCGGGAATGCTTCACGGCCCGGTGGACGGCGGAGCAGCAAGGACAATTCGCGGTAAGCCGAAGCCTGCTTCGAAAGGTCATCATAAATAACAAGAACATGCTCGCCTTTATACATGAAGTATTCGCCCATTGCGCAGCCTGCGTATGGAGCAATATAGAGCAGCGGAGAAGGCTCGGAAGCCGACGCGGTTACAACGATAGTATATTCCAGCGCGCCGTGACGGCGGAGGGTTTCTACTACCTGTGCTACTGTAGATTGTTTTTGACCAATCGCAACATAGATACACTTCATGCCGTTGCCTTTTTGGTTGATGATCGCATCAATGGCGATCGCAGTCTTACCGGTTTGACGGTCACCAATGATCAGTTCGCGTTGTCCGCGGCCGATTGGTACCATGGCATCGATCGCTTTCAGACCTGTCTGCATCGGTTCATGAACCGATTTACGGTCGATAACGCCCGGTGCATTATGTTCTACAGGACGGAATTCAGTCGTTGCAATTGGACCTTTGCCGTCAAGCGGCTGCCCCAGTGCATTCACTACACGGCCCAGCATGGCTTCCCCAACCGGAACCTGCATAATTTGTCCTGTACGTTTGACTTGATCGCCTTCACGAATGGCTGTGTATTCACCCAGGATAACAACACCGACGTTGCTTTCTTCCAGGTTAAGCGCCATGCCTACTACACCGTTGGAGAACTCCAGCAGTTCCCCTGCCATTGCGTTTTCCAGACCGTAGACACGGGCGATACCGTCTCCGACTTGAATGACGGTGCCAATTTCGGCCACTTCGATATCGGCTTTATATTGCTCAATTTGATTTTTGATCAAAGTGCTGATCTCTTCAGGTCTGATGCCCAATATCCTCACCCCTATCTTCTTTGCTTATCATTAAAGGATTTCTCAAGACGCTCCAGCTTGCCGGATAGACTGCCGTCATACAGCGTATCGCCGATGATGACCTTCAGTCCGCCTAGCAGGCTCTTATCCACCACATTGGTAACACGAATCTTGCGGTTTGTAAGCTGGCTGAACTCTGCCGCTACACTATCCTGTTCCTCTTGATTCAGAGAATAGGCGGAGTAGACAGTAGCATCGCCGATGCCAAGGGCGTCCCCTTCTATCTTGACGTACGTGGCCAG
Source organism: Paenibacillus sp. FSL R10-2199 (assembly GCF_038000235.1). NCBI lineage: Bacteria > Bacillati > Bacillota > Bacilli > Caryophanales > Paenibacillaceae > Paenibacillus > Paenibacillus sp. FSL R10-2199. Next base: position 1,482,877 of record NZ_JBBOBO010000001.1, on the reverse strand, counting down.
CAGTTCTGCGAAAATATCGGTTCTGCCCCGCTCTACCAGCAGTTCTACCATGTTCATTACCGCTTCCGAGACTTTACCTTTAAGCGCTCCGCGCAGCACATTCAGCTTGTCGGATTGCGAGATGCGCGGTGCCAGAATGAACTGTTTCACCTCTGCATCATAATGAAGCACTTCGACTACTAACCTAAGCTGGGCTTCCACTTCAAGTGTAATGCCTTCATCCACTGCTGCACTGTACAAGGCTTTGGCATAGCGTTTGGCAACTACCGTATCGCGGCTCATGGTCGGCCTCCTACCTCTTTGAGGTATTGATCAACGAGTTGTTCCTGTTCGCCGTCAGCCTTAACTTCTTTTTCAAGCAGCTTGGATGCAATGCGGACCGATGCTGTACCCAGCTCGCTGCGCAAAGCTTCCACAGCCTTGTTCTTCTCGCTCTCAATATCACGGACTGCTTCGTCCTTAAGGCGGGTAGCTTCAGCTTTAGCCTGATCCAGAAGCTTGTCAACCTGATTGTTGCTTGTAACCTGGGACTGCTGAATGATAGCCTGCGCCTCTTGGCGTGCCTGCTGCAGAGCCTGCTTCTGTTCTTCTACGTAAGCGACCGCCTGTTCTCTGGTCTTGGCTGCTTCATCCATTTGCTGCAGCACCATTTCGCGGCGCTTCTCCATAATTCCGAACAGCTTGCTGAATGCAAATTTGCTGAGCAGGAAATACAGGATCCCAAAGGCGATAATGGAAAACAATATATTTGTCCAAACGATAGTCACTGAGGTCACTCCTTTCCGTTACCGCGGCATGCGGACATATACAAAAGTAAGGCGCGGATGGCACTTGCCCTCCCCGCCAAACCGTAAAAACGGTTTATTAAGTAAACATGATCAGGAATGCGATAACTGTAGCGGCCAAAGGAATAACTTCCACGATACCTACACCGATAAACATTGTTGTCTGCAGTGCGTTACGTGCTTCCGGTTGACGAGCGATGGACTCAACTGTTTTGCTGACGATCATACCGTTACCAAGACCTGCACCGAGTGCGCCTAAACCAACCGCGATTGCTGCTGCCAAAAATTCCATTTGTAAATATCCTCCTTTAATTTCGGTTCTTTTTGTAATGACTTAATGATATAAAAATCTCCCGCGAAGAGTATTCCGGCGGCTGCCGCTATCCTCACGGCAGTTCATTAATGTGCTTCTTCCTCGTGGATCGTCATCTGCGCGATGTACACCATCGTCAGAATCGTAAAGATAAACGCCTGAAGCGCACCAACAAAGATACTGAAGCCCTGCCAGACAGCCAGGAACGGGATACTGAATATCCCCAGCTTCAGAATTACGGTGATCAGAACCTCGCCGGCAAAAATATTAGCAAATAGACGAATGGCAAGCGCCACCGGCTTCGCCAGGTTCTCAATGATGTTAAGCGGCAAGAAGATCGGGAACGGCTCAATATAGTGTTTGAAATAATGTTTGCCATTCAGCTTGATTCCCAAATAGTTCATTAGTACAAACACGACAATCGCCAGCCCGGCGGTTACATTGATATCTGCAGTCGGCGATTTATACCACAGAATCTCTACATGCTCGCCATGTGTCAGATTTTTGGTTGCTTCGATAACATGTCCAAAAATGTGAACCGGACCTTCGGCTTCTGTAATGAAGGAAAACGGCAGACCAAGGAGATTGGAGACGAAGATAAACAGTATCAGCGTCAATCCCAGTGATATGTAAGGCTTCCCTTTCTTCAAATCCATGGCGCTGCTGATCAGTCCCTGTACAAATTCAACGACCCACTCCATGAAATTCTGGAGTCGTGACGGATTATCAACAGACAGGTTGCGGACGGACAGCATGACCAGAGCGAACACGATCACCGAACTGATCACCAGCATCAGTACCGCTGACAAGTCAATCGGTATTCCGCCAACATAGATTAAAGGCATTTCGTGCATAGTATCATCCCCCTTTCTCTTTAATATGGCTACAGCTTATTCTTGATTCCTAAATATATCCCCACGGGAATAGATAGAAGCTGGGGGATGAACAGGCCGGCAATCGTTGCCTCCAGCGAGAAATGCTCGATTTTGACCGAAAACATGGTGACCAGAATAGCGAAACTGATTCTTGTAGCGAAACCAAGGCTGAAAGAACTTTTCTGTTTATCCGCAACCGCCTGTGTCACCCTTCTTACTTTGAGGGCAAGATAACGAAAGTTAACGAGTCCTGCCAGCAAGCCCAGCGACATGCCCAGAGTAACTGCACGGGTCTCATGATGAAGAGCCCATCCCATTAACAAGCCTGCCATAATGATTACTGTCACCCTGGTAACGGTATTGATTACGGGAGTCATATTATCCATTTTGCTCCCCCAGAAATTTTTTGATTAGCAAAGCAACATTCACAACCCCGAGAACCATCCCGGCAATTGTTCCGATGGCCAGCCAAAGCTTAGGTCCGTCCATCAGGTTCTGCAGCCACCTTGCCACAAAAAAACCTATAACAATGTAAGCGGCAAGCAAGCTGCCTGCACCCCCGAGAACCAAAGCAATACGTCCCAGGCCGGCCTCGTTCTTTTGTTCCTTCATAGGCTACAATCCCAACTAATTTTACTGAATATCCAGACTCTTTGTCAATTCACCGAAAATTGCTCAAAAGTGCTTGAAAACATGAAAATAATCACAGCAAAACATACCAAAACCATATAAACCGTACAGTTTCACTGTATGCTGCTTTTATTTACTTTAGTATATTAGTTGTCGTGCCATCATTTATTATTTGTGAACATTCTGTGAAACTCTTCCGGACGTTCTTTAACAGCTCCGAAATGGTGCAAAATCGCATTGACAATTCTCTCGGAGGCTTTGCCGTCTCCATACGGGTTGGCGGCCCGGCTCATGGACTGATACAGATTCTGATCGGTCAATAGAGCATGTGTCCGTTGATACACCTTCTCCTCGTCCGTCCCCACAAGCTCCAATGTTCCGGCCTCGATCCCTTCCGGGCGCTCGGTTGTATCACGCAGCACAAGCACGGGAACTCCAAAGGAGGGAGCTTCCTCCTGCAGGCCGCCGGAATCGGTCAATATCAGGTGGGTATGCGGATAAAAATTATGCAGGTCAACGACATCCAGCGGATCAATCAGCTTAATTCTAGGGTGTCCGCCGAGGATCTCATGCGCCGGTTCCTTCACTGCAGGACTCGGGTGCACAGGATACACAATGGCTACATCTTCAAATTCATCAGCGATTCTTTTGACAGCACGGAAAATATGACGGTGCGGTTCGCCTTGGGATTCTCTGCGGTGCGCCGTCATCAAAATAAGTCTTTTTCCTGAAGCAAAATCCAGTACAGGATGCCGGTAGTCCGGCTGTACGGTATATTGAAACACATCAGTTACAGTGTTGCCTGTGATATAAATACTTGATTCTTTTTTGTTCTCGTGTCTCAGGTTGCCGGCTGACCAATCGGTCGGGGCAAAGTGCAGATCGGCAAGCACGCCGGTCAGCTGACGGTTCATTTCCTCCGGATAAGGCGAAAGCTTGTTCCATGTCCGAAGACCTGCTTCCACATGCCCAACCTGAATTTGCTGCAGGAAAGACGCATAGCTGGCCAGGAAAGTGGTAAGCGTATCCCCGTGTACAAGCACCAGGTCAGGTTTGACCTCGCGAAGCACTGGCTCTAGTCCTTCAAGCACCCGGATAGTAATCTCATTAAGGGTCTGCCGGTCCTTCATTACGTCCAAATCATAATCCGGCGTAATTTTGAATACCTCCAGCACCTGATCAAGCAGTTCACGGTGCTGGGCAGTTACACAGACAATGGATTCAATCTGCTCAGGGTGTCTGTTCAGTTCCAGAACCAGAGGCGCCATCTTGATCGCCTCGGGGCGCACTCCGAAAATCGTCATTACTTTAATTTTGGACATAACCCCTACCCTCTCTTCTGAAGACTACAGAAATTGTATTTGTTCTATTAATACCTCAAGGGTATTATTACTTGGTTCCATACAGTCTGTCGCCGGCATCTCCGAGGCCTGGGACAATATAACCATGCTCATTCAGATGATCATCAAGTGCGGCTACATAGATGTCCACATCCGGATGTGCAGCCTGCACCGCAGCGACGCCTTCAGGAGCAGCAATCAGGTTCATCATCTTGATCTGGGTGCATCCGCGGTTCTTAAGCGAGGTAATGGCCGCAATGGCTGAGCCGCCTGTAGCCAGCATCGGATCGATTACGATCAGCTCGCGTTCCTGTACATCTGTAGGAAGCTTAATGTAGTATTCAACCGGCTGCAGTGTTTCCGGATCACGGAATAGCCCGACATGTCCTACCTTCGCCGCTGGAAGCAGCTTCAGGACACCTTCCAGCATACCAAGACCGGCGCGCAGAATCGGAATCAGTCCCAGCATTCTTCCCGAGATCACTTTGCTCTGCGTTTCAGCCACCGGTGTCTGCACCGTAATGGTCTCAAGCGGGATATCACGGGTAATCTCATAAGCCATAAGTGTTGCTACTTCATCGACATGCTCTCTGAATTCTTTCGTGTTGGTCCGCACATCGCGAATAAATGTTAATTTGTGCTGAATCAATGGATGATCGCAAATCACCAATTTTCCCATTTTGTCCCTCCGGTAATTGTAAGTCTTATTTATAGCCAGAGTAAGCGCTTTGCTTCCCGCGTGGCTAAATCTTGTCTATTATATCATCACCAAGGCCGCTTTTCACCTACAGAAGGGGAAAACCGCCTGCAAAGGCAGTCTCCGCAAATTTCATAGCTGCACGGAAAGTTTAGGAAATTCCCCCAAGCCTCTGGATATAAAACAAAACTTAGTTTGTGCCATTAGGCACTTTTAATACTATTCACATTTCTTTCACTACTTTTATTGAAAATTCCATGAACTTTCATGATTATTACATGATAATTCATACCATTTTCTTACTATAATTTGTGAACATTATGCAACAGAAACCGGCCACAAAACATTTGAAATCTCACCTATCAAAAAAACCTTTGCGGAATCCGGTGGAACCGGACCCGCAAAGGCAGAATAAGCAGCTTAATATTAATACTGCAATTCGGGATAGATCGGATACTTTTCAGTAAGCTCGGCCACCTCACGTGCAGCCTGGGTCAAATTAGCATCATCCTTCGGATTCTTCAGCACATTCGCAATAATCCGGCCGATCGTTACCATAGCCGGCTCGTCCATACCGCGTGATGTAACAGCAGGTGTACCGATCCGGATACCGCTTGTTACAAACGGGCTGGTAGGATCGAACGGAATCGCATTCTTGTTGACTGTAATTCCGATGGAATCAAGCACCTTCTCCGCATCCTTGCCGGTAATGCTCAGATTACGGGTATCCAGCAGCATCAGGTGGTTATCCGTACCGCCGGAAACAATATTAACGCCTTCGCCGATCAGCGTATCTGCCAGAACCTTGGCATTCTTCACTACATTCTCGGCATAGGTCTTGAACGATGGCTGCAGCGCCTCACCGAAGGAAACAGCTTTGGACGCAATGACATGCATGAGCGGTCCGCCTTGGGAACCCGGGAAGACCGCTTTATCAATAGCAGCAGCCCATGGCTGTCTGCACAGAATCATCCCTCCGCGTGGACCGCGCAAGGTTTTGTGCGTAGTTGTTGTAACGAAATGGGCATGAGGAACCGGACTCGGATGAACACCGGCTGCAACCAATCCGGCAATGTGGGCCATATCGACCATAAACAAGGCACCCACATCATTCGCAATGGAACCGAGTGCGGCAAAATCAATGGTCCGCGGATACGCGCTTGCTCCGGCTACGATCATTTTGGGGCGGTGTTTGAAGGCTGCTTTACGCACTTCGTCATAATCAATCAGGAAAGTATCCTCCTGTACGCCATAAGCCACAAAGTTATACAGGATACCGGAAGCATTAACCGGGCTGCCGTGGGTCAAATGGCCGCCATGCGCCAGATTCATACCCAGTACGGTATCGCCAGGATTAAGCGCGGCAAGGTAAACGGCCATATTGGCCTGTGCACCGGAATGCGGCTGCACATTGACATGCTCGGCACCAAACAGCTGCTTGGCACGGTCACGGGCCAGGTTCTCCACGATATCCACATCTTCACAGCCGCCATAATAACGTTTGCCGGGATAACCTTCGGCGTATTTGTTCGTAAGCACGGAGCCCATGGCTTCCATTACGGCTTCGCTTACAATATTCTCTGAAGCAATGAGTTCAATGTTTGCACGCTGACGGCTCAGTTCCAAGCCCATCGCTTCCAGTACTGCCGGGTCACTCTTACGTAGTTGTTCCATGTTTCTTATTTCCTCCCTGTTACTCTAATTTATGTGGTGTTAAGACGAAACCAGTTATATACGCTGCTCTCAGTCACAATTCGCGGAGCCGCTTGTCTCCGGCGTGCGGTACACTGCCCGTTCGCCGCCGATCAGCGGCGGTCTGCTCCATGCTGCGTTCACCCGGGCTGCCCCGATATAGCGCAGGCTAGGCCGGAAAGGTACGGCTACGCGGCGGAGGTGCATGCCAATTAGCGTCTCCCCGATATCAATACCGGCGTGGGCCTCTATAGTCTCGGCCAGCACCGGATCTGTCATAGAGCGGTAAGCGGCCGCAGCCATGGAACCTCCGGCTCCCGGAACCGGCACAGCCGAAACCTCCCTAAGCCCCAGTGATTCCAGCAAAGAACGTTCCATCACCAGCGAACGGTTCAGATGCTCGCAGCATTGGTACACGGGATGAAAGCCAAATTCAGCAGCGGCCTGCGTAATCCCCTGCAGCAGCAGCTGTGCAACCTCAAGCGCACCTCCGGTGCCGATCCGCACACCCGCCACTTCACTGGTGCTGGCCCCGACGACGAGAATTTTACCCGGACCGAGCTTACCCGCTTCCGCCAGTTCGCGGACTACCGCCGCAGCTGCGGCGTCCAGGGTCAGCTCTGCACTGTCCGCTTGTTGCCCGGCTGCTGAAGGCGCACCGGACGCGCGCTCTCCCCATAGATCCTGCTTACGGACTTCGTCCATCTTACCGCCCCCTTCAAGCGTTGATAATGCCACAATTCCCACTACAGATACGACATTTAAACAAAAAAGAGCAGTCCGCAGATTTAGCTGCGGATGTGCTCTTTTGCCCAGGCGACCGGCCGTTTATTCCAGGTGCTCCATCGTGGTTTGATCCACACTTGTCGCCAGTTACACCGGAACCGGATAATATTTATTTCATCTTAAGGGATAGACGGCGAAAAATCAACCACCTTCACAACCGCCGTAAGGATTCCAGCTTATCCAGTAAACTGTACAACGCAGTCCGGATCTCAGCAGCCGTCAGCTCATAATCTTCACGGGAGCCGCCGAACGGATCACTGATATCGAAGCTCGGAATCCGTTGCCGGATCTCAATAATCCGTTGCATATCAGCGGCGCTCGGCTCTCCGCCCAGCGAAATGCTGAGTTCGGCATCTGCATACAGGCTATCCAGTTCACGGATATCGGCGTTCACAGACTCTTGCGTATGCACATATTCCTTAAGAGTATAAGTCTTGTTAACTGCGTCAGGGAAATATTGCAGCAAATGCCGCTTATGTCCTCCGGTCAGGGTAAGCACCAGATCAGCCCAAGAGACAGCCTCTCCGGTCAGTTGCGAGGATACTATACGATCTTCAATGCCTTCATCCTGCAGGATTCCGGCAGCATGCCTGGATATGGAAGTACCTGAAATGGCGGAAACTCCGGCAGACCGCACCTCCACATCGATCCCCCGCTCTCCCGCCAGCTTCCGCAGAAGACCTTCAGCCATAGGGCTGCGGCAGGTATTTCCTGTGCAGACGAATAAAATATGCAGCATACTTTCCACCTCCGGTAAAAATATAATTTCGGATAATCCACAACTTCCGAATGAACTGAACAATGAAATGTTCTATTTATTTGTATTTCCGTTATTGTATCAGAAGATGAACAGCAAGCCAAACGCCAGAAGTATAGCTCCGCCCAGTGCTTCACCGTAATCCCCGAGCCCGCGGCTTACTCTCCTGCCCAGCAGCAGTCCGGTAATAGACATCATGCCGCCGCAGACACCGAAGGCCAGCACTGTAATAACTATGCTATTCACAAACATTCCCAGTGAAACCCCGACCGAAAAGGAATCTACACTTACACTGAGCGAGATCAGCAGCATGCCCCATACCGTCCGGTGATCCACCGCCCGGCTCCCGCCGTCACCCTTGCGGAATGAATTCAGAATCATATGTCCGCCCAGCAGTACAAGCAGCCCCCCGGCGGCATAGGTGGTCACCTGACCCAGCAGATGGCCGACATAGCTGCCTGTGAACAAGCCGAGCAGCGGCATCAGCACATGAAAAAAAGCAATGAGCAGACTGAGCTGCAGCACATGCAGCAGACGGATACCCTTCATCCCGATCCCTACACCGAGCGAGAACGCATCCATTCCAAGCGCAACTGCCATAATGGCAACTGTTACGAGCTGGCCCCAGCCCTCATATATTCCGCCTATGCCCATGAATATACCCCCAAAGTCCGTAAGTTCTTGTACAACAACGATATGCGGACAAGATGGTATTCATGACTATGAGGCGGATAGCAGAGCCGGGAAGAGGCTGTTAACCGGCGTCGATCACCGCTTCACCGGCGGCTTTCATCAGCCGGTTCATTATGGCAGCGCCGAGGCCCGTGACCGGGCAGGCCTCGGCCAGAATGTAGGTCGCTCCCGCTTCATCGAAGCGCCGCAAGGCGGCATACAGGGAGCGGGCCGCTTCCTCCGGCGAGGCTAACGAGCCGAGAGAAACAACGCAGGCGGCCGGGTCGGCGGGATACAGGGCCCTATGCTCCTCGAAGAGGAGCAGGCCTGTGATCCCGCCCTCCCGCTGCGCCGCCTGCAGCAGGCTTGCGGCGGTCTCCGCCACGCGCTGCGGGGAGGAGCCGCGTACGATGCCAAGCGCGCCGCGCGGGGCATAGTGCGTGTACTTCATGCCCGGCGCGCGCGGCGCCAGGCTGCTGCCCTCGGCGGCTTGCGCAGCAGCGCCGCCCGTCCCGCCGCCGCTCACCTGCGGCGGCAAAGCCGGGGACTGGCCGCCGGAATATCCGGCGGCAGCGTCCGCCAGAGCCAGGGCCGGGGCTGGGGCCACAGCCCCGGTACCCGCTACCGCCGCGAGCTGCTCGGCGGTGATGCCCCCGGGACGGAGCACCGCTACCGTCCCGTCCGGCTGCACCTGCACCACGGTCGACTCCAGGCCGACCCCGGCCGCGCCGCCGTCCAGAACCCCGCCGATATATCCGGCGAGGTCTTCCATCACATGGGCGGCCAGCGTAGGACTCGGCCGCCCGGAGCGGTTGGCGCTGGGCGCGGCAACCGGGCATTCCGCGGCGCGCAGCAGGGCCAGCGCCACCGGATGGTCGGGCATGCGCACGCCGACCGTATCCAGCCCCGCTGTAACCAGCGGCGAGAGGACGCCGGGGCGGACCGGCAGCACCAGCGTCAAGGGGCCGGGCCAGAAGGCATCCATCAGCGCCGAGGCGACCGGAGCCACTTCTAGGACCAGGCCCTCCAGCTCTTCCCGCCGGGCTATATGCACGATCAGCGGGTTGTCGGAGGGGCGGCCTTTGGCCGCGAATACCGCTTCTACTGCCGGGGTATTCCGGGCATCCGCCCCCAATCCGTAGACCGTTTCGGTCGGAAAAGCAACGGTGCCCCCGCTCCGCAGCATAGCTGCCGCAGCAGCGATTGCCTCCCTGTCACTCTCTGCTGATGGAACAGAAAGCATGTCCTGCCCCGCAGCAGGTCCGGGTCCGGTAATCCCGGACGTCAAACTCCAATAAAGAGTTGCATCTATATTGCCGCTCCGGCGCTGAACCGCAAACGAAGAATCCTTAGGCTCTGTCATTTCATCACAAGCTTTCCTCTGTAATCACTCCACACTTCAATACTGCATCGTCCGGAAAAAGCCAAAAACGGCTCCACCAGGTGGAGCCGCAGCCACTTCCGCTCAAGTTCTGCATTTATCGTACCATATCCGGCAGGAAAACTGTAGATTTCGTAAACCGCCATTCCGCAAATTCCCGGAAGGCTTAGGCGAACAATCCGCAGATCCAGCTCCACAAATTCTGCAGCAGCTCCCATACGAAGAACTTCACCTTCGGCGCTTCTGCATCAGCGTCCGCACCGCCGTCCCCGCCGGCCGAAGCCGCTACACCGGAAGCAGCCTTATCAACCCCGCCATCCGCCGTTTTCACCTTGGCTCCGTCTCCGGAAGCCTTAGCAGAGATTGCCGAAGCCTTCTTGGCTGCAGCGGGTTCCGCAGCTGCCGCATCACCGGAGCCGGCATCAATGAAGCAGAGCGGCGGAAACAGCACACACCACCAGTTCTGACCTTTGCCTGCGCCAAGCGTGACCCGCAGCGCTTCATATTCCCCGGCAGGATAGACCCGGCCGCCATACATTTTCGTCGGGAAAGGTACGGTGCCCAGTTCGACTTTATAGCTATAATCAATTCCCCGCCGCGCAAGCTCTCCGCCCACCAGATCATTCAGCTCCGGGAGATGACTCTGAATCAGCGCCCGCGCCTGCTCCAGACTCTGGGGATCCTCCAGTCCGGCCACCCACTGGTTAATCTGCTCCACCACCTGGTCGCGGATCTGGCGTTTGACCAGCTGATCTCCCGCACCATCCGAATTCGCCAGAATACGCAGACGGATCGACTCCTGCGGAATAGATACCTCCGCTACGGCAGCATCGCTTTTTTGCCCTTCCCAGGCCATCATCAATATCATAAAAAAACAAATTAAAATGGCAGTATACTTGAATGTAATCCGCAGAGAATCCCTTTTATCCAGCTGATCGTTATTCATCTTGCACAGCCCCTCTCCCTCTGAAACTCTTATGTTCCCAGTATGTCCGGGAATGAGAGACTGCAAACCTAGTAATCTATGATTTTGAGAATAAAGTAGTCTCATCCTTCAGCTTGGGCAGCGGAAGCGGCAGATCATCCTCCACATCCTGCCCGTAGAGCCGCACACTCATGGCAATCCCCATACAGGCCATGTTAATCAGAATTGAGGTCCCCCCATAGCTGATAAACGGAAGCGTAATCCCCGTCAACGGCATCAGCCCGGTCATTGCCCCGATATTCTCCAGAATCTGATACAGCAGCATAGCTACGATCCCGACAATCAGGAGCGGGCCGCCGCGGTCCCTGCATTCCAGGGCAATCACAATTAATCTGTGGATCAGGATAAAAAAGAGCATCAGCAGCGCCGCTGCACCCAGAAAGCCGAATTCTTCGCCGATCTGCACAAAAATCGATTCAGAATACAGATAAGGCACCCGGTCACTTTGCACCGTGCCGCCCTGCAGATAACCTTCGCCGCTGAGTCCGCCCGAGGCAATCGCCGTCTTGGCATTCTTGGTCTGATAGCTCGCATCGCTGCTTGCCAGATCCGGTACCAGCCAGGGGTCAAAGCGCCTGACGAAGTGATCCCGGCCCAGCGTCTGCTCTATGAAGCTTACCGTCTGCTCATGATAGTGGACATAGCACAGAATGAAGCCCAGCACCGATCCCGCCAGAATAACCATCCCGATCAGCGCATGTGAGAATTTAATGTTTCCGATCCACAAAAGCCCAAGCAGAATCACGATATAGCTGAGCGCATTGCCCAGATCATTCTGGATGATGACCAGCGCGAACGGCGCCAGGGCGATTAGGCTAAGCGGCACCACGTCACGCCAGAAGCGCAGCGGATTTCTTTGTTTGCGGACAAGTACAGTGGTCAGAAAAAGAATCAGGATCAGCTTAAACAGCTCCGCCGGCTGGAGGCTTAATTCACCGATGCCGATCCAGCCCTGGGCGCCATTTTTTACCTTGCCGAAAAAGCTGACCAGCAGCAGAATACCGATCCCAAGGATGTAAATATAGAGTCCATACCGGACCAGAAGGCGGTAATCAAACAGGGTAAGCAGAAAAAAAGCAACAAAACCCAGCACATAATACTGAATCATCCGTATGTGTGTGCCATCCAGGTCAGCTCTCCCGTGAGTCACGCTGTATATCGAGAAAATACTGACACACATCAGCAAGAGCAAAATCAATACGATGGAGCCGTCAATCCGTCTGATTCTCTGTAACATCGGAATACTCCTTAACCTACGCGGATTATGGACCGGCCTCCTGCAGTATACCCAGGGAACCGAATCCACTAATTTCCATTGTAAGACAAGTGGGGGCGTAAATACAATTTATGTGATCGTTGCCAGCCGGGAATAGCACCAGCCTTAAACTAATGAGGTGACAACCATTCTGCTAAATCGCTTGCCAAGGGCTTGGAGTGATCCAATTTCCGCAATTACAGGATATGCGGTAGCTTAATTGCACTTTGTACAGCTAAAACATTTGACTTTCAACCAATTATCCGTTTAGTTGTATTTCGTACACCTAATTCCTTTATATAGCTGGGTTCTCAGCGATTCGGGCAGATTTAGTTGTACAGATTACAGTTATACGGTGCGACCATACCCTTTTCGCTGTTTTTAATTGTACAGTATACAACTATCACTGAATTTCCCCTTGGACCTGAACATGTCCATCGCTGCATGCTTGAGAATCAACTCACTTCTTAAGTTCTGATGTTGTACTGGCGTACAGACAAACAAAATGCCGGAACCCTTCCTTTTCGAAGAGCCCCGGCATGCGGATTACCTCTGATTGAATCAGAGATATTATAGTATACAGTTAGCCTTGCTTGACCGGAGAAGAATAGATTGTAGGACTCGGCAAATCCTCCTCTACCTCTTGACCATGCAGGCGTACGCTCATTACCAGACCGATACTGGCCATGTTGATCAGGAGTGAGGTTCCCCCGAAGCTGATGAACGGCAGCGTAATCCCGGTCAGCGGCATCAGGCCGATGAAGGCACCGATATTCTCAAAAATCTGATACAGCATCATCGCGACAATGCCGACAATCAGGAACGGCCCTCCCCTGTCCTTGCACTCCAATGCAATCAGAATCATCCGGTGAATCAGGATAAAGTAGAGCAGCAGCACCAGCGCCGATCCGACAAAACCAAACTCCTCGGCAATCTGTACAAAAATCGAATCAGAATACGTATACGGCACGCGATCCGTCTGTACCGAGCTGCCCTCCATATAGCCTTCGCCGCTCATACCGCCGGAGGCTATGGCCATTTTGGCGTTTTTGGTATGATAGCTTGCCTTGGCCGTCGCTTCTTCCGGCACCAGCCACGGATCAAAGCGCTCTACCCAGTGGGAACGGCCGATATCTGTCAGGAAATCCTTGATTTCATCGTGGTAATGAATGTAGCTCATGATTCCGGCAGCCGCGCTTCCGCCAATAATTAACAGCCCGATCAGCGCGTGCGTGAACTTGATATTGCCGATCCAGAGGAGGCCAACAAGAATCACAATATAGGAGAGCGCATTCCCAAGGTCATTCTGGCTTAGTACGATCAAAAACGGCAATAGGCTCATTAGACCCAGCGGCACGACATCGCGCCAGAACAGCAGCTTATTCTTATTTTTGCGGACCAGCACCGCAGCCAGAAACAGGATCAGTATCAGCTTAAACAGCTCGGCGGGCTGGAGACTGAAGCTCCCGAATTTAATCCAGCCCTGCGCGCCATTCTGTTCTGTACCGATAAAGCTGACCAGCACCAGAATCCCAATGCCTGTAACGTAAACATATAGCGCATATTTAACAAGCAGACGATAATCCACGAAGGTGAGCCCAATGAAGGCGATGAAGCCCAGGATATAGAATTTGATCATTTTGATATGCGATCCGTCCAGCTTGTCGCGCCCGTGGGTAACGCTGTATATGGAGAAAATGCTGACTACCATCAGCAGCACAAGAATGACCAGGATGACGCCGTCTATCTTCTTAATCTTCTGAAGCATATTCTGTCTCCTTACTCAGTACTGGTTCCTCTTGTCACCTGGCCGCAGCCGCATACAGAGGTCCCGTCATTTCTATTGTAAAGGAAGGGGCAGCATAAATACAATTTCACCGTTTGGCGGTTTCTGCCTACTGGCAGCCGCATCCAGGACGGGGACGCTAGCGGGCGATCCCCAGCACATGCCGGGGAATTCCGGCGAGATCCTCGATCGTGATGATCTCGTTCCAGTGGCCGGCCGCCCCCAGCAGCTCAGCTACCTGCCCGGCCTGTCCCTGGCCGAGCTCGAAGCCGACCAGGCGCGGCGGAGCCGGGAGCAGCGGCAGCTGCTCCATCATGCGGCGGTAGGGATCAAGCCCGTCCCCGCCGCCGTCCAGAGCCGTGCGCGGCTCATGGTCGCGCACCTCGCGCTGCAGCCCGGCGATGTCGCCGCCGGGAATGTACGGCGGGTTGGAGACGAGAATATCCGTCTCCATCCCCGCGAACGGCTCGAGCAGATCGCCGAGCCGCAGGTCAACGGACGTGCCGAGCCGCTGCGCATTGCGCCCGGCCACGGCCAGCGCGCCGGGCGAGATGTCGCCAGCGCAGACCCGCCACGCCGGCGCTTCCGCCGCCAGCGTGACGGAGATCGCTCCGCTGCCGGCGCCGATGTCGACGGCGGTCAGCGGACGCACGACGCGCGGGCGCGCCGCCTCACTGCCCGCGGCTCTCTCCCCCGCGGGCCCATCGGCTTCTTGCGCGGCTTCGCTCCGCGCAGGCCCCGGCGCCTGACCGCCCGCGGCTCTTCCCCCCGCGGGCCCATCGGCTTCTTGCGCGGCTTCGCTCCGCACCGCAACCGTCCCGTCCGGCCACAGCTCCGCGCCGTAGCGCAGAATCGCCTCGACGAGCAGCTCCGTTTCCGGACGCGGAATCAGCACATCGGGCGTAACCTCGAAGGCTCGGCCGTAGAATTCCTGCTCGCCTATGATGTACTGCACCGGTTCACCCGCCGCCCGGCGGGTGACCAGTGTTTCCCATTGCGCCTTGAGCGCTGGCGGGAATGGATCAGCCAGCGCCATATAATATGCCGCTCCGGACAAGCCCAGCACATGCTCCAGCAGCAGCTGGCTGCTGCGCTGCGGCTCATTGCATCCGTGCCCGGCCAAAAAAGAAGAAGCCTCCGCAAAGGCTTCCCGGATGCTTTGCAATTCCGACATGACGTAAGAGTCGTGTTTCAAAGCATTATTCTCCTTTTTCCATCAATTCCGCTTGTTCCGCAATAGACAGTGCCGAGATGATCTCGGTGATATCTCCGTTCATGACCTGCTCCAGACGGTGCAGGGTAAGGCCGATCCGGTGATCCGTTACACGGCTCTGCGGGAAGTTGTAGGTACGGATACGCTCACTGCGGTCCCCGGTTCCTACTTTGCTCTTCCGTTCTCCGGAGTACTTGGCTTCTTCTTCCTGACGCTTCAGATCCGAGATACGGGCACGCAGCACCTGCAGCGCCTTCTCCTTATTGGAGTTCTGGGACTTGCCGTCCTGACAGGTAGCTACGATACCGGTAGGTACATGGGTTACACGCACCGCAGACTTGGTCGTATTAACGGATTGTCCGCCCGCGCCGCTGGAACAGAAGGTGTCGACACGGATGTCCTTATCATGAATTTCAATTTCGAATTCTTCCGCTTCCGGCATAACCGCAACGGTAGAAGTTGAAGTATGAATTCGTCCGCCGGATTCGGTTGTAGGAATACGCTGCACACGATGCGCACCGCTTTCGAACTTCATTTTGCTGTAAGCGCCGCGGCCGTTGATCAGGAAGATAACTTCCTTGAATCCGCCGAGATCGTTTGTGTTCACATCCATCAGCTCTACGCGCCAGCCCTGGGTATCGGCATAACGGGTATACATCCGGTACAGGTCAGAGGCAAACAATGCTGCTTCGTCCCCGCCGGCTGCGCCGCGGATTTCCACGATTACATTCTTATCATCATTAGGGTCTTTGGGGAGCAGGAGCAGACGGATCTTCTCCTCCAGAACCACCTGTCGCGAGGACAGGTCGTCGATCTCCATCTTGACCATTTCCTTCATTTCATCATCAAGCTTCTCAGCCTGCATCATCTTGGCGGCTTCGAGCTCTTCCATTACATTTTTATATTCGCTATACGCCTCAAAGGCGGGCTGCAAGTCGGATTGTTCTTTGGAATAGTCCCTCAGTTTCTTACTGTCGTTTGCAACATCCGGGTCACAAAGCAGTTCACTGAGTTTCTCATAGCGGTCCGCCAGGGATTGCAATCGGTCCAACAAGGGAATTCACCTCTCCTGATTCAAATTCTTCGGTTATACATACTTAACATTGTCGATACAACAAAAATAGATATACGACTTTATATTATACCACCACTCCAGCCAATTGGCTACAGTACAAAGCGCGGAATCAGGAAATCTTTTGAATCCTGAGCTGCGCCACCTTATGATGTAAAAGCTGCAGCCAAGTTATGCATCAGGCGCTTGTCCTGATTACAAAATAACCCGGTACTGAATAAATATCTGATGCCGCTCCCGGCCTCATTCCCATGGATATTAATAGTTGGAAAAACGTATCTTAATTTCGGTGTTTTGCAGCGTTAAAGGGAATTAATTGGATAAACGTCATTAAATTTCAGGCGTTTCCTCGAAAGTGATCTATTTGCTGAATATTAAGTGCCGTTTTTCCATCTACTGCCTGGCAAGGATCACTCTGTTCATAAGCAAGTGGAGATTATCCAACTGCTTTTCCGCCACAGGCGGCAGGCGGTAGCGACAGACCAGACGGTAGACCAGACCGCAGACGCTCGCCGTCCGCCACTGACCCAGCCGAACCCTTGTTCATCGTACCCCCGGCTTCTGAAGCCGCCTTTTCGGGTTTTCCACAAATAGGAGCTGACCCTTATCCTTATCCAAAATTCAAAAAGAAACCATCCAGCAAGTAATAAACTCTACTCTGGATGGCCTCTCTGCCCTACACTATAAATGGTCTATACGTTGAAGCGGAAATGCATAACGTCGCCGTCCTGCACCAGATATTCCTTGCCTTCCAGACGCAGCTGGCCGCGCTCTTTGGCACCGTTCATCGAGCCTGCTGCTACCAGATCCGTATAAGCTACAACTTCAGCCCGGATAAATCCGCGTTCGAAGTCCGTATGAATAACTCCGGCCGCTCCAGGTGCTTTGGTGCCTTTGCGGATAGTCCACGCACGGACTTCCTGCACGCCCGCTGTGAAATAGGTGTAGAGTCCGAGCAGTCTGTATGCTGCTTTGATCAGGCGGTTAAGCCCGGATTCCTGCAGACCCAGCTCTTCCAGGAACATCGCCTTGTCTTCGCCTTCCAGCTCGGCAATCTCAGCCTCCACCTTGGCACTGATCGGCACTACTTCAGCATTCTCAGCCGCTGCGAATTCGCGTACCTGCTTAACATACGGGTTCTCTTCAGCAGTCGCCACTTCATCCTCGCCCACGTTCGCCGCATACAGCACCGGCTTCAGGGTCAGCAGGTGAAGATCCCGCACGATCAGACGCTCGTCATCGGATAATTCCAGGCTGCGCGCAGGCTGATCCAGATAAAGAGCTTCCTTAACGCGCTCCAGTACTTCTACTTCCTGAGCGAATTTCTTGTCGCCGCCCTTGATGTTTTTGCGGGAACGCTCGATCTTCTTCTCGACGCTTTCGAGGTCAGCCAGAATCAGCTCCAGGTTGATCGTCTGGATGTCGCTGATCGGATTTACCTTGCCGTCAACATGGGTTACGTTCTCATCGACGAAGCAGCGGACCACATGAACAATAGCATCCACTTCCCGGATATGAGCCAGGAACTTGTTGCCCAGACCTTCGCCCTTGCTCGCACCGCGCACGAGTCCGGCAATATCTACGAATTCAAAAGCGGTCGGAACCGTCTTGTGCGGCTGCACCAGCTCGACCAGCTTATCCAAACGTTCGTCCGGTACTTCCACGACACCCACGTTAGGGTCAATGGTGCAGAAAGGATAGTTGGCGGATTCCGCCCCCGCTTGTGTTATAGCATTAAATAATGTCGATTTCCCAACATTGGGAAGTCCAACGATTCCAGCTTTCAAAGCCATTTATATGACAACTCCTATTTTCGGTTGAATTGATCACCGCATGAATTACCGTACTGATCTAAACCATTATATATTAGAACAAAACCTCCAGCAACAGCGGATGTCAAGGGAACGCCACCCCATAATGCGGAGCTTTAGCCTCGATGATTAATCAAATACTTTTGGGGGACCCAAAAACATGTAAATAATGTAAAAAACTCACAACACCATTCACCGCTATTTCCCGGCCCTGCACCTACAAAGTCTTCGACATCGTAATATCCGTAACCAGGAAGCCCATTTTTTTGTACAGCTCAAAAGCACGGTCATTCTGGCCAAAGACATGCAGTCCGATCCGGGTCACATTCATCTTCCGGGCTTCTTCATCTAATGCAGCCAGTGCCTGCTTGCCGTACCCCTTACTCTGGAAAGGTTCGAAAATATAAAAGTCATAGATGAACGCCTCCCGGATTCCCCGGTTCTCGTTCACATTAAACCAGATGTACCCGGCCTCAGCTTCACTCTCAGCCTCTACTATAGAATAGAGATAAGCTCCCTCTGTGTAGAGTCCTTTGGGCAGGAAACGTGTCATTTCTTCCTGGGACAATTTCATGGCGGTCTCAGCATCCCAGGCTCCGGCCTTTATTTTGTCCTCTGCGTAGTCACGGGTGGATTGTCTTAAGAAAAATTGAAAAGTCGATTCGTCCATTTGGACCAGTTTAATCATTGTTTTTTAGCCCTTCCTTTAATTCCATATTCATCGGGTTGCTTCTAGCGCCGGATAAGACGCGGGGTACCGCGCAGGGAAGCAAGATCCGGCGCGCCGATGCCGAACATGACCGTGCGCAGCTCCAGTTCAACCTGTGCCAGCGCCTGGTCCAGTGCCTCCTCGGAGCTGACGGCCGGACCCAGCAGATTCCGCCCGAAGCCGGCCAGATCGGCCCCAAGCGCCAGCGCCTTGGCGGCATCCACACCATGCTTCAGCCCGCCGCTGCCGATCAGCGCGCCGCGGGGCGAGATGGCCCGCACCTCTCCGATGCATTCCGCCGTGGGAATCCCCCAGTCCGCGAAGGCCTCCGCAGCCGCGCGCCGTACCGGGTCCGTACTGCGGAACTTCTCCACCTGGCTCCAGGATGTGCCGCCCGCACCTGCAACGTCGATAAAGGCAGCACCGGCATTATACAGCAGGGCTGCGGTTTCTCCGTCAATGCCCCAGCCTACCTCTTTGACACCTACCGGTATCTCAAGGTTACGGCATAACGCCTCTATCCGCTTCAGCAGGGAAGCGAACCCGGTATCTCCCTCCGGCTGGAATACCTCCTGCAGCCCGTTCAGATGCAGAACCAGCCAGTCTGCCCCGGCAATCTCTACCGCGCGGCGGCACTCTTCTACACCGAAGCCGTAGGAGAGCTGTACCGCCCCGACATTGGCTATAACCGGAATTGTGGGAGCCTTATCGCGCACATGAAAAGAAGCCGCCAGCTCTGCACGCTCTACAGCGGCGCGGACAGAACCCACGCCGAGGGCCCAGCCCCTGCGCTCGGCTGCTTCGGCGAGCCGGGCGTTAATGTGCCCGGTCGCCTCGCTTCCCCCGGTCATGGAGCTGATCAGCAGCGGTGTCCGCAGCTCCCGGCCGAGAAATTCCGTACCGAGCCTGATCTCCTCAAAGTCCAGCTCCGGCAGTGCGTTATGGCGGAACCTGTACTGCTCGAAGCCGGTTGTAATTCCGCTGCCGGCAACGTCTTCATTCAGGCAGAGCCGCACATGCTCAATCTTGCGCTCCCCGGTTCTGGAGTCAGGCAGCAGAGATTTATGTCCCTCAGTGCCTGCTGCCCGCGATGCTGACCCGTACTCTGTGCCCGGCTGCTGCTCCGGACTTCGCGGCACACCGTCCTGCGGCATATGATTCATGCTGTCTTCCTCCGTTCTACCCTGTATTCATATATGTCCGGTAGCGTGAGACGCTACTTATAGGCTTCTTAAGCACAAGTACATTTCATTATAGCACAACACCGCCCGGCAGTTGACACGGGCGGATTTCTTCTGTCTTTTATTGACTCCCGGCAATATACTCCCCCACCAGCCTTCCGGACAAGGATACAACTGGCGTCCCTCCTCCGGGATGTGTAGTTCCGCCGACGTACCAGAGCCCCTTAACGTCCCTGGAGCGGTTCCCCGGGCGGGAGAAGGTCTGCCGCGCTGAATTGGAGGATATCCCATAAATGGCCCCCCGGTGGGCGAGAGTATCGTCAGCGATATCCCGGGGGGTATAACGCTGCAGGACATCCGCTTGGGATAACCCTGTAATTCCATGGCCCTCCAGCACGGACAGCACACGTTCCCCGTAAGCAGCGGTTTCTTCGTTCCAGTCACAGGCAGGGCTCAGATACGGCGCATTGGCCAGTATAAAAAGATTGCTGCCGCCCGGCGGCGCCAGCTCAGGCTCGGAATAACCCGAGTGGCATACATAGACCGCAGGCTGCTGCGGAGGACGTTTATGCTCAAAGATATCCTTGAATTCCTGTTCATAATTCTCAGGGAAAAAAACCGTATGATGCAGCAGGGTATCATATCTGCGCGGCACTCCCGCCAGTGTCACCAGCCCGGACAAGGACGGCTCGTAGGCTTCAATCTTGCGGTCTGTCATGCCCGGACGGTTCTCTTCGGGCAGCAGCATACGGTTGATGCTCAGCACATCACCGCCGGCTATAACAGTCTTGGCCGGATAGAACCCTTGAGCCGTATCCACCCCTTCCACAGCGCCGGAAACTACCGAAATCCCCGTAACCTCGGTGCCTGTAACCAGCTGTACGCCCAGCTCCCGGGCAAGTGTAGTTAAGCCTTTGATCAGCTCATAGGTCCCGCCCCTGACACCGTAGACCCCTTCCCTGATCTCCAGATGTCCAAGCATCGCAAATATCGAAGGCGCACGGTACGGCGAGGAACCGACATATGTGGCATAACGTCCCAGCATAGCCAGGGTGTTCGGATGACTGAAATAACGGAGCAGCAGGGCATGAAGATTAAGAAAAGGCCTGACGCGCAGCAGGTCCCGTACAAGAGACGGCGATAATTTGTCCCGCCAGGACAGCAGCAGCCTGTTCAGGAACTGCTGCCCGCTGAGCTCGTATAGACGCGAGGCCTCGGCCAGAAAGTCTGGATAGCGCACAGCATCTTCAGGACTATAAGACGCAATTTGCTCCTGCATAGCCCCGATATTGCGGGAGAAATCAACAATTGAGCCGTCAGTAAATACATTGCGGGTTCGCGGCTCCAGTTCATACAGCCGGACATACTCCTCCATGCGGGTCCCGGCAAGCTCATACAACGAACGGAAGACATGCGGCATCGTAATGGTGCTCGGGCCACGGTCGAACATGTATCCTCCCGCTTCGACACGCTGCAGCTTGCCGCCCGGCTGCTGCTGCCGTTCCAGCACGGTTACTTCCCAGCCTTTGACGGCCAGTGTTACCGCACAGGACAGCCCTCCGAATCCGGCACCTATAATCACAGCCTTCGGTTTCATAAATAACGCCTACCTTTCCATTCGTAGCCCCCGCGGGACCGGCTTCCGCGCCAGGATGCCACGGCAATTAAGGACAAGCAGAGTATACCGGCCGGCAAAAGCAAACAGAACCAGACCGGCTGCCTGCCGCCCGCATCACTGGTCCGCTTGATGGCGATACCAGTCAGCACTGCAACAGCCGGCATAACTGCTGATGAAGGCTGTCCGGTCATGCAATAGTATAAGACTGCTGCAACCGGCAGCATATAGAGTGATAAATACATTGTAAGCACAGCCAGCAGAAGCACGGGGCTGCGGCCGGTACCGGCATAGATATTCTTGCGGTAGCCGTTCCACACTTCCCTGGCATTGTGATACATCCGCATTGAAGCATGACCGGTGATATCTGCGAGGATCACCGGTTCTCCTGCCCGCTTCACCGCACGGGCCAGCGCCATATCATCGACCAGTTCACCACGGATCGATTCATGCCCGCCGCAGCGTGCATAAGTATCCCGGTGGATCAGGATGAAGCCCCCATGTGCCGCAACAAAACGCGGGTCTCTTGAACCGCGGACGAGCGGAACCGGCAGGTGGCAGATGATCGTGAAGACCATCAGGGGAACTACCAGCCGCTCCAGCCATGTGCCGGTAACCTGGCGGGGAAATCCTGTGACCATGCCGCCGCCTTGAGCTTCGGCCGCAGTGAAGGCCGCCTCCAGAGCCAGCGGCTGCAACCGGACATCCGCATCCAGAAACAGCAGCCAGTCACCCTCTGCAGCCTCCGCCAGCTGGGCACAGGCATGGGATTTGCCCAGCCAGCCTTCCGGCAGCTCCCGTCCCCGCAGAACGGCTGCCCTGTCTCCAAGGATTGCAGCGGCAATCGCTCCTGTGCCGTCTGCCGAGGAATCATCCAGCACTCTTACTTCCACTTTCCTTCCACTGGAGCTGCAAGCCAGCACAGAGGTTAGGCAGTCCGCAATATTATCCGCTTCATTCCGTGCGGGGATCAGCACGGACAGGCGCCGTACTGCTGATGCTGCCGATACCGGATGTACTTCTGAAGCCTCTCGGCTAATCCCCGCGCCCAGCTTGGGAAGCTGCGCTGCATTCCACACCGCAAACAGCAGCTGGAGCAGCAGCACAACCGATATGATCTGTAAGACCGTGATCATCGGCTCCCCCTGCCCGGCCTCAGCATGTCAAGCCATTCATTGGTGGATCTTCCCCTCTTCAGAAGCGGCCTGAATTCTTCCGGCATGTAACCTTTATGATTAAGAATCCGATTGCGGTGTGCCTCCAGTTGTTCACCAAGCGCAGCCTCCAGGCTGCGGGCAATGTCTGAGCGGTCCATGTCGGCCCAAGGCAGCAGCTGCGGGGTTCCGGCGAGCAGTGTCGCTTCCGGTTTGGTATGGCGGAACAGGCCATGATATAGCGTTACCGGCACTACCGTAGTCAGCGGACTGAGACGCAGCACCAGTGCCGCCCCCTCTTTCAGGCTCAATGGACGATGCTCCAGCGGCAGGATCTCACCTTCCGGATACATCCAGACGCTCTCTCCCGCCTGCAGCAGTCCCGCTGTATAACGCAATGAAGCCCGCAAGTCTCCCGTACTGGCGGAGTTAATGGAGTAGGCGCCAAGCTTCCGGAAGAAGGCATATTTGCGCAGCTGCTCCTCTTCCATCATGAAGTAGTGCCTGCTTCCCGCCAATTTCCCTGCCGCGTGATAGGCGAGCAGGCCATCCCACCAGGAACTGTGATTCATGAGATAGAGAATGCCTCTGCCTTCGGCCGCTGCAGGCTGCAAATCCCCGCATATTCCGATGGAATGGAAATGCCTGCGCAGCAGATAAAATGAATTATAGCGGTAGAACAAGCGGTCAAAGCTTCCCGACTTGACGGCTTCCAGCATAACGCAAGCTCCCTTCCGCCAGAGCAGTGCCTAATCCGGCAATCACTGCACAAGCCGGCAGACCCTCTGTAAGACTGATAAGACCGAACAGAATCAGAATCGCCTGGTACAGACGGGTACCGCGGCGGGCCGCCAGGCAGGTAACCGGCACAGCCGGCAGCAGCATGGACAAGGCAGCGCCGGCAATCAGCCAGCCCCCGAAATTGCTCCAGGGCACCTGATAGAAGCCGCCGCCGCCCTCCCAGTGCCAGAAGTTTCTGGCATGGGCAACAGGATCAAGCACCAGATCCAGAAGCACCGTCCAGAAGCCAACCTGAACAGCCCGCAGCAGCCGCAAGAGCAAGCCGCGCTGCCCGAAATCATAGCTGATAAGTACGGCATTGCAGACGACAGCGATCCAGGCGAAGCCCAGCGTAACAGGCACGCCAAACAACAAAGGTTCGAGCACCGTAGAGTAGTGATACTCACCGAACAACCGGCCTGAATGAACGCCGACCCATTCGACTGCCATTCCTCCCATCCAGATCAGGCCTGCAGCACGCCACATGGAAAGTTTACGGCGGCGTTCAATAGATATGACTGACCAGTCAGACATGAAGGGCCAAGCCTGCCCGGAGGATAATAAATGCGCGGCATATGCACCATAAAAGACTAGAAACAAACCATTGGAAAAGCTCAGACTTTCCGGAATCCCAAACCAGATCAGCAGCAGAGCGCCGACTCCATACCAGATCCAAAATAGGGCTCTGATCATGATTACACCACCACGGTTGTGATACCGGTATAGCGCACCACCGTACGCCGGAACAGCTTGAGCTTGGCTTCATCGCTGACATAAGACCGCTTGTGGAATACGTCATAGCCGTCTGCCTCTACGGCATCAAGAATGGCGGCATAGAAGGCGGCAGCGAGTTCAATTGACATGCCGCTCTCCCAAGGATACGTATGCACATTCTCCAGGCCCTTTTCAAACCAGTGCAGCGCCTCCGCCCTAAGCTCCTGAAGCACAGCAATAAACGGCTCATTAACCTCTCCGGCTTCCAGCTCCTGCTGGCTGTAACCCTGTCGCTCCATAACCTCAAGCGGCACATATCTCCGCCCTCTCCGCAGGTCCTCGCCTACATCACGGATAATATTCACCAGCTGCATGCCTATACCCAGAGATATCCCTGCTGCCCGTGCCGCTTCATTCTGATCATCCCGCAGAACGGGCAGCAGCATTTCCCCTACAGTCCCTGCTACAAGATAGCAATAGCTCTTCAGCTGCTCCATCGTTTCGTACCGGGTGAAAGAGAGATCTCTGATCTGGCCTTCCATCTGCAGGTGAAAAGGCTCACGCTGAAGCTGCGGGAAGCTGCTGAACAGCCAGCGCAGCGCCGGCCAGATGAAATGTCCGTCCGCCTCCTCCAGATCCCTGAAATGCGCCTTCAGTTCATGAATACTGTACGGCGAGCTGTCAGGCTCATCCACACTGTCATCAATAATCCGGCAGAAGGCATAAATAACATGCACTGCCTCACGCCTGGGACTTGGCAGAAAATTAAAAGCCTTATAAAAGGAAGTAGACCCTTTCTTCATCAGTTCTTCACATTGCTGCAATATCCTTTCATTCATGACCGCTCATCTCCTTTATCAGTTCTTGAACTGCCAGCCTGGCTCCCTGCATCACAATCGGCACACCGCCGCCGGGATGGACAGATGCTCCTGCGGCATACAGGCCTTGGAGCGGATACGGCTTCGGTTGAGGCCGGAATACACCGGATTGGCTCAACATCGGGGCTATTCCGAAGCTCCCGCCCCCGTACATCCCTTCCTTACGGGCATCCCCCGGCGTTCTAAGCCTGCGCCAGACTATACTGGCTGTAAGCCCCGGGAATCCGCGCTTCTCAGCATCCCTTAGCACCTTGACGGCCAGTGCTTCGGCGATATCATCCCAATCCTTATCCGGTGCTGCCGGAACAGGGACAAGGAAATACAGTATACTTTCTCCGGGAGGAGCGGCACTGTCGTCCAGCACTACCGGGTTGAACACATAATATGAAGAATCAGCAGGGATCTGCCCGCGGTCAAACACCTCATGGAGACTGCTATCCAGACTATCCGGCAAGAAGAACTGGTGAACCTGAGACTGCGGCCAGCGCTTGGATACAGCTGCATAGATGAGCAGGCAGCCTGAGGAAGGTGTGAAGCTGCCGCGCCGGATCGGTTTATCAGTAGCGCTGCTTGTCTTATTTGTAGTTCCGGCCAGATTCTTGTCCCGCTTGAACACCCCGGATGGAAGCAGCTTCTCAATATGCGGGAAATCACCGTTGTACAGCACGGCATCATAGGTTATCTGCCGGCCTTGAACAACAACCCCGCGGCATCTTCCCCCTTCTACCATCAGGGAATCAACTTCTGTACTGGTATGAATCTGTACTCCGCGGCCCTCCAGCTCCCGGGCAATGATCTGCGGCAGGGTGCCGTATCCCCCCTTCAGCATCCAGATGCCGAAGGCATGCTCCGCGTAGGGAAGCATCGTATAGATTCCCGGTGTGCGGAAGGGGGCTCCGCCGATATACAGGCTCTGCAGGGAGAAGGCATCCCTTAGCTCCTCATTCCTGAAATATTGCCCGACAGCAGAGCGCAGACTTCGGTAAGCCCGCAGACGGACCATCAGCGACACATTGGCCGGGCTGAAAAATTCGCGCCCGTTCTTATAGCCTCTCTCCAGAAACGAAGCCCTGCCCTTTGGATACAAGTGTGACATATCTTCCATAAACCGCAGGAAGCCCTTACCTTCTCCGGGATACAGCCGGTCAATCTCCTCTGCCTGCTCTGCGGCCCCCGCGAATTTGGTCAGCACGCGCCCGCTCCTGAAGTGAACCCGGTAAAGCGGATCACAGCGCAGCAGCTCCAGACTTCCGCGCGGCAGCCCGCCTTCCTCCAGAATATCCAGAAGCATCTCCGGCAGCAGCACAATGGTAGGCCCGCGGTCTATCCGGTAGCCGCCTTCTTCTTCAAAGGCAACGCGCCCACCCACCTGCTCTGCGCGCTCGTACATTACAACCTCATGCCCCTGCCGGGTAAGCAGCAGCGCTGCGGTCAGCCCGCCGATTCCGCTGCCCACAACGGCTACGCGGCTCATAGCGGAACCCCCGCGCCCGCGCCGGGAGCGCCGGCCGGCACGGGGAAGCTGCCCCGCAGGGCCTGGTCATGCTCCCGCAGCAGCCGCGCACTGATCTTCGCCGACTCGAAGATCGTCGGCAAACCGCTGCCCGGATGGGTTCCGCCTCCGACCAGCCAGATGCCGCGCACCTCCTCGAAGGTGTTATGCGGCCGCAAATGCATCATCTGCCCCAGATTATGGGCCAGATTAAAGGTTGCGCCGTTATATACATTCAGCTTGTTCTGCCAGTCCAGCGGAGAGAAGAATAAGCTCTCTTCCACCCGCCCGGTTATTCCCGCAAGCTGGGGAATCTGCTCCAGGCGCTCCATCATCCGCGCTTCAACTTCCGCACTCGTCTGCTGCCAGTTGACCTCTGCACTCAGATTAGGCACCGGCATCAGCACATAGAGTGAAGACTTGCCCGGCGGCGCCAGCGTCTTATCGATAACCGACGGATTATGGACGTATATGGAAGGATCTTCGGATAATACCCCAAGCTTAGTAATTTCTTCGACATTACGCCGGTAATCGGCGGAGAAATGAACCGAATGATGACCAAGGTCCACCTCCCCATCGATACCCAGATACAGCATGGCTGTTGAACAGGAGTATCTTTTCCGGGCAACCTTGCGGGGGGTGTATTTCTTCAGAATGCCGGGCTCGAACAGCTGCGTCATCGCAGAGCCGAAGTCGGCCCCGATCACAACGTAATCCGCTTCCACCCGCTCCCCGTTCTCCAGCAGCAATCCTGCCGCATGCCCGTTCTTGACCACTATGCGCTTCACTCCGCTGGAGGTGTGCACATGCCCGCCATATTCCTGAATCACCTCAGACATCGCCTGAAGGACACGGTTAATTCCGCCTATCGGATGGTACAAGCCGTAACGGTGCTCCATATAGGACAGGATCGTGAACGTACCGGGACATTCCCAGGGCGACATTCCCAGATATTTGGCCTGAAAGGTAAACGAGAACCGCAGCCGTTCATCATCAAAATACCGGGACAGCCGGTTGTATACATTATCTGCGGCGTTCAGCTTAGGCAACGCGTGCAGTACATCTCTTTTCATATAGTCACCCAGGGATTGAAACGGACGCTGCAGCAGCGGAATGACTCGCTCCAGCTTGTCGGCTTCATCGGCCATAAACCGGCGGTAGCCGCTCCCGTTGCCGGGAAACAGCCGCTCAATCTCTCCGGCAGTCTGCTCCTGGTCCGTAGAAGGCGTAAATACGGTATCTCCGAAATGCAGTGAATACAGCGGGTCAAGCGGCTTCAAGGACACATAATCATGCACGGAACGTCCTGCCAGGGCGAACAGCTCCTCCAGCAGATGCGGCATCATCAAAAAGGTAGCACCCCGGTCAAAACGGTAGCTGCCCAGCTTGAGCTCTCCCGATCTTCCGCCAACTGTATCCTGCTTCTCATAGAGATCCACTGCGTAGCCTTCGGCGGCCAGCAGCATAGCTGCGGCCAGTCCGCCTGGTCCAGCGCCTATAATTGCAACTTTCGCGGTACGTTTGGGTCCAGTCAAGCGCCTTCCTCCTTATAGCTGTCTGTCTTGAGGCAGATAACTCTTTTCAAACATTATACAAAAACTATACAATTATGATACAAATATCATACATACTTTACCGCGCCATGTAAATATCAGCAATCCGACTTCCAATAATTAGAGTTCCCAGCCTGTAAAAGCAAAAAAGAACCGGCCGGCCCTCAAGGGGTACCGATCGGTTCTAAAAGCTACATTCTATGCTTCATTCGGGCAAACTCCCGGTCAAACCAGGCTTGCCACTGCTCCGGAGGCTCATCCAGCTTATAAGTCGCCCTGGTGGCCTCAGGACCGGCCGTTTCATATCCTTTGCCGCCGACAATAAATTGCAGGTCCGGATGCATGCTGCCGAGCCGTCCAAGCAAATCTTCACAGTACGGTACAAGCTCTTCATCCGTAACGGACAGACAGACTGCCCCGATCCGGCCTTGCTTCTCCAGCATATCCATAACACCTTCCTCCGGCGTATTGGCCCCCAGGTAAATGACCTCAACCCCGTTCTTACGCAGGAAAAGCGAGAACAGCAGCAGCCCTATCTGATGATGCTCTCCCGCCGGACAAAAGGCGAGCACCTTCGGCAAATGCGCATAGACGGGAAACACATGAAAAAACTGGGACAGCCGGTTAGAGATCATATGCGTCATATAATGCTCCTGGGCTACCGTTGCCGTCCCTTCTTCCCAGGCATCGCCAACCTTGACCAGCACCGGCACAAGCACCTGATATACCATAGCCTCATAGCCGTATAATGAGAACCCGAAATCAATTAATGCATCCGCCCGCTCGCCCTGGATTTCGTGCAGGGCTGTATAGATCTGCTGCTTCATTTTGTCAATGGCATCTCTGGGGTCGCCGCCCGCCGCGTTCAGACGTTCATCCAGATGTTTCTGCTTACGCATCTTCAGCATCCGCACGGCATGGGAAATACTGATGCCCTGCTTGTCCGTCTGTTCCTTCAACCAGCGAAGGTCCTCGATATTCTCCTGGCTGTACAGCCTGTAGCCCGATTCGGTACGTTCCGGAACAACAGCCTGGTACCTGTTCTCCCATGCCCGCAGAGTGACCGAAGGAATATCGAGCATTTCGACGACCTGTTTGATGGAATACACGATGTATCTCACACTCTTTTCCTATTTACACTGAATACTTCTGAAGATTCAAACCTTATACAAATTATTTACACTCATTATACATTTGCTTCTGCTGTATGTCATTAGAACTGTATAACCCTGCTTTACAGGAATGATACGGTATAAATCCGGCGATTTTAGCAAAAATAGATCTTTCAGATGATTTTGCAGTCAACTGCTTCACTTCTCCTCAGCGGGCGTTAATAGGTAGTTACAATGCCGGCGCCAAGACCTACGGACTCTGGCTCCGCAGCACCCAGGAGGATCATCCCATGAATCAAGGCAGCCGCTCCATTACACCCGAACAGTCGCAGCTAATTATAGCTTCCGGTGCGGTTACGTCACCCCGCAAGCGGAAACCGCAGTTTATTCTGCGCCGCCGCTCCAAGATACTGATTGCCGTCATCCTTCTCCTAATATGGTTAGCCGGGGTAATGATCTTCCAGACCCATAAACCGCTGCCTCCCGGGCTTTCCGTGGAGAGTCCTGCGTATAAGGTGGAGAATGTAGCCTTCTGGCACGACTTGACCTATCAGGACAGCAGCGGGGCCGAAGCAAGAGAAGAACAGATTCTCCCGAGAATTCTGCAGATTATTGGAGAAGCCAGAGAATTCCTCGTAATCGACCTGTTCCTGTTCAATGACTATACCCACACTGACCAGCAGTTCCCAGCAGTCAGCCAGGAGCTTACCGATAAGCTTATCGCCCAGAAAGCCGCCTATCCCGGGATGGAGATCGTCTTCATTACTGATGAGGTGAATACGAATTACAGCTCTGCGCCCAATCATCTGCTGGAAGAGATGAAAGCCGCCGGAATCAAGGTTATTATGACGGATGTGGATACACTGCGTGACTCGACCCCGGCCTACTCCGCTGTATGGCGGACCTTCATTCAGTGGTTCGGACAATCCGGCAAGGGCTGGATTCCCAATCTTATGGCCAGCGGAGGGCCTGATATCACTGCGCGTTCGTATCTCAAGCTGCTCAATGTCAAAGCCAATCACCGCAAAGTGGTGCTCAGTGAGAACACCGCGCTGATCTCTTCGGGGAATGTGCATGACGCCAGCGCCTATCACTCTAACATTGCCCTGGAGGTGCAGGGTCCGATTCTGGCTGACATTCTGCAGAGTGAGCAGGCTGCCGCGAACCTCTCGGAAGCGGGCCCTTTGCTGAGCAGGACACCGGACTTCAAGCAGCAAGCCCTCCCCGCCGGGGAGCCGCAGCTCGAGGTCCGCTATTTAACCGAAGGCAAGGTGTACAAGTACGCTCTGGATGATATCAAGGCAACAGGGCAGGGGGATGTCATCTGGATGGGTATGTTCTATCTGGCGGACGACGGAATTATTGATGCCCTGCTGGCGGCTGACGCTCGCGGCGCTGAAGTAAGGCTCCTGCTGGATCCCAATCAGAATGCCTTCGGACGGGACAAAATCGGTATCCCGAACCGCCCGGTTGCGATGGAATTGAACCGGAAGTCTAAGGGGAATATCGCAATCCGCTGGTACAATACGGGTAAGGAGCAGTATCACAGCAAGCTGTTGTTCATCGCCAAGGCAGCCGGCAACTCCATCGTTCTGGGCGGATCAACGAATTTCACGGCCCGTAATCTGGACGACTACAATCTGGAGAATAACCTTTGGGTATCCGTGCCGCAGGGGCAGCCGCTATATGCTGAAATGGAGAGCTACTTCAACCGTTTGTGGAATAACGAGGGAGCCGAGTACAGCCTGCCGCTGAAGGAATATCAGAGTGAAATTACATGGATTAAGTATCTCCTCTACCGGATGCAGACCCGCCTCGGGCTCACTACCTTCTGAATATGCCCAAGCAGAAACCTGTAAATTCTTCTATTGGGACAAATAAATATCACCCTAATGGTGAATCAGCTGGAGCTTATGCGGTGTGCGCGGCCTGTGCAGCTAATGTAGATTTAAGGCCAACTCGTATTGCTCCATTCGGGCGACTTCTGGGGTAGCCCCTGTAAATTCAGGTGCACTAATGCTCATCATTTGCTCCTTTGGGCCGCATCTGCGGGAATTAGAGGGATTTTTCCCTTTGATTTTCCTAAATCGCCCTCTTTTGGTGGAATTAGAAGGATTTTTCCCTTTAATTTACCCATATCGCCCACTTTCGGCAGAATTAGAGGGATTTTTCCCTTTAATTTACCCATATCGCCCACTTTCGGCGGATTCAGAGTGATTACTGGAATATCATAAGTCCCTAAATAAGAACAAAAGACCGCCGGAGAGCAGCAGCTCCATCCGGTGGTCTTTTTTAGATTCCCTTACTACAGCAGCGGAGACATCAGGCGGGCTGCCGATTCCAGCAGCCGCTCCAGCAGCCTTTTATCCATGAAGGTCTCATGGACAATCTGCCGCGTGGACAGCAGGTCACGCTCGAAGTCTGCGACAATACGCGAGACACTCTCGGTCTGCAGCAGCAGCGCATTCACCTCGAAGTTCAGGTGGAAGCTGCGCATATCCATGTTGGCTGTGCCGATGGTAGCAATCTCCCCATCCGCAATCAGCAGCTTCGAGTGGATGAAGCCCTTCTCATATTCATAGATCTTCACCCCGGATTCCAGCAGTGCCGGGAAGTAGGAATGCGAAGCCAGGAACGGAATCCACTTATCCGGCTTGGCCGGGAACAGCAGACGGACATCCAGACCCGACATCGCCGCCACACGCAGCGCGGTCAGGATATCCTCATCGGGGATGAAGTAGGGGCTGGCGATCCAGACTGACTTTTCCGCCGAGGCAATCATGGAGAAAAAGATATTCTTGAGTGCACGCCGCTCGTTATCCGGTCCGCTGGCAATAATCTGGACCGCTCCGTCGCCGGTCGTGAAGCGCAGCTGCGGGGAGAGGTAATCCTGCTCTAATATTTTCTCACCGGTGGTGTGCATCCAGTCCTGCAGGAAGATAATCTGCATCGTCCGCACCGCTTCACCTCTCAGCAGCATATGCGTATCCCGCCAGAAGCCGTAAGTCTTACTCCGGCTCAAATATTCATCGCCAACATTAAGTCCGCCCATGAATCCCACATCGCCGTCGATGACAACAATTTTGCGGTGATTCCGGTAATTCACCCGGCTGGAGAAAAAGGAGGTTGAGTTGCCATAGGCAGCCACCTGAACGCCGGCATCACTGAGCTCCTTAAGGAAGGCCTTGGACAGCTGAATACTTCCGACCGCATCATACATAAACCGGACAGCTACGCCCGCCCGGGCTTTCTCGATCAGAATCTGCTGTATGCGTGTCCCAATATGATCCGCCCGGAAAATATAGTATTCCATATGGATATGATGCTGGGCCTGACGCAGCTCGAGCAGCAGGGTCCCGAAGGTTTCTTCACCGTTGGTCAGGATACGCGTCTCTGAATTGAAGGAAATCGGCGTACGTCCCAGTCTCTGCGACAATCCCAGCAGCTTTTGGCGCCCGGGACTGAACACTGACCAATCCTGGTGCATGCGCAGCGCGTCATTCTCAATCCGTTCATAGGCCATCAGGTCGCGCTGGGCCTTCTTATCGTATTTGCGCCGTTTGAACACATTCTGTCCGAACAGAAAATAGAAAACGAGTCCCAGCACCGGAATCAAGGCCAGCAGCAGAATCCAGGACATTGTGGTAGAAGGGTTACGGTTCTCCATGAAGATACCCAGCCCGATAGAGATAACCGTCAATGTGGAGAAAATACTGATGATCGTTCCGGCCGTACTGCCAAAAATACCAAATCCAAAGTAATAAAAAGCCAGCATAGCCCCTATGATGACTAAAGCCTGCAGTCCTCTTCTCATATGCAACCTACCTTCTCGTTCTACCGTTCATCACTAAACTGACACATTTATATATTACATGAAGACACCGTTTCTTCCTACTGGAATCCTATACGAAACTTAAATTGCAACAATACTGTAACCTCTTCGCAGGAAGCTGAACCTGCCGCAGCAACAAATAAGGCGCCCTTCCACTTCGGAAGGACGCCTTGATTATTCAGCTGTTTAGACCATTGCCGCCGCACTGCTCTCCAGCGAAGCCTTCCAGGCACGCAGCATATGCAGATCCTGCGGCAGGAATTCCTCCAGCATGTGGCTGAGTCCAAGATATAGCGGGCTGTCAGTCGCTGCGTTCAGCCGTTCACAGAACTGCGGTGTCCATTTCAGCAGATGCTCTTCGAGGAAGTTCTCCTGGATCTCCAGAAGCTCCATTGCACTGCGGATGGAGAAGCTGTTGTACAGCATCCGTTCATGCAGGACTGCCATGAATTCCAGTTCAATGGCGATATGGTCGTCAGCTTCCCCGCTGCATTTCTTGAACACAATGCCTGCCGAAGCATACACATCGGAAAGTACGTTACAGAATTCTTCTTCACGGCCGAGCTGGGCTGCTTCCCGGGCCACAAAAGTACTGGCAGCACGCTCATTCATCAGCCGCTTATATTCGAGCTTCTCTTTCTCACAGATGGCCGGCAGCATTGCTGGCTCCTGGCTGCACAGGTAACGCTTCAGTTCACGTCCGCCTTCGGTCATTTCTGCAGCAATACTCATCTCACGGTTGCGGCTCCACTGGGCGACCAGTGAGAGCGATGGTTTTCTTCCGTAGAAATCAACCAGAAGCTGATATATTAATCCCCGACTCTCCAGCCAGCGGCTACAAACCTCCGGCACGACAAGTGATGGAACTGTAGGTATAGTCATTTTGCAAATCCTCCCTATTGGTTTGCCGGACGCCGGGGCTTCCTTAAGGTCGCCGCCTGAACTTTCCGGTATCATAGCTGTGTTCTTCGCAAAAGTGAAAGGTTATAAAGTTTGAATCTTCCGCACCTAAATTATATCGAAATTGTTAAGCGCTTTCGGTGAGCATTCTATGACCATTCCCTGAAATTGTCGTACTTTTGTCAAAATTAGGCTGCGTCTTTCATCTTTCGTCACATATTATTTAGGTTGTCCGTTTCTTATGCTGTATGCATTCCCTCCTCTTCCATAATTGCGGATTGGGCCAGCTGAAGCCGTACACATTGACGCAGAGGAATGAAGTCTTTAAAATTTAAAATAAAACTCAACAGGTGAAGGAGTAGTGCCATGGAGCCGCTGACCGATCCTTTTGGACGGATACATGATTACATCCGCATTTCGGTTACAGACCGCTGCAACCTGCGCTGTATTTATTGTATGCCTGCGGAAGGAATGCAATTCCAGCCGCAGGACGAGATTATGAGTTATGAGGAAATTACCGCTGTAGTGGAAGCACTTGCGCCGCTGGGTCTGCGGAAGGTCCGGCTGACCGGCGGAGAACCGCTGGTCCGTAAGGATCTGGAGAAGCTGGTATCCATGATCTCCGCTATACCCGGTATTGAAGATATATCGTTAACTACGAATGGTCTGATGCTTCCGGCCAAAGCCGCAGCCCTGAAGCAGGCGGGCTTGTCACGGGTGAACATCAGCCTGGACTCCCTTCGGCAGGAACGGTTCTCCATGATCACCCGCGGCGGCGATGTCGCCAAAGTGCTGAAGGGGATTGAAGCCGCCGAAGCGGCCGGCCTGTCGCCGATCAAGCTGAATGTCGTGCTGATGAAGGGTATTAATGATGATGAGATCAAGGACTTCATCGCCCTGACGCTGAACAGCCCGCTGAATGTACGTTTCATCGAATATATGCCCATCGGCAGCGCAAGCGATGCCTGGCGGCAGACCTATCTCCCGCTAGAAACGGTAGTGGAAGCCTGCAATGAAGCAGGCTGGACTACCGAGGAAGCCGATATGCCTTCCGGGAATGGCCCCTCCCAGAACCGGCGTGTCACCGGGGCAAAAGGAACCTTCGGACTGATCCATCCGGTAAGCGAGCACTTCTGCGATAACTGCAACCGGCTGCGCCTCACCGCCGACGGCAACATCAAAGCCTGCCTTTACTGGGAGGATGAATATAATGTGCGGCCACTGATAAGTGATCCTGCTGCGGTGCAGGCTCTTTTCCGCCAGGCGCTCGGCAACAAGCCGCATAATCATGAAATGGCGCTGGCCCTGGAGCGTAAAGCGCAGAGCCATACGCCTACCGCCCGCCGCATGTCACAGATCGGCGGCTAACCGCAGGGCGGCATTACCGGTTGAACAAATAAACGGCTGAGATTCCCCGGAGGGGTTCTCAGCCGTTTTGCATGAATATTCAAAGGGAATGCTTTTCCTCAATCCTCAGCCGAGTTTAGTGATATCCGAAATCGATATCTCAAAATCCACGGATAAGGTTCCCCGGATCACATTACGCTCACAGTCTATTTTGGCGGATAGGTCCACACCCTGCATGGTCACGTCATCGCCTTTATAACGTCTGCGGGCCAGATAATAGGTTGCCAGCTCGCGGCGGAACTGAGCATGGCTATCTTTCAGCATCAATATATTTCGTTCACCAAAGACGCTGGAATATTTGCGGTAAGGGATATAATTGGCGAATCTCAGCAGAATATGATCGACATCCCACTTATAACGATTGGCCGATTCAATAATTTTGAATAGTGCCGTAAAGATCTCATTTTCCCGGGTAGAAATGTACTCTACGTACTCATCCAGCACTTCGATTTGTCCGTCCAACAAGCGATAGAGATAAGTATTGGCCGTTCCCCATTCCTTAAATTGAGCCGAGATCCGTCTCGCTTCTTCAGTATCTTCCCGAATCCAGCTATGATCCATATACAGGGGTACCATATCCAATGCAGTTTTATAGTTCCCACACTCCTCTTGAGCACAGGATTGAAGAAGTTGAGCGTATAAAATATAAGTGTATAAAGGTCTCTTGTATGCCTGTTCATAAGTACGTCCTGATTCTCTATGAAGCTCATATAGATTAGTAGCAATCCTCACCATTTCATCCGCTAATTCCATTACCTTTTGCCATTCATGTAATGAGAAATACGTATTAGCCAACTGATGTAAAGCATCTAATTGATTGACCTCGTCCAGTCTGCCCACATAACCTTCACATAAAGTAGCTGCAATTAAATTTTTGTGTTGATCATCGCTGAGACCTATTAAGAACAACCGATATTGGCAGAGCGCCAGACGCTCGGAATGCTGGTATTTCTCGCTGGCTCCCACATTTTCATAGATTAATGCTGCCGCCTGCCAGCTCTTTTGCTCAAATAATTCCTCGGCGACCTCAAACAGCAGCGGTACATAGAGAAGATTATCCAGCAAATTCTGTACAATCCGCTCAATACAGTCCAGACGTGACAGCGCCGCACATTGCAGCAGGAACGGCCTCAGCCGCCGCCAGGTTGGTGCCGAATCATACAGACATTCATCCACATACTTACTGTAAAAGTAGTCCTCGGGAAGTCCCATCCCGCGTGTAACACGGATCAGATGATTCATCGCCAAGGCCTGCTGACCCTTCATCACCCGGCTGAGTGTACCGGAATGTATGCCGCTGATGATAGCAAATTGATTAATGGACAGGTTATGCCTGAAGAGATACGCTGCTATTTCGTCCCGGATTTTGACTGTATGCTCCACAGTATTTATCACCCTTTTCACACGCTTATCCATAGAATATTAGATCTAACTACTCTGTTGTTTCACTTCATCTGTTCAGTTACTGCTAAGCAGGCGGCCTTTTCTTCATCCGGTAGGTATTATCATAAGAATTAAGCAGTTCATCCAGCACTACGGATTGCCGTATTACCTTAGGATGACCAAAACCGCCATATTGGACTTGCAACTTATGTAGCTTGCTTCTAGCTCTCTCAATACGAATTCTGACACTTGCCGGACTATACATGGAAATCCCGCCTCCTTATGCAATATTATAGATATTTATGTAAAATAATAAAATGTTAGTCTGAACGCATTACCTGTTAACGTGGTTATATGGGTGATTATATTTAATCCTTCCACAGTTATCCAAAAAAAGACGATCCTATATGGCAGGACCGTCTTTGGGGAATATTCAATTATCGGTGGAATGCATTCTTTATTCCGGAAATACAACTTTCGTTATTCAACCTCCACCGCCACCATGTCCCATGGGCTGAACCATTTGTTGTATCGGTTTGTCTACAATGCTTTCTACAGGCACGATAATCAATAAGGCCAAACTACACGAGGCTAGCAATATTAAAATTTTTCTTTTCATTCGCATCCTGCACCTCTCTAATTATAAGTTTGTATTGTTTCTGTTCTTCTTCTTCCGCTATATGACGGTATTGCTCAAATAGATCAACGCATTTGAAGACAATACTTTCACTATTTATTTTAGAAGATGATTCCAAGCTTTTTAATATATACCCAATTCCTTCGTTTCGCTTATTCTGCAAGTAGTATACTCCAAGCTCTGCAAGAAATCTGGCGTGTTGATCCGCTATAACCTGCTGATTGTACTCTCCAAACTCTGTCGGATGTATTCTATAAGGCGTATAATCAGAAAATTGTTCTAATATATGGTCTACATTCCAATTATACTTATTTGCAGATTTAATGATATTATATAACGCTGTAAAAATCTCACCTTCCCGAGCAGAAACATATTCCACATAGTCATCCAACACTTCTGCTTGTCCACCCAATAAGCGATATAGATAAGTATTGGCCTTACCCCACTCCTGAAATTGGGCTACGGTTCGTTTCGAATCTTCACTCTCATCCTGAATCCATTCTATGTCTGTGTATAACGGTACAAGATCAAGAGCAGCTTTGTAGTCTCCGCGTTCCTCACATACAATTGAGCGCATTAAATGAGCATATAATATATAAAAGCACAGCGGCCTTTCTCCAGTCTTCACCATATGTTTATGTTTCGAACGGCAATAAAGATCATAACGAATCGTCGCAAGCCGAAGCAGTTCTAGCGCAAGTTCATTCACTTTATTCCATTGTTGCAATGAATAATAGACATTCATCAATTCTTTGAGCGCATCCAGCTGGTCCGCCTCATCCAAACGCGGGATGTAGTTCTCAAACAGAGTAGCAGCGCGCAGGTTCGTGCTCTGATCATCACCAAGTGCGATCTGGAACAGGCGGTATTGGCACATAGCCAGCCGTTCGGAGTACTGGTATTTCTCGCTGGCGCTTACATTCTCGTAGAGCAGTGCTGCCCCCGGCCAATACCCCTGCTGAAACAATCCTTCGGCTACTTCGAATAACATGGGAACATAGGTCAGATTATCAAGCAGATTATGTACCAGAAGCTCGATACAGTCCATGCGCCCAAGCTCTGCACACTTTACAATAAAAGGCCGAAGCCGCCGCCAGGTCGGTGCCGAATGATAGAAGCATTCATCTACATATAAACTGTAAAAATAGTCCTCGCGTACCCCCATCCCTGCAGTAATTAACTCCAGATGGCTCATGGCAATCGGCTGATGACCATTAATAATCCGGCTTAATGTCCCGGAATTAATGCCGGATCTTATGGCAAACTGATTGATAGACAGCTCATGCTTTGATAAATAGTCCACTAGCTGATCTCGAATCGTGGCTGCAGGCTCCAAGGAAACACCACCCTTCCGAATTCCATAATTTAGAATTTTGTGTTTATATCTGTATAGTAGGCGATTATATTCCAATGGTCAATAGACTAGATTCAGATAAAGTATGAATGTGTGAAGTTTTCGAAACAGTTTGGCAACGCGGTTGCCGAATCCGGTTCTGCATGGCTAAATTCACGCTAAAAGCTCCGCCACAGCCGTATTCCCATGTAGACGGCAACCGCCCAGATCAATAGTGCTGAAGCGGTATTCAGCCTCTTAATCACCTTACCGGAGGCATCCATCCTGCCGAGCAGGCGGCCCGCAGCGGCAAGACCCAGGAACCAGATCCAGGAGACGGCCACCGCAGCCGCCGCGAAAGCCCAGCGAACCATACCGTCATATTGCAGCGAGCTCGTACCGATGACGCCCACCGTATCCAGCAGCGCATGCGGATTCAGGAGGGAAACGGACAGTGCATACAGCATCTGTCCCTTCGGAGAGAGGCGCCCCGCCTCTTCCTGCGCCGGAGAAGAGCGCCAGATTCTCCAGCCCATGAAGCAGAGAAACAGGATTCCCGCACTGTATATAAGGGGCGTGACCCAGTCCAGCGATAGAATGACCAGAGAAATACCGCCTACTGCTGCAGTTATAAGCAGCGTATCGCATACCGCTGCCGTCAGAACTACAGGCAGCACACTGCGGAATCTCGCGTGCTGTGCCCCTTGATTGAATACGAATATATTCTGCACGCCCAGCGGCAGAATAAGCCCGAAGGCCAGAATGATCCCATGTACAATGGCTTCCGTCATAACTTCTTCCTCCTTCATATAAGCTGTGATGCTGCCGGATAGACAAGCTTCCACAGCGTTTTCCCGGTTAATGCATTCTGATCGTACTCTGGTGCAGAGGCTGCCGTAACCATCCAAGTTGTCCGTCTCATACCCAGCCAAGCTTAATAGACGACTATGAATCATGGTACACTCAAGGAAAGAAACCACAAAAGAGGAGCCGGTCCCTTGACACATCAGCATCCGCCAGATCATCCAGACTTAAGCCCTGCCGGTCCTTCCGGTCATCCTGAAGCTCCCGCACCTGCCGCTCTTGAAAAGGAGCCGGACGGCTCACTCCCTGTCCTGCAAGGCACATGGAAGCCGGACCCGGCTTCCCCGTTGCCGCTTCATAGTCAGATATCCTCCTACTTCCTCGCCAAGATCAGCAGCGGGGCCTGGCCTCCCGGGATGCGGCTGGCTCCGCAGCGTGAGCTCTGCCGCATGCTCGGTGTTAACCGCAGCACGGTGGTCACGGCGCTGGACCAGCTTACAGCGCTGGGCCTGATTGAGGGCAGACGCGGCGGCGGGACCGTAGTTGTAGCGGATACACGTTCCGCCATCCGGCCCGCCGGCGGTTCAGATACGGTCACGGCTCCGGCAGCAATGGAGCGGACGGGCAACTGGAATGATTATGTGGAGGAAGGGATTCACTATCCCAACCTGCCTACCGTACAGGATATCAACCGGCTCGAATATGAGCCGGGTCTGATCCGACTCGGCACCGGTGAGCCTGCGCCGGAGCTGCTGCCCGGGGCGGCGATGAACCAGGTGCTGGCCGGGCTCGCGCAGCGCATTCTTCCACCGCTCTCTTATGAGGAACCGCTCGGCAATCCGGCGCTGCGGGCTGCGGTAAGCCGGATGCTGGCCCGAAGCGGCATTGCAGCCGACCCCGCCTCCATTCTTATCACCTCCGGGGCACTTCAGGGACTCCAGCTTATTGCTCTGGGCCTTCTGCCGCGCGGCTCATCGATCCTGCTGGAGAA
The DNA here is from genome assembly GCF_038000235.1 of Paenibacillus sp. FSL R10-2199. Lineage (NCBI taxonomy): Bacteria > Bacillati > Bacillota > Bacilli > Caryophanales > Paenibacillaceae > Paenibacillus > Paenibacillus sp. FSL R10-2199. The sequence continues at coordinate 1,442,352 of NZ_JBBOBO010000001.1, read as the reverse complement.
GCCGTCCTATCTGTATTCGATTCATGCCTTTCAGTCTGCGGGGGTGAAATTCAGCGGGCTGCCCATGGACGGACGCGGGCTGATCCCGGAGCATCTTACAGCTGAGGCTGTCCGCAGCAAGGCGGCGATGCTCTACAGTATCCCTTCCTTTCACAATCCCACCGGAATTCTGATGGATGCCGGGCGGCGCCGGGAGCTCATGCAGGTCACAGGCAGCCTGGGGCTGCCTATTCTGGAGGATGGTGCCTATCAGGAGCTGTGGCTGGATGCACCGCCTCCGCTGCCGCTGAAGGCGCTGGACCGCGAGGGCAGAGTGCTGCATCTGGGCACCCTGTCCAAGGCAGCCAGCCCCGGCCTGCGCATAGGCTGGATTGTCGGCCCGGAGCCGGTGGTCCGGCGGCTGGCCGATATCAAAATGCAGAGTGATTACGGCGCAAGCTCCCTGTCACAGCTGGCTGCCGCCAGTTGGCTTGAGGACGGCTATCATGAGGAGCATCTGCAGGTGCTGCGCGGCAGACTCCGGGAGCGCCGTGATCTTGTGCTGGAGCTGCTGCAGCTTCATTGTGCCGGACTGGCAACCTGGAATGTACCGGCAGGCGGATTCTACATCTGGCTGTCCCTCCTGCATCCTGTGCCTCCGCGCAAGCTGTTCACTGCAGCCCTGCGCGCCGGATTGCTGCTGAATACAGGCGATCTGTACGACCGCAGTGACCGCGGGCACCTCAGACTGTCCTACGCTTATGCTTCTCCGGCAGAACTGGAGCGCGGAATTGCCCTGCTGGCAAATGTAATCAGGGAAGCTCCATGATTAACACGAATAGCCGGATAACAAATAGCACATAACAAATGACAAAAATAATTATTTGTCATTTGTTATGTGCTATGTTATGCTCATGCACAGGAAGGGGAAATACCCGTTGAATAAAACAGGCTCTTTTTTGAGCAAGACAGAAATCCTTAATGCCGCTGAACAAACCCTGCGCAAATACGGGCCGGACAAGGCTTCAGTCACTGATGTAGCGAAGCTGCTGGGCGTAAGTCATGGAACCCTGTACCGGCATTTCCCCAGCAAAGCTGCGTTGCGGGAGGCGGTGACGGAACGGTGGCTGGAGGAGATGATTGTAGCTCCGCTAACTGAAATTGCCGCGATACCCACAACCAATGCCTTGGGGCAGCTTAGAGATTATATCGCTAAGCTCGTAGAGCTTAAGCAGCATCATGCTTCACAGGACAGCGAGATGTTCAAAATGTATGCAGCCGTCACTGAAGAATCGGCAGCGCTTGTTGAAGTCCATATCCGGAAGCTTCTCGATCACATTGACCTTCTCATTGCCCAGGGCATGGAACAAGGTCTTATATCACGGAGTATCCCGGCGGCGGTACAGGCACGTTCAGTCCTCTATGGCACCGCACGCTTTCACCATCCGGCGCACGCCTATGAGTGGCGCAGCCCGGGCATCATGCAGGAATTCGCCCAGCTCTGGACACTGCTGGAAAGAGGATTATCCGTACAGTGAACTACCCCCACCTATAGAGGTGGCGGCTTCTTGGAAACAACCCGGACTTGCTCAAAACGGCGTACATCCGTGAGCAGCGGTCAGATTTATTGCGCGCTTAAGCAAATGGAGGGAGCGGCTTCTCCTCTCCCTTCGCATCTGCTCAGCGCCTTACCCAAGCGATCCCCGCAGTCCCTGCGGTTCGGGGTCCAGTTAACGCACTCCTGTGCCTTGCAGCAGGCGAAGCCCTTCGGTTCGAATGTTCAAGCTCGCATTGACGTCACGGTCATGGTGGACACCGCAGCTGGGGCAGCTCCATTCCCGGATGTGGAGCGCCTTCTTCCCGCCTGGATGCCCACAAGCCGAGCACAGCTGGCTCGAAGGAAACCAGCGGTCCACCTGTACGACTTGTTTGCCGTACCACGCCGCTTTATAGGTCAGTTTGGATAGAAAGCTTGACCACGAGACGTCATGAAGCGACCGGGCAAGTCTGCGATTCCGAACCAACCCTTTGACATTCAGCGACTCCACACTGATCACATCGTGGTTGTTGACGAGATCCGTGCTGAGTTTGTTCAGAAAGTCATTTCGTTGGTTGGCCACTTTTTCATGCAGCTTGGCGACCAGAATTCGCTGCTTCTGGTAGTTGCGGCTCTCGCTGAGCAGATGTCCGTCCTTCTTCGCCTGCTGCGCCCGGCGCGATAGTTTGCGCTGCGCTTTCGCTAGGGTAGCGGCGGTTTGGGCGAGAACTCTCGGATTCGGTACCTTTGTTCCATCCGAGAAAATTGCAAAATGCGCAAGACCGAGATCAATCCCGATCACCGAACCCGTTTGGGGTTTGGGCGGAATGTCCGTTTCGCACAGCAGGGAGACAAAGTACTTGCCGGATGCGGTGCGGGAGATCGTCGCTGACTTGATCACCCCTTCCGGTTGTCGATGTAGTTTGATACGTACCGGCTTCATTTTGGGCAGCTTCAGATAGCGACCCGCCTGAATTGCAATCGTTCCTTTTTGATTATTCGTGGTGTAGGATTGAACGGGATTTTTGCGGGATTTCCACTTGGGGAAACCAGAGGCGGGCTGCTGGAAAAAGTGGCGGTAGGCGGTATTCAGGTGGAGTTGCGCATTAGCCAGAGCCAAACTATCGACTTCTTTAAGAAAGGGAAATTCATTTTTGTATTGCGCGGGTGCCTTGAACTTGATTTTCTCACCAGTTTCTTGATGCTTTTGGTACGATTCGATGCGGTCATGGAGCATGAGATTGTAGACTTTGCGTACGCAGCCGAAGGTTTTGGCGAATAGTTCCGCCTGCTGTGTTGTGGGTTCCAGGCGATATTTGAATGTTTTGAGCACAAGAAGGCCTCCTATGTACGTGGTGCGCCTTCGATTTGCTGTTCAACCCGAAGGCGAGTCCGCAAAATAGAACAAAGTTCCGGCTGGCCAAATCAACCATGGACGCAATCCACGAACAAATCGGACAAGACCATTACAGGAACATACATTCGCTTTCCCTAGCATAACCGAAATCCCTTTAAAATCCAAGTCCAAACCGTTGTCATTCATCCAGCCACTTTAGAAGTGGGGGAATTCTGACAACTTTTTGTTAAATTCAAGGAGGAACTACTAATGACACAACCATTGCAAGGCAAGGTGGCTATTGTTACCGGATCATCAAGAGGAATCGGGCGGAGTGTCGCTGAGCGGCTGGCGGAGCAGGGGGCTTCCGTTATCATCAACTATTCGAGCAGTCCCGCCCAGGCAGATGACGTAGTGACGGCCATTCGGGCGGGCGGCGGAACAGCCGCTGCCCTGCAGGCAGACATCAGCAAGCCTGCCCAGATTGAACAGCTGTTCAAGGAGACCAAGGCTCTCTATGGAAAGATCGATATCGTGGTCAACAATGCGGGGATTATGATGAACTCCCTGATCGGAGAAGCTACTGAGGAGCAATTCGACAAGCAGTTCGCCATCAACGTCAAGGGCACCTACTTCTCCTGCCAGCAGGCCTTCTATCACCTCGAACAGGGCGGGCGGATTATTAATTTCTCCACTTCCGTCAACGGCCAGATGTTCCCGGCCTACAGTATTTATGCCGGCACCAAAGGTGCGGTTGAGCAATTCACCCGCCAGCTTGCCAAGGAATTCGGCAGCAAAGGCATCACCATCAATGCGGTGGCACCAGGACCAGTAGCCACAGAATTGTTCCTGGAGGGCAAATCAGAGGCCGTACTGGAAGGGCTGAAGAAGGGCAATGCCTTCGGACGTCTGGGCCAGCCGGAGGATATTGCCGGCGTGGTCAGCTTCCTGGCCGGAGAAGGCTCCGGGTGGATTACCGGCCAGACCCTCCGCGTCAATGGCGGATTCATCTGACTTGCAGAGGTATACGTACGACTGAAGCCGTCCCCTCACCGGGACGGCTTGTTATCTGTATGCTGCCTTCGTGAAGTTCAACGATTTTCTTCACCAGCGGCAGTCCCAGTCCGCTTCCGCCGCCCCCGCTGACGCTTCTGGATTTGTCCACTTTATAGAAGCGTTCGAAGATCCGCGGCAGCTCCTCTTCGGCAATGCCGATTCCGCTGTCCTTCACCTCCACTTCAATCTGCTCCTCTGAGATGCGCAAGGAGACGGTAATCCGTCCGCCCTGCGGGGTGAACTTGATGCTGTTATGCAGCAGGTTGGTCCACACCTGGCTGAGCAGGTCTTTTACCGCAACCACTGTGGTTTCTGCAAGATCTGCCTCTACCTCAATATCCTTGCCCAGCCACTGCGGCTCTGAGGCCAGGATCATCTCCTGCAGCTGCTTATCCAGCCTGTAGGGCTTCCGCTCGAACGGGAAGCTCTCTGCCTCCAGTGCCGACAGCTTCAGCAGATTGTCGCTCAGGCCGGACAGGCGGCGGCTCTCCGCTTCAATGATGTCCAGGTAATGCTTCCTGCTCTCAGTACTGAGGCTGTCATCCTGCAGGGCTGCGGCGAACCCGCGGATGGAGGTCAGCGGCGACTGGATCTCATGCGATACGTTAGAGATGAAGTCCTGGCGCATCGTCTCCATCCGGCTCAGCTCAGTGGCCATCTCGTTAATCCCCTCCACAATACCGCCAAACTGCCGGTACTGGCCGCTGTTCTCCAGTTCGATTTTGAAATCACCTTTGGAAATCTGCCGCATCGCCGTCAGGATCGGCACATAGAATCTCTGGTCCTGCCCGCGGGTAGCGAAAGCGATGGCGCCAGCCACGCAGAAGAAGATAATCACCTGCATGCCCATAATAAACAGATGATAGCCGTATTCGGAGAAGGACCAGCCGAAATGCCGGACCAGCAGCCTTGAGCCGAAATAGCTTCCGTTCCAGGAGATAAAGAGCATCGTCAATATGCCGGCTATAGGCGCAATCACATTGATTTTCTTCCATACTTTTCTGATTCTGTCCTGCATGCTTATCCCTCCAGCCGGTAGCCAAGGCCCCGGATCGTGCGGATGGCGAACCCGAATTTATCCCGGGGAAACCGCTCGCGCAGACGGCCCACATGCACATCCAGCGTCCGCTCATTCCCTTCAAAATCATAACCCCAGATCTCTTCAATCAGCCGGTCGCGTGTCAGCGTCTGACCCGGATAGCTGGCGAGCTTGAACAGCAGCTCAAATTCCTTAAGCGGCAGCGTAATATCGCCATGCTCGGATACAACCTCATATGTTCTGCGGTTCATCCGCAGGCTCCCTACGGTAACGCTCTGGGCGGCAGAAATTTGGTACCGCTTCAGCAGCGCCTTCACTCTGGCGATCAGTACGGGCGGCTCGAACGGCTTGACCAGATAGTCGTCAGTACCAAGCTCGAAGCCTTTGACAATCTGTGAGGTTTCACCTTTGGCTGTCAGCATCAGGATCGGGAAGTCATATTGCTTGCGCAGCTCCCGGCACAGCTCCCAGCCGTCCATATTCGGCATCATGACATCAATAATCGCCAGATCGGCCGGGGTCTCTTCGAGCAGCCGCAGCGCCTCCAGCCCATCGGAGGCACTCAGCACTTCTTCCATGCCTTCAGCTCTCAGAAAGACTCCCACCAATTCGCGGATGTGCGGATCGTCGTCCACTACCAGTATTTTGGCCATTTCCTGTAGAACCCTCCTCTATCACTCTGCCCTGAAGCTCCGGGGTATTCATCTGCAGCTGCTGCTCGGCAAATTCACGGTACAGCTCATGATCCCGCAGCAGCTCTTCATGTGTTCCCTTGCCGGTTATCCGGCCCTTCTCCATAAATATAATCTGGTCCGCATTGACGACTGTAGCCAGTCTGTGGGCAATGACAATCGTGGTCCTGCCCTGCATCAGATTGCCCAATGCCTTCTGTACAACGGCTTCCGACTGGCTGTCCAGACTGGACGTTGCCTCATCGAGCATGAGAATCTTCGGATCGCGCAGCAGCGCTCTGGCAATGGCGATCCGCTGCCGCTGTCCGCCGGACAGCTTCACTCCGCGTTCGCCGACGTCCGTATTGTACCCGTCCGGAAGCTCTGCAATGAAGCCGTCAGCATATGCCATGGCCGCAGCACGCTGCAGCTCCTCCTTACTGATCTCGCGGTCCAGTCCATATCCCAGATTCTCGGCAATCGTTCCGGCCAGCAGCGGACTTTCCTGCGAGACATAACCGATCCGCTTACGCCAGGATTTCAGGGAGAACATCGATACCGGCTTGCCGCCCATCCGGATAACACCGCTCTGCGGCTCATAGAATCGTTCCAGCAGCGAGAACAGCGTCGTTTTACCGCCGCCGCTTGGACCGACAATCGCTGTCACCTGGCCCGGCAGCATCGTGAAGCTTATCTTGTTCAGCACTTTGTCTCCCGTTTTGTATCCGAAGCTGAGGTCTTCCACATCGATTGGGCCTTCCTCGCTGCCAGCCTCTTCTACACCTTCATACACTTCTTCCTCTGCCGCAAGCGTCTCGATAATCCGCTCCGAGGCACCTTTGGCCTTCTGAAGCTGCGTGAAGAATTGAGTCAGCTGGGTCAGCGGCATAATAATCTGGATCAGATACAGAATGAAGGCCACCAGCTCACCGGCGGTCAGAACCCCCGAGGACACCTGCATTCCGCCATAACCGATAATCACCACAAGCAGCATCATGAAGACGAAGGAGACCAGCGGGCTGATCATCGCGCTGATTTTGCCCTCACGGATGCCGAAGGACAGCAGGTTCATAATTCCGCTGCGTCCGGCTTCATATTCCTTCTGCTCGGCTCCCGAGGATTTAACCAGCCGGATTTCAGACAATACACCGCTAAGTGTGGCGGTGAAGGAGGCTGTCTCATCTTGTGTGCCTTTTGATATTTTGTACATCTGCCGGCCCAGCGGTACCAGAATCAGCGCGGACAGCGGGAGGACGGTGAACAGTACCAGCGTCATTTTCCAGTTCAGGAAGAGCAGGACAGAGATTGAACCGACAATGGAGATCACGCCGGTAAAGAGGCTAGCCAGATGCTCCGAGATCAGTGTCTTGAGAATTCCCGTATCATTGGTCATCCGGCTGACGCTTTCACCTGTCCGGTTCTCATTGTAATAGGACACAGGCAGCACAAGGAATTTGCGCCACAGCCGGTCCCTAAGTCCGGCGACAATCTTCTGCCCGACCGCATTCAGCAGATATATCGAGACGCCGCCGGCAAGGGTCTGTGCGATGAAAGCTCCGGCAATTCCGGCAATCTGCAGCTTGCTGACGGAAGCCAGCGAGAAGCCGTCGACCAGGTTCTTCGTGAACATTGGAATAACAAGACCCACTAGGGTCGAAATCATACTAAGGCCAAGAGCCAGAGCCAGCAGCATGTAGGAGGGTTTAGTTTCGTGCAGCAGCTTCAGGAACGGCTTCATCGCGGCTCCCTGCTTTTGCGGTGCTTGAGTGTTCTTCATGGTTAATCCCCTTTTCCGGCGGATAGATGTCAGGAACAGCTGATGTTCCGCTTCCGCCTTCCAACCTAGAATAACTGTGCTTTGTAAACTGAAATTAAACTGTTAATTTACCATTGATTTGTAATTCCCTATATAAGTTGGTTTGTATCCCTTTTCAACAAATGTTACAGTGATAGAAGCGGCAGCTTCTGCCGTTCTAAGGATTCAAGGCATCTGGCGGGAAAGGAGTGCAAAGTTTGCGGGAGAACCTCGATAAGCAGCTGTCTTTCACCTCTCTTAAATGGTTCAACTTCTTCGTATATGGAACGGTCGTCCTGTTCACCAGCTTCTTTCCGCTATATCTTCAGATCATGGGAATGAATAAGCTGGAGATCGGGAGCCTGATGTCGGTAGGTGCGCTCGTCTCTATTATTGCCAATCCCTTCTGGGGTATCTGGAGTGACCGTTATCAGAATATCCGGCGGATTGTCCTGGTCATGCTGACCGGCACGCTGGTCTTGTCCCAGCTAGTCTTTCAGGCGAATACATACGAGATGATATATATTTCTATTCTGTTCTTCTACTTCTTCCAGGGGCCGCTGTTCGCCCAGAGCAATACCATGATCCTCAGCTATATCGACGGTACCAGCCAGCGGTTCAGCTCATACCGGCTCTGGGGATCGTTAGGCTGGGCGTTTACTGCCATACTGGCCGGACCCGTGATTGAATGGGCCGGTGTTTCCGTGCTGTCTTATCTCTTTGCAGCACTGCTGTGCGCAGCGATGATTGCTCTGATCGCTATGCCGAAGCTTGATCATTCGATCGGAATCGCCCCCTTGCCATTCAGGGGACTGCGTCAGATCTTCTATAACCCGTTCTTCCTCTGCTTCATCCTCTTCGGCATTCTGGTCTCTATCCCGAATACGATGAATAATACCTTTGTGTCACTGTACATCACAGAGCTGGGGGGAAGCAAGACCATGATTGGGCTGGCCGTGTTCCTCTCTTCCATTCTGGAGATGGGAGTGCTGCTCTTGTGCAATTATATTCTTAAACGTAAAATCTCTGTACTGCTGGCCTCTCTCACGTTCGTCAGCGCCCTGTTCTTCCTGCGCTGGTGGATGATGGCCGATGCGACCACTCCACTACAGGTTGCCCTCATTCAGGTGCTGCACTGCATTACCTTCGGCGGATTCTTCTATGTCGGCACCCAGCTTACTATGCTGCTTGTTCCAAGGGCTTACCGGTCCTCGGGACAAGCACTCTACACGCTTACGTGGAGCGGAATATCCGGCATCCTCGGCGGCGTGCTCGGCGGCTGGATGTATCAGAATCTCGGCGTGCAGACGATGTATCAGTCCGGTGCGCTTCTCGCCCTGTTCGGCACCATCGGCTTCGGCCTGATGTGGCTCTTCTTCATCCGCGGCGGCTACCGGCCTCCGGCTGATCCCGAAGACGGAGCGGCAGAGGAGTAGCGATGGGACCAGAGGTGGGCGGGACCGTTCGATTCACAGCACACAGCAAACAGGCTTGGCTTCCCGGACGGGAGGCCAAGCCTGTATTCATTCATGGAGAGTCTAGCCTTGTTTGGGCTGGAAAGAGCTCTTCAGGGAAACCACCAGATTGAATACCAGATGCTCCGGTGATGAATATTTGCTGTCTACATTAAAGTAACCATGGCGGAAGAATTGGAACTTGTCCTGCGGCACGCTGTCCTTCAGGCCCGGTTCGACGAAGCCCTGGATGATCTCGATCGATTTCGGGTTAAGCTGATCCAGGAACGTAGGCTCCGGCTTGCTCTCAGCAACTTCCAGTCCTTCGATTTCGGCTTCGGTCTCAGCCTCTTCGGCGGAGATCAGCGGCTCATAGAGGCGGAATTCTGCCGGTACCGCCTGGCTCGCATCGACCCAGTGCAGCGTTCCCTTGACCTTGCGTCCGGTGAATCCGCTGCCGCTCTTCGTTTCAGGATCATAGGTGCAGTGCAGCTCAATAACTTCTCCGTTCTCATCCTTGATGAACTCGTTGCACTTGATGAAGTAAGCATTCTTGAGCCGCACCTCGTTGCCGGGGAACAGGCGGAAATACTTATTCGGCGGAACTTCCATGAAGTCATCGCGTTCAATATAGATTTCCCGGGAGAACGGAATCTGGCGGTTACCCATTTCTGGGTTCTCCACATTGTTCTCAATCTCGAAATACTCGGTTTCGCCTTCAGGATAATTCGTAATAACTACCTTCAGCGGTCGCAGCACAGCCATGGTCCGGGGTACCGTCAGCTTGAGGTCTTCACGGATGAAATGCTCCAGCATCTGCAGGTCTACGAGGCCCTGGCTCTTGGAAATGCCTGTCTCATGCACGAAGCTGCGGATTGCTTCCGGGGTATACCCGCGGCGGCGCAGTCCTGATATCGTCGGCATGCGGGGATCATCCCAGCCGTCGACATGGCCTTCATCCACCAGCAGCTTCAGCTTGCGCTTACTGGTAACGGTCTGGGCCAGATTAAGGCGCCCGAATTCATATTGATGCGGCGCAGCCGGCATCTCGCATTCTGCTACAACCCAGTCATAGAACGGGCGCTGATCCTCGAACTCCAGCGAACAGAGAGAGTGGGTAACATGCTCGATCGCATCTTCGAGCGGATGCGCGAAGGTATACATCGGATAGATGCACCATTCATCGCCTGTATTGTGGTGATGAGAGTGAGAAATTCGGTAAATGACCGGATCACGCAAATTGATATTCGGAGAGGACATATCGATTTTGGCGCGCAGCACCTTCTCGCCGTCCTTGAATTCGCCTGCCCGCATGCGGTGGAACAAGTCCAGGTTCTCATCGATACCGCGTTCACGGTAAGGACTGTTCTGCCCCGGCTCCGTCAGCGTTCCCCGGAATTCACGGATCTGCTCTGCCGTGAGATCATCGACATAAGCTTTGCCCTTCTTGATCAGCAGTTCGGCCCGCTCATACATCTCCCCGAAATAATCCGAGGCGAAACGCAGCTCTTCCCATTCATATCCGAGCCACTTCACATCTTCCTGAATGGAGTTCACATACTCCGTGTCTTCCTTGACCGGATTGGTGTCATCGAATCTCAGATGGGTCTTGCCGCCGAATTCATCAGCCAGTGTAAAGTTAATCCAGATCGCCTTGGCATGTCCGATATGTAAATAACCGTTCGGCTCCGGCGGAAAGCGGGTGACCACTTCCTTAACCTTGCCCGAGCGGAGATCTTCGGTAATGACGTTCTTAATGAAATTGGAGGGTGTACCCTGGTTCTCCACAATGATCAACCTTTCGTTCTGTATTATTACTACTTCCTTGTATAAACATGTTTCCTATTAATATACCCGTTAGGCAGGGAATGTTCAATAAAAGTTAAACAGAAACGGCATTCCTGTCCCTGATGTACAACGTATCTGTCCCGGTGAAACTAAGGCGCCAATAAGATCCCGCAGCGATAAAACTGCATCTTTGACTTCTCTCCCGGCGATAGAGTAGCATGGATCATATAGGATTACCGAGAAGAGGAGGGTACCCATGAAACCGATCAAACTGCCCAAAGAGCAGCGGGAATTGATCACCGAGAATATCCGCGCATACTTCGAAGCCGAACGCGGGGAAACGATTGGCCATCTGGCAGCAGATAGTCTGCTGGAGTTCTTCCTGAACGAGCTTGGGCCGGCTGTCTACAACGGGGCACTGAGTGACTGCCGGACACTGGCCTCACAGCGCATGCAGGCGCTGGAGGAAGATATCTACGCTCTGGAGTGGAAAAAGCGTTAGGGCAGAAGCTTATACCTTACGCCGCAGAGGGGGAAGCCAAATGTTTAATTATGTCATTGATGAAGAGCTGAAGCTGAAGCTGCTTATGCCTGAGCATGCCCGCCATATGTACGCCCTGGTCGAGCGCTCGCGCCACCGGCTCAGGCAGTGGCTGCCTTGGGTGGACGGCGTAGCCGAGCAGGCCCACCTGACTACTTTCATCAAGAATGCCGTGAAGCAGGGCAGTGACAATGGCGGCTTCACGGCCGGACTGTGGGTCCGGGAGGAATTGGCCGGGATCATCGGGTATCACGAGATTGACTGGCATAACCGGTCTGTCGGTATCGGCTACTGGCTGGGTGAAGGCTATGAAGGCAACGGCTACATGACCAGCGCCTGCCGGGTATTCGTGGATTATGCCCTGCTGGAGCTGGAGCTCAACCGTGTAGAGATCCGCTGCGCCACGGGTAACACGGCAAGCAGGGCCATTCCCGAGCGGCTCGGATTCATCTTCGAAGGCGTGATCCGCGAGGCGGAGAAGCTGCCCGCAGGTTATGTGAACCACGCAGTCTACGGTCTGCTGCGCAGCGAATGGAAGCTGCTGGGCTGACAGCAAGGCAGCATCAGGCATTTGGCAGCATGTTATTATGCACATTTATACACAGCATAAGCCAGAACCCCCGGAGGCATAACATAAGCCCCGGGGGTTCTGGCGTACCGTCTTTCCATGGTATTGCTCCGGTCTAGTTCTCCGCTGCCGCAAGCCAGCCCCGGAATTTCTCCCGGATGCCGGCCGTGAGGCTGTCCAGCCCGGCTAGCTCGGCTAGTCCGGTCTTATCCTTGCGCCCGTGCTCCATCGAGTACAGCACCTGCTTCACAGGGAAATGGCCCGCTCCGCTCTCCCGCTTAATAATCCGGTCACCGGATGCAATCCTGCCTTCACGCAGCACGCGGAAATAGAACCCGCTGTAACCGGTGGACAGCACCCGCGCAGGCATATCCGCCGGTCCATGCTTCTGCGAGAGCTTGAAGCAGGGGAAGCGCGGCTGGCTTACCTGCAGCAGTGCCGTACCAATCTCAAAGACATCCCCGATGCACACCTCGGTCTCCAGAAGTCCGCTCACTGTGATATTCTCACCGAATGCGGAGTAGTCCAGCTTCCGGCCAAGCAGCTCTTCCCAGTAGGCATAATGCTCAACCGGATAGACGCAGACGGCCTTGTCGGGGCCCCCGTGGTTTACCAGATCCGCTTGCCCGTCCCCGTCGAAGCCTTCAGCATGAAGCACCAGCGGGCCGTGGACCGGCAGCTTGTAGATTCCCGTTTCCAGCGGTTTGCCGCGGTAATCCACGGTCTTCGGCTTGCCTACATTTAGTGAGACGACTTCCATCTTGATTCCTCCTAGTCCAGCATGCAGCTCATGAATACCTCATCTACATATCTTCCGCCCAGATAGAACTCCTCCCGCAGCCGTCCCTCCTCCTCGAATCCGCATTTGCGGTAGAACGAGAGTGCCGGTGTATTGCAGGAGAGCACACGCAGGCGCAGCTTACGGATTCCATTCTCTGCAGCATGGCGCTTGATCTCCGCGATCAGCCGGCTGCCTACACCCAGGCGCTGGAAGCGCGGATGTACGGCAATATTAACCTCGCATACATGGCGGTTGCTCTCCATTCCGCTGGGACAGCCGAAGCCGACATACCCGCATAGCTCCCCGTCCTGCAAGGCTACAAGCTGGGAGCCGGGCGGTGCATGCAGCAGATAATCCTCCCGGGAGCGCCACATCAGCGGACCGGGTGTTGTCTCCTCTGTCCAGATCATATTATCGAGAATGATCAGCTCACGGGCATCCCTGATTTCAGAGGGACGGATGGTGAAAGCCGAATCCCTGTTTAGTTGTTGCATAGCTTCTACACCCCTTGCCTTGCTAAGCAGATAATAAAAGGATTAGTTACAGCGCAGCCGTTTATGCAGCATTACCCCGGAGCTTCACGCTCCCGCGGTTAACGTAGGCATGGACCGCGAAGAATCCCACGGACAGAACCGCCATCCCGCAGGCCAGCCAGCCTGTCGGCGCAAGGCCGCCTCTGTCGAATTGAATCCCCATCAGATACGGGCCGATAACCCGGCCGACCGCGCCGATACCGCCGCTAAGCCCGAGATAGAAGGGCGCACTGCGCTGGGCATGCTCCGAGATGAAGGATGGCATGGCCGGAGAGATCAGCATCTCACCCAGTGTAGCCAGCACCATCGCCAGCAGCATGCCCGGGTAGCTCGGCATGAACAGTATAACCGCATACCCGCCCAGATAGAATACGGCGCTTGCTGTCATCTGCGCAGTAGAAGTCCCTGCGAACCAGCGTTTGATCAGACTGACCAGCGGCTGCGCGGCAAAGATAAGTACGCCGTTCAGCGTCCAGAGGAAGCCGTATAACTGCTTCGACCAGCCTTCTGAAATAATAAACGGCGATACTCCGGTATTCCAGATCGAATTGCCGATCAGCAGAAACATCGAACCAATAGCCATGTACAGATAAATCCGCGTATGCCCCAGCAGCTTCCAGCCTGACGCTTCCCCCTGCGGGTGTTTCTTCTGTATTGTCTCATGGGACGGCGACGGTGCTGTCCCCACCCTGCGCAGATAAACAAAGAAGAATCCGGCAAACACCGCCGAAGTCACACCGTTCAGCACAAAGCTCAGCATATAATTGCCCAGGAATCCGCTCAGTGCGGTACCCAGTGCTACCCCGATATTGTTCGAGACATAGACGATATTGAACAGCTCTCCGCGCTGCTCCGCGAACCGGAAGCCGATAAAGGCCTGAATAGCCGGCAGAGACAGAGAGTTGAACAACCCCATCAGGCCCATAACTATAATGAATATACTCCAGCTGCCGCTTGCCCAAGGAAGAGCAAACAGGGTCAGCGCGTTCATAGCCAGTGCTCCGACAATCAGGCGGTTTACCCCTACCTTGTGATACAAAGATCCGCCCAGCAATTGCCCGGCAATCCCCCCGAGGGATTGAACCAGCAGAACAATTCCCGCATCTTTCATACTGCGTCCCAGCTCATCAAATACATACATCGTAACCAGCGGCCACATCAGCGCACTGCCGGTTGCATTAATGAGACTGGCAATCAAGAACACTTTGACTTCCTTCGGATAGGCCTGCAAAAATCTCATAACTTGTCTTTCATCCCCTGTAACATAGGTGTCATTAATCCATCCAGTATCATCTGAAAACAGGATGACGGGCAAGTTCTCGCGTTAACGCTTTATCGCATAGCATCATTGAATTCACTGCTGCGAAATTCCCAATCACTTCCCGCCTGCCGTGCTATTTATATTCTATAACTGCAGCTTCTGCACGTAAAGAAAATAGGTGGAAATGACCTGATTCGTTCCCCGCAGGCCAGGGTAATAGTGCATATGAAACACTCCCTATTTATTCGCCGTGAATCCGATTTCGTTCCCCCGAGTCGGATATGCACGGCGAATTTTGTTTTGCCCTGAAGTTATTCCAGGCAGAGCCGGGCTAACAAAAAACACTCCCTTTCTCTCTGCGATTCCCAAAAACAGGGTGCCGAGAAGCCAGGAAGTGCTGGGGCCAAACTATTGAACATGCCGGTCATTACCGGCGGATTTTGAATTAAGCGTGTTTCTTCACACCTGCAGCGGAGATTCCTTCAACAGCCGTTACAGCTGCCGGCTCCTTACGCAGGTAAGCCATCCAGTAAGCCGCTGCGACGAAGATCGCGCCGCCCGTAAGATTGCCCAGCCATACCGGGGCAAAGTTGGCGAAATACTGCGCCCACGTGAAATGTCCTTCGAAGATGGCAGCAGGGATAAGGAACATGTTAGCTACAACGTGCTGGAAGCCGATGGCTACAAACGCCATTGTCGGGAACCAGATACCGAGGATTTTGCCGCTGAAATTATCTGCTCCATAGGAGAGCCACACTGCCAGCGCCACGAGCCAGTTACAGCCGATCCCGGAGATAAAGGCCTGCAGGAAGGTCGCATCAATCTTGTGCTCAGCCATACTCACCAGCTTCTCCAGATACACCCCGTCCGATGTAAGGCCAACGACATGACCGAAGAAATAAGCAACGAACAAGGCTCCTGCCAGGTTGCTGAGTGTAATCAGCACCAGGTTCTTAATCACTTCCCAGAACGAAATCTTCTTCGCAATAAAAGCAAGCGGCACCGCCATCATGTTGCCTGTCAGCAGCTCGCCTCCGGCAAGCAGCACCAGTATCAGCCCTACCGGGAATACCGCAGCTCCGATGAAGTTAGCGATGGACCCCCACTCGGCAGGCGCACCGGCAATGACACGAATATCCAGCAAAAATCCGAGCGCGATAAACGCTCCTCCCAGGAAACCAAGAATAAGTACAGTGCTGAGCGGATTGTGCGCTTTCTTGACTCCGTTCTCTACCGTTACTTCGGCGATCCCCTGCGGTTTGTTATAAGCCATGATTCCTATCCCCTTCTAATTACTTAAAATTTGTTCCTTTATGCCATTGTAACGTGATCACAATCACATTAACGTGATAAAAATCACTCTCAGAAAACCTAAGTGAAAGTTTTCACTGACATGTCAAATTTACCATAAAAGGTTAGGCGGCGGAATATTTTTCTCATTCGGACCCGGAATTAATAGTTAAAACCATAAAAAAAAGGAGCCCTTAACGGGCCCCGGCGAAATCAGGCGTGATTAGACATGCACTGGTTCTTTAACGGCAACTGCCTTGGGCAGTGCCTGAAGTCCTGCAGTGTTCAGGAAGTTCCAAGGCTTGTTGTAGTGCGGCTGGAAGAAGAAATCAATGAAGGCCAGCTGGTCCACGGTCATTTTATTCTGAATACAAACCGATACGGTATTGATCGACTGCGTCAGATCCATCTTGGACATAATCTGTGCCCCAAGAATGCGGCGGGTCGCACGTTCGAATACGACTTTTACCTGAACCTGCTCGAATGTCGGCATAAACTCCGGACGGTAGTTGTCAATCAGCATAACACTTTCAGCATCCATACCTTCGGCTTTGGCGGCATCCTCGGTAAGTCCGGTTCCGGCAATATTGTCTTCATAAATCTTGATGCCTGATGTTCCCTGCGTACCCATATAAGGAATCGTATTCGAGACCAGATTGCGGGCTACCAGTGTCCCCATGCGTACAGCGTTCGTGGCGAGCGGAATATAGGCATGTTTACCGGTCGGGTTGTAATGAATCGCACAGCTGTCACCAGCGGCATATACATCCGACAGGCTGGTCTGCATGTAATCGTTGACCATAATAGCGCCGTTCGGAAGCATATCGACTTGACCCTTGAGCAGCTCTGTATTCGGACGGAAGCCGATGCAGAGAATGACCAGATCGGTTTCATGCTCTCCCTTGCTTGTAATGACCTTAGTCACTTTGCCGTTCTCTCCGGCGAATGCTGCAACCTTCTCTCCAAGCGCAAGTCTGATGCCGTGCTCTTCAAGAGATTGTTGAATCGGAGCCGTGAATTCTTCATCGAGATATTTACTCAGAATGCGGTCTTCCCCGTCGATCAGGGTAACTTCCTTGCCGTTCATCTGAAAAGCTTCAACCAGCTCAACGCCGATATATCCGGCTCCGACTACTGTAATTCTTTTCACCTTCTGCGCTTGTTCAATAATGGTGTTGGAGTGATTATAATTCTTCGAGAGCAGAATCCCCTCCAGCTCTATACCTTCCAGCTTAGGCACAATCGGCCATGAGCCTGTTGTCATAATCAGCTTGTCGTACGTATCTTCAAATTCTTCACCTGTAGCGAGGTTGCGGGCCTTCAATGTTTTGCGGGCGGTATCCACATTCGTCACTTCATGGCGCATCTTCGTTTGCACACCCAGTGCTGCAAGCTGTTCCGGGGAAGAATAGAACAATCCCTGCGGGTCCTTGACGACTCCCCCTACGTAAAGCGCAATGCCGCAAGACAAGAACGATATGTTATCGTTGCGCTCGTAAACCGTAATCTGGGCATCCGGGTACAGCTGTGCGGTATTAACAATTGCGGCGGTTCCGGCGTGTGTACATCCAATGACTGCTACTTTCATGATTTCTTCCTCCTCCAATTTACAAGCCTGTTTCTCTGTAGTTGTGATTAATTTCACTTTATACACTGATTATATTGTGATATTTATCACATTACAAGCACTTTTGTGAATTTTCTCACATTGTTCACAATTTCAATTTTTAATTATCTGCTGAATTTCTTTTCTTCTTGCATTAGTTTTCCCCGCCAGTAGGACATTATGTCTGTCAGCAGCAGGAAGCAGCAGGAAGCAGCGTTAGGGTGTGAAACTGTATAAATTCTAATCTTTGCAGCAAAAAAAGCCCCACTACACCGCAAACCTTCTGCGGAACAAGTGAGGCTCTATCTAATGGATGGCTGCCGCCTGTATGCGGCCAAAAAACCGTTTATTCCAAACCGGAGATCACACCATCTTCATCGACCAGCAGCCCTTCTGCGGCCGGTTTGGCGGGAAGGCCCGGCATCGTGACAATGTTCCCTGTGATGACTACTGCAAAACCTGCGCCAAGAGACAATGTAATGTCCCTGACACCCATGGTGAAGCCTTCCGGTGCTCCAAGCAGCCTCGGCTGATCCGAGAAGGAATATGGCGTTTTGGCCATACAGACCTGAAGCTGGTGCAGGCCCAGCCTGTCAATAACAGCCAGACTGCGTTTGGCTGCCGGGGAGAAGGCCACTTCTGCGCCATGGTAGATTTCGGTGACGATTTTATTGATTTTGGACGGAATGTCCAGGTTGTCTTCATACAGCGGCGCGAACTTTACGGCCTCTTCCCGGTCCAGCAGCTTCTTCAGCTCCTGCGCCAGTTCCTGCCCGCCTGCGCTTCCTTCAGCCCATACCTTGGATACCGCAGCAGGCACACCCAGCCGGCGGCAGGCCTCCAGCACCTCGTTAATCTCCGCCGGGGCATCCCCTTCAAAGTGATTGAGGGCAACGAGTACAGGCACACCGAATTTACCGAGATTCTCAATATGGCGCTCCATATTGGATAATCCGGAGAGCAGCGCCGCCCGGTTGCCGGCATACAGCTCTTCCTTGCGGACACCTCCGTTATATTTCAGTGATTTCACTGTAACCACCAGTACTGCGGCAGAAGGGGTCAGGCCGGCCTGGCGGCATTTAATATCCATGAACTTCTCAGCACCAAGGTCTGCGCCAAAGCCCGCTTCAGTCACTACCACGTCTCCCAGCTTCAGAGCGTACCGGGTTCCGATTACACTGCTGCAGCCGTGGGCAATATTAGCGAAGGGTCCGCCATGCACAATCACGGGCGTGCCTTCAAGCGTCTGCACCAGATTAGGCTTAACCGCTTCCTTGAGCAGTGCAGTCATTGCTTCAACCGCTCCGATGTTCTTCGCGGTTATTGGCTGTCCCAGTTGGTCATATCCAACCAGCATCCGGCTCAGCCGTTTCTTCAGATCCGCGAGGTCATTGCAGAGGCACAGCACAGCCATAATCTCAGACGCCGTCGTGATCTGGAAGCCGCTCTCCCGCACCGTCCCGTTCCCGTCGCCAAGACCGGTCACTATATTCCGCAGACTGCGGTCATTCATATCCATCACACGTTTCCATACTATCCGCTGCGGGTCCAGGTTCAAGGCGTTGCCCTGAAAAATATGATTATCGATCATCGCGGAGAGCAGGTTATGCGCGGAGGTCACCGCATGGATATCCCCGGTGAAATGCAGATTAATCTCGTCTGCCGGAACAATCTGCGCCTTGCCTCCGCCGGTTGCGCCGCCCTTCATGCCCAGGCAGGGTCCAAGCGAAGGTTCACGCAATGCCGCTACCGTCTTGATCCCCGCCGCATTCAGCGCCTGGGCTAATCCGATGGTTGTCAAGGTTTTGCCTTCACCCGCCGGTGTAGGGTTAACTGCCGTAACCAGGACCAGCTTGCCGTCCGGTTTGTGCTTCAGCTCCGCCCACAGGGACGGCGACAGTTTGCTTTTATATTTACCGTACAACTCCAGATGCTCTTCATTGATCCCTGCTGCCGATGCTACCTCTGTTATTAACCTCATGCCTTTATGAAACCCTCCTGCCGTTATTATCCTGCATCCCATAATTCTTTATGCAATCTCCGTAGATGAGTGAAACATTCCTCTTCAAAGGATACAGTGTCTCTGAAAAGATTCAAGGATAATTTTCATACTGGGGATACTTCCGTCTCTACAGTCAAGCAGAAACCGCTTGCTTAGATATCAAAAAAACTCCCGGACAGGGTGCGGGTGCACCCCAATCCGGGAGCGGACTATTTTGTGACAGCTATCCTTACTTACTTCAGCAGCGATTCAATAAGGTCCTTCATGCTCTCCGGTGATTCCTTCGGCTCCACACGCGCCACCACATTGCCGCTGCGGTCTACCAGAAACTTCGTGAAGTTCCACTGGATATCGCTGCTCTCCCCGTCACCCGGCTGCTGACCCTTCAAATATTGGAACAGCAGGCTTGCCTCTGGCCCATTCACATCTACCTTGGCAAACACCGGGAAAGTAACGCCGTAATTGATCTGGCAGAAGGCTTCCGCTTCCTCACTTGTACCCGGCTCCTGGCCGGCAAACTGGTTGCAGGGGAATCCCAGCACAACAAGCCCTTGATCTCCGTATTGTTCGTACAGCTTCTGTAAATCTCCGTATTGCGGGGTAAGCCCGCACTTGCTGGCCGTATTGGCGATCAGCAGCACCTTGCCCTCATAGTCCTTAAACGGCACTTCTGTACCCGAAGGTGTGACTCCGGCAAAACTATAGATCGACATCCTGCTTCGCTTCCTTTCGGCTGTATATTCGTATTTACCCTGGCGGCTTATAGAGTCCATGCCCTTATGCAGCTTATGCATCACTGCGAGCATTCCTCTTTATTTTATCCTATTGGCAGCGTGATACAAAATTTCAGGCTCCGAATGCGGTGCGGGTGGCAGCTGCAGGGATAATCGTTAAGTGAGCAGCCCATTTGGGGCTACATTGTACTCGGTTTTTCGCATACGTTGGGCTCGTTAGCCTCCGCTGTGACACATTGTACTCGGTTTTTCGCATACATTGGGCTCGTTTGCCCCCGCAGTGACACATTGTACTCGGTTTTTCGCATACGTTGGGCTCGTTAGCCTCCGCAGTGACACATTGTACTCGTTTTTTCGCATACAGTGGGCTCGTCTACCTTCTCAGTGACACATTATAATCGGTTTTTCGCATACGTTGGGCTTGTTAGCCTCCGCAGTGACACATTGTACTCGTTTTTTCGCATACAGTGGGCTCGTTTAGGTTCGCAGCCAGCCCACTTTGGGCGGATTCAGGTACTTTTATGCCCTTCATCTTCATTTCTCAACGGGCCCTGGAAAGCTACCCTCTTCGCGTCAGCCCGCAGGCTTCAGCAATAAGCCGGAGAGATGTCAGCTTATCCTCAAAGCTGTGAATATGTGATGAAATCATCAGCTCCCCGCATCGATATTCTTCCGCCAGCGCCTGCAATTGCTCTCTGACTTCAATCGGCGATCCTACGACCATCCGCTTACGGTTATCCTTAATGGAGAACCTGTCATAAGGTGTATATGTATAATTCATAGCAGTTTCTACAGAAGGAGTGGCGGTGGAGAGATGCTCTTTCTCCAGCAGCACCAGCGACAGATCCATGCTGGCGGCCAGGCGGTCCGCTTCCTCAGAGGTCCCGGCACAGACGGCAAAAACTGCCACCAGCGATTGTGGCGTTGCAGCAGCACGGGATGGGGCGAAGCTATCCGCATACTCCCGCACCGCTTCCGCTCCCCCGTTCCCGTTGATAAACCGCGCGAAGGCATACCCGGTCCCCAGCCGGGCCGAGAGCGCCGCACTGGCACTGCTTGAACCCAGCAGCCAGATTTCCGGCGCTGTACTCACGGCAGGTGTAGCCTGCAGTCCGGCATAGCGGTGCGGAGGTTCCGCAGCCCCAGTCTCATCATTCAGATAAGCAATAAGTTCCTTAAGCTGCTGCTCATAACGGTCTATATCCTCAGGATTCACACGGTTATCCTGCAGCGCCCTGGCGGACAGCGCACCGCCGCCTGCTGCTCTGCCCACACCCAGATCGATCCGCCCGGGATACAAGGCCTCCAGGACGCGGAAGTTCTCAGCGACCTTGTAAGCACTGTAATGCGGGAGCAGCACAGCTCCTGAGCCGATGCGGATCTCCGAAGTTACAGCAGCCAGATGAGCCATCAGCACCTCCGGACTGGAGCCGGCCAGTCCGGGCGCCGCGTGATGCTCTGCAACCCAGAAGCGGTGATACCCGAGTCGCTCAGCTTCGCGGGCCAGCAATACTGTCTGGGCCAGTGCCTCCGCAGGCGTGCTCCCTTCAGACACCGGCGATTGATCCAGAATGCTTAATTTCATATAGGAGCAGCTCCAATGGGTTTGAATTTTCAACTTCGGCGGGAACATCTATATTGGTCCAGTCCATTATATCACCGGATATATCCCCGGAATCAGTCAATCTGAGCATCCGTCTGCATTGCCGACCATAAACAGATACAAGGCAGAAGGAGGGGCAGCAGATACAGAAACAACGGGCACTGGCCTCTTCAAGGCGGCACCCGTTGTCTGCTGCTTCTTAATGCTGTACCATCTTCACCAGCATATGCGCCAGCCGGTGGCGCTCTTCTTTGTTTCCGGCCTTCCACAGTTCCAGCAGCAGCTTCTCCTCACTGTTGCGGGGCTCTTCGTACGCCGCCAGATAATCGGCGATTTTCTCGGCAGCCACAGCCAGCTGCTCATCGCTGAGCCCGATTTTCTGCGCCAGTTGGATGCGCTTTCCC
This sequence comes from Paenibacillus sp. FSL R10-2199, assembly GCF_038000235.1. Classification (NCBI taxonomy): domain Bacteria; kingdom Bacillati; phylum Bacillota; class Bacilli; order Caryophanales; family Paenibacillaceae; genus Paenibacillus; species Paenibacillus sp. FSL R10-2199. Next base: position 1,420,374 of record NZ_JBBOBO010000001.1, on the reverse strand, counting down.
AAGTAGCTTTTGAAATCCTCGAAATTGTTCAGGATCAATTCCTTCTGCCCCGGCTCAATCCGGTCCAGCGCATCGTTCACCCGGTGCATCGTCACACTTCCGTCCTTGCTCACCACATGATTATGTTCAGACATACAGAACACCTCCCATTTATTAGTGTGCGGTTTCCCACTAATTAACCAGAGGTCCCGCGGGTGAACCAAACGAAGCCCGCCGAAGGATATAGGAGGATTGATCGTCATCCCGTGGACACACCGCTTTCCTGCGCAAACAGAAACCTGTCAGCACTCTCATGGCCCGGGCTGTCAGTGACGCGGACTGAGAATCCCTTATTCGGGAAGAACGGCCGTATTTGCAGATCAAGCGGACTCACAATCCCTTATATGTCCACAGATCCTCATTTCAGGCAAAAATACATAAGATAACGGAATCTCAGTCCTCTTCGGCGCCAATATGATGATTAACGGAGAAATAAGCGCTTCTCAGTCCGCTTACGTCAGGCTCAGCCATTCAACTATATAAACCGCAATTTAGCAACAACCCTACAAGAATAAACCGCAATACAGTAACAACCCTACAAACTACCATTCAGCCGCTGTGTGGGACTGGATGAATACATCAATTCCATAAACTTGATTCGTTGCCGGCAGAATGGAGAATCTTAGGAAGCACTGTAGGTGTAAATGTTGTACGTTCTGCAACTTTGATTCCTTGATAGCAGGGTGTTCGAGAGGATTGTTGTAGAAAATACAAGAATAATTCTGCTAAGCCGCTTGAACACAGTGAAATCCTGCCTTTTATACAACATTTCTGGATTTGCGCCGATAGAATGAGGGAAATGTTGTATTTTGGGCAGGATTTTGTATAAAAGTTTGTATAAAGCTACTCTGTTTCTGCCACAAATAGCTGATGAATCGAGGAATTCCAACGATTACCACGGAAAATACTGCAAATACTGCAAATACTCAAATACGTAAATGTGGCAACTACGGCAACAGCAGACGCCCGGAGGTCCAACTATTCACAAAAGACCCCGTGAACCACGGGGCCGGCTGTACATCGATTTCACATTAATTCGACACCGGAACGGCATCATAATATTCTTCGAGGGTAATTCCTCTCTCCGATACGGACGCGGCGATCTCCTTGCCTACATACCGGACATGCCAAGGCTCATAAATATATCCGGTGATCGCCTGCTTGCCTTCGAGGAACCGGATAATATATCCGTACTCAGCGGCATGATCCGCAAGCCATTCTGCTTCCTTCGTACCGGCAAAGCAGCTTTCGGCCGCACATTTGCCGTCACTGCCGGACAGATCAATCGCCAGACCCGTCTGATGCTCGCTGTGTCCGGGCAACGCACTGTAGGTACGGGCTTTCTCTTCGCCGTCCCGGGCTACATAGTTATTGAACAGCCTTCTCTGGGTCGCTTCCGAACGGTAGCCGGATACACCAGCCAGATAAATACCGTCCTTCTTCGCTCCGGCAAACATCTCCTCCAGCGCCGTGGCAGCTTCACGCCGCAGCATCCGCTTCTCGATCTTCTCCGAGAATATAAAAGGCACATCAGGGTAGACCAGATCGGCCGGCTTATATTTATCAGGCAGTCTGTACTGCTTATTAACCATAACCGCGATGCTCTCCGGTTCGGCGGCAACCATCTCTGCATCACCATTACTGCCGGAATCCGTAGCTGCGGGCTTATCCGTAGGGGCAGGCTTGTCCGTTGGTTCCGGAGTCCCGGCCGCATTATTCTCCCCGCTCGTTGAATCCGCAGGCGCCTCTGTTACAGCCGGTGTAGGCTCAGTCCCCGTATTGTTGCCGGAGCCCTGCTCCTGGCCGTCCGGCTCTGCGCTTGGCAGTGCCGAAGTCTCCGGCGCCGTACCCGGCCCGGCCCCGAGATCGGTACCTGTATTTATATTCGTTCCGTCTTCCCGGGAAGCGGACGGGCTAGTATACTTCCCGATTCCCCAGCCGACAGCAATGACAACGATGAACAAGATGACAATCTTGGTGGTTCTGGACATATGCGGTTTCGTTCCTCCTAGAAGTTCTGTATTCTTTCTAAAAGCTTAGTTACATTATTAGACAGGCTGAAGGGCCGAAATGTTTCAGTCCGGGCTGATAAATGTGCACCAGCCCCTAACACAAATATTACCATAGAACAATTAGCCGATACGCTAACTGCCCTATGGTAACAAGTTTCACTTATGAATGTAAAGCGCCTTTATCTGGATGAGCCGCGTCCGCCGCGTGAACCGCCGCCGGAGCCGCCACTGCGTCCGCCGCGCGATGAGGTTCCGCCGCTGCTGCGTCCGCCCGAGCTGAAGCCGCCTTTGCCGCCCTTGGAGCCGCCGCCGGCGCTATAACCGCCGCGTGAGCCGCCGCCTTTGGTAGCGGGCGCGCCTGAGCCGCCGCCTTCATTGCTTCGGGCTACATGCGCCCGGAATTTCGGGCTCGACTTCGCGCCGCCCGGGTTGTACCCGGCACCGGAGCCGGCGCCCTTCGAAGCACCATAGCTGAATCCGCCGGCATCCGCGCCTCTGGACACATTGGTGCTGTAGCCGCTGCTCGGGCCGCCGCTTCTGGCGCCGCCGCCCTTATTGCCGCCGCGTCCGCCTGCGGCATTCGCTCCAGCCACATAACCCGGAGCCGGGCTGCTGTCGCCGCCGCTGGCGAAGGCGCCGTAGCCGCCGCCCGGTCTTGGCTTCGCCGCGCTCTTGCCGGCGGAGTCGCCGCCCCGCGGAGCCGCAGCCGCGCTGTACGCGCTGCGCTTGCCGCCACCGCCTGCCGCGTCCTTACGGCTGCGGCTTCCGCCTTCCGCAGGCGCACCCCAGCCGCCTGCTTCCTTGCCGCCGCGTCCGCGTCCGCCCGGACGCCCTGCGGCTTCCGCGCGCGGAGCACCGCCGCTGCGTCCCTGCCCGCGGCCGCCGCGTCCAGCGCGCGCCGCTTCAGGCGCTGCGTTCTGCCGCCCGCCGCGCGGCGAGCCGCCGCCTTGCACAGAGGTGAATTCGCCAACGCCGAATTCATCCTTCTCGTACCGGCGGCGGTCCAGCCGCTGGGAGATGCCGTGCTCGATCAGTTCGAGCCCGGCGCGTTCACGCGGCGAAGAGAACGTGATCGCAAGGCCTTTGCCTCCGGCGCGGCCCGTGCGGCCGATCCGGTGAATATAGCTGTCCGCATCCAGCGGAAGATCGTAGTTGAAGATGTGGGTAATGCCTTCCACATCAAGCCCGCGGGCTGCCACATCCGTAGCAACCAGCAGCTGCAGCTTGGCATCGCGGAACCGCTTCATAACCGCTTCGCGTTTGCCCTGCGATAAGTCGCCGTGCAATTCGTCGCAGTCATACCCGGCCGCCTGCAGTGCTTCGTTCAGCTTGATGGCCCGGCGTTTGGTCCGGCAGAAGATGATCGCCAGGTACGGGCGGTCCCGCTCGATTAGGGAGATCAGCGCCTCTTCCTTATTGCGGTCAGAGCATTCCACTACCTGCTGGCGGATATTGTCCAGCGGAATTGGAGAGCCACTCTTGATAATGATATCCAGCGGTTCTTTCATATAATTCGCAGCCAGTCGTTTGATCGGGTCCGGCATTGTCGCAGAGAACAGCATCGTCTGGCGGCGGTAAGGCACAGCCGTAATGATCGTCTCTACATCCTCCAGGAAGCCCATGTGCAGCATCTGGTCCGCTTCATCCAGCACCAGCATCTTCACGCCGCCTAAGTCCAGCGTCTCCCGGCGCAGGTGATCCAGCAGCCGTCCCGGCGTTCCGATAATCAGATGTCTGCCGCCTTCCAGCTTGCGGAGCTGTTTCTCCACATCCTGTCCGCCATAGACTGCCAGAATCTTCACTCCCGTATGGCGCGCCAGCTTGCGCGCTTCTTCGGTAATCTGCAGCGCAAGTTCACGCGTCGGCGCGAGAATAAGCGCCTGCGGATAAGCCGCCTCTACCCGGATTTTGTCCATAATCGGCAGCAGGAAAGCCAGTGTCTTCCCTGTTCCCGTCTTGGCACGGGCGATAACATCGAGACCCTCTACCAGCGGCGGAATCGCCTCTTCCTGCACCGGCGTCGGCTTCACGATTCCCTGCCCCTTGAGCAGATCGTTTAGTACTTCTGAAACTCCTAATTCTTTAAAACCCGGCAATTGCTCCACCTCACTATTTTCCCTAAGTTTTCACTTCATAACTTATATTCATCCATTTATCGGAGTAATGTACGCATTCACAAGGCTTGGCCTGCGGCATAAGCCCGTTATCAGGCGGCAACGGCTGCACCGTCCTGCATAGTGTGCTGTGCCAGGACAGCCAGTCCAGATATCGCTCTCAGGTATCCGTATCAAACAAAAGCGGAAGAACCCCGTTGCCGGAGCCCTTCCGTTCCACTGGCCCGCAAGGCTGCAGTCGAAGTTCGGTTTCTGGGGCAGCAGCGATCCACCGGACATTCAGACGGCACTCCATTTGCGTTCCATTACACTTTAATTTTGGGCAAGTTATCTTTATATATTGTACTTGATTTCGCGCCGCTTGTGTGCATCTGCGGAAGAATAATTATTTCCCGGGACTTATCCCGCTAGAATCTTCCTGATTTGAATATCGAGAACAGCAGCCATATAATCATCAGCATAGCGATGACGGAGCCGATCTCCACGATGGGGAAATCCCAGAGCAGCGAAGGCTCACCGCGCAGAGAGGAAGCAACAATCAGACCGGCCATAATAATGCTGAAGGCCAGCAGTACGATACTGAAGGAGAGCCGGTTGCCGACCCGGCTGAACTTGTGCTCCAGATTCTGGAGCTCAGGTACCCCAATCTCCACCTTGAGCTTCCCCTTGCTGAGCAGTGCGGAGAGCTGCCGGGCCTGGGCAGGAAGCTCCACCAGACTCTCGGCAAGATCGGCTACTCCGCCGAGCAGCTTGCGCTGCAGCCGGCTTCCGCTGAAGCGCTGCTTCACCAGCTGCCTGCCGAACGGCTCGGCCATCTGCACTATGCTGAAGGCCGGGTCGAGGCTGGCGACCATGCCCTCCAGCGTCAGCATCGTCTTGCCCAGCATCGCGAGATCCGGCGGAATAACCAGCCGGTGCTTGCGGGCAATGCCGAACAGATCATTCAGCGCCTTGCCGATGCTGACCTGCTTGAACGGGATATCATAATACTGCTCCCGCAGCCGGTCCATATCATCATGCAGCGCCATCCGGTCGGCATCCTCCGGAATCACGCCCAGCCGCAGAATGGCCCGTACCATCGAATCGGTGTTCTTGCGCATCAGTGCGATCACGAGTGCGGACAGCCCGTCCTTCATTTCCTCGCTCAGCCGACCGACCATCCCGAAATCAATCAGAGCCAGCTTGCCGTCCTCCAGCACCATGACATTGCCCGGATGCGGATCGGCATGAAAGAAGCCATGGATGAAAATCTGGTTCAGCATCATCTCTACAAGCTGCTGGGCAATAGTCTTGAGCTTGACGCCCTTGTTCAGCAGCTCATCCCTGCGGTTCAGCGTAATTCCGTCCACGTATTCCATCGTCAGCACCCGTGTCGAGCTGAAATCCCAATAGATGGCCGGTATATATACATTATCCTGGGCAGTCAGATGCCCGGCTATACGTTCGGCATTGCGCCCTTCCTGGGCATAATCAAGCTCGGCCATCAGGGCGCGGGAGAACTCCTCGACCATCCGGGTTAATCCGTATTGCTTGGCCCAGTCCATCTTCCGCTCAGCCAGGACGCTTAGATCCAGCAGAATTTCAAGATCCCGGCTCATGGTCCGCATGACCCCGGGACGCTGAATCTTGACCGCTACACTCTGGCCGCCGTGCAGCACCGCCCGGTGCACCTGACCGATGGAAGCCGCAGCAAGCGGGTTGTTCTCGAAGTACTCAAAGACCGCATCCATATGCTGATCGAGTTCCTGCTCGATAATATTGCGGGCCGTCTCGGCCGAGAACGGCGGCACATTGTCCTGCAGCTTAATAAGCTCCTGTATAATCGAATCCGGCAGCAGATCGGAACGTGTACTGGCGAGCTGGCCCAATTTGACAAACGTTGGCCCCAGATCCTCCAGCACCCGGCGGATCCGCTCCCCGAGTGTTACGCTTTCGTGAACCTCCTGCGTAATAATCCGGCGCGGAAGGGACAGGAGATGATAGAGGCCCAGTTCCTCCACCATATAGCCGAAGCCATGACGCATCAGCGCCATGGCTATTGCCCGGTAACGGCCGGCATGTCTTATGCGGACTGCCATTTATTCCGTATGCGTTTCCGGCACGACATCCTCCTGGGTGCGGGGAGCCGTATTGCCCTCCAGCTCGGCCACGCGGCGTTCAAGCACAGCAATGCGCGATTCCAGTCCGGCAATGTCTCCTTGAACAGGCACCTTGAGCTCCTTCAGCACCTTCTGAACCTGCTCATGTACAGCTGCTTTGAAGGTACCGCGTTCTTCTTCACCGCGCTCCACCAGCCGGTCAACCAGTGCCTTGGATTCCGATGGCGCAAGCTCGCCCCGCTTGACGAGTTCATCTACGACCTTTTCAACCTTTTCCTTGCTGACAATGGTGAGGCCCACTCCTAAAGAGATTGCTTTCTTGAACAAATCACTCATGGTACTTCCCTCCCAAAGATTCCAGTTATGGTTAGAGTATACCCCTTAGCGGGCCAATTCACAAAATAACCCCACAAAGTGGGGCCAAATCTTCGATGATTACTCAGGTACTTTGCGGGGACCCCAAAATATATACTGTCTTTCACAAAAGTCCGGGTCTATCTGGGAATCCGTGCCGCCCAAGTGGCTGCGCCCAGAATCAGCTGGCGGACTGCCGGATGACGGAACGACGGCTCATGATGGCCGGGCATCAGATAGACAACCCGTCCCTGACCGTAGCTGTGGCACCAGGCCGCAGGCAGCATTTCCCCGTCCGCTTCATATTCAAGCAGAATCTTCTTATCGGTGAAGGGGTCGAATTCGAAACGGTACGGCTCTTCATCGAGCTGGAAATCCTCAATGCCTTCGGTAATATCATGTTCCCGCACCTTGAAATTCAGCGGTGCATAGGGAGGATGTCCGGTGAATCTGCCGCCGATCAGATGTGCCAGCTCATACCGCTTCGCCAGCGAAACACCGGTATGCAGGACAATCAGGCCGCCGCCCCCGCTTACATAACTCAGCAAACCCGCCGTCTGCTGGGGAGATACGGTTTCGTTCCATAATTCGTTATATGCAATGCAGAGATCATATCCTGCCAAATGCTCGCTTAACAGCAGCTTTTTATTCTCCGAGCACTGTACGGTCAGAAGATCATTCAGAATCTCGCTGACCTGCTTGTCTACGCCTTGCAGCGGGTGAAACCGCGGGTGGGTATAATCGCCAAGTAACAGGCATTTTCTCTTATCCATGGGTCTCCTCCTCCTTATTTCTTTATCTTTGTGGTGGAACGTTGCCTATTATTCTAAGTAAAACAGCCCCGGATGTCCATCGAATCGGCTGCTTTTATAGTAAGAAAACGCTAATCCGGGTTGTCCAAAAAGAATTCCCGTCCTGTACCGGACGGGAATTCCTGCTATGGGTGCCTGTGCAGCCCGGCTGGTGCTACCGGTTACCGGGAAGCCGCGATATAGCGGCCCAGCTCTACGAACATGCTGCCCATTCGTTCATGCTCCGGCATAATGATCCGTTTCACGCCCTCTTCCTTGAGGGCTTCGGAGGTAAGCCGGCCGACAGATACAGCCAGCACTTTATCCTCCAAAGCCTGAACGAGTTCTTCCAGCCTGCCCTGCTCCCGCGCATACTGCGCCAGGAAACGGAATTGCGGAGCACTTGTGAAGGCTACCGCGTTCACCCGGCCTTCTGTAATATCCGCCAGCAGCAGAGCCAGCGCTCCCGGCTCCGGCTGCGTGTACCGGTACGGCTGCACCCAGCTGACCTCTGCTCCCGCCTGCTCCAGCCACTGGACCAGATGCGGGGCAGACTCTCCGTGCAGCTGCAGTTTGACCCGCTTGCCCTGCAAATCCCAATCCTGCAAACCGCGGATCAGCCCTTTGGTGCTGCCGTCATCGTCGCGCACCACGGGCTCCAGCCCCCGCTTCTTCAAGGCATTGACTGTTTTATAGCCGCGCGCAGCAATAGGTGAAGCGAAGAGAACTTCCAGGAAGCGGTCCGCAAGCTCCAGCTTCGCGGCCATCTCGAATAATGCGTCGAGTCCCATTCCGGTCGTCAGAACTGCCAGGTCCGGCGGCTGGTCTGTCCAGGCCGTCAGCCCGTCACGCAGTGCAGCATCATCCAGAAATGAAGTCCCCTGGGCCGGACGGTGCAGCGCTGTCCCACCCATATTCTGTATCAGCTTGGCCATTTCTTCCGCCTTGCGCGGACCCGCCAGGGCAATGGTAATGCCCTTCAATTGCTCTGCCATGAATGCTTCTCTCCTTCGTCACCCCATATTATTGCTTATCAGTATACTTGCAAAAGGAGGTAAAAGGGAAGACCGCCGCGCACTTTCTGCTTCAGGAATTCCGCTGGTCTCCGGAACTACCGCTACTCTGCCGGACGGTATCCGCTGCACCCGGAGCCTGATTTCCCGGATATAATTTGAATTTGCCGACCAGCCGCTGCAGTTCATCGGCAAGATGGCTCAGATCTGCCGAGGAAGAAGCGATCTCTTCCACCGATGCCAGCTGCTGCTGGGCAGCAGCAGAGATGGTTTCGGTATTGCCTGCCGCCTCCTGGGTAATCCCTCGGATCTCTCCGATGGCCTTCTCCATACTATCCGCTTCTGCCGTCAGCGTATGCACTGCCCCATTCATCGCTTCAATCTTCTCCGCCGCCCCTTTAACCGCCCTGCGGATTCGTGAGAAGGAGCGTCCGGTCGTATCGACCGCCATAATACCTTCGGATACCCGGTTCTTCGCATACTCCATGGTAGCTGTAGCCTGGATCATCTCCGCATTAATGGAAGTAATCTGTTCGGAGATCATTCTTGCCGACTTCTCTGATTCTTCAGCCAGCTTGCGCACCTCTGAGGCGACAACCGCGAAACCGCGGCCCTGCTCGCCTGCTCTGGCCGCTTCAATGGAAGCATTCAGCGCCAGCAGATTGGTCTGCCGCGAGATCCCGGTAATTACACCGACAATCCCCTGGATCTGTCCGGTCCGCTCATTAAGCTTATCAATGACCCCGCCCAGCTCCTCTACCGTTTCATGAATCCCGTTGATCTTATCGACTACGCTGATTACAGATTCATTCCCCTCTGAAGCGGAGAGCGAGGTCTTGTCCATCATCGCCGATACCTGCTCCATGAATCCGGAAATATGCTCTACCTCGCTTGTAGTGGCAGCCGTACTTATCATTCCTTTATTGACACTGTTAACCTGGCGCTCTGTTCCGGCAGCTACCTCCTGGATCGCTATCGTAACATGCTCTATCGCTTTGGTAGTCTGCTCAGCCCCCGCTGTCAGTTCCTCGGCGGATGAGGAGACATTGTCGGTCATCTCCTGTACACCGGTAATCATCTGCCGCAGATTGCCGACCATCAGGCGGAAATTCTCAGCCAGCAGGCCAATCTCATCTCTGCGGAAGTCCCCGATATCCTGTGACAGGTCGCCCCCGGCGATTAGCTCTGTCGCTCTGCGCAGCCGCATCAGCGGCTTCAGGATCGACGAGACATTGAAGTAGATAAGCACCAGCGCCAGCAATACAGAAACAGAGATTACAATTAATACCGTCTCCCGGATATCACTTGTCGCACGGGTAATCTCATTCTTGCTGATGGTCCCCCCGATTCTCCAGCCCGTCAGCTCATTCACCATGAAGGTCATCTTCTTGGAGGAATCCTTATAGTCATAATCGAAGCTGCCGCTCTCACTTTCGAACATTTGCTTCACGAAATCAAGTGAGGACTCCTCGCCAATAGCTTCGGTCGGGTGAACCAGGAATTTCTTGCTGCTGTCGATAATCAGAATATAACCTTCCTCGCCTACCTTGATATCTGTCAGATCGGCCAGCGAAGACAGGTTCAGATCCAGACCCACTACCCCGTTCCCGCCTTCCAGCACTGCTGAAATGGCAATAGCCGACTCATTATTTACCGTCTGGAATACCGGTGAGATCACAATCCCGCTGCCATGCTTAAGCGCATTGATATAAGCGTTCTCCTTGCGCGGGTCATAGCCGTCCGGCAGCTGGATATCAGCCGCACGGATGCCCTTGCCTTTACTGGTTCCGGCATAAATATCAAGCACATCGGAATGCAGTTTGGCATACTCCTTAAGTCTGGCCTCCAGTGCAGGCGCCCCCGCCCCCGCCGCTTCATTGTTAATAGAATCCGCCGTGAGCTGCGCAGCGAAGTAGTTAATATCATCAATTTTGGATTGAATGTTTGCATCGATAATTTCGTTAACCGCCACTACACTTTCCGTGGCATTTTGGGTGAGCTGCTCCCCGACTTTACTGCTGGCCGATTGATAGGTCTGCCAGCCTATAATGATGCTGGGTACAAGCAAAACAAGCAAATATGTAAGAATTAGCTTCGTGCGGATGGTCAGACGCGCCTTTTTATTCATATGATGGGCTCACTCTCTCTTTCTTTATGGGTCTTAAGCACGATAAATCTGCAGCCTCAATATATAATTAAATATCGCCCCTGGAAATCCTCTTTTCTCCGGGAATTCATTATAATTCTCCTATATTGCTTAATAATTTTCATATATACACAGCAAAAAACCGTTTTTATGAAAACGGTCTTTTGTTATATTTATTCTTTTTTCTAGTGCGAATTCTTATTCCGGCAGGCTGGACATACGCCTCCAAATACAACATGTGTATGGGTGATGGAATAACCCGTATCCTCCGCTACCGTATCAATCCACGCCTGCGGAACCTGACTCATCACTTCATCCACTGCGCCGCAGATTTCACAGATAATATGCTGATGGTCGTCCAGACGGGCATCATATCTGCTGGCCGCCTCTCCGAGCTTCAGTTCACGGATCATTTGTTTATCCGAAAGATACCGCAGCGAATTATAGACAGTCCCATAGGCCAGGTTATGCCCCTGCTCTACAAGACGGTTCATTACTTCTGCAGCAGTAGGATGGTCATGGGAATTACGGACGATATCATACACGGCCTGACGTTGAGAGGTTAAGTTCAGCGTTCTCATCTTTATCATCCTCTAACTTGTTTTTAGATCAAGTATAAGTCCTAGTGCCGGAAGCGTCAATCCGGGCAGGACTCTATTTGATCATTCCCGAGTATTTCACATCCACATCCGTCTTAACCTGAAATTTCAGCCGGGGATAGAGCCTCTCCCATACCGCCATTTCTGTGTCATTATTCCAGTGCCGGGCCCCGTAATGCAGCCCCCAGCCCATAGGGTCCATCCCGCTGTCCCGGATTCTGATCAGCAATGCTGTAACTGCCTTGCTGAGTTCCGCTGCTCCTGACTCCCCGATCTCCTTCAGCATGTGGTGAGTTACCATATCCTCAGTACTATTTTCCTCCAGAATTGCCCGGATCTTAATGTTGTACCGGATGTACGGGTTATCCTCCTGCTGCGTCACAATCCGGTAGCTGGAGGAGCTGCTCTCTGTATAGTACTGGTACATCCCGCCGCCTATGTGAGCCGGAAAATTCGTCCGCAGATTGGACCGGGACAGCAGATTGAACAGTCTGGTCTCGTCAGGCGTGAGAACAAGCTTGATTTTATTCTTATCCAGCAAGGCAATCTTATCGATTAGGAACTGCTCTTCCCCCTGCGCTTCAATAATAGGCAGAATTGGATCGATACCATTCTCATAAATACTCCGCATCAGCTGATAGGAGAACACTCTGGAGATAAAGGGCGACTCTGTGCCTTGTCCGTTCATCGCCAGAATCAGCGAGTTGGACGGGATTCGCTCGGACGGCGGCTTCACCTGCAGTACTTCCAGCGCCCCCGGCCTTCCGATGGCAAAATTCAGGATCAGCTGGATATCTCTGCGCCGCACCGCCCAGTCCATCACATGCCTGATGTCTTTGGCAGCGATTTGTTCACCCAGGATCAGCGACTTGCAGTGGACATAGTCCAGCTCCTTCTCCACTTTGGACTTCATTCTGCGCAGTGCCTCGGAGATACTCTCCGATTCTTCGGTAAGGATCTGCATCTTCTCATCGATCTTGGTAACATCCCCTTGCGGGATTGCCAGCTTCAGGCTCACCTTGAATGTTCCTTCCACCTTGCCGGGATCGATCCCGATGGCGACCACAAATATTCTCCGGTCGATATCTTTGAAATTGCAGCCTGTCACTGTCATGCACATCAGCAACAGCAGAAGGCAGACTGCACTCCTTTTTGTTCTCATCCCCTCCGCCTCCTTACAATCCAGTAGCACCAGAACAGCAGGAGAATCAGCAGCAGCTCCCCGTACCAGCGGATATGCAGCAGGAATACCCCAAGCAAATTAAGGTCGTATTGATCCATACGCATAAGGGCGAAGGCTCCGGCAGCAAACAGGACCAGGATAACGATCTCCTGACGCAGTTTTTTCTTAGGCTTCTTAGCCGTGGAGGGCAACAGACTGAGCAGCAGCTCTTTGCCGACATGCCACTGGATAATGGCGCTGACCAGAGATAATGTAATGTAGGCGAAATAGAAGATATACAGCATGCGTTCGATCAAGAAGGCTTCGATGCGGATGCTGTCTGCCGTTGTAAACCACGTATACACATGCCGATCAACGCCAACGGTCCCGTGATATCCGATCGGCACAAAAAAGCATATGGCAAGCACCAGAAAACCTTCCAGACTTAGAATCCATATATGCCTCAGCTTCAGTCCATGAAATACCCGGTTGAATACCGCCAGATTGATATAACCGCTGAAGGTAAATGTTGCGGCCGCAATACTGTTCATATCCGGGGCATGCAGAGAGTGAGTCATCACCTGTAGCACGGCATCCCAGCTGAAATCCGGGTTAATAATCGCCTTGACTGTTGTATACAGAATTAAAGGCAGGGTAATCCCCAGCGTAAGCTCCAGTCCGTAGAGCAATGACAGCGAGTCTATCCGGGAACACAGGCAGACAACGGCCAGGAAGCCGAGTAATATTGCATACGGCCCTGTATCCGGGCTGATAAAACGCAGCGTAATGTCCACAAAGGACAGCAGGATCAGCGCCCCGGCCATATACCAGAGAACCGCATATACAAAAATCAGCGGAGCAGCCAGCTGCTTCGGCAAGGCCGACCCGAAGATTTCCGGCAGTCCCTGTCCGGGGAATTTATTGATGACTTTGGTGAACAGGTAGATAAACAGGGTGCCCGTAACCACCGCAACCAGAATGGAGGACTGCGCCCCGTCAAAGCGGGCATCGATCAGCTCCCGGGGGGCGAAATTAATGATGTTGATCAGGGTATTCATGAGAAAAAGACAATAGAAATAGCGGCTCTTAGCCATCACTCCCCACCGCTTTTCTTCCTCAGGGCCGTTCCCAGCGTATCGAGGAAAAACATCTTGAAATACGGCTGGCCGAAGCTGCGCTGGCTGCATAAATACATGGTGAAGCCCACCAGGCAGATGACAACACCGACAAGACCGAGCACTGCCGCAGCTATGACGAAGAAATATTTCAGCACACGGATGGAGAAGCTCATCATATTCAGCGGAATCAGGAAATTGGATATCGCCACAACGGAAACCAGAATAATCATAATGTTACCGATCAGTCCCGCCGCAGTAGCGGCTTGGCCCAGAATCAGACCGCCAACCGTAGTGGCCGTCGGACCAATAGCCCGGGGCAGCCGCAAGCTCGCTTCGGTCAGAAATTCCATCATGATCATCATAAGAATGACCTCGACAAAAGAAGGATAAGGCACCGTAGCACGGCTTCCCCCAATCAGCAGGGCAATCTGCACGCGCACAATCTCCGGATTATAGGAGGTGAAAGCAATGTACAGGGCAGGCAGCCACAGCGTCATGGCCACACCGAGAATGCGCAGCAGCTTTAAGAAACGTCCAACAAAGGGAAGATGGATTTTATCATCCATAGCTGTGAAGAAATCATTGAAAATAGACGGGAGCACAATCGCGTATCCGGTAGTGTCCAGCATTACAGCGACCTTGCCTTCAGCCAAATTGAACACCACCCGGTCCGGGCGCTCCGTAACAATCGTTTTGGGGAAAATGCGCAGCTTGTCGCTGCTGATATATTTCTCCAGCTCACCGGCAGCCTGCAGAACATCCAGCTTAAGAGAGTCCAGCTTCTCTTTTAATTCGGCCAGGACATTGTGATTCACTCTGCTCTCGTCATAGAGTATAGCCACCTTGGTCTTGGACACGTTGCCGATGATGGTGAACTCCATCTTCAGTGACGAGGACTGATAACGCCGCCGGATCAGGTTCAGATTAACCGCCAGACTCTCGCCCAGCGCATCTGACGGGCCTTGGCTGATACTCTCGGTTATCGTTTCTTTAACGCCGCTAACCTCAGCCTTGAGCGCATCGAAGAAGCAGAACCGGCCAGCCTGGCCTATACAGGCATAACCGCTAAGCAGAAGGTCCAGCGCGCGCTTCCCCTCTGTAACCTCCTCACTTCCGGGGTAATCCGCAATGTAGCTGTAGTAAGCTGCCGGATCGCCCATCTCGTAGAACGGCGCAACCACATTCCGGCTGATGGTCTGTCCATCCGTAACACTCTTGATATACAGCAGGCTGACCTCTCCAGAGGGAACGGCCATGATCTTGTCCTCAAGGTCACCGAAGCCGCTCAGCTGTTCCCTGATCCATTCGAGGGTCACTCCCTGCTTATGCATTTGTCCTGACATGGATCTTTCTCCCTCCAGGCCCGAATTTCCGGGGACTTCCCCTTATTTTGGCACTGTCGCCCTCTTTTCATGCACCTTCAGCCGGGCTAAGGCGTTTCTTTTACCGGAAGTGTGGTAATAAATGAAATGAATAATGACTAATGGAGGGATCAACTCATGAATTCACAGGATCACCGCTCGCAAGGTCTTCCGCAATTTCCGGAATCATTATGGAGGGGCAGCACGGAGCTGCCCTCTTTTCCGGAGCTTGCGGAAGATCATGTCACAGATGTAGCTATTGTCGGAGCAGGCATTACCGGCATTACGACAGCTTATTTACTGTCCAAGGCCGGGTATAAGGTCTCTCTGCTCGAAGCCGGAGAGATCCTCGGCGGCACCACCGGCTTCACCAGCGCCAAGATCACCGCCCAGCACGGAATGATCTACAGTGATCTGCTGAAGCACTTTGGGGAAGAACAGGCCCGGCTCTATTTCCAGTCAAACAGTGAAGCGCTGGAATGGATGATCGCTACGGCTGAAGAACTGGGGCTGTCCTGCGGGTTGACGCGGGAAGCTGCGTATCTGTATGCCGATATGGGAGATGAGAAGACGCTCAAGCAGCTGGCTGCTGAATTCGAGGCCTACCGCAAGCTTGGACTGCCCGGAGAATGGCTGGACCAGGTTTCGCTGCCACTGAGAGCCGGCGGTGCGATCAGGCTGCCCGGACAAGCCCGTTTTCATCCGCTGGAGTACCTGAAAGGGCTGCTGCAGGTCGTGCTGGACAACGGCGGCACGGTATACGAGCATACGATGATCGGCGAAAAGGTCGATACGGACGGGCATCTCACTCTCTATACCGAAGGGGAGAAGTTCAAAATTAAATGCCGCCATGCCGTGTCCGCCTCCCATTTTCCATTCTATGATGGAGGCTCCCTCTATTTCTCGCGGCTGCACGCGGAGCGGTCCTATTGTCTGGCTATTGAGCCGGAAGCAGATTATGAGGGCGGCATGTACCTGAGTGCCAGTGAACCTACCCGCTCGCTGCGCGCGGTGGAATGGGACGGGCGGAAACTGGTTATCGTCGGCGGTAATAACCACAAGACCGGACAGGGCATCTGCACCTTCGGCCACTATGAGAATCTGGAGAAGTTTGCGGGAGAATTGCTCGGCATCCGCAGCATTCCCTTCCGCTGGTCGGCGCAGGATCTGATTACCCTGGACCGGGTCCCCTACATCGGCAAGCGGGCGGAGGATGAAGAAGTCTATATTGCCACAGGCTTCGCCAAGTGGGGCATGACCAGCGGAACGCTGGCTGCACGCATGATTGCAGATGGAATTATGGGAAGCAGCAACCCTTATAAGGAGCTGTACGATCCGACACGCTTCAAGGCTAATCCGGGCATCAAAAATTTCATCGTGCAGAACTTCTCGGTCGCCAAAGAGCTTGTAGCCGGAAAAGTGGAGATTATCCATAAAAAAACAGACGAGCTTGCGCCGGACGAAGGGGCCGTTGTTTTCCATGACGGCAAACGGGTTGGCGGCTACCGCGACCCTGAGGGCAAGCTGCATCTCGTGGACAGAACCTGCACACATATGGGCTGTGAATGCGAGTGGAATGACGGGGAACGCTCCTGGGATTGCCCGTGCCACGGCTCCCGCTTCTCTTATGAGGGCGATGTGCTCGAAGGACCGGCCACAGTGCCGCTTAAGAACCTCACAGCCAAGCAGTGAGCCTGCTTCCTATACAGCAGTGTACAGAGACATTCAATTAGAATGAACTGTCTTGTCCCTCTCCGCCTGTCCCGGCGTGATTGTCTCTGTCCGCTCAGGTATAATAGCCTTATGTTCATCCAATATATAGAATTTCCTATCTTAAGGAGCGTGACGACAGGTTATGGATTTAAGAGGAACCAGTATTGTAATTACAGGTGCAGGTAAAGGCATCGGCAAAGCACTCGCGATGGCACTCGCTAAAGAAGGCGCCAACCTGGGGCTTATCTCCAGAACTTCAGCAGATCTGGAGGCACTGAAATCGGCATTGACTGAGGTATATGACATCAAGGTCAGCATTGCTGTAGCTGATATCGCGGTGCGTGAAGAAGCAGAGCGGGCTGTTGTCGCCCTGCAGAATGACCTTGGCCCGTTCGACGCGCTTATCAACAATGCCGGGATTGCCCAGTTTGGCACTTTCCTGGAGATGGACCCCGCTGACTGGGAGCGCCATATGCAGATCAATCTGTTCGGCACTTATTATGTAACCCGTGCGGCACTGCCTGCTATGATTGAGCGTTCCAGCGGCAACATCATTAATATCTCTTCTACAGCAGGAGAACGCGGCTTCGCTACAGGCTCAGCCTATTGTGCTTCCAAGTTTGCTCTGATGGGTATGACGGAAGCGCTGGCGATGGAGGTCCGCAAGCATAATATCCGTGTCGTGGCACTGACCCCCAGCACCGTCAACACAGGTCTGGCCACCGGTGCCGGCTTGAAGATCGGCGATGAAGACCGGATGATGCAGCCCGAGGATGTGGCCGAGCTGACGCTCGCTGCCCTGAAGCTTCCAGACCGCGTCTTCCTGAAGACCGCTGGCATCTGGACGACCAATCCGCAATAACTAAGGCAGATTTCACCCACACCCTATGAGGAGGACTTGGCATGCTGGTAGTCACCAACACGATTAAGATCAAAGAAGGACATGGGGAAGCACTCGCCTCGCGTTTCGGCGCAGACAATGGAGTGCAGAGCATGCCCGGATTTATCCGCATGGAGGTCTGGCAGGGCGCGCCCAAAGAAGGCGTGGAGGAACTGAAGATCTGTACTGTCTGGGAGAGCGAGGAAGCGCTGAGCGGCTGGACGTCCAGCCCCGCCTTCCGCGATTCGCACCGCGGGGCCGGCCGGAATGAAGCCATTATCGGCGCCTCACTCGACAAGTATGAGCTGGTACTCAGCCGAACTTCCGGTAACTGAATCTAGCCGTTATACGCATATACACAACAGGGATGCCCCGCAGCCTTTAAGGCTTGACGGGGCATCCCTGTTGTTGCTTCTGTAGTTCACAACCCGGTTATTCGCGGCCTGCTGCCGGAGACTCGCTCATGTCCTGATGCTTGCCCGGCCAGAAGGCCCGGCGGCCCAGAAGCACGGTGATGGCCGGAACCAGGAACGGCCGGACCACGAAGGTATCGAGCAGCACACCAATCGCGGTGATGATGCCGAATTGCACCAGCACCTGAATCGGCAGACTCGCCAATACGGCGAAGGTACCAGCCAGAATGAGTCCGGCGGAGGTGATTACCGATCCGGTTTCGTTCACACCTTCGGCGATGGCCTGCTTCAGCGGCATAGTTTTACGCTTTTTCCAGATATTCGAGATCATGAAGATGTTATAATCCTCGCCCAGCGCTACCAGGAAGACGAAGGAGTAGAGCGGAATTGCGCCTTGAATCGCATCTGCACCGAGCAGATAATGAATAATAATCCAGCCCAGGCCGAGTGCCGAGAAGAAGGAGAGAATTACTGTAGCCACCAGATAAATGGTCGCCACTACAGATCGGAGATAGATCAGCAGCAGCACTGTAATCATCCCGATAACCACCGGTATAATCAGATCGGTATCCCGTTCACCGAGCTCCTTGGTATCATGCTGGGTAGCGGTCTGTCCGCTAATCCATACCTTATCCTGCGCGTTCTCTATTCCCGACTCCGCCAGAGCCTGCTCTACAGTAGCCTGAAGTGCCGGAATGTGATTCATCGCCTCGATGGAATACGGATTAGCCTTGAATTCAATATCATATGCAGTGATGTTCTTATTGACGGCCCCCTGCTGCGGATCAGACACTACGTCCACATAGGACAGGCCTCCCAGGATGACCTTCAGATCCTCTCCGCCGCTCAGGCCCTCTGTATCCACCATCAGCTTAGCCGGCGCCAGCTCTCCGGGAGAGAACTGCTTGCCGATCAGGTCGAACCCTTCACGCGATTCCATATCTTTCGGGAAGGAGGACAGGATATCATAGGTGAATTTAATTCCGCTGGAGAACGAGGCCAGAATGCCCAATACCACCACGGTTACTCCCACGATCGCCCATGGCCGGGAAATGACAAGATACCCGATTCCTTTTTGGGACGAACGCTTCGGCTGCGGTACCGGCTTCCCCTTGGCCTTGGCCCGCTCAATCTCCATTTGCGGAGTGCGCGGAACAAACGGGAAGAACGAGGTTCGCCCGAAGATAGCCAATAGTGCCGGAACCAGCGTCAGACTGGCAATCCCCATAATCAGAATGGAGACACTGAACGGAACCGCAAAGCGTTGGTACGCCCCGTATTTGGCCAGCAGCAGCGCGAAGAGCGCAAGGACAACTGTGAATCCGCTCATGGCGATCGCTCCGGAGGAATGGGTGATTGCACTCAGCAGTGCACGTCCCTTGTTCTCCTCAACCTTCAGCATCTGGCGGAACCGGGAAATCATAAACAGGCAGTAGTCTGTCCCCGCCCCGAAGAGCAGCACCGTCATAATAGATACGGCCTGCGAATCCACCGTAATCCAGCCTTCCTCTGCCATCTTGCCAAGCAGCGGACTAGTCACGCCATAAGCAAAGCCGACGCCAATGAGCGGTATCAATGCCAGAATCGGCGATCGGTAGATCAGGAGCAGGAAGACCAGCACCAGAATTACCGTTGCAATCAGCAGTGAAACGTCGGCATTCTTGAACAGGCCTGTGGCATCTACCGATATCCCGACAGGGCCGGTAACCCGCAGGCTTAAGTCGCCGCTGTCTTGCTTCACTACAGAAGGGTCTGTGCCTGTTTCAGTACTCACCAGCTTCTTCATCTCAGTCAGCGATTCCCCGAGCTGGTCACTGTCTGCCTTCTTGTCAAACAGCACCGGTGTGACGAGTGTGCTTCTGTCCTCCGACAGTGAAGCCTGCAGCGCCTGCGGCGGCAGCTGACCAAGCGGCGGAACGAAGTTCTGATGCGCGAGCGGCTGCTGTTCAAGCTTGGAGTATACAGCAGTTATATGTAAGAGATCATCCTCTGATAATCCGCCTTCACGATGCCATACCAGCAAGGCCGGTACACCGCTTCCGGCAGGGAATTCTGCCTCTGCAAGGGCTGCTGCGCGGACAGATTGCGAATCCTCCGGCAGGTTGGGCGCGTTATTGACAACCTGCGAGTTCACCGAAGGCCAGATCATAGTCAAAGCCCCTACAACTGCAATCCACACCAGAAGGGTAATCCATTTTGTTTTGCCTCCTGCTACCCATTTACCGTAGCCTGACATTCCTTTCATCCTCTCTCCCATCCGCAAGCCTAAAATGAGCCGCGGGTCATTTTTACTATCCTTATCATATATACCCTAAAAATTTTAAGCAAACCTTTTTTCTAAAATAATAGATAGTTAGAGTTACAGTGGCCGACATTGCCTCAAGAACCCCCTGATTCATAGTGTCTATGACGGGTGAACTCCGTTGTCTTTATTTCTATTATTATCTGGAAACTAGTATATGATACCAAAGGAAAATAGATGGCTCTACTTAAGCCGCGCGGCATGATTCTGCCCGAAATGTTGCACAGAGTACAACTTTGCTCCTTAGATAAATGCGTACACAGGTGAATTATTGTATGATATACAACAATTACCACGTTATGTTACTTCAAAGACGGGAAATGTTGCCTTTTGTACAACAATTTTGATTTTAGGCTGATTTACCGGGGGGATTGTTGTATTTTATGCAGGATTTTTAAGCGAATAGTCCTTTACCGCCACCTAATTCCAGCTCAACTGACCGTATATAGTAAAAGCCCCGGCGTTCACGCAGACTGCCTGCAGTGAACGCCGGGGCTATGAGCTAAGCTGAGGGATACAGCCGATTGTTAAAATACATCTTCACAGTACATTTTAGAGCAGATGTTTGGAGTAAATCTCTACAGTTTACCCGCGGTCATATACCGTTTAGCCCACGTCCGGCAGATCATCCCCGGAAAACTGGCTGTTGTAGAGGTCGGCGTAGAAGCCGCCTGCTTCAAGCAGCTCCAGATGGGTGCCCTTCTCAATCACGCTGCCCTGATTCATAACCAGAATCAGATCCGCATCACGGATGGTGGACAGGCGGTGAGCGATAACGAAGCTGGTTCTGCCGTTCATCAGCGTATTCATAGCCTTCTGGATCTGCACCTCCGTGCGGGTATCGACGCTGCTGGTGGCTTCATCCAGAATCAGGATTGAAGGATCGGCCAGGATTGCCCGGGCAATAGTAAGCAGCTGCTTTTGCCCTTGGGAGATGTTCGAGGCTTCCTCGTTCAGGATCGTGTTATAGCCCAGCGGCAGCGTACGGATGAAGTGGTCGGCATGTGCAGCCTTGGCTGCCCGGACCACATCAGCCTCCGTAGCACCTTCCCGGCCGTAAGCGATATTGTCACGGATGGTGCCGTTGAACAGCCAGGTATCCTGGAGCACCATACCGAATTTGCTGCGCAGCTCGCTGCGCTTCATATTGGTGATGTTGACACCATCGATCACAATCTCCCCGCCGCTGATCTCATAGAAGCGCATCAGCAGGTTGATCAGGGTCGTTTTGCCGGCTCCGGTCGGACCTACAATGGCAATAGTCTGTCCCGGGCTGACCTCGATATTCATGTCTTCAATGAGGATAGCATCCTCTTTATAGCCGAACTTCACGTGGCGGAATTCCACGGAGCCCTCTTCTGCATCCGCTGGACGCTTCGCAAGTGAAGTCCCCACCTCAGGAACTTCCTCTTCTTCATCCAGCAGTTCAAATACACGTTCCGCCGAAGCGATGGTGGACTGGATGATGTTGGCGATATTGGCTGTCTGCGTAATCGGCATAGTGAATTGGCGCGAATACTGGATGAAGGCCTGGATATCCCCGACATCAATCGCTTTTTTGGTTACGAAGATCCCGCCGACCACACAGACGAGCACATAACCAAGGTTCCCGATAAACATCATCAGCGGCATAATAATCCCGGAGATAAACTGGGATCTCCAGCCGGAATTGTACAGGTCATCATTAATTTTGTTGAAGTCCTTCAAAGAGTTCTTCTCGCGTCCGAACGCTTTGATAATACGGTGTCCGGTATACATTTCCTCAACATGACCGTTCAGCTGTCCCAGCGACTTCTGCTGGCCGATGAAATAGGTCTGTGAGCGTTTGGTGATCAGCATAATGACCACGAAGCTCAGCGGCAGCGTTACTATGGTAATCAACGTCAGCCACGGGCTGATGGTAAGCATCATTACGATGACACCAATAATCGTCACAATGGACGTAATAAGCTGGGTCAAGCTCTGCTGCAGGGTAGTACTGATATTGTCTACATCATTGGTCGCCCGGCTTAATATTTCCCCGTGCGTCCGGGAATCGAAATACTTCAGCGGCAGCCGTTCAAGCTTGCTGTTGATCTGCTCACGCATATCATATACGACCTTCTGCGCCACACCGGCCATTACATACTGCTGTATATAACTGAACAGTGAGCTTAACAGATACAGTCCGGCCAGGAGAATCAGGATATCATTAATATAGCCAAAATCAATCTCCGCTCCAGGTACACCCATCAGCTTGCCATAGGCGCCTTCAAACAATTTGGTGGTAGCTCTACCCATTACTTTAGGGCTGAAAATGCTGAATATGGTACTGGCAATCGCCATCACAAACACAATAATCAGCTGAACCTGGCGCGGGCGCAAATACCGGGTCAGGCGCCGCAGCGTTCCCTTGAAGTCCTTGGCTTTCTCAGCCGGCATCCTCATGCCCGGACCGCCGGGTCCTCCGCCCGGTCCGAAGCCGCCACCTGAACGCCGGGGCGGTTTCATGTCTCTATTCTGCTCACTCATGCTATTTCCTCCTCTGACAACTGCGAGGATACGATCTCGCGGTACACCTCATTGTTATCCAGCAGCTCACGGTGTGTGCCCATTCCGACAATTTCACCGTCATCCAGTACGATAATCCGGTCTGCATCCATAACCGTACTTACACGCTGTGCGACAATAAGGACTGTAGATTCTGTAGTCTCCCCCTTCAGGGCAGCACGCAGCTTGGCATCGGTCTTGAAGTCAAGCGCCGAGAAGCTGTCATCAAACAGATACACTTCCGGTTTCCGTACCAGTGCACGGGCAATGGACAAACGCTGCTTCTGGCCGCCGGAGACATTACCTCCGCCCTGGGAGATTTCCGAATTGAAGCCGTCCTTCATAGCGGTTACGAAATCATAGGCCTGGGCCACCTTGGCGGCATGAAGGATTTCATCCTCCGTAGCGTCTTCCTTCCCGTAACGGATATTCTCGTTAATGGTACCGGTGAACAGCACGGCTTTTTGCGGGATATAGCCAATCTTGCTCCGCAGATCCTCCTGCGTCATCTGGCGTACATCCACTCCATCGACGCGGATCGCACCTTCAATAGCATCATAGAATCTTGGAATCATGCTTAGCAGCGTTGATTTCCCTGACCCGGTTCCGCCGATAATAGCTGTAATCTCGCCGGGGCGTGCACTGAAGGTAATTCCGGACAGCGCAGGCTGTTCAGCCCCCGGGTAAGAGAAGGATACATTGTCGAACTCCACAAAACCGCGCATTCCGTCACGGCCGTCCGCATGGGTAGCTGTAGCCGTAGTCTTCAGGTCTGCGGTTGTCGGATCCGTAATTTCAGGCTGCATATCGAGGACTTCATTGATACGCAGTGCAGAGGCAGAGGCTCTTGGAATCAGGACAAACATCATCGAAACCATGATGAGGGAGAACATAATCTGCATTGCATATTGAATGAAGGCCATTAGTGAACCTACCTGGAGATCGCCGTCGCCAATCCGGATTCCACCATAATAGAGGATAGCGATCATGGAGAAGTTCATCACGATCATCATCAGCGGCATCAGTCCGGCCATAACCTTATTCACTTTGATTGCAGTATCCGTCAGATCTGCATTGGCCAGACTAAACCGCTTATTCTCATGCTCAATCCGGTTGAACGAGCGGATTACGCGGATACCGGTCAGATGCTCACGCAGCACAAGGTTTAATTTATCCAGCTTGATCTGGATGGCTTTAAACAGCGGAAGCCCCTTCATTCCAATGAAGAAGATCGCTCCAACCAGCAGCGGAATGACCACTACAAAGATCAGCGAGAGCTTGGCATCCTCGGACACCGCCATAATGATCCCGCCGATCATCATCATCGGAGCACCAATCATCATGCGAAGCATCATAGTTAATACGGTCTGGACTTGTGTAATATCGTTGGTGGTACGTGTAATTAATGATGCCGTACCCAGCTTGTCGAATTCATGCAGCGTGAAGTTCTCGACATGGTTGAACATCCGTGACCGGGTGTTCTTACCGAAGCCGGCTGCAACCTTAGCCGACAGATAGCTGGCAATAATGGAGCAGACTGCACCGCCGGCCGCTACCAGCAGCATGAAGCCGCCGATTCTCCAGATATAAGGCTGATCGCCATCTACAATCCCCTTATCAATAATGTCACTCATCAGGGTCGGGAGATACAAATCCCCCATGGACTGCAGGAATACGAGAATCAGTACTGCGGCTATTGCCAATCGGAAGGGTCTCAAATGCTTTAGTAATTTAATCAAGTTTCTCATCTCCGTTCATTTGTAACCGGTCTAGATTAGGCGGAGGATTGTCTTTCATGAAGGCATGTACTTTAAGCAGCAGCTCTGCCAGCTGGTCAGACTCTTCCTCACCCAGATACTCCACCATTTTGTTAAGCGTGGTGTCCATGTGCTTCTTGGCCTTGCGGGTAATAATTTTCCCCTGTTCCGTCAACTTGATGCGTACCACTCTCCGGTCGGAGGCGTCGGCTTGCCGTTCCACCATCTGCTTAGCCTCCAGACTGTTGATCAGCTGGGTGACCGTGGGCGGAGTCAGCCCCAGAAAGCGGCTGATTTCAGAAACCTTGAGTCCTACATCAGATGAATGGGACGCCCGTGCAATACATATCAATAAAGTCATCTCACTTGGCTTATGACCCTCCACGGAATGATGCAGGTGGCCTTTGCGCAGCTTCCGGAGTGCGGAGAAAAGCTTGTGTCCGACTGAATTTTCATCTTCTCTATTTATCCCAATGTTCCCACCTCTTTTTTAGTTAGGTATACAAATAATTAAATACTATATTAATTAGGCTACCTAATTATATTTTCCGGGCAAACCTTTGTCAATTCCTGAATACGCTATCAATTATTACAGATTGAAGAACGCAGGTAGATAGATGTTTGTACTTTTTTTCACATAACCACGTACAAAAGCTCCCTCAGCACGGATGGCCGGGGAGTAATCCTTAGATAAAGTAATGATAAAGCTAAATAACGCCAAAACGCTGGCTCTCATGATCAGTAACTTCTTCACGCTGTCTTACCTCCCGCAGCAGCTCCCTGTAAGCGGTCTGCTGGGTGTCGGAGGAAGCATCTCTGTTCAATTCGAACAGCGTCACACAATTAATGAAGTCCTTTCCGCTATTCAGCCTGACGGTTAACCGCAGACATTGAATAATATAGTCAATTCCCTTGGAGTACTGTTTACGGGAGATATAATACATGGCGATTTGGTAATAAAGACGGTACACACGGTCCACATTAATCGGGTCCTGAAATTGTTCAAACCGCAGCATTTCCCTGGAAAAGCGTGACAGCACAGCGTCTGCAGAGAATCCGAAACGGTTGGCCGACTCCAGGATAATGACCATACCGGATAGGATCTCACCGGGATGCTCTGCCAAAAAAGCTATATATGCCGGCAGCACCGAAGTATTGCCCATTAATATCTCAAGAGTAAAGCCATTGGCTACAGCAAACAGCCGGAAGCTATCCACGGCACTGCGCCCTTCATCATCCAGCAGCTCAAACCATCCCAGATCCGCATAACCGGCGGTGTATTTCTTGGCCTGCTCATATTCTCCCCGCTTAGTAAGCGCCGAAGCCTTCAATAGATAACCATGGCCATAATAGACTACCAGCGGGCGTTCCGCCTGGAAAGCCTCCACCCGTTTCCCCTTGCTTCTGCGCAGCTCCTCACGGTAGATCCCATGGGCTAATGCCCTCAGCTCATCGGCATATTTCTCTACATCCTTCCAGCGGTGCAGGGCAAAGCATACCTTCGCCAGCTTAAGCAGCCCGTCGAGCTGCATGTCCTCGGGAAGCAGACCGCGAAACGGCTCGAAGCGGATTACCGCGCGCAGCTTCTGTTCCATATCCACATCAGGAGTAGACTGCAGGGATTTGAAAATACGGTACTGGCTGATGGCCAGCCGTTCTGAGTAGCTATCCGGCTCATTCTCTACAATAAGCCTGTAGAACACGACCGACTCCTGTGTCTTGCCGCTGCAGAACAGCCTCTCCGCAACCGTATAGACGATATCCAGCGGCCTAGGGTATTCCATAATTCTGCTCAACACTTCATCAATACACTGCTGCTTGCCAATTTCTGCACACCGGACCAAAAAAGGCTCCACACGGCGCCGGGAAATTCTGTCCTCACTAAAGCACTCTTCCACATATAGCGGATACAGCCAGCCCTCCGGGAATCCGAATGCCCGGGTCATCGCATCCATTTGTCCCAGAGAAATCGGCTTGGGCGGATTGCCATGAAGGATCGCACTGAGACTACCGCGGTTGAGTCCGGATATTTTGGCAAATGAGGCAAGATTATGGCCCGAGCGGGACAAATTTTTCTCAATTTCCGTTCGTAGCGTTGTCAGTTTCGCCTCCACCCGGCACCTCCTCAAGGATTCACTTGTAACCCTTCTATTTATTGCCATTATAGGTGATGACTATTGAAAGCACAACAAAATGGCCCCACATCGTGAGACCTCAACATCCAGACGCTAACTGGAGTTATTGTATAATTTAGACTACTGCTGCAAGGCTGCTTTATTTCTGATCCGCTGGTTTTTGGTGTTCTTGATGTACCCTGCTGCCCCGTTCTTGCGGCTGCGCAGACTCTCCATCATCAGATTCTGGGCCAGGACAATATATCCGTCCAGCCGCTGGCTGAGTTCCAGAACCGCATGATCACTCAGACTCCGCTCCTGAGCCACTTCCAGCAATTCACTTCTTAAGTTTTCTATAGTAAGAAAAAGCTCATCTTCTCTATAATCCCTGCTCTGGTTATGGGGAGAATTCTGGTAAAGGTTCACGGTTACTCACCTTCTCTCTATCAACTTCTCCCTTATCATAATTCATGATGCCAAAAAACATATTTTGAAAAAAAAGAAAAAAATGTCGTTTACAGTTCCCCGAGCACTTTCATCGCGAAGGCGATCCACTCCCGCGCCGCGAAGGACAGATAACGGTCTCTGCGCCAGATCATCCCCAGCTGCCAGGGAATCACAGGCTCGGTCAGGGGGATGACAGCGATCCGTGAACGGTCCATATCCCGGCATATGGTCTCCGGCAGCAGCGCAATGCCCATTCCGGCAGCTACCATCCGGCTGATCAGATCCCACTGAGAGCTCTCATAGACCACCTTGGGCTGGAAGCCTACTTTGACACATTCCGATATAATCCGGTCATGCAGGGCGAAGTCCTCCCGGAACAGCACGAATTCCTCTTCTGCCAGCTCTTTCAGCGGCACATTCTGCGCCCCGTCCAGACGGTGTCCTGCGGGAACCAGCAATTGCAGCTTCTCCTCCACAAAGGTGAAGCAGTGAAACTTGGCTCTGTTGACAGGCAGGACAATCGCCCCGATATCAAGCAGGCCGGACTCCACATCATCCTCTACCTTTTTGGCACCGTCTTCATGCAGCCTTATCGTCACTTCCGGGTAACGTCGGTGAAATTCCCCGATGACAGCAGGGAAGAAACTGGCTCCTACCATAGGAGGCAGCCCAATGCGGATATGCCCCTGCTTCAAATTGCGCAGACTGTCCAGCTCTGAGGAGAGGCTCGTGAAGGATTCCACAATATTCTGCGCCTTAACCAGCAGAAGCTCGCCGGCATCGGTCAGACGGATGCTTTTGCCCTCCCGGTAAAATAGATCCGCCCCCAGTTCAATCTCCAGATTGCGGATCATCTTGCTGATCGTGGGCTGGGTAATGTACAGCGATTCCGCCGCCCTGGAGAAGCTGTTCAGCCTGGCCGCCTGCACGAAATACTCCAGCTGTCTGATGTCCATAACGATAACCTCCATGTATAGATGAAAGGAATGTGAGATATTCAATCTATTCATTGTACCTATGAAAGAAAAGGTTGTAAACTTTCAGTAAGACGAAAGGAAGTAATCGCTATGAAAAAGATCGCCTTAGGCTTACTGCAGGTTGCCGGACTTACCGTCTTCTCCCTGCTGGTGAATACGTTAACCTCATTTCTGCATATTCCGCTTCCCGGAAGCATTATCGGGATGATTCTCTTATTTCTGCTGCTGGAGTCCGGTGTGATCCGGCTGAACTGGGTAGAGGTTGGCGCCTCGTGGCTGCTTGCCGAGCTGCTGCTCTTCTTCATCCCTTCCGCTATAGGTGTTATGAAATACTCGAAGCTGCTCGAGGCAGACGGTCTGCAGGTGCTGGCGGTTGTACTCGTGGGTACGTTTGCTGTAATGGCCGGCTCCGGGGTACTCACAGGTGCTATTTATAGAATAAAGGAGCGTAGAAGCTCATGATAACCGGATTATTATTTCTTGGACTCACCATCGCTGTCTACCTCCTGGCCAAACGCATCTATGCCTCCAGCGGCAAAATGTACACTTCACCGCTGATTATTACACCGCTGCTGATCATCGCCTTCCTGCTGATGACGGGCAGCTCCTATGAATCTTACAATGCGGGAGGCAAATGGCTATCGGACCTGCTTCAGCCGGCGACTATCGCCTTTGCGATCCCACTCCATAAAAACTTCAGGGTACTCAAAAAGCACGCCGCCGAAATTGCGGCAGGCGTGCTGTCAGGAACGGTTATTGCCGTGATCTCATCCATGCTGCTGGCCAAATGGCTGCATCTTAGCGGTGATCTGGCAACCAGTCTGGTGCCTCGCTCGGTGACCACACCGATCGCCATGAGCATCTCGCAAAGCATCGGCGGCGTTCCCAGCATTACAGCGGTCTTCGTCATTCTGACCGGTGTACTGGGAACGATGATGGGACCGTCCGTGCTCCGCCTTTTCCGCATTGACAATGAAATTGCGCGCGGGGTATCGCTGGGAACCGCAGCGCATGGTACAGGCACGTCCAAAGCCTTCGAGCTGAGTTCGCTGACCGGCACCATCTCCAGTATCGCGATGATTCTGACGGCGCTGTTCTCTATCGGGCTTGCGCCGGCACTAATCGCGGTTTTCCTCCACTAGGCCGTCCCGGCTTGGGCCATAGACCGGCTGCACACGGCGAAAGCCATGCTGCCGGTCTTTTTTCTACATAGTAACCGTACAAGCCTACAGCTTCACCGGCACTCCGCTCTGTGCGGAATCATAAGCTGCGCAGGTCACCTTCAAGGTCTTATATCCGTCCTCATAATCGCTGAGAATGCGGGAACGGTCTCCGGTCCGCACAGCATGCAGGAATGCTTCGCTCTCCACCGCATAGGGGTTACCAGTGTTCTTGAATTCCTTGCTGTCCCCGCTGCGGACTTCCAGCAGACGTTCCGGGTTCCAGTCGAGCATTCCGTTATCATTATAGAAGCTGATGCCCGCTTTACCCACTTCCCCTGGCAGCACACAGGTGTTGGAGATGCTGGCAATGATGCCGCTCTCCAGCTTCAGGGACACTGTACCCACATCGGACACAGTCACCCCTTCATGCTTCTCGTGCATAATCCGGTTGCCGAACATCCCATAGACTTCGGTTACCTCACCAGCCAGGTAACGCAGCAGGTCGACGATATGCGTAGTCTGCTCCGTGAATTGTCCGCCGGACTGCTCCTGGTTGCGCCACCAGGCCACGCCCGGCATCCCGCCCATCCATTCTCCGACGATCATCCCTACCTTGTCCGAACTTAGCGATTGCTTCAGCCGCTGGATGTTCTCCTGATACCGGAAATGATAGCCGACGGAAGTCAGCAGCTGATGCTCCTTAATATCCTGCAGCAGGCTGGCCGGAATGGCCGTGCTTGAGCCCAGCGGCTTCTCGACAAAGAAAGGGATATCTCTTCGGATCAGCGACCGTTCAATCGCCCCGTGTGACTGTGGAGGCACGCAGATATAGACGGCATCCAGCTTGTGCGCATCCAGCATCTCGATGATATCCCCATAGCCCTCGGCTCCGTAAGGACGGGCCATGTCCTCACCCTTTGACTTGCTGCTGCCGCAGACTGCCTTCAGTGATACATCCTCCATCCCTGCCAGCAAATCCGCATGTACCTTGGAGAACCACCCTGTTCCGACTATTCCGATATTTAGCGTCATGTCCTTACCTCCTGTTGTCTGATGAATGCCTTTTCATTCGATTATACCTGCTTATGCCATGACAAAGTAGTCCCGCCACTCCTCGGGGAGCAGCTGCCGGTAAGAATTCTGGAGAAAGCGGTCATCCGCCAGCACAATAATTCCACTGTCGTTCTCGCTGCGGATCAGCCGGCCCCCTGCCTGCTGCACCTTGCACATGCCCGGGTAGACATAGGCGTAATCGAACCCGTTCTTCCCCTGTGCCTGAAAGTAGCTCCGCAGCAGATTGCGCTCCAGCCCCACCTGCGGCAGGCCGACCCCAACCACCATTACACCATTCAGCCGGTCGCCCGGCAAATCCACCCCTTCGGAGAAAATGCCGCCCAGCACGGCAAAGCCGAGCAGGGTATCCGGATTGTCCGGGCGGAACGCCGCGAGGAAGTTCTCCCGCTCGGTCTCGCTCATCCCGCTGCCCTGCAGCAGGGTAGCGACTTCCGGGTATTTCTCAGTGAACACTTCATATACATTCTTCAAATAGAGATAAGAGGGGAAGAAGACCAGGTAATTGCCTTTCCTGGAGACCATCCCTTTCAGTGCATCGCTAAGCGGCTGTAAGGAGGCGTCCCGGTCATGGTAGCGGGTGGATACCGGAAGCACAGATACCTGCCACTGCTCTTTATGAAAAGGCGAGGACAGGCTCAGGCTGTAGTCCTCCTCATCTGCGCCGATCATATCCCTGTAATACGAGAGCGGCGAGAGTGTCGCCGAGAACAGGATCTGGCTGCGGAAGCTCTTAGCCATCTGCTGCAGCAAATGCGACGGATCGAGATTGAACAGCTTCAGGTACACATCACCGCTGCGCACTTCCGCGTAGGTAATGTAGCGCTCATCATAGGTCTTGAACGTACGAAGCATTCCCTGTACCGCATAGAACGTATCCAGCAGGCTGCCGGCTTCCCCCTCCTCCGCCGGCGGAGTAATCAGCGGGGAAGCATGCAGCAGCTCCAGTTCGGCTTCGGAAGCGAAAAGTTCGAGCAGCTCCGGCAGCTCTGCGGGATACTCCTTCCATTCTCCAGCCCCTTTGTCCCCGCAGCTCTTACGCAGCGCAATGAAGAAGGCATTTACGGCTTTCGCGGTGCTGCTTAGCCGCGGATTCACCGTTTTGTATTGCCGCTGAAGTCCCAGGAACGGCGCCTTGGTAAGCGAGGCGGAGTACATCTCCCGCCCCCGGTCCACCAGATTATGCGCTTCATCCACGAGCAGCACCGTTTTTTTCTTCCGCTCCTCGGACATCCGCTTCAGGCTGATCCGGGGGTCATAGATATAATTATAATCGCAGATGACAATGTCGCAGGCGTAGGCGGCATCCAGGGAGAATTCGAACGGGCAGACCTCATGCTTTCGGGCATAAGCGGCAATGGTCTCGCGCGTCATCAGCGTTTCGTGCTCCAGCATATCGAGCATGGCGGCATTGATCCGGTCATAGTAGCCTTCTGCAAAAGGACAGGAATCCGCACCGCAGCTTCCTTCCTCACGGAAACATGCCTTCTCCTTGGCCGTAAGCGTAATCACATGCAGATGCAGCCCCCGGCTGTTCAGCATCATCACCGCCTCCTGTGCCGCAATCCGTGTAACCGTCTTGGCGGTCAGATAGAAGATGCCGGACACCTTGTCCTCACCAAGTGCCTTGACCGCCGGGAACAGGGTGGACATCGTTTTGCCGATGCCTGTGGGGGCCTGCGCGAAGAGATTGGCCCCCTCTGCAATCGAAGTGTAGACTGCAGCAGCGAAATGACGCTGGCCGGGCCGGTAACCCGAGAACGGAAACGACAAGCTTTGGATGCTCTCTCCCCTCTTCGCCCTGTAGCGGACCATCATTTCAGCATACGGCGCATACTTGGCTACCGTCTCTTCAGCAAAGGCTGTCAGCTCTTCGCGGGTCATTTCCCGGTAAAGGCTATACTGCTCCTCACTTCCCCGCTGCACATAGGTTAACTTAACCTGTATTGCCGGGAGATCCAGATCCTGCGTGAGGATATAGGCATACATGAAAGCCTGCGCCCAGTGTACCTCACGTCCTTCCAAGGCAGAATCCGGCGTTCCGGCAATGGATTTGATCTCCTCCACAGTCAGGCTGCCGTCCCCGGCTGCAAGCAGGCCGTCGCAGCGCCCGTCGATGATGAACAGCAGATCCCCATGCGGAATCTCCGTTTTTAAATACACCTCTTTACGGTCCGCTTCCTTATATTGCTTCTGAATCAGCTGATGGCTGCGCGTACCCTCCACCATAGCCGCACCGCTGCGGAATCCCGGCTCCAGACTGCCGCTGCTGAAGGCATACTCGACCAGTGCCCTCACGGATAAAGCGATTTCTGCATAGCTCATCATGCATCACCTCCATTAATTCCCGGATTTTTCTTTTGGCTCAGACGTCATTTTCGTCCTTTATCACGGATATAAACCTGCCTGAGGGCGTTACCGGCCCTTGGATTCATTCAGGATTGATTTTACGCTTTCCCCAAAGGGTATGCGGCGGTTTCTGATTTTTGACATTCCTTGCCTGGCGCTGCATAATAGGCTTTATTGATAATGGTATTCTTTTGTCCTCATGCCGCTGTTTCCTTCCAGCCGGGAAACATGTTTATTCTTAAGAAAGAAGGCGAAGCTGTGTCATCCGTAACGATAAAACGATGGTTGCTCAAGCCATTTGTGTTCTTCTCAATTATTTTCGTCCTTAAAAGCCTTTTAGCCTGGGGTGTCATTTTTGAAGACCTGCAGTTCTGGAAATCGGTACTGACGGAGATCCCTTTTGTCTGGGCACTTTTCTTCCTGATTGAGCGTTTTGCCTCCAAACGGAAACTCGGATATTACATGACGGTTAATCTGCTGGTTACCGCCATCTTTTTTGCCGCTATTATGTACTTCAAATATTACGGGGTTATTGTCACTTACCATGCGGCAGAGCAGGTGAACCAGGTCACTGCGGTGCGCAACAGCGTATTCTCACTCATGGACCCTTATTATCTGCTGATCTTCACCGACATTATCGTCCTTGGCTTCTACTTCTTCATTAACAAGAACGGACGCAACTACAAGAAGGATAAAATTAACCGCCACAACGGAAGAATGCTGCATGTCGTCCTGTTCGCAGTTTCACTCGGACTCTGCCTGTTCAATATTCTTCCCAACAAAGCAAGCATGAATGAAATTAAGAAGGCCCAGGAAATGGGTATCCTTAATTATGAAGCATATACTATCTTTGCTCAAGATAAACCAGAGCTTGTAAATGCCAGCGAGATTACGCAGGATACCATTAATCAGCTTAAGGGAATCGATCCTTCTGCGGTATCCCCGTATGCCGGGGCTGCCAAGGGCAAGAATCTGATTATTATTCAGCTGGAATCCTTCCAGAACTTCCTGCTCGGTCTGAAGGTGGACGGCCAGGAAATCACACCTAACCTGAACCGCCTGATGGAGGACAGCCTGTATTTCAACAACTTCTATCAGATGGTCGGCCAGGGCAACACTTCAGACGCAGAATTCGTAGTTAATTCGTCCTTCTACATTCCACCGCAAGGCGCAGCTACAATGTCTTATGTGGATAAGGAAGTGCCAAGTCTGCCGCGTCTGCTGCAGGCCAGCGGGTACCAGTCAGCCACCTTCCATACCAATGATGTGGAATTCTGGAACCGCGGCGAGCTGTACAGCTCACTGGGCTGGGATCATTATTACGATCACAAATTCTTCGGGGACGAAGATACCTTCTTCTTCGGCGCTTCCGATGAAGTGCTCTACCGCAAAACTTCAGAGAAGCTGAAGGAAATGAGCGATGAAGGACAGCCGTTCTACGCACAGGTAATTTCAATGTCTGCCCACCATCCGTTCACCATCCCTGCAGAAAAGTATAAAATGAAGCTGCCTGAACGTTATGAAGGTACTTTCGTCGGAGATTATATCCGGTCGCAGAACTATGCCGACTATGCCTTCGGACAATTCGTGGATGAACTGAAGGCGGACGGAATATGGGATAACAGCCTGATTATGGTCTACGGAGACCATATGGGACTGCCTATCTACTCGCTTGATCACGACGACAAGGAATTAATGAAGGAAATCTACGGTTATGATTATGCCTATGCGAATATGCTGAATATTCCGCTGCTCGTTCACGGCAAGGGATTGGCGCCGCAGACACTTGAGCAGGTGGGCGGAGAAGTGGATATTATGCCTACTGCTGCCAGCCTGCTGGGCGTATCGATGGATAACAATATTCATTTCGGCCAGGATTTGCTCAGCCAGTCTTACAATCTGCTGCCTCAGCGGTATTACCTGCCTACCGGTTCGTTTATCGCCAGCTCCGGCCTGCTGATTCCCGGCAACAGCTTTGAGGATAATACACAATATCCGCTTGCGAGCGGCGGTCATACTCCGGCCGGCACCGAGGACGAATATACCCGTGCCTTACGGCTGCGCCAGTTGTCGGACAGCTATGTTACACAGCTGCCGGACAAAGAACCGGCTGAAGAATAGTTCTGAGACTGTCGTAGAATATACAGAAATAAGCCAGCCTCCCGAAATTAGGGGGCTGGCTTATTTTATATACTTCATGGCTGCTATCACTGTTCAAGGACTATCGTTCCTGCTTCTCAAGCAGCAAATAATAGTGTGCGAAATTCTCGAGCTCGTCTGGCTCAAGTATGGATAAATGCTCCTCCAGCAGCAGCATCGACCGGTGTTGCGCTTCTTCCAGAACTCCTTGCCCCTTACCCGTTATCGTCACGATTACCGCCCGGCGGTCGTTCTCATCGGGAACGCGCGCAATCAGCTCCAGCAGCTCCAGACGGTCCAGCATTACCGTGACCGCACTGGATTTCACCTCCATTTTATCAGCCAGATGAATAACCCGTGCCTGTTTCTCCTGAGCGATCATATGCAACAGTCCGAATTGCGGAACCGTTAACCCTAATTCCTTATGCAGGGACATCTGCGACATTATTTTGCGCTGCACCTTCCACATGGATATGCCCACACGTTCGATCAACGGATTGATATCTTGCGTCATCCCTTCAGCTCCCAGTCCGTTTGTCTTATTCCAAGCGTACCATTATCTTGGCTATAGATTCAATGTTTTTCGTTTACACAAATCATCATTCTCCGACACAAAAATACTTTATTCTGGCTAATGCCTTGGCAGCAGCGATGCGCTATAATCGTAGCAGTGATAAGAACTCACTTAATATACTTAGAGTCAGGGCTGGTGATCATTTTTATGAAATTGGCAACAAAATTAACTTGGATGATGCTGATTGTACTGCTTCTAGTCGGATCATCCATTGGCTTCTTCGGTTATAATGCTGCTTACAAGCAAATCGATGAAGCCGCAGGAATTGAACTGGTAGGCTGTGCCAATATAACTACCGGCCTTATTGATCCCGCCGATATAGCTGCTCTGGCTGCAGGCGATACGAGCAAGTTAAGCGCCATTGAAGACCGCATAGGCTGGATTAATGAACATAAACCTATTTTTAAAGAAGCGTTCATCCTCTCGCTCGACGGCAAAGTGCTAGCCGCTGACGCCCGGTTCAAAGAACGAGGTTATAAAGCAGGAGACCCCTTCTATTTCTCCGATGAAGATAAAGAAATGATTACCACCATGAAGCATTCCGCATACTCCAAAGTATATACATATCAAGGAACCTCGCTTAAAACCGGCTACGGCCCCATTTATCAGGACCATGACCCTACCAAACCAATCATTGCTTTGATGGCTATTAACTTTGACGGCCCGCTGATTCAGACACGGACAATGGAAATTATTACTCAGCCCTTCATTATCGGGAGCTCGATTCTGATTGTGGCCATAATTGCCGCATATCTGATGATTCGCCGTATGGTGAACCCGCTCACCAAACTGTCCGCTTCCGTAAACACAGTAGCCAAAGGTGATCTTAGCCGGGAACCTCTACTCTTCAAGAGCAGAGATGAGATCGGGAAGCTGTCGAGCGATTTCAATGACATGACCCTGAATCTGCGCAATCTGATTACACAGGTTAATGATACCTCGATGCTGGTCGCCTCCTCCTCCCAGGAGCTCTCCGCCAGTGCGCAGGAGACCAACCGCGCCGGGGAACACAGCGTCAATGTTACCCTCGAATTGGCAGACGGTGCACATACGCAATTACAGAACCTCGAAGGCAGCTACAAAGCCGTACAGGAAATGTCGCATTTCATTACCGAAATCGCCGACAATGCGGATAGCGCGATGAACAATGCCGCCATTAACGCCCAGAAAGCCCGGACAGGCCGGGAGTCTATGGATTTGACTACATCCCAGATGGGGATTGTGAGCGGAAGCATCTCCGATCTTTCCGGCATTATTCAAACGCTTGGCAGCCATTCCAAGGAGATCGAGAATATTGTCGGTACGATTGCCAGTATTGCCGAAGAAACGAATCTGTTATCCCTGAATGCAGCTATTGAAGCGGCGCGTGCCGGGGAAGAGGGCCGGGGATTCGCTGTTGTGGCAGGCTCTGTCCGCAAGCTGGCTGAACGTTCGGCGAGGTCTGCCGGCCAGATCGGTGAACTGGTCAGTCTGATTGTGAATCAGATGGACAAAGCCGGAGAGACTATGAAACGTTCCACAGAAGAGATGCATCAAGGCAAAGAGATGATCATCGCTGCCGGACATTCCTTCTCAGAGATCGAGACCTCCGTCTCCGATATGTCTTCGCAAAGCCAGCAGATCTCGGCAACCGTCCGTGAGCTTGCGCTGATCTCCGACGGCCTTGTAACTGCAATTCAGAAGATTGTAGATGTCTCTAACCAGACTGCTGAAGGTGCAGAGACCTTATCGGCCTCTTCGCAGGAACAGCTTGCCGCCATGGAGGAAGTAGAATCTTCCGCGGCATTCCTCTCTTCCCTCGCCGAGAAGCTGCAGGTATTGGTCGAGAACTTTAAAATCGCCTCATAAAGCGGGGCCTGGCTTCGAGGATTACTCAGGTACTATCCGGTGACCCCGGGCATATAAATCTTCTCTTTCAAAAAAAGGCTGTCCCGAACGTGGAATGATCCACGGCCGGGACAGCCTTTTATTTCGAATGAATCTGCATGCATTATGCCGTATTCTCTATGAACCATTGGCCCAGTTCATTGACCGGCATGGGCCGGCCGTAGTAGAAGCCCTGCATCACTCTGCAGCCCAGGGATTGCAGCAGTTCAATCTGCTCTGTAGTCTCTACGCCTTCGGCAACAACCTCCATATTGAGATTGCTGGCTATGGCAATGATATTACTGATAATTGCTTTCTTGGAGTGCATCTTGCTCTTACGGATGAATACCTGATCAATCTTCAGTGTATTGACCGGAATCTCATCCAGATTGCCCAGGGAAGAGAAGCCTGTCCCGAAATCATCCAGCGAGACTCTTACTCCGAGATTCCGCAGCTTGGAGAGCTGGGCAACCGTTTCTTCCATGTTGTTCATCGCAATGGACTCTGTAATCTCAAGCTCAAGGAAATGCGGCTCCAGGCCAGCACGCGACAGCGCTTCTTCCACCACATCGTACAGACTGCCGTTCTCAAACATCCGGGCTGACATGTTGATCGAAACCGCTACATTCGCCACCTTCGCCTTATGCCAGAGCATATTCTGTCCGCATACATCATGCAGCATCCAGTAGGTAATCGGCACAATCAGGCCTGTCTCCTCGGCAATCGGAATGAATTCAGCCGGAGAAATAATTCCGTGCTCCGGATGTCTCCAGCGCAGCAGCGCTTCAAGACCTACGGTAACATTCATGAGTGAATCCCACTTGGGCTGGTAGACAACCATGAACTCCGAGCGGGCCAGCGCCTTGCGCAGATCCTTCTCCAGCGACATCCGCCGTACCTGATGGCGGTTCATTTCCAGATCGAACACACTGAACTTGTTCTTGCCCGAGTCCTTGGAGGTATACAGCGCTGTATCTGCAGCCTTCATTAGCGCCGAACGGTCCGTTCCATGGGCGGGAGTCATGCTGATCCCTACACTGGCCGTTACATACAGCTCATTGCCTTCGATGCTATAAGACTTCTTAAGCTCCTGCAGAATATGCTGCGCTTCTTCCTCCGCTGCTCCAATCGTACAATCGGGCAGGGCAATCAGGAATTCATCGCCGCCCAGCCGGAAGACCTTGCCCTTCCCGCCCACACAGCGAGTCAGCCGTTCGGATACTTCCCGCAGCAGCAGGTCGCCGATATCATGTCCGAGCGTATCATTAATGGATTTGAAGCGGTCCAGGTCGACGAAGAACACGGCTCCCGAGATACCTCCGAAGAAATCATCCTTGAAATAACGCTCCAGTCCATGCCGGTTCGGTAGTTCAGTAAGCGGATCATGGTAAGCCATACGCTCCAGCACATGCCTGTCCAGAAAAACAGCTCCGCCGGAGAGTGCCAGCATAAACAGGGTAACCAGCGAAATGCCGGTCAGCAGAATGACATCTGCCTCCATGAGTACAGGTTTCGTGCCCAGCCAGTTGTCATACTGCAGATGGCTTGTTGTCAGACTGGTATAATGCATTCCGGTAACCGCAAGGGCGATGAACAGCGCCGAATACAGCCTCCAGCGGCTATAGCCTCTATAATCCTTGAATTTGCGAAACATAAATACTCCGATGTAGGAGGCCAGCAGAGCAATCAGAACGGACAAGGCCTGGTCCTTAATTTCGTAATGAACCTTTGCCTCCATCTCTATGGAGGACATTCCGATATAATGCATAAGTGAGATGCCGCCGCCCAGTATTACACCCCCAATAAGTAACCGCCACATTCTCTGGCGGGAAGCCGTCGCTATCTGGAGTGCCGCATAACAGGACAACATACTGACGAGCAGGGACAGAACGGCTGTACCCGGATGGTAGCTGACCTTGAAAGGGAGATGGCTGGCCATAATGCCTACAAAATGCATGGCCCAGATTCCGCTTCCCAGCACGCAGGCACCAGAGAGCAGCCAGAGACGCCTGACCCGGCCAGTGGAATGGGAAACCTGCGAAATCAGATTAAGCGCAGAGTATGCCGCTGTTGCAGCAAGCGCAAAAGATAGTAAAACAATCCAAATATTATAGTGGATTCCCATTTGATCCATAGTTGACCTCTTCACCGGTTTTATTATCATCGTCATTTGCAGTGTGAATCTCAAGTTAAAAATCAATATACGAATAGTAGATAAATGGAAGAGTGCATAGAGATTATAGGCGATCCCTGAAATATAACTTTAGCTGTATTTTACCTTGTATTTGGCAGACTGTCTAAGTAAATACTGGAACTTAGACCCTTTTTTTAGTGTCGGCAAAAAATGTCCATATTTGGCGTCAGCCCCCCGCGCGGAGGGTTGGAAGCCGGCTGCTGCCTGAATCCTCCGGCAGGAAGGCCCGGTGCCATATCCAGGCATTTGCAGCTGCCAGAATTACCAGATAGATGTATATTCCCGCGGGAATTAAGGTGAACACATAATGTATCCCGGCCAATCCCGCCAGAACAAACAGCTGCACAAAAGCACTGCCGGTGAATTCCTTCCGCCGCGCTGCCTCATACTTCTCCGAGAACGGCAGCGCCCTGGGGAACAGAAGAAAGCACAGCACCGAATACAGCAGCAACGCAAGCAATACGGCGGCCATATCAGCAATAATCCTGGACCCGAACAAGCCGATGAATACGGCTGCCTCCAGAGTAAACAAAGGCACCAGCAGCTTAAGCACCACTGCCTTCAGCATCCCGCGGTATACCATAGCCGTTCCCGGCAAGGGGATTACTTTATAGATCCATGCGCCTTTGTAGCTGGTGGAGTAGCGGAGCATCTGTACCGCCGTCATCATCAGGAGAGCACTGTAATAGATAAACAGAAACGATCTGGAGCCTCTGATGGCTGCCAGGTCCCCGCTCCACACCTGATTGAAGATAAAGATAAAGGGCAGCACGAGGGACAGGCCTACAGTTGGATATACCCTAAGCTTGAATTCGCGCTCATGCTTCATCATCGACCAGGTGAAACGGAAGAACATCGCCTCTACCTTGTTGCGGCATGTTATCTCTGACAGCCTGCGGGATATCCGCCCGGTGCCCTGTCCTGAAGCGCCTTGTTCAGCCAGCTTCTGGAGACTGCGTTCAAACAGCGGCATCAGCCGGATATAGGCTGCAAACAACACGACAGGAGCTGCGAGAGCGAGTACGGCCAGGATAGTTAGATGCCTGCCTTCCGCTCCCCCAACCAGCAGCTCAAACGGAGCCCCGAACCAGACGGGAGGCAGCGCGAAGTGCCACCAGGCAGGAGTGAAATTCAGGCCGAACTCTGTGATATTGAACAGGCGCGATACGAGCTGAGCACCGACAGTTACGCCAACTGACAGAATAATCTGCACATAATTGATGATGTCCTTAAGCTTTTCACCGTCAAAAAACCTTAAAATCAGCAGATAGACCAGCGCAGTAAACACCAGAATGAAGCCGTCCATCAGGATGATCTCCGCAGCATACAGGAAGAAGAACAGCGCTCCGTGCCGGAATAACGAGAACAGAAGCGAGGGGCCGGTGAAGGTCAGGGTCAACGTGAGCAGATAGATCAGAATATGTATGCTTTTGGCCATGTTTAGCGTCCGGCGGTCCACCGGCTTGGAGAAGAGAATGTTTTTGTCCCGCAAATCCAGCATGACTGTCGAGAAATCCGATATCAGCGTCGTTGTGATCATGAACATCACTATGCTGAACATCAGGCTCATGGTCAGAATATAATTGTCTGCAGGTGCAACCAGCGCGATCAGCATCAGCCCGAGCAGCAGATACAGCCACTGTACCCGGAACGGAGAGCCTTCCATATTCAGCTTGGGTTCCTGCGTTCCCGAGAATATCGTTGGTGTCCGCCGGCCGTCCATCGTGAGCTTAACCTGAAGAATGCGGCGCAGTACGGCATAATCGGCTCCGAGCGCCTTAAATATCCATTGCATCCGGTCCAGCAGCTTCAATACAAAGAAATCACGCATGCGGCGCACCCTCTCCAATCACAGCAACGAACTCACTGGCGATATCCCTGTACTTGTCAAATCCGGTCAGCTGATTGAAAATCTCCTCAAGCGAGCCCTCCCGGCTCTGCTCCCGCAGCTGTGCGAAGGTTCCGTCCGCAACGATATCGCCCCCGTCCAGCAGAATAATCCGGCTGCTGATCTTCTCCACCACGTCCATAATATGCGAGGAATAAAAGATTGTTTTGCCCCTGGCCGCAAGTGTTGCAAAAATCTCCTTCACCACCATTACACTGTTGGCATCCAGACCGCTGAGCGGCTCGTCCAGGAACAGAATATCCGGGTCATGCAGCATGCTGGCAATCAGCAGCACCTTCTGCTTCATCCCTTTGGAGTAGGAGGCAATCCGCATATCGTAGGCCTTATTCAGGTTCAGCAGTCCCATCAGCTTCTCCGCCTTGAGCTCAGCATCCGCCTTCTTCATGCCATACAGCTCTCCGATAAACGTAAGATATTCCCGGGCTGACAGGCTGTCATACAGCTCTGCCACCTCCGGCACATAGCCGATTCTTCTTTTGTAGGCCGTGTCCCCGTCTGAGATATCTCTGCCAAAAATACGCACCGACCCGCTATAGCCCTCCACGAGCCCCAGCATGATCTTGACCGTGGTACTTTTGCCGGCGCCATTGGGTCCGATGTATCCGATAATCTGTCCCCGGTATACCTCCAGGTCAATTCCCCGCAGCACCATTCTGTCACTGTAATTCATCCATAGTCCTTCAATTGAAATGACCGGTTCTTCTGTATTACCCACTACCCTCTCTCCCTTCTGCATGCACATCCATCATCTTCATATTACGTTTTAGCTGTTATCCCTATTTTAGCAAATTTTAACACCAGTTACCTATGAGTTATCGCAACAAGTGCAGTGTAGGGGTAAACGTCAAATAACCCCACAAAGTGGGGCTTAAGCTTCGATGATGATACAGATACTTTGCAGAGAAAACATATCAATTCTTATGTTTTCTCTAAGAGCAGCCCTCTGGCCGCCCTTAGAGAAAATGTTATCCTATCATTTACCGGGCAAGCAGGTTGTAGATCACCTGTGCCGCCTCGGCCCGTGTGGAGAATTCCAAAGGATGAATTCTGCCGTTGTCACCTTCTACTACACCGCGCTGCACCAGAGCCTGCAGAGCTTCTTGTGCGTAGCCGGCAACCTGCGGCGCATCGCTGTAGGTGGAGAGCGCCAGATCTGTCGTGGAGTCCGGCAGCTGACCCAGAACATTCAGCGCACGGTACAGCAGGGTGAACAGCTCCTGCCGTGTAATCTGGTTATCCGGCTTGAACTGGTTATCCCCGGAGCCCGTAGCAATTCCCAGACTCTTGGCAGCAGCCAGATAGCCGGAATAATAGACTGTTCCTGCATCTGTAAAGTTTGCTCCGTTGCTGTCCGGTGCTATTCCGTAGGCCTTGAGCAGCAGGACAATGAATTGTCCTCTGGTTACTAAGGCGTTCGGACTGTAGCTGCTATTGTCCGTGCCGGAAGTGATGCCTCTGGCTGCCAGGAAGCTTACAGCATTGTTGTACCAGGCAGTATCAGCAATGTCAGCAAATGCAACCTTATTGTAGGCAATGATATATTGCGAGAAATGAGTGGTCACAAATTCGACTGCTGCGGTAGCTGCCTTGTACTTGCCCTGAACAACATCCAGGCCGCCTTCCTTGTTGATGTTATATACGATAATAGAATGTGCCTGTTCACCCGCCAGCGGTGTATAAGGAAGACTGATGTGCACCTTCCCGCCGCCGAAGACAGACACCTCGCTATCTCCTGCCCGTACAGTCAGATCATATACCGGTCTGTCTCCAAGTACTGATTTGCCTTCCTCAGTTAAAGACACCTTGGCAATTCTAATGAGGATTGCCCCGCTATCCGCAGCAGCACTGATGCCGGCTACAGCAGTAGAATCGAACGTAATCTGCCCGACGTTCAGAATATTAATCTTAAGACTGGCATTCGTGGCAGAGGCTGCTTCATTAAATGCACTTCGTGGAATGCTGAGCTCCGCTGTCTTGGTATTGGCATCTGCGGCAACGCTGATTTCCAGGACAGCCTTCTTGCCTGCGGCTTCTGCAGCCTTGGCACTGTTCACAAGGCCTGCAGCGGCTTCGGCAGAAATAGAAGCTGTTGTTACGCCTGTAGCTGTATCCGTTGTAGCAGTGGCGGCCGCCACTACAGTTACGGTATCCCCGGATGTCGTAGCAGATGGGGATGGGGCCGGACTGGCGCTAGCTACCGGCACAACCGGAGCTGCGCCGCCATTGCCCCCTCCTCCACTATTCGAACCGGTTGCCGGTGCATATGCCGGTACGACAACACTGGTATCCGGGCTTGCCTTGTAGCCGAGCTTAGCCGCTGCTCTGACATTATAGGTTCCGGCGGACAAGCCCGTAATTTCCTTGTCCGGGGCCGGTGTGTACGCAGAGGCCGTGGACAACTTATATTCAAGCGCTGTGGTGGTGCCCGTAATGGCTCCGTTCTTATTCTCGGATGAGGTTGGGGCAACACCTTTAAGGCCGGTTGGGGCTGCCTGTTCCTGAATATTGCCCGGAACCACCACTTTTGCTACCGGACTGGCTGTGTAGCCTTCTTTTGCCGGATATCTCAGATCGTACACTCCCGGGATTAAGTCCGTGGTTTCTCCCTCTCCCGCATAGACATAGGCAGTAACCGTGGACAGCTTGATCTGTAATTGACCGGTAGTGCCTGTGATCTTCCCGTCCTTGTTCTCCCAGGTTGTCGGCTTCACTCCCGTAAGTCCGGCAGGTGCCGCCTGTCTCTCCGTGAAGGCAGGAATTGTAATATTCGCCTCAGGGCTTGCCGGAATCTCTTCCTGGGCAATATATCTTACCTGATAGCTACCAGGTGTAAGATGGATAGGAGGTATATCCTTGGCATACGTATATTCCGTTACCGTTGTCAGCTTGTACTCCAGCAATTGCAGCTCCTCAGTACTCAGCGCCCCTCTTGCACCGCTGATCTGCCCATCCGTATTCGCTGCGGAGGTCGGCGGGAGTCCCTTCAACCCTGCCGGGGCTGCCTGCTCTCCGGGCAGCGGTACAACAACCTCTACTGCTTCTCCCGCAGCATAAGGTATAACAGTGGTTCCTGCAGGTTTAATGATAGGTCCCTGCGAACCCGTAGTCGCTTTATACCGTACCAGGTAAGTCCCCGGAACCAGGCCAGAAATGGTATCACCTGCGGCCGGCTGATATTCATAGACCGAATCCTGTACAGTCTTGTACTTGTATTCCAGCTGGTCATTGGCTCCTCTGATGGTGCCGTCTGCACTTCCAT
The DNA here is from genome assembly GCF_038000235.1 of Paenibacillus sp. FSL R10-2199. Lineage (NCBI taxonomy): Bacteria > Bacillati > Bacillota > Bacilli > Caryophanales > Paenibacillaceae > Paenibacillus > Paenibacillus sp. FSL R10-2199. Next base: position 1,375,910 of record NZ_JBBOBO010000001.1, on the reverse strand, counting down.
ACAGCCCTGCAGGCACAGCCTCTAATCTGGAATACAGCGTGTTTAAAGCCTGGATTGCATTAGTATATCTGGCACCATCGGAATATCCGCTGCTTACATACTCCGGCTGGATATTCGTCCAGGAGTACATCAGCTCCACATGCCCAAGAATAGGGGCGCTTTCTCCGGCAGCATCCTTGTTATCTTTGTTGTAAGTAAAGAGATACGGCACCTGAAGTCTGTCGCCGGTGACCGTTTCGTTCAGATCATTCACATAGCTGATCACAGAGGGCTTAGCTGCCTGATTGTTCTCTGTCTTGATATTGGTAAGGTAGGTATTAACCAGATCAACATACAGATTGGCATACGGATGATTGCTCGTTCTGATCTGCAGCTCATTGTTATTATGAGGGTTGGCCCGCCCGCTTGTTCCGGTGTTATTGCCGGACTCCGCTACCGTCAGACCCGCATCAAGCTTCGTATCAAAGAAATAGATCTTGCTTATGTTATGGGCTATCGCCTGTTCATTAATATATTTGATGATGGCCTGGGTATTCGGGCACCATGAGCCCCCGAACAGCAGTGCATAGTTCCCGTCACTGGCCAAAATCTGCTGCAGCTGATGATAGGTTACATGCTCCAGCACAAGGTCCTTATCCTCCGGAGTAAAAATAATATTCCCGTTGTTCTCTCCGGCATAGTTGCGGTTGAACGCTGTTTTAATATACTCGGACTCATTAATCACACTATAGGCGGAGGCTGCTTCAAACACCTGACGCACAGAGGCCTTATAATCATTAACCTTGGCTGAGTCAAGCTGGCCGTCTGTCAGGAATTGCTCCCAGGACTTTCCGTCCTTCAGGTAAGAAACAACAGGCGCGCTGTTGCCCTGCGCATCCTTATGATCCTTGTTGTACAAGAACAGGAATGGGGAATCAATCTTGTTGGCAGTAACCGTCTCGCCGGCCGCATTCACATAACTGACATTGTGCTGCGGGTCTGCCTTGTCATACAGCGAAAGATTCTTCAAATACTTATTGACCAGATCCACATATTTATAGGCATACGGATTATTGCTGTCTGCAATATCAAGAGTGGCCCCGTCCAGCCTGGTATCAAAATTATAGATCACCGGCACATTAATGCCTGTTTCCTTGGCAACCTCATTGATAAATCCGATGTCCGCCTGTGTGTTCCCGCTCCAAGTACCGCCAACCAGTACGGCATAGGTACCCTCACTCTCAAACAGATTGGCGATATCTTCATATGTAGCCGTCTTATATACATGGTTACGGTCATTCAGCTTTGGATAATTCTCATAAAAATAATTATATGTGCTGACTGCTCCAGCGCCGCCCGCTGGCAGGATTGGCTCTGCAGCCGCCTTGCCGGGGATACCCGGCAAGACAAGGAGAGCAGACGCCAGCAGCGGTGCGAGGATTTTATTAAGTTTTTGCTGTGTTTTCATTAGTTGCACCTCAACTTTATCTTTTTTCTGTACTTTGCAATACCAGCCTGCCCGTCAGTTAGTAAGACGCGAAAATCTTAAGGGCAAACTTCCTCTACAGCAGCCGGGGCAGGGGCAGGAGCAGGATTGCTCACAGCAGGCGCCGGGGCTGAGGTATCAGCAGCTTGAGATGCGGAATTGCCGGAGGCTTGCGATGAGGATGTGCTGGCAGCCGGGGCTGAGGCCGGGGCGCTTGCACTCGCTTTGACCACCTCGGTTGTAGAGAACGTCACCTTCTTCGGAGCGGGCTGTTCGGTGGCCTGTGCCGGCGCTGGAGCGGCCGGAGCCGGGGCGGCCGTTTTAACTGGTGCGGCAGATGGTTGCACAGTCTCAGTCTTCGGCGCGGATGCCGTCTGCGGAGCGGCAGTTGCCTGCGGAGCGGCTGTGGCTTTGGGAGCCGCAGCCGTTTGGGCTTGGGCAGCTACAGCAGCGGCTGCCGTCTTGGCTGTAGCCTGCGGCTGTGTCTCTTTAGCCGCAGGAGCAGCAGTCGCCTTGGCTTCGGCTTGGACAACCTCTGCCGTCCCGGCGGATGCTGCCGCAACCGTCTTGCCGGCCTCAGGTGCGTAATTCACTGAAGCCGGTGCGGCAGAGGCTGCTGCCGTGGCTGCAACAATCGGCGCGGCTGCCGTCTCAGCCGTGTCTGTTGTTGCAGCAGCTGCCGCTTCAGGCTTAACAGGCTCTGCTGCAGGGGCTGCAGCAGTATCAGCTGGCGCCGGGGTTTCCACAACATTTGTGATTGTGCCTGCAGCAGCTGCCACTTCCACAACTAGGGGTTTTGCGGCTGCTTCAGCCTTGTTGTCCTGCTTGGCTGATACTGCCGCATATGTCAGTACTGAGAACACTACGGCTGCAGTAATTACGGATATAGTAAGCTTTTTCATAGAGGTAACCCTTCCTTTCATTTCGCCCTAGGCAGTTTTTGGGGAACTCAATTACTCATCACAAAAAGACTCAACAAGACACACTGTTTGCGTGCTCATTGAATCTCTGGCGGTCCAGTCGATTCTTCTTACGAATTGCTCTCCTTACAGCAGCGGTATCCCATCCCCCCCTATAGAATCAAAAAAGAGACTCAACAAAACGCATGGTTATGCGCTTCTGTTGAATCTCTGGCAGTCCAGTCGATTCCTGAATGACTTGCGGATAAGTTCCATATTATTCATACTGACATCCCTTGTCAATTAAAATTTTATTTATCCTATTTGTTTTATCGGATTAAATAAAATTAACATATTTATACATTGACAATCATAAAATTTGTCTATACATTTGATCTCATTATTCACATCAAAAAACTAGGCTTAGGGGGTCTATAACGGGAATGAACAACATCGACAACAATCTATTATCAGCCATTGAGACAAACTGGTATGGCTTCGTGGTTTCTATTTTTGTGTTTGGCATCCTGTATTTCCTGGCACGCAAACGGGTCGGCTTCGGCACCCGGGTCCTGGTCGGGCTCGGAATCGGGCTGCTGGCCGGAATCTTTTTTCAATATTTCGAATTCGAAACCAATGCCATTACTACCTTCGGCAGTATTTATGTCAGTCTGATCCGCATGCTCGTTGTGCCGCTCGTATTCATTCTGGTGCTCAATAGCATATCCTCACTAACAAATCTTGAATACCTGCGCAAGATCGGAATCAAGACCTTCGCCTGGTTCCTCGGAACAACCGGGATTGCTTCGGTCATCGGATTATCCGTAGCCCTGCTGTTCAATCCCGGAAAGGGCATCCAGCAGGCTGTGCCGGAGGGCTTCACCGCCCGTGAAATCCCCACATTCTCACAGGTTATTCTTGATCTCGTCCCATCCAATCCCGTTAATGAAGCAGCTACCGGCAAGGTTGTGCCACTGCTTATTTTCGCCATCTTCCTGGCGGTGGCCATTATCAAAATCGGCTCCAAAAAACCGGAGGCCGTTAAGCCTGTACGCGATCTTATCGAATCCCTGACCCTGGTGCTGCACCAGGTAGTCAAATTTGTAATCCGGTTAACGCCTTACGGCGTGTTCGCGCTGATTGCCGGAATTACGGCACGATATGGCTGGGAGACCCTTCAGGAGCTGGGCAGTGTCATTGTAACCTCTTATGTCGCATTGATTCTGCACTTTGTGCTGGTCTTTGGCGGACTCGTGCTGCTCGTGGTCAAAGTAAATCCTATCCGCTTCTTCCGCAAGGTCTACCCGACGCTAACCGTTGCATTCACCACCAGAAGCAGCTATGCTACACTTCCGGTGAATCTTGAGGTTATTACGAAACGTCTGCATGTCTCACCGCGGATTGCCAGCTTCGTTGCTCCGCTCGGCGCCTCTGTCAACTTCAATGGATGCGGGGGCGTATGGCCTGCTATTGTGGCTGTGTTTACGGCTCAGGTCTATGGAATTCAGCTTACCGGAACCGACTATGTCACACTGGTGCTGGTCAGTATCATCTCCTCCATCGGGGTAGCAGGAGTACCCGGACCGGCTGTAATCTCAACAACCGTCGTATTAACGGCACTCGGCCTGCCGCTGGAGGGGATAGCCATTGTTGCAGGAGTAGAAGCGCTTATCGATATGGGACGTACCGCTGTCAATGCTACCGGAACTGCCGTTACTGCCCTGCTGGTCGCCAACTCTGAAGGTGAATTCGACCGCGAAGCCTTCAACCGGGGCGATAACGAGGATGAAATTCTTCTTAACACAATATAAGTACTCAAGCAGATATAGGATAGCGTCAGATTTAAACTAGTGAAAAAACACTTGTGTGCAGTGACCCGATTACGATATATGCGGTATGCTTAATTGTACTTTGTACAACTAAATCGTCTGATTTACAAGGTATTATCGGTTTAGTTGTACTTCGTACAATTAAACTGCCGTGTGCACCTTGGTTCTCACCATTCTCGCAGATTTAGTTGTACAGACTACAGTTATTAGATGCACGCCTGCCTTTTCGCTGTTTTTAATTGCACATTATACAACTATCACTGAGTCTCCACTTGGAACTGAATACATACATGGCTGCCTTGTTGAATGAATTCACTTCCTTAGTGCTGATATTGCACTAGAGCATAAAGACATACAGAAACGGATACCGCCCATGGGACGGTATCCGTTTCTCTTTGAAAGAATATTTTATTCATGAAGGGAGCTTATTATCTCCTGTGACGGCTACACCAGGCTGATTCTTTCCCGTTTCCGGGCAGATTCCAGGCAGCTCTCAATCAGCTTCATATTATGCACCGGGTCCTCTTCGGCGATCCAGGGCTTGCCGCTGAAGACCGCAATGGCGAAATGATCCGCCTGCTGCACGTAAGGATTGGCTCCGAAGGCTTCCACCTGCCGGGGCTCTCCGCTGCTGCTATACACGAAGAACTGTGCATCGTCGAACCTGGCGTTGAACGGCATCGGGATTTCGATCCGGCCTTCTGTGCCAAGCACCTCCAGCAGCTGGCGGTTATACGCCCACATGCCGCAATCGAAGATCAGGCTCCGCCCGCCGGGGAACTCCACCAGACCGGAGGCCATCATGTCTACGTTATCATGCTCCGGTGAGAAGAGCGCCTGCACAGTTACGGCTTCCGGCTCTGCACCGAACAGCAGCCGCGCCGCTGTGAGCGGGTAGCAGCCGACATCATAGAGCGATCCGCCTCCCCAGGCAGACTTGAAGCGGATATTGGAAGTATCCTTCGCATCGTTATAGGTAAACGTGCCGCGGATGGAGCGCAGCTCCCCGATCTCGCCGCCCGCTATGATCTCCTGAAGCTCAGTGATCCGCGGATGATGGCGGTACATATAAGCCTCCGCCAAGTGAACTCCCGCCTTCCGGCAAGCCTCCACCATCCCGGCTGCCTCGCGGCTGTCCAGGGCAATCGGCTTCTCGCACAGGACATGTTTGCCTGCCTCTGCCGCGCGGATCACCCATTCATAGTGCAGATGATTCGGAAGCGGAATATAGACCGCATCGACATCCGGATCGGCCAGCAGTTCTTCATAGCTGCCATAAGCCTTCTCAATACCGAACTCTGCCGCAGCAGCGCTGCTCTTCTCAAGCCCCCGGCTGGCAATCGCCGTAATCACTCCGGTCTCTGACTCCTGGATGGCCGGCATTACCGATCCTGTGGCGATCTGCGCGCAGCCCATAATTCCCCAACGAAGCTTCTGTGTCATAGTTATACACCTTCCTTATATAAGTTCTTCCGCGTATACCCTATAAACACAATATCATAGAATCGGGTATATCTCTAAGCAGGCCATATGGAGACCCATATAACAGCTATACCCAGCACTATGATTCTTGCCGCGCTCATGAGCATGAAATTCTTGACGGACAGAATGAAGGTCGTACCTTTATGCTGCTCCTGCTGGAACCTCGCGATATTGCGGCGCAGTGGAATCAGTGTCAGCAGGAGGAGAAGCACCAATACCGGATGAATGCCAAGCAGGACCAGCACGATCAGATCCACAAAAGAAACATAGTAGAGCAGCTTGAACAGCAGCAGCGCATTTTTGCGTCCGATATACACAGGCAGCGTATACCTGCGGTTATCCATATCATCCTCAATATCGCAGATGTTGTTAGCCAGCATGATGCCGGCAATCCCGAGGATGGCCGGTACTGAGAACCAGAACAAATACAGCACCTCAATGAAATTAATGTGCAGACTGATCCAGTTACCCTGAAGCAGGAGGGTCACCACCGCCTGATCTGAGTGAATGTAGGCCGAGATGAAGATAATGACGAAACCCATGAACAGGCCGGAGAACAGCTCCCCCAGCGGCATCCGCGAGATCGGAATCGGCCCGAAGGAATACAGGATGCCGATCAGGAAGGACAATCCGCCGAGCAGAAATACAATCAGTCCCGTCTGGGAGACCAGAGCGATCCCGCCGCCCGCCGCAAGTACAAGAAGAATGACGATCGTCGCCACCACCGTGCTTTCCTTCAGCTTGTAATGGACGACGGGATTATGGGTTTCATACCCGTAGCCGTGGGTTTTTGCCGCTTTTTTGTAATCATAATAGTTATTGATCGCCGTTGTTGCCATATCGAAGCTGAGGAGCGATACAAACATCAGCGCGAAGCGCAGGATATAGAAGTCCTCGAACCGGTATAACGCATAGAGTGTCCCCAGCAGCAGCGGCAGCATACTGGCTACCTTCGTTGGCAGCTCGACAAACTTGAAGAAGGTTTTTATATTCACGGCCATTCATCCTTATCTGTTAGATGCGCACTGTTACTTTGCAGAGGTTGTAACCGTCACCGGTGACCATTCTGCGATTACCGTCTGCCCGTGTGCGGATACGCTGCCCTCCGGCGTCAGATCCTTCTCGGTCATAATGCCCAAAGCGATAGTGAAGCTGTTGAATTTAACCGGCACATTCTGCTCACGGCGCACCTCTTGACCGTTCACAAAGAATACAGCCTCGTTTTTGCCCCGGTGGTAAGTGATTTTGTAAGTATTGAATTCACGCGCCTTGAAGCCGGTATCCTCTGTGAAGATGCAGAAGTATTTGGTTCCCCCGGTCTCGGGTACTGTTACACCCGGAAACGGCAGAATTCCATACACACTGGCATATTTATCGTTACCGGCAAAGAAATCGAGCGCAGCACCTGTTGTGAAATCAAGTAAATTCAGCGAAACATAGCCGTCATACAGATCGCCCGGCGCTGTCCCCTGCGTACGGGCACGGATCTGCAGCTCGAAGCTGATCTCCCCCTCTTCAGGCACTTCTACCGGCTGGGCCGAATAATACATATGCTTGGCATTATCAAGAATCTGCACATGGTCGTTCTGGCGGCTCAGCTGAGCCCGCACATACAGATATCCATTACGTACAATCACTACGGCTTCCGGTTCACGGTAAGCCCAGAACGAGCCGTCAGGCAGCGTGAAGCCGCCGGTTCTCCAGACCTTACCCTCAGTCAGAATGGTATGAAAATCTCCGATTACGGTTTGTTTGACCTCCGCCGGTTGCACTTCTTCACTAATTGGTTTGTTCTTGTCCATGGGTTCTCCCGCTTTCTGTAATGTAGTAAATTCCGGTTTCAGACCAGTCCCTGAATGAGCAGTGCCACCGCCATGATCATCCCGCAGCGCACAGAGGCCCGCTGTGAGGCGCCCATGAGCGGCAGATAAGCGGCGGATGCATTCTGCGGCTGCAGGTTGCGGTAGACATGCACCGGTGCAATGGCCGTCAGCAAGGCGAGCAGCGCATACACCGGCAGTACATCAAGCAGTACACAAACAATAAGGGATGCATATGAGATATAGAGCAGTACATGAGAGAAAATCAATGCTCTGCGTTCGCCCCATACTACAACAAGCGTACGCTTGCCGGCCTGCTGGTCAGCTCTCCAGTGCAGGAAGTGGTGGTTGAACAGCAGCAGCGTTGTCAGAAGCCCGATCGGCAGAGACAGCAGGACAGGCTTCAGGCTGAATTCCCCGGTCTGAACGAAATAGGCGCCCAGAACAGGCATTAATCCGAACGCAAGGAAGATCGCAAGCTCACTGTAGCCCTTGCCGCGGTAGCCGAAGCGCAGCGGCGGGGCGACATAGAAATAAGCGATCAGCGCACCGCCGGCGACAAACCATAGTATCTCCCAGCCGCTGTACAGGCTAAGCAGTAAGCCGCAGGCGACCGCAACGGCCAGCAGGCCCCAGGTCAGAAGCGCAAACAGCGACTCCCGCATCATTCCTCCGGACAGGAAACCGGAATTCGTAGAGATGGCCTCAGGTGTATTATGCGCCTCCGTGTCGGTTCCGTTGCGGAAGTCCCATAAATCATTCACCATATTGGAGAATAGGTGCGCCGCAGCTGCTCCGACAAAGGTTATAACAAACAAAAACGGATGGAATACTCCCTGCCATACATATGCCCCGACCGTTCCCAGGACAACCGGTATGAGCATAACGGGAATAACTCCAAACCGTGAGGCTTTCTTAAAAATCGTCCATTTTTCCATCATGCCAAGGATTATCTCCTTCAATTATTATTTGATAATAATTATCATTAAATTATTATACATCAAATTTCGACACTTTGGGGAGATTTACGCTGCAAAATATTCCCTAATCGTGGTACACTATTATAGATGGTACTTATTTCCTATTAAGTCTAAAATATTAAAGGGGAACACCATGAAACTCCGCAAAAAAATATTTATCTTCATTGGCTTTGTAGCCGTGCTCGGAATAGGCGCTACCTACCTGCTTCTTCACATGATTCTGCTTAACCGTTTCGAGAAGCTGGACGAGGCGCAGCTGCAGCGCAACTTGACCAAAGCTGTGGCTTCCTATAATGAAGAACTGCAGGACATGAAGACCGGACTTCTTAATTACTCCGTGTGGGATGAAACCTACAGGTTCATGGAATCCGTAAGAAATACCGGCCCGGCCTTATCCGGCGGTACTGCCCCCACCCCCAGCAGCTTTGACCAGACCACCTATGAAATCAACCGTTTCGATATGATCGCCCTGCTGGATTTGAACGGCAGTCCAATATATGGCGGCTCCTACGATCTGGCATTAGGAAATGTTACCCCCCTGACACAGGAACAGCTCACTCTTTTCAAGCTGATCCACAGCCGTCTGCCTGCTTTCACCGGAACCGAAGAGAGCAGGAGCGGCGTTGTTATTCTGGATAAGGGGCCTATGCTGATCACACTCACGCCCATTGCCGGCAGCAGCAGTGACAAGCCGGTGATTGGCACGGCCGTTGCCGGAAGAATGCTACACCCGGAAGAGATTTCGCATATCTGGAAGGACACCCTCTCCACTATTCATGTGTCCCGCGCCACCTCTGCGCTGCTTGCGGAGAGCGGAGGCCAGCCGACCTGGACCCATCCGGTCTCGGACGGTATGATGTCGATTCATACGGCGGTGAATGATTTGTTCGGTGATCCGGGCCTGATCATCTCCCTGAAAGAGCCCCGGCAGCTCTACAATAGCGGACTGAAGTCCATAAGCACCTTCCGCATGCTCTATTTCATCTCCATGCTGCTGCTGCTTGCCGCAAGCATGCTCTTCGTCAACCGGTTTATTCTGGACCGGATGTCATCACTGGTAAGAAATATCCGAGCTATTGGCAGCAGCAAGGATCTGTCTATCCGGATTCCCAGCACCGGGCGGGATGAATTCGGCGAAGTGGAGGTTGAATTCAACCGGATGATCGATTCACTGGAACAGGTGCAGGACGAGCTGCGGCAGCAATCCCTGCTGGACCCGTTGACCCAGCTGCCTAACCGCTCACTCTTTTTTGCCAAGCTGAATGAAGCCATCGCCGCGGCCAAAGGACTCAACCGGCAGATTGCCCTGGTATTTATTGATCTGGATCATTTCAAGACGGTGAACGACACTCTGGGCCATGATTTCGGGGATGCCATCTTGAAGGAGACGGCCTTCCGGATCTCACAGGTTGTCGGCAAACACGATGTGGTCTCCCGGCTTGGCGGGGATGAATTCACCATTCTGCTCTCCGATGTCCCCGATGCCGGGAGCATTCATACGCAGCTGTCGCGGATTCAGGAGGCCCTCTCCATGCCGCACCATATTAAGGGGCATCTTCTATATAATACGGCCAGTATCGGCATCAGTATTTATCCGCAGAACGGTGAAGATGCTGATTATCTGGTCAAACAGGCTGATCTGGCCATGTTCCATGTCAAGGAGACAGGCCGCAATAACATCTTTCTGTATTCAGAGGATCTTGAGGCAGGCATCCGGCGCAAGAAGGTCCTGGCCCAGCAGCTGCTCTCTGCCGCAGTGGCGAACGAGTTCGAGGTGCATTATCAGCCTATCCTTGGTGCAGGCACTTTACAGGTATCGAAGGTGGAGGCGCTGCTGCGCTGGACCAGTCCGAGCTACGGAAGTATCTCACCGGCCGAGTTCATCCCGCTCGCCGAGAGCAGCGGCTCGATTGTCGGCATTGGCGGCTGGGTACTGCGGCAGGTCTGCTCCGATATGCGTGAATTCCGCAGCCGGGGGCTGGAGGTTACCGCTGCGGTTAATATCTCTGCCCTGCAGCTGATGCAGCCCGGCCTCCTCGAACTACTGCTCGATCTGCTTCATGAATATGAACTGCCTGCTTCGAGTCTGGAGCTGGAGATCACAGAGAGTGTTCTGGTCTCCGGGGACAGCATCTTCCGGTCACTGCAGCAGCTTAGAGCCCACGGCTTCCGGATCTCGCTTGATGATTTCGGCACAGGCTTCTCTTCCTTAAGCTATCTGCGCCGTTTCCCTGTCGATGTCATTAAGATTGACCGTTCCTTCGTTTCCGAGATGTCTCCGGCCCCGCCGGGTGATGTGCTCGTCAAGGCGATTATTGAGCTAAGCCATAACCTTGGGCTGCGGGTCGTCTCCGAGGGCATAGAGCATCAGGAGCAGTTCGACATGCTGCGCGCGCTGGGCAGTGACGAGCTGCAGGGATACTATATTAGCAGGCCTCTTCAGGTCACGGCACTTTATTCTTTTTTAGCGCAGAAAAATTACTTTCCGGAGTCAAAATAAGCAGTAATTTTATAGGCAAGCTACCGGGTATATGATATGATAGGCAAGCTGATAACAGCACCCGCTCCGGGTGCTGTTATCCTATGCGAACAATTATGAAAATTGGAGGCTTTAATTGTTATGTCAGCGCAACCGCAAACAACTCAATCCGTCAAAATTGTCACCGCCGACCCCAGCGCCATCGGCTTGTTCGGATTGGCTATCGTCACCTTGGTCGCTTCTTCACAAAAGCTCGAAATTACAACAGGTCTAAGCTACGCTATTCCATGGGCTATCTTCCTCGGAGCCTTCGCCCAGCTGTTCGCATCCATTCAGGATGCCAAGCACAACAACACCTTTGGCATGACCGCCTTTGGTGCCTATGCATTCTTCTGGTTCGGCATGGGCGCAAGCTGGCTGATCAAGCTCGGGGTATTCGGTACGGTGCTGGCAGAAGGCGTTGATCCCAAGCAGCTCGGATTTGTTTTTGTAGGATATCTCGTGTTCACCCTGTTCATGACGCTCGGCGCCGTTGAAGCAAACCGCGTCCTGCTGGTCATCTTCATTCTCATCGACTTCCTGTTCCTCGGCCTCTCTATGGATGCCTTCGGAGTCGCTGCGGAATTCTTCCACAAGCTGGCTGCCGTTGCGGAAATGGCTATCGGAATTGTATCGCTCTACGGCTGCGGCGCATCTGTGCTCAATGCTCATTTCGGACGTACTTTCCTGCCGATCGGCGCACCGCTGGGCATCTTCAAGAAATAATTACAGGTTCAGGCTCAAGCTACTTGGGCTCCAATCTTAAGAGCAACGGATAAATACTTGCTGCCTTCGGGGCAGAAGGTGTTTATCCGTTTTGAATTTACACGGCTGTTTGTTAGGTTTTTCCTTGCGCAAAGACGATAAAAATGACATGCTATAGAAACACCTACGACATATCTCGACATTTTTCTGCGGTGCAGGAACCGCTTTTTATGAATAGCAAATCTACTGCTTTAATCTTTCGGGTATCGGAGGCAATCCATGGCTTTCATTAATAAAAAGCCTTTAACGATTATTGTCGGCTTCTTAGTCGTCCTGCAGCTCTCGCTGTTCTATTATTATTCCTTGTCCGTGAACCGGGAATACAGGGCTGAGAAGGCCGATCTGTCCTCACAGGCAGTCATGCTGGCCTCAAATATTGAGGAGAGAGTGGCAATTGTCAAAGGCGTAAGTTCCTTTATTCAAACGGTCGGCTTCGATGCTGATCCCGCACTCATTAATAACTATCTGGTAACGGCACACAACAACAACTCAAGCCATGTCACGAACATTATGATCGCTCCTGACGGTCTTATCCGCTACCTCTACCCTCTTGAAGGCAACACAGCGATTCTGGGCAAAAGCCTGCTGCTGGATGCCTCCCTGGCCTCCCCCGGCATGATCCAAGAAACGATACGCTCCCGCGGCATTACGGTAGACGGGCCCCGTACATTAGCCCAAGGCGGCTATGGAATGGTAATCCGGCAAGCTATTTACAAAGACAACTCTTTCGAGGGCATCGTCTCGGTTACAGTGAAGATTGATAACATTGTGAACCAGCTTGCACTCGAGGACAGCAATATATATGTTACAGCCGAGGACCACACGTTCCTCTTTGGCAATGAATCCCATGCTGATGACCTGCAGCTTACCGTTCCTGTTCAGGCCTATAATCAGCATTGGCTGATGGGAATATCCCTGCCTTCCTATAAGAAGTGGCAATTGTTCCGCAGCGTGCTGTGGATTGATATTGCCTTCCTGCTTGTAATTGCTTTCATTCTCTATGTCTCATGGCATCAGAGCCGGTTCAACCGTGAGCTGGAGCGTGTAGTCAGTCTCCGGACCCGTGATCTGAGCATCTCCAAGCGTTTATACGAGAAGCTCGCGCATTACGACAGTCTGACGGACATTCCGAACCGGCGTTATTTCATGGATGAATTCGAGCGGCTGCTGCAATGCTCTGACCCGACTCAGACTTATACCTTGTTCTTTTTCGACTTGAACCGGTTTAAGGAAATCAATGATACGCTTGGGCACTCTACAGGGGATCAGGTGATTAAGACACTGGCCGGCCGGCTGAAATCCGGTGAGCTGCCCTTCAAGCTGTTCGCGCGTACCGGCGGAGATGAATTCGTCATGATCTTCCCTGACCTGCCGCGTGAGCAAATCCCCGTGATTGCCGAACAGATTAGCTTATTAATCTCGCAGACGCTGCTGATCTCCGGAGCACATCTCAGCTTGTCCACCAGCATCGGCATCTCCCTGTACCCTGAGCATTCGAAGAATAAGGATGATCTGCTCAAATTCGCGGATATGTCCATGTACCAGGCCAAGACACAGGAAGACGCCAACTTCTTCATCTTCGACTGGGAGCTGCGCGAGAAGCTGGAGCAGAAGACGATGATCGCTAAGTATTTGCATTCTGCACTGGAGCGGGAAGAATTCGTGCTGTATTATCAGCCGCAGATCAATGCCGTCACAGGTAAAATGATCGGTATGGAGGCGCTGATCCGCTGGAACCATCCCGAGAAGGGTCTGATCGGGCCCGGCACCTTCATCGCCGCCGTGGAAGAGGCCGGTCTGATGATCCAGCTCACCGACTGGGTGCTGCGCGAGGTATGCCGCCAGCTCTGCGAGTGGCGGAACCTGGGAATGCCGCTGCTGCGGACATCGATTAATATCTCCAACAGCTGGTTCTACAACCGCAATCTGATCGAGAATCTGCTCTCTGTCCTTGACCAGTACGGACTGGATACCGATATGCTGGAATTCGAGATTACAGAGAGTACCGCACTGCTGGAAGAACACTATCCGCTGCTGCAGCAGATGCGCGATCACGGAATCATCGTTTCCATTGACGATTTCGGCACGAAATATTCCTCACTGAATTACCTGAAGCATTTTCCCGTGAACAAAATCAAAATTGACCGCACCTTCATCACCGGCATCGGAGTCAGCTCCATTGACGAGACCATCATCAAATCCATCGTCTTCGTCGCCTCGCAGCTCGGCTATGACCTGATTGCCGAAGGGGTAGAGACGCCGGAGCAGCTCGCCTTCCTGGTGAAGCATGATTGCCCGCATATCCAGGGATTCCTGTTCTTCCCTCCGCTGCCTGCCGACGAAATCCGCAAGCTGGCTTCATAAACGGAGGATCGTTCGTTATAATAAAGGTAAGACTGAAGTTAACCCGAAAGGATTATGAGAACATGAATGGATTAACTACCGGCGAAATTGCCGGAACCGTTATATTTGCGCTGATCCTGGCCATCCTTGCCTACCGCATTATCCGCGGCATGCCGAAGATGGCCGGAGATATTACAGCTTTCCGCAAACGCACACTCGTCTGGACCCAGGTGGCATTGGTACTTACAGTTCTCCAGTTGAACTTCAAAGCAGGAGACTGGCGTTTCGGAATTATTCTTGGACTGATCGTGCTCTTTACCGGAAGCATCTGGCTGTCCGCCCGCCGTTATGATAACGCCCGTCTGGCTGAGTCCGCAGCAGAGCCGCAGGACAGCACCAGAGAATAATACACTAATCTTTCAAGTGGAAACGGATACCGTCCTTTTGAAGGACGGTATCCGTTTCAGCGAGAAATAGAAGGACAATTTATAGCGTGTAACATATAAATTCTTATATTTGAATTTGAAGCTCCCGCATGGGGGCTTTTTTTAGGAGGAGTTGCTGTGGGCAGTACAAAAGCATTGGGCATCTACGGCTTCCGCTTCAGTGAGCCGGACCGGCTGCCGCTGCTGAATCTCTTTGCAGCCGGGCATTCGGTTGAGCTGAGCCCGGATTATCACTGGAACGGCCTGGAGCGCAGTGATGGTCCGCTGCTGCTCTTCCAGTACACCGTTTCGGGAAGCGGGATCTATGAGCTTGACGGGGAGAGCTTCAGCATCGGCCCCGGACAGGCCTTCATGGCTGAGATTCCCGGCAGCCACCGGTATTATCATCCCGGCGGCACGGAGCCGTGGGAGTTCTATTTCCTGCTCTTCCGGCCGGAGCCGCTGCTGCCGCTCTGGAATGATATCAAGTCCAGAATCGGGGCAACCCCGGCCCTGGATTCCGGAAGCCCGCCGGTCCGCATGCTGCGCGATATCGTCCGTGAAGCCCACGCCGGACGGATTACCGATCCCTACTCGGCTTCCTCGCTGCTTCACCAATTCATGATGGAGCTCGGCAGGCATACCTCCGGCGGTCCGCATGACGCGGCCGGCTGGCCGCCGGCCATCCGCGAATGCGTCCGGTTCATCGAAGCGAATTACAGCTCCATGATCGGCCAGGAGCAGCTCGCCGGGAAGCTGGGCCTCTCGAAATTCCATTTGCTGCGGACCTTCAGCAAGGCAGTGGGTGTTACCCCCAATGACTATTTGAACCGGGTCCGCATTGAGCATGCCGTGGAGCTGCTGAGAACAACAGACTGCAGCATCGAAGCCATTGCCGGTCAGGTCGGCTATTCCTCTGGCAGTTACTTCATTAAGGTATTCCATAAGCTTACCGGACAGACACCGGGTGCCTTCCGTTCAGGGAACGGCAGCCTGAATTACAGCCGGCTGTTCTTCAGCTGACACTTGAAAGTGTTACCTTTTCCGCACCCCGTAAAGGATCAGACCGAACAGGAGCAGCAGGACTGGAAAGCCGGTGAGCAGCAGAAGAGAAGAGGCCATTCCCTCGTATGAGGTTGTGCCGACTACAATCGGAATCTCAAACACTCCGGATTGGGTAAGTATGAACATTACCAGACCGATACCTAGTCCGATTAACGCCATTCTGGTCATGTGTCTGGAAAATGATGTTGATTTCATGTGGATTTCCTCCATTTTTCATGATTAATAGTGATTAATCTTGGTCCAGCCGTCTTCTTGACAGGTAAGCAGCCGTTAACAAGCCCATGCTGATTAATAGATAGACCATATTCGTAATGAGCAGATTACCCGCAGAAGTCTCTGAATTCCTTGTGCCCAAAAAGTTAAGATAAGGCATTCTGCTGAACGGACCGAGGTACCAGATGATCAGGTATACCAGCTCAAAGGTACGGCCTGTCCCGGTCAACACCCCGCATGCGAGGGCCAGACTGGGAATCAGAAATACCGCTGCAGTCCAATAGAGGATATGTTTACAATCTCCCTCGAGGAGCATTCGCAGGAGCAGACCTCCTCCCGTGATGCAGGTAAGCATAACTCCTGAAATCCACATCGCGGATAACTGACGGGTAGCGTAACGCGGGCTCGAAGCTACAAGGTATTGCGTCCCGCAGCGTGCGTCCCGGCTCCCCAGTCCGGACCAGAGCCTCAGCGGCCAGATCCAGACGGCAGGCCAGATCTTCCACTCGGCTGAGACGGAAATCGGAACCGCGAGTCCCAGGATGAACAGCACGGAGGCAATGACAAGCCAGCGTAGTGTAGCGGCGTCCTTCATCATTAAGCGCCATTCTGCATGGATTAAGGTCAGGAAGGAATCCCTGATGACTACAGGCGGCAGCATGGATACATACACCCCGGAAACGGGGTGCCCAATTTCCTTTTGCAAATCAAACACTGTGTTATCCGCATCCGCGAGCCCCGTTCCAGCCCTCTTAGGCTTTCTTATAGCGTAACCTGTCTCCCTGAATCCATGAAACAGCATAGACGCTGCAGCAATCAGCACAAAGGCTGCTAGCCCAATCGACAGTTGCTGCGACAGCAGCGGCCACGTCCAGTCCACACCTTGCCATTCGAACAGACGGAGCGGCTTCTCCGGAAAGAGAATTCCCATCCCATAGGAGCCCGAGGATTGCGGACTGATCGCCATCAGGTCCTTCTGCATCGCTGAAATAATGAGATCCGGCCCGAATGGCATAACACCCGATCCAGCAGTAAAGAGCAGATATAAAACGAAGTAGAGAACATTACCCAGCGTCCCCTTAAGGATACGGGTTGTCTCGAACCCTACAGCCAGAGCAGCCACAACAGACATGAATGGCAGCGTCAGGAACAGAAATGGAGATACAAGCGGCCACCATTCGATCACCCGTTCCTCTCCCCGGACCCATTGCATAATTACCGAGGCTGCCATGACAGCTACGGTGATAGCGGACAGAACAGCGAAGTTACTGATCCATTTGCCGAACAAATAATATAGCTTCTTCACGGAGGAGGAAGCTATAATCTGTCCGACTCCGGTGGTCTCATCCCGTTCAATGCTGTTCTTAACCAAATAGAAACCCAGCAGAGACAGCAGCAGTGTGGTGGAGATGGCTACGGAGCCGCCGATCCAGGCTGAATTATAAATCCCCCGGTACCCGTCCAGATCCAGAGTGACATAAGCAGCCTCTGCCGGAGGGACAAAGAAGTAAGCCGCCAGCAGGGTTAGGCCGAGGATGACCAGAAATGCGTATTGTCTGATCCTTTCGAGAAAATCCGCCCGCGCAATATAGGAAATAGTCCGGATGATCCTCACTTTACACCCTCCTCCTGTATGGCTCTGGCATACAGGTAGGCTTCTTCAAGACTTGGAGCTGCTTCCACCGCCTGTGGAAGCGGCCGCGCCTCCGAGACCATGCGCACCAGCATCCCGTTCTCCTGCCGGATCGTACCGCTGATCAGCCAGCCGTTACGTCCTACCTGATATTCTTCATCCGGGATGAGGACGGACCATACCTTCCCTTGCACCTTGCCTAAAAGTACAGCCGGATCAGAATAGGCCATAAGCTGCCCACGGGATAGGATGGCAATCTGACTGGCAACAGCTTCGACATCGGAAATTACATGGGTTGAAAGAATTATAATCCGCCCCCCGGACAAGTCTGTGAGCAGGCTGCGAAACCGCATCCGCTCTTCCGGGTCCAGACCTGTGGTCGGTTCGTCAATAATCAGCAGGCTTGGATCATTCAGCAGCGCCTGGGCAATGCCGATCCGCTGGCGCATCCCTCCGGAGAAGCTGCCTATTGGGCGCTTCAAGGTATGCTGGAGATTCAGCAGCTCCAGAATATCCATAATCCGCCTTCTCATCAGACGGCCGCCCAGACCTTTCAATGCGGCTGCGTATTCCAGGAACTCCAGCGGATTCAGATGGGGATATACGCCAAAGTCTTGGGGCAAATATCCCAAGACCCGGCGAAGTTCATCTGGCTTCTTCTGAATATCTGCCCCGTTCCAGGTGATCTTCCCGGCTGTTGGTTGTGAGACGGTCGCCAGAATCCTCATCAGTGTTGATTTACCCGCCCCATTAGGCCCCAGCAAACCTATAATTCCCGGCCTGAGCTGAAGGCTAATCTCCCGCAGTGCCCAGACCCCCTTCTTGTACTGCTTGCTAACCTGTTCTATCTCCAGCATACTCATTCCCCCTGTTGCTCTTATTGTAGGGTTCCAAAGTAAAATCGGAGTAAACGGCAGACAAATATCAGCCTAACTATGCAGCGGCAGCGTTACGCAGACCGAGGTTCCTTCGTTAAGACGGCTTGTCACGCTGATGTCTCCTGCGTGTGCCAGCACCAGCTGACGCGCAATCGCCATACCTAATCCGGTTCCTTCCGACAGGATATCAGTGGAGGTACCGCGGTAATATTTATCGAACAAACGGCTGACGTTCTCCTCGCTCATCCCTGCTCCATCATCTGCAATAACAATCTCCAGCCGGACATCCTGCCTAATGAGAATCTTAATACGGGTATCCGGAGGATTATGAAGAATGGCATTGAGGATTAAGTTATGCAGCGCCCGCCCAAGAAGCCGCGGGTCCAGCTCCGCTTCAATATGGGACTCTGCGGTTTCGAGGGTCAGGTTATATCGGGCAGCACGGGGATCATTAGTCACATCTGCCACAATCCGCCGCACGAATTCAACCAAATCCGTCCGTTCCCGCTGCAGGGGAGTCTGTTGCTCATCCAGCCTGAAGGATAAATTCAAATCACCGATAAGCTCCTGCATGTGATTGGCCTTTTGTTCAATTTCCGTCAGAAATTTAATGGTTTCTTCCTTCGTCCAATCATATTGGGGAGACAGCATCATCGAAGAATAACCTTTAATATAAGTAAGCGGGGTCTTGAGATCATGGGAGATCCCGGCGACCCACTCCATCCTCATCTCGTCCAGATGTCTCCTCTCTTGCTTGCTGTTCTCCAGTATGCCAGATAATGTCTGCAGCTGGACAATCAGCTCTTTGAACAAGCGGTACGGCCGCTTCAGCTTCTCCGATCTCCGGGTATAGATCTTCCGGTCACCCGCCCGATCGATGTATACTCCACCTGCCAGAAGGTCAATTCTGCGGATAATGTAATACAGCGGCTTCCCTAATGTCCAGCCGGCAACGATCATGAAGCAGAACAGGATGGCAGGCAAACTGATCAATACCGCGAGATCCTGTTCTGGCCCCTCGTGCGGCAGAATCTGCTCCGTTAGAAGGACTAGAACGCCACTTATAACCAGAGCAAGCAGAGGCAGACTCAGCATGAGATATAAGACAAGACGAAGACTCTGGCGCAGATTAATCTTCATGAATAGCCGCCGCCTTCCTGGCGGGAACGAATTTGTAGCCGATGCCGCGTAAATTCACTATGTATTTGGGATCTGCCGGATCTTCTCCAAGTCTTTTTCTAAGTCTGGAAATATGAATCACCACGGTCTTCTCATCTCCTGTCAGCGCCTGTCCCCAGACCTGTTCATATAACTGAAGCGCGGTGAACACCTGATTGGGATGCTCGCACAGAAAAACCAGCAGTTCGTATTCTTTCGCCGGACAAGGGGTATCCACTCCATGTACGGTCAGTACAGCAGCGCTTTTATCCACAGCAAACACACCGAAGTCCATAACCTGCGCTGCCGGCGCCGCCGGAGCACCGTACTGATTCTTCCGGCGCAACTGCGCCCGGATTCTCGCCACAACCTCCATCGGGTTGAACGGCTTTGTAATGTAGTCATCTCCTCCGATGCCAAGGCCCATTAATTTATCATAATCGCCCGAGCGTGCAGTCAGGAATAACACCGGAACCGTTGTATACCTGCGGATCTGCTGACACAGCCCGAATCCGTCTGTATCCGGGAGCATCACATCCAGCACAATGAGGTCGAAGGAAGCGCCTTCGACCAGCGCCATAGCTTCCTGCCCAGAAGCTGCTGTTGAAATATGCCTGAATCCCTCTTTATGGAGCAGCAGCTCAAGCATCGTCAGAATCCCTTTTTCGTCGTCTACCAGCAAAATGTGTTCATCCTGCAACCTTATCCCTGCCTTTATCCAGAATATTGAAAATCCTCACCTGTATGCTGTATTCGCCGGGCAGGCATACTTTACCTCCGTACAACCATACTAATGACATTCTATGGATACTGATGGAGGGTTAACGAATGGGTAAAAAATTAAATCTGCTGATGTTCAGCGGAGAATATGACAAAGCCATGGCGGGGCTGATTCTGGCGAATGCCGCAAGGGATATTGAGGTGGAGGTTACGATGTTCTTCTCATTCTGGGGGCTGTTCCTCATCCGGGACCCGGAGACAATGACGCTGGAGGACAAGAGTATCTACGAGAAGCTGATGGATGTTATCACGCCCAAAGGGCCGGAGCAGCTGCCGCTCTCGCGGATGAACTTCAGCGGCCTAGGCAAGCTGATGCTGGAGGAGATGATTGAGGATCAGGGGGCGCCGAAGCTGATTCATTTCCTGAAGGGGGCGCGCAAAAAGAACATCAAGTTCTATGCCTGCAAGCTCTCGGTGGAAATTATGGGCTTCAAGCCGGAGGAGCTGCTGCCGGAGGTGGAGATTATCGACGCTGCGGCATACCTGAAGGACGCACTGGAGAGCGATATTCAGCTCTTCATCTAAGCAGTATTGTGGTCCGGCATGGGCTTTAACCTAATTCCGGGCGCGGGCATATACTGAGGGCAAGCGGAAACGGATTTGCCGTCCTTCTATCAGGACGGTACCGCCATCCCTCCAAGGACGGTCCCCTTCCGTATCCGCGACAACAGATTCATTGTCTGGAGGGATTATCCGTGCTGAGTATCCGCCACGCCGGTGCAGTAGATGCGCCGTCATCACTGCAGGAGCATTTCGCGGCTTTTCGCGAGCATATCATAGGAAACCGTCATATGATTACTACCCCGTACGGCCGGCAGCCGCTGCTGTATGCCGACTGGACGGCCAGCGGGCGGCTGTACGAGCCGATCGAGCGCAGAATACAGGAGAGCTTCGGCCCCTATGTCAGCAATCCGCATACTGATTCCAATACCACAGGGCTAACGATGACCCTGGCTTATAATGAAGCCCGGCAGATCATCCGGCAGCATGTGAATGCCGGTCCCGGAGATGCGCTGCTCTTCTGCGGCAATGGCACTACCGGAGCGGTGAACAAGCTGCAGCGGATCATGGGCCTTAAGCTGCCGGAATGGCTGCAGCAGAACTACGTCTGCCCGCCGGAGGAACGCCCGGTTATCTTCGTGAGTCATATGGAGCATCATTCCAATCTGCTGCCCTGGCAGGAGGGCATCGGCGATGTGGTCACCGTTCCATCCGGGCCGGGCGGGCAGGTTGACCTTAAGCAGTTAGAGGAGCTCCTGCTGCGCTACCGGAACCGCCGCTTCAAAATCGGCTCCTTCACAGCCTGCTCCAATGTCACCGGCATCCAGACACCCTACCATCAGCTGGCCGCCGTCATGCACCGGCATGGCGGAATTTGCTTTGTCGATTTTGCCGCGAGCGCACCTTACGAACGGATCGACATGCATCCCGTATCTCCGCAGGAGAAGCTGGATGCCATCTTCTTCTCTCCGCACAAATTCCTCGGCGGCCCCGGAACCGGCGGAGTGCTGCTCTTTGACGCCGCACTTAGCACCGGCAGCGTGCCGGATGAACCCGGCGGAGGCACCGTGGTATGGGTCAACCGCTGGGGCGGGCGCCGCTATATTGCTGACGTGGAGGTACGCGAGGACGGAGGCACCCCCGGTTCCCTGCAGGCTATCCGCACAGCGCTGTGCATCAGACTGAAGGATCAGATGAACGGACCCGGACAATATATGGTGGTCCGGGAGCAGGAGCTATGCCGGAAGCTGCTCGCGGAGCTTGCGCAGATTCCAGGCTGCTCCGTACTGGCAGGCGCGCAGACTGAGCGCCACGGGATTATCTCCTTCACACTGAAGGAGATCCACTACAACCTCGCCGTCCGCCTGCTGAATGACCGCTTCGGCATTCAAGCGCGCGGAGGCTGCTCCTGCGCCGGCCCGTACGGCCATCAGCTGCTCGGACTGGACCCTGCGGATTCGCAGGCGTTCATCCAGGCGATCCACGCCGGCGACCAGTCACTGAAGCCGGGCTGGGTCCGCCTGTCCCTGCACCCGGTCATGACGGACCGGGAGGTGGAGCATATGGCCTTCGCCGTCCGTTCCATCGTCAGCCGCATCGGCGAATGGAGCAGCGATTACCGCTATAATTCTGCCACCAACAGCTGGCTTCACACCGGGGATACAGGAGAGCCCGGGGGCGAGATCCGCGAATTATTCTCTCTGTAGCGGTTTGCTGCTTGATTCCCGTTCCCGGGCCAGCCGGGCGAATCTGGACTCAATCGCCTTAACCCCCCAGAGCGACACTCCGATAAACAGCAGCACGTAGACAATCTCTCCCGGATGACGAATGAACCGGTCCACATCATTGCCGATGTAGGAGACCGCGAAGACCATAATGGCTTTGCCGGCGCATAGGGCAATCAGATAGGAACGAAGACGCATGGCGGCAAGCCCGGCAGCCATATTAATGACTACGAATGGCCCTACCGGAAACAGACTGAGCAGAAAAACATAGCTGAACCCGCTCTGGCGGACCCAGGTCATGCTTTTGGCGACCTTGGGCCGCTCCGCCCATTTGCGCAGGTAGCGGTGGCTGCCGATTTTACGGATAATCAGGAAGGTAGTTACACAGCCGGCTACAAGACCGATCCAGGAATACAGGAATCCGAGCCATAACCCGTATACCGCCCCGTTAAGCCCCACAATCGCAATGGTCGGCAGCGGCGGCACGAATGATTTCATGAAGGTAAGTCCAACTCCTGGCAGCGGCCCGAGCGAGCGGTACTGCTCCAGCAGAGTCCGCAGCCGCTCCTCGGTCAGCCATGACATTATATCTAAAAAGAACATTTCCTCAGCTCTCCTCATTACATTCTGGAATAGTTGCCGTTATACATAGCATTGAGTTTCAATTATACAATACTTCTGTCCGCCTGACGCCAAAACGTCAACTGACTAGACAAGCATAAGCTGCCGGAGATATGATGAAATCAACTAGTAACAGAGTCGGCGTTAACTTGGATATACTCTTATCTTGTCGAACCAACAGCCAGCCCGAAGTGAGGTCTTCATGAAACCATTTGATTATAGTCTGCTGGCCAAAAGAGCGCTCGCCCTGCTGTGCATCTGCCTGCTTGCCGCATCCGCACTGGTGCCGCTCCTGGGCACCTCTTCTTCCAAATGCTCCAGCCGGCAGAACGGTTATATAGATTTGTCCGCATGTACCTTTAATGATTCCTCTGTCTTCCCGCTGGACGGTGAATGGGAGTTCTATTGGCAACAGCTGCTGGACCCGCAAGACACACTCTCCGGTACCGCGAAGGCTCCGGCTTATATGGCTGTACCCGGAGCCTGGGGTCCGGGCACTGAGACTACCGGGTTCTCCCGTTACGGATATGCCACCTACCGCCTGCTCCTTCAGCTTCCGCCGGAGGTTCCTGCCTTTGCCCTTAAGGTGAACAATATCCGTAATGCCAGCCAGGTATTCGTGAATGGCGAGCTGCTGGGAGAAAGCGGACTTCCGGGGGTATCCCTTCAGAGCACGGAACCGCGCAACAACCCGTATTCCTTTACTTTCAGTGCCAAGGACAATCAGGCTGAAATCCTTATTCATACCTCCAACTTCACCTATGCGAACGGCGGCATTGCCGAATCCATCCGGATCGGCACACCTTCATCCATAGGGGCCATAGACCAGCGGAACAGTACCTACGATATTTTGCTGGTGGCCGGTTTTGCTTTTATCAGCTTCTACTTTCTGGGACAGGGATTCCAGCGCAAAGAGGACAACTCTTCCCTGCAGCTGGCTATGTATTGCTTCACCATCGCTCTTTATATGCTGACGCACAGCGAGAAGCTGTTGTTCCAATACCTTCCTTCCATTTCCTATGAAGCCTTCAGCAAATTACAGGTCATGTCCGGCGTAATCGGGTTCTACTTCGTATCCAGCTATACTTATTCCCTGTTTCCCGCACTCTATTCCCGGCTCTTCCGGCGGATCACCTTCGTATATTCGCTCGGCTTCTGCATTATTGTACTGATGAGTACGATCCTTATTTACTCACGGATCGCAAGTATACTGCTGGTCTTCAGCTTCATTTCGGTCTGCTATACCTTCTATGTTATGGCCAAGGCAACCTGGCGGCGTGAGATCGGCTCCTATTATTTGCTGATCGGTGTGATTGCGGCGATTATGTTCACCTTCTCCCTGGCGGGCAATCTGTTCCTGGGCACGGGACTTTATGCCATTCCGCCGGTATCCGGCCCGATCTTCATCCTTGCCGAGGGCCTCTTCCTGTCTGCACGCCATGCGTATGCTTATCAGACGATCAAGCAGCTCTCCCTTCAGCTCGAACGCAAGGACCGGGACAAGGATGAGTTCCTGCTCAAGACTTCGATCGAACTGCGTACACCGCTGAATGCTATCATCAATATCTCACTGTCTATGTATGAGGGCGCCGGCGGGCCGCTTACCCCTTCACAGCGTGAGGATATGCGGCTGATCCTCGGAACCGGAAGACGGCTTGCCTTCCTGGTCAGGGATATCCTTGATTATGAACAGATCAAGCGGCAGCGCATCACCCTGCACTGGGGTGCTGTGGATATTCAGGGCGTTGCAGAAATTGTAATTGAAGTCTTCCAGTTTCTGAATAAGAACGGCGAGATCCGCATCAAGAACCGCATTCCGCCGGGTGCGTTTCTGGTCCAGGCCGATGAGCAGCGGCTGATGCAGATCCTCTACAACCTGATGGACAATGCGCTGAAATTCACCGATCGCGGCAGCGTGATTATTGAGGCCGTTCAGCTGGATGATTCCATATCGGTAACGGTCACCGATACCGGCCGGGGCATTCCCCGGGAACAGCTGGAGAGCATCTTCCGTGATTATGAGCAGGTTAACGAAGCCGATTCGCTGGAGACTGGCGGACTGGGGCTGGGGCTGGCCATTACCCGCAAGCTTGTGGAATTGCACGGGGGAAGGATCACCGTGTCCTCCACGCTTGGCCGCGGAAGCAGCTTCACCTTCACACTCCCCGCCAGGCAGGCTGACGCAGCCGTTACGGAGGAGCCGGAAGACCGCCAGCTGCTGCTTACGCCGGTGCAGGCGCCTCCGGAAGCTGTGGATGAGGAATGGAAGTACAGAACCACTCCGGTAACGCACTCCACCGGACAGGCAGGCCCCTATGCTCCCCGCATTCTGATTGTGGATGACGATTATGCCAATCTGAAGGCGCTGGCCAACCTGCTGTCACTGGAGAATTATACGATCTCCAGTATGGGCAGCGGCAAGGACGCACTGGCCCTGCTTGCAGAGGACCGTGATTTCGACCTCTGCATCATCGATGTCATGATGCCGGGAATGTCGGGCCTTGAGCTGTGCAGGAGGATCCGCCAGACTTACACGCCGCTGGATCTGCCGATCCTGATGGCCACAGCCGGGCAGCAGCTTCACTTCAATGAGGCGGCCTTCCGTGCCGGAGCTAACGACTTCATCCATAAGCCTTATGCCTGGAGCGATCTCAAGGGACGCGTCAATACCCTGGTTCAGCTGAGACGATCGGTATCCGACCGGCTAAGTTCGGAGATCGCTATGCTGCGCGCGCAGATCAAACCGCATTTTCTCTACAATGCCATTAATACGATCATCTGGATGAGCACACGCGACAATGAGAAAACCCGGCATTTGCTGTACGATTTGAGCCATTTTCTGCGCGGCAGCTTCGATTTCAGCAATCAGGAAACGGCGATTCCGTTTGAGAAGGAGCTTGAACTGATTGAGGCTTATCTGTCACTGGAGCAGGCCCGTTTCGGGAAGCGGCTTAATGCCCAATATAATATTGAAGTCAGTGAATTTTCATTGCCGCCGCTGATTGTGCAGCCGATCGTGGAGAATGCCGTCCGCCACGGACTGATGGAGAAGATTGATGGAGGGACCGTAATCCTCTCCACAAGACAGGAGGGTAATGCCATCCTAATCACCGTCACCGATAACGGTAAGGGAATGAGCGATGAGCAGCTCTCCTCCTGGATGAACGAGGGCTACCGTTCTCCACATGGAGAAGGCACCGGAATCGGCCTGCGGAATATCAACCGCCGGCTGCTGACACAGTTCGGCTATCCGCTTGTTATTACACGCGGGAGCAACGGGGGCATCGAGGTACTTATAACAATCCCATGGAAGGATGAGGTCTCCTGAGTATATCTGTAATGGTTATTGATGACGAATGGCCGGCGCTGGAGCAGATGCGTGAGCTGCTGCTTCAGTGTGACGGCATTTCCTCTGTTCTTGTGTATGATAATCCGCGCGAAGCTTTTACGGCTGCCGTAGAACATAAGCCCGACATTCTATTTCTGGACATCCAGATGCCTGAGCTGTCCGGCTTGGCTTTTGCCGAGAAGCTGCTGCCCTTCTCACCGGACACGGATATCGTATTCGTGACAGCGTACCGGAATTATGCCGTTGAAGCCTTTGAGCTGTCGGCGGTGGATTATCTGCTGAAGCCCGTAGACCCCCCGCGCCTGCTCAAGACGTGGAACAAGATACTCTCCAAGCGTATGCTGCCCGGCGCCACCGGGACAAGAAGTGCGGAAACGGCCTTCCGGCTTCTTGGCGGTTATGAGCTGACCGGTCCGCAGGGCGCCGTGAAATGGAGCACTCATAAGGCGGAGGAATTATTCGCCTATCTATGGATTCACAGACAGGGCAGCGTAAGTGTAATTCTGAATGATGTGTTTCCGCAATGGAACTATGAGAAGGGCAAGCAATATCTGCACACCACTGTCTATCAGATCCGCAAAACCCTAAAGAAGGCTGCGCTGGGGGACAGTATTGAGCTGACCTTCGACAGGGAAAACTACCGGCTGGAATCCAGGGGAATCGAAGGCGATACCGAAAGGTTCATGGAGGCAGCCACGCTCGCACTGCAGGACAATCAGCCGGAGGAGATGCGTGATGCTGCCGCCCAGTACACAGGGGATCTGCTGCAATCGCTGGACAGCCTCTGGGTGTATTCCTCCCGCGACAAATACCGCCGGATCTATCTTAAGCTGCTGGAGCAGCTTGCCCTGGAGCTGATACAGTCCGGACGTCATTATGAAGCTGAAGATTACGCCGTACGCCTGGCCGAGCTGGAGCCGCTGGATGAGAGTTATGCCCTGCAATTGATCTCCATTTATTATGAAATCGGCAAACCTCTGAGAGCGCAGCGAAAATTCACCCAATTCAGGGACTCCTACAAAGCCGAGACGGGTGATGACCTGCCGGAATGGTTCATGGAGGTCTATCAGCGCCTGGGTAAATAAGTGCTGAAGCATGTTCAAAGATTAAAGCACACTAAAAAAGCAGCTCCGGCTTCCTTCCTCCTGCCCGGGCTGCTTTTTAGCGCAAATATGTATATTTTGTGCTCACCGTTTCGATATTTTATGTCATAGTTCGACGTTTATCAGCGTTTTATCAGTGACAATTGTTACCATTATCCTTACACAGGTTGATTCAGGCACAGGTTGTATGATTAGAGCTACGGAGGTTGAAGAATGAATACATGGACCGGATTCAAAAAAGTTGTCAAAACTACCCGATTGCTGCCGCTTATGATGTCGATGATTCGTGAGGTTACTGCAGATAGTACGGCTCCTGCGATGTCCGTAGAAGTTACCACGGATAAAAGCGCCTATTTACCCGGTGATGAAGTAACCGTGCAAGTCCTTTTGCGGGATTTCGCTCCCAATGACCAAGGCTACAGCTATTTCAACTTCATTGTGCAATATGACAGTCAGGTATTCGACAACGCTGAATACACGCAGCAGTCTGTCTATATGGATGCAGACTATACTCCCGGCGATGAAGTGAATAATATCTTTCAGTTCAACTTCCAGAACCCGGTTGACGGCAGCATCTATCTCGGAATGAACACCACTATGCGCGGAATCGATATTCAGGTCGAAGCGGCCAATAAACTAAGCTGCATTCCGGCTGTAGACCAGACGCTGGTAACCTTCAAGCTGCGGGTCAGAGAACAGACACTTGCATCCTCCTCGACCATCAGTCTTGCTAATGAATTCACCAGAATCCGAACCTCTGAAGCTGGCAACAGCTTTTATCTATACTCGCCCGATGTTACAGAGATCACTCCAGCCCCTGTTGAAATTACCAGTTCCCCGTCCGTATCTGTCTTCTCATCCCCGGAGTCAACCAACCGTCTGGCATAGCGGAGTACCCCTCAAATCCAGATCCAGCTTCATATTACACTGCAGATTGGCAGCCGTCTCTCCTTCCTGTACTATAGCTGTATACATACTCAGGAAGCAGGTGGATTGTTATGCTGCATTCAGAACTTATAAAGTTACGGGCAACAACCCTGGAAGATCTCGACTTTGTCCTGGATGCCGAAGGGGCTGAGCTAAACCGCCGGTTCATCGGCCAGTGGAGCAGGGATCAGCACACAGCAGCTTTGGATGACGGAGATATTATGCACCTGATTGTTCAAGACTCAGCCGGGGAACGGGCCGGTTACGTGATCCTTACAGGAATTCAGGACCGTAATCTCACGGTCTGTATCCAGCGGATTGTCATTCAGACCAAGGGCTGCGGCTATGGAACAATGACACTGAAGTTGCTGACCAACTGGGTCTTCACCCATACAGATACTCACCGGCTGTGGCTGGACGTCAAAGATTATAACGCCAGAGCACAGCATGTCTATGAAGGGGCCGGCTTTAAACTGGAAGGCACCTTACGCGAGTGTGTACGGACTGAGGAAGGCTTCGAATCGCTGCAGATCATGTCTATCCTGCGATACAGATACGAATAGTTACAGCAGAACAGCCGGTCAGCCCATGTTCAGGAGTGATCCGGCTGTCTTTATATTTAGAATGCCGGAACTACCGCCACGATAATATTGGCAAAAAGCCGCGATCCTAAGATCGCAGCTCTCTATCCGTATTGCTGATTTACGTATGGGTTTCAATCGGAGCCGCCGGCTTGCTGCCGCCAAAGATCAGCGTCGTCACATGCTTGCGCGCATCTGCTGTAAGCAGCAGCAGCTCTACCGGTTCTCCGGCCGGCTCCCTGCGGATAAATCGGACCTTCGCGCCGTCCAGATCCTCGAAGATGCCGGTAACCGTATATCCCTGCAGCAGGAGGCTGTCAATCGCCTGCCGCTCTTGGTCGAACTCGTCGAATGCCGACATCTCAGATCACTCCTCCGCTGATTTCCGCCTGGGCCGGACGGGGCGCTTCCGCCTCGAAACGCTTGCGGTGCAAATATTTGCCCGCACCGGCTGTACCGACGAACGCCTTGTCGCGGATAACGAATTCTCCGCGGCTAAGCACAGACACCGGCTCCCCCTTAATCTGCATACCTTCAAAAGCATTATAATCCACATTCATATGATGAGTCTCAGCGGAGAGCGTTCTTTCTACTGCAGGATCGAAGATGACGATATCTGCGTCACTGCCTACAGCGATTGTGCCTTTTTGCGGGAACAGGCCGAACAGCTTGGCACTGGAGGTGGAGATAATATCCACGAACTTGTTAAGTGAAATGCGGCCCTTCTGCACACCTTCAGAGTAGAGTACGCTGAACCGGTCTTCGATGGTTGGTCCGCCGTTCGGAATCTTCGAGAAATCACCCAGCCCCAGATCCTTCTGTCCCTTGAAGTTAAAAGAGCACTGATCAGACCCTATCGTCTGCAGCGTGCCGCTCCACAGCGCATCCCATAATACGTCCTGATTCCACTGCTCGCGCAGCGGAGGAGACCAGACATACTTCGCACCCTCGAAGTCCAGCTTCTCAAGCGCTGACTGGTCCAGCACCAGATACTGCGGGCAGGTCTCACCGTAGACGCGCAGTCCTTTCTTGCGGGCTTCTGCGATCTTCCAGGCGGCTTCGGCACAGGTCACATGCACTACATAGAGCTGCGAATCCGTCAGCCCGGTTAAATATGCAGCCCGGCCGGTGGCCTCGCCCTCAAGCTCAGGAGGACGGGTCAGTGCGTGATAGATCGGATCGGTGTTGCCGGCAGCCAGCGCCTGGTCGACCAGATACTCGATCACATCGCCGTTCTCGGCATGCACCATAACGAGTGCGCCTTCATGCTTGGCCGCCTGCAGCGTCTTGTACAGCACACCGTCATCGGCCTGGAACGTGTTCTTATAAGCCATGAACACCTTCAGCGAAGTGATGCCTTCCTTCTCAATAATCTGCGGCAGCTCGCCAAGCACCTTGTCATTCAGCTCCGACACCATGAGGTGGAAGCTGTAGTCAATCACTGCTTTATCCTGCGACTTGTTATGCCAGGTGTCTACCGCCTGCTGCAGCGGCTGGCCCTTGGTGGTCAGGCAGAAGTCGATAACCGTTGTGGTTCCGCCATAGGCGGCGGCCATCGTGCCGGTCTCGAAATCGTCAGCAGTGACGGTACCGCCAAAAGGCATATCCAGGTGCGTATGCGGGTCAATCCCCCCCGGAAATACGTAACAGCCGGAAGCGTCGACAATCTCGGCTCCCGGCGCTTCAAGGTTCAGGCCAATTCCGGTGATGATCCCATCTTCAATCAGGACATCCCCTGTATAAGTATCCGCTGCTGTGACGATAATGCCGTTCTTGATGATCTTCTTCATCTTAACCCACCTCCACTTCCGAATAAGAACCGTTTAATCCGCTAATGACCTGATTACGCTGATTCCAGGTCATCGGGGCCGCTCCGCTATCCAGTGCAACCATATCAATGGCACCCTCCGCCGGGCAGACAATCGAACACAGATTACAGCCTACACAGTCTTCCTCACGCACCTGCAGAATCGCCTTGCCTTCAGCATTCGTAAGCATGTCGATACATTGATGCGAAGCGTCCTCGCAGGCGATATGGCATTTATTGCAGTTGATGCAGTTATCCTCGTTAATCCGCGCAACCACTTTATAGTTGAGGTCGAGATCGCCCCAGTTGGAATACTTGGGCACCGACTTGCCAATCAGTTCCATGACGGAAGCCAGCCCTTTCTCATCCAGGTAATTATTCAGGCCGTCGATCATCTCCTCCACAATCCGGAAGCCATGATGCATAACCGCCGTACAGACCTGAATGCCGGTGGAGCCCATTAGCATGAACTCTACGACATCCTGCCAGGTGGAGATGCCGCCGATTCCGGAAATCGGAACACCAACCGCACGGTCACGGGCACATTCCGCCACCATGCTGAGGGCAATCGGCTTCACTGCCGGACCGCAGTAGCCGCCATGCGCACCCTGGCCGCCGACATTCGGGATCGTGTTCCAGCTGTGAATATCCACCCCGGCCAGGCTGTTGATCGTATTGATCAGGCTGATCGCATCCGCGCCGCCCTTGACGGCATGCCGGGCTACGACCGTAATGTCGGTGATATTCGGCGTCAGCTTCACAATGACCGGTGTTGTCGCCACTTCCTTGACCCAGGTGGTCTGCGCCTGCACCAGATCGGGCTGCTGGCCGGAGGCTGCGCCCATTCCGCGCTCGGCCATCCCGTGCGGACAGCCGAAGTTGAGCTCAAGGCCGTCTACGCCGACCGCTTCGACGCGCTTGACGATTTCATGCCATTTCTCCTGCTTGGGCTCAACCATCAGCGAAGCGATAATCGTATTGTTCGGGAATCTCTTCTTCGTCTCATAGATTTCCTTGAGGTTAACCTCCAGCGGACGGTCGGTAATGAGCTCGATATTGTTGAAGCCCGCTACACGCTGCCCGTTAAAATGAACGGCGGCAAACCGCGAGGAGGTGTTAATGACCGGCTCGCCCAGCGTTTTCCACACCGCGCCGCCCCAGCCTGCTTCGAATGCGCGCTGCACCTGATAACCTGTATTGGTAGGCGGCGCAGAGGCCAGCCAGAACGGATTCGGTGACTTGATTCCTGCAAAATCAATACTGAGATCTGCCATTGATATTCCCTCCCTGTCTTATGAAATCTATACCGCAGAGCCAACCACACTGTCCTGATGGCCCGACATTTGCTTCACAATTGCATAGGCGGCATCCTTGCCCTGCTGGGCGGCGGAGACGACCATCGCTTCACCTGCACCGGAACCGAAGACGATATCACCGGCAGCATAGATCTGCGGATCAGAGGTACGCCCGGTTGCCCCGTCAATCTTCACTACACCCCGGTGATGCTCCAGGCCCAGCGCTTCAATCAGATCTATCCGCCGCTTCTGCCCGATCGCCACTACGACCGCGTCCACGGGCAGGATGAATTCGGAGCCCTCCACCGGCATCGGAGCAAGGCGGCCGTCCGGACCGGTCTCGCCCGTCAGCTTCATCTGCACACATTCCAGCCCGGTTACATTGCCAAGCTCGTCCCCGACAATCCGCTTCGGCAGGGTCAGCCAGCTGAACTCCACGCCTTCCTGCTTGGCGAATTCATATTCGAAGTCATAGGCCGTCATCTCCGTACGGGTCCGGCGGTAGACCATCTTCACGTTCGCTGCGCCAAGCCGCACGGAACAGGTAGCCGCATCGATCGCCGTGTTGCCTGCGCCAATGACAGCAACGCGCCGGCCCATCAGCTCCAGGGTAGGAATCCCGGTCTTCGTGGTTTCCACCAGCTCTATCGCATCATAGACACCGGACAGCTTCTCGCCCTCGATGCCCAGCGGAGGGACATAGCCCATGCCTGCAGCCAGCACAATAGCGTCATATCCGGCCTTCAGCTCTTCTACAGAGATATCCACTCCGACCTTCATTCCGGTGCGGATCTCTACACCCAGCTTCTCTACCTGCTCTACTTCCCACAGGGAGATAGACTGCGGCAGCCGGAAAGATACGATCCCATGCGTATCGAGGCCTCCTGCCAGCTGCTTCGCTTCATAGATCACCACCTGGAAGCCTTCCCGCGCCAGCTCTCTGGCTGCAGACAGCCCTGCCGGTCCGCCGCCGATCACGGCAACTTTTTTGCCGTTGGGACTGCCAGCCTTGAATAACTGAACTCCGCTGCTGATCGCCCAGTCAGTAGCGTAACGCTGCAGCAGGCCAATCTGAATCGGCGCCGAAGCGTCATTCAGGACACAGGCACCCTCGCACAGCTCTTCGGTAGGGCATACGCGGGCGCAGCTGGCGCCTACCGGATTGGAATCCATAATCGTCTGCGCCGAACCCTTGAGGTTATCGGTGGCGATTCTTTTGATGAAGGAAGGGATATTAATGCTGGTCGGACAGGCCTTGATACAAGGGGCATCATAACAATACAGACAGCGGTTGGATTCCTCGATTGCACCTTTGCGGGTAAGTCCTGGCTCAGCCTCGGCAAAATTGCGCATGAACATATCAGGTGTGAATGTTAACGGTAAAGCCTTCTCCATCGGTTATCCCTCCTTCTGTATGATAGCTTCCGCTTTCGAATCAGGTTTGTGTTATATAATATAACATTATTACGATGATTGCCTTAATATTTTACTTACTTATCAGGATTATTGTAGTAAAATGAACTCTAAGCCAACATAAACACTGATTCATATTCAATATTGAGTCATATTTCCTGACATTCTATATTCAAACTATAGTCAATTCGATTTTTCGTTACATTAGACACATTGTCTAATTTCAAAAGTCTATTTTTTACCTGTGTGAATGTGCTGAGAATGGAGAAGCCGCGTAGGCGGGCTGCAAGGCATACGTTCAACGAGGGGGAAGCTTATGGATTGGGAACTTGTATTTACGATCCGCGATGCGCTGAAGAGACCGCTGTTTGCGGAAGCCGAGCTGATTGGAGGAAGAAACGGCCTGAACCGGGCGGTCCGCTGGGTGCATGTGCTGGAGAGCTCAAGCTTCGACAGCCTGATTCACGGAGAAGAGATGATTCTGACCACCGGGATGAGCGCAAGCACTGATTTGGCCGCTTCTTTATCTTTTATGCAGAATTTGATCGATAAGAACGCCGCCTGTTTGTGCATTGAGCTTGGAGCGTATTTCAGCTCGATTCCGCAGGAAATGATTGATCTGGCCAACCATCACGACTTCCCGCTGATACAGTTTACCCGCACTGTACGTTTTGTCGATATCACACTCGATCTGCATTCCCTCATCATCAACCGCCATCACCGCATGCTGCAGGAGCTGGAGAGCATCTCCCGCGAATTCCACCGTCTGACGCTGACCTCCCAGGGGACCCTTAAGGTATTGCAGTTACTATGCAAAAGCACCCGCACACAGATTGTCTATATGCAGCTTCAGGGTAAACCCCTGTTCTTCCCGGCCCTGCCGCCCGAGGAGCAGCAGCCGCTGCTGAGTTTCTTCGAGGCCTTCAGTGAAGAAATGGAGGGCGTTCAACCGGATGCCGCACCGCATATCCGTGAGTATGGCCATAAGACCATTGCCCTGAAGCCAGTCGGAGCCTTGGACCAGACCTGGGCCTATATCCTGATGGTCTGCAATCACAAGCCGCAGGAATTCGACTGCCTGCTGCTGGATTCCGCCTCCCTGTCGATCGCCCAGGAGCTGCTGCGCACGCGGTATATGGAGGAACGCAAGCTTTTCTCCGAGAATCTGTGGGTGGATGAGCTCGTTAGCGGCCGCGGCCAGGATGATAACCGCCTCAAAGGGCTGGTCGGACCCGACTTCAACGTGGTTAACGAGCTGCCGTACCGCGTATGCCTGATCGAGATTGAGAACCCGCGTGACGTCAAATGGAACAGCTCGGAGAATGACTGGGAATCGATCACCTTCCATCTCTCGCTCATTCTGCGCTCGATCTTCGAGAAGTACTCCCTGCGCCCGCTGATTACGCTGAAGAATAACCGGCTGACTGTCATTGCGCTGGATATCCAGTCCAAGCTGCCCGGCAAGCTGCGTCTGCAGCAGGCGCTCGATTCCCTGCAGCATATCCGCTCGGATGAGAAGCTGAAGGACCTGCAGCTCGTTACCGGAGTCAGCAAGTCCCATAAAGGTCTGAAACATGCCCATGCCGGATACCAGGAAGCCGTACAAGCGCTGTCTCTCTATTCTTGTTACCAGAAGTCCATTCTGTTCTATGAAGAGCTTGGCGTCTTTCAGCTGCTGCTGAGCCTGAACGACGGCAAGACGCTGGAGAATTTCATCCGCAGCTATCTCGGCCCGCTGATCGACCACGATGAGGCCAAGGGCAGCGAGCTGATGCTCACACTGCGCGTCTACCTCGACCATGACGGCTCGAAGCAGATTGCCGCGCGGAATCTGTTCATTGTACGGCAATCTCTCTACTACCGGCTGGACAAAATCACCGAGCTGCTCGGCGAGGACTTCATGCTTCCGGAGAACCGGATCTCCATTCAAGTGGCCCTGCGGGCTTACCAGTTCCTGTACCCGGAGAAGTTCAGTCTGCCCAGCTCCCGTTCAGCACAGCTTTGAAGGTGTCGATAATGAACTGAATGTCCTCATCGGTGGAGGATAAAGGGGGAGCGAACGTGAGGACATTATTGAAGCCCGCCACCGTATCCCCGTTCTTGCCGATGATCAGCCCCTTGGATTTGCATTCCGCGATAATACCCTTGACGATGCTGAGGTCAGCAGGCTGCTTGGTGGCTTTATCCGCTACCAGCTCGATGCCAAGCACCAGCCCGAAGCTGCGGATATCGCCTACCAGCTTATGATCCAGAAGAATAGCGAATTCATCGGCCAGCCGCTTGCCCAGAATGGCGGCGCGCTCCACCAGATTCTCCTGCTCCAGAATCTCCAGGTTGCGCAGCGCGAGCGCACAGGCAGCCGGATTGCCGCCGAAGGTATTCACATGGCGGAAGTGCCCATAGTCGTCGCTGTTATCCTTGAAGGCCTCATAGATCTCCTTGCGTACCGCCGTGGCCGACAAAGGCAGGTAGGCGCTCGTCAGCCCTTTGGCCATCGTGACAATATCCGGCTTGATACCGAAGTTGTGGTGGCCGAACTTGCGGCCGGACCGCCCGAAGCCGCAGATCACCTCATCGATGATCAGCAGCACGCCGTGGGTGTTGCAAATCTCCTGCACCCGGTCCAGGTAGACCTGATGCGGCACAATGACGCCGCCGCCGGTAATGACCGGCTCCATAATCACCGCCGCGACCGACTCCACGCCCTCCCAGATGATCATGTCCTCAATAGCCTGCGCACACTGGAGGTTAAACGCTTCTTCCGTCATGCCTTCAGGACGGCGGTAGCTGTCAGGCGGAGCCACATGCAGGAATCCGCCGCCCAGCGGTTCATATTTGTATTTGCGCTGCGCCTGGCCGGTCGCCGACAGGGAGCCCATCGAGCTTCCGTGATATCCGCGGTAGCGGGCAATGAATTTATGACGGTAAGGCTGGCCGGTCTGCTGCTGGTACTGGCGGGCGATTTTGAAGGCGGCTTCATTGGCTTCCGAACCGCTGTTGGAGAAGAAGATGACATAATCGTCCTCCAGCCATTCGTTCAGCTTCTCCGCCAGGGCGATCGCCGGCATATGACTCTGTGTCAGCGGGAAATACGGCAGGGTCAGCAGCTGATTGTACGCCGCTTCCGCCAGCTCCTTGCGCCCGTATCCAACATTCACACACCATAGCCCGGACATTCCGTCCAGAAATTTGTTGCCATCAATATCGGTAACCCATGAACCGCTTGCGGATGCGGCTATCATCGGCGGGTTCTGCTCGCTGTATGGTGTAATATTATGCCATAAATACTGCTGATCCTTCTTGAGCAACTGCTCGCTTTCTTTGCCCAGGCTCTGCACGACACTCTCTCCTCTCGGAATCCCATTTGATATTTGTATGAATCAACTAATAACGCGCGGTGACCATTTTCTTGCGGGTGTAGAATTCAACGCCGTCGCGGCCATTGGCATGCAGATCGCCATAGAACGACTTCTTGTAGCCTGAGAACGGGAAGAATGCCATCGGGGCCGGTACACCCAGATTAACCCCCAGCATCCCGGCATCGATCTCTTCGCGGAACTCGCGGATCGCCTTGGCGCTGTCCGTATAGATACAGGCCCCATTGGCAAAAGGCGACTCATTCGTGACGGCTATCGCCTCCGCCAGGTCCTTAACCCGCACTACAGACAGCAGGGGCGCGAAGATTTCATCACGCCAGATCGCCATGCCCGTCTGCACATGGTCAAAGATCGTCGGGCCGATGAAATAGCCGCTGCCAGCAGCAGCAGCCGCATCCTTCCTGCCGTCCCGCACCAATTCCGCCTGCTCGGCAAGCCCTGTCTCGATGTAGGCAATCGTCCGGTCCTTGTTCGACTGCCGGATGACCGGCCCCAGGAACACGCCGTCTTCCTTGCCGTCCCCGATCTTCAGTCCGTCGGCCGCCTCCTTCAGACGGTTCACCAGTTCGTCCGCGATTGTCTCATGCACCGCGACCACCGAGCAGGCCATACAGCGCTCACCCGCTGAGCCGAAGGCGGCGGAAATGATATTCTTCACTGCGTTGTCGAGATCCGCATCAGGCAGCACGATCGAATGGTTCTTGGCTCCGGCCAGCGCCTGGACCCGCTTGCCGTGCGCCGTACCCTGCTTATATACATATTCCGCCACCGGCTGTGAGCCGACGAAGGAAATCGCCTTCACCTCTTCATGTTCCAGCAGACCATTCACGACCTCATGTGCTCCATGCACGACATTCAGCACACCCGGAGGGAAGCCCGCCTCTGCGAACAGCTCCGCCAGCCGGTTCACCAGCAGCGGTGTACGCTCGGAAGGCTTCAGCACAAAGGTATTGCCGCAGGCAATCGCCAGCGGAAACATCCAGCAGGGCACCATCATCGGGAAGTTGAACGGGGCGATGCCGCCGATTACCCCCAGCGGGTAGCGGTACATCCCCGACTCCACGCCCGTGGCGATATCCGGCAGCTGGCTGCCCATCATCAGTGTGGGAATGCCGGCGGCAAATTCCACACATTCAATACCGCGCTGTACCTCGCCCAGCGCTTCCTCCAGGCTTTTGCCGTTCTCCAGCGTGATCAGCTCCGCCAGCTCATTCCAGTGCTGCACCAGCAGCTGCTGGTACTGGAAGAAATAGCGCGCCCGGCGCGGTACAGCTACTCTTTTCCACGATGCATAGGCCTCTGAAGCTGCCTGTACGGCAACGTTCAGCTCAGCACGGCTGGAGATCGGCACATAAGCAATCACTTCGCCCGTTGCCGGATTGAACACCTCCTCTTCCTGCCCGGATGAGGATTCCACCCAAGCACCATTCACATAGTTCTTCACTTTACCGGCCTGCCCCACGAGCAGAGACATAGTCTGCACCTCTTTCCATATTCTGGGATGTTTATTATAATAGATGACCGCCGTGCCCGGGCGGCCATCTATTATAGCTATATAAGCTGAACTTAAGAATGATGCCCTGCTGATTCTTAAACTCACTATATATAGAAGGAAATTGGTTATTTTGCCGCCATCTCGACAATTTCGTTCGTATAGGCTGCATTCACATCAGATGCCGTCTTGATTACACCGAATTTGAGCGCAATATCGGCTGTCTGCTGGAATGCCGCTGCATCCGTATAACCCATCTTGGAAGCATCGAAGCCCTCCGGCTGAATCAGCTTGGCAACTTCAGTCATCATCGTCAGCTGATGCTCGCGGGACGTGCTGCCTTCTTCCGCAAGCTTCATTACACTGTCAACAGCCGCTTCAGGATCGGCAATCGCATCTGCCCAGCCCTTGAGGGAAGCACGGACGAATTTGGCTGCCGTTTCTTTATTGGCATCCAGCCACTCCTTGTTGGCGAACAGGTTGTCTTCGAGCATCGCCACACCCTCGTCATTCATGTCGATTACGCTCAAATCCTCTGCCTTGATCCCTGATTCCAGCACCACCTGATATTCGTTGTAGGTCATGGCCGATGCCGCATCGATCTCACCGCCGAGGAACTGGTCCATGGTGAAGCCCTGCTTGGTGAAGTTCAGATCCTTATTAGAATCCAGTTTGTATTTATCAAAGAGGGCCAGAATTTCGAACTCGTTACCGCCCATCCAGTTGCCGACCTTCTTGCCCTTCAGGTCAGCCGGTGTAGCGATACCCGCATCCTTCTTGGATACCAGCACCAGGCCGCTCTTCTGGAAGATCTGGGCGATCTGCACCAGCGGCATTTCCTGCTCCTGGCTGGTCAGCAGACTCGCCACCCAGTCTACGCCGATATCCGCCGAACCGCCCGCCACCTGCTGCTCCGGCACGATATCCGGACCGCCGGGCAGAATCTCAACCTTCAGCCCTTCTTCGGCATAGTAACCTTTGTCCTGGGCTAAGAAGTAGCCGGCGAACTGCGCCTGCGGAACCCACTTGAGCTGCAGCTTCACAGTAACCGGATCAGCCGCCGGTTCTGTGGTTGCCGCCGCTTCCGGCGAAGCCGCAGCCGTATTGCCCGCTGTCGCCTCTGCCGCAGGAGCATTATTGTTGTTGCCGCCGCAGCCTGCCAGTAGTGAAATCATCATAATAACCGCCGCCATCATTAACCCGCCACGAAATTTGCTTTTTTTACCGTTCATCTCAGCAACTCCCCCTACCAAATTGAGTTTTGTAATCCGGCCAAACACAGCATGGTTGCCATCGTGATGCTCTATGCATACGGTCATGCGTTGACAGCTTCTCTATATCCCGTCAGCGCAGAAGCCGGATGTAACAGGTACAGGGTGTTACAGGGTGTTACAGGGTGTTACAGGGGGCTACAGGCATTACAGTGTTACGCACGCTGGGAGGGATGCCATTTGATGAATGCCTTCTCCAGCCGTTCAACGGCCAGGTAAAAGATGACTCCGGCAATGGCTGCCAGCACAATGCAGGACCAGCCCAGCGGCATTTTGGCCACCTTAATGGAGTTGGAGAGCAGATAGCCCAGTCCCCGCGAGGAGAAGAAGAACTCCCCGACAATGGCTCCGATCATACTCGCCGTAGCGTTGATCTTCAGCGCAGTGAATACATAGGGCAGGCTGTTCTGAATCCGCAGATAGCGGAATACTGCCGGTTTGGCCGCTGCATAGGAATGCATCAGGTCAAGGGCCAGCGGATCAACAGCCACCATACCCTTGTAGGCATTGATGGCCATGGCTGCCATCGTGGTTGCGGTAACAATAGCGGCCCGTGACCCGATGCCGTCACCAAACCACAGGTTCATGATCGGGGCAAGCGCCACGATCGGCACGGCATTCAGCGCAGCAACCATGGTCAGGCTGCCCCCGCCCCAGCGGGGCCAGGCCGTTGCGGCCAGCGCAATGAGGAAGCCGCAGGCTGAACCGATCAGCATGCCAAGGACGGCTTCAGTGAGGGTATATCCGGTGTAAGAGAGCAGCAGGCTGAAGTTGTCCCGCATAGCTTCCGCTATGGCCGAGGGCAACGGCAGCTGATATTTCTTCAAATCGAAGATTCGGTGAAATACTTGATATTCCCACAACACCAGGAATATCACCCCGGCCAGGAGGGGAAGGATGATTCCGGGATTCAGCCGCCGCAAGGGACGGCGGGGATTCTTTTGCTTCCCTGGTTCTGATGAAATTCCGTTGTTAGATGCCGGTTTTGGAGCAGAACCCGCCTCCGTGCCGGCAGAAGTAATGAATGGGATATCGCGTACAGAATTGCTTGCCATCAGCGGCTCCCTCCTTTGGGACGGAATTCCGGCTGCCAAGGCGCCACCAGACGTTCGGCCAGGCCCATCAGCCAGTAGCTTGCCATGCCGAGCAGGGCGCCGACCAGTACGGTGGACCAGAACATATACGTATGGGAAGGGCCATAGTAGAGATTGCGGAGCATAATTACACCGATGCCGTGCTGCGCACCCATCAGCTCAACGAGAATAGCGCCCGTTACAGCCAGCGGTGCAGCAATCTTCAGGCCGCTGAACAGACCCGGCAGCGATGCGGGGAAACGCAGCTTCCAATAGACTGCCCAAGGCTTAGCAGCATAGGAATGCATCAGCTCCAGCGCGGATAGATCCACACTGCGCAGTCCGCGCAGCATGTTAAGCGCCACCGGGAAAAAGGTGATATACCCGGATATAATAATCCGCGACACCTGCTCGTCGCGTACAATGCCGTAGATAATCGGCGCCAGGCCAAGGATTGGAATCATCTGCGAAGCAATGGCATAGGGGAAGGCAAGCTGTTCTATTGTCTTCGACAGGCTCATCAGCACTGCCAGAATGACCCCGGCCAGCGCTCCGATCAGAAATCCGACACCGGCGTTGCCGAAGGTGGCCCCGCCCTCCTTCAGGAGTGTCCCGCTATACTTCCAGAGGGTTGCGGCCACTTCATGAACATAAGGCAGCTTGGACTGGGCGAGCGGTGTCTTCGCTACATTCAGCAGCCACCATGAGACAGCCTCCCAGACCACCAGCAAACCAAAGATCCAGACGAACAGCGGCAGCACGCGCTCCCGCATAAACGCACTGTTCTGCTTCATGCCTACACCCCTTCGAAGCTGTCGCGGATGCGGGCGATCAGTTCAAAAAACTCAGGACTGTTTCTCATCTCCGCCGTCCGCGGGCGCGGCAGCGGAATATCAACAATCGCAGACAGTCTTCCCGGATGAGGGGATAACACGAATACTCTGTCTGACAGAAAGATGGATTCAGGGATGCTGTGAGTGACGAATACAATCGTGCTCTGGACCTTGCTCCAGACGGAGAGAAGCTCTTCATTCAGGCGTTCGCGGGTAAATTCGTCCAGCGCAGAGAAGGGTTCATCCATGAGCAGAATTTCCGGCTCCATCGAGAGTGCTCTGGCGATGGCTACGCGCTGCTGCATCCCTCCGCTCAGCTGCCAGGGATATTTATCAGCAAACCCCTGTAATCCCACGAGATCCAGCAGTTCCAGCGCCTTATCCTCACGGACCGATTTCTTAACGCCCATCAGCTCCAGCGGCAGCGTAATATTATGTTTGACCTTCCGCCAGTCATACAGCACCGGACTCTGAAAGACAATCCCATACTTTTGTGCCAGCCGCGCTTCCTTCGCCGTCTTTCCGGCCACCATAATATTTCCGGCTGTTGGTGTTATAAGATCTGCCATCAGTCTCAGCAGTGTGGTTTTACCGCATCCGGAAGGTCCCAGCAGGGACACGAACTCTCCTTTGGCAATATCAAGGCTTACCTGATGCAGCGCAAGCACGTCAGCCGTTTCCGTCTTATAACGCATCTCGACGCTCTCCAGCTGTATTTCAGGAATTTTCGTCGCTACTAATGACATTTCCAGCTCCCCCTTCATCCCTGAATCTATTATATGTTAAATAACATAACACATATGTTGTGAAAAAACGCCTTTTTCTCGTTACATGTTCGATTAACTAACATCTTACACTTTGCTCTGCAGACCCACATTAGACAAATCGTAAAATGGACGCTGAGAAATTCCGTCATTTTGT
Source organism: Paenibacillus sp. FSL R10-2199 (assembly GCF_038000235.1). Classification (NCBI taxonomy): domain Bacteria; kingdom Bacillati; phylum Bacillota; class Bacilli; order Caryophanales; family Paenibacillaceae; genus Paenibacillus; species Paenibacillus sp. FSL R10-2199. The sequence goes on along the minus strand of NZ_JBBOBO010000001.1, from coordinate 1,333,369 downwards.
CCAGGAGCCCGTTTGCATTGTTAATAATCTGGAATTGTGCCGATAAAGTTAGTATGTATTCTCACCCTCTGTTGCCGGATTCCTGCCAACTGTTATCTATGCAGATGTGTGATATCATTTAACTATATCTACTCTTCTATAGGAGACCTTTAGCCAATGTTCAAAGCCTATTCCTACACATGGAGGCGCTACCCATGGAATCCATGATTTCCAACTATATAGTCATCGTCTCTATCTCAGGTGTGCTGAGCGCATTGCTGGCGCTGTTTGCCTATTATAGGAAGACAGATTTTTCCGGTCTAAAAGCTTTCATTGTAAGCTCAGCTGCTTCGGCGATATATACCTTCGGGTTCGCGCTGGAACTCTCCGGCAGCACCATGCAGGAAATCGCGTTGTGGGTTAAGGTGGAGTACCTCGGTATGCCTTATATCGCCCCCTCCAGCATGCTAATGATTATGCACTTCGTAGGTCTGGAGCGGCTGATTTCCAAAAAACTGCTGACCGTCCTGTATTCGGTGCCCGTGATCTCTACCGTGCTCGTATGGACCAACGATTCCCACCACCTGTTCTATCAATCCATGCATTTCCGGGAAGGTGCCCCTACACCGCTGATCGATATCGTCATGGGACCCTGGTATATTGTGCAAGGCAGTCTGACCTTCGGCTGCATGCTGGCCGGCATGTGCCTTATTCTCTGGCGCTGGAACCGGATGAAGCGGGTGTACCTCCGGCAGATGGTGATTATTTTCATCGGGCAGTTCCTGCCTGCGCTGGGCGCATTCCTCTACCTGATGGATGCGACTCCGTATGGAATGGACCCCGTGCCCGTAATCATGAGTGTAACGTCCACCCTGTATATATGGGCTATTCTCTCCCGGGGCATGCTTACCGCCGCACCCATTGCCCGCGAGAATCTGTTCGAGAGCATGCGGGACGGTGTGCTGGTCATGGACCTCTCGGACAAGCTTGTCGATTACAACCGGGCCGCAGCCGAGATGCTGCAGGATCTCGATGCCTCCGCAATCGGCAGGCCGCTGGCCCAACTGTTCCTTCCCGCCGGCAAGGAAGCTGTCGATTATGTGATGAATTCCAATCCCGGGGACAGCGAGGAGCAGGAGCTCGTCTGGAATATGGGGGAGGATGTCCGTTATTACCAGATCCGCTCCTCCCCTGTGCAGAAGCATGACGGGCATCTGGCCGGACGGATGATTATGCTGATCGATGTCACTGAACGGACACTGCTCCAGGAGAAGCTCCTGCAGCTGGCCACCATCGACAGCCTTACCGGTATATATAACCGGACGCATTTCATGGAACTGAGCCGGGGCTTGCTGGAGGAAGCGGCCGAACGCTCCGCCCCCTTTTCGATCATCCTGCTGGATATCGATTTCTTCAAAAGCATCAATGACCGGTACGGACACCAATATGGCGATATGGCATTGCAGCATGTAGTGGGTGTATGCAGCCGGCATGTGCGGGAAGAGGATATCTTCGGACGTTATGGAGGCGAGGAATTCGTCTTATGTCTGCCGGATACTCCCTTGAAGCAGGCGGCGGTCATCTCGGAGCAAATCCGCGGGGATATCGAGCGCAGCGCTTTCTACACGCTGTCAGGGTCCATTAATGTAACGGCAAGCTTCGGCGTGGTGGAAGCCTTCCGCAGTAATATATCGCTGGAGGAGCTGCTCTCCGAAGCCGATCATGCACTCTACACCTCCAAGCGGAACGGCCGCAATGCCGTTCATCTGTCCAGCGGCTCTGCGATCACGCATTTCAAGCCGGTATAATTTCATAACAGTACAACTACCCCCATGCCCGGACAGAATCCTGAGCACGGGGGTAGTGTTGTTTTTGGGAAAATTCTTATCGGGTACCAAAGGGGATGTAATGCCGTGGATAAGTTAACAGAAATATTAGAGGCCCAGCATGTGGGTTTGAAATCCTCCATCATGAACGACAGATTCGTACAGCGCAAGAAGGGGCAGAATTCTTCGGCATGCTATCCGTTTTTTTACGGCGGTACAGGTGTGCCGTCATCCACACTCAAGCTTAATCCGCATGACTTGGAGAAGCTGAACCGGGTGGTTGCTTTTTTGGATTAGTCTCGGCTTCGGCTGCGGAGTATCACCTTGCGCCCTCCAGGAAATATTCCACGCTCCGCAATAAGCCCGGCGGCAGCTCTTCCAGCTGAAGATACGTCTTCAGCTCCAGCAGCACCCGCTCGCGGTTATCCCCGAAGACATCTACAATCCGGGCAAGACGTTCCCAAGGTACCAGGTCTGCACGGAATTCCTGTTCCGTCATTGGTACTCCATGTGATTCTACAAGCAGGGCCGCCTTATAGCCGTAGATACGCTCCAGCAGCTTAAGGAAACCGGTACTGCTGTAGCGGCGCGGCCCGCCATATACGGACGGTCCCAGGGCATCTCCCAGTAAAAGAACTTTATCTTCTATAACATGCAGGACGCAGGAATCGGCTGAATGATCACCGCCCACATGGCTTAGCTCACAAGTGACCCCGCCCAGATCTACAGTAATACTCCCGTTAAATATAATATCAGGCGTATCCACGGTGATTACCCGCGGGGAGCCATATTCCAGGCGGATATGCGCTACACTCTCCTCACTGATTGTCCCCTCCTGCACAAGGCCTTCCAGCTCTTCATCACTTCCGTTCAGCCCTGCGAGCCGGTTAAGTACTAGCGCTGTTTCTTCATGGGCAATCACAGGGACGTTCCATGCTGTCATCCCGAAGGTATGGTCCCAATGCCAGTGCGTCAAGGCCAGCAGATCCGGCTGACGCCAGCCCCTTCTTGCCAACTCTTCCCGGAACAGCTCCGCATGGGCGGGGGAATTCCCCGCATCCATCAGCAGTGTCCGGCGTGAGCCGGAGACGGCCGCCAGGATCGGGCGGTCCGTGTCATGCTCCGCATGCATGATAAGAATATGCGGACTTAGCTCCTGAAACTTATGTTCCATACACAACTTCCTTTCTATTGCTATACCTTAAAGGGTAGGGTAAGCAGAATAAAAGGCATTCTGCCGGAGTATATCCTCTTCCTCTTTTGGTGATAACAGCACCATTGGCAGTTTTTCATTCACGGTATTCTGTTCCAAATCCTATCTTCATGTTGCCTGAGTTTCAGCTTTTAATCAAATGCCCTTGTTTGCCTTGACGGGTTTTCAGTTTAATAAGAGATAGCCAGTGTTGAAACTGGCATAGAGCAGACTGATACAAGGAGGGCGTTCTATGATTAAGATCGGGCTTACCGGCTTCGGAGACCACGAGGAGTTGTATGGCAAAATCAAACCTGCCGACCGGCTTCCTGCGTATAGCGCTTATTTTTCCATTGTGGAGATCGACAGTTCTTTCTATGCCGTGCAGCCGGTCAAGAATTATGTGAAGTGGGTTAACCAGACGCCGGAGCAGTTCAAGTTCATTGTGAAGGCTTACCAGGGGATGACCGGACATCTCCGTGATAAAAAAAATTATTACGATACGCCGGAGGAGATGTACCGCGCCTTCCATACCTCCATTGCCCCTGTGCGTTCGGCAGGCAAGCTGGCCATGACGCTGTTCCAGTTCCCGCCCTGGTTCGACTGCACCAAGGACAATGTGGAATTCCTGCGTGAGGCTAAGGAAAGAATGCTGGATGTGCCCTCCGCCATCGAGTTCCGCAACGATTCCTGGTACAGTCCTGAGCTGCGCAGCAGAACCCTGCAGTTCCTGGAGCAGGAGGGCTGGATTCATACCATAGCCGATGAGCCGCAGGCGGGTTCAGGCTCGATCCCGATTGTACCGGTCGCTACCACGCCGGACATCACCTATGTACGGCTGCACGGCCGCAATACCGGAGGCTGGAATCAGAGCAGTCATCCCGATTGGCGCAAGCTGCGCTATCTGTACCGTTACAGCACCGAAGAACTGGTGGAATGGAAGAACCGTCTGCTTACACTTACGCAGAGCTGCCGTGATATCTATGTAGTCTTTAATAATAATTCCGCCGGTGATGCCACCCCCAATGCGCAGGAGCTGCAGTCCCTGCTTGGGATTGACGGCGGTTTGGCCCCGCGCCAGCTGGACTTATTCACCTGAGGTTCGGAGGTCTACATAAATCTCTTCTACTCCTTGCTGAAGCAACAGACCCAAGAATTGTTCCATTCGTTTCACAACCCTTAAGGAGGCTACCAGGAATGAAGAGAAACCATACTATGATGCAATTTTTTGAATGGCATGTTGCCGCAGACGGAGAACACTGGAAACGCCTTGCCCAAATGGCCCCTGACCTGAAGGCGGCGGGAATTGATTCCGTATGGGTCCCTCCCGTAACCAAGGCGGTCTCTCCGGAGGATACCGGTTATGGAGTCTATGATCTATATGATCTGGGCGAATTTGATCAAAAGGGTGCCGTGCGCACGAAATACGGAACCAAGCAGGAACTGGTCGACGCGATTGCCGAATGTCTGAAGAACGGCATCGCGGTCTACGTAGATCTGGTCATGAACCATAAGGCCGGGGCGGATGAGACAGAGGTGTTTGAGGTCATTGAGGTCGATCCTAACGACCGCAATAAGGATATCTCCCAGCCGTTTGAGATTGAAGGCTGGACCAAGTTTGATTTTCCGGGGCGCGGGGATGAGTACTCCAGCTTCAAATGGAACCACACCCACTTCAACGGCACCGATTTCGATGCCAAGGCAAGCCGGAACGGCGTATTCCGGATCGATGGTACGAATAAAGGCTGGAATCAGAATGTGGATGATGAATTCGGCAATTACGACTATCTGATGTTCGCCAATATTGATTACAGTAATGAAGACGTGAAGAACGAAATGCTGAACTGGGGCAAATGGCTGGTCGACACCCTGCAGTGCAGCGGCTACCGCCTGGATGCCATTAAGCATATCAACCATGAGTTCGTTAAAGAATTTGCGGCGGAGATGAAAAAGAAACGCGGCGAAGACTTCTACATTGTCGGCGAATTCTGGAACTCCAATCTGGAGGCCTGCCGCGAATTCCTGAACACCGTTGACTATCAGATCGATCTGTTCGATGTATCGCTGCATTACAAGCTCTACTCGGCTGCGCTGGCGGGCAGGGACTTCGATCTGACGCATATCTTTGACGATACGCTGGTCCAGACGCATCCGGCCAATGCCGTCACCTTCGTCGACAACCATGACTCCCAGCCGCATGAGGCGCTGGAATCATGGGTCGGCGACTGGTTCAAGCAGAGTGCCTATGCCCTGATTCTACTGCGGAGGGACGGATACCCCGTTGTCTTCTACGGCGATTATTACGGTATCGGCGGCCCGGCGCCGGTGGAGGGCAAGAAGGACGCCATCGATCCTCTGCTCTGTGCCCGTTACAACAAGGCCTACGGCGACCAGGATGATTACTTCGACCATCCCAACACCATCGGCTGGGTGCGGCGCGGTGTTCCGGAGATCGAAGGCTCCGGCTGCGCCGTAGTGATCTCGAACGGGGACAACGGAGAGAAGCGGATGTTCGCCGGCGAAGCGCGCGGCGGGGAAGTATGGGAGGATCTGACCGGCAACCGCCAGGAGACTGTCACCATCGGAGAGGACGGCTGGGCAGTATTCCCGGTGAATGGCGGAAGCGTCTCGGTCTGGGCTCTGCCCGATCCGGAGCCGGAGGACGATTGCGTGAAAGAGTGAGCATTGGACTCCGGGCGGGCGGTGGGCGGTGGACAGCCGGGGCTGGCGGTGGACTGGCGAGGATAGTCGGCGGGCGGGCGACGGGCAGCCGAGGACAGGCGGGGAGCTTGCGGGGGCTGACGAGGACAGGCGGGGCTGGCGGTGGACTAGCGAGGATAGTCGGCGGGCTGGCGACGGGCAGACGAGGACAGGTGATGGACGGACGGGGACAGGCGGTGGACGGGCGAATGACGACGAGGACTGGCGGGGCGGGCGGGGGGCAGACGGACGAGGACAGGCGGTGAAATCAGGAGCACTTTTGCTCTTCACTTCCTCCTTTGGTCAACGTCCAGGTATGATTAGAGGGATTTATCCCTTTAATTTCACCATACAGCCTACTTTCAGCGGAATTAGAGGGATTTATCCCTTTGATTTCACCATACAGCCCACTTTCAACGGAATTAGAGGGATTTATCCCTTTAATTTCACCATACAGCCCACTTTCAGCGGAATTAGAGGGATTTATCCCTTTAATTTCACCATACAGCCCACTTTCAGCGGAATTAGAGGGATTTATCCCTTTGATTTCACCGTGCTGCCGACTTCCGGGGGAATTAGAGGGATTTATCCCTTTGATTTCACCGTGCTGCCGACTTCCGGGGGATTCGGTGGAATTCCTGATACAAGAACAAATTTGTCCTTCAACCGGATTGGCTCCAAGCTCCAAAGAAACGTAACCAGGACATCATGCACGTTCTATACACTACAGACGGATATCATAATTTTCTAAATAACAATAAAAGAGGCGACTCCCTGCCATACGGCAGCGAAATCGCCTCTTTGCTCCGTGCAGCCAGCCATTCGCCATCTCAGCCAGCCATTCGCCACCTCAGCTAGCCATTCGCCACCTCAGCCAGCCGTTCGCCACCTTAGCCAGCCATTAGCCACCTTAGCCAGCCATTCGCCACCTCAGTCAGCCACTAGCCAGCCTCAGCCAACCATTCGCTACCTCAGCCAGCCAACTAGCAGCCTCAACTAACCACAGCCAGCTAACGAATGACGGTTGACTTCTCCCCGTCTGCCCAGACGCCGGAATCACTGTTTAAAATACGGTCGATCGGATACACCTTCCACACAGCTGTCACTACGGCAGAGCACAGCACTGCCTTGGTCAGGTCGCCCGGAATGAACGGCCACATACCTGCAGTTAACGCCTTGGTCAGCGAGTCCATGCCGGTTGAGTGGGCCAGCCACCATACGCCGCCAGGATAGACAAGCAGCGCACCAAAAATAAAGTTAGCCGCAAGCAGCTTCACGAAAGTATATTTATCCTGCTTTATACGCTGGGCGAAGAAGCCGATCAGCCAGGCTACGAACGGCCAGGAGAATATATAGCCTGCGGTCGGGCCAACCAGCACCGCGAGTCCGCCGCTTCCGCCCATCACCGGGAAACCCGCTGCAGCAAGTCCGATCACGATCAGTACGGCGAGCGTGCCATAGCGTGCCCCCAGAATAGAACCGGCCAGCATGACAGCCAGGGTCTGCATTGTAATAGGTACAGTAGAAAAAGGCAGAGAGATCTTTAAATAACTCAGAGCGATCATAACTGCGGCGAATAGTGCACTGAATATCAGGCCGCGGGTCGTCCATTTCTTCATTGCCGGGAGTACCCCCTTTTTTTAGGATCACTATATCATCCCCCTCCGGATACATCAATCCTCAAATCTTTGTTATAATGGGGAGCGATTGTTGACTAGAACTGTAAGGAAAGCGGGCATGAGGATGATCAGGGCGCATAATTTGACCTTGTCTTTACGGGATGGCCAGCACAGGCGCCCGGTTCTGCAAGGGATTAGTATCCATATTGGACGGGGAGAATGGGTTGCACTCACAGGAGCCAACGGCTGCGGCAAAACATCGCTGGTCCGCATCTTCAACGGGCTGATTCCCCCGTCAGGAGGCAGTCTGTCCGTCGCCGGGCTGGATCTGCGCTCGCCTCAGAACCGCGCGGACGTGAAGCAGCAGGTCCAGCTTGTATTTCAGAATCCCGAGGCACAGACGGTGGGCTCTACGCCCTTCGAGGACATCGCTTTCGGGCTGGAGAACCGCGGGCTGGACCGGATTCTGATGGTTACGCGAATCCATGATATTCTGCAGCAGGTAGGACTGGCCCACAAAGCAGAAGCAGATGTCGCCAGTCTGTCCGGCGGAGAACGCCAGCGCCTGGCTGTCGGCTGCTGCCTTGCCCTGGATGCCGGCATGATCATCTTCGATGAGGCCACTTCCATGCTGGACCCGGCGGGAAGGCAGGATATTCTAGAGCTGGCCCGCCAGTTATGGAGGAGCGGCACAACCGTGCTCTGGGTCACGCAGCGGATGGAGGAACTGGCCGAGAGCCCGCGCATTGCCGTTATGGGCGATGGCCGGCTGCTCTATGACGGTGATCCGCGCACCCTGTTCTACGCCTCCGGCCTGCCGGATGCGCTCGGATGGGTTCCATCGCCCGTGGTCCGCATCGGGAGACTGCTGCAGAGACAGAACTGGCCGCTTCATCTGCTCCCGCTGACCGAGCCGCAGCTGGAGGCGATGCTATGAGGATTCAGGCAGAGCATCTCTCCTTCCATTACAACGGCAAGTACGCCGTGCAGGATATCTCCCTGAATATCCCCTCAGGCACACTGACCGTGCTCTGCGGAGTTAACGGAAGCGGCAAGTCCACTCTGCTGCGCCTGCTCGCCCGGCTGGAGCATCCGGCATCCGGCAATATCATTCATGAGGATACGAAGCCTGCGGACCACAAGGCCTGGGAGGCTGTCGCTATGGTATTTCAGCAGCCGGAGACCCAGCTGTTCGCAGACAGCGTCCATAAGGATATCGAATACGGCCTGACGCAGCGCGGTGTGCCTAAGGTGCAGCGGGACGGCATCATCCGCAGCGCCCTCGCGCGGACCGGGCTGCCTTATGATGAGTTCGCCGGACGTTCCCCTTTCCTGCTTAGCGGAGGCGAGAAGCGCCGGGTCTGTATTGCCGGAGCCATAGCCTCCCGGCCCGGGCTTCTCATTCTCGATGAGCCGACCGCAGGACTGGACCCGCAGGCGGCACAGTCGCTGCTGGAAATGGTGCAGGAGTTGCGGCAGAGCGGCCTGACTCTGATCATCGGCACGCATGATCTGGACAGCTTTCTGCCGGTTGCCGACGGGGTGATCGTGATGAAGCAGGGCGCGGTCCATTATGATGGCCCTGCTGCGGCACTGACAGCGGATCCCGGACTGCTGCGAGCCGCCGGACTTACGCCTCCGGCTTATGCCTCGATAGGCCGCAGGCTTGTAGAACGCGGCTGGCTTGAAGCATTGCCGGACAATCTGGAGGAGCTGCTCGCCGGACTGGATAAGCAGCCTCTGCCCGTTCCACAGTCTGTCAGCATTCCTGCGGCCGCCCACAAGGAGCCCAGCGAATGGAGAAGAAGCGTGACGGAATCTCCACCGGCAAGCGGAGACGCACCAGGTCTATCTGCCGCCACAATAGGCCCGGCAAGCGGAGACGCACCAGGTCTATCTGCCGCTACAATAGGCCCGGCAAGCGGAGACGCACCAGGTCTATCTGCCGCCACACCAGGCCCGGCAAGCGGAGACGCACCGGATCTATCTGCCGCCACGCCAGGCCCGGTAAGCGAGGCCCTGGCTTCAACGATTCCTCAGGGACTTTACGGGGAGCCCGCAACATCTGACCACTTATCAATCAAACAAGCCCCTGGCCGGTTACGCTGGCAGGGACTGGATCCCCGGGTCAAATGGCTGGGGATGATTATCGGATCACTAACCGTGCTGGGGATGGATACCTTCCTCCCGCTGCTGCTGGCTGCAAGCCTGCTGGCCGGACTCACGGTTTCGGCCGGAATTTCCTGGCGTAGGGTCTTCCGCTTCTTCCGCCCGTTCCTCCTCATGTTCCTGTTTCTCTGGCTGCTGTCCGGGCTCAGCTGGAACTCGCCCGGCTTCAGCATCGGCCCGCTCAGCTTCAGTTCTGCGGGACTTCAGCGCGGAGGGATCAGCGTGCTGCGGTTTCTGCTGCTGATCGTCCTCGGGTTTCTGTTCACAGAGACCACTACCGGCGCTCCGCTGCGTGAAGGGCTGGAATGGGGAATTGCTCCGCTGAGACATCTTGGAATCCGGACCCGCAACTGGTCGCTGGCTGTGTCCGTGACGCTGCAGTTCGTGCCCTGGATTCTCGGCAAGCTGACACAGCTGCAGCTGGCGCTAAGCTCGCGCGGCAGGCGGGCCCGCGGACTGGCGCGCTGGTCCCCGCGGCAGATTACCCTGATCATCGTACCCCTGCTGATCCTTGTCCTGGGCATGGGCGACGAGCTGGCTACAGCCGTTGAATCGCGCGGGTATGATCCCGCCAAGCAGCGGACTCCTGTCTATCAGCTGGCCTGGAACAAGCGCGATACATGGGTTGCGCTAGGTATCCTGACGGCAGCAGGCCTGCTGTGGTGGGTTGCCCGGATCAGCTAAGTGTATAGCTGAGCATGTATTCTGTATTCGGACTGCCGGCTTCTATTCCCGGATCATTAATGGTCCAGGTGCCTGCAATATCCAGCTCGCGGCAGGCCAGCTCGAAATTGCAGGCGGCAATGCCGATATCAATCCGCTGCATCTGGAACCCGAGCTTATTGCCGCTATAATTAGGCGTATGCTCCAAGTAGAAATGCAACTGCTGCCGGTCTGGAGACAAGACAAGTCTCCATGGCTGCTTGTTGGAGGCTGACGGGCCGATCCGGACCATCTCGATGGGGACGGCCAGCTTCCCGGCGGCTTCCGGTGTCAGCCGTTTGCTGAAATCACCGTCACAGAAGAGCTCCTGCCAAGGCTTCTTATTGTCGGCTCTGACCACATACCGCATCGTGGTATCCAGCAGCCGCTGCTTCTCCCGCGCGTAGCCGAGCGGCGTAATGCAGGGAATAATCTCCCCTTCGGCAAGCTCCAGCTCACGGGTAAAGGATTTGCGGTTAAAGGTTCCGCCAATCCAGCAGGTTCCAAGACCCAGCCCGGTCGCAAAAAGAATCAGCTTCTGGAAGGTATATCCGAACTCCAGCAGTGCCAGCTTCCCGTTACGCACGGAGCCTACCAGATAAGCCTGCGGATTCACAATGATCCCGTAAGCGCCCAGCTTCATGCCCTTGCCTTCCCCCGCCCCGCCTTTGGCCCAGATCCATTCAATCCCTGATATCCCGCCAAAAGGACCGCGCAAATTCTCTTCCTTATCCAGATACTCCATAATGGAGGCATGGGCTGCTGTATCAATTGGTGTGGTCTCATAAGTCCGCACAGACTTGCGTTTCTCCATAATTTCCATTACTGCATTCCCCATAACATCCGCCTCCTCAAATTATCCCGCAACCCTGCCCTGCCTTGCCTTGCCCTGACCTGAACTGCCCAGTCCTTACTGGCTGGCTCAGCCTTCCTGTTACAGCTTCAAGCCCAAAAAAGAGGGCTCCGCTAAGAACAGGAGCCCTCCCAAAATGATCTATACTCAATAGTTGCCTGTTCTGCGGTCCGGTTGCTGGTAAAATTAGTATCCCCTATTTCAGGAGAATCGTCCAGCTCTTATTCCTTATCTTCCGGACCCGGATGGCGGGAAACCAGTCTCACCAGATCGAGGGTTAAAAGGTAGAGGGTAAGCGATGCAGGATAGGCCAGATACCGCGGCTCCCACTGCGGCCCGAATTTCTCCTTATACCGCCGCAGGCCGGAGAATCCGTACCAGTGGCCGCCGCGTTCAAAGACCAGGCGGGCCACCTTCTCCTCGCGCAGCGCTCCGGTATTCCGGCCGGCACCAGGCTGCGGGGCATGACCCAGATTAAAGCTGCGGAACCCCCGCGACTTCGCCCACTCCAGCAGACACAGGAACAAGTAATCCATAGTCCCGTTTGGGGTATCCTTGCGGTGGCGCATGAGATCAATGGACACGGTCTTGTGTCCGTCATAGCCCGGGGCAACGGAGGCAAAAGCCATGAGTTGCCCGTCAGCTCCGCGCAGCAGCGCCAGCGGAGCGAGCTGCAGATACGGCTTGCTGAACCAGCCCAGCGAAAACCCTTTTTCCAGGCGCCCGTCCAGCCATTCCTCCGACAGCGCCCGGAGCTCCTGCAGCAGGTCTGCAGAATGCGCGGGCTCGGCAATCTTAAAGACATAGCCCTCACGTTCAAACCGGCTTGCCACACTGGGCAGATCGGCATTGCGGGGGCCGCTGGCCTTGAAGTTCTCAAGCGGCACCAACGCTTCCTCGCCCAGCTTGAAGAACCGGTAGCCTTGGCTCTGATACACCGGGAGGTAGGCTGGTGTAGCCTGGTAGAACACTACGGCGAGTCCATACAAATCCGCCGCCTGGCGGAACTCGCTGATTGCGTCATTGACCAGGCCCACCGGACCCAGAGGATCACCCAGTACCACCAGCTTGTCCCTTACTCTGGCAAAAGCGAATAACACTCTGCCCTCCCGGGCCCAGTAGAAGCTTTTGTCGCCCAGAAACAGCATATGGCTTAAGGCATTGCCCCAGCCTTCCGCCAGAAACTGCTCCAGCCGCGCCATATCCTTATCCGCGAAGAGCTCATCGGCCTTGCGCTGCGGCCGGAGAGCAACAAGCATAGTCAGCAGCAGCCAGGAGAAGATCAGTCCGCCAATAGCTGTAACCGCCACATTGCTGTGCTGCCGCAGCCATTCCGGCCGGATTCCGGATGGGAGATGCTTCAGGAAACCGTGATGCGAATAACTCCCCAGCCCATAATAACCGAGTGCTACAACTGAAGTCAGAGCCAGCCACCATACGGTGCTCCTTGTACTGAGCGGTACACTGATCCGGTAGAACCGGGTCCGCGAGATCCAGAGGATTAAGCCTACCAGCAGCAGGAACAGCGCCTCTTCATAATCAAACCCCTTCGTAAAAGCAAATACCGCCCCTCCGAGGAGCAGCAGACTCGTCCAGATATACGCTCTACGGACACGCAGGGAAATTCCCCGCGACAGCAGAATTAGCATGAAGCCGATCAGCACGGACAGATGATGGGAAATCTGCATCACCGGCAGGGACAGGAGATCCTCCGTGATCCGCAGCCGGTAGAGCAGCTCAGGTGTAGCTGCGGACAGCAGCAGAATCAGACCGCTGGCCAGCACCAGCTTGCCGAGTGCCCAGACCCCCAGGTCGCTGAGGAAGGTGTACTGGCCGGGCCAGCCCCATATCCTCTGCCATACGGTAACGGGAGTTTCAACTCTGTCTCCGCTGCGTTCAGTCCCCTTCTTACCCGGCAGCCCGATCTCCAGCGCCGCCAGCACCAGTCCGATCAGCCAGGGCACAATGTAATAGAATAATCTGTAGATGACGAGTACGGCCATGGCCTGATCGCTCCGGATTCCCAGCTGGGTAAGTCCAAGCAGGGCAATCAGGTCGAAGGCACCGATGCCTCCGGGAGCCATGCTTAGAATGCCGGCAATGGCGGCAACGACATAGATGCTGAAGACCGTTACAAACGGAGCACCGCCGAGCAGCTGACCGGCAATCATCCAGAAGGTCAGTCCGGCAAAGGTCCACTCCAGAAGGGAAGCTCCGACAGAAGCCGCTACCGTCAGCCAGGATGTCCTGCCCTGCCCCCGGTTAATCCACTTGGCGAATAGTGAGGAACGCTGGAGAATCACAAAAAACGGCAAATAAAGCGCCATTCCCCACACCGCGAATACCAGCCAGCGATGTTCATGCAGAAGGGCATCCGCCGGAAGGATTCCGGTAAGGGTGCACCAGGAGAGCAGCGACAGCCCTGTAATCATCAGCGGTGACAGAAATACGATTGCCGGTGCCAGCACGGACGAGGGCACACCGCTTTTTTTGTAGAGCAGCGTCCGGAGGCCCGCGCCAGCCAGACCGGCAAAGCCGATCAGGTTATTGAACGTATTAGCGATCCAGGCATAGCGGAAGGTGCTTAAGTAGCTGGTCTGCAAGCGGAAATGCCCGCGGATTAAATAATCATAAGTGCTCATGACCGCAACGGAGAGCAGGGAAATGCCCAGCATCTGCAGAATGGCCGGCGCGGGGACTGCTTTTAATTCATGAATGATCATCCCCAAATGAATCTGCTTCAGCTCATTCTGCCCTTCCCAATAGACAAGACCGATGATCAGCAGCGGAACAAGCGCCCTTACCGCCTTAATCCGGTAGATGGACAGAAGCAGCCTCACGAATCTGAAGCGTTCCAATCTTTGTTTCATTGAATGCATGACTTTGAATGCATGACTTCACCTGCCCTTACTGCTGAACTCACCCTTGGCTAAACAATATTCAGCATTTTCCATAGAACCTATTATAGCAATATCAGCAGCAGATGACCCGTATAACGGTTGTATGTTCACCAGAGTTAGACAGCAGGCAAAGTGTAAATCACTGCAGAGTCCGCAGTAACCGGAGAATTGCTTGAGTTTCAGCAGAAAACCGAAGGTTGATTGATCCTGTGATACAAAATACTGGGATACAAAAAATAGGCACCCGGACTGCGATCGGTCCGGACGCCTATTTCTTGCTGCACAAGGGTTACCATACCGCAATAGAGAACCAGTCACCACGGCAATGGCGGTCCTCTTCTCAGGCATGCTGTTTAGCCGGGGTTATACCCGAATGTCAAATCTGCCTTCGCTATCTGTAGTTGCCGTCGCGATTTCCTGTGCAGATGCCGCCATCAGCTTACTGCTGTCAGCAGGTTTCTCTGGAGGTGCAGCTGCACTTCCGGCCGAAGAGGAGCTGCTTGTCCCCTGTGACTTTTGGGCAATTTGCGCTTCGATCTGCTTGATCTGCTGCTCAAGCTGTTTGGTCTTGGTTTCTTTGGTCTTCTCGTCGTCTTTACTTGAACTTACCTTCTCAAGATCAGCTTCCAGCTTTGCCTTCTGCTTCTCAAGCGCGGCTGTGTCCGTTGCACTGGAGGACGTATACGAGGTGGACGTTGATGCGGATACGGATGAAATATTCATGCCTATCCCTCCTTTCACCTCTTCAATATAGCCCCTTCACCCCAGAAGAACGTTAAAATGCGCTGAAAGTTTGCTGAATGTCTGTTGTCCTAAGACTTGCGCAGCTTCCGGTTAACCAGTGTTACGCTCAGCAGGATGATAACCAGTCCGGCAAGGGTATTGGCATAGACCGGCTCATGCAGGAAGATGGCTCCCCACATCAGGCCGAATACAGGCACGAGAAATGTGACGCTGACGGTCTTAACCGGGCCGACGCTGGCGATCAGGCGGAAGTACAGCAGGTAAGCCACCGAGGTACAGATCAGCGACAAACCAAGTACGGAGTATACCGCAGCGGCCGAGGGCAGATGATCCGGGGCAAAAATAACCGCCAGCGGCAGCAGCACCACGCTTGCACCCAGCTGTTGTCCGGCAGCAAGCGCCAGCGGAGTGAGGCCGGAGCCTACACGGGAAGCATATAATCCTCCAAATGCATAGCACAATGCGGCGCAGAGCGAGTACCCTACTGACAAGAGAACTGTACTTGTGAGCGGTACCGGACTCCAGCCGACCAGAACAGCTACGCCAATTAGACCAATGACCAGGCCGGCCGACTTGGCCAGGCCCGGCTTCTCCTGCCGGGTTCCCCAGGCGGCCAGGGCCGCAAACATCGGGGTCGTGGCATTAAGGATTGCCGCCAGCGAAGCACTCAGATGCAGCTCAGCCATGCAGATCAGGGTGAACGGAAGCGCGGCATTAATGGCACCGAGCAGCAGGAACTGCTTCCAGTGCTTCAGGATACCCAGCTTGCGCCGGGTCACAAATGCATAGAGCAGCAGGGCTGCTCCGGCAAGCGTAACACGCAGCTCGGTCGTGAAGACCGGCCCCAATTCAGGAGAGGCGATCCGCATGAACAGGAAGGAGGCTCCCCAGGCGAAGGCAAGCAGCAGCAGGGTGGTGAGATCCTTGCGGCTCATGGCTTGTCCGCCCTTTTACAGAGCAGCAGGTAAGATAAAATGGACAGGATGCCTGCTCCCGCGATGACCAGCGCCATCGGCACAGCAGAGTCACTGCCGCCAAGTCCGACTAACGGAGCCGCACAGCTGCCCAGCAGCAAGGGAAGCAGACCCAGGAGTGCAGAGGCGCTGCCTGCGGTTTCTCCCTGATCCTGCATGGCAAGCGAGAAGCTGGTTGTACTCACCAGACCCACACTGGAGACCACGGCGAACAGGCAGACCAGAATCGGCAGCAGTCCGCCTCCGGCAAGGAGGGTAACCAGCAGCAGGACACCGCCGAAAGTACAGAGCAGAAGTCCGCTAATCAGCAGCTTGCGCTCCCCTACTCTTGCGGACAACCGGCCGGCAATCTGCCCGGAGATAATAATGCCGAGCCCGTTAACAGCGAAGATCAGGCTGTACATTTGCGGGGATACCCCGTAAATAATCTGCAATACGAAGGAAGAACCGGAAATATAAGCGAACATGGCTGCTGTAACGAAACCCTGGGAGAGGGCATAGCCCATAAACTTGGCATTGCCGAGCAGGATACGGAAGGTGAGCAGCGTTCCTTTGAGCCCGCTTTTGATCCGGCGTTCTTTGGGCAATGTCTCCGGCAGACGCAGCAGAATGATGGCCGCAAAGAGCAGTCCGAACACAAACAAAACTACAAACACACCCTGCCAGGTCGTTACTCTCAGCAGCTGTCCCCCGATGACAGGAGCGAAGATTGGCCCCAGCCCGTTGACAATCATCAGCAGCGAGAAGAACTTGGTTAATTCCGAGCCGCTGTACATATCACGGACCGCCGCCCGGGAGATGACCACGCCTACTGATCCGGCCAGGCCCTGGATGAAACGCAGAAACACCAGCAGGCCGATAGAAGGACTGAACGCACAGAGCAGTGAAGAAACCGCATAAATCACCATACCGATAAAGAGCGGAACACGGCGTCCATGCACATCGCTGAGCGGTCCGGCCACCAGCTGGCCCGAGGCCAGCCCCAGCAGGAAGAAGGTCAGGCTGAGCTGCACCATGGCCGGACTGGTGGCGAAATGGGTGCTAAGCGCAGGCAGAGCCGGCAGATACATATCAATCGACAGAGGGCCAATCGTGGCGATGGCTCCCAGAATGACCGCCAGCTGCAGCCGCTGTTTCTTCGAAGGCCCGCCCTCCGCAAGGCTTGAAATATGGTTTTGCTTAATCATAAATAGTGACGCAACCTTTCTTATGGTACCTCTTTAAAAGACGGCAAATCCGTTTTTGCTCAGGTCCGTTTTTTTATTCTTCATACTACCCGATCACAACCTGAATGTTCAATGCTTTTGTGCATTAACGGGGAATAGAACGGGGGAGCAATATATCTTGGACCTATAACCTATATATCGCAAAGAACCGCCTGCAGGAGCCGGCCGGCCGATCATATCACTGATCAGCAGCTACCGCAGGCGGTTGTCTGTATAGTTATATCATTCTCCGGAAGCTGTGAGTCCGGCCAGCCAATCCCTGGCAGCTTCAGCTTCGGCTGTGCTCAGGCGGTGTCCCTGATTGCCCCAGTGCGAGGTGACTTCGGCTCCCGCGCCGCTCAGCAGGGATTCCAGCTCACGTGTCTCTTCGGAGCGAATGATCGGATCATTGGTTCCTGCCCCGATAAAGACCGGAACCCCCTGCAGCGACGGAATCGCAAGGCCGCGCAGCGGCACCATCGGATGCAGCAGCACTGCCGCGCGGAAGATGCCTCCGTAATGGAAGAGCAGGCTGCCGGCGATGTTCGCACCGTTGGAGTAGCCTACTGCAACCAGATTGCCGGCATCAAATCCGTACTTCGCTGCAGCCTCGTCCAGGAACTGCTTCACCTCATGGGTGCGGAAGATCAGATCCTCCTCGTCGAATATTCCTTCAGCCAACCGCCGGAAAAAGCGCGGCATGCCATTCTCGAGTACATTCCCGCGGATGCCCAGTACCGAAGCGCCGGGAGCCAGCAGCCCGGCCAGCGGCAGCAGGTCATGCTCGTTGCCGCCTGTGCCGTGGAATAATACCAGCGTCGGCTGAGTTACATCCGTACCTTGATGGAATACATGCGTCATATTCATTTCTGCTTCACCCCGATTTCGCGGATTTCAAATGGGCTTAAGTTATCTTCTATTGCCGCACGCTGCGGTTCAAACCATGCCGGAAGCATCAGCTTCTCTCCCAGCGCGTCCGGCGCTTCATCACGGGCAAAGCCGGGAGGATCGGTCGCAATCTCGAACAGGATTCCGCCTTCTTCACGGAAGTAGATGGCATTGAAGTACTGGCGGTCCTGCACCGGAGTCGGCTGGTAGCCGTGGCTCTGTACGCGGCGGCCCCATTCCAGCTGCTCGGCATCATCTTTGGCGCGCCAGGCGATGTGGTGGACGGTACCTGTGCCGCCAGCCCCCTGCGGAACCGGAGTAGACTTCAGATCGATAATATTCCCGATATCACCGGCAGATCTGTACCGGATGTAGCCGTCACCTTCAGCAATCCGCTCCATTCCCAGCGTACGGGAGAGAGTGTCTGCTGTTCTGTCCGGGGCAGCGCTGTAGAGAACAGCACCTCCGAAGCCTTTGATCGCATGTTCTACAGGTACTCCGGCGAAGGACCAGGTGCTCAAGGAACCCTCTTCACGTTCCACCAGCTCAATCCGCAAACCGTCGAAGTCTGCGAAGGAGAGATAAGACTCGCCGATCCGGCTTACCTTGGTAACCGGAATCTGATAAGCGGCCAGCCGCTGCTCCCAGAACCCGATGGAGCCTGCCGGCACAGCATAAGTGGTTACGCCAACCTGACCGCCGCCGATTCTGCCCTTGCGTCCGGTAGACCAGGGGAAGAAGGTAATAATGGTGCCCGGTGCACCCTGCTCATTGCCGAAGTAGAGATGATAGACGTCGGGTGCGTCGAAGTTGATGGTTTTTTTGACAAGGCGCAGTCCGAGAATTCCGGCATAGAAATCAGCGTTACGCTGAGCGTCTCCTACAAAAGCGGTGATATGATGAATTCCTGCAGTTTGCATAGTCATGATTATTACCTCCTGAAATTGGGTGTGTTGTACAATCTGTTTTTTCGTAAAATGAGGATGCTATCTTGACGTCCGCCCTGGGCAGCCGCCCGCTGTCTGTGGAGCAGGCCGCCTGGCGTACCGGCTATTATTTAAAGAAAAGTGCATCAAGTGAAATCGAACCCGGACCCGCCAGAGCCACCCCGACCGCTACCACCAGTACCGTTAATGGAAACTCGATCCCGTTAGCCGTAGACCAGAACCCGTTAGGAGCATGGACTTTGACAATTGCGCCAAGCATGGTTGCGGCAATCAGCACAGCAGCTACCGGAGTCAGCAGACCGAGTGTGAACAGCAGTCCTCCGACCAGCTCCATCAGTCCTGCCAGCACCGCCATACGTACGCCGGGCTTAATGCCGATCGACTCCATCCAGCCGCCTGTACCTTTGGGGCCGTAGCCGCCGAACCAGCCGAACAGCTTCTGTGCACCATGCCCGATAAACGCTACACCAATTACCAATCTCATCAACAATAAACCTACACTAACCATTTTAAACACTCTCCATTCTCTCGATTTTAATTATCTTAACGTTAAGATATTAGGTAAAAATTTTTGGTCCTGCTGATCTATATATAATTACCGGTTACATCCGGGGACTTAGCTTGATCATCAATGCCTCATCCCGCTGCTAAAGCTGACTGTCATCTATCGGGCTCCGACCTGCTGTTCAGGTACCTGCTGTGCTATTCCCGGTCTTCTATACACCCTTGCCCAGCTTCTTCAGCAGTTGAGTGGCCTGAGCCTTCTCTTCACTGTCCAGCCCGCCCATTAGGCTGTGTATGGAACTGACATGACGGGGGAAAATATCATCGAACAGCTCGCGCCCCGCTTCCGTAATCTCGGCATAAGTCACACGGCGGTCGTCCTCGCATGGAACGCGCTTCAGTAGTCCGCGCTTCTCCAGCTTATCGATGTTGTAGGTGATACTGCCGCTGGTGACCAGAATCTTCTCGCCAATCTGCTGCAGTGGAATCCGCGTTCTATGATACAGGACTTCCAGCACCATGAACTCCGCCGATGCCAGCCCGTGGCTCTTCATATCCTTCACCGCCTGATCCATCAGGCTCTTGTAAGCCTTGGACAGAACAACGAATAATTTCAGTGATGCCGCCTGCTCCTGATCGATTGTACTGTCAGCTGCTGTACCTGCTGTGTCATTATTGCCGCTCATTATGTGCACCTCCTGTCGTGTTCGCGTTTATCTTTAAGTTAATTATCTTTAAGTTAAGATAAATATACAGCATGACGATTTCATTGTCAACTGATTAGGGGAAGATTTTTTATATACCAGAGTATATGGTGACTATATAGGAAGTTGTGTGAAAATACTCAGGGATTAACGGGGGATTACTGAGGGAAGGGATTGATGGAGTAACTTGGTGAGCGCTGGGGGAGTATTAATTGGAGTGCTGATGGAGTGCTGATGTAAGTATAGAGCGAGGTACTAAGGAAGGCTTAGGGGATTAATTTTCGATTAATAGCTTTCGGTCTCCCACCAGACGTCTTGGTTGAACTCCGAAATGCTGGTTGTATAGAGTGAGGCTATCGCTCAAATTTTAACTGTAGTTTGTACAACTAAAAAGACCTATTTCTGCGCAGGAGCAGTTTTAATTGCACTTTGTACACTTATAAAACGCTACTATGCCGTATAAGAGCAGTTTTCCTAATTATAATTGTACGGAATACAGTTATCCTTGCTGATATGGCTTTTCGCTGTCTTTTAACTGCACAAAATACAATTATCCGCTATGCGCTCCGCATTGCCTTCCCCAGATAACCCTCTGGCGCAATGGTCTGTCCCACATGCCAAGTACATTTAAAAGTTCCATCGGTAAAGTCTGTTGTATTTCATACAATTGATTTCCAGATTCCTGCTCAAAGCCGCCGGTTCCACAGTATTCTGCTGTACAGAGTGCTATAGATTCTAATTTCCGGCGGATTTTAGAGCCATCTGCTGTACATAGTGCAATAGGGAATAGAATCCAATCAGGATTGAGCTTAGGATGATTCAATTACAGTTGGATTAAACATCTGTTTCGGAAATTCCTTCAGATCAATCTAGATACAGCTTGAGTTCACTTGATAATGAAAGATTACAGCAAGGACTCGGTTTGACCTCACTCCCAAAACGGCGTATCCTTTTGGGTGCGAATGTAAGGAAGCAGTTCATTACATATAAAGGAGGCAACACCTGGATGGATTCAACGGAACTACCGGAATGGGATGCCCGGGGCCGCGATATAGCGGAAGGGAATTCTGCTGAACTGGGTACAGCTGAGCAGGATTTAGCAGTGCGGGATTCTGCGGAACGGGGTACAGCAGTGCGGGATTCTGCGGAACGGGGTACAGCAGTGCGGGATGGAGCGGTGCGGGATTTTGTTGAGCGGGATTCAGGCGTGCAGGACGGAACAATGCGGGACGCGTCCGGCAATGCTGCCCGGCTTATTCCGCCGGGCGCTAACGTGCTGATCGTGACCGCTGTCGCAGCCGAGCGGGATGCCGTCCTGCGCGGCCTGCAGGGCAGCCGCAGGTTCCATGTCATCGCAGCGGGCGCCGGCACCGCTGCGGCTGCGGCGGGCACCGCCGCCGCTCTGGCAGCCGGCTCCTACGGCTGTGTCATCAGCGCCGGGATCGGCGGCGGCTTCCCCGGCCGTGCACCCGTAGGCTCGCTGGTCGTCGCCAGCGAGATGCTTGACGCGGCCCTCGGCGCAGAGACGCCGGAGGGCTTCCGCAGCGCTGCCGAGCTTGGCTTCGGCAGCGTGTCCGTGCCTGCGCCGGGCGGCACGGTCCAGGCCCTTGCGGCCGCGCTGGCAGCGGCCGGGCTTGCGGTAAGCACGGGCACCGTGCTTACCGTGTCGACCGCGACCGGCACCGCCGGGACGGCCGCGGAGCTTGCCGCGCGCCATCCGCAGGCGGCGGCGGAAGCGATGGAAGGCCACGGGGTCGCCGTGGCCGCCAAGGCTCTGGGGATCGCAGCGCTGGAGCTGCGCGCGATCTCGAACCCGGTCGGCCCGCGCGACCGGGCCGCGTGGAAGATCAAAGAAGCCCTGGACGCCCTCACAGCGGCAGCGGCTATTCTACTGGAGGTGCTGTAATGACAACCGAACTTCATATTGCTTTTTCTCCATGTCCGAATGATACCTTCGTATTTCATGCCTGGGCGCACGGGCTGGTACCGGATGCACCCAAGCTGGAGGTGACCTTTGCCGATATTGATATCACCAACGGACTCACGGCAGACGGCGCCGGTCCGGAAGTGCTTAAGATCTCCTACGCCGCGCTTCCCTGGGTGCTGGATAAGTACAAGCTTCTGCCTTGCGGCGGTGCGCTTGGACGGGGCTGCGGCCCGCTCGTACTGACTCGTAAAGGTGCAGGTGCCATCAAACATCCGCGTCAGCTATCCGGCCGCAGAATAGCCGTGCCAAGCGAGCGCTCCACCGCCTATCTGCTCTTCCGGCTGTGGGCTGCGCAGCAGGTGCCGGACGGCCCGGCCGAGATCGTCGTCATGCCCTTCGATGAAATCATGCCTGCTGTACAGAGTGGCGCGATTGATGCCGGGCTGGTCATTCATGAAGCCCGCTTCACCTACCCGTCCTATAATCTTAACCTGCTGACTGACCTCGGCAGCTGGTGGGAAAGCGACACCGGCCTGCCTATTCCGCTCGGCGCGATCATCGCCCGCAGGGATCTGGACCACGAGTCCATTACCGGCTGGATCCGCAGCTCTTTGCAGTATGCCTGGGATCATCCCCTGGCCTGCCAGGAATATGTCCTGAGCCACGCCCAGGAGCTCTCCCCGGAAGTAGCCAAATCGCATATCGATCTTTATGTCAACGAGTTCACGATGAACCTGGGCGAGGACGGCTACGCAGCAATCTCTGCCCTGCTGACCCGTGCCGCTGCCGAGGGTCTCGTGCCTGTCATTGATCCGGAGCTGCTGCTCTAGCTTGGATTAATTAGATTAAGGAACAAACAAAACTCCTAAGGAGGCTGATTCCTATGATTCCTGCAGGCAACAGCAAGCCTAATATTGACCGCTTCTTGGGATATCAGGACGAATACGACCGTTACCGGCCCGAAGCGCCGCCGCTGGTTATTGAGCTGTTGAGTAATTACCTGGGCCGCCGTCCGTCCGCGGTGGCTGATATAGGCTGTGGCACCGG
Source organism: Paenibacillus sp. FSL R10-2199 (assembly GCF_038000235.1). NCBI lineage: Bacteria > Bacillati > Bacillota > Bacilli > Caryophanales > Paenibacillaceae > Paenibacillus > Paenibacillus sp. FSL R10-2199. Next base: position 1,310,489 of record NZ_JBBOBO010000001.1, on the reverse strand, counting down.
TCTGTCCACCTTCCTGTGGAAAGATGCCGCCGACTCCGTAACCGGAGTGGAGCCTAACCCGGATATGCTGGGCAAAGCCCAGGAGAAGCTGGACCGCCTGCACAGCGGGACTGAATCCGTATCTTTTGTCCAAGGCTACTCCAATGAGCTTCCCTTCGCCTCAGAGGGCGTCGACATCATCACCTGCTCGCAGTCATTCCACTGGATGGACCCGGCCAGCACACTTCAGGAAATCTCCCGCTGTCTGCGTCCGGGCGGAGTGTTCGCTGCCTATGACTGCGATTGGCCTCTGGTACTGAACCCTGCTATTGAAGCCCGTTACAATGGGCTGATCGCCACTTCGGATGACCTGCTCGCCGGGCTTCAGCCCGATGCCGAACAGGCCCGTAAATGGGACAAGGAAGGGCATCTCGGCCGGATCAAAGCCAGCGGATGTTTCACTTACGCGCGAGAAATTGTTTTTCACAACACAGAAGCCTGCGATGCAGAGCGCTATATCGGCCTGGCCCTCAGCCAAGGTGGAATGCAATCGGTTCTGAAGCTTAGCCCGGCCTCACTTGAGCAAGATATTGCCGAGTTCTCGGCAGAGGTTAAGAACTACTTCCGAGGCCGGACATTGCAGGTGCTGATTAGCTACCGGATGCGGATCGGCGTGAAATAGAAACTTTTCCTGCTATATTCTAGTTATAATCAAGCTTGTAGACTATACTTAATAACAGCGAGACGAAGAACGTCCCGGTTGCCCTCAGCGAGGGAGCCGGGGCGTTTTCTATTTTCACGGGGAGGTTGGAGCGTAATGATATTCGAAGAAGCACATCTGCAGTTTATCAACGGACATCTGGGCAGCAGGCCTGAGGGAGAACGGCGGGCACGATTGGATCGGGGGCACCGGCATGCAGAGGTTCTGTTCCTGAGGAACATCTGGTGGCCTCTGCGGGGCCACTTTGGCGGACTTCATCCGGAGTATGAAGTCATGGACTGGCGGGGAAGATCTTATTTTGCAGATTTCGCCTGGTTACCGGGATACGTGAAGCTGCTCATCGAGATCAAAGGCTATGCCTCACATGTACGCGATATGGACCGGACTAAATACTGCGGCGAACTTAACCGGGAAACGTTCCTGTACGCCATGGGCTATCATGTGATTTCATTCGCGTACGATGATGTTGAGCAGCGCCCTGAGCTTTGTATGACCCTACTGCGGCTCGTACTGGGCAGATATCAGCCTGCCGAGGCACCTGTGTCACGTGTACAGCTAATGGAGCAGGAGGTAATCCGGCTGATTATCCAGCTGGCCCGGCCCATCCGCCCGCAGGATGTGAAGGAACATTTCTCTGTCGATTACAGAACCGCAGTCCGGACGTTACACAATCTGGCTGACAAAGGCTGGCTCCTTCCCGTCCCCACCAGTAATCAGGAACGGACCGCACGGTATGAGCTGAAACGCAGTGTGCTTGAATATTTTAATTAGTCTCATAAGGAGCAATCTACTTGCGGTTCCGCAGCAGACCAAATTTAATGTAACGACTGCGGGCAGCGGACCAGCATTAATGCGATCCGTTGCGAGGCCGTAGACTGACGTAGATGAACATTGCAACATCAAGTGGATCACCACTATACTTTGTCCGCTCGACGTTTGCCCAGTAACATGTATCCGAAAAGTACGCTGAGCTTAAACCAGAACCGCCAGCAACGTTCAGGCGGATCGTTGAACCCGCTGCTGGCTGTAGGCTATAGTACCGCGAATCAACTGCTGTAACAGTAAGTGGAAAAAGGTATCTTAATTTATCGATTTCGTAGGATCGTGGCCAAGCAAGTGGAAAAACAGCAACTAATTTGGGTGATTTCAGCTACTTGGGGTGAAATGTAATAATTTAAGTGCTGTTTATCCAACTGCTGTATTCGCAGGGTTTATTTGTTCATCAGCAAGTGGAGAAAATCCAACTAACACTGCCTCCTATAGCTTCAGTAGCCAGTGATGGAGCCATGCAATTCTCCAACTAGTCATGTCCCTCACCTGTGCTCTGACCCTAACCTTCAGCTTCGCCCTTCTAGGCAACCCCTCTGACCCTCGCCTTTCAGCTTCATCCTTCTCCCCTTCCTCTAGCCTCAGCCCTCCAGCTAACTCTTTCTCTTCAATCCCTCTAGCCTTAGCCTCCCCCCTTTCTCTCCCTCCAACTTCACCCTTCTAGCCCAATCCCTCTAGCCTTATCCCTCCAGCTTCCCCCTTCTCTCCCTCAAGCCCTAGCCCCCAGCTTCACCCCTCTAGCCTTAGCCTTCCAGCCTCCCCCTTCTAGCCCAATCCCTCTAACCTTATCCCTCCAGCCTCTCCTTCTCTCCCTCCTTCTCACCTCCCCCTCCAGCCCCATCCTTCTAGCCCCTCCCTCCAGCAAAAAAACACCCGCATGCGAAACCTCCGCATGCGGGCACTCAATGACCGGCAACCTACTTCTTATTCATCTTAAACTTCAGGAACAGCTCGTTATAATGGGCAAGCATCCGCTTGCCAAGGTTGTCGTAGACCTCCAGCCGGTCCGTGATCTCGGCGGGCGGGTAGAAGCGCTCGTCGCCGGAGATGTCCTCCGGCAGCAGCTTCAGGGCAGGAACGTTCGGCGTAGAGTAGCCGACGTATTCCGTATTCTGCGCCGCCACATCCGGGCGGAGCATGAAGTTGATGAACTTATGTGCCCCTTCGATATTGGCTGCTCCGCGCGGAATGACCATGTTGTCAAACCATATGTTCGAGCCTTCCTCCGGCACAACGTAATCCAGCTTGTCGTTCTCATCCATAATCTCCGAAGCATCGCCGGACCAGACGATTCCAACAGCCGCCTCTTCGTTCGCCAGCAGCATCTTGATCTCGTCGCCGACGATCGCCTTCACATTCGGCGACAGCCGGTTCAGCTTGGTCAGCGCCTCCTGCAGATGCTCTTCATTCCTGTCATTGACGGAATAGTGCAGACTGTTCAGCGCCATGCCCATCACCTCGCGTGCTCCATCCACCAGAAAGATATTATTGTCCAGGCGCTTGTCCCACAACGAATCCCAACTGCTGAAATCAATGCCCTCCGTCATCTCGGGGTTGTAGATGATACCTACCGTCCCCCAGAAATAAGGCACCGAATACAGGTTGCCGGGATCAAAGGACAGATCCATGAATTTGGACCCGATATTGGCCAGATTCGGAAGCTTGCTGTGATCCAGCGGCAGCAGCAGGTTCTCTTCCCGCATCTTGGCAATGGCATAGTCGGAAGGGACCACGACATCGAAGACCGTACCGCCCTGCTCAACCTTGGTCAGCATCGCCTCATTGGAGTCAAAGGTCTGGTAGATCACCGTAATGCCGGTCTCCTCCTGGAACTGCTCCAGCAGCTCGGGATCGATGTAATCGCCCCAGTTGTAGATCGTCAGCGTATTGCCGCCGGAATAGCCTTCTGCCGAGTTCAGTCTGGAGGCCAGGAACATCAGCCCGAACGCTACGATCAGAATCGCCAGAAATGTATTTACCAGCTGTTTCATCTAGGCACCCCCGCTTCAGCAACCGGTTCTGCAATATGCGTAGCCGGGCGGCTCTTCCGCTGGTTAAGGTAGTAGTAGCCTATTACCAGCAGGATGGTGAAGAGGAAGATCAGGGTCGACAGTGCATTAATCGACAATGAGACCCCTTGGCGCGCCCTCGAATAGATCTCAACCGACAAGGTGGAATATCCGTTGCCTGTTACGAAGAAGGTTACCGCGAAATCATCCAGGGAATAGGTCAGGGCCATGAAGAACCCGCTGAAGATCCCCGGCTTGATGATCGGCAGAATCACCTTCGTGAGCACATCACGGCGCGTGGCCCCAAGATCCCGGGCAGCGTCAGTCAGTGTCGGGCTCATCTCCTGCAGATGCGGCAGGATCATGATAACGGCAATCGGAATACTGAACGCCACATGCGATAGCAGAACGGAGGTGAAGCCCAGCTTGATCCCGACAATCGTGAACAGGATCAGGAAGGAGGCTCCGATAATTACATCCGGGCTGACAATCAGCACATTATTCAGCGAGAGCAGCGTGTTCTTGGCCCGGCGGCTGCGGACATGCTGAATCGCCAGTGCTCCGATGATCGCAATCAGCGTTGCAATCGCCGAAGACAGCAGCGCAATGACCAGCGTATTAATCATAATAATCATCAGCCGGGTATCGGCCACGACTTCGCGGTAATAATCCAGCGTGAAGCCCTCGAATTCATGCATCGTGCCGCCGCTGTTGAACGAGTAGTACATCAGATAGAAAATCGGCGCGTACAGAACCAGGAAGACCAGCACCAGATAGATATTCGCGATTCCGTTTTTATTTTTGATTTTGTTTCTATTCTTGCTCTTCACGCGCGCCCTCCTTTCCGCGAGCTGCCCGTAAGAATCATGAACAGCGCCATAATGGCGATCAGGAATACCGCAACCGTGGAGCCCATGCCCCAATCCTGTGTGACCAGGAAATGCTGCTCAATGGCAGTGCCGAGTGTAATCACCCGGTTGCCGGCAATCAGACGCGTAATCATAAACAGCGACAGCGCGGGAATGAATACCGCCATGCAGCCGGAGCGGACCCCGGAGATCGTGAGCGGGAACACTACCCGCCGGAATGTCGTCCAGCCGGAGGCGCCCAAATCACGCGCAGCATCCACCAGCGACAGATTCATCTCATCCAGTGCACTGAAGATCGGCAGAATCATGAATGGAATGAAAATATAGACCGATACAAACACAAAGCTGAAGCCGGTGAACAGGATCTGCTGCTCCCCGAGCCCCACCAGATCAAAGAAATTATTGACCGGGCCGAAGGTGCCGAAGATACCGATGAAGGCATATGTCTTCAGCAGCAGATTGATCCATGTCGGCAGAATAATCAGCAGCAGCCACAGCTGCTTGTGCTTCGTGCGCGTCAGCAGATAAGCAGCCGGGTACGCCACCAAGAGCGAGAACAGTGTGATCAGAAAAGCATACCAGAAGGAATTCAGCATCATTCTCATATATACCGGCGTGAAGAAATTGACGTAGTTGTCCAACGTCAGCTTCCCGTCCAGATCGAACAGGGAATAATAGACAACCAGCAGCACCGGTGCAATAACAAACAACGCAATCCACAGGTAATACGGAATGAGGTAGTACGACTTGCCCTTACTCTTCATCGCTCTCCACCTCGCCGTAAGCCTCCAGACGTTTGTCGAACTCTTCCTCCGTTTCGCCGAAACGCATAACATGGATCGCTTCCGGATCAAAATACAGCCCGATTTCGCTGCCTACCTCCGCCTTGCGGGTGGAATGAACCAGCCATTCGTGGCCGGAGCCGTCATAGCAGCTGATCTCATAATGCACACCGCGGAACAGCTGGGAATCCACGCGCACCTTCAGTTTGCCCGCTTCTACGGTGGCAATCTCCAGATCCTCAGGGCGGATCACAATTTCCACGGCTTCATTCGGCTTCAGGCCGGCATCGACACACTCGAACCGGTGGCCGTTAAATTCAACCACATAGTCCTCAATCATTACGCCCGGCACGATATTCGACTCGCCGATGAAATCGGCCACGAAGCGGTTGATCGGTTCATCATAGATATCATTAGGCGTACCACTCTGCTCAATCTTTCCGCCGTTCATGACGAAGATCCAGTCGGACATCGCCAGCGCCTCTTCCTGGTCATGGGTAACGAAAATGAAGGTGATGCCCAGCCGCTGCTGCATTTCCCGCAGAATATACTGCATCTCCGTGCGCAGCTTAAGGTCCAGTGCCGATAACGGCTCGTCCAGCAGCAGAACCTGCGGCTCGTTGACAATCGCGCGTGCAATTGCGACCCGCTGTCTTTGTCCTCCGGACATTTCATTAATGGCCCGCTGGTCATACCCGACCAGGTTGACGAAGCGCAGCGCTTCCTGCACCTTTTGATTAATAACATCCTTCTTAAGCTTCTTAATCCGCAGTCCGAAAGCCACATTCTCGAATACGTTCAGGTGCGGAAACAGCGCATAGTCCTGGAATACCGTATTAACCTGCCGCTCGTTGGCGGGAATGTGGTTGATGATTTTACCGTTCAGATAAATAGAACCTTCAGTCGGCTCGGCGAAGCCGGCGATGAGTCGCAGAATGGTCGTTTTCCCGCAGCCCGAGGGGCCCAGCAGAGTATAGAATTTACCGCGTTCAATTTCGAAACTCACGCCTTTGAGTACAGCCTCTTCGTCGTCATATTGCTTAATAACCTGATCAAATGAAATAATAGTGCCTTCCGGGGTAGCTATAGCTAACAACCTCCCTTACCTTATGTAGTACAACCTATTTTACCCGCTTCTTGCGGGAGACAATCCAGAAACAGCATGCTCAGCGCGGATAAGCGACAATTCCTCCCTATGTTCGACAGACTTCAATATATATAGCATATAGGAATAATCCTATATATGCGATAGCTTACATTAATAAATGCATTGCAGAAACTTAACAAGTTCGTAAAAAATGGACCCGGCGGGGCCTGTTTTGAGGTGCTATAATGAAAACGGCTGAAAAACATAAAATTTTTCTTACATTTGCGAAAGAAGATGACTACCATGAACGAGGGGTTACAAGACCGCCTTGAGAAGTTCGGATTATCCCTTTATATGATACGTGTTACCCTTGCTGCATCACTATCCTGGCTCGCGGTACACAGCCTGTATGGCGACCGTTATCTGTACTTTGCGCCGCTGGCGGCGATTCTTATCACCCAGAGCAGTGTCAAAGCCTCCCTCGAAAAAGGGGTGTACCGGCTGCTCGGTATTGTGCTAGGCGGAATCGCCAGCCTGGTTGTGGGCCGCTTCTTCGATGTTGGTGCGCTCTCGATTCTGCTGATGCTGCTGCTCGGCATAGGCGTAGCCACCGCCTGCCGGATTAATATCCAGGCCGTTTCACAGGTTGGTGTCACTTCCGTCCTGGCGCTCACCTTCTATCATGACCAATATATCGTCTGGAGAGTCGCTGAGACCTTAATCGGTGTACTGATTGCCTTAATCATAAATATGATTATCGTTCCGCCCAAGGGGTTCGTCAAGGTCAAAGACTTGGCACTGAGGGGCAGCCTGACACTGTCCGATGCCTTAACCGGTCTAACTTCCGGGGGACGGGATGCCGCACAGGCGCTGACCGCACTTAAGCTTTCCGGTGAACTGCTGGGCAAGAGCAAGCAGCTGCAGAAGGAGCTGCACTTCACGCTCTCCCATTACCAGTGCCGCAAAGAGCTCGGTACGCTGTCACAGGCAACCTCCCATCTCAGCAGGGTGCATTCCTACGTCAAAGGAATTTCCGAAGAGCTCTCGCTGCTCCCTGCCCACTATGCCGCAGCCGACTGGATGACAGAGGTGGTAACGGCAACGGCAGACTGCATTGCCTTATATGGCACCCGGACACTGTCGGATGCGGAATGCGGGCGTTCGCTCCCCGAGAGCCTGCGCCGCGCCCGTGATGTACAGCTGGCCTGGTTCTCTGAGCTGCAGGGCCAATGCCCGCTCGCCGCATTCCGTGATCTTGGCGCGGTGTTCTCGCATCTGAACCGGATTCTTGAAGAGATTGAACGTGCCGATTATGCGGCAATCTCAGCCGCAGCACAACCAGCCAAGGCTGTACCGGCGCGCGCTATACGTTTCATACAAAAAGGACTCTCCCATAAGCTATAAGCTGGGGAGCGTCCTTTTTTTTGGGGTGGGGGCTAGTACAAGTGATTCATTCAACAATTCAACAATTCATCAATTATGTGAAGTTCAGATCGAAGTGAGCATTCCATGATAGTTGTATTCTGTACAATTAAAAACAGCAAAAAGGATGGCTTTCCTCTGATAACTGTATTCTGTACAACTAAATTTGCCCGAATGAGTGAAACCCAATCTATATAGAGCAGTTTAATTGTATGAAATACAACTAAACAGATGATCGGTTATAAATCAGAGGATTTAGTTGTACAAAGTGCAATTAAGTATACCGCATGTACCATAATCGGGGCACTGCGTAATTATTATCTTGCCTTCTTCCGGAATATCAAAAAAAACCATGAGCAGCCTGGAATCTACACCGCTTGTCAGGAATATCAAATCGCCCCGCAAGCCATACTTCTGCTTGCGGGGCGTTCGCGCGCTCCAACAGGACGTTATTCAATTCACAGGCAGATATCTCCAGCCCCCGTAGGCCGTAATGTTCTCGGCTCCGGCGGCAGCATAGCCTTCGCATATGAAGCCTGTCACTTCCCGGCCGTCTTCGAGCACCACCCGCCCCAGGCCCAGCGGAGCGGGTATGAGCGATGCGAACGCGCCCAGCGATGCCGCCGGCATCCGCCACAGCTCCAGCCCGACAGAGCCTCCGCCTGCCGATTGTCTGAGCAAGCCTGGCTTCGGCGGCACCGTCTGGAGCTTGACCAGCTCATAGCACGGGGCCGTCCGCGCCTCCTGCCAGAACCGGGCACCATGCTCCAGCATCTGCTTCTCCAGCGGGAAGCCGCGCATATGAAGACCGCAGACAGCCAGTGTCATCATACCCGGAGATGCCGTCTCATCAGCAGCACCTTCCGGCGGACCGCTCTCTCCGAGAAGCTGTGCGCCCGCTCCGGCCAGCAGATGCTCGCTGTCCGCCAGAGCGAACATCGTGATGCCGAACGGCAGGCCCTCCGCCGCATCCCCGGCAGGAACCGCCACGGCTGACAGATCAAGCAGGTTGCAGTGGTTGGTATAGCGCCCCATATCGGAGTTGGCCCCTACCGGATTACCGGCAACCTGCTCCCGGGTCCAGGTTCCGCCGCAGGTCGGGAGCACCAGCACGGCATCCTTCAGCAGCAGCTCCGCTTCCCGCTTATAGCGCTGCAGCCGGTGCATGGCCTGGAACAGGCTTGCGGCCGTATGGCGCCCGGCCGACCCGGAAGACAAGATGGACTCCGTCACCGGCAGCACAGCTTCACGGTGATTCTCCACGAACTCACCCAGACCGGCCCAGCGCTCGGCTACCCATGGACCTTCGTACAAGATAGCTGCCGCTTCGGAGAACAGCGTACAGTCCACCCGTTCAACCGGCAGCCCCAATGCCTGCACGGCTGCTTCGGCCCGTCCCCAGGCCTCCCGGTATTCTTCGGCATGGGGGCCATAGAACTCCGGCGGAGCCTCCGGAAGCAGCAGCTTCGCCGGAAGAGCGGCGGGCCCCAGCTTCACGGAACGCGACCAGGGGTCGGCTTCATCGAAGCCGCGCGCTGCGCGGTCCACCGCGAGGGCATCCTCCAGATTGTGCGCAAACACGGTGACGCAGTCCAGGCTGGCACAAGCGGGCACTACCCCGCGCACCGGCCAGGCGCCGAGGCTGGGCTTATAGCCGACCAGCCCGTTCAGCGAGGCAGGCACGCGGCCCGAGCCGGCGGTATCGGTGCCCAGGCTGAACACGGCCTGGCCACGGGCAACAGCCACGGCGGATCCGGCGCTGGAGCCTCCGCTGATATATTCCGGGCGCAGGGCGTTATGCGTCTCGCCGTAAGGGCTGCGTACACCGACGAGACCGGTGGCGAACTGGTCCAGATTGCTTTTGCCGAGAGGAATGGCTCCCGCAGCAACCAATCTTGCGACAACCGAAGAGTCATGATCCGGCTGATAAGCATATTCAGGACAAGCTGCCGTTGTGGGCAGTCCCTTAACATCGATGTTATCCTTAACGGCGAACGGAATGCCCCACAGCGGATGGCTCTGCGGGTCCAGCTCCCTGAGTCTCTCAAGAAAGGGACGGATATGCGCCTCGGCAGGCGGCTCAATCCAGATGTTCATTTCCTTGTCGCGTGCAGCGCGGCGGATGATCTCCCGGACCACCTCCTCCGGGTCCAGCACACCGCTTAAATATTGCCCGCGCAGCCAGCCTGCGGTCAGCTTGGCGGGAAATTCAGTTATTGCCGTCATGATGCTTCATCTCCTTCTCTGCGGATCCGTACGTACCCTGCGGCCGCTGCTCATCTCGTGCAGCTTAAGCGCAAGCTGCAGCTCCAGCATATCGTCACCGTCATTCTGGCTGAGTCCCAGCAGCTCGCAGGCCCGTTCTATCCGGTAAGTCACCGTATTATAATGGGTGAACAGCTCGGCTGAGGTCCGTTTGATGTTGCGGTTGCATTTGAAATACAGCTGGAGTGTCTGCACGAGAGACACGCCATGCTTGCTGTCATACTCCAGCAGCGGAACGATGTACTGGTCCCTGTACGCGCTGATCTCCGCAAGCTCCGGCAAATGGTACAGCAGCCTGAAGACACCCAGCTTCCGGTAATCCACATAAGCCCCGCTGTAACCGCTGACCTCGCAGATACGGGCGATTTTGCGGGCGGACTCATAGCTGAAGCGCACCTGGTCGGGACCTTCCGCAAGATCTCCGATGCAGAAGGCGCAGCTCTCCTTGGCAAACACCCGGTTCATCTCAGCCAGCAGTCGTCCCAGCGTTTCCTCCAATGGAATATCCGGCTGCTCCGGAACCGTCAGAACCAATTCTCCTTCAAGGATCGTAAGCTTCACATGCTGAAGATCTCCCCGGGCCCGCACCCGCTTCACCGCTTGCTGCAGCTGCTTAAGCTCCGGCTTCTCCTCCAGCCAGCCGACGGTTACGGCGCGCAGCGGACGCTCAGGAAGCGGGCAGCCGCAGGCCTCGGCCCGCAGCTTCAAATCCTCGGCTGCGGCAATCCGGCCGCTGATCCAGTCCTGCAGGAACTGGTCGACATACTTCAGTTCAACCTCCCGGCGGGCACCGGCGTTGATCATCTCCAGCCCGACCAGTACCCCCACCCGGTCAATGGTTAACTGATCTACAACCGCCAGCTCGCGGTTCCACTCCAGCAGCACCAGCAGGCATTGATCCACTCCCTTGTCATGGACGGACGATACATAGGCGCGGATCCGCCGCTCTCCGACCGTCAGGAAGGTTATCCCGAGACTGCCCTCCTGGCGCAGCTGCATCCATAACGGAAGCTGCTCTGCCAGCTCCAGCGCCTCTGCCTGCGGGGAACAGAGGACCTGATCGGTATCATCCAGCAGCACGACCGGATTATGCAGCATACCATCCAGCGTCAGCAGGAAATCCTCGATGCCGTCGCCATGCAGAAGCTGCTTGGACAGCTTCTGGAAGCGGCTCTGCAGCTGGGAGAGCTCCCTGGCCTCCTGCACGAGCACCCGTTCCATAATGTCACGTACAACGTCGGAGAAGGAGATAGCCGCCGGCAGCTCGAAGATCGGGAAATTAAGCTGATCCGCCAGCTCCAGCGCCCGTGCCGGAATTTCGTCAATATAACGTTTTGTCTTGATCCCAAGCGCGGATACGCCCTTCTGGTTCAGCTGGGGAATAATCTCGGTGATGAGCTCCGGCTGACCGTGGAAGGGGAAACCGCTGGTAATCAGAAATTCTCCCGGACGGACCCAGTCAATCACATCGGGAACCTCCATCACATTGACACGGTTAATGTAACGCCCAAGACCTCCGGCTCCCGCCAGGACCACCGCTTCCTTCAGATCGGGAATCAGCAGGATATCGCTGCAGTTCAATCCGGTGATTACATTGCTGCCCATAGCTCCGCCGCCTTTACTTTAGCTTGGAAGAATACACATCCTCGATCAGAGTGGTGCCAAAAAAATGGTTCGCAGGTACATTCGTCTCGGCCGGTACAAAAATACTGATCTGCTCAGACGGCGAATCCCCCGCATTCGCAACGGAGTGGACTACACCCGCAGGTACATGGAAGGTATCCCCGGCCCGGTAGCTGTACCATTCACCCTCGCACAGCAGCTTGACCTCCCCCACAGTGATATGAATAATCTCCACCACATCATGATAGTGTGGTAATACCTGACCGCCAACACCCAGCTTCTCCCACAGAATCGAGCTCATCCGGATGCCCAGACGGTCCGCCTGCGCTGCCGAGACGATCTCCCGGTGGTACAGCTCAATATGATTCGGCATTAACTCCCATGTCATGTCCGCCGCTGTCAGCACTTCCGTTTCCTGTGTATGCATAATCCATTCCTCCATGATGTATAAGTTATAGGTATAGGTTGAAAAAAGCCCGCTATCTGCGGCGGAATACAGCCGCTACCGGCCCTCCGCCCTTCGGGCCCTGGTGCTCGCCTCCGCCGGATACGTAGATCATCGGATCGCCGCCGACATAGGCCAGTACACCGCCGACCACAGCCCGCGCATGCCGGGTATGATTGATATCCGAATCATCCAGCATGATATGGCGCCGTCCGCGGATGACTCCGTCCGGATCAGCTTCAGCTTTGGCCAGCACCTGCACCAGCTCCTCACCGGGATACCGGTCCAGCAGGCCCTGCAGCGCTGCGCCGTCAATAGCATCCTTCATGACTGCATGGTCGATGTGATACGGGCCTTCCGCAGACAGCGAATTGCCGAACACAATCACTTCGCAGTAGGCAAGCTCACTTCCGGCTGAAGTAGACGCCACAGCGCTGAATTTATCCCAGTTCACGCATATATCTTCTTCACTTAATGTCGAGCGCTCCACTTCACCCAGGGCAACGGCAGTCCCCAGTGCGGATGCACCTCTGGAATATCCCATGGATTTATAGGTATCCTCTGTAACGAGCGATACCTGACGGCTGTGCGCGTCATACATCTGCTCTGCAGTGAGCAGCGGGCATTTAATCTGCACATAATGCACATCCGCTTCCGAGGTGATTCCGGCATCCAGGACCGCCCGGGCCACGGCATCCGCCACAGCGTCCACCTGGCTGAGCCGGCCCAGCTCCTCCGGCCGGAAGGTCCGTGTTCTGGCAGTACCGACTGCAAGTGACTTTAGACCATCAGCATTTACGCCCGTCTCTGCCTGGCCGCTGCGGCTAATGACCGTGAAATGCGGGCTGAGCACACCTTCCGTCCCTCCGGACATCACATAGGATATTTCTGCAGGCCGCTGTTCCTGGGATACCCCGGCGAAGAACGCCTTCAGCGCCATAACGGCATAGCCCCGCGTGAAATCATTGACACAGCCGTTCCCCTCGGTCTTTCCCAGTACAGCTGCAACCTCTTCGGGCCGGAACAGCCCCTCTTCTATCGCCGCCTGCAGGCCGGACATGTCATTCGGCGCACCAGCAGGGATTTTGATCACCGAGCATTTCATCACAGATCATCGCTCCTTGTCCAGAAAATAACCTTCTTCTCCAGCAGCCCGATACACCAGAACAGCAGCAGACCGCACAGCGCCGAAGCAATAATGGCCGAGAACATCACCGGAGTATCCATATGATAGGAAGAGACGAGCACCACATAACCCAGCCCCTTATTGGCCCCGACAAATTCGCCGACAATCGCTCCAACAATGGCAAGCGAGGTCGAGATTTTCAGTGCGGAGAAGATATAAGGCAGACTGGTCGGCAGCCGCAGCTTCCAGAAGATTTCGCTTTTGGTTCCTTTATAGGTGGAGAACAGCTCCCAGGCCTCGTATTCAATCGCCTTAAGACCTTTGACACTGTTCACCAGAATCGGGAAAAAGCAGATCAGCATCGAAGCGATGACCTTCGAGGTATATCCGGTCCCCAGCCACACGACAAGCAGCGGCGCCAGCGCAACCAGCGGTGTAGTCTTAAGGGCAATAGCGAGCGGGAACATCCCCTTCTCAATCGGCTTGGAATGAACAAAAATAACTGCAGTAATCAGGCCGAGTATGTTAGCGAGCATGAATCCGGTCAGGGATTCACCCAGGGTAACCAGCGTATGGGACCACAGCGAACCGTCGATGGCCGAGACCACCTGGGTTGGAGAAGGCAGCAAATACATCGGAACCGACAGGAGCCGTACGGCCAGCTCCCACAAGATCAGGAAGCCGAGTGCAAAGGTGACCGGGTACAGGCTGTCCTTGAGTTTGGCTGTCATAGATGCTTCACCCGCTTTCTCAATTCCTTGACGGTCCGGTGGAATTCCGGCAGCTCTTCCATTCCTGCTTGACGCGGTGAAGGCAGCGGTACCGGAATAATATCTGTCACCCCGGCCGGCCGGGGTGACATCATCACCACCCGGTCCGACAGAAGCACGGATTCCTGAATAGAATGGGTAACCATTACAATGCTGCTTAGACTTGTCTCCGGACTCTCCCACAGACGCAGCAGCTCAAAGTTCAGCTTCTCACGGGTCAGTTCATCCAGCGCACCGAACGGCTCATCCATCAGCAGCACGGTCGGATCGGCGGCCAAGGCTCTGGCAATCGCCGCCCTCTGCTGCATTCCGCCGCTCAGCTGATGCGGGAAGTGGTTCTGGAAATCCTGCAGGCCGACCAGCCGCAGGGCACTTTCCGCCTTTTCACGCGCTTCCTTTTTGCTGAATTTCTTCTTCGGGCCCAGCTCAAGGGGCAGCATGACATTCTGCAGGGCACTGAGCCATGGCATCAGTACAGGCTTTTGAAAGACCATGCCCAGCGACAGGTCCGGGGAGGAATAGGCAACCTCCCCGCCTCCTTCCGGGCTTAGCAGCCGCAGCATCAGCCGCAGTGTCGTTGATTTCCCGCAGCCGCTCGGTCCGAGAATGGAGATGAATTCATTGCGGTATACGTCAAGACTGACATTATCAAGCACAGGCACATTGCCGAAGGAAAGAGAGCAATTGCGCAAGGAGAGCATCGTGTCCCGGGTACCGGGATTCTTCACAGGGGCGGAATTCATCTGTTCTTTCATCGCTGTTGTCATACCGGTTCCCTCCTTAATTCAAGTACTCATTGGTGAACAATGAGCCGATGTCCTGCTGCTTTTTCACAAAGTCCAGATCGATAAGATTCTGCTGCAGCGTCTCCCACGCCGCCTCATCCATCGAGCCGAGCGGAAGCTTCTCCGGCTCCAGCAGCGGAATGCTGGCCTTCATCATGCTGACTTCATGCGCAAGATCAAGCTTTTCTCCGTATTTCAGGCCGAATTCTGCCGCTTCCTCAGGATGCTCCATCGCATAATCCCAGCCCTTCATGGAGGCCTGTACGAAACTCCGGACCATTTCCGGATCCTTCTCAATCACGGACTCCGTGGTAAACAGGGTGTCGGCATAGAAATTGATGCCATAGTCGTTCGGGTCGATAATATTGACTTCCTTGCCCTGCTCCTGCACAGCCAGCACCTCATTAATTACATATCCGGGCCATGCCTTGACCTGGCCGGTCAATAAGGGGCTGAGATCATATTTGATCGGCATCTCTTCGATTTGCGAGGTTTCGATGCCCGCGCTTTTCTCCATAGCACGGAAGGTCAGCTCTTCATTGCCGCCGAGCTTGATGCCCACCTTTTGGCCGACAAGATCTTCCATTGTGGTGATACCGGATTCTTTAAGCGTGAACATTACGAACGGGGTTTTGCGGTATATCGCAGATAACGCCTTAACCGGTACGCCTTTTTCTCTGGCAATAATGATCTGGTCAGCACCGGTTACCCCGAACTCCTCACTGCCCGAAGCGACCATCTGTACCGCCGGAAAATCCGAGCCTCCCGGCCGAATCTCCACATCCAGCCCCGCTTCCTTATAGAAGCCCTTTTCAACTGCGGTATAGAACCCGGCAAACTGCGCCTGATGAATCCACTTCAACCTCAGAACAACCTTCTTAAGCTCACCGGAGCCTTCCGCCCCCTGTCCCTCAGCCTTGCCGGTATCCGAATTGTTGCCGCAGGCTGTAATGAGCAGCATTAGTGAAGTGAGCAGGATAAGCGCTTTGGTTCTGGACTTGTTCCACATGGTGATTCCCCCGTTATGATGTTATTTGGAATACTGGTCATTCGTAATTCGTATTTAGAATTGCTCCAGCGCCTTCAGCACCGCTTGCGAATCACTCACACTGCCGAAGACACCGCCCTGCATTTTGACCATATTGAGCGCTGCCAGGTGATTGGCATAATCCGTAGCACCCGTGCAATCCTCCAGGATCAGACATTCATAACCGCGGTCATTGGCTTCGCGCATCGTCGTGTGTACACAGACATCCGTCGTGATTCCGGTCAGAATCAGATGGGTAATCCCTTTATTCTTCAATATTAAATCCAGGTCCGTAGCATAAAAGCTGCCTTTACCCGGCTTGTCAATAATGTGCTCTCCCGGTATAGGTGCCAGTTCATCAATGATCTGCCAGCCGCGCTCGCCCCGTACGAGAATCCGTCCCGCCGGTCCTTCCGAGCCGATCTCAGCACCGATCTGTCTGCTCCGCCACCGTTTATTCGCCGGCAGATCGGACAGATCCGGCTTATGGCCTTCCCGGGTATGGATAACGGTGAATCCGTTAATTTCCCGGATGCGTGCCAGTAGCCGCCCAATCGGCTGAATCGCTCTGGATGTTAATGAGAGGTCGTAGCCCATTCGCTCCACGTAACCGCCTTTGCCGCAAAAATCCGTCTGCATATCGATAATCATCAGTGCCGTCTTCGCCGGATCAAGGACGCCGTCATAGGGCCAGGTGTAAGGTGCTGCTGTAATCTGCATGGTTCATGCTCCCCTTCCAGAATTCAATGCATGTATTTAATGTTATGTTTATTAACATTAATTTTATATTTCCTGCTGTTTGTTAGATTATATTACAACAAATTTGCAATGTCTTCGTTTTTATTACGAAATAATGAGATAATTGTTTGTGTTATTCTACATATATAACATAAACATTACATATAAACCCCGGATTAACCCTATTCATATATTAAAAAAAGCCGCCCAACGCAGGCAGCCTCAGCAGCAGTCCGTTCTCCAGCTCAAAGATCCGGCTGTTCTTGCAGAGCAGACTCCTCCCATAAGCTGTAAGCGCTGGGAAACCAGTTTTTCAAGCAATATAGAGCTGCACATTTCAAGATTATTAATAAATTGGCAGAATACAGTTGAAAAATAGCTCCTTAAGTACTAGAATTAAGCTTGTTTGCAGAAGTTCCTGCAGCGCAGGAACCAGTTATGACCTTTTTTGTCGATTACAGTCGATTGAAATCGCCTCATGCTGAGTGTATATCATTGATCTATTTCTAAAGGCAAACTTCCTGAAAGGGTAGGACGCAAAGCAATGGGCCTAAGAATGCTGAGAATCCGCGTTTATGGTCGCCAGGCTGCCAATAGAGACCACGTAAGCCATCAGTCACCGGGAGATCCCCCAGGCTTTATGATGCTCTTTTCTGTACGAATGCCATTGATTATACGAAAAAGCGAGGTTAAGATAATGCCGCAGCAATTCATCGAACCAACCCGATATGATTTCGTGGAATCCTTGATGCTTGAACGGACCGGATTCCTGGATTCTTTCTCTGTGGAGGGCCGGACTTCCGGCGGGATGAATGGAGATAAGGATGGAATTATCCTTGTGCAGAATAATCAGATCTTCATTACTCCCCCGCTCTCTGGCGGCAAGCCCGCCCGGATCTCCGCTGTTCATCCTGTAGTGCTGAAGATCAACTGGAAGACCGTTACAGAGCCTACTGAGGTAACCTCAGCGGATCATATTACCTGGGAAATTTGCGAGAAGCCACAGTATCAGATTACGGTTTCACCTGACAAGCTCAAAGTGCATTTCACCTTGTACCGTGCAGAGAAGTACGCCTGGAATCTGGTCAATTGCCCGGCTTCCTTCGAAGCCGCAGTCCGGGCTGAGCCTAACCGGGCGATGCTGCTGTCCACGCTCACCATAGAACAGATTCTTTCTTCGCTGGATAACCGCTCCATTCTGCGGAATCTGAATATCCCGGCCCTATACGCCGAACTGAACAACCCTACATATCTCCCTGTCTGTATCGCAGAAGGGAGAGCCCCGCTGCCCGGCAAGAAATCAAGGCTGCAGCTATCCCTCCCGGAGCATACGCTCACAGGCAATGGAATGCTCCGGGAGGGACGAACTGCGGAAGCTGCAGATTCCTTAGATTATCTGCGGTTTCCGGGAGCCCCCTTCGCCAGAGAGGGAGAGGTATTCGCCCGCAAGCTGCCGCCCGAAGAGGGAATTCCCGGATTCGACGTAGAAGGAGGCATCTTGCCTCCACCTCCACCGCAGGATATTTATTTCGCAGCCGGAGACAATGCACGGCTGCTTCCAAACGGGGAGATCGCGGCTCTGCGTACGGGCAGACCCCGCATCTGCGGAGACTCCGGCAGCGTCACAACCTGCGATTTCCCGGACCTATGCCTCATCACCAAGGAAATGGCGGCAACAGCCCGTGAGATTATGTTTGCAGGTGACATCGTCGTACCCTCAGATATTGAAGGCCCTATGTGTATTGAGGCGTTAGGGAATGTGTATATCTACGGCAACGTCTGCCAATCTACAATTACGGCTACAGGCAGTATCTATATAAGCGGTCAAGTAACCGGCTGCAGCCTGCACACCGGACTTGCCGGGGTACACCAGCACCGCCTGCACCGCTTCTCCAGTCTTCTGCTGACTGAAGTTGGCGGACTGCGGGAAGCCGCCCGGCTGCTGGCCAAGAATGTAGAATCCCGCCAGCAATCCGTGAAATACGGTCTGGTGGTTATGCTGCTGCTGGAGGATAAGTACAGCCATATAGAGTGCCTGATCAGCGATCTTAAATCCGCACTGCTGTGCATGGAAGGGGCCCCCCAGCCCGGTACGGATCAGCTCAAGCAGATGCTGGAGGTTTTTACCCATCCGGGGCAGTTCACCGAGTTTATCACTGACAGTGTTCTGAACAGCTTCTCCCGGCTGCTGCGTAATCTGTGTGAAGACATTGAACTGCTCCAGGAGGAGCATGTCTTCATTAATATCGCCCGTTCCCATAACAGTATCCTGGAGTCCGGCGGAGAACTGATCCTGCGGGACGCGGACGCAGAAACGGTCTAAGCCTGCTGTAATGTAACCCCTGACAAACATAAACGGCTGCCCCTCTTCTGAGGGAGCAGCCGTTTGTTTATTCCTTACCCAGACCGGGTACCGGGGTCTGCAGGACACTCCCAGCATTCCGGCCCAGCCTGACATTCACCAGAATAATGCTGCTCACAATCAGCAGCATACCGATGACCAGATTCAACGTAATCTGTTCATGCAATAAGACTACACTGGAGCCGATGGAAATCAGCGGAATCAGAAAGGTGAACGAGCCTACCTTGCCGGCCTCTCCTTCATTGATCAGCTTGAAGTATACCAACCAGCCCAGCGCAATCACGAAGACCGCGATGAACAATGTATTTATTATAAAAGTACTACTCCAGCTAATATCCGCCCAGCTCTCCGAAGCTGAGCCTGCCGCCAGCAGGATTACCCCGCCGATCATGATCTGCATCGCGGTCATCCACAGCATATCTACTCTGGCTGCATTGCGTTTGGTATAGACCGTAGCCAGCGCCCAGCTGAGTGCACTGGCCAAGGCCAGCAGTACGCCTATAGGCGAGATACTTCCGGTTAATCCCCCAAGGCTTAACGAGGCTACCCCGAGGAAGCCGATTACGAGGCCGGCGATCTTAAGCCCGTACATCCGCTCGCCCAGCCAGATCCAGGCAAAGATTCCGAGCAGCACCGGCTGCAGGAATACAATGGCCGAGAATAATCCGGACGGCACATACTGCAGGCCAATCGTCTGGAAGCCATAGTAGAAGACGATACTGAGGAATGCTGACACCAGATAGACGGGCCAGAGCTGGCGCAAATGCAGCTGCTTCCGCTTCGGCAGCGCCGCGATGATTAGTATAATACCGGCAATGACCGTTCGGATTCCGGCGAACAGCAAGGGCGGGGCATACGTTAAGGCAATTTTGGAGAGCGGCCAGTTGATGCCCCAGACAATAACCAGGAACACTAATAAGCCAATGGTTTGCTTCCGCTTCTGCATGAGTTCACCTCTTGTTCTGATTTCTTCCCAAATGATACAATAGATTCAGTCATAATTGAAATGAATTATAATCATGAGGGGCATACCAGATTAGATATGAATAACACTCAAATTCGCCTATTTGTCTTAATCGCTGAGAGCCGCAGCTTCACCAAGGCAGGTCTTGAGCTGAATATGACCCAGCCCGCAGTCAGCCGCGCCATCTCCGCACTCGAAGCCGAGCTGGACGTGAAGCTGCTGCTGCGCGACCGGCGCAGCGGATTGATGCTGACGGATATCGGCAAGCGGATTCTGGTTATCTGCCGCGGAATTCTCAGCGGCCTCGATAAGATAGATCAGGAGATTGCCGCCGAGAAAGGCCTGGAGAAGGGCCTCATCCGCATCGGCGCCTTTCCGGTTGCCGCTGCCTATTTTGTCCCGAAGATTATCAGTGCCATCACTGCCAAATACCCCGGAATTGAGATCAGATTATATGAAGGTTCGGTCGCCGAGGTGAAGGACTGGCTGGCATCACGGTTCATTGACGCAGGCCTGATGATTCCGCCGGTCGAAGATTTCGCCTCCCTGCCGCTGTTCCGGGAGAAGCTCTACGCCGTATTGCCCGGGGATCACGAGCTTCGGCACAAGCAGATCATCTGCGTGAAGGATCTGGAAGCTCAGCCTATGCTGCTCTGCCGGTCGGGCTACGAGCCTCCGGTAGTGGACTTATTCAACCGGGCCGGAAGCAGGCTGAATGTGAAATACGAGGTCAACAGCTACATTACCGCACTGAATATGATTAAGGAGGGGCTCGCCGTCGGTGTGATGTCACAGCTCTCCCTCTTGTCGCTGCCGCCGAATGTCGTGGTCCGGGAGCTGGCGCCTGATGCTTACCGCGACATTCATATCGCCGTCCATTCCCTGGAGGAGACCTCTATTGCCGTTCAATTATTTATTGATACTGCACTGCAGCTGTTCTCCGGCAATGAAGCCGCTCCGCCGTCTCCGGCCGCAGCCGGCCTGATTAACGATACCGATAAGGAGTGATTAACATGGAATATAATCGTCTCGGAAATAGCGGCCTGCAGGTATCTGCGCTGGGCCTTGGAACTAACTCATTTGGCAAAAGGGCGGATCAGGAGACCTCGATCCGTATCATTCATGCCGCAATGGATCAGGGAATCAACTTCATCGATACCGCCAACATCTATGCCGGCTCCGAGTCGGAGAGGATTATCGGCCTCGCGCTTGAGGGCAGACGCCATGAGGCCGTCCTGGCTACCAAAGCGGGCCTTCCGAAGCATGACGGGCCTGACGGAAGCGGCTCTTCCCGCCGCCATCTGATGCAGGAGCTGGAAGGCAGCCTGCGGCGGCTGAAGACGGATCATGTAGATCTGTATCAGATTCACACCTTCGACCCCTACACCCCGCTGGAGGAGACGTTGCGCACCCTCGATGATATGATCTCTGCGGGCAAAGTACGTTATGTCGGGGCCTCCAATTATGCTGCCTGGGAGCTGATGAAGGCGCTGGGCATCAGCGAAGCGCGCAGCTGGGCCAAATACGTCTCGATCCAGTGCAGCTATTCGCTTGCCGACCGCACACCTGAAGCAGAGCTGCTTCCGCTGTGTCTGGATCAGGGACTGGGCATCATCCCGTACTTCCCGCTGGCCGGCGGCATTCTCACCGGCAAATATACCGGCAGTGCCCCTGCCGGTTCCAGAGCGGAAACCGACCCGAATTTCCGCCGCTTCCTTACCCCGGAACGCATCTCGCTCGGGGAGCAGGTTAGCAGTATAGCGGAAGAGCTGGACACTTCACCGGCGGCGCTGTCTCTGGCCTGGCTGATGAGCAGGCCGGCCGTCTCCACGGTGATTGTCGGCGCCACCCGGGTGGAGCAGGTGGAGCATAACCTGCAGAGTCTCTCCGTCCGGCCGGATGCGGCAACGCTTGAGCAGCTGGATCAGGCCAGCGCCGCCTTCCGCAGCGGGGAGCCGTTCGCCGTCTACCGGCTGCCGTAACCGCAGCCGGCTCATACCAAAAAAGCGGGTCCCCGGTATACCGTGGGCCCGCTTTTTTGTGCGTTACATAGACAAACCCCGCTTAAGTCACCACCAGACAAGTTACCGGCCCGCGGTGGGACTTGCAGAATACGGCATACATCAGATCCTCACACTTGTCTTGTTGCCGGCAGAATGAAGACTATGAAGTAAGCATTGCAGACATAAGTGTTGTACGTTCTACAACTTTGATTCATAGATAGCCGGTTGTGGCGGAGGATTGTTGTAGGAAATACAAGAATTGATCCTGCTAAGCGCCTGAAGCAGGAGAATTCATGCCTTTTATACAACAATTTTAGTTTTGGGCCGGTTTAACGGGCAAAATGTTGCATTCCGTGCAATATCTTAGAATATTACCGGATCTCTGTCACGGATAATGGATGAATCAGGAAATTCCCGGCAAAAGCGGCCATCCGATAGTCTTGTGAGACATAGTGCCGCAGGTTAGACGGTCAGCATTCTGTATTACACCGCTGCAATAAACCGCTCCATGTCTTCCTGTACGGTGGTGATACCGCCGATGCCAAAGCTGTCTACCAGCACCTTAGCTACATTAGGTGACAGGAATGCCGGAAGTGTAGGGCCGAGGTGAATGTTCTTCACGCCCAGATGCAGCAGCGCCAGCAGCACAATTACCGCCTTTTGTTCATACCAGGCAATATTGTAGGAGATCGGAAGATCGTTGATGTCGTCCAGGCCGAAGACTTCCTTCAGCTTCAGCGCTATGACCACAAGGGAGTAGGAATCATTGCACTGGCCGGCATCCAGCACGCGGGGAATTCCGCCGATATCGCCAAGCGCCAGCTTATTATATTTGTATTTGGCACAGCCTGCGGTGAGAATCACTGTATCCTCAGGCAGCTCCGCCGCGAAGTCTGTATAATAGCTTCGGCTCTTCATCCGTCCGTCGCAGCCCGCCATCACGAAGAATTGTTTGATTGCGCCGCTCTGGACGGCCCCGACTACCTGATCTGCCAGATTCATGACCGCCGCATGGGCAAAGCCGCCGATAATCTCACCCGTCTCGATTTCTACTGGAGCGCTGCAGCCTTTGGCCTGCTCAATCAGAGCGGAGAAATCCTTCACCCCGTCTGCTCCTGCTGCAATATGCTGAACTCCCGGATAACCTGTGTTGCCTGTGGTGTACAGCCGGTTCTTATAGCTTTCTTTTGGCGGTACGATACAGTTCGTAGTCATCAGAACCGGGCCGCCAAAGCTGTCAAATTCTTCAGTCTGCTTCCACCAGGCGTTACCGTAGTTGCCCACGAAGTGGCTGTATTTCTTGAAGGCCGGGTAATAGTGGGCGGGCAGCATCTCACTATGCGTGTACACATCGACTCCTGTACCCTCCGTCTGCTTCAGCAGCTCCTCCATATCCTTGAGGTCATGTCCGCTGATTAGAATGCCGGGGTTCGTGCCCACACCTATATTCACTTTGGTAATCTCCGGACTGCCGTAAGCCGCCGTGTTCGCACGGTCAAGCAGTGCCATCACATCCACACCGAATTTGCCGCATTCCAGGACCAGGGCAGTCAGCTCGCCCCCGCTTAGGGTATCATCCAGCACGGCCGTCAGGCCTTTTTCCATAAAAGCATGTGCACCCGCTTCATAGAATCCCAGTACCGCTGCATGCTCCATATAAGCTGCCATTCCCTTCAGACCATAGGTGAGCAGCTCACGCAGAGAGCGAATATCCTCATGCTCTGTAGCAAGCACACCCACGGTTGCCGCCTTGTCCGTCAGTTCCCCGTCCGTACTGGCGCTCCATAGCGCTGCGTCATGTTCTGACAGATACGCGATCACTCCGGCATCCGCAATTCTGCTGCGCCAGTTATCCCTCAGGGCAAGCCCCTCCCGGATCTTCGCAGTGAAGTATTCCGGAACAAAGTTAGCATTGGTAATTGTAGCGAACAGGCTCTCTATAATAAATTTCTCTGTCACCGGATCGGTAATGCCCAGCTCACGGCCGCTGCGTGCGAACACCGCAATACCTTTGAGCGTATACACCAGAAGATCCTGCAGATTGGCTACATCACTGGTCTTGCCGCATACTCCCTGAATCGTACAACCCGTCCCCTTGGCCGCCTCCTGGCACTGAAAACAAAACATGTCGCTCATTACACATTCACTCCTTATTATGAATTGGATAGCTGGACAGGACAGCTGCGTCCCGCCTTTACAGTTACCAGTAATTGTAGTAGACTTTCGTCTATCAATCGGTAACGGATGTTACCGATAATTATGAATTCGGAGGAAATGTATGAAACCGGAGCCTGCCGCGCTGCAAGCCTGCCTGTTATTCCGCGGGAAATCCGCAGAAGAGATCGAACTGCTGCTGCATACGCTGGCCTATACCGTCAGCACTTACCGCAGGAATGCCATCATCCTCGCCGAAGGCGATCCGGCTGACCGGCTGGGAATTCTGCTCTCCGGCCGGGTCGAGGTGCAGAAGACGCATTCCACCGGCAGCAGCGTTACCATCGCCCACCTCAAGGAAGGACAGACCATCGGGGAGGCCGTGTTATTCCGCAGGGATAATGTAGCCCCCGCCACGGTAACAGCAACGGGACCCTGCAAGGTGATGTTCATCGGCAAGCAGGAGCTGCTGCGAATATTCGCTGCGGACACAGATATCCTTACCCGCTTCATTGAGAATCTGTCCGAACGGCTGGTGCTTGTTAACCGGAAAATCGAGAACCTGTCCGCCGGGCCGCTGCGGCGCCGGATCATAGACTTCCTGCTGGAGCAGGGCACGCAGCAGGCCTCCGATACGCTGAAGCTTCCCTTCAGCCGCAAAGAATGGGCCGGGCATTTGAATACCGCCCGTCCTTCATTGTCCCGGGAGCTTGGATTCCTGCGCGATCAGGGCTGGATTGACTTCAAGGGCAGTGAAATCACACTGCTGGACCGCAGCCGGATGAATGATTACCTCCTGAGCCTGCCCTCTTCAGCAGGCAACCTGTGAAGAACGTCCCCGGTGCAGAGCAGACCGGGCTAGACTAGACGAACCCTATAGATTCACCCGAGGAGGATGCAAGCATGTTGCAGTTAACCGCCCCCCATATCGACCAGCTGCTGGCAGAGCATAGACAATGGTTCAGCAGCGGAATCACGAGAACCCCCGGCTTCCGGCTGGAGCAGCTGCAGAAGCTGAAGGACGCTATCAAGCGCAGCGAGCCCCGGATTATTGCCGCCTTGAATAAGGATCTGCGTAAGAGTGAATTCGAGGCGTACGCCACCGAGATTGGTTTTACGCTGGACAGCATCGGCTATATGATGAAGCATCTCCGGCGATGGATGAAGCCGGTTAAGGTAAGATCACCGCTGCACATGTTCCCGGCGAAGAGCAGCATTCTAGCAGAGCCTTATGGGACTGCACTCATCATCGGACCCTTCAATTATCCGTTCCAGCTCCTGATTGAGCCGCTGATCGGGGCCATTGCCGCCGGCAATTGCGCGGTATTGAAGCCTTCCGAGAGTACCCCGGCTACTTCGGCAGTCATTGAAGACATGATCCGGGAGACCTTTGACCCCGCATATATCCGGGTGGTGCAGGGTGAGAAAGAAACGACAAATCTGCTTATTCACGCGAAATTCGATTATATATTCTTCACCGGCAGCGTGCCTGTAGGCAGAATTGTCATGGAGGCGGCAGCGAAGAATCTGGTGCCTGTAACCCTTGAGCTGGGCGGTAAAAGTCCGGTCATTGTCGACAAGACCGCCAATCTGGAGGCCGCGGCCAAACGGATCGTATGGGGCAAGCTGATTAATGTCGGGCAGACCTGTATCGCCCCGGATTACCTGCTGGTCCATAGCGAAGTTGCAGCTGAGCTGATCGGGCGGATTAAACACAACATCACCGCATTCTACGGAACGGATATCCGGCATAACACAGACTACGGACGGATTGTGAATGAACGCCAGCTGCGGCGGATTGAAAAGATGCTTGAGCAGGACCGCGATAAGCTGATCCTGGGCGGCAGCGTTGTGCCGGAGGATCTCTACATCGAGCCGTCCCTGATCTACCCGGCTTCCTGGAGCGATGCCTCGATGGAGGATGAAATCTTCGGACCTGTGCTGCCGATTATGGAATACAGCCAGATTAGCGAAGCTATCCGGAGTATCAACGATCACCCCAAGCCGCTCGCCCTCTATCTGTTCACTGAGGATAAGCAGGTCGAGGAACAGGTGATGGGCAGCGTTTCCTTCGGGGGAGGTTGTGTGAATGATACAATCTCCCATGTAGCCAGCACTCATCTGCCGTTCGGCGGTGTGGGGAATTCCGGGATAGGCGGCTATCACGGCAAGCATAGCTTTGAGCTTTTATCCCACCGCAAGAGCATTGTTAAGCGAAGCACGAGACTGGATTTCGGGATTGTCTATCCGCCATACGGCAATAAGGTCAAGCTGGCCCGGAAGCTGCTGAAGTAGAGGATTAAGGAGACCGGATAGCCCTCTACCCCACTTTTGCGCAAAAGAAAAAACAAAAAGGAAGCCTCCCCTGCTAAAAGGAGCTTCCCTTTTTGTTGTTATATTACATACCCAGACTATCAACGGAGTACATTCCGTATACTTATTGCTTCAGCCCGCACGCCGTCCGGCAACCCAGCCCGCAACCTCTTTCTCCGGGATAGGCCTGCTGATATAATAGCCCTGAATCTTGTCACAGCTCGTCCGCTCCAGAAAAGCCAGCTGCTCCGGGGTCTCCACCCCTTCTGCGGTAACATTCAGGCCCATATCGTGGCCGATGGTCACAATGGAGCTGGCCAGCGACATGTTGTTCGGGGTATCGATACTGTCAATGAAGGACTTATCAATCTTCAGTGTGGTAATCGGCAGCTGCTTCAGATAGCTCAGTGAAGAATAACCCGTACCGAAGTCGTCCAGCGCGATGCCGATCCCCTTTTCCTTGAGCGCTTCCAGCTTGGAGCTGATGGCCTCGAAGGATTCCATGAAGATCGACTCTGTAATCTCCAGCTCCAGATATTCCGGGGCAAGTCCGGTATCCCGCAGCACCGTAAGCACCATGTTCGTGAAATCATCCAGCATCAGCTGAATGACCGAGATGTTAACCGAGATATGGTAGCCCGCATACCCCTGGCTCTGCAGATCCTTGATGAACTGACAGGCGGTGCGCAGCACCCATTCACCGATAGGCACAATCAGCCGGCAATCCTCAGCAATCTTAATGAAGGACAACGGCGATACGAAGCCCAGTACGGGATTGTTCCAGCGGATCAAGGCCTCGAAGCCCCAAATCTCGTTCGAACCGATATCCACCAGCGGCTGATAATGCAGCGAGAGCTCATTATTGGAGATGGCGTTTCTTAGATGCATCTCAATAATCATCCGCTCATCAAAATGCTGCTGCATCTCACGCCCGTAGATCACATAAATGCCTTTGCCCGCTTCCTTCGCTTTATACATGGCAATGTCGGCATTCTTCAGCAGTTCCTCCGCGTTCACGCCATTCTCCGGATATTGGGCAATCCCGATACTGGCCGAGATATGCACGACACTGGCACTCAGCTGAAACGGCTCCTTGAAGCCCTGAACCAACGAGTCCGCATAGCGGATCACTTCACTATACCCGTCTACATCCTTGAAAAGAATCACAAACTCATCACCGCCGAAGCGGAAATGCTTACTGCGCCCGTCGGACAGCTCCAGCAGCCGTTCGCCGACCTTCACCAGCAGCTCATCGCCGAAGGTATGGCCCATCGAATCATTGATATACTTGAAATTATCAATGTCCAGGAAGAACAGTGCCGCATGGCCGCCGGAGTGCTCCTGAATAAATTTCTTCAGCTCTTCGGACAGCGACAGCCGGTTCGGCAGGCCGCTCAGTACATCATTATAGGCAAGCAGGCGGTACTTCTCTTCACTGGTCTGCAGCAGCGCCTGGTTCTCCACCACCTTGTTATACTGCTCCAGCAGCTCATCCTGCAGTGCTGTCAGCTCCTCATAAGTAGACTCCAGCTCCTGATAGCTCATCTGCAGCTTGCTCTCATACCCTTTGCGGTCGGTGACATCGACCATCGACCCGGCAAACCGGATATATCCGCCGCCTGCATTACGCAGCACCTTGCCCCGGGCCTGGAACCACTTGTATTCCCCCGACTTGCTGCGCATCCGGTATTCAGCGTAGTAATACGAAGAACGACCCTCCAGATGCTGGGTCCGCAGCCGGTCCTCCTGCTCGGCATCCTCAGGATGCAGGAGGTCTCTCCAGCCGCCGCGGGTCTCATTGACCTCATCCCGTTCATACCCCAGCAGCTCGTACCAGCTGTCCGAGAAGTAATAGATCATCGTGGACATGTCCACGTCCCAGATGACCGCGTCCGCGCCATAGGTGGCCAGGCTGAAGCGTTCATTGCTTTTTTCCAGATTGCTTCTGATCCGTTTCACCAGCTGCACATAGAATAATAATACAAAGATAAAGGTCAGCAGCACGGCAAAAGCGGCAATAATGCTCAGTACCAGCACTTTGTAGGTCTGGTAGAAGGAGAACGGCTTGTTAATGATTTCGCTGCCCTCCGGCAACTTGTCCAGGGGTACGCTGAAATGCTGAAGCTCGTTGTAGTCAAATACATTGCGGACATTGCTGTCAGTCACAACAGGGATATTATCCGCACTCTCCCCCTGCAGGATGCGCAGCGCCAGCTCCGCTGAGGTCTGGCCCTGAATTCTGCCGCTGATCAGACTGCCGCCGAAGGCACCGTGGTTTAGTCCAAAATCATAAATATGGTACACCGGAACACTGCTGCTCTTGCCCAGTTCACTTGAGAACCTGTCAAACTCAACAATCCTTCCGGTCGAGTCACTATAGTATGTAGTCATCAGCACAATACTGTCCGGAGACAGGGCGGATGCCGTTGCTTTAATTTGTTCTATAGAAAAGCGGTTCATAGGGAGGATCTCCAGCCCCAGGTTCAGCGCGTCAATCTGATCCATGACCATTTTGCCGGTCGACAATCCGCTCTCCGAATTATCAAAAACAACATAAACCTTCTTCACGGAAGGGTTGATCTCCAGCGCCATTTGGATCGTACGCGTAGGATCAATTTTCTCGATAACGCCTGTGATGTTGTGAGTGTCCGGGATGCCGGCCACGCCCAGCTCATTGACACCGCTGAAGATGATCGGAGCATCATCCAGGATCTCCCGGCGGTACTTCATGGCAAAGCTCAGGGCTGCATCATCTGTGGTGAGAACCGCATCAATACGGATATTCTGATACTTGAATTTGATCGTTTCGTAGAAGTGTTCGAGGTTCTCCTGATTGGGATACCGTTTCCAATCCATATACTCGGTATAGATTACGGGCAGAGCGGCTGCGCTTTTGAGGCGTTCTTCAATTCCGGCACTCTGTTCATCGCTCCAGGCAAAGCCTTTCTGATAGGAATGCAGCACCAGCACATTCTGAGCGGGAAGTTCTTCGGCGTAGGCGTGTGTGCCTTCTGTCGTACACAGTAAGATAAACAGCGGCAAGAGCAAGCTTTTTAACAACCTGAGATGAATTTTATCTACACCCATTCGCACACTCCCGTTCATCTATCTCAAAGTCAGATTTCGATTATAAAACGAGGAATTTCGACATTATACTAAATACTAATTCGTTATACCCATTTCCCATCCCTCTTTTGAGTGAAAAAAGCACCCCATTCTGCACCGGCCGGTATCAGCGTAAAAGATAAGGATAATTTATTGCATAAAGCAAATGAATTCTTATCTTTTAAATTTGCCGCTTTCTTATAATTATAGGGGGAAACGATATTTTAATAAACAACAAATAGAGCGGAGCGGCGGCCTTTGTGGACAGAGAACAGCGCTCACGTTAGAATGAATTTGCAGTTGACTGCTTAGACAGGAGGCCAGGCCATGCCGACCATCAAGGACGTTGCGCTGAAGGCTGGCGTATCGGCAACTACCGTATCCCGGGTATTGAACAACAGGGGTTACTTAAGTGAAGAATTGAAGCAGAAGGTGCACCAGGCGATGGACGAGCTCAATTACCGCCCGAATGAACTGGCCCGCTCGCTCAGCCGCTCAAAATCAAACATTATCGGACTGATTATTCCGCATGTTTCCCTGCCCTTTTTCGGGGAATTGACCAGTCATATTGAAGAACATGCCTACCGGAAAGGCTACAAGCTGCTGCTGTGCAACTCGTGGCAGGACAAGCAGAAGGAACAGGAGTATATCAACATGCTGCGCGCAAGCCGGGTGGACGGCATTATTATGGGCAGCCACACGCTTGAAGTAGAGGATTACCGGCAGATGAACCTGCCTCTGGTTACCTTTGACCGGCAGATTTCGCCGGATATTCCGTATGTATGCTCGGATAATTACGCGGGAGGACGGCTGGCCACGACCCTGCTGATTCAAAAAGGCTGCCGCCGCCTGGCCCATATCGGCGGGCATCCCAAGCTGAATATCTTATCGCATCTGCGCTGCGTCGCCTTCGAAGAAACTGCGAAGCAGCACGGCGCCCAGTACGTTTCGCTGCATACGGACAACAACAGCTTCGACTTCGAAGCCTATGAGCTGCTGCTGGCCCAGCTGTTCCGCGAGCATCCTGAGGTGGACGGCATCTTCGCCGGCAGTGACATCATTGCCGCCTATGCCCTGAAGGCCTGCCAGATCAGAGGGCGGCGCGTTCCCGAAGATGTGCGGATTATCGGCTATGACGGCATCTCCCTCCGCAGCCTGCTGTATCCGGCCATCAGCTCTATCCGCCAGCCGATGGAGGCGATGGGCAAGCTGGCCGTCGATCTAATCCTGCGGCAGGTGCAGGGTGAGCATGTCGAATCAGCATACATCCTGCCCGTGGAGCTGGAGGAGGGCGCTACGACTTAGGGATAGATATAGATATAGGCAGAGGCATAGATATAGGCATTTCCTCCTTGGGCGCGTAACTGGCGAAATCAAGGGCACTTTTGCCCCTCATTTCCTCCTTGGGTGCACATCTGGGAAAATCAAGGGCACTTTTGCCCCTCATTTCCTCCTTGGGCCCACTTCTAGCGGGGATTAGAGGGATTTATCCCTTTCATTTTCCCATTCCACCCGCTTCCGGCGGGATTAGTGGGATTTATCCCTTTCATCCCCCCTTTCCGCCCACTTCCGGCGAGATTAGTGGGATTAATCCCTTTCTTTTCCCCATTTCGGCCACTTCCGGCGGGATTAGAGGGATTTATCCCTTTCTTTTACTCCTTCCGCCGACATCCGGCGAGATTAGTGGGATTAATCCCTTTCTTTTCCCCATTCCCCCCACTTTCGGCGGGGATTAGAGGGATTTATCCCTTTCTTTTCCCCATTCCGCCCACTTCCGGCGGGATTAGTGGGATTTTTCCCTTTCATTTACTCCTTCCGCCCACTTCCGGCGGAATTAGTGGGATTTTTCCCTTTCTTTTCCCCATTCCGCCCACTTCCGGCGGAATCAGAAATACAGCAATAGTTTCTCAATAGTTTCTATATAGTTTTTATATAGTTTTTATATAGTTTCTATATTTGAATTCAGGGATAAACTCCTTATCCAATCCTATTCACACTTTATAGTTGAAAGGCAGGGATGGTTCGATGCTAACGCCTACGATTGCTGAGCTGCAGCAGCTGCTGGCAGCAGTACCCGCTGCGTATAACCGTTTCACTCCAGAGGAAGCAGCCGCACCGCGTCCGGGAGGCAAATGGTCCTGTTTGCAACTACTTGGACATTTATGCGATTCGGCGATCAACAATCTCACCCGGTTTATCAAGGTCCAGTACGAACCGCAGCCTCTTCAGCTGGCTTATTACGACCAGAATGAATGGATGTCTGCCCAGCAGTATGCCTCGGCTCCGCATGATGAAATACTGACCCTGTGGATCAGCCTGAATCAGTCGGTCCTACGCGCAGTTTCACGCATGTCTGCTGAGCAGCTGGCACTCCTCTTCCTGCGGAATGATGGCACTACGGTCACCCTGCAATGGCTGGTTGAGGACTACGTGGATCACATGAAGCATCACTTGCGGCAAATGCTCCCGGACCAGGACTGGGATAGCCCAGCGAAAAATAACCCTGACCAGTAAGAAATAGCTTTGCCGTCCTTTAATAAAGACGGTCCATTCCAGCGGGAAATAGAAGGAGAAGCAACCGTGTGTACCTTATACATTCCTGAATTTCAACAAAGACGCCCGTGTTCCCCCACCTACTGAGGAGAACACGGGCGTCTAATATCTCACTTAAATGAAAAGCGGAGCACTACAGCATACTACGCCTCCCTTTTCTTGCCGTACTTCCGTACTTCCATCCTTTCCACCACCGCAGCCAAGCCTATCTGCCACTTATCTCGCACACAGCTCCAGCAGCTTCCCGGCATCCAGCGCCGAGGTAGACGGCAGCAGCAGGTCAGCCGCACCCAGCTGCGCCGCGTTGCCAATGCCTACGGCCTTCATGCCCGCCGCTTTGATCGCGGCGACCCCTGCGGCCGCATCCTCCACGCCGATGCAGTTGCCCGGCGCGGCCCCAAGCAGCTCCGCCGCCTTGAGGAAGATCTCCGGGTCGGGCTTGCCCTTCCGGAGCTCAGCCGGGTCGGCGACCGCCTGGAACCAATGGGCTGCGCCGAGGCGCTCCAGAATCAGCGGCGCATTCAGGCTGGCCGAGGCCAGCCCCGCAGAGATTCCCCGCTCGCGCAGGGAATCCAGCAGCTCAGGAATCCCCGGCAGCAGGTCAGCCGGGGTGATACGGCCGATCATCTGCTTGTAATGATCGTTCTTCTTCTCCGCCAGCCGGAGCTTCTCGGCTTCTGGCAGCAGCGCAAGTCCGCTGCCCTCCAGCACTATCTCCAGCGATTCCATCCGGCTGACCCCTTTCAGCCGTTCATTCTTCTCGCGGCTGAAGGGAATGCCCAGCTCATCGGCGAGTGCCTGCCAGGCCAGATAATGATATTCAGCCGAATCGGTAATGACGCCGTCCAGATCGAAGATTACCGCCTGAAGCCGGCCCGCAAGCGAAATCTTCACCGGCTCCTGCGGAAGCAGCCTCAGCGGCTGGTCCTTATGCAAGATCTCGAGACCTGTGCCGGCCAGTAGCGTATATACGGCATCCTCACGATCAATGAATATATCCAGAAGCTGCCCGCGCACGGTGATCTTGAAGCGGTAGCTCTCCCACTGCTCCGGCAGGGCCGGATCAAAGCTCAGCTTCCCTTCATACAGCCGCAACCCTCCAAAACCGTTCACGATCGACATCCACGAGCCGGCCATCGCCGCCATATGCAGCCCGTCCTTGGCGTTGCGGTTAATGTCATCAAGATCCATCCGCACGGTGCGGTCGAAATAGGCATATGCCCCGGTTAAATCGCCGATCTCAGCAGACATGATGCTGTGAATACAAGGCGACAAGGAGGAGTCGTGGGTGGTTAGCGGCTCATAATAATGATAGTTGCGGATTTTATCCGCCAGGCTGAACTTGTTCCCGAGCAGGAACATAGCCATCACGAGGTCCGCCTGTTTCAGCACCTGGTGGCGGTAGATCACCAGCGGATGATAATTCAGCAGCAGCGGATATTTATCCGGCGGAGTGTGCTCGAAATCCCATTTCTGCTTCGCCAGGAACGTATCATCCTGGGCATAGATGCCGAGATCATTGTCAAAAGGAATAAACATCCTCTCGGCGGCTTCCCTCCAGCCCTCTGCCTCTTCCATGGACAGTCCTATAGCCAGCTGCAGGCGTTCATAGTCAGCAGGATATTCCTCCTGCAGAAGCAGGGCGGTCTCATAGGCATACATGAATTGGTCCTGAACCATGAGATTGGTATAGGCATTGTTATTCACAATCGCCGTATATTCGTCCGGTCCAGTCACAGCATCAATGCAGAAGGCGCCTCTGCGCGCCGGGTTGTAGTGACCGAGATCGGCCCAGAAGCGCGAGGTCTCAAACAGAATCTCCGCCCCTTGGGCAACCAGAAATTCCGTGTCGCCCGTTGCCAGCACGTATTGCTTCAGCCCGTAGGCAATATCGGCATTGATATGGGCCTGGGCGGTCCCGGCAGGGAAGTAGGCGGAGTTCTCCTCGCCGTCTATCGTCCGCCATGGATACAGCGCCCCCTTCTGGGACATGACCGCCGCACGCTCCCGCGCCTTGCCGAGCGTAGCATAGCGGAATTCCAGCAGCGCCCGGCTGACTTCAGGCTGGGTGAAGGTGAAGAACGGCAGCATGTACATTTCCGTATCCCAGAAATAATGGCCTTCATAGCCTTCTCCGGTTAAGCCTTTGGCTCCGATATTGGTCGCGCCGTCCCGGCCTGCCGATTGCAGCAGCTGAAAAGCATTGAAGCGTATACCCTGCTGCAGCGCCGGGTCGCCCTTGATTTCGACATCCGTATGCGCCCAGAAGGTATCCAGATATTCCTGCTGCTCCCCGGCCAGACCGGTGAATCCAAGTTCTCCGGCCATCTCCAGCACCCTGTCACTCCGGCCCTGCAGCTCCTCCTCCACGTAATCCTTGGAGGTGTGATAGGTTATATATTTGGTGAGTCTTACGGTCTCACCGCTGCGCACTGCAGCAGCATAACACACCGATATCCGCTGTCCGATCAGCTGGTTGCTCATCTCGCGGCCGGACTTTGCCTGCAGCGCATGGCTGACTGCGGTCAGCAGCGCAAACCGCGTATGCCGTGTCC
The DNA here is from genome assembly GCF_038000235.1 of Paenibacillus sp. FSL R10-2199. NCBI lineage: Bacteria > Bacillati > Bacillota > Bacilli > Caryophanales > Paenibacillaceae > Paenibacillus > Paenibacillus sp. FSL R10-2199. Next base: position 1,276,004 of record NZ_JBBOBO010000001.1, on the reverse strand, counting down.
GCTGCTTCATCCACAGCTTTCGGGTGGCAGCATCGTAGCCGGTATCTTCCAGCAGCAGGCTGGGCTCGGCACTGCCTGCGCCCAGCCGCGGATCATCCGTGGCCTCCGGCCGCCGGATCTCGCCGTCCACGGCAGACTCAAACTTCAGCGTGCCGGAGAAGTTCAGCGCGGTCACTGCATAGTCGATTGCGGCCAGATGCTTGTGCGCAAGCGACACCATCCGGCGGATCTCCAGCAGCACCCGGTGGCCGGCAGGAGATTCCCACTCCACCTCCCGGTGCAGAATACCACTCTGCATATCCAGACGGCGTTCATACCGGTGAACCTTCCCTTGGTCCAGCCGGAAATCATGTCCTTCAATACTGAGTTCGATCATACGCGCATCAGTCACATTCAGCATCGCCTGATTCCGGGAAGGGAACCCGAAGGCCCCTTCGGGATAGACAATCGGCTCAGAATCATAGAATCCGTTCAGATAGTTCCCGGCTACGGAAGTGCCCGCCTTGCCGTGGTAGCCTTCCTCGAAATTACCGCGCATACCTATATATCCGTTGCCGAGCGCGAATACGCTCTCGCTCCGCTGATTATACTCATCCTCGTAGTGTTCCTCACCGAGACTCCACTCGCGGTAAGGATATAATGCCGGCGGATGTTCATAGGGCTTCATCTTCATCTCTATATTCTCCTCCTGATTGCGAATTTCTCCTGACCGCCGCATCGGATCTCCGGGGGACAGACCTCCGCTCTTTACATTGCCGCCGGAAATGGCGGTACTCATGCACACCCGGTACCTGCTCTGAGCCACAGGCTCAGCCTTTCACCGAGCCGCCCATCAGACCTCTGACGAAATACTTTTGCAGCAGGAAGAAGATTGCCAGCGGCATCAGCATTGAGATAAACGCAGCCGAAGTCAGCAGATGCCAGTCATTACCGCGTGAGCCGACCAGATCGGCGATCTTCATGGACATTACCTGCACCGACGGCTGGTTGCCGATGAAGATCAGCGACACCAGATAATCATTCCACACCCAGAGGAACTGGAAGATTCCGATGGAGGCGAGCGCAGGTACAGAGAGCGGCAGAATCAGCCTGCTGAAAATGGTAAAGTGGCTGGCCCCGTCAATGAAGGCTGATTCAAACAGATCCTTCGGCAGCTGGCTGATGAAGTTATACATAAAGTACGTAACCAGCGGCAGGCCGAAGGCCGTGTGCGCCAGCCAGATTCCGAGATAACTGCCGTTGAGTCCCAGCGACGTGTAATCCTTCAGTACCGGAATCAGCGCAACCTGTATCGGAATGACCAGCATCGCGATAATGATGACGAACAGTGTTTTGCGTCCAGGGAAGCGTAGCCAGGCGAAGGCGTATGCGGCAAAAGAGGCGATCAGCACCGGAATCACCGTAGCCGGTACAGCAATCGTCAGCGTATTCCAGAACGCCTGCGATAATCCGCTGCCCTTCTGCACCGTCTCACTGCCATCGGCTTCCTTAAGCTTGTATTCCTTGCCGGACAGTACATTCTTATAATTATCAAGCGTCAGGTCAGGCGTAGTCTTCCAGCCCTGTTCCTGCATATTGACCGTGCGCGCTCTGCGGTTCTCCCACATCAGGCGGCTGTCATCCGCCTTTACACCTGCTTTGAGCTGATCATCACTGTAGGTTTTACCGTTCACCTCAATCGGCTGCCGCAGATCCACATCCTTGGACAGCTGCAGCGTTTCGCCGGCCTTCCACTCCTGATGGGGGAAGACCTTCCACCAGCCGGTGTGCAGAATATCCGCAGCCGGACGGAAGGAGGAGGCAAAGAGCCCGAACGTCGGCAGAATCCAGATGAAGCAGATGACGCCCAGTATCAGGTTAACAACGGTTTTGCTGCTTTTTCTCTTCTTTTTGCCGACCATTAGAATCCCCCCTGCTTGCGGAACTGACGCAGATTAATAAGAATAACAGGCAATACCGCGATCAGGAGTACGATAGCCAGTGTCGAGCCGTAACCGAAGTTGCGGTACATGAAGAATTGCCGGTAGAACTGTGTCGCTACTACTTCTGTATCGTATTGACCTCCCGTCATCACCATGACGACGTCAAATATTTTCAATGTAAAGACAATAATGGTTGTGGTTACCGTCAGAATGGTCGAGGAGATAAACGGAATCATGATACCGAAAAAAATCTTCACCTCACCGGCGCCATCCACCCGTGCGGCTTCCAGAATATCGTCAGGAACACCTTTGATCGCTGCAGAGAAGATGACCATGGCAAACCCCGTCTGCATCCAGATCAGGATAATAATGAGGAAGAAATTATTCCAGGGCTGCAGCATACTCGTCCAGGCCTGCGGTTCGCCGCCGAAATAGGTTACGATCGCATTCAGCAGTCCGATCTGCTCATCGCCCGGCTGATAATAATAGACAAACTTCCAGATCACGCCTGCGGCAACAAAGGATATGGCCATCGGCATGAAAATAATCGATTTGGCGATACGTTCATAACTGCTGCGGTCGGCAAGGATGGCAATGAGCAGCCCGAAGCATACACAGGCCAGCGTCCCCACAAACACCCAGAGCAGATTGTTGCGCAGTGCGGTTGCCATCAGATGGTCGCTGAAGATTGCAGCATAGTTGCTGAGTCCGACGAACTTCTCCGAAGAAGCATTGAAGAAGCTTAAGTACAGGGTCCGCAGCGCAGGCAGGATTAGCAGCCAGCCGAGGATAATAACCGCGGGTCCGACGAATACGTAGGGCAGCACTTTCCTGCGGATACGGTCGGGATATTGCTCAACCGCCCAGGTCAGAGTGTAATAGATCAGATATACACCCAGTACACCCCATAGCACGGCAAGCACCGCAGTTAGCAGCGGATTAAGCGTAGAATCGCGGAAAAACAAGAAGATCAGCCCGTTGATCACAATGTTAGCGAGCAGCACCCCCAGCGATAAAAGCACCGCCCGGCCGCTGATTCTCTGCTTGACCTGCGTACCTGGGGCACCGGCCTCCGGCTTTATTTGTGCATCCATATCAGTTCCTCCTAATAAGTTTTGCGCAGCAAAACTCTCTACATAAGCATTCTTTAACAAGTGGAAACGGCTTTGCCGTCCTTATAAGGACGGTATCGTTTCAGCGAGAAATAGAAGGATAAATTATGGTGTGAAACATATAAATTCTTATATTTCAAGAAAAAGAGGGGCAGGATTCATCACTGCTGCCCTGCCCCTCTTCATCATTTGCGTCCCCCTAAGTCCCGCTTACACGCTCCTTAGTTGTTCCAGCCGGACTGGATCTGCTCCAGTGCCTGATCCAGAGTAGCCGTTCCGCTCACATAGTCGGTCATGCCTTTCCAGAACGTGCCTGCACCCACCTTGCCCGGCATCAGGTCAGAGCCGTCAAACCGCAGGGTTGAAGCATCCTGCACCAGCTGCGCCATCCGGCGGTCGGATTCGGACTGGTACCAGTCCAGCGGGGCATCATTCATTGGCGCCACTACACCGCCGGATTGTACCCAGCTCTTGATCGATTCACCGGTGGTGAAAAATTCCATGACTGCACGTACTTCAGGACGGTCATTGAACATCGCGTAGATATCGCCTGCTACAAGAACCGGCTTGCCGTATTGCTCATCAATCGGCGGGAGGTAGAACCAGTCATAATCTACATCAACCTTGGCGGTTTCCGGGAAGAAGCTCGTAATGAAGTTCCCCATCAGGTTGAACCAGGCTTTGGGAGGATTCTCGAACATTGGTTTCGGAGCATCCCCGAAAGCCGTGGTTACGATGGATTTAGCGCCGCCGTATACATAATCCTTGTTCAGCCAGATTTTGGACATCACATCTACTGCATTCTTCACTTCAGGAGAAGTGAACGGCAGTTCTCCGGCTACCCACTTGTCATAGTTCTCAGGAGTTGTGGTACGCAGCATAATGTTCTCTACCCAGTCGGTGGCTGCCCAGCCGGTAGCCGCGCCGCTCTCAATACCGATAGCCCAGGCAGGATCACCGTCTTTGGCAATTTGCTCTGTCAGCGCCATCATCTCATCCCAAGTCTGCGGAACCGTGTATCCGGCATCATCGAATTGCTTCTTCGGATACCAGACCAGACTCTTCACATTGCTGCGGTTCCAGATCCCGGCCATAATCTTGCCGTCTTTACCGTCCATGGTGGACATATCCAGCCAGCTCTTATTGTAATTGGCTGTCAGCTTCTCCTGATCCAGCACACCGGTCAGATCGACTACCTTGCCGGTCTTCGCAATGGAAGCCAGGAGACCCGGCTGCGGGAAGTCAGCGATATCCGGAGCATTGCCGCCGTCAACACGGATATTAATCGTAGCTTCGAATTCCTTGGAGCCTTCATATTGAATATCAATGCCGGTTTTTTCTTCAAACTCTTTGATGCTGCTCTCAAATTTCACCTGGTCGGCGTCCACAAACGGGCCGAACATCGTTACCTTAGTCCCTTTATATTCACCTTTCATCGCTAAGTCCAGCGGGCTGCCGTCAGCTGTAGCCTCTGCATTATTTGTCGATTCCTGGTTGTTATCAGCTGCCGTTGCTGCCGGAGCTTCTGTTGCCGCCGGTGCATCCGTCGGTGCCGCATTATTGTTATTCCCGCCGCATCCGCTGAGCATCATGGTGAAGGATAAACACAGCACCATAGCGAGTGACAGTTTACGTCCTGGAGCTTTCATCATTGTTTCATACATCCCCTTTAATTGTTTTTAGAGACTGCATTAGGTCAGCTTAATTCCCGGAATGGCTACCGGCTGAGCACTGGACCACCTCCTTGCAAAGCTTTTCAGAATATGATAATTGTACAGTTTAATGTCAGGGATTCTTGAGTCAGGAACATCGATATAGCGCTTACATTTCCATAATATCACATGCTGAATGCGTTTCCAATACTGCAAATTCATCTTTTCCTATGTTTTATTTTTAATTTGTGATATCCCTGCACCTTTCTACCTCTGGCAACCGTATTTATAGCGGATTCCCGTGTAAACTAACCATAATAACTTGCATTAATCTGCTGAACCCCTGTGAAAAGCTTTTCAAATTTAGAAAAAGAGACCGCTCTGCCCCTCCACAATCCAGGCAGCAGCGCTTCAACCCTGCCCGCAAGCAGATTTCATTTCTCACGTGAGGATTCTCTTACAACCAGCTTATGCTCCATCTTTTCTTTCATGACAGCCACAGAGCCGGTCGTTAATAACTCATGCAGCTTCTCTGCAGCCCGGTAACCCAGCTGATAAATCGGCTGGGCGATCGTCGTCAGCTTCGGAATGAACATGCCGGACATCCGCAGATTGTCGAAACCGATTACCGACACCTGACCCGGCACCAGAATATTGCGGTCCTTCAGATAAGAGATCGTTCCCATGGCGAACTCATCGGCTACGCAGAATACAGCAGTCAGCTCCGGATACTCACTGAACAGCTCATGCGATGCCTGATACGCCTGTTCAAAGCGGTGATTGGCGTATTTGACCTTCTCCACATTGCGCTCCAGACCGAATTCCTTGAGCGCTCTGACGAATCCGGCAACACGCGGCGGCCCGGACACCGAGTTATCATGATTGAAGCCGATCATTCCGATCTCCTGGTGACCCAGCTCAATCAGGAATTTCACCGCATCATACGCTGCCTTCTCATCATCGACCTCCACCGAAGCCACCTCATACTCATCGGAATGGGAGGAGACCAGCACGAAGGGAATTCTGCAGCCTACCAGCTTCTCATAATACTCCGGGTACAGCACATCACTGGCGAACACGACTCCGTCCACCTGCTTCTCATGGAACGTATCGATATAAGACAGCGTCCGCTCCTTGTCACGGTCTGTATTGCAGATCATCAGACTGTAGCCGAGCTTAATGCAGGCATCCTGCATCCCCCGGATCACCCCTGCGAAATACAGGTTCTCAATATCGGGAATAAGCAGGCCCAGTGTAAAAGACTTCTTGTAAATCAAACCGCGCGCAAACGCATTAGGCTGATACTTCAGCGCTTCTATGGCTTCTATCACCCGGCTGCGTTTACTCTCAACTACTGTGTCCGGCGCATTCATTACACGGGAAACCGTGCTGATGGATACACCGGCCATTCTGGCTACATCTCTGATTGTTGGCTTCATAGCTCTGACTTCCTTTTTATAAAGATAAGAGTTTATATGCTTACGCAATAAATGTTCCTTATCTTCCTCGCTGAAACGGATACCTGCGCCGATATGTAATAGCGCTGCTCCGGAAGCATCGGCTTCCTGAAGCACAGCGTAGCCGTTTTTATTTAGAAAAGCTTTTCAAAGCGATTATAGCAAGGCTCCCGTAAATTGGCAAGACCTTTGTTATGCGCTTACATTACGCTTTCCCCGGAAGGAATTTCTGATAATTAATCCCCATCATGCTATTCACCGGCTGCGGATTTTTCCTGTTTGGCTATTGGACAACGCCTCTTTTTTAATCACCTCCGTCCATCTGAAAAGCTTCTCAATACACTTTTGCACCTTACTCCTAACTCTGCAGAACATATGTAGCTATAACACATTAATCGCTGTACCTATATGGAGTGAACTTATGTATATGGATCTAACTTGCTGAACAACGCCTGCATATCTGTTGAGAGTAGCGAGTGTGGAATGCAGCACCGCAATGAGTGTTCGCTTTAGTTGCACAAAATACAGTTAGATAAACCGCACTTGATACAAGAACCATTCAAATTACCGGTCAGTCACTGCGGGACTGGCGGAGTACGTCAATGCCTTACACTTGATTCTCCAGCGGCAGAGTGGAGACTTCTGCGGTAGAGTGGAGACCTCTTAGGAAGCACTTTAGATACTGTAGACACTGCAGACACTGCAGAACTGCAGACAGAAATGTTGTACGTTTTACAACTTTGATTGATGGATAGCCGGGTGATCGGGCGGATTGTTGTAGGAAATACAACAATAATCCTGCTGAGCCGCTTGAACAAGGTGAAATGTTGCCTTTTGTACAACAATTTTGGATTAGGACCGATAGGAGAGGAGAAATGTTGTATTTGGTGCAGGATTTTGCAGGATTTTATAAAAAGTTACTGGATCTCTGCCCCAGAAAGCGGATAAAATCGGGAGATTCCTGCGTCATCAGTTGCCGCCTAGAAGTTCAATTCACAGAATAACGGATTAGCCAGGATTGGTTTTATGTTGGAGTTTTATGTTGGAGTTTTATGGTGAAATCTTGAGTTCAATCTAGACAATGCTTAGGATAAGGGGCCATCGCAGCCAGCCTGCAGATCAAGCAATGAGCCCGGTGCTAATCCTGTGCTGATCCTGTACTGATCCGGAAGAATACCGGATCAAGCGATATAGATTCTTCATCCGTAATATCCCTCTATCCGCAATATCCCTCCATCCGTAATATCCTCTCTTCATCCACACCGCTTACTTAAAGTGTGTAAATAATATTATTTCATGTTATAATTGGCGGGTAGATCAATCTATAGCTGCAAATACTGCTTACTGATGCTGAAGCATCCATTATAGGAGGGATTATGGTGAAGCAATTGCACGACATTCCGTTCTCCGTGCTGGATTTAGCCCCTATTCACGAGGGCGGAACAGCGGCGGATTCATTTCATAACACACTTGATTTAGCACGTCATGCCGAAGAATGGGGATACCACCGTTACTGGCTGGCGGAGCATCATAATATGCCCGGCATTGCCAGCTCTGCCACGTCCCTTGTGATTGGACATGTAGCTGGAGGAACCAAGCGTATCCGCGTCGGCTCGGGAGGCATCATGCTCTCCAACCATGCACCGCTTGTTATCGCCGAGCAGTTCGGCACGCTGGAGTCCTTATATCCCGGACGCATCGATCTTGGCCTCGGCCGGGCCCCCGGCTCCGACCAGGCGGCTGCCAGAGCGCTGCGCCGTGGTCTTGGCAGCGACGGCAGCGAATTCCCCGAGCAGCTCAGCGAGCTCCGGGCTTATTTCGACGCTAACGGGGCAGGCGGCCGCCCGCTCGGTGTACGCGCCGTTCCCGGCGAAGGACTGAAAATTCCGATCTGGCTGCTGGGCTCCAGCGGCTTCAGTGCCCAGCTTGCGGGCCAGCTCGGTCTTCCGTTTGCTTTTGCCAGCCACTTTGCACCGGATTACCTGCTGCCGGCACTGCATTTGTACCGCAGCAGCTTCAAGCCTTCCGCAGTGCTCGATAAGCCCCATGTCATGATCGGACTGGGAATAACCGCCGCAGATACGGTGGAGGAAGCGCGCAGACTGGCTACCTCACAGCAGCAGCAATTCCTGAATATCATCCGCGGCCGTACCGGCAAGCTCCAGCCTCCGGTGGACAGCCTGGATGGAATCTGGACACCGCAGGAGAAAGCCATGCTGCTAAGCAAACAACAATATTCCATTGCCGGCGATCCTTCGCTAATCAAAGAACGGCTGCTGGAGATTCTCGAGGAGACGGCTGCCGACGAGTGGATTATTGCATCACAGATTTATGATCACTCCGCACGCCTGCACTCTTATAAGCTGGTATCCGAGCTGCTGCAGGAGCAATAAACCGATACCGCCCATCAAATACCCGGCCCATTTAACTACACACGGAGAGATCCGTGCCTGTAGCTTAAATGGGCTATTTGTATGCAAGAAATACCGCTAGTCTCTTCATTTACATATTAACAATGAACCGTTCTCTATAAAATACTACGTATTTATTAATATACGGAGAAATAATGAGTGAACAGCAGTAAACTGTAGAAAACAAATTATAATGTGAATCAAACCTCCATTTATACCTCATTTAGACCGATTTGAATGTTTTTATTTATCTTTAAATTTGATTATACTGTAGTTATTCGTTATAACGAACAAATGCGCAATTGCATTCTTCAGGTTCGTTCTTTCGGGTACTATCGCCCTGTTTCGTAGTGGTTCTATTAAAAACCACTTTATTCGACATGACATGCGTAATAAGCATGAATTGCGGCGAATCGCGGCTGGAAACTGCAGAATTAGGCGGTTATAGGCTAGGAAATACGGGTTGTAGGCGGGCGAGTGAACTAGAAATAGAGTAAAGATGACTTCCCAGAAGAGAGGGGCGGGAATGTGAAAAAGAGCTATCGCGCGTCCTTGCTAGGCGCTTATATTCTAGTTGTTCTGGCTGGTGTCGTATGGCATGCCGGTGGGGCCAGCGCCGAGGACACGATTAAGCTGACCGTGAATTCGCATACGACCAGCACTGCGACCATGAACAACATGCAGCCGGGAGATACTATGGCTTCAGACTATACGGTGATCAACGACGGAAATGACCCGTTTGATTATTCTGTAGACTTCAAATTCCTCTCCGGGGACGCAGAATTGTACAAAATCCTGCAAATGACCCTGCAAAAAGAGGGAGTAATCATCTATACAGGGGTAATGAGCGAGGCAGAAGGCCGGGTGACTATCGGCTCGCTTGAGGGCGCTGCGCAAGAGGACATCCAGATGGATGTGTTATTCCCGCCTGAAGCCGGCAATGAATTTCAGGGGAAGACGGTGAGCGTAGCCTTTGAATTCACCGCCACGGCAGATCCTGCGCCGACAGCTGAGCCAACAGCAACGCCGATACCAACCGCTACACCAGACCCTACAGCTGAGCCAACAGCAACGCCGATACCGACTGCTACACCAGACCCTACAGCTGAGCCTACGGCAGCACCGACTGCAACGGCAACACCAGAGGGACCAGGCAGCACACCAACAGCAACACCGGCTCCGACGGATCTGCCATCCAGCAGCACGGCACCTGCCCTAACGCCATCTCCTTCACCAACCGCTACGGCAACACCGGCAGTTGATGAAGTGACTGTAAGTGAAGCACCGGTACCGCTGGGCGGCGGGGATAACAATGTAGGCAGCAGCCCGACTGCTACGCCAGACGCCGGAGCTGTCACCGCCGGCAGTACACCAGCGCCTTCACCGGATAACGGGGTAACCCTTACCGATGACGAGCTTCCGCTCGCCGGACCGGATGAGGACGGCAAGCTGCCGGATACCGCTGAACCTTGGTACAATCTGATTCTGGCCAGCATGGCCGTAGCCATCATTAGCTTGATCGCTATCCGCAAGCTCGGATCGAAGAAATAATATTTCACACAAGGCTGGAGGAGAGAGTATGAAGAAGCGTTCCGGTATGTCCTTAGCCGTGAAGCTGATCTTCATACTCTCTTTATGCGTCATGCTGTATTCGGCCGTCCAGATCTTCAAAGCGCCTGCAGAAGCCCGGAAAGCCCTGCAAACCTGGGAGAAAAAGAGGGAGGAAGCCCAGCCCTCCCCCGCAACAGAGGAAGAGACTCCGCTGCCTGACGGCATGATCAGCCCCCCAGCAGAACAAGGCGGCGTCAACCCCGCATATACGGAGGGGGAGGTTATTGGCGAGATCTATTTTCCCAAGCTGGACAAACGGGTGGCTATTCTGGAGGGGACGGGACGGGCCGCTCTAAAAAAAGGGGCAGGACATGACGAAGGAAGCGCAGCCATAGGCTCCCCCGGCAACAGCGTACTGGCAGGACATCGCGATACAGTGTTCCGGAGCCTCGGGAATCTGGAGGAGTCCGATATCATTGAGCTCGAGACGGCGGACGGGAAGTTCACCTATGAGATCACAGGGAGCAGGATTGTAGACGCAGAAGTGCGGGGAGCGATTAAGCCAAGCGCAGAGCCTGTCCTTACCCTGATCACCTGTTATCCCTTCTCCTACGTTGGTTCAGCTCCTGACCGCTATTTGCTCTCAGCCAAACTGATTGCAAGCAAGCCGCTGGTACGGCAGCCGTAAGCAGACATTTCTCTCTTCGGAAGTCCGCACGGGGATGAGACCTCTGGCGGATCGTGATAATATAGACATACGAAGATGAAGAGGAGATGACCTGAATTGAAACAAGAGCTGATCAAGCGTTTTATTTCTTATGCTGAAATGGATACCCAATCGAATGAGGACAGCGAGACCTGCCCTTCCACCCCCGGCCAAATGGTGCTTGCCCATAAGCTGGTAGAGGAGCTGCAGGAGATCGGGCTGACGGAAGTCACAGTGGACGAGCATGGGTATGTAATGGCTTCACTGCCGGCGAACACGGACAAGGATGTTCCGGTAATCGGCTTCCTGGCCCATTTGGATACGGCGACTGATTTCACCGGCACGGATGTGAAGCCGCAGATTATTGAGAACTATGACGGGAACGATATTGTGCTGAATGAGGCGCTGAACGTCGTCCTTACCACACAGAGCTTCCCGGAGCTGAGCGGCTACAAGGGGCATACCCTGATTACCACCGACGGCACTACCCTGCTGGGGGCAGATAACAAGGCTGGTATTGCGGAGATCGTTACGGCGATGGTGTATTTGCTCGCGCATCCGGAGATCAAACACGGCAAGATCAGAGTTGCTTTTACCCCGGATGAAGAAATCGGACGCGGCCCGCATAAGTTCGACGTTGCAGCATTCGGCGCTTCCTATGCCTATACCGTTGATGGCGGCCCGCTCGGAGAGCTGGAGTATGAGAGCTTCAATGCCGCTGCCGCCAAAATCAGCTTCCATGGGGTCAACGTACATCCCGGTACAGCCAAGGGCAAGATGATTCACTCTTCCAAAATCGCCATGGCCTTCCATCTCCGGCTTCCTGCCGGTGAAGCGCCTGAATTCACGGATGGGTACGAGGGCTTTTACCACCTGATCTCCATGCAGGGCAATGCCGAGCACAGCAAGCTGCAGTATATTATCCGTGACTTTGACCGCGAGAATTTCGAGAACCGCAAAGCCCATATCGCTGCCATTGTGGATGAATTCAAGTCTACTTACGGAGCAGACAATGTAGTGCTGGAGATGAATGACCAGTACTATAATATGCGTGAAAAAATCGAGCCGGTGCGCCACATCGTTGACATCGCCCGGGAAGCGATGGAGGGTCTGGGAATAGCTCCGGTGATCCGCCCGATCCGCGGAGGGACTGACGGCTCACAGCTGTCCTATATGGGCCTGCCGACACCGAATATCTTCACCGGCGGCGAGAATTTCCACGGCAAATTCGAATACGCCTCTGTAGACGTAATGCTGAAGGCTGTTCAGGTTATCGTAGAGATTGCCCGTCTGGCTGAGCAAAAAGCTTAACGCCTCCTGCATAGCACAAATACCCCCGGATAAAGCGCATCCCGCTTATCCGGGGGTATTTGTGCTGCGCGGAGCTGCTTCCACGGAGTCTTCTCCGGCCCGGCCGCCGGCAGCCTGCAGCTCAGGTTCACTCTGGGCCAGCACCTCCCTGTATCCTTCTCCCCAGTGTTTAATACTAAGCAGGCCGGATTCCAGGCCCCGGGCCCACTCGGTCAGAGAATACTCTACCTTCTGGGGCACCTGCGGGTACACCTCACGATGAACCAGACCGTCACGCTCCAGCTCCCGCAGCTGCATGGCCAGCATCCGCTGGGTAATTCCCGGACATAATCTGCGCAGTTCATTGAACCGCTTTGTACCGCTGATTAGATGGTAGAGCAGGACTCCTTTCCATTTACCGCCGATGACCTCGAGCGTCCGCTGAAAAGAATCCATTTCTTCATCACGCCTCATCTCTTCCGCATCGCCGCAACTATCGTTTCTCCCCTGTACATTCATATCTGCAAACTCCTCATTGTAGGATGTTCCGTTAATTAATACGATTGTATCATATATACATTTCCACGTTTATGCCAATATGGCAAAAAACCTCTGGAAGCCTTAAATATAGGCACCCAGAGGTCATGAATAGGTTACAGGCGCAGGACAGACGCCCTCCTGCTATTTACTGCTTCACCGGCAGCCAGCCCGGCGTATGAATCAGTGCATTCCAGAGCGGGTCCGGGATTACAAGCTCAGCTTGGGCGGAAGGGTCCAGCTCAGTCTTAATCTCAGCTGCACGCCCTTCGGCAACCTTCTGAACCCAGTCCGGTTCAATCAGGAGCGGACGGCCCAGAGCGACCAGGCTGATCCCGCTGTCCAGACCCTTCAGGGCATCAGCGGCGGTATAGAGCGAGCCTACTCCAATTACCGGAGCCTTGCCTCCCACGCGGTCTACAATCTGCTCGATCCGCGGACGGCTGTCCTCGGTACCCCGGCGCGGCTGCGACCACAGCTCCATCAGGGAAGCATGCAGATAATCAAGCCCTTCCCCTGTCAGTGCATCGATTAGCGCAAAGGTATCAGCCATCGTAATTCCCGGTGTTTCCGGCTCTTCAGGCGAGAAGCGGTACCCTACAAGGAATTCCCCCTGTGCATGCTGCTTCACCGCATCCTTGACACTGCGCAGAACAGCCAGCGGGAAGGTCAGACGCTTCTGCAGATCGCCGCCCCAGCGGTCTTCGCGCCGGTTCGAATGCGGGGAGAAGAACTGCTGCAGCAGATAGCCGTTGGCACCGTGAATTTCCACACCATCGAATCCGGCTTCGATCGCCCGGCGTGTAGCTTCTCCGAAATCAGCGATAATTCCGGTAATTTCTTCATCAGTCAGTGCGCGCGGAACCGGTCCTTGCCCGCCGCCCGGAAGCTCGGACGGCACATCACTTGCGCTGACCGTCTGTCCGTCAGGCAGCTGTGCCGGGGGGCATTGGCGCCCGCCATGGAAGATCTGCAGAACCGCCTTCGCCCCTTCACCCTTAATGGCCTCGGCCAGCCCGCGCAGGCTCGGAATCAGCCCGTCATGGTCAGCACCGAATTCACCCGGGAAGCCTTTCCCGCCGCGTGATACATATACACAGGCGGTAATAACCATTCCTGCCCCTTTGGATCGGCGGATGTAGTAATCAAGCTCCGGCTCTGAGACAGTTCCATCCTCATTCGAGGAGAAATTAGTCATCGGCGCCATCACCACACGGTTCTTCAGTTCAATGCCGTTCGCGAACTTAAACGTCTCCAGCAGCGGGCTATATTCTGTCTTCAGCAGCATAATTATCAATCTCCTCCATTTGTCTAAATCTATATGAATTTCATTTCATCGATCTGTCGCGGTCAGGGTCATCTTTCCAAATGACGTTCTCCCCGTAATTCTTGCCCCAGTCATACATCATGCGCAGCACAGGCATCAGCGTATGCCCATACTCCGTCATAGAGTATTCTACTCTCGGCGGGACTTCAGCATACACCCGCCTGAATACCAGCTGATCTTCCTCCAGCTCACGCAGCTGATTGGTCAGCATTTTCTGCGTAATATGCGGAATCAGCTTCTTCAGCTCGCTGAAGCGTTTGGTCCCTTCCAGACCCAGGTGCCACAATATGATAAGCTTCCATTTGCCGCCGATGACAGCAAGCGTAAGCTCCTTCTCGCAGTTGATTTCCTTCAGATTGATACGGTCTTTAATCTCAGTCGCCAATATAAGTCCCTCCTTTCGTTCTTTAATATCATACTACAATACACCCGGGGGCTGCACATCGCCAGCAGACGCCCTGGGGCAGACCCATATAACGTAACAGACCGCAGGGCTATGGCCTGCGGTCTGTATGCTGCATGTGGTATTATTCTTCCCTTGTTATTCCTTGACCAGGCTTCCCTGCAGGCTGACTGCACTGAAGTCCGGCTGGGCTTCAATCGTAGTGTCGCCTGCAGCTTTGGCTTTGTCCAGGGCGGCGTTATAACGCGTGTTCAGATCCTGAAGATCCTTGTCCAAATCTCCGCCGGTAAAGATATATCTGTTGAACACATCCATCTTCTTCGTTCCTTCCAGACGTCCTTCTGTAGCAGTGAACGGAGTTGCCGGATAGATTCCGTCATACTTGGTCGGCAGGAAGTCCTCGATTCCCGGGATATCCGGAGCTTTCGCTGCGGCAGCAACAGAAGGAATAACAGAAACCCCGTATCCGCCTTCCTGGTAAGCGATCTGCACCTCATCGCTGTACATCCACTCGATAAACTTCCAGGCGGCCTCTTTCTGCCCGGAGTCTTTGCTCATCGCCAGATAGCTGCCGGAGATGACCTGGCTGGCGCCGTTCTGCTGGCCGTCCACGGTTGGTGGCAGTGCTGCCGCCCAGCGGATTTCCGTCGGGAATTGAGTTTTGTACACACTAGGCTCAACAGAATGGTTGAAATACATCCCGATTTTACCTTGAGCGAACTGTGCCCGCAGCGGATCAATATCAAGCGACTCCGAACCCGGCATCATGCTGCCGTCCACTACGATCTGCCGCAGGGCTTCAAGCGATTCCTTGTACATGCCGAAGTCGAACTTAGCGGTCTGGAAGTTAAAACCTTCCGTTCCTTCTGTCTTACTGAGGGTTGTGATCGGATGGGCAATGCGTTCAAACCCGCTGCCGCTCTTGAAATTACCGGCGAAGCCGTAAGCACCGCTGTCTTTACCCGCCTCCGTAATCTTCTTGGCATCCTCCACCATTTCGGCAAGTGTAGCTGGGGGCTCTGTAATCCCGGCCTTCTCGAACAGATCCACGTTATAGATCAGGCGCCAGAACTGGCCAATATTCGGCAGGGTGTAGATTTTGCCGTCAACCATATTCTTCTCATTAATGAGCACGCTCTCGAACCGGCTCTTCATTTCCGGCGTGATATAGCTGTCGAACGATTCCAGATACCCTTTCTTGACCCAGGCCGGTACATTGCCTGTATCCACGCGCAGAATATCCGGCGCCTGTTTACTGGAGAAGGCGATATCCACCGACTGGGCGTAGTTGTCAGCCATCACTTTGAATTCAATATCCACATTAGGGTTAAGCCCCTCATACTCACTGATCTTCTGCTCAATGAAATCAGAATCATGACGGTCGATGGACCAGTAGACCAGCTTGGTTTGCTCAGCGGAGGTATCCCCGCCCTCTGCCTTTGTATTATTTGAAGCGGTTGACGAGGAGCATGCAGCCAGCGATCCCGCCAGCAGCAGCGAAGCTCCAGCCAGCATCCATTGATTTCTTTTCATCTTGAAACCCTCCCTTTTCTTTGTGTAATCGCATTCATTTCATATAAAAATTATAGAATGACTGCGCGTTTGTAAGTGAAGGAGAAAACAACTATTCAGGGGAGACGAAATCACTGTTTCCGCGCTGCACCTCCGAAGTGTATTTGGAGCGGAAGTCGGTCGGCGTCATGCCGGTATATTTCTTGAACAGTTCAGTGAAATAAGGACGGTCCTCGTAGCCCAGCGAGATGGCGATATCCTGAACCTGCATGCCCTCAAGCACCCGTTCCTTGGCCTTCTCCATTCTGCGGCTGATAATGTACTGGGCGAGTGTCATCCCCATTTCCTTCTTGAACAGATTGGAGAAATAGCTGGGGCTGAGATGAACCTCCCTCGCACAATCGGCAACCGCAAGGTTGCGGTGCAGATTCTCATTGATGTAGGCGATGGCACGCTCCACCAGCACACGCGCTTCACTGAACTGGCGGATTTGCACATAAGAGCAGCCCTGGCGGCAGAATTCCCGGATCTGACCCCGCAGCTCCTCGAATGAGGCGGAGGTATTCATATCGGCCAGCTTTTTCTCCAGCAGCTTGACCTCTGCGTCTGAAGCTTTGTCGGAGAAGACACGGTGGACCGAATGGGCCAGCTCCAGACACATCGTCTTGACGATCGCCGGATCGGGCAGCACGGGGGCACTTAGCCACTCATTCCAAATATTGTCCAGCTGCTCTTCCGCCTTAGCCAGATTAGCCGAACGCAGGCAATAGAGCAGCTCCTTCTCCTTGTCAAAAGAGTATCTGGGCAGCGCAGCATCCCTCTCCGGCGATTCCACATAGCGGTATACACTGTTCCCGCCGGTCAGGAACGTATTGGTCAGCGCAGACAAGGCCTGGGCGTAGGATACCGATAGCTGACCGGCCTCCTCCACTTCCCCGCCGAGTCCGATAGACACGGTCTGGTACGTATGCCGGCAGACATTCTCCCGGCATTGCTCGGCCAGCTGCTCCGCATCAAGCTCCGCCGGGGGATTCATCACGATAATGAACTGATTAACATGCTCGCGGAACACGAGACCCTGCGTGTACCCGCCAATCGTCTCCTCCAGAATGTTCTGCACCGCGAATCGGATCAGCTCAACCTCAGAGACCGCCAGCGCGGCCGTACGCTCGGCAAAAAAGTCGATCTCCGCCACCATTACACAGAAATCGCGGCTGTTCATTGTAATCGCATAGAAATCCCACTGCTGGCTGCGGTGCTGCTGCCTGCTGCCGTAACGGATCAGGAGACGCATATACTCCTGACGCAGATAAGGCATACTCTCCCGCAGCTTCTGCTCCATTCCCCGCATCTGTTCAGCCTGCGAGCGTTCACGCTCCAGCACCTCTTTGGCCTTCAGGACAGATTCAAGCACCTGCGGCTTGGTAAAGGGCTTGACGATCAGGTCAAAGGCCCCGAGCTTCACCGCCTCCTGGGCATAAGAGAAATCCGAATAACCCGTCAGGAAGATCAGCTTGATCCCCGGCTGCTCCGCCAGAATCAGCCTCATCATCTCCAGCCCGTCGGTGAATGGCATCCGGATATCGGTCAGAACAATATCCGGACGGTGTTTGCGGATCTGCAGCAGCCCTTCTTCTCCGTTGGCCGCCGTTGCAGCGACGACGATCCCGTGCTCCTCCCAGGGAATCCGCTGGGACAAGCCGCGGACCACAGCCGGAATATCATCTACAATGCATATTTTTACAGGTTCAGCGTGGCTCAGGATAAACTCCACCTTCCATTGGAATTGAGAGGACCGCTTCAGTCTCTATGTGCGGACGGCTGCGGAAGGTTAACGAGGCTTCCTTGCCGTAATATAACTGCAGACGGCTGCAGATATTGGTCAGGGCATAGCCCCCGCTGCCGGCCGGCTCTTTCAGCCGGGCATTCAGCTGCTCCGCATCCATGCCCGAGCCGTTATCAGCCGCCCGGATTACGAGATGCTGCGCCTCTATGGCCACAGAGATCGTAATCATGCCTTCGCCCCGAAGCTCCTTCAGCCCGTGCAGAATGGAATTCTCCACAAGAGGCTGAATGATAATTTTCAGGACAGGCAGCTCCAGCAGCTCCGCTCCTGCGGTTATCGTATATTCGAACAGTCCCTCATAACATTGCTGCTGGAGGTTCAGGTACTGGCGGACATGCTCCAGCTCCTTGCCCAGCGTTGTAATCTCCTGCCCGTTGTTCAGGCCCAGCTGGAACAGCGCGGACAGGGAAATCACCATCTGCTTCACATCTTCATATTCGTCCATTTCGCATTTCCATAAGATTGTATTGAGCGTGTTATATAAAAAATGGGGTTCAATCTGCGCCTGCAGCGCTTTGATCTCCGCTTTGCGTTTTTCCTTCTCCGTATCCCTGACCTCAAGAATCAGCCCGCCGATCCGGTCCAGCATCTGGTTGAATTTGCGGCCCGCTTCCCCGATCTCATCCTGGAACGGACTCTCGAAGCGGGCATCCAGATCCTCATGCTCCACCCGCGACATCGTCTTCTGCAGCTTCAGCAGCGGTCCGAGCAGCAGTGCCGAGAGGTATCTCGCCAGCAGCAGCGCGATGACAATGCACACGGCCATAATCATCAGCACCAGCCACTGAATGCTGCGTACAGGCTGAAGAAGCTCCTCCTTCGACTGGTAGCTGACCAGCAGCCAGTCCCCCGCATACCGCGAGTCTGCATAGCTGACCAGCATCGTCCCGCCGCCGGCAGCATATTCGAAATTGCCGCTGTCCGCCTGAAGCAGCTTGTTCATAAATAGCGCCGAGCGGGACCAATCCGGCCGTTCCTTATCTCCGAAGACACTGGCTCCGCCCTTGTTGATCAGCAGAAACTTCGCACTGCCGAGACTCGCGCCTCCGCTGACGGTATCCTCCAGAATGTCCTCCTTCACATTAACGGTCAGGAAGACATCGGGCACATAGCTCTCCGTCAGCGGCTGCAGCAGCAGAGAAATTACATCATGCTTGCCCGCGAACAGCTCGTCCTCATGGCTCTCCACCCAGTTCGATTCCGGATTATCCTTGATCCGCTGATACAGCAAAGACTCCATAAATGGAGTCGCTGTTCTGCGCAGATTGCCGGCGGAGTAGAAATCCCCGTCCGGTGTACTGACCAGGATCGATTCAATGGAGTTCTCTGTCAGCTCCGCCTGGGTGAAGGGGCCCTGCAATAAGGAGAAGTTCGCAAAGAACCGGTCGGTATTATCCGCTTGTATATCCCGCATCGTCTGCTTATACGCTTCACTCAGCATCATGGTGGAGGACGCCACAATGATCTGCTTCAGCTTCTGATCCAGCACGTTAACGGACTGGTTCAGCACATTGCGGTTCAGGTCGATGGAGTTGCGTTCCATGGCCCGCGAAGCAATCGAATAGGCCCACAGGCCGGTGACCGAGATACAAAAGACGGTCAGCCCGGTGAATGTCAGCCATATTCTTTTCTTCAGCGAGGTCCGGTACAGCCAGGCCTTCAGCATGATTCCACATCCTTCGTTAAGACTGGCTGCCGGTGGACCGCCGCGTTAGCCTTAGCCCGTTTAGCCCTTCACGGAGCCCGCTGTCATCTGCATGAATGATTTGTTGGCAAAAATATAGACAATGATCATCGGCAGCATCGACAGGCATGCGCCGGCAAGCATTAATTGGGGCTGTGCCGCATCACCAACACCATATTTCAATCCGGCCAGGCCTACGGTGAGCGTCTGTAATCCAGGCTGCGTCATCGTAAATACCAGCGGCAGAATGTATTCATTCCAGGCGCCGCGGAAGGTCCAGAGCGCTGTGACCCCAAGGGCCGGTGTCAGGAGCGGCAAGATAACACGAAAGTATACGCTATAGAAGTTGCAGCCGTCAATAAACGCTGCCTCGTCCAGTTCCTTCGGGATTGCCCGCACAAACCCGATCAGCATGAAGAATGCTGTAGCATGACCGCTGATCAGGATGATGATGACGCCCCAGAGCGATTTTTGCAGATTCAGTGAGACCATGAGATCAAACTGGGGACGCAGCACGACAGCACCGATCGAGATGAACAGGGTGCAGGACTGAATGACCACATACAGGCGTTTCCCGTAGAAATCCACCCTTGCTACCGCATAGGCAGCCATCGTTCCTATCAATAAAGTCCCTAACGTCGTAAAGGTGCTTATAAATACGCTGTTCCAGGTAAACCTTGCGAAATTAGCGGATGTCCAGGCCTGCGCATAGTTATCGAAGATCCATTCCTTCGGCAGCAGAGTAGTTCCTGTAGTCAGCTCCAGGTTAGATTTAAGCGATCCGAAGAACGCCAATATGATGGGGAATAACGCAAACGCTGCTACGATCAGCAGGAAAATCCACAACAGTACCCGGGACAGCAGCGTCTTGTTCTTTAAGGAACGGCTGGTCTGCGCCGAAGCCATTTTCGTTTCCGCATGCATTGTGCTCACTGTTCATTCTCCTCTCTTTTAGTAGATATCATTCAGTTTCTTGGAGACATAGAAGTAAATCAGGGTAATGATGCCGACGATAACCGCCGTAGCAAATCCGACCGCGCTGCCGTAACCGAACTGCTGGATGCTTGATCCTCCGCTGGATACCGGGAAGAACAATTTATAGAGATAGAGATACATAACTTCCGTCTTGCCGTAAGGACCGCCCTCGGTAAGTACCATGATGCTCTCGTAGCCCTTAAGCGATACAGTAATCGCCAGCATGATGATCATCTGCAGCACAGGTCCCAGCATCGGGACGGTAATACTCCACATTTTGCGCAGCGGCCCGGCACCGTCCAGGGAAGCGGCTTCATACAGATCCTCCGGAATATTCTGCAGCCCCGCGATAAAGAGCAGCATATAGTTGCCGACTGCGCCCCAGATCGCGATAATAATTGCCGTGACCAGGGCATGCTTGGCGCCCAGCCAGTCTATGGGAGCGGATACAATTCCGGCGCCCATCAGCAGCTGATTCACCATTCCGTTGTAGGAGTTGAAAATAACGTAGAACACAATCGCCATTACCGAAGCACTGATTACGGTAGGCAGGAAATAAATGGCCCGCAGCAGCTGGCGTCCCTTCAGGGCGCGGTTGAGCACTACAGCCAGTACAAAGGACAGCGGGATCGTAATGATCAGCTTGCCGCCTGCGTAAACGAAGGTGTTCACCACTGACTGCCAGAAATCCTTATCCCGGAACAACCGTTCGAAGTTATCGAGGCCGATGAAGAGCGGTGTACCGAAACCCTGATAATCATAGAACATGTACTTCAATGCCCAAAAGACGGGATACACTCCAAAAATCAGCGTCAGAATCAAACTGGGTGCTACAAAGGTCCAGGCGTTTATTTGCCGTTTCGTTCCATTCATTGATTGTTCCTCCTGTCTATTCGGCTCGCGTTTCTTTCCTTAATCATAAATCCCGCTGTGCAGACACAGTTAGGGAGAAAGCAACTGCTCTAAGGGGGAGAAATTCACTTTTTCATGAAATCCGGCTTCAAAGCCGGGGGCCCTGCCTTGAAGGGTGATTTCAGTTGCTTTGTCCCCTCTCCTCCCTCCGTTTACCCATCCCGGGTCCCGTCCCCGGGCAGCTATACTTATGGTAGAAAGAAATTAAGTTAGTTTAATTAATGAACTCGCATTCACAGGGAGGCCGCAAATTTGCCTATGCATTCATCTAATCATGGCACCGCCGGTACCGGCCCCTTCGGCGGCAAGGACCAGGAGCAGCAGAAGGGGCTCCGCGCCAGAATAGAGCAGTATCCGGCGATCTCGCAGGAATATGTAAGACAGCAGCAGCTGTCCGCACAATTCGCCGCACGCGAAGAAGCGGTTCCGCTTAGCCGTCTCGGTGTATTCCGGGTGGAGCCGTTCGTCTTCAAGGTGCCCGCCCAGGCCGCTTGTCTGCAGCTGTCCGTACAGGTCCGGGGGCAGGGCGTTGCCCGGATCGGCGGTGTACAGCTGACGCATTCCCAGCTCGGCTTGCCGGTGACGCTGATTAATGGAAGCTTCCGCCAGTCGCTGAAAGGCTGGACGCAGGAGCCGGGAAGCGGCAGCAGAGTGGCGCTTGAACGGCTGGCCGGAGGAGGAAGCGGACTGCAGCCTTCCGGTGTCACTCCGGCTGGAGGTGCGCAGGAGGAGGATGTGCTCTGTGTACGCATCAGCAATGAAGCGGAGGAAGGCATTACCGTGCTGCGTTACGAAGAACGCCTGCCGGTAACCGCAGGCGATTATTACGGCATCCAGATGGAGCTCAGCCTGGAAGCTCCGCTTGGCAGCGGCGGCGTATGCACTGGAGTTACGTTCCTGGACGAAGACGGACAGCCGCTCGGGCCGGAGCAGTCCGGAGCGCTTTTCAACCGGCCCACGCTGACCAACTGGGCTTATCTGCTGGAGGCTGCCGGTGCGGACGCCAATCTGTATAAGGTAAGCGGTGAAGATCATTATGCCGCCCGGGCGGGGCGCAAGCTGCAGTACATGCTGTCCGATATGCGGCAGGGCATGGATATCTTCCGCCGGGACGGCTGGCATGATGATGACACCTACGGCGCTGTGCATATCGGGCGCGGACTGGCTGCCGTCTCGGTCATCTATGACCAGATTGCCGGGAGCGGAGTGTTAACTGCCGGGGAAATAGAGGCATTGCTCTCCGATCTCCGCTATATTGCAGCGATGATGATGGACACCGCCTACTACCGGTTCGATCTGGAGACCTTCCCTGATGAGAAGGGCGGCAAACGCAGCAACTGGAATGCGGACCGGGCGACCGGGCTTGGTGTCTATGCGCTGCTCTTCCCGCAGGAGCCTGAGAGTGCTGGCTATCTGAAGCATGCCTGCTCCGTAGTAGACTGGCAGCTGGCGGAAGTAGTGGATCAGGAGGGGGCCTGGCCGGAGAATGTGCGTTATCACGGCGCCGTGCTGCACCGGTATTTCCTGTTCTTCGTGCTGCTGAAGCGGCTGCAGGGAATGGATTACTTCAGGCACCCCAAGGTAAAAGCGATGTACCGCTTCCTGATCGGCATCGTCACCGCAGAGGACATCATCCAGGACGGTCACGATGCCGGAACTGTTCTGCTGACTCCTGCCGTCGGCGATGCCAATGTACAGGAGAAATGGTTCCGCCTGCTCGGCTACGCGGCTCCATTCTATGCAGAGGAAGATCCGCAGCTGTCGGCGGAAATGGTCTGGACCTGGAAGCACGGCGGCGCACCGGTCCAGGATACCGGGGCTTTCCCGCTGCCGCTGGTCGCCCTGCTGTATCCGCGGCCGGATCTGCCTGAGCAACAGCCCGCCCTCCGCTCCGTCCATTATCCCGGCATCGGCTACGTCATCTTCCGTAGCGGGGAGCAGAACCTGCGGAACTATGCCATCTACGAGGCTTCGCCGCTGACCTATCACGCCCATCATGACGAAGGCCATTTCTCCATCTGGGCAGACGGGGTTCCGCTGACGCTTGATGCCGGAACCGGCGGTTATTACAACGGGGACCGGCACTGGTATGTATCAGGCGCGGCGCATAATATCGTTCAATTCGCTGATGGTTCAGGCGGCTATGCTGACGGTCCGCTGCAAAGCGTCTGCCGGGAGGTCATCTTCACAGACGAGCTGGATTATGCCAGAAGCCTGATCCCGGATACACGTGCCGGTGAGTATGAGCGGAATTTCCTGTATATCAAGGCAGGCTTTGACGCTTATCTGGTATGGGACCGGATTGAGGGCGGAGCAGACAGCGTATGGAATCTGCATACACTGAGTACAGAGGCTGAGATCACGGGGCAGAATATTGAGGTAGCAGCCTTAGGCGGCATGAGGCTGAGTGCGCATATTGCAGAGCCGTCCAGTCCGGTCATCACTGCCGGAGAAGGTGCCGTAGGCGGAGCCTACCCGCTGGCGGCGCAGCAGCATTTCCGTGCGCACGGCAAGGCGGGCGAAGACTATGTGGTGCTGCTGCATCCGCGCACAGCAGCAGCTCCCCCGCTGCGGCTGGAGCCGCTGCTGTGCGATGACGGAGGCAGAGGTGTGCGGGTATATAAGATTTCCCGCGCAGACGGTATATGGTGCGTTGCCGCCATCAACGGCTCAGGGCAAAGCCGCCGCGTCCGTATTCCCGGCGGCGTCCCGCTCCGGGTACTCGGCACGGAGGGTGCGGAAGCAGAGGGCGGCGGCCACGCGGCGGACGATACCCTGATTCTTAAGCCGGGAATGATTCAGATTGCCGTTCCGCAATAAGGAATTTCCCGATTCATCTGCTATTCACGGCAGAGCTCCAGTACCTTTTATAAAATCCTGCACGGAATACAACATTTTCCTGATAATATCTGCCCAAATCCAAAATTGTTGTATGAAAGGCAGTATTTCGTCCCGTTCACGCGGCTTGGCAGAATTATTCTTGCAGTTTCTACAACAATTGTCCCGAACACCCAGCTATCAAGGAAGCATTATTGCAAAACGTACAACATTTATGCCTATAACACTTACAAGGAGGAAATAAAGTATGAGTAATCTAGGAGTATGGGAACCGGCTGAGCCGGGCGTCAAACGCTGCATTCTGAATGCGGCAGCCAGTCTGATGATGATGGAGGTTCATTTCGAGGAAGGCGCCGAGGGCTACGAGCACAGCCATGTGCATGAGCAGATGAGCTACTGTCTGCGCGGCAGCTTCGTCTTCCGCATCGACGGCAAGGAATACGCCTTGTCCGCAGGCCAGAGCATAGCTATTCCGTCTAACGCCAAGCATGGGGTAACCGCACTTGAAGCCAATTCGGCGCTGCTGGATGTGTTCACACCGATCCGTGAGGATCTGCTTAAGCGTTAAGCTGAGTGCAAGGGCAAGGACAGGCACATCCCGCCTGCACCTGCCATAATAGACAGTGCTGCTGCCAATTCCGGCTGCAGCATTAGCATCAGCAGCGCCATCGCCTGGTACCCTTAGAATGCAGACAGCCTGCCCGGAAGTTCCGGACAGGCTGTCTTTACGTTACATTATTCCAGATTCGCATGTTTGCCGAACATCCTGCCCGTGGTCTGCCCCGTCTGCTCCATCATCCGCAGGATAACGGCATCGTAGAATACCAGCAGCGTCTGCTCAAACAAGGAGGCCATCGGCTGGATCGTAGCATAGCTCCCGTCTGTCTGATCCTTGGGCGAACCCGGCAGCTTGACGATATAATCAGCGAGACGCCCCAGTGACGAATCAGGGCTGATGGTCACGAGCACCACAGCTGCCCCGATCGCCTTGGCTTTCTCCGCCATGGATACCAGCCCCTTGGTCTCGCCGGAGCCGGAGCCCAGCACAAGCACATCACCGGGGCCGATCCCCGGGGTGACCGTCTCTCCGACGACAAACGCAGCCTGCCCGGCTTGCATCAGCCGCATTGCGAACGCCCGGCCCATCAGGCCGGAGCGGCCGGCACCGGCTACAAAGATCTGCCCGGAGCGCAGCAGCAGCTCCGCCATGGCTTCACCTTCTGCGGCGTTCAGCCCGGTGACTGAGCCCTGCAGCTCCTTCACAATTTCACGTGCGTAATCCAGCGTATCCATAGCTGCTTAGGCCTGGCTTACAAGGCGCTTCATTTCCGCCGCAGCCGCTCTCTGATCCGCTTCGCCGGTAATGCCGCCGCCCACGATTACCAGATCAGGATTCGCAGCAATCACTTCAGGCAGCGTGCCCAGTTTAATCCCGCCGGCAATCGCTGTTTTTGCTTTTGTAACCACACTCTTAATCGCTCTCAGATCCTCGAAGGAATTCTTGCCTTCTGCCTGATGATCATATCCCGAATGTACACAGACATAATCAACGCCAAGTGCGTCCACTTCCGCGGCTCTGGCCTTCAGATCCTTCACGTTGATCAGATCAACCAGGATTTCTGCACCGGTCTTCTTGGCCTCTTCCACCGCACCGCGGATCGTTGAATCATCGGACACGCCAAGCACGGTAACGATTCCCGCTCCCGCTTCTACAGCTTTCATCACTTCATAGCCGCCGGCATCCATGATTTTGAGATCGGCCAGGACCGTAAGTGCCGGAAAAGCGTCCTTGATCGCTTTTACCGCATGCAAACCTTCATTAATAACAACCGGTGTTCCAATCTCCACAATATCTATAAATTCGGCCACTTCCGCAACAATGGCCTTGGCTCCCGCAATATCCACCAGATCGAGTGCTAGCTGTAATTTCATAGGTTTAGAATCTCCTCGTCATTAATATATTTTAGTAAGTGATGTACTAAGTTTAGGGATATACTGCCGATAAGGGAAGTAGGCACTTTATTGTGATGTAGTTACCTGAAGGATACTATTGGGCGGGGGCCGGGCTGTCTGGTGCGTCTTTTTGAAAAGGAAGGTTGAATTTATTCAGGATTTTCTTAAATTTACTGCATTTTCACAAAAGCTGTGCTACCATACATTAGATTTACAAATTCTCCGGCGGCAATCCTATTTCAACAACAAGAAGGTGTACAGTTTATTATGGAAGCAAGCAAACCCAAAGAGTTCAATTTAATTAAGCTGACCTGGCCGATTTTCCTCGAGCTGTTCCTGTTTATGCTCATGGGGAGTGTAGATACATTCATGATCAGCTCCGTATCGGATGATGCAGTCTCCGGTGTCGGGGGGGCCAATCAGATTATTGCCATAGCCATTCTCGTGCTCAGTGTTATCGGGAACGGCGCGGCCATTGTCGTGTCGCAGTATCTCGGTTCCAGGCAGCCCAAAGAAGCAGCTAAGGTAACGGGCAATGCCATAACGCTCAATCTTGCGGTCGGAATTATTCTGAGTACAATTCTGCTGCTGTTCGGAGGCAGTCTGCTGAGCGCGCTGAACGTGACGGGCGAAATTCTCGTCTACGCCAAATCGTATATGCATATTGTCGGGGGCGGAATCTTCCTCCAGGCACTGCTGAACGCCCTGGCCACCACCATCCGGACGCACGGGTTCACGAAACAGACGATGGTAGTCTCTCTGCTGATGAACGTGATCCACGTCGGGGGCAATTATCTGCTGATCTTCGGACATTTCGGACTGCCGGCACTCGGTGTCGAAGGCGCAGCCATTTCAACGGTTGCCAGCCGCCTGATCTGTCTGGTCCTGTTCTTCCTGCTGCTCTACCGGATTATGGAGGTGCGGGTTAAATGGACCTATTACACTCATCTCTCCAAAAAATATGTGCTGCAGATTCTCAAAATCGGCATCCCGTCCGCTTTTGAATCGGTGATCTATCAGTGCTGCCAGCTGGTCTTCACTTTATACATCACTTATCTGGGTGCTGAAGCCATGGCTACCCGCCAATACGCGCTGAATATCTCCAGCTACATCTTCCTCTTCAGCGTAGCCGTATCCATGGGCACCTCAATCATTGTCGGCCATCTCGTGGGCGCAAGGCGGCCGAAGGAAGCTTACACGCGGGTATTCTCCAGTGTGAAATGGGCGCTGCTGGTCACAGTAATTATGGACGCGGTTGTTATTCTGTTCCGCGCACCGCTAATGGGCCTGTTCACGGATAATCAAACGATTATAACTATGGGCGCACAAGTGATCCTGCTCAGCTTCTTCCTTGAGACCGGACGCACCTGCAACCTGGTCATTATCAACTCGCTGCGCGCTTCCGGCGATGCCAAGTTCCCGGTCTACATGGGCCTGATCTCCATGGTCTGCATGAGTCTGCCGCTGGGCTATTTCCTTGTGTTCACGCTTGATCTCGGTCTGGCCGGAGTCTGGCTGGCCACTGCATTCGATGAATGGGTGCGGGCGGTCATTATGTACTTCCGCTGGAAGAGCAGAGCCTGGGAGAAGCACGGCCTGATCCAGCATGAACCTGCAGAACCGCTGAGCGCTGCGCCGGCGCATTAATCTGCGGCAACAAACAGGCGGTTCACCCTGATCTCTGCGACTCAGGCGGACCGCCTTTTGAATACATAATCCTATTCATTTGGCAGGAAGGATGAGGAAGACAATGACAACGAATCCGCACAAACAGGAAGACCTGGCACATTTCAGCGCAATGGCCCCAATATGGAGCAACAGCGAAGAGGATATGGCCATGGCCGGGAAGGCCCTGCAGATGCTTGGCATCCGCAGTGGCCAGAGCCTGCTGGATGTGGCCTCCGGCACAGGCGTTATCCCCGCAGCACTCCATAAGCTGGAGATAGACCCCAGCCGCTACCTTGCGCTCGATATCTCAGCGGCCATGCTGCAAGAACTGCACAAGAGCTTCCCGGATGCCGGGACCGCATGCGCGGATTTCGAGGAGCCATTCTCCGGCGGAACACCCTTCGATTATGTGCTGATCTACAACAGCATCCCCCATTTCTCCAATCTGGATATGCTGTTCGCCAATGCAGGGAAGAATCTGCAAGCCGGAGGAATCTTCATGATTGCCCACTCCAGAACCCGCCAGGGTCTGCGGGAGCATCATGCGCGGATCGGCCATACAAGTGAGCGTGAGCCGATCCCTGCGGATGCAGCGCTGGCCGCGCTTGCGGCTAAATATAATTTCGGACAGGCTGAATACAGCGATGAGGTATTCTTCTGCTTCTCCTGCCGCAGGAACGTCTGCCCCCCTTAATCATCCGCCTCCGCAAATAAGGGATGCCCCGGCCGTGTAATCCGGCTAATTGGCATCCCTTTGTGATAAGGCTGTACGCTTATCAAGTTCCTTTGGCTACTGCTTCTTTATGCTTGGCGGCGAACTGCTCTGGTGTAATCGCTTTGCCGAACAGCGCCTGAATCATATCCAGATGGACCTGGGCGGCGTTCGGCTTCATCTGGATATCAGCAAACAGGGTGATGCTGCTCGCATGGTTTAATTCATTCAGCAGTTCGACATACAGCTGCGGCAGCTCTTCATTCGTGGTATCCACTTTGGTCGCCGGAATTACACCTGCACTGGTTACAGAGGCCTCTCCCCATTTGTATACGAAATATTCGACAAATGCTTTTGCTTCTTCCTTAACCTCGGAAGCTTCGGCTACGAACAGTCCGACACCGGGACCGCCAACCCAGCTGTTGATATTGCCCTTTCCGCCTTCCACAGTCGGGAACTTGAAGAACCCTACCTTATCCTTGAAGTCTTGCGGAATCTCCGGATTCGTTGTGAAGTTGGGAAGCTCCCAGGTACCCGTCAGATACATTGCCGCCTTCTCATTCAAGAATTCCGATTTGCCCTCATCATTGGATAGCCCGTTGAAACCGCTGTTGAAGGTGTTCATATCCACCAGCGTCTGCACTTCAGCCGCAGCCCGGACCAGGCCGGGATTATCGAAGTAGCTTGTCCCCTTCGTTGCGCGCTTCAGTGTATCACTGCCGGCGATACGGTCAGCAAGGTACATATACCATAACGAGCCGGTCCAGCGGTCCTTGTTGCCAAGGGCAACCGGAGCCACGCCATGATGGGATAACGTTCTTACCACTTGCTTGAACTCCTCGTATGTAGCAGGCACCTGGAGATTATATTTCGCAAAAATATCCTTATTATAGTATATCGGTGAAATGTTCAGCTCAATCGGCAGTGCGTAGGTCTTATTATCGACCACATAGGCTTCGGTAGTGCCTGTTACGAATTTACCCTTTAACCGCGTACCATTCAGGATGTCATCCAGCGGAGCGAATAATCCGCCCTTTACATAAGGCTCCATGAAGCCCGCTGCCCAGGTGATTCCTACATCCGGCAGGTCATTCGAGGCAGAGAGCACCTTCAGCTTATTCTTGTACTGTTCATTCTCCAGCACGCCCTGCTGGATTATAATATTAGGATTCTCTTTCTCGTATTCCCCGATGATCTGGCTAACCAGCTTATTCTGCTGGGCGGAGAGGCCGGCCGGCCATAAGTGCATCATATGAATCGTTATTTTTGGGGCCGAAGCATTGGTGGCTGCCGCCGCACTACTATTATCCTGTGTGAAGCTGCAGCCTGTCAGAACAAGGGCCAATGTAAGTGTCAGGAACAGTCCCTTGATTATGTTATTCCTCAACATTGCTATAGCCTCCCATTTCACATTACGCGGCCTGATGTAATCGCTACCAATCAAATTTTAGCATCGTACCCGGAGGGATATAAGACTACACTTATTGGCTAAAATTCCACATTTAATGGATTTCCTGCGATCCGCCCTTCATCTTATGCCTATAGCGGCTTGGGCTTAACTGTTCCAGCGATTTAAACACCTTAATGAAGTACTTATCCGTCCTATAGCCTACACGCTCCCCGATCTCCCCTATAGACAGTGTGGTCTGCAGCAGTAATTCCTTAGCCCGCTGAATTCGCAGACGTGCCAAATATTCGCTGAAGGATACTCCGGCCTGCTCCTTGAACAATACGCTGAAGTAGCTGGCATTCAGATGGATGAGGCCCGCTACCTCTGCCATTGTCAGCTGTTCATGCAGGTGCTGCTCCACATAGGCGATCGCTTCTTTGACCGGCTGCCCCATTCGCGCCTGATCCGGGTCAATCTCCATCAGCTTATGATCCACCAGCTTCTCCAGCTTCACGTGGCGCTGCTGCTCTTCCTCCCGCTTCAGCGCATCCTCAACCACGGACAGCAGCTCGGACTTGTCCAGCGGCTTAAGCAGGTAGTTGACCGCCCCCAGCCGCATAGCCTGCTGCACATAATCAAATTCGGCATAGCCGGATATGACAATAATAACGGGCTTCCAGGCTGACTCCTGCAGGGAACGGATCAGATCCAGTCCGCTTACTTCTGGCATGCGCACATCTGTAATCAGCAGATGGACCCGCTCCTGCCGCAGCCGCTCGCGCGCCTCAACCCCGTTGTCACAGGTCTCCACGGCATACCGGCCGGCTGCCCATACTTCCAGCGTCTGCTTGATGCCCTGTCGTGTTCTCGGTTCATCATCCACGATTAGAATCGTCCTATTGCTCAGACTCATAGGTATATCCTCCATTGCTTGGAATTTCAAAAGTAATAACGGTCCCTTCGGATAATCTGCTCTCAATGATCAGACCCTCCGACTTGATGCCCTCTTGCCCGTAATACAGCTGGAGCCGCCGCTGCACATTCACCAGGCCGACCCCGTTGCCTTTGGCGGAGATCGGCGGGCCGCCCTCCAGTGTATTGCGCAGCGCCCGCAGAGTATCCTCATCCATGCCGGGACCATTGTCGGATACCTTCACCGAGGTCCAGCCGTCGCGTGGCGATGGGGTGATCGTAACCTCCACACTGCCGCTGCCGACACGGCTCTCCACTCCATGAAGAATGGCATTCTCCACAATCGGCTGAATCAGCAGCTTGGGTACCGGAACAGCCGCCTCGCGCGGGTCCAGCACAATATCCCAGGACAGGCGCTCGCCCATCCGCATCTCCATGATCTTCAGATAACGCCTGATCTGTTCAACCTCTTCACTAAGCGCAACCCACTCGTCTTTATTATTGGGACGGCCAATAATATAGCGGAACAGCCTGGACATTACTACGACCAATCCGGCCAATTCCTCCTCCCCCTTCTCCTCAAGCGACCAGTTAAAGGCTTCCAGGGTGTTGAACAGAAAATGAGGGTTGATCTGCGCCTGCAACGCCTTGAGCTCGGTCCGGCTCTGTAATACTTCCTTCTCGTAGACGACCCGGATCAAATCATTCATATTGGCCACCATGCCGTTATAGGTATAATTCAGCTCCCGCAGCTCCATCGTAGATACCTTCTGCGAGTTGG
Source organism: Paenibacillus sp. FSL R10-2199 (assembly GCF_038000235.1). Lineage (NCBI taxonomy): Bacteria > Bacillati > Bacillota > Bacilli > Caryophanales > Paenibacillaceae > Paenibacillus > Paenibacillus sp. FSL R10-2199. The sequence continues at coordinate 1,244,453 of NZ_JBBOBO010000001.1, read as the reverse complement.
GCGTCAGCACGCCTAAGCGCGATTTGCGCATAGCCCGGATCAGATGAATAATCGGCCTCGTGATCATCGTTGACAATAGAAACGACATGATCAGGAAAAGCAGGGCTCCCAGCCCCCCTGACAGCAGCAGAACCGTCCGCAGCACAGATAACCCCTTGGTGACATAGCTGACAGGGGTCAGCACAAGCAGTGTCCAGCCGGTCTTGTCCGAGCGCAGCTTAACCTGTACATACTCCTTGCCGTGAAAGCTGACCGTCTGGTCCACACTTTCCAGCAGCGGCAGCAGGTCCGCCTCCGGTGTTCCGCTGCTGCCCAGGAGCCGGCCTTCATCATTCACCAGCAGCACAGACTCGCCTCCGTCACTGCCGGAGATCGGATCATCCAGCTGGAAGTAGCTGCGCTGGATGCGCGCCATCAGATACCCTCCCCGCGAGAACCAGCGGTCCATGAGGCTAACCTGGCGGATGGCCAGCAGGCTCTGGCTGTCATGCGGATCGACGCCGATCCAGACCAGCCGCCCTTTCTGGATATTAGCCTCGCTGATATATGGCTCGTTGATTCTCGTCCCCAGACTGCCGTCCTTAATCGGGAAGAGCAGCCGGTAATCGGCGGTATACAGCTCAAGAGACCCTACGCTCGGCATATACGCCTGATAGCTGGAGATAATCTGCAGCAGCGACTGCCGCTGATTGAATGACACTTCATTGCCGTTCAGCTCCTCCAGCAGCAGCTGCTGCACCGTAGGATGATTAGCCACCTGCTCCATCAGGCTGTCAATCTGGCCAATCAGCGCATTCAGCCGTCCGTTCGCCTGAACCGCCGTCTGCTGGATATGCCGCTCGGCATTATTTTTGAGCAGAATAGATACCCGGTCATATACAAACGCCCCTGAAACCAGAAGAATGATTAGCATAACCAGCACAAAGCCGATAAATATTTGATTGCGCAGCGTGTTGAGTTCTTTGAATCTCTGGAACATCGGAATTCCTTCTTTCCTTGGCAGCGTTTCCAACTCTATTCTCCAAAAGTCCCGGGGTTTGTCAAGAGAAATTAGTTGCCCGGCACAGGGCAGCAAAGAGCCCTTAAGCAGTGCTCCTTGTTCCAGGAGCTGTTTAAGGGCTGCAGCAGAAGGGACTAGATGAACATTAGCGGAGTGATCCACTCCCGGTCCAGGGCTATCCACAGTAAGGCCAGCAGGACGGCGCCGATGCTGTACATCAGTACCTTCCGGCGGGTGGGCTCCAGGTAAATATCCAGAATAAAGATTATAATTGCTATAGCAGGTACGGCAACAAGCAAAACCGGATTGCGATATTTAATATTTACTGTATTCAAGATAACCATAATCAGAAGAAGAAGCCTAAGATATTTGTTCATAGCCATACCACAACCTCCTTGCCGTTGAGACCATTTTCCAATTATGTATTCTTCATCCTCATCTCTAATATCCCTTGATTCCCCGCTATTGTCAACCCCGGACACCCATCCGCTGCCAAGACAAAAAAAATAGCCCGTTCCCCACAGGGAACTGACTGCTATGGTGTTACTGCTATAATCTGATTCTGTACAGAGCGTTCAGGAATTGGCAGATTACCGGATGGTAATGCCCTTCTTGATCGCCTTCATGTCAAAATTCGTATTCACAAGCATAGGCAGTATCTTCATGCTTCTGGTCATCGGCGAGTTGCATTGCCAGCAGGTAGGGACATATTGGAAAGCGAAGTTGTCGCGCATCCACCCGGAGCAATCTTCCTTAGTGCAGGACCAAATGGCTGTGTCTTCTTGGGGAAGATCCTCCAGCGCTTTTTTACGAAAATACATAAGTACCCCTCCTAATAGCTTTGTTAGCATATACTTCCTGAATCGGTTCGTACAAAGCCCGCTTCGGAAGCATACCCTTCGAATAAAGACATATTTCCAGCCCAACCGGACTGTTATGGCAGGATGGTAGCTTGTTCTGGCCTGTTCAAAAAAAAAGCTGCCCTCAACTTGTGTTAAGGGCAGTCTATTTTTAATACTACAGTTTTACAACGTTTTCGGCTTGTGGTCCACGAGCGCCTTGAGTTACGTTGAACTCAACGCGTTGGCCTTCGTCCAAAGATTTGAAGCCGTCGCCAGTGATTGCGGAGAAGTGTACGAATACGTCGCTTCCGCCTTCAACCTCGATAAAACCGAAACCTTTGTCTGCGTTGAACCATTTTACTGTACCTGTTTGCATGATATTACCTCCAAGTTTTATTTAACACATGTCCTTTTATTCCTACGTATTGTACGAACAAATAAAAATTCACACATTGGAAAAGGATTCATACGCACAAATGATAACCTTTTACAATATGTGAATTAAGGGTTAAATTTATGATTGACTTCATTGTAGCACACTATTTATCTAAAAGCAAAGGATTACTTAAAATTACTTAAAAACAAGTGGAATTATATCGTACCCGGCGCACGGTGCTCCATGAACAACCGCACCGCGCACCCGGCAGCTGCAGGGTTTAGTCGATATATCCGGCCAGTCCCTTGTCCATCAGATAGTCCATTTCCGCATCGAGAATAGTCTCTACAGTCAGCTCATCCAGCTTAACATCGCGCTGCGCAGTAACATAATCGACCAGATCATCATTATCAATATCAATCTCGCCCTTGGCATTGGCCTTGGCTTTGTTGATGAAGGCCTGCTCATGCTTCAGCACCAGCCGGATCACGGCTGCATCCACCTTCGTCTGTGCAGACAATACTTCCACCAGTTCCTGCTCGTTCACTTCGTTACTCATATTCGTTAGTCAGCTCCTTGGCATTTATGCACAATGATTGTACCACAAGTCCCTTCCGGCCGCGCAGCCTCATCTCCACCAGGGAAGAGCAGGATACTCCGCAGCTCCGGCCACTACAGTCTCCCCTATTCTTGGTGTAGCCAGCCGTACCCCTTTAGCTGCAGCCGCAGCTGCAATGCGCTCCACCGGATCGGTCCAGTCATGCATCGACAGGGTGAACGCCCCCCAATGAACCGGAATAAGCAGACCTCCCCGCACATCTATATGTGCTTCAACCGTCTGTTCCGGCAGCATATGGATATCGGCCCAGCGCGGATCGTATTGGCCGCATTCCATCAGCGTGAGATCGAATGGGCCATACTTGCGTCCAATCTCGGCAAAATGCGGCCCGTAGCCGCTGTCCCCGCTGAAGAAGAGCTTCGTATCCGCTCCTTGGATTATCCATGAACACCACAGTGTGGTGTTGCGGTCCAGCAGACTCCGGCCGGAGAAATGCCGGGCCGGCGCGCTGGTAAAGGTCAGGCCTGCATACGCAAGCTCGTCTCCCCAGTCATGCTCGCGGATCTTCTCTCCGCTTACCCCCCAGCGGCGCAGATGGGCGCCGACACCGAGCGGCACAATGAACAGGCCTACCTTATCCTTAAGCTTGCGGATGGTGCCGTAGTCCAGATGATCATAATGATCATGGGAGAGCACAACCGCATCAATCTGCGGAAGCTGGGAAATCTCCAGCGGCAGCTGCTTGCTGTAACGGCGGCCGCCGATGAACGGAAACGGAGACGGGGCGTTACCCAGCATAGGGTCCAGGAACAGTGTAACCCCGTCCATCTCCAGCAATACCGCAGAGTGGCCGAACCAGGTAACGCGGGTGCCCGGGCCTTGGCCGATGGATGCAGGCGGCAGCGGCAGCGGCTGCAGGGGCTCGGCCGGTCTGGACCGGGGATTGCCTTTAATGAAATCCTTCAGAATGGACAGGCCGCTACCGCCAGCTCTCTCGCCGATGAGTTCAGCCGTCTGCGGATAAGCGAATTTGCCCTTGCTATAATTAAGCGAGCGGCTGTTCAGCGCCTTTTCCTGCTTCCCCGCCCTCCGTCCAAACGCCGGATAGAGGGTCATAAGCAGATACGCCGCTGCAACAAGTATCACCAGTGAAGCTGCAATATCTAAAATAATCAGAGTCATGCGGTAAACCTTCTTTCTGCCAGTTCATTTCTACAGGCTCCAGCCCGGAATTTTGCGCAGATCCCCATCCCAGATCTGCACCGTGCTCTTCACCGGAACGTTATCCGGAGAGGAAGCTGTATGAATATAACACGAATCCATGCCGATCGTGTCCGCTCCGGCCATATCCGTACGCGGATCGTTACCGATCATAATTGCCGAACTTAGCTCGGCACCATAGTTATCTGCTAAATACCGGTAAAATAGCGGGTCCGGCTTGCTTACGCCGGCTTCGGAGGAAATGGCTATCCCATGGAATAAATGCAGAATGTTCAGCATGGTTAATTCTGCCTCAATGAAGGTCTTCTGGCCATTCGAGAGCAGATAGACCTTCTTGCCGTGCGACCGCAAGGTCCGGAGAATCTCCGGGACTCCGTCATAGAGCGCGATATGGTTCATGGATAAGGTCCGCAGCCAGCGGACAGTCTCATGCAGCCAGGCCTGCCCGGGATTCCCGCCTAAGTCACGGGCCACGGCACGGAAGACCTCTTCCATGACGAAATCGGGAAACTGGCATTTCTGTGCAGCAGCTTGAAGCTGACGGTCACGCTCGGCAAGGAAACGGGACTGCAGCTCCGCCCCTGCCGTGCGCAGCCCGTGATAGCTGAAATGAAGCGCCAGCCGCTCCCATACCTCCGGATGCTCTTCATCTGTCTCAATATCAATTAAGGTTCCGTATAGGTCAAAAATATAAGTCTGGTACATAGATCCGGCATCCCTTCCTATTTAGTCCGGCCCAGCTTACGGGCCACGATGAGAATAAGCAGCAGGGAGACCGCGATAATAATAAGGTTGAATCCCCATTCACTCTGAAACCATCCGCCTTGTGCCGGAGACTCTGACGGTGCTTCGGGTATCATATTCTCTGCACCAAGCGTAGCTGTAACCCGCTTGTCCCCGGCAATCTGGTCTTTGAAATTAATAATATCATACTGCGGAGCAAGTGCCAGGGCATTGCCGTAGATCAGCGAATACGTTCCCTGCTCCTGCTCTCCTCCTGCAAAGACAAGGCGGTCCACCAGATATTCTATTTTCAGGCCGGTAATTGATATCGGGGTATCATCCAGATTATAGATTATAATCCGCAGGGCAGCCGAAGAGGAGGCCTGAAGCGGCTGGATGTCCGTCCGCGAAATCCGGGTATCCTTGAAATCGAGCCGGTACAGCTCCCCGCTGCCCGCCACCGGCAGCCTTATACCGTCACTGTCATACAGCTCATACCGCCGCGAGAAATTCCCGGTGCTGCCGAGTGTCAGCCTGGCAATCTTCAGCCGGTCCTTGTTGCTGATGACGATCTCGGTGCGGTTCTCCACCTGGCGGATCTCATACTCCGGCGTCTTCTGCCTCATGAATCCGGCCATCTTCACCTCCCGGCTGCTGTCCACCAGGGTCAGGCCGGGAAAATCCAGCCTCTCCGGATTACTCTTTACCACGAGCCGGTAAAAGCTGAACTTGTAGCTGCCTTCCAGCTCAATGCTGTCCGCACTTAACCCGTTCGTAGCGTACAAATCCCCTGTGGCCAGCGGCTCCCAGGCATTCCCGTCATAACCTCCCCACACCTCCACATGCTTCAGGAAGGACTCATCCGGAAGCTCAAACACCAGCTTGTTTCCCTGAATATCCACATGCTCGGCAAGCGGTGTAATCCGGTAATCCAGCAGGGTGTCCGGCCCTTGATCTGCCCGGCGGATCAGAATTGATGAATAGGCGGTGCTGCGCTCCTCTACCGTTCCCTCTCCGCTCTCCAGATAATAAGGAACCGGCTTGCCGGCGCTGCCGGTAATACGCAGATCGCGCAAATCCTCTGCTGCCGAGCCATACACGCCTTCATCCAGATATACCTCATAATAAGGGGCCGGCTCCGGAATTCCGATGGCCCGCGAGAACTTCCACTGCCCGCTGTCAGCCTTCTCCGCCAAGCCACCTGCTGCCGCTGCCGTGCCCTCCGCCGGATAAGCGGAGGTGAACAGCAGAAATCCTCCCAGCCCCGCGAGCAGCACTGCCGCCCTAGCTCTCCGGCTGGTCTTTCTCTGCGAGCGCATAGGCTTCCTCCATTCTGGCCGATATCCGCTGATAGAGATACGAAATCCCCAGCAGGCAGAGTCCGAAGCTGAAATAAGCGATGATCTTGCTGCCCGTGTTCAGCAGGGTCAGATCATAGAGCAGCAGCTTGCCGGTTGCCAGCAGTGACAGACCCAGTCCGAAACGGCGGATGTACAGGTACCGCTTGCGGAAGCCGTATATAATGAACAGCACCGAGAGCAGCAGGTAGACCAGACTGAAAGCCAGCCCGCCATCATGCAGCCGGATCTGCACACCCAGGAATGCAGTAATCATCACCAGCAGATAGATGCCCATAGCGACCGGGACCAGCTCCATATTCTTGTAGTCGCGCAGGAGCGTTGTCCGCAGCAGTCTTCCGCCGCTGAACCACACGAACAGATTGAAGAGGATAAGCAGACCCAGCACCAGAAGATCTGCCCCGGAGCTTCCGGACAATCCGCCTTGCAGGCTGGGCAGACCCAGCGTGATGCCGATGCATATAGCATAAGTGATCCCGTACATCAGCATAACCATGTAGCCGACCACCGCATCATAGAGCACCTTAACCTTCGGCAGCACATAGGCAAGGCCGGCCGTGAGCAAGGCTGCCAGCAGCAGCTTGTAGAATGTACTGTGTGCCATATCTTCCGGGACTGCACGGTCGTACAGACGTAAGGCTTCATACACCAGATATACATAGAAATTCAGGATCGCCGCATATTTGAACCAGACTACACCCTGCACCTCAGCAGGTGAGCTGCGGAGCAGAATCTCCTCCCGGGAATGGCGGACTGCATAGAACAAGGCTACAGTAGCCATCCCCGCAGTAATAAAGGTATATTTCAGCTCAAAATACGGATTGCTGTAGTTGACCACAGGATTAAGCTCGGACACGCGCAGCAGCCCGTCGATGCCGAAGAACGTCCCCAGGCAGAGCAGGAGAATCCCCCAGCCCGAGCGTTCCACTGCCTTGAAGCGGTACAGCTGGCCGCAGACCGTCAGAAGCACTCCCTCAATCAGCCAGCCGATGGACCACCAGGCCGCTCCTAACTGGAACGGGATCATCAGTACGGCAAAGGTCAGAGAGGTGGCGTAGAAGAGCACTCTGCTCTCCCGTTCCTGCGGCATCCGCTTCTCGAGCAGAACGCCAAGCCCCAGGTACATCAGACAGAAGAACAAGGCAAGCGCGCCTTTGAACTCGCCCAGACCTGCATCCAGGAAAAGAATATACAAGGTTGCGCAGCTGATGGCCGTATTGCAGCCCAGCAGGCAGAAATCCAGCCAGGCGAGCTTCGACTTGTATTTGAACGGGTACCAGAGTGTGATGCCCAGATACATGACAAAGGTTAATATAGCGCAGAGCATGCCCGCTGCACTGCTGTCCGACAGATTAATCAGCAGCAGCATGGAGGGTATATTAAACAGGAAGCTGATGTAATTGACAATCACCCAGCGCTTGCGCAAGGAGACCAGCAGAATGAGCAGGTTCAGCACGAACAGATACCCCATAGCCGCGTACACTGCGCTGCCTTCCAGCCCGAACGCCCCTATATAAGAGAACAGCGGCAGATAACCGCCGACAAGCCCCATGGAACAGATCGTCCGCGACTCATAGCGCAGCGATAACAGCACAGCGGATAGAGTGACCAGTACGGATAGACCGATCCCGGCCCATAAACCGATAATCTCCAATAAAAAATAGCTGTAAAAGACCGAGCCGTAGAGTACGGATACCCCGCCTCCGATCAGACCCAGGGCAAAGGCTCCCCTGCCTTTGCGGAACAGCCACTCGCCGCCGCCCAGCATGATAGCGCCAAGCAGAAAGAAGGCGCTGCCCTTCATATAGTCATTGAACCAGGTGGAATAACTGTATCTGAACCCGGCCCCCACTGCCAGAATCAGCAGCAGAATCCCCAGGCGGTTGATCCAGTTCAGACCGATCTTCATTTCAATCCGGTTCTGCTTGCGGCGGCGCAGCAGCGTTTCCTCGCTGACCCCCTCAGCGGCAAAGACATCCATACGGCTGTCAAGCGCCCCTGTCAGTGACTGCTCCACCTCACGCTGCCGCTTTCTGCGCAGGAGAATACTCTCATTCAGCCTCCCTTGCACTTCTCCCAGCATGGCGGCTATCTGCGCCTGGTCTTGCCCCAGCTCAGCTTTGGCACGTCTGAACGTGACATCAATACGCTGCCTGGTCTCCAGCTCGAAGGAAGTCAGCCTGTCGAGGTAGGCATTATTCTGCGAGCCAAAGTAGGTCTGCAGCTTCTGCCGCGATACCCGCAGAATGCCCAGCTTCTCATCCAGAATCTGCTCCGTCAGTGCCGTCCGCAGCTCGGAGTTATCCTGCCGCAATATTGAAGCCTGAATTTTCAGTTCCCTGAGGATCAGCTTGTTCTCTTCATTCTCCTTCTTCAGCGCTTCATTCTCATGAACCAGATCGCTGCTCTCATATTCCTCAATCAAAGCCTGGTATTCTTTCAAAAGCCCGTCCTGCTGCTGCTGTACAGCCCTCAGCCGATCTCTGAAATCCTCCATAGCGCCCCCCAGTGCCTGCTATCAGCAATTGTTAATATTTTCATTTTACTATATCTGCCCAGGTATTCCAGTGCAACATAATGGGTCCAACCGGCGTTAGAGAAATAACACATACTTACCTACTAACATAACCAAAGGAGCTGTCCCATGAAAACTTCTCTCAGAACAAGCGCAGCGCTCCTGACGCTGTCGCTGGCCCTCACTACCGGAGTGGTCTCCGCTGCCCCTGCAGCAACCAGTTCAAACCAGACCAAGGCTGCCCAGAAAAAAGCCGGCGCCTCACTAAGCACGTACGCCATTGCCATTAACGGTACAGCCATCACAGAGACCGGCTTTCTGCCTTCCGGCACCAAGGAGCCGCTGATTCCGCTGCGTACCGTCGCTGAGTCACTGGGCTTCAAGATAACCTGGAACACGGCAACCAAAGCTGTCGACTTGAATAAAGGAAATATATACACAGCTGTGAAGAGCGGCGAAGACCGCTATGTGATCAATAAAATGTACACCTCACTCGGAACGGCTCCGCTGACTAAGGCAGACAAAATGTATGTCCCCGCATCCTTCGTAAGTGAGGTACTGCATCAGACCGTTAGTGTGGAGGGGAAGAATATCGTGATCACTTCAGCCGCAGAGCATGTCCTTGAGACCGGCGTCATCACCGCCATCCGGAATTCCGGCGGCACTTCCTCCATTCAGATCAAGGGTACCGGAACCGCAGGGCTCGTACTGAATGTCAGCGGAGATACGGTATATGAGAAGACCGACGGCACCAGGCTGGCCTTAGCCGATCTTCAGATCGGTATGACGGTAGAGGCCGAGCACGCAGTGTTCTCCACCCGCAGCCTGCCGCCGCAGACGCCCGCTTACCGGATAACGGTCCAGGATACCAAGGCTCAGGCTGATATGCTGGGTACGGAAGGCACTCTTGAAGAGATCATCAAGGCCGAAGACGGCTCACTCAGCCTCCGTATCAAGGGCAGCGCCCTCAGCGATCTGTCGCAAAGCGAGATCGTGCTTCGCCTGACGGAGGATACTCTGCTGGTGAACGCGAGCGGAGAAGCTGTAGAACAGTCTGCTCTGGTGCAGGGCGCTACGGTTATGGGCTTCTACTCCCCTGTAATGACCCGGAGTCTGCCGCCAATCGGAACCGCGCTCAAAGTTGTTGTGGAGACCGTTCAGCCTTAACTCAGCCACCGCACCTGTAAAACTAAGTGGATTTATGACATCTATTGCTCTCGCCGCAGCATCTTTTTGGATAACAAGTGGATTTATGGCACCTAATTCACCCCAAATGTCCACCTTAAGCTGATTAGGGCAGAATTAAATGTTCTTTTTCCAACTAAACCACCCAAATCAGACATTTCACATGAAATAGATGTCATTTATCCATCTGCTGCTTAACTGTATGGCAGAGGAACAGGCCTCTCGGGAGTGCGATCCATCGCAGTGACTAATCACAACAACAGAGCATCCCTCCAGCCTACGGAGAGATGCTCTGTTTGTATTTATCCCGAACTAACCCTTGGCCGCCTGCCGCACGACAGGCTGCCGGCCGAGGGTTACTCTGTTCTTGCCCTTAGCCTTGGACTGATACAGGGCTTCGTCCGCCTCGCGGTATAGATCCTCGAAGGTCACATCGCTGCGCTCAGTGAAGGCGATGCCAATGCTGACGGTCAGCTGGATGCTGTGCCCCCCGTCCAGCAGGACGATGTGCTCGCCCAGGGAAGCGCGGAAACTCTCCGCTTCTCTCAAGGCCTCGGCCTCGCTGCCGGCAAAGAAGCAGACCGCGAACTCCTCGCCCCCCACCCGGCCGGAAATCCCGTTATGTTCGTACACCTTCATAATCTTCCGGGACAAATCTACCAGCGCCTGATCACCGGCCAGATGTCCGTATGTATCATTAATTAACTTGAAATCATCGATATCGAACAGCAGCAGCGCCATTCCCGCCCCGTGCTGCGCAGAATAATTCTGCACCAGCCGCATGAAATGCCTGCGGTTGTACAGGCCGGTCAGATCATCAACGGTAGCCTGATGCAGCAGCTCGCGTTCATACCTCTTCTTCTCACTAAGATCACTGAAGACCATCAGCATGCCTGTGTTCTCTGTGCGGGTCCGCTCCGTGGCAATAAGTGCGACGCCGAAACAGGCACCGTCCTTGCCGGAAGGCTCGATCTCGAACTGGCCTTCCAACCGCTTGGCATAATGGTCCGAAATCTGCCCGTACTGCTTCAGCAGCAGATGTATGCTTCGGCCCCTCCAGGTGTCCGCCTTCTCTTCCAGCAGCCCGGAGAGCATCGCATCCGCAGCTTCATTGACATCAATGATATGGTCATAGCGGTCCGTCAGTACAATGCCGTCTTTCATATTCTCGAAGATTTTATTCTTGGCAAGCGGATACAAGGAGAGCCGTGGATCACGGAACAAGGAGAGGTACGCCACGATGATGGGCGGAAGATAGGTAAACGCTGTGAACCCGGTAATCGTAATTTTGAGCAGCGGAAGCAGAAGGACCGTCAGTACCGGAATTACCAGCCCGAGCAGCAGCATCAGATTACGGCGGAAATAATATGCAGGAGCATTCAGGAGGGAGATCGCCAGTAAATAGACTGCATACAACCCGAACAGCTGGTCATATGCAATAAGGATCATGCTTAACACTGTAGGCTTCACTGCAATTCCGGTAACATCTGCCACTGTTGCGAGCCCAACCTCACTGCGCATCAGATGATGATAGGAATCGGTGAAGATCAGCACAACATCGAGCACGACCGGAATACAAAAGAAAATAAGCCTCTTGGCCAAACCCTCAGAGGAACGGGAAACATACTCTTTAATAACGGCATAGGTAAAGATAGCACTCAAAAAAAGCGGGCCCTGCTGCAAGTTCTTCCACCATAGCTTGGCTTGAAAGGAATCCGACAGAATCTCTCCGGCCGTAGCCGCGAATATCAGGCTGACCAGCAGCATCAATATCCATAAATAGCATCTTCCCGGTGTGTGGCGGTGCTTGAAAGAACCGATGCCCATGTAGAGACTTAGAACGCTGCCCATTACTAAATAATAAGGATAACCCTGCATCCACGGCATGTCATATTTCTCCTATTTTTGAGATAACTTTGCCTTATTATATCCTACTCTTTCGTACAAATGAATCTTTCTTCCAAAAATACTATCTGTACCCAAGGTATAGGCGTCCGCCCGCCGTTCCATGGAGATGCCTGAACATACACGAAGACCCTACGGGCAGCCCGTAGAGTCTTCAAAAGGTGAGAAGCGAATTTATAGTTATGCAGGATTCCAGTTGCTAGGGTGCTAAACCGGAGTAGAATCGGCGTAATCTCGATCTTCTCCGTCTTTTCAAGTAGTACATGGGTTAATCAACTACCTTTCGGAAAACACGCAGGCATGCCCTTCCAAACGTCTAATTGATACCTTCCACTTCCCACCTAAGCATTAATACCCCCTGCGCAGGCCGCTTAAACAGGCGTGCATAAACAAAACAAAGAGGATACTCCTTCACCATCTGCATGGATGCGGGAATATCCTCTATAGTAGGAATACCATTATTTCTTCTGTGCCAACCGTTGTTTGAACTTGTCAACACGGCCGCCAGTTTCGGTATCTCTTTGTTTACCTGTGTAGAACGGGTGGGATGCGGAGCTGGAGTCTACACGGATCACTGGATAAGTGTTGCCGTCTTCCCATTCCATCGTTTCACCGGAAGACTTGGTGGACGAGCTCAGGAATTTGTAGCCTACGCTTGCATCGAAGAAGATAACCTGGTTGAACTTAGGGTGTATGCCTTCTTTCATTGTAATAACCTCCTTTCCGTACTAATACAACTTCTATGGTATTATGAAGCCATCTCTTGGTCTATTTAATAATTCCGGTTAGACGAAGGGAGATGCGTAAATCTTCCGATTTTTACACGCCATACTATCATACGTGAAAGCGGGCCTGGAGTCAACCTTTTGAGCCGGAAAAAAGGGGGTTTGTCACCCTGCATTCAGGCACCGCGGACCGGGTTGTCCTGCAATCGGCTTAGGGATGAACGTTAGAGCGATTTCACCATTCCGCCGTCGATAAGCAGGGATTGGCCGGTAATATAAGTATTGGCAAAAGAACCGAGAAATACTGCCGCTTTACCGAACTCCTCCGGGGTTCCCGTTCTGCCGAGCGGAATCCCCTTCAGCGCCTCCGCCTGGACCTGCTCAAGCGAAGTCCCCACCGCTTCCGCCCGTTTGCCGTCGAGCTGTAGAATCCGGTCTGTACCGATGCGTCCGGGCGCCAGACTGTTGATCAGAATGCCTTCGGGCGCAAGCTCCGTGGCCAGGCTCTTGTTCAGCGCGTTCACCCCTGCGCGGAACACATTCGAGAGAATCAGCCCCTGGATCGGCTGCTTGATCGAGACCGAGCTGATGCTGACAATCCGCCCTCCGCCAGCGCTGCGCATATGCGGCAGCGCTTCGCGGATCAGGCGGACCGTGCTCATCAGCGTAAGCTCGAAGCCGCCGCTCCAGTCCGCGTCGGCCATATCCCCGAAGCTGCCGCCCGGAGGCCCGCCGGCGTTCGTGACAAGCACATCGAGGCCGCCTCCATATTCGGCGGCCGTCCGGACCGCCCGTTCAATATCCTCCGGGCGGGTCACATCCATCTCCGCCACGGCAACCTCTTGCCCCGTGGCCTCCAGAATCGCCTGCCGCGCCGCCTCCAGCTGCGGCAGGCTCCGGCTCGCGATCGTCACGCGCGCGCCTTCACGCGCATATTCCAGTGCGGTTGCCAGCCCCAGCCCTTTGCTGGCGGCGGCTACGAGCACTGACTTTCCTCCAAGACCCATATCCATGATAATGTCCTCCTGTCAGATTGGATTGAAGCAAGAACCCTAATCTGCATTATACATCGTATTCAAGCTGATTTTTGGCTTGAACAATGAAATCGAGCGGATTCTCAATCTTGTCCGCCTCATACTCCACTGCCCCAATCTTCAGCCCCAGGTTCACTTTATACTTGCCGGAGAACTCGGTATCATTCAATTCCTGCAGCCGGAGCTTGATCCGCTCAATGACAATTTTGGCCCCTTCACGGTCCGTGAAGAGCAGGAGCCCCCAGGTGGCGTCCTCCTTGTCCAGCAGATACAGCGCGTCATTGGTGCGGATACTGGACTGGCTGAGCTGGGAGACATCATAGATCGCTTCGGACAGCTGCTCTTCCGGAATCAGACGGCGGATCTCATTCCAGTACTTCACCTTGACGACAAGCAGCGTCAGCGGAATATGATACCGTGTCGATATCCCGGTGAACAGGCTGGCATCCTTCTGAAAAGAAATACTGTTGCGCAGATCCGTATTCTCATCCACCGTGGCGAGATTGGCCGTCCGCTTCTGCAGGCGCTCATTCTCGGCCTGCAGCTCACGGCTGCTGGACGTGAACACCCAGAGGACGACTGTAATCAGCGGAGTCATAATCAGCCAGAAGTACGTATTAACGCCAATCGATGCCCCTTCGGACACCGTTTGATAGACCACGAAGAAGCCGTAGCCGAAGATAAACGCCAGATTCAGCGTCAGTCCCGCAGTTACCGTGGTGAAATACGTGACCAGCGCCAGCAGGAAGGCCACATTCAGAATAATGATGTTCTGGATATAGTGATCCGGAGAGCCGGCAATGAATACGGTGCAGGCAAACATCAGGACCAGGAAGGCCAGAAACCCGAGATCAGAGATTAGGCTGCTGCGGTTACGTCTCACGCTTATCACCACGTTTCTTCATATGTTTGCGGAGCAGGAGCAGCAGCGATACAATGACCAGCGTGATCATAAGAACAGCCGCAACCACAAAGCCCAGCACATCTGAACGCTCAATAATCTGCGCCACTGTTGATTCTTTCGCCGCGCCTGAGAGGGTTTTGAAGCGGTACGCGTTAACCTGGCCGTCTTTGTCTGCAACCACACCGTCCCCATAGACCTTCCAGCGGTCTTTCTCGCTGGCAATCAGCTTCGAGACCAGGTAGTAGCTCTCCGAGCTGACCGCTGTAACCGCAAGCAGGCCCCGTCCGCTCTCGTAGGGTGAGTCCAGCAGCTGCAGCGTACCGATGCCGGCACCGTACTGCTCCTCAATCGCTATTTTCTCATTGGACAGCAGGGTCGAGCCGTCTTTGTTGTATTTGAAGAAAAGCTTGTCGTTGTTGTCGCGGATCACCTTGTTGTTCTTATAAGTACCGATGGCAATGATATTGTTGTCCTTCAGATTATCCGAAGCTACATCATCGCTGTAATAATGGACATCCCCGGTGTTGCCTCCGGCATATTGGCCAAGCATGTTGAAGATATTGCCCAGACTCTGATAGGCATAGTCATCCATCTCCTGCGGGAGAACGACCGCCACACGGTTGAATATGCCGTCGCGCAGGAACGGGTACGGATAGTTGCTCAGCAGCAGCTCTGTGCGGTCCTTCGTGTTCAGGCGCATCATCGATTCCTTGCTGATATAAGCCCAGGGCATCTGCTCCGTATTAGGGGTACAGATGGCATTCGCCATCTCCAGGTCAAACGCCACCGTGACCGAGAAGTTGCCGGAGATGTTCAGGCTCTGCGGCACATCCAGAGTCAGCACATCACCGTTAGCCAGCTCCTTCGTCAGCTTCTTGCTGCCGACCGGCGTATTATTGATGCTCACCGTCACCAGTGAACGCTCAAAATCCAGATTCCCCGCATAGCGGAAATCGAGGCTGATTTTGCCGTCATCCGCAATCGAGCGGTTGGACGGCAGCGAAACGAAATAAGTCTGCTCCTGATGATTCGGTCCGGTCAGCTTATCCCCGGTCTCCGTGAACGTAACATTGGAGCTGATGGGCGGCGCCGGGTCTGCTACATCGGTAGCATCATCCACAAGCTTCAGGTCTTCGCGGATCTGGCTCAGCAGCTCCCCGCTGGCCATGAAGCGTCCGGCCTTGATCAGCAGGCTCTCATCCCTGGAGGTAACCACCAGCACCGGTGAGGAATCCTTGTTCACCAGCTGGATCACGGCATGGGTGCTGAGATCAGCTGTAGTGCTTACCAGATTCTTCAAGGTGGCCGGAAGATGGTCATACATCGCTACAAGCACCACTGCACGCTTGTCCTTCAGGGTATCCTCACGGTAGGGCAGCAGCGGAATCGTCTTATCGTTCAGCGTATTGCCTTTGGCGAAGCCCGACAGGGCGTAGGTCGCGCTCTCCAGTTCAGAGCCGGTGGCATTCTCCGGCACGGCCAGCAGGCTTTGTCCTCTTTTCACCGTATCCATTCCCGAGAATCTGGCACTGAAATCCGCAATCCCGCCCGTAATCGCCTTAGGCGCGTACTTCACGGATATATTGGAGGTATTGAACAGATGCAGCCAGCTGTCCTGCGTATTGTCTACACTGCAGAGCTGATAACCCTCCGTATCGGTCTTCAGATTCCCCTGGATACTCAGCGTGTTGCTGCCTTCCTTAAGGAAGCCCTTAGGCGCCGGAACGCTCAGGCTCTGCTCCCCGTTATTCTCAGCGGACGGTCTGAAGGAGTAGAACGGAATGCCGTTAAGCGACAGTGTCACACTTGACTGCTGTTCCGCATTAATCTGTGACACCTGAAAATGCAGCCTGATGTTCACCGCATCGACGTTCCAGTAATCCATGACTGTGAAATACTGCTGCTGGGAGCTTGTCCCCGTTAGAGAGATCTCGCTGCCCGTAAATGAAGTCTCGTAAGTCATCGTGGCGTCACCGGGAAGCACTGCTGCTGCCAGTGCCGCAGGAATTTGAACCAGGAAAAGGGAGAGGCAAATCAGCCCTATCATTATCTGTTTTTTCATCATGTTCCGTATCTCCTGTATCGCTTATTTCTTCTCCTCCGGCGCATCAGTAGCGCTCGGTTTTGTACCATTTGGCTTCCCGTTTGAAAATGACGTCTTTGAGATAGTTATACAGTCCGTAAGCGGCGACCACCATCCACAGCTGGCAGTACGAAACATACATCAGCAGAATGATCCACAGGTTCGACAGGCTCATCTCGCCTTTCTCCGTAGTCAGCGTAACGAAGATTCCGACCACGAACAGAACAATGGCGAGCAGCCACAGGAAGCTGCTGAGTCCGGCAATGGTCGTATGGACATACCCCATCGCATGGAGGACAAGCAGAACATCAGAGGTGACCAGCGAGATCAGGAGCAGGAAATAGATCGAGACATAATACAGGATATCGAAGCGGATCTTCGCCGCCTTCCGGTCGAAGAGGAGCGGAAGATTCTTCACAATGACATAGATATTCCCCTTCGCCCAGCGTGTCCGCTGCTTGAACCAGACCTTCACCGTCTGCGGCTCCTGCTCCCAGGTGACCGATTTCGGCTGGAACTTGATCCGGTACCCCATCATATAAATGCGGAAGCTAATCTCCGTATCCTCGGCAATTGCCTTGACATCCCAGCCGCCGATACTCTCTACAATCGACCTGCGCATAATGAAATTCGTTCCCGGAATCGTACATAGCTTAAACAGCTTCCAGCGGCCGGCCTGCGCCATCCATTGAAACGACAGGGTCTCAATATTAATAAACCGGGTCAGCAGGCTTGCATCGCGGTTGCGGGTTCTGAACTTGCCGATCACTGCTCCCAGGGTGGAGTCATTCATGATCTCAGCCACAAGATAGCGCAAAGCGGTGCGTTCCGGTGTATTGTCGGCATCGTAGATAGCAATGAGTTCCCCCCTGCTGCGGGTGAAGCCGATATTCAGCGCATTGGATTTGCCTTTGCCGCCGGTAACTGCATCCGTATTAATGATGATCAGATTGCGCTGCGGGTTCCTCCGCTGGATATCGCCCAGCAGCTCCGCGCTGTTATCCGAGGAATTATCGTTGATGACGATGATCTCATACCGGTCATGCGGGTAATCCAGCGCCAGCAGGGATTCCACCGTTTTGCTGATGACCACGCCCTCGTTATGCGCAGGAACCATAATCGTCACCATCGGATACTCACCCCTGATCTCCGGCACTGCCTTATTTTCAGTTTCAATATAGTACAGGTAGCCCGCTATAATCAGCGCTACATTCACCAGCAGCAGTGACCAGATGCAGATCACCGCAATGACCATCAGCACGTCTGAGACCGTCATATTTTTCTCCTAATGTTGTTTGATTTTTCCGGATTCCTTATTTCAAATATTTCCTCCGGTACAGCCGGTAACCGATGGTAAGCAGACCCCCGAACAGAAGCAGGGCAATCAGGATCACAATAATAAAAAACTGGTTCTGCACGCTGAACAGCCTGTTGAAGCTTGTAGCCTGCTTCTCCTGGTACTGGTAATCGGCTGCGACTGTCTGCGGGGTATAATCGACATTCAGATTGTTGCCGTTAATGTAAATTACCCCATCCGCTGATTCGATAGTGTTGATATCTGTAACAACGTTATGGGCCTCCCGTTTATAGTCGGCGAACGTATACCACTCTTCCTCCAGATTCTGCATCAGACTGTCCAGTGCAGCCTCATCCTCAGGCAAGTCGACAGTAACTGCCGCATTCAGCGGAAGCTCCGGCATCGCCTTGCCGGTCCTGCTGATCCCTTGCAGGAATTCCAGCGGCAGACTGTACAGGGTGGACGGGAAGGTCACCGAGGTGTCCGTCTGTTCCATATATCTGGTTTCTTCATCCGCGTAGAGTACCGCCGAGTCGAAGAAGCCCATACCCGCCGTAGAATACTCCTTGTCATACGTCCAGTAGCCTTCTGCAGCCATCCCCAGCGGGGCTACACCGGCCTCTGCCAGCACATTGATGAAGCTGTTCATCTTGACATGCAGCGACCGGTCACTAAGACTGATCGGCGGTCTGACCGCCGGAGCATTGACAACAATGCTCCCATTGCGGGCCTGCACCGTTCTCAGGGCTTCCAGATACCGCTTCATCGCCGGAAAATCGGTATTTCCGAACACCGGCCGGACACTGGCGATGAATGGAATTCCGCTCTGGTACAGCCTGTCTGCCGTTTGCTCAAGCAGCTCGAGATCGGAGAAGGGATAAATCTCCTTGAGCACCAGATACGTACGGGGCCGGGCGGAGGATTTCAGCCAATCCTTCAATACATAAGCCGCGGCCATGCTGCTTAAATCCCCCTGCTTCAGATAAGGCATATAAGTAAATTCGCCGAGGCTTACCGCGTAGGGCATTTGCACCCCGCCATCCTCAAAAGACCACCCGCCGTACGTACGGCCGCCCTGTGAAGCAGTAATATAAGGCATTTCTTCCACTTCCAGCGGAATGCCGGTGAACCCGCCGATGGAGAGGCTTGCGCTGGCTCCATGCCAGATGTCTGTCTTCAGCTGCAAGGCTTGCTGCACGCGGTCCAGCGGCCGGTATCCGACATACATCACAGATCCTTTATAGCCCGCTGCGTCCTGCAGATAAGCGCTATTCGTAATCTTCAGCTCCGCACTGTTAATGACGGTGATCATTCCGGAGTAGGCAGTCAGGCTGCCTTGCTCATAATCGGATATATTCTTAAGCGTAACCTGTGCACTGTAGGCGGCAAGCAGCCGCTGCAGCTCTGCCACATTCCCTTCCTTCCCCGTGCCTTTCGCCAGGCTGTCATAGAGCAGCAGAATATGCTGCGCAGCGGCAGGTGACGCGGCGGCGGAAGCCGCCGGGGCGGGCAGCAGGAGGTTCCCTGCCAGGAGCAGCAGCAGAACGATAATTCCTCCGCGTTTCAAATACTCACCCCATTATTCAGGGCAGCGTATTCTGGGGCCGGCACGGAAGGCGGTGCAGCCGGCATGGATTTCCGGGAGGAGATTCCGCGGCCAATGACGCTCGATATAACCTGGAAAGTGATCAGGTCAAAGGCTAAGGTAAACAGGAATTCATGCTTCGCAATATCGGCATCGCCTGCTCCGATAATGGAGACTACAATGCCGGACAATCCGACTAGCATTGTAGCCAGAATCACGAACAACCGCTGCATTCCCCGGTAGTCCCGCGCCCGGACCGCGCTCACGAAGGAAGGCATATAGACACCTGTAATCACAGCCATCCAGAGGAGGATGAAGGCAAAGGTGCGGGGAGCCAGCTTCTCCTTCAGCGTACTGTACACGTTGAAGAAATGACTCTGCGCCCGAAACTCCTTGCCAGCAGATTTCTCATAATTCCCCATCGCCGCCGGCTTGATCGTATAGGCGCTTTCGGCAGCCGTATCGAGAATCGAGCCCAGCTGGTCCGGATGCGTAACATAATATTTCAGAATCGAGACAAAACCGTATTGGCTGTAGAAATCCTTTTCCAGCAGATCCGATTTCACATCCACGGTCCCGTATTGGTCATAATAGGTATTCTCTTTGAGGATTGCGTACTGTTCATTAATCCCGAAGGATTGAAGCGCGGTCTCCGGATTCTCTGATTCCATCAGCACTCCGCGGGTCATGGCATGATACTGGTTAATATTCACGAATTCTTTGGAGATATTAAGATAGGTGGCAATACCGGCGAACATCATCAGGGCGGCGGACAGGAGAGTGACCCAGCGGAACAATTTATCCCGGCGGATCCAGACAAGTGAGATAGAGAGCAGGGAAATCACCATGCCCACAGGAGCATTTTGCTGCTTGGAGGTCGTTAGGATCAGCGTGCTGACCAGAAGTACCGCCAGCATGGCGTAATCGTTGTATCGTTTGCGGTACAGCAGCAGCCATGAAGCGAACACCAGAATCATCGTGACCATTACCAGGCTTTCGCCGAAGAACGAATTGAAGTAGGCGGTATACCCCGTGTCCCCGAAGATAAAAACTGCCAGAACCGCAACAATCATCCCCCGCTTCCGGGACATCTTGAACGTAACGGCTTCAATGAGCAGGTAGACAGCAGCCACATACAGGAGCGTATAGATCGCGGCCTGAAACCGGATATCGAACACTTCCCTGCTGAATACCAGCTTATTGACGAACAGCGCCAGCTTGATAAACAGGGACTGGGAGGAGACCAGCATCGAGCTGTTCTCGTTATAGTATTGGTAGATTCCAAACTGCTTGATGAAATACCCGAAATACTGGCTGTCATAATCCAGGAGGTTGAAGTACAGTCCATTGCTATATATAATCCGGAAAAAGTCACCGTTATCTGCCATTCCCACATAGGGAGCGGTAAAGAGCGCGATGACTGTTACGAGCAAGACGCCAAAAGCCGCGGCAAACGCCGGGGTAATCCGAAGGCTGGCAAGGGTTATGCCGGGCCGGGTTGATGTTTTCACTGGGTTGTCTATCATACCGATTCACCTTCGTTACTATAGTTGTTGGTTGGAATAGGAATAAGCGAGGAGCGCCATCAGATTGTCAAAAGAATATGCCTGCCCGGCAGCCTCATCACCGAATCCGCCATACAGCGGACTTGCAGCATTCACGGCTCTGAATTCATTCATCCGTTCAATACTGGCCGTATAGAGAGACTGATCGCCCAGCACAGCACCGATCATGGCCGTGAGCGCATAAATCGCCGTAGAACGGATATCATTCGTCCGCTGGCCGTCACGTGTATACTGCCCGTACAGTGTGCCCGCCGTAACCTGCTCTTTGATATAACGGATGCTCGCCGGCTTCTGCCGGTTGCTCTCGGCCAAATGAAGAATGGTCAGCAGCGACTCTACGGTGTTGATGTGTTCGGAGCTGTACTGGCCAGTCTTGTAATCGAACCTTGTCTCATAGAACGGGAAGGAGTCAGACAAATATCCGTCTTCCAGAATCCCGCCCATATTATTCAACAATATCCCGCTTAATTCGCTAGATATCGACAATTTTCGCAACACACTCAGATCAATATAACACAAAGTTACGAACCCGTTGGTGGTTTTGAAAATATTGTCATAAAAATCATACATGTATCCATCTTTTACATTATTATCATAGAATCTCCGGCTATATTTATCGGCTGCTTCCGTGTACTCCGGCTGATGAAATGCCTGTCCTGCTTCATACAGCGCGCCGATCAGCCGCAGGTCGTCTACCGCTGCGTTCACAGTGTATTGCTTCTGCTGCTTGGGACTGAACCGGTAGCTGAAACCGCCCTCCATATCGAAGGTATCGCGGGCCAGCGTCCACTGCTGGTCAAATCTCTCCTGATCGCCGTTAAGCACGGCCGCCCTCATCAGAAGCGAGGCCGATTCGCTCAGAACCTCATGGCCTGTAGCCATCTCCGCCGCTTCACCGGTTTCCTGCAAATTCGTATATACCCCATAGGGTCCCGTGAGCTGCGTATCTATGAATTTCAGTAATTGCTGTTCTTCGTCCGCTGTGTCAAGCAGCGGCTCCTCCGGCACGTTCGTTCCCGCAGGAGTAACTGCCGGAGAAGAAGTAGCCGCGGAAGGTACGGGCCGGGCCTGATTACTGCTGCATGAGGTGATTAGAAGCAGCGATATACCCACTGCAGCCGCCTTGCTGAGTGTACTCCCCAATTCATCACATCCTTAAAAGACAAGTCCTTATATTGGCCATAATAATATAACGGTAATTTATGTCACATTGTTTACTGTTTCTGCGAACATTATGTGTCTAATTCATAAATTATGCCATTTCTTCAAAAAAAGCAGAGCTGCCCGGATCATTCCGATCCGGGCAGCTCTGCTTATGGTATATAGTTCAGCCTCTTGTGATCCTGCGGTAAGTCTCCTCATCGGCGACGATATAAAGCCTGGCATCATCCGGGATCGGCTGCCCCAGCTTACGGTTAATGCCAAGGTCACCGCGGTCGGACAGCAGGGTAGCCCCCTGCCGCAGCAGATCCTGAAAGGCATCTCCATAGGTATTCCACGCACGGCTGCGCGGAATCTCATAGATATCATCACCATGCTGGCGGCTGAGCAGCTGGGTAATCACTTCAGAATTGCCTTCCTGCAGGGCAGATCTTACCGCGAGTCTGGAGATGGCATCATGGGAGAGCACGAACTCGTTCACCTGAACATGCTTGAAGTTCTGAATGTTCTTCTCCTGCATGATTTCTACGGTGGTATGTACTTGCGGGGCGATCCGCTCAATACTGGAGGCGATCAGCAGCGTCTTGCCGTCGCTCAGTGAGGCCTCGTCTATACGGGTATCGCCGAATACAATTGCCGCTCTGGCGCTCCCGATGTTCGCCTTCAGCAGGATATCATCACTGGAGGCATCACCGTTAATAAAGTGGACCTGCTCCAGCTGTTCCAGCGGATGACGGCCGTTCTCATCGATAATTACGATCTTGCAGTTCGCGTCATAACACAGAATTTCATCCACAGCCGCCTGTGTTTTGCGGTTCCAGTTAATCAGTACGACATGATTATGCCCGTGAAAGCTCAAGGTTCCGGCTCCTCTCCTGCGCTGCATCTCTCCCATGGCATCGATAATCTTACCGATAACCAAACTGAGCAGACCGATGCCAAAGATATATAAGAATATCGTAAATACCTTGCCGGTGACTGTTGTAGCGAAATAATCACCGTAGCCTACGGTAGCCATGGTGGTCATCACCCAATAAAAGGCGTTGAACCAGCTATGAAAAGTGTCCGGCTCCAGCAGGAAGGCAGTGGATGCACTCAGAATGACAAAGGCCAGGATGATCAGACCTATAGACTTCTTTTTTAGATGAAGCAGCTTACCGGAAATTCGGATTAGAAAGTGCAACGCTCATCCCTGCTTTCGGGTAGTTAGCTTAAACCGGCCGGGCAGCTGCTGCCAGAACATCCGAGGCACGGCAGCTGCCCTGCTGTCTGGCCGGTCCTTTTAAATAATCAGGCTGCTGACCGCAAACGCTGTTCCAATGAATAGCATGCAGAGTGTTACGCCTACTGCAACATTCCCCTTCTGCAGCTGTTCCGAAATCCGGAAGCCCGGAGTGAACAGCTCAAAAATCCAGTAAGAGGCAACCAGACAGACATAGCCTACCGCAAACCAGAGCATCATGAACCAGATGGAGGTATTGGTATATGCCGCTACGCCGAGAATGATCGCCGTGGCCAGGAACTTGCCGCCAAAGGCCAGCGATACAGCGACATTCCCCTTCTTCAGCTCTTCCATATCCTTAAAAGGAGTCATCAGGGTGAATATAACCATACCCAGCACCTGAAGCAGAACAATGGTCAGAATACTAACCACCAGATTAATAACGATCGTCAATTAGCCCACCCCCGGAATTTCGCATAGGCCGAATCATAGTCGGCGAAATCATGTACTTCCTCCAGCACCACGGAGGCTGTTTTTTGTTTCTCCAGCGCGGTATAGCGCTTGTCATCAATCGGCTGCTTAATCCGGTTGCCGGAAGGCAGCTCGAGTACGGCAAAGTTTCTGGTTTTGTCCTGATACTGGGTTTTGTACACCCCGACAAGATCCACATCCGTTGTGATGGACACCTTCAGATTCGCCAGATCCTCCGTTGCCGTCTTCTGGTCACCGTATGATTTCAGCGTGGTCCAGGAGGACAGCCGGATCTCATTCTTCTGATCAGCATCTGTTACCAGCTCCGCATCCATGAACTGCAGTGTCCATACGGTGTCGCCTGTAGCATAATTGCCGTCGTTCGGCAGCAGCTCGTTATCCGGCAGTACGGTCATGTCGCTGCCGATCAGATCACCCACCTTGCCTTCGACTACCCGGTAATCCCACGGCACCCGCGACACGCTGTCCGTTGTTTCGGTATCGGTGTGGAACACACTGTTACTGTTTCCCGAGCATGCGCTTAGCAGCATGACTGCCAGAAGCAGCATTGCAGTCAGCGCCCCGGCCCGGAATCTGCGTCCGGCGGCACGTCCCTCTCTACCCTTGTTCATCTTCAAGCCCCCTCACTCCTAGCGCGATAAAATGACTGGCATTGCCTGTAATCGGTCCGCCAGCCCGGCCGAGCAGCCCGCAGGGCTTCCCGTTAATCACGAACATACCGGTCAGCAGGTGAAGCTCCCCTTCGCTGGTCTGAATCCGGGCCATTTCGGCTCTTTTTTGATAGACCACCGGGAACAGCTGACTGCTGTCATACCCTTCCTCATCCTCTATTTCAAGCGTTCCGCTATCATCAAAAATCCGCACGGACCCGCCTTCCCGGCCGAAGACAGACTTGGACACAAAGCTTTCGGAGAATACCGCCTTATTGTACGTAGGCAGTATGTAACGGGAGATGACCTGGCGTTCCTCTTCGTTGAACAGCAGACCCAGCTCATACATCCCCCATACCGCAGCAATCAGCCCCTTGGATTGCAGGATAATACTATGCGGCCCGTTGAACAGCTGTAGCTTCCCGGTCTCGATGGCGTAAGCCAGGGCGTCGCCGCCTTCATCCACTGCCATCCACTCCTTCGGATAGAGCGCGAACATCCGCTCAATGATCCGGTCCTCTGCGTCCTTCACTACACCCTCATCAATCCACAGGTCCAGACAATCGACGCAGCGGATATCCAGTCCGCTATGCGCTGCCAGGGCATCTATCGTTCCGGTATCCTCCTGATGGCTGCCATAGGCAACACAGGCTGCCGTATCCGGACGTTCAGCGCCCCAGGCTGCTGCAAGCTGCTGCTTCATTGCGGCATTCGGATTCCCGATACCCGCCTCTGCGCAGATCCACGGCGTGGCGATAGAGGCCTCCACATAGCCGGTCGGTGTATCCGCATTCAGCTCCAGCAGCTTAATGGTTCCGTCGCCGGCTACAGCAAAGTCGAACCGGGCATACCGGCTGATCAGCCCCGGCTCAGGCACAGGGCAGTCGTCGAGCATCTGCCACAGCACCGGGGGAATTCCCAGCAGATCATACAGGTCATGCTTAAGATGGACGTAGCGGACCGCCTTATCCAGAATCATCCACAGTCCTGAAGAGGCTTCCTTCAGTTCCCGGTAGGTCTCGCCGCGCATCACAGCTATTGCATCCAGCCAATATTCCTCTTCCTCCAGGTCAGCCCAGGTGAAGCCCAGCTCATGCAGCTGCTGTACCCGGGGTGCCCGCTCCAGAGCGGACTGGTCCAGATATTCGAAGACGCTCTCTGCCGGGATCATCCGCCGAATCCGCTCTTGCTTGAGCTTTTGCCGGAGCTGGATTTGGACGTGGATGAGCTTGATTTGCCCGAGCCCAGCCCGCTGGAGGTGCCGCCGATTCCGCCTGATTTCGAAGAGGTTTTCCTTCTGGTGATGGAGCCGGTCGATGAAGTCGAGGTCTTCGGTTTCACTACCGATCCGGCTACAGGCTTGTTCTGGAAGCTGCCGCTGCTGTAGGTTGGCGGCTTATAGGCAGTGCGTGTGCCTCCGTAATAAGTCGGCCGGTCATTGTACCACCCTCTTGAAGAGTAGAACGAGCCGCTGTTGAACAGCATGTGGTACAGAAGCACATCATCCCAGCCGAATCCCGAGTTATAACCGCCATAGTTGTTGATAACCGTTGTCCCGCCTGAGGTTACCGCTCCCTGTCCTTCCTGGACAGTCTCTTCCTGATTCTCATCCGGATAGGGAATATTCCAGTCAACATTCTTGTCGAAATAATTCTTAACTTCCTCGGTAGACCAGGACACCAGCTTCGGTTCATCCCCTGTACCGCTGGTACTCCCGCTGGCACCAGCGCCTCCGGGAATAAATAACGCATTGGCCAGCAGGGCAATGCCGAGCGAGGTCGACAATACGCGGATCGGCTTGCCGTCAGGGGTGAACAGCCTGCTTACAGCAGGCTCTTTAACATTTTCGTCTTTTGCCAACTTGGGCCCTCCTTTCCTGATAATGTTCTTTAACCTTCGGTACGCATCGGAACCAGCAGAAGCTCAAGCTTCCCTTCGTCCACATTCAGCCGGCCCTCTACCGCCTCGAACTCACGGCCGCCTACGACTATATAATTCACATGCTCCAGGGCCGTAATCATGTTCATGCTCCAGACGCGCTCCTCAATAATCTGCAGCTCGCCTTCGGGCATCTTCTCAAACAGGATGACATTCATTCCATTATCCACTCCATACCAATCCCTTCTGAACAATCTTATGCTTCTGATACGCTGCCGCTATTATTTCGTTTCAACTCGCGCAGCCTGGAATACCTATACCACAGCACCAGGCTTAATGAACATAAACTCACCACAAACAGCAGAATGTAAACATGCTTGTAGGCGGCGGCAGGCGCCAGATTCCGCTTAGCATGCAGCAGCAAGCCTAGGGCGGCGACAGAAACGGAGCCGCCGAAGAACTGGATCAGCTGCAGCAGCCCCATTCCGGAGCCGATCCAGCTGCGGGGAAGAATGCCCGACGCCTCATTGTTCAGGGAAGCCATGGTCGCCGAGAATGACGGCGAGAAGCACAGATAACCCGCGAGCAGAATGAACGGGGAAACGGACAGCTTCATGGCAAAGACGGCCAGGACAGCGGCAAGCACCCCGTGGCCGATAATCAGGAACCGGAGGTTGCCGTAGCGGTCTATCCAGTGGCCGACGTAGCGGGTCAGAATCGCGGACAGAATCGCTCCGGGCGCAATGAACAAGCCGATGCTCAGCGCCGATTCATGGAATAGGCCCGCCAGGGCAAGCGGCATGAGGAACAGATTGCCGAGGTTCAGCACCAGAATGCAGAACCCGATCGCAGTCAGCTTCAGATACCCGGGCATGCGCAGCAGCTGAGGGTTAATGAAGGAGTTCTCCGCTTGGGCCAGATGGCGGGCATGAATAAGCAGCGACACTACACTGGCCGCAAGCCACAGGTAGGACTGGCTGGTGACCGCCAGCAGCAGGCTGCCTGCGTTAAGAACCGTCAGGGCCGCCCCCGTCACGTCAAAAGCGGCAGGCTGGGGCTGTTCCTTCGGCAGCAGATGCAGCAGCACAGGCAGAACGATCAGCACGAGGCAGGTGATGCCGAACAGGCCGTTCCAGCCGAAATACTGGCTGATCAGACCGCCGATAATCGGCCCGAGCCCGAATGCCATCGCGCTGCCTGCGGAGATCATGGCGATAGCTGCGCCGCGTCTCCCGACAGGAACATAGCGGCTGGCCAGCACAAGTCCGAGGCCTGCCATAACTCCTGCTCCTGCAGACTGCAGGATACGGGTCAACAGCAGGATGCTGAAGCTGTGCGCGAATAATCCGCAGACGGAGGCCAGACCCAGCGTAGTCAGGCCGATGGTCAGCAGTCTGCGGATCGGCACCAGGTCAGATAGCCTGCTGTAGATTACAGTTGACAGGGCATAACCGATGGAATAGCTCGATATGATCCACGAGCCCAGGTCCGCTGATATCTGCAGATCCTGAATAATTGTGGGCAGCGATACATTAAACATAGTGGTGTTCATAACAACGATAAACAGGCAAAAGGTCCATAGGGGCATTACAACTTTGTCGTTCATTACTCCATCCCTATCTATATTATCTGTTCAGGCTCAACTAAATTCTATGCCTAACAAATATTAATGGCAATGTCCTTAGGATGAATGCCCCCGGCTGATTTATAGCACCTTCTGGACCCAGCTGTCTATGACATGATCCGGCTGGATGCCTAAATCCCGCTGCAGCAGTTCCTTATATTTATCATAGTGTTTCCTAAACCCGATGAAATCTCCCAGGTCGGCGTAACTTCTCAGCACCAGCCGGCAGATTTGATCGGAATACGGGTCCAGTGCCTGCAGAACCAGCAGCCTGTCCAGTGCCTGCCGGGGAAGTACAGAGGATAATTCATATTCGGCCGAATGCAGCGACATGCGGATGAAGCGGACCTGCAATTCCTTGCGCCGCGTTTCTGCCCAGTCATAATGATGTTCTTCCAGATAATCTCCGCGGTACAGACTCAGCACCGCTTCTCTGCGCGCCCATTCCTCTTCCGATTCCACAGAGGTACTGCAGTATCCCTGCTCGAATTCTTCCAGATCAAGCAGCACATTCTCCTTGGTCAGCCTGTACCGCTCCTGCGAGAACTCAACCTGCACGTCCATATCCCAGGCCTTAAGCAGTTTACGGATATGGTACACCGTTGTATGCAGGTTGGTTACTGCCTTCTCCGGTTGGAAGTCCGGCCAGACCCAATCCACAATGGTATCCTTAAGAATCCATTGGCCGCGGTTATGGAGCAGCAGGGCGAACACTTCCTGCGCTTTGCTGGTTCTCCACTGCATCTTGCGCCCGGGCTCCGTGCTGTCCATGAACTCGAGACGTTTGAAGCAGAGAATCGAGAGCTGCTTGACGGCAGCTGCAGGCTCCGGGATCGTCTCCACACGCGCTTCATTCTGCTCTATGCGAATCTCCAGGCGTTCGAGCGTCTTGCTAAGGCGCTGGGAGGTTACCGGCTTCAGCAGATAGTCGGCGGCGTTCAGTTCAAAAGCCTCAATAGCATACTCACTGTATGCTGTGATATAGACAATCCGCGTGCTCCGGTCCAGACCGGCAATATATTCGCCGGCTTCCAGCCCGTTCATCTCCGGCATGCCTATATCCAGGAAGACGATATCCGCCTTCTCCTGCTCCAGATGCTCCAGTCCCCGTCTAGCCGACGTATACTTGCCGGTAATCTCCAGACGTCCGTCTTTCAGGAGCAGGCGCTCCAGATGCTGCAATGCAGGCTTTTCATCATCGATTAGTATCGCTTTCATTGAAAGGACTCACCTCATGTCATCGTTCTCGAGTTGTCAATTACCTGGGAATTGTATAAGATATCGCTGTCCCCTGGCCGGGCACACTGTGAATACTAAGGCCTGTTCCGTACATTTTGAGCAGCCGGCGCTGAATATTCCGCAATCCGATGCCGCCCTCTGTCCGCTCTTCTGACAGAACCTCCGCTATCCGCTGCGGAGACATCCCGACACCATCATCTTTGACGGCAACTACAAGCTGGCCGGGCAGCAGCTGAATCGACAGCCGCACTGTCCCTCCAGCCTCCTTCTGCATCAGCCCGTGGTTGACGGCATTCTCTACAATCGGCTGAATGCTGAGCGGCGGAACCAGCCCCATAATATCGTCCGGGACATCGAACTCGATATTCAGCCGCTCGTCAAACCGCGCCTGCTCGAGGGCAAGATAGGACTGAACCAGCCCCAGCTCCTTCTCAACAGGAACGGTCTGTCCCCGGTTCTGGAAGTCAAAGCTGCTCCGCAGGTACTGGCTGAGATCCAGCAGCAGATCAGTGGCCTTATCCGGGTCTACCGGACATACGGAGATGATCGCATTGAGCGCATTATACAAGAAATGCGGTTTGATCTGGGCCTGCAGGAAGGCAATCTCCGCCTGAACGGATATCCGGACAGACTTGCGCATATCGAGCAGTGTCTGCACACGCGCCCTGAACTCGCGCAGCTCCACCGGCTTACTCAGATAATCATTGGCTCCGGCCTCGAACGCAGCCTGGATATCCTCGGGACGGCTGCTCGCCATCAGCACCAGAATCGGCAGCTCCGACAGAACAAACCGTTCACGGATCGTTTTGCATAATAACAATCCGGGTATTTCCGGCATCACCCAGTCTGCAATGACAAGATCGAGTTCAGGGTACTGCTGTATTTTACTTATAGCTTCGGCCCCGCTGCTGGCCGTAATCACCGAATGATTCTCCAGCTGCAGCACATTAACCAGCACCTGAAGATTGACAGGATCATCATCCACAACCAGAATGAAGCAGCATTCCGCAGGCGGCGGAAGGACCGGCTCTTCTCCCGGCAGCTGGACTGCCGCTGCCGTCTCCCAGCCGGTAATTTCCAGATACTCCTGCTCCAGCAGAGCTTGGCTTCTCCGCAGGATGGGTTGCGTGAAGCGGAAGACAGAGCCTTGCCCCAGCTCCGAATGCACCTCTATCTCTCCTCCGGCCAGCTCAACCAGCCTCTGGGTAATGCTGAGACCGAGGCCGTTTTCCCGGTAGGCCTTCTGGGCTGCGGGTCCGCTTGGATCATAGGCATCAAAGATGGAATGCAAACGCTCAGGAGCAATCCCCTGCCCCGTATCCGTGATAAGAATGGCAACATACTCTTCTTTAACCTCTGCAGACAGCGTTATCACGCCCTGAGGCGTATAATTGACGGCATTTGCCAATAAATTATGCAGAATTTGAGCAAGGCGCTGTTCATCCGTCTCCAGCAGGGGAAGATTGCCGGGCAGGTCCAGGCGGAATTCAAGATTGTCCTTTCCGTATACCTGGCGCGTCACCTCCATAATGGAGACAGCCGCGGTGCGGAGATCCACCGCCTGCCGGCGCAGAAACAGCGAACCGTGATTCAGCTTCGCGAAGTCAGACATATCATTGATTAAGGCAGACAGCCGCTTGCCCGTCGAGACAATCATGAGCAACTGCTCACTCTGGGCACTGCTCACGGAACCTGCCGCACCCTGCGCCAGTGTCTGGGCCATGTTGACCATTCCCTGCAGCGGCTTGCGGAGCTCATGGGAAGTATCGGAGATGAAGTCGTCCTTCAAGCCATCCAGTGTCTGCAGCCTGCGTGACAGCTGCCCCACCTCAAGGAAAGACGACGCATATTGCCGGGTCATAACAATCGCCTGAACGAATCCGAACAGGACAATTTCATAAGAGATTATAAAATAGCTGAATGACAGGTTCATAAAACTGACCAGATAGCAGATAATAACGACGCTGAGACTCTCAATGCTGACCATCATCAGGAACATATTTTTCGGATTCCGTCTTGTCCCCTGAACCATAGAGTAGAGCACAAAGCCGATACTTACCGAGCCCCAGGTCAGCAGCAGGCCCTCCAGATAGCTGAACAGATAGGCCGGCATGAATATAGAGATCAGCAGCAGCACGCTCGTAATCATTTTAGAGGCCTTAATGACTGCAATAGACATCGGGTAATTCACGGAATTGGCGACATAGCGCAGCAGATAATAGTAGACCAGCGTGGAAGAAGCCAGCTGCAGCTTGAGCACAACTTCATACGGAAGCCCGGGAAGCCCAGCCGCGATCAGCTTCTCGCCGTGGGTCAGAATGTAGACAAAGGCCGCCATGCAGAATAGACCCAGATAGAGGGTGACCCCCCGGCTCTCTCTTACCTTGGAGAACATCAGCAGGAATAAAGAAAGAATAATAAATCCGAACAGCGCTCCGCCGTCTACAAACAGCGCAAATTCGCGGTGCTTCAGAATAGAGGCCTGATCACCGATGACAATCGGCAGAACGATACCGCCGGAGGAGTAACTGTAATTCGCCACCTGTACAATAATCTCCATGGTATCTCCGGTCACCGAAGCAAACCCCGTATAGGGTATATTATTCTGCCTCCCCTCAGAAGCCATGGGGGCGGGGCTGCCGCTGCTGCCAATCTCCTGCCCGTTCACGAAGACCCGGCTTGCCGTACGGATGTTGCTGGTGCGCAGACCGTATATTACGGCTTCCCCATAGGCAATCCTGGCCTGCAGACGGTAAGTGCCGTACCCTTTGGCTGCGGGTTCACCGGTGACGGATATATAAGGATTCCATTTCCCGGGAACATGAACCATTCCGGACACGGCAGGCATGACCGGGTTCCTCCGCTCCGGGGAGAACGCCTCAGGCATAAGCAGCGCACCGCGGTACAGCTCCCATTCCCCGTTCAGCTTCACAACACCGTCTTTGCGGAAGTCCCAGCTGCGCAGATCGATCATCCCTTGCCGGGCTTGCGGCATTCCGCGGTTTATATGGAGAGTCTGGAGGATAGAGAGCAATGGAATGATCAACACCAGCACCAGACTGCCTAGAATACTAAGCCAATATTTTTTCATGCCCCATGCCATTCCCTTCTAGCTGTCATTGTATAAATTATACATTAAATTCTGTTTATTTAAGTGCAATAAAAAAAGCCGATTCCCATTTATTTCGGAATCGGCTGCTTATCTTATTAGGTTAAAATTTTAGGAATATTTTACTTTACCTCCGGAGCGGCGACTGCGGAAGCTGTGCTCTCCTGGGTTTTGGACAGAAAGATATTAAGAATAATTGCTGTCAGAGATCCGGAGACGATCCCGTTCTGCAGCAGCATTCTGGCGAACTCCGGCAGCTGGTCGAACATAGACGGCAGCACAGCAGAGCCGAGACCGACAGCAATACTGCAGGCGGCAATCAGCAGATTGCCGTCCTTACGCAGGTCAACATCCGAGAGAATCGACATGCCGGATGCAGCAACCGATCCGAACATGACAATCATCGCCCCGCCAAGCACCGCGTTTGGCACGACTGTAGTCAGCGCTGCCAGCTTCGGCAGCAGCCCGAGCACGATCATAATTCCGCCGGCGGCAAAAATAACATTGCGCGTCTTCACCCGGGTCAGCGACAGCAAGCCGACATTCTGGGAGAACGCCGTATAAGGGAACGCATTAAACAATCCGCCGAGCATGATGGCAAGCCCTTCAGAACGCAGGCCGTTCACGATCTGCTTCTGTTCTACCTGCTGATCCGTTGCCTTGCCCACGGCAAAGTACACACCCGTCGATTCCACCATGGACACAATATTAACGATAATCATCGTGAAGATCGCCGTAATACTGAACTGCGGCCAGCCGAAGTAGAATGGCTGGGCCACACTCACCCAAGAGGCCGTAGTCACTGTAGAGAAATGTACGATGCCCATGGCATAGCCGATTACGGTTCCGACAACCAGACCTACCAGTACAGATACGGAACGCAGGAAACCTGTAGTCAGGCGGTTCACCGCCAGAATTACGAGCAGTGTAATCAGGGCCAGCAGCAGATTGCGGGGCTGGCCGAAATCAGCGCTGCCCTGTCCTCCGGCCACATTATTCATCGCTACCGGGATCAGCGAGAGCCCGATGATAGTTACTACGGAGCCGGTTACTACTGTAGGGAAGAATTTCAGCAGCTTCCCGTATATCGGGGCTGCCAGTACAACGAACAGACCGGAGATAATAATAGCCCCGTACGCTGTCGGGAGATTGGAGCCTGAAGCGATAGCGATAATCGGGCTGACTGCGGTAAAGGTACAGCCGAGTACAACGGGAAGGCCGCTTCCGAAATACTTGCTGCCCATAATCTGCAGCAGCGTTGCCAGTCCGCAGGTGAACAGATCCGCTGCGATCAGATACGCCATCTGCGTTCCGTTCAAATTCAGTGCCCCGCCGACCACCAGCGGCACAATCACAGCTCCGGCATACATAGCCAGCACATGCTGAAGCCCGAGGGCGAATATCTTCTGTTTGCTTAGCATCCTGCACTCTCCTTAATTAATTCTTCCGCACGGGCAGTGCCGGTGCAGGGATTATCTATAAAGTGAATTTCCCCCGGAGACATCGAAGCAATCCGCGCCAGGGCATGTACCGGAATTCCGCGCTGCTCCAGCAGGCTGCGTCCTTCCTGGAAGCTCTTCTCAATGACACAGCCGACTCCCATCAGCTGCGCCCCGGACTCCTCCACGATATCGCAAAGTCCTACAAGCGCTGCGCCGGTAGCCAGAAAGTCATCGACAATCAGCACGTTGTCGCCAGGTCCGAGATACTTCTGCGAGATGCTGATCAGGTAGTCTTCCTGACGGGTGAAGGAATGCACCGGTGCGGAATAGACTGCCTCGGAGAGGGTAACAGCCTTCTTTTTCTTGGCATAAATAAACGGCACACCCAGCGCAATGCCTGCAGCCATGGCGAACTGGATGCCGCTGGCCTCTACAGTCAGCACCTTGGTGATGGGCTGGTCTCCGAAGATAGCTTTGAATTCCTGCCCGATTTGCAGCGCAAGCTCCGTGTCCACCTGATGGTTCAGAAACGAATCTACCTTCAGCACAGTCTCCGATAGAATTAAGCCTTCTTGTCTAATGCGTTCCTCCAGTACTTTCATTACAGCGATTCTTCCTCCTTTAAAATAAAAAAGACAGATCCCCTTGAGTGTTTCTCTCAAGTGAATCTGTCCTTCTGGGTTTTTGTCCCTTAGTGGTGTAACACATAAGCGTGTCCGCATCGCTTGGACCAGTCCTTCCCCTGCCGCAGCACAAGAAACGGAACCCTAGATGCGCTATTTCACTCATAGTCGGATAATTACAGTGGTCATCCGGTAGAAACTTATGGGCCATATTCCCAAGATTATATGAGGTATTATGATAAGTCTGTTTTTAAAAACCTTCGTATATCTTACACGCTCTGTATGATCCTTACAAGCAAAATTTTAAGTATATTTGCTGTGAATTTCAAAGTGTTTCATGAAATACACGCGTATTTCATCATCGATTCTCCCTGCTCACTAGGCAACCGTTTGTTTATGGGGGGACAGCGCCTGTATTCCTCACCCTTCCTTCCTCTGCGCATTAATGATAAGGAAAACCTGTGCAGGGAGGCATGATACGGATGGCTAAGCAAAAAGACCGGATAACTGTCATTATTCAAAAAGGGAAGCAGCGGATTGTTACCCGCACCCCGCTGGCCGGCATCAGCCGGCTGGTGTTTGTTATCAATAACCAATATACCAACGCAGCCAATACCACACAGATTGCCAGCGGCGCCGGCCGGAGCAGCGCAGCGGGCAGCAATGCTGCCATTGCTTCGCCCTATACCCGCCAGCAGGAGAGTGTCGGAGCCGGGGGGACGGCGGCGAACATAGGCAGCAGGGGCAGTAAGGGCAATAAAGGCTGTAAGGGACAGCGTGGCAGACGACATCACGCCCCCCTGATTCATCCGCACGGCTGGGGGAAGGAGATTGTCATCGTCGTGAACAACCAGACCGTGAAGCTTCCGGGGGGCAGCAGAAGCTCCTCGGCCACACAGGTCGGCAGCGGCAGCGGAACCTACAGCTCGGGCGGAACCAATGCCGCCATCGAGAGTCCCGGATCCAAGCAGCAGCAGGCGGTCGGCGGCGGTGCAGGCGGCCTTGCTTCGAACCGGGCTGCTGCCCGGCGGCGTCAGGGCGGCAGGCGGCGGCGCTGACGCCGCCGCCTGCCGGGAAATGCAATCACGCTTAAACTGGCAAATAACACCGGAAACCTTGTAAAAACCAGGTTTTCCGGTGTTTTCTCTGTGTCCTCTATATCGCCGGGCGTCTATTAAAAGTATACTTATATATATTTAGTAGTATTAACTGAACAAAGGCGGCGAACTATGAGGATTAAACAACAGGTTTGGTTAGCAACATCGGTTACTATACTGCTGCTGGGCAGTATGATTATTATATCTTCACTCTATTTGGAAGGCATTCCGCGTATCTTCATTAATGGATTAAGCGGGGGCGGGATTCTGATTGGAATAGGCCTCATCTTCAGCATTCACCGGAATATTGACCACGGGCTGGACCGGATTACGAACATCTCCCGGGATATCGCCGACGGGACAATTAATCCTGCAGCCGCGGCAACCGTACGCAAGGATGAATTCGGACTGCTCGCAGCTTCTTACTACAAGCTGGCAGCCGATCTTCACCACAGGTCCGCTGAAGAACGCGAACTGCGCATGAAAGCGGAGGAGCAGGCCTGGATTAATACGCAAGTGTCAGAGATGGCAATGCAGCTTCAGGGATCGGTGCATCTGCAGACGGCAGCGCGTGTATTTATCGGCAGGCTGGCTGCCGCTGTCGGCGGAAGCTATGGAGCCGTATATTTGAAGCAGGGCGGTCAGCTAAACTTCGCAGCCGGCTATGCCTTTGACGAATCGGCAGGCCGCCGCGAACCCATTCAGCTGGGCAGCGGACTGGTCGGACAATGCGCGGCGGATCAGCAGACCCTCGTGCTGGAGGATCTTCCGGAGCATTATATCAAAGTCCATTCCGCGCTGGGTGAAGCTTCCCCATCTTCGCTTATCGTAGTTCCGATCATGCATGAGCGGGAAGTGGTCGCCGTAATGGAGCTGGCCGCTTTGCACCCGTTCGGTTATAAGGAGCATCAGCTGATCGAGCGGGCGGGTCAAAACATGGGGGTGCTGATCAATACTTTGGCCGGCGTGGCCAGAATTGAAGAGCTGCTGAGCGAAACCCGGCTGCAGAAGGACGAGCTGGAAGCGCAGACCGAGGAACTGACGGCACAGACCCAAGAGCTGGAGGCACAGACCGAAGAGCTTATGGCCCAAACCGAGGAGCTGCGGCTGCAGACGGATCAGCTGCAGGATCAGGGAGAAGAGCTGAAGATGCAGGCCGAGAGCCTGCTGTCCTCCAATGAAGAGCTTCAGGCGCAAATGGAGCTGACAGAGGAACAAAAAGCCGAGATTGAAGCCCAGGCCGATGAGCTGAGGCAGCAGACGGAAGAACTGTACGCCTCCAATCTGGAGCTCCAGCAGCAAATGGAGATTACCAGCCGGCAATCGACAGAGATCAAGGCACAAGCCGATGAATTATCGGCCGCGAACCGCGATATGCAGAAGCAGCTCCAGCTTACAGAACGCCAAAAAGCCGAGATTGCCGATCAGGCTGAAGAGCTTCAGGCCCAAACGAATGAACTTCTGGATCAGAAGGAAGAACTCCAGGCACAGACTGAGGAGCTTCAAGCTCAAACGGAAGAACTCCAGGCCCAGACCGACGAGCTCCAGGCTCAGGCCGACGAGCTTCTGACCCAGAAAGAAGAGCTAGCGGCCTCCAATGATCAGCTGCTGCTCCAAGTCCGGCTTACCGAGCAGCAGAAGGAGGAGATTCAGGCGCAGGCCCAGGAAATCTTCATGGCTGCCCAGTATAAATCGGAATTCCTCGCCAACGTATCGCATGAACTTCGCACACCGCTGAACAGCCTGCTGATTCTCTCGCAGATCCTCGCCGAGAACAAGGAAGGCAATCTTGAGAAGAAACAGCTGGAATATGTGCATACCATCTTCTCAGCAGGCAAGGATCTGCTGCAGCTAATCGACGAGATTCTCGATCTGGCCAAGCTGGAGGTCGGCAAAATGACTCCTGTTCTTGAACCGGTCTCTTTACAGGACCTCAGCAACCATATTTTCCGCCATTTTGAACAGCAGGCCAAGAAAAAGAATCTCCGGTTCGATGTCCATTCAGACAACAGGCTGCCTGACCATCTGATGACCGACGGCCACAGACTGCAGCAGATTATGAATAATCTGTTGTCCAATGCTATTAAGTTCACCCCGGAGCAAGGCTCCGTTTCCCTGTCCATCCGCACCAGCGGCGAAGAAGTAGTCTTCGCTGTCAGCGATACCGGCATCGGCATTGCCGCCTCCAAGCTGGGGAGCATCTTCGAAGCGTTCCAGCAGGCGGACGGCACCACCAGCCGCAAATACGGCGGCACCGGTCTTGGACTTACGATCTGCCGCGAGCTGGCTACCCTGCTGGGGGGAAGAATTGAAGTGGATTCCGTTGAAGGCAAAGGCAGTACCTTCTCGCTGATCATTCCTGCAGTTGAGCCGGGAGAGGACGCACAGGCGCTGGCTGCCGCTACCTTTGCAGCCGCAGCCACTGCGGATATGCCGGGTTCCGAGACCGGCAGCCGGGAGAATCCGGCTTTCCGGGAATCGTTCGTTCCCGATATTTCCATCACCAATCCGAAGCTGCTGCAATATGCCGAGATGGAGGATGACCGCGGCAATCTGCTCCCCGGCGACACTCTCCTGCTGATCATAGAGGAGGATGCGGAATTCGCCACTATGCTGCTTGAACTGGCGCGCAGCCGGGGCTTCAAGGCGATCGTTGCCTTCCAGGGCGATCAGGGTCTGGCGCTGGCACATGCCTACAAGCCCGATGCCATCCTGCTGGATCTGCATCTTCCCGTTCTGGACGGCTGGTCGATTATCAGCCGGCTGAAGAGCCGGCCGGAGCTGCGCCATATTCCGGTGCATGTCATCTCGACAGCCGAGGAGAATCAGCAGAGCCTGGCGATGGGCGCCTTGTCCTTCTGGAAGAAGCCAAGTGATTATGCCGAACTGGAGGCAGCCTTCCTGCAGATTGAGACGTATATCCGCCGTCCGGTGAAGAGCCTGCTGATTGTTGAAGACAACAAGATTCTGCGCAGCAGCCTTGTCGAATTCATCGCGCATCCCGATGTGAACATTATTGCGGTCGGCACAGGCAGGGAAGCTATGGAGCATCTGGCCAGTCATCATTTTGACTGCATGGTGCTGGACTTAGGCCTGTCGGATATTTCCGGCTTCGATCTGCTGGAGCAGGTCAAAACCAACCGTAAGCTGCAAACCCTGCCGGTCATTATCTATACAGGCAAGGATCTCAGCAAGACCGATGAGCAGCGCCTCAAGCACTACGCCGAGAGCATTGTTATCAAGAATGTACGGTCTATGGAACGGCTCTACGATGACACAGCCTTATACCTCCACCGCAAGCATGCTGACCTGCCGCTGGATAAGCAGCAGCTGATCGAGAATCTGCACAATCCGGAGTCGGCCTTTGCCGGAAAAAGCATTCTGCTTGTGGATGATGATATGCGTAATATTTTTGCGTTATCCAGTGTGCTCGAAGGTTATAATATGGAGATCAGCTTTGCCCAGAACGGTAAAGAAGCCCTGGAGCATCTGGAGACACACCCGGGCGTTGAGCTCGTATTCATGGATATTATGATGCCTGAGATGGATGGTTACGAGACCATGAAGCATATCCGGCTCAGACCGGAGTATGACCAGCTGGTAATTATCGCGCTGACCGCCCGCGCCCTGGAGGAAGACCGGGTCAAATGCCTGCAGGCCGGAGCGAACGATTATATATCCAAACCGATCAATACGACACAGCTGGTGAGTGTGCTGAAATTATGGTTGATTCAGTAGGAGGAATTATGGAGTACCCTATTAATATTTTACTTGTCGATGACCGGCCGGATGAGCTCCTGTCTATGCAGGCTTTGCTGGCCGACACACCTTATCAGCTGATTGGTGCAACCTCCGGCATGGAGGCCCTGAAATGTCTGCTGGAGCAGGAGTTCGCCCTGATTATTATGGATGTGCTCATGCCGGACATGGATGGATTCGAAACGGCGAAGCGGATCAAAGCGCGTCAAAAGTCACGTGACATCCCGATTATATTCCTCACCGCGCTGACTTCAGAGCTGGAGAACTATATGATGGCCTATTCAGCCGGAGCTATAGATTTCCTGACCAAGCCTTTCCATCCGATCGTGCTTAAGAGCAAAATTGACGGCTTCGTCCGCCTCTATCGGACCCGCAAAGAGCTGCAGCTTAAATCCCAGGAGCTGGAGGCGGCGAATAGTGTTCTGACCGAGCTGAAGGACACTGCCGAAGTCGCTCTAAGGATCAAAAGCGGCTTCCTCGCCATGATGAGCCATGAAATCCGCACACCGCTGAACGGAATTATTGCCATGTCGGATGTGCTGCGGACCTCTGAGCTGGCGGCGGATGATCTGGAAATGGCCGAAATCATTCATACAAGCGGCCACGCACTGGTGTCTGTCATTAATCATATCCTGGACTTCACCAAGATCGAATCCGGCAAAATGGAGCTGGACTATGAGCTGTTCAACCTCCACTCCTGCATCAAGGAAACCGTTGATCTCTTCCGGGCACTCGCCAAGGAACGCAATCTGGTCCTGGAGACCTTCATTGATCCAGCCATTCCCGCACTGCTCATAGGCGATCCCAACCGTCTGCGCCAGGTACTGAACAACCTGATCGGCAATGCAATCAAATTCACCTACTCGGGCGGCGTTAAGGTAGGGGTTCATCTCCGGCAAGCGATGGATAGGGTAATGGAGCTTGAGTTCATTATTGAAGATACCGGCATCGGCATTCCTGCGGACAAAATGAAATACCTGTTCCAGCCGTTCACCCAGATCGGCGCTACGATCAACCGTAAGTTCGGGGGTACCGGACTCGGGCTGTCCATCTGCAAAATGCTGGTCGATCTGATGGGCGGAACAATCTACGCTAAGCCGGATGTTGAGCAAGGGGCCGTCTTTATCTTCACGATTCAGGTCAGTGAAGGACAACCGGATTAGCGCCTTGTCCAGCTGTTTATCTCGGCAGCTGGCCGGACACCAGGCATATCAAAGAACCGCAAGCCTTCGGGGCTTGCGGTTCTTTGTGTACGGTCATAGGTCTGCTGCGCCTTATTCCACGCCGCCGGGCAGCAGCTCCACCTTCTTGTTATTCAGCACATTGTCCTCAAGCACGGCGAATTTATCGCCATACTCTTTAATAATATGCTGCTCTCCCCATGCGCACAGGGAGTCCAGAATGGAGCCGAGTGTCTGTCCGTATTCACTCAGCTCATATTCCACTTTGGGCGGAACCTGATTATAGCTGATCCGGTTGACAATGCCGTCCTGCTCCAGCTCGCGGAGCTGCTGGGTCAGCATTTTCTGCGTAATATTCGGCATATGGCGCTTCAGATCACTCGTCCGCAGCTTGCCATGCGTCAGATGGCAGAGAATAACGCATTTCCACTTCCCCCCGATGACCTCAAGCGTAGCCTCGACTGAAATATTATATTTTTTAGCCATTATAATGCCTCCTGTATGCTCACTTTACATCCCTGTATGTGTCTCCCAGCGGGTAGTTATGGGTACTTTTTGGTACCTATAGTACTTTAAAGTACGTACTATCCATTTGCGTATCTGTACTCCATAATAGCACTTACCGGCCGATGATTACCATAGTAGGAGTGAAGAACATGTCTCTGGACACAAAAAGAAGTACCCTCGCGCTGCTGGCTCTGGCGATCAGCGCCTTTGCGATAGGAACAACCGAGTTTATCAGTGTCGGGCTGCTGCCGCTCATAGCTGATGACCTGAATATATCCGTGACCACCGCCGGATTAACCGTAACTCTGTATGCGCTCGGCGTAACCTTCGGTGCGCCTGTGCTAACCTCGCTGACCACAAGAGTCTCCCGCAAAACACTGCTGCTCCTGCTGATGCTCGTATTCATCGCCGGTAACAGTCTTGCGGCCGCTGCTGGCGGAATCGGCACCCTGCTGGCCGCCCGGGTAATATCCGCCCTCTCGCATGGCTTGTTCATGTCGATCGCCTCCACCATCGCCGCCGACCTGGTGCCTAAGAACCGCAGGGCCAGCGCCATCTCCATTATGTTCACCGGCCTTACCGTAGCCACGGTCACCGGCGTGCCGCTCGGCACCTTCCTCGGACAGCAGCTGGGCTGGCGGGCTGCCTTCACCGCCATTGTGGTGATCGGCATCCTCGCGCTGATCGCCAATCTGATTCTAGTGCCCGCCGGACTCCGCAAGGGGACCCGCACGCCGCTGCGCGAGCAGGTCAAGCTGGTGACGAACGGCCGGCTGCTGCTGGCTTTTGCCATTACAGCCCTGGGCTACGGCGGAACGTTCGTCGTCTTCACTTATCTCTCCCCGCTGCTGCATGAGATCAGCGGCTTCCAGGAGAAGACGGTCGCTGTGATCCTGCTCGTCTATGGCATCGCCATTGCCATCGGCAATGTGATCGGCGGCAGAGCAGCGAACCGCAAGCCGATGAACGCCTTATTCTATATGTTCGCCCTGCAGGCCGCCGTGCTGCTGATCCTCACCTTCACGGCTCCGTTCAAAACCGCCGCCCTGATCACCATCTTCTTCATGGGGCTGCTCGCCTTCATGAACGTCCCCGGGCTGCAGGTCTATGTAGTAATGCTGGCTGACCGGTTCGCGCCCGGCGCCAGAGATGTCGCCTCTGCTGTCAACATTGCCGCGTTCAACGCAGGCATTGCCATCGGAGCCTACCTCGGCGGCCTGGTCACCGATCATATGGGACTGATTCACACCGCCTGGTTAGGCGCTGTCATGGTGTTCGGGGCCGTTCTGCTCACGGCTTGGAGCCGGGCGCTGGAGAACAGAGACGAACGTATGCAGCGGGCGGAAGCTGCTTAAGCCTAAGTGCTGTGTATACCGCAAAAGGCAGTGTGCGCAGTCAAGCGGTATGCATGGTCTGATTATAGGCTATAGCTGCCGCAATCCCTTTCTCGTAATACCTCGCTGGCTGTGACGGGGAGAGCATCTTGCTTCTAAAATTCCTGCCCATAATACAACATTTCCCTCTTTATTCCGGGCAAATTTTAAGATTGTTGTATGAAATGCAGCATTTCTTGTCTTCTAAGCGGCTTATCGAAGAAATTATTGTATTTAATACAACAATCCTTTAGTAAATCCGGATATCAAGGAATCAAAGCTGCACTACGTACAACATTTTGCCCTTACAGTGTGAAATTAAAGTCTTTATTCTGTCAACAGCGAATCAAATCTGCGGATTGAATGTTCCGCTTGTCTAATTATTATCTTAACTTTAACTACACTATTCCTTCAGGAGGTCATTCGATATGGCAGAGCATTTACAAGATAGAACAATACTTCAGGGCGGCGTGAGTATGCCGTGGGTTGGACTCGGAGTTTTTCAGGTAGAGGACGGCGACGGGCTGGTGCAGGCGGTGAAGTCCGCAATTGCCCACGGCTACCGCAGTATTGATACAGCCGCAGTCTATGCCAACGAGCGCGGGGTCGGGCAAGCAGTCAGGGAAGCTATGGCCGGAAACAAGCTGGCCCGCGAAGAGCTGTTCATAACCTCCAAGGTCTGGAATGCAGACCTTGGTTATGAAGAGACCCTTGCTGCTTACGAGGCCAGTCTTGAGAAGCTGGGTTTAGAATATTTGGATCTGTATCTCATTCACTGGCCGGTGAAGGGCAAATACAAGGAGTCCTGGAGAGCGCTCGAAGCCCTCTATAAAGCAGGCCGCGTCAAAGCCATCGGCGTCAGCAATTTCCAGATTCATCATCTGGAGGATATCCTGCAGGATGCGGAGATCAAGCCGATGGTCAATCAGGTTGAGCTGCATCCTTATCTATCCCAGCAGCCGCTGCGGAGCTTCGCTAAGACGCATGGCATCCAGATCGAAGCATGGGCTCCGCTGATGCAGGGCCAGTTGCTGGATCAGCCGGTGCTAACGGAAATCGCCGCCAGCCACGGCAAGTCCGTTGCCCAGATCATCCTGCGCTGGGATCTGCAGCATGGGATCGTCACCATTCCGAAATCAACCAGAGAGCAGCGGATCATCGAGAATGCCTCCCTATTCAATTTCGAGTTGAGTGACGCCGAAATGGACCGCATTGACAGCCTCAATCGTGATCAGCGGACCGGTCCCGATCCGGACAATTTCGATTTCTAAGCGGTTGGCGTTCCGCCTGGTGTCCAGCCTGGTGTCCAGCCTGATGTGCAGCATGCTGCATATCTGCTAATAGAAGAAGCTCCCGCCTTCACAGTTTGAAGGCGGGAGCTTCTTTTGCTCTTTACTCCTACTCTTTACTCCCACTCTTACTCCCACTCTTACTCCTACTCTTACTCCTACTCTTACTCCTACTCCTTACTGTCACTCTTTACTCTCAATCTTTACTCTTACTCCTTACTCTCACTCCTTGCCCCGTTTTCCCCTTCGTTGCCGTCTCTGCAACCCTAACCGCCCACCATAGCAATAAGCACAGGTAGAGCCAGGAAGGACGCCAGCGTAGTCCAGACAATACAGCGCGAGACCAGTGATGGCGAGCTGCCGAAGCGTTCGGCCAGCACCACGGAATTGACCGCTACCGGCATCGAGGCCAGAATCAGCAGCACCGAGAATAAGGTGCCCGTAATGTTCAGCGCGAGCAGCACCAGTGCAGCCAGCAGCGGAGCCAGCAGCAGCCGGACGGTAAGCCCCGTCCAGAATGCAAGCTGCACGTTGCGCTCCGTATGCGCAGCCCGGACCTTCACCATCTGCGCGCCGAGGATCGCCAGCACTACCGGCGAGTAGGCTCCTGCAGCCATCGATACGCCCGAAGCCAGCTCATGCGGCATATGCAGGCCGAGCGCCCGCAGCAGCAGGGCCAGAATGGCCGCATAGATTGCCGGCAGCGAGAAGACTGACTTCACGGCGCTGCGCACCGAGAACTGTGATCTGGCGGCAAAATACACGCCGATCGTATTCACAATCACCATCTGGGCGATGACATAGACCGATGCCTTGTCCAGGCCCAGCTGGCCGAAGGCCAGCAGCACCAGCGGCAGACCGTA
Source organism: Paenibacillus sp. FSL R10-2199 (assembly GCF_038000235.1). Lineage (NCBI taxonomy): Bacteria > Bacillati > Bacillota > Bacilli > Caryophanales > Paenibacillaceae > Paenibacillus > Paenibacillus sp. FSL R10-2199. Next base: position 1,200,067 of record NZ_JBBOBO010000001.1, on the reverse strand, counting down.
ATTGACGCTGTTCGTGAAGGTGGAGATGAGCGTCAGGCCGGCGGCTTCCGGCGGAGCCAGCTTCAGGATTTTACCGATCAGGGTAGCCAGCCCCCATAAGAGAAACAGATTCAGCAGCGAGAATGCGAGCGTCTTATAGACATCATCGAAGGAGATTTCAGCCGTAGCAAGCGTATCCAGGATAATTGCCGGACTGAGAAAATACAGGTACAGCGTCAGCAGGGGCTTCGTGTCAAGATTCTTATAACGTCCGAGCAGCGCCCCGGCGGCCACCGGAATGGACAGCGGCACAATAACCTCTACAAGTGTCGATAGTACAGTCTGAATCACAAGCCAGGACCCCTCTGTTCCTTAGTTACTCCCTACTATAACCTTTGGGGCAAAGAGCGTCTAAGACCGGGAATCAATATCCTTAATAGAAACTGCCTATGGCAGCCCGCCGCTTGCAGTCTTTGCAACAATTTCCGCCCGAAGGGCAGAATCGGCACCTTACCAAGGGATAGATTAGACCTCACTACCCTGCTCTGCCAAGGCGCATGACATTCACCTGGAATTGACGGCATAGGCATCCCACTCTGAGATAATAGTTGGAAAAACGTATCTTAATTCGGCTTTTTATGATCCTTTGCCGCAATTAAGTGGATTAACGTCATTTAATTTCCTGCCTTTTCTCTATTCTGATTTATATGCAGCCTATTAAGTGCTGATTTTACAACTATTGTCCGGCAGGTAATCTTCCGCTCATAAGCAAGTGGAGAAATTCCATCTATTTCGATCCACTGGCTCTACCTCCACCACCGGTTATCAGGCGCAGCGTATAAATTCTTATCTTTAGACAAAAAATCCTGTACCCTTATCAAAACAGGGTACAGGATTTAAGAATTACAGGATTTAAGATTTATAGCATTTTAATCTCAAGCAGCTCATATTTGATGACGCCCATTGGGGCATTAACGCTGATAATGTCGCCCACTTTTTTGCCGATCAGCTCTTTGCCGAGCGGACTTTCGTAAGAAATCTTGTTGTCCAGCACATCAGCCTCTGCGGGACCAACCACTCTATATTCAATCTTTTCGGAGTATTCCACATCATTCAGAATGACGATGCAGCCTACGCTGACTGTGCTCAGATCCATATTGCTTGAATCCACAATCTGCGCCTTGATCAGCATCTTCTCCAGAATCATGATCCGTGTCTCCATGAAGGATTGATCCTCCTTCGCGGAGTGGTATTCGCTGTTCTCCTTCAAATCGCCGTAGCTGATCGCCAGCTTAAGCCGGGCTGCAAGCTCCTTGCGCCCTGCTCCCTTAAGTTCTCTCAGCTCATCCTCGAGCTTGGCCAAGCCTTCTTTCGTCAAAAACACTTCGTCATTGTTGGACATGTATACAACTCCTATTATTTGCTCGCTTTATTGTATTCTAACTCATATTCGCCCAACATGCGAAGAGAAAGCGCTACAGCGGCAAATCGCCACAATTCCAGCACAGCAAAAATAACCCATTATCATTTACAATAGGGACAGATTCCAAATCCAACCACAGTCAGGAGCACTTAGAATTGATGTTTATGCAATCCTCTAAAGTATACCGCTTTACAATCTGCTTGGCCGCCGCACTGATTCTGCTCTCGGGTTCGAGCCTGTCCATTGCAGCTGCAGCAAAGCCATCGTCATCTTCACCAGCGGTTTCAAGCTATGATGTCGTTGTTATCGGAAGTGAAATTCAAGGCGTACTGCTCGCCAAGGAAGCCGTTAAGGCGGGCCTTAAGGTGCTGATGCTTGATCCCCGCAGCAAACCGGGCGGTGAATTGATCCAAGGACAAATGTTCTTCCTCGATGACGTGAATGACAATAAGCAGCGAAGTCTCGTACAAGGCGAAATCAAGAACCTGTTCAACGGATACAAAGCCGGAACCATCCGCAAGGCTGCGGATTTCCAGACGTATTTTGACAAGGTCATTCAAGGAATTCCGCTGAAAAGCGGGGTCGTTCTGGATCATGTAGACACTAAGACAGCAGGCAGCGGCAAAACACTTAGCTCGCTTACATACCACGGCAAGGACGGCAACAAAGTTACAATTCAGTCCCGTTACTGGGTGGAGAATACGGATTACAACGCCCTAAGCAGTCAGCTGAAGGAAGCCCGGATTCCGGGAATGGAAACTATATATAACGGTAAGAAACCGGATTATATGGCCGCTACCTATATGCTCAATTTCAAAAATGTAGATTGGAATCTGCTGCACCAGCGTATTCTGGAGGATTATCCGCTTACGAATGTGCGCAAGAAATATGGCCCCAATACCTATGTGGACTGGCATTTCGCTACCGGGTTCAGCAATATTACCAATACCTACATCACTAAGGACAAGCAGCTGAGGCTACGAGGATTGAATGCCACCTACCAAAAAAACGGCCAGGTAATCATCAACGGGCTGCTCATTTACGATGTAAACCCCTCAGACCCCAAATCCGTAGCGTCCGCAGTTCAGAGGGGGCAAGCTGAAGCACCTTTCATTCTAAGCTTCTTGCGCAAGAATATTCCCGGCTTCGCCAAAGCAGAGCTGAATGGCTTTCCGGAGTACCTCTATATTCGTGACTATAACCGGTATGAGACTAAATATGTCCTGGATTACCCGGATCTGATGAATAGCCGGATGTTCTGGGATAATGTAAGTATCGGCGGCTACTCCATAGATTTGCAGGGGACCCGGGCGATTCCGACCGGTATTGGCTACGGCAAGCCGGACCGTTATGGACTGCCGCTGCGCTCCTTCGAGTTGAAGTCTTATGACAATGTGCTGGTGACCGGAAAAAATGTCGGCGCCAGCATCAAGGCCTACGGCAGTGCACGAATCATGCCGACCACCGCACTGGCAGCACAGACCATCGGCATCATTCTTGGGCGGGAACGCAACAAGCCGCTGGCTAACCTTACGGAGGCGGATTTCAAGCGGATTCGAGCCTATCTGAAACAAGATTATCAGATTGTCCTACAGTAGAAACGTTCTATCTATATTATGTATACACAGCAAACCGCCACTCTGATCCGCGAGAATCTGGAGTGACGGTTGTTTGTATATCCAGCGGCAGCCCTTTTACCTGTTCGCCCTCTGCTTCCCGGCCCCGGCCTGCAGCACAGGAGCTGCTGCAGCCTTGCCGATTCCGCTTCTCAGCAGAAAGGTCAGCGGAATCGCCAGCAGGCCAACCAACGTAGCGATCAGGAAAATATCCTGTACGCCCAGGGTCATTCCCTGCGCCTTGATCAGCGCACCTGCCGCAGAAGCTCCGCCGCTGAGTTCCTGCTGATGGGCAAGCGACCTGGAGGCGAGCAAGGAGCTGAACACCGCAATGGACAACGCGCCTGTAGCCTGGCGGACCCAGTTCGTCACAGAAGAAGCATGCCCTGTGATCTGCTTGGGTACGGCTGACATCCCGGCATTCGTCACCGGCATGAAGGCCAGGGCAATGCCAACATTGCGCAGGGCCATCAGCATCGCCACACGGGTATGCGTAACGGCCAGCGTAATATGGCTAAGCTCCCAGGTTGAAGCGCTCAGCAGCAGAATACCGCTGAGTATGAGCCAGAACGGGCCGATCCGGGAATACAGCTTGCCGACGACCGGCGACATGACCGCCATCACGATTGAGCCCGGCAGCAGCACCAGCGCCGTCTTCAGCGGAGTGGACTGCTGAATATCCTGCAGGAAGACCGGAATTAAGAAGGTCCCCGAGTATAACGCAACGGTAATAATACAGTTGATGATCAGACTGTAGGTGAACCGGTTCTGCTTGAATACCCTAAGGTTCAGCAGCGGCTCCTGCAGAGACAGCTCCCGGCGGATGAAGTAGGTTAAGGCTACTGCGCCAATCAGCAGCAGGGATAAGGTCTTCCATGAGGTCCAGCCCCAGGCATTCCCCTTATTGAAGGCGAGAATAATAAAAGCGCTGCTCAGAATCACGGTCACGAATCCCGGCAGATCGAAGCTTCTGCTGCTGGCGGTTTGACGCTGGTACGGCAGGCATTTCAGCGCTACCACGATCGCGATGATGCCGATCGGCAGATTGATTATGAACAGCGATTTCCAGCCGAAGTAGCCGGTGAGCCAGCCGCCGAGCGTTGGCCCGAAGGCTGGAGCCAGCATGGAGGACAGGCTCCAGAGGCTCATGGCGAATGCCTGCTTCTCTTTCTCGATAAACTGATAAATCATCGTCATCGTCGTCGGGATAATCAGCCCGCCGAATATTCCCTGCAGGGTCCGGAAGATAATCAGGGAATGAATACTCCAGGCCACGGTACACAGCCCGGAGAACAAGGTGAAGCCCGACAGGGCAAACACATAGAGATATTTATAGCTCCACTTGTCGCCGAAATACCCTACGACCGGAGCAATTACGCCGGTAGCCAGCAGATAACCCGTAATCATCCATTGCACCGTGCTGATCTCGGCATGGAAGTCTTTCAGAAACACCGGGAACGCAACGTTAATCGTTGTTGTACTGAGAATGGCCATGAAATTACCGAAAAAGATGGCCAGAATAATAAGCCAGAATGATGAATTTTTTGCCGTCTGATTACCCAAGTATGCTCTCTCCTCTGCACTGCCACCACTATAAACATTAGCTTCACACTAATATAGGTGTATGATACAATCATTTCAATATACGTGTATTATACAACTATCATCCTGGAAGTCAATATGACTTATTTCATTAGAGTTTCATTATGCTTTCATAAATAACCGGCAGCTTTCGCTTAGGGCTGTATTATCACTTATAATATGGAGACATATAAGGCTGGACCTTAAGAATTACTCAATCATAAAGGACGGATACTAACTATGGCTGATGAACAGACTGATAAAAACCTCGAAACCCTGAACCATGAGCTCATTACGCTAATCCGCCTCGGCTCGCTGGATAAAAAACATGGCGGCCTGGACCGCTCCTCCTACACCCTGCTCCACCATCTGTCGAACCACGATAAGGTAGGCGTTAAAGCGCTCGCCGAAGAATTCGGCCTCGATACCTCTACCATCAGCAGGCAGACGAGCGTCCTTGAGGCGAAGGATTATGTGGTAAAGGTGCCTGATCCGCAGGATGGAAGATCGAGCTATTTTCAGATTACGGCGCTGGGTGCGCAGACGTTTGCCGAGGCCCGGGACATCCGGCTGCAGCGCTATGAGCAGATTTTTGAAGACTGGTCTCCCGTGGACTGCCAGACCTTCAGCGGGCTGCTGGCCAGGCTCAACCGGAAACTGCAGCAAAAGCCAGACTAAGGATTGACGAATAATGACGAAACTGGTAGATTGAATTAATCATACAGTTTAACTCGGAATTATATTTTAGCCAAAGGGGCTGGTTCTGCATGAATTTTATCTTCTTTTCCCCGCATTTCCCCAAGAACAGCGCTGATTTCTGTACCCAGCTGCAGCAGCAGGGGGCGACGGTGCTCGGGATTGGCGATGCCGAATATGACCAGCTGGAGGACAAGCTGAAGTCGGCACTGACGGAGTATTATAAAGTAAGCAATCTGGAGAGCTACGAGGAGATCCTGCGGGCCGTTGCTTTTTTCACCTATAAATACGGTAAGATTGACCGCTTCGAGTCGCTGAACGAATACTGGCTGGAGCAGGATGCCGCTATCCGCACGGATTTCAACATTTACGGCACCAAGTCCGATTTCGTCTCCAACCTGAAGCAGAAATCCAAGATGAAAGAATTCTTCCATAAAAGCGGTGTAAGCACCGTTCAGTTCTCCACCGGGACTACGCGTGAAAGCGTGGAGAGCTTCATCCAAAGCGCCGGCTTCCCGCTGGTGGTTAAGCCCGATCTCGGCTCCGGTGCCAGCAATACGTACAAGATTAATAACGAAGAGGAGCTGCAGCACTTTTTTGACACCAAGCCGGAGGATGTAGCCTTTATTATTGAGGAATTCATCGATGGCGTTATCCTCACCTATGACGGGCTGGTGGATATTGACGGTAATGTGCGGTTCGCGGTCAGCCACCTGTTCGAGAATAGTGTCATGGAGGTCGTCAACACGGATAACCACCTCTACTATTTCTGTCTGAGAGATATCAGCCCCGAGGTAGAAGAGGCCGGGAAGAATATTCTGAAGGCTTTTGACATCCGGGAACGGTTCTTCCATATCGAGCTGTTCAAATCACACAAGGATGGCCGGATCATTGCCCTGGAAGTGAATATGCGTCCCCCGGGCGCCTGGATGACCGATGCCATTAACTTCGCATACGATGTGGATGTCTATAAAGAATGGGCCAGCATGATCGTACACAATGAGGTCGGCGGTCCTTACGAAGGCAAATATTACACCGGCTATGCCAGCCGCAAGAATCATAAGCATTACGCTCACAGCCACGAGGACATCTACCGCACATTCGGCGGGCAGATTGTGAATTATGCCGAGATCGAAGAGGTCTTCAGCAGAGCGATGGGTAACAGCGCTTATCAGTTCCGTTCTCCCGAGCTTTCGGAGGTCAGGGACATCAGAGGTTATATTCACCAAGAAGAGGGATAGGATGTGTTAACGGATGAGGATAAGCTACCATAAGGAGTACAGCCACAACCTGGGCAGAGACATGGAATATAAAATATACGGCCACGCCGGCAAACCGATGCTCGTCTTCCCCACGTCGCTTGGACGCTTTTATCAATATGAGGATTCGGGCATGATTGACACGCTCTCCTCCTTCATTGAAGCGGGCAAGCTGCAGATATGGGCCTGCGACAGTATTGATGAAGAGACCTTCTTCTCCACTCACTGGAATAACGAGGACCGGGTGCACCGCCATGAGCAGTATGATAAATATATCGCGCATGAGCTGATTCCCGGCATCCTCCACCAGAGCAAGCAGAACAACGGCGGGACCGATCAGCGCATTCTGATCTCAGGCTGCTCTATGGGCGCTTATTACAGTGCCAGCTTCTTTTTCCGTTATCCGCAATATTTCGATACCTTAATCGCCCTGAGCGGCGTCTATTCCACCTATTATTTCTTCGGCGACTATATGAGTGAGCAGATCTACCTGAATTCACCGCTGCATTATCTGCCGGGACTGACGGATGATTATTATCTGAACCAGTACCGCAGCAGCAACATCATCGTCTGCGTCGGACAAGGCGCGTATGAGGATGAAATGCTGCATGAGACCCGGCTGCTTCAGGATGTGCTCGGACGCAAAGGCATTCCCGCACGGATCGACTACTGGGGGCATGATGCCGGTCATGACTGGCCGTGGTGGAACAAGCAGATTCATTATTATGTGGAAGGCTGCTTATAGCACGTTTATAGATAAAAAGAACGGGACTATCCAGCCATCATTGCAGATGACTGCGGCAGTCCCGTTTTTGGCATGCGTTCACCCGGTTCACGGCAATAAAAAAGGAAACCGCCAGGTTCAGCAGTTTCCTTCCAGCACTTACAGCCGAGTCTTATTCAGGCAAATGCTCTGAACAGAACAGAACCAGTGCTGCTTCCTCGTCCTCTTCCATATCGAAATCGAGCAGCTGGCCTGACGAGGTTTCCTGCAGATCGTAGCTGACAATGCTTGTCTGCTCTTCTTCCACTTTCACAATTACGCGGGCCGAAACACCGTTCTCTACGTATAGCTCATCATCTTCCGGCACATCCAGGTTAATGACGAACTCATATCGCTTGCCGCTTAGTATTCCAAAAGGATCTCTTACGTTCTCCACGGTGTAGCTTGTAAATGTCAACACGTCGCATTCCTCATTTCTCAAATCACTGCCAGATTATTGTAACACAAGTAGAAACGCCTTTGCTTCCTTTTACAAGACAGCATCGTACTTATGATGACAAACTGCTGCCTAATTTATCCGGGAAACTGCGCTGCCGGCACCTCTGCCTTGCCTTTGGTCTTCTTGATCTGCTTGCTGCGAAGCTGTCCGCAGGCCGCATCAATATCGACTCCGTGCTCCAGCCGGGTGCTGACGCTGACGCCCTGCTTCTTCAGCGTGTCGAAGAACGCACGTACGGATTCCCGCTCGCTCCGCTGATACTGGCTATGCTCATCTACCGGATTATAAGGGATCAGATTCACATTCGCCAGCTGACGCCGGTCTCCGATTAACTCGGCCAGCTCCAGGGCATGCTCCTCACGGTCATTGATATCCTTCAGCAGGATATACTCCAGGGTAATTCTCCGGTTGGTCTTCTCCAGGTAGTAATCAATCGCCGGCATTAGCTTCTCTATAGGAATGGCACGGTTGATCTTCATGATCTGTGTCCGCAGCTCATTATTCGGCGCATGCAGGGAGATCGCCAGATTGACCTGCATATTGGCGTCGGCGAATTCTCTGATTTTGTCAGCCAGACCGCTGGTGGATACGGTAATGCCTTTGCCGGCAATGGCCAGACCCTTGTGATCCTTGATCGTAATCAGGAAATTCAGCAGATGCCGGAAATTATCGAACGGCTCACCGATGCCCATTACGACTACATGGCTGACCTTTTGCCCAAGACCGGCCTGATCCAGATCAAGCTGAACCTTCATAATCTGCTCGACAATCTCGCCGCTGGTGAGATCGCGGCTCTTCGCCAGCAGCCCGCTTGCGCAGAAGCTGCAGCCGATATTGCAGCCGACCTGAGTGGTGACGCAGACGGACAGACCGTACTTTTGCCGCATAAGCACCGTTTCAATCAGGTTGCCGTCTTGTAAGCGGAACAGGAATTTGACAGTGCCGTCAGCCGATTCCTGCTTCACATGCTCTTCCATCGTCTGAAAGACATAATGCTCTTCCAGCAGCTGTACACAGTCCGGGTTCATCCCCGTCATTTCTGCAAAGCTGGTAACCCGCTTGCGGTATAGCCATTCCCAGACAGCGGATGCACGGGATTTCTTGTGCCCATGCTCCAGCAGCCAGGCGGTCAGTTGTTCCAAAGTCAATCCATAAATGGATTCTTTATTCATTTCATATCCTCTTTTCAAAACTTTAAAGTTCAATCAATCTATTCTACCTTGCGGGGGACATTAGCAACAACAATAACTTATTGTCTCAAATTTTGTTTATTAAAACAAGGGGAAACGCTGCCGATTCCGGGTCATTTCCGTGCACATACGCAGAAAAGCGCACCCCGCGATCCGGGATACGCTTCCTGCTTTTTATTTGAAGACGGCGAACTTCAGTCCCTGTGCCTGAAGATACTCAATGATCTCAGGAAGCGCCTGGACCGTAACTGCTTTTTCGTGCAGCAGATAGATGCCGCCGGACGGGTCCGTTGTATGGAAATAACGGAGAACCTGCGGGGCATTATCGGCTTTCCAATCCTCGGGGTCCCGGTTCCAGAGCAGCAGCTTCATATGCTGCCGCTTCGCCTCAGCGGCCAGCTCATCATTAACTGCACCATAAGGCGGACGGAAGATAGTTACCGCCGAGTTCATGTTCGACTCCAATTCCCGGCTGGCCCGCTCCAGATTCTTGCGGTTCTCCTCAGGGCTGTTCCGTGTCATATCACTGTGATCCCAGGAGTGGCTGCCTACTGGCATGCCATGCTCATTAGCATAGCTGACCTCTGCCGGGCGGCTGCTGGCGTTCTGTCCAATAAACAGGAAGTTCGCCGCCACACCATACTCGTCCAGAATATCTACAATCTGCCTTGTGTACTGCGAGGGCCCATCATCGAAGGATAAGGCCACATACCCCTGAGGCAGGCTGTATTCATAGCTGTTCCCGTCCAGTTCAATCTCTTCAACCGAAGTCTCCGGAGCCGCTGCAGACGTATCTTCCGGGGTATCTTCCAGGGGATCTTCCGGAGCCTCTTCCGGGACTGCCTGGACTTCGCTGCTCTGGTAGGCCGCCGTCTGGATCACCGGTATAACATTAATAAGGGGACTACTGCTGACGTCCGCAGCTACGGCCGCCTGCAACGGGTCCTCATGGGCTTCTGCGCTGTTGCTGAACAGCTTGCCGTCCATGCGCAGCAGGAACAATGCGATGAGGCAGCTGAACAGAATACCGCGCAGCAGTATGGCCCGGACAGGCCGCAGGCTGCGGCTGCGCTTCAGATGTCCAGGTCTGTGCTGCGGCAATTCAAGTGACGGTACCTGAGCAGCAGGCCCGGGCCCGGCTGGACGTTCTTCCTCCTGCCGCGCCTTTACAAGCTGCGAGGCATACTCCTCAGAGCAGGCATAATACAGCGTTTCGCTAAACGTCTGGTTCATTTTGATCAGGGAGCTGAAAAAGCTGCGGCGGAAGGGGTCCCATTTGGGATAGAGAGACAGACGCACACGCTGACCCGCGAAGGGGCCAAGCATACTCAATTGCACATATGTATATTCATCGATGATTAGTATATGGCGGGCGGAACCGCTGCTGTGGGTTAAACCTACCTCCATCTGATAGACGCCCTGCCTCTGCTCAAGGGACAGCAGCTCTACCATCCGAGCAGTGTTCGCCGGGTGTACTGGCATAAGTCCTATGTATCTCCGTTGCTGTCGTTACGCTCTGCCGGCGGAGTGCTTCCGCCAAAGGGTACGGTCATGCGGTTGGTGAAATCGCTGATCATGCTGGAGAGGTAGGTTTTCTCCTGCCGGACCGTATCGTATTTCTGTTTCAGGTGACTGTTCTCTGTCTCCAGGCGCCCGATCTTCTCTTCGAGCTCATTCATCCGCTTCAGCTTCTCCGAGATGGCATCATTATGTTTTTGTACAAGATTGGCATATTTCTGCTGCTCCAGATCAATGGTGCTCTTGAGCTCATCCATTTCTCCTGACAGGGTCGTGTGCAGCTCACGGTAATCCTCCAGTACCTGGTCCACCTTCAGATTCTTCTCCACCAGCTTATGCTCTAGCTCCAGGATGCTCTTCTCCCGCTCTTCAATTACCTTGTTCAGGTTCCTCAGATCCCGTCCCAGCCTCTCCACATGACTGCTGGAATGATTCAGCCGGTCCTGCAGCTCATGGTTGTTCGTTTCAGCATGCGCTCTGGCCTGAATCATCTGCTCTACTGCGAAGACCAGATCCAGCGACTTTTTATCCAGCTGCGCTTTGCCGACGGACACGAGGCCGGGGGCACTTTCAGCCTTCTCATAATTATCGCTATCTTCGGGCGGAGGTTCGGCCAGTTGAACCTTTTGAACCATACCCGGTTTGGCCGTTTTGTCCACAGCTTCTTTCTTCTTAAAAAACGGAGCCGCCATCTATATAATCACCTCATTATAAATGTCAAAATATGTCGAGCATGTACGAGTTTATTATAGTTGATTTAGCGGATGCGTTAGTGAGCCTTAGTATCTAACTTTACTAAATGTATCCAAAGGCCCAAGTTGCGCCAGCAAGCTGCTGCCTGGCCCATTTCAGGATGAATTACCCCTGCCATTTGTACTGGGCGTTCCCGAAAAACAAGGACCACAACGCGCCTGAAAATCCCGGATTACTCCTGCGTGTTGTCATAGCATCCTAAGGCCAGAGTAATACATCTCCCGGTTCAAATCCGGGATTTAACGCTTAACTGTACAGCAAACAGGCACCATCCTGACCGGACGGCACCTTCATGCATCATTATCCAAGTTACATCGGGAACCCCGCCTGCAAAAGGTCAAACAGCATAATTTCCTGAACAACAAAAAAACGCAGTCCGCAGAAGCAGGGACCACGCTTTTCATCCAAACCATTATTTATACAGTACTTTCTCCACATTGTATTTCGCCTTAAGCTTGTTCACAATGTAAGTCTCATAAATTTCTCTGTCGACCGGGTCTTCCACGAGGCAGACTTCAATCTTGGTAACTTCATCACGGTGAGGCTTCATGACCGATACGTTATCTTCGAAGTGCTTCTTGATCCGCGGTCTAAGCTTGCGTGCCTTGCCTACAAACAGCAGCTCATCCTTGTCATTGTAGAACATGAAGATGCCGCCGGCTTCGCGGGTAATCAGGTGAAAATCCGTAAATCCGTAAATATGGCTGAGCACAGGGTTCTCCTGCTTAAAAATAGTAACTTCCGGTGCCGGAATGGTAATGCTGATCATTAAGCTTCACTTCCTCATTGTATATAGAAATAAATAGTATCACAGATTGGGAAACCTGACTATTTCTATCTTCTGCAGATTACTCCTGTTTTATGAGGGGATTTGCACATTTTCAGCTGCACGGTTCTGGAGGGAATGGATCGTCGCTGTTATCCCCTGTTCAAAAGGCGTGGCCGGAACCGGCCCGGCTACCCGTTCGTACTTCGCACCGCTGAGCCGCAGCGGCTCCTTCGTCAGATACAGCATCTCGACAATCTCTTTCATTACCGGTACAAACAGGCCGAGCAGTGACAAGCCTGCTGCGCCTAAGGGGATAACCAGTTTCGAGCTTCCGGCGGCTTCGCGGGCAATCCGGACGATCTCTTTGCCGGAGATCACGCCGGCTCCAGGAATATTCCAGTTCTGCCCGTAGGCCTCCTCGCGGAGGGCAAGCTCCACCATCATCACTGCCGCATCCGGCAGATAGACGTATTCGCGCGGAACGTTCATATTGCCGATGAACACCGCAGGTCTACCGGCAGCTATGGCTTCCAGCGTCGATCCGAGGTAAGAGGCTTCATTGGCCGTGGGGCCGTAATAATCCGGCAGGCGGACAATCATTCCCTTCATGCCGCTCCAGCGCGGGCTGAAGAACATCCGCTCGAATTCCAGCTTTATTTTCCCCTTGCGGGTATGCGGATTCTTCGGATAGTTCTCGGCAATCGGCTGCTCATTCACTCTTCTGCCATACGGATAAATCCCGTCCACAGCCACTACCTTCGCCCCCAGCCGGTTCGCGGCCTCCATCACAGCTTCACCCATCGGCAGCAGCTTCGCGTCCATTTCGTGATAAGGCACCGATGCACTGTGAAAAATAACATCAGCCCCGCGCGCGGCCTTGAATACATCATCCGCACGGAACACATCTCCGGTCTGCAGGCTCAGCCCTGCCGGATTCCCGAGCTTGGCCGCGAGCTGTTCCAGCTTCGGCATGGAGCGCCCAAAGGCTACAGTCCCGATCCCTCTTCGAAGCAGCTCGGCAATAATCACCGTTCCTGTCCCTCCGGTTGCTCCCAGTACCATCGCTTTGTTTATCATTTGAAATTCCTCCTGGTATAATGAATTTTTATTTATTGTTAATTTTTATTAGTGATTGATCACTAACTAAATAATAAAAATAAAAATAAATGGTATATAGCCAAACTAAATTTAAGCTGTTAACTGAAATCCTGTACGAAATACAACATTCTACCCATGAAATCGGGCTAAATTGAAAATTGTTGCACAAAAGGCAGCATTTCCATCTGATTCAAGCCGCTAAGCGGAACAATTCATGTATTTCGTACAACAATAATTACGAATCCCACCATATTCATGAGCTCAAGTTGTAATACGTACAACATTATCTATTCATGGCCGATTACCTGCGTTCATAATGAAAATGATGGACACGTACCACTATTTCGTTTCGTTCAAGCTTTGCTTGTTCTTTGCTTAATTCTTTGCTAGTTATCCATTGCATTACTAAGTTATTGATCAGTCACTACTCGAAAACTGAAAAAATGATGATCCGGCTGGATCGGGAATTATGCAGCTGACTCTTGCCTGTGGCTGTAAATTTTGCTTAATCCTCCTCCCGCGCTTGTTGCACCGTTACTCCCGATCATCCTCCTGCCCGCACCGGTGCTTACAGATGCTTCGGTTTCAGCTCCGGCATTCCCAGCGTGAGGGCGATATTGCAGAGCATACCGTTAGCCATGAAGGTGCTCACCTCCACCTCCGGGTGCGCAAACCCTGCTGCCGAGAACTTGCTCTCCATCAGACGGGTTACCTCCAGAATACCAGCCTGCATCGACTGGCGGATAGCTTCATCCCGGATGCCGATGGCCTGCACCTGCAGAATAATCTCATTCGGATGGGTCTCCATCAGTTGCTCGTATAGCTGAATGGCCTCTGCAAGCAGCTGGTCTGCGGGAGCCTGAAGCCCTGAGAAGGTGCGGAGAATCCGTTCAAAAGCCCGCTCCAGCGCAGCAATGAACAGCTCTTCCTTATTCTTAAACAGCTTGAAGATATACGGCTGGGATATCCCCACCTTCTCGGCCACCTGCGCGGTTGTAGCCCGGTAATAGCCATGTTCTGCAAACACAACCACAGCCGACTCCAGAATCTGCTCCCTGCGGTTTACCGGAATGGTCTCCTCTCCTTTGGAACGGATAGTGCCCGATTGCTTGTTCATATAGGTCTCCCTTTCTGCCGGAATGTTAGGTGATCGTCTGGCTGTCTTTAGGTTATTGATCAATCACTCTCTTGTTTAGCAGTATATACTTCTATCTTTAAATAATCAACCACAGCCTGAAAAATAATAATTACTGAACAAAATCTCCCGGAAGGCGAATCAGCACGAATCAGCACCAATCAGCACCTCCCTAAGGTTAATTTAGACCTCACTCACCATTCCGGCTAAATTTCACTTTGGATTAGCAGCTGCAAAAATGAAAACAAAAGCAACTATTGCCGGCCGCCATACTGCCAAGCCCTTTCGCCTAGACAGCCGTGCCGCCTGAATCAAATCGCGCATCGCCGCACCAGCCCCCCTTTCAACCGCGTGCAGAGAGATTGCACGCGGCGCTAAGCCAATTATTTCCCATATAATTATTTATTTTGCCGGACCGGACGCCGGACCGGAGTTAGTGGAGGTGATGGAAAGGACATGTCATCGCTTCGGCAGCGCCCTGTTGCTCAGACTCTGCTGCCGGATCATCCGTCCCCGCATGCAACGAGGCAGAGCCGCCAGCTTCACTGGATGGACCGGCTGCTGCATCTAACCTGTCCGCGTACGCCTTCTGCTGGTACATGAAGCGCGGACTTAGATGCAAATCTCTCAAGGTGTTATCGTTCCAGATCGGCGTGGACGAAGGCGACATCGGGGGGATCAGCCAGCCCCATTTGCCTGATACTTCACGCCCCTGCCGCTTCTCCTGTTCCTGGAAGCGGACGAACTGATCTGCCGCTGTATGGTGATCGACAATACTGACCCCGGCCTGCTTGAAGGAATGCAGTACCGCGCGGTTCAGCTCCAGCAGCGCACGGTCCTTCCACAGCGAGGTATTAGTCGAACGGTCCAGGCCCAGCAGATCGGCCACTGCCGGCAGGCGGTTATAACGTTCTGTATCCCCCAGATTCCGGGAGCCGATCTCCGTTTCCATATACCAGCCGTTGAAGGGCGCCGCCGGGTAACGGATGCCGCCGATCTCCAGGCACATATCCGAGACAACCGGAACGGGGTACCAGCGCAGGCCCAGCTCTGGGAACCGTCCGATCTCCGGATGAGTGAGCGGAATCTCCTGCACAAGTCCCGGCGGGACGGGGAACCAGCGGGGTTCCTCCCCGCCGATGCTGATGACAAGCGGCAGAATATCGAAATCCCCGCCTGTCCCCTGCCAGCCCAGCTCCCGGCAGACCGCAGTGAACTCATCTGAAGCCGGATCACCGGCACGCGGCTGCTCCCCGTCCCCGGGATAGCCGGCATAACGGATCAGTTGGTGATTCCAGATCCGGATAGCTCTATCCGGCTGCTCTCCGCTGCGGAATACGGTTATGACCGGCCGGATCCTGCCGCCGTTATTCGCATGCTCCACATGCCGGAATAGCGCCTCGGCCACCTCCTCCGCAGTCTCTGCCCCGCGCGCGTCAAGCACTGTAAGCGAATGCCAGAACAGCCTTCCGATACAGCGGCTGTTATGACGCCAGGCCATCCTCGCCCCATGGGTTAGTTCTTCCTCCGTATGTATATAGGTGCCCGTAAGAATCACTTCTTCGCGTATATTTGCAAGACGCCGCTCCCGCTCACTCTCTGACTTGTCCAGCTCCTGGTAACATGCAGTGATGAAGGCTTCCGCCTGCCCGATTAATTCATCAATGTTAGGCTGCTGATCTATTCGATTCATTCTTTCCCTCCTTGTTTCTGGTAAAATAATGTTGATCAACTCCGCTATTGGAGCGGATAACTACATGCTGGGGTGATGAGGTTGAGCAAATTCGGAATGTACGCGAAATTCACCGCTAAACCGGGTGAACGGGAGGCATTGGCTGCCATTCTGCTGGAAGCCGCAGCGGCGGCTGAGCCTGTCCAAGAATGCGAGCTGTATATCGTGAACCTCTCGGAATCCGAGGCGGATATCCTCTGGGTCACAGAAGTATGGAGCAGTGCGGAAGCCCATGCTGCTTCCCTTGCCCTGGAGGCCACCCGTGCCACGATCCAGCGGGCCATGCCGCTGATTGCCGGAGTCGAGCCGGTCAAGCTAATACCTGTGGGCGGAAAAGGGCTGGCGTTCGGTTCAACTGCCCCATAGGCGGCTGAACCCTTATACCTTTCCTGAAATAGAGGCAAGGAATGCAGCCCCAGGGCAGTAATCCTTGCCTCTATCTCATGATGCCCGCCTTGCCGGCAGCCCCGCTGCCATCCATGCGCAGTTCCGCTTCAATCAGAGCACTTATTTCAGCTCCAGCTCAGCCAGCCTGGCGATAATCCGTCTTTTGCGGTATAGCATACGGGCAGCCTCCGTCACATCCTCCAGCGTCTTCCGGTTGAGATACGCGCCAAAGAACATGCCTGCAACCGGAACAGTCTGGAGCAGCTTTTTCCAGCCCCAATTGTCACGGTATACCATAACAACCTCTTTCCAGCCCTGAATCTTCGAGACTGCCGCGTTCGTTCCGGCAATGATGTTGCCATCCCCGCCGGCCTGCAAATTCAGCTCCCGCAGAATCGTCCGCTTGCCGACAATATCGGAGGATGCGAATTGCATCACCTTCACAGTGAATATCCGTTCCGCCTTATCTGTCGGATCGTAGCCATAGCATAGGCCAATCTCCTGGATGGCCTTCAATGAAAGGCCGAGCACAGCCGGAATATCGGCAGCAAGGGTGAAGATTCCGCCGAAGCCGGTAGTTGCCCCTTGGGCAGTTGCCGTATTCCGGCTCCTCTCTGAGAGCCGGAGCGCTGCCGCATCCATTACAGCCAGCGGATACGGCCCGTTGCCCGTCCCCCCGGCTGCCACGCTTGCCTCCCCGATCAGCGTGCCTACCTTGCGCCCGGCAACCAGATAGTTGCCGCCATTCTGGATGTAGCTGCCCAGCTCATCCAGCAGCTTGCCTACCTTCTCATGAATAATCTTCGGTGTGATTTTATCAAGCAGCTTGAACGGCAGACGGGTAATCCGGTCCCAGATCATCAGCTTATTCTGCTCTTTCTCCCACTTGGCAATCCGGGCAAGCTCGGCATGCAGTATCTCCGGTGTCTCCAGCGGTACCCGTGAATCATTAGCTTCCGGCATATTTATGCCTCCCTTGAATGATGGTCTTGTCATGTTTGTTGCGTCTGCGTCTTAGTGGTATTACTACGTAGCCTTCCCCTGATCCGGTTCACGTAAATTATAGATGTGCCTGATACCTTATAACCTTATTCACTCCGAATGATTGCACAAGTTTGTATATGCTGGCCCCGAATTAGATAAATATATAAGACGCACTTAAGATTTGAACGTGAAGCTTAGTCGTCACTGCGTGAACATTTGGACTTCCGGCCGCTGTTGTCCCCAGATTTCTTGATTATTACCGCTGTTCGCAGTGGAAATCCGGTGACTGGGTATGCTTCCGTAGCGAGCTTTCCTGCGGAAAGCTTTCAGGCGGGCGCTATCGCTCCTACAGTTCCAAATTTCCCCTCCGCTTCTTTCGCTTTTTGTTATTTTTTTAGTGCTTCTTATATAGCAAACAGGCATTCCCGGAGTAAATCCGGAAATGCCTGTTGCAGCAGTAACGCAGGTGCTTAATAGCCTGCCGAATTCAGGCCGGCTTCAGACTCGGTGCAGATCACGCTGGGCTATTGCTCAGGCTTTAGCTCTGGCTTTAGCTGCGGGCCTTGGCGCCAGGTTCGTCCAGTGAAGCGAGTCTGCGTTTCTCTTCGGCCAGCCTGTCTTCAGTCAAGTCTACACCGTGTCCGCCGACCGATCCTTCGGGAGCATGGCGAACGGCTTCCTCGGCATGCTCCAGGCTATTCTCCGCCTGGTCAATCATCTGCTCCGTTGGATGGCTTAACGCCTGAGTTACAGCGTTGTGCAGCTTGGTCACAGAATCCTGTGCCTGATCCACCGTGCTGTTCGTCCGCAGACTGGATTCGTAATGCTTCATAAGAATACTTCCCCCTCAATCACGGTTTCTGTTCTTCTCTAGGATGGATTGGGGGCGTGGATCTTATGCAGACATCTCCTACACCAGAAACATGGCGGTGAGAGTCATCGCCGCCAGACCCAGCAGGACCGGCTTCAGATTGCGCCGGGCCAGCTCGAAGGGGCTGACGCCGCAGATCGCCGCGGCGGGAATGAGCGCCCACGGGATCAGGGTGCCGCCGCCGACCCAGATGGCGGCTACCTGCCCAAGGGCAGTGAGGGTCGCCGCGCCGGAATGGATCGCGGCGGCGAACAGCCCGGCAATCGAGCCGGCCAGCGAGATGCCGGAGAAGCCGGAGCCGTCGAGACCGGTGATCGCGCCGATCACCGTCAGCGTCACGGCTCCCACGGCGCCATTAAGCGGCACGTGATCCGCCAGGGCAACGCCCAGGTCGTTCACGATGCCATGCGAGCCGTCCGGCAACACCTGGCCGAACAGTTCGGTGAAGGCCGAGTCGCCAAGATAGAAGAAGGCTGCGATCGGGATGACCGGTCCAAAGACCTTGAAGCCGAATATGAATCCTTCAATGAGATAGGCCGTGATTTTCTCCAGCCCCTGTCCCTGGCTGCGGTGGGCCAGCAGGGTAACGACAATCAGGATCAGCACGGCGGTTCCGCCGACCAGAGCTGTAGCATCACCACCCTGCAGGTGCAGCATGAACATGGCTATCACATCCAGAAGGAAGAGCAGCGGGATGGCGATGGCCAGCGCTTTTCGAAGCCCGGCGCTCATGAGTACCGTCCCGTCATCGCCCGTCCCGGCTGCAGACAACGGCCCTGCTGTGCCTTGGGCAGTGACCACCAGGCCGTCTCTCCACGTTCCATTCTTCTGGTCTCTGCGCATCATCCAGAAGGCAGTGACAGTAGTTACAACCCCCATCACGATAACCAGCGGAATACTAGCCTGCATGACGCTGGATACCGGAAGACCCGCTGCATCCGCAGTCAGCTTCGGCGCTCCCTGGATAATATAGTCGCCGGAGAGGGCGATCCCGTGCCCGAACAGATTCATTGCCACCGCTGCACCAAGTGCAGGCAGGCCGACCCGGACAGCGACAGGCAGCAGGACTGCACCGACCAGTGCCACCGCAGGGGAAGGCCAGAAGAAGAAAGAGGTCACCATCATGATCAGCCCGATCCCCCAATAGGCCATCGCTGGTGTGCGCAGAAACCGGGTGAGCGGGGATACCATCGTCTCGTTGATGCCTGTAATAATCAGAATCCGGCTCATCGCCACAATAATGGAGATAATCATAATGGTGCCGAGCAGCTCTTTGGTAGCATATACGAAGGAGTTGAAGATTCCCGATACCGACCCGCTGAGCGTAGCCGTTGCCAGCAGACCCAGCGCCAAAATCCCGGTCACGCAGATCATTGTCGTATCACGCCGCCGGATCAGCAGCGCCAGAATGAACACAATAAACACTAAGTACACCCAATGAATCGCCGTAAGCTGGATACCCATTATCCTGTGCGCCCCTTTCCACTTCCTTATAGCAAGCTCAGTGCTATATGCTATGCAGGGGCATAGGCTGGTGTTCGTACAACCGGGCACGGCTGCGCCATCTTATAAAAAAAAGATCCCGGAATCCACGCAAACCACGGATTCCGAGATCAATATACAGGTGTTTCCTATTAAGGCTGCCGGTTTGCCCTCCGCGCCCGGATGAAGGCCAGCTGCTGCAGCCGGTCCTGGGTGGAGATTCCGCTCCACAGGCCAGGTTGCCCGGCAGGGCCCCCGCTGCTCTTCCCTGCTTCTTCCGGTGAAGGGGCAGAAAGGGACAGGGTACAAGTACCATCCCTGTAGATGATCAGGCTATGATCAGCAGAGAGGTGATCTTTGGCGACATACTCATCGATGTAGCCGTATATTTTTCTTAAGGCCACAGGATCTTTGCTCATCTGCTGCAGGATATTCGGGGCAATCACAATCTCCCGCACATCATCCCTGGCTCCCTTGCCGGCACTGTCCGCACCCTTGCTCCCGTCCTTGGACACCGCTGTGATCCGGACAGGCAGGCCGTATTTCTTCCTGATTCTGCGTGCCTGATCTTCAATGGCCGCAGCAACAGCTGCCAAAGTCTCCGAGAAACTAAGCACAGACGACTCTGCCGGAGCATGGGCCTCCTGATGCGGTGAACGGGTCAGTGAAGCGGCTTGAATCCGGGAAATGGGAATATACATCGAACATTCCTCTTCTCGATAAAAGTTCAGGACAACTCTTTATCGGTGAAAAGAAGAAGATTGCTTAAACCGTTCTATTTTGTGCCCAGTGCCCCGGCTGCTGCATCCTCGCCGCCAAGCCGCCCGGAGGTGAAGGAATACCCCAGTCCGACGCCATTTCCTACATAAGTATCGTTAAAGAGTACACCTTCGGACTCCACGCCCACGGCATATAATCCCTTGATGGGCACACGCTTGTCATTCAGCACCTGAAACTTGGTATTTACAAGCAGGCCGCCCACCGAGCAGAGATTATTGATCTCGGAAATAATTGCATAATACGGGCCGCTCTCACCCATCGGAAGCAGATATTCCTTCGCTTTGCCGAACTCGGTATCGATGCCGGTCTTCGCCGCTTCCTGATACAGCTTAAAGTCGGCAGCGAATACCGCAGCATCCATACCCGCATTTTTTGCCAATTCCTCAATGGTATTACCCTTGAAGCCGTCACCGTTGGCAACCATGGACTCGAAGACTTTATCCGCATCCTTCCAAGGCTGGTCCAGCGTGAATTTATCAGCAAAAGAAGCATAGAATTCCGGCGGCATTCCCGGCAGTCCGGGTGCTTTCAAGCCATGCATTCCCTTGGTCTTGAGGGCATCAATCTGCGCCTGCGAGAGAATGACCAGATGATAGGCTCCGTTAAAAGCACTCGTGTTCGCCGCTGCTACTGCGGTTAGTGTTGCCGCTTCATCCCGGAATCTCGCCCCGGAAGGGCCGACATTCATCAGCGTTGGCAGGTAGGAGAGCATCAGCGGATAGCTGGCTTCGAACGGCTCATACTCCGCCTTCAGCTTGTCCGTTGCTCTGGCCAGGGTCTGGTGAAGCATTTGTCCCCCGAAGTTATCGGGAACCTTCGCCCCAATATCCCAGGACATTTGCAGCCCTTCGCCGATATTCTGTCCAAGTCCGCCATTGACGCCTTCGAAGCCGAAGGCTTCCTTGACCATCTCTTTATTGCCGGCATAACCGCCGGTAGCCATGACAATGCTTTTGCCGGTGATCTCAAGCACAGTTCCATCCGCCTTCCCGGCAACCACTCCGGTAACCTCACCATTGCTGCCTGTAATCAGCTTCTGGGCTGTTGTTTCGGTGATTACCTGTCCGCCGCCCTTTTCCACGGATTCTGCAAGCATCGCCTTCAGCAGATCCTGGCGGGTGTCATAGGCCGGTAACATATGCAGCTGTTCTCCGCCAAAGTTAAGGAAGGTAGTGGTGTAGCCCTTGCCTGTCAGCCAGTCATAGGTTTCACCCGACTTGGTCACGTACTGGCGGATTGCCGCTGCGTCTACTCTCCAGTGATTATTAACGATCCAGTCGGCAATCTCCTTCTCTACTTCCACTTTAAGTCCGCTGCTGACAGCGGCTGAAGAGTTGTAGAACTTACCTGCCCAGGACAGATTGCTTGCTCCGCCAATCGTAGCTGTTTTCTCAATAAGAATGACCTTTGCGCCTTTATCGGCTGCAGAGACTGCTGCAGAGACGCCGGATGCGCCTGCACCCACGACAACGACATCCGCAGACAGCTGCTCCGTCTTGCCTTCTCCCGATTTCACTACAGCTCTCGATTTAAAAGCCTCCACGTTGCCGCCCGCCTGCTTCACCGCATCTTCAACGGCTGTCAGGATCGCCGTGCTCGACTCCGAAGCACCGCTGACTGCATCTATGGCCAGGGTCTGGCCGGCAATAATCTCTTCCTTAATCTTATTAATGGCCTCCACGCCAATGCCGGCCGTTTCGTTCTGGCTGACCACCTGGATATCCGTGATTACGGATTCGGCGTCGAGTGTAACCTCAACCTGAATCTTGCCGTCTTTGCCGTCAGCTTCCGCTTTATAGGTTCCCGCTTTAAAAGCATCCGGTACCGCACTTGTATCCGCCGGCTGCGTAGCCTCCGGTGATGCTGAAGGCTGCTCCGATGCTGCCGGTCCGGCTGAATTATTGCCGCTGCAGCCGCTGATGAGCGACAGAACCAGGATCAGACATACGCTTACTTTTAACAACGGCCGTACTGCTTGCTTATGCATTATTTCTCCCCCTGTGTGGTTAGTGCAGCCCCGCTTCTCTCTCTCTCTAAGAACTGCTGACTACGCACAGAGTGTAAACCTTGGTACAGCACCAAGGTCAATGAAATATATGTGAAATATTTCTCAAAGTATAAAAGCGGGCGGTTCCGTTTCTGCTTGTTTTGCCGGAATATTGATCTCCAGATAGGTTTTGTTGCAGCTGTTCGTGCGCTCTGTAAACAGGATTTTACCGCTGATATCCCCGCTGACCGTATACTTCTGCGCCTTCGCATAATCCAGCATGAATCCGAAGGACTCCCGTTCGAGGTATTCCTCATAGGTGCTGACAATCACTGCAGAGATGCAGGTTGCCGGCTCCAGATACTCCACACTGTCATTCAGGCAGACCTCAAGCTTCTGCTGATCCTCTTCCAGCAGGGCAAGCCCCCAGCTGTAATCCAGCTCTTCGGTTCCATAGATGCATTCTGTATTCTCAATACGGAAGGAATAGAAGGTGAACGGCAGCAGCTCCATCCAGGCCTGGACGGTTCTTTTGAGACCATCCTTCTGCAGCAAATGGTTCTTGTTCGTCTGCTGAATCCGGTACATACCCGGCACTTGCTTGATTCTGCAGGTATAAAAGGATTCGCTGATCCCCCCAAGCTCGGCATGAATCTCCTGAATCTTATTCAGCAGCAGCGTGCTGCGGCGTATCTCTTCTTCCAGCTGCATTCCGGCAGCCGCTATCGACTCTACCACTTGCTCGGAAGGTGCGTCTTTAATCAGTCCGGCCACATCCTGAAGCGGAATCTGCATGCTCCGGTACCATCTGCTCGACAGTAAATTGCGCGCGTCCAGATCATTGAAATACCGGTAATTGTTATGCTGATCCTTCATCGGCCGGACAATATCATGTTTCTCATATAAGCGCAGTGTATCTGCCGTCACCCCTAGAATTGACGCGAATTCACCGATAGAATATTTCATCAGCAGCCCCCCAGCTTACTTGATCCCATTCTTTCATCAGTTCAATGATAGAGGGTTTGGCCGGGAGACTTTGTGGATTATGTCACACGGGTGCTACTGCGCCTTGCCTTCGCTCAGGCTTGCCATCGTCTTATTGAGCCGCCGCTGCCGCGTTTCTGCCGTCTTGGCATCCTCAATCGAGAGGACAAACCGCCGTTTATTCGTGTAGGATAATCCGTCCCAGAACTGCTTCGCTCCGGCATGCTGCTCCAGCTCCGCAGCCAGGTCAGCCGGCACTTCCACTTCCCTTGGCTGGGTATCGAGCTTGAGTTCTACCTCGATCTCCTCTCCGGCACTGACACCGGCACCCTTGCGGTGCTCCGCGCTGAGCGGAATCATGAACTGTCCGCCCATCGTCGCCACCGTGCTGGAGTAGCTATATTCCCCGATCGTTACCTTCACCGCCGGCTTCTTGCTTGTCCCTAGCTCTGCCACCGCCTCGGCAGGAACCGGTATTCCCGTTGCCGTCTTGCCGCCAAGTATAACGGTTGTCCGGAATTTCATATTTATTACCTCCTGGATAGGCGCTTAGCCATTTTTATACCCATTGTAGTGCAGGGAATGGGGCTTTTCCAGTCGCCGGTGAGGGCGGCATGGTTTATACTTAAAGGTACTGAAGAATGTGACGAACGGAGGCGGCCGCCATGCCCGCGAATTTAACTGAAAAGGTAGCAGACCTTCCCTTATCGCCTGGCGTGTATCTGATGAAGGACAGTCTGGGCCATATCATCTATGTCGGCAAAGCGAAGCAGCTGAAGAAGCGGGTCCAATCCTATTTCTACAATAACAAAGGACACTCGCCCAAGGTGAAGCAGCTTGTCAAGCATATCCGCGATCTCGAATACAGGCTGACCGATACGGAATTCGAAGCCTTCATGCTGGAATGCCAGCTGATCAAAGAGATCAAGCCGATGTACAACCGCAAAATGAAAAATCCGCTCGCCTACAGCTATATTTCCATCGTGGGCACTGCGCCGTACCGGCAGATCGAAATCGGCTATGAGCCCAGCACACAGGCAAATAGTCTCTCCTATGGTCCTTACACCAGCCGCAGCACTGTGGAGCGGGCTGTACAGGGCATTAAGGAATCGCAGAGAATTCTCTGCAGCAGCCCCCATTCCCGGACCACCCGCTGTCTCAACCATTCGCTGGGCTTATGCATCGGCATGTGCGGGGGCGGTGAGGCTCTGAAGCGGTATGAGGAGATTATCGGGCAGATCATTGCACTGCTGAACGGGAGCGGCAATTCAATCGTAAGCGGACTGGAAGCCCGGATGGAGGAGGCTGCGCTGCGGTTTGACTTCGAAGCAGCTGCCAAGTACCGTGATTACCTCGGGGCGGTCCACTCGCTGCTGCACAAGGAGCAGGTGATCGGCTTCACCGGGGAGAACAAGAATATTATCGTGCTGGAGCCGGTGGACGGGCAGTCCCACAAGCTGATTCTCATCAAGGGCAGCGTGATTCTCTACCGCACCCGGCTGGCGACTGAAGCGCTGGACAGCGGACAGCTTACCAAGATGATTACCACTGCCGCATTGGAGCATTTCCGCAGCAGCAGCCTGATTGCGGCTACAGAAGAAATGAGCCGTCATAAGATCGATGAGGCCCAGATCATCTACAGCTATCTTAAGAGCAGCTCCGGCAATTATCTGCTGGTTCCGCAGGAATGGCTGGAGGATAAGGATACCGCCGGGCTGGAGGAAGGGATTAACGGGCTGATCGGGAGCGCATTATAATCAGCGCTGATACCGGCTCTCCAGGTGATTCAGGAATGGACCGTTAACCTACTCGCGGTAACAATAAATCGCTGCAACAATAAACCAGGACCTCTGCATGCAAGCAGCGGTCCTGGTTTCTAATATAGAGGAGCATTCGGCTGCAGCCTTCCTCTGCTCGAGGGCCGCAGGCAGTCCTGACTAATAGGTTACACTTGCGCAGTAGGACGGATCACGATCTCGTTCACATCGATATTATCCGGCTGTTCAATCGCGTAGGCAATGGCACGCGCTACTGCATCCGGTGTCATCGCCAGCTTATCGCGGACGGCGGCAAGCTGATCTCTCACTGCCGGGTCTGTCACACTGTCCGTGAAGCCGGTCTTGACGATACCGGGCGAAATGATGGTGACGCGCAGCTTGTCGCCCGCCTCCTGGCGCAGCCCCTCCGAGATGGCGCGCACGGCGAACTTCGTTCCGGAGTAGACGGACTGGTTGGGAACAGTCTTGTGTCCCGCTGTAGACGCAGTGTTCACGAAATGTCCGAAGCCCTGCTCGCGGAAGACCGGCAGCGCTGCGGCAATACCATACAGAACACCTTTGATATTAACGTCAATCATGTCCTCCCAATCCTCGACGCGCAGGTCGTCGAGCGGGGAAATAGGCATCACTCCGGCATTGCTGACGAACAC
The DNA here is from genome assembly GCF_038000235.1 of Paenibacillus sp. FSL R10-2199. Classification (NCBI taxonomy): domain Bacteria; kingdom Bacillati; phylum Bacillota; class Bacilli; order Caryophanales; family Paenibacillaceae; genus Paenibacillus; species Paenibacillus sp. FSL R10-2199. The sequence goes on along the minus strand of NZ_JBBOBO010000001.1, from coordinate 1,174,192 downwards.
ATCTATCTTCCCGTACCGCTCACAGGCAAGTGCAACGAGTCTGCTTAGATCCTCCCGCTGTCTCACGTCCGTGCTTGCATAAACGGCTTCGCCGCCATTGTTCACAATGCGTGCCGCCAGCGCCGCCAGGCGGTCTGCTCCGCGCGCTCCAAGCACTACCTTTGCCCCGCGCTCCGCAAGGAGCAGCGCTGCCGCTTCCCCGATCCCGCTGCTCGCACCCGTAATGACGACAACTTTATTCTCAATGCTCATACTGCATCCTTCTCTCTACGGTCTAATGGCCTTGCCTGTTCATTGTAAGTAAACAGCGGCCCAATCAGGTAGACAGATCGCCTCCGATCCTTGCCTAATCCTCTCCGGTGTATATATAATTAGCCATTAGACCTACGCGTAAAGGAGCAGTGAAGCATGAACGACATCTCCTCCCTCTCTACTCTCCCTGCTCATTTACAAGAACTGATTCTGCTTATTCAGCGTCATGCGCCTTCAGAAGGAACACATGCTTCAGACGTGCCGGAGCTATGCTTCAGACGCGCAAGCCAGGTGTCCGAGCCGAGACATTCGGTCAATACGCCTTCGTTATACGTGATTGTACAAGGCTCCAAGACAGCTTCGCTGGCGGGAGATACTTACAGATGCAGTCCGGGCAGCTACATGGTCAGCCCGGTGCATCTGCCTGTAGTCGGGATGATTACGGAAGCCACGCCGGAGCTTCCCTATCTGAGCCTGCAGTTATCTATTCGTCCGGAGGTCATACTGGACATCATCCACAGCAGTGGTCCGCAGCGGGAAGCAAAGACGGAACGCGGGATCCTGCTGGGCCAATCCGATACACCGCTGCTGGAGGGGCTGGTCCGCCTGGTCCGTCTTCTGGATACCCCTGAGGATATTGAGTTCCTCGCACCGATGATGATCCGCGAGATTCTGTACCGTGTGATGAAGGGTGATCAGGGGGCAATCCTCAGCCAATTCTCCATTGCCGGCAGCTATTCGTATAACATTTCCAAAGCTATACATCTGATTAACCGCGATTACTCCAAGCCCCTTGTGATTGAAGAATTGGCGAAGGAAGCCAATATGAGCCCTTCCTCCTTGCATAAGCATTTCAAAAAGGTCACAGCAATCAGCCCCCTGCAGTATCAGAAGGCGATCCGGCTGCAGAACGCACGCCGTTTGCTGCTGTCAGAGGGATTAGAAGCCGCTGACGCGGGCTTTCGCGTGGGCTATGAGAGCCCTTCCCAGTTTAGCCGGGAGTATGTCCGCATGTTCGGGCGTCCGCCCATGAACGATGTTAAGCATCTGCGCAATACCTTAAGTGTTCACGCGGATGAATAGATGAACTGCCGCAGGACAGAAGCCGCTGAATTCATTATGAGTTTTGGAAGCAAGAATCAGAGATTCTGCAGGACAGCCGTTACGAGAAGACGAGCTATCTGGCGCCGGTTCTTCAGATACACATTATTTCAGCAGATTGTTTAAGAAATATGAGGGCTTGAGTAACCTTATTACGGTATATGCGGTAGGCTTAATTGCACTTTGTACAACTAAATCGGCTGATTTATAAGCGATTATCCGTTTAGTTGTATTTCGTACAATTAAACTGCCATTTTAACCTTGATTCTCCCCTTTAGGGCAGATTTAGTTGTACAGACTGCAGTTATATGAGGCAAGCAACCCTTTTCGCTGTTTATAATTGTACAAAATACAACTATCATTAAGCGGACTTTTTAACAACGGGAATCCAGACTTCCATTTCATACATGTTATTGCCCCGGTCATACTTCATTTCAAACTCAGGACCCTCTGTGGCTTCATAATTCGAGCCCGGGAACCATTCCCCCCAAATACGCTTCCATAAATCATGAATATTGCTTTCTCCATCAGGATAAACGCCGGTCGTGAAAATTGCGTAGGTTTGCGGAGGGATATGCAGCTGTTCAAAGCCTTCCGGCAAGCCGCTTTCGGGTATAATATATCCGATCATGTATGAAGATTTCTCACCCTGCTTGTTATACATTACCGCATGAATTTGGCCGTTCTCCCCCAGTCCCGCGGCAGCCCGAATCCGGCCCACATCTCCGCCAGCAATACACCGGGTCCAAAAGGCAGGGATTTCAATAAACGGATTCTCGCCATCGGCATTAATTACAGTAGATACGCCAAACATTTCAACAGCTTGTTTTTCTTCGATTTTATAGTTCACTTCTACATCTCCCCGAATTGAAAGTTGAAAGGATAACCGGGGATAAGCCTTAAGTGAGACGCCCTTGTCGCGCGCTGACATTGGCATTACACCATGCATTTTTTTGAACGCTCTGGAGAAGGCTTCGGGCGATTCGTAACCATACTTCATAGCGATGTCGATAATCCGGGTTCCGCCTTGCTGCAGCTCAAAGGCTGCAAGGGTCATCCTTCTGCGCCTGATATACTCCGAGAGCGGCACATCAGTTATGAACGAGAACATCCGCTGAAAATGGTACGTTGAGCAGCAGGCAATCCTGGCCGCCTGATTGAAATCAATCACATCCGCCAGATGTTTTTCTACATATTCCATTGCGTTATTCATGCGGTCCAGCCAATCCATACCGGTCCCTCCTTTCAAGTCTGATTATAGGGGAGGATGAGACAGGAAACCTTGCAATCCATGCACCGAAATATCATGTTCGATATTGCTTCTATAGAATCCTCTAACCGGGACGTTTATTCCAGCCGCAAGGCTAGGGCGTTATTTTGTCGTATCTTTTTCAAAAATTTAGCCGGCAATGTCACAATATGAACAGATGGTTCGTTGTACAGAGCATAAAGGGGGTGAGAAGCTTGGAGAACGCCGATCTGCAGGAACGGATTGCAGCCGTGCTGGCAGGGGATATCCAGAAATTCGAGGCCATTATGCAGGCTTATCAGCGGCCGATTTTCTTCTATTGCTATCATATGCTGGGCCAATATAACGAGGCTGAGGACTGCGGACAGGAAGTATTCCTGAAGGCATACCGCTCTTTGGGACAATATGATCCTAATCTCCCCTTCGGCGCCTGGCTGTACACCATTGCCTATAACCAGTGTATTGATGTGATCCGCAAGCGCAAGCTGACGAAATACTTGAGTCTGTTCTACCGTGATGACCAGGAGAACCGGCCGGTCGATCAGCATATGGAGGCTAATTACCCGGACGCTGCGGTGCAGCAGGCGATGGCTATGTTAACGGCCGAGGAGCGTAACTTACTGCTGCTGCGCACCGTGGAGGAGCTGAGCTATCAGGAAATCAGCCGGATGCTTCACCAGAATACCGCGCGGCTGCGCAAACGGTATGAACGTTCCGCTAGGAAATTCAGGAAGTTTTACGCTCAGGCGAAAGGAGTGAAGCATTATGGATACGGACAAGGATCAGGAGCTGAAGGAACTTCTTCATAATCCGCGCTTTTCCCATCCGGATATATCCGGGGAAGTGATGAAGAGGTTAGAGACAGGACATCAAGTGAAGGGGGTCTTCTGGATGAAACATAAAATTAGCTTATTGGTGGTTGCGGGCATGCTGCTCACAGCTTCCACCGGATTTGCAGCCGTTCAATATCAGTCGCTGAAGAACAAGCAGGGTGAGGTTGTATATCAGGTCAAGCCCGCGAAGGCGTTCCCTGCCTATGAGGAGGAGGAGCTGCAGCGCTTGAACCTCAGCCATGAATTAGGCGAAGCTATGCTTGAGAATGGTACCGCTGCTATCTTCTACGTCTTGGACCATAATCCGGACGGGAAGCTGGATACGGAGTACAAACCGTTAGTCTATACCGACCTGTCTTCGCTCCGCAATAAGTTATCGGCTCAATCTTTGACCGTAGCCGACAAGCTTCCGGGAGGTTATGAATTCCAGACAGCCACCGCTTACTTCAAACCGGTCACCCTGCTCCACCCGCCTACCCCGGACGAAGAAAAGGCTATCGCTGATCAGCTGCGCAAGCAGGCCGAGGCAGCGGGCAGAAACTACGGGATAATGCCGGTAGAGCTGTCGGACCAAATCCTCAATTTAACTGCGGTCTATAGGCAGGGAGAACAGGAAATTACGGTGACAACAACAAGAAGCGAAGGCGAATTCACGGCTTATGTAGATGAACAAGTAGATTTCACCGCAGAAAAAGCCGTTGTCAACGGCACTGAAATGATCTACACCAAGTATAAAGGCGGCAATAGCCTAACGTGGTCAGCCGCGGTTCCGGGAAGTAGGGACACCTACCAGTACCAGATTGACGAGATGAGCGGACAATTCTTAAGCAAAGAAGCACTGATCGCCATCGCGAAGCCGCTTCTGCATTGAAAGAATACGAATTCTTTTCCCGGATGAACCTCCAGGTTTCCGCAAACTATTTAAGAAATACTCTACCTCCAGCCTCCGGCCGAATCATGTCATAATACGTATAGGGGCTGCCTCTTGGGGTAGCTCCACACGATATATAGGAGGGCGCTAGATGAATATTGAAATAATCAATCCGGAAGAAGACCAGTACGGCAACTGCAGAGAGAATATATTTATTGCATTCGGTGAACATGGGGACTACTTAGGGAGCGCCTTTACGTATCCGGCAATCAATCATCATCAGACACCCGATACCCCTTATCTGATTTATATAAGTGTGAATCCCGCTGATCATTTAGCCGAATCACAGAATAATGAGGTTAGCCAGCGGCTATTTGACGGAGTGCTTACAAGGGCTAAAGAGCTGCGGAGGCTGCGGCCGGATCTAACCGCCAGAATATACGCCGGATTTGAACCGGATCAGGAGAAACTGCGCTTCTATATGGGCAACGGGTTGGAGGCCAATTACAGCGTTGTTATGGAGGCTTCCATTCAAGATGGCTTCACCTATACCTTGCCGGAAGATATAGAGGTTACACCGGTGAACCTTAATTCTGACCAAGAGCTTACGGAGAGAAGGCAAACTGCTGGGAGGCTGCACCTTTTTCGCGAAGGATGGCTGCGGTCATATTGAAACGGTATATGTGTCGCCCGACGTCCGCGGAACCGGGATCGCCAAAGTGATTTTGAATTACATATTCAGATATTTTTTAGCTTACGATTTGAACATAGCCCGGCTTGAGGTCTGGGAATTAAATACCCGCGCAGCCGGGCTATACAGATCCTTGGGATTCACCGAGGTGGAGCAACGGACAATGTTCCCGGGGTTCACCTTATAGCCGCCGCTGCATTGCCATCAATACACCGCCTGCGGCTCAAAGCGGCCGGTATCTTTTAACGTATAATCAAAAAACTTCAAAATCAGCGCATTCATCGTCTCAATGCAGTAATACTTATCAATATCTGCTTGCCCGCGTTGCAGCTTATTCGCAAGGATCGGCGAGAATAGCGGAAGATCGGTCAGGCTTAAGTGCTTGGCGCCTTGAAAATGAACGGCATACGCATCCATAAAGTTTGGATTATCGGTCTTGTTCGCCGCGTAAGCCGAGTTCTTCCCGAGCTGTCTCCATACATCGTCCGTGTAAATGTTCAGCAGCGGTACGTGATACGGTTCATTTTTTGCCGCCAGATCCTTAATCTCAGGGTCATACACAAGCTCGCTGAAGAATGGGGCATCGAGATTCACGACAGCATCCACATCGCCGCGCTCCCGGCCGAGCGCCACGCTTGCCGCACCGCCCATGGAGTGGCCGAATACGCCAATTTGCTCAGTGTCGATCAGCCGGTACACGGGGTCCTGGTCACTTACGGCCTTCTCAAGAATTGTATCGATCACGAGATTCATATCCCCGGTCCGCAGTTTCATCCATTTTTGCGTAAAGCCGTACAGCTCTTCCATGGTGTAAATCCCGTCTTTGTTGGAGTCGTTAAACTCCCGCAGATAATCTGCATTAATCATAGTGATCTTCCCGTCCACGCTCTGTGTATAAAAGGAATGGTAAGGATGATCAATGGAAACCACTACATAGCCGTGACTGGCCAGCTCCGTAAAGGTTGAATTGTTGCTCTCCCTGATTCCGAAGGCCCCATGGGAAAAGACCACCAGCGGATAGGTTCCCCCGGCATTGCCCGGATACCAGAATTCCACATTCACAAACCGGTTGTCCCCGGTATCCGTGAATTCTTCAATCCGGTTAGGGTCCGTATACGTGTAAACAGCCGTTCTGACCTCATATTCCCCGGTCACTTCAGGTGCCCGGTACTGCGGGAATAGAATGGGCGGTATAAGTGCGATTAGCAGTGCCACAGTGGTTATAATGATTTTCAATACCCTGAATGAACGTTTGGGCGTACTTGCATTCGCCTTCCTTCGGATAAGATCAATCGTACCCTTCAGCGCAAACATGAACAGCAGTGCTGCCAGCAGTACCCAGCTGAAGCTCCAATCGATAACGGGAGACAGTGTCAGTATAACGAATACGATAAAAAGGGTGATTCTAATCCAGCTTTTGAGCTTGTCGCGGCTGTGCATAGGGGGATTCTCCTCTTCCAGTTAAGATATGAACTCATCATAAAAAACTGCGAAAAGGGTGTATATAGATTTACGGTAAGCTGTAGCTACAGGGCAATAAGATGCAGAATAACCCCACAAAGTGGGGCACTGGCTTCGGGATTAATGGTGAATTTCTTGCTTAACAGCCTTAAGTCTTTCGTTAATTTGCTCTGCTTCCTTCTTATCCTTCCCATAGGACAGCACCCGGACTACGGCATATACCACGGCAATTTGGAGGGCAAGAAGGAGTGCGCCGGATACACCAGTCACAACTCCGATCAGGCTGGCAAGGGCAATCAACAGAATCTCCAGGGTGAGAAAATGAACAACGATTCTAACACGCATGGCCCGCTCGCTTATCTCATGTGGAGTGTACCAGATGATTCCCGTTAATGCCCCAAGCAGGGAGAAGCTCATGATCGTATAGATCGATATCAGGTCAAATGCGAGCTCCGGGATATAAATCTGCCGCAGCACTGTAATGATAATCATGATGGATGCGAAGATGATCAGAAAATCGCGGATGATGTCTTTGACAAATTCAGATAACTTCATGCTGTGATCCCTCCCCCTATAATCCAAGTCTTTGTTTGAGTGCCGGCACATACTGTCTTGATATCACTACACGTTCCCCGTTATCAAGCAAAGCAGTGAACCGGCCGCTGAGGGACGGATGCACACTGGCAATCTTGGCGATGTTCAGAATCGTGGATTTGGAGGCGCGGAAGCAGTTCTTGTCTCTGCATAGCTCCTCCAGTTCATACAGCTTCTGCTTCACTTCATGGACCTGGTTCTCGCTGTAGACAAATACTTTGCCGTCCACGGCTTCAAAATAATAGACATCACTGAGCTTGATGCGGCTGAGATGGTCCTCCTGATACCCCATTATGATGAGGGTCTCTGTCTTGAGCTTATTTACGATTTCAGAGATCTCTTCATCGACTTCATGGCACCGGATGCGGATCTCCTCTTCTTGCTCCCTGCTGATTTGCTCGATGGAAATTTTGATAGGATCACCTGCAATAGTTCAGATTCAATTCCCGTTGCCTGTTTCATTCTCATGATAAGGGAACGGTCTTACGGCTACAAGGGGAAGGATACACAAAAAGCTGTCCTCCGGTTTGACCGGTCGGACAGCTTGGTATGAAACGGGGACCTGCCAGGGATGTGAGGCCTGCCAGTTCCTTACTTTAGAGCATTCGCCTGCCTATCATGATACCGTCCTCTGGGTACGACCAGCGGAGAGCCCGAGACAGGGTCTGCGATTACCGTGCAATCCAGCCCGAAGATCTCTTTGACCCGCGTGCCTGTAATCACCTCTGCAGGCGTACCGGCAGCGACAAGCTTACCCGTGTGAAGCGCAAAAATATGGTCGGCATACCGCGCGGACAGGTTGATATCATGCAGCACCATTACAATTGTCGTTCCGTGCTTGCGGTTCAGGTCGGTGAGCAGATCGAGAATCTCAACCTGATAGGTAATATCCAGGAAGGTCGTCGGTTCATCGAGAAACAGGATGTCTGTCTGCTGGGCCAGCGCCATGGCGATCCAGACGCGCTGCTGCTGTCCGCCGGAGAGCTCATCAATATTATGATTGGCGAACTCGGTGATATTCATAATCTCCATCGCTTCGGCAACGGCCTCATAATCCTTCCTGGACCATCCGCCAAGCAGGGACTGATGCGGAAATCTGCCCCGTCCCACCAAGTCGGCGACAGAGATTCCTTCCGGAACAATCGGAGACTGCGGCAGGAGCCCAATTACGCGGGCCAATGGTTTGGCGGGCATTTTAGAGATCGGCTTGCCGTCGAGGGTAACCTTACCCGAGGCAGGCTTGATAAGTCTGGCCATTGTTTTGAGCAGCGTGGACTTGCCGCAGCCGTTCGAGCCGATAATCACACTTATTTTATGATCAGGAATCACCAGGTCTATACCGTGGATAACCGTCTTATTCTCATAGCCCGCTACGAGCTGCTCGGCCCCGAAATGATGTGCCTTGTTCATTATAACTCTCCCTTTCGATTCATCCGGATTAACAGGAAGATCAGATATGGCGCTCCGAGTAATCCGGTAATGATGCCTACAGGGAATCTATACTCAAAAGCAAATTGTCCGATCAGATCGGACGCCAGAACCAAATTAACTCCGACAAGACCCGCCGGAAGGATATTCGAGGAGCCTGTTCCAACCAGTCTCTTCGCGATCGGCCCCGACAGGAAGGAGACAAAGGCAATCGGTCCTGTTGTAGCCGTAGCAATCGCAACCATACAGACAGAACTGACAATCAGCGCAATTCTTGTCTTATCTGTGCTTATGCCGAGCGAGGTGGCCGATTGTTCTCCAAGCTCCAGTATACTCAGATGCTTGCCCAGCAGGATGATGATTGGCGTACAGACGATTACGATGATCACCAGCGGCGGAAGCTCGCGCATTTGCGAGCCGTTGAGACTGCCGGTCAGCCATCTGATGGCTGAGGGAACGTCTTTCTCGGAGCTAATCAGCAGCAGATAGGAGATTACAGCATCCAGCATAGCCTGCAAGCCGATCCCGATCAGGATCAGCCGCCCGATGGAGAAGGTCTTCCCTCTGGATAGTACATAAATCAGCAGCACCGTAGCCAGACCGGCAATTACCGAAGCAAGGGAGATAACCGCTCCGCTTGCCTGAACTATGACGATGCAGTACACCGCCGCCGCGCTTGAGCCGGACGTAATGCCAATCACATTCGGGTTCGCAAGCGGGTTACGCAGCATGGTCTGGAAGGTGTACCCGGCAATGCCAAAGGCAAATCCGGCGAACAGTCCCGCCAGCATCCGCGGCAGCCGGATAATATTCACCGCGAAAGAGACTCCCTTGAGCTCCTCTCCGGAGAGCGCCCGGATGACATCTGTCACCGGATAGATCGTGTTCCCGAGCAGAAGCATCGCGCAGCACAGAATAAGTGCAAGTACTGCGAGGAGGCTGGTCACCAGTATGCCCCGGCGGTGTCTGCGGCGTCTGCCTGCAATAATATATTCAATCGCCTGATTTGTCATAATGACCGCACTTTCGATTTCATCGCTAATAGAATTAGGATCGGTGCCCCTACAAACGCTGTAACTACACCGACTTCAAGCTCCCCGGGGCTTCCAATAAGCCTGCCGCCTACATCCGATATCGTCAGAATAATGGCTCCGGTAACCGCAGACATAGGGATAACGAAACGCAGGTCTGATCCAAGGATAAGACGTATGACGTGAGTTGATAACAAGCCGATGAAGCCGATCGGCCCGGCCAGTGCCGTAACGGCACCGCATAACAGAACACCTGCAAGCGCCGCAATGAGCCGCAGTGTGCCTGTCCGCACACCCAGACCCGTCGCCACATCATCGCCCAGTGCCAGCGCATTCAGGGCCGGGGCCGTAATGAACGCGATCAGCATACCTGCGAGCAGGAACGGGATAAATGTCGTAATGCTGCTCCAGGTTCCCGAGCCGACGCTCCCCACCTGCCAGAACCGGAACTGGTCCATAACATAAGAACGCGGAATCATGATGGCTGTGACCAGAGAAGATAAGGCAGCGCTTATGGCAGCACCCGCCAGAACGAGCTTAATGGGCGTGGCTCCGCCACGTCCCATTGAGCCGATTCCGAATACGAATACAGCAGTAATCGCAGCTCCGGCCAGAGCTAACCATATATATTGGTTCGCGGAGCTTATGTTCAAGAATGCAATTCCGCAAACCACAAACAAGGATGCCCCCGTGTTCACTCCCAGTATGCTCGGGTCGGCAATCGGATTGCGGGTAACCGCCTGCATCAGCGCTCCCGATACTCCGAGTGCCCCGCCGCACATTAAACTGAATACCGTCCGGGAAATCCGCTTGCGGACTACGTTTGCCCCATAGCTGTCCACCTCCGGATGAAATAAACCATCGATCAGTTCATTCCACCCCACGTGACGCGCTCCCAGTACAAGGGAGGCTATCACGCACAAGACAAGCAATACCAGGCAACTCATCAGGACCGGGGTAAAGTTCTTCGGGATATGCAATTTTAGCTGTTTATCGTCCGAAAGCGGTGAACTATTCATTTATTTTATCAATAGCTCCTCCAATTAAGGCAAGGTATTCATCAATCGTGTATGCAATGGACAGCGGGTTAGGCGTTCCGGCAGCTACCAGCGGTGTATCACTGTCGATGAAGGCAACCGAACCTCTTTCAATGGCAGGGATTTTGCCCAGCAGCGAATCTGCCTGAAGTGTCTTGAGCAATTCGTCATTCCCATATCCGACGATAAGATCAGCATCGTACAGGGCTTCCACATTCTCTGCGCTTAAGCTCAAAGAGTAGCTGGTAGGGTCCGTAATCTGGGAGGTAATGCTTTCCGGATAAACCATTCCCAGCTCATACAGGAACGAGACACGGGAATCCACAGGCGTATAAATATGCAGTTTGGACAGGTCCTCAGCGGAGAAGTTAACCCAAACCACTTTTTTACCGTTAATCTGCGGATATTTGCCCGCCTTTTCGTTAACCAGGGCTTCGGTGTCCTTGATCAGCTGCTCCCCTTCTGCCTTCATGCCCATCCCTTCTGCATTTAACAGGACCTGCTCGCGCCAGGTGGTTGCCCAAGGAGCCGTCGGATAAGCGACTACCGGAGCGATCTGGCTAAGCGTATCATAGTCTTCCTGTGTAATTCCGGAGTATGCGGCCAGAATGACATCCGGGTCTGCATCCGAGATGGCCTCGAAATCAAGACCGTCGGTATCCTGGAACACATTCGGATCGGTTACATTAAGCTCCTTCAGCTTATCTGCTGTCCAGGGCAACAGTCCGCTGTCATCCTGAACGCCGAAGTTCGCTGCCGAGAAGCCTACAGGTACAACGCCAAGCGCGAGAGCCACGTCATGGTTCGCCCATTGAATGGTCACTACGCGTTCAGGCTTGCTCTCAAGTACAGCTTCACCAAGCGCATGCTTGATGGTAATCGGATACTGCGTAGCATCCTGGGAGGCTGGTGCTTCTGTAGCAGCCGCTTCAGCAGATGCCGCAGCAGTTGCAGCCGGAGATGGTGAAGCGGCTGAATTAGACTCCTGATTCGAGCATCCAACCAGCGCTATAGTAAGTGCAAATGGAATTAATAATGTTTTCAAAGAGAACCTTCTTGTTGTGTTCATGCGTGTGGACCCTTCCTTATCTTATAATGTATTTTTGTTGTTCTGCTGCTGACTAAACGGCGGAGTGACCCCTCATCCCAAATAACATTGTGCAACTTTATACGATAATGAGAATCATTATCGATAAATATATAGTTGCCTGGACAGGTTGTCAATGTAAAAAATGGATTTCGCACGAAAAAAAACCGCAAGCGGGCACTGTTCAAGTGCTCCGTTTGCGGGGATTCTACGGTTAGGCTGAAGGGTTTATGGCCTCACCCTACATGCTTTTAGTTAGCGTGATGGATTTATCTCCACCCCATTGTACATCCCAGCCAAGCAGCTCCGTAATAAAGCGGAGAGGTACGACTGTTCTGTTGTCGTCGTTCACAAATACTTTGGCGCCAACAGATTGTCTCATCCCGTTGACCTCCATGAAGTCCTTGTTCATCCAGAATACCAGTGTGTCGCTGCCTGCCTTAATCGTGACCTGCTGCGCCCCTTTATCCCATTTCACTTCAGCCCCGATGCCTTCGCTCAGGTAACGAAGCGGAATGTAGGTCATGCCGCTCCAGATGAAGGGCTCTGTATCCATTTGCGTTACAGTGCCGTTAATGTTCAGCACGCCGCTGCCTACCTTCATCCAGACCTTGGTCATTGCTGCAGGATCTGTTGTAGCGGGTGTAGCTGCTTCCTGAAACTTGTCGTTAAACTGCGTTACAATCGCATTGCCCAGCGCTTGTCCGACACTGAACATGGTCTTGTAGCCCTCGCGGTTCGTCTGGTAAGAAGCGGTGTAGTCGCCCGCCGCATACTGCGTAAGCACCTGCTGTACCTGATTCTCATGGGTTGTCAGCGCGGCTTGGCCTGCAGCCTTAGGCAGGTTGCCTGCGGTTGCCGAATCAAGGAACGCGGCGAATTCAGTTGCGAATCCGGCGATACGCGTCTCTACCGCGGCTTTGGCTGCTGCATCCTTATTTTTGACTGCCGATACAAAATCAGCTTGGGCGTTGACATGGTTCGTTACCCAGATTTGCTCGAATGCCGCTGCACCCTCTGCCCCATAGATGGAGGCAATGGCTGCTTTGAAGTCAGTCGTGTTCATGGCTTCCGCGCGGATCAGCGCATCTGAAGCGGCCCTTCCCTCGTATTGCTCCTGCATTTGCAGAACTGACAGGGCGAAATGCTCGCCAGCCAATTGATTGAGTGCGGATCTCAGATCAGCTGCTTTGGTATCGGCTTTGGTGCTTTCGAATTTGGCAGGCATCTGGGTAACGATTGCGCTCGACAATGCCTTACTGATGCCGAACATTTCAGCGTAGCCTTTACGGTAGGCCTCATAGGCGCCCTGGTAATCGCCCGCTGCATAATCCTCGAATACCTCCTGGACATGATCCTCGTGACTGCGGATGACCTGCTTCGCTGCGGCTGCCGGAAGCTTGCCCTCTGTCGCCGTGCCGAGGAAATTGCCGAATTCGTCTACAAAGCCGCTTACTTTATCTTCTGCCGTTTGAATTGCGGCTGTATCCTTGTTCTTCGTTGCCTTCACAAGATCCTCTGTGTACTGATTATGGGCGCGGAAGATTCTTTCGAATTCAGCTGCGCCTGCATCGCCATACAGCGAAGCAATAGCCGGCTGCATATCGAGTGCGTTCTGATCAAGCGCCTTGTAGGCGGCCGCCGCATCCGGTGTTCCGTCATAGGCTTTGGTCATGGCCGTTACCGCCAGGGTGAAATGCTCGGAGAGCAAATAATCCAGTCCGGCTCTCAGTTCAGCTGCCGGTGTGTTGACCGATGCCTTCACTGCTGTAGCAGCCGGCGACGCTGCACCCGCCATTGTCGGCATCAGCAAGGTCATGCTTAACATGGGAACGATCCATTTCTTCATTGTCATCTCGCTTCACTCCTTAGGTTAGTGTTATGAGTGTTACGCGGACAGTTCAGGTATGGATCACCCATAGATCAAAAAAAATCCCCACACGCTAAATTTAGCAAGTGGGGAATTTTTTGAAAATAGGCATCATAGGCTGCTATGCCGGGATAGGAGATTAGGCCAAAAGCTGGCGTACACCTTCACTAAGCGGTGTAAGCGGACGGTTCAGCAGCTTCTCCAGGTCACCGCTCTCGATATTCAGTGCACCGTCGCGGATCGCGCCTTGGATGGCAACTACAATCGGCAGCGCAGCTTCCGGTACGCCTGCACCGGCCATGATCTTCGCATAAGTAGCGTCATCTACTTGCTGTACGTTAACCTCTTGCCCGAGCACCTCACCAATCACGGCTGCCAGTTCAGCCTGGGTGAGCGGCTTGCCGGACAATTCGTAAATGACATTCTCACGGCCTTCACCGGCCAGAACCGCAGCAGCCGCCTGGGCATAATCGCTGCGTGTGGCCCAGCCCACCTTGCCGTCTTCCGCGGAGGTCAACCAAGGTGCGCCGGCTTTCACGGCCTGAATGGAGCTGGCTTCATTCTCCAGATACCAGTTATTGCGCAGGAAGGCATAAGGAATGCCGGATTCACGGATGAACTCTTCGGTAGCACGGTGTACCGGTGCCAGGAACAGGGAGCTGTTATCGGCATCGCCTACGCTGGTATAGACGATGAAGCCTACACCCGCACGGACAGCGGCATCCACAGCGGCCTTATGCTGGCGGATACGTGTATCATTGTCACCGTCTGCCGAGACAATCAGCAGACGCTCTACTCCGGCAAAGGCTGCATCCAGCGTCTCCGGCTGATCAAAATCGCCATGACGGACATCGACTCCGCGTGCTTGCAGCTCAGCTGCCTTCTCCGGGTTTCTGACACTGGCTACAATATTCTCAGCCGGTACGGTCTTGAGTAAGGTCTCTGCTGCGATGGAACCAAATTGACCCGTTGCTCCTGTTAATGCGATTTTCATTTCAATTCCTCCATTATGAGTATCTTTTATTTGAATAGCAGTTGTTATTTCCCGTAAACATAGGTGATTCGCTCTCCTGTAACCATTGTAGTTACATGTTGACGGAATGTCAAATGGATTGTTTCATCAGCTGATGACAGGTATGGGATGCGCATAACGCTGAATGGTTAGCATTCCCTTATCATGCTATTCTTAATAGACAAATTCCCTTTCAGAAAGGTTCTGCATAATGGAGAAACAGAGAGAAAGCATCTATACACGTTATGTTCCGGGATTGACTCCGGAATCTGAATTCACCGGCGAGGCCTGCCAGCTCATCTTCCAATCCGGCAAGCTGCTTGTTACGGAGCCTTCCTCCCCTCCTGGCATCCCTATGGCCCGCTCCCTTGAAGAGCTGGCGGTTACGCCGCTGCGCATACTCTACCTAGGCACCTTCGCGGGTCTCCCCTGCTACGCCTCAGAGGTAAGCGCGGAAGCTCCCGAGCCGCCGGGCCTCGCTTTCCGTCCGCTGCGCTCCTTATATGAGGTGCTGGAGGAAGACCTGTTCCATCTTGCCGGGAAAGCGCTCCAGCTGCTGGTCTGGGACGGCAATCACCGGTTCTGCGGCCGTTGCGGAACCGAGACCGCCCACTCTCTGACGGAACGGTCCCGGATCTGCCCGCAGTGCGGGCTGGTTAGTTACCCGCAGCTTGCGCCTGCCGTCATTACAGCAATTCTGAAAGATAATCAGCTTCTGCTCGCCCATGCTCCGCATTTCCAGAACGGGATGTACGGGCTGATTGCCGGCTTTGTCGAGCCGGGTGAGACCCTGGAGGATTGTGTGCGGCGTGAGACTATGGAAGAGGTCGGCCTGAAGGTCAAGAATATAACCTATTTCGGCAGCCAGCAGTGGCCTTTTCCCAATTCCCTGATGGTCGGCTTCCTTGCAGAGTATGAGAGCGGGGAAATAACGGTCGACGGCGAAGAGCTTGATCATGCCGCATGGTTCCCTACAGATCAATTACCCGTTATTCCGCCGCCGGTCAGCATCGCCCGCAAAATCATCGACTGGGTCGTAGAGCAGCAATCTGAGTCAGGTGCAGCTGCGGACAAGGAAATTATAGACGGGACCCCATTCAGCCTACCGTCTTGAAATAGCGGTAAATCTGCTCCAGCTTACGGCTCTGCTTGCCCTTCGGACTCTCCATGCTGCCGAACTCGAAGAACTTCACCTTGCGGATGCCCACAAAATTAAATAGGGCTTTGCGCATCAGCGCCTTGTGGGAGTTATTCAGCCACAGCAGCGGATAGTGGGCCGGCCCCTTCATGCTGGAGATGCAGATAACGCGCTTCCCCTTGAGCAGCCCTTCCGGCAATAGTCCTCCCTTATCGCGGTACGCGAAGCCTGAAGCGAACATGCGGTCAATGTACCCCATCAGCATCGCCGGCGGTCTTCCCCACCAGATCGGATAGACCAGCACAATCTGATCGGCCCACAGCAGCTGTTCCCTGTATTCCTCAAGCTCCGGATCACGGTACATATCGCGTCTGCGCTTATTCTCATTAAACACCAGCACCGGATCAAATCCGGCCTCATACAAATCAAGCACTTTGACTTCGTTAATCTTCGTATTCTCCTTGCTGCCGCGCAGCACTTCCTGCAGAAAGGCATAGCTGAGACTGCGGTGGTTCGGATGTGTATAAATAACGAGTGTGTTCATCAGTGTATCCCCTTTAGTTATCATTTGATAACAAAAACATAGCATAGTTTTAATTTAGTTGTCAAATGATAATTGTTTTTTGATAATTAATTTGGTATGTTTTCCTCTGAGGTGATCTTATGGACAACAACCAGCTGTTCCAGAAATTCGTAGCCTTCAGTGCTGCCGTCCATCAAATAACAAACGATATTACCAAAGATGTGAAATCAGAGGCCTTAACGCCGCTGCAATATAAAATTCTCGAATACATCGCCGTCAGCCAGCCGGTAACACTCAGCGAGGTCAGTGACTGTATGCAGATGTCGATGCCCAATACGAGCCGTGAAGTGAAAAAGCTCAGCCAAAAGGGCGTCTGTACCCGGATCACCGACCCGGATGACCGCCGCAAGCAGGGTATTATGCTCTCTGCCGCAGGCGAAGCGCTGATGAACGAAGCCTTTCAGCAGATCGCCGTCCGGTTCGAGCAGCGTATTGCGGGTATAACGGCTGCAGAACGCAAAGAGATCGAGCAGGCGCTCGATCTCTTGCAGCAGAAAGTATTTTATTAAGCCTAGACTATCCTATCCCTATTACACCATTGGTTATTTCACAGCAACGCCCTTCGCCGGAATCTCGGCAGGGGCTTCCTTGCGTTTGATGAAGAAAGCCAGGATCAGCGCAGCTACTGCGGCTCCTGTCGTTACCATAGAAGCCACATTCATCCCGTGAATTAAGCTGTGGACATCTCCCGTTTGTTTCTGGCCGCCACCGCTATGGGTCATTATGGTGACAAGCAGCGCTGTTCCGATGGAACCGGCGACGGTCCGCAGCGTGGTATTCACGGGAATCCCATGCCGGATCAGGGCAGGCGGGAGGGAATTCATCCCGCTGGTGATGACCGGCAGCAAGGTCAGGCTGACGCCGACCATCCGCAGAGAGTAGCCGACCATCAGGAACGTATAGGTCGTATGCTCTGTCAGATTCGAGAACAGCAAGGCAGAGAGGACCGTCAAGCCGAGTCCGGTGATGACCATCGTCCGGGCACCTATTTTATCGAAAAGCCTGCCCGCTATGGGCGACATTATACAGATGAGAATCGCACCGGGGAGCAGCATGAGACCTGATTTGAGCGCGGTATAACCAAGCATGGTCTGCATGTAGATAGGCAGCAGCAATTGGGCGCTCAGCATGATAATCATCAGAATCATACTGATCACTGTAGCCATAGTAAAAGCAGGACTAGTAAATACCCGCAGCTCCAGCAGAGGATTCTCCATGGTCAATTGCCGCCAGACGAACAGGCCCAGCGCAATGAACCCGATCGCCAGGGAGATCAGCACCTCCGTGCTTCCCCAACCTCTGCTGCCGGAGACGCTGAATCCGTATAATACGCCGCCGAAGCCAAGCGAGGATAACGTCATGGATAACGCATCCACCTTGCTTTTCACCTGCGGGGTAACATTCTTAACGAGAAAGACTCCAATGACGGTGATTAGCAGCGAGTATGGAGCCAGAATATAGAACAGCAAACGCCAGGAATGATCCTCTACCAGCCACCCGTTCAATACAGGTCCGATGGCCGGGGCGAAATTAACTGCAAGCCCGATCATCCCCATCGTGAACCCCCGCTTGGCAACCGGGATCAGGATGAACGTTAACGTCTGCACCAGGGGAAGCATGATGCCCACTCCGACGGCCTGCACGATTCTTCCGGTGAGCAGCAGTCCGAAATTCGGCGAGACCGCACACAGGAGCGTTCCCGCAGTCAGCATACCCATGGCAAAGACGAAGACCTGCTTGGTTGTAAACCTCTGAATCAGAAAAGCCGTAATTGGAACCACAATGCCTGTAACCAGTGCAAAAGCCGTTGTCAGCCATTGGGCAGTACTCGTGGACACCTGGAAATCGCCCATAATGTTCGGCAGTGCTGTATTCAGTGAAGATTGATTCAGCAGCCCGAGCATAGTCCCGATAATTAGAATAGCCATGATTAGTACGGTTCCCTTTGGTATTTTCTCCATATTAATTCCCCTCCATTGATACGTATTGATAACCTTCTAAAAGTCCGCCTGATCTATGTCTGGTCGGCATAACGCCACCAGGCAAGAGTACCTATTACGCCAATGCCGCCGGTGAGATACGGAAGTATACGGCTAATCGCCTCCAGATGGGAGCTCTCCTCCCCCGAAGCGCCGCTGAACAATCCGGGAATGGCCCATGGAATATATTCCACAATGCCGAGCGCCCCGCCGAACTGGGCAACTACAATGGTCAGCAGAACCACACCTAGCGGAGTCATATAACCACGGCCGATACAAGCCATCCACGCCACAGGTATGCTCAGGCAGATCACCATGAGACTGACCTCCGCGTAATGTCCGAAGCCATGAAGAATGACCTCCAGGCTCCATCCATCCAAGCCGACAATCCTTGCTGTTAGGCAGCCGACGATGAACACCATTAGCGCCAGCCCCATGCTGAGGACAGCGGCAACAAGCAGCTTGGCGGCGGCCACCCCGTATCTGGACAGCGGCAGGGCCAGCAGATCCTTGAGCGTGCGGTCGGAATATTCCCGGCCGAAGATCCAGCTGAACACAAATCCGAATCCGATGAGGCCCCCCATAGAGATCACAATACCCAGCTCCTTCAGGAGTCCCGCCATATTGATCTCACCCTCGAAGCTGCTCTGGGAGCCAATCGTTCCCGAGAAGACCAGCCCGATCATGACCGGCACCATCATACTGGCGGCAAGCGAGATCCAGAACAGCCTGGAACGGCGAAGCTTCAGCACCTCTACCCCCAAGGCTGATATCCATTGATTCATCCTTTCTTTCCTCCTTCAGCCTCAATCATTCTTAGAAAATAAGCCTCCAAATCCTCTTCCTCCACCTGAATCAGCGTGGGCGGCATATCCGCATACACAAGCAGCTTGGAGATATGGTCCGGGTTCGCGATAGCACGTTCATCGGCAAGCAGCAGCGTTCCCTCTCCGGCTTCCTGCACAGCATATCCGGCCTGAATCAGCCTCTTCCGGGCACTGGCCGTGTCCCGGGTCTGCACAAGCAGGCGCTTGCGGAGCAGATGCTGCAGCTCCTTCACATCCGCCTCCTGCAGCAGCCGGCCCTGATGCACGATGCCAATCCGCGTCGTCAGCCTGGAGACCTCACCGAGAATATGGCTGGAGATAAAAATCGTTACGCCGTGCTGAAGTGCAAGCTCCCGGAGCAGCTCCCGCACCTCTACAATCCCGGCCGGATCAAGCCCGTTCGTTGGCTCATCCAGAATCAGCACCTGCGGATGATGCAGCATGGCCTTGGCGAGTCCCAGCCGCTGCCCGTTGCCGAGGGAGAGCGTCCCTGCCTTGCGGTCCCGGTAAGCGGTAAGCTGAAGCTTATCGATGATGCTGTCAATGGCCTTGCGGTCAGGAATACTCCGCAGCCTGCGGATAATCTCCAGATTCTCGCGGACGGTCAGCTCAGGGTAGGAGTAGGGCGTCTCGACCATGTACCCTACATTCGCCCACAGCTTATGGCTGCCCGCATCCACCCGCTGTCCGAATACATAGGAGGACCCCGAATCAGGGCGGATCATGCCCAGCAGCATGCGGATGGTTGTTGTTTTGCCTGCTCCGTTCAGTCCGAGGAATCCGTAGATTTCCCCCGGGTTCACCTCAATAGACAGCTGATTCACAGCATGATGGCTGCCGAAATGCTTGGTTAATCCTTCTGTCTGAATGATCGCGGTCATCATCATCACTCTCTTTCATTTTAAAACTAACTAGTTGTTTATAATTTGTCCAAAAAAACAGCCGCCTCTTACAGCAAAGACGGCTCCATAACGCCATGGATAATAAATTGCACGATCTGCCGGGTGGTCTCTTCTCTCATCTGCGGGGAATCGAGTGTCCCTAGCAAATGTTCAAACCGTGAAGACGACTGCAGGGTAGCTGTAGTCACATTCATAATCAGAATAGGAAACAACGCCGGGTCCAGATCCTGGCGAAGGATTCCGTTCTTCTGTGCGGCTAAGGCTAATTCATGCATTTGCGTAGCATCGTCCGGACGATAGGTGATCTGATTCCAGGTCTTCCAGTCTTCAGCGGCCTCCCAGAATAGAATTCTCAGGTAACTCCGGTGTTCCAGGAGGAATGATACCGTCTCCCGGGTCATAGATTCCAGGAAGCTCCTGAACGCCTCAGGGTCCGATGCAAGCTTCTCATTCTTCAATAATCCGCTAACGAACGTGCCTGTAATCTGTTCGCCAATCTGGTCCGCGCGTTTGACCACTTCTGTATATAGACCCAGTTTGTCGCCAAAATACTGATAAATCAGACTTTTATTGTACCCGGACGCCTTCGCAATGACATCAATCCTTGCCGCTGAATAGCCAAGTTCTGCAAAGATATTCTCGGCAGCATCAAGAATAATCCCTCTGGTTCGGGCAGCATCGTAGATTTTGGGGCTGCGTTTACTTTCTGCGGATGATATACTTGCCACCTCCGTTTATAACTAACTGGTTAGATTTTATGATGAATTCCTGCAGAAGTCAAGTGCAGCTCAATTAGGCCTGGCCCATTCCTCTTGGGTCGGCCTCCCCTTCCAACAATTGGCACAGAACCATTTCTTCCCGGCAACGTCCAATGTATAGAGTTAAATCTATCCATAAGGTGATGAATCCATGACAACAAGAAGAACTGCGCTGCTCTCCCTGCTCGGGCTGACCCTGTTAGCTCCAGCCTCTGTCCATGCAGAAGCAGCCACTACGATTAAGCCTATCTCCATCTATCTGGACGGGCAGCAGCTTCAGCCCGAAGCCCGGCCGCTGAATATCAGCGGTACTGTGCTCGTACCCATGCGTAACCTGTTTGAAGCCCAGGGCGCCGGGCTCTCCTGGAATAATACCAGCAAGACCGTGACGGCCACCAAAGGCGGCACTACCCTGACCTACACCCTTGGCTCAGCCACTGCCCGGCTGAACGGGCAACCGTTCACCCTGAGCGTACCGGGGCAGCTGTCGCAGGGCTACAGCATGATTCCTCTGCGCTTCGTCAGTGAGGCCCTGGGCAGCACCGTCACCTGGGAAGCATCCACAGGTTCCGTCTTAATCTCCTCAGCCGCAGCCTATAACACCTCGATTACATGGGGGGTTAATCTGCGCAGCTCCCCGGACTCGGACAGTGAAGCCAACACGCTTGCCCTGCTACCCGCAGGCAGCAAAATCAAGGTCATCCGCGAAGTGAATGCCCTCTGGCTGGAGGTGCGGACGGAAGATCATGTGACCGGATATCTGTCCTCCAAGCCGAAATATACGGATTACAGAAGTGCCTCTCTGCTGCAGAAGCAAGGGGACGCACTGATTGCCTACGGGAAGAAATATTTGAATGCGCCTTATGTATTCGGGGCTTCGCCGGATCAGACCGATACGTTCGACTGCTCGTCTTTTGTGAAACGGGTATTTGCGGACACGCTGTCGGTCGAGCTTCCCCGTGTGTCTTATGACCAGGCGCTGGAAGGCACTGAGGTGGGAGTGGACGAGCTGCGCACGGGAGATCTGCTGTTCTTCAGCGCCCGCGGGCTTGATATTGGACATGTGGCTATCTATGCCGGAAATAATCAGATGCTGCATACCTATTCCAAAGACCTCGGTGTACATATCGAGGCGTTCGGCAGCCAGTGGAAGAAACGTTTCGTTACCGCACGCAGAATTTTATAACATCAAGTACATTCTTACTCCTCTACCAAGGCAGGGCGCTGGAATCCATGCAATGCGTGACACGGTTCCGGCCCTGCTCTTTGGATAATCCATTATCAGCAAGAAATAAAAGGACCGGAATCTGCTGCCCGCTGGGGTTCAGATACCGGTTCTTCTGTTTTATGCTTTGCGGACAAACTCCGACTTCAGCTTCATCGCACCAAACCCGTCGATTTTGCAGTCGATATCATGGTCGCCTTCCACCAGCCGGATGTTCTTCACCTTAGTGCCTATCTTCAGAACGGATGAGCTGCCTTTTACCTTGAGGTCCTTAATCACCGTTACGGTGTCCCCGTCAGCCAGAACATTGCCGTTCGAATCCTTAACCACCTTCTGGTCCACGTTGCTTGCATTCTCTGTGTTCAAAGACCACTCATGTCCGCATTCCGGGCATACCAGAAGCGCTCCGTCCTCATAGGTGTACACGGAACTGCACTGCGGGCAGTTTGGTAATTCATTCATTATTTCTTTTCTCCATTTCTGCTTAAGCACTTTTTTTGGGATAATCCTGCTTAATTTTAGCATATAGCTTGCTAGCCAGCGACAATTATATTATCATCTAATTAGATATTCATCTAATAGAAAGCTGGTGGTTATCATCATCCAATTAGAAGAAGTTTCCGACCCCTTGTCTCCGGAAAGCCTTCAGATTCAAGCCTCAATCCTTAATTCCCAGCCTGCCTTCAACCTTATGGTGGAGCATAAAGCGTACCTCCATCCGCTGGAGATCCGCGAAGACAACAGGAAGAACCTCGAAATGGGAGAAAAGATGCTGTACATCAAGGCCCATAGCGGTTACGCCGGGCTAATTACCTACCTTCCCGATTACGGACAGGATCATCATCCATGGATCGGGCTTCTGGTTATTCACCAGCAGTATAGCCGGCAGGGTATCGGGAAGACTGCCGTCCATGAGCTGGAGCAGATGTTTAAGCAGCAAGGCTTGCACGCGGTCAGGCTGGCGGTTCAGCTGGAGAATAAGGCCGGGGAAGCATTCTGGACTGCGAACGGCTATGTCCGGATCAGAAGTGCCATGGATAACCACAATAATGAAGTGGATGTCTACGAGAAGCAGTTTAAGTAAAAAGCCGGTGTGGTAATAACTATGATCCAACTGATGCAGCTTGTCCGGGTACAAATGATCTTACGAGGAGTGAGTAGGGCATGAATACATCTGATCGGATCAGCCATCTTCCCGCAAGCGGGGACGAATATTCCAGCCTGGCCGCTGAGGCCGTAGACGCGATCGAGGATCTGTCCGGGGTTCATCCCGGATACCGCCGCGCGCATGCCAAGGGAATCTGCTGCCGTGCTTTCTTCCGGCCAAGCGGCCTGGGCATGGAATTCACCACCGCTGCACACCTACAGGAGCAGCAGGTGGACGCAGTGGTCCGTTTCTCGGGCAGCTCCACCGATCCGGCGCTGGCGGACCTTCTCTCGCCCGCCAAAGGAATGGCGGTCCAGTTTAGCCTGCCGGATGGAGGGATTACCAATCTGGTCGGAGTGACGATACCTGTCTTTTTTGCCCGCACCCCTGAGTCATTCATAGATATTGTCCGTACGGCCCACCGCGCACAGGCTGGCACACTCGGGACGCTGGAGCTGATCAAGGAGATCACGGTCCACTTCAGCGAGAGCAAGACGAGTCTGCTGGCCGTGAAACGGCTGAAGCCGCCTGCCAGCTACGCAGAGAGCCATTATTACTGCATTCATGCTTATTATTTGGTGAATGCAGAGGGAAGGCAGCAGCCCGTGCGGTTCGAGTGGATTCCCGAGACGGGAGTGCGTACATTATCAGCTGAGGATGCGGCGCAGCAGCCGGAGCATTATCTGGAGGATGAACTTGAGCTTCGCTTCAAGGATGAGTCGGCCATCTTCCAGCTTGTAGCTGTTCTCGGTGAAGAAGGGGACCCGACGGATGACCCTACCCGTGCCTGGCCTGAGGACCGCCGGAGAATCGATCTCGGCCGGCTGCATATCTCGGAGATCATTCCGGAACCGGAGGGGCTGGTAATGGACCCCACCGCCATCACGTCCGGGATACAGCTGTCGGACGATCCGATACTTAACTTCCGCAGCGCAGCCTATGCCGATTCTCATCATAGACGAAGTGAAGGAAGGTAATCCCGGCCGGAGCTGCGGCGGAGGATGCCCGGATACAAATTAAGCGCCAAAGGGACTTTTTGCTGCCCTTTGGCGCTTTTGATTCAATCGCTAGGCCTGGTTGGGTAATGGATAATAATCCAGACACACAGAGAGGAGTGCAGTATGCAGCAGGCTATGATTATCATCAACCCCGCGTCCGGCAAAGCAGACGCGCGGGACTATATCCGCAGTGCGGAAGAGATTCTGCAAAGCACAGGATATCAGGTTACCATCCATGAAACCGCCGGGGAGGGGGATGCCACTGCGTTCTGCGTGCAGGCATGCAGCGGGGGCTATGATCTGGTGGTGGCCATCGGCGGAGACGGCACCCTTCACGAGACCATGAACGGGCTTGCCGATCAGGAGCACCGCCCTACGCTGGGGATTGTGCCCATGGGAACGGTGAATGACTTCGCCCGTGCCCTGCAGATTCCGCTAAGTCCTGCGGATGCCATCCGGACGCTCTCTTCCTCCCGTACGCAAAGAGTCGACATGGGCCGGCTGAACAACCGGCTGTTCGTAAATGTGGTTGCTGCGGGCTCACTGGCCGGCTCACTCTCTTCTGTTACCACCGAAGACAAAACCCGGCTGGGTTTCCTGGCTTATCTGAAAGAAGGCATTAAGGAGCTGGCCAGCAACAGCGCACACGCTCTGACCATTACGCATGACGGGGAGATCTGGGAAGGCTCTTCGCCGCTGTTTATCGCGGCGCTTACGAATTCAGTAGGCGGCTTCGAGAAGCTTGCGCCCGGTGCTGCTGTAGATGACGGGCTGCTTCACTGCTTCATCGTCAAGGATCTTAATCTGCTGAACACCGTTACAGTCAGCATCTCTTTGCTGCTCGGCAACCTGAGAAATCATAAAGATGTTATCTACTTCACGGCCAGAGAAGTCGCGGTGCACTCTCCCGAGCCGGTGAAGACCAATGTCGATGGTGAAGAAGGCCCGCCGCTCCCAATCCGGCTAAGCACGATTCCGCGTCACATCCGGGTTATTGTTCCGGAGCAGTGACTGTCCAGCCGGTTATGAATGGCTACTCCCGTGCAGATCGCTGAAATCCTCATTCAGCGTCCACTCCAGACGCCGAACCCACTCACGCTGCACCTCTTTGGGAGCAATCCGCAGCCGGTGCAGCACATTCCATACTTTATATAGGCTGGATGCCTTCAACTGCTGCGGTGTGAACGACAGCGGATTCCCGGACAGGTAGCCCCGGATGAAGGCTGCATTCAGCTTCTGGGCTTGCCCGGGGTAATGCAGCTTCGTGAACCAGCAGACCCAGGCCACGTCATTAAGCGGACCGCCCCATTCTGCCCATTCCCAGTCCAGCACATGAAGTGTACCTTCCGGTTCACAAAGTATATTATGTACCCCGTAATCCCCATGCGTCAGAACCCAAGGCTGGTCCTGGGCATCGGCAGCCGACAGGAGCTGGAGCGAATCCCTGCTCAGGGGACTCGGTACGAATTCTAACCTCTTAATCATCTGACTAAGTGCGGACCTGTTGCTGAGGCGCAGACCTTGCTCCAGCAGTTGATACGGCTGCGAATGAATCTGGGAAGCCAGCAGCTGGCCCATTCTGCTGTATATTTGTTCCGCTCTTGCCCAGTCTCCTGCATCGAGGACGGATTGTGCACTTACGCCCGGCATGCAGTCCATCACGAGTATCCGCATCCCGTCCATCTCTGACACCTCATGTATGGCGGGTGTATCACAGCTTCCCTGCACCAGCTTCATTGCCTGGATCTCATTGAGCGTGTCTTCGTTGGACAGATTCGTTACTTTGGCTACAAGCGGAGGCTCCGCCCCCGCCATCAGATAGGCGAAATTTGTATACCCTCCTGTAAGCCGCTCCAACCGGCAGGCATATCTTATTTCCAGCGCTCTGATGATATTAGCATTCATGATATGAAATCCCTCTCTTTTTCCTTCAGTAGACAATAATCCAAGAATATCACATGCTCCAGTTTATTACAGATTAAGGCTTTCTGCACAAGCAGCCCGGCGGTCAACTTCAGGTATCAAGCTTCAGGGGAAATTGTGTGCAACATATACATTCTTATATTTGCAGCATAAACAGACCCGCAAGTAACTTTACGGGTCTGTTCGGGATGCTTCTTATCGTTCCGGCAGTATTTACGCAGATAGGTTACTGCCGAAGCGTGATGTATAGCTTGTGTAACACAACCATTTGGCCGATATGGTAGGCATTATGCGTAGCCGCATTGCTGATGATTTCCCACCAGGCAGCCGGTTCAGGGAATCCTTCCACCTGCCCCTCCAGTCCCTCTTCGGACAACAGGGTCTGCCATTGCAGCAAGACCTGCAGCAGGCTTCCCCGCAGCTCGCTGAATGCAGTACCCTCCGGAACCACAAAGCTGCGGTTGTTATCACCAACCGGAGGGACAGCATCCACCCGCCCCGCCCGGTACCTGCTCTGCCAGGTCTCATTCCAGTACAGCAAATGCCCGGTGAGTTCAGCAATACTGTTCAAGCCCGCTCCGGGCTTCCAGAAAGCTTCTTCCTCTGTAACCGCCTCTACCGCCTGAATGAACGGAAGATGCCAGCTGGGGTCATTGGCATTCGCCAATAATTGATTGGCAAGCACATCCTTGGCATGAACCATACTTCCACTCTCCTTTTCTTACTGAAAATACCACAATCCGGACATCCTAAGCCAGGCAGGGTTCAACTATAATTAAAGTCCTCTTCCCTTAACGGGAACGAGGACTTTCTCTACATCCCAGAAGGATGATAATCGCTTAACTTACCGTAATAAACCAGCTCCAGCCGGTCGCTCTGCCGGAAATCATCCGGGGTCACGAGTGCAGGCAGCTTATTCCACAGCTTAATCCCTGAGCGCTCCAGAATCTCGGCAACAAACTGCGAGCAGAAGTAGGAGTTGCTGAATTCAACCGGCTCCTTCAGCGCTATGCCGATGACGCCGAGAATATTATAGAGATACTTCTGGCGGCTGCGGATGAAGACATGCAGAACCCGCTTCATTTTCTCCACCTCACGGTCTGTAACCTGAAGCCTGTAGATGACGCATGTTGTACCCGGATACTTGCTGTATGTACCTGTACGGATATCCTCCTTCACGAACCCGCCGTTCAGCGGATTGGCCGGATGCTTCCGCCCGAAGCTGTACAGCTCTGACAGCTCCCGGTTAAACGAGATGGAGGCATGATTATACGGAGCCTTGGTGTAGCCCTGGATCAGCTTCGTAAAAAGCGTACCTGTATTGGTGAGCAGAATATAGACCGAAGAATCAGCTGACATTACAATTTTCCCCTTATAGTCTGGTATATAGGCCTTATGTGGCAGTGATCCGGTAACTCGCCAGAATCCTGCACATAATACAACATTTCCCTCATTAAATCGGCTCAAATTCAAAATTGTTGTACAAAAGGCAGCATTTCGCCTCTTCCAAGCGGCTTAGCGGGACTTATTCTTGTATTTCATACAACAATTCTCCCGTACACCCGGCTATTAATGATTCTGAGTTGTAGAACGTACAACATTCATGCCTGCAGTGCCTACTAAGAAGGCTACAGACTGCCGGAAACGAATCAGATCAAGTGTAAGCTTCAAAATAAGCTGGACACTCTGTTTATTCTAACATAAAATTCCTTTATTGAAATTCCACCCATAGATAAGTTGGTGATTGCTGATGAACCGCTCGTTATTTACGCTCGTACTTATTTTCGCAGCTTTATCGGTTATACACTTATTGTATCTTGCTGTCAGCAGACTGCAGAAGGACAAGGATTATACCGGAATCGGCTTCCGGATCAAAACCTGGTGGGGCATGCTGTTCATCTTCTGCCTGGCTACCCTGTCCAATTCCGTCGTTTCCCTGCTGTCCCTGATGGTACTGGCCTTCTTCGCGCTCAAAGAATATTTCTCCATGATCCGGACAAGAAAAGCGGACCGCAGGCTGTTCCTCTGGGCGTACCTGTCCATTCCGCTGCAATTCTACTGGGTCTATATCGAGTGGTACGGGATGTTCATTGTCTTCATTCCGGTCTATGTGTTCCTGCTGCTGCCGCTGCCCAGGCTGATTAACAAAGGAACGCTGGGCTTCCTGCGCAGTGT
Organism: Paenibacillus sp. FSL R10-2199; assembly: GCF_038000235.1. NCBI lineage: Bacteria > Bacillati > Bacillota > Bacilli > Caryophanales > Paenibacillaceae > Paenibacillus > Paenibacillus sp. FSL R10-2199. Next base: position 1,146,020 of record NZ_JBBOBO010000001.1, on the reverse strand, counting down.
CAGCGCCACCCAGTGGGGGCTGATGCTGATGGTCTTCGGGCTGAGCCACCTGGCCTACTTCCAGTTTGCGTCGCCGGAATATGGGGCCGGTCTTGTCCTGTTTCTGGTCGTGCTGACCCAGCTTAATGATGCCGTTCACTATCTGGCCTCGATCTATTTCGGCAAACACAAAATCGTTCCTACCTCCAACCCCTACCTGACCTGGGAAGGATTCGCCTGCGCGTTCGTTGTGACTACAGCGGTCTCCTATCTGATCTATCCGCACCTCACACCGCTGAACCCGGCCTTCGGGTATCTCTCCGGTATGCTGATCAGCCTCAGCGGCTTCTTCGGCAGCCTGACCGTATCTGTGCTCAAGCGCGATCTGCTGATCGGCGATGATGATAAATTCGCTGCGCTGAAGAAAAGCTACCTCAGCCGCATCGACAGCCTTACCTATACAGCACCCGTGTTCTTCCATGTGATCCGTTACTTCTTCGACTTCATGTAGCCGCCCTGAAACACAGAAACAGAGACTATCCGCTAATGGATAGTCTCTGTTGTGCTGTCAGGCTACAAATGCTCAGCCTGCTTATTTAGTGCTGGCCGCTGCATCCGCTGGCTTGGTGGTGCCCGCATCGGCAGGCTTGGTAGTTCCTGCGTCTACTGGCTTCGTGGTGCCTGCATCCGCTGGCTTGGTAGTCCCTGCGTCTGCTGGCTTCGTGGTGCCCGCATCGGCTGGCTTGGTGGTGCCGGCGTCAGCTGGCGGTGTGCCGCCTTGGCCGCCTTGACCGTTGCCTCTGCCGCCTCCACCACCGAATCCGCCTCCGCCGCCAGGGCCGCCCATGCCGCTTGGGGCAGTGGTTATACCGGATTCATTGACCCAGGTTACACTGCCGGTGGTATCAAAGGTCACGAATTCGTTGCCTCCGCTGTACTCGCCATCCGTATACAATCCGTCTACGGCTGTTCCGGTAGAGCTGCCTCCGGTATAGACAGTGTATGAGCCTTCTTTCAGCTCAGGGGAGCTCACAACTACCGTCTGGAAGCTCTTCGATGGAGTAAAGGTCAGGATGGTAGTTCCGTCAGCGTCTTCCAGGTGAACCATTGTACCCGCTTGCTGGGTTTCCGAGAAGGTCATGCCTAACGAATACTGGCTGGATTCTTCACCAGGAGCCTGTGCCATACCGGAAGCGCCTGCTGCCACCAGATATCCGCCCGTCATGTTGAAGGTTCCGTCATAATCCAGTGCGCCGTTGCCCGAGTTCTCAGGTCCATTCACAATTGCGGTTCCGCCGGTCATCGTGATTGACCCGTTGGAATCCAGGCCGTCGCCTGCTGCATCCACGGTCAGGGTTCCGCCGCTGATGGTCAGCAGGTTGCTTCCGGTTCCGGCAGTGAATTGATCTTGTGCCTGCGTTCCCCCAGCAGCCGCATTATCATCGTTGCCGCCGGCCACATTCACGCCGTCATCCGTCGCGACTACATGAATCTCACCGCCGGATACGGTAATGTTCCCTCCTTCAATCCCTTCATAGCTCTTCGTAATGTTGATCGTTCCGCCGGACAGGGAGGTCAGGGAATCCGCATGGATTCCGTCATCGCCTGCGGCAATTTCGAATTGTCCGTCCGTGATGGAGACATTGCTGTTGCTGTGCACTGCATCATCTGCGGAATCAATCTTGAAGCTTCCTCCGTTCACGGTGAGGTCTCCGCCTGCTTTCAGCCCCTTGGCGCTGGTCGATTCAGTCTCCGTGGTGGTAGCGGCATCGGTGCTGGCAGCTGCAGCCTGGTCTGTTGTTGCCGCTGCATCCATCGCAGGCGGAGTTCCTCCTGCTGCTGCCTGATCCCCGGAAGTCTCTGCTCCCGGACGTTGGCCGCCGAAGCCACCGCCGCCCATGCCCATTCCGCCTTCACCAGCCTTCACTTCCGCATTTACACTGCCGCCGCCGGTTACCAGGGTGTAGGTTCCGCCGTCAATTACAGCCGCCGTCTCGGCCTGAATGCCGTCATTGCCTGCGGTAATATCAAAGGTTCCTGATGCAATCGCGATGAAGCCTTTGTCCGCTTCTTCGTCGTTGGTCGATTTAATGCCATCGCCCTCTGCGTTGATCGTAATCGTACCGTCTTGTACGGCGATCAGGTCTTTGCCGACGATGCCATCATCTGCTGCCTTCACTTCAATCGTGCCGGACATGATCTTCAGATCGTCTTTGCTTGAAATACCATCGTTGTAATTACCGGTTACCGTCAGCTTGCCGGTACCGTTAATGGTCAGATCAGCTTTACTGAAGATGGCCGCGCCTGGTTCATCGGTAGCCGCATCTGCGAACACATAAGCCGCTCCGTCAGTCACGCTATTCTCTGTGCCTTCCTGCAGGGTAATCACTACTTTACCCGCTTCCTTAATATAGATGGGTGCACTGTCGCTCTCCGTCAGCTGTGCACCGTTCATTATCAGCCGTACGGTTCCCTTCGCCTGCTCGTCTACAATAATCTGTCCGTCACTGAGCGTGCCGCTGAGTACATAAGTCCCTGCTTCCGTAATCGTTACTGTTCCGCCTGCAGCTGTGGCACCGGCGCCGTCGACAGCAGCGCTCGTTCCGGCCAGTGTAACCGCGGTCGAATCCGCCTCCGTCCAGGCCGTCTCAGCATCGTCTTCATCAAAAGCTACCAGATCCGTCAGCTTCACACTTGCCAGCTGCACTGCGGCAGACGTACTGCTCTGCTCAGCCGTTACTGCAGTACCTGCGTTGTTACTTGCAGTATTTTGCGTAGCGGCGTTTGTGCTGCAAGCCGACATGACTGCGGCGCATAACAGTACCAGTCCTATTTTACTGCCTAAGATTAAGTTCTTCATCTGTCATCGTTCCCTTCTAGTCCAGCATTAATAGTCATTCATGACAGGAGCCATGGTCAGTGAGAGGTCAAGGTTACCGTTGCGTGTGCGGATAGCATCTAGCAGTTCCTTCTGGCTGGTGTGCTCATCAATCGTTACGGCATAGACCAGTTCATACAGGCTGCCTAGTTCGGTGGTTCTGATTTTCTTAAGCTCGTAAGCCACACCAAACTTGTTGAAGACTTCCGCGAAAGCTTCCTCATACCCCAGATTCTCGGGAATGGTCACTTTCAGTGTCTTTTGCATCGACTTTCTGAGGCCAAAGCCTGTGCGGTTCAGCACGACCATCAGGATACAGAGAATAATGGTGAAGAGTACCGCATATCCGAATGATCCAACCCCGCAGGCCAGGCCGGAGGCCATAGTGAACAGGACGAAGGTGATATCCTTCGGATCGCCGGGTGCGCTTCTGAACCGGATGATAGAGAAGGCGCCGGCAAGGCTGAAGGCCCGGGCCACGTTGCTGCCGATGAGCAGAATGATGATGGCCACAATGACCGGCAGCAGGACCATCGTAAGCGTGAAGCTCTGCGAATATCCGGCAGGGTTCGTCTTCATGTAGGTGAAGCTGATAAGTCCGCCAAGTACAATCGAGATCAATATGGTTAGAATTGCATTAGTGAAGGTTAGCTCCGTAGTGGTCAGGGCTGCGGAAAAAATCGAATCAAGCATATAGGGCACTCTCTCTTTCTGCTTTGCTGTTCTTCAGCATTTTTTTATATTCGTTGCCGTATTTGGAGAAGCTGGTGCGGTACATCTGGTGCTCCGAGAGCATTTTGGCCAGCCAGACCGGAATCGTCTTCTCGGCCTTCACTTCCATCAGCCATTGGCCCGGCTCCAGCAGCTCTTCGCCGTATACGCCGTGCTCCATCTTCAGATCGTACCGCCGGCAGCGGATGTTCGTATCGAAGGTGATGCGCAGGTCGCGGTTGTTTTTGCAGAACATCGCCTTGCGGTCATAGGACAGGTACAGCTTCGGCTGCAGGTCATAGCGGGTCAGCATGTACTTGATTTCTTCAATCACCTGCTTGTTCATGTAGCTCTTGAATTCAGGCTCGATCCCGCTGGCGACAAACTCATAGGCTTCATTCAGCTTGAGCGGGGTTCTTCTCTTGTTCACCAGGCCGAACACCTTTTTCTTAATTTCCAGATAGACCTTGGTCTCGCCGTTAGGAATGCCATATGCTCTGATGCGAAGCTTCTCCTTATATTTCGGCTTGGCCAGGCTGCTGCGGATCAGGGAATCATGGGGTGTGTCATAATATAGATTGGTGATGGAGTAGTACTCATGCTGTTTGTTGTACTCATCGGGTTCCATGTATTCGAGCAGTTCGTTATAGAGCTTCATGTAGGATTCAGTGCCAAGCAGATATTTGTTCTCGTAACGGTTGAACACTTCGATCGCCATATGGGTTCAGATCCTTTCGGGTTGTGTAATGGAGACTGCCTTTATCTGCACTTTCGTGTGTGCCTCGCTTGCTTATGAATGTATCTTAGCCCCCGAACCTTTAATGAATCTTAAATGGTTTTACACTGCGCTGACTTTTTAACACAGGGATAACACTTCCGGATGTATCTTCTATATAAGTGCCCTGGAACGATTGGAATTTCATCCGATGATTTCGCCCTGAATACCTCCGGAAGCACCTGAACAGCAGTACAGTTAAGGTTGATTAAAGGTAATCTTGCTATAATGGCTTCAGCAGCAAGTACATTACTTATGAAGAGGATGATTCATCCCATGAGAATATTAATTGTAGAAGACGAGATTCATCTGGCGGAAGCCTTGACCCAAATATTGAAGAAGCACAATTACTCGGTGGACGCCGTCCATGACGGCAGATCAGGTCTCGATTATGCGCAGAGCGGGATCTATGACCTGCTGCTGCTCGATATTATGATGCCGGAGATGGATGGAATCAGCGTGCTGAAGGCCCTGCGGAAGGACGGCATCTCCACGCCGGTGATCATGCTGACAGCCAAAGGGGAGATCACCGATATGGTCACCGGACTCGATCACGGAGCAGACGACTATATCGCCAAGCCGTTCTCTTCGGAGGAGCTGCTGGCCAGAATCCGGGCCGCCCTGCGGCGCAAAGGGGAAGTGATTCCTGAGGATGGCCTGAAGTTCGGAGATATTGAGCTGAATACGGCGAATCCGAAGCTGACCGTGAAGGGCAAGGAAATCAAGCTGAACCTTAAGGAAACCGAGCTGCTGGAGCTGCTGATCTTAAGGAAGCAGGCCGTAACCTCGAAGGAGCAGATCATTGAGAAGCTGTGGGGCTTCGATTCCGAAGCGGAGCATAATAACGTGGAGGTCTACATCTCTTTTTTGCGCAAAAAGCTTACCTTCCTGAATTCAGAGGTACGCATCAGCACGATTAGAGGCGTGGGTTATGTATTAGAGGTGAATACTTAATGTTCAATAAACTCAGAAACCGGTTCCTGATTGTCAATCTCGCTACCATCTCCATCATGATGCTGCTCGCCTTTGCCACGATCTATATCATCATGTACGTCAATGTGCAGAGCGATATTAATATGGCGCTGCACCGGATTGCGGACAATGAGCAGAAGGGACCCGGCGGCGCACAAGGAGGGCCCCGCGGTGCAGCAGACGGCGGCATGCCCATGGATAAAGGGCCCATTGATGCTTACCAGCCTGACCGTTCCGTCTCGTTCACCATACAGACCGATGCAAGCGGCACGCTGATCAGCAAGGACTCCAAATTCACGATGGATGATGACTTCTATACCGCTGCACTTAAGGAAGCCCTAAGCTCAGGCAAGGACATCGGCCGCTTCACGCTGGACGGCAGCCGCTGGATCTTCATGGTTAAGCATACGGGGGATAAGGAGCAGATCGTCTTCATGGACATCTCTTCCCAGCAGAAGATCCTGACCAACCTGATTTACACCTTCACAGCTGTCGGCCTGCTGATGCTGATCATTCTCTATTTCACCAGCCGGTTCTTCGCGAACCGCTCGATCGCGCCGGTCCGGGAGGCCTTCGACAAGCAAAAGCAGTTCATCGCCGATGCCTCGCATGAGCTGAAGACGCCGCTGACGATCATCAACACCAACGCGGATGTGCTGCTCTCGAACAGCGACGATACGATCCGCAATCAGGCGAAGTGGCTGCAGTATATCAAGTCGGAGACGGAGCGCATGACCCGGCTGACCAACGACCTGCTGTACCTGACAGAGATGGATGATTCCCGGACAGGCATGATCCACAGCAAGTTCAATATGAGCGATGCGGTAGAGAATATTATTCTGACCATGGAGGCTGTGATCTTCGAGAAGAATATCTCCTTCGACTACAACATCGAACCGGAGCTTACCGTACTGGGGAACAGCGAACAGATTAAGCAAGTGGTGATGATTCTGCTGGACAACGCAGTGAAATATACGAATCCTAAGGGCGCTGTAACCATCTTACTCAAAAAGCAAAATAACGATGTCCTCCTCTCCGTCTCGAATACCGGGGAAGGCATCGCTGCCGAGCATCTGACGCGGATCTTTGACCGCTTTTACCGGACGGACACTTCCAGAGCCCGCAAGCAGGGCGGCTACGGCCTGGGTCTGGCTATCGCGAGGTCGATCGTCGATCAGCACAAAGGGAAGATTTACGCGAAGAGTGTGATAGGAGAGTCAACGACGTTCTATGTGCAGCTGCCTTGAGGGTTGCGACAAGCATACCCATCTTATATTCCCAGTAAATGAGCCTCTCCCTTACCGGAAGAGGCTCATTTACTGATTATCTCTAAAGATAAGGGTTCCTTGTTAATCCCGCTGCCGGCATTATACGTTCATCTGCTTCAGCCCCGCTGCTGCGGCCCGGATCTTCAGCCATGCGTTCCTCTTTCTTCTGCAATACAATCGTGAATTCACCTAATCCGGGAACGTAGATCCGGGCTTCAGAATTCACTTGGTCCATGCCAGACAGCTGGATCATAATGTCTTCTGCCGAGTTTATTTCTATCATATCCTTCACCCCCTGCGGTAAGATGATGAACGCCTACGGATTGACACCGACGGAGAACGGACGCGCACCAACCGGAATAACGCTTATTACAGCCTGGGTGACCCCATCAATAACCGATACCGTGTTATCATCCTGATTAGTAATATAGATACGGTTCGTCAATGGATTAGCGCCTGCACCATTAGGGTTATTCCCCACCGGAATGGTAGTAATCACCGTATTGGTTAATCCGCCAATCACCGATACATTGTCGTCATCCCGGTTCGGTACATAGATGGCATTGGTAGAGATGTTCACTCCCAATTCACCCGGAGTCGTACCGACGGGTACGTTAGTTATCACCGTATTGGTTGCTCCATCAATCACGGAAACGGTGTTGCTGGTTAGGTTCGAGACATAAATCCGGTTCGTCAAGGGATCAACACCCACCCGGAACGGGTTCACCTGCACGGGAATCTGTGTAATAACCGTATTCGTAGCCCCGTCAATGACGGTAACAATATCCGAGTTGAATTCAGCTACATAAATAGTATTGGTTAATGAATTCACGCCGATTCCCGTTGGAAAAGGAGAACCGCCAGCGGGAATAATGGTAGTCACCACAGTGTTGGTTAATCCGTCAATGACAGTGACCGTATTATCATTAAAATTCGCAACATAGATGGCATTGGTAGCCGTATTGACCGCAACTCCGCCTGCTCCGTCCCCCGCAGGAACGGTGGCCAGCACCATATTGGTTACTCCGTCGATAACGGATACGTTATCGCTGTTCAAATTAGCAACATAGATGCGGTTGGTTAACGGGTTCACCGCGACTCCTGCAGGATTCACACCTACAGGGATGACTGCGATCACCGCATTTGTTGCGCCGTTGATCACAGAAACATCATTGCTGTTGAAATTGGCAACATAGATACGGTTGACGGAGCCTGTGACTCCCCCCTCTTCAGCACCCAGCAGCTCGGCTGAGACAAGACGGTGGGCGGTAACCAGCTGCCCGGCTGAATTTTTACCCCACACTGAGGTTTCCGTCTGCAATTCGGCAAGACCTTCCGTTGTAAAGACAAATTCATAGGCATCCAGATTGGCAAAATAATTTCTTGTAATCACCTCGTCCGGGGAAACCGTAATAAGCTCGCTCACATATAGCGTCCTTGTGAGGGTTAGATTGTACCCTTGGATCAGAATAGCGGACGGATTCACCGCGTTCCGGTTATCGATCTTAACCGTCACCTGCACAGTAGGCCTGACACCGCTCACTTCATTATTTTCAATAGGTCCTGTTGACAGAATAGCCATTCTAGCGAATCCTCCCTTGTAATCAGAGATTAAAAACTACCAGTCTCTCATAAGGTATGTAAGAACTGGAGTCCGGATTGGACTATACTATAGCTAGAATTAAATTATGGCTCGACTGCCCATTTATCCAAGAAAGGTGTGACTCTATGCATTCTATTGGCCCTAACCCGAACGAGGTCCATCCCAATCCCCATATCAGGCAAGTCCGTTTCATCAAAAATACAATCACACGTCCCAACATTATTGCGGGAGACTTCTCCTACTATGATGACCCTGACGAATCGGTATCCTTCGAGAGCCGGGTTACCCATCATTATGAGTTCATCGGGGACAAGCTGATCATCGGCAAATTCTGCGCCATCGCCCGCGGCACCGAATTCATTATGAATGGGGCCAACCACCGGATGGGCTCGGTGACCACCTACCCGTTCAATATTATGGGCGGCGGCTGGGAGCAGGCGGCGCCTGAGCTGGCGGATCTGCCCTACAAAGGCGATACCGTCATCGGAAGCGATGTTTGGATCGGCCAGAATGCTACGATCATGCCGGGCGTGACGATTGGCGACGGGGCGATCATCGCCGCTAATGCTACTGTCACCAAGGATGTTCCCGCGTACCATATCGCCGGGGGCAATCCGGCCCGGATTCTGCGGCAGCGCTTCAGCGATGAACTGATCCGGCTGCTGCTGGAGCTGAAATGGTGGGACTGGAGCCCGGAGAAGATTACGGCGAATCTTGAGGTGCTGTGCAGCAGTGATCTGGAGCGGATCAGAAGTCTTGCGGCTGGTAGCTAAACTCGCAGCACCGGACTACAGTTAAATACAAAAACGGCTGTCCAAGGGTATTACTACCTTCCCGGACAGCCTTTTTTTCTGCTATTAAGTTCAGTAAGATGCCTTATCCTCGCCCGCGCCCAGTCTGGCCCGCATCTCCGCATACGCCTCCGGGGTGCCGACATCATCGATCGTCCCCTCCGTATAATAGGCCCGCATCTCCTGGCGGGAATGCAGCCACTCCGGGAAATAACTCGGCGCATCCGGGTTGCCTCCCTCGGCAAGATAGCGGGAGATCAGCGGCAGCGTAGTCCGCTTGTAGATATAGAGGGCAAACACGCCGATGTTGGAACGAGGCTCCTGCGGCTTCTCCTCCAGCGACAGGACCCGCATCTGCGCATCCAGCTCCGCCACGCCGATACTGCGAAGCTCTGCCAGATCATCTACCTTACGGACAAGAATACAGTCGGTACCCACCTTGTGAAAATACTCCAAGTACCCCTCAAGGCCGAATCCCAGCACATTGTCTCCTGCCAGTACCAGCAGATCCTCCTGCAGCTGCTCCCGCTCCAGCACATATTGGATATCGCCAATTGCACCTAAACGTCCTTCCGGGGAGGAAGTACCGTCATTCAGAATACGGATCGGCTTCTCTCCCTGATACTGCTGATGCCACTGCCCAAAAGCATGAAAGAAACGGGCATTCGTCACAATGAGAATCTCCGTGATGTCCTCCAGCACCTCCAGGCGGCCGATCAGCAGATCCAGAATCGTCCGGTTCCCTTGAACAGGGAGCAGCGGCTTGGGTGTGTCCCGGGTTAACGGATAGAGGCGGGTGGCATATCCCGCAGCCAAGATTAGTGCAATCATCCCTTGTTCGCTCCTCTACCCTGGCTTGATGACGCAAACAAGGACTTAGACAGCAAACCCATTGTTTGTCTGTATATGGTATGGGCTGCCGCTACATCACCAAGGAACCCGCCCATATACAGGTGGATTACACCGTGCAGCGATGCCCATATCGTACTGACCAGGGTCCCCGTCTCTTCCTGATCCGAAATCTGTCCTTGTTCCTGGGCAGTGCTGATTAGTACCAGCAGACGGTGTATAGCTGTCATCGTTCCCTGCATACTCTCCGCATCCGGCTTGAACTCTGCAAAAGCCCCCCCAAACATCAGCTTATAGTAGCTGGCGTAGTCCTGTCCGAACTGCCAGAAGGCTTCGCCCAGATCCAGCAAATGCTGCAGCAGATCCGATGATGGCGGCACTTCTTCAAAACGCTGGGCCAGCAGTTTGCAGCCCTCCAGATACAATTGCTGGGCCAGTCCCTCTTTATTGACAAACAAACTGTAAATGATCTTGGTTGAGCAGCCCATCTTCTGCGATACTCTACGCACAGTGACGGCCTCCGGCCCCTCTTCCTGCAGAATGGCAGCGGCGGCATCCACCACAAGCTTACGGAGATTCTCCGTATTTTGCAGACGGGCTTCCTGATATGTTTTTAATACCCGCCCCGTGGAGGGTGTGGGTTTGTCTTCGGTACTGATAAGAATCACCTTCATCCGGTTATCATGTTATTGACCAGCAACAAAGTTGCCGGGTTCTAACAGGAATTCTAAACATTTGAACATAGGTTGTCAATTGAACCTTCACGCTGAAAAAAATGAGTTGACACAGGGGTGTTATGTTGGTTACTATGATTCACATAGGAAACACTGTTACCAATTGTATTCATACCGCTGAGAACGGACTTATGCCATTGAGAACGGACATTATGGCCGTTAAGATCGGTCATATTTTTTTCGAAATCCGGTAACATTGTTTCCGTTAAAAAACATTGTAACAGAAGGAGTGGAAACTATGAATATTAAAGGGAAATGGTCGCTAATCACCGGAGCCTCTTCGGGAATTGGCGAACAGTTCGCAAGACAATTAGCCAAGGAAGGCAGTCATCTGGTGCTTGTAGCCAGAACCAAAAGCAAACTCGATGCGCTCGCAGCCGAATTGACGCGCAGCCATGGAGTTCAGTGCCGGGCCATTCCCCTGGATCTATCGCTCGAAGGCGCTGCCGGAGATCTGTACCAGCAATGCCAACAGCTTGGCCTGAGTATCGATCTGCTGGTTAACAATGCGGGTTTTGCCACCCATGGCCTGTTTGAGGAGGTCTCCGGCGAACGCCAGCATGAAGAAGTGATGCTCAACGTCACCGCTGTAGTCGATATGACTCATTTATTCCTTCCCGGAATGCTCCACAGAGGGGCAGGCGCTGTGATCAATGTATCGTCTACCGCAGGCTTTCAGCCGCTGCCTTATATGGCCGTCTACGGGGCGACCAAAGCTTTTGTCTTGTCCTTTACCGACGCCCTGTGGTGGGAGAATCGTAATCGCGGCGTACAATTCTTCGCCCTGTGTCCAGGCTCGACGGAGACCAATTTCTTCAACGTGGTGGGTACGGAGGATGCTTCTGTCGGCGGCGCGAAGGACTCGCCGGCGCGGGTAGTGGCCCTTACACTGCGCGCTATGGCCAGAGGGAAACAGTACATTGTTCCGGGACTCCGCAATTACCTGAGTGCCCAGATTACCCGGTTCATGACCCGCAGACAAAGTCTGCGGCTGGTCGGTGGTATGCTTCGCCCCACACACCCTAAGGAGGATCTATAATGTCTACAGAAACCAATCCACGTAAACGTTCCACCGGTCAACACATTCGCAGATGGGGCTTGGTCCTGCTCGGCGTAATTGTGCTGGGAATAGCCGGATTCCTGCTGATGCCTGCCCCGGTAGAGCCTGCTGTATGGTCTGCACCTGCCGCCCCTTCTTTTGAGAAGGAGGGTCCCTGGAAAGAGAACAGCAAGCTTAGCTCCGCAGAGCTTGTGACAGACCGCGCGAAGTTCCCGGAATTTATCACTTTTGATTCTACGGGGCGGCTGTATACAGGCGACTCTGACGGCAAAATCTACAGAGTGGCCTTCGATGCGGAAGGCAAGGCGCAGCCAGCCGAAGTGTTCGCCGATACCCAGGGAACACCTAACGGGCTGAAATTCGATGCTGACGGAAATTTGATTGTGGCGGATATTCAGAAGGGGCTGCTGTCGATTGACCCGAATGGAAAGATTGAAGTATTGGCCACTGAAGTAGATGGAGGACCGATCTACCTGGCGAACGAGCTGGACATCGCACAAGACGGATCGGTCTATTTCTCCGATACCTCTAACTATGGTAAGGTCATGTTCAAAGAAATTGCCGAGAACAAACCGCATGGACGGTTGTTGAAATATGATCCGCAGACCAAACAGACAACCGTTCTGTTGAAGGATTTATATTTCGCCAACGGAGTCGTATTGTCTGCTGAGGAAGATTTCGTGCTTGTTGCTGAATCGTACCATTACCAGCTGACAAGGTATTGGCTAAAGGGGCCCAAACAAGGCACCTCTGATATTTTTGCGGAGAACCTGGCGGGGTTTCCAGACAATATCACCCGCGATGCTCAGGGACATTTCTGGGTGGGGGTATTCACAACCCGTCTGGCTTTTGCCGATTACATGCATAGTCATCCCTGGGTAGCAGCGACGATGTCCAAAGTTCCGCAGGCCTTGTTAAATGGAGCAAGTGCGCCGGTGAAGCACGGACTTGTCGCAGAATATGGACCCGAAGGAGAGCTTGTGAACAGCTGGCATGATCCTGAAGGAACCTTGTATGGCATCACCACTGCCGTAAGCCAGGGAGGATATTTATATCTCGGAACCGCACCGGGAGGAAGCCAGGGTGTTCATCGGGTGCTTCTGAAACCATAGGGATTGGATTGCTGCATTCATCTATCCACTGCCGCTTGTAGTATCCCAAACAGCAGCTCACTCTGACAGGAGGGGCTGCTGTTTGGCTTGAGGCATCTTCTTCTTAACCTCCAAGCACTACGCGCGTGAACGATACGCCACACCGTCGATCTGAACCTTAAGTCCATCCGGGCCGCCAATATGCGCGAACTCGGTGGATATGGTTTTGCGTGCCGGATAATTGCCTTGGAATCTGCGCTTGAACACCTCTTCCATGACCGGAATATCCCATACATCCCGCAGCAGAATATCCATCTTCACCACATCTGTTAGCGTAAGACCCACCTGCCCCAGACGGTCCCTCATATCATTCAGCGCACCTTCTACCTGCTCTTCCACCGTTCCGCCTACATTGCCCACACAAAAGCTGAGGAAGATGAAATCCCCCGCTTCAACAAAACCTGAATACGCATAGTCCTTGTTCACATCATGTCTGATGATTTCGCTCATATTCGCTTGTTCGCCCCTTGTCATCTGAGATATGCCCAGTATAACGTTGGAAACCGGACAGCTGTGTGTCGTGGTTTTGTAGGATAATTATGGTAATATTAAACTGATTGAAAAGGATTGCACCTGAAACGGAGGAGAACCATGAAACGATTTCTTACCTCAAAATCTTTCCTGATTACATCTGTTCTGTTTAGCCTGCTGTTTATTGTGAATCTGACGGCAACTCCTGACAGCACGGCTACAGATATTGTAATCAGTATCCTTAAATCCATATTAGCCGGGGTAATCAGCGGGTTTTTGGTTGGCGGGCTGATCTTTCTTGTGCAGAAGAAGAAGACGGTCTGATTCTAGACTCCCGCATGCGGAAGTTCTGGAAGCTCCATAACAACCTGTCCCAGACACGCTGCCAGTACCTCATGATACCGCCGCTCCTCTTCTATCGTCACTTCCTCACGCAGTGATTCGAACAACGCCAGACAGCGTTTGAAGTTGCCGTCATGCCTGGACTGGTGGGCCAGCCTTAAAGATTGCAGCGTCCAGTCCAGCGCCTCCGGCGCTCTGTTCCGCGAATCTATACAGCAGATCATCGACATCAAGCCCATACTGAACCGCAGCCTGTAAAATTACACCGAGACCTGGCAACAGCTCCTCTGGATTAAAAATGCTACAAAGATTATAACTCCCCGCTTAATATCGATAATGGGTTTCTTCTCCGCTAGTAGTATTTTGCTCTCTTAACCTTTGGAAAAGGTGATTACTATGACAGACTTACGGAATACTGTCGGAGATCGAATTCGTGCTATAAGAAAAGCAAAAGGACTAACACAACAACAGTTAGCAGAACTCTCCAACTTGGATGATGCATACATAGGGGCCGTAGAACGCGGCGAACGGAATTTTTCTATAGATACACTGGAGAAAATCGTGACAGCACTAAAAATCCAACCCGCAGAATTATTTCAGAATAAGGATGACTTGAGCGAGCCGGAAGCTGCGCAGCGGAGAGCCATTGATGAGTATGCTGTTACTGTTGGTGAGTTAAGTGTTAAGCAAATAAGTACTTTGAATAGGATTGTTAGAGAGGTACGGAGAGCTTTTGTGGATTGAGCATACCCTGAGGTGAGCCCGTTAATTTACCAGAAAGTGTAGGAAATCAGATACGTGAGCTTCGAAAAGCAAAAGAATGGACCCAGGAACAACTGGCGGAAGCAGCATCACTTCATTACAGTTATATCGGCGGGGTTGAACGAGGGGACCGCAACTATCGTTAGAGGAATCATTCCGCTACATCGGTCCCCTGAAACACAGAGAAACACTCCGGTATGCTTGTTTATAATTGCTTTCTAGAAAAGAGGAAAACTATGGGCTCACCTGATGGAATGATTATTTTCTTAGCAATATCCACTATATTTCTGGCATTATGGGTTATTGGCACTCTATTTATAACCATATTTCCCAAGAGGTCGTGGAAGTTCTTACAGGGGTGGAAGTCGGACCGGGAACCTTCGGGCTCGTATTTTATAATGGTAAGAGTCCTTGCCGCCATTCTGTTCATAATTGGAGTTACTCTGCTCTTGATAAGCAAGTTTAATCATTGACCCTTCAGCCCTGATTATTCCGCGCTGCGTGTAAATCAAACACATCAAACATCCCCAAATAATCTCCCGATTATCTGGGGGCAGTACTCTCAATCTCTATCTCAATTATCATTTGCTGTAATCTTTCCCTCTTCTATCTTGGAGGCCTTTTCCTTTTCCCACCTACCCCAGTTATTCCCGCCCCCGACACTGTGAAGCCCGTTGAAGTATTCAGGAACTTCCCGGAAGGCGCGCCGTTCACGGTATTGCTGTTGAACAGCGAAGTACCGGTAGCGGAGCCTTGGATGTACACGCCATAAGTCCCGGCGTTAATGATGTTGTTCGAAGCATAGGTCACCGAGATATTCAGTGCCGGTTCTTCGATGAAGATTCCGGAGTAGGTGCTGTCCTGGATGGTGTTGCCGGTTGCTGGCTGGAGGAATTCAAAGCGATTGTACCATTGTAAAAAGAAACCGGAATCACCGAGGCATACGTCTAGTCCATTCCACACTAGCCCTCATACGTTATACAGAAACCCGAGTGGTTATGTATAAACCTGACCGGCAGAAGGTGGGATAACGTGAATAAGTCGGATGCAAATAAGCACAGAAAGCTGAAGATGCAGCAATTCAAACGAAAACGGATAAAGCTTCCGCTCTACAGCACTACAACCTACAAATACAAAAGGTATCTGAAAAAAAGCAGGATGCTAAAAGGGAAACGAAGTGCTAAAGGAGATTCTGCCTCCCAAAACGCTAAGTGCCCGCCAAGCGTGACAGCCGCTTCACCGGGCGTAATGAGTATGGTGGAACTCATGCAAAACATGGCTGCAATGGGGATGCAGGGAGCCACTGGCGCTGTAGGACTCATGGGCAGTATAGGAGTTATGGGCGCGACAGGCGCGACGGGTGCGATGGGCAGCATCGGGCTCATGGGCAACATTGGCGCCATGGGCGTGACCGGGGCCACGGGCGCGATGGGCAGCATCGGGCTCATGGGCAGTATTGGACTCACGGGGGCGACCGGAGCGACCGGCTCGATGGGCAGCATCGGGCTTATGGGCTCGATTGGACTCATGGGGGCGACCGGAGCGACCGGCCCGATGGGCAGCATCGGGCTTATGGGCAACATTGGCGCTATGGGTGCGACCGGGGCGACCGGAGCGATGGGCAGCATCGGGCTCATGGGCTCGATTGGCCTCATGAGGGCGACCGGAGCGACCGGTCCGATGGGCAGCATCGGGCTTATGGGCTCGATTGGCCTCATGGGGGCGACCGGAGCGACCGGTCCGATGGGCAGCATCGGGCTTATGGGCTCGATTGGCCTCATGGGCGTAACCGGAGCAACCGGGGCGATGGGACTCATGGGGGCGACTGGAGCGACCGGGGCGATGGGCAGCATCGGGCTTATGGGCGCGATGGGACTCATGGGCGTAACCGGAGCTACCGGGGCGACCGGAGCTACAGGGACGATGGGATTGATGGGTTCGATGGGACTCATGGGCTCGATGGGGGCTATGGGTGAGATGGGACTCATGGGGGCTATGGGCTTAATGGGCTTGATGGGTGTAACCGGAGCTACTGGCGCTACTGGGGCGATGGGTCTTATGGGTTTACCGGGAGCTGCCGGGCCTCCCGGGGCTACCGGTGCGACCGGGGCGATGGGCCTTATGGGCTTGCCGGGAAATGCCGGACCGCCCGGAGCTACTGGCGCTACCGGGGCTACCGGGGCCACTGGTGCGACCGGACCGGCAGGCGCAACGGGTTCAACGGGTATAACGGGTGCAGGCTCAGGATTCATCGAGACGCTGAAAATCGGGGATCTCAACACCCAGATCCCATTTAATGCCGGGGGCGGAAATAATGAGGCTATCGGGTCGCTCGCATTCAGCGGATCGCAAATAACGATCAACAGGCTTGCTGCTTACGTTACTCAACTAGGCTCTACGGGTATTTTTCAGATGGCTGTACTGCAGCCGACCAGTACTAACCAGTCTACAGTTATTGGAGTAACCACTGTAGCAACCACTTTACAAGCTGGAATATTCATTCTGCCGCTGACGGCACCTCTGACGTTATCGAGGGATATTACGTATCATCTTGCTGTCTACAACCAGGTTAACGGCTCCAACCTCGGAGGCCGGAGCACAGGCACCTCCGGGCTGGCAGCACCGCCGATTAATTTCAGATCACAGAACCTCACGGGATTTACAACAGGCCAATCTATCAATACGAGCGATTCTATCCTACTGTCGCCTTGGCTGGCGGGACTCGCTTAACCCTTCCTTGGCGCATGGTACAAATAAAACGGGAACTGTCCTATAAAACGGCAGTCCCCGTTTCTATATGCCGGTCAAGCGCCCCGCTTAATCCAGCTCCGCACGCGAGAATAGATCCCGGATCAATACGTCGTCCTCACAAGCCCGCTTGAATGCGGAGGCGAAGGCTACGACCGCAGCTCCATCGGAGGCATACGCGCAGAACATACCGGCCTCCGGGTCAAACCGGATGATTCCGGCCAGTTCAGGCATCTGTTCTTCCAGGAATACCGCAGCCAGAGAGCCCCAGTCATATCCATTGCCTTCGAATCCCTCTTCTTCCCGCGCAGCAAACACTTCGGCCTTGTAGCTGCCCACGTTCAGAATCACAGATTTCCCGCCATTCTCCTGCTCTACTATAATAAAAGGCTCAACATCCACCGCTTCCGTGGCTTCCGCCTCCTTCAGCTTTTCAAGCAATTGTTCCTCTGCTATATCCGTGAACCGCAGTGCTCCCTCACTCTCCACGATCATTCCCTGCCGCACCCGTTCATCCAGCCAGTCGGAGATGAAGCCCGGAGCGTATCCGCCTGTGCTGAATTCTCCGCCGAATGCGATTATTTTCGAATAGACCTCAAGATATTGGTCACGGTTCGTCTGCGGATAGGCGCTGGTGTACAGCCAGAACTGCAGATCATACATCAAGGTCGAGCGTTCGTCTGCATGAAGAGAGAAATGCCCCTTCTCTTCAACGATGGCGGTGCAGATGCTGCGGATGATCCCCTCTATGTTGTCCACTCCGGTGACTTTATCGCATAGCTCCTGAAGCAGAGGAGAGAATTGCCCGGCCGCTACCTTCCGCAGATCGTCCTGCTTATCTTCCTCCGATGTGTCATAGACCTCCTCGCTCACCAGCCCGCGGATGAAGGTCTCATAATCCTTGGCCAGGAACGTAATTTCATAGTTGTTCTCCTGGTCCACATGAATGACCTCGGGTTCTCCCTCCGGCCCGCAGTAGCGGTAATCCAGCATCACCACATCGTGGCCTGCAGACGGACAGTCCCCAATAACCACTCCAATATCGGGGTATCCCCACTCCTCGATCATGAACTGGCTGCCGAGATCGCCGCAGAGCGCGTAGCTTTTGTCCCGGCCGATACCGGCAATTCCCGATATTGCGATATGATCTTCAGCCCAGGAGGTGGATTCCTCCACCGGGAAGCAGGTGTTGCGGGGAATCCCGCCGTTCTGCTGCTTCATCATCGCGATGTAAGAAGACGGCAGCTTATAGCCCAGCTCCTGCTCCACAGAAGCAATCAGTTCGTCACTAGGCGGCGCCGACACATACTCCTTCCGGGCATAGTCGCTGTCCTCCCAGAAATCCGCGCAGTATTCGATGAAAGAGTTCAGCTCTCTTCCGTCCGCATCCCCCTGTGCATTAGAGGCACGCAGCGCTGCGGCACGCCTTGCCTGCTCCCGCTTCTCCCGCTGCGCGCCGCTCCGGCTCCACTTCAGCAGCATGTGGGTATCCCCATCCCCGGGAGCCAGTTGGTCCGCCTGTTCAAATGCGCTTATAGCCTGTTCATACTGCTTCAGATAATAATAGGAATACCCTATGCGAAAATGCCACAGCGGATCATTCCCGCCCTCCCCCGCAATACTGAGCAGCTGCTCCAATGCCTCCCCGTAATATTCCAGGTTGTTGTAGGCTCTGGCTAACTGGCTGATAGTCTCATAATCTCTTGCATCCGGCGGAATCTCCTGAATGCGGTCCACAATCTGCTGATACTCATTATCTTCATGCCAGCGTTTCAGCTGTGCCAGCAACTCCTCATCCATGCCTTCGGCCTCCCCATTGTGACACTGCAAATAAGCCCGTACCCGATCGCTGCCGGACTGCTTGCAGTCAGTTAAATCGCTATTACCCATTCACCCTGAATGGACAGGTCTAAACATAGGTTTGGGATATACCCCCAATATATAAATCTGTATTTTCAAAAAAGAGACCATCCCCCGCCGACATCCGGCAAGGAAACAGCCTCTTCGTATTATCGCTCTTACTACACTTATCTGCTCCGCTGCCCGTCCGGTTACTGAATCGCTTGCAGATGCTCCTCGAGGCGGTCCCAGGTTTCGGTAATCCCCTGCTCCATCCCCATATCCATCACCGTCTTGAGCGCTTCCGCGGAATCGTATTTCGACCGGCTCACCAGCTTCGTCTTCCCATCGTATTCTTCAAAGAACATGCTGACCAGCGTGGAAGGCATGCCTTCGGTTTCGTTGCCTTCGGCATCCGAGAAGTAATCGGTATAGACAAAACTTTCGCCGTCGGTGATCTCATGGTAGACCCCTTTGCCCCAGGATTCCATGCCGAAGAAGTCACCCTGCTTCTCATCCACACATTTCATACAGTAGTGCCAGACGCCGCCCGGACGAAAATCAACGCTGCAGAAGGGAACGATCCAGCCGCGCGGGCCCCACCACTGCTTCAGATGCTCAGCCTCGGAGAATACTTTGAATACAAGCTCACGCGGTGCATCGAATACACGTTCAAGAACCAGTTCAAGACCTTCTACTCTCGAAATCATTTTGCTGGACATTGCTAATCCCTCCTGATAATCATGAATTGTCTTTGGATTGCAGCTTCCGGAGATACTCATCCAGATTGTCGAAGCGTTCACTCCACAGCTTACGGTAGGCCTCCAGCCAAGCATCCATAGCCTCCAGCGGCTCTGTACGCAGCCTGTAATTCCGGCGGTTCGCTGCCGCCTCTACCTCAACCAGCCCGGCTTCCAGCAGTACGCGCAAATGCTTCGAAGCCTGAGGCTGCCGCAGCTCCAGCCGCTCAGCGATATCGCCTACGCTCAGCGGCCCCTCCTTCAGAATCTCTACCATCCGCAGGCGGGTCGGTTCGGCAAGTGCGCTAAATGTCGTTGTGTCCATTTCAGATGTTCCTTTAGTAAAGCTTGTATTATTTATTGGTGGTGTACAATTACAATATACCCGAACAGGAATATTCCCGTCAAGGAATATTATAATTTATTCTGCTAAACCAGGTTATTGATTCGTTGAATAGACCTTACTCATACCGCCACCCGCTTACACTCCTGCAAACGTCAGCGTTACAGTTGTACCTTGTCCCGGCGTGCTGTCGATGGCGATGGAGCCGCCATACCGCTCCATGATTGCTTTGGCAATGGCCAGACCCAGGCCCGAGCCGCCCTGCGAGCGGTTGCGTGAAGCCTCCGTACGGTAGAAGCGCTCGAAGATATGCGGCAGCTGCTCAGCGGATATTCCGATGCCTGTATCGGCTATGGTCAGGATCACCTTCCCGTCGTCTGAACGGGAATGCCCGATCATTACCGCCCCGCCTTCAGGCGTATATTTCAGCGCATTCTCCACGATGTTCCGGAGCACCTGATAGCAGGCGCTGCCAGGCATCCGGATGGGCAGCGCCTGTTCACCAGAGCCGCCGTCATAATCAAGCCGCACCCCCGGATTAACATGAACAGTCTGAGGCAGCAGTTCGTTCAGCACGGACTTCAGATTGCAGGCTTCTTCTCCGCCCTCCGGGGCCAGCGCCTCCGCCTCTGCTTCCGCAAGCAGAAGCAGCTGGGAGATCAGCTGCTTCATCCTCCGCGTCTCATCCATCATGAACGCCAGCGACTCATCCAGCACCTCCGGCGATTGCTTGCCCCAGCGCTGGATCATATGCGTGTGGCCTTCAATAATGGCCAGCGGTGTCTTAAGCTCATGGGAGGCATCGGCAATGAAGCGGCGCTGCTGGTCGAAGGAGACCTCCAGCTTATGCAAGAACCCGTTGAAGGTCTCGCCCAACTGCTGGAGCTCATCCTGGGCAGCAGGGACACGCAGCCGCCGGGATAAGCTGTTCGTTCCGATGCTGCGCACCTCGCCAATCATGCTGCGAATCGGCTTCAGCGCTGAACGGGAGACGATTCCCCCTGCAAGCACAGCCATTCCGGCAGCCAGCAGCAGACCCAACAGCAGCAGTCTCCCCACCTCCTTCTCAGCGGTGGCGCTGCGTGATTGCCCGCTGTCCGTAAGCTGCAGCCGGACAAGGCCATACACGGGCAAGGAGAGCTCCTTCTCTGCGCTGTAAACATCTGAGCCGGGCGCCGGTTCACCCTCGCCCGCTTCTGCGAGCACACGCCCGCGTGCATCCAGCATTTGCAGAACCTGGCCTTTATCCAGCTCAGGGGCAAAGACATAGAAATCCGGCTTCAAAAAAGCCGCTGCACCGCTACCCTTGCCCAATCCGGGCTGAAGCAGGGACGGCAAGAACTCCACCTCTCCGACCCGCAGCTCAAACTGTCTAAGCTTGGCATCCAGCAGCCGGGTCTCCTGGCTGTCTGTCCAATGTTTGAAGGTAATATAGACAAATCCGCTGACCACCGCCGTAACAGCCAGTGCAGTGAGCGCAATTGAAGCACTGACTTTACGGGAGAACGTCCATGGCTTCATTCACTCACCTCAGTCTCTCAGAATATATCCGCTGCCCCGGACCGTATGAATCAGCTTCTCGCTGAAGCCTTCATCCACCTTCATGCGCACATACCGGATATAGACATCCACTACATTCGTCTCGCCTTCATATGAGTAACCCCAGACCAGGTTCAGCAGTGCCTCACGGTTCATCAGCCGGTTCTTATGGACCAGCAGGCAGTGCAGCAGCTCGAATTCGCGCTGTGAGCATTCAATCTCGCGCCCGGCGCGGCTGACCCGGTGCGCAGCCCTGTCCAGTATCAGATCCTTGGCATGCAGGACCTCATCTCCGGCTTCTGCGGCGTGCAGCCTGCGCTGCAGGGAACGCATGCGGGCCAGCAGCTCTTCGATAGCGAAGGGCTTCGGCACATAATCATCCGCCCCGGTATCCAGTCCCCGGACCCGGTCACTGACCGTGTCCCTGGCAGTCAGCATAATGATTGGAGTCTGCTTCACCGCGCGTACCCGCTTGCATACTTCTATTCCGCTGATGCCCGGCAGATTCAAATCGAGCAGAATGATGTCAAAATGCTCCCCCAGCGCTTTCCCGGCACCCGTAAGACCATCGCACGCAACCGTAATGTCATAACCTTCATAGGACAGCTCCAGCTCCAGCAGGCGGATCATGGCAGGCTCATCCTCAATAACCAATACGCGTTCCTTCAACCTCTCGTCCACCTCTTCACAAGATCAGTTCTGCATTAGCGACAACCCGGCCATAGATTTGGCACGGATCTGATACGTACCTGCGCCCAGCTTCCCGCTGGCCCGGTGATTCTTCACTGTCAGCGGGAAGTCCGTTTCAATCTCTTCAAAAGCGGATTCGGCATCGACCACGACTCCCGCATTCCCCGGCCAGGCCAGCTCTACGTCCCCTACCGCTGTAGTTACCTTCCAGTCTCCGCCGACCTTCCGGCTCTTCATATGAATGTTCCCGGCTACGGTAACCGCTTCTACAGCAGCCAATGCGTCCTTCACCGACAAATTGCCGTTTGTGGCCTTCAGGGTCAAGGCTCCGGCAATTTGCTCCGCCTTCACGTTGCCGTTGGTAACTGTGACTTCTACGCGGTCCTTCGCTTCAGAGACCTGCACATTGCCATTCACCGTATGTAATTTGAGCGCATTGCCTATGCCGGAAGCAGATATATTTCCGTTCACAGCCGCTAACTCAATTCTACCTGTACTAGAAACTTTTGACAAAGAAAGATTGCCGTTCTCCGTCTCTGCCTGAAGCTCGGCCTTCATGCCTTGCGGCAGTGTAACCGTCAGATCAAGGCTTGGATATCGCCAATTGCCATAAGACTCGCTGTAGGTTCTAATCTCCAGATCAGCCCCTTTGCTAACCTTCATCCCCGCCTTGTCCGCTACGGCCTTTGCCTCATCCGCGGTTGCCTGATGGACGGTCACGGTCATATGGACCTCCATCTCCTTGACATTGCCCTGCTTAATTTCGATGGTTCCGTTCGTATTGGCAATAGAGACACTTTCCGTGCCGGCCGGCAGGCTGACGCGGGTAATGCCTTTGTCAAAAGAGTAGCCCGTCCCCGTCTTCTTCCCTGCTGTCTGCAGAGAGACTGGAGCCGCCGGAGCTGACACCGAGGCCTGTGCTGGCGCGGATTCGAAGTCCGCCTCGGACAGCGGCCGCGCACCGGCGCTCCCTCCATCCGCTATGCCCATGTACATTAATACCGCTGCCAGCGAGGCGCTTGTGATTAGCCGTTTCCACATCTTTCTCATATTCTCTCTCCTCCAGTTCATGTGATTACCCTTAGGGTATACCATCCTTGATGAGAAAGACTTTGCAGAGAGATTAGAGTTTGATGAGAATATCTGGGGACTCCGCCCCAAGTTCTAAAGAGCCCTATTGTTTATTTTCTATTTAAGCAGGTTTACGCTTGCTTCCTCCAGCGAAGGAATGAGATTTTTAGGCTCAATAGGGGATGACATGACGATTAGAATCGTATAATTCCCGTATTTATCACACTGATTTCCAAACTCCTCAAGACCCCGAGTGGAGTCTGACATGACTTTTAACAGATAATTGTGTTCTCCGCTGATGCGATAGCATTCGACGACATCGGGATGGGTACGGCAGAAGTCCAGAAAGGCATGACACTCTCTGGAGTGGAAAAGTATATAGGCAGCTGCCTGTTTCCCGATTTTCTCCGGAGAAATGATCGTCCGGTACTCCTTGATCACCCCATTTTCCTCCATCCGCTTCACTCTTTCCGTTACTGCGGGCTGAGACAAACCTACGCTTTTCCCCAGCTCTGTCATGGAAATTCTCGCCTGACTTTGCAGATGAAACAGAATTTGCTTATCAATAGAGTCCATTTTTGACCCCTCCTTTAATTTTAAGATTATCGGTTTAAAATGCCTTTATTTTAAATGTTATATGTGGGTTTTACCTTTATCGGCTCATGTATTCAAGTTAATTTATTTTATATACTTTACTTACAATAGTAAAGCGAAGACAGTTGCTGCTTTAACTATGCGAAAGGATGTTGAGTATGCCCTATTCGAACACAATCAACCCTAACCGTATTCCGGAGCGGATCGACAAGGTCATTGATGAGACACTAACCGACAAACGCCTGGCAGGTGTTGTCATAAAGGTAGCGTTAGATGGACAACTCATCTATAGCCGTGCTGCTGGCTATGCTAGCCGTGAGCTAAACCACCCTATGCGGGAGGACGCGTTGTTCCGGCTTGCCTCGGTTTCCAAACCGATTACCTCTACGGCAGCCCTGATTCTGGTGGCGCAAGATCGCCTGAAGCTGGATGACCGTGTAGACCGGTGGCTGCCGGACTTTAAGCCACGGCTGGAGAATGGAGAGACTGCAGCAATGACTGTCCGTCACTTAATGACGCACACTGCTGGTCTGACCTACCGCTTCTTTCAGGAAGAGGGCGGTTCCTATGAGCAGGCTGGTGTATCTGATGGCATGGATCAGTCTGGTATCACGCTTGAAGAGAACCTGAAGCGCCTCGCGTCTGTCCCACTTCTCTATAAACCAGGCACCCAGTGGAGGTATTCTATTGCCACAGATGTGCTGGGGGCAGTAATTGCTAACGTTAGCGGGAACACACTCAGTGAAACGATCCGCTCACTTATTACTCAACCCCTCGATATGACGGATACCAGTTTCATAGCCGTGGACCCGAAGCGCCTGACCACAGCTTATGCCGATGACATTCCGGGACTGCGGCCTATGAAGAATCCCGATAGGCTGGCCTTTGTAGAAGGAACTGCGGGATTCCGGCTCGCCCCGGGCAGGGCGTTAGACAGTACTGCCTACGCTTCCGGGGGAGCCGGTATGGTAGGCAGCGCCGGAGATTTTCTGCAGCTGCTGGAAACGTTGCGGAAAGGAGGAGCGCCCCTGCTGCCGGAATCCCTGGTCCGCGAAATGACCGCCAACCAGATTGGTGACCTGCCCATGCCCTTCTGGCCGGGACGGGGTTTCGGCCTGGGGATCACAGTCCTTAAAGATCCTGCTGCCGCAGACACAGCGGAGTCCCTTGGTACATGGCGCATGGGCGGCACCTATGGCCATTCGTGGTTCGTCGATACCAGGCAGCGTCTAAGCGTGGTAGCCTTCACCAATACCGCACTGGAGGGCATGTCAGGTCCGTTCACGGTTGATCTTTGCAATGCTATCTATGGCAGATTGGACCCGTCATGAACAACATAAAAGAGAACGCCGGGAGGAGCAGCACAATTGCTTCCCCGCAGCAAAGCTCCAGTGCCCCTGCTTCCGTACGCCTTCCCTGGACCGGATTACTTGCTCTGGCAATGACCGGGTTTATCTGTATTCTGACTGAAACGATTCCCGCCGGACTCCTGCTTCAGATCAGTAAGGGGATTGGAGTAACAGAGGCCATGGCGGGTCAGCTTGTTACCCTCTATGCCCTGGGTTCTTTACTCGCCGCCATTCCATTGACCACGGTAACACGCGGCTGGAGGCGGAGACCCTTGCTACTCATTTGCATCCTTGGTTTTCTCATATTCAATACCGTTACTGCCTTATCTTCGAGCTATCCCCTGACGCTTGCGGCCCGTTTCTTCGCGGGTGTGTCCGCTGGTGTCCTGTGGGGAATGATCGCAGGCTATGCACGGCGCATGGTACCGGAGCAGCTTAAGGGACGGGCTATGGCTATTGCAATGGCGGGAACGCCGCTTGCTCTGGCTCTCGGTGTCCCTGCCGGAACGTTTTTGGGTGATCTTGCAGGCTGGCGTAATATCTTTGGAGTCTTGTCGCTGTTCGCTCTGCTGCTGACCAGTTGGATACTCTGGAAGCTGCCGGACTATCCGGGAGAAGCTGCAGATAAGCGGCTCCCTCTAAATAAGGTCTTCACAAGCCCCGGAGTGCGGCCGATCCTGTTTGTCGTGCTGGCCTGGGTACTGGCCCACAATATCCTGTATACCTATATAGCACCGTACCTTACTCAGGCCGGGCTAACCGGACGCGTGGACCTGGTGCTTCTTATTTTCGGTATTACAGCACTTCTTGGCATCTGGTTAACAGGTATCTGGATAGATCGTCACCTGAGGCTGCTGGTTCTGATTAGCCTCACTGCATTTGCATTGGCATCTGTTCTGCTCAGCATAGGCAGCGGCAAGCCTGTTGTAATCTATCTAGTAGCTGCTGTATGGGGCTTAACGTTCGGGGGAGCAGCCACGCTGCTGCAAACAGCAATGGCTGCAGCAGGTGGAGAGAGTGCAGATGTAGCGCAATCCATGCTTGTAACCGCATGGAATCTGGCCATTGGCGGAGGCGGTATAATCGGTGGAATTCTTCTTGAAACAACGGGTGTCATGTCATTCCCATGGGCGTTGTTTGTCTTGCTGGCCCTCTCTGTATGGATAGTCCGGCGCAGCAGAACGCATGGATTCCCTCCAGGAACCATGGACATCCATCGCGATAAATAACTTCACGACCTCGTTATTCCTCATTTGCAGGTGCTGTATAATCTTTCTGTCCACAAGTGGAAACGAGAAAATAGAAGGATAAGTTATCATGTGAAACCTATAAATTCTTATATTTGTGCAAAAACAGCCGGGAACCCTCCCGGCTGTTCTTCAATATACATTAGGTTCCCGCCAATATCGGCATTGCGAATTCAGCTGCTACCCCTGCTTAATCGGCGCTGCCAGAATGATCTGTCCCCGCGGGGCGTCTCCCCCGTCATCCGGCTCCAGCGTAATTGCCACGGTATCGTAGGCCTTCGGATCAAACGAATAATAGAGTGCCCCGTTTCCGTTCTGTGAGATGAAGGTGCCCGCATTCTGCGGCGTATCCCCTTTGATCAGCCATACCTGATAGACCTCTGTGCCTGTAAGCTCCGGCAGATCCTCCGCCTGGATTACGAGGTGGGTCCCGGATGTATCAGTGACAATGGTCGCTACACCCTTGGCCGAAACAGCCTCTCCCGCCGGGCTAAGCGCCACCGTCTCATTCACCTTAAGCCCCTGCAAGGGCCCGGTGCCGGAGGCAATCTGCCGCTGCAGCTGGTCTACATCGCCGCGCAGCTGGCCGGTATAGACAATCAGCAGCAGCACGGCCACAGCCAGTCCGAGGCTTAAGTACCCCCAGAAGCGGGTCTTTCTAGGCTCCGGGATTCTCGCCTTGGGCATGCCCTGTTCTATAAGTGCCACCTTAACGGACTCACGCTCAATGGTGCGTTCTGCCGCAGGCTGAATATTAGGGCTGGCTTTCGGCGGAGCAGCCGGTGTACTCAACTTTTCCGACTCTAATACCCGTGATAATATCCGATCCTTCATTCCGGAAGGCGGCTCTGCGGGCTCGGAAGCAAGGGGAAGATGGTCCAGTACCTGCCGGTATTCACTTACCAGCTCCTTGCATTCACTGCAGGCTTCTGCATGGGCAGCGAACTGCGCTGTCTCTTCTGGCGTCAGTGCGCCCAGAACATATAATTCGGCCAGTTCACAGAGATCATCCTTATGTTCACTCATGCGCATGATCCCTCCTTCCCCAGTGCCGTAATGATTTGTGCAGCTGCTTCATTGCCAATCGGACCCTTCCTTTGACCGTCCCCAGCGGAATTGCCGCAAGGTTCGCTACTTCCTGCTGGGTATAGCCCTGATAATAAATCATATCCATCACCTGCTGCTGATCCCGGCTGAGCCCCAGCAGCGCGTCCCTGATCTGTTCCCCGGCCATCTGCAGCTCAACGAGATCCTCGGTCAGCTTTGTATGGTCCTGAATCATATCCAGATTCCCGGAGTCTGCAGATTGCTGCGGCAGCCGGGAGCTGCGCTTGCGGAGATGATCAATCGCCAGATTGCGGGTAACTGCGAACATCCAGGTAAGCAGCTTGCCCCTGCCGAAATCAATCTGCTCCGCATTCTTCCATACCCGCAGGAACAGTTCCTGCATTACTTCTTCAGCGGCCATCGAATCCTTCACGATCTGGTAAGCGAAACTATAGATTACCCGTTCATATCGGTCATAGAGCAGTTCGAGGGCATTCGAGTCTTTCTGTGCAATAAGCAGAATTAACTGCTTATCGTCAGCTGTGTCATTCAATTGCCATCCCCCATTCAACAAAAATTTAGTACCCCGGCACTCCAGCGCTGAACTTCCTGCGTTTCACTGAGTATAACCGCTTTGCACAAGCGGCTCAACTTTGAATCAAAGATCATGCCCTCCGGAATTGAAGCCAGGCCGGCTTCCATATATGATAGCTATATCATATCCGCAAAGGGAGGATTCATTTCCGTGGCCGTACTTATTAATGAACAGATTAGAGCAGCTGAGGTCGAGCTTACCGGGCTGAAGGGCCAGAAGCTCGGCACCGTATCCAGAGACGAGGCGCTGGCTATGGCCAGATCCGCAGGAGCCGATCTGGTCTGCACCTCGCTGATGAGCAGTCCGCCGCCCTGCAGCCTGGTCGCCAAGGGCAAAGGCAAAGCCGCTGCGCAAGCGGCCCGCAAGGGCGATACCAGCCGTCCGCAAGGCGGCGGAGGCAGCCATGAGAAGGTGAAGGAGCTGCGCTTCACCGCCCATATTGAAGAGCATGACTACGACACGAAGCTGCGTCAGGCGGACAAGCATCTGCGCTCCGGCAAGCCGGTGCAGCTGGTTGTGAAGTCTTCCGGTGCGAAGGAAGCGGCTGCCGCTAAGACAGTCCTGGAGCGTCTGCTTGCAGATCTGAAAGAGGCCGGAAGCAAAACCACCGGAATTCAGACCAGCGGCAAAGGTGCACAGGTACGGGTAAATCCGCGTACGTAATATTGCTGTGAGAGCAACAAGTGGAAAAAGGTATCTTAATTCACCTGTTTCTGAGGGATGGACCGAAGCAAGTGGAAAAACAACATCTAATATTGTTAGGTTTAGCTACTGTGAGTGAAAAGGGAGGATTTAAGTGCTGTTTGTCCAACTATTATTGGAGCAGGGTTCTATCGTTCATCAGCAAGTGGACAATATCCATAACTGCTTCCGGCCCTCATAGCATCCGAGCTTGTCCGTTCGTTCTCTCTAGTTCGGAGCATATACATTCTTATCCATGAAGTGGAAACGGCTTTGCCGTCCTATTACAGGAAGGCAAAGCCGTTATTCTTGAACCCCATCTTCTTCCACTCATCTTGCCCCGCCTGGCCGCTCATCTTCTACTCGTCTTTCATACATCTCCCGCTCATCCTAGGGTTATCTTCAACTGCCAAGCCGCCCAGCAAACCGCAACCTTTCCAGCACATGCAGCAGCTCACCGTTGCAGTCCTCATAATCGCCGGTTAGTCCGGCCAGCTCCCGTTCAAACCGGAAGCCCAGCTTCTGGAATACTCCGAGCGACGCTGTGTTCCGCGGATCTGCCTTGGCATATAACCGGTCCAGCCCGATTACATTGAAGGCATAAGCCGTGAGCGCCCGGGCGGCCTCGGTGGCATACCCCCGGCCCCAATGCTCACGCCCGATCAGATAATACAGCTCGGTATCCGGTGCGCTGAAATCCAGTACGCCGAGGCCGCACCAGCCGATCAGCTGTCCGGTTGCCTTGCTGCAAACCGCGAACGAATATTTGAACGGCAGCTCAAACGGCGTATGATAGCTGAACATCAGCCAGCGGAACAATCCTTCATATTCATGCCGCTGCATGACCTCCATATGCATGAAGGTTAGCACCTCCGGATTCTGCATCAGCGCGAAGGAGGCGCCAAGATCACTTTCAATATAAGGACGGATGATCAGACGCTCTGTTTCGAGCCTCATCGCAGCTAACGTTATATTCATTTAGGTGGCCCCGCTTTCAAGTCCTGTCTGTAACCCAGCATAGTACAAGCGAAAGAAGGTCCACAAGGTAAAAGATGATTTAATCCGTTTGCCCCCTGCCGTTATTCCACAGCGTTCTGAAGGCATCACAGCTGCGGATCAGGGAATCGAAATCCCCCTCCCCTACCAGCCTTCCCTGCTCCATCACCAGAATCCGGTCTACTCCGCTGATGAAATTCAGCCGGTGCGCAATAATAATAACCGTCTTGTTCCTGAACTCTGCAAACACCGTTTCCATCAGGCTTTTCTCCGTAATATTATCCAGCGCCGAGACCGGTTCATCGAGGATGATCAGATTCCGCTTCTGCAGGAGCGCCCGGGCAAAAGCCAGCCGCTGCCGCTCACCCCCCGACAACTTCAGGCCCCGCTCACCCACCATCGTCTCCAGCCTCTCCGGCAGCTCCAGCACCTTCTCCTTCAGATGGACCTTATCCAGAACCGCATACAGCTCCTCATCCGGCACATCCTGGTCAAACACCATATTGCCCCTGATCGTAGTATCGAATACCGGACTGTCCTGCGACAGATAAGAGATATGATCATAGTAGCTGTTCAGGCTCAGCTCATCGATATCCGTGCCGTCCACCAGCAGCTTGCCGCCGCTTTTCTTCAGCAGGCCCGTAATCAGCTTAATGACCGTCGACTTTCCGCTTCCGCTTAAGCCAACCAGTGCAACCGAGGTTCCGTGCGTGATGGAGAAGGACAACCGGTCCAGCACCTGAACCTCCCCGTAGCCGAAGGACACGTCCCTGAATTCAAGATCGCCCTGCAGCCCGGCCACCGCCTTCCCCTTCTCCAGATTGGCGTCCTCCGGAGCGTTCAGAAATTCACCGAACCGCTGATAGGTCACCCTGTTCAGCTTGTAGCCGACGAATAACACGTTGAAGATGGCAATCGGTGTATATATTTTCTCAATGAACATGAACAAGGCCACCATCACCCCGACCGAGGCCTGCCCGGACACCACATTCTTCACTCCATAGAGCAGGACAATCACTTTAATGACCGTAATGAACAACTCGAATAAGGCAAAAAAAGACTCATGGATCATCTGCAGCTGAGCGCTTTTGCTGATAATCTGCCGTGCGGTCTCGTTCAATCTGCCGATCTCCTGCGCATACTTCTTATTGGTCCGGAACACAACCAGCTCCATGAATCCGCGGATTGAATAGCGGGACATGGACTCCTGCTCCTTAAGCACAGCCGCTTTAATCCGGTAAAGGTATTTCAGCAGCACATTCGTGATCACGAAGATCACCACATACCCGCCCGCAATCACCAGCATGATTCTGAGGTCATAATAGCTGATGAAGAACAAGCTGAAGAGGATGGTAGGCAGCAGCTCATGCAGTGTCCCCAGAATAAAAGTAAACAGAATGCTGTTCCCGGCCGACGCGCCGTTCTCAATTACCTTGATCATCTGGCCTGTGCCCATATTCTGATAGGCGGTATAATCCATTCTGGAGATTTTGGACAAGGCCAGGATCTTCAGCCTTTCCGTGATGCTGTTTGACAGATGGGCGCCCGGATATTCATCCGCATAATTCAGAAGTACATTCGCGCCCAGCAGCACCCCGTAGACGACAATCCAATGTGTGATTTCACTGAAGCCCGTTCCATCCACCGCCTGATCGAGAATCTTCTGAAAGACCACTATGCCCAGACTGCTTATGAACTGAATGATGAAACCAAGAAGGATATACAGAGCAATCCACCCTTTGAGGTGGACAAGACATTTCCGCAGCATAATTACAATCTCCAATCTTGAAATGAGTATAAAAAAGCCGGGACCACGCTTCGCCACCCCACGCTAATGAACCCCCTGCATATGCAGTATGGTCCTTACGTTGGATAACTCAGTGTCCCGGCTCTAAAAATGAATGCCTGGCACCGTCCAAGGTTATAGTTATCATGTGATCAAAAAGGCAGACTGCCCCCTTGATGGCTGGTACGCGTTCAACCCAGCCCGATAACTAGTTCCTTACGACGGTACGGTATGGCATCCATTTCACCCCGATTGTAAGATTGTCTTGTTCCTAATCCAGCATGGAGCGCAGCCAAGCCGCCGATTGCTCCATATAACCCAGCTGGTCTACAGCATCGAAATGCTCGATGGCCAGCGTATCTGCGTATCCCTCTGCCTTCAGCAGCCGGAGCACCTCGGCGATCCGGATGCAGCCTGAGCCTGCAGGGGACGGATACAGCGGAATCCCGCTTGCGCTGATTCTGGGCTCCCCGCCGCTGTCTTCCAGCGACCGGTCCTTGCAGTGGACATGGATTATCCGGTCCTTCAGCTTCGTGAACGCTTCCAGTTCATCCTCGCCGCGGTAGATGAAGTTCCCGGTATCGAACGTGATCGCCAGCTTAGGCACCTGCTCCAGGAACCAGAGCAGCTCGTCCGCCGACGAGAACGGCGCCCGGATATCGTCGAAGTCCTCCATCGTTACACGGATGCCCTTACGCTCCGCGTAATCACAAATGGCATTCAGCGCAGCAGCCATGCTCTGAAGAGCCTGGCCCCGCGCCTCCGGGGTGGCCGTCTCTTCCATGAAGCCCGGAATGACAAGTACCTTACCGGCCCCGAGGTAGGCTGCCGTATCAATAAATGCATACCCCGGCTCCGGTGCAGGCTGATTGCCGAAGTCAAAAAAAGCATACATCGACGCCACGGAGATCGACGCTGCATCCAGCCTTTTTTTCATCGCCTCTGTACCGGTCAGCGCCTCTTCCAGATCAAGCTCTACCGCCTCAATGCCATAGGCATACACTTTGTCCAGTACATCCGTAAGCGGCAGGCCGCTCTGCTCGCTTGCCTTCACAATATGATTGTAAAATACCGACAGCTTCAAGCTCTCCAGCCCCTCTCAGCCTAACGCTTAGTATCCTCTGTATCCTTAGAATCCGAGTTACCGTCCGCTTCTTCGGCCGAATCCTCAGCATCCCCAGAATCCTCAGAATCGTCAGGACTCTCCTGCACGCCCGCTTCATTCCGGCTCCATTCCAGGAACTCAATAATGTCCTGATCCTCAGGGTCCAGCTTATGAGCCTTTTCAAAAGCCTTGATCGCCTCATCATACTGGTCCAGATAATAATGCGCGTAACCGACGCGGAAATGCCACAGCGGATCTTTTTTGCCTTTGTCGGCAGTCTTGTTGAACCATTTAAGCGCTTCCTTATAACGTCCCAGATTATTGAGCGCCCGGCCCAGATGAACCGCCAGCTCATCATCGATCAGCGGGGTAGGAACCTCTTTGATGCGGGATACGATTTGTTCGAATTCATCTTCCTCATGCCAAGCATTCAATTGTGCAATTAACTCTTGTCTCATTACAAACAGCCTCCCGGTTAATATATCCATTCCTCTAAGAGTTACTTTATCATTTTCACGGAGAGTTTCCCACTGTTGCCCTGTCCGTCCTAAGCCGGGATGGCGATCTCGAAGGTGGTTCCCTTTCCTTTTTCGCTTCTAACCTCGATAACTCCCTTAACTTTGTTGATCGCACTGTAAGCCATGAGCATTCCCAGACCCGTACCTTCTTCTTTGGTGGAATAGTAGGGTTTGCCCAGACGTGAGATTTCATCCTTCGTCATCCCGATACCGGTGTCGCGGATGCTAATAATAATATTCTGTTTTCTTTCGGAGATATCAATGGTCAGAACGCCGTCATCCATTCCCTTCATCGCTTCGATTCCGTTTTTGTACAGATTAATCAGACATTGCTGCATCAGATTCCGGTCATAATGGGCGCAGAGTGAGTTGTTGAAGCTGAACTCGACCGCTACTTTGTGGATTGTGGCATACGGCATGATGACATTCTTGGTGTACTCACACTCAGCCTGGAGGTTGGAGTAGACCATATTCTCCGACTGCGGCTTGGCAAAAGAGAGATAATCGCTGATGATCTTCTCCGCCCGGTTCAGCTCCAGCAGCGACAGTTCAATATATCCCTTCTCTTCGGGCGTAAGCGTCTTCGATTTGTTCAGCAGCTGAAGGAACCCGCTCGTCACGGTTAACGGATTCCGCATCTCATGGGAGACGCTGGCCGCCAGCTCACTAACCACATTAAGCCGCTCCGACTGCATAATCCGGTCACGATTCTTAAGATTGGTAATGATCTGCTCCAGCAGAATCATTAAGACCGCCATCACTGCTGCATGAGTGGTCAAAGCATAGAAGGTGAGCATCCAGAACTGCATATCCAGCGACTCCATAACCATGCTCAGCACAATCAGATAACAGCCCATCGTAAGCACGGCAATGACGGTTGCCCAGCTGATCCGTGTCCTTGGCTTCGAACGGATAAATCTTGAACTTAATAACGGCACAACGATCAGAACTGCTGTTGAAAAAAGAAACGAGTGAATCGTTCCCTCTCCGCCTATATAGAAACGGTATACGTTTAGTATCAGATAGAGCGGAAGAACATTTTTGTACCCTCCATACAAAGCTGCGATAAGAAACGGAACATACCGCAGGTCAAAGATAAACCCCGTCTCCAGCCGGATCGGCTTGGCGATACACAGGATCATGGTTATAGCTGTGAGCAGCACAAGAATCTTCCGGTTATAGGCGTGCGGCCTATTCTCAAAGAAGATCAGAAAGATAAGTACCGGAAACAGCATAAACAAGAAATTAAGAAGCAACGTCTCAAACAAGGTTAACTTCCTTTCGGCTCCAATACTGGTATGGTATCTGCATTTGTGTTCTGTGCACTATACTTAGAACATTACGCTAATCTATTATTATAAGTAAAGCTAAACCGGATTACTATTATAATCTTCTATGATTTTCCATTATTTTACCACATGTTATGGACTCTGCTATAATCAATGGACATGCCTAAATAACTGCATCTCAGGGGAGGAAGCATTATGGCTTTTACCATTAATAATCTGAAGGATAACCCTAATGTTGTGATTAAAGAACAGCTTGGCGGATTCTCGGTCATTGAATACAAGGAGGATCTGAGCAGCACCTCCATGCTGGAAGCCCAGGCCAACTTCTTCATGAGCAAGAGCAATATGCGCAACAAGCAGCTGATGATTGAGCTTACGAATAGCGAGGTTATGCTGAGCGCAGGCGCTATGCAGTATATGATCGGCAATATCGAGATGACGTCGGGTGTCAAAGGTGTCGGCGGCCTGATGCGCAATATAATATCCAGTGCAGCAACCGGCACGAGTGCCATCAAACCGCTCTATAAAGGGACGGGGACGATTATGCTCGAAACCACCTACAAATATCTCTGGCTGATTGATGTCGACAACGACCATATCGTGATTGATGACGGCATGTTCCTGGCCTGCGAGACTACGCTGGATGTTGCTGTCGCTGCACGCAAGAATGTATCCTCAGCCGTCCTCGGCGGAGAAGGGCTGTTCAACCTGAGCGCACGGGGTAAAGGGATTATCGCTCTTGAGGCTCCTATTCCATCCGAGGAAGCCGTGGTGGTCGAGCTGCAGAATGACGTGCTGAAGGTAGATGGCAATTTCGCGTTGATGTGGTCGAACTCGCTTGACTTTACCGTAGAGAAATCAGGGAAGACCCGCATGGGCTCTGCCGTTTCCGGCGAAGGCCTGGTCAATGTCTACCGGGGAACCGGTATGGTCTGGCTGGCACCGCTCATGAATTACAAGAACAGCCTGTTTCAGGCTGCACCTACCTCCTGATTCTGAGGCCACTTGAGGCAATGCTCCATCCAACCTAAATTCATCTAAAGGACGGGCCATCCGTATGTCTATTCAAGCTGTACTATTTGATTTCGACGGAACACTCGCAGATACGCTGCCGTTATCCTTCCATGCGTTCCAGGCCGTATTTCAGCAATATGATCATAGAGAAGTCACCCGCGATGAACTTGTCGCCATGTTTGGCCCCACCGAGGAGGACATCATTGGCGGCAATTTCGCTGACCCGTCTTCCGTTCCGCAAGCTATAGAGGATTATTATTCGTTATATGAGCAGGGGCATTTCGGAGAATTTCAGAACGACGGGCATATTGTAGAATTACTTCAGGCCCTGAAGGCGCAAGGGATGAAGCTTGGCGTCATTACCGGTAAAAGCAGACGGGCCTATCAGATATCGGCCGGGGCGCTGGATCTGGATCGCTTCTTCGATATCTCCATCACCGGAGATGATGTCGTTAAGCCTAAGCCTGATCCCGAAGGCATTCTCTCCGCGCTGCGTACACTTGGCATTGATTCATCCAATGCTGTATTCGTAGGGGACAGTAATGCGGATATTCTCGCGGGCAAGGCTGCCGGACTGCCGACCTACGGTGTCCGCTGGCTGTCCACCTTCCAGAGCCAGGCTTACGATGTCCCGCCGGATGGTGTGTTTGACAGTGTTGATGAGTTCCGGAAGCTTCTCAAGTTAAATAACATCATTGCAATGACGTACCATTCCAAGCAGCAAGCGGCGGACATTACTGTACTGGAGCAGCAGTGCAGCCACGCGGACTCGCTCCAATTAAGCTCAGATCTTGAGCATCTCGTCAAAGAGGATGGCGACCATGCCCTGCTCTGCTATCGCGGAAACCAGCTCATAGGTTTGCTGAGCTGGTTTGCTACCGAAGGCGATTATGCGCAGATTAATGCCATGGTCCATCCGGAATACCGCCGTGAGGGCGTATTCCGCAGTCTTGTGCAGCGGGCCAAGGAAGATATTGCGCCTCTCGCCGTACACAGGCTCAGCTACAGGGTTCCGAGCCGCTCACAGGCAGGACTCCGCGCGGCCCAGGCTATCGGTGCTGATTATGACCGCTCTGAATACTCGATGTCATATGCCCATACAGAGTCCGGCAGAGAACAGGCTCCGGCAGATTTGCGTCTGCTGCCTTCCTTGCCGGAGGACCTCGAATTCATGGTCTCCTGCTCGTCCCGGGCCTTCGGAGACTCCGAAGACGCCACCCGGGAGTATTTCCTGCAGACGAATGAACCGGAGCGTATCACCTATATTGCCTGGGCGGGCAACCAGCGGATCGGCCTGATCCGGGTGAATTACGTGAATGAGGCAACAGCGTTTATCCATAATTTCTGCATATTGCCCGCTTGCCAGGGCCAAGGGTATGGCGGGAAGGTGCTCCGGCAGACTGTTGATCTCCTGCTGCAGAAGAACTATTCTTCGATCCGTCTAGGTGTTGTGACCGAGAATGAGCGGGCTTTGACCCTCTACCTCAATGCCGGCTTCAAGATCAATTTCGAGTATAAATATTACAGCGGCAGCCTGGAGTAAGCACAGATTAAGAAGGAGCGATATATGCCCGTTACCGAGAGTATTCCCTGGATTGCCGCATTTCTCATTCTGCTATCCGTAGTCTGGATTGTGCTCGTAAGCTGGAAGAACGGAATATCGCCGATGCCCGCGTCCAGGGCTGCAAGAGCGGCAGTAGCCGGGGAGGTGAACCGTATCCCGGGATATGCCAATGTTCTGGAGGCAGGGTCGGGCTGGGGAACGCTGGGCCTGGAAGTGATCCGCCGCTGCCCCGGCAAACGGCTGACCGGCATAGAGAACTCAAGGCTTCCCCTATGGTTCTCACAGCTGTTTGCGGTAGTATGCACACGATTCCTGCCAGTGAAGGGCGAACGGGAGCGGCTGCGGGGCAAGGTCATTTTTAGGCGGGGCGATATATATAGAAGCTCTTATAGCGATGCCGATATTGTGCTCTGTTATCTGTTCCCCGGTGCCATGGAACGGCTTGCTCCCAAGTTCAGGCAGGAGCTGCCGCCGGGCGCAGCCGTGATCAGTGTCTGTTTCGCTCTGCCGGACAAGCAGCCGGTCCGCATCATCACCTGCCCGGACCGGCTCCGGACGAAGGTGTATGTCTACATTTTCTGAATATCAGCTGCGTAGAAACTGCAAATAGCCCAAAAGCATGCCGCTGCCTTGGGCCAATGGAGGGACCGCGTATTTCTAGGATTTGCCCTTATCCGCTAACTGCTCCTGTGCCAGGCGGACCATCTCCCGGACCATGGAGCCTCCGATTCTGCCGCCAATCTGCCCCGCAGATTCCGTGGTCAAATTGCCGTTATTGCCCGCCTGCAGCGGGATACCGAGCTCCTTAGCCACCTCGTATTTCACATCGTCCGGATGATTCGGATCCACATGGTATCCTTCCTGCTTCATGACCTCTGCTTTGAAGGTCTGCATGCCCTGGGCTGACCCGGGCACCGCATATTTCCTGTTTCTTCTCGCCATTTCGGATACACTCCTCTGCTGTCTTTTATCTAAGTTGCCCTGGAGTGTATGGGATTATCCCGCCTTAAGACTGCATCCCGTCTTCAATCCGCTTCATGAAGTCTTCTACCGCGCTGTATCCAAGCTGCTTGAGATACCAATTATTCGCAGCAGCTTCGATCAGGCCGGCCACATCGCGCCCCGGCTGAAGCTGAACCTCGATATGCGGGATTTGAACGCCGAGATATTCCGTGAACTGGGGAACCAGCTCCAGGTCATTGTTGAGTGAATTCTCCTGCCACGGTGCCAGCTCGATATCTAATACAATCCGCGTCTCATCCTGGAAGGCCCTGCGCCCGTACTGGCGTACGACATTGATCAGGCCGATGCTGCGCAGCGCCAGAAATTCGCGGGTCGTCTCATTATGCGTCCCGAGCAGCGTCGCCGGCCCCAGCTTCTTGAGCACTACAATATCATCGGCCACGAACCGGTGGCCCCGCCGGATGAGCGTATGCGCCGTTTCGCTTTTACCGATCCCGGACTTGCCCCGAAGCAGAATCCCGATGCCCGACACATTGACACATACCCCGTGAATCGACAGCTCCGGCGCCAGCGTTTTTACCAGATAGCTGTCCAGCTTGGCAATAAACTCCGTGGTCACCTCTGGTGTCCGCAGCAGTGGAATGCCCTCCTGATTACAGTATAAGGTGAGGTAAGGGATCTCTTGCTGGCCGCTCGTTACAATGAAACAAGGCGGATGATATTTGACGATATTGCCGATGTGCAGCATGCGTTCCTCTACACTCAGCGTCAATAAATAGTTGATCTCCTTGCGGCCGAGTACCTGCACCCGCGCCATCGGAAAGAAATCGAAATAACCGACGAACTCAAGCCCGGGTCTGTGCGTCCGTGGACGGGTAATGACGCGGTCCATGCGTTCTGCCCCTGCCAGCACTTCCAAATGAAACTTGTCCGTAAGATTCTGAACGGTGATAGATTTCATATTGTTCTCCTCCCAACCATATTCTTCCGATAGAATCACTTAAAAATCTTGTAATCTGCACACGCTAATTATATATTAAAATCAATATATAAGACCTTTGACCCAGAAAAATCAATAAAACACTAAATATATCAAGAAGGTGTAGTATATTGGCCTTGGAGTCTTGGATTGATCTGATGATGTGCTTTGTCTTGTTCCTTTTGTTTATATACATATTTGCTTCTGTAGGTACGATAACCAATTTGCACAAAGTCTACCTTGGTTTTCATTTCTCCATGATGATCTGGCCTTACTGCCAGTTTGCCATCCGGACCGTTGATGATCCAATCTATCAGCTATTCTATGTGAAGCTTGCCTTTATCGATGCCTCCCTGCTGACTACGGGCTGGATCTTCTTCACCATTCTGCTCTCTGGCCAATCGCAATTTCTTAACCGCAAAATATTAATCGCCCTGCTCGTTCCGGCATTCCTGTCGTCGCTGGGTGTGGTGCTGAATCCGAACGGCTGGTTTGTTCTTCCGGTAAACGGCGGATATGTTGAGCGGATCTACGGACCTATTTTCTGGATCAACATGTCTATTGTTATTCTACACGCCATCGTATCGCTGTATATCATTTATGTAGCTCTGGTCTCCGATCAGGCGCCGCGAATCAAGAATCAGATCATGTATATGCTAAAAGGGATTCTTGCCGTCTGTGTCTTCCTGATGATCGATGTGTTCCTGAACGTAGTGCTGGACGATTATCTGCCGGTCATTCCGGGCTTTACTTCGCTAGGCATTGTCGTGTCAGCTACCTTCTTCGTGATTACCATTCACCAGGACAAAGTGTTTGATATTGTAACTATCGCCCACCAGGATATTATCAATACGATGGAATACGGAATTCTTGTCCTCGACGATCAAGAACAGGTGGTCGAGATCAACCAGGCTCTGCTTCCCCAGATCCGGCTGAATCCCGGGCAGAGGTTCGATATGGCCCGCCACCTGCCCGGCGGCAATATCGTGAAGACTGAACAGTTCCTGCAAACCTACCGTGACCATCCGCTTGAGGTAGCCGAGACAGAACTAATGTATCCCGCACTCCAAATGTACATCAGCATTCATGCCGCACCGATTATGGTGAGCGGTGTGAGGGTGGGCCGGATTGTCACCTTCCAGAATATAACCGAGCTTCGGCGCCTCATTGATGAGACGAACCAGCAGAACACCATTCTGCAGGAGCGCAATTCCGCCTTAATCAAAGTCCAGGAAGAGCTATTCCAGACGAACGCCAAGCTCCGGAAGATGGCCATCACCGACAGCCTGACCGGCTGCTACAACCGCCATTATCTCATGCAGCAGCTGGAGAATGAATTAATGAAGGACCGGGATCCCAGGGTCCCTTCGACCATTATACTGATCGACATCGATTATTTCAAAATGGTCAATGACCGCTACGGCCACCTGGCCGGAGATGAGGTCATTTGCAGTACGGTAGAGGTCCTGCAGCGTAATCTGCGCCACTCCGATATTCTGTCCCGTTATGGCGGGGAGGAGTTCCTTATCTACCTGCCCGATACGGAAGAGGATGAGGCGTATGTGCTGGCAGAGCAGCTTAAATCAAGCATTGAGTCCAACCAGATCAGAATTGATCATATAGACGAGCCTATATCCATCACCATCAGCATAGGAATGCTCAGCATCGGGGAATTCAAGGTCACACCGCCCATGAGCACAACAACTTACTTGAACGATTTGTTCAGATCGGCAGACAAAGCCTTGTACGCAGCCAAGCATCAGGGCCGCAATCAGATTGTTTCCGTGAAAAGATAGCGAATGCACATAAGCCACCCGGCTCAGGAAACGGGTGGCTTAACTTTTGTCCGCGGGGCTGTTCCCTACTGTAACTTTAATTATAGCTAAGCTTTCTCTATACATCCGGTTTCGCCAAGCAGGATAATGAATAACAGTTAGAACAATTCGTTAAAAGGGGATACAGCCGATGGATTATGATCATCTTATCCGCGAGATTAACCGCTCCTACCCGCTCCATATTGAGCAGATCCGGCTTCACCGGGAGATGATCGGCGGGGTGTATTTCGCAGAGGGCGAAGGTAAGCGTTATGTACTCAAAATATACCGCAGCTTCAAGACAGCCGATGCCCTGCAGTCCGTTCGTATTCTTGATTATTTAGAGGCTCATTCTTATCCTGCCGTTACTGTTCTGCGGACGGCGGGGCAGGAGAGTCATATCCTTCTTGAAGCTCAGGATGGCTTGCAGGCAGCGGTGCTCTTCCGCTATGCCGAGGGGGCTACGCCCGATGGGATAGCCGAAGCAGAGGTTATCGGTCAACAAACCGGAGAATTGCATCAGCTCATGCAGGGCTACCCGGATGAACTGATCCACCGGACAAAAACCGACTACATCGGTGACTATCTCTCCATTATGCGCGAACTGGACTGTGCTTCCGAGTCCGTTGCTGCGCTCGAACACTATGGCAATGAACTATGGAGCCGTATGTCAGATTTGCCTAGACACTTTTGTCATGGCGATCTGCATACAGGCAACATGCTCAGGGACAGCCGCGGGCAATACGTGCTTATGGACTTCGATGACGCTTCAGGTGATTATCCGGCCATGGATGTTGCCTATATGTCTGATAACACTCACTTTAATCTATTTCACGAGTCCATGTATGATGATACCCGGCGTCTGTTTGAGCAGTTCTATTCCGGATATAGTAAGGTACGGACCTTGAGTGACAAGGAGTACTCAGCCGTATTCGATTTCATTGCGGTCAGGCATTATCAGATCATCTCCAGAATTGTCCGCTGCCAGGGTTTGCAGTCGGTATCCAAGGCGTTCTGCGATGAGCAGTATGGCTGGCTTATGAAATGGCGGGAGCTTTGTCTGAGCAAACAATACTAGCATTAAGACAGGGCTCGGGTTTATTAAGGTTTGATAAATTAAATCCTGCTGTAACCTTTTTGCAGGACGGCACGTCTAAGATCACAAATAAACCACAAACTACTCTATGAGGTGACTGACAATGAAGAATACATTCAAGATCATTACTATATCGGCAGCGGCTGCTCTGGCGCTCAGCTTCGCGGGACAACAGTTCGCTTCCGCGGCAGCCTTCAAGGATATTAACAATGTGCAAGACAAAGACAAGATCATCGCTCTGCAGAATAGCGGCCTGATCAAAGGGATCAGCCAAGACCTGTTCGGTCCGAATATCAGTATCTCGGAGGCTGAAGGAGTACAGATGATCGTAAATGCACTAGACCTGAACCTTGACCTGATCCGGTTTGTGAAGGAGCCGCATGCTACCGACTATTTCAAGAATGCCAATGATTCCGCCTGGTATGCAGAGGCGCTCATTATTGCCGGTGTCCACGGGCTGGATCTGCCCGCCGACCTGAAGCCCAACCAGAAGCTGACGCGTGAAGAATTCACGCACCAGCTCATTGATGCGATTGAAGCCAGCGGCCAGCTGCCGATGATCAAGCCGGTTGTTATTGATTATAAGGACCAGGATCAAGTTAAGGCAGAGTATTCCGGTTCGATCCAGCGCGCCCTGAACTACGGTGTCCTGAAGCTGGATGAAAGTGGCAAGCTTAATCCTAAGCAGGAAATCACCCGGGCTGAAGCAGCCGTAGCGATCAGCAATGCGCTGGCGTATCTGAAGTCACATCCGGCACCGGCCGCGCAGAGTGAGACGCTTACTGCCGAAGAGGCCGTTCAATTGATTAAGGAGGCTGTAGGTCCGGAAGCAGACCTGCAGATCAAGATCGACCCGGCTGCCAGCATGTCCCGCGAATCATTCACCTACCTGCTGGTGCATACCCTCCAGACCAGCGGCCAGCTGCCGATGTTCAAGCTTATTCCAGTTGAAGTTGCAGATGAGAGTCAGATGGATATCTCCAATTCAGGCGCTATTCAAACCGCACTGGCGCTTGGCTTCGTTACACTGGATGAGTCCGGCAATTTCAATCCGAAGGGTGATATTACACGTACCGCCGGTACGGATATCGTGAATAAAGCGCTGGAATACTTGAAGGCTCATCAA
This sequence comes from Paenibacillus sp. FSL R10-2199, assembly GCF_038000235.1. Lineage (NCBI taxonomy): Bacteria > Bacillati > Bacillota > Bacilli > Caryophanales > Paenibacillaceae > Paenibacillus > Paenibacillus sp. FSL R10-2199. The sequence continues at coordinate 1,102,941 of NZ_JBBOBO010000001.1, read as the reverse complement.
GCACCCGCAGCAGAGAGCGAAGTTCTTACGGCTGAGCAAGCTGTTCAGTTGATCAAGGAAGCCGCAGGACCGAAGGCTGATCTGCAGATCAAGATTGATCCGGCAGCCAGCATGACCCGCGAATCGTTCACCTACCTGCTGGTGCATACCCTCCAGACCAGCGGCCAGCTGCCGCTGCTTAATCTGATTCCGGTAGAGATCAAGGATAATGACAAGATCAATATCCTGAACTCGGGAGCCATTCAGACGGCCATCGCCTTGAAGATCGTGAAGCTGGATGCTGACGGCAAGTTCAATCCGCAGGCTGGAATCACCCGTACAGACGCGGCCGCTATGGTTAGCCAGGTTCAGGAGATCCTGAAGCGGGCTGCTGCGAATCAATAATACCCGGAACATTCCAATTTTCCGCAAGCAATTATCAGCTCAAAAAGCACATGTCAGCGGCTTGTGCTTTTTGGCATGTTCTATGATCGCCGCCGGGAAGCTTGTCAACACGATAGAGCTACAGCATCAGAATCATCAGAGCCTCATCCAGATATTCATCCCCAAGCTTCATCGCCTTCGGCTCTGTGCCATAGCAGATGAATCCAAGAGATTCGTATAGTCTTTTGGCAGCTACATTATTCGAGGTTACCGTTAAATTTAGAATTTCGAGCCCCGGCAACAGCCTCGCCCGGGCAATCAGCTCCACCATCAAGCGGCGGCCCACTCCTTGTTTACGGACATCTGAATCCACATATACTGAATATATATTAGCTTTATGATCAATTTTGGGCCGGCTCTCCCGGAAAAAAGTGACGATGCCCACCAGCCTCTCCTCACCATCAAAAGCTCCCAGCGTGAAATTATTCTCCGAGGGCTCCAGCCTGATGCGGGTGGTGACTATAGACAGCTTCTTTTCCGATTCATAGGAGCTGAGATAGGCTTCCGGATGCAGCCGCAGCGACTGTAGCCGAAGCTCGCGGTAAACCTCCGCATCCACGGATGTCAGCATTCTTAGGTACAACGGGTTTGCCTCCTCAAGGAACTTAGGGATTCCAAATTGACAAAATTGCAGAATTTGGCTATATTTAGACAGTGTAAAATTATATTTTAAACAATTTAATTTTTCCGTTAATCAATCTTACATAATTATGAAAAGAGGGATTTACTATGATGATCGTGAGTTTAATACTCGTGGCCTTGGTTGCACTGGAGCATGTGTATATTCTAGTGCTGGAAATGTTCCTGTGGACTACCCCGCGGGCGCAAAAATCGTTCGGCACCACTCCGCAGTTCGCCCGGGAAACGAAATCGCTGGCTGCAAACCAGGGATTGTATAACGGCTTTCTGGCGGCCGGTCTAGTCTGGAGCCTGCTGCATCCGAATGATACCTTCAGTGTTCAGCTTCAATTGTTCTTCCTGATCTGTGTTGCGGTTGCAGCCGTCTATGGCGGCATCACGGCCAAGAAATCCATTCTATTGGTTCAGGGCCTCCCGGCCTTCATTGCTCTGCTTGCCGTTATTCTGGCGAATCTGTAATTATGAGAATGGCCGCTCTTCCCTCACAGCTTCTGCGCGAACTGGTTCAGCTGCTCGGACATCGTCCGGATCTCCTCGATGAAGCTGGAGATTTCATTCGTTGAAGCAGCCTGCTCCTGCCCGACTGACGCAATCTGATGGATGGATTGGCTGATCTGCTTCATCGCGGCTTGGATCTCCCCCAGGGTATCCCGGATCCGCTGCGCAGACTGCTCGGTTTCCTTCGAGAATTTGCGGATTTCTTTCGCTACAACATCGAATCCCCGCCCCTTCTCTCCTGCGTGGGCAGCCTCAATGGCTGCATTAATCCCGAGCAGATTCGTCTGGTCGGCGACCTTTCTGAGGACAGCCAGCACTTCATCGCTTTTTTTGACACTTTCGGCGGTCGTTTCTGACTGGAGCAGCAGCTTCTGCGAGAAATCGGCAAGCAGCCCCGAGCCCTCTGCCACATGCCCAATCCGGGCGTTAGCCTGATTTAGGGAGACCGAGATCTGATCAGCGATTTCGCGCAGCTCGGTCTGTCTGCGGACCTGGATGCAGACCGCCCCGCAGACGCTTCCATCCTCTCCGTGTACCGGAAGAACCGTACCGACGAATTCATACCCATAGTAGTCCTTAGGGACATTAGCTTTCGAGAATTCATCATTTCTCAGCGCATGATACAGAGGTTCGTCCGCAAGAATTATCTGTCCTGCCCGAATTCCCAGATCAATGGACGTTCCAGGGAAATAAGCGATGAACTTCTCCACATCACAGACAGCAATAGATACATCATAGGGAAAAGCAGCTTTCAGGACCGGTGCCAGGTTCACTATATCTTCAAGGGAGCGGATAATGTTCTTCATGGATGTGGGTTCTCCTTCATTAAATCACTTCATTAAATCGCTTCATTGCACAGTACAGAAATATCTAGATTAAGGTTCGACATTTTTCAATGACTATCCTTTATTCAAAAACTTAATATTTAAAATTTAATCATGTCCTCTTAACTTAAGTCAATGAAGCCCTGCAGGCGCCTTAGTACAATATAACCACAATCAATAATCAATCAGGGGGTTATGCTAATGTCTGCTGCAGTGGCTCGAACCGGGGGAATATCGCTCATTGTAATGGCGGTTGCCGCCGCGCTCTCGTACGGATATGTCCAAGGGAGTCTGGTAGTGGATGGAGATGCCGCTGGTACCTTCGCCAATCTTCAGGCCTCTCCGTCGCTGTTCAGGGCCGGGATTCTGGGCTGGGTACTGATTATGGCCTGTGATGCGGCAGCTGCCTGGGCCTTATATCTGGTGCTGAAGCCTGTGCATCCGGGCCTGTCCCTGCTGGGAGCATGGCTGCGCCTGGCTTATACGGCAGTGTTGGGGGGTGCTGTCTCCAGTCTGATCGTGGTATCACTTCTTACCGGTAACAGGGAGGTTGCGCTTTCCGGCTTCACACGAGGGGAGCTGCAGGCGGAGGTCATGCTTCATCTTCATGCTTTTGAAGCGGTATGGTCGGCTGGTTTGATTCTGTTCGGGGGGCATCTGCTGATTATAGGTGTGCTGGCGTTATGGTCGGAGAATATTCCGAAGCCCGTCAGTGTGCTGCTGCTGCTGGCAGGCTTCGGCTATATTGTGGTTCATCTGTGCGGCACACTTGTGCCCGGGTATGGAGAATTCCTCCAAATCATCAAATGGGTGTTCATGCTGCCGATGACCGCAGGGGAGCTGGGGCTTGGCATCTGGCTGCTGTTCAAAGTCCCGGCTGCGCGTGTTCGCGCTCAAGCCGCTTCTTAATCCGGCTGAGCGACTCCGGTGTCATCCCGAGATAGCTGGCCAGCTGATGCTGGGGGACGCGGCTGATCAGGCCGGGCCTCCGATGCAGCAGTGCCTTGAGGCGGTCTTCGGGGGATGCCGCAATGAAGGCGGCGAATTCCGCCTGCACCTGTCCGAAATTCTCCTCGATCATCCGGCGTGTCATCAGCTCCAGCTGCGTGTGTCTGGCGTACATTTCCCTCTCGGTATTCAGCGAACCGACAACCAGTACGCAGTCCTCCAGACAAGTCAGGCTGTATTCCGACGAGGCATCCTCTTTATGCGCATTGAAGATAGCGATCGCCTGCTCCTCTGTGTAGAAATTCGAGGTGATGTCGCGGCCTGTGACGTCAACACTATGCTGCCGTACGCATCCTTTTAACACGAAATAGCAATGACCGGGAACCTCCCCCTGCCTAAGCAGCGTGGCTCCCTTGCTGTATTCCTCAACAAGAATCTCCTCCAGAATGGCCTGCTGCTGCTCTTCACTGAAGGAGGTCAGCCGGGTCATATATTGGAGTAATCTATGCTTCATGTTTCGGATTCCTCCTTATAATGCTACTGACAACATGTCAGTAGCGTTTGAACATTCTTGCACTCATGTATTGATTATACTGACATCCGCATCACTTTTCTCCTTCTTGCTCCGCATGGAGTACAGGACGAACAACAGAATGAACCATAGGGGCGTAAACAGCAGCGCCGGACGGGTATCATCTGCGAACAGCATAATGATCAGAATGGCGGCAAACAACGTTAATACCGCATAATTGATAACCGGTGTGAACGGTGCTTTGAATTTGGACGAGGCATGTAAGTCCGGACGGTTCTTCTTATACTTGATATGACATACGAGCACAACCCCCCACACCCAGATGAAGCAAATGGCGCTGATCGTTGTAACGATGCCGAAAGCCTGACCCGGAATAAGCTTGCTGAGCAGCGCCCCGGCCGATATAACTATTGTAGAAATAAATAAAGAGTTAGCAGGCACATGATTTCGGTTCAGCTTGCCGAGCTGCGGGGAGGCCTGATCCCTTCTGCTCAGATTATACAGAATCCGGCTGGTTGAGAACATCCCGCTGTTGCAGGCGGAAGCCGCTGAGGTTAAGACGACGAAATTGATAATACCTGCAGCAACCGGAATCCCGACCAGACTGAAGGTCCGCACAAAAGGACTTTCAGCCGCACTGAGCTGGGTCCACGGGTTAATGCACAGCAGGACGAAGAGCGCGCCTACATAGAAGAAGAGAATCCGCAGAGGAATTTTGTTAATCGCCGAGGGGATATTTTTCTCCGGATCTGCTGTTTCTGCGGCTGATACACCCACAAGCTCCACACCGACATAAGCGAACACAACCATCTGGAAGGAAAATAAGAAGCCCTTGACACCGTTCGGGAACACGCCCCCGTGCTCCCAGAGATTGCGGACCGTCACCGATCCCGCATCCGTCTTGAACCCGATGACCAGCAGAATGATTCCCAGGCCAATTAAGGCAAGAATCGTGACGACTTTGATTAGGGCAAACCAGAATTCGAGTTCGCCGAAGCTTTTGACCGTCAGCAGATTGAGTCCTAACAGAATAATCAGGCAGATGACGGCCGGTACCCACTGCGGGATATCGAACCAGTACTGCACATAAACGCCCACTGCAATCACATCCGCCATCGCCGTCATAATCCAGCAGAACCAGTAGGTCCAGCCTGTAATGAACGCAGCCCGCGGCCCCAGATAGTCTTCAGCAATGTCCGTAAAAGATTGATATCCCGCTTTGGAGAGCAGCAGCTCACCCAGCGCCCTCATCACAAAAAACACGGCAATTCCCACGAGTAAATACGTGATCATAATGGACGGCCCGGCCTGCTGAATCGCTCTGCCTGATCCCAGGAATAACCCCGTACCAATCGTGCCGCCGATAGCGATCAGCTGTACATGACGGTTCGCCAAATCTCTCTTTAATTCTGTCTGTGCCATTGCCTTTTTCCCCCTTAATGTGTACAACGCTATGCTGCCAAATAACATAAAAAAGAGATTGGATATCATCCAATCTCCCGGTTCATAAGAATATCAAAATAAGCTACCTGCGCCGCTGACCGTAATTAATCAGCATAACAAATACAAATTCCGTACTCTTCTGTCCTTTTGCCTGAGATTGTGAACCCTTCGGCGCTGCGGTCTCCCGCAGTCTCTCCAGAAGCTGCTCCTGCTATAGTGTGATCCATAGCAATCATAGCCCGTGTGATGTATTAAATTGGTGAAGCGTTAATGCATTCTGATATTCTAACATATTACTCGGCATGTGAGTATTGAACAGTGATAAAAGTCTCCTACCTATGGCTAGATGTCTAGGGTGCGCTCCTGCACTACAGCGGCATAAATGTTGTACGTTTTGCAACTTGGATGCGCAGATACCCGGTTGTTTAGATAGATTGTTGTATGAAATACAACAATTTTCGATTTAGTCCAATTTAATGAAGCGAATGTTGTATTTTGTACAGGATTTTAGAAAATCACGGGCACGGAGGATGAGTTTGCCGGTAATACCTTGGCTCCGCATTAAAAAAAAGCAGACAGGCAACAGCCCATCCGCTCATTTGATCCAACATTATTCCGCTATTTATTTAATGATTACATAATCCAGGCCAACCAGCTTGGCGTAGGTAACGATCTGATCTGTAGTCAAGTTGAGCGACACCACGGTATGGTGGCCGCCGCCATTCTCGATCCATGCCTTAATTCCATCCTGGAAGTTAGGCTTCACCTGCCAGAGCACACGGGCCACTGGAAGATTCGGAGCCGGAACCGTCGGCTCGAAGGCAGTAACTTCATTGATCAGCAGCTTGTAATGCGTGCCGAAGTCAGCCATCGATACCACGACGCCTTCGCCAGCCTTGCCGTCGAATACGAGACGGGCCGGATCTTCGCGGTCGCCGATTCCCAGCGGAGACACAAGCACCTTCGGCTTGTTGCTGGCCAGGCTCGGGTCAACCTCAAGCATGTGGGACTGCAGAATCGCTTCCTGTCCGGCAGCCATTTCATAGGTGTAATCTTCCATGAATCCGGTGTTCAGGTTGTGGCTCATCACCTTCATCAGGCGGTCCAGGGCCGCTGTCTTCCAGTCCCCTTCGCCGGCGAAGCCGTAGCCTTGTGCCATCAGACGCTGAACGGCAAGACCCGGAAGCTGCTTCATGCCGTGCAGGTCTTCGAAGTTCGAAGTGAACGCATTGTAGTTGCCGGCATCCAGGAAGCGTTTGAGGGCAATTTCATAGCTGGCCTGTACCTTCACGCTGGCTTCCCATGCTTCTTTGCTGTATGAACCGTAATCGAAATCATACTGCTCTGCATATTCAGCGAACAGCGCATCAATTTCTTCTTCCTTCACTTCGTTTACATACGCAACCAGGTCGCCGATCCCGAAGTAATCCACGGTCCAGCCGAACTGAATCTGGGCTTCTACCTTGTCGCCTTCGGTAACGCCCACGTTACGCATGTTGTCGCCGAAGCGGGCCACTTTGATGTTGAAGCTTTCGTTATATGCAACGGCAACGTCCATCCATTCGGCAATTTGCTTCTGGACTTCGGCGCGTTCCCAGTACCCTACCACCACTTTGTTCTGTTTCTTCAGGCGGGCATTGATGAACCCGTATTCACGGTCGCCATGGGCAGCCTGGTTCAGGTTCATGAAGTCCATATCCAGAGTAGCCCAAGGAATGCTCTCATTGTATTGGGTAGCCAGGTGTAGAAGCGGCTTCTGCAGCAGCTTCGTGCCGCGGATCCACATTTTGGCCGGGGAGAAGGTATGCATCCAGGTGATGACACCCGCAACCTCGTCACGGTAGTTGACTTCTTTCATGATCGAAGTGATTTTGTCTGCGCTGACCGCCAGATCCTGCAGCACCAGCGGATAAGGCAGCACACCGCTGTTATTGAGGGCATCCGTCATCTCCTGTGCATGAGCTTTGACTTCACCGAGGGCTTCTTCTCCGTACAGATGCTGTGATCCTACAACAAACCAGAATTGCTTAGCGCTTACTGTTGACATATTATTTCATCCTCTTCTCTTGGATAATATATAAATCAGATTATTTCTGACCGTAATAAGCGCCTTTACCATGCTTGCGCAGATAGTGTTTATCCAGAATCCGCTGCGGCAATTCTTCAGCGAAATGGTTCAGCTCGCGGGCAAAATGGTTCAGCTTGGACACTTCCTCCAGCACCACGCTGTTCATCACTGCATCATGGGCATTCTTCCCCCAGGTGAACGGGCCATGGCCTTTCAGCAAGACGCCGGGAACTGCCATAATATCAAGGCCCCGCTGTTCAAAAGTCTCAATGATCACGCGTCCGGTCTCCGCTTCATAGCCGCGGTCAACCTCCTCCTGCGTCAGGAAGCGCGCGCAGGGTACCGCGCCATAGAAGGTGTCGGCATGTGTCGTGCCCATTACAGCAACATCCAACCCGGCCTGCGCCCAGATGGTCGCCCAGGTCGAATGCGTGTGCACGATGCCGCCGATTTCTGCATAATGCTTGTAGAGTACGGCATGGGTCGGTGTATCCGAGGATGGTCTCATCTCCCCTTCAACCACGTTACCGTCGAAATCCACTACGACCATATCGCTAGGCTTCATTTTGTCATAGCTGACGCCGCTTGGTTTGATGACGAATACGCCTTTCTCACGGTCAACTGCGCTCACATTGCCCCAGGTGTATTTGACGAGTCCATGCTTAGGCAGGTCCAGATTGGCCTCGAATACCTCTTCTTTCAGTTGCTCCAACATAGGTTAACCCCTCCCGTTTTCTACCAGATGATCTACAGCAGCCTGCTCGATCGCGATCCCTGCAGTATAACGTTCCATGAACAGCTCGAAGCCCTTCACATCAGCCGCATCCGGATGGATGATTTGTCCTTCCACATCCTTAAATACCTTGTGGTCAAGGAAGTCATCAAGACGCTCCTGCTGTGCTTTGTTCTGCATGTAAGAGGCCAGAATCGCCATCCCCCATGCGCCGCCTTCTCCGGCTGTTGCCATGACCGAGACAGGGACGTTCATTGCAGCGGCCACGATTTTTTGCCCGACAACAGGAGTTTTGAATAATCCGCCGTGAGCCAGAATGCTGTCGATCGACACTTGCTCCTGCTTGGTCAGAATATCCATTCCGATCTTCAGCGCGCCAAAAGCGGAGAATAAATGCGTCCGCATGAAGTTGGCCAGATTGAAGCGGCTCTCCGGTGAGCGTACAAACAACGGCCGGCCTTTCTCAATCCCGGTAATATTCTCCCCGGAGAAATACCCGTAGCTCAGCAGACCGCCGCCATCGGCATCCGCCTCCAGTGCCTTATTGAACAGGACACTGAACAGCTGGCCGGGATCAGACTTAAAGCCCATTGCCTCCGAGAATTCACGGAACAACCCGATCCAGGCGTTGAGATCACTGGAACAGTTGTTGGCATGAACCATGCCGACCGGACTGCCGTCTGGAGTAGTAACCATATCAATCTCCGGATATACGGCTGTAAGATCCTTCTCCAGCACGATCATTGCAAACACGGAAGTGCCTACGGAGATGTTACCGGTCCGTTTGCGGACACTGTTCGTAGCAACCATACCTGTTCCGGCGTCGCCTTCCGGAGGACACAGCGGAATACCCGGCTGCAGCTCCCCGGACGTATCCAGAATTAACGCACCCGCTTCTGTTAATAGCCCCGCCTGCTCGCCCGCAGTATACACTTTAGGGAGAATATCTTTCAGCTTCCAAGGGTAGCCCTTATCTGCAATAAGTTCATCGAACTGTGCAACCATCGCTGCATTGTAATCCTGCGTGGCCTCATCTATCGGGAAAACCCCCGAAGCATCGCCGATCCCGATCGCATTGCTGCCGGTCAGCAGCCAGTGAATATACCCGCCCAGCGTTGTTACGAACTCCGCCTGAGGCACATGCTCTTCCCCGTTCAGTATCGCCTGATACAGGTGCGCTATGGTCCAGCGTTCAGGGATGTTGAACTGGAAGACCTCCGTTAATTCTTTGGCCGCAGCACCGGTTGTTGCATTACGCCAGGTCCGGAACGGAACCAGCAGCTCACCTGCGCTGTCAAAAGCCATATATCCGTGCATCATTGCCGAGAACCCGATAGAACCGACGGTCTTAAGCGTAATACCGTATTTCTGCTGGACTACCTGCTTCAGTTCACGGTAAGCCTCCTGCAGGCCCTTGATAATGTCTGTCAAATGATACGTCCAGTACCCGCCCTCAAGCAGATTCTCCCACTCGAAGCTTCCGGATGCGATGGTCTCGAAACGCTGATCAATCAGTACTGCCTTGATACGTGTGGATCCAAATTCGATACCCAGTGAAGTTTCTCCCTTAAGTATCGCTTGCCCGATGTTCTGATCCATGCCCACGTTACTCCTCTCTGAACCAAACTGTTATAATAGAAATGGAAAGAAGGCGCTTCCTTTATTAACAGACTTAGTATATTTTTTGTTCGTACATTTGTCAACACAACACACAAGATATACATACAAATTTTACAGTGAGAAATCCATATTTCCCTTGAAACGCTTATACATAGTAGACATTGGATTATAATAACGATATATTCATACTATAATGTGTACGTACAACTATCGCAGATATACCGATTCGTATATGAACAACCATGAAAGAAGTGAGCCGGGTGAAAACCAAATACCAGATTATTTTTGATGATATAAAAAGCAATATACTGTCAGGAACCTATAGTGTGGGCGAGCAGATTCCTACAGAATTAGCCTTGCAGGACACCTATGGTGTGAGCCGGCAAACCGTCCGGAAGGCTATCCTGGAGCTATCCAATGAGGGCTTTCTAAGAAGCGAGAAGGGATCAGGCACCTATGTAAGCAACCAGTTCCGGTCCAAATCGGGGGGCAATCAGAGCACTAAAACCATAGGTGTCATCACGACCTACCTCTCAGATTACATCTTCCCTTCCATCATCCGCGGGATCGAGAGCAGACTGAATGAGGATAATTATTCGCTGCTGCTCGCCAGTACCAATAATGATGTCGCCCAGGAGAAGAAGGCGCTGGAGATGATGCTGTCCTTTGGCGTCGAAGGTCTCATTATTGAGCCTACGAAGAGCAATCTGTACAACCCCAATATCGCCTACTATCTGTCGTTCAAAGAACAGGATGTCCCGTTTATCATGATTAATGCTTATTATGAAGAACTGGAGGTGCCTTTCTTCTGCCTTGATGATGTGCAGTCCAGTTACCTGGCGACCAGAGAGCTGATCTCCAAGGGCCATACCCAGATCGGTATTATTGCCAAAATGGATGACCTGCAAGGCAAATACCGCATGAAGGGTTATATCAAAGCGCTTGGAGAAGCCAAATTACGCTTTCACCCCGAGCAGGTGCTGTCCTTCGATACCGAGTCCAAGCAAGCCCTGTCCGAGAACCTGAAGCAGTTCCTGACCGATAACAAAGAGGTATTAACAGCTATTGTCTGCTATAACGATGAGGTTGGCCTGGAAGTCGTAAATGTGTGCAGACAGCTGGAGATTTCGATTCCGGGGGATTTATCAATTATTGGCCAGGATAATTCTTATATCGCCAAGAATGCGGGCATCAAGCTCACGACCTTAACCCATCCGCAGGAGCAGATGGGCCGTGATGCCGCTGAGTGGGTTATTAAAAAGCTGCAGGGGAAGAAGGATTTGCGGAACAGCACCTATTATCAGCCTGTGCTGATTGAGGGGGAGACGGTAAGGGCGCTGGAGTGAGTTCAGTCCAGAAGTGTGGAGATGAGGATACTCTCAATCTTTGCGTCCTTGATGTGAAATGACATGAAATCCACATAGTTAGCCGGTGCAAACCGGTAGTCATCCTCTTCATTGGGTGCTCCATCTCCGACCAGCTTGCCCTCGGGATAAGCTTTTTTAAGAGTCTCTACAGTGTCGCCAACCTTGATATTGCGGACCGTGGCATATTTGGGATCGGTAATTTTAATACTGAAGATATAGAACCGCTTGCCTTCAGCCGCTTCATCAATCGTTTTGATCTCAAGCCCCGGGAATTTGTACTGCTTCTCCGTGAAGCCGAGCAGTGTATCCATATTCAACCCGTCATCTGCGGAATAGGTATGGGATTTCTTCTCCGCCGCCTTCCCCAGCATGCTTTCCAGCTTGGTATCGTCCACGAAGTCGGAAATGGCAATGGTATGGTCTTTATGGACAAAAGCCAGCTCTTTTAATATCACATTCCCGTCCTTTTGAATGGTGCCCTCCTTGATTACCCCGGAACCGGAGTTGTTACCGGCTGAAGCAGCGGGTGAAGGTTCAACCGGAGCCGGAGTTGCAGCTTCTTCAGTAGCCTTGGTACTTGCAGCAGGCGCCGTTGCAGGTGCTGCCGATGGTGAATCCGCCTCATTTGCCTGGCATCCTGCCAGAAGTGTCATAAGCAATATTGCGGACAGCATTAGGGCTGCCGGTTTTTTTAATGCGTTCATTATTAACCCTCCATAATTAAGTTATTTATCTTATGAGGTTAGTATAGGGAAACAATTTATTAGTGTAATAACAGACTTGTATCATTCATGTAACATCACATTAGCGGCAAAACGATGGACACTTGGGTTCCCGCGTCAATTTCGCTCTCAATGCTCAAATACCCGCCAAATTTCTCGGCGATTTCTTTACATATGGATAACCCCAGTCCGGATCCTTTGGCAGCATTTGAATTACTGGCCCGGTAGAATCTTTCCTGAACCCGTACAATCTCATCCTCGCCGATCCCGATCCCCTGATCCCTTATTTGCACGACTGCTTCATTCTGTCTGATATAGGCTTCAATGCTTATCTTCGTACGGGGATTGGAATACTTGATGGCGTTGTCCAGAATATTGGCGATGGCGTGTGACATCAGGATTTGATTTACATATACGAAGGCCGGTTTCCCCTGCCTGATGTCCAGCTCTATTTCTTTATTATCGGCTTTGGCTCTCATCCCTGCTGCCACTTGAACGGCTAATTGCGTTAAATCGGTCTTCTCAGTACCCATATCCTCCGGACCCGCCTTGTCAAACCGGGATAACATCAATAACTCATTGATCAGCAGGGTCAGGCGGTCTGATTCATTTACAAGATGAAAATATATCTTTTGCAAATCCTCATCCTCATTCTCACCCTCATATAAATATTGGGAGAATCCCCGGATAGCAGCGAGCGGTGTTTTCAGTTCATGGGATACGTTGGAGACAAACTGCTTCTGATACTGTATATAGTCGCTGAGCTGGATACCCATCCGGTTCAATCCTTCAGCCAGCATCCCCAGCTCATCCTTCCTGTTCAAGTGCACCTGCTGGAACTGCTGTTTGGAGAAGCTCTCCGTGGCACCAAGCAGATATTTGATCGGCTTGGTTGTATTACGGGCAATGAATAGACTGGAGAGCGTGATCAGTACAATAAATCCTCCTGCACCGGCAAACAGAATATACCTAATTTTTTCCATAATATCATAGAAATATGAAATGTCCTCCACGAACTCGAACACATAACTATTCTGATAATACTTATCCTGAATGGGTATGGCGAAATACAGCAGATGATTATCAGTAATCGTGTAAGAATAATTCCCCTTTAGCGCGTTCTGGATATTCCCCGCGAAGATCAGGGGCGTCTTGTTATTTATTATGATCCCATCCACAGCTAGTCCCAGCAGCTTCTGATTGCTGTCATAGATCCGCACTTCCTTACCTGAAGCCTTTAACGTTTCCAGAGCACTTCTCGGCACATCCGTGGGCTGGCCTTCCTCCGCTGCTTTATCATGCTTCGTGAGAATTTCCCTGAAGGACAGCTCACATAAATCCGCCTTTTCCATCATTTTCTTCTCTATGGTTACGAAGCTGAAGTATTCGATCGCTTTGTTGACTGAAATAATAATAACGGCAAAGGACAACACCGAGAACAATAAATAATTCAACAAAAGCCGGGTTGCATATTTCAGGCGGAGCCACCTCCAAGCTGATAACCAAATCCGTAAATCGTTCTAACGTATTTCGGATTCTCGGCATCATCCTCCAGCTTCTTCCTTAACCGCATAATGGTCATATCTACGCTGCGGCTGTCCCCCAAGAAATCATATCCCCACACGAGCTCCAGCAGTTCATCCCTTGTATAAATTTTCTCCGGCCTTTTCAGCAGCATTTCGAGAATTTTAAATTCTTTTGCCGTCAGCGAAATTGGCACACCGTTTTTCTGCACCACTCGGGTCTCCAGATCAAACGCCAGTTCTTCATGCTTCATCCGGGTATTCTCATCACTTTGCTTCGGATCACTATTGTCATATCTTCTAAGCACAACTTTGATCCGGGCAAGGAGTTCCCGGTTATCAAAAGGCTTGGTGATGTAGTCCTCTGCCCCCAGCTCAAGTCCTAATACCTTATCTATAATCTCATTCTTGGCCGATAACATAATCACAGGCATCGCCTGCTTCTTAGTGATTTCCTTGCATAGGTCATAGCCCGAGCAATCCGGCAGCATCAAATCCAGCAACACCAGGTCCGGCTGAAAAGAATCCAGGATCTGTAGTCCCGTGCTTCCGTTCTCTGCCGTCTTCACCTGGTAGTTTTCTCTCCTGAGTACAAGCTCAATCAAGTCTCTAAGGGCCGCCTCATCATCAATCACGAGAATTTTTTTCAATCGATCCTTCCTCCTCCAGTAGAAGCATTCACAGGTAGCTTCCCGCCAATAGTCAGGTTGGTGGCTTTCCCTTCTAATATTAACACTACATTATAGGGTTAACCGCACAAGCTATGAAGTTCATAGTCAGGGCGAAAACCAAAAAAATTATTCAATAAGCAGTTCACCTATTCCCTTTCCTAACATACCTTGAATAAACCACTGGAAAGGGGACAAATCAATGTATCTGCTCTGGGTGTTGATTATCGGCGGAATTATCGGCTGGCTAAGCGGCAATCTGATTGGACGCGATGTTCCAGGAGGCGTGCTGGGAAATATCATTGCCGGCTTTGTCGGCTCCTGGCTGGGTACCGAGCTGCTGGGGCCGAGGGGGCCCGTTGTTGGTGGATTCCATATCATTCCAGCCATTGTTGGTTCAATTATCGCCTTACTGATATTCTTTGCACTGGCCCGCGGGGGCGCATTCCGGAAACGTTAGAATCCCGCCGGCTCTAGCTTCAGCTTCATAACAGAGACCCTCCTGCAGTACCGGGGAGGGTCTCTGTCATGCATAACCCTTCATTCTTGCGGGGGAACCCTCCGTTATCCTTATAGAATCCTTAGAATCTCCTCTTAGACTGTGGAGATAGAAAGGATGATATACTATGCAAGACATTATTCTGGAAACCGAGAATCTGTGCAAAAGCTTCAAGCATCAAACCGTTGTGAGCAATGTATCACTTGCGGTACCGCGCAACTCGATCTATGGACTGCTTGGTCCGAATGGCGCCGGCAAATCAACAACACTCAAAATGTTCGCAGGCATGCTGCGCCCCGATTCCGGCAGCATCCGCATTCAAGGGCATGATTGGACCCGGAAGGACTTACGCAGAATTGGTGTACTGATTGAGGCGCCGCCGTTATATGAGAACCTGACCGCCCGTGAGAATCTCAAGGTACGTACACTTGCCCTCGGATTGCCGCAGTCCCGGATCGAAGAGGTGCTCACCACCGTGGATTTGGCCCGGACGGGGAAGAAGCGTGCCGGACAGTTCTCCATGGGGATGAAGCAGCGGCTCGGCATCGCGATTGCACTCCTGAACCAGCCGGAGCTGCTCATTCTGGACGAACCGACCAACGGGCTTGACCCTATCGGGATTCAGGAGCTGCGGGAGCTGATCCGTTCCTTCCCCGGGCAGGGAATCACTGTCATTCTCTCAAGTCATATGCTCTCCGAGGTCGAACAGGTAGCGGATCAGATCGGGATTATCGCCGGCGGAGTGCTGGGATATCAGGGTGCCATTCCCCACGGCCAAGAGCTGGAAGCCTTGTTCATGCAGGTGGCAGCAGCAGGCCGGAGGGAGGTTGCGCCTCATGCTTAATCATATTAGGGCTGAACGTTTAAAATGGCGGCGCACCTTCATCCCCAGTCTGGTCTGGATCGCCCCTGTATTCACGATGCTGCTGTGTGCCATTCTAATGGGAGGAAGCTATTTTCAGACCGGGGCTTATAACTGGTGGTACACCATGCTCTTGCCGGGGGCGTTGACACTCACTTGTTCACTGGCTCTGCATAAGGATGCCAAGATGAAATACCGCGGACTGCTGGCACTTCCCGTCGATCCGAAGATCCTCTGGGCCGGGAAAATCATCGCCTGTGCGCAGTGGCTGTCCGCTGCTCTCCTCCTGTTCCTGATTGGCATTACAGCAGGGGGAATGCTGTTTGGCCAGACCATTCCATTGCTGAACAGCCTGGCCGGCAGCGCGCTGATCTTCATTACGTTTCTGTGGCAGATTCCACTGTGTCTGTTCCTGGCCGCACGGCTCGGATTATTCGCCGCTGTTCTGCTTAATATGTTCGGTACTGTCGTGGGCGTGGTTACCTTCGATGCCGGAGGACTGTGGGATTACATCCCCTATACGATTACTTTCAGACTCATGTGCCCGGTGCTGTCCATTCTGCCGAATGGCCTCCCGGTACCGGCGGACAGTCCGCTGAGAAGCACAGACATGATTCTGGCTGATGTGCTGGTCTCCCTGGTCTGGTTCGGATTACTGTTCCTGCTTACTGCACTATGGTTCCATAAGCAGGAGGCGAAGTAACATGGCCACACTACTGGGATTGCTGCGGGCGGATCTGCTCAAAACCCGGCACACACCGTTTCTGCTGATTCATCTGCTGGCCCCCTTAACCGGAGCTGCCGTGTTCCTGGCCTACTATTCTTACTCCCCATGGAGCGCCTCAGACAAGGCATTGGCATTCATGCAGTCTCTGGGCTGTGCCCTTCCTGCCCTGATCGGGCTCGTCTGCTCCATGGCGGCGGAACAGGAAGCGAATGCAGGACAGTATCAAGGAATGCTTGCTATGCCTGCGGCCAGAATCACAACCTATATAAGTAAGCTGCTGCTCCTGTTGTGTTTTGGCTTCGGAGCCGTCCTGTTCGCTTACAGCCTCTTTGGCCTGGGCTTTAGCAAGATTCTGCAGCAGGACAGACTGGGATTACCCTTTTACCTCACCGGGGCAGTTATTCTGTTCGGGAGCAATATATTTCTATACCTGCTTCATCTGACAGCCAGCCTGCAATTTGGCCGGGGGGCTTCTATTGGAACGGGGCTGGCGGGAAGTCTGGTGTCCGCCTTAATGCTCACAGGACTGGGCGATTCGATCTGGCCCTATATCCCCTTCGCCTGGGGTGTCCGCTTCATCTCTTTATGGACAATCCACGCTTCCGGTATCACGTTATCCCCTGCCGTATCCGGCCTGAATACCGGAATTGCGGTCTGCATACCGGGAACAATCACCGCTTCCCTGCTATGCCTCTTATGGTTCAGGCGCTGGGAAGGACGATCAACGGAGAATTAGACCTACAACTTATAATTGAGGGAATGAATATGGCCAAAATACTCGTAGTAGACGATGAGCCCGCCATCCTGTCGCTGATTCGCAATGCACTCCGTACGGATCAGCATCTGGTGACGGTGATCTCTGATTCCACCCAGGTACGCCAGTCCGACCTTGGCGCGTATGATCTTATTATGCTGGATGTCATGATGCCGGGGGTGGACGGCTTTACCCTTTGCCGGGAGATCCGCGCGGCAGTGGACTGCCCCATTCTTTTTTTAACGGCCAAAACACAGGAAAGCGATCTGATGTACGGCCTGGGCCTCGGGGCAGATGACTATATTGTGAAGCCCTTTGGTATAGGGGCGCTGCGGGCACGGATTGATGCCCACCTCAGGCGGGAGGGCAGGGAGAAGCGGAAGGTGCTGTATCTGGAGAACATACATTTCAATCTCTCCGGCAAAGAGCTGTTTGTCCAGGCGGACAAGGTGCCTCTGACCAAAAGCGAATATGAAATCTGCGAATTCCTGGCCCGCAGCCGCGGACAGGTCTTCTCCAAGGAACATATCTATGAAGCGGTCTTCGGGTATGACGGGGAAAGCGACAGCAGCGCTATTACGGAGCATATTAAGAATATCCGGGCCAAGCTGAGCAAATATGGAATGGATGTCATTGAGACCATCTGGGGGATCGGATATAAGTGGAAGCTGTAAAATTAACCAAAACTGTACGCCTTCGCACCTTTTTCCTGCAATACCTTCTGTTCTTAAGCCTGGGAACGATCTTGCTGCTGGGCGTGCTGCTCGGCCTGTTCACACTGGCTTTTGCCTGGGATGCCGTGCTGCCTGCAAACTATGCCGAGAAGGAGATTGCAGCGTTCAAGGAACGGCTGGCCTCAAGCGAAGCAGTAACGCCGCAGATGGTTCCGGACCGGGTGGATTATACCGTATTCACCGGAGATGGAGAGCTGCTCGCCGGTAACCTGAAACGCCAGGAAGCAATACATACCTGGGAGATCGTGCAGCATGGGGATAGCCAGGGCTCTCATTTCTATACAACCGCCCGGCACGGGCAGGAAATCTGGATATTCCGGTATAGCTTAACGCCGCAGTACGCCTCTTCCCTGCTGCGCAGCTATCTGCCGAATCCCCAGCTGCTGGCCATCCTCCTCTTCATCTTCGGTGTTTTGCTCCAGGCCGCCCTGCTCGCCGCTCTGTTCGGCAGCAGACTGTCGAAGAAAATGGCCGGGCTGCAGGAAGCGACCGGGCACATCCAGCGTGAGAATCTGGAGTTCACCATTAAGCCCTCCGGAATCCGCGAGATCGATGAGGTGCTGGCCTCCCTGGACCGGATGAAGGAAGCCCTGAATACCTCGCTTATGCGGCAGTGGGAGCTGGAACGTTCCCGCAGAGAACAGATTTCCGCGCTGGCCCACGACATTAAGACACCGCTCACCATCATCCGGGGAAACGCAGAGCTGCTGCAGGAGACCTCACAGGATGATGCCCAGCAGGAGTATAACAGCTATATTCTCCGCAGCGCCGGGGACATCGAAGCCTTCGTACAGGAGGTTATTGATCTGTCCAGCCTGCAGGCTGGGGCGGAGCGCCGGGAATCTCTTGTGCCAACAGGGGAAATTATTGAAGAATTGGAGCTGCAGCTGAAGGCCCTCTCCTCCGGGAAGAATCTGCATACCTCTGTCCAGAAGAAGAACCTGCCCGAGTTCCTCTTCATTAATAAAGAGCTGCTGCTGCGGGGGATTGTTAACGTGCTCGCGAATGCGGCAGAGCATACACCTCCGCAGGGAAGCATCGGTCTGCTCGTGCAGGGCGGTGCTGATGCTGTTCATTTCATGATTACTGATACCGGCCGCGGCTTCTCGCAGGCCGATCTGAAAGAAGCAACCCATCAGTTCTACAGGGGCGACGGGAGCCGAAGCTCCGGCAACCATCACGGGATGGGGCTCTACATCGCCCGGTCTGTGGCCGAGCAGCACGGGGGCAGCCTTAGTCTGGATAATGTATCTCCCGCCGGCGGAGGGAAGGTGACCCTGAGCATTTCACAAACCAAGCGGCCCTGATTCTCCTTGAGAGAATTAGGGTTGCTTGGTTTAATCCCCTTTTTAGCCGCCAGCCGCCCGTCAAATATACCTTCTCTTATACACCAGAGTAATCTGCCCCGCTATGTACTCCGCGCTATACTCTGTACCCTCCTTAATCCACCACATGATAATCCCCAGCAAAGAAGCTGTAATAATATCAACGGAAGCCACTTCCCTGGCGGCGCTTATATTTCTGGCGTTCCGCCGTTTCTCGATCGTATTCTTGAGCAGGCTGCTCAAGTGGTTGGCGAAGCCCTTATGCTCCACCAATACAGCAAGAACCTTCCGGTACTCATAGAAATAATTCAAAAAGATAACCAGCTGCTGCTGTTCGTTGCTGCCTTTCACCTGTAATAACGGCTCCACCTTCTTGGACAGCTCATCAAAGATCTCATGAACCAGCTGGCGCAGCAGATCATTAATATCCTCATAATGCAAATAAAACGTTGCCCGGTTCAATTCGGCGCGGCTGGCGATTCTTTTGACAGTCAATTGAGATATCTCCACATTATCGGCCAACAATGAAAAAACAGCATCCTTCAGCATCTTTTTCGAACGGATGGTTCTTGGATCAACCCTTTTGTGTTCTGGCATTTCATCCCTCTAACTCGTTTATTTGGCACTTCATCAACGCATTCGCCCAGACTGTCGATTAGTCGACACTTCTATGGAAACTGCAAATAGGATTAACGCCTAAATCCTGATATGATTCATTTTATTGACACTGTGTTGAAAAAGCAATGAAGAGAGGCCTACGCTATGCAAGAAGAATCCAAGACCATAAATAAAGGGATTTTACTGACCATCTTAATCTTTGGCTGTTTCTTATCTACCCTTAATCAGACGTTATTGAATGTCGCTTTAAGCAGTCTGATGGATGTATTCGATGTCACGGCAACCACCGTACAATGGATTTCAACAGGCTTCATGCTGGTCAACGGGATATTGATTCCGGCCACAGCCTATTTAATGAAACGTTTCACAACACGGCAATTATTTCTGAGTGCCATGTTGTTTCTGCTGATGGGCTCTATAACTTGTGCAGCAGCACCAAGCTTCAGTGTGCTCTTGATCGGCCGGATGATTCAGGCAGCCGGTGCTGGGATTATCATGCCGCTCCTGATGAGTGTTGTGCTCGCCATCTTCCCGGTTGAGAAGCGCGGCAGTGCGATGGGACTGCTCGGGCTGGCGATGATCTTCGCTCCTGCGATTGGTCCGACGCTCTCGGGATTTGTTGTAGAATATCACTCCTGGCGCTGGTTATTTATCGGTCTCATCCCGCTTGTCCTCATTGTTATCGTGCTGGCCTTCAAGTATCTGGTGAATGTATCCGATACGGCCAAGTCGAAGCTTGACGTAGTAAGTGTTCTTTTATCGACGATCGGGTTCGGTCTTATTCTATACGGCTTCAGCAGTGCAGGCAGTAAAGGCTGGGGCGATGCGGTGGTGATCCTGACTTTGGCGGTTGGAGTCGCTGTAACGGCCCTATTCTGTGTCCGGCAAATCAAGTCGGATGATCCGCTGCTGAACCTGTCGGTCTTCAAGAATAAAGTCTTTACCTTAACTTCCCTCATTAACGTATTAATTACCATGATGATGTACGCGGATATGATC
This sequence comes from Paenibacillus sp. FSL R10-2199, assembly GCF_038000235.1. Taxonomy (NCBI): domain Bacteria; kingdom Bacillati; phylum Bacillota; class Bacilli; order Caryophanales; family Paenibacillaceae; genus Paenibacillus; species Paenibacillus sp. FSL R10-2199. The sequence goes on along the minus strand of NZ_JBBOBO010000001.1, from coordinate 1,082,415 downwards.
CTGCTGCCTATTTATCTGCAGAAGGGACGCGGCTTCACCCCCTTTGATGCAGGACTGTTATTATTGCCGGGCGCGCTTGTCAATGCGTTCATGTCCCCCGTTACCGGCAAATTATATGACCGGTTCGGCGCGAAGCCGCTGTTCATCATTGGTTTACTGTTTATTATTCCGGCAATGTGGGCGGTAACCGATTTATCGGAATCTACAACATATACGTATCTGATGATTCGTACCATTGGACTGCGGATTGGCCTAAGCTTCATTACCATGCCGCTCAATACAGCCGGACTCAACGCACTGCCGAGGCAGCTGGGTACGCATGGCACCGCCGTGAATAATACCGTGCGCCAGATCGCCGGGGCCATTGGTACGGCTGTCGTCATTACGATCTATACCGCGCAGACTACAAGTCATGCAGCAACAGTCCTGCGCAGCAACCCTTCTACTACAGCTGAGCACCTTAAATCCCTGGCCTCGATGCTGGGGGCAAGTGACGCCTATTACTTCATGATGATTCTAGCTGCCGCCGCGTTTGTAATCACCTTATTCATGCCGGTGAAAAGCAAGCTGCTGCCCGATAAAAAAGCGAATGCAGCCAGCAAGGAAGATCCTCTGCTGTAACCGGGCTTGTGATCACAACGAATAGAGAAGCACCTCTTCAGTACGTTGAAGAAGTGCTTCTCTATCAGTCCTCTTCCCAATTCCTGTGGTACAAGCGGGAAGCATGCTGCAGTGTATTGTCCGTATAGTGGTCAGTCTCAGCCACCAGACCCGCCAGCTTGTCCCGGAGGACAGCCTCCGGCAGTTCTTTGTCCAGAATCACCTCATAAACCTGCTGCAGCTCCGTTAAGGTAAACAGCTTAGGCATTAAGTGCAGCGCGATGCCGGTCTGCTCCGTTTCTTGGCGCAGCCGTTCGATGGCGCGGGCAATAATTTTCCCGTGATCAAAAGCGAGCCCCTCATTGGACTGGATAGAGTAAGTGACTGATCTGGAGGCCGGCTTGGCTGTCACCCTCCGGTCTATAACCGCTGTCAGCTCTCCTTCTCCGGCACCCAGCTTAAGCTCGTAAGTAAAGGTTCTGACGTATCCTTCTTCCAGCAACTCTTTGTGTTCTCCTAGAAGCCGGTAGCTTACCGTGAACCAGGCCGCGTCTTCGGCATCATCTCCCGCCTGCAGCTGGAACCGGCTGCTGTCAATCAAGGCCATATAGCTGCTGCTCATCACCCAGGTACGGGGGTCGCGGCCGGGATCGGTAACGGTATAGAGCTGCTCCAGGTATACATCAGCAACGCCGGTCTCCTCATACAGTTCACGCGCAGCCGCCTGCTCCCCGGTCTCATCCGGCTGGATGAAGCCGCCCGGCAGCGCCCAACATCCCAGGCAGGGATGCCCTCCCCGGCGGATGAGCAGAATGCGCAGCTCTTTGTCCGGGAGCTTGAGAGAGTCGTCTGCCTCCTTGTCCATGACCGTAAAAACCACCATATCCGCCGCTACCGAAGGCCGCTCATAATCCCCCGCCCGGTATTGCTCCAGAAATTCACGTTCTGTAAGTCCATTACGATCTAACAATTCCAAGCGTCTCCGCCTCCCCGATTCTTTGTTCTAGTGCTGCAGCTCTCCGAAGTAGTTCCCATAAGGCTTGAACTTCGCAAGTACATCGTCTACCTTACGCATGCGTTCTTCCAGCGTCCCCCTAAGCGTAATGTAGGGAATCCGCCGCTCCTTCAAATCTGCTATGATCTGCTTGTGAAAAACATGCCGTTTCTGGTCCCCGCTGCGGTCCCAAGTATCGTCATAAGGAATATCGTCGTCACACAGGAAAAACAGATCGTACCGCTGTGCATTCTCCAGCGCCAGCCGGGTTAGCAGCTCCGGAGCCCGGCCGTGGTAATCCAGGGCGTACATATAAGTAGTAATCGCATTCGTATCGGCAAACAGATACCGGTCAGCGTCCAGTAACGCCTGTTCCTCCCGCTTGATATGGCCCACGGCAATGTCGTCAAAAGCCTCTATGCCGATCCGGCGGTCCACCTGATGCTCCGTCCAATAATCCCGCCCGAACTCGCTGGCAAAAGCCGTCCTATACTGTTCCGCCAGCGCTTCAGTAATCGTCGATTTGCCGGTAGACATCGCTCCTACAAACACAACCTTCGTAATTAGATCCCGGTATACAATGCCGCTTACATATTGCCGGTATTTAAAAGGATCAGAGCGGATCATGGTGGCCGATACCGGCACCTGCTGACGTGCTTCATCCACCCGCCGGTCTATGGCGCCCAGGGCAATGCTCATATGCCTGCCATAGAACTCGCTGGAGTAAAAGTGAGTCACCTGCTCGCCCTTCAGCAGCCCGAGAATATACTGTTCTTCCCGGATCTCATGCTCACGGTCATCGGAGTACCCGTCCGGACCATCCCACGCTTCAATTACCCGCACCGATGAGGGATACAGCCTGCGTATCCAGTTCGCCCGGATATGCAGCGGGACCGGAGAGACGGACGTTTCATAGATCACCACGATCAATTCATCGACCTCCTGCAGCGCCGTTTCGATCATGAGCTGGTGCCCTTTATGCAGCGGAGCGAACTTCCCCAGGGTTAATCCAAGTGTCTTCATGCCAGCGCCTCCTTAACCCCTTTGTTCCAGTTATAGTAGCCGTATACCGCGTTAACCAGATAGGCACTCCACATGACGATCATCAGCAGACCTTCACCACTGCCCTCCACCGTCCGGATCACCCAGAGCAGCACCGTGAACAGATTCAGCACAATATAGACCAGCCACTGCTCCTTGAATCTCCGCACCATCAGAATCGTGGCCACTACGGATAACACGGTCGTGATGGCATCAATATAAGGCGAGTTCTGCGCCGGGATCAACGACAGGCTATACCCCAGCAGCAGCGCCCCGGAAATACAGACTGCCATCGTGAGGAGCATGCCTTTGGCCTCCATCTGACGCATGGACAGCTTGCCGCTCTGCATATTCTTCTTCCACATATAGAAGCCTACGACATTCATCGGCACGAAGAATAGCAGATTCAGCATAACCTCTCCGAATAATCCGTTAATATAAGCCAGGTAGGCGTAGCCGAAGGTGTTATACATCCCAAAGGCATAGCTCATTAGCTTTCCCTTCGCCGTAAGCACCACGCACAGCACCCCGGTAATAAAGACCGTGAACCCAAGAAACGAATCCTTGGAAACAATTGTAAAACCGATTGCAATCAAAGTAAATATAACCAGCCAGACGATTTCGAACCCATTCCAATTCCCCGTAATCCTCTTCACGCTGCATCCCTCCGCTTTCTGCACCTATTCTTGATGGGATTAACTTATTAACATTTTGATAATTACATTTTGTTAATATCAAGATAACAGAAACTGCGGCAGGATGCAAGCCCGATTCTCCTCTCGCCAAAAAATAGAAATAGACCGCCCTCCTGTTTGGATAGCGGTCTGCTGTGCTATGGTTCTCCAAGCCGGGTCTCTCAGGTATTCTCTGCTCTAACGGGGTTAACCGCAAAGAGGGAATGAATATTGCCTTCCGGATCTGCAAAGAATCCCGTAGTGTGCCCCCAGGACATCACCTTCGGTGCAGTTATCCCTGTAGCCCCTTTTGCAACAAATTCATTATACTTTACGCGGACCGTCTCGGGAGAATCACATTCGAAATTGAGCTCGAAGGCTTGTCCCTTTCGCTCTTCCAAGAAAGAATGATGGCCATTCGTGTTGTCTGCCATTAGGGGTGCCGAGAAGACCGCCAGACGAACTCCCTCATTCTCAAATTCAGCATAATGCTCCTCTTCCACAACAATCTTAAACCCCAGCACATCCCGATAAAAGCCGGTTAATACGGCAACATCCAGCGCCAATACAGTAATCCCCTCTAATTTCATCCTCATGCCATAATCCCACCTTTTCGTTTTATCCGGGAATATTAATAACTCTTACAGCAAAACCCTGTTCTCCAGTATATTCTTCAGACTGATATGCGACTTGGAAGGACCGAACTTAATCAGCGAATCCTGAAATTCTGCAAGCTCTTCAATCGATGCAGTCTGCACCTTCATGAGATAATTATATTCTCCGCTGATACGGAATAAGTCCGTTACTTCAATAGCCTCCCGGCAAAAGTCAGTGAGCTCGTGGCAATGCTCCGTCTTTAATAGGATAAAGGTTGTCGTCCCCCGGTGCAGCTCCCGCAGACTAAACGTAGTGACATAGCCGGAAATGATATTCTTTTCCTCCAGCTTCATCATTCTTTCTTTCACCGAAGGTTGCGACATGGCCACCTCTTTACTGATTTGAGCTACTGACATTCGTGCGTTGTACTGCAGTAAGGTCATGATTTTTGTATCAATGTCATCCATAAGATTATCTATCCTGAACACCCCCTTAGTTAATAAACCAAATTATCTGAAATACCTCATAATATAAGCCCATATTACTATAAATCCCTTGTTATTTACATGTATTTCAAGCTTTGTTTTACCTATAATTAACCTATATCAGATAAGGGGGCGGTAATGAGATGGGCGTAAAAGGTCTGGCACATGTAGCGATCCAAGCTAGAGATTATACAGCGACTATTGCATTTTATACCGGAGTTCTGGGGTTTAAGCGGGGCCATCACTGGAGTCTGCCCTCATTTCACATCCAGGAAGCTTCGATGCTGATTTCACCGGACGGCAGAACCTGCCTTGAAATTTTTGATAACGATGCCGTGATTCCTGCTCAGGGAAAGAAAGCTTCATCCGAAGAAGAGATAGCTCACGGAGCGTTATTGCATTTTGCCTTTTATGTAGATAATGTGGAGGAAATATATCAAAAAGCCCTTGCTCACGGAGCAAGGACTTTCGTAGAACCGGATACCCTGTCACTTGGCGAACCGCCGTTGCTGGTGAAGAACGCGCTCGTTCACAGCCCTAACGGGGAAATTATCGAATTTATTGAAGAGGTTGATTTTGACAGGTCCGGATTTAACCCTACCCAGAGCAAGATCACTTGATCTCTATCCCGTACCAGCCATCCGCCAGTTGATCCAGCTTGTAGTTAGCAGGCTCCTCATTGTAAGCCTTCTCGACCAGATCCTGACTGTCACAATACACGATATGATAGGTGTTGCCGTTCTCGCCTTCCCAGTCAAACACGAACCTTATAAAGCTCTTCCCGTTCTGTCTGCTGTATCTAAGAAAGTTCAGCTTGTCCTCTGATACCGCAATAATCTGTCCTACCTTGTCCTGCAGATCCGCATTCGCACCATCCAGGAACTGATGGCCCACAGCATTTCCGTTATTCGAATAGATAAAGGTATTTCCTATATCACTCCGGTTATCGCGGCTGGTCATAAGAAGCCCGGTCTCATCCTTCACAGCCTCAAACAGCTCACGATGATCCCTGTAAACATTATATTTCGTGCTGGAATGGTTATAGTTAATGATCACCCCTAACGCCACAATTATCACTGCAGCTGCAATACCTATAAAGACGATTCTAGTGCGGCCCATAGCTCCACCTGCCTGACCCTTTCAGAATGAGATCATGAATCTATAATATTTGTAAAAAGAGGAGTGGACAAGTCTTCTCTGCATATAACCATCCGCTTCAGCCATAATAATACAAGCCATTTCATTCGCACACATAAAGGAGCAGATGAATTTGAAAAACAAATGGCTGCTGGCGTTAACATTGGTGCTCATGCTCACCTTGACGCAAGCAGCAGGACCCGTACAGGCACAGGCTGACGACAAGAAAGAAGCGGTTTGCTTCAGCCCCAAGATGGTTCAGCTGAAAAGCGATATGCAGAAGGTATGGATTGACCATACCATATGGACGCGAAGCTATATTGTCAGTGCCATCTCTAATAACCCGGACCAGAAGGACGTACTGAACCGGCTGCTGAGAAACCAGCAGGACATTGGCGATGTATTCAAACCGTATTACGGGGAGGCTGCAGGCAATAAGCTGGCGGAGCTGTTGAAAGAGCATATTGGGATTGCAGGCAAGATTGTAGCAGCCGCCAAAGCGGGCAATCAGGCTGATGTGAAGAAGCTGCAGGACGATTGGCATAAGAATGCCGATGAGATTGCAACTTTTTTAAGCGCATTGAATCCAAACTGGCCGTTTAAAGCGGTGCAAGAGATGCTGTATACACACCTTCAGTTAGTTACAGACATTGTGCTGAGCTGCCTCAAGGGAGACTGGCAAGCAGATATTGCCGCAACCGACAAGAATGAGGTCCATATGATTCATTTAGCGGATGTTCTGTCATCAGGCATTATCAAGCAGTTCCCGGAGAAATTCTAGGGAGCGTAATAAACAATGTTTGCACAATGCTTTTCATGATCGCCCGGAAGGGGATTGTGGAAAGCTTTTTTCTGTGTTTAGCCATAGCAGAGGAACAGAGTGAACTGGCACGATATATTAATCCCCTAATCCCATCCCGTCAAGAAATAATTTGTGTGGGAGCGGCATTGCGGGGTATGCCCCCCTAAATTTACCAAGTATGAATGGATTTGCGGGTATGGGGACCGTGACTGCTTTTTCCAATTCGTCCGGCTTCACGTAAAATTTGCTACAAGCCTAATTATGTACCATAGAAAGGAAGTGCTGTGCATGAACAGCGTGGATATAATCAGATTTGTGGTCCTTTACGGTCAAAAGCCTGAGCATGAATGTTACGGATACATGGAGCTGAATCAGGAGGGCCATATGATTGCGCTCTACAATAATTTTGGTGAGGAAATAGATTTGTATGGGGGTCACGAGCTTGTCCGGGTACGTACGCTTGGCCAATTTGATGACGAGGACCGCGATAATTTCTATTCCTTGTTGGAAAGTGACGGTGTAGGTTAATCCCTCCGGATTAACCTGCACCCAGCTAAATATCCCCAAGAAGTGTATCAAGCTGATCCCAATGCTCCGCAGTATGAATCATTTCTTCGGCAAAGCGGGCAGGGACCCTGCTCGACGAATCGAGCGGCGGCTTGATCCACCAGAGCGACTCGATGCACCAGACATACTTGACTGCCCGCAAAAGAGCGCCCGGCGGCAGCGGGTGTACACTACGGTAGCCTTCAGCGAAAGCAGCAACCGCATCCCTGCGGAATCCGCTCCCGCCGAGTGTGCCGGAGAGGACCGCCCGCCCGAGGTCCAGCGCCGGAAACGAGTAGCGTGCCCGGTCGAAGTCAACGATGGCTGTCAGCGCATCCCCTTCGAACAGCAGGTTGTCCGCCCACAGATCAAGGTGGGCCCAGCCCGCTGTCAGAGGCATAAAGTCATGATCTCCAAGTGAATCAGTAACCGCCTTCTGTAATTGCAGCGCGTCCCGGACACGCCCGGACGAGCTGCGGGCTGCCTCCCAGCTTACCTCCCAGGCGAGCTCCATCTCCTCGCGCGACAACTGCCAGGCCGGTTCACCCGCCGGCACTGCTGCCCCGACCCCCGATGCCGCCGCGGTACCCCAGACGGTATGCATATCCGCAGCAGCCCGTCCGAGTGAATGCATTCCCTGCTCACCGATTCTGCCGGCGGGTACCATAGCACCCGGACAGCATGTCATGACGGTCATGTATCTTCCGCAGGGCAGGATGTGCATGCAGCGCCCTTCCAGCGTTAACGGCTCGGGACACGGTCCTCCCGACTGATACCACAGGAGCTGCAGCTGCAGCGCATTCTCAATCTTGCCGCGAAACTCCGGATCCTCCATCTTGAACCGCCCGGGGTGATAGCTTTTGGCGAATAGCCGTCCCTTATTCGTCCCGATGATCCACTTCTCGTTCATTAGTCCGCGATTCACACGCCCGGCAGACAGCAGCTCAGCCTCAAAATGCTTCCTCAGCCAGCCTGCGATCTCGCCAATTAATTGGTCCTCAGTCATCAGCAGCATTCTAAGCCAACCCCTCTAATCAGATTCCCCTATTCATGATTCTATCTCAACAATGTCAATATTTCTCTGACAGAACTATCAACAAAGGCCCGCTCAGGCCGGGATTTCATGAACACAGTCAGTCCGATTAATGATATGACCAGTGTCTGCGCCAGACTCTTTGCGTTAATGCCGGGATCAAGCTCACCTGAACGCAACCCCCGTTCAACCGTTTCCTGGAAGATTACCGAGAGATACATCTGATGTTCTCTGGTCAGGATCGCAAATTTCTCATCATGAGGCGCAAGCTCCACCATCGAGTTGAGGCAAAAGCATCCCCAGTTCGGATCTTTCCCATATTCCTTTGCCACCAGATTCTCAAAAAAACTGCGGAATGCCTCTTTAACAGAAGAATTAGTCTGGAGTTTACCCCGGATAGAGGCAGCGTGAGCACTCGTATATTTGCGCAGCGCAGCTTCGAATAGTCCTTTTTTATCTCCAAAGGCGGAGTATAGGCTGGGGCGCTGAATGCCCATTCTTGAAGTCAAATCGCTCAAAGAGGTAGCTTCGAATCCTTTCTCCCAGAATAGCTGCATCGCTGCATCCAACACCTTGTCTTCATCAAATTCACGTTGCCGGGCCAATATAACCCCTCTTTTCATATCGTTCAGTATATTATAATTCTATTGTTCACAGATTGCATTGTCAATCTAATTGAGATTATGCAATAGATCTTGACAGTTATCATTTATCAGAGTTACATTTATCAGGGATTATTTTATACCGTTCAGTATGAAATCTCTTGCCCACATAGAATTTAAGGAGGTGTCTCTTTGGAAAAGGTAGTCGAACAACCGCATGCAGCATCCGAATCTGCTCCAGTATCTCCAATGTCCCGGAGTGTTGCGCTCTTATTTGCCATCGCCTGCGGACTGGCAGTCGCCAATATTTATTATGCGCAGCCCCTGCTGGACGCTATCTCACAAGAATTCGGGATTACTCCTTCCTCCGTTGGCCTTGTTATTACCATTACTCAAGTCTGTTACGCGCTTGGACTGCTATTGCTGGTGCCCCTCGGTGATTTGTTGAACCGGCGCTGGCTGATCGCCGGACAGATGCTAATATCCGTCCTGGCTCTGATTGTGGTTGGCACCGCCCCTACCAGCAGGGTGTTATTCATAAGCATAGCTGCGGTTGGATTGCTTGCCGTAGTCACACAGACACTGGTTGCCTTCGCGGCAACTTTGGCAGACCCGGCTGAGCGCGGACGTACCGTGGGCGTGGTAACCAGCGGAATCGTTATTGGAATTCTGCTTGCACGGACGTTCGCCGGTGTATTGACGGATGTAGCCGGTTGGCGCTCTGTCTACCTGGTCTCTGCGGGATTAACACTAATCATGGCTGGCGTATTGTTTCGGGTGCTGCCCAAGGATGAGCCCTCAAGAGAAGCCTTGTCCTATCTGCAGCTGCTGCGTTCGCTGTTCACGTTATTCGCACAGGAGCGAATTCTGCGCATCCGCGCTGTACTGGCTCTGCTGATTTTTACCGCGTTCAGCATATTATGGACTTCCCTGGTGCTGCCGCTCAGCGCTCCGCCGCTGTCTCTATCCCACACTGCAATTGGCGCGTTTGGACTCGCCGGAGTGGCTGGAGCATTGGCAGCAGCGCGGGCAGGCCGTCTTGCCGATCGGGGTTTAGGGCAGAGGACTACTGGCGCTGCATTGATTCTGCTGCTTCTGTCATGGCTGCCCATAAGTTATACGGAGCATTCGCTTCCCTCATTAGTCGCAGGTATTATCCTTCTTGATCTGGCAGTACAAGCTGTGCATGTCACCAACCAGAGCATGATTCTTAATTTGCACCCGGAGGCACGCAGCAGGCTTACTGCCGGTTACATGATTTTCTATTCCATTGGCAGCGCCACCGGGTCCATCGCATCTACCAGCATCTATGCTTACTCAGGCTGGAACGGAGTATGCTTGTTAGGTGCAATGGTCAGTGCCCTGGCTTTGCTGTTCTGGGCATTAACCCGCCGCCTTAAATAGATAAATATAAGGCCGCCCTTACAGGCGGCTCACGGCTCTCTTATATTCAGTGCATTGCGCAGACTAGTTAAGTTTGGTCACTTCCATTACCTTGCTGCTAAACTGGTACGTTACACTGACATTCTCTATAATCTCCGTATCCTGATAGGCCAGGGAACCCTTGAACTCCAAGGTATCATTGTCCTTCCAGACGATGTTACTGGCATCACTATAATTTTCATAATCCGGGCGGATCCATGTGTCTATTTCTTGCTCCGCCCCATATTTGACTCTTGCGGATTCTATTAATTCCGGACTGGTTCTTCCTGCTTCCACATTAATAATCTGCACAAATTCACTTTTATTAGAGCAGGTGACGACCGCAACTAACCTCTTATCGGGGGAAGGAATCATCTCTGTGATATACATAGAGGGTGCAGAGAAGCTTGAATATTCCTCCAGCTTATTGTCTTTGATCCTCCATAGGACATTCTGGCTTCCATAATCCGAATAATGATTAAATAACGTAAATAACATACTGCCGTCTGCCAGTTTAACAATATACGGACTCCGGTAACTTTGTGAGAGAATATCTATGGCAAAAGCAGCCGCACCGGCGATTTTGGGATTCTCATTTCGTGCAAACGGCTGAAGTTTATTCAACGCCTTTGCTCTTAAGCTTGGATCATTGAAGCCTTCCACCAGCCGGTTGATAGCAATATATACATGTTCTTCATTATCACTTTTGAGGGCCTGCAGAAATTTCATCCCATCATACTTGGGAGCGGGCAGTAACTCCATGTCTTCAGCTCTCAGATAACGGATATACGGCTCTTCGTTCTGCTTCTTATAATATTCGGTTGCTAATAACGCAGAAGCGGTTGAACTATAGAGTACAAGACAGGCAACCAGAGCCACCCATTTTTTAGAAAAGCCCTTCTTCCTTTTCTCCGCTCCGCCCGATCCGGCTGCTTCGATTAAATCTTCATCAATGAGTCCGATTTCGCGGTATAACTCTTCTCTTTTCACAGGTGAACTCCCCCCTTGGCTAAATGAACTCTAAGCCTATTTCTTGTTCTGAAAAGAATGGACTTCACCTTACTGCTGCTCATCTGAAATCTCATAGCAAGTTCCTCTATGGAATCTGAATACCAGTACCGCCTAATAAATATATTTCTGGCTTGCTCCTCTATGCCATATAGAAATTCATTGATCAGGCTTGCGGTTTCACCCGCTTCATATTCACCTTCAACCGTATCCGGGGAAGCTATGCATCCTTCCAGTTCGGTTAGAATGGCATCAAACTGACGGTTGCGTTTCTTGGCTGTATTATAACTATATCTATCAAGCGCTATATTACGGGTGATTCTTCCTAGAAATACAGATAGCTTCCCGGGCATCGTTGGCGGAATTGCATTCCACGCAGCCAAATATGTATCATTCTCACATTCATCAATATCTGAGAGATTCGAAAGGATGTTTCGGGCAATTACTCTGCAGTAAGCCCCGTATTTATTCTTGGTCTCTACAATGGCCTGCTGTGAACGCTGTAAGTATAGGTGGACTATTGCCTGATCTTCCATCTGCTATTCTCCTTATAAAAGCTCTTATCTATATAGTAGACAGTTCGTAAAATGGGTTGCACGAATACTATAATTCTCTCATAAAAAACCCTGGCATATAAGAAGTGATAAGCTTCTTACTGTCCAGGATTGTGAAGTTATCTATAGGTTGCAGCCTCTTTAGAGCAATTTAAAAGGTGATCATTCGGCGTCCAGCGCCTGCCACAGAGGGAAGGTACTCGGCCTCATATCCCACATCAGTAATGGTAAACGTTCCCGGCTTGCCCGCCTCCGTGGAGCTCCACGCTAACGGTTGATACCGCTCGTCGCTGATGATTGGCGGGATGTTGCTCTCTGGAGAGCAGGAAAAGTCGTAATAACACTTTGCTTAGCGAATCAGCACTTCCTTTGTCACCTGTGCAGGGGGCCGCCAAAGAACAACGAATTACTCATAGAAGGACTACTAAACTGGAGGGATTGAAATGGAAATTCTGAAAACAAAGGAAGCTGCGGAGCTGCTGTCCGTTAGCCAGACTACGATCAAACGCTGGGCGGCCATGTTCCCCGATTTCTTTCCAAAGGACCGTCTTGGACACTATACCTTCTCGAAGCGGGAGATCAGCCAGCTCAATCATATTAAAGACCGTATTAATCAGGGGGAAGCGCTGGAAGGCATCCATCTGGATCTCACGAAGGACAACCTGCCAAGGGGTCCGCTGCAAGAGAAGCTAAGCCCGGATACAGACGATGACCCTATGAATAAAATATGGTCCCGGATCGGGTATATTGAACACGCACTGGATCAGAAAGCAAACGAGGTGGTTTCGATTCAGTTGCTCCAGCAGCGTGCTGAACTTGAAGATATGCGTGTAATGATTAAGCAATTATCCGCAACGCTGGAAACGATGCAGAAGCCCGGCAGTAAATCCCTCTCCACGTATGAAGAGCTTCATCCGGTTGCCGCCGGCAGGCTGACGTCTCCGCCAAGGAAGCGCGGTCTATTGCGCTCTTTTTTCCCATTCCTATAGGCCCGCCTCTTCACACAAAAAAGGTGCGACAAGCCCGGTTCATCACCAGACGCTCGCCGCACCTTCACTCTCTAGCTTAAATTAAGGCGTTGAAATGGCCATCCGCATCCACCGTCGCTGTCCGGGGATCGGTGAGACCGATACCCTTGAAGCCTCCCGTTCCTTCATTGCGCCAGAGGGGGAGGTGATCCTGAAGCGGAGATGCCGGTACGAAATTGGCAGGGGTGCTGCTTCCGCTCTTCAGTACGAGCTGGGACTCCAGCAGCCGGATTTGCCGCTGCAGCTGCTCCCGCCGGTACGGAGTCTGCATCTGACTTCCCTGTGCCGCATTCACTTTATCCAGTTCCATCATCAGCTGGTTGCGCTGTTTCTCCAGGGAACTGACATCACTCTGTGTACCGCCATAGGCCGCTATGGGCTGTACGGAGCTAATGCCTGATACTGTCTGTGCCGCCATGATCTTTCCCTCCGTTTCCTTGGCTCTTGCTCCAAATTCAGCCAAATTCGTAAGTTCTAATCATCTTTATTACCCAGCGTGCCCCGTTATGACAACATCAGAACTGCAACTGGACAATAATCGTCGTATAGTCTCAGCCGGCCGCTTGTTTCGGCCCTACCAAAGACCCACCGGAGGCTGGCTAAAGTCCCTTCAGAGCTCCCTTACTCGTCCTTCAACCGCCGCACATACAGAACAACCGACACAACCGTTAATACAACCGTCCATGCCAAAATAATGAGAAGGGGTTTCAAGACATCTCCCGTTGTATATCCTGTATCGCTTAGACCCAGCAAATGCACAAGCTGGCTGCTTGGCATGTAATCCAGCACCTTGAAGACCGGGTAATCCTTGGCCAGTACTGCTCCCCAGGGTGCACCGGTGAATATGAACGCCACCGGGAGTACAGATAATGAGGCTTCAAGCACCGTCTTGGAGAATAAACCGCAGATTGTACCGGCTGCTGTGTATAGAATAATCGAAAGAATGATTGCTGCCGTAAACGTTCCTATATTAGCTGGCTCATAGCCCAATATATACGTTGAAATAGCCAGAACAACAGCGGACATGACAAAAACCAGGCTGCTTTTTCCGATCAGAACATCCATGGTCGTGGCCGGAGTCAGCATTAATGACCTTAAAGTGTTACGCTCCTTCTCCTCTGCGATCAGGCAGGCTTGTGCCAGACTCGTCAGGATCACTAACGATGTATTCAGAAGAAAACCGATCGCTCCAGGTAAGGCTGAGCCTGCACTTCGAAAAAGAAATGCGAAGACTATGGGAAATACCAGAATAATGGAGATCGCATAATTGCGCGAGAACTCTTTGTAATCCTTCACAAATATCGCCCGGGCCCGTTTCAATGAGATACTCATAGCAGCTCACTTCCTGTCATTTTAATGAAAATATCACCCAGACTGGGCTCTTTCGTCTCGATCCGGTCAATGAGCCCCCGCTTCATCCAATCCGCGATCCGATCAGCTGTTTCCCCACCGATTGGAAGCTCATAAGCTTCCCCGTTGGTTAAGTCAACACTAACTGCATGCTTCCGGTGCTGCCGTTTAAGCTCCTTCGGTGAGCCGATAACCTGAATTTGTCCCTGATACAGAATGGCTACACGGTTGCACATCAATTCTGCTTCCGCCATATCATGCGTAGTCAGAAAAATCGTTGTCCCTTTCTCATTCAGGTAGCGCAAGCCTTTATAAATATGCGCGGAGTTCACCGGGTCCAACGCCGAGGTAGGTTCATCTAAGAATAATAATTCCGGCTCATGGATAATCGCGCAGGCCAGCATAACACGCTGACGCATCCCCTTCGATAGGAGATTAACTTTCTTTTTGCGCTCCCCGCTTAAGTTCACAAACTGCAGTACCTTATCGACCGCAGCTTTGGGAAGATCGTATAACTTACGGTACAGCTCCAGATTCTCCTCAACCGATAACCGCTCATAGAGGCCGCTGTTATCCGTCAGAATGCCGAAGCGCATCTTCTGGGCAGACTGCCGCATCTTCTCCGCCGGCTGGTTAAATACACTTGCCTGTCCGCTTGTCGGATTTAGCTGTGCCGTGAGAATCTTGATTAATGTTGTTTTGCCTGCGCCACTCGGACCGAGAAACCCAAAAATTTCTCCCTTAGGAATAGAAAAGGATACATCTGCTAACGCATCCTTTGGTCCAAAGCTCTTGCGGACACGTTCTACCTGGATAACCTCCATGAACTCCACATCCTTAGCGTTGATGGCATAAATATATAAAGAATGCACGCTTCCTGCCATCAAAACCCGCCGAAATGTAGCTGTAACCGGCTGAATGGTACCATTTAAATGTTCAGCAGTGCCTTTAATTCCTGCAATTTCGAGCGGGATAACGGAACTACGGCATCCTGGCTTGTGTTTAACCGCAGGCTGTAGCTATTCTTCGTCCAGGTAATAATCTCTCTTACCTTTTGCAGATTAACGATGTAGGAGCGGTGACACCTGAAGAACCCGAAATTCAATAACCTCTGCTCCAGCTCGGTCAGCGTCAGCGCACAATCGTAATTCTCCCCGCCCACATGAACAAGAATCGAACCCTCTACACTTTCTATAAAATCAATTTCAGGCGGATTAAATAAAATCACCTTGTCATTGCGTTTGGTAGAGATCTTCTGCAAGGTGATATTAGGCTCGTCCTGTTTATGTACATCCTGCTTGTCCTCTTCGGAGTCCCGGATATCGAGCGGATGGAATCCGGACTCATTCAACCGGTAAATGACATCACAGGAAATCAGAGCATCCTCTAAATTCGAAGTTAGGATTATAATCTGCTTGTCTGCCGATAGGTCATCCAGAACCCGTTTGAATTGACGGCGGTCCTGCTCTTCCAGATAAAAGTACGGTTCCTCCAGGACAAGTGCAGGCTGATGTGCAAAAAAGACGCGCAGCAAGGTCACATACATCCTTTTGGATGAGCTTAGATCCTTGATCTTTACCTTCCGTTCTTCTTTTAATGCAAAATACTCCATGAGCGAAGCGGCATGCTCCTGCCTCTCCGACACATGAATTAAAAATGTGATTAGCTCCTCTACCGTTAAACGCATGTACTCGCCTTGCTGCACCCGAAATAAATAAAACCCGGCATGCTCCGCTAATTGATTCATTACAAGCTGCTTCCGCTTCAAGTCCGTTATAATGCCAACCGGCTGGCCCGGTGTCATATTGAATTCGATCTCCGGCAGGAATAATTCCCCGCCTTCATACATGGGTTGAAATTGCATACCGTCCTCCTGGTCAGTGCTGCTATAGATATATATGCCAATTATATAAGTACCGCAACAAAGAGAACAGCCCTTATGCTGTTCTCTTCCGCTGTCTGCCTTATTAGAAGCAGGTGAACGAGCTGACCCGGTTCAGATCAATGCCGAAGTACGTCCAGAAGAAACCGGTCCATCGGAACCCTGCAATTGAACTGCGCCCGACGAATATCGGGAAGAACCAGAATTGCTCGCCATTGTTCAGCCAAATGTATGTGTTGCGGAACAGGCATCGTCTGATTCCTCCGGGGTCGATGGCGAATGTGGTAACCGGCATTTGCGGCACGAATTGCGGCGGAGGGGACGTCGGCGCCTGAACGCCTCCCGGTCCGCCTCCCGGAGGTCCCGGAGTGCCCGGAAATCCGCCGGGACCTCCACCTGGAAACCCAGGTCCTCCTGGTCCTCCCGGAATCCCCGGAAATCCGCCGCCGGTTCCCGGTGTTGGAAAAAATCCCATATGTGATCGCTCCTTTCAAGTGAGTAGGCATAATCATCATATGCATTCGCGGAGAAGGCGCTTGGGCGGATGCCCAGTGTACATGCGCCTGACGTAAATTCAGACTTCACAAAGAATAACCCCACAACTATCAAAAAAGAGCCGCACCCTCATCGGGTGCAGCTCATTATCCGTAATTTAATCTTCAAGCTCCGTATATATTTGAAAGGTCACGCCGAATTTATCCGTTACATCACCAAACCCCGGGCTGAAGGGTTCTTCTTTAAACGGCATATTGACCTCGCCCTCCTGCCGTAAGGCTTCATAGATCCGCTTGGATTCTTCTACATCATTCGTTGTAATGCAGATGGTAACCCGTTTTCCGTTTCCAGCAGGCGAACCGCCTGGAGCATCGGATAACATAAGCTCCGTACCTCCAACCTTGAGCTTGGCGTGTGCTACAAGACTCCTCAGATCGTCTGTGAACGTGCCGGGTATGTCCGGCATGTCACCGTAAGTCATCATAGAGAGGACTTGTGCGCCGATGGCTTGTTCATAGAACTGAATGGCTTCCTTTACCCGGCCCTCCAAAGTAATGTAAGGGGTAAGTTTTACCGTCATAAGATTATTCCTCCTTGAGTTTGGATTGAACCCGCATTTGTGATTCATTAGTATAGACGATCCGGCCGCCGCAAACTCATCGGCCGATTGAAAAATTCTGCCTCGCGTCCAAATCTGCCGGTAATCCAAATCGCACAAATAACTCAGGATCAATGAAATGATGGATATGAGCGATCTTCCCCTGTTTCAGCTCCGGAATATGAATGCTCCACGGAACCAGCCGTCCATCCGGACCGGCGGGTACATACTGGGCAAAAGCAGGGCAATCCCCGTTAGCCCGGACCGGCAGCAATCTGGAGCCCAAACAATGGCTGCGTGTAATAGTGTAGAATGACGACAAATTAGAGGTGCCGCGAACCCACATCGTAAATGGCGGCATCGACAAGCTGCCGTTCTCGTGGAATAAAACCAACAATGCATCAATATCATACTGTTCGAAGGCTTCCATATAACTTGCAAGCACTTGTTGATCTGCCTGGGCATCTCCCCCTTGTAACTCCTCGGACCGGAGATTGGACCGGGCGATACCCGACCGGGCCCGTTGCACAGCACTGTTGACGGCTGCCGTGGTCATTCCCATCGCATGTGCTGCCTCGTTAGCCGACCACCGGAAGACATCAAGCAGGATCAGTACAGCGCGTTGCCGGGGCGGAAGTATTTGCAGGATCGCAATAAAAGATAACCGGACGGTTTCCCTGCTGACCACGATGTTGGCCGGGTCGGTAGCGTTATCGGGGGCCGGCCATATCCAGGAATTCCGGGGCAAGCTGTCACTGGGCTCCCTAATAATAGCCGCGGGTTCAGAGAGATCCATCGGAAGTGCCCGCCGCTTGGCATTCCTCAGCCTGTCCAAGCAAACATTAGTGGCAATCCGGTACACCCAGGACTTACGCGAAGAATCCTGCCGGATCTGGTCCCAGCTCTGCCAGGCGCGGAGCAAGGTATCCTGCACTGCATCCTCCGCTTCAAAGATGGACCCCATCATCCGGTAACAATATCCGGTTAGTTCGGAGCGCAGCTCCTCAAGCATGTCTATTCCATGCTTTTGGCTCATATCATGTTTCCTCCTTTGGGATCGGCTAGAGTTGCCGGAAGCGGATGCTGCTACTCGGCGGCTTCCGCCAGCCAGGCTTGTATAGCCGGAGAATCCGCATGGTTCAAGCGCAGGGCGATTTCAGTATTGATCTTATCCGGCGGCATGACCTCGACAAGGACGCATATGGACTCCCGCGGTTGATTCAAGGTAAAAACACCTTGATCATCGAGCATTTTCATAGCCAGCTCCATCGCCTTCAGCCTCATATCAAACTCGCGGTTACCTTCGTCCTCTTCAAGCTCCCAGATGGAAGGGCGCTCCATAAACAATTGTTTGACGCCGACAAAGTTCTCATCCCCGTAGCTGCAATAGGGTGAATCGGCGTAGGACCATTTGATGAGCTCCGCAATCGTTGCTTCCGGCGCGCCGCTTTCTTCTCCTTGTCTGGCTGCTTCCCGCTCCAAAGCCTCCCATGACCAGGCGGAGAGGCTTGGCGCATGTCCCTCGCCGGTAGTATATAGCGTACAGTAATAGTAACGTTCACCATTTTCAAAAAGAGTCCGAAAAGACGTTCTGGCAGCATCGGCAATCGCTAACGCCAGCGACTCCATTTCTTGCATCGGCTTCATGACATGACTCTCCTTTCCGTTAGCCGGGCAGCACCCGGATGATCAGTTATTGTCTGAAACCGCTTCGCATCCATTCGACAAGAGCCACTGCTCCATAACGGCAAACGCCTGCTCTGCATCCTGTTCATAGAAGACGGCCACCTCTTGCTGGTAGGCATAATTTAATCGTACATAGCCGCCCAGCTGCCGGTAGAACAGGAAGCAGGCATAGGCATTCTCAATGGACAGATCCGGCGGAAATTCCTTTTGGCATAATCCGGCCAGTCCGGGCAGCGTAAGCAGTCCCTGCCCTTGCGGTAAACGCAGAAAGTGATGGCTCCGGGTACCCGTCCACGGTTCATAATAGACGGGCTCCTCCTGGCTTCTCCCATACACCTGACGATATATTTCGTCCAGCACCAAGACGTACATCGCTTCATCTTCCGGCCCCCGTGCCTGCAGGGAAATCGCCTCTACGCGCTCCGCATGCCGGGGCAGCCAGAGCAGACCGGCCATCCGGGGATGCACGGCCAGAAAATCACCATCCACCGTTGTGCCTATAACAATACACTCGCCAATCTGCTCTTCAGTAATAGGACTGTCATCGTCATGCTCCCATAACCCGTACTCCGCAAAAGGCTTAAGCACCTCCGCATCCGGAAACTGGACATTCATCCACCCTCTATAAGTCCCTTCACCGAATCGCTGCAAGAACCGAAGGTAGGCTGGTGGATACACATTAGCAGCTTCCTTTGCAAGCACCTGGTTCTGGCCCTCAGACAGCGGTTTAGGCCGGGATACGATGTACATAAATACTTCCCCCTTTATTGATAACCCAGTGCCGCTAGGGATTGCTGTATTTCCCGGTCTGCTTTACTTTTGAACGTTGCAAACTCCACTGAAGATAAAGAATTCGGAAGTTTCTGTTGGATAAAGGAATCATAATTGATCGCTGTTCCGAGAATGCGAAGGGTGTGCAGCGAAGGTAGCTGGTCCATTCCCGTCAGACGGGTTAAGCCTTTACAATTCCTGATCGACAGCTCCTCCAGTTCATTCATTTGCCGGTCAAAGCTGATTGTCTGCAGCTGAATTTGATCCTCAATCACAAGTCTCTCCAGCCCCTGAAAGGCTGCAATATTAGTCAGATCATGAAATCCCCGGACCCGGGTGATCTCCAGGTTCCCGATGGTATTCTCTTCGATTTCCTGAATATTCTCCCGGCCTCCAAGCAGAATGCGCAGATGCTCCAGCTTCCTCAGCCGGTTAACGAAATGCAAGGGCTGCTTGCTGACTGAATGCAGCGCGAGATAATTCAAGTCCTCCAGATCACCTATAGCCTCAAGGTTTTTAACCTTGCCCCCTACATGAAGCTCCTCCAGATCGGAGTACTCTTTGAAATGCTGGAGGTTGAGCGTTTTTTTATCTGACATAATGGTTAATTTATTCAGAGTGCGCAACGTATCAAGCCCCAGAATTTCCGGGTTCTCCAGCTCGTATATGCCTATACTTAGACTGCGCAGGTGCTCCAAGTGGTCCAAGGCATCGGTGTGATGGGCCTGAGTGAGGCTATCGAGGTGCAGCATTTTGACATTAGGGACCCGCAAGAGCGTATGACAATCAAAAGACAGCGAATAGTGGGCATAGAAGCGAACTCCGAAATTCTCATCCCAGCGCGCACAAAGCTCATCCACTTCTTCCAATATAGTGCCATAGAACTCGGGGTGTGAGAACTGTACAATGACCTGATTGCCACTGCGCAAATCCTGCTCCATCTGTATCCGGTCCAGCGTAGCCGGATTATTGATCAGAATCCGTTTTTTCCATATTTTCCGCACACGTGATCCTCCTATTTATATAATCCGCTATGCTTTCATTTGTCCATATCTGATTCACCGGCACTCCTTCAAAATTCATATTTCTTGAAGCGTTCTCCGAGCGTTTCTTCGTACGGGACCCACTCCCAATCGCACCACAAAGACATGCCTACAAGCTCTGACAGCTTATCTACGGCTTGTTCCGGGCTGGTAATCCCAATAAAGCCGTCAAAATCCTCATGGCGGATATCCAGCGCCCGCTGCAAGTAGTCATCATCGATGCGCTCTTCCTGAAGTTGTTCATATTCATCCCTCGTCCACTGCTCACAAAAGATTCTTTCAGCCTGAATGTCTCCATTCTCGAACAACGACAACTCGAATATCTCCTCATTTATATATCCGGCAGTCATTACTGGCTCTCGGGTAAGCCGGGACAGCGTTCTGCCGATCTCCTTGACCGTACCCCATACAAAATAGTCATGGAGCACGCTGATCCAGTTCTCATTACTTTTGCTTACATACATGACAACTTTGCTCTCTGGAGCCTCGTCCTTTGACTTGCCTAACACTGAAGCATGCCCTTCGCTTAGCTCCCTTAAAGCCTCGACAGTCTTCTCAAGATTGTTCGACTTGATATGCAAATTTGCAAATGATCTCCCCACGGGGTGAACCCCTCCTTCATTTCCTCATTCTTCAGTAATCGCGCGCTGCATCGAACCAGCGCTGGGCCATCTCCTCTGTTACAGGCTGGCCAATTAGATGTTCAGACTGGCTGAGTTGCCATACCGCTTCGCTAAGGTCTTCGCGTTCTGTAGTTTCGATGCCCTTGAGGGTATTGAAGCGTACGGTAAAAGCAGTAATGGCAGCCTCTGCATCGTGGAAGCTGCGGGCCTTCGCCAACGCTGCCTGGGCAGTGCTGTAAGCTTCGTTAGCCAGCTTGGCCAGACGTTTAGGCCAGGACGAGAACGGGCGGCCATACTCGGCCGTCCACCACTCCGGCTTTCGCAATTGGCTCACCGAAGCATGCTCGGTCCACGGGCGGGTGTTAGCGCGTGCTTTCATTTGCTGCTTGAGGCGCTTGCCCGTAATCTCTTCCACATTGTAGGCGATAAACCTGCTAAGCTGCGGCCAGGCACTCAAGGGCGGCAAATCCCCCAAATCCGGCATGAAACGCAGCTCCAGATTTCTTAACCGGACATGACGGGCCAACAGGTCCAGGCCGCAGAAGTTCCCCCACAAACTCAGTGAGTCAAGGCCCGGGAACCGGTCCAGACACTCCAGCGAGATGGGCTGTCCCAGCGGCGCATTCTGTAGCTTCAGGCTTGTCACTTGGTGCAATTCACCCAGGCCGGGCAGCAAGAATGGAGCATCATTCTTGCGCCTGCTAGTGCGTGGCGCCAGTGTCAGAGAAGATGGCACACCGCCCGTAGCCGACAAGTGTGATAGATTACCGGACACACTCAGGCGGAAATCACGCTCCGGAAGCCGCAGGGTCAGGTGCCCCCCGGACGGTTTCAGCACGATATGCAAGCCGTGAATAGAGGATTTGCTGGCGTCTGCTGCCATGTCTGCAGACAGGATGGGTGTCCATGTCAGCTCTTCAACGGGACGTTCCTGCGCCCAGTCAAAGAAGCCCGTATTATCTCCTGTATAGTGTAGAAATCGCGGCCAGGGCGAGCCGGCCGGTGTGGCGAAGGCATCGAATACGGTCCAATCGATCTGCGCGTCAGGCTCAACATGAAGCTCGGCCTTCTTCCCCAATTCCGCAGGTCCGATGGAAAGACTGCCCACCCCAGGCTGAATGGCGAGAGTGTGACTGCGGGGGCCTGTCAGGTCGATGGGATAACTGCCAGCTTCTCTAACCGAACCGGCAGGAGGACGAGCTTGGTTATCACCATTCATAGAAATTATCCTCGATCAATTCCTCGAAAGAGTCTGCTAATAGCTTGCTCTCCCCGCTATCGTGATAACAGATAGTAACCTGTCCTGCCGGGTCAATGAGTATCGGATCGCCGGAGCCATCCATGGAAATAACATAACAGGTTGCTAGAAGCTCTGCAAAAGGATGGTTCTTAAATTGCTCCCGGAACCCCAGCGTCAAATCAACAACTGTTTCGTTCCCGAGGCTAGAGCCATTCGAAAATGCATGTATTGCAAGACCTGCATATGCTCCCCCAAACATTTTGATAAAGTCTATGTAGTCCTCATGAAAGCTTACATTCAGCTGCTGCTGTGCTTTAACGATTTCCTCTGGGCTCGCCGGAATACCTAGTAATGATCTGTTATCCTCCCGGTGGAGAAAAACTTCCAATCGCTTCATTAACGCATCCTTCATAGATAATCTCCTTCCAGCCACAGGTAATCCTGCGCCTCTGGCTACAGTCATACTAATTATATAAACTATATGGAGCTCTTTTTACCTTTTTTGGCAAAGTCAGCATTATTACGTATAATCGCCATAAGAGCTATGCATCAGAGGAGGATCTATGTTGAACAAGAAGTCACTCATTGCAAGATGGAACGATGACCAGCTTAATGAAGTGAACCGGTTGCTCTCCGCTGTTACAGGCAAACCTAATCTGCATCAAAAAGACCGCTCTTTTCCATCCTCCCCCTATGGACAAAATGAGGCTGGGCTTGATGATTACCGGGGAGTTACCCTGACTGAGACCATACAATACCTTACAGTACAGGATGCCGATCTGTCTTATGCACGTTTCGATGATTCTGCAAGCTTGAACACCTCAACCTTTACAAATTGTTGCTTTGACGGGGTTAAACTGGATAGCAGATATGTGACTCATACCTTCAGCCACTGTTCTTTCCGGGGAGCCAAGCTGAATAATGCCAGGATCAGCAAGGAGTTTAACAATTGCGATTTTACAGGCTGCAACTTAAGTAAAGTGATAGCGAACGATGTATCCTTTACACGCTGCCGTTTTGCCAACGCTAATTTTCGCGGTGCCTTATTGTTGTATTGCCGGTTCGAGGAATGCAGCTTTGATGGAGCTTTCTTTCAGGACGGCTCGGTAGCCGGAAGCCGCTTTACGGGAGAGGCAGGCCTGCTCCCTGTTTGGGGAAATACGATACTGGACAATGTCAAAATCCATGAATGATGTCTG
Organism: Paenibacillus sp. FSL R10-2199; assembly: GCF_038000235.1. Classification (NCBI taxonomy): domain Bacteria; kingdom Bacillati; phylum Bacillota; class Bacilli; order Caryophanales; family Paenibacillaceae; genus Paenibacillus; species Paenibacillus sp. FSL R10-2199. The sequence continues at coordinate 1,059,005 of NZ_JBBOBO010000001.1, read as the reverse complement.
CTTGAAGCAATGAGCAGCCTGCTATTTCAGCGTCATCCCATACCAGTTACCCTTCAGCTTATCCAGCACGTAATCAGTAGAATAACTGTGAATTCACCTCCGTTACAATAGCTCCAGCCTACAGCAAAACGCACAAGCGAATGGCCTGTGCGTTTGCTTATACCGGCTTTAGCTGTCAATAAATCTTCTTCAGCAGCCCCATCACTTCATCCAGGGTGAGGCCAAAGGACTTGTAGTAGGAGGTGTCGCTCTCCATTTGCTTCAGGATCATTTCGTTGCGTATCCGCAGCATCTCCTCCTGCGAGAATTCGGCTACAAAACATCCTTTACCTGTTACCGTATTGATCAGACTGCTTCGCTCAAGCTCTTCCCAGGCTTTCTTAACGGTGATCACACTAACATGCAGCTCCAGGGCTGCCTGCCGGATGGGCGGCAGACAATATCCGCTTTCCAGCTCTCCCTTCAGAATTTGTGCACTGATCTGTTCGTACAGCTGTTGATAAATCGGTTTCTCCGATGTATTCGAAATTGTTACATTCATAATATCTCCACTTTCAGAAATCTCTTTACCGCTATCTTATAGGCAATCAGCGTGAATGCAATGAAAATGATAATACCCGCGATCAGAATGGATAATTGCAGCGCCGTATTATCAGTCCCTGAGCCATAGAAAATGTCATTTACCCAAGGACTTTGGATTCCGGCCCATTGGGCTAATCCGGCAAATAGTATGGCAGCCGTGGTGGATGCGGTCGTTGCCGCGCCATACTTATACGCCGTCTTGTAATACATGGATATAAATAGGATGTTGAAGATCGCCAGCATGATGAAACATAAGCCCCAAAAACCCATATGCGGCGGATAGAAAATGTAAGTCAGATTAGGGTACAAGCGAAACGTAAATATACTGAAGACCATGGCAGCGAGAAGATGCATGAGTTCAAGAATGACGACAACGATTATCCGGGAACTCACGATGTCTGTTTTGGTCACGGGCATCATCGTGCTGAACATCAGATCATTCTGGCTTTTGAATCCGCCAAACATGTTCGGTATCGTTATGAAGCAGAAATACAGCGGGACGATAAAGTAGACCCAACCGGGAATAAGCATCAATCCCCCCATAATTAAGGGTAATACGAAGAACCACGGGTTTACGCCTAATTTCAAATCCTTCATTACCAAATTATACATATACATTCTCCTTTTTCGCAAAGTAGATCATGATTTCATCAAGACTCGGCGTGGTTGCCCTCAGGCTGGAGGATGGATCAATGTCTTTGGTATGAATCAGTCCGGTAAAGCCGAACGAGTTGATTTTGTAGGAAATCAGCTGCTCCTTCACTTCGCTTAATTGGGCTTCGCTGCCGCTAAGCAAACGGTAAGACTCCTTTAATTCATTTTTCTCGGAGCTGGCAATAATTTGTCCTTGTTCAATGAAGGTTATATAATCCGCACATCGTTCTAAGTCAGAGGTTATATGAGTAGAGAAAAGAATGCTGATCTCGCCGCCGATGATGAGCTCCTGAAAGATATCGAGCAGATCGTCTCTGGAGACCGGATCGAGTCCGCTGGTCGGTTCATCCAGGATGAGCAGCTTTGCGCCATGCGATAAAGCAAGGGCCAAGCTGTACTTTACCTTCATTCCCCGGGACAGCTCCGCTATTTTTTTGTTCTCATCCAGCTTGAACCGTTTGAGATAATTGTAGTACGTTTCATCATTCCAATTCTTATAGAACTTCCTGGTAATATCGGTCAGCGTCTTGATCTTGCTGCGTGTATAGAAATCGATATCACCGAATGCGCATCCGATTTCCTGCTTCAATTCAATCTCGTGATCAGCGATGTTCTTGCCAAGAATGTATATCTCGCCGCTATCCACATGAACCATGTTCAAGATCGATTTGATCGTGGTCGTTTTACCGGCGCCATTGGCCCCGATGAACCCCATAATGTAGCCCTTCTCCAATTGAAAAGATACATCCTTGATTTGAAATTGCGGATATTTTTTATTTAAATTTCGAACATCTAATGCCAGCATACCCTACCTCCTTAATAAATTGTGTATTCCGTATATGCACAATGTATCACGAGGCTTTGGCAAAAGTCAACGGGTACAACAAGCAGTACAGCATATGAGCTGACTTATGCGGCACTAACCGATGATGCATCCTTGCGCTTGCGCCGGAAGAAAGGCTTGCCTTTCGACCATTGGATGAACGGCTGCTCTATGACATAATAAGAGACTGCCGCCGCCGCATACGAGATGACAAGGACAGTTACACTGATACCGAGCCAGCGCCACACATCCCTGATCCCGGAATAGTGATAATCCGCTATCCCGTACTTCTCGATTAGTGTGATGAACAAGTAATGCCAAATATACAGGCCGAACGAAATCTTCGCGGTAAACCGGAAAAAGCGGTTATCCAGCAAACGCCCTACGATCACGCTGAACGGTGCTGACAGCAGTACGATTCCGAACAAAATGGCATAAGCCGGGAAGTAATAGGGCTGGTGCTGGAGGCTGAAGTCAAATTCGCCCTGGTGGCGCATACGCCAGATCAACAGACCGGCAAGACCCAAAGCGGCGGCTCCGGCTGCGTCGAATACTCCAAGCTTGCGTAGCCGCTCCACCTTAGCACCAAGCTGCATGAACGCGGTCGTTATACCAGCAGCCAGGATGCCGATAGCGAAGTGGCCGAAGAATCCGACCGGATTGTAATTCGGCATCCAGTATTTTGCACCGCCAATCTGGCCATAATCCCAGCCCCGGCCCTGCCCGCTTGGCGTAAACCACTGATGGACGAGGGAGTTTATGGCAAGCACCAACCCAAACGCGGCTACCCAGAACAAGATCGCTTTTCCGAACGAACGCCGCTTGCCGAGCACAAACAATACAGCCATAAACACAGGCATAAGCAAGTAGCTAAACACCTCGAAGCTGATCGACCAGAACGGCCCATTCAAGTCAGACGGGAAAAAGGTTGTATAGTGGAAGCCTGACGTAAATGTGAACCCCGTTATGATTCTCCGCCACAGGTACTCCGTAGGAATGTCCAGCCTCCATACGAGCAACAGACAAACCAGGAATGATACATAGAAGCCGGGCATAATTCTTGCAGCGCGGCGTACGGCATACGTCCGGATAGACGGATACGGCTTATTTTCCAGGTAAGCGCTCCAAAAGGGGAACGACAGCAAAAATCCGCTTAACAGGAAAAACAAGCTGACCCCGCTGTTCCCAAGCAAGAGAACCGACTGCACTTCTTGAAGCCAGGGCTTTTGTGCGGGCATCACCAGCTTTTGTGACAGATGATGCAGGATGACGGACAGGCAGGCGATCGCACGAATGCCATCCGCTCCTGCTAACCGGGTACGGCCTAACTGAATCTTGGACATCAGCTACATTCCCTCTTTCCCTCAATAACTTGATTCCAGGCACTCACATATTTCCATAAATAATAGAAAAACCCTGCAACGCTTCGAGGGAATAATTCCGCGCACAAAAAAAGAACCTTCCGCACCGGGAAAGTTCTCACCTGCTCCTATGAATGCTTTACCTTAATCTGCTGCACAGGCTCCCCTGGTCCATTCGTCAGCCCTAGCGACTCTGCTGCTAAAGTATTGATTTTGTTCAAGAGCTCTGTGTTGCCCTGCAGAGACAGGCCGTAGGAAGGGATCATTCGTTTGATCTTCGGCTCCCAGGCTTCAATATGCTGCGGGAAGCATTTGCTGATGACCTCCAGCATGACAGAAACGGCGGTAGAGGCCCCAGGAGAAGCACCAAGCAATGCGGCTATCGAGCCATCGGCGCTGCTGATCACCTCTGTACCGAATTGAAGTGTACCTTTGCCGGCAGCTGTATCTTTAATAATCTGCACACGCTGGCCCGCCACCACCAGATCCCAATCCCCGCTTTTGGCGTTCGGGACAAATTCCCGCAAGGCTTCCATCCGCTGCTCTTTCGACAGCATGACTTGCCCGATTAAATATTTGGTCAATTGCATATTCTTGGCGCCTGCCGCCAGCATCGTGACGAGATTACCCGGCTTAACGGAGGTGACCAGATCAAACATCGAGCCGTACTTCAGAAACTTGGGCGAGAAGCCGGCAAACGGTCCGAAAAACAACGATTCTTGCTTGTCGATCACCCTTGTATCCAGATGCGGAACAGACATTGGGGGCGCACCAACCGCTGCTTTACCATATACCTTGGCATGATGCTGCGCCACAACTTCCGGCTTCCGGCACACCATAAACAGTCCGCTTACCGGGAATCCGCCAATCCCTCTGCCTTCCGGGATACCGGATTTCTGCAGCAGATGCAGGCTTCCTCCCCCGCCCCCGATGAAGACGAATTTCGCCGTATGCCGCTCAGCAGCGCCGTTGCCGGCATTCCGCACCTTAAGCTCCCAAGAGCCGTCCTTCGTGCGCTTAAGGTCCTCAACCTGATGGTTGAACCGGATATCGACGTTGTTGCTCTGCAAGTGGCCGAACAGGATGCGTGTCAGCGCGCCGAAGTTAACATCCGTTCCCGACTCCATCCGGGTTGCCGCCACCGGCTGGCCGAGTGTCCGGTTCTTCATCATCAGCGGAATCCATTTCATCAGCTGCGCCGGATCAGCGGAGAATTCCATGCCTTGAAACAGCGGATGTCCTGAAAGCGCTTCAAATCTTTTTTGTAAAAAGGTTACGTCTGTCTGTCCTTCGACAAAGCTCATATGTGGTACGGGTACGATAAATTCCTGCGGATCTTGTATGCGTCTGCTGTTCACCAGATAAGACCAGAATTGCTTCGAGAACTGAAACTCCTCATTCACCTTGATAGCCTTGCTAATGTCGATAGATCCATCCGGCTGCTCCGTGGTGTAGTTAAGCTCGCACAATGAAGAATGCCCTGTTCCCGCATTGTTCCATTCATTGGAGCTTTCCTCCCCGGCACCTGCACGCCGCTCAAATACAGTGATTCTCCAATCAGGCACTAATTCCTTAAGCAGTGAACCCAGTGTTGCACTCATGATTCCGGCACCAATTAAAATCACGTCTGTTTTGGTCTGTTGGTTGCTCATATTCTACCGTCCTTCTACCCTACGATTTGCAGGAAGGATGCAGGCACTCCTGCTCTGGCACGCATAACTTGGCCACACACCTGCTTGGGATCAATCCTGATCTTAGTGTATCACTATTGAATATAAATTTTAAGATTTATCTAATATTTTATGAAAACAATGTTTATGGAAAAGCTATAAAAACCGCTCAGTCTGCAATGAATTGTTGTGTTGAATGCATGCCTTCCCAAATCTTTCCGTTAGACAGATGGTATTCAGTCTCCACTGAACCGTCTGTTCTGGTGTAGCTGATCACAAAGACCTGGCCTGTCTCAATCAGCATTGGGTATTGATCGTAAGGAAGGACATTTTCCTCCAGTGGCAGGTCTTTGACATCTCCATACGCATCCTCCAACCGCCAAAACTCCCGATAGGCGTAATCCTTGAACCCGCTCAAGTCCTCCTTTCCAAAATACGATGCCGTATACTTCTTGCCCTGTAAGATGATGGATTCTACTCTGGTAGGTTCAATATCTTTAGCAATCCAGCTGAGGTCCTCGGAATGAAGGTTGCCGCCATAGTGCTTCTGTAGCTGATTGGCCATACAAGGGATGGATTGGGTACTATAGTCCATTCCATCAAGATTGGTATGTGCTGATCCGTAAATGCCCATGACGCTCTCACTGCCCAGCTTTTCAAATTCACGGATAAAGTTTGCCGTCATCATGTTTTCCCGGTATATGCCGTCCTCCTTGCTGTAGAATAACTGCCCTTGCTGGATCGCTTCTTTTGTTAAAGTATAGCTCTCCGATCCTGTCAGATCGTTTGCCTCAAGATAAGATAAGAACCGACTGCCGGTCGAATCATACTGATGCCCGATATCTGTGCCGTGGAAAATCGTCTCAGGACACTCGCTTTTTATTTTCTGAAAGAACGTCTTAGTATATGGAGTGTGACCCGCTGTCCCCTCCCAATCGTCATAGATTTCCTCCAGAAGTTCGTCATTATCAGATTGCATCCATAGGTTCAAGTATTCAGCGGTGAAATAGGACTGCTCGACAAACAAGTGTCTCATGCCCTCGTTATGATAATGTTCAGACCACAATTCATACTCCTTGTCCATAATCTTGGCATTACCATGTGCTTCACCGTACAGATAGATGCTGCCGGAGGCTTGCGTCACCACAGGCGTTTCCTGAGTCGGCTGCGCAGACACGCTCGCTGTCTCACCTACGGTGGAATTGTTACAGGCTGCAAGGCTGCTGGCCACCATTGCAACGATCAAGGCAACCAGCAAAGAGCGTACAAGCCTTATTGTCGTTTGGGCTAAGCGGGTGATGTTGTTGTCATTCATAAGTAGGATCAACCTTTCATGTTTAAGAATTTCATAAATATCAATTTCAAATCATTACCATTAATCATAAAATAAGAGAGACATTAATGCTGCAGCAAAACGCACAAGCCAGTGTCCTCATTCGAATACAAAATAAGTGCCTGATTTTCGGCTACGGCTATCGTTAGCAAGGGGTATACTAATCTCATCCTTAAATATGTAGGTGTGATCATGATCCATAATGAGGAACGTAAAGCCGAATATTATCAAGCTCTGCTCGAGAAAAAATCTGACTACGAAGGTGTCTTCTATGTGGGCGTCACTTCCACCGGGGTATTTTGCCGTCCGACTTGTCCAGCCAGGAAACCAAAGTATGATAACTGTGAGTTCTACGAGACCGCGCAGCAGGCACTGCTGGCCTCCTTCCGCCCCTGTCAGCGCTGCCGTCCCTTGTCGCATCCGAATCATGTCTCTGATATCGTCCGGCTGCTTGTCGAGGCCGTTGAGCAGAACCCGGAGAAGCGCTGGAAGGGACAAGACTTCAAAGAGCTATCCATTGATGAATCCACTGCCCGCCGTCAATTTAAAAAGCGCTTTGGTATGACCTTCGTTGAGTACGCCAGGTCCCGTCGAATGGGACTCGCTTTGAAGAGCATCCGGTCGGGAGGGAAGATTATCGATACACAATTAGCCTCCGGCTATGATTCCAGCAGCGGATTCCGGGATGCCTTCTCCCGCATTATGGGCGCAGCGCCTACTCGGTTAGAGGATAGCCTTATTCTTAGAGCATCGTGGCTGGACACGCCGCTCGGCCCCATGATGGCAGTAGCGGACGACAGTGGGCTGTATCTCCTGGAGTTCGTAGACCGCCGGGGTCTGGAACGCGAGGTTGAACGGTTAAGGACAAGATTGAAGGCGGCGATTATACCCGGACAGACACCCCATATTCAGTCGATGGAGAGAGAACTGAGTCAATTTTTTGAGGGAACGTTAACCGAATTTAAGACGCCTCTCCATCTGGTGGGATCGCCTTTTCAGAAGAGCGTGTGGGAACAGCTAAAGAAAATCCCACCGGGCGATACCCGTTCTTACGCAGATATCGCACTGGCGCTTGGCAAGCCCGCCGCCTATCGTGCGGTAGCACAAGCGAATGGAGCCAATCAAATAGCCATCGTCATTCCCTGTCATCGCGTAATTAACACCAGCGGCGAACTCGGCGGGTATGGCGGCGGAGTCGCACGCAAAGAATGGCTGCTAAATCATGAGAAAATCGGAGGTCAATACAATGAAAAGTCAACTTGAACAGGCACGGAAGCTTCACGAATTGCACAGAAGCGGCAGCCCGCTAGTCCTCGTCAATGCCTGGGATGCCGGAAGCGCACAAATTATTCAAGGAGCGGGGGGCCAGGTTATTGCTACCGGCAGTTGGTCTGTAGCTGCAGCGCATGGATACGATGATGGGGAGAAGCTTCCTTTCGAGCTCGTTCTATCCAATCTTCAGCGGATTAGCAATAGTGTAGATCTGCCCATTACCATTGATATAGAAGGCGGTTATGGACCTTCTCCGGAGATTATCAAGAACAATGTGTTGAAAATCATCGGGTGCGGAGCCGTAGGCGTCAATCTTGAAGATCAGAAGATCCATGAACCGGGACTACACTCCATAGAGGAGCAAGTCTTGCGTATCGCAGCTGTGCGGGAAGCCGCTGAGGAGGCATCGATTCCTCTTTTTATTAATGCTCGTACCGATATCTTCTTACAGACCGCCGCCCACGAGCATGATGAGACTCACCTGGAAGCTACCCTTCAAAGGGCACACGCCTATGCCGAAGCCGGCGCTCACGGAATCTTCGTGCCGGGCTTGTGTAATGAAATGCTGATCAAGAAATTATGCCAGGAGTCTTCACTACCTGTTAACGTTATGATCTCCCCGGATTCACCCCCTCTCCAGAAATTGGCATCTTTAGGCGTTACCCGCATCAGCTACGGTCCGCGTCCCTATTTGATTTTGATGGATGCCTTAAAACAAGCTACTGTGAGAGCCCTGGATTTACAGGAATAGTCATCATCTTAACCTAGGAGATTCCAAAAAAACGGCTGGTCAGGTTTCCCTGAGCCAGCCGTTTTTTGATTATTTTAATAAATATTCTACAGATCAACAAGCGAACTATATTACTATCCTTCGCACGACTTCTCGAAAAAATCCCTTACGGTAAAATAGAACCTGGTCCGTATACCTCAAACTCAAAGATTCTGGCCGCAGGGTTCGTGGTTTGTGTAGGCGCCGTTACGTTCAGCTTAATATACCGGGCCGATACTACTGTTATATTGTCTACCGTAATACCAAGCGTATTATTGGTTACGTTGACCACCGTACTCCAGTTCGTACCATCGGTGCTGACCTGAATATTGTAGGCCTTCGTATTATAGGAGGCGGTCTCTCCGCCTTCCGATGCATGCTTGATGACAAATTGATTGACTTGCTTCACGGAGCCGAGATCGATCTGCAGCCAGCGGTTGCCGGACTTGGAGCACCATTTGCTGTCATTGATGACGCTGCCTTCCACAGCTTTGTCCGCAGTTTGCGAGGCATTGCACGTACTGTCAACCGTCGCGGGTTTATTTAATGCCATATTTGGAGGCCCGTATACCTCAAACTCATAGATTCTTGCCGCAGGGTTCGTGGTTTGCGTAGGCGTTGTAACGTTTAACTTGATATATCTTGCTGATACTGAAGCGATATTATCTACTGTCACGCTTTTCATATTATTGGTCACTTTGACTACTGTACTCCAGTTCGTACCATCGGTGCTGACCTGAATATTGTAAGCTTTCGTGTTATAGGAGGGGGTCTCCCCGCCTTCTGCTGCATGCTTGATGACGAATTGGTTCACTTGCTTCACGGAGCCAAGATCGATCTGCAGCCAGCGGTTGCCGGACTTGGAGCACCATTTGCTATCATTGATGACGCTGCCTTCCACGGCTTTGGCCGCAGTCTGCGAGGCGTTGCACGTACTGTCAACCGTCGCGGGTCTGTTCAATGCCAAATTCGGAGTCAATGTAGCCGCACTGCACAGCATATTTTCTCCCGTAGCCGCCCATTTTGCATACAGCGTTAGATTTCTGGTGATTAGATCTGATCCACTATAGGCTTGCGTCAGCGCACTGTCGTAGTACCAGCCTGCGAAGCTGTAGCACTCCTTCACCGGAGTATACTGAAACACCAATTTACCTCCGGACGCCGATACAAGTTGCGGGGCAATCGTGGAGCCTCCGTTCGTCTCATAAGTTACGACTAGTTGCGTGGGAGTCCCCCCTTGATCGCCTCCGGCAATTACAGGAGTCCCTAACGTCATTAACGAAACGATGATAGCTACCACCATCAAGTAACCTCTTATTTTCGCCCTAATCCTTTTCTTTCCCTCACTAATTCCTGAGCCTTCCATCATTCGAGCCCCTTTCTCCTAATGATTACGGATTTTTGCACCATTCATAAGGGTATTCACAGTAACGCGGAAGAATGCTTGTTTATCGCCGAGCTAGAACAGTATTTTTAGACAAATTTCAGACAAATAACGGATTGCAGACTTTAGCAAACAACATTCATTGATGATATGATTAGTATGAAACATCATACTGGTGCAGATTCATCATCTAAGGAGAGATTAGAATGCAGCAAAAAAAAGAAAATAGTCACGGATTCGGGCATGGCAAAGTGCTGGGAACAACCTCAATGGGCGAGCGGGGACAAGTAGTTATTCCTAGAGAAGCAAGGGAAGAGCTTGATATCAAGCCAGGTGAGAAATTCATCGTTTTCGGAAATAAGCGCAAGGGGGCTGTCATTCTGGTCAAAGCCGAAATGTTCAATAAATTTGCGGATTTCTTCATGAGCGCTTCGAAAAAGTTTGAAAGCATGGCCCAAGCGATTTTTGATAAAAGCACTACGATTCCAGAAGATGAAGATGATGATCAGGAGCCGGCAGCCGCTGAAAAAAAACCTGAGGTAGATGAAAAAGAATGAGCGAATTCTTTAAATTGATGAAGGATGTCCGGTTCAGAAGAACCATGCGGATGATTTTTAAGTTCGCCTGGGATTTCTGGTGGCTGGGCAAGCAAAAGTATTTTATTCCGGGACGGCGCTTAGAGGCGAAAACAAAAGCCTTATATCGAAAACAGGCAGCGTATTTTACGAAGACCGCGATGGATATGGGTGGCTTAATTATCAAGCTTGGGCAGCATGTTAGTGCACAGGTGGATATTTTGCCGAAGGAAGTTATTGATGAACTGTCCAAGCTGCAGGATTCCGTAGAATTCGTAGATTATTCCGAGATTAAGCACAAGGTAGAGAGCGAACTCGGAGTATCTATTAGTGAGATTTTTGCTGAGTTTAATACAATTCCTATCGCAGCGGCTTCCTTAGGACAGGTACATCGGGCGACCTTACGAACAGGTGAAGAAGTCGCAGTGAAAGTGATGCGTCCCGGGGTCGAGGACATTATCGCCATTGATTGGAGATCCATACAGGTTGCTATTTCGTTATTGAAACGCCAGACGAAGATTGCAGACTTCATGGACCTGGATGCGGTGTATGATGAGTTTCACGACACCGTTATGGACGAGCTCGATTATGAGCAAGAGGGGCGAAATGCAGAAGAATTCCAGATGCAGTTTATCCATCGGGATGATATCGTGGTTCCAGGCATTCATTGGTCCTATACCACTTCGAAAGTTCTAACCATGGAGTTTTTGGAGGGTGTAAAAATCAATGATTTTGCCCAGCTGGATGCCTGGGGTGTGGACCGGACCCAATTAGCGACATCGCTGATAGAAATTTTCGTAGAGCAGATTCTATTAGAAGGCTTCTTTCACGCAGACCCGCACCCGGGCAATGTTCTCGTCCAGCCTGACGGCACCATAGCCTTAATTGATTATGGAATGGTCGGACGAATTGCCGAGGATATGAAGACGCAAATGGTAGCACTTCTGATGGCGGTGTATTTAAAAGATGCTCACGGCGCAATCGACGCCCTCACCCGTTTGAGATTTTTAAGACGGAATGTAGATTTAGAGGTATTCGCAAGGAACCTTACGTTACTATTTGAACAAATCAACGGGGATACGTTTGACCTTAGCTTCGTGACATCAGGCGATAATGCTGAAGAGTTACGTGATTTCCTCTATTCTCAGCCTTTTCAGTTACCGGCAAACACAACATTTTTGGGAAAAGCCATAGGCACGGTGTATGGACTTTGTACCGGACTGGACCCCGGACTTGATTTGATTGGGACCGTTAAGCCTTATGTCGAAGAGGTTGTGCGCAGGGATCTGCGGGGAAATGTCTTCTCTAACGTTGTAGATGAAGGCAAGAGCATTCTCAAAGGAATCCTTCCTACGACCAAGAAGTTCATATCTGCGGTAGATAAAATGGATAGCGGAAATTTACGGGTAAAGCTATCGAGCTCCTTCGAGCAAAAATTGATCGATACGCAAAATAAAAATACACAGCGGATTATTGCAACAATCATCGGGGCGGTATCCCTTCTGACTGCGGCAAACCTGTGGAATGAAGTGAGTCATCTTGTTTCTTATGGGTTGGGGGTTTTGGGGCTACTCATTATGCTTAGCCAACTCAAAACAAGAGGACGCCGCCGTGCCGAAAGACACGCCAGGCAGATGAACGCCATGCGTGAGCGTAGCAGATTGGAAACGCCGAAGTCTAAGCACTAGCAAAACGGGGGTTATTTTTCTTGAGCGAAGAGGATCTGGCGCATGAAAACGAGTGAACGTAAATAAGAGCGGGGCATAAAGCTGTTAGCTTATGCTCCGCTCTTATCTTTATTTATTACTTAGTTGTTCCGCCAAACCGACCAGAATTCCTTCGGTTCCACGAATGTAGCAGAGCTTATACGAGTCCTCGTACTGAACCACCTCGCCAACGAGCTGAGCACCATACTTAGTGAGTCTGGATACCATTTCGTCAATGTCTTCAACGGTGAACATGACACGTAGATAACCGAGAGCATTTACAGGAGCAGTCCGGTGATCTGATATAGCAGGCGGGTTGATAAATCGCGAAAGTTCAATTCGGCTGTGGCCATCCGGGGTAACCATCATAGCAATCTCTACGTATTGAGAACCCAGTCCGGTTACGCGGCCTGCCCATTCACCTTCGACGGTGGCTCGCCCCTCGAGCTTCAGGCCAATCTCCTCGAAAAAAGAAATTGCGTCGTCCAAAGACTCGACAACGATACCGACGTTGTCCATTCTTAGTAATTTATTTTCTGCCATAGTTTCATCTCCTTATGTGTACAAATTTATTAGCCGATCCTCTTAATAATTTATTCTATTTAATAATTACTGATTTCTCAACAAATAGTAGTAGCAGGATTGCCGGATATGCATTACTGCAAAGACAATTTTCCATCCTCCATCCGGTAGACCTTGTCGCAATATTCAAGCATACGCTCATCATGAGTAACCATAATCGCCGCTTTCTGTCCCGAATTCACTTCTTGCGCGATTAGACTGACCACTTCATGTGCACGTTTGGTATCCAGACTTGCTGTCGGCTCATCCGCCAAGATGATGCTGGGATTATTAATTAGGGCACGGGCAATCGCTGTCCGCTGCTTCTCCCCACCTGAGAGCTCTTCCGGAAAGCTATTTAATTTCGAGCCCAGACCCAGCTCTGCCAGCAGTTTAGTGGCGAACTCCTTGTCCTCTCTTTTAACCTTTCCCGACATCTTTTTTATGATCAGCAATTGATCAAGAACATTTAGATAAGGAACCAAATTCGATGATTGCATAATGAATCCGATTTCTTGTAGTCTTATATTCGCCAGTTCTTGTGCAGTAAGCCTAAAAATAGGATGTCCATTCAGCTTTGCTTCTCCTTCTGAAGCTTTGAGCAGTGCTCCAGCAATAGACAAAAAGGTACTTTTACCTGAACCCGACGGTCCAACTACAGCAACAAACTCCCCCGGGTCCACTGAAATGGACACATGGTCGAGTGCCGCGATCCGATTGCTTCCTTCGGCATAATACTTGGTAACTTCACTCATTTGTAATCCCTTATTCATTATTCAACCCTCCCGAGCGCCTTGAGCGGATCAATCTTTGTAATCTTTCGTACTGATACCAGCGAACTTAACATAGCGATAATCAGCAAGATAACAGAATACGAGACGACAAGACCAGGCTCCAGCTTAAATGGCATACCCTTCGGCATTATGGCAGCTGTTCCATAAGTCAGTAAGACTCCAACTACAATACTAGTCACCGACAGCACAAACACTTGCGATACAATGGCTTTGCTCAAAAACCTGTTACTGGCACCTATAGCCTTCATAATGCCGAACTGGTTAGTTTTCTGCATCGTCATTACATAAAAGAATACCCCAAGCACGAATGCGGCGATTGCGAGCAGAAATGCCAGCATCATTAAGATAGTACCGTTCTCTTCCTTGTACCCTGGCATTCCTTGAACTGCGGCCGCCCGGGTAACCGTGTCCGTATTGGTCAGCTTGCTATTCATTACATCAGGATCGATATCTTTGCCTTGTAACATAATCGCATTAACGGGCCCTGCAACTCCTTTATCCGAACCCGGAGCCGCGAAGGTAATCTTCCGCCATTCCGCCATCGGAGTGAATACGGATGCAACGTGGTTATAGGTCTGGTTCTCGGCAAAGCCTATAATCGTCAGTGATTCCATCGTGCCATCTAATTGAAAAGTGTCACCAATGTTATAGCCCTCATCCTTCATGGTCGAATTCACTACAACACCGGTAGGGTTATCAGAAGATAGGCCTTCCCCTTCCACGACAGCCGGTTCCAAGAAGCTTCCCGGGTTGATTCCTATAATTGCGATATCCAGCTTATCTTCACTCTTGGTGCTTGGTTCCTTCAACGCCGTTGCCATCGTACTTCCCATAGGTGCGGCAGCACTAACATTGGGTAGTAGCTCCACCTCCGCCAGTAATTGATCAGACAGTAGTGACTTGCTCATGGAGGACTGCGATCCTTCTTCAAAAATGACATAATCCGCCTTCATCGTCTTAAAGGTTGACGCAGCTAACGTAGACAGGCCATTCCCTAACCCGGATAAGATAAATACCAGCCAGGCTAGCAGTACAAAAGTAATGATGATCATCAAAAATCTCATTTTGCTGTGCATCAATTCTTTCATAGCTAAAAACATTCCTTTTCCAACTCCTCGACCTTTTTTCGACACAAGTGTCAATTTAGACTCGCCATCACGCCACAACATTAATTAAACAGTATAAATGACACCTGTGTCAAATTAAATCCAAGACTGAGGTTAGCTCTTGGCTCCTCCGGTCCACATCTGAAACAACAGCTTTCCCCAAGCGGGTACTGGGATTTCCAGCATATTAGGTGTATCAATTAAGTTAAAGAATACGCCAATAAGTACAGGAAGTGGGATATCCTTCCTCAGGTCATTATTCTGTTGTGCGCGTTCAAATAAGCGTGATAATTGAACTTTCAGGGTCATATGTGCTTCCTCAATAAATTCAAGATCTCTGGCGGCTGCAGATGAATTAGCAGTATTAATTTTACTGGCATTTCCTAAAAGCTGATGTAGTGCAGACTCTTCTACATAAACGAGAAGCAGCTGTTCGAGGGCGTCCATAGGATCAGCCTCATCAATGGCTAATGCATTTTCTAATACCGTTGCCATTACGCGCTTCATACAAGCAGCCACGATCTCTTCCTTATTGGAGTAATATTGATAAATCGTGCTTCGGGCTCCTGACAGATGCTGGGAGAGCAGCTTGAGGTGAAAACCGTCATACCCATGCTCAAGCACTAATTTTTTTGTCATATCCAGCAGCTCTGTCTCCGTGAAAGACTGTTTTCTTCCCATTGAATCTCTTCCTGTCCTATCTCTGATTTTATTTATTATCAGTTTAGCATATGTTTATAAGCATTTCCCAAAAACAAGACCACTGCTCTCCACAAGGTGGAGATGATCCGAGTGAACTACATACCACCTATGAGGCGGGTGCTTCTTGTCCAATAGAGTTAACACTCCAAGTTTACCAAAGCTTACTGGCTATTCCTTTATCCAAAAGACAAAACCAAGGCGACTAGCGCGAAGGAGAACGTAATCCAGAAGGAATGACCAAATGCCCGCCCCACATCCTCTATGGTGTGCTGTACAGGTAAATTCCGGATCTGCCTAGTGAGGTAAGCAGTCGTTATCGTGATTCCGAATGATGACATAATTTGCTGCGCGGAGGCTGTAATCGGCGTTACACGACTGACAAGCTCCTTGGGCGACGACTTGAGAACATGGGTGTTAATCTGCATCATTGTCGTTCATCACCGTACTATCCAGGATAACCAGGAACATGCCTGCGGCGACAGTCAATAATATGGTAATATCTTTCGCAATGAACAATCTGCCTGTGCATTCTCAGATTGCGCCTTCATGATTTTAGGCCTTCGCCAATTTTTGAATACCGCGCTGCCATACTTCGCGGATCGATAACGTATCCGAAATATGGGTCGTCGGATCGCCGTCAACCCACACCAGGTCAGCTCTTGCCCCTTCCACAATACGACCGCGGTCATCCAAGCCGAAGCGGCGGGCCGTCTTCGAAGTTGCTGACTGAAGGGCTTCTACAGGTGTGAATCCCGCTTCCACCAATAGCTGCATTTCATGGTGTACGCTTACTCCATGGGCAAGTCCGCCAAGCGTTGGTACCGGTACAGAGACATCCGTACCCACCAGAATGTCAACACCTGCATGGTGAAGGTCCATTACGTTCCGATAGTTGTCTTCCATACTGCCTTGCGGGTAGGTATTGAAGCTGGCATTCAGAGTATCGATCCATTCCGGACTAAGCTTGGAACTCACACGCGGATCTTCCGCCATTTCCGAAGCGGGTTTACCGATAATTGAGGAGTTCAAGACGAGACATGGCGTAACAAAAGCACCTGCCTCCGCAATCATTCTCACCAGTTCCGGAGTCGTTTCAGGGCGGTCGATGAATAAGTGAGCGAGTCCCTCGACACCAACCTCTATCGCTTGCCGGGAGGATTCCGCAGTCAATACATGGGCAATCGCAATCTTGTGTTGCCGATGCGCTTCCTCTACAGCCGCTCTCAGAATATCCTGGCTTAAGACCGGCAGTCCAGGCGCTGCTAATACGGTTCCTTCTTCGATCATAATCTTGATATAGTCAGCTCCATCTCTAACTTGATCACCCACGAATGTTATAGCCTCGTCCGGGGTTGATAACGAAGGAGCCTCTCCATGATCATGTGCATGAGCAGCCAGCAGGGCATTCCGATCTTCTTCGCTCATCTTCTCCAATTCCTTCAGTACAAAATCTGGAATTTCTCCGTCTCCAGGCATGAGTTCATCCGGATGACCACCGGGAGGTGTGACCCCCATCCCTGCAGATCGTACATCGGCAATATCCTCGATCCCTTTCAATTGTGTTTCACGGCCATTTTTCGTGAATCCGCCCATCATTTCCAGTTCTGTCGTTACTCCGAATTGCAGAGCGTCCCTCAGACCTTCCACGGAAGTATGAACATGCGCATCGATCAGACCGGGAAGCAAAGTCCCTCCTTCAGCATCGATAATGGTCGCATCTTCGGGAATTTCACCGCCCACCGATATAATCTTCTCGCCTTCGATCAGGACCGTTTCAGCTCCAATCACTTTCTCGCCGTCAAAAATCCTTGCATTGGTAATTGCAGTAATCATTGCGTTTCCCTCCAGTAATGATATGAATGTACTGTTTATAGATAGAACTATAATAGTTAGAGTTCTAATTGTCAACGTGTTATCTGTTAGAGTGGAAACATTGTGTAATTGACAGTTAGATGAAAGGACATTATGATTTTCTTAAAGTTAGAATTCTAAGTATAGAAGGGGAACTGTGTGTATTATGACAGAACATGTTTCACTTACCCCGTATTCGGATTTAATCCGATCCATTGGAATGAAGATTAGAAGCATGGCGAACGCCCGATTGTCGGAGCTGGGCCTGAACGCCCAGCAGGGGCAAATGATGGGCTATATTTTTGAACATCAAGACAAAGGGGTAATCCAGAAGGATTTGGCTGAACATTTCAACCGGAAGGGTGCCACCATCACTAGTATGCTTCAAGGGCTGGAGAAAAAGGGATACATCAAGCGGGTGATTCCGGAAGATAATGAGCGCCAGAAAAAAATATATTTATTGAAAAAAGGGAGCGACCTCGTTGAAGAATTCAATACAATATTCATGGAAGTCGAGAAGAGCATTATCCAAGGCCTTACCGAAGCAGAAAGTGAGTCCCTCAGGAAATTACTAATTAAAGTAAAGGTCACCATGTAGTAGCGGTCATGGATGGTAACGTTTGCCTCCATTCGCAACCTACCCTTTTGTAAGATGGCTCTACCGCGATATTAACTCTGTAGTACAATTAAACTCACAAACGCCCGTATACACAGCATTCCAATCGGAGCGTAACATACCCTGCTCCTATCGTTGGAATGCTGCAAATACAGGCTCCTGCGAGCTTTTCTCCAAAAAACTTGCCCTACTTATAATACGGTTCTCCGTGCTGTCTGTAATGGCAAGTTTTTATATTATGAAATTGGTTGGGACAACTTAGGAATCAATCAGCGTTAAGCATTGTTCAATTGCCTTACGCTTGCGGGGCTTAGGTGTCCGGTCAAAATAGCCGAGATGTAGAATACCAGCAATCCGTTCGTCCGGCTTAACTCCGACAGCACGGTGAAAGGCCGGGTTCCAATTGCATTCGTTGGTTTTCCACACAACCCCTATTTCCCGTTCCCAAGCGAGCAGCTGAATATTCTGAATGAGAGCAGCCGCAGCAGACAGCGCGTCCTCCCAATATTTCTGGCGGGGATCTGCATCGTAGGTAACGATAAGGTGGTCTGGTATGAGATTGCAATACTGGTTGCGCGCCCATTCTCCCCAGCGGTCCCTTACTTCATCTGAATAGGTAAGGCCCACCGCTTCAGCGAATTTCAGCCTGCCTTCTCCCATAAAGAGAATAAATCGCCACGGTTCTTTACGGGAATGATAGGGAGCCCATTGTGCATCGCGCAGAATGTCCATGAGGACATCTTTATCCAGCGGTTGACCGTTAAAATCACGTATCGTCCTTCGTTCCCTTATAACTCTAACCAATTCGCTAGATTTAGGGGTATTCCCATCTGTCATCATTTTGCATTCCCGCTAACGAGCATCGTTACTGCTTCCTTCATTGTCTCGCGAATAGTAACGATATCGGATCCGTAATACTTTTCCGTCTCTAGCTTGTGAACGCGTCCATGTTTGACTGCGGGGAGACCCTTCCATAGGCCCAGCTTTTCAATTTCCTCCATTGCCTGTTTGTCGTCTTCCTCATTACGAACGATAAGCAGCATATGATCCGCGGCATATTCATGAAGCTGCTCAAGCGATATTTCGATTGCTGAGCTAAACGGGTTTTTCGCTATTTCCGCCGTCACCGCCTCAGGGGCGTTCGCCTGCAATCCGCTGTGAAGCATATAGCCGCCGAAGTTTCGGTTCAGATATATGCGCAATCTTCCCTTTTCCACACGAACAATCGAGACAGTCTCCTTCCCCAGCGATTGTTTTAATTGCGTTCTTGCTGCATCGGCTTCCTCTTCATAGCCCTTAATCCATGCATCGGCTTCCGGCTCCTTGTTTACGAGGCTGGCTATTTTGGTGAAAATGTCGTAAATCGGGTCCTGATCAAAAGAAAGATAATAGACCGGCGCAATTTTACTGATTTGTTCCATTTGCTCTTTATAGATCTCATTAAAAACGGTTGGCGCCAAGATGAGGTCAGGCTCAAGCTCCAATATCTTTTCTACGTTCGGCGGGTCTCCAATCCGCTCTACACCCTTCATCTGATCGAGCGTATATACAATTTTATAACTATTGTCACCTGCACCAACGGGTATTACGCCAAGCTCCAGCAGTTCACTTGCAAATTCACCCGCAATGATTCGCTGCGGAGCAACAGGTATTTCTACTTCCCGTCCCAAATCATCCGTTACAACCTTTGTCGCTACTGAGCCTGTCTGTTGCGGCGTATCCGGCGCTGCATGGTTACTCATGTTTTCTTTCCCGGCATTGCCGCATGCCGAAATCATCAATAGCATGAACAATGCAACACCCGCAACTAGTATTGTCTTAGAGCCTCTAACTAACTGGACCATGGTTATCCTCCTGCTAAGTCTTTGATAGTGATAATGATTATCACTACAGATTTTACCCTAGTCCTTTTGCCGCCTCCATAGACCCTTATTGCATCCGGGATGGATAATTATGATGCCGGTGCCTCCTCATTAACTTCTCTGCAGCTTCATGCATTTGCATCGTGATCGAGACCGGATCATTGCTGAGCCATTTGCCCACATCCAGATGATGTATGTTCCCCCTGCGAACTGCGGGAAAATTACGCCAAGCTTCTGTCTGAGTAATCCCCTGCCACTGTTTATTCGCTCCGTCATCTGGCTGAACAACAACAAAGAGATGCTCCGCCTCAAAGAACGGCAATTCCTCGATCGTGATGACACTAGAATGAAAATGAACGTTGCATATGCATTGCATTGATATTTTTTCCGGTGGTGTTAATTGCAAAGAATGATATAGAGGATAACCCATATTAAGCATACCGTATACTTGCAGAAGCTGCTCTCTCACACGCAAAATCGCAACCCGCTCACCGCCCATGAATCCAAATAAGCGTGATCGCAGCACTGTACATTGCGTTTCATAACTCTCTACCCAAGCGAGAGCCTCCAGCTCCCGGTCAAGACCTTCAGCTACTGCAAACAATTGCTTATAAATGGGGTCTTCGAGAACATCAATCTTAATCACAGGAGCTACCTTAACCAACTGCTGCTCCAATAGGGGATTCGAGGTCACGATTGCATAAGGGGATAAGGCTAGAAGCTGGTTGATATCCAATTTCGGGGTTATATCAGGGCTAATGTTCAGGATCTGACTGGATTCAGGCACACGCAGATACCCATTTGTATGTTCCAGATTAACAGCAACCGGATCAACACCGAGTGCTTGGCAATGACCTAACCCTTCCAGTGCGATTACTCTGGGCCAAGCCTGCTTCTTAAAATGAGTGGGTGCGGCACCATACAATTGTTTGAAGCGGCGGCTAAAGTGATACGGATCCGAGTAACCCACCCTTCGGGCAATCTCGGCAATTGAATACTGCGAATGCTTTATAAGCTCCATGGCTTTCTCCATTCGTAATCCTGTTAAATAGCTAATGGGGCTTACTCCTTTGTATTTGCTAAACATTCTGGAATAGTGCTCTGGATTAAGCCCGGCAATGACCGCAAGCTGTTCACGTGAAATGGCCTCTTCAAAATGTTCTTCCATATGAACCACTGTTCTATTTATTTTATTCCTGGAATCCTGCACATGATGCGGATGAATACGTGGTTGCCCATGGGGCTTATCTGTAGATTCTTGTCCCGGCATGTTGGACCCCTCTCATATTAACTGAGAATTATTATCACCAATAAATTATAGCATATTTGCTTGCAAGCATTATTACGGCCGATGGTATCGGTGAAAACCTGGGCTGGGTATGTGACGAGAAAAACGCCGAGATGATGACAAAGAGCCTGTGGAATGACGCTCATAAAGGGATCAGAAATGAGATTGACTTCATCAATAAGACGGCAAATTAAGTGATCTATGTGATAGAACAGTCAGCAAAAAAGGTTCATCGCAGCAGTCAGCCGCGATGAACCTTTTCATAAGAACCAACTAAATGATAACAACTACATTAGAACTTTATAAAACCCGTAAGGCCTGGGAATTGACTTCCCGGAAATCCCGGAAAACCTGGAAATCCCGGATTTTCACCCTCTCCACCTTCTCCGCTTCCTTCGTCAGGCAAGATAAGCTCATAAGTCACATTTTGTGCCGGTACTAAGTTCATAGCATACTCATCAATTTCCGGTGCCCCGTCTAACACCTTCCATCCAATTCCAGTCACTCCTAATCCCCAGACAGATTTACTTGGAATCGTGAATTGTACGCCGAAACGATAGGTTTCCTCATTGATTAGCTTTTCTTCTTGTGTAAATGGATCAATGTAGATAAATTTCACTTTATATACATTTCTATCATAATATAGCTGGAGCGTCGTACTGCCATCTTCATCAACCACTCCACTGCTTATGGTTGCATAATCGGTACCCGTTCCTTCTAGAGAATAGAATCCAGAGTAGGTTTTATGGGTTGCAGTTACCGTGTCCCCTACTATTCCTTCTAGCTCTTCTGTATCCATTAATTCAAATGGAGCATCAATACCCGTACCTCTTTGATAATGCTCCACCGTATACTTTTGACGTTCTGCAGCCTCCGTCCACTGTGCAGTGTAGGTCAGATTTTCCGCTGGCATTTCACGATTCTCTGACGGAATTGCTGGTGACCAGCCTGTAAATGTATAACCTTCACGCGTTGGGTCAGATGGTATTTGATAAGGCATTCCTGCACTTAAATAGCTTTTTCCAGAAACACCATCAGCAAAAGTTCCTTCATTCGAATCAAACGTTAGCTCATATTTACGCTGTAGATATTGCCTCACTACAAGCTCATTTTTAGGACGTTCCGGATCTACTACAAATGTATAATCTGTTGGAAGACCCCAATCATCTGCTAACTCGTACTCATTGGGACTGTTATAATAGCCTGCCGCTTGGGTACGTGCATTGAACACTTTGTATGCAGTTGCCAGATAAATTTCACTGCCCACTTTCGAGAATTCTCCTTCGTAGCTGTCTCTTGAATAATATTCTACAAGTACCCTCATATCCTTCTTCAAATCGAAATAGGCCGTGTAGGTTTTCGGTGTAGCCGGAACAATATTATCCATTAATTCCCATCCAAGGAAAGTAAGACCTTTAATATTCGTCACATAGCTCGGAACATCCAAACTGGCCCCATACTTCATATATTCAATATATTGCGTTGCGGCAATTGGTACATCATCTGTTGCCTTCGAATAGTCAAGCTGGAAGGTTAGCTCGATCATTTCGCGTTTATATGAGTACTTGATTACAGTTGATCCGTCTGCCTTAATAACCACTTGAGTCTTTTGAGGCGTAATGAATCCTGGGATGTCTTTCGGACCTACTGAAGGTACAGCATTCGTTTTTCCTCTTAATTTTTCTGTATCAACTAATGTGTAGCCATCATCATATGAATTTTCAGTATAGGTTTCTACCAGATACGGCGTATCCGTAGCAGGTTGAAATGCAGCATAGAAATTAAGATCTTTGGCATCCATTACAGTTGGAAGCGGAACCTTCCAACCTATCGTTCCCAGGCTCTCATTATACCAGCCTATGAATGTATACCCTAGCTTGGTAGGATCCGGGATCTGTGGAATCGCCGACAAATATTTACCACTAATTTGCCGCATAATTCTCATATCAGAAATTGGTAATTTTTCATCAAGTTCCTTTAATGTCATCGTATAGCTGTCTTTAAGATTATCATATGAGACTGTATAGGTACGAGTCAGAGGATCAGAACCTAATGATGCGCTTGGCCCGTCATAAGTGATATATAATTCTGTATCATATCCGGTTTCATCATCACGATCAGGTGTGATAGTACGGTTGCGGGGATCATACCTGAAGTTGTCCCTATTCGAGAAACTGATTCTAAAGTAAGAAACATCTTGTGGAGAAGAAGTCAGTTCACCATCGTGTAAATCCATCTTATCCATCATAAAGTATTCAAGTGGTAATTGATAAGACGTCTTCCCAAACTCACCATGCATCTCTATCGGCTCAACATCATCCTGTTCGTAAGAGAAATCCATGATCGCGCTACGTGTACCCATTTCAAATAGAGGCTTCTCATAGGTCGTCGAGTAAGGTACGACCGAGAAGGTTCCCTTAAACGCCTGCGCAATAATTTTTATTTCTAAATACAGCCCGATCTCTGCATGATAAGCCCCTTTCATACTAGAAATCGCAGGTTTCCCTTCAGTCCTCTCATAATGATAATAGAAGAAGCCCCATAATTTTATATACCCTCCTAGCTCTGCTTGCACCCCTATACTATTAAGCTCCGTGGATAAGGCACCAACCTCTACCGTAAGACGAATCCCGGCTCTTAACCCTAATTCACCCATCGCATAGAAGGTAAAGTTATACTTTTCAGGTACAAGCGTAGTTTGAGAGTTACTAACCTCAGCTGCAATGATGCGCATATTGAAGCCATAGCGTTGACCATTTTCATACGTATATATAATTCCAACCGAGATATTAACCTTTGCACTAACTACGAACTCTGCCTTAAATACAATCTCAAAAATACCATTAACGACTCGCACTTGGGTCCTAAATATTTCTTGTGTAACGATATCAACCCAATCAATATCTTCATTGTCCAGGAAATCTGCATATAGATCCGGCAAGCTGTCTGAGATCTCATCAATTTCATTATCTGTGTACTTTTCAGACTCTTCCATAACCTTCTTAATTTGTCTGGCGACGTTAATAACATCATCACTATTCCAATCAATATCTTCCTCTTTCTCGAATAGACCGAGATTGGCATCGAATCTTACGGCCGTATACGTATATACATCAAGATTGGCATATACTGAATAATCGACGGGTATTGAGAAAAACCAGAATTCTTCCCAGTAAATATTCCCACCAGCACTAAGGTTAACTGAAAATTCTTGCTCAAATGTCCCTGTTAATTTAATTTTAATTTCGTGATTTGCACTAACCTCGATGGTTACCTCTGCTTCAATTTGTAAAGCGGCGCGGATACCTGTTTTTCCTTCGAAGTGGTTTAGGTTCGGTGAAATATCTACCTTTACTTGTTCAACAGATACTTCCACCTTTGAGCCGGCTATCTTCATCAAGCTAGTACCTGCAGCTGCATTTTCACTGAGATACTGAATATCGCTGTCGCTGAACTGGTTATCTACATTAAGCTCCTTAAAGCTGTCTGTTTGCAGTGCCATCGACGCAAGATAGCCTGAAGCGCGCTGTGCAAATCCGCTATCCATTGCTTCACTAGTCATCTCTGCTTGCAGTTGGGCAATGCTATCATCACTAAGCAGCTTTTCATTCTCTACTTTTTGATCTTTTTTATAATAATCGAATGAGCTGCGCATTGCTTCTTCACTAATAGCCTCATAAGTAATCGTATACGTATTATTAGCATGATTAACTGCTCTGATCTGTGCATAGTTGAGAAGCTGAGAGGCCTCACTCAATTCCCCTGTATAGAATGCGATGAAATCTCCTGGCTCGACGGTAAGATCTTCTTTGAAATTAAAGCCCGCATACTTTGCATCCGAGAAATCCATCGTTGATTCAGATATCGTGATTGAATTATTGTTCGGATCACCATCCGTATCCTCAGCAGCATTTACGGGTAAAACATCTGGTACAAAAATAATATCCGCTACATCTGGCGCGCCGTAGTGATACTCATTGCCATTTTTGATCGAAAAAATTTGGACGTAAGAAATGTTTCCTTCATCCTCTAACGGCGTGCTTCCATTATGCTCACTTGGATTAGCACCGTCATAAATGGCAACGGTATCTCCTACTTCGATCCCGCCACCCTCATGAATGAAGTAGCCATCCTGAAAGTCGTTTACGGTTGTTTCCGTAGTTCCCTTATTGATCTCATACGTATATAACGGGTTCGCAATAAACTTAGCCTGCTGACCATCTTGACTCATCAAAGACACTTCAGCTGCACTTATAAACTTCAGGTTTGAATTGAATTTAAGATTGTTAACTTCAGCCTTAGCTGTCGTAAAATCAACTTCCCTTGTGGATGAATCATATTCCGTATCGCCTTCTTTGAATACTAAAGCATCTTCAGTCAATACGAGCTTGAATGTACCTCCCTCAGGAAATTGCTTACTCTTGTTATTGGCAGTAATAATGTATTCATTATCCACCTTAGTTATGGAAATACCTGAATACTTCACAAAATCAAGATGCGTAGATGCACTAAACCTAATCGCATTCTTAATCATAGATTCTGTTAATTCTCCAGAGCTATCAACGACTTTAATTGAAAATGTGCTTGGTTGATCCAGCTTACTAATCACAGGTATACTTTGAACTTCGAGTGCTTGATCCGATAATCTTTCGAATTTGGCATATAGTGTCATGTCGCTGGTTACAATTGCATCTGAAGAAACCTCCGTAGTAAACTCACTATCCGTATACCAGCCTAGGAACGTGTAATTTTCTTTTTGCGTAGTTGGTAATTCGCCTAGTGAATGACCTGCAACAACGTACCTATTCGCTATAGCGGTTCCGCCATTTGTATTAAATGTAATGGTGAAGGTTCCGCTAGTTGATGTTGGAGATGGAGTTGGTGTTGGTGTAGATACCGGTGTGGATGTTGATGTAGATGCAGATGTTGATGTTAATGTCGGTGTTGATGTCGGTGTTGGTGTCGATGTGGATGTTGGGATCGCTGTGGATGCCGGTGAAGTGTTTTTCTTAATCACCTCATTACTGCGCATGACAAACGAAGCCGCTTCAGCACGAGTTGCATTGGAGGCTGGATTGAAATTACCGCTCCGGTCTCCATTGATTAGACCAGCTCTCCATAATGCCATTACAGCATCTCTTGCCCAGCTTGATACATTACGAATATCGCTTGGCTCTGTAATAATAGGATTCCCTGTTTGATAGTCGATGTTGAATTCCTCGAAATATCTAACCATAATAGTAGCCATTTGCTCTTTGGTCACCGTATTGTTTGGTGCAAACTTTCGATTGCCTATCCCTGTTACAATACCGTTCTCATTGGCCCATTCTACGTAAGGTGCATAATAAGAACCCGCGGACACATCCGTGAATGAAGAGGCTGAGGTGTATTTGGAAGAATCAATTCCTGCTGCACGTCCAAGAACAGTAACGAACATTGCACGTGTCATCGTGCCTTGTGGTGAGAAAGTGTGCTCCCCTGTACCTTGGAACAGGCCATTCTGATACACATAATTTGCTGCTTCGAAGAACCAATTGCCTTGCTTCACATCATTGAAAGAACTTGCTGTATTCCCATTCGTCAAATTCGGTGCGTCGGCAACCGGATTGATATTTTGCGCGATATTACTCCAGCCACTTGATAGCTCATTGGATGGAGGTAATTCCAACGATTCTATTCTAGATTTACTAGGATTGCTGGAATCACTAAAACTACTTGACCCGCTGAAACCATTCAGATCACTAGAGCTGCTCGTTTGCGCCGATGTCAAGCCTGGCGATACTAGGGAGACCAACAATAACACTGCAAACATTAAACTAATAATCCGTTTGTACAAAGACTATTCCCCCTAATAAATGAATTACATGAAAAAAAACGACTGACACCCTATGCAATGTCCAGCCTCTTGTGCATCCAATTGTTATATTCATTTATGTTAGCATAGCAATTTAACCCTCATCTGAAACTTAAAGAAAACTTTAACTTTAGCTTAAATAATGGAAGTAGAAATAGAGCGGAAATGATGTTCATCTAAAAAAAATAGCGGCAGAAGAGAGTTTATCTCTTCGCCGCTTACCGGGATACTCTGGATACAGGTCCATATTGAGAGGTGACTAATTATTATTTGAGCATTTCATTTCGGTAGCCCCTCTCCCTAATTAGAGCGTCTCAACCAATTTCTGAATCTTTGAGCGGGAAATTAAATATAAAGGACCCATTGTTTCTATTTTGCCGTCCTTTACACGTATAGCGCTCTCCTGTTCTGCCGCATAAACATCAATCTCTTCAGACAAGGGGAACAGGTAGCCTTGAACAAACGTGGCGTAGCCACGCTTAGAATGGGATTCATAGGCAAAATGATCAAAGCCAATCCCCTCATAAATCGTACTCGTTTCAACTTCATGACCAGTGTCATTCAAGCTTAACCATTGAGCAGACATGTTTAGCGCACCGGCGCTGGCACCCAGTATAACGGCATTGCTGTTCTTAATAACACCCGATAATTCATAATCCGCCAAAAAATCCTTCTGCAAAACAGGATACCCGCCGCATAATAAAATGACAGAAGCGTTGTGAATGAACCTCTGGGCATCCTCCTTCTGCATACGGTAATCAATGAAATGATATTCATCAAAAATAATGTTAGCCTGATTCAGCCATGTCCATTCAGAAAGTTCATCAAAGTTAATTGGCTCATCTGTGTAACCAGACGGGTCAGCGCTAATCATAACAAGCGATTGTCTGTCTTGTATATCCTCCTGCAAACAATGGACCAGCTTCTCTGGAAAAAAATGATTAAACCAACTGAAATAGTAGTGAGTACTCAAACTTAATTACCTCCATATGTATCATTTCTAGCGCACTTCTTAATTAGCCTCTTTAAAGCAGTTTAATTTAGCTTCAGCCGTCAGCATGGCACCGGTAAGAATAAGATTATTTCCGTCACTCCGGACCCTTGATCTGAAATACAGGCTGCGCACAAAATTTTTCCCGTTTACTCTGGCGACTCTCTGTGCGCGCGTATCCGGCCATTCCGTACATTGCGACAAGCTATGAATCCAGTCGGCAATCTCCTGCTGCGGAAGCAGCGCTTCGCTAATCATCGTGTCCACAATGCTGGCCATGCGCTCGTCTTCCTCCTCGTCAAAAATCCGGACACCGTTATGCAGCATCCCTGTAATCGCCCCCAGCACCTCGCGTTGCACTGCATTATCGCTTTCCGGACAGCGGATCAGCTCCTCCAGGGCATCCGCCCCGTGGGCCGCGGAATGAGCCCAGCCTTCAACTGCCAGATAACCGCGCAGGTCCTTCTCCTCCTGGTAGTAGCGAAGCAGCGAATGCTTTAGATGCCGGAACTCATCCGGAGTCAAGAATGAATTATTCCTGTGCCGCTGTACAATAAGAACGACAGGCAGAACCGCAAACGCCCTGGTGAGTACGCTATTGTCATCTTCGGTTCCAATCCGATAGAACAAATGCCGGTCATCCATCAGGACAGCCAAAAGATGCCGCATTTCCGCACAGGAGAACTTATTATCGCGCTTCAGCCATATGTGAAAAGTGGAATAGATATGCTCACGCAGCTCCGATTCCGGATCGCCAATATGGCGCAGCATCAGATTGGTAAAGTCTTGTAACCTTTCTCCCTCACGCAGGATATAGCGTTCCTCCTCCAAAGTTTGCAGCTTCCGTATCAGTTCTATTCGTGTGTTCTCCGTATCCCATTCATTGCAATCATTGTACACAATGCCGGCTTTCATTTAATCGTTTCACTCCTAGCCTAGTTATAGCGGACGTTATGTATTTCTCCCGCCGATATCCCTACTATAGAACACAATGACTGACACCAGGGCGTCAGTCATTGTAGGATAGAAGCATATTCTGCATATATTGCTGCAGCTCCGCCCGTAATTCACGAGGCTCCAGCAGCTCGCACTCCTTGCCGAAGCTTAGAATGAATTTCAGCAGACCCTCCTCATAAGGATAAGTATCCCTCACGAGATAGAAGCCGTCTTCACCCCGGCTAATCTTCTCTTTCTCAAAATACTCGGGAAGCTGCGCGCCAATTCGCGGAGTGAATCTGAGCACAACCTGTATGTCCCGCTGCGAATAGCTTTGCTTAATAACCTCGGCTATTTGGTCTTCCGGCAGCTCTCTTTTTGCAAAAGGCGGCCCCTGTCTGAGTTGCTTAATCCGCACGAGCTTGAATCTGCGGTAGTCCTCTCTGACCCGGCAAAAACCTATCACATACCAATCTCCGTGGCGAAAGTCAATCCAGCTTGGCTCTACCGTTCGCTCCAGATATTCCATATCCCTGTTGATATAGTCGAACACCAGCAGTCTGTTATCCGTGATGGCCTTGCTTATGATCCCAATGTATTCTTTAATTTCCTGCTCCATGCTGAAATGGGACATATCCAGAGTCAGCTTGTGCTTCTCGGGCTCCCGCTTATAGGTATGCTCAACCTTTAGCATGATGTCATTAAAAGCTTCGTTCCTGCCAAACAAGCCGTGTAAATTCTTCATTACAGCTACAAACGTATGAGCTTCATCCCGGTTTAAAAAGAGGCCGCTTATATTATAGCTGTCCATAATATAGTATCCTCCGCCCTTGCCGCTGGAGGAGGCAATTGGTATGCCGGCTTCGCTTATTTTTTCGATATCCCGGTAGATCGTCCGCAAGGATACCTCGAAATGCTCGGCAAGCTCCTTGCCCGTTACCGTACCTTTACCGGAGATAATCAGCAGCATGGAGAGCAATCGGTCGACTCGCATGATTGTGTGTGACGTCGGGTGACGTCTCCTCCTCTGGGTGAAGTAAGTGAATCATATATTCTCTTGCTTTAATGCATCAATAATATTCTCCTTTTTTACTTTAGCTCCGGAATAAACAACCGCAGAGCTGACAATGACAAATACACACACAATGACAGACAGAATGCTCATCCAGGGCAGGGTGAACCCATAGCTGAATTTGTTCGCAAATGCTTTATAGATCAGAACCATCACGGCGAAACTGACAGGAAGCCCATACAAGAGCGACTTGACCCCATAAAAAACACTCTCATAGTTCAGCATTTTTGCAAACCCCTTTGGCGTCGCGCCTACGGATTTCAGCATCGCAAATTCCCGTTTGCGAAGAGCCAGCCCTGTTGAGATCGTATTAAAGATGTTCGCAACGGAAATCGCAGAGATTAATACGATAAAACCGTAAGAAAAGACGTTCATCAGCAGAATCTGTTGTTCTTCTCTTATTCTGGATTGATATACATTGTAGACATTCAGATTGGTCTCATTCATCGCTTCAATTTCCTGCTGCGTTTTCACCGGTTCCGTGCTTTTCAAATGGAGGTACATCGAAGCGTTAGCCAGCTCCTCGCCGTCTGCCAGCCGATTCATGACGCGTTCCGACACGATCATATTTAACCCGCCTACGCCTACCGGGCTCATCCCCATCGGTGCCTTATCCGTCAATGCGGCAAATATCACTTTATTTGCCTTCGTTTCTTCCCCGCTCTCATTAAAAAAACTCGTTAGCTCGATATGTTGACCGATATTCGCATATATGGACTTCGTCTGAATATATTTACCCGTATCTATATCTTTGTAATGAATCGTATCCATCACGATTGCGGCGGGATGATCCAGATCCGTAAGCTGTTCGTAATCTGCGTGAGCCGCTCTGGCATAGGCTTGCAGGCTCGAATCATTCAGTGCATAGAGCTTAATTTCGTAAGGGTATTTCCCGTCTTGCAGCATACTCTTATCCTGCTTAACCTTCTCTTGCAACTCGTCGGCGATGCTTGCTGCATCGACCCAAGCGTTCCTGACTAACTCATGACTGACGCTGTATTCCGTGACACCATCCAGAGATACAAGCGATTGCATCAACCGGTCATCTAGTCTTTCGCCATTACTGGACGACACTTCAATATCGTAATTGATGCCTTCCAGCGACAATGCCAGAGATTGTGTCAGGCCAGTCGTGAAAAACGATATCGTCAAAAACAAAACGATGCTGATGACCAGCGAAAAAAGAATAACATGATATCTTCGTTTGTTCCTTTTTAAGTTTTTCAGCCCGATTTCTGCTTCGATTCCAAAGAGCTTACGAATGATCTTCGACGTCTTCACTGCTTTGGCCGTAAGCTTTACGTCGGTGGTTTGGCGAATCGCGTCCATGGGAGATACCCTGGATGCTTTAATCGCCGGGAGATACGCCGAAACGAAAATCGTCAGCATCGAAACAAGACAAGTAATCAAGAGCAATAACGGCGTGACGATAAGCCTCAGCTTTTCACTAGTCCATAATGCTCCTTCAATCATTGTGTTCATGAACGAAAAGGTGATTCCGATTCCGGCAAGACCGCATAAGATGCCAATGGGAATGCTGATCAAACCAATGACGATACCTTCAAAAAATACGGAATTTCGCTTCTGCCTTTTCGTCGCCCCCACGCTCGCGAGCATCCCTAAATGGCGGGAACGTTCCGAGACGGATATCGCAAAAGCGTTATAGATGAGCCCAACCGAGCCAATTATAATGGCCCCCATAATGATTGCCGATAATGAGAACATCATGCTGGATGAGGCTCCGCTGCTGGACAAGCCATAATAACGAAGCAAATCGTTATTATATTGGACAGTGTCAATTTGGTTTTTCTCAGCCAGCTTCTCTGCATGTGCGAACAAGAACGGATTGACCTGCTGCAAGACCACCGACGCATCGACCCGATCGTCCCCCCCGATGATATGATCATCGACATAGCTAATGATCGTATAACCCGGGGCTCGAGCCGGTTCCGACACCGGAGGTTTAATGAAGCCTACCACCGTATAATCCTTAATTATGCTATGCTGTAATGTCTCGGTCAATGTGCCGTCTTCCCTGCGCAGCGGTTCCGTCTGATCCAGGGGATGATCGCCCCCTTGTTCGAATCGGTCGCCGACGCGAAGCGTTAGACGGTCGCCGATTTCGTACTTCACTTTGCCATTTGTTGCAACAGACTCGGAGATCACAACCTCCTTGTCCGTGTGCGGAAGACGCCCCTTGCTTATTTCAATCTGAAATTGTGTGAACCCTTGCACATCATATTCCTTAATGAACAAGTACGGCTTATTGGAATTTTGTCCCCCTTCTAATGGGGCATATCCAAGGTCTCTTGTGATTGCAACCGTTTTGGTTGCATCATCGCCCTGTATCGCCGCAAGCTGTTCCTTGGTTATATCTTGATACTGAATATGCCACTCCCCTGTATCTGTGATCGTTTGTCTGATCATTAAATCCGCAAAGGAAAAAATTAGCGTAATGACAGCGGTCATCATGGATACCGAAATAATTACGCCAAGAATAGTCACAAGTGTTCGTCTCTTGTTCTGCTTCAGATGCCGGATGGTTAATGTATTGACAATATTCATCGCCTTATCACCTCGTCTTTGGCAATCCTCCCATCTTCAATTGAAATGATTCTGTCGGCTTGCAGGGCGATCCGTTCGTCATGAGTGATTACGAGCAGGGTCTGATGATAGGTCTTATTCAGCATTTTCAATAAATCGACGATCTCGTTGCTATTCCTGCTGTCCAGATTCCCGGTGGGTTCGTCGGCCAGCATGATCGCAGGATTGCCGATGATCGCCCTGCCAATCGAGACACGCTGCTGCTGTCCGCCGGATAGCTGATTCGGCAGATGGTTTAATCGATGCTGCAAATTCAACGTATTCACAAGATCAGCCAATTGCTTTTGATCTACCTTTTGTTGATCCAGCAAGAGCGGCAGCGTAATATTCTCTTCCACCGTCAGGACGGGAAGCAGATTGAAAAACTGGTAGATCAGCCCGATTTGCCTGCGTCTGAAGATGGCCAGCTGCGTTTCGTCCAAGGTATACATATCCGTATCCTGAACATACACTTTCCCGCCAGTCGGTCGATCCACACCGCCCAGCATATGAAGGAGTGTCGATTTCCCCGATCCGGAAGGTCCGATAATTGCGACGAATTCACCTTTATGGACCGAAAAGGAAACATCATCAAGCGCCTTCACCGCCGATTCGCCTGTGCCGTATATTTTGGACAAATTTTCAATTGTTAAAATCTCCATTGTCATCCCACTTCCCTAGATGCTCAATTCCAGGTATATACCATCTCTTTATATCCAACATCCCAAAGGGTTTCATTCCCCTCAATGGTTATCTTAAGCTCATTAGCCCCGGTGAGATGAAGGATCCTATTATCCGGCTCATGGAGCTGATCTTCTGCAGATACAGACAGGAGCTCATGCCCGTCAACGGTAACCTTAATGCTGCCCTGGAAATCCTTATGATCAGGAATTCCATAATTCAAGCTAAGATACAGCTCTCCCTTATTGCCTAGCGAATACGTATATGTTTCCTTCTTTTTACCTTCAATGCCATACACATTATATTGGGGTGTCACGTCTTGACCGCCAATCTTAAGACTGTCCTGTTTGGTTCCCGTTACTCGATTTCCGTTACTATCTTTCCATTCGTTTATCGCTACAAAAGGGCCCACCTCTTTGGTGAACACTTGATCAACTACTCCGAAGACCCCCCACACGCCGATCATTAAGACAGCACTGGCAATTCCCGTAGCAGCGATATTTCTCCAGTAGTTTTTTGTACGGAAGCCAATCTTGTACGCCCCGAATCCAATAGCAGCGCCCAATGAGTTCTGTATGACGTCGTTCATGTCAAAGCTGCCGAGGAATGTTAGTGCCTGGATGGTCTCCACCACAAGAATGGACAGGATAAACCCTGTCATGAAGCGAACAAAGCTGGTGCGGTATAACAACGGAAACAGTATGCCAAAAGGTATGAAGGCTGCAAAGTTTCCAATACCCACCAAGTCCATCAGTGTCGGATGTAGAAGATCGGAAAGACCCGGCACCCTAAAAAAACCGTCCGGCAAAAAAATAAAGGTGTACTGACTGATTTGATCTACCTTATCCGCTCTGCCGAAAGCAAAAAGCATAAAATAAAGAATAATCAGGGCGTAGCCTATCGTGATAATAAAAGTAATCTTGCGCTGCTGCTTCATTTGCATGGTTGTACCTCCATTGTTCATCTGATGAATATCATTTTATCTGTCCAAAATGACTTTACAGTGACGTTGGAGGTGACAGTTCAGTCACTTACGGAGTGCTGTTAAATCACATGCTTATAAAATTTGATCCGAAACTCTGTACCCCTCCCGCTGTCGCTCGTTACATCAATCACGCCGTTCTGGCTTGCAATGATGCTGTGAGCCATCGCAAGCCCTATACCGATGCTTCCTTCATTAGCATTTTTTCCTTTATAAAAACGTTTGAAAATATAAGGCAAATCCTCTTTCGGAATGCCCTCTCCGTTGTCAGCAATAACGATTTCCGTAAATAGCACGTTGTCGGAAAATGTGATGGTAATCGCACCGCCCTCAGGTGTATGCTCCACTCCATTTTTCAAAATATTGATAACCGCTTCAGCAGTCCAACGGAAATCGCCGGCAAAAGAGACGTTGTCATCCCCTGTGATGGAAACGGTCTGTCCCTTAATATCCATCGGAATCATAACCGGCTCCAGTGCCTTTTCGATTAGGGTTCCCATGTGTATTCGATCTTTTTTGAACGGGATAGTTCCCGCTTCCATTTTCGCTAGCTTTAATAAGGATGAAACAAGCCAATCGATCCGTTCAAGCTGAATGCGAATATGATGGGTGAACTCCGTTCTTTTGAGTGAAGGCAGATCAGGGGCACTTAACAGATCTGCCATGACTGTCATAGAGGTGATCGGTGTTTTGAGCTGATGTGAAATATCGGAGATGGCATCGGTCAGTTGAAGCTTATCCCGCTGCAATAGCGAACGATGCTCGGAGAGCATGCGTGTCACCTTGTAAATATCATTCTTTAAGATGCTAAGCTCACCTTCTTGATTATCGCGAGGGTCAAGGGAGGCCTGGCCGCTGCTAATTTCCCGCAAATAGACGGACAGCTTCTCTAGCTCGTAATATCTCCGTTTTGTGAATAATAAAGCTGTGCCGGTAAGCAGCACGGATACAATAATAACCAGGGCTGCGGTGACAGACGAAATGAAAGCAGCAATGACGATCGCCGATAAGCTGATCGAACCCATGACGAGTAATAATATTTGATTTTCCCGATTGCGCAGCATCTAATCACCAACCTTATAGCCTAAACCGCGTACCGTTTTGATCAGAGCCGGCTGCTCTGGATTATCCTCCAGCTTTTCCCTTAGCCTTTTGATATAGACCGTTAACGTGTTGTCATTCACGAAGTCCCCGGCCACGTCCCAGATTTGCTCCAAGAGCTGATTCCTGGTGAGGACCTGTCCAACGTGGTTGCCAAAGATCAGCAATAAGCGGTATTCCAAGGCGGTTAGCGAAATTTCGGCACCGTTTTTATATACTTTGCCTTCCAGCGTATGGATGCGCACATTGTCAATGTCAATGACCGCTCCGGCATGGGACAGCTTCTGGTATCTCCGCAAGACGGACTTGATCCGGGAGAGAAGCTCGCGAACCCGAAAAGGTTTGGTAATGTAATCATCGGCTCCCATATCGAGTCCCATCACGACATTGACCTCATCATCAATCACTGTTAAGAAAATGACCGGGATATCGCGTCGTTCCTTCACCATCTTGCATAATTCATAGCCAGTTCCGTCTGGAAGCTGTAAATCGAACAGGCACAAAGTGAACTGATCGATGTCTTCGGCGAGCACCTTTCGGGCTGAAGCGGCATCATGGCAGAGAACGGTCCAATAACCCTCTTGCTGCAGCGAATATTCCAGTCCCGACGCGATCGTCTTATCATCTTCAACTAATAATATTTTCATCTGAAGGTCATCCTTATGATTGATTTTAGAACATTTAATGAATTCCACGACTACACAATCTCTTTGAGTCATTTAATTTACCTGATGCCATATTAATGACTTTCACAACTCTGAAGGGGCAAGATAGGGACAAAAAACACCCCACAACGCTAAAGATATTCTTTGCTCAGATTTATATCGCTTTTGTCGCGGACAGTCATAACCTGAACTTTATTATGGTCAGCATAACATTTAGCCTGAACCGCTTCTTACGACCTCATTTGCCCTGTTGTCTGTTCAATCTATTCTTATTCCAATATTACCGAACTGCTCCCCCTTCTGCATTCTGTGAAATGCCTGAACTGTATCTTGTAAAGGATATACTCGATCAATGATAGGACGAAGCAAGTGGCGTTCCATAAATTGAAGCATAGCAGCAAATTCTTCACTACTTCCCATGGAGGTACCAATGATACTAATTTGGGGAAAAAATATGGACCGCATCGGGATCTCCATTCGATCTCCCGAGCTTGCCCCAAACGTGACAATACGGCCACCCGGTTTAATAATGTCAAAGTAATGTGGGAACGTCGCAGGTCCGATGCTGTCGAGGATGAGATCGACGGTGTCTCCATCCATACTTTCCCTCCAATCGCTATGACTGTCAAATGCATGGTCGGCCCCATTAATGAGTGCAGCTTGTCTTTTCGTTTCACTACGTGATGTCACACTAACACGCGCACCCACCGCTGAAGCCATCTTCATGGCATAAGTCGCAACACCACCACCAATGCCAGGAATAAGGACGTGTTCACCTTGCTGTAAGCGGCCTCTCGTGAACAGAGCTCGATAGGCCGTCAAGGCGGACAGGGGTAGCACACCCGCTTCTTCCCAGGACAGGTAAGCTGGCTTGCTGATGACATTTTGCGCAGGAATGATGATAGACTCGGCGAATGTACCATCTGAAGGACCTCCTACAATGGCTGGAACATACGGAACATTATCGGCGGATTCCCATCCGATACATGGATTAATGATGACATCGGCACCTAATGGATGGCTGAATACGCCTTCACCTACTGCTTCTATCCTGCCCGCGCCATCAGAACCAATAACCAGAGGGACATCCTGTTCTGTTCGATCTGCCATGATGAACAAGTCCCTATGGTTCAGCCCTGCAGCCTCTATCCTTACTTTTACTTCGCCAACCCCCGGCTTTTGGTCCCTAATATCTTTATATTTCAAGCCCTTCAGGCCACTTTGTCCAGCATGTACAATTGCTTTCATCTTGATTACTCCCTTAAGTCGTTATTAATGAATCTATATTGAATTGTACATAAAGGATATAATCCAGTAAAATGATCAAAACTGAAGGCGACTATCATAAAGAATTATACCAGGCAGGTGACATGGAAATGGAAAGTGGAGATTTAAAAATATTTCAAGCTGTTGCTCGCGAGGGCACCATAACGAAGGCCGCGCAAGTCTTGAACTATGTGCAGTCCAATGTGACGAACCGGATTCAGTACCTTGAGGCTGAGTTGAAGCTCCCTCTTTTTCGTCGATCCAATCGGGGGATGACGTTAACGCCGGCAGGTGAGAACTTGCTGGAGTATACGGATAAAATACTGACTCTGATGGACGAGGCTGTGAAATCCACACAATACTCGGAGCATCCTGCGGGCCTTCTCCGCTTAGGTTCCATTGAAACGACAGCAGTTATTCATCTGACTCCTCTTCTGACCAAGTATCACTTACGATATCCCGATGTCAAACTATCGCTCATCACTGGCGAAACGCATGGTCTCTTACAAAAGGTGCTTGATTACGAACTAGATGGAGCCTTTGTCTATGGACCCATTGACCAGCTTGATATAGAACATGTTGTGGCTTTCAACGAGGAGTTGGTGCTGATCTCGGAACCGGGTAAGAGTGACATGCGCGAATTGCTTACGAAGCCGATGTTGTTCTTCGACGTTGGATGTACACATCGCGCAAAAGCTGAGAAATTCCTAGGAGAAAGCGGGATGAGCTCTTATCAGATTATGGAGTTTGGAACGTTAGAAGTAATTCTAAGTGGTGTAGCCGCTGGATTCGGCGTGTCTATGCTGCCACAATCGTCAATTACCAAGGCGGAAGAGGCGGGTCAAATATCTTCCCATCGTCTTCCTGAAGGGTACCGGGACTTGCATGTATGGTTTGTACATCGCCGGAATTCCATTTTCTCCAGTGCGTTGTCAAGATTATTCCAAATGATTCAACAGCCATAGACATGCCTAACCTACTGAATAAGAAGTGGTGGTAGACCAACATCAGCAACTTCCATTACTTCGTTTTTTTCAAGATCTCTATTTCATGTTGTCTCATCTGTTGTTTTGAACAAGCATACTGTTAAAGAGCCAGCGAAAGTTCCAGCTGAAATACTGGGGCAGATGCCAATCCTCATAGCCTTTTAATACCCCTTGTTCCAGCCAGTAAGACTCTGATTTCCCGCTTTTTACAGCTCCAGAAACATAAGTGATCGTTTTCTCCAAAAATTGTATGACATCCGTGATTCGATCTGAATTAGATACATCTCCATGTCCCGGAACGACAGTATTGACCTTGAGGTCTTTTTGAATGCGTTTAAGGATGCGTATCCAAGCGTATGGATTACCGTAGGGTATGACCGGAATGGTCTTAGTCGATATTAAATCACCAGCGATCAAGGTTTGCTCTTCTGGAACGTACACAACACCATCACTTAAAGAATGACCGCCTCCGTAAGATAAAACTTCGATTGATCGCTTTGTTCCTTGAATAACGAGTTTATCGTCAAAAGTTATCGTGGGGATCACCCTGCATAGGGAAGGGATGGCATCATAAAGGGCCCGCTGTACCGAAAGATCATAGTCGATTTCAGTTAGCATGTGGGGATCTCTTTGCTTTGAACGTACATGATTTAGGCTAGTCATTAACTTTTGAATGTTTTGCTGCATGAAATCAACATTCACTTCACCCATATCTGATAGCAAATCTCTTGTCCATACAGTAGATATAAATTCGCTTTTCATAAATTCCTGATTGCCGTTGACATGATCTCCATGAAAATGTGTATTCACTACATATTTAACCGGTTTGTTTGTTAGTTGTTCAGCAGCATGACGTAACAAAGCACCAGAATGCGGCAGGTTGGTTGTATCCACTACAACGGTTAAATCCCCAAGATCAATAATTGCTGCATTCCCCAGAGAACCGCTGCCTGGAACCGAAATAGCACCCCAGATCCCTTCCGCTGCTTGTTGAATCGTGAAATATTCGTTGTTCATTGTTACACCCCTTAGTGTTTGTTCCTGTATTTCAATTCGTAAAGTTAACTTACAAGTTAGAGTCAACTAGAAGTCAAGAGAGTTTTCAGGGTATAATATTTTTCAATACCAGCATTAAAAAGGAGGGAAAGAAATCGGATGCTTACGATAAGTCAGGTGTCAGTACAAACGGGATTAACTCCTTATACGATTCGTTATTATGAAAAAATCGGGGTACTACATGAACCCAAGCGTAGTAGTGGAGGGGCACGTGTCTACAAAGAAAGCGAGGTATCCTACATTCAATGTCTAAATAAACTAAAAAAATTGGGCTTATCGCTTGAGGAGATTACGGAGTTTACTCGTGAGGGCTGTGTAATGGATAAAATTCAACAAGGGGAGAATCCCTCTAATTATAATCCTACCTTAAAAAAGCGGATTGAAATCCTTGAGAAACATCTGATGGGACTGGAATCCAGGCGGCAAGAAATTGATTACATGATTTCTCTCGCCGAAGAGAAACTTACCCTATACCAGGAACTTACGAAAGAAGACATAGTAAATACTAGATAATAGCGGCGTAATCCTGCGTGAACACTGCAGGGTGTCTGATGTAGAAAATCAGACACCCTGTGCCAGTTACTCGACATGACCCTCATGAGGATCAGTTAATCAATGCCTGCCACTAAACCGTTTAATCGCTTCCTCGGTCACCGGCTCGAAGAGGTTTACCAGGTTGCCGTCGGGATCACGGAACAGCATAGAACGGTTTCCCCATGGCATCGTGGTCGGTTCTTTTACCCAATCATGGACAATTGGCTTCAAGCGTGCGTATTCGGCTTCGACATCGTCGACGCGGAACTCGATGATGACAGTGTGATTGCTCGCTGCCACTACCGAACCAGCGCCGAATAGCTGCGCCGTTTGGGAGTGGCCGATTGCCAGGGTACATGCCGGCATAACGAGTTCGGCAAAAACAGGCGCGGGGTGCACCGCCGAAACACCTAGGACTTTTTCATAGAACTCGGCGAGACGATTCACATCGTCGGTAATGATGCGTACAGAAGCAAAATTCACAAAATACCATCCTTTCTATACTCCTTTATGTTTACATACCTGATAATAAAACAACGCTACTGACAGCGTTATGTCAGTAGCGTTCTGAAATTTTCAGGGCTTCCTCACGAATCTTATTCCGGAATAATTCAGGCTCCAATACGATTACACCCGCTCCCCAGCCGAGCACCCATTGCAGCGAAGCTCGATAAAATCCGTCCCTATGAGTAAGGTCACGGCTTCCTCTATAGTGAAGCTGATCGGCGGCAGTAAATATCCCTCCAATAAGGAATAGGCTGGTACCTGTAGTGCCTATAATCGGTACACCTGCTTCGCTGATCGCCTGAATATCCCGATAAACGGTCTGTTTTATTCATTGCTGCCCCCTCGAAACAGTATGCTGTGCAACAGAATCTTGCCCCTACTTATGATAAGCGTAACCGCACTTTCACTAACGGAAAGTTTCACTTACAGTAATAACGACATTCCCCTTCTTATGTTTTTGTTCGACATAACGATGGGCATCCGGAATTTGTTCCAGCGAATAGCATCTATCGATAACTGGCTTAAGGGTACCGGCCTCAAGCTGCTCTTGGAGGAAGATAAGATCTTCAACGCGAGGCTTGTGTGACATATCCACACTCACATATTTCCCGTTCGTTCGCAGTGCTTTTTTGAATGTCGATTTTTTGATTTTCGATATCGTTCTCCCAACGGCATCAAAGATTAAATCATAGCTTTCTTCAAGCGCCATGAAATCCTGTTTCGTATAATCTATGACCCGGTCGGCTCCTATAGATCTTACCATCTCAAGATTAGCAGTACTGCATACCCCTGTTACATCTGCCCCGTAATATTTGGCAAGCTGCACCGCATAAGTCCCCACACTTCCAGAGGCTCCATAAATAAGAACCTTCATTCCGCTCGCGATATTCCCCTTCCTTAGAAAGTTCAACGCGGTTATCCCCCCGATGGGAACAGCGGCAGCCTCCTCATAGCTCACATTGACCGGTTTCATGACCACCAATCCATCTTCAGGCAGACATTTGTACTCGGCATATGCACCGAAGCCAAAACCACAAGACGCAAATATTTGATCACCGTTCTTAAATCGTGTTACATCTTTGCCTGCGGCTTCAACTTCCCCAGCTAACTCAAACCCCAATATCGTTATTTTTTTAGGCCTTAAGAGACCATTGTACAATCTTGCAAGGAATGGGTCGGCCTTTCGCATACGCCAGTCCCCCGCTGTTACCGTTGCCGCATATATTCTGACAAGGACTTCATTATCCTTCGGTGTAGGTTTCTCTAGCTCCTTCAGATGAAGCACATCAGGCGTTCCGTATTTGGCATATACCATTGCTCTCATCCTTTACCCCCTATCTATTTCCCTCATGGCTCCTGTGAGTTTTCCCCGTAAAAGAATACCTCTTCAAGCGGCAGGTTAAAGGCGTGAGCAATACGAAAGGCCAATTCCAGTGAAGGAGAGTAATTTCCTTTTTCAAGAGCTACGATCGTTTGTCTGGTTA
Source organism: Paenibacillus sp. FSL R10-2199 (assembly GCF_038000235.1). Taxonomy (NCBI): domain Bacteria; kingdom Bacillati; phylum Bacillota; class Bacilli; order Caryophanales; family Paenibacillaceae; genus Paenibacillus; species Paenibacillus sp. FSL R10-2199. Next base: position 1,017,398 of record NZ_JBBOBO010000001.1, on the reverse strand, counting down.
CACCTACCTTGTCGGCCAGCTGCTGCTGGGTCATTTCATTAAGATTGAATCGTAATTTTCTGATGTAATTGCCAACAGGAACTTTACCCATCTTAGACTCCTCTCCTGTAGTAATACAGTCTCGATATTGAACCGGTTACGTCTGAAAGAAATCCAGCGACGATTAGGACGATGAACATCACCCTCAAAGGCTGGTCTGTAACCAATGAGCCCATAGCCAGAAGGAAGCCACTGACAAACATAGCAAATGAATTTCGAAAGGCCAACAAGTCGATGCGCTTATCCAGTTCGTCCGCGAATGTAGGTTCCTTTTCACCCGTAGTCATACGGAAGATGATGTTAAAAACAATGCTGATCACGATATGTGCCGCGATGGAAACCAAGGTCAATACAAGAATGAAGGATCCCCAGTAATGGAAGGTTACTTTTGAATCCAACACCTCATTGGGATACTGTGGGTATCTGTACAGCAAATACACTGTAAAAATGAGTATGGTGCTGATTAGCGATACGATGCTCTTCTTTTCTTGATAAGTCATGTATGACACCGCCTTTAGTAAAGTGTACTAAACACAATGTATACCAAACTATACATCAAGTCAACTCTGTTATACAAAATTAAATTAAACCAACCTTCTCCACACCTATATAGAACGAAATTGAAGGCCTCACTATTCCTTCATACCTTAACCCATTCGCTATTCACTCTGCACTCGTCCCGCCATCATATAGCCAGAACCATCCCTTGGCTACCTACACAATCTCTTTATTAAAATGTCCTCTTGTGTCTGTTTCCTGATTAAAGACAGCATTATTCATTGAGCCATTTAATTTGCCTGACGCCATATTAATGACTTTCACAACCTGCTCTTTGGATTCAACTGTGAAGTTTAATCTGAGCGCCTCGATTCCTTTGATGTTTGGTAGCTCATCCAACAGATTAAGCGTCTTCCCATTAAGGAGAGTCGTTGTACAATCATTATGGGAAATGATAGGGAACGTTCCGTGCTCATCTTTTAACTCATAGCTCTTCGTTTTGCAAATTCTGCATTGATTCATTTTTTTCATCGGACAATATTTCGTAAACATCAAAGGAGCCCTGCCATATACAATCATTTCCAGTGCAGGATAGCCGTCATTTTCTTTAACATAGGCATTCATTAAATCTTCAATTTGGCTCTTATTCAATTCATAAGATAAAGTGACTCGTTTTGCACCTAATTTATATAATTCATAGCAGCTAGTCGCATTAATAACATTTAGAGAATAGTCCGTAACAAACGGGTTTGTTTCTCTATAGTGATTAATCCCCCCATATCCTCCAATTAGTAGCTGTCCTTCTTGTTCCTTATAATCATTCTGATTTCTTCTAACCACATTTTCGTAATAGATTTCCTTAATTCCACAGCTCACGCAAGCATCGTACTGCTCCTTAGTCGTTACAGAGGCCGTAAGGTATGGTTTTCCAGGGGCAAAGCTTATTTTTTCTTTTGCCTCCAAAGCCTTGGTTCTTTTCTGCTGGCTGTTAAGCTTTAAGTCATACAAGCCCAGTACAATATCTCTTCTTGCTGCATTTAACAGTTTAGCTGGAATAAATGCATTGCATTCCTCATAATCGACATGATGAAGTTCGAATATCGTATCATTTAATCTTGAGAATTGCTTGGTTACCTGGTCTTTTGTTGTTGGATTATTAATGGCTTCGCCCAGTATTTCCTCGCTTTCATAGGAATAATTAAAGCCTAAGCCTTCCGCATCTATGACAAGCTTTGAATCTGGACATGCATATACTCTAATATTGAGGTTAAACCGCTTAAATTCTTTTTCCAGTGATGCTTCTAATTCTTTGTTATAGAAATAATCCTTCGTTTTATATACTAAATCTCCCTTAGACATCTTTTCTTTGATTCTGATATAGCAGACATCCTCTGCTTTGTTGATTAATTCGCCCTCTTTATCGTACAGTTTGGCAACCGTTAGATTAATATCTTCATTGTTGTGACTGATTCGAATGGTATCGTTCTGATTTAAAGGACGTGTAAGTGTTATTTCATACATGTCTTTAACAATCCCGCTGATTGTTCCAATTTCATAACCAAAGTTATTAGGTTTTAAGATGTTTGTAATATTTCTCCTGTCTTCGTGAAACAAATACCCTTTAGTAAATGTTCTATTGAATGTTTTTTTCAGATTTTCTTTGTCTTCTTCGGTTATTTTATGATCTAAGGCCTTGCGATATTTGGATACAACATTAGCAACATACGTAGGCGCCTTCATTCGGCCTTCTATTTTTAAAGAATCGATTTCTTTTAAATCATGGATATAATCGATGGTGTTCAAGTCCTTAGTAGATAGAATATAGCTTTTCCCTAAAGATGTATCTGTTGTCTTATCGATTAGTTCATACTCCTTACGGCATGAACCCACACATCTTCCGCGATTTGCGCACCGATTGCCGAGCAATCCTGACATTAGACAATTCCCCGAATAAGATACACATAAAGCACCGTGAACGAAAATTTCTAAAGGGATTTCAGCTATTCTTTTGATCTCTTTTACTTTTTCAACCTTGACCTCACGGGACAGAACAACTCTTTTCGCACCAAGTTCTTTAAATAATAAAGTTCCGTCTAGATCGTCGATTCCCATTTGAGTTGAACAATGTGCTTCCATATCAACAAAGTTTTTAACGATATAATCGAAAGCAGTCAGGTCCTGGACGATAATGCCATCAACACCGATTTCATTTAATTCGTGTATCTGCTCTTTCATCTCTTCCACTTCGTTTTCAAAAACGATGGTATTCATGGCAACATAGATTTTAACGTTCCTCAGGTGCGCATACGTAACAGCCTCTTTTAACGATTCTAGATCAAAATTAGATGAGTATGCGCGTGCACCAAATTTTTGCATTCCTAAGTATATGGCATCACAACCATTAGATATTGCAGCTTTTAAAGCCTCCATATTGCCTGCTGGAGCTAGTAATTCAGTCATAAATTATCCTTACCTCCTACTTCTTTAACCGCTGAAACTCAGCACCATTAATCATAAAATAAGAACTACTCTTAAGCTACGGCAAAAAGCACAAACCAATGGCTTGCGCTTTGTTTTTAATCAACCTCATTCCCTCTGATAAGCTTGCTTCATAATTATTTTTTATAATAATTCCTTGAGTACATTTTTAGCCACACGTACCTTCTCATCATTAGCGTCACGAAGCATACCTACAATATCCTGAATATCGCTCTCAGCTGAGGTAACCATAAACTCTTCATTCTGATACGCAAACAGCTGAACTAAATTAACTTCAAGCGATTCCGCTATCTTATGTAAATTCAATAAAGAAACGTTCTTCTCACCACGCTCAATCTGCCCTATATATGAAAAATGAAATCCGCCTTTCTCCCCCAGCGCCTCCTGAGACAAGCCCCGCTCTTTCCGAAGAGCACGAATCCGGGTTCCGACGAGCTTCAGTATTTCCTTATCCATCACGGTATTCACCCCTTAATTAACGCCTGAACCTCGTTCACCTGCTCCACCGTTGCCCAATCGCGTAACGATTCAAAGAGCGCCAGACTTCTAGTAGAATGACTGTCGTTCCCCGACCGATAGGCCAGCCTCACTGCTTGCAGTATCTGCTCCAGTGCTTCCACCATTCTTCCCGCCCGCTTATAGTACAGCGCCAATTGATAACTGAAGCGATAAAAGTGTACTAGATTGCCCTCATCCTCATATGTGCTGAATTCTGCTGTATGCTCCGCGAACATCATCAGCAACTCGTCCAAATCCAGCCCATACCGCAGCGCAGCCTGCAGAATCACATCCAATCCGGGCAGTACTTCTTCTGGATTCTCTCGCAGAAAGGCAGTATAAGAAGTCAGAACGCCCACCCGCCCAGACATAAGTTCAAGTGCATATCCGTTTGCTTGTGCCAGAAATCGGAATTCCTCTACAACTTCCAGCCCGTCCTCACCTAGATCCTCCAACCATCCCAACTCGGCATACTTATCTATGTATGCCCGTGCTTCCTCATAGTTCTCTTTCGTTTGATAAGCCATCCCCCGAGTCAGATAACTGAATCCGTAATAATAGACCAGTGGATGCTCTAGCCCGATTGTCAAAAGTGGTGAAGCTTTAGCCTTCCGATACTGCTGTTCCTGATACAAGTACTGCACACATTCATACAAAATCTCCGATGTCTCAATGACTTTGTCCCACTTCTCCAAGCGGCAAGCCATCTCTATCATCTCCACAATAACATCAAGGTTGAGTGATTTTAGAAAGGAAGGGCGCACGGGTAGGGCCTCCTTTAGACTGTAAGAATATTTTTAATTAGATGAAGGTACGTTATCTGTAAGGCATGTTTTGGGCTGAGCAACTTTGAATCATAGAGAAACTACAGGGAAGTGCAGAAGAGGCTCGAAATATGTATATTTTTTACTTTTTGTTGAATACTTTATCTGTCACGACCATTATATCAGATTGATAATGGACTTAAAAGGGGTTATTTTCCTTGAGCGATCCGTCCAACATCATTAAGCAGATAATCGGAAAAACCGTTAAAGCTATACGTATCAAACAAGGTTTAAGCCAAGAAGATCTGGCCCATGAATGCAATGTCGACCGATCCTACATTTCCATGATTGAGGTTGGCAGAAATGAGCCTTCCGTCACGAAAATATTTGATCTCTGCAAGGGACTGAAAATCAAACCATCTGATTTTTTCAAGCTGATTGAGATAGAGTATGAGAAAGTGCAAGAGAACGAGTGAACAAAAATAAGAGCGGTGCATGAAGCTGTTTAGCTTATGTTCCGCTCTTACTGTTATTAAGGGAATTAAAGAGGCTTCATAGATATTGGCGTCCTACTTGTTTTAACGGTAAATACACATCGTTCCTGCCAGAGTGTGACATACCCTGCCCCTTGTAGTGATGATGTAGATAGAGGCTCCTGCAGGTTTTTCTTCAAAAACTTCCCCCTACTTATGATACGGTTCCCCCCGATTGATCTTCACCGCCCGGTAAACCTGCTCCACCAGCACAAGCCGCATGAGCTGATGGGGCAGCGTCATGCGGCCGAAGCTCATGCGCTGCTGGGCGCGGCGCATTACCTCATCGGAGAGCCCGTGGCTGCCTCCGATGACGAAGACGACATGGCTCGTCCCGTAGGTGCCGAGCCGGTCGATCTCGGCGGCAAGCTCTTCCGAGCTCCAGAGCTTGCCGTCGATCGCGAGCGCAATGACATGCGCCTCGCTCTTGATATGCGCGAGGATACGCTCGCCCTCGCGCACCTTCACCTGAACAACCTCCGCATCGCTGAGGTTGTCAGGTGCTTTCTCATCCGCCACCTCAATCATCTGGAACTTGAGGTATGGCGTCAGCCGCTTAGCATATTCTGCGATGCCGCTGACCAAATACTTTTCCTTCAATTTGCCTACGCCGATAATCTGAATGAACATGTCTTCCTCCTGTGGGTTATGCTTCTATATACACCTGACCATTCGCTGAGGTTCCAGAAGCCCCCTGAGTTTGCCTTCGCCGATCAAGAGGGCTCCATAATAGTGTCCCACGGCTCAATCACCGTTATCTCATTATATAAACAGCAAAAGGACGTATCCGCTACGTCCTTTCTGCTTAAGGTTATCCTCTATGTTCTACCACATTTCCGGGTAAAAATAAACCGGAATCCGCCTTTACTATTCCTGTCTCCTAGCTCTTTCAGCTATCTTACTGCTCGCGCTACCCCTGCTCTTCCGTCACTTGCTCCTGCTCCCCGAATCCCTCACCGGGCTCCGTCTTTTCATACGCCAGCAATATTGAATCCAGAAGCCCAGGGAACCGCTCCTCCAGATCCTCTGTCCGCAGTGACAGAATACGCTGCGTGCCCTGCACCCGCGTATTCACTATGCCGGCTTCGCGCAGTGTCCGGGAATGATGGGTCAGGGTGGACTTGGCAATCGGCACCTTGAAGCTGTTGCAGGCCTGTGCGCCATGTTTGCGGATTTCCGACACGACATATAAACGGACCGGATCGCTAAGCGCATACAGCACAGAGGCGAGCTGAATATCCTTGCGTTCCGGATGATGAAGCTGCTTCATAAGAAAGACTCCTTTGAAATACAAATAGTTGTCATTCATTTATATATTTTAAATTCCAGATGATTTGTTTATTTCCTAATTGCATTTTACATCAGCCCATGCTATATTTCAATTGTTCGTAAGTAATCGAACTATAAAATAAAAATGTCTAGTTTTTTTATTTTAAATAAGTCCAATAACAAAGGAGTGGCCCTTAAATGACCTCATTACATACATCTGAGGACAGTACAAACGATTCAACCGCTGCTCCGCAGGCAACTCTTCCACGCGAAGGACTGCTGACTCTGCTATTCAGCGTTGCTGTTGTTCTCGTCATTATGAATACAGCGATGTTCAATCTGGCGCTGCCTGACGTGACCGAGACTTTCGGCATCACAGCAGCATCCGCCTCCTGGATTGTTACCGGGTATTCCATCATGTTCTCTATTGCCTCTATCACATACAGCCGGCTCTCTGATTTCCTGCCGATCCGCCGGCTGCTGGTTATCGGGCTGCTTACGCTAGGGCTTGCTGCCGTGGCCGGTTTCTTCAGCACTAACTTTATTTTTCTGCTTATAGTGCGCATTCTGCAAGCTTCGGGAGCAGGCGCAGTCATGTCCTTATCGCTCGTCCTGTTCACCCGTTATGTCCCGCAGGCCCGCCGCGGCAAAGCAATGGCGACGATCATGTCCGCTGTTTCGCTGGGTCTGGGACTCGGGCCGGTAGCCGGAGGTTCCATTGTCGAGTATCTCGGCTGGACCTGGCTGTTCGCGGTCACCGCAGCTATTCTGCTCCTGGTACCGCTATTCCTGATCCTGCTGCCTAAGGAAGTTCCCACCCGGGGCTCCTTCGACATCCTGGGCGGTGTGTTCCTCGGTGTCGGCACCACCGGTCTGCTGCTGTTCCTGACCAGCGGACTGTGGGTTGCCCTGATCGCCGGAATAGTAGCAATTATCTTGTTTGTCGGCCGCATCCGTACCACTCCTGATCCATTCGTGATGCCGGCGCTGTTCCGTAACCGGTCCTATCTCGTGCTGGCCCTGGTGGGTGTCGCCTCCTACCTGTGCAGCTTCGCCACCTTGTTCCTGCTGCCGCAGATTCTGGTTCACCGCTTCGGCTTCAGCGCCAGCCATGCCGGACTTGTAATCTTCCCCGGCTCGCTGCTGGCGATCTTCGTCTCCCGCACCGTGGGGCGGATCATTGACCGCTACGGCAATGCCGGAATTCTGCGCCTGGCACCGTTCCTGGTACTGGCCGCGACCGTACTGTTCGCCTTGTTCGCCGGGCGGTCGTGGGTTGCTGTCATGCTCGTCTATATGATTATGAGTCTCTCGTTCACCGTACTGTCCAGCAGCGTATCGAACGAAATCTCGCGCATCCTGCCTGCTTCGCAGATTGGCTCCGGAATGGGGCTGTTCCAGCTGCTGCAGTTCTTCAGCGGAGCCTTCAGCGTGGCGATGGCCGCAAGTGCTCTGGAATGGCAACGTGGTCTACCGCTCCAGACAGCTTACTCCAACATCTACTGGGGATTATCCATTGCGGCAATCGTGGCGATTGTATCAGCCTTTATATATGGGCGCAGCAGCCAGAGCAGCACGCTGGCCGAAATGGCGGAAGCAGCAGACGCCTAACATTAAGTAATGTTTATGCCGGAAAGCCCAAACACCCCGCAGCCTTCACGGCTACAGGGTGTTTTTAATTACAGCAGTCCTCAGACCACCAGATATTCCGCATTCTGCTCGCATTCCGCACATTTCGCCGGCGGGTCCCAGTCCGAGAACTCCGTCTCCTTCAGATCCACTACATCGGGTGCATCCTCGTATTCGTCCACAAATTTGTCGATGGCCAGCTCTACGTGTTCCTTACACACTACATACATTCAATCAAGCATCCCTTTCTGTGCCGCTTCGGTGTATACTTCTACTACTGTTCTACCACATTTCCCGGCAAAAAGGAACCTTCCGCAGCGCAAAATCCCCGCCTTATTCCCGCCCTGTAAACTTATCAATATCTCCGGCAATCAGCCCGAGCGCATCCTGCCAGAATGCCAGTGAATGTACATCGATATCCATCAGCTTTGCGGCATCCGCAATACTCCGGGTACTGCTGGCTGAGAGGAACTGCTCATAGCGCTCTACGAAGGCTCCGCCCCGCTTCTTGTACTGCGCATACAGGCCTTTGGAAAATAATAATCCGAAGGAATACGGGAAGTTCAAGAACTCATTACCCGCCATATAATACCCGGCTTTGCTGATCCACTGGTAAGGATGAATTGAGTCCGGCAGCACACTTTCACCGTAAGCCGCATGCATGGATTCCAGCATCAGCGCATTCAGCTCCTCCACAGACAGAGCACCGGATTTCCTGCGGGCATATAACCCGCTCTCGAAGCCATACCGGGCATAGAAATCAACGATATAATACCCTGCATCCGAGAGACTCCGCTCCAGTATGGCAGCCGCTTCACCCGCAGGCAGAGACTGAAGCAGCTCCACATGAATCAGACTCTCACAAAAAATCGACGCCGTCTCGGCAATCGGAACCGGATATTCCGTGTTAACCATCGTTTCTCCAGCTAAGCGGCTGCTGTGGTACGCATGACCGATCTCGTGGGCCAGCACACTCACATCTATATAATTGCCATTGAAGCTGGTAATGATCCGGCTCTCCCCAACCGGGAAAATATCAACGCACATCCCGAAGCTGCCTTTACCGCTCCGCGGTTCGGCATCGATCCAGCGCTGCTCAAACACCTTACGGGCGAATGCGCCAAGCTCCGGGCTGAACCTGCTGAAGCCGGCAATAATCATCGCCTGGGCCTCAGCATAAGTGATGCGCTCCGCAGCAGCTTCCGCCGTCCCGACAGGCGCAAAAACATCACAAAAAGGCAGCCCTCCCGCATGCCCCAGCAACGCCGCCTTTTTGGCATAATAACGCCGAAAGTCCGGCAGGCTCTCTTCGATGGCCTGAAGCATCACCTGAAGTGTCTCCTGATCCATCCGCGATGCTTCCAGCACTTTATGCAGAGGTGAAGCATATCCTCTCAGCTCATAGACGGCTGCAGCCTCCCCGGTTACGGCATTAATGCAGGCTGCACTCTGCTCCGCTACACTGCGGCAGGCCTCATGCTCCGCTTCTGCCGCCGCCCGGCGTACCGCAGGATCGGGATCATAGGCGAGATTGCGCAGCTCGGCAAGCGACACACTCCGGCTCAGCCCGTCCAGCTCCGCCTCGACCCGCAAGGTAGACAGCGTCTGCATGTACAGCCGCTCCCAAGCCTTGGACCCCGTCGCCTGCATCCGGGCAATCACCGCTTCGCCTTCCTCGCTGAGCAAATGCTCTGATTTACTCTTAAGCTCGCGCAAGTAGAAGCCGTGCTGCTCCAGATAAACGCTGGACCCGATACTCCGCTCCAGTTCATCTGCGCTTACCTTCGCCAGCCATTTACTGAAGCTGACTAAAGCTTCACCCGCACCGTAAGTAACCTCCTCCAGCTCATCCATCAGATTAACGGCTTCCGTATTACTGCTGTCTGCGCTGAATCTTAATTCCGCGTAGCTGAACAAGCGAAGATATATATGTTGATAAGCATTATATTGTCTAAGGAACTCTCCCATCACACTAGCAGCATCCTGAGCGCTATTCATCTGCGAGGCTGACCATGTATTCAGCTCCCCGGCAAGTGTCTCCACCAGCCTGCGGTCCTGCTGAAATTGCTCCGACTGGAAGGAGGGATAGATTCGGTCCAGATCCCATGTTAATTGCATCTTCTAACATCCCCTTATCTATAGTCGCAGGAACAATTCATCCTCACATGCTTCCACCCCGTCCCGCCATAATCCTTGCTGCAAAATCCATTTCAGTATATCACGCCTGCCAAATTAGAAGTCCATGGAAATATTAGATATAATCAACTATACCAATATACCAAGCCATAACCGATTTCCGGAAAGGAGCACCGCATGGTTAACCAGTCTATTACCGAAGGAGTCATACGTACACGTTCAAAGCTGCGCAAGGATTTGCTGATTTCTATTTTTGACGAGTTCGACGGCAGCATCATGGCCCTATCTCCTGACCGGAGAACGGAGAAATACAGCAAAATGGCGCAAAATGCCTTTTCCTTCTACCGGGGCAGCGCCTATCTGTTTTATTTTGACACGACAAGGCAGTACTTCCCTTACCACAGCTCACCCGGGCGCCCTACATGGATTCAAGGGGACCTGCATTTCGAGAACTTCGGCGCTTTCCGTAGTGAAGACGGAGAGATTGTTTATGATGTGAATGATTTTGACGAGGGGTATGTCGGCTCTTATCTGTACGATCTGCTGCGGATGGCGGTCAGTATTGCGCTTGCCGGCAGGCAACTCGGGCTGGGTCAGACAGAGCAACTTAAGCTGAGCCGGAGTTATGCGGAGGCGTATTACCGGCAAATTCACCGCTTTTGTGATGGTAAAGACAATCCCGGAAATTTCGTCCTGGATGAGGATACAGCCAAAGGCCCCGTCAAGAAGCTGCTCCGCAAGCTGGAGAAACGCCGGCAGAGTCATTTCCTGGAGAAGGTCACTGCCCAGATGCAGACCAGCCGGGTATTCCTCGAGACTTCGGAGCTGCTGATTCCCGGAGCTGCCGAGCAGGCACAGCTGGAGCTGGCCTGGAGCTTCTATACACAGACAGTGGTTACACGCAGCCTGAACGAGGAGCATTTCCGGATCAAGGACATCGCGGTCAAGCGCGGCTCGGGAACGGCTTCCATCGGACTGGACCGCTATTATATTCTCATTGAAGGCGGCATGGAGCAGGCCGGGACCGACGATACGGTACTTGAGGTCAAAGAAGTCCGTGTTCCCGTTCCCGCCTATTTTCTGCCCTACTCGGATTCGTTCTGGCAATCCTTTGCCCATCAGGGCAAACGTGTATCCGCGACCCAGCAGGCGATGCACCACAAGGCGGATCCCTACCTCGGCTTCTTAACGATGGACGGCCGGGAGTTCTATGTCAGAGAGCGTTCCCCGTACAAAAAAAGTCTGAAGCTGGAGAATATCGCTGACATGGACGAGCTGACCGCAGTTATCCAGCAGATGGGCAGCCTGACCGCCAAAATGCATGCCCGCGCCGATGCCGATGTCGACAAGGGTATTCTCGACTATCACAGTGAGCAGGAGATCGCCAAGGCCATGGGTCCCGATTCTGATGCATTTGCCCGTTATATCGCAGAATGGGCTTACGGCTATGCCGGGCAGGTAGAGAAAGACTATGCCATGTTCGCGGATTGGGTGTCGGAGCGGTACGGTATATAACGGGCAGGTACTACCTCAGATTAATCGCAGTGAATTCTACTTTTGACAATCGCTTGTTGAAGCGCAGCAGAGATACAGCTATCCCGCTTTCTTTACATCTGTTGCGCTTTAACTGCACTTCGTACAACTAAAAAGTCTGTTTTCCGCCCCGGCATCCGTTTAATTGTATTCTGTACACTTAAGCGGCCTTATAATGACCGCATTAACGAATTCGGGCTAATTTAGTTGTATGAACTACAGTTATAGTCTGCAAGTAGACCTTATCGCTGTTTTTAATTGCATATTGTACAGCTATCCCGGAGATTCCGTTTGAATACCCTTCCTCCCAATGGAGGATTTACTTTAAAAAGATCAAAAAAGCTCTCTCTACCCGGCAACCGGGCGGAAAGAGCTTCTTGATCTATCCATATTTATTTGCCGTCCGCAACATTTATGAATTGAGTTGACTCGGCCGGTCCAGCTCATACAGCTTGCGGTAACGCGGTTCCCGCTCCATCAGCTCCGCATGGGTGCCGCGCATCTCCACCAGGCCATTCTCCATGAAAATAACCTCATCCATCTGCTCCGCACCCACCAGATGATGGGTAACCCAGATCAGCGTCTTGCCCGCCATCGCCTCGAACATGGTGGCCAGCAGCTCGCGCTCCGTGCGCGGGTCAAGGCCTACCGTTGGCTCATCGAGCACAACAACCGGCGTATTCTGCAGCAGAATACGGGCCAGTGCGATCCGCTGGCGCTCTCCGCCGGAGAAGCGCTGCCCTGCTTCGCGTACCGGAGTGTTATAGCCCTCCGGCAGCGAAGAGATCAATGGATCCAGCTTCGCCAGGGCTGCCGCCTGCTTAACCGCTGCCTCCGAAGCCCCCGGGTCCCCGAGCCGGATATTGTTCGCCACCGTAGTGTCGAACAGATGCGGGCTCTGGTTCAGCACGGCGATGAGCTGCGGAATCTGCTCACCGTAAGCCGCAGCGTCAATCCCGTTAATCGTGGCTGATCCGATATTTGGCGTGATCACGCCTTGTACCATCTTAAGCAGCGTCGATTTACCGGCTCCGCTGCGGCCAATCACGGCAACCTTCCGGCCCTGCGGCAGGTTCAGCACCATATTCTGCACTGACCAGTCGTCTCCCGCCGCATAGCGGTAGCCCGCCGACTTCAGTTCAATATGGGCCTGACCGCTGGCCTGAATCGCCTGCACAGCGGCAGCCGCCTTCGCTTTGGCTTCTGCACTCTTGGCTACTTCGGCCGCAAGCGGTACAGCTCCCTCCGCTGCTTCTACCCCGTTCAGACGCTCCAGTGAATTCCGGTATTGCGGAATTTTCTCCATGGCCTCCGATACGGGCAGGAAGGCATCCGCTACCGGAAAGACGACGAGCACGAACGCGGCAATCAGCGTTCCGGCAATCGCTCCATCGGCATACTGTCCGCCTGCCCAGTAGAGCAGGGACAGCACGCCAAGCCCGACAACGGCTTGGCCGATGAACATGCGCAGCCGCGCCCAGCGCCGCAGCGCACCGTCCGTCCGGGCGACGGTCTGTTCGTCGGCCTCATAGGTGTCGACGAACTGGCTCTGCCGTCCGCTGATGACCCAGTCGCCCAGACCCAGCACGGCATCGGTCAGCTTCTGATACAGCCGGTTGCGCTCCTGCTTCACCTGACGCTGGCGCTTCTGGGTGAACAGCAGGGAGATCAGCGGCAATACGGCCACCAGGATCAGCATGTACAGGCCCATAAGCAGGGCGAACGCCAGATCAAACGTGCCGAGCGAAATAACGGCTACCGCATAGATCAGGAGTGCGATGATGCTCGGGAAGACCGTACGGAGATACACATTCTGCAGATATTCGATATCGTCGGCCAGCATGCCGAGAATATCCCCGGTCCGGAAGCGCGAGGACAGGAACAACGCCTGAGGCTCCAGAATGTTGTAGAGCCGGATGCGCATCTTCGAGAGAATGCGCAGAATGGTATCATGCCCTACGAGCCGCTCCACATAGTGGATGACGGCCCGGCTGGTTCCGAACGTGCGCACGCCGACAATTGGTACATAGATCATCAGTATATTTTCCGGCGGAATCGATGCCTTCGAGATCAGGAAGCCTGAGGTATACATCAGGGAAGACGCCGAGAAGATCGTCAGTGCGCCTAATGCAATGATCAGCACGAACCGCCAGAAGTAGGCAGAGTAATAGGGAGCAAACCATCCTTCACGTTTCAATGGATTCCCTCCAATTGACTTTGAATAAGCTCATAGTAAGCACCCTTACGGGCTGTCAGCTCGCTGTGTGTGCCTACTTCAGCTACCCGTCCCTGCTGCATGACGACAATCAGATCCATGTCGGTCATCCAGTGCAGGCGGTGCGTAGCCAGGAATACCAGCTTGCCTTCGAACAGCGGCAGCATCGTTTCCTTCAGCTCATATTCTGTCTCAATGTCTAAGTGAGCCGTCGGCTCATCCAGCAGCATAACCGGGCGGCTGCTCAAGAGAGCGCGGGCCAGTGCCACACGCTGCTCTTGTCCGCCGCTTAGCGAACGTCCGCCGCCCCCGATCATTTCATCCAAGCCGCCCGGCAGCGAAGATACCAGCTTTGATAATCCGGCAGACTCCAGTGCTGCCGCAACAGCTTCCTGCGTAGCCTCCGGATAATAGAACCGCACATTGTCAGCCAGTGTGCCGCTGAAGATGTAAGGACGCTGCGGGATATAAGCGGTCTGCTTGCGCCATTCCTCATCCGTAAGCGCAGTGACCCCATTTCCGTTAATCGTGATATTGCCGGAGGTCGGATGAAGGAAGCCTCCCAGGATATCCACGAGTGTAGACTTACCTGCCCCGCTCTCCCCGATAATGCCGATCTTCGCATATCCGTTGAATTCAAGCTTCACCTCTTCGAGCGAGGATGCGCCTTCTTCTTCATATTTGACGCTAACTTCGTTAAGCCGTAAAGAGCTGTTATTGTTCCACGTGAAAAACGCTCCCGGAGCCTTGCCACCTTGTATAGCTTCCTGTTCCCCCGGCTCCAGCAGCTTCGCCTGCACGGTCTCACGGTCAATAATACTCTTCATCGCTTCTCCGGCTTCCTTGCCGTCGAGTGTGGCATGGAAGTCCGCGCCCACCAGCCGTACCGGCAGGAAATATTCCGGGGCCAGAATCAGGATCGTTAACCCCGTAACCAGTGTCATCTGCTCATTGACCAGACGCAGCCCGAGGCTTACCGCTACCGATGCCACCGACAGCATGGTGAAGAAGTCCATTGCGAATGAAGACAGGAACGCCACGCGCAGCGTACGCATCGTGGCCGAGCGGTAGCGGTCGCTGACCGCTGCAATACTCTCGCTATGGCTGCGGCTGCGTCCAAGGAATTTCAGGGTTTCCAGCCCGCGCAGCGAATCCACGAAATGATTGGAAAGCGTACGATAGGACTTCAGCTGACGGTCCATCTGCTTGCGGGCCGTCATACCGATCAGAATCATGAAGACAATGATGATCGGCATCGTTAAGGTAAGAATGACACCGCTGGACGTATCCTGGGTATATACATAGACAAGCAGCAGAGCCGGTGTTACCGCCATACCGACCATCCGCGGAATAATCAGTTCCAGGTAAGTGCGGAACTTGGTTACTCCTTCAAGCACAAGTGTGACCACGTTCCCGGTTCCCCGGTCACCTGCCAGCCTCGGTCCCAGCTGGAACAGCTTGTCCATCATTTGTCTCCGCATGCTGCTGCCGGTAGCTTCCGCGAAGCGGTAAGATGTGCGGCTCATCAGCATGGCACAGGCATGGCGCACGAGAAACGCAAGAAGGAACAAGAGCGATTTAGCCCCTTGTTCCTTCAGCGGTTCTCCCGCAAACAGCGCAGAGACAACTTCGGCCAGCGATTTCGCCAGCAGAAGAATGGACAGGCTTTGCACCAGGGTAAGGAAGCCGACAATCAGAAAGACAGGCTTTACTCCTTTGTACCCAAGCAAATTTTTATCCATTAGTATTCAAGATGCTCCTTCTCGTGAACCCGTTTATGGAAGATGAAATAACTCCAGATCTGATAACCAAGCACGAATGGCAGCAAGGTCAGCGCCACGATCGTCATTACCTTCAGTGAATAGTGGCCGGAAGCCGCATTCGTAATCGTCAGGTTGAACGCCTGATCCAGCGAGCTGATCATCACCCGCGGGAACAGTCCGATGAAGATCGAAGCTACCGACAGCGCCATTACTGCCCCGGTCATTCCGAAGGCATAACCATCCTTCTTCTTGGTCATAAAGTATCCGGAGAGCAGATAAGCGACTACGCCCAGAGCAACTACAATCCATAGCAGGGTTCCGCGTTTATCGAAGATATCTGTCATATTGTACGTCATTATAACGAAGGCCACCAGCAGCACTGCCAGAGGAATCAGCAGTTTCTGGGCCAGCTTACGGGCCCGCTCCTGCAAGTCTCCCAGGGTGCGGAGCGTAGTGAACATCAGTCCATGTACCAGACACAGCAGGACTACTGTAATTCCCGCTACAACTGTATAGGCATTTACGATATCGAAGAAACCGGCATACATCTGCATATCCCCGTCAATCGGCAAGCCTTTGATGAAGCTGGCGAACACCACAGCCAGCAGGAACGGCGGCAGGAAGCTGCCGAAGAAGATGCAGACATCCCAGGTTTTCTGCCACGTCTTCGAATCGCGTTTACCTCTGAATTCAAAGGCAACACCGCGGGCAATCAGCGCCAGCAGGGCGAACACGAACGGGATATAGAATCCGCTGAACAGCGTCGCATACCAATGCGGGAAGGCGGCAAACATCGCGCCTGCTCCCGTAATCAGCCATACCTCATTCGCATCCCAGAACGGACCGATGGAATTAATCAGTACCCGGCGCTCTGTATCATTCTTGGCCAGAATCTGCGTCTCCATCCCTACACCGAAGTCAAAGCCTTCAAGGAAGAAGAACCCGACAAACAGCACTGCAATCAGCAGAAACCATAATTCATTAAGTGACATGGGTTAATCCTCCTTGTTATACGGATCGTGGGATTCGCCGTGTTCGTTATCCATAGCATAAGGGCCTTTTTTGATAACCTTGATGAACAGGCCGATCATTACCGCACCCAGTATGGCATAGATTGCGGTAAACGAAATCACCGAGAACAGCACCTGTCCGCTTGTAATATTAGGTGATACACTGTCTTCCGTAGTCATAAGTCCGAATACTGTCCATGGCTGACGCCCGATCTCCGTCATAATCCAGCCTGACGTGTTGGCAATCGGCGGAAGCAGCAGCCCCCAGAACATGAACCGCATGAACCAGGTATTTGGTTTGTCCATCTTCTTGCGCCACATGAGGTAGATGGCATACACGCCAAGTGCAATCATTAGCGAGCCTGCCGCAACCATGATCCGGAAGCTCCAGAAGGTTGTTTTGACAGGCGGGATATAATCTCCAGGTCCATACGCTAATTCGTACTCCTTCTGGAGCTCCAGCATACCCTTAACTTCACCGGAGAATTTACTGTAAGACAGGAAGCTGAGCAGATACGGAATCTGCACCTCTCCGCTGCTGGTCTGATTCTCTGTATCGATATTAGCAAAGACTGTCCAAGGTGCCGGGTCGCCGCTCTCACCCCATAGCCCTTCAGAAGCAGCCATCTTCATTGGCTGTGTTTCAACCAGATACTGCGCTTGGGCATGTCCGGCAACAGCTACGCCAAATGAAGAGATAATACCGACAATGGCCGCGATCTCGAACGATTTACGGAAAAAGGCCACGTCCTGCTTCTTAAGCAATTTATAAGCACTGATCCCCGTTACGAGGAATGCGCCTGTAGCGTATGCGGCAAGCACTGTATGCGGGAACTCCACCAGCAGCTGACCGTTTGTAATCAGTGCGAAGATATCATTCATTTCAGCCCGTCCGTTGTTGATCTGGAAACCTACCGGATGCTGCATGAACGAGTTGGCGGCCAGAATCCAGAATGCCGAGAGCATCGTTCCGAAGGCTACCAGCCAGATCGATAATAGATGAATACGCTTGGATACCTTGTCCCAGCCGAAGATCCAGATTCCGATGAACGTGGACTCAAGGAAGAATGCCAACAAGGCTTCAATAGCTAGCGGGGCTCCAAAAACATCACCGACGAAGCGCGAATAGTCAGACCAGTTCATTCCGAACTGGAACTCCTGCAATATCCCTGTCACTACGCCTACTGCGAAGTTAATGAGGAACAGCTTCCCCCAGAATTGCGCCATTCTTTTGTACTCTTCATTGCCTTTTCTAACGTACATGGTCTCCATAATAGCAATTAAGAGCGCTAGTCCGATTGATACCGGCACAAAGAAATAATGAAAAATCGTCGTCGACGCAAATTGTATACGCGACAGCATTACTGTATCCATATTTCTCCCCTTCCTTCTCCCCATTCGATATGTCTATTCTGTCAAATTTTCAGGGCCTAAAGTGTGATAATTATCACATTATACACCCTGTTTGAGCATGAAATTCAATAAATTTGTGACAAATATCACAATATTACATAAAGAAAGCAAAAAAAATAAGACGGTTTCACCGTCTTGGATTTGTCCATCATTTATAGTTGTCTTGGTTCATAAAGGCATTGGTTTAGGTAATGGAAATACCTTTCTTAAGCGATTTGAGATCGCCATTCGAATTAAGCAATTGCGGCAGCATCTTCATGCTACGAACCATCGGGGAATGACAGAGACGGCAAGAAGGCGCATGCTCAAATGCGAAATTATCCCTCATCCATCCGTTACATCCATCGTTGGTACAGGCCCATATTGCGGTATTTTCTTCCGGTACTTCCTCCAAAGGCTTCTTCCGGTAGTTCATTGCCGTTCCTCCCTTCCTTTATGTTACAAGCTGAGTAACGATAAAAAAAGACCGTCCCAACTTTCACAAGCGGGGACGGCACCTTCTATTAATTACAGTTTTACAACGTTTTCGGCTTGTGGTCCGCGGTTGCCTTGAACAACGTTGAATTCAACGCGTTGGCCTTCGTCCAAAGTTTTGAAGCCGTCGCCAGTGATTGCGCTGAAGTGAACGAATACGTCGCTTCCGCCTTCAACTTCGATGAAACCGAATCCTTTTTCTGCGTTGAACCATTTAACTGTACCTGTTTGCATGTGTGTTACCTCCACAAATTTAAATTAATATGTTCTTTTTATCTTCAGACAAAGAAAAAATTCACACATTGAGAAAGGTTGTGATTCATTTGACAGCCCTTTTCAATGCGAGAATTAGGTATCAATTGTATGAATAATTTCATGTTACCACACCTTATTAACAAAGGCAAGCTGTCCCATCCGAATTTCTCCGTTTTTTCCCTTATAAGGTCTTCTTCCCAATGTAAGGGTTACCAGTTGGTCTAAATAGTAATATTTATAGCAGATATCATTGTTTACCCCATTAATTTGGACTTGAAACGGGCCCCGTCCTCTTAAATTTTGCATAAAAGGACGGCATGAACCGTTTCCGTTATCCTGACTGCCTTATTATTATATACGGCGGCTTCCGGTTTTATTCCTCGGGTTTCTCAAGAAGTTGTACCGTCACCTGCTTCACTTCACCATTGCGGTAAAATGTAATTTGCAGATCATCGCCGATCTTGGTATGGTCGTACAGATATTTGCGCAGGGACAAGGTGGATGTAATCGACTTGTCATCAAACTTGGTAATTACATCATTGAATTGCAGGCCTGCATCCTTTGCCGGACCCACTGCATCCAATACTACAACCCCGTCGGTTACCGTAGTTGGAAGGTTAAGCTCTTTGCGCTGGTCTTCAGCAAGCGGTACATACGGATTATTCAAATCTACAGAGTACACGCCCAGGTAGGAACGGGCAATTTTCCCGTTAGCCGCAAGCTCATCCGCTGTCTCCATTACATGGTTGGCAGGAATCGCGAATCCCAGCCCCTCCACACCTGTATCCGAAATCTTCATCGTGTTGATGCCGATCACTTTGCCGTCCAGGTCAACCAGTGCGCCCCCGCTGTTGCCTTCATTGATGGCAGCATCGGTCTGGATAACCTCCTGCTCCCAGTCGTATACCCCATCCTGGTTCAGAGATACCGGGATCGTCCGCTCTGTATTGCTCACAATGCCAGAGGTCAGCGTATCGCCGAGGCCCAGCGGGTTGCCGATCGCAATGACCGTCTCACCCAGACGCAGTTTGGAGGAATCCCCGATCTGCGCAACCGTGTTGATACCTTTGGAATCAATGGAGAGCACTGCGATATCACTCACCTTGTCGGCGCCGACCAGCTCTGCCTTGCGGGTCACACCATCCACGGTAACAACCTCCAGCTTGCTGGAGCCTTCAATCACATGATTATTGGTAATGATATATGCCTTATCTTCATCTTTTTTATAGATAACTCCCGATCCTAATGCAGACTCATCGAGAATATTAAGTTCCTTGTTGTCTTCCTTATGATTAATGATGCTTACTGCCGCCGGGCGGACAAGCGCAGCAGCCTGAATAATCCGGTCAAACGGATCTGCACTGCTCACAGCCACCTTGTCAATGACTGCCGGGGCCTGTGCTTTCTCCTCGGTGAGCTGTCCCGTAACCAGACTGAACAGCAATACAGCCACAACCGCACTGCATACGGAGCTGATCAGCGATACCTGCCATGTTGCCAGCGAACGCCGTGACCTGCGGACAGACCATTTCCCTTCGGCGTATCCATTGGAGGTACCCTGTTTGCCGGCTCTGCGCCGCGACACCTTGGTTGAATAGAAATCATCATCAAACAATCCCACGTTAAATCCTCTCCCCTCTATTGCCACCGCATTCAAGACCTGAACGCCAAGCAACCACGCCCGAGCTTAACCGCTATATCTCTTAGACTTCACAAAGTGCTAAAAGGTTTCACTTGATTCATTCACCACATTCCTGTGGGTTCTAAGCGCAAGGGGACTCTCCTATTCTTGCAACCTACTAAAAAGTTTATAAGCTTGTATCCGGAATATTTTGCAACCTAAAAGACTACACTAGAATTAGAAGCGGCAACAGCTCATAACTTAAAGGAACGTTCTATATGATTGTATCACAGGCAGCAGCACCGCCCACATTTTTTCTGTGTTAAAAAGATGCGAATTTTTTACATTCCCGCTACAATCCATTTCAAAAGGAGGGTCGGACTATGGAGTCATTCTCAACAAGTATGGATCTGGTACAGTTTATCGGCAAGCTGGGTGATCTTAAGGATGAACACTACCACCTGATTCTTGTCCAAAGTGCGATGATCGAGCTGCTGATTGACAAAGGGCTGTTCTCCCGCCAGGAGCTGGAGCACAAAATCACTGAAGTGGACCGCCTTATGACTGGCTCACCTTATCCCATGGCGTAGGCCGGTCATAATAGGTGTCACAGAGCCTGAACTCGCTGTCTTTGAAGAAGCAGCCCCGGTCCTCCATTGCCCCGCGTACGGACATTTTTGCCAGATCCATCATGTTGTGGTCCCTGCTCAAATGAGCCAGATAGGTGCGTTTGGTCCGCCCCGTCAGAATCTCGCTGAGCGCTGCTCCCGCTGCCTCATTGGACAGATGCCCCAGATCGCCAAGAATCCGCCGCTTCGTATTCCACGGGTAACGTCCCATCCGCAGCATCTCAATATCATGATTCGATTCCAGCACGAGCACATCGGCATCCGATATTGCCGTCCTTACCTTGTCGCTGACATACCCGAGGTCTGTGGCTACGCATAGCTTCTCTTTGCCGTCATAGAAATTGTAGGCTACCGGTTCCGCCGCATCATGGGAAATCGCGAACGACTCTACCCGCATACTGCCGAAATCCCGGTGCTGCCCGGTTTCCATAATGACCCGGTTATGCTCGGCAATCTTGCCGATCCCCTTCTCTATCGCTCCCCAGGTATTGGTATTCGCATAGATCGGAAGATCATATTTGCGCGCCATCGCCCCAAGCCCTTTAATATGATCGGAATGCTCATGGGTCACAAGAATTCCGTCTAACTCTGCTCCGGTCAGCTCACGCATCGCCAGCAGCTCATCTATCCGTTTGGCGCTAAGGCCCGCATCGATCATAAGCGTGGTCTCGCCGTTACGCACCACCGTCACATTCCCGGTAGAACCGCTGGACAGTACTGTAAATGAAATCCCCATATCTCTCCTGCTCCTTCTACTCTGTTGTCTTGGGACTGATAATATCCGCACTTATCGCATCCACGTAATAGGCACTGCCGTTCTCCAGCATAAACCGCCACATCGGCGAAGCCACCTGACTCTCGGAATTGAACAATTCGCCGTAATAGCCAAGCTCAATCTCCTTCACCGCAGAATCGGCCGGAAAATACTTCTCGATCAGGCTGCTGAGCGCCTGTGAGGCCGGAAGCACCTTTTGCAGATTATCACTCCGGCTTGCACCGATCTCAATCTGCGGCCAGCGGTACGCCACAATCTTCTGATCGCTGTTGATCAGCTCCAGCCGCACTCTGAACAGCGACCACTTGTTGTCTACAAGCGGATGAAGCACGAACTTGCCCACTTCACTCTCCTGATCATCAAAACGATAATTGGAAATATCCGGAATCCGGCTCTCCAGCAGACTGCTCAGCTCGGAGAACGAGGAATACATCAGCTTGCTGTCGATCGGCTCATTAAGCTTCACCGGCACTTCATTCTGCTCTTCTCCGGAGTAGCGGTACGTGATATCCGGCAGCTGCGGAGTGGCAGCCGGAATCGGACACAGCAGCCGGATGCCCTTCTCCTCCATCACCGCCTGCGTTTCTGCGGACAGGGAAGTGAAATCAAGCCCCGCGCTGACCTGATCACGCACGTCTATCCATAGCTGATAGCATAGCAGCAGATTCAGCACCAGAAAGGCGTAGATTAATACACTTTTGGCTCTTCCCCAGTCCATACTCTTTCCTCCTCAGATAACAACGTAAGGCTAAGACGTCACTACGGTGAATATTTGGACTTCCGGCCGCTGTTGTCTACAGATTTCTTTAATTCAACCGCTTTTCGCGGTGGAAATCCGCAGACAAAGGCGGTCGCTACCGCTCCTACAGTTCCAAAATCCCCCTTCGATCCTCCACGCCTTTTGTTAAATCAGCTTTGCTTTCCTCTAATCTAATTCAACGTCAGTACACTGCCGTCGCTGAGCGTCACGCGCCAGACCGGACGAAGCTGCAGCTTCTCCTCAGTCAGCGTAGGCATATAGGCGGGCGTCAGATCGGTAACCCGCAAGGAGCTGCCGATCTGGGTCAGCCGCTGCTTCAGCACTTCACCCCCGGACAGCTCAACAATGGTTTTCTCGGACTTCTCTTCATCCATATACATCAGGGAGCGCTCATAAGAGGATACAGTCCCCTGCTGCAGCTCCAGATGGATCACACCGTACTGGAGCTGAGGATTACTCATAATCGGATAGGAACCAGATGGATAGGCACCGTAATATTGCTGAAAGGACACCTTGCGGTCCTGCCGGCCTTCTTCAGTCGCAGCCAGCCTATAGGTTCCGTTCCAGCCGCCATGGTTATTGACGAATTCCACCGCCTCCAGCGCATCCTTCGCCGGTGTGCTGTCCCCGTCCGGAAGTGCTGCAGGATCACTAAAGCTCATCCAGTTCTGCTCCTGGTCCACCTGCAGGCTGCGTTTGCTGTCAGTGTAAATTTTGGAGCCATCCTTCTCAGGGATATATCTTGTGCTGCCTGCATCAAAGAACAGATTGCTCTGCATTTGCTCAATGGTATACATACCCGCAGGCATTACTACCTCAACCAGCGGAATGGCTGCCTCAGGCACATAATAATCCCCGTTCAACGTGGTGTACAGTGTCAGGTTCTTGCCAAAGTCCACATGCTGCTGCACATCCTGCACCGTAAGGTCGGCCTTGGCCGCCTCATACACAATATCACCGCGGGTGCTGAAGAAGATGGCATGCGCTTTGGAATCATTCTTGATATTGTAAATCCAGATCCGGTCGATGCTCTCTCCTTCAAACAGCGAATCCGGCGAGATCTGCATCACCCGCTGCAGCAGCGTTACCGGAATGCCTGCCCCGAAGGACAGCTCAATGCCAGAATTCTCACTGCGGATCTTATTCCAGTCGAAATCCTGCACAGAGCGGCGCTGGAAGCTCTCGAAGCTGCGCCCCTTCAGCCGGTTCAGAATCAGATTATAGAAGGTTGAGCTGGGATAGAAAAGCGTGTGCTTGTCCTCACCCATATGAATGATCATTTTATCCGGGTAGAGCAGGTTCTCCACCTTCTCTTTAGGTCCCATAATATCGGTCTTTACATAGAGGCTCTCCGACAATACCGCCGAATCACTGCCCGGCAGCCTGTAAATTAAGTAATAGCTCTCCACAAGGCTTCCGAGTATAAGCAGGAACAGCATCCATGACTTGATTTTCTCCTTCACGCCTCACTCCCCCTATGCTTCATCAAAGGCAGCGTGAACGTTACCAAAGAGCCTTCATTCAGCTCAGACTGCAGGGAAATGGAGCCGCCGTGCGCCTTGACAATTTCCCGGGCAATGGACAGCCCGAGACCCGTTCCGCCCATGTTCCGGGAGCGGGCTTTATCGACCCGGTAAAAGCGTTCGAAGATGCGTTCAATATCTTTCTTCGGAATCCCGATCCCGGAATCGCGTACAGAAACGGCCAGCATTCCGTCCTCAGTCTTACGGGCTTCAAGCCGGATCGTCCCGCCTTCAGGCGTATATTTCAAGGCATTGGAGACCAGGTTGCCCAGCACCTGATCAATCTGATCGCGGTCCAGCCAGGCAGCGGCTACCTCCTTATGCACTCTCGTGCTGATATGAATCCGCTTCTGGCGGATCTGGAAGGAGAAGCGGTCCGCCACATCTTCCAGCATCTCGGAGATGTCTGTCTGCTGAATGCGCAGACTGGACTCCTTCGAATCCAGGCGTGACAGATGCAGCAGATCGGTGACCAGGCGGATCATCCGCTCCGTTTCGTTGCGGATAACCCCGACAAACCGCACGGCAAGCTGCGGATCATCCAGCGCACCGTCATCCAGCGCCTCCGCATAGCTCTTAATGGTCGTGAGCGGCGTCCGCAGCTCATGAGATACATTCGCTACGAACTCACGGCGGGACTCCTCGAGATTCTCTTGCTCGGTGACATCCTGCAGCACCGCAATCGTCCCGGCGATTCGGCCGCCATCGCGCCGGTGGATCGGGGTGAAGGTGACCCTCACGATATTCGGGTCCTCTCCGCCCATCGGAGACAGATGCAGCATTGCCGACTGCGCATTGCCCTGGGCCAGCGATCCGGACTGCTCATGGTCAAGGCCGAGCAGCTCATCGAGCGGCGCTCCCTCCGGAAGCGGCCCTTCCGCTCCAAGCATCAGGGCGGCGCGGGTGTTCATCAGAATGACTGCGCCGCTCTCATCTGTCGCTACCACGCCATCACTCATATTCGCGAGGATGGAGGACAGCTTCTCCTTCTCCTCTTCATTCTGCGACAGCGCTTCGCGCAGTCTGTCCGTCATATAGTTGAATGCCTGGCTTAGCTGGCCAATCTCATCGTTGCCGAATACGGGAACCTTCCGGTTGAAGCGTCCTTCTGCCACCGCAGTGGCATGCTTGGTCATTTCTTTTATCGGATGGGTAATCGTATGCGCGAGTATAACCCCCAGCACTGCTGTCAGCGCGAGCGCCAGCAGCAGCCCCGAGAGGAATACGCTGTTAATCCGGCTCATGGTGGCATATAAATCCTTCATATCTGCGGCGATATAGATCGCCCCTACGACCTTATCACCGGAAATCACCGGCTTGGCCACAACCTTCTTGCGCACGTTGTCATCCGCAATGATATATTCCTCGTTGTCACTGATTCCCTGTAAGGCACGGCTGACAACCGTCTGTGTATTGCGCCGGCCCACATAATCATTCTGTGAAGGAACAGAGGTGGTAATAATCTTGCCGCTCGCATCCAGCACCTGGATTTCTGCGCCGTTAATATACAGATTGTTCACCATGCCCCGCAGGCTTTCCACAGCAGATTCTTCATCTGCCGTGCCCGTCTCACTCCCGAACTTGTCGGCGGTAAGGATCGAGAGCATCTCTGCACGCGCCTTCAGGTCCTTGGTGAAATTATCAGTCAGGGAATTCTTCATGGAGCTGACAAAGTATACGCCGATCAGCTGCATCGCAATCAGAATCAGCAGCACATAAATTACGATAAGCCTGGCCTGAATCGTCCGGAAAAAGGACAGTGCTTTCATCACAGCCCTCCGCTTTTGGGGCTATGCATCAAATAACCGAGTCCGCGCCGTGTGAATATATATTCCGGCTTGCTGGGATTCTCCTCAATTTTTTCTCTGAGCCGGCGGATCGTTACATCCACAGTCCGCACATCACCGAAATATTCGAAGCCCCAAACGGCCTGCAGCAGATGCTCCCGGGTCATTACTTTACCGGCATGGCGAATCATATAATACAGCAGTTCGTATTCACGGTGCGTCAGATCCAGCGGCTCGCCGTCTTTGTAGACCAAATACATATCCGTATCGATGAATAAGCCGAAATGATATACACCCTGCTTGCTCTCCACGCTTTCGTTCGGCGTTTCGGATAAGGCCGGCTTATGCTGGCGGCGCATCTGGGCTTTGACTCTGGCCAGCAGCTCACGCGTACTGAACGGCTTAGTTACATAGTCATCGGCGCCCAGCTCCAGGCCCAGCACTTTATCAATTTCTCCGTCCTTGGCGGTCAGCATGATGATCGGA
This sequence comes from Paenibacillus sp. FSL R10-2199, assembly GCF_038000235.1. Lineage (NCBI taxonomy): Bacteria > Bacillati > Bacillota > Bacilli > Caryophanales > Paenibacillaceae > Paenibacillus > Paenibacillus sp. FSL R10-2199. The sequence goes on along the minus strand of NZ_JBBOBO010000001.1, from coordinate 991,289 downwards.
ATATCCAGATGTGCAGAGCGCACCTCACGGCACACGTCCATCCCGTCCTTGCCGGGCAGCATCAGGTCTAGCAGCATCAGGTCGGGGCGTCTGGACAGGGCCAGCTCAACCGCACTGTTGCCGTCAAACGCACAGATAACCTCATAGCCCTCTTTTTCCAGATTGAATTTCAATATATCAGCAATAGGTTGTTCATCATCCACTACCAGAATCGTGCCCATTTGCATATGCTCAGCTTCACCTTTCTAACGATACTCAGGTCCTTGATTCCTTTATTTTAACATACCTGTACGGGCGTCACATCTAACTAAATAAAAACCGCCCGAAATTATCCGGACGGCTGGTCATTCTATAAGCGGAGCTTAAAATATATATATTATTTCAGATATTTCATAGGGTTGACCGCTGTTCCATTCTTGCGGATTTCGAAGTGCAGATGTGTTCCGGTTGAGCGGCCGGTGTTGCCCATAATGCCTATTTGGCTGCCCTGTCCAAGCTTCTGGCCGACGGAGACGGAGATTCTGCTTAAATGTCCGTAGTAAGTAACGTATCCATTGTTGTGATTGACGATAACCACATTACCGTATCCGCTCTGCACACCGGCAAAGCTTACCGTACCGGCATCAGCGGCTTTGATTGTACGGTTGCCGGATACAATATCCAGTCCCTTATGTGCACGTCCCCAACGCTCGCCGTAACTGCTGGATATCGTAGCTCCGGTAACCGGCCAGGCGAACATTCCCGTTCCTTCACCTACAACCTTTGTACCAGAATAGACCACTTCAGGCAGCGAAGCCTTCACAACCGTCTGTCCGAGCCATTCTTCTTTGACAACCAGTCCATTTTCTTTGGTCAGCCTGTATTGCATCGTCTTGAGTCCCGTCTGACCGGCACGGACCACCTTTCTCTTGCCTGCCGCCAGCTGATCGCTTTTGCGTACAATGACTTCAGGCTCTGTAACTACTTGTTCAGTTACCTGCTCCACAGTCACGACCGTAAGATCAGGCTGGGGAACCGTCAGTTGCAACTGATCCCCGATCTGCAGGCTAAGTTCCTTGACGGCAGGATTGTTGCGGAAGATATCGGCCTGGGTAATCTGGAATCTGGAAGCGATGGCAGAGACCGTGTCTCCTTCCTGAACCGAGTAGACCAGCGGCTCTTCCTTGCCTTCGGTCAGCACCTTCACGGCTTCCTCTACACTAAGCACCTTGTTGGGGTCTGCCTTGACCGGAACAATGCTGACTTCCTCGCGGATGGCCGCCGATTCCACTTGGTCTGCCTTAGCTGATGCTGCTGCTGTCGTCTTGGCCGCCGTCTTCATCAGCTTCGCGCCAGTGGCTGCAGCCTGCGGAATATAATGCGCCTTCACGGCCTCGAGTACCGCGGCTGCCGTCTCCTGATCCTTCACGATCCCGAGCGGTTTGCCATCAACCGTCAATTCCACGCCTACCGCATAGGCTTTGAGCATGCCATCCAGCTTGTCCAGTGTAGCTTCGCTGTCGATCTCCGGTTTGTACGCCTCGGCTGCCTCTGTCGTGATACCGCTGGTTTGCAGCACCATGACGGAATCCGGATACTTAAGCTGATATTCCCGTCTCTTCGCTTCAAACAGCTTGTTAAGATCCGAATCCTGACTTAAAGTTCCGATCTCTTCGCCTTTCACCAGCACCTTGTAGTAGGTTACTGTATTCGCCGCAACATGTTTCTTCTCCGCTCCGATTAAGAAGGTAGTCAGAAGAACCAGACCGGCAGTAGCCACTATCCATGAACGCCGGAGTCTGCGTGGTTTGGTTTCCGGCTGAAAGACCCGGAGTTCGCTGGCAGTGCTATTGCCCTGTTGACCTGCTGCACCGGACCCTGCGGATGTTTCTTCGCTGTTCCGCAGTTTCCCCATCCGGCGCATAAACTTAAAACCTTTCATGAAACTCTCCCTTTCAGTCCGCCCATACGGTCCGCCTTAGCGGATAAACTTATTTTTAGAGCCCCTTTTATATGTTGTACGTCATCTATTTATCTGTTTGCATGAGTATGAATATTGCTGCTTTTTTGGGCCCGGAAAAGGTTACAAAATATTAACCCCTCATAGTCCTTTTTTACTGTACCATAGCCTGAAGAAAAATTTCAACTTTCTTCACACAACAAAACCCGCGAAAATCGCGGGTTTAATCCCAAAATATGCGTTTTAAACAGATATACCGTGTCCAAAAAGTGACATTTATTAATTTTGCGTGGAGGGTACAGAATCAGGTGTAAGCATTTTCATTAAGGACTCATATTCCTCCTCATCCACATACCTCGCAATGATCTCCTGCAGTTCCTTTACCTCACTCTCTGTCAACCCGTCTTCCATAGCCGAGGAAATCTTTAGCATTTCCTCCTGCGGGAGCTTATTCATCAGAATATTGAAAATATTGGATTTCTCATCGGCGGGAATATTCTCCTTCAAGTCGTTTAGTGCACCCGGCGTCATCACCAGCTCCTGATCCAGTGCACGGTCACTCTGTTCTTCTCCGGCCGCCGCTTGTCCCATTACAGGCAGCGCATCCTCAGGCACCGTTTCGTCCACCGTATCCCCGGTTTCACTCGCGGGAGAATCTCCGCCAGTTCCTTTTTCTCCGTCCACCTTGCTTGAGTCTGCCTCTTTAATTGTATCCTTAGTATCCTTAGTATCCGTAGACGAGGAACTGCTGCTTCCCATCCCCGTCAGACTCTTCACGAAGCCAAGCATACCCGGCTCAGGCCCGTCTACCTTAATATCAAAGCCTGCCAGCACTGACTGGATATACGTATTGACCACATACGCAGTCGTCAGCATGGACAACCCGCTGGCCAGTACAACAATCATACATATGCCAAGCGTCCGTTTCATTAGTTTCATCATCATCGCTCCCTTATGCCCTGCTCTATTCAACTCCGGAGAATCAGTCCTTGGTGATCCTATTCTCCCAGTATTGACTAGAACCCGGCCCGGGAAACCTCTGTTATCCCTAGAAAAGCCGCTTAGCAGCTGCCAAAATACAAAAACAGGAGCCTCCTCCGAGGCCCCTGCTCCTGTAATTCATATTCATTCTGCTTCAATCTAGATATAGATTGGCAGTACCTGATTTGTCTGTTCCCGGTTACGGCCTACGGAGAAGATAGAGATTGGAATACCTGTCAGCTCTGATACACGTTCCACATATTTGCGAGTGTTAGCAGGCAGATCGTCTAGAGTCTTCGCACTTGTAATATCCTCGCTCCAGCCTGGAAGCTCTTCATAGACAGCTTCGCATTCCGCGAGCATCTTGAGGCTGGCCGGGTAATGCGTAATGATCTCTCCGCGGAACTTGTAGCCTGTGCAGATCTTGACGGTTTCGAGGCCGCTCAGCACGTCCAGCGAGTTCAGGGACAGACCCGTGATTCCGCTTACGCGGCGGGCATGACGTACAACTACACTGTCGAACCAGCCCACACGGCGTGCGCGGCCGGTTACAGTACCGTACTCGTGGCCTGTTTCACGGATATAATCACCAGTGGCATCGTTCAGTTCTGTAGGGAACGGACCGTCGCCAACGCGGGTAGTGTAGGCTTTAGCCACACCAATAACCTGTTTGATCTTGGACGGGCCAACGCCCGAACCGATGCAGACACCGCCTGCGGAAGGATTGGATGAAGTAACGAACGGATAGGTACCCTGGTCAATATCAAGCATTACACCCTGTGCACCCTCGAACAATACTCTGGAATCTGCATCAATAGCATCATTCAGCACAACCGAAGTATCCGTCACGTAACCGCGCAGCACTTCTGCATACTCCAGATATTTGGTCAGAATTTCTTCTACATCCAGCGGCTGGGCACCGTATACCTGAGTGATAACCTGATTCTTCTCTTCCATCAACGGACGAAGTCTCAATTCGAATTCCTCGGCGTCCATCAGATCGGCAATCCGGATACCGTTGCGGGCTGCTTTATCCATGTAGCACGGTCCAATCCCCTTGCGTGTTGTTCCGATTTTGTTCGGACCTTTGCGGTCTTCTTCAAGCGCATCCAGCAGCATATGATAAGGCATAATGACATGGGCGCGGTCGCTGATCACCAGGTTCTTCGTATCAAAGCCATTCTCATGAATATAATTAATTTCTTGAATCAGGGCCTCTGGATTGATAACCATTCCGTTGCCGATAACACAAGTTTTTTCTTTATAAAATACACCTGATGGAATCAAGCTGAGCTTGAACTTCTTCCCGTCAATCAGAATCGTGTGACCGGCATTGTTACCCCCTTGATACCGAGCGACCACATCTGCACTCTCTGCCAGAAAATCCGTGATCTTTCCTTTGCCTTCGTCTCCCCATTGTGTTCCCACGACGACTACCGTTGACATGTTCATTCCTCCGTAGGTGCTAGCAAGCACCATTATTTTTCACAATAGAAGAATTTATATGCTTACGCTATAAATTATCATGATTAAGCTATAAATTATCCTTCTATTTCCACGCTGAAACCCGCCGTCCCTTTATACGGACAGCGAAGCTGTTTCCACTTGTAATATGGGCTCTGTACGGATTTCTTATGTACGCAGCCCTCCGGACACTAGAGCGGGCTAGCCCGCCAAAGCACAATAACCAGTGTAACAGCGGCACTTTTTAAAGTCAAATAAAAACGAACGATCACAGTTGAAGATGTGCGATCGTTCGTGTATTGTGCGAAATTCGCCTAACCTGCGAACGGTTCCGCATGTGCCCGCTCGTAGTTGACGAACTTGTTAAAGTTCTTGAGGAACACCAGCTCTACCGTGCCTACCGGACCGTTACGCTGTTTGGCAATGATGATTTCAATAATATTCTTCTTCTCGGTATCCTGATTGTAGTAATCGTCACGGTACAGGAACGCTACGATATCGGCATCCTGCTCGATCGAACCCGATTCACGAAGGTCACTCATCATCGGCCGTTTGTCCTGACGCTGCTCCACACCACGGCTGAGCTGGGACAGGGCAATAACCGGAACATCCAGCTCACGGGCAATCTGCTTCAGGGTACGGGAGATTTCGGATACTTCCTGCTGGCGGTTCTCTCCGGCCTTGCCGCGGCCCTGGATCAGCTGCAGGTAGTCGATGACGATCATGCCGAGACCTTTTTCCTTCTTCAGCCGGCGGCATTTCGCGCGGATATCTGTAACGGTAACCCCGGGTGTATCATCGATATAAATTTCAGCCTCGGACAACGACTGGATACCCATGGTCAGCTTGGACCAGTCATCATCGCTTTTGAAATCACCGGTACGCATAATATTGGCGTCCAGATTGGCTTCTGCGCAGATCATACGCTGTACCAGCTGGGGCGCCGACATTTCCAGACTGAAGATCGCTACGGTCTCTTTGGCACGGACCGCAACATTCTGGGCGATATTGAGGGCGAATGCCGTCTTCCCTACGGATGGACGGGCAGCCACAATGATTAAGTCGTTACGCTGGAAACCGTTCGTCATATGGTCAAGATCGGCAAACCCGGAGGGAATCCCCGAAGTGCCGCCCTTGTTCTGATGGAGCAGCTCCACCCGGTCGAATACCTGCATCAGCACATCACGGATGGCAATGAACCCGCTGCCGCTGCGGCGGTTAGAGATCTCCAGGATCCGCCGCTCGGCATCACTCAGCATGATGCCTACATCTTCGCCGCCAGTATAACCTTCGCTGACAATCTGCGTTGCTGTACGGATCAGCCGCCGCAGCATCGCCTTCTCTTCTATAATCTGTGCATAATAGTCGACGTTGGCCGCAGTCGGTACTGCATGCGCCAGCTTAGCCAAATAGCTGACACCGCCGACATCCTCAAGCTCCCCCTTGTCCTGGAGCCGGGATGTCAATGTAATCAGATCAATCGGCTGGCTCTCTTCTCCGAGCTGCACCATCGCCTCAAATATCATCTGATGCGGTTTGTCGTAGAAGTCTTCGGTATTCACCCGCTCCATCGCGGTAATAAGCGCTTCATCCGACAGCAGAACCGCACCTAGTACGGCCTGTTCTGCCTCTAGATTCTGCGGGGGAACCCGATCGAAAAAGAGATCTCCACCCATTCTACTCCTCCGTTACCTGCACCGTGAGGTTAGCCTTTACTTCAGTGTGCAGCTTCACTGTTACCTGGAACGTGCCTACATGGCGGATCGGATCGCTCAGTTCAATTTTGCGCTTGTCGATCACGATTCCCTGCGTAGCTGCCAGCGTTTCGCCGATCTGTTTGCTGGTGATTGCTCCAAACAGACGCCCGCCTTCGCCCGCTTTGGCCTTCAGCGTCAAGGTCAGCTCATCAATCTTCTTGCCGAGCTGAACAGCTTCCTCTTTCTCCTGGTCCTTACGGCGCTGTTCCGCTGCCGCCTGGTTCTCCAGCGTCTTCACATTGCCGTCGGTAGCCGGACGAACCAGTCCGCGCGGCAGCAGGAAGTTGGCTGCATAACCTTCGGATACCTCTTTAACCTGCCCCTTCTTGCCTTGACCCTTAACATCCTTGATGAAAATGACCTTCATTCGAATAGCCCCTCTTTCGATTCAATTTCGGCCAGTACTGCAAGCAGTCTGGCTTCTGCTTCCTTAGTGGTTCCTTCAAGCTGTACAGCCGCATTGGACAGATGTCCGCCGCCCCCCAGCTTCTCCATAACCACTTGTACGTTCATCCGCCCCAGTGACCGGGCACTGATGCCGATCAGGCCGTCAGGCCGCTCACTGATCACGAATGAGGCAACCACATTCGTCATCCCCAGCAGCGTATCCGCCGTCTGGGCAATCAGCAGCTGTGGGATTTTCATTCCCGGCGCAGTAACCACCAGCGCGATATGATCATATACCATCCGCGCATGCTTGATAATCTCCGCCTTGGAGATGTACTCCTGCAGATCCTCCTTCAGCATGCGCTGAATCAGAATCGTATCTGCCCCGACACGCCTCAGGAATCCGGCTGCCTCGAAGGTCCGCGACCCGGTATGCAGCGCGAAATGCTTCGTATCCACCGTGATACCCGCCAGCAGCATTGTAGCCTCCAGCGGACTGAGCTTGATCTTGTCGTGAATATACTGCAGCAGCTCGGTCACCAGCTCACAGGTTGAAGATGCGTAAGGCTCCAGATACACGAGCACCGCATCATTGATGAACTCTTCTCCCCGGCGGTGATGGTCTACTACTACGATCCGGCTGGCGTATTGCACCAGCCGCGGCTCCATTGTCATGGAAGCCTTATGTGTATCTACAACAATTAGCAGCGTATGCTCCGTCATAACCTGCAGTGCCTGCTCTGTCGTGATGAAGGTCTTGTATAGCGCTTCATCCTTACGGATCTGCTCCATCATGCGGGTAATGGACGGATTCGGCGTCTCCATTACAATACTGGCTTCCACATTGTACATCTGCGCGGCCTTGAGCAGGCCGATTGCCGCACCTACAGCATCGATATCAGGCACCCTGTGCCCCATAATCAGCACCCGGTCGCTCTCCTGCATCAAATCGCGCAGGGCGTGGGCGATCACCCGCGCCCGTACCCTCGTCCGTTTCTCTGCGGCATTGCTCTTGCCGCCGTAGAAGGAGAGCCGCTGGCCCGCCTTCACAGCCGCCTGGTCTCCACCCCGGCCCAGTGCCATATCCAGACTCGACTGGGCAAGAGCTCCGAGCTCGCTGGCCGATTCCGAGCCATAGGCAAGGCCTATGCTGAGCGTCATCGGCACCTTGAGATCAGCCGTCATCTCGCGGACCTCATCGAGTACAACGAACCGGCTCTCCTCCAGCGCCTGGAGACTGCGGTGGTTCAGCAGCATCAGATACCGCTCTGAAGACAGGCGGCGCAGATAGACTTCAAACTGCTTGCTCCACTCCGTAATCTCGCTGGCTACCTTCGCGATCAGCGATGTGCGCTGCTGATCGTCCATTCCCTGGGCCGCTTCATCCAGATTGTCCATCATTACAATACCGATCGCCAGCTTTTCTTCCTCATACCGCTCACGCAGGACCACCAGCTCAGTGATATCGTAGAGATAGAGCAGACGTTCACTTGGAATCACCACCACCTGATAATAACGGTCATCGACCGTGATCTCCTGGCGGTGATCCTTCAGCGCACCGTCTTTGGCGGGTTCGCGCTTCTGCGGTATATTCTTCAGAGAAGCAATGACATCGGGCATCAGCTCCTGCATATCTTCACCCACAAGAGTCTTGCGGGAGAAGATCTGGCTGGCATTGCGGTTATTCCACTCCACTGTACGGTCTTCACTGTACAGGATAATCCCTAAGGGAAGCATACTTACAGCCTCTCCTTCCACCCGTTTAATGCGGAAGGAGAGGCCGTTAATATAATCTACAAGGTTGCGGCGGAACGACAGCTCGGCCTGCAGCATGGTGAAACACAATGTGCCGGCCAGGAAGAGGCTGGCAACACCGAGGACCCAGTTATAGATACTGACCACTATAATCAGGACCAGCAGCAGCAAGAACGCCCACACGGTATGATACCCGTGCCAGCGTCTTTGCAGAAATTTTGGCATGAGCTCTCACCCTATCGTTTCGATTTCTTCACAAGCTCCCGCAGCGGAAACGCCAGATCGACAACACCGATAATCCAGAATCCCGGCAGGACGATAACAGGTATCGCCAGCAGCAGCGCTACTATCTTGCTCCACTTCCGTTCATGTATGAGGAAGAAGAGGAAACCGATGGTTTGAATCTTGAATGCGATTTGCAGCAGCGGCAGCAGATTGGCCGAGACCATCAGCATGAAGCCGCTGTCCGAACCGCCGAAGAGCAGGCTGAGCACTACGCCAAGCAGATAATACCAGATGAAGGCTCTGGACAGTCTCCACTCCCGTGCAGGCTTCAGTCTTGGCACCGCGTATTCCATGCTGTTCAGAATCGGACGGACAATGGAATGCGTAATGACAGCTATGATGAATGCGCTAAGGATGAGCGTCATCGGAATAGCCTGGATGGTCAACCAGCTCATCATGCCAATCTGATCCGATGAAATGGTGATCTCGGAGAGCAGAGGATTGCTTGCCCCCATAGTGGCCAGCCAGTCCGTATAAGTCTGCAGAACATCGTATACATAATCGTACAAATTAAACTGCAGGAATGTAGTACTGATTAACAGAATCAGCAGGAATTCACCTAATACTGCGACCATACCGGCAATTAGCGTAGACATCGCTGATGCGCGTTTCTTATACCGGCGTCCCATTACAAGGGCCGGTATCAGAAAATAAATTGCTATCAATACGTAAAACGGTGTAATCAGGCCCACAATCAGCAGGACCGGCACTATATGCAGAATAAACTGCTTCGTGCTAAGCGTCGTAAAGAGCACAATGGCCGGGATAATCATAAACAGCGTCGTGATAAGCAGTAATGGGGTGGACAGGGATAACAGCAGCAGCAGATAAGCTATGCTCCAAGCCACAGATGTCCAGCGAAATTTCAACAGTATTCACCTCTTACGCATATGTTCTTCTAGTGCAGATATATCCTGGTACCATTCTTCCAGCTGATGGCCTTCCTGCCTGTGCTTTCTCAGCTTCTCCATCAGCAAGTCATCCAGTTCACGATAAGGGATACCAAGTCTGCGCCCCAATATATATGAGCTCATAATCAGGCTGGCCAGGCTGTCGCCTACACGGGCGGTACTGCCTTCCCACAACGCTTTGAATAACCGTGAGACTTGATCGATTACTTCGGTCTTTAACCACTCAATTACCTTGGCGCGTTTGGCCACGTCCAGGTCCTTCGGCACATTGGGCACGTCTCTCTACCTCCGGCAAAAAGCATTATTCTCCATTATAGCATAAATATTTCCGAGCCACACGGACGCCAGCCTCCCGGATCATCCGCATAGCGGAGCCTTAAATCCGGGCTTGATTCATGGACTTTACAGGCATACCGGAAGGTATCTACAGCCCGCCTTTCAAAAAAGGCCCGCATTCCGTTACGCCGGAAATACAGGCCTTGGTTCCTTAAGCATTTGTCGCCATATGGATGAGGTTATAACGATTCCTGGGATTGCCGCGAGACAACCTTTTCGCAATATTCGATGATCTGACTCCGGCGTACAATACCAATGAACCGTTTCATGTCGTCAACTACAGGTACAAAGTTCTGTACTTTGGCCAGGTTAATCAAGTCCTCCATATCCGCATCAATGGATACTGGCAGATTATTCATCCGCAGCGGTACATCCTTAAGCAGATATTTGGAAGCATTCTCAAAAGTAACGGCGCCGCCCGACTCCTTCATGTACCAGAGCAAATCACCTTCTGTGACTGTTCCGGCATATTCCCCGTTCCGGTTCAGAATCGGCACTGCGGTATAGCGGTGAAACTCCATCCGTTCCAAGGTCTGGCGCAGCGTCGAATCCAGTGTAACGCAAGCTACCTCCTGTTTCGGAAGTAAAAAAAACGCAATATTCATCTCTTGATCCTCCTCAAAGAGTTCCGAAGGAATGATGCTCTACCTTCCGTGCTGCAAGGCCCACCGTAGTTATACGCCTGAGACAGCAATTCGTTCCACTTCATTATACCATGAAGACAATAAACAGCAGCCATTAACCTTGCGAATGGCTGCTGTTTTTATGGGGGACAGAAGGTACACGTCCGCCCTTACTGGGCTGTAGCTGTAGCCGCAGGCTCCAGGGCATTCTCTGCTTTGCCTGGTTCAATTAGCTGGTCCACTGGTGTGCTGGCATTCATCCAGTTATCGATCATGGCCTTAGCTTCACTCAGATCCTCTTCATCAACAATATCGTAATACACGCCATTGATACGTTCGCCTTCGCCCATCACCGTGAAGCTGGAGATATCCATATCCTTGCCGCCCATGAATTTCTTAGCCAGACTGATAATCGTGGAAGGCTGTATGTCTGTTTTGAAATTATCGCCCATAATATCCAGCAGCTCCGGGATGTTGCCGATTTGGCTGATTGATAACATTTTATTCGCTACTACATCGATAAATACCTGCTGGCGTTTAGTCCGGTTGAAATCGCTATCCTCGCGGTAACGGGTGTAGTTAAGCGCCTCTTCACCACTATAATTCGACTTATTGGCCTTAATGGTGAATTTCTCATGATCCGCACCTTTGTTGACAATATCCTTCTTGATCGGCAGCGGAACACCGCCAATAGCGTCAACCGCATCCTTCAGGCCCTGAAAATTAATTGTGGCATAATATTGAATATCATGGCCCAGCAGTGCTTCCAGGGTATCTTTAGCCATTTGCTGGCCGCCAAAAGCATAAGCATGCGTGATTTTGTCCTTCTTATTGTCACCATGCCCGATAATTTCCGTGTACGTGTCACGGGGGATTGAGATCAGCAGAATCTTATAATCCTCCGGACGGATGACGGCATAGATCATCGTATCGGACCGGGCCACTTCATTGCCCCGCTGGTCTGTACCCAGGAGCATTAAAGAGAACGGGTCGCTTTTGTATACTACCGGGGCAGGTTTAACCGTTGTGGTAGTTGTACCGTTATTGTCCAAAGGCTGGTAGGATTCTTCCGCCAGCTTGGTTTCCACCTGATCCGACAAAAAGAGGTCAAAGGCCAGCACCGCGAGCGGCTTCTGGAACAAAAATCCTCCGGCTACAATGACCAGGGCTACAATGAGTGCAATGTATCTTTTCTTCAGTTTTTTTATTTTTTTCATAATTATAATTCCTTCTTTATGGTGGATTGTACATATGATTGCCGTGATTGCCGTGCTCTATTTATAATGCCTGCCTGGACTTTCAGACAGTCATGACTGGGCTCTTCTTGCTGCTATGCGCTGCCCTGCTTAAGGATATGGTTCCCCCTTTCCGGGATTTCGGGTCGTTCTAATTGTAGAATAAACCTGGAAAACTGCTTTGACACATAAACAATATTTCTATTGTAATCACTTCACACCTAAAAAGAAACAACAAATAACGACAGCATCGGCGCGATAGCCGCCTGTATTCCTTAAAGTATATGACGCAGGAAAGTCCGTTTTGATGCCCATTTCCAAAAAATAATTAAAAATGACGGCCCGCACTGCCTGCATAGGCAACAGATCGGACCGTCATTATTTATCTATTCGATTTCCTTTATCCACCAGTTCTGCGGATCACGTATGTTGCTGAGCGCGTTCGTAGATACACCCTGGAGGCGTTTATTAACCGCGGTAATATTAGAGCGTTCGGAGAAAAAGATCATCGGAACCTCGTCATTAATCAGCTTCTGCCATTCATAATAAACCTCTTTGCGGAAATCCTGGTCGTAAGCTTTCAGGCTTACCCCGTCACGGATGAGTTCCTCGCTGCGCTTGGACGTCCACCGCGGATAATTCCACGAATCGGTTGCCCGCCATAAGCCCGAAGGATCGGGGTCGCTGGCCAGCCCCCATACACCGTTAAACAGCTCTACGGACGGATCATCGGACTCTACCGCTTCATAAAAGCTGTTCAGCTCCTTCAGGCTGCCGCCGTTTAACTGAACATTCAGGCCGACATCATGCCAGTTCTGCAGAATCGCTGCAGTACGCGCCTCTGCTGTTTTGCTCCCGGACATCGCGTCGTAATGAATCGTGAATTTCTTACCGCTTGGATCCTCGCGGAGCCCGTCTCCGTCCGTATCGAGATATCCTGCCTCATCCAGCAGGGTCTCTGCCTTCTCCGGAAGATAGGCATAGGTATCTATTTCCTGGTCATCGATCTTAGCCCAGCTTGAGCTGGGAATAGGAGTCTCGATCAGTGTTCCCAGGCCATAGGAATATTTATCAATAATACCTTGCCGGTCAAGCGCATAATACATCGCTTTGCGGAGCCGCTTATCCTGGAATTTGGGATTATCCATCACCACCTGGCCGCTCTCATCATCCCAGTGTCCAAACTTGAACCCTATATATTCATAAGACAGCCCCGGTGTCACTTTGATCTCCACATTGTTCAGCTGCCCTGCAGCCTGGTAAGCATCCCGCGGAAGGGTACCGATATCGATGTCTCCGGCTTCAAGCAGGGCCGTCATGTCCTTGCTGTCAATGACCTTGTAGGTTACTCCGTCCAGCAGAGCTTCCCCTTTATAATAGTCATCGAACCGTATCATCTCGACACTCTCACCCGGCACAATAGCCTTAATCATGAAAGGACCGGTGCCAATAGGCTGCTTACGGACCTGATCACTGTCCAACATATCCTTCACTGCGACGCCCTCGAAATACCTCTTGTTCATCGGATAGGCCCACAGATTATCGATCATGTTCGCCCGCGCTGAATTCATCGTAATACGCAGCGTATACGGGTCCATCACCTTGAGTCCGGTGATTTCCTTGGCCTCCCCCAGGTGGTAAGCTTCGGCTCCCTTAATCATTTCCACGCTATAATACCTGGAGCCCGGATAATCCGGGCTGGCGATGGTCTCCAGGGCAAACTTCCAGTCCTCCACGGTCAGCTCATCGCCGTTATGCCAGCGGACACCGGGTTTAATGGTGAACGTAAATACCGTATGATCCTCAGATTCCTGCCAAGTGGCAATGTTAGGAGCGGTAGACAGGTCATCGTTGACTTTGAACATGGCTTCCGTAGTGAATTCAAGCACATTTGCATCGTCTTCCCCTTCAATAAAGGCCGGTTCGAAATTGCCCTGAAACGCAGATGAATATCCATATGTTACTGTCCCGCCTGCTATAGGTTCATCGGCTGTTTTGCTTAAGCGCGTCATATAAGACTCGGCGCCCGGGCTTGGCCCGCTGCATGCAGACAACGCCACCGCAAGCATAAGCAGGAGCATTAGCCGGCCGATGATATGTTTTGACATATATTTCTTCCCTCCCGGGTTCCATCGCGCTTTAATGTAAGCGGTTTCTACACTGAATTTTACTATAACTCTCATTGTTCAGCTCATGGACATTTGACTACGCCACATAATAGAGGATAACCAATATTGGCTCTAAAGTGAAGCCTTTAATTTCTATTCGGTCTGCAGAGGCCCCCGTGAAATGTGAAAAAAGCCTGCCCTGACGGGCAGACTTCTGGAGTAATCACACTTATTTTTCCTCCTCGGGATGTATGATGCTAAGGCCCTCAACATGCTTCTTCTGCATCAGTTTGCGCTTCTTGCGGGTATCCTTGCTCTCGAAAATAATATCAAAATCATAATCCTCCGGGTATAGCTCCTCTTTGGACAGATATGGCTTCAAGCGCTTATGGTTTACGGTTATTTTCTGTTTCTGGATCATCACTCCGACCATCCCCCGGCTGTCCTTCTTCATATATACAATTCCCGTGCGCCCCAGGGTAGTGACGTAAACAGCATCTCCCACTTCAAAATCGGGCTTCGCCGCCGGAACGCTGTGCCCCGCATCAGCTGCATCATCCCGGTTTTGATCCGGATTGCCGCTCTGGGACGCAGCATTCCTCTTCTCTGCATCAGCAGCTCTTGAACTCTGTTCCTGTCTGTAGGGGCTATTCCACGGCCTCTGGCTGCCTCTATGCTCCTGCTGCTCGGCTACAAGCTGTTTGGCACGCTCAATAACCGGTTTGTTTATGCCGAGCTGCTCGGCAATCTGCAAGGCATAGCTCTCGCCCGCTTCGCCAATCGTCAGCCGGTACAGCGGCTGCAGAGTCTCTTTATCGAACTCCATCCGTGCATTATGAAATCCCGGTGTAGCTGCAGCAAATACCTTAAGTTCGTTGAAGTGGGTGGTTACCACAATATTAGCACCCTTACGGTTCAGCTCCTCCAGAATAGCAATCGAAAGTGCGAACCCTTCCCCGGGGTCCGTACCTGCCGCCAGCTCATCAATCAGCAGAAGTACGCCTCTGCCGGCATCACTAAGCATTCCTTCTATGCTCTTCATTTGTGCAGAGAAGGTACTGAGCGACTGCGTCAGACTCTGACCATCGCCAATTACGCTAATTACATTGCTGAACACAGTAAAATCACTGCCCGGCGCAACCGGCACCAGCAGACCGGATTGCGCCATCAACGACAGCAGGCCCAGCGTTTTGAGTACTACTGTTTTGCCGCCTGTATTGGGGCCGGTTACGATCAGAGATTTGTAGCCCTGACCAAACTCCAGACTGACCGGCACCATATCCTTGAGCAGAGGATGCCTGCCCCCATTCATCCGCAGGAAGCCGCGTTCATTCAGTGAGACCGTCCGGGCATTAAGAACCCTGGCATACTTTCCCTTGGCGAAGATGAAATCATAAGTACCGGTTACTTCAATATTCAGCCGCAGAGCAGCCTGTTCCTGCTCTAGCAGCCCTGTCAGCATACTTAGGATGATTCCTTCCTCCCGGGCTTCATCAGCTGACAATAGCTCAATCTCCCCCTGAAGGGAGGCCACCTCGTCCGGCTCTACGAAGACGGTCTGCCCGCTGGTCGACTGATCCAGCACGGAACCTTTAATTTGCTTATGATACTCCCGTTTCACCGGAATCACATACCGGCCGCCGCGCATGCTGATCAGACTCTCCTGAAGGATGGACTTATGGCGCGCCATAATACTCTCCAGCTTTCGGTGCAGACGATCCTTGGCCACAGCCAGCCGTTTGCGCACCCGCTCCAGTCCTTTGCTGGCCTGATCATCAATAACACCCAGCCGGATACAACGTTCGATCTCATCCCTGACAGAACTCAGCTCCTGCAGAGAAGCTCCGTAAGCAGCAATACGCGGCGCACTCTGCTCCTTGGATGCCATGTACTTACGCAGCTGTCCGCAGCTGTGCAGGAACACGGATACTGCGGTGAAATCCTGCTCATTGTACAGATAACCGGTTCCAAGCAGTGACAGAACCCACTCAATGCCTTCCAGTGACGGAATGGGCACACTCGCCCCCCGCTCCAGCAGCTCTTTGGCTTCGTCCGCTTCATCCAGTGCACGGTGTATGGCCGGCAGATAGGTCATCGGCGCAAGCTCGCTCACATATCTTCTCCCTTCATAGGATACGGCATGGCGCATTAACTCCTGTTTGATTGTCTCGTATTCCAAGGTGTTCATACTCTGTAGATTCACTCTGATTCCTCCTTATATAGATGCCTGTATTTCAGGTTTGCTCCCTAACGCAAAAAGGGCGAAGACCCGCCACTGCGGCAGTCTTCGCCCTCTTTTGAATGCTATTCTCCTCTTTGGCTTCAGGTACTGGCCCCACCCGCTGGATGAAAAGCTCCTGAAAACAGAAAAAACCGTGCTGCAAAGAGCACGGTTAATCACAAAGAGAATAATAGCCGTAAAGAGGCCATCATGACGCTTCGCGTGTGTTCTTAACTAAATCATTCATTCTTACAGCCCGCGGCTAATCAGACATGTCACCTGGACATAGTCTAACAAGACATGCTCCTGGCAATGATTGGAGCACGCTGCGGCTTACTGCCGGAATGATATGAAGTTGCTTAGTTAAGAACGCTCACCAACATCAAAATTTCCCCTTTAGTTATAGGATACCTGTAATTTACTACATCTGGAATCCGGTTGTCAATTGCCGGCAAAGCAATTCATTACCCATGTAATTCCGTTTTTACCGTCGGTAACCTGTCCATGAAGTGCGCCGAAGAAGGTTTTTTGCAGCTCCACCTTGACCTGCCCGCCCTCTGAGCTCAGTTTCTCATAAATCGCCCGCATCTCATCTTCGTTGTCCAGCCCCAGAATAACACTTACATTCTCTGTCTTGGCACCTTTGCCGTAATCATCGGAGAAATGAATCAGTGTCTGCCCCAAATGCAGCTCAGCATGCAGCAGCTTGCCATTATGTTCATTCAGAACCTTGATCTCTCCGCCAAAAACGCTCTTGTAGTACTCCACAGACTCCTGCACGTGCTCAATAATGATGTAAGGACTTGCGCTGATCATTGTTCATTCCTCCAAGTTTTATTTAAATGGCCTATATAGATTGAACTTGTATTTTTTCTATTATGGGATTGCCGTGACTCCAGAGAATATTTTCAAGTTCAATCTATATAGCTAGTATTCTGCCCCTATTATACAGTTTTTGCCCGCGTATTTCTTTTGTATGCATGCAAAAAAGCAGCCGGCTAAGCCGGCTGCTTCATAAAACGTCCTATTCCGTTGTGTAAGGCAGCAGCGCGATTTGACGCGAGCGTTTTACAGCAATGGTCAGAGCGCGTTGGTATTTTGCACTTGTACCAGTTACACGACGCGGCAAAATCTTTCCGCGTTCGCTGATGAACTTCTTAAGAAGCTCAGTGTCTTTATAGTCAATGTGAGTAATCTTGTTCACAGTGAAGTAGCACACTTTTTTACGCTTGTTGCGTCCACCACGACGTGCCGGTCTTTTGTCGTTGTCCGCGCCTTCTCTTGGTTTAAAAGCCATGTTCAGTTCAGTCCTTCCTTATTAAAATGGCAAATCATCGTCCGATATATCGATCGGTTTTCCATCGCCTGAAAAAGGATCTTGAGTATTGTTGTTACGCGAGAAATTGTTGTTATTTCCGCGTGCACTGTTACCGCCGTTACCGCCGCCACCAAAGGCAGGCTCTTCGGGAGTACTTCCACCACTTGGTGCATTTCCGCCTTCACGGTTCTGCGAGGATTCCAGGAATCGGACATTATCAGCAATAACTTCAGTGACGTATACACGTTTACCTTCATTATTCTCGTAATTCCGTACTTGGATGCGTCCTTCTACGGCTGCCAGTCGTCCTTTGCGCAAGTAATTGGCACAGGTCTCAGCCAGCTGTCTCCAGGTTACTACCGGGATAAAGTCCGCTTCGCGTTCACCATTCTGGCCCGTAAAGTTGCGGTCTACGGCAAGCGTAAACTGCGTTACGGCAACACCAGCGGGAGTATAACGAAGTTCCGGGTCACGGGTCAACCGACCGATCAGAATGATACGGTTCAACAATTCAATCCCCTCCTTATAGCGCGATTCGTTACAAAGCTTGTCAATATCTTAGGCAACGTCATTCGTAATGAGATAACGAATTACTTCGTCGGAAATCTTCATGAGACGTTCCAATTCGGTAACTACTGCAGGTTCTGCATTGAAGTTAACCAAAACATAAACGCCATCACGGAATTTCTTGATCTCATACGCAAGACGGCGTTTACCTTGCACATCGTGCTTTGTAATTTCTCCGCCGTTGGAGATGATGCCTTGGAATTTTTCGACTGCTGCTTGAACGGCTTCTTGTTCAATGTCAGGACGAATAATGTACATGACTTCATATTTGCGCATAATTTTCACCTCCTTATGGTCTGAGGCCCCTGATCACGTCAGGAGCAAGGAACGAGCACAAACATAGACTCGCACCAAATCAATATACCAAATCCCACTGATGAATGCAAGCTTTATTCATACGCACCAGATCATGGACCGATATTAATTACATGAAGATGTCTCTGCAAGGCCACAATATAACCGCTCCACCACTTTACAGAAGGAGGCTTATCATACTATGGGCGAGAAAACAGAGTACGAAAAGGGCGATAAAGCCCCCAATCCGGGGGTTTATACAGAAGTAGGCGAAGCGCGCAGCTTCCATACCGAGATCCAGAATCCCAAGCGGATTGAAATGGAGAAGGGCGACACGTTTCCTGAGACCTCCAACCAGAACCGCAAGTGGAAAAAAGTCGAGAAAGCACGCGTGCATTAATTAATCAATCGCATGTATAAAACCTGTCCGGCTGCACATACTATACTCAGGCAGTACAAAAGAGAGGTGTGGTTCCGTTGAACGTCGTAGACGAACACAATCACAGGGATTCTGAATCAGCAACTATTGTAACCCGGGGAGAGTAAAGGCCGCTCCTAAAAAAAGCAGCCTGGCACAACCTGTTTCACTTTAGCGGCTACAAACAGAGATTTCCAAACATCATTGATGTACTGCCTCTGGAGAGAGACCTGCAAAGGTCTCTCTTTTTTGTATGTCTTCATGCAGAAATAAAAAAACCTTCGTCACCTGAACGAAGGGATAGTAGTTATTGTATATAATGCTGAAGTGGCGGAGAGGGTGGGATTCGAACCCACGCACGCTGTGACACGCCTAACTGATTTCGAGTCAGCCCCCTTGGGCCTCTTGGGTACCTCTCCGCAGCAAGAGTTATTATATCATGCCAAAGTTACAATTGCAAGCTTTTTGCACTAGCGCTTTACCTCTGCTGCAAGCTTAATTGTTTTCGGCTCCGCTCTCAGCAGAATGAAGAACCTTCTTCATATTTTTTTCGAATTTAGCACGGGGGATTAGGACGCTATGCTGACAGCCGGTACATTTAATCCGGATATCCATTCCCATACGGATAATCTCCATCTCGTTCGTTCCGCAGGGATGCGGCTTCTTCATCTGTACAATATCACCCAGCCCGAATACTTTGCGTTCCATTATTCTTCTTCCCCTTCCTCTCCCTCTTGCGCAGCAGCTATCTGTCTTCTCGGACTTGCCTGCTGCTCCTCACGGGCTCTACGGGCGCTCTCAGAGAGTTCCTCCTCTTGAGCCGCTTCAGCCTCCCTTGCCTCCCTGTCTGCCTGCACACGAGCCTCCTGCTCTGCCTTGGCTGCTTCCAAAGCGCTCTGCTGCTCCAGGGCCTGCTTAATATCACTCTGAATCTGCCGCTCTGCGGAATCTCTGGCGTTAGGCATGCAATTAGCCGCCACCCGGATTACATACTCCGAAGTACTCATCGACTGAATACCCAGTACATTGGGATAGTCAATTACACTGGGGTTCCGTTCCTCTATCCCCTTAAGCGCTTCTCCAATCAGTGCAAGTGTTGCTTCTAAACCCCGCTCTATTTTGACAGGCACATCCACTACCGCCAGGGCATTAGCCAGCGAATAATTCGTAACGTTTACAATCGTGCCATTCGGTATAATATGCACTTCCCCTGTCGCACTCAGCAGCCGGGTCGTTCTCAGGCCAATCATTTCTACCGTACCTTTATAGGTTCCACTCTGGATGACATCGCCTACTGCAAATTGATCCTCGAAGATGATGAAGAAACCGGTAATTACATCTTTGACCAAACTTTGTGCGCCGAACCCTATCGCCAGCCCCACAACTCCGGCCCCGGCCAGCAGCGGTTTCAGATCGAATTGGAATACAGACAGAATCATCATAATCATGACAAAATTACAGATGAAGGCAACCACATTTTTCATAAGTCCGCCTACTGTTGAGAATCGGCGGTTATTCGCTAAGCGCCTTCCCCGCGTCTCCCTCTCCAGGGAACGGTCGATAACACCCGAGACTACTTTAATAATCACCCGGGTCACAAGAAAAAGCAGCAGAATCTGTACCCCGGAAAACAGCACGGTTGCCCACATATCTGCATTGGTTATCCATTCCCATATTCTATCCTTAAAGCGGACCGCTTCTTCGACTGCCTCGCTCGGTGTTGTCACTTCCAGCATCCAGTTATTCATCCTGCCCCTCCTTCTCCACAACCTCCACATATCCAATACCATCACTTGATTTGGCAAAGATCCCGCGTATCTCTACATTCTGCTCCGCCACAATGACCCGCACCTCTTCCAATGCATTCCGGTAGAATTGGATCGACATGGCGCAACCGGCTGTAATCTCCTTGGGTGTAGGAAATATATCAATTTCAATCTCCGCATATTCCAGCAGCATCTCAGCGCGCAGCGCCTGCTGGGTCGAATCAAAGGCTATTAGCAGTTCATCCTCCACACTCCGCGCCTCCTCTGGGCTATTCGTCCTATCTATTGCCGCCATAGTATAAAAAGCCACTTTCATCCATATACTAGGATCATCAGAACAGAAAGGAAGATCATATGAATTTCTCTTCTAAAGCTTCATCCCTGCAAGAACCATCCTGTTTAAAAATATCACATGCTGATCCTGATATCTATTCTGCGATTACTCATCGGCTTCTTTTTCACTTTTCACGCACACGTACAGATACACCAATTGTTATTGTCTGTGTAGGCACAGACCGCTCTACCGGTGATTCACTTGGACCGCTGGTCGGCACTGCGCTTGCCCGCTTCCATAGCCCCTTATTCCATCTCTACGGAACGCTGGACGAGCCAGTTCATGCTGTTAACCTGGAGGAGACTCTCTCCCTCATTTATCAGAAGCACCCTAACCCGTTCATCATCGGAATTGATGCCTGTCTGGGCCAGTCAACAAGCGTTGGCTGCATCCAGGTCGTAGACGGCCCCCTCCGGCCGGGAGCAGGGGTCAACAAGCAACTCCCGCCAGTAGGTGATATCCATTTGACAGGCATTGTGAATGTCGGCGGCTTCATGGAGTATTTTGTACTGCAGAATACGAGATTAAGCCTTGTAATGAGATTATCCGATATCATTGCTTCCAGCCTATACTCCGCACTTAAGCAATGGAACCTTCATGCTAGATCTGCTGCAGCGCGAGAGCAATAACTTCCTTCTCCTCTGGAGACAGGGGATACTGCGACTCTCCCTTTTCAAGCGGCTTGGAGTATATATATGAGTTCTCGCGGTTGTGCAGGCTGCTCAGCACAATTCCGCTATGGTTGTCATCCAGAATGGCAAGCGAGAAGCTCAGATCATTGCCGCGCTCTCCAAAGGCATTATAGCGTTTCATGGCTACCTTGGACTTCATCCCCCGCATTTTGGCTTGTGCGGCTTCAATCATTGCCTTATGCTCACGCTGACCATCCTCCAGCATATCTCCCTGGTTCTTCAGGTTTACCAGCAGGCTCTCCAGATCCTCAATGCCGTTCCCGGTCATCATCGCTTCATATCTGCGCCGCATCTTGCGGATCTTGGCACCTTGAATAATTAGAACAATTGCCAGCAGAATAATTATCACTGCAAAACCCATAATGAACACCGACAGCTGTTCACTTATTACTTCATTTAATTCCGACATATATGGACCATCCTTTGTCTAAATATAAAAATTCATCAGGTTTCACATGATAGCTATCCTTCTATTTCCCGCCGAACGGTACCGTCCTTTAAAAAGGACGCCAACACCATGTCCACTTGTTATCTTGTTCGTGAAGCACCATACATTTCGGCCATGGCATCCAGCAATCTGTTAACATCCTCTTCTGTCGAGCTTACACCAACACTCGCCCTCACCGCACCACTCTCCAAAGTGTCTGCGGCTTTATGGGCCAGCGGCGTACAATGCATGCCTGCACGCACTGCAATGTTATATTCACGGTCCAGGCGATGGGCAATATCCGCTGACTCTTGTCCCTCCACTACAAACGCGACAATTCCGCTGCGCTGAATGCCCAGGCCAGGGCCGAGAATCCTAATCCCCGGGATGAAGGCCAAGCCTTCCATCAGCCTCTGCGTCAGCTCCCACTCCTGCATATGAATCCGTTCCGTTCCCATGGCCAGTATCTCCTTCACACCCGCCAGTAGCCCGGCTACACCAACAGCGTTCTGAGTGCCAGCTTCATA
The DNA here is from genome assembly GCF_038000235.1 of Paenibacillus sp. FSL R10-2199. Lineage (NCBI taxonomy): Bacteria > Bacillati > Bacillota > Bacilli > Caryophanales > Paenibacillaceae > Paenibacillus > Paenibacillus sp. FSL R10-2199. The sequence continues at coordinate 968,944 of NZ_JBBOBO010000001.1, read as the reverse complement.
GCGGTCAGGCCGCACCATGGGCTGATCACTATTTTCCGACTGGCTGCCTGTTCCGCCGTGCATCAGAGGTTCCAGATCTAAGTGTGGCGATATATACAGTCCCCCGGTGCCTTGAGGTCCTAACAACCCTTTGTGCCCCGGAAAAGCCAGCAGATCGATATTCATTTCCGGCACATTTATATCTAGTGAGCCCGCACTCTGAGCAGCATCTACCAGAAACACAGCTCCGTGTGATTTGGCCATATCGCCAATAATTCCAAGAGGAAGTATACTCCCGAGCAGATTGGAGCTGTGATTACAAACCACCATTCTGGTATTGTGGCGGAACGATTTTTGAAGTTCTAGCAGATCAACCTGCCCCTCACCATCCACCTGTAAATAATCTACTTCAATACCTATTGTCCGGCGCAAATACTCTAAGGGTCTGCGTACAGAGTTATGTTCTGTCATCGTTGAAATTACATGATCCCCTGGTTGAAGTGTACCCTTAATAGCCATATTTAGCCCCATGGTTGTGTTATGGGTAAAGGCAATATTCTGAGCATTGGAGACAGCGAACAGTTGAGCCAGCAAAGCCCGTGCCCGCACCAGCACGCGCCCTGTACCTATCGCCAGCGAGTGGTTACCGCGTCCGGCATTTGCCCCTGAATGCTCCAGAGCATCCACCATTGCAGCAGCCACTGCAGGCGGCTTAGGCCACGAGGTTGCTGCATGATCCAGATAAACCAGTCTCTCCATCTCTTCACCTCACTATTTTCCGTTTAAAAAACATATCCCTCCATATCCGTTTTAGGGATATCTCAGGATATGTTTTCGGCACAAATATCCAAATCAGTTCCCGAGCAACTCCAGCAGTCTTTCCAGGTCTTGGGCACTGTAATAATTTAATTCTATTTTTCCTTTTTCCTTACCTTGCTTAATCTTAACGGTTGTTTTGAAGCGTTCCCGCAATACTTCCTCAACGTTATCAATATAAGGATCGCGTTTGACCACCTTAGCTTTGATCCCATTCGCAGGTTTGCGGTCGAGGTTTTTCACTACCTCTTCCAACTCTCTCACACTCCACTGCTGTTCCACACACTGTTCAGCTAATTGCTTTATCGTCTCCGGATCTTTCAGCGCTACAATTGCCCGGGCATGGCCCATAGAAATTGTTCCACGTGAAACATAATCCTTCACTTCCTCCGGCAGACTAAGCAGCCGCAGGAAGTTGGCAATATGGGATCTGGACTTCCCCACCTTCAGTGATAGCTCTTCTTGGGTAAGAGCAAATTGATCCATTAGCCCTTGATATGCAACCGCAATTTCCATTGCGTTTAGATTCTCACGCTGCAGGTTTTCAATCAGGGCAATCTCCATAACCTGCTGGTCGCTTAAGCTGCGGACTACCGCAGGGATCGTTGCTTTGCCGCAATACTGGGATGCACGGAACCGGCGTTCACCGGCAATGATCTCATAACCCTTCAATACACTGCGGACAATGATTGGTTGAATGACCCCGTGCTGTCTGATAGATTCAGCCAGCTCCTGAATAGCTTCTTCGTTGAAATCTTTACGCGGCTGATACGGATTGGCTCTTAACTGCGACAAGGGTATTTCTACAACCTTGTCATCCTCGTTAATGGATAAAGAAGGTATTAAAGCATCCAAGCCTTTGCCTAGGCGCTTACTCATAAGAAATCACTTCCTTTGCCAACTCTAAATACACTTCCGCTCCTTTGGAACGGGAATCATAAGTAATAATGGATTGTCCGTGTGAAGGAGCTTCACTCAGGCGGACATTACGCGGAATAATGGTTCTATATACCTTCTCCTGGAAGTACTTTTTCACTTCTTCAATCACCTGAATCCCCAGATTGGTCCGGGCATCAAGCATAGTGAGCAGTACCCCCTCTATCTTAAGGTGAGGGTTAAGATTCTTCTGCACCAGTCTTACCGTGTTAAGCAGTTGGCTTAGCCCTTCAAGCGCGTAGTATTCACATTGAATCGGTATAATGACTGAATCCGCTGCTGTCAGAGAATTAATGGTAAGAATGCCCAATGATGGAGGGCAATCGATGATGATGTAATCATAATTCGCCTTGACCGCATTTAGAGCCTTCTTCAGCTTTAGTTCTCTGGATATGGTAGAGACTAATTCAATTTCCGCACCTGCCAATTGAATAGTAGCCGGTATGATATGAAGGCCTTCGATTTGGGTCTCCAATATCGTTTCCTGCGGGTTTGCTTCATTAATAAGAATATCATAAATGCAATTTGCTACATCCGCTTTGTTGACGCCAACGCCGCTCGTAGTGTTGCCTTGCGGATCAATATCAACAAGCAGCACTCTTTTCCCTAAAGTAGCCATGCCGGCACCCAGGTTTACAGAGGTTGTTGTTTTACCGACCCCGCCTTTTTGATTTGCTATGGCAATAATCTTGGACACTTATTTCACCTCGAATTGTTAGAAAGAATCATCTTGTAAGGTCATGAGTTGTATTGGCATAATGATTTGTATACTACGGCATCACATGTGCGGGAAGTGTAGACAAATATACATTAACTTATCCATAAAGTGTATGTGTGATAACGTCTGGAGCTAGTCATAGAAAAGGCGGCCAATCACCTCAGGGCCGCCTTCAGCTTTTGAAACCATTTATCTTTTTGGGATTTGAATAACAATCTCATAATGATCGCCACGGTCATTCTCGGAGGTCTTGATTTCCATCCCCGAACCGGACACCATGTCTATGGATTGGCGAATGGTATTAAGAGCGAGACGAACATCTTTTGTATAGGATACCCGTTTTGATTTCTTAGTCTGTGTAACGGCTTTATAGAATGCAATACGTGCTTCTGTTTGCTTCACATTGAGCTCTTTGGAGATAATCTCAGCCAGCACCTTCATCTGCATCTCTTCACTGTCCAGAGACAAAAGCGAACGCGCATGACGCTCAGTGATCTTTCTTTCCATTAGTGCAACTTTGACTGCTTCCGGTAAATTCAGCAAGCGAATTTTGTTGGCAATCGTTGACTGACTTTTGCCAAGCCGTTGGGCCAGACTCTCTTGCGTCAATTGATGCAGATCAATCAGCTTCTGATAGGCGATTGCCTCTTCAATAGAAGTCAGACCCTCACGCTGCAAATTCTCTATCAGTGCAATTGAAGCTGCTTGTGAATCATTGAATTCGCGTACAAGAGCTGGAATAGTCTCCATGCCCAGCTTTTTGACCGCCCGCCAACGTCTTTCACCGGCAATGATTTCATACTGGGAATCACGCATACGCACAACGATCGGCTGGATAACTCCATGAGTTTTGATAGTCTGGCATAGCTCATCTATCTTGTCATCATCAAATATCGTCCGTGGTTGATATGGACTGCTGATAACCTCATGAACCGGGATTTGTTTGATCTCTTCTCCGCTGCTCCGCTCGGTAAATCCAAAAAGCTTGGTGAATTGTTCTTTCATTCCGTTCATAACCACCTAATTTCGTTATAGTACGATCCTTCTAACCTTTCTTGCGAAAAGCCTATCGTACAGCGTGAGAAAAGCATCTATCCTATTCATAGTCACTTTCCCTACAATTAAAGAATGAATCAGATCGCTGATCAGCTCTTTAATTCAAGAACAGCCTAGCCATATTTCTGACCTTCATTTCTCTGTAACCAGGGTAGTAACAGAGTAGCAGAAGAGTCTTCTCTATAAAAAGTCTTACTATAGTATTCTATCACTTTTCTGCTCATAATCCTATTCTCCATATAGACCTATTTTTCCTGCCTAAAGGTCCCCCTGGGTCCCCTTATTCACAAATAAACTCTATATGGTCCAGTCTTGAGGTTATATGTTATGGCACAGGTGAAAATGCCGTTGATGGGGGCATATACCACAAATCTCATAAAAAAAGATCAAGCCCATTCTGCATGAGCTTGATCTGGTTTCGTAAATATGATTTTGATTGTTTCACGTGAAACAATTATACAAGGGGCGACTTCGCTGGTACTCCTGGCTTACGCGGATACTTCGCTGGTGTTGCCCCGGTCTTACGTACGAGAATAATATGCCGGGCGGATTCTTCAATAGGCAAGCTGAAGGATTCCACCTTCTGCAGTTCAGCGCGAAGTTCCTTGAAACTGCGTCTGGCTTCTGCCAATTCCTCAGCCGGGTCGCTTCCCTTCATTGCGGCGAAGATTCCATCCTTACGTGTGAACGGAAGACAAAATTCATTCAAAAGAGATAGGCGGGCAACTGCACGGGCAGTCACCACATCATAAGCATCACGGTGGACAAACTGTCTGGCGACATCCTCGGCACGTCCGTGGATCAGTTGTACTCCCGTCAGGCCCAGGGTGTCACATACATGCTGCAAAAAAGAGATCCGTTTGCTGAGTGAGTCTACAATCGTCAGCTTCAGATGCGGGAAACAAATCTTCAGCGGGATTCCAGGAAACCCTGCACCCGATCCGATATCAGCAAGACTCTTGGTTTCATCCATATCCAGATAGAAAGCCAGAGATAGGGAGTCGTAGAAATGCTTCGTATACACCTGGCTTCTTTCCGTAATACCAGTAAGGTTCATCTTCTCATTCCAGGAAATCAACTCCTGGAAGTATAGTTCGAATTGTTCTAATTGCTTCGTTGAGAGCTGTAGTCCGCGCTCCTTGAGCAGAGCGGTGAACTGGGCTGCCGTATTATCCATAGATTATCCTTTCGCCGCTGTCACACGGTTATAATGCTCCAAGTGTACCAGCAAAATCGAGATATCCGCCGGTGTTACTCCTCCGATGCGTGAAGCCTGGCCAATGGAGATGGGGGCGATTTTGGTCAGCTTTTGCCGGGCTTCCATCGCAAGTCCATGAATCTCATTGTAGTTGATATCTTCAGGGATCTTCTTCTTCTCCATCTTCTGCAGCTTCTCAACATGCTGGAGCTGTTTCTCAATATATCCGGCATACTTTATCTGAATCTCAACCTGCTCCTTCATCTCTTCGTCCAGTTCTTCCGGGGCAGGCGATATCATATCTACGAAGCTGTAGGCAAGCTCCGGACGGCGCATTAAGGTCAGCAGATTGCTTCCGTCAACAATCGGTGCAGAGTCATATCCGGCAAGAGCTTCATTTACTTGAACAGGTTTAACCTTCGTTTCCTGCAGGCGGATGATTTCACGATCCACCCGTCCTTTTTTATCAAGGAATGCCTCATACCGTTGCTCTGGAATAAGTCCAATTTCATAACCGATTGGAGTCAGGCGCAGGTCCGCATTATCATGACGGAGCAGCAGGCGGTATTCCGCACGCGAAGTCAGCAGACGATAAGGTTCATTGGTTCCCTTGGTGACGAGATCATCAATCAGCACACCGATATAACCTTGGGACCGGTCAAGCACCACCGGCTCCTTCTCCTGTACTTTACGCGCTGCGTTAATGCCTGCAATTACACCCTGCCCTGCAGCTTCCTCATAACCGGAGGTACCGTTGATTTGCCCTGCTGTGAACAGTCCCGGCAACCGTTTGGTTTCAAGGGAAGGCCAGAGCTGTGTTGGAACCATCGCATCATATTCAATGGCATAGCCGTTACGCATCATTTCAACCTTTTCCATGCCGGGAATGGAACGCAGCACTGCCAGTTGTACATCCTCAGGGAGGCTTGTAGACAGACCTTGTACATAGTATTCCGATGTGTTTTTACCTTCAGGCTCAAGGAAGATTTGATGCTGTGATTTATCGCTGAACCGCACGACCTTATCTTCGATCGATGGACAATAGCGAGGACCTGTTCCTTCAATAATTCCGGTAAACATCGGTGCCCGGTGCAGGTTGTCATTAATAATCTGATGTGTGACCGGTGATGTGTAAGTCAGCCAGCAAGGCAGCTGTTCATTATCTGATGACTTGGTTTCAAAAGAGAAGAATTTCGGTTTATCATCGCCCGGCTGGATTTCTGTCTTGGAGAAATCAATCGTGTCCTTATGCACACGCGGTGGTGTTCCTGTCTTAAAGCGGACAAGATCGAATCCAAGCTCACGCAAATTCTCCGACAACCGTACGGACGGCTGCTGATTGTTCGGTCCGCTCTCATAAGTCAGTTCACCCATAATCACTTTGCCGCGCAGATAGGTTCCGGTCGTCAGGATAACAGTTTTGCTGTGATATATGGTTCCGGTCTTCGTAACAACCCCGGCACAGCGGCCGTCCTCAACAATCAGTTCTTCCACCATGCCCTGGCGCAGTGTCAGGTTTGGCGTCTTTTCCATCGTTTCCTTCATCGCATGCTGATAGAGGAACTTGTCTGCCTGTGCACGAAGTGCATGGACAGCAGGTCCTTTCCCGGTATTAAGCATCCGCAGCTGAATGAAAGTCTTATCTATATTGCGGCCCATTTCCCCGCCCAGCGCATCAATTTCACGCACTACATGGCCCTTGGCGGGTCCGCCAATGGATGGATTACATGGCATGAAGGCCACCATATCCAGGTTAATCGTGATCATCAGTGTGCGGCAGCCCATCCGTGCAGCAGCCAGAGCCGCTTCACAGCCGGCATGTCCGGCGCCAATGACGACAACATCATAGCTGCCTCCATCATAATTCATAACTGTTCCCTCCTTTTATTTGCCTAAGCAGAACTGCGAGAAAATCTGATCCAGCAGAGAATCCGCAGCCGTATCTCCAACGATCTCACCGAGCTGCTCCCAGGCCAGACGCACATCAATCTGTATCATATCTATAGGAATAAGCATCTCCGCAGCTTCGTAGGCATCCTGAAGTGATTTATGCGCCTTCTTCAGCAGGGCAATATGTCTTACATTACTTACGTAAGTCAAGTCACCCGACTCCAGCTTGCCTCCGAAAAAGAGTGCCGAGATCGCCTCTTCCAGTTTATCCAGTCCTTCCTCTTCCAGCACAGACATCGGTACAATGCTCGATTCGTCAAAAAAAGAGCGCAGCTTATCCGTATCCAGACGGGACGGTAAGTCCATTTTATTCATGATGACCAAGGCTTGTCTACCGTGGATTTGTTCCATAAGTGCCAGTTCATCCTCATGCAGCTCATCATTGGCATTCAGCACCAGCAGAATCAGATCCGCATCGCTAAAAGCCGCCTTCGAACGTTCCACACCGATTCTTTCTACCACATCCATCGTTTCACGGATACCGGCAGTGTCCAGCAGCTTCAGGGGAATATTATTAATCGTAACATACTCTTCTATTACATCACGCGTTGTTCCCGGAATATCGGTTACAATCGCCTTGTTGTCGCGGGCAAGCGCGTTAAGCAGGGAGGATTTGCCGACATTAGGCCGGCCTACAATTGCTGTTGTAATCCCTTCGCGCAGAATCTTTCCTTCATTAGCTGTACGAAGCAGCTTGTTAATGCCTTCCATAACCTCTTGGCTCTTGTCCTTGATGAAATCGGCAGTTAAGGATTCCACATCATGTTCCGGATAATCAATGTTCACTTCAATATGAGCCAGCATCTCAATAAGAGTGTGCCGAAGCTCATGAATCCGTGCGGATAGAGAACCGCTAACCTGCTTAAGCGCAACCGAGAAGGCACGGTCTGATTTGGAACGAATCAGGTCGATAACAGCCTCCGCCTGCGAAAGATCAATCCGTCCGCCCAGAAAAGCACGTTTGGTGAATTCCCCCGGCTCAGCCAGCCGGATATCCTGCTGCAGCAGCAGGTCCATCACTCTTCTTACAGAGATTACGCCGCCATGGGCACTGATCTCCACTACATCTTCCGTTGTAAAAGAACGCGGTCCCTTCATAACCGTAACCAGCACTTCTTCCATCCGCTCCCCATCCAGCGGACTTACAATATGTCCATAATGCACAGTATGGGATTCAGCTTCCGTAAGGGGGATACGGCTTTGGAACAATGGAGCAACCTGGCTGATAGCCTGCGGTCCGCTAACCCGGATGATGGCAATTCCGCCCTCGCCCAGAGCCGTCGATACAGCAGCAATAGTGTCACTAAGCATGTTGTTATTCACCTCTGACTTGATCTTTTCTTATTTGTATCTTCAAGTGGAAACGGTTAAGCCGTCCTCCAAAGGACGGCATACGTTTCAGCGGGAAATATAAGGGTAATATATTTCGCGAACCATATAAATTGTTATATTTCAAAAAAACAATGACTCCTCGCATAGGTCAAGGAGTCATTGCGGCATATAGATCTACTTCAATGTTATAACGACGCGGCGGTTCGGTTCTTCACCCTTGCTAAGCGTGTTAACCTGCCGGTGATCTTGTAATCTGGAATGAATAATCTTGCGTTCCTGCGGGGACATGGGTTCCAGGACGACCTCTTTACGGGTCCGGACTACACGTCCCGCGAGCCGGTCCGCCAATTCCTCAAGCGTCTTCTTGCGGCGTTCACGGAAGTTCTCCGCATCCAGCACAAGGCGGATGAAGCTGTCGGAATAGCGGTTGGCAACAATATTAGCCAAATACTGCAGAGCATCGAGAGTTTGTCCTCTTCTGCCGATCAGCAGCCCGAGATCCGGACCGGATATTTGCAGAACAGTTGATTCCTTGGTATGAACGATTTCAACTTCCACCTCGAGCCCCATGCTCTTGGCGACATCCACAATGAAATGAACGGCCTGTTGGTAAGCTTCCTCCACCGGTTGTCCGGAATCCTGGCGCGGTACGCCGCTGATCGCCTCTGGTTTGCTCTCTCTTGTTGACTGCTGAGACAGTAGCGGAGCACTCGCCGCTGATGCCGGTGCGGCTTCAGAGATCAAGGTCAATTCTACCTTGGCTCCCTTCGCACCGATCAATCCAAGGAATCCTTTTGACGGCTGTTCAAGTACGTTGACCGTTACCCGGTCCTTCTGAACTCCAAGCTGGTTAAGTCCCCGTTCTACAGCTTCTTCAATGGTTTTCCCTGTCGCGACGACTTTGCTCATTTTGACTTTTTGACCCCCTTCTTCCCTTTGCTGCTATTACCTTTTGCAGCAGGAGTAACATCTTTGCGGGCGTTATTGTTGCTGTTCTTGCTCTTCGTCAAATTCACTTCTTTGGCTTTGCCGTTACCCGCAGTAGCGTTAGCGGTGGCACTTGCAGCGGCAATAGCCGCTTTATGTTTATCGTTGTTGCGGTACAAGAAGTAGTTCTGAATAATGGTGTACAGATTGCTATAGAACCAGTACAGCGGAAGCGCAGACGGGAAGTTGTAGGACATGATGAAAATCAGAACCGGGTATACCATCATCATGAACTGCATTGGACCCTGCTGTTGTACCGGGTTCATTTTGGTCATCATACGGGTCTGAATGAATGTCGTAGCAGCGGCAAGAAGCGGCAGAATGAACAGGTGATCGGGCTTGCCGAGCTGCAGCCACAGGAAGTCATGCAATCTAAGATCCGGGTTGTAATAGATCGAGTTGTACAGGGCGATGAAGATCGGCATCTGCACGATCAGCGGCAGACAGCCTGCCATCGGATTTACCTTGTTCTCCTGGAACAGGCGCATCGTTTCCTGCTGTACCTTTTCGGGCTCATCTTTATATTTTTTCTTAATCTTCTCAAGTTCCGGTTGGATGGCCTGCATCGCACGTGAACTCTTAACCTGTTTCATGGTAAGCGGCAAAATTAACGTACGCACAATGATAACCATTACAAGTACGGCTAATCCGTACTGGCCATTAAACCACTTCGCGAAAGTATCCAGTGCAATGGCGAAATAATAGACGACATTACTCTGCCAGAAGCCTCCATTTTTCAAATCTTCCGTAGTGTGCGTCACTGATGCCGCCCCAGACGGAGAACACCCCGACAGAACAGCAATCATTAGAACCATTAACCCGAGGAGAAGAAACATTTTTCCTCGCTTAGTCTTCATTAGAGACACTTCAAAACCCCTCTCATAAACATTCCATTGCACCGTAAATCATAACATAATTATGGATACAAATAAACAAGCCCCCTGTGCCCCTCTTACTTGTGCAAAGCCTTGAGCAGCTTGGCTTTGCGAAGCACATGCAGCACGCTTTTCTCGAGCTCGCCGTAATCCTTGGAGAGAGCTCCTTTTCTTACGATGAACACGATGTCCAGACCCCCGATAATTTCCGGCTCATGGTGACGGACAATTTCCTTTACCAGCCGCCTCATACGGTTGCGTACCACGGCGTTTCCAACCTTCTTGCTGACAGATATACCTACGCGGAAACGCTCCACCTCTTTTCTGGGAAACCAGTACACCACATATTGATGATTCGCAAATGACTTCCCATGGCGGTATACGCGGCTGAAGTCGGCACGGTTTCGTAATCGTAGACTTTTGTGCACGGGACTCTCCTATTCAAATACCGGATTTCGCGTAAGCTCCGGAATTTCATCTTCTAATTAGTATAGTCATTCAGGTGATGCCATAAACGGCATCTGTTTCAGCGGAAAGATAAGGCTCCTTCATAATGCAAAGCGTATACATTTTCATCTTTCAAAAAAACCCCGCAGTAGCGCTATCATCCTCTGCAGAGCCAAACTTTTATTGTTGCAGCTGCAGAATAACAGTGGTCCTCCCGCTCTGAGGAGATGCATCCAATTCTGCGCTATATATAGAAGGGAAAAATGCCGGGCATCCTCTTCCTTCCTTATATAACAATCAAAAAAAGCCCCGCAAAGTGCGGCTCTGTAGTGAAGCGTGATCCGTAACTTTTGCGGGGATCCCATGTAAAATAACCCCACAAAGTGGGGCTTTGCTTCGATGATTACTCAGGTACTTTATGGGGACCCCATTGAATTCTCATCTTGTAAAAAAGGACCACCGCAGTGGTCCCTAAGTGGCCTAACTTACGCACTCAAAACTTTTCTGCCTTTCAAGCGGCGGGCTGCCAGCACTTTGCGGCCGTTTTTCGTGCTCATTCTTTTGCGGAAACCATGCACCTTTTTGCGTTTGCTCACATTCGGTCTGAACGTCGGTCTCATGTATTGCACCTCCCTTACAGGAACTTAATTACTGTCATATAAGCAGAAACGGACTAAGCCGTCCTTAGAGTAGGGACAGTATCTACAAGTATTATCAATTAAATTTGGAGACATATCCTCACAGAAAACACCTTTATATATTTAAACACATAATCAAGGCAAAAGTCAACCTTGTCCCCTTCCTCCCTCTTTTTTATTTCTCCACAGGTCTCTTCAACTGCTGCTGTCTATCTATCCCCAGATTGCTTCCGTCCCTCCAAAATTCGGCCTCCGCGTCTTATCCACAGCCCTTTTGTCTCAAAAAGTAATCCACAGGACATTATAGTTATCCACCTGTGATCAAAAAAAATAGTCGACTGCTCACAACTGAGCACAACCTGTGTATAAAAATATCGAAGCCATGACGGAAACTGTCGAACGGTAAACAATTTATCAACAATATGTAGTGGTGTTCCTAAAAATTATACACAAGTGATTGAATTTGTGGATAAAATAGCGTGGCTCATTGAAAAACAAGGGGGGTTTTGCTATGATGGTATTACTTTTGAATGTGAATAGATTTGTTTGTTCTCTATATTATCAACAAGCTGTGGATAAAGTTGTGAACAATTCAAATTTATCCATATTTTTTTGTCTCTTGATATTGCATATTGGGGATAAGATTCAGCAACAACCCATTTTCTTCGACATTTCCACTTCATGGCTGATGCCACATTTGGAAGATTTAAAGGAGTGACAGTCTGTGGACAGCCATACTTCCGAATTATGGCAGCAAATTTTATCGATTATTCAAACCAAACTAAGCAAGCCGAGCTTTGATACCTGGTTTAAGGCTACCAAGGCCTTAACGTTTAGCCCCCAGGCTCTTATTATCTCGGCGCCTACAACTTTTGCCGTAGAATGGCTGGAAAGTCGCTACACCAAATTGGTAGGAGCAACGGTTTATGAGGTCACCGGACAACAGGTTGACGTCAAATTTGTAATTGAAGAGAACAAACCCTCTGAGCCAATAGTTCAACAAATGGCGCCCACTCCCGCAGTTTCACGCGAAGAAGCACAGACGCATTTGCTCAATCCCAAATACACTTTTGATACGTTCGTGATCGGTTCGGGCAACCGTTTTGCGCATGCAGCCTCGCTGGCTGTAGCCGAAGCGCCTGCCAAAGCTTACAATCCTTTGTTTTTGTACGGAGGCGTGGGTCTCGGGAAAACCCACTTGATGCATGCCATCGGGCACTACGTGCTGGAGCATAACCCCAACAATAAGGTTATCTACATCTCGTCCGAGAAATTTACGAATGAATTCATCAACTCCATCCGTGACAACCGCGGCGAAAGCTTCCGTAACAAATACCGCAACGTTGACATTTTGCTGATTGACGATATTCAATTCCTGGCCGGCAAAGAGTCTACGCAGGAGGAATTTTTCCATACGTTCAATGCTCTTCATGAAGAACGCAAGCAAATTATCATCTCAAGCGACCGGCCGCCCAAGGAGATTCCCACACTGGAAGAACGGCTGCGTTCCCGGTTTGAATGGGGACTAATCACCGATATTCAGCCTCCGGATCTGGAGACACGTATCGCGATTCTCCGTAAGAAAGCCAAGGCGGAGAACCTGGATATCCCGAATGAAGCGATGATGTACATTGCCAATCAGATCGACACGAATATCCGCGAGCTTGAAGGTGCGCTGATCCGCGTTGTGGCCTATTCATCATTGACTAACCAGGATGTGACAACGCATCTGGCAGCTGAAGCGCTGAAGGATATCATCCCCTCCAGCCGGCCGAAGATGATTACCATCAACGATATTCAGCAAAAAGTCGGCGAATACTACAATTTGCGCATGGAGGATTTCAAAGCACGGAAACGTACGAAGGCTGTTGCTTTTCCAAGGCAGATTGCTATGTATCTCTCCCGCGAATTAACGGATTATTCGCTTCCCAAGATCGGTGAAGCCTTCGGAGGGCGCGATCATACGACAGTTATCCATGCCCATGAGAAGATTACGCAGCAATTAAAGGTAGACCAGGAGTTGTACAAAGTGGTAAATAATCTTGCGGAGAAAATTAAAAATCCTTCCTAAGAGGAACAAAGAGCCTATACACAATCTATACACATGTGGGTAGGCTTAATTTTATGCTGTTTAGCGACTTATCCACATAAACGGAGCCCCTACTACTAATACTATTAAATAACTATAATAATTCATCTTCTAAGAGCAGGTTTCAAAGAGGTCAAACGTACACCCATTTCCCAATTTTTCAGCTAGGAGTGAAATCATGAAAATCAGCATTCTCAAAAATGAACTCAACGAATCTATAGGCCATGTCTCCAAGGCGATCTCGAGCAGAACAACCATCCCTATTTTGACCGGAATAAAGCTTGAGGTTAGCCACCAGGGAGTAACATTGACGGCAAGCGACACGGATATCTCAATCCAATCCTTCATCCCTGCCGAGAATGACAGCCATACGATCGTAAAAGTGGAACAGCCCGGCAGCGTAGTGCTTCCAGCCAAGTTCTTTGTCGAGATCATCAAGAAGCTTCCCTCCAAAGAAATTCACATGGAAGTCAAAGAGGGCTTTCAAACCTATATCTCTTCCGGATCTACGGAGATTCAGATTGTTGGCCTGGACCCTGAAGAATTCCCTGTTCTGCCAAGCATTGAGGAGAATGAAACCATCTCAATGCCAGGCGATTTGCTGAAGAATATGATTAAACAAACCGCGTTCTCCATCTCTACCCAAGAGACAACACCAATTCTGACAGGTATTCTCTGGAATCTTGCCGATAACGAGTTCAAGTTCACGGCTACCGACCGCCACCGTCTGGCAACAAGAGCAGCACATCTGGAAGGTACAGAGAATGTTCAGTTTGCGAATATTGTTATTGCCGGCAAAACGCTGAACGAGCTCAGCAAAATTATCCCGGATCAGAATATGCTGGTGGATATTGTCGTTGCGGATAACCAGGTCCTCTTCAAAATCGACAAAGTGCTGTTCTATTCGCGGATCCTGGACGGAATTTATCCGGATACTTCTAGAATTATTCCAACCACCTACAAAACAGAACTAACTCTTGATACAAAAAAACTCAGCGAATCGATTGACCGCGCTTATTTGCTGTCCCGTGAAGAAAAAACGAACATCGTCCGGATGCAGACTCTTGAGAATGGCGACGTAGAGATTTCTTCCAGCTCATCAGAGCTGGGGAAAGTCCGGGAAGAACTTGAAGTAATTGATTTCAAAGGTGAGCCTTTGCGGATCTCCTTCAACTCCAAATATATGCTCGATGTGCTGAAGGTTGTGGAGAGTGAGCAGCTCGTGATTGCCTTTACCGGCATGATGAGTCCGATTATCCTCAGACCGCTCGACGAGAGTCGCAGCCTGTACGTCATTCTGCCTTACCGCACAACCAATTAATGCCCTGTCCATGGCCTGTGGATAAGTGGTGGAAAGGACAAAAAAGATGAAAAAAATAGTTATCCACAGTGGATATATCAAGCTGGACCAGTTTTTGAAACTGGCGGATTGTGTATCCACAGGCGGCATGGCCAAAGCGCTGCTGCAGGAAGGGCACGTACAAGTGAATGGGGAGAAAGAAGAACGGCGTGGCAGAAAGCTCTACCCGGGTGATAAGATAGAGGTACAGGATAACGGCGTATTCGAGGTTGAAGGCGGCGGAGTCAAAGAGTAGTACACCCAAGGAGGCACAGGGTCTTGTTTGTCAAAAATATCGGTCTGCAGTATTACCGCAACTATGGGCTGCTGCGTCTGGAGAGCCTGGGTGATGTGAACCTCATTCTCGGTCAGAACGCCCAAGGCAAAACAAATCTCATGGAGGCTTTGTTCGTCCTGGCGATGACCAAAAGCCACCGTACCTCCAAGGACAAGGAACTCATATCCTTCGATGCTCCTGCAGGTTCCGCACAGATTGTGGCCGAAGTGGAGCGCAAATACGGTGATCTTAAGCTGGAGCTTACCCTGTCACCCCAAGGCAAAAAAGCCAGAATTAACGGACTGGAGCAGCGCCGGCTTAGTGAATTCGTAGGTTCACTGAATGTGGTGATGTTTGCTCCGGAGGATCTCGAGATTGTCAAAGGCACCCCGGGCATCAGGCGCCGGTTCCTTGACATGGAGATTGGCCAGGTCCAGCCCAGCTACCTGTTTCACCTGCAGCAATACCAGAAGGTGCTGCTCCAAAGAGGGAATCTGCTGAAGCAGCTATGGGGAAAAGAAGCTGCCGGCAAGGAACTTCTGGAGATATGGGATGCGCAACTTATAGAGCATGGTGTTAAAATCGTCAAAAAAAGGAAACAATTCATAAAGAAGCTGCAGATATGGGCAGAAAGCATCCATCGCGGCATTACAAACGGCGGAGAAGAGCTCAAACTGCTCTATGTCCCCTCTTTCGGTGAGCGCGAAGAGGAAGATGAAGCTGTCTTATTGGACAAATTTATGTTAAAGTTATCACAAACAAGAGATCAGGAAATCAGGCGCGGCATGACGCTGACGGGTCCCCATAGGGATGACCTGTCCTTTTTTATCAACGGAAGAGAAGCTCAGGTCTACGGTTCCCAGGGACAGCAACGTACGGCAGCTTTATCGCTCAAGCTGGCGGAAATTGAACTGATCCATGAGGAGATCGGAGAGTATCCTGTGCTGCTTCTTGATGATGTTTTGTCCGAACTTGATCCCTATCGTCAGACCCAGCTTATCGAAACATTTCAAAGCAAGGTACAGACCTTCATCACCGCCACCGGTGTAGAGGGACTGAATGCCGATAAATTAAAAGGCGCAAGCCTGTATCATGTGCACGGCGGCACAGTGGAGCTATAAAGAGCGGAGGAAGACCATGTATATTCATTTGGGCGGAGAGAAAATTATTCGATCCTCAGAGTTGATTGCTATATTTGATATATCGATTGAGAAGTCCTCCAAGGTGTCGAAGCAATTTATGACTCATTCCCAGCAGGATAAGAAGCTGGAGCGCATTGGTGAAGAGGAAGCGAAGTCTATTGTCGTCACCAAGAATACTGTCTACTACTCCCCTATCTCCTCCTCCACTCTCAAAAAAAGAGCCAAAATCTTGTTAGAAATATAATGTTTCGGTAGTTACAGGAGATAATCTGAAAGAAGTAGGTGAAGGCATGTCAATGAATCAACCGACATATGATGAGAGCCAGATTCAGGTACTGGAAGGGCTGGAAGCGGTTCGGAAACGTCCCGGCATGTACATTGGCTCCACTAGCGCCAAAGGTCTGCATCATTTGGTCTGGGAGGTTGTCGATAATAGTATCGATGAGGCGCTGGCAGGTTTTTGCGACCGGATTCAAGTGAAAATTCATGAAGATAACAGTGTGACTGTTATTGATAACGGTCGGGGAATACCTGTCGGCGAGAACGTAAAGCTGAAGAAATCCACGCTTGAAGTCGTAATGACTGTCCTGCATGCAGGCGGTAAATTTGGCGGCGGGGGTTACAAGGTTTCCGGCGGTCTTCACGGTGTGGGGATCTCGGTAGTTAACGCACTGTCCGAGAAAGTAGTTGTAACGGTCAAACGTGACGGACATGTCTACCAGCAGGAATACAGACGCGGTGCGCCGCAATATGATATCAAGGTAATTGGCGATACCGAGGAGACAGGGACGACAACAACATTCCATCCGGATCCGGAGATCTTTACCGAGACTACTGTGTTTGAATATTCCACTCTGCTTACCCGCATCCGCGAGCTTGCCTTCCTGAACAAGGGCATTGAGCTGTCTCTGCTGGATGAACGGACCGGAGTGTCCAATACGTTCAAGTATGACGGCGGTATTGTGGAGTATGTGAAGTATCTCAACGAGAAAAAAGAAGCCCTGCATGATGATCCGATCTACGTGGAAGGCTCGCGGGATATGATCGCCGTTGAAGTGGCTCTCCAATATAACGATTCTTATACAGAGAACATCTATTCCTTCGCCAACAATATCAACACCCATGAGGGCGGAACGCATGAATCCGGCTTCAAGAGTGCTTTGACGCGGATTATCAATGATTATGCCCGCAAGGCAGGCGTAATCAAGGATAGCAGCCAGAATCTTACCGGAGATGATGTCCGTGAAGGTCTGACGGCGATTATTTCGGTCAAAATTCCTGAGCCGCAGTTCGAAGGCCAAACCAAGACCAAGCTGGGGAACAGTGAAGTCCGCGGGATCGTCGAATCTCTGTTCGGCGAGAAGCTGCAGGAGTTCCTGGAAGAGAATCCTGCTGTCTCACGCAAGGTGCTGGAGAAGTCGCTGCAGGCTTCCCGTGCCCGTGAAGCGGCCCGCAAGGCCCGTGAGCTGACCCGCCGTAAGAGTGCGCTTGAAGTCAGCGCCCTTCCGGGTAAGCTGGCTGACTGCTCCTCCAAGGATGCGTCGATCAGTGAGCTGTACATCGTCGAAGGTGACTCTGCGGGCGGATCGGCCAAGCAAGGCCGTGACCGTCATTTCCAGGCGATCCTGCCGCTGCGCGGTAAGATCCTGAACGTAGAGAAAGCCCGGCTCGACCGGATCTTGTCCAATGCGGAAATCCGGGCGATTATTACCGCTCTCGGGACTAGCATCAGCGATGATTTTGATCTGTCGAAGGCACGCTACCACAAGGTTGTAATTATGACCGATGCGGACGTCGACGGTGCCCACATCAGAACCTTGCTGCTGACGTTCTTCTACCGCTACATGCGGAAGATTGTCGATGCCGGATATATCTATATCGCCCAGCCGCCGCTGTTCAAGATCGAACGCAACAAAGTCATCCGCTATGCGCAGACCGAGAAGGAACGCGATGAGATCATTGCCGGCTTTGGTGAGAACGTCAAAGTAAACGTTCAGCGCTACAAAGGTCTGGGTGAGATGAATGCCGCGCAGCTTTGGGATACTACAATGGATCCTGAGAGCCGCACGATGCTGCAGGTAACGATTGAGGATGCGATGCTGGCCGACAGCATTTTCGATACACTGATGGGTGATAACGTAGAGCCGCGCCGTGAATTCATTCAGGAGCATGCCCAATCCGTCAAAAATCTCGATATTTAAGCGCAAGCTGTATAACGAACCTCCGGTTTCCTCCCTTATAGGGGGGACCGGAGGTTTTTTAATGCAGGCAGAGAGTTTTTTGGCGTGATTTTAATGCTTGACTGTTCGTCTGCGGCGGTAGGTTGGCGACGGGCGGGTGCGCTTCAAACGTCCATAGGCAACAGCATAGCGGTGGATTCTGCGGTAAATGGCTTTGTTCGGAAACATTTTGAAAACAATGATCGAAGGCAGTGTGTTCACTTCAAGCAGCCATAAATCATGATGCTGATCCATCGCCACATCCAGTCCAATTTCTTTGAGACCCGGATAGGCAGTTTCCAGCTGGGACCCGATTCTGACTCCCAGCGATTTCAGCTGCTGGATGGTTGCCGTCCTTTCTTCGGGCGTCATATGTTCTTTGAACAGAGCATCCACCGAAAAAATGCTGCCTCCGTTGTGATAGTTGGTGACCACCTTTTGCGGCGCAGCCACCCGCCCGAGCATGCCTGTAGTCTCCCAGGACCCCTGAAGATTCTTCTGGGTCAGTACCCGCAGGTCAAACGGCCGGTCCTGATGCTGAAGCAAATCAATGCCTTGCTGAACGAGATAGGAACGCCCCTTAATCCGCGGCAATAGGGCAGCATGAAGCTCTTCCGGTGTATTGAAAATTTCTGCATCCTTGGCGTATCTCAGAATATACATCAGCTTGGGTTCTGCCGGAGCTTCTGTTTCACATGTCAAAGGTTCTGTTTCCGGTTGGCTGAAGTCCGGCTGCTGCTCGCTTGGGCTTAAATGTACCACCCGCTGTTCAGCTCTCATGACTCCGCTGCCGTAGGTGCCGCGGTCAGGTTTGATATATACCGTTCCGTACAGACCCAGCAGCTCTTTCAAATCTTCCAGGGCGTATTTACGTGTTTCCGGAATGAAGACCGAGAGCAGGCGGTTCTGAAGAATGACTTTCGTTTTTGCCCACTTGCTGGACACGCGCTGAATCCTCATTTTCTGCCTCCTTGGGTAGTTGTGCGGTTGCCGGTTTTGCCACAGATGAACGTATATCCGTTTGTTCATGTGTGGCGAATTTTCAGGACAATCTAACTAAACAATGTTATAATATAAGGATATGGGGTTATGCTTTTTTGGACGAAATCAGGGTCATAAAGCCATTCTTCTTGTCTTTACAGTCTATGTACTGAAGACACCAGCGGAAAGGGCGTATATCCTTATCCGTACTAAAAGAAAATCAATATAGAAGATAAAAGGCTATCATGTTTAATTGTGCTGCTTTTGTGAAAGTAATATAATAAAGGGTAGCGGTTTTTAACTGAAGGAGGTCCACCAACTCATGGCTGAACAAAATAACCCGCAAATCAGGGATCGGGACATTGGCGTGGAAATGCGCGAATCCTTTATGGATTACGCAATGAGCATCATTGTAAGCCGGGCTTTGCCGGATGTGCGGGACGGACTTAAGCCTGTTCACCGACGCATTTTGTTTGCGATGTCGGAACTTGGAATGTCCTCGGATAAACCTCACAAGAAATCAGCGAGAATCGTCGGTGAGGTTATCGGTAAGTATCACCCTCACGGTGACTCGGCGGTTTATGAAACAATGGTACGTATGGCACAGGATTTCTCCATGCGCTATATGCTCGTAGACGGCCACGGAAACTTCGGCTCTATTGACGGAGATATGGCAGCTGCGATGCGTTATACCGAAGCGAGGCTGTCCAAAATTGCCGGAGAAATGCTCCGCGATCTGAACAAAGAAACGGTTGACTTCGCTCCCAACTATGACGGTGAAGAGAATGAGCCTGTAGTATTGCCGGCGCGTTACCCTAACCTGCTTGTGAACGGGGTTTCGGGGATTGCGGTCGGTATGGCTACCAATATTCCTCCGCACAATCTGGGCGAGGTCATTGATGGTGTACAGGCAATGATCAAGAATCCTGACATTACGCCTATGGAGCTTATGGAATATATTCAGGGCCCGGATTTCCCGACGGCCGGTTATATTTTGGGCCGTGAAGGTATCCGTCAGGCTTACCGCACTGGACGCGGATCGGTTACTATGCGTGCCAAAGCGACGATTGAAGAGAATAACGGTAAAGCGCGGATTATTGTGCATGAGCTTCCTTACCAGGTCAACAAAGCCAGACTGGTTGAGAAGATTGCTGAATTGGTGCGTGAGAAACGTATCGAGGGCATTACGGATCTGCGTGATGAATCTGACCGTAACGGAATGCGTGTAGTCGTTGAAATGAGACGTGATGTGAATCCTAGCGTCGTGCTCAACAACCTCTACAAACATACCTCAATGCAGTCTACTTTCGGGATTAACATGCTGGCTATCGTCAATAATGAACCGAAGATTCTGAACCTGCGTGATGTGCTGTATCATTATTTGCAGCATCAGATCGAAGTTATCCGCCGCCGGACCGTATTTGACCTGAAGAAGGCGGAGGCCCGGGCGCATATTCTGGAAGGCCTGCGTGTTGCCCTCGATCATCTGGATGAGGTTATTGCTCTTATTCGTGCTTCACGGACAACAGATATTGCCCGTGAAGGCTTGATGGAGACCTTCAGTCTAAGCCTGGAGCAGGCTCAGGCGATCCTCGATATGCGGATGCAGCGCCTGACCGGTCTGGAACGTGAGAAGATCGAGAATGAATATAACGAATTGCTCGCCAAAATCACTGAATACAAGGAGATTCTGGCTAACGAGCATCTCGTACTGGAGATTATCAGCAATGAGCTGCAGGAGATTCGTGATAAGTACTCTGATGACCGCCGTACGGAAATTACGGTTGGGGAAGAGAGTATTCTCGATGAGGATCTGATTCCGCGTGAAGAGGTTGTAATCACGATTACACATACCGGTTACATCAAACGTCTTCCGGTCAGCACTTACCGCAGTCAGAAGCGCGGCGGCCGCGGGGTAATCGGGATGGACACCAAGGACCAGGACTTTGTGGAGCATCTCTTCGTGAGTAACTCCCACAACTACCTGATGTTCTTCACCGACAAGGGTAAGGTGTACCGGATTAAGGCTTATGAGATTCCGGAGCTTGGCCGCACCGCCCGGGGAACGCCGATCATCAACCTGATTCAAATTGAGCAGGGCGAGAAGATTAGTGCGGTAATCCAGGTGGAGGAAGCGGACAGCGACAAATACCTGTTCTTCGCTACCCGTGAGGGAATCGTGAAGAAGACACCTCTGGAAGACTACAACAACATCCGCAAGGGCGGTCTGATAGCGATCAATCTTCGCGAGGAAGATTCACTGATCGAAGTGAAGCTGACAGATGGAGAGCAGAATCTGATTATCGGTACGGCACGCGGAATGTCGATTACTTTCTCGGAGAGCGATGTCCGTTCCATGGGCCGCAGTGCTACAGGGGTTAAGGGTATCACGCTTGACGACAATGACCATGTCATTGGTATGGACTGTGTGGACAAGGGGCTTGAAGTGCTGATCGTAACAACCAAGGGTTATGGTAAACGGACGCCTGCCGGCGATTATCGTTCCCAGACCCGTGGCGGTAAAGGCATCAAGACCATTAACCTTACAGATAAGAACGGACCGGTTGTGGGGCTGAAGGTTGTCAAGAATGACGAGGACCTGATGATTATTACAACGAGTGGAACACTGATCCGGACCAGCATGGATGGAATTTCTACCATGGGCCGTTATGCGCAGGGTGTTAAGCTGATTAATATCCGTGAGGATGACGCAGTTGCAACGCTGAGCAGAGTAGATAAAGAGGAAGATGACCAGTCCGAGCAAGAGGATGGCGAAGAAATTCAAGGTACAGTAGTGGAAGGCAATGGCGAAGTCAGCGAGCCTGAAGCGGAAACTGATACCGGGAACGAAGACGATAGCGTCGAATAATCCTTTGCAGCAAAAGCATGAGTTTCTGATTATAGAAGCTCATGCTTTTTTATTTATGGAATGGAAGTCCTCTCTCTAGCCGCTTGCCGGGTTACATACTATAATTAGAGAATTACAGGTGTCACAGAAATAAAGGGGCTGAATTTATGCCAAACATATCCGTTGGAGAGATCAAGGCGGGATCAAAGATTATTAAGGATGTAATTACTCCTTTGGGAGGAGTGTTATTCGGTAAAGGCAAGATCATACTTCCGCGGGATATTGAGATTCTCCAAGCTTTTTTGATAGGACAAGTTGAAATTGAGGGAGTTCAGGGAGAGGACAAAGCCCCAGAGGTGTCCAAACCGCCAGCGAAGCAGCAGACCGCCAAAGCAGGTGCGCTGATCAATGAGTCCGTACTAGCCAAAAGTAATTCTCCGCTTCATGATGAGTATGAGAAAATGCTGGTGCTTATCAAGCAGAGCTATCGTGCAGCAACCGCAGCGGTACTTCCGATTTTTGAATTGCGGAGCCAACTGGAGCTGCTGATCAGCCATTTGAAGGATTATCATGTCCTGAAGTTTGCACCGCGTGTTCTGTTTGACCAGGATTATAATTATCATAACGCTGTATTATCTGCCCTAACTTCATATAAAATTGCCCAGTGGTGCGGATATCCGCAAAAGGATTGGATGCAGGCTGCCTTTGCCGGCTTGCTTCATGATATAGGTAACATTAAGGTAGATGAGACTTTGCTGCACAAACCGACTCCCCTGACGGGCGCGGAGATAGAAGAAGTACGCAGGCACACCACTTATGGATACCAGCTGCTGCGTAATGTTACAGCAATCAACGAAGGCGTCAGACTAGCCGCCCTGCAGCATCATGAGAAGGTCGACGGTTCCGGTTATCCGCTTAAGCTGGAAGGCACCCAGATTCACTTCTACGCCAAGATTGTTGCAGTAGCCGATATCTTTCATGCCATGACGCTTGAAAAAGCCTACAGAAAGGCTCAGTCGCCTTATCTGGTACTGGAGCAGCTTCAGAAGGAGAGCTTCGGGAAGCTTGACCCGGTTATTGTACAAACCTTCATTCAAAAAACAACGGATCTGTATAATGGCACACGGATACGGCTCAGCGACGGGCGTCACGGAGAAATCATCTTCACGGATCGCACTAATCCCACAAGACCAATGGTGCAGGTAGAGGGCAGGATTGTGAATCTGGTCAATGAACGCGAGCTGCATATTCAGGAGATTATTGCTTAAGGGTAAGCGGGTATGATGAACAGAAGCTATGTCATCTGAGGCTGGCCATGTCGGGGCGGTTATTAGGGGCATAGCTTTTATAATTGATTTCAAAATAATGCTTGCAATCAGAATCCATACATGATATATTCTATTTCTGGCCGCGAAACATCAACGCCGAGCTCGAAAAGAAGTTAAAAAAAGAGCTTGCATTGAACGGTTGGATGTGATATATTATAAGAGTTGCTGGTGACGCGGTAAGCGGCGCTGACAACGAGCTTGATCTTTGAAAACTGAACAACGAGTGAGTGGGAAATCACGAAAGTGACTTCCAAAATAGAGAATGAAAATTCTCGTCAGATGTTTCAAAATGAGCAATCGCTCTTTCTAAATACAATTTGGAGAGTTTGATCCTGGCTCAGGACGAACGCTGGCGGCATGCCTAATACATGCAAGTCGAGCGGAGTTTGAATGGAAGCTTGCTTCCATTCATGCTTAGCGGCGGACGGGTGAGTAACACGTAGGCAACCTGCCCTCAAGACTGGGATAACTACCGGAAACGGTAGCTAATACCGGATAATTTCTTTCCTCTCCTGAAGAGAGAATGAAAGGCGGAGCAATCTGCCACTTGGGGATGGGCCTGCGGCGCATTAGCTAGTTGGTGGGGTAACGGCTCACCAAGGCGACGATGCGTAGCCGACCTGAGAGGGTGAACGGCCACACTGGGACTGAGACACGGCCCAGACTCCTACGGGAGGCAGCAGTAGGGAATCTTCCGCAATGGGCGAAAGCCTGACGGAGCAATGCCGCGTGAGTGATGAAGGTTTTCGGATCGTAAAGCTCTGTTGCCAGGGAAGAACGTCCGGTAGAGTAACTGCTACCGGAGTGACGGTACCTGAGAAGAAAGCCCCGGCTAACTACGTGCCAGCAGCCGCGGTAATACGTAGGGGGCAAGCGTTGTCCGGAATTATTGGGCGTAAAGCGCGCGCAGGCGGTCATTTAAGTCTGGTGTTTAAACCTTGGGCTCAACCTGGGGTCGCACTGGAAACTGGGTGACTTGAGTACAGAAGAGGAAAGTGGAATTCCACGTGTAGCGGTGAAATGCGTAGATATGTGGAGGAACACCAGTGGCGAAGGCGACTTTCTGGGCTGTAACTGACGCTGAGGCGCGAAAGCGTGGGGAGCAAACAGGATTAGATACCCTGGTAGTCCACGCCGTAAACGATGAGTGCTAGGTGTTAGGGGTTTCGATACCCTTGGTGCCGAAGTTAACACAGTAAGCACTCCGCCTGGGGAGTACGGTCGCAAGACTGAAACTCAAAGGAATTGACGGGGACCCGCACAAGCAGTGGAGTATGTGGTTTAATTCGAAGCAACGCGAAGAACCTTACCAGGTCTTGACATCCCGATGAAAGCATTAGAGATAGTGCCCCTCTTCGGAGCATCGGAGACAGGTGGTGCATGGTTGTCGTCAGCTCGTGTCGTGAGATGTTGGGTTAAGTCCCGCAACGAGCGCAACCCTTGACTTTAGTTGCCAGCAGGTAAGGCTGGGCACTCTAGAGTGACTGCCGGTGACAAACCGGAGGAAGGTGGGGATGACGTCAAATCATCATGCCCCTTATGACCTGGGCTACACACGTACTACAATGGCCGGTACAACGGGAAGCGAAACCGCGAGGTGGAGCCAATCCCAGCAAAGCCGGTCTCAGTTCGGATTGCAGGCTGCAACTCGCCTGCATGAAGTCGGAATTGCTAGTAATCGCGGATCAGCATGCCGCGGTGAATACGTTCCCGGGTCTTGTACACACCGCCCGTCACACCACGAGAGTTTACAACACCCGAAGTCGGTGGGGTAACCCGCAAGGGAGCCAGCCGCCGAAGGTGGGGTAGATGATTGGGGTGAAGTCGTAACAAGGTAGCCGTATCGGAAGGTGCGGCTGGATCACCTCCTTTCTATGGAGAATCGTCACCTGCAACGGTGACATTCAAATCGGAAGCTAAAGCTTCCACAACGAACCTTAGGGTTCAAACACTCACTCGTTGGTCAGTTTTGAGAGCTCAAACTCTCATCTTTAAACTTGATCCTTGAAAACTGGATACCGAAACGAATTTGCGTTTTAGAACATCTTTTAGCTGGAACTTGTGTAAGCAAGTTGAAATAGTTATTAGTTGCTACAGCGATTTTCCTAACGGAAAACGCATTGGTTAAGCTAATAAGAGCACACGGAGGATGCCTAGGCGCCAGGAGCCGACGAAGGACGTGGCGAACAACGAAACTGCCTCGGGGAGCTGTAAGCAAGCTTTGATCCGGGGGTGTCCGAATGGGGAAACCCAGCTGTGGTAATTCGCAGTTACTCGTATCTGAATACATAGGATACGCAGAGGCAGACCAGGGGAACTGAAACATCTAAGTACCCTGAGGAAGAGAAAACAATAGTGATTCCGTCAGTAGCGGCGAGCGAACGCGGAACAGCCTAAACCAAGGGGCTTGCCTCTTGGGGTTGTGGGACGTCTCACATGGAGTTACAAAGGAATATGGTAGGCGAAGAGGTCTGGAAAGGCCCGCGATAGAGGTAAAAGCCCTGTAGCCTAAACTGTGTTCTCTCCGAGACGGATCCCGAGTAGTGCGGGGCACGTGAAACCCCGTATGAATCCAGCAGGACCATCTGCTAAGGCTAAATACTACCTGGCGACCGATAGTGAAACAGTACCGTGAGGGAAAGGTGAAAAGCACCCCGGAAGGGGAGTGAAATAGAACCTGAAACCGTGTGCTTACAAAAAGTCAGAGCCCGATCTATGGGTGATGGCGTGCCTTTTGTAGAATGAACCGGCGAGTTACGTTTAACATGCAAGGTTAAGGTGAGAAGCCGGAGCCGCAGCGAAAGCGAGTCTGAATAGGGCGAATGAGTATGTGGACGTAGACCCGAAACCGTGTGATCTACCCCTGTCCAGGGTGAAGGTGCGGTAACACGCACTGGAGGCCCGAACCCACGCATGTTGAAAAATGCGGGGATGAGGTGGGGGTAGCGGAGAAATTCCAATCGAACTCGGAGATAGCTGGTTCTCCCCGAAATAGCTTTAGGGCTAGCCTCGGTGAATGGAGTGGTGGAGGTAGAGCACTGATTGGGTGCGGGGCCCGCAAGGGTTACCAAGCTCAGTCAAACTCCGAATGCCATTAACTTCTTGCCGGGAGTCAGACAGTGAGTGCTAAGATCCATTGTCAAAAGGGAAACAGCCCAGACCATCAGCTAAGGTCCCCAAGTGTGTGTTAAGTGGGAAAGGATGTGGAGTTGCACAGACAACCAGGATGTTGGCTTAGAAGCAGCCACCATTGAAAGAGTGCGTAATAGCTCACTGGTCGAGTGACTCTGCGCCGAAAATGTAACGGGGCTAAACACACCACCGAAGCTATGGCTAGATGCTCTGCATCTGGGGTAGGGGAGCGTTGTATGTAGGTTGAAGGTGTACCGTAAGGAGCGCTGGACAGCATACAAGTGAGAATGCCGGTATGAGTAACGAAAAGATCAGTGAGAATCTGATCCGCCGAAAGCCCAAGGTTTCCTGAGGAAGGCTCGTCCGCTCAGGGTAAGTCGGGACCTAAGGCGAGGCCGAAAGGCGTAGTCGAAGGACAACAGTTTGAAATTACTGTACCACCGTAATCCGCTATGAGCGATGGGGTGACGCAGGAGGGTAGTGACGCGGACTGATGGATATGTCCGTCTAAGCAGTGAGGCTGATGTGTAGGCAAATCCGCACATCACTAAGGCTGGGCTGTGATGGGGAGCGAAAATTGTAGTAGCGAAGGTCATGATCTCACACTGCCAAGAAAAGCCTCTAGCCAGGAGAAGGTGCCCGTACCGCAAACCGACACAGGTAGGCGAGAAGAGAATTCTAAGGCGCGCGGAAGAACTCTCGTTAAGGAACTCGGCAAAATGACCTCGTAACTTCGGGAGAAGAGGTGCCTCGGTAGGGTGAATAGCCCGAGGGGGCCGCAGTGAAAAGGCCCAAGCGACTGTTTAGCAAAAACACAGGTCTGTGCGAAGCCGCAAGGCGAAGTATACGGGCTGACGCCTGCCCGGTGCTGGAAGGTTAAGGGGAGTGGTTAGGAGCAATCCGAAGCTGTGAACCGAAGCCCCAGTAAACGGCGGCCGTAACTATAACGGTCCTAAGGTAGCGAAATTCCTTGTCAGGTAAATTCTGACCCGCACGAATGGCGTAACGACTTGGGCGCTGTCTCAACGAGAGATCCGGTGAAATTTTAATACCTGTGAAGATGCAGGTTACCCGCGACAAGACGGAAAGACCCCATGGAGCTTTACTGCAGCTTGATATTGAATTTGGGTACGATCTGTACAGGATAGGTGGGAGCCGGTGAGGCAGGAGCGCAAGCTTCTGCGGAGGCGCCGTTGGGATACCACCCTGATCGTATCTAGGTTCTAACCTAGTGCCCTAATCGGGTACGGGGACCGTGTCAGGCGGGCAGTTTGACTGGGGCGGTCGCCTCCTAAAGAGTAACGGAGGCGTTCAAAGGTTCCCTCAGAATGGTTGGAAATCATTCGCAGAGTGCAAAGGCATAAGGGAGCTTGACTGCGAGACCTACAAGTCGAGCAGGGACGAAAGTCGGACTTAGTGATCCGGTGGTACCGCATGGAAGGGCCATCGCTCAACGGATAAAAGCTACCCTGGGGATAACAGGCTTATCTCCCCCAAGAGTCCACATCGACGGGGAGGTTTGGCACCTCGATGTCGGCTCATCGCATCCTGGGGCTGAAGTAGGTCCCAAGGGTTGGGCTGTTCGCCCATTAAAGCGGTACGCGAGCTGGGTTCAGAACGTCGTGAGACAGTTCGGTCCCTATCTGTCGTGGGCGCAGGAAATTTGAGAGGAGCTGTCCTTAGTACGAGAGGACCGGGATGGACGTACCGCTGGTGCATCAGTTGTTCCGCCAGGAGCATGGCTGAGTAGCTACGTACGGACGGGATAAGCGCTGAAAGCATCTAAGCGTGAAGCCCCCCTCAAGATGAGATTTCCCAATTAGTAAGACCCCTTGAAGACGACGAGGTAGATAGGTTGGAGGTGGAAGTGCAGCAATGCATGGAGCTGACCAATACTAATCGGTCGAGGGCTTATCCAAATTTTTAATACGCAGATTCGTTTCGGATTCAGTTTTCAGGAATCAAATTCCTGAACGCAACGAAATTCATTCACACATCCGTGATGAACCGAATTTCAAGCGGCAGCGTCTGTTTCACAGACGCATGTTTGGTGGCGATAGCGGAGGGGTTCCACGCGTACCCATCCCGAACACGACCGTTAAGCCCTCCAGCGCCGATGGTACTTGGACCGAAGGGTCCTGGGAGAGTAGGACGCCGCCAAGCACATGAAGCCATTGTTGAGCAATCGACAATGGCTTTTTTGTTTATATAGTGAGAAATAGAGGGCAAATAAGCAGAAACAATAAATGAAACGCTTACAAACGAGTGACATTTTTGTTACCGACGTGTCGATAGTTCCAAGTATAATAGAAAAGTGCAAATATTAAGCAGAGGCCTTAATACGAATGAACTACAGATAAATTCTAACTTTGAATTTTCTTGCGTCTTTAGATGCATGGTAGAGGTAAGGAGGATTTAAGGTATGAAGCGAACCCAACCTTTATGGATATTAGTTATTCTTTGTATAGTTGGAGTTATGCTGGCCGGCTGCGGAACGAAGGAGCCGGCCTGGGAGACTTTTGACGGTGCGCTCAATGAGAAAAGCTTTCCCGTTCCTAAAGAAGCCAGTTCCCCCGACAGGACCACTACGAACGTGGCCATGGATTATGTAAGGTACTCTTTGCCAGGGCTGAAAGAGAAGAAGGGTGTACCTGAGCCTTATCTGGAGGAGATCAAGGCATGGGGATGGGAAGAGCAGAGTAATGAGGATTCAGGAAGCTCACGCGTTTTTCAGAAGGAAGGACTTATTGTACACTTAACCGTGCATGATGGCTACTTCATTGTAATGATCCCGAAGGAAAAGAAAGTCACCACCAAAGGATTAAAAAGCAAATAAAAAAATCGCCGTCCGTGTAGGGATGGCGATTTTTTTATGTGGGATGCAAGTTGAATATGCGCCCGTATGTATGATCGCTTAAGATTATTGGGCGTAATAGGAGGCATCCGCCGGATTAAATTTCAGCATGCCGTCTTTCCCTTCGCTGCGCAGCCGCAGAAGAGTATACAGGCGGGGCAGCAGCAGCCAAAGATGGCATATTACTAAAGATGCGGTAAATGCAGGCGGTGCCCAGACGATAAAGAGCGCTGTAATACAGAGACCGATCCACAGGTTATGCATCTGTACTTTGCGGAAGATGCCATAGTTGATATATTGATCAGGCATATAACCGGGCCAGGGCAGGTGCAGGGACATTTTCCACCGTTTTACGATAGGGTGACCGGAGATCAGCAGAACTGAACGTGAAATAACATATTGAATCCACAGCATTACGGGTCCGGCAATAATCATGAACAGAATGCTTAGCCAGGACAGGAAAACTGTCTCCAGCACAAGGAACACAAAAGGAAGCGCAATATAGACCCGCAGCAGGGATGCGGAAATATTAATTTTTTTGATAAGCTTGTATTGATAGAATGTAGCAGCGCCTTTGGTGTTTGGTTCCATAAAGAAAATTCAGACCTCCTCACAAGTTCTCTTGTTATTAATATCGGCCTAACCGTGTGTTTTATTAAACCCGGGATCCGATACACCGAATGGGCATTAGGCGAATATATATATTTCAGGCTATGAAGGATTAGGAAAAAACTATGAAAAGGTTTAAAATGATAGAAGGTGTACCATACTGATCTTAAAAGAGTCAAGGTGGGATGAATATGGAACAGCAAACCGCACAGGCCTGCATCATCTGCGGGCAAGAAAAGGAAGAGGGCATTGTGATTGTCTCGCATTTCATCTGTGAAGATTGTGAGAGTGAGATGGTGCGCACAGAGGCTGAAGATGCCAAGTACCGTTTTTTCATTGGCCGGATGAAGAAAATCAATCTGCAGAAGAATGCTTAACCCGAGAACAGCAGCAACGATTTACAAGTAAGTATATAAAGAGCGGGCGGTGGATGTGTGTCGCGTTGGCTGCAAATAAAAGAGTTCCTCTAACGGTTTCTCCGCCAGGGTCTGGTGTGGGAAGCCGTTTTGTTGTTTCGGGAAGACTTTGCGCATAATAATAGGCGTTTGGGTATATTTGCGTTAAAATAGAAGGTAACCCCCAGGGAAGGAAGAACAAATGAACAATTTACAGCCTGGCAGGGCACCTGTATACGAAATGCTGGAACAATATAGACTTAAGGGTAATATATCTTATCATGTGCCGGGGCACAAGAATGGCGAAGCTTACCTGAATACCGGCGGTGCAGGGTATCTGGCTGACGTGATGCGCTATGATGCGACCGAGATTACTGGAACGGATGATCTTCATCATCCTGAAGGGGTAATTCAGGAGGCACAGGAGCTGGCGGCGGATTGTTTCGGCGCAGAGGAGAGCTTCTTTCTGGTTGGCGGCAGCACAGCGGGGAACCTTGCACTTATCCTGACCGTTTGCTATGAGCCGGGAATGCTGCTTATTCTGCAGCGTAATGTCCACAAATCTGTGATCCACGGACTGATGCTGGCCGGGGCACACGCCGTGTTCCTGGAGCCGCAGATGGATCCTGGCAGCGGGCTTGCGGTGGCACCGGCGGCAGAAACGGTGCAGGCTGCACTGGCGGCTTATCCTGAGGCTGCCGCAGTACTGGTTACTATGCCGAATTATTACGGCATGGGCAGCGACCTTGCGCCCCTCGCGCAGGCCTGTCATGACAGCGGGATTCCGCTGCTGGTGGATGAGGCGCACGGGGCGCATTACGGCCAGCACCCTGCGCTTCCAGCCGGGGCGCTTGCCAGTGGCGCGGACGGCGTGGTGCAGTCCACGCACAAGATGCTGACGGCGCTGACGATGGGCGCTATGCTGCATGTGCAAGGGCCATGGCTCGACCGCGCGCTGCTTCGCCAGCGCCTCGCCATGGTGCAGAGCTCCAGCCCATCATACCCCGTGATGGCTTCGCTCGATCTGGCCCGGCGGCTGCTGCACAGCCAGCGCGCCGGTGCTTTCACCGCGGGACTCACCGCCGTGGACGTCCTGCGGCGCGGCCTGGCTTCGCTGCCGCGCTTCCAGCTGCTGCAGCCCGCCGGGCCGCTGCAGCGCACCTGCGGCGATGCTGACGCCGCAGAGACAGATACGCCGCCGCCGTGCGGGGCGGCGTACGGGACACAGGACCCCTTTAAGGCCGTCATTTATGACGCCGCCGGGGTCCTGGGGGGCTTCGAGCTGCAGCGCAGGCTCGAAGAAAGAGGGATCGTGCCGGAGATGAGCGACGACCGGCACGTAGTACTGGCCTTCAGCCTCGGCTCGAAGGCAGAGGATGCAGCGGTGCTGCTGGAGGCGCTGCGGGATATCGCGGCGCAGACAGCCTGCGGGGTGCCGCAGACGGAAGGCACAGAAGCAGCCTGTGACTCCGGGGCCAAGTATGCTGCTGGTTCCGGCTCTGCTCTTGATGAGGCAGCAGGCGCTGGCCTTGTCGCTGCCTCTAGCCCTATCGCAGAATCTCAATCGGATCCCACCTCCATGACCATACTGGCGTCTGCATCATACAATAATGGGGAAGAGGCTATGTCAGCCTTTTCCAGCCCAAATTCCACGTGGAACAATTTCAGCGCATCGCTGATCTCAGCTCCGGTCCGGTTCTCCACGAAGCCGGTTGCCGCTGAGGAGACAGAGAGTATATCGCTTGAAGCAAGTGCGGGCAGGGTGGCGGCCGAAATGGTTATCCCCTATCCGCCCGGAATACCGCTGCTTTATCCCGGAGAGATCATAACAGAGTCCATATGCGGCAGGCTGGGCAGCCTCCGCGATGGCGGGGCTAAATTTCAGGCCTGTGCCGATCCCGCCTTACAGCATATTAAGGTATACAACATTCAGAAGGGCGGAGAAGTATAAGTGAAGCGAGATGGTTTCTTCATTACTCTGGAGGGAGGCGACGGCTCCGGTAAAACAACCGTACTCGGCAGAGTAGCGGCTTATCTGCAGAATCATTCCATGCCCTACTTAATCACCCGCGAACCGGGCGGAATTGAAATCGCCGAGAAGATCCGCTCCATTATTCTTGACCCGGCCCATACGGCTATGGATGCCCGGACAGAAGCCCTGTTATACGCGGCAGCAAGAAGCCAGCATCTGGCGGAAGTAGTCGAGCCTGCACTGCAGGAGGGGATTACTGTGCTCTGCGACCGTTTTGTTGACAGCAGCCTGGTCTATCAAGGCTATGCAAGAGGACTTGGTATCGAGGAAGTGTGGGGAATTAACCGGTTCGCGACCGGCGGCAGGATGCCTGACCTTACCTTCTATCTTGATGTTGATCCTGAGGTGGGATTGTCTCGGATAGCAGCCAATCAGAACCGGGAAGTCAATCGTCTGGATCTGGAAAGCCTTGAATTTCACCAGAAGGTTAAGGCCGGTTATCAGCTCGTGGTGGATTCCGATCCGCAGCGGATTGTTGTACTAGATGCCAACCGCCCGATCCATATGGTGGAGCAGGACATTGTACAGACACTGAAAGACCGGATATTAAAGGATTTCTAAGAGGTTTTGTCAAATAAACAATAGAGGTATAATGATTACACACAGACCTGCAGCGGGCTGGCTGCTGCTGCGAGAAATTCTGTGATTACACAACATGCAGGAGGGGAAACGAAGATGAATTTGATCATTGCAATTATCCAGGACAAGGACAGCAACCGGCTATCCAGTGAACTAGTCAAAGCGAATTTCCGTGCAACCAAGCTGGCCAGTACAGGCGGATTTCTGCGGGCGGGCAACACCACTTTTCTGATTGGGGTAGATGATATTCAGGTTGATGCAGTACTGAGTGTAATCCGCAACAGCTGTAAAGTACGTGAACAATTGGTCACACCTGTAACACCGATGAGTGGTACGACAGATTCATATTTGCCTCTTCCCGTGGAAGTTCAGGTAGGTGGAGCTACAGTATTCGTCCTTCCGGTTGATCGTTTCGAGC
Source organism: Paenibacillus sp. FSL R10-2199 (assembly GCF_038000235.1). Classification (NCBI taxonomy): domain Bacteria; kingdom Bacillati; phylum Bacillota; class Bacilli; order Caryophanales; family Paenibacillaceae; genus Paenibacillus; species Paenibacillus sp. FSL R10-2199. The sequence goes on along the minus strand of NZ_JBBOBO010000001.1, from coordinate 935,770 downwards.
ATTACTAACGCATAATATAGCAATAAACCATAAGGGCGGTAGATACCTTTGAAGATCAACCCGGGCTACAGGCCCTTAAAAAGTGAATTGTCGACCACGGAAGCTGACCGGCGGCCTGTTCAGCAAAAGAACTTTACCGATGTATTTCAACAGCAAAGTGAGCAAAAAACAATAGATGAACTGAACCGCCAGATTAAAGATATCCAGCAGCAAGGCGACCGGCTATCCAAATCCATGACCGTCCGTGAACTGGCTATCTACCGGAACATGATCAAACGGTTCCTGGAGGAGACCGCCCGCCGCGGAGTGATCCTGAAGGAGACCAAGGGCTGGGACCGGCGCGGCCGGGGCAAACGCTACAAGCTGCTGGATGAAATTGATGCCGCTCTGCTGAATATGGCAGATGATCTGCTGGACAGCGAGCAGGGCCGGATTGATCTGCTCGGACGGGTCGGAGAGATCCGCGGGCTGCTGATTAACCTTTCGTTCTGACAAACTTGGAGGAATATATGTCTTTTCATGATCTATTAGGCCAGGAGGATGCCAAGCGGCTGCTTCAAAATGCCTTACGCAAGGACGCTGTAAGTCATGCTTATCTGTTCACCGGCCCACCAGGAAGCGGTCAGGTCAGAATGGCTATGACGTTCGCCCAAGCGATATTCTGCACGAAGTGCAAGGATGATGCCTGCGGAGAATGTCTGGAGTGCCGTAAGGTGGAGCATGGCAACCATCCCGATTTATCATTGCTGCGGCCCGACGGGGCGAGTATTAAGATTGACCAGATCCGTGAACTTCAGCGTGTTTTTTCCTACCGCTCGGAAGGAATTAACCCGAAGGTTTATATTATAGAAGGAGCGGACAAAATGACGGTGCAAGCCGCCAACAGTCTGCTGAAATTTCTGGAGGAGCCTCCTGCTCCTGCGGTAGGAATTCTTATCTCCGATAACAGCAGTTCCCTGCTGCCGACGATCCAGTCCAGAACCCAGCGCATTCCCTTTAGCCCGCTGCATCCGGATATTATGCTTCAGGCGCTGTCCAGTGAAGGGGTTCCGGTGCCGCTGGCACGGTGCGCGGTATCACTGACTGCAGGTCTTGACGGCTGCAGGGAACTTTTGGCACAGAATTGGTTTGCAGAAATGAGAAATCTAGTGTTACAATTAGCAAAGGAGTCTTTGGGCAAAGGCAGCTCCGCAGTAGCAACTGCAGGGCAGAAGGTGTTCAAGACCGGGCTTGGTGAACATTTGGATATTCTATTCAGCATGTTTCACTTATGGTTCAAAGATATGCTCTACTTCCTGTACCGAAAGCACGAAAGTATCGTTTTCATAGATCAGTTAGACTTCATTTCCAAGGCTGCCCGTCAGCGGAGTACGGAACAATGGGTGGCTTACATGGAATTTGCGGTGGAGAGCAAGCGCAGGCTCCGCTCCAATACCAATACCCAGTTGTGTTTGGAGCAGTTCTTAATCCGGTTAGAAAGTTAACAGGCCGGGTTATTTATGATAAATCCTCCGGATAAACGCTTCAGCACCTGGAAGTACGGGTTTAACGGATGAGGAAGGACAAGCATGAATCATCTGGGAAGCAGGCTTGCTTAAGGATTCCTTTTACCGGCAAACAAGGGGGTTAATTTTTGTACAGCGTAGTAGGTGTCCGCTTCAAAAAAGCGGGTAAAATATATTATTTTGATCCACTTGATTTCCCGATTGAGCGCGATCAATGCGTCATTGTTGAGACAGCAAGAGGGGTCGAATACGGTAAGGTTGTCGTTGGCAAAAAAGAGGTGCAGGAAGCAGACGTTGTACTGCCGCTCAAGAAGGTCATGCGTATTGCCGGTGAAACCGACGCCCGTGTGGTCGAAGAGAACAAAGGTGCTGCAAAGGACGCTTTTACCACCTGTTTAAATAAAATCCGCGATCATGGCCTCAAAATGAAGCTCGTGGATGTGGAATTTACGTTTGACCGTAATAAGATCATTTTTTATTTCACTGCCGAGGGCCGCGTGGATTTCCGAGAACTGGTTAAGGACCTGGCAAGTATTTTCCGAACCCGCATCGAGCTCCGGCAAATTGGTGTGCGTGATGAAGCCAAGATGCTTGGCGGACTTGGACCTTGCGGACGGGTGCTCTGCTGCTCCTCCTGGCTGGGTGATTTCGAGCCGGTGTCCATCAAGATGGCCAAGGACCAGAATCTCTCGCTGAACCCGACCAAGATCTCGGGATTATGCGGACGGCTGATGTGTTGTCTGAAGTTTGAGCATGATAATTATGAGAGCACGAAGGAAGAAATGCCGGCGGTAGGCAAAATCGTCGTAACCTCACTGGGTGATGGCAAAGTAGTAGGTATCAATGCCGGAAGCCGCACGGTTCATGTGCAGTTGTTTGAAGTGGGCAAAGTTAAAGAACTTCCAATGGATGATGTTGTCGTCAAGTAAACCATTATAAGGTTACTTTCGGGGTGGAAACTTGGAGAAGAAAAATATATTTGCACACATGCAGGAGATGGAAGCGCAGATGGATGAAATGCGCGCCACTCTAGGAGATTGGAAACAGACGGTTAAAGAGCTGATGGAAGCAAATCAGAAGCTTAGTCTGGAGAATGAGCAGCTACGTATCATATTGAAAAGGGAAGCCCCTCTGGATAAGGCCGCGCTTTCTGCTGAGGCGGAGGCTATACTGGCTGCCGAAGGCAAAGAAGAGGTTGTCGGAGAAGGTTACGATAACCTGGCCAGACTGTACCATGAAGGTTTCCACATCTGCAATGTCTATTTCGGGCATTTGCGGACGGAAGGCGATTGTCTGTTCTGCCTTTCTTTTCTTAATAAATGAGGATATCCAGCCGTAGGAGATTTTCGCCTACGGTTTTTTTTGAATTTGGAGGAATGTACAATGACCCATTCGTTTAACGATACCCCGGTGCCCTTGCATAGTGCAGAGCGGATCGATGACTTGCTAACCCATGATCTGCGGATTATCCAGAGTGATGAAGTATTCAGCTTCTCGATGGATGCTGTGCTGCTGGCCCGGTTCGCCAGTATACCGCCGCGCGGAAGAGTACTTGATCTATGCACCGGCAACGGAGTTATCCCTATGCTGCTGACCACGCGTACCAAAGCTTCTATTGAAGGGATAGAAATTCAGCCCCGTCTTGCCGACATGGCCCGGCGCAGTGTAGCCTTGAACAGGCTGGAGGAGCGGGTGCTGATCCATGAAGGTGATTTGCGGGAGCTGCATAATACCGCAGGGTATGGTGTATATGATGCAATAACGGTTAATCCCCCTTATATGCCGCTTAACGGGAGCGACCTGAAGCTGAATTCACATCAGGCCATGGCCCGTCATGAAATTGGCTGTACGCTGGAGGAGGTCATTCAGGCCTGTGTCCGGCTGGTCCGCACTGGAGGCAAAGTCAGTATGGTACATAAGCCGCAGCGTCTGGTGGATATCATCAGTCTAATGCGTAAGCACCGGCTGGAGCCGAAGCTGATCCGCTTTGTACATCCCCGTGCGCATCTGGAGGCGAATATGGTACTGATTGAAGCGGCGCGCGACGGGAAGCCGGAGGTGCGTTTACAACCGCCTTTAATCGTATATAATGAGGACAATCAATACTGCCCTGAGATAATGGATATTTATTATGGGAACAAAGAGGATAACAGCCAATGACGATAACCTGCCAAAGCAGCTTTCAAAATAATAATGATGGAGCAAAGCCCGAAGGATGCGGCTGTCTGTATCTGGTGGCTACTCCGATCGGCAATCTGGAAGATATGACGTACCGCGCGGTGCGCACGCTGAAGGAATGCGATATTATCGCCGCAGAGGATACAAGACAGACGCGTAAATTACTGAGCCATTTTGAAATTACACCCTCGATGCTTTTCAGTTACCATGAGCACAATAAGGCGGCAAGCGGACCTGAATTGATACGCTATATAATAGAAGGTAAAAATTTAGCCCTTGTCAGCGATGCCGGCCTGCCGGCGATTTCAGACCCTGGAGCGGACCTGGTAGCACTGGCTGTAAGTCATCAAATTCCGGTCATTCCGATTCCCGGAGCTAACGCGGCGCTGTCAGCTTTGATTGCTTCAGGATTGCCTACCGCCAGCTTCACATTTATCGGTTTTCTGCCCAGAGAGCGCAAGGATATCCGGGCCGTTCTGGCACCTCTCCGTGCTGCTCAAGGCACACTGCTCTTCTATGAATCACCACATCGTGTCGCTAAGACGCTGGTCCATTTGAAGGAAGCCTTCGGCAACCGCCGGGTTACACTGGCCCGTGAACTGACCAAACGGTATGAGGAGTTTCTGCGCGGTACGATTAAAGAGTGTTGTGCCTGGCTGGAGGAGCATCCTCCGCTTGGTGAGTACGTAATTGTGCTTGAGGGAGAGAGCAAAGAAGAGGCGGAGCTCGCCGAGTCCTCCTGGTGGCGGGAGCTGAGCATCGAAGCTCATGTTGCCCATTATGAAACATCAGGCTTGACGCGCAAAGACGCGATGAAAAAAGCTGCCTCTGACCGTGGCTTGGCCAAGCGCGATATTTATAATGCGCTGCTGGAGCGGGAATAAGGGGATAGCGTAACTGATCACATTATTGCGAGTTAAGCATCTGTTAGATAAACTCCGAAATAGCTCAGATGATTAGAATGCTTGATGAAATAATTGTATTCTGTACACTTATTTGGATATAATTATTCCTTATATTAGATATAAGTGTAGTTTGTACATTTATATTTATGGAAAAAGGATGATTTAGAGGATATGTATGGATATAATTGTATGAAATGCAACTAAATTAATCATCCGCTCACTTTGGCATTAAATAACTGTACAGAATGCAGCTATCCATTTTTTCCAAGACCGATTATCCAATATTGCACCTAAACATTTGCCCGTATCAACTGGCTACACCAGTGTTAACTGCCACTCTGACAGATAGCAATTCCCGCAGGGAGAGCGTGCCGCAGCACGAAGGTAACATGAAGGCAAATAACCAGCACGCACCAAAGTTGCTAATCGGCTCCGACTTAAAGCGATTCGTGCAGGGAGAGCGGTTCCACACTCCAACGTCACTCAAGAGCGTAACCGCACATCCGCCGCAAGAGCGAAGCGTGCGGCGAAACACTGCGCATGGCAAGGCCCTGAGGATGCACCTTCAGGGAGTCCGAAAAGGGCCGGTCCACCGCCGAACATGACTTCCTTCCGCCCCATCTGCACAGTTAACCAAGCTTCCGGGTGTCCAGAGGGCCGGGGCCCTTGGGGGCCTCCCTATAGGGAGGGTTTGGGAGGGTAAGAAGAAGTTAAGGATTATGATCTAAGGGTTATGAATTTAATAGTTAATGTTTAAATAGGGTAAAGGGGTATCCGGGGAAAGTCCCCGAAAAAAGTGCAAAAAAATACCTCCCGCGCTAACGGGAGGCCAAGGAGATATAAAAAGGTTAGAATTAACAATTTGATTAGTTCCTATTATAACCTATTTGGTTTAGTTTGTCACAGGGGTAGGGATAGCAGAAATACATTCATGACAAACAATTTTACCTTTGAAATAGGTTACATTCTCAGCATTACCGCAGAAAATGCAGGCAGGCTCATATTTCTTAAGCATGATCCGCTCACCGTCCACGTAAATTTCGAGCGCATCTTTTTCTCCAATACCCAGTGTGCGGCGCAATTCAATTGGAATAACGACCCGTCCAAGCTCATCTACCTTACGTACAATTCCTGTTGATTTCATCATTACAATCGTTGCTCCTCTCAATTATCAAAAGCGTCAATATTCGACATTGTTCACTGTTTTATGATATTTATAATACCAACCATTCCCAAAACAGTCAACCTTTTTTGAGGCGAATTTTAAGGAAACTTTGAAGGAAACATTCATACCGCCATTGGTTAGGCATATATCCCAAAAAGAACCTCGAAAATATTTGTCGATTTGTAAATTGCTAAATTGTCATAATTCGACAAAGTACGACAATATTTATTATTATAACTGTAATTCCCCCCTATTTCTATGGATATTATTCAAAGGAGTTGATCTCATGAAGCAACCGCTGACAGAAGAGAAGGTATTTAAAGATCCGGTTCATAACTACATTCACGTCCAGGACACCATTATCTGGCGTCTGATTAACACCAAGGAGTTCCAGCGTCTGCGGCGCATCCGCCAGCTCGGTACCTCTTATCTGACTTTCCATGGCGCAGAACACAGCCGGTTTTCCCATTCGCTTGGTGTTTATGAAATTACCCGGCGGATTATATCGCAGTTTGAACGGAGCGGATATAAGGATTGGATGCCTGAGGAGAGTCTGCTTACCCTGTGTGCGGCGCTGCTGCATGATTTGGGACATGGCCCGTTTTCCCATTCTATAGAAGAAGCTTTTGAAATGGATCATGAGGACTGGACCTGCCGGATCATTCTGGAGGATACGGAAATCACCGCTATTCTGCGTGATGTAGCTGATGATTTCCCCAATAAAGTAGCCTCTGTGATCTCCAAAACGTATGAGCATGAAATTGTTGTCAATTTGGTGTCGGGGCCGCTGGATGCGGACCGGATGGATTATCTTTTGCGTGATGCCTATTATACAGGGGTAAATTACGGAACCATTGATATTGACCGGATTCTGCGGATGCTGCGCCCCTATGACGGCCGGGTAGTTGTTAAAGAATCCGGGATGCATGCGATTGAGGATTACCTGATGTCACGTTATCAGATGTACTGGCAGGTCTATTTCCATCCGGTAACACGCAGCTCGGAAATTATTCTGCGCCAGATTCTCCGCAGAGCCAAGGAGCTGGTGCAGGAGGAGTATGGTTTCCGGTTCATGATTGAGCCGCTAAGTGATTTGTTCCGCGGGGATGTAACGGTGGAGCAGTACCTGCTGCTGGACGAGGCTTTGATGCAGACAGCCTTCATGCAGTGGACGCTGGAGAAAGATGAAATTTTAAGCGACTTGTGCAGCCGGTTTATTCATCGTAAACTGTATAAATATGTGGAGATGGAGCATCTGGATACAGAGACAATTGACGAAATCCGCCGCAGCTTTGCCGGTGCCGGACTGCGTGCTGATTATGATCTGGAAATCGATTTTCCGACAGATCTTCCTTATGATGTATTCCGTCCGGGGGATGCTTTTGACAGCAAACAGATTCTGCTTCTGGACCGTCATGATAAGCTGCGGGAGATCTCAGAGGTATCGGATATTGTACGCTCAATCAGCGGGATTCACCGAGGCAGATACCATCTCTATTTCCCGCAGGACAGGCTGCAGAAAGCCCTTCCACAGCTGCCGCCCTCCATCGCAGATATTTTTGCAAAATAACCTAAAATACTTGTAATTCATCATAGAAATCAAGGCGGAAAGGATGAAATATAATGCAGTTATTCGACACACATACCCATCTGGATGCTCCGCAATTCGACGAGGACCGCGAGGAGGTAATCGCCCGGGCGCTGGAGTCCGGAGTCAGTAAAATGATCAATATCGGCTTCAACCGGGAGACGATTCCGACAACGATGGAGCTCGCAGAGAAATATGATTATATTTATGCAGCGGTGGGCTGGCATCCACAGGATGCATTCAGTATGAAGGAGGGCGACCTCGAATGGATCGCTTCGCTTTGCAGTCATCCCAAGGTAGTGGCCATCGGTGAGATCGGACTTGACTATTATTGGGACACCTCTCCTAAGGATGTGCAGCATGAGGTATTCCGCAAGCAAATTGGCCTGGCTCGTGAACTGAAGATGCCAATCTGTATCCATAACCGCGATGCCCACGAGGATGTAATCCGGATTCTGCGGGAGGAAAAAGCGGGTGAGGTTGGAGGGGTGATGCATTCGTTCTCCGGCAGCTGGGAAAGCGCCAAAATGTGTCTGGATCTCGGCTTCCATTTGTCCTTCGGCGGACCGATTACGTTTAAGAATGCAAGGGTGCCCAAAGAGGTGCTCGCCCAGACTCCGCTGGACCGGCTGCTGATCGAAACGGACTCCCCATATTTGACTCCGCACCCCTTCCGCGGCAAGCGGAATGAGACCGCACATGTAAGACTGGTAGCGGAGGCAGCTGCGGCAATAAAAGGGATTGATTTACAGGAATTGGCTGAAATTACGTATGCGAACGCACTGGAACGATTTGGGATTGTCTGAAAACGGGAGAAAAAGCGGTGAAAAATGAAGTATAGCCGATATATTAAACTTTTATAGTCTAAAAACGGCTGAATATTACAATATTTTAATCATTTTTTTACGTAAACGTGGTTGAATCGTCCTTTACAACATGCATCAAAACAGGATATCATCTTTTCAGTGCAGTGAGCTGTTGTTACTGTGACAGTCACTATTTCATGGATCGTCTCGCTGAGTCTCCGTATGGAGAACGGGGGAACCAATAAATGCCCTGCCGCATGCCCGTACATAGAGTACAACACAGAATTGCCGCAGAATTTATTTGATTTCTTCACGTGGTCTTTGGGGTGAATTTGAGGGCAACCGCCGTGAGCGGGTGACCTGAGATAGGGCGTCTCTCTTATGCCCGAACCCGACAGCTAACCCCGTAAGCGCAAGTAAGAGAGGAAACCTCGTGCATAAACATTCCCGCGTATTCGACACCGGAGAAGCCACGAAAGAGTCCTCTGTGAACTCTTTTTTGGGCTTTTTTTTGTTTTGAATAATGCGGATGTTCCCGGCATACTGTTATATAACAGATATCCGGAGTAGCTATGCCGAGCAGGCGATCCATGAGCAGGAAACGCTGGAGCAATGCGGGCGTATCCTGTTGCAATCTCAAACCTAGTTTCGTCAGAAATGATGCAGTCACCTTGATATAACTTGGACGACGGGGCTATGTAAGGAGGATGGAGAGAGTGGGCGTATTCCAACCAGAGGTATCCCATGATTCGCAATCATCCAGCAGGTCTTTCGCATTACGGTTGAAGCAAGTGAATCCTCGCGTACTTTCACTTGCAGGTGTGATATCGATTGTTATCGCACTGTTAATTCTGCTGTACGTACACGGTCAGAGTAATAAAGAAATTATTTTAGTTATAGACGGACAGGTACAGACACTGGAGACGCGGGAAGCGCTGCTCAGTGATGTGCTGGCAAAGGAACAAATTTCGCTGCAGCCGTATGATGAGCTATCTATTGGCCTTAGTGATGAAATACAAGACGGCGACCGTGTCGTAATCACCCGTGCGCAGAAGCTTGTGCTTACTGCAGACGGTGCAACCAAGACCATATACACCACCGAGGATTCGCTCGGAGATGCCATTACCAAGCTGGGTTACAGCCTGGAGGGCAATGACAAGATTTTCCCTTCGCTTGATACCGCAGTCACACCCGACATGGAAGTCAAGATTGTCCGTATTACCAAGCAGACCGTACAGCGGACAGTAAACTTGCCTTTTAAGGTCATCAAAACCGCAGACCCCTCTCTGTATAAGGGAGACGTAAGAGTTGCACAGGCAGGCAAGCCGGGCGCGATCATCCAGCATATCGAGAAGATATATCAGGATGGGGAGCTAGTCTCCATGAATATGGTCGGCAAGGAAGTTCAGACGGTAACCAAAGATAAGGTTATTGCTGTCGGTACCAAAGCGGTTCCGAAGCCTGTTGTAGCTGCTGCAACTACATCCAAAGCAACAACAACCTCCAAATCATCCAAAGTCAGTGCGAAGAGCAACAACGTCACGAGCAAGGCAGGCGTAGATTTTGAATACAAAAAAATGATCAAAAACGTATCCATGACGGCTTATTCCTCGGAAGAACCGGGAATTGGAACACGCACCGCCTCCGGCACACGCGTAACGGAAGGCCGCACTATTGCAGTGGATCCGAATGTAATACCAATTGGCTGGTGGGTGTACATTGAGGGATTAGGGTTTCGCCGAGCAGAGGATACCGGCGGTGCCATTAAAGGCAACAAGGTGGATGTTTACTACGATTCACTGAGCCATGCCCGTAATTTCGGCCGGAAGTCGCGGACCATCTATGTGATTGGACCTGTGAAGCCGGAGCTTAACTAAGCGGCAAGTCTTTTGCAAATTAGCGGTTTATAAGATATAGTGGGGGTAGCACTTACGGAATTTAGAGAGCTGCCGCTCATCACTTATACATTCTTTAGCCAAAAAGAAGGGGAGCGAATCCTCTTCTTTTTGCGTTTTAGAGTAAGGGAGTAAATTATTTATGATTAAAGAATTAATTGTCGTCGAAGGTAAAAGCGATACCGTGGCCGTTAAGCGGGCCGTAGAAGCGGATACGATTGAAACAGGCGGTTCCGCAGTGGACCGCAAGGTCATTGCGAAGATTACATTAGCCATGGAACGCAGAGGGGTTATCATCCTCACGGATCCCGATCATGCCGGAGAGCGAATTCGCAAAATTGTCTCCTCCAAGGTACCCGGATGCAAGCACGCATTCATTCCGGAGAAGGATGCTACCCGCAAAGGGGATATAGGTGTGGAGAATGCCTCGCCTGAGGCCATCCGCCATGCGCTGGAGCATGTCCACACTTCTTTTGAAGGGGCACCGGCTGTAATCGGGCTGGATGATCTTATGGCCGCAGGCATGATGGTACACGCACAGGCAGCAGAGAGAAGAATGCAGCTTGGCAATCTGCTGGGTATCGGTTATTGCAACGGCAAGCAGCTGTACAAGCGTCTGGCGATGTTCGGTATTACACGCGAAGAGTTCGCGCGCGCTCTCGCCCAAATTGATCAGGGAGGCATTACTTCATGAGCGACACTCTGAATATCTCATCCCCAACTAGAACCAAAGCAATCATACAGCGGTACGGGTTTTCGTTCAAAAAAAGCCTGGGCCAGAACTTTTTGATCGACCAGAATATTCTGGACAAAATTGTCGATGCCGCAGGTCTGGATTCTGCAGCAGGCGCACTGGAGATTGGCCCGGGTATCGGAGCCCTGACGGAAAGGCTGGCGATGACAGCAGGAGCGGTCACAGCGGTGGAGATTGACCGCAGACTGATCCCGATCCTCAGGGATGTCCTGTCACCCTATCCCCATGTAAAGATCCGCAATGATGATGTACTGAAGGTCAACATGCAGGAGCTGTTTGCCGAAGATTTTGCCGGTGTGGACCGGGTTAGCGTAGTAGCCAACCTCCCGTATTATGTGACGACCCCGATTCTCATGAAGCTGCTGGAAGAGAAGCTGCCGCTTGATAACATCGTCGTTATGATCCAGAAGGAAGTTGCCGAACGTATGGCTGCTTCTCCTGGGGGCAAAGAGTACGGAAGTCTTAGTATTGCCGTCCAGTATTACAGCGAGCCCGAGCTGGTCTGCATGGTACCCCGGACAGTGTTCATTCCGCAGCCGAATGTAGAATCAGCCGTCATCCGTCTGAAGGTCAGAGAGCGTCCTCCGGTTGAAGTTGCCGACGAGAAGCATTTCTTCGATGTTGTCCAGGCATCCTTCACCCAGCGGCGCAAGACGATCGCCAATAACCTGAAGGCCCGCTACTTCGCTGAAGAGGGGCGTGAGCGTCTGGAGGCCCTGCTGGCTGAAGCAGGGATAGAGCCGTCCCGCCGCGGAGAGACACTTAGCCTGGAGGAATATGCGCGGCTAAGCGCTGTCCTGCTGGCTGCAGGAATCGTATAATCAGCAGAAAACACTCCGGGTGATGAACCAACCGGGACCTTTGCCCATAACATGGGGTAGAGGTGGTGTTGTAATGAATTTAGGAGACTTGGTCATACGTAAATCTTATGGCGGCGATGTGACTTTCCGGGTAGAGAATATAGTGCAGAATAAAGCCGTCATCAAGGGGACGGAATTCCGGTTGCTGGCGGACTCTCCGCTGGATGATCTGGTGCAGGTGCCTCCTACCCGGATTACAGAGCGGGGGCAGCAGGCGCAGATCAAAGCCATAGAATCCCTGAGCTGGCTGCGCAAAGACCGTCAGGAGCAGAGCCAGCGCAGCGGAGAGAGTGTATCCGGGACCTGGACCCAATCTCCCAAGGAAGCTGCTTACTTTGAAGTGCCGGGTAAGGTGCTGCATTTGGATGGCGATGCGCTTTACCTGAAGAAAAGCCTGAGTCTGTATGAGCAGTTGCGCATACCCGCCGAAGGGCATCATATTCATGAGTCCAAAATGGCGGAGACCTTATACCGGCTGCTGCCCCGTGTGCGTCCGGATATCGTGGTGATTACCGGTCATGACGGAGTACTTAAGCAACAGCAGGGTTATGATCTCTACAGCTTGAGCAGCTACAAAAATTCACAGAATTTTGTTGCGGCTATCCAGGTTGCCCGGGAGTATGAGCGGAATTTCGACGCCCTGACGATTGTTGCAGGGGCCTGCCAGTCGCATTTCGAGGCGCTGCTGGGCACAGGGGCGAATTTCGCCAGCTCACCGGGAAGAATACTCATTCATGCCCTGGACCCCGTCTATATTGCGGCCAAGGCTTCATTCACATCGATCCGCGATACGGTCAATTTGAGCGATGTATTGAACCATACCATCAGCGGCAACCAGGGAATGGGTGGAATTGAGACCCGCGGGAGCTTCCGTATCGGGATGCCCCGGCTGCAGAATCTTGCTACCCTGAAGGTGGCGCCTTCGGTGCTGTAGCGGCGGATATAGAGAAGGAAGGATAAGCGATCCGGCTTATCCTTCCTTTTTTCATGGGCAGATTTGCGTTCAGCATTACCGATAACAAGGCGCTTAAGCCGGGACTACTTGCTTCTAAAAAAATTCCGTTGACAACTATTTTAGCATCATCTATAATTATTTATTTGCTTTGACAATGATTGTGAAAAGTTGTATAATGGACAAGGAAAGAGGTGGTCGTCAGGCAATGGCTAATAACGCGCTGTTGGAAATCAAACGCAGTCTCGAAGCTCACGTCGGTCATAAGATCACGTTGCGGGCTAACGGTGGTCGTCGCAAGACCGTTGAACGTACCGGTGTCCTGGAAGAAACGTACCCTTCTGTATTTATTGTCAAACTGGATCAGGAGCAGCAAACCTTCAAGCGAGTCTCCTATAGCTATGCCGATATCCTTACTGAATCTGTGGAAATCACAGTTACCGAAGACGATGGGCAGATGCGGATTATGTATATTAAAGCTTAGCGTCACGGACAGTCTCCCTGCAGGGGGGCTGTTTTTTGTTTTTCCGCTGCATGACCTGTGCCCCTTGGCCGCATACTACATAAGCAGTAGCTCATCATCCAATAGCATACAGGGAGGAATCCGTAATGAGCCGCAGAAGACGGGGCATGATGTCGGAGGAACTGAAGACAGAGCTGGCCAAGGAGCTTGGATTTTATGAAACGGTAGAGCAGGAAGGCTGGGGCGGAATCCGGGCAGTTGACGCCGGGAACATGGTCAAGAGAGCGATTCAGCTGGCTGAACAGGCTGCACGGAAATCGTAACGCCGTAAAGCTGGGGTCTGCAGTTGTAACCTGGGTATCGCCTGCTGGCGGTACCTTTTTCCAAATACGGGGGTCCGGAGAAGCTTACTCAACTTTTGTTAATGGACTTCACTGCCAGTTTCTCATATAATATGTTAAGTTGTTTTTACGGGAAAAGCTGAGGGTGGGTGAACGCCTTGAAAATGTATGAGAAAGCGCCGGCCAAGATTAATTTGATGCTGGATGTGCTGCATAAGCGCGCTGACGGATTTCATGAAGTGGAAATGATTATGACTATGGTCGATCTGGCCGACCGTCTGGAGCTCTCCGAGCTGAAGCGTGATTCCATTATTATCTCTAGCCAGGCCGGGTATATTCCGCTGGACGAGAAGAATCTGGCCTTCCAGGCCGCAAGACTGATTAAAGACCGCTATAACGTGAGAAGCGGTGTACATATTCACTTGGACAAAAGAATTCCGGTCGCTGCCGGCCTTGCCGGCGGCAGCAGTGACGCCGCGGCTACGCTGCGCGGCCTGAACCGGCTCTGGCGCCTCGGGATCCCGGCGCAGGAGCTGCAGGAACTGGGCGCCGAGCTGGGCTCGGACGTCCCGTTCTGCGTCACAGGAGGCACTGCCCTGGCTACGGGCAGGGGAGAACGGCTGACGCAAATAGCGAGTCCGCCGCAATGCTGGGTCGTCCTGGCCAAGCCGCCGATTAATGTATCGACGGCTGAGGTGTACGGACGCGTACGCGCGAATAACATCGCGGTTCATCCGTCCGCACTCCGGATGCAGCAGGCGATTGAAGCCGGCGATTTCTCGGCGGTCTGCGCGGGCCTGGGCAATGTGCTGGAGGATGTGACCTTGAAGCTGCACCCGGAGGTACAGCAGCTCAAGGAAGCGATGATGAAGCTGGGGGCAGACGGGGTGCTGATGTCCGGCAGCGGACCGACAGTATTCGGCCTGGTATCGAAGCAGTCCAAGGTAGCAAGAATCTATAACGGGCTCCGCGGATTCTGCAAGGAAGTCTATGCCGTGCGTTCGCTGAGCTGAGCCGGAAGGCACACAGAAACGGTTAGCGCTGCTCCAGTCAGCTTAACCGTTTCTTCTTGAGCGAAGCACAAGTCAACTCCAAAAGGACGGTATAACCGTTTTCGCTTGTGTAAATCCGTACAAAAATGATATTATTCATAATAATATTCGGTTTTGGCGAGGAGCATTCCGTGAAGAAACTTAAACGAAGCCAGCGATTGGTTGATATGACCCAATTTTTACTTGAGAAGCCGCATGATCTGCTGCCGCTCTCGACCTTCGCAGAGCGGTACGGTGCAGCGAAGTCATCGGTCAGTGAAGATCTGGCTATTATAAAAGAGGTATTTGAAGGTGAGGGCATGGGCGAACTGCAAACCCTGGCGGGTGCTGCAGGCGGAGTCAGGTATATTCCGCGGATGCCGATGGACATGGCCCTTGCTTTCGTGAACCGTCTGTGCGGGCAGCTGGAGCAGAGTGACCGGATTCTGCCCGGCGGGTATTTGTACATGTCCGATCTGCTGGGACTGCCGTCCCTGATGGAGCAGGCCGGTAAGATTATTGCTACGGCTTTTTACGGAGTAGAGATTGATGTTGTGATGACGGTGGAGACCAAGGGGATTCCGCTGGCTTATGCGACGGCTGCGCAGCTTGGGCTGCCTGTAGTACTGGTGCGCCGCGACCATCAGGTGACCGAGGGTTCGGCGGTAAGCATTAACTATGTCTCGGGTTCGCACAAGAGCATACATACGATGTCGCTGTCCAGACGGGCACTGCGTGAGAAATCCCGGGTGCTGATCGTGGATGACTTCATGAAGGCGGGCGGTACCGTACGCGGGATGGTTGATCTGCTGGGTGAGTTCAATGCTGAGGTCGCCGGTGTAGGCGTACTTGTAGAATCTGGAGCGGTGGAGAAGGAAGAACGCCTGCTGCATGATTACGTATCGCTCGTAAAGCTTACTGAGGTAGATTCCAAGGTGCGGCGCATTTCCGCGTATCCCGGCAACTATTTCCCCTCCTGAGGGAGCTGGATTTCCAAGATTAAAAACCCGTGCATAATGTCGAAACCGTGAGGAATCTTAAGATAACAGCACGAAATGTGTCGAAATCAATGGTTCTGCAAAAATAATCTTCTTTATCAGGTATTTTATGGAATGAAAAAGAAGGAATTCGCTTTGCTGTGTGGAATTATACACCAAGTCTCTGATGGAAAAAGGTGGTGAACACACACATGCAAATTACGGATGTCAGACTCCGCCGCGTCAACTCTGAGGGGAGAATGAAAGCAATCGCATCCATTACAATCGATAACGAGTTTGTTGTTCATGACATACGCGTCATCGATGGTAATAACGGGATGTTCGTTGCAATGCCCAGCAAGCGTACACCTGACGGTGAATTCCGCGATATCGCTCACCCGATTTCTTCGGGAACGCGCGAAAAGATTCAATCTGCGGTTCTGGCCGAGTACGAACGCGCCGCTACGGAAGAAGAAGAAGTCATTGAAGAGGGAGCTTAAGCTGTGAAGCGCTGACTCTCAAGGATTGCTGCCCTCCCGGGCGGCGTAAAGCCATGCCGTTTTTTTAAGATAAGACTTTTTATGTTTTGGGGCCCCCGCAAAGTACCTGGGTCAGCCTCGAAGCCAAAGCCCCACTTTGTGGGGGGATTTTATTGGGGTTCGAAGAAAAGGGAACCATGCCTTCATGGTTCTCTTTTCTTTTTGCCCGGAATGAGATATATTCAGTAGTGAGTTCAAGAAGTAGGAGGTTGGCATTCTTGAAAAGAATGGCTGTTGTACTTGCTGCAGGCCAAGGCAAGCGCATGAAATCTAAATTATACAAAGTGCTGCACCCCGTCTGCGGCAAACCGATGGTAGGGCACGTGCTTGATACAGTAAAGGCGACCGGATGCGAGCGTACAGTCGTCGTCGTAGGTCACGGCGCTGAGAAAGTTAAAGCTAATGTAGGCGACAGTGCCGAATATGTGCTGCAGGATATCCAGCTTGGAACCGGGCATGCCGTCAAACAAGCCAAAGATCTGCTTGGCGGCGAAGAAGGAACTACGATCGTAATCTGCGGGGATACTCCGCTGGTAATGACCGAGACGCTGGAAGGGCTGATGGCGCTGCATGAAGCGCAGAAAGCTGCCGCAACCGTCCTCACCGCTGTTATGGAGCAGCCTGCCGGATATGGACGGATTATCCGTGGCGAAGACGGCGGAGTGCAGAGGATTGTAGAACAGAAGGACTGCACAGAGAGCGAAGCCGCTGTCAGCGAAATCAATACAGGAACTTATTGTTTTGATAACGTTAAGCTATTTGCCGCTCTGGAGAAGGTAACCAATACCAATAACCAGCAGGAATATTATTTGACTGATGTTATCGGTATACTCCGGGCACAGGGAGATATCGTTCTTGGATATCAGGCCCATGATGCTGCAGAGTCTATTGGTGTGAATGACCGCCTGGCATTGTCCGAAGCGGAAGGCTATATGCGTGAGCGTATCAACCGCGGGCATATGCTGAACGGCGTAACTTTAATCGATCCTGCCTCTACCTATATTGGAGCGGATGTTGTCATTGGAGCAGACACTGTGCTGTATCCGGGCACTGTGCTCAAAGGCAAGACGGTAATCGGCGAAGATTGTGTGATCGGACCTGCGAGCGAAATTGAAGACTGCGTGATTATGGACGGTGCTGTAGTGAAGCACTCCGTACTGAGTCAGGCTGAGGTCGGCGCACGGGCTTCCGTTGGGCCTTTTGCGTATTTGCGTCCGGGTGCCGTGCTTGGCGAAGAGGTCAAGATCGGCGATTTCGTGGAGATCAAGAATGCTACAATCGGTGACGGCTCCAAAGTGTCCCATTTAAGCTATGTCGGTGATGCCGAGGTCGGTAAGAATGTGAATATCGGCTGTGGTGCCATCACTGTTAACTATGATGGCTACAATAAGTCGAGAACAGAAATCGGGGATGATGCCTTTATCGGCAGCAATGTGAACCTTGTAGCTCCGGTAACTGTGGGCAAAGGCGCATTCGTTGTAGCGGGGTCAACCATCACTCGTTCTGTTCCGGAGAATGATCTGGCTGTTGCCAGAGTAAGGCAGGAGAATAAGCCGGGTTATGCGGATAAGATCCGCTCCCGTGCCAAAGCGAAGAAAGACCAGTCGAGTCCATCGTAAAGCGCCCAAGGCCAAAGCGCCGGACGGACTCTGCAAATCCGCGCCGGTGCTACTTGGAAGTTAAATTCCGTCACGGAGGGTTTATATTTTATGACTTATTGCGATTCCAAACTAAAGATTTTCACCTGCAACTCCAATCCTAAGCTGGCCAGTCAGATTGCCGATTATATCGGTATTCCGATGGGCGAGTCCCACACTACCAGCTTCAGCGACGGAGAGATTCAGGTTAAGCTGTCGGAAAGCGTCCGGGGCTGTCATGTATATATTGTGCAGTCCACCTGTGGACCGGTTAACGACAATCTGATGGAGCTTCTGGTTATGGTAGATGCGCTTAAGCGTGCGTCTGCGAAGAGCATCAATGTCGTCATTCCTTACTACGGTTATGCGCGCCAAGACCGTAAGGCCCGTTCACGCGATCCGATTACGGCCAAGCTGGTAGCGAACCTGATTGAAAAAGCGGGTGCACATCGCGTCATTACCATGGACCTTCATGCGATGCAAATTCAAGGCTTCTTCGATATTCCTGTGGATCATCTGCTGGGTGTTCCGATTCTGGCCCAATACTTCCGTTCCAAGCAAATTCAGAACCCGGTTGTCGTATCTCCGGACCATGGCGGTGTTGTGCGGGCAAGAAAGCTTGCTGATTTCCTCAACGCTCCACTGGCGATCATCGACAAGCGCCGTCCTGAGCCGAATGTTAGTGAGGTTATGAACATTATCGGTAACATTGAAGGTAAAACAGCGATTCTGATCGATGATATCATCGATACGGCAGGAACGATCGTGCTGGGGGCCAATGCTCTGATGGAAGGCGGCGTGAAGGAAGTCTACGCCTGCTGTACACATCCTGTATTGTCCGGGCCTGCGCATGAACGTCTGGAAAACTCTCCAATCAAAGAAATTATCGTGACGGATACCATTCCAATTCGCAGTAGTAATCCGACAAGCAAGCTCAAAGTACTGTCCGTAGCTCCGCTTATGGGCGAAGCTATTATTCGTGTGCATGAAGAGCTGTCGATCAGTAAACTGTTCGAGATCGAATAAGCTGCTTATATTAGAAAAAGGGTTACACCTCCGTGAAGCGGAAGATGTAACCCTTGTCGGCGTGATGCGGGAAACGGAGCGGCTGGTACGTTTCAGTATCCCGGGCGGGAGATGAAGGTGAACAGGCTGCGGTTGTATAGCGTCCCCTGGAGCTCCACAAAGCCTTCATCCACCGCTGTAATCACACCGATGTCTACATGAGCGCTACCCCTAAATACTTCAACAGGCACAACATATTGAATATGGTACTGGAAATGGCGCGGTAATGTTAAAATATCGCCCTGATGTGGCATTGTTCATCACCTGTCTTCGGAGTATAAACTTATTGTACCAAAAACGGAACTCTTCTGCTGGGAGTACCGGGCGGAAAGGATAGACCTTAGTTATGAAATGGATTGTTGGACTTGGAAATCCCGGAACGCAATACGCGAAGACCAAGCATAATGTTGGCTTCATGGCGCTGGATGAGCTTGCGTCCAGACACGGAATTGCCTTTAACCAGAATAAATGCAAAGCGGTGATCGGCGAAGGTGTCATTGGCGGAGTTAAGACCGTACTGATTAAACCGATGACTTTCATGAACCTGTCCGGTGAGGCGGTCCGCGCTTATATGGATTATTACAAGGTCCAGCTGGAAGATATGATTGTTGTCTATGATGATCTGGATACGGAGCTGGGCAAAATCCGGCTGCGCTATCAAGGCAGTGCCGGCGGACATAACGGAATCAAGTCGATCATCCAGCACACAGGCACCCAGAGCTTCAACCGGGTGCGGATGGGGATCTCACGTCCTGAGCCGGGATTTGCAATTGTCGATTATGTGCTGTCTACGTTCTCCAAGAAAGATGGACCCAAGCTGGAAACGATGATTATGGATACTTGTGATGCAGTGGAATTTGGCCTGCAGCATACATTTGAGCAGACCATGGCCAAGTTCAATGGCTGATTACAAGGTATAGGGTGCAGTAATTTAAGGCTAAAGCTATCCGGGGCGGGGCATACTGGAGGTATATACTACCTTCAGGAGGCATATAGATGGCAATAAACTATGTATGCAGGCACTGCCGGACATTCTTAGGAAGCATCGGCAGAAGTGATATCACAGAGATGCAGCTGGGCCTACATTCCTTGACCCCTGCGGAACGCAGAGATATAATAGCGTATGATTCAGAAGGTGAGATTACGGTGAAGGTTACCTGCGGTTACTGCAAGCAGGCCCTGGATAACAATCCGGAACTCAGCCTGCTGGCCAGTCCGCTTCAGTAGGTGGAAGCGCCTGTCTCTATCGTCATCCGCAAGCCTTGGCCTTATCCGCTGAGGCTTGTTTTCGATTCTAATTATAATAGGTGGCAGCGGCAATGCTGCTGTCAGCCTGTTTAGTAAGAGAGGTGCACCTGTTGTTACAAGGTCTTATAGAAGCTTTTTCGAAGGATCCCGATTTTCAGTCCGTCACCAGCGGTATCGCTGCAGGTATGAAGGAGCAGCTTATCTCCGGCTTATCCGGCTCGGCCAGACAAATTATGCTGGCTGCGCTGCATGAAGAGACGGAGCGTCCGCTGCTGGTAGTCACTCATAATATGTTCTCGGCCCAGAAGATGGCCGAGGATTTGCAGGAAGCGCTTTCTCCGGACCGTGTGCTGCTGTATCCGGCTAATGAGCTGGTAGCTGCTGAAGCTGCAGTCTCGAGCCCCGAGACACTCGCTCAGCGTATTGATGTGCTTACGAAATGTGCCAAGGGCTTCCGTGGAGTTGTAGTTGTTCCGTACTCCGGCGTCCGGCGGCTGCTCCCCGCCCCTCATGTGATGGCCGGAGCCCAGCTGACCGTTTCGCAGGACGGTACCCTTTCGCTGGATGAATTCCTCATGTCCATGATTGAAATGGGCTATGAGCGTGTCGAGCGGGTGGAGAACCGCGGTGAACTCAGCGTGCGCGGCGGTATTATTGATTTCTATCCTATGACTTCTCCACTGGCTTACCGGGTGGAGCTGTTTGATGATGAAGTAGATTCCATTCGTACTTTTGATCCCATAGACCAGCGGTCTATTGATAAGGTCCGCAGTGTGAAGATTACTCCGGCCAAGGAGATTATCGCCGATCAGCTGCGCCAGGATGCGGCCTCTACAGCTGCGTCAGCGCTGCTGGAGCGGCAGCTCGAGAAAATGAGCGACCGTCAGGCCAAGCTGCGTCTGCGTGAGGAAATGGGCCGGGAGCTGGAAATGCTGCGCGAAGGCACTTATTTTCCGGAAATCTATAAATATATCAGTCTCTTATATCCTGAACGCTCTCATCTGTATGATTACATGGCACAGGATACGTTGCTTGTGCTGGATGAACCGGCCCGATTGCTGGAAACTGCCAAGCAGCTGGAGCGCGATGAGTCAGAATGGAACCTGCATCTGCTGCAGAACGGCAAAACGCTGCCTGACCTGCATCTTTCTGTCGAGAGCGATGTGATTATGTATCACCGCCCGTTCCAGAGCTTGTTCATGTCGATTTTCCTGCGTCAGGTTCCGCATATTCAGCCGCAGAATATCCTCGGCTTCATCAGCCGGGGAATGCAGGATTTCCATGGGCAGATGAATGTGCTGAAATCCGAGATGGAACGCTGGCATAAGTCCGGCGTGAAGGTTATTATGCTGGCCAATGGCGAGGAGCGGATGGAGCGTGTCCGCCGGGTGCTGGACGACTACGGGATTGAAGCGCCGACCATCCTTCAGGGCAACCTGGGCTCCGGTTTTGAGCTGCCTTCCATTCATTTGGCTGTCATCACTGAAGGTGAGATGTTCTCGCAGAAGCAGCGCAAGGCGCGGAAGGTCTCCAAGGGTATTGACAATGCCGAACGGATCAAGAGTTATACGGAGCTGAAGATTGGCGATTATGTGGTTCACCAGAACCACGGGATCGGCAAGTACATGGGCATCGGCACGCTCGAGGTCAGCGGGATTCACCGCGACTATATGCATATTCTCTATGCGGGCGGCGACAAGCTCTCGGTTCCGATTGAACAGATCGATCTCATTCAGAAGTATGTCGGTTCAGAAGACAAGGAGCCGAAGGTATATAAGCTTGGCGGCAACGAGTGGACGAGGGTTACCAGCAAAGTACGGAGCTCGGTCCAGGATATCGCCGATGATCTGATCAAGCTCTACGCCGAACGCCAGAGCGCGCTCGGTTATGGCTTCGAGAAGGATACGCAGGAACAGCGTGAATTCGAAGAGATGTTCCCGTATGAGGAGACCCGTGACCAGCTTCGCGCGATCGAAGAGATCAAGAAGGATATGGAGCAGAACCGTCCGATGGACCGCCTGCTCTGCGGAGATGTGGGCTACGGCAAGACTGAAGTGGCGATCCGGGCTGCTTTTAAATCAGCGATTGAGGGCAAGCAGGTGGCAGTACTCGTGCCAACGACGATTCTGGCGCAGCAGCACTATGAAACCTTCCGTGAGCGCTTCGCCAACTATCCGCTGAACATTCAGGTGCTGAGCCGTTTCCGCAGCCGCAAGGAGCAGAATGACACCATTAAGGGAGTAAGACAGGGTACCGTGGATGTGGTTATAGGCACACACCGTCTGCTGTCGCAGGATCTGGTGTTCAAAGATCTGGGTCTTCTGATTGTCGATGAAGAGCAGCGTTTCGGCGTGACCCACAAAGAGAAGCTGAAGAAGCTGAAGACCAATGTCGATGTGCTGACCCTGACGGCAACGCCGATTCCCCGCACTCTGCATATGTCGATGCTGGGTGTCCGGGACTTGTCAGTTATTGAGACGCCACCAGAGAACCGCTTTCCCGTACAGACGTATGTTGTGGAACATAGCCAGACCCTGACCCGTGAAGCGGTAGAGCGGGAGCTTGCCCGTGGCGGCCAGGTCTATTACCTCTATAACCGCGTCCAGGGGATTCAGGAAATGGCTGCACAAATCTCCATGCTGGTGCCGGAGGCAAGAGTAGGCATCGGCCATGGGCAGATGTCGGAGTCGGAGCTGGAGAAGACCATTCTCGACTTCCTCGATGGAGAATACGATGTGCTCGTCAGCACAAGTATTATAGAGACTGGCGTGGATATTCCAAACGTCAATACGCTGATTGTGCATGATGCCGACAAAATGGGACTTTCCCAGCTCTATCAGCTGCGCGGCCGTGTGGGCCGTTCTAACCGGATAGCTTATGCTTACTTCACGTACCAGCGGGATAAAGTACTGACAGAAGTGGCTGAGAAACGCCTGCAGTCGATCAAGGAATTCACGGAGCTTGGTTCAGGCTTCAAAATTGCCATGCGCGATCTCTCCATCCGCGGAGCAGGTAATCTGCTCGGTGCGGAGCAGCACGGATTCATCGCTTCTGTTGGTTTCGATCTGTATTCGCAGATGCTGGCGGAGGAAATCCGCAAGCGTAAAGTCAGCGTGCTTGGTGAAGAGGATACTTCGCTGAAACAGGGCAATACCGTGATTGATTTGTCGATTGACGCGTACCTTCCATCCGAGTATATTTACGACAGTATCCAAAAAATTGAAATCTATAAAAAAGTCGCTGCGGTGGCTACTTTTGAGGATGCTTCGGAGCTTGAGGATGAGCTGCTTGACCGGTTCGGCGAATTGCCGGAGGCCGTCATCAATCTGCTCTCTGTGGCCCGGCTGAAGGTATACGGCAAGCTGTACGGTATGGAATCCATGGTCCGGCGGGGCGATGAGGTCTCACTCAATTTCCATGAAGGAAGTATCGGCGCGTTTGATACGGCGAAGCTCGCCAAAGTTGGAAATAGCTTCGAAAGACGTGTACAATTTGATAAGGATGCGAAAGCAACGATCCGCATCAAGTCCAAAGACTTGGGCGACAAAGAGCTGCTTGATCTGCTGGAGCAATTCCTCGCGGCAGCCAAACAGTCTTTAAAATCGAAGGGAGAATTACACAATGTCGTTAAATAAAAAACCATGGAAAGTGCTGCTGGTCTCACTGGTTGCAGCAGTTTCCTTCTCAATGCTTGCTGCCTGCAGCAACGACAGCAGCGATGATACAGCCGTGGCAACTTATAATGGCGGAACGATTACTGCGAAGGAATTTGATCTGGATACCCGCGTAATGAAATTCCTGTCTCCGCAGCAGGCGCAGTATCTGGAGATTGATATGTTCAAGGAGTCTATCCTGAAGCAGGAGGTCGCGTTTGAGTATCTGGCCGGCCAGGCAACGGATGAGGCGAAGAAGGCAGCAGAGAAAGAAGTCGATACACAGATTGAGACGATCAAGAGTAGTCTGGGCGACTCCTATAAAAGCTCTCTGAAGGAGCAGGATCTTAGCGAATCGGACCTGCGTTCTTATATGCAGCGGGTGCTTACCGTTTATCAGGACATGCTGCTCAAAGTAACGGACGAGCAGGTGAAGACAGAGTACGAAGCGATTAAAGCTGACTTCACCGTAGCTACACTGCGTCATGTGCTGGTTGGCTTGACGGATGGTGACGGCAAGGAGCGTACGGATGCAGATGCGCTGAAGCGTGCCAATGAAGCCAAAGCGAAGCTGGACGGCGGTGCAGACTTTGCGGCCGTTGCCAAGGAATATTCGGACGATACCAGTACGAAGGATACCGGGGGCTTATATAAGGATACGCTTCTGTCCAAATACGTAGAAGAGTTCAAAGCCGCAGCCCAGACGCTGCCGCTTAATACAATTAGTGATCCGGTGAAGAGCAGCTACGGATATCACGTCATTAAAGTTGAAGCCCGCAAGGAGACAACCTTCGACAAGCTGACGGCAGAGCAGCTGGAGACCGTTAAGAGCTCAGCAGCTTCCGCCAGCCTGGAGTCGTTCCTCGAAAAGGATCTGGATAGCCTGAAGATTGAGATCAACCTGCCGAAAAGCACCGCCGCAGCCGATGAACCGGGAACAGCAGCTACTCCAGCCCCGGCTGATGCCACAGCAGCTCCGGCCGCTACAGAAGCAGCCAAATAATTTTAAAGGTGGACAAGCCGTCTGATGCGCCAAGCATCAGGCGGCTTTTTTGAACAGACTGGAGCAGGTATAGAATGGTGAATTTAAGAACATAACTGGAATGATGCGCCTGTTGTGTTTGTGATTTTGCATGAACTATTTTAAACAGGCGGCTTGAATGTATAAGGAACTGGGAAGAGATGAATACTATGGTCAGATATTACGATAAATCACTGGGATTAACCATTCCCATAATGGACAGTAGTTGGACCATACTTCTTAAGAAAGCGGGGCAACATGTGAAATGAAAGCTACTGGAATTGTACGCCGTATTGATGACCTCGGACGAGTTGTTATCCCTAAAGAGATTAGACGCACCTTGCGGATTCGGGAAGGAGACCCTCTGGAAATCTTCGTCGACCGTGATGGTGAAGTTATATTGAAAAAATATTCTCCGATTGGCGAGCTGGGTGATTTCGCTAAAGAATACGCGGAGTCACTGTTTGAGGGAACAGGGCATATTACCATGATTACGGACCGGGACACCTTCATCGCACTCGCCGGCGGCTCCAAGAAGGATTATTTGGAGAAGCAGGTTGGCGTGCTGCTGGAGAAGGTAATGGAAAGCCGTAAAACGGTGCTTGAGACTAATGGGGGCAGCTACGACATCAGCAAAGACCACACGGAGTTGCTATCCAGCTATGTGGCAGCACCCATTATCTCCGGCGGAGATCCAATCGGCTGTGTAGTACTGCTGAATAAGGATGACACGGTAAAAATGGCGCAGATGGAAGTGAAGATGGCTGAAACAGCCGCAGCCTTCCTGGGCAAGCAAATGGAGCAGTAAGAGATTGGCCTATAGAACCCCGCTTATCCTCTGGGTATGAATCCACAGGAAATGGCGGGGTTTTGTTGTATCAGTGAAGCCATTTCCACTTACAGGCATACTTAAGCTATAATATAGAAATTCATTCTAATATGATGAACTTAAGAATGGGGACTTTCTTGTAACATGCTTAAGTTCACGTTCAATAATATGGCAGTCACGCTGTAGAAGCAGGTATATCATGAAATCAGACACACAGGGCTCTAAGCTGCTGCAAGGTGCATTTATTCTTAGCGCGGCAGCTATTTTCTCGAAACTGATCGGCACCCTGCAGAAGATTCCGCTGCAGAACCTGGGTGGTGACGCAGCATTCGGTATCTACAATACGGTCTATCCGCTATATACGATTCTGGTCACGGTGGCCATGCTGGGGTTGCCTGCAGCTATCTCACGGTTCGTAGCAGAGACATCTGCTGCGCAGGATGATCAGGAAGGACGGCGGGTGCTGCGCCTGTCAGCGGGCATTACAGCAGTCTCCGGGCTGATTCTCGGGGTTCTGGTCTATACCGGAGCTCCGGTTATTGCTGTGTGGGTCGGCAACTCCCATATTACCCCTGCTCTGCGCAGCAGCGCCTGGGGACTGGCAGTAGTACCGCTGATGGCTGCTCTGCGCGGTTACTTCCAGGGGCTGCATAATATGATGCCGACCGCTGTGTCACAGGTCGTAGAGCAGTCGGTGCGTGTGGCAGTCATGATCGCACTGCTGCTCTATCTGACAGCGGCCGGTGCCGATGCGGCGGGTATTGCCGCCGGCGCATTGCTCGGTCCTGCTGGCGGGGGATTGGCAGGTTTGGCCGTTATGCTCCTCTATTGGCGCACTTACCGCCGCCGCGGGCTGCAGGCCGCTATGCTTCAGGTTCCGTCCAGAGGGAAGCTAGCCGCAGCTGAAGTCCGCCCGGAACGCGGCGCGAATGCCCGTAAGCTGCTGGCTTACGGACTGCCGGTGATGCTGGGCGCTCTGGCTATGCCGCTGATCGGCCTGGTGGATGTGTTCACGGTTCCCCGTCTGCTGACGGGAAGCGGCAGCAGTGAGACGGCCGCTATGGCCCAGTTCGGCATCTATAACCGCGGACTGCCGCTCGTCCAGATCGTAACCATGCTGGCCACCTCATTGTCGGTAGTATTCATTCCGGCTCTGGCAGAAGCGAAATTCCAGCGGAACGAGGACCTTATCCGCACGCGCATCACGTTGTCGCTGCGCTGGTTCTGGCTCCTGGGGCTGGCCGCATCCGTAGGCCTGGCCGTCCTTGCAGAGCCGGTTAACACGGCTCTGTATGGGGACGCTGCCGGCAGCAGTGCGATGACCTGGCTGGCCTTCACCGCCGCCGGCGGCACGGTCAGCATCATCTCCGCCGCGCTGCTGCAGGGCCTTGGCGCCGTGCGTGCGCCGGCGCTGCACCTTCTGGCCGCCGCTGCGCTTAAGGCGGCCCTGAACCTGCTGCTGGTCCCGCAGCAGGGCATTACCGGTGCGGCCATCGCCGGCGTGGCCGCACATCTCTTCGCAGCAGCGCTGAACGTGCTGCTGCTGCACCGCCAGGGCTATCTGCGGCTGCGCTTCGCAGATGCCCTGCTGAAGCCCGCCGCGCTGCTCGCGGGCCTGGGGCTGGTTGCCGCGGCCGTGAGCCTCGCCGCGGGCAGAGCGGCGGACGCGGCCGGCTTCGGCGGCGGGCGGACCGCTGCGCTGGCGCAGAGCCTGCTCGGCGTGCTCGCAGGCTGCGCCGTCTTCGGACTCGGCGCAGTGGCGCTGCGGCTGCTCAGCGAGAACGAACTGCGCCAGCTTCCGGGCTTCGGCCCCCGGCTGGCGGACAAGCTGAAGAAGCTGCGCCTGTTCCCTTAAGGCTTACTAATAATTTACATAGGGCCACCGGCTGCACGAGCAGCAGGCAGATGCCCTGAAAGGAGTAGACAGGCATGAGCGCAATACTAACGGTAGTCGGTCTTGGCTCCGGCAATCCGGACCGGCTGACACTGGGCATTATCAAGAAGCTCAAGGCGGCATCCGCCATTTACGTGCGGACCGCAGAGCATCCCGCTATGGCTGCACTGGCTGAGCTTGAGATTTCTTCGGAGTCTTTCGACGGGCTGTATGAATCGTTATCCTCCTTCCCTGAGGTCTACGAAGCCATTACGGCCACCCTGATTGAGAAGGCAGCGGCGGCTCCGCAAGGCACAGAAATCGTCTATGCCGTGCCGGGACATCCCATGGTTGCTGAATCCGCTGTATCCCTGCTGCGCCAGCGCTGCCCGGAGGCCGGCATTGAGCTGAATATCCTTGGCGGCGAGAGCTTCCTCGATGAGGCGTTCGTCCGTCTGGGCTTTGATCCGATTGAAGGATTCCAGCTGCTGGATGCTTCGGGCATCCGCAGCTCCCAGCTCCATCCGGAGCTGCACACGCTGATCGGACAGGTCTATGACAGCTTCACTGCATCAGAAACCAAGCTCTGCCTGATGGAGCTGTATCCGCCGGAGTATGAAGTAATTGTCGGACATGCTCTCGGTGTAGAGGGCGAGGAGCAGATTCTGCGTGTGCCGCTGTATGAGCTGGACCGGCTGGACGGATACGGCAACCTCTCGCTGGTGTACGTTCCGATCAACCGTGCAGAGGATGCGCGAAAGCGTACGTTTGCCCGGCTGCATGAAATTGTCGATATTTTGCGGAGTCCCGAAGGCTGCCCCTGGGACCGTGAGCAGACGCATGAGTCTCTGCGCAAGAACCTGATCGAAGAGACTTATGAGGTGCTGGAAACGATTGACGAGGATGACCCGGACCATATGAAGGAAGAGCTGGGCGACCTGCTGCTCCAGATTATGCTTCATGCTCAGATGGAAGAGGAGCTCGGCACATTTAGCGTCTATGATGTAATAGAGGGGCTGAATGATAAGCTGATCTTCCGCCATCCGCATGTATTCGGTGACCAGGTTGCCGGCAATGCCGAGGAGGCGCTGCAGAACTGGGATGGCATGAAGGCCGAAGAGAAGCGGCGCAAAGGCGTGAAGCCTGAAGCGTTATCCGCGCTCAGCGGGGTTCCCCGTGACCTGCCTGCACTGATGAAGGCTTACAAGCTGCAGAAGAAGGCCTCCAAGGTGGGATTCGATTGGGATAATACCGGGGATGTCCTGGCCAAAATCCGTGAAGAGGTCGACGAACTGCAGGAAGCGATTGAAACGGGGCTGTCTGCCGAGGAGCAAATGCTGGAGCTTGGTGATCTGCTGTTCGCGGCAACCAATGTAGCCCGCTTCATCGATGCCGATCCGGAAGAAGCGCTGACCCGCACAAACCGCAAGTTTATCTCCCGGTTCCAGTACATTGAGCAGCGACTGCTTGATAGAGGTACTAGTGTTCAAGACAGTAGTCTCGAAGAGATGGAAGCCCTCTGGCAGGAAGCCAAGACGGAAGAGCGGAGCCAGTAGGGTATACAGTGCCGGAGAAACGGTAATGCTGTGAACAGGACCTTAAATCTCTGATTTGAAATGCAAAGAGAGGTTTATAATGTTATAGTGCTATAAGCCCCGGTTCTCCCGCCAGATGTTACATTTTTAAAAAAAACGGCGGATCATGGCAGGAATTGAGGGTAGAATCAAGAATATCATAAAGACGAAATGACGTTTTGCGGCAACTTCTGCCAGCAAACTGATTTTCATTTATTTTTTGTATCCTAGGAGGAACTTCAAATTATGAACAAGACAGATCTGGTAAACAACATTTCCGAAAAAAGCGGATTGGCCAAAAAAGATGTAGAAGCAGTACTCAACGGGGTTCTGGGCGAAATTACAGAAGCTCTGGCAAGCGGAGATAAAGTGCAGCTGATCGGATTCGGTACTTTTGAAACCCGCAAACGTTCCGGCCGTACGGGCCGTAACCCGCAATCGGGCACACCTATTGAAATCCCTGAATCGACTGTACCGGCCTTCAAGGCAGGTAACAAGCTTAAAGAAGCCGTTAACTAATGCGTCTGGACAAGTTCCTGAAAGTTTCCCGTCTGATCAAGCGCCGCACCGTGGCCAAGGATGTGTCCGAACAGGGCCGGGTACTGATCAATGGACGGGAATCCAAACCGAGCAGCACTGTGAAGATCGGTGACGAGATTACCGTGCAGTTCGGCCAAAAGCTTGTGACGGTCAAAGTCGAAAAGCTGGTGGAGACCACCCGCAAGGACGAGGCCGCCGGAATGTATACCCTGCTCCGTGAAGAGCCTGTGGCCAAAAGCACCGGACTCGACTGGTAAGGCAGATATTCAAAGGCAGTAACCGAAAGCGTAACTTTACTCTATGTGAAGTTGCGCTTTTTTACGATGCATGGCACGCCTTCATGTTCTATACCCTGTCCTTCCGTCATAGATTAGAACCAAGAAGGAGGGGTACATGCTATGATCGAGCCAGCCAAAGTCAATAAACAACATGATCTGCACATGCACAGCCGTAAACAGGTCGAACTTACGGGCGTGCAGAATGTAGAGAGCTTTGACAGCGAGGAGTTTCTGCTGCGTACGGAACTCGGCCATCTCACCATTCGGGGAAGTCATTTACATATCAAAAATTTAAGTCTGGAGAATGGATTGTTGTCACTTGAAGGCAATGTTCATTCCCTGATTTATCTGGATCCCGGTACGCAGGGCAAAAATAAAGGGATTCTCCGTAAGCTGTTCAAATGAATCCCGCGGTCCAATGGATCACCCTGTTCTACATGGTACTGGCCGGCACAGCCATGGGACTGGCCTATGACAGCTACCGGGTGCTGTCGCTGAAGCTGAGCTTTCCCAAATGGCTGAATGCGCTGCTGGATCTGCTGTACTGGATAGCGGCTGCCCTGTTCGTCTTTCGCATGCTTTATGCCGGAAATCAGGGACAATTGAGGTTTTATGTCTTTCTCGGACTCTTTCTAGGTGTATGGATCTATTTTTTGATCTTCAGTGTTACGGTACGGCGTTTTGTGTTAATGTTAATTCAGTCGGTTCAGTATACGTGCAGGATGCTATGGAAATGTATTGAGATCGTGATCGGATGGCCGCTTCTCTGGCTGTGGCGCCTTGTGAAGGGAACGCTGCTGCTGCTCGGCCGGATCCTGCTCTATATTTTGAAGCTGCTGCTGCGTCTAACCAAGCCAATCTGGGTACTTCCTGTAAGGTGGGTCTCTCCGTATCTTGCCCGGTTCTATCACAGTGCCAGGATGGCGAGGATCACTAAATGGATATCGGAATGGCGGAAACGCTGATCTTGAACTGGGGGTACGCTGTATGAACAGATTCTCTGCGGAAGAGAAGAATAATAACAATAAGGCTTCGGCCGCAGGCGCGAAGAGAAGAAAGTTTATATGGATTTTTGTAGTAGCGGTATTCTTCGGCTGGGCCGGGTTTACTTTCTTTGCCCAGAGTTCAGCTATTGCCGACAAGACTGAACAGCTTGCGAAGAAGCAGCAGAGCAATGAAAGTGTCACAGCTTCGCTTAACCAACTGAAATATGAAGTCTCGCGGCTGAATGATGATGAGTATATCGGACAATTAGCGCGTAAATGGTATAATATGTATCCAGAAGGTGAATCACCTATCCGCACAGAGCAATCTGAGTAATAAAAGCAGGCTAAAAGGGGCTTTCGCTCTGTTGCCTTGCTTTGTTCTTTACTGTATAATCAAATCACCGCAGACAGGATGAACTTAATATTCGTCTGTATATTTTTAAGGGAGGATCATTTTATTCTATGGCAATTGAAGTGGGCACCAAGTTAGAGGGCAAGGTGACAGGCATCACGCATTTCGGAGCATTTGTGGATCTGTCAGGAGGTGTCACAGGTCTCGTTCACATCTCGGAGATCGCCGATAACTACGTCAAGGATGTTAACGATCATTTGAAGATTGCGGATGTAGTAACCGTCAAGGTGATCAATGTTGACAAGGACGGCAAGATCGGACTTTCCATTAAGCAGGCCGTTGATAAGCCGGCGTCAGAAGTACGTCCCCCCAGAGCTCCAAGACCAGAACGTCCAAGCGGTGGAGACCGTTTCGGCGGTGGTGGCGGCAGTGGCGGAGGCGGCGGTGGTGGATTCAATCGTGAACGGGGTGGGCGTCCATTCAAGCCTGCAGCCGGTAAACCTTCATTCGAGGATAAAATGTCACGCTTCCTGAAAGACAGCGAAGAACGGATATCTTCGATCAAGAAGAACACAGAAGGAAAGCGCGGCGGCCGTGGAGCCAAGCGCGTATAATCTGAGTCTTGCACATCATAAATAACCGCTGGGGCTTCATGCCCTTCGCGGTTTTTTTGTTTGTCCTGGTAATTGTTCAATTCCTGGCATTTGCCCGCTGGTCGCAGTAAGCTCTGCATTAACTTCAGTGTAGGATTCGCAGCCGGGCTGTTTTTTGTCGGCCACAAACAAATTGCCGACAGCATCCAAGCCATTCTCACATAACTCTAGGGCAATCGCTGACGAATGTATGCGCGGGCACCGGCAACGTCCGCCGTCATGGTCAGCCCCGGCAAGGGCTAACCTTTTGCTCCGTAAGGGTTAGAAAGGTTTTTCCATAAAATGTCGGCAGAGGCTTTTTTGTCGGAATATTTTTACAGCCTGCTCTCTGTTTCTGACAAACTTTCATAAGACCCCCGCTATATAATGAGAACCATAAATTCTTATACGGGTGGTGCAGGGGAATGAGTAAAAGCAATGTGGTGAATTTGCCGGAGTGGACAAGAGCAGGAAGCAAAGACAAGATTCAGAAGGAAGCTTGGAGTACACGTCTGAAGGCGTGGAGTATGAAACAGCCGGTCCTCCAGTTCATCGCGGTCAAGAAGTGGGCAATGCTGCTGAGTCTGATGGGCTTTTTACTGGGCCGTGCCATGATTTTGGACGAGCTGACTCCCTTTGCTGCCGCTTATTTCGCCGTCATTGTATTTATGCGCAGGGACTCTACGCTGCCTGTGGCTGCGGCTATTCTGCTCGGAAGTCTCTTTACCCCGTTTCCCGGTGCTATAGTGGTTGCCGCAGAGCTGATTATCTTTTATCTAATTTATAAAGGAATGGAGAACTTCCAGCGGGTGGATCTGTCCTATGCGCCGCTGATGGTATTCGTGGCTTCTTTTATGGTGGGACTGTTCCGGGTGGTGATCGGGCCGACGCTGGCCTGGTATCCGCTGATGATGGCAACGATTGATGCCTTGCTTGGGTTTGTGCTGACGCTCGTATTCCTGCAGGCGCTTCCGGTGTTCACTTATAAGCAAAAAAGCAGGGCGCTTCGCAATGAAGAGGTCCTCTGCCTGATTATTCTGCTGGCCTCCGTGATGACAGGCCTGGTCGGGTGGACGGTAAACGGCCTTTCTCTGGAGCATATTTTATCGCGCTTCCTCATTCTGCTCTTTGCCCTTGCCGGTGGAGCCCCGCTCGGGGCAGCCGTCGGTGTCGTCACCGGACTGATTCTCAGTCTGGCTGATGTAAGTGCCATTTATCAGATGAGTCTGCTGGCCTTCTCCGGCATGCTGGCGGGAATGATGCAGTCCGGACGCAAAGGGGCCGTCTCAATCGGGATGCTGCTGGGTTCAACCATATTGTCGGTATATTTCATGGGACCGGGCGATGTGATGAATTCCACCTGGGAGACCTGCGCGGCCGTAGTGTTGTTTCTTCTGACACCTAAAGGCATTATTTCTGCCATTGCCAAATATGTACCGGGGACTGCTGATCATAGCCGCTCTCAACATGAATATGCCCGCAGAGTGCGGGATATTACAGCAGACCGGGTTACCCAGTTCTCTCAGGTATTCCGTCAGCTCTCCAGCAGCTTTGGTCAAATTCCCCGGGCCACGGAAGCCGGTAAAAGCGACCGTGAAATGGAGGATTTTATGAAAACGGTAACGGAAGGGGCCTGCGCCGGCTGCATCCGGCGTACCCACTGCTGGGATGCCAAGTTCTATCAGACATACAGATATATGACCGATATGATGACTACTGTGGAGGAATGCCCCGACATTACAGCGGCCCAGCTGCCTCCGGAATGGAACCGGATCTGCGGCAAGACGGGCGAAGTACTGGAAGTAATGAAGGGCCAATATGAACTCTATCAGCATGATATGCGCTGGAAGCGGCAAATATACGACAGCCGCCAATTTGTTGCCGAGCAATTATCAGGGGTCTCTCAGGTTATGGAGGATCTGGCGAAGGAGATCAAGCGGGAGGGCCAGGCGATGTACCGCCAGGAGGGACAGATTCGTGAGGCACTGGAGAAGCTGGGCCTGTCAATTCACACTATAGAAATTCTAAGCCTTGATCCCGGCCGGGTAGAGATTGAAGTAGTGCATGCTTATACCCGGGGCTTTGACGAATGCCGCAAAATGATTGCCCCGCTGCTCTCCGATATCCTGGAGGAGAATATTGCGGTGGTAAGTGAAACAGCTGTGCACCCGCGCGAAGGCTTATCCATGGTGACTTTTGGTTCGGCCAAAGCTTATGAAATCAATACCGGCGTAGCCGGGGCTGCCAAAGGAGGCGACATAATGTCCGGCGACAGCTTCAGTACGGTGGAGCTCGGAAATGGCACCTTTGCTGTGTCGATCAGCGATGGAATGGGCAACGGCGAGCGGGCCCGGATGGAGAGCAGCGCTGCGCTATCCATGCTGGAGAAGCTGCTGCAATCCGGGATGGATGAGAAGCTGGCGGTCAAGTCCGTCAATTCGATTCTGCTGCTGCGTTCCCCGGATGAATTTTATGCGACCGTGGATATGGCGCTGATCGATCAATATTCGGCGCAGACCATCTTCATGAAGATAGCGTCAGCACCAAGCTTTATCCGGCGGGGCAGCGAGGTTATTCCGGTGACAGCCAGCAATCTGCCGATTGGAATTATTAAAGATATCGAAGTGGACCTGGTCACCATGCAGCTGCGTCCCGGGGATATTCTCATTATGATGACCGATGGTATTTATGATGCGCCCGGATATGCCGTTAATAAAGAGATATGGATGAAACGCCTGATCCAGGAGCTGGAAGGCGATGATCCTCAGGATATGGCCGACAGCCTGCTGGATAAGGTAATCCGTTACCAGGGCAATGAAATCCATGATGATATGACGATTGTCGTCAGCCGTGTCGATCATTTCCATCCGGAGTGGTCCAGCCTGCATATGCCGGGCGTGGGCCGGATGGAGAGACCGCGTACAGTTAGTTAGGTAACCTATCATTCAGCTGACATTGTTCTTTCATTATTATCTATAGAGGCAGAACTTAAAATTGTGGCCAGCCGATAAAACGCCCCCCTGCAGAGTAAGGGTTTCGTTCATGCAGTAAGTGGGATTCTTAAGTTCCCTCTATTTTCTGTCCGTCACGCTGCCATGGGATTCAAGAACCACTGGCAGTCCTGGTCCGTCTCGGTTCAGGCATGAAGTTTTTGTACGTAGTACAGCTTTGATTCGGCGTTACCCGGTTGTTTGGGAGGATTGTTGTATGAATTACAACAATTGCTCCGCTAAATGGCTTGGAAGCTGAGAAATCCTGCATTTCGTACAACAATATCCGCTTAGGGATGATTTTGTGAGGGAAATGTTGTATTTGGTGCAGGATTTTAAGACACAGACTGGAAGAGCGATAGTGGGGCGCTTAATAGTTATCTGCAGGAAACTTATCAATTCAGCTGCAGCAATCACCATATTTCACCACCAGCTAAGTGGTTAGCCAAGTTAAGCACCACCGGAGCTTCCATATATTCCGCTGGCCGAGGCCTGTGGTCTCAATCTTGTGTTAACGGGCGGGTGCATTCCATCCACTCGCCCGTTTCTGCCCCGCCCCGTTTCAACCGCCGCTGACTCAGCGGCGATTGCTTCAGATTGTTGGTCTTATCGTGAGGTTAAGGAACGGAGAGGAATTTTGGAGCCGCAGAAGCGGCAGCATTCGCCTGAAAGCTTTCCGCAGGAAAGATCGCTTCGGAAGCATATGCAGTCCTCTGATTTCAACCGCAAACTGCGGTACTCAAATCAGGAAATCAGAGGACAACAGCGATCGGAGGCCCAAAACTTTCTCGCAGTGACCCTTATTTCATGAAGCTATTCGATTCAAGTTTTTCCCGCTAAGCGGCGTTTGAAATCTCTCTACCTTGGATATGCTAGAACTAGATACAAGGCAAAGGGGAGTGAACGGTCATGAAGCAGATTCTGCTCATTACTGACGGTTGTTCAAATGTAGGGGAAAGTCCGGTACTTGCGGCAGCGCATGCCCGGCAGGAAGGCATTACGGTCAATGTCGTAGGTGTCGTGGACTATGGAACGATCGGTGAACTCGGAAGCCGGGAGATCGCTGATATTGCCAAAGCGGGAGGCGGACTCAGCCGGATTGCCTCAACGTCGCAGCTGGCGCAGACCATTCAGATGATGACCCGCAAGACCGTGGTTCAGACAATCCAGCAGGCGGTTAATAAAGAGGTAAAAAAAATTCTCGGCGAGGGTTCCCTTGAAGAACTGCCTCCACAGCAGCGGTCGCAGGTGGTTACGGTTGTCGATGAGCTGACTGAGACTTCTCCGTTGCGTATTGCCCTATTAATTGATGCAAGTGCGAGCATGAAGCCCAAGCTGGGTGCCGTGGAGGATGCCATCCGTGATTTGGCTCTCAGTCTGGAGGCACGGGAAGGGCGGAGCGAGCTTGCCGTGTTCCATTTCCCCGGACACTCCAGCAGTGAAGATGCCGTGCTGGATATGGACTGGACGCGGAATGTATCGGAAGTCCGCTCACTGTTCTCCAGGCTGAAGATGCGGGGGGCTACTCCGACAGGACCGGCTATTTTCAAGGTGCTCGAACATTACCGTTATGATAAACTGGATGAACCTCGTGACTATCTTGTGAATGGGGATGACGAGGCAAGAGAAGGGATGATTGGTGGGTATGTCGTCTAATCCACCCTTTCCGGCAGGCACTGTAATTACCGGCAAATGGCGGGGGAACCGTTATGTTGTGGAGCGGATGCTGGGGAAAGGGGCAAACGGAACCGTATATCTTGTGCAGCGGGAAGGCCGGCGGGAGCGGTATGCGCTCAAAATCGGATACGATACGCTGGAGCTGCAGTCAGAGATCAATGTACTGACCTCTCTGCAATCCTGCCGTAAACGCAGCGAGCACCGGGCGCGCAAGGAGTCACCGTTGTCCTCTTACCTGCTGGAATCGGATGATTTCAAGGATAGGGACCATACTCCTTTCTACGTGATGCGTTATGTGGAGGGCAGACCGCTGCATCATTTTTTGTCCAGGAACGGGGCGTCCTGGCTGGGGCTTGTCGGCATGAAGCTTCTGGAGAAGCTGCAGACCCTGCATGAGTGCGGCTTTGTGTTCGGAGACCTTAAGCCGGAGAATGTCATGGTATCCAGTTACGGGGAAGCCGAGCTGATTGACTACGGTGGCGCGAGTCCCCTGGGACGCAGCGTGAAGCAGTTTACCGAATGGCATGACCGCGGATTCTGGAACGCCGGCAGCCGGACGGGAGACGAGAACTATGATCTGTTTGCTTTTGCCGTACTGTGCCTGCGCCTGCTTAATGAAGAAGGTCTGAAGTCGGCAGCCCAGCAGCTGCCGCAGACCCGGAGTGTGGATGAACTGCTGAAGCTGGCCAGAAATCTGCCTGACAAGAAGCTGGCCTCCTGGCTGTGTCTGGCGCTCAAAGGCGGTTTTCCCGGATCCGCACAAGCTGCGGAGATTTGGAGAAGTCAGATATACAGAGCGCGGAAGACGGGAAAGGATACGATGGCAACTCCCCGCTGGCTCAAAAATGCGTTTGCGCTGTCTTTATTTCTGCTGGCCTTTACGATCTACTGGGTATTCCGTTTTTGAAATTATACATAATACCAGGGTTCTGGAATTCCGGAGCAAGACAGGCAAGTGATCTGCAAGAAAGGATGCCGCATATGGAACAAATGAAAGAACTGGTGGAATCCGTACTGGAAGCTGCGGCTGAGCATGAACTGTGGCAGCCCCATGACACCATTGTAGTCGCAGTTTCCGGAGGGCCGGACTCTGTGGCTCTTTTGCGTATTTTGCACGAGATAGCCGTAAACCGGATGCCATTAACTCTGGTCTGTGCCCATGTGAATCATGGCTTCAGAACCGAATCAGCGGAAGAGGCGGAGTTTGTCAGGAAGTTGGCTGCTGAGCTGGGAATCCCTTTTGAGCTCGCGGAGTTTGATATTCCATCCATGGTCAAGGAAATAGGACTGGGTCCCGAAGGAGCGGCAAGGGAGAAACGCTATCAATTTCTGATTGAAACCGCGCACCGTTACCATGCACGTTCTGTCGCACTGGCCCATCATGCCGATGATCAGGCCGAGACCGTGCTGATGCGGCTGCTGCGGGGGAGTGGTCCTTCGGGGCTTGCAGGCATGCGCTGGAAACGGACTGAAAAAAAGGTGGAACTCATCCGCCCCTTCCTGCGTATTAACAAAACAGCTCTTGTCGGCTTATGCCGGGAAGAGGGGTTTGCTTACGCGGAGGATGCCAGCAATCTGCTTATGAAGTATAAGCGGAACGCGGTAAGGCTGGAAGTATTGCCCCTGCTTGAACAGCATAATCCGAGAGTGAGACAATCACTGCTGCAGCTGTCTGAAATTGCCGGTGCGGAAGATGAATATATGGAGGCGAATGCGGCAAAATGCTTCGAAGAGCTTGTTTTTATCGAGCATGGAAAATACACCTTGAAGAGAGCTTCATTTGCGGCCCTACCCTCCGCTTTACAACGGCGTTTGATTAAACTAATATTAAATTATCTGTCAGCGGATTCATCTGCGATGGATTTCCCCAAGATTGAAGCTGTGCGCCGGGGAACGCTGCAGGAGTACCCCACCGTATGGACTTTGGATTTGGGCGGGGGTTTCGTCTGTATGCGGCAATATGACACCCTTTTGTTCTCGTCCAAGCCCTTGCTTCGGCAGGTGAGCTATACATACCCTCTGTCTTTGCCTCATCCCCGGATCAACCTGAAGGAGATAGGAAAAGTTATGACGATGAAGGTGCTGGAGAGAGAAGATTTTTTTGCACAGGAGGAGGACTCTGGGAAGATGTCGGCTTGGTTTGACGGCGATGAGCTCGTCTTACCACTCACCATCCGTTCCCGATTGCCTGGAGATACCATAAGGGTTATGGGATTAAACGGAAGCAAAAAGGTAAAAGATATTTACATTGATGATAAAATACCTTCTTCCGAACGCTCTGCGATTCCCCTCGTTTGTGATGGTTTGGGCAATATCGTCTGGATTCCGGGCGTAAGACGCTCGATGCATGCCGCAGTAGGGCGGCACACGGCCTCGGTGCTTCTCCTGTCCATGGAAGACATGGAACAGGGCGAAGAAACGTAATGGTCGAAGTAAGTCTTTCATAGTATAACTTAGGAGGTTCGCAAGTTGCAGAATGATATTCAAGAAATCTTGATCAGCGAAGAAGAAATCCAACAAAGAATCAGGGAGCTTGGCGCCCAGCTGAGCAAGGAATATGCAGGCCGCACACCTTTAGTCATCTGTGTACTCAAAGGTGCGTTTATCTTTATGGCGGATCTGGTTAAAGTGATTACAGTACCCGTTGAGATGGACTTCATGGCAGTATCCAGCTACGGCGGTACGACCAAATCATCCGGTGTAGTCAAAATCATCAAGGATCTGGACACATCGGTTGAAGGCCGTGATGTTCTGATTGTCGAGGACATTATCGACAGTGGTCTTACCCTCAGCTATCTGATTGAGATGCTGCAGGGCCGGAATGCTGCTTCCGTCAACGTAGTCACCCTGTTCGATAAACCTTCAGGCCGTGCAGTTAATCTTGAGGCCGAATATACCGGCTTTGTGATTCCTGATGCTTTCCTGGTAGGCTATGGACTCGACTATGCCGAACTGTATCGGAACCTCCCATACGTAGGTGTACTGAAGCCTGAAATTTATTCCAAATGAACCAATCGACAGCCTTAGATTCAAGGATCACTTTTCTGGATTTCCTGACAATTTGAGGAGTCTGGTCAGGCTATGGTACAATAACTTGAGCGTTGTGAGAGGAGGTAGGGGATGAATCGGTTCATCCGGAATTCTGGTTTTTATTTGATTTTATTTTTAGTCGTGGTGGGCATTGTCCAGTTTGTAAGCAATGGAAATGAATCCGCCGATTTCCCTAGATATGATGAGTTAAGACAGGAGATCAAGGACAACAATGTGAAGAGCCTGACGGTTCAGTTTGAGGGTAACGCATTTTTGGTTACAGGCGAATACAAAGAATTGCCACCTGAGACTAAATCGAAGAATTTCTCCACTTATGTTCCTCCTACAGATCGTGCCCTTGATGAACTTATAGCTGCCAGCGAAGTTAATGGCGTGGAGCTGACTCAGAAGAAAATGGAAGGCGACAGCATCTGGCTGACATTCCTTTCTTCCATCATTCCATTAGTTATCATGTTCATCCTGTTCTTCTTCCTGTTTAACAATGCACAGGGCGGCGGCGGCAAGGTCATGAATTTCGGCAAGAGCAAAGCCCGGTTATATAATGAAGAGAAGAAGAAAATCAGCTTTGAGGATGTTGCAGGAGCTGATGAAGAGAAGCAAGAGCTTGTGGAGGTCGTGGAATTCCTCAAGGATCCGCGTAAATTCGCAGCTGTAGGTGCACGTATTCCTAAAGGGGTACTCCTTGTGGGACCTCCGGGAACAGGTAAAACCTTGCTGGCCCGTGCGGTAGCAGGTGAAGCCGGTGTTCCATTCTTCAGCATCTCCGGTTCCGACTTTGTGGAAATGTTCGTCGGTGTCGGCGCATCCCGGGTACGTGATTTGTTCGAGAATGCGAAGAAGAATGCTCCTTGTATCATCTTTATCGACGAAATCGATGCTGTGGGACGTCAGCGCGGCGCAGGACTTGGCGGCGGACATGACGAACGCGAACAGACCCTTAACCAATTGCTCGTTGAAATGGACGGCTTTGGCGGCAACGAAGGCATTATCATTGTCGCGGCTACCAACCGCGCCGACATACTGGATCCGGCATTGCTCCGTCCAGGCCGGTTTGACCGTCAGATTACGGTTGACCGTCCAGACGTGAAGGGCCGTGAAGCTGTACTGAAGGTTCACTCCCGCAACAAACCGCTTACCAAGGATGTTCGGCTTGACGTAATTGCCAAGCGTACAACCGGATTTACCGGTGCGGATCTGGAGAACCTGCTTAACGAAGCGGCACTGCTTGCTGCACGCCGCAACCGTAAGGACATTACCATGCGTGAAGTGGATGAAGCGATTGACCGTGTAATTGTCGGCACAGAGAAACGCAGCCGCGTAATCAGTGACCGCGAGAAACGGATTGTAGCTTACCACGAAGCAGGCCATACCATTGCCGGCTACTTCCTCGAGCATGCCGATGTGGTGCATAAGGTTACCATTATCCCGCGCGGCCGCGCAGGCGGATATGTCATTATGCTTCCTAAGGAAGACCGGATGATCGTTACCAAGCAGGAACTCTTGGATAAGGTTACCGGATTGCTTGGCGGACGTGTTGCTGAAGAATTATTCATTGGCGAAATTGGCACAGGCGCTTATAGTGACTTCCAGCAGGCTACGCGCATTGTGCGTGCGATGATTATGGAATATGGAATGAGCGATAAGCTTGGGCCATTGCAGTTCGGCACATCCCAAGGCCAAGTCTTCCTTGGCCGTGATATCGGACATGAGCAGAACTACAGTGACTCCATTGCTTACGAGATTGACCAGGAAATGCAGAACCTTATCCGCAGCAGCTATGAGCGCTGCAGAGAGCTGCTGACCAAGCATTCCAAAGAAATGCACCTGATTGCGAACACCCTTCTGGAGAAGGAAACGCTGGAACTTGATCAGATCACAGAATTGATTGAGCAAGGCTACCTGACGGAGGATGGCAAACCGGAAGAAACAGAGGCAGTAACGCATGAAGCGGGCGAGCCAGTAATTGATTCTATCGGTGACGTACGTGTACGCATTCAAGGCAAATCCGACGAAGAACCGCCATTCCTTGGCGATCTGTCTAAGGATATTCCGAATAAACCGGATCCTGAAGAAGGAAACGGTTCGGATGATGGCAACAAAGGCGGCGGAAGTCTGGTTTAATCGCTGAATAAAACATCGATTTTTTATCCGGAGAACCTGAGGTTCTCCGGATTTTTCTGTCTATAGGTACATCAGGACATAGAGCTACACCCGGCTTGCCCGCATTGACAGGGGGTGGAACGTTGTGTACATTAGTGATTAAATATTAAATAAATTAACTTAATAGAATGCACTGGCTATATGCCATGAAGACATAAGGGGGAGAATGACCGTGGAAGCTCTGGCGCTTGAGCGCAAGCAGGAACAGAATCGTGAACTTCGTGTGCGCCTCGAACAGCTTAAGAAAGAACGGAATGCAATAATTCTGGCTCATTATTATCAGCGTGATGAAATTCAGGAAGTAGCGGATTTCCGTGGAGACTCTTTTTTACTGGCTCAGAAGGCTGCGGAGACAGAGGCAGATGTGATTGTATTCTGCGGGGTTCACTTTATGGGGGAAAGCGCCAAGATTCTTGCGCCGAACAAAACTGTTATAATTCCTGACGAACGCGCCGGCTGTCCTATGGCGGATATGGTCAACGTGGACGGACTCCGGAAGCTGAAGGCGCAGCATCCTAATGCCAAAGTAGTAACCTATATCAACTCCTCCGCTGAGATCAAAGCGGAAACTGATATTTGCTGTACCTCTGCCAATGCGGTGAAGGTGATTGAATCGCTTGATGCGGAAGAAATTATCTGGGTACCCGATAAGAACCTGGGCCAATATGTTCAGGATAAGACCGGCAAGAAGCTGATTATATGGGAAGGCTACTGTAATACTCATGATATGCTTACCGTCAAGGATGTAGTGGAGATGAGAGCCAAATATCCTGAAGCGGAATTTGTGGTACATCCGGAATGCCGTCCTGAAGTGGTGGCCATGGGTGATTATGTGGGCAGCACAACCTCGATTATAGAGTATTGCCGGAAATCGGACCGCCGGCAGTTTATCGTGGGAACTGAGGATGGAACCGGATATCAGCTGCGTTTGGACAGTCCGGATAAAGAATTCCATTTTGCCACCAAATTCCTGGTTTGTCCCAATATGAAGGTTAACAATTTAAAGAAACTGGTAAAATGCCTGGAGACGATGAAGCCGCAGATTTATGTACCGCCCGCTGTCGCCGACAAAGCCAGAACTTCCCTAGAGCGCATGCTACAAGTCCGGTAGCATGCGCTACTCTTTCGTTGAAACAGGTGAAAAGCGGTCATGATTCCACAATATTTGGTTGATTTCGATCTTCAGGGGCTTCCTGTAATTAAGACAGATTGTATTGTGATTGGTTCAGGCATTGCCGGTTTGTTCACAGCGATCAAAGCCAGTGAAGACCGGAAGGTCATTATGATTACGAAGAAGACAGTCATGGAGAGCAATACACGGTATGCCCAAGGGGGGATTGCCGCTGTGTTCTCAGACGACGATTCTCCGGTATATCATCGTCAGGATACCCTGATGGCCGGTGCAGGGCTAAACTCCTCTGCGGCTGTTGATGTACTGGTGAATGAAGGTCCGGAAGGCGTCCGCGAACTCATCCGGCTCGGGACGAAGTTCGACAAGGAGAATGGCGAGCTTGCGTTAACGCAAGAGGCGGCACATAGCCACCGCCGTATTCTGCATGCGAATGGGGATGCTACAGGCTATGAAATTGTCCGCGCCTTGGCTGAGCAGGCAGAGCAGCATAAGAATATCGAGGTATGGGATGACCATTATGTCATTGATCTGATTACCGTAGACGGGGAATGCGTGGGGGCATTGGTACAGCGTCCGGGAGGCGGACGTTTGTTCCTGCAGGCCGATGCAACCATTCTATGCTCAGGCGGAGCAGGGCAATTATACCGGTATACGACCAATCCCGAAGTGGCAACCGGTGACGGTGTAGCCATTGCTTACCGGGCTGGAGCCCATGTACGGGATATGGAATTCATCCAGTTCCACCCGACAGCGCTCAGTTATCCGGGAGCCCCGCGCTTCCTGATCTCGGAAGCAGTGCGCGGTGAAGGCGCTGTGCTGCGCAATATCAACGGAGACCGGTTTATGGAAAGGTACCATGAGCTGCTGGAACTGGCCCCGCGCGATATTGTGGCCCGGGCGATTGTGAGCGAGATGGAGCTGACCAAATCCACCTTTGTCTACCTTGATATTACACATGAATCAGCGGATATGGTCAAACACCGCTTCCCGACGATCTATGAGACCTGTATGAGTTATGGACTGGATATTACAAGTGACTGGATTCCAGTGGCTCCTGCTGCGCATTATATGATGGGGGGCGTCAAGACCGATCTGAACGGGGAGAGCACCGTTTCCCGCCTGTTTGCCTGTGGCGAGGTTTCGTCTACAGGGGTACAGGGAGCCAACCGGCTGGCCAGTAATTCTCTGTCGGAAGCGATTGTCTTTGGCCGCCGGATCGTAGAGCGCATCCGTCAGCTCCCGCCGCTTGGGCGGGATACAGTATCGGCAGGCTGTGACCAAGGCCGGGTGGAGTCGCCTACCCAGGCTATTGTGGAGCGGCGTCTGAAGCTGCAAAAGGTTATGGTACGCTACGCCGGACTGCGGCGGAACCAGGAAATGCTGATTAAAGGACTGGATGAATTAAAGCGTCAGCTGCCGATTTTTAATGCGGCACTTACCAAACGTGAAGAATACGAGTTCGCTAATATGCTTACGTGCTGCCTGCTGATTACCGAATCAGCGCTGGCACGGGAGGAGAGCCGCGGCGCTCATTATCGCGAGGATTATCCGCTGCGGAATGATGCAGAGTGGCAGAAGCATCTGCTCCAGATTCGCGAACTGGGAATAGTGGAGGAATTAAGTGATGATGTTTAATGGCTATAATGAAGAACTGCTCCAGTCTATTAAGGGGTGGCTGCAGGAGGATGTCGGATCAGGGGATATCACAACACGTACCACTATACCCCAGGGACATGAATCCAAGGGGATTATCCATGCCAAAGAGGACGGAGTAATCTGCGGAATTCCCGTGGCTGAACTGGTTTTTGAGGTAGTAGACCCGACACTCGTATTTACGGCATTGGTACAAGAAGGCCAGCCGGTGTCCAAGGGCACGGTCATCGCTGAAGTCGAGGGCAGCACGCATGCCATTCTTACAGGCGAACGGCTCGCCCTTAATCTGATGCAACGGCTCTCCGGTGTGGCCTCGCGGACGGCGTCATTCGTGCAAGAGCTTCAAGGTCTGCCAACCCGGCTGGTGGATACCCGCAAGACAACACCAGGTCACCGGATGCTGGAGAAGTATG
This sequence comes from Paenibacillus sp. FSL R10-2199, assembly GCF_038000235.1. Classification (NCBI taxonomy): domain Bacteria; kingdom Bacillati; phylum Bacillota; class Bacilli; order Caryophanales; family Paenibacillaceae; genus Paenibacillus; species Paenibacillus sp. FSL R10-2199. Next base: position 891,047 of record NZ_JBBOBO010000001.1, on the reverse strand, counting down.
CTGTCCGCATAGGCGGAGGAGCCAATCACCGCTTCGGCTTGTATGACGCGGTAATGATTAAGGATAATCATATCAAGGGCGCTGGAGGCATTCGTCAGGCGGTAGGGCGCGCCCGGGCCAATATCCCCCACACCATGACGATCGAAGTGGAAACGGAAAGCCTGGAGCAGGTAGAGGAAGCGCTCGCTGCGGGGGCGGACATTATCATGCTTGATAATATGTCACCTGAGCTGATGGCGGAAGCAGTAAGAAGAATCAGAACCAAAGCGCGGCATGTCAAAATCGAGGCTTCAGGCAATGTATCTCTGGAAACGGTACGCGGGATTGCAGAATCGGGTGTAGATGTTATTTCTGTAGGCCGGCTTACCTATTCCTTCGCCAGTCTTGATATCAGTCTGGATCTGAATGGCAAGAAAGGCGGAAATCTCTAATGATACTTGTCGTTGATATCGGGAATACGAACATCGTGCTTGGAGTCTACCGGGGGCCTGAGCTGCTTCATCATTTCCGGCTTAGCACAGCGCGTCAATCGACTGTGGATGAATATGGTGTCCTGATTCATAATCTGTTCCACATGTCGAATATATCGTTTAAAGATGTAGAGGGTGTCATCATCTCCTCGGTTGTTCCGCCGCTGGTTCAGGTTATCGTGGAAATGTGCGTGAAATATATCGGCAAAGACCCGCTGCTCGTAGGCCCCGGAATCAAAACCGGGCTTAATCTGCGTTATGAGAATCCGCGCGAAGTGGGCGCAGACCGGATTGTAAATGCCGTTGCGGCGATTGAGCAGTATAAATGCCCGCTCGTGGTCGTTGACTTTGGTACGGCAACTACGTTTGACTGTATTGATGCCGGAGCGAACTATCTTGGCGGGGCAATCGTGCCGGGTCTGGGGATCTCTACAGAGGCCTTATATCAGCGGGCATCCAAGCTGCCGCGGATTGAGCTGGAGAAGCCCAAGAAGGTTATCGGGCGCAATACTGTCCACGCGATGCAGGCAGGAATTATTTTTGGCTATGCCGGCCAGGTAGAGGGAATTGTAAGACGCATTAAGCTGGAGATGAATGCGCCCGTTCTCAAGGTTATTGCTACAGGGGGGCTTGCTCCGCTGATTGCCGGCGAGACAGATTGCATTGATGAGGTTAACCCGATGCTGACGCTGGAAGGATTACGTATTATTTACAACCGTAACAAATAATCATGAAATGAAACCTTATACAGACAGATAGGAGGAGTATGCACCCAATGGAAAAAAAGAAGGATCGGCTTATCCGGGGAACTGCCATGAACGGGAAGGTCAGAGCGTTCGCAGTCCGGACAACAGAACTTGTCGACGAATTGCGGCGCAGACATGATACCTATCCGACAGCTACAGCTGCGCTTGGTCGTACTGTAACCGCCGCAGCCATCATGGGCGCTATGCTCAAGGGTCAGGAGAAGCTGGCGATTATGGTCAAAGGGAATGGACCGCTCGGACAGATTACGGCCGAATCCAATGCCCTGGGCGAGGTTCGCGGTTATGTGAGTAATCCGCATGTTCATCTGCCGAGCAATAGCCTTGGCAAGCTGGATGTCGCAGGTGCTGTGGGTACGGAAGGATTCATTGATATCAGCAAGGATCTGGGGATGAAAGAGCCGTATCGCGGCAGTGTGCCCATTGTCTCAGGAGAACTGGGCGAGGATTTCACTTATTATTTTGCCATTTCGGAACAAACGCCTGCTGCTGTAGGGCTGGGTGTATTGGTGGAGACAGATAATTCGGTAAGAGTTGCCGGAGGATTCATCATTCAACTGCTGCCCGGACTGACAGATGAAGAGATCACCGAGATTGAGCATGCCGTCGGAGCGATGCCTTCAGTGACGGCGATCCTGGACCAGGGCCTTGAGCCTGAAGAGATGCTTCGCCTGCTGCTGCCGGATGCTGTAGTCCTTGATGAACTCGAGATCTCTTTTGTCTGTCAATGCTCGCGTGAGCGGATAGAAGAGACACTGGTCAGTCTAGGCCAGCACGAACTGGAGCAGCTGATCGAAGAAGATGATCAGGTTGAAGTTATATGTCATTACTGTAATGAAGCTTATGTGTTTAACAAGGATGAACTGCAGGTAATCCTCGATCAAGCGAAATCGTAGGGCTATAAGATGATGACAAGACAGGAGCGCGCGCTGCGCAATACCGTTATATTACTCGCCGTCGCGACCTTAATGCTTGGAGGTCTTTTATTCTGGAGCCTGCGTGCAATGGCCCTGCTTAAGGGAGAGGCTGCAGACGGGGAGGCTTCGGATATTGCTGCCGCCGGAGGCCAGCCGGTCACGGACCGGGAATGGATAGATGAACTCAAAAAAAAGCATGGAGATGAAGTGCTGCTGGGCATGCTTAATCATATCGTTGTTGGCAAGGAAGCCAAAGCTCTCGGTATTACGGTGACCGATGAGGAGATTGAGCAGGAATTGAAGCGCGGCATGTCCGGCTACGGCTCGGAGGAGCAGTATTATGACCAGATGCAGTCTGAGCTTGGTCTTTCCCGCCAGGAGCTGCACGAGGAAACCGCGTACCGGCTGACGCTTCAGGCGGTAGCCACCACCGGTATTACGGTCAGTGAAACTGAAATTGATGATTATTTGGCCCAAAACGCCGAGAGATTCACTCCCAGGAAGCAAATGCAGCTCTCTATGATTAAGCAGGCAACCTATAACGGGGCTAATCAGGTTATGGACCGCCTGGAGCAGGGAGAGGATTTCGCCGGCCTGGCCAGAGAGGTATCCACAGATGAGGAGAGCCGCCAGCATGGCGGTAATATCGGAACAGTGGAGGAGAATGATCCGTTCTGGCCGGAGGAGCTGCTGAAGACAGCAGCGGGCCTTGAGACTGGAGACATCGCAGGGCCGCTTCAGGTCGAAGGCGGTTATGCTGTGATCCGGCTGGAGAAGCTTATTGATCCCGGGAAGCCGGATCAGGATGAGCTCCGAGGGCTGATCCGCCAGGAGCTGGCGCTGGAACAGGCGGCGCCCCTGCAGCAGGTGGAAAGCGATTTGCGTGCCAAATACGCTACAGCAATATATATTGACAACAGCCTGCAAGATTGATAATATGAGATTAAATGTAAAACCTACTGATTTAGTCGGAAATAATAGGCGGCACAACATATGCTGATCATAACTGTCACAGGTTCCGCACCCAATTCATCTATCATCCCAAGGAGGTTTTTGCTCATGGCTAAAGTCGTCAACAGTGTAACAGATTTGATCGGTGGTACACCGCTCGTTCGTCTGGGTCGGATTGTTCCGGAAGGTTCCGCAGAAATTTACTTGAAGCTGGAATATCAAAATCCGGGTTCGAGTGTGAAAGACCGCATCGCTATCAGCATTGTGGAAGAAGCTGAGAAAGACGGTTCCCTGAAACCTGGAGGCACCATTGTAGAAGCGACCAGCGGTAATACAGGGATTGGCCTGGCGCTTGTTGCTGCTGCCAAAGGCTACAAGGCGATTATTGTTATGCCTGAAACGATGAGCCTTGAGCGCCGCAACCTGCTGCGTGCTTATGGTGCTGAGCTGGTATTGACTCCAGGATCTGAAGGGATGAACGGGGCAGTTAAGAAAGCTGAGCAAATCCTCAGTGAGAATCCGGATTACTTCCTTGCAGAGCAGTTTAAGAACAAAGCCAACGTGAAGATTCACCGCGAGACCACTGGACCGGAGATCGTGGAAGCAATCGAATCCATTGGCGGCCCCCTGGATGCATTCATCGCAGGTGTCGGTACAGGCGGAACGATTAGTGGTGCAGGTGAAGTGTTGAAGAGCCAGTATCCTGATGTGAAGATCTATGCTGTAGAACCTGCAGCTTCTCCAATTCTGGCCGGAGGCAAACCGGGTCCCCACAAAATCCAGGGGATCGGTGCCAACTTCGTTCCTGAAATCCTGAACCAGGATATCTATGATGAAATCATACATGTAGAGAATGACGAAGCTTTCGAAACGGCCCGCCGTGTAGCCAAAGAGGAAGGCGTTCTGTCCGGTATTTCTTCCGGCGCTGCTGTATTCGCTGCCCTCAAAGTAGCTAAGGAACTGGGCGCAGGTAAAAAGATCGTTGTTATTATCCCAAGTAACGGCGAACGTTATCTGAGCACACCGCTGTATAACTTTGAAGTATAATTGCTGAGAACCAGCAATTCAGAAGAGCCTGCGATCCGCTTCCATAGGGATATCGCAGGCTCTTTTTCTGAATAATAAGCATTTATCAGGTTTACGGGCTTTTCAAAGTAACCGGATGTACAGTATACTGACAGGCAATAAACTATCGTAGAAGCCAGCGTATGCTTTCGAGGCTATGCTTCACAAAACTTTAGGGGGATAAATGTGGAGATCTTAACGGCTTGGCAGGAGTGGGAACAATGGGCGGACGAAGCCTGGAGCGTTCTTCCGCTGGTCCTTCATTCACGGCAGGAGAAAGGGGGATTGCCGGGCAGCTGGCAGAGAGCCTGGGAGATGGCTTCACCATATTCCGTGGTCCTGGAGAGCGGTAAGGGCGGACGTTATACATATCTGGGCTTGCGTCCGGTTTCAGTCATAAAGGGTATTGGAGATACCGCAGAGCTCTACAGTCTGTCTGATGCGGCTGTGGGACAGGCACAAGCTGAACCTGAAGCTACGGAGCTGCTTCAAGGGCAACCGCTGAAAGTGCTGCAGGAGTGGATGAAGGATTATGTCTCACCCCGCGTACCGTTCGACGGGCAGCCGCCCTTCACCGGAGGTTGTATCGGATTTCTCGGCTATGATGTAGTCCGCTCTCTGGAGAAGCTGCCGTCCTGTGCCAAGAGGGATCCCGATTTCCCGGATTATCTGTTCATGAGGCTGGAAGAGCTGTGGATCTATGACCATCACGAGGATATTGTGTATTGTGCAGTACATGTACCTGTTCCGGCTGTGATATCCGCTAACAGGGCTGAGCTGCATGCCATGTATCTTGATGCTGTGAGCCGTGCGGAGCGAATGCTGGAGGAGTGGCAGCGTATCATGGTACCTGCTTCTTCTGAAGCAGCTGCTGCCGCCCAGTATGCTGACATTGCCTGCCTGATTGATACTGAAGCTAGTGTCACCGGAGAATGGCCAGGCATGAGCTCGGATTTCTCGCCGGAGCAATTCCAGCAGGCCGTGCTGGATGTTCAGGAATACATCCGTGCCGGTGATGTCTTCCAGGTGAACCTGTCGCTGCGCCAGCAGGCGCAGCTGCAGTCCTCGCCGGAGGATGTCTACGAGTGGCTGCGCAGACTCAACCCGTCCCCGTACATGGGGCTGCTCCGCACGCCCGGCTTCGCCCTCTCCAGCGCTTCGCCGGAGCTGCTCGTGAAGCTGCACGGGGACAAGGTCAGCGCCCGCCCCATAGCCGGTACCCGGCGCCGGGGCCACACTCCCGCGGAGGACGCCGCCATGGAGGCGGAGCTGCGCGGGAGCGAGAAGGAGATCGCCGAGCATGTTATGCTTGTCGATCTCGAGCGCAACGACATCGGCCGTGTCGCTGCATACGGGACGGTCAGCGTGCCGGAGCTGCTGACCGTGGAGCGATACTCACATGTGATGCATCTCGTCTCGCAGGTGGAGGGCATCGCCGCACCCGGCAAGGATGCTTACGATGTCATTGCCGCCTTATTCCCCGGCGGCACGATCACCGGCGCGCCCAAGGTGCGCACCATGGAAATTATTGAAGAGCTGGAGCCGGTCCGCCGGGGGCCATATACTGGATCCATGGGCTGGATTGACTATAATGGCAATATGGAATTAAATATAATTATACGTACACTGGCCGTGAAGGACGGAATCGGCTACATTCAGACAGGAGCGGGTATTGTGATCGATTCGGATCCGTACCGGGAGTACCGGGAATGCCACAACAAAGCCAAAGCGGTAGTGAAGGCGATTCTCTGCAGTGAACGCGGGCAGGAATTGCGGACTACCTCCGGCACCGAAGGAGGAAGCGCAGTATGATCTTGGTCATCGATAATTATGATTCCTTTACGTATAACCTGGTGCAATATCTGGGTGAGCTGGGGGAGGACGTTAAGGTATCCCGTAACGATGAGATCAGTATTCAGGAGATTGAGGCCCTGGCACCGGATCATATTTTGATCTCTCCGGGACCATGTACACCGAATGAGGCAGGCATCAGCCTTGAGCTGCTGCAGCATTTCAAAGGAGTCATCCCGATCTTTGGCGTATGCCTCGGTCATCAGGCCATCGGACAAGCCTTCGGCGGTAATGTGATCCGGGCAGAACGCCTGATGCACGGCAAAACCTCGCCGATTCACCATAATGGCACCTCTGTCTTCGAAGGACTGGAGTCCCCGTTTACGGCAACACGGTATCATTCCTTGATTGTAGAACGTGAGAGTCTGCCGGATTGCCTGGAGATTACAGCAGAAACGGCCGAAGGCGAGATTATGGCCTTGCGCCATAAGGAATACCCGATCGAAGGCGTGCAGTTCCATCCCGAGTCGATCATTACCGATCATGGACATACGATGCTGCGCAACTTCCTGAAACGGAGAGCCGGAGAACCGGCATGAAATATATAGGACTTAACAACAAAGCAGTCGACGCCAAAGACGCCGTGGTCTCCGCCCTGGATCACGGCTTTTTGTACGGAATGGGTCTGTTTGAGACCTTCCGCACCTACGGGGGTGAGCCCTTTCTGCTGCAGAGGCATCTTGACCGGATGGCAGAGGGCTGCAGGCAGCTGGGTATTCCCTTTGCGCCGGATGTGCAGCAGCTTCGGGAATGGATTCAGCTTGTAATGGACAAGAATGAGCTTAACGAGGCTTATGTCCGCTATACAGTCACAGCCGGTGAGGATATCCTTGGGCTGCCGGCAGGAGATTACAAGCAGCCTAATCAGCTGCTGTATATCAAAGCGCTGCCGGCACTGCCGGACAGCCTGTATAGCGAAGGCAAAGAACTGCAGCTGCTGTATCACCGGCGGAATACCCCGGAAGGGCCTGTGCGGCTGAAGTCGCTGCATTATATGAACAACATTCTGGCCAAGCGTGAGCTGGCCGGACACCCGTCTGCGTCTAGAGGAGCAGAGGGGTTGATGCTGACGGCAGCGGGTGACATATCCGAGGGAATTGTGAGCAACATCTTTTTCGTCGCAGATAACCGGCTCTATACCCCCGATATAGCTACAGGCATTCTCCCGGGAATTACCCGGGAAATGGTGCTGGAGCTGGCAGCATCCGCAGGCCTCTATCCAGAACAAGGCTTTTACCGCTGGGAGCAGCTTGAGGCGGCTGACGAAATTTTCCTCACCAATTCGGTGCAGGAGATTGTGCCGGTAACGGCGCTCTGGAACGGGGACCGGCGGATAACGATAGGCGGCGGGCGCTGCGGAGAACGGACAGATGCAATCCTGAAGCTTTACAGAGAAAGGGCGGGGAGGCTGGAATGAAGCCGGTAATATATAAGCGGAACTACCGCTGCGGAAGCGGCAGGCTGATTCTAGGCGAACGGACCCTGATCATGGGTATCCTCAATGTGACGCCGGACTCTTTTTCCGATGGGGGATTATGGACAGATCCGGAAAGAGCGGTAGAGCATGCACTGCGAATGGCAGCCGAGGGTGCCGATATTATTGATATAGGCGGAGAGTCAACGCGTCCGGGTCATCAGCCGGTAGGAGTAGAGGATGAGTTGGAACGCGTACTGCCCGTTATCGAGAGCATCCACCGTGCCGCGCCTCATCTGCCGCTATCTATAGACACCTACAAAGCGGAAGTAGCGCGCCGTGCGGTTCAGGCCGGTGCCCATATTATCAACGATGTCTGGGGGGCCAAAGCAGATCCGCAGATGGCGGCAGTTGCCGCGCAGGCGGGTTGTCCGATTATCCTGATGCATAACCGCCATAACCGCAATTATCAGGATTTGATCAGCGATATGACAGAGGATTTAACCGCGAGCATTAACCTTGCCCTGACAGCCGGAGTAGAGCCGCAGAATATCATTCTCGATCCCGGGATCGGTTTTGCCAAGGATTATACGGAGAATCTTCAAGCGATGATGGGCTTGGATGTACTGGGGGAGCTTGGGTATCCGCTGCTGCTGGCCACTTCGCGCAAAAAGTTCATCCGTACCGCACTCGATCTGCCGGCGGATGATGTTGTGGAAGGGACTGCTGCTACAGTCGCTTTCGGAATTGCCCAGGGCTGCCAGATCGTGCGGGTGCATGATGTCTCTTTAATCAAACGTACAGTAGATATGTGCGATGCCATGTTATATGCTGCAGCACCTGCGGTGCGTGAATAGACTATTTTCAAGAGAAGGCAGGTACCCTTAATGGATAAAATGAAGCTGCACCGCATGGAATACTACGGATATCACGGTGTGTTTGAAGAGGAGCGCAAGCTGGGCCAGCGCTATTATGTGGATTTGGAGCTGGAGCTTGATTTGCAGGGAGCGGGTCTCTCTGATGATCTGGAGCAAACCGTGAACTATGCCGAAGTACATTTCCTGGTCAAAAAAATTGTCGAAACAAAGTCCTTCAAGCTGATCGAGGCTTTGGCAGAATATATTGCATCCGCAGTACTGGACACTTATACTGTTATCAATGCAGTAACCGTCAAGGTGACGAAACCGCATCCGCCATTCGATATTCATTTTCAGGGAGTAACCGTAGAACTGCGCCGGACGAGAAAGTGAGACAGAGTCATGAATATACATTCTACCTCTGAGGCATCAGAGGCTTATATTGCTTTAGGGGCTAATTTGGGCGACCGTGAAGGAACGCTGAGAGAAGCTTTGAACCAGCTGGACCGGCATGAAGAGATTGAAGTTCTACGCACCTCATCGGTATACGAGACCGAGCCGGTGGGTTATCTGGATCAGCCCCAGTTTCTTAATATGGCTGCGGCTCTGCGTACTACGCTTGCTCCGGAGGCTCTGCTTCATGTCATGCTGGAGACAGAAACCCGGTTAGGCCGTGTACGTGATATCCGCTATGGGCCGAGAACGGTGGATTTGGATTTGCTTTGGGTAGAGGGGTTGAGCCTGGATACACCAGACTTAACGCTGCCGCATCCCCGGATGCTGGAGCGTGCGTTTGTGCTCTTACCGCTTAGTGATATCGTTTCGCAGAATGAAGAGTCTTCCGGATTCCGCGGCTTAATTACAACAGCGCTTCAAGACATAGACGGAAAGGAAGGAATTCGCTTGTGGACAACAAACGTATGGGACGGCGGGTTAGAGCGTTCCGAAAGCTGAAGGGTTACACTCAGCAGGAGTTGGCGGATTCTGTCGGAATATCCTTGGCCGTGCTTGGTACGGTCGAGCGGGGTAATAGACGTTTAGAAGATCAAATTTTAAATAAAATTGCGGATGTCCTGGGAGTTACGGTCGATGAATTAGCCAACCCGGCTACATGAGCTCCTCAAGCTGATCCGCAATATAAGGAAGTGATTCGAATGTTGAAGATTGGCGATATTGAGATGAAGAACCAGGTGGTGTTGGCCCCTATGGCCGGCGTGTGTAATCCTGCATTTCGTCTGATTGCCAAGGAATTCGGGACGGGTCTAGTCTGTGCCGAAATGGTGAGCGGCAAAGCTATTGTGCATGGCAATGCGCGTACCCGCGAGATGCTGTTTGTGGATGAGCGTGAGAAACCGCTGAGTCTGCAGATTTTTGGCGGAGACCGCGAGTCGCTGGTTGATGCAGCCAAAATAGTGGATAAAGAAACGAACGCCGATATCATTGACATTAATATGGGCTGTCCGGTGCCGAAGGTGACGAAATGTGATGCCGGAGCGCGCTGGCTGCTGAATCCGGACAAGATTTATGAGATGGTATCTGCCGTTGTGGATGCCGTGGATAAACCTGTGACGGTGAAGATGCGGATCGGCTGGGACAGCGAGCATATCTTTATCGAAGAGAATGCGCGTGCAGTTGAGCGTGCCGGAGGCAAGGCAGTCAGTGTTCATGGCCGTACCCGCGAGCAGCTCTATACAGGGCATGCCGACTGGAAGTATATCCGGATGGCCAAAGAAGCTGTATCCATTCCGGTCATCGGCAATGGTGATGTGAATACACCTGAAGATGCGCGGGCGATGCTGGATCAGACCGGCTGTGACGGCGTAATGATCGGGCGGGGGGCGCTGGGCAACCCTTGGATGCTGTACCGGACCATTCAGTATCTGAGTACCGGAGAGCTGATGCCTGAACCGGACGCTGAAGAGAAGATCAAGGTGGCCATTCTTCACATGGACCGTCTGATCGCCCTTAAGGGTGAAGCGGTGGCGGTCCGCGAAATGCGCAAGCATCTGGCCTGGTATTTGAAGGGGCTTAAGTCAGCCGCCCGGGTGAAGGACGTTATTATGGAAGAAACGAAACGTGACGAGATGGTGCGGATTTTGAGTGATTTTGTCGTTCAGCTTAAGGATGAAGAAGCGCAGGAAGGCGCGGATAGCGCTCTTTCGGCCGTTTAATTCCCTGATTTGCCGCATTGTCAGACCCGTCCCTGCCTGCATCATTGAATATCGCTAAACATTATATGGGGCGTCATTGACATTTTGTAGCGGTTCCAATATAATTTCACAGTATAAAATCGCCGTTACAGCAGGAGCAATGGAGAAGGAGGGTTCTGTTCCCTCCGGATTCGCATATAGTATGGTGTTTTCAATAAATGTATACGACAGGAGAATCGGTTGAGATGAGCGATAAAGAAGTCATCCTTACACCGGACGGACTTAAGCGTCTGGAAGAAGAACTGGAGACCCTCAAATCCGTAAAACGCCGCGAGGTAGCGGAACGTATTAAAGTGGCCATCGGCTACGGAGATATCAGTGAAAACTCGGAATATGAAGACGCAAAGAATGAGCAGGCCTTTATCGAAGGACGTGTTCTGACTTTGGAGAAGATGCTGCGCAACGCGCGTATCATTAATAGTGATGAGATCGTGACAGATGTGGTAAGCATCGGAGTAACAGTGAACGTTGAGGATATGGAGTACGGAGACGTTATGGAGTATACAATCGTCGGAACCGCCGAATCCGATCCGCTGAATAATAAAATCTCCAATGAGAGCCCGGTAGGCAGAGCCATCATCGGTAAGAAGATTGGTACCATTGTGGATGTAAGTGTCCCTGCAGGCGTCATTCAATATAAAATTCTTGATATCAAAATGAAGTAAGATGGATCCGAAAGCTTCCTTAGGGGAGCTTTTTTCAAAAGAAAAGAATTTATAGGCTTCGCGCAACGTATAACAACCGAAAAATATGGGTGAACACATACAGCTTATATTTTGTACTGGAACGGACTGTCCCCTTGGTATGAGGGCGGAGCCGTTTCTTCTTTTGTATACCGTGAGTAAGAGAGGATGAAGAACATGTCGGAAGAAATCAACAACGTGGAAACTACAGAGAGTGAACTAAGTGAGCTGCTGCAGATCCGCCGGGGTAAGCTGGACGAGCTCCGCGCGCTGGGAATCGACCCGTTCGGCAAGAAATATGAGCGTACCGCAGCAGCTGGCGATCTTCTGGCCAAGTATGACGGACTAACCCATGAGGAACTGGACGAGCTGGCGCTTGAGGTTAGTGTGGCAGGACGTATTATGGCTAAACGGGTAATGGGTAAAGCGAGCTTCTCGCACATCCAGGATCTCAGCGGCAAAATTCAGATTTATGTCCGCCAGGACAGCATTTCTGAATCCCAGTACGCAGCTTTCACCATTCTGGACCTGGGCGATATTATCGGAATCCGCGGTACCCTGTTCAAGACCAAGACCGGCGAAACCTCTATTAAAGTGCATAACCTTGAGGTGCTGTCCAAATCCCTGCTTCCGCTTCCAGAGAAATATCACGGACTGAAGGATGTAGAGCTCCGTTACCGCCAGCGTTATGTTGACCTGATTATTAATCCGGAAGTACAGCAGACATTTATTGCGCGTTCACGGATTATCCAATCGATGCGCCGTTATCTGGACTCGCTGGGCTATCTGGAAGTAGAGACTCCAACACTGCATACCATTGCCGGTGGAGCCGCCGCCCGTCCGTTTATTACACACCACAACACGCTGGACATGCAGCTGTATATGCGTATCGCAATCGAGCTTCACCTGAAACGTCTGATCGTAGGCGGTTTGGAAAAAGTATATGAAATCGGCCGTGTATACCGTAACGAAGGGATCTCCACACGCCATAATCCGGAATTCACGATGATTGAGCTGTACGAAGCATATGCGGACTACAAGGATATCATGCAGCTTACAGAGAATATGATTGCTCATATCGCCCAGGAGGTTCTTGGCAACCAGGTGATTAACTACCAGGGGCAAGAAGTTGACCTGTCTCCAGGCTGGCGCCGTGTGACCATGGTGGACGCTGTCAAAGAAGTAACCGGCGTAGACTTCGGGGTCCATATGACGAATGAAGAAGCACAGGCTCTGGCTAAGGAGCATCGTGTGCCGGTTGAGAAGCATATGACCTTCGGACATATTCTTAACGCATTCTTTGAGCAGTTTGTAGAGGAAACGCTGATTCAGCCGACGTTCGTAATGGGACATCCAGTAGAAATATCACCGCTGGCCAAAAAGAATGATCAGGATCCGCGCTTTACCGACCGCTTCGAGCTGTTTATTGTAGCCCGTGAGCATGCGAATGCGTTCAGTGAGCTGAACGACCCGATTGACCAGCGTCAGCGCTTCGAGGCGCAGATTCACGAGAAAGAGCAGGGGAATGACGAAGCGCATGAGATGGATGATGATTTCATCCGTGCACTGGAATACGGAATGCCGCCTACAGGCGGACTGGGAATCGGCGTAGACCGTCTTATCATGCTGCTTACGAATGCCGCGTCTATCCGCGATGTACTGCTGTTCCCTCATATGCGCAACAAAGACTGAATAATTATCTGATCTGTAACCATAATATCCAAGGGAGCTGCACAAGCGGTTTCCTTGGAACAATGGTTAGCGGTTAGTTGAAAATAATGCTTGCAATAAGACTTTATACATGATATATTCTATTTCTGGCCGCGAAACATCAACGCCGAGCTCGAAAAAGAAGTTGAAAAAAGAGCTTGCATTGATCGGCTGGATGTGATATATTATAAGAGTTGCTGGTGACGCGATGAGCGGCACTGACAACGAGCTTGATCTTTGAAAACTGAACAACGAGTGAGTATCGGAAATCACGAAAGTGACTTCCAAAAAAGAGAATAAAAATTCTCGTCAGATGTTTCAAAATGAGCAATCGCTCTTTCTAAATACAATTTGGAGAGTTTGATCCTGGCTCAGGACGAACGCTGGCGGCATGCCTAATACATGCAAGTCGAGCGGAGTTTGAATGGAAGCTTGCTTCCATTCATGCTTAGCGGCGGACGGGTGAGTAACACGTAGGCAACCTGCCCTCAAGACTGGGATAACTACCGGAAACGGTAGCTAATACCGGATAATTTCTTTCCTCTCCTGAAGAGAGAATGAAAGGCGGAGCAATCTGCCACTTGGGGATGGGCCTGCGGCGCATTAGCTAGTTGGTGGGGTAACGGCTCACCAAGGCGACGATGCGTAGCCGACCTGAGAGGGTGAACGGCCACACTGGGACTGAGACACGGCCCAGACTCCTACGGGAGGCAGCAGTAGGGAATCTTCCGCAATGGGCGAAAGCCTGACGGAGCAATGCCGCGTGAGTGATGAAGGTTTTCGGATCGTAAAGCTCTGTTGCCAGGGAAGAACGTCCGGTAGAGTAACTGCTACCGGAGTGACGGTACCTGAGAAGAAAGCCCCGGCTAACTACGTGCCAGCAGCCGCGGTAATACGTAGGGGGCAAGCGTTGTCCGGAATTATTGGGCGTAAAGCGCGCGCAGGCGGTCATTTAAGTCTGGTGTTTAAACCTTGGGCTCAACCTGGGGTCGCACTGGAAACTGGGTGACTTGAGTACAGAAGAGGAAAGTGGAATTCCACGTGTAGCGGTGAAATGCGTAGATATGTGGAGGAACACCAGTGGCGAAGGCGACTTTCTGGGCTGTAACTGACGCTGAGGCGCGAAAGCGTGGGGAGCAAACAGGATTAGATACCCTGGTAGTCCACGCCGTAAACGATGAGTGCTAGGTGTTAGGGGTTTCGATACCCTTGGTGCCGAAGTTAACACAGTAAGCACTCCGCCTGGGGAGTACGGTCGCAAGACTGAAACTCAAAGGAATTGACGGGGACCCGCACAAGCAGTGGAGTATGTGGTTTAATTCGAAGCAACGCGAAGAACCTTACCAGGTCTTGACATCCCGATGAAAGCATTAGAGATAGTGCCCCTCTTCGGAGCATTGGAGACAGGTGGTGCATGGTTGTCGTCAGCTCGTGTCGTGAGATGTTGGGTTAAGTCCCGCAACGAGCGCAACCCTTGACTTTAGTTGCCAGCAGGTGAAGCTGGGCACTCTAGAGTGACTGCCGGTGACAAACCGGAGGAAGGTGGGGATGACGTCAAATCATCATGCCCCTTATGACCTGGGCTACACACGTACTACAATGGCCGGTACAACGGGAAGCGAAACCGCGAGGTGGAGCCAATCCCAGCAAAGCCGGTCTCAGTTCGGATTGCAGGCTGCAACTCGCCTGCATGAAGTCGGAATTGCTAGTAATCGCGGATCAGCATGCCGCGGTGAATACGTTCCCGGGTCTTGTACACACCGCCCGTCACACCACGAGAGTTTACAACACCCGAAGTCGGTGGGGTAACCCGCAAGGGAGCCAGCCGCCGAAGGTGGGGTAGATGATTGGGGTGAAGTCGTAACAAGGTAGCCGTATCGGAAGGTGCGGCTGGATCACCTCCTTTCTATGGAGAATCGTCACCTGCAACGGTGACATTCAAATCGGAAGCGTAAGCTTCCACAACTCAGGTTTAGGCCTGTTACTCACTCGTTGGTCAGTTTTGAGAGTTCAAACTCTCAAGTAAGACACTTGATCCTTGAAAACTGGATACCGAAACGAATTTGCGTTTTAGAACATCTTTTAGCTGAAACTTGTGTAAGCAAGTTGAAATAGTTATTAGTGCAGAACGAAGGTTTTCGATTGTGCAGCGACCTTTGGCTTTGAATGTGTTGGTGAATGGAGCAATCCATGAGCGGCATTCAAAACAAGATGAGCAAGCAAGCGAAACACCGGAGTGACGGTTAAGCTAATAAGAGCACACGGAGGATGCCTAGGCGCCAGGAGCCGACGAAGGACGTGGCGAACAACGAAACTGCCTCGGGGAGCTGTAAGCAAGCTTTGATCCGGGGGTGTCCGAATGGGGAAACCCAGCTGTGGTAATTCGCAGTTACTCGTATCTGAATACATAGGATACGCAGAGGCAGACCAGGGGAACTGAAACATCTAAGTACCCTGAGGAAGAGAAAACAATAGTGATTCCGTCAGTAGCGGCGAGCGAACGCGGAACAGCCTAAACCAAGGGGCTTGCCTCTTGGGGTTGTGGGACGTCTCACATGGAGTTACAAAGGAATATGGTAGGCGAAGAGGTCTGGAAAGGCCCGCGATAGAGGTAAAAGCCCTGTAGCCTAAACTGTGTTCTCTCCGAGACGGATCCCGAGTAGTGCGGGGCACGTGAAACCCCGTATGAATCCAGCAGGACCATCTGCTAAGGCTAAATACTACCTGGCGACCGATAGTGAAACAGTACCGTGAGGGAAAGGTGAAAAGCACCCCGGAAGGGGAGTGAAATAGAACCTGAAACCGTGTGCTTACAAAAAGTCAGAGCCCGATCTATGGGTGATGGCGTGCCTTTTGTAGAATGAACCGGCGAGTTACGTTTAACATGCAAGGTTAAGGTGAGAAGCCGGAGCCGCAGCGAAAGCGAGTCTGAATAGGGCGATTGAGTATGTGGACGTAGACCCGAAACCGTGTGATCTACCCCTGTCCAGGGTGAAGGTGCGGTAACACGCACTGGAGGCCCGAACCCACGCATGTTGAAAAATGCGGGGATGAGGTGGGGGTAGCGGAGAAATTCCAATCGAACTCGGAGATAGCTGGTTCTCCCCGAAATAGCTTTAGGGCTAGCCTCGGTGAATGGAGTGGTGGAGGTAGAGCACTGATTGGGTGCGGGGCCCGCAAGGGTTACCAAGCTCAGTCAAACTCCGAATGCCATTAACTTCTTGCCGGGAGTCAGACAGTGAGTGCTAAGATCCATTGTCAAAAGGGAAACAGCCCAGACCATCAGCTAAGGTCCCCAAGTGTGTGTTAAGTGGGAAAGGATGTGGAGTTGCACAGACAACCAGGATGTTGGCTTAGAAGCAGCCACCATTGAAAGAGTGCGTAATAGCTCACTGGTCGAGTGACTCTGCGCCGAAAATGTAACGGGGCTAAACACACCACCGAAGCTATGGCTAGATGCTTTGCATCTGGGGTAGGGGAGCGTTGTATGTAGGTTGAAGGTGTACCGTAAGGAGCGCTGGACAGCATACAAGTGAGAATGCCGGTATGAGTAACGAAAAGATCAGTGAGAATCTGATCCGCCGAAAGCCCAAGGTTTCCTGAGGAAGGCTCGTCCGCTCAGGGTAAGTCGGGACCTAAGGCGAGGCCGAAAGGCGTAGTCGAAGGACAACAGTTTGAAATTACTGTACCACCGTAATCCGCTATGAGCGATGGGGTGACGCAGGAGGGTAGTGACGCGGACTGATGGATATGTCCGTCTAAGCAGTGAGGCTGATGTGTAGGCAAATCCGCACATCACTAAGGCTGGGCTGTGATGGGGAGCGAAAATTGTAGTAGCGAAGGTCATGATCTCACACTGCCAAGAAAAGCCTCTAGCCAGGAGAAGGTGCCCGTACCGCAAACCGACACAGGTAGGCGAGAAGAGAATTCTAAGGCGCGCGGAAGAACTCTCGTTAAGGAACTCGGCAAAATGACCTCGTAACTTCGGGAGAAGAGGTGCCTCGGTAGGGTGAATAGCCCGAGGGGGCCGCAGTGAAAAGGCCCAAGCGACTGTTTAGCAAAAACACAGGTCTGTGCGAAGCCGCAAGGCGAAGTATACGGGCTGACGCCTGCCCGGTGCTGGAAGGTTAAGGGGAGTGGTTAGGGGTTAAACCCGAAGCTGTGAACCGAAGCCCCAGTAAACGGCGGCCGTAACTATAACGGTCCTAAGGTAGCGAAATTCCTTGTCAGGTAAATTCTGACCCGCACGAATGGCGTAACGACTTGGGCGCTGTCTCAACGAGAGATCCGGTGAAATTTTAATACCTGTGAAGATGCAGGTTACCCGCGACAAGACGGAAAGACCCCATGGAGCTTTACTGCAGCTTGATATTGAATTTGGGTACGATCTGTACAGGATAGGTGGGAGCCGGTGAGGCAGGAGCGCAAGCTTCTGCGGAGGCGCCGTTGGGATACCACCCTGATCGTATCTAGGTTCTAACCTAGTGCCCTAATCGGGTACGGGGACCGTGTCAGGCGGGCAGTTTGACTGGGGCGGTCGCCTCCTAAAGAGTAACGGAGGCGTTCAAAGGTTCCCTCAGAATGGTTGGAAATCATTCGCAGAGTGCAAAGGCATAAGGGAGCTTGACTGCGAGACCTACAAGTCGAGCAGGGACGAAAGTCGGACTTAGTGATCCGGTGGTACCGCATGGAAGGGCCATCGCTCAACGGATAAAAGCTACCCTGGGGATAACAGGCTTATCTCCCCCAAGAGTCCACATCGACGGGGAGGTTTGGCACCTCGATGTCGGCTCATCGCATCCTGGGGCTGAAGTAGGTCCCAAGGGTTGGGCTGTTCGCCCATTAAAGCGGTACGCGAGCTGGGTTCAGAACGTCGTGAGACAGTTCGGTCCCTATCTGTCGTGGGCGCAGGAAATTTGAGAGGAGCTGTCCTTAGTACGAGAGGACCGGGATGGACGTACCGCTGGTGCATCAGTTGTTCCGCCAGGAGCATGGCTGAGTAGCTACGTACGGACGGGATAAGCGCTGAAAGCATCTAAGCGTGAAGCCCCCCTCAAGATGAGATTTCCCAATTAGTAAGACCCCTTGAAGACGACGAGGTAGATAGGTTGGAGGTGGAAGTGCAGCAATGCATGGAGCTGACCAATACTAATCGGTCGAGGGCTTATCCAAATTTCTTAGAGCGCAGATTCGTTTCGGATTCAGTTTTCAGGAATCAATTCCTGAACGCAACGAAATTCATTCACACATCCGTGATGAACCGAATTTCAAGCGGCAGCGTCTGTTTCACAGACGCATGTTTGGTGGCGATAGCGGAGGGGTTCCACGCGTACCCATCCCGAACACGACCGTTAAGCCCTCCAGCGCCGATGGTACTTGGACCGAAGGGTCCTGGGAGAGTAGGACGCCGCCAAGCACATGAAGCCATTGTTGAGCAATCGACAATGGCTTTTTTGTATACTTTTATACATGGACAATGCATAGACGTTAAAGTGTTAAATTATGGATTATTATATAATCTGTCCACTGCACACGGACTTTAGTCCAAGAATTCGCTTACCCGGAGCAAGATTTCTTAATACCTTATCAGAAGATGTAATATTCTTGACAGGCCAAAAGCCCTTTGCTAAGATAGCTCTAATATATTTTTGGACAAGCATCTCAAACCTTAACTGAAGACACTATTATGTATAACTCCCAAGCCTTTACCGCTGTCTATCAGGTATGGACTTGAAGCAGGAGTTTTTTTATTCATAAGTTGGCAGGCAGGTGGAGAAAAGAATATTTCGAGGAGGAATGACCCAGGTGTGGGAAGATAAGTTTGGTAAAGAAGGATTCACTTTTGATGATGTGCTGCTGGTTCCGCGTAAATCCGAGGTACTGCCTAAGGAAGTGGATTTAACCACTGTACTTAGCAAGAATGTGAAGCTGAACATCCCTTTGATGAGTGCAGGTATGGATACAGTCACGGAAGCAGCTATGGCGATTGCTATTGCCCGCGAGGGCGGGATCGGCATCATTCATAAGAATATGTCCGTGGAGCAGCAGGCGGAAGAGGTGGACCGTGTGAAGCGCTCCGAGAGCGGCGTTATTACCAATCCATTCTCACTTACGCCAGACCACTGGGTATCCGATGCTGAAGTTCTGATGGGTAAATACCGCATTTCAGGTGTACCTATCGTAGATGAAGGCGGTAAGCTTGTTGGTATTCTGACTAACCGTGATTTGCGTTTTATCCACGATTTCAATATTCAGATCAAAGAAGTTATGACTCATGAGAATCTGGTTACCGCTGCTGTAGGTACAACCCTTCAGGAAGCGAAAGGCATCCTTCAACGTCACAAGATCGAGAAGCTGCCGCTGGTGGATGAGCACAATATTCTTAAAGGTCTCATTACTATTAAAGATATAGAGAAAGCTATCCAGTTCCCTAACGGGGCCAAGGATGCTCAAGGCCGTCTGCTTGTTGGAGCTGCAATCGGTATTTCTAAGGATACATTTGAACGTACAGAGGCATTGGTAAAAGCCGGTGTTGACCTTATTACAGTGGATTCGGCACACGGACACCATATTAATATTATCGACGCGGTCCGCCAGCTGCGCGAATTGTATCCTGATCTTACTATTGTGGCCGGTAATGTAGCTACAGGTGAAGCTACCCGTGAATTGATTGAAGCCGGAGCATCCGTGGTCAAGGTCGGTATTGGACCCGGATCGATTTGTACAACCCGCGTAATTGCAGGTATCGGCGTTCCGCAGGTTACAGCAATCTATGATTGTGCAACGGTTGCCCGCGAATACGGAATTCCAGTTATTGCTGACGGGGGAATTAAGTACTCCGGAGAGATCACCAAGGCAATTGCTGCCGGAGCCGCTGCAGTGATGATGGGCAGCTTGTTCGCCGGTACGGAAGAGAGTCCTGGGGAGTCGGAAATTTATCAGGGACGTAAATACAAGGTATACCGCGGAATGGGCAGCATGAGTGCCATGAAGCAGGGCAGTAAAGACCGTTACTTCCAGGATGATGATAAGAAGCTCGTTCCTGAAGGGATTGAGGGCCGGGTTGCATTTAAAGGGCCGTTGTCCGATACTGTTCATCAACTGATCGGCGGATTGCGTTCTGGTATGGGTTACTGCGGTACGAAAACATTAGAGGAACTGCGCAACGACACCTCATTTATCCGGATCACAGGTGCGGGACTTCGTGAAAGTCACCCGCATGATGTGCAGATTACCAAAGAAGCGCCGAACTATTCCCTGTAAACCGGGAAGAATCGCATATTTTTGCGGACAGGCAGGACTAAATTCGTCCTGCCTGTCTTTTTTTGCAGATACCCCTGTGTTAGAATAGAACAAGCACTGATCTGAGGATTAAAGGAGAGTTAATCATTGAAGTACAAGCGGAAACTAAGTAGTAAGCAACTTGTGATGAAGACAGCGACAGTAGGTCTGCTTTTAAATATGCTAGCATTCCCGGCAGCGTCTGCGATGGCAGAGGCGGTAAGCACACCGGCTGCAACAGAGGCTACGGCTCCATCGACAGCGGCAACACCTGCCAAAACGGCAGTAACCAAGATTCCAAGCGTGGAGTCACTGGGACTGAATGTAAAATCTGCAGTATTGATTGAGCCTACTACAGGCGAGGTCCTGATGTCGCTCAATGCCGATCAGCCTATGCCTCCAGCGAGTATGACCAAGATGATGACAGAATATCTGGTTACCGAAGCCGTAAATAGCGGCCAGCTATCCTGGGACGAGAAGGTTATTGTACAGGAGAATGCATCTAAGCAGACCGGATCGCGGATTTATCTGGCTGCAGGTGATGAACATACGGTTAAAGAACTGTACATAGCGATGGCGGTAGGTTCTGCTAATGATGCCACAGTAGCTTTGGCGGAGCTGGTCTCGGGTTCGGAGCAGCAATTCGTAACACTTATGAACGAGACTGCCCAGAAGATGGGCATGAAGACCGCTTTCTTCATTAACTCCACCGGACTTGACCGAGCGGACATGCCGGAGAAATTCCGTCCGCAGGCAGAAGGCGAAACGGTCATGTCTGCAATGGATGCAGCCATTCTTGCCAAAAATATTGTAACGGATCATCCGGACTTCACTGAATTTACAACGATCCAATCCTATAAATTCCGTGAGCGTGACACCAAACCGATGATTAACTATAACTGGATGCTGGAAGCCAACAAGGATATTGCTAACTTCAAAGCCTATGCTTATCCGGGTCTCGACGGATTGAAGACTGGACACACCTCCAAAGCCGGTAACTGCTTCACAGGTACTGCTGTGCGTGACGGCATGCGTCTAATCAGCGTAGTTATGGGAGCGGACTCTGAAGCACACCGTTTCACGGAAACGAAGAAGGTGCTTGATTTCGGCTTCAACAATTTCGAGATTAAGCAGGTGGTAGCGCCTAAGGCTGTCATCGCCGGTACTGAAACGGTGCCTGTACTCAAAGGCAAGAATAAGGATGTACCTGTTGTGACGGATGCGGGAGTTACGTTCATGGTACCAAAGGGTACGGTTTCTCCACAGATCAAAACTACAGTGGTGACGAACGACCCGGCAACCTTGATCGCGCCGATTGCCGGAGCCAGCAAAGTAGGTAAGGTCACATATACCTACCAGATCGAAGGAATGTCTCAGGTTCAGGAGAAGACGGTTAACCTGATTACTGCCGAGGAAGCAGAGAAGGCTGGCTGGTTCAAACTGCTAATGAGAGCAATCGGAGAATTTTTTGGCGACCTGTTTACAGGAATTAAGAACTTGTTCTAACCGCACGGCAGTCTAATGCCAGCATTACGACAAAATCCCAGTAAATAGGTTGTATATATCACCGCCTTGCGGTAGAATTACAAGTTAGATTAGGTTAGATCATTCGGGAGGCTTAGACATGGAAACAGGAACATCGCGAGTTAAAAGAGGCATGGCAGAAATGCAAAAAGGTGGCGTCATTATGGACGTCATGAATGCAGAGCAGGCAAAAATTGCCGAGGCAGCGGGCGCAGTAGCCGTTATGGCTCTGGAACGTGTACCTTCCGATATCCGCGCAGCGGGTGGTGTAGCACGTATGGCCGATCCTACTATTGTAGAAGAGGTTATCAAGGTAGTGAGCATTCCTGTTATGGCTAAAGCCCGTATTGGCCATTATGTAGAAGCCAAGGTTCTTGAATCCCTCGGTGTTGACTATCTGGATGAGAGCGAAGTGCTCACGCCGGCAGATGAAGTGTTCCATATCAATAAACGTGAATTCACCGTTCCTTTTGTATGCGGAGCCAAGGACCTTGGGGAAGCCCTGCGCCGGATTAACGAAGGAGCTTCGATGATCCGTACCAAGGGTGAGCCGGGAACCGGCAACATCGTTGAAGCCGTCCGCCACATGCGCTACATAAACAGTCAAATTCGCAAAGTGACTAACCTCTCGCTTGATGAGCTCTATAATGAAGCTAAGATACTTGGCGTTTCTTATGAGCTGCTGCTGGAAGTTCATCAGCTTGGCAAATTACCTGTCGTTAACTTCGCTGCCGGCGGTGTAGCTACGCCTGCGGATGCCGCACTCATGATGCATCTTGGTGCTGACGGCGTGTTCGTTGGCTCGGGGATCTTCAAGTCCGACAACCCTGAGAAATTCGCCCGTGCCATTGTAGAAGCGACCACCCACTTTACAGACTACAAGCTGATTGCGGAAGTGTCGAAGAACCTTGGCGCCCCGATGAAGGGGATTGATATTGCCACTTTGACTCCGGCTGAACGTATGTCGGAACGCGGCCGTTAATAGAGAGAAGGCTTCCGGATGAGAATAGGAGTGTTGGCGCTGCAGGGCGCTGTAACAGAGCATATTGTCAGTATTGAGAAGACAGGTGCGCAGGGTCTGCCTATCAAGCGTGTAGAGCAGCTGGAAGAGGTAGAGGGACTGATTATTCCCGGCGGCGAGAGCACGACCATCGGCAAACTGATGCGCAAATATGGCTTTATAGAAGCTATACGTGAGTTTGCGGGTCAAGGCAAGCCGATTTTTGGTACCTGCGCCGGCATGATTGTCCTGGCCAAGCACATTGCCGGAGGCGAACCCGGTCATCTGGAGCTGATGGATATTACCGTTGCCCGGAATGCCTTTGGCCGCCAGCGGGAAAGCTTTGAATGTGATCTGGAGGTTAAAGGGATTGCTGAGCCGGTACGTGCGGTGTTTATCCGTGCTCCGCTCATTAACGAGGTGGGTCCGGATGTCGATGTGCTTACCATCTATAAGGATGAGATTGTAACTGCACGTCAGGGCAACCTGCTGGTATCCTCTTTTCACCCGGAACTGACTGATGATTACAGGCTGCATCAATATTTTGCCGACATGGTAGAGGACAGTAGCGCAGCCAATCAATAGAACTGCATATAAAACATCCTGACTCTTTCAAAGCTGTAAACAAATCAGCATTTTGAAAGAGTTTGGGCTGTTTTCAGGAGGGAAACTTTGTGTTAGATGTTAAAGTGTTGCGTAGTGATTATGCAAGAGTAGAAGAGGCCCTTACCAAAAGAGGAAAGTCGCTCGATTTGATTGCCGGCTTCCCGCAGCTTGATCTGCGCCGCCGTGAGCTGCTTCAGGAAACAGAGGGACTTAAGAACCGCCGGAACACCGTATCCGGAGATGTAGCGAAGAAGAAGAAAAATGGAGAACCGGCCGATGATTTGATCGCAGAAATGCGTACGGTTTCCGACCGGATCAAAGAGCTGGACGATGAAGTACGCGAGCTCGAAGTTAAGATTGATGAATTGACCATGAGCATTCCGAACATTCCGCATGAATCGGTGCCGGTTGGCAAGTCCGAGGAGGACAATGTTGAAGTACGCCGCTGGTCGGAGCCCAGAGAGTTCGGATTCACTCCGAAATCACACTGGGAGCTGGCGCAGCAGCTGGATATCATTGATTTTGAAGCGGCAGCCAAGGTTACGGGTTCCCGGTTCGCCTTCTACAAAGGGCTGGGAGCAAGACTGGAGCGCGCTCTAATCAACTTCATGATGGATCTGCACAGCGGAGAGCATAACTATGAAGAGATGCT
This sequence comes from Paenibacillus sp. FSL R10-2199, assembly GCF_038000235.1. Taxonomy (NCBI): domain Bacteria; kingdom Bacillati; phylum Bacillota; class Bacilli; order Caryophanales; family Paenibacillaceae; genus Paenibacillus; species Paenibacillus sp. FSL R10-2199. The sequence continues at coordinate 867,092 of NZ_JBBOBO010000001.1, read as the reverse complement.
GCCGCCGTACATTGTCAACAAGGATAGCCTGTATGGAACAGGACAGCTGCCGAAGTTCGAAGAGGATCTGTTCAAGCTGCGTGATACAGAATATTATCTGATCCCTACAGCAGAAGTGCCTGTAACGAACTACTACCGTGAAGAGATTCTGACAGCTGGTGATCTGCCGAAGTACCATGTAGCCTACAGCTCTTGCTTCCGTTCGGAGGCCGGATCTGCGGGGCGTGATACCCGCGGTCTGATCCGCCAGCATCAGTTCAATAAGGTGGAGCTTGTGAAGCTTGCCAGTCCGGAGACCTCCTATGAGGAGCTGGAGAAGATGACAGCCGATGCTGAACGCGTCCTACAGCTCCTTGGACTGCCTTACCGCGTCCTGCTGCTGTGTACGGCAGATATGGGCTTCACATCGGCGAAGACGTATGACCTGGAGGTGTGGCTGCCGGAGAGCGGAATGTACCGCGAAATTTCCTCCTGCTCCAACACCGAGGATTTCCAGGCCCGCCGGGCCAATATCCGCTTCCGCAAAGAGCCCAAGTCCAAGCCGGAATTCGTGCATACGCTGAATGGTTCTGCGCTGGCCGTAGGCCGTACAGTAGCGGCTATTCTGGAGAATTACCAGCAGGAAGACGGCAGTGTTCTGATTCCGGAATGCCTGCAGCCGTATATGCGTAATGTGAAATCCATAAGCGCACAAACTGCTCAATAATTATAGTTGCATATTATTTGGTGGGTGTGATATAATTCCTAATGCATGTGAAATTTAGATGCATTGGAGAGGTACCGAAGCGGTCATAACGGGGCGGTCTTGAAAACCGTTAGGGTGCAAGCCCACATGGGTTCGAATCCCATCCTCTCCGCCATTCCTTTACACTCAAAGATTTGCAGATAGAAGCCGTTCTCCTTATGGGGGACGGTTTTTTTGTTGTACTCGGAGGATTCTTTTGGATGGAACATGTTCCAAAGAGAATAAAAAGCTCTCTTTCTCGGCAATGTATTAGAGAAGGAGGATGATCATAAAGATGGACCGACAATTACAAGTAGATCAGCAGAGTCTGGTGTCTGCCTGGCAGGAACGCCTGCCTGCACTGATGGAGGATGGGGACAGCTTCAGCGTGCAGGGGGATGCGGCGGACCAGAACAGTCTGCTCATTCATTTCAATGCAGCCGGGCGCCAAGGGTATTCCCTCGACTTCCGCTGCACTTATGTGGATAGCCGTGAGGTTGCTGTGAACCTGCTCGACGCGGAGCAGGACGGGCGCGTTGCGGATGAGCGTAGGGATGCCGTACAGCTTTTGGCGCAGCAGTATACAAGGCAGATTCATGAATGCGCGCAGGCGCTTCAGGGCTTAACCAATCCATAGGAGGCGAACAAGATGAGCAAACCAAAAAGCATGCCGGTACCCGGTGTACAGCAGGATAATCAGGGGCCGCGCAAGGAACATCATTCATCAGGTCCTGAGCCGTTGTCCGGTTCAAAAAAGGTAAAACAGGCTAACCACGTTGACCATAATAATCCTCAGGGCTGACCCTAGCCGGAGATGAAAATGGAGAGAAATGTTTCTCATATTTGCCAAATGGTTTATCATTAGGGAGGGGAAAGAATTTTTCACATGGGAGAGGAGAACAATAATGAATAAAAAATGGGGGTTATCCGCTGCTGCATTGCTGCTCACCGCCGCAGTAATTCTGCCGGGGTGTGCAAAAAAAGAGGCACCGAAAGAGGCACTGTCCGCTGCTGCAAATAAAGTTGCGGCGATGACATCGTATGAAATGAAGACGAAGCTTACCGTTAATGACCTGACGATCGACACAGGTACAAGCGAAGCTGATGCTACAACGGGTCAAATTCTCAGCATGCTCAAGAATGCTGAGCTTACAGTTGATGGAGTCTACCAGGCAGAGCCGATGCAGACAGAGCTTACAATGGTTCTGAATCTGAAGGGGGATATGGCGATGTCCTTCACGGTTCCGATGGTAATGACAGCAGAGAAGCTGTATGTCAAAGTGCCGTCCATTCCGTTCCTACCGCTTCCCGAGACAATCGTAGGTAAATTTGTTGAAGTGGATCTGAAGGAACTGGCCGAGCAGGAGGGGGCTGAATTCAACCCGTCGGCTATGGACACGCAGAAAGTGCAGAAGCTGTCTAATGAAGTGATGAACACATTACTGGGTGAGTACGACGAAGAGAAGTATTTTAACGAAATCAAACCTAAGGAAGCCGGCCTGCCTGAAGGGGTTGAAGCCAAACAGGTTGTCCAGTTCCAGGTAACGAATGATAATGTCAAAGAGGCGCTCACCATCCTGGTGAACAATGCGCTGCCTAAGATCATCGATATTCTCGGCAAGGATGAATACAAGGAATTGCTGAAGATCGATGCTGCCGACTTGGCTAAAGCGAAGGAAGAGCTGCAGTCCAGTGAAGCACGCGCTGAATTCGATAAGGATCTGGCTGAGCTGAACACGCATCTGACGATTAACCAGTTCCATCTTAACACGGCGATCAATGACGATAACTTCCCGGTGTATCAGGATATGCTTATGGATATCAAAGTGAATGATCCTGAACAAGGTGAGAATGTTGCTCTGTCTATGACCGCTAGCAATCAATACAGCAAGATCAATGAGAAACAAACCTTCCAGATCGGAATTCCGCAAGGCGAAGATGTGATTACCCTGGAAGAGCTGCAGCAGCAGTTCGGAGCCACAGGTACTTATTAATAAATACTGCAGTAACACAGAAATCCCGTATAAGCGAACCTCCGCTCATACGGGATTTTTGTGCTGCTTGCCGGCGGCTCCGGCAGATCAGGCTATTGCTCCTGTGGAAGAAAATCTTCAGCCAGAATGGCGTAAGTGCGGTGGTCCTGCCATTCTCCGTTGATTTTGATGAAGCGGCGGGCAAGTCCTTCAGCCTGAAAGCCGTTCTTCTCCAGTACTCTGCGGGAGCCGTCATTATGAGGCAGGATGGCCGCCTGCAGCCTGTGAAGGCCGAGGGAACGGAAGGCATAGCCCAGGATCAGATGCACCGCTGCGCTGGTATACCCTCTACCCTGCATTTCATAATCAATAAAATATCCGATATCGGCAAATTGTCCGACACCCCGTACCACGTTAGAAATGGTAATCTGGCCAATCAGCTCGCCGCTGAGCAGATAGATGCCGAACATATAAGCACTATCCTGCCGGGCGTCCAGGATGCGCTGGTTAATCAGCTGCCGCTGGCTCTCCAGAGTGAAGTAGTCATTGTCACGGAGGGGTTCGAACTGCTGATGCTCCTTGCGGTTACGGTGACGGAGGTTAAGCAGCGCTTCGGCATCCGTGAGCTTCAATAAAGAGATATAGATTCCCTTCGGGGTATTGTACAGCTTAAAAGACATGGATCGTCCTCCTGGTCACAATAGAATGATATATCTGATCCGTTTCATTAGAGCTTGGCGGGTCTTTGCCGCAGCCGGCGGAAGAACGAAGTCAGCAGCTCTGCGCATTCTTCCTGCAGCACACCCTGGATGACCTCTGTACGGTGGTTAAAACGCGATTCCTCCAGCAGGTTCATCAGAGTCCCTGCACAGCCGGCTTTGGGATCAGGAGTACCATAAACAGTAAGCGGGACTCTGGCCTGCACCATGGCTCCTGCACACATGGGACAGGGCTCCAGGGTCACGTAGAGCTGGCAGTCGAGCAGACGCCAGGAATTAAGGGCCGTACTCGCTTCACGGATGGCAACCATCTCCGCATGGGCAGTGGAATCGAGCGTGGTCTCACGCAGATTGTAGCCGCGCCCGATAATTGTACCTTCACGGACAACCACTGCCCCGATCGGCACTTCACCCAGTGCTTCTGCTTTGCGGGCTTCGCCTATTGCCTCGTTCATCCAATATTCATGAATTGCCCGCTCGTCTGGCGGCAACTCTTCAAGTTGTGTATTCAAGTTCATCTTCCCTTCTAAAATAGCTCCTTGTACAACGAACAAATATTCGTTCTTAACAAATTGTGGACAACTCTGTGGATAAAGCCCGACTTATGCACAAAATTGTACACATCGCGATTTAGCAAAATGTTTATATGTGCATAACCTGTGGATGGTTTCCTACTTATTGTAGAGAATGTGTCTGAAGAATTCAATATGTTCCCCAGGTTATCCCTGTTTGAAATGTCTTTTCAAATGGAGAGGCAAAAGGTATGATAATTATGAATGCTCCGCTAGGATTTACCAGCGGTAAGAGGTGAACAATACGCTTGTCTATAAAAACGAAATTATCGGCTATTATTTTCGGCTCGGTACTCTTAATCCTGACGCTGAATCTTACACTTAATCTATATGCCGTCCGGAATAATCTGCGTAATGAAAGTCTGAGTAATATGAAGATAACTGCCATGCAGATCGCTGTTTCGGTTGAGCAGAGCAGTTATAGTTCCAACTATGTGCAGCATAAAATTGCCCAGAACCTGAGGATGACCTCTATTCTGGCTTCGCTTGAGCTTGACCCGGATATCAAGAATGTGGACAATAGGGAGCTGCAGGCCTTGGCCATCAAGCTGGGCGTGTCTAATATCTCGCTTCTGGTCAAGACTGACAATGATATTGTTGTAGCCAAGTCATCAGATCCCACAGAGATCGGACTCTCGACCAAAGGCATGGGGTACTGGTATGTGGCTTTTTTGGAGTTGTTTGCAGGCCAGCGGGTATCCGTTGACCAGGGGCAGACAATGGATAATTTCTGGTCCGGCCCTTTCGAATATTCAACCTCAAATCCGGAGTACATTGATAAATGGGGTTACTATTATGATGGTACCAGCAACTATATCATAGATCCTTATATCCGCAGTACTGCCGTAAGCGATTACGTCAAGATTATGGGACCTGACGAAATTATTCAGGACTCCAAAGCCGTGAACCCCGGCATCCTGGAGATTACAGGCTTTAATCCCAAAACGTTCGGATCGCCCAGCATGCTGCCCGATGGCAGTGACCCGATTAATGTGAAGCTGCGCAACCGCCCTATTCATTACGGTACGTATACGTACGGCAACGTTGCACAGGATAAGGCGGCAATACGGGAAGCGATCAACGGGGGTGAGCCGGTAACGCTGGATACAGAGGTTCTGGGCAAAAGAGTGCTCAAGAGCTTCATTCCAATCAAACAGCCGGGAGCCGACGATTATGTAATTACTGTGGTTATGGATTACTCGCTGATCTCATCCGTAATTAAAGAGCAGCTGTTCAATAATATCACCACGTCCGTGCTGCTGCTTATTATCTTTTTCCTGGCCAGTTATATTATGGCCGGCTTCGTCACGCGGCCGATTCAGGATATACTGGCTAAGGTGAATGATGTGGCCAAGGGCAAATTCGAGCCTCCATTAAATGTAGAGAGCCGGGATGAGCTCGGACAGCTGGCCCACCGGATCAACGCAATGACCTCCCACCTGCTGCAGCACACGAACCGGCTGGGTCAGACGCTGGAAGAGAACCGGGCGGTTAAAGAGCATCTGGAGTCTGTAATTAACGGCACCTCGGATGCGATCCACACTGTGGATATGGATGGCAGGATTATAAGTACGAACAGAGCCTTTGAAGAGCTCTATGGATGGAGTGCAGCGGAAGCGCTGGTCAAGACGCCTTATCTGGTGCCGGCTACAGTACAGGAGCAGGAAGATGTCCGTTTGCGGCAGCTCAAGAACGGAATGTCTCTGCCGCCCGTAGAGACCGTACGACTGAAACGTGACGGCTCTATCGTAGAAGTCAGTGTGAGCACCTCGGTGATCCGGGATGAGGAAGGGCAGCCGCAGTCTTTTGTACATGTATCCCGTGATATGACTGAGCGCAACCGGATTGAAGAGCTGCTCAGACGCTCTGAGAAGCTGACTACGGTCGGCCAGCTGGCAGCCGGAGTTGCCCATGAGATACGCAATCCCCTGACCACCTTGAGAGGGTTCCTGCAGCTGCAGCAGGAGAAGAAGGTTCTGGTCCCGCTGCATATTGATCTTATGCTCTCGGAGCTGGACCGGATCAATCTGATTGTAAGTGAGTTTCTGATCCTGGCCAAGCCGCAGGCCGTTCATTTTCAGTTGAGGGATCTGCGGCATATTGTCGGCGACGTGATCTCTCTGCTGGATAGCCAAGCCCATCTTTTTGGCATAGAGTTTGTAACGTATTTCTCGGATATGCCGGCTATGGTGCACTGTGAGGAGAACCAGCTGAAGCAGGTATTCATTAATGTAATCAAAAATGCGATTGAGGCTATGCCTGACGGAGGGACGATTACCCTGGAGGAGCAGCAGCAGAATAATTCTGTGGTTATTGTTGTTTCTGATGAGGGCGGAGGGGTTCCGGAGGATATGCTTCCTAAGCTGGGCGAGCCGTTCTTCACGAATAAAGAGTCAGGGACCGGGCTTGGACTCATGGTCAGCCAGCGTATTATACAAGCCCATAAGGGCAGTCTCGAGATCCGCAGTGAGTACGGACGGGGTGCGCAGGTGACCATTAAGCTGCCTGAAGCCGGGGAGAATAACCTTCCGTCAGGCATGTATATAGAACGGAGTGAATGACAGACATGAGAATTAATAAGTTCATCAGTGAGACAGGGTACTGTTCGCGCCGTGAAGCAGACAAGCTGGTGGAAGGGGGAAGAGTCACCATCAACGGTGAGACCGCTCTGCTGGGCAGTCAGGCAGAAGCTGGAGATACGGTGCTGATCGACGGCAAACGCCTGGAAACAGGCAGCAGGATCGTTTACATCGCACTTAATAAGCCGGTAGGCATCACATCTACTACAGAAGGCCATATTCAGGGGAATATAGTTGATTTCATCGGACATGAAGAACGTATTTTCCCTATCGGACGGCTCGACAAGGATTCTGAGGGATTAATTCTGCTGACGAATGACGGGGACATTGTGAACAAAATATTGCGTGCTGAAGGCAGACATGAGAAGGAGTATGTAGTTACCGTGGACAGGCCAGTCACGCAATCTTTCCTTACGGGCATGGCCACCGGGGTGAAGATTCTGGGCAGCAGAACGCTCCCTTGTGAGGTAACACGGATCAGTGAGCGGGTATTCCGGATTATTCTTACCGAGGGCAAGAACCGGCAGATCCGCCGCATGTGCAGCGCGTTTGGCTATGAAGTGCGGCGTCTGCAGCGCATCCGGGTAATGAATATCCGGCTGGGCGCCCTGCAGACCGGGGAATGGCGTGATCTGTCACCGCAGGAGAAGCAGGAGCTTGGAGCTATGCTGAACTATGAGCTGCAATAAGCTTTAAATAATAAGCAATCAAACAAAGAGCTGTTCCTGAAGGCCGAATAATGGCCCGGGAACAGCTCTTATTACTTAATAAGCTATAATATATTCGCATTATTTACCGGGAGCGGCAACATCAGTAGTTTCTGTTGTTGCATCTTTGTATTTGCGGAGAACGGAGACTTCTACACGACGGTTCTTGGCGCGTCCGGCGGCAGTCGTATTCTCAGCGATGGGATGATATTCCCCGTATCCGATCGGGCTGAACTTGACCGGGTCCAGATTGGGGTTAAGCAGCAGGATTTTCATGAATTGAAGGGCACGGGCCACGCTAAGATCCCAGTTGGAGGAGTAGCTGCTATTGGAGATAGGAATATTATCCGTATGTCCCTGCACTAATATATCATAATCGGGAAACTGCTGCAGCATCGTCGAGATTGACTTGGCCAGCTGACGGGAGTCATCCTTGACCATAGCCTGTCCCGAAGCAAATAAGGCGTTGTCGCTGATCGTAATCATTAACTGGGACTGATTCAGCTTCGTACTGAGCAGATCAGTCATTCCGTTATTCTTGATGTACTGATCGAATTGCTCCTTAAGCTTCTCCAGATCCTCCTGTTCTTTGGCACGAAGTTTGGAGATCTCGGCGGTGCCTGTATTTTTATCTATAACACTATTCATTTTATCCTTATTGCCTTGGTCAAGTTGAGTACTCGTAGGTGAATCCGAGCGGAATTCCAGTACGCCGCCACCGCCGCTGAGCGCTGAATTGAACGCCTGGGCCATTTGCTCAAACTTCTGGGCGTCCGTAGCACTCATGGCATACATAACCAGGAATAGAGCAACCAGCAGGGTCATCAGATCGGAATAGGGCAGTAGCCAGGATTCATCGGCATGCTCTTCGTGCTCCTCATGCCTAGTCTTTTTGCTCATTCGAGGCGCCCTCCTTCTCACTCAGCTTGGCCCGTTCGGACGGAGTAAGGAAGACGGAAAGCTTCTGATTGATAGCAATGGTGGAGACCCCCGACTGGATAGACAACAGACCTTCTACCATCATCAGGCGGACTTCAATCTCGCGTTTGGAAATTCGTTTTAACTTGTTGGCCATAGGGTGCCACATTACATAACCGGTGAATATCCCCAGCAGAGTAGCGATGAAGGCTCCGGCAATCGCGTGGGCCAGGACATCCATATTGCTCATATCCCCCAAGGCGGCAATCAGCCCGATAACAGCCCCGAGTACCCCCAGTGTAGGTGCGTACATCCCGGCCTGGGAGAAGATTAAGGCGCCGGCTTTATGTCTATCTTCTGTAGCGTGAATATCTTCCATTAATACATCGCGGACAAATTCCTGGTCATTGCCGTCGATAATCATCCGCATACCGTTTCTAAGGAAATTATCTTCGATTTCATCGACATTCGATTCCAATGCAAGCAGTCCTTCACGGCGGGTGATGGATGCCCATTCCATGAACATTGTAATCAGTTCGGGCTTGCCGACCATCTTTTTCTTCACAAATAGGATCTTCAGCAGCTTAGGGAAATTCTTGACTTCCGACATGGGAAAGGCCATGAAGATTGAGGCGGCCGTACCAAGAAAGATAATTACATAGGCGGCGGGATTGTTTAAGCTTTCAAGCGGAGCATGCTTGAGTACCATCCCCCAGACTACTGCGATCAGACCAAAAACCAGTCCTAGTATTGTTGAAATTTCCATTTATGCACCTCGTCCATGAGAATTAAGAAGTGATCCGACTATACCGCGTTTATCATCCTTGAACCGCGGGAGGACACTCTGCACGTAACCAAATCACGTATATTCTTATTTATCGACAGCATTCCCTTTTTTGTGAAGTGATTTTTTCGGCTATAATGGATAAGGTAAGTTATTATTCATCAGCGAAGAAAACGGAGTGATTGACGTGGGAGTTAAGCATGGCAGAGATTACAGTGAAATTCTGGTTGAACTGACAGGCGCAGTCGGACGGATTTCCGACGGGTATATTTTTTTCGAAATGGAGCCTGAGGAGTGGGAGAACCTGCCGGAGGAGTCGAAGCTGGAGGTCTGGGAGGCGCTTGCGGAGGATCTGTTCTACGCACTGGGCAATGAGCCGGTGATTCAGGTCGGAAGCGGGGTTGTAATGTACGATAAAGAAACGCACCGCATCAATATTCTGCTCGGCGACGAGGATTTGGCATCGGTCGTTCTGGTGTAGACCGGAAGCAGCTGCGGAGCCGGAATTTGTCCCAGGCATCAGCCCATGTTAAAATTGGGATGAGAAGTACTATTCGCCGGGATTTAAGAATACATTAAATCGAAAAAAATCTTTGGCCCGGCACATCCCTTGGACTTTAAGAAGCTGAGGGATGTTTTATTTGAAAGACAGGACTGCTGTGATATAGCTAATTAAGCAAGGGAGGAAACAAATTGCCATTTACAGAGGAAGAACTGCGGGAGCAGATCGGCAAGCTGGAAGGCTGGAAACTGGAAGAGGATATTATGGTGCGCAAATATATGTTCAATGAATATATGAAGGGAATTGCTTTTGTGGATGAGGTTGCTGCGATTTCGGAAGCGTTCGACCATCACCCGCATATCACCATTGACTACAAGACCGTTATCCTGCGTCTGCCTGCAGATGTGGAGAAGCTGGATATACGCCAGGCTAATGAAATTAACGAGGCTTTTGAGAAAAACCGTTAGAGGACAGGATCCTTATGGAAATGACAGTACCGCCTGATCCATAAAAATGCCCGTGCAGGGATACCAGGGTATCCTTTGCAGCGGGCATTTTGCTTTGGGCATGTTATTATTTCTTCTCGGCCAGCCATAACGCGACATTCGCAATTTCCTCAGGGGCTAGTTTGTCTTTGAAGGAAGGCATCTGCCCGCGGCCTTTGGTCACAATGCTGTAAATCTGCGCCGCGTCATGCTGTGCGCCCTCCTGCTGCAGGTTCGGCCCTACACCGCCCTGAAGCTGATCCCCGTGGCAGGTGATGCAGTTGGCTTTCACCAGGGCCTCCGCGCTGGTTGCGTCCAGCACAACCTCAGGCATTGTAGGTTTGTTCTCTTCAGCCACCTCGGCTTTGCCGGGCAGGGTAAACATTAAGACCACGGCAAAGGCACAGGCGGCAAAAAACAAACCGCTCATGATCCATTTCTGCATCTGCATCCGTCCCTCCATGTAAGCTGCTTCCTTCATTATACCGGATGGTGAAGCGTTATCATAGTATTTGTGTCAAAAAAATGAACGAAACTCCTGGGAAAATTGCAAACATACAGAAGTGGAATGCTATTTCTCATAGACCATACAATAAAATGGCTTATCGCCAGTTGGGGTTCTGCGTTCATAAGTATCCGTTATGGTAAATCCGCATTTCTGGTAAGCACGGATGGCCCGCTGATTCCAGGTCAGTACCTCCAAATCGATCTCCCGTTCCGGATAACGCTGCAAAGCCGCCTGAACGATGGCCTTCATGAACAGATGTCCCATGCCATGACCGCACAGATCGGGCCGCATGCCGATTCCAAGCCGGACTACACCCTCCATAGGGAACAGCTGGGCGAAGCCGCACAGGATTCCCTGTCCATTCACAACGGAAACGTATTGCTCGCTGCGCAGCTGCGGATCACCGAATTCAACACCGAGCGCCTGCATCTGCTCCCAGGGCATCCAGCCGTAAATATTATACGGGGGCCTGTAGTTCCACTCACAGATCTCAGCAGCATGCCGCGACTCCATAGGAACAACATAAAAAGTTACCGGGGAACTTATCATAAGCGGAGGCCTCCTTTCAATGGAACATTACTTCATTCTATAAATATTATATACAAAACGAGCCGGATTCGACGCAAAAACCTTGCAGAAAGACCGGAACTTGACAAACGCCAATAAATATTTTATGAAAGAGCGAAATTGGTGTTTTACAAATATAGAGCGGGGTAAGTAATTTTATAGACAAAAAAATAAGCCCTCCTCCAAGATTTCGGCAAAAATCCTGGAAAAGCGCTTATATTTAGGACAAATTATTGCACATCGTCATTCTCTTCGGAATCCGCAGCCACAGTCTTGTAAGCATCTGTACTCATAATCCGTTTGGCGCCAACGTAGCGGTTGACGTAGTAGCTGTCACTCAGCGAACTGATGGTTACACCACGCGAGGAAGAAGCATGTGCGAACTCACCGTCACCAACATAAATACCGACATGAGAAATGCCTTTGCCGCTTGTATTGAAAAATACAAGATCGCCCGGTCTCATTTCATCGCGGGATACAGCAGTGCCCATCTCATATTGGGAGCCGGATTGGTGGGGCAGGTTAATTCCGATCTTATCAAAAACATACATTGTAAATCCGGAGCAATCAAAACCGTTCGTGGATACACCGCCGGATACGTATTTGGTCCCGATGGCTTTGTCGATAACTTTATCCATTTTGGAATCCGCGAAAGCGCTTCCTGCTCCAATGGTGAAGATGATGGAAAAGCTTAGTACTGCGGCTGCTAGCTTCTTCTTCAAAAGTAAATACCCCTTCCAAATGCCTACGAGGTTAGCTTAAGGGTTCGGTTGAAGGTCCCCTATGACCCCTCTTAGAATAGGAGGTCAATTCACCCAAAGTTGGTTCCCCCGTTTCCCTAAATCTTTAGGGAACTCGGCACGACTGTTGATTAGGATTAGCTGTTATTCAATACATGACAAAACCTTTGTTAAAAGCGATTCAATAATTACAAAAATGTTACTAAAAGCTCACTGCGATAATTGTAGCAAAGACTAGGGCGCTTGGCAATCACTTATAACATATTAATGCATTTTTTTTGCGTTTTTTAGAGTTATAGCTGCATAGAAAGACTCATATTTACGCAGCAGGTGAGCTATTGATGAATTTTTCTTTGGATTTGGGATAAAAAGGTGTTTCAGGGCCTGCAGATGAGTGTAAAAGGTAGAATAAGGAAAAGGAAAAACCCGGGAATGATTACGGCAATAATCAAAACCGGGCTCGTATAAGTTACATTTAGTTGTTAGAGGTACGAATATTCGAGGAAATGTTCAAGGGTTCAATCGTAAGCGACAGCTTGGTAGGCTGTTGTGCTCATCACTCTTTTAGCGCCAACGTAGCGGTTGGCCCAGTATGCCTGACTCAGCGAACTGATGGTTACACCACGCGAAGAGGAGGATTGTGCGAATTTTCCATTGCCGACATAAATACCGACATGGGAAACTCCGTTGCCCAGGGTATTGAAGAATACCAAATCACCGGAACGCAAATTACTCTTGGATACGGCTGTTCCAACGCTGAACTGTGCCTTAGAGGTGCGCGGCAGGGTAAGGCCGATACTCTTGAATACATATTTGGTGAATCCGGAACAATCAAAGCCGCTGGTGCTGGTGCCCCCGGTTTTATATGACGTTCCAATGGTTTTTGAGATCACAGTATCCATTTTGGAATCTGCGAAAGCGCTGCCCGCTCCAAGTGTGAATACCATCACAAGACCCAGCGCTGCTGCGGTGCATTTCTTCTTAAAATTCTGACTTCTCAAAAGATGTACTCCTTCCAAGGCCTGCGAGGTTAGCTTAAGGATTCGGTAGAAGGTTCCCCTATGACCCCTCTAAAGCGAGATCAATTCACCCAAAATATGGTTCCCCCACTCCCCGGTGCAGGGAATTCGGCGTTTTGTGCACCAGAATAGTGACATATCGACATAAGGTTAAAGGCTTCGGTTACATAGCTGCTTAATTCCATTTGAAAGATTACAAATTTGTTACTAGTAGTACAGGCATCATTGTACCAGAGGATTTACAGTTTTGCAAATCAACTTGTCGCAGCTGTAAACAAAAAAGAGTCATGCACCTCACCAGAGGGGCGATGACTCTTTTAGTATGCCGTTTTGGCGGCCGATTATTGTGGGAATGATTTACTGGACCAGAGATGATACTGCGCGGCTATGCCCCACATTTTGAATAGGGTGGACGGCAGTGGAGCTGCCTGGCGCAGGAGCAGGGCCGGGAGGCCGGGGCAGAAGAGCGCTGCAGCGCTGCAGAGGATCAGCGTCAGCAGACTTCCTGCGCCTATAATGACGGATATCCCGATGGAGTGGAGAAGCACCTTCAGACAGACCAGCAGCGAAGTGAACATGCCCGTGCCGGCGGTATAACCGAACTGCATATACAGCAGCAGCTTGCGGATAAGGAAGAGGTAGACGAGCCAGCCCAGCACATAAGGCACGAGCGTCAGCAGCAGCGGATAATCGAGAATGCCGTTCAGAAGCAGACGGTACATCTTCGGCAGCAGCCAATAGAGCGGCAGAAGGGCCAGCGCCCATTCAACGAGACTGAACAGCAGTACAGGCAGACCATAACGCTTCATCCCGGGAAAAAAGAACAGTCCGCGCTCCCCGGCACGTTCCTGGTGAAGCTCGTGCAGCAGGCCCGCCCGGATAAAGGGGGAGAGCAGCAGCCGCAACAGAGTCAGTGCCAGGAGCAGCCATAGCCATTGCCGGACGTCCGGGTCCGTGTGCAGCGCAGCCTGCCCTTCAATATAATACAGCAGCCTGCCTATGCTACTGCCGCCGGCATTCGCATCCGGATAGCGCAGCAGTACCGGAACGACGGCGCTTTTAATGAATTTGTACATGAAGTAGCCCCAGAACAGCCGGTAGATAAATAGCAGAATCAGGATATAAAATTGCTCTTTCATGCTGTGCCAACCGCGGGTTATCGAAATTTTCACAATCCTTCACCTCACCAGACAAGAGTTCCGAGCAGGGTTTCAAGCAGTGTCGTCGCACTGAGCGTCCAGCGGGAAAGAGTATTGTGCTCAAGCTCCGCCATTCTGAAATTATTGAGATGCTTGCTCTCCAGCAGTATGGAATGTCCCGGATCAATCTCGGCGGAGACCAGAGGTGCTTTATACGATAATTCAAACGATGTTGTCTTCCCTTCGCCGTTCCAGTATTGCTGAACCGAGTACCCGTCCGAGAAAATAAATTTTACAGGAACATCCCCATAATGGCTGCCCTTGTTGCTTACCTCAACTACAGCATCATATTGAATCCCCGCTCCGTTGCCGCCGTCCCGTTTAGCCGTGAGCCTGATGTCGTCTACTGCAAAATCAGGGGCTCCGCCGCTGTAGACATACTGGTCAAAATAAGTCTGCCAGGATTGCTTGGTTACTTTCTCCACAATCTTCTGGAAGTCAGCGGTTGAGGGATGCTTGAAGCGGTATTTACGGGCATAAGCAGCGAGAATGGCATCCATGTTCTTGGCTCCTGCTAACCGTTCGATGTCACGGAGCACCAGCTTGCCCCGGATATAGACATTGCGTGTGTAGGCATCATCTCCGGTGTATTTCCACGTCTCCAGATTGAGCGGCTGCGAGGAGGAGACCAGACTGGACTGCAGCGGGAGGCTTGAGGCAACGCCATATTCCTGCTCCATCAGCCGGTCTTCGGCATATGAGGTGAAGCTCTCGTCCAGCCACGCCTCCTCGAATTCATTGCTGGCGACCATGCCATAGAAATACTGGTGACCGATCTCATGGATCACGGTCCGTTCAAGCGAAGTGCCGGGCGATGCCTCGGCAGCACCGAAGGCAGTGATCAGCGTCGGATATTCCATCCCCCCGGCCCCATTGCCAGATTCAGGCGGGACTACAATGGATAAGGTGGAGTAAGGATACGGGCCATACCACTTGCTGAAGGCGGTCAGGGCAGCCTCTGCGGCCTGGAAGTAGCGCTCCTGAAGATTCTTATGCAGCGGGTCCAGATAGAGCTTGATCTTTACTCCGGGCACCTGCGGCGCGGAGAAGGCCTTCTCGGCAACCACAAAATCCGGCGATGCCGCCCAGGCGAAGTCATGAACATCATCTGCGTAGAACTGATAGATTTTGCGGTCCTGTACCAGCCGCGCGTTCTTCACCGGAAATCCGGTGGCGGCAACCTTGTAATCGGACGGGACGGAGATGGTTACATTGTAAATACCGAAGTCACTGTAGAACTCAGATGTGCCATGGTACTGATGCAGATTCCAGCCTTCCTCCTGTACTCCCCTTGTGCCAGCAGGCTCGTAGACGCTGAGCTTGGGAAACCACTGGCCGGCCATGACGAAGTTGCCGGCGGTTCCCATACGGGCGAATATTTTCGGCAGCTTGACCTCAAACTGGAGTTTGAGTGTTACGCTCTCACCACCGTTTACCGGCTGGGGCAGGTGGACCTTAAGCAGGGTCTTGTCATTCACATTGCCGTCGTCAGGCTGCACATACTGGGTGCGCTGCATTAGCGAAATCCCCTCGGAGGTCCGCAGATCCGTCAGCGTCAGGCTGCCGTATCCGCCCGCAGGCATGGAGTCGCCCCGGAGCGTTCCTCCGGATTCCTTCATAAAGGTTGTATTGCCGGAAGCGAATGCATTGGGGTAAAGGTGAAAATAGAGCTCTTGGACCGGTTTTTTGCCCGGATGGATCCAGGTCACCGTTTCGGAAGCTGCTAAGGTTCCCGTATCGGCCAGCAGCTGAACATCCATGTGGTATTCCACCACACGCTGGCTTAAAACCTCCGACACCGGAGGCGGAGTAATCTCCGGAAGAGTGGACTGCACAATTTGCTGCTGCGGCAGGACGGCGGGGGACTTGGCCTCTTTTGGGGCAGAGGCAGTCCATACGGCAGGGCTGTGCCCTGAAAGAAACCATATTCCGCCTCCAAGCAAGGTGAGAACAGCCAGAGCTGCGAAGATGAGGGTATACCTTAATGAATGTGGCTTCATACTGTGATTCCTCCCGTGACAAGCATCTACGGGATGTATATGTTTGCAATCGGCGCATTATTAGCTAAAATTAAATAATTAGTGAATGGAAAGGATGTGCACTTGTGGATAACGTACAACCAGAGGGCAAAAAGCAGATTGCCTTGAATATTGTGAATGCCAAGAGTAAGCATAAAGGCTTCGGGGCAGGCTCCATTGATCTGGGTAATGTATCGCCTGTTATTATTGATCAAGGTATCGCCGTTATCGATATCGGTGCCATGCATGCCAAGAGCAAAGTGGAGAAGGGGATTAAGTTCTCCGTGAACCGTGAGGATGTACCGGAAGGAAGACAGGTCTGGGTGGTCTGGGTTGCTGTGGACCGTACACCGGAGGGCCAGTTCTACGGCGGAATTACCGCCTGTGAGATGTGGATTGATTCCGAAGCCCGCCGGGGCTGGAAGATTCTTGCCGATCATGTCAATAAGCTGGATGCAGCCCTGAAACGGAAGATTATTGTGGAGGGACTTGGGTCTACGGAGCGGAATGCGCTGAAATCATTGCTGATCGCCCATAATGAAGAGTGGTGGGCCGCTTCGCCTGACGAGCTGAAAGCGGCATTGTCGGAGTAGTAAGCTGAACGAACATGCATATCAAAAAACAAGGCTTGGCTCTCTGTTAGCAGAGGGCCAAGCCTTATGTATAAGATGATGGGATATGCGCTGCTACGGAGTCACTCTGCCGGCAGTATTTAGCTTGCGCTTCAACTGGCTTACTCTGGCCTGGCTGATTCCGAGCACCTCGGCAAGCTCCTTCTGGTTGGCATAGGGGTGGTCCTCCATCGCTTTCTCCAGACGCTGGCTCATTTCCTCCGTCTTCGTTCTCCGTCCACTGCGGACAGGTTCGGCGTTCTCCTCTGCAGGGCCCGGAGAGATTGTGATCTCTTCAGATCCGCGCCCGGGGTCGCTCAGCTCTTTGAGGCAGGTATTGCAAATGAATTGATCTTTATAGTAGGTTACATGATCAAGGCTTCTGCAAAATGTGCATTCTGTGGAGGTGTACTTTCTGAGGACGATAATTTCCTCATTCAGAATAAAAAACTCGATGGGATCCCCAATGTCAATATTTCGTGTCATGCGGATTTCTACGGGAACCACAATTCTACCAAGACTGTCTAAACTCCGGATCATGCCTGTATCTTTCATCCCATGTCCCTCATTTACATCTTTATATTTTTTGTGGATATCTCTGATTATAGCAGTAATTGTAAGTTTAGAGAACGGGGAAAGCGCATACAAATTATGTTGTTTCTTGTCGCTTATACGGGAAATAGCCCGTTTTACGGCGCAGGAGAGGGTACGGGGCCGAAAAAATATAAAACCTCTCCCTTCGGGTAATCCCAAGGGAGAGGTTTATTAGGGTTCTCTATTTTTTACCCAAATTAGCACAGCCGAAACAGCGGAATGAAACTATCTTCAGGTGAGGATAACCGGCTGCGCATCCGTGCTGCTGACCGAGACATAGGGATTGCCCCGGAGATAGAAACGCCAAGGCTTCAGCGCGTATTCTTCTGCATAGGGAATATTGATGCGCGGAGCCTGGACAATATCCAGAGATTCCGGGGCTTCACCTTGCTCCAGCCATATTGGCCCCCCGCGGAGATCAAGCCTGGCCATGTTGAGGCTTTTGTCTATCCTCAGTGCCCGGCACAGCTTGCCCGGGCCGCCGGACAGATCCGAAGGCTTCCGGACAGCAATTCCCCGGTATGCAGCCATAAGCTCCGCGTCCCTGGCGGTAAGCGGCTCCACTGCACGGATCAGGACCGCATGCGGTTCGTCTTCAGCAGCGGTAACCACATTGAAGCAATAGTGCATCCCGTAGATCAGGTATACATACGTAGCGCCTCCGGCACTGAACATTACTTCTGTACGGGTTGTCCGCCGCCCTCCGTAGGCATGACTCCCTTTGTCTTCAGCGCCGCCGTAGCCTTCAGTCTCAACAATACGGCAGCGGATATCACCGTCTTCGGTGCGCCGGACGAGATGCTGGCCCAGGAGGCGCGGAGCTGCCTCTACTGCCGCAAGCGCATAGAGTTCAGGCGGAAGCAGCCGCTGCGGGGCGCAATGGTCCGGTTCGCCTGAAGAATTCAGCTTCATGAATGGTTGACACCTTCCTGCGGCGGACTAACGCTTAAGAGAGCGCCTTGCCGGGCTCATCCCATCGTAACGCAAGTCTCCGGCGGCAGCAATGCCGGATCAGTTCATCCACCAGCGTTTGATGTCATTCCATAGCGAATGGTCCTCCTTGACAGGCTCGGCAATCTCAGGGTTGCTCCCATCCGGGGGAGCATCGGTGCCGGAGGCGGCATGCTGGTCGCAGTACTCAGTAGGCTCAGTGCCGCTGATGAAGGTCGTAAGCTCCTTCTCCGGACAGGCTGCTGTAGCCAGCTTGCCGGACTGTGGATTGATATATACGCTGACCACGCCATCGGGAATCGGGAAAATCTTCGGCGGTACATTCTCCAGCGCTTTTTCCGTAAACTGCGCAAAGATAGGCGCTGCACGTCTTCCATCAGCGGTGGCAATATCCCGGCCCTTGTCGTAACCTACCCAGACCGCAGTAGAGAGCTCAGGAGTGAAGCCCACCATCCAGCCGTCTGTGTCGGTAGTGCCTGTTTTGCCGGCGACCGGGCGTTTGATCATCGAGGCTACGCGGTTACCCGTTCCTCCGCTCTCAAATACGCCTTCCATCAGCCGGGTCAGCACATAAGCGGCGGCCGGTTCTACCACAGACTGCCCTTGAGGCTGCGGAGCTTCATATAGAAGGTGTCCGCCCGCATCTGTAATTTTCAGAATTGCGGTAACAGGCTGCTTAACTCCGCCATTGCCGATAACTGCGAAGGCGGAAGCCATCTCCAGCGGACTGACAGGGGAAGTGCCGAGCGCCAGAGACGGGACACTTTGCAGCGGACTGTTGATTCCCATAGCAGCAGCCATAGCGGCCACCTTGTCCGCGCCAATCTTCATAATTGTATTTACGGCATAAATATTGTCGGAAGCGGCAATCGCCTGCTTCATGTTGATCTCACCGAGATACTTATCGCCGAAGTTGCGGGGCTGATAGGTTTTGCGGTTGTTGTCATAGTGGAACAGTGTCGGCTGGCTGTTGAAGACAGACAACCCTGTCATCTCCTTGGAAGACAGCGCGGATAAATACATAATCGGTTTAAAAGAAGAACCGGGCTGGCGTGTGGTAGCCAGGGCATGATTATACGCGCTCGAACGGTAATTGGTCCCTCCAACCATGGCCTTCACATAGCCGGTACGGGGGTCAATGGACACCAGGGCAGTTTCCAGCTCGCTACTATGGTCCATTCCCTGATCCACGGCCTCTTCCGCAGCCCGCTGCATATCCGGATCAAGTGTCGTGTAGACATTCAGCCCGCCCTGATCCAGTTCGTCACTGCTGATATGAAGACTGTCTATAACGAGGCTGCGCACGTAATCGCGGAAATAAGGAGCGGCTACAGTGGTATCCTTCTGCCCCTGCGGCTTGAAGGTCAGCTTCTCCCTGGCGGCGGCCTCCGCCTGCGATTCCGTGATATCCCCTACATCGACCATGGCTGCCAGAATGATACCCTGCCGCTTAACAGCACTATCCAGGTGCGTGTAGGGCGAGTAATAGGTGGGGCCTTTGGGAACTCCGGCCAGCAGTGCGCTCTCCGCCAGATCCAGGTCAGCGGCTGGTTTGCCGAAGTACATTTGGGCAGCGGCTTCAATACCATAGGCGCCGTGACCATAATAGATTTCATTTAGATACATGTTCAGAATCTCGTCTTTGCTGTATTTCATCTCCAGCTGGAGGGTGTAGAGAGCCTCCTTGCTCTTGCGGGTCCAAGTTTTCTCATGGGTCAGGTACAAATTACGCGCAAGCTGCTGGGTTAGTGTACTGGCCCCTTGCGTACGCCCTCCTGCCTGCAGGTTGGCGAGCACCGCTCTGCCCATTCCTTTGAGGTCAAAGCCGGCATGACTATAGAACTTACGGTCCTCTACAGCCAGAGTGGCCTTGATGAGCAGCGGAGAGATTTGTTTAAGTTCCACAGGATCACGGCTGCGTCCGTCAGTAGTGAAGGTAGTCAGTACATTGCCCCTGGAGTCAAGCAGTCTGGAGCGGATATCATCCCCTAGAGGAGGTAGCGGTTTCTGATATAGGAACCCAAGCAGGACTCCGGCGCCCGCCAGGAACAGCAGGACAGAGAAGAGCATCAGCCGGAAGAGCCGGCGGAGGCGGCGTTTCGGGACTTTGGGTGCAGTAGAATCGCGCGGCATAACATCAGGCTCCTTCTATTTCATGCAGAAACGGCCGGGTTACCACTTAATAAGTGGGCGGAGGCGTCTCTGCTGGTATTCTCCATTATGGGGAAGGAATAGAGGAGATATTCATGCGGCGGCACGCAGCATCTCCATTCTGTGTGATTTTGTGATCTGTTATGGTAAAATTTTAGTTACTTTATGAATGCACGCCATATCACGTATAGGAGGATTGCCGCCATGGCTATTCGCGTATCCGCTGTACAATATCATTTGCATACCATTTCCTCCTTCGCGGAGTTTGCCGCCCGGTGCGAGCACTATATAAGGACTGCCGGGGAGTACGGAGCTGAATTCATCCTGTTCCCTGAATTTCTGACGACACAGCTGATGTCCATAGGCAATGAACAGGGAGAAGCGCTCGGTATAGAGGATCTGCCGCAGTTCACAGAACGTTACCGGGAGATGTTCTCCGGCTATGCCAGGAAATATGCTGTACATATTATCGGGGGCACCCATGTGCTGCGCCGGAACGATAAGCTCTATAATGTAGTTCACCTGTTTTACCCGGACGGAAGAATTGCCGAGCAGGCCAAGCTTCATATCACACCAGCTGAAGTTGAGGGCTGGAATATGGGCGCTGGTGAAGGACTGGAGGTATTCCAGACAGACAAAGGGACCATTGCCATGCTAACCTGCTATGATATCGAATTTCCGGAGATTGTACGCATGGCCCGGGCCAAGGGTGCGGATGTGATCTTCTGCCCTTCCTGTACAGATGACCGTCATGGCTTCCACCGGGTGAGGTATACGAGCCATGCCCGTGCCATTGAGAATCAGGTATACGTTGTACTGACAGGCACTGTGGGCTCGCTGCCTACCGTGGATCTGATGCGCGCCAATTTTGGGCAAGCGGCAGTCATTACGCCTAATGATATTCCCTTCCCTCCGCAGGGCCTGCTGGCCGAGGGGGAAATAGGCGGGGATATGATCATCACTGCCGATCTGGATCTGGAGCTGCTGTACCGCGTCCGTGAGCACGGATCTGTAACTACGTGGCGCGACCGCCGGACAGATCTGTACACGGACTGGACCTAAGGGGGAAGAAAGGGAATGTATTACAAGAGCTTCTACGCTTTTGAAGGTAAAACCCCGGTGCCTGCGGTAATCCGCAGCTATACGGAGGCCGATTTCGCGGAACTGGTCACGATTCAGTCCGAAGCCTTTCCGCCGCCCTATCCTGCAGAGCTGTGGTGGAACCGGGAACAGCTGCTGAATCATGTAACGCTTTTCCCGGAAGGGGCACTGTGTGCAGAGGTGAACGGAGAACTGGCCGGCTCGGTAACGGGACTCAAAATCCATTATGATCCGGAGACACCGGCCCTTCATCATACCTGGTCGGAAGTTACGGATGACGGGTATCTCACTACACATCAGCAAAATGGGAATACGCTGTATATTGCCGATCTGTGTGTCCGCCCCAAATACCGCAAGCTTGGACTGGGCAAGGAGCTGGTACAGGCGTTGTATCATGCTGTAGTGGAGCAGAAGCTGGAACGGCTGCTGGGAGCCGGGCGGATGCCGGGCTATCATCTAATGGCCGCCCGGATGCCGGCGGAAGCGTATCTGGCCGGAGTAGTGGCCGGTAGCTGGTCTGATCCGGTCATTACTTTTCTGCTGCGCTGCGGGCGTGTACCGGTCGGCGTTGTAGCGGATTATCTGGAAGATGAGGAATCGGGAAATTACGCAGCGCTTATGGAATGGCGGAATCCTTTTCTATAAGTTTCTCTAAAAGTTTCTATAATAGTAACTACAACCGGTATTGGAGGAGAGCCCTTACTATGGAATATAGAAGGATTACAAATGTAGCCGATCCTTTGTTCAGACAAGTACATCAGCTGCTGTCCGAAGTATTTCCACCCGAGGAAGTGCTGGAATACAGCTTATGGAAGGAACCCTTGGAGGATCCCGGCATTCGTGTGTTCACCGCAGTGCATGAAGGTACAGTTGTCGGCACCACGGAATACCGTTACTATGCGGACTGGAATGTGGCGATGACCGATTTCACTATAATTGGCCGGGAGGGGCTGGGCGTAGGCCGCTTTCTGGCACAGCACCGGCTGAAGGATCTGCAGAAGCTGGCGGCTGACAATGGCAGGGAGCTGTTCGGAATGTTCGCCGAGATTTATGATCCTTACCGGGTAGAGCATGACTTCGGGGGGATTAAGCCGATGGACCCGTTTGTGCGCCGCGAAGTGCTGTCGCATCTGGGGTATAAGCGGATCGATTTTCCGTATGTCCATCCTTCCTGGCAGGGTGACGGGGAGGCGGTATCCGGTCTGGATCTATGCTTTATGCCCGGAAATGAAGAGCTGGAGGAGATCGGGGCGCCGCTCGTTGCTGATTTTCTGACCCGTTATTACGCAGTGCTGGAAGATAAGCCGGAGTCGTGGACCTCCATGGTGGAGCAGCTTAGAAGCAGAGAGCACTTGGCGCTGCTGCCGCTGTAATTATTTTTGCCGGAGAAATAGCCATTGAACTACTCTTCCGGATCAGGATATAGTGTACAATGGGAAAGCGAATATGACCTTAATGAATATTAGTATGAATAAGTGAGGAACGTGCAATGACTGAAGGACAGCAAGGCAAATATGCCGTTAGCGTAACGCTGGAAAGCGTGCAGGGCGGTGAGCGGAGTGTGGTGCAAAGCGCAGGGGAAGCCATTATGAAAGGGCAATTCCTGTATATCCGCTATGAAGAAACGCAGCCAGGCCCTCAGGGCGGTGAAGTTTCTGTGCGCAACACCCTGAAGATTTCGGACAGTGGAATCAAGCTAATCCGCCATGGCGGTGTCCAGTCGGAGCAATCCTTTGAGCCGGGCCAGCGTCTGCCGGGGTTCTACCGCTCGCCTTATACACAGTTTAATCTCATCACCGATACCCGGAAGCTCAACATCATACGCGCCGGAAGGAAGCTTGCGGTTACATGGGAGTACGACTTGTACGTTTATGATGAGTTATCAGGACAGTTCGCTATAAGTTTGAATATACAGGAGGAACCACAATCATGACACAAAGTTTAAATCCGCTTCAGCTAGCCAATGAACGGGTGAAAGAGGCTATTGCCGAGGCTATCGTAGCTGCCGGCCTGGTGTCCCGGGAAGAGCTTCCGGCTATCGTGCTGGAAGTACCCAAAGACAAGGCGCATGGAGATATGGCTACGAATGCCGCTATGCAGCTTACCAAAATTGCCAAACGCAATCCGCGGCAAATCGCTGAGGCCATTATCGAGCACCTGGATACCGGCAGCGCTTCTATTGAGAAGGCGGAAATTGCCGGTCCGGGGTTTATCAACTTCACGTTATCCAAAAGCTATCTGTATCCTGTTATTGCCCTCGTTGCCGAGCAGGGTGACGATTATGGCCGCGTAGAGATCGGTAAAGGGCAGAAGGTGGAAGTGGAATTCGTCAGCGCGAATCCTACAGGCAGCCTGCACTTGGGCCATGCCCGCGGAGCAGCTGTCGGGGATGCGCTCTGCAACGTGCTGGATTACGCCGGTTACAAGGTAACGCGCGAGTACTATATTAACGACGCCGGTAACCAGGTCGCCAATCTGTGCAAATCGATCGAGACCCGTTACCTGCAGGAGCTGGGCCAGCCGGCTGAGATGCCGGAGGACGGCTATCACGGGGAAGATATCAAAGGCTTCGCCAAAGAGCTGGTTGCTGAGAAGGGTGACTCCCTGCTTGCAATGACCCCGGGCGACCGCGCTGCGTTCTTCCGCACCTATGGTCTTGCCAAGGAACTGGACAAAATCAAACGCGACCTCAGCCGTTTCCGGGTCAACTTCGATATCTGGTTCAGCGAAACCTCCCTGTACGAGAACGGTGAAGTGCTGCGTTCGCTTGACGAGCTCCGGGAACGCGGTGAAGTATATGAAGAAGAAGGCGCCACCTGGCTGCAGACCACCAAATACGGCGACGACAAAGACCGCGTGCTGATCAAGAATGACGGTACATACACGTACCTCACACCGGATATTGCCTACCATAGCGACAAATACGGCCGCGGCTACGACAAAATGATTAACATCTGGGGAGCTGATCACCACGGCTACATTCCGCGGATGAAGGCCGCCATGTCGGCGCTGGGCAATGATCCCGAGAAGCTGGTCGTGCTGATTGCCCAAATGGTCAGCCTGTTCCAGAATGGCGAGAAGGTCAAAATGTCCAAGCGTACCGGCAAGGCCGTAACGATGGAAGACCTGATGGAAGAAGTTGGCCTTGACGCCATCCGTTACTTCTTCACGATGCGCAGTATGGATTCTCATCTGGACTTTGACATGGATCTGGCGATTTCGACATCTAATGAGAACCCCGTATTTTATGTCCAGTATGCACATGCGCGCATTTGCAGCATTTTCCGCCAGGCGGAAGAGCAGGGCATTGTGCTGCCGGATACTGGCGACATTGACTACAGCAAGCTGACCGCTGTTCATGAATACGACCTGCTTCGCAAAATCGGTGAGCTGCCGGCGGAAATTACGATTGCTGCCGAAGGTTATGCACCGCACCGCCTGGTCCGTTACGTGTATGATCTGGCTTCGCTGTTCCACAGCTACTACAAGGCAGAGCGCGTAATCACCGAGGACGCCGCTCAGACTGTAGCCCGTCTTGCCCTGCTGGGCGCGGCGCGGACGACGATTGCCAACGTCCTGCGTCTGGTTGGCGTTACCGCACCGGACCGGATGTAACCATAGCATGATGCAAAGCGCCGCCCCCGGTAACAGGGGCGGCGCTTTTTAGCATGGGCTTGCTGGCTGAGGCGGCATCACCGCCGCATGCTAAGCCTTCGCCGCTGCTGCGGCTTTGGCGGTGCTGCTGCTGCCGCTGCTGCGCCGTGCCCGGGCGCCTGCGCGCAGCAGGCGCAGCGCATCGGCCGCGCCGCCGCCCAGGGAGGCGCGGCGCTGGCCCTTGCGCAGCCGCACCGGCGAGGCTGTGCGGCGCAGGAGCAGCTTCAGCTCGCGGGGCGACAGCCCCGGCCGCAGCGCGAGCAGAAGGGCCGCGGCACCGGTGACATGCGATGTCGCCATAGAGGTGCCGCTCATTTCTTTATACCCCTCCCGCAGCCAGCAGGAGGGGATGCCCTCGCCCGGACCGTATACGTCGATATACGGTCCGCGGTTGCTGAAGGCGGCGACGCGCTGCCTTCTGTCAAGGGCCCCTACGGCAATAGTCTCCGGATAGCGCGCGGGGTAATCCCCGCCGCGCTTGCCGTCGTTGCCGCTGGAGGCGATGATGGCAATCCCGGCCCGGTAGGCCTTGATCACCACATCATGCAGGGCTTTGCTTCTGTTTTTCATCCCGAAGCTCATGTTAATGATATCGATCTTGTTCTGCACGCACCAATCGATGCCCAGGACAATATCAGAAACATAGGCAGAGCCGCTGTGGTCAAAAGCCTTGACCGGATAGATCAGCGCCCTGGGGGCTACGCCCATCATGCCGCGCGTCCCTCCGGCTGCAGCCAGGGTGCCGGCAATATGTGTGCCGTGGCCATTGTCATCGAGCGGCATCATACCGCGGTTCAGCAGATTGACCCCGGAAGCGAGGGAATGCTTCAGATCGGGATGGCGGAAGTCCACGCCCGTATCGATGACGCCGATCTTCACATGAACTCCCGTAGATTTGGACCAGGCCTGCGGGGCGTGAATCGACTTGACCCCCCAGGGCATCATGGCAGAACCGCTTTTATCCGGTGCCACGGAGTGAACCTGAATCCGGTGATCTTCTTCTATACATAGGGAATCAGCATAACGGTCCATCAGCTTTCCTGCTCCGGCGGCGGGCACGAAGAAGGCCCGGATCAGCGTAGATACCTGAACCTGCCGCAGCCCCGGCGTTTTGGTCTTAAGTGATTTCCACTGGGATAGCGCTCCGGCATACATGCGGGGATCGTTGAAGGTCACAATACGCCGCTGGGCATTTGTGGGGGCAGCCTTAATCTCTTCAAGCAGCATCTGCCAAAATCCGTAATAATCCATAAGTTACGCCGTCCCCTCCTCGGTGCCGTGCTGCCATATAGTATGAAAAGAGGCAGACGTCCGAATGGGAACTTGCCCTTTTTTAGCGAAATGGGCTGCCCATCGTGTCAAAAGGCGGAGGATTACATAAAATGAACAGAAGGGAACCGCAAGGCCCCTTTGCAACATCCCGTAAGGAGCCGATCCTTGGCGTGGATACAGTCATGTGCGGAGGGTTTCCCTCCGCCTTTTTGAATTTAGGGGAATCATTTGGGTTACATAGAGGTTACGGATAATCAGCCCTCCTGCGTTTTCCCGCAGAAGCGGGTGTATTAGACTTGCAATTTGCACGCAAATAGGTTTTACTTAGGTTTGTTAATGGATATCATGAATTAAGCATGATTTGTAATGTGAACAATGCGTGAGAGGAAGTGTCCTTTAGTGAGTACGCCACTCAATTTAAAGCTGGACCCTGAGAAAGTTAAAGAAATACCGATGGTCGACCTGGCTTTCCTGGTGCTTAAGGCAGCCAATACGCCTTACTACTACCGTGATCTGATGGTCGAGGTAGCCAAGCTGCGCGGGATGACCGATCAAGAGAGCCAAGATACTATTGCACAGTTATATACCGAGATTAACATTGACGGGCGTTTTGCCTGTGTCGGAACCAACCTTTGGGGCCTGAAACGCTGGTACCCGCTGGAACGCTCCGATGATCCTGTCGGCAACACCAAACGCGTACGTATCATCAACGATGAGGACGACGATTTGGAAGATGACGACTTTGCCGAAGAAGAAGAGAATTACGCTGCGGAGGAAGAGGATTTCGATGCGATTGATGAAGATCGCGACGACCTCTATTCTGACGACGACAGCGAAGAGGAAGTTGACGAAGATGTTGTCATTGATGAAGATGACATTGACGAAGACGAAGCGGATGAGGAAGATTCCGAAGACGGCGAAGAAGACGAAGCCGATGATGAGGAAGAGGACGAGAAATTTTAGAATAGTCTTTCCGGCGGTGTAATTCGTCCCTTGACAGGGGCAGGACCGTCAGAGTAAACTATTGCATGGGCTTATAATGAAAGTTAATATGTTTTCTAAAATAAAAAGTGCCCCGGGTCTACGGGTGTCACTTTTTTGTTTTTTTAAAAGATAAGAATTAATATGCTTCGCGCAATCAATGTTCCTTATCTTTCTCGCTGAAACGGTGCCGTCCTTTAAAGGACGGCAAAGCCGTTTCTACTTGAATGCCAAAAAACTGCGGTTTTCCGTAATTCTGGGGACTCTGGTCTTAAGTTTTGGCGGTTCTGAAGCAACTTTTGGGTTCCCCGGTTTGATGATGGAAAAAAGGGTTACGATAAACAACAAGCGTCCCCTGAATTTCTGGACTTTATTTAGGAGGGTTTTACAGTGACAAAGTATATTTTTGTAACGGGTGGCGTTGTGTCGTCCCTTGGCAAAGGCATCACCGCCGCTTCGCTGGGCAGGCTGCTCAAGAACAGAGGTCTGAAAGTAACGATCCAGAAATTCGATCCTTACATCAACGTAGACCCTGGAACTATGAGTCCTTATCAGCACGGGGAAGTGTTTGTAACCGATGATGGTGCGGAGACTGACCTGGACCTTGGGCATTATGAACGGTTTATTGATATCAATTTGTCGAAGAACAGCAACGTAACCACAGGTAAAATTTATTCCTCCGTTATCAGCAAAGAGCGCCGCGGGGAATATTTGGGCGGCACCGTTCAGGTTATCCCGCATATTACGAATGAAATCAAGGAACGGGTATTCCGCGCAGGCCGTGAGACCGGTTCGGATGTGGTCATTACGGAGATTGGCGGTACTGTAGGGGACATCGAGAGCTTGCCGTTCATGGAAGCGATCCGTCAGATCAAGAGTGACATCGGCCGTGAGAATGTCATGTACATTCATGTTACGCTGATTCCTTACATCAAGGCTGCAGGCGAAGTGAAGACGAAGCCGACACAGCACAGTGTAAAAGAGCTGCGCAGCATCGGAATTCAGCCGAATGTGATCGTGTGCCGTACGGAGTATCCTTTGACCGACGATATGAAGGCCAAGCTTGCTTTGTTCTGCGATATTGATAAGAATGCCGTTGTGGAATGCCGCGACGCTTCAACCCTGTATGAAGTTCCGCTTAACCTGCGCGACGAAGGCTTGGACGAGATTGTAGTCAACCACCTGAAGCTGACTACTCCTGCGCCGGATATGCGTGAATGGGAGAGCATGCTGGAACGGATTCAGAAGCTGGAACGTACCGTTGAGATCGCTATTGTCGGTAAATATGTAGCGCTTCATGATGCTTATTTAAGCGTTGTAGAGTCACTGTCGCATGCCGGATTTGCCTCCAATGCCGAAGTGAAACTCCGGTGGGTGGATGCAGAGCTGGTTACGGATGAGAATGTGGACGAGCTGCTGGGCGGCATCGGCGGCATTCTGGTTCCGGGCGGCTTCGGCGACCGCGGGATCGAAGGCAAGATTTCGGCTATCCGCTATGCGCGTGAGCAGTCCATTCCGTTCTTCGGGATTTGCCTGGGTATGCAGGTGTCTGTGATTGAGTACGGCCGTTCCGTGCTCGGAATGACCGGTGCGAACAGCTCCGAGATCGATCCGGCTACCGCGTATCCGCTGATTGACCTCTTGCCTGAACAGAAGGATATTGAGGATATGGGCGGCACCATGCGCCTCGGACTGTATCCTTGCAAGCTTTCCCCTGGTTCATTGGCGATGTCCTGCTATGATGATGAACTGGTCTATGAACGCCACCGTCACCGGTATGAGTTCAATAACGCTTACCGCGATGAGATGGAGAAGGCAGGTCTGGTCTTCTCCGGAACCTCCCCTGACGGCCGTCTGGTTGAGATTGTTGAGCTGCCGGGTCACCCTTGGTTCCTGTCCGTGCAATTCCATCCGGAATTCACTTCACGTCCGAACCGTCCGCAGCCGCTGTTCCGTGAATTTGTCAAAGCATCGCTTACCCATTCCGAACAGCTGTAATAATTATCTTCAGGGCCTTCCGGTCCTGCGGGAGCCTCCTTACGGGGGCTTTCTTTTTTGGAGATGAAGGAAATATACATTTTACACTAAACTTTATTCTTCTATTTTCTCTTGTTATAGGTCTCATTTATGATATCTCCCAAATTACAAGGGGACTGTACTACCGCTTTTTAACTGGAAATACACCTTTATATGGCATAGATTTACGCATTTTAACCAATTAGCAGGATTTTGGCTACAAAGCACGAATAATAGGTTTCGTATAGACTAAGTTGAAGCGGGGCCGTTAGCTGTGAGAGGGCGCGGTATAGACAATCTGCCTTAAATTCTGGGAGGGTATCGTATGGAAAAAAAGAAAGTATTAATTGTCGATGATCAGAATGGAATCCGGATTCTCCTCATGGAAGTGTTTAATAGTGAAGGTTATGCCACCTTTCAGGCAGCTAACGGAAAATTGGCACTCGAGATCGTCAAGAACGAATCGCCGGATATGGTTCTGCTCGATATGAAAATCCCGGGGATGGACGGACTGGAGATCCTCAAGCATTTGAAGGAGCTGAACCCGGCGATCAAAGTGATTATGATGACGGCTTACGGAGAACTGGACATGATCAAAGAAGCGACCAAGCTGGGAGCCCTGATGCATTTCACCAAGCCGTTTGATATCGATGAGATGCGGGTTGCCGTTAATATGCATCTGCACAATAAGTCGGTTGATCAATGCAGCTAGCTTAGAAATGAACAGTTTGGGTAAGTCCTGTTATGGATACGCTGAAGAGGGAAAGTCCCGCAGGAATATGGGCTGGCTGAATATCGTCCCACCGGGACATTTTTTTGTGTATCCTATTTAGTATTTGACACAGGATGTGCTATAATAGGCCTGTATGTGATGTCGGCTTATATAAGCAACTCAAACATTTTAGGAGGATTGAAACCATGCCATTAGTATCTATGACAGACATGTTAACCAAAGCACTTGAAGGAAAATATGCAGTTGGCCAGTTCAACATCAATAACCTGGAGTGGACTCAAGCGATTCTTGGTGCAGCAGAAGAAGAGAAATCACCAGTAATCCTTGGCGTATCCGAAGGTGCAGCTCGTCACATGGGCGGCTTCTACACTGTAGTTAAGATGGTTGAAGGTCTTATTCATGACATGAAAATTACCGTTCCTGTAGCAATCCACTTGGACCACGGTTCAAGCTTTGACAAATGTAAGGATGCAATCGATGCCGGATTTACTTCCGTAATGATCGACGGCTCCCACCACCCAATCGACGAGAACATTGAAATGACCAAGAAGGTCGTTGAATATGCTCATGCTAAAGGTGTTTCTGTAGAAGCTGAAGTTGGTACTGTAGGCGGACAGGAAGATGACGTTATCGGCGGCATCCAATACGCTGACCTTAACGAATGCGTACGCATCGTTAAAGAAACCGGCATCGACACATTGGCTCCGGCACTGGGTTCCGTACATGGTCCTTACCTGGGCGAACCGAACCTTGGATTCAAGGAAATGGAAGAAATTCGTGATGCAGTTAACCTTCCGCTCGTACTTCACGGTGGTACTGGTATTCCTGTACATGACATTCAGAAGTCCATCTCCCTGGGTACTTCCAAGATCAACGTAAACACAGAGAACCAAATCGCGTTTGCCAAAGTAGTCCGCGAAGTTCTGGCTGCTAAACCGGATGCTTACGATCCGCGTACATTCATCGCACCAGGCCGCGAAGCCATCAAACAAACCGTTATTGGCAAAATCCGTGAATTCGGATCCAGCAACAAAGCGTAATTTTAACTCTGCCGCGTAACGGGACAGGTTATTTCCTGTTGTCCCGCCTGCATATCTTTATCAGAAGAGTGCACCGCATAGCCGGTGTCCTTCCGGTAAAGTCATTTCAGATTTCCTCAGAAACGGGTGCCGTCCTTAAGTTAGGGCGGCGCAGCCGTTTCTTCTTCTAATCACCATGTCACCACAAGCCACAGCTGGTATTGCCAGAACAAGCCGCAATACACGTAGGGGGAACCAGATAAATTTATGGAAAAATTAATGATTGGCGGCGGACGTCCGCTAGAGGGCGTTGTAACCATCAGCGGAGCAAAGAATAGCGCAATTGCGCTTATTCCAGCGGCGATTTTGGCGGAATCTGAAGTTGTGCTGGATAACCTGCCTGCTCTTAGTGATGTGGCCGTTTACTCCGAAATTCTGGAGGAGCTTGGCGCGAGTGTATCGTGGACCGGCAGCCAGATGAGAATTAATCCCTCCCGTATCGTATCCATTCCCATGCCTAACGGACCGGTCAAGAAACTCCGGGCTTCTTATTATATGATGGGTGCGCTTCTCGGCAGATTCAAAGAGGCGACGATTGGTCTTCCCGGCGGCTGTAATTTTGAGCCGCGTCCGATTGACCAGCATATCAAAGGCTTTGAAGCGCTTGGTGCGACTGTAACCAACGATCATGGCTCTATTCACTTGTATGCCAAAGAACTGCGTGGTGCCAAGATTTATCTGGATGTATCCAGCGTTGGAGCCACAATAAATATTATGCTGGCGGCCTCACGTGCCAAAGGCTCTACAATTATTGAAAATGCGGCTAAAGAGCCTGAGATTATAGATGTAGCTACCCTATTAAACTCTATGGGCGCTGTTATTAAAGGCGCCGGTACAGAAACGATCCGGATTGAAGGCGTAACTGAAATGCATGGTTGCCGCCATTCCATCATTCCTGACCGAATTCAAGCGGGAACATATATGATTGCCGCTGCGGCAACGCGTGGCAATGTGCTGATAGATAACGTGATTCCCAAGCATCTGGAGGCGCTGACTGCCAAGCTGCTGGAAATGGGAGTAGATATAGAAGAGCTGGATGAGAGTATCCGGGTCATCGGCAGAGCCAAGTACCAGCATGCTGATGTCAAAGCATTGATATACCCCGGCTTCGCCACCGATTTGCAATCTCCGATGACAAGTATGCTAACTCAAGCGGAAGGCGTTAGCGTCTTGAGCGATTTCGTATACAGCAACCGGTTCAAGCATGTCCCTGAATTAGTCCGTATGGGCGCCAAGATTCGCGTCGAAGGGCGTTCTGCAATTATTGAGGGCGGCAAGCTCAATGCCGCGAAGGTGAAGGCTGCCGATTTACGGGCAGGTGCGGCTCTGGTCATTGCCGGACTCACCGTTGAGGAAGGGATTACCGAAGTGACAGGCGTGGAGTATATAGACCGCGGTTATGATAACCTCGTAAGCAACCTGCGCAATTTAGGTGCCGAAGTCTGGCGCGAGAACGAATAAGTATGTACCCGGAACGATTGGAAGGAGCATAATTTGCCTTTAAACTGCATATCTCCTTCCAATTCGGGTAATCCTATCCTAATAAGCATTTTCATAGACTCATATTTTGCCCGGCAAAGAACGCCGGAAGAACTCATTATAAAAATTGAATAGGTGGTTATCACACATGGATCTTCAAATTTCCGATCTGGAAGAAATGAAGCTGACCGATCTGTATAAGCTGGCTAAGAAATACCAGATCCCTTATTACGGAACGCTCAAGAAGCGGGAGCTGATCTTCGCGATTCTCCGGGCGCAGGCTGAGCAGAGCGGTCTTATGTTTATGGAAGGCGTGCTTGAGATCCTGCCGGAAGGCTACGGTTTCCTTAGACCGATTAACTACTTGCCGAGTGCGGAGGATATTTATATCTCGGCTTCGCAGATCCGCAAGTTTGATCTTAGAAGCGGCGACCTTGTATCCGGGAAATGCCGTACACCCAAAGAGAATGAACGTTATTTCGGATTGCTTCAAGTCAATGCCGTCAATGGTGAGAATCCGGCCAGTGCAGCTGAACGATTACATTTCCCGGCTCTTACACCTCTTTATCCGCAAGACAAGCTGCCGCTTGAAACTTCCTCTGCCCATTTATCTACCCGTATAATGGATTTGCTTGCTCCTGTAGGTTTAGGACAGCGCGGTTTGATTGTAGCACCTCCCAAAGCAGGAAAGACGCTCCTCCTAAAAGAAATTGCCAACAGTATCTCCACTAACAATCCTGAGATCGCATTGTTTGTACTGCTGATTGATGAACGTCCCGAGGAAGTAACGGATATGCAGCGTTCTGTTAAGGGCGAGGTAGTAGCTTCAACGTTCGACGAGCTTCCGGAGAACCATATCAAAGTGGCTGAGCTTGTGCTTCAACGGGCACTGCGTCTGGTCGAGCACAAGAAAGATGTCGTTATTCTGCTGGACAGTATTACCCGGCTGGCCCGTGCTTACAATCTCGTAGTTCCGCCATCCGGCCGGACACTGAGCGGAGGGATTGATCCTGCGGCCTTCCATCGCCCCAAGCGTTTCTTCGGTTCCGCGCGGAACGTAGAAGAAGGCGGAAGCCTGACCATACTTGCAACAGCGCTGATTGATACCGGATCACGCATGGACGATATTATTTACGAAGAATTCAAAGGCACAGGGAACATGGAGCTTCACCTGGACCGCAAGCTGGCAGAACGCCGTATCTTCCCGGCCATCGATATCCGCCGTTCGGGTACACGCCGCGAGGAAGTATTGCTTAGCAAGGAAGAGCTGGATACCATCTGGTCAATCCGTAAAAATATGAATGAATCCTACGACTTTGTAGAAGGATTCCTGAAGAAACTGCGTGACACCAAGACGAATGCTGAGTTCCTGGCCTCTTTTGATGTGGCGGGCAACAAGGATTCTTCGTCAGCAAACAGTACCGCCAGCAAAGGCGGGACATCGAACAGCGGCTCATCGGCCCGCCGTACCACGCGGCCCAAGACACCTTCTGTACCTACAACCTGAGAATTGATAACAAGAGGAGACTAACATGTATTTGGTATATGCCGACGGGCAAGGAAACGTATATGATCATCCCGAGCTGTACGGGCTGGCCCGCAGCGGGGATATGATTGTTGAGATACTGGAGGAAGAATTGATCCCGCTGCCTGAAGGCGCTACTCTGGTGGGGTTGCCTAATACGCGGGCAATCGGGATGGATCCCGGGACAGGTGAAATGCTGCCGTTGCCTTTAGGCTCACAGGCTGTTGGAGCGCTGTTGCCGCAGGGCTTTACCCGTCTGTGCCTTCCCGGCTATGTCAAGACAGACAAGACGTATAAGCTTCCGCTCTTCGGTTATTCCGCTGTAGTATGGAAGGATGGCGGATTCTACGTAGCGGCGGATCCTACAGATGATACGGAGCAGTGGAATCCTTTGAATTGTGACCGCGGGGATGTAGAGATTGGCGTCAGTGATTTGACCGCCAAGTACCCGGAGAACCGTCTCTATAATCATCTGTCCAACTGCGCACTGGAATACGAATGCCTGACCTCGTCCAATACCTTCTTGGGCCGCTGGGAAGGTGCTGTTCCGGTCTCCTACTCGTGCAATGCCGGCTGCTTCGGCTGTATCTCGGAACAGCCCGATGACAGCGGGTTTGTGTCGCCGCAGACGCGGATGAACTTCCGTCCTACAGTGAGCGAAGTTTCACAAGTCATGCTGGAGCACCTGAAGACGCCGGAGTCGATTGTAAGCTTTGGACAGGGCTGTGAAGGCGAACCTTCTACCCAGGCGAAGATAATCATTGAGTCCATCCGTGAAGTACGCTCTATTACAGATATGGGTTATATCAATATCAATACGAACGCAGGATTAAGCGATCATATCCGCGGCATTGTGGATGCTGGTCTTGACCTTATGCGGGTCAGTACAATCAGTGCGCTGGATGATCACTATAATGCATACTACAAGCCGCGCGGCTATACTTTGGCTAATGTAGAGAAGTCCCTGAAATATGCAGCTTCACAGGGTGTATATACTTCCATTAACTATTTGATCTTCCCGGGTGTCACGGACCGCGAGGAAGAGATTGAGGCGATGGTTGAGTTCGTCAGACGTACAGATATCAAGCTGATTCAGATGCGGAATCTTAATATTGACCCGGAGAGCTATCTGGAGCTGATTCCTCCCGCTCAAGGTGAGATTCTCGGAATGAAGACGATGCTGGAGATCTTCCGCGAGGAGCTTCCGGATGTTGTGATCGGTTCCTTCACTCATGTTCCGCCTGCAGAACTAGCCCGTGCCAAGCAGCGCAGAGTGCACCAGTAACCGCTGAGTTGAGTCTTGCCAAACCTATTGCAGCCCCCTCAGCTTCCATGCTAAAATGTAGCTTGCGTAATCATATAACTCTAAGCCCGCATGAGGCTTAGGGCGTGAGAGGTGAATATTCAAATGCAAACAGCAATTCAACCCAAGTACAATGTAACTAAGGTGACCTGCGCCTGCGGCAACTCCTTTGAAGCTGGCTCTGCCAAGGAAGAGCTGCGCGTCGAAATTTGCTCCAGCTGCCATCCGTTCTTCACCGGCAAGCAGAAGTTCCTGGATGCCGGCGGCCGAGTTGATAAGTTCAAGAAGAAATACGGCATTTAATTGTTCTTCCATTTTATTGTTAGTTGATTTTTGTCCGGCCGTAGGCTATACTTATCTTCGCCGTGCTAGACGGGGAGGTAGCGGTGCCCTGTAACTCGCAATCCGCTGTAGCGAGGTTGAATTCCTGTTAGAGGTGCTGTCGATGTGAGGCCTTGGTTCCTATGGGCTGTGTTGACGGTTGGGTCCTCCGCAATGAGTGCTTGTGAACCTGGTCAGGTCCGGAAGGAAGCAGCCATAAGTGAGTTTACTCTTGTGCCGGAGGGTGGCCTAGCCCGAGCAGTTTTGTAGGGTTGCCGCTTGGATCGCAGTCATCAATAACGGGTGCACGGTTTAA
This sequence comes from Paenibacillus sp. FSL R10-2199, assembly GCF_038000235.1. Classification (NCBI taxonomy): domain Bacteria; kingdom Bacillati; phylum Bacillota; class Bacilli; order Caryophanales; family Paenibacillaceae; genus Paenibacillus; species Paenibacillus sp. FSL R10-2199. The sequence continues at coordinate 830,991 of NZ_JBBOBO010000001.1, read as the reverse complement.
ATACTATTATGATAGCGTCTTTGCCACAAGCGAAGATGCTTTTTGTTTTTGAAAGATAAGAAAGTATATGCTTCATCCTACTTTATCCTAATACTCCCGCTGATACGGATGCCTGAAAGTGATATGAGGTATCGCTGCATCGGAAGCATAGGCCTCGTTAGAGGACGGCGAAAGCGCTTCTGCTTGGTCAAAGACTGGGGAATATAGTATAATAAATTAGCGACAAATGCCGGAAAGCGGCAGCCTGAGAGAGGGTAATGCATAGTGGAACATATCGCGCTGTACCGTGCTTGGCGGCCGCAGTCGTTTCAGGATATGGTAGGGCAGCAGCATATTATCCAGACGCTGCAGAATGCGATCCGTGAACAGCGGGTTTCGCATGCGTATCTGTTCAGCGGCCCGCGGGGGACCGGTAAGACGAGTGCGGCCAAGGTACTGGCCAAAGCGGTCAATTGCGAGCGGGGTCCGGGTCCGGAGCCGTGCAATGAATGTCCGTCTTGTCTGCGGATCACAGCGGGCAACGTAATGGATGTCCAGGAGATTGACGCGGCCTCCAACCGGGGTGTTGAAGAGATTCGCGATCTGCGGGATAAGGTGAAATATGCACCTACCGAAGTACGCCGTAAAGTGTATATTATTGATGAAGTGCATATGCTGACAACAGAAGCATTCAATGCCCTGCTTAAGACGCTGGAAGAACCGCCGCCGCATGTCATGTTTATTCTGGCTACGACAGAGCCGCATAAACTGCCGGCTACGATCATCTCACGCTGCCAGCGGTTTGACTTCCGCCGGGTTTCCCTGGAGGAGCAGACCGGACGGCTGAGAGAGATATGCCAGAAGGAAGGCATTACGGCAGATGCGGACGCACTGCAGTACATCGCCCGTCTGTCCGACGGAGGGATGCGGGATGCGCTGAGCATACTTGATCAGATCTCGTCTTTCACAGACGGGAATGTGACGTATCAGCAGGTGCTGGGCATGACTGGAGGAATTCCATCCGAACAGTTCGCCCGTCTGGCTACAGCCATTTTGGAGAGTGATATGGGGCTGCTGCTGGAGCTTGTCGAGCAGTTGATGCACGAGGGCAAGAGTGCCGACAAATGTCTGGAGAATCTTTTGTATTATTTCCGTGATTTACTTATGATCAAGATGGTACCGGGGGCAGACCAGTTAACCGACCGTGTACTGAATCCGGCGGAATTCCGTGATATGGCAGCAGCCTTTACCCGTGACCGGCTGTTCCTGATTGTGGAGACGCTGAGCCGCTATCTGGGTGAGATGAAATATGCCACTCACCCGCAGACTTTATTTGAAGTAGCGCTGATGAAGCTGTGCAGTACCCAGCAGGATGCGGCTCCTTCAGCGGGTGCTCCGTCTTTGAGTGCTGTAGCACCGGAAGCGGGAAGAAGTTCTTCCCCGGCGGATTCGGGGGAACTGGATGCACTCAAACGGCAGATTGCTGCGCTGGAGAAGAAGCTTGAGCAGGCAATCCAATCCGGAGGTGTGGCCGGCGGGCGAGAGCAGGCTGCGCCGCAGAGAGCGGCCGCCCCGCCAAGCGCTCCAAGAGTATCATCTGCAGGCAAGCTTCCGCCGCAGCTCGATAAGTTCATTGCGGGTAAAGACAGCGCTGACTTTGGCAATGTGTATAAGCAGTGGAGCCAGGTTCTGCAGGGCGTGAAGGAAGAGAAAGTAACTGTGCATGCGTGGTTTGTAGATGGAGAACCGGTTGCAGTCATGGAAGATGCAGTGCTGGTCGCCTTCAAGAATACAATTCACCGGGATACGACTGAGAAGCCGGCCAACCGGCAGGTCATCGAGAACGTGATGTCTGCTAAGCTGGGTAAGCCATACCGGCTGGTGACGATGATGCTGCGTGACTGGAATGAGGCTGCGACCAAGTCAGCTTCCAAGGCCAGCACAGAAGAACTGCATCTGGAGCATGAGCACGAGACTATAGAAGCTAAACCCGAACCATGGATTGACGAGGCGATCCAGCTCTTTGGAGAAGACCTTGTTGTCATAAAGGAATAGAGCCTCAAGCATACTAGCGCAGATAACGCGCATCCCAAAGGAGAGACGATGTATGAATAATATGAACCAAATGATGAAGCAGGTTAAAAAAATGCAGGAGCAGATGCTCAAAGCCCAGGAAGAACTAGGCGGTAAGACCATTGAAGGCTCATCCGGCGGCGGCGTGGTTACCGTTCAGGTGAACGGCCACAAAAAATTGCTCTCCATTCAGATTAAACCGGAGGTTGTTGATCCGGAAGATATCGAAATGCTGCAGGATCTGGTGATCACTGCTGTTAATGATGCTCTTACCCAGGCTGAAGAGTTGGCTAACAACGATATGGGTAAATTCACCGGCGGAATGAAGATCCCTGGCTTATTCTAGGCGTACTCCACTCCCGACCAAAGGAGAACCATTACTTTGTATTATCCAGAACCGCTAGCCAAGCTGATAGAAGCTTTTACACGTTTACCAGGGATTGGTCCGAAGACAGCAGCCCGGCTGGCCTTTCATGTGCTTAACATGAAGGAGGATGAGGTGATTGATTTCGCCAAAGCCCTGGTCAGTGTTAAACGGAATCTTCATTATTGCTCGGTCTGCTGTAATATTACCGATACTGACCCGTGCCGGATCTGTCAGGACAAAACCCGCGATGCTTCGATAATCTGTGTGGTTCAGGACTCCAAGGATCTGGTAGCCATAGAGAGAACCAAAGAGTTTGACGGCTACTATCATGTGCTGCAGGGGGCCATCTCCCCGATGGAGGGCATCGGACCTGATGATATACGGCTGAAGGAGCTGCTGACCAGACTCAGTGATGAGCGGGTCAAGGAGCTGATTATGGCGACCAATCCCAACATTGAGGGCGAGGCCACGGCCATGTATATCTCCCGTCTAGTCCGTCCGTTCGAGATCAAGATCACGAGAATCGCCCATGGCTTGCCTGTAGGCGGCGATCTTGAGTATGCGGATGAGGTAACCCTGTCGAAGGCGCTGGAAGGCCGTCGTGAGCTGTTCTGAGTGTTCTGACAATGAATTGTACTTGAAGAGGCCCTTGGGGCCTCTTTTTTTATTAGATATAGACTCCAGGGGTAGCCAGCATTCAACAAAAGAGCAGACGAGCACTGACTCATGGTTCTAAGTTTGTCCCTATTCCGATATGTATGAGATTAACGGGTGTGCGGCACCGGCTGCGCCAGTAGTCATTCATAGGAGGGGATTGCAATGGGATGGTGGAACACGAAATGGCTGGGCAGAGATGCAGAAGGAGCGAATAATGCCCATACGGAAGAAGAGTGGGGTACAGTGTACCATGAGGTCCGCAAAGCGCAGTCGGAGTGGGAACGGGCATATCTGATGTTTGATGAGGCGATGGGGCAGGACCAGATTGATTATGCCATCTATATACTCGAGGCGGCCGAGCGTAAATACCAGATCCATCTTAAGCATGCCAAGAGACTGGGGCTGAACCGGAGCCGGCTGCCGATGTAACCGGAATAAATATTGAAGGGGGGATCGCAATGCTAAGAACTGTTGCAATGGGTGTACTGATTCTGTCGGGGCTCCTGTTAATTCTAATTGTATTCAGAAAAAAACTGGGGTGGGCATGGATAAGTGTATTTGGAACTCATCTTATTCTGGCTGCAATCGGAATTTATATCGTTAACTTCTCCGGTATTCTAACGGATGTACACATCCCGCTGAATCCCACAACCATAGGCGCAGTAACGATTCTTGGGCTGCCCGGGGTACTAATGCTGCTGGGTTTAAAATTAACTTTGTTTTAATGGTTGACGAGGGTTGTAGATTTATGATACATTAAGTCTCGGCCCTTTGAGCAAGATGTTCTCGGATAACTTGCTGAAAGCTAAAGCGAAAAAAGAAATTAAAAAAAAGCTTGACTGAAACAAAGGTGCTGTGATATATTATAAAGGTCGCTGCTGAAACAAATAACGGCGATAAACGATGAGACTTTGATCTTTGAAAACTGAACAACGAGTGAGTGGGAAATCACGAAAGTGACTTCCAAAATAGAGAATGAAAATTCTCGTCAGATGTTTCAAAATGAGCAATCGCTCTTTCTAAATACAATTTGGAGAGTTTGATCCTGGCTCAGGACGAACGCTGGCGGCATGCCTAATACATGCAAGTCGAGCGGAGTTTGAATGGAAGCTTGCTTCCATTCATGCTTAGCGGCGGACGGGTGAGTAACACGTAGGCAACCTGCCCTCAAGACTGGGATAACTACCGGAAACGGTAGCTAATACCGGATAATTTCTTTCCTCTCCTGAAGAGAGAATGAAAGGCGGAGCAATCTGCCACTTGGGGATGGGCCTGCGGCGCATTAGCTAGTTGGTGGGGTAACGGCTCACCAAGGCGACGATGCGTAGCCGACCTGAGAGGGTGAACGGCCACACTGGGACTGAGACACGGCCCAGACTCCTACGGGAGGCAGCAGTAGGGAATCTTCCGCAATGGGCGAAAGCCTGACGGAGCAATGCCGCGTGAGTGATGAAGGTTTTCGGATCGTAAAGCTCTGTTGCCAGGGAAGAACGTCCGGTAGAGTAACTGCTACCGGAGTGACGGTACCTGAGAAGAAAGCCCCGGCTAACTACGTGCCAGCAGCCGCGGTAATACGTAGGGGGCAAGCGTTGTCCGGAATTATTGGGCGTAAAGCGCGCGCAGGCGGTCATTTAAGTCTGGTGTTTAAACCTTGGGCTCAACCTGGGGTCGCACTGGAAACTGGGTGACTTGAGTACAGAAGAGGAAAGTGGAATTCCACGTGTAGCGGTGAAATGCGTAGATATGTGGAGGAACACCAGTGGCGAAGGCGACTTTCTGGGCTGTAACTGACGCTGAGGCGCGAAAGCGTGGGGAGCAAACAGGATTAGATACCCTGGTAGTCCACGCCGTAAACGATGAGTGCTAGGTGTTAGGGGTTTCGATACCCTTGGTGCCGAAGTTAACACAGTAAGCACTCCGCCTGGGGAGTACGGTCGCAAGACTGAAACTCAAAGGAATTGACGGGGACCCGCACAAGCAGTGGAGTATGTGGTTTAATTCGAAGCAACGCGAAGAACCTTACCAGGTCTTGACATCCCGATGAAAGCATTAGAGATAGTGCCCCTCTTCGGAGCATCGGAGACAGGTGGTGCATGGTTGTCGTCAGCTCGTGTCGTGAGATGTTGGGTTAAGTCCCGCAACGAGCGCAACCCTTGACTTTAGTTGCCAGCAGGTCGAGCTGGGCACTCTAGAGTGACTGCCGGTGACAAACCGGAGGAAGGTGGGGATGACGTCAAATCATCATGCCCCTTATGACCTGGGCTACACACGTACTACAATGGCCGGTACAACGGGAAGCGAAACCGCGAGGTGGAGCCAATCCCAGCAAAGCCGGTCTCAGTTCGGATTGCAGGCTGCAACTCGCCTGCATGAAGTCGGAATTGCTAGTAATCGCGGATCAGCATGCCGCGGTGAATACGTTCCCGGGTCTTGTACACACCGCCCGTCACACCACGAGAGTTTACAACACCCGAAGTCGGTGGGGTAACCCGCAAGGGAGCCAGCCGCCGAAGGTGGGGTAGATGATTGGGGTGAAGTCGTAACAAGGTAGCCGTATCGGAAGGTGCGGCTGGATCACCTCCTTTCTATGGAGAATCGTCACCTGCAACGGTGACATTCAAATCGGAAGTTAAGCTTCCATAATAGAACCTTCGGGTTCGGACACTCACTCGTGTTCAGTTTTGAAAGAGCAAGTCTCTTTCGTATGCGTTTGGTGGCGATAGCGGAGGGGTTCCACACGTACCCATCCCGAACACGACCGTTAAGCCCTCCAGCGCCGATGGTACTTGGACCGAAGGGTCCTGGGAGAGTAGGACGCCGCCAAGCGAACAATCAATTTATTGGTTGATTCACAATGTTATCTGTTATATGGGCTTTTAGCTCAGTTGGTTAGAGCGCACCTCTGATAAGGGTGAGGTCGGTGGTTCGAGTCCACCAAGGCCCACCATATAACATTTTAGAATTGAATACCTCTATGGGGCCATAGCTCAGCTGGGAGAGCGCCTGCCTTGCAAGCAGGAGGTCAGCGGTTCGATCCCGCTTGGCTCCACCAATACTTCTTTACAAGATTATATGCAAGAACTTGATCCTTGAAAACTGGATACCGAAACGAATTTGCGTTTTAGAACATCTTTTAGCTGAAACTTGTGTAAGCAAGTTGAAATAGTTATTAGTTGCTACAGCGATTTTCCTAACGGAAAACGCATTGGTTAAGCTAATAAGAGCACACGGAGGATGCCTAGGCGCCAGGAGCCGACGAAGGACGTGGCGAACAACGAAACTGCCTCGGGGAGCTGTAAGCAAGCTTTGATCCGGGGGTGTCCGAATGGGGAAACCCAGCTGTGGTAATTCGCAGTTACTCGTATCTGAATACATAGGATACGCAGAGGCAGACCAGGGGAACTGAAACATCTAAGTACCCTGAGGAAGAGAAAACAATAGTGATTCCGTCAGTAGCGGCGAGCGAACGCGGAACAGCCTAAACCAAGGGGCTTGCCTCTTGGGGTTGTGGGACGTCTCACATGGAGTTACAAAGGAATATGGTAGGCGAAGAGGTCTGGAAAGGCCCGCGATAGAGGTAAAAGCCCTGTAGCCTAAACTGTGTTCTCTCCGAGACGGATCCCGAGTAGTGCGGGGCACGTGAAACCCCGTATGAATCCAGCAGGACCATCTGCTAAGGCTAAATACTACCTGGCGACCGATAGTGAAACAGTACCGTGAGGGAAAGGTGAAAAGCACCCCGGAAGGGGAGTGAAATAGAACCTGAAACCGTGTGCTTACAAAAAGTCAGAGCCCGATCTATGGGTGATGGCGTGCCTTTTGTAGAATGAACCGGCGAGTTACGTTTAACATGCAAGGTTAAGGTGAGAAGCCGGAGCCGCAGCGAAAGCGAGTCTGAATAGGGCGACTAAGTATGTGGACGTAGACCCGAAACCGTGTGATCTACCCCTGTCCAGGGTGAAGGTGCGGTAACACGCACTGGAGGCCCGAACCCACGCATGTTGAAAAATGCGGGGATGAGGTGGGGGTAGCGGAGAAATTCCAATCGAACTCGGAGATAGCTGGTTCTCCCCGAAATAGCTTTAGGGCTAGCCTCGGTGAATGGAGTGGTGGAGGTAGAGCACTGATTGGGTGCGGGGCCCGCAAGGGTTACCAAGCTCAGTCAAACTCCGAATGCCATTAACTTCTTGCCGGGAGTCAGACAGTGAGTGCTAAGATCCATTGTCAAAAGGGAAACAGCCCAGACCATCAGCTAAGGTCCCCAAGTGTGTGTTAAGTGGGAAAGGATGTGGAGTTGCACAGACAACCAGGATGTTGGCTTAGAAGCAGCCACCATTGAAAGAGTGCGTAATAGCTCACTGGTCGAGTGACTCTGCGCCGAAAATGTAACGGGGCTAAACACACCACCGAAGCTATGGCTAGATGCTTTGCATCTGGGGTAGGGGAGCGTTGTATGCAGGTTGAAGGTGTACCGTAAGGAGCGCTGGACAGCATACAAGTGAGAATGCCGGTATGAGTAACGAAAAGATCAGTGAGAATCTGATCCGCCGAAAGCCCAAGGTTTCCTGAGGAAGGCTCGTCCGCTCAGGGTAAGTCGGGACCTAAGGCGAGGCCGAAAGGCGTAGTCGAAGGACAACAGTTTGAAATTACTGTACCACCGTAATCCGCTATGAGCGATGGGGTGACGCAGGAGGGTAGTGACGCGGACTGATGGATATGTCCGTCTAAGCAGTGAGGCTGATGTGTAGGCAAATCCGCACATCACTAAGGCTGGGCTGTGATGGGGAGCGAAAATTGTAGTAGCGAAGGTCATGATCTCACACTGCCAAGAAAAGCCTCTAGCCAGGAGAAGGTGCCCGTACCGCAAACCGACACAGGTAGGCGAGAAGAGAATTCTAAGGCGCGCGGAAGAACTCTCGTTAAGGAACTCGGCAAAATGACCTCGTAACTTCGGGAGAAGAGGTGCCTCGGTAGGGTGAATAGCCCGAGGGGGCCGCAGTGAAAAGGCCCAAGCGACTGTTTAGCAAAAACACAGGTCTGTGCGAAGCCGCAAGGCGAAGTATACGGGCTGACGCCTGCCCGGTGCTGGAAGGTTAAGGGGAGTGGTTAGGGGTTAAACCCGAAGCTGTGAACCGAAGCCCCAGTAAACGGCGGCCGTAACTATAACGGTCCTAAGGTAGCGAAATTCCTTGTCAGGTAAATTCTGACCCGCACGAATGGCGTAACGACTTGGGCGCTGTCTCAACGAGAGATCCGGTGAAATTTTAATACCTGTGAAGATGCAGGTTACCCGCGACAAGACGGAAAGACCCCATGGAGCTTTACTGCAGCTTGATATTGAATTTGGGTACGATCTGTACAGGATAGGTGGGAGCCGTTGAGGCAGGAGCGCAAGCTTCTGCGGAGGCGCCGTTGGGATACCACCCTGATCGTATCTAGGTTCTAACCTAGTGCCCTAATCGGGTACGGGGACCGTGTCAGGCGGGCAGTTTGACTGGGGCGGTCGCCTCCTAAAGAGTAACGGAGGCGTTCAAAGGTTCCCTCAGAATGGTTGGAAATCATTCGCAGAGTGCAAAGGCATAAGGGAGCTTGACTGCGAGACCTACAAGTCGAGCAGGGACGAAAGTCGGACTTAGTGATCCGGTGGTACCGCATGGAAGGGCCATCGCTCAACGGATAAAAGCTACCCTGGGGATAACAGGCTTATCTCCCCCAAGAGTCCACATCGACGGGGAGGTTTGGCACCTCGATGTCGGCTCATCGCATCCTGGGGCTGAAGTAGGTCCCAAGGGTTGGGCTGTTCGCCCATTAAAGCGGTACGCGAGCTGGGTTCAGAACGTCGTGAGACAGTTCGGTCCCTATCTGTCGTGGGCGCAGGAAATTTGAGAGGAGCTGTCCTTAGTACGAGAGGACCGGGATGGACGTACCGCTGGTGCATCAGTTGTTCCGCCAGGAGCATGGCTGAGTAGCTACGTACGGACGGGATAAGCGCTGAAAGCATCTAAGCGTGAAGCCCCCCTCAAGATGAGATTTCCCAACTAGTAAGACCCCTTGAAGACGACGAGGTAGATAGGTTGGAGGTGGAAGTGCAGCAATGCATGGAGCTGACCAATACTAATCGGTCGAGGGCTTATCCAAATTTCTTAGAGCGCAGATTCGTTTCGGATTCAGTTTTCAGGAATTAATTTCCTGTGCGGATTTACATGGCTACCATTTATTTGGAGAGATACCCAAGTGGCTATAAGGGGACCCTCTGCTAAGGGGTTAGACTGCGTAAGCGGTGCGAGGGTTCGAATCCCTCTCTCTCCGCCATTATAAATCCAATACTTGTAGTGTGGCGGCGTAGCTCAGCTGGCTAGAGCGTACGGTTCATACCCGTGAGGTCGGGGGTTCGATCCCCTCTGCCGCTACCATACATACCCGGAGGCTTAGCTCAGCTGGGAGAGCATCTGCCTTACAAGCAGAGGGTCGGGGGTTCGAACCCCTCAGCCTCCACCATTTTTAAATCTAAGATCCACCTTACACCGTGCCGGTGTAGCTCAACTGGTAGAGCAACTGACTTGTAATCAGTAGGTTGGGGGTTCAAGTCCTCTCGCCGGCACCATTTTTTACATTAAATTGTGGAACCGTGGTGTAGTTGGCCTAACATGCCTGCCTGTCACGCAGGAGATCGCGGGTTCGAATCCCGTCGGTTCCGCCATTTTTTTTGTTTTAAGGCTTGTTTTTATGGCTCGGTAGCTCAGTCGGTAGAGCAAAGGACTGAAAATCCTTGTGTCGGGGGTTCGATTCCCTCCCGCGCCACCATTATGGAGGCTTAGCGAAGTGGCCAAACGCATCAGACTGTAAATCTGCTCACGTACGTGTTCGGTGGTTCGAATCCATCAGCCTCCATCCCTTTTTATGAGCCATTAGCTCAGTTGGTAGAGCACCTGACTTTTAATCAGGGTGTCGAAGGTTCGAGTCCTTCATGGCTCATCCCAATCAAGTCATCACGTTCATGTGATGGCTTTTTTATGTTTTCTGGAGGTCTGAATATTAAAAAGTATATAAATTACCCGGATTTCGTTTAAAATAGTTCCCCTCGTTTAATTATAAGTCTATAATGCTGTAGAAATGAGGGAATGACAATTGATCTATGATGCGATTATAGTGGGCGGCGGTTTTGCGGGGCTTCAGGCGGCTATTCAATTGGGACGTTACTCGGTCCATCAGGTGCTTGTAATTGATGCAGGAGGCGGAAGATCAAGCATATGCCGGAATTATCATAATATATTGGGCTGGCCTGACGGTGTGCCGGGTGAGGAACTGCGGGCCAGGGGGAGACTTCAGGCCGAAAGGGCAGGTGTAGCGTTTCAGAAGGATAGAATAGTTAAGGCTGAGAAGCCGGACGAATTATTCATACTTCACGGAACCGGGGGGCGGCAATATGCAGGCCGGACTCTGCTGCTTGCTACAGGAGTAATGGACCGGTTTCCTGAGCTGCCGGGCTTACGGCCTGCTCTTGGCATGACGATCTATGTTTGCCCGGACTGTGATGGCTTTGAAATTCAGAACAGGCAGACCGTATTGATGGGCTCCGGTGATGTGGGTGCTAATATGGCTTTTGTTTTAAGGGAACGCACAGGTGACTTGACCTACATTAATCATGAATGTACACCCGTCTCGGCGGAAAATCGTAACCGGCTGCGGGATGAGGATATACAGTATATCGAAGAACCGGTTGCCCGCATTGAGGAAGAGAACGGAAGAATTAAGGCGGTAGCCTTGGAGAACGGTGAGGTTCTGCTGGCAGAGCGCGGATTTATTGCTTTTGGCCGGAATCCGGTACATTCTGAGCTAGCTGCACAGCTGGGAGTAACGCTTCATAAGAACAAGCATGTGGAGGCGAATAAACGTTCATTAATGACTAATATTGAGCATGTATGGGTGGCAGGAGATGTTGCAGTGCATGCGGAGCAGGCGACGGTCGCTATGGGCGAAGGAGCCATTGCCGGGATCTGGATGCATAAGACTTTGAAAAAGATGAATCCGGTAAGTCTGCCTCCAGCCAAGAAGCATTATGCAGCAAAATAGACTTTTGATTCACAACTGATCAAATGTCACTCAGGGTTCAGGAGAGCTATTCCGCAATTTGCAGCAAAATATGATAAAATAGGCGAAAAGAGCAAAAGTGGTGGAGAATGGTGACGATGGATAGTGAGGTTTTGCGTCAAAAATTGGAGCAACTCACCGGAAAGAGAACCGGAATCAAGCAGCTCGGGAGGCAGCATTCAGCTTCTCTTTTTGGCATGGGCACGGAGAAGGATCAAGAGCAGGCGGTCTTTCATGAGGGATATTTGTGGATTCCCCTATATGAGAATGACGGGCGTATAACCGCGGTGTGGGTGGAGACAGAAGGGCTGTCGCCTCTGGAACTGCAGCTGGTCAATTATGCGGGCCGTAATTTCGCGGTAGCCCTCAAGGCTACCGGGCTTAAGGAAGAAGGAGAGATGGAGGCCCGTCAGCTTAGCGGCTGGTTGAACTCGCAGCTTGAGCAAGAAAAGGATGATGCAGAGATTCCGGATGATATTACGCTGAAAGGCCGGCTGTTCGGGGATATGATTCCTTTTTTGCTGGTTAGTGAGAATGTCCATAATCCGCAGATGACATACCGTTCGTTAATGAAGCTGCTGCGCAGTTATTTCGAGAACGAAGTTCTGCTAATTCCCCTGTTGGATAAGGAATGGTTAATTTTAGCCCGTAAGGAACTGCTCACCGGCGGAGATGATAAGGAAGATGAGGAAGAAAGTGCTGAGGATCTGCTGTCTCAGACCTCTATGGGACTGCATGAACTGATCGCCAGTGAATGGGTTGGCGTCTTCCATCTGGCGGTTTCTCCGGCCATCATTCCGGTTAAAGGCCTGACAGGCTCCGTTGCTCTGCTGCGCGAGACGATTATTCTGGGCCGGATTTTCCAGGTAGGCGATTATATCCATCTGCCGTGGGAGCTTCATATGGAGCGTCTGGTGAACAGTATCCCCGATGACCGCCGCAGACAGCTGCTGGGTCAGATCGGTGATTATACGGCTGTGCTGGCGGATAAGGAAATGCTGTTGACGCTGGAGACTTTTTTTGAAATGGACTGCAATGTCAGCGAAACCGCGAAGAAGCTGTATATCCACCGGAATACACTCCTGTACAGACTCGACAAGATCAAACAGGAAACGGGAGCCGATGTCCGCAGTTTCGGGGATGCGGCGATTGTGAAGTTAGCCATGTTATTGTATAAAGTGACGAAAAGAAAATAGGATTTTTGTGAACCTTACAAATAGCCAGGAGGCCTGGTCTGGGGTAAGATAAGTGTACAAGAAAGCGTTTGATTTTCTAATCCAATAATTGACTCGAGGGGGAAATACAATGGCAGGCGTACGTTTAGAGCATATTTTCAAAAAATACCCGGGTTCTGATAAAGCAACAGTAATCGATATCAATCTTGATATTAAAGATAAGGAATTTCTCGTACTGGTTGGTCCTTCCGGTTGCGGTAAATCCACAACACTGCGTATGATCGCAGGTCTTGAAGAAATCTCTGAAGGTAAAATGTACATTGGTGACCGTGTAGTGAATGACGTGGCTCCTAAAGACCGCGATATCGCGATGGTATTCCAATCCTACGCCCTGTACCCGCATATGAGCGTGTATCAGAACATGGCTTTCGGTCTGAAACTGCGTAAAGTGAAGAAAGAAGAAATCGACAAGAAAGTGCGCGAAGCAGCAAGAATCCTCGATATCGAGCATTTGCTGGAACGCAAACCTAAGGCACTGTCCGGTGGTCAACGCCAACGTGTCGCTCTGGGCCGCGCTATTGTCCGTGATCCGCAAGTCTTCCTGATGGATGAGCCTCTTTCCAACTTGGATGCTAAACTTCGTGGTCAAATGCGTGCTGAAATCACTAAGCTGGTTAAACGTCTTGAAACCACTTGTATCTATGTAACGCATGACCAGACAGAAGCTATGACAATGGGTGACCGTATCGTAGTTATGTACGATGGTATCATTCAACAAGCAGCTTCCCCTGAAGAATTGTACAATGAGCCTACAAACCTGTTCGTTGCAGGATTCATCGGATCCCCAACAATGAACTTTATCAATGGTACACTCTCCGATGTTGGCGGCGCTGTCCGCTTCCGCGCAGATAACCTTGATGTTGAAGTTCCAGGCGGCAAAGCTACAATCCTGCGCAACAAAGGTTATATCGGCAAAGATGTAATCATGGGCGTTCGTCCAGAAGATATTCATGAAGAGCCAGTGTTCCTGGAAGCTTCCCCTAACACAATCTTCACTTCGCTGGTTGATGTTACTGAAAACCTTGGTCATGAAATGCTCCTCTACTTGAGCGGCCTTGGCGCTAACACTGTAATTGCCCGTGTAGATGGACGTTCCACTACCCGTGAAGGCAGCAAGCCTAGATTGGCAATCGACATGAACAAAATTCACCTCTTCGATAAAGAGTCCGAACTGAACATTCTGCTGGGATAAGACAAAGCACAGCGGGATATAGGTTATAATAGAAGAAAGCCGCCCTCACAGGCGGCTTTTTCTTGTATTGGGCATGTAGAGCCGGAGATAAAACGTAATGGTCCAAGGACCCGGAAAGCAGGGGATTCCGTCAGGACTGGCTTAGCAATACCGTAGGTAATAAGATTGCATTCATAGGCGTTATCAATTAAGATAGCAGGAGAATTACCTGTAGCTGGAATGGGAAAAGTTGTGAACCCGGGTGCAGGAAACGGGCACAACCGCAGGTGACGAAAGGACGGACATACATGGCTAAGAAGGTAAAGGTATCAGAACTGGTACAGCATTTTCAATTAGAGGTTGTTTCCGGACAAGAGGGTCTGAAAAGACCGATTACAGTGGATGATTTGAATCGTCCGGGACTGGAAATGGCCGGTTATTTCGAATATTATCCGGAAGAACGTGTTCAGCTGCTGGGCAAAACAGAGCTGGCCTTTTTCTCAATGCTTCCTGAGGAAGAACGCAAAAGCCGGATTCGCGGGATTTGTAACGATAATACCCCTTGTATTGTAATTACCCGTGCGCTGGACGTTCCGCAGGAGCTTATTGAGATCAGTAATGAAAAGGGATTACCTGTGCTGCGCAGCTCAATGGCGACCACTATTTTCTCGAGCAGACTGACAAGCTTCCTGGAAGGCAGACTGGCACCTACGGCAACAATCCACGGTGTTCTCTGTGATGTATATGGTGTAGGTATGCTGATTACAGGCAGCAGCGGTATCGGTAAAAGTGAAACGGCGCTCGAACTGGTTAAACGCGGGCACCGCCTGATCGCCGATGATGCCGTAGAGATCCGTCAGACCTCGGATAACCAGCTGCATGGTACAGCTCCGGAGCTCATTCGTCATTTGCTCGAAATCCGTGGGGTAGGGATTATTAATGTAATGACTCTCTTCGGTGCCGGGGCCATCCGTAATCATAAGCGGATCACACTGGTCGTTAGACTCGAGGCCTGGCAGCAGGATAAACAATATGACCGGCTCGGACTGGACGAGGAGACTACACGGATCATTGACACTGATGTGCCGCTTGTTACGATCCCCGTACGTCCGGGACGTAACCTTGCGGTAATTATCGAGGTTGCAGCGATGAACTACCGGTTGAAACAAATGGGCTTTAACGCGGCTCTACAATTTACGAATAAACTTACAGCCACCATCTCAGAAGACATGGATGATCTGGACTAGGAGTGTGAGAGCATGTTTTTTTCATTAGCGATTAATCCGATTGTCTTCTCCATCGGTTCGCTGCCTGTTCACTGGTATGGTTTGATACTGGGTCTTGGTGCATTAGCCGGATTATTCCTTGCTATTCAAGAAGGCAAACGCTACAACATTCCGCAGGAGTTCTTCATGGACATGCTGCTGCTCGGAGTTCCTTCAGCGATCATTGGCGCGCGGATTTATTTTGTAGCGTTCAAGTGGGAAGATTATAAGGACAACTTGTTGGATATATTCAAAGTCTGGAATGGCGGTATTGCTATTTATGGCGCGCTGATCGGGGCGATCATCTGCGGAATTATTTATTTCCGTTACAAGGGATATCCGTTCTGGCGTATCGTGGACATATGTGCACCTGGACTGCTCGCCGGTCAGATGATTGGCCGTTGGGGTAATTTCATCAATCAGGAAGCCTACGGCGGCGTTGTAGAGGAATCTTTCCTGCGTGACAAGCTGCATCTGCCGGACTTTATTGTGAATCAAATGTACATAGGGGATGCGTTTCACCATCCGACCTTCCTGTATGAATCGCTCTGGAGCCTGCTGGGCATTCTGCTCCTCATGGTGCTGCGCCGCCAGAAATTTGTCCGTGCCGGCGAAATCTTCATGTCCTATTTCATCTGGTATTCGATCGGCCGCTTCTTTATTGAAGCTTTACGTACGGACAGCCTAGGATTTAACGGCAGCAGCGGTTTGGCATCGTTCATTAACGGTCTATGGAGTCCGATGAAATGGCTGGGATTTGAGCAGGGGTATTTCGATCCGGCATACGGGAATGTCCGTATCTCACAGCTGCTGGCACTACTGATCATTCTCGTTGCAGTTGTATTGATCATTGTACGGCGTGTCAGCGGTCAGCCGAAGGATCATTATTCTGATCCGATTGTCAGCACTAAACCGGCAGCGGCAGATGCTGTAGTTCCCGAGAGTGCAGTGAATACACCGCAGAAGGCTCCTCAGCCTATCCAGCCGGTGAAGGACTCATCTGAAGATAAGGAAACAAAGGAGTAGTAGAACTAATGATAGAATGCGTGTTATTTGACTTGGACGGAACGATTGTGAATACTAATGAGCTGATCATCAGCTCGTTCATGCATGCGCTGAAGGAGAATAACCTCCCGGCTCTAACCCGGGAAGAGATTATTCCCCATATGGGAACTACGCTCCAGCAGCAGATGAGCGTGTTCTCCGGTCTGCAGGACACAAGCGTGCTGGAGCTTTCTTACCGTTCATATAATTATGCGCATCATGATGAGCTAATCCGTTCTTTTCCTCATGTGAATGAGACTATGGAAGGGCTGTTAAGCCGGGGAATAAAGCTCGGGATTGTGACAACGAAGATTCGTCCAACTACACTCAAAGCGCTGGAAATGTTCGATCTGCTGAAGTATATGGAGACGATTGTGACGGTCAATGATGTCAGTCAGGCGAAGCCGCATCCGGAGCCTGTCCTAACTGCGGTTGCTAATCTGGGTGTTGATCCGGCCAGAACCCTGATGGTAGGTGACAGTGCGGTCGATATTCAGTCTGCCAAGGCAGCGGGTGTGCGTGTAGCTGCGGTCGCCTGGTCACTCAAAGGTGAGGAAATGCTGCGGAAGTACAACCCCGATTACATCATCCACGACATGAAGGACTTATATACTATAGTGGAGCAGGAGACGAAGCAGCCGTGAGAAAGTTAACCCGCTATCCGGTGGAGGGCCATAATTCACTCTGGTATATTTACCGTACGGTGAGCCCGTGGAAGGGCGTGCGCAATTTTATTTTTATCCAGATTGCCCGCTACTGTCCGGTCTTGCCGCTTAAGAACTGGATTTACCGCAGGGTACTCGGCATGAAGGTGGGCAAGCATACTGCGTTTGGGCTAATGGCGATGGTGGATGTGTTTTTTCCGGAGAAAATTTCGGTCGGTGAGAACTCGGTCATCGGCTATAATACGACCATTCTTGCCCATGAATACCTCATCAAAGAGTACAGGCTGGGTGAAGTCATTATCGGGGAGAACGTCCTGATTGGAGCCAACACAACGATATTGCCCGGCGTTACGATTGGAGATTGGGCGGTTGTCGCCGCGGGTTCTGTCGTGCACAAGAATGTAGCTGCGGGCTCGTTCGTCGGGGGCAATCCGCTGCGTGAGCTGCGTCCGCCGGGATCAGCAGAGAAGGCTGTAGAAGAATAGTCACCAGGTAACCTCTTACCCTGCAGTTTCATATTGCGTGTATCTGCGCAGGAGCTGCAGGGTTTCTTGTGTAAACTTCGCAGCCTGAGGCAATTAAGCAATCTTAAACAACCTTTAAGTGTTCGGCGGGTATATATTGGCGATATACTTGTAAGTGCAGGAGCGGATCTTTCCGCATACGGACGCGCAGCACATATCAGAATGAAATAATCAGCAGGGGCAGACTTCCTGATAGGTATCACTTCCGCTTGGCGTCTATGAACAGCCATCATAGCAGAGAAGAGGAATCTTAAAGTGAATGCAGCAAAACAGGAACGTCTGCCCCAGCTGGATATTTACCGTGCTCTGGCGATATTGGGCGTATTGCATGTCCATTCATCATCTTTTGCGGCCGGAGAATTGGCACTCCAGTCACCCTATTATTATTGGTTAAACTGGATCAACATCTTCTTTAAATTCGGTACACCGTCGTTTATTTTTCTAAGCAGCTTTGTGCTGTTCTATAATTATTACGGGCGGCCCGTGACGGGGAGCCTGATCGGAAGCTTTTACCGCCGCAGGCTGAAGTACATTCTGCTTCCCTATATGCTGGTATCCATCGGCTATTACGGATTGACCCTGTACGTGAATGGGAAGCTGACACAGCCTCTGGCAGAGAGCATCTCCGGCTTCCTGGGTGCCTTATTTACGGGTTCGGCGTATGCGCATTTGTATTTCGTATTCATCAGCATCCAGTTCTACCTGCTGTTTCCGTTGCTGCTTAAGCTGCTGCAGAGCTCACGGCTGTGGGTGCGCTGGGCTTTTCCGATTGGACTTGCGCTGCAGTGGGTATTCATTATCTGGAACAAGTATCAGCTGCATATTGTGGAAAAAGGAAGCTTGTCGATCTCGTATCTGGCATATTATATGCTGGGCGCCTATATCGCCATTAATTTCGAAGCGATCAAGCTGTGGCTGATGAAGCCTTGGCGTGAACTGGCTGCCAGGTATAAAGTGCTTATCCTGCTGCTTGTTACATTGTGGCTCGGAGCAGCCTTCACGCATGTACAATTATGGTATAGAGCCCGCCACTTCGGGATATGGACGGACTCGCTCTGGTACGAGCTGCTCTGGAATGTACATACGATGCTGTCAGCGCTGGTGCTGCTGTATGCCACCTTTCTTATCTACCGCAGGGCACCGAAGGTGATCGTTGCTATTTTGACCCGGCTGGGTGAGGTTTCATTTGCGGTGTATCTGATCCATCCTCTGCTGCTTGCAGTGTATAGAAGATTCGGAACGGGAATTCCTACAGATTCATTAACCTATGTATTCTATATTTACGGGGGACTGGCTGCGGCGCTGGCAGGAAGCTGGATGCTTGTGCAGTTTGCGTTCCGCCGCATCCGCCTGTCCTGGGTGGCATTCGGGAGTGTACCGCGTTCACTTGCCCCTACGGTGAAGGACAAGCCTGTGCACGGGAGCACCAATAGAGTGCTCGAAGGTAAAGATATCAGTAAATCATGAGAGTTCAACAGACCCCAACCCAGGCATCAGGGATGAGGGTCTAGGCAGGAGGGAAGATAATGGCTCAAAAGGAAAGAATACCGCAGCTTGATGTATTCCGGGCGATAGCGATTATTGCGGTCATAGCAATTCACGCCACTTCGCGGACACTGGCGGAAACACTGGATACCTCTTTGTTTCATCCGTTTCTGTTCATAAACAAGTTCAGCCAGTTCGCTGTACCTTCGTTTGTATTCCTAAGCGGGTTCGTGCTGTTCTACAATTATATTGACCGTCCGCTTGGCGGGAAGACTCTCGCGAAATTCTATAGCCGAAGGCTGATTTATATTATTGTGCCTTATCTTGTTTTCTCGGTGCTGTACTTTATATTGAAAATGACTGCCGGGCATACATGGGGCATGCCTCTTAATGAGCAGGCGGCCAAATTCGGCAAATATCTGTGGACCGGTACGGCGTATACCCATCTGTACTATATTATTATCATAATTCAGTTCTATGTACTGTTCCCGCTCATGCTCTGGTGTCTGCAGAAGGTCCGCCGTCTGGCGGTGTGGGCACCGCTCATCGGACTGGCCTTACAGTGGGGATTTGTGCTGCTGAACAAATATATGGCTAATCACGGATACTGGCAGCTGTCCAAGGGCAGTCTTGCAATTACGTACTTCTCTTATTTCCTGCTCGGTGCAGCGATTGCGGTATATTACAGCTCTTTGAAAAAGTGGCTGATTCCTACACGCGAAGGGTGGCGCTCCGGTAAGGGGGCAAGCTGGATTGTGCTGTGGTTCATATGGGCCACTGCAGGAATCGTTCATGTGGAGCTGTGGTTCAACAATTATACGAAGAAGACGGTCATCAACAGTCTATGGTATGAAGGCTTCTCCAATCTTCATGCGCTGCTCTCTTGTCTTGTGCTGTTCCAGCTGTCCTTCCTGCTGTACGGAGCGGGGCGAAGCCTGCTGGCAAGATTGCTGATCTCTGCCGGCGCCTGTTCCTTCGGGATATATCTGCTGCATCCGGCGCTGCTCTTCTTCTATAGAAAGCTGCCGCTGCACGGCGGATCACTTGCCTACACGGCTGCCATTGCCGGGGGCTGGCTGGTAGCCTTCGCCGGCTCCTGGCTGGTCGTCGCCCTCGTCTTCCGTTATGTGAAGCCGGCATGGGTACTCTTTGGCTCTGGGCCGCAGAAGGTTAAGCGGGCGCCTAAAGCAACAGTGTAGCTGGGTGCCTTGAAATGCAGTAATGAAGGGGACTTCAAATCCAGAATGATAAAAGCGCCGACTGGCCGCAGATGCGGGCCAGTTGGCGCTTTTATTCATATATTGGCAGGATTGCAGACTACTCTCCGGCCTGTTCGCGCTGGAAATCGGCAATCGCCTGATATTGGCCTTCGAGGCTGCGGTATACGGAGATATAGATGGGCAGCAGCTGCTTATAGACTTTGGCATGTGCCTGGTCGGGTTCATGGCGGTGGGTCGAGCCAATCATGCCGAATACGGAATCGAAGGAATCGATCCGGCCGATGGCGTACAGCCCGAGGACAACGGCGCCAAGACAGGAGCTCTCGAAGCTCTCAGGGACTACCACCTCCTGATCAAATATGTCCGCCATCATCTGCCGCCATAGAGCGGAGCGGGCGAAGCCGCCGGTAGCCAGGATTCTGCCCGGCTGGCCGATAATTTCCTCCATAGCGAGCAGGACGGTATACATATTGAAGATGACACCCTCCAGCACAGAGCGGATCATATGCTCTTTGCGGTGATTCATGCTCAGTCCGAAGAAGGAGCCGCGCGCATCGGGGTTCCACAGCGGGGCACGCTCACCGGTCAGATAGGGATGAAAGAGCAGGCCATTGCTGCCTGGCGGTACCTGCTCGGCGATCCGGGTTAGAACCTCATAAGGATCAATACCGAGGCGCTTCGCGGTCTCTACCTCAGAGGCGGCGAACTCATCACGCACCCAGCGGAACAGCATGCCGCCATTATTCACGGGTCCGCCAATAACCCAGTGCTTGTCCGTTAGTGCATAGCAGAAGGTCCGCCCTTTCGGGTCGGTCAGCGGCCGGTCGACCACGGTGCGGATGGCACCGCTGGTTCCTATAGTCGCGGCAATAACCCCCGGCTCTATGGCACCGACCCCCAGATTGGACAGGACACCGTCACTGGCGCCTACGACAAACGGTGTGGCGGCCAGAAGTCCAAGCTCTTCCGGAAGCCCCGGAAGCAGCCCCTGCAGGATCTGCGTGGTGGGCACCGGTCTTGATAGACGTTCTGGAGTAATTCCGGCGATACGGAGCGCCTCAGCGTCCCAGTCAAGCTTCTCCAGATTGAACATACCTGTAGAAGAGGCAATGGAATGATCAATTACATATTTGCCGAACAGCTTGAAGAAGATATATTCTTTAATGGAGATGAATTTATGGGTCTGGCTGAACAGCTCCGGATGCTCCTCACCGAGCCACATCAGCTTGGTAATTGGAGACATCGGATGGACAGGTGTTCCTGTCCGCATATACAGCTCATGCCCGTTCAGTTCATTCTTCAGCCGCCGGGCAGCTGCACTGCTCCGGTTATCGGCCCAGGTGATGCAGGCGGTAAGCGGTTTGCCGGAAGAATCTACAGCAATCACGCTGTGCATGGCCGAGCTGAAGGAGACAAGCAGAACCTGTCCAGGAGGGACGTGGCTGTTCTGCATGACTGAAGAGATAGTGTGCTGGACAGCCTGCAGAATCTGATCAGGGTCCTGTTCTGCGACAGAAGGGGAAGGCTGATGCAGCGGATAGCCCTGGTTGCTCTGTGTGATGATTGTTCCGTTCTCCTCGAAGAGGACAGCCTTGGTGCTGGTGGTTCCAATATCAACGCCGATCATATAGGATGTACTCAAGCCGTCAGTCCTTCTTTCTGCTCTGAAATAGATACCGGGAATACTTAATGCAGGAAATAAAGTACAATTATATTATATATTTCGCATGAAACATTCTGAAGTTCATGTTCTACAGCTTATTATATTCGCAGGTAATCACGGTGGCAAAGAGAGGATGGATAGGCGCTGCTTAACATATAGTCCAAGCTTCCGAAACTGGCGGGTATAGAAGGAGATTGTTGACGCAAAAGGATAGTCCGTGATACGATATTACCACTGCTTTAGTTTACTACCACTTTACCATATTAAAGCACTTGAAGATACTTCTTATGATATCTGATGAGGTGAAAAGTGAAGATGTCCAAACCAAAGGGATTCGAAAAGCCTGCCGGCGTACGGGATTATCTCCCGCGTGCGGTAACGAAGCTGCGCAAGATTGAGAACGATGTGCTGCACTGCATGAGCCGCTGGGGCTACCGCCAGATGATTACTCCCACCCTTGAATATTACGATACGGTCGGTGTGGCCAGTTCCACGTCAGACCAGAAGTTGTATAAATTACTGAATAACCGCGGTCAGGCACTCGTGCTGCGTTCAGAAATGACAGCGCCCGTTGCCCGCGTAGTCTCCTCCTTATTGAAGGACGAACCGCTGCCGCTGCGCCTGTCCTATCATGCCAATGTCTTCCGTGCTATCGAAGAGGAGGCCGGCCGGGAAGCAGAATTCTTCCAGACCGGAGTGGAGCTTGTCGGAGATGATTCACCAGAGGCGGATGCTGAGGTCGTTGCACTGGCAATTGCCTCGCTGGAGGCCGCGGGAGTGAAATCTTTTAAAATTGCGATAGGGCATGTAGGCTTCCTCGACGGTCTGTTCCAGGAAGCGGTATCCGGCCTCCCGCAGGCCCAGGAAGAGCTGAAGAGTCATCTGCTGGGCCGTGATTATGTCGCTTTCCGGGAGACGCTGCGCCGCCTGGAACTGCCGGAAGCCCAGAAGAAGGAACTGGACGGACTGCTGCGGCTGCGGGGAGGCAAGGAAATCTGCGGACAGGCGCTGGAGCTCAGCAGCCATCCGCTGGCACGCGCTTCCATTGAGCATTTATGCAAGGTATGGGAGGTACTTGTCGCATACGGTGTCTCTCAGCATGTGCTGATTGATCTGACGATGATCGGTGATTTCTCCTATTATACGGGCATGACATTTGAAGGTTATGCTTCTGAGCTGGGCTTCCCGGTATGCAGCGGCGGAAGGTACGACAATCTGCTTCAGCAGTTTGGACGCCCGATTCCGTCGACAGGCTTCTCGCTGAAGACCAACCGTATTCTGGATGGTGTATCCGGAGTAACCGAAGAGGAAGAACTGCCGGTACTGGTCCAGTACGATGCCCTGCGGCGTCAGGAAGGTCTTGCTGAGGCGGCCCGGCTGCGGAATGAGGGCCACGCTGTGGTAACCCGGCTGGCGGCAGGCCCGGAAGAGCTGAAGGTTGTGAAGCGCCTGGATACGGATACCGTAGAGGCAGAGGGTGAACGTTACGGAGAGATTTATACGTTTGTGTCTTTTATCAGCGAGCATGGCTGAGCGGAGCAGGTTGATTGGCTGATCTCATAAATGTGGTATGAAGCAATAGGTGACAATACGTGAAGTGAAGGAATATGTGAACCCAAGTAATCCCTGCAAGTATGTAGCGGAAATAGAAACGGAGGCGGGTATGAATGGCACAGATTCTTAAGGTAGCCATGCCGAAAGGCCGGATTTACAACAAAGCGGCAGAGCTGTTCCGCAAGGCGGGACTGCCGATTCCTCCGGACGGGGAAGAATCACGTAAGCTGGTGATTTCACTGCCGGAAGCCGGAATGGAGTTTATTCTCGCCAAGCCGGTAGATGTGCCTACATATGTAGAGTATGGTGTAGCGGATATCGGTATTGTCGGCAAAGATGTACTGCTTGAAGAAAACCGTGATGTGTACGAGCTGCTTGATCTGGGGATTGCCCGCTGCCGGATGTCGATTATCGGACTCCCGAACTGGCAGCCGGGCATCCAGCAGCGGGTAGCGACCAAATATCCGAATGTGGCCTCACGGTACTTCCGTGAGCAGGGTCAGCAGGTCGAGGTGGTGAAGCTGAACGGCTCGATCGAGCTGGCACCGCTGATCGGCTTGGCTGACCGGATCGTGGATATGGTGGAGACCGGCCAGACCCTGAAGGATAACGGGCTGGTGGAAATGACCAGTATCTTCGAAATTACCAGCCGCCTGGTGGCCAACCGGGTAAGCTACCGGATGAAGAATGAGGAAATCCAGCAGCTGTGTGACCGCCTGCAGGCCGTGATTGCAGGCCCGGAGCTGCAGATTAAATAAGCTATACAGATTAAACTTTAAGAGATGAAAAAAGGATAGAAGTGACGAAGGGGAAGTTTGGAACTGTAGGAGCGGAAGTCCAAACATTATCCGTAGTTACGGCTGAGCCTAGCTAGTAAATAGAAAGTTCAGGGGGGAAGCAGCGGTGAAGGTCCAGTCCAGTAAGGAGTTTAAGCTGCAGCGTGAAGTGGAATACGGCACGCCGGAGCAGAACAAGGCGGTACGTGAAATCGTGGCCGGTATCAAACAGGAAGGTGATGCGGCATTGCTCCGGTATACGGAGCGCTTCGACGGCGCAGTGCTGACGCCTGCGCAGCTGCGGGTAACGCAGGAGGAGCTAGAGGCCGCCTATGGCCGGGTAGAGGAGTCCTTCGTGACGGCAATCCGGGCGGCAGCTGTCAATATCCGTGCGTTCCATGCGCGGCAGAAGCGCAATTCCTGGATGGATTTGCAGCCGGACGGCACGATCCTCGGACAGATCATCCGCCCGCTGAAGCGGGTGGGCGTCTATGTTCCCGGGGGCAAGGCAGCGTATCCGTCCTCGGTGCTGATGAACGTTATTCCGGCACAGATCGCCGGCGTGCCGGAGATCGTGATGGTTACACCGCCTTCGACGGGCGGCTTCGAAGGCATCGATCCCTATATTCTCGTTGCCGCCGCTGAGGCGGGCGTAAACGAGATATACCGCGTAGGCGGCGCGCAGGCGATCGCTGCCCTGGCCTTCGGCACGGAATCGATCGTGCCGGTCGATAAGATCTGCGGGCCAGGGAACATCTACGTGGCCCTGGCCAAACGCGAGGTCTACGGCGCTGTCGATATCGACAGCATCGCCGGACCGAGCGAGATCGTCGTGCTCGCCGACGATACCGCTGAGGCCGCCTACGTCGCGGCCGACCTGCTCTCGCAGGCCGAGCACGACGAGATGGCCTCGGCGATCCTCGTGACGCCGTCGCAGCGTCTCGCGGAGGCTGTTGCTGCCGAAGTAGAACGACAGCTGCAGACGTTGCCGCGCGAAGCTATCGCGCGGGCCTCGGTGGAGAACTACGGCGCGATTATCGTCGTGGAATCGCTCGAAGAGGGCATCTCCATTGTAAACCGGCTGGCGCCGGAGCATCTGGAGATTGTCGTGGCGGACCCGATGGCACTGACCGGCGCGATTGAGAACGCCGGGGCAATCTTCCTGGGTCCGTACAGCTCGGAGCCGGTCGGCGATTACTTCGCCGGACCGAACCATATTATACCGACCAACGGCACAGCAAGGTTCTCCTCGCCTGTGGACGTGGATGATTTCATTAAGAAATCCAGCCTGATCTATTACAGCAAGGAAGCACTGCTGCGGGACGGGGCGGCGATTATGGAGCTCGCCCGGCGCGAGGGCCTGGAGGGCCATGCCCGCGCAATAGAGATCCGGCTGGAGAACGAAGCGAAAGGTGGAGACGGAAATGGAGAACAATAATAATGAAGTGGCGCTGCGCAAGGCCGGACTTAGCCGTACAACCAACGAAACGGACATCGCGTTGACCTTTGCTGTGGACGGCAGCGGAGTTTCCGAACTGGAGACCGATGTGCCTTTTCTGAATCATATGCTGGATCTATTCACCAAGCATGGACAGTTTGATCTGAGCGTACAGGCGCGGGGCGACATCGATATCGATGACCACCACACGGTTGAGGATATCGGTATCTGTCTGGGACAGGCGCTGCGGGAAGCGCTTGGCGACAAAAAAGGCATCAAGCGTTATGCGAGTGTCTTCATCCCCATGGATGAGGCACTGGCTCAGGTAGTGATTGATATCAGCAACCGGCCGCATTTTGAATACCGGGCAACGTATCCTTCGCAGCAGGTAGGCAGCTTCTCTACGGAGCTGGTTCACGAATTCCTCTGGAAATTTGCGCTGGAAGCGAGAATTACACTGCATGTCATTGTACATTACGGCTCCAATACCCATCACATGATTGAAGCGGTCTTCAAGGCACTGGGACGGGCGCTGGATGAAGCGACACAAGTGGACCCCCGGGTGAAGGGTGTGCCTTCGACGAAGGGAGTGCTGTAGCATGACCGTTGCAATCGTCGATTACGGCATGGGCAACCTGCACAGTGTCAGCAAGGCGGTGGAACGCCTGGGGTATACGAGTCTGGTGACGGCAGATGCCGGTGAGATTCTGGCGGCAGACAGCGTAATCCTGCCGGGTGTCGGTGCATTCGGCGATGCGATGGAGCATCTGCGGGCGAGCGGAATGGATGTTGTAGTTAAGGCTGCAGCTGAAGCGGGACTGCCGCTGCTGGGCATATGCCTCGGTATGCAGCTGCTGTTCAGCAGCAGCGAGGAGCATGGCGAGCATAAGGGGCTGGATCTTCTGCCGGGCTCGGTGGTACGCTTCGCACCCCGTGACGGCTACAAGGTGCCGCATATGGGCTGGAACAGGCTGGGCTTCCTCCAGCCGGCGAGTCCGCTTCTGACCGGCCTTGAGGAAGGGCATGTCTACTTCGTCCATTCCTATCATGTACTTGCGGGTAGCGACAGCGACCTGCTGGCGGTCACGGATTATGGACATCCGGTAACGGCTGTAGTCGGGCGGAACAATGTGTACGGCATGCAGTTTCACCCTGAGAAAAGCGGCGAGCTTGGCATCAAGCTGCTGGGGAATTTCCTGCGGCTTCGAAGAGAGCAGGCGTGAAGCCTGAATAACTATATTGCAAATTGTAATGAAAGCGGGGAGCGCTACATGTCTTCTTTTATCGTATATCCGGCAATTGATATCCGGGACGGCAAATGTGTCCGGTTGCAGCAGGGGGATTACAGCCAGGAAACTATTTATAACGACAGCCCGGTTCAGGTGGCCAAGTCTTGGGAAGAGCAGGGCGGACAGTTTATCCATCTGGTCGATCTGGACGGCGCCAAGGCCGGGCATCCCGTTAATGATGCCATCATCGGAGCCATTGCCAGGAATGCCAATGTTCCGGTTCAGGTCGGCGGCGGTCTCCGCACGCTTGCGGATGTGGAGAAGCTGCTGGGTCTTGGCATCAGCCGGGTCATTATTGGAACGGCGGCGATCAATGATTATGCTTTTACAGAGGCGGTTCTCGCGAAGTATGGCGATAAGGTAGCGATCGGTATTGACGCCCGTAACGGCTATGTGGCTACGCATGGGTGGCTTAATACCTCCGAGGTGCGCGCAGAGGATCTGGCCAAGGAGCTGGCAGCCAAGGGTGCAGAGACCTTCATCTACACAGATATCTCCCGTGACGGGATGATGCAGGGTCCGAACGTGGAGGGTATTCTGTCCATGGCCGGGGCGAGCGGCAAAACCGTAATCGCCTCCGGCGGTGTTACCAGCCTGGACGATCTGCTGCGTCTGAGCGTACATAGCGGCAGCGGGATCGGTGGAGCGATTGTCGGCAAGGCGCTCTACACCGGCAATATTGATCTGGCTGAAGCCCTGCAGGCGCTGGGTAAGGCGTAGGGGTTACGGGCTTAGTAATTACTTTTGTTAGCCTGTGAAGGAGGGGTCTTGGATGTTAGCCAAACGGATTATCCCCTGTCTGGATGTGAAGGACGGGCGGGTGGTAAAAGGCGTTAATTTCGTAAATCTGCGCGATGCCGGAGATCCGGTGGAGCTGGCGGCTTTATATGATAGCGAAGGTGCAGATGAGCTGGTATTTCTGGATATCTCCGCATCGGTGGAAGGCCGGGCGACCATGGTCGAGGTCGTGCGGCAGACTGCCGGGGAGATTGCTATTCCATTCACGGTGGGCGGCGGGATTTCGACACCTGAGGACATGAAGCGGATCCTGCGTGCCGGTGCAGACAAGATCGGCATTAATACGGCAGCTGTCAATAATCCGCAGCTGATTCTTGAAGGCGCCCGCCACTTCGGCTCCCAGTGCATTGTGGTGGCGATGGATGCCAAATATAATGAGGCTTGGGGCGAGTGGGAAGTGTACACTCACGGCGGCCGTACGCCTACCGGTATCCGGGCGCTTACCTGGGCCAAGGAAGCTGAGCGGCTGGGAGCCGGCGAGATCCTGCTTACAAGCATGGATGCCGACGGCACCAAGGACGGCTTCGATCTGAAGCTGACGGCAGCAGTCTGCGATCTGCTGAGCATTCCTGTAATTGCTTCCGGCGGTGCGGGAAGAATTGATCATTTCTATGATGTATTTACCGCAGGCAAGGCAGATGCCGGACTTGCGGCAACTATTTTTCACTATAAAGAGATTGCCATTCATGATTTGAAGGCTGATCTGAAGCAAAGAGGGGTAGAGATCCGATGAGCGAGGACAAGAAAGATATAGCGCAGAGCCAGCAGGAGGCATTGTCAGGCATCCGCTGGAATGAAGCTGGCCTGCTGCCGGCAGTGGTGCAGGATGCCCGTACCCTGGAAGTATTAATGTTCGCCTATATGAATCCGGAGTCACTACGGCTGTCTCTTGAGAGCGGCCAGACCTGGTTCTGGAGCCGTTCGCGTAGTGAGCTCTGGCATAAGGGCGGAACCTCCGGCAATACCCAGGCCATCACCTCCATCCATTACGATTGTGACAGCGATACGCTACTGGTGAAAGTTGTGCCGGAAGGACCGGCCTGCCATACGGGTGAGAACAGCTGCTTCTTCCGCGAGATTCCCCTCGATGCACCGGCAACAGCTGAAGCAGCTGGGGGTACAGTTAACTCGGCAGCAGCAGGCCATGACCGCTTTGCTGTACTGGGTGAGCTGGAGCGCGTAATTGCCGAGCGGGAAGTGAACCGTCCGGAAGGGGCGTACACTACTTATCTGTTTGATAAGGGCGTCGACAAGATTCTCAAGAAGGTCGGCGAAGAAGCCTCCGAAACCATTATCGCCGCCAAAAATAAAGATAATGCCGAGCTTCGCCTTGAAGTCAGCGATCTGATCTATCATTTACTGGTCCTGCTGCAGGAGCGGAAGCTTCCGCTGGATGAGATTCTGGAAGAGCTGAGTGCCCGCCATGAACGGCCTCGCCGGGACTAGGAGGAAGGTTCAGCATGCGTATTGATTACCATACCCACCATGAGCGCTGCGGCCATGCCGTAGGGAAGCTTGAAGAGTATGTGCAGCGCGGCATAGCGCTCGGGCTGCAGCAGCTTGGACTGTCCGATCATCTGCCGCTTATCCATGTAGATCCGGAGCACTATTATCCCGAGATGGCTATGCCGCTTGCGGAGCTTCCGCGTTATGTGGAGGAATGTCTTACGCTGAAGGAGCGCTACCGCGGAACGATTGAGCTGCGGGTGGGGCTTGAAGCGGATTATATCGAGGGATATGAAGAGCAGATCCGCGAGCTTTTAGCACCCTATCCGTGGGACTATCTGATCGGGTCGGTGCATTTTCTCGGAGAATGGGATATTACGGACCACCGGCAGACCCATGGCTGGGAAGGCCAGGACGTGATGAGCGTCTACCGCCGATATTATGATGCAGTGCAGAAGTCGGCGTTATCGGGATTATATGATATTATAGGACATATGGATGTCATCAAAAGGTTCGGTTACGGGCCGCAGACTCCGGAAGGAAGAGCCGAGGCCAGAGCACTGGAGCTGGAGACGCTCAAGGTTATATCCGGCAGCGGAATCGCGATGGAGCTGAATGCTTCGGGACTCACTAAGCCTTGCGCCGAAATGTTCCCGGCTGAGCATGTGCTTCAGCAGGCGTATGCCCTGGGCATTCCGCTCACCGTGGGCTCAGACGCCCATGACCCTCTGAAGCTGGGAGACGGCTTACAGGAGGCGCGGGAAATGCTGTGGCGCACGGGCTTCCGTGAACTGGCTGTGTTCGAAGGACGCCGCCGCACATCCGTCCAAATATAAGAATGTATAGGCTTCGCGCTATATATTATCCTTCTATTTCTCGCTGAAACGGTACCGTCCATACAAGGACGGCAAAGCCGTTTCCACTTGCGTTCGAAGTTTAAATTATAATCCCAGGAGGGTACTATGCATCATCAATTACGTATTTTTTCCGGTTCGTCGAATCCGAAGCTGGCCGCTGATATTGCGGAGCGCCTTGGCGCACCGCTGGGCCTGATTAAGCTGACACGTTTCAAGAGCGGCGAGATATATGTGCATTATGAAGAGAGCATCCGGAACTGCGACGTATTTTTGGTGCAATCCCTGGCTCATCCGATTAACGAGCTGTTTGTAGAATTGCTGGTCATGATCGACGCTGCCAAACGCGCATCGGCAAGAACAGTGAATATTATCGTTCCTTATTACGGGTATGCCCGGCAGGAGCGCAAATCTGCGCCGCGTGAGCCGATCTCAGCCAAAATGGTTGCCGATGTGCTGACCACTGCAGGAGCTACCCGCGTGATAACTATTGACCTGCATGCAGCGGCTATCCAGGGTTTCTTCAACATTCCCGTGGATCATCTGACTGCGCTTGATCTGATCAGCGGCTATTTGAAGATCAAAGGCCTCTCCGATCTGGTAGTCGTATCACCCGATGCAGGCCGCGCCTCCATGGCTGAGAAGCTGGCCAGCCGGCTGGACTCTCCGTTTGCCATCATGATCAAGAAACGTCCGGCTCATAACGAATCGGTGATTACCCATGTCATCGGAGACGTTGAGGGAAGAACGCCGATTATTATTGAGGATCTTATTGATACGGGGACCACGATCGTCAATGTGGTAGAAGGGCTGAAGGAGCGCGGGGCCCGGAACAGCATCGTCTGTGCCACGCACGGGCTGTTCTCCGGAGATGCGCTGGAGCGGATGGATCATCCCAATATCGACGAAATTGTCGTCACGGATTCTATTGCGCTGCCGGATGAGCACTCCAGCAGATTCTCGGTGCTCTCTGTTGCACCTATGCTGGCAGAAGCCACACGTATTATCATCGAAGGCGGTTCCATAGACAAGCTATTTAGAGACGCGGGGATATAGTCCCTGCGTTTCTTTTTACAGTTATGCTGCAGCAGCAACTTTTCAAGCTTTTTCCTCCCCTTAACTCTCCTCCCCGGTTGAGAATCTCACTACCACATGTGGTATACTGTGTGAAGAAGACAGCCAAGTCCATAAATGGAAACGAAAAGAACACTTAAGACAGGGAGTATGGGTATATATTTGATGCCGCTCTCCTATTTTTCGTTAGGCTAGGGAAGCTTACAAAGGGAGGTGCCTTGCTTCCATGATTGAGAAAACTTCAGAGAATGATACGGACAGCGGTAATGTGATTCCGGTCACTCTGGATGCCAATTTTTTCTTTGAAAGAGCCGTACGGTCGCTTGACCGCTTTCAATATGATAAGGCATTAAAGAATTTTCGCAAAGCTGTTGAATATGAGCCGGATAATCCGGTGAATCATTGCAACATGGCGGGTATATTATCTGAGATGGGTAATTACACAGCATCTAATGAGATTCTGACCCATGTACTGGAGAAGATTGATCCCGCAATGACCGAATGTCATTTCTATATGGCTAATAATTACGCCAATATGGAAAGCTTTGAAGAGGCGGAGCGTTCGCTGGTCACGTATCTGGAGGAGGATGCCAGCGGCGAGTTCATGGCCGAATCCGAAGAGCTGATGGAGCTGCTGCAATATGAGCTGAACCGTCCTGCTCCGCTTGTGCGGATCCGCAGCCGTGAGGGTGTGGTCGAGCATGACCGGGCCCGCAGTCTGCTGGAGGAGGGCAAGTTTCCCCAGGCCGTAGAGCTGCTGGAAGAGATCATTGCGATCTCGCCGGACTTTCTGGCTGCGCATAATAACCTGGCCCTCGCTTATTTCTATATGGGCCGGTTTGCCAAAGCGAAGGAATGCCTGAACGAGGTGCTGAAGCAGGACCCCGGCAATCTGCATGCGCTCTGCAATATGGCGATCTTCCTGCAGTATGCAGGTGACAAGGAGCAGCTGGATTCTCTGCTGGGCATGCTTGAAGCCACTGTGCCTTTTCATCAGGAGCATGTATTCAAAATGGCCACGACGATGGGCATCCTGGGCAGACATACTGCAGCATACAGCCACTTCCGGCGTCTGCTGAAGGATGAAGAGGTCGCCGGAGACGCCGGCCTGTATCATTACTGCGCAGCAGCGGCCAGCAACAGCGGCCTCTACACTGAAGCGCTACGCTGCTGGAGACAGGCTGCGAAGCTGGACCCTGAGTCTGCCGTGCCGGCATTCTTCCTGTCCCAGCTCCAGCAAGCCCGGGGAGAAGACAGACCCATGCCTGCTGTCAGCTATAATTACCAATTGCCTTTCCAGGAGCAGCTTAAGCAGTGGAAGGGGAATACAGGCAAGTTCACCGAAGAAGTACGGAACAATCCGCTGCTGCGAGCCTCGTTCTTCTGGGCGCTGCGCTACGGCGATTCCTCCACGAAGCTGCAGGTGACCGAAGCCCTGCGCTGGATTGAGGATGAGGAGATGTCCGAGGTACTGCGCGGAGTTCTGGAGCATCAGCCGCTCCAGGAGGACCGGCTGCAGGAGGCGGCGCTGTTCAGCCTGCAGCGGCTGATTGGAGAGAATCTGGAAGAAGCTGCAGCTCCTGAGGAAGAGCCGTTGCAAGCGGCTTCCAGCCCCAAGGGCCCGGCTGAATGGAAGGAAGACTGGCAGCGGATTATCGATCATACGGTGGCCATGATGGACCGGAGATATGATGCTGTGCAGAAGAAGGATGCAGAGTTTATCTGGAAGCAGTTCATCGGCAGCCTGTATCCGGATGTACCGTTATTCCGCAATGACGGCGGCTGGTGTGCGGCACTGGAGTATCTGACTGCCAGGCTGCACGGGCGTCCGGTCACCTTCCGCGAGGCGGCACAGCGTTACGGCGTCTCGGTCTCCATGGTAAGCCGCTATGCACGGCGGATCGACAGTGAATGCGATACCCAGGGCATGCTGCCGGGAACGGACGGCTTGTCGCCGTCCACCAACAATATTTGAACCCTTTTTTCAAATATAAGAATCTATACGTTTCTCACGATAACTTATCCTTATATTTCTCGCTGAAACGGTACCGTCTTAATAAAAGGACGATAAAGCCGTTTCCACTTGTAAATACAAACCTACTTGTAAGGAGGCCAATGTAATGTACAAAACGATTGTAATCGGAACAGGCCCGGCCGGGCTGACTGCCGCGATTTATCTGGCGCGCGCGAACCTGAGCCCGCTCGTAATTG
Organism: Paenibacillus sp. FSL R10-2199; assembly: GCF_038000235.1. Taxonomy (NCBI): domain Bacteria; kingdom Bacillati; phylum Bacillota; class Bacilli; order Caryophanales; family Paenibacillaceae; genus Paenibacillus; species Paenibacillus sp. FSL R10-2199. The sequence continues at coordinate 798,112 of NZ_JBBOBO010000001.1, read as the reverse complement.
AAGGCTTGCAGCCGGGAGGACAGCTGACAACGACGACAGAAGTGGAGAACTTTCCAGGCTTCCCTGAAGGAATTCTGGGTCCTGATCTGATGGACAACATGCGTAAGCAGGCCGAACGCTTCGGCGCTGAATTCAAGAATGGCTGGGTGGAGTCGGTTGACTTCTCTCAGCGTCCGTTCAAGGTGACTGTAGACGGAATGGGTGTACTGGAAGCGGAGTCGGTCATTATTTCGACCGGCGCCTCCGCCAGATACCTGGGTATCCCGGGCGAGCAGGAGAATGTAGGACGCGGGGTCAGCACCTGTGCGACCTGTGACGGATTCTTTTTCCGTAACAAAAAGATTGTCGTGGTCGGCGGCGGCGATTCCGCGATGGAGGAAGCCAGCTTCCTGACCCGCTTTGCTTCCAGCGTAACGCTGGTGCACCGCCGTCCGGAGCTGCGTGCTTCGAAGATCATGCAGGACCGCGCACGCGACAACAGCAAGGTGTCATGGGCACTGAACCGCACGCCGCTTGAAGTAACCGTCGGCGATACCGGAGTTAAGGGCATCACCGTCCTTAACAATGAGACGGGACTTACCGAGCTGGTGGAAGCGGATGGTGTATTTGTCGCTATCGGACATACACCGAATACCGCTTTCTTGGGCGGTCAGATTAACACGGATGCCAATGGTTATATCGTGGTTAATCCGGGCACCACAGAGACGAATATTCCCGGCGTATTCGCTTGCGGCGACGTGCAGGATACGCGTTACCGTCAAGCGATATCGGCAGCCGGAACCGGCTGTATGGCCGCCATGGATGCCGAGAAGTTCCTGGAAGGCACCATGGTGCATGACTGGAGCGAATCGCTCGATAAATAATACGGCGCTTGCCGTAAGCTTCTAAAGTTTTTGCGTACGGGCCGGCAGCTCCAGAAATGGGACTGCCGGCTTTTTGGCGTACCCTTATTCGGTTATGTGAAACTATGCACATGAACCAGCGTAAACCACATTATCCAATACAAGGGAGTGTGTGAAATGGGGACTAAGGATTGGTTCAAAGAAAGTGAACGGTTTAATGAGGCAGCGGCATTCTATGATATGTACCGGCCGAGCTATCCCTCCGCGCTTATTGAGCGGGTAATAGGAGAAGCCTCTCTGACTAAGGAGTCCAGAATTCTTGAGATCGGTGCCGGGAGCGGTAAAGCCTCCGAATTATTCCTGGACCGCGGGTATGAGCTGCTATGTATTGAACCGGGCCCACAACTGGCGGAATTGGGAAGACAGAAGCATAGGGATAAAAACGTGCGATTTGTAACCTCCAGATTCGAGCACTGGTCTGGGCCGGAGAAGGATTTCGACCTGATCTTCTCCGCTCAAGCCTTTCATTGGGTGCCGCAGCCGGAAGGTTACAAGAAATGTGGGCGGCTGCTGAAGCCGGGAGGGCGGCTCGCGCTCTTTTGGAATTTTTATCTGCAGGGAGACAGTGAGATGGAGCAAGAGATTGCCGAGGTCTGTGCGGAGTATGAGGTATTCTGGTTTAATAAGCGGGATGTAATTGAACAGAGAGTGGAGCGAACTGTAGCAGAGCTGTCCGGCAGCGGAAATTTCAGAGCCCCGGAGGTCTACCGGTATCCTTGGGACAGCAGGGATGACGCGGATAGCTTCATTAACTTCCTGCGGACCTGCAACGGGTTCATCGGGCTGAAGGAAGCGGAGCAGATTGAATTAAGCGCCAGGTTACATAAGCTGATCGGCCGGAATGGCGGCACCCTGCAAAGGAATTTTATATGTACGCTTTTCATAGCCGAAGCCTTGAATTCTGTGAATTCTTAACATACATAGCTGTCCCTATGCTGTAACAGGCGTACGGGCAGCTTTTTCCTTAAAAGCTAATATGTTGTGGGGTAATTTTATACTTAGTGACTGCAATCACAATTTACCCCCCTGCCCTATGCTAAGCTGTTGCTGAGAAGAATTCTCAATTGTGAGGTGTGCAGATCTTGAGCAAAGTGTTGAAGCTAGATGAGTCTATATTGGAGCTGGTAACCAGGCACCCGGAAGCCGTAGATATTATGGCCGGTCTGGGTTTCCATGATATAACGAAGCCTGGAATGCTGCAGACGGCAGGCAGGTTCATGACATTATCCAAGGGCATGAAATTAAAGAGAATAGAGCTGGAAACCGTTCGGCTGGCCTTTGAGCAGCACGGCTTCGAGATTATTGAATAGAAGGAGAGAATATAATGAGCGAACTGATTAATAACCGTGAAGTGGATGTACCGGAGCAGACACGCCGCCAGGCTATGCTGAAGGAGATCATCAAGGAGCTGCATGCGGGTAAAAGTGTAGAGGAAGTGAAGGCGCGTTTTGCCGAAGCGGTAGGCGATGTGACTGTAGCTGAGATATCTGCCATGGAGCATTCCCTGATGACCGAAGAGGGTATTCCGGTAGAGGAAGTGCAGCGCCTATGCTCCGTGCATACGGCCATCTTCAAAGGCTCGATCGAGCAGATTCACCGCTCCTCGAAGGCTGAAGAGCAGCCGGGGCATCCTGTGCATACCTTCAAGCTGGAGAACCGTGAGATTGAACGGCTGGTTAACTTCCGGCTGGAGCTGCACACAGACAAGTTCAAGAAGAACGCCAGCGAAGAGATCATCTTCAAGCTGCTGGAGGATCTGAGCCTATTGCTCGACCTCGACAAGCATTACAGCCGCAAGGAGAATCTGCTGTTTCCTTACTTAGAGAAGTACGGCATTTATGGTCCAACCAAGGTAATGTGGGGCGTGGATGACGGGATCCGCAATATGATTAAGGAAGCCAAGAAAGCACTCAGCGCGTATAGCGGGGAGTCTGAGCAGATTGCAGCTTCACTGGAGGAGATCATTAAAGAAGTCAACGAGATGATCTTCAAAGAAGAGAATATTCTGCTGCCGATGGCGCTCGATAAGCTGACTGAAGATGAATGGGTCAAAATCGCCCGCGAAAGTGACGAAATCGGCTTCTGCCTGACCGCGCCGGAGCAGGAATGGATTCCGGAGCGTGCCGCTGAACCGGAGGGTGCCCAGAGTCAGGAAGAAGGAGAAGCTGCATCACCGCAGGGCTTCATCCGCTTTGAGACCGGCCTGTTGTCGCTTCATCAGCTCGAGACGATGATGAATCATCTGCCGGTGGATTTGACCTTTATCGATGAGAACGATGTGGTCCGCTACTTCTCACATGGCAAGGAACGGATCTTCGCCCGGACCAAGGCGGTTATCGGCCGTACGGTGCAGAACTGTCATCCGCCGCAAAGCGTGCATGTGGTGGAGAAGCTGCTGGCAGATTTCAAGGCAGGCATTAAGGATGCTGAGGATTTCTGGATTGCCATCAAAGATAAATTCATCTATATCCGCTACTTCGCAGTACGTGATGAGACCGGCCGCTATATGGGGACGCTGGAGTTCACACAGAATATTGCTCCGATCCGTGCCTTAGAGGGGCAAAAGCGTATTTTGTCGGAATAATGGCAGATTTACAGGGACCAGGGCAATAGAAGATTACTTTCAGACTTTCTTGCCTGCCGGGTGAGAAGGTCTTTTTGTTAGGCGGGTTGTCCGCAGACGGAGCATGTCAAAACATCCCATACCGCTTCCTGAAGAACATTGCCCCGGGTGTATCGCCTTTCCTTGACCGCAGGGGAGGCTTCTATTATAGTGGGTACGTAGGATTAACTATTTTAGCATAGAAAAAGGTGGCTTGTAACATGTCTGAAAATATCTACGTTGGCGTGGATTTAGGTGGAACCACGATTAAGGTTGGAATCTGCAATGCCGAGGGAAGCCTGCTGCACACTTACGAAGGTCCAACGGGGACCGCAGACGGCGTCGATGCCGTTATCGATAATATCGAGAAGTATGTGCGCCTGATTGTGGAGGACTCTCCGTATTCCTGGGAACAGCTTGCCGGTGTGGGAGCCGGGCTTGCCGGGTTTACGAATATTCGTGAAGGAATCATCATCCTTGCGCCTAACATAGGATTTAGAGATGTGCCGATCCGTTCCATTCTGGAAGGTCGTTTGAACAAGCCTGTCAAAATAGACAATGACGCCAATGTGGCTGCGCTGGGCGAGGCTTGGAGCGGTGCAGGACGCGGCATTGAGAATTGCGTCTGCTATACGCTGGGTACAGGGGTAGGCGGCGGAATTATTATCAATGGCAAGGTGTATCAGGGCTTTGCCGGTCTGGCCGGAGAGCTTGGCCATATCACAGTAGTTCCCGATCTGGAAGCTATCCAGTGCGGCTGCGGGAACATGGGTTGTTTGGAAACCGTTTCCTCTGCGACTGGCATTATCCGCATGGCGAATGATGCAGTGGCCCGCGGGGACCGCACCACTCTGTCCACGGTGGAGAAGATTGCGGCCAAGGAAGTCTTTGACGCTGCCAAGGCAGGCGATGAAGTCGCTCTGCGTATTGTGAACCGTGCAGCATTCTACCTGGGCAAATCGATGGCTGCGGTGGCTGCGGTACTGAATCCGGAAGTGTTTATCGTAGGCGGCGGCGTATCCAAAGCCGGCGATATCCTGTTTGATGAAGTCCGCCGTGTATTCGCCAAGCTAACACCTGCACCTCTGCAGACTGGTGTTACCATCGTGCCTGCGGAGCTTGGCAATGATGCCGGTATTATTGGTGCGGCAGGTCTTTTGCTGCGTTCTTAAGGAGCAGGAATTATTCATATACTAACCTTAGGGAGGGGACGCTCTAATGACCGAATTCGAGCAAATATCGCCCGGTCGTGCCACCCTGATCATCATTACCGGCATGTCGGGAGCAGGCAAGACGATTGCAGTGCAGAGCCTGGAGGATCTCGGCTTCTTCTGCGTCGATAATCTTCCGCCAGTGCTGATCCCGAAGTTCGCCGAATTGATTGAGCAGTCCAAAGGCAAAATCGCCAAAGTGGCGCTCGTGATCGACCTCAGGGGACGGGAATTCTTCACCGCTCTGTCGGAGTCTCTGGCCTATATCAAGGACGAGTCGACCATAGGCTTTGAGATTCTTTTCCTGGATGCAACAGATTCAGTGCTTGTGCAACGCTACAAAGAGAGCCGGCGTCACCACCCGCTTGCTCCCAAGGGCATGCCGCTTGACGGTATCCGGATGGAGCGCCAAATGCTGGAGGAGCTCAAGAATTCAGCTACCCTGTGTCTGGATACCAGCAGCATGAAGCCGGCACAGCTAAAAGAAAAAATTGTGTCACGGTTCTCCCATCTCGGGAAAAGCACCCTCTCCGTTAACATTACTTCGTTTGGGTTCAAGTATGGTATTCCGATTGATGCTGACCTGGTGTTCGATGTCCGCTTCCTGCCTAATCCGCATTATGTGGATCAGCTGCGGCCCAAGACAGGCCAAGACAACGATGTGTATGACTATGTGATGAAATGGCCTGAAACGCAGACGTTCCTGACCAAGCTGCTTGACATGCTTCAATTTCTTATTCCGCAATACCGCAAGGAAGGCAAATCCCAGATTATTATCGGCATCGGCTGTACAGGCGGCAAACACCGTTCCGTAGCCATTGCAGAGTATCTGGGCAAAATGCTGGGGGTAAGCGAGACGGAATCGGTAGCAATCAGCCATCGGGATTCCGAACGTGATCGGCATTGACGAGAGAAGGGATGAGTAGTGACTGAAGAACAAGGGCAGCGTCCGAAGATCGTCGTCATGGGCGGCGGTACCGGGCTGTCTGTTATGCTTCGGGGATTGAAGGAGAAGCCGCTGGATATTACGGCTATCGTAACCGTGGCAGATGACGGGGGGAGCTCCGGGATTCTGCGCAGTGAGCTGCAAATGCCGCCTCCGGGGGATATCCGTAACGTACTGACGGCTATGGCCGATGTGGAGCCTCTGATGGCGCAGATCATGCGCTACCGTTTCAGTACCGGAGAGGGCCTCGCCGGACACAGCCTGGGCAATCTCATTCTGGCAGCGCTGACAGACATCTCCGGGGATTTCGTTACGGCAGTCAGAGAGCTTAGCCGCCTTTTCGCCGTCCGCGGCCGGGTGCTGCCCGCTGCAGGCGAAGCGGTGGTACTGCACGCCGAGATGTCGGATGGTACCCTGATTACCGGCGAATCCAAAATACCGGAGGCCGGCGGTATAATCAAACGTGTGTTCCTGGAGCCTGCCGATGTGGAGCCTCTGCCGGAGGCGCTGGAGGCGATCCGGAATGCGGATGCCATTCTGCTCGGTCCGGGCAGTCTGTATACAAGCATTCTGCCGAATCTGCTGGTGCCGAAGCTGGCTGAAGCTGTCGTGGCCTCGGATGCGATCAAAATATTTGTATGCAATGTAATGACCCAGCCCGGTGAAACGGATAATTATACGGTCAGTGATCATCTTCAGGCGGTATACGACCATATCGGACTGCATCTGTTCGATTATGTAATTGTGAACGACGGAGAGATCCCGGAGCAGGTACAGATCAAATATGCCGAGAAAGGCGCACGTCCGGTGCAGCTTGACCGCGATGTCGTTGACGGCAACGGATATAAGGTGATTGCCGACAAACTGGTATTATTTAAAACCTATTTGCGGCATGATACAGATAAGCTTAGCCACCATATTTTCCAGCTGGTTCAGGATTGGATTGACAGAAAGAGTTAACATGAAAGAGGTGAGCCCCTTGTCTTTTGCGGCCCTTACCAAAAAAGAGCTGACGATGGTCGAGAGCCAGCCCTGCTGTGAGAAAGCGGAAATGTCAGCGCTGATCCGGATGAATGGTTCGGTGCAGCTTTCGAGCAAAAAGGTTGTTCTCGACATTTCGACGGAGAACGCCGCGATTGCAAGGCGGGTATATTCTTTACTTAAGAAATATTACCAGGTCCATATCGAGCTGCTCGTGCGTAAAAAAATGCGTTTGAAGAAGAATAACGTCTATATCGTAAGAATCCCAAACCGGGTTCAGGAGATCCTGAAGGATCTGCGGATTGTCTCGGAAGGCTTCATCTTCACCGATGGGATCGATGATGAAATCGTCGGCAAGAACTGCTGCAAGCGTGCTTACCTGCGCGGGGCCTTCATGGCTGGCGGCTCGGTGAATAATCCGGAGGGTTCCTCGTATCACCTGGAAATCGCTTCGATGTATGAGGAGCACTGCAAGGCGCTCGTGGAGCTGGCTGGTGAATTTCACCTGAATGCCCGCTGCATAGAACGCAAGAAAGGCTTCATCCTATACATCAAGGAAGGCGAGAAGATTATTGAATTCTTAAGTTTGATCGGAGCCCATCAGGCACTGTTCAAATTCGAGGATGTACGGATCATGCGCGATATGCGTAATTCCGTTAACCGGATCGTCAACTGCGAAACGGCCAATCTTAACAAAACGATCAGCGCCGCGGTACGCCAGATTGAGAATATCAAGCTGCTGCAGCGTGAGGTGGGACTGGAAAGCTTGCCGGATAAGCTGCGCGAGGTTGCGGAAATCAGACTTGCACACCCGGATATCAACCTGAAGGAAGTTGGCGATATGCTGGGCGGCACCGTCAGTAAATCAGGCGTAAACCACCGTTTGCGCAAAATTGATGAGCTGGCTGACAAGGTGCGGGGCAGTTGATTATTTTTTTTCTAGTGCGGTAGAGGTTATAATGATATAATATTATAAAATTAATGTGAAATTTTTGGGCAGATCTCAAATAGGGGGTAAGCGTTTCATGACAAAGCACCCGGTAGTTGTTCGGTTGAAGACGGGGCTCCATGCTCGGCCGGCAGCATTGTTTGTGCAAGAAGCTAATAAGTTTTCGTCGGAGATTTTCGTGGAAAAAGACGATAAAAAAGTTAACGCCAAAAGTATCATGGGCATTATGAGCCTTGCGATCAGTTCCGGTACGGAGATTTATATCAGCGCAGATGGCGCAGATGCGGAACAAGCTGTAACCGCTTTGACAAGTCTTGTAAGTAAGGAAGAACTCGAGAATCAATAAATGGTACACGTCTTACCGAAAGCCCTTAGGGGCTTTTTTTCATATTATTTATGTATAAGGGGAGATACACAGATGCAGATCCAAGGCAGTGAGGTAACATTAGTGGAGCCTACAGAAGCTCTCAGAGAGCCCTATCTGGCATTTTATGAAGAGTGGAAGGCCAGCGGAGAATCATTCGTTCCCTGGGTAGTCGAGATCGATCCTGCTGACTTTGCCGGGATGCTTCAGTCTCTGCGTGAGCATGCCGGCGGTGTGAATATCAAAGACGGATGGGTGAGCAGTTCAACCTTCTGGCTGGTGACAACGGATCAGCGGGTGGTGGCTGCCGTGAACATCAGACACCGGTTGACGGAAGCGTTACTCCGTACAGGCGGGCATATCGGCTATGGCGTGGTCCCTTCGGAGCGCAAACAGGGGTATGCCAGTGAACTTCTGAAGCAGGCCCTCGTGAAAGCTGCTGAACTGGGTATAGAGAAGGCACTCGTGGTCTGCGACGCCGTCAATACAGCATCGGAACGGACGATCCGCAAGAATGGCGGAGTAGAGGATAGCGAATATATTGAGGAGGACGGAAATGTCATCCGGCGTTTCTGGATAGAGACGGAATAAATTATTAAATAACGTACATAGGATATGCAACTTTTGCCATGCTGGTCCGTCTAGAGGGTACCAACAACTTAAAGAAACGAAAGGGGATGGCAAGCATGATGAAATTTGGCAAATCAATCGGAGCAGTGCTGCTGGCAGGAAGCTTGATTATAGGAGGAATGGGGCTGAGCGGGGTGCTAAAAGGTCCTGAAAAGGCTTACGCTGCCGATGAGGTGCAGAAGAATATTGTGAACGTAGTCGGTAAAGGCGAACTTGCGATCAAACCGGATATCGTCTATCTCTCCATCGGGGTAACTACCACGGCTGATACTGCACAAGAGGCGCAGAAGGGTACCGCGGCAAAGATTGCGAAGCTGACTGCATTATTCAAAACAACCTGGGGAATTGCGGACAAGGATATTCAGAGCACGCAGTTCTATGTACAGCCTAATTACATCTATAGCGAAAAGGAAGGCCAGCAGGTTAAAGGCTATAATGCCCAGCATACGCTGAAGATTTCCTACCGTGATCTGACTAAGGTCGGACAATTGCTGGATGCAGCATCGACGGCAGGAGCGAACAATATCGGCAATGCAAGCTTTGCGATCGAAGATCCATCAGCCTTTGAAGCACAGGTTATCGAAAAAGCAATGCAGAATGCAGATGTAAAAGCGGCAGCGATTGCTAAAGCGGCGAAACGCGGACTCGGGCAGGTGGTAACGGTCATTCAGAACGACGACGGGAATAACCCGGTTGTCTTCGTTGAACAGGCCGCCATGTCCAAAGCAGCGAATGATTCAGCTGCCGGAAGCTCTGTTGAACCCGGAGAAGTTAAAGTAACCACTCAGCTGAGCGTAACCTATGAATTGAAATAAAGTGACCGCGAAGAGGCGCTTGCTCTGCTGTTTATGGCAGGGCGGCGCCTTTTTTAGGAGAAATTTTCGTTGAAATCTCTCAAATTGTTTAAATAAATGTAATAAGGTTGTTAGAAAGACTCTTCAATCCTTAAGAAACTGTAAAGCGCATTGTAACATCCGCCGACCTTCTTATCCCTATAATAGGAAGAGTGAAGCTGAGGGAACACATCACGTCATAATACATCGCACCAGCGGAAGGGGAAGAACAACAATGAAAATGAATGATACTTCGAAGAAATACGCCCGTAAATGGGGCGCAGGAATGATTGCAGCGGGAATGCTGCTCGGTGGAGCCGCAATACCGGCAGGTATAACTCAGGCAGCTCCAGCAGCTGCTCAGGTGAAGGCTGCATCCTCCCCGGTAGTACTGAAGGTAAACGGCAAGATTGCAGCGCAGAAGGGGCTTTTCCAGGACGGAAAGGTATGGATTCCGGTAACGTTTATGCGCGATGCGCTGGGGATGCCGCTATCTTATGATAAAGCAGAGAAGACGTATACCATCGGTACAGGTACTACACAAACTAAACTGACGGTTACTGAATACTATACTACGATTAAAGTGAACAATTATTTTATCGGCGAATATGAAGTGAAGAATATGGATAACCGCTTCTATGTTTCGTTTGACCTGCTCAGCGATTACTTAGGCTACAAGGGTGACTGGAGTGCCGCAACGGGACGGCTCAATGTGATGAAGAGAACGCAAAATGCGGTAACTATAAAGACTGAGAGCTATGTTAAGGACCATAAAGATGCACCAATCAAGCTGGATTATCCACAGGTCAGCGGTCTTGCAAGTAGCGAGGCTGAGAAGGCAATCAATGATACAATCAAACAGACGATTCAGAAATACGCGGCTTACGCCGAAGATCAAATCTCCCTTAAATCCGAGGACGACCGTCCGTATGAATTCGAAGGCGGTTATGTGGTCACTTATAATCAGGACGGCGTGCTCAGTCTGATCACGAATCAATACGGATATACCGGCGGTGCACATGGATCGACTATCCGCAATGCCTTTACCTTCTCACTTAAAGACGGTAAACGCCTGCTGCTGGGGGATTTGTTCAAGGCTAATCCTAACTACAAGAAACAGCTGAATGCCAAGGTATCTACTGAAATCAAAGCAAACGGAGGTTATCTGGGAGGATTCACAGGCCTGAATACAGAGAAATACTTCTATCTGAAAGAGGGCAAAGCCGTGCTCTTCTTCCAGCAATATGAGTATACTGCATACGCTACAGGCTTCCCGGAGGTAATCTTCAGCTTCAAAGAGCTGCTGCCGGACGGAAGCAGTCCGTTCGCTGCACTGAAATAATATAGTAGTTTCATATATCCTGCCCATGCGTTTCCTCCGGAGACATAAGGGCAGGATTTCTTTTGCGGGCCTATTAAGGCTGCCCTGCCGTTACCACATCCCCGAGGCAGTCATAAGCTAAAGAAAGCAAGCAGCTTATAGCGGGGAGGGAAGGATATGGTCTATCAATATACGGCCATTGGAGATTCATTAACGACCGGATTCGGGGCTCTGCCCGGGAACGGATTTGTCCCCGTCTACCGCCGGATGGCGGAAGGGCGGCTGCAGACTCCGGTGGCTTCAGCGAATCTTGGAGTGAACGGTCTGACAACAGCAGGGCTGGAGCAGCGTCTCAAGACAGATGGCGGCTTTCGTTCTGCGGTTAAGGATGCGGAGATCATCACCGTCTCTATTGGCGGCAATGATCTGATTAAGGCCGCCAAAGCCGCAGCGGGGAGGCCAGGTGAGCTGAATGGATATCTGCAAAAAGCGCTCCGGGAATGCAAACGGAATTTCAGTGATATTATGAATACTCTGGCACAGCTGAAGGCGGGTACGCGAAGTCCTTACATTATCCGGATTGTAGGTCTCTATAATCCGTATCCTCAGGTGGATGCGGCTACAGATTGGGTGCGGCAGTTCAACCGCTATGCTGCCGGCTACAGCAGTTATGTTGTGGGGTTTGCTTCCATTTATCATGAATTTGCCGGAAATGAGCGGGGGCTGCTGTTCCTGGATCATATCCATCCGAACGGCAGGGGCTACCGGGTGATTGCCGGCAAGCTGGATGCCCTGGGATATGGAACCTTGAGGTGAAACATCAGTATATATGCCAAATAAAGAGGCTGCCGCAGACCTGTAGGTCCGTGGCAGCCTCTTTATGTGTTGGTGAAGTATAGAAATTAAACGCCAGTCGGCAAGGTCTTCTCAATGACTTTATCGACAATGCCATATTCAGCTGCATCGGCAGCACTCATGAAGTAGTCGCGGTCGGTATCCTTCTCGATCTTCTCGATCGGCTGGCCCGTACGTTCGGACAGGATACGGTTCAGCTTCTCGCGCAGCTTGATGATGCGGCGGGCGCGGATTTCGATATCCGAAGCCTGACCCTGGGCACCGCCGAGCGGCTGGTGAATCATAATTTCGCTGTTCGGCAAGGCGAAGCGTTTGCCCTTGGCGCCGGCGTTCAGCAGGAAGGCACCCATGGAAGCGGCCATCCCTACACAGATGGTGGATACATCCGGTTTAATGTACTGCATTGTATCAAATATAGCCATACCCGCTGTAATGGAACCGCCAGGGCTGTTTACATACAGGTGAATATCCTTATCCGGATCCTCGGCAGCCAGGAAGAGCATTTGTGCGATGATGGAATTGGCTACCACGTCATTAACCTCCGTTCCAAGGAAAATGATGCGGTCCTTCAGCAGGCGGGAATAGATGTCATAAGCGCGCTCACCGCGGTTGCTCTGTTCTACTACCATAGGAATATAACTCACGTGGAAAACCTCCTTGAAATTGGTGCTTCGAATGTGTTCATTTTTTACTGTTACCGTATTAACCACATGATAAACAAATTCAAACAAAAAGTCAAAGAAAGTCAAACTTAGATTCAAAAAAAAGAGCCATCAAGCGGCTCTTTGGTTAAATATAATATAAGCATTGCTAAATTATGTACAAAAGTGAAAATAATGGCGCGCCCGCCAAGAATCGAACTTGGATCTCAGGCTTCGGAGGCCTACGTCATATCCATTGGACCACGGGCGCAACAGAAATTATTATAATACACTTATTGCATAAAAGCAACGTGTAAAACCCGTCGTGCAAAAAAATAGTTTTCCGGCTCCCAGGCAGATGATAGCTTCCCACTTGACAGTCAGGTGATGGAGGTTTTCAGTCATGTGCTTAAGGGCGTGGTTACCTCTCACAGACCGGCAGATGTATAAGATGAAACGGGTCTGAGAATTATAGTCTCGGAACACTTGCACTCGGCGTCAGTTTTGGGTAGAATATGGGTGGGACTTAAAAAGTTAACCCGGGACATTTTGAGACCACGAACAAGGGAAAAGAGAAAGACGAAGTTGCAGGAGTGAAAGCATGCGTAATTTATTGGAAATCCAAAAGCAGCTTCTGCCTGATCTCATGGAAACCCTTAAGAGACGGTATACGATTCTACATCAGATCATGCTGTCCGATATTATTGGGCGCAGAACGCTTGCCGCCTCGCTTGATATGACCGAGCGGGTGCTGCGCGCCGAGACGGATCTTCTGAAATCGCAAGGGCTCATTGAGATCGAGAGCGTCGGCATGCGCATTAGCGAAGCCGGTCGCAGACTGCTTGACCTGCTGGAGCCGATCGCCAAGAGCCTCTTCGGCCTGGATGATCTGGAAGAGAAAATTCGTACTACGTACGGTCTCAGTAAAGTAGTTGTTGTACCTGGCGACTGCGAGACCTCGCTGTTCACCAAACGTGAACTGGGGCGTGCAGGTTCGAAGGCACTGCTCAGTGTACTGCGCAGTGACGATACGATTGCCGTCACAGGCGGATCGACCCTGGCCGAAATGGCCGATCAGTTGACCCCGCCGCTATCCCTTTCCTATAAGAACGCCTGGGTAGTTCCGGCGCGCGGAGGACTGGGAGAGAGCATGGAGATCCAAGCCAACACCATTGCTTCGACCATGGCCAAACGGATTGGTGCCAATTACCGTCTGCTGCATGTGCCTGATCTGCTCAGCGGCGATGCCTATCAGTCGCTCGCACTGGACTCCAATATTGGAGAGATTGTGCAGATTATCCGCAGATCGCGTATTATTGTGCATGGAATTGGCGATGCCATTGAAATGACTCACCGCCGCAAGCTGGACCCCGGTACTATCTCAGAGATTCAGGACGAGGGTGCGGTAGCCGAATCGTTCGGATATTATTTCAATGAGAATGGCGAGGTGGTTCATACCATGCTGACCATGGGGCTGCGCCTGGAAGACATTATCCGTACAGAAGTTGTCATCGGTATTGCCGGCGGCAAACGCAAGGCTAAGGCCATTCATGCGATGCTGCGGTTCGGCCAAGAGGATATTCTCGTAACAGACGAGGCGGCTGCTATCGAAATCGGCAAAGAAATCGACAAACAATTGCAAGAGGTCCTATAGATTCCATTTTATGGGACGCGCGCAAAGGTATTATGCATTATACTTAACCTTGTTGTCTTGACGAGCCTCACGGCTTGTCTTGAATAAATAAAACGAAATCTAGGAGGAACTATTCAATGAGTGTAAAAGTTGGTATTAACGGTTTTGGACGTATTGGACGCCTTGCATTCCGCCGTATTCAAAATGTAGAAGGTATCGAAGTGGTAGCAATCAATGACTTGACTGACGCTAAGATGCTTGCTCATTTGCTTAAATATGATACAACTCAAGGTAAATTCCAAGGCGATGTTGAAGTTCACGACGGCTTCTTCAAAGTTAACGGTAAAGATGTTAAGGTTCTGGCGAACCGCAACCCTGAAGAACTTCCTTGGGGAGAGCTTGGCGTTGATATCGTTCTGGAATGCACAGGTTTCTTCACAACTAAAGAAGCAGCTGAAAAGCACCTTAAAGGCGGAGCTAAGAAAGTAGTTATTTCCGCTCCAGCTACAGGCGACATGAAGACTGTTGTTTACAACGTTAACGATGACATCCTTGACGGTAGCGAAACAGTAATCTCCGGCGCATCTTGCACAACGAACTGTCTGGCTCCTATGGCCAAAGTTCTGAACGACAAATTCGGTATCATCGAAGGCTTGATGACTACTATCCACGCTTACACAGGTGACCAGAATACACTTGATGCTCCACACGCTAAAGGCGACTTCAGACGTGCCCGCGCTGCTGCTGAGAACATCATCCCTAACACTACCGGTGCTGCAAAAGCAATCGGCCTGGTAATTCCAGAACTTAAAGGCAAACTTGACGGTGCAGCACAACGTGTGCCTGTAGCTACGGGTTCCCTGACTGAGCTGGTTACTGTTCTGGATAAGAGCGTAACTGTTGAAGAAATCAACGCAGCCATGAAAGAAGCTTCCGATCCGGAAACTTACGGCTACACTGAAGATGAAATCGTATCTTCCGACATCAAGGGTATGACTTTCGGTTCCCTGTTCGATGCTACACAAACTAAAGTTCTGACTGTTGGCGACAAACAACTGGTTAAGACCGTTGCTTGGTATGACAATGAAATGTCCTACACTGCACAGCTCGTTCGTACTCTAGAAAAATTCGCTAAACTTGCTCAATAATACCGATTTTATATAGGCAGTACAATAGAGCGGAAACAATGAAAGTCTGTTTCCGCTCTTTCTAAATGAAATGGATTCGTGAATGAACCAATTTTGGGTGTGGAGGAAATGTTAATCATGAACAAAAAAAGTGTCCGTGATGTAGAAGTAAAAGGCAAACGCGTATTCGTGCGTGTGGATTTCAACGTGCCAGTGGAAGACGGTAAGATCACTGATGATACCCGTATCCGCGAAACCCTTCCAACAATTAAATACCTGATTGAGAACGGTGCAAAGGTCATTCTGGCCAGCCATATGGGCCGTCCTAAAGGTGAATTCGTCGATTCCATGCGGTTGACTTCCGCAGCTGTACGTCTGTCCGAATTGCTCGGCAAACCGGTAGCCAAAGCTGATGAAGCGATTGGCGAAGCGGTAAAAGCACAAATCGCTGAACTGAACGAAGGCGACGTGCTTGTGCTTGAGAATGTCCGTTTCTATAAAGGTGAAGAAAAGAACGATCCTGAACTGGCTAAGCAGTTCGCTGAACTGGCTGACCTGTTCGTCAATGACGCATTCGGTGCGGCTCACCGTGCCCATGCTTCGACAGAGGGTATCGCTCACTTCCTGCCTGCAGTATCCGGCCTTCTGATGGAGAAGGAATTGTCCGTTCTGGGCAAAGCCCTGTCCAATCCTGAACGTCCTTTCACTGCGATCATCGGCGGATCCAAAGTTAAAGACAAAATTGACGTGATCGACAACCTGCTGACTCTGGCTGACAACGTATTGATTGGCGGCGGCCTTTCTTACACCTTCACCAAAGCACAAGGTTACGAAATCGGAAATTCTTTGGTAGACAACGACAAGATCGATGCTGCGCTTGGATTTATCGAAAAAGCCAAAGCACTCGGCAAAAACTTTGTGCTTCCGGTTGACGTAGTTATCGCTGACAAGTTCGGCGCAGATGCCAACACCAAAATTGTAGATGTGACTGAAATTCCTGCTGGCTGGGAAGGTCTGGACATCGGTCCTAAAACCCGTGAAATTTATGCCGATATCATCAAAAACTCCAAGCTGGTTGTTTGGAACGGACCTATGGGCGTATTCGAAATTGATATCTTCGCTGAAGGTACAATTGCTGTAGCCCAGGCTTGCGCAACTACCGAAGGCTACACAGTAATCGGCGGTGGTGATTCCGCGGCAGCTGCTGAGAAATTCCACCTCGCAGACCAAATGGATCATATCTCCACTGGCGGGGGCGCATCACTCGAGTTCATGGAAGGTAAGGCACTTCCAGGCGTAGAAGCACTGAACGACAAGTAAGACGTAGAAGGTAGAAGGAGGCATTCCATTACTATGAGTAGAACACCTATCATTGCCGGCAACTGGAAAATGTTCAAAACCGTTCCGGAAGCCGAAGGCTTCATCGCTGAAATCAAAGGCCAGGCGGAAGTTGAAGGCGTAGAGACTGTAATCTGCGCACCATTCACTAACCTGCCTGCACTTGTTGCAGCGGTACAAGGCACCAGCATCAAAATTGGTGCTCAGAACCTTCACTTCGAAGATAACGGTGCTTACACAGGCGAGATCAGCGGTGTAATGCTGAAAGATCTCGGCGTGGAATACGTTATTATCGGCCACTCCGAACGCCGTGCATACTTCGGCGAGACGGACGAAATCGTCAACAAAAAAATGCATGCGGCATTCCGCCATGGTATTACTCCAATTGTCTGTGTAGGCGAAAAGCTCGAAGAGCGCGAAGCGGACCAGACTAAAGATGTATGCAAAGTGCAGACTGAAGCGGCATTTGCCGGACTTAGCGCGGAACAGGCAGCAAGCGTAGTTATCGCTTATGAGCCTATCTGGGCTATTGGTACAGGTAAATCCTCTACTTCCCAGGATGCTAATGAAGTTATTGCTTACATCCGTACCCTTGTAAAAGGCCTGTACGATGAAGCAACTGCTGAAGCTGTCCGTATCCAATACGGCGGTAGCGTGAAGCCTGAGAATGTAACGGAGTACATGAGTCAAAGCGACATCGACGGCGCTCTAGTCGGCGGTGCCAGCCTGCAGCCTGCTTCCTTCGTTTCACTCGTTGAGGGGGCGAAATAAGAATGTCAGCACCAAAACCTGTAGCTCTAATCATCATGGACGGTTTCGGTTTGCGTAATACGGATGAAGGCAACGCAGTTGCCCAAGCCAACAAACCGAACTACGACCGTTACCTGAAACAATATCCGAACACTACACTTACCGCTTGCGGTGAAGCTGTAGGTCTGCCGGAAGGACAAATGGGTAACTCTGAAGTAGGGCACCTTAACATCGGCGCAGGCCGGATCGTATACCAGGATCTGACCCGCATCGATAAGTCTATCCGTGATGGGGAATTCTTCGAGAACGAAACGCTGGTTGCTGCGGTGAGAAGCGCCAAAACAACCGGCAAAAAGCTTCACCTCTATGCACTTGTATCCGATGGCGGCGTGCACAGTCACATTAACCACCTGTTCGCGATGCTCGATCTGGCCAAAAAAGAAGATTTGCATGAAGTTTATATTCATGCCTTCATGGATGGCCGCGACGTACCACCCGACAGTGGACAGAAGTTCATTCAGGAACTGGTAGCCAAGATCGAAGAGGTTGGCGTAGGTACGATTGCTACGGTATCCGGACGTTATTATGCCATGGACCGTGACAAACGCTGGGAACGTGTAGAGAAGGCTTATCGTGCAATGGTGTATGGCGAAGGTCCTAAATATACCGATGCACTTCAGGCAATCACTGGATCTTACCAGAATTCTGTGTATGATGAATTTGTAGAGCCAAGTGTGATTGTAGATAGCCTGGGCAACCCGGTTGCGACAGTGGAAAGCGGCGATTCTGTCATTTTCCTTAACTTCCGTCCTGACCGTGCCATTCAGCTGTCGCAAGTATTCACGAACTCTGACTTCCGCGGTTTCGACCGTGGCCCTAAGTTCCCTGAAGGTCTGCACTTCGTATGTCTGACAACCTTCAGCGAGACGGTTCAAGGCTTCGTGGCTTACTCCCCGAAGAACCTGGACAACACGCTCGGTGAAGTGCTGGTTCAGCAGAACAAGAAGCAGCTGCGTATCGCGGAAACTGAGAAGTATCCGCATGTTACCTTCTTCTTCAGCGGCGGACGTGATGAGGAGCTTCCCGGCGAAACACGCATCCTGATTAACTCACCGAAAGTGGCAACCTATGATCTGCAGCCTGAGATGAGCGCATACGAAGTGGCGGCGGCCTGCGTAGCGGAGATCGAAGCAGACAGACAAGATGCCATTATCCTGAACTTTGCTAACCCTGATATGGTTGGACACTCCGGCATGCTGGAGCCTACTATTAAGGCAGTTGAAGTGACGGACGAATGCGTAGGTAAAGTTGTGGATGCAGTGGTTGCCAAAGGCGGCGTTGCAATCATCATTGCCGATCACGGCAATGCGGATATGGTATTCGATGAGAACGGCCGTCCGTTCACAGCCCATACTACCAACCCTGTTCCTTTCATTGTTACGACTGAAGATGTAGTACTGCGCGAATCCGGTATTCTCGCAGACGTAGCACCGACAATCTTAGATCTGATGGGACTTCCGCAGCCTGCGGAAATGACCGGACAATCCATGATTGCCAGCCGCAAATAGGTAATACCCTAAGTTACATTGTTACACTAAAACCAAAGTTAAAAGGAGATTAAACTTACATGACTATTATTTCTGATGTGTATGCTCGCGAAGTCCTTGACTCCCGCGGTAACCCGACAGTAGAGGTTGACGTTTATCTTGAATCCGGTGCTAAAGGCCGCGCTATCGTTCCTTCCGGCGCTTCCACTGGTGCTCATGAAGCTGTAGAGCTTCGTGACGGCGACAAATCCCGTTACATGGGCAAAGGCGTTCTGAAAGCTGTTGAGAACGTAAATGAAATTATCGCTCCAGAAGTAATCGGTATGGACGCTCTTGACCAAGTGGGCATCGACAAATTGATGATCACTTTGGACGGAACTCCTAACAAAGGCAAGCTGGGCGCTAACGCAATCCTGGCAGTATCCATGGCCGTAGCTCGTGCAGCTGCAGCAGCTCTGGATATTCCTTTGTACGTATACCTGGGAGGATTCAACGCTAAAACTCTTCCAGTACCAATGATGAACATCATCAACGGTGGTGAGCATGCCGATAACAACATCGACGTTCAAGAGTTCATGGTTCTTCCTGTAGGCGCTACAAGCTTCAAAGAAGCTCTTCGTACAGGTGCAGAAATCTTCCACAACCTGAAATCCGTACTGCAATCCAAAGGCCTGAACACAGCTGTAGGTGACGAAGGCGGTTTCGCTCCGAACCTTGGTTCGAATGAAGAAGCAATCACTACCATCATTGAAGCGATCGAAAAAGCCGGTTACAAACCAGGCGTTGACGTATTCCTCGGTATGGACGTTGCTTCCACTGAGTTCTACAAAGACGGTAAATACACACTTGCAGGCGAAGGTAAATCTTACACTTCCGCTGAGTATGTTGACCTTCTTGCTTCATGGGTTGAGAAGTATCCAATCATCACCATCGAAGACGGTATGTCCGAAGACGACTGGGATGGCTGGAAATTGCTTACTGAAAAATTGGGCGACAAAGTCCAATTGGTTGGTGACGACTTGTTCGTTACTAACACTGAGCGCCTTGCTACAGGTATTGAAAAAGGTATCGGTAACTCCATCCTGGTTAAGGTTAACCAGATTGGTACACTGACAGAAACTTTCGATGCTATCGAAATGGCTAAACGTGCTGGTTACACAGCAGTTATCTCCCACCGTTCCGGTGAATCCGAAGACAGCACAATCGCAGACATCGCTGTTGCGACTAACGCTGGCCAGATCAAAACGGGTGCTCCTTCCCGTACAGACCGCGTTGCTAAATACAACCAGTTGCTTCGCATCGAAGATGAACTGGGCGAATTGGCTCAATACAACGGCCTGAAATCCTTCTACAACCTCAAAAGATAATTTCTTTTGACCCTATATTTAAAGGGCCTGCCGAGCTTCGGCAGGTCTTTTTTTTGGATTCTAGATCCGAAAGTGCAATGCGATCAGCGAGGTTGCCTCGGATGCTTCTAGTGGGTTATTCTATAATTGTAGATAACTGGAAGGAGAGTGGGCATGAACGCTATTGTTGCAGGTATAGGTGTGGGGATATTTCTAATCATTCTCAGCTGGGTGCTGTCGCGGACCGGGCGCATGCGGAGCAGAACTGTTTTTTATCCGGGGATCACTGGTTTACTGGGCAGTATGATATTGCTGGTTCTAAGTTTCACTGTAATTGGAGGCTGGGAGGGGATCGGGTATGCCTTCTTCTCTGTGCCTATATTATTTATCTCTGGTCTGTTGCTGCTCGTTCTTGTCTCCTATAGAAAACAAACCTGAGAACATTAGTAGTAGCATATTGATAGAATGCGGTTTGTAAGGTTGTATTCAATCTATGGCTATGATAAAATAAGAATGCTGTTTATGAAACGGAAATTCCAATTTAGCATAGATAGTGATGCTTGGACGTAGGAGGTGGAAGTGAATGGATATCTTTTTGAAAGTGGTGCTTCTGATTTTTGCCGTAGGTCTGATTGCGGTCGTTCTTCTGCAAAAAGGGAAAAGCGCGGGTCTTTCCGGTGCCATCTCCGGCGGTGCTGAGCATCTCTTCGGTAAAACAAAAGCACGCGGTATGGAGCTTGTGTTGCAGCGTGTAACAGTTGGATTGGCTGCAGGATTCTTCATCATGTCAATCGTTGTGGCCATTGTTATTGATTAGTTTGCCTACAGTAAGCCTTCGCTCTGTTCTGAATGGAATAGGCGGGGGCTTTTTTGTATGCAGATTTGAGTGTTTGCACATCATAACAGGGATGCCCGGGATTGATTTCGTGTATACTAGGGTATGAAGTATATAAAGGTAAATTTTACTTGGATTTATTTGATGTGGGATAGGACAAGACATACATATATGCCAGCGGCATGAATGCTGCGGAGGGCCGAGGTGACGAAGATGATAACACAAGAAATTCTACTTGATTTCATGCGGGAAACCGCTTATAAACCGCTGACTTATGAAGAACTGGTGAGCCATTTCGCAATAGAGGACAGCGAGGCGTTCAAAGCCTTTGAGAGCCTGCTGATTGAGCTGGAGAAGGACGGCCGGATTATTCTTACCCGGAATAGCCGTTATGGCGTGCCGGAACGGATGGATTTGCTGCGCGGACGGCTGCAGGCCCATGCGAAGGGTTTTGCTTTTCTGATACCCGATGACCGTGATCATCCCGATGTATACATCCATGCCAATGATCTGAAGGGTGCAATGAACGGTGACATCGTACTGATCCGGATTACCTCGAAGAGTCCGTCCGGCGGGCGTATGGAAGGCGAAGTAGAGCGGATTCTGATCAGAGGCGTGTCGCAGACGGTTGGTGTATTCCAGAGCCTGGAGACGTATGGCTTCGTGCTGCCTGATGATAAGCGGATTAACCGGGATATCTTCATTCCAAAGCAGTCCTTCATGGGAGCGGTTGACGGGGAAAAGGTTGTTGTCCGCATTGTGAACTATCCGGAAGGCCGTGCTGCGGCTGAAGGTGAAATTATCGAGATCCTCGGTCATAAGGATGACCCGGGCGTGGATATTCTGTCGGTTATCCGCAAGCATCAGCTGCCGGAGGCTTTCCCGGCTGAGGTGATGACGGAAGCGGAGCAGGCACCGGATTCCATTACCGACGAGGAGATTATCCAGCAAGGCCGCCGCGATCTGCGCGGACTGAACATTGTGACCATTGACGGCGCGGATGCCAAGGACCTGGATGATGCGGTGAACGTTGAGCGTCTGGAGAACGGGCATTATAAGCTGGGCGTTCATATCGCCGATGTAGGCTATTATGTGCGCGAAGGCTCCGAGCTGGATAAAGAAGCTTATGACCGCGGCTGCAGCGTGTATCTGGTTGACCGGGTCATTCCCATGCTGCCGCACCGGCTGTCGAACGGGATCTGCAGCTTGAACCCGCAGGTAGACCGGCTGACGATGTCCTGTGAAATGGAATTCGACGAGCACATGAAGGTTGTGAAGCATGATGTGTTCACGAGTGTGATCCGTACCAAGGAGAGAATGACTTACTCCGATGTACGCAAAATTGTTGAAGATGAAGATCCTGAGCTGCTGGAGCGCTACGCTCCGCTGATCGGTGATTTCCGCCTGATGAAGGAAATTGCGATGAAGCTGCGCGATGCCCGGATGCGGCGCGGAGCTGTTGACTTCGACTTTGAAGAAAGCAAAATCATCGTGGATGAAGCAGGTAAGGCTATCGATATTGTGAAGCGTGAGCGTTCCGTGGCGGAGCAGATTATTGAGGAATTCATGCTCGCGGCTAATGAGACTGTAGCGGAGCATTTCCACTGGCTGAAGGTGCCGTTCCTGTACCGGATTCATGAAGATCCGGACCCGGAGAAGCTGCAGAATTTCATGGCCTTCGCCGCTAACTTCGGCTACCACGTCAAGGGTCGCGGCAATTCCGTCCATCCGCGTGCGCTGCAGGATCTGCTGGAGCAGATTCAAGGCACCAAAGAGCAGACGGTGATCAGCACGATGATGCTGCGCTCCATGAAGCAGGCGAAATATGATGCCGAGAGTACAGGCCACTTCGGACTGGCGGCAGAATTCTATTCCCACTTCACCTCACCGATCCGCCGTTATCCCGACCTTGTCATTCACCGCGTCATGCGTGAGGTGCTTGAGAATGGCGGAGCTCTGACTGAGAAACGTCATGAGTATCTGGCATCGCGGATGCCGGATATCGCCCAGCAATCCTCCGAACGCGAGCGTGTAGCGGTAGAGGCTGAACGTGACACTGAGCAGCTGAAGAAAGCGGAGTTCATGCAGGATAAGGTAGGCGAAGAATTCGATGCAATGATCAGCAGCGTGACCAGCTTCGGAATGTTCATCGAGCTGGATAACACCGTAGAAGGTCTGATCCGCCTCAGCGCGCTGAGCGATGATTATTACCACTTCGATGAAGCGCACATGGCCCTTATCGGTGAGCGTACCTCCAAAGTGTTCCGCATCGGTGACGAGGTGAAGATCCGTGTGGCCAAGGTCAACATGGACGATCATACGATCGACTTCGAACTGGTTGATATGAAGCCACGCGCGGCTGGCGACCACCGGAACTACGGCGGACGCGGCGGCAAGGGCGGGCGCCCTGGTGTCGGCGGCGCCAGCAAGCCGTTCGCAGGTAAGGCCGGCGGTGGTGCGGGCAAGGGCCGTAAAGGCAAACCAGGCAGCGCGGCTGTCGGTGCGGGTAAAGGCGGCGCTGGGAAGGGCAAGAACGGCGGTGCGGCTGGATTCGGCGCCAAAGGTAAAGGCAAGAGCGGCAGCGCTGGCGCCGGTGTCTTTGGCGGGGCAGTTAAGGGCGGCGCCGCTGAGGCTGGCGCTGGTGAAGAGCCGCGCGCAGGCGTAGCGCCGGCTGAAGACGGCGGCGCAGCAGGCGGCCGTAAGCGCGGCCGCGGGCCGGAAGCGGCAGCGCGGCGTGCACTTGCCGCCGCCTCCGCAGCGGGCGGCGCTGCGAAGGCGGACCGCCGGGGCGAAGCCGGCGGTTCGGGTGCTCCGCGCGAGCGTGAGCGCGGCAGAGGCCGCGGCGGAGACGGCGGAGGCAGTGCCGGGGGACGCGGCATTGCCTTCGGCTTCGGCTCCGGCAAGGGCGGCTACGGCGGCGCGCCAAGCGGGGGCGGAGCCGAGCAGGCGGGCGGTGAGCTGCGCGGCGTGGACGCGAGCACACGGTTCCGCAGCCGCGAGGACCTCGGCAGCGGCTTCGGAAGCGAAGGCAACGGCGCGGCGCCGGAGGGCAAGAGCCGCCGCAAGAAGAAGAAAGGCGGCGTCTTCATCGGCACTTCTGTGACTCCAGGCAACGTGGAGACCACCAATCCGGCACCGGCAGGCGCTGGCGACAAGAGCGGCAATCCGGAAGGCGGCGGCCGAAGAAAGCGGAAGAAGAAACCTCAGGCCTAGGCTGAATTAATAGAGGGCACTGTTCCTTTAGGGGGACAGTGCTTTTTTAGAATATAAGTGCTTCTATTCAACTGAAACGTAGCACTTCCTGACACCCGTATGTCAAAATGATTGCTGCGGAACAGGGTGATCCTTCCTTGCGCAGCCTGCTTGGCTTTTGATACAATATAGACCTGGTGTCCGTTCATAGGAGGCCGGGAATTCGATTCAAGGAGTGACTTTCATGGGTAAAAAAGCAGACGGGAAAGTGCTTGCCCAGAACAAAAAAGCTTCCCATGATTATTTTATTGAGGATACGTATGAAGCGGGTTTGGTTCTGACGGGTACAGAGATCAAATCGCTGCGTAACGGCCGTGCTAACATCGGGGACGCTTTTGCTACCATCCGTAATGGTGAGATTCATATTCACAATATGCATATTAGCCCTTTTGAACAAGGGAACCGTGCCAATCCTACCGATCCGACGCGTACACGTAAGCTGCTCATGCATAAGGAACAGATTCACAAGCTGCTTGGTTCCTCGAAGCGGGATGGCTTCACGATTGTGCCGCTGAAGATTTATGTGCGCAATGGCTATGCCAAGCTGCTGATCGGTCTTGGTAAAGGTAAGAAGGAATACGACAAGCGCGATTCCGCCGCGAAGCGTGATGCTCAGCGTGATATCCAGCGTGTGCTGCGCGACAAGCAGAAGATCGCCCGCTAGACTGGTAACCACCTGGCGCCCAATTGTTCCAGATTCGACCTTCAATTCCTTTAACCTACGTGTTAAAGTGTTGATAAATGTGCTATACTGTGTAAGTAAACTTATTGCTTCTGAACAGCCATCTTGATCAAGATAGCTGTGAACCGGATCAGCATTTATGCTTATCATTGATCCGTTAATCCGAAGCGCCCTTTCTAATGAGGGGCCGTTCTTGGATTCGACGGGGATAGTTCGAGCATGAGTAGCGAGTAGTGGGGACGCGTCCGCTTCATCAACGCTAAAGCCTATTAAACGGCAAACAACAAAACAACTACGCTTTCGCA
This sequence comes from Paenibacillus sp. FSL R10-2199, assembly GCF_038000235.1. Classification (NCBI taxonomy): domain Bacteria; kingdom Bacillati; phylum Bacillota; class Bacilli; order Caryophanales; family Paenibacillaceae; genus Paenibacillus; species Paenibacillus sp. FSL R10-2199. The sequence continues at coordinate 773,062 of NZ_JBBOBO010000001.1, read as the reverse complement.
GCCTAAGAAACTGTGCGCGTGCTTCTACCCTGCATCGCCCATGTGACAGGGATAGGGGCTAACAAGTAGTGGGATACGCTGTCTCATCTCCGCCTGCGGTGAGCTGAAGAAGACAATCAGGCTGACCCAACGTATAGCCGGTTACGGGGCGATACTCGGGTGACATCAAAACTGTAACTACACTCGTAGAAGCTTATGTGCCGTTATCTTCGGACAGGGGTTCGACTCCCCTCGGCTCCATATGGAGTAAATTGAAAGACACCTGGAAAGGTGTCTTTTTCGTTATAATGATTGTTTTACGCTGATAATAGTTAGTTTAATCTGAGGGGCTTATACCTCCTTAAAAGGTTCAAAACCATTGATAAATGCTATAATAATAATGAATGGAGCTGATGCCGATGGATTTCTGATGAATCCTTATACGGATAAAGACGATCCGCTCGACAAACAATCCATCTTTGATGTTTACGCCAAGACCTCTGAAGGTAAACTGCTTGATATAGAGATGCAGCTGTCGAGAAGTATCCAGAGCTTAAGAAATGCGTAACGATTAACATTCTAAACTATGCGTTCTTGAAGAATGAGCAATATCATAACGTATTTCATCTGCGGGAAGACCGGACAGGGATATCCTTGATTGACGACATCGAGGTTCATTTCTTGGAATTGCCGAAGCTGGATGAACGTAGTATTCCGTCTGAAGGCGGACTGATCAATTGGTTACTGTTTCTGAAAGGTGCCGATACATCACAATGGGAGGTGCTGAAGATGAATGAGCCAGGGTTGGAGAAGGCAATGGATACCTTGCAATATTTGAGTCAGGATTCGGATGCTAGACGATTGTATGAGGCTAGACAGAAGTATTTGCATGATGAAGCGTCCATGGTTGAAGGGGCAAAGTAAGTCTGCTGGGATTATCGAGGGTAAGCTTCAAGTGGCTCGCAACTTGCTGGCAATGGGGATGGATTATGCAGCTGTAGCGAAGGCGACAGGGCTTAGAGAAGATGAAATCAAGTCTATCAAGCTTTAATATGTTGCCTGTTTAGTGATAGAAGTTTCATCAACGCTAAAGCCTATTAAACGGCAAACAACAAACAAACTACGCTTTCGCAGCCTAAGAAACTGTGCGCGTGCTTCTACTCTGCATTGCCCATGTGACAGGGATAGGGGCTAACAAGTAGTGGGATACGCTGTCTCATCTCCGCCTGGGGTGAACTGAAGAAGACAATCAGGCTGACCCAACGTATAGCCGGTTACGGGGCGATACTCGGGTGACATCAAAACTGTAACTACACTCGTAGAAGCTTATGTGCCGTTATCTTCGGACAGGGGGGCGGGCTCCCCTCAATGTTGTCAGGTTAAGCATTTATAGCCCCCGCCTTTTGGTTTTTGTGAATTTATTAGCTCTTGTCTGCTTATCTCGCATGAAAGAGCGGCCTTTGACGACTGGAACGATATAGCGCTGAAGCTCTTCCAGAAAGTGATCCTGCAGAGACTCCCTCTTTCCATCATCCTCTTCTAATGCCATTTCAATGAGCCGGTTACGCAGTTTGCCGACCAAGATATTTCGGTTAATTCGGTATTCAGTGTACTTCAGTTCCTTCGTTCGTTGGCTTACATTCATTTGTTCCTCAGCCTCATTTTCCAATACGGAAGCTATGTTACTTAGTAGTACTGTAGCGTAAAAGTCTTGCTCTATAAGTTGGGGTTTTTGTCCTGAAAAGTTCTCAATCTCAAACTTCTGTTTCAAATCATCGAAACGTGTTTCAATCCCCCATCTTTTGAAATAAAGCGGTTTGCACGCTTCGTAATTCAGTTCATCTGCGCTGACATTCGTCAGCAGAATTTCCGTCTCGCCGGTGGAAAGTTCTACTTTTAAGACTCGAATGTGAATCACTGTTCCTGGCAAAATTATTGTTCCTTGCCTCTTGAGTTCGTAGGCTCTGGATTTCGTAATTTTAATCGTCACGTTTTCATCCGGCTGAGTGGTATTCATGATCTCTTTGTAGAATGAACCTTGAGCTCGCATCAAATAAGCGATTCCCTTCTCTTGCAAGTACAACAAAAAGTCTGCAGACGGATAGCCACGATCAAACAGGATCAAATTCCGAATGGATGAGGTTTTCAGTTGTAGAAAATGTTCAATATTGCGCTTCGCTAGATCGCGTTCATTATCGTCATAGCGGCTCAGACAGGTACTTACAACCAACTTGTTCTCTACATCGTATAGGTGGGAGGAAAGGGCTCTGGCGATCCGAAACCCTATTTGTATGTTGTCGTGAATCCATATACACTCCGGGTTTCCGATGTATTGGGTAGTTCCATTACACTGCCGTCCATCGCCAGTAGGCGAAAGCCGTGGTACGTTTTGAATTCTTCCTCTTCGTAAAAAGCTTGAACCAGTTCGTCATTAAGCATCGTAAACGCGGTAGGGGAAAGTTTTTGTCTGGCTTCGGAGAAGGATTGTTTCGTGTATGTGGTTCTTGCTGCCTCTTCAGGCATAAATCTCTCTCGGAACTCATCCAATTCTAATTGTGTCGTTTTTCGAACCATACGAAGGATGAGCAGCAGCAGGGGGATGAACCCAATCTTTCGATTTCTCTTGAAATTGTTCTCACATTGCTTCGCACTTTCTTTAAATTCATCACTTTTCATCTTGTTAAACACACGGAATATTGTAGTGGATTTGTTTTTTTCATTTGGACTCATCCATTTCTATCGTTTCCCTCTACTATACCAATTTCTACTAACCTGACAACATTGGGGCTCCCCTCGGCTCCATATGGAGTATCAGTGAAAGACACCCCCTAAGGTGTCTTTTTTCATTTATAATGATTGTTTTATGCTGATAATAGAAGGCTGCTAGGTTAACGGAGCAGGGGATCAATGCTTTGAGAAAGAAAAAACGCAGGAGCATCCTATGAGCGGATGCTCCCGTTTGATCTTTTGTAGATGTCTTGTGATTCGGTTATTAATTTTCCTATTGGCAGGAGCTTAAACTGACGTTCTTTGTTGGGATATAAACAACTAGTTAAGCATGCCCACTCTATTTTGAAGCACTTTCCTACAACTCCGCCCCCCGGTACCCCATCTTACGATATCCCTTCACTCGTTTCTTGAACATCGCCATTAACATTGGAACCTGAAGATCGATGTAATCATATATTTTCACTTCTTCTTTATTCGCATGACTCCGGTGCAGGCGGCCAGCATATTGCTGTAAGGTGCCTGTCCAGGAGATGGGATGGACCAGGAACAAGGTGTCCAGTCTGGCGTCATCGAAGCCTTCACAGATTAGCTTACCCGTAGCGATGACTACACGCTCCTGATCGTCTGGAATAGAAGCAATTTGGGCGCGTAGAGCTTCTCTTTGCTTTTTCCCCTTTCCGCCCCTAAGCACAATTACGTTTTTAGCAAAGGCGTGTAATCTCTCTGCAAAATATTCAGCATGAGCGGTCCGTTCAACCAGAAGCAGTGGAGAACGTCCTTCATCTAAGCAGGTTAACAAATCGTCAAAAATAAGCGTGTTACGCTCCTCATTGTCTACAAGCTGCTGATAGATGTCCTGAATTCCGGCAACCTGTTCCCCTGACTTGATCTGAAAGTGAGTATAGCGGGGGACCACCCTTAATGAAAATCCTCTAGAGCTGCTTAGGCTTTTGGCATCCACCTTTAATAGCACAGGTCCAAGCTGGAACCGTACAATGGCTTCCTGTCCGTCCTGCCGTTTAGGGGTGGCTGTTAAGCCAAATACATACTTTGCTTTGACTTCCCGCAGAACCTGTTCGAAGCTGTAGGCTGATACGTGGTGACATTCATCCACAATCACCTGGCCGTATTCACTTATGAAGGGTTTAACGTTTCCTTTATAGTTGAGGCTCTGAATGACAGCAATGTCGATGATGCCGGTTCGCTTATTTTTACCGCCGCCAATCGTACCGATTGCTTGTTTAGGAACTTCAAGAAAGGTTTGCAAACGTTCCTGCCATTGCTCCATAAGCTCCCGTCGGTGAACCAGAATGAGGGTATTTGTCTTTCTTGAAGCGATAATGCTGGCTGCTACGACAGTTTTGCCAAATGCGGTTGCCGCTGAGAGAACGCCTATATCCCGGCTTAGAATAGCTCTGGCTTCTGTGTCCTGAAGAGTACTCAGCGTACCGGTGAACTCTGCCTCGATAGAAGTTCCAGACGAACGTTGATCCTTAAGCGATACCTTAACCTGATTTTGCTCGAAAAAAGATAACAAATCCGGCAAGCATCCCCTTGGCAGTACTACGTAATTCTCCAGATCCTTGGCGCATGAGATGACCCGGGGTTTACCATAGGTGGAGAGCCGCATCGCTTGTGCTTTATAAAAATCAGGATTGGAGAAGGAAGCTATTTTGATCAGAGCATGAACCATAGTAATGCTGAAACTAAGTAACTCAACCATTAAAAAGCATTTAAAGAATCTAACGAGGGAAGAGCTTGAGGCTGAAATCTTGAATATGACCAAGATATATCCGATCATTCAGGAGCACTATTTTTCAATACTATTTCCTGATAGTGAGGAAGTCTTAGACAAGTACAAGAAAATTATTGAGAAGGAATTGGTCCACAAGGGAGAGATTCTGCGATACCAGATTATGAAGCAAGCAATAAAAGACTTTAGTAATGTCTCAACAAATAAAGGGCAAATTGCAGAGCTAATGATTTTTACAGTGGAATGTGGAGTAGACTTTACGCTTTCATATGGAGACATAGATGATGAAAAATCTGGGGGGTTCGGAGATGGGATGATGGAGTTGTATAGCGATTATTTAGGAAACCTGGAAGAAGAAGACCCTAAGTAGCGTATACGGACGCATTATTTAACCAGTTAGGATTGTGTGATTGCCATGGAGTATGGCTTTGGACATAGGGAGTGCTTTTAGCATTCCTATTCTTTCAATCGATCATATAAAAAACAAGGACTTTGGAGGGCTCATCCATGTCCTTGTTCTCGTTTATAGCAGCTTTTCGAAGGCGGTGGGCTTGAGGACTGTTGCAGATTATATTACTGCTTAATACGCAATATTACAGATTGGGCCGCCTGATTTCCGCTCAAGGGAGCAGGGTTTGTGACTGACTTTTATATGAAGGATTAAAGGTGGGTTATTTCGGACTGTTTTTGTTTAGGTCAGGTTTGGACCAATATATTCTAGCCCGACAAGATCAGAACGATGTATTTTTCTGAAGCCTAAAAATTTCACCGGGGTAGCTGTGGTATCAAAAATATTCATTGAAACCATGCCATTACGCGAAATTCCTAAAAATTGAAATGTGAATTCTCCCATCGTAGAGGTCCCGGATTTATAAAAATGACCCACTCTACCTAGATCAAATTCTTCCGTTAAAGTTTCTTGTGGTAAATAGTATTGCGAATCTCCAGGCTGATCCGGTCTTGAGGGATAGTGAAAATGATAGTGGTTATGATATTGATTCATTAACGTAGCTCCTTTTCGTTCTTTTGTAATTTTATTCACAAGATAGGTATATGCCAAATTTAATAAATGGTTCTTTCGCTAAGTCTTGTTTTGGATATATTTTACAATTTATGTTTAGAATACGGGAATAGAAAAGAATGAACCTGAAGTCCGCATTGAGATTTTAGATGATAATGGGCTAGGCGGCTTTGGAATTGTATTTGTAATAAGCTGCTCCTGATTAGGCCAGAAGTTGGGTCGCCTACAGCAAAAATAAAAATAAGACCATACGTTCGCAAAAACCGTATATTTTCTTCAAATTTGGTGTATAATAAGGCTGACTGTTAAGCTTATTCCAAAGGGGATGAAGAATGATGTCAATCCGTTTGAACCCGTATTTTGTATTTAACGGAAACACAAGAGAAGCGCTTTATTTCTATGAAAAAGCGCTGCATGGCAGCGTAGTCGCAATCACGACGTTCGGAGACCTGCCGGAAGATCCGGAGCATCCGCTGACCGATGAGATGAAAACGCTTGTGATGCATGCGCATCTGAAGGTCGGTAATGCAGATCTCATGTTCTCCGATACTTTTCCGGGCACGTCACATCAGGCGGACGGGGATACGGTTCAGATTGCCATTCATCCTGCAGAAGAGGCAGACGCACGGGAGATTTTTGCTGCACTGGAAGACGGCGGTCAAGTGATCATGCCTCTGCAGAAGACGGATTGGAGCCCTTTGTATGGAATTGTGAAGGACAAGTTCGGCGTTACTTTTCAAGTGAATGTCCCCGGGGAGGAATAACTTGTGGCAAACATCAATCAGAGAATCGTTCCGCATATATGGTATGACAAGGAGGCGGTAGAAGCTGCCCATTTTTACGCTTCTGTGTTCCCGGACTCCAAAGTTACGAGTGTTACAACACTTCATGACACTCCGTCAGGCGACTGCGATCAGGTTTCTTTTGAAATTTGGGGGCAGAAGTTTATGGCGATCAGTGCAGGGCCGTATTTTAAGCTGAATCCGTCCGTGTCTTTTTTCGTTAATTTTGATCCCTCACGCGATAAGAACGCAGCAGAGAAATTAGATGAGGTGTGGAACAAATTATCCGATGGCGGCATGGCTTTGATGCCGCTCGATAAATATCCGTTCAGTGAGCGGTATGGCTGGATTCAGGACAAGTATGGCGTCTCATGGCAGTTGATTCTTACCAATCCGGAAGGTGAAGAGCGGCCTGCTATAATACCGTCATTTATGTTCATCGGTAATAACTGCGGCAAGGCAGAAGAGGCGATGTCCTTCTATTTGTCCATATTCAAAGATTCTCGGCAAGGACTTATAGCCCGTTACCCGACTGGAATGCAACCTGATCAAGAGGGAACGATTATGTTCGCTGACTTCATGCTGGAGAATCAGTGGTTCACCGCAATGGATAGTGCACATGATCATAAATTCAGCTTCAACGAAGCCATTTCCTTCATGGTGAAATGCGACTCGCAAGAGGAGATTGATTCCTATTGGGAGCAGCTTTCAGCGGTTCCTGAAGCCGAGCAATGCGGCTGGCTGACAGATAAGTATGGCGTGTCCTGGCAGATTGTTCCGGCCGAAATGGACGAGATGATGGAGAAGGGTACGCCGGAGCAGCTTGCGCGTGTTACAGAGGCGTTTCTTAAGATGAAGAAATTTGAGCTTGCGGAATTGCATAAGGCTTATAAGGGCGAATGAGTGCATAACCCTTATTCTGCCAGGGGATTTGCTGTTAACGTGTTGCTTCAGTAATGTGAAAAAAGCGATGAGGGATGTTTCCCCATCGCTTTTTTGTCGCAGCTGCATTCTTATTTCTCGATGCTATTGCCACCTCTATACTTCTTCCGGTATTGGGCCGGTGTCATTGCGTACACCTTTTTGAAGCTGGAATAAAACGTGTTAAGCGATGAAAATCCGAAATTTTGGACGATGGGCTCAATCGGCGAGTCGGAGGCAATGAGCTCCTGACAGATGAAGCTTAGGCGCTTCTCCGAGATTTTGTCCGTAATGGACTGGTTTGTCTCCGCTTTATATAAACTGCGGAAATAATTAACGGATAACCCCAAATGATCAGCAAGCATTTTTGCGGACAAGTTCGGATCGGTTAATTGTTCTTCAATGAACCGGTCCGCCTGCTCGATCAGAGTCACATTCTTGGACAGCCCGCGGGCAGCTACAATGTCTTCGAGTGTCTTGGTGACCAAGGCTTCCATCCATGGCACCACCTTGTCCATCGTCTCCTGCTGAATAATCTGTTTCTCAATAGAAGTCAGCCCCCATGAACTGGGCAGAGGCTGAGCGGAATGCTCCTGCATGAGCCTGCGTATATCCATAAACAGGGTAATCAATGACATTTTACATTCAAAATAGGGCATTTCCCGCAGCTTGACTACGGCTGAGCGTATGACTTCCAGAACCGTATCTGCATTCCCCTTGGGAAGAGCCTGAGCGATCTGCCGCTCTTTGTTCGCAGGCAGATGGTACAGTTCTCCTGGCGCATCGGGTAGCCATTCCTTCACGATGAGCGATCTGTGTCCGAACCTGAACCGTTCCTGCGTCAGTTCATACGTCTCCATATATATCTCATGCATGTCGGTCAGGCCGGGCAGCGTCCTGCCCCAGGCGACAGTCGTTCCAACTGACAAATACTGCTCTATTAACTGTTGGGAGCCTTGCAGCTTCCTCGCATATTCTTCGGACAAGGGGGCGGATAGGACAACGGCCACGTGATCGTCACCCATATCCACCGTTTGCAGCTTGTGCTTGGACGATTGCAGCGACTCTTGAATAATATTGGACATTGCGAACCGGAGCAGACGCCGGTCCTTCTCCGGGTAGGTCTCCGAGAATTCCGAGAAGTGGTCAATCCGCAAGATGGCCACCGACAGCTGATCTACCGGCAGGTCAATGCCCCACTCCAGAAATTGAGAACCTATCTCCTCTGCTGAATGGTAAGTCTCCCCCAGAAAATCCCGTAAAAACCTCTCTCTGCCTAAAAATTTATTAAGCCGCCATTGCTCGGTCAGTTCGTTAATCTGATTATGCTGGGCTATAAACACATTGGATAAGTAGTCAAGTTCATATGTGCTGTATCCCAGACCGGGCTTTTCCGCTTGATGCTGCCGCATTACTCTGGTAATCAGTTCTTGAATGGGCGAGTATACCCGTTTGGAGATCAGCACGATAACGGTCCAGGAGGCTGCGAACAGGGCAATGAACAAGCTCAGGCTAGTGTTGCGAAGAACCGTAATTTTATCCAAAATGACAGACTTCGGTATCGTTTCGATAAAGGTCCAATCCTGGATTCCTTTGATGGAGATGCCTGCGTAAACCATTAGCTGTTCTCCCTGATCACGGGGATGAAAGAGCTTCCATCCGCTCTCGCCCTTAATCACGTGGCTTCTGAGCTCCGCAGTTTGTTCCTGATTCAAAGAAGTGCTGCTAAAAACCGTCTCCTCCCGGTCATTCAGAACCGCAACTGACCTGTCGCCATCATTCGAATTGTCCTGAAGCAGGGTCATGAGATTATCTGTATCTACATTCATAACGAAAGCGGAAATAGAACTGCCTCTTTCGTAAAATCTTATGATGGTCATCACCTCTTTGGGCGTATTCCCGGTAAGTGGCAGGGACAAGGTTCTGGGAATGAGCACGCTATGGTTCGCCGTAACCGGATCCTGTAAACGCTTAATAATATCCTGATCGTAGAAAGTTTCCGCATCATTCAATCCAAGTCTGGAATCAACAACCGTATTCGTGTAATCGTTAATGAGGTATACCGAATCGATAGACGGATTGGCGTTCTTGATGTCCATAAGCCGGCTCCATACCTCAAAAGTCTCAAAATCGCTGTACTGATCTGAAAGGGCATATACCTTGAGGGCGCTGTCATCACTGGAGGAGAAGCTAAATTCCAGGGCCCATTCCATCAGCCGTGCGGTGTTCTGGGCGCTGTTTACCAGCAAGGATTCGGAATGATCGCCGATCTCTTCCAGAAGCGTCTTGGAGGACTGCCAATAGAGCAGCGCAAATGATATACCCAGCACCAGTACGTTTGCACTGACGAAATAAAAAATAAGCTTCATATAAGTAGGATGCTGCTTCAGCGATGCGAGGAGTGGACGTCTGAATTTCATTGCTGGAACCTCCGTAATCATAACTGCCGAGCTCATAAATTGTAGATTTATTATAGCATACCGATTATTTTCGTCTTCAGAATCGTTTGTTTTCGCAATAGTGTTGTTTTTGGGAAGTTTGTAAATCTGCGCTTGCAGGAAGGATTAGAGCTTTTCGGAATTGCCGTAGCAGTGAGGGCTTGATAAGGTGACGGCATAGATAACGGCGTGCTAATGCAATTGCCGGTCTTGATGAAAGGGGGGATATAAAAAGATGCAATACCCAATTAACACCAGTAAAAGGTCTAAACTGAAGCATATTGTCCGAAATCCTTTTCTTTATGTTATGGCCGTGCCGGGGTTGTTGTTTTTTCTAGTGTTCAGTTATTTTCCCATATACGGGATTATGATTGCCTTCAAAGACTATAATTTCGCCAAGGGTATCACAGGAAGTGATTGGGTCGGTTTTAAAAATTTCGATTACTTTTTTACTTCAGGTGATTTCTGGACCATTCTGCGCAATACGCTGGTGTTGAACATACTGTTCATTTTCTTTACTACAGCCGCAGCCGTTTTAATTGCGCTTATGTTCAACGAAATCCGCAATAAGTATTTCAAACGAATATCGCAGTCTCTCATTTTTCTTCCTTATTTTATGTCTTGGATTGTGATAGGAATGATTGTCCAATCCTTATTCGGCGGGGAAGAGCCGATGGTCAATAACTGGCTGCAAAATATCGGTATGGAGCCGGTCAACTGGATGTTTGAGTCGAAGCTTTGGCCGTATATTCTGACCGTTATCCGCGTGTGGCAAGGTGCGGGTTATCTTTCGATTATTTTTCTGGCCGCGATTACAGGCATATCGGAGGATTTGTACGAGGCTGCCCGGATTGACGGGGCATCCAAGCTGCAGATTGTAATGCGTATTACGCTGCCGCTGCTCGTTCCTACCATCATGATCATGACCTTATTGGCCGTAGGCAAGATTTTCAATGGCGATTTTGCTATGATCTATGCCATCATTGGAGACAACTCATCGCTCTATCCGACTACCGATGTCATTGACACCTTCGTCTTCCGCTCCATGAGACAGCTGCATGACTTCGGCATGTCTTCGGCAGTCGGCCTGTTCCAATCGGTGATGGGTCTGATATTCGTCATTGCTGCCAACTGGGTAACCCGAAGGGTGTCTAAAGAATCTGCTTTATTCTAGGAGAATAACTATGAGACAGAAACAGAGCGCTGCGGATCGAACGTTTACGATATTTGCCCATACGTTCATTTTGTTGTTCACCCTATTTTGTGTGTTTCCTTTTCTGCTGATGATTATCGGCTCTATTACGGATGAACAGGAACTGATTGCGCACGGCTATACTTTGATTCCGCAAAAATTATCGCTGAACGCTTATAAGGCGGTTTTGCAATCGGATGTGTTATTCAACGGTTATGCGGTCACGATTTTTATCACCGTCGTAGGTGCATTAAGCGCGTTGTGCATTTCCGCAATGCTTGGCTATTCGCTGGCTAACAAACGGAATGTTCTGCAAACACCTTTTCTGTTCTTTTGCTACCTGCCTATGCTTTTTTCCGGGGGTATCATTCCATTTTATATTGTGGTCAGTCAGTGGCTGCATTTGCAGAATACCATCTGGGTACTCATTTTAACTATGTTATGCCAGCCGTTCCTCGTATTTTTACTCGTGAGCTTCTTCCGCACCATTCCTGAGGAACTGGAGGAAGCCGCAAGAATAGACGGAGCGAATGAAATGAGAATTTTCTATCAAATTATGATCCCGATCTCCAAGCCGATTCTGGCTTCCGTCGGTCTCTTCTATGCTCTGAGCTACTGGAATGACTGGTTTATGGGATTGATGTTCGTGGATAATGAGAAGTTATACCCGCTGCAGTTAATTCTTCGCCGGATGGTATCCAATATGGAAGCTGCCAAAAATCTCATTCCCTCCGGAGCGGCAATTGCAGTGACTCCACCGACCTATGGTGTGCGGATGGCGACAACTGTGCTGACGATCGGCCCGATTGTCCTGCTGTATCCCATGCTTCAGAAGTATTTCGTCAAAGGTCTAACGGTAGGAGCCGTAAAAGGATAAACGGGGATGTCCGGGATTAACCGGACTAACCCAGTTAATTTCAGAATTTTGTTCATAGATATGGGAGGGTAACGGAATGAGATTAAAAAAATGGGTTGGCACGACAACAGCAACGGTATTGGTATCTTCACTGATCCTGGCAGGCTGCGGAGGCAATACGAAGACTGGCGGCAATGAAGGGAGTTCTCCGAAGAATACGGAAAGTGCTGCACCCGCATCTAAGGAAACGGTGACATTGAAAGCTTATTTTCCGGGGGATAAACCGGTGGGCTTTGACGATGTGCTACAGGCGGTCAATGATAAATTGAAAGCGGATAACGTCGGAGCGGCCTTGAACATCAATTTCTTGCCGTGGACCGATTACGGGAATGCGGTATCCGTGAAGATGTCTGCCGGGGAAGATTTCGATATGTACTTGGATGCCCCATGGATATCCATGAATCAGATGATCGAGGGCAATTCTTTAATGGAACTGGATGCCGCGGTGGCCGAACGTCCGGAGCTCAAAGCATCTATTCCCGAGGAAATGTGGGAGTATAACAAATTCGGCGGAAAAATTATGGGGATTCCGCTCGGTACCACCCAGGGCCAGCTATATGGTCTTCTGATCCGTAAAGATTTGCGCGAGAAGTATGGACTTCCCGAGTTGAAAACCTTGGGTGATTTGGAGAAATTCTTGTATATGGTCAAGGAACAAGAGAAGGATGTCAAACCCTTCGTCATTAACGGCATCAAAGCGGATAAACTTCCGTTTATCCTGAGCGAATCTGCTAATCTGGCGCTGGATGAAGTGCTCGAAATCGGTGTCAACATGTTTGCCTATTCCATCAAGGACAAGAAAGTAATCGGCCAATGGACCAGCCCGGTGATTGCTGATGGTTATGAACGCGTCACCCAATACTACAAGGACGGCATCATTTCCAAAAATATCGCACAGGAGCAGAATGCAGAGACACTGTTCAAGCAGGGGAAATATGCGGCCACTTATTATGCGGCGGATGGTGTGGAGGGATTGAAATATTCGGAAATGCTGCAAGACGGCAGCGACAAGCTTGAGATTTTCATTCCGAACGGGGATAAAGCCAAGCCGTATACTGCTTTCCAGCAATGGAATTTCCTGTGTATTCCAGCTGCTTCCAAGCACGCTGATTTGGCAATGGATGTAGCCAATTGGTTGTCCATTAAGGAAAACCACGATCTGATGGAATACGGCATTCAAGGGAAGGACTGGGAACCGGTCGGGGATTCGAGCTATAAGGTGCTGTCCAGCTATTCATTCCCGGGGTTCGTGCTAACCTGGCGGCCAACGCTGAACCGCACGCCGGACACGATGATGAAGGATGACAAGAAGTGGTTCGACTTCTCTACCAACCCGGCCAATTTCACACTTAGTCCAACGGCGGGCTTCAACTTTAACGCTGAAAAGGTGAAGACGGAATATGCCAAAATCACTCCACTTCACGATTCGACCTTCCTGCCGTTTAGCCAGGGCCTGGTGCCTGCTGCTGAAGGCAAGGAGATGATGGAGAAAAAAATGGCGAGCCTCGGCGGACAAAAAGTAATCGAGGAAATTCAGGCGCAAATCGACGCTGTCACATCCGGTAAATAACGGCCTAAAAATACTGAAAGAGGTACTTCACATGAACATACAACGCAGCGCGCACAATCCTGTTATACGAGTCCGGGACGTTGTCCCTTCCCGCCCCGATTTTCGGGTGCTGGGGGCGTTTAATGCAGGGGTGGCGCAGTTAGGGGATGAAACGATCCTTTTACTGCGCATTGCGGAGGCGCCGATATCGGACCGGGCGGATGAAGTGCTTGTCCCCCGGCTGAATGAAGCGGGTACTGATGTCCTTGTAGAACGTTACGACAAGACCGATCCGGGCTATGATTTCTCCGACTCGCGCTTCGTTGCGAAGGATGGACGAACGGTCATGCTCACCTCCTTATCTCATCTGCGGGTGGCGCGAAGCAAGGATGGCATTCATTTCGATGTGGAGCCGCATCCGGCCTTATTTCCGGAAAATGCCCTGGAAGCGTGGGGAATTGAAGATCCGCGTGTGACCCAAATCGGGGATATCTATTATATTACTTACAGCTCTGCTTCTGCCCGCGGCGTTGGCGCCGGCCTGGCAGAGACCCGGGATTTCCGGACATTCAAACGCCGCGGACTTATGCTGGCTCCCGAGAATAAGGATGTCATGATCTTCCCGGATAAAATTAACGGCAAATATTACGCTTTGCACCGTCCGGTGCCCAAGTCATTCGGCTCTCCCGAGATGTGGATCGCCGAATCGCCCGATCTCGACCATTGGGGGAATCACCGCTTCCTGATGGGGCTAAGCGAACAAGGCTGGGATTCGGCTCGTATGGGCGGCGGGGCGGTTCCGATTCGAACCGAACGCGGCTGGCTGGCGCTGTACCACGGAGCGGACAGCAAGCACCGCTATTGTATGGGCGCGGTGCTGCTTGATCTGGAGAACCCGGCCAAGGTCATCGCCAGATCCCGTGTACCGATTTTGGAGCCGGAAGCTGTCTATGAGGTGAATGGATTCTTCGGCAAGGTCGTGTTCTCATGCGGAGCCTTGCTTCTGGATCAGACGGTCCGCATGTATTACGGTGCCGCAGACGAAGTGATGGCAGTAGCGGACATACCGCTGGAGGATATATATAATACGCTAGTGTAGAAGGCTGAAGGCAGTGCAAGCTGCCTTCTTCAATCCATATATAGGAAAGCGCTGTCATAAACGATTGAATTTAGATAGACAAAGGAGCGCATGTACATGACTGACAAAAGGCAAAGGTTTGTAAAGAGGTGGACATGTCTTGGTATTGTTTGTTTGTTGATATCCTCCATAGGGTTATATTCGCCCGTATCGGCGAGCACGCCCGGGGCGGCCAACGTTTCTCCAGAGATCGCTGAAATAAAATTGATGAAAAACCGGACGGCGGCATTTTATGTCTCCAAAGATATCATCAACGACGGAACGAACGGCCGGGTCGAATGGACCTACAAATCTCAGGCCGGCACGTACTTAACCAATCAAAATTCCAATGGAAGCTGGGGAGATGTAGATTATGCGAGTACAGCCTCCAGTGCCAATGGGAGGGCCTGGTCGCCTTATCTCGCATTAGACCGGCTGCAGTCGATGGCTCAGGCGTTTGCTGACCCGAAGGGTCCATACTATCATAATGAAACCCTGTTAGGAGGCATTCAAAAGGGGCTGGACTATTGGTTTACGGTGAAGCCCACTTCCACCAACTGGTGGGAGACCGGAATCGGCAAGCAATTAAGGCTGGGGAAAATCGCGCTTTTATGTGAAGGCTATTTAACAGAAGCGCAAGCTTCCAATATAATCGGCACGCTGGACAGCAGCCCGCACACTGTCGATGGAGCCAACTCATCCTGGTACAATCAGAATTATATGATCCGCGGCTTATTGCTGGAGGATGCCCAGATCGTCCGGAACGCTGTGGAAGCGTTTAATGTGCTGTCCAATGTGACGGCGACTGTGACGGGAATCCAGTCAGACATGTCATTCTTCATGCATGGCAAAACGAATTATACGACGGGCTATGGAAGAAGCTTTGCCAGAGATATGTCATTCTGGGCATATGTAACCTCGGGCACCTCATTCTCGTACAGCAAGGCGGCGATTGATTCGTTATCGTCCTACCTGCTGGATGGCACCAGGTACCTCGTGAGAGGCAATGTGGCCGATCTGGGTATGGGGATGAATGGACCGGAGTGGCCGGATTATGCTAGCGCGGCTTTGACCTTCTATGAAGATCCGCTGCAGTGGATGCAGGCGGCCAATCCGAAGCGCGCAGCCGAGTTTGCGGGTTTTCTTGAGAACATCCGCAGTATTGGTACGAGCACGAGCAACGGACTGGATGCTAGCAATATGACGCAATGGCAGACGCTAGTCTCCTCGCATATGCGGGATGATTATGGAATTACGGTCAAGATGTCTTCCAGCACGGTCAAAGGCGGCGAGTGGAGAACCATTAATCCTAGCGGATATAACCTGCTCTACTGGACGCCGCAAGGAGCCACTGCCATTCAGAGAACCGGGGATGAATACAGGACGGTTTATCCGCTGATGGACTGGGCTCATGTTCCAGGTACGACGGCACCGTATGTACTCACGAAGGATGCGAATTTCAACAATCCCAAAACATTTGTAGGCGGCGTGACCAACGAGCGTTATGGAGCCACGGCGTTTGATTTCAACAAGCTGAGTACAAGCGGCAAAAAAGGCTACTTCTTTTTCGATGATGAAATGGTGGCGCTGGGCACAGGTATCGCTTCAACTAACGCTGCACCGGTCCATACAACATTGAACCAAAGTCTGGCGGCAGGGGATGTGCTCGTAGACGGAAAAGTAATAGCGGACGGAACGGTGCAGGCTAACGGGCGCTGGGCATATAACGATAAAATCGGCTATGTTTTCCCGAATCCTACCGGCTTTCAAGTGAAGCGGGAGACGAAGACGGGAAAATGGGGCGACGTTATCACGGGAAGCTCGGCGGAGCCGATCACCAAGCCGGTTTTTTCAATATGGCTCGATCATGGCGTGAAACCGGCTAACGCTTCCTATGAATATATCGTATTGCCGAATAAAACCCCTGAAGAGGTCAGCAGCTACGCAAGTGTGAGCCCGAGCCCGGTCAGTATTCTTGCGAATACACCGTCGGTTCAGGCAGTCCGGCACAATTCCCTTGGCATTGCGGAATTGCTGTTCTATCAACCCGGGACGGTGACGCTAAGAGACGGCTTGACGGTCACCGTGGATAATCCGTCCACGGTAATCATTGACGAATCCGCTTCACCTGTACGCATCTCGGTCGCTAATCCCGAAACGCCGGGGATTACAGTGAACGTAACGCTGAACCGTAACGGAGAAAAAACCACGACTACCTTCAGACTCGGCAAGGATACGTTTACCGGCCGGAGTATGACCCTAAACGAGGGAACCTCTCTCGACGACAGAGGGTTCGATCTCGCTTACAGTAAAGGGGCGACCGCTTCCTCCAGCCAAGGCAAGCAATTTGCCTCGAATGCAACCGATCTATACAGAAGTTCCTATTGGAGTTCAAGTGCTTCGGACAACGAGTGGATTTATGTCGATCTGCAAGATCAATATATGATCCATAAAGTTAGGCTAAATTGGGAAAAGGCGTATGGAAAAAGCTATAAAATTCAAGTGTCGGAGGATGCTGTCACCTGGAAGGACGTTTATACAACTTCTATGGGGGATGGCGGAATCGACGAGCTTTCCTTTGGTAAGGTCAATGCCAGGTTCGTCCGGATGCTGGGCGTTCAGCAGGGCACCGGGGACGGCTATTCGCTTGCTGAATTTAATGTATTTGAAGCGGTGCCGCCCAATCTCGCCGAAGGCATGCAGGTAACGGCAAGCTCGGCCAGAGCCGCCGACGTGTCTCCCGGAAATGCGGTGGATGGGTCATTGACGACCCGCTGGGGATCTAACTATGCTGATCCGCAGTGGATTTACGCCGATCTTGGCTCCAGCCAGCCCATTGCGAAGGTTATGCTGCATTGGGAAAGTGCGTACGGGAAGGAGTATCAAATCCAGGTTTCCGACAACACGGCGGACTGGACGACAGTATACAGTACCACCACCGGAGACGGAGAAATCGATGAGATCTCCTTCGAACCGGTGAATGCAAGATACGTCCGGATGTATGGTACGAAAAGAGCGACCACGTACGGATACTCGCTCTGGGAATTTAAAGTGTATGGTCCAGAGAACGTACAAAAGGTTCCGGCCCGGGTTGAACTAGAAGCGACGCCATCTTCCGTGGCGGCTGGAGGCAAAGTGTCCGTTACAGGTGTCGTCTACGATGGCGCCGATCTTCTGGTCCCCGGCGTGGAGGTCGAAATCGCGTCTGCATCGGGCAGCATCGAAACGGCTAAAGCAGTAACGGACGTTAACGGCCGGTTCAACACGGTTTATACCGCGCCTTCCGCAGCCGGAGAAGTGACGATCGCGGTTGTCCTGCCTGCAAGTCCGACCGTGACGGATACGGTTACCGTATCCGTGAACCAGGACGTACAAGTGCCCGCCCGAATCGAACTTCAGGCAGCGCCGTCTTCCGTGACATCCGGAGGCATCGTGTCCGTTACGGGAGCCGTCTACGACAGTGACGATCTTCCGGTATCCGGCGTAGAGGTCGAGATCGCGGCTGCATCGGGCAGTGTCAATGACGCCAGTGTGGTAACGGATGCGAACGGCCGGTTCAGCACAGTCTTTACAGCGTCGTCTGCTGCCGGAGAAGTGACGATTACAGCAGCCTTGACCGCGAATCCGTCTGTGAGCGGGACGACTACCGTTTACGTAGAAGGGGTCGTACAAGTGCCCGCCCGGATCGAACTCCAGGAGGCACCGTCTTCCGTGATGGTTGGAGGCAAGGTGTCCGTTACGGGAGTCGTCTACGACGGCGGCGATCTTCCGGTCCCGGGCGTAGAGGTCGAAATTGCGGCCTCGTCAGGGAGCATTGAGAGTGCCAAAGCAGTAACAGACGCGAACGGCCGGTTCAGCACGATCTTTACGGCGCCTTCCGCAGCCGGAGAAGTGACGATTACAGCCGTCTTGACGGCGAGTCCGGCCGTGACGGATAAGATTACCGTCTCCGTAATTAAGGCTGCACAAGTACCCGTTCTAATCGAACTCCAGGCGACGCCGTCTGCCGTGACGGTGGGAGACGATGTATCCGTTGCGGGAATCGTCTACGACAGTGACAATCTTCCGGTCTCTGGCGTGGAGGCCGAAGTCGCGGCTTCGTCGGGTAGCTTCCAAAGCTCAAAGACAATCACGGATGCGAACGGCCGGTTCAGCATGGTCTTTACGGCGCCTTCCGTAGCAGGAGAAGTGACAATTACAGCCGTCTTGACCGCAAATCCGTCCGTTACGGGGAAAATAAACGTTTCCGTAAACGAGCGTTCAAACGGCGAAACCGGAGGCCATTCGGGAGGAGGAGCTCCCGTGAGTCCGCCGGTAACTCCCAATAATCCGAACGTTAATCCAAGCGATGATCCAAACGGCGGTTCGGACACGCTGGACGTTCCGGTACCCGGTCATGTCTTCGCGGATGTTGGCGGTCATTGGGCCGAAGCCAATATCCTGGAAGCAGAGAAGAGGGGAATGATCACAGGTTATCCGGACGGCTCGTTCCGGCCCGGTCGCACGGTAACGCGCGCTGAATTCGCGGTGATGCTGGCGAATTCGCTGAAGCTTCAGAACGAAGAAGCAATCCTGTCCTTCAAGGACACTGACCGGATCGGGCAATGGGCCAAGGCAGCTGTTGCACGGGCTGTAGGCTTGGGGCTTATCCAGGGAGATAACAATAGTAACTTCCGTCCCGATGCGCCTATGACGAGATCGGAAATGGCCGTAATGCTGGCGAGAGCATTAGACCTTGTACCCAAAGCTCATTCCGCTGGATTCGCGGATGACCGCGACATCCCGGTCTGGGCGGTTGGAGCGGCAGCCGAGATGAAGAATCTGGGGATTATGCAGGGTAAGGGTAATAACTGCTTCTTCCCGAAAGATGCCGCGACGAGGGCGGAAACGGTCACGGTTCTGCTCAGAACGCTTGCAGTGAAGGATCAGGAATAGGAAGTAGAACAAATTCGGCCGGGAAAACCTGCTTGAGGGCAATTGAAGGAATGAACCCAACAAGTTGGACATACAGTGGAACTACAGGAGGTGTTGCATGGTTATCCAACTTAGTATTGCTTTGGCTGCAGTTGCTTTTATCTGTCTGGTTGGTTTCTTGATTCTTACGCTGCGCAAAGGAATGACTACACTCTCAGAGACCAATAAGACGCTGGTTGACGTAAGAAATGCGATTCATGGCTTAACAGGAGAGGCTACCCAACTCATTCATACGGCTAATCAGGTTACCAGGGATGTGAAAGGTAAAATTAAAACGATAGATCCGATCTTTGAATCTGCGCACAATGTGGGTGAAGTGATTCAGACTGTGACAGAGACATTCAAAAAAAACGCTTCGGAAATAGGGCAAAATTTAAATCAAGAACCCGAAAAACCTCCAGTCAAGCAACAAAGCATCCCCATTCGCGTCAATACAAAATTTCAATAAATTTCAGAAAAAGACACCTTAAGGGGTGTCTTTTTTGTTTATGCGAATCTGGCTCTAACGGCCCCTTGTAAGCTCAACAAAGCTTATGCCGGGTATCATCTCACTGCGAAATAATCATTAACTCATAATACCGCAGAATTACTGCCAATATGAGCAAATGATTGTTTAAGCACCCTTTTCACATTTGATATGCTCGGGTTGTCCGAGAGGGTTCATCTCATCCTGCTTCAATGGTTCGGATTAGCCGGTACAAGAGGAGGTGCAAGAGGAGCATCACAGATTATTGCAAGCGGTTACAGAAGGATCTGCAACAAATTATAATTAGGAGGCAATGAAATGAAAAGGACAGTTGCAAAGGTAACCAGTATAGTTTTGTTATTTTCTCTTGCACTATCTCTGATCGCCGGCGGATGGGGAACTACGGTAGCACACGCTGCGGGTCTTACGATAACGGGCAGTGGAGGCGGAAATGAAGCTGCTTATGTGGAGTGGTCACCAGTAAGCAATGCATCGGGATATAATGTATATGTTAAAGCAGCGGGCGCAGCGGACTCCCAGTATCAGCAGATTAATAACGAGTTGATCCGCAAGTATTCTTCCTATTGGAGAGCTGATGCGGTAGGGCTTGCAGCCGGAAGTTATGTAATGAAGGTTGAGGCTGTATCGTCAGGCGCAGTGACGGCAAATGCCGTCTCAGGAACGCTGGCGGTAGCGCCGTATGACCGGTCCGGATTTGCTTTTTCAGCCAATTCGCAATTTGGTACAGGCTCAGGTGCTTATAATGATAATGGGACGCTCAAAAGCGGGGCACAGGTGCTGTATATCACCTCCCAGAATGCGCAAACCGTAACGCTCGGTGTGAAGACCAGCAGCTCGGGTACCGTACAGACCGGGGTTGGTCTTGGCGGAATTCTGACACTGAGACAAAAAGGCTACGACACAACACCGCTGGCCATCCGGATTATCGGAAAAGTTACAGCGGCTGACCTAAGCGGACAGCTCAACAGCAGCGGTTATCTTGAAGTCAAAGGTAAAAACAATTATACGGAAATGAATATTACCATCGAGGGTATCGGGAAAGATGCGTATGCCTACGGCTGGGGAATGCTGCTTAGATATACCGGGAATGTCGAAGTCAGAAATCTGGGCGTGATGTTATTCCCTGACGACGGTATCTCCATGGATACAGGCAATGCGAATGTATGGGTGCATAATAACGATATTTTCTACGGCTCTGCAGGAGGTGACGCGGACCAGGCTAAGGGTGACGGTTCTACGGACCTCAAGAAAGGCTCAACGTATATCACTATCTCGTACAACCACTATTTTGATTCCGGAAAAGCCGCTTTGGTTGGACTTAGTGAATCTGCTGAGTTCTTTGTTACCTTCCACCATAACTGGTTCGATCATTCGGATTCCCGTCATCCGCGGATTAGAGTGGCTTCTGTTCATGTCTATAATAACTTCTATGATGGAGTCTCCAAATATGGTGTCGGCGTTACAACCGGAGCCTCGGCTTTTGTAGAATCGAATGTGTTCAGAAATACTAAAGATCCAATGCTTAGTTCCTTGCAAGGTACGGATGCTATAGGGGAAGAAGGAACGTTCTCCGGCGAAAACGGGGGTGTAATTAAAGCCTACAACAACAGTATTACTGGTGCGGCAAGTCTGATCTATGCCAACTCCAGTACCGGAACGGCTCCGGCGAATGCTACCTCGTTTGATGCCTACTTAGCTTCTTCGAGAAATGAGACCGTCCCAAGCTCATACAAAGCTCTAGTGGGTGGGACAGCGTATAACAACTTCGATACGAGCGTTGATACGGGAGTTAGTGCCTCAGATGTTGATAGCGTAAGCACTGTGGAACAGGTCGTTACGGCAGAAGCCGGACGCCAGGGCGGTGGAGACTTCACATGGGCTTTCAATGACGCTGTGGATGACGCATCGTATGCGCTGAATGCCGCACTGATGTCCGCAATCAGAAATTATATTACGGGTCTTGTATCAGTAGGAGGTAATTCCAGTCCGGTAGGACCGACTCCAACTCCAACAGCAACACCTGCACCAACAGCAACACCAGCACCAACGGCAACGCCTGCACCAACGGCAACTCCGTTGCCAACAGTAACACCTGCGCCAACGGCAACTCCGGTGCCGACTGCAACACCAACGCCAACGCCCACTACTGGGGCAATTGTTCATAACTTCACTACATCCGGAACAACGAGCAGCTTCTTCTTTATTTCGGGGAATCTCTCCACGAGCAAAGGAACTGTAGTATATGGCGGCCTGACCTTAACCCAATGTTTGAAAATCGAGAGCGCAACCAGCATTGGGTTCACAGCTGCCAAAGCCTCGACTTTAACATTAGTATTCAACTCGGAAGGAACCAAGGTCAAAGTGGATGGAACCAGCTATCCGATCACGAATGGTATTGCTACAGTCTCTATTGCAGCGGGTGCGCATACGATTACGAAGGATAGTACTGCGAATTTGTATTATATGAAGGTGGAGTAGATAGTTTTAAAATCATAAATAAAAGACACCCTTAGAGGTGTCTTTTTAAATTTATCCTAAGAATCACGAAGATTGATCCTTGTTTATTTTTGTGATATTACGCCTAAGCGTACCACGTACACTCTGCAAATGCTACGCTGATTTTATCGAATATAATTATGTAGCCGATAAAGGAGGCTCTTATGCCAAACATACTCGAATCACTATATTATGGCAGTCTATTCCCTAACGAGGATATTATCTCTAAGGATTCCAATTACCGACCGCTCAACAGGCAAATTACCGAATCTCTAGAGACTTGGAAGCAGAAGCTGTCCGCAGGCGAGTTTGAGGAGCTGGAGTCTTTATTAGAACTGTATTCGCAAGTACAGGGGCTGGAGATGACAGCTGCATTTGTGTCCGGGTTTAAGGCCGGGACGGCGATGATGATCGAAGTCCTTGTAGATGCTTAGCAATGCGTGACTAGTCAACATTCACTTCACATCCTCCCCATACCGCTCAATCGCCATATCAGCCGTTTTCAGCATACGACGCTTAAGCTGCTCGCCCTGGGTAATTTTCACACGTAACCCAAGGAACCGGATTCGGGATAACAGGAACTCGCTGTCGTCTCTCATGTAGTTGACATGGATCCGGTAGATGCCGGAGGCTTCATCAAAAGACACGGACTTATCAAAACAGGAAAAGGCGGACAGGATACGTGACAGCTCCGCATTAAAGGTGGGAATGACTTGAATGCAGGCGGATTCCTTCAGGCCGTCTAATAAGCGCGCTATCCGTGCCTTCAGGTCATCAATCCGTTTGGCAGGAATAGGGAATACTTCGACCGAAACAATATTTCTCAGTTTGGTGGACATGAGCGAACGCTGCCGGGTGCTGTACCATTGCAGATACCACTCCCGCTTATACATGTTGTATTCCAGCTTGTGCGGGAATCCGGCCTGGTCCGTTCGATCGCCTCCATGCTTAATCTGATATGCAATCAGGATGCCTTGATTCTGCATAATCATGCGGCGGAGCGTGCGAAGCAATGGATGATAGACCTGGCGCTCTTTACTGCGGGCCTTCTCCATAATAATCTCCCGCACTTCTATGGATGCTTCAGCCTCCAGTAGAGAGTTTAATTTATTTAAGGTTTCCGGTGTAAAAGCCGCCTCTGAAGCAGGGTGTATTAACATCGTTTTCAGCCAGGAACGTTCCTGAGAGGTCAGCGCAAGCGACCCCGCTTCATCAAGGCGTGAGATGATCTGGAAATTGAATATTTTCTCAAATGGATTCATAGTAGCTCCGGAGCTCCTTCCATTCTGCAATAAATTGCTTACGAAGCCAGCGGGGTTCTAAGATCTCACAGCTCGAACCGAAGCTCCGTAACCAGGGCTTGATTTCATAAATTTCGTTCACTTCGATCTCGTACAGGAACGTTGAATCGGACTCCTCTGTAATCACGCCCCATTGTCCCTGCGCCTCAACCCGCTCCCGGATGAAATTAGCGCCGGACCCGCTGGGGTTATAGAATCTGACAGCTACCTTAACCGCACGGTTGGTATCTGTAACCCAGCTGTTCTTCATCTGCGCTTCCAGAGCTTTAAGCTTCTCCGTATATTCGTCTTCTTCCACGGGTTCGCCCTCTTCAATCTGCGTAAGGCCTTCCATCCGGAATTTCTTGATCCCCATCCGGGCATGATGTCCGATTAAATACCACCGCCCATACTGATGGTCGTAGACGACGCGTAGCGGAAGGATACTATCTGTAATACCCGCAGACTCCCGCTCAAAGAGAGGGTTCGTGTTCTGGGAGGTGTAGTTCATTCCTTTTTTCGGGGACAGATAGAGAAACTGGATTCTCCGGCGCTGCTGAATAGCACCGAATATCGTGTAGAGATGAGCCTCATCAAGAATACGTGAATGGTAATTGTATTTATATCTATGGGTCTCTGTAGCTTCGGGGTTAAAGCCCCGCTTCCGCAGAACCTTCTTCAGGGTGTCGCGCAGCAGGTAGCCTTGTACAGACGGAATCTGCGTATTGGCGATGACATCCACGTAGTCATAGAGGTCCAAAAGCTGGTCATCTGTTAGCTGGTCAATCAGGTCGTTGGCAGCCTTGTACCGGTAAGGACGCCGCTCATTGACACGGAGAATGACGCCGACTTCCTCCAGATATTTCAGATCGCCCCGGATGGTTTTCTCATCAGGCAGCGGCGAATCGGCGGGCATTTGCTCACTGCACAGATCCTGCAGATCCTTGGCAGTCCGCTCCTGGGTCTGGAGTGCTGTTAAGAGTAGAGTAAGCCGGATGCTCTCCGTTTCCTTAAGCGACTTGGCCCGGAACAGGAAGAGCAGCAGCGGATCGGCAGATTCATAGTAGTTGTAACGGAGCCACTCGGAGAGCTCGGTTCCCTGTTCAGCAGGCAGATCCTGCTGCAGGACAGTAACCATTTCCTTCAGGTTGCGCAGCGTTTTGTCGTAGGTATGTACGGAAATGCCGAGCCGGTCGGCGGATTGTTGTCTGCTGTAGGCTCCCCCGGCTAAAGACAGCATGCGAAGAAACTGAATTTCTTTATCGAAACTTTCCTTGGCCATTTGTATTCCTCCAGCCTGTAGCGCATCCATTAGAAGTGATAGTACCTACTTATATTAAGCACCAGAGTTGAATAAAATGGAAGGTTTTTTGCCTGCCGCCATACTTCCGCCCTGTTCGTGAATGGGAAAATGAGGGAAGATAGGTTCATGAAGCCGAGTTGAACTGGAGTGATAACAATGACCCCTATAAACAAACTTATCCGCGGCCAGCTGGAACAGATTGAACAGGAGGAGCAGGTTGCCATATTGTATGCCTGTGAATCAGGCAGCCGGGCGTGGGGTTTCCCCTCGCAGGATAGTGATTATGATGTGCGGTTCATATACCTGCATAAGCCGGAATGGTATTTATCTATCTACGATAAACGGGATGTCATAGAGCGTCCGATTAACAATATGCTGGATATCAACGGCTGGGATTTACGTAAGGCGCTTAATTTATTCCGTAAGTCCAATCCGCCGCTGCTGGAGTGGCTGCAATCGCCGATTCAGTATGCAGAGAAATTCAGTGTAGCCGGACAGCTTAGAGGGATATCGCCGTATACCTTTTCACCGAAATCCTGTATGTACCATTACTTGAATATGGCTAAAGGCAATTACCGCGATTACTTGCAGGGCGGGCAGGTCAAGATCAAGAAATACTTTTATGTGCTGCGCCCGGTTCTGGCCTGTGAATGGATTAACCGTTATGAAGAGATGCCGCCGATGGAGTTCGATGTGCTGGTAGACCGGCTGATTCCGCAGGATGGAGAGCTGTGGCAGGTAGTGCAGCAATTGCTGGCACGGAAGAAATCCGGTGAAGAACTGGATGTTGAGCCGCGGTTAAGCGCCATTAACGATTATTTGGAAGAGCAGCTTCAAGTGCTGGAGAAGGTGGCAGCGGCGGCCTTGAGTATCAAAGAGGATAACCGGGACCAGCAGCTGGATGCCCTATTCCGGGAGGCGCTGCAGGAAGTATGGGGAAAGTGACTGAGACAGAACGACTGACAGGAGGAAGATCGTAGTGGCTATTGTACAACTGAAATCTACAAATCCGAAGTTCACCTTTTTGATCAAAAAGAATCCGCAGAGCGGCATGCAGCTTCGCCCGGTCCGCAAAGGAATAGCCTATGGCTGGTATTCGGATGATATGACCTATAACGTTTTTTTCAAGGATGCAGATAATGAACTCTCCTATAAGCAGAACGACAGTGACAGCTTTGAGTATCTCAATGTCTCCCGGTATAACACCCCGCTGTTTCCGCTGAATGCGGTTAATGAGTTCTTCTCCACGCCTGTTAAGGCGCAGGACGAGCGGGACATTGAAGGCTACGAGCATACCTTTTATATCCATATGGTTCAGGTGGAGCGGCTGCACTATATTGAATTTTTCAACAAGCATCTGAAGGATTATACCTTCTCCCTGCAGCATCAGGCGCATAAGAGCTATTCACTGACCATTACCACGCATAAAAGCCTGTATCACCTCCTGCATGTGACTCAGGTGCTGTCCCTGTTCTTATCCATATTTTGGGATGAGTATATCGATATTTCGGACCGCATTCTGGATAAATATATCCGCAGCCTGAATGTGATTGATGCCCCTTTTTATATCCGCAGTCTGTTTGCACGGAGCTTCCTTACTACCCGGGAGCTGTTCAAGCGCTACAAAGCCTCTATTGAGCAAACGGAGCAGGCTTCCATCGGGCTGGAGTATGGCGGTACGGCGATGCAGCGGCGGACGTTTATCTCAGGTGTGCTTCCATTCAATAAGCCGGTTCTGGATATCGGTTGCGGGGAGGGCTTCTATGCCATTCCGTTTGCCGGGAAGATCGAGAGTACCTACTACGCCGTGGATATCAATGCAGAGCTGCTGGAGGTTGTGAACCGGAAGGCAAAGGCCAAGCAAATCGATAACATCGCTACCTTCGGCTCGCTGGATCATTTTCTGGAGTCGTATAACGGGGAGCAGGTCGATGTGATTCTGACCGAAGTGGTAGAGCATATGAGCGAGGATGAAGCGGCTGCGCTGATCCGGCAAATTATCGGAAGTGTGGATTTCGGACAGCTGATTGTGACCACGCCGAATGCCGACTTCAACCGCTATTATGAGCTGGAGGGATTCCGTCATGAGGATCATAAGTGGGAAATGGGTATTGATGCGTTCCGTGATTGGTTTACAGATACAATTCAAGGCCTGGCCGTTGAGGCGGAGTACGGGATGGTCGGAGACCGGGTAGATGAGATCCGGACGACGCAAAGCGCGATTGTGCGCAGAAAGGAGGAATAGACAGTGGACATTCAAACCAGGGTACACACGGTATTCATGCTGGTGGGGGCAACGGAATGCGGAAAAACGACATTTGCCAAGGAAGTCCTGATCCCGCAGCTGAAGCTTGCGGATAACTCCACAGGGCTGCGCACGAATGTGCAGTACCTGTCCTCGGATAGCATCCGGCAGGACATCTTAGGTTACGATTACGACAAATATGATCAGGTGATGCTGGAGGCGAGCTCGCATACGTTTCAATTGCTGTTTGAGCGGCTGAAGCTGGTGACCTCCTGGCCGATTAATGCGGAGTTTGTGATTATGGATACGATAGGACTGGCTGAAGATTACCGCAGTAAAGTCCGCGCCATTGCCCAGGAGAACAATTACAATCTCGAGGTTATACTGTTCGATTACCGCAAGCGGGAGGATTATTATGCCTCGGAGCGGTCGAAGAAGCTGATCTCAGGTCATCTGAACCGGCTGAGAAAAGAAGTGCTGCCCGTATTGTCCCGCGAAGGCTACAACAAGATCCATAAGGTACGCGCCAAAGATTTCCTCGTGGAAGGGGAGGCTGAAGGTCAAGGGCTGCCAAACCCGGATTACCGGGTGAATATTGAGGATTGGGAGACTTACGCAGCCTCGGTACTTCCGCAGGATCAAGAGTATATTGTGGCCGGCGATGTCCATGAGTGTGTTCAAGAGCTTCAGGGGCTGCTGCGCAGCTATGGATATAAGCTAGAAGAAGGTAAGTTAAGCGCTACAGATAAGCTGGGTAACACAAAGATTATTCTTGTAGGGGACTGGATAGATAAGGGCAAGCAGACCCGGGAGACGATAGAGTTCCTGTACGGGAATCGTGAGCTTTTCCTATTGGTGATGGGCAACCATGAGAACTTTGTCTATAAATACCTGCGGGGTGAGATTCAAGGGACCGATCCGGAGCTGCTAAGAACGTATTTCGATTCGACCCAGGCTTTAAAAGAGGACGCTGAGCTCTTCCGTAAATTCTCGGTACTGGTGGAGGATTCCAAGCCCTTTTACCGCTATATCGGCATGCAGGGTCCTTCCTTCTATGTTACGCACGCGCCTTGCCGCAATAAGTACATCGGGAAGCTGGATACGAATTCGCTGCGCCATCAGCGTAACTTCCGGCTGGACCGTGAGGCTGCGTATGAGCAGCAGCTTGAATTCCTGAAGCAGGAGGCGGTGAGTAATCACCCGTTCCATCTCTTTGGTCACATTGCCGCCAAGCAGACGTTCCGAATCAAGAACAAGCTCCACCTCGACACAGGAGCCGTACAGGGAAATGGGCTGACGTCTGTCCGCATGTCGTTCAAGCCTTTCTACAAAAGCCATAAATCCCATCAGATTGTTCTGCAGGAAGAGCTGCCGACGTTGTTCCATGAAGAGCAGCCCGTATCGCTGCAGGAGCTGGATTACGAAGCTGTGCGCAGACTGCAATATTCCTCGAGGAACCGGGTGAACTTTATCTCCGGGACGATGTCACCTGCGGACAAGGATGTGGCTGCCGGTGAGCTGGAGTCGCTGCGTAAGGGTCTGGATTATTTCGCTGACCGGCGCGCTTCTGAAGTTGTCCTGCAGCCCAAGTACATGGGATCACGCTGTAGTGTGTACCTCTACCGGGATATAGAGCAGTGTTATGCAGTCAGCCGTAACGGCTATAAGGTCAAGGCGGTTGACTTGGCTCCAATCTACGAAGGTCTGCTGCAGAAATTCGGACCGTATATGGCTGAGCAAGGCATTCGTGTGCTTCTGCTGGATGGGGAGCTGCTGCCGTGGAAGGCGCTTGGCGACGGGCTGATTGAACGCCAGTTCAAGCCGATCGGCAAGGCGCTGGAGACAGAGCTGGAATTCTTAAGACAACACGGGTTCGAAGAGTCGCTGGGTAAGCTGATTCAGGATTATGAGGCGAGCGGCTTTGAGCAGGATCAGCATCATCTGACCAAAGAGGCGCTTAATAGCAGCTATGGAGCTCATGTGTACCAGACGTATAAGCATACCCGTGACATACGAGATTCCTACGTGGACCTGGACCAGCGGGACGAAGCTTACCGGGTATACCAGCAGCAGCTGGAGCTGTATGCGGGTGATGCGGAGCTGGAGTATAAACCTTTTGCCATCCTGAAGGAAGTGCTGGAAAGTGGAGATGAACGGATACCTGACGGCCTGACTTCGGAACAATACCGTTTCCTAAATGACGACGAAATTCTGGTGCTCGACTTGAATGAGCCGGATGCCTACAGTAAGGCAGAGGAGTATTTTGCAAAAGTAACGGTGGAAAAGGGTATGGAGGGTATTGTGATTAAGCCTGAGCAGGAGCAGCAAGGGGTAGTCCCTTACCTGAAGGTCCGTAATCCCGGCTACCTGTCGATCATCTACGGGTATGACTACAAGTTCCCGCATAAATATGCCAAGCTGATGAAGCAGAAGAATATCGTTCCCAAGCTGCGCACGTCCTTAGCCGAGCACCGGCTGGGCAGACAACTGCTGGAAGTGAAGCTGGATGAGATTTCGGCTGAGAACGAGGTCTACAAGCAGATTGCGGCCAACCTCTTGTTTGAGGTAACGAAGGAGAAGGAGATCGATCCGCGGTTGTAGCGGGAGGTTACACAGACTGCCGGGAAGATCCCGGCGGTCTTATTTGTGTCTGGGGAGCAGGGGGAATATCTCTCCTGAAACAAACCGACGAATATATGCAAGAAAACGTAGAATGGTGGTCATTGCTCCTTTTTGATACTAATATGAAATCTGAGAGGAGGCAGTGCAGCTTGGATATTATTTTTGAAGCGGAATCAGGTATGGGGCAAGGAATTGCGAAAATAGTCACCCACCCGGCTGAACAGGGGCAATGGGGAAATATCGAAGCAGCCATTCAGGCGGCGGAGAGACGGATCGTGGTAATCAACGCCAAGAATGACCGGAATGTTTCGATTGTGACCAACACTATTGCAGTTATAGAGCCGGAAGGCCGGATGTGCAGTGTACGTGTCATTACCGGTGAAATGTTTCTGCTGAATACACGGTTGAAATTCGCATTGGAAGTGCTGGATTCACCCCGGTTCATGAAAATCAATAATCAGACCATCATTAACACCAGCTACATTAAAGAATTCTCAGCCACAGATAATGCCCGGATAAAAGTGAATTTGACAGATGGTTCATATTATTATGTCAGCCGTTACTATATGAATAATTTCAGGAGGAGTTATCATGGCTAATCAATTAAAACAGTCGTTTTTTCAGGTGTTCACCTTAACTTCGTTATGGATCACGCTGCTGCTTACGGTCTTCTTCCGGGAGCAAGCGCTGGATATGCTGTATCTCTGGCGGCTTGCGGGTATCGCTGTTATTGCTGCGGGGATCTTCGGAGTTATGTACAATGTGCTGTGGAATCATTTCACGCTACGGCCGCTGTGGAACATTCTTATTTCTTCGACCCTCAGTATAGCAGGCGGAATGGGGATGGTGTGGCTGTTCTCTGTAGATATGTTCAACCATATCAGACCATGGCTGCCTGCAATGCTGCTGTTATCCGTTGTCCTGCATACAATTGCGTTCTACTTCTATGCCAGATTGAACAGTAAGAAACAAGCTGCGGAGTTGAATAAGATATTGAAGTAGACCGGAGTCTGCGGGGGCCACAGAGGAAATGTCTGCTATACCGCAAAAAGAAAGAGAGCGTCCGTAACCGGTCCGCTCTCCTTGTCTATCCCTAAACGTTATTCCATAACAAACGTTATCCCATAACAACCAGCACATCGTTCTCTGCTGCCAATTGGGTAACAGGAATCAGGTCGCCTTGAATTTCTTCGCCGTTAATGACGATATGCGATACTCCTTTTTGCACGCCGTTCTTGTTCTCAACCTGGATATTCAGCTTCTTGCCGCGGAATTCCCGTACCATAGAGAATTCTGTCCAGTCGGAAGGTACGCACGGATTCAGGCGGAGGCCATCCTTCTGCGGCTGAACCCCCATAATGCCCTCTACCAGAGAGACCATAACGGTCGAGGCGGTGCCGGTGAGCCAGTGGACATGTGCCCGGCCTTGGTACGGGCTGTCCTTGGATTCAACAAACTGGCCATGTACGTATGGCTCCAGCTTGCGGACCTCGGCTTGATCGTTCATGCTGGCCGGACTGCAGTTCAGGAAATACTCGAACGCGCGGTCGCCGTTGCCGATCATCGTCTCGGCCAGAATCAGCCAACCCTGCGGCTGGCTGAAGATCCCGCCGTTCTCCTTGGTGGAGGCGTTGAAGAGGGCCATTAGCGCTACAGGCAGACCGTATTTACGGAACGGCGGATAGAAAATCATGGAGCCGTAATCGGTCCGCAGATTCTCGTACACTTTATCCATAGAGAGCTTGGCCTGTTCCGGACGGGCAGCGCCGCTGAGTACCGCCCAGCTTTGCGGATTCAGCCAGATTTTGCCCTCATCGTTCTCCCAGGAGCCGATGGTATAGTTGTCCTCGGTGAACCCGCGGACGAACTGGTCATTCTCCCAGGCATGCTTTTGGATATTACCGTCCAGCTCTTCGAGCAGCGCCTGTGCCCACTCTACATCTTCCGGCTTGTTTTTATTCTGGGCAATTTCCATGAATACTTTGAAGCCCATGTAGAGCTGGAAGGCAACGAACAAAGACTCCCCTTTAGCTCCAAGCCGCAGACAGTCGTTCCAGTCGGCATGCAGCCCAACCGGCATCCCGTGTGCACCCATGCGGTCCAGGCTGAACTGCAGGGCCTGGCGCAGATGTCCATATACGGTATCCTCGCCTTTATCCGAATAAGGAACTACTTCATCCGTAAAGCCCCAGTTACCGCTTTCATTTAAGTATTTGATAACCGTCGGGAACAGCCACAGGGCGTCATCCGCACGATAATGGGGATGTCCGGTTTCCCGCACGTATTCCGGGTCGTCCGGTGTGCCTTCATGGCCTGGATTATGATCAAATTTGACGAGTGGCAGTCCGCCGCCATTGGAGACCTGGGCCGAAATCATCAGTCGTAGGCGCTCGAGGGCCATCTCATGATCCAGATGGATAATGCCTTGAATATCCTGCACAGTATCCCGGTAGCCGAGCCCGTTACGCAGGCCCGAGTACTGGAAGGAGGCAGCACGCGACCAGATGAAGGTAATGAAGCACTGGTAAGCATTCCAGGTGTTGATCATATTGTTCAGATTGTCGCTCGGGGTGTGAACCTGGAAGCGGTTAAGCTTGCTGTGCCAGAACGCCTTCAGTTCTTCGAGCTCCTTCTCTACAACAGACAAATCTTTGTAGTGACTCAGAATCTCAGACGCACCCTGCTCATCATACTGTCCCAGCAGGAAGGCGACTTCTTTCTCTTCTCCCGGCTGCAGCTCCACATTGATCTGCAGGGCGCCGCAGGCATTGGTATTGTAGTTAAGTGAATTGGAACATTCGCCGTTCGCAACGGAAGCCGGGTTCCCGTAGCTGCGGTAATCGCCCAGGAAGGTATCCCGGTCGCCGTCGTAACCGGTAACTTCCGCGCCGGCTGCGCCGAAGAATCTCCAGCTCTGCTCTTCGGGGATATTTTCGTTGATGACCTGAAGGATCATATTATTCTTATAGTAAGTCCGTGAGATAAACAGGGTGTACTGCAGGTTGACGGTATCCTGCTCGTAGTTGTTATTGTTGGTCAGTTCGGCAAAACCGAAGAGAGCCAGCTTCCGGGGTTTGGTGCCGTCATTACGCACCTTCATCCGCCATACCTCGTAGGTTTTGTTCAGCGGCACATAGTATAACGATTCCGTATGGATGTTATCGTAATCCGAGACGATGTTCGTGTATCCGGTTCCATGATGGCATACCGATTGGTATTGTTCCAGATCTTTACCCACTGGCTGCCAGGAGCCGGACCAATAATCCCCGTTCTCCAGGTCTCTTACATAAATGTAGCGTCCCGGCTCGTCCTTAGAGTTGAAGTGGTAGCGGAGATGCCGTCCATTGGCCCCAGACTTCACGAAGCTGTAGCCGCCGGCATTTCCTGAGATAATCGCGCCGTATTCCGGCGAGCCAAGATAGTTGGCCCAAGGGGCAGGTGTATTAGGCTTCGTGATGAGGTACTCTTTGTTCTTTTCGTCAAAATGACCGTATTGCATAACCATTCCTCCTACAAAGTGGATGACAGGCAGGAGTGTAAACACGCGTTCACAAACGGTTGGAATTTCCCGCCCAATCTCATTATAAGACAGTTCCGGCCTACTAAGAAACCCTAATTTTTAGTGTAAAAAGCAAACAATATAATATTTTTATGGGTGTTTGTTATATTAGAACCGGGTAATCTCATGGATATGATTATGGGGAGCATTGATCAATAAGCATCTATAGATAAATGCAGTCCTTTCCCCCAAGGAGATGAACTGCATTTTTAATTAGCAATTATTTGATTGCGGCGTCTACTTCCTTCTCAAAGGCCTCCAAATACTGATTGAAGATTCCGGTATCAAAATTCGCGGTGGTATCGTTGGCTTTGGGCGGATTCTGTTGAACCAGGCTGTATAGACGATCAGTTTCGGAGGAAAGCTTCATCCAGACCTGTTTAAGAGAATCATACTTGGAATCAAGACCGGTGATATAGCTGTCGTATTCCTTTTTCTTATTCATAGTCTTGGCCAGCTGCTCAACGGTGAAATTGATATCCAGACTCTGTCCTGTACTGCCGGTCCCGCTAATCATATAGGAATGGATATCAACAAATCCCTCGTTCCACACATCGGAAATGACGAAATTCCGGATCTCTCTTAACATTTCACTTGGAGCAGGTACGGTTGATAACGAAGCTTCCGGGAGGGGCTCTTTGAAGACCTTTCTTGCTTCGCCGAATGTTTCCTGGTCTGATGAATCTGTTGCCCAGATAATTTTCAGGTCACTGATAAGAACGATCAATTCGCTTTTGAGGTTAGAGGCTTTTTGGCCTTGGATTAACACGGCCTCAACTTTCATACCGCCTTCATCAGAATAATGTGTAGACTCGAGAACCTGGGGATTCTTAAGTTTCTGGTCATCAGGTGTTTCTACGGATTGAATCATTTGAAACAGCGGCTGGGCATCCGGATAGACGTTGTCTGTAATGAAGGTTTTTTTTGCTTCACTATCCGATCCGTTTAAGAAAATGTTAACGTAGTCAAGCGCCACAGCTTCTGTATCAGACAATTTTTTTGGTGCAGGTGTTGGCGCCTCGGTAGGAATTGAGGATGCCTGTGTTTCTGCCGGAGCAGCTGCTGTAGTCGCCGATGGCTCTGCCGTGTTTTTATTTGAGCTACAGCCCGTTAGTGCCATAAAAGCAATAATAAGTCCGATAACAAATTTTCTCTTCATTTTGTATTTCCCCCTGGTAATATATTTATTTCCAGTTCTATGTACGCGGTTTGACAGGCGGGGTTTCAGGTTTGAAATTTGAGCGCTATCATTCATCCTAATATGATATATTTAATATTGAAGTTTAGGCTCGACCCGACGAAGGAGTACTACATGACACAATTTGTCTATAAGCAAATTATTGATGACCTCAAAATGAAGATTTTTGCGGGACGGTTTGCTGATATGAGATTGCCGGATGAGCGTAGTCTCAGTGAAACGTATCAGGTTAGCCGCAGTACCATTAAGCGTGCGCTGACCAAGATGGAGAGCTACGGCATTATTTTCAAGAAACGCGGATCGGGAACCTTTATTAATCCGCTGTACATAAAAAACGATTCGATTTTTAATTACGAGGGCTCTAATCTGGGGGTCTCCGACAACTTTCAAATGCATGGCAAGAAGCCGGAGATCAAAGTACTGAACTTCGAGGTTATCCGGCCTACGGAAGAGCTTCAGCGTGATTTATTCTTGCAGCCTCATGATTTCGTATATAAAATTGTCCGCCTGCGCCTGTTTGATGAGGAACCCTTTATGATTGAGACCGGATATATTCCGATTAAAATCGTACAGGATCTCGATATGGCGATTATCGAAGGATCGATCTTTCATTATCTGGAGGAGTCGCGCAATCTGGCGGTTACCAAATCCTTTTTATCTATTTTTGCCGAGCCTTCGCTGCCTAGTGATCAGGAATTGCTCCACTTGAAGGAGAATGAGCCTGTTGGAGTCATGGAAGGGATCTTCTTCCTGGATAACGGGACGCCATTTGAATTCTCGCATATGCGCTTCCATTACCAGTATCTGAAATTCAACACGTTCGTGTCTGTTCATTAACGAAAAAAAGGCCGGGAATTTCCCGGTCTTTTTGGGGTCTGCATATAATTTAGCCTCGGTTTAGCGAGGGTTTACGGTTTGTTGGGAATGCTTGAACAGCTCTTTCAGGGCAGCCAGGCTGCTGACTTTACTTATCTCTTCTTTCTTGAGGGTTACTGACTCTGTCTCTGTGTTGGTTTCGTACTTCAGGTGAAGAGCGGTCATGTTAAGAGGCAGCTTAGGGATAAACATAATCACCCTGGTGTAGGCCTCATAAATTTCAGCAAGAGCATCTTCCCTTTTCTCTGCTGTTATTGTGTGGGCGGACACATAGGCTTCAAAGCTGTTCAGATCATTCCCTGTAAACTTTATTGCGAAATTCCCGCTGAAGTCCGGATATTCTGTATCAAAAGTATAGGCCACCCGATCGGCAATCCCCCGTCCAGCCTGACTTACGATTTTCTGTTTAAGCTCCTCTTCACTCAAAAGCCGGAATCCTTTTTTCCAGTGCTCTCCTACTTTAAAATCAAAGCCCGGCAATTCAAGCCGCTGAATAGCTATGCCTGCATCTTCGGAGGAAACGCCCAAGTCATCTTCAAAGCGGAGAAAAAGTTGTTTTAGACGGTGGCTTTCTGCTTCACTGAAGAATGCTTTGGCTTTGGAGGCGATCTCGTCCAGATTCGCCCGGTTCACCGCTACGTAATTTTCATCAGATATCTCCCGGGACGAACGGGTTCCCCGATAAATAGACATAGGAATATCCTGCAGCTCAATGCCAAAATATTTCTTAACCAGAAGAGGATAATACTTCTTTTGAGCGGTTTCCTCATAATTGTTGCTGAGCTGTCTCCTAAGCGGAAGACCGCCATCCACATGGCCGTTGGTGCGGCTTACCGTAAATACCAAGCTGCGGTCATTCGCCGGCGATGCCTTAAACACCTGATACCCGTCCTCATTTAATCCTTCTTTAGACACGATAACAAATTCAGATTGATAGGTTGCATTTAAGGCCCGGACGATTCCTTTTTGATAAAGGTACCCGCTTTTGGCTAAAAATAAACCGAACCCTGTCCAAAGGCACAGGCCGATTGCGGCAAGAAGGATAAGTCCTGTAAGGGTCACTTTTACCGTAATACGGGATCGGGAGGGGGTGGATGAAGTTCTCACGAATATCTGTTCTCCTTCCTGATAGCAGCTGGGTGATATGCTTATGATTTAAACTTGTAAGTAATTCCCACAAAATGATACCGTATTTGGAATGGTGATGTCCAGAAGGGAGATGCTTTAGAAGTTTTTTCATCGAAAATTTGATTAGAATTTATTTACATAAATCATAAAATAAAGGTTATATATAAATTTATTGCTCCCGATTTCATACTATGTTCAAAATTTCACAATATTGGACCGTATCAATTGCTAAAAAGATTGAATTTATTAAAGTCAGGAGTATGATGTAACTGTAGAAGTGATACATTCAAAATACAAAGATAAAAATTAGGGAGTGGAAGAAATGGGATTATCAATCGCACAGGTGGATTATTCTTCTAAAACTTATTTGGCAAAGCTTGACGCCTACTGGCGCGCAACGAACTACATCTCCGTGGGTCAGCTCTATTTGAAGGATAACCCGTTGTTAAGAGAACCTTTGAAGGACGCAGACGTAAAAGTGAAGCCGATCGGACACTGGGGCACCATCCCTGGGCAGAACTTTATCTACGCGCATCTGAACCGCGTAATTACTAAATATGATTTGGATATGTTCTATATTGAAGGTCCGGGGCATGGCGGCCAGGTTATGGTATCGAACTCCTATCTGGACGGAAGCTACACCGAAATCTACCCGCAGATCACTCAGGATATCCCTGGACTGAAGAAATTGTTCAAACAGTTCTCCTTCCCGGGCGGAGTGGCTTCCCATGCTGCCCCAGAAACACCAGGATCGATTCATGAAGGCGGCGAGCTGGGTTACTCCTTGTCTCACAGTGTGGGCGCAGTTCTGGATAATCCGAACCTGATCTCGGCAGTTGTTGTAGGTGACGGCGAAGCAGAGACCGGACCTCTGGCGGCTTCCTGGTTCTCCAACCGGTTCATTAACCCGATTACAGATGGCGCGGTGCTGCCGATTCTGCATTTGAACGGCTTCAAGATCAGCAACCCGACCATTCTGTCCCGGATGTCCAGAGAAGAGTTAACGGCTTATTTTGCAGGAAGCGGCTGGGAACCGTTCTTCGTGGAAGGCGAGAATCCTGATCTGATGCACCCGGAAATGGCTAAGGTTCTGGACACCATTATTGAGAAGATCGAAGCGATTCAGAAGAATGCCCGTGAAAATAACGATACCACACGCCCTGCTTGGCCGATGCTGGTCTTCCGTACACCTAAAGGCTGGACCGGTCCGAAAGCGTGGGACGGTGTGCCGAATGAAGGCTCCTTCCGGGCCCATCAGGTGCCGATTCCGGTAGATCAGAAGAACATGAAGCATGCGCCTGCATTGCTCGAATGGCTGAACAGCTACAGACCTGAAGAACTATTTGATGAGAATGGCCGTTTGAACGCTGATCTGGCTGAGATTCTGCCTACTGGTAACAGACGTATGGGGATGAACCCTGTAACGAACGCCGGTAACCTGATTAAAGATCTGCACAAGCCGAATTTCCGCAACTATGCACTGGATAATTCCGTACCGGGTCAAGTGATCGCGCAGGATATGGCTGTACTGGGCAAATACCTGAAGGAGGTTGTAACGCTCAACGAAGAGAACCGCAACTTCAGAATTTTCGGACCGGATGAAACGATGTCGAACCGTCTGGGACCTGTGTTTGAAGTAACCAAACGCCAGTGGATGGATTCCATCCAGGAACCGCAGGATGAATTCCTGGCTCCTTACGGCCGTGTTATTGATTCCCAATTATCCGAGCATCAGGCGGAAGGCTTCCTCGAAGGTTATGTATTGACCGGACGTCACGGATTCTTCGCCAGCTATGAAGCGTTCCTGCGCGTTGTTGATTCGATGATTACCCAGCACTTCAAATGGCTGCGCAAGGCTACAGATCAAACTTGGCGCGCAGATATCCCGTCCTTGAACGTCATTGCCACATCAACTGTGTTCCAGCAGGATCATAACGGTTATACTCACCAGGATCCGGGTCTGCTGGGTCATCTGGCTGACAAGAAGCCGGAATTTATCCGTGAGTATCTGCCGGCGGATGCCAACTCCTTGCTGGCTGTCTTCGACACCATTCTGAATGACCGTCAGAAGATCAACCTGATTGTATCGTCCAAGCACCCGCGTCCGCAGTGGTTCTCGGCAGATGAAGCTCAGGAACTGGTGGACAAAGGCCTCAAAATCATTGACTGGGCAAGCACCGACAAGGGCGGAGAGCCGGATGTGGTTATTGCTTCGTCGGGTACAGAACCTACTATGGAGAGCTTGGCTGCAATCTCGATTCTACATGAGAAGCTGCCTGAGCTGAAAATCCGCTATATCAACGTGGTAGATCTGCTGAAGCTGAGAAGCCAAAAGCTCGATCCGCGCGGCTTATCTGACGAGGAGTTTGATCAATTTTTCACAAAGGATAAACCGGTCATCTTTGCCTTCCACGGCTATGAAGGCCTGATCAAAGACCTGTTCTTCGACCGCCACAACCATAACCTGCATGTACATGGCTACCGCGAGAATGGCGACATCACTACACCGTTCGATATGCGCGTACTCAACCAGATGGACCGCTTCGACCTCACGAAGGAAGCTGTGCTGAGCTTGCCGGAGGCCGGCAAATATCAGGCGATTGCTGATGAAATGGATGCCATGGTGAAGAAACATAACCAATACATCCGTGAAGAAGGCATCGATCTTCCAGAGGTTGAGAACTGGGTATGGAAGGCTTTGAACTAATTAACGTTCACACGTGTAAATTGAATTAAATAGTAAGTTCTCAAGAAGGGAGTGCTCCGGGTGGTCATGATAATGACTGCGGGGCACTCTTTTTGTGCTGGATAATATTATAACCAATGCATTTTGAGAGAAAATGATAGTGTTGATTATCCGACTTGAACAATATCGCCTTTATTCACGGGAATTCAGGATATCAGCTTTGTCCCTATTTCGATCATGGATTAAGTCTATTATCAGACACGGCAGATTATTCTTTAAGTATGCCAATAGATGTTGCTTTGCGAAGCGTCAAAGCCAAACCGTTCAGCAAAGATTTCTCCAAACAGGCCCGTGCACTTGATACAACCCTCCGGTTTAATCGCTACTCTGTACTGCAATTCATAGAGCAAAATGATAAGGAACTGGGCAGAGTGTCCAAGGTGCTCAGGTCACAAATACTTAAGTATGAGTATTTGTTTGTCTGAGTGAAGCAGGGAGCGGGCCGATGGTCTTCGGCGGCTCCGGCTGTAGCGCCTTCTTCCGCTGCGCAGCAGCGAGTGCAGGGACGCCATTGCTGCCGTTCATCTCAACCATATGCTTCCAGTACCGCTTGGGCATCAGTGAGGTGCGCAGGCGGTCGTTTCGGCGTTCTTTAATCCCGATCGCATGATAGAAGCCTGTCCATAAGCGGCGATAGGCTTCTTCTGCTTCATCCGGCTCAGGTGCTATCCAACCGCTTAGCGGTATGATAGCCTCCCGTCCGGGTTCATGAATCAGCGCTACTTCATGAGTCTGGTCGTAGATCATGAAGCTCTCGCCCTGAAACCGGTCGCAGAAATGCTCCTGAATCACAGGAAGGATGTATCCCTGCGGCTCAATAACCGCAGCCATGACCGGACCGTATACGGAGAAACGGACAAAACCCAGATACAGATGACCTTCCCGCCGAAGCTGCTGAACCGCCTTCTGTAAGGCGTGCACCGTATCATCGGCCAGCATATTCATCACCTTGCGGCCATGCTTGAAGCCGAGATACAGAAAATTCAGCAGCAGCAGTTCCTTCCCCGGTGTGTTTGACCAGAACCCCAGACGGACCAGTTCCTCCGCTTCCTGGCTGATCCGGATCGGGATAGACTTCAGGACTCTCTCTGCTTTGGCGTGGTCAGTTTCGATCCACTTCGATTCCAGCAGCAGGCCCTGCTCCTCGCCCTCTGAATGAACGGCCAGCGGAATCTCCTTCCAGGTATAACTCTCAAATACACAGCACAGCAGGCCCTGGAAGCTGCCATCATAGGTATAAGCCAGAACGGACGGCTTGAACATCAGGCTTCCGCTCCTTTCTTGAACCCTGCCCATCCTTCTGCTGCCGGCAAGGCCGATGCGTAGTGGTCGTCGAACAAGGTCAGCTGCTCAACTTGGTGCGGCTGATAGGGGGCCAGCTGTTGGCCGGACATTAGCGAACGAAGCAGGGTATGTTCACTGACTTTCAGCCCTTCCAGCGGTTTGCCCTTGCAGGTGATGAAGAATTGGGCCCGCTTGAGCACGACGCCAAGCTTCTTCAGCGCTTGGAAATCCAGCGTTCCCGCCCGTCTTGCCTTCACTATCCGCTGTGCGCTCCTTACGCCGATACCGGGTACACGCAGCAGCATTTCATACGGAGCGCGGTTGATCTCAACCGGGAACTGCTCCCGGTGGTTAACGGCCCAGCTGCATTTCGGATCAAGCAGCGGATTGAAGTTGGGTACGGCTTCGTCCAATAATTCG
The DNA here is from genome assembly GCF_038000235.1 of Paenibacillus sp. FSL R10-2199. Classification (NCBI taxonomy): domain Bacteria; kingdom Bacillati; phylum Bacillota; class Bacilli; order Caryophanales; family Paenibacillaceae; genus Paenibacillus; species Paenibacillus sp. FSL R10-2199. The sequence continues at coordinate 732,046 of NZ_JBBOBO010000001.1, read as the reverse complement.
CTTGCCTGAAAGCCGTAGAAGCGCAGCAGCCAATCAGCCTGATAGAGCCGGTGCTCCCGCAGCAGCGGAGGTTCGGTGTCCAAAGAGGGCAGCAGCGAATCCTCGATCACCGGGGTATAGGCAGAGAAAAACACGCGCTTCAATGCGTACTTCTTGTACAGGCCCTCCGTTAGATTCAGAATTTGATAATCCGTATCGGGCGAGGCGCCCACAATCATCTGTGTGCTCTGGCCGGCGGGAGCGAAGCGGGGAGCGTGATTATATTTTACGATATCGGAGCTGTTCTCCGTAATCCGGTCTTTAATCAGCCCCATCGGCTTCAGAATGGATACTTTGCTCTTGTCGGGAGCGAGAACCCCGAGACTCTCCTGCGAGGGCAGCTCGATATTGACGCTCATGCGGTCAGCAAGCAGTCCGAGTCTGGACAGCAGGGCGTCGTCAGATCCGGGAATCGCTTTTACATGAATATAGCCGTTGAAATGGTACACATTCCGCAGCAGCTCCAGTGCTGCTATCAGTTGCTCGGTTGTATAATCCGGATTGCGCATAATCCCTGAGCTGAGGAACAGCCCTTCTATGTAATTGCGGCGGTAGAACTGCATGGTAAGATCCGCGATCTCTTCGGGGGTAAAAGCCGCCCGGCGGACGGGATTGGATTTGCGGTTAATGCAATAGGCACAATCATATACACAGGCGTTGGTCATAAGCACCTTCAGCAGCGAAATACAGCGGCCGTCCGCCGCAAAGCTGTGGCAGATGCCCATTGCAGCAGTACTGCCCAAGCTTCCGGCCTGGCCTTTGCGGTCTGAACCGCTTGAAGTGCAGGCTACATCATATTTGGCCGAAGCGGTCAGAATCTCAAGTTTCTCCATAACATCCACGATCACAAGCCCCCTCATAGAGGAAAGTATATAACGAACGTATGTTCTTGTCAAAGGCATCTCTATGTGCCGGTTACCCGTGCAGAATGTATGCGCATTCCTTATTATGCTATAATAGTTTCTAATGGTTCATAGCATTTAGAACTGTACTGTTTCTGAAAATTGGGTTAGGAGTGTTGCTGGGAATGAGAGGATACAACATTTGGCGGCCAATCATGCTGATTGCGGTTGCGTTGCTTACGAGAACCTTGGTTTCAAGTATTTGTCTGATGTTTGGGATGTCGCAGGAATCGGCAAGCAGCGTCGCCATGCTTGGCATGGTTGTTGCCGCTCTTGTAATGTATAACCGTATGATGAAGAGCCGCCGCCGCAAATAAATAGAAGTCCGTAAGTTCCCCGGGTGAAACGAATTGTATGCGAGAACATTTGAAGACACCCGCACAGGTGTCTTTTTTCATGGTTTGGGGAATTACACCATTCCCCAAACCTTAGATGGAAACAGCATTGGAGGGGAGGGCTGCGGCGGCGGCCAGAAATAGATGGATTTTGTCCACTTGCTAATGAACGTAAGAGCCTTTGCCAAGCAACAGTTGGAAAAACAGCACTTAATAGGCTACAAATAGATCAGAGTCGAGATAATGCAACAGAATAAATGACGTTTATCCATTTAATTACGTCTACCTCTCGAATAAACCTAAATTAGGATACGTTTTTCCAATTAATTATGCGGAATGCATGATACCCCTATGACCACCATTGTATGTCACTACTAATTTTAATGGGAATTTAGCCGGCAACGGTGATCAAGGAACTAATCTAATGTAGTAAGGTGCTGATTCGCCCTCCGGGCGATTTTGTTCTTAAGAGGGGTTCCGGGCGAAGAGAATGCGGTTGCCCGGTTTTGCTTTTTAAGCTGCAGAGCTTGTATATTAGGGCTGTAGCTTTTATTCTTAGAAGGATATGCTATATAAATAACAACAAAGGTTCAAGATATCGTGAATCCCGTAAGGGAGGGTGTTATCTATAGAATCAATACACGTTGGGAAACGAACAAACAGGAGGAAACCAATTGAGTACACAGAATATCGGAGTGCCGTTAGAGGGTTTTGCAGAATTTAGCCGGGTAGTAGCCGCAGAGGGCACGGTGTTGCTTAAGAATGAGGGGCAGGTGCTTCCGCTTGGAAACGGCGAGAGCGTTGCCATTTTTGGCAGAATACAAGTGAATTACTACCGCAGCGGTACAGGATCAGGCGGAAGTGTTCATGTTGCATATACGACTAACCTGCTCGACGGTCTGCGCAGCAAGAAGAACATCAGTGTTAATGAAGAACTGGCAGCAGCTTACGAGGATTGGATCGGACTTAACCCGTTTGACGACGGCGGAAAAGTATGGGCGGCTGAGCCGTGGAACCAGAAGGAAATGCCGCTTACGGATGAGCTGGTGAAGAAAGCAAGAAGCCAGTCGGCCAAGGCTGTTGTAGTGATTGGACGTACCGCCGGTGAGGATCAGGACAATGCCGATGCACCGGGAAGCTACCGGTTGACGGAAGATGAGAAGGCTATGCTTACGCAGGTTACGGCTCATTTTGAACAGATTGTTGTTGTGCTCAATGTCTCGAATATTATGGATATGAGCTGGGTTAACGATGCCGGATATGTACATCCCATCTCTGCTGTGATCTATTCCTGGCATGGCGGTATGGAAGGCGGCAATGCGATTGCCGATGTACTGGCCGGAGAGGTGACGCCAAGCGGCAAGCTGACGGATACGATCGCGTATTCCATTGAGGATTACCCGTCCACAAGCAACTACGGCAATGAGTTCAAGAACCTGTATGAGGAAGATATCTATGTAGGATACCGTTATTTCGAGACCTTCTGTCCGGATAAGGTTCAGTATGAATTCGGCTATGGCATCTCCTACACCGCCTTTGAGCTTGCGCCGGAGGAAGCGAAGCTGGTGGACCAGGCGGGTGAACCACAGATTCAGATCGGTGTAACTGTAACCAATACAGGAGATACCTACTCCGGTAAAGAAGTGGTGCAGGTATATTATGAAGCGCCGCAGGGACAACTGGGCAAACCAGCCAAAGCGCTGGCGGCATTCGGGAAGACCAAGCTGCTTGAGCCGGGAGAGTCCCAGCACCTTACGGTAAGCTTCCCGCTCCATTCTCTGGCTTCGTATGATGACGCCGGAGTGACAGGGCATCCTTCCGCTTATGTACTGGAAGCTGGAACCTACCGCTTCTACGTGGGAACCAGTGTTAAAGCCGTGACGGAAGTTAACGTAGATGGACAAGCAGGTTATGTTCTGGATGAGCTTAAGGTTGTAGAGCAGCTGCAAGAGGCGATGGCACCGACTGAGAGCTTCAAGAGAATGAAACCGGGGGCCCGGAAGGAAGACGGTTCTTATGAACTGATCTCTGCTGAGGTGCCGGTACGCAAGGTAGATATGGCAGCGCGGATTGAAAGCAATCTTCCGGAGACATTGGTACAGACCGGCAATCAGGGCCATACCTTGCGAGATGTTCATGAAGGCAAAGTCAGCATGAATACGTTCATTGCCCAGCTCAGCGACCATGATCTGGCGGCCATTGTCAGAGGCGAAGGAATGAGCAGTCCGCTGGTTACGCCGGGGACGGCTTCGGCTTTCGGCGGAGTCAGCGACAGCCTGTTCAGTTACGGTATTCCGGTTGCCGCTACAGCAGACGGCCCGTCCGGTATCCGGATGGACAGCGGACAGAAGGCAACCCAGGTATCGATTGGCACCCTGCTTGCTGCTACATGGAATGCAGAACTGGTTGAAGAGCTGTATGTTATGGAAGGCCAGGAATTATTGCGCAACCAGGTGGATGCATTGCTGGGACCGGGTCTTAATATCCGCCGCAGTCCGCTGAACGGGCGTAACTTCGAATATTTCTCTGAAGACCCGCTGATCTCAGGGATCTTCGCTGCCGCATGCACGCGCGGTATTATGAAGGGCGGCTCCAATGCCACGCTGAAGCACTTCGCCTGCAACAACCAGGAGAAGCACCGCAGCAAAGTGGATGCTGTCGTATCCGAACGCGCGCTGCGCGAGATTTACCTGAAGGGCTTCGAAATTGCTGTGAAGCAGGGCGGTGCGAATTCGATCATGACCTCCTATAATCCGGTCAACGGACACTGGGCAGCTTCTAACTATGATCTGAATACCACGCTGCTGCGCGGTGAATGGGGCTTCCGGGGGATTGTAATGACCGACTGGTGGGCAATCATGAATGATGTCGTGAATGGAGGCGCTGCGGACCGCAAGAACACGAACTGGATGGTCCGGGCACAGAACGATCTATACATGGTAGTATCCAATTATGGTGCGGAAGTCAACGCCTATGATGACAATACGCTCGAATCATTGGAGAATGGAACACTTACCCGTGGCGAGCTTCAGCGCTCGGCCATCAACATTTGCGAATTCATCATGCAGGCACCGGTCTTCTCCAGAAAGCATGAGATTGTAGAAGCTGTCGAGACCTTTAAGGCAGACTCTTCCCTGGTGGTTGAGCAGGTTCAGGTGTTGAGCCAGAACGCACAGGTTGCACCTAGTGTGTCTGGACCAACCTATATCCAGGCGGATGAAGCCGGTGAGTACCGGATCTTCGTCAGCATCATGTCCCCGGAACCCGAGCTTGCCCAAAGCGCCTGCAACGTGACCCTGAACGGACAGCCAGTGACCACCATTCAGACGAACGGGACAGAAGGCAAATGGATCAGACAGAAGCTGGTCAAGATCGGACTTGAGGCCGGTCTGTATGAAATGAAGCTGGACTTCGTCAAACCGGGTCTGGAAATTGAGTGGATTGAATTCAAGCAGGTGTAACAGCTTTTAATTTCAGGACACCCTCCGGGGTGTCTTTTTGCGTCCGCATACCTGCAGCACTGCCGAATAAAATAGGGGTATAACTGCTACTATGAAGGGGTGAGCATGGAAAGATGCAAATACATGTTGTGCAGCCGGGACAGACGCTGTATGGGATCGCTGATGCTTATGGCGTGAACATGGATACGATAACTGAGGCGAATCAGTTGTCTGCGCCAGAGAGACTGGTCATTAGACAAACGCTGGTGATTCCTATCGTAGGCCAGTATTATTGGGTTCAACAGGGGGATAGCTTCTATAGTATCGCGAAGAGATTCGGCCTGAAGGCCAGCGATCTGGCAGAAGTGAACGGGCTGACGCTGAACCTGCCGCTGCAGGCCGGGTTCCGCCTGTACATACCTCCTGTGCCAAGGCGGCAGGCAGAAGTGAATGCCTATATTGAGCCGAGAGGGGAAGCGGTCTCCCAGGCGCTGCAGAATGCTGCCGCAGAAGCTGCCCCTGAGCTTACGTATCTGGCTCCGTTTAGTTTCCGGATTAAGCGGGACGGCTCGCTGCAGGCGCCGCCGCTGGATAATCTGGCTTCAATCGCGGCGCAGAACCGGGTCACGCTGATGCTGGTCGTCACGAATCTGGAGGATGCCCAGTTCAGCTCGGAGCTGGGACGGATTATACTGAATGATGTAGCGGTGCAGGACCGGCTGCTGGAGAACATTGTGACAGAGGCGAAGCGGCTGAATTTCAGAGATATCCACTTTGACCTGGAATTCCTCCGGCCGGAGGACCGCGAAGCGTATAATGCCTTTTTGCGCAAGGCAGCGGACATCATTCACAAGGAGGGCTTCCTGCTGTCGACTGCACTTGCTCCCAAAACCAGTGCCTCCCAAACCGGGGCCTGGTATACGGCGCATGACTATAAAGTGCATGGCCAGGTTGCTGATTTTGTCATTATTATGACCTACGAATGGGGATACAGCGGAGGCCCGCCGATGGCCGTTTCGCCTATAGGACCGGTGCGTCAGGTGCTGACGTATGCGGCCAGTGAAATTCCCCCCGGCAAAATTATGATGGGCCAGAATCTGTACGGCTACGATTGGACTTTGCCTTATGTGGCTGGCGGAGAGTATGCCAAAGCACTTAGCCCGCAGGCGGCAATTGATCTGGCGAGGAACAGGAATGCCGCCATTCAGTACGACTATAAAGCCCAGGCTCCGCATTTCGATTACACCGATGACGCAGGCCGGCAGCATAAGGTATGGTTCGAAGATGCCCGCTCGATTCAGGCCAAGTTCGATTTGATCAAGGAGCTGGGTCTCCGGGGCATCAGCTATTGGAAGCTTGGTCTGCCTTTTCCGCAGAATTGGCTGTTAATAGAAGATAACTTCATTGTGGTCAAAAAATAAACCGGCAACGTCCCCCTTTTTGGCAGAAAAGCAGCTGAAAAAGAAACGGCTGGCGCCCTCAATAGGAGTGCACAGCCGTTTCTGCTTATGCCGCTGCTTATACCGTTACAGCGTTAGCCCATTAAGCCCTTGAGACCGCCCAGGAAGGGCCGGATCGACTTAATCATATTGTAGCCCATCTTCATGACAGGCATCGCCTTCTGCACCATTCCGAACATTCCCATGAATTTCCCCAGACCTCCGATACCGGCAGCTCCGCCTGCCCCGCCCATGAACGATCCGAGTAAAGGCATGAAGCCGGAGACATCTGCTTTCCGGGCACCTGAAGACGATTTCCGTTTAGACTTATGATGTGTGCTTGTTCTGGAGAGGATTACTGCTTCTTTATTAAGGTCTGTTATCCATCCTACATATGAACGTCCATCATGCAAAGTAATGCAGACCGGCCGGCCCTTCAACTGCTGCGCCCGCTTGCGGATTTTTGTTGAATTTGCCATTCGTCACTCACCTCATTGTTCTATTTACTATATTTTACTCAGAACCTGGAAGGCGGCTTGTGCGGGTATGGAGTTTTCCGGAATAAATTGAACAACCATGTGCTGTATTTTCCATAAAAATATCGTAATATCAATATGCAGTGGTATAATCTGCCATTTCTATATTCTAATCCAAGGGGGAGAGGCATTTGACCGACATCCGGAATCTGGCGGTATTTATCTGTGCCCGTAATACTGAAAGCCAGCAATGCGGGTACGTGGGCAGCGCACTTGATGATATTCTTCATGACCTGAGTGACGGTATGGCAGAAGCAAGCCTCGTGTTGTATGAGGGAGAAGAAATCACGGGTGCAATTATATTGGACACCTATGACGTAGGCGGTGGACAAGAGGATATAGAAGTGTGGGGACCCTTTTATTCCGCCCGCCCTGAGGATGAACTCCAGCTGTTATTCAGGTATCTGAGCGAAGCCGCGGACTCAGCGGCGATCCGGTATATCCACTTGTTCACCCGTGCGGATAATGTTCCGCTGATTGAATATGCCGCCCGCTATCGTACCGAGAAGGTGAGAACCCACTATCATTATTCGATGGATACTGATTTACCGCTTAATAGCAGCAGTTACGGGGACCTGTCCATTGTGCCCGTCACAGAGCCTGAGTCGGAGTGGCTGGATCAGATTATTGAACTGCATAATCAAGGCTTCCAGGGAGCGACTTTGACACAAGAGCATATCACAGCGGAAATAGAGGATAGCGGCAACAGTAATTATGATATCTACGCTGTCCTTAACGAGGGTTCTTTCATAGGATACATAATTGTTAGAAGAAATGCTCTGACCGGCATCCTCCATCTGGAGTACATCTGTATCCGCCCTGATGAGAGAAGCCGGGGAACGGGCAGGAAGTTGATTGCCTATCTGGCGGAGACCTATAGAGGTCTGGGTTATACACGCATCGGGCTGGATGTCAACGAGGAGAATGAAGCAGCGGTCCGCTTCTATGACAAGAACGGGTTCAGCAGGGATAGTGTATTGAAGCATATCATTATCGGCGGGAAGATGGAGCCGGCGGTGCTGGCGTAAGGACAGTGCAATTCAGATCAAATATGGGGAAATGCTCTTTGTTATGATTCTTGATGAAAGGAGGGGAACATCATTGTACGAATGGAACGAGATGGTTCAGCTCATGATTGACTGGATCGAAGAAGACCTTGCGGCTTCGCCCACGCTGCTGAAGATGTCTGAACAGCTGGGATATTCGCCGTATTATTGCACCAAGCAGTTTCATGCTCTGACCGGGATGACGCTGCGGGATTACATCTGGCAGCGCAGAATCGGCCGGGCGGCCCTGGAGCTGAGGGATACGGATACGCGGATACTCGATATTGCCGTGAAGTTCGGCTTTTCTTCACAGGAGGCATTCTCGCGGGCGTTTCTTAGAGCCTTCAAGATTACTCCCCATGCCTACCGCAAAGCCCCGCGGCCGATTCCGCTCGCCATTCGGGCCGAGGTGTTCTCCCCTTATCATTATCTGATCAGGGAGCGGGATAGAATGAGACAAGTGCATTTGCAGGAAGCAGAGATCAAGCTTGAGTTCATACCGGCGCATAAATTCATCGGCATCCGGGATATCGACTCGAAGAATTACGGAGGGTTCTGGGAGAACGGGCATGACTGCGATGAGGTCTCCGGAACGCTGGAGAGCATGTCTCATCATACGCTTCCAGGGCAGTTGGGCCAGACGGCAGGCTGGTTCTATCAGGATGGGCGCAAGGGTTACCTGTACGGCATTCCTGTTGCAGCAGACTATGATGGTGAAATACCGGAGGGCATGGAGTGCCGTGATGTGCCGGAATCGGAGTATCTGGTCTTTTTTCACCCGCCGTTTGATTATTTGCAGGACAATGGGCAGGTGATGCGCATCGTAGAGGAAGTGGCCTGGAATTATGATCCGGCGGCCATGGGCTATGCATGGGACGAAGAGGTCAAGCAGGACTATCAGCGCCATTTCCCCGAAGGGTACGGGTATGCGGTGCTGCGGCCGGTCCGTAAATTGGCTTAATCCGCGGGCTGCCGCCCAAACAAGGAGAAGCGCTAAGCGCTTCTCCTTGAGCCATTTCAGGTCAATCCTCTGTTATGCCAAGCACTGTCTCTGCAAGTGTATCTCCCCGGCGCTCCAATGACGCTACCAGCGTCAGTAGCTCTGCCTGCTTTTCCCGTTGCCGGGCCGTCCAGCTAAACCGGGGTGAGGCTCCTGTCTTCCGGACTACAGCAGGATCGGCAAGATTCTTATAAAAGTCTTCGAGCAGAGCAGCCATTTCAGCATATACCCCGGCCATTTCCGACAAGGCTGTCAGCTCACGCGGATCCTGCACCAGAGGCAGAGATTCCTGCAAATAGGCGGCGGCACTTCTTCTGGCATCGGCCAGCGCCATCATGCAGAAGTGGTTGACTGAGAGCCTGCGGCTGTACGCTTCATCCTCCGCTGTAGCATACCACTGATGGTCCAGCAGTCCCTCGCTCCATACTTCCAGAGCCTTGTAGCCGGCTGTATAACAGCTATTGCCTTCGGACTCCATATGCATAGAATCGAGCTTAATCCGAAGGGAAGCATACAGATTATCCAATGCAGAAGGGAGCATGGTCTGTTCGCCAAGACGGATAATCTTATAGGGCCAATGATCGACATGAAGGTAACCCTTGCTTACCTCCATATACATCTGGAATTCGGAGTCTGCTTCAAGCGCTTCAAAGGTCTCATCGTCAAAATAACTCCGGCACAGCAGGGTTAGGCCATCCTCCAAATATCCGGTAATCACTCCCCATTCAGGTGCCACCCTGAGATTAATGGCTATAGGCAGCCTGCCTGCACGAATATCCTCGAGAATTGCCAGCTTCTCGGCTGCGCGCTGCTGCGGTTCCAGCCGGTTGGCCTGGATGGCGTGTATTCCATAAGCTGTGCAGGCTGGCACGGAGTAGTCATAGACGACTAGCGCATCCGCAGAGCTGTAATCCCACACTGGTTCAAAGGCGACCCTCCAGCATGCTCCTGAATAGCCCATAACCCGCTCATAGGTTGTCTCTATCCCTCTGGCGGCAAGTGAGAGCGTCATTGCTCCTGCCCAGGAGCAGTCCATACCCCGGCCGAATCCCAGCCGGCTGACTCCCTCTACAATGCACTGCTGATCGGCAGGATCACTTTGGCAGAGAGAGGCCCGGTCCGGACTGTAATGAATCTGTTCGCCTTCTGCACAGCTAATAGCATGAATGCCATGACCATTCAGGTACACCAGCAGCAGGTAGTCATTGCCTTCATTGTCAATCAGACTCGGAAACAGCTCATGTGAGGCGGTGAATGAATTCCACCGGAAATGCTCATAATGCTTCATTTTCTGTAAGACGCTGCGGTTCGCCTGTTCATTACCGTATTTGGCTTCAAGAATCTGCAGCTCATTGCCGCCGGAGACATAGCCGGTAGAATGAACATCTATCACCAAAAGCTGGTCCTTCAGCACATAAGTTGAATAGATTCCCGCTGGGGTCTCATAGGTAACGAGCAGCAGCTTTAGACGGTCACCCTCTAAAGATTGGGGAAAAATCTGATCCCCGGCAATTAAGCTTAGGCGGTTCGAGGTAACAAATTGATTCACGAAATGAGTAACATCCAGCTCCTGCCGGCCATCCGTGTAGATAGCTGAGAGCACTACAAGCTCTTGAGGCAGCAGAATGCTGTCGATCGAGTGGCTTAATGCAGCGGATAGCAGGGGGAGGGTCGCCGTCTCCGGCAGGGATTTGCCGGTTTCCCATTTGGACACCGCCTGGGCGCTGACATGCAGCAGTTCCGCTAATTGTTCCTGTGACAAGCCTTTTGTTCTCCGGAGCGTGGCAATCCTTTGTCCAACCTTTTCGCTACTAACCATACAAAGTACAACTCCTATAATGGATTTCGACGTCGTAACTCTATTATAATCTGAACTCCTGATATGACCATTTATTGGAGTATAGGCCCGGAGATGAAAAAATCAACTGCAGGTTGATGCACAGGATTTTTCCGGACGCCTGCCGGATGCTGCTGTTAAAGTACTCTGTCCTGATTTCCGCTTTATTCAGCGAATCTTCCTATGATAATTATCTTGAACAAAAAAATAAAAAAACTCTTGTTCTTCCGGCAAAATCATGATATATTAATTCTTGCATTGCATTGAATCTTTTCTTTGCGGTCATGGCGGAATTGGCAGACGCGCTGGCTTCAGGTGCCAGTGATAGCAATATCGTGGAGGTTCGAGTCCTCTTGACCGCATACAGCTTTATACGTAGTGCAAGCGAAAGCTCTTCTTCCTGAAGAGCCTTTTTTTATTTTTGCGGAAGTTTGCCGCAACAAGTCTAAACATAAGAGAAGTGAATTTGTAATGGAGCCCAGCAGCAATATGAAGCCCAGCCAGCGATTCCTTGAGAAGCATTTCTCCGGAGAATCCATTGACTATCGCCAGATCATAGCATTATTCCTCCCTGTACTGGTGGACCAGGCCTTCGTGGTCGGGCTGAATCTCGTCAATACAGCGATGATCAGTTCCTCCGGGGTAGCAGCAATCAGTGCGGTGAATATGATAGATTCGCTGAATATTTTTCTGATCAGTGTGTTCATCGCCGTATCTACAGGGGGTACTGTCGTTGTAGCCCAGTACAAAGGGAGCGGCAATGAGCTAATGGTCTCCAAGGCGACCGCCGGAGCGGTGTCTTCCGTTTCTTTGATGGCTTTTTGCATCGGCTTATTCGGAATTGTGTTCCATGGTCCGTTGCTGCATTTATTGTTCGGTGCGGCTTCGCCTGAGGTGATGGCCAATGCCCGGACGTATCTGATCGGCAGCAGCTTGTCCTATCTGGGGATTGCTGTGATGGAGGCGGTATGCGGCGCGCTGCGCGGCATCGGGCGGACGAGGGCATCGCTCGTACTGTCACTGATCATGAATTTCTCCTATGTGCTGCTGAACTTTGTCTTCATTAACGGGCTGCATATGGGTGTGTTCGGAATGACCATTGCCATTAATATATCGCGGTATCTTGCGGCCGCCTGCTCGCTGATCTATCTCTTCCGGCTGGACAGCAGTCTGCATGTAAAGATCCGTGACCTGCTGGTGCTGAACTGGACGATGCTCCGGAGAATCATGTCGATCGGCCTGCCGTTTGCGGCGGAGCAGATGTTCTTCAACGGCGGGAAAATTCTCACGCAGATCTTCATCGTCAGCCTGGGTACCTATGCGATTGCTACCAATGCGATCAGTTCTACGCTGGCGGGAGTAATGCAGATTCCGGCGAATGCACTGTCCCTGACGCTGATTACGGTGGTCGGTCAATGCATAGGAAGCCGCAATGTCAAAGATGCACGCAAATTTGTGAAGTCCTTCCTGTGGCTGTCTTCGGCCTCTTTTATACTGATGGGACTGCTGATCTTCCCGTTATTTAATCCGCTGGTATCGATGTTCCATCCGCCGCAGGAGATTGTCCGGGATATCTTCATCGTCTTCCTGATCAACTCGCTGGCCCAGATTCCGTTATGGTCGATCAGCTTCATTACCCCTTCGGCGCTCAGAGCAGCGGGTGATTCCAAGTTCACCTCGATTGTTTCCATGCTCTCAATGTGGCTGTTCCGTGTAGTACTCGGATATATTCTGGGGATTGTGCTGAACATGGGCATTATCGGGGTATGGCTGGCCATGAACTGTGAATGGGGGATACGCGGCTTCATCTTCATACGGCGTTTCCTCGGCGAGAAGTGGCTGCAGCACAAGGTCATTTAAGCCAAACCTGTCCCGAGCATCCGCTGAAAATAAACAAGAACCCATTCTCCGCGTTCAGGCGGAGGATGGGTTCTTTGGTCTGCTGCATAATTTAACGGATGCCGACCGGTGAACTACGCCTTCCAGATATCATCAACCTTCACCGGCTGGCCGGTCTTGATGGAGCGGTTGGCGGCAATGCCGGTCATGATCGACATTGCGCCGTCCTTGTGCGAGGCTGCACGGTTGAAGCGGTCTTCCTGCTTCTTGTCAAAAATATCGCGCAACAGCACCGGATCGCCGCCGCCGTGTCCGCCTGCGCTGCTCTCGAACTCCACGCGGTAAGGCTCTTTGAAGTGCGGATAGATCATGATATTCACGCCTTCCAGGGCGCCTTCGTTCTCTTTTTTGCCGCCAGAATTGACGTAGGACTGCTCCGTAATGCGGACCTCCATCCGTCCCTGCGTGCCGTTGAAGACGATGATGAAGCCTTCCCACGGCATATACGCGTTAAGCGAATAGTTCATGACTGTCTTGTTCTTATATTTGACCATAACATTCATTGTATCCTCGATGCTGATATTGTCTCCGAAGACGCTCTGGTCGCGCTGGTAGCCGTCTTCATGCTCGGCATCCAGATACATGCTCTTCAGGTGCTCGTTGCGGTCCAGATGAAGCGCGAACGGGTCGTTCTCGGCAGCTTTGCTGCCGTAGGCGCGCTGGTAGAACTCGGTGATGCCGCGTTTCTCGGCATTCTCCTTGCCGTAGAAGCGCAGATCGCCCATGGCGAACACTGTATCCGGCTGTGAAGCGAGCCAGAAGTTCATCAGGTCGAAGTGATGCGTCGATTTGTGCACCAGCAGGCCGCCGCTGTTCCGCTTATCGCGGTGCCATCTGCGGAAATAGTCCGCTCCATGCTGGGTGTTCAGCAGCCATTCAAAATTGACGGACAGAATCTCGCCCAGCACGCCGTCCATAATGACCTCGCGGATCTTCGTGTTATGCGGCGCATAGCGGTAGTTGAAGGTGACACGCAGATTCTTGCCGGTGCGCCGGATGGCATCGAAGATCTCCTGGCATTTCTCTTCGTCAATCGTCATCGGCTTCTCGGAAATGACGTCACAGCCAAGCTCCATTGCGCGGATAATATACTTGTGATGCGTGCGGTCAATGGTGGTTACCAGTACATAGTCAGGCTTGGTTTCGGCAATCATCCGGTCGAAATCTTCGGCTTTGTAGGTAGGCACCTCATGGTAGCCGTATTTATCAGTCAGCATATGGTTAGCGAAATTCATCCGCGTCTGATTGACATCACAGATGGCGACCAGCTCGGACGTCTCGTTGTAAACGGTAACAAGAGCGCCGTAGAAAAATTCGGCCCGGCCACCGGTACCGACGATTACATATTTCTTTTTGGACAAGGGGATCACTCCATTTACTTGGATTTGATTCTATTTTATAGTATAGGAAATGCAGAAAGTGTACGGTATTTAGTCTATTTAACCGGAAAGTATGCATATCTTATCCTCACAGGAGGCCTGGTGCAGAGTGGAGCCCATCTTTCAGATCGAGCAGCTCAAGCGGAGCGGATACTTCAATATGGACATTGACCATTTCCATGATTTCTATGAGATTTACTATCTGCTGTCCGGGGAACGGCATTACTATATCCGCAACCGTATTTACGCGCTGGAGGCCGGAGACCTGGTGTTTATTAACAAAAATCATCTGCACCGCACAACGGGCGGAAACCACCAGCCGCATGAACGGGTCCTGGTCAGCTTCGATGATTCGTATCTGGAACCGGCTGCTCCCGGGCCGAACTGGATGAATGTCTTTGCGGGGGAGAGCTTCCTGCTGCGGCCTACTGCGCATGAACAGGGAGTGATTGCTGATTTGCTCTACGCCATGCTGGGTGAACAGAAGGAGGCTAAGCTGTGGGGCAGTGAATATACCAGGACGCTGCTGCTGCAGCTGCTGATCCAGCTGGAGCGGATACGCAAGGCGAAGCCCGCCCTGGTCTCTCCCGAACAAAGCGAGGGGCAGCGCCGGGTGTACGGTATTATTGAATATCTGGATGCCCACTACGGCGAGAAGCTTACCCTTGGCGGGATTGCCGAGCAGTTCTTCGTTAGCTCCACGTATTTGTGCCGGACGTTCAAGCGGACGACAGGGTTCACGGTTATCGAGTACCTGAATTATGTCCGCATCCGCGAGACGAAGGCGCTGCTGACGGATACAGATTGGCCGATCACCCGGGTCGCAGAAGCGACGGGCTTCGACAGCATCGCTCATTTCGGGCGGGTGTTCAAGGGAATTACGGGGCGCTCTCCGCTGCAGTACCGCAAGCAGCACCGGGCGTAACCAGGAGCATCGGAATTTGATAGAGTGTAACCGTTTTAATAGTCGGCAGCAGATTTGTGGAGCAGTATAGAGCGTGTACTAAGATATCGCAGTGTAATCCAGAGGGGAAAGGATCTGAAGATATGGAAAAGAATCAGGAGTGTATGTATTGTATGGAGGATGAACGGCGGGACAACCTGATGATTGAAATCTGCGAGCTGGGGGTTTCGACAGTCTTTCTGTTCAAAGAGCAGACGTATAAGGGCAGATGCAATGTGGTCTACCGCGATCATGTAAAAGAGCTGTTCCAGCTTACCGCAGGCGAGTTGTCCGCGTTCATGAATGATGTTGCGCAGGTAGCCGCAGCGGTGGACCAGGCCTTCGGGCCGGATAAAATAAACTATGGCGCTTACGGCGACAAGCTGCATCATCTACATATGCACATCGTTCCGAAGTACGACGGGCAGGCGGATTATGGTTCCACCTTCCAGATGAATCCGGGCCAAACCTATTTGACGGATGAAGAGGTTCAGGAGATGATCGGGAAGATTAGAGCTTATTTGCAATGATAATAACCCTGGGCCTATAACTGTGGCCATCGAATAAGAAATACATGAACCAAAGGCGAATTCTTACCCGGGAGGGAGTGGGAATTCGCCTTTATCCATTTAGGTGCGATTCTTCGTTTAAAACAGGATTTCCCGCTTGTTCACCTTAACACCCGACAAGGATTTATCAAACATATCGAGTATAAAAAGGAAACGTTCAGCTTCACGAAATACATGGTCTGCCAGTAACGGATGAATGATGCTTTTAATTCGGCATTCCTCAATTAAATCACGTGCAGTTTTTTTGAAATCACGGAGTGATTTCACAGATACCCTGTTTTCATCAACAAATTGGCTTAATAAAGGGACGGTTTGAGATTGTGGCCGCATATGACTTAAATCCATGGCTTGAAACAAAAGCGTATCAAATTCATTACTGAATTCTCGTGCCTGGTCAACCAATTTTCTTTCAGAGGGGTCCAGCAAATGGCCGATAAATTTCGCGTGGTCAGCCATAATCTTAAGAAAGAAGACATTCTCGTCAATAATCGCATCAGGCAAGGGCTCTAGTTGCCCTGAATTGAGTTCATTCAAGCGGTTTCGGAAATAATTAGCTTCTCTGCTTACATGATCAACCAATAAGGGGAAGTTATTTCCGCCCGGCAGCTTGCATTGCAGTATTAATCCAAGCACCTTTCTTTTAAATGCCCAGATATGGGACACAGCAGTATGAACCTCAGAATTAAACCGCTGAATGTTCTGGGGATCTGTCCCAACGTCAAAAGTATTCGCTTTGTTTTCTATGGCTTCAAATGTGGCATAAAATTGCTCTGCTTCCCTAATTAACTGAGTATCTTCACATCTGAAACCAAGTTTTAAAAACAACGAATGCTCCTTCATGATTCTGGACCAGAAACGTATTTCATCTAAAGAGCGGGCAACGAATGCATTCAAACCTATTCCCCCCTTTTATCAAACTCATGCTTTAGATATATGAAATCGTCCGGTCCCGTATAACAACTTTTTCCAATTTGTACACCTGATGATTTGACGTCACCTAAGACCGGGGGAAGTACAAGGCAGGTACAGACGTGGGCTCTTGCCCGAAGAATGCCGGCAGATACTCCTTATTCGCTTCCAGCATCTCATCCAGCATAGCGATAGCCACTTCGACAGAAGGGACAAGCGGATGGTGTGCCAAAGCTTGAATAGCCAGGCTCCGGTCTCCGGTAACGGCAGCGTCGATGGCGAGCTGCTCGTAGGTCTTGACCGCATGGATCAGCCCTTTGGCCATCGGCGGAATCTTGGTCAGCGGCAGCGGCAGTGGGCCAGTCTTGGTGACAACGCAGTTGACCTCGATGCTGGCATCATCCGGCAGGAAGTCCAGGATGCCGCGGTTCGCAACATTCAGCGTCTGAATGTCATTGGTGCCGTTATACAGCGAGCGCATCAGGTTGACGGCAGCCTCCGAATAGAAAGCCCAGCCGCGCTGCTCCAGCTGCTTCGGCTTCTCGCTAAGCTCCAGGTTTCCGTAGATTTCAAACAGCTCTTCCTCCACGCGCTTGACGACTTCTGCACGGTTCTCGCCTTTTGAGGCCGAGGCCTGCTGTTCTTCAAGCATCGCATCCGTCATATAGAAATATTTCAAATAATAAGAGGGGAGGGCATGCAGCGATTGCAGGAACTCGGGATTCCACTCGCGCGCCGGAACATTCTTCGCGCTGTAGCCGGCGGTATCGGCCAGCATGTCATCCAGCTTGTCTTCACCTTCGACATCAATGCGGGTGATCCAGTGCAGGTGATTGAGACCGACGAACTCGGCATAGATCCGGTCTGGGGCCGCATTATATTTGGCGGATACCTGCTTAATCAGACCAATCGGGGCATTGCAGAGGCCGATGCTCTTTACCTTCGAATACCTCAGTACCGCTTCGGTCACCATACCTGCCGGATTGGTGAAGTTGAGCAGCCAGGCGTCCGGAGCCAGCTCCTCGATATCACGGCAGATGCCGAGGATGACGGGGATCGTGCGCAGCGCTTTCAACATTCCGCCGGGGCCGGTCGTTTCCTGGCCGATCACGCCGTATTTCAGCGGAATGGACTCATCGCGGGCGCGGGCATCCAGCATCCCGACGCGGATCTGGGTGCTGACGAAGTCGGCACCTGCAATGGCTTCGCGGCGGTCGGTGGTGAGGTAGACCTCTATAGGAAGGCCGGATTTCTCGACCATCCGCTTGGCCAGAGCGCCTACGATGTTCAGTTTATGCAAGCCGGCTTCAATATCCACAAGCCATAGCTCCCGCACCGGAAGCTCCTTGTAATGCAGAATGAAGCCTTCTACCAGTTCCGGGGTATAGGAAGAACCCCCGCCGATAACGGCGATCTTAAGACCTTGGTTAACTGCCAAGATGAATCACTCCTGTCTTGTTGTTGTGGGGATATGTTCAAATTCCTGAAAGGGACGCATTTGCTCATACATTTCATGGCTTATCGTGATGCCGTCACTCTCCAGCGCCGACCATAGGGCGCCGACGACTGGCTCCGTAGTTAAAGTCACTATAGACGCACCCGGGGCCGCTTCACGCACGGCCTGTTCAATCGGATCGCGGATCCAGCCGCGGTCGCCCCGGGTCAGCAGGCTTCCGGCCAGCACTACATCAAAACCATCGTTCTCCATGCCTAATCTATGGATAACGGCGGCTGCCGCCTTGCCCAGTTCCACGCCCTGACGGTGCAGGATGGCGAGCGCCGCAGCATCGCCTTCGGCAGCCGCCGGGAAGAGCAGGCGGGCGGCATCCAGCGGCACCTGCTTGCTGTGATCGAGGAAATCATTGTACATATCCTCCACCCGTTCATAGCCGAGTAGCTTCAGTAGCGGCTCCGTGAGCAGGGTGGCAGACTCCCGGCCGTCCCAGGCGCGGATGACCGTGCGGAATACCTCGATATTCAGTGCGCCGCCGCCGCCGAAATCGCCGTACATATAATCGAAGCCGCCGCACTGGAAGTGCTGGCCCTGCGGGTTGCGGCCGGCTGCGTTAGTGCCGGTGCCGCAGATCAGGGCAACCCCGTAGGGGCGGTCTGTGCCCGCCCTCAGGCCGATCATCGGGTCGCCGCTGATCGTATATGCAGTAAATCCGATGCCGCGGATCATCGGATGAAGGATCTCATAATCGGTCTTGCGGTCGGCCCCGGCAAGGCCCAGGTACGTATGCCTGATATCCTCCAGCCGGAGTCCGGCTTCAGCCAGAGCGGCCAAGGCTGCTTCGCGGATACTTGCCGCCGCCTGCTGCGCTCCGGTCTGGTGATTACCGTTGCCGCTCCTGCCTTTGCCGAGGATATGGCCGTGTTCATCGCTTAGGAGGGCGTAGGTTTTGCTGCCTCCCCCATCGATCCCCAAGTAGTAAGCCAATGGTCGTCACTCCTAAAGTTTTGATAGCCTAACCTTCTTCGATGCCCACTTCGCAAAACTCGCTTCGGAAGCATATGCTTAGTTTTGATAGCATCCCATCATCAGGATTTCAGCGTAGATTCCCGTACGATCAGCTCCGGATCGATCCGGATGTTCGAGCCGCGCTTCATCTCGCCGCTTAGTCTGCGCAGCAGCATATCGGCTGCCGCCACTCCGATCTTGTCCGCCGGCTGGCGCAGGGTGGTCAGATGCGGCCGGAGCTGGGAAGCAATATAGTGGTCGTCATAGCCGACCACTGCGACTTCGTCAGGCACCCGCACCCCCGCTTCCATCAGGGCGTTGATGACGCCGAGAGCGATATTGTCATCCCCGGCGAACACGGCTGCCGGAAGCTTGCCCGCTTGCAGCCAGCGTCTCGCCGTGCTGTAACCCATCTCGATCTCGAATTCGCCGGAGACGATTTCGAACGGGGTAATCCCCCGGTCCTGCAGTGCCTGCTGGAAGCCGGCGCGCCGTTCCCGCGTGCTGCGGAACATTTCCTGCCCGCAGATATGGGCGATGGAGGTATGCCCCAGCTCCAGCAGGTGGCTGGCCGCGGCATATCCGCCTTTGAAGTTATCAATGGTAATCGAGTAGGTGTCGTTCTCCGGCAGCTGATTGTCAATCAGTACATAGGGGATACCCCGCCGTTTCAGCTCCATGATATAATTGTCTTCTTTCATCGGCGAGAGCAGGATAAGCCCGTCTACACGGTCTTCCTGAATCAGATAGTGGTTCTCGTCCGAGCCGATGCCCGTAGAGATGGAGATGGCCAGGAAATAACCATGCAGGGCCAGCGTCTCATTCAGCTCTTTGACCACCGCATCGAAGAAGGAATCCTGAAGCGTCGTTACAATCAGGCCGATGATGCCGGTCTTGCCGCTGGCCAGACTGCGTGCAGCTGCATTAGGGCGGTAATCCAGCTCTTTGATTGCATCGAGCACCTTCTGGCGGTTGTTCTCCCGCACTGACCCGGCACCATTTAATACCCGCGATACGGTGACCACGGACAGCCCTGATTTTTTGGCTACATCAAAAATACTTACTTTCATCTCAAACGCTCCTTGCGGCGGATTTTCCGGTGCTAGTATCTGTCTCCAGTATACAGGGAGCGCCGGTGTTCCGCTAAACGTATAATTGCCGCAGCGGCTGAAGCCGCCTTATCTTTTGATAATCTCCGTTACTTTCTTCTGAATCACCGGCATCACCTCTTCCAGCGTCTTGTGTCCGGTCTCGACAGGCTGCAGCTCATTAATGAACATGTCGTTGATCTGCGAGTAGTTGGTAATCAGATGGTTGTAGGATTCATAACCGTATTTGACTGCGCCCTCGTAGACCTTCTTCACATCCTCCGGATCAATCCCGTCGAAATGCTTGTAATAGACTTCAGCGGCTTCGGTGTTGACCGGCGGATTGCCGCCGCTCAGCTCAATGGACTTCTCCTGGACCTCGGTGGTCATCAGGTATTTGATCCATTCAAAAGCTTCCTTCGGATGCTTCGAATCCTTCAGAATCAGCAGCGGATCGACGAACAGTGTGCTGCGCACCTGCTCATTGCCGCCCCACGGCACTGCGGCTACGCCGATTTTGAACGGAAAATCGTTAGCCCCTGCGAGGTTCCAGGAACCGCCGATCGACATCCCGATCTTGCCTGCAACGAACGGATCGCCGTTCTGTCCGGCTACGCTTTTACTCCACTCGGAAGTGGGGGACACCTTATCCTTGAAGACAAGGTCGAACAGCTTCTGGTAAGCGGCAATGACCTCAGGGGAGTCGAAGTGTGTCTCGGAAGGAACACCGCCGTTGGTCCAGGTATCCTCGGAGTAAGGCTCTGCCCCGAAGTACAGCGGCCGCATATCCCGTTCCGCCCAGGTGAAGTCTACGCCGTATTGCGTTTTGGCGATATCGTCAGAGACGATCGTCATCTTCTTGGCATCCTCAACCATCCGCTCAAAAGTCCAGCTCTTATCTTCATAGTCGCTTGGCGGATAGGAGACACCTGCCGTATCGAACATATCCTTGTTGTAGAGCATCAGGGTGACATACATATTGACCGGTATGCCGTAGGTATGGCCGTTCACCGTGTAGATCTTCATCAGATTCTCCGGGATGTTATAGTCCTCGGCCTTGAACCCGTCTTCCTTAATGAGGTCGGTCAGGTCGAGCAGCATGTCTTTGTTATAATACTCGGCGAAGCCGCCGTATCCGTAGTGGCTCGTAACATCCGGGGAATTGCCGCCGGCAATCAGCGTCTGCAGCTTGCTGTCGAACTGCTCGTATGGTGCCTTCTCCACCTTAACCTTGATATTCGGATGTTCTTTCTCGAAGTCAGGAATCAGCTTCTCAATGAATGTGCGGTCCTCCGAGTCAATCGTATAGTGGGATATTGTCACCTGTTCACCGGACCCGCCGGAATTCCCTGCTCCGCTGTCCCCTGCTGCGACATTCCCTGCTGATTTGCCGCCGCCGCAGCCCGATATTGCTACCATTGCTGTCAGAACTGTTGTAAGCAGGACGGCCGGCCTCTTGCTCTTCATGATCTTGTTCATTGTCCAATCCCTCCATGATTTCAAGTATTGTGGACCCGGATTACTTAATGCCTGTCAGCACAATGCCCTCCACAAACTGCTTCTGGGCGATAGCGAACAGAGTGACGATCGGAACCATAGCCAGGACCGAGGCGACCATCAGCAGATGCCACGGCGGAATGCGGAAACGTGATGAGGTGAGCGAGGCCATGCCGACCGGAAGCGTGAATTTGTCCGACGAGCTTAAGTAGAGCACAGGGGTCAGCAGATCATTCCAGCTGTAGATAAAAGCAAAGATCGCAACGGTCGCCAGCGCCGGTGCAGACAGCGGAAGCGCGATGGTCCGCCACATCCGCAGCTCGCCGCAGCCGTCAATCCGTCCGGCGTCGAACAATTCCTCGGGCAGTGTAGAGAAGAACTGCCGCAGTAGGAAGATGTTATACGCCGAGCCGAAGAAGGCGGGCACGATCAGCGGCAGGAAGGTATCGATCCACTGCATTTTGGAGAACAGCACGAACTGCGGAATCATAATCGCCGGATAAGGCAGCATCATCGTGCTCAGCAGCAGGATGAACCAGAAGTTGTTGCCGCGCCCCCGGTATCTGGCGAACCCGTAAGCGACCAGCGCCGAAGAGAGCAGGGTACCGAAGACGGAGAGGCCGGCGATAATCAGGCTGTTCTTGTACAGTGTGCCGAACTGGAGAGTCTCAAAAATATCGGTATAATTGCTCCAGGCCCAGCTCTCCGGCAGAAAGGTCGGCGGAAACTTCAGCATTTCCCGTTTCGACTTCAGCGAGGTGGAGACCATGAAGAACAGCGGCAGCAGCATGAGGAATGTAGTGATTATCAGTGTGATGAAGCTGGCGATTTTAACAGGATCAGCTCTCCGGCGCAGCCGGGAAGGCGGGCTAAGCGGGCTCGCGGCCTTAACGGTACTCATCGGCGGCTGCCTCCTTCATAGTGGACATAGCGATTAGACAGCTTCATAATGACGGCCGTGAACAGCATGACGACAATCAGCAGTATCCAGGCAAGGGCTGAAGAGTAGCCAGCACGGTATTCCTTGAAGGCACTGGTATACAGATTGTAGACGTAGAACCAGGTGGAGTAGTTAGGTCCCCCTTGGGTCATGACGAAGGCTTGCGTGAACACCTGGAAAGAGTCGATCAGACCCATAATCAGCTGGAACAGCAGGACTGGTGAGATCATCGGCAGTGTAATATTCATGAAAATGCGGAAGCGTCCTGCCCCGTCCAGGTTAGCGGCTTCAATCAGGCTGGCCGGGACCCCCTGCAAACCGGCGAGGAAAAGGATCATGCCGGAGCCCGCTGTCCAGAAGGACATGATAATCAGGGCGTACAGCGCCGTATCGGGATTCATCAGCCAGGCCGGGCCGTGGAGGCCGAACCAGGAGAGCATGTAGTTGAAGAGACCGATCTGCGGGTTGAAAATCCAGTACCAGAGGAGCGACATCGCAACGCCGGAGACCATGCTCGGGAAATACATCGCTGTCCGGAAGAAACCGCGCCACGGAATGGTCTGATGAAGGAGCAGGGCGAAGCCGAGACCGAGCAGTAATTGCACCGGCACGCTGATGAAGGTATATCTTAGCGTGACTTTTACGGACCGCCAGAACAGCTCGTTATGGAACATCTCCGTGTAGTTGGCGAGACCGATGAACTTCGGCGGATGAATAATGTCATAATCGGTGAAGCTGTAGTACAGCGACGACAAGATAGGATAGAGGGCGAAGATAAGGAAGCCAACCAGCCATGGGGAAATGAACAGATACATGTAGAACGTCTGCCGCCGGCTCTCACTCTTAATCACGAACACACCAGCCTTTCTTTCTTGAAAGTATAAGCGCTTTAACTTTTAGGATAAATAAAAGTCGAAAATTGCCTTTTTAATAGAAATAAAAAATTAATAAGTTTAACCGCTTTAACTTTAAGGTCGCCCTCTTGCACTAATCATAGTGGATGGAACGGGAATAATCAACAGTTATTTCTTTAATAAAGCGCTACCAGTCAATAAATATAACAAGTTAAAGAGATTTGTTGCTGAAAATGCAGAAAATTTCATTGCGATCATGGATATTGTGTTAGATAAAGTTACACATATAAGGGTTTGAAGATTAAAACCGAGACTGTTAGCTCTATATTTCATAAGTCTGCCGGAAGTGATGTGATGTATTCTTCGCATGGAAGAATCGATGGTGATTCCGGGAAAATAAGTGCGCCGGCCGCCCGGCTACAGCAAAAAGCCGCCCGGCATGGCCGGGCGGCTCTCATTCAACTAAGGTATGGGCAGGCGGCTGCTCTGCTTAAGTCCACTGATGATCGCCGGACAGATATTTCTCGGTCAATACGGACAGCAGCTGAATCCCTACTTCATTCTGTCCGCCTTCCGGAATAATCAGGTCAGCATATTTCTTGGACGGCTCGATAAAAGCTTCATGCATCGGCTTAACCGTGGTCAGGTATTGGGTGTGGATCGAACGGATCGTCCGGCCGCGTTCCTCGATATCGCGCAGTACCCGGCGAAGGATACGTACATCGGGGTCGGTATCCACGAATACCTTAATGTTCAGCTGCTCGCGCAGCTTCTCGTCGGAGAGGACATGAAGCCCTTCAAGAATGACGATATTGTTCGGAGCAAGCCGAACGGTCTTCTCGGTAGAGCGGGCATGCACGGTGAAATCATACACTGGGGCAAATGCGGCTTGTCCGGCTTTCAGACAATCTAAATGCTCTATCAGCAGTTCCGTATCAAAGGCCAGCGGGTGATCGTAATTGATCGCACCGCGTTCAGCCATGCTGAGGTAAGAATGGTCTTTATAGTAGTTATCCTGAGATATGAACGTCACTTTGTCAGATCCAAGACGGTCAATAACGGAGCGCGCTACCGTCGTTTTGCCGGAACCGGTCCCGCCGGCGATACCAATAATAAGCATGGTGTTTTTATAAACCTCCCTAAGCGATTGCCTTTGCAATTCCAATATTGTAGCACAGCGGTCAACTTATTTCACCTTGGATCAGGGGAATATCATGTGAACTTTCAAATAAATCGGGTATTTTAGCGAAAAATGATATAATTTCAAGTATTCGTACAGATCGAGCATATTTAAAGGGAGCGGATTAGCGGAATGAATGAGCAGAATGCTTTACTGGAAGCTTATAACGGGACAGAAGTGCAGCTGGCAGGCCATGGGAAAAGAGGGATATCCGTGCTGAAGGAAGCGCTGGCCGGAGTGGAGGATCATCTCGCTGCCGACTTGTATGGGTCAGGCGCAGTAATAGAGGATTTCCAGGCGGAGATGGCCGGGGTGCTCGGCAAGGAAAGCAGTGTATTCTTCCCCAGCGGCACGATGGCCCAGCAGATCGCCCTGCGGATCTGGAGTGACCGCAAAGGCAGCAGAAGAGTGGCTTATCACCCGCTATGCCACCTGGAGATTCATGAGCAGGACGGGCTGAAGGAGCTGCATCATCTGGAGCCGCTGCTGCTGGCAGATAAAGACCGCCTGATCACACTGGATGATGTGAAGAATATGGGGGCGGGTATTGCTTGTCTGCTGCTTGAGCTTCCCCAGCGGGAAATCGGCGGGCAGCTGCCGGAGTATGCCGAGCTGGAAGTTATTTCGGCCTATTGCCGGGAGCAGGGAATCATTCTTCATCTGGACGGGGCACGGCTGTTCGAAGTGCTGCCATACTACGGCAAGACAGCTGCCGAGGTCTGCGGGTTGTTCGACAGTGTATATATATCCTTCTACAAAGGCATCGGCGGAATTGCCGGAGCGATCCTGGCCGGAAGCCGGGAATTCACGGAGGAGTCGAAGATCTGGAAACGGCGCCATGGCGGTGACCTGATCAGTCTCTATCCGTATATCCTGACCGCTAAATATTATTACGGGCAGCGGATCGGCCGGATGGCCGGGTATTATGAGCAGGCCAAGGAGCTGGCTGCCTTATTCAACAGCTGCCATAAGGTGTCTACGCTGCCGGAGGTGCCGGTCTCGAACATGTTCCATGTACATTTCGCGTTATCCAGGGAGCAGCTTGCTCCGGTATTGATTCAGGTGTACAAGGAATCGGGAATCGGGCTGACACCGCGGTTGAAAGAAACAGGAGAAGCTTCATGCTCGTATGAGCTGAACATCGGGGATCTTTACAGCGGAGTGTCCAAGCCTGCGCTGGAAGAAGCCCTCCGGCTGCTGGATAAGCTGCTGCAGGAAATCTAAGGCGGGCAAGAAGAAAAAGCAGCTTCCCCTAATAAGGAAGCTGCTTTTTATGTGGAGAGTTATACCTTCCATCTAGCCGGTCTGTCCCGTTACCGGTTCATCAGCGCCCGTACGAAGGAAACGCGGAGCAGCTGTTTTTTCATCAGCTTGGTGCGGAACTGGCGCTTCAGTTGATTGTAGGCCTGAGGAGAGTGGTTGCTCGCCCAGCTGTACATGAACTTGAAGTCGCTGTGGCTTTTGGCGGAGTTCATCAGGTAGTAAGAGATCGTATCATAGACGTTATGGTTGAACCACTCATTCATTTCCGCCTTGCTGTAGCCGAAGCGCTCGATGGCCATATTGCGGATGTTGCGCTTCTCCTCCAGATTCTCGATCAGGAACGACTGGCTGAGATTGAAGGTGATATTGTTGCCGTGAATCCGGTACACGCCCGCCAGCGTATCAATAAACCCGGCATCGCCGATCAGCAGCGCACGCAGGTATATGGAAGCATCGTTGACCATACTCATATTCAGAATATCCATGCTCATCAGTGCCTCGCGCTTGAATATGGCGGTTAAGGTTGATGCCGGCTTGGGATAGTTCTTCCGCTCGAAGTTCATGAAATAGTCGTGTTTGTCCGTGACGGGACTCAGCCCCAGACTGGAGATGGTGAGTTTCTGCGACTGGGAATACTCCAGGAATACGTTTGCGGCGACAAAAGACAGCTCCGGATGCAGCCGGTGAACCTTCACGGCTTTGGTGAAATAGCTGCGGTCAATGAGATAGTCATCATCGTCCAGGAACAGGATGAATTCCCCGTCGCCATGTGCGGCCAGCGCTCTGCGGCGGTTGTTGCCGGGGCCGCTGTTGGTCTCATTCTGCATGAAGATGACGCGCGGCTCTGCTCCGAAGGTGGCATTCATCATCTCCTGCGTACCGTCGCTGGAGCAATCGTCAATGACGATAATTTCGGTATGCGGATAATCCTGCCGCAGAATGCTGTTCACTGCCTGCTGCAGGAAATCTTTTCTATTATAAGTAGTGATAATTACGCTAACCTTCGGATGGCTTGCGGGACCGGCGCCAAGGTTGAGTGTAGACTCCTGCGTATCAGGCCCGCTGCTGCTGAGTGCGGCAAGCCCCTGCATGAACCCGATTATCTCATCGATTTGAATATTGAATTGAGTGCTGACATAATACTGGAGCGCGTCATCCGAAGCCCGGCCTGCCAGAAAGGCATCCAGGACACCGATGAGCGTCTCCAGATGTTCTTTGATTCCGGCATCACTCTCGCTGCTGCTGATATTCCTGGCCTGGCGGATAAGCTCCTCACGCGTCAGACCCCCGGCGGGCGGATGATGAATATCGTCACTCAGCTGATGCAGCAGATGCAGTCCTGCTTCATGTAAGTCCCCGCGGTGATCCATAATCAGTCCTCCTAAAAGTTTTATGGAGCAATACTTCCAGGCTCACTTCGCAATAAAACTCGCTTCGGAAGCATGGGCTAAGTTTGGTGAAAATCACCAGCTTAATTTAAATAGTAGTTAGATTTTCTCCATTTATGTTCCCGATTGTGAAGATCATTCTAAAATTAGTTGGAAAAACTCCACTTAAAAATGCACATTTCGCGGGAAGCGGGCTGGAGGGCAGCAAGTAAATGCCTTTTTTCCAACTATTCACGTACAGAGTGCGAACAACGGTAAATTAAGCTACGTTTATCCACTTAAAAACTGGGGAGGTGTGCCGGCAGGTTGTATGCGGCTGGAATGGGAATCTGCGCTACCCCATTTCCAGCATTACAGCGTCTGCCCGGCCGCAACCTTCCGCTTAAGCTTAAGCTTCGTTCTGAATTTCTTGGCGTAGCTCCAGGTATAGAGGAAGACCTCGCGTTCCATCAGAGAACCCACCAGGAAATAGATCGGCAGGATAATCACACCCAGCAGCGCGCCCCAGAGGATTACGCCGGTGTAGGAGGTGATGCTCAGATTCAGCTTGGTCGTAATGAACACGATTGCCGCGAAGACGGCGACGTTCGTAAGCCATCTGCGGAAGGTGATCCATGGGCTGCGCTCCAGCAGCACCCGGCTGGCGTAGACCACAATATCGATCGAACGGTAGAGCAGAGCAACAATAGTTCCCATTAGCACACCGTAGATTCCGAAGAAGATTACGAACACAATCGAAGCTCCGAGGTTGATCGCCGACTCCAGAATCGAACGGAATTGTGTGTTGCGGAAATGTCCGGCAATGGTAATCAGGTTGTTCGACGACGTGCGGGCATTGGTCAGCAGCTTGATCACCACGAACAGAATCGGCAGCCAGAAGTTGATATAATTCACATCGTTGACCCCGGCGGTGTACAGCCGCATGAACGGTAGAATCAGAATATAGACCACGGTCAGAATGGAGAAGATCAGGCCCATGAAATAGACCTCATACGCATCATAGAATTTGACAAAAGCCTCTTTGCCCTCATGATAGCTCTGCCCCAGCGCCGATTTGACGCTGCCGTTGACGGTCTGGACGATGTTGTCGACGATGGTGAAGATCATATTGTACATCACGTAGATACTGACAATCTTCAGGTTGGTGAAGATCGTCAGGATCAGCACATCCGTGTTACGGAAGATGAGATAGGAGATCTCATGCACCATGACGGAATTCTTTTGTCCAATGGCGGCAAAATCAGGCGTCATACTGAGATCCATCCATTTGTAATGCCGCTTCGCATAGATATAGAACGCGACAATCTGCAGCAGAGTCAGCACGAAGAACGAGGCCTGGACGGCGATGATGTTCACGCCCTGCAGCAGCAGGATGATACGAACCACGTTGTTCAGAATGTTCGCTACAGTGACGATAGAGGTCTCAATATAGCTTTTACCCTCGGCAATCAGGAGGACCCTGAACTTGCCCTGAAAGTAATAATTGATCGCTCCGCCGAGGCCGGAGAACAGGATAATGACCACTACGCTGATACTGCTGATCTCTGAATGAATGACCAGCGGATAGATAACCGCCAGCAGCACGACTGAGATGAAATAGTAGATCCCGGTTTTTTTGTAGTAGCTGGAGGTAGCGGCCAGAATGGAGTTGATGTGGCTCCGGTCGTTGCCGGCCACCGGCTTATAGAGTGCCTGCAGCGATGCCGCGCCAACCCCTGCCTCAAGCAGGGCGAAATAACTGATAATCTGCACAATCGAGGCAATCAGTCCGTTCGCTTCCGAGCCGTAGTTAACCATGATCAGGCGGGGGATGAAGAAACCGAGGATAATGGTAATCACCTGGCTGGTAAGCCCGAAGCCCAGGTTCAGCATGCTCCGTTTAGCTTTCATAGCTTCTTCTCCCTTCCAGCAGCGGTTCGGGTGTCAGATAAGCATCCAATTGCTCGAAATGCTTCTCCGCCTGGTTCGCCTGCAGCGTTACATCGAGCGTACCCCCAGCCATACTCTCATAGACCTGCTCGGGCGTCAGCTCAGCCAGATGGGCAAAGTCCGTATACGCCCCCCCGAAATAAGCATCCTGCATCACGTTGATCATCTTGTTGCTGTAAGCCACGGGAAACACCGGTTTGCCGAACACCCAGCCGAGGATCATCGCATGGAATCTGGAGGCGACAATGCAGCTTGCACCGGACAGCACGGCGAGAATCTCATCCATATCTGTTTTGTAGAGATGGGCGTGGGTGTGGGCCTGAAGCTCCGCAGGAATCAGATTCAGGATCAGACTGATCGCTTCCTGGTCCCCTTCATGCTGACAGAAGGACATGAAATGCACGTCATACCCCTGCTGAATGAAATAGATTGCAACATCTTTCATTTTTTCATAATAGAGGTTGTCAAAACCGTCTAAAGCTTTGGACGAGGGCTTGATCACGGAAATGGCAAGGGTCTTACCCTCCACAGCCGGAGCTCTACCGCCGCTGTATTTCAGCTGAAAAATAATATCCGGCGCAAGCCGCACATTGTCCAGATCCTTAAACAGGTCATAGGAATATTGCTCCCGGAAAGAGACATCGGCATAATTCTGGAAGATTTCCCTATATTGCTGGTAGTAGGCCTCATCCTTGTACGGGCCGAAGTTCGCACCCATCAGGTAGTAGGGCTTGCTTTTATTGCGAAGGGCTTCAGCACCAGCCACATATTCTTCCCACTGTTCACCTTGCATAAAAATAGACCCGCCGATATGCACGGTTCCGTCGCCCTGATCCGTCAGCAGCTTCTGCACGAAGTTCGGATGAAGCTTTAATTTGCGGAAAATATAGTTGATCCCCCGCAGCAGCACGGAGTCCGAGGCATACACCTTGAGATTACGGAGGTCTTTGAAGACGAGCTTATATTGCTGCGGGGCAATCAGCATAAACCGGGTACCGGGGTATCGCTCACATAACACTTTAATGAACAAATCATCGCCCAAATTGAACTCTGTATATGCGTTGATCATCATCGTCTTCTTCATACTTTGATTTCCTTTCTGCCCATCACGGTTTTGAGCTTCTGTTTGAATTGGACCCAGTTTCTGTCGATAACAATCAGCGCTCCGTACAAGGACGGGGAGATTAAGAAGGCTCTGATCTGCAGCGCGAGCTGGCGGTCGTCCCCCTGGTACTCTCGTATGATCGGCCGCATCTCCTGGGGAAGTCCGGGATAACGGGTGTCCATATCCTGAAGCAGGCGCCTGACATCCATTCCCGCAGTGCCGTTCAGACAGGTCTTCAGGTTGTAAAAGTAGTTCTCGGTCAGCTCCCGGTTCAGCAGTAATTCGGATATCTCAGATGTCCCGTCAAAGGGATGGGCTCTGAAATAATCAGCTACCCGCTTGAAAGCATCGACCATGTCGAATTTGTTCACGTTATACGTATTGGAGATGGAGGATGTTCTCTGCAGATAGAAGGACAGCACATCCGGAATGGATATGGCCCGCGAGGCACGTGATAGCGCTTTGTAGATGAATTCCTGATCTTCCCCGTTCACGCAGCGCTCGGTGTAGCGGATGCCGTTCTCCAGCAGAAAGGTCCGTTTGAAGGCGATGCTGCCGGTCCAGATTCTGAGGCTTTTATGCACAAAAATATTCTTCAGCGCTTCGCTCCCCGTAGTGTCGCTTGCCGCTGAAGTGAAGTTTACAATCGTGGACTTGTCTTCGCGGACCAGACTGTAACCCCAGCAGAGAATATCCGGAGCAGCGCTCCAGGTATGTGCTTCAATGCTCTGCACCAGTCCGCTGGCAATATAATCATCCCCGTCCAGGAACAGCACATAGTCGCCGCTGGCTGCTGCAAGCCCGGTGTTTCTGGCGGCGCTCACTCCGGCATTGGCCGTGCGGATCAGCTTGGCTCTCAGGATGGGATGCCGCGCCAGAATCGCTTCGGCCACCTCGTACGTACGGTCCGTAGAGCCGTCGTCGACCATAATCACTTCGAACCGCTTCTCGCTCTGGTCCAGGAGTGAATCCAGCAATGGAGCCACATAACGCTCTAAATTGTACATGGGAACTACAATGCTTACACTCATAACTCCACTCCCTTCCTGAGTTTTGACGGATTACCCGGCGGTCTGGCTGTTGAAGATCTCCTTCAGCCCCTTCTTATAGCCCTTGATAGCGGCGACATTCTTCTTGGGCTGCTCGCGGAGAATGAGGTAGAGCGTCGTCCACATCAGGGCGAGATAGCCGATGGGGCCCGACCGTTTATCCTTGAGCAAATGCACATGATTCAGCACCCGGGTATAGGCGACATCTTCGAGATTGTCCCGGGAGGCCGGAGATTCATGATGCAGCAGCTTGAGCTCAGGATTGATATACAAAGGGCCGGAGCTCCGGGCGATGCGGGACATGAGAATATCTTCACCGACGCTGTAGCTGGTAAGCCAGGGAACGGGCTTCAGGTCCTGAATTGCCGCTTTTTTGAAGGACATGTTGCAGCCATGCTGGAATTCAGTCTTGAAGATCTTCCGGGCTTTATGCCAGTTGTACATGGACCCGGCTTGACCGCTTAAGGAGAGCTTGCCGCTCGACAGGGATTGCTGGAAGGACAGCAGGCAGCGGATGGTTCCGAGGAAGCTGTTCCGCATCCCGATGGCGATACCGCCGACTCCTGCGCAGTTAGGATAATCATCGTAGGTTTGAATCAAGGTAGACAGGTAGTGAGCGGGGATTTCGACGTCATCATCCAGGAAGAGAATTTTGTCCATGGTGGACAGTTCCACTGCCTTGATCCGGGACAGCCATAATCCCCGGTCCGTCTTGCTGAAATAAGTCAAAGGATAACCGCATCCGGTAAGTAAAGCTTCAAATTCAGTAAGTACACGGGCTGGTATTTCGCCGTCATCTATAAGTATGACCTCAATGGGGTATGTCCTGCCTATGTCTTGTTTAGTTATAGAATGAATGCACCGTGTCAGGTCCTGTACCCGGTTCCTCGTGCAGATAGCCACTGACAATCCTTGCATATACTCCACTCCCTTATCCATTTCTCCCATTCTATGTGTAGTGAATTAACTACCTTAAGCTTACTATTGGCAGTAAAAGGTTGTATATACTACTTTAGTTTACTTATTGGACGGCCTGCCGCCGCAAGCGTAGGATATGGATTATAATTTGACACAAAAAGCCGCATCCACCGTTAGGCGGCTGCGGCCTTCTTGGTACGCCCAGCATGGGCGTCATCTTTAGGGTGAAAGTCCCGAACGGGGGCTGGCGAGCGCCTACCGTTAGCCAAGGGCAAGGGTGTCCACCGTGAGGTGGAATCTGAAGGAAGCCGGAGGCAAAAGCACGGGCCAAGGTACACGAACTGGATTTGAGGCTGTGTCAGTCGGATGAGTCACCTAAACATGACGAAATCCAAAGCCGCCAAGGGCTGGCGCGGTATACTCCAGTGGTCGCGGGCAGACAGATGACGTTCTTATCTGGGGAGACCTGTCAGATAAGCAAGAAAAAAAACTTGTAACCGTAGCTGAGAGGCTGCGCTGAACTGGCAGGAGTCAGCAGAAGCCATAGTACGTAAGCTGTTGCAACAATTTACGGAAGGGCTGAACCGAAAGGAGAGAGGAAAGCGATGCGTTCGCATGAAGAGCAACGACAGCAGAATATCTCGCAAGGGAGCTTGCGGCAAAGAGAAGCGGTGAAGCCGTCAGGGTATGCCGGAGCGCCGAGTTCTTCGTCGGCACAAGTCGTCCCTTCCTCTCGCGAAGACCAGAACAACTTGCTGGAGCAAATGCTCAAAGGAGATAACCTTCGACTCGCTTACAAACGAGTGGTGCAAAATGGAGGAGCGCCCGGTGTGGACGGTGTAACGGTAGCGAATCTACAAGTTTACCTGAATACGCACTGGACATCGGTGAAAACTGAACTTCTGACGGGAACTTACAGACCTGCGCCAGTCAAACGGGTGGAAATCCCCAAACCTGGAGGCGGTGTACGGCAGCTAGGCATCCCGACTGTGATGGACCGTTTCCTCCAGCAAGCACTTTTACAAGTCATGAACCCGATCTTTGACGCACAATTCTCGTGGTACAGCTACGGCTTTCGGCCGGGGAAGAGCGCGCATGACGCCGTTAAACAAGCCCAAAGATATATCCAAGGCGGCCTCAGATGGGTCGTGGATTTGGATCTGGAGAAATTCTTTGACAAGGTAAACCACGACATGCTAATGGCAAGAGTGGCGCGGAAAGTGGAGGACAAAAGAGTGCTGACGCTAATCCGTGCTTACTTAAACGCCGGAGTTATGGTGGATGGAAAATGGGAGCGTAGCCGGGAGGGAACGCCACAAGGCGGTCCGCTTAGTCCGCTTCTAGCAAACATTCTATTGGATGATCTGGACAAGGAACTGACCGGGCGAGGTTTGCGATTCGTACGCTACGCGGACGACTGTAATATCTTTGTGGCGAGTAAACGAGCAGGCGAGCGTGTCATGGAATCGGTAAGTCGGTTTGTAGAAGGAAAGCTAAAACTGAAAGTAAACGGGGAGAAAAGTGCGGTAGCGAGACCTTGGCACCGAAAGTTCTTAGGATTCAGTTTCCTGAGCCAGAAACAGGCAACGATTCGGATTGCTCCGAAGAGTCTCGCAGCTTTTAAAGGGAGAATTCGAGAGCTAACGAAACGTACCTGGTCCATTTCCATGGAAGAAAGGATTTACCGACTGAACCGCTATCTGATGGGTTGGCTCGGTTATTTCCGTCTAGCCTCGGCGAAGACACACTTCCAAACACTGGACCAGTGGATTCGGAGGAGACTTCGAATGTGTCTGTGGAAACAGTGGAAACGAGTACGTACACGAATCCGCGAGCTTCGAGCACTCGGGGTTCCAAAGTGGGCTTGTTTTAAGATGGCCAACTCGCGGCGAGGCGCGTGGGAAATGTCCCGGAACACGAATAACGCCCTTTCGACTTCCTATTGGGAAGCAAAAGGGCTGAAGAGTTTACTTTCACGCTATCTGGAACTTTGTTAACCTTTTGGAACCGCCGTATGCGGACCCGCATGTACGGTGGTGTGAGAGGACGGGGGCTTGCCGCCCCCTCCTACTCGATTTCTTCAGGAATCGGTGGAGCAACAACCGGTTAGTTGAACGTAATCGTAAGCGAGCTTGTAGACTGGCCGCCCGGCGGCAGGGAGATGGCTCCCGCTTTATCACGGATGTCCCCGGTGAAGTCTTCACTGTCTGCTACACCATGCCAGGGCTCAATGCACAGGAACGGTGCGTTCTTCGGCTGCCAGATCCCGAGATCAGGGAAGTTATGGTAAGCTACGCTTACGCTTTTGGCAGACAGCTTGCTCTTCAGCGCTACAGACTGCGAGCTTACATTCTTGAAGACGAGTGCGTCATGCTCAAACATCTCATGGTTTAGCGGCAGAATGTTCTCTTCTTGCAAGAGCGGATCGGTCTGGCCGTTAATCAACTGGCCGGTGGAATTCAGGAACAGGCGGTCTAACGTTTCCTTTTGCTCAAATTCAAGATAATAATCCGCGAAGCTGCCCTCTCCGGCAATCGGGCAATTGAATGCAGGGTGGGTGCCGAGCTGGAAGAAAATTTCCTGTTCATCTGAATTCTCCACACGGTAGCTGATCTCAAGGGTGCTTCCGCTCAGGATATAGGTGAGGAACAGGTTGAATTTGTACGGGTAGACCGCCAACGTGCTCTCACTATGCGAGAGCCGGAAGATCGCCTGGGTATCACTTGCCTCCTGCAGCGTGAATTCACTGCGTCTGGCGAAGCCGTGATTGGCAATCTTATAAGCTTGCCCGTCCGCTTTGATCTCGCCTTGGATGGCTGCGCCGATAATCGGGAACAGCACTGGTGAACGGCCTGTCCAATAGGCGGCATCCCCGCTCCACATATATTCGGTCTCCGTATCTGTTCTTCTGAAGCTGATCAGCTCGGCTCCGAGTGAACTGATCACAGCTTCGGCTGTGCCGCTGCGCAAAAGGGTATTCATATGCTTAGCTCCTCTCAAATTATGCTTCCTACCAGCTCATATTCTATCAGACTTCCCCAATCGCGTTATAACATAACGTGAACAAAACCAAAAAATATTATTACAGTCTGTAAAATGAAAATAATACGGAATGGTATAACATATATAGAAAGCAATAATTCCAAGAGCGTTCGAAACGGAGGAATAGGGCCATGCAGCTGCAGCAGATATTCGTGAACGGTGAGAGATTGAAGAATACGATCGAGTCATTCGCCGATTTCGGGCGGACGGACAACAACGGGGTCACCCGGTTATCGCTGTCGGAGCAGGATGTGCGGGTGCGAGGCTATTTCACTTCCTGCGCAGAAGAGCTGGGAATGGCCGTGAAAGTCGATGATATGGGAAATATGTACGCTACGCTTGCGGGCAGTGAAGAAGGTCCGCCCATAGTGATCGGATCGCATCTGGATACTGTCAAGAAAGGCGGCAGATTCGATGGGGTGCTCGGTGTAATCGCGGGTTTGGAAGTGGTAAGAACCCTGGTTGACCACGGCATTAAGCCTCGCTTGCCAATAACAGTGATGAACTTCACCAATGAAGAGGGAGCCCGCTTCGAGCCGTCGATGATGGCTTCAGGTGTTTTGGCCGGCAAGTTCAACAAGGCAGAGATGCTGAAGAAGAAGGACCCGGAGGGTACGACCTTCGGTGAAGCGCTGCAGGCCAGCGGCTATGCGGGCGATGCGGAGAACCGGATCAAGGAAGCGACGGCTTATCTGGAGCTGCATATCGAGCAGGGACCTGTGCTGGAGAGAGAGAATCTCAAGATCGGCCTGGTCGACTGTGTTGTCGGGATGGCCTGTTATGAGATTGAAGTGACAGGCGAATCGGACCATGCGGGCACCACGCCGATGGATATGCGTAGGGATTCGCTTTTTGCCGCTACAGATATAATTACGGAGCTGCGGCGGAAGCTGGCTGTACTGGACTCCGAGCTGGTCTATACCATGGGGAGAATGAACGTGCTGCCTAATATTCATACCGTTATTCCGAACAAGGTGATCTTCACCGTGGAAGCCCGACATAAGGATATGGATATTGTCCGTGAAGTAGAGGCGATTATTAACGGTCTGCCTGAGGAACTGCTGGAGTGTAGTGTGTCGAAGACGAAGCTGTGGGGACGCGATACCGTATGGTTCGATACGGAGGTCTGTGCCCTGGTTGAGCAAGCTACCCGGAAACTGGGCTATAGCAGCCGGAAGATGGCCAGCGGAGCAGGGCATGATGCCCAGTTCGTGGCCGGATTCCTGCCGTCGGCGATGATTTTTGTACCCAGTGTGAAGGGGAAAAGCCACTGCGAGGAAGAGCTCACTTCTTATGATGAGTGCGAGATGGGCGTGAATGTGGTGCTGGAAACGGTGCTGGCGGTGTTGGCGAGTTCCTGACGGATGGCTTGCAGGCTGGGCGAATTGCATAGATTGATGTCAAAGACTTTAAGACACTTAACCGGTGTCTTTTTTCTTTATATAGGAAATTATTGGTACCCGCTGAAACCCTCTAATTCCGCTGAAAGTGGGCGGTACGGGGATGAGCCGAATGTACACGAAAAACCGAGTACATTGTGCCAACGATAGGGTAGACGGGCCGAATGTATGCGAAAAACCGAGTACAATGTGCCAATGATAGGGTAGACGAGCCTGATGTATGCGAAAAACCGAGTACAATGTGCCAACGATAGGCTAGACGAACCAAATGTACATGAAAAACCGAGTACATTTGCCACTCCGGTGCAGGGAGAGAGTATGTGCAATGCCGCGACAACGCTGCAGTTTGATATAATATGAAAGCGTAATCACCACTCGCGATAACCCGGATTGGAATATCAGGCGAAATCAATCTCGATTTCTTAGCATCCGTATGCAATTCCTGTGATGGACAGGCGTTAATCAATATATCGATATCGCAGCAAGAATGGGAGATAGTCAAGGCTGGCGTACGGCGTTAAGTTGGAGGAGCAGGAGGCAGCTTCGGCAGGACCGCAAAACCGCAAGACTGCAGGACAGGTGCCTCCGGCGATGGCCTTTCTATTAAGAACACATGGGGGAGATGTGAAGGGATGAAGAGATCTTGGAGACAACGGATGATGCTCGGCACCAGCTTGCTGCTGGCTATAGGCGGACTGGCAGGCTGCTCGGGCGGGAACGGGAACGGGAACGGGAATGCCGGAGGAGCGGCAGCGGATGAGCCTACCCCAATTTCGATCTGGGCGTCACTGAATACGAATGTGTCAATTACGCTGAAGAACATGAGTGAGATTACGGCGATTCAGGAGTGGGAGAAGAAGACCAACATTAAGACGGAATTCCAGCATCCCGCCGTCGGTGCGGAGACGGAGCAGTTCAATGTCATGCTGGCTTCGAATGAGCTGCCGGATGTGATGTTCGTCTACGGGGATTATTCCAAGCTGTACACGGACGGCACGATCATTAAGCTGAACGACCTGATTGACCAGTACGCGCCCAACCTGAAGAAGATTCTGGACGAGAATCCCGAGGTCGCGAAACAATTGAAAGCGGATAACGGAGACATCTACGCGATTCCCCATCTGCGGCTGGGCAAATATAAGACGTTCGGAGGCACATTCATCCGCCAGGACTGGCTGGACGAATTGAATCTCCAGCAGCCGGAGACGCTCGCTGAATGGGAGACGGTATTGAAGGCGTTCAAGGAAAAGAAAGGGGTCACCGCTCCGCTCCTGTTCGGTGCACCGCCTAAGCTGACTACGATGGGCCCGGCGGCCCCAACCTTCCTCGAAGCCTACGGGATCACGAATACGATCTTCCTGAAGGACGGTAAGGTAGCCTACGGGCCGACAGAGCCGGAATTCAAAGAATTCCTGACCACGTTCCACCGCTGGTATCAGGAGGGCCTGATTGATCCTGACTTCGCCACGAATGATCAGAAAACCTATGATGCCAAGATTCTGGGCGGTCAGGCCGGCGCCTTCTTTGCCTTCATTGGCGGCGGCATTGGACGTTATCTGCCTGCACTGCAGGAGAAGGAGCCGGAGGCCAACCTTACCGCGGTGCAGTACCCTGTAGTGAACAAGGGGGATGAGCCGATGTTCACCGGCCGGTCCTGGGAGTGGAGCGGTGCCGGCGCGACGATTACCAAGAGCAACAAGAACCCGGAGGAAACCGTGAAGGCGCTGGACTACTTCTTCAGTGAAGAAGGCCATATGCTGAAGAACTTCGGCGTAGAGGGTGTAACGTACACGATGAAGGACGGATATCCGACCTACACGGATGAGATTCTGAAGAATCCGGACGGGCTGTCGGTGGTTCAGGCGATGGCGAAGCATTTCATTGCCAATTATCCGTTTGTCGGTGAGGATGATGACCGGTACAACGAGCAGTATTACCAGTATCAGCAGCAGAAGGACGCGGTTGCGCTCTTTTCCAAATACAGCGATAACACACTCAAGGTCGGTCTTCCCCCGGTCAGCCTGACTACAGAGGAGTCCACGGAGTACAGCAAAATCATGAGCGATATTACTACTTACCGTGATGAGATGTTCATCAAATTCGTCATCGGTGCGGAACCGATAGAGAACTTCGGCAAGTTCACCGCCCAGATTGACAAGTTCAATGTGAAGCGGGCGATTGAAATTCAGCAGGCAGCCTTAGACCGCTATAACGCCAGATAAGACAGAGGAGCTGTCCGCGGGGCGGTGAATGAGAATTTTACCCCCGCGGACCTGCAATGAAGAAGAGGAAAGGAGGGAGACTATGCCGCAGAAGTTATCTCTGGTATGGATGAATTATAAAAAGAACAAAGCGATCTACTGGATGGCACTCCCGGTTGTATTGTATTTTCTGGTATTTAAGTATTTGCCGATGTATGGTGCGGTGATCGCTTTTAAGGAATATACCGTCGGCAAAGGAATTTGGGGCAGTGATTGGGTGGGGCTGCAGCATTTCCGCGATTTTTTCCAGAGTTATTATTTCTGGCGGATTCTCAAAAACACGCTGGTCTTAAGCTTCTATCAGCTGCTGTTCGGATTCCCGGCTCCGATCCTGCTTGCGCTGCTGCTCAATGAGCTCAGGCATGAAATGTTCAAGCGCACGGTGCAGACCGTCTCTTATATTCCCCACTTTATCTCGATTGTGGTCATTTGCGGAATGGTGGTCGATTTCTCGTCCCGCGACGGGCTGTTTAATTCCATAATTGTTTTCTTTGGCGGGCAGAGCAGCGCACTGCTGAGTGATCCGGGTAATTTCCGTACGATCTATACTGCATCTTCGGTCTGGCAGGAGCTGGGGTTCTCGACGATTATCTATCTGGCTGCGCTAAGCGGTATTAATCCTGAACTCTATGACGCCTCTAAGGTAGACGGGGCCAGCCGGATGCGCCAGGTATGGCATATCACCCTGCCGGGTATTATTCCGATGATTGTTATTCTCCTGATTCTGCGTGTGGGCGGACTGATGGAGATCGGCTTCGAGAAGGTCATTCTGCTCTATAATCCGAATATCTACGATACGGCAGATGTCATATCTACCTTTGTCTACCGCAAAGGGATCAGTGAGAGTGCCGAGTTCAGCTATACTACTGCCGTCGGACTGTTCCAGTCGGTGGTCAACTTCATTCTGCTCATTGGCGCCAACCGGCTGTCCAAAGCGGTATCTGACAACAAGCTGTTCTAGTGCCGCTTCACCAGGAAGACAAAGTGAGGGATTCCCATGAAAATCAAAAGAACCTTAGGAGAACGGCTGTTTGACAGTGCCAATACGCTGATCATGCTCCTTCTCATCATTATCACCCTGTATCCGCTGTGGCATGTGCTGAATGCATCGTTAAGCGACTCTAACCGGCTGATGGCCCATAGCGGGCTGCTGCTTCTTCCGGACGGGTTCAATCTGGACAGCTACAAGCTGGTGCTGAGCAATCCGAGCATTCTCTCCGGCTACAGGAATACGGTTGTGATCGTGGTGCTGGGTACGGCGCTCAATCTGCTGTTCACCATTCTGGGTGCATATACCCTGTCCCGCAAAAGCTTCATGCTCCGCAATCCGATCATGCTGGCCATTGTGTTCACCATGTTCTTCAACGGCGGGATTATTCCCACCTATCTGCTGATTAACAATACGCTGCACATGGGGAACAACCTGATGGCGCTGATTGTACCGGGACTGGTCAGCAGCTATAATCTGATCATTATGCGTACGGCCTTCCAGGAGATTTCCGAGAGTCTGCTGGAATCAGCGAGAATTGATGGTGCGGGAGAGGTACGAATTCTCTGGCGGATTGTGGTACCCTTATCCATGCCGGTAATTGCAGTTATGATTCTATTCTACGGAGTGTCCCACTGGAACTCCTGGTTCAGCGCTATTCTGTATATCCGCGACCGTAATCTGTACCCGCTTCAGCTGATATTGCGGGAAATTCTAATCCAGAACAGCACGGATTCAATGACTACCGCAGCGGCGATGGGGGATAAGGAAGCGATCGGAGAAAGTGTGAAATACGCAACGGTAATGGTGGCTACGCTGCCGATTCTCTTTATCTATCCATTTTTACAGAAGTATTTTGTGAAAGGCGTCATGATTGGCGCGATCAAGGAATAACCCGGGGCCCTATCCGGATTACACCATCATCATGAACAAGAGGAGGAGAGCCATGAAGAAGAAAAGCATCCTGCTGTCCTGGAGCCTCTCTTATCTGGTCATCCTGCTCATTCCGGTCACCATCGGTGCGGCCGTATTTGCGGAGTCCCGCAGTCTGCTGGAGGAGGAGGTCAGCCGCTCCAACAGGGTCCTGCTGTCCCAGGTACAGGAGACGATCGACAGCCAGATTGGAGATATCAGCAGCATCAGCAGCCAGCTGATGGCCGATTCCCAGCTGAGCAGCTTCATTAATCACGCGTCCGAACAGGATGCCAGGTGGCGGCTGATGGGACTGGAGCTGATTAAGAACCTCAAATCGATCCGGATCGGGAATGGATTGATTCGTGAATTGTACATCTACGTGAAATCAGCAGATGTGGCACTGTCCTCCTCATCGCTTGTCTCCAAGAACCTGTTGTATGAGATTTATTATGAGGGAACCGGGGTGAGCGAGCAGGAGTGGACCCGGCTGATGCAGGATTCGGACGAGAGCCTATTCCGCAAAATGAAGGTCTTCAGCGAGGACCGCCGCATTGAGGAGACGCTGGTCTACCTGCAGCCTTTTCCGATCCAGCTGTCAGGTAACAGTCCGGCCACCTTCGTGGTTACCCTGGACCCGGAACGGTTTCAGCAGGCGATCAACAATGTGCGTCTGGAACAAGAGAGCATCGTGTTCATACTCGACCGGGACGGGCGTACGTTATTCTCTACCGGGACTGTTGAAACCCCTTACACGATACACAGCTATTTGCTGCAGAATAAGAATAGCGGAAGACGGACGGGAACAGCAGACTGGAACGGGGAATCGGTGACGGTCTCCCAGATCTCCTCTAACGTGCAGGACTGGCAATATGTCTCTATCGTTCCCACGCGCATTTATGCCAAGAAGCTGATGGTGATCCGCAACATCACATTCACCGGCGTGGCAGCTGTCCTGCTGCTGGGCGGTGTGGCTGCCTGGTGGTTCACCCGGCGTAATTACCGCCCGCTTGGCCGGATTATGAGTATTATTTCCGATAAAGTCAAAGGGAAGCTGGAGCAGCCGGATGATGAATTCGGTATTCTGCAAACGGTGTTGACCCGGGCCTGGGAAGAACAGGATCAGTTCGCCAGCAGGCTGAAGGAGCAGCAAATGACGGTGCGCAGCAGCTTCCTGGCAAGGCTGCTGAAAGGGCGGGTGCAGCCGGGAGCAGGGTTTACTGCGGAGCTGGACCGCCTTGGCATCTGTTTTGAAAGCGACTCCTTTGCTGTATTGCTGGTGCACATCGAGAATTATGAAGGGCTTTTCCGTACCCGGGCACCTGAGGACAAGGAGAAGAAGCGCCAGTTCGTCCACCTGATTCTGTCCAATGTGCTGGAGGAACTGATGGGCTCGGCCGGTCCCGTCTATTCCGCTGAAATGGACGGGCGGATCGCCTTCCTGGTCAATATCCGGGGGGATGCAGGGGAGGCCGTCCCGCAGCTGATCCACGCCGCCGGGGAGGCGCAGCATTTCATCCATTCACGCTTCCTCATCTATTTCTCGGTCGGAGTCAGCAGCGTCCACAAGTCCATTGCTGAGATTTCGGCCTGCTTCCAGGAGTCAGAGGAGGCACTGGAGTACCGGCTGATTCTTGGCATCGGCCAGATTATTGACCAGCACAGGATCCGGCAGCCCAAGGAAGAGCTCTATTATCCGCTTGATCTGGAGCGTCAGCTTGTCAATTATATCGCTACAGGTAATTATGCCCGCTCTACTGAGGTCATGAACGAAATTCTGATGACCAATTTTGCCGGGGAGCCCTTGTCTGTAGAGCTGGCCCGCTGCCTGATGTTCGAACTGATCGGCACCATGCTGAAGGCAACGGAGCAGCTCAAAACCGATGACCTGAAGGAGCCGGCCGGGCGCAATGAACTGGTCCGCCAGCTGTTTGCCTGTGAGACCTTTGAGGAGATTGAAGCCGGACTGCTGCAGATTCTGGAGACGGTCTGCCAAATGGTGCATGAACGCAAGCGTTCCCATAATACCGAGCTGAAGGATCAGCTCCTGGAATTCATTCATGAGAATTACGCTGATGTTAATTTGGGGCTGACCCATATATCCGAACGGTTCCGGTTCCATCCTACGTATGTCTCCAAGTATTTCAAGGAGCAGACCGGCACCAATGTTATAGACTATATCAACCAGTACCGGATAGAAGAAGCCAAGAAAATCCTGCAGCAGGATGAATTGACCGTGCAGGAGGTATCCGAGCTGGTCGGCTTCCTGAACAGCAATTCCTTCATCCGTGTATTCAAGAAATACGAAGGGATCACTCCCGGCCAGTACAAGCAGAACAGCCGGCTGATCCAGCAGGGCAATCTATGAAGAGGAGCAATGTCTGATATGTGGCAAAAAGCGATTGAAGACGCACTTGGCGTAACCAAACGGAATATCCTGAGATTCGGGGACCGGTTCCCCCATGTGAGTACCGATGGAGAGCATTACACGCTGAATGACAATACGGAGTGGACAGCGGGCTTCTGGTCCGGCATTCTCTGGCTGTGCTCTGAATACAGTGAGGACCCGGTCTACCGCGAACAGGCGCTAAGAACCGTCCGTAGCTTCCGGCACCGCATGGACCATAAGATCATTTTTGATCATCATGATATAGGCTTCCTCTATTCCCTGTCCTCCAAAGCCCAGTGGATCATTGAGCAGGATACCGGGGCGGCGCAGCTGACGCTGGAGGCGGCGGATATGCTGATGAAGCGCTGGCGCGAAGCGGCCGGCTTAATTCAGGCCTGGGGGCCGGAGGGCGATTCCGTTAATGGCGGCCGGATTATTATCGATTGTCTGCTCAATCTGCCGCTGCTGCTCTGGGCGCATGAGCATACAGGCGTGGCCTCTTACCGGCGGGTGGCTGAGCTGCATGCCCGCAAAGCCCGCCGCTTCCTGGTGCGCGGCGATGGCTCAAGCTATCACACCTTCTACTTCGACCCGGCTACCGGAGACGCGATCCGCGGTGGAACGCATCAGGGCTATGGTGACGGCTCGACCTGGACGCGCGGGCAGGCGTGGGGCATCTACGGCTTCGCCTTAATCAGCCGTTATCTGCAGAGCGCGGAAATGCTGGAAACGGCGAAGCAGCTGGGCCGTTATTTCGTGTCACAGCTGCCGGAGGATGGGGTGGCGTATTGGGATTTCGATGCTCCTGTGGGACCGGACACGAAGCGGGACAGCTCGGCATCGGCGATTGCCGCCTGCGGACTGCTGGAGATTGCCGCTCAGCTGGGCGAAGCAGACCCGGAATACCGCTTCTTCCGGGAAGCGGCGGAGGCAGCAGTGAGAGCACTGGCGGAGCACTATTCCACCCATGGCAGCGGGGAAGCGGAAGGCCTGCTGAAG
Organism: Paenibacillus sp. FSL R10-2199; assembly: GCF_038000235.1. Taxonomy (NCBI): domain Bacteria; kingdom Bacillati; phylum Bacillota; class Bacilli; order Caryophanales; family Paenibacillaceae; genus Paenibacillus; species Paenibacillus sp. FSL R10-2199. Next base: position 688,110 of record NZ_JBBOBO010000001.1, on the reverse strand, counting down.
CATGGCTCGTATTCAGTCAGGGCCGGAGATTCGCCGGATGATTACACGATCTGGGGCGATTATTATTATCTGGAGGCGCTAATGCGGCTGGAGCGGGACATTCCGGGGTACTGGTATGAGCGGTCCTGACAACTCCCGTCTATGCGGGATGGCGGTTCCGGTCATAGAGCCGATTACCACACCGGAGGGATGTAATGAGAGACCGCATAGGATTGACGGCTGGGTGGCTGTGAAGGCACCGTACAGTCCGTGACATGAACAACACTTCCGGAAACCCGTTACCCGCCCTAACTCCCGGCATACTGCAGCTTGTCCGGATTGCGGACAATATATAAATTCCGGATCAGATTGTCCCGGGTATGCAGAAGTCCTATCGTATGAACACCTTCGTCCGAGCGGAGGATCAGGCCGGGCTGTCCGTTAATCCGGCCGGTTTCAATAGCCACCTCGCCGTTAATTGTAGCTGCCCCGCGCAAGGGTCCCAGCAGGAAGCGGGCTACAAGCTCGCGGGTGACTACCGGTTCGGCAGCAGCGCGTACTTTGCCTCCGCCGTCGGAGATCAGTTCGACTGCCGGATCAAGCATCGTCAGAATCTGGTTCATGTTGCCCTGCTTCAGGGCGGCCAGGAACCCGTGCACCCATTCCTCTGTAGCCGCCTCCGGCTGGACAGGCTCCCCGGGGATAAGGCCCATCTTGGCACTGGCCCGGCTGAAGAGCTTGCGGCAGTTCGGTTCACTTTTGTCGACCAGTCCGGCAATCTCCTGATATTCAAAGCCCAGCGCTTCACGAAGTACAAATACGGCCCGCTCGGCAGGGGTCAGCCGCTCCAGCAGGACAAGCATGGCATAGGATAAGAGATCATCCTGAACTACGGAGTCCATGGAATCCCCGTCTGTACCGGCAAGAGGCTCGGGCAGCCATTCGCCGAAATATTCCTCCCGCTGTCTGCGCGCAGATTTGTGCAGATCCCGGCAGCGGTTCGTGACCATTTTACACAGATAGGCTTTCGGTTCGGCCAGCCGCTCCGGCGGCACATCATACACCTTCAGGAATACGTCCTGAACCGCATCCTCGGCATCGGCGGCTGATCCGGTTAACTGGTAGGCAAGTTTAAACAATAGGTTCTTATACTGGGCATACAGCTCCTGCATAACGCCACTTCCAATCCTTATATATAGTCAATCTAACTCCGCTATAATGTAGACAAAATAAAGAGGAGATGTGTGACAGGAGAGAGCGGGGATGCGTGAAGGTGCCTATTATTCATGGCAGGTACGTCTGAAAACTGGACCGGACAAAAAATCTGCTGCTGCATTGTCACAGAACGAATAGCTGTCTCGTTATATGTCCGAAGGGCGGAACAAGGCCGGAAAACGCCAGGCGGAAGACAATGTCTGGACCGGACCTTAACTACAACAACCAGCCCAATAGGAGGAGTATAGTTATGGCACAACGTGTGAATTATATGCAGCAGTCCCCGGAGCTTTTCAAGAAGTTTCTCGATTTCAGCATGGCCTTGAAGAACAGCTCTATTGAGGAGAAAATTGAAGATCTGGTGTCCATCCGGGCTTCACAGATGAACGGCTGCGGCTTCTGCCTGGACATGCATGTGAAGCAGGCCAAGATTAACGGCGAGAGTGAACTGCGTCTCTATCACATCTCTATCTGGCGGGAATCAACACTGTTCTCTCCGCGTGAACGGGCTGCACTCGCCTGGACGGAGGTACTGACCAAGCTGCCGGAGCACGGCGTGCCTGATGAGCTGTATGACCGTGTCCGTGGACAGCTGTCCGAGCAGGAAATCTCCGATCTGTCCTTCTCCATCATGGCGATCAACGCCTGGAACCGGGTGAACGTAGGCTTTACCACCGTACCGGGTTCATCTGATGCGGCATATGGCTTGACCAAAGCAGGGTTGTCGTAACTGAAGAAAAACTTAAAAGGAGCTAGGCCACCGTACGATCTGTGGCATAGCTCCTTTATTTATAGGCGGGGTCAGCCCTTGACCGCTGAGCTGGCCACACCTTCAATAATGTATTTCTGGCCGAGCAGGAAGACGAGGATCATGGGAATGATTCCGGCTGTTGCAGCGGCCATCATGCCGTTGTAGTCGACATTGTTCTCCAGGATGAAATTCTGCAGCCCGAGCGGGACGGTGAACAGATCATGGTCAATCAGGAAGACGAGCGCATTCTCATAGTCATTCCAGTGCCAGGAGAAGTCGATGATGGCCAGCGTGGCCAGCGACGGCTTAGCCATCGGCAGGATAATGCGCGAGAAGATACGGAAGTGGCCTGCGCCGTCGATGAAGGCGGCCTCTGAAATTTCATGAGGCACGGAGAGGAAGAACTGCCGCATCATGAATACGCCGAAGATGGTGAACATTCCGGGCAGGATCAGCGCCCAGTGGGTGTTGTAGATGCCGGCCCAGTCGAACATGATGAATTTGGGCACGAACAGCACCTGCGGGGGAACCATCATCATGGACAGATAAACCATGAACATGGTGTTACGCCCTTTGAACTCAATTCTGGCAAACCCATAAGCGGCTAAGGCGGACAGGGATACGGCACCTATAGTGCTCAGAATAGCCACCTTAAGGGAATTCAGATAGTAAGGCACGAAGCTGCCCTGACCGGTCCAGACCTTAACATGATGGCTCCAGTTGAAATGGCTGGGAATCCACTGGACCGGATATTGAAAGACCTCGGCAGGTGTCTTGAATGAAGTGCTGATCATCCAGATGAAGGGTACAATCATGACGATGCTGAAGAACAGCATGATGAGTGTGGCAATGCTTTTGGTAACTACGGCTTTATTCATGTTCTCAGCTCCTTAGTAGTGAACCCAGCGTTTCTGGCCCAGCCATTGAATCACGGTGAAAATCAGAATGATCAGGAACAGGGCCCAGGAGACCGCTGAAGCATAGCCCATTTCGTAATAGCGGAAGGCATTCTGATAGATGAACAAAGATAACACGGTGGTGCTGTTCCCCGGTCCGCCCTGCGTGATCGCCTGAATGATCCCGAACTGCTTGATCGACATGATCAGTCCGGTAATCAGCAGCAGGAAGGTGGTCGGGCTGACCAGCGGCCACAGGATACTGCGGACTGTCTGCCAGGTGCGGGCACCGTCGATTTTGGCGGCTTCCAGCAGCTCGCCGGACACTTCCTGCAGGGCGGCGAGGTAGATGATCATGTTATAGCCGAGCATGAACCAGATCCAGATGATGTCGATCGCATACATGGAGGTTTCCATGGTGGACAGCCAGCCGGGAGGATTCGCGATGCCGACCGAGCGGAGAATACCGTTAATCGGCCCGTTGTTCGGATGGAACAGCAGCATCCAGACAAAGGCTACAGCGACTCCGCTTGTAATATAAGGCATGAAGTACAGGGCGCGGAGCAGCTTTTTCAAATACACGGACCGGTTCAGCACAACGGCAACGATGAACGCCAGCCCGATCGAGACCGGGACAGAGACCAGGAACAGCAGTGTGTTCTTGATAGCGATATAGAATACCTCATCCCCAAGCATCCGCCGGATGTTGGCCAGCCCAATAAACTTGGTATGGGGACTCATAAACTTATAGTCTGTAAACATGAGATAGAAAGAATAGACGGCAGGTATGATGAAAAATAAAATCACGCCAATCATATTTGGCCCGATAAACAGATAGCCCAGGTACTGCTGCCGCTTCATCCAGGATGCCTTCACATAGCCCCACTCCTTTAGGTCTTTTGATTACTTTGATTACACTACAAGCATAACAAGCGATCTAAGAGGGGTTAAGGAACAAAACCAACGACTTCATGCTACAGAAATATACATTTGCCCCGTATCGGCGGGCGGCCCGATCGTAGTTTTGTTCTATCCCGGTTCACAGCAAACAGCGGCATTCCCGGAAGGAAGGCCGCTGTTTAGTAGAGCTAAGCGTTTATTGAAGCCAGGCTATATGCTTACAGATTCTGTATTATGCCGCTGAGTATGCCGGTACTGGCTCGGCGTCTGCGCAGTGAGGCGTTTGAAAATTTTGATGAAATAGTTATCGTTTACGAAGCCAACCCGGTTGCCAATCTCGTATACCGGCAGATCGGAGTGGATCAGGAGCCGGATGGCCTGGTCCACTCTTATCTGATGCAGATAATGGATCAGGGTCTGGCCGGTTTTCTTTTTGAACAGGGTGCTGACATAATTCTCGGCCATCATGACATACTGGGACATCGACTTGACGGTAATATCCTCATCATAGTGGGCGTGCAGATACTGGAGGATCTTCTGGATCTCGGGATGGCTGGTGATCTCCTCATGAGGCAGCGGCAGGGGAACAGCAGAACCGGGCGGGCCCGCGTTTGCCTTGCGGTTCTCCTGGCTCTTCACCAGTTCATTATTGATCTTGCGCAGTGTGTCGCGCAGTGAATTCACACTCATGGACAGCTTCAGGATATAGTTGGAGGCCCCGTATTCCATCGCCTGACGTACATTCTCGAAATCGCTCATACAGGTAAGCATGACGAAGCGGGAATCGTAGCCCTCTTCACGGGTTCTGCGCAGCAGCTCGACGCCATCCATCTCCGGCATGACAATATCCGAAATCACCAGATCGGGAGCATCCTGCCGGATCATCTCCAGCGCTTCTGCACCATTGCCCGCTTCTCCGCTGACAGTGAACCCGAGCTCTTCCCAGGCAATAATCTCGCGGACGCTCTCCCGTACAAAAACCTCATCCTCGACCAGCAGTACTTTCCACATATGTGATTCCCTCCCGTATAAATGCGCTTAAGCCGGATGTTCGTTGCCGTAAGGTGCAGACAATAGAAGCGGTATAGTGAAGCGGACGGTGACACCTTCACCGGTGGAGAGAACCTCCAAAGTCCCCTCTTCGCGATAGAGCAGCCGCAGGCGCTCCTGAATATTGCTCAGCCCGATACCCGGACGCTTGCGCGGGACCTTGTTCAAACCTGCCTGCTCCATGCCTACGCCGTTGTCCCTGATCTCTACAATCAGCCGGTTCTCTTCGCGGTGCACGATCAGCTCAATCAGGCCGTTGCCGGGCAGTCTGCTGATCCCGTGAATAATGGCGTTCTCGACCAGCGGCTGGAGGCTGAGCTTGGGAACCAGCGCATACAGAACATCCTCGTCGTAGCGGCAGGTTAATTCGAATTTGTGGGCGTAGCGGACCTGCTGGATATGGACATAGGCCTCTACAAGCTCTATCTCATCCTTCAGGTGGATCAGGTCCTTATCGGTATTCAGACTGGCCTCCAGCAGCTTGCCGAGCGACAGGGTCATGTTTGTAATATCCTCATTGTGCTCACGGATGGCAATCCATTTAATTGTATTCAGCGTGTTCAGCAGGAAGTGGGGATTCGTCTGGGCCAGCAGCATTTGAAAATGAACAGCCTCTTTCTGGCGCTCCTCGGCCTTCAGCTTCTGGATCAGCAGGTGAGTATCGTCAAGCATGGTATTGAAGGTCCGGGTCAGATCCAGGATCTCCCCGCTGAATTTATGCTCCGGCAGGCGGATCTTGAGGCTCTTCTGCACGGCGGCCTTCATCTTGTTCTGCAAATGGGACAACGGGCGTGTGATGGTCGTAGCAATCACGAAGGTCATCATCAGGAAGATGCTTGTCAGGACAAAGAACGTAATAAAGTACTGCTGCTTCAGCCCTTCGATCTCCACGAACAGCACAGACAGCGGAATCCGGTTGACGATATACCAGTCCAGCGATTCCACATAAATGTAATTAATCAGCGAATTCGAATCCTTGTCGATAAAATACTGCTGTCCGGGCTGCCCGGCGAACCCTGCCTTCACCTTCGCAGATAAAAGACTGCCCGGAACGGACTGGGAGATATCTTCTCCCGAGCGGGTAATCAGGAAATACTGCTGCTCCAGATCCGACTGCTTATGAATGGAGCGCAGCCAGTACGTATAATCGATGCTGATCCGGGCCATTCCGTAAGGCTTGTTCCGGGCATCCTCCAGGTATGCGTACAAGGATAGAAGGTAGGCGCTGGTGGAGACATCGCGCAGCACGTAGTTGGTATCATTGGGCACCCAGTGATAAGAGCCGGTATTCATCTGGCCCCGGTCAAACCCGGGATTGGCCTTTAGATCCGAGTAGATCAGCGAATCCTTGGGCGGATAAGAGGTGTATGCGCTTTCAGTTAAGTCCAGAATCATGAAATAGACCGAAGGATTGTACAGGAAGAAGCTGTTGTTCAGGTTCTTGAAAATATTCTCCATCAGCCGTTTATTCTCCAGCTCATTACGCTGTCCGGGATGGAGCAGCACGGACTTGACGGTGTCATCCTGCTTCAGGAACAGCAGCGTCTTGAAGGCAATGCTGATCTGGTCCTCCAGCGTGCGGTACATCTGCTCCAGCTGGTAGTGGCTTTGCTGGCTGATTTTCTTCTGGACCAGTGTCTCAATGCGCTGGTAATTATACATATTCAATGCGCCGAAGGGCAGCAGAATCAGACATACAAAGGCGGTAAACAGGCGGTATTTCAATTTCTGGGGAATCAGAATTCGCATGAGCTTTGACACACGGCTGCACCTCCAAACACGATTGCACCTGCCCGGTCCGGGAGGATAAGGGTCTCTATGGTTTAGATTATAGCATAATAAAAAAGCAGCACAGCCAATACCTTAAATTGCATGGTTTTGTTCCAGCGGGCACGGATTGCCTGCTATAAATACATAGTTTTGTTCTACTCGGGCTGCTTGACAGCGGAAAAAGACGGTGCGAGTGCTAATGAGGCCGCCTGCCCGCCTGAGTTTACAACAGCATGAACCGATAACCCTGTTCGGACCATATACATTGGTGGAACGACGAACATTCCAAATACCAAATGTAGAGTATCCACCAGTACTATAGTCATAAAAACTATTAGTAGATACAGGATTGAAATCGGAAAGTAGTGCCGGAAATCCATCTACGAACAAGTATCCGCATATAACGTATCATTACGCAGTATATAATTTTGTTTTTTCCAAATATATTTAATCTCTTAAGGATTTGTAAAACTTTTTGCAAAAAAACACGTTAATATATACATCCCATTATAAGGAGACTAATGATGACCGCTAAGAAAATAATTGCTGTCGCTTCCGGTATTTTAATCACCAGTACGCTTGTCGGTACTTTTTATATTAATAATATAAATCAAGCCAATGCTCAGCCAAAAGGTGTAGAGCAAGTGAACATCAAGCAAGGAAATACTTCTTTAGCTGTTTCGCCTGTACTAGTAGCTGATATGCCTAAGATTCCTGTAATAAGCGACTCGCCCGAGAAAGACATATCTGATTTATTGTTGAAAAATGAATTACCTGACGAGATTTACATTGTACAGGTGATGAAATTATTAGCTACCACTGAGCAAAACCTTACTGTTACAGCTCAATCAAAAGAACAGTCCATAGAGATGACCTCTGAACGATTAAATACTTTAAGTGAAGTTCTAAAAAAAGCTGAGGAAACGCATAGTTACAACAACACACAACTACTTACCGATATGCTGGAGAACTGGATAGCAGAGAAATACTCGTCCCTCTCAGAAGATCTTGAGGTACTACAGAGAATTGAAACGTTAAATGAAGAAGCATTTAAGGCTGACCGAGCTAAAAAAGAAGCGGAGACAGCCAAAGCTAAAGTTGCATTTATCCAAAAAATTCAAAAGGCTGTAGGCGAACAAAAGGAATTATCACAAGAACATTTTAAATCTGCTCTGGAAAACTGGTTTAGCACCCCACACAGTACGAAAGAGCCCTACCAGCTTACAGTTTTAGAAAGAAAGAACATTGCCGAAAAGGTTTATCCTGAGGGAACACTGATAAGTCTAGATGATGTACTGGCGGAATATGAGAAGATGTTCTCGGATCCAGAAATGTTTACTTATGACCGCTATGTGGCTTTAGCGTATTATTTAACATCTGGTCAAAATAAGGCTGATAGTTATCATTTTCAAACATTTTATTCACTGCCTTATTTCCCAACTGAGGCAACAGATAAAGCAACGGCAGCTTATTTGATGTCCGAATCCTATGTCACTCTGCATAATTTTGCGGACCAACTGAAATAAAAGCGAACATTGAAACAATAAAAGTCTATACTTTGTTGAACATAATCGCCGATCTAGAGAAGGCAGATATTCTTTTCTTCTCACGGTGTACAGAAAGGCTAGCCCAAGGTGATCTTCATTACGAGGCCGTCCTATCGGGCATTTAAATTGCGGTATACGGACGTGTTTTCCGTTCAATTAAAATTGGCACACAACCCTTACTTTTTCCGCGATCGGAAACTATCTTATTCAGTTCCAAATGCCCAAACGTTTCTTCAGAGCAAATGGGCGTGTGATGCCGGCCCAGTTCCTCCAGAGATATCTCGTTATGTATATTGTTACAATCAGAAATGGCCTTATTAGGTGTTTCAGCGAAAGGAATGGGTATAAATATGAACAATTCTATCGTTAAATTTCGAAATATTTTTATTTTAATGATAGTATTTATAGATATAATTTGGTTATTTTCTTCTATCATCAATTATGATATTACTATATTTAAAAAAAGTAACTTTATAATTCCTATCGTACTACACATGATTCTATTTTTTTGGCTAGGCTACAAAAGTAAAGGAAGAAAGCTAATTCCGTTTGTTATTTTAATTATTCTTTCTTTTCTTCTTCTGATTAAGAATTCATTTGCTCCAGTGTTTTATCCATACAGCTACGAACATCTAAATGCCCCTGGAAATTATAGTGAAGTTATAGTTGAACATCGAGCTAATATAATAGACCAAGGCATTACACAGTATCGTGTCTACCAAACGAAATTTCTGGGTTTATTCTTAACTGAGTTAACGACTAAGGAATTTATTATAGAAGAACCACACGACTTATATCTTTCCCAAGAAGATATTTTTAATTACTCTGCTCCAGAATGGACGAGAGAGACAGTTAGTTTTGATACCTATAAAGGAAAACTTACGCTCAACCTCAAATAACACAGTATAAAGCCCCAAACATTTATATTTTCTTATGTTTGGGGCTTTATATTTCTAAATATAGTAAAAGAAATACGACGTAGCTGTATGCACAGCGTTGAGTTAATTCATCAAACGAGCAATCACGTCTCTGAAACCTCTTAAATCCCTTTCCCTCCGCATCCGTATATGAAATGGAGTCTCCATACGTATTTTTTAAATTAGAGTATTTCTCTATTTCCATTTTTGTCTGTATCGCAGCTTCTACTTATTCTGCTTCAGGTACTCGTTATGCCGGGTTACCATGGCCTGCACCGTCTGATCCAGTGACTGCGAATCGAGGAAGTATTTCTCGTATTCCTGTGAGCGCAGATCCATAACCTCCTGAGGCAGACTGCGTACATAGGTCGGAGTCTGATTGTCAAACATGACATACATCAGGGAATCCAGATCGTAGGAATCGCTTTTGTCGCCAATGAGACTTTTCACCGCATCATCCTGATTGGCATCCTTCGAAGCCGGCAATCTTCCGCCTGCTGCCATCGGTGACATGCCGCCATCGGAATACCATTTCAGGAATTCCCAGGCCGCTTCCTGCTTCTTGGACTTGGCATTAATGGAGATATAATCACCTAATCCCCCGCGGGACACATAATCATCCGCAGCTTCGGCAAGCCGGGGTACCGGCGCGAAGGCAATGGTGAAATCACGCGGGAAATCCGTGAAGTTATTCGAGCTGCGCAGCAGCCACGCCCCGATATTGAGCATCGGTACCTCTCCACTGAGGAAGACCTGCTCGACCGGCATTTTGGATGTCAATTGCTCGCCAAGCGGCGGTGTGGTCTTATCGTCCTTCATCATTCCGTTCAGCGTTTCCAGCCATTGCTTGACGAGCGGATGATCCAGATTGGAGGTGCCGTCAGCCTTAGTGTAGCCCTCCTGGGAGAGCACGGAGTCGATAGGGTCCACGAACGGCTCCATATTCTGAATGAATCCGTACTGGTCGCCGGTCTTCAGCTTCTTCGCATATTCACGCAGCTCATTCCAGGTCCATTCCTTCGGAACCGGCAGGTTCGCCGCGTCAAGAGCCTCCTTGTTCAAAGCGATGAAGAACGGGCTTTTGGTAGTGGGAACGCCGTAATACTTGCCATCAATCTTCCAGCTCTCGGCGTCAATGCCCATTTTCTCGTCGATGTTGTAATCGGTAAAGGTACTTAGATCCAGCGCCAGACCCGATTCTACCCGCTTGGAGGCATGGGAAATCGTGTAGTTCACGAATAAATCTACATCCTGCCCGGTGATCATGGCCGTATCCAGCTTGAGGTTCCCGTCGTCGTCATTAACAAAGCGTACATATTCCACCTGAATTTCGGGATGCTCCTTGTTCCAGTTATCAATGACCTCCTGCGGTCCGGATTCCGGCGGAACGCCGCCCCACATTTTGAGGGTTACCGGGCTTGCAGATGTTGCCCCATTGCCTTTGGCAGGGCTTTCATTATTGGCTGCAGATGAATTGCTGCTGTTACCACAGCCTGTAGCCAGGCCCATTATAAGAACGAGTGATGTAATTCCGGCGATCCAGCGTGTTTTTTTCAAAAGCGACAACCTCCCTGTATAACTGTATAGGCTTGCAAATCAAGAATAGCAGATCGCAAAAAGCCTCAGAAGTAACAAAAAACCTGAGAATATGGAACATAACTTTACATTTCACCGGCTGGATACTGCTCTTGTGCAAGGAAACGTTCTATCTCACGGTTATATCATCCCATTGTGTAAAAACACAATCATGGCAGATAATGTTTTTCTTTTTACCCAAAATGCCGCAGGAAATCGTATGTTATGATTCTTTACATAAGAGATCCACACAAGACGGGAGCGAATAACAATGATTATTGGTGTACCTAAAGAAATTAAGAATAATGAAAACCGTGTAGCGATTACCCCTGCTGGAGTGGTAAGTCTGGTAGCCGATGGACATAAAGTACTGGTTGAAGCCGGAGCCGGCGCGGGCAGCGGATTCCTGAATGAGGAATATGCCACAGCCGGAGCAGAACTGATTGCAGAAGCCGCAGCGGTCTGGGCTGCCGCTGAAATGGTTATGAAAGTTAAAGAGCCGCTCGAAAGCGAATATGGTTACTTCCGTCCGGGTCTCATTCTCTTCACTTACCTGCACCTTGCTCCAGAGCCTGCCCTTGCAGCTGCCCTGAAAGACAAAGGCGTATTCGCCATCGGCTATGAAACTGTAGTGGATGGACGTACACTGCCGCTGCTCACACCGATGAGCGAAGTAGCCGGACGCATGTCCGTGCAGCTCGGCGCACAGTTCCTGCAGAAGAACTACGGCGGACAAGGCATTCTGCTCTCCGGTGTTCCCGGCGTAAGCCGCGGTAAGGTTAGCATAATCGGCGGCGGCGTGGTAGGTACTAATGCAGCTAAAATGGCGATCGGCCTTGGCGCAGAGGTTACCATTGTCGACCTTAGCGCGGACAGACTGCGTCAGCTGGATGATATCTTCGGTTCTCAGATCAGCACCCTGATCTCTAACCCATATAACATTGCCAAAGCTGTTGCTGAAGCAGACCTGCTGGTAGGCGCAGTGCTGATTCCGGGGGCTAAAGCTCCTAAGCTGGTTACTGAAGAAATGGTCAAAACCATGAAGCCTGGCTCCGTCATTGTAGACGTGGCCATTGACCAGGGCGGTATCGTTGAAACGATTGACCGTGTCACCACACATGATCATCCTGTATTCGAGAAACACGGCGTTCTGCACTACTCGGTAGCAAATATGCCGGGTGCCGTGGCCAAAACCTCGACCATTGCTTTAACCAACGTAACGGTTCCATATGCGCTGCAAATTGCAAATAAAGGCGTGTTCCAGGCGATCGAAGACAATGCCGGCCTGAAGAGCGGTGTCAACGTAGCCAACGGAAAGATCACCTGCCAAGCCGTGGCAGAAGCTCTTGGGGAAGAGTACTTCACGGTAGAGAAAGCAGTAGAACAAGAGTTCACTCTGATCTAGCATATAGAGCTTACAGATCACACAAGAGTAGAGGGGTACCACCTTACAGTCCGGCGGGCAATCGCCGGGCTATTTTTATGCAGACTGAATGTCCATGTTAGGTTTCCTCCGTGTTTCTTGGATGTTCCTATAGGCAACTGCCAAGCGGTGTAATATAATGTAATCAATTCTACAGAGAAATTGATTAAAGCTTCTGTTATTCTTCAGGTTGGGGTGGGCACATTGACAGAATCAGAGCATACATTTGACCGTTTTTTTGACAGCATGGAATCCCTCGCGGATACCATCAGCGAATCGCTTCAGTCGCAGGTGACGATTGAGGACAGCAACCATCATGTGATCGGGTACAGCTCCCATCAGTTTGAGAGCGATCCGGCCCGTATCTCGACCATTATCGGCAAAAGAGTTCCGAATACGGTGATTATAGGCCTCCGCAAAAAAGGGGTCATGCATGATCTGGAGAATACCAGCCACCCCATCCGCATTCCTGCAGTCATGGAGGTAGGTCTGGGCCCCCGCTTGGCTATGTGCATCAAACACCAGCAGGAGATTCTCGGCTACATCTGGGTGGTGGACCGCGGGAATCTCGCCGAAGGCCATGCCGAACGGATTGTCGAAAAAGCCGCAGGCATTGCCGGGCGTTATCTGCTGAAGCAGCGGGGCTGGAAGACGAAGCAGGAGAAGACATTCGAGGATTTCTTCTGGAAGCTGCTGACCTCGCATTATGAGAGCGAGCTGCGCATCCGCCAGGAGGCGGAGGCCGGGTCCATTCTGCTGCCGGGGAGCTATTATATCGGGGTACTGGAGAGCGATAAGCCGGTGGATGAGCATTTCCTGCAGAATTTCCGCCGGATTATGGATGCCTATGCCGGACAGCGGCTGCTGTTCCAGACTGCCGAGCAGAACCGGCTGATTATTCTGTTCTCGTTTGTGTTCCCGGTGGAAGGGACGGAGCGGCTGTCCTCGTTCGTGCAGAAGCTGATCCGGGATATGGGCGCAAGCGAAGGCTGCAGGCTTAAGGCCGGCTGCAGTCCGGGCTACCGCGAATATACTTCTGCGGCCGCCGCTTACCGCGAAGCGCTGCAGATTCTGGAGATTAAGAAGCTGCTGCCTTATCACGCCCGTGAGCTGCTGCTCTATGAAGAGATTGGCTTCTGGGCCTACCTTCCGGCCATTCTGGAGCAGAAGCGCAGCCGCACACGGCGCAGCGCTCTGCTCTACCCGCTGAAGGAGCATGACCGCGAGCATAAGAGTGATTTCCTCAAGACCATTGCCGTCTACCTGACGATGAACGGGAATCTGAAGGAATCGGCCGCCTTTCTGCATATCCATACCAATACATTAATGTACCGGCTGAACCGGATCGCCGAGATTACAGGCAGGAGCCTGAAGGAAACGGATTACCGTACATCCATTTATCTCGATATTCTGACCGAGGAGACCGCGCAGGTGAATGGCTGGTTCCAGGAGACGCCCGGGTTCAAGGAGTAACTGCCTCTGCTTCCCATTTTCACAAATATAGATTGAACAATAGAACATATTATCTATGAAAATATAAAAAAACCAATCCATTCCGCCTGTTTTCTGTCAGTTGCTTCTGTGATGTCAAGGTTCTCGAATGCACGAATGGTATGAGCGGCTGGGCTGCCTTCGCAGTCAGAGCTTATTTCATCGCTGCTCAAGTAGCCGGTGCCTGCTCATAATAGCTCCATATAACTAGAGAAGCAAGGACCAGGATGTCTTATCATCCTATCCTTGCTTCTTTGTGTTACAGTCAGGGGCCGAGCAATAGAGTACCGATAAACATGAAGGCGAAATAGATAAACAGGGCAGATATGTTGGCAAATATAAGTAAACCGTCAATTCTTGATTCAGTTTTCCGGTAAGCTAGCACACCAGACAATATCCCCACAGGAGGTAGTACAAAAGTGGATATTATACCAGTTCCGTTGAACCAGGAATCATCAAAAACAAAAACCGTATCGATGATAAACAGGAGAACGGCCACACAAAATGTAATTACCGCTATATTTCGGAATAATCTGGCGTTCATCAAGCTTCAACCCTCTCTTTAAATGCCTAATTATGTAAAATAATAACATTAATCACTCCAACGGTCTATTCTGAGTAGGGATTCAAGCAATACAAAGCAGCCTGATCATTGAAGTCCGATATCGAACATCATGGAACAGGCTGGCTCTTTATTGAATGACGACTATGCTTAATCCTTAATCTTCTTGATTGTTTCATTAAGTTCACTGACAGATCTAGCTTATCAAGCTTTTCACCTAGGGTCTGCAGAATATATCATTGAGGGCAATGGTCTGCTGAATTTATCCAAAAGCTTTGGATAATGCTTTAAGTGTTCCCAAGCATATATGCACAAAAAGATCCTATAACTCGAAAACGTCTTTACTCATGCGGCATTCCTCATATCCACCAAACAGCGCATGATCAGCCCGCTCCCTCAGCTTAATGGTAAAAGTCTTGACCAAAGCTCTGCATATCCATACCAACACATTAATGTACCGGCTGAACCGGATTACCGTACATCCATTTATCTCGATATTCTGACCGAGGAGACTGCGCAGGTGAATGGCTGGTTCCAGGAGGCGCCCGGGTTCAAGGAGTAGTCTCTTCATGTGCAGATATAAATTCAAGAAACTCCACGATAATTTCTGAGGCGGCCTCTTCATCGGGTAACCGGGCATACTGGCTCAACTTCTGTATATCTGGCTGGAATAATTCAAGGAGCTGCAGCATCGCTGCGGCTTCTTTATTTTTGGCCGCTTGGATCAGTCTTGTAATTTCGTTGTCTGAGATAGCTGGTGGATGATCTTCTTTTTCCATTTGCTCACCGCCTGTTGGCTCATATTGAATTGCTTGGCGACCTCCGCTTCGCTGTACCCTTCCAGATAGAGGTTATATAAGATGGATTTTTCAAAAGCAGGCAGGCCTTCCGTGAGCTGCTCAATCATTATTTTGTTCTCGGAAGCTTGAGTAAAGTTTGTTCCAGCCTGTATATTGTCAAAAAGCGGAGATTCCAGCCGTCCGGCCTTTTTAGCCCTATATTGTACTCTCCAACCTATCCGGCAGAGTTCATTCCGGTAGCGTTCATATACCGTTTGTGCTCTATCCAAAGCGGATTACCCCTTTCTGGAAATAAAAATAATAATATGTATATATGGGCGTGTATGATGATTATCGATGAATAAATAGGAACATATGTTCTGTTTTATTGTATCATAGTTGAATAGATGGATGCCAATATTGGGAAATTTAATATTTTTTTATTTTCAGGTTGTATTTTAGCTGCCTAATTTACCTTATAAGTGAAGGCATCCGGGCCTATCTGCTACTCAGAGGGAGCTTGATACAAATGAAGAAGGTGCTATACGTACCATTGGATGACAGACCCGTCAATCTGGACGATGTTATGACTCAAGGGAAATCGGCAGGAATCCATGTAATCACCCCGCATGTAAATGATCTTAGAAACCGTCTGGATTCGCACAAGACATCATCGGGGACCACCTTACTAACGACATCTTCACCGGCATATGGAGACACCGCCCGCATCCGGAAATTTATTCTTCATCATGCAGCGTCTGCAGACGGCTTTATAATCTCTACGGATATGCTCGCCTACGGGGGCCTGATCGGAAGCCGCCGTCTCCGGGCGGACGCGGGGGGAGCTTATCCGGCCTATGATCCTGAGATCACGAACCTGCTGGATGTGATCCGTTTAGTGAAGCAGTCTTATCCGGACAAGCCGGTGTATGTGCTGGATACGATTATGAGGCTGGCTACAACGTCTTTTGCAGAAGGTCTGGACTTGGCAGCCTATACAGAATCACGCAATTTCATGCTTCAGCCGCGAAGAAGCTTTACGCAGTTTGCCGATATTCTCAGCGGATATAACCTGTCTCCAGAGGGTTCCTATGGCAGCACAGCCACTTTCGATAAAGAACAGTATTACAACACGAGACAGCATAAGTTCAAAACGAATCATTACATTCTGGAGAAGCTGGCGCAGGAGGGATATATTGATTTTCTCGCGGTAGGTGTGGATGATGCCAATACTCAAGGGGTGCAGATTAACGAGATTCACTTTGTAGAACAGTGCATTAATGGCTGGCTCGGCGGCATGAATGGTCAAAATCCGGAGCGTGCAATCATTCTGCCGGATGCAGACGGACTGGGACAGGCGTTATTGGCACGTATGGCGAATCAGCTCTATCGTAACGGGGCGAAGACGGGGTGTGCCGTTCAATACTTCGGACCCCATGGCTCTACCATTACGAGTCCGTATGAATATATGGATGTACATCAGAACATTCTGCGTCATGTGGACATTGTGGGTGCAGCGTCTGAGTCTGTGAGCGGTTCACCTGCCTTGGAGATTATCGCGGTTACTGCTGCGGATCAGACGCCGGCTGCGGTTAACCGCCTTGCAGCTAACCACGCCAATGGTGTTCTGTCTGTAGTGATTGATTTTGTCGGCAGCGGTGCAGCGGATGCTGCGGTAACTGAAAGCCTGCTGGGCAGCCGGCATACCGGAAGCATTTTAGGATATAGCGGCTGGAATACGCCGGGTAACAAAATCGGGATAGCGCTAGGCATGGGCCAGGCCCGGTATGCATTTTTGGTTACGGAGACAGATGCGGGGGCGCTCAGCTCTGCTGTTAACGCTCACGGATCGCTTTTATTCAAACGCTTCTTGAAAGATTACTATTACAAAAGGCTGGCTATTGGTGAAATCCGGGAATATTCAAGAGCCCATTCGTTATATGTGAATGTCGCTGCGATTGCAGATCAAAATATGCTTTTGTTTAATAGTCCGGAAGACTATTCTCATTTACAAGCCCTGCTGAGAGAGCGGATGCAGACACATACAGCCACCCTTGCCGGGGCAAACGCATTCCTTATCGGGAGTCCTGAACCAGCCTGCAGCATCCGTCAGATTAGCGGAGCTGCCTGGTCAATTGCGGAATATTCCAGTGCGGCACTTCATTACCATAATCCCGCTTATATTTGGGGCCGTGCTTTTGAAATTACTTTGAAGCCTAACGTAACCTTACACAAGAAGCGCAAAAATTAATATAATCATTGAAGATAAGGCCCCACTCTGTGGGGTTATTTTGTGCTGAGCGCAAAGTCCCACGCACCAATATGAGGCCCGACACGTACAATAACCTATATTTCATGACAAGAAGATGAAGGGGGGAAGCAGGATGGGGTATGGATACACGGCTCCTGCGAATCCGGCATTCGAGAAAAAAATGCGGGGGGAGATTATCGCGGCAGCCAGAGCGATGAACGCCGGGGGGACGGATTTCTCGACGTTCAAGAATTCCCGCTGCAATCCAAGGTATTGGAATCGTACGGCGGGTGGCGGTTTTGAATTGAAGGCAGGGGTTAGCCCTTCTGCAGCAATCAATGATATTTTTGTAAATGGACAGCTGTATGCCTTCGAATGCGCAATGGCGATGGTAATGATTCTATATAGAGCGACCATCAGTATGATCGGGGAGAGTGCCTTCGACCGCTATTTCACCGATCTGTACCTGTGGGACTGGAACTATGACAGCAATCTGAAGATGATCACCACCTTCAATCGGGCAGAATTACAGCCGGGGGATGTAGTCTATTTCAAGAATCCCGATCATGATCCGGATAAGCCGGAATGGCAGGGGGAGAACGCAATTATGCTGTCGAACGACAGCTTCTACGGACACGGGCTGGGCATTAAGAGCGCATCCGAGATGATCACTTCACTCAACAGGGAAAGAGTACCAGGCAGCCGGACTTCGGCCTACCTGGCGGATGAGGGACTTCACCCGGACTTTGCCTATATAGCTACATTAACAACACGTTCCGGCCTGCCGCTATCCGGTAAACGTGGAGCCAGCACGGCCATCTATTCTAGAATAGGCGTCAAATCCTATATCATCAGATAGAGATCAGCATCACTGATTTTGTTCAGAGCGGTATTTAAGCGGGTGCAGGCCAACGGTTTTTTTGAAAACTGTACTGAAGTAATGGGGATTCTCATATCCCACGAGTTCGGAAATCTCCATTACTTTCAGGTCTGTGCTTGTCAGCAGCTCCTTCGCTTTGCCTATACGGATCCGGGTGATATAGTCGGTAATCGTCTCACCGGTCTCCTTCTTGAAGATCAGACTGATATAGTTAGGCGTCAGGAATACCTCCTCGGCAATTCTCGAAATGGAGAGCTCAGAAGCGTAGCCTTCCTGGATAATAGAATGGATTTTGCTGATGATCCGGCTGTTCTTGGAGGTGTTCTTGCCTGCTACATACGCACTTAAGTCATGAAAAAGCGACAGCATATACGCCTTCAGGCCGGTAATATTCTTCTGAAGGTACAGCTTATCCATAATTGTAATCCGGTCACTCAGTACCAGCCGGGTATCCTCGTCAATCTCATACAGGGCCCTGGCGGAGGTGAAAATCATCTCGGCACAAATACTCTGCACATATCCGATCTGCAGCTTGGGTCCGGCCAGTCTGGTGAACAGCTGCTCCATCAGCTCCATGACGGTGCCCGTATGGCCTGCCTTCAGTTCATTCATGAGCCGGGCCTGGAATTTATAGAAGTAAGTGCTCTCCAGTGTCTCCGTTTCCGGCTGGATATCCTTAATGTAGAGGACAGAGCCGTGCCCGGTATAGAATGTGTACACCAGCGCGGCCAGCGCATCCTTGTATGAGTCCTCCAGCTGGCCGGCCAGGGGACAAGCTCTGCCAATGCCTGCCGAGGCATCCAGCCGCAGATACTTGCGGATATTACTGATGATCTGCCCGCATACTTCGGAGATGGAAGAGGGCGAGGGATCGTCTGCCGGGCAGAAAAGCATAATGAACTCATTCTCGCTGGCGACGAAGCTGATGGAGCACGGGTGGCTGGCCAGACACTCATTGATAATATTTTGAATGGAAAAATAGAGCAGCTGCTTGTATTCCTCCGAGAATTTGTCCACTGCGCTCTGGTATTCATCCAGCTGCAGTACACAGGCTGTCAAAGCTGTCCCCCGCTTGAAGGGAAGGGCAAAATAATTGATTTTCTGCCAAATTTCATCCTCGTTCCGGTATAGGCCGGCAATCAGATTCTGCAGGAACTTGTCGCGGATCACCGGCATGCTGTCCTGCAGCTGCTTCCTCAGCTGCTCTACATCCATCTGATGCTCACGTTCTCCCCTAAGCTTAGCGACAACCTGATGGAAGACCTCCCGGACCTCGGGTAATTTCACCGGCTTCAGAATATATCCCTCGGCACTCACCTTCAGCGCGTCCCGGGCATAGGAGAAGTCCTGGGCGCCGCTGATAATAATGATTTTGGTACGACTGCCTGCTTCCCGCAGCTTCTCCGCCACCTGCAGACCGCCCATCAGCGGCATCATAATATCGGTGAACAGAATATCCGGCGCAAGCTTCAGGCATAATTCATAGGCCTCCAGCCCGTCAGACGCCTCCCCTATAATCTCAATTCCGAATTCCTCCTGCCATTTGAACACGTGGATCAGGCTGCTGCGGATAAACGGCTCATCATCCGCTACGATCATCGTTAACATCTTCACTCACCTCATCCCATGTAGTCACCACCGGAAACCGGATCACCGCAAGCAGGCCGCAGCCATCCTCGGTATTAGCGTAATAGCGGATTCCGTAAGACTCTCCAAAAAACTGCTGAATTCTCATATGCACATTGCGGATACCATAGGACTGGTTGCCCGGCTGCGGATGGGTTAGCAGCAGGTTCAGCCGCTCCGGGTCTGCCCCTACGCCGTCGTCAAACACCGAAACGCTGAGTATCCCCTGTGAAGTCTCGACCCTGATGCGGATTCTGCCTTGACCCCGGCGCTGCTGAATGCCATGAATCAGGGCATTCTCAACCAGCGGCTGCAGGCTGAGCTTGACCACCAGGCATTCCTCCAGCAGCTTGGGGTCCGTCTCCTCCAGTTCATATTCCAGCCTATCCCGGAAACGGAACTGCTGAATCTCCAAATAGCTCTCCACCTGCCGCAGCTCATCGCGGAGCGGGATGATATTCCGTCCCTTGCTCAGGCTGTACCTGAAGAAATCTGAGAGGGCGGTAACCATACTGCTGATCTCGGGAATATCGTGATTGATGGCGATCCAGTTGATCGAATCCAGGGTGTTGTAGAGAAAATGCGGGTTGATCTGGGCCTGCAGGGATTGTAGCTCGGCTTCTTTCTTGCGCAGCTCGGTCACATAGAGCTTGTCAATCAGCGCCTTAATCTGCTGGAGCAGCTTGTTATAGCGGTTGAACAAGTAGGCGAATTCATCCTTGCGCCTGTAGCGGATGGTAATGTTGAAATTTCCGCTTTCGGCATGCGACATCGACTGGATGAACTTGCGGATCGGCGCTGAGATATTCTCTGACAGCAGCAGGGCCATCATGAGCGAGACCAGCATACAGATGCCGATCACGATATACATCACCCGGCGGAAGGCGGCTAATTCTCCGTTAAGCTCACGGACAGGAGAGAACGAGAGAATGGTCCAGCCGGTGTTGTCAATGGTCCGGTAGGAGACAAGCATATTCTCGCCGCCGATCATATGGTGAAAAGAATGCAGACCCGCTGAACCGTCAGGCGGAGCGTTCATCTTGCTGTAGTAGTCCTGTGTGTTGATGTTCTGCCCGATCAGGGCCGGCTCCGGACTGATGGCGATCGTGCCGGTTCCGTCTGCGATATAGACCTTGCTGCCGGGCGTAGGCTTGTAATGCTCCAGCAGTGTGCCGAATTCAGCTACAGGAATGTCGATGGTCAGCAGCCCGACAAAGGGCAGCTGTGCATGCCGGATGCCGAACAGGCGCCTTGCGAATTTGAGGGTGTACTTGGAATCCAGAGAGCTGAGTCCGACGACAGTGAAATCGGATTGGGCCGGAATGCCGAGATACCAGGGCTTCAGGGAGATGAGATCGATATTGAATACACGTCTGGAGAAGTTATATTGGGTATATTCCGGGCGGTTCAGCATATAGAGCATAGGTACAAAGCTGCTTCCCGATGTTCCGTTCGCGGGGAAATTCTCGAGAATCTTGTCGAGGGCGGCCAGTTCATTGATGATTCCGGTGCTGTCCGTAGGCCGGTTAGAGGAGATGAGGTCAGCGAATTCCGAATTAAGGTATAGCGCAATCATGGAGTTATTGGCGGCCTCGAACCGCTGGGCCAGATTGTCCTGAACGAGATTGAAGTTGTTCTCAATGGATGTATTAACATTGCGGGTGATAATATCGGCTGATTTGTTATATACCGTCACCGATATAATGGTTGTCGGAAGCAGGACGAGGAACAGGAAGTACAGAATCAGCCGGCTGCGGATGCTGAAATTATACAAGAAGAGGGTCCGTGACAACGTATCAAACAGCTTCCTCATTGGAGCCCTCCCCCCGGCATCCCGATATTTGCGGCTTGCCATTTATCGGGTATTGTTGGAAAATACCAATCAATAGCTGGTATACATTGTAAAACGCAATAAGTCTTGATGTCAACGCAGGAGGTGCAAGATGAAACGGTTCCTGTTCTATATCCTTGCCTTACTATTATGCGGGACTGCAGCGTATGCCATTGCTTATGACCGTCCGCTGCTGGTGGGCTTCAGTCCGGGTCCCGCGGAGGTACCGGTGCAGCCCATCCGGGTAAAGATCGCCCTGTATGACTGGACGGAGAACCTGGAAGTGAAGAATGCCATCAGTCAATATAACAAAACCAACCCGGAGCATATCGAGATTAACGTTATGGATATCGCTGCAGATGTCTACGATGACACCTTAAATATGCTGATGACCTCGGGACAGGGTCCGGATGTGTTCAGTGTCGACAATACCTGGCTGGCTACCTATGTGAACAAGGGGTATCTGGCTAATCTGTCTGCTGAATTGAACACTGCTGACTTAAGCAGATTCCCGGCATGGGCCAGGAATTATGCACACAGCTCTTTGTTCAGAGGGGGGATCTACTTCATGCCCTCCAGTGTTGATACCGTGCGTCTTCTCTACAACAAGCAGCTGTTCCGCGATGCCGGACTTGACCCGGAGCACCCGCCCCTTACCTTCAGAGCGGTGAAAGAGGCTGCTGCCAGGATTAGCCAGGCAGGAGAGGGCGTGAATAAATACGGCTTCGCGCTTCCTGCCGGAGACAGCCAGGATAGCCTGCAGACCGGTCTTGAAATCTCCAATACCTCCAGCGGTTATTATCTCTATAATTACCAGACCGGGCGTTATGAGCTGAGTGTATACAGATTCTGGCTGCAAATGGTGCTGGACATGAAGCGTGAGGGGAGTCTGTATCCGGGTGAGGGACTGCTTAAGCGTGACAGTGCCCTGCGGCAGTTCGCGGACGGCAATATCGGCATGATGTACGCCACCAGCAAAGATTATGTAAAGCTGCAGGAATATATGCCGAAGGACGATTGGGGAGTTGCAATGCCTCCCGTGGCGGATTCCTCCAAGCGGGGCGGCGGAGCGCTCATGATGATCCCGCACTCTCCGCTGGTAGTGAATAGTTCAGCTCCAAGCCGGGAGGCGGCAGTTAAAGTATGGAAATTCCTGCAGTCCGGGGAATTCCTGACCATTCTGTTCCAGCAGGCGCTGGCCCTGCCGGTGGTGGACGGTATTCTCGATGTTCCGGGTCTTGCACCGGGGCTGGGGCACTTCAAGGAATTTATTCCGGCTGCCGCTGAGTCTATATATCCGCTCTCGCCGCAGATTATGGATCAATATGATCCGAGCACGGTATCCATGGAACCGCGTGACTCCGGTGACCGTCCGAGGATGCAGCTGTATCTGCAGATTCTCTCGGGAGAGAGGCCGCTTGACGAGGGGCTGCGCAGCGAAACGGAGCGGCTGAATCAGATGCTCGACATTGCGGATACGGGGTACTCTTTTCAGCGCGAGGAGTATATCTATCCTGATTTTGATCCCCAGAATCCCTTGAAGGCAGAGAGTCTGGAGAGCCGGCTGAGTAAGGGACAGGAATAGAATAGCCATTGTGAATCAGGGACTTAACCGGGCCGTGGCGGCTTCGGGAAAGTCCCTTTTTGTCTGCTTATTCATTTGTGCTGGATGTGTACCGGATTGGAGCGTTAACGTCCACACCGTAAGGGGAGTGCCGGAATAATACTATATAAATCAATCTTTGTACTGCTAGTTTCAGTACTATATAGCTTGAGCCAAGGAGGACAACAACATCCCCATTGGAATCATTTCAAGTTCAATCTATATAGCTTCTATGAGGGAAAAGATAGATTCAGCAGGAGTAGGAAGTAGAGTATGGGACAATTAAATCTGCAATTAAAGGAGACTGGGAAATGAGCTTCTTATCAACGGGACCGCTGGAAAATAATATGGTTGGAGGTGTTAGACCGACCACGCAGGTTACGGTCAGAATCGATAACCGCAGCAGTACTTCAGCTTCTACGGTATTGGTACAGGGTTATTACATGCTCGGGGGAATAAGAAACGTGTATGTCAGCGAGTCGCTGAATGTGGCTGCAAACGAAGTGATAACAAACACTTATTATGCGGATCTGGATGCTTTTGAATTTCTGTTTGTCACCCAGGATATGACGGACGACCCTATCCAGATTTCACTGTGGGGCAAGAGCAGCACCGGACAGCTGGTAACAGCCCACCGGCTGGTATCTGCTGAGTTGTTAGGTGAAACCACGGGGATTACCGGGGCGACAGGCGAAGCTGGCGTGGCTGGAGCAACCGGGGTTACGGGTGCAACGGGAGCTGGAGTGACTGGAGCGACTGGGGTTACGGGAGCAACAGGTAACGCAGGAGTGACCGGAGCCACTGGCGTGACTGGAGCGACGGGCGAATCTGGAGTGACTGGTGCAACGGGCGAAGCGGGCGTGACTGGTGCGACGGGCGAATCTGGAGTGACTGGTGCAACGGGCGAAGCGGGCGTGACTGGTGCGACGGGCGAAGCGGGCGTGACTGGGGCAACGGGCGAAGCTGGAGTGACTGGTGCGACGGGCGAAGCAGGCGTGACTGGAGCGACGGGCGAAGCAGGCGTGACTGGAGCGACGGGCGAAGCGGGCGTGACCGGAGCGACGGGCGAAGCGGGCGTGACTGGTGCGACGGGCGAAGCTGGAGTGACCGGGGCAACGGGCGAAGCGGGCGTGACCGGAGCGACGGGCGAAGCGGGCGTGACTGGTGCGACGGGCGAAGCTGGGGTGACTGGTGCAACGGGCGAAGCGGGAGTGACTGGGGCGACGGGCGAAGCAGGCGTGACTGGGGCGACGGGCGAAGCGGGCGTGACCGGAGCGACGGGCGAAGCTGGAGTGACTGGTGCAACGGGCGAAGCAGGCGTGACTGGAGCGACGGGCGAAGCGGGCGTGACTGGAGCGACGGGCGAAGCTGGCGTGACTGGAGCGACGGGCGAAGCTGGCGTGACTGGAGCGACGGGCGAAGCGGGCGTGACTGGAGCGACAGGGGAAGCTGGAGTGACTGGTGCAACGGGCGAAGCGGGCGTGACTGGTGCGACGGGCGAAGCTGGAGTGACCGGGGCGACGGGCGAAGCTGGAGTGACTGGTGCAACGGGCGAAGCGGGCGTGACTGGGGCGACGGGCGAAGCGGGCGTGACTGGTGCAACGGGCGAAGCGGGCGTGACCGGAGCGACGGGCGAAGCGGGCGTGACTGGTGCGACGGGCGAAGCTGGAGTGACCGGGGCGACCGGGGTTACAGGAGCTACGGGAGCTGGCGTGACTGGAGCGACTGGAGTAACGGGAGCAACAGGAGACGCAGGCGTGACGGGTGCAACCGGGGTTACCGGAGCGACAGGAGTAGGTGTGACTGGAGCGACTGGGGTAACGGGAGCAACAGGCGTAACAGGTGCAACCGGTGTGACCGGCGTGACTGGAGTCACCGGAACCACGGGCTTAACCGGAACCACCGGTGCGACAGGCCCCAATATCTCAACGGAAGGCTTCTCGGCATTCCTGCCTTCGTTCTCGGCGGCAGCCAGCACACAGCTTACAGGGTGGACGGTGACGACGCCTTATTACGACAGCGCGACTTTTAACGAAACAACGGGTAACTACACGATCCCGGCCACAGGCAGATATTCGTTTGAGGCGACTATTAACTACAGTACTACGGCTGCGATTTCAGTTGCGTTGGGTGCGGGAGTGAACCCGGCTTTTGTAGTGCGGAGAACATCCCCTACGGTAACAGATTTGGTAACCGGACTCTTCCCTCTGCTGAATGTTAACATCGCACTGCTGTTGTCACTCCGGACGATATTAGGGAACGGTACAGTGACATTAACGGGTGAGTTTGAACTGACGGCAGGCGACGTAATCGGACTGTTCTACGCAGCAGATGGATTAACAATTCCGCTGGACCTTGGCGGTTCCTCCTCGGGCGTTGTGTGGTCTGTGCATAGACTGACGTAAGCAATGAGACGATACTGAACTACGAGTCAGCTTAACTAAAAAGGGGCGCCCCACAGCTATCATTGTGGAGCGCCTTTTTTGTATGACTACAAATCCACAATTCTAAACTCCGTAGGATTTTGAACTTTTATTATAGATGGCCTTATTTAGCATCAGCCGTTCTCCGGCTACACTTAAGTCATGGAAGAGAGAGAGACTGCTGAAGGAATCAGGAGGCGGAAGGAATGATTACTCAAGAGAAGAAAAGCGTAGCCGAAGCAGGAGCCAGCCTGCCGGTACACAGGAGCACGAAGCGTGGAGCCATGCTGAGACATCTGCTGAAGCACAAAGTTCTGCTGCTGATGCTGCTGCCGGGTGTGCTTTTTTTGCTGGTCAATAATTATCTGCCGATGTTCGGGATCATTATTGCCTTCAAGAATATTAACTATGTCGACGGTATTCTCGGCAGTCCGTGGGTGGGGCTGGATAACTTCAGATTCCTGTTCGCAACCTCGGATGCCTGGATTATTACCCGCAATACGGTGCTCTACAACTTTGTGTTTATTATTTTCAACCTGGTGATTGCCGTATCGATCGCGATTGCCCTGAATGAGCTGAAGAATAAGCTGGCCGCCAAATTTTATCAGAGCATCATGTTCTTCCCGTACTTCCTGTCGATGGTTGTGGTGAGTTATCTGGTGTTCGCCTTTCTGAATGTTGAATACGGTTTCATCAATAAAGGGATCTTCGCCCTGTTCGGGCTGGATGAGCTGAACTGGTATTCCGAGCCGAAATATTGGCCGTTCATTCTTCCGCTGATCAACCTCTGGAAAGGAGTGGGCTATGGCTGTGTCATCTATCTGGCGGCCATCATCGGCATTGACAATGAGTATTATGAAGCTGCCCTGATCGACGGTGCCAGCAAGTGGAAGCAGATCCTGCATATCACGATTCCGCTGATCCGTCCGGTCATTATTATCACAACGATTCTGGCCATCGGCGGGATCTTCCGCTCCGACTTCGGGCTGTTCTACCAGACCACACTGAATTCCGGAGCACTGTACCCGACAACGCTGGTCATCGACACCTACGTCTATAACGCACTGATTAATATGGGGAACCTGGGCATGTCCGCAGCAGCGGGATTGTATCAATCGGTGGTCGGCTTCTTCCTGGTCCTCGGCTCGAACTGGATCGTGCGCAAGGTCGACAAGGACCAGGCGGTATTCTAAAAAGGAGTGGAAATCCGTGGCTAATAACGAAATATCCAGATTTACCAACATCATTCTCCATGTTATTTTTATCATCCTGTCCATTACCTGCCTGCTGCCGATTGTACTCGTCTTCATGATTTCCATTACCGACTATGATTACATCGTGCTGAACGGCTATCAATTTATCCCGGAGAAGCTCAGCCTGGAAGCCTATGCGTATATCTTCAAGGATTACAGCGTGGTATTAAAAGCGTACGGCGTGTCGTTCTTCGTCACCATCACCGGAACGCTG
Organism: Paenibacillus sp. FSL R10-2199; assembly: GCF_038000235.1. NCBI lineage: Bacteria > Bacillati > Bacillota > Bacilli > Caryophanales > Paenibacillaceae > Paenibacillus > Paenibacillus sp. FSL R10-2199. The sequence goes on along the minus strand of NZ_JBBOBO010000001.1, from coordinate 661,174 downwards.
GTCAGCGTGTTCATCTCTTCACTGTATGCTTATCCGATCTCACGGACCGATTTCAGATACCGCGGCTTTTTCGCCTTCCTGATCTTCTTCACCATGCTGTTCGGCGGCGGGCTGGTGCCCTGGTATATGGTCTATACGCAGGTGCTTGATCTCAAGAACTCCATCTGGGCGCTCATCGTGCCGATGCTGCTGTCGCCGTTCAATGTGCTGATCATGAAAACGTATTTCCAGATGAGTGTACCGCCTGCGCTGATCGAAGCCTCTACAATCGACGGGGCCGGGGAGCTGCGGACGTTCTTCCAGATTGTTTTTCCGCTGTCCCTGCCGGTATTCGCCACGATTGGGCTGTTCAATACACTGCATTACTGGAATGACTGGTTCAACAGCATGATCTTCATCACCGATACCGACCTCTATTCCCTGCAATATCTGATGTACAAAATGATCTCCCAGGCGGATTACCTGAGCCGCAACGGGGCGCTCATTCAGGGCTCGGCCACCGAGCTGGCCAAATTACCGGGGGAAACGATCCGCATGGCGATGGCGCTGATTGGCATTGGCCCGATCGTGCTGGCCTACCCGTTCTTTCAGCGGTATTTCATCAAAGGCTTGACGCTTGGCTCGATTAAAGGCTAACCTCGGAATCAACCGATTAGCATATATTGTTCAATCAAGGGGAGGAAACAAAGTATGGCAGGTAAAAAAGTCACGGGTCTACTGCTGTCGCTTGTACTTATGGTTGGGTTTACCCTAGCCGGATGCTCCGGAAATAACAACAATACCGCTGCTCCTACGGAGAAGGCAGGGGAGAGCACCACGGCTCCGGCAGCTACTAAGGAAGCTGCTGCAACGGAGGCGGCCGGGACGGAAGCGCCGGATGCGCTGGAACCGGTGGAGCTGTCGCTCTATCTGCCCGGCGGGCCGGATAAGGATGTGGCTTCTGTAGAGCAGGAGATCAATGCGTATCTGAAGGATAAAATAAATGCCACGATCAAGATTAACCAGCTGAGCTGGGATAAACCGGCCGATAAGGTCAACCTGATGATCCAGTCCGGCGAAGTGTTCGACATGGTCTACACCTGGAACTTCATGACCAATGCCGCCAAGGGGGCGTATCTGCCGCTGGAAGAGCTGATCGAGACCTATGCCAAGGAAACGAAGGCACAGATCAATCCTGCTTACCTGCAGGCGGCTACTGTTAACGGACATTTGTATGCGATTCCCACTGAGAAGGAGCTGGGCCAGTCCGTCGGGTTTGCTTTTGACAAAGCGATTGTCGATAAATACGGCTTCGATGTGAACAGCATCAAGAAGCTGGAGGATATTGAACCGATGCTGAAGACGATTAAGGAGAAAGAACCCGCCCTTTCCCCGCTTTTCATGAACCATACGGACAGTCTGAACTGGTTCACCGCATATCCGGAAAGTGAAGACCTCGACGGCAGTAATGAAATCCCGACGCTGCTCGATTATAAAACGATGAAGGTATTCAACGAATATGATACGCCGGAAATTGTGGAACGGCTGAAGCTGATCCGCAGCTGGTATGAAGCGGGCTATATTAACAAGAACGGTGCCACAGACAAGACTGAGCTGAAGGATGCGGTCAAAAGCGGCAAAGCCTGGTTCGTCTACGGCAATATGAATCCGACCTCCACCAATGACTGGACCCGGCTCGCCGAGAAGCCGATGATCATCAAGACGCTGCTGCCGGTTGGCGTCAGCACCAAGAGCCTGCAGGGCTCCATGCTCGCCATCTCCAGAACCTCCAAAAACCCTGAACGGGCCATGATGTTCATGAACCTGATCCATACCGATCCGGTGCTCTACAACCTGCTGACCTTCGGCATTGAGGGCAAGCATTACAAGAAGCTGGAGAACAACACGGTGGAGTTCATCCCGGACAGCGGCTACAACTCCGTGTCTTCCTGGATGATCGGCAATGTGCTGCTGAACTACCTGAACAAAGACGAAGATCCTAACCGCGTACAGCTGTACACTGACTGGAACAAGAACTCTGCCGTTTCGCCGGTCATCGGCTTTGTCTTTGATTCGACCAAGGTGCAGTCGCAGATCGGCGCACTGATCAATATTACGAAGCAATATAAGAACACCCTGTACTCCGGGGAAAAGGACCCTGAACCGGTCCTGAAGGAAATGAACAGCAAGCTGAAGGCCGCAGGCCTGGATGCTGTGATTACAGAAATTCAAACGCAACTGGATGCTTTCCTGGCCGCCAAATAAGCAGCTAAGGCCATAGCACGCCCGGTATTCATAGCAGGCAGTCCCAGCGGCCGCTTGCCGGATACCGGGTATTCTCATTCGCTGAACCAGCATTTGGGGAGCCCTTATCTTATTCTCAAGAAGAGGGTGTTAATGTGCGAAAACAGAAGATAACAGGCAAGTTGCTCATTACGGTTCTGGTGCTGATGTCCGTTCTGGCGCCTGGCGGGCGAATTCTGTCCGCCGGACCGCCAGCGGCACTGACTGCTGTGCAAGAAATGAAGTCACCTGCGGTGCCGCCGCTGCCTGCCGCTGAATCCCCTTATGGCAGGACGGTCACAGAGGATACCTATCAGCCGCCTACGCTGCTCTGGCAGGTAGGGGAGCAGGATAACAGCTCGGCAGAATTTACGGTATTTCAAGATGTGTACAGTGAGAATATTACCCTCCCCGCAAATCCCATGAGCTGGAATACCCTCTCCAAGGGCATGAAAGCAGACCACAACGGTACCATGAATCTCACCTTTAATTTAACCGGAGTCCCTCTCTACGGCGTGGAGTTCAGCTTCAAAGTTATAGATGCAAGCACCGCAATTCCGCAGCTGGCCGTCTTCGCAAACGGCAGCTTCAGCGGGCTTATTCAGATTACCGGCCTGAATGATGGAGAGACCCCGCTTACGCGCACATGGAAGCAGACCTATAAGCTCTACATTCCCAAAGAACAGCTGAAGATAGGACAGAATGAGCTTAAGCTCACCGTTGACCGGGGTTTATACGCAGATCCGCAGTCTCCCGGTTATGACGGGGACAGGTATCTGTGGTTTGAGTGGGATTATTTCAGGCTGGATGCGCTGGAGGAGCAGGCCGCCGAGCCCATACACGGGCGGTATATTCATCTTGGAAGCACAATTGCCGCATCCACCTTCAGGTATGACGAGAATGCAATCCGTCATCTGGCGCCAATGACCAAGTGGCTGGGCATTGCTTACAGCGGCAACTGGATGCGCACCTCCTTCTGGTCCGATACCAGCGCAGGCTGGGACCCGCTGGGGCGGACTTATCTGGAGACGCTGCGCGACCTGAATCTGGAGCCGATGGTCAATATCATCGGCGGGAACTGGAAGAGCAATAGTGAGCTGGCCGCCGGAACCATCAGCTCAGCGCTGCGGAGCTATTATGCCGGGTTCGTCAGCAAATTCGGTGATCTGTACCAGTATGCGGAAACGGGCAATGAGCCGGGATTATTCGGCTGGGCACAGAAGGCGGTGCTTGCGCTTCATGAGCTGATGGATGAGGAGCGGCAGACCAATAGCCAGCCGTACCTGAAGATTGTGGCCCCCGGCTGGGCGTACTGGCCGTATAACGGAACGCCTGACGGCTGGGAGCGGGATGCCAGCCAGCGGGAGGCGATTGAAGCGCTGTCGGATGTGACCAACGGGCACAGCTATGGCGGCACCGGGGTTCAGCCATTGCCGGGCGGAAGCCTGTATGAGAATTTGCGTGTCTATAGCGAAGCGGATGAAGGCTTCGGCAAAGAAATGGCGATGAGTGAGACCGGCAGCAATGACAATCATTCCGACAATACGAAATATGGCACGTATGCATACAGGTTCGCCTCTGCTTTTGACCGGGAGCTGCGGGGGGATATCGGCTATGTAGATCATATTATGCAGCACGCCGCCTTCTTTAATGACGGGACGGAGTTTGGGCTGTTCGATTCCGCGATTAACTGGAATACGCACCGCTATGAGGATACGGCAGCAGTGCCGGCCAATATCAACGAGTCCGGGGAGACCCGGCTGAAGACGTTCCGCAGACTGGCCGCCGCCTATGCGACCCATGGAAGCCCGCTCAGCTACGAAGTTCTCAATGCGTCTGCATTAACCGGGCAAAAGGCATATTTCCGCGCAGTGGATACCTCGGCGCTGGGGGTTACGGCCATAGGCGCTTCGTCCGATAAAATTCTGCTCAACTTCGTCAACTTTGAGAAATCGCCGGTAACGATGCAGGTGCGGGTTGCGATGCCGTCCAGCGGAACGTATACGGGGGAACGCTTCGGTGCAGGAGATACCTATGCTGCGGCCTACTCCCGGGTTCAGCTGACAGCAACACCGTATATTACCCTTACGGTTTCGCTGGGTGCCGGGGAGACTGTCCAGTATATTCTGGATGAGCAGGAGAGTACTCTGCCATCCGCTCCGGCCAGTCCGGCAGCACTGGCCGTAAGCCATGAGCAAATCAGGCTGACCTGGAATGCCTCCACAGATAATGATGCGGTCGTCAGCTACAACGTGTACCGTGACAACGGGACGGCTCCGGTAATTAATGTTCCTGGACGCCTTACCTTCTGGAGTGACTATACCGTAGCGCCACAGACTACCTACAGCTACAAGGTGCAGGCTGTGGATGACTCCGGCAATGTATCACCTTTGACTGCAGCCGTATCCGCAACCACACCGGTCATGCCGGTTACGCCGCATGTGACGGGAGATCCGGCTAAATTCGAGGCGGAGGCCACCTCGTTTGCCCTGCCGCTGAAGGTGAGTAATAACAGCAGCGCCTCGGGAGGGAAGGTGGTCGAGCAGACACATGGCGGGGGTCTGGCCATTCAGGGCTTCTATTCCACGAACGGCGGCAGCTACACCTTAACTATTGCATACGCTTCCAATCAGGAATCGAAGAAAAATATCCTCGTTAACGGAGTGAAACAGTCCACGGTTACGCTGCCCTCTACGGGAAGCTGGACTGCCAATATAACCGCGCGGCAGTATGGGGTCACGCTCCAGGCGGGCTATAACACAATCAGCTTCACCTCGGCAGGAAACGGGGCGAATATCGATTATTTCAGGCTGGAAGAGGGGCTATATGTTCCGGTCTCCGCGTGGTACCCGGTTGCGCATAACCATGCTTACATCGACTATACCGGGTTCGAGACCGCGCCGAATGGGGTCTCCCATGTGACCTATGGACCGGATGCTTTGGCAGGGTTTAGCTTTAACGGCACTGGCGTCCGCTGGAGATCGGATATCAAAAGCGATATGGGCAGTGCTGACATCTACGTCGACGGCGAATATATGGAGACGATAGTGATTCCGCAGGCCGGACTTGAGGGGGATCATAAAATCGTCTACGAGCTGACGGGCCTGGAGTACGGGCTGCACCGGATTGAAATTACAGGCACCGAGGGAAAAGTCATGGTGAGCGGACTGGAGTTCCAGAGCTATGAATCGGTATTGCCGGCGCCGGGGCCGGATCTGACCGTGACGGATATCGGCTGGAATATCGTGAACAGCGACGGCAGCCCTTCGGCGCACAGCACTCCGCAGCTGGGGGATTCGCTGATTTTCTGGGCCAAAGTGAAGAACATCGGCGTCCGCCCTACACCGCTGAACACATCTACCGGACTCGGACAGATCACCGGCGGCGCCTTTTCGGTAAATGGCGGGGTTGTATCCTGGTCGGACACGAACACCAGCGTGATCCAGCCGGGTGAAGAGATCACATTAACAGCAAACAGCAGCGCCCAGGGAACACCCCGCTGGACAGTGCCAACCATTGGCAGCTTCACCATCAGCTTCTTTGTGAATGATATCTGGCGGTATGCCGAGATGAACAAGGAGAATAACAAATTAAGTGAGACCCTGCTCATCAGTCTGCCCTGACGGGCGGAATACACAGGCTTGGGCTCACGAATGAAGACTTATGCTCCCCGCGTGCTTTGAAGTGTGAAGCCGCGGGGAGTTTCTATTTCCGGGGAATGACTATATTTCGTCTACAGAGGATAGGCTTCTTTGGAATTGGAGCAGATTCGTCTGAAGGACGAATGTGTCCTGTGTCAGGGGTCTCTCTGAATCCGCCTGAAGTGGGCGACAGGAGGGGAATGGGGAACAAAAGTGCCTCTAATTCCGCCAAAAGTGGGCGACATGAGGAAATTAAAGGGATAAATCCCTCTAATTCCGCCAAAAGTGGGCGACATGGGGAAATTAAAGGGATAAATCCCTCTAATTCCGTCAAAAGTGAGCGACATGGGGAAATTAAAGGGATAAATCCCTCTAATTCCGCCCAAAGTGGGCGACATGGGGAAATTAAAGGGATAAATCCCTCTAATTCCGCCAAAAGTGGGCGACATGGGGAAATTAAAGGGATAAATCCCTCTAATTCCGCCAAAAGTGGGCGACATGGGGAAATTAAAGGGATAAATCCCTCTGAACCCGCCAAAAGTGGGCGACATGGGGAAATTAAAGGGATAAATCCCTCTGAATCCGCCGAAAGTGGGCGGCATGGGGAAATTAAAGGGATAAATCCCTCTGAACCCGCCCAAAGTGGGCGGCATGGGGAAATTAAAGGGATAAATCCCTCTGAACCCGCCCAAAGTGGGCGGCATGAGGAAGTTAAAGGGATAAATCCCTCTGAACCCGCCCAAGGTGGGCGGCATGGGGAAATTAAAGGGATAAATCCCTCTGAACCCGCCAAAAGTGGGCGGTACGGGGAAATTAAAGGGATAAATCCCTCTGAATCCGCCGAAAGTGAGCGGCATGGGGAAATTAAAGGGATAAATCCCTCTAATTCCGCCAAAAGTGTGCGACATGGGAAAATTAAAGGGATAAATCCCTCTGAATCCGCGGAAGTGGGCAGTAGGAGTAAATGAGGGGCACTTGTGCCCCTGAACCCGCCCAAAGTGGGCAGTAGGAGTAAATGAGGGGCACTAGTGCCCCTGAACCCGCCCAAAGTGGGCAGTAGGAGTAAATGAGGAGCACTAGTGCCCCTGAATGCGCCGAAAGTGGGTAGTAGGAGTAAATGAGGGGCACTAGTGCCCCTGAATGCGCCGAAAGTGGGTAGTAGGAGTAAATGAGGGGCACTAGTGCCCCTGAATCCGCTAAAAGTGGGCAGCAGGCGTGAATGAGGGGTATTAGTACCCCTGAATCCGCTAGAAGTGGGCAGCAGGAGGGAATAAGGAGCATTAGTACTATTGATTACAACGGAGGCTGCTTCGGAAATAGTGTGAGTGGAGCATTGTGTGGTGGCCCTAATATCTACATTAGCTGTACAGGTCACATACCCCGCATACCCCGCATACCCCGCATACCCCGCATACCCCGCATACCCTCCGGCTTGATTCACCGTTAGGGTGATTTTATTTTTGCATAAGAATTTATTTAAGAGTCCCGGCCAAATGTCTGAGTAATCACCGAAGCTAAGACCCCGCTTTGTGGGAGGATTATAGAATTTTGAACTTATATTATAGTTGACTTTATTTAGAGCGGTCCGGCTTTTCGTTACACTTGGAATAGAAATTACCGGGAGGAATCGGGACTATGCAGAGGCCGCTAAGCAAGGAAGAGCAGGACTGGGTAGAGGGCACGCTGGAGGCTATGAGCTTGCGGGAGCTTATCGGGCAGACGATGCAGGATCATGCAGGCAGACTGCCGTTCAGGGGGGACGACGAGGACGCTCTTCGCGGGTATCTGGCACAATATCCGGTGGGCAGCTTCTTTATCGGCGGAGAGGTCATTCAGAAGGCTGCGGGCAGAGCGGAGGATTACCGGGACTGGACCGTGATGCTGCAGAGAATCAGCAAGTTCCCGCTGCTGTTCTCCGGTGATCTGGAATTCGGGGCCGGCTCTGCAGTCAAAAGCCTCACAGCCTTCCCGCCCCTTCTCGCCCTTGCTGCAGCCGATGATGAAGCGCTGGCTTATGAATACGGTAAATATACAGCGATGGAAGGCCGGGCAGCCGGATTCACCTGGGCGCTGGCACCGGGGGTTGATCTTCTGCTGAACTGGATGAATCCCGTCATTACCACTCGCTGTCTCGGGGATGATGCCGGGCGGGCGGCACGCCTGTCTACGGCCGTCATGCGCGGGATGCAGGATTATGGCATCGCGGCTTGCGCCAAGCATTTTCCCGGCGACGGGGTGGATTACAGGGATCAGCATATCATTACTACGATTAACAGCTTATCTGAAGAGGAATGGTTCTCCACATATGGACATGTGGCTCAGAGAATCATCGATCAGGGCGTGATGTCCTATATGACCGGCCATATTGCCCTTCCCTGGATCGAAGACGGGGATACTGCCGTGAAGCCGGTGCCTGCAACCGTATCGGAGCGCATCACTACGGAGCTGCTGCGGGAACGAATGGGCTTCGATGGGGTGGTGCTGTCGGATGCGCTGGATATGGGCGGGTTTCTGGCCTGGGGAGATTATGAGAAGCGCATGATCGATTGTTTCAATTGCGGCACGGATGTGCTGCTCTGGCCGGGTGTGAGATACTTCGCGGTGATGGAGCAGGCGGTGGCGGACGGGCGGGTAAGCAGGGAACGGCTGAAGGCCAGCGTCCGGCGGATTCTGGAGATGAAAGCCCGGCTTGGAATGCAGTTTACCGGCGCTGCGGGAGAAGACGGGCTGGCATTACCGCTGCTGGAGGATAAGCTGCCGCCCGAGCTGGACTGGCAGGTTAGACAATTAAGCCGGGCGCTTGCCGGGCGCTGCATTACGCTGGTCCGCAACCGGACCGGCCAGCTGCCCCTGAGTCCGCAGACGGTCCGCCGGGTGCTGGTGATCATGCTGAACAAGGTGACGGAGGGACGCAAATACGAGCGGATGAATCTCTTCGTTGAGCAGCTTAAGGGCAGAGGGCTGCAGGTCGATATCCTCGATGAATTCGAACCGCTGACTACACTGCAGCAATGGGAGCAGACAGGGATATCTTGGGATGCTGCTTTTGCACCGTATTTCCTACCGCTGCATGGCATGATGAATACGGCCCGTCCGGTAGGCGAAGCGGCCAAGGCCATCTGGGCTATGCAGCATGCGGAGACGATCAAGCCGGTCGGCATTTCTTTTGCATCGCCGTATTTGCTGCAGGATATTCCATTCCTCGATACGCTGGTGAATGCTTATTCGCTGCATGAGGATACGGTAGAGCTTACGGTCAAAGCGCTGTTTGGCGAAATTCCGTTTCAGGGCAACTCTCCGGTCAAAGCAGATTTCGAGGGGGATTATCACGGTTCAAGGAGGCTTCGGACGTTTTGAGTACAAAACAGGAGTTAGAAGAGAAGCTGGATCTTATCTTCGAATATATGATTTCCGTCGGGCATCAGGGCAATTGGGGGATGGATATTCATCACTGGGACTGGGTGCCCGGTGTCGGTGTAATCTCCTTGATGGAATACGGAACTGCCACCGGCGCAGACAAGGTAATTGATTATCTGCTGCTCTGGGTGAACCGGAATAAGCGTAAGGCAGAGGGGGTTCGGGTCATCAACTCCCTGGCTCCATATGCGCTGTTTCCTGGACTGTACCGGCTGACCGGGGACACCTGGTTTCTGAGCAGGTCTCAGGAAATTGCCGCTTGGATGCTGGAGACTGCGCCGCGAACCCGGGAAGGGGCGCTGGAGCATACCGTGACGGAGGCTGTAGACTTCCCGGAGCAGGTGTGGGCGGATACGGTGTATATGGCCGTGCTGTTCCTGGCACGGCTTGCCGGGCTGACCGGCGACCGAGGGCTTGCAGAGGCCGCCCTGCAGCAGACCCTGCTGCATCTGCGACTGCTGCAGGACCAGGCGACGGGGCTGCTGTTCCACGGCTGGAACTGCCGGGACGGCAGCCATATGTCGGCTGCCCGCTGGGCCCGGGCCAACGCCTGGATTACGCTGGCCGTTCCCGAGATTGTGGCAGAGACCGGGCGCGTAGTTGCCGTCCCGGAAGAGCTCAGTAGCCGCTACCGTACGCTCGCTTCCGCCCTGCGGCAGGTTCAGGGAGATAATGGACTTTGGCATACTGTGCTCGACCGGCCGGATTATTACCAGGAGACGTCAGCCAGCGCCGGCATCGCCTGCGGTTTCCTCAAGGCGGTTAAGGGCGGCCTGCTGGATGACTCTTTTCTGGAGAGTGCCGGAAAGGCGCTTGAAGGAATCCTGCCGCTTATCCGTGAAGACGGTGAGGTGCAGGGAGTCTCGGGAGGCACCCCGGTAATGACTTCAATAGAAGCTTACAACGCCATTGAGAGGTATCCGGCGCTGTACGGTCAGGGACTGGTGATGCAGCTGTTGACAGAGGCGCTGGATCACCAGCACCCGCAGCACCCGCAGCAGACGGTTCCGCTGAACTCTGAAGGAAAGTGAGGAAGATGACCGTGAAGGAAACCGCAGAGCCTGTAAATAAAGAGATGAACCATCTGCAGCTGCTGATTCAAAGAATGGCCGGACTGGAGTCCCGTTATGATCCGGGCATCTGCATGCTGCGTTCCCCGTTCAGCAGCCCGGGTTATCATACGACCCTGAAGCAGGCGGAGTTCATCCATTCCACCAGAGATTCACTCTCCTATGCACTCGGACTGCTTGATACGGAGCTGGCCCGTTATGAACAGCGGGCATTCGATATCATCCGGCAGGTGATCTCCCTGCAGGATACCGACCGGAGCCATGCTACCTTCGGGATCTGGTCCTGGTTCTATGAGGAGCCGCTGCACCAGATGGCGCCTCCGGACTGGAACTGGGCCGATTTCTGCGGCAGCCGGCTGGTTCAGGCGATCGCACGCCACGGCCACCGCTTTCCGGAAGGCCTGCGGGAAGATATGATTCATTCCATTGATTATGCCTGCGAGGCGATTATCAGGCGGAATGTGGGTCCGGACTATACCAATATTGCGATTATCGGAGCTTTTGTTACGAGAATTGCCGGGGAGCAATTAGGACGCGAGGATTATGCGGCATACGGTCTGGAGCGGCTTCGGAAGCTGCATGCCCATACCATGGAGCATGGGGCTTTTCAGGAATACAACAGTCCGGTCTATACCTACATTGCCATTCTGGAGCTGTCGAAGCTTCAGTCCGAGACCACGGACAGCACGGTCAAAGCACTGACCGGAGAACTGCTTGAACTGACCTGGAAGACCGTCGCGGGCTATTATCACCCGGCCACGGCCCAGTGGTCCGGGCCGCATTCCCGCAGTTACGGGGCGCTGCTGAATGAGCAGAGCAAGGCTTTTCTGCAAATGGCGACGGGAGGAGCGGTGAAGTTCTTCCCCTGGAAGGAGCTGCCCTACGAGGAAGAATGGTATAGGAGCGGCATCCACTGCCCGCCTGCTTATCTGGCTGGCTTCACGTCTCCTGAGACGAAGGAAGTAAGGCAGCTCTTGGAAGGCGAAGGGGAGGGGCAAATGGACGGCGGCAAATGGGCGGTCACCTATATGACCCCGCAGTTTAGTATCGGTTCCTTCACACATAGTGATCTGTGGAATCAAAGACGGCCGCTGGTGGTCTATGCGGACAATCATGGCCAGCCGGCCTATATCCGGCTCCGCTGCCTGCATGACGGCTATGACTACTGCTCTGCACGCTTCAAATCACTGCAGGAAGCAGAACATTTGCTGTTCGGTGTAGATTTCATTACGGACGGCGGCGATACTCATCCGAATCTCGACCGGACCGGCGGCATCATTGAGGCCGCAGATCTGCGGCTGCGGCTGGAGATTGGCGGGTGCCTGGATGGGATCATCGCCGGGCCTACGGAAGAAGGGGCGAGCATCATCATTGGGGGAACTGCGTTTAACCTGACGACCTGGTTCGCGGCATTCAGCGGGCATGCAGGTGCGGTGCGCAGCTGGGCGTGGGAAATTCATAACGCGGAAGACAGCATAAATATCGATATGATTCTCTATACAGGCCCGCGCAGAAGCATTGATTTCATCTCTTTACAGCAGGCAGCGCTGGTATTCTCACTGGAGGTACAGCCGGAGCATGAAGAGGCGGTTTACGCTGAACCGCTTCTGGAGATGACAGATGACGGCGGGTTACGTGTGAACCGCAGCAGCGGAAGGGACGGAGGGTTCTTGCTTCAATTAAATCCCGGTCCGGCAAAATAAGGCGGACAGATCGGCTGTCCGCGGGTCTTTAAGGAGTTTACTGCCGGAAGTATTCACTGCTTCCAGTGCTTCCATATACAACAGAAGGAGCAGGCCCCGGTAAGAGTTACCGGGGCCTGCTCCTGTTACATAGAGAGGATTCTATTGCGAAAGCTCAACAAAATCACCCCGGAACCGCTCATAATCGGCGGCCCGGCACTCCAGCTTAAGACGTGTGCCCTGCTCTTCATAGCTGACGGACTGCACATCGGCATGCTCATTGAAGTAAGAAACAATGCTGCCCCGGTCGAACGGAACCAGAATCTCACACTGAATATAATCGGTAAAGATCCGGCTGCGGATCAGCGCCGTAAGCTCGGTAATTCCGCGGTTCTTCAGCGCAGAGAGCGTTACAGAATTCTCCTGGACCTGCGGATAAGGCTGGTCCGTCAGATCAGCTTTGTTGTAGGCATACAGGGTGGGAATGCCGTCAGCGCCCAGCGCCTTCAGGGTCTCATCCGTTACAGCCATATGCTGCTCATGCTGCGGATCGGAAATGTCGACCACATGGATCAGCAGATCCGCTTCCGTGACCTCTTCCAGTGTAGAGCGGAAGGCCTTGACCAGATGATGGGGCAGCTGGCTGACGAACCCGACGGTATCTGTGAGCAGGAAGGTTTTGTGATCGGGCAGATCGATACTGCGCACTGATGTTTCGAGAGTGGCGAACAGCATATCCTTGGCGAAGACCCCTTTGCCCGAGCCGGGATGATAGGTCTCCACCAGCGTATTCATTAAGCTCGACTTGCCGGTATTGGTGTAGCCTACGAGACAAACGACAGGCACCTCATTCTTGTGGCGCTGCTTACGCTGAATCTGGCGCCTTGAGACCTGTGCCTGCAGCTCTGTCTGGAGGACGGAGATACGCTCCTCGATTCTTCTGCGGTCCAGCTCCAGCTTCGTCTCCCCGGCCCCTCTGTTCTTCAGGCCGGTTCCGCCTCCGCCGCCTTGTCTGCCCAGAGATTCGCGCAAGCCCGTCAGGCGGGGAAGCATGTACTGCAGCTGCGCTACTTCCACCTGCAGCTGGGCTTCCTTGGTTTTGGCACGCTGCGCGAAGATGTTCAGAATCAGAATCGTCCGGTCAATGACCTGATGGTCAAGCGTTGATTCCAGATTACGGATCTGGGACGGCGACAGCTCATCATTAAAGATAACGATGGGCGCATCATGCTGCTCCATCAGCAGCGCCAGCTCCTGGATTTTGCCGGTTCCGATATAATGCGAGGGGTTCACCCGGCTGGACTTCTGGCTGAGCTCAGCCACGACCTCAATCTCGCAGGCGGCTGCCAGATTGCGCAGCTCCTCCATGGCGTAATCGAAGTTATTGTCATTCTGCAGCTGTACACCGACGATGACTGCTTTTTGTTGTACGGATTCCATATATAGTTCAACCTCCATTGTTAAATTTGGACATAAAAAAGCACAGGCAGTCTGCCTGTGCTAAAAGGATTGTGAGGATCAACAGAATAGGGTCCTGTAGAGCCGTTACACCAATAACAGTTCTACAGCTATGGCACTCCCGTAGATAATATGAAGCCAAGAACCGGCAGCGTCAGGGAGGAATAGTTCTCTATTCCAGCCAGGCATGGGCTGCGGTTCAGTATATTCACTATGGGGATGCAATTCCTAAAGGCATACGCCGGGCCGGGCGGAGCAACCTCGGTTCTCCGTTCAGATACAAGGGAAATTATAGACTTCACGCTATAAATTATCCTGTTGTCCCGCGTATAAGTTCAAGCTATGGGCTGCCTCTAAAAATGGATAGACCTATCCTGAGTCCTCTGCACAAGGCAGAGCTTTCGCGCTATGAAGCTGTAATTAGCCGCGTAAGTTACGAATCCGGATATAGTCTATCACACTGAGCCCTCCGTTCTAAAAAAGTTAAGTTGATTTTAGCACAGCGGATATAAAATGGCAACTGCGCCCAGTTACGGAAGCGTCTGAGGGCTGTGGAGTGTCTCCCGCTGTCAATTAACCAGAAACTTCTAATCTGCTCGGCATATGATATATGAAATAGCTTTAATAGGAGGGTGATGAGCTGTGCCTGTATTGACAACCAACATGTTAACAAAGAACCCTACCTTGGGAGCAGGACCTATCAGTCAAGCTGTCGTGAAGGTAGTGAACAATGGAACCCCCAGAGGAGTGGTCTATTTAACCGGGCTGAATAATGATGTAAGTCCGGCGACGCTGTTCGCCCAGGAGCTGTTCGAATTGAATTACAGGGAAGTCGTAACCAAAACCTATAATGTGACACAGACGTTTTTCCAATTCAATGTAGTGTACTCACAGGAGCAGGTCCGTGTCCGTGTGTTCCTGATTGACAGCAGCGGGGTCTGGATTCCCGTTCCTATGCTGCCGATTGCCGTAGGCCGGATCACTTCGGAATTCCGTGACAATATCACCGTTACTGATAGCGATTTCGCGGCCATCAGCTTCCGGAGAAGTGCCTTAGTGACCATTCCTGAAGCGGTGACTGCCGAGATCAAAACGGATGGACTGGAGATTCTGGCCTCTACCCCCATCCGCTATAAAGTGATCGCCGGCGGAAGCGTAAACGGAGCCTTTGTGAACTATCCTACGCCGACTACAGCTATTCCCGTAACTGAAACGGCGCTGCAAGTGAACTATACATGTACTGCAGTTACTGGCGGAAGGGTCATCACTCAAGGAATCGGCTCCGGCATATCGGGTGCGTACCAGAATGTTGCCGTGAATCTGGTAAATCAGCAGCTGCTCTACGACATGCAGCAGGAGCCAATCACGCTGGTGGTCAGCTCACTGGCCGGGGAGGACAATCTGGCTGCAACCTTTAGAATGTCAGAGCAGTGGTGAACTCCGTTAACCGACCCATTCCCTCCGCAGCGTGAACAGATCCTTCAGCGCGTCCGTAGACAGCTCGGTGATCCAGCCCTCGGAGCCGGAGATCACATCGTCGCTGAGCTGCTGCTTGCTCTCCAGCATCTCGTCAATCTTCTCCTCCAGCGTGCCGAGCGAGATGAACTTATGCACCTGCACGTCCCGGGTCTGGCCCATGCGGTAGGCACGGTCAGTGGCCTGGTTCTCCACCGCCGGATTCCACCAGCGGTCGAAGTGGAAGACATGATTGGCGGCGGTCAGATTGAGGCCGACACCGCCCGCTTTGAGCGAGAGGATAAATACATTCGGCTGATCGGACGGCTGGTACCCGGAGGCGGCATCGGCTTCACCGGCAGGCAGTGCGGGGGCCTGGAACCGTTCAATCATGCGGTCACGGGTGCTCTTCGGGGTGCTGCCATTCAGATACAGCACCGGTTCCTGCAGCTCCTGCTGAAGCACAGCCTGCAGCATCTTGCCCATGCCGACATACTGGGTGAAGATCAGGCAGCGCTCATTCTCTTCGCGCAGCTCGCGGACCATCGCCAGCAGCCGTTCCAGCTTCGCAGACCGTTCAATCAAGGCGCTGGTGTTCAGAACGCCTCCGGCCTCCGGCTCGGGCAGCGCCTCTTTGGTCAGCAGCATTGGATGGTCGCACAGCTGCTTAAGGCTGGTTAAGGCGGCCAGAATGGCACCCTTGCGTTCAATGCCCTCCAGCTTCTGCATCCGTTCGAGCAGGCTGTTCACGTTCTGGTCGTAGAGCGCCGCTTGCTCTGCTGTCAGATTAATGTAGGTTTTCATTTCATTCTTATCCGGTAGATCGAGCTGAATGGCCGGGTCCTTCTTCTTGCGGCGCAGCATGAACGGCTTGACCAGCCGCTGCAAGTCTGCGGTTTTTTCGGCATTCCGCTCTTTCTCAATGGCGTTAGCGAACCGGTCCTGGAATCCTTTCGGAGTGCCGAGATAACCCGGTGTGATGAAATCGTAGATCGACCACAGCTCGGACAGCCTGTTCTCAATCGGTGTCCCCGTCAGGGCGATCCGGTGCAGGGCCGGGAAGCTGCGCACTGCGGCCGATTGCTTCGTTCCGGCGTTCTTGATATTTTGCGCTTCATCGAGGCATACAGCCGCCCAGGTGAACTGCTTCAGCAACTCCTGGTCCAGCGCGGCGGTAGCATAGGAAGTGAGGACCACATCGGCCTGCGAAGCAGCGCCGTAGAAATATCCGGCATCCAGCCGTCTGCTTCCATAATGAAGCATCACGTTCAGGGAAGGGGCGAAACGCTGCAGCTCCTTCTGCCAGTTGCCGAGCACGGAGGTCGGGCAGATGATCAGCGAGGGCCAGCCGGCCGGCTCTGTCTGCCGCCGGGCCACCGGTGCGCCGGAAGCTTCCGCTTCCGCCTCCTGCTCCTTCATGTGGAGCAGGTAGGAGATCAGTTGCACCGTCTTGCCGAGCCCCATATCATCGGCCAGACAAGCGCCGAGGCCGAAGCGGCGCAGGAATACCAGCCAGGCATAGCCTTCATGCTGGTAGCTGCGAAGCTCGGCATGGAGGCCGGCCGGAACCTCCGGCTTCGGCCACTGGCTGCGCTGTCCGAGCTGGCCGATGATTCCGACCAGATGCTCGTTCAGCTCGACCTCCAGCCGGACGCGGGCTGCTTCCTCCTCGGCGCGCTGCGCTTCGGCCTCCTCCGCGTCTGCGTCTGCACCGCTATTCAGCAGGTGCAGCTGCAGCACATCCTGGAAGGACAAGCCCTGCGACTTGTCCATCCCGGCCATGGCCCGCTGAATCTGCGCCAGCAGCGCAGGGTCCAGCGGAATCCACTTGCCGCGGAACTGGACGAGGCGTTCCCCGCGCGCAACGAGGTCGGCGAACTCCGCCTCGGAGAGATCGGCGTCGCCGATGGAGATGCGCCAGTCGAAGTCGACGAGCGCATCGAGGCCGAACAGCGACTGCCCGCGGCCCTCGGCGGTGCCGGAGCTGATCTTCGCGCGCAGGCGCGGCTTCCTGCGGCTGGCGGCTTCCCACCACGCCGGCAGCAGCACCTGCCAGCCGGCCTCCAGCAGGAGCCGGCTGTCGGCCGTGAGGAACCGCCACGCGACCGCGTCGCTAAGCGGTTCAGCCAGCACATCGGCGCCGCGCCCGATGTGCTCGGGAAGGCTGTCACGCAGCCGTGACAGCCACCCGGCCGCGCGCTCGTGGACATGCTCTGTCCACGATGCGGGCCACAGGCCATGCGGCTCGCCGTCCCCGGTGAGCCGCAGCGGCACAAGCGCGGACTCGTCGCGCTTGTCCTGCAGGAGCAGCTGGAGCCGCCAGTGCGGCAGCTCTTCGTCCGGTTCAAGCAGCTGCAGCACCGGCCGGAACGGCGCGGTGTCTGCCTTCCAGCCGATGGACATCAGCCAGCTGTCTTCGTCCATCCCGGCCGCACTGCCCGGGCTCGCGCTGAACAGCAGCGGGAACTCACTGCGCAGGTCACCGGCTTCCGCATCGGTGCCGTAATAGCGCTGGAAGACCGCCGCAGAGAAGGCGGCCCGCAGACCTTCGGCGAACCCGCTGCGTCCCTCAAGACTATGCAGCGCCGCCGCATCGTCCCAGTTGCCTTCGGCGGCTTCCGCCAGCGCCTTCTCCTCCCAGGCCCAGCGGAGCTGGCCTTCCCGGAAGGCGGAGAAGCTGGGTGCATACTGCTTGTTATCCAGCATTCCTGCCAGCAGCGGGGCCAGCCGCTTCAAGAGCTGGGCATCGCCCTGCCAGCTCCAGCCGACATGCCGGAGCAGCCGCAGGCTGGCGAAGAACGGAATCACCTGCTCGGCAGGAAGCACCACGAGCTCGACCTCATCCGCCTTCGAAGTAGTAAGCTCCGTTCCATAGAAGGATTCTTCATGCCAGGCGAACAGCATCTGCTTCAACTGGACGCCGGGTACATAATCATCCCGGTCATCAACACCGTAGATCAGCGCGTCGCCATACTGGCTTAAGGCGAGCTGGACCGTAATATTGCGCATCATTGTGTTCATGGAATCAGTTTTCCTTTCCGCAGTTCCTCCTGAAGAGCGCGCAGCCGGCTGTGCCGGTCCGTGAAGGCTTCGAGGAATTCCTCCCAGCGTGCTTCGCGTTTCAGCTTCTTGTACAGCTTGGACAGACGTTTCAGCAGCTTCACCGCTGCTTTGTAGCTGTGCCGGTTTTTGTCCAGCACGAATCGTTCCACAGCCTGATGATAGAACGGCAGGAGCAGCTCCGGTGCATTCTTCTCCACCGGCTGCAGGTCGCTGACCCGGAAGTCGGCAGGCTGCCGCCCGGCCGATAACTGCATATCCATCCATTCCTGCCATTTGCCGTAGGTCAGCAGCTGCTCTTCATAGATCTCGCGCGACAGCGGCAGCATACCGGCCAGCGTATCCCACATCCGGGGCTCGGCTTCGGGCAGATGACGGACCGCTTCATCCCAGTACCCGGCGTACTCCTGCAGATTGTACAGCCGGCTGCTGAGCAGCGGGCCAATCTCTGCCAGCCATGCCGTGAGGCGTGTCCACTGCCGGGCTTCGGCCAGCGGGGCCAGGAAGCTTATCAGCTCCTCCGGGTGCAGTCCGGGCCGCTCGGCTGCTGCGCGCAGCTGTTCCATAGCGGCGGCATCATCATGCAGAGAATAATACATCCGGCTCTCAGCCAGCAGCAGGGCATGGCGTGAGGCTGAAGCCCCCAGAGCTTGTCCGGCCGTCCGCAGATGCTCCAGCTCTTCGGCATACAGCTCCGGTCCGCTTAGATTCGGCGTAATCCAATTGGTCCACAGCAGGGTATAGCAGTAAGAGAAGTAGGGCTGATCCCGCGAACGGTCGCGGGCTTCCGTCAGCATCTCGCCCCGCAGATAGGCGATTGTATCGTATACTCTGGGCCATTCTTCAGGGGCCTCCGCCAGCGGCAGGCCTTTCTTCATCATGTCCGTGATATGCTTTTGCAGCTCGGAAATCGCAATTGAAGTATAGTAGCCGACAGAATAACCAAGTGAGGAGAGGTTCGCCGCCAGCGGCTGTCCTCCAGGCTTAACTAAGCTTTCCAGCACACAGAGATGAGTATGAAGCTTGAACAGCTGGGCGGCAGCGGGAGACAGCTTGGGGCGGACCCCGGAGATGGCGGCCAGCGCCCGGTCGGCATACTGCGGATTTCGCACGGTATGGGCCAGGGGCTCTATGAGGAGTGCCATATATTCACGCCACTGCTGCACAGTGGCCTCTGGAATAAGCGCCTCCAGCTTCTTCAGCTGTTCCCCGCGCCGTCCCGGAACTCCTTGAGCAGGGGCAGAAGGGATCTTGGGAATGTCCACAAGTGCCTTGGCATTGGCAATCGAATGTACAGGTTTGCCCTGAAGCTCCGCGTAGTACATCAGCACAGCGGCCATATGCTTGCACGGGCCGGATACCGGACAGTCGCAGCGGCTCTCCAGCAGATGCTCCAGCTCAACGGCAACCATATAATCCTCCCGGCCTTCAACGATGGACATGATTTTCCTGTCCGTCCTCATCTGGAAGGCATGCACGCGTTTTTGTTTATAATATTGAAACCCCCGTTTAAGGGTCAGATCATCAAAAATCCGGGCCACATCCGAGATAAGGTTGTCCCATCCGGCATCATCCATGGCATAATTTGGCTGCATCGCTATCGTTCTCCTGTAGCAGATTGGTGTTGAAACAGTACTGCCCCTGCAAACAGGACGGCAGCGCCGTTTCGGATTGAATCATTCCTTTCATTATATCATTTCTGTGTATTTTATCCGTAAATGCTTAAAATCTTAAAGGGTATGACATGCTCCATATTGAAGTATAGGTGAACATGCTACTCTAAGGTCTGGACCAAGAGAGAACGCCGGAAGGATGAAGCTAAGGCAATGCTGCGATTTAAATTGAAATATCTGCTGAACAACAAACAAAACCGGCTCATTCTGATGCTGACGGCAGGAGTATCACTTCTGATCACTTTGATCGGGTTATTCTCCTATAGAGAGTACCGCAACGCACTGGATACCGAGCTTAATACACCGAATGTCGAATTGCTGCAGATTAACGTAGATGTGACGAACCGGGCCTTCCGCGAATCCGATAACAAAGCGGTCGATTTATCCTTTCACCCGGCTGTACTGAAATATATAGAAGCCGCTACCGGGGACAATGCCGGCATTGCCGCAGAGCCGCAGGAATATCTCAAGACGCTGGCGACAGAGCCGGATGTGCATGCCATCAGCGTGATCAAGTTCAAGGATCATTCCGTCCTCTCGAGCGGCTACGGCTACGTATCCTCCTGGGAGCATGCGCCGGAGCATGCCTGGGAGTCCTGGATCGGGGAGATTAAGGAGAAGCCGCTTCTGATCAAAAGAAGGCTGTACACCGGCACCGACTCCCGTCTCCGAGAAACAGAGCTGCTGTCTTTGGCCCGGCCGGTTGTAGAGAACGGGGAAGTGACCGGCGCGGTGCTGATCGATCTCGATTACGATATGCTTTTCTCCAAAATGTATACCCATCTCTCGAACTATCAGCTGGTGTACAACCTGGAGGGGGAGCTGATCTATCCCAAGCTGAACCTTCCGTTCCCGCTGGCGGACATGCAGAATGTACTGGAGGATATTGATGTCAGCCCGTTTGCCCATGTCCGGATCGGCGGACAGGCCTATATGGCCAACCAGACCTTCTCGAATGTGACCGGCTGGCGGCTGATTTCGCTGGTACCGATGGAGCAACTGCTGAAGAATGTGAAGATCGCGCGCAATATGATGCTGATGCTGTCCCTGATCTCGATCGCCGTAGGTCTATCCGCTATTTATTATTATAATTTTGCGGCCTTCCGGCCGCTCAAGCGGATTAACAAGCTGCTGCTTCCCGAACAGAAGGCGGCCGGGCAAGGCGGTCTGTATGATCTGGAGCCGGTTATCGGCAAGCTGGTCGGTGACTTCCAGAGCAAATCGCTGGTTGCGGACTGGAGCCTGCCGGAGCTGCGTTCCAAGTTCGTGCAGGATCTGATTACGCGAAGTATCGGCACCCAGGAGACGCAGACGAAATTTGAACATTATTTTGGCGGCTGGACGGAAGGTCCGTTCGAGACGCTCGCCTTGTCTATTGACCGTCATACCCAATGGGCGGCGGGGTTCATAGAAGAAGATCAGCTGCTGCTCAAGTACGCAATGATCAACATTGTGCACGAATACTTCGAAGCTTCGTGGCGGTCCGTCATCGCGGCACCGCAGAAGGACAGTCTGGTCATCCTGCTGCAGGCCAAAGGCCGCGAAGAGAAGCCGTTATATACAGAGGCGCGTAAGCTGGCCGACCTTATTCTTGAAGTGCTTAATATATCGGTGTCCATTGGCATCGGCGAGCAGGCCGGGGCAATTGCCCAGGTGCCGCGTTCCTATTCAGAGGCGCAGCTGGCTCTATCCTACCGGTTATATGAAGGTTATGCCCATGTCCGTGTGTATTCACATGCGGAGAACAAATATGAAGAGAGCAGCGGGGCGGCTGATGATGCCTGGAAGCAGGAAATGCTGAGTGCCCTGAAGTCTTCAGACGCCCAGGCTGCGCAGGAGTGGATCCGCAGATGGTCGGCTGAGACCCGCAAGAAAGGAATTCAGCCGCAAAAAGTATTCCGCACCGTCGATGACCTTCTGGAGGAGATTCTGCATATAACGGCGGCCGGGGGATACCCGCTGCCTGCCGAGCTGGCTGACTACACCTGGCATCAGGTGTCGACGATGGAGCTTCACGGGATTGAGGACATGCTATGCAGCATTGCTGTTCATATGGCCGGTGCGTTCGGAGCACACCGGCAATCGAAGGAATTCCTGCTTGTACAGAATCTCATCAAGTATATGGAAGAGAATCTGCAGTTCAATATCGGACTTCAGGATATCGCCTCCCATGTGAATATGGGGGTGTCCTCGGTGAGTACGATCTTCAAGGAAGAGACCGGAACAACCGTGTATGACTATCTGACCAACCTCAGAATTGATAAAGCCTGTGAATTGCTGCAGGACAGCACCCTGCGGATCGCCGATATTGCGCTGCAGGTCGGTTACCAGAATGAGAACAGCTTCATCCGTGTATTCCGTAAGATTAAATCAACGACTCCGGGCAAGTTCCGGGAGAACAGCAAATCTTCCAAAGAGTATGCAGATCGGCCAAAACCGCGCCATTCCGGCGTTTCTGAGGATTCAGAATAAGATTATGCGATTGAAGGAACACCCCCGAATGCGATAAAGTTCTATTTGAGAAAACTTTCACAGCTCCCCGGAAGGGCGGCTGATGCTCAGAGAATTCGGGGGTGAAGCAGCGGGCGCAGGGCCAGCATAAGATTCAGCAGGCTGCCCGATTACTGTTAATAGAGAAGAGGGATGGTTTTGAAGCGGACAACCAAACTAGGAATCTGGGCAGCATCAGTACTCGCAGTTCTGCTAATCCTTAGAACCTTCATTCAACTGACGGGCGATGCGGAGCAGAAGAATGCCAGCACCGGTTTTCCCGGGCGGCCGATTACACTGATCGTGCCCTATGCGGCAGGCGGAGGAACTGATACCACGGCAAGAGCACTCGCCAAAGCGACAGAGAAGGTGCTGGGCCAGCCGATTATTGTGGTCAACCGGACGGGCGGCGGAGGCTCAGTAGGACTTATGGAAGGCGCGGGCGCCAAGGGCGATGGCTATACCGTCACTTTTTTGCCGGCCGAGCTGACGATTCTTCCCCATCTGGGACTATTGCCGATTACCTATGAGAAGTTCAAACCCATCGCACAGACGAATTTTGATCCTTCCGCCATTACCGTAAGACAGGACGCGCCATGGCAAGACGTAAATGAATTTCTCGACTTTGCGAAAGCGCATCCAGAGGAACTCAAAAT
Source organism: Paenibacillus sp. FSL R10-2199 (assembly GCF_038000235.1). Classification (NCBI taxonomy): domain Bacteria; kingdom Bacillati; phylum Bacillota; class Bacilli; order Caryophanales; family Paenibacillaceae; genus Paenibacillus; species Paenibacillus sp. FSL R10-2199. Next base: position 638,310 of record NZ_JBBOBO010000001.1, on the reverse strand, counting down.
GGGAAACGCAGGAACGGGGAGCATTTGGCATTTGGCCGCCGTAACCTTGGAACGGGAGACAGGTGTGAAGTTTGCACATATTCCTTTTGAAGGCGCAGGGCCAGCCGTTTCCGCTTTGATGGACGGATTCGTGGACGCGGTGCCGGTCAGTCCCGCCGAGGTGAAGAAGTATGTAGATGAAGGCAAGCTGCGGACACTGGCGGTTAACGCCGATAAACGCTCAGAGGCGCTGCCGGATGTGCCGACTCTGGAAGAGCAGACCGGAATACATGTGAACTTCACCAGTACATGGAGAGGACTTGCTGTGCCGAAGGATACGCCGGATGCCATTGCGGAAGTGTTGGCCGGGGCATTTATCAAAGGGACCGAGGACAGGGCTTTCCGCGAATATATGAAGTCGAACGGACTTGGACTGCTGGTGAAGGACGGCAAAGCCTTCTCGAAACAGCTTAAGGAAAGCGATGATTTATTCGCCAAAATGATTCCGGAGCTCGGACTAAGCCGCAGGTAACCTGTACGAAATGTGAAAGCGCCATCAGGCAAAGTGATCTCAGGAAACCCGCTTGCTGACTAGCAGGATTGTAGTGAACGGGGATTTGCTGGGGCTGGTTTGCTGCGCCTTCATAAGGAACAATAAGCATGATATTCAATATTATATAAACTCATTATGAGTAAGAGAGGTATGGTAATCATATGAAAATCAAAAAGACATTAGATCGGATTCCCGGCGGAATGATGCTGGTTCCACTGTTCCTGGGAGCGATCATTCACACCGCTTTTCCTGATGCAGGCGAATATTTCGGAGGCTTCACCAAAGGCCTGATGACAGGAACTGTGCCGATTCTGGCCGTATGGTTCTTCTGTATGGGCGCAGCGATTGATGTAAGAGCAACCGGAACGGTACTCCGCAAATCGGGTACGCTTGTATTAACCAAGATTGCTGTAGCATGGGTTGTAGCTATGATCGCGATCCAGTTCCTGCCTGAGGGCGGTGTGCAAACCGGCTTCTTCGCCGGATTATCAGTCCTCGCCATCATCTCCGCCATGGATATGACCAACGGCGGCCTGTACGCTTCCATCATGCAGCAGTATGGTACCAAAGAAGAATCAGGAGCATTCGTGCTGATGTCACTTGAATCCGGCCCGCTTGTAACGATGCTTATTCTGGGCAGCACCGGTGTTGCCGTATTCGAACCGCATCTCTTCATCGGCGCTGTGCTTCCGTTCCTGATCGGCTTCATCCTGGGTAACCTGGATCATGACCTGCGTGCTTATTTCGGCAAAGCCACCCAGACCCTTATTCCGTTCTTCGGTTTCGCACTGGGGAGCTCGATTGACCTCGGCGTTATCGTTGACACTGGGCTGCTTGGTATTCTGCTTGGCGTAGTGGTTATCATTATTACAGGCGTTCCGCTGATCCTGGCCGACAAATTCATCGGCCGCGGTAACGGCACCGCCGGACTTGCTGCCTCCAGTACTGCCGGAGCTGCTGTCGCCAACCCTATGCTGGTGGCGAATATGAAGCCGGAGTTCCTGCCCGCAGCCCAGACAGCCACGGCGCTGGTAGCCGCCTCGGTTATCGTAACGTCCATTCTGGTTCCAATCATAACCGCCTACTATTCCGACTATATGAAGAAAAAGAACCCGCCGGCAGCAGAGGGTCCTATAGATGCTAAGATTCAGGAAGCAGTGGTATAATAACATCGGATAACAACGATAATTAGATATATTGGAGTTTCTGCATGCGTAAGCCGCAGCAATCACATTGGCAAGACCCTCCGAAAACCGCCGCTATGGCTGTTTCCGGAGGGTCTTTTTAAAGTATAGACGGGAACGGGCGAACATTGAATCGTCCGGAAACATAGCAGTTGGATTTTCTCCACTTGCTGATTATCGAAGAGCGCCTATTAAAACAACAGTTGGAAAAACAGCACTTAAATTTCTTCATATAAGCCAAAGCCGAGGAAAGCTCGAAATTAAATGCCGTTTATCCATTTATTTGCCGCGGACCCGCTAAAACAACTAAATTAAGATACGTTTTTCCACTTAATCACAACTCAGTGAACAGGCTTCTGCCAAGCTATAATTTGATATCGCAGCCACCGAACGATTGGCCACTCTGAATAAGATGAACGGCATGGGCAATTGCAGCTTGCTGAGCTTCAGACAGCCGAATCTCATCCCCGTCCCAGCTGCTCAGCCACCAGAAATAAGAGCATATATTCCGGTAGTCCATGAACATGGGGATCTGCTGAATCCAGTAACTGGCGAGAACATTATACCTGGAGTATCCCGACAGGAATTCAATTAAGAATCGTTCAGCAAACTCATGCTTGGAATGCCGGTCATCCGCCGGGGAGCCCCACCATACGGCATGAGTTGCTGCAATGGCAATATCAAGCGCATACCAGCCATAGATGCTGTCATCGAAATCAAATACCGTAATCTCACCATTATCGATGTGGAAATTATATGGATGGAAATCATTGTGGATCAATCCATACGATGCAGCATCTTTGGGCAAATTGGAGATTGAATCCTCCAGGGCTTTCAACTTATCCAGCAGGATCAGGTAACGACCCTGGTTCAGATTGGGATTATTAATATGCCACTTTCCCCAGTCAGCTCTTCTTTCGGCAACGTCTGCAGCAGGATAGGACTTGGTAAGCAGATGCATTTGCCCCATGGCTTCTCCCCATTTTCTGAATATCGGGGGGCCCCACAGCTGCGGATTGCTTTTATCAAAAAAACGTCCGGGTGCCATATGAAAGGCTGTAGCAATAAAACGCTGTTCCTGATGTCTGCAAACAGCAGTGAGCTGCCCATCCGAGGTGTGAACAGGAAGGGAGGCGCGCACACCGTTCTGTGCCAGATAACAGACCCAGTCTACTTCAGCTTTTATTTGTGCATTATATGCATGGGGTTTCGCAGATAATCGTAAGATGTAAGGCTGATTGTGTAGGGTAAACCGGTATACCTCATTGCAAGAGTCGCTGATGAAGACCAAAGTCTTCACATCAAAACCAAAGGAGTCTGCAGCTTGGACCAGCAGTTCTTGACTGACCATACGTAACCTAACCTCATCTCGTGCTTTAGCGTCTCCCGGCCGGGTGCACCCTCAGGTTAACAGCATTTCCCGCTGAAATATAGACTTATAGTTTTCTGTCAAATATATATAATCAGGTCCAAAGCATTTTATTTCTTAGCCACCGGAATCCAAACCTCGCAGATCGATTCTTCATGGCTGTCATCGGTCCAGTAGTATCTCTCCATGCACGGTCCTTCCACTTGCTCAAAGCCTGCCGAAGGGAACCATTCGGAATAAATTCTCCGCCACACATTCAGAATCTCCAGTCCTATCTCCGCGTCATCCGGAAAAGTATCACGGCTATCGAATACGGCATAAGTCTGATCAGGTACAGTCAGGGTGTCAAGCTCCTGTGGGACCTCTTGTCCTTCCGGCAGTTCGATTCCCATCAGATAACGTTTGGTTCCGTCCTCGCTGAAGTCGTAATAATAGCCGAACAGCAGCGAACCTGCGGGTCTTCCGGCTAATTCGTTAATCCGGTCATGCGTCCCGTCCTTCCAGATTTTCTCCGTGAATGCAGGTATTTCTGTGTAAGCATCCTTATGAACGATCACCTCTTTTCCAATGACGCGGCAACCCTTCTCTTCCACCATCCGGTAATTCATTTCGGTTTCTCCTTTGATCTGAATTTGAAAGGAGATTCGGGGGAACGACTTGAGCTTCACGTTCTTTTTTCTCGCCATTTGCGGGGTTACCCCATGCATTCTCTGGAACGCTTTGGCGAAGGACTCCGGTGTCTCATAACCATATTTAAGCGCGATATCGATCACCTTGCTGTCCGTTCCGGCCAGCTCTTCCGCCGCTAAGGTAAGCCGCCTGTTGCGTACATATTCAGTAACGGTGAAGCCCGTCAAGGCATGGAACATGCGCTGAAAATGGTATTTCGAAGTCATCGCTGCTCCGGCGATATCCTCAACTCCTATGGCGGAGCTCAAGTTCTGCTCCACATAATCAATCGCCTGCTGAAGCAATCGGATCGTTTCCAAATCCTCACCTCTCCTTTCAATTTCATTGTAGAGAAACCGGCAGAGCTTTTCCTGACCGGGAATGCTTTGATTTGTCCATCCGTAGCCTCAGCTTATACCAGCTCCTGAGCAACCTCCCAAATATGTCCTGCCGGGTCTGCGAAGCTGGCTGTGCGGATGCCCCAAGGCCGGTTCATGGGTCCGTTCAGCAGGCTTACGCCGCGTGCAGTTAATTCTGTGCATACCGCATCTACATCCTCCACGCGGATTGTGAACTGAAACCGTGATCCGGAGGCGGGGCCGGCAACGGCAGCGGGCTCAATCAGCCCGGGAGCTTCAGAGATGTGCAGCAGATTGATGCTCATATTGCCGAAATCGTAGACGGCCGAATTCTCGTCCGCGTACACCTCTTCAAGACCAAAAACCTCCTGATAGAATCCCATGGTGCCAGGCAGATCCTCAACGAACAACGTTACCACACTGATATTCCGTGATCCCAGGTTACTCATACTGTTTACCGCTCCGTTCTCTATTGGATTGTGGATTACAACTTGTGGTCATTCATTTAGCCAAGCGACCAGACCTCCAGAGGGTTTAGTCCGCAACTGGTCTCTAGAACTTCGTTGCAGAACGCTTTTGTAGACTCTTAATTGGTGCAGACCTTTTACACGCTTCCCAGCGGTTTTCTCATATACTCCGTAATATGCGTCTCCTGAAACCCGAGGCTGTCATAGAGCTGCCGGGCTTCATTCCCAACGACACAGCACAGAACGACGGTTGCATGGCCGCGCTGATAGATCTCATTGCATAGGTACTTCACAAACTCTCGTCCGATCCCGCGTCCCTGAAGGTCTGAACGTACGCTGACACTGCTGATTTCATTCCCGTGAAGGTGGCTGTAAGCGGCGATTTCCCCATTGAACTCATAGACAAACCGGTCTTCCGCGTCCGCTCTCCAGGCGTTTCGTCTGCCCTTATTAGGCTGGGCAACTACAGAATCCGGGAAGCAGCCGACACGGACGCGCATTTCATGAAATGCAGTGGCATAGAGCGAGTGGGCTGGAAGAAAGTCCTCATCTGTATACAGCCTTACGGGAGCCTCCTCCTGAGCAAAGAAACCGCCGGTCCGCTGCATATAAACAAGTGAGTAATATGGAGCGTAACCGAGCTTACGGGCAAACCCGGGAGATGCTGGAGCCACGGAACGAAAGGAGGTGCTGACCGCGCGGGTTCCGCCTGCCTGCAACTGTGTCTCGGCAGCCTGCACCATCGCCGTGCCGATTCTTTGTCTGCGATACCGGGGAGCGACGAACACTTGTAAATGTGACTGATGTGCAGGCGCTTCCATTTGAGCCAGTGCAACAAGTGTATCCTTAATAAAAGCGCAAATAAACGTTTCCGGTTCTTCATCAAGCAACCGGAGGAGGTCTGCGCCAGTCTCCGCATCCTGGGTTAATAATTCTCTGGCGGTAGAGTAGTCCTTGTTACTGAAGCGTTCGTAGCGGATATCTGACAGGTGCATTAGCCTCTGAGTCCTCCTATTAAATTGAGACGTAGCTTATACATTTCAATGGAATTTAATTCTATTTACCGCCAGTGATTATTGCATAGAATAAGGGGTATTTCAACCGAATTGTACATTGAGGGCTGCAGATTGGACACGCCGCGAACAAAAGCCCGGGTAGTTCTCCGCTTGCGGACTACAGTTCCGTTATTTTACTGAAATCATCAGTCTGGCAGCTGTCGCGGACTACAGATCCTTTATTTTCCGTATTCCCCCTCAAATTACCCCTTACAGCAGGGAATAAGGTCTTTACAGTCCGCGTGGCGCGGAAAAAGCCCGGATTGTGAGAATTAGCGGAATCTCAGTCCGCAGGGAGAGATACGCTAATCACTATCTAATCGAAGTGTTTAACACTGTAACTTCAGCAGGCCAGCAAACGTGCATCTACAGGCACATCTGCATCTCCAGCTGCCCCTTCACGCTGTCGTAATCTTGCTCTCCTATTCCAATATGCTGCATAAGCCAAAACGAATCGTTTATACTGGCGGTAAGAGGTGATTCAGGATGGAGCCGCAATTATTTGAGCGTATTTACGATTCGGTGGTGCGGCGTGAGCCGACCTATGACGGTGTTTACTATACAGCAGTGCTGACGACACGTATTGTCTGCAGGCCTTCCTGCCGGGCAAGAACGCCGAAGGCAGCCAATGTGGTATTCTACGGCTCCCTGCAGGAGGCTGTCCGCGAGGGATTCCGGCCCTGTAAAAGATGCCGCCCCGAAGAAGGCGGCACCCTCCGGCCGGATGCCGTGCTGGCGTCGCAGGCGGATGCCATTATGGACGGGCAGTTCGGGAGCAAGCTGACACTGCAGTCGATGGCGGAGCAGCTGAAGGTCAGCCCGTTCCATCTGCAGCGGACCTACAAGCGGGTAACCGGCCAGTCGCCTGCTGCCAGACTGGATGAACTGCGCACGGGCGAAGCCCGCAGGCTGCTGGCGGAGACGGATACAGGCATTGCCGATGTAGGCAAGGCAGTTGGATTCCGCAGCGCGTCCCACTTCGCAGCCTGGTTCGTCAAGAAATCCGGTCTGTCCCCTACGGAATATCGCAGTAAGCATAATGAGGGAGGAAATTAGGATGAATATGAATATAAACCAGAGTCCGAACCGGCACACGATATATCACCATACCCTGAATCTCGGGAATCGGGAGTGGACCCTATGGGCCAGCAGCAAGGGACTTATCCGCGTGTCCTATCCGCAGGATGGAGGGCAGCTGCCGGCCGCCTGGCTGAAGATGTATGCTCCGGACTATGAATTCCTGGAGGGTGCCGGGCGGTTTGAGCAGCTTGGGGTTATAGAGCTGCTGCGCCGTTATTTTGATGGAGAAACGGTCGATTTCAATAGTCTTGCGCTTGATTTATGGGGCACTCCGTTTCAGCAGGAGGTATGGCGGGGGCTGCTTACGATCCCGCATGGTGAGGTTGCAACCTACAAGGAGTTGGCCGCACGGATTGGCAGACCGCTGGCAGTCCGGGCTGTCGGCACGGCTAACGGGCAGAATCCGCTGCCGGTCATTGTGCCCTGCCACCGGGTGATCGGTGCGAACGGCACCTTAACCGGTTACCGGGGCGGATTGCAGCTGAAGCAGGAGCTGCTTCAACTGGAAGGGATTCTAAATGTGAAGGCGGCGGGCCATGAACGATTTGCTTTTTGAGCTGCCGCTGCCGGAAGATTTCAACCTGGACGCCTGTCTGGAGTACATGAACCGTTCGCCGCTGGAATGCCTGTTCCAGACGGATGACTCGGGAGTGACCCGGATGTTCAAGCTGGAGGATGGCCCGGTCCTAATCCGGTTAAGTGTGCCTGAAGGGAACAGGCTGAGCGTAACCCGGCTGCACGGCGCTGTCCCCGGCGTCCTGGAGCAGGAATGGCTGGCCCGTTATATTGTAGAGTGGTTCGATCTGGACCGCGATCTTACCCCGTTCTACCGGGTTGCAGAAGCGGACCCGCTGCTCCGGCCGCTGGCAATTCAGCACCGGGGGCTGCGGATTATCGGCATCCCGGATCTGTTCGAGGCGTTATGCTGGGCGATTCTGGGCCAGCAGGTGAACCTGGCTTTTGCCTACAGGCTGAAGCAGCGCCTGACCGAAGTGTATGGAGAATCTCTGGAGTGGGGAGGCCGGACCTACTACCGGTTCCCCGGACCGGAGGTCTTCTCGGAGGTGCAGATCGAAGAACTATGCGCCCTGCAGCTGACCCGCAGCAAAGCACAGACAATCCTCACAGTAGCCTCGCTGATTGCAAGCGGAGAGCTGAGCCGTGAAGAGCTGCTGGCGCTTCCGTCTCCGGCCGCCGCCGAGCAGCGGCTGCTGCAGATCCGCGGGATCGGGCCGTGGACCTCCCAGTATGTACGCATGCGCTGCTTGCGGGATAGCTCCTCATATCCCGTCGGCGATGTCGGCCTGCAGAACGTGATCAAGTTCCTCACCGGTATGGACCGCAAGCCGACGCCTGCGGAGCTGCTCGTCCTGGCCCAGCCCTGGCAGGGCTGGGAGGCATACGCCACCTTCTATTTGTGGCGGGCATTATATTAGCGCGCGGCTGGTGCGGAGCCGTGACGGCCAAAAGCACTGTCTCACCGGAGATTCCGGGAGACAGTGCTTTTTGTATCCTGCGCCTGAGGGGTTCACCCCAGCCCGCTTGAGCTTTAATGCGCCCGCTTCGTGAAGATCTGGAAGCATACACCGTACTTATCGGTAACCATGCCAAAGGCGGGGCTGAAATAAGCCGGAGCCAGCTCAATATCAACCGTTCCGCCTGCCTTGAGCGAGTCATACAGCTGCTGCGCTTCCTCCGCAGTATCCGCTGTGATACAGATGGTGATGCCATTGCCATGGCTCAGCGGCTGGCCAATTTCCTGATCTGCGACGAAAAACTTGGTTTCACCCACCAGCAGGACGGAATGGGCTATACGCGCTTTTTCCAGTTCGGTCATCGGGGAGTCAGGGTTCTGCGGGCCTTCGCCCACAGTTTGCTTGAAGAGCAGCGTTGCACCCAGCGCCTCCTGATAAAAGGCAATCGCCTCACTTGCTGTACCGTCCACCAGAATAAAAGGATTTACTTGCAGGGTCATGTCTAAATCGCTCCTTAGAATTTGATTTGCCTGTACTAACCGGCTTTAATTATAGTGTAGTCTATAATAGTGACAGGTATTGTCATGAATATAATAATAAATGGAGTGAAGCTGATGTCTAAATCCAAAAGGCTGCTGGACCTGATGATGACCGTCAACCGCAAGCGGAAATTCACCGTCAAAGAGCTGGCCGACGAATTCAATGTATCCTCCCGGACCATCCTCAGGGATTTGCAGGAGCTGGGGGAGTTAGGCGTTCCGCTCTATTCCGAAGTGGGGCCGCATGGAGGCTATCAGGTGCTGAACGAAAGAATTCTGCCGCCGATCGCGTTCACGGAGGAGGAGGCGGTGGCGATTTTTTTCGCCAGCCATGCCCTGCGCCACTACAAGTATCTCCCCTTCAAGGAGGAATCATTAGCTGCCCTGCATAAATTCTATAACTATATGTCCGGCGATGTCCGTGACCGGATTGACGAGATGAAGAACCGGATTGATTTCCTCACCCCGGCGAGACAGGCGGAGTTCCCCTATCTGTCTCTGTTGCTGGAAGCGGCCACCGGTCAAAAGGTGCTGCTGATCGATTATGAAACGAAGGGGCAGCGTAAGGAGAGATGGATTCAGCCAGTGGGCATCTACGCCCATAATGGCTTGTGGTATTGCCCGGCCTATTGCTTCCTGCGCGGCGATATCCGTGTATTCCGCTGCGACCGGATTCAGTTTGCCGGATACGGCGAATCGGGGCCGGAAGCGCTTGATCTGAAGCATGTCCATTTGGGAAATAAGGATGATTACAGCAGTCAAACTCAGCAGGGTGATAAAAGCATTGTCCGGCTGTTCGTTGAACTGGGGAATGGAGGCGTACAAGCCTGCGAAGCCGAGGTATGGTCCTCACCCCTGCTGCATATCCGCGGGGATGGCACGGGCTGGCTGGAAGGGGATATCCCGCAGAGCGATCTGGGCTTCTTCGCGCGTTTCGTAATCGGCCTCTGCAATGAGGCCACAGTACAGGAGCCGCCGGAGCTGGTGGCGGAGGTGAAGCGGACGCTGGCGGGAATGCTGGCGCAATATAAGTAGAGGGACAGGCTGATGATTAAGTATTTATGTATCCAGATGGACCCCGGGCGGACAAGATAGATAGAGTCTACACTTTATTTGGTAATAGTTATAAGCTGTTTATCTACAAATTCTATAGACTCTGTCAGCGGATCGAAGGATGGCAGATGAAGAGCCCGATCAAGCAATGCATTGCGTTCCATCCACGTCTCACTATCCCAGCAGGAGTATATCTCTATACTTTCTCCTTCAGACAGACGTTCGTCCATGAGGGAGAGCAGCAGGTTTAGGCACTTTAAGTTTTGTTGGTAGAGTTCAGGATAACCCGCGCGGATTTCCTCAGTGATATTGCAAGCCTCGCCATTGAAGCCGTAGACATAGGGCTTAGTGATGATCTTGTTCTCTCTGAAGGGCGGGTAGAGGAACTCTCCAATCTCTAGCCCTACAGCATCCAGTTCGGTTTCATACACCTGTACCTTGGTGTCATTCAGATGAGATAAGTCTATAATATTATGAAGTGCGTTCTTGTCATCCGTCAGGTGAATTTCTGAGTACTTTTGGTACGAATAATTATAGCCGAAATATCCGGTCGGCAGCGGCCAATCCGCTCCTAGGAAATGTGCCAGTGTCATTGTAATTCCACCTCATCATAGGTAATTATGCATCGTTAAAATGCTATCCCAGCCACACTTCCGCCAGCCTGCGGATTCCCTCATCAATCAGATCCTCGGCAATCCCGCCGAAGCCCAGAATGAATTCCGGTTCATCGCAGTCCGGCGTATCACACCACGTATACGACATAGGCGTAACACGGATACCTTCGGCTTCCGCTGCTGCAGCAAGCTCCCGTGCACTGCCCGCTGCGGGCGGTTTCAGGGTCAGGAGAAGATGAAATCCGGCATCCCGTCCGCTGACGGCTGCTGCATCGCCGAAATAGCGCTGGACCGAGCGCAGAAGCAGGTCATGCTTGCGCTGATAGAGCAGCCGCATCCTGCGCAGATGTTTCTCGAAGTGCCCTCTTTCCATAAAATAATGCAGCGCAATCTGATGCAGCCGCGAAGCCGAGTGCTCCAGATACAGCTCGCTTCTCAGGCTGTGATAGAGCGGCAGCAGCTCCTCCGGCAGAACCATATAGTGAATGCACAGGGCAGGAGTTACCGATTGCGCGAAGCTGCACATATAGATTACCGGACTGTCCGCTTCAAGTCCCTGAAGCGCAGGAATGGGCCGTCCATGATAGCGGAACTCCCCGTCATAATCATCTTCAATGATATAGCCGCCCGCTGACCGGGCCCAATCCAGCAAGGCGAAGCGTTTGGCTACCGGCATCGCCATGCCTCTGGGAAACTGATGGGAAGGGGAGATGTATACGGCGTTAGCCCCGCTTCGGTACAGCTTCTCTATCACCAGCCCGTCTTCCTCCAGCGGAATGGGCATAATCTCATAACCACCGCGTTTGAATGCTGCGGGCAGCAGGTGATACCCCGGGTCTTCTATTCCGAGCCGCGTCACCCGTTCTTTAAGCATTAGGCATAACAAAGAGCACAGCGTATACTGGTCGCCGCCGACCACAATTTGCTTCTCTGTACAGCGCAGCCCACGGAACTGCCGCAAATGGGCGGCAATGCTCCCGCGGAGCGCAGGCTCCCCCTGCGGATCACCATACTGGAGCAGGTGCGGATTCGCGAGCTGTTCCTGGTAGAGGCTGCGCCATATTTTATGCGGAAATAAAGAGAAATCATTCCGTGACATGTGGAAATCATATGCGTATTGCCGCGAATCGCGCGGAGTAATGGAACGGACAGCCGGACGTGGCCGCTCTTCGGCTTCTGCAGGGCTGCCATTCCTATGGACTGGCAGGATAGTGTAACCGCTGCGCGGTTTGCTGGCGATGAAGCCCTCGGCAAGCAGCTGCTGGTAGGCAAGCTCGACAGGAGTGGCGCTGATACCGCATAATGCCGCCAGGCGGCGGATGGAAGGCAGGCGTGTACCACTGGGGAGAGCGCCGCCGATAATCTCTTTTGCAAAATAATCATAGAGCTGTATATAGTAAGGAATTTCGCTGTGCTCATTCAGAGTAGGGACAAGCAGCATCATACACCTTCGAATCTGTCCTTTGAAATTAGACGTTTTTGTATATTTTATAGTATGCAGATCTGCATTACCATAAGAGCTATAACAACAGTCGGGAGATGACGGGAATGACCAGACATTCAGCGCTTGTAACAGGCAAAAAGGTATATCTGCGCCCGCTTAACGGGGAAGACGCCGAATTGTATTACCATATGTTCTACGGCACGGAAGTCCGCAGACTTACAGGTACGAAAAAGCATATCACCAAAGAGCAGATAGAGAATTATATCGCGCGCAAATCAGGGGACGACAGTACGGTGCTGCTGCTTATCGCCCTTAGGGAGACTGATGAGGTGATCGGCGATATCGCCATTCAGGATATAGACCCTGACAACCGCAGTGCAAATCTGCGGATCGCCATCGGTGAGGAGCGGCATCAAGGACAAGGGTATGGACGGGAAGCACTGCTGCTGATGCTGGACTACGGCTTCGGCATTCTGAATCTGCACCGGATTGAGCTGGAGGTATATAGCTATAATGCCCGCGCTGCGCATGTGTATGAATCAATCGGTTTTGTCCGTGAGGGTGTACGGCGCCAGACGCTCTATTATAACCATGAGTACCATGATGTGATTATGATGGGCATGCTGGATAGCGAATACCGTGAGCGGTATGTGAAATAGGGAGGGTAAAGCGGACCTGCGAAAGCTGATTCAACAATAACGCAGGTCCGGAAGAATTGAAGAGACTATGTACAAAAATGTTAATAAATAAACGTATTCTTGACTCTCTTTGACCGCAGGAAATAGGGGATCCAGATCACAGCATAAATGAAGGACCGGAAGATATCCGTATAAGAGGTATCATCCGGTATGATACCGGAAAGAGTAGTCTGTACATGGCTGAACATGAAGGTATCTATGGTATTAAGTAAGATGTTATATACAATGAAAGATATAGATATGTATTTGAATAATTTTTTATGTTTGAGACCCAGGTACAGAATGAACAGGATCATTACGACCTGAATACATACTAATACCGTTTCTATCACAAGACTAGGAAGCATTGAAGCGACGTAGTAGCTACTGTCAGGGTCGGTAAGAAGCTTAAGGCCTTCAGAGCCGAATAATGAGAAATTACCATAAAGCATTCGCACACCCGCGAAGAGTGAGAGAACAATACCTATTGCGAAAAGTCCTAACCAGCCTCCGGAGCCGGAAGGCTCTGATTCATCTGCGGGCTGGTCTGAGGATTCCAGGACCCCTTCGGAAGCAGCGGCGGCCTCATCATCAGCTGGTCTAGCTTTCTTGACGCGCAATGGCCTAATTAATCCGCCGGTCGCCCACCCGATAATTCCTCCAAGCCCTCCAATCACAATAGAAATAATAACGTTAGGATCTGCTGCATAAGTTCTATGTAGAATAAAACCTATGACGAAGAAGATAATGCCCAGTCCTGCTTTTGCCACTTCATCACCTCATCATATCCGCATTGGCTGCGGGATTTTTACTATGACGTTTATATCGACAATTCCCACTAGTTCCTTTAATTTACTTGTTATATTTTAGGCGCTAGTTCTTTATTTTTACTGTGGCGGTGAGGGTGTGGATAGTAATCATGTGAAATAAAGTATCAAGGTCAAATAAGGTCAAATAATTAATAATGTTAAAATTTATACTAAAAAACGAGCCGAAACGCCGGGATTTACGGGATTTTCGGCTTATATGAGTTTTGTCATCCGTGTAGCCGGCGACTATAATAAAGCCATAGGTCAAATAAAGTCAAAGTCAAACCAACAACAAATTCAAAGTCAAATGAGAGGAGAATGGATAATGTTTGATTTGGTTCCTTTTGGTAAACGCAGAGATGATGCTTTTGGTGTGCTGGCTAAGTCGCTTAACGAAGTGTTTAATGATGATTTCTTTGCACCGCTGACAAGCTCCACGCTGTCCTTCCGGACAGACATCCGCGAGAGTGAAGGGGCGTATCTGATTGAGGCCGAGCTTCCGGGCTTCAAAAAAGAAGAAATCGACATCGATTATACCAGCCCTTACTTGACGATCAAGGCAGTACGCAAAGAAGAGAACAGCGAGGAGAACAAGGAACATCAGACTGTGCGCCGGGAACGGCGGTATGGTGAGTATGTGCGCCGCTTCTACGTTCAGGATATTGCGGAGGAAGGTATCCGCGCTTCACTCAAAGACGGGATGCTGAGCCTGGAAGTGCCGAAACGGCAGAAGTCGCAGGGCAAACGGATTGAAATTCAGGATGGCGGACATTCTTCAGACGCGCAGCTTCAGTAAGCGGCAGGTGCAGCTTACTGGTGAACGGTCTCCGGGGGAAGCGGAGAGCCGGAGCGCCGGGGAAGGATGTAGGAAGGCGAAGGAAGCAGGACTTCCAAGTCTGGCTGAAGCAGCCGGGTTCAGCGGGGTTCCCGGGCTAAGCGGCTTCTGCCGCCGGCCTATCCGGTCCCCTGCGGCAGAGTGGTTTCGCCGGGCTTTTCATATAGCATGATCATACAGGGCGCATTGTAGTGGGGATACCGGCTATGATGCGTCTTTTCCCGGAGAAAGGGACTTGGTGAATAATCATCGGCACCGGGAATAGGCTTGTTACAGGGCGGAATGCTATAACCTATAGAATAAGCTTCCCAATATTCGAAAGGAGGAGGTACCAGTGGCGGCAAATTATTACGAGACTCTGGGCGTCGGCAGGCAGGCCTCGAAGCAGGAGATCAAAAAAGCTTATCAGAAGCTGGCTAAGAAGTGGCATCCCGATGTCAACAAAGCCCCGGAGGCAGAAGCCAGATTCAAGGAAGCAGCCGAAGCGTACGAAGTGCTGGGTGATGAAGAGAAGCGGAAAATCTATGATGAGGAGCTGCGCTACGGGGCCGGCTACGCTGGGGCAAGGGGTCCGCGGAGCGGCGGGACAGCCTCCTCCGCGTCCTGGGAATCGCCTTTTGGCGCGGGCTGGAGCAGCGGCGCTGCTTCCGGCAGCAGTATTCCCGAAGAGGATCTGTTCGGGATGTTCTTCGGCAGCCGGGGGGCAGCGGACCGCGCCGGCTTCGATTTCTTCTCCGGCAGTGGCGGTGTCCGCCAAGGGGGAAGCCCTTGGGCGGATGAGTTCAGTACGATGCAGGCCCAGCTTGAGATTACGCTGGAGCAGGCATACAAAGGCGGAAATATCAGCGTTCAGGCTGCAGGCAAAGACCTGAGTGTGCAGATTCCGGCACGCTCGTCCGAAGGGACGGTGATCCGGGTTCCCGGCGGCGGAAGCGGGGCGGGACAGGGAGGCGACCTGCTGGTCTCGCTGCATCTCCTGCCCCATGACATCTATGAACCGGACGGCGGCGGGGATTTACTCGGCACGGTAGAGATTGCCCCCTGGCAGGCTGTGCTTGGCGGAGAAGCCAAGGTGGCCCTGCCGGACGGCAGCCAGGTGAAATTGAAGATCCCCGCAGGTATGGCAGGCGGCCGAACGCTGCGCCTCTCCGGCAAGGGGCTTAAGCGTCCTAATGGAACGAATGGTGACATCCTGTTCCGGATCGAGATCGTTATTCCGGCGGATACCTCGGAAGCGGAGAAGAAGCTGTACCGCCAGCTGGCCGATTCCGGCAGCTTCCAGGCCGGAGCCAAACGGCAGCCTCCCGGCGGGGCACAGCGGCGCAGAGCGACAACGGGGTAATGATGAATATATAACGCCGGTTATCCGGCTGACTGACATATGGAATGCTGCAGCTGGGGCTGCAGCGGCATAATTTTACGGAAAGGCGATGATCTTATGGATTTCAACAAGCTTACACAGAAGCTGCAGGAAGCCGTCGCAGAGGCCCAGTCCCTGGCTGTGGCCAGCGGACATCAGGAGATTGATAACCTTCATCTGCTGAAGGCACTGCTTCAGCAGCATGAGGGCCTGCTGCCGCGGCTGCTGCAGAAGATGAATATTCCTGCAGCCGAGCTGCTGCAGGGTACGGAGGTGCTGCTTCAGCGGAAGCCCAGCGTAAGCGGAAGCGGAGCGGGCACGATGCGGCGGTATGCCTCGCCTGCGCTGATCGCCATGCTGGAGCAGGCCGAGAAGGAAGCGGCCAAGATGCAGGACGAATTCGTGGCCGTAGAGCATGCTGTGCTGGCGATGGTCTCGGACTCCGGCAGCGGGAACCGCGAGCTGCGCGGGCTGTTCACGGGCCGGGGCGTTACCCGGGAGAAGCTGCTTGGGGTGCTGGCCGAGATCCGCGGACACCAGCGGGTGACGAGCCGGGAGCCGGAGGCCACCTATGAGGTGCTGGAGAAATACGGCCGTGATCTGGTGGCCGAGGTGCGGGCGGGCAAGGTTGATCCCGTGATCGGACGGGATGCGGAGATCCGCCGGGTCATCCGTATCCTCTCCCGCAAAACCAAAAACAACCCCGTACTGATCGGCGAACCCGGTGTAGGGAAAACAGCGATTGTGGAAGGGCTGGCCCACCGGATTGTCCGCCGGGATGTGCCGGAGGGGCTGAAGGACAAGACGATTTTCTCGCTGGATATGAGCGCACTGATTGCCGGAGCCAAATACCGCGGGGAATTCGAGGAGCGGCTGCAGGCCGTACTGAAGGAAATCCGCGAAAGTGACGGCCGGATCATCCTGTTCATTGATGAGCTGCATACGATTGTCGGTGCCGGTAAGACCGAAGGGGCCATGGACGCGGGCAACATGCTGAAGCCGATGCTGGCCCGGGGTGAGCTGCATTGTATCGGGGCGACGACGCTGGATGAGTACCGCAAATATATCGAGAAGGACCCGGCGCTGGAACGCCGCTTCCAGCAGGTGCTGGTCAGCGAGCCGGATGTCGAGGATACCATCTCCATTCTGCGCGGTCTCAAGGAACGCTTCGAGGTGCATCACGGAGTCAAGATCCATGACAGCGCGCTCGTCGCGGCCGGTGTCCTGTCGAACCGCTATATTACGGACCGGTTCCTGCCGGATAAGGCGATTGACCTGGTGGATGAAGCCTGCGCGATGATCCGCACGGAGATTGATTCCATGCCCGGTGAGATGGATGAGGTGACCCGCCGCCTGATGCAGATGGAGATTGAAGAAGCCGCGCTCAAAAAGGAAACCGACGATGCCAGCGCGCGCCGTCTGGAAATCCTGCAGCGGGAGCTGGCCGACCTCAAGGAGAAGCATCTGGGCATGACCGTCCGCTGGGAGAAGGAAAAGTCGGCGATCCAGGGCATCCGCGAGCTGAAGAAGCGGTTAGAGCAGGCACGCAAGGATCTGGTCGATGCACAGGAGATCTATGATCTGAACAAGTCCGCCGAGCTGAGCTACGGCATAATTCCTGATCTGGAGCGGCAGCTGAAGGCCGCAGAGGAAGCCGCGCAGCAGGATCAGGAGACCCGGCTGCTGCGTGAGGCCGTGACGGAAGAGGAGATCGCCGACATCGTCTCGCGCTGGACCGGCGTCCCGGTCAGCCGCCTCGTGGAAGGCGAGCGGGATAAGCTGCTGCGGCTCGAGGATACGCTGCATGAACGGGTAGTCGGCCAGGATGAGGCCGTCCGGCTGGTGGCGGATGCTGTGCTCCGGGCAAGAGCAGGCATCAAGGACCCGAACCGCCCCATCGGTTCGTTCCTGTTCCTGGGGCCGACCGGTGTCGGTAAGACCGAGCTGGCCAAAGCGCTGGCCGTATCGCTGTTTGACCGCGAGGACGGCATGATCCGTATTGACATGTCGGAGTACATGGAGAAGCACAGTGTCTCCCGCCTTGTGGGTGCTCCCCCGGGATATGTCGGCTATGAAGAAGGCGGCCAGCTGACCGAAGCGGTGCGCCGCCAGCCATACACTGTTGTGCTGCTGGACGAGGTGGAGAAGGCCCATCCGGATGTGTTCAACATTCTCCTGCAGCTGCTGGATGACGGGCGGCTGACCGACTCGCAGGGCCGGGTGGTCGATTTCAAGAACACCATCATCATTATGACCTCCAATATCGGCTCGCCGCATCTGATTCAGGGCACCGATGACAACGGTGAGCTGACCGAAGCGGTTAAGGACCGGGTGATGAAGGAGCTGAGCGGCCATTTCCGCCCAGAGTTTCTTAACCGGGTGGACGATATCGTGATGTTCAAACCGCTGACGTTGGTCGAAACCCAGCAGATCGTGGTTAAGCTGGTGAACGGTCTCCGCCTGCGCCTGGCAGAGCGGGGCATCGGCCTTACGCTGAGCGACAAGGCCGTCCGCTTCATTGCCGAGGAAGGCTTTGATTCCGTGTACGGCGCAAGACCGCTCAAGCGGTTCATCCAGCGCAGCCTGGAGACCCGGGTGGCGCGTGCGCTGATCGCCGGAGAAGCAGAGGAAGGCTCAGTGATGACGGTTGACGAAGCCGAGGGTGAGCTGACTGTTACTATAGTGAAACCGGAATCTGCGAAGACGGTTGGCTCGCTGTAAAATGTAAACTGACCCGGCCGATGCCTCCGTAAGGCACCAACTGCAATCCGCAAAGAAAAAAGCGTTCCGCCTTAAGGCTGGACGCTTTTCTTGTGACGTTTGACTTAAATCCTGCAGAAAATACAACATTTTCTTCAATAAATCAGCCGAAATCGAGAATTGTTGCAGGAAATGCAGCATTTCATCTTCTGCAAGCGGCTAACTGAAAGGATTATTGTATTTCATACAACAATCTTCCCGCATAAACAGTTATTTATGAATCCGGGTTGTAATATTTACAACATTTATACCTGTTACCTGTATACCTGCCACATACAGAATGAACTTCAAAGTCCAATTAGCCGCTTGGCGGGAGCACTGCCTCAGCAGCGATATTTGGTTACTTGTTTGTCCGAAATCCTAAGTGTGGTTTATATAGAAGCTCTAAGCTCTACTATCCCCGCCGCCTACTCGCTCCAGGGCATCAGATGGGGATGCTGGTCGAGGATAGACAGGTATTGTTCCTTCCAGCCGTATTGGCCGTCCGGGTCCAGCAGCATATAGCGCAGATATTTCTCCAGCCGGTATTCCGGTTTCGACCAGCCGAGATGCTTCAGCCGCAGATTGCTTAACTGATGGGACAGCTCGAAAATATTCTCCGGCAGCCGCCCGCAATGCTGCGGCAGATCGTTCCAGAGATAAGTGAAGTCCTCCCGGTAGCGGAGCAGGAACGGCCGGTAGCTCTGATGGGACCGCCAGTACATATCCTCTCGGTAATGAGTATCGTCCCAGAAATCGTAGAGCCGGAAGCAGAACAAGTCGCAATTGTCCGTACGCAGCAAGGCATCCACCTCTTCCGGGAATCCGGCCTCGAAAATCTCATCCGCATCCAGACTCAGAATCCACTCCGGATTCGTCTGAAGGACCGCCTCCCACTGCTGCTGGCGCAGCTCGGATTCATTGCTGAATCTGGAGACGTTGTTGCGTATCAGATGCAGCGGAATGCCCTGAAGCACCTCCCGGCAGATATCCGCTGTGTTATCCGTGCTGCCGTCGTCGATAACGACAGCTTCATCGATATATTTGCGGTGCTCCTGCAGAACCTGCCGCAGAAACCGCGAGCCCTCATTCTTGACGATCATCGTAAGCGTCAGCTTGGGCCGCCGGACAGCTGCTGAATTAGCCGCCGCTCCGGAGAAGCCGGTCGCCGCTTCATGCTCAGCGCCCCGCCCTGCTGCAACTGCACCGTCTGCCGCGTCAGCGCCTCCGTCCGCCGCCGCATCAGCGCCCGCCGCCAGTCCGGCGCCCGGCAGCGGGATCTCGCCGCCGCCCTCTGGCAGCGGCTCCTTGGACAAGCGCCGCCGGGCCTCCGCCTCGGTCCACAGCGCATCCCACTCCGCGCTCGCATCCAGCGCTCTTTTATCCACGGGCGCTGCATCGGCAGCGCTCTGCATGTCTGAACCGTCCGCCGCGCCGCCGCTGTCCGAAGGCGCAACCTCGCGCGCAGCGGTTTCCTCGCCGCCGGCCTGAGCCCCCGCCGCGAGCTGTCGATCCCGCTCAAGCTCCGCGTCACTCCGCCATTCCCGCGCAGTCTCCGCATCGCCCCGCCCCGCCCCCGGCGCATTCCGCGCCTCGGGCCCTAGCTCTGCCTCATTTAACTCGGCATCGCTCCGCTTCGCCTCGTGCCACCCATCCGGCCTTGTGTTCGCTTCGCCCTTCCCTTCCCGCTCAAGCTCCGCCCTATACCGCGCATCCCGCTCCGATTCCCCGTCACATCGCCCCGTCTCCGGCGACTCCAGCCCAGCTCCAGCCTCCTCGCCCGAAGTCTGCCGGATGAACTCCGGCACCTTGAGCAGGTCGCTGTCCCTGTAGAGATGCAGCGCCGGGTAGTGGGTGTCGACATACAGCGGAATGCCAAGCGCCGCTGCACGGATGCAGAAATGGCGGTCTTCTCCCCAGTAGGAGATGTTGTGAATCCGGTCATAGCTGGCACCGGAAGCGATGGCCCGGCTGCTGATCAGGGTGCAGGCGCCGAGCCCGCCGACCTCATAGATTCCCGGCTGCTGCATCTTCATCAGGAAAGCGTGGAAGCGGCGGTTGATCTCTTCGTGTGAGAGCTGCTCTCCCGGGAGCACCTCCCACTGGTTGTATTCGTCATGCATCCAGACCTGCGGCTGCAGCAGAGTGCCAGGCTGCCACTGGGTCCAGAACACCTCGGAGATAATGTCCTTGCCCGTACTGATCAGATGCAGCAGCGTATCCGGATGAAGAATCAGATCGGAGTCGATCAGGAACAGATAATCATAACCGAAGGCTTCGGCACGCCGGATCATGAGGTTCTTGAACCCGGCCACCTTCCAGACCAGATTGGAATTCCAGAAATGGGTCGTATCATCGCGGATATAAGCATCATGAAACCCTGAGGATTGCAGGAAGACCGTTCTGCCGCTCTGGGTGAACTGCTGCAGCAGCTGACTCGAAGCTTCGTCCGGGTTGTCATCAATCAGATAGAAATGCAGCTCAATATTGGTTAGGTTCAGACGCAGCAGAGAGTTCAGAAACTGCTCGAGAATAGCCGGTTTTTGATGGATCGGGCTGCCCAGCAGAACCCGGGTTCGGGTCTCATTCATAGCAGGCCACTCCAGGATAAGATCAACATTAATAGAACATCCCCTTGGATTCGCAAATAGATGATATGAATTATATGTATTCAATATATTTAGAGAAGTACGGGACTAATCCCGGTTTTTCAAAAAATAGAGACCTGAGAGGAAATATATGGATTGGTGTCTGCCTGAGAGCTGTTGTACAATACCGCATAGACAGGTATAGACATTCTGCAGACTGCAGGACAGGAGTGAGAGGATGGACAAGTCACCGTTAAAAGTACAGCAATTAATCAACCTGCTCCTGGCGATGAATCCGCGCGCCGGGGTTTTTCTGCATACTGCGGATGGAGAACTCCGGCCGCTGCTGGACGAGGATGTACAGGAGATCTATGCGCCTGAGCAAGCGGCCAAGACCGTGGCTCATATCGGCGTTCCCGCAGGCACTGCAGCCGGAGAGGCGGAGGAGACCTTATGAAGCTGGCTCTAATAAGACTGGAGCAAGGACAAGAGATCCGGCTCGAATTATTTGACCAGGAGGCCCCCGGAACCGTAGCCAATTTTGAAAAGCTCGCGAACAGCGGCTTCTACAACGGTCTGACTTTTCAGCGCGTTGTCCGCGGCTTTGTCGCCCAGGGAGGCTGTCCGGAGGGTACCGGCCGGGGCGGCACGGACAAAATCGCCTGTGAAACGCAAGGCAATCCGCATAAACATGTGCGCGGGGCGTTATCCATGGCCCATTTCGGGCCGGGCACGGGCTCCTGCCAGTTTTTTATCTGCTACGATGCGTTCGATTATCTTGACGGCTGGCATACGGTGTTCGGCAGAGTAATAGAGGGGATGGAGCATGCGGATGCCTTGCGGCGCGGGGATATCATACAGGAGATCAGCGTATGGGATGCCGGTATTCCTCAGCTGTAACAGCAGGCGGTTGTTCAATCTTTCACAGGTGGTAAATTAATACATTGTAATCCCGACTATTCCGATATATAATAACTTTCACAACGAGTGAGATTGCTCATAGACATGGAGGAGAGAGATAATGCGTAAAGGGATATCAGGGGTTGTCATTCTAGTTCTACTAACACTAATGATTAGTGCATGCTCTAATGGAAATAACGCGGCATCGACAAATGCGGGTGCAAGCCAGACACCGGCGGAAACGCAGCAGCCTGCTGCCAGCGAACCGAAGGATGGCGGAAGCTTGATTATAGGGGTCGCTTCTGATCCGGTTGTACTTAATCCGAACTATGCGGGTGACCGTGTCAGTCTGACGATTGACCAGGCACTGTATGCTCCGCTGTTCCAGGTGAATAACGGGGAGAAGACCTTCTACCTGGCAGAGAGCCTGACACCTTCGGAGGATAATCTTACTTACACACTGAAGCTTAAGGATGGACTTACCTGGCATGACGGAGAGAAGCTTACGGCGGATGATATCGTGTTCACCATTGACAGCATTCTCGACGAGAAGCAGAACAGCTTCCTGAGAGCCAACTTCCTGATCGGCGACCAAGCCATCAAAGCGGTTAAAGTGGATGATCTGACTGTTGACTTCCAGCTTCCGCAGGTCAGCCCGGCTTTTGAAGCGACACTGGTACAGGTATTCCCGATTCCAAAGCATATTTTTGAGAATGAAACCGACATTGAGAAGAGCACCAAGAACGCTTCTCCAGTAGGTTCCGGTCCCTTCAAATTCAAAGAATACAAAGCCGGTGAGTACCTGACACTGGAACGCTTCGATAACTACTTCGGCGGCAAACCGCATCTGGATTCTGTAACTTACCGGATTGCCAAGGATACCAATGCTGCGAACCTTGCCCTGCAGAACGGCGAGATCAACGTGCAGTATCTTGATCCTAAGGATGTAGCTACCATTCAGGCAACGAACAATTTCGAAATTCTGCCTTATAGCGAAGGCCGTCTGGCTTATCTGATGTTCAATGCGAACAGTGATACCGGCGCCCTCGCCAAAAAAGAAGTCCGTCAAGCCCTGTCCCTGGCCCTCAGCCGCGATGAGCTGATCCAGACAGCGTACACTTCCAGTGAATATGCTGACCCGGCGAAGTCATTCCTGACTCCGGACGCGCTGTATTTCACAAATGAAGTAACTAGTTTTGACAATGATGCCGCTAAGGCTAAGGAACTTCTGGCGTCTGCCGGAGAGAGCAACCTGAAGCTTCGTTACATTGTACAGAGCGGTAACAAGGCACAGGAAGCAATCTCGCTGTATGTGCAGCAGAAGCTGAAGGCTGTCGGCGTGGAAGTGGAACTGCAGAACATGGACTCCTCGGCCTGGGTGCAGAAGTTCATTGATCTGAAATCTACCGACTACGAACTGGCATTGACCGGTTATATCATGGGATATGATCCCGATGCTTACCGTATTCTGTTCACAACAGACAGCTCTTCCAACTACTCGCATTACTCGAACAGTGAAGTTGATAAGCTGATGAATGACGGTGCAGGCGAAGCTGATCCGGCAAAACGCGCAGAGATCTACAAGAAAGCGCAGGAGCTTGTCGCTGAAGATGCACCGATCTACCCGATCGCGTATACTAAAACAGTTGTAGCTGTATCGAAGAACTACGGCGGCATTGATGAAGCTGTATTGAAGCCGGTCGTTATCTTCGAAGACCTGTCCAAGATCTACCAGAAATAATCTGCCCCAAAAAATAAGCAAGGCAAAAAAATAAGCTGGGTTCTTCCAGCTTATTTTTTGCCTGTCAAGAGCTGGGAGAAGCTGCGTATGAGACAACTCATCGTCCGAAGGTTGCTGCAAACACTGCCGATGCTGTTTTTTGTATCCGTAGTGTGTTTTACAATGATTAAGCTGGCTCCGGGAGATCCGGTGCTGTCTTTCGTTACGCCCAATATGCATGCCGATGATATTGAGCGTATCCGCCATAATCTGGGGCTTGATAAGCCTGCCTATATTCAATATTTCATCTGGATCAAGGAAATGGTGCAGGGCAACTTCGGATATTCCCTGATCAATCACCAGCCGGTGCTGGGACAGATTCTGGAACGTCTGCCGGCAACAGCCGGGCTGATGGGCAGCGCCATTGCGCTGGCGGTTATTCTGGCGATTCCGCTAGGCCTCGTGGCCGGTGCGAACCGCAACCGCTGGGTAGACAAGCTGATTAACTTTATTTCCTATGTAGGGATCTCCATTCCGTTATTCTGGCTGGCGATCCTGCTGATGTATCTGTTCGCCATTAAGCTGCATCTGCTGCCGAGTATGGGGATGCGCACGATTGGCGTGGAATCGCCGCTGGATGTACTGAAGCACGGGATCTTGCCTTGCTCGGTGCTGGCCTTCGGCTTCCTGGCCGGATATGTGCGTTATATCCGCTCCAGCACCATTGGTCAGCTGAAAGAGGAATATGTGCAGATCCAGTACGCTTTTGGCTCGAAGAAATCGACAATCCTGTTCCGTCATGTCCTGAAGCATGTGCTGCTGCCGGTCATTACCCTGCTGGGGATGTCGATGGGGGATCTGGTGGCCGGGGCCATCGTCACCGAAACGGTATTCTCCTGGCCGGGCATCGGGTCGCTGGGGATGACGGCGGTTAAGGGAATGGATTATCCCGTCATTATGGGGATCACCTTATTTTCTTCCTTAATGCTGATCCTCGGTAATATGGTGGCAGATATTCTCTACAGCTTTGTCGATCCGCGAATTAAATTAAAGGGGTGACCTCATGAATCGCAGTAAATGGAAAAATCTACAATCAGAGCTGTTTACGAACGGTCTGGGTGTCGCTGCTCTTGCTGTATTGGCTATCTTTACGCTGGGGGCCATCTTTGCCTTCCTGTCCGGATATGATCCGAATGCCATGGATGCCATGGCCCGCCTCACCAAGCCCGGCGCCGGACATCTGTTCGGAACGGATGACTATGGACGCGATTATCTGTCCAGAGCGCTATATGGCGGCCGTGTCTCGCTGCTGGTCGGGTTTGCTTCCATGATCGTGGCTACCTTCGTGGGTGTGATGGTTGGTGTGATCAGCGGATACTTCGGCGGCTGGCTGGATAATCTGCTGATGCGGATGCTGGATATCATCATGTCCATTCCGTCCTTCCTGATCCTGCTGCTGCTCAGCGTCTACCTGAAGCCGAGCATCGGCAACCTGATTATTATTATTGCCTTATTAATGTGGATGAACGTAGCCCGTGTCGTCCGCGCGGAGACCCTTACGATCAAGGAACGCGAATATGTGCTGTACGCCAAGGCTTCCGGCCAAAGCTCCTTCGGTATGATCTGGCGGCATATCCTTCCGGGACTGGTGCCGGTGATTATCGTCGGCGCGACGAATAATATTGCGTCGGCCATTATGATGGAATCGTCGCTGAGCTTCCTCGGTTTCGGGGTACAGCCGCCGAACGCTACCTGGGGCAGCATGCTGAACAGCGCGCAGGGGTATATTGCAGAGGCGCCTTATCTGGCACTGTTCCCGGGGCTGATGATCCTGCTGACCGTTCTGAGCTTCAATGTGCTGGGTGACATTTTGCGGGTCGGCTTTGAACCAAAGCTGATCCGGAGATAGGAGAGTGGAACATCATGACTGAACGGCTGCTGACTGTTGAGAATTTGCAGGTTTCATTTGCTACCCGGGACGGCGAGAATCAGGCCGTCCGCGGCGTTAGCTTCCATATAGATGCCGGTGAAACGGTGGGGATTGTCGGAGAATCCGGCAGCGGCAAAAGTGTTACCGCCAAGGCGGTCATGTCCCTGATCACGCCGCCGGGCCGCATGACTGCCGGGAAACTGGAGTTTCGCGGCGAGAGTCTGAAGGGACTCACGGAGAAGCAGTGGCGGACCCTGCGCGGGAACCGGATCGCGATGGTCTTTCAGGACCCGATGACCTCGCTGAATCCGGTCAAAAGAATAGGCCAGCAATTAACCGAAGTTATCCGCAGACACCGCGGACTCAATAAAGCGGAGGCGTATGCCGAGGCGGCGGAAATCCTCCGCCAGGTTGGCATACGTGATCCGGAGCAGCGCCTGAAGCAGTATCCGCATGAATTCAGCGGAGGCATGCGCCAGCGGGTCATGATCGCGATGGCGCTCTCCTGCCAGCCGGAGCTGCTGATTGCCGATGAGCCGACCACAGCGCTGGATGCAACCATCCAGGCGCAGATTCTGGATCTGTTCAAGGAGCTGAAAGAACGGTCGGATACAGCGGTAGCGCTGATTACCCATGACCTCGGTGTCGTGGCCCAGGTCTGCACGCGGGTCATTGTGATGTATGGCGGACTTGTGATGGAGGAGGGCACGGTGGAGGATATCTTCTATCGTCCCCAGCATCCTTATACACAAGGGCTGCTGCGTTCGATTCCGAAGCGCGGCGGCGGATCGCGGGAGCGGCTGATTCCGATTGAAGGCACACCGCCCGATCTGCTGAATCCGCCGCCCGGCTGTCCGTTTATGGACCGCTGCCCGCATGCTTTTGCCCGCTGCAGTGAACGTCCGCCGGTAGTAGAGCTTGCACCTGGCCACCGCTCGATGTGCTGGCTGGCTGAAGGTGCAGAGCAGCAGGCGGCAGTTACAGTGGGGAGGGATTCCGGTGAGTGAGAGCAAGGTGCTCGTAGATGTGAACAATCTCAAGAAGCATTTCTCCAAAGGCAAGGATATGCGGGGACGTGATACGGCTGTGCTTAAGGCCGTGGACGGCGTCAGCTTCCAGATCCGCCAGGGCGAGACCTTCGGACTGGTGGGTGAATCCGGGAGCGGCAAGTCAACGGTTGGCCGCTGTCTGCTCCGCCTGTACGATTATACGGACGGCGAGGTATTCTATGACGGGCAGCCGCTGGGCAAGCTGGGCGAGAAAGGGCTGAAGCCGTTCCGCAGACGGATTCAGTCGATTTTTCAGGACCCGTACTCTTCACTGAACCCCAGCCTGAATGTGCTGGAATTGATCAGTGAGCCGATGCGTATCCATGGACTCTACCCAGGTGAAGAACGCAAGGAAGCCGTGGCGGAGCTGCTGGAGAAGGTTGGTCTGAAGAGAGAGCATCTCTTCCGCTTCCCGCATGAGTTCAGCGGCGGGCAACGCCAGCGGATCTCCATCGCCCGGGCGCTGTCGGTCCGGCCCGAGTTCGTCGTCTGCGACGAGCCAATCTCGGCGCTGGATGTCTCCGTGCAGGCCCAGGTCGTCAATATGCTGGAGGATCTGCAGTCCGAATTCGGACTGACCTATCTGTTCATTGCCCATGACCTGTCGATGGTCCGGCATATCTCCGACCGGATTGGCGTGATGTACGGCGGCCGCCTCGTTGAGGTTGCGGAGAGCGATGAGCTGTATGACAATCCGCAGCATCCGTATACCAAGGCGCTGCTGTCTTCCATCCTGGAGACCGACCCGCTGAAGGCCGGCCAGCGAATTCGGCTGGATGCCTACTCGGTAACGCGCGGGGATGAAGCAGCCGCCATACTGCGGGAAGTGAGCCCGGGGCATTATGTGGCTGGTGACTTTACGGATTGAATTCAGGTAATGTCTGAGCAATGATCAAATGATCAGGATATGAGCACTTATGTGGATAAGGAGGATCTATAATGACAGAAACGAAGAACAAGGTAAAGTTATCGCAATGGGACGCCCTGCTGGTGGAATCGCTGCGTTCTCTGGGCTGGTCCGATGAAGAACTGCTGCGGCGGGTTGCCGAAGGGGATCTGCCTGCCGACGAGAGTGAATACGAGTTCGATTACGGGCAGCTGTCTACGCTGGCTGGTGAACAGCCGAAGCTGTTCCGTCAGGCCGTGACCGAAGGCTACCAGATCAAATACAATACGATCCGCGGCATCCGCAGCTGGATTGCCGTTGCACTCCGCACCCAGCCGAAGCTGGAGCTGGAGGAAGGCCGCGAAGCAGTCGAAGCGGTGTTATCGGAATCACAGAAGCAACGGCTGGAGGATGTATTATCCTTCGGCTGGCAGATTACCGGCGGCGGATCAGCCGCAGATGGCGGCAACGCTACTTACCGGATCGAGCCGATCCAGCGGTAACAGCGGAGCTGAGCAGCAGAGACAAGCTGCATAATTATGTGTATGTTAAGAATTAGCCCTTCGGCTTTGTGCCGGAGGGCTTTTTGCATGATGAATACAGAAACTGTGGGGCATTTCATAAAAGATACTGGTCTGTCGCTGTTGATCGGGAAACCGGGAAATTTGATTTCAAAGAATATAAACAGAAGTTTTGATAAAACCGTTTGTGATGGATGGTTGACGCAAACTGTGAAGGAAGAGGAAAGCAGTTAAAGCCGGCTGATTTCAGGGACTTTCATTTTTTGAGCAGAGGCCAGAATAAGCAAAGCTCGACGGACCTGAACCGGATCGGCTCCTTTGCGGGCAATCCGCAGAAGGCGGTTGCCTTCTTCCTGAGTTAAATCACGAACAAAAATAGTCATGCCGCTCACCTCGAGAGAGTTGGATTTACGTATAATTACCCGTTTTCCCAACTATGATCACGGAAGGGGCACTAGTTAAGTTTTCATTTCTTCGTACAAAACTGAATCGAAATATCGATTATGAAAGTACTGGTTAAATCGCGAAGTGAATTCACGCAGTTCCTTCACGACTGTTTTTTTGAATGAGGCTATCTATTTTTTATACAAAATGAAAAGCTCAAGTCGTTTACGGTGAAATTTCACCGTAACGACTTGAGCAACAATAAAGTGCTTTTTTATTCTAATTTTTGTTTATCTTGAGATTTATTAAGAAAAAGGAAAAATTTAAAAATATAAACAGGAGCAAAAGATTCATATTTACGTCTTCAAGTTTTACTACCCATGGAATCATTGGAGTGAAAAAATTCAATAAAAAAAGCATAAACGAGTTTATATCTTTCTTTTTGGTAAATCTATATTTAATCCAATTATAAATAACATAAATCAAACCAACAGAATTAACACATAAAATAGTCACATAGTAAACCGTTTGTTCCACCGAAAATTCCCTTCTGCTTTGTAATTATACTAGCTAGTTTATCACCAAGCTTGTATAGTTCCGGCGCATACCATTCAGGAACTGTTAGAGCAATTGGAGAATCCAATGAAGGTGGAACCTAATTTGGCGAACCCCCTTCATTGTCACTTCGCTGGTTCTAGGTCAATTACATAGCCGATAATGTTTGATAAGCATTATTTATAGCGGAGTCACAATCCTTGTTTGAATTATACCCCCCCAAATTGTAGCAGCAAAAGCTGGAGCCGATGCAATAAGTCCTGGAATTGCAGCTAAAGAAATAATTACAGCAGTTCCAGCCGCTTTAGCTGCATACTGAAAAGCTTTCAACGAGCTTAGAGATCCAGAAAAAGAATTAACATACATTTTATAGTCCGATGCTTGTGAATTAGATTGCGAAAAGTACTTACTTACGTTACTTCCAGTTGGACCATAGTCATAATGTTGGTAAGTTGCTGCATAAAAAGTACCACCAGCGGTAGAAGAATAGTTATCGTAATAACAAGACCCCTTATCGCCCCCTGCTTCAAGTATTTGAATTCCGCCTGAACTTGGACTTGTTTTAATTTGCGTGTCTTCAATTTTAACATTATTTAGATATACAGTTCCATCGGTTTTCGTTGTGATGACATCGGTTTTTGTATTATCTGTGTATATTTTACCATAGGATTCCATCCCTGGCTGCAGTACATAAGTTTTGGTGTCCGTCACCTGACCCGATACGCCGTCTTTAACTCAGTGGTGGTTGTGGATACATATGGAGCATTTTTCGCTGCGACACTTCCTTCTGAATTGTTACCAGGTGCGGCCATTGAAGCCGTAGCGCTAGTTAGGAAAAACACTCCACACAGTAATGGTAAAAAAATCGATTTCACTTTAAATTAATTGACTCCTAAAAAATGGTATTTTAAGTACAGGTGTATACTACTCCAGTTTCTGGAAAATGTAAATAAATATATTGTAAAGAAATATAAGGATTTCATAATATTGATATGCGAAGCGTACTAAAGAAGGTGGATACATCTACTTTTCTTTCGTTTGTTGAGTAACAACGCCCTTTTTCAACCGAAACACTAGATGTAGAATAGTCGTAGGATAAGAATCGTAAACTATAATGCGGGGGTAATGTCCCTTGGGAGGTATTTGATGTTTAGATGGAAGCGTGGCCCTGTCACTCTGTTCCAAAGTGATCTGTACATGACGAATTCACTTGTTATGGAGACGGACGATTGTGTGCTGGTAACCGATCCCTGCTGGCTGCCCCGTGAGGTGGAGGAAATCCGGCGATATGTAGACAACATCCTTGGCGCGAGAAGGCTGTTCCTGTTATTCACTCATTCTGATTTCGATCATATTATCGGATATGGGGCCTTCAGGGAAGCTGAAGTCATCGCAAGCAGGGCATTCGCGGACAAAAGCGCCGGGGAACGCGAAGATATTCTTGAACAGATCCGGGCATTCGAAGATAGTTATTATCTCAGGAGAGACTATGAAATCACGTATCCGCTGGTGGATCATGTGATGGAGCAGGATGGGCAGACGCTGGTATTCGGGGATTTGAAGCTGACGGGATATGCTGCGCCGGGCCATACGGATGATGGGCTATTTACTATAGTGGAGTCTGCCGGGCTGTTCATTGCCGGAGACTACTTGTCTGACGTGGAGTTCCCCTATATCTACGACAGCAGTCTGGCTTACGAAGCAACGCTCGGCAAGCTGGAGCAGATATTGGCCCGGCACCCGTTCACGCTGCTGGTCCCCGGACACGGGGAGGCAACGGACAGCAGCGTAGAACTGGAGCGGCGCAGGGAAGAGAGCCTGAAGTATATCCACAACATGCGTACGGCTGTAGCTTCAGGCATCCAGGAAACGGTTGATGCTCTGATCGAAGGCTGTGCGTTCCCGCGCAATATGTCCAACTTCCACCGCAGCAATCAGGAGCTGATCGCGAAGGAGCTGGCCGGAGAAGCGGAAGACTGACGCTGCAGTTACATATCCAGCTGGATTTTTCGAATATGAAGTACACCGTCAAGTCCGGTAGGGTCTGTACTGACCTTGCGGGAGACGAATTCTTCGGCCCGTTCGGAGGTGCGCAGGCGCAGCGGCTTGGTCTCCAGCTGGACCAGATCCCACATAACGTCTGCTACGGACTCTGCAGTCTGCGGTTCTACATTCCTTTTCAGGAAGGTCCCTGTGTAGGCATCAAGAATCGGCTTGTATTCATCTTCGAGGATGCCGCCGGTGTCTGCTACATGCCCAAGGACGGTCTTATTGAATTCTGTAGCGATGGCGCCAGGCTCAAGCAGGGTAATGTCGATATTGAATTGCGGCTTGTAATAGGTAGCCAGACTCTCCAGCAGTCCCTCCACCGCGAATTTACTGGCGCAGTAGATCTCGTTCATCGGTTGTCCAATGAGCCCGCCGACACTGGACGTAGCCACAATATGGCCGTAGCCGGTCTTGCGCAGCAGGGGCAGTGCAGCCCGGATCGTATGCATAACCCCGTACACATTAGTATCGAATATGCGCTCGATATCAGTGAATGGAGCTTGTCCAAGCGCCCGGAGATAGCCGAACCCGGCATTGCAGAACAGTACATCCAGCGTACCGTGCTCCTGGTCAATCTGGTCGATAACCCGCTGAATGCTGTCCGGCTGCGTAACCTCCAGTTCTACGAACTGCAGATTGTCCACATTGCGGTACAATTCCTGATCGCGCTCCAGATGGCGGGTGCCGGCGTAGACCGTCCAGCCTTCCTGTGCAAACTTCAGCGCGGACGCCAGGCCGATGCCGGATGATGCTCCGGTGATGCAGATGATTTTGCCCATAAGGGATACAGCCTCCATTGATTTGGAATTAAATTGCTTCTACCTTCATGATTTCGCACACATTATAGCATAAAGCAGCCGATGTTCTGGCAAGATGACATAAAGTTTGTTTTTTCGCGTATTTTTGACTCTGCCGAAGTTGCTATAATTGTTTTCGTTACGGTACACTATAACTAAAGGTCCTAATCGCCTGCGAATGGAGAGGAACAAGGAAACAATGGATGTATTCAAGCGTTACTTTGCAAATTTAACAGTCCGCCGCTTTTTAATTCTGGCACTGATTGGACTGCTGCTGTACAGTATTAGAGACATGCTGAATCTGGTGCTGCTTACGTTCCTGATTGCTTATGTAATGAACAGCTTTCAGGTGCTTTTGAGCAAAAGAATCGGCAAATATGTCAAGGTGAACAGCAAGGTAATCATTATTATTTTATACTTAGCGCTCATCACTATGATCGTACTGGCCCTTGTCAAATATCTGCCCAAGGTCTTCTCGCAGATTAAGCAATTAACCGCGTTTCTCGGAACACTAACCTCTGACGACATCCCACAGAACGAGATTATGCAGTATTTATTCAGCATGGTTAAGGAATTGAACTACCAGAGCTATTTGAATCAAGGCATTGAATACGTGTTCAAAATCAGTGACTGGGGAACTACGTTCGTCCTGTCAACGATTCTGAGCCTTGTCTTCATCCTGGAGAAGAACAGAATTGTCAGCTTCACCTCCCGCCTGAGAGACAGCAAGATCTCCTGGTTCTATGTAGAGCTTGAGTATTTCGGCAGGAAATTCATAGCCTCCTTCGGTAAAGTCATTGAAGCCCAGATCCTGATTGCGCTGTTCAATACTTTGTTCACGGTTGTCGGGTTATGGATCATGGGTTTCTTTTTCGAACCCTTCCCGTATCTCTTTGCGCTCGCCATTATGATCTTCATGCTCAGCCTGATTCCAGTGGTCGGCTTTGTCATTTCGCTTATTCCGCTATGCATCATCGGCTACAATACCGGCGGACTGGTGATGACGATCTACATACTGGCTATGATTGCCGTGCTGCATGTCATGGAAGGCTACTTCCTCAACCCTAAGCTGATGTCCTCCAAAATGAACCTTCCAATGTTCTACACCTTCATCGTGCTGCTGTTCTCCGAGCATTATATCGGCGTATGGGGACTGATTCTCGGCATTCCGATCTTCGTCTTTTTCCTGGATATTCTGGAGATTAGCCGTGATAAGCCGGGAACCTGAGGGATAAGGATATAAGGTGGAACAACGATAAATACACGATCCAATAGATAAATGACATACACAAACATATAAGAGATATTCATAATAGGTGATATTCAAACTGCTTATGGTTTGGGTATCACTTTTTATTAGGATTAAGGAGGATACGCAAAAATGATCAGATATCCGTCATTAGAAGCAGAAGCAGTTATAGGTGTGACAGCTCCTTCATCGGGAGTAGGGGAGGAACTGCGTGAACTGCTCGAGCTAGCCTGCAGCCGGCTGCAGGAGCAGGGTTATGGCGTGGTATGCGGAGCAACGGCGTGGACGCAGGATAAGGCCAAGTCTGCACCGGCAAGCGTGCGTGCGGCTGAATTCAATGCCATGATGGCCGATGACAGCATCGGGCTCATCATCCCGCCTTGGGGCGGGGAGCTGCTGATCGAGATTCTGGAGCAGGTAGATTTCGATCACATGAAGGTCAAATGGATTCTCGGTTACTCTGATATCAGTGTGCTGCTGCTGGCCGTTACTCTCCGGACAGGCATTGCCACTGCTCACGGCACCAATTTTATTGATTTACGTGGAAAAGAGACAGACCCGGTGACAGCTATGTGGGAATCCGTGCTGTCTACAGCAAGCGGGGAACCGGTACTTCAGCATTCCTCACAGCAGTACCAGCTGGAATGGGGAGGCGGTGAGCCTTCACCCCATGTGTTCAATCTTACCGAAATCACCAACTGGAAGACTGTAGGTAATCAGAACGTAACTATGCAGGGCCGGCTGCTCGGCGGCTGTATTGATGTAATCCGGCATCTCATCGGCACGCCGTATGGGGATGTGCGGCATTTCCGGCAGCATTACATCCAGAATGAGCCCATCCTGTGGTACCTGGAGAACTGTGAGCTGTCGGTAACGGATCTGCGCAGATCCCTGCTGCAGATGAAGCTGGCCGGCTGGTTCGACCATTGCAGCGGCCTGATGTTCGGCCGGAGCGCAGCTAACCGTCCTATGGAGAATTACACCGTGGAAGATGTCTATGAGGAGCTGGCCGGGGAGCTGGAGCTGCCGGTCATTTACGATATCGACTGCGGCCATCTGCCGCCGCAGCTTACGCTGGTGAACGGGGCTTTTGCGGAGGTGTTGGCTGGAGCAGGTAAAGGGACTGTGAAGCAGTATTTCCGGGCGTAATTGTAGAGGAGTTCCTTTTTGGCAAATCGTAATGAAATACATTATCGCCAAGGAGAGAATGAACCTGTCCAATACTTCAAATTAAAGAATAATTATAGCTAGCGTTAAGTACTTTTACACAGCTACCGCGGTGAACCGTACCATAAGTAGGGGCAAGTTTTTTGGAGAAAAACTCGCAGGAGCCTGTGTTTACAGCATGAGGGCCATAGGAGCAGGGGAGGTCACGTTCCGGTTGAAACGGTGCATAAACGCTCTTTTGCGAGTTTATTTGTACTACAGAGTATGTGATAAGATATTATTTCCTCATAACTATGGAATTTAGTATTTTATCTTTATTTTTATGCGGCAGATATAATAGAATGAAAAAGGAATAGAAATACGTTGAACATATGGGATATATAGGATAAAATAAAGCGGGGCGGTGAAAACTGTTCCCTACTACGGGCATTGTACTCGTAGCTTAGCAGTTCGGAGGAATTTTAAATTGCCGCGTTATGTGCGGAGGAGAAGATCGCCCCATTGGACCGATCTAAAAAGAAGAGTTAAAAAGGCGATAATTCGCAAGAGAAAGTAGAACCTGTTAAAGCAGGGAATACAAAAACGTGTTCTGCCTAGTTTCGGTACGTGCCTTCATTATCTGGAGGTAGCGGATGAAAAAAGGTAAGAAGAACAAAAACAAAAAGAATAGCTTATTGGAGCAACTAATAACGGGCGTAGTGATCAGCGTAACTGCTGAATTAATCATTGCTCTCATTCATAAGCTGTTTCAATAAGGTTGAAGGGAAGAGGGAGCTGTAACCCCTCTTCTTTTCTTTATATTCTCAAAAAAATGTTGATTTTTAACTAATAGTGCTCTGAAACTATAGAACACTGTCTGGACCTCTGTCAAGATAGTAGACACAGATCATTAAGCAGCCTGGTATAGATGAAGCTGTTCATACTCCGTGGGAGTATGGTAATCAATGGAGAAATGAATACGCCGAGTATTGTAGAAAAACTCAATGTACTCGAAAATACTCTGCTTCGACTGTTCCCTAGTTTCATAGCGATTTAGGTAGATCAATTCCTTTTTGAATACACTATGCAGGGTCTGGACGTCCTCGGCCATAGGCCTGCTGTAGAGCGCTTATTACGAGCTCTTTCGTCATCCGCTCACCCATTTGCCATCCCACAATCTTACGGGAGTACAGATCCATGACGCTAGCCAGATACAACCAGCCTTCTCTCGTCCAGATGTAGGTAATGTCAGTTACCCATTTCTCTTCTGGCTTCGTAGCTTGAAACTCGCGGTTAAGAACGTTGTCCTGAGCAGGTAACGTATGTTTGGAATAGGTTGTTGCCTTATGCCTTTTCATATGACACAATCTCCTTTTCTAAGGCCGCTCCTTTCAATATATTCTGTGTCTACTACTCAGTCTAATTTCAGTATACGTAATGATACGCAAATGAAAATTATGTAAGGGGGATCAAAATGAATGAAAGTTTTTTAGTATCTGCGATAAAGGCATTCTTTCAAAACTCGCCGTTAGCAATGTTTTATATTGTACTATCCCTTGTAGCCATTTGGATGTACAAACAGTTCCGGGCATATTTAATTGAGAATCAAAAAAGTACAATAGGAAAAACAGAGAAAGCAATAGAAGTATATTCTGAGCTTGAAGTAACGATTCGGAAAATATTACAGGGAAATATAATATCGACATCACTTGATGAATGTATTACCAAATCAAGTTCATATTTACCTTATGAATTATTAAAAAAATACTACAATAGGGTGGAGACTGAAGAGAAGGTAGAAGGGGATAGAAATAGAAAGCTAAAAGAATTGCATCAGAAAGTAAAATACATCATTCCAGGTTGCTGCACCGCCATTGAATATTGGCATAACAAACCCGTAGCTGGCTTGTCCTACACCTTATTTGGAGATGACCGGCCCGTCTGCCGCCGAGAAATAAGCCATGGACGATACAGTAGTCGCTGCTGCCTGAACCTAACCCTATGCCCGATAACATTACGAGCGCGAGAAACAGACTCCAAACCTACGCGAGAACCGGAGCTCAGCCTTATACAATCGTTTCATACTTGCCCTCCTTTAAATTTCAAATTGTGGGCAGCCTGTTACGGCCGTCGGAACTGTTAAAATATAAAATGCAGATCGAGCACCGGGATGGTATCAGCTATCCGTTTTATGAGGATTTTGCGGGTTATGAGACTTGCGAGGCTGAGTCAATTAAGGATGTAGTGAACAAGGAAATTGAGCACGGTCTGTCGGTAATAACGGACGGTGAGTATTCGAAATCGATGTGGCATCTGGATTTTGTATGGGGCTTTGAAGGAGCTGAGCGGGAAGAACCATCATTTTATCAAAAAATTCAAGGAGTTCCACGAGCATGCCGGTGACCGTGAAACGAAGCTGTGTGTTCCATCACCGTCGCATATTTTTGGAGAGCTCTCCTGGTCTGACAACATTGGCGGCAAGGATGCCATTTACAAGAACAGACAGGAGCTGAAAGCCGGCCTCGTTAAGGCCTATAAGGAATTTGTGGGGGAATTCGCTGATCTTGGCGGCAAAATCATTCAGTTCGACGACTGCCTATGGGGGCTTTTGCAGACGATAACCCGAACTCCCCCGGGAATTATGATTCCCGTAACATGGGCGGGGGCTCGTACGTTAAGATTGCCAACCTGTTTCTGAGGCAGCTGAAGTATGACCGCTTTTTCCTGGAGTGGGATGATGAGCGTGCGGGTTCGCTTGAGCCTCTCGCTGTCTTCAAGGATCGCCGGATACCGAGATTGTACTCAGCCTGCTGTCCTCCAAGACCAATACGCTGGATGATGAAGAGCGCGTAGTCAGACTGCTGAATGAAGCAGCGACGATTATTGATAAAGGCCTGCTGTTTCTCTCTCATCAATGCGGATTTGCCTCCTGCGACGGTGGTAATGAGCTGGCAGAAGATGAGCAATGGGCGAAAATCAATCAAGGACAGCGGATTGCCAAGCAATATTGGCAGACCCAGTCTGTATAGGTAATGAAAAGGCCTATTCCATCCATAAGGAGGAATAGGCTTTTTTATTTTGGAAAAAGGGTATTTATAAAAAAAAAGTAAAGGACTCTTTACATTTGAATAAAATGGAACTATGATATTAAAAAGAATATATAACAAGGAATGGTAAATATGGGAGTTGGTGATTCTTATCTAAAAAATCATATTATTGAGTTGCGTAATGAGAGGAGCTGGACGCAGCAGCAATTGGCAGATGCCCTGCAGGTTAGCCGGCAGACGGTAATTTCTATTGAGAAAAACAAATATATGCCATCCCTAAAGCTGGCTTTCCGCATTGCTGAAGTTTTTCAGAAAAGCATCTATGATGTGTTTGATTATGAAGGGGGGGATTAAAATGAGCTCTCTTTCTCTTATGAACTCCATCCTTGCAGTAGCAGGGTTTATGGCATTTATAGGAATCGTAATTTGTGTTTCCAAGATCCGAGATGAGCGGGGAATCTACATTTTAAACAAATTTTTTAAAGTTATGTTTCTTGTCTTATGCAGCAGCTTTTCACTGATCATATTCATTAGTTCTTGGGTAGACCTGAGTTATGATCAGTATAGAAATATGGTCACAATACTGTTTTCATTGTCCATCATAACTGGTTTTTTTATCTGGATTGGTTTATGGAAACAGAATTAAATGACGGATACAGCATCCGTCTTGGGAGGATTACAAATTGGACTTTTTAATTATTGATCAAATCTCTAAAAAAATGGGGAGCAAGGATATACTAAAGAATGTTAGTTTGTCAGTTCCGAAAGGGAAAATATTCGGACTGCTTGGACCGAACGGAGCCGGAAAGACAACCTTAATCAAGATCATGGTGGGTATGATGAAGATGAGTTCGGGTGATGTCCGCATCGGGGGCAGTTCCATTCAATCTGATTATAAAAATGCTATAGAAAGAACGGGTGCTGTGATAGAGAACCCGTCATTTTACGAAGAAATGACAGGATTCCAGAACTTGCGCTATATATCAGCCTTTCGTAAAAAGCTGGGCAAGGAAGACATCGTACGCCAGCTTAAGGCATTTGGATTGAATGAGAGTGCGAACAAACGGGTCAAGAAGTATTCGTTAGGTATGAAACAGCGCCTGGGTCTGGCGGTTTCGCTGCTGCATAATCCTGATCTGGTCATTTTGGATGAGCCGACTAACGGATTGGACCCTCAAGGTATTATTGATCTACGTAAAATACTCAGAGAGCTTGCTGAGAAGCGAGGGAAAACAGTCTTTCTCTCCAGTCATTTATTATCCGAGGTGGAGATGTTGTGTGACTACTATGGTGTTATGAATAACGGAGAAATAGTGGAAATTAAAGAGAATCTCAGAATGATTAATGAGTTCCGCTATACTCTTTCATTCGAGCGGTTACATGTAGAACAAGCTAAACAGCTGTTAATAAAAGCCGGCCATAAAGTGGAGAATAACAACGGAGCGAATGATCTGGCATTTTTGTTACCTGAAGAACAAATTATGAGTGTAATCCACATGTTGAGGCAGCATGATATTGACGTGCTGAATATGAAACAGGGCAGAAAGACACTGGAAGAAGATTTTATTGAATTATTGAAAAGTGATAAGGGGGTAAGCTGATGCGGTTACTTAGAAATGAACTATATCGATTTTATAATAACCGTAACACATGGTTGATCACCATAATGCTATTCATCATTACTGTAGGATATGCAGTTTTAATTGGTTTCAGCAGCTCAGACATTACAAATGGGAATACAAACTGGAGATCCGGGATCGAGAATCAAATCAAGGAAGATCAGAAACAGATCGCTATTCTTCAGCCAAGCATGCCTATGCACCGTTTCCTCTCCGAACAAATCATAGTGAATCAATACAGGCTTGATCAGGATCTTGCCCCTTCGACCAAATATGACGTATTGACACTGATCAACGAACTAAGACCATTGACCACACTGATTACCTTGGTGGCTATTGTCTTTGCTGCTAATGCCATTTCCGCTGAATATTCAAAAGGAACTATTAAATTTGTAATAACCTCACCGATTCGCAGAGGAAGTTTCCTTCTGCTGAAATATATATCTACAGTAATAAATATTATCCTGTTGTTTGTGACATTCCTGATATTTGCATCATTATTGGGGTATGTGGGGCTGGGAACAGGTGGAAACAATTATTATCTTGCTTATCAGAATGGCGAGGTCATAAAGATGTCGATGACAGTCTATCTGTGTCTAAAGTATTTGGCAACGCTTTTGACTATTATAATGATGGCAACCTTAGCCTTTGCTATATCCGTGTTGTTCAGAAATGCGTTACTTTCAGTGAGTGTCTCCTTGCTGCTATATTTCACTGGAACTACGCTGACGCAATTTTTTGCAACGAAATATGATTGGACCAAATATTTGATTTTTACCAATTACGACTTATCTACATATTTAGATGGCACGCCAGTGATAGAGGGAATGAACCTTTCTTTTTCAGTGATTATCATGATAGTCTACTTTGTTGCGTTTATGGGAATCTCCTATCTCACTTTTACCAAAAGGGATATCACCGTTTAATAGTATTCCTTATCAGCCGTTGCCGGTATGCAGAAAAAAGCGCGTGAGGTTATCAGAGAAGTGATTCTGAGTACCTCGACGCGCTTAGATTGACTGATCAGAACTAGTTAAAATCATTGGGTGGGGCTAGATGAAGAATCTGCGGCAGTTTACCAGGAAAAGCTTCTTTGAGCAGTCCAAAGCCTACCCCGCTCCATCCAAGCATTAGGCCGACAGCCTCCACTCCGCGTGACACACCTCCATTCATTCTATACTTACTGTAATACTC
This sequence comes from Paenibacillus sp. FSL R10-2199, assembly GCF_038000235.1. NCBI lineage: Bacteria > Bacillati > Bacillota > Bacilli > Caryophanales > Paenibacillaceae > Paenibacillus > Paenibacillus sp. FSL R10-2199. The sequence continues at coordinate 598,416 of NZ_JBBOBO010000001.1, read as the reverse complement.
CAGGAGCCTTCCGGAAAGGTCAGATACTGCTGTCTTTACAGCAGGATATTGGTCTGAGAAATTTCTTAGGATCTCAAGCTGCCCAAAATCTCCGTGGCAGAAGGATCTATTATTATCCAGACCTAATCTGAGCGTAGTCTCAATCCCGGCTTCAATTTCTGATTCCAGCATAGCATCGTGATAACCGCTTTCGCGTAAAATGTGACGGGAGAGCAGGATGCCGGGGGCTCCGTGGCACCAGGCAACGGAAAGCTGATCTCTTCCAATAGATCTCCAATTCTTTTCATCAGTTACGTACATACTTCTCTCAAATAACAAGCCTTCCTCAATCGTACGCCGGACCGTAGGATCTTCCATCAGTTTATTGTATTTTGCGAGTGCGGCCAAAATTCCTGAGGAGCCATGTGCAAAGCCGGTATAGAACTTCTGGTGATAAGGATCGCGCCAGGCGATGCCAACGGGCATTGCTGTTGCACTAGACTGTAAATGACGCACACATCGCTTCGCAAGCACAAGGATTTCCTGTTCTTTTTGCTGCTCATAAAGGGATAGAAGCACCATTAAGGCACCCGCAGCTCCTCCGGTAATATCAAATTGAGTATCCTTCTCAATCGATTCTCCAATCAGCGGTAGAAATTGCAGTGCAGCCTGGAACCATTCGGGACGCCGTTGGTTAACCGATGCGTGCTGCAGGAAGTATAGATAGCTTGTAATTCCAGTGAATCCGCCCAATTCTACATAAGGTGTCCAATCTATATCTTGTTTCTGCAGCTCGTGCAGTGAATCAATAACAGTATTTACGCATCGCACTGTAGCATCCTCAAACTGTCTATCCTCAGGAATTAGCTTGCCGAGATAGCTAAGGTAGAAGCCAATACCGGCTACACCGTTATATAAATCCAGGTTGACAGGAGATATCGTCCAGGAAATTTCATCAATACCTTTAATCATTGTGCTAATCCAGCTAATATCCTCACTGCCTTCGGCAGTAATGGATTGTTCCACAACATATCGACCAACTCTCTTTGAGCTATCTAGAATGTTGATTCCGTTCGCTTCTTCAACTGCAATGTGCCCGGTTTCTTTGCTTAAAGCCAGTGAATCTTTATGATGCTTTGCATTGAAGGAGGCCAGGATGGACATACGTATAACATGAATTTGCTCACTAAGGTCAGTTTCTGACAGGGAATGAATTTTATCTCTTACTCGGTCTAACGCCGACTTCTCAAAATAATCCATGACCAGTGTTTGATTCGTCAATTCCAAGTGTGTGCTGGAAGGAGAGGATAAGAAATAGGGAATATCCCCGTCCAAAAGATCAAGCAGTTCACTTTTTACGACATCGGCATTCGTGTTTTCATTCACAGGCTTCTCTAGTCTACTCATGAATACTTCCCGGTCAACCGCATCCCGCAGGAAGTCAGGATGGTAGCTTCGTTTAAGTAACAGGGCATAGACGGCTGTCGGCCGGATAATGGTTCTCACAGGACAAGCCTCAAATATTGTTAAAAGTGCAATGTAGGAGGATCTGTCTTGATAAATAAGTCGGTACACCTGCCGGAAGCCGTCCATAATGGAAGCTAGATAATCAACAATTTCAACAGGCTTACCCTCCAGCTTTGGCACATTCAGCGCCTCTTGAATTTCAAAAGAATCCTTGGCCAAATGCATGTCATCACGAAAAGACTGCTTAAGCTGATATGCCTCAAACGGTGCTTTTTGGGCTTCTTTCCCGCTAAGTCCGCTTAAGTCGAGCACCTTATTGCTATCTTTCTTCTCATAATAGGCGTTAAAAGGAAGAATTCCGGTTGAATTAACCGAACGGGTCAGTATGTATCGTGCTTTGGCAATAGCAGTATCCATAGAGATTTCAATGTATTTGCTCTGATGAAACAGAGATTCCAAGTCAATTAGCACCGGGTGATCCCCGCAGGCAATAATATTCTCATGATGAAAGTCAACAGCATCAATACTATACAGAATGGCCAGCAGTTGACCCAGCCGAATATAGTAGTCATTCAACTGCTCCAATGAGTCACATTCCCGGTACATAACAAAATTAGACCAACCATAGGTCCCACAATTAAGTATAGCGTTAGTGGCTAATTGCTTTAGCGGCTGTCTATGATTTATCCAACTTAGGATTTGCTGGAACTTGAGATCAACTTCATGGCTTCGGGGTTTGTATACAACCTTTTTGTTTCCAAAAGTAAGGATTGCCACCATTTTCCCTTTGTCATGGGAGTCTCCAAGACCAAGATCCAAATCGGTAAGTTCTCCGCTTACGCCAAAATAGTCTTTGATTTGTTCGGCGTCTGTTCCGAGGCGCTGTAACAATTCCGCGACGTTGTTTATCCAATAAGCCGTTTTAGTACATAGGATTCGGAGCAGCACCGGATATTCTTCAAAAAAGGATAGGATATAAGAGCGATCATTAAGGAAAGAGTCATTGAAGTTTAAATACCTTTCTTCAGACGTTTCGCCAGCCAGTTGCTCATGCACCCGTAATACGTTCAGTTCAAGAATTAGGGTTTGATAGGATATTTCCAACAGGGTTTCTTTTAAATGATACAGAGTCTTTTCTTTAACGGAGGCAGGAAGCAACACATTATAAGAAGCAAACTGGGAATCGGCTACATAAGCGAAGCGTGTTAGCAGAGCATCAAAAATAAGTGAGCTGTGATGCATTACATTCGTGGATTGAGGCTGGTTATAAGTGGCGAAAAAAAGGTCTTTTACATTCATCCAGTGATCATAGTGATATGCTTTGCCGGTATTCCATTCAATAAAGGGGGTTAAAGAGGACTTAGCGAGTAATTCCACACTGTCGCCGGTGAAGATTGAAATGGATTTGTTAAGCCAGTCCTGATCGTCATTAAACAATGTCCGCCAATAAGCAGACTTTTCCTGAATCTCCGCATTACTGATAGTTTCTGCAACAGGCTTTCTTTCATTATAGACAAAATATTTATTAGTCATGAGTTGGCACACACCTATTAAGTATTTGTTATAAAGAATAGCAAATGAGTTGTTTAAAAGTGTAAGAAAAGAAAGCGGATGGGCAATTAGGCGCCCATCCGCAGCTTCAGAAGATCTGATTAATTACAGCTTGGCATACACTCTTTGCTCCATGTGCATACCCAGCCATCGTTGCCGAGTCCACGGCTGATAAAGATACTTGTACTTGTGGTCAAGGTGTTTGTATCCCACCCGCCGGCGAAGTTCTGAAGGTCTTCATCTTTCAGTTCTGCCATTACATCACCGGAAGGGTGAGGTACATCACCGAGGTTTCTTCTTGCCACCGGGTTTTTCCATGCGGATACCATCTCTTTGCTAAAAAACATAATAAATCTCTCCTTTTTGAATAATGGTAAAATAATGGTAGACTTGGAATTCCAAATATAGTATATTATTTTTTGGAAAGGATAGTCAACCCCAATTCTTACATATTGTTAAATAATTGGAAAGAGGAGATTATATTATGAAAAATTCCCAAATCCGCAATGAGTTTTTGAGAACCAGCAATGCAGTTGGTGTAGTTAGTGAGGAAGAACTGAGAATGCTCACCGGGGGAGCAGGTGACGTGAATCCAGAAACGACTCCGCTTACAACATCATCATGGCCTTGCGTCATTGGGGCAGTAGATATTTCTGCTAATCTTTGCCCAACTACTAAATGTACCAGCAAGTGCTAATAGTAATTATCAATACAAATTAAATTAAAAAGCTAAGATAAATGGCTACCCTTTCATGTAAGAATCTAGGGGATTACAACATGGTAAGAAACTGCAGGTGAGAGTTGGAGTAATCGTCAATCTGTCAACTTGTGGACATAATGAACTCAATTGAATGTGCAACGCGGCTGCTGTAAAGCTAGTCTTTATGGCAGCCTTCTTATTAATTCATGAGTAAGGGGTAATTATGATGATTGAGCTTCAAACCGCGTTTAAGCAAAGTGCATACCTGCATGAACTAACTCCATTTCATAAAGGACAACTTGACAATGGGGGAGAAGAAATTGATTACACCATCTCTGACAAGGCCTTGAACAATAAATTATGTGCTCTCCAAATGACCAAACAAGACTATGAATATGGAATTTATCATTATGAGGAACTGCTGGAGAACCATTCACCGGATTGGGTCCGGATTATTCAAGAAGTTACAGCCTTTGATCCAAAAGCTGTCTCGGATATAAAATATGAGCTTCCCCATAAATCCTTTATTACGTATTTCACTCCATTTATTTTGTACGTTCAGCATGAGTTTGAAGTGTTTTTTGAAGCCTTATCCCAATTAACTCCTCTAATGGAGAATAAGATCGATACCCATCAATACATGAGCAGTGTTATTGCCATCATCCATGGCGAGATTGATAAGCTGTCAACTAAGATGTTGATTGCGGAGCTGAATATAGCAAGACTTGAAGGAAGGTTGGAGGGTAACACCGGAGAGGACAGGTATATTTATTTTGTAGAACAGTATTTCGGCGATCCTAGAAACTTTGCTGAAATTTTTGAGGTCTATCCGGTACTGGGCAGAATTCTTTGTGAGCGTATTGTTCAATTAATAGATATACATAAATTGCTTGTAAACCGTTTTATACAAGACTATGCAATCATTGAAGCTATATTTGGTTTTCATACGCCTTGCCTGATTGGAGTCGAAGGGGATCTGGGGGATTCTCACAAGAAAGGAAGCAGTGTTGAGATCATTGAGACATCTGCGGGTAAATTGGTCTATAAGCCGCGTTCACTCATGGTTGATGCTCATTTCACTGAGGTTGTGAACTGGCTGAATAACAGCGGTGTGAAATACCCTTTACGTACAGCCAAGGTGCTGGATCGCAAGAAATATGGATGGCAGGAGTTTATTCCCTACAACGATTGTACTGACGAAGCACAGGTTCAGCGGTTTTTTTACAGACAAGGGATGAATGTAGCATTGCTTTATGCTTTTCGTTCGGTCGACTTTCATAATGAGAATTTAATCGCTTCTGGCGAGTATCCCATTCTAATTGATTTGGAAACGTTGTTTGACAATCACCTTGATTTATTTAAAAGCCAGAATGAACTTCATGTTACCGTGCTGGAGCTGAAGAATTCTGTGCTGTCCTCATTGATGCTGCCTATCAAATTTAAGCATGATCAGATGCTCGACTATGATTTAAGTGGCATTGCAGGGAGGGGAGGGCAGAAATCCAAGAAGAATAAGGGCTATGGTATAACTAACTTTGGCACAGATGCGATGTTTTTTGCTGAAAAGGAATTGTTAACACAGAATAAGCTTAATGTTCCAGCCATTAATGGCCATGAAATTGATATTTTTAGCTATAAACAATATTTGCTTGAAGGGTTCCGTGATACCTATCATTCTATTGAAATGCACAAGAATGAATTTGAGTCTTTGATGGATATCTTTAGTAATGATGAAATACGGCATGTCTTCAGACCGACCAATGTGTACGGTAAATTTCTGGATGCCAGCATACATCCCAAATATTTGCAAAGAGGGATTGACCGAGAGGGTTTATTTGACTACATGTGGTCTCTTACTGAATGGTCCGATCGTGCTCATTTATTTGTAAGTTCTGAGATTAATGATTTAGTGAATCATGATGTTCCTTATTTTACTTTCCGCGCAGGCAACAGGAACCTTTATAATGCAGCAGGTGAAGAGTTTGAAAATTTCTACAATGAAAGCAGTATAGCCTTAGTCAAGGCCCGTATCCGTTCCTTCTCTAAAGCCGATTGTCTAAAGCAAGAGAGGTACATCTCTCTTTCAATGGCAACGCTGATCGACAATGTATGGAAGGGGAATCTGGAGCAACCGGCCCAAAAGCTCATGTCTGTTTCGCTGGAAGAAGAGGTCCAAGCTATAGCCGACGGAATATTGTCTACTGCATTGTATGATGAAAAAGGCAGAGGGCCGGTTTGGATTAGCACCAATGTTGGTGATGAAGATGCTATCTATCTGTCACCGCTTCCGCCGGGTGTGTATGACGGATTAGGAGGCTTGGCAATTTTTTACGCGCAGTTGGGGGTTACCTTGGGCTCGGCGGAGTATGAGAAAGCAGCAAGATCTATTTTGAACGAGTTGATAAATGACGAACCATACTGGCTTGCCAATATGGATTCAACTTCTGCCTTTTTTGGTATTGGCACTTTTGTATATCTGTATTCATACCTAGGCTGTTTGTGGGGGGATGCCACACTGCTTGAGCGGGCTGTCAATACATTACCCGCCATCGAAAAGCTTCTTCCGTTAGAAAAAGATATTGATATTATCAGAGGACATGCCGGCTTGCTTAAGGTGTTAACTAACCTTTATCAAGCCTATCCAAATGATGAAGTTAAGAGAGTGCTTCAGAGTCTGACAGATCAGTTCCTGTCGGAACTGGGAAATACAGTCCTTCAAGAGGATAGCATGCGTTCTGCCGGGTTTGCCCATGGTCTTAGCGGGATTGTCTTTTCCTTGGCGCATGTCCAGAGTGTGCTTTCGTCACATGCAATTGAGCAGACAGTTATAGAATTACTACGCATAGAGAACGAATTTTATGTAGAAGCCAGCCGGAAATGGTTGGATTTGCGGGAGAATAAGCACGCATTAGCATCCAATTACTGGTGTCATGGTTCTTATGGCATCTTGTTGGCTCGGGCTCATATTGGATCTTTGCTGCCCGATGTACCGACTGAGCTTCTGCTTATTGATCGTTTAATGGAAGATGTACTAGAAGAACAAAGCGGACCTATCGGACACTCTATGTGTCATGGTGAAGTAGGTAACCGCAACATAATTATGGATGTTCGAAGTCTGGTTTCAGGGCGGGAACCTGTCGATACAGAGAACGTGGCACAGTTCAACCGGATACCCGGACAGCTTTGGCAAACGGGAATGCACCCTGATATTGAGTCGCTTGGTTTATTTACCGGGCTCAGCGGAATTGGCTTAGGCTTGCTCAGATTTCTTGATCCCAAGATCCCATCGATTCTCTCATTAGATATTCCGAAATATGAGGAAGTTATATGTTCATGATGAAGACACCGTTTGTGGAGCAAATGCTACAGACGGAGTGTGGCGTATGCTGTATTTCTATGGTGGCCGGAAAATACAAGGTACACAAGACTCTGAGGGAATTGCGTAACATGGCAGGTATAGGCCGCGATGGTGTCACAATGTATACAATGCGAAGTATGGCCACGCGGTTAGGCTTTGAAGCCAAGGTATTCCGGGCTGAATTGCACCAGCTCGTTGGGCTGCAATTACCAGTAATTGTCCACTGGGAAGAAAATCATTATGTAGTTGTCGATAAAATAGGCAAGAACAGTGTGAAAATTATTGACCCGGCCGTGGGCAGATGTACGATGTCCTTTGAACAATTTCAGAAGAGCTATAACTCCGTCGTATTGGAAATGATACCAACAGAGCAGGTAGTTCCGCAGAAAAAAGCATCGGTATGGGGTAAGTTTCTTAATTATTTAATGGAGATACCCAAAAATGTGGCTCTTGTCCTCGTGATGGCTATTATCTATCAGCTAGGAACTCTGGGCATGCCCATCTTGGTCCAGTATCTGATTGACAATATTATTACGGCTAATAAAGTTCAATTGTTGTCCGTATTTATGCTGAGCGTCATTCTATTGACAATTGTACAGGGGAGTGTTCAATTTTTCCGGGGGAAATTCATTATAGTCCTCAATAATATGCTCGATAAAAGGATGATGCAGCACTTCTTTTCCCACATCCTGCAGCTTCCGTATCAGTTCTTTCAGTTAAGATCGTTCGGTGATTTATTATTTCGCTCCAGTAGTCTCCGAGTTATCAGAGAAATGCTTTCTTCGCGGCTCGTACTTGGTCTCCTTGATATCAGTGCAATTACGTTTATTACAATTTATATGCTCAACAAGTCTCTAATTCTTACATTAACAGTGATAGGCCTATCACTGTTAAATTTACTGGTATTGATTCTTACAAAGCGCCGGCTGAAAGAGGTCAATCAGAACGAAATTCAAAAGACATCCCAGCTCCAGAGCTATCAGACAGAGTTTTTATACGGCATTTTTGGAATCAAAACAGCGGGCATCGAGAAGGAAACGTATAGCCGTTGGTCCTCGTTCCTTGATCAACTGATTCATGCCTACAGGAATAAGGAAGGATTCATGAATTTGATTGCTTCTATTTCAGGGACTCTTCAAATGATCTCGCCGCTGCTGGTGTTATGGATTGGAGCTACACAGGTTTTCAACAAGCAGCTTTCGTTAGGTGAATTAATCGCGTTTTACTCGCTTTCAAATAATTTCTTCGGGATGAGCAGCTCTATTGTGCAAACGATCAATGCATTTTTACTTACTGGAGCGTATCTTGAGCGTGTGCAGGATGTATTGGATGAGCCGCTCGAGCATACAGACGATGATAAAGAGATTATTGAAGATTTTCAGGGGAATATTCTCTTGCAGAATGTATCATTCCGCTACAGTGAGCACAGTGAGCTGGTGGTAAAAGATATCAATCTGGATATTTCTTCGGGACAGAAAATAGCAATTGTCGGGCAATCCGGGGCTGGTAAGAGTACACTAGCTAAACTGATTCTTGGCTTGTATATGCCTTCGGAGGGATCTATTCTCTTTGATAGAAAAGATATCCGTGAACTGAATTTAAGCGCTCTACGCAAGCAGATTGGTGTTGTACCGCAGGATGCTTCGCTGTTTAATAGGAGCATTAAAGATAATATTGCCGTATACAATGAGAATGTCAGCATGGAAAATATTGAAGATGTTACCAAAATGTCGGAAATATATGAGGATATTGTCCGGATGCCCATGGGTTTTAATACAATGATTTCAGAACTCGGAATGAATATTTCTGGAGGACAACGGCAGCGGATTGCCTTGGCAAGGGCGTTGCTTAATAAACCGTCTCTCATGTTGTTGGATGAAGCCACTAGTTCATTGGATCATCAGAATGAAAAACGTATTGATCTTTTTCTCAGGAAGCTACAATGTACCCGGATCGTCATCGCACACAAGCTCACCACTATAATGGACTCAGACCTTATTATAGTGATGGAGGACGGGGGAATTGTGGCCCGTGGTACGCATCAGGAACTGCTTAAAACAAGTGAATTTTACAAAGAATTTTATGATAAATTTCAAGAAAGTGCATATCTTCCATTTGAAGAAAGGGGAAGTGCAATTTGAGAACATGTAAGAACCAAGCAGCCCTTATATTATGCTTACTGCTTATATGCTCTTTGCTAAATCCTATAAAATTGGCATACGCCGCCGATGAGCAAGAGGGCCTGACAGAGACTTTATATGTACTACTGGATAAACCAAAGCAAATAAAGAAGATTGACTCTATACTTATTAAAAACCAGATAAATGTCAAAAAAATTCAGGAGATTGGTTTCTTGCAATTAAAGGGAAATATCGGCCAACTGAATAGCTGTTTACAGGATATCTCGGCTGCTGTAGATGCTTCCTGGTATAAAGAGCCTATAGAATCATCAGAAGCCAAGCTGTTCCATAACAAAATTTCCTGGGATTTACACGGGATAGAAGAACTGAATGAATATCTGTGGTATGCGGAATCGCAGACTAACAATTATGAAACATATAAAATCCAGGAGGGTAACCCCGAGGTTAAGATAGCTCTTCTGGATAGCGGTGTGGATCTGTCAAATGAGAATTTTGGACAAACAATTGTTACAGCAAATAGCTGGAATTATGTAGACGGCAACAATAACGTTCAGGATCAAAACGGGCATGGTACTCAAGTTGCAGGGATAATGAATCTGCTGGCTCCGGAGATCAGTATTGTTCCATATAAAATTATGAATAACAATGGAGGAAACAGCTTTGATCTTCTCAGTGCTGTAGTACAGGCAACCAATGACAAAAATCAAGTAATTAATATCAGTGCCGGAAGTTACATTCAGTTGGACGAAGCAGGATATATCCTGCAAGAAGCTTATCAACGTGCGATTGATTATGCAGATAAAAATCAGGTGATTGTTGTTGCATCGGCCGGAAACCGCGGTTCCAATGCAGATTATGACAATGCTTCTAATGAGATACATGTTCCCAGTATGCTTGAGAATGTGATTAGTGTGGGGGCGGTAACAAAGAGCAACAGATTGGCTCCCTATTCTAATTATGGACCGTATATTGATTATGTTGCATATGGCGGTTATTTTGGGGATAACTTCGATACGGCCGGAGAGATTAATGTAACGGATCTGATGTTAACCGCATTTCCCGGCCAATTGCCGAATACACCACTGGACAGCATATTAAATATTCCACAAGGTTACTCTCTTTCATATGGAACAAGTTTGGCCGCTCCGCAGGTATCAGCTACAGCAGCATTGCTAATTTCTAACTATTATGACAAGCATCATAAATTTCCAAAATCAGATAAAATTCTTAATCTTCTGGAGAAAAGTGTTGTCGACCTTGGTGATCCGGGCCGGGATGATCAATATGGTTATGGACAGATTCTTGTAAACAAGGCTCTTGTAAAGAAAAATACTAAGACGGAGGGGGAATAAAGGATGGACAAGTACGAATATAATTATGTGTCAATTTCTGTAGGAATAATGAGCGGTAAAGTAAAGGAGGACTTCAAGGTAGTGATTGACCGTTATGCAGCGGATGGGTGGAAACTGCATAGTATTGTTCCTATGCCTTTACTGGCTGGTGGACAAGCATCTACGCTGGAGCTCATATTTGAACGCATAAAAGAATAATCTGTTATTGATCCCTATCATGATGTCAAGGTGAGGGCTCTTCAATACTTCCTGCTATTCCGGCACCATGAAAAGAACGGTCTTAACCCAGCGTTTCGTTGGAGTAAGGCCGTCTTTTTTATATGCCCCGGTAAAAACATCCGCTAACCCTGCTTGCGCCGCAACATCTGCCGGAATTCTGGTAAGCGTCGAACCTAGCCCACCTGTGAAACCTATGCCAGTCATGAGATCATAGGCATATCTTAAATCAAGGAGATCTGCCAGATGACCAATGCCGAACAACGCCAGTATGAGTGGACAGCACGCATCAGGGACTATCGAGCCAGTGGCCTCACCATGTCTGCCTGGTGCGAAGCACAGGGCTTGACCCTACATCAATTGAAATATTGGCTTCGCAAAATCGATTCCAGCCAGCCTCGCTCTTCCTCCCCTTCCTTTATTCCGGTGACCGTTTCTCCGCGATCCTCGCCTTCCGCCTTGACTCTTCATATCGGTCCGGCCTCTCTTGACGTGCAGGCAGGTTTTTCTCCTGAACTGCTTCGTCAAGTGGTTCAGGCTTTGAGCACTTATGTTGACGCTACCCGAAAGGGTTTATTTAGCCGGCGGCAGCACGGATCTACGCAAATCCATCGACGGCCTGGCCGCCCTGGCTCAGGAGCGATTTCAGCTCGATCCGTTCGCGCCCTGTCTGTTTGTATTTTGTAACCATCAGCGCGACAAACTCAAAATGCTCTATTGGGAACATAATGGCTTCTGGCTGCTGTACCGCCGCCTGGAACGCGGAAGCTTCCAGTGGCCGGGCCCTGACGACTCGCCGGTTGCACTTTCCTTTCGCGAACTTCGCTGGCTCTTGGATGGGCTTTCCCTTCACCGGCGGCAGGATCACAAGCAGGTTAAGGCTCAGATCGTCGTTTAACGTTTTTTTGTTTTATTAGAATTGGGGAGAAGGGAAATCATCATCGCAGATTGATGGCCGCAGGCACTGCGCTATTCAACCTGTCTATTGTTGGTATTACAATTCAGATGAATCCAAGCACATTACTGCTCTTCGGAATTATGGATGCAGTTAGCAGGCCGGTTTTTGATACACCTTTCGGCAGAATTAGCACAGAGCTTGTAGTATGGCGGGAATGCGCACTCAGTGTGGGGCGGATATCCAGTGTGGGAATCCTGGTTATGCTGTACAAATGGACGGACCCTGCTTCGACGTTAGGCTGGTTCATGTTAGGTATATTTCTTTAGGATGCCTGCCGCTGCTGCTTGCTGGACAGCTCGCGCTGCCTGGCAAACCTGCGGTAGAGGGCCCGGCTATCGGTCAGCCTTAATACAATCATCCGTCTAGTAATGAAAGGCCTCGGGACCGGAAGGTTCCGTGCTATGCTATATTAACCATCATTTATCGCAGAAACGGTACCGCCCTGAGGGCGGTACCGTTTCTGTTATGCTAAGTATTAGAGGACAGTTCCCGTCAGCCAGGTGATTCTTACTCAGCCAAACGAAGTCAGCACACTCTGCGTCACGATCTCTCTCAGTTCAGCCTTCTGTGCGGTGTATTGCTGCTGATTGATGCTTCCGCCCGCCAGTCTTGCTTCCAGCTGCTGGGTCAGCTGTTTGACCTGCAGGTTGATAACATTATTGATATTCCCGCCGTTCTCTTCTGCAATGGTGCGCAGGGATTTGCCGTCATATAGGGCGTCGTACAGCTCTTCATCGGAGGACTGGCTCAGGTTCAGGGCGTCCAGCAGCTCATCGGTATCGGCCACATCAGATGTGGACCATTTGGCAACGGGAAGGGTATGTAATGCTGGCTTGCCCCAGGCAGTTCCTCCAAAGGACATGGCTACAATCATCGTTCCGACAATCATTACCCGCTTAATATTCATTCGTTTTATGTTCATATCTGTTATCCTCTTTTCATAATTGGTTATATCGTTCAGGGTTAGTGGTTTGCGGCGGCTAGTGAACTTCAGCTAAGTACAGTTTACCCGTCAATACTGAAATGAAGCTTAAGTCTTCTTAAAGATAACCTAAATGTTAGGAAGCCCTGGTTCGTTCTAAAAGCATTTGCCTAACCGGTGTTTGCCAGCAGGCCCGGACGGTGATTCTAGTAGTAAATACCGGCGAAGCCTGCATTTCCTTGATCCGGCTTCTCCATTTGCGTTATTCTTGTAGGCACACAGCAATATATTTACCCTTAACCAAGCAAGTGCAAACGGAAGGATGAACCTCCTATGAAAAAAATACTGGTCGTCGATGATGAACCGGCCATTGTGAGTGCGATTGCCTATGCGCTGCGGCGTGAAGGCTATGAGGTAGATACCGCCGGTGACGGGGAGGAAGCGCTGAGCAAGACGAACACCTTCCACCCGAACGTGCTGGTGCTGGATGTAATGATGCCGAAGCTGAGCGGGTATGATGTGTGCCGCAAGCTTGAGAACCGTGATGATATCGGAATTATTCTGCTGACCGTCAAAAATGATATTGTCGATAAAATTGTCGGCCTGGAGCTAGGTGCAGACGATTATATGACCAAGCCGTTCGAGATCCGTGAGCTGCTGGCCCGGGTCAAGGCACTGCTGCGCAGGCTGGAGAAGAATACGGCCGAGGTTAAAAGCGAGCTGATCGAATACGGCATTCTGCGGGTGCATCCCGACCGGCGCAGCGCCGAGCTTGGGGAGGAGAGCCTTGAGCTGACTCCGAAGGAATTCGATCTGCTGCTGCTGCTGCTCTCCCACCCGCAGCGGGTGTATATGCGCGAAGAGCTGCTGGAGCAGGTGTGGGATATGGACTACGCCGGGGGAACGCGTACGGTGGATATCCATATTCAGCGGCTTCGCAAAAAACTGGGCGAGCCCTACCAGAACATCCTGCAGACCGTCTATGGCGTCGGCTATAAGGCTGTGCCTGCGGGGAGCTACCCATGAGAGTCAGCATCAAGCTGAAGTTCAGCCTGTTCCTGGCTCTGCTGCTTATTCTTGCGCTCAGCGTGCTGAGCTATTTCGTGCTGCGCGGTGTGGAGCGCAATCAGCAGGGGCAGACGGAGAGCTATCTGGCCCAGCATGTAACAACCGTCAATCTGCGCGTGAAGCAGACTTACTATACCGGCGTGCGCCTCGCGCCGCAGGCCTTCATGCAGCAGCGGGGCCGGGCGCTGGCCGCCGAGCTGGCCGGGTACACCGGCCTGGAGGTGACCCTGTACGACAGCCAGGGTCAGCAGGTGGGAACCTCGGCGCAGGGTGAGCCGGGGCCGGGCAGGCCGGATGTCAGCACGGCGCTGGACTACGCGCTGAATAATAAAGTCGCCTATCAGAGTGAAGGCGACAAGCTGCTGTATCTGGCTCCGCTGCAGGGGCCGGAGGAGCAGATGGGTGTGGTGCAGCTGCAGTACTCGCTGCAGGACGCCCGGAGCTTCCAGCAGACGCTGCTGAATCTGTTCCTGACGACAGGAGGCGCGGTGCTGGTGCTCAGCTTCATCATCGGGTACCTGTACTTCAACCGCGCTGCGGCAGCGATCGGCCGCTTGAAGAAATCGGCGGAGGACATCCGCCGTGCCGATTACATCTCGGCTCCGCCTGTGAAGCGCAAGGATGAGCTTGGCGAGCTGGCGGAAGGCATCTACTTCATGAGCCGGGAGATCGAGAGCAGCATTGCCGCGAAGGACGAGGAGCGGCGCAAGCTGCAGCTCGCTGTGGAGAAGCTGCAGGCGCTGGAGCAGCAGCAGAAGCAGTACATCGGGAATATCAGCCATGAGTTCAAGACACCGCTGACTTCAATCAAGGCGTATGTTGATCTGCTGAACATGTATGACGATGACCCCGAGCTGCTGCATGATGCCAAGCTCAGCATTGCCAAGGAGACAGACCGGCTGTATGAGATGGTGGAGAAGGTGCTGCAGCTGACCGCGCTGGAGAAATATGATTTCGAATCCCAGGCAGAGCTGCTGGAGGTCGAGGGCATGCTGCGGGATATATGCGGCCGGATGAAAGGCAAAGCCGAGCGTTATGGCCTTACGGTATCGCTTGACGTTAAGCCGGCGCATATCTGGATCGATAAAGAGAGCTTCATGCATATCTTCATCAATCTGCTCGACAATGCGATCAAATATAATGTTCCGCAGGGAAGCATTCATATACGGAGCGAGGTCAGGGACGGGCGGGTATGGATTACAATCCGCGATTCCGGTATCGGCATTCCTGAAGAGTCGCGGGACAAGATCTTCGAGCCGTTCTATACGGTTAACCGTGACCGCTCGAGAGCCTCGGGAGGCACGGGGCTTGGACTCTCGCTGGTCCGTAACCTGGTGGAGAAGCAGAACGGAACCATTGTGCTGCTGGAAAGCTCAGGCGAGGGGGCAGCGTTTGAGCTGTCTTTTCCCTTAGTGTCCTGAGGGGACTTAGTTTACAACTTGGAAACATTCTATATGCGGTTTGGAAATAAGCATCCGGTATGCTTGGAGTAACACAAGCTGGAGGGAAGCCTAATGAATGCTGAGAACAATAGAAGACGGGGCAAGGTGCGGGCAATTCTGCTATGTGGTGCGCTTCTGCTGTCCGTGACAGGCTGCGCTGCGGAGAATACTGAAACAAGGCAGGTGGTGGAGAAATCCGGCCACAAAATTACGGTCCTCGATAACATTAGCGAATCCGTCTATACCCAGTTGAAGCTGGAAGGGATCGATAAGGTGGAGGGTGTGCGGGGCACGGATTTCGTCAGCGAGGACGTCATGATTGTGACCAAAGAAAACCGTAATCTCCCTGCGCAGGTGATCGAAGGCCAGGAAAGATATCCGCTGAATCTCTATCTGCGTACACTCTCTACGGGTGATGAAACTCCGCTGCAGGAGGGGGAGCTGAATTATGGTTCACCGCAAATGTCTCCGGACAAGACGCATGTATTCTACAAAGAGCTGTATGAAGCTACTGGACTTGGCTATATTATGGAACTGGCCACGGGCGTTTCGGTGAAAATGAGTGATGCGGAGTTCAGAAGCGAAGAAGGAAGATGGGCGGATAACGATCATGTGATTTATCCGGATATGGAAGGCAATATCCTGAGCGCGGATGTGACCGGCAAGCAGGAGACAGTGCTGAAGACCGGCATCCCTTATGTACATGAGGTCATGCAGAGCGGCAGCCGGATTCTATATGTCACGGGTGAAGACAGCCAGCTTAGCGCTTATGATACGGATACGAAACAGACCAAGGTACTGAGCAAGAATGTGATGTGGGTTATTCCGTCACCGGACGGGAGCACGCTCGCAATTGTTGAACGGAAGGGTCCGGGCGAGATGGTGCTGAAGCTCTGTGACAGTGAAGGCAATGAACAGTCCCAGCTTGCTGCAGGCCAGCAGATCTTCGGTACCAGCTGGTCGCCGGACGGCAGCAAGCTGGCCTATGCAGTCACTGCAGCAGGTTCTGCTGATGACCAGGAAGACCTGTTCATTGCCGAGGTGGAGACCGGAGAACAGACGCCGGTGCTGAATGATATCCGCGTGTCTGACCAGCTGCACTGGAGCCCCTCGGGCAAGAAGCTTCTGGCCACAGCAACTGTGCTGAAGGACAACGTCTATCAGTTCCTCACCTATGTGGTCAGTTTGTCTTAATGCTCCGGATCAGCAGCTTGGCGCCAGCACTTGGAATCTTCGCACAAGAAGGTCAGCCGGAGGTTTTCCGGCTGACAACACCGATCATTTTCGCTTTTTGCCGGGTAAGCTAAGCCACTTAAAATCCTGCATCAAATACAACATTCCCCTCCTAAAATCGGCCAAAATCCAAAATTGTTGCAGGAAATGCAACTTCTCCTTCGCTTCCAAGCAGATGATCAAGATAATTCTTGTATTTCATACAACAATCCTCCCGAACAGGCAGCTATCCATGAACCAAAGTTGCAAATAATGCAACAATAATACGCCTACAGTACTATGAGCTCTCCACTGCCGTAAGAGCACCCCGCAGTTCTTTTAACATTTATCGAATATATTCATACTTGACAGGTGGGTTTAAGGGGTATATGATTACAGCAATCCTTCACTACTAATTAAATGAACAGTGAAATAATAAATACGACCATCATATTTGAGCTGATTGGACCACCAAAGGCTCCCGCAAATATTCCCGTACAGGGGATTTTCCGGGGGCCTTTTTGGGTTCCTTTGGATAGACAGCAGAGGAGAGATAGCGTGGAAGATAACCCGTGGGAGCGGCTGGAGGAGGCAGACCACCTGTTCCGCAAAATGGTACGCAGATTCGTCAAGGAACGTGACCGCGTAAGCGTGGAGGGGATTTCCTTGCCCGGCATGCTGATTCTGCAAAAGATTATCCGTGATGGTGAGCAGCGGCTGGGCGATCTGGCAGAGCAGCTCGATTTCACTTCGGGCGCTATAACGGCGCTGAGTGACAAGCTGGAGGCAGGCGGATATACGGTGCGCAGACGCAAGGAAGATGACCGCAGAACCGTCCTGCTTGATATTACGGCCAAGGGCCGGGAGATGGTGGAGCGCAACGGCAACATCGGTGCCCGATGTATTACGCTTCTGTTCGAGGGCTTTACGGATGAGGAGCTTGAGCAGCAGAGCCGCTTCTATGAACGGATCATCGGCAATCTGGAAGGGTTCTCGGATACGCTGCTGAAGCTGGCACAGCAAAATGCTGAAATTCCCGTACCTCAAGAGCCTGAACAGAAGCCGCGTGCAGAGGTGAAGAAGAACTATCTCAGCTATTGAAAATGAAGTTTCCGCTAACACAATTTAAGCGTGTGCTTCCGAAGTGAGTTTTGCGAAGTGAGTCAACAAAGTCTACGCTAACACAACTTTAAGGAGAGATGATCATGGGACATTCAACAATTTATCCGACAGGGGCGACGGTATATAACCCGTCCAAGGCATGGAGCGGCTACACTGTATTTCAGGCGGGCGATGAGGGAGTCGTGCTGATCGATATGAGCGGCAAGGAAGTGCATCTGTGGCAAGGGCTGATCGGCTTCCCTGCCAAAATCCTCCCGGGCGGCTACGTCCTGGGCAGCACGGGCAGAAGAGATCCCAAATTCGGCATTCAGGATAATGTCGATCTGGTTCAGGTAGATTGGGACGGCAATGTGGTCTGGAGATACAACAGCTACGAGCATATCGAGGACCCTGGGTATGAGCCGCTGTGGTACGCCCGCCAGCATCACGACTATCAGCGGGAGGGAAATCCGGTCGGATACTACGCTCCCGGGCTTGAACCTTCAGCTAACAGCGGGACAACGCTGATCTTAGCGCATAAGAATCTGCACAATCCTGAGATTTCCGATAAGCAGCTGCTGGATGACACGATCATTGAGGTGGACTGGGAAGGCAATGTGATCTGGGAGTGGGCGGCCAGCGATCATTTCGCGGAGCTTGGATTTGATCAGGCGGCGCGAAATGTTCTCTTCCGCGATCCCAACACCCGCTCCTTCGGAGATCTGGGCGGCGGCGTAGGCGACTGGCTGCATATCAACTCCGCTTCCTACGTAGGGCCGAACAAATTCTATGATAACGGAGATGAGCGTTTCCACCCGGACAATATTATCTGGGATGCGCGCGAGGCGAATATCATCGCCATCACTGACAAGCGCAGCGGGGCTATCGTCTGGCGGCTGGGACCGGACTACTCTCTGCCTGAAGTGAAGCATATCGACTGGATTATCGGCCAGCATCACGCCCACATCATTCCGAAGGGACTGCCGGGCGAAGGCAATCTGCTCGTATTCGATAACGGCGGCTGGGGCGGATATGGGCTGCCGAATCCCTCTTCACCTTTTGGACAGAAGAATGCGTTGCGTGACCATTCCCGTGTGCTGGAGATTAATCCGGTGACACTGGATATTGAGTGGCAGTATACCTCGGCGGAGGCCGGGTTCTCCGTTCCGACCGATTCCTATAAGTTCTACAGTCCGTATATCAGCTCGGCGCAGCGGCTCCCGAACGGCAACACGCTGATTACCGAGGGTTCGAACGGGCGCCTGTTCGAGGTGACGGCGGAGCATGAGCTGGTCTGGGAGTATATCTCCCCTTACACCGACCGCCGCAATACGAATATGGTCTACCGTTCCTACCGTGTACCCTATGCCTGGGTGCCGCAGCTGGCGAAGCCGCAGGAGATTGCCATCGAGGCCATCGATGTGACCAGCTTCAGAGTGCCGGGAGCTGCGCCGAAGGGATCGGCTTCGGTAGTGAGTGTAGCGACCACACTTCCGTTTACAGAGGGGGCCGCTTGCGTGGCTACTGCGGAAGAAGGCAGCGTCCGGAGAACCAGTTAGATAATAAGATAAGCTATAGAAATTTATAGACGAAGAGGTGCGTAGTTTTGAAAAAATCATGGTACGGCTCAGCCTTCCTGCTCTTATCCTTATCTCTGGTACTGGTTCTGTCCGGCTGCAGCTCCAAGGGAGACGCGGCGGCTTCCACAGGAACGGCCGGCGGCCAGCAGAAGACTCTGAAGATTAGAATTGCCGACATCAATACGAATCCTACCTTCCGGGTAGCAGTCGATAAAGGCATCTTCGCCAACCACGGCATCGATGCAGAAATTATCAACTTCGGTACTCCGGCTGAGGGAGTGAATGCGCTATTCATCAAGCAGGTAGACGTGGCCTTCGGTGCTGATTTCCCGGTGCTCAATGCCGTCTCTAAGGGCGACTATTCCATTATTGCTTCCGCCGGCCAGGCCACGGATCAGGCAGCGGCAGTATGGAAGCTTTACGTAAGGGACGAGATCAAGTCTGCTGCGGATCTGAAAGGCAAGAACCTAAGCTTCATGCGCGGTACGTTTCTGCCGTATCTGTGGGATGAATACCTGAAGGAGCAGGGCATTGCGCTAAGCGACGTGAAGCTGACAGGACAGGGTGCGTTCGACGAAGCCTTCATTGCACTGAAGCAGGGCGATGTGGATGCTGCCTGGTTCAGCGGTTCAGCGCTGACGGATAAGCTGGCTGCGCTTGAGGGTGTACATGAGCTGACGGATATGTCGAAGACCCCAGTGCGCCTGGGGATGGGGATTGTCGCAGGGAATGCTTTTGTGCAGGCGAATCCTGAGGGGATTGGCGAATTCCTGGCGGCGGTGGACGAGGCTGCGGCTTATGCCCAGGAGCATCCCGAGGAGGTGGCCGATCTGATGTTCAAGGAACTGAAGCAGCCGAAGGAAGCAACGCTGAAGGACTTGCCGACGAATCCGTGGAAGGTGGGCTTTACCCAGGCTGCCTATGACAGTCTTGCCGGACAGAAAAAGTATATGGTCGATACAGGAATCATTGAACAGGATTTTGATCTGGACAGCAAGCTCAGTCTGGACCCGCTGAAGCAGGCTTTGCCGGATAAAGTGACTTTTGCCAAGTAGCTTAGCTTACACGAAATAACTTAACTTTCTGGAGGTGCCTCATGTCTTTACCTGCCAAACAGCATGCCATCCATATCGAGCAGCTGCGCAAGAGCTACAGCGAGCCTGCGGCCGGGGACGTTCATTACATTATCAAGGATGTGAACCTGGTGATCAAAGGCGGTGAGTTCTTCGTATTGCTCGGTCCGAGCGGCTGCGGCAAATCAACGCTGCTCAACATGATCGCCGGGTTTGTCTCCAAATCGGGCGGCAATCTGCGGGTGGACAACGTCGAGGTGGATAAGCCGGGCCGGGACCGGGCGGTTGTATTTCAGCAGGCAGACTCTTCCCTGTTCCCCTGGCTCACGGTGCGGGAGAATGTAGAGTTCGGACTGCGGATGAAGAAGACGGCCAAGGCAGAGCGCCGGACGATATCAGACCGGTATATCACGCTAGTCGGGCTGAACGGGCATGAGGATAAATTCCCGAAGGAATTGTCGGGAGGGATGAAGCAGCGGGTACAGCTGGCCAGGGTACTGGCGAATGATCCGGCGATTCTGCTGATGGATGAGCCCTTTGGTGCGCTGGATGCCATGACCCGGCGGACGATGCAGAAGGAACTGGTGCAAATATGGCGTGAGACGCATAAGACCGTTATTTTCGTAACGCACGATATTCAGGAAGCACTGCTGCTGGGTGAGCACATCGGCATCATGTCCGTGGGGCCTTCCTCCAATATCACCGATATATACGACAATGCGCTGCCGTTTCCGCGGGATGTGGCCTCGCCGGAGTTCTACTCGCTGTACAATCAAATTCAGAGCCATTTTGAAGAATAGGATCGGGGGGGCAGTACATGTTGAAATGGGTGGAGAAAAAATGGGTCTCGGTCTCCCTGCTGTGGATTGCCGCACTCTGCATCTGGCAGCTGGGCGCCTGGGTGTATGGCCCGGATGTTATCCCCGGGCCTTGGGCCACGCTGAAGGGAGGGCGGGAACTGGTCCAAGACGGCACCTTGATGCAGTATATCGGCATCAGCTTTTACCGCGTGCTTGTCGGCTGGGTACTCGGCAGTCTGCTGGCTATTCCGGCAGGGCTGATCATCGGAAAAGTAAACGTCATCCGCATATTTGCCGAGCCTTTCTTGAATTTCATCCGCTTTATCCCGCCGATTGCCTTCATCACCCTTTTTCTGGTCTGGTTCGGCATCGGGGAGCAGTCAAAGATTGCGCTGATTATGTACGCCACCTTCTTCATCGTTGTGCTGAACACCTTGACCGGAGTAATGTCGGTAGAGGAGGATAAGGTCCGCTCGGCCCGCAGCATGGGGGCAAATGAATGGCAGATTCTGCTGCACGTGATTGTGCCGGCTACGATTCCATATATCTTCACCGGTGTACGGCTGGCAATGGGAACCTCCTACATGGCTATTATCGGGGCAGAAATGATTGCTTCCAACGAAGGTGTCGGTTATCTGATTTGGAATTCGCGGCTGTTCTTCCGTACGGACTGGATATTCGTCGGGCTGTTCTGTCTGGGCTTCATGGGCTTCTTCACCGACAGGCTGTTCGGCTGGTTCGGGAAGAAGGTGCTCTACCGCTATGGTGTGGTCAATGTGGCTGCGCGGAGAAGGTAGAGGCTGGACTTACCCGGCTTGGCAATAACACTAAGGCGACTTACAGTACACAAACCACTGCCCATCAATCATGGGCAGTGGTTTGGTCTGGTTCTACTCAGTTATTCAGGGATAGGCTGGATGATCTCACCGTAGTTCCGGGTAAAATAAGGAAAGGACTGATAGGAGCCATCCGCTGCTGTCTGGTAGGAAGCCCGGTAGCCCCCGCCAAAATAGCGGAAATGATCATGAGACATCTCAGCCATATATCCGGGCTGCTGTCCTCCCAGTGTAGTGTACAGATCATAGCCGGGAATACCATTCGTGCCGTATTGCCAGACGGCATGGGCGGCTCCGTCCTTAATCTCAACGACGGTTGAGACAAGCGTGTTCTCATAGACATAGCGCGTAGCGTCATTTGCGGCAAATCTGTACGTATAATTCCGTGATTGCCCGCTCTCCGCTGCGGGAACAGGCGTGAAGTTGTACTGGATAGGCAGGGAGATGGCTGCGAGACGGGCTGCTGCCAAGTCACTGGAGAGCAGGGCAGCGGTATCCGGGACATAATCCTTGCTGGTAATGAAGAGTATGCTGCGCGTTCGCTCATAGTACACACTATATCCGAAGGCTTCACTGACGAAGCGGGCCGGAACCATCATCCGGCCGTTATAATTACCTGCCTCACTATCCAACTGGACAGGCTGGCCGTTTTTGTAGGCTGTCAGCTGTCCCTGGATCAAACGGAATGTATCCTTGGCCGGATTAGTGATTGTAGCGGTGCGGGTTGCTGTATCCCAGGAATAAGTCAGTCCGAGTGAGGCGAGCGTCCGGACAGATATTTTGATTCTGCCAGACTCAATAAAGGGGCTGCTGTCCGTGGCAATAAAGGCTCCGTTGATATTGACGGTAATCGGACGGACTGGCGCAGCTGCCGGGGCAAGGGAAGCGGCTGAGGCGGCTGAGGTGAAGCTTTGCAGCAGTAGAAGGAGCAGCAGACAAGCTGGCCATATTCTTTTATACAGATTCATCATTAATCTCCTTTCTGTTTTGTTGGAATTAAATAGAATAAGTTTCCATATATAGACGCAGCTCTCTCTATTATGTTTCTAATAAACTCCGGATTGTTTCAGGAACTGATTCATTGGAAGCCGTTGTATTCATGCTATAATGGGGAAATCTACAAGCAGGATAAGCAGGAAGGAGCACTACCCCATGGAAGTAACCGCACAGGAAGTGGCGGAATGGATGGTCAAGGAAATCAAATTTACAGGAACCCTGCACCAGACCGCAGCGATTGAATATGTGAAGGCGAATTTCGGCGAACAATTTGTCTTTGTGAATGAGAATGGAAATGCATCGCTGTCCAAAGAAGTGAAGAAGGCGTTCCGCAAGCTGCACGGCGGCCGGATTGCCTGGGACCGCGACGGGTTCCTGTGGGCCTGGACCTGAGGACTGACTCGGCATAGGAGAACCATAAGAACACAAGCAGAAACGGCTACGCCGTCCTTGATAGGACGGCATTCGTTTCAGCGAGAAATAGAAGGATAAATTATCATGTGAAACATAGAAATTCTTATATTTTAACAAAGGGAGCATTGCTGTAATAGCAGTGCTCCCTTTGTTATTACATAATCGTCATAGCCTATACATATTCCAGCATGCCTTTCTCCTTGAGCAGATCGACAATGTCTTTGACTGACTGGGCTTTATCCTTGGGGCAGATCATGACCGCATCCCCGGTGTCAGCGATGATGAAGCCGTCTACGCCGATGGTGGTAATCAGCCGCCCGTTGCCATAGATAATGGAGTTGCGGGTATCGATGCCGACATGATTGGCCTTGATAATGTTGCCTTCATCATCAGGCGGGAAGATGGCACCAAGCGCATCCCAGCTGCCGATGTCATTCCAGCCGAACTGGCCGGACAGTACCACTACCTCATCAGAACGTTCGAGGATGCCGTAGTCAATCGAGATATTCTGCAGCAGCGGATAGATCCGGTTAATCGTCTCCTGCTCCTGATCTGTACCGAGCGCTTCACTGATCGGCAGCATCGTATTATATAGCCGCGGCAGATACCGCTTGAAGTTATCGATAATGACCGAGGTCTTCCAGATGAAAATCCCGCTG
The DNA here is from genome assembly GCF_038000235.1 of Paenibacillus sp. FSL R10-2199. Lineage (NCBI taxonomy): Bacteria > Bacillati > Bacillota > Bacilli > Caryophanales > Paenibacillaceae > Paenibacillus > Paenibacillus sp. FSL R10-2199. The sequence goes on along the minus strand of NZ_JBBOBO010000001.1, from coordinate 574,591 downwards.
TTCCAGAGATAATTGCCTGAGGCCAGATATCCCTGTGCCTTTTTGAAATCCGGCTTCTCCACGAATTCAGCTACATCGTATACGGCAACCGGATTGACTGCGATCGGCTCTTTGTCATAAGCGATGTAGCCGTAGCCGGTGGAAGGGAAGGTAGGTTTGATCCCGATCGTGACAATGGCATCACTCTCCATCGCCACGGTGCAGGCTTCGTCCAGCGTAAGCCGGAACTGCGGCTCATCGGTAATATAGTGATCGGAAGGCAGGACAACCATTAAGGAATCCCCTTCACTCATCTGCTGGATGGAGAAGGCGGCGAACAGGATGCTTGCTGAGGTATTCCGGGCCACAGGCTCGATCAGAATATTGCTCTTCTGCACACTGCTGTGCATAATACTCTCCAGCAGTACCGCCTGGGTACGGTTCGTTACAATGACGGTATTCTCCTGCGGGATGATGCCCTTGAAGCGTTCAATCGTATCGTTCAGCATAATATCGTTGCCGCTGATGTTCAGCAGCTGCTTGGGGATTTCCTGTCTGGACAGCGGCCAGAAGCGGGTGCCGCCTCCGCCTGCGAGTATGGTTGCGAATTTATCCATGATGAGTCACCAGATGGGCAATCGAGAAGGAGATGATGCTCTCCGATCCCTGATTGAGGTTCAGCCCCGAGCTGTGAATCCCGTCGTAGCAAGCCCCGGTCTGGGGATCGATCAGGGAGAGCTGCAGGGAGTTGTTCCCTGTATACCAGGCATAGCATAGTTCAGCCTGCTGCAGATAAGACGGGTCCTGCAGCACTACGGCAGCCTCCCGGCAGGCGAGCAGCATTTCACAGGCTTCAATCGGCTGTTCGTCATAGAGTGCAGGCGTACCGCCGCGCAGCAGCCAGCCGTGGCTGCCGACAGGTCTGTAATAGCCTTCCGGTGCGAAGGTCCGGGAGATCAGGAAATCGAGACTTTCTTTGGCTGTTACACGAAGCGCCGGATTGCCGGTAATCGTGAAAGCCTTAAGCAGTGCCCAAGGCAGCATGGAGTTCCCGTACGTCAGGCTGTCTTCATACCAGTACCAGTCTTCCCCTTTGGTAAGGTTATACTGGTTATGCAGCCGGATAGTGACGGATTCGATAAGCTCTTTAATGAAGGCTTCCGGCAGGAAGGCCAGCTCCTCTTCTGTACTTGGTATATGCGGATAAGGGAAGGAGTAGGTGAGCGCTCCGGGAGTCTCAAGTAAATAGCTGAGGCCGATGACGGCATAGCCCAAGGCCCGGGGAGAGCGCAGGCCTCCGATATGCGGCAGCGCCTGGTTGATCAGATACCGGCAGGTATTCAGCAGATTATCCGGCAGAATGGAAGAGTAGGAGAGCACGAAGCCCAGCGCCCAGAGTGTGCGTCCCTGGCAATCCTCGGAGCCGCGCTCCTCCAGGAAGGAACGGTTGTAGTCCATGAAATTCCGGAAGTTCCCCTCTTCATTCTGTGCATGGTGGACGAACGAGAGGTACGTATGGATCAGATCGAGTGCAGCTGTATCCCTGCTGTTGTTATACATTAACACGGCTGCGATCAAAGCCCGCGCATTATCATCAGTGGTGTAGCCTTTGGCACGATCGGGCACGCCGAACTTCGTATGCTGGAAAATCCCCGTATCATCAGTGATCTGGCGCATATAACCGGTTTTGAACTGCAATACCGCAGATGTCTGCATCAAATCACACTCCGGCCAGCCGGTTTGGAGAGGGCTATTTTGTCCTGAAAGATGGCGGCATAGGTTTTTGCAACCTCACTCCACATCATCGTACTGCCAAGCGCCTGGGTACGCTGCTCCATGTCCTCAACTTTGGCCGGATCATCCAGCAGCTCCAGGATGCAGGCTTCCAGCGAAGCCGAGTCACGGAATTCCGCCAGCAGGCCACGGCCATCGGCCAGCATCTCTTGAGCGTAGCGGTAAGGCGTAGAGATGATTACTCTGCCATAGCCTACTCCATAAGCGAGTGTGCCGCTGACTGCCTGATCCTTGCCCAGATAAGGGGTCATATAGATATCCGACATCACCAGGGACTCAATGACCTCTTCCTGGGTCAGGAGCTTGTCGACGAACAGCACATTATTGACCAGGCCTAATTCATGCACAAGACTGGTCAGCTTTTGACGGTATACTTCACCTGTCTCCTGTTTGACGACCGGATGGGTCTTGCCCCAAATGATGTAGAGCGCATCCGGATGCTGCTTCACTACTCCGCTCATAGCTTCAATAGCATACTCAATACCTTTGCCGGGACTCAGGAAGCCGAAGGTGGAGAGGATTTTGCGTTCTCCGAACTTATACTGGGTCTTCAGCTCCGCGCGGGTAGAAGTTTTGACAAAAGGCACACCGTGGTGAATAAAAGCAATTTTGGCGGCGTTAATATGATAGACAGAGATGAGATCATCTACTGTGGATTGGGCCATCGTGACAACCTTTACGCTTCCTGCAGCTATGCGGGTGATAATCTCATGCTGTTTCGGCGAGGGGGTGGTTAATACAGTATGGAAAATCGCCACATAAGGCACATGAAGCCGCTCAGTGAACTGCAGCAGATATTCGCCGCTTTCTCCGCCGTAGATACCGAATTCATGCTGAATGACGAGCAGATCGGTGTTTGACTGGTTGATTTCTTCGGCGGCATCTATATAATCAGATAGCTGATGCTGGTTAATTTCCCGCATGACCTGGTCTGTGTACCGGTAATTTCCGTTGTTGTTCATAGCGATGATCCGCGGTTTGTTGAAGCCCTGGAGCTTGGTGAACTCATCCAGCAGATCCTGGGTGAAGGTAGCAATTCCGCATTCTCTAGGCAGGCTGGTGGACAGGAAAACAATGTTTTTATTGCGGTTGCTGTGGTTCATAATAAGAGCCTCCTATTGATTATCGTACTTTTGGGGACAAAAAAAGAAAATAAAGAGGACTTTATTTTCCGGGGATAAGTGGTATAAAATTTGTGATCTGCAAATTATTTCCTGCTCCGACTATAACATGACCATTTAATCTTGTCAATTTATTGACTCCCCTGAAATCTCCAGATATAGTGATGTAGGAGGTGTATGGATGCCAGTCATACGCAGCAAATTGAGTGAGGTTATGGAGAAGCATGACCCGAAATTATCGATCCGCAAGTTAGCGAAAGACATTAATTACCATTTCGATTCCGTCCGGCGGATGTACAAAGACGAGATGGTGCAGTACCCCCGGGATCTGCTGCTGAAGCTGTGTACTTACTTCAATATTCAGCCCGGAGAATTGATCCGGATGGAATCAGATGAGAACGATTGGGCAATAGATAAGGCACATGAATATGAGGAGGAAGGCAATGACAAGGAGCCCGGCCAAGATTGCAACCTGTAACGAACTGCTGGATACCTTTTATGCCAATCTCCGTACCGTACACGTGGAGAAGCTGGTCTTCTCCGGTGTGGGCGGACGTGATGTATACAATATAACGGCTCCGTTTCAGCATGACGGGGAGGAAGTCATCTTGGGAAGAGTTGAGGAACGGGATAGTGAGTTCTCTCAAGTCTTCTTTTTTACATTCCGGGAGGATGGCGTCTGGATTCCCCGGGAGCACACCCATACCTATAATCTGCAGGACCCTTGCGTGACCCGCATTAAGGGTGAGCTGATTGTCGGCGGAGTTGAAGTGATCACGGCCGGGGATAACCCGCAGAGAATCGTTTCGTGGGTCACTCAGTTCTACCGGGGGTACCGGATTGATTCCATGCGCCATTTCTCCTCGGGGCCGGGCACGATGAAGGATATCCGGCTGATCGAGCTTCAGGACGGAAGAATCGGCGTATTGACCAGACCGCAGGGAGACCGGGGCGGCAGAGGACAGATTGGCTTCACCATTATTGATTCACTGGATGAGCTGAATGAACAGACCTTCCTGGAAGCGGAGATTCTGCATAACCAGTTCGTGCAGGAGGAGTGGGGTGGAGCCAATGAGGCCACTCTGCTGAGCAACGGCCATATCGGTGTGCTCGGGCATATCGCCTGCTTCGACCGTATGGGGCAGAAGCATTATTACGCTATGGTCTTCTCGCTTAATCCGGGCACCTTCGAAACTACCCCGATCAAAATCATTGCCGCCAGAAGCGATTTCCCCATCGGTCCGGGCAAACGCCCCGAGCTGCAGGATGTTATCTTCAGCGGCGGGCTGGTGCGCGGTAAGGACGGCCGGGCGGTACTGTCTGTAGGCGTCAGCGATGCGGAAGCCTACAGAATTGAGATCCCCGATCCTTTTATTGAATATGAAGTCTGATATCTGCAGGTTTGACTAGATTCTATGGTCATGTTAAACTTAAGGTGACAAGAATTTATGGTCGAAGAGAGCGGGAATTAAGCAATGAGTAAATTTATTCAACTAAGCAATCGTACGTCTGACACAAAGTCCAACCTGAATGTGGCAAGAAAGCAAGGCCGCATCCCGGCAGTACTGTACGGAATTGGTAAAGATACTCTTAGTCTTGAAGTGAGTGAGAAGGAACTGCTGGAAATGCTGAGAACCAATCCGCGTGCAATCCTGCAAGCGAAATTGTCTGATGGTACAACCGTTCCGGTGGTAGTTCAGAGCATTCAGAAGCAGTCTATGTCCGGTAAAGTGCTGCATATTGATTTTCAGCATGTGAACATGAGCATCAGCATGGACAGTAAAGTTACGATTCATTTTGCAGGCGAAGCTGCAGGGGTCAAAGAAGGCGGCGTTCTGCAGGTAGAAATCTATGAAGTAGAAGTCCGCTGTATGCCGGGCGATCTGCCGACGTCCATGGAAGTGGATATCAGCGGCCTTGCTATCGGTGACCAATTACTTGTATCTGATCTGATTTTCCAGGATGGTATTGAAGTGCTGACCGATCCAAGTACAGTAATGATTCAGATTAAGACTGTGCATGAAGAAGCTGAAGAACCGGCAGTAGCAGCTACTCCGGCTTAAATAGAGGATTGACGAATATAGCCCCTTCGGGCAGAGCGTACTTGGAAACTCATGATGATGTCATGATTCCGGCTACGTCTGCTGGAAGGGGCTATTTGCTGTTCTAACAGGCATATTGCCGGGAAGCAGCTACTTCAGTGCTCCCTCTGTCAGGCCGGCAACGATATAGCGGTGGAAGAAGAGGTATACGACAATCATCGGGAGCGTAATAATCGCCAGTGCGGAGAAAAGCAGCTTATAGTCGGTCATATATCGGCTGGAGAAGGCCAGCAGGCCGACCGGGATGGTCTTCAGTGCATCATTCTGGATGTACAGCATGGCCAGCAGCAGCTCATTCCATGCATTCAGCGCCGAGAAGATCCCCACGGTAGCCATGTTTGGAACAAGCAGCGGAAGGATAATTCTGCTGTACATCACCCAGTCATTACAGCCGTCCATGCGGGCAGCTTCCAGCAGTTCTTTTGGTACGGAGTCCAAGTACGCCTTGAGCAGAAAGATAGCCAGCGGAAGTCCTGTTCCTATATAAGGAAGAATTAACCCCATATAGGAATCCTTCAAATTCAGCTGCTCGAAAATATAGCTCTGGGCAATGAAAAAGGATTGCAGCGGCATGAACAGTCCGAATACGAACATCAGCATCAGGAAGCCGCTGCCGCGGAAGCGCAGCTTACTGAAGGCAAAGGCTGCAAGGCTGGCGAAGAGCAGAATGCCTGCTACGGTAGCCGAGGTGACGATTACGCTGTTGCCGGCATAAGTGCTCATATTGCCGACAGTCCAAGCTTTGGACCAGTTCTGCAGATTAACCTGTTCCGGCAGCGCGAACGGGGCGGAGAATATTTCCCGGTTCTCACGGAATGAGGAGAGAATAAGCCAGAGGATCGGATAGAAATAGAAGCAGGAAATGAAGATCATGAACAGATAATACAGAATATGTGAGAACGGTCTGCGGTTTGCCGCCTCCCCTCCGCTGTAAGCGTCTTTCTTGATATCTAGGACTGTGGTCGTCAAGGAGAACACCTCGCTTTCTCATACTATCAGAGTTTACATGTTTCGGGGTCCCCGCAAAGTACCTGAGTCATCTATCTACGCCAAAGCCCCACTTTGTGGGGTTATTTTAATACTCCAGCACACCGGAGTCTTTCTTATTCAGTCTGCCGGCAACAAGCCCGATGACCGCGATCACGATTGTCATGATGACGGCAAGCGCAGACCCGTAGCCGATGCTCATGTGGGTAAAGACTACTTTTACAAGATAGGTCGTAACGATTTCAGTCGAATTATACGGCCCGCCGTTGGTCATTACATAGAACAGATCGAAGGACTGGAAGCCGGTAAGCACACACAGCATGACACCGGTCTCTACCAGATTGCGGATCATCGGCACTTTGATCTTGAAGAATATTTGTCCTTCTCCGGCGCCGTCCAGATAGGCGGATTCATAGACTTCTTTGGAAATGCGCTGGATTCCGGAATAAAAGATGGTCATATAGAACCCTGCGTAGACCCAGCCGGATACGATACAGATGGCATAAAGTGCGGTATCAGGGTTGCCTAGCCAGACGCGGGTCCAGCTCTCCAGGCCGATCTTCTCCAGCAGGATATTGATGAGACCAAAATCAGAATTGTAGACGAATTTCCATAAGTAGGATACGACAATCATCGGCAGCATAACGGGCACGAAGAATGCCAGCCGGAATATTCCGCTGCCCTTGCGGCCCATCGTGATTAAGCCTGCGAGTCCCAGTCCGACAAGGACTTCAACAACGACCGTGGCTACAATATAAATCAGTGTGTGTCCATAGGAATTAATATAGATGCGGTCTTGAAAAGCCCGGATGTAATTGTCAAAGCCGGTGAATTTCATCTGGCCGATCCCGTTCCAGTCGTAGAAGCTGAATACGAATGTCATGAGGACCGGAATAAGCACAACAAAGGCAAACAGCAGAAGGGCTGGCGAGATGAACAGGTAGGGAGAGAGTTTATTGCTTTTGCCGGACAATGGGTCCACCTCCACTTCAGGATATCAATCTAAGCACAGGGTCCGCAGATAGCTTCAACTTATGAAAGGGCTGCTGTGCGCGTGATCTCTTCGTTACTTCAGAGGGGCGATGGTGGTTTCCAGTTCGGCCAGAGCGTCTTCAGGTGATTTGGCGCCTCCGATGACCTCGGAGGTGGCCATGTTAAGCGCATTGGCTACCTCGATGGAATAGCCCGTATCAGGCGGGGACACCAGCACTGGCGCATTCTCCATCAGATCATTCAAATCAAGTGAGAGCGGAAGCATAGTCTCCTTATCGATTCCGTCCTTGGTAATCGGCACGGCGCCGGCGTCAGTGAGCTTCTTGGAGGATTCGGCAGAGCTGTAGAGCTTCATGAATTCAATGGCCTCATCGATTAGCCTGGAATTTTTATTGACGACCATTCCATTCAGCACGCCGACCACACTGTCCTGATTGCCCTTCCCGTCCGGTATGGCAGGAGTATTGAAGTAGCCAAGCTCAAGATCCGGTGTTTCTTCCACTGCGGTCGGGGCCAGCCAGCTGCCGATCGGATGCATGGCACCGCTGCCGTTCAGGAACAGCATATCCGCTTCACTGTCACTGGAGGCAGTTACATTCTCGTTAATATATCCTTTGTCCCATAGCTCCTGTACATAACCGTAGGCTTTGACAAAATCCGGGGTATTGAACGGCTGCTTCAGCTGCATAGCCTCGCTGTAGGCGTCCTCCCCCACGACACGGGAAATGATATGGGCCACCCAGTTGCCTGCCGTCCACAGATCGGAGTTGCCGATCACGAGTGGAGTGATGCCTGCCTGCTTAATCGTATCGCATACCTGAAGGAACTCCTCCCAGGTGGTTGGAGGCTGCAGCCCCAGATCATTGAACACCGCTTTATTGTAAAAGATAACGTTCGTCACATCGCCCGCAGTGGGAATCATATAGGTCTTTCCGTCAATTACCATGCCATTGAAGGTGCCTTCGGCGAACATATCCTTCAGCCCCGAGCTTTGAAGCTGCTCTGTAATATCCGCGGCATAACCGTCTGTTACTCTGGTCTGCAGGCGCTGCCCGGCCCATTCGAAGTATAGATCGGGAGCGTTTTTACCGTTAAGCAGATTCGGCAGTCCGATCGTTTGATAGGTGTCATCGTCCTGATAGCTGAATTCAACTTTGATGCCCTGATGCTGTTCCTCGAACTCTTTGCCGATGGTTTCCCAGACCTTAATCAGCCCTTCTCCCGGTGAACCCATGGCAATTCGGAGTGTTTCCGGTTTGGCATCAGAGCTGTCGTTATTTGCTGAGCTGTTATTTGGATCTGCAGAAGAGCAGCCCGTTATGGCGGTAACCAGCATCGTTGAGATCAGTGCAATCATCCACTTTTTCATTAGTTAATCGCTCCCTTAATATGGAATGGGGTTATATTGGTTGACCGTAGGGATTGCCCGCAGGCAGAGTGGTTAGCGGCAGTTCCTCCCTTTCAAATTGGAATGGTAAATAATGTGACGTTAAAAGAATCTTTTTAACCTTGGCTTTTGCCTTTTCCTCGAACTTTCGTCTCGTTATGTAACTTTACATGACGTGTTTGAGTGAGATAATGCTGGACGGCAAATGAAATTGATACGTTAAAGGGAATTTGTAGTAACAATATAGTTTTCATTATTAATTATACCAAGGCCCCTGTCAATTGTTTTTCATGCAAAAAAACTTATAAAATTCATTTTGTTCCGGAAAGGACGAATAATTATTTTCAGTCACCGATTTTATGTAAGCGCAAACAACGTTGAATTTATATGGAATTTTACGATGTTATGGGAGTATGTGGAAAAGAAAGGAGAAATATATGCCTGTTAAAGAAATGTGTTGACAATTTGTTATGATTAAAAATAGAATGTGGGTAAATGTTACTACAATAACATTAATGATATGACATGGAGGTGACATAACAGAAACGGATTAATCAATAAGATAACCTGAAAAGGATGTAACCCCTGAAGATTTGTTTCGGGTAAGAGGGTTCGAAAGTCAGGAGCGCCATTAGAAGTAAGATCCAAACCGGGGTGTGTAAGAGGGTTTTCGGGTGAAGCAGACGCAATCTAAACTTTAGGAGGAACGCATATGAAGTTCAAATGGAAGCAGACGCTTGGAGTATTCGCCGTGGTGTCATCCGTGGCGTTTACCGGCGTGTCCGCAGCATCTGCAGAAACAACAGAGAAGATTCCTGTATGGGCCGCAGAGGAAATTGCCTCGTGGAAGGAAATGGGATTGCTCAAAGGCAACGAGGATGGCCTTGTTCTGCCGAATGACGGAATCAGAAAAACAGAATTCGCAGCCCTGATTAACCGGATCTTTAATTTCAGTGAAGAAAGTGCCCAGAGCTTTACCGATGTCCCCCGGACGGCATGGTATGCCACTGAAATCAGCAAAGCAGTTGCAGCTGGTGCCCTTATTGGCAGCGGAGAAGGCGAGATCGGCCCGCTTGAGGTTCTGACCCGTGAGCAGGCGGCCCTTATTCTCAGCAGAGTATTCAATGTTGCAGCTTCCGGGAATGCCATCTCCCCATTTACAGATGATGCTGTGATTGCCGGCTGGTCCAAGGAAGCCGTATATGCTATGAAGGAAGCCGGTTATGTGGAGGGCACACCGCAAGGCTTGTTCCAGCCCAAAAAAGCACTGACGCGGGCCGAGGCTGTGAAGATGATTAATAACGCCATGGGCCTCCTGATTGCCGACGGCGGGGATCATTCAGGAATATCCGGCAGAAATCTGATTGTTAATACGGCTGGAGGCACCCTGTCCGATCTGAACTTCTCGGGGAATTTATATATTACGCCTGGTGTTGGCGAAGGTAATCTGAGTCTGGTCAACACGACTATTGGAGGCGTCGTTTACATAAACGGCGGCGGTATACACAGCATCACCCTAACGGACAGTAAAGTGAACCGGATTGTAGTCAGCAAGCCCGCCGCTCCTGTAAGGGTTCTGCTGAAGGGAAAGACAACAGCTACGGAGATTGATGTGACCTCCGGTGCCCGGATTGTTAATGAATCGGGGCAGGCAGTAAATATCGTTAATGTGTTTACGGGAGCTTCAGATGCTGTTTCCCTGGCAGGGGATGTAAATGAGCTGAATGTGGTTGCAAAGACAGGGTTCACGCTGGAAAGCGGCCAGGTTGGCAGCTTTAATGTCTCATCCAAAGCAGGCGGCTCAGCTATTAAATTGAACAAGGGCGGAACCGTCAGGAAAATGACTTTAGGCAGTGCAGCTGCCGTAACTGGCGAAGGGGCAATCATAGAAGCGGTAGTTAATGTAGAAGGCGTGTCGTTCTCTGTCAAGCCGGACAAGCTGACGATTAATGCTTCAAAGGTAAGCATAGGCGGACAAGATTATGATGCTTCAGGCAATCTGATCGCTTCAACAACCGGCAACTTGGGAGGAACGGGTTCAAGCGGCGGCACGGGAAGCTCAACATCCACTCCTGCTCCAAGCCCTAGCCCGGATACGGGAAGTCCGACACCAACCCCGACTTCAACACCAACACCAACACCGACACCGACACCAACACCAACACCAACGCCGACACCAACGCCAACACCAACACCGACACCAACGCCAACACCAACACCAACACCAACGCCAAAGCCGACACCAACGCCGACACCAACGCCAACACCAACACCAACGACCAAAACTCCCGAGCGGTATTCCTATGCCGAAGCCTTAAGCTCGTTCAGCTCGACGGGAGCAGAAGGCTTGGCCAAGCAATACCTGACCTTCCTCCAGGACCCTTCATACACTCCTTCGATAGCCAATCCGGATGTGACCATGCCGAACCTTGTGAATGCAATAACCTTTGTTAACTATGAATTTAATGTCAAACCATCTCTATTCGCTTCCCTGCGGGGGGTTAACACATCCATTCTGGACAAAACCCGTACTTATTTGTGGATCGGAACAAACAGCGGAGTAACAAAAATCAATCTCAAAACGAATGAAATGACCAGTTATTCTGCACAAGGCAAGGAATTGTACGATGATAAAGTACTTCTGCTGCTATCGGATGGAAGTACGGGCGTACTGGTTATAACACAAACCGGCGTATCGCATATCTACCAATAAGGAAAGGGGAGTTTACCATGTACATGATGAAGAAGAATGGCCTGAAGATTACGGGTGCCCTGCTTGCCTTGACGTTGTCTGTCCTGCCGGCGGCACCTGTATTCGCAGACAAGCTGCCTGGTGCGAGCTACTCTCCTGTTCAGCTGGAAGCCGTGCAGACCAAAGAAATGACCTATTACAAAACCGGATCGGTGTCCATCCCGGGTGGCATCGAATGGGTTACCGATACTGCTGCACTCAAATTTCTGCCGCTGTCGGTGATCGGCGATGTAACCAGTGTTGTTCTGGACGGGGGCGTCTACTGGATTGGAACGGAGACCGGCCTGCAGCGGGTTGACTTCACCGCAAGCGACACTAAGGATATCGTTCAGTATATGGCTGGACCAAGGTATCTGTATGGCGGCGACGATCATGTGACAGGTCTTGCCAGTGACGGGGAGAGCGGCATCTGGGTCCGGACGGCAAGCGGTGTCACTCACATCGCGATGCCGGAGAAGACGCTGCATGACAAATCATTTATCTATGAGGATCTCGTGGAATCAATTCTTGACCGGCGCGGCATGGTTCATGGCGCAGGATTTAACTTTACGGAGACAGACGGCACGCTGGACGCGGTCAATTACAACTCTGCGACCGGACTGTTCACATCAACGCCTACCACCAGCGATAATGATGGCTTATGGACCGCGATGTATGCAATGGGTGAGGTATTCCGCTATAAAGCGCTACAGGAGCAGTACGGGACCAGTCCGGCCTCTGGAGAGCAGGCGGAAATCGCCGATGCCAGAGCGGCAGCGCTTAGAGCAACCAAGGCTGTGCTGCTGCTCGATTATGTATCCGGACGCGGAAACGGGTTCCCGGCACGTTCCTATATGCTGACCAGCGAAGCCACTGCGGCTACAGTGGGCAACTCAGTGTATGGCTACCAGTCTACGAACGGGTTCTGGTTCCAGAACTTCGTCGGGCCGGACATGATTAACCCCAATGGGATTATTCCAAGCATGCAGCGTAACGACGGGACAGAGCCGATTGGCTATTCCATGGTTAGGGTAACCAAGGACGCAGAGAACAAAAAAGGCTCCACGCTGTTCCCGAGCGGAGGCACGGATGTGCTCAACTACAACGGACTTGGGCTTAGTCAAGCTGCGATTGACGAGCTCAACCTGACACGTCCTGAAGGACAGAAGCTGGGAATTGATATTAAGACACGGGTAGGAACTACCGCAACAGGTGCGGTATATCAGGTGCTGCCTGTCATTACGGCCGCCACTAACAATATTGATGCGAAGGAAGACAAAACAACGGGTGAGAATAATAAGCCGCTGTTTCAGCTGACGGCTCCCGTCTATGAGCAGATTCCGGATTTCTTCAATGATTTGTTCCCGGATAGCGCCATTGTGGACGGCCATATCGACATGAATCAGATTGTGTATAAGGCAGATACCTCCGCTGATGAAGTGGATGGGCACTACGCCATGTTCTACACAGCTTATAAATATCTGGTCGGTGACAGCACCGATCCTGAACTTCTTGAGCTGAAATCCCTCATTGAAGAAACAACGCACCGCATGACAGAGCTGATCTTGAAGGATGACCATTATTACATTGAGGATGCTACCGGCAAATCAACACAGTGGTCCAGATGGTTCGCCAAATATTTCAACGACAGCCTTGGCGTTATGGAGCAGCAGGTACAGTGGCAGTCCAAGATTGGCGTTGACGAGAACGGAGACGACGCGCTGTCCTACGGCTACGAAGACGGTCCGCTCAACGCACTGCAGGTCATGGCTGCGCTGAAGTCGGCGAGCTATATTGTCGCAGAGAGCTATCCGGCCGATTCGGCGAAATATGAGCTGGCCTATGAGCAGGCCTTTGCCGGCAGCTACAGCAAGGAGGAACCGTATATCAACGGTCAGGGCTATATGGATATGGCACTTGATTATATTGAGCGGAGACTTGTGCGTCAGGCTACCAACGCTTACAGCGAGAACGATAACCAGGCCGTAACCATGGAGAATGCAGGGGATGGCACGAATACCAATGCGACGATTCATAATGACTGGACCCAGTATATCAATTACTCGGATGAAGAGCTGGGCTGGTTCCCGGTATTCGTGCTTGTCACCCTTGAGCAGGATGCAGGCAGACATGCACAGATTGTAGCAGCCTATGATCAGTGGTATTCCAATGAGGTTCGGGAGGAGAATCCGTTCTACACCTTCCTCTACCAGCTTGCGCATCCGGATAAAACCGATGTCGATCTGCAATCTGCTGTCCGGTTCCTGTACCGTTTCCCTGAATTCCAGATTGAATTCCCGGTGCAATGGGACCGTCAGGATGTGCTCTATATTGAACCGGGTGACCGCGACGATTACAAGCAGACGAACTACGCACTTGCACCGGATGAGCGGCGCATCATTAAGCATAATTCGAATCCGTTTGAGAATGACAGCCAGACAACAGGCGCCAATCCCGGGTATAACTACCGTTCAGGCAGCATTGAAGCGGGGTCGGTTTTTACATTGCCATACTGGCTGGGGCGTTATTTTGAAATCATCAAAGAGTAGCGGAGCTTAATGAATTAAAAGCAATGGAGCACCCATGAGGGGTGCTCCGCATGCTCTCTGCTCTAATTTTGTTCTAACCTTCTGTTATCCAAACTGCCTCTCGATAGTATAGCTGGGGAAATCACCCCGGAATACGCCGAAGCTGTATTCCAGCGGGGAGCCGTCGGCCAGATACGTAAAAGTTCTTACTTGCAGACAAGGGGAGCCTTCTTTGACGCCAAGCAATCTGCTGGCCAGCTTGTCCGCCAGTACAGGCTTCAACTGCTCCACAGAGCGGTAAGCCTTCAGGCTGTACTCTGACTCCAGGAAGGAGAAGAGTGATCCGTCTTTATACTCATTGATGAGCCCCGGGGCAAGATCCCAGGCAATATAAGTAGTTTCATATAGAAGGGGTTCATTATCCGCGTAGCGGATCCGCAAAAGCTGGTTCACGGGAGCTTTCACCGAGATATTAAGGAATTCATTAAGCGGTATTTCCGCAGGCATCACTTTGGCTTCGATGATTTTACTGGTCGGCTCTTTGCCGCTCATCAGCACATCTTCTGTGAAGCTGCGTTTCTGGTTAAGCTGGAGCTCCTTGCGTTTGACGAAGGTGCCCTTACCCTGATGCCGCTCAAGAATATCCTGAACCTCAAGCTCGCTGAGCGCGAGGCGGATTGTAGTCCGGCTGGCGGAGAACATCTCGCATAATGCGGCTTCGGTAGGAAGTTTCTCTCCGACGGCATAGAACCCGGATTGAATCTGTTTGAGCAGTTGTTCTTTAATATTGAAATATAAAGTATTATTTGTTCTCTTTGTCATTACAAGTTTCCTCCGATGCCAATTTGTTATATTATATCACGGAAAAAGAGCAGGAGAAACCTAATAGAAAAGAGAAGAATCCGGGGTTCCGGGATTATGTAATTCCTAAAATTGGAATTACAACTTTGTTCACTCTATGCCTGGTAAAGAGATTTATCTATTGTATTTTTCTGTAAGGGAGTTTTCTGACTATAAGGACGCATGAAAAAGGAAATATATTTGTAGGAACAATATTTAAAAATGTTACTATAAATAAACTCAATATACCAATCAGGAGTGAAAGCTATGTACTTCGCGGGTGTAGACGGCGGCGGAAGCAAAACCATTGCCATTATAGCTGATCATTACGGCAACGTGCTGGGATCCGCAGTGACAGGCTGCGGCAACCATCAAATCATTGGAGTCCAGGCGGCTGTGCTCAATATTCGCGGAGCGCTGTTTGGCGCGCTTGCGCAGGCAGGAATTGCCATGGATCAGCTGGATTTTGTACAGTTCGGTCTTGCGGGTGCTGATCGCAGTATTGATATGGACAGGCTTTCTCCGGAAATCAGCAGGCAATTGGACTTGCGGAGCTGGAATATGGTCTGCGATACGCTGGAGGGACTCCGTGTCGGGAGCCGGGATAACACGGGAGTGGTGCTTGTCTGTGGAAGCAATACGAACGCGGCGGGCCGCAACCGGCTCGGGCAAACGGTGCAGGTAGGCGGATTTGATACTTTGTTCGGTGACCGGGCCGGCGGCTTTTATCTCGCTGCACAGGCACTCGGCAGGGCGGTGCGTTGCTGGGAAGGCAGGGAACCCTACAGTGATCTGGTCGAGCGGATACCTCTGAGGCTTGGGTTTACAAGCTTCGGGGAGATGCTGAACCGGTATCTCGATGACGAGATCACTGCGGCGCCGCTGGAGCTGTCGCTGATTGTTCACGAATCGGCAGACTCGGGCGACTGGCTCTCCCGCCAGCTGCTTGCAGATATGGGCAGAGAGCTGGGGATTTCTGCGTCGGCTGTAATCCGCAAACTGGGCGGCTTTGAAGAGGAGGCGGTGCCGGTCATCCTTACCGGGAGCATCCTTCAATCCGGCAGAAACCCGTTGCTGCTGGATGCGCTGCTTCAAGAGGTGAAGGCGGAGCATCCCCTTTGCACGCTTGTAATCCCAGAGCTGCCGCCTGTATTCGGTGCAGTGATGCTTGCCATGGATCGGCTTGGCCTGCCCGTAACCCCAGCAATAATAGAGAATTTCAAGAGAGACGGAGGGAATCGCAAATGAAGAAGAGCCACTTGAAAATCGCTGTAATCGGAGGAGGTTCCTCCTATACGCCGGAGCTTGTAGAGGGCCTGATCCGGTATTATGATGAATTCCCGGTTGCTGAGCTGTATCTGGCAGATATCGAGGCCGGAGCGGACAAGCTGAGAATCATAGGCGAACTGGCGCAGCGTATGATTGATGCAAGCGGCAAACCTATCAAGCTTCATACGACGCTGGACCGGCGCGAAGCGATTCGCGGTGCGGATTTTGTCGCTACGCAGATCCGTGTGGGCATGCTGGATGCCCGCTCAAGAGATGAGAAGATACCGCTGGCCCATCATTTAATCGGCCAGGAGACAACGGGCGCGGGCGGATTCGCCAAAGCGCTTCGCACCATTCCGGTAATTCTGGACATTTGCCGGGATATTGAGGAACTGGCCCCGGGCGCGTTCATGATCAACTTCACCAACCCGGCCGGTATTATTACGGAAGCTGTCTCGAAGCATTCCACTGTCAAATCTGTCGGGCTGTGCAATCTCCCGATAAGCACGAAGATGCAGATCGCTGAGCTCTACGGGGTTCCGCAATCGGATATGTTCATTGAGATTGTCGGGATCAATCACCTCAACTGGACGACCCGGGTGCTGATTGAAGGAGAGGACGTGACGGAGGATTTCCTGAACAAGCTGTCCGGAGCCAAAGGGCCTTCGATGGCCAATATACCCGATCTGGAGTGGGATTCCGAATTCATTCAGTCCGTGGGAGCACTTCCTTGCCCCTACCACCGTTATTATTATATGAAGGAAGAGATGTACCGGGAGATCTCCGGGCATTATCAAGAGACCGGAAAGACCCGTGCCGATGAGGTAAAAGAAGTAGAAGCCGAGCTGTTCGAGATTTATAAGCAGCCAGAAGTGAACAGTAAGCCGGCTCAATTGGAGAAACGCGGCGGTGCCTACTATTCGGAAGCGGCTGTTCAATTGATGAAGTCCATCTATAATGATACCGGCGACATTCAGACGGTCAATGTGCGTAATCAGGGGATCATCCCTGATCTTCCGGGCGATGTCTCCATTGAGATCAACTGTGTTATCAAATCCGACGGACCGCATGCGCTTGCCCCGAGCAAGCCGCTCCCTCCCCAGATCAGAGGTCTGCTGCAGGTGGTGAAGGCTTATGAAGAGCTGACGATTGAAGCGGCGGTGAAAGGGGATTATGCCTCTGCGCTGCAGGCGCTGACGATCCACCCGCTGGTAGGAGACGAGCGGATCGCCAAGGAGGTTCTGGCCGATATTCTTGAGCAGAATGCCGATTATCTGCCCCAATTCCAGGTGCGGGCAAGATAAACCCGGGAATAACACCATCAGCCCCATTCAGCGCCGGTTAGCTGCTGAATGGGGCTGATGGTTGTGTACCGGCGGCCGTGCGTCCCGTTATACAGGGACTTCCCGGGTGCTTTTTTGCATGGCGGATTTGCAGAGCGGACAGGGCTTCGAGGCAAGGTGATCCTCGGCTCCGCCCGCCTTCATCCGGGTCCAGCCCGGGCAGGACTTGCCGGAACAGCTCCAGACGGGAACTGTATGCATTCTGGCTGCGGAGGACCCGGACGAATAGCTGCTGCGCACTATAGTGCTTCTGTTTCCGGCGGCCGGTGCAGTTGCCTGAGGAGGTGCCGCAGTGCGGAAGGCGGAGAGCATGAAGCGCGAGACCTCTGCCTTCTTGCCCCGGTGCCTTGCGGGCGAGCTGATGAACAGCTCCTCGCGGGCCCGGGTAACGGCTACATAGGCGAGTCTGCGTTCCTCTTCGAGTGCAGCTATTCCTGCCTCGGCTGCGGCTCTGGCGGCAGCACTGCCGACCACAGTAACGCTTGCCCTCGCCGGCTTGCGGTCCTTCAGCCGACCCTCCTCCAGTGCGGAGCTATGCGGCAGAATGCCCTCGGAAGCCCCGATAAGGAAGACAACGGGGAACTCCAGTCCTTTGGATTTATGGATAGTCATCAGGGCAATCCGGTTGCCTTGCTCTTTAAGCCCCGGCTGGCGGCTCTGCTCGTTGCGCTCGGTTACATTATCTATGAATTCGAGGAACAGCGGAATCGTGCCGAACCGCTCTGCGGATGCCTCCAGCTCATCGAGCATTTCCTTAAGCGTCTCCCGGTGCAGGGTAGCCTGATGCCGCTCATTGGCTTCGATGAAATAGTCATAGAAAACAGTGCGGATCTGGCGGATGGCCTGAACCGGTGTCAGCCCGCTCAGCCCGCGGATCAGATCCAACCGCTCGCGCAGCTTGGTACCTTTGAAATCCTCCATGCCCGGCATGGACAGGAGGTGAATCAGCGGGCCCTGCTTCGCCTGCACGGCCTCCATGCGGCGGATATGCTCCATCCCTTTTTCCCGGCTCATGTAGAGGGTCGGCAGAATATTCTCCATCGCGGCGAAGTTCCGGCGGTTAACAGACAGGCGCAGATGATCCAGCACAGGGGAGATCAGCCAATGCTCGTAGAGCAGCTGGCCTTCGCCGTAGTCTACATAAGGGATATCGCGCATCAGCAGCAGCTCCAGGATTGCCCGGTTACTGCTGTTGGCGCGGTATAACAGCGCATAATCGCGGTATTCTCTTGCTCCGCTGCCGATCTCACGCTCGATATGCTCTACAATCTGCTCGGCTTCTTCATCCGCCGTTTGCGGACGCAGATAGCGGGGCGGATTGCCGCTGCTTTTGGCAGCTTGCAGCGTCTTGGCCCGGCGCCGTGAATTGTGGCGGATAATCCCGTTCCCGAGCCCGATAATGGCCGGTCCGGAGCGGTAATTGATATCAAGGGTGATCACCTTGGCATTGGGATACAGCTTCTCGAACTCCAGGATGAACTCGCTGCGCGCCCCGTTGAAGGAATAGATGGTCTGATCATCGTCTCCGACCACCATCAGGTTGTCCTGCGGATGGGCGATCATTTTGACCAGCTCATATTGCAGCGCATTTGTATCCTGGAATTCGTCGACCATTACATATTGGTATTTCTGCTGCAGCTCCAGCAGAAGTGCCGGCTGCTCCCGGAGCATCCGGTAAGCGATCAGCAGCACGTCGTCGAAATCAATTTTGAAATTATCGGTCTTCCACTGCTCGTACAAGGCGAGAATGGCCTTCATTTCCTTCTCCGCTTCCGTCGTTTCCGGCATATCCTCGGGCAAGCCCATATTCATCTTGCAGGAGGAGAGCAGGGTGAGCAGATTCTCTGGAGGATAGGCATCCTTCGGCAGCCCGAGCTGACGCATGATCTGCTTCAGCAGAATGTGCTGGCGCCGGGTTTCATGGAATATATCCTGCCGCAGTCCCTGCCGGCGCAGGAAATAAAGGAAGAACGAGTGGAACGTGCGGGCCTGCAGGCGGGCGGCATCGCCCGCATCCACACCCGGCAGCAGTGCAATCCGCTCGCGCATCTCTGCCGCTGCCTTGCTGGAGAACGTGAGCAGCAGCAGCCGGCCCGGGGCGATGCCGCGCACAGACAGCAAATACCCGGTTCTGCAGATCAGCACCGAGGTTTTGCCGGAGCCTGCTCCCGCCAGCGTCAGCAGCGGCCCGAGATGATGCCGCACCGCTGAGATTTGCGGAGGATTGAGCAGAATGCCGCCTTCCTCCAGCCTGCGGAAGTAAGCCGCGTCGCTGTCTCCGGGCTTCACGGTCTCCCTGCTCGTCCGGGCGGAGGCAACCTTCGCCTGGGGGATTTTCTCGCCGGTAGCGCCCAGCGGTATATTATGAAATAAAAGCTTGTTCATTAGATTCACCTTCGTTTGTTCTATATAAGCTTATGTGCAAGTTATGCTGCGGGTTTACCGGTGGGGGACTTTCAGGCGTAGATTATCACTGCACCAGCTCTAAATCCTGCACGAAATACAACATTTCCCTCTTTAAATCCCGCCTAATCCCAAAATTGTTGTATAAAATGCAGCGTTCCACCTCATTTAAGCGGATAATCCAGACAATTGCTGTATTTCATGCAACAATTCTTTGAATTTCCTGGTATCTATGAATCCAAGTTGCAATATGTACAACATTTTGACCAGTATACAATATACCATTTTGCCCGTTCCCCTGCATGGAAGTCTAGTGAATAAGAGGAGCGGGATAATAGGCAGAACCAGCCCATCAAGGGTTTAAGGGACTGGAACCAAGACATGTGATTCTGGATATTCTTCAGGAGGGTCCGGCAATACCTTTGGGCATTCTGCTAGCGGGGCTGTGAAGTATGGATAGATTAGTTACTTCAGTTTAGCGAGAATGTAATTAGCCTTGCGCTCGAACAGCCGGGGATTGTCTTCCTTAATTTCCTCCAGCAGAAAAGCCAGGCATCTCTTGACCTTCACCGGCATGAGAGCGGCGATCTCTGCGTAATCTTTGCGGTAATTATCGTCATTCAGGATTCTTGTATTCAGCACAATGGCCCAGTTGCGTGCATGCTCCATCATGTCCGGCAGTGACTCGAGCAGCTGGGTCAGGTACATCTCCATTTGAACGCTCTCCACGAAATGGACGAGGCTGAACATGACCTCCTCCTGTTCCGTATCATCATCGAATACCTTGAAGATCTGATGAATCACGGCATCCTCCGTATCACCAGCCAGGCCTTCCAGCGCAAGATCAAATTGCTCACATTCCAGCTCGGTACGCAGCAGCCGGTTCTCATATAGCCGGGCAATCCCCGGGTACAGGTTCATCTGAGATTCCTCCTAATTCACCTTGCAGCTGAAGCTGCCGGGTGTTCATGCCGGGCAGAGTACAGCTTGCGGCGGGTTATGTAAGAATAGTTCACGCCATTTATCTTAAGGTCCAATTTTTGACAGCTGAGATTAATATATTGAACAAAGGAGGAAGTGTCATGCAGACCAATGATCGTACATTTTTGCTGCAGGTAGAGAAAGCCAGACAGAAGTTGTATCAGACGCAGCAGAGATACGGCATTTTGACACATCCCAAAGTAGTTGAACAATCGGTTGCCCTGGATCATTTGCTTAATCAGTATAGCTATCCGCAAAGGATTAGCTGATTGGATAGATTCACAAATAAAAGGTGAGATTTGGAGGGATGTCGTGTTTATTCCCGTTCTGTTGGCTTTGACTACCGCCCAGCGGTTAACTGTCATCATATTTCTCGCATTAAACCTGGGTGCAATATCTGTCTGCTGTCTTCACCGCTCTGGAGCCGGCCGCCGCTGAAGAAGAACAGCCTTCCTGTGAGGGCTGTTTTTTCTTTGAAATATAAGAATTTATATGTTTCACACGATAATTTATCCTTCTATTTCTCGCTGAAACGGTACCGTCCTTACATAAGGAGTGGCAAAGCTGTTTCCACTTGTGCTATGAAGACGGAGTTACTGCTTATCCAAAAGATGCCGCAGACCCGCCGCAACACCATGCTCCGAGTTGCTTAGCGTAATGAAATCGGCGGTTTCTTTGAGGATGGGTGCGGCATTCTCCATTGCAATCCGGTAGCCGGCGATCTCGAACATCGGCAGATCATTATAGCTGTCACCCATAACTGCGATTTGCGCTGCCGGGATGCCGTAATGCTCCGCCATCAGCTTCACACCGTTGCCCTTATTAGCATCTTTATGATTAATTTCAATATTGTTGACATGTGATGCCGTAATAATCAGCCCGGGAATCGCGGCGAACCGTGTAGAGGCTTCCTTCAGCAGTTCACGGTTCAGCGAGAAGGCGAGTGTCTTGTAGATCAGATTCTCCTCTTTGCTCCAGATGTCCTCCATGCTCTCCACATAGGTTACAGCCGCCTGCTGAAACTGCTGGTCGATCATCGCCTTAAGCAGCCAGCCTACCTCTTCGGGAACCTCATCTTCCTTCAGTGCCGACAGCTTCTCCAGCCGTACCCGCTTATCAAGCTCTACATATACGTTATCCTCTGTGTATACCTCATAGTACAATTCAGGAATCTCGTTCATCCAGCGCAGCGCGGGGATGATATCCTCCTTGTTCAGCGGTGTACTCGCGGCCAGCGTTCCGTCAGGCAGTGTGACAACAGCGCCGTTCAGACTCACTACAGGACACTCCAGATCTGCCAGCCGCAGCTGACGCTCCGCATCCATGTAAGAACGTCCGGTGGCTATGATCACGGTATGCCCCAGGCGTTGTGCTTGGAGTATGGCTTCCTTGTTCTCCCTGCTTATCTCACCATCCTCGTTCAGCAGTGTTCCGTCCATATCCAGTGCAATTAGCATGTTGCAGTTCTCCTATTCCATCTATAGTTGTAGGTGCCCCTTCAAGGGCTCTGTATTTCACGCGATAACTTATCTTTCTGTATCTTATCATTATTTCCCTGAAATTTAAAAATCACATTTTCATCCATATATAGTCCGGGGTACGTATATTTAAGCTGCGTTTCTTGCCGGATTTTCAGAAAAGAGTCTTCTCGTGGTACAATTGAATGTAGACCTGCAATCTTGTAACGGGAATGTCTGCTGTTGTCTGCAAAGCAATTTTTTCGGGCAAAAGATGGCTTGGGGTCGTTATGTAAGGGGGATAATAAACACATGAAATCCAGAAATTTAGCTACCATATCTCTTGCCATCATGGCATGCGGTTTCCTGTTCACCTTATTTCTGCCGGAGAACCTGGCTGTTATTCTGCTGAGAGGGGGCTTCGAGGCCGGTCTTGTCGGAGGGATTGCCGACTGGTTTGCAGTGACCGCGTTGTTCCGCCATCCTCTGGGGCTTAGAATTCCGCATACTTCGCTGCTGCTGAAGAACCGGGATAAGCTTATACAGTCTCTAATCTCCGCGATGGAGAATGAATTGCTGAACAAGGAGAGCATTGAGAACAAGCTGCGCAAAATCAACATCATCTCTCTGGGCGCCGGCATGCTGACACGGTTCTTCTCCAGAAAGAAAGCAAGAACGGAAATGCTGGAGCAGATTAAAGAATTCGTACTGCGGCTTCCGGTAGAGCAGGCGGTTCCGTATCTTCAATCTGCAGCAGCAGGCTATCTGCGTGAAGCTGAGCTTGGCGTTGCCGCCGATAAAATCGCTACCAGCCTGATGAATGACGGCAAGGATATTGCCGCTCTTGATTATGCGCTGGAAGGGATCTCCTCCTGGAGCGGGCGTCCGGAAACCCGTGCGATGCTGGGCAAGATCGCCAGCGAGAAGCTGGCTGAGGTGAAGCTTGGGGGGCTGAAGGGGATGGCTTTTCAGGCTTTTGTCGGATTCGTTGATGCCGATATGCTGGGTGAAATGCTGCAGGGCATGGTGCAGTCCACTATCCGTGATTTCAAGGAAGAGGACAGCCCGTACCGTGAGGAGGTCATCCGGGAGATCCGTGTCGCTCTGTTCCAGCTGTTGAGCAATGAGGAGCGGATCTCCTCGCTGAAGGATTGGGCGCTGAATGAGCTGCAAGGGGAGGCTGCTACGGCTTTCGTGCAGCAGCAGCTGGAAGGACTGCGCGTTAAGGCGGTTGCGCTGCTTGAGGAAGACCGGGTACGCGGCGGCCGCAAGCTGTTCTGGCTGTATGCTATGCTGGTCCGGCGGATCGGCAAGGAGCAGGAATGGATTCAGGCTTCCGAGGAGCGGATCCGCGGCACGCTGATCGCCTTCGTGGAATCGAATCATTACCGGATCGGCCAGCTGGTCAAGGAGAACCTTGATCAAATGGATGACGCCTCGCTCGTGAACATGCTGGAGGAGAAGGTGGGCAAGGATCTGCAGTGGATTCGCGTTAATGGAGCTGTGTGCGGTTTTGTTGTAGGGCTGGTGCTTACAGTTATCCAGATGATCTGACAGTAGCATGAGCAAGAACAGGCAGAGGCAGCAAGGCGTTCCCGGACCGTCCGTGAAGACGGAGACTGGCGGAACGTTTGGCTGCCTCTTTCATATGCGCTACAGGAAAGCGGGTCATAAGGAAGACCGGGAAGTTTAGAGCTGGTTTTTACCGTTGCTGATGGTGAAGACCTCCTGTACGGGCAGGACAAAAATTTTGCCGTCGCCGAATGAGCCATGCTCACCGGTTCTTGCTGTGCGCATAATAATGCTGATGACGTCATCCTTCTCATCATCCTGAATTACGATCATCAGAAGCTTCTTGGAAATTTGATTGTAATGGTTGGTTCCGACCTGGATTCCCTTTTGCTTACCGCGTCCGAGCAGGTCCATTTTGCTGATGGAGGGGAAGCCGGCAAGCAGTAATTCAGCCATGACCTCATCCGCTTTCTCCGGCCGTACTATAGCTTTGATCATTAACATAACGATGCACCCTTTCTACAGCGAATATTGTGTTGTAGGGGGTTGCCAATGTCTTGTTGGCTTACTGTGCAGTGCATTTGCTTAATGGCAACGCTTACAATATGAGTATAATATTAACTGCAGCCGTATCCTGCGAGAAGGATCACAAAATTCGTATGACACAATGTCGCATTGCCGGGGAGCGTCAAAGGGGCTGCTGTATCGCATTCCGGAGGAGGTGCACGGACCCGTCTCCTCCGGTTATTGCGGTACCAGCTTCAGGTAGAGATTCTCCAGCAGCTCTACAGTATGCTGCCATTCGAACATCTGCAGCGCATCGCTCCGCCCCTGCATTCCGATCCTTGCCGCGAGCACAGGATTGCGGCCGATCATCAGCATTCGCTTGGCGAAAGGAGCAGGGTCCCGGTATCTCCCCACTAGATATCCGTTATGGCCGGAATCAATAATCTCCCGGATTCCGCCGTTTCGCGAGGCGATCACCGGAAGTCCCGTGGCCATGGCCTCTACATTCACGAGGCCGAAGGATTCATGCCGCTGGGAAGGACAGATGAAGCAGTCTGCGGCCTGATACAGGCTGTGAATATCCTCATGCGGGATATTCCCCAGGAAAGACACGCGCACACCCAGCCGGCGCGCGAGTACCTTAAGCTGCCGGAGATAAGCCGGCTTGCCGTCTCCGGCGATCACTAGCCGGGCGGGCATATTCCTGTTCAGCCGGTGCATGGCCCGGATCAGCACAGGCACTCCCTTGCGCGGGATTACCCGGCCCACGAACAAGACGGTGAAGCCGGGGGCCAGGCCGTACAGCGCGCGCAGTCGTGCCTTCTCCTGCGCCGGCACGGGGACGAAGCGGGACAGGTCCGCTCCCAGCGGAACAACGCGGAGCTTGCCCGGGATACCGGGGAACCGCCGCACGAGCCGCTGCTGCAGGGAGCGGCTGTTAGCCGCGACAGCGTCCGCCAGGGCGAGGCTGCGGGCGATTCTGGATTCCAGCGGCACGAAGGTCAGGGAATGCAGGAACAGCAGCACCGGAGTGCCGGGGTGCCGCCGTTTGACAGCGGCCAGCAGCAGCGGCCGGTTATCGATCTGAATCAGTTCAAAGGCTTCTGCCGCCTCCAGATATCCGAGAACCGAACTGCGGTACCGGGCAGGGGTGCCGGAAGGAAGGCGGATGAACCTGACCTGCTCTATTTCGTCCGTGTCCGGGAGTCCAGGCGATCTCCGGCTCACTATAGTTACCTTGTGCCTTCGGGCAAGCCGCCGGGCAATATTCCAGATGCAGATCTCTACAGAGCCATCCCCTGGAACCGGGAACTGTTCGGGTGCAATGATGCAGATACGCATAGTGAATGCCTCCTCCCGCCGCATGATGATGGTCTTCTTTAACTACCATATGCGCCCTTACGGTTGGAAGATACAGGACAGATAGAGGTTCAAGTGCCGATTTGCTTATGGGTAGCGGTAATAATGGCTGCGATCTTCTGCTCCAGCTCAATAATCTTCAGCTTGCTGGCTGCAATTTGCCGGTAGCCGGAGACCATTGAGGATAAGGATTGGCCGGCCAGGACGGAGTTCTGCTTGCGGACCGCAGCTTTGAAATCGCTCCAGTCTGCGGTAAGCCGTTTGTTCAATGCGGAGGCTGCACTCTTCTGGGATTTCATTGGAATTTGCGCGTTATCCATTCCGGCCAGAATCTTGCGGGCAGCGGCAACCCGCTTGGTGCGTGTATCCTTGGCAGCCTTGAGCAGGGCTTCCTTGTCGCGTATCTCCTGTCGGGCCAACTGTACAAGGAGCTTCATAGCCTCGGACTGGGCCTTCAGTACGGAATTCAGCGTCTTGTCCTTCAGCCCTTTGAGCAGGGAAATCCGTTTGTTGAGCGCACTGTATTGATCGAACAGCGGCTGGTAGCGTTCCTTGGCGCTGCTGACAGCTGCGGTAAGCCGGGCTACGGAAGCCTGGTCTATATTCTTGATAGCCTCGCGGACAACAATCAGCGACTCTGCATTCTGATCATGAAGCGCTCTAATCTGTATCTCCCGGCTGTCATATTGGGCTGACAGGAGGGTTAATTCACTGTACTGGCTCTTCAGCCGGACGCGGATAGTACTATCTGCCGCTGCCGCAGTAAGATCAAAAGACGCCTGAATCGATGCGGTTATTACCGTCGGAGATGCAGAAGCAGACCCGGCCAGGGTGGCCAGGGCAATCAGCAGGGAGAGCAGCGTTATGGCAGCGTTCCTGCACAAATTCCTCATTAATATTCCTCCTCTTGTTTCCGTGTCCCGATAATACACGCAAAAAAGCACCCGCAGTAAAGGCCAATAGGCCTCTATTACGGGTGCTTCCAGCGTAATGAGTCACGGTTATATAATTACCTTTTAATATAGGGCGCATTTCTGGAATAGTCAATATTTACAATTTAAATTTTCCTGATCCAATGGGGGCTGTACGTTTCATTCCCTGCTGCTCTTATCGTATACTGTGAGATATAGAAGGACAAGCGAAGACAACAGAGAGTCTGCAGAAGCGCCGGCTCGAGATGAAGGAGGCCTTGTTTAATGGATAACTTGGCAGAGAATAGAACCATTCTGGATCAAGCATTCCTGATGTCTCCAGTGGGGATGGCTGTGCTGTCTTCTGAAGGGGACCGCTGGGTCATGGTTAACCCTGCTTTTTGCACGATGCTTGGCTGCAGTGAACCGGAATTTCTCGCGGGCGCTTTATCCGGGACAGGCCGGGTCCGGCTGGAAGAGCAGGGGGGATTCTCTTTACCCGAAATCATGAAGGAGCTGTCGCAGACCAACGGGCAGCCCCTTGTGAAAGAGCTGCGTTTCCCTGGCAGCGGCGGGAGGAAGCTCTGGCTCTCCCTTACGTTTGTTCCGGCAGAAGCAGGCCGGATGGACCGGAATATTATTGTATATGCACAGGATGTTACGGACCGCAAGATTGCTGACCAGCTGACAGTAGACAGCCGCGATCTGTACAACTTATTTATAAAAGATGATCAGAGCATGATTTCCTTCTCGCTGCCGGACGGGACGTTAAGCTTTATTTCCCCCTCCTCCTTCCCGCAAATTGGATATCTGCCGGAGGAGATGGTTGGAAGAAACCGGGCAGAATTCTATCATCCGGATGATTTTGACGGGATCAGCAGCTCCAACGGCCTGTTGAAGAATGATACTTACAGCCGCCGGCTGCGTCACAAGGAAGGGCATTATTTATGGTTTGAGATGTCTTTTCATGAAATCCGGGACGAGAACGGCGAAATTACGCGAATTATGGGAATCGGGCGTAATGTGACCCGGCGTAAGCAGAGCGAGGAAGCGCTCGCCATCGCCCAGAGGGTAGCCAGAATTGGCTCGTGGGGCTGGGATTTGACCAAGGGAAAGCTGTCATTCTCGGAAGAGGTGCGGCGTATTCTGCAGAATGCTGTCGGGAATGACAATGTGGATTACGAAGCTTTCATGGCTCTGGTTCATCCGGAGGATTTCTCTCTCCTGCAGGCTGCTGTAGAGCGTGCTGTAATCAAGGGCGAGTCCGGGGACACGTCTTACCGGCTGATTCTGCCGAATGGAGATATCCTGGCTGTACACATCCAGTGGGATGTAACCTTCGGACCGGGCGGCCAGCCGGTTCAGCTGATCGGCATGATGCAGGATATTACCGAGCGGATGCAGATGGAGCGGCTGCTGCGGGAGAGCGAACGCAATTACCGCCTGATGTCGGAGAATTCACTCGATCTGATTTCCCGCCACGCCATCAAGGACAGCATCTTCCTGTACTGCTCACCGGCCAGCCAATCACTGCTGGGTTATGAGCCTGAAGAGATGATCGGTACCAGCGCTTATCATTATTTGCATCCGGATGATCTGGAGATGATGAGAGCGATTATGGCTGAAAGCGAAATCTCCGGGTTTATCCGGCCGGTTTCCTACCGCTATCGTCATAAGAACGGCAGCTACATCTGGTTTGAGACGAACAGCCGTTATATTTTTGATGAGCAGGGTCAAGCGGTGGAGATTATTGCCGTCGGCCGGAATATTACAGAACGCAAAGAGTTCGACTCGAAGCTGCAGGAGAGCGAGCAGCGCTACAAATCGTTGTTCGAGTATAATCCTTCCGCGGTATATTCCATGAATCTGCAGGGTGAATATCTCACGGCTAATCCCTATTTGGAGGAGCTTAGCGGGTACTCGCTGGATGAATTGCTGGGTAATTATTTCGGACCGCTCGTGGCGGACAAGGATATCGGGAAGACGATGCATCATTTCACTCTGGCTACCCAAGGCATTCCCCAGAGCTATGACCTTACGCTGATTCATAAGGATGGCCGTCTGGTGGAGATTAACACGATCAATATTCCTATTATTGTGGACAAGCAGGTTGTGGGTGTATATGGAATATCGCGCGACATTACGGACCGTATCCGTTACACCGAGCAGATTGAGAAGCTGGGCAATGACTACACTCTGATCCTGAATGCGGTCTCCGAAGGAATATTCGGTCTGGATACCGAGGGGAAAGTAACCTTTATTAATCCCGCCGGGGCACAGATGCTGGGCTTTGAATATGGAGAGATCACGGGCCATCCTTACCTGGATCACCTTCAACAGACGGCGCTGTACGGCATTCATTACCGGCCGGAGGAATCTCCGCTGATGCGGGCGGTGCGGGCAGGGGAATCTCATCAGAGCAAAGATGCGGTGCTGTGGCGCAAGGACGGCTCCAGCTTTCTGGCCGAATATCAGGTTACCCCTCTGTTTGACAAGGGCGAGCGCAAGGGAGCGGTCGTTGTTTTCCGTGACATTACCGATGAGAAGGAGATTATTAGAGCGAAGGAGCTGGCAGAGAAAGCAGACCAGGCCAAATCGGAATTCCTCGCCATCATGAGCCATGAACTGCGTACGCCGATGAACGGAATTATGGGGATGACAGATCTGCTCATGGAGACGGAGCTTAATGAGGAGCAGCGCGGATATGCTGAGATCATTAGCGACAGCAGCGCGTCCCTGTTATATATTCTTAATGAAATTCTGGATTTCAGCAAAATAGAAGCCGGTAAAATGACGCTTACTCATGAGCCGGTCAGCCTGGAAGGACTGCTTGAAAACGTAACGGAGTTGTTCGCGCCCAAAGCCCGGGAGAAGGGCATTGAACTCTCCTGTCATAAGGCTCCTGATGTGCCGGAGCTGATTATGGGCGATGCCGCCCGCCTGCGCCAGGTGCTGGTGAACCTCGTCAGCAATGCGGTCAAATTCACGGAGGAGGGCCAAGTCTCTATCCGTCTTGGTACGGAATACTGCCGGGACCGCAGGAAGCTGATATTGAAATTCAGTGTGCTGGATACAGGAATCGGAATCCCGCCGGAGAAACAGCCGCTGTTGTTCCAGTCCTTCTCCCAGCTTCATCCGTCAATTAACCGCAAATACGGGGGGACCGGACTGGGCCTCGCGATCTGCAAACGGCTGGTTGAGCTGATGGGCGGAGCGATCACCGTGGAGAGCGTTGAAGGAGAAGGCTCGGATTTCTACTTCACACTGCCTATAGATATTGATATCGATCCCGATGGAGGGTGGGCGGAATCCGCCGATTCTGCTGACTCCGATCAGCATGTATCTGTACCGGTTCCCCCGGCGGATCAAGGGGGATCAGCCGGAAGCAGCCTTGAGCATGAGGCTGACGGCAGGGAACTGCTTCCTGCGCAAGGGGGGCTAACTGCTGCCAAATTCGGACCTATGCGCATTCTGATCGCGGAGGATCATCCGGTCAATCAGAAGCTGCTGCTGACCATGCTCCGCACAAGAGGATATACTGCTGACCTCGTAGACAACGGCAGCGGGGCACTGCAGGCTGTGCTCCGCAAGCCGTATGATCTTGTATTTATGGATGTGCAAATGCCGGTGATGAGCGGCCTGACGGCAACGGCCAGAATCCGTCAGCAGGCTCCTCCGGATCATCAGCCTTATATCACGGCAGTGACAGCCTATGCCAGGGATGAGGACAGGGAACGCTGCTTCTCGGTCGGTATGGATGACTTTGTCAGCAAGCCGTACCTGACCACAGATATTGAACGCGTATTGCAGCATTGCCGGAATAGGGTATCCCTATGAGCGGACAGCCGTCCAGCCGGCAGTTGAAGGCGGAACCGTATACGCAGTGGGAAACGGGAGTAGCCTCTCCCGCCTCAGCCTGCGGTCCGGCAACTATGGCCGCGCTTATGGAATATTGGCACACGCGTATGGGCAGGCTGTTTATTCCGGGGGCCGGTCATTTTGATTCCAAGGCAGCACATATCAATTACATATACACTCATCATGGCGGAACACCTTGGGGAATGAGTGTGCGCAGCTTCGCCAAAGGTCTCCGGGCCTACATCAGCCATGCTGCTCCGCGCGGGAAGGATAGCTCCAGACTGCTTACGGTTTCCGTATTTAATGATATCGCAAGATACAAAGCCGAGATCGATGCCTCGCGGCCTGTAGCCCTTAAATTTGATAAATGGTTCAGCCTCCGCTGGCGGGGAAGTTATGTCTATGATTATCATTGGGTGCTTGGAATCGGTTATGAGGATAATGCTGATGGCACATGTACGCTGGTTGTCCATGACAATGGGGTGCGGCATCCGGGCCGCGGGTATATTCCCGGCCGCGAGCGGCGCATTTCATATCCAGCGAATCAGGCAATTCTTACAATGGTGGCACTTAACATAGCGGAATCCTCAGAGGCGCCTTAACCGCATAAGGAAGGGCTAACCTGCCGGCTGGATTGCATGACGGGACAGCAGAGAGGTCCGGCCTTCCGGTACTGCATAATACAAACGTTTGCACAAAACGTAAGACTAGGATAAAATTCCATTTATGAAGAATGGATTTAGTGTAACTCCCAGTATAAGCAGACGTATATTTTTATAAAGGGTAAAGGAGGCGGGGGCCTTGTCCGTGCAAAAGGAAATGAAGGAGCCGATCTATTATGGTGATCCGGCGGCTACCAGCGGTATATCCGTGTTTGACCGGGAATTTGATGAACTGTTCAGCTACGACGGAAGCGATCTTGGCTTGAGCTATTCAGTGACCGGCTCGGCGTTCTGTTTATGGGCGCCTACCGCCCAGGAGGCAGAGCTTGTGCTCTATGAATCATGGCAGGAGGCAGCCGGACAGCATATTCCTATGATCCGGGATGTCCGGGGAACCTGGAGAATTACCATTCCCGGTGATCTGAACGGGAAATTCTACACCTACCGTGTGCGGCTGGGCGATTTGTGGAATGAAGCAGCAGATCCCTACGCCCGTGCTGTCGGTGTGAATGGTGACAGAGGTGCAATTCTTGATATGCGTAAGACAGATCCTGAGCATTGGACGCAGGAGCAGCCGCCGCTGGAGGATTCGGTTGATGCGGTGATCTATGAGCTTCATCTGCGCGACCTGTCAATGCATCCCGCCAGCGGGATTACGCATAAAGGACAATATTTAGGCCTGGCAGAAGCCGGTACTCGCGGCCCTGAAGGGATTCCGACCGGCCTTGACCATATTGCCGCCCTTGGGGTGACTCATGTGCAGCTGCTCCCTGTCTACGATTATGCTACGGAGAGCGTGGATGAGACCCGGCTGGATCAGCCGCATTATAACTGGGGATATGATCCCAAGAACTATAATGTGCCTGAAGGCTCCTATGCTACAGACCCGTATGTGCCGGGCCTGCGCATCAAGGAGCTGAAGACTATGATACAGGCGCTGCATGACCGCGGCCTGCGTGTCATTATGGATGTTGTCTACAATCATGTCTATGACGGGTTCCGCGTGAATTTTACCAAGCTGGTTCCCGGCTATTATCTGCGCTATAAAGAGGACGGCCGGCTGTCCAACGGCTCCGGCTGCGGTAACGACACCGCTTCAGAGCGGAAGATGATGTCACGTTTCATCGTGGAGTCGGTAGTCTACTGGGCGGAGGAATATCATATCGACGGCTTCCGCTTCGATCTGATGGGCTTGCTTGATATTGGCACCATGACAGAAATCCGCCGCCGGCTCGATGAGCTTGATCCTTCCCTGATGACTATAGGGGAGGGCTGGGTGATGGATACGGAGCTGGCAGAGGATCTCCGCGCCAACCAGCGCCATGCCAATGAGCTGCCGGGCATCGGACATTTCAACGACGGTTACCGCGATGCGGTCAAAGGCAATATTTTTCTGCATGACCAGAAAGGCTTCATTAGCGGCGGTAGCGGCTTTGAACGGAATGTGAAGGCCGGGATTGCCGGAGGGATCTACTACGGGCCGGGCCTCGGGCAATACGCCCAGGAGCCGCAGCAAAGTGTTAACTATGTGGAGTGCCATGACAACCACACGTTATGGGATAAGCTTCTGCTGTCCACCGGAGGGATAACGGATGAACAGCGCCGCGCCATGCACCACTTGGCCTCAGCGATGATCCTGACCAGCCAGGGGATTCCCTTCATCCATGCCGGACAGGAGTTCATGCGGACCAAGGACGGGATCGAGAACAGCTATAAATCGCCAGTGGAATACAACTGGCTGGACTGGGAACGCTGCGCCGCCCATGCGGAATCTGTAGATTACATGAAGCGGCTGATTGCGCTGCGCGCGGCACGTCCCGCCTTCCGGCTGCGGACCGCCGATGAAATCCGTGACCATCTGGTCTTCGAGGAGTCTCCGGCGCATTCGGTTGCCTTCTCGCTAAGAGATCATGCCGGGGGAGATTCCGCACAGCATCTCTACGTCCTGTACAATGCCAATCCGGATGGAGCCGTTCTTGAGCTGCCTATGCTGGGGGAATGGACGGTTCTGTTCGGCGGGGAGCATGCGGGACAGCTGGACAACGGAATTTTAGCGGCCAGAGGCATTGGAATGGTTGTACTGGCTGTGCTGTAATATACCTGAAAGACAGAACAGGCTGCCCGGGCAGCCTGTTTTTTTTGCCTGTTATAAATAAACCTTTTCCCGGGATAAAAACTACTTCATCTGTCGTAGTAATTATGCTACAATGAACCTAATTACTACGACAGATGAAGTATAGGAGGCAGGCAATTGATCAGCAGTGACGTTATCCGGGGATACAACGATACGATGATCCTCTACATGCTTCTGGACGGGGAGTCTTATGGCTATGAGATTTCCAAGAATATACGGAAGCTTTCGGAAGAGAAATACATTATGAAGGAAACTACGCTCTATTCCGCATTCACCCGGCTGGAGAAGAACGGATATATCGATTCATTTTATCTGGATGAGACTTTTGGGAAAAGACGTACTTATTACCGTATCACCCCGCAGGGCCTGGCCTATTACCGCGCCAAATGCGAGGAATGGCAAGTCACGCAAGAAGTCATCAACAAATTCATAAAGGAGCTGTGATGAACTTGGATACAATCGTAGGTTATCTGAACAATATGTTCGCTTCTCTGCCCAGAACGGAACAGATGTATAAGCTGAAGCAGGAGCTGCTTGGCAACATGGAGGAGAAGTATCACGAACTGAAGGATGACGGGAAGTCGGAGAACGAGGCGGTAGGTATCGTCATTTCCGAATTCGGCAATATTGATGAGCTGATCAGCGAGCTGGGCATCGGGGAGGTCCGTAAGGAAGAGCTGGTTCCGATGCTTACTGAAATGGAGACGGAGGAATTCATTGCTGCCAAAAGGAGATCAGGGCTGCTTATAGGTCTGGGCACAGGGCTGATTATGGTGGGCGCCGGTCTGCTCATTCTGATTGCGGGTCTTGGGGAGAACGGGTTCATGAGCTCTGTCTTTTCGGAGGATGCGATGAGCATGATCGGGGTAGGCTTTCTGTTAGTTCTGCTGGTTCCGGCCATTGCGATGTTTATTTACAGCGGCATGCGAATGGAAAAGTATAAATATTTGGAGTCCGGGTTTCATCTGCCTTACCATCTGGAAGCGGATATTCAGCAGAGGCAGTCCGGTTTTGCCGCAACGTATACTCTATCGCTCATTACGGGAGTCTGCTTGATCGTCTTGTCGCCAATCGCTATTTTTGTAGCCTCGGCTTTCGGTGAAGATAGCGCATCGTATGGGGTAGTAGTGCTTCTGGCTATTGTGGCTGTAGCTGTATTCCTCTTTGTCTATTACGGGAATATCCGGGGAGCGTATCAGATGCTGCTGAAGACCGGGGATTTCAGTAAAGAAAAGAAGGAAGAGGACCGGGTCATCGGTGCAGTAGCCTCCATCGTCTGGCCGCTCGTTACCTGCGTCTTTCTGGTCAGCGGGTTTGTGTACGATCAGTGGCACATCAACTGGATCGTGTTTCCTGTAACAGGGATTCTGTTCGGGGTATTCAGCTCCGCCTACAATATTCTTAAGAAGAAAGACGCAGCCTGAGTTCCGGTGCCGAACCGTTTGCTGTAAAAGGTGACATTGCTCATGTTCGCGCTTAGCGGATAGATGTTAATATGAAGGCATTTATTCCCCTTATTACAACCGTGCAAGAGCCTGTGCCGGGGTGATTCCATACCCCTGTGCAGCCTCTTGCTTCGCTGCTTTACAGTGACAGAATGACGGCTGGCGACAGAAGAGTAGGTTTCTTTTTGGAGCCAAATGTGGGCATGAATGCCGCTTTTTATAGTTTCGGCGGCCAATCAGAGAGACTCGGAGGAGACAGGAATGGGTAAAGCAACCGGATTTTTAGAATATCAGCGGCGTACGCCTGCGGAGTGCGAGCCTTTGGAACGGATTAAGAATTGGAATGAGTTTTCGGTGCCGCTGGAGGAAGACCAGCTGCGGGAGCAAGGTGCCCGCTGCATGGATTGCGGAACACCGTTCTGTCATGTAGGACGTCTGCTGAGCGGAATGGCCAGCGGCTGCCCGCTGCACAACCTCATTCCGGAATGGAATGACATGGTATACCGCGGTAACTGGGAGGTAGCGCTGAAACGGCTGCATAAGACGAATAACTTCCCTGAATTTACAGGACGCGTCTGTCCTGCGCCTTGTGAAGGCGCTTGTACCGTTGGTAAGAATGGCGATCCGGTAACGATTAAATCCATTGAGAAGTCGATTGTAGATAAAGGTTTTGCCGAAGGCTGGATTGTACCTGAGCCGCCGCTTACCCGTACGGGTAAAAAGGTTGCGGTCGTCGGTTCCGGACCTGCGGGGCTTGCCTGTGCAGCGCAGCTTAACAAGGCGGGACACACGGTGACGGTATATGAGCGGGCTGACCGGATTGGCGGTCTGTTGACCTACGGCATTCCGAACATGAAGCTGGATAAGAAGAAGGTTCAGCGCCGGGTGGATCTGCTGACAGCGGAAGGGATTACCTTCGTAACCCGGACCGAGATCGGCCGGGATATCCCCTCAGCTCAGCTGCAGGAGGAGTATGATGCCGTAGTTCTCTGCGGCGGATCTACCAAGGCGCGGGAGCTTCCGCTGGAAGGCCGGGAGCTGCGGGGCATCCATCAGGCGATGGAGTTCCTGACCCTGAATACGAAGAGCCTGCTGGATTCCGGGCTGGCTGACGGTGAATATCTGTCGGCGGCGGGCAAGGATGTTGTTGTTATCGGCGGAGGCGATACAGGTACAGACTGTGTAGCTACCTCTATCCGCCATGGTTGTCGAAGCGTTATCCAGCTCGAGATTATGCCGCAGTCACCGCTAACCCGCCAGCCGGGCAATCCTTGGCCGGAGTGGCCGAAGGTGCTGAAGGTGGACTACGGGCAGCAGGAGGCCGCTTCCCTATATGAAGAAGATCCGCGCCGCTATCTTGTGAACACTAAGCGCTTCGCCGGCGATGAGAACGGACATGTGCAGGAGCTGCACACCGTGCGCATTGAATGGAAGCGTACGGAGGACGGCCGGATGGTACCGGTTGAAGTTCCGGGCAGTGAAGAGGTTATCCAGGCGCAGCTGGTGCTGCTGGCGCTGGGCTTCACCGGACCGGAGGAAACGGTACTTGGACAGCTTGGTGTAGAACGCGATGAGCGTTCCAATGTTAAGGCTGAATTTGGCGCGCAGGCCACGAGTGTGGCGGGTGTCTTCACGGCCGGCGACATGCGGCGCGGCCAGAGTCTTGTGGTCTGGGCAATTAACGAGGGCCGTCAGGCCGCCCGTGAAGTGGACCGCTTCCTGATGGGCTCGTCCAACCTGCCATGAGGAGCTTTTAGATATACGAGTAAGCGGAGTTAACAGCAGGGCGCCCCGCCGGGGCGTCTTGCTTTGCGTTGACCGGGCGGGGGCGTTTACAATGGATGCATGGAGTTACCCCATTCCTCCTGTTTGATTCGTTGCTGGCAGAACCAGAACCGGAGACTCTTAAGTTCATATTGCACAGGCATAATTGTTGTACGTATTGCAACTTTAATTGGGCGATACCGGGGTGTTTGGGAGGATTGTTGTATGAAATACAGCAATTGTCCCGCAAAGCCGCCTGGTGGAGAGCAATTGCTGCCTTTCGTACAACAATTTCCGATTACGCCCGATATTGTGAGGAGAATGTTGTATTTCGTGCAGGATTCCACCACTAACAGTGGGTAGTCCAAAATTCCTGTGGCAGCAGAGGCTGGGATTTCAAAAAATTACCCGGACATCATTAAGCTAAAGCTATATAACGGAGAGGAAGAACAAAGATGAAACTAATGTTTATTTCCGATATTCACGGGTCGCTGCACTGGCTGGAGCAGGCATTGGCCAAGGCGGAGGAGGAGCAGCCGCACACGCTGGTTATTCTGGGAGACTTCCTGTATCACGGGCCGAGAAATCCGCTGCCGGAGGGTTATAATCCCCAGGGCGTTGCTGACAGGCTGAATGCTTATGGTAAATCGCTGGTTGCCGTGAGAGGTAACTGTGATGCTGAAGTAGACCAGATGCTCCTGCAGTTCCCAATGATGGGCGACTACGTAATGATTCTCCATGAGGGCCGGAAGATTTACGCTACGCACGGGCATGGATTCAGCATCGATAACTTGCCGGCGCTGTCCCCGCAGGATGTGTTCATCCAGGGACATACGCATCTGCCGGTGGCGGATGTGAAGGAGGGTATTGTTGTGCTTAACCCCGGATCGATCTCCCTGCCCAAAGAGAACAATCCCAATTCTTACGGAATCCTGGACAATGGTGAATTCAGCATCAAGGATTTTGCGGGCAATGTCATTAAGCATATTACACTGTAAAATAGCAGCATAACGCTAATCCCTCTGGATATTTCCAGGGGGATTATTGCGGTCCGGCAATTGAGCACACAGGCATATTATTGTATGATGGGTGAGGAGCTTGCGGCTAACAGGGCAGCTTCAAATATAAACGGCAGAGGTAACTAAATGACGTATCCCAAAGATTTAAACTATACAATGCCGGCGGAATGGGCCGAGCATGAACGGACCTTCATCTCCTGGCCGGTGCAGGACTCTATGGTATATCCGGACAACCATGCGGCGGTAAGTGCGGGTTATGCCGAGATTATCAGAGCCATTGCCGAGTTCGAGCCGGTAACGGTGATTGTGAACCCTGATGATATGGAGACAGTAGAACAGCTCGGACTTGGGGCTAATGTGACGCTGCTGCCTATCAAGCACAATGATGCCTGGCTGCGCGATAACGGACCGACCTTTGTAGTGAATGCTGAAGGCAAGCTTGCCGGTGTGAACTGGAAGTTCAATGCCTGGGGCGGCAAATATTCGCCATGGGATCTTGACGATAAGGTAGCTCCGCAAATTCTGGAGCAGCTTGAGATCAGCAGCTTCGATGCACCGCTTGTCATGGAGGGCGGATCGATTCATACCGACGGCGAAGGTACACTGCTGACTACCGAAGAATGCCTGCTGAACACGAACCGCAATCCTGAGCTGAACCGGGAAGAGATTGCCGGCTTAGTGAAGCAATATACGGGAACTGAGTCGATCATCTGGCTGAAGCGCGGCCTCAGCGGGGACGAGACGGACGGTCATGTCGATAACATCGCCTGCTTTGCCGCGCCGGGCAAGGTGATCATCCAGGTCTGCGGGGACCCGCAGGATGAGAACTATGCCATTTCGGAGGAGAACCTGCGTATTCTGGAGCAGGCTGCCGATGCCAAGGGACGGAAGCTGGAGATTATCCGCATTCAGCAGCCGCCCCGTGTAGATTATGAAGGCAGCCGGTTGACCCTGAGCTATCTGAATTTCTATTTTGTAAACGGCGGGATTATCCTGCCGGTATTCTGCGGTACGGCGGCAGAGACAGACAGGCTTGCCGAAGAGACGCTTGCCGGACTGTTCCCGGAACGCAGAATCCGCACAGTGAACGGAATGGCCGTAATTGGTGAAGGCGGGAACGTGCACTGCACCACCCAACAGATGCCTGCTGTGAACTAAGCTGTAACTTGAAGTTGAACTCACTAACAACATAAAGGGCAAAAGTAACGGAGGGGAATTTTGGAACCGGAAGGAGCGAAAGCGGCCGGAAGTCCAAACATTCACCGCAGTTACACTTCGCCCAGATGGGAATTTAAAGTTCATAATGGGAGGAACAACTGTGAGAAAAGTAAAAGTAGCCGCAACACAAATGAGCTGTTCCGGCGACATTGATGAGAATATCCGCAAGGCCGAGACGCTGGTCAGAAAAGCGGCAGCCCAGGGCGCGCAGATTATTCTGCTGCAGGAGCTGTTTGAGACACCGTATTTCTGCCAGAAGGAGAAATCCGATTATTACGCCTATGCCACCGAGCTAGAGCACAACAAGGCTGTGAACCATTTCAAGGCGATAGCCAAAGAACTCGAAGTGGTGCTGCCGATCAGCTTTTATGAGAAAAAGAACTACGCGCGTTATAACTCGCTGGCCGTGATTGATGCCGACGGAACGGTGATGGGCAAATACCGCAAGAGCCATATTCCTGACGGCCCCGGCTATGAAGAGAAGTTCTACTTCAACCCGGGCGATACCGGCTTCAAGGTGTGGAATACCCGTTATGCCAAAATCGGTGTCGGCGTCTGCTGGGATCAATGGTATCCGGAAGCAGCGCGGGTAATGAGTCTGATGGGGGCGGAGATTCTGTTCTACCCTACAGCTATCGGCTCGGAGCCGCAGGACGGCTCGATCGATTCCAAGGATCACTGGCAGACCTGCATGCTGGGTCATGCAGCCGCTAACCTGATTCCTGTCGTCGCCTCCAACCGGATCGGTGAGGAGATTGACGAGGATTCCAGCATTAACTTCTACGGCTCTTCGTTCATTGCCGGCCCGCAGGGCAACAAGATTGCCGAAGCCGGGCGCGATGAGCAGGGTGTACTGGTCAGTGAATTTGATCTTGATGCGCTTGAGGTTGGCCGGATCGAATGGGGAATCTTCCGCGACCGCCGTCCGGAGCTGTACCGGCTGATTGCTTCATATGACGGGGACCTGACGTTCTGATTGGAAATGAATGAATCGAATAACAATTATGATAGCATGCAGCCAGGACGCTGCCGGGGATATCGCTCTCCGGACAGCCTCCTGGCTGCTTTTTATATGAAGATAGACCTGAATTCTAAGATTAGGCAGCTGTAAATGTTACAATACATCGATATTATGTCATGTTATATAACATACACAGGAAAAGTTAATTGTCACCATCGCTTTAATCTGATAAAATCTCTTTAAGTTATTTTATAAATAAGTAGGGGGATTGGAGCATGGGAATCAGAAAAAAATGGGCAATGTCAGGTATGGTGGCATTCCTGGTCCTGGCAATGGTCGGCTGTGGTTCGGATAATAACGCAGGCAGCGGCAATGCGGCCGGAGAGAGCATCAAGTTCGCCAGCGATGCCAGTTATGCACCTATGGAGTATATGGATACAGACACTATCAAGGGTTTTGACATTGATTTCATTAAAGCGGTTATGGAGGAAGCGGGTATCGATTACACCGTGACTAACACAGGCTGGGATACGATGCTGACCAGTGTTCAGCAAGGCACTGAATATCAGGCGGGGCTATCTTCGGTATCCATTACAGATGAGCGCAAGGAAACCTATGACTACTCCATTCCTTATTTCGAATCCACGAACATGATCATGGTTAAGGAAGGCAGCGATATCAAGTCTGCTCTTGATTTGAAGGATAAGAAGGTTGCCGTTCAGGCAGCAACAACTGCGGATGATCTCATGAGCGGCATTATGGGGATCGACAACGGCAATCTGAAGCGTTATGACAGCAATGCCGTAGCCCTGATGGAGCTGAACGGCGGCGGAGCGGATGCGGTGGTTGCGGATATCGCCATCGTGAACGAATACATCAAGAACAATCCGAATGAGAAGCTGACCGGTATCATCGACAAGGAGAACTTCGGTTCCGAATATTACGGTATCCTCTATCCTAAGGGCAGTGAATGGAAAGCCAAGCTGGACCCGGCGATCAAGAAGATCATCGAGAACGGCAAATATGCGGAAATCTACAAAGAATGGTTCGGCGATGAGCCGGATACGGCCACACTTTTGAGCGCAGAGTAAGCGGAGTAACAATTAAGCATGCGTAATGATTGCTATTGCGCATGCTTCTTTTTTTGAAACACAAGAGAAACATAGAGAAAGCTATAAGCAGAAGAGAAGGGAAGAGTTCTATGGATTTCAGATTCGACATCATCGTTCATTATTTACCGGTTTTACTTAAGGGGACCCTGTTCACCATAGGCGTATCGCTGGTTTCGATCCTGTGCGGGTCCATCCTGGGACTGGTTATCGGGTTCGGCAAAATGGCACCCAGATGGTATTTCCGCTGGCCGTTTCATGCGTATATCAACATCTTCCGCGGAACACCGCTGTACGTCCAGATTCTGATCGTCCATTTCGGGCTGATTCCCTTGTTCTATGGTAAAACCTATGCGCTGATGAGCGCATTTGTAGCGCTCTCGCTCAATTCCGCGGCGTATTCCGCTGAAATTTTCCGTGCCGGCATCCAGTCAATTGACCCCGGACAACGGGAAGCCGCCCTGTCACTCGGGATGACCAAACTCCAGGCGATGCGCTTCATTATTCTGCCTCAGGCCATCAAACGGATGGTTCCGGCGTTCGGGAATGAATTCATCGTCCTCGTTAAGGATTCCTCGCTGCTGGCGCTGATTGCTGCACCGGAGATTATGTACTGGAGCAACACTATGAAGGGCCAATATCTGCGGATCTGGGAGCCTTATCTGACCGCTGCACTGATCTATTTCATTCTGACCTACTCCCTCAGCAAGCTGCTTAATTATATCGAACGGAAGGTGTAACCCTATATGGAGCCTATTATCTCAGTCAAGCATCTGCATAAATCCTTCGGTGCCCATAAGGTACTGACCGATATCAGCGTCGACATTCACAGCCGGGAGGTTGTGGTGGTGATCGGACCTTCGGGTTCGGGCAAATCGACCTTTCTGCGCTGCCTCAATCTGCTGGAGCAGCCGCAGGAAGGCGATATTATAATTGAAGGCACTTCCTTGATGGCCAAAAGCACAAGGATTAACGATATCCGTACCGAAGTAGGCATGGTCTTTCAGCAGTTCAATCTGTTCCCGCACAAAAAAGTGATCGAGAACATTATGCTGGCCCCGATGCAGGTCCGCAAATGGCCGGCTGACAAAGCCCGTCAAAAAGCGCTGGAGCTGCTGCAAAAGGTGGGACTGAGCGAGAAGGCGGAGATGTATCCATCCTCGCTCTCGGGCGGTCAAGCCCAGCGTGTGGCGATTGCGCGCGCGCTGGCGATGGAGCCGAAGATCATGCTGTTTGATGAACCGACTTCTGCACTGGACCCCGAGATGGTGGGCGAGGTGCTGGCGGTCATGAAGGATTTGGCCAGTGAAGGAATGACTATGGTTGTAGTAACGCATGAGATGGGCTTTGCCCGTGAAGTGGGAGACCGTGTCCTCTTTATGGAACAGGGAATTGTAGTGGAGCAGGGGGTACCCGAGCAGTTGTTCGGAAATCCGTCACATGAGCGCACCCGGGAATTCCTGTCCAAGGTACTGTGAGAATCTGTCAAAGTAGAATATTGTTATTTAATCGGTTATATTAGAAGAGTAAGAATTAGGCAATGGGACCATCGGTTGAATATCTGCCCGGAATGGCGGGGAGGAGGCTCGGGGATATCTTTTTTTAAAGTATAAGGATTTATGGGCTACGCATAATAATTTATCCTTATATTTCCGGCAGAAGCGGATATGGTGCTTATAGTACGGCACAGCCCGTTCTACTGGTCATAATTCAGAATGATAGAAGGAGAATACGATGAGCACATTTAAAAATTGGCTAAATACGACAAAAACCGGACTGACAGAACAAGTTAAGAAGTTTAAAAATAAAGACTTTATGAACGCGGTAGTTGCAGGCTGCGCACTGGTTGCTGCGGCTGACGGCAAGATTGAGGAATCCGAGAAGAACAAAATGGCCGGATATATGAACCTCAGCAATG
Organism: Paenibacillus sp. FSL R10-2199; assembly: GCF_038000235.1. Classification (NCBI taxonomy): domain Bacteria; kingdom Bacillati; phylum Bacillota; class Bacilli; order Caryophanales; family Paenibacillaceae; genus Paenibacillus; species Paenibacillus sp. FSL R10-2199. The sequence goes on along the minus strand of NZ_JBBOBO010000001.1, from coordinate 532,299 downwards.
AATTGAAGGTATTTGACATGAGAGATGTCATCAACCAGTTCAACTTCTATGTAAGCAACTTCGAGTTCTCGCCGGAAATCGGCAAGCAGGAAGCGCTCAAATCGATCGCGAAATTCAGCGGCAAACCGGAGATCGGACGTGTCATTGTGGGCGTATGCTCCGCGATCGGTGCGGCTGACGGCGACTTCGATGAGCATGAGAAAGCGGTTGTCCGGAATATCTGCAGTGTGCTGGGACTGAGCCCAAGCGAATTCAGCCTGTAATACAGGCCGGGGGGCATCCGCAATTGGATGAAACTTAGGCGTTTCTCCATCGTATCACTGATATAACACCCGCAAGAAGGACTTACAGGCAGTGATTACTACTGGAAACGGAGGTACGTAAAGTTGGCTGGAATCAATCTGGTAAAAGGTCAGAAGATCGATTTAACTAAAGGGAATGCCGGACTGTCTAACGTAATCGTAGGACTGGGCTGGGACCCTGCCGAACCGGCAAGAGGCTTCTTTGGTGTCAAGAAACAGGCGAATGTGGACTGCGATGCTTCCGCTCTGCTGCTGAATGAGAATGGCAAGCTGACCAATAAGCTGAACCTCGTCTGCTTTCACAACAAACAGAATACGAACAACTCTGTAGTTCACTCGGGAGATAACCTGACGGGTGAAGGAGAAGGCGACGACGAGCAGATCATGGTGAATCTGAAGTCGATTCCTGCCGATGTCCATAAGGTTCTGGTTGTGGTTAACATCTACGATGCGGTGAACCGCAAGCAGGATTTCGGGATGATCAAATCGGCATATATCCGGATTATCAACGCGGCCGGGAACGGCGAGCTGATCAAGTTTAATCTGACGGACAATTACACAGGCTTCACGGCACTGATCTGCGGCGAGCTGTACCGCCATGGCGAAGAGTGGAAATTCGCAGCTATCGGTGAAGGCGCGCACGCAGCACATATCAATCAACTGGCTGAACGTTATATCTAATTCCAATTTGAGAAAAGAGGGTTCTATTCATGGCTATTAACTTATCCAAGGGACAAAAAATCGATTTGACCAAAACTAATCCGGGCTTGTCCAAAATTACAGTCGGCCTCGGATGGGATACGAATAAATACGATGGCGGTAAGGACTTCGACCTGGACGTGTCTGTGTTCCTGACCAATGCTAACGGCAAAGTGGATAAAGAAACAAACTTCATCTTCTTCAACAACAAGCAGAACGAGAACGCTTCCGTTGTTCACACCGGCGACAACCGCACAGGTGAAGGCGACGGAGACGATGAGCAGGTTCAGGTTGATTTGCTCAATGTTCCTGCGGATGTTGATAAAATTGCGTTCACCATTACAATCTACGAAGCGGAAGCCAGAAGCCAGAACTTTGGACAAGTCTCCCGTTCTTATGTGCGTATCGTGAATGATGCGAACAGTGAAGAATTGATCCGTTTTGACCTGGGCGAAGATTTCTCCGTTGAGACCGGCGTTGTTGTCGGCGAATTGTACCGCAATGGTGCAGAGTGGAAATTCAATGCCATCGGCAGCGGCTACAAAGACGGCCTCTCCGGACTGACCCGTGATTACGGTCTGCAATAAGACCCTGATGACTCCGGGAATTAAATCTTTGAGGAAAGAAGGTTTTTGCCAGTGACGATCAGTCTTTCCAAAGGACAGCGGATTGATCTTACCAAGACCAATCCGGGCCTGACGAAGGTAGTTGTAGGACTTGGCTGGGATACAAACAAGTATAGCGGCGGCAAGGATTTCGACCTGGATGCTTCAGCATTTCTGCTGCATGAGGACGGCAAAGCCAAAGGCGAAGACGACTTTGTATTCTATAACAACCCAAGCGGCGGGACAGGCTCTGTAACCCATACAGGCGATAACCGTACAGGTGAAGGCGACGGGGACGATGAGCAGATTCTTGTAGATTTCAGCCTGGTGCCGGCGAATATTCAGCGCATTGGGATTACAGTGACGATCTATGATTATGAGACGCGGGTGCAGAACTTTGGACAGGTATCGAACGCATTTGTTCGTGTTGTAGATGCTTCCAGCGACCGCGAGATTCTGCGGTTTGACCTGGGTGAGGATTTCTCCACCGAGACAGCTGTTGTCTTCTGTGAATTCTACCGCCATGGGGCGGACTGGAAGTTCCAGGCGATCGGCAGCGGGTTTGCCGGCGGGCTCAGCGCTCTATGCAAGAATTATGGACTGGATGCACAATAAAGCTTCAAAGGCGGGATCATCATCGATCCTGCCCTTTTTATAGACAAAAGTGTATAAGTTGCACTCTTATCCATTTATAAAGGTGGCGTAAGAATGAGTACTGAAGTAGTTAAAGGGCAGAAAGCAGACCTGACCAAAGGAAACCCGGGAATCCGCAATATCATTGTAGAGATCGGGTGGAAAGCTCCATCTTCCATGGATATTGACGCCTCTGCGTTCCTGCTCGGGGCGCAAGGCAAAGTAAATAGTGACGATGATCTGATCTTTTATAATAACCCGTCTACGCCTTATATCAGATATAAGGATGTGCCGGGTGCAGCTTCGGGGGGACTTAAGCAATTCGAGGTGGGACTGGACAAGATTCCTGCAGGTATCGCGAAGATAGCCTTTACCCTTACCCTGTATGATGGCGAGAACCGCAAGCAAATGTTCGGACAGATGAGCGAGGCCCAGTGCCGGATCCTGGATCAGGCGACAGGGGCGGAAATTCTGCGGTGTAACCTGGGAAATCATTTCTCTGTGGAAACAGCTGTTGTGGTAGGAGAATTATATAGATACGGCGAAGAATGGAAATTCAGTGCGATCGTTGCAGGCTTCTCCGGCGGACTCAAAGCGCTGTGCGGCAACTATGGCATAGAAGTGGAGGATGAGCCTGCTCCGGCGGCTGCACCGCAGCCTGAGAAGAAGGCGGCACCGCCGGAACGCACGCCGCTTCAGGTGCCGCCACCGAAGGTGGAGCAAGCCAGACCTGCTATAGTAATTCCTCCTCCGCCTGCGCCGAAGCAGACGGAAGCTCCCGCACCGCCGCTGAATCTCAATCTGAAGAAGATTGAGCTGAAGAAGAAGGGCGATTCCATCAACCTGAAGAAATCAGCCTCCGGTCTCGGTGAGCTCGTCATCAACCTGAACTGGAATCAGAAGCAGGGCGGTGGACTGTTCAGCCGTAACAAGGGCGGCGTGGATCTCGATCTTGCCTGCCTGTATGAACTGAAGAACGGCAGCAAGGGAGTTGTGCAGGCACTGGGTAATGCGTTCGGCAACCTGCAGCAGCCGCCGTACATCATGCTGGATGGGGATGACCGGACAGGCTCCGTAACATCCGGCGAGAATCTGCGTATAAACGGAAGTAAGGTTGCACAAATCGAAAGAATTTTAGTGTTTTCTTTTATTTACAAGGGAGTTACCAATTGGTCTGAGGCGGATGGGGTAGTTACCCTGAAGCAGGATGGAGGACCGGATATTGTCGTTAATCTGGACGAGCATAACAACCGTAAGGGCATGTGCGCCATCGCGCTGATCCGGAATGTAGGCAACGAGACCTTCAGTATTGAACGGCTTGTGCAATATTTCAGCGGTCATAAGGAGATGGATGAGGCCTATGGCTGGGGGCTTCGCTGGGTAGCAGGCAGCAAATAATTTTATTTTACCGGAGGCGCAAGTGGAATGGACTGGTTCAGTGATTTTTTTAGGAGTATCAGTGAGAATTATGGGCATTTCTTCTCCTGGAGTGATGTTGTAGCGACGCTCTCCGATCCTGTCAGCTGGGGGATTATAGGGAGTCTGGTTCTGCTGGAGGGCCTGCTCTCCGCAGATAACGCGCTCGTGCTGGCGGTAATGGTTAAGCATTTACCGAAAGAGCAGCAGCGTAAGGCACTGTTTTACGGGATACTCGGCGCTTATTTATTCAGATTCCTGGCGATTGGTCTGGGTACCTTCCTGATTGGATTCTGGGAGGTTAAGGCTCTAGGTGCTCTGTATCTCTTCTACATTGCCTATAAAGGTCTGTTTAAGAGTGGCGGAGAAGAAGGGGAGACGAAGAACAAAGGCACCTCTTTCTGGAGGACGGTGCTCCTGGTTGAATTAATGGATATTGCCTTCAGTATTGACAGTGTAGTTGCTGCATTCGGTCTTAGTAATCAAGTCTGGGTGCTATTCCTGGGGGGTATCCTCGGCGTGCTGATGATGCGCGGCGTGGCACAGGTATTCCTCAAGCTGATTGCTAAATACCCTGAACTGGAACAGTCAGCCTTCCTGCTCATTGCACTTATTGCCGGTAAAATGCTTGCTGGTGCGTTCGGGTATGAGATGCCGCATGTGATCTTCTTCACGGTTCTGATTGCAGTGTTTGTGGGTACCATTGTGTACAGCGCCAGTAAACGCAAAAAAGAGGCGAACCGCAAAGCCTGATTCCCCTGATGGATAGCTTTAGATTCATAGCTGTACAGGAAGCCGGGGAGTTCACGGGAAGGGTGGACTCCGGCGTGCTTCCGGGTAATCGTTATATGTTATAGCATGGCCTTTGCTTGTATTTGAGAAAGCCGGATGCCGTCCCCGAGAGGACGGCATAGCCGGTTCTGCTTGTCTCTATATGGAGAGGCTATTCGTTTTGTGCTTGGCACAACATTAAGGGGGAAAGGCCTTGAGATATTTCGATTACCTTACGCAAGAACAGAAAACTTCATTATTTCATGTTCCGCCGGTTTCATTTGATCATACAACCAGCAAGGATTTACTGGCTTATGCCGTCGGAGCTGCCCTTTATATGCCTGCTACAAGGTCCAGTGTTGCCGAAGATATTATTAAGCTGAGAGCCTCGGGGCTCGTTACGGTAATCATAGATCTGGAGGATGCCATAGGGGATGGCGAGGTGGATTATGCTGAAGAATCCGTTGTGCGGCATCTCGCCTTCCTGTCCGCTTACGCCGAGAATGATCCGGAGCCCAGAGGCAGTCTGCCGCTGCTGTTCATCCGTGTACGCAATCCGGAGCAGCTGCAGGATCTGATTTTCCGGCTGGGTTCTTTAATAACGATGCTGACCGGTTTTGTGTTTCCCAAGTTTTCTGTCCTGAACGGTGTGGAATTTTTTGAGGCCATTGCCGACTACAATAACACGCGTACTTATTCAGCCCCTGTGCTGTACGGAATGCCGATTCTGGAGAATGCTCCGATCATCTACCGGGAGAGCCGGCTGGACAGCCTGCTGGCCATCCGTGATCTGCTGGGGCAATACCGCGAATATGTGCTCAATGTCAGAATTGGAGCAACGGATTTCTCCAGCCTGTTCGGACTGCGGCGCAGTCCCGATATCAGCATCTATGACCTGACGCCGATCCGCGACTGCATGTCGGATATTATTAATATATTTGGCCGTGTGGAAGAAGGGTATGTCATCTCGGGACCTGTGTGGGAATACTTCGCCAGCAAAGGACACCGGGTTCTGCGTCCTCAGCTTCGCGAGACTCCTTTTGAAGATACCTATGGCAAACATGGCCGTGAGATGCGGAATAAATACATTTCCAGCTCGATGGATGGCCTGATCCGTGAAGTGATTTTGGACAAGGAAAACGGTATTGTGGGCAAAACGATCATTCATCCTTCCCATCTCAGACCCGTGCAGGCGATGTATACAGTAATGCATGAAGAATATGTGGACGCCTTAAGTATTGTGGAGAGCAATGATGGCAGCCGCGGAGTGTTCAAGAGCGAATATTACAACAAGATGAATGAAATTAAGCCGCATTTGAACTGGGCTAGACGTATTTTACTACGATCTCAAATATACGGGGTGTTACATGAACAACAGCATTTTGTCGGATTACTACCCGAGAACGAATATACACACGTTTAATATCGTCGAGAATCTGCAGGTTACGGTAACGGAAACCTCCAACCCCTTTCATATGCCCGTGGAAGCCTTATTCTCCATGGCCGCCCGTATCAACAAGAAACGCTCTTTTCTATTCGTCAGCAAAGTGCTTGGCAAACATATTCCTGTAGGTCCCTATACCCCTCTGCTTAGCGGAGCGGCACTTGCCCTTCTCCTGTACTTAGAGATGAGTGCGGATAGCGCTGAACGGGAGATCATGGACAAGCTGATGAGCCAGGCGGTTCATGGCCTGATTTATCCTGAATTCGCGGAAGAGGCCTATCATGATCTGCTTGCTGCACGTCTGGTTCTGCCTCAGCCTGCCTTATTTATCGGCTTTGCCGAAACCGCTACCGCCCTGGGTCACAGCATGTACAACATGTTTGCCGGCGGAGCCTCATATATTCATACGACCCGTGAGAATATTCCTGAACTGGAGTCGGTAGTTACCTTCGAAGAGGAGCATTCCCATGCTGTAGATCATCTCTGTTACGCCCTGAATCCCAAGCTGTTATCGGGAACAGAGCCGATTGTGCTGGTAGATGATGAGATTACGACCGGCAATACGGCGATCAATACCATTCGTGATATCCAGTCCAAATTCCCGCGCCGCGAGTATGTAGTGGCTTCACTTCTGGATTGGCGGAGCACCGCGAATATTCAGGCTTACCGTGATCTGGAGCAGGAGCTGGGAATTAGAATCACCGCCTTATCTTTGCTGCAGGGCAGCATTGAGGTGACTGGAACCCCTCTGCTGAAGCCGCAAGCCGGAAGCGCAGAACCATCCGCAGCAGTTGCAGAGCTAGTGACCACGTATATACAGGACGGGTTAGAGCGGCTGCGGGTGTCCTCTGCGGATGCGCAGGGTGTTGTGAATCTCTCCCCCTATTTGAAATACAGCGGCCGTTTTGGTCTAGAATCTGCAGATAACCGGCGGATTGACGAAGGCGTCAGCAGGGTGGCCGGGAAGCTCCGTGACTTACGGGAAGGCTCCCGCACTTTGGTGATGGGCGTAGGCGAGTTCATGTATCTGCCGATGCGGATTGCCGCGGAGATGGGTGAGGGCGTGTCCTATCAATCCTCTACCCGCAGTCCGATCCATCCGCAGCGCCGTGCCGATTACGGTGTGCACAGTGCAGCAGCGTATCCGTCCGCAGGCGACACAGAGATCACCAATTTCATCTATAATGTGGATCCCGGCCAGTATGATGATATCTTTGTGCTGCTTGAGCGGGATGTGCCGCGGCAGCGGATTGAACCGATGACGGATATTTTGCAGAGGCTGGCAGGCAATAAGGTGCATCTTATTATACTGGCCTCTGAACCTGAAACTGGAGGCTCGCGGATATGAAGGGAATCGAAATGGAAGAGATAATGAACAGAAGAATATCCCCTCCGGTTCCGCTGGGCAGCTACCCTGCCTCCGATGTTACGTTTCTGCTCAAGGACCTCAGCGATGTATCCCTGGAGCGGGGAACAGCCGAACGGGAGGAAGCAATCCAGTCGGGCGTGCATTACTCAGAGATGCTCCCTGTAGAATACCAGCCGACGGAGCAGTATATTGAATTGTTCCATGAGACATTGCAGCATACCGCGAGGAAGGTGGCGCTTGCTGTAGCTGCCGTATCTGAGATGATTGTGGCTCAGCGGGGAACGGCGAATACGGTTCTGGTCTCACTGGCAAGAGCAGGTACCCCGATAGGCGTGCTGATCAAAAGGTATATTCTGGAGCGCTATGAAGCGGATCTGCCGCATTACAGTATTTCGATTATCCGGGGTAAAGGTATCGATGAGAACGCTGTGCTATATATGCTGCAGCAGCACGGAAGCGATGCGGAGCTGCAGTTCATTGACGGCTGGACCGGCAAAGGGGCTATCCGCCAGGTGCTGATCGAGGCCTGCGGGAGCATGTACAGCAAATATGGGATTACCCTGAATGATGACCTGGCGGTGCTCGCCGATCCCGGATACTGTTCGGGAACCTTCGGCACAAGGGAAGATTATCTGATCCCAAGCGCTTGCCTGAACTCTACGGTATCCGGTCTGATGAGCCGTACCGTGCTCCGCGACGATCTGATCGGACCGGAGGAGTTCCATGGTGCCAAGTTCTATAAGGAATGGCTGGATAGTGATCTGTCTAATGTATTCGTGGAAGCTGTGACTCCTTATTTCCGTGAGGTGGCTGCGGAGGGGCTGAAGCTTGCTGAAGAGATGCAGGCGGATCCTCCGGAGATTACCTGGCAGGGGCTGGCTGATATCCGCAGTATCCAGGAGACCTTCGGCATTGATAATATCAATCTGGTGAAGCCGGGGGTTGGCGAGACCACGCGTGTGCTGCTGCGCAGAGTGCCCTGGAGAATCCTTGTTGATCGGCTGGACAATCCCAACCTGCGGCATATTCTGCTGCTGGCCGAAGACCGTGGTGTACCTGTGGAGGTATTCCCCGGACTGACGTATTCCTGCTGCGGGATCATTAAGCCGCTGAAAGGGGAGAGTGAATGATCTACGCCAGTGATCTGGACCGTACGCTGATCTACTCTCTGAATGCCATCGGAGTTCCCGGGGATGCCCCCGGTCTGGTGCCGGCCGAAGTGATTGACGGCAGAACGGTCTCGTATATATCGCAGCAGGCTCTGGATATGCTGAAAGAGCTTGCGGCGAAGATCGTCTTCATGCCGGTCACTACGCGCACTATCGCACAGTACCGGCGGATCAACCTGTTCCAGGAGACCGTTATTCCGGATTATGCCGTTACCAGTAATGGAGGCAACATTCTCGTGAACGGGGTAGTGGACCCGGAATGGCGGGCGGCTGTCGGGCTGCTGGTGGAACGCGGGTCCGTGCCGGCTGAGGAAGCCGGCAGGATTGTCCGCTCTGTAGTACGGGCAGAATGGATTACCAGCGAGCGGTATTGTGACGAGCTGTTCTACACCTTCGTAGTACACCGTGATTCTCTGCCGCTGGATGAGATTACCCGTATGGCTGAGCGGCTGGATGGACTGGGCTGGAAGGTATCGCTGCAGGGGCGCAAGCTCTATATTGTGCCGGAGGCCGTGAACAAAAGTGACGCGATCCTTCATGTCCGCCGTACCGTCCGCTCAGAGCCGATGGTCGCTTCAGGCGATTCCCTGCTGGACAAGAGCCTGCTGGCGGCTGCGGACTATGCCATTGCCCCCTGTCACGGAGAAATATTTGCCGAGCAGCAGGCGGGTCTAGTAAACTTAGAGTATCCTTTCACGAAGCAATCGGGTGTATTTGCCGGGGATGAGATTATGCAGTATGTTCAAACGATTTATAATAATTTGACAGCATTGGGAGTTGGGCCACAATGAAAAAGGTAAATATTTATTTCAATCGCTGGTTTTCCGTGGCTTTTCATTACATGAATCTCATCCGGAACAATGAAGACGGCATCCCGGTTCAAATATTCGTCACCCACCCGGATATCCGCCATATGTCGCTGCAGGGTGCTGATGTTGCAGGGGCTGAGCCTGAGCTTACGGGAATCGAATACGTGCAGTTCTGCGTTGATTTCTGCCGCCGCAATGAGATTGATATTTTCATTCCGCGGCTGCATATGCTGGATATCGCCCGGCATGTGTCCTTGTTCGATACCATCGGGACTAAGGTGCTGGTCTGCCGCGATCAGGATCTGCTGGAAATGATTATGGATAAAGGCAAGTTCTACGAAAGTGTGAAGTCTAACGGAATCATGACGATTCCAGATTATCATGTCGTAAGTAATGCAGAGCAGTTCAAGGAAGCCTATGAAGAACTCGTCTCCAAGGGACATAAGGTCTGCTTCAAGCCGACCGAAACAGAGGGCGGTCTCGGATTCCGGATTATAGATAATAACCGCAGCCCGCTGGAAGAGCTGTTTGGACATGTAACGCCGTTGATTTCCTTCGAGGATGCTTACCGTATTCTTTCCGGAGCGGAGAGTTTTCCTAATCTGATGGTTATGGAGCTGCTGGAGGGATATGAATATAGTATTGATTGTCTGGCAGATGCGCATGGCAATCTGCTTGCCGCTGTCCCGCGCCGTAAGGCGGGCGGACGGCTGCGGCTGATGGAGCATATTCCGGAGCTGGAAGAGGTTGCCCGCAGGGTGGCCGAGACCTACCGGATTCCTTATAATTTCAATGTCCAGATGAAATATAGCGGCGATGTACCCAAGCTGCTTGAGATTAATCCGCGGATGTCCGGGGGCCTGCATATCTCGTGTCTGTCCGGAATTAACTTCCCTTATCTGGCAGTCAAAAGCGCTCTGGGCGGCGAAGTTCAGCCTGTAGAATTCGCGCACAATGTCTTGGCAAGCCATGTTGAGCAGCCGCTGATCATGAAAATAAACGGAGAATCCGTGGTTACGGATTCCGTGAATTGAGTGTGGAGCATTCACGCTCATAAGAGGTGAGAAGGAATGCAAGCTAAATTCAAAGTACTGGTATACGCCGGGGCCGGCTATGTTGTGGCTGTATTGACCAGCGGGTTCCTGCCCGAGCTGATCTCGCTGCTGCTTCCGGTTGCCGGGGCCGCACTTGCGGTGCCGGGCTTCAGGCGCACAAGAGTGAATCTCCCGGTGGAGGTTATTCCCGCCGGCCAAGAGCCGGCAGCGGCTCCTGCAGCTTCAGCCGGGGCGCTTCAGTCCCCACCGGCTGGCAGCGCCCCGGCCGCAGGCCCACTCCCGGCTGCGGGACAGGCTTCTGCGGTCAAAGCGGGAGCTGAGACCAGAGGGGAGATTACCATCGGAGCGGAATTCGCTCCGGTAGTGGAGTATCTTAGCATTCTGGAGGATATGATTATATCTGAAGGGCAGAAGGATACGCTGGACAATGAGATCGTCGAGAAGTCACTGGCGCTGTTCGCCAGACTGCAGCGTGTGATTCCTCTGCTGCAGGAACTTGGCAATGGCGAGATCAACCACACCGTCCGCAGACTGGTGCTGAAGGATCTCAACGGTGTGATCAATCCGTTCCTGAGGCTGGGCGGCGAAGCCAAGACGAGAAACCGGAGAATGCTGCTGAACGGTCTGCGTGATGTCGATACCAAAATATCCGATATTGCGTCTACGATCGAACATAAAGACCTGATGGAACTTCAGACCAAGGCGGAACTGATTCATCAGCGTTACAGCAGTTCCGAACTATAGGAGGAGGAAAACCATGTCCACGCAGTTGATCGAGCTGAGAAAAGAAGATGAACAGAAGGTAGTGGAGGAAGCTTCCCAGTTAATTGAGAAGGTGTCCAAGACCGATACTGTAGCCCTGGATTCCCTGATGGATGATATCGGCAAGCTTGGCGTGAAGACGCAGGAAAAAGCGGGACAAACCCTTAAGCTGCTGGATCGTCCGGTCAATGACCTGATGAGCGGCAAGCGGGTGGAAGTGCCGAATATGATTATGAAGCTGCGTAATGAGTGCGAGACGCTGCAGCAGAGCAAGAATGTCAGCTTTTTCGGCAAAATGCTGCGCAAGAGTCCGCTCAAAAATTATGTCTACAAATATCAGTCCGTCCGCACCAATATTGATGCCATCATTACCGGTCTGCGCGACGGCCGCGATACGCTGGAAGAGAGCATCGTCAACATGCGCCAGCTGAAGCGCACCTCGATGGAGGAGATTTATAACCTGCAGACCAAAATTGCCTTCGGCAACAAGCTGAAGGAGCTGTTCGAGGTAGAAATCGCCAAGCCGGAGAACGAGTTCCGCAAGGCGTATCTGGAACGGGGACTGCGCAAGGTAATGGTACGGATTCAGTCCATGACCGAAATGATTCTGCTCTACAATCAGGCGATTGCGGCAACGGATATCATCAATGACAACAATGATAAGCTGATCGATTCCGTAAACAACGCGATTGATAAGACTTCTAACCTGATCACCGTGTCGGCGATGATTGCCATGTCCCTGGCTGATCAGGAGAATGTCATTAACGCTGTGGAAGCCACCAACAAGACGATCGAGGATCAGTTCAAGGAGAACGCACGGTTGCTGCGTACAACTACCGAGAAGACCACGGAGCTGCTCTCCAAGCCGTCCATGTCACTCGAAGCTGTGAATCAGGCAATAGGCGATCTGCTAAGTGCTCTGGATACCTCGGAGCAGTCCAACCGGCGGATTATCGAGAGCTGCCAGGATTATACGTCCAAAATGACGACCATCAACACCCAGCTGAACAACCGGCTCGGGCTTAATGAGGGCTCGCAGCCGCAGGCTCTGAAGCAGGCGGAGAATGGGCTGAGCAGCTTTTTGAACTGATGATTTGATCTGCGGCCCGTAAGCACATACGAAGGATTGCAATAAGCCTGCTGATGGGGATCAGCGGGCTTTTTTTGTCATGATAATCAGCATTCATAATGCTCCGCTCTCCCACATAAGTTGTCACTAAGGCGACCTGTGGAGAAAGAGGGGATAAGCGGATGATTCTGGGATGTTTGATAGTTGTGCTTATCGTCGTAGCCAGCAGTGAGAAAGCGGAAGCTATTGCCAGGCTGAATGACCCGGATGATAGAGGCCTGTAAGGCAGGTTCGGATAGTGTGCAGGCTCCATAAATATTGACGCTCTGTGGTTCAAGCAATTTCCAGCGGTTTATTGGGTATAATAACCCGGAGGCTGTACAGCAGCCTCTACAATCACTGAAAATACGAAGCTAAGACGGAGGTCAAATGGAGAACGAGGCACTGCTACAGGTGGAGAAGCTGGCACTGAAGAAACAGAAGATCTTCCGGCAAAGCATATTGCGGTATATTGCCAGAGCCATGCTCGCCAGCATGTTTATTGGATTCGGCGTTATCGTAGCGTTTAAGACCGGCAACTTCTTCTATATGGAACAATCGCCGATGACCTATCCGATGGCTGCGATTACGTTCGGCGCAGCCATCATCCTCATTTCCTACGGCGGGGGAGATTTATTTACCGGAGATACCTTCTATTACACCTACGCGGCCTTGAGACGCAAGATGGCATGGACTGAGGTAGTGCGGATGTGGGTAGTGAGCTACATCGGTAATATCCTTGGGGCTACGGCGTTTGCCCTGCTGATTTTTCTGACCGGATTATTCTATGATTCCTCTGTGAACGGGTTTTTGCTGAATGTGGTGGCTCACAAGATGGAAGCCCCGGCGCTGCAGCTGTTCTTCCGGGCTATTCTCTGTAACTGGCTCGTCTGTCTGGCCTTCTTCGTCCCGATGTCGATGAAAAGCGACGGAGCCAAAATGTTCGCCATGGTTCTATTCGTGTTCTGTTTCTTCATCTCCGGGTATGAGCACAGTATTGCCAACATGTGTACCTTCGCAATTGCGCTCGTGCTGGATCACCCCGGCACCATATCATGGGGAGGCGTTGTGCATAATCTTGTACCGGTCACGCTGGGGAATCTCATCGGCGGCGGGGTGCTGATGGGCGTGATGTATTACTATGTGAATAAGCCGTTCCTGGATGAGGAGTCACATTAAAGCGGCTGCCAAATAAACCAAAAAGCGTTTCTCCGGTTATGGAGGAACGCTTTTCTGCTTTTTGTTGAGATAAATATACACAAAAGCTGTTTGTTCCTGCTGGAATTCATAGTAAATTTTATAGCTGTTTTAACCTCCCGATTACATTTCCTTTTAGAATGCCGGAATTACAACTAGCCCTGCTTCGTCGGCTACTTATAAGGGACACAGATTATTTGGCAGTAGCGGGTAAGGGAGGCGATTTGGAAGATCGTGAATAATTATAGATTATAATGAATTAATTCCCAGATATATTTCTTCAAATTTTACATAAAACTCATCCCGGTTTTACCAAGCATGCATTGAACAGTTCGCCCGGTAAACGTATCATTTCCAAATGATCATAACTTTCATTTGGGGGGAAAAGAAGTGAAGAAGAGGTTTAAGCTGCTAAGCCGAATGCTTGCAGCTGCATTGCTGACGGCTTCATTGTTCACCGCTGGTTATGTGCCGTTACTACCGGCCAGTGCAGAGCCTGCAGACACAGGTGCTAATCCGGCTGAGGGAACGGATAACTCAGGATCAGCATCTGCTGCAGAGCCTGCCGCCAGCGGTGCAGACGGAGAAATATCTCTTGTTGCCGGTGAGGATGCTCCCATGTCAGCTGCTGCTGCAGAGGGAACATTGATCGCCAAGGACAGTGGATGGGTGTATCTGGATGACGGTTCTGATCAGGCTACGGTCTGGCAGGATGTCTATTTCGATGACAGCAGCTGGAAGCAGGGACAAGCCCCGCTCGGCTATGCCGGCAGCGGCAAAGGGCTGGATCTGAACACCTGGATCGGTTACGGCACGGATTCAAGCCAAAAATATACAACATCGTATTACCGCAAGGAATTTCAGATTGACGACCCGGCAGCTATCCTTAAGCTCGCGGCTACGCTGGTCCGGGATGACGGCGCAGTTGTGTATCTGAACGGTCAGGAAGTCTACCGCACGAACCTGCCGACGGGTACGATTCTCTATAATACTTATGCTTCTTCGGCCATCGGCGACGAGCGGCTCGATAATAACTTCAATATCAATCCGGCTCTGTTACTGAAGGGCACAAATGTAATTGCCGCCGAGGTACATCAGGACAGGGGCGGCAGCTCCGATACGTTTTTCTCCCTCGAACTCAACGCTTCTGCAGGGGTATCCGCCTCGAAAGACCACGGATTACTTGGTCAATATTACACCGGTACCGAGACCTTTGAGTTCGGTGATTATAAGTCCACACGAATTGATTCCCAGATTAACTTCAGCAATCTGGACCCCGTTCTCCAGACATGGACCGGACGCTCGGATGATGCAAATATCCGCTGGACAGGCCAGATCATGGCGCCGGAGTCCGGCGACTATACCTTCTATATGATCGGCGACAATGGTTTCCGGATGTGGCTTGACGACCAGCTTGTGATCGACCACTGGACTAACGACTGGGATGTGGAACAGACCAGCACTCCGATTACACTGCAAGGCGGAGTGAAGCACAACTTTAAAGTAGAATATTTCGAGGATTTCGGCGGATCGAACCTGTATCTGCGCTGGTCGGGTCCGGGGATAACGAAGCAGATTATACCTGCCTCTGCCCTTTACCTTCCGGTTGATTACAATGGCCCTGTCTACGGCAGCGTAGATTCTGGTGGTACCAGTGTAGCGCTGCAGCTCACGGGTGATCTGCAGCAGGTTTCGTCCGAGTTGGCCAGCCATCTGACAGTCAAGACGGACACAGCTGTGATTCCGCTCCTGAATGCGGTTCAAGGCAGTGCTCCTGATCAGCTTACACTGACACTTGGCTCCATCGTGAAGCCTGGGCAAATTGTGAACATCTCCTATGACGGGCAGGCAGGACTGAAGTTTACAGACGGTACATCTGCGGGCAGTTTCGTTTATAGTCCTGATAATATGTCAGAGGCCGTGGATTACTCACCGATTGCGATTGCAATGTCCTTCCAGAATGAAGCGAAGACCAACCGGTCCTTCGCCTGGTATACAAGCTATGAAAGACCCGACAGCGCACCAGCGGGGATTATGGACAGCATTGTAGAGATCGTGCCGGCAGACCAGGACTTTGACTCCCCAGTGAAGCAGCGCTTTGTTGGAGATCCTGCTGACACCAGGGCGCTTAATCTGAATATCACTAGCTCGACAAAAGGTGCTTTTATCAGCCATAAAGCGATTGCTACCGGACTTGTTCCCGGAACTGCTTATAAATACCGTGTGGGCAGTGACGGAAACTGGAGCGCCGCAGGCAGCTTCATGACTGAGGGGGAGAACGAAAAGGCATACAACTTCCTCTATATGACTGACTCCCAAGGTGCAAATACCAACGACTATGAGGTATGGGCCAAAACACTGAAGAACGGGCTGGATGATTATCCGGATGCCAAGTTCCTGGTAATGACCGGGGATCAGGTCGATGCCGGATCGCTGGAGTCACAGTGGCTGGACTATTTCGGCAAGCCGCAGAACATGCTGATGAAGCTTCCGCTAATGGCGGCTGTCGGCAATCATGAAGGGCCGTATAACGATAACTATTATTATCATTTCAACTATCCGAATGATTCAATCGATGATCCGCTTCCTCCAGGCAGTGTCTATTCCTACGACTACGGCGATGCCCATATCATGGTGCTGAACACGATGGACATGGGCTGGGACGAGCGTCAGCGTAATTCCTTCGAACAGCAGGTTGATTGGCTGAAGCGTGAGGTAGCTGTAACGGACAAGAAATGGAAAGTGGTTGCTTTCCACAAGGCGGTCTATTCGCTCGGGAACCATGCACTGGACAGTGATATTCTGGCGCTGAGAGAGAAGATGGTTCCGGTGTTCGATGAGCTGGGTATCGATGTGGTACTGCAGGGTCATGACCATACCTTCATGCGCTCGTACCAGATGTATGAGGACAAAGCGGTAACGGATATTCAAAAAAACGGCGACGGCAATCCGCTGAACCCTGACGGTACGCTGTACATGATCAATAATTCCGCCGGTACGAAATATTACGATATCCAAAAGGGTGTAAATCCGTATTATGCCAATGTATATCAGCAGCCTAAAGTACCGATCTACTCCGGCATCACGATGACGGAAGACAGCTTCACTATCAATTCGTACAAATCGGGCGATGCAGCTCCATTCGATACGTACACCATTGTCCGCGATGACAGCAAGCCCGAACCGGTGAAGGAGCTGGCAGCTGGCAGGACAGAGGACAAGGCGGCCGTACTTACCTGGGTAAGACCAGCCGACAAGAGTGACGCTGATGCCGTCAGAGGCTTCCGGATTTATGAGAAGAACGGTAAACTCGGGACGAACTGGAGTGTTTATGTACCCGTGGAAGAAGCGCGGAGCCAGTATGAATATAAGGTAACGGGAACTAATCCGGCTGTGGATTATGAGTTTGTAGTCAAAGCCGTAGACAAGCGGGACAATTCCTCGGAAGCTACCGTGTTCTCCGGCGGTGAGCATCCGGCGGCACCGACCGCTCCGGTCATTGACGATGCCCGCAACACCTTCGGCTGGACACTCGTACCTGGCTACCCTGAAGCAGCTGACTATGAATATAGCTTGGACGGAGGCGAAACCTGGCAGCCGGTCACGGTGAACCCGCAGCCGATCCATGACGGCAGCTACGCAGCAGGCATGGTGCAGGTGCGCATCAAAGGTGATATGGCAGCCGGTACTCTAGCAGGAACAGCACTGCTCTCGGACAAGCCGTTCACGCCAAATGATTATACCGATACGTACGAGATAAAAGGTGTGCTTAAGCGCGATAATCAGCTTCAGGTGGAGGTCTCACTGGATCGTCTCGCGGAGTATACCGGCAGCGCTTATGTTGTCTTCGAACTGATGGACGGCGATACTCCGCTGCTGATTAACGCTATCCCGCTTACGAGCA
Organism: Paenibacillus sp. FSL R10-2199; assembly: GCF_038000235.1. Lineage (NCBI taxonomy): Bacteria > Bacillati > Bacillota > Bacilli > Caryophanales > Paenibacillaceae > Paenibacillus > Paenibacillus sp. FSL R10-2199. The sequence goes on along the minus strand of NZ_JBBOBO010000001.1, from coordinate 515,056 downwards.
GCCATCTGACGATGTCCCAGTACTACAATGTGAAAGGTGAAAACTACCGGGTCAAGGTTTTTGTATTTGACCAGTTCAACAACAACCTTGAAGTGCCTGGACAGCTTGCGAAACCGGTAGAACTTCAGTGATCAGGAAAGAGAGGAATCCGAAGGTGAAAAAAGTTGTAGCGGCCATTATGGTCTTATTGTTCCTGTGTTCACCTGCTGCAGTCTTCGCTGCTAACTCCTTCACGCTCCATTTGAGCGGAAAGGAGGCTGAGCGCGGCGGCAGCATCACACTGTCTGGAACGACACCGGGCCCGGGTGACCAGGTTGTTGTCAAAATCGTCAGCCCGGCCGGAACAGTGTTCTATATTGATGTCTTGAAAGCTGTAGACGGAGCCTATACCCAGCGGGTGTCAATTCCGGCAAGCCAGCTATTGGCTCCATCCGGAAGCTATAACGTGGTTGCCGGTTCCGGCGGAACAACCCTGAGCCAACCATTCATGATTCCGGGAGAAGAGGAGCCGGGCGGGGGAACACCGGGTAATCCGGGTACTGGAACGCCAACGCCAACGCCGATAGCGACAGTGGCACCGACAGCGACAGTGGCACCGACAGCGACAGTGGCACCGACAGCGACAGTGGCACCGACAGCGACAGTCTCACCGACAGCGACAGTGTCGCCGACAGCAACAGTGTCGCCGACAGCAACGGTATCACCGACACCAATGGCGACACCGAGTCCGACTCCAGGAACTCCTGATTCTGGAACGCCAAGTAATCCGGGTACGCCACAGCCTGCTGGAACGGGCAGCGGCCAGACTTCTCCGGACGGCTTGATTCCTGCCGGAGCTGGGGAAGCCAGCTCAGCACGTATCAAGCCGGAGCTGTCCGGGGACGGGCGTTATCTGATTGGTACAGATACGCTGGCGCAGGCTATGCAGCAAGCTGCTGGCCAGATCACAATTGAGCTGCCGGCCACGGCTGGAGAAGCTGGAGTGGCACTTGAGCTCCCGCAACAATCGCTGAATCTGCTTAATGCAGGGAATACAGGCCTTGTACTGACGGATGGAGTAAGGACGATTTCTTTTCCCGCAGGTGCAATGAAGACCTCGGGTGATAATCAGACCCGGTTGCGGATTGTTCTGAATGCCAGCTGGAATAAGGAAGCCCAGTCACTGGTTAGCGGGTCTGTCCGCAGTGATGCCGCTTATGCTTCGACTGGCGTATTACTGTCGCTGGTCATTCAGACGCTAAACGGCAGCAATGTTACTGAGATCCATCAGCTGACTCAGCCGGCAGAGGTTAGCCTCAAGCTGGCGCCAGCGCAGATTGCCTCGATGAAGACGGAACTCGCCGGCATTTATTACGTGGACGGCAACAGTGCTGAATATGTAGCTGGCACGTTGACGGCTGGAACGGTAGCCTTCAAGGCGACCCATTTCTCTGCATATGCACTGCTTGTCTATGACAAGAATTTCGCGGATATGACCGGACACTGGGCTGAAGCAGCCGTGAAATCTCTTGCCGCCAAGCACCTGGTGAACGGTGTGGACGCTGCACATTATGAACCGGCCCGCGGCATTACCCGCGCTGAGTTCGCCGCCCTGCTGATGCGGGCTGCAGAGCGTACGGGAAACGTGCCGGCTGAAGTTGCTGCAGCACCGTTCGCTGATGTGCCTTCAAATGCTTATTACGCTAAGCAGGCGGCGGAGGCCGCAGCGACGGGTATAATGAACGGCTACGACGGGTCCTTCCGGCCAAATGACCGGATCACCCGCGAGGAAGCGGCGGTAGCACTGGTTAACGCTTCGAAGTACTTCAAGCTTGGGGCAGGCGTCCAGGCAGGTAAGGCTTATACTGATGCGCGGGAAATTGCCTCTTGGGCGGCGGCCAGTGTGGCCGAGGCGGGAGCGAGCGGGCTAATGCAGGGAGACGGCACCGCATTCCAGCCGAAGAAGCAGGTCACCCGCGCTGAGGTGGCTGTAATGGTAGGCCGTCTGGTTCAGACCGTCTCTTCACTATAAGATGAAAGCGAGGGATTGGAATCTCATGCGTAAACAACTGTTCTCCATTCTGATGTCGGTTCTGATGCTGCTTGGCTTGCTGGATTCAGTGACTGCCTTTACGGTTACGGTATCCGCCGCGGAAGCCGGTATAGAAGTAGTCCCGGCGAAGAATGTTGCACTGAATGCACAAGTTACAGCCTCAGGTCAATGCAATGTGAATGAACGGCCGCAATTTGCTGTAGACGGCAAGAACGACACGAAGTGGTGCGATAATACAACCGCCAAGATCAAATGGATGAAGCTCGACCTTGGTAAGGATTACACGATTAACCAATGGACGGTTTACAACGCCGGTATCAATGAGAGCTCGAACAGCCCGTTCTGGAATACACAGAATTTCCGGCTGCAGAAGAGCGAGGACGGCCAGAGCTGGAGCGATGTGGATGTTGTGCAGGGTAACGTGCAGACGGTCGTTGACCGGTATCTGCCCCAGCCGGTGACAGCCCGCTATCTCCGGTTCTATGTAAGCAAAGCTGCAGCGAGCGGCGATACTGTCCGGCTGTATGAGCTGCAGGTATATGGGGTAGATGCCGGGAAATATCCGGCCTATCCTGCAGTAAATCTGGACCCGGTGGATTATGTTGATCCGCTTATCAACACCCTGGGAGATAACGGTCAGACGAATCCGGGACCGTCGACGCCGTTCGGACTCGTCTCCCTGGGACCTGACAGCGACGGCGGGGCGTTCAGCGGCTATTATTATCAGGATAAATACCTGAAAGGCTTCTCGCAGGTACGTTTCAGCGGTGTAGGCTGCAGTGGGGCAGGCGGCAACATCCTGATGATGCCTGAGACGCGTTCGTTCACGAAGAATGTGAATGAATATAAGCAGCTGTACGATAAAAGCAGTGAGCAGGCTTCTGCCGGGTACTATGGTGTTACGCTGGCATCAGGAATCGGCGTAGAATTGACGGCATCGGACAATGTCGGCTTCCAGCGCTATACATTCCCGGCATCCGCGAAGACGGGTTCTGTACTCGTGGATCTCTCCAATTCCTATGCCGGAATGCTTGATGCCAACCTGAAGGTGGAAGGCAGCAATGAAATTACGGGCATGATCCAATCCAAGAACGTATGCGGCAACGGGTATTATAAGCTCTATTATTCCATCCAGTTTGACCATGATTTCGATTCCTACACCTCCTGGCAGGGCGATACAACCGGAACGGAAGCAGTCCGTACCGGGGCGAACAGCGGAGTCTGGGTTAATTTCGATACGAATGGCGGCAAAGTGATCCAGGCTAAGGTCGGTCTGTCGGCGGTAAGTGTGGAACAGGCCAGAGCCGAAGCGAAGCAGGATATTGCAGACTGGGATTTCGACGCCCAGCATGCCAAGATCCGCAGCACCTGGAGCGATGTTCTGGGCAAAGTGGAAATCAAGGATGAAGATGAAGAGAATAAGAAAGTATTTTATACGCAAATGTACCATACGTACCTGCATCCGAAGAACGTGACCAGCTCAGCCGGAACCTTCAAGGCGGGCAGGGATGAGAATACGGTGCGCCAAGCGTCCGGGCTTGGTGAGGATTTTGAATACTATAACGGCTGGACGACCTGGGATGATTTCCGCAAATACTCCCTGTTCTCCGTGCTGGAGCCGCAGAAGTATAACAACATGGTGAAATCGCTGGTTGATCTTTACAAGACCAGAGGAACCTACACGCAATGGGGGGACGGGTATTGGCCAAGCCCGACGGTGCGCAATGAATTCAACGGTGCCGTCATTCTCGATGCCTATGCGAAAGGCTTCACGGACTATGACGTGTACACGGCGCTAAAAGGAATGGCAGTTGATGCGGACAACTTCTCGATTTCGGACGGCGAAATTTCCGGCAAGCTGGAGAAGGCGAAGAGTGCCTATTTCCCCATGAAGCTTGCTGCGCTGCTGGGCGACAAGAGTACGTACGAGAAGTATAAGAAACTCGCACTCTCCTATCAGAAGCTGTGGAATGCGAACCAGGTCGATGAGAACGGCGTCAAGACCGGGTTCTTTACCCCGAACGGTACAACAGTGGCCAAAGGGGATGTAACCGCAGTGGACAAGTATGCCTATCAGGGCAATCTTTGGACATACCGCTGGTCCGCTACACAGGACATCAATGGCCTGGCCAAGCTGATGGGCGGCAAGACAGAAATGGCGAAGCAGCTGCAGGATTTCTTTGCCCGGAATGAGTACATGGCTATCAATGAGCCGGATATCGATGTACCCTATCTGTTCAACTATCTGGGTTATCCTTATCTGACCCAATATTATGCCAGAGAATATACAACCGAGGTAGTTACTCAGAAGTACCACAACCACGGGCCGTATGCTTTCCCGATCCAATCGCGGGTCTACCGTGCTGATCCTGAAGGTTATCTGCCTTCTATGGACGACGATGCCGGGGGAATGTCCTCCTGGTATGTATACAGCGCAATGGGCCTTTTTCCCGGCAATCCGGGAGACGCCAATTTCCTGATCGGCTCACCTGTTTTCTCGGAGCTGACCCTACATCTGGATAATGGCAAGACCTTTACTATTAAAGCGGATAATGTCTCCTCCGCCAACCGGTTCATCCAATCCGCCACCCTGAACGGTCAATCGTTTGATCAGGCCTGGATCGGCTATGATGATCTGATGAACGGGGGCACGCTGGAATTTGATATGGGAGATACGCCTAATTATGCTTGGGGAGCTTCGGCCAAATCGGCACCTCCTACAGCAGATTATGATGCTGACATTGAGAACACACTCTCCCGGAATTCATTGATCAGCGAAGGTTCAGAGTGGAAATATTATGATAAGGGCAAAGCCCCGGCGAGTGGCTGGACATTAGCGGGCTTCAATGACAGCAGCTGGTCCTCCGGGCAGGCACCGCTCGGCTACGACAACAAGGGGTATGCCAAAACTGTGATCGGCTACGGTCCGGATGCCAGCAAGAAATATACGACGTCCTACTTCCGCACAACGTTCAATGCATCTGAGCTGCAGGACATACTGGAGCTGGACGCCGGTCTGATCCGTGATGACGGCGCCATCGTCTATCTGAACGGACATGAGATTATCCGGACGAACATGCCGGACGGGGCTGTGGCTTATGGTACAAATGCCAATGCTACAGTCGGAGACGAACGTGACTGGAACCGTTATGAGATCAATCCGGATTATCTGCAGGAAGGCATCAATGTGCTCGCCGCAGAAGTGCATCAGGTAAACTTCAGCAGCTCGGATATCGCATTTGATCTCAGTCTGGAGACAGTCAAGGAAATGGTGAAGCCTGACGCGCCAACAGCTCCGCTGGTGGACGATACGGCCAATACCTTCGGCTGGACGACAGTACCGGGCTTCACAAGCCCGGCCGATTATGAATACAGCACCGACGGCGGTGTGAGCTGGAAGACAGCTGCAGCGAATCCGCAGACGGTCGGACCGCAGGCCTTTGCGGCGGGCGCTGTACAAGTACGCATCCAAGCAAATGAGGAACGGAATGTCATGACAGGTGATGCCTTGGTTTCTAATGCCCCGTACACCTCGGACATCCTATGGGATGTGTACGATCTGAAGGCAGACGTGAAGCGCACAGGCAATATGACCGTAGAGGTATCAGGAACGCTCAAAGGGGATTATGTAGACTCGGCGGTTGCTGTAATTCAGCTGATGGACGGAGGAGAGCAGGCACTGCTGTCCAGTGCCGTACCGGTCCAGTCCGGCGGCTTCGAGCTGACGCAGAACTTCAGTGTGAACGCCAGCAAGTATCAGGTGAATATCTATCTGGTGGACAGCTTTAACGGCAACATCTACGACTCGTTGTGGCTGGCTGATCCTATTGAATCGCAGCCGGAGCCGGCACCGCAGAACCCTGGTGAACCAAGTGAACCAGGCGAACCTGGAGGAGAGCAGCCGGGCGGGGAAGATCCGTTGCCTGAACCGCTGCCGGTACCGGTGAAGACTCCGGTTGTACCTGACCCGGCGGAGGAACCGCAGCCACCGGTAGTGGATATGGGGACGGTAGAATTTGAGAACCGCACGGCCTGGTCGGATGCGGTCAATACGTTCAACAACAATAAGCTGAAAACTGAAGACGGCAATAACGGTACGGTGGTCGCCAATACCTTTACCGGCGCTTGGCTATCCTTTGCGGATATCGATTTCGGAACCAAAGGGACAAACCGGATTACGGTCGAGTATAATGCAAACTCTGACCGGACACCGGCGGATGCAGTGCTTGAGCTTCGGCTCGGGGCTGTAGACGGCGAGCTTCTCGGCAATGTGGAGCTTAAGAATACCGGTGCAGGGTGGACGCAATACAAGGCGGCGGCAGGAATCCTCAATCGTACACTGACCGGTAAGCAGAGCCTGTTCTTCGTGCTGAAGGGCAGTACCGACAGCAATCGTCCGTATATCGCCAATCTGGACAAGTTCATCTGGGACTACCAGGCGATCCGGACCGACTATACCAAGCTGGAGCTAGAGAGCTATGATGCCTGGTCCACAGATAATAATCCGGCCAACGGTGGTCCGCTGAAGACCGAGAACGGCATCAGCGGCAAGCAGGTTGCCAATACCTTTAGCGGGGCCTGGCTGGCGTACAAGGGAATGAACTTCGGCAGCACGGGCGTGAATCAGTGGTCGGTGGAGTATACAGGCAATTCAACGAATACAGCTGCAGATTCATCTGTTGAAGTCCGTCTGGGCGGAGTGGACGGTGAGCTTGTAGGCACTCTGTCAGCGCCGCCGACTGCAAATGCCTGGGGGACATACAAGACGGTGTCCGGGGCGCTGAGCAAGAATCTTACCGGCATGCAGGACATCTACCTGGTGTTTAGGGGCACAACGGATTCAACCTTCAAGTATATCGGTAATTTTGACAATGCGTCCTTCTCTCTGGCCGCAGCTGAGCCGGATGTTCTTGTGGAATTTGAGAACAAGACCGTTTGGTCCGATGCCAAAAATACCTTCAACAGCAATCCGCTCAAAACTGAAGGCAACAACGGCGGAACTGTAGTGGCTAATACATTTACCGGAGCCTGGTTCTCCTTTGAGAATGTTGATTTCGGCGTACAGGGCAAGAACTACGTGTCCATCCAGTACGATGCGCCGACCAATCGTGCCCCGGCTGACATCACAGCTGAGATCCGGCTGGGCGGCAAAGACGGCACAGTGATCAGTACGGTCAGTCTGCCCAATACAGGCGGAGCCTGGGGGAACTACAAGACTGCAGGCGCTCTGCTCAGTCAGACACTGACCGGCAAGCAGCATCTGTATGTCTCACTGAAGGGATCGACTACCTCGAGTCTGAATTATGTGGGCAACCTCGATAAACTAATCTTCACGAAGAAATGAAGGAGTGATTGCTGCAGAAGGCCCCTAGGAGACTAGTCTCCTAGGGGTCTTCTTTGTTGCTATTGTGATCCGGCAGGCATGCTATAGTACAGCGGCGCTTTCTCCTGCAGGGTGCCCTCCAGTCTGCCCCCTTCCTTGCGCCAATACTCGATACCGCCCAGCATCTCCTTAACGAGGTAGCCCTGGGCAGCCAGTCTGGCTGCAGCTTTACTGGCTCCATTGCAGGCGGGTCCCCAGCAATACAGAATGAGTACATCATCTGTGGGCAGCTCCGGAGAAGTGTGGTTTATCCGCCCGGAGGGCAGGGAGAGGGCTCCCGGCAGGTGAGCCTCCTCATATGAACGGGCATCGCGGACATCGACCAGCTGGAAGCCGGTGATCCCTTCACGCAGATCGTAAGCCACATCGGCCACATCGGTCTCGAATGCTGCTTTGGCCGTGAAATAGCGTACCGCATCTGCGGAGGCCGCTGCCGGAGCAGCCAGTACTTGAGATTTCGCCTGTAGTTTCATTGCGGAGTCCTCCTTGGTTAAACGGGTTGGTTTTATTATATAGGGGAACTATAATTGGAGTTATCTATAGTCTGTGATACTAAATATCGAATATATTGATAATTCAGGAGAGCTGTGTATGGAATTAACCTATTTGCGGACCTTTTGTACAGTGGCAGACCACGGAAGTTATACCCGGGCGGCAGAAGTGCTGGGATACGCACAATCGAGTGTGACGGCGCAGATCGCCAAGCTGGAGGAGCTGTACGGAGCTATTCTGCTGGAGCGTTCGGGCAGGGGGATGATTCCAACCTTCGCCGGCAGCAATCTGCTCCCGTATGCCCGGCAGATGCTGGCGCTGAGTGGGGAAGCCAAAGGGATAATCTCCGGCGGTGATCAGGGAGTGCTGAGTATTGGAGCCATTGAGACGCTGGCCGCATATTATCTGCCTCACCGGCTGCACCGGTACCGGGAGCAGCATCCCGGAATGCAGTTGCGGGTACAGCCCGGCTCTGAAGAAGATATCATCGCCGCAGTCAAAGATAAAACCGCCCATTTCGGTCTGATTTTCGATGTTCCGTATGCGTCGGGGGAGCTGGTCACTCTGCCGCTGCGGGAGGAGCAGCTGTACGTGGTTACCCATCCGGAGCATCCCTTGGCAGCCGAAAAGGCAATTACCCCGGAGCGTCTGGAGGGGGAACCGCTGGTGCTGACAGAGAGTACCTGCACTTACCGGAAGCAGCTGCTGCATGTGCTCAGGGAATCCGGTATTACTGCGCGTGTAGATATGGAGTTTGGGAATCTCGAAGGGATCAAGCAGGCGGTGAAGCACAGCTGGGGGACGGCCTTTCTGCCGCGGTATGCGGTGGAAGAGGAGCTGCGCACCGGCGTCTTAACCGGAACTCCCCTGGCCGGGCAGCTGGAGCCGTTCTATATTCAGCTTATCTACCGCAAGGAGCAGCGGCTATCCCCTGTATTCATGGAGTTCATTGCCCATATGCAGCTGCAGGAGCCTGTATAACACATCTTACATTCTCAGCATCTGCCACCCCCGAGACTTATACAGGTTCTTCAGAAAAAGACGGCTTCAGCCATAACCCTGGCTGAAGCCGTCTTAAATATGTCTATGCCGCTTCCGGCAATCTGCCGTCTACCACTTGGAGCCGCCGGAAGAATTCCTGCCTGACTTGCCGCCGCCCCAGGAAGAGCCGCCCGACGACCGGCCTCCGCCGCCCCAGGAGGAGCCGCCGGAGGAACGTCCGCCGCCGAATCCGCCCGAGGAGGGCGGCCCGGAGGACATCCGCTTGCGGGCCTGCTCTCTGCGCTGCTGTTCCCGCATCATTGCCAGGCGGGCCGCCCGCTCTGCCTCTTCCTTCTGGCGGACAAGCCGGTTCGCTTCTTCCACGAAGCTGGAAATCTGCGAGGCGTAGGAACGACCTGTACTCTCCAGTTCATCCAGATTGTATGGACGGGCAGACAGGCGCTGCTCCAGCTCGGCATACTCCGGCAGCAGGGACAGCTGGAAGCGGCTCTGTGCAGCAATACCCCTGCTATGCAGCAGACTCTGTGCCGCATCGACCCGGCTCTGTCCTTCCGTGAACAGCCTTCTCAGGCTGTCCAGACGTTCGTACAGAGAGCTCAGACTGCTGTCGATACTGCTGAATTTGCCCTCAGTCTCGTCCTGCAGCGTTAGCAGCCGGTCAAGTCCGCTGCGCGCATCCTCATATTCACCGCGTGCATCGCTGGTCCAGGTCTCAATCTGCGGCACTTCGCCTGCGCCTTGCCGCAGTGCGGCTCCAGTCTCCTCAAGCGTCTGCTCCAGACTGTCCAGATGCTGGCGGGCGAACTGGTTCCCCGCCTCGGTGAGCTTGCCCTGCAGCTCATTGCGCCGCTGGGTCAAGCTGCCCCACTTGCTGCGCACCGTCTCCAGATCTGCGCGGTTGCTCTGCCGGATCATAGCCTGGCGCTCTGTCATGGCGACAGCTTCAGCCAGCAGCGCGTCCAGCGCGGCGCCGATCCGCCGCACCTCATCCATGTCGCCGCTGCGCAGCGGCGCCTCCAGGGACCCGGCGGCAGCCGAAGCCTGCTCCAGACTGTCATAGGGCTTAACCTTCATATTGTGCAGGGAGTTCTGCTCAATCAGCCCGGCAATGCGGCTGCGGGCAGCGGCCAGAACCCCGGGGAATGCCTTCAGCTTATCGTCAAAAGCATCTACATCCTCCAGGTCCCGCTCAATTTGCTCCTGGCGCTCCTGCGCCTCTTCGGTAATATCCTGTGCGGCAATCGGATCAAACAGCTCCAGCTGGTCAGCCTTGGCGGTTTCTGCGGCCAGCTCCTGCAGGTCCTCGGCGATTTCCTGCAGCGGATAGCCGGTCGCTTGGGCCGCCTGCTGCAATTGTCCGTCAAGCTCTGGCGCATCCTGCTTCAATTCCGTGATCCGCTGCTTGACGTTCCGGTCGGCATCGCTGATGACAGCGATATTCTTCTCTTCCTCTTCAAGCGAGGTGCGGAAATTACCTTCCGTCTGCTGAAGCTGTTCTGTTGCAGCTTTGAGGGCGGACAGGCGGTAGAAGGGCGGCAGAGCACCTTGCCCGGTGGTCTGCAGCGCTGAGATCTCGACCAGCTGCGAGGTCAGGCGCTTCGATATGCCCTCGACCAGTTCCCCGGTCTTGCCCTGCACGATTCCCTGGAAGGGCTGAAGGGATTCGAGAGCGCGATTCGCCCGTACCAGCAGGTCAGACAATAGTTCCTGCTGATTGGCAAGCCCGCTGCGGCGGCGCATTCCTGTAATCAGCACGTACAGCAGGAGCAGCAGTAAGGCGGCACCCACAACAATAGCGGCGAGCGATAAGAAGGATAGTCCGCCCCTGCCGGTTTCGGCCGCCTCCGATCCGCTGCTTCCGGCTGTCCCGCCGTTGCCGCCTGATCCGCCACCCGCAGTACCACCTGTACCCCCTCCAGCAGTTCCTCCGGCAGCACTGCCCGGTCCGCTGCCCACGGCTTGCAGCTCCTTAATGACAGAGCTGATTCCTAAGGCGAAATCACCGTCTCTGGCATAAGGATTGAAGTAAGTCTCCAGCAGCTTAGTGATTGCCGCGCTGCCTGAAGCTCCGCCGAGGTTCTGCGACCAGGCATTGAGCGAGTTCTGCAGCTCCGGATTATCGAAGTTAATCTCCGTCTGCTGGTCTCCGTAAGCGATCAGAAGCAGGATATCCCGGGTCTTCAGCTTCCATGTATGATATACCTTCTCTGCATAATCGGCTGGATCCGCGCCGCCCAGAGAGTCCACTGTCAGGACATGGAGAGTATAGCGGTCCGTTGCGGCAATCCGGGTGATAGCTTCTGCTTCCTGGGCAGTAAGTAAGCCGGCTTCATCAGTAACAACTCCCTGCTGTACAGGAATATCCGCAGCATAGACGCCGGGGATCCGGAGCAAGGATAATAGTAAGACCAAGGCGAGGATTTTTCTCAAGTCTGCACACTCCGATCTATGGGCTGTTGTTCGTTATATTATGCTAATCATTATATCATTAAACATTCCGGAGACCTCAGATGCAGCCGCCCTGGAATTAGCCCCCGTATACTACAAAAAAAGCCGCATTCCCGTAACGGAAATGCGGCTATATACATTCTTCTATAACTAACAGCAACTGTGTCCTTGCCAATGGCAGGAGGCTTAGCTGTTGTGTGCGCGGAATAATCTATCGGGTTTGCAGACAGAGGATATACTGCAATCTGGACTTGATCTCTTTTTGCCATTTCATATCTCCGACTTTTACAGCAAGATTGAGCAGATCCAGATAATCGTCAACCTGTAATGCGGTCCGGGTGGTGGCTGCGTTCATGGGTGTTCAGTCTCCTTTTAACTCAAATATAGTCAAGTAATGAATAATAGATATTCAATAATGATAATCATTATCAACCTTTATGTTATTATCCACATTTTGCTCCCAAAAAGCAATACAAATATAAATTTTCTTATTTTAAAATTCTCGCTGAAACCGTACCGTCCTTAAAAGGACGGCAAAGCCGCTTCCATGTGCTTCTTCGACAATAAATAAACGATTCTGCAGAATTTGCACATTTTATCAGAACTGAAGCATAACTAGCAGGAACCTTACCATTTTTTGTCGAATACAGCTTCATATAAATGCGTTTAGCCGATTTTTATGGGACAAAGGAGAATTGCGATGAAGCGGTGTAAACTCTTGCTTCTAATTGGCATCGTGCTCATGATTACACCCGCCGCTGCCGCTCACGCCGAAAGACAGGATATTAAGTACCAGGCAGAACTGGAATATCCCCCTTACAAGTACATACAGAACGGATATCTGACAGGCTTTGATATTGATCTGACGAGTATGATTTTTGAGAAAAAGGATTATCTTATTCTATACAGCACCGGGGAATGGGAGAGTACATACAGCCTGCTGACTGAGGGCAAGATCGACACGACCGGCCTCATGGCCGTAACCGAGGAGAGAAAGCAGGATACCTTGTTCTCCAGACCTGTGCTAAGGAGCTACATTTCCGTCTATTCCCGCCAGGAGCTTAGTGAAGAAGTGAAGCTGAGCACGTTGAAAAATTACAAAATCGGTGTAGGTAAGGGACAGTATTCGGAAACTGTTCTGCAGAATAAGGTAGGAATCTCATCCACACAATACATAGAATATGCAACCGTACCTGAAGCAGTGGAGGCTCTGCGCAAGGGCGAGATTGATCTGCTGTTCGAGAATCAGGGGGTTGTGGATTATCTGATTGTTGAACAGGGACTGACCGGAACGATTGTCCGCAAAATGAACAATCTTTATCCTCAGGATGTCGCTTATGGCATCAGCAAGACCAAGCCGGAGCTGGTGTCTTATGTGAATGCCAGACTTGAGCGGCTGGAACGCTCCGGGGCATTCGAAGAGCTGTATCAGCAATATTTTTTCGCTCACTCGGATTATCATCAGTCGATGATCCGTAACAGAATCATATCAGGAGTGGCCATAGGGGCTATCCTACTGGTATTCGGCGCTGTGCTGCTCCGGATATATATCCGGCGTCTGCGCCGGACAATTCACTCTGAACAGGAATTCTTCGAGGATGTGATCGAGAATACCGGGATGATCATATGGGCGGTTCATGGAGACAAGCGGAGCGTGCGCTTCAATCAATATGCCGAGACAATGACCGGGCTTTCAGAGAAGGATGTGCTCGGCGTGAGTATCGATGACCTGCCTGGTCTTGAGGGCGGAGCGGCAGTGTTGCGGGATCTCCTTACCAAAGCGGTTTATCTCGATTATGTGACTAATGTGGAGCTGAAGCTTCCGGAGCATTCTCCGGCTGCGCATTATTTCTCCATCCGCACTACCCTGATCAAGGGGATGGATGATCAGGCGGAGGATATATTTGTCCTGGTCGGGCTTGATATCGATGAACGCAAACAGAACGAACTTAAGCTGCAGATGAGTTACGAGGAACTGGAATCTACCTATGAGGAGCTTGCGGCAACTGAAGTTGAGCTGCAGGACCAGTTCAACCGGCTGGGCGTCAGTGAACGGCGTTTCCGTCTGGCCTCCGAAGGCTCAGGTGCCTATATGTGGGAGCTCGACTGGGATAGCGGCTTCTACAAGCTCTCGGACCGCTGGTATGAGGTCATGGGCTACACCGAGGAAGAGATTAACGCCTTCGAAGGCGGCGTGCTCAGCATCATTCATCCGGATGATCAGGAATCTGCACGCAAAGCCAGACAGGAGCATCTTACCGGGCTGACTCCGATCTACGAAACCGAGTACCGGATGAAGACCAAAGATGACGTCTACGTCTGGTTTGAGGTTAGAGGGAAGGCGATTGTGGACCCGAGAGACCAAATCGTACTGTTCCTTGGCTCGCTGATTGATATCAGCAAGCGGAAGCAGGCGGAGTTCAATCTGAATAACAGCTATCAGGAGCTTGAAGCGACCTATGAGCAGCTTACGGCTACGCAGCAGGAGCTTGTAGGGCAATATGAGATGCTGCTGGAGAATCAGAAGAACATGCACCGCCTGGCTTATGTGGATTCGCTCAGCAATCTGCCCAACCGGATCTGTCTGCTGGAGACGATGGAGAATTATTTCCGCCGGCCTGGGGGGAGAGCAGCGCTTCTGTTCGTAGACACAGACAACTTCAAGTATATTAATGATACGCTAGGACATAAATCCGGCGACATTCTGATCCGCAAGGCCAGCGAGCGCCTGCAGTCGGTAGTCCGGGAAGGGGACATGCTCTCCCGGCTTGGCGGCGACGAATTTGTAGTGTTTCTCAAAGACATAGAGAGCCGCGTGGATGTGCTGAATCTGGCCGAGGACATTATGCGCTCCTTCCGCAAATCCTTCCTCATCGGCGAGAGCAACCTGTACGTCTCCTGCAGCATCGGGATCTCCTTCTACCCGGAGGACGGGGAGACGACGGAGGAGATTCTGAAGAATGCTGATGTAGCGATGTACCGGGCCAAAGAAGAAGGAAAAAGCACTTATGTGGTTTATGACAAATCAATGCATACGGCATTTAATGAACGGATGAACATTGAGAAGCATCTGCGAAGTGCCATGAACAATAATGAATTTGAGCTGCATTATCAGCCGCAGGTGCAGATCGATACGGGACTGATCTCGGGATTCGAGGCTTTGATCCGCTGGAACAGTCCGGTGCTCGGTTTTGTCTCTCCGCTCTCCTTCATCAAGATTGCCGAGGATTCCAGGCTGATAATTTATATCGGGGAATGGGTGCTGCGGGAAGCCTGCAAATTCATGAACAGCATTCACCAGCTTACCGGAATCTCTTATAAAATATCAGTGAATATCTCCATTATTCAGCTGCTGCAGGATGATTTCGTGGAGATTGTGCTGGATAGTCTGGAAGAGAGCGGTCTTGAGCCGAGCAGTCTGGAGCTGGAGATTACGGAATCCATATTCATGGAATCGTTCGAGAGCACCGTCAGCAAGCTGGAATTCCTGAAGTCACGCGGCATCCGGATTGCGCTGGATGATTTCGGGACGGGGTACTCCTCCTTAAGCTATCTTCAGCAGCTGCCGATTTCGACACTCAAAATGGACAAAATTTTCATTGATTCCCTTGCGGATAAAGCCTATAGCGAGTCCTTCGTTCAGACGATCATTATATTGGGCCATAAGATGGGCCTGGATGTTGTAGCCGAGGGCGTGGAGGACTCCAGCCAGCTGGCCTTCCTCAAGGAATCGAATTGCGACAAGGTTCAGGGTTACCTGATCAGCCGGCCGGTGCCGCAGCGCAAAGTAATTGAACTGCTCGTGCCGCAGAAGCGTTATGAAGTAGATCATCTGAATTAGAGCTTATAGATTATTACATAATAAAAGCGGGTCCCGGGCATGGATAATACGCCTGTGGACCCGCTTTTTTTGAACTATAAAAATGTTTATTCGCAGCTAGAAGATAACGATTTTGTTCTTGCCTGTTTTTTTGGCTTCATACAGGGCATCGTCTGCCTGCTGAAAAGTGGAGCTCTTCGAATCGGTTCCATCATAATCATGCATGCCGATGCTGACCGTAACCGATTTATTCTCCATTTCATTAATGGGCAGGCCGGCAATTCCGGTTAGGATCTTGTCCATAATCCGCACAGAATCCTCCAGCGGCTTGGCGGTCAGAATGATAACGAACTCTTCACCCCCGTACCGGGCGGCGAAGTCATCCGATCCGATATGCTGCAGCATAACTGCAGCTACCTGCTTCAGTACAATATCGCCAACCCAGTGGCCATACTGGTCGTTTACTTTTTTGAAATTGTCGATATCGAGAACCGCCAGCTGCAGGGGGAAAGGATTGTTCTGCTGATGCTCAATCAGCCAGCCCAGATATTCATGAAAGGTCTTGTGATTGTACAAGTCGGTCAAGGGGTCAATCTTGGACAGCCTGTCCATAATAATATTCTGAATGCGCAGATCCTGCTCCGACTTCACCGAATTCTCCAGTGACTGCATTAGATCCCGTCCCCGTGCAATGACGCCGAACCCGGCCAGTGAAGTTCCTGCGAAGATAAGGGTGATAATAATGTTCTGGATGCGCAGGGTATAGTCATAGGTGGCTGTGTTGAGGAACAGCATAATGATATAGATCAGGCAAATAACCGAGGAAGCCTTCAGATAATTGTCCTTCAGATAGATCATGGATACCAGCAGCGGAAGCAGCATAATCAGCGGCTTCACATGAAACTCCGTGCTCAGATTCATGATCATCAGAATGCCGTACAGATGGCTTGCGACAATAATTGAGAACTCGGACATCAGCGGTTTCCATTTATGTACAACCTCGAGAATCAGAAGCAAGACGAGCAGTATGGAGTCGGGGATCAATATGTGGTTAATGAAATATTGCCCGCCTGAGAGCTCAGGCCGGTGGCCCCACATGGATAAGGCAACAAATAGCTGGCTTGCCAGATAAACAAACAGGACCATCCAAAAGGTATTGAGGAGGACACGGTTCCAGTACATTTGGCGAGGAGTTGGCGGTGGGATGTGCATAAGATGTTCCTCTTTTCCAGTGGCAATATACTTATATATTCGACAATTACCCCGATTTTCCTCCCTAATCCGATACTGTGATCATTGTTCGTGTTTTGGTGATTAACACTAGGTATTTATAGCTACTAATGCTGATATAATGATGCAAACACGAATTATTAATGCGATATATCCTTGACACATTCGCATAATTTCTGTAGAATTCCAATTGGCTCACAATAATGAGCTAAGCTGTTCGTATATCCTCAATGATAAGGTTTGGGGGTTTCTACAGGGGACCGTAAATTCCTGGCTACGAATAGGGTGCATTTTGCATACCTATGAAGAGGTCGGGATTTTTGTGCTGTTTGCGTAAGTGAATTTATATTTATCGCAGAAACAGAGCAGCCCTTATCCACTGCAGGGCAGCCGTTTCATCCTGGGAGGAACAGAGAACCTATGAGTAAATATGATGTGATTGTTGTTGGAGCCGGTCCGGCCGGAATATTCGCCTGCTATGAATTGACACTTAAAGCACCGGAGCTGAAGATCCTGCTGGTGGACAAGGGCCATGATATCTACCGCCGGAATTGCCCGATTCTCGAGGAGAAAATCAAGCTCTGCCCTCCGGCTTCGGGCCGTAAGGAATTCGCCGGGTGTCTGCCGGCCTGTTCGATTACTGCAGGCTTTGGCGGTGCGGGTGCGTATAGTGACGGCAAATTCAACATCACGACCGAGTTCGGCGGCTGGATGACCGATTATCTGCCTCCTTCCAGGGTGATGGAGCTGATTGAATATGTTGACAGCATCAACCTGGAGCACGGGGCCACGCCGGTTATTACCGATCCGACTACCGAGAGCATCCGCGGGATTGAGCAGCGGGGGTATGCGGCAGGGCTTAAGCTGCTGCGTGCGCAGGTCCGCCATCTGGGAACAGAACAAAACCTGGAAATCCTGAAATCCATATACGAATATTTGAAGACGCGCATTGATATGCTGTACAAGACTGAAGTAGAGGATATTGTTACCGTCAAGGAGAACGGTGCACATCGCATTACGGGCATTACCTTGAAGAACGGTGAGAGCCATGAGGCGGATCAGGTAATGATTGCTCCGGGACGTGACGGATCTGCCTGGCTGACTGCGGTGCTGAAGAAACGCCGGCTCAAAATGTACAACAACCAGGTGGATGTTGGGGTGCGTGTGGAAACCTCTGATGTGGTGATGCGTGAGATCAACGAGCATCTCTATGAGGGGAAATTCGTCTTCAATACATCTGTGGGGACACGGGTCCGCACCTTCTGCAGCAACCCTTCAGGACATGTTGTCGTGGAGAATCACAGCGGCGTGATGGCAGCGAACGGACACTCCTACAAGGACCCGGCGCTTGGCTCCAAGAATACCAATTTTGCCCTCCTGGTCTCCCATACCTTCACCGAGCCGTTCGATAAACCGAATGAATATGCCCGGGAAATCTGTAAGCGGGCCAATGATCTGTCCAGCGGGGGCGTGATCGTGCAGAAGTACGGCGATATCCTGCGCGGCCGCCGTTCCACGGAGACACGGATCAAGGAAGGGTTCCTCGAGCCTACGCTGAAGGAAGCGGTGCCTGGCGATCTGGGTCTGGTCCTGCCGTACATCACGATGAAGAGCCTGATTGAAATGGTCGAGGCGCTGGAGAAGGTTACACCGGGTATTGCCTCCGAGCATACGCTGTTCTACGGAGTTGAGGCGAAGTTCTATTCTGCCCGGCCTAAGCTGACAGAGCAATTCGAGACCGAGATCTCCGGGCTCTACTGCGGCGGCGACGGTGCAGGCATTACCCGCGGCCTTGCACAGGCCGGAGCGGCCGGAGTATGGATCGCCCGGGGAATGATGGTTAAGATTAAACAAGAGGGCAACATGCAACCGGCAGTTCTATAGAACCGCCCAGGTGGATGCCGGAAGGACAGCCTTACACGCAGAAGCTGCGGTGTACACGGCTGTCCTTTTTTTGGGAGGTTATATGTTGGAGTCTGAACATCCCCGGGCGCCCAACCCAACCCAACCCAACCCAACCCAACCCAACCCAACCCAACCCAACCCAACCCAACCCAACCCAACCCAACCCAACCCAACCCAACCCAACCCAACCCAACCCAACCCAACCCAACCCAACCCAACCCAACCCAACCCAACCCAACCCAACCCAACCCAACCCAACCCAACCCAACCCAACCCAACCCAACCCAACCCAACCCAACCCAACCCAACCCAACCCAATACTCCTCGTTTTCAACTGTTTTACCGGTTTGTCGAGTCTGAAGAATATGCGGGAGCGGGAAAAGTTGGTGCTAGTTAGCTTGAAGCTAGCGGAGCAGAAATAGATGGATTTCCTCCACTTGCTGATGCGCGAAAAGGTGCTGCCAAACCAATAGTTGGAAAAAGAACACTTAAATTACCCCAATTCAGCCAAAGTAGCGAAAACTAACATAAATAGGTGCTGTTAATCTACTTGCTTCCGTTCATTCGTAAGAAACGGTCAAATTAAGATACGTTTATCCACTTGTTGTGGCAGGCGGGGGGTGGAGTGGAGCGGAACGCCGTAAGTGGAGGATGGGTATAGAAATGGTTTCCTTAATTTTACTCTGCTGATATAATGTTAGAATACATAACATGATAGAGTGGAGTGAACGTTGAAGATGGGTATTCGCCGGGGGAAGGCCGTTCTAGTCGTTGTTTTACTGCTGCTTGTAGGTGTGTACAGCTTATGGGTTGATATGTACTGGATGCATAAGGTGATCTATCTGCTGCTAGTGGCGGCGCTCGGCGGACTTGCGCTGGACAGCTATCACGGCGGAGTCCTCAAGGACCGGCAATTGGCGGAATCCCGGGGCAAGGTGGAGCTGCTCGGCAATGAGATTGTTGTCACCTCGGACCGGCTGCATGGGGCGCTCGAGGAAATTAGCCGCCATACGGAAGGGCTGCAGCAGACGGCAGACTATTCACATGCATACGAAGTGGATTTGCAGACGCGCAGTAATGAGGCTAAGGCCAATATTGAGGGTGCTTTTGCCACCATGGGCGGAGTAGCGGCGGTGACGCAGCATATAGAGGAGCTGACCGGGAAGCTGGGGGCGACCATGCAGGCGACCCGCTCGGGAATGGCCGAGATGGTGGATTCACTGAAGAATACAGATGAGGTCATGGAGGAGCTACAGGAGCAGAGCGGAGATATGCTGAACAAATTCACGACGCTTAGCGGCCATATTGCCATGGTGGAGGAGATTAACTCGCTGATTGTCGGCATTGTCAACGAAACCTCGCTGCTGGCGCTCAATGCTTCTATTGAAGCTGCGCGGGCGGGTGAACAGGGGCGGGGCTTCGCGGTAGTGGCCAGCCGGATCAGGCAGTTAGCCGACCAGAGCCGGAGTTCGGTAGACCGCTCCACGGAGGTGCTGCTCGATATCAATAACGGAGTGCGGCAGGTGCTGGAGTCGGTTACGAAAGAGCAATCGGCAGTTGAGCACGGTGTGAATGAAGTAGCAACCGTGAAGCGGCGTCTCGGCGATATCTCGGACAGAATAGAAGAGGTGGGGACGGCGGTAGCTGAATCAGTCGCTGCGGCTGCGCGGCAGAGCAGGCTGATTGATGAGGTGACAGCCGAACTCAGCGGTGCAGTGGGTATTGTCAACGAGACCATCGCAGGTGTGGACCTGACGCTGGAGCAGGTCACCCGGCAGCGGTCCCAGATCGGCCAGCTGAATAATATCAGCGCCAGCCTGCTCATGGAGTCGCAATCCCTGCAGCAATCAGTGAATGCAATTGCGGCACGCGGGGTGATCGAGATGAGCGGGTACGAGGGACGGCTGCAGGAAATGCAGGTATTGCTGGAGGAGCTCTCAGCTAAGCAGGAGCTGTATTCACCGGATGCAGACAGCCATAGCAGCGTCCTTGCTTCCTGTATCCGTAAGGCTCCGGATGTGCAGGCGATCTGGTCCAACCGGACGGATGGCACGTTCATTTACTCCGAGCCTGCGGCAGGACTCCTGAATGCCAAACGCCGTGACTGGTGGAACGGGGCCATGAATGAAGGCCAGTACGTCTCGCAGCCGTATGTTTCGGCGATTACCAAACGTTCCTGCATTACGCTCTCCAGAGCGATTAAGGATGGCCGCGGAGAGATTGTAGGTGTGGTGGGGATAGATCTGGCGGTGTAAACTAGAGTGTTCCGGCGGGATAGCTGAGGAAGAATAACTGTACGAAGCAGATAACATTGTCTTGTAAAAAAGAGCAGCAGGCTGCCCCGGTCAGGGAGTACCTGCTGCTCTTTGCGGGTTGTACCGGGTCTCAGCCCGGACTAGGTAGCGTCAGCCGGGAGGCTGCGCAGCCCGCTCCAGATGCTCTGCCAGTTCTTGCCTGCAATCCGCTTCTCATAAATAGGCAGCAGATGCGGATGGGCGGCGAAGTAAGGCGAGGGCCGCAATACCAGCTGAATGACATCCGAAATTCCATGAGGTGCGGCCAGAATTACTTCCCCATTCCCGTCCAGGGAGAGTCCAAGCGCCGTTGCCGTCTCGGGGAATTTGGACATGCCGTCTGTGGACGAGTAATAGGGCGGCAGGTTATTGACGGTATGCATCCTGGCCTGATTCTTGACTGACCAGGGGATTCCGGGATACCGGCGCTTCAGCTGGGCTTCCCACGATTTCTCCACTTCCTCCCGCAGGTCGCCGGGGTCATAATAGATCACATCAATATCCGCGAGGGGTGTTCTCTCCGTAAAACCATGCTGCACATCCCAGATCTTGGACTGCACAAATCCGGCGCAGACCCACCAGTCCGGCAATTGCAAAGTTCCGGCAGCCTTCAGAATATCCATCATCCAGGCATCTTCCATCACCCGCCGGAGAATGTCTGCTTCACTGGTTATTATCATTGTATAATCTCTTCTTTCTCTGCTGAAATGAAGACAATAATCCATTATAGCCCGGATGGAGCGGAAAGTGTATGCTTCGCAGAAGGTCTTTTTTTCTGAAAAATAAGGCTTTATAATGGACCGATAGATTGTCCGATGGGGGCCTGAATGTGCAACATAACCTGAGTATTCTGCTGCAATTGTTTGAGCGGGCGGCGCTGCTGCTGATGTGTCTGTTCGTACTGACCCGGCTGCCGCGCTTTAAAGAGATTTTTGCCAAAGGGATATATGCGCCGCAGGAGCTGGCGATTGTAACGGTGATCTTCAGCCTGTTCGCCATCTTCGGAACCTACAGCGGGATTAATGTGGAAGGGTCGCTGGTCAATGTGCGGATTATCGCCATTATGGCTGGCGGGATTCTCTTCGGCCCCTGGGTCGGGCTGATTACCGGGATTATCTCGGGGGTGCACCGTTTCCTGATTGATATCGGCGGGGTCACCTCGCTTCCGTGTCTGATTACAAGCATCACAGCAGGGCTTGTATCAGGGATCATCTACCGGCGCACCTCACCGGAACGACGCTGGATCGCCGGTATCGCGGCCGGAATGGCCTGTGAGGCGCTGACGATGGCGCTGATTCTGATCATGGCGGACCCTTATTCGCTGGGTGTGGATATTGTGTCGAAGATTGCTTTTCCGATGATTATCGGTCAGATCAGTGTCGGGCTAATTGTTACGCTCGTGCAGAGTGTCGAGGGGGAGAAGGAACGGATTGCGGCTAAGCAGTCCAAGCTTGCGCTGGATATTGCCAACAAGACGCTTCCGTATTTCCGCAATATTAATCCAGAGTCGCTGCGTACCATCTGCGGGATTATCAAGGAGGATATCGGAGCGGATGCGGTGGCGATTACCGATACGCGGTTCATTCTGGCCTATGTCGGTGTCGGTGAAGAGTATTATGCCGAGGCTAATGAGATTATCAGTGAAGAGACCAAGCAGACGCTGAAGAGCGGGGAGATCACCATCCGCGATGACGATACCGAGTACATGAACCGTGGCATCCGCTCGCTGATCATTATTCCGCTGAAGGAGAAGGGTGAAGTGACGGGGGCGCTCAAGATTTACTATACCAATGCGCATAAAATCACCTATTCCCTTCAGGCAATGGCAGTCGGGCTGTCACAAATCATCTCTACACTAATGGAGGTTTCGCGGGTGGAGGGGATCAAGGAGATGGCCAACAAGGCTGAGCTGAAGGCGCTGCAGACGAGCATCAACCCCCATTTTCTGTTCAATGCGCTGAATGCCATTATCTCCTCGATCCGGATCGATCCGGACAAGGCGCGCGAGCTGATCGTCAACCTGTCGGGGTATATGAGATATAATCTGGAGCTGACCGATGAGTCCATTGATATCCGCCGGGAGCTGCAGCAGGTCCAGCATTATGTGGAGATTGAGAAGGCCCGCTTCGGCAGCCGCCTGACCGTTCTGTACGATATTGATGAGGTGGCGGTGCGTATTCCAAGCCTGATTATTCAGCCGCTGGTGGAGAACGCGATTGTCCACGGGATTTTGAAGGAGAAGGGCAATGGCACTGTGGATATTTCAGTCAAAGACTACGGGGACAGCGTAAGGGTGAGAATTGCCGACACCGGAGCGGGAATTAGTGAAGAGACGATTGCCAAGGTCTACAGCGGCAGCATGGAAGGGAACAAAATCGGACTGTACAACGTGCACCAGCGGGTGAAGCTGATCTATGGCACGGGTCTGACGATCCGCCGGCTTGCCAAGGGTACGGAAATTTACTTTGATGTGATAAAGGAGCAGCGATGAGAGCGATAATTGTCGAGGATGAAGTGCTGGCGAGGCAGGAGCTTGCTTTTCTGATACAGGCACACAGCAGTTTCAAGATTGCCGCCGAGTTCGAAGACGGGCTGGATGCGCTGAAGTATCTGCAGACGGATACGGTGGATGTGATTTTTCTGGATATCAATATTCCTTCGGTTGACGGCGTGCTGCTGGCCCATAATATTAGCCGTTTCGCGGTCAAGCCCTATATTGTGTTCATCACAGCCTATAAGGAGCATGCCGCCGAGGCGTTCGAGATCGAAGCGTTCGACTATATCCTGAAGCCTTACAGCGAGACGCGGATCAAAGCGATGCTGCAGAAGCTGGAGGGGGCCATTGCGGCCAGGAGCCGCCAGGGGGAAGAAGAGCCGGTCAAGCTCAGCAGCGGTAAGGTCAATCTGTGGAAAAATGAAAAGATCATCGTCGTCGATACAGACGAGATCTACTATGCTTCGGCGCAGGAGAAAACAACGAGCGTAATTACCAAAGACGGGGAGTACAGCATGGCCTTAAGCATCAGCGAATTCCATAGCCGCCTGCCGCAGGAGCAGTTCTTCCGCTGCCACCGTTCGTATCTCGTCAATCTGTCCAAGATCAAGGAAATCATCCCCTGGTTCAACAACACCTATCTGCTCCGGCTGCGTGATTTGGACTTCGAAGTGCCGGTCAGCCGCGGCAAGGTGAAGGAATTCAGGCAGATCATGCGCCTCTAGCGGCAGTTCATTCCCCGTTTGCGTCATCTCATTCCGGATTTCTCTTAAGTCAGCATCTTTTCGCTACAATGAAGAGGCAAAGCAAGCCTTGAAGTTACTTTGGAAGCGATATTAGAGAGAAAGAGGGAATCACCCATGACTACGACTACGCCAGGCAGCAAGCGGTGGCTCATCGTGCTAGGTACAGTGATTATGCAAATGGGACTCGGTACAATCTACACCTGGAGCTTGTTCAATGCCCATCTTGTCAGCAAATTCGGCTGGGAGCTCAGCTCTGTTTCGATAACTTTTTCCATCACCAGCTTTGCTCTGGCCTTCGCGACTCTGTTCGCGGGGAAACTGCAGGACCGGTTCGGCCTCCGCAGACTGACCGCTGCTGCCGGGATTATGCTGGGGCTTGGTCTGATTCTAAGTTCGCAGGCCAGCTCCCTCCCGATGTTCTACCTGCTGGCTGGCGTAGTTGTGGGGTACGCAGACGGTACAGCGTATATTACTTCACTATCCAACCTGATTAAGTGGTTCCCCAAGAATAAGGGATTGATCTCCGGTGTATCCGTAGGTGCTTACGGCACGGGCAGTCTAATCTTCAAATATATCAACGGCAGCCTGATTGAGTCGGCGGGCGTGTCGAATGCTTTTCTGTACTGGGGCTTCATGGTGATGATTATGATCGTAATCGGCTCAATGCTGGTCCGGGAAGCGCCAGTGGCGGCCCCGGCATCGGCGGCTATGGCTGCCGGGGATCGGGTGAAGGCTGCCGCTGGAGCCATTATTGTGCCGAAAGATTACACTGTTAAAGAAATGCTCCGCACGAAGGAAGCATACCTGCTGTTCGTAATCTTCTTCACCGCCTGCATGAGCGGCCTCTATCTGATCGGCATCGTGAAGGATATCGGTGTGCAGCTGGCCGGACTGGATGTTGCGGCAGCAGCGAATGCTGTAGCGATGATCGCGATCTTTAATACGGCCGGGCGCCTGATTCTGGGTGCATTATCCGACCGCATGAGCCGCTTGAAGCTGATTAGTGTAACGCTGGCTGTTACGGCTGTAGCGATGTTTACTCTCAGCTACGCCACCCTGAGCTACGGCATATTCTTCACCTGTGTGGCGGCGATTGCCTTCTGCTTCGGAGGTAATATTACCGTATTCCCGGCGATTGTCAGCGACTTCTTCGGCCTGAAGAACCACAGCAAGAACTATGGCGTTGTCTATCAGGGCTTCGGCATCGGTGCGTTGTCCGGCTCGTTCATCGCCGCGTTCCTGGGCGGGTTCAAGCCTACGTTCATCGTGATTGGTCTGCTGTGTATCCTGGCCTGCATCCTGGCGGTTTCCCTGAAGCCTCCGGTAGCAGGGCAGGCAAAAGTAAAGGGAATGAGCCTGAAGCCTTCACGGCATACGGCTTAACCATATAGAGATTGATGTTGGCTTGAAAGAAACAGAGACAAAGAGTGTCGTAGAGAAAGAGAATGGCAGACCAAGAGTGCTGTAAAGTAAGAGAATGACGGGCAATGAGTGTTGTAGAGAAAGAGTACTGTAAAAAAGAGTGCTGAAGACCAAGAGACTGGTTTTGGAGAAGAGATGTCCATACTTCCGCGTGAGCGGAGGGGGAGGTCTCTTTTTTTTCTGTGGAGAGGGGTAAGAGTCCGGAGGGGGCTGGATGAGAGGTGGAAAGTGCATAAATCAGCCTTCAATAAATCTGCTAAAGTTATATTATATTGGATTGAAAGACTACATAGGATGAAACCCGTACAACCGTTTTTACTCGAATAAAGTTGTGCCGGTAGGCACTTTTTGCAGAAGTCAGGTGTTATAGAGATATACAAGCAAGGAGGTGAGGGCAACGTCACAGGAGAATATGCCGGATATGCGGCAGGTAGAGGCGGCCATTATCAGGGTTCAACAAGGGGAGCAGGAATCCTTTGCGTTCATTGTAGATGCTTTTCAGCAGCCGGTTTACCGGTATTGCTGCCGGATGCTGGGGAACAGGCAGGATGCCGAGGATGCGGTGCAGGATGTACTGGTCAAAGCCTATCAATCCATTAGGGGGTACAAGCCCACCGTCAGCTTCTCAGCCTGGCTGTACCGGATTGCCGGCAATCATTGTCTGAATCTGCTGCGCCGGCGGCGGATGCAGGGGCACTTCCTGCGGGTGTTCCGTCCCGATACGGCGGCAGCGGCCGGTCCGGAGCAGACGCTGGAAGAGCGGCTATACAGTCCGGCGCTGGAGGCTGCACTTGGACGGCTATCGCTGGAGGAACGGAATTTGCTTGTTCTGCGGGTATTTGAAGAGCAGACCTTTCTGGAGATCAGCGCAATTCTGAATATTACGCCTAATGCACTGCATAAAAGGATGGAGCGGATCAAACGAAAAGTGCGGGAAACGATGCAAGCGGAGGAGGGGATATCATGGAACGGGCAGGAATCGGCAATGAGTACCAAGATATAAGAGACGCTGCAGTCCGTGAAGAGCAGCTATCCGTGATTGAGGTTACTGATAGAGTTATGGCCCGTGTGCGGGGGATTGAACAGAAGCGGAGTCCGCGCGGGATCAGACTCGCCGGTAAAACGGCTGCGTTCACAGGGATGCTGGTCATGCTGCTGCTGATCACAGTAACAGCCTACGCTGCCTCGGAGTATATTCAGATCCGGAATAAGGCAGGCGAGGTGAAGGTACAGCATCAGGCAGAGAACCCCAATCCGGGACCGCCGGCTGCGTATAACAAATACGCATGGAAGCTGATGGATTTTGCCAAACCGGGGGAACTGATCGCCTATTTCGTTAGAGGAGAGAAGCTTCCTGAAGGGGCGGAATCGGCACTGCAGTTTGCAGGCAAGGAGCTGCGTCTGACCGATTACCCGGCTTTCCTTGGAGAGATGAATAAATTGAAGACGCCTGTATTGCCCAAGGAAGCCGGAGGTTATGAATTTAAGTATGGCACGATACACCCCGGCTCACCCTTAGCCGCGGAACGCGATGAAAATCCGCTTTACCGTCAGACTCTTGACGAACTGATGGCTGAGGCGAAGCAGAATACCGGCCGCAATCTGTTCATGAAGGCGATCCCGTGGACCGAAGCGGCTTCTATTGGCGGCAAGTATACCAGAGAAGGGGCGGTCATCGAAATAGGGGCTACCCTGCTGCATGGAGGCAATGTGCAGGTCATGCTAAGACCGGAGGTGGCCGCAGAGAAGCTGGAGGTAGAGGGCCGTGAGATCGTATACAATCACGCCGACAAGCCAGAGGTACGGCCGGATATAAGCTACCATTACCTGAACTGGTACAACGAGCAGCAGGATGCGTATTATATTGTCACCACCTACGGTGACCGGAAGCTGACCAAGGAGCAGCTGCTGGATTTGGCGGGTGAATTGATCCGGGGCGGGCTGTAGGCGGCGGTTCTGGTGAGTGATTTTGTTAAGTTCAGTCTATACAGGCATAAATGTTGTACGTACTGCAACATTGGTTCATAAATACCGGCTGTTCAGTAGGATTGTTGTATGAAATACAACAATAGCTTCGTTAATCGGCCTGGAACGAGGGAATTGCTGCATTTTGTGCAACAATTATAGATTTAGGCCGTGTTATTGAGGGAAATGTTGTATTCTGTGCAGGATTGTAATAAGCACTCCATGTGCAAAGGATGAATCGGGCAACTCTTGCTTAAACAGCAGCCGGAAGTCCAAATATTCATCGTTGAGCAGCCAGCAGCTTAAGTGAATAGATTGAATTCAATTTAGGTATTAAAAGGTATTCAAAAAGGAATCCAAAAAGGCATCCGTAGAGCGAATACGCTCTGCGGATGCCTTTGGTGTTCATACGTATGAGGAATGAAGGATGCCGCGGGAGGAGGGCTTAGCCCTCCAACAGCAGCGCCTCTGGATCTTCCAGTAATTCCTTGACTTTGACAAGGAAGCCTACCGCCTCTGAACCGTCCACAATCCGGTGATCGTACGATAAGGCGACATACATCATCGGACGGTTGGCTGTCCGCTCTTCATCCAAGGCGATCGGACGAAGCTGGATCTTATGCATGCCGAGAATGCCGACCTGCGGCGTATTGAGGATCGGCGTAGACAGCAGAGATCCGAATACACCACCGTTGGTGATCGTGAAGGTACCGCCCTGCAGCTCCGGCAGACTGAGCGTGTTGGCGCGCGCTTTGGAGGCGAGCTCGCCGATCTTGCGCTCGATTTCCGGGAAGCTAAGCCGGTCGGCATCGCGGACGACCGGCACGACCAGGCCTTCCTTGGCAGCTACGGCAATGCCGATGTCATAGTATTTCTTCAGCAGGAGATCCTCACCATCGATCTCGGCATTCAGCAGCGGATAAGCCTTGAGTGCGCCGATCACGGCTTTGGTGAAGAAGGACATGAAGCCGAGTCCGACCTCATGCTTCTCTTTGAAGGCATCCTTGCGGCGTTTGCGGATGTCGAGAATAGCGGTCATGTCCACCTCGTTGAAGGTGGTCAGCATGGCAGCCGTCTGCTGCGCTTCGACCAGGCGGCTGGCAATCGTCAGCCGTCTGCGCGACATGCGCTTGCGCTCGGTCGCTTTGCCGTCCTCGGCATGCGGCGCCTTGCCCGCCGGCGCGGGCGGCTTCACCGGCTCCGGCCGCGCCCCCGCCGCCGGAGCTGCAGGCGCAGCGGCCTCCGGCACGGCTGCGCCATGGCCGTTCACATCGGCCTGGCCGATCCGGCCGATGGGGTCGCGGGCACTGACCTCGCCGAGGTCGATGCCCCGCTCCCGGGCCAGCTTGCGCGCCCCCGGCGAAGCCAGGGCCGCAGAGCCCGCCGCCGCACCTTCGGAGGCGGCAGGAGCAATTGCCGCTTCCGGCTTGCCGCCGTCAGGGGCGCTGCCGCCCGTCGCTGCACTTGCCGCTTCCGGCTTACCGCCGTCAGGGGCGCTGCTGCCCGTCGCTGCTCTTGCTGCTTCCGGCTTGCCGCCTCCGGCTACTGCCGCACCGTCGGCGCTGCCGATAATGCCGATAGCTTCGCCAACAGCAACGTTCTCGCCCGCCTGGCGCAGGATGGAGGAGATGACACCATCCTCCTCCGCACTGATCTCCAGGTTGACTTTGTCGGTCTCAAGCTCCGCGAGCACATCGCCCTGGCCGACAGTGTCGCCCTCTTTAACCAGCCATTTGTAGATCGTTCCTTCGGAAATGGATTCGCCCAAATCGGGTACTTTAATTTCGGACACAGGCCGTTACCTCCCCAAATATAGTAGTTTACGTTATCGAGAGACCGCCTTGCTGTTGTCAGGAAGACGGTACAGGTGCTTGTACTTGAGCGTTTAGTTTCAGGGCTTCTCTAACGATGCGCCGCTGCTCGAAGCTGTGCACATCCGCATAACCGCTGGCCGGGCTGGAGCGATCCGGACGTCCGATATACTGGACGGTAACATTCTGCGGGGCAATGGCGCGCAGCCGGGGTTCGGCGTAGCTCCAGCCGCCCATATTCTTCGGTTCCTCCTGCACCCAGATGATTTCCTGCAGGGAACGGAACGAACTGAGATGTGCGCCAAGCTCACGTTCCGGGAACGGATACAGCTGCTCCAGGCGGAGAATATGCAGCCAGGAGAAGTCCTGTCCGCGGGCGGCTTCCAGCTCAGTCTGCAGGTCGATGGCGACCTTGCCGCTGCATACCACCAGGCGCTTGACCTCTTCGGGCTTGCTGCCGAGCAGCGGTTCCGGAAGCACCGGCTGGAAGCTGCCGGAGGCGAGATCAGCACCGGCCGAGGTACTGCGCGGATTGCGGATCAGGCTCTTCGGTGCCATGATTACCAGCGGCCGGGCGTCGGGCTGTCCGCAGAGTGCAGCCTGACGGCGCAGCAGATGGAAATACTGGGCCGCGCAGGTCAGATTCGCTACGGTCCAGTTCTCCTCGGCGGAGAGCTGCAGATAACGTTCCAGCCTGCCGCTGGAGTGTTCCGGTCCCTGGCCTTCATATCCATGCGGCAGCAGAATCGCAAGATTGCTGCGCTGTGTCCACTTGGCGCGTCCGGCAGAGATGAACTGGTCGATAATGACCTGGGCGGCATTGGCGAAATCGCCGTATTGCGCTTCCCAGAGCACGA
Organism: Paenibacillus sp. FSL R10-2199; assembly: GCF_038000235.1. NCBI lineage: Bacteria > Bacillati > Bacillota > Bacilli > Caryophanales > Paenibacillaceae > Paenibacillus > Paenibacillus sp. FSL R10-2199. Next base: position 485,155 of record NZ_JBBOBO010000001.1, on the reverse strand, counting down.
AGGTCTCCGGTGCGAATACATTATAGCCGTATTCATAGCCGAGTACAGAGGCTTCTGACAGCGGGCTGTTGTAGACGCCGAAGGAGGCGCGGGAATCCTTAAGCTGGTGAAGAGGGGAGAAGAGCTCCCCGCTCTCACTGTCATGCAGGACAAGGTGGCGGTGAGCGAAGGTGCCGCGCTGTGAATCCTGTCCGCTGAGGCGGATCGGCGTGCCGTCCTTCAGAATGGTAGCGAAGGCCAGGGTTTCGGCCAGCGCCCAGTCTACCCGTTCACCGTCATTCAGCGCATCCTTGCGCCGCTGCAGAATCCGCTCCAGCTTCGGATAGACTGTGAAGCCGGCCGGTACGCTCAGCAGCTCACGGTTAATCTCCTGGAGGCTGGCCAGCGGAACCGCTGTAGGGCGGTGCACCGGTGTTCCCGTATCCAGGACGACCGAAGTCTTGGATTCGGCGTTCTTCTGTTTCCCTTCCTTCATCTGCTCGAAGGCCTGCTGCAGCACACTCTCGGCCTCGGCAATCATGTTCTTCACCTCATCGGCTGTAACGACCTTCTCGCGCTGCAGGCGTTCCGCATAAATGCGGTAGACGGTAGGGTGGTTGCGGACCTTGCCATAAACCACCGGCTGGGTGGTTTCCGGATCATCCATCTCATTATGGCCGTGCCGGCGGTACCCGATCAGATCAATCAGGAAATCCTTCTTGAACAAATGGCGGTAAGCGCTGGCCATACGGACGGCAGCAATACAGGCTTCGGGGTCGTCGGCATTGACATGCACTACCGGGATCTCATAGCCCTTCGCCAGATCACTGGCGTAATGCGTGGAGCGGGAATCTTCACTTTCGGTGGTGAAGCCGATCCGGTTATTGACGATAATATGCACAGTGCCGCCATTCTGATAACCTTGCAATTTGCCGATATTAAGTGTTTCCGCAACAATGCCTTCACCAGGGAAGGCGGCATCGCCATGCATAAGCACGGCCATGGCTTTGTCCGTATTCAGCTTAGGCAGGCCTGGGGTGCCCCGTTCCTCCTGGGCTGCACGCGTGAAGCCTTCAACGACCGGATTCACGAACTCGAGATGGCTCGGGTTGTTCGCAAGCGTGATGCGGGTACGCACAGTTTCGCCTTCGCGGACGGCGCGGTCGGCGCCTAGATGGTATTTCACATCCCCGCTCCAGCCATAGGTGACACCCATGGAGCCTTCGGACGGGAAGAGCTCCTTGTTCGGCGAATGATGGAATTCCGAGAAAATAATATCATAAGGTTTGCCCAGAATGTGGGCAAGCACATTAAGTCTTCCGCGGTGGGCCATACCCATCAGGATATGCTCTGCGCCGTCATGTGCGGCAGCGCGGACAATTTCATCCAGCATAGGCACGAGGGCATCATTGCCCTCCAGGCTGAAGCGCTTCTGGCCGACGAAGGTCTTATGCAGGAAGGTCTCGAACTGCTCTACCTGAATCAGGCGTTTCAGCAGCTCTTTGCGTTCCGCATGGTTCAGTGGAGCAGGCGACGTTGTGGATTCCGCCTGGCTGTTGAGCCAGCGCAGCTCACGCTCGTCATGCACATGCCCGAATTCATAGGCAATGGTCTGTGTGTAGGCCTGGCGCATTCTGTGAACGGCATCCATAGCGGTATGCACGCCCTCAGGGGCATTCTCCCAGATCAATGAAGCCGGCAGGGCATTCAGATCTTCGCGCGTCAGCTCATAGGTCTCGATCTCCAGCCATTTCGCCATCGGGTTGGTGCTCCGCTCCAGCGGATCGATATCGGCAGCCATATGGCCGTATATTCGGATGTTAGCCATTAGCTTGGAAGCTTTAACGGCTTTCCTGAGCCACTCTGTATCTCCTGAGATGGCGGGGGGAGGCGTCTTGACGGCATCCGGAGCCAGGGGAGGCGGGCCGGATACTGTGAAGAGGTCGCGGTAATGATGCTCTACGGAAGTGGGGTCCTTGACAAACTGCTCGTATTTCTCCTGAATGTAGCCCAGATTGGGACCGTAATACTTGCTCCAGACAGATTCGTTATAGGGCTCTTTGACGGCCATGAGTAGGTCCTCCTAACGGATAAACTCCACATGCGGTATATTAGGAACACCGCTTAGCGGAGCTGCGATGTTTGCGGTTTCATTCTCATCTTATTGTGCTACTTTCCGGCAGGGTAATCAATTCATACTTTCGTGCAATCCGTTCGCAAAACGGTATGATTCAGCAGGGGATTCATACGGAACAATCATAAATTTCCCGAGTGAAGCCGGAAAAATAAAATATCGTTAAAATTAATAAAAAATTAAGGGATTTAGGTGGTTGTAAATCATAGAAATGGGTAATTGTTTCTATATTGTGTTACGGGATTAATATCTATTTAGTATATTTAAACTAATTTGGACCGATTGAAGATGAATTGGAATTATTTATACAAGCTATTGGCAATTTTAGCTAAGGGTCTTCACGATTTAACATAAAAAAATTCCAGAAAACGACACACTTTTCATGTAAGATCTTGTATAATGTTATTGCGGAGAACGGTTTCATCGATTCTTTTCAGATCCTTTCATGTAAAGGGTCCAGTAAAGGGTAAACCTGCCGAAAGACAGGGGCACAAAGTCTCGGATCTAAAGTAGAAATACTATGATGGCCGGACTGCCTGGGGACGCGAAAATTCTAGGAGGAGATTTCTTGGATAAGTCCAACCAGGGGAATGACGAACTGCAGGTAGTTGATCTGGATTTAGAATGGGTGCATTTGCTAATGTCTGCTAAGCAGGCTGGCATCCAGGCAGACGAGATTCGGCGTTTTTTTACTGAAAAAGCACTCCAGGCGATGTAGGGCATTCAGCATTGTACGGATACATACAGAAGAGGGCACAGCGGTGTACACCGCTGTGCCCTCTTCTGTTGGAATTTACATGTTGTTTCGGGGTCCCCGCAAAGTACCTGGGTAATCATCGAGGCTGCTGCCTCACTTTGTGGGGTATTTCAGTTATCCTTCTGCTCCAGCCGCCATTTCTGATAATCGAGAAACTCCTTGAATTCACGTTTGCTTATACCAGAGGCCATCGCATCCTGAACCAGCCTGAACCATTCTCCATCGAGAACCGGCTCTGCAGTTTCTGCAATTCCGCCATACAGTAATACGTGAATGGATACTTGGAGTGCATCGGCAATTTTTTCGATAAATTGAATGGAGGGGTTGGATTGGATATTCCGTTCGACATTACTTAAGTATGATTTCGCCACGTCAGCCTTATCCGCAAGCTCGGATAAAGAATAACCCTTCTCCAGCCGGAGCCTATGGATGCGGCTTCCCATATTATCTGACACGATTACAACGCCCTCCGTACTTTTTGTTATCAGTATAACAAAAATTCGCAAAACGGACAAAAACCCTTGTTCCTGCCAGAAGCTGGCGGGGAGAGACAAAACGGCATATCCAGCCCGGATGAGGGAGGATATGCCGTTTTGTGTATATAATTTAATAGCCTTATTTGGCTTCTCCCAAACCTTGCGTAGCATTGAATGTCCAGTTCAGCGCCAAGCCGTCACCCTGGAAGATATTCTGATCCTGGGTATTGTCAACGAATTCGAAAGCAATCTTGAAGGTTTTGGTTTGGGTAGCGGCGATGCCTCCCGGCAGTACACCCGCCGTTACGAGATCATAGCTGGAAGTGTTCTTCAGGTCCTTCAGGGAGATCTCGGACAGCACATGGCCGGCAAGCGGACCGCTGGTATAAGAGCTGTCGAGAAGTTTGATTTTGAAGTGATCTCCAAGATCCTGGCCGGCATTATCGCCCTTCGCATCAGTTACAGTGTAGCTGGTGGCCAGCGTTAGGAGTTTGATATCCAGGGTGCCGTCATTGGACAAGGTGAACGTGCGTACGGTGTAATCACCCGGTTTCAGATTGGTCAGGGCAACAGGTGTATTAAAGGAAGAGCCGAGCTTCAGCGTGCCTGCCGCGAAGGTTGCCGTGCTGGTTGCTGTGGAGCTGAAGTAAGCGAAGGTGCCCCCTCCGATTAAAGACAATCCCAGTGCTGCCGATGCTACGCCAAGACCCAATGTTTTTTTGATACCCATAATTAATTTCCTCCTCGAGTATATTATGTTTTTTTAAGATCGGTGATCAGGAATGCATATACAGATAGATTATTTGAGGGCGCCTTTTTCCTGGTTGGCTTCGAAGTTCAGGGTCAGGGCCAGTGTATCGCCTTGATAGTAGTTTTGCGGCTGGAAGGTTTCCTTGAAGGCAAACTGTACGCTCAGTTTATCTGAGGTGCCTGCTTTGATGCCCCCATTCTCTACACCAAAGATTCCGCCGAGAATTCCCTTGGCTACAAGATCCGGACTTTGCTGCTCAAGTTCGGCCAGTGAAACGACCAGAACAGGTGATGTTACCTTATCCTTGTTAACTAGGAACGTCACAATAATATCGTCTTTGAGATTATGGGCGCCGTTATCTCCCTGGGCATCTGTAATGACAGATGAGGTACGCAGAACAACTTTGGGAATATTGAGCGTTCCGTCATTTTTCAATTTAAAATCTCTTAGGATCGTATCCCCCGGTTTAAGATTGCTGAGATTGACAATAACGGAGGGGTCCGAATTAAGTAATAAAGTTCCGTTGTTAAAAGAAGCTGCAGTGGTGGAGGTACTGCTGAAGTAAGCGAAGGTTCCTCCGCCGACCAGGGTTAATCCGAGTGCTGCCGATACAACGCCGAGACCTAATGTTTTTTTAACGTTCATTTGTTCATCCCTCTCTCATCGTTCTTTTTTTGTCTTTACCTGTCTTCGGGGAAAATTTATTGTTGCTCCGCGTTTCGTAAACGGGAGAGGACAATCGGTTTATTGCACAATGTCTGGAAGGGTATCCGGTCCGCCGGTCACCGCTGGCCCTGCATTCTTCTTCTCCAGTGCCGCTACGGCTTTCCAGGAGGAATACAGTGCGTAGAGGAGCAGGAGCAGCCCGGGGATAATCATCAGCATTACGCTTCCGGCTTTGGAGACCGCAAAATTCATGGCATATCCTACATAAGGGACGGTGACGCCGGTATATTGGCCTACCACATTTGTTGAGCTGACCGCTGAGGTATCGGCTGCATCGTTATTGTCCCCTTTGGTGGTATAGCTGGCTTCACCTATGGCACTGTTTATTGAAGCATCGACCACACGGTGTGTAATCAGGAGGTTATCGGAATTCATGAAAGTAATCACATCGCCTTTTTGAAAACGGGTCATATCCCCGCCCGGCTTAATCGCTACTATAGATCCGGTCTGGATGCCCGGCTCCATGGAACCGGATAACACCGTCTTGATCTGATAGCCTAAGAAGGAAGGTTCGCCTCCGGAGGCTTTGGAGATGACTACTGCTGTTACCAGCACCAGGAAAATCATAAATATCAGTGTGGACAATGTGGTGCTGACTATCTTTTTAATGCGCATATTATTCCCCGCCTTTGCTGGTATCCGATTGTGGAGCAGGTGTAGCTGTAGGTGTAACTGTAGCTGTTGGCTGCGCGGTATCTGTACCGCTATCCGGGAGCTCCCCAGGTGAGTCTGCCGCTGGAGTCGCCTCCGGAAGATTGGCTTCCGGTGCCGGTGTGGCAGGCGGAGCGGTAACCTCTGCATCCGGTGAGGGTGCAGGAGCCGGTTTTTCTCCCTCAGGAGCTTCTATAGCAGGTTCATCGATGGTCTTATCTTCTCCAGGAATGCTGGCTGCGGGCGGATTATTCTTGGTTTGATCGTTCTCTTGTTTCTGCTTCTCCAGTGCATCCCGTTCCGCTTCCTCAGCCTTGGCTTTCTCAAGCGCCAGCCGTTCCGCTTCTTCAGCCTTGGCTTTCTCCTCCAGCGCCGCCTTCGCTTCAGCAATGTGTACCTGCTGTTCCTGCAGCGTGGAGATTGTGGACGATAGGTTGTCTCTGGAGGCTGTTAATTCTGCACTTAACTGATCGTAGCTTGACTGTAAGGCGGGAGATACATTGGGGTCTGCATTGTAGGCTCTGGCCATGAGTGAGAAAATCGGTTCCTCGGCAGGGAAGCCGAAGCTTTCTTGCCGGAGAAGCACCCGGTCAGGATTACCGGTCGGCAGCGAGCCGCCGAAATCATGAATCGTATTCAGATAATGCACAATGCCCGTTAATGTATCCGTCAGGGATTCCGACAGCACCCCGCTTTGATGGAGACCTTCCTGCAGCTGTTCGAAGAACCGGGCGTCACGGATTTCCAGGCAATTGGGTTCGAGATTAACCATATATCCTCCGAGTTGATGCAGAATGGCTGCTGCACTGCCAATTTCCTGCAGAATTTGCTGCCAGATACCTGCATTGAGGCTCAGCTGTGTATCCAGTGCGCTAACTGTATCGCTTGCCAGCCGGATTTGTTCTGAGATCTCACTGGAGATCTGATCCAGTTCCTCCGCTGACAGTTCTTCAGAGACCGGGGGAGTGTTATAGTTCCCGCTCGTAATGTGGCTGCCAAGAGAAGACTTCAGCTGGGTAATTGTGCGGACATGTCCGCTGAACTCTGACAGCAGCTGTTCGATCTGGCCCGGAAATACGGAGCAGAGCCCGATAGAGGTGTTCTGTTCCTGGGAAGTGTTATACTCTCCGTAAGTACTGCCAATCTGATTGGAGGTATACATTATAAGAACAGATACAGCCACACCGGATTGCAGGATCCGAAGACCGAGTTTCGTGTATTTCCGTTTACGCCGTTTGGCGGATCTGGGGTACAAAGGTAGGCCCCCTCTCATGGCTTACTGATTGATATTCGTTATATTCGTTCTTTATTAAGAACGTCTTCGTAATGAAATCATACACTGCACACCCGGGAAAAGAGAAATGTCAATTTCAGCGAATTGTTCGCAATAAAGCACGGATGCATCTGATTATCTTTAATTTTCTTGATATATCGCTGTTTTTCACAAATGTTCTTTATTGAGAACAAAAAAGGTTATGCTATCCGCATAATAACTACGGATAGCATAACCTTTTCCTTTTGTAATGAAGTCCGCTCCTTAAGGAAGCTTCTCTCCGCGTGAGCTGACGTACAGCTCGTACCACTCCTTGCGGGAGAGCTCAATCTTATCCGCCCCTCCGCAGGCTGCGATGCGCAGCGGATTGACGGTGCCGATTACAGGCTGGATGGCTGCAGGATGCGTCATCAGCCAGGCCAGGACGATGGCCTCAGGTGTTGTATTCTTCTCATCGGCAAGCGCCTGTACTCTGGCCGCTGTATTCACCACGTTCTCCGGTTGTCCTTCAAGCGGCCTTCCGCTGAACAGCCCCTGGGCCAGCGGGCCCCAGGCCTGAAGCTGGATATTTCCCGCGCGGCAATACTCTATTGTACCCTCAGGAAACGTGAGGTCTTTCCACTGTTCCCGGTTCACGCTGAGTACGGCATCGACCCAGCTGATTTTGGACAGGCTCATATGCAGCTGATTGACGATGAAGGGCTCGTCACAATAGGTCTCCAGCAGTTTGATCTGGGCAGCACTCATATTGGAGACACCGAAGTGGCGCACCTTGCCGGCTGTCTTAAGCAGGCGCAGTGCTTCGGCGACTTCCTCAGGGTCCATCAGCGGGTCGGGGCGGTGCAGCAGCAGAATATCAATATACTCTGTGCCCAGCCGGGAGAGCGTTCCGTCTACACTGGACAGAATATGTTCCTTGGAGAAGTCGAACATATTGGTGATATCACCCGGCTCCATCAGCCTGATGCCGCATTTCGACTGCAGGATGATCTCCTCACGCAGACCCGGACGCTCCCTGAAGATCTGTCCGAATACCTTCTCCGCCTTGCCCCGGGTATAGATATCCGCATGGTCAAAAAAATTGATGCCGATCGACAGCGCCGCATCCAGCGCCTCATGCCCCTGCTTTATGTTCTCCGCTGTAACCGGTTCATGGTCCCAGCCTCCGCCAAGCCCCATACAGCCCAGCGCAATGCGGCTGGCGGGAATTCCGCGTTTATTAAGTGGTAACGCTTTCAGCAATTGTATCCCTCCATAAGCTTTAACTTTTGAATGCTCTAAGATTAAGTGTACACCTTTAGAATCCGGTATGGTATTTCTTGTCGCTGGAGGAGCGGTGTTTCGTGCCTTCCTTATCCTTCTCCTCCTGCTTCTCGAGTGTCAGATCCTCGACCGGAATCGGATCTACATTCTGTTCGCTTTCATCAAGGTCGAATAAGCTTGGTTTGTCCGTCGGGTATTGCTCGGGATGGTCACGCTCGTCTCTTATCGGCTTCTTATCGTCACTATGGCTCATCTTAAGTTCACTTCCCTTTCGGATTATTTGCAAGGCAAGGATGGAAATGTGCTAGAGAATTCTCCTGAGCCTTGCCGGCAGTTTGCTCCCTAATAAACACAATTCGGGCTAATTAAACACAGGGGCCTGTGATAAACCGCAGGTTCCTGTGTGAACAGGCTTTGGAAATGAAATGGAGGACTGCCCCGGCTGCCTGTAACGGCGGCGGAACAATCCTCCTGAAATTATACTTATTGCGGAATAATCGGGCTGCCTTTGTCACTCAGCCTGCGGGCGGCCACATCCTCATGGAGCCGCTTCAGCCATTTCAGCTCTGTCAGGCTATGCTCATACCGGCCGTACATCAGATGCAGCGCCGAACGGGGCACAATGGAGATATGCTCCTCGTATACCTGGTAGGCGAAGTTCACCTGGTGCTCCGCTTCGCGGATTCGTTCCTCCAGTAGTATCTCCACCTTCTCCTGGTCAATGTAGCGCGAGAATGCCAAGGCCATGTACTGCGGATGATACAGGGGGTCGCTCTTCTTGATCTGCTGCAGAATGAGCTGTTCCATTAACTCCTTGCCTTTATCCGTAATCCGGTAGATGGTTTTATCCGGCCGGTCCGCGCTGCGGATGATCTCCACAGCTTCGATATGACCACCCTCGGCCAGCTTGTCGACTGCATAATATAATGAGCCCATCTGCAGCTTAATGAACTGGTCCATCGTGCGTTCCTTCATAACGAGAGTAATCTCATAAGGATGCATATCCCGTTCCAGCAGCAGCCCCAGAATCAGCAGCTTCATGGACATGGTGCTTACCTCTGCCCGGAAGCCGGAGCTGGCTGGGATTCCTTAGGCTGAATCGTCAGCCGGTCTTTGGGCATTAGCAGGACAAAGATAACGGCAAGCACCGCTGGCACGATAGCCCACATGAAGGTATGTGCGATCGAGGTAGACAGTGAATTTGTGATCTTCTCCAGCACCGGTGCCGGAATCTGTGCACGGGCCTCAGGGGTCAGCGCAGAACGCGGATCGCCGAAGGAAGAGGCCTGGCCGCCGTCTCCGAAGGCCGTGCTAAGCTCCGAAGTGAAGCTGTTGCGCTGGATAATACCGAAGATGGTAATCCCCAGCGTCATCCCGAGCGAGCGCAGGAAGGTGCTGGTGGAGGTAGCTGAACCGCGCTGGCGAATATCGAAATGGTGAATGGATGACATGCTGAGTACGGAGAAGGAGAACCCTACCCCGAAGCCGGTCAGCGCCATGAACGCATTCAGCAGCAGACGGGAAGTATCCGGTGTCAGTGTGCTGAGTGAGAAGATACCGGCAACGAAACACACTGCGGACAACAGCATGATGTTGCGGAAGCTCGTCTTGGTGGTGAGCAGACCGCCGGACTGGCTGCCGATTACCGTACCAATCATCATCGGCATCAGGATCAGACCGGAGTTGGTGGCGGAGCCGCCGTATACCCCCTGGACATAGATCGGAATGTATACCGTAGCTACGATAAACGCCGAGCCGTAGAACAAGCCGAGCAGACTGCTGGTGGCAAACAGGCGCCCCCGGAACATGTTGAACGAGATGACCGGCTCTGCCGCATTCTGCTCAATGAAGATGAAGGCAATCAGGAATACCGCGAAGCCGGCGAACAGTCCGAGAATCGTTGCTGAATCCCAGGCATACTGATTGCCGCCAAGCTCAAGCGCGAACATCAGGCAGATAATTCCTGCCACCAGCGTGAAGGCGCCGCCCCAGTCAATCCGCTGTTTGGCATGGGAGACGGATTCCTTGTAGGACGTCATAATCAGGAAGAAGGAGACGATACCAATCGGTACATTAATATAGAAAATCCAGTTCCAGCCGACGTAATCAGTGATATAAGCGCCCAGCAGAGGGCCGATTACGCTGGAGATCCCGAAGACAGCACCGAATAATCCGGTGAGCTTGCCTCTTTTTTGCGGCGGGAAAATGTCAAATACAATCGTGAAGGCGATCGGCATCAGCGCACCGCCGCCAATCCCTTGGATCGCCCGGTAAATACTGAGCTGTGTGATGCTGGCCGCCGTTCCGCACAGGGCGGAGCCGATCAGGAACACGATCAGTCCGAAGATGAAGAAGCGCTTGCGTCCGTACATATCGGACAATTTGCCGAAGATGGGGGTTCCGGCCATAACCATGACCATATAAGCAGAGGTTACCCAGACGATTTTATCAAGTCCCCCGAGGTCGGAGACGATGGTGCCCATAGCTGAGGCCACAATCGTATTATCCATGGCAGACATCAGAATACCGAGCAGCAGGCCGGCAACGACGAGCTTAAGATTGCTTTCTTTAGTATGCATTTACAGACTCCTTTACGTTCAGTATTCAATGGCAAATCTTATTATATTCAAATTTGAATAGGGTGGCAATCCTTTTTTTCAAAATTAAATACTAAATAATGCTGTGGACGCAAATAAGCCGCCCTTGTACAACAAGAACGGCAGGACTTCTATGTATGGTATTCCCTCGCAGGCGGACCTTTATCCGCAGCGGGGGTAGATGCTTCTTCCTACATGGCCGCATCGCTTGAACGCAGCTCCCGGGCTTCTATGTACCTGATGAACAGCTCAGTCAGCTCCGGGTCAAACTGGCTTCCCGCGCAGGCCCGCAGCTCCACAATAGCTTCTGCGAACGATTTGGTCGGCTGGTACGGACGCTCCGTGGTCATGGCATCGAACGAGTCGATAATGGTCAGCATCCGGCATAGCCGGGGAATCTCTTCTCCCTTGAAGCCGTACGGATACCCTTTGCCGTCATACCGTTCGTGGTGCAGCTCGATATAAGGGGCGAGATCCTTGTATTTATCGTTGGTAAGTGCCATCTCTTTGCCCCAGGTGACATGCCATTTGACCATCTCCCATTCCTCCGGCGCGAGCTTATCCTTCTTGTTAAGTATGCCCCAGGGAATCTCCAGCTTGCCGATATCGTGGATCAGTGCGCCGAGCGTGAACTGCCGTTTGGAGAGATTGTCCAGCGCCAGCAGCTCGCTGATGTCCATGGCATAGCGGAATACGCGTTTGGAATGCTTGAAGGTCTCCAGATCCTTGTACATAAAAAGATTAAGCTGCTGCTCAATATCGCGCACATCCTGACTGAAATCGATGTCGCGCTCCAAGAGAGACTGGTTGCCGTAGACGTGGACCATGTTCTTGCCCTGTTTTTTGGCATAGTACAGCGCCTGATCGGCATGGTCGACCAGCTCTGACTTGAAGTGGACATCGGGCCGGTATCCGGCTACGCCTGCGGAGAACGCCAGACAGCCCTGCGGGAAGATCTCGCTGCCTTCAAAAATAGAATTGTTGAGCGTTTTGCGCAGCTTTTCGATGAATTGCCTGGCCGTCACGGCATCGTAGCCCGGCATCAGCAGGGTGAATTCTTCACCGCCATATCTGGAGACAATAATATCGGTGGACCCGGTTTCCTTCTTCAGTAGCTCAGCCAGAAAAACAATAAGCCCGTCCCCCTTAAGATGGCCGAAGTGATCATTGTATTTCTTGAAATCATCGATATCAATCATGGCCAGGGAGAGTGCGCTGCCGCCTGCCTGCGATCTGCGCATTTCCTCTTCTAGCGCCGCTTCGAAATAGCTGTGGTTAAACAGTCCGGTACGCTGATCGCGGTTAGCCCGCTCTTCAATGTCACGGTACATGCTGAACAGCCGTTTGAAGGAATAGGAGATCAGTACACTGAGGCCCAGGAATAAGGCCAGGCCGGTAATTCCGTTATAGAAGAGCAGAACGGTCAGCACCAGGGAGAGCACCAGCGTGCACAAATAGGCCAGTACGGCGTCTGTCAGCATTGCTTTGAGTGTATTGTAGAGATTCTCACGGAAAATTATGTAGTAGAAGAAGCCGACAAGCAGCAGGTTCAGGATGAAATATATGGCCATAGCGCTGAGGTATGCTGCCAGATAGCTGCTGAGAAGCGGTCCCTGCCGGCCCCCGGACCACGAGAAGATAAAGGCTGCGGAAGTGATCATGATACAGTACACGGCGAAATTATTGAGATGCTTCCAGAGCGGAGTGCTTCCCCATTCGATGAACAGCAGTACGATGGAGCAGAGCAGGAGAACCAGAAGGGCGGACGGGGCGCCGAAGATAAAGATACAGGCCAGATAGATGGAAGAATCCAGTGACAGCCCGTTCCCCTGCGGAGGCAGCTGGAAGGTGAAGACGGTGAGCAGGACGGCCGCGCCTGACATGGCGGTAACCCAGCCCCAGCCGGATGAGGAGAGCTGAAGAATTTGCGGTTCCGTTTGATAAATGAACAAGCCCAGCCCGGCAATGCATATGATAAAGGAGTACAAATAGCTCCTGCGGCGATGCATCTGGCTGATGATTGATTTGAGCACTGCTCCTCCTCCATTCACGTAGTTGTAGATGTTTTATTCTAGGAGATTCGCGTTCAAACGGGAATTCTCCTGCTAAATCATGACAAATACGCATGTGTTACAGGATAAAGGAGATAAGTTGCGGTGAGGCCTTGACATACCCATGGGGGGTATATTATATTGTTACTTGAGGAGGCTGATTCCTGTGTCAACAAATGAGAAGGAGCATGCCGGGCATGATTGCGGCGAGGATTGCCATTCTTCTGCATCCGGCGTCCGCAAGAGCCATCATTCCCCGGAATTCAAGAGTGGACTGACCACCCGGCTTAACCGGATTGAGGGACAGATCCGCGGCGTCAAAGGCATGATTGAACGGGATACCTACTGTGATGATGTGCTTAATCAGCTGGCGGCGGTGCAGGCGGCACTGAACAGTGTCGGCAAGCTGCTGCTTGAAGGCCATATGAAGAGCTGCATTATCGAGCGGATCGAAGCCGGCGAGCATGAGGTTATCGATGAGCTGCTGATTACGGTGAATAAGCTGATGAAATAGAGGTTGGGCCTGGGGAGTTTGAATGGAGAAGTCCTAATTATTGATGGAGGTCGTAACTGCGGTGAATGTTTGAACTTTCGGCCGCTGTTGTCCCCGGATTTCTTTGATTTAAACCGCTATTTGCGGTAGAAATCCGTGGACAAAGGCGGTCGCTGGCGCTCCTACAGTTTCAAAATTCCCCTCCGTTACTTTCATCTGGGATTATTTTTTCTCAAGATCAAACTCTGCAGGCAATGCGGGGAGCCGTCAAACCAAGCATTCGCTGGCAATTAAGCGGATGCTAACCAAATTAAGCGTATGCTTTCGAGGCTGATCAGGAGGCGTATGCTATTCAAACCATTAGGAGGGTAATCAAATGTCGAACGTAACATTGAATGTAGAAGGAATGTCTTGTGGTCACTGTGTAAGTGCTGTAGAGAAAGCTGTGAGCGGCGTTGGGGCTGCGGCGAAGGTAGATCTTCCGGCGAAGACGGTAGCGGTTGAATTTGACGAGAACACTGTAAGCCTGGATGCAATCAAGGCGGCTATCGAGGATCAGGGCTACGACGTAGTTTAAGTGAAGGATTGTAATGTAAGGGCTTGGAGCCGGGAACCCTAGAGCAATAGGGCCGGGCGCCAATGCCTTTTCTTTTAAAGATAAATATACCCCTTGGGGGTATGGGGAGGTGCGTGAATCATGGAAAAGAGTGCAGAACCGGTCCAGCAGCAGGCTACGCTGCAGATTACCGGGATGACCTGCTCCGCTTGTGCGGCGCGGATCGAGAAGGGATTGTCCCGCATGGAGGGGGTATCCCGGGCGAATGTCAATCTGGCGCTGGAGCAGGCGACGGTGGGATTTGATCCGAAGGTCGCTGGCGTGCCGCAGATTGAGGAGAAGATCCGTTCTCTCGGCTATGATACGCTGAAGGAATCGGCGGATTTCGATATTACGGGCATGACCTGTGCGGCATGCTCGGCCAGAATTGAGAAGGTGCTGGGACGGATGCCCGGGATTGCCGCAGTGAATGTGAATCTGGCGCTGGAGACGGCACATGTGGAATATTCGCCGGGGAATATCAGTACAGCTGAGATTATGGATAAGGTGAGCAGCATCGGCTACAAGGCGGCGCTGAAGCAGGACCGCAAGGATATCGCCAGCCAGCGCGGAGAGGAAATCACGCACAAACGGAACAAGTGGATAATCTCTGCTATATTGTCACTGCCGCTGCTCTGGGCCATGGCGGGCCATTTCTCTTTCACTTCCTGGATCTGGACACCAGAGCTGCTGATGAATCCCTGGTTCCAGCTGGTGCTGGCGACTCCCGTGCAGTTCCTGATCGGCTGGCAGTTCTATGTCAATGCCTACAAAGCGCTGAAGAACGGCAGTGCCAATATGGATGTGCTGGTGGTGCTGGGCACCTCGGCGGCCTATTTCTACAGTCTGTACCTGACGGTGGATTCCTTGAACATGAGCGGTATGCACCATACGGTGGAGCTGTACTTCGAGACCAGTGCGGTTCTGATTACGCTGATTCTTGTAGGCAAATGGTCCGAGGCATTGGCCAAAGGGCGTTCCTCAGACGCGATACGCAGCCTGATGGGACTGCAGGCCAAGACCGCGCTGGTGATGCGCGACGGGGTTGAGCTGAGCATTCCCGTAGAGGATGTCGTTATCGGAGATCTCGTGCTGGTGAAGCCGGGAACCAAGGTGCCTGTAGACGGTGAAGTGGTCGAGGGGCTGTCCTCCGTCGATGAATCCATGCTGACTGGCGAGAGTATGCCGGTGGAGAAGAAGCCGGGTGACTCGGTTATAGGAGCCACCCTGAACAAAAACGGCATGCTCCGGATCAAAGCCCGCAAGGTCGGCCGGGATACGGCGCTGGCGCAGATTATTCGAGTGGTAGAAGAGGCGCAGGGCTCGAAGGCGCCGATTCAGCGGATCGCCGATGTGATTTCCGGGATCTTTGTACCGATCGTGGTGGGGATTGCAGCTGTAACCTTTGTAATCTGGTATATCTGGGGCGCACCCGGGCAGTTCGCGGATGCGCTGGAGAAAGCCATCGCGGTGCTCGTAATCGCCTGCCCGTGTGCACTGGGACTGGCGACACCGACTTCCATAATGGCGGGGTCCGGCCGGGCAGCCGAGTTCGGCATCCTGTTCAAGGGCGGGGAGCATCTGGAAGCTGCACAGGGCATTAAGGTTGTTGTAGTGGATAAGACCGGAACTGTGACCAACGGCAAGCCTGTGCTGACCGACATTGTAACCAGTACCGGCATTGTAGCACAGGGCAAGGTGCTTGCCGAGAACCGGCTGCTGTCGATTACAGCGGCGGCGGAGAAGCTCTCGGAGCATCCGCTGGCGGATGCCATTGTTGCGGGCGCGAAGAGCAGAAGCATTGAGCTTCCGCCTGCAGGGCAGTTCGAGGCTGTGCCGGGCCGCGGCGTATCTGCTGTAGTGGCAGGCCAGAAGGTAAGCGTGGGCACACGGCGGATGATGGAGGAGAGCGGCCTTGATATCGGGCCGTGGACAGCAATCATGACCCGGCTTGAGCATGAAGGCAAAACAGCGATGCTGGTAGCTGTTGACGGCGAAATTGCCGGTGTCGTAGCGGTGGCGGATACGATTAAGGAAACCTCGCGCGCTGCGGTATCCAGACTACACGAGATGGGCATCGAGGTCGTTATGATCACCGGGGACAACAAGATTACGGCTCAGGCCATTGCCGAGCAGGCGGGCATCCGCACGGTGCTGGCAGAGGTGCTGCCGGAAGGCAAGGCAGCCGAGATCCGCAGGCTGCAGAGCGGCGGAGTCAAGGTTGCCATGGTTGGCGATGGCATCAACGATGCGCCGGCACTGGCAACGGCAGACACCGGTATGGCCATCGGCACCGGCACGGATGTGGCGATGGAGGCGGCGGATATTACGCTCATGCGCGGCGATCTGCTGAGCATTCCGGATGCCATTCTGATGAGCCGCAAGACGATGCGCAATATCAAGCAGAATTTGTTCTGGGCGCTTGCCTACAATACGATCGGCATACCGGTTGCCGCGCTGGGCTTCCTGGCTCCGTGGCTGGCCGGTGCAGCAATGGCCTTCAGCTCTGTATCCGTTTTGCTGAATGCGCTGCGGCTGCAGCGGGTCAAGCTGTAATGTTCACTGCTTCTGCTGCAGACGGAGCGATCCGGACTTGAGCGCCGATAACCAAAGAACCGCCGGAGCGTTAATGTCCGGCGGTTCTTTGTGTTGCCGCCGAAAGCGGGCCAAGGGAGGAAATGAGGGGCACTAGTGCCCCTGATTCCGCCGAAAGTGTGCTAAGGGGTAACCGGACCCAATGTATGCGAAAAACCGAATACAATGTGCCTCCGCGAAGGTAACCGGACTCAATGTATGCGAAAAACCGAATACAATGTGCCTCCGCGAAGGGATCCGGACCCAATGTATGCGAAAAACCGAATACAATGTGCCTCCGCGAAGGGATCCGGACCCAATGTATGCGAAAAATCGAATACAATGTGCCTCCGCGAAGGCAACCGGACCCAATGTATGCGAAAAATCGAATACAATGTGCCTCCGCGAAGGTAACCGGACCCAATGTATGCGAAAAACCGAATACAATGTGCCTCCGCGAAGGTAACCGGACCCAATGTATGCGAAAAACCGAATACAATCGGTGCGACCCCCTTATCCCGGAGTCCTCCGTATAAAATCAGTACTTGTTGTAGATATGCTCTTTATTTCGCTTTTTCTCTCGGCCAGAAGAAGCGGGAGCGGTCTTCTAGGGTCAGCACCCACTCTGCAAAGGTAGCTGGCGGCAGGTTACGAAGGCTCGTATGCATTCTGCGATTGTTGTAAAAGTCCATGTACCGGTCCACCGCTTCATAGGCCTCTTCGAACGTTTCGAATGCCTCTTTGCGGAACAAATCCCGATCGATATTACTGTGGAATGATTCAATAAAAGCATTTAAATCCGGCGTTCGAGGCGGAATACGTTCATGGGTCATTTCCCAGCTTTCACACATGTCGCCAAACAGGTGGCTGATGAACTGTGGGCCGTTGTCGGTGCGGATCACAGGGCGAGCGCTGTCAGGGGCGCAGTGATGCTCCATGGCGCGCGCCAGCGTCTGGCAGGCGTGCTTGGCCTCACACGACGATCCCCGGTGGTAGCCGACGATGACACGGGTAAACACATCGATAATGCTCAGGACAAAGAAATGCCGGTCACGTCCCTCCACATACCCGTATTTAATGTCCATCTGCCAGAGCTGGCTCGCTCCTGTAATGACTCGGTTCTCCGGCAGCTTCCGGGGATGCTTAAAGCGCTTCTGACGCTGGGGCTGCAGGATATCCAGCGCCTGACACAGCCGGTAGCTTTTCTTGTGATTGAGCTTCAACCGGTGCTGGTTCCACAAGCACTTGGCCAGGAGTTTGTACCCGTACACGTGCTCTTCTCCAGCGATTAATTCCAGCAGCCATTCCTGGATCTCCTCGTCACTAATCTTTTCCCCAGACTCGTTAAAGGAGTAGCCTGGCTGGGGTCTTCCACGCCCCCCTTGAACGGCCTTTGGGGACAGTGACCTGCGTTTCTTACGGTCGTAGTACGTGGACTCTGCTAGCCCCATGAGACGCAGTACCAAAGCTGCGGTATTCCCCTGCTTAATGAACATGTCGGCTACCTCGATTTTTTCGGATAAGCAGGGGTTGGCTTTTTTAGCAGTTCACGCAGAATCTCAATCTCTAACTCCTTTTCGCCGAGTATCTTGACGGCCTTCTCGTATTTCTGCTCCACTTCCAGGAGGCGCTTCAGTTCCTCCACCTGCTCCTGGGGATACGGATGATCTTGTTCCCCATGGGCCCCTCGGTAATCTCTCACCCACTGATTCACCGTCGCTGGGGTCACCCCATATTTTCGGGCAACCACCGCTGCCTTAATGCCAGACAACACCTCTTGCGCTGCCTTCTCTCTTGTTCCCGTTAAGTGTCCCATTGTGTTCATCCTCCTCCTGTATTCAGTCTACATTTTTATGGGGGAGGACTCCAACTTCATTAGGGGGCTGTGGAGCAATGTGCCACTGATAGGACAGATGAGCTGAATGTATGCGAAAAACCGAATACAATGTGCCACTGATAGGACAAATGAGCCGAATGTATGCGAAAAACCGAATACAATGTGCCACTGATAGGACAGATGAGCTTAATGTATGCGAAAAACCGAATACAATGTGCCTCCCTAGAAGTAGTCTGAATAGAGCAATGTGGAACAGCGCACTACCTGCTTACACAGACTCGCTCCGGCCGGCAACCTGCACGCAAGGCTTGTTCCGTCCGAGCCGGTTGGTGCCGATTACCCCGGCTATGATCAAAAGAGATCCGATCCAATGGTACACTGTAATCTCTTCCCCCAGGAAAAATGCTCCGGCTGCAATGGAGACGATGGTTGAGAGATTGGTGAACACACTCATGAGTGAAGCTTCGATTTTGGACAAGATATAAGTTGAAGTCAGGGTAGTCACCAGCGAGGCTATGACTCCCAGATATACTGCAGACAGGATAAAGGTGCCGCTCGTGAGAGGGCTTAGGAATTCGCTGAAGGTTCCGCTGGCTGCATGTCCGGTGAGCGAAATGATCAGGAAGGTTGCGAAGCCGATCCCCATCATGAGGTAGCTGAGTTCAGCGGGGCTGAAGTGCCTGGAGAGTGACCGGGCCAGCACGCTGTATCCGGCAAACGCGAGACAAGTCAGGAACAACAGCACAATCCCGGTCAGGTTGGACAGCTGAATACTGCTTCCTTTCATGACAAAGATAAACACAACGCCAAATACCGACAGGAAAATACACAGCTTTTGCAGCAGAGAGGTCTTCTCCTTCAAGAAAATAGAAGCGATGATCATCGTCACGACCGGAGTGAACGAATAGAGAATTCCGCCCTCGGCAGAGGTTGCACGCTGAAGTCCGAATACCTGAAGGGTGAAGAATCCCAGCGGATACATCGCTGCCAGCAGCAGTGCCCGGCCAACCGGCTTGCCGCGGTAGGAGATTTTGACCCAGCCGAAGGCGACCGGGACCGACATCACAACAAACGAAGCAGCGAAACGGTAGGTTAATGTATCGAGCGGTCCGGCATGGCCGAGAGCCACCTTGGTGAACAGGAATGAGAATCCGATAATGACCGCATTGAGTACGGCAAAGCTATAAGCCAGCTTGAGTCCTTGCTGCTGCATAGGTACATCTCCTTTGTGTGAGTAAGACTGGATGCTGTGAACATCGTATCTGTTACTTTAAAATTAAAGGGAATTCAGCAGCAGAACAATACCGCCTTTCCGCTACTGTACCGGTACAGTTTGTTGTTTCCTGTATAATAATTGAAGGATAATAGAGGTATCATGAACAGCAGGCCGTGGAATGAAGGCGATGGGAGGCGGGGCAGCGTGAAAAAGTATCATTCGGTTGTATCGGAGATAGAGAAGCGGATGAAGGAAGGACAGTACCGTCCTGGGGAAAAGCTGCCTTCCGTGCGCAGCGCCGCAGCATTCTACGGCTGCAGTGTCAGCACCATTCTGCGGGCCTACGGGGAGCTGGAGAGAACACATGCCATATATTCGATTCCGCAGAGCGGCTATTATATGGTGGAGAAGACGGAAGAACCCGGACCTGCCGGGGGCAGCGGAACAATCGACTTCGCTTCGGCATCGCCCGATCTGAACGTATTTCCGTATCTGGATTTCCAGCATTGCCTTAACAAGGCGATTGACCATTACAAATACAACCTGTTCACTTACGGGGATGCGCAGGGACTGGATTCGCTGCGCCGCACGCTGGTGTCTCATCTGGCGGAGTATCAGGTTTTTGCCAAGGCAGAGCGGATTATCCTTACTTCGGGAATCCAGCAGGCATTGGAGATTCTGGCCAGAATGCCGTTCCCCAGCGGCAGGACGGAGATCCTCGTTGAACAGCCGGGGTATGATATTTATTTGAGGTATTTGGAGGCGGAGGGACTGCCTGTCAGCGGAATCGGCCGCTCCGCAGCCGGGATTAACCTGCGGGAGCTGGAGGAGCGGTTCGCAAGCGGCAGGTTTAAATTGTTCTATACCATGCCCAGGTATCATAATCCGCTCGGAACATCTTACAGCACAGCAGAGCGGCAGGCCATTGCCAGACTGGCCGGCAAATACGATGTGTATGTCGTTGAGGATGATTACATGGCTGATCTGGGTGCCGGACGGCAATTTGATCCTGTATACGCGTATGACCAGACTTCACATGTGATTTATTTGAAAAGCTTCTCCAAAATCATCTTCCCCGGCCTCAGGCTGGGGGCGGTTGTGCTGCCGGAGCCGTTGCTTGTGACCTTCCGCGCCTATAAAGGATACACGGACACCTCCCTGTTATCCCAGGCAGCGCTTGAGGTATATATCAAGAACGGCATGTATGAGCACCACAGGCACAAAATAAAAGCGATGTACGCCAAAAGAATCCAGGCGGTGTATGAGGCGCTCCGGCGGTATAATACGGAAGGTTTAATTGAAGCATCTGCGGACAGCTCCGGCGTCTACATGCAATTCAAATTGCCGGTAACCGTGAATCTGGAACGGCTGGTCAAGCGGCTGGGAGAGCGGAAGATCTGCGTCGTATCCGGCAATGGATTCTATTTATCCGATTACCGGACCCGGGACAAGTTTATACGCATCAGTATTTCCCGCGCCGGGCTGGACCAGATTGATGAGGGGATCAGGGGCATAGTCCAGGAGGTGAAGCGGGGGGGCGGATGGTAGCGCGAAGGCCCTCCTGTTGTCTGGATACTAAATTGTGTTCATAATATTCCTATATAACTGTGAAAAGAGAGGCGAACCTACTGTGAAACCCGTAAATGAAACTCTTGAGCTGTTGAACCGTCATACCTCCGTCCGCCAGTTTCAGGACAAGCCGGTCAGTGACGAGCTGCTCGCTGCCATTATCGGGGCGGGCCAGATGGCCTCTACCTCCAGCAATGTGCAGGCTTATAGCGTAATTGCCGTAACGGAGCCTGCACTTAAAGCGCAGCTCTCCGCCTTATCCGGCAATCAGGCGTATATCGAGCAGTGCCCGGTCTTCCTGGTCTGGTGTGCCGACCTGTACCGGCTGCGTGAGGCGGCGGCTCCCCATCTGCAGGGGGCGCCATCCTATGAGGACAGTACAGAGAATCTGATCGTTGCCACCGTCGATGTTGCGCTCGCCGCGCAGAATGCTGCGGTTGCCGCCGAATCACTCGGTCTAGGCATCGTGTATATCGGCGGCGTCCGCAATAATATTGCCGCGCTGTCTGAGCTGCTGGGCCTGCCTGAGCTGGTCTATCCGGTATTCGGCATGTGCCTTGGTTATCCCGCCGCCGTGAATGGAGTGCGGCCGCGTCTGCCGCTGCAGGCCGTGCTGCATCATAACGGCTATAATGCCGAAGCCGCATTGCAGCAGGCCGGGGTGTATGACGGGATCTCACGCGATTATATGCGCGAGCGGACCGGCGGCCAGAGTGAGGCCTCGTGGTCGGAGATCATGGCGAAGCGCCAGGCTCAGCCGTCAAGAATGCATATGAAGGAATTCCTGCTGGGCAAAGGGTTCATGCAGAGATAACACGTTAAAGTGTGTAACTGAAGCTATATGGATAGCAGCAAGAAGGCTTCCCCCTTAAAGAAAGGGCGAAGCCTTCTTGCTGTTTACAGGATTCAGCCCGCTCTAAGACGGATTGCCGTACCACTTATATGTCATCACTGACTTGGCAGGCACATTTACGATAAACGACTGGCTGCCCCATTGTATCTTGACGTTCTTGGCCGAGGTCTGCGGATTATAAGCGACAACTACCTTGGAGCCGTCGGGATTCTTGAAGGCCACATTCTTCAGATCATTGCTGGTGTTGCTCTGGATGCGGTAAGCACCCGGAACGACAAATTTGCTGAAGTGGCCCAGCAGATAATATTGCTTGGTATAAGTGACATTGTTCTCCGGATTACTGTTTGAATTGTCAGAGTTTTGAATGGTGACCATGCCCCGGTTGGTATTGTAGGCGGACAGCAGGGCAGGACCGTCCTTCTGATCAAGTGCGGCGTTCCAGAGAATAACCGATTTGGACCAGTTACGTGTAATATTAATGAATTCAGTGATCATGTTGTCGAAGCCCTGGCTTGTGCCGTTCTGCGGATCATTCCAGGTGCCGAACCCGCCCTCTGTGAACCAGATGTCTTTATCGGGATGGGCATTATGCATGGAGGTCATCTGCGAGCCGTCACCGCTGTCGTAGTGATGGAAGGCGCTGCCGGCGATATAGCTTGCTTTGCCGGAGTTTTTCAGATTCTGAACGACCGTATTCGGGAAGCTCCAGTTCAGATAATTATGGTCAAAAGCAATGATCTTGGTATTAATCCCGGCATTCTGCAAGGTTGGGCCCAGGTAGTCTCCGATGAAGCCGGTCTCATCCTGCTCGTTCATGCCCATCGAGGGGTACGCTCCGGTTTCATACATAGGCTCGTTCTGTACGGTGACGGCATAAATGGGAATCCCCTGGGCCTGATAGGCCTGAATGTATTTTTTAAAATAATCGGCGTAGGTCTGATAGTACTCAGCTTTGAGCTTGCCGCCGTTCAGGGTCCCGGAGTACTTCATCCAGGCCGGGGCGCTCCACGGTGAAGCAAATACCTTAATGCCGGGGTTCTTGGCAATCGCCGCTTTGACCATTGGAACGATATAAGGCAGATCACGGCTGATCGTGAACTGGCCGAGTGAGGTGTCCCCAGCCGTGTCATCATACGTGTAGGCCGACCAGGTGAAGTCCGAGCTGCCCATCGGCTGCCGCAGCACACTCAAGCCAATACCGGTGTTGCCAAACAGCTTCTCCATCACCTCAGCCCGCTTGGCGGCATTCAGCTTGTAATTGAGCAGCCAGGCGGAGGAGTCGGTCAGGGAAACGCCGAATCCGTCCATTTGCTGATAGCTGGTGCCTTCGTTAACGGTAATTGTATAATCGCTGCTTCCGGTGGCGGAGCTGAAGCTCTTGTCTCCGATGCGGGTCAAGCGGGCACCAGTGCTTAATCCGACAGCCGGCTCCGTATTCGGATCCGAGGTGGATATCCATACCTCTGCCGTTTCCCCTGCAGCCGAAACCGGTTGCGATGCAATGCCTCCGCTGCCCGCAAGCAGCGTGGCGATCAGCGCTGCCAGTCCAATTCTTTTGAACATACATTATACTCCTCTCGATTATGCAGAATTGTAATCGCTTACTTTTATGGCAGAAATATCTTAATTCAATCGTCCATAAAAATCAATAATTTCCTCAAAAAGTTATTTATCCGGGTGACAGTTGTCACCTTGAACGAATGACAGTCCATACTGATGTTCACTTTCGGCCTCCTGTACTATAGAAATATAGCCGGAGGGCATATGGATACGGAGGGATACAGGATGGATCATGTGATCGAAATGAAAAATGTCAGCAGAAGCTTCCAGGATAAAAAAGCGGTGGATCGCGTCAGCTTCACCATTAACAGAGGTTCCATTACAGCAGTGCTCGGGCCTAACGGAGCAGGTAAAACAACTACCTTGTCCATGCTTCTGGGGCTGCTTGAGCCCACAGAAGGAAGTGTACAGGTGTTTGGGCTTCCGCCCAAAGACGCCAGGGTCCGGGAGCGTACGGGAGCGATGCTGCAGGAGGTGAGTGTGATGGACCGGCTGAAGGTCCGGGAGATTCTGTCCCTGATCCGCAGCTATTATCCGCGGCCTATGGAGATGGAGGTGCTGCTTCAGGCCACGGGGCTTGCCCCGGCCGATCTGAACCGCTATGCCGAGAAGCTCTCCGGCGGGCAGAAGCGCAGTCTCAGCTTCGCGCTGGCGCTGGCGGGTAACCCCGATCTGCTGTTTTTTGACGAACCGACGGTGGGGCTCGATATCACTGCCCGCCGCCATTTCTGGGAGAAGATCCGGGGACTGGCTGAGCAGGGCAAGACGATTCTGTTCACCACCCACTATCTGCAGGAGGCGGAGGATACCGCAGACCGGATTCTGCTGTTCAGCCGCGGCGCCCTTGTGGCAGACGGCAGCCCGGAGGAGATTAAGGCCAGAATCGTGAGTAAGTCAGTGTCCTTCCTGCCGCTCGGCGATCCGGCGGTGCTGCGCGGTCAACTGCTGGAGCTGCCTGTGGTCGAAGCCTGCTACGAGAAGAACGGGCGGCTGCATGTAACGACGGAGAATACGGATGAGGCGCTGCGGGCTATTTTTACAGGCGGACTTGCGGTGAAGGATGTTGTGATTGATCAGGGGAAGCTGGATGAAGCGTTCGAGCAGTTGACTATGAGCCAGGAGGCGGCGGTATGATGATGAAACAAATGATGGCCCAGTGCAAAGCGGAGCTGCTGCGGATTATCCGCAATCCCTATTACGTGTTCTGGTCGCTGCTGATGCCGATTATGTTCTATTTCATCTTCACCAGAGTGGTTAATACGGGAACAGACGATACGCAGGAGTGGCAGGCGCATTACCTGATGTCGATGGCCGCCTTCAGCGTAATGGGCTCGGCGATCATGACCCTCGGCATCCGGCTGGTGCAGGAGCGCACCCAGGGCTGGAATACGTTCATCCGTATCACTCCGCTGCCGGGTACTGTTTATTTTCTGGGTAAAATGTTTGGCATGGCGGTGATGCATCTGTTCTCGGTGCTGTGTATCTTTGCTGCGGGATATCTGATCAACGGGGTATCGCTGACGTCAGGGCAATGGCTGCTTAGCGGCCTGTGGCTGCTCGCAGGCTCGCTGCCTTTTCTGGCGCTGGGTACGATTATCGGCTCAATGAAGCGGGTGGATACGGCGAGCGGGGTGAGCAATGTGCTCTATATGGCGCTGGCGGTGGCCGGAGGGATGTGGATGCCCCTGGATATTATGCCGGATGTAATGCAGCGGATCGGCCGCTGGCTGCCTTCCTATAATTACGGAGACGGTGCCTGGGAGATTGTGGGCGGAGGGGTTCCGCAGTGGAATTCCGCGCTGCTATTGCTCGGATACCTGGCAGTTTTTATGCTATTATCGGTCTATATCCGAAAAAAACAGGAAGCGGTGTAATGTACAATGGCATGTGAGCAGTTCCGGTTATTTCCGCGCAGATTTGGGTTCTACCCGTATATTTGGCTGATCTATCTGGTATTTCCGATCTTAAATCTTAAGGGATACAGCGGATACAAATTGTTGGCGGGTTATGTACTGGTGGGGCTGTTTGTGGTTACCTACCGCCAGCTCTACTGGTCGGAGGGCAAGACCTACTCGGCCTGGCTGGGATTGCAAATGCTGCTGATTGCCGTGTTATGCATCGTCTACAGTCCTTACAACTTATATATGGGCTTCTTCGCCAGCAACTTTATCGGCTGGTATACCGAGCTGCGCAGGTTCAAACAGGCTTTTATTGTGTTTACAGTGATGATAATCGGGCTGGCGCTGCTGTCTTTGGCCAAAATGTACGGTACGGAAGGCATATTCCTCTTTCCCTTTGTGCTGATGATGCTGATCTCCCCCTTTGGCATCCGCTCCATGAACCGCCGGCGGATGCTGGAGAAGGAGCTGGACCAGGCGAATGAGGTCATCAAGGAGATGGTCAAACGCGAGGAGCGGATGCGTATCGCCCGTGATCTGCATGACACGATGGGGCATACGCTGTCGCTGATTACGCTGAAAAGCCAGCTGGTCGAGAAGCTGGCCGTCAAGAATCCCGAACGGGCGCAGGCGGAAGCGCGGGAGATCCAGCGCACTTCACGGGCTGCGCTGCGGCAGGTGCGGGAGCTGGTCTCGGAGATGCGCGCGGTCTCTGTTGCCGAAGAGCTGGCCGAGGCCGGGGAGATGCTGCGCAGCGCGGAGATTCGGCTTGAAGTGGACGGAGATGCAGCGCTTCCGGGCGTATCTGATCTGACGCAGAATATTCTCAGCCTCTGCATCAAGGAGGCCATCACGAATATTGTGAAGCACAGCGGTGCGAACCTGTGCCGGATTGGCATCGGGATGACGGCTGGGGAGGTACGGATCACGGTGGAGGATAACGGAGTTGGCGCCGGGCTGCAGGACCGGGGAGCTGAGGGGGCGGCGCAGCGCCGGGACGGCAACGGAATGAAAGGGATGGCGGAGCGGCTGGCCCTGATTGACGGTTCTCTGACCCTGGGCCCGGGAACGGGCAGTGGCATAGGGTCAGGAACAGGAACTGGGACAGGGGCAGGAACATTGTTAACTGTGGTGACGCCAAGAGTAGTCAAGGATAGAAAGGACGGGGAAACGGCATGATCAGCATCGTAATTGCCGAGGATCAGCGGCTGCTGCGCGGAGCGATGGCTTCACTGCTCGATTTGGAGGATGATATCGAGATGGCCGGGGAAGCCGGAGACGGGGCAGAGGCACTGGCGCTGATTGAACGTCTTCAGCCGGATGTATGTCTGATGGATATTGAGATGCCGCTGATGAGCGGTCTGGAGGTTGCGGAGATCCTGAAATCGCGGGGCTGTGCCACCAAAATCATCATCCTGACCACCTTCGCCCGGCCCGGCTATTTCGAGCGGGGCGTGAAGGCCGGGATTCAGGGCTATCTGCTGAAGGATGAGCCGGTGGACAAGCTGGCGGAGGCGATCCGCCGGGTGATGGACGGGTACCGGGAGGTGTCCCCCGAGCTGGTCTTCGGCAGCCTGCGGGAAGAGAACCCGCTGTCGGAACGGGAGCGGGAGATTCTGAAGCTGGCCGGCGCGGGCCGGAGTGCCGGGGAGATCGCCTCGGCGCTGCATCTCTCCTATGGTACCGTCCGCAATTACATCTCGGAGATTCTCGGCAAGCTGGAAGTGAAGAGCCGGATTGAGGCGGTGCGGCTGGCTGAGGAGAAGGGCTGGATGTAGGCCGGGGCATTGGATGAAGGCGGGGGCAACGGATGCAGGACGGGTTACTGGAGGTAGGTGGGTACTAGATGTAGGATGGGGCACTGGTGCAGGTAGGTACTGGATGTAACGGGTTAAATGTAGATGTCCTGGATGAACGGTGGAGCCGGATTTACTGCCAGTTCTGTTGTACTTTGTACAGCAGAACTCTGCAAAGATGGAGTTTTTGGACGAATATTCAGAAATCTGTTGTACGAAATACAGCAGAATGGGATTTATCTCAGAATATTGGGAATTCTGTTGCACCAAATGCAATCACTGGGACAATTGAGCATCTTAAGCTCACGCTGAATAGGCAATATGTTGTACGTAGTGCAACTCTGGTACCCCTTTAATAGGGTGTTTGGGAGAATTGTTGTACGAAATACAGCAATTCTCCCGCTAAGAGGCTTGGAGAAGGAGAAATGCTACCTTTTGTACAACAATCTTGGATCAGAGGCGGGGATTAGGAGAGGAATGTTGTATTTAGTGCAGGATTTCTCCGGATTTCCGGGAAATGTGACTCCCCATCGCAGACGGCAGGTCATCGGGAAATGTGAATAGCTAGGTTAAGCATACATGGGCCAAATAGCGGCGACTCACGTCAGAGGCTCTTGGCCTGCTCCTCGCGCATCCACAGCGAGAGCTGGCGCTTGAGCTGCAGGAACTCCGGCGCATCGGTGATTTCATCGCGGCGCGGACGCGGGAACGGCACATCTACGGTATGCAGGACGGAGCCGGGACGTCCGGAGAAAACATAGATGCGGCTGGAGAGCAGCAGCGCTTCTTCGATGTTGTGGGTGATGAACAGCACGGAGCGGCGGTTCTCCTCCCACAGCTCCAGCAGCCAGCGCTGCATCTGCTCGCGCGTCAGCGCGTCGAGTGCGCTGAACGGCTCGTCCAGCAGCATCAGCTCCTGCGGAGCGAGCATGGCCCGCAGGAAGGCGGCCCGCTGCTGCATGCCGCCGGACAGCATATGCGGATAAGCGCGCTCGAATCCGCCCAGGCCGACCTTGGCCAGCCAGTGGCGCGCGGCTTCGCGCGCCTCCGCTTGCGGCGCGCCCTGCAGCTCGGCGCCGAGCAGGACATTGTCCAGTGTGCTGCGCCACGGGAACAGCGCGGGCTGCTGCGGCATATAGCTGATCTTGCCGCGCTGCCCGGTAACCGGGATGCCGTCCATGCTGACGGTTCCGGCGTCCGGCAGCGTCAGGCCGCCGATAATGTGGAACAGGGTGCTTTTGCCGCAGCCGGAAGGACCGACAATCGAGACGAATTCCTGCGGCTCTACCGTCAGCGACACCTGATCCAGCACAGGCGTCTCCCGGCGGCGGTGCGTGAACGATTTGGAGACGCTGCTGACTTCAAGTGCAGGCGGTGCGCTTCTGGGCTCGTCAAGGCTGCTGCCGGGGACGTCCTTCTTGAGCTGTACAGTATTCGTGAGTGGAGACACTTCGGTCAGCTCCTTCTATATAGAATTTTTGTACTTAAGGCTTTATCTCAAACGTGCTCAGTATAGCGTGTATTGTTACCCTGTGCGTGTTAAGCTTCCTTGCGCGGTTTCCAGCGCACGAGCCATTTCTCCAGCAAGGCAATCAGTGCAAACAGCACCAGACTCAGCAGCACAATAATGACAATGGCCACGAACATCCGGTCCGTGCGGTAAGAGGCCTTCTGCAGCAGCATATAATAGCCGATCCCTTTGTCCGCGCCAATCCACTCGGCAACCACTGCGCCCATGACGGCATAGGTCGCGGAGATTTTGAGCCCTGAGAACAGGGAGGGCAGGGAGCCGGGTAGCTCCAGCTTGGTGAAGATCTGCCAGTTGCTTGCACCGGCCATTTTCATATAGTTCAACATTACCCTGTCGCTTTGCGCCAGCCCGCCCATGGCCGCTACGGCAACCGGGAAGAAGCAGACGAGGGTGATCAGGACGATTTTGGGCAGCAGGCCGAAGCCGAACCAGATAATCAGCAGCGGTCCAAGGGCAATGGAGGGCACATTCTGGCTGAGGATCAGCAGCGGGTAGAGCGCTCGCTTAAGCCAGGGCAGCAGATGGAGCAGCAGAGCCACAATGAGGCCGATGCCGGTGCCGACCGGGAAGCCGATCAGGGTCAGCCGCAGCGTTGCGGCCGTATGCGCCCAGATCCCGGAGGCATTGCCGCGTGATTCACGCGCGATATCGGACGGGCTGGGCAGCTGCCAGGCCGGGATATGGAACACCGATACCGCAATTTGCCATGCGCCCAGAAAAAAGATGACCGCCACAAGGGGCGGCCAGATTTGTCTCCAGGTGCTTCTCACGGCCGGTATTTCTCCGTCAGCTTGTCCATGCTGATGCCGCTGGGATTATGGGCGATCTTGATCTGGGAGATCACGCTCGGGCTGCCGGAGGCAATCAGTGCCTCATGCATCTGACGTACAACTTCCAGCAGCTCCGTGAGCTCGCCTTCCATGGTGGTATCAAGCGGATTCACCTGGTGTTTAACCCCCGACTTCTGAATTACCTCAATCGCAGTGTCCACGTAAGGGATCGAATCCTCATTGTTTGGAGCCTTGGGAATTACCTGAATGCTAAGCAGTGTATTAGCCATTTATTATTCATTCCTCTCATGTGAGTTAGTGTCATTACTATTCCAACCGGTGTTTATGGGCCTTCCGGCAAAAATTCATTCGTAAATGTACTTGCGGCATCGAGCGGTTTGTCCAGCAGCTTCAGGCCGTACATCCACTCGGCATAATTCTGCCAGATTTCTAGCTTCTGCTCACCCCAGCGGGCGGCATCGTCCTTGTATTTCGGGCTGAGCCATTTCTGGCTGGCCAGCACCAGCTCGGGATCAAGATCAGGCACGGCATCAGACAGGACCGTGGCCGCTTCTTCCGGATGGTCGATCGCGTATTGGTAACCTTTCGACGTAGCTTTGAGGAAAGCCTTCACCACTTCCGGATGCTCGGCGATTTCCTTCTCACTGGTGGTCAGCACCGGTGTGTAGTAATCCAGCTGCGGCGCATAATCCTTCAGGTACAGCATATCCAGCGGCTCGCCGCGCAGCTCGGCTTCGATCCCGGTCCAGGCGTAGAAGATCCAGGCAAAGTCGATATCGCGTTTCACCGCAGTGAAGAAGTCAGCTTCGCCGATATTCACCAATTTCACTTTGGAGACGTCTCCGCCATCGGGGTCCATGATGGCTTTCATAGCTGCTTTTTCCGCTGGAGAGCCCCAGCCTCCGTAGGTTTTGCCTTCGAAGTCTTTCGGCGTCTTAATGTTGCGGTCCTTCGGAGCGGCAAAGCCGGAGGTATTATGCTGAATGATAGCGGCGATGGAGACGAGCGGCACATCCTGCAGGCGGGCCAGGGTGAGCGCCTCCTGTGCACTGATGCCAAACTGGGCTTCACCGGAAGTAACCATGGTGTCAGATCCGGCAGCACCCGGCTGCACGATCTCCACGTCAAGACCTTCCTCCGCGTAATATCCCAGCTCCTTGGCGGTATACAGGCCGGTGTGATTCGTGTTCGGCGTCCAGTCCAGCGCAATCTTAACCGGGGTCAATTCTTTAGGCGCGTCGGTGGTACTGGCGGCTGCGGTTGCTTCAGGTGCAGCGGTGCTGTTCCCGGCGGCAGGTGTGCTGCCTCCGGCATTGCTGCCCGGGTTGACGTTCCCGTTGCCGCATCCGGCCATCACGAGCACAAGCATAGAGCTGAGCAGCAGCGGTAATACTTTTTTGACTCCCATTTCTCTTCTCTCTCCTTCCAGCAATCCCTAGTCTTCCAAAATTCAGAGTAACCCATACCAAAAAGCGCCCCGGAGACCGGGACGCCAGTTACTTGCGCAAGGTGAGTTCAACTTCAGGCCCATGAAGGGGCTCGGGGTTGAATGAAGATTCCTACGCTGGCATTATCCAGATCAGGTATAAGGGTCAGTATCTTGTGGGATACAATCTCAGCCGGCCAATTCCAGCACCCCTGGTTCTATGAAGTTCACGGGTATTGCTATGTTCTTACGGTGTATTATAGACGCCGCTCTTGCGGTTGTCCAGTCTCCCCGTCCTAATCTTCAAGCTTTAGCGGCAGAATCCAGGGGCCTTTGAGCAGGAATAGAGGCTCCGACATTCTAAAACGCAGCGTATCCGCGCCGGGCTCTGCATCCAGAAGAAGAGTCTTCAAGATTCTTGGGAATGTCTCGGTATCCTGCCAGCCGTATGAATATTTGTCCCCAGAACCCGGATAGCGGATGAAGAAATGCGTCAGTGACTTTGCCGCTCCCGGGTCAAATTTCACATCCACATCTACACTGACAGCCGTTTCGCTGCTGCGTTCAATGCGGGTGAATTCTACCGGGAAACCGGCAATTTCAGCGGTAATATGAAGGGGCGCACTCTCCCCGCTGGCGGGCAGCGGCAGAACGACCTCCCGGGAGAGTGCCTTTCGTTCCGCTATTTCGATGTAAGGGATGACGACCCTGTAAGACTGTTCTTCAGCTGATGCCAATTCCCGGAACGAGAACTCCGACGGGTAGACCATGGTTGAAGGAGGTTCAACCTTTGCTTTGACTCCCTCTGCATTCTCGACATACAGGCCATTCCAGGATACCAGCGGCTCCAATGAATAAGAATGGACGGCAGAGAACGAATCTGAAAGGGCCGGAACTAATTCAACGCGGACAAGTCCGTCATCCAGACGAACCGGAAAAGCCGTAATCCGCACATCCTGGTGCACATCGCTTGCGCCTAAATGCTGCAGATCATCGGCGGTCACCGGTGCTTGAAGCACCAGTGGCCCGACTGCTGCTGCATTGATATACAGAGTAACCGGTTCAGCGGTTTCAAGCTCCAAATTTCCGGGAAGTGCAGCACTGTAGCTTGCATACCAGTCTCCGGATGCAGAAGACCGCATATTGGAAGTAAAGGTATAACGGTCCCCTCCAATGTCTGCCTGAAATTCAGTAATGACGGGAGTCTGCTGTCCACGCAGCGTAATGGTCCCGCTGTTCTCCTGCAGAAGTACGGCATTGACTGTCAGCTTTCCCTTGCCTATGGAAGCAGTGTAGGGCTTCTCCAGAACATAAAGCTGACTGCCCGGGCTGCTCTCCAGAACCGTACCGAAGCCGGGCAGGAAGCTAAGGGCTTGCTTTAGACCTGCCTGGACGTCAGGGGAGAACGCCAGCAGGCCTGCGGCCATAAGGATCGCGGCCGCCGCCGCTCCAATAGCTGCCCGCCGCCGCGGCTTGCGGACAGCAGCAGGCAGTTCAGGCGCCGGTTCAGTCTGAATAAGGTCGAGGGTACGGCTCTTGATCCGCTCAAGCGAAGCAATCTCTTCTTTAGACCCGGGTACGGGGCTTGACTCAGGCTCCGACAGTAATCCGTCCAGTGCAAGTTCAGCCTCGCTGAATTCCAGAAGATCGAGCTGATCAAATATGCTTTTCTCGCCGCTGTTCATATCCTTTACCATGACCCGAGTTCCCCCTTTCCATCTTCGCCAGTCAGATGTATAGCCTGCTTCAGCATTGTCCGGCAGCGGTACAGACGGCTCTCGACAGCTTTTTTACTGAAGCCAAAGGCCGCAGCCAGTTCATCCAGACTCTCGTATAGGTAATACCTGCGCAGAAACAGGCTGCGGTCCGGTTCACGGAGCTGCCCGATATAGCGGAGCAATTCCCCCGTTGCCTCACGTTGTAGAAATTCCTGTTCGGTGTTGGTCCCGCTCTGCATGTTAAGTGCTGCTTCGTTCAGCGTCCTGCCAAGTCCCGGCTGCAATTTACGCCTCAGATCCAGCGCCTTGTATTTTGCGAGCAGGAATATCCAGGTGCGGAAGGAAGCGCGTGACGGGTCGTAACGTCCGATATTGTTCCAGGCCGCCAGAAACACATCGCTGACACATTCCTCGGCATCCTCTGCACTCCCGCAGCCGGCCAGAATACGCCGGACCAGTCTGTGCACATCGGGTCCGTAGAAGTCGATGGCATCCGCGAGAGCTTGCTTATCTTTAGTTCTGAACCGGCCGGGCCAGTCCAGGCTGTCATGATCATTACGCGTCATAGGAACCTCCGGCATTTCTTTTCATTAGTTACCCACTAATAAGTCGTATATGTATTACTACGCATGCCTGCGGGAAGATCACTCAGAAGATTTGTGAAGTGAATAATAAAAAAAGCCGCCGTCACCGGCAGCTCCTCAATCCTTATCATAGAACCGCTTCTTACGGCGGCTGCGTATTCCGTTCCACGCCTCCCTCAGCGTCAGGCCCAGGCTGACTGCGATCCCGGAGAAGGTGAGGAACAGCGCCAGGTACTCAAACGCAGAGTACTCCAGCATTTTGCTCCAATCGATGGGTGCCTTCAAGTCCTCAATGACCTGATTCATCCCGTAAATCCCGCTTATTACCGTAAATACAGTCAGGACCATCAGCAGCGTATCCCGGCGTTTGGCCTGGAATTTATCCTGATACTGGAACAGGTCATTCAAAGTCATCTTCACTTCATCGAACAGGGCGTCATTGCCGTAAACCTTGCGCAGCTGGAAGAAGATCTCCCGTCCCTGCGACTGAGAAATCAGCTCCAGAAAGTAGAATTTGGCCGAGAACTTATTAATCAGGAAGATCAGATTCTCGATCTCGTCATAATCGTGGTTGATGCGCAGCCGGGAATGCAGATTGGCCAGCTTCAGCAGCACGATTTTATGAAAAATACTCAGCAGCAGCCCGTAATAATACTCCCCGTACATCTGGTTAATCAACTGGGTGGCGATGTCGGATTCAGCCCGGCTCAGGCAGCAGAAGGTCTGCTCATTGGTCATATAATAGGTGTCCGGCCCCCAGCGGCTGTAGCAATGTTCAGAGGTATACTGTTCGATATATTCGGGATCGCTGGCACTGGTATAGGGTTTACCCTCCATATTCAGCCCATCCAGCTGGGCGGCACGGTAGCGCAGCTCGATACCGATCTCATCCGATTCTTCCCCGCGGTTGAAGCCATAGAAAGCCTGCACCAGCATCCGTTCATCCACGAAAAAAGGCAAAGTCTCGAAATACGCGCCATCGATCTCCGCAGGGTCAAGAAACGGCTCCAGCCCGGCAACCAGATTCTTGAATACGAAATCCTCCACCTGACCGAAAGACTTCTTATGACAATGGATATAAGTCTGTTTATCCTGATAAGACACATCCTCCAGCGTACGGAAGCGGTCAGCGAATTCCAGCGCAGTGCTGTAGGTGAGGTGCTCCTCCTCTATGGCTACTCGTACAGTCAGGAAGCCCAGCTCAAACGGGCACAGGAACACATCCGTGGACAGCACGCGGAAATTCACGGATTGAAACGGCATTTCAAGCTGGCACTGCAGATTGTTCACCCGGGAAAAGCGGCGGAAGGAATCAGCATCCTTCTCACGAGGAAAGAGAACATGAGCGGCAAACGGCAGGTAGCTGCGCTCCATTTTCTCATGAGACACGCAGTAGCCCTCCCCGTAATAAGCATGCTCAAGATCCTTGTTATCAAGAAAAAAACGCGTAAATCCGCCCTGCTGCAGACGCCCGATCAGCTCTTTGTCCTGCCCGGCCTTGATGGAGAAGGGGAAAATGAATTGCAATAATGCAGTATGCAGTGTGGGTTCGGGTCTCTCGGAGTGCAGCTCAGCCATATAGGGGTTCCGTCCTTATTCACAGGATATTAATCTCGTTGCTATATTACCCGATTTTCCAGGCGGCCACGCTAAGCAGGAATAATACGGCGGCAAAAGCGGCCAGAAGCCCCGATGTCTGGGCCACCTGCATATGGTCCATGGACCAGCCGGTCAGCAGCGGCAGCACCGCGCCGCCGATCCCGCCCGAGGCGATCATGATGCTTGGCGTGGATTCCTCCGCACCGGGCAGCAGCTTGCTTGCGAAGACCAGGGCGATGGAGAAGATGCCGGACATGAACAGCCCGAGCAGCAGAATGACGGTGAATGCGGCAATCCGGTGCTCTGCGAACGGGAAAATAACCAGCAGCAGCAGAGCGGCGAAGCAGCTGATGAGCACATAGATGCGGTAGGAAATCCGCTCGGCAACCACACCGGCGAATAGTCTGCCCGCCGACATAGCCAGCCAGAAGAAGGTAACTGTCAGCGCTGCCGCCGCTTCGCTCATGCCGAGCTTGGCGATGAAGATCGCCGGCATGAAATTGACCAGACTCATCTCGGTACCTACATAGAGAAAGAAGAAGACGATGAACAGGCCAAGCAATACCCACTGTTTACCCTTGTAAGGCAGACGTCCGGATTTGCCGGCGGCGGGTACTGTTGCGGTTGCTGTTGCGTCTGCGGGGGCCGCGGCAGCGGCAGGGCGTGACGGCCGCTCATCCAGCACACGCTGGAGCGGACCGAAGCTGCTCTTCGCCCAGAAGAGCAGTGAAACCAGAGAAAAGGCGGCAACGATCAGAAAAGCCAGCCTCCAGCTGCCGGCGGCAATCAGCGGACTTGCGGCCAGCGGCATGAGCAGCGCGCCTACACCGAACAGCACCTCCAGCCGGCTCATGGCAATTGCCGTCCCTTCGGTGATCGCGGCGATAATAATCGTGCCGATGACGGCTTCGATCATGCCGAAGCCGAAGCCTGCGGCAACCGCAATCACGTACATCCAGCCCCAGGGCGGGAGGAAGGCGTACGCCGTTTCGGCGCAGACCAGCAGCCCGGTGGCGATCAGGATGCCGCCGCGTTTGCCGAAGCGGCGGTTCAGCAGCGGCGAGACCAGCACACCGGCGAGGAAGCCGCCGAACTGGCTGAAGATCAGCTCGCCCCCGGCACTGTAGCTGCGGTCATAATGCTGGAGCAGCACAGGCAGAATAGAGCCCAGCACCACATGGGCAAGGCCGATGACGAAATAGGAGAGACAGCCGATCCAGATTAATTTTTTCAAGGGGAGAAGACTCCTTCTGGGTGAATTTATGAACATAGTCCGGGATTCATTATGAACCGAACGGGTACACTATAATAAGCACAGTTTTTATAATAAATCCAAACTGCGGATGTGAATATATAAACTTATATTCACATGAATTCGAAAGGAGCTTTCTCGTCAATGGATAACAAAGAGCTGGAGAAAACGATCATACAGGTGCTGGATGACAACAAGTTCGGGTCCTTCGGCACGATAGAAGCCGGCAACAAACCTAAGGTGCGTTATATGGCGGTATTTCATGACGGATTGAACATTTATCTGGCTACGAACCGCAAGACCCATAAGGTAGAGGAGCTTAAGGATAATCCGAATGCTTGTCTGCTGCTGGGTTACGAGCAGGGCGGCGGCAAGGATGTGCTGGAGATTGAGGCTACAGTAGCTGTCACCAAAGATGAGGGTTTGCGTTCGAAAGTATGGAACACTTCCTTGGAGCAATGGTTCAAGGGACCGGATGATCCCGATTATGTAATCCTGGAGCTCTCCCCGACACGGATTGAATATATGGGCAAAAATAAGGAACACGGAGTATGGCAGGGGGCTGCTGCGGTATCCAAGTAAGTAAGCAGCGGTACTGAAAGGACCCAGTCCATTATAATAATAGAGGTAATGTTTATGATCAGGCCTTTCCTGAGCCTTAGGGTTCGGGAAGGGCCTTGCCGCGTTGTGCAAATATAAGAAGTTACAGGTTTCACACGATAACTTATCCTTCTATTTCCCGCTGAAACGGTACCGTCCTTACAAAAGGACGGCAAAGGCGTTTCCACTTGTGCATGTCCGTAAATAATAGATGGAACATGGGGAATCATGCTATACTTGCCTCAGTATTTTGACATCCTGAGGCGGAGGCGATTGCCATGAATTGTGTTGACTGCGCTGACATAGACCCGATTGAAGATGAAGGGGAGCTGAAGCTGCGCCCCTATTCTGTTCCGCTTGCCGCTGCGGTAAGGAATGCAGGATATGAAGTATTCGGGACAAGCAGGACCTGTATCATTCCCTACCGCTGCAAAGAAGAGTTGCTGGAGCTGTTAGGACAGCTGGAGGTATTCGAGCAGCAGCAGCAGATCTCCTTGTCCTTATGCATTAAGGGCAGAGGAGCCCGCATTTCTCTGGAGCGCTGGCTGACTCTGGATCAGCTGAAGGTCCGCTTTTCCAGCGGGAATCTGGTTTCGATTATTATGAGCCATGATTTCTGCAGCCACATGCAGCCGATTGTGAATTTCTCCGAAGAGATTATTGGCTTTGAACTGCTGCTGCGGCCACTGCCGCAAGGGAATCATTTTCAGCCGTATGAGTTGTTTGAGATTGCCCGGCGTACAGGCTTCCATTCCTTTCTTGACCGCGCAGCCAGGATTTCAGCCATTGAGACAAGTACAAGAATGCTGCCGAAGGGCATCAAGCGGTTCATTAACTTCCTGCCCTCCTCTATTTATAATCCCAAGTATTGTCTCACGCATACGTTCGAGACGATTCAGCGGCTGGATCAGAATCCGGAGGATTATGTATTTGAAGTGGTGGAAACGGAAAAAATAAACGATATGCCGCATCTCCGCGCCATTTTTGCCGAATACCGCCAGCAGGGTATGCTGGTTGCGCTGGATGATGTCGGAGCGGGGTATTCGACTGTAGAAGTGATGTCCAGCCTGCAGCCCGATTATGTCAAAATCGACCGTGATTTGATCAGCTTCTGCGATCAGAATAAGGACAAGCAGAACGTTCTGCGGGATATTATCTCCCGGGCAGGGGATTTCGGTGCAAAGGTGCTCGCCGAGGGAATCGAGCGCCGGGAGGAGTTTCTCTTCTGCCGTGACCTCGGCATGGATCTGGGGCAGGGGTATCTCTTCGGGAAGCCGGAAGAGAAGCCGCCGGCACATTTCGGATTCAGTGCCTGAATCAGCAAGATCCATTCTCCCCGGAGCGCAGCCTTGAACACTGCCTGTTTCCGGGGATTTGTTATGTTATTTGAAGGAGAGAGGGGAGAAGCTCTGCATGGGTGTTACAGTACTATATGTAGAAGATGACCGTGAGATTGGCAACGCAGTATCTGCGGATCTGCGGGAACGGGAGTATGCTGTCCGCTGGCTGGAGAGCGGAGAAGGCGCACTGGAAGCAGCTGAGGGCTGCCAGCTGGTGATACTGGATGTGATGCTGCCGGGACTTGACGGGTTCACCGTCGGTCAACGGCTGAAGCGGGCCTATCCGGAGACGCCGATCCTGATGCTCTCTGCACGCACCTCCATTGACGATAAGCTACAAGGACTGGATTTCGCCGATGATTATCTGACCAAGCCGTTTCATCCCGATGAGCTGGCGGCCAGAATGGAGGTCCTGTTAAGAAGAAGCGGCACTGCTGCACCTGCTCCCATGATGCTTAAGCATCTGGTGGTCAGGCCGGGCAGCAGTGTGGTTATGGAAGCTGCGAGCGGGCGGGAGATTATGCTTACAGGCAAGCAGTTCCAGATCTTCTCTTACCTGCTGCGGCATCTTGGGCAGGTTCTGACCAAGGAGCAGATCTATGAAGCGGTCTGGGGAGAGA
Source organism: Paenibacillus sp. FSL R10-2199 (assembly GCF_038000235.1). Taxonomy (NCBI): domain Bacteria; kingdom Bacillati; phylum Bacillota; class Bacilli; order Caryophanales; family Paenibacillaceae; genus Paenibacillus; species Paenibacillus sp. FSL R10-2199. The sequence continues at coordinate 446,645 of NZ_JBBOBO010000001.1, read as the reverse complement.
GTTATATTGAAGGCGACAAGACACTTATGGTACATATCCGTTATCTGCGCGAGAAGCTGGAGCTTGATCCGGCTGCGCCGGAGATTATTGAGACGGTCAGGGGTATCGGTTACCGGGTGAGAGGATGAAGAGGGCGGGGCGTTTCCAATCTCTGCGCCGTTCCCTGCTCTTCCGGTATCTGCTCATTCTTTTGGCCGCGTTGTTGTTTATCCCCGTTATCGTTCCATTGACTGTTATGCTGTACAGTATCTTTGGCGGACTCACCCATGAAGCGCCTCCCAAGGAGTATGCGCTGTATTCCAGTGTCGATAAGCTGGAGATCATGTGGCATGAGGAAGCGCGCAGGCTCCTTGACCAGCCGCCTAAGGGTATCACTCAGCGGCTCCGGACACTCAGTGAAACCTACCATCTGGCCAGAATATTCTGGGTAGATAACGAGGGCAGAACACAGCTGGTTACAGAGCCCTCGGGTCCTCAGCTGCTGCAGGATGGACAGGCGGCACGGGATATCCCTGCTTATTGGGACGCCGCCGAGGCAATATCCTTCATGAAGGACAGCATGGCGCTTAAACCACTGGCGATTGTTGCTTTTGTAGGGGATCAGGCTGAAGCCGGAGAAGGCTTCATGGTCATGCAGATTCCGGAAGAAATCAGGAATGGGAAATATGCCCCAGGGCTGGATAGGTGGTATTCGATTACGATGCTGGTATTCTTGATCGTCTTCGTCGTCAGCTCCTGGTTCTTCTTTATTATGATCCGCAGAAGACTGCTGCGGCTGCAGACCGCTATGGTTTTTACCGGACGTGAAGGTCTTCCTAAGGCGGTTATTCCGGGCAAGCCTGATGAAATCGGGCGGCTTGAAGAGGCATTCAATACGATGGTGACAGAGCTTGCCGCCAGCCGCTCCAGAGAGACGGAAGAAGAGGGCCTGCGTAAGCGCCTGGTTGCCGACCTGTCACATGATCTGCGGACTCCGCTCACCGTGATCCGCAGCCACCTGCATGTGCTGGGCAAGGAGGATTTATCGGCTCGCGGCCAGGAATCCCTTGAGCTGATGGATCAGCGGATCGAGAGTCTCGGAGGGCTGATTGACAATCTGCTGGCCTATAATCTGCTGAACAGCGGACGGATGACGCTCCAGCTGGAGCAGAAGGATGTGCTTAGACTGCTGCGTGAGAGCGCTGCGGCCTGGTACCCGCTCTGGGAGAAGGAGGGGTATCAGATTGAGATTGATCTGGAGGCAGCGCCGCTCTACTGGAATGTTGATGTCAGCTGGTTCCGCAGGGTGCTTGATAATCTGTTCCAGAATATACTGCGTCATGCGCGCAGCGGCCTATATGTAGGCATTTTTACAGAGATCCGCGGCGGTATCCGTGTCCTTGTAATCTCGGACCATGGCGGCGGCCTGGACGGGAGTACCGATTCCAAAGGGGCGGGCCTTGGCCTGTCCATTGTTGATCTGCTGCTGAAGCGGATGGAGCTGGAATGGAGTATGGAGAGTACGGGGCAGGGCACCGAGATTACAATCTGGAAGCGGCTGCCGGACCGGAAAATTTAAACAAAATTTAAACTTGCTGCTTCCGCGCTTTTAACCTTGGGACGTTATGCTGAATACCGAGGTGAAGAGAATGAAGGATACAGTAATAGAAACAAGAGCTCTGCTTAAGGAATACCGTGGCCGTGCGGCCGTGAAGGAACTGAATCTGAATATCAGACAAGGGGAAATCTATGGATTCCTCGGTCCGAACGGCGCCGGCAAAACAACAACGATCCGTATGCTGCTGGGTCTGATTAAGCCGACCTCCGGCAGTATCGAAATTTTTGGCCGGGAGCTGCGCCGGAACAAACTGCAAATCCTGCGCAAAGTAGGCTCTCTGGTGGAGTCCCCTTCCTATTACGGGCATCTGAGTGCCCTGGACAACCTGGAGGCAATCCGCCGGATTCTGGATGTGCCGAAGCCGCGCATTGCCGAGGTGCTGGATATTGTCTCGCTTACCGGGGAAGAGAAACGGCCGGTCAAAGGCTTCTCGCTGGGCATGAAGCAGCGGCTGGGCATTGCCGCTGCGCTGCTCGGCAGTCCGGAGCTGCTGATTCTGGATGAACCGACCAACGGGCTGGACCCGTCGGGCATTCAGGAAATCCGCTCACTGATTAAGCGGCTGCCGGAAGAGCAGGGAATTACGGTCCTGGTATCCAGCCATCTGCTGAGCGAAATCGAGCAAATGGCCGGAACCGTCGGCATTATCCGTGAGGGGCAGATGGTCTATCAGGATACGATTGCCCATCTGCAGGAGCAGGCGGCAGGCAATCTGAGCCTGGCGGTATCAGAGCCGGAGGCTGCCCTGGTGACTGCACTGCGGCGCGGGTGCGGCGGTGAGCTGCAGGAGGGAAGGCTGATCCTGCCCCGGATGAGTGATGCCAGAGTATCGCTCCTGGTCAAAGAGCTGGTCGAGGACGGCCATGCGGTCTACAGAGTGGAAGAGCACAGACAATCGCTGGAGGAATTCTTCCTGCAGGTGGTGGGGGGAGGGCAATCATGATGTGGCGTGCGCTGTCGGCGGACTGGCTCAAGATCCGCGGCAAAGGCTTATGGTTCCTGGTGTTCCTCGGACCGGTCGGCCTGATTGCCATGCAGGGAGTGAATTTCGGGCTCCGCTATGATTATCTGCGGGAACAATACCAGGCGGATTTGTGGGGAGGCCTGCTTCGCAATGTCTCCGATTTCGTACCGGTAGCCTTGTATCTCGGCGGGACACTGGTCTGCTCGCTGATTGCAAATATCGAGCATCAGACGAGTTCGTGGAAGCAGCTGCTGGCGTTGCCTGTCTCGCGTACGGCTGTGTTCATGTCCAAGCTGCTGATCTGCCTGATGCTGCTTGTGGTGTCTTGTCTCCTGCTGTCGGCAGGGACCGTCTTCCTGGGTCTGCTGCTCGGATTCAGTATGCAGCCCATTCCTTATACGGATGTCCTGCGGATAGGATTTGCTTCTTACGCAGCGGCTATGCCTGTCATTGTGCTGCAGCTGTGGCTGTCCTTGTCCAGCCGTAACCAGACGCTTCCTGTATCTCTGGGTATGACATTGTCGCTGCTCAGCCTGTTCTCGGTATTCCTCTCCGAGTGGATTCCGTTATCCTGGCCTTCCCTGGCCTGGAATGCTAAGCACCCTTGGTTATTCAGCGGAGCAGGCCTGCTCCTTGGAGTCATAGTGCTGCTGCCGGGAGCCCTGCATTTCGCCCGAAAGGATGTGGCCTGAAGATGAGACCATTCTTGCGGATTATGTCTGCGGAGCGGCTGAAGATGTCGGGGTCCTGGGTCTGGCTGCTGGTGCTGATCAGCCCGCTGATCGCTTTGGCCGTCGGGGCTGTCGCAGACCGGCAGCCGGACGGGGTATTCACCTGGCAGGTGTTGCTCAGTGCCATGTCGGTTATTCACGCCATGTTATTCCTTCCGGTGCTCTCGGGCATCTTTGCGGCTCTGATCTGCCGTAATGAGCATAGTGACGGCGGCTGGAAGCTGCTGCTTGCCTTGCCGGTTAGACGGACCTCGGTATACCTGGCCAAATATACAATGGTTATGGCGCTCCTGGCTGCTGTGCAGCTGTTGTTTCTTGCAGCTCTGCTAGGGATGGGATTGTACCGCGGTGCAGAAGGAGCGATTCCCTGGGAACTGTTGCTGACCAGCCTGTTCGGCGGCTGGTTCGCCTGCCTGCCGCTGGCTGCGCTGCAGCTGGCCGTATCCCAGGGCTGGAGCAGCTTTGGCGCTCCGCTTGCACTGAATGTCTGCTTCACCATCCCCAATATCCTGATCGCGAACTCAGCAACATACGGGCCGTATTATCCATGGGTGCAGCCGATGCTTGCCATGTCGCCTTTCGGGGAGGACCGGTTCGGCGCGTTCAACCTGCCTGTGGAGAGCCTGATGATTGTAGTGTCCGGGAGCCTGGCGTTATTCCTGGGAGCGGGTTTGTTCTTCTTTTGGCGTAAAGCGGTATAAAGCCCGGGTTATTGCGGAGTAGGATATAATATTTGTGCGTGTGAGTATGCTGATATTTCTAACTTATAGTTTGCTTTGCTTATACCAGTTATGTGCTGTCTCTCCTGTTCTACATTTCTCTCCATGGACATTGACCGCAGTTTTTTCTATAATTAATCGTAGAAGTAACTATTAACGCCCGGTGTAGCCGGATAAGCATATGGAGGAGGGCGAGAGCATGGAGCCAGCGGCACTTGAAGAATGCGACAACACATGCAATGGTTCCGAGCTGGAACCGGAATCTATGGCATTGATCCTGCCTGACCGCGGGACTACAGACAAGATGGCGGAGATGTTCAAGGCACTCGGCGATCCGACCAGAGTACGGCTCATTTACGCTTTATCCCAACAAGAGTTATGTGTGCATGACTTGTCGTCGATCCTGGATATGGGACAGTCCGCTGTTTCCCACCAGCTCCGTTACTTGCGCAATTTGCGGATTGTGAAACGCCGCAAGGAAGGCAAGACTGTATTTTACTCGCTGAATGATGCACATGTGGAGCAGATCTTCCTGCAGACCCATGAGCATATCCGGCATGAATAGATGACCCTGAACATGAACAAGGGAATGTCCCGGCAGCTGTGATATGCTGCTCGGTGACATTCCCTTCTTGTATTACGGGGTGAATGAATGAACTGCTTCGAGCTAAATCCTGTATGAAATACAACATTCCGCTCAGTAAAACGGCGCTAATTGAAAATTGTTGTACATAATGCAGGATTCTTCCTCTTCCAGGCGGATTAGCGGGAATATTCTTGCATTTCATACAACATTAGTCCCCTACACCCTGGTATCTATGAACCCAAGTTGCAATACGTACAACAATTATGCCCTGTCCGGCAAAAGCCTCGCAATTACACAGGAAGCTCCCTATGCTTCAAGGAAGTATTCTCAATCTGCAGGGTAGTGTGGTGAATGCCGAATTTGTCTTCCACAACCTTAAGTGCCTGCTGCAGCACCTGCTGGTGGTCAGTATGATCCCCGATCAGCAGATGGCCGCTGAGTGCATCCAATCCGGAGGTAATCGTCCAGATATGCAGGTCATGCACATCAAGGACCCCTTCGATTCCCAGCAATGTTTCCTGCACATCACGTATATTCACCGTGAGCGGAGTACCTTCCATAAGAATATGAAAGGCCTGTCTGATAACGCCCCAGGCGCTGCGCAGGATGAGAAGGGCAACCAGCACGCTGATGATAGGATCTGCGACGTACCAGGAGAACAGATTCATGATAAGGCCGGCAATCAGGGCGCCGACGGAGCCGAGGGCATCGCCCATAATATGCAGATAAGCGCTCCGGATATTGATGTTGTCTTTAGCTTCGCTCTTGCGCATCAGCGACCAGGCGCTGATGAGATTGGCCAGCAGTCCGACAGCGGCAATCACCATCATGGTTCCGCTGGCAACAGCCGGAGGCGAGAAGAAGCGCTGGTACGCCTCCCACATAATAAAGCCGGCGATAACAAACAGTGTCACCCCGTTGAACAAGGCTGCCATAATCTCAAACCGGAAGAACCCGTAGGAGTTCTTCGATGACGGCGGCTTCGCGGCAATAATCATCGCAACCAGACTCAGTGCCAGCGAGGCGGTATCGCTAAGCATATGCCCGGAGTCAGATAACAGGGCCAGACTGCCGGTGACAAGGCCGCCGAAGAATTCGAGAAACATAATGCCGCCGGTGATAATTAAGGCGATCAGCAGACCTTTCTTATTATCCGGTGCATGAGAATGAGAGTGTGAGTGTGAGTGTGAGTGTGAGTGTGAGTGTGAGTGGGAATGATCCGCAGCCTTGTGCCCGTTGTGCGGGTCTTTGCCGTTCCAATGCTCGCTGTGCTGATGCCCGTTGTGCAGGTCTCCGCCGTTCTCATGCTCACTGTGCTGATGCCCGCTGTGCAGGTCTCTGCCGTTCCCGTGCTCGCTGTGCTGGTGCTGCTCTGATTGATTTGAGTAGTCTGAGTGGGTTGAATGGCCCGAATGCCCCGAATGCCCCGAATCCTTACCATCAGGTGCCCCATTCTGCGTTGTCGTGCCGGAATTTTTAGAATGATTCATGGGTAAAACCTCTTTTCAGTTAACATATGAATGATTGCTCATATGTTAATATTATGACGTCTGAAGGTAATTTACAAGGGTTTGCAGCAAGTTTATTTTCGTTTCAGAGCTAGTTGTCGCAATAAATCCCTATCGCTTCAATTACAGGTATGCCGCATCTTCTCCAATTCAAGCTATATAAGTTTTATTTAACGTTGTTTGAATTGTTATTTTTCATGAAAAAGCCAAAAACTATGCGCGAGGTGCATTGACACTGTAAGTTTCAGGGGAATATAATATGTGTAAGTTAACATATGAACAAATACTCATATATAGGTTTTACCAAGGGAGATGAGTCATTTGAATACGGTACAAGGTAATGTGAAGCGTAAATGGGTACTCGAGGGTCTGGACTGCGCGAATTGCGCCATGAAGATTGAGAATAAGGTCAAGAAGATCGAAGGGGTATCTTCCTGTTCCGTGAACTTTGCGATGAAGACCATGACGCTGGAGACCGCTGCTTCTGCTGCAGAAGAAGTAGCTGAACAGGCGCAGCATACTGTCACTGCACTTGAACCGCATGTGAAGCTGCGTGAAGTCACCGCTTCGCGGGCGGTCAAGAAGCCGCTGGCTGCTGGCAGCCCAGGCCAGGTACGCCGCGTAGCTACTCAGGGTCAAGAGCATGACCATCCGGGCGGAGAGCCGCATAGTCATGCCCAGGATGACATACACGGTCATGCCCATGCGGCTGCGGAGCATACCCATAGTCATCCCTCTGCCGCTGAGCACGGTCATGACCACAGTCACGGCCACAGCCATGAGCACGGGGAAGGCGGTACGCGCAGAATCCTGCTGCGTTTGGCCGGTGGAGCCGTTCTGGCTGCTGCCGGGATGTTCCTCCCGGTCAGTGGAATCGCGGAACTGTTAATCTTCCTGGCAGCGTATCTTATCGTGGGCGGTGAGGTAGTCTGGTCTGCCGCGCGGAATATTATCCGCGGCCAGGTGTTTGATGAGAATTTCCTGATGGCGCTGGCGACCATCGGGGCTTTTGCCATCGGAGAGTATCCGGAAGGCGTTGCGGTTATGCTCTTCTATCAGGTAGGTGAGCTGTTCCAGGGGATGGCGGTGAACCGTTCACGCCGTTCGATTACAGCGCTGATGGATATCCGGCCGGAATTTGCCTACTTGAAGGAAGGCGGTAATCTGCGCAAGGTCTCGCCGGAAGAGGTAGCAGTTGGAGACAGCATCGTGGTTAAGCCGGGCGAGAAGGTACCGCTGGATGGCATCATTCTGGAAGGCAGCGCGATGATGGATACCTCGGCGCTGACCGGTGAATCCGTACCCCGGTCAACCCAGCCGGGCAGCCAGGTGCTGAGCGGATTCATTAACCGCAATGGTGTGGTTACCATTGAGGTGACCAAGGATTTCGGCGAATCGGCAGTCTCGCAGATTCTGGAGCTGGTGCAGAATGCGACCAATAATAAAGCGAAGACAGAGAACTTCATCACGAAATTCGCCCGTGCCTATACGCCGGTAGTAGTGATAACAGCCCTGCTGCTGGCGGTGGTTCCGCCGCTGGTACTCAGCGGAGCCACGTTCTCGGACTGGATATACCGTGCGCTCGTCTTTCTTGTTATTTCTTGTCCATGTGCGCTTGTGGTATCGATCCCGCTCGGATTCTTCGGCGGTATCGGGGCTGCTTCGCGGAACGGGATTCTGGTCAAGGGCAGCAATTTCCTGGAAGCATTAAATGATGTGAAGGTTGTTGTATTTGATAAGACGGGAACCTTGACCAAAGGGCAATTCAGCGTGACCGGGAATTATCCGGCGGAAGGATTCACCCCGCAGGAATTGCTGCGGATTGCCGCTTATGCCGAGAGCCATTCCAGTCATCCGATTGCCGAATCGATCCGCTCTGCTTACGGGGAGGTAATCCCTGGAGAAGCCATCACGGACTATAATGAAATTTCCGGCCACGGCATTGCTGTCACAGTCGAAGGCAAGGCAGTGCTCGCCGGGAATGCAAGGCTGATGGAACGGGAGGGGATTGCAAGCCCTATCCCGCAGCAGAGCGGCACAGTGGTTCATATTGCTGTCGATAAGCAGTATGCAGGTTATATCGTTATTGCGGATGAAGTGAAAGAGGATGCACAGCGGGCCATCCAGGAGCTGAGCGCGCTGGGAATCCGCAAGACCGTCATGCTGACCGGCGATGCTGCATCTGTAGCCGAGTCCGTCGGCAGACAGCTGGGCATTCAGGAGATTCATGCGGAGCTGCTGCCCGGAGATAAGGTCGAAGCGATTGAACGGCTGGAGCGGGAGAAGGGACCGAAGGAGAAGATTATTTTTGTCGGAGACGGAATTAATGATACTCCGGTGCTGGCTAGAGCCGATGTCGGGATCGCCATGGGCGGACTTGGCTCCGATGCGGCCATTGAAGCGGCAGACATTGTAATAATGACGGATGAACCCTCGAAGATTGCCGCCGCTATCGGCATTGCCAAGCGCACGCGGACCATTGTGTGGCAGAATATTATTTTTGCGCTGGGGGTCAAGGCCGTCTTCCTGCTGCTGGGAGCGTTCGGAATTGCCACCATGTGGGAGGCCGTATTCTCCGATGTCGGGGTAACCGTGCTTGCCGTGCTCAACAGTATGCGTGCATTGCAGCCTCCGAAATCAGGATAATGCTCAGCTGCCATATTTATAAATTCACTACTATTGCCGGATTCTGATTTATAAATTACGAAATAATTATGAAAAAATAAGTCATCATGATCCTAAATTTTGGGTCCTGAGGCTTATTTTTTATTGGATGTATAATGTTTTTTGTCTATTTATGCCGATATATCATTATATATTTACAGCATATGGAAGATTACAACGGTTTTCTGGGGGGACATTCGGTGAAGAAGGCAGGCTTGTGGTCAAAAATGAAAATGAATGCAAACAATGGAAAAACAGGTTCTCTGCAGAAAAAGTGGTCGTTGGTCATTTTAGCAGTGGCCATTGTACCTCTGCTGGGAGCAACCCTCTTTTTCATGCAATACTTTGGGGGCGTGACCCGGGCGGACAGTGAGGAGCTGGCTGAGAGTATCCTGGAGATGAATACTACACGAATCGATGAATGGATAAACTCCAAAACATCTGCGGTACAGGAACTGATGGCCATGCATCCTGAATTCGACACTGCACAGCCGGCCACTATATTCCCGGTAGTCAAGGTGCTGGAAGACAGCGACAGACAGTCCGAAGGCTACAGTGTCATTAATAAGGAAGGGATATTGTCGAATTCCCTTAATCTTACCGCCGATGTCAGCGGAGAGGCGTATTTCCAGGAAGCCAAGACGAGCCATGCACCGGCTGTAGCCGATATGTCTTTTTTGGAGCAGCTGAATAAAAATATCATTCCGGTCTTCGTTCCGGCAGTGGACAAAGACAATCAATTCGCCGGAGGCATCGCCTTCTCGGTAACACCTGATATTTTGACGGAGATGAGCAAGAACATCCATGTAGCCGAAACCGGTTATGGATATGTGATTTCAGGACAAGGTAATTATTATACCTCTTCGGATCCGGACCGGATCGGGAAGAACATTGCGGACTATGCCGGAACGCCGGAAATGAAGGAAGCCTACAAAAATATACTGGCAAACGACAAGGGTTCGGAGACCTACAAGGGCGAAGACGGGAAGCAGGTCATCACCTATTTCCGTACGATCCCCAGCACAGACTGGAAGCTGCTGATCAGCGTTCCAAAGAGTGAGATTACAGCCAAAGTAACTTCGGCCCAGACCATCTCCCTGATATTCGTTGTTATAGTTATGCTCGTTGTTATCGGTATTTCCCTGTATCTTACCCGCTTGATTGTGAAGCCGATAGTAGCGATCTCCGGTGTAATGAGACGGGTGGCAGAGGGTCATCTGAGTGAACGGGTAGCAGTGCGTTCGGGAGATGAGATTGGCCAGATGAGCCAGAGCATCAATGATATGATCGCAAGCCTGGCCGGAATTGTCGGCAAAATCGATGCTACAGTCGCCCAAGTGGCTGTCTCTGGAGAAGGTGTGCTGAAGTATGCCAATCAGACCTCCAATACTTCGGCGGAGATCGAGACCGTGGTCCAGGAAGTAGCAAGGGGCATGGAGGAGCAATTCAGAGGTTCGGAGCAGGCGGCAAGAGCCACAGAAGAGATGGCTATCGGACTGCAGAGAATTGCCGAATCCTCGGTCAGTGTATCAGATCAGGCGGAAACGGTCAGTACCGAGGTAGAGAACGGTTATCTGGAGATCCAGGCTACACTTGAGCAGATGACAGTAATCAGCACTACTGCGGGGAAGACTTCAGAGCTGATCAACAACCTGACCGGTCAATCAGAGCAGATTGGACAGATCGTGGATGTGATCTCGGAAATCTCCAATCAGACGGGGTTATTATCGCTTAATGCTTCTATTGAAGCTGCCAGAGCAGGCGAGCACGGGCGCGGCTTCGGAGTTGTAGCGAACGAAGTGAAGAAGCTGGCTGAGCGCACGGGCGGAGCCATCGTGAACATTGTTGAACTGATCCGCCAGATTCAAGAATCCACCAAGAATGCTGCGGTCTCTATGGAGAAGAGCGTAGTTGAAATCGGTGACGGTATGGGGAAAATGAAAAATGTGGGCGAATCGTTCAACCATATCCGTTCTTCCATCCGCGAGGTTTCCTTGCAGATTCAGGATGTATCTGCCATCAACGAGCAAATGTCGGCCGGGACGGAAGAGATTACGGCTTCCATCTCTGATATGCTGATCATTGCAAGGGATTCTGCGGAAAGTGCCGAGATGGTTGCAGAGGCTTCAACTGAACAGCGGAATCTGATGGGTAAGGTTGTAACCTCGGCTGAATCTCTAAATGGGCTGATGTCCGAATTGCGGAGCGAGATTGAGAAGTTCCATTAAGGGCTGGTTGCAATAAAAAAACACCCCTCTGCCGCACGGGTTACCGTGTGTGAAGCAGAGGGGTGTTTGCTGTTTAATGAATCAATCCGCAGACGCAAGGTCAGGCTTACAGCTTTTCTTCCAGCTGCAGACTCTCAATTCCGCCGCGGATAATGCTGCATGAGGCTGCGAATTTCGCCATTTCAGCATCGCTGAGGTTCAGCTCCAGCAGTTCCTGGATACCGCCGCTGCCAATAATGGCCGGTACACCTGCGCAGACGCCGCTTTGCCCGTACTCGCCGTCCAGAATCGCCGAAACGGCGATGATTTTGTGCTCATCATTCAGAATGGAGCGCGTGATGTAGGCCAGTGCACTGCCGATCCCGAAATGCGTGGAGCCTTTGCGGGTGAAGATCTCCCAGCCGGCATCCTTCGTCTTTCGGGCGATATCCTCAAGGTCCAGGCTGCTGAAACGCTCGCGGTGCTGTTCCATGATCTGCAGAAGCGGCTTGCCGCCGATCGTTACATGAGACCAGGCCACGAACTGGGATTCCCCGTGCTCGCCGAGTGCGTATCCGTTGACGCTGCGCGGATCGATGGTGAATACCTCGGACAGCAGCGTCTTCAGGCGGGAAGAATCAATCGAGGTACCGGTGCCGATGATCCGGTGCCGCGGCAGGCCGGATATTTTCCATACCATATAGGTGACAATATCAACGGGGTTCGCGGCTACGACAAAGATACCGTCGAAACCTCCAGCCATAATTTCGGTAACAATCTCCCTGGTAATAACAGCGGCGGCATCCAGCACATCCAGCCGGGTCTGCCCTGGTTTGGGATTGGCGCCTGCCGTCAGAATGACGACATCCATCCCGGCGCAATCGCTGGAGGTGCCTGCGTACACCTTAGTACGTGTTCCGGTGAAATCCATGCAGTGCGAGAGGTCAAGCGCTTGTGCCATGGCACGGTCGTAGGTGCGGTCGATCATCATGATCTCATCGCAGATGGCCTGATTAACCATGGAGTAGGCGCAGCTGGAACCTACCATACCAGAGCCGACGATTGCCACTTTTCTCGATTTACTTTTCAATTGCCTTGTCCCCACTCTCTAGAAGTATGCTTTTATTCTAACTGATCTTATTGGAAGTTACCTGACATGAAGTTGAAAAAGTCATGCGTCGCCTGCCCGTTTTTCGACACAATTGACATCGGAGGTTAGAAATATGGCGGTCCAGCCTTATACTGCTTCACTGCTATAATTATTATGTGATCCGGGCTGTTAAGAACCATGCAGAAAGCCCGGCGCCTATTAAATATGAAAGGGGATGTCCCAAGCAGTCATGATCATGGCTGTTTGAGACACCCCCTGTTTGTGAATATAAGGATGTGTGTCATTCCACGAATCATCCTTATACTTCCCGCTGAAACGTGGCCGCTCTTTGAACAAGACGGCAAAGCCGTTTCCACCCTGCTGTCCAGGATGTATGTATCCTGCTTACCCTCTGGTCTGTGGTATTTGGGCCTCTGCAGGCAGCATCCGGGTGTAGTGCTTATACATGAACACTCTCCAGTGGAGAATCATGCCAAAGGCCAGAATAAAGAATAATCCGCCGGATTGCGGGACGGATACATATTGATTGATAAACTCATGGAGAAGGGTGCGGATCAGCAGCAGTCCAAGCAGAATGAAGGCGAAGCTCTTGGAGCGCTGGGCATAAATCTGTCCTTCCCGTTCCTCGAACCGGGTGCTGCGCATTAGCGGATAGGCGAAGATAAACCAGCCGACCAGGAAAGCTGCAACAGCCCACCACCAGGGAAATCTGACTTCCGGGACTACAAACATGGCGAATCCGGTGGACATGCCAAGCGGCGGAATCCATATTTTGCGGACGGTTACCGGACGGGCACTAGCCTTCAGGCGGATAAAAATAACCATCAGCGCCATGAACACGGCTCCCAGCGTGGAGCCCACATGCAGAAGTGAGGGGTTGATATTGCCCATGATTCACTTTCCTCTCTGTGATTTGGGTCACTTATTTCTTCATTATAGCAGAAAAAAGATCCAATTCAGAATGGATCACCGGCCGTGGTGAAGGCGGCCCCTGGATGGCCCACACAGCAAACCCGCCAGGGTTAACCCTGGCGGGTTTGCTTGATAAGTGTATTTCAGCAGCTTCAGCTATGAATGCTGCCATAGGGCTTAAGAACGGCTACGTCCGCCAACCGAACGCAGGATCAGGCTGACGATGAAGATCAGAACTACGGCACCAATCAATGAAGGGAAGACATAGTAGTCGCTGATCTTAGGTCCCCAGCTTCCCAGCAGCATGCCGCCGAGCCATGAACCCAGAATACCGGCGATAATGTTGCCGATAATGCCACCCGGAATATCTCTGCCCATAATCAGGCCAGCCAGCCAACCAATCACGCCACCAACAATCAACATCCATAATAAACTCATTATTCTTCAGCTCCTTTGTGTTTGTTATCTTCGATGGTTACTATTAACCTTCTGCAAGACGTTTAAACCAAGTGTCAAATATTGCTTGCACACTTAGAATTAGTATTCTATTGTATCCATATTTATGCTGTTTAAGCCTGGTAATGTCTTGGGTACATAAACATGTTATAGTAAATTTTGCGGAGATCAGCTGAGTGAAAACACCGCTATGCAGGTTATATATTTGTACACTATACAATAAAGGAGCCGTTGCCATGCACCAGCCTAATGAAGTGTTGTTCTATATCGGAACCTATAGTAGTGAGAAGGAAGAAGCCATCCTGTTGGGGGCGCTGGATAAGGAAACGGGCGAAATGAGAATTATGGGCGGCACCCGCGGAATTGAGAATCCCTCCTATCTGGCTGTAAATGCAGCGGGAACCGTATTATATGCGGTAAGTGAACAGGATGAAGGCCAGGTGCACGCCTACGCCATTGAATCCGGCAGCAAAGCGCTGCGCCCGCTGGGCAGCAGAGCTACCGGAGGCGGTGCGCCGTGTTATGTTTCCGTGGCTCCGCAAGGAGATTACATATTCGTATCTAATTATACGGGAGGAAATGTGAATGTATTCCCGCTGAACAGTGACGGCTCGCTGCAGGACATGTCCTCCCAGGTTAAGCATGAAGGTTCAGGAATCCGTGCAGACCGTCAGGATGCGCCTCATCCGCATTCCGTTATTCCCGATAAAACCGGGGATCATGTGCTGGTCTGCGATCTCGGACTGGATCAGATTGTGTTCTACCGCGTGGAGGAGGGCAAGCTGGTCACCCACCGCGAAGTGGATCTGCCGCCGGGCTCGGGGCCGCGTCATCTGGCTGTACATCCTTCACGGCAATGGATCTATCTGGTGAATGAATTGAATAATATGGTTACCGTATTTGCGGATGACGAGCAGCAGGGCAACCTCAAGATCCTGCAGAATGTCAGCTCGCTTCCTGAGCATTACACGGCCGGAAGTGATGATACAGCGGCGGATATTCACGTCTCCCCATGCGGAAGATACCTGTACGTATCGAACCGGGGACATGACAGCATCGCCCTGTTCCATATTGATAATGCGACAGGTCTGCTGGAAGCGGAGGATTGGGTCATCTCCGGCGGCCGGACACCGCGGAATTTCGCCATTATCAGCGGCATGCTGCTCGCTGCTAACCAGAACAGCGGCAATATCGTATCCTTCAGGATCGACAGTGAGAGCGGCCGGCTGATTCCTACAGGTAATGAACTGGAGATTCCGTCTCCGGTCTGTGTAGTGGCTGTTTGATAGAGCGGATTACGCCGCCATCTGTGGATCTAAGTTGTAATTCATACAACATTTAAGCCAATGGACTTATCTATAGAAAGTGGGCTTAAGAATAAGAATAAGGATTTGCCTTTTCCGGGTTCACGCCAAAAGAACGTCCCTCTGCCCGCTGGCAGTCTGGGACGTTCTTCGTTTGGGCTCATTATATACCCTTGTGGCACAAGTCACACGGAACAGTAATTTTATCATCTGAGTATGCTCTTTACTGCATCCCCAGCTGGTCATCCCGCTCATAGAAGCCGATGTCATCCAGCATAATCTTGTCATCTTCCCCTTGCAGGTAGAAGGTGATTTCGGTCAGCTTGTCCGGATCAAGCGCTGGCTCTTCTTCAAGGAACAGCTCAAAGGGCAGCTCATAGGTCTGGAAGACGGCTTCCGAGCGGTCGCCGAACTTGCCGTCGCTGATCCGCTCCTCCAGCCATGGGCTGATCGTGAATTCGGTCTGGGGCAATGGCAGAATCTCCATTACCTCATCCAGGGGCAGCCGTGCCGTGACCTCATTGCTGTCGGTCAGCTCCACCTCCACATCGGGGGAGAGAGCGCCCGCAGAGGGTGCAGCCGCATCCTCTGCGTCATCAGCGTCGGAATTAAGGTTAGCCAAGGAGAAGGCTAAGCCCTCTGCGGCGGAAGCGGCAAGATTACGGGTGAGTGATTCACTAAGCTTAATCTTGTAGGAGGCTTCAACCGCATCCGCACCAGCATCCGCATCACCAGCTCCAGCCTGGTTCTGAGCGGTGCTGCCGCGCTCCAGCAGAATACCGTATGAAGGTTTATTCTTGGACTCGCGGTCCTTGGCTGCTTCTTCGCTCCAGGTGAGGCCTTCAGCAGTGGCAGTGCCGCCCTTCACCGTATTTCTTTTGCGGTCTTCCTCGTAGTTCGCTACCGTAAGGTAAGTCCCGCTCTGGAACCGGTTATAATAGGCGGTATCCGGCAGCCACTGCGCACCGCTGCGGTAATCACGGAACAATTGCTGATATTCCTTCTTCCCGTTCAGCGTAGTCTCCAGAAATGCAGAGACATAGACCTTGGCAATCTGCCGCTGGTCACCACCATCCATTATATCTGTACGTTTCAGGAACAGCCCCGTCGGCAGTGCCTGGTCAAACAGCCCCCAGTCTGTGTTGAACTGGCTGTGATTGGCATCGGCAATGTAGAGCGAGCTTTTGAAAGCCGGAGTGCTGCCGGTGTAGGAAGCACGCATATACTGCCGGTCCCCGTAGAAGTCATGCACATCGCCGTCACGGGCGCCCTGCAGCGTCAGATAGTTCACATCCACCAGACTGGCCTGTTTGCTGTCAATGGCTTTATCCGTAGGAGCCAGCGCAATAACGGAAGTGATGTTGAACTGCTTCGTTGCCGCCAGTGCCGGATCACCGGTGAACCAGCGCGAGGCATCCGCAGCCATGGCTACAGCCTGACCGCCGCGGCTATGGCCCAGCAATGCAGTCTGGTCATAATCGACCTTCTGATAGAAGGGTGTGCCGGATTGCTCCGCGAAGCTTGCGATCTGCTGCAGATGCTTCAGAATCATCCAGGTCCGCACCTGGAAGTCATTATCCGGAATGCCGGACCACGCAGAATAATTCAGGAAGTTCTCATCCAGCGAGACGGCGATAAATCCCCGGCTGGCCAGCAGTTCCCCGAGATAGGCGTATCCGCCCTCGGAATAATCCTCCATCATATGGTTGCCATGCACCATAAGCACGAGGGGATAAGGCCCGTCACCGTCAGGCATCCAGACCCGGGCATTCAGAGGAAGCGCTCCGGGATCGAATCCCCAGAATAAGGTACGCAGCGCAGGCCATGATTTGATGAATTCCGTAGCATCCACAGAAGCAGAGAGGAGCGCGGCATCCGCGCCATACTCTGTACGGTGCAGGTCCTGGCCGCTCCCATAGGTGAAGCTGTGGAACGTATAGTCCCCCGGCTGTCCGGGATCAGCCGCCGCCGCAGGAAGAACCTCTCCATCCGCAGCCAATGTCTTAACCGATGGGGAGGGAGCAGGGCTGCTTCCCGTCCCATAGGCCAGTGCCAAGGGGGTCAGGACAAGAACCGCTGCCAGAAGCCCGCCGGTGAGGGTTCTCCGCGTCCGCAGCAGACCGGCTGCAAGACCTCCCAGCCCCCCGGCCAAAGCTGTGATACCAGCGATGGCTGCTGCAGCCTCAAGCTCCAGATCGGCGTAATACAGAATAAGCAGCACGGCGCTCAGTGCACTGAGCCAAGAGCCCGTGAACAGCCGCGGAATGCGCAGTCCGGTTAAGGAGAGCAGTACAGCCAGCAGGTTGCCGGCCAGCGCCATTACAAGGGTTCCCGCGCCGGCAGCCAGTATAATATCCGCTGCGCTCCCAAGCCCTGTAGGGATGCCCATAACGGCTATAGTAAAAGCCAGAATACATAGAATCCAAGGACCGCAGAGCGCAATCCTCCATAATGCTGTATCGTACCGGTACGTTTCTAAGCTGCGTCTTCCCATTTCTCTGAGTATGCGCCTATGCAGGCGTGGTCCCTGCGGTGCGGGTACATACTCCAAATCCATTCCCATGATAGTTTCCCCCGACAATTTGTGGCAAATAGAGGCTGCAGAAATCCGGCAGAACTCATCTCTAGTAATTCAACTTATATCTAGTAATTTGACCTATAAGATGTAGCAATAATATTACTTTAAGACATCAATAACAAGTGGGTCTTACAGGAACGGCCGCCACTTGCTGCCGCCGGGCGGAATAGAGCCATCTTTCATCCAAATTGAAAAAAAGGTTTGACAGCGCGCAGGGCTTTCAGTATTATGTCTGTATAACCTACTAAATGGGTAGGAATAATCAAATAAGTTCTTACCGTACAGACGGAGGAACGCCTGCTTCAGGCTCGCAGATACGCGTCCATAGGACCGGTTTGACCAGCCACAAGTGGGCTTTCCTGCGTCTTTTTTTGACGGAAATCCGACCAACAAGAAATTCACAATGATAATGCAATTACAAGAACATTATGGGGGAGTGGTTTGTGATGAAGAAAGGGATCAAGAAGGGGCTTATCGCCGGTTTCACACTATTATTGACGGCAGGGCTTACTGCTTGCGGCAACAACAATGGAGGGAACAGTGCAGGCGCGGCAACAGAAGCTCCGGCAGCAACAGAGGCGGCTGCGAATACGGCGGCTACACCGGAGGCAACAAAGGCCCCAGCCAAAGATCCGGTCGAGCTGCTGAATGTGTCCTACGACCCTACACGTGAACTATATGAGAATTATAACAAGGCATTCGCCGCTTACTGGGAGCAAGAGACAGGCCAGAAGGTTACGATCAAGCAATCGCATGGCGGATCAGGCAAGCAGAGCCGGGCTGTACTCGACGGTCTGGAAGCAGATGTAGTTACGCTGGCGCTCGGATATGACATTGATGCTCTTCAGGAAACGGGTCTTATCGGCGCGGACTGGCAGAGTAAATATGAGCATAACAGCTCCCCGTATACTTCCACCATCGTATTCCTTGTGCGTAAAGGCAACCCGAAAGGCATCAAGGACTGGCCGGATCTGCTCAAGGACGATGTAGAAGTGATCACTCCGAACCCTAAGACTTCCGGCGGTGCGCGCTGGAACTACCTGGCAGCCTGGGGATATGCGCTTGACCAGAATAATAACGATGAAGCCAAGGCTCAGGAGTTCGTACAGAAGCTGTTCAAAAATGTACCCGTACTGGACACCGGGGCGCGCGGCTCTACAACTACCTTCGTGGAACGCGGAATCGGTGACGTGCTGATCGCCTGGGAGAATGAAGCCTACCTGTCGATCAAGGAGCTGGGTCCGGATAAATTCGAGATTGTAAATCCGTCGGAGAGCATTCTGGCCGAGCCGCCGGTAGCCGTGGTGGATAAAGTTGTCGACAAGAGAGGCACCCGTGAGGTCGCAGATGCTTATCTGAAATACCTGTACACCGAGGAAGGCCAGAAAATCGCCGCCGAGAACTATTACCGCCCGACTCTGGAAAGTGTGAAGGAACAGTACAAGGACCAATTCCCTGAGATCAAGCTGTTCACACTGGCGGACAAATTCGGAACCTGGAAGGAAACCCAGGAGAAGCACTTTAATGATGGCGGAATCTTCGACAAAATCTACGTGCCGGGCAGCTGATAGCCAGTTCCGGGATGGAGCTGAGCAGAACAGGTAAGGCGAATTTTGCAGGCGGGGTCCCGCCCGGTTGCTGATCGGCCAACGAGCCGAAGGCAGGAAAGGATGAATGGGCAAATGAATGTCACCACTAAAGCTGCTGCGGGGGCTGTGTCACGGCGCAGGCTTCTGCCGGGTTTCGGAATTACGATGGGGTTCAGCGTATTGTATCTGAGTCTTGTCGTTCTGCTGCCGCTGTCAGCGCTGCTCTTCAATTCGACGGGACTCAGCTGGGCTAAGTTCTGGGATGTGGCTACGGATGCCCGTGTCCTGGCCTCCTATCGGGTCAGTCTGAGTACAGCGGCAGCTGCAGCCCTGATCGATGCTGTTCTGGGGCTGCTGCTGGCCTGGGTGCTGGTACGCTATGAATTTCCGGGCAAAAGGCTATTCGACGCCCTGATCGATCTGCCGTTCGCGCTCCCTACAGCTGTAGCGGGTGTGTCACTGACCGCACTTTATTCCCAGAACGGCTGGATCGGCTCCCTGCTGGAGCCGCTGGGCCTCCGGGTAGCCTTCACGCCGCTTGGCATTACGCTGGCGCTGATGTTTATCGGCATTCCCTTTGTGGTCCGCACGGTTCAGCCCGTGCTGGAGGATCTGGACAGGGATATGGAAGAGGCATCGGCCACGCTGGGAGCGGGACGCTGGCGGACCTTCGTGCGGATTGTTATGCCGGAGCTGTTCCCGCCGCTGCTTACGGGCTTTGCATTGGCTTTTGCCCGGGGCATCGGCGAATACGGCTCCGTTGTATTTATCTCCGGCAATATGCCGATGCGTACGGAGATTGCTCCGCTGCTCATCATGTCCAAGCTGGAGCAGTTCGATTATGCCGGAGCAACAGCGGTGGCGCTGCTGCTGCTGCTAATCTCCTTCCTGATGCTGCTGGTCATCAACAGCCTCCAGCACTGGGCGCGGAAGAGCTCGCGTTAAGGATTCAGGAGATCCGGACAACGGCGGCCATTCAAGATGGCCTATGATCCATAAAACTTAAGTGAGTGCTTCCGAAGCGAGTTATATTGCGATGTTTATCGAGGAGCGGAGGTTCCATAAAACTTAAGCGAATGCTTCCGAAGTTAGTTTTGTACGAAGCAGATTCAGGATGCCTAAGCTAACAAAACTTTAGGAGGAATAAAAATGGCCGGTACGGTTCCCTTACATGTCCCCGCGCCGCGAAAAAGCGTGTCGTCCCCCCGGACGACTGAATCCAAAGCGGTGAAATGGGTGCTCATTTCCCTTGCCGGACTTGTATTGCTCTGGCTGATTGCCCTGCCGCTGATTATCGTGCTGGTGGAGTCGCTGAAGCGGGGGCTGGATGTCTACTGGGCTGCGCTGACCGATCCGGATGCCGCCTCGGCGCTGAAGCTGACCCTGCTGGTCGCGGCCATTACCGTTCCGCTGAATACGATCTTTGGTGTAACGGCGGCGTGGGCAGTGACCAAGTTCCGTTTTCGCGGCAAGGGCTTTATGATTACGCTGATCGATCTGCCATTTGCCGTATCGCCGGTAATTGGCGGGTTGATCTTTATTCTGGTATTCGGCTCGCATGGCTGGTTCGGTCCTTGGCTGAGCAATCACGATATCAAGATTGTTTTTGCTTTGCCGGGTATTGTGCTGGCTACGTTGTTTATCACCTTCCCTTTTGTGGCGCGCGAGCTGATTCCGCTGATGGAGGAGCAGGGCACACAGGAGGAGGAGGCGGCCATTACGCTAGGTGCGCACGGCTGGCAGATTTTCTGGCGCGTGACGCTGCCCAATATCAAGTGGGGTCTGCTGTACGGCATTATTCTCTGTAATGCACGGGCAATGGGGGAGTTCGGCGCGGTATCCGTGGTATCCGGGCATATCCGGGGAGAGACGAATACCCTGCCGCTTCATGTCGAGATTCTGTACAACGAATATCAATTTTCGGCATCCTTCGCCGTTGCCTCCCTGTTGCTCCTGCTGGCCCTGGTGACGATGATGGTCAAGAGCCTGCTTTTACGTAAAAATGCTCATTGACAGTCCTTGGGGTCCGTGCTAAGTTAATTCATAGTATACAAGGTGGTAATTACGGAATAACGGGATTTAGGCGGAGATACTCCCCTGTCCGGGGAAAGGGAGGCTGGAGAATGGCTAAACCACTGAAAGTGGATGAGGTATGGCTTGCGCGGATAACGGAACTTCTCGACGATATGGAGTTCGGCTCATTGCATATTGTGGTGCATGAAGGTCAAATCGTACAGATGGAGCGCACAGAGCGCAAACGTTTCGAGAACAGCACAGCAAATGCACGTTATAGTGGAGAAACCGGAAGCCGGCGGACCGATTCCCGTTCTGCGGGACGAGGATAGCAATCTGTAGTGCACTGATAAATGATCATACATTTCCGTGAACAGAAAAAAGGGGTATCTCACAAGCCTGGAAATGGCTGAATGAGGTACCCCTTTTGTATGCCGGGACATTAGTGTAAGCTTTACTTTAGTAGCGTGTGTTGCGCCGTGATCCGCTGATTCCCTCCACCAGCAGGATGAGGGCAGTGATGGCATGCATAATCCAGCCGACAAAAGGAATCAAACCGACCACCGAGGTGATGATACCAACTGCGTTACCGATGATAGATCCGCGTTCTCTCAGCAGAATAATTACAGCTACGGCATGGAGCAGAAAAGCAACCCCCAGCGGTACCCAGGCATTGGCTACGACAAATGCCCCGCCGATGAACGGCAGTGCCAGAAAAGCCTCATAAGCGAAAGTTCCCCATTTGAATAATTTCCCTATCGGAGACATAATAACTCCACCAGCCTTCCAAGTAGTCTTATAAAGATCCTATTCCACAGTTTACCCAAGGATACGGGCTAAGAATAACCCTGTGCCGGCAACAGATGCAGAACCGTTTGTATTTCTGAGTAATTGTACGCCGGGGGGAGGCGGGACGTTTCATTTTTCCGGATAAGATAGGCGCTGCCTTGCCTCGAAACCTTGCAGTCATATATATTGGTAACAGGTTAACAGGAGTGTCCGCGTGCAGGCGGATAATCATGACAAGAGGGGATAATGTATGGACAAGACATTGCAGCCGGATATCCGGCATGAGCTGCCAACAGTGGAGCAATACCTGGCCCTGCGGCTGGAAGCCGGGCTTAGTCCCATGAGTGTGGAGGGAGCCGGAATCGGGCTGCCCCGCTCCGCGTTTGCTGTAACCTTGTATGAAGGAGATATATTGGCTGGAATGGGACGGGTAATCGGGGACGGGGGCTGTTTTTTTCAGGTGACCGATATTGCCGTGAAGCCTTCCTTTCAGGGGCAGGGTCTGGGGAAAATAATTATGCGGGAAATCCGCCGGTTTCTGGATACCGTGCCGGACAAGGCGTATATTAGTCTCATTGCTGACGGGGAAGCCTCCAGGCTGTATGCCCAATATGGATTCGCACCGGTCCTGCCGGATTCTCAGGGGATGTTCCTGCGGCGTTCATGATGAAAAGAGGATCAGGGCTGCAAACAAATACGAAAGTGAGGCAACAAGAGAATGGATATCGTAGTATTTGGTGCATCGGGTAAGATCGGAAGTGCGATTGTAGAAGAAGCGTTAAAAAGAAAACATGAGGTTACCGCTGCCGTCCGCAAACCGGAAGCCTTCAGTATTCAGCATGACCGGCTTAAGGTTGTTGCAGCCGACCTGCTGGACCCGGCCACGGTAACGGCAGCTCTGCACGGACATGAAGAGGTTATCAGCGCATTCGGACCGGCGCCGGGGCATGAGAATGATCTGCTGCAGGCGGCGGATTCCCTGCTGACAGGGATGCGTGCCGCCGGGCTCCAGCGCCTGATCGTTATCGGCGGGGCAGGCAGCCTGAAGACGGAAACGGGGGAGTGGCTGATGGACACGGCTGATTTCCCGGAGAACTTCCGTCCGCTTGCGTCGGCTCACGCCAATGCCTATGAAATCTACAGAGGGTCAGAGCTGGATTACACGTACCTGAGTCCGCCTGCTGCCATTAGCGCCGGACGCCGGACCGGCCAGTTCCGGATTGGTCTGGACCGTCTAATTGTGGACGAGAACGGGCGGAGCAGCATCAGCATCCAGGATTTCGCGGTAGCGGTTATCGATGAGCTGGAGGAAGGCAATTTCAGCAAGACCCGTTTTACAGTGGGGTATTAATAGCTACAGTTTAAGCTTGTCAGGAAATAAAGCGGCCTAGAATGCAGGCTTCGTAAGCTTTAAGCCCGTCCTCTTGAACGCTCAGGAGGGCTTTTTGCTGTCATTCCGGGCGCCTTAGCCGGATGAGGATGTGTCAAAGTCTGCAATTTGCCTGATTCTATAGTACTGGGTACAATCGAAGCAACTAAAGGGGGGCTTGGCTATGGATGTGGTAACTGCGGAGGAGATGCGGGCATTCGACCGCGAGACGATTGAGCGGCTGGGAATTCCGGCAATTGCGCTGATGGAGAACGCCGGGCGGGCGATTGCCGAGGAGGTCATCGCATTGTGCCGGCGGCGGGGGGCAGGCGCGGGCGGCGGCATAGGGAGCACGGATGCAGAGGGGCGATGCTACGGGGCAGGATCCGTGGGCGGCGTGGGCGGCGGAAGGCAGAGCTATGGAGCGGGCGTGGTGGGCGGCGGAGGCAGAGGAACGCAGAGCTATGGAGCGGGCCTGGCCGGTGGTGAAAGCGAAGGAACGCAGAGCTATGCGGCAGGCGTGGGCGGCGGCATAGGGAGCACGGATGTAGAGGGGCGATGCTACGGGGCAGGATCCGTGGGCAGCGCGGGCGGTGGAAGAGGAGGAACGCAGAGCTATGGAGCGGGCGCGGTGGGCGGCGGAGGCGAAGGAACGCGGAGCTATGCGGCTGGCGGGCCGGCGGTCCAGCCGCCGGGCTTCTCTGTCAGCGCCGACCCGGCGCTGACGCTTACCGCTGCCGGCGGCGAGCACTGGCTCGTCCTCGCCGGCAAAGGCAACAACGGCGGCGACGGGCTCGCCGCCGCCAGGCACCTGCGTGAGGCCGGCATCGCCGTCACGCTGGTGTATGCGGCCGCGCCGGAGTCGCTGGCCGGCGAAGCCGCGCTGCAGCGGGATGCCGCTGCAGCCATGGGCATCCCTGCTGCAGTCTACGGCAGGGATGCTGTGGACCTTGCCGCATGCAGCGGCATCGTAGATGCGCTGCTCGGCACAGGCAGCGCGGGCGCCCCGCGCGGTGCCTATGCGGAGCTGATTGCCGCTGCGAACGCCAGCGGCAGGCCTATTGTATCCGCGGACATCCCCAGCGGGCTGGACGCGGACACGGGCGAGACGCATGAGCCCTGCATTCATGCGTCGGTAACCGTCTGCCTCGCGTTCCTCAAACGCGGGCTGCTGCAGTATCCCGGCGCCGGAGCAGCCGGGCAGGTGGTGGTCCGCTCCATCGGCATCCCCGCTGCCCTGGCGCGTGAGAGCGGCGTCCCGGTCAGCCTGCTGACGCCGGAAGTGCTGCGGACACGTCTGCAGGTCGACGTGTCGCGCCGCCGTTCGCCCGAAGGCCACAAGGGCACTTACGGGCATGTCCTGCTGGCAGCAGGAAGCCTGCGCATGAGCGGCGCCGGCCTGCTGTGCGCCTGCGCTGCGCTGCGCGCCGGCTGCGGGCTGGTGACGTGGGCGCTGCCGGATAAGCTGCTGCCCTATGTGATCGGCTGCGCACCTGAGCTGATGCTGGCCCCGGTATCCGGCGGCGACGGGGAATGGAATGCCGGTACGGCGGCCGAAGTGCTGCAGCTAAGCGGAAGCCGCGATTGTATAGCTGTCGGTCCCGGTCTTGGCCGGTTCGAAGGAGATACGGATTGGCTCCGCAGGCTTTGGGAGGAGACGGAGTCTCCCCTGATTCTCGATGCGGATGCGCTGAATATACTGGCGGATGCCGATTACGGGTCCTGGACCCGCCGCCATCCGGTAATTCTGACCCCGCATCCCGGGGAGATGGCCCGGCTGGCAGGGACTACAACGGCCCAGGTGCAGCGTGACCGGATCGGACTGGCGCTGTCTTATGCCGCAGCGCACGGCGTAATCCTGGTGCTTAAGGGAGCCCATACAGTAATAGCAACGCCTGAAGGACAGGCTTATGTGAACATCACGGGTCATCCGGGTATGGGAACCGGCGGCGCGGGGGATGTGCTGACCGGAATCATCTCCGGCCTGCTGGCCCAGGGCCTGGATACTGCACAGGCGGCAGCCTTTGGGGTCTATCTCCACGGGCTGGCGGGAGAACGTGCCGCCCGGAAACGGGATAACCCGGCGGCCTTGATCGCCGGGGATATTATTGAGGCGCTGTGAACCGTAACTCCGGAGCTGCTGCGGCTCATTATCTATACACCATACCCGTGATCCTGCCGCTTCTGCTGCGCCAGTGCGAGTCTAAGGGTAGCACTGCTCTGCCCTGAATGGATTAGTGTTACAGCTCTGCCAGCGGAAGCACTGTATCAGAACAAGACCAGGCAGAGCAGCGGAATAAACAAGGCGAAGAAGGGAAGCAGGAGCGGGTAGCGTTCGCCGGCAATCTGGGCGAACCGGAACAACAGCAGCACTACAAGTCCGGCAAGACCGCTGGTCATTGCATCGCCGCCTTGCTCAGAAGCCAGCCACAGGCCGGCTCCAAAGCCGGCTACGGCGTATAACACCAGGGCCGGACTGAGCGAAGTGGACCGGAACATGCGCAGCAGGGCATCGGCAAGTATCGCTGCCGGTAAGCCGTAAGCGTAGATGGCATACGGCACCGATACCGGCCAGCCATCCGGTACTCCGCCTTCGTAGCCATGGCCGAGCATAAACAGGGAAACGAGAATAAAGGTCAGTCCGGCGGCCGACAGCTTGGTCAGTGCGTACATGCCCGCAGTCAGGCGGACAGAAGGCAGATCATAATCCTTATGTGTGGTCATCGCTTAACATCCTTTCGGGGTGGGTGAAGAGCACGGCCGGAATGACCGGACGAATCCGGCGCATGAATCAGCTTGTAACCATGTCCCCTCCGTTAACATGAATACAGGTGCCTGTTACATAGGAAGCATCAGGGCTGGCCAGATAGACATAGGCTCCTGCCAGCTCATAGGGCTGTGCCGCCCGCTTGAACGGGGTGTCTGTGCCGAATACACTGACCTCTTCAGCGGAATAGCTGGAAGGAATCAGCGGTGTCCATACCGGACCGGGAGCTACACTGTTGACGCGGATGCCGCTGTCCGCCAGTGAAAGAGCCAGAGAGCGGGTGAACGAGACAACGGCGCCTTTGGTGGAGGAATAGTCAATGAGCTCCTTGTTGCCCTGGTAAGCGGTAATGGAGGCGGTGTTAATAATGCAGCTTCCTTTGTGCAGATGCGGGAGTGCGGCCTGGGTCAGGAAGAAGAAAGGGAAGATATTGGTGCGGTAGGTCTGGTACAGCTGCTCCTCTGTGATATCCAGAATGCTCTTCTGCGGATATTGGACGGCGTGGTTATTCACCAGAATGTCGAGCTTGCCGAAGGTCCGCACGGTGTGCTCCACCGCTTCGAAGCAGCACTCTTTATAGCGCAGATCCGTCTCAATCCGCAGGCAGCGGCGTCCAAGCTCTTCTATCCGGTGCTGCGTAGCTGCGGCATCAGAAGCTTCGTCCAAGTAAGCGATGGCAATATCTGCCCCTTCTTTGGCAAAAGCGATGGCGGCTGCTCTTCCAATGCCGCTGTCTCCGCCGGTAATCAGGGCAACCTTTCCTTTGAGCCTGCCGCTGCTGCTCTCGGGGTTCTCGCTGATCGGACGCGGATTCATCAGACTCTCCAGCCCCGGCTGGCGGTCCTGATGCTGTGGGGGGAAGGCGATAGGCTGCACGCGGCATACCGTCTTTTCTCCGTAATAGGGGTAAACGGGATTCATCGGGTGATACTCCTCCTTGCCTGTTGGCTCTCCGTATATTGGTATGCATGCGCCCAGAAAAGCGTGCGCCGCAGTCCTCTTCTGGGTGATCCTTAAGACGCTCTTAACTTTACATACTAAAAACTTAGAAATGGAGAGAATAACTAATGCTATACAGAACAATGACAGCCGATGATTACGAGGCAGCTTATCAATTATGGAAGAATACGGACGGGATGGGTCTTAGTGAAGCGGACTCGCGCGGGGAAATTATCCGTTATCTGGAGCGTAATCCGGGAATCAGCCAGGTGTGTGTGGATGAGGACGGTACACTTGCGGGTACAGCGGTGTGCGGACATGACGGACGCAGAGGATATATGTATCATGTGGCTGTCAGCAGCAGCAGCCGGGGTAAGGGTGCCGGGCGTGAGATGGTCACACGCTGCCTGGAGAGACTGCGGGAGGAAGGCATCAGTAAATGCCATCTGATGGTCATCGGGCATAACGCTCTGGGCCGCAGCTTCTGGTCAGGCACCGGCTGGCAGGAGCGGGATGGCCTTGTACTGTTCTCGCGGAACAGCTGATAGGTCACAAACAATGTAATAGTGTAGCTTTTGTCCGGACGCAGTATAATATATAGGAGCTTTACAAATGACTTGCACTATTCTATGTGCAATGTCGAATTTTGATAGCGGGAGACCTGAGCGATGCGGTTTAAAGATGTATTCTCAATTATCGGTCCGGCGATGGTCGGACCTTCCAGTTCGCATACAGCGGGGGCGGCGCGGATCGGCAGAGCGGCACGCCAGGTGCTCGGTGAATTGCCGCGTACGGCAGAAGTCACGTTCTTCGGTTCTTTTGCGGCCACGTATCAGGGACATGGAACAGACCGGGCTATCGCCGGAGGTCTGCTGGACTTTACGACCGATGACCACCGGCTGCCGGATTCCATAGAGCTTGCTGCCGAAGCCGGAATGGAGGTTTCCTTCGGTCAGGGGACGGGCTTGTTCCCCCATCCCAATACGGTCCGCTTGCGGCTTACCGGCAGCGAGAGCGGCACAGAGCTGATGCTTACCGGGATTTCGATCGGCGGCGGCAATATCGAAATTGTTGATATTGACGGATTCGGCGTGAAGCTTACCGGCATGTATCCAACCGTGCTGATTAATCATATGGACTATCTGGGCGTACTGGCCAGCGTTACGGATGTAATGCGGCAGGGCCAGTGCAATATTGGACATATGTCGCTGGACCGCAAGAACCGCAGCGGAGCAGCCTTGACGGTGCTGGAGCTGGATGAAGCCGCTACACCGGAGCTGCTGCGGAATTTGCGGGCGCTGCCGGCTGTGAAGTCCGTGAAAGTTGTCGATTTGAATGAACAGGCACATGAGCAGAAAGGAAAGGACATTACATCATGAATTTTCAAACACTCAGCCAGCTGGCTGTATTATGTGAAGAGCGGGGTCTGGGAATCGGCGCTCTGATGCTTGAGGAGCAGAGCGCGGAGTCTGGACGTTCCAAGGAGCAGGAGTTCGCTACCATGAGCCAGTATTACGGCGTAATGAAGGAAGCGGTGCACCGCGGCATGCATGAAGACACCACCTCGCGCAGCGGCCTGACAGGACTTGACGCCCAGCGTGTGGCTGCTTACAATGCAGCGGATGAACCTTGCCTTGGCGGTCCTGCCGGCCAGGCCATGGCGTATGCTCTTGCGGTTTCGGAAGTGAATGCTTCCATGGGGCGGATTATCGCTACGCCGACCGCAGGCTCCTGCGGAATCATTCCCGGGGTGTTCCTGAGCTGTCAGGAGCGCTTCGGCTGGGATGATGACTATATGGTTACCGGCCTGTTCGCGGCTGGAGCCATCGGGTATGTTATTGCCAACAATTCCTTTGTATCGGGAGCGGAAGGCGGCTGTCAGGCCGAGGTCGGCTCAGCCATCGGGATGGCGGCAGGGGCCTTGACTGAAATGCGCGGCGGCACACCGGCGCAAGCCGTGCATGCCGTAGGGCTGGCACTGAAGAATACACTGGGGCTGATCTGTGATCCGGTAGGCGGACTTGTGGAGATTCCATGTATTGTCCGTAACGGCTTCGGTGCCGTCACGGCACTTGCTGCGGCCGATATGGCACTGGCCGGTGTCCGCAGTGTGATACCGTCCGATGAAGTGATCAAGGTCATGCTGGAGGTAGGCTCCGCCATGCCCGAGAAGCACCGCGAGACGGCGGGGGGCGGACTGGCGCAGACGCCAACCGGCCGCCGGATTATGAAGGATTTACGGAACAAGAAATAAGCTGCGGGAGCTTTCGGACGTCAGCCATTTTTGCGGGGCTATAGCATACGGAACCGTTCAAGCTGATCCCACAGCCCCTCACGCCGGAGGATTTCCTCCTGCTTCGGTCCCATCAGGTCGAAGTGGGGAAACGGCTGGCGGTTATGAATATATTGCGGCGGAAGACCGTTCTTCCTGCACCACTCCCTCAGGCGGGGGAGATCACTGCACCCGACCTTGGTCACTGTGGTGATGTCAGGAAAACGCTTGTCCAGCCAGTAATGCGTAAGGAACGCGATTTCACCAGCGGAGACCGCTTGTTTCCAGCGGGCTAGTTCTGCTCTGTTAATGCCAAAGGCCATAGCTGTCATCATCCTTATTGATCATAGTGAATTGATTAAATACAAGAATATAAGATATTTCCGGAAAGGGGAGAAGAACATGAACGGGCAAGTTAGAGCGGATATCCGCCCCGGACTTCAGGTTGATATTGTACTGAAGCAGGATCAGGCGACCGGCAAACTCACACATGGCGCGGTTAAAGACATTCTGACCAATTCGCCCCGCCATCCGCACGGAATCAAAGTGCGGCTGACTGACGGACAGGTAGGACGGGTCAAGAACATTACAGGTTAAGCAGTATACAGAAGAATGAAGAAGCGCCGCGAGCCGGGGCGGCTGTGTCCCTTGGGCAGCCGCCGGGGTAAGAGGCGCCTTTTGATTTGCGTACAGGATCATGAGCCTGCTTAACGGCCCATGAACTCCTCTACATACTGGTCGGCCTTGGTCTGATTACATAAATTGCAGGCGCAGACACAGTTGTCCGGCGTAGTGTGCCCGCCCTTGGCACGGGGCAGCAGATGGTCAATGGTATCCCCGTATAAGCCGCAGAAATAGCAGATATACTGGTCCCGGGTCAGAATATAGGCGCGGAAATCCTTATTGCTGTATAAGCGGCGGATTGTACGGCGGTTCACGACAACTGCGGCATGCTCCCGGACAAGCGTTACCGCAAGCGCAAGATCAATCTCCTGATGCCAGCGCCGGCCTTTGTCGCTGTGCCCGCGCATCAGAATCATACCCTTGCCTGAAGGGATGAGCGCAGAGGCATCCTGGGGATCGGGCTTCGGTCCGCGCTGCTGGGGGATCGTGCGTCCCGTTTCCGCACTGCGCGGACGGGACTTGCCCTTGAGGCCGGAGGTACCCGCGCTGCCGCGGCCTTCCTTGGCACGTTCGGGCAAGGAAGGCTGACGGCCCAAGGCAGCAGGCGGTTTGGCAGCTCCGGAGCCCGCTGCAGAGATCGAGACCAGTGTCTTATCCCGCTTGGCAGTCCCTGTGCCGGGCGGACGCTCCGGCAGTGCGGGTGCCGCGCTTGCACGCGGCGGCGCAGCCGCAGCCCCTGCTTCACGTAGCTTGCGGCATTCCCGGCAGGCTCCGCGCCGGGAGATACCCTTGGAGCGCTTGCCTGTACGTCTGCGGAATTCGGAGAGCGGCTTAAGCTGATGGCAATAGGCACATTGTTTGGATGGAGGAAGAATAGTTTCAGTCATAAGTATACTTGGCAGGACGGCCCTCAGCCGCAACTGTCCAATCCCTTCTGTATTTTGAAATAGAAACTTATTTACGGTATACCGCCATGTGATTTCATTGATTTGATAATAGTATAGCGTAAAGCACAGGTATTCACACAGCATGCGCCAAAAGCGCAAATCTCCAGGGCTGTGACATCCTTCTTCGCAGTCTTGAGGAAAAACCCGTAAACTCGCAAAGTAAGGCCGTAAATCGATGATGAGGCTTGTATAGGAATACAATAATTATGAACCAGAGAGGAGGAAGCTGAATGACCGTTAGTGAAAAAAAGCCCGGGGCCGTAAGACTGCTATTTGTGCTTCAGGCATTCTTAGGCCTTGGAGCTGTCGCCGGAGGGCTGGTCCTGCTCGCCGATCCCAGTGGTGAAATGATTGGAATGCCGGCGTCCATACTGGAAAGATCGCCCTTTGACAGTTATGCAATTCCCGGTATTCTGCTGCTGGTCATTTTTGGGCTGCTGCCGCTAATGGTGCTCTATGGTCTTTTTAAGCAGCCTGAGTGGTCTTGGGGCTATGCGCTCACTCCGTTTAAGGCGCTGCATGCAGCATGGAGCTTCTCGCTTTATATCGGCTTTGGCCAGATTATCTGGATTATGGTGCAGACGTATATGATGGATACAGTCAGTATTGTTCATGTTTTCTACATGTCTCTGGGCATGCTGGTTCAGATCGTTACGCTGCTGCCTGCGGTACAGAGATATTTTATGCTGGACGGCCGTTCTGAAAGAAGTTAGAATGACAGTGAACATAAAAGGGCTTTCATTTGGGCCGCGGGAGTGAACCGGAAGTGACTACCATATACGATATTGCCAAAAGAACCGGCTATTCACCAACCACGGTATCCAAGGCGTTCAATAACTACTCTGACGTGCGGGAGAAGACGCGGCAGGAAATACTGCGTACCGCCCAGGAAATGGGATATCTTCCTAATGCGCATGCGCGTACACTGACGACCAAGAAATCCTGGACGATCGGTGTGCTGTTTGTGGAGAATACGGGAGCGGGTATCCGCCATCCTTTCTTCAGTGCGGTTATTGAGAGCTTCAAGCAGGTTGCCGTAGCCAAGGGTTACGCCCTCATGTTTATCTCGAAGGATGTCGGCGGCAAGCAGAGCGGATATCTGGAGAACTGCCGGATTCGCGGAGTCGATGGGGTTGTAGTGTTCCTTTCCGATTATGAGGATCCTTATTTCCGGGAGCTTCTGGAGAGTGATATTCCTACAGTGGTTCTCGATTTCGAAACGGCGTTGTCGCATACGGTCTGCTCGGATAATATGACCGGTGCACTGCAGGCAGTGGAATATCTGGTATCGCTCGGACACCGCAGAATTGCCCATATTTCGGGAGGCGGGAATACGTATCCGGGACAACAGCGGGAGCTGGGGTACAGAGCGGCGATGGAGCAGCAGGGTCTTGAGGTGCCGGACGAATATGTTGCCGAGGGAGCATTCTACTCTCTGGAGAACGGTTACGGCGCAATGAAGTCTTTGCTGGAGCTGCCGGAACGGCCAACTGCCGTGTTTGCTTCAGGTGACTTGCTTGCACTGGGTGCCGTAATGGCTGCCAAGGATCAGGGCCTGTCTGTACCGGAGGATATTTCAGTCATGGGTTATGATGATATTGAGCTTGCGGGATATGTTACCCCTGCGCTTACCACCGTCCGCCAGAACACGGAGCTGCTGGGTACCCGGGCGGCGGAGCTTTTACTGGCTTCGATGAACGGGCCGCGTACAAATCAGGAGGCGCTGGTTCTGCCTGTAGAGATCATCGTCAGAGATTCCTGTGCACCGCCGGTCAAGAGATAAAAGTGCGTTCAACCGGGAATGCATTTTTTTTCAGCAAAATCGAAACCGGTTTCGATTTCTTTCGTTTTATTTCGAATTCAAATGATGAAGGAGTGAACCCACATGCCAACCGTTCAAACCGTAGTAACCGCCAAAGATACAGCAGATCGTCTGAGTTCCAAAGAAAGCATTCAATTCAAAGCAGCAACCCCTGGTACAACAGCAGATATACTGCTGCAGCCGGAGCAGGAGTTTCAAAAGATCATTGGTTTTGGCGGCGCTTTCACTGAAGCGGCTGCCTATACGCTGTCACGGATGAGCCCTGGGAAACGGGCAGAGGTCATCCGGCGTTATTTTCACCCGGTGGATGGGCTGAATTACACTATGGGCCGCGTGCATATTCATAGCTGTGACTTCGCGCTCGGCAACTATACCTATGTGCAGGATGAGGATACGGAGCTTGCGACCTTCGATATTTCGCATGATCTCCAGTGGGTCCTGCCGCTCATTAAGGATGCTATGGAGGTCAAAGGCGGGCCCTTCACGATGCTGGCTTCGCCTTGGAGCCCGCCGGCCTGGATGAAAACGAACGGGGAGATGAATAACGGCGGTTCGCTCAAGCCGGAATATGCTGCGGTCTGGGCGCGCTATTATACCAAATTCATCGAGGCTTACCGCAAGGAGGGAATTCCGGTCTGGGCAGTATCCGTGCAGAACGAGCCGGCAGCAGTGCAAGTATGGGACTCTTGTGTATATAGTGCCGAGGAAGAGCGCGATTTCGTCAAAAACCACCTCGGCCCTGTAATGCGTGAGGCCGGAATGGAGGATGTGAACATCGTCATCTGGGATCACAACCGCGATATTATGATCGAACGCGTGACACCGATTCTATCCGATCCGGAAGCAGCGCAGTATGTATGGGGAACCGGAATCCACTGGTACGGCGGTGAGGAGTTCGACAAGGTGGAGAAGGTGCATGAGCTTTTCCCGGATAAGCATGTGCTCTTCACCGAAGGCTGCCAGGAAGGCGGCGTGCGTCTGGGGGAATGGTTCACGGGTGAGCGCTACGGCCGGAATATGATCGGCGATCTGAATGCCTGGACAGAGGGCTATCTGGACTGGAATCTGGTGCTGGATGAGACGGGCGGACCGAATCATGTGGGGAATCTCTGCGATGCTCCGGTGATTGCGGATACGGCTACGGACGAGGTTCACTATAACAGCTCGTATTATTACATCGGGCATTTCAGCAAATTCATTGCACCGGGTGCTGTGCGGATCGGGCTGCAGTCGGCTGCGGAAGGCGTGCTGTCAGCGGCGTTCCGCAATCCGGACGGCAGCATCGCTGTTGTATTGATGAACGAAGGCGAAGCAGAACGCTCCCTGACGCTTGGCCTCGGCGGCGAAATCGCTGAGTGCACATTGCCTGCACATTCCATTGCCACACATCTGATTTCGCAAGGTTAAGCCAGCTGGCAGCAGACATGAAGAAGATGAACAGAAACGAAGCGGATGGGATCGATTCAAAGGCTGATTCAGCGCGAGTTGAGACACTCTTGCTTGAGGCCGTCTATTGTACTATCTACAGCAGATGTCGCCTAAATCCGCCGCAAAAAAACGGAAATCAAATGTATGAAATACAACAGAATGATGTTCAGGCATAATAAAGCAATTTCTAATGCAGGAAGTGCAATCATTCAGGAACTGCATAGGAAGCAGAGGCTGCCTTGAGCAAACTTGCCGCAACAGAGCAACAAAAGCATATATCAACAAACTTTTAGGAGGACTTAAGCATGAGCCATTATTATTTCGATTCAGGTAAATTTGTCATAGAGCAGTTCCACGAAGGCAAACCGTTCGCCAGCTTCCTGCCCGGACTTGCCGGATTGAAGGGGATCCCGATGTGGACGTTCTACGTGAACCGGGGTCAAGGAATCAGCAGCTTCGGAGTACGGGACAAAAATTCGCCGATTATGGAGTTCTCTCCGGCCAATATTTCGTATAAGAATGTAGCCTCCACCGGATTCCGCACCTTCATCAAGCTGAAGGGTACAGCAGAAGTCTATGAGCCGTTCCAGTCGGCACGCCCTGACCCGGCGGCCAAGCGGATCATGACGATCCTGCCGAACGGACTGACCATTGAGGAGTCACATGCAGGACATGGGCTGAAGACGACGGTCCACTACTTCAACCTGCCGGGTGATGATTATGCCGCGCTGATCCGGCAGGTGGAGATCGAGAATATCAGCGGGACAGAGCTGGAGCTGGAGCTGCTCGACGGTCTTCCGGAGGTTCTTCCCTTCGGCGTAGCGAACGGGGGCTACAAAGAGATGGGCAACCTGCTGCGCAGCTGGATGGATGTGTATAACCTGGAGAACGGAATTCCGTTCTACAAGCTGCGCTCCAGCACGAATGACGATGCGGAAATGAGCCTGATTGAGAGCGGGCACTTCTATCTCTCCTCCACAGCGGAAGGAGAACAGCTGTATCCGGTCGTAGATTATGAAGTAATCTTCGGCGGCAATACTTCGCTGACGTATCCCGACCGCTTCGCGGAGCTTCCGCTGGCGGAGCTGCTTGCACAGGCCCAATACCCAACCAACAAGGTGCCGTGCGGCTTCAGCGGCGTATCCAGAACACTTGCACCGGGAACTTCGCTGAAGCTGAATACAATCATTGGGCATGTAAATGATATTGCCAGAATCAATCATCGGGCGGCTGAGCTCTGCCGGGAAGATTATTTTACCGCCAAGGCACAGGAAGCGGCCAGTTTGACCGAGGATTTAACGGCTGATATTGCTACGCATACCTCCTCGCCGCTGTTCGATGCTTATTGCCGCCAGTCTTATCTCGACAATTTTCTGCGCGGGGGCTATCCGTTTATTTTTGATAACGGCGGTGAAGGCTTCGTTGTACATCTATACTCGCGCAAGCATGGCGATATGGAACGGGATTACAACTTCTTCTCGCTGGCGCCTGAATATTATTCGCAGGGCAACGGCAATTTCCGAGATATGAACCAGAACCGGCGCAGCGATGTGTTTTTCCACCCGAAGGTAGGCAGCTTCAACATCAAGATGTTCTACAGTCTGATTCAGGCTGACGGCTACAATCCGCTTAGCGTGCAGGGTACCAGCTTTGAAATTCTGCCGGGTGAGGGAGAGAAGCTTAAAGCATGGGTTACCGGGGCGCTTGCGGAGCATCATGCCGGATTTGAGCGGCTACTGGCCGGACGCTTCACACCAGGCAGCCTGATTAACTACATTGCGGATCACAATCTTGCTTTGAACATCAGTGAGCAGGAATTCCTCAGCGGAGTGCTTGCCCTGTCGCAGCAGAACATTGAAGCCGCCTTCGGAGAAGGCTTCTGGTCCGATCACTGGACCTACAATCTTGATCTGGTGGAAGGTTATCTGGATATTTATCCGGAACGGCAGGAGGCGCTGCTGTTCGGGGACGAGACTTATACGTTCTATGACAGCCCGGCTTATGTGCTGCCGCGCAGCGAGAAATATGTAATCAGCGGCGGGCAGGTGCGGCAATTCGGGGCGCTGCTGGAGGATGAAGAGAAGCTGCACAAGCTGAAGCGCAAGGCCAGCGATACCCAGTGGCTGCGCACACAAGGCGGGCACGGGGAGATCTACCGGACCAGCCTGTTTGTGAAGATGCTGTCGCTTGCCATGAACAAATTTGCCACGCTTGATCCTTACGGGATGGGTGTAGAGATGGAAGGCAACAAGCCGGGCTGGAATGATGCTATGAACGGTCTGCCGGGACTGGTCGGCTCCGGAATGAGCGAGACCTTTGAACTCAAGCGGATGCTTGTGTTCATGCTGGAAGCGCTGGAGAGCGGCGCGGATCTTCCTTCAACAGTAGCGCTTCCGTTAGAGATGGCTTCGCTGCTTGAGCAGGTGAACCGTGCTGTAACTGAAGTGCTTGACGGTTCACTGGCCCAATTCCCGTATTGGGACCGCGTAGCTTCGGCGCGCGAGGCTTACCGGGCAGAGATCCGCTTCGGAATTACAGGCGAGACCGCCGAAATCTCCCTTTCGGTCATCCGTGAGGCACTGGGCAAATGGCTGCGTAAGGTGGATCAGGGTATTGAGCGTGCGGTAGGGATTGGCGGCGGACTGGTTCCGACCTATTTCCGCTTCGAGGCAACACGGTTCCAGCCTGTAACGGATGAAGCCGGAGAGCCGGTCATCAGCGGCTACGGGCTGCCGAAGGCTCTGGTTGAAGAGTTCGAAGCTGCTGCCCTGCCGTATTTCCTGGAAGGCCCTGCCCGCTGGCTCAAAACGCTGGACAGCAAGGGAACCGCCAAGGGAATCTACAGCAAAGTGAAACAGAGCGGGCTCTTTGATCCGGTTACATCGATGTACCGGACTTCAGTGTCGCTGGAAGAAGAATCGCATGAGATCGGCCGCATCCGTGCCTTCACACCGGGCTGGCAGGAGCGGGAGTCCAACTTCCTGCACATGTCGTACAAATATTTGCTTGAGCTGCTGAAGGCGGGGCTGTACGAAGAATTCTACAGCGAGCTGAAAACCTCGCTGATTCCGTTCCTTGACCCTGAGGTCTACGGTCGCAGTACACTGGAGAATTCCTCGTTCATCTCAACAGGCGGCAATCCCGATCCTGCAACGCATGGCAGGGGGTTTGTTGCCCGGCTGAGCGGCTCTACGGCGGAGTTCCTGAGCATGTGGAGAACGATGATGGCCGGCAGCCGGCTGTTCTCTGTGGAAGACGGCGAGTTAACCCTGCAGCTGAATCCGGCCCTTCCCGGCTGGCTGTTCGATGAGCAGGGGCATGTATCCTTCACGTTGCTGGGAAGTACGGAAGTAACGTATTATAATCCGCGTCATGCCGATACCTTCGGCGGCAGCAAGGCGGTCATTCAGAATCTGACGCTGCAATTCCGCAGCGGCGAGGAACGCCTGATTGCCGGCGGCCTGCTGCGCGGCGGGGATGCCGAGGCATTGCGGCGCGGAGAGATTGCCGCCATCCGTGCGGTAATGGAATAATCAGGCGGATTTCCACCGCGAAACAGCGGGTTAAATTCAAGAAATTTGTAGACAACAGCGGCTGGAGGGCCAAATATTCTTTGGAGCCACGGCAATCCCATAATAGCAAAAATACAAGTTCAATCTATATATTCATTCAAGTTGATAAAGGTACAGGAAGGAGGCCCGGTTGGGCCTCCTTTTAATTGCCCGGGGTTAGGTGGATTAAAGGTGAATACTCTTGAATCCGCCAGTTGTCGGCGATACGGGGAATGAGGAGCAGAAGCTCTTAAGCCCTCTGATTCCGCCGGAAGTAGGCGGAATGAGCAAATTAGAGGGATAAATCCCTCTAAATCCGCCGTAAGTGGGCGGAATGAGCAAATTAGAGGGATAAATCCCTCTAAATCCGCCGTAAGTGGGCGGAATGAGCAAATTAGAGGGATAAATCCCTCTAAATCCCCCGTAAGTGGGCGGAATGAGCAAATTAAAGGGATAAATCCCTCTAAATCCCCTGGAAGTAGGCGGAATGAGCAAATTAAAGGGATAAATCCCTCTAAATCCCCCGGAAGTAGGCGGAATGAGCAAATTAAAGGGATAAATCCCTCTAAATCCGCCGGAAACAGGCGGAATGAGCAAATTAAAGGGATAAATCCCTCTAAATCCGCCGGAAACAGGCGGAATGAGCAAATTAAAGGGATAAATCCCTCTAAACCCGCCAGAAGTAGGCGATATGGAGGAATGAGGAGCACTAGTGCCCCTGAATCCGCCGGAAGTAGGCGATAGGGTAGAATGAGGGGCAGAAGTGCCCCTGAATCCGCCGGAAGTGGGCGATAGGGAGGAATGAGGAGCAGAAGTGCCCCTCATTCCTCTAAAAGTAGGCAAAACCAGCAGCCCCGAGGGATTGGCAGCTTTGAATTTGTCCCAAACGGGCAGAGTAGCACTCACCCATGCAAGCGCGGAAGGGGTTTCGATCGGGAAGAGACAATGGCTGCCGGAAGTTCAGGGCTTCCGGCAGCCGATCTCCGATGGCGGTTGAGTTTTTGAGCCAAGCCGAAAAATGAGCCCCCAAATACGAAATCTGGGACCTTACGCCCAAATACTAAAACGCATACAATAAATACATAGAGATGAAAACGCTTCACACATTAAAGTTGGGGATTTTGGAGGTCCATACGATGGAGAACAAACAAAGCACCAAACCAAATCCGGTAATGGGGCCGCTCATTCCGGCGTCAATCGAAACCGGTTCAGTTCGCAAAAATACGCTCTGGAGGAAATTTGTAGCCCAGCGTCATCTGCAGACCATGGCACTGCTTGGTGTAGTGTGGATGATCATATTCAACTACATCCCGATCTACGGCTTGATTATTTCCTTCAAGGAATATAATATCGTCAAGTCGATCGCTGAAGCCCCTTGGGTGGGCCTGGAGCATTTCAGGGAACTGTTCGCAGATGAGGATCTGCCGAATGTTATCCGCAACACGCTGGGGATCAGCTTGATCAAGCTGCTTATCGGGTTCCCGCTGCCGATCATATTCGCCCTGTTCCTCAATGAGGTCCGTTCCATCAGATTCAAGAAGACAATTCAGACGATCTCCTATCTGCCGCATTTCCTCTCCTGGGTTGTGCTTGGCGGCATTCTGGCCACCTGGCTCGCGGATATAGGGATTATCAATAATATTCTGCTTGCCCTCAATCTGATTGACAAACCGATCACTTACCTGGCTGAACCGAGTTACTTCTGGACGATAATCATCACTTCCGACATTTGGAAGGAGCTTGGCTGGTCAGCGATTATCTACCTCGCGGCGATCGCCGGCGTGTCTCCGGAAATGTATGAGGCAGCAACGATAGACGGCGCAGGACGTTTCCAGAAAATGTGGTTTGTCACTCTGCCGGCCATCCGGGCCACGATTAGCATCCTGTTCGTTCTGGCAGTCAGCGGTGTACTGAACTCGAACTTCGACCAGATTCTGGTGCTGCGGAATTCGCTTAACGACAGTACATCCAATGTAATTGATTACTATATCTATCAGACAGGTATTGTCTCCAACCGCTTCTCCTATTCTGCGGCGGTCACCCTGGTCAAAGCGGTCATTGCACTGATTCTGCTGCTGATTGCCAATCAGGTATCCAAAAAAATCAACGACACGTCGCTGTTCTAGGACAAGGAGGACCTATATATGTTTGCTCTTAAACGTAAAACCAAAGGCGAAGCAATTTTCGATATCGTCAACAATCTGGTTATGCTCTGCGTCTGCTTCCTGACGCTGTATCCGATCTGGTATGTGCTCGTCAACGCTTTCAATGACGGTAATGACGCCATGCTGGGCGGGATTTACTGGTGGCCGCGGATGTTCACACTGAAGAACTTCGATGCAGTATTTGCAAGTCCGGGGATTATGCTGGCGATGGGGGTTACCGTACTCAAGACAGTCCTTGGTGTGGCTCTGCATGTATTCTTTACAGCGATGGTAGCTTATGCCTTGTCCCGCAAGGATCTGGTTGGCGGCAAGCTCTACATTCTGATCGGCACCATTACATTATTCTTTAACGGCGGCCTGATCCCAACCTTCCTGCTGATGCGTGATCTGCATTTACTCGATAACTTCATGGTCTTTATCATTCCTGTCATGTTCAGCTTCTTCGATCTTATTATCTTCATGACCTTCTTCCGGGAGATCCCCGAGGGTCTGGAAGAAGCAGCGCGGATTGACGGAGCCAATGACTGGTCCATCTTACTGCGGATCGTGCTTCCGGTCTCCATGCCGGTTATTGCCACCATCGCGCTGTTCCACGGCGTGTATCAATGGAATGATTATTTTGCCGGCATCATCTATGTGAACAATGTGGACCTGCAGCCGATTCAGACCTATCTGTTCCGGGTTGTGGCCCAGTCCAGCTCGAATACGATGATGGTTGCTGTCCAGGGCAGCGCGGCCACAAGATCGGTAACCTCCCAGTCCATCAAGCTGGCAACCATGGTTGTCACAACGCTGCCAATCGTGTTCGTCTATCCGTTCCTGCAGCGCTATTTCGTTAAAGGCATGATGATCGGCTCCATCAAAGGCTGAGCATCTGCGAACCACAAGGTAACTCCTCCGGAGCCCATTGTCTTGCGGGCAGCGGGGTTGAGCTTATAATTACTATTTTCTAGAAAAGGGGTAAACAAGCATGGGCATGAAACATAAGCCAAAGAAAATGGTCCTGCTGCTCTTGGGACTAATGCTGACATTCTCTGCAGCGGGTTGTTCAAGCAATAATAATGCCGCAAACGGAAATACAGCAACGGAGAAGCCGGCTGAAGCTACAGAGGCACCGGCAACCAATGCAACAGAAACGACAGCTCCGGCAGCAACAGGCGATGAGCCAGGCTGGATGAGCGACACTTCACCAATCACCTTCGACTGGTATCTGAACTTTGCCTGGTTTGCCAACAAATGGGGCGTAGATCCAACTTCGCAATATGTTTCGAAGAAGACCGGCGTTAATGTTAACTTTATCGTGCCTGCAGGGAATGAGAATGAGAAGCTGAACACGCTGATTGCTTCCGGCAAGCTGCCTGACTTCATCACCCTCGGCTACTGGGAAGATGCCATCAAAAAAATGGTAGAAGGCGAATTGGTGCTTCCGCTGAACAAGCTGGCTGATGAATACGACCCGTACTTCTACAAAGTTTCCGATAAAGATAAGCTTGGCTGGTACACTCAGCCGGACGGCAATGTATACGGCTATCCTAACTCCTCCTCTTCTCCTGCCGACTATGAAAAATATGGCGATACCTATGTATCGAACCAGACGTTCGCAGTCCGCAAGGATATTTATGAAGCCATCGGCAGTCCGGATATGCGTACCCCTGAAGGCTTCCTCGCTGCGCTGAAGACTGCACAGGAGAAATTCCCTGAAGTCAACGGCCAGCCGCTGATTCCGCTGGGTCTGCATGAGTTCACTGAGAACGGCAACGACTCGCTGGAAGGCTACATTCAGAACTTCCTGGCGATTCCTTGGGAAAAAGACGGCAAGGTATATGACCGTGAAACCGATCCTGAATATGTACGCTGGATGAAAACACTCCGCCAGGCTAACCAGGACGGATTGCTGGCAAAAGATATCTTCATTGACAAACGGGCACAAATGGAAGAAAAAATCGTACAGGGACGCTACTTCGCAATGCTGTATCAACGTACAGACTTTGCTTCCCAGCAAGGAACTATTTTCCAGAAGAATCCTGAGATGGTCTACATTGCTGTAGATGGACCAGCCAACACCAAACTGGATCAGCCTACACTGAATGGCCCTGGGATCTCCGGCTGGACCGTTACCCTGATCTCGAAGGATGTTAAGGATAAAGCACGCGCAATTAAATTCCTCAGCTACCTGAACAGTGAAGAAGGCCAAAAGGATCTTTTCCTGGGCGAAAAAGGGGTCAGCTATGATACAATTGAGGGCAAGGATCAATTCCTCCCTGAAGCCCTTAAGCTGATGAACTCGGACCGTGCAGCATTTGATAAGCAATACGGCTCTTCGTTCACCTTCTGGATGATGCAAAATACGAATATTACTGACCAATGGGCACCAAAATCCGTTGAGCCGTTCAAACAACTGGAAGACTGGACCCGCGGGAAATCTATTAATACTTCGGAATTCCAGCTGATTGATCCTAGCGGTAACTCGCCGGAGGGCATCATCGCGACCAAGCTGAAACAGCTGCGCGGCAAAACCATGCCGAAGCTGCTGATGGCTGAATCCGATGCGGAATTCGATAAGATCTGGTCTGAATATCTCACCAAAAAAGAGAAGGAAGGTCAAGCGACCTTCGATGCATACCGCCAGACTAAATATGAAGAGAACAAGAAAAAACTCGGAATGTAGTCTCCAATATAAGACCCAATTGCCCGCTAACCGCGGGCTTTTGGGTTATTTTCTAGTAACGGGATCTACAAGGCTCCAGCTATTAACGGAGAGGTGAATATGCGCAAACGAACAGGAGCATTATGGAATTCCTTCCGTTATTGGCTCGGACGGAGATCACTGCAAAGCCGGCTGGTTGTGGCTTATATCTTTATTATTCTGGGACCCAGTCTGCTGGTGTCCTTCTATTCGTACAAGGCCATTAACAATACGTATATGCAGGATGCGATCGAGAAAAACGACTATCTGCTGCAGATGGAGAAGCTGCATGTACTCAATCAGATTGAGGCGATGGAGCGGGCGCTCCAGATGGCGTATAGTGATAAAATCACCCGGGAGTATCTGATCAGCGAAAGTGATCCTACACTCGGAGAGCTGATTGATTACAACACAACCAGCTTCATGAACCTCAGCCAGATCCAGTTCAATAATCCGAATATTGAGCATTTGTACCTGTATTCCAGCAGCAAAAATGTATATGAGATGTGGCCGGTTATTTTCCGTGAGTCCCGGGTCTCCATGGAGCCCTGGTTTCAGAAGGCATTGGAGCTGGAAGGATTGCGGAATCTGTGGTCCTTTCAGAACTCGGATATCGACCTGATGAAGCGCTTCTCGGGGGAAACAGAGCAGGGGCAACCGAAGGTATCGGTGCTGCGGGAGATCAGCATTCCGGCGGGCAATCACATCGGGATGGTTCAGGTAGATATGCTGCTGAGTAAATTCACACCCAAGACGTATACCTCCGTGCAGGATAATGAATCCCAGATGATTCTTGCGGATGATGAGCTGAACCTGTTCACCCGGACAGACAACTCTTTTCTGGAGAATAATAAGGGGCTGACTGCGGCAATCAAAGACCGGCTGGCAGAGTTCGGAAAGACCGGTAAATGGGTGATGGATTATAAGGAGAACGGGAATTCCTTCATGCTGATTCAGGCGCCGCTGGAGCAGATCAATGCTTCTCTGGTCACTGTGGTCTCGATGAAAGGTGTGATGATGGATATTTCGCGTACCCGTAATCTGATTATTGGGGTCAATATCGGCTTCATCTTCCTGGTCACTGCCATTGCTTACGTGCTGAATGCATTCATCCTGAAGAATCTCCGCCGGCTGACCGAAACGATGAAGAGAGTCCGCCGGGGAGAGCCGTATGGAAGTATCCGCGTCAGCGGAGGCGGCGAGGTCGGCGAGCTTGCCCATCACTTCTCCAAGCTGATGAACACAATTAATACGCTGGTGGCTCAGGCTGTCCATAAACAGGCGCTGTCGAAGGAAGCTGAGCTGCGGACGCTGCATAATCAGATCGATGCCCACTTCCTCTACAATACACTGGAGAATATCAAAATGCTGGCGGAGATTGAGAATCAGCGGACGATCTCGGATGCGCTTACCCGGCTTGGCGGCATGATGCGCTATAATTTCAAATGGACGGGTGAATACGTGAAGCTGAAAGACGAGATCCGCCATATCCAGAACTATATAGAGGTTATGAATATAAGATTCGAGCATACCATTAGGCTGGAGCTTAATATTGACAGCGCTTATCTGGAAGTGGAGGTGCTCAAAATGTCGCTGCAGCCGATTGTTGAGAACAGTGTAAAGCATGCGTGGAATGCGGACGGGATAGAGCTCACGGACCGTGTTGTGCGGATCGATATTACGGAGGCCGAGGGGGATATCTTCATCTCGCTGCGCGATAATGGCCTCGGGCTGACGCCGCAGCAGCTGACCCAGCTGCATGAGGCGATTTATGCCAAGGAGGAACCGGGGGCTGACCCTTCGGGAACCAGCAGCGGCGGGTATAAGTCGGGAGGCGTCGGACTGCGCAATGTGCATCAGCGTCTGCAGCTGTTCTACGGTGAAGCCTACGGGCTGGAAGTGCAGAGTGAAGCAGGGAAATGGACA
Source organism: Paenibacillus sp. FSL R10-2199 (assembly GCF_038000235.1). Lineage (NCBI taxonomy): Bacteria > Bacillati > Bacillota > Bacilli > Caryophanales > Paenibacillaceae > Paenibacillus > Paenibacillus sp. FSL R10-2199. The sequence continues at coordinate 402,421 of NZ_JBBOBO010000001.1, read as the reverse complement.
ACTGTGTTCATGTCACTGCCCAAAGTTCTATTGACGGGGGATAACTAGCTATGACCAATCTGCTGATCGTGGATGATGAAAAAATGATCCGTCAAGGTCTGAAGGCGATGATCGAACGGGAATATCCGTCTGTCTACAGCATCACGATGGCGGGCAACGGTGCGGAAGCGCTGGAGCTGTACAAGCAGGAGCGGAAGGATGTCATTATTACGGATATCCGGATGCCGATTATGGACGGGATCACGCTGCTGGAACGTTTGTCGGTGGAAGCAGGCAAGGAGGAGCCGCCTGCTGTCATTATTTTAAGCGGCCATGATGATTTCGAATATGCCAAAAGCGCGATCCGCTACCGCGTGAAGGATTATCTGCTGAAGCCGATCCGCCGCGAAGAGCTGTTCGAGATTCTCGAACGGATTGACAAGGAGGGAATGGACCGCCAGTCGAGCAGCCTGCGGCAGAAGCAGGAGGCGGAAGGCTACCGCCGCGAGCTGCGGATTGCCCACCTGCGGGGGCTTTTGATGCAGCGGGAGGTAGAAGCATCGGCGGCACAGCTGGAGGAGCTGTCGACGCTGCAGATTCCTTTTACAGTAGGCGTGGTCAATTATTATCACCGGGACGGCGCGCGGATGAATCACGGAGAGGTCCAGGGCGTGCTGGAGCGGCTGATCGGACCGCTGGAACATAAATTCACGGAAATTCTGACCGATTGGGACGGGAAGCTTGTACTTGTGGGGAATATGGAGAGCTTCCTGGAGCTGTCCGGTAAGGCTGAGGCCAAAGAACTTAAGCGGCTGCTCATCGGCATCAGCAGTGAGAGCCGGAGTCCGGAGCAGTTCCGTGCCTGTTACATGGAGGCGTACCGGGCGCTGCAGTATACTTTTTTGTCCCCGCAGGCCAGTTTTGTCGACTATAAGGATATCCGCGCCGGCCGCCTGAGCTTCCCTTCCCCGGAGGAGGAGCTGCGCAAGCTGCTTAATATGCTGGGAACCGAGCGGGAGAAGGAGATTAAGACGCTGCTTGGTGTTATTTTTCAGACGGATCATTTGCTGCATCTGGATTTGGATTACCTGGAGAATGTAGGGCGGAGTATTAATGAACGGGTGCTGGATGAAGTGTTCCGTGTGCATGGAGAGGCTTCGGTGGAAGTGCTGAAGCTGTACCGAGCGGTCGGCAACTTGTATAATTTCAGCAATTTCCATGACTATTACCGGGCACTGGAGCATTTGCTCCTTAGTGTGAACGATTATATTATAGGTATAAGATCTGCGCATACCGAGCATGCGGATATGGAAGAAGCGCTGGCGTATATCGAAGCGAATTATGCGCGTCCGCTGAATATGGCTATGGTCAGCAATTATGTCTCGCTCAATTATTCATATTTCAGTGAAGCCTTCAAGGCGTACACCGGGGAGAGCTTTGTGCTGTATCTCAAAAAAGTCCGCATCCGCCACGCCAAGGAGCTGCTGGCTGATCATTCCGTCAAGCTGGCTGGGGTCTCTGAGGCTGTAGGTTTTGAGAACAGCAAGCAATTCGCGCGTGTCTTTAAGGAGCTGGAGGGTATCTCTCCCGGTGAATACCGGGCGAAGCAGCTGATGGAGCGTTATTCGGGGCAGACGGAGGATAAGGAATTTTAAGATATGAACAACGGATGGCTAGAGGCTGGAGGCAATGGAATGGAAGAAGTACAAGGAACACTGATTACCGTAGATACACTTGCCGCCGACTTCCGTAAGCTGGGCGTGCATGAAGGAATGACACTGCTGCTGCATTCTTCCTTTAAATCACTGGGACAATGGGTGGCTGGTGGTCCGGTTGCCGTTATCCTGGCGCTGGAGAAGGTACTGGGTGAAGAAGGGACGCTCGTTATGCCTACGCAATCCTCGGATCTGACCGATCCGTCAGGCTGGAGCAAACCGCCGGTGCCGGAGGCCTGGTGGCCCGGCATCCGGGAGCATATGCCTGCATATGACCCGGACTTGACTCCGCTTAGAGGGATGGGCGTGATTCCCGACTGCTTCCGCAAGCAGCAGGGCGTCCGGCGCAGCAGTCATCCGATCGATTCTTTTGCCGCCTGGGGGAAGCACCGGGATGTCATTATCGACGGGCATAGCCTGGAGTACGCCTTCGGTGAGCAGTCTCCGCTGGCCCGGATCTATGAGCTGGGAGGAAGCGTGCTGCTGCTTGGCGTAGACAATCTTAATAATACCTCACTGCATCTGGCGGAATACCGGGCAGACTATGCCGGGAAACAGGAAGTCATGGCTGCAGCGCCGATGATGGTGGACGGAGTCAGACGATGGATGGAATTCAGTGATTACAACTGGAACTCGGATGATTTCACGGAGCTGGGCGTGGACTTTGGCCGGGAGACCGGACTTATTGCCAGCGGTTTGGTGGCCGCATCGGCGGCACAGCTGATTCCGCAGCGGGAGATTGTGGATTACGCGGTGAAGTGGCTGGAACGCAAGCGCACGTAAGAGGTGCGGAGGCGTAATTGATTATGGATAGAGCAAGAGAGCTATCGGCTTGAGGGGAGCAAAGTTTCATGACTACAACAACGGTGTACATTACCCGGCACGGGCAGACCGAATGGAATGTGCAGAAGCGGATGCAGGGCCATCAGGATTCAGAGCTTACGCCGCTGGGCGTCCAGCAGGCAGAATGGCTAAGCCGGAGCATGCAGCAAGTGGAGCTGGACGCGGTGTACGCGAGCTCTAGTCCCCGGGCGCTGCGGACGGCGGAGATTATCATGGGAGAGCGGGACTTGCCGCTTACGGCCTGCGATGAATTCAAGGAGATCGGCATGGGAGTCTGGGAAGGCCGTGATTCCGCAGAGCTGCAGGTTCAGTATCCGGAGCAGCATCAGTTCTTCTGGAGCGACCCGGAGCAGTTCAGTGTAGAGGGCAGTGAGACCTTTGCAGCGGTGCAGGAGCGTGCGCTGGGCAAGCTGCGGGAGATCGCAGACCTCCACGCAGGCGGCTCGGTGCTCATTGTGACGCATACGGTTGTGATTAAGGTGCTTATGGCTTATTTCGAGAGCAGAGCCATGAACAAGCTCTGGGATCTGCCCTACATCTATCCTACCTGTCTGTGCAGAATCGATATCACGGACGGTATGCCCGAGATTGTGCTTCACGGCGATACCAGTCATTATGAGACCACTGAGGGCGGGATGGAATCCTGATTCTGCAGCACGGACTTCTTAAGAATAACAGGGCGATGTGCATGACGGCATCGCCCTGTTTGACGTGTTGCGCCGGCCGCTTCCTGCGGCTTCGCAGGTGAAGCAGCAGCTGCTTGCGCTGCGCTGCCCGTAGCTCCGTCCAGACTGATGAATTGCTGTGCAAATTACAACAATTTACTTCTGGTGAGCAGCGAATCCGCAATAATCTTGCAGAAAGTGCAACAACCTAGCTCTGACGAGCACCAAACCGGCAAAAATCCTGCAAAAAGTACAACAATGCGCCCCGGAAGGCCCCTTCTGTGCGAAAATTCTGCAGAAAGTACAACATTTTACTTCTATCCAGCAAAAATTGTAATGCCCGCCGGAAGTCCAGACATTTCACGGAGTTTCGAGCGTGGCCTAGCCCAAAATTATAGAAAACAGAGTTCAGTCTATACAGGTATATTACCCGTTAGGGTGACTTCACTCTTCGGACGCGTGCTCTGTTCCAGCACGGATAAGTCCCCGTCCAGCGCCTTCAGTCCCGGCAAGCGCAGCGCCACTCCAGCATACAGGGCAGGAAGAATTCCTGCGGCCAGCAAAAGAGCAGGCACCCCATAGAGCTCAGCGACCGCTCCTCCTGCCAGGGCGCCGAGCGGTGACAGGCTCCCGCCAATCAGGAACCGGACCGAGTTGACCCGCCCCTGCAGGTGGCCGGGAACCAGCCGTCCATGCAGGGAGGAGCTTAAGGAACCGAAGAAAGGTCCCAGCAGTCCGGCGGCGAATACCGCAAATAGGGCAAAGAAATAGCTGGGGATGAACCCCCACACCATAGTGACGATACCCGATAAGCCCAGGCTGCCGAGCATCACGATGCGCCGCTTCGTGATCTCGCCCATCAGGGAGATCACGCCCAGCCCGGCTAAGTATCCGAGCGCAGAGGCCGTGGACAGCGAGCCCACCGCTGCTGCATCCCGGTGCAGCACCTCGCGGACATAAGGGACCATCATGGTCCATACGGCAATGGAGCTCAGATTGCTGACGGCGGCCATCATCATAATCGTCAGCATGGCGGGGAACTGCCGGTAGAACGAGAAGCCTTCGGCTACCTCCCGCAGATAGAGGGCTGTCGAGAAGCTGCCGGCAGGAGCTGCTGCCGGCTTACCCATGCGGGGCAGCAGCAGCAGAGTGGCTATCGCTGCCGTATAACAAACGGCATTGATGCCGAGCGCCGGCAAGGCCCCGCTGGCTGCGGTCAACACGCCGGCGAGGGCCGGGCCGAGAAGTGCGGCGGCACCCTTGCAGCCGTCGATGATTGCAAAGGCGCGCATCAGCTTGCTGGTGCTTGCGATGCCGGGAATCACGGCCATTGCGGTTGGCATGAACAAGGCGGAGCAGGCTCCGCTGAGACTGGCGGCAGCGAACAAATGCCACAGCTGCAGGTGGCCGGCCAGCCCCATGCCCAGCGGCAGCAGGAGGGCCAGCAGACGCAGCGACGCGAGGCAGGCCATGAACCGGACGCGTGGCAGCCGGTCGGACAAGGGTGAGCCGAGCAGGCGGAGCGCCTGTTCCGGAATCATGGAGCTGAGGGCAAGTGCACCCATAGCCAGCTTGGAGCCAGTCAGCTCATAGACAAGCCATTCCATTGCCAGCAGTCCAAAGGCATCGCCGAAGGCACTCAAGGAAATTGTGGATAATAACCCGTAATAGCTGCGTTTCTGCATAGAACTCACCCCTCCAGATATTCCCCGATTCGTCCGGGCAGGCCGTTCAGCGCCTCAAGGCGCAGGCTGTAGGACGTGTTTTTGCTGGTAGTATGAACAATGACCAGGCCCGCCGCCCGCAGTGCGATCAGATGGTAGTGGATCGTGCTTTTGGACAGGCCGACCTCCTTCACAATCTCAGTGAAATTCAGCTGCCTGCCGGTCAGCAGGCGAAGAATGTAGAGCCGCGTCTCATCCGACAGCGCCCGGGTAAGCCGCAGCAGAGCCGGTGCGGGCCGCCCATCTTCCGGAGGAAGAACATCGCAGGAGTAGCTGGTGAATACAAATTCATCAAAAAGCGTGGAGGTTACGAGAGGCCGGGCATGATATTGCGGTGTAATAATGACCTGCTTCAGGGTTTCTGAAGGGTATAGCCGCATACCTGCTGTAGCCGCTTCGTACACCTCCATATCATTCGTGCCGGTCAGCAGCGCTGCCCTTGCACCAGCCTCCTGCTGCAGCCCTTCCATAATGGCCGGATCAATGCTGCTGAAGTACCCCGTATCCCAAGCTCTGATGACTTCAGCGGCAGAGCTTCGCAGCTCGGCCAGGTTGGAGGGGACGGTCTGCCCGAAGCGGCCGGCAATCTCATACAGCTCACCCGGGGAGAGGACTTCGAACCAGCCCAGGAACTTCTTGACCGTGCGCTCTTCCGGACAGCTCCATATGTAAGGAGACAGACTGAAGTTATCGGTGAGCTTCATTACTTCTTTCATTTTCTGGAGCATTACGGGGGCGAACCGGGTCTGTACCTCGCGGATCCAGGAGATTCCAGCGTCCATAGCATTGTGGTTCTGCTTCCCGATAAAAGCATTTAAGCTGGAGATGCACTCATAGATTGGCGCGAAATCGACTGTTACCTTGTAATCCATAGGGGGTACCTGCTTTCTGGAGAAGTGATATTACGGCAGAGATGAACAAGTAGTAACTATTTTTGATTAGTTCTATAAATATAGAACTGACTGTTAGTTTTATAATAAACGAACATATTTGTGTTTGCAAGGGCTGACTTCACAAGTCTCCAGGATTTTTAAGAGCGCGTGTCACAAAATCAGGATTTTGACAGTTATACAGGCAGAGAGGAGGGGGAGCTGTGGATGAAACGGAAATCTGCCGGACGAACAGAGACGCAGAACAGGAGCAGGCGGCAGAGCTGACCGTGGAGCAAAGGGTCGAGAAGGTTCAGCTGGGAGATATACAGGCCTTCACTTGGATCATCAGACATTTTCAGCGGCCGATTTACCTGTACTGCTATTACCTGCTGGGTAACCGGGAAGAGGCGGAGGATGCGGCTCAGGAGATTTTTATCAGAGCCCTGGAGCGGGTGGGGCAGTACTCGGCAAAGGTCTCTTTCTCGGCCTGGCTGTACACCATTGCACGCAACCATTGCCTGGACCGGATTAAACAGAGAAACAAAGGCTTCAGGCTGCTCTCCATCTACAGGAGCCATCAGCAGCAGGCGGAGTGCGCCGAAGGTTCACGATATACGGAGGTTGTTCATGAACTGCTGGAGAAGCTGAGTATGGAAGAACGGCAAATTCTGCTGCTGAGGGCACTGGAGGAGCATAGCTTTGAGGAAATCGGAACGATTATGGACTTGAACCCCGGGGCGGTCCGCAAAAAATATGAACGGATGCGCAAAAAACTCGGACGCCGTCAAAACAGTGGAGGGATGATCGCTCATGAACCACGCTAACAGGGAGGAAGAAGAACTGGAGCGGATCGGTCGGATGGTCCGTGATACACCGGTTCAGGTAGATCTGGAAGAACGCATAATGAACCGGTACGTGGACGGGCAGCAGCGGGGAACGAGGACAGAACCAGTCGGACTAAGCAGAAGGCGAGGCAGTGTACTTCGAAGAGGTGCAGGCATAGTGGCTGCGGTGCTGCTGCTGCTTCTGCTGATCACGGGGACAGAGTTTATCTCTCCGACGCTGGCCGCGTCCATTAAGCAGATTCCGGGGATGGAGTCGATCTTCAGACTGGCCGGGGATCTGGGGCTGCGGAATGCGGATCAGCAGGGGCTGGCGGCAGTACAGAAACCTGAGCTGAGCGATACCCATGACGGACTAAAGCTTATTGTACCTGAAGTGCTGTACGATGGAATTCGCGTATCACTGGGGATCGGGCGCCAAACGGATGTGTTGGAGTTCCGGCAGGGTGATGTTAGTGATCTCATGACAGCTATTAAGCTGTCGATCAACGGTGAGGATATTAATACCTATGGTCCGCTTGGCAGCAGCGGCGGCGGTTCGTTTGGCCCGTTCTTGCTTCGCGGGAAGGATGCGGATTCAAGGATCATTCAATTCACGGATTTGCAGAATCAGGGGGGGCGGGCTTTCCCGGATGATTTTGAGCTCACGCTTACCATAGAAGTACAGGGGATCCAGGAGCCTTTTGTAATTAAGCTGCCGGTGCAAAAGAAGACTTATCACAGCATCATTGCGGAGCCGTTAATCCGCCAGAGCTCCGGTATGATTTTCACACTCGATACTGTTGAGCTTACTCCGATTACAACGAGGATCACCACCCGGCTTGAACAGCCTGCGGGTCAGCCTGTCGATCATAAGGATTTCTTGGGCTATGATCTTGTGGATGATCAGGGCCATGTATTGCGGGAGATCAACGGGTCTACCGGCTGGAATGCCACAGGGGGCAATGTGCTGATCGCTGCTGCACTATTCGAACCGCTCCAGAATAAGACGGAGCATATTACGGTAAGGCCCTTCCGGATATTGTCCATAGACCCGGAGGGGAACCAGGAGAAGGAGTATATCCCTGAATTTGAGGTGGAGGTACAGGTGCCGGTATCAGCGCCGGTGCCGGTGTCATCGCTGGCGAAGTAATCATACCCGTATAGAAAAAGGCGGCACCCGCAGCGCATGATGCGCCGCGGGTACCGCCTTTTCAATGTCTAACTTTGAGCCTGGTCAGTTAATGAATTGAAGTGACTTCAAGGTCTTCTCCAGCATCGTAGCGGCTTCCGCACGGGTAGCCAGCTTCGCCGGAGCGAACGCGCCGTCAGGTGTCCCCTGAATGATGCCTTCGGCAGCTATTTCTGCTACTGCTGCTCTGGACCAGTCCGGGATGCCTGCAGCATCACTGAATTTTGCCAGCACTGCCGGATCGGCAGTCAGGGTTTTGCCGGTGTACTTGATGGCTTTGGACAGGACCGCAGCCATTTCCTGGCGGCTGATCGGATTGCCCGGCTTGAAGCTGCCATCCGTATATCCGGTAATCAGACCTGCTGCGGCTGCTGTCTGTACGGCATCAGCATACCATGCGCCTGTGCTGACATCACGGAAGGTGGTTCCTCCGCTTGCGGATGCGAGTCCGAGAGAGCGGGTAATCAGTGCCGCGAATTCTGCCCGCGTGATAGACAGCGAAGGCGAGAAGGCGGTACTGCTGGTGCCGGTAATAATCAGCTTGGAAGCCAGCAGCTCAATGGATGATTGCGCCCAGTGCCCTGTAGTATCACCGAAGGTCTTGGTGGACTTCACAACCGTATAGTAGCTGTTGCTGTTGCGTTTGATCGTCACTTCAGTATCTCCGTCTGAGATGCCGGCGAAGATCGAAGGTACGAAGGACAGCTTGCCGGTAGCCGGGTCATAGGAAACGGCTGTTGCCCCTTGAGAACTCAACGCTCCCGTCGCAGTAATAGTCCGCTTCACGTAGGTGCTGCCGAAGCTGTTCAGCGGCACACTTGTATTGCCGGCCTCAGCGGTAACCGAGAATTCAATGACCGGTGCGGCCAGAGTGACGGAGCCAGCCTGTGCTGCGATAGCCTTATTCAGACTGTCGAGTGTGGAGGTATCCGCCTGGAGCAGAGAGACTGTAACCGTAAAGTCACTGGTACCAAGCTGGGCAGCCAGTGCCGTTCCGTTAATAAGGCTCAGCGGCAGCGAATAGGATGCTCCGCCGGTAGAGGTGAAAGTCAGCACTGTATTTGGTTTAGCAGCAGCCTGCTGAACCAGCACACTGCCCGGCAGTACAACTTGAGCACCGCCTCCTGAAGCCGTAAGCGGGATGATCAGCTCACTGGTGCCGGCAGGCAGGGCTGCGAGCTGCGCAGTCAGATCAGCTGCGGTAATCGTTGTTACCTGCGGCGGCACTGCTGCTGTAGCAGTAGCTGTTGGACTAGGTGATGGTGTTGCAGTTGGTACCGTTGTTCCCGGACCTCCACCTGAACCTGCAGTCGGTGCCGGTGTTGGTGTAGGAGTCGGTGCAGCACCTTTCAGGTCTGTGATGCGTCCTTCTATACCGATATTTACTATTTTGAGTTTATCCAGATAATCCGTAAATACTTCATAATCCGGCAGGTACAGCTCATAATAACGTCCGTCTGCTTTAGCTTTCGCTAGGGAACGGTAGAAGTCGCCGCCGCCAGCCATGAAGGAGTTAGTCGACAGAATGTAGTACGCGTTAGGATCAACTGCGGTGTAGCTGCCATCTGCCTGCTTGATATCAACAGAGATGATGCGCTGACCTTCCTGCTGTAGTACATTTGTTGTCGGATTGATGATTTCTGCGGTCTTGGTGGAGTCATAGGTATAACGCATTCCCGAGACTTGAGCAAAGCGGCCTTGATCGTTTTCCAGTCCGCTGACGCCATTTTCCAGGGAATCGATAATTTCCTGTCCGGTAACCTTCAGAGCCACCAGACTATTAGAGAATGGCATAACTGTCAGCACTTCACCCAGGGTAATTGTGCCCTGGTTAATACCGGCACGGATACCGCCGCCGTTCTGAATGGCTACAAATCCCTTGATGGTAGACAGCTCGGATTCAGGAATCAGCTTGCTGACCAGTTCTTTAGCCTTGACATTGATTCCATCAGCAATCAGGTTTCCGAGATTGGTTTCTTCATTACGGACCACACGGGTGAGCTTGCCGTTAATCATCCGCTCATAGACAAGTGGAACAGTAGATTCGCCAACCACGGTCTGCCGGATTTCGGTCAGTTTTGCATCGTATCCTGCCAGCATTTCTTTAGCCTTAAGATCTTCTGCATATACCGTGGTGTCGATTAGTTTACCGTTATACGTAGTGATGATGCCCTCGTCGTCAAAGTTAACATCAAGTTCGCCGAGGTATGTGCCGTATTCACCGGTCTGTACTATCAGTGTAGGCTCGGTGTCTGCATTGACGAGCACCGGTGAATCCAGCTTGGTGTGGGAGTGTCCCCCGACAATGATGTCAATACCCGCAACCTCTACAGCTAGTTTTTGGTCAACATTGTAACCCAAGTGGGATACAGCGATGATTTTGTTAATGCCGAGCGCCTGCAAGGATTTAACAGTACTTTCAGCGCTTGTCTTGTAGTCTTGGAAGGAGATGTTTTCGCCCGGTGAAGATAGGCCAACGGTGTCCTCAGTGGTGAGACCGAAAATACCGATCTTCTCTCCATAGACTTCCTTAATTACTGATGGATAAATATGCCCGTCTTCTACAGGAGTAGCGGTATCCGATCCGCCAACCTTATCTACGAAGATATCCTTCAGTTCATTATTCTTGGTGGTAAAATCGATGTTTGAGCTGATGAACGGGAATTCTGCCTTGTTGATGAAGGATCTAAGCGTAGGCAGTCCTTTATCGAATTCATGATTCCCAAAGGTCATTGCATCGTATCCGATGTAGTTCATAAATTCCAGATCGGCAAGTCCTTCGAACTTAGTGAAGTAAAGGGTACCCGAGAAAACATCCCCTGCGTCAATCAGTAAGGAGTTTCCGGTGCGCTCCTGCTTGATGGCTGTCATCCGTTTAACCACTGTTTCCAGATGACTGTGTGTGTCATTGGTGTGCAGGACTCTCAGGGAGAAGTCTTCATCAGGAGTAGAAGCTCCTTTCAGGTCTGTGATACGTCCTTCAACACTGGAAGTCACCGGATTATGTTTCTTCAGGTAGGCTAACAGGACTTCAAAGTCGGGTAGACCCAGCTCGTAATAACGTCCGTCTGCTTTGGCTGAAGCCAGTGCGCGGTAGAAGTCACCGCCGCCTGCCATGAAGGAGTTCGTGGACAGGATATAGTAGGCTTTGGGATCGATCGGCAAGTAGGAACCATCTGCCTGCTTGATATCAACCGAAACGACACGATTGCCGGCTTGTGTTACCATACCTGTTAATGGATCTACAATTTCAGGTGTCTTGGTAGAATCATACGTGTACTTCATACCGGATACCTGAGCGAACCGGCCTTGATCTGAGCTGAGTCCGCTGACCGAGTTCTCCAGTGAAGAAATAATTTCTTCTCCGGTAACTTTCAGTGCGACCAGACTGTTGTTAAACGGAAGAGTCGTCAATACTTCGCCCATGGTAATGTCGCCTTTGTCAATGGCTGCACGGATACCGCCGCCGTTCTGGATAGCGATAACACCTTTAATGGTATCCAGTTCAGTCTTCGGTACAAAGTTTGGCATTAGTTCTGTTACTTTCTCCGCGATGCTGTCGGCAATCATGTTGCCAATTGGTGTTTCTTCCTGCCGCACAACACGAACGGACTTGCCGTCGATGGTGCGGTTGGTATAGAGATCAACATTGGAATATCCTACTTTCTCAGCCCGGACAGCCGAGAGCTCGGAGTCATATTTGGAAGCTAGTTTAGCTTTGGCTTCCGGATCTTCGGCATATTTGGCCACTTCCAGCAGCTTGCCATTGTAAGATACAATCTCGCCGTTCTTATCGAAGGTTACATCCAATTCTCCTAGATATTGGCTATATTCTCCAGTCTGAACGACCAATACTGGTTTACCTGTACCGACGTTGGTAACAGGCTCCGGAGGGTTGTCGATCTTCGTGTGTGAATGTCCGCCGACAATGATATCGATGCCCGGAACGGCTGCGGCTAGATCTTTATCAACGGTATAGCCTAGATGGGTTACAGCGATAATTTTATTGACGCCTTTCGCTTCGAGCATCGCTACGGTATTCTTCGCGCTCTGCACATGATCCTTAAAGCTGATCTTATCTCCTGGGGAAGACAATCCGACGGTATCCTCTGTGGTTAAGCCGAAGATTCCAACCTTCTCCCCATAGACGTCTTTGATCACAGCCGGATAAATGTTACCGTTGTAGGCAGTATCGCCTTGTGCAATCGTGACAATGTCGTCATGGTACAGCTCCGCAAGTTCGCTGTTTTTGGTTGTGAAGTCAATGTTGGAGCTTGCAAACGGGAATGCTGCAGCTTCTACAAAATTCTTGAGGATTTCAGGATGTTCCTTGTTCTGGTCAAATTCATGGTTCCCGAATGTCATCACGTCGTATCCGATGTCATTCATGAAATCAACGTCAGCCATTCCCTTGAACGTAGTGGAGTATAGTGTTCCGGAGAAAACATCACCTGCATCAAGCAGCAGGGTATGGCTATTGCGTTCCTGCTTGATAGCTGTGGTTCGTTTGGCAATTGTCTCCAAATGTCCATGTGTGTCGTTCGTATGCAGAACACGCAGATCGAAATTGGTTAGATCGAATTGGGCTACGACCGGATCATGGTCGGATACCCGTCCGCGGGATTCGGGGAAGTCTGCGTTCAGATGGACGACATCGACTTTGGCGGAATTCGCGATGTTTTTGCTGGTCAGGATATGGTCAAGTACCTGGGAGTTTCCGTCATACGTGTAAGTGTACTGTTCATTAAGCGGTAATTTTTCGATCAGATTATCGAGCTCATTGCCTTTGAGAATTGCGGCGGTCTTGGTGAATTGGAAATCGTTCAAATCGCCGAGTGCAACAATATTTGCTGACGGGTTGGCGGCCAGCACATCTTTGACAAAGCCGTTCACGACAGCAGCAATTTTGTGGCGCTGCACTTCACTCGAAAGCACTGGAGGCTGAACATTTCCAAACGGCCCGTTGTCGCCGGATTTTGAATTAAAGTGGTTAGCAATTACAATGACTTTCTCACCATTAAATTCAAATTGTGCCGCAAGCGGCTTACGGGAATTCGCGAAAGCATCATTTGTCGGGGCGATTCTTCCAGGATTGTATGTCAGTTCGTCTGCTTCTGCATTGTAGCTGACGGATTGAATGGCTGAGCCCTTTTGTCCGTTAATGCTGTCAGAAAGCTTGACTCTTGCTGGATTATACAGGAAGCCTACACGGATGTTGCCGCCTGGTGCTCCACCGTCTGCGTTGTTTACAGGAGCAATATCAATGTAATTGTAGGCCGGACCTCCGGCTGTCTGAATGGCCTGAATCAGCTCGGCTGCACTGGCCTCGACGGTACCGTTGTTGGTTTCCCCATCGCTGTCCTGCATCTCTACAACGCTGATGATATCCGGCTTTTTCAGATTTACTGTGATAGACTGGGCCAGCTTCTGAATCTTCGTGGCACCTACACCTGGATAGTAGTTCTCAATATTGTAGGAAGCAATCAGCAGCTTCTCCTCATCTACAGTAATTGTAGAGGTTTCCTGTGTGAAGCTGCTTGGGGTAATGCTCGGCAGACTTCCATTTGCAGGGATAACTTTATAGTTGCCGTTGTTATAGCCGATAACGCCTGTAACATCCCCATTAAATTTATCACCAGTACCGACTTCCTGACCAGGATCACCATAGGCGATCAGCAGGCGTTGCGGGTTGAGGTTGTCTGCTCCTTTGAGTACGAGACCTCCGGCAGCTGTAATTACATCTTCGGCTGCATTGTCCACTCTTGCAGGAATATTATATACGATTGATGTACCGCCGCCGCTTGTCCAGTAAGGACTAATAATAGTAGGGGTAGGGAGGGTGACGAGCATGCCCTCAAGGGATTCATAGAAATCTATGGCATCCTCAGTAGGCTGGAATACAGTTAAACCATCATTATCGATGACTGAAGAAGGGATTGCTCGTCCGCCTTTGCCCAGTACTACAGGTTCAGGCAGGTCTGCTTCCTTAGCTATTGTATTGATTGTGTTGAGTGTAATTTGTGTGGAAGTCATGTTGCTGCTGCTTCCTTCATTATATTCGGATACAAGTCCCGAGACAGATACATGATCCCCGATATCGGGCTTCAGGCTGGTATTGGTGCTGTATACGAATATTCCTTCGGATGTACTGTCATTATCGTCCGGTTCAGGGTCTTGAATGAAGAAGCCTTTATAATTGCCGTTTGCAAAAGTATATCCGTATTCAGTAACAATCCCTTCGACATCCTTAACAGTTTGTCCGGCATAATCGGAGATGTGCGATTCGCCTTGAATATCATGAATGCGCGGAAGCTCTGAAGCTACGTATTCAAAAGTATAAACTTTGCTGGTCTGGCCTTGGGATGAAGCAATCGCCTTAATCACTGTGTCAGCCGTTATTAAAATTGGTGCTGTGTACAACATGCTGGATATTGTTGGCTCTGATCCGTCAATCGTATAATAGACTTCCGCTTCTGCGGTAGGGCTGGACAGCGCAACAGAGCTGCCGATGATGATACGGCCCGCACCGGGACTGGCAGTAACAGAGAATAGTTCTTCTACCAGACTTTCTGCACTGAGCGGAATGAATTGATAAACGGTATTAAATTGTTCGATTACACCAGTGATCCGGTCAAAATGTTTACCTGCAGTCAGCTGAGAAAGCCCTGAGTAAATTGTAAAGGTCTGATTGCCCTGGCTGGCAATGACAGTAGTACCTTCTTTGCTGTCAATAGTCACATCTGTAAGTGTGACGAGCTGGGCTTCATGGGCTTCACCATTTGCAGCTGTCAAGTCTGCAGCGGTAATTAATTTGGCTGCAGGTATGCCGATAGTTTCAGTAATAACTTTATATTCAAGTCCTGCCGCAGGTTTGAGCTCCTGCAGATTATTGTAAATATCCATAGTACCCTGAACTTCAACGAGATCTCCGACCTCGGCGAATGCCGGGAATCCGTACAGCACGATGGCTGCAGTCGCATCCTGAATATACATTTTTGGGCCGTCGATGCGGGTAACTACACCTTCGGTCCATACATTCTGGCCTTTAGGCGCAAGTCTTGCCGAGGCAATATCTGTTTTCGTTAGGATCGTGTAGTTATAAGTGGACGTTGAACTGTATACCGAATCCGAAACTGAGGCGTACGTTTTGATTGTGGTAGGTACGTTCAGCAGGATTTGACCGCTGTATGGCTTGAATTCTGCACCAGCGCCGTCTATGTAGACTGCGGCGTAAACGGATGCACCCACTGCAGAAGAGTTAAGGGAGATGGCTGTACCAGCCGGCCAGGCGTTAGCTGCTGGGTTGGCGGTTACCGCTTCTACGGCTTGTGTAAGGCCATAACTGCTGTTACGGGGATCAGGGGTTCGAACAACGAAGTCTGCAGCGTTATTGTCTGTATCCAAGCCGCGGTTGCCGGCAGGTGCGCCCGTTAGTGCAAGCCGAATGGCTGCTGTGGAGTTAGACAGGGCAGGTGTAGGTAAGGTTTCCGAGGAATTTGCCGTTCCATAACCTACGAAATCAATAACATTTTCTGAACCGTCTATCAGATTTACTTTGCCGTTAGTACCGCTGAAATCTAAGCTGCCGGTAAGATCAGGAGCAGGGAGATCGGCACCATTACCGCCAGTTCCCGCTTTCTGTTGTATAAGTAGGTACCCACCAGCCTTAATTGTTCCGCTTAAAGTGGCAACATTATTGAATGCACCAGTGGCGCTGGCATACCGCACCTCCCAACCTTCAAGACTCACTGCTGAATCGGTTGGATTATATAATTCAATGAAATCATTCTTAAATAATGCGCCGCTGTTGCCGCCGCCGCCGTAGACCTGTGAGATTACAATATTGCTGTTATCTTTTGCTGCCTGTGCGCTTTGTCCGGCTGGTACTACAATGCCAATAAGCATTAACATTGCTAGTCCTGCGGATAACCATTTCTGCATCCTGTGAGATATAACCATTATTCTAAACCCACTCCTCTCAAAACTATGATTTACAACCTATTAAGTGTAACATCTGTTTGTAAAATGAAAGGTTGTCTCACATGAATATATATTAATTTCGAGTTAATTAAAATTAAATGGAGGTAAGTTTATACAAAATGCACAAAAAACCTAGAGATATGTAGTGATAATCTATAACAATTACATCTTGATTACTTTCAATATTAGAATAAAATTGAATTTCTCGTAAATTAAATGTTATGTTTGCGTAAAATGAATGTATTTTTTGTCCACAATATTAAAATGAAAAAGCAGAGCGGTAATTCTCAAAAATAAGAG
Source organism: Paenibacillus sp. FSL R10-2199 (assembly GCF_038000235.1). Classification (NCBI taxonomy): domain Bacteria; kingdom Bacillati; phylum Bacillota; class Bacilli; order Caryophanales; family Paenibacillaceae; genus Paenibacillus; species Paenibacillus sp. FSL R10-2199. The sequence goes on along the minus strand of NZ_JBBOBO010000001.1, from coordinate 386,330 downwards.
AATTGCTGCTCTGCTAGTTTTCTTGTTATATTTGTTCAGCTCAATTTCAGATGTGTTGTATATTAAGTTCAAGCCGCTCCTTGCCGCCCATATAAGGCCGCAGTGCCTGCGGGATATAGACCGATCCATCTTCCTGCTGATGATTCTCCAGCAATGGAATCAGAATGCGCGGCGTAGCTACCGCCGTGTTGTTCAGGGTATGGCAGTACTGCAGCCGCCCGTCTTCATCGCGGTAGCGGATACCTGAGCGGCGGGCCTGGAAGTCGAGCAGATTCGAGGCCGAGTGGGTCTCGCCGAAGGCTTCCCTGCTGGGCATCCAGGTCTCAATGTCATATTGCTTATGTGTCTTCATCGCCATGTCGCCGCTGCAGACGGCTACTACCCGGTAAGGCAGCTCCAGCAGCTGGAGAATATGCTCGGCATTGCCGAGAATCTCCTGCAGCATCTGCTCCGACTCCCCGGGATCGTTCCGGCACATCACCACCTGTTCGATCTTCGAGAACTGGTGCACACGGTACAGCCCGCGTACATCGCGGCCTGCCGAGCCTACCTCGCGGCGGAAGCAGGCCGACATTCCGGCGAGCCGCAGCGGCGTTTCAAGATCGAGAATCTCATCGCTGTACAGCGAGACCAGCGACACCTCTGAGGTGCCGGCGAGCCAGCGTTTTTCTCCCGTGAGCTCATAGGTCTGATCCATGCCGCCCGGGAAGAACCCGGTCCGCTCCAGCGCTTCCGGCCGGACGATTACCGGCACATCCATCACGGTGAAGCCGCGCTGCATCAGCACATCCAGCGCCAGCCGCTGTACGGCCAGATGCAGGAGCAGCCCGGCCCCCTTCAGCACATAGCTGCGGGGTCCGCCGGCTTTGACGCCGCGCGGGATGTCTAGGATGCCGTGCAGCTCTCCGAGCTCGACATGGTCACGCGCGCTGAAGCCGAACACCGGCGGCGCGCCATGCCGCCGCAGCTCCACATTCGCGCTGTCATCCGGCCCGATCGGCGTATCGGCCGATATGGGGTTCGGCGCGAGCAGCAGCAGCTCGCCGCAGCGGCGCTCCGCCTCCAACAACTCCGCCTCCAGCGCGGTCAGCTGGGCATTGATCTCCCGCACCTGCTCTTTCGCTTGTTCTCCGCCTGCACCGTCGCCCTGCCGCAGCAGCCGCTCAACCTCTTTGGTCAGCGCGTTCCGGTCCGCCCGGCGCTGCTCTGTTTCCCGGCGGGCCTTCCGCCGCCGGTCATCCCATTCCAGCAGCTCCGCAAGCGGGAACGCTACCTTTTTCCACTCCGCCGTCTTCCGTACAATGTCCGCATTCTCCCTGATCCAGTTCATGTCCAGCATGCCGCTATCGCTCCTTTTGTGTTAAAAAAATGCAAAAAACGCCCTCATCCATGGGACGAGGAGCGTCAGCTCGCGGTGCCACCCAGGTTGACCTAATTCCGATAAATAGCTGTAAAGCGCGGAATAAGGCCCTCTTTGGTCTTCGCGGTAACGGGCGAAACCCGGTAAACTTAGGGAACAGGAGAACTGCTCCGGTCGCAGACGCCTCGCGGTTGGATGCCGGTCATTGGCCTGGTCGGGATATAGGTTTGCCGTTTATTATAACCAGAGAAGGGCCGGGTTGCAAGCACATTTGAGGTTTGACAATATTCCCTGTACTCTGCTAGGATTATTACTAATTTAAAGTATTTGTGTCCGGCACAGCAGCCCGGCATATCTTATAAAAGCGGACGGAAGAGGTGCGGAAGTGGCCAAAATAGTGGTAATTAACGGTACGCCATCCCTGGTATCCCGAATCAATGCGGTGATCGAATATGCGGAGGGGGATCTGCGGGAACGCGGGTATGAAGTGGAACGGATTAATGTAGCGGAGCTTCCGGCGGAGGATCTGATTCATACCAGGTTCGAGAGCGAAGCCATCGTCAAAGCGAATGGTCTGGTGGCTGAAGCGGATGCGGTGATCATCGTCAGTCCGGTGTACAAAGCTTCCTATACGGGAGTGCTGAAGACCTTCCTGGATCTGGTTCCGCAAAAAGGGCTGGCCGGCAAAATCGTGCTGCCGCTCTTCATGGGCGGTAGTCTGGCCCATCTGCTCGCGATCGACTATGCGCTGAAGCCGGTGCTGTCTGTGCTGGGCGCCCGGCATATTCTTGGCGGAGTCTACGCGGTAGACTCACAGGCTGTGCGCAACGACCAGGGTGTCGTTGAGCTGGCCGAGGAGCTGAAGCTGCGGCTGAACAGCGTGCTGGAAGAGCTGGCGGATGAGACAGCGCATAAGGCGGCACGTAAGTCGGGAGAGTAGGCGTAAGATATTACCTCCTGAGGAACATAAAAGGGCGCTAAACCACCGGAATGCGGTAGTTTAGTGCCCTTTTTGCTGGGTGTAAGCCCGGCTTTTACCGTGATTTATGCCCTTTGAAAGCTTAGCGCAGGCTCCCAAAGTATAACCTTATCTCCGGCAAGGCTTGCCGGGATATCTATAATCCGCTGGTTGCTGCTTCCCCGGTAGGGGAGAGTAGTGTCTTTGAGTTCCTCTACAAATCGTCCGTCAATGACCACCTGGCACAGGGCCAGCAGCTTCCATTCCGGCGAACCGGGGGAAGCGGTCAGCTCCTCGTACGTATAACCGGTATAGATCCAGACCGGGAAGCCCGGCAGCTCGGCGCGGAGCTCATGGATGAAGTCAGCCGCTCCCTCTGCCGAGAAAAAAGGGTCCCCGCCTGCCAGCGTCAAGCCGTCCAGCAGCGGATTGTCTGCTATCTCGGTGATAATCTCGCGCCTGCGCTCCGGAGTGAAGACCTCTCCATAATTGAAGTTCCAGGTCTTAGGGTTGAAGCATCCGGGGCAGCGGTGGCGGCATCCGCTGAAGAAGAGGACCGCCCGCAATCCCTCTCCTTCATTGATCGACTCCGGATAATATCCGCAGATGTTCATAGATGCTTAACGCGGTCCCGTACTTCGGCTTGCTTGGCGGCATTGAAGCGGGTCTGATAGTCGCCGGTCAGATATCCGGTTACCCGGCGCAGCCGGCGGATATGCGTTGTATCTTCATGAGCGCCGCAGGATGGGCAATTCGTGCCGATTACACCTTCGTGGCCGCAGCCGGAGCAGCGGTCAATCGGGTGGTTGATGCTGAAATAGCTGATGTCCTGCTCCAGCGCGTATTTGATGATTTTGACGAAAGCTGCAGGGTTGCTGCGGGCATTGCCGTTCAGCTCTACATAAGAGATTGCTCCGGCGTTGCAATATTCATGGAATGGAGCTTCCAGGCTGATCTTCTTGGCTGCGCTCAGGTCGTAATAGACCGGAATGTGGAATGAATTCGTATAGTATTCACGGTCCGTTACACCCGGAATGGAACCGAGAACCTTGCGGTCTATCTTGGTGAATTTGCCGGAGAGACCTTCGGCAGGCGTAGCGAATAGAGTAATGTTCAGATCCAGCTCCTCGCTCTTGCGGTCGCAGTATTCACGCATGTGGCGGACAATGGCCACTGCCTTGGCATGGACCTCCATATCTTCGCCATGGTGTTTGCCGTACATAGCCTTCATGCACTCGGCCATACCGATGAAACCAAGGGACAGGCTGCCGTGCTTCAGCAGTTCACCTACGCTGTCTTCCGGTGCAAGCTGTTCGCCGCCTTCCCAGACGCCTTCACGCATCATGAAATCGGAGGCTTTGGCTTTCTGGGAAGCCTGAATGCGGAACCGGTGCAACAGGCCGTCCAGCGCAACATCCATATAATGATTAAGATCTTCGAAGAAGCCTTCCTCATCAGCGGCAAGGCGGCGGCCGGTTACTGTGCCGTAAGCCAGACCAAGACGTACAAGGTTAAGCGTATTGAATGAAAGGTTGCCTTTGCCCGAGCAGTGATTGCGCCCGAAGCGGTCGCCCAGAACACGTGTCCGGCAGCCCATCGTAGCAAATTCAGTATCCGGATCGGTTGGATCGTAGTACTGCATATTCAGCGGAGCATCCAGATTGGCGAAGTTCGGATACAGCCGGCGTGCAGAGCACTCTGCCGCTTTCAGGAACAGCTCATAGTTAGGATCACCAGGCTGCTGGTTGACACCCTGTTTGCACTTGAAGATCTGAATCGGGAACACCGGTGTTTCTCCGCTGCCAAGTCCGTTCATAGTAGCAGTTAAGAGGGAGCTAATCACGAGCTGGCCCTCCGGAGAGGTGCAGGTTCCGTAGTTGATGCTGGTAAAAGGAATCTGGCCGCCGGAGCGGCTGGACATGGTATTCAGGTTATGTACCATGCTCTCCGCAGCCTGAAGGGTTTCAATTTCTGTCTCTTTCAGGGCGAAACGGAAGGCACGCGGATACTTCTCTTCCAGATCGCTGCGGGTCATAGTGACCTCGCCGAGCGCTTCGCCGGCTGTACCTTCCTCGAAGTATTCCATTCCTTTGCGGAACAGCTTAGCGAAGGATTTAGTGACATAAGGCGCCAGATCGTAATCCAGCTTGTTGGCGGATACGCCGCCGTACTGGGCATTCTGCTGGGACTGGAAAATAATCGCCACCAGCGACATAGCCGTCATAATCGAATTCGGAGGGCGGACGCTGCCGTTGCCGGTATTGAAGCCTTCGCGGAGAAGACGTTCAAACGGGATGAAGATGCAGTTAGTTGTTCCAATGGCATATTGATCCAGGTCGTGTACATATACAACATTATCTTCAATAGCCTGCACGAGCTGTGGCGGCATCGTGAAATTGCGGGCGTACCACTTGGAATATTCACTGCCGAATTTGCTCATCTTGCCGGAGAAGCTCTCCCCGTTCAAGTTGGCGTTCTCGCGCAGCAGATCCAAATCCCGGCTGTCGATAATATCCCGTCCCAAATGAATAACTTCTTCCAAAAGAACTTCCTGTGCAGCTTGTCCTTCGTTATATCGTTTCTCCAGCAGCGTCATTGTATAGCTCTCTCCTCTCGGTATCGTAAGCGTGAAGCGTGTGCTCCATGACATCAGTAAAAAGGCATCTCCAGCCGGGAGGCGGGAAATGCCCGAATGCGTATTGCAAATATCCGAAACAGCGGACATTTGCCGGTGGTCTATGTGGAAAATACGAACGGGCACAGGGCTTGTCCTGTTCTGGAACCTGTTCTTGTACCTTCCGCAGAAGCCGATACCTGAGGACGATACTCTATCGTCCTCAGGTATCGGCAGCCTCTGGCCCGATTAACGGAAAGGCTAACTCTGCTCGTGCAGGCCGCATGCGGGCACCTCGCCTGTTCCTCGCAGGAGTCTAACCGGTGCCACAGAAACAGGCAGGTCTCCTGGCTTCCGGCATGCCCTCCGGCGCCTTCCCGAGGGGCCTCGCAGCCCCTTAGTGGCTTGTTGTCGGAGGATGCTGCTCCAGCGGCGTCTGGCAGCTGGAACATCCGGTTACAGTGGCGGGACCGCAGCGGATTTGCACCGTGTTTCCCTATTAAGCTTCAACCCTAGCAAGAGGGCGAAACACCTGTTTCTACTATATTTTGTTGTTGTTAAATAAAAGTAACTCAATATATTGTGTTTGTAAACATTTTTTTGCGAATCCGCGCGGGGAGCGGGTTCCGCAGGTTTACTCACAGATGATCCACAGTTAGTCCACAGGTAATCCACAACTTTCCTGTGGATATGGCCTTAAATGAGTCATAAATTGTCCCAAAAGATGCCACAAAGACTCCATAAATAGAGTGCGTCTAATCCTAGTAGTTTTACTGGGGAGATAGTAATAGAGAGGGGGGGCTATGGGTATTTGTGGGAGCGGCGCTGAAGGGTTACAATTAAGGAGTAAGGACAGAGCAGACTCATCAAACTTGCAGGAGGGATTTCATAATGGCGATTGGCGAAGTGACCGTTATTCCGATTGGCACTGGCAGTACCAGTCTCAGCAGCTATGTGGCCGATATGCAGCGTGTGCTGCAGACCGTGGAGGGGATTACCTATGAGCTTACTTCGATGGGGACTATTATTGAAGGACCGGTTGCACGGATTCTTGCTGCGGTAGAAGCGCTGCATGAGTCGCCGTTTACGTCAGGAGCACAGCGGGTTTCCACCTCGCTTAAGATTGATGACCGTCGTGACAAGCCTTCTACGAGCCGCAGCAAGCTGGAATCCGTGGAACGCAAGCTGCAAGGAGAGTAAAGAGTACCTGTAGTTGTAATCAGATTCAACCTATAAGGAGCGGATCTTTCATGGCAAAAGCCTCACAGCAGATCGGGATTCAAATGTACACACTGCGTGACCAGACGGAGCGCGATTTCCTGGGTACACTGGGCAAAGTTGCGGAGATGGGATATCAGGCGGTAGAATTCGCCGGTTATTTCGGCGTGTCTGCAGGAGAACTGCGCCGTACATTGGACCGGTTGGGTCTTGCTGCGCCTTCGGCGCATGTGGGCCTGGATTTCAGCAGTCTGGATAACATGGAACGGGCGTTAGCCAAAGAAATTGAATATGCGAAGGAACTTGGATTACAATATATGATCACCCCTTCGGCACCGCTTCCGCAGAACCCCTCAATGGAGGATGTGACGGCGGTGATTCCCTTCCTGGGGAAGGCCTCCGCGATGGTCCGTGCAGCAGGCCTGCAGTACGGGTATCACAACCATGATTATGAATTTGCGGAGGTAGACGGCAAAGCAGTCATCGATATATGGCTGGAACAGATTCCTGCGGAGCATATGTTTGCAGAGTTCGATCTGGGCTGGGTACACAGGGGCGGAGCACGTCCTATTGACTATGTCGCCCGTTATGCCGGCCGTGTTCCGCTGGTTCACATTAAGGATTTCGGGGCAAATAATGAAGAGACTGACCTCGGGAAAGGGCAGGTTGATTTCCGGAGCGTCTTCGACAAGGCAGAGGAGAGCGGGATTCTGTACTATATAGTAGAGCAAGAGGCTTATGCCGTGTCCTCGTTGGAAAGTGCTAAGGAGGCACTGGAATATTTCCGCGGGCTGGGGCTAATGCAGGACTAGGCAGCGCGAATGATCAAAAAGGGTTGCGTTTTCTGCTGAAAGAGTTATAATATTTTTTGTTTGGCAGGCAGACTATCCTTTAAGCTGGTGTAGCTCAGGGGTAGAGCAACGCACTCGTAATGCGTAGGCCGGGGGTTCAATTCCCTTCACCAGCATCTTTTGAATTCATATGCAGCGCGGCCTCCGGGGATTTCGGAGGCCGCGCTTTTTTCTGTACCACCATAAACCTCTACCATTCTTCTACCATATTCGAGTGAAGTAACGGAATTCACTTTTGGTAGCCGTCAAGTCTTATTTCCTAATCTGCTTAGCGGTTTAAGCCGGATGCCCCATTGGGCGCACGATCAATTCATTTACATCCACTTCCGCAGGCTGCTCAAGGGCATAGGCAATGGCGCGGGCAATACCGGAAGAGGGCAAAGCATTGGCCCGGAAGGATTTCATCATCTCGAGGGCTGACTCATCAGTGATGGTATCAGCCAGTTCGGATTCGGTTACGCCTGGAGAAATAACCGTCGTACGGATTGTTGCTCCCAACTCCTGACGCAGGCCCTCTGTAATCGCCCGGACCGCGAACTTGGTGGCACAATAAACCGATGATTTCGGAAAGACAGTATATGCGCCAACGGAGGCAACATTGATGATATGGCCGGAATTCTGTTCCTTCATTACGGGAATAGCAGCTCCGATCCCGTGCAGTACACCGCGAATATTGACATCAATCATACGGTTCCACTCCTCGATCTTTAATGCATCAAGTGGCGATAACGGCATCACACCTGCGTTATTTACAAGGGCATCAAGGCGTCCGAATTGATGAACTGTAAATTGGACGATTGATTTCATTTGCTCAAAATCCGTTACGTCGAGGGAATGGTATTCAGCAATCCCGCCCGCGTTTCTGATCTCCTCCGCCAGCTTTTCTAGCCTGTCCGTCCGTCTTGCACCGAGCACCACCTGTGCTCCACGCTTAGCGAGCCATTTGGCGGTCGCTTCTCCAATGCCGCTACTGGCACCGGTAATAAGCACTACTTTATCTTTTAATGTCGACATGCCACACCGCTCCTTTTATGAATGAAATACGCTTAGGTGTTACATGTTCATTATGCTGCCGACTTCAAAGCTTGCGGTAGCCGGATACTGTGAAGAGATTGCCTAATCCTCCAAAATGCAATAAAGTAAATTGTAATAGTCGCAGAATGGAGGAATACGCTTGACTGAATTGACCGAACGAATCGAACGTATTGCCGTACAAGATGGGACCATCGTTACCGCCTATCCTGCTCTTTCTTTTATTCGTTCTTCCGACATATCCGCGCCAGTGCCTGCGGTATACAAGCCATCCCTGTGTGTGATTGCTCAAGGTGCCAAGCGGGTAATGCTGGGGCCGGAAAGCTATTGTTATAATCACGGAAGCTATCTGGCCGCTTCCGTGCACCTGCCAATTACCGGACAAGTCATTGAAGCCTCTCCAGAGACCCCGTACTTGTCCCTTCAGCTACAGTTCGATATGGATCAGATTTTGGATGTGATTCAACAATCCAATGTCACAGAAAACACAGGACAAGAACCTCCCCGCGCTTTGGTTATCAGCCGGATGAGCGATCCGCTTCATGAGGCTGTCATGCATCTAATCCGTTTGCTGGATACGCCGGATGATCTACCGGTGCTGGCTCCTTATGCAGTGCGCGAGATTCTTTACCGTATGCTGCAGACTGAGCAAGGGGACTCTATACGGCAGTTCGCTCTCTTGGGCAGCCGTGCCCATCAAATTGCCCACGTGATTGAAGGGATGAATCTCCACTATGCGGAACCCATGCGGGTGGAGAAGCTCGCGCAAGCAGCCGGAATGAGCAAATCATCTTTTTTTGCCTGTTTCAAAGAAGTGACGGCAATGACCCCCCTCCAGTATCAGAAACGCCTGCGGCTGACAGAAGCTCGGAAAATTCTCCTGGCGACAACGAGCGATGCGACAAGTGTCGCTTATCAGGTTGGCTATGAGAGCGCCACGCAGTTCAATCGTGAGTATGCCCGCTTGTTCGGCCAGCCGCCTATTCGGGATGTACATCGGTTCCGGGAAACGATATAGTTGCATCACACAAAAACACCGCCAATTCTCCTGAGAATGCGGTGTTTTTGTTATTCCTGTTATGTGGAAACTTGGTTTACTCCCGATACAAGACCATGCCTCCGTGATAGAGCACCGAATCGCGAAAATCACCATCGGCGGTGAAGCCGGTATCATCTACATATTCAATATGATCACCTGTAATAGAATAACTTCCTTGATAAGCGCTTTTTCTGCTTCCGCGTGCTTCAGCATAGCGGCCGTTAGGCAGCAATTCATGCCTTATATAACCATCTGCGGTTACCCACATTCCAATATAAGGATGGAAGGGGTTAATGCTATCTTCCATTATATTCATCCTTTCTTTCTTTATTTAGTTCTGCATGTTTATTATCCTCCTTCAATACAATGGGGGGTAGCCTGATTCATTGAGATTGTTGCCTAATCCTCCATTTAAGAGATTGAGAACATTATGACCAATTTAACCTCTTTTGTGGTGAAACGGGTTTGCCATATCTGTCGTGCGTGCTTTACAGGCGCTTTTTATATCAGAATTATTCGGTCAACAGCACGGCCTTACCGGAATATCTGCGTTCCAGCAGCGCCTCGGATACCTCCGCTATCTTCTCCCATGACGCTTCCACTTCAATGCGGGGGGTTAATTGGCCTGTTGAGAGGAGGCCGGCCAGCAGTTTGAGATCGTCGGCTACGGAGTAACGGCTAACTTCTTCTCCAAGAAAGAAGCTGTACAAGGTTCTGCCGCCTAAGCCTCTGACATCAAGTGTGGAGTAAGGAGAGGCTGAATGTCCCATCGAGACTAGGGTCCCTCCCGGTTCCAGCTGAGGCATCAAAGCAGCCAGTGTATCACCGCCCACCGAATCCACGATTAGATGATAAGGCCCGTAAGGAATTGCCTGAGATATCGCAGCTTCTCCAACCACAACCTCATTAGCGCCGGCTTCCCGGGCAACCTGGGCTTTTTCCTTTGTTCTTGCTACACCTACTGTAAATGCCCCGGACTGTGCGGCTAACTGATGAGCCATGATTCCCACGCCTCCAGTGGAGCCGGTGATCAATATTTTCTTGCCGAGCAGCATTCCGCCCTTTCTAAGGGTGTAAAGTGCGGACAGGCCTGCTACAGGCAAAGTGGCGGCTTGGGCGAAGGTTATGTTATCCGGTATCTCTGCCAGGAACGAAGCAGGTGCAGCCACCCGCTCTGCCCATGCCCCCATCGGGAGAAGCCCGGTGACACGGCTTCCTTCTCTGGGTCCGGTGCCATTCCGGGCTTGCTGGACAACAGTTCCGGCAAAATCCCAGCCCGGCCGGAATCCCTCAGCCTCCTTCCTTGCATCAACAACTTCACCCCGGTTAAGGGAGAAAGCATGCACTCTAACGATTGCCTCCCCGGGCTGGGCCTCCGGTGCGGCGACTTCCTTGACGGTCAAATATCCATTAGCCGGTGAGTCTGTAACAATTGCACGATTCATAGGATCTCCTCCATAAATATAATTAGAAGCGTAATGGAAATTGCGCCCTGTTTTCATAGTGGAGTATACTGTAGGAATTGGCTTGTACCAAGAGTAGAACTACACCTCAATATGGTAAAGGCGGTGAGCCTGATGACTATACGTAAGGATAGGGACGTTCAGGATGAGACGTTGAAGGGGGTAATCGCTGAAATTGAGAATCTTCGCGTAACACGTCAACTGGATTATGCTAATCAACCCCATCCGTTGTTGAAACGGTTTACTCAGCAGGAGCTTAACGATATGGCTTGCCCTACGTATAAAAACCTATTAATGGGACGCTCACACCGCATGCCGGATCGCCGGATGATTATCTGTATTGCTGAATATCTGGAGTGTACAGCCGTTGAACGGAATGCTCTGCTGCTGGCTGCCGGTTATCTCCCGGTCTATCCGGCTCTTGAAGGAGCAGCTATGGAGCAGGCGCTGGAAGAAGTGAGGCAGATCCTGAGCAGCCTGCCGCTGCCGGCAATGATTGTGAACCACATGTTAAATATCAAGGCGGTGAATGAACGGTTTAGCCGGTTATTTGAGTTGCCTGCACATCAAGCTTTCTATAAAGACTTGAATATGGCAGATCTTCACTTCAATGCGGATTATCCTGTGCGCTCCCGCTCGACCTTCAATGCCGCATCCTTTGAATTATGGGAATCTCATGCAGTGGAGGGTATACATGCTTATCAAAAAATACACACCGGCTCCAGACAGGAGCCATGGTATACGCATAGCCTCGAAAGACTCCGGCAATACAGTGATTTCAATAAGTACTGGAATAAGCGGCCTGATAACACAGGTACCGAGCCTGGTCAGCACAAAATGATCTTAGCCAGAATGGGTGCCTCAGATAAGTTGGTTCCTATCCGGTACAAGCAAATTCATATTTCCGCGGGCCATCATCTATATCCAAGAATTGAGGCCTACTTACCGGTCGATGAAGCTGCTCATACAGTTTTTGAACAACTGGAAAGCTGAGTGTAAACTGGACAATATGTGTTTTCTGGAATGGAGGCAAGCCTTGTATGAAGTGTCTGACGATTCGCCAGCCTTGGGCCACCTTAATTGCGCTGGGTGAAAAACAGATTGAGACCCGTTCCTGGCCGACGTCTTACCGGGGGGATTTAGCCATCCATGCCGGTATGCAGGTAGATAAGGCCATATGCAAGACGGAGCCGTATCAATCAGTGCTTGCCCGGCACGGCTACACCGCGGATAATCTGCCCTCCGGAGTAATCCTTGCGACCAGCCGGCTGGCCGGTTGCTGTGGGGTTACGCCTCAGCAGGCGCAGCAGAGCTGGCCGGGCGGGAATGAATATGTGTTCGGCGATTATGCAGAAGGCCGGTATGCCTGGAAGCTGGAGGGGGTAGTTGCGCTGGCTCATCCTATAGCTGCCAAGGGGCGCTTAGGTTTCTGGGAATATCCCGTTCTTGAGCAGGAGTGGTGAATCCGTTTGTGGCCAAATAAATAAAAATTTCATGCAGATCAGCTGTCAGCGGGTATGATAGGGATAATCAGCGGGTAATCTTCTTATATATATGGAAAGCGGACTCTGCGGCGGTATGCTGCAGGAGCCAGGGCAGAATTGCCGGGAAGGAGCGTATGCATAAGAGATGGGCAGCCTTCTTATCGCATGGCTTTGTATGCTTTGTTTGTTTATTGTGTTTAAGGATCAGGTAAGCCGGAAGATCCTGTATCCCGTAGCGGCTGTGGTTATCTGCGGCACGCTTGGGTATTGGACGATTTTAATGTAATCTTTATCTGGGTATCAGCTTATTTTCAGGTAAGGGATGTATATTGGGGTTACCAAACATCCCCCGGTGTAATATGGTACCCTGAGGTCTTGCCGATCATGGCGGGCCTCTTTTTTATGAGGGGAGAAACGCTGAGAATTAACATCGCCAGAATGCTGTTCATCTCAAGGCGGTTGAATCCGGAGTGCCAAGACCCAGATATCTGCGCATGCGGATAGTAGACTGGGCGGTAATGACATCATCCAGCAGCAGCATCCGTTCATGATAACCCCTGCAGACAAATTTGGCTTCAATGCCAACTTCCAGCTGCTGCTGTGCATAGACCTTCAGACCACGGGCTCTCATCTCGGTGCGGACATTCCGCAGATCGGCTATGGCTGCACCCGCCGCTGTCCGGACAACCTCCAGGTAAGGAGCGGGTGTACGCAGCTCTGCAGATAGGATGGAAGCATCGCGTTCAAAGGCGGATAAAATGAGCGGCAGCAAGATATACGATTTCACCAGCATATTGTCCTGGCTCTCTGCTCTGTGCATCAATCTCACCCCCTCTAATGAGAACATATATTCGTAATTTAACCCGAAGTTCAAAAAAAATCAATGGTATTTAAAAAAGAAGGCTATTAATGTGACATAATTCACAATAAAATAGGAAAAATTATTTTATATTAAAATTGAAATAATAAAGATTAAAAATAAATCAGTTTAAAAGGAGAATGGCAATGAGTCATGAAGGAAATCTCCGCCGCGGTTTATTATTCGGGTTATTCCTTAGCGTTCCGCTCTGGGTGTCAATGATTGGCTGGATTCAGCTGCTCTAAAAATGGATTCCTGCGTGTGCAGATTTTCAGCCCTCTACGCAAACTCCCTAGAAATGTCGATTAAAGACTGCTGCCAGGGTTTGCTTAGGCGCCAGTTTTTGTGAAAATATATGAATATCATAGGGCCTTTACTATAAAAGAGCTCTCCGGTATGAACGGAAAACGGGCGGTATCCTTAAAGGGGATGGCGCCCGTTTCTTCGCGTTTACCATGGTGAGGTTGCTTTAGCGGAGATGAGTTGGGGGAAGGGAGAAGGAATAGGACTAAAATACTAAATTTTAATATTTAAAATTGTAAGAAATAGCTCTGTGAAAAGGGAAAAATACTGCGGCGAATTAGCGGAATTATCGACCTTTTTCGTCAGGAAGTTATATTCTCATCTTGTATAAATCCTTATAGATAAAGGTTTTTTTAATCTTTTTTCTTTAAAAAAATAGCTGTGAAATGAATTGGAAATATATTGACAATATGCCAGTCGGCATCTAAACTGGAGTTAGTTCTAAAGTAACAAATATCACAGATTTCACTTGGGTATTACATAAGCTTTTCCAATTTCATATCAATCATGTACAAACGCAAACCGTTTCGAAAGAGCGGGACGCAAAGTCAGGAATCTGATGCCCCTTAAGTCCGGGCTATGGTCGTCCGGCCGCCGTGAAGCTAACCCTTCGTGGCGGTCTTTTTTTTGTTATAGTTTTGCGGCGATTTCATAGAATAGTTGAATAGGAGGTGTAGATTATTGAGAAAAAAAATGCGAAAAGCGGCCGCCTTTATTCTGGCGGGCGTACTGACCGTAAGTAGCGCCTTCACTTGGGGGACGGAGGTAAGGGCAACATCTGGTGTGCCTTACAATCCAACGCCGGTCTTGGGGATTGCCGGGAATTTTAATGCTTTTATCTTTGACGATTTCACGCAAGGCAATGATCAAATTGAAGGCCGTCTTGCAGCGGGGGGGAATATTACTCTCTCTGGAGGTTACGGGGTAGCCAGGGCCTACAGGAATTCTTCAGCCACCGACGTACTCGTTGCCGGCAAGAAGTTTAAACATTCGGGCAGCGGAGAAATCTACGGAAACGTTGTGTATGGGGACACCATTGAAGCCAATGAGCCTAGTGTGAACATTATAGGCGCGAAGAAGCAGGGAAGCCCGATTGATTTCCCGGCTGAGAAGCAGTATCTGATCTCGCGTTCTGCAGCATACGGGGCATTGTCCGCTACGAAAGAAGTTGGTAATAATTATGGAACACTTACAATAAGTGCGCCGGATCTTTTCAACGTAGTTCATCTGGATGCGGCAACGCTGGCGAATACAAACAATATTCAATTCAACATTGCCCAGAATGCCACGTTAATTATTAACATAAGTGGAGCTACGGTCAATGTACCAAGCTTCGCAATGAATAACGGTAGAGCAAGTCAAGTGTTGTTCAATTTCTACGAAGCGACCAAGGTGAATATTGCGTATACGACCTTCTTGGGAACGATACTGGCGCCTAAGGCGGATGTTAATTATTCCGGTGCAGAGCTTTACGGAACGCTAATTGCCAAGTCTTTTAGCGGCGGAGTAGAAATGCACCTTGGAACATACGAGGGAGATGGACCGCCGCCAAGTCCGACACCGACCGCAACACCAACACCCAGCCCATCGCCAACACCAACCGCAACACCAAGCCCGACACCAACAGTGAAACCGACCGCAACGCCAACGCCGACGGTGAAACCAACTCCAACACCGACACCAACACCGACAGCAACGGTAAAACCGACACCGACGGTAAAACCAACCGCAACACCAACACCGACAGCAACGGTGAAACCGACACCGACGGTAAAACCAACGCCAACACCTAAGTGTACTCCGACGCCAACACCGACAGTGAAGCCGACACCAACACCAACGGTAAAGCCGACGCCGACAGTGAAGCCGACGCCGACACCAACGGTAAAGCCGACGCCGACAGTGAAGCCGACGCCGACACCAACGGTAAAGCCGACGCCGACAGTGAAGCCAACGCCGACACCTAAGTGCACTCCGACGCCAACACCGACAGTGAAGCCAACACCGACAGTGAAGCCAACACCGACAGTGAAACCAACGCCGACAGTGAAACCAACGCCGACAGTGAAGCCGACGCCGACAGTGAAGCCGACGCCGACAGTGAAACCAACGCCGACAGTGAAGCCAACACCAACAGTGAAACCAACACCGACAGTGACACCAACGCCAACGGCAGCACCGACACCAACGCCGACGGCAGCACCAACACCAACGCCAACGGCAGCACCAACACCAACACCAACAGCGACACCAACGCCAACGGCAGCACCAACACCAACGCCAACAGCGGCACCGACACCAACGCCAACGGCAGCACCGACACCAACGCCGACGGCAGCACCAACACCAACGCCAACGGCAGCACCAACACCAACACCAACAGCGGCACCGACACCAACGCCAACGGCAGCACCAACACCAACGCCAACGGCAGATCCAACACCGACACCAACGGCAGTGCCAACACCAACGCCAACGGCAGCACCAACACCAACACCGACACCAACGGCAGCACCAACACCGACACCAACGGCAGCACCGACACCAACGCCAACGGCAGCACCGACACCAACACCAACGGTAGCGCCGACCCCAACACCGACGGCAGCACCGACATCAACACCAACGCCGACAGCAGCGCCAACACCAACGCCGACAGCAGCACCGACACCGACGCCAACGGCAGCACCGACACCAACACCAACGGTAGAGCCAACACCAACGCCGACGGCTGCACCGACACCAACGCCAACAGCGGCACCGACACCGACACCAACGCCAGAGCCAACACCAACACCAACGGCAGATCCAACACCAACACCAACAGCAGCACCGACACCAACACCAACGCCGACGGCGGCACCAACACCGACACCAACACCAACGGTAGCACCAACACCAACGCCGACGGCGGCACCAACACCGACACCAACAGCAGCACCAACGCCAACGCCAACGGTAGCACCAACGCCAACGCCAACGGTAGCACCGACACCAACACCAACGGCAGCGCCAACACCAACGCCAACGCCAACGGCAGCACCGACACCAACGCCAACGGCTGCACCGACACCAACGCCAACGGCAGCACCGACACCAACGCCAACAGCGGCACCAACACCAACGCCAACGCCAACGCCAACGGCAGCACCAACACCAACGCCAACGGCAACACCGACACCGACGCCAACAGTAGCACCAACACCAACGGTAGAGCCAACACCAACGCCAACAGTAGCACCGACACCGACGCCAACGGCAGATCCAACACCGACACCAACAGCAGCACCGACACCAACGCCAGAGCCGACACCAACACCAACAGTAGCACCGACACCGACGCCAACGGCAGATCCAACACCGACACCAACAGCAGCACCGACACCAACGCCAGAGCCGACACCAACACCAACAGCAGATCCAACACCAACACCGACAGCAGTACCAACACCAACGGTAGAGCCGACACCAACGCCAACGGCAGCACCGACACCAACACCAACAGCAGATCCAACATCAACACCGACAGTAGCACCGACACCGACGCCAACGGCAGATCCAACACCGACACCAACGGCAGCACCAACACCAACGCCAACGGCAGAGCCAACACCAACGCCAACGGCAGAGCCAACACCGACACCAACGGCAGAGCCAACACCAACACCAACAGTAGATCCAACATCAACACCGACAGTAGCACCGACACCGACGCCAACGGCAGATCCAACACCGACACCAACGGCAGCACCAACACCAACGCCAACGGCAGAGCCAACACCAACGCCAACGGCAGCACCGACACCGACACCAACGGCAGAGCCAACACCAACACCAACAGTAGAGCCAACACCAACGCCAACACCAGCACCGACACCGACACCAACGGCAGAGCCAACACCGACACCAACACCAACGGCAGAGCCAACACCGACACCAACACCAACGCCAGAGCCGACACCAACACCAACACCAACGGCAACACCAACACCAACACCAACACCAACACCAACACCAACACCAACAACAACAACAGAGCCAACACCGACACCGACACCGACACCAACACCAACACCAACAGTAGAGCCAACACCGACACCGACACCAACGGCAACACCAGCACCGACATTACCACCGGCACCAGTGCCATCGTCTGCACCGCCCGTCTTTATTAATGTAGTGCCAACGCCAACTCCAATAATCGGCTATATTGTAAATCCGGATACCATAATCAGTGATGATCCGCTGCCTTTGGGCCCTGTGGCAACAGCAACACCTCGGCCGGTAGTGGTGACACCAAGTCCAACCCTAACGCCAAGCCCAAGCGCAACACCAAGTCCAACGCCGATTGTGACAATCATTGATGAAGAGATTCCGTTAGGCAATGTACCTGCGGATGCCGCGCTTCCGAAGACTGGTGAGTCCAGTCCGGCTCCTTATTACTTAGTCGGTCTAGCCCTTGCAGGATTGGGAATATTCCTCGGCAGAAGATCCAGAACAGATAAACGTAAATAAATGCAATCCGTAAGATCCTTTCCGAAAGGCTGGCGATATCACCGCTAAATCGGGAAAAGGCTGCTTTGGGAGAAGACGTTCTCCTGAAAGCAGTCTTTTTTATGTGGGATATACATTTGTTATTATGTTTCCTCGTAAAAGAAAATGTGCTAAGGAGAAAGAGGTGCGTCTTTACGATCATGGGCCCTCGTGTTTATATTAAAATTTGCAATATTTAAATTAGTTCTTTATACATGGTTCCAAAATATTCTTGTAGGTGCCATCGAGGGCGATGAGAGGATCGGGATTTAGGTGAAAAAGCTATAGATTCTTTAAAAAAACCTTTTGTAACAGTGCTTTGGAATGAATCAGCAGATATAATCTATTACCAGATGTTTCAAAGGATTTCATTGACAATCAGCCCTGATAGCGGATAAACTAAAAATAGTTCCAAAGTAACGAATGTCATAGACATTAGTATAAAAGTTTGATTTAGTACATAATTTCACAACCTAATCTTCCACTGACGTATAAACGCAAACCGTTCGAAAGGACGGGACGCAAAGTCCAGGAGTCTAAAGCGCGATGGAGCGCAATGATCGTCCGACTGCCGTAAAGAGAGCAATCCTCTTTCCGGCGGTCTTTTTTTGTTATATAAATGTGGCCTATATCTATATTAACTGTGAGGTGAGCTGTATGTTCCAATTAAAAAAATTCAAACGTCTTACGGTGTTCGGACTTATAGCAGTTCTGATTGTGGGAAGCGGCGGAATTATTTCACTGGGGAGCACCTCAGTTAAAGCCGAGGGCAACTCTTTGCCGGGCAATACATCCAAGTATAATGTGTTCATCTTGGGAGATGTTGATGTTAAACATAGTGATATTGAAGGTAGATTAGCTGCCGGCGGAAACGTGAATTTAAATGTTAATTATTCTGTGGGACATAGTCTTACTAGTGAGGAAACGAAGGAAGCCTACTCTCTCATCGCCGGTGGTAATCTGTATTATTCCCAGGGAGAAACCGTGGGTGATGTAGTCTACGGGGGAGTTATAGCGGCAGCGGCGGCCCGCGCGGGGGGACAGGAAGCTTACAACAACAAATAAATGTTGTGGACTTTGCAGCCCAGTTCAGTTTGCTCCGAGAGAAATCTCAACAGCTTGCTTCTCAGCCTGTTAATGGGGTTACCACTGCCAACTCCGGTAATTTCTTTTTGGAAGGTACAAATTCGGGTGTTAACATATTTACTGTAGACGGCAGCAAGCTGTCTAGTGCAAATGAGTTGAGAATTAAGATTCCTGATGGCTCAACAGCTATAGTTAATATCTCCGGTACTACAGTAACTATGAAGAATATGGGGACTGGAATTAATGGTAACGGAAATAAGGATAACGCTATGAACAGTAAAGTTTTATATAACTTCAGTCAAGCGACCAGTCTTCAAATCGAAGGTATCGGAGTTCTGGGATCTGTGCTGGCTCCATATGCCTCTATTCAATTTAATAATGGTCAAATCAACGGGAATCTGATCGGAGCTTCGCTCTCAGGATCGGGGGAATCGCACCATATTCCTTATAAGGGGCAAGATCCTCCGACGCCAACAGCAACGCCGGCAGTGACACCGACGCCAACAGCAACGCCAGCAGCGACGCCGACGCCAACAGCAACGCCAGCAGCGACGCCGACGCCAACGGCAACGCCAGCAGCGACGCCAACGCCAACAGCAACACCGGCAGCGACGCCAACGCCAACGGCAACGCCGACGCCAACGGCAACGCCAGCAGCGACGCCGACGCCAACGGCAACGCCGACACCGACGGCAACGCCGACAACAGCGCCAACGGCAACACCGACACCGACGGCAACGCCGACAACAGCGCCAACGGCAACACCGGCAGCGACGCCAACAGCAACACCGACAACGGCAACACCGACAACGGCAACACCGACAGTGGCACCAACGGCAACACCGGCAGCGACGCCAACAGCAACACCGACAACGGCAACACCGACAGTGGCACCAACGGCAACACCGACAGTGGCACCAACGGCAACGCCGACAACAGCGCCAACGCCGACACCAACGGCAACGCCAACAACAGCGCCGACGGCAACACCGACAGCGGTACCAACGGCAACACCGACAGCGACACCAACAACAGCGCCAACGGCAACACCAACAACAGCGGCACCAACAACAGTGCCGACCGCTTTACCGACAACAGCACCTACAGCGGCACCAACAGCAACCAGCACGAGCGTCTTTGTCCCAAGCTTCGTATTTCCGACATCAACCGCTCCGACAGTGATTGGGACTATTGTGACTGATACTGACACGACTATTATTGATGACCCGGTTCCTCTCGGGCCGGCAGCATCACCGGTTGTGACGGTGCTGACAACAACAGCGCTACAGCCAGCTGTGGAGGTTCCTGCACCTGGACCTTCACCTGTAGCAGGACCGGCACCTGAAGAAATCATTATCGATGACGAGATTCCTCTGGGCAGTGTGACTGCAGAGCAAACCCTGCCGCAGACGGGTGAATCAAGTCCTGCGCCGTACTATATTACGGGTGTTGCTCTTGCCGGTCTGGGCCTGCTTCTTAGAAGAACTGCCAGAGTGAACAAGCGCAAATGATTATGATTAAGCCGCTGTGTTTGGATGAGGGCTGCTGCCGGAGAGATTCTCCGGGAAGCAGTCTTTTTGTATACGGGGAGCGCATTCAATTCGTAGCTCACTACTTACACACACCAGGCAGCGCAGACTGACGGCAGTGTTTTTAGTTGGACGGATACCATGCTATACTATGCTCAAATTATTTATCTAAAAAAGCTGAGAATACTCCACCCTCGATAGGGTGGGGATGAATCAGCAGTTTTCGATTTCAAGACGAACATATGTGCTATAATATGAATGAGATCACTAAAAGGAGGTGTTGCACATGCTCGTGTCTGCGCAGGAGGTTTCTTCGAAACCCCTGGTTCATCAAGCCTATAAATATCGGATCTACCCCAATACAGAGCAAAAGCAACTCATTCGTCGAATGTTTGGCTGCTGCCGTTTTGTGTTCAATTACTTCTTGGAAGCTTGGAATCAAAGGTATGTGGAAACGGGAAAAGGCTTGTCTTATCACGCTTGTGCAACACAACTCCCCGGTTTAAAAGCACAATACGACTGGCTGAAAGAAGTCGATAGCATCGCTTTGCAGTCGGCTGCTCGTCATGTGGCGGATAGCTTTGATCGTTTTTTCAAGAAGCAAAATCAAGCGCCACGCTTCAAGAGCCGAAAGCATCCGATTCAAAGTTACACGACCAAATTCACCAACGGGAATATCGCCATGGAGGGCAGTCGCTTGAAGCTCCCAAAACTCGGCTGGATACGTTTTGCAAACTCCCGGAAGCTGGAAGGCCGGATATTGTCCGCTACCGTTCGTAAAAACGCCAGCGGGAAATTTTTCGTTTCGCTCGTTTGCGAAGTTCAAAAGAACCCTCTGCCCCAAGTGGATACACCTATTGGCATCGACTTAGGCTTGAAAGAATATGCAGTATGCTCAAACGGGGAACATATCGCCAATCCTCGCTTTTACCGTCAATACGAGAACAAGCTGGCGCTTTGGCAGCGGCGGATGGCTGGGCGTACTCCGGGCGGCTCCAACTGGAAGAAAGCAAGGCAGCATATCGCTCGTATTCACGAACGCATTGCCAATAAACGAAATGACTTCCTCCACAAGCTGACCACGAGACTGATTCGTGAAAACCAAACGATTAGTATCGAACATCTGCGTGTGGCGAATATGATTCAGAACCCCAAGCTTTCAAAATCCATTGCTGATGCGTCTTGGGGCGAGTGGGTGCGACAGCTGACGTATAAAGCGAAATGGTATGGACGAAATCTTCGGATCGCCGACACGTTTGAGCCGACCAGTCAGCGTTGCCATGTGTGTGGCACGATCCACCCCGAGGTGAAGAACCTGTCCGTTCGGGAATGGACATGTACGGCCTGCGGGACGATCCATGACCGTGACGAAAACGCCGCTCACAATATTGAACAAGTAGCGGTTTAACCGCCACCTAACCAAACGATAGAATTCAACATTTCACTTGCGTCAAAAATGTAAAACTGCGGGAACGCAGGGATCGCTTGCTCCATAAGAAGAGGGTACTCTTCTGTTCGCAAGAATCCGCCACTTCAAGCGTTAGCTAAGTGGGGGAGAATTCAAAAGCAAGAATACACATTTCCTCAAAGGGATGGTTGCTTACTGAAAGGGTGAACGTTATGTGGGGTATATACCTGCTAGTAGTGCTGGTTGTAATCACGGGGATTTTGGCTTATGCCGGATTTTACTTTTATGGAGTGGCTATTAAGCGGGCGCCCAAGGAATTCCTGGGCAAGACGCCGGATCTGAAGGTGGACCCGCCGGTAGCCGGAGCTTCGTGGGGGGAAGGGGCGGAATGGGTGGCACGGCAGAACTTCCGGGAAGTGGAGCTGGTCTCGGAAGATGGACTGAAGCTGCAAGGCTACTATCTGGCTTCAGAGCGTGCTGCGGGCCGTACCGTAATTATCGCCCACGGTTATTCCGGCAAGGCTAAGGACATGGGGGCAACCGCCAAAAACTATTATGACAACCTGGGATATAATGTGCTGCTGCCCGACGCCAGAGGTCACGGGAAGAGCGAAGGGGACTATATTGGCTTCGGTTGGCCGGAGCGCCGTGATTATCTGCAGTGGATCGGATTTATTCTGCAGGAGACCGGGCCGGAGGCGCAAATTGTGCTGCATGGCGTATCTATGGGCGGATCGACAGTGTTAATGACCGCCGGTGAACAGCTTCCTCCGCAGGTCAAAGCCGTTGTCGCTGATTGCGGCTACACCTCAGTCAAAGCGCAGCTGACTTACCAGCTGTGGCGGATGTATCATCTGCCGGGCTTTCCCTTTGTGCAGATAGCCAGCCTGGTAACGCGGATGAAGGCCGGCTATTATTTCGGTGAAGCGTCAGCGCTGAATCAGGTGCGTAAAGCCCGGGTGCCGATTCTGTTTATCCATGGAGATGCGGATAAGTTTGTGCCTTTTGCGATGATGGATGAGCTGTATGATGCCTGCAAGAGTCCGAAGGAGAAGCTGGTGGTGCATGGAGCGGGGCATGGTCTTGCCTATGATACGGATAAAAGGGAGTATATCCGCACAGTAGGCGACTTCGTGGAACGTTATGTACACAGCCCGGCAGCGGCTGATTGGGTCTAAAAAAAGTCCCCGGAACGTAGACGCGCCCGATATCCGCAAACAGCGGGTATCGGGCGCTTATTATGTTCCACACATGGGGCCTTTCCCTGTGTCAGGGAAGCAGCCAGCCATGTCTTATCGGTATATGAATCCCCCGCCGTTTGTGAGCGAAACGGGTGTCGTTGTTCCTTGTTATTTCCAGCAGCCGTGTGGCGAGAGAAATCCTTCCAATACGACAAAAGCCCTACCTCTCTTTTGTCCTTGCGGCTCCGTGGCCGCGCCAGTGCGAATCGGAATGCTATGTTCGAATTTAATCTCATAAAAAGGAAAAGTACTGCAAGAAAACGTAAGATTTTGTGTCCAAACTGCCGATAATAAAGACAAGTAATTCACCGGCCTGACATCTTCTTGATGGGGATAATCATACACGAAAACAAATATTATATTATTATAACATGCGATATATAGAAATGCAAGCGGATATTGGGCTGAGGCCGGGACGGATGATGGGACAGATGAGATTATACAGAAGATTTTTGAAAAATCAGATCCGGAATTATATATTCGGCTCAGCAGTAGCGGTGCTGGCGGTAGGGAGTTTGATCCTGCTCTCCTCTCTGGAGATTAGCAGCATCGAATACTTCAGGCTCTTGCTTGTGCTCGCCTTGTCATTCGTGATTATGGCGGTCATGGAGATCGGGGTTTTTATCAATCAGATCAGACCGGTACGCACTGCGCTGTATGAAGATAACCTTACTTTGTCTATGCTGGAAGAGGCGTATCTGCATACACATCAATTGCCGAAACGCGCGGTTCAGCGGATTATGGGGCCTCACCTTCTGGGCTTGTCCCTCCCGGCTGTCCTGATGACATTCTGGATGATCTACAACGGCTGGATTACTATTCCTTATTTTTATCTGATTCTGGCTATGTGCGGCGCTGTTCTTGTGGCGTGTATGCATGCGCTGATTGAATTTTTTCTGACCTGTACGGCCATTATTCCGCTGATCAAAGAATTCAGGAACCGGGCGCTGGAGCAGTATGGCGTCGACTTTTCCCTGGAAGGACATGTATTTGTACCTATCCGTCCCAAATTTCTGGTGAGCTGCATGCTGATCGGCACCTTTCCGCTGTTCCTGTTTATCATGGCTACCCATATTCGTCTGAATGGTCATGAGAGTCCTGTAGTTGTGGTGGGGCTTCAAAGTTACTGGGCCTGGGCGAGTATGGTGCTGCTGATCGGCACGCTCTTCTCCTCTATTGCGGCATGGCTGCTGACCAATAGTGTGCAGCACCCTATTAATGAGCTGTATCAGGCAATGAATCATGTGAAAGACGGCAATATGATTCAGGTGCAGGATGAGTACTCCGATGAATTCTCTAAGCTGGTAGCGGGGTTTAATATGATGGTCCGGGGGCTGCAGGCCCGGGAGCAACAGAGCCGGCAGCTGCTGGGCAGCTACTTCACTACACTGGCTGTGGCACTGGATGCCCGTGATCCTTACACGGCAGGGCATTCCCTGCGTGTCGCGGAATACTCTGTCATTATCGGCCAGCTGGCCGGACTTACCGGGCAGCAGCTGGACGATCTGCGCAAGACGGCCCTGCTGCATGATATTGGCAAAATTGGGGTGAGGGACAGCATCCTGTTCAAGGAAGAAGCCCTTACCGATGAGGAGTTTGACCAGATCAAGAGCCATTCGGTGCTTGGAGAGAATATTCTGCGGCAGATTGAACCGGTAGAAAAGATGGCACCCTATCTGGGCGGCGTCCGTTCCCATCATGAACGTTATGACGGTAAAGGATATCCGGATGGCCTTGCCGGTACGGATATTCCTTTACATGGCCGGATTATCGCTGTGGCGGATGCCTATGATGCCATGACCTCTAACCGCCCGTACCGCAAAGGGATGGATCACGACCGGGCGCTGGCTATTCTGGAGCAGGGAAGGGGCACTCAATGGGACCCGGAATTCGCCGGCTTGTTTCTGTCTTACTTTGGACGGAAGCCGGAACCTCTTCAAACAGGCTATCCCGTCAAAACAGGATAAGGATGCAGCGTTCTTCCGGTTATCCTTATATTTCTTGCAGAAGCGGATGCCATCCAGTTTGTGGAGGGTTCCGCTTCTGCTTTGCGTGCCTATTTTGTGAACTGCCATTGAAATGCGACAATTAACGACTACATTCATTGAAGGATTGCGGGCGGACCGTTATAATTATTAAGTCTGGATTTTAATTAAAAAATAAGGGAGATTTCTATGAAACGCGCAGATGTGCTGCTGATTTCTATCGTTTTGATTGCTGCGCTTGCTTTTCTGGTGCCGAGATGGCTGTCAAATGATGCTGATAAAGGTGGGCCGGGCAAGGAACTTACGGCCAATATAACGGTAGACGGCAAGCTGTTCAAAACAGTAACGCTTACCAAAGAAGAGCAAACCATTGATATCCGTACAGATCGGGGCTATAACATTTTGAAGGTGCATGATTACGGGATTGAGATGTACGATGCGGATTGTCCCGATCAGGTATGTCTCGGCTTTGGATTTATCACGCTGCCCAAGCAGACCATAGTATGCCTTCCGCACCGGGTATTAGTTGAAATTGCAAGCGGGTCGGGGGAGGATGAAGTAGATGCCTATGTCCAGTAGTGAATCGGCTACAGCGCTGAAGCGGACGGTCATTATTGCGATTTTCGCGGCCGTTGCCGTAGTGCTGAGTATTGTCGAGGCTCAGATTCCGCTTGCGGGAATGGGGCTGATGCCCGGAGCCAAGCTGGGTTTCGCCAATATTATGATTTTGACCTGTATTTACTTTTTGCGTGGACGAGATGTATTCGTGCTGGTCATTCTGAAGACGCTGCTGACCGCATTTCTGCTCGGCACACTGTCCAGTCTGCTCTTCAGCCTGTTCGGCTCGTTGTTCAGCTTTGTGGTCATGTTCGCGCTGGTTAAGCTGGGGGGCAAGAAGTTCAGTGTAATCGGAATCAGCATTGCCGGCGGACTAGCCCATAATACCGGACAACTGCTGGCGGCAGCGATTGTATTCAAATCAATGAGTATTTTATACTACTTGCCGGTTCTGCTGATTATGGGAATCGTGACAGGGATTGCTGTCGGCTTCGCCGTGCGGTATGTCGTAGACTCGCTATCCAAGATATCCTTGTTTGAAGAGTTCCTGAACGGACCGGGTCACTAGCTGCGGAAGGATGACTAACATGAATCAATCGTACAATGATACAGAGGCCGGTGAGGAACCGGCCGTTATTACGCTAGCGGGGGTCTCCTTCGGATATGATCCGGAGCATCCGATTCTCCATGATATTAACGTGTCTATCCCGCAGGGCCAATGGGTAAGCATAGTAGGACCCAACGGCTGCGGGAAATCTACGCTCGTCAAGCTTCTGAATGCACTGCTGCCTAAGAGTGCCGGGGAGATTACTGTCTGCGGACATACGCTGCAGGAAGAGACAATTGGAGACATCCGGCAATGCATCGGGATGGTGTTCCAGAATCCGGATAACCAGTTCATCGGACAGACGGTAGAGGAAGATATCCTCTTCGGCCTGGAAGGCCTGTGTCTGCCCTACGAAGAGATGAAGCAGCGGCTTGATCTCTATACCGTGAAGATGGGCATTGATCATCTGCTGTCCAAGCATCCCGGAGAGCTGTCGGGCGGACAGAAGCAGCGTGTCGCGCTTGCTTCGATTCTTGCCATGAAGCCAGGCATCGTCATCCTTGACGAGGCCTCTTCTATGTTGGACGAAGGCAGCCGTGATGAGCTTATGGGCATTCTGCGGGACATGCAGGCAGAAGGGGCGTACACGATACTGCTGATTACACATGATCCGGATGAAATCCTGGCTTCGGACCGTGTGCTTGCGCTGCATGGCGGAAGCATAGCGGCGGATGTGCCGCCTGCGGAGCTGTTCCGTAATGAAGACCTGCTGGAGAAATGCCATTTGCGGGAACCCTACCCTTGGCGTCTTGCCCGTGAACTGCAGAGCAGGGGGATTACGGTGGATGTACCCGCCAGCGAAAAGGAGCTTATAGACACACTATGGCCATACAACTTCAGGAAGTAAGCTATACGTATGCTGACCGCAGTATGTGGAAGCAGACGGCGCTGCATGGGATTAATCTGAATATTGCCCAGGGGTCACTGACCGGGATTGCCGGGGCAACGGGCTCCGGTAAATCCACACTGCTCCAGCTGTTCAACGGGATTCTGAAACCGACAGATGGTACGGTGCAGGTGCTTGATGTGACTATCACTGCAGGAGAGAAGTCGCCGAAGCTGTTTCCGCTGCGCCGCCGGGTCGGACTGGTCTTTCAATTCCCGGAGCAGCAGATGTTCGAAGATACGGTGGAGAAGGACCTCTGCTTCGGGCCGCTTAACTTCGGCGTGAGTCCGGAGGAGGCCAAGGAGCGGGCACGCAAAGCGATGACGGACATGGGCCTGGATCTGGCCCTGCTTGAGCGCAATCCGTTCCGTCTGAGCGGCGGACAGATGCGCAAGGCGGCCATCGCCTCGGTGCTGGCGATGGACCCGGACATTGTCGTGCTGGATGAGCCGACAGCGACGCTGGACCCGGTAAGCCGCGCCGAGCTGATTGCGCTGCTGGAGCGGCTGTGCCGCGAGCAGGGCCGGACGATCATCATCGTGACGCACCGGATGGATGAGCTGCTGCCGTATGCCGACAGCTGGGCCCTGCTTAAGGACGGCGGGCTCGCCTTCCAGGGCAGCGGCCAGGAGCTGGCCGCTGATCCGGCGATCCTGGAGCGCTGCGGACTGACGGTTCCGCAGTCGCTCCGGTACTGGCAGGCCGTCGCCCAGCGCTTCGGCCTGGCCGGCGAGAAGCCGCTCCTTACGGCGGAGGCCCTCGCGGAACGGATCGCCGCCCTGCTCGCAGAGCGCAAGAACGCCGCCGGCATGGAAGAAAAGGGGAATGGCCATGAATGAACGCCTGCTGCTGGGACGCAGCATTGATACGGGCTCATGGGTCCATAAGCTGGATGCCCGGTCCAAAATTACGGGCATGCTGCTCTACGTAGTGATTATCCTGCTGTCCAATTCGTGGATGGCGATTGGGCTCATAGCCCTGTTCTCCATCATTGTTATGGCAACCACCCGCATCCCGCTAAAATATTTCATTAAGGCTGCGAAGCCTTTGCGTTATCTGATGTTATTCATCTTCATTGTGCAGTCCCTGTCCGTGAAGGAAGGGGATGTCCTGTGGTCGCTGGGCTCCTTCTCTCTGCATGAGGGAGGCCTGCGGCTGGGGGCGTTCTCAGTCATCCGCATGCTCTTCCTGCTGACCTTCACGGCACTGCTGACCTTTACGACAACGCCCGGCAAGCTGAACCAGGGCCTTGAAGGTGTGCTCGCTCCGTTTAAGAAGCTCGGCCTGTCACCGGACCGGATCACGCTGATGATCAGCATCGCGCTGCGCTTTATCCCGACGATTCTTGATGAAGCGCAGATTATTCTGAAGGCGCAGGCCTCGCGCGGCGCGGATCTGAAGGAGCTCCCTTTGAAAGAGAAGGCGCGGATGCTAGTTTCCCTGCTGGTTCCGGTCATCGCCAGTGCTTTCCGGCGTGCCCAGGACCTGGTGTATTCGATGGAAGCCCGGGGCTTCCGTATGGATGCGCCGCGCAGCCGGTATCACCGCCTCAGGTGGGGCGCCGCTGATACGCTGTTTGTTGCTATGTTCGTTGTCTTGGGAATTGCAGTAGCATTATTGTAGGAAGTTTAGGAGGAAACAAGAATGGCACGTTATTTTAATGGTAAAGAGATTGAATTGTTGGCACCTGCCGGAACGTTTGAGATTTTCAAGGCTGTGATTGAATCGAAGTGTGATGCCGTGTATTTCGGCGGTCCGGTGCTGAATATGAGAATGATGCGCAAGGGCTATAACTTAAGTCATGAGGAAATAATTGAAGCCGTGTCGATCGCCCACAAGCTGGATAAAAAAGTATACGTCACCGTAAATAATCTGTTTAGCGAAGAAGACGTGGAAGAAGCCCGAGAGTACCTGAAGTTTCTGGATGGCGCCCGTCCGGATGCGCTGATCGTTCAGGATATGGCTGTGCTGGAGCTGATCCGTGAGATGGAGCTTACCGTTCCGGTTCACGCTTCGGTCATGATGAATGTGCATAATCTGGAGATGATTCACGCACTGAAGGAGCTTGGCGTCAGCCGGGTCGTTACCTCCCGTGAGATGGATCTGCAGACAGCGAAGCTGCTGGGAAGCAGAAGCGGTGTAGAGCTGGAATATTTCATCCATGGCGATATGTGTTCCGTGCACGGAGCGAACTGCTATTTCAGTTCCCAGGTGTTCGGGATGAGCAGCAACCGGGGCAAATGCATGAAGCCTTGCCGCTGGGATTACCGGATCAAACGTGACGGCTATGTCTTCCCTGCGGAATACCCGCTGGCCGTGAAGGATATGTTCATGTATGAGCATCTTCCGGAGCTGATTGAGTCCGGTATTACTTCCTTCAAAATTGAAGGCCGCATGCGCGACCAGGAGTTTATGGTGAACCTGGCCAACAGCTATGGCGATGCGATTGACCGCTATATCGATGATCCGCTGGGCTTTGACCGTACGGTGGATTCCAAAGAGCTGTACAAGAACCGCAAACGTGATTTTTCCACCGCGTACGCTTTTGGCAAACCGGGACTAACGAATATCAACCGCCGCTATGAAGGTACAGGCAAGTTCTATAGCACTGGCAAAGTATTCAGTACACCGACTGCAGAGCGCGAGCTGTCCGAAGCACGGGTAATGCAGCTGCGCGAACGGATGGCCGAAGATAAACGCAGTAAGCAGACGAAGCCGGAGCTGGCTGTGCGGGTGAATAATATGGAACAGGCGCGCGTCGTGCTGGAGATGGGTGTAGAGAGCTTATATATTCCGGGTGATGTGTTTGAGCCGGACCGTCCGTTCACGAAGCAGGATATTAAGGAGCTTGGAGCCATCAAAGGCCGGACCAAGCTGTACCTCGGAATGCCTCGGATGATGACGGAGCTGCATTTTGATCAATATGACCACTTGCTGAACGGGGAGAAGCTGCCGATTGACGGCTTGATGATTACGAACCTTGGAGCAATCCGCCGCTACCGCGGGACCGGTTACCCGATGATTGGCGATGCCAACCTGAATGTTTACAACCACCTGTCTGCCGGACTGTATACCGGACTCGGCCTTACGAAGCTTACAGTTTCACCGGAAATGACGTTGGAGCACTTTGCCTCCTTCATCTCGCGCAGCGATTTGCCGCTGGAAGTTGTGGTTCACGGAACGCCGGCGCTGATGTATATGGAGCATGATCTGTTCGAGAATACGGAAGTGATGGAGCCGATTGGTGAGGAAGACAACCAGTTTGTCAGCAATGATGTGCTGGTGCTCAAAACCGACAAGGGTGAGAATCCGGTCTACCGCGACCAATATGGCCGCTGCCACCTGCTGTTCGCCAAAGAGCTGTGTTATCTGCCGATGCTGGATGAGATGAACGGACTTGGGATTGCGAGCTTCCGGATCGAAGGGGCTACTTACAGCACAGATGAACTGCGCATGATTATTGCTGCTTACCAGGCTGCGCTTAACGGACCGAAGCTGGGCGATGATCTGCTGGGCGGACTTAAGCCGGTATACGCGGGCTACACACTGGGCTCACTGCAATTTAATTAATAATAATTCAATTTTAAAATAACGCTAGGGCGAGTATAATAACGGTAAGTGGTGTACTGATAAGTTATTATTTTCACAAACTAATAAGCTGATTTATACTTCGTATCCACATTATGGCCATCATCTTGGATTATCAGCAGCTGAAAGCGAGGGAACCTTCATGGAACAGAGCAACATCATTGGAAGAGATGCGGTAGCCGTCAAAAGAAAGCAGTATTTCTACCCGTGCACTGCACATTTTTACCGGGATGCCCCGCAACTGGTACGCGGAAGCATGCAGTACGTGTACGATGAGAACGGCAAAGAATATACGGATTTCTTCGCCGGGGTATCGGTTGTCGCCTGCGGCCACTGCAATCCGGCGATTACCTCCCGTACGATAGCACAGCTGCAGCAGCTGCAGCATACCTCGACCGTCTATCTGACCCAGCCGAATGTAGATTTGGCCGAGCGTCTGGAGGGTCTGCTGCCAGGCGCGTTGCGCCGGACCTTCTTCGTTAACAGCGGCTCGGAAGCGAATGAAGGGGCACTCCTGCTGGCCCGGATGCATACCGGACGCAAAGGGTTCATTGCCCTGGAAGCCGGACTGCATGGACGGACCAATCTTACAATGAGCGTGACCGGCCTGCAAATGTGGCGGACAGACGCTTACCTGGATGAAGATGTGACGTTCATTGAGCGTCCGTATCATCCGGAGATGACGCTGGAAGAAGCTGCTGCGCAGTCGATTCAGAGCCTGAAGCGTGTTCTCGCCGAGAAAGGTGATACTATCGCCGCCATGATCGTTGAACCGATTCAGGGGAATGGCGGCATGATTATGCCAGCCCTGTCTTATTTCCGCGAGGTGAAGGTGCTGCTTGAGCAATACGGTGTCCTGCTGATCGACGATGAGATTCAGACCGGCTATGGCCGTACGGGAGCTATGTTTGCCATTGAGCATTTCGGCGTAGTTCCGGACATCATCAGCATGGCTAAGGCACTGGGCAACGGCGTACCTGTCGCCGCATTTTCGACTACAGATGAGATTGCCGCTTCACTGAACAAGCCTTCGGCCTCGACGTTCGGGGGCAACCCTGTATCTGCGGCTACGGCGCTGGCTGTGCTGGATTATATCCAGAGTGAACGGCTGCCGGAACGTGCGGCTGAGCTGGGCGGACGTTTGAAGGAAGGCCTGCTCCGGCTTCAAGAGCGTTATCCTGCGCTAATCACCGATGTGCGGGGGACCGGATTCATGCTGGGTGCCGAGCTTGCCGGCTCCGAAGCTGAGGGGGCCGCGGAGCGGACAGACCATGTCCTTGAAGAGATGAAGGACCGCGGCTACCTGATCGGCAAAAACGGCATAGGCCGCAATGTTCTCGCCTTCCAGCCGCCGCTGGTCGTCACCGCAGAGAATATTGATGCTATGCTTGCTGCCTTGGATGAAGTGCTGTCCCTGGTCAAGCAAGCGATTCATTGAAGAAAGAGGCACAACATTATGGTTATCATTAATGCTTTTAAGCATACGGCACTTAAATTGAAAATGTTCAGCGAGCTGGTCATGTTCTCCCATACGCTCTTTTCCCTGCCTTTTGCCATCATCTCGATGGTATGGGCGGCGGGAGGCTGGCCTTCCGGCCATATGATGCTGTGGGGGCTGATCGCTCTAATCGGCGCACGTAACGGGGCCAATGCGTTCAACCGCCTGGTGGACCGTACCTTTGACGGCAATAATCCGCGTACCGCACACCGGCATCTGCCGCAGCGTCTGATCGCTGAGAAGGAAGTCATCCTGTTCATCATCATCAACTATGCGCTGTTTATTGTCGCATCCGGGATGCTGAATCTGCTCTGCCTGCTGCTGTCTCCGGTGGCCATCGTGCTGATCTCGAGCTATTCGTACACGAAGCGATTTACCTTCCTGAGCCATCTGTATCTGGGTTTCGTTATTGCTTCGGCGCCTATCGGTGCCTGGTTTGCTGTAACTGGGAATATTGCATTCACTCCATTCGTTATCGGAACAGTGGTCATGCTCTGGATTGCCGGCTTTGACATCATCTACGGGACCCAGGACATCGATTTCGACCGGAAAAATGGCTTATGGTCCATTCCGAGCTTCTTCGGACTGGAGAACGCGCTGCGGATCTCCAAGGGGCTGCATTTCATTATGATTATGCTGCTGCTGTTCCTGTACCTCTGGCGTGATCTTGGCTGGATGTATCTAGTGGGCATCGGGATTGCTACATTACTGCTGATGACAGAGCACAAGATCATCAAACCTTCGAACCGTAAGATGATGAAGGTGGCCTCTTATAATTTGAACCAGGTGATCAGTATGGTGATATTGCTGTGTACGTTGATTGATTATTTTTACGTTAATTAGTTTGCGGAGGCGCGGCTGGCGGCTGGCTGCCGGCCGCGCGGTAGAGGTTGGGATGCTGCACTGCGATGAATATTTGGACCTCCGGTCGCTGTTAAGCTCAGATTCCCTGATTAGAACCACTGTGAGCGGTAGGAATCCGAGCTTAGCGTATGCTTCCGATGCGAGCTTTCCTACGGAAAGCTTTCAGGCGAACGCTGACGCTTCTCCAGTTCCAAAATTCCTCTCCGTTCCGTCCTAACCTCTCCCCAGGCAAGATTAACTTCAAAAAGACAACAAGCCTACCCAGCGGGGCGGGCGGCAAAGAGCGCGATAAGCTTAGGCTTCGCGCTTTTCTTTTTGCCTCCGTGAGACAACCCCCAAGGGACAACCCACAAGGATAAACCCGCGAGAGAAAACCACAAGGACAACCCCCAAGAGACAACCCCCAAGGATAACCCCAAGAGACAACCCCCAAGAGCAAACCTAAAAAGCAAACCTAAAAGCAAAACCACTAAGCTAAACACGCTCACGTTCGCGTTGCTGCGTTCACTTGTTTAGCAACATCATACAGGTAGAATTAATGCCCAGCTTAACTATTTCTGCTGCGCACCGTACAGTATAATCCATCAAAAAAACACGAATGAATCCTACCCTACTGGGTTCTTGTATAGTTTAGGTCTCTATAAAGTACCTGAGTAACTCTGAAAGGGCATAATGTTGTACGTATTACAACTCTGATTCATTAATAGTAGGGTATTCGAACGGATTGTTGTATGAAATACAACAATTGTTCCGTTAAGCGGCTCGGAAGAGGAGAAATGTTGCCTTTTGTACAAAAATTTTGGATTTGAGTCAGGTTTATGAGGGAAATGTTGTATTCTGTGCAGGATTTTCATGAAAATCGCTGGGATATAGGCGGGGGTTCGCATAAAGCAAAAAAACGAGCCCCAAAGGACTCGTTTACTTAGAAATTGATATGGCGTGCAGTGGTTAACCTGCTGCACGGCTGCTCAGGCTCACCGGTCACGTCCGGCGAAATACTGCAGCAGGATCTCCAGATCGGCATGTGCCGGGAAGCTGGAGAGCTGCTGCACGATCGCTGCGGCCTTGGACAGGTAGTCCTGGCTGACAGCTTCTGTGCGGGCCAGAGCGTCGCTGTTCTTTACCAGCTCCAAGACATGCGCAACCTCTTCGGAAGAAGAAGAGGGGCCAATCCGGCGGATCACTGGGGCAAGCTCAGGGTCCTGCAGGGCGAAAAGTACAGGCAAGGTAACCTGGCCATGGCGCAGGTCGCTACCTGCGGGCTTGCCGAGCACATCCGCCGACTGGGTGAAGTCGAGGATGTCATCCTGAATCTGGAATGACATGCCGAGCGATTCGCCGAAATTATAGAGAAGATCGGCGACTTCTTCGGTGCTTTCTGTGGATAGTGCACCTACCCGCAGGCAGGTAGCCATCAGCAGCGCTGTTTTGTTACGGGACTTCTCCAGGTATTGCTCAAGTGTCAGGTTGTAATCAAAGGCATGCTCCATTTGCTGGTATTCCCCCAGACATAACTGGGCAGTGGCCACAGAAGACAGATCGTGAACGTAACGATTCTTATCACCTGAATACTTGCTTAGCAGCTCGATGACGCGGGCGGACATATAATTGCCGATATGCACAGCGGATAGGATGCCGGTCTTGGTATGCAGCGCAGGCTCGCCCCGCCGCAGTTCGGCGTCGTCAATAATATCATCATGAATCAATGAGGCGGCGTGGATGAATTCAGCGGCTGCGGATAATTGCAGGGTTCTGCGTCCGGCCGGCTTGCGTCCGAACCGGCTGCCGACTATGACCATCAGCGGGCGTAGCCGTTTGCCGCCGGAGCCGGTCAGTTCAAGAATACTCTGCGCCAGCAGCGACTTTTTGGGAACATCCTTATCGCGGGTCACCAAATTCTTAATTTCACGGTTAATTTCATTGAGATCAATATGCAAGGCTTCGTGCAGCTTCATCTTTTGTGTTCCCACCTGTCAAATGGCTTTGCTTGTGCGGCTTCGCTGTCTGCGCTCCTGAATGAGGAATTCATCAAACCCCTGGGCCGGATCCTGTTCCGTGAAATCTCCATTTGACCGTCCAATTTGCATTTTTTTGATTGAGGGAGCCAAATAAGCAACCAGATCCAGCTCTCGGCATTTCACTGCAAACTGCAGGTAAAAGCTGTATAGGTAATCTCCATCCAAAATGCTGCGGGTCAGGTCAGGATGATGTGGGACACATTCCATATGGCGCTGTGCAGCCACGGTAAGAATGGTATAAATACCTAGCAAATGGACTTTGCGGTCATATTCCAGATCATGGCGTTCCAGTACCGAGAGCAATTGCTCGCATTCTGCCGGAGAGAGATACAACTGAATTCCGGCGATCGGGGACATTTCAGCCTGAAGCATCCGGAATGTATCTTCAATGAGTTTTTTGTTCACAAGATTCTCTCCTTCTTGTCGGTTTTGCCGGAAGAAACCACAGCCCTGATTATCCCTACAAAACCATTCTGTACATCTTTATGCAGATATGTGCTTTCACCTTGTTAAACAAGGAGAGTAATGTGTCCTAGGGACACATTACTCTTAAGAACATCATATTCAGCTTGCAGCAGCGCAGCATGTGCATACACCGCCACTGTAATAAGTTATACACTTACTAAGAAGTTACCCGTATGATCAGTCGGTAAACAGATACCAGCGCCGGACGAGTGGAATCCTCTTCCACTGCTTCTTGAGCCAAGGAAGAACATAGTAATCCAGACCGAACACGCTGCCTGATCCGCCGATGCAGGCAATAGCCGCCGCAACGTACCAGAGCATTTCTGTAGCTGCCATCTTGGTGGTCCAGATCATGACCGCCATACCTATAGTAGCCAAGGAAGAAATAGCCGTGAACAAACCAACGATAAGCATAACACCGAAGACGATTTCGGCACAAACCATGCCGATTTGGAACCATTTAGCCAGGAAGGTGTAAGAACCGTCCGGGTTGTAGAACATAAGATCCATGAACCAGTTAGAAATATCATAGATGAAACCTGGAACCGGCAAAGCCGATACTGCTTCTTTGGCAGTGGATACTGCGGAAGCTGCAGATTGGGCATCTACGGTGTCTTTAACGGCATCCACAGCCACGCTGGCTGCAGAAGTAGCATCTGCATAAGGAGCTGCAGGAATCAGGAAGATCTTATTGGGATCAACCCAGATTTTTCTGATCTTCTCTATACCTTCATATAGCCACATACCACCCAAAAGCATACGGAGCGGAACGAGCCAGAAGTTCGGCGAGCGCTTGGAGAAGTATCCGCCGACAAAGCTCTTGCGGTTCTCAACATGGAAGAACTCGTGCATCATGTAAGTCCATACTTTGTTGAAACCCACAACCTGGGACAGGTAGAACATATTGATGAAATGTTTGGACAGCATAGCCATGAAGCCGGTCAGCATGAAGAATTTGCCCGGAAGACCAACGTTCGCTACACCGTAGCGGCTGCCGATCGAAACCATGGTGCCATGGAATCCTGGTTTGTAAGCTTTTTTAGGCGTGCCCTTGATATCGGCAGTAATATTGCCCGCGATAACAGGTGCAGCTTGTTCAGCATTCTCAACCATTTGTGGAACTGGACGTTCTTCGCCTTCAGGGATGAAGAAGATGTTATCCCCTACAACGTATACGTTCTTATGGTCAACACTTTCAAGGTGTTCATTCGTAACAATACGTTTGCGGCCTTGCTGCTGAACATCAAGACTGCCAACGATTTCGGAGCCTTCAACACCGGCCGTCCAGACGATAGTCTGAGCATCCACGATGTTCTTTTCGCCGAGGGCTACAGAACCTGTGCCTACCTCGGTGATTTTGGCGCCGGTAACAATTTCTACATTCATCTTACGCAGGCGGGCTTCGGCTTTCTGAATCAGCTTCTCTGGAAGGATAGGCAGAATCTTCGGAGCCATATCAGCTACAATCAATCTTACTTCGGAAGGATCAATGAAGAATTCCTTACACAGTTCTTCACGTTGCTCAGCCATTTCACCAACCAGCTCGACGCCAGTGAAGCCGGCACCGATGATTACGAAGGTCAGCATGGAACGGCGTACTGCCGCATTCTTTTCCTTCGCAGCTTTGGTGTACATGTCGCGGATTTGACGCTTCAGGGCAACTGCATCGTCATAAGACCAGAAGGAGAAGGTATTCTCTTCAGCTCCGGGAATTCCGAAGAAGGTTGGTTTACTTCCTGTGCCGATTACCAGGTAATCATAAGCATAGGTAGCTTTGTCGGATTTCAGCTTCTTGTTCTTGAAATCAATGTTGCTGATTTCGTCGAGAACAACATCCACTTTCAGGCCGGCAAAGATTTTCTTCAAGTCAATTTTGATCGAATCCTCAGGTGCGCGATTCGCAGAAACCTCATGCAGCTCAGTCAAGAGAGTGTGGTATGGATTTCGGTCGATCAGTTTGATTTCTACATCTTTGTCGTTCTTAAATTTCTTTGCCAGTTTCTTAGCCGTGAGTACGCCGCCGTAGCCGCCGCCCAAAATGACTATTTTCTTCAAGAGAAACTCACCTCATTCGTCTGATTAGCTGCAAAAGGATAGCGAATAATTATTTCGCGCCTTCAAGTGCTTTTTGTGCCAGTGTGAAATATTCACCAACGTGGATAGATACGCCGGAAATTGCATCTGTTTTGCCTTCAGCATCCAGGGTAGGAGCTGCGCCTTTATTTTCAAGGAAGTATTTCTCAGCAAGAGCGATTTCTTCGTGCCATTCAGCAGAAGCGCCGCCAGCTTTCATTCCATACTTACCGTCTACAGAATATTGTTTCTTATCATCGCCTGCAGCATTCACGCCGCTGAAATTAACAGCTACAACGTTACCGCCGGCAACGGATACAGCTACAGTGGATTTCCAGCCGGATTCAGCATCCATTTCGCCTTCAGCTTTGTAACCGCCGTCTTTGTAAGGACCCACTTGTACTGGACCAGCAGCAAGAGCAGCTTGAGCAGCGCCTACGAAGTCACTAACATGTACAGATACGCCGGATACAGCGTCAGTATGTCCTTCAGCATCGAAAGCGAGTGCTGCCGGATCTTGTTTTTCAATCAGGAAAGCTTCAGCTTTAGCTGCTTGTTCATGCCATTCGGATTGAGCACCGCCAATTTTAACCAAACCGTAGTTGCCGTCTTCAGATACTTTTTTCTTCAGATCGCCGGCTGTTTTGGTATTGAAAGCATTCCAGTCAGCTTTGGTGATTTTGCCGCCTTCTACAGTAAGCAGAACGAAAGTCTGCCAGCCAGTTTCTGCATCAACATCAACTGTTCCGTAGTAGGTGCCGTCTTGGTATTTGCCTGTTTCTGTTCCAGCGTTAGCTGCAGGAGCATTTGTTGCGTCAGCAGCAGGAGCAGTGGTCGCAGCAGCAGGTGCATTAGTTGCAGCAGCGTTGCCCGCATTGTTGTTGTTACCACAACCCGCGAGTAAAGTGCCAAGTACCAGGGCGCTCGACAAGATTACAGAAGCTTTTTTCATTTTGATATGACCTCCAAGAAAATAGTTTAAAATATATATATTAAAATGTAAAACATTTTAATAGTAATTGGAAGTGATAAAAATCACTTTATAAATGACATTTGTCACTTTGGAATCGGTCTTAGGTCCCTTTTTGTAGCAGGCATACGACATATATCGGCAGGTAATAAGAAAAAATTTAATTATCTCGTTTCTTGTTCGATGGCATTCTAGCACAAGCTGGGAAATACTCATGTGAAAATAATCACTTAAATGATAAATAAATTTACTTCTGAAGTATATCAAATTTTAAAATATATGAACAGCTTTTTAAAAGACTATTATGTGACAAACTATGACTTTATTTGCGGTTTGCGCTGCAGTTCCATTATGGGGGCCTGTCCCGGGGGTTAGGATTCACACAAAGGGCCAACGGGTAATAATTCACTGAGAATTATTAGCTTGTGCCAACAATAACCGACAGCTAAGGAGATGAGCTTGTAATGGACAACAATGTGCTAAAAGGTAAATGGTTGCAGATCAAAGGTGAAGCCAAGAAGCAATGGGGCCAACTGACGGATGATGACCTCGATGTAATAGACGGCGAAAAAGATAAACTGGTAGGTAAGCTTCAGGAGCGTTACGGGCATTCCAAGGATGATGCAGAGGCGGAATACCGCAACTGGGAGCAGTCGATCCGCAGCTAAACGAAGAATATGGCCAGGCCTCAGATCAGATCATCACAAATGCAGGGAGAGGCGGATGTCTATGAATAATTCCCTCGTCGTTACAGGCCGGATTATTGAGATACATGCTGACCGGGTGCTGACACAGCAAGGAGATACCATCAGCACCTACCACCCCCGGTACTATATACTGCCGGAAGCAGAGACGTGGACGCCGGCCGAAGTTGATCTGGATGAGGCACCTGTTATACAGCTTGGCGGCAATGGCGGAGCTTCCGTACCCAAAAGGCGCTGGAAGGCAATGATACCCTGGTTCACGCCGCAGAAGAAGAGCGCAAATCGTATCTGATTTGCGCTCTTCTTCTGCGGACAGGCACAAGGGAGACTGCGTTTAGAAAGACTACCTCTTATACATATGCCATAGCACTGTGGCTTCATGATTTCATTCCTCTATGATAGTATAAATAATAATCGCTGTTATATCATTTTTGGCTGCAGGAGTGAGGCTATGGAATATGTAAAAATATTTTTTGTGAATACCGCTTTGCTGATTACATTGTCTTATCTGGCAAACTTAATATACAAACATACGGTGACCTATGCTTCTGAACCTGTGAAAAAAGTAAGCTGGGTCCTGCTCGCGATCTTCGCCGGGTGGGTAAGTACAATTTTCGGATACAGGCTGGACGAGCATGTGATTTTTGACCTGCGGTTTGTGCCGCTTATTATTTCTACACTGGCTTATCCCCAGCCTCTGGTTCTTATCATTATTGGTGTCGGCACCGGGCTTACGCGGTTGACCTTCGGGGTTACCGAAGCAGCTGTGGTAGGCGTGCTGAATTTATCTATCCTCGGCTTTGTCTGCGCCGGCCTGAGCCTCTGGATGCAGCGTTCTTCTGCCTCTGTGATCCAAAAGGGACTGATTGCTGTCCTGGTGGTAAATGTAGTGAATGCGTTGAATATTACGGTATTTGGAGTTATCCCGGCGCAGGAATACATAACGGATATTCTGCCGGTCACGTTCCCGGCAGGCTTTGCTCTCAGTGTGCTGTTTGCGCTGATTATCCGCGACTTCCAGCTGGATCTGATGCGCACCGGACAGATTGTTAGAGCGAATGAGCTTTTGTCAGAGCAGACGGAGGAGCTTCATAAGAATAAAATCGTGCTGGAGGAGCGGGCCAAACAGCTGATGCTTGCCTCGCAGTTCAAGTCGGAGTTCCTGGCCAATATGTCCCATGAACTGAGAACACCGCTTAACAGTATCATTAACCTGTCCCAGCTAATTGAAGAAAGCGAAGATGAACTGAGTGTGGAAGAGCTGGCAGAATACGGCGGGATCATTCACCGCTCGGGTGAAGACCTTCTCTCGCTTATTAATGATATTCTGGACTTGTCCAAGGTAGAAGCCGGGAAGCTGGATATTATTAATGAAGACTTCAATGTCAGTGAGATCCCTGATCTGCTCCTTCAGCAGTTCAGTGTGGTAGCCAAACAGAAACAGCTGGACTTCGATATTTCACTGGATGCAGACATGCCGGGGGTTATCCATACGGATCCCCAGCGGGTGCAGCAAATTCTCCGCAATCTGCTCTCAAATGCCTTCAAATTCACTATGACAGGCGGTGTATCGGTGAATGTCCGCGTAGTGGAACGGCAAGAGGGGCTCTCCTCGCGGAAATGGGTCGCCTTTGAGGTGCAGGATACCGGGATTGGTATTCCGCCGGAGAAGCATGATCTGATCTTCGAGGCATTTGAGCAGGCGGATACAAACATCGGCCGCAAGTACGGCGGAACAGGGCTGGGCTTGTCAATCAGCAATGATCTGGCCAGACTGCTTGGCGGGTTCATTACTTTGAACAGCCGCGAGGGACAGGGAAGCTTATTCTCCCTGTATTTGCCGCTTTAACCCCAGAGAATGGGCAGATTCCGGGCTCCAACTTTATTTGTGATTTCGGTGTATTGACAGGAGATTGATGCGGAGTAGAATGAAGCAAAAGCCGCATCAAAGGAGTGTTATCACCCCATGAACATCATGAGAAACCGGCCCCTGCGGAACCGTTCCAAGGAAGTCCGCAAGGCCTCGATACATCGTAAGAATCTGCAGATCGCTACCTTTGAGGGGATACCAGCCACAATATTTCAGGTGCTGCTGCAAGGGCAGTTCCTGACAGGCTTTCTGTTATATTTAGGGGCGAGCTCCAGCCAGATCGGATTCGTTCTGGCGCTTACCACCCTGGTGAATGTGGCACAGATTGGTGTAGCTTTCCTGATCCAGAAGCTGCCGAGCCGTAAATGGGCTATGGTTACTTTTATTGGCCTGCACAGACTGCTCTGGGGATCTACCGGTCTTGTGCCGTTCATTTTTCCGCAAGAGTATTGGGTTACCGCTTTCATAGTTATGTATACAATCGCTTTCATTGCCAATACGGCAGGCGGCGTGCTGTGGAGCTCCGTCATTAGTGACCTGGTTCCAGCGCGGGTCAGAGGCCGGTATTTCGGCATCCGTAATACATTGCTTAATGCGCTTGGAAGCCTGGTGATGTACGGAGGCGGCATTATTCTGGACCGTTATCCGGGCGGACACGGGTTTCTTATCCTGTATATTATCGTATGGATTTTCTCGCTTTCCAATGTTATTGTGTTCTTCTTCTACCCTGATGTCCCGTTCGAGAAATCAGAAGAGACAGAGTTTCTGCCGATGTTTAAGAAGCCGCTTCACGATAAGCTGTTTATGAAGTCTAC
Source organism: Paenibacillus sp. FSL R10-2199 (assembly GCF_038000235.1). Taxonomy (NCBI): domain Bacteria; kingdom Bacillati; phylum Bacillota; class Bacilli; order Caryophanales; family Paenibacillaceae; genus Paenibacillus; species Paenibacillus sp. FSL R10-2199. The sequence goes on along the minus strand of NZ_JBBOBO010000001.1, from coordinate 344,451 downwards.
GCTGTTCCTGGCCGCATGGCTGCTGCTGCAGAATTTGACCGTGCCGCTGTATTCCTATGTGATGCTGCAGCTGCTTCATATCAATTATGAGAAGCTGTCGCTGCTGAATGTATCGCAGACGATCTTCATGATGGGCAGCTTCTATGTGTGGGGGAATCTGAACGCCAAGTACAGCAACAAACGGCTGCTGCTCTGGACGCTGCCGATTATCGCAGTCTCCTCGCTGATGTGGGGCCTGCTGTCCGTATTGCCGATGCTGCCGGTTCTGTTTGCCGCGCATATTGTATTTGGCATGGGCGTGGGGGGCTTCAACCAGCTGGCCTTCAACTTCATTATCGGGGATACGCCGAAGAAGGAACGGCCGATGTATATGGCTATGTATGCGGCACTCACGGGTCTGGCAGCCTTTTTCGGTCCGCTGCTGGGCGGCCGCATCTACGAATGGATTAAGAATTGGCCCGAATGGACGCAGGTGTACGGCATGCAGCTTGTGGTAGGGACGCTGATGATCACTTTGGCGCTGCTGCTGGGCCGGCGTATTTTGCGGGATGAGTAATAAGAGGATCTGCTGAAAGGGAGGCAATCAGGGTGACAAGAATTGCGTTAGTACTGGGAGCTACGGGTCTGGTGGGCAGTGCCCTGACAGAGGATTTACTGAATGGTGACTGGGATGAAGTCCGCGTGCTTGTCCGCCGGCCGCTGAAGCTGCAGCATGCGAAGCTTCGGCAGATCCAGATCGACTGGGATCAGCTTGGGCAATATAAGGAGCAGTTCGCAGGAGTGTATGCGGTATTCTGCTGTCTGGGAACCACGATTAAGCAGGCGGGTTCACAGGAGCAATTCGAGAAGGTGGATCTGGACTATCCGCTTGCTGCTGCGGCTCTAGCCAAGGACTATGGTGTGAAGCAGTTCCTGGCAGTGTCCTCTATGGGAGCGAACGCAAAATCACGCAACTTCTATAGCCGGACCAAGGGACGGGCAGAGGACGGGTTGATTGCTGCCGGATTCCACGGCTTACATCTGTTCCGGCCTTCGCTGCTGCTCGGTGACCGCGAAGAATTCAGGCTGGGAGAACGTACCGCTTCCGTAATCATGAAGGCGCTGGATTTCGCTATGGTCGGCAAAGCTGCGAAGTACCGGGCAATCCCCGCTGCCAAGGTGGCGCGGGCGATGAGGAATATTGCCCTTGCCGATACAGGCGGTGTGCATATTTATACCAATGAAGTAATTCATGTGATCGGCAAGCACTAGAACTTCAGAGGGTTTGCAATAAGCAGACCTCAGGACTTACAATGAGACTTAAAATGATGTGTACATAACGGCCCGCTGGCCGCGTACAGCAAGCAGGAGGAGCGAGACATGAGTAAAAAGCAGGTAGCAACAAGCAAAGCCCCGGGGGCCATTGGACCGTACAGCCAGGCAATTATTACCGGCAACTGGGTATACACCTCCGGCCAGCTTGGCATGGACCCGGAAACGGCCGCATTGGCGGACAATGTGCAGGAACAGGCGCGCCAGTCACTTAGCAATGTGAAGGCCATTCTTGAAGAGGCCGGCGCATCTATGGAGCATGTAGTCAAAACAACGGTATATCTGAAGGATATGAATGATTTCGCAGCCGTTAATGAAGTATACGCCACTTTCTTTACTGAGCCTTATCCGGCCCGCAGCGCAGTCGAAGTGGCGCGTCTGCCGAAGGATGCACTTGTTGAGATCGAAGCGGTAGCACGCAAGAAATAAGCTTTACTGAAGATAGAACCCGAAATGCCGGGCTGAATCCCATGTACCTCTTTGCAGGTGCGTGGGATTTTTGCTGCGGATTAGTGTGGAATAATGAAATCGGCCGGTAAGCAGGTAATGATAAAGGCTGCCCCGTCCCCTTGCAGGAGCGGGACAGCCTGATGTCTTTTCACCGGTATCGTTAATATCTGCTGCGGGTACGCGGCGGGGTGAGCAGCAGCCAGATGCTGTAGAGCAGCAGAAGTCCGGCGGCAATCAGCCCGGTGAAGAAAATATTATCTGTATCCTTCTGTTCAATAGCAATGGCAATGAAGGCCCAGACGAAGACGAGCGGATAAAGGCTGTCCCGGTGAGGGAAGCTCACAATAACGGCCAGCACTGCACCCACGCAGAGCATGATCACCGCCCAAAGTGAATCGCATAGCCCGAAGCCGTCCCAGTTGTTCTTCTCCAGCACGATGCTGACATTAACGATGGTAGCTACAGAGATCCAGCCGAGATATATGCTGAAGGGCAGTCTAACCAGCCATTTCTCGCCGGAGGTGGGGTCCGGGATGCTGCGGGTACGGCGGTAGATTACGATCAGTGAAACCAGCATAAGCACCATGACAACCAGCGACAGCCCGATGTACAAATAATGCCAGAGGAACAGCCAACCCATATTAAATATACAGCTGAGCATGAACCAGATGCCTATACGCTGCACGGAATCTCTGCCTCCGGTATCACTGCGGAACTGATAAATAATGAACCCGGCGAGCAGCAGGTAGATCAGAGACCAGATGGAGAATGCGTAGCCGGCCGGTGTAAGGTAAGTATGATATCTGTCTGAAATTTCTCCCGTACTGTTTCCGCCAAGCGGCAGCGTAACCGACAGCGTATTGACGGCAATTACGCCGAGGTACAGCAGCAGATTCCACCACTTATAAGGATTGCTTCTTCTCATGTTCTTGTCACTCCCTAAGTTAGGTTATTTAGTACTTGCCTATCCTTGGCCTACATTGAATATACCCGCTTTAACAGCAATTAAGACTATCTCCGGCAAAAAAATGACCAACAGGTCATGAAATTAACGGATAGCTTTCCGTAAGCTCGGGGTAATATGTAGAGAGGAAGAGCTAATACGGGAACGATTAAGATCAAGCAGGCAATAGCCGAAGGGGGACATGAGGCATGGAGAGCAGCGAGGCGATACGCCCCGAGAAGATGGGACCACTCGTAATGAAGGAGACCTGGAACACTCCGGGAAGCGTGGTTTCCTGGGAACGGTCGGAGAATGTCTATATCTGCCGCGGGGAATGCGCCGGGGTTGTCTTTATCTTTTTGAGCGATGATATGTTCCGGATGAAAGTCTTCCATGGTGAGGTTCCTGACCTGACCACATCGGAGGCGGTGATGAATGAGAGCTGTATCCCGCATCTGTTTCCTGTGGATGAGACGGAGGAGCAGCTGATCTTCACAACGAGCGCCATCCGGCTGATTATCGAGAAATCATCGTTTCTTCTCCGTGTGGAGAATACCTCGGGCAAGGTGATTATGCAGCAGAATCTGACCAGCTGGAACCCGCGCGGCGCAAGCCATGCGGAGTATGATATGCAGCCGGATTCACATTTTTACGGACTGGGTGAGAAGTCGAGCTTCCTCGATAAACGCGGGGAGCGTTATACGAACTGGAATACCGATGTTTTTGCCCCGCATCTGCCGGAGATTGAGGCACTCTACGAATCGATTCCGCTGCTCATTCACATGCACGGCGATCTCTCCTACGGATTATTTCTGGACAATACGGGCCGGAGTGATTTCGACATGCGCTCGCATGGCGTTGCTTTTACCATTGGCTGTTCTACGGGAGAATACGACATTTATTTCATTAACGGGCCCGAGATGAAGGATGTGGTCAAAAGATACACCTCGCTCACCGGCCGGATTGCGCTTCCTCCCAAATGGGCGATCGGCTACCACCAGTCGCGCTACAGTTATATGAACCAGCAGGAGGTGCTGCAGCTGGCACGTACCTTCCGTGAGAAGGATATTCCGTGCGACGTCATTTATCTGGATATCCATTATATGGATGAGTACCGCGTATTCACCTTTGACCCCGTCAACTTCCCGGATCCGCAGAAAATGATCTCAGAGCTCGGGGAGCTGGGTGTGCGGATCGTGCCCATTGTGGATCCCGGAGTCAAAAAAGACCCCAAATACAACGTCTACAAGCAAGGTGTGCTGGAAAAGCATTTCTGCCGCCGTCTGGAGGGCGATATCTTCTTCGGCGAGGTCTGGCCGGGGATCAGCGCATTTCCCGATTTCAGCGACAGCCGGACCGCCGAGTGGTGGGGCGATCTGCACAAGTATTACACGGACCTGGGCATCCAGGGGATCTGGAATGATATGAACGAGCCGGCGGTCTTCAATGAGACCAAGACAATGGACCTCGATGTAATGCATTTCAACAACGGCCGCCCGGTTACCCATGAGGAATACCACAATCTGTACGGGATGATGATGTCCAAAGCCACGTATGAGGGACTTGCCGAGCATATGGGGGGCGAGCGGCCTTTTGTGCTGACCCGGGCCGGTTATGCGGGTATTCAGCGGTATGCAGCCGTATGGACCGGGGATAACCGCAGCTTCTGGGAGCATATGGCGATGGCCATGCCGATGGTGCTCAATATGGGACTGTCGGGACTGGCGTTCTCCGGGCCGGACATCGGCGGGTTCGCCCATCATACGTCTGCACAGCTGCTGGTGCGCTGGACGCAAATGGGCGTGTTTTTCCCATACTGCCGCAATCATTCCTCCATCGGAACGCTGCGTCAGGAGCCCTGGTCCTTCGGGGAAGAAGTGGAGGGGATTCTGCGCGAATTCATCGGACTGAGGTACCGCTGGATGCCGCATTTGTACAATCTGTTTCATGAGGCGGAAATGTGCGGGCTGCCTGTGATCCGTCCGCTTATCCTTGAATATCCGCGTGACCCGCATGTGACCAATCTGTGCGATCAGTTCCTGCTTGGCGAGAATGTGCTGATTGCTCCCGTCTACCGCCCGGATACAGATCACCGCTCGGTCTACCTGCCCGAAGGCTGCTGGATTGACTATTGGGATGGGGAGATTCACGAAGGCGGCCGTCATATTCTTGCTGCTGCACCGCTGCATATTATGCCGATGTATGTGAAGGCGGGCAGCTTCACGGCCGAAGGTCCGCTGAAGCAGTATGCGCTGGAGGACACGGAAGAGACGGTCATCTTCCATCTGTACGGGGCGGAAGCTGCCAAAGGATTCTCGGCGGCCTTCAAGCTGTATGAGGATGACGGGCACAGCTTCGGTTACCGAAAAGGTCAATATACAGAGCTTGCTGTGCAGGCTACGGGGACTGAAGGCGGTTTGGTGCTGCAATGGGTATATGGCGTGCATGATTATAAGCCGCGCCGGGAGATGCTGCGGTTTGCGCTCTGTTATCCGTTCTTCACCGTGGCTGCGGTGGACGGCCTTGAGGAGATCACCCTGGAACAGCTGAATGAAGGCAAAGAGGGCTGGGTTTATAACGGCAAGAAGGGTGCGATTATTGTACAGGTAGCGGATGCTGCAGACGGCGGGGAGCTGCGGATTCAGGCGGACAAGTAACTCTTTTAGTTTATAAAGAGCCGGCTTCCCCCTGCTTAGAGGGGAGGACGGTTCTTTGTGCTGCCTGAAAAAAACAGTTTTGCCGGGTACGGATGATGCAAAGGACCGATTAGTTGGATTTTCTCCACCTGCTGGCAGATGAAGGGCCACCTGATAAACAACAGTTGGAAAAAGAGCACTTAAATTTCTGCATATGGGCCAAGCCAGCAGTAATGGACGAAATTAAGTAGCGTTTATCCACTTATTTGATGAAAATCACTTAAAATAGCCGAATTAAGTTACATTATTCCACTTAATATTCTATTGATGTCCTTTGTAAGGACTGAAAATGAGTTTGCACCTTGGCTGTTACCTTTGCGTGTGGGGCTATCGGGCGAAGGATCAAATTTGAACAAGTTGCTGAAACACTGCTTTGAATTGATTGAAAATTTTAATCCTGCACAAAATACAACATTCCTACCACGAAATCTAGCGGAATCGGAAATTGTTGTAAGGAATGCAGCATTTTCTCTCATTCAAGCGACGTTCGGAGATAATTCTTGCATTTCATACAACATTCCCTTCGGAAGCCTTCGTATTATGGGATCAAGGTTGTAATACATACAACATTTTGGATTTATTTGATCTGACCACCGCCGATTGAGCGGTTGCGTGTTTACAATTAGTCTTAAATACTTAAATACGGTCATCAGAGTTAAGTGCAGCTTATAAGGTGGGGTACAATGATTCTCAAGGTGCCATGGAGTTCTCAAGGTGCTAGTGAGTTCCCAAGATACCATGGAGTTTCTATGGTGCCAATCAGTTCCCCATATGCCATTAAGTTTCCTGAATTGCCTGCGAGTCCCGTACAGTGCTGTTGAGGTCCCCGAAAGACATACTGGTTGCACAATAATCCTATTGGCGTTAGGCCGATGCTTGCGGCTGCCAGTTTTGCTGTGCCGATGGTGTGGGATATCTGACAATTGGGTTAATGATTAGCGTAGGAGGTACCAAGGGCTTAGTCCAATGGCGAGGCGAGTCAAATGACTTCAAGCTTCAAGCTTCAAGCTTCAAGCAGCCCGATTGGGTCTGAGGACCCCTCCGGAATGCTGACGGAACTGCGAATGGGGTGGATTTGCAAAAGAATCTGCAGATTTTCTGCAGAAAACGTGCAGAAAAGTTTTTAAATATAGACTTTTTCGTATAAGATGAAGGGATGAAGAAAAAAGTTGCAGTGATAACCACAATGGGATGGCTGTACAGTTACTGCTGCTAGTACAGCTTCATAATATATTTCTCGCAGAGAAGGAAACAGTCTTCCCGCTGGGACGGACTGGCTCTTTCTGTTTGCTTAAAAGAATGGAGATCATCAATGATTAAGCATCTGTATGCAATATGGTTAGGGGACGTATTATTTTGCTTCTCGGGTGAAACTTCTGAGCCGAAGGTGGACGCGTGGACACGTGTGATTAAACGGCTGGAATTTCGGAGCGGCTGGCGTCCTTTTGCGGGTGCTGCGCTGCGGCTGGCGGAAGTGAAGTATCCTGCCGCCGCCGCCGTGGAAGGGAAGACGGCACGGCGCGGAATGCCGGGGCGCACCCTCGAAGGGCTGGCCCTGTCGCCCAAGGACGCTTTCGAGCTGCTCCTTGCCTGGGATGAGCAGGCAAGCCGCGCCCAGGGCATAGAGCCGGGTGGAGAACTGCGCTACTGGTCGGCTGCTGCCCGGTTTGCGCTGGAGCTGATGGGCAAAGGCGGGATTGTCCCCGGCGCTCAGCCGCCGCGCAAGGTGGGCTCACGCCGCCGCGGAGGCGAGCAGGCGGCAGCGGTATGCTGGTCGCCGGCTTTCCGGGAAGAGGCGGATAAGGAATTCTTCCTGCAGATGGCGGCTTCCATGCCGGTGCTTGCACTCGGCACTCACGTAGCCGAGGAGGGGGATCTGTCCTCGCGTGAGGAAGCAGGCGGGTACGTGCTCTATTCGTTCCTGCAGGCTGTGATGACAGCGGAGATCAAGAATGTGGTCGCGGCCAACGAGAGTGCGCTGAGTCCCTTCAAAGCGAACTACCGCCGCGGCTATTCGCCGCTTACTGAACTGTGGTGGAACAGTCTGCTGACCGGCAGCCGGGATATCCCTGTTCAGGGGACTCCGGCTGAAGTGACCGAGCTTCTGGCTGCCGTGAGTGAGACGGCAGGCAACGAGGTGCCGCATTTCGAGACTGAGGAGGCACGCAGCGGACAGCTCAGCCTGGGCCTGCGGCTGGAGCCGCCTGCAGACGACAGTGAGCTGTGGCGGCTGACGTTCTGGGCGGAGAGCCGGGAGGAAGGTGAATTCTGGATTCCGGCTGAAGCGGTCTGGAGCAGCCGGGAACGGGAATTCACGCTGTGGGGCAAGCGCTACCGCAACATTCAGCAGCAGCTGCTTGCTGCGCTGGGGCGGGCAGCCAAAATCTCGCCGGACATTCAGCGTGCGCTGGCCGAACCGGCGCCGCGCGGGGTAGAGCTGCTTCCGGAGCGGCTGTATTTTTTCCTGAAGGAGAGTGTACAGCAGCTGCGTGAACGGGGAATTACGGTGCAGATGCCTTCACGCTGGAGCCGCGAAGGACGGCGGCGGATCGGGATGAGAATGAAGATGCAGCCGCCGCCAGGCGGAGTGGACGGCCCTGTACAAGCAGCGCTAGGCATGGAGGAGCTGATCTCCTTCCGCATCGAGGCCTCCCTGGGCGATTCGGAGATCAGCGAGGATGAACTGAATGCTCTGGTTGAAGCCGGAGTGCCATTTGTACGTTTCCGGGGCGAATGGATCGAAGTGGACCCGAAGGAGGTCCGTCAGGTCCTGAGATATATGAAGCGCAACGAGAGCGGAGAGATGACGGCAGCAGACTGGATGCGCCTGGAAGCCGAGGATGGCGAAGAACGGCTATGGAAGGGCATGTCGGTCACGGGCATGGAGACCTCCGGTTTGCTGGCCTCCCTTATGCATGGCGATGTGCTGCGCGGGCTACCCATGCGTCCGGTGCCGGATGATCTGAATGGTACCCTGCGGCCTTATCAGGAGCGGGGATATCAATGGCTTACGGCGCTTAGCGGCCTTGGCTTCGGGGTCTGTCTGGCCGATGATATGGGGCTTGGCAAAACCGTGCAGGTGATCACCTGCCTGCTGGACCGTGCGCTGAATGCGCCGCCGGGAGAGAAGCAGGAGCCTGTGCTTATTCTCTGCCCGACCTCACTGCTGGGGAACTGGCAGCGGGAACTGCAGCGGTTTGCACCTTCGCTTAGTGTGCATATCCATCATGGCGGCCGGCGGGTACGCGGAGAAGGCTTCACCGAGCTTGCCGCCAGCCATGAGATTGTACTGACAACGTATCATCTGGCAGGCCGGGACAGTGAGGATCTGGCCGGGGTGCACTGGTCAACCGTTGTGCTGGATGAGGCGCAGTATATTAAGAACCACCGCACCAAACAGGCGCAGAGTGTCATGAAGCTGACCGCACCGCACCGGATTGCGATGACCGGTACCCCGGTAGAGAACCGGCTCGGCGAGCTGTGGTCGATCTTTCATTTCTTGAATCCGGGGTACCTCGGAACCTATCATTCCTTCCGCCAGCGGTATGTATCCGGCGAAGGCGGGGAACGGCTGCGTGAGCTTCACCGACTCGTATCGCCATTCCTGCTGCGCCGCCTGAAGAGTGATCCCGATATTTCGAAGGATCTTCCCGAGAAGATCGAGCTCAAGTCGTATTGTCCGCTAACAGAAACGCAGGCAGCCCTGTATCAGGGGGTTGTGGATGAGATGCTCGGCGTAATCGGTGAGCGGTCGGGCATGGCCCGGCGGGGGCTGGTGCTGTCCTCGCTGACCAAGCTGAAGCAGATCTGTGATCATCCGCAGCTGTTCCGCAAGGATGACGGACGGAGCCTGCGCAGTGAGCCTTCCGGCAAAATGGATGTGATGTTCGAGGTGCTGGACAGCATCTCCGAGCTTGGGGAGTCCGCGCTGATCTTCACGCAGTATGTGGCGATGGGCGAGCTGCTCGTCAGCCGGCTGGCCAGAAGGTACGGGCAGACACCGCTCTTCCTGCATGGCGGTATTCCGAAGCGTGAACGCGACGAGATGGTGCATGCTTTTCAGGAGGGGGAAGGTCCTGCATTCTTCGTCCTGTCCCTCAAAGCCGGGGGCGTAGGCCTCAATCTGACCAGGGCCAATCATGTGCTGCATTATGACCGCTGGTGGAACCCGGCAGTGGAGAACCAGGCTACGGACCGGGCATTCCGGATCGGGCAGCACAAGAATGTTCAGGTGCATAAGCTGATCTGCCAGGGAACGCTGGAGGAACGGATCGATGAACTGATTGAGCGTAAAAAAAGTCTGTCCGAGCAGGTAGTCGGCTCCGGCGAGAATTGGTTGACCGAAATGTCCAACCATGAGCTGAAGGAGCTGATCGAGCTGCAAGGACAGGACTGGATGTAAATGATAGCTGTATTGCAGAAAGAGGGGGACATCCATGAGTGAACTGCTGGAGTTGAAGCTGGAGGTGCTGCCGGGAAAGATCAAGGCCACCGGGAGCCTGGGAACCGCTGCTGCGGAAGGTGCAGGCAGACGGAACGGCAAATCCGGCGCAGTTGCAGAGGAACAAGCGCAGCGCGCGGTGTTCACTTTGCATATTCCGGAATGGACGGCCGCCCGGAAGAATGAGGTGCTGCTACAGCTCTCTGCGCATCCGGGTGAATTGTATGAGCTGCTCCAGGGCAGCCTGGAAGGCGGACTTGCTGCTCTTGAGGTGCTGCCTGCTGATGCTGAGCTCGAACAGGCGGCCAATGAACAGGGCACAGGCTTGCTGCCCGCCGGGGAGCTGCGGCTTCGGGTGAAGCAGCAGCTGGCGAAGGAGCCGCTGCTGGCTTTTGCCCTGCGCGGCCTGTCCAAGGAGGAGCTGCTCTCCGGGGTGTTTGCTCTCTGGGCGGAGCAGGAGAATGAGCGGGTTACCGAAGAAGGGACGCCTGCGCCTGTAACGCTTGCGTCCGAGCTGGCCCGGCTGGAACGTAAAGGTCCGGCAGTGTCCTCGGGAGAATGGCTGGCCGAGGCGGCTGCGGAGGGCTCGCTTCATCAGCCGGGGCCGCTGTTTCATGAGATCTCTGCCCGGCCATTTCCGGCTATGCCTGATGTCATTGAACCGGAAGAGGACTGGAGCGCGCTGCTGCCGCAGACGCCCAAGGCCCGGGAAGGACTTGCCCTGCTGATGCGCCGGGTATCAGAAGCCGCCGCCAAACGTGCGGCTCGCTTGAATAAATTGTAAGCGGACAACGCAAATCAAGGCAGTACTTTAACATCCTAGCTGTTAAAGTACTGCCTTGATTGTATACAAATATACTTATACTAAGGGTTCATTACTGCTGCCTTCCGCTTCTGACAGTTCGAGGATCTCCCGGCGCAGGCGGAGCATCTTCTGATCCAGTTCATCGGCGGCACGCGCAGCCTCCTTCAATTCCTCAGCCACATGCGGCGGCAGCTGTTTGTCAAATTTATAGTAGAGAATATGCTCCATGCTGGCCCAGAAATCCATAGCGAGTGTGCGGAGCTGAATTTCGGCTTTGACCCAGCGGGTTCCTTCCAGCAGCACAAGGGGGATGGCGACGATAAGATGCAGACTCTGATAGCCGTTAGGCTTCGGATGGGCGATGTAATCCTTAATTTCCAGTACACGGATGTCCTCGCGCGCGCACAGGTGATCCACCAGCCGGTAAATATCCTTCACAAAAGCACAGACGATCCGCATACCTGCAATATCGTGAATGTGCTGCTCCATATTTTCCAGCGTGAAATCATGGCCTTTGCGTTCCATCTTCTGTACAATGCTCTTCGGTTCCTTAATGCGTGACTTCACATGCTCGATGGGGCTGAAGCCGTCGCGTACCTGCCATTCTGTACGGATGACATCAATTTTATTCTCAAGCTCATTCAGAGCATGTCGGTAAAGCGCCGGCAAAGCTTTGAAATTCTCAACCTGCTTGGCAAAATCTTCGTGTACCTGCCACTTCTGCATATCCTTCACATGGACCTGCAACTTGTGTAGTGTAACCTGTGTACTATCGTATTCTTCCACTGAAACTCTCCCGGTATTCGTTATTTGTGACTGTAGACCATGAACGGATGACTACGGCGTTCGCATAAAATGCGCTGCAGTTTATGTGATTCTATTTTAACCGAAGTACAGCCCCGGAAGCAAAACAAAGCCGGATGAAGCAGAAGAGAAACATTCTTCCCGCAGCAGCGTATTAGCTCACAATAGGCCTATCTGTCAGACGGGACGGGGCTTTACGATCCAGATTAGGGCGGCAGAGCCGTTTCTACTTGTTAGTCGGAGAACCGCCGCCGTAACCTTCATCCTGGTAGCCGGTATTTCCGAGCCTCTGCAGAACATTCATTTCATCAATGAGCCGGCGCGTTTCGTCTGTGCCGTGGTCATGCAAATACTGGAACAGATGAATGGTGGCATCGTCAAACTGCTCAGCAGCATCATCATGATCGGCTGATTTATAGGGGACAAAAGCACGCCGGAAGGCATAGTCGTCCTCACCGGCCAGACCTTTCAGAAGATCCTGGAGCACGGTAAGCTCTTCATCCGAGAGCAGAACCTCAAATTCGTTCGAGTCGTTACGCACATCCTGAATCAGGCCATGATTCACGGATACGAAATATCGTTTATGGTTATCGTCAGGCAATGTTATCCCTCCATTATTCGATAATGTTCGTCATGTAGTATTTAACACCTGACGACAAATAATGAATCTGTCAGGGACTTTTGGTATGATAGAGTCACGTTTCCACTGCTATACGGAGCGATAAGGATGTATAGGGTTATTTTGCGGCTGCGAATCAGCCTATTCTCACTCTGGAGAAGGAGGAACTACAATGAATTTTCTGCAACGCATTAAAGACGGTGCCAGCCGGGTGAGTGAAAAAGCGCAAAGCTCGGTGGAAGTAGGCAAGCTGAACGGGCAAATTTCTGATATCGAACATGAGATGCAACTTGAATTTTTGAAAATGGGAAAGCTTTTCTACGAAGGATATCGTTCCAGAGATATGTCGGTGGCAGAGGGGCAGATGATCGAGCTGGCGCGCGGCTGTAACAAGCTTCAGGAGCAGATTGAGGGTGTGCGCTCAAGAATTGCCGAACTGAAGAATGAACGGCTCTGTGCCTGCGGCCAGATCGTAGCACTGGATGCCAACTTCTGCCCGCACTGCGGACGCAAGCTTGAGGAGCTGCCACTGCGCAAGGAACCGGTGCAGCGCAAGGACCCGGCGCCTACCGTTACGGTACATACCGTACATGAGCACGAAGATGAGGAAGATCAATACTACGGTGAGGAAGAATTGACAGAAGCGGAGCGGGAACTCGCTAAGAGACCTGAACAACCTGTCCAGTACGCCGAAGCCTTGCCGGAAATTGAAGTTGAACCGGAGCCTGAAGAGTATGAACGGGTTCTTCCGGATACAGAACGGGGCCGCCGTGAGGCCGATGAACTGGAGCGTGAACGTGAGCGCCAGCTGGAGCTGGACCGCCGGATCCGCGACTGGAAAGCCAGTGAGCCTGCAGAAGAGACTGCCGTCAGCGAATCGGGTACACGGGATATTGTGAAATGCCAGATTTGCCGCGCCGATCTGCCGAAAGGCTCAATGTGGTGCCCGCGCTGCGGGTCGGAGCAAATTTAGACAGGGTTAGACAGACAGCTTAGGGGGACAACATAGATGGAACAGTTGCTGCTGCATCTGCGCAATTTGGGTTTCACAGAGATGGAATCCAAAATTATGGTTGAGCTGGCCACCAAGGGCCAGGCTTCGGGCTACGAAGTGGCAAAGCAGCTAGGAGTATCAAGATCGAATGTATACGCGGCGCTTCAGCGCCTGACGCAACAAGGCTACGTACGCTGCGGGGAAGGGGAGCCGGCCCGCTACAGCGTGCTGGACCCTGAAGAGCTGGCGACGATGATATCCGGCCGGGTACAGGCGTCGCTGGCGTATATGGAAAGTGAAATGCCGCGCGGAGGCCCGGTCAGCCCTTCATTCTATAACGTGGAAGGTGACCGCAACGTAACGGGAGCGCTGATCCGCCAGCTGAATCTAGCGGCTCAGGAGATCGTGGTTGATGTATGGCGGGAGGAAGCCTCGCTGCTGCGCAGCGAGCTGGAGCAGGCAGAGCTGCGCGGAGTGAAGCTGCTGTGGGCTTTTGACGGCGGCAACGCGGCCTCTGCGCCATACCCGATATGGCCGCCGCTGGACGGTAAGCCACAGCGCAGCGGGGGGCGGAAGTTTTCTTTTGTCATCGACCGTTCCTGGTGTATGCTCGGCATGCGTTATGAGGACGGAACCGCGCAGGCGGTGGTTACCGAGCATCCGGTGCTCGTGGAGCTGCTGCTGAATCATTTTACACAGGAAATGGTATTGTTCGAGCTTGAAGAAGATATGGGGCCTGAGCTGCAGAAGCGGTACGGGGAACGCTATGGCCGGATTTACAGCAAATATGTACTGCATGACCAGGATGAAGCCGGGGAAGAACAGGCGGAGTAGCTCCTGGGATGCAGAGGGTACTAAGCTAGGGAGGTGACAAGCGTGGAGTGTATTGTTCATTTTGATGTGCAGCATTCGGAAGGCGTTAAGCCGTTACGCGGATTGCTGTTTTTGGACGAAGGGAAGACCCCGGGAGAGCAGGATCTAATCGGCATGTTTAAGGACATGAATTTTAATGTCCGGCTTGAGGACCGGGAGAAGTTAGTGTTCAAACCTGTGGCACCTGGAGAGAAGTATTCAGAGATTCGGATTACGAGCTTTGACAACGGCAAAAAGAACAGTAAGCAGGATAACGAGCTGAAGTCGATTGTCGGTAACCTGCTGCCCCAGAAACCTACGGGTCTGTAGCAGACGAAGCAGGGTCCATTTGAGGATAGAGGAGGAGCACGGATGGAGTTATTGAGACAAAAGGTCATTAACGAAGGTATTGTTCTCGGCCCTGGTGTGCTCAAGGTTGATTCTTTTCTGAATCACCAGATGGACCCTTTCCTGATGCGTGAAGTAGGGCGCGAGTTTACCCGCCGTTTCGCCGGGGAAGGAATCACCAAGGTGCTGACCATCGAATCCTCGGGGATTGCCCCCGGCATTATGACGGCGCTGGAGCTTGAGGTCCCGATGATTTTTGCCCGCAAGCAGAAGTCGCTGACGCTGACGGAAGATATTTATGTGGAGAAGGTCTACTCCTTCACGAAGAAGGAAACCAATGAAATTACCGTCTCCCGAAAGTTCATCGCACCCGGTGAGCGCGTGCTGATCGTCGATGATTTCCTGGCGAATGGTGAAGCGGCCTTCGGGCTGGCGCGGATTGTTGAACAGGCGGGCGGCAGTGTTGCCGGGATTGGGATTGTGATCGAAAAAGCTTTCCAGCCCGGCAACCGGCTGCTGAAGGAAGCCGGCTACCGCGTGGAGTCGCTGGTGCGGATCGCTTCGCTGGATGACGGCGTTGTTGGCTTCGTGGAAGAGTAGGAGAACTGCCGGGTGGACTTTTGCGGCAGACGTAAATAACAGGCAGGCCCCCGGAGGTTATCCGTGGGCCTGCCTGTTTGTGTTTGAAGGCGGGCATAGTTAGTGCGGCTGAGGGGAGTGCTGGGTTGTAGCCTTAGAGAGCAGGTACGAAGCTCACGGCTAACGCCTTCAATGTGCGGCCAGTCATACGCCTCCAGTGCTTCGGTCAGGCGCTGGTTTGGCCTGCTGAGTAATGCGGGAGAGGAGCTGAGACGAATCTGCTGGACTGAAGCTGAAGGGATGAGCGAGCTAGTTTGTGAGTAACATGGGGCATAAGCGGGCGGAAGAGTGAATTGATGGGAACATGGGGTGATGGAGTTGAGGCGGGATGAAGAGTGAATGATGGAAGCGAGGGATCATGGAGTTACGGCGGGCCGAAGTGTGAATTGATGGGAGCAAGGGATGATGGGATTACGGGGAGATTGGGAGTGTGCATTGTAGAAGCTAGTGTGAGTAATGCAGATGTTGTGCGGGAGCGGGAGGGGATGTGCGAGCTGGTTTGTGAGTAACTGGATTCAGGCGGGGGATAGGAATGTGCAATATACTACGCGGACTGAAATGCGCTTATTTGGGAAATTTGGCGTGTTTTTGCTGCCAGCGGACTCCAGTGCGCTTATTTGTTCATTTGGTGCATCAGATCAATCAATTTGTGGGGCATAGCGGAATCTCAGTCTGCAAGTCAACTAAAAACCCCTTGCCGGAGAGATTAAGGTCCTCTCAGTCCGCAAGGGGTACATAGTGGCTAGATCGCCGGAACGTCGTTGGTGGAAGCAGGCTCAACCGGCTGCCCGTGCTCGGCCAGCCGGCCGTGCCTCCCGCCGGCCACGCCACGGCTCCCACAGCCTCAGCGACACGCGCCCCGCCTAGCCGCTCGCGTGGCACGGCCCGGCCGCGCCCTGCGCGCCGGCCGCCGCCAGCGGCGAGAGCACGCGCAGCGCCCCCGGCTCGCAGCGCACGGCCAGCGGCGCGGTGCCGAGGCCCTCGCCGTCGCCGATGGCATGGCGCGGCTGCGCGAAGTGGACGGCTACGCTGCGTCCGCGCAGCATGGTGACGTAGGGCAGCGCAACATGCTTGCCCTTCACCACCGTCGGGAACAGCCGCAGCAACTGCCCGCGGCTGATCCCGTGGACGACGCAGACGTCGAGCAGGCCGTCGCCTGACTCCGCCTGCGGGCAGATCAGCAGGCCGCCGCCGTAGCTGGGCAGGTTGCAGACCGAGACCAGCCACGCCCGGTCGAAGGTCTGCTCCCTGCCGTCGCAGGTCACGCTGACCCGGCAGGGCTTGAAGGTAATCAGCGTATGCAGAATGCCGATGATATAAGCCAGGCGGCCGGCGCCGATGGCATTGCACAGCCGTTTGTAGCGGCTGTTGTTCACATTGACGGCTACCTGGGCATCGAAGCCGCTGGCTACGGCGGTCAGGGTGAGCCCGTCCGCGCCCGAGAGCAGATCAGCTTCGAGACAGCGGTCCTGCAGCGCGTTATCCAGCGCTGCCTCCGGAGTGAGCGGGATGCCGAAGCCCCGCGCGGTGTCGTTGCCGGAGCCGGCGGGGATTACGCCGAGCGGCACCCCTCTGCGCCGCAGTGCGCCCAGCACGCTGTGGATCGTGCCGTCGCCGCCGATAACGATGGCGGCGCGCCAGTCCTCGCGGCGGGCAAGGGAGTGCAGCACCTGATTCTCCGCGCTGTCTGCGCTTTGCGTGAACAGTGCTTCATGCGCAATGGCGCGTGCCTTGAGCATGGCTTCAACGGTATGCCAAGTCCGCAGCCCCGCTCCGCCGCCCGAGCGGGAATTTATGATCAATAAATACATGGTTGTTCCCCCAGCCTGTAAAGATTCCTGTAAGTCCTGATTCCATTGTACGGAGAGGACAGGCAAAAGGGAATCTTTTTTACCGGTTACAGCTGCCGCAGCTGACTCTCGGCAATTGCTCCTGCCCAGGGCAGCTTATACCATCTTCCGCCCAGTGCGTGGTAGATCATCAGCAGCCATACGGCGAAGCCCAGCAGGGAGAGAAGGGCAGCCACGACAAAACCGAGAAAAGGGATGAAGCCGCTCAGTACATGGGCTACCATCAGCGCCCCGAAGGCAATCAGGGATTGCAGCGAGTGGAACAGGACGAACCGGCTGCGCTTCTCCAGCGCGAGGAACACAATGGCACCAATGAACGGGAAGAAGTAACACAAGGCGGCGGCAATATTATCGGGCAATCCGGTGGAAGATCTGAAAGGGGACAAAGGGCTCACTCTCCTTGGTTTGAAGAAGAAAGGCACGGATAATCAACCTTCCTCCCTACAAGCCTATGAAGAATCACGTTAAAGTATGAACTGCACAGGGGATATGTCCAATATTTTCTGCAGCATTGGTTAGACTAATATCAGGTTCCCGAAGCTGGCGGAAGACATACTATATATTTTAGCCACAGGGGGCCGGACGCGTTGCTGAGGTCAGGTCAGGAGTAGCGGTTGTAGCGGAAAATGAGGAGCTTACTTAGCGTGGAAGCTAAAGAAGTATAAAAAATTTCCATTCGCATATTTTACAAGGAAAGGTGGAACTTGGACTGGATTATGATACAATATAACGATAAGGCCCGAAAGGAGTGATTCAGCAAGTGGCTCTTCGGGTAACTAAAGTGTCAAGGTGTCTTTACTCTGAGACATCCTTACTCTCAGCCCAAATCACGACGAACCTGCTTCACCGGCAAGGCGGATTTCCGGAATACCGGAAGGATGGTCAAGGCGGATAATGCAAGCCACGTATGTGTAATGGTTTCTTAACTTGCATTTCAAGGTTACGGCGGACTTTTCATCATGCATTCTCTACAACGGAGCATTCATTTTCAATGTTTTGGGAGGGAACTGATCATGGCAAGTAAAGGTCATAACGAAGTCAAGGAAAGTCTACGGGAAATGACACGCATTTTCCGGCCCAAAGATCCCAAGAAATTTGTGAAGGAGTACGTCCGGAAGTATCGGATCACGGGAGGCTATGAAGAAGAGCTGACCATGGTTGTGGAGCATGAACTGGTAAGAATGAATTCGTCCGTTTCTTAAACAACAGATAGAATTGTTCTGCTTCTGCTTCTGCTTTTTGATGACAACATTTTGCGCTATAACATCCATGAGGATTCTCATAAACCGTGCCCGGGCAGCCTGCTGCCGCTGGAATCGGTTTTTTTTGTCTGCCCGGTTTACCGGATACAGGTCTCTATAATTAGTCAAATGAATTAATAGACACAAATACATATGAATACGCTTTAAAAGTAGTTTAACAGTTTTCACCTTATTTTGAAAGCGCTTTTAAAATCAGTAAGGACAAGCTTTTTTCTTTTTCAAAATGATTATGTGAAATTGTTGTGAACGATTGACAAAACAGTGGGGCGAACTTATATTAATAGTGATTGTTATAATTGACAGGAAAATACTCTAATCTACGAATTCGGGAAAAGCGGGGTAGATCAATGATGAAAACGTGGCAGGCTGGAAAGCGGCTTCTTCCCATGACCGCAGCGCTTGGACTCATTCTTGCCGGATGCGGGCGGGAAGACTTGTCGGTACTCAGACCGCAGGGACCCGCAGCGGAAAGCTCGTTTGCACTTATGAAGCTGTCGATCTCAATCATGATCGTGGTGCTTTTGGTCGTCTTCTCCATTGCGGCTTATGTATGGATCCGTTTCCGCCGGAAACCGGATCAGAACGAGATTCCCAAACAGGTGGAAGGCAGCTTCAGGCTCGAAGTGCTGTGGACGGTCATCCCGCTTATTCTCGTAGTTGTGCTGGCGGTTCCTACAGTGAAGGCGGTGTTCGCTGCCGGCAATGATCATTCGGATGATAAGGATGCCATTAAGGTCAAAGTGACCGGCCATCAATACTGGTGGGAGTTTGAATATACGGATTACGGGGTGACAACAGCACAGGATCTGGTGATTCCCGCCGGCAAGGATATCGCTTTTGAGCTAAGCACC
Organism: Paenibacillus sp. FSL R10-2199; assembly: GCF_038000235.1. Taxonomy (NCBI): domain Bacteria; kingdom Bacillati; phylum Bacillota; class Bacilli; order Caryophanales; family Paenibacillaceae; genus Paenibacillus; species Paenibacillus sp. FSL R10-2199. Next base: position 325,586 of record NZ_JBBOBO010000001.1, on the reverse strand, counting down.
AAGGATGTCCTGCACTCCTTCTGGGTACCTTCGCTCTCCGGCAAAATGGACACCAACCCCGACGGAACGGTCAACCGCTTCAGCTTCAGTGCGCCGAATGAAGGCGTTTACCGCGGCAAATGTGCGGAGCTGTGCGGGCCTTCCCACGGCTTCATGGAGTTTAAGGTAAAGTCAGTCAGTAGTACGGCCTTTGAGGAGTGGTTAGCTTCGATGAAGGCTCCTGATTCCGTGCTGCCGGATGATCCGGCGCTCGCGGAGACCTTCAAATCCCAGTGCCTGACCTGCCATGCGACTGGAAGTATGCAGGATCTTTCCCAGGCTCCCAATCTGACCGGAATCGGCTCCCGCGAATCGGTGGCCGGCATTCTGCTTAATGACGACACTCGCGTGGACGGGGCACCGGTAGAAGAGAATCTGAAGACGTGGCTGCATGATCCCCAGAGCGTGAAGCCGGGCAACAAGATGCCGGATCCCAAGGACCTGGGCTTAAGCGATGAAGAAATTGACGGAATTGCCGAGTTTCTGGCCGGTTACACGCTGGACTGAAGCCGGATAGCCTATAGCCCGAAGCGGAAGCAGCATATTTGAAAAAGGGGGTACGTACCTTGGCCGAAGCAGCGCAATCCTTGCATCCCTCCCAGCCCTTGAAGCATGGCCACAGCGTTAAACGGCATACCGGGCTAATGGACTGGATCACCACCGTCGATCATAAGAAGATCGCGATTCTCTACCTGTGGGCTGGAGGCATCTTCTTCGGCATCGGCGGACTGGAAGCGATTCTGATCCGTATTCAGCTGATCAAGCCGATGAATACCTTTCTGGATGCCCAGACCTTCAATGAACTGATTACCATGCATGGCACGACGATGATCTTTCTTGGCGTGATGCCTGTCATCTTCGCACTGATGAATGCAGTCATACCGCTGCAGATTGGTGCACGTGACGTAGCCTTTCCTTTTCTCAATGCGCTCGGATTCTGGACCTTCCTGTTCGGCGGAATTCTGCTCAACCTCAGCTGGGTAATGGGCGGTGCGCCTGATGCGGGCTGGACCGCATATACCCCGCTCTCCAGCACGGGCTACAGCCCCACGCACGGGGTGGACTTTTATACCATCGGACTGCAGATTGCAGGCCTTGGCACACTGATTGGCGGCATTAACTTCCTGGCCACCATCATCACGATGCGCGCACCGGGGATGTCCTTCATGCGGATGCCGATGTTCGCCTGGACCACTTTTATTACTTCAGCCATTATTCTATTCGCTTTCCCTGCTATTACTGTAGGCCTTGTCCTGCTTACTTTCGACCGGATACTGGAAGCCAACTTCTTCAATGTTGCCGGAGGCGGCAATCCGGTGCTGTGGCAGCATATCTTCTGGATCTTCGGCCATCCCGAAGTATACATTCTGATTCTTCCGGCCTTCGGCGTCATCTCTGAGGTTATTCCGACCTTCTCGCGCAAGCGGCTGTTCGGGTATAGCTCCATGGTGTTCGCAACGATTCTGATCGCCTTCCTGGGCTTCATGGTCTGGGCGCATCATATGTTCACCACCGGCCTCGGTCCGGTAGCGAATGCGTTGTTCTCAGTCTCCACCATGCTGATCGCCGTTCCGACCGGGATCAAGATCTTCAACTGGCTGTTCACCATGTGGGGCGGACAGGTACGCTTCACCACCCCTAATCTGTTCGCAGCCGGCTTCATCCCAACCTTCACCATGGGCGGGGTAACGGGGGTCATGCTGGCCTCTGCGCCTGCGGACTTCCAGTTCCACGATACTTACTTCGTAGTGGCGCATTTCCACTATGTTATTGTCGGCGGTCTGGTGCTCGGGCTGTTTGCCGGACTGCATTACTGGTGGCCGAAGATGTTCGGGCGGATGCTCAGTGAGACGTTAGGCAAGTGGACCTTCTGGACGTTCATTATCGGCTTCCACCTGACGTTCTTCGTGCAGCATTTCCTGGGACTGATGGGCATGCAGCGCCGTGTATTCACCTATTTGCCGAATCAGCAGTTTGATCTGCTTAACCTGGTCAGCACTATTGGTGCGATGCTGATGGGGGTCGGCATGCTGATCTTCCTCACGAATATCTTCCTGACCTCGAGACGGCCGGCTGATGCAGCCGACGATCCGTGGGAAGACGGCCGGACACTCGAATGGACGATCCCTTCACCGCCGCCGGAATATAACTTCAAGCAGACGCCGCTGGTGCGGGGCCTGGATGCCTTCTGGAAGGAAAAAATGGCCGGACACAAGGGGATGACCCCGTCCGAACCGGTGGGCTCGATTCATATGCCTTCAGCAACGATCCTGCCGTTCCTGATGTCGGTCGGTATTTTCATAGCGGGACTGGGCTTCATGTTCAGCCGTGATGAGTTCAGCAGCAGTATAATGAGCTTTCTGTTCAATAACTATATCGTTACGGCACTGGGACTGCTTATTACCTTCGGTTCCATGCTGATGCGGTCGCTGTTCGATGATCCGGGCTGGCATATTGAACCCGAAGAGCTGGAAGGAAGGTGAGCGGATATGACTACAGCACATGCTGAAGCAGCGAATGGGACTCTCCCGCATGAACCGGAAAAAGCAACACTCGAAGGGCGCAACAAGGTGCTGGCCTTCTGGCTGTTCCTTGGTGGGGAAGCGGTGCTCTTCGGCACCCTCTTCGCAACCTTCCTGGCGCTGCGCAATCAGACCAATGAAGGCCCGTCTGCGAATGAGCTGTTTCATCTTCCGCTGGTCGCGGCGGCAACCTTTCTCCTGCTGGTCAGCAGTCTGACCAGTGTCTTCGCGATCCAGGCGATGCACCGGGGCCGCGTCACCATGCTGCGGAACTGGCTGCTGGTCACGGTACTGCTCGGACTATGCTTCCTGGTTCTGGAGATTTACGAATTCAGCGTATACATCAGGCATGAGGAATTCGGAATGACCACCAGTGCATTCAGCTCGGCTTTTTATACCCTGGTCGGCTTTCACGGTGCCCATGTGGCCTTCGGTATCCTGTGGATATCAGTACTGATTGGCCAGTTAATGCATAAGGGGCTGACGGTGGTAACCGCACCGAAGATTTATGTGTCGGCGATGTACTGGCATTTCATTGATGTGGTGTGGGTCTTTATCTTCACGGTAGTATACCTCCTTGGAAAGGTGGGATGAAGCCATGGCGACGAAGCAGCATTCTCCGGACTCTCCGGTGAAGCACCGGCACCGCCCGGAAGGACCGCAGCGGCATATTGTTGTCTTTGTCTTCTCCATTGTCCTGACGCTGATCGCCTTTGCCGCAGTGGCCGCCGGAGGGGTGAATGCCACCTTTGCCGTTATTCTGCTGCTGGTGATGGCTGTGCTGCAGGTGATCCTGCAGATGGGCTTCTGGATGCATCTGAAGGACAAAGGGCATATGATGCCGATTATCTTCATGCTGGGCGGATTTTTTATCGCGGGCACTTGCATTATAATGTCGCTCTACTGGGTATGGTGGGATTAATACTGTACGGGGGGAGGGCTTGCCATGATGCCGGGATTACAATACTTCAGCTTTACTGAACTGTGGAGTCCGCTGTTTCTGGCCCTGATGCTCCTGCTGACCGCCGGATATTTTGTGCTGATCGGTCCGCTGGCCTCCCGGTTTGAAGGCAGTACTGCAGTCCCCTTCTGGCGGAGGGGGCTGTTCTTATGCGGAATGCTGGCCCTCTATCTGGCGCAGGGCGGTCCTGTCAGTCTGCTGGGGCATATCCTTTTTTCGTTCCATATGGTCAGTATGGCCTTGTCTTATCTTGTCGCAGTTCCGCTGATTATGCTGGGGATTCCTGACTGGTGCTGGCATGCGCTGCTCCGGGTGAATCCGCTGCGCGGCCTTGCTTTTCTGGCTAAGCCTATCGTTGCCGCACTGCTCTTCAACGGATTATTCTCGCTCTACCATATCCCGGCGATTCATGATTATGTCATGCTGCATTTCGCGGTTCATCGCCTGTATTATGCCGTATTATTCCTGACTTCAGGGCTCATGTGGTGGAATCTGATTAATCCCCTGCCGGAATACCGGGCGCTGGGCGGCCTAGGTCAGGTGGGGTTCATCTTTCTGAACATGGTCCTGCTGACACCGGCCTGCGGGCTGATTATTTTTGCCGGTTCTCCCCTGTATGCTACGTATAGTGACCCCAATACCTGGGCGATGGCCATGGGCTACTGTGTACCGCAGAGTCCGGCTGCTTTGCTGCAGGCTTTTGGCGGTCCCGGCTTCTTCGGATCTCTGTCCCCCAAGGTAGATCAGCAGGTCGGCGGCATCGTGATGAAGTTCATTCAGGAATTTATTTTTGCCTCGATGCTTGCTTATGTGTTCTATCATTGGTATAAAAAAGAGAACGGACAAGAGGACACGGAGTTGTCCGCGCCTGCCTCTGAACTTGCGGAGGAGGGTCTGAACTATAAGGGCTGGTAAGTGCCGAGGGGGATAATCATGGATATTTTCACATTGTTTCCAACGATCAGTACATCGTTCATCGTCATTAGCGCGGTGCTGGTGGCTATCGGCTGGAGACAAATCATTCAGGGCAAACGCGAAGCGCACAAGAAGACAATGATTGCAGCTGCTGTGGCGGCAATTCTTTTTTTCCTGGTGTACTCGTCAAGAACGATATTCGTGGGGAATACGACCTGGGGCGGACCGGATGATCTGTCGACGCTGTACCATGTCTTCCTGATCTTCCACATTGTGCTGGCTACCGTAGCTGCTGTATTCGGCATCACTACGCTGACGCTGGGCTTCAAGGCCAAGTATGCCAAACACCGCAAGTGGGGAAGAGTGACGGCTGTCATCTGGTTTGTCACCGCTATTACGGGTGTTGCCGTTTATGTGCTGCTCTACATCTTCTATCCGGGCGGACATACGCTGCCGGTCTGGAAAGTCATTATGGGCGGTTAGCTGTAATTGAAGACAAGCCTGTACATCTGCTGTTCCGCTTATGCGGGGCGGGTGTATGGGCTTTTTGTTTGTGGTGCAGGAGTGGGGAGCGGTGGCTCAGAACTGCACGCTGAACCCCTTAAACCTATGTATCCCCGTTCCAAAATGATCCAGCTCCTGTTCCTGCAGATATTGGGCCGCCCGCCCGGCTTCCCGGAGAATCTCCGGATTGAGCCCCAGCGTATTATGCGAGCCGTACACTTTGCGGACGCCGTCAATTTGTGCAATCCTTGCCAGTGAACGCACCAGGCCGGCAGGACTTGTCGAAGGATAGAACGCATAGACCGGTGTTGTGTCGTAGAGCAGATCACCGGTGAACAGGAGTCCCCGGCTGTCGTCCCCGAAGCATAAATGGCCCGGTGAGTGCCCGGGAGTATGATACACAGTTATTATCCGTCCTCCGCCCAAATCAAACAGATCTCCATCCCTGAGCAGCCCCGCCGGTTCCCCCTGATAAGGAGTATAGGCCGCCGGATCGAAGCCCTCCGGAACCTTGCGCGTAATGTCCCTGCCGATATCCCGCCGGATCTGCTCCAGAGTCAAGCCCTGAATACCGTGGACCAGCCAGTCCCGGTCACCTTCATGTACATAGATCCGTTCGAATTGCCCATGGCTGCCGATATGGTCGGTATGCACATGAGTGGTAAGCACATCAACCGGGAGATTCGTCAGCTGGCCGGTTATGCTGCGGATATTGCCGATGCCTAGCCCCGTATCAATCAGCGCCGCCCGGTCTTCCCCGATTAGCAGGAAGGAATGTACCTGCTCCCAATGCCCGTATTCGCTGATGGCGAAGGTGGTTTCATCTATAGACTCTACAGTAAACCAAGGATCATCCAATCTATGCAGATCCAACTATACGCACCTCCAATATATAAACATCCAATACATTAACCACAATGCTCCAATTCCCCTATCGGATTTGAATTCCACACCATGCCTTGTGCGATATTGCCCGGTGATCCGTTAATTATGCTGAGTTCTTACTGATCCGCAGGAAGCAGGTGCATGTGCGGCAGCGGGCCCATATTATTCCATAATAGCACAGTGAACCGGGAAGGCGTGTTTCCGGGCTTTATAATAATGCGCCCAATTACTTTGGTTGAAAACCCTTGACACTGGAAAATACAGGTCATATACTGTGTATATAGATATATACAGTAAGCACAGAGAGAAGCACACTGAACTGTGTGAATCTGGTGCCGACTGCCGATGATGAAATCACAAAGCGAGGTTAACGGGTATGACAACATTAAAGAATGCATGGTTCATCGTGCGCAGCGATTTCCGCGGTGACAGGCTGAAGCTGCTGTGGGCGCTGCTGTTCGCCGTCGTATTCATGGGGTATATGGCCGCACTGGCCGGAATGGTATTGGATGATGCGATGGACCGGGGCGAGGGGAGGCTGCTGAGCGATGTTTTGCTGGTCACCATTATTTCTATGCTGGGCATTACCTTCTCCCGGAGAAATATGAAATATTTGGCGGATGATACCTATACCCGAATGCTGGCTTATATGCGGTCCCTGCCGGTACCTGCTGAGGTCATTCTCTGCAAAAGAAAACTGAATACGCTGTTTGCCTTTATCCTGAACAGCACACTGTACTTTGGTTTAATCTATACGATCGGCGCCAATATACGCAGCGAACTGCCGGTCACCGCGTATCTCGCATTTGCCCTTACCTGGATTGGATACGGTCTGGTTATTGCCGGAATATACATTTTTATCGAGTTCTCGTTCAGCGGCAAAGCATATTTCCTGATTATGATCATCGTCATATTTCTGTCCATGGGTATTGCTGGACTGGTCTATCTGGCCGGAGGGAATCTGCTGATTGCAAGTGTGGCTGTCTCCAAGGAGTGGGGGCTGTTGTCTCCTCTGATGTGGGGTTCGCTGCTGCTCGGCATTGTATCGGTGCAGCTGTTCTCCAGGTGGACGATTCACCGGCTGAAGAGCCGTGATCTCGTATGAAACGGGGCAAAGTGTTAGTCCGGCATGCCGGAGCGTGGAAGGCAGGTGCGTATCATGTGGATACCCATACAAATTAATGAGAACAGTGCAGAGCCGCTGTATCATCAGATCGAAACCCAGCTGAAATCGCTGATTATCTCTGGCACGATCACGGAGGGCACCCTGCTTCCTTCCATCCGTGAATTTGCGGGTGACCTGAAGTGCAGTGTGATCACCGTCCGGCGGGTCTATCAGGATCTGGAGAATGAAGGGCTGCTGCGCACAAGACAGGGAACAGGCACCTTCGTCTCCCATGTAGGAGACGGAACCATGGCAGGCTATAAGCAGGACGCCATCCGCAAAGCGCTGGAGAGTGCAGTGGATGTGGGGCTGTCCGTACATTGCAGTGAAGATGAGCTGACACAGCTGTTCAAGGAAATTGTGCAGGACAAATACGGGAAACAGAAATGAAGGACGGGGATCTCATGGTACAGCAAGCCATAGAACTACGGAATGTGTGCAAGAAGCGGAGGGGCAAGACGGTAGGGCCGCTTAATGTTAATCTGCCGCAGGGCTACATTACTGCGCTGGTGGGCCAGAACGGCTCCGGCAAAAGCACGCTGCTGCACATGCTGCTGCAGCTGACTTTTCCAGAGGAAGGCGAGATCCGCTGGTTTGAGGAAGCCTACCGTGACGGGCTGCCGCTGCAGCTCCGCCAGACTATCGCTTATGTACCGGAGATCTCGCAGAATGAAGAGAATCTCTGGACAGCCAGCGAGGCTGCCGGATTCCGCAGGCACTGGTATCCTGCCTGGGACCAAGGCTATTACGAGGAGCTGCTCCTGAAGCTGGAGGTGCCGGAGAATGCCAGGCTGGGCAAGATGTCCAAGGGTGAACGCCGCAAATTCGAGATTGCCGCGGCCCTGGCTGCGAAGCCCCGGCTGCTGCTGCTGGATGAGCCGTCTTCCGGCCTTGACCCTTTTGCCTGGAAGATTATGATTGAGACTCTCCAGCGGTATATGGATGAGCATGAGGCTACCATCGTGATCTCGACCCACATTGTGGAAGAGGTACGGCGGCTGGCGGATTACATTGTCCTGATGCATCAGGGGCAGCTGCTGGGAATGGCCGAGAAGGACAGCTTGTTCGGCTCCTGGAGTGAAATATGGGTTCAGGCAGAAGGCGGACAGGCGCTGGAGGAACTGGCAGCAGAGCTGCCGCAGGCGCTGGAGCTTAAGCTGGAGACGCCGGGAGTGGCTTCATTTTTGACCCAGCAAATCTATCAATATGAGAAACGCATTCATGATTTGGGCGTAAAGGTTATCAAGAGCCGCAGCCTGGAGCTTGATGAAATCCTAAGCTTATGGAGCCGGGGACATCGTCCGGTTCTGATTGACCAGAAGAGAGGGGAATAAGGAATGGAAGCTTTGCATTTGGAACAGGTAGTGAAGCAGTACGGGGATAAGACAGCAGTCAACGGAATCAGTCTGAAGGTAGAACAAGGCGAAATTTACGGTCTGCTGGGTGCAAACGGCGCCGGCAAAACGACGACTATGCGCATGGTGCTGGGTCTGATCTATCCAGATGAAGGCCGGATTCTTTATAACGGCAAGCCGTATAGTACGGAGCTTCAGCATCTGATGGGTTATCTTCCAGAGGAGCGGGGGCTCTACCCGAAGGTCAAAGTAAGCGATCAGATTATCTATCTGGCCCGGCTTCGCGGCATGCCGGCAAGTGAGGCGGATAAGAGCCTGCGTTACTGGCTGGACCGGTTCGACGTTCCGGAATACTACAATAAGAAGATTGAAGAATTGTCCAAGGGCAATCAGCAGAAGATGGGCTTCGTTGCTGCCGTTGTCCATAAGCCGAAGATTCTGATTCTGGATGAAGCCTTCAGCGGCCTCGATCCGGTGAATGTGGAGCTGCTGAAGGATACAGTCAGAGAGATGCGGGATCAGGGCACGAGTATTCTTTTCTCCACCCACCGGATGGAGCATGTGGAGGAGTTATGCCGCAATATTACGATTCTCGACCGCTCGAACACCGTAGTTCAGGGGGATATCCGTGAGATCAAGAAGGGGTATCCGCGGGAAGCAGTCGTCCTGCGTACAGCGGGGGAAGTGAACGGGCTTGCGGAGATTGCCGGAGTTACTGCAGTGGAGCGCCAGGAACGCGGATATCTGCTGTCCATCAGCGAGATTGGCGCAGCGCAGCGCATTCTGCAGCTGGCCATGGCCCAGGGCGAGGTAGAGCATTTCGAGATTAAGGAACCGACGCTAAACCAAATCTTTATCAGAGCGGTGGGTGAATCTAATGAATAAGATGGGGAGCATTATCAACTTCACATTCAAGAACAAGGTAAGAACCAAGTCCTTCATGATTACAACATTAATTCTGGTGCTCCTGCTGAGTATCGGTATGAATGTTCCTTATCTGATCAAGGTGTTTAAGGGAGAAGACGGTGCTAAGGAAGCTACGCAAATCGGAGTGGTTGCCGAGCAGGGCTTCCGGCCTGCCGAACTGCTTCTGGCGTACACACCACCGGCTGATACGGATGCTCAAGTCGAATTCACAGCTTATACCTCCGCAGATGATGCTGCGCTGAAGCAAGGGCTGGAGGACGAGAAGATTGAGGGTTATCTCACCTTTGCTCCAGAGGGCAGTGAGGGGGTACCGCCGGTAACGTATCACAGCAAAGACGGGGATATCAGCGACAAAGTGCAGAGTTATCTTCAAACTGCTTTGCAGCAGGTGAATACCGGACTTATTGTCGGCGATAAGCTGACAGAGAGCCAGGTAGCAGCGATATTCGCTCCAGTTTCAATTGGTACAGAGCAGCTGAATGCAGATGCAGCAGCCTCGGGTTCAGAAGAAGGGGATGCCAAGCCGGTCATTAACTATGTTGTAGTCTACGTCCTGCTGATGCTATTCTTCATGTCGGTGATGATGACCGGCAACATGATCGCCGCTGAGATTACCTCGGAGAAAAGCTCGCGTATCATGGAGATTCTGATCACCAGCGCATCACCATTAACACAGATGTTCGGCAAGGTCATCGGGATCTTCCTCGTCGGCCTGCTGCAGATCGCGATTATATCTGCCAGCATTGCTGTCAACCTGATGCTGCCGCACAATTCCGGCATCCTATCTGATTTCAACCTGGATCTGGGACAGCTGAATGCCAGCATTCTGGTGTATGGATTTATCCTGTATATCCTGGGTTACTTCCTGTACGCTCTGATGTATGCAGCTGTCGGTTCGATTGTCAGCCGGACAGAGGATCTGGGACAGGCAGTTATGCCTGTGATGATGGTGGGCTTCGTCAGCTTCTACCTGCCGCTGTTCAGCATCTCGAACCCGGATACCCTGCTGGTTAAGGTAGCGAGCTTCGTTCCATTCACCTCTTCACTCAGCTTGCTGCTGCGGATCGGCGTTGGCCATGTGGCCTTCTGGGAGATCATGGTCTCGCTGGCAATCCTGCTGGCAACAACCTTCGTCTTCGGCTGGCTCGCCGCCAAGATCTACCGCACCGGCGTCCTGATGTACGGCAAGCGTCCTAGCATCAAGGAGATTAGAAAAGCGATGAAGGCTTATAAGATCTAAGGAGTGGGAGTTAATGTGTGAGCCATTATAGTCCGGGCTGTTTATCATAATAAACCGGGCAGATTCGCCGCACATGTTTGAGACAAATCGAACCCTTGATTTAAAGAAAACGTAGATAAATCAAGGGTTTTCCATTTTAAATGTAGTCTTATGTAAAACCCGTTGTTGCGAGGGAAGACATCAGGCAATACAAAGAAGGCGAGCATTTATAAATCGGACATATCGTTACTTTTCATGTTTTTTAGAGCTAAAGGTGAAGAGTTGAATTTACTAGGGAGTGGGTAGAGTGGATAAAAAACAACAACAAACTGTAGCAATGCTGTTCTTGGCTTCTTCCACATCGATTGGCGCTAGCCAAATCATTCAGTCAAACGGTAGCAACCTAATGGATTTCACGCAAGGGATGTTAGCAGGGATTGGAATTGCGGGGATGTTGCTGGTCATCCTAACCATTGGAAGATATAATAAGCGCAGTCAATAGTACGAACTTATAACAGGTGGAAAAAAGCTCATCCGATGTTGGCTGGGCTTTTTTAGTGTGTATATGTTCAGGCATCATGTGTTCAATGGGAACGTAACTGGTTTAAGACTTTCTCCGGAATCACTTTCTCCTCGACTATAATCCAGTCTTTCGTATAGGCTCCCTTAGCAAGCACCCTGACATAGCTTTCCGCTTTCTGTTCTTTGCTTGAAGAGAAAGTGATCTTTTTCTTCTCTCCTTCACTTGTGTAACCTGTCAGATTGTATCTGTAGCGAATCCATTCATTTTTACCTTCCTTTCCGGCTGGTTTATTGATTTCTGCGTATACATATTGTTCCTTATACAATGGGTTGAACTGATCCAACTCCCGTTTGAATGTAAAATACACGACCGAGCACACAACCAGTGCGATCGAAATGAAAATCACAGTTTTTTTCATGCTTAATTACCTCCAGCAGTAGTTGTTATAACATAGCGTTTTTAACGACTTTTTTGTAATACCCAAGTGTGAAGAAAGCGAACATGAAGTAAATGGCGGCATAAGCTCCCATCGCAATCATCGCAGGGATCGTATCGTCGGCAAGAGTTATGAAGTAACTCGCCCTGACTGCATAGATTGAATGTAATATTCCAATGAACAGCGGAAGCAGGAACACCAGCATCTGCTTCCTCAAGATGCCTTTCATGATCATCTTTTCATCAAAACCAAGCTGACGCAATGTTCTAAAACTTTGTTTCTCCTGTTCGGCTTCACTCATCTGTTTGAAGTACAGAATGCTGCCGGTAGAAGCAAGAAAAGCAAGTCCCAGAAAGGCGGCTATAAAAATTAATAATCCAGATTGTTGAAGCAGACTTGTGTAACGGGAATAAAAGTCGGCCGAATAAAAGTCATCCGTTTTATATTTCTGGTAGAGAGAGGAAGCCAGCGCAAGCTCCTTATTATCCGGGACTTGGAATGTATCTATCTGAACCCGCTCAAAACTGTCTGTACCGGACATTCTCCGCTCAACTTCTTCCAAGGTTTCTTCAGACACTAGCATTTGTCTGCCTGATATTCCGGCATTCACGATGTTTTCCAGGAATATTTCATTCAAGGGATAACTCTTGGTCTGTTTGTCTGAGCGCAGTTCAATCATGGTTGGATAACGTTTGGAGAGATCAATGTCATCATATAAGCTCAGCGCAGAAGCGTTATATTCTACTGCCTCGCCATAATCAGGTACAGAGATATCTCTGCCTGATTGTTGCAGCTGTTCAGCCGGAAGCCATAATAACATGCCTTCTCTATACCCGGATTCAGTCAACGGATCCAGGATAATACCGTTAGACCGGAATGTATCGATGGTTTGGTGTTTGTGATGAACACCGCCGCTCTCGAGCTCGGCTGTAAATGCAGCTGCATCCCGCTGGTTATTCTCAATTGCAAAATCATAAGGATATTCATTGCGGGTGACTTGTTCTACAGAGTAATATAAAGAATACGCGATGGTAACAAGTGTAAGGGTTAAAGCTGAGAGCACAGTAATTAAAGTGAGCGAATTGGCATTGGCTTTCATACGGTGCATCAGCGGAGCAAGTGAAAGGCTGTTGTAAAAGCCCAGGTGTCCTTTTTTACGCTTGCGGAACCAGTAAAGACACCATCTGATCGTCACCCGGAATAAGATATAGGTTCCTGTTATTGTAGATGCCATTACCAACAGCGCATTAACAGCTAGTTGCTCATCTATCATACGTCCCGATAATTCATAGCCATAGCCGATCATTATAACACCAAATATAGCTAATATAGCCGTAAGAATAGAGGGCCGCTTGCTGACAAGATCAGGCTGCCTATCTGCCTGGAATAAGCCGAGCAGGGTTCTGCGGCTGATCATAAATATCATCTGAATGGAAGTAATAAAGATGATAAGAATAAACACTAATGCCGTTTCTAAGGCTGCCGGCACAGAAAAATCTATTGAAGGCAGGCCGTCCAAGTTAAGCAGTTTCATTAAAATCAGGACAAACAGACGGGACACCAGCGCTCCGGAGATGATCCCTGCTAGTAAAGCACCTAAACCCAGCAAGATATTCTCAATGATTAAATAACGGATAATCCAACCTTTGGAAAGGCCTATGAGCTGGTATAATCCAAATTCCCGGCTGCGTCTGCGTAAGAAAATGCTGTTAGAGGAAACTGCGAAAATTCCTATGATTACCACAAGCAGGACTGCAGCGGACTGAAAGGCTGTCGTGATATTAACACTTGAATCCAGCATGTTCTGTACCTGCTGATCATACTTGAGTGATGCAAAGACGAAGAACAGGCTCATACTGAAAATTAGGGCGAAAAAATACAGATAGTAATGCTTTACATTTTGCCGCATACTGCGGAGTGCCAGATCAAATACCGTCAATATTATCTCCCCCTAATACAGCCTGCACATCAATGATTTCCTTGAAGAACGACTGTCTGGATTTCTCCCCCCGGTACAATTCGGAATAAATTTTTCCGTCTTTCAGAAAGACCACGCGGTTACAATAGCTGGATGCGACCGGGTCGTGCGTGACCATGATAATCGTGACCTCTCTTGTCCGGTTAACCTCATCCATTACGGACAACAGCGATGATGCGGACTTAGAATCCAAGGCACCCGTCGGCTCGTCTGCAAAGATGATGGAAGGCTGATGGATCAAAGCCCGTCCGGCCGCAGTGCGCTGTTTTTGTCCTCCTGATATTTCGAAGGGGTATTTCTCCGACAATTCCCGAATGCCCAGTACATCTGCAATCGCTGTAAACTCTCTTTCAGCGTGTTTTTTACTTAGCTTGTTAAGCGATACCGGCAGAAGGATATTTTCCTTTACCGTCAACGTATCAAGCAGATTGTAATCCTGGAAGATGAAGCCAAGCTTGTTACGGCGGAATGCAGAAAGGGAGGCGTTGTTCATGGCGGATATATCTTCATTATCGATTAATATCGTACCGTCAGTGGTCCGGTCAATCGTCGCAAGTACGTTTAGCAGGGTGGTCTTACCGGAACCGGAGGGACCCATGATGCCGACGAATTCTTTATGAAGAACGCGTAAATCAATGCCTTTCAGAACATGTTGCGTACTGCCTCTTGAGCCATATGCTTTGTGAACATTCCGGGCGTGTAATACTGTATCTTGTTCATTCATTTCATTCATAGTGAACCTCCCAAATTCGATTATAGGTTAAGCTTACGCGTATATATCCCGGGTGTCGCACGTTTCTGGTGACGAGTTGAAGCGGTAGGTGACAAATTCGTCAGGTTAACACAAAAACAGCCAAGATGACCTTGGCTGTTCATAATGGGATATTGTCTGCTTGTCCTCTTCTAACGGTCTCGAATGCATTAGAATCTGTAAAAGTCATCCGCATTGTCGTACCTTGCGGCTGGATGGAATGGACTTGAAGCGTAATCCCAATTTTGGCTGCAACGGTTTGGGCAAGATAGAGGCCGAGGCCTGTAGAAGCATTATGAATCCTTCCATTCCCGCCGGTAAATCCTTTGTCAAATATACGCGGAAGGTCATGAGGCTGAATACCCGGACCCTCGTCTATTAAATCCAGAAAGACATTCTCTTGTTCCGTAACATTTGTCCTGAACGTGAGTGACGTGCCTGTAGGACTGTATTTGATGGCATTGGTCAATAACTGCCTAATGATAAAACGGCACCATTTACGGTCTGTAACGACGGTGGCATCATTGCCTTCAATACTGACTGCCAGGTTTTTCTCCATACACCAGGCAGCCAGTTCCCGGACTTCTTCTGCCGCAAGACGTTGTACCGACACCTGTTCAAGAACATAGTCCGATTCCAGGGCAGGAAGGCGTGTCATATATAGCTGACGGTCTACAAGCAGGTGAATCCGCAGCCATTCTGTTTCCATTTTGCGGATATCCGGATCACTTTGGCGTGTGGCCATAATCAGTTTCATAGCGGTAAGAGGAGTCTTGATTTCATGAATCCAGGAGGCAATAAAATCATTCTCAACCAGTTGGGCTTCCTTCATCCCAGAAAGCTTCCGTTTGAAATGGGAAGAAGCCTCTCTTAATACATGGCCCGTGATCCTATCCAATTCATTGTCAGGTTCGGGAAGACTCTCAATCCAGTCAGCGGGCATGACTTCCTGCAGTTTGGCAACCGCTTCCAGATACCTGGTTTCTTTCCTGTACCGCCAAATGAAAAATACAACAAACAGAATAATATACAACGAATTTAAGTATATGAAAGAGGTGGGTCCAACACTTACTCCCTGATCGAGTAATATTAGCAGGTCAGTAACACCCAGCAAACTGATAAAAAGCAGGATCCAGCTTTTTCTGGCAATAACGTAACGGACTAACATATCAACTTTGCCTCCTATAAAGTCACTGCCATATAACCCATTCCTTTCTTTGTCACAATAGCGTCTGAAAGCCCAAGCGGTTCTAACTTCTGCCGCAAGCGGGTGATATTGGCTGTAAGTGTATTATCATTTACGAACTGCTCATCTTCCCATAGCTTACGAATCAGGTCATGACGTGAAATGACAGAGTTGTTGAACTTCACCAGCGCAATCAGTAAGAAAAATTCGTTTTTGGTCAAGTCTACTTCCTCGGCTGATTTTCGGATAACCCCCCGCTTTAAATCAATCAAGGCACCGTTCCATTCGAGTGTATCTGCCTGGGTTTCACCATAAGCGTACGTCCGTCGAAGAATCGCTTGAATTTTGGCATACAGCACATCCGTATGAAAAGGTTTCTGGACAAAATCATCCGCACCCATATTAAGCGCCATAACCATATCTAACGGGTGATCGCGGGAAGATAAGAAAATGATGGGGATTTCGGATACAGAGCGAATTTCCCTGCACCAATGAAAACCGTCAAATTTAGGCAGCGTGATATCCATGATTACAAGATGAGGCTGCTGATCAAGAAACGAACGCATAACCTCATCAAAATCATCCGGTTTCGTAACCCGGAACGCCCAAGCTTCCAGTCCGGTTTGCAGCGCTTCGAATAATGCCGTATCATCTTCAACTATAAATATATTAAATTCCATAGAATGAACTTTTCTCCCTTTTGTAATGTATTTAGTTCATAGTACTCTAAATGAATAAAATGGAGTTTGTGTTGCATTTAGGGTTGATATGAAGGCTTCATCTAGGTTTAATTCAACAACGGTGAACTTTGACCATTAGCTTTTCGTATATAATTTTTTTTAACAGGAATTTCGAAGCTCCAGTTTCCGGCGAGTGTAAGCTGCTGAGCAGTGTCATCCGAGAGAATTAACTCTTTTACGCTGACTTTCAACATGAACTTGTCTGGAGGTGTGGTTCCGTTAAAAGAATAATTGATGGTGCCGTTTTTGGCCAACGTTACACCTGGATCTGTGGCGATGCCGGGCACTGCCTGTATCGTTGAAGGGTCCAATTTAAAAGTCGGCTTGACTGATTGTTTCGCCCATTGTGACTGCGATATCTCGTTAAAATTTTTGATTGAGTATTGGAGAATTAGGTTCTGGCTGTCGTACATATAACGATGAATGAGAAGTGTATAGCCTTGGTCTGATTTACCGCCTATAGAAGTCGTCATGTCATTTTCGCTTGCTGTCATCAGCGCTGGATCGCTATTTGCATCCAGCTTTACCATGAGCGGGGAGGTAAATGAATTCTTAATGCTGAATAGTACCACTGCACAAATGAGCAGCACGATCATCGATACTGCAGGTACCCTGGATTGGAATAAGCCCCGTTTCCGGGGGGATATTCTTTGTTTCGGCGTCAGGCCCCGCTTGGGAATCACGTTCGGTACCCGTTCAATTTCATTATGAACTTCTTCCGGAACAGCCGCTTGCGCCTGATGGATGCCGGAATCCGGGAGCCGTGTCTCAAATATAGTTGCCTTCTTGCTACTGTGTACAGTGATACTCCCTCCGTGTACATCGATAATGCTTTTTGCGATGGCCAGTCCGAGACCTGTGCCTCCGGTCTGCTTCGACCTGGAGCGCTCCACCCGGTAAAAGCGGTCAAAAATAAAAGGCAAATCCCGTTCCGGAATGGGGTCTCCATAGTTTTGGATCCGCACGACCAGTACATCTCCATCCTTAGCAATATCGATATCTATATATCTGCCCGCCTTCCCGTATTGTATGGCATTGGAGATAATATTCTCGTACGCCCGTACCAGCAGCACCCCGTCTGCTTGGATCTTGAATTCTCCTTCATGCATGTTCAACCTGATTTCCATGCCTACGTTCTCCGTAACCGGTACGAATTCCTCTTCCAGCTGACGGATCAGCCCGGCGATATCGAGCTCGCTCAGTTCCAGAGGCATGCCGTTGTTAATACGCGTATATTCGAACAGCTCGTCGATCAGGCGCCGAAGCGACAAGGATTTCTCATACGCAATGTTGATGTAATAGCGCATCTCCAGTTCATCCTGATACCGATCCTCCTCAATCACTTCGAGAAAACCGAGAATCGAGGTCAGTGGAGTGCGCAGGTCATGCGATACACCGGTAATTAAGTCATTTTTGGTCTTTTCCGCTTTGCGCTCCTCCGCTATCGAATGCTTCAACTGCGTACTCATTTGGTTGATGCTATGCGCGACTTCGCCCAGTTGGTTACCGGCAATTTCCGGAATCTGATGGTCGAACTGCCCATTGGAAATCTCCTTCAAACCGCGCGTAATTTCCGCCAGATATTGATCCCATTCGCTGCTGAGTTGATTCATACTCTCCGCTGCAACGCTTAACTCATCCTTGCCCTTGACCGTTATTACACGCCCGAACCGACCTGCCGATAACTCCTGCAGCCCTGCGTTGATTTCGCGCAAATCCTGAACCAAACGGAAGCTGGCCAGGAAGAAAGTGACGGGAAAGAGAATGATACCAGTGATGATCATCACGCGAACGGATCCGGCATGCTCAATGCTCCAATTGATCGGAGCAGCCACGTATTCGATTTTCTGCAGTTCCCCGGCCATGAAAAAACCAAAAGAAATAACTGCGCCTGTTAGGGCCAGGCTTCCAATCATGATCAGCATTAATCTCCAACGAATTGTATACAGCCACTGTAGTTGTATCCTACTCACCCCTTGCTTTTAGAACGCCTTCGATTTTGTATCCAATTCCCCACACGGTTTTGATTATCCGCGGTTCGCGCGGATTAGCTTCTATCTTCTCACGAAGCTTTCGGATATGAACCATAACACTATTCTTCGACTCCATAAAAGGCTCGTTCCAGACCTCCTCGTAGATGCGGTCCATGCTCAGCACCGTCCCTCGATTGACTGCCAGCATGTGAAGGAGCGCGAATTCACGGGGAGTCAGCTTGATCTCCTGCTGATCGACCGTTACCGTATGGGATGCTTCATTAATAACGACGTTTTCGATACGTATTTCGTTTGCGTTAGCCGCAGTGGAGTTAAATTGGTTCATCCTCCGAAGCTGTGACTTGATGCGTGCAATCAGCTCAAGCGGGTTGAACGGTTTGGTTACGTAGTCGTCGGCGCCGATACTGAGGCCTGATATTTTATCGATATCTTGACTTTTAGCCGAGAGCATGATGATGGGAATAGGATTCGTTTCCCGTATTTTCATACAAGCCTGCAACCCGTCCATCTCGGGCATCATTAGATCCAGTACAATCAAATCGACTTGCTCCGACTGCAGAATCTCCAGTGCCTCCAGTCCATTCGACGCCTGCAGGAGCTTGTATCCTTCGTTATTGAAATAAATATTCATCAATTGGATAATTTCCGCTTCGTCATCCACCATCAAAATCGTGCTTTCCGCCATAGATCCTCCCTTAGTTCTCTTATTTTTCTTAGATAGAGAGTAGAACAATAATTATAAGCGATATTTCTAATGCAATGAATAACGCTAGCCATATTTAAGGAAATGATAAGGATTTCGGTAGCTGGCTGATAAGCTTTCTCTTCTATACTTGGGTCAATACAAGTGAATAACCGTTTGAAATAACAAATGAGTGGAGGTTTTATTTTTGATACACAATTTATTGCAGAAGGTCATGCTGGCTAGTCTCAGTGTGATGCTATTCGGTACTTCAGCAGCCTCTGCAAATTCGGACAGCCAGTCAAATACGAAAGATACCTTAAAAGTATTGTACTGGAACGCAGACGATTTCAATAGGACGTATGGGAATCTGTTCAGTAAGAAGTACCCGGATACAGACATCCAAGTAGTTACACCTACAGGTTCGAGTGCGATTACGGATTACAACGGAGCTATCCAAAAGTATTCACCAGATCTTGTATTGCTGCCCCCATACCAGTACAAAGAAATGTCTAAAGATAAAAAGCTGACAGATTTAGAACCGTTAATTAAACGGGATCAGTATAACATGACAACAGTATACCCAGGCTTGCTTGCCGAATTAAAGGAACAAGGCGGCGGTAAACTTTACGGGTTAAGCCCAAAAACAGAGTCGTATGCTCTTTTGTATAATGCTGATTTATTTAAAAAGCACAAGGTTAAAGCACCAAGTGACGGAATGACGTGGGAAGAAATATTGAAGCTTGCTAAGAAATTCCCTACTAAAGGGGATAAGAATACCCGAATTTGGGGCCTAAGCGCCTCCGGATCCAGCAATTTGGTAATGGATATTGCAAAAACAGAAGGATTAATATATATCGATCCAAATACTCTTAAGGCTACTGCGAATACAGCTGCGTGGAAAAATGCCTATCGTATAGCGAGCGAGGCCACGAAGTCGGGGGTGCTTGACGAAAGGATCACTCTGCCGGGTAAAAGTTATTTGGAGAGCAGCCCGTTCATTATGGGACGATCCGCTATGATAGTAGCCTCTATCAGTCAGCTGCAGTCCTTGCAAAAAGCAAAAAATAATGTAAAGAATTATAAACCGTTTACGCTTGGTATGGCTGCCGGCCCTTCGGATTCTAAGGACCGGAAGTCAACAGGAGACGTACGTATTACTGAAATATTCGCGATTCCGGCAGGTGCATCGAATGTGGATGCCGCTTGGGATTACATCAAATATTTCAATGGGGATGACTACGCTAACGAATACTATAAACCCAATACCACTGGTAATAATATAGGTGCTCCTCTGTCCCGCATGGTTAAGGAGTACTCTGGTTACAAGCTGGATGCGTACTATAAATTAAAACCTAATTTGGATTCAGCTAGTACAAGTTATGCTCTCATGAACAAGTCAGCAAATTTTGAATTAAATTTCCGGTCAGTTCTATTTAAAGAACTGGCACAGGTAGTAAACGGGAAGAAAACATTGGACAAAGCAACTGCTGCTATTCAATCAAGCACTCAAGCTGATGCTGATAAACTGGCAAAGGCTCAAAAGACAAAGAGATAGAGATAAAGAATCATGGAGATATGAAAAGGATATTTTTATAAGCCTTTTGGGTGTCAAAGAATGCACGGTATCTGAGGGGGGCTCCTGCGGAAAGCAAGTGCCCCTCTATGTTGTTTGGACTGTAATGTTGTTCTTAGAAGAACGAAGCGGGGGTGGAATCTTGAAGTATAAGGTTGCTATGTATATGAAAAAAGTATTTATATTTATTAGTGTAGCGGCACTTGTTCTTGGTTCCACTGCTTGTAATTTGCCGAAGGAACAGACACCAGACTCGGACAATCTGGCGGAGTTGGAAAAGGGTGTTCTGAAGACAACAGCTTTTGAAAAGGAAGTAGATTATTTAAGACAAAAGGGTCTTGAGCTTCCTGATTTGCCACCTGATAGCTGGAAGGTGAAGCGGCATCGGATCAGCGACTGACTAGGCTGATGGCAGCTGAAATGTTAGTATCGGCTTATGAAGCTATATTTGGAGAAATACAAACGGTTCCAGCCTCCAAGCCAAAGGATACGGAAGATATCAATGCATGGAAATCGAGCGGATTTTTCTTCTGGTCGGAGTCTGGGAACTTGGAGCCTGGAAAAACCGGCAACTGGGATGATTGGTCTTTTATGCCGGCGATTGTTTATGACGCTACTCTTCGGTCAGATATGAAGCTGCAAGAGTCTAAGGCACCGTATGGTTCGGTTGTAGCTGCACTGGCCGCCCTGATGTGGTTGCCGAGAATGTAATGCTGCAGTTTGGCTTGGAGTTCACTGATGCTTTTGATACTACAGTTGATTTGGATAAGATGTTAGATCATTTGGATAAAGGGAATATCTTATATGTCATGTTTAGGGAACTGGACATTCCAGAGGGACACTCGTCTATGATCAAGGGCTACTGGAAGTTAGGAAACCATGTCCAGTTCATCGTCTCTGACCCGAATTACAACATGATGGGGCCTTTTGGCTATCTGGAATATTTAAAGGATGCCGAGACCATGTTGCTTGATATGGAAAGGCATCTACCGAGGTATTTTATAATACCGCCGGGAGAATAGGAGGAAATGAATGATGAAGAAAATTATATTCGCATGCGTCATCTGTGCTTTCTTCCTTGTGGGATGTAGCAGCAATAATGAGGCGAACCCAGATAAAATAAGTCCCGATGAGAATCTGCAACATACGTTGGAGCAATACATGCGGGCCATCGCTAATAAAGATGCTGAAACTTTGGTCGAGTTATACGGCGGCAGCTACCAGGGGCTCATGAATTTATCTCCTGAAACAGATCCTGACGATGAGCAAGAATTATTCAATCAGTATCTGGAGCTGATTCCTGACATCTCCCTTAAAGAGATTGTTGATCAGACCGAGGTAAGCAAGGATGAATGTAAATTCGTGATTACGTTAAAGCATGAAGACGGAACCTTGTTCCAGACACAGGAGTTCGACACAATCACTGATAAGTTCACCTACACAGTTAAAAGAGTTGACGGTAGATTAAAGGTAATGGAAGTCCCTCCATATCAACCCTAAGGTTGATATGGAGGCTTTAAGGAAATGATAAGGATTTCGGTAGCTGGCTGATAAGTTTTCTCTTATATACTTAGCTCAGTACAAACAGATAATCGTTTTAACAATAAAGGAGTGGAGGTATTATTTTGAAGAGAACTATTTTAAAAAAGTCAGTAATCGTTAGTTTGAGCTTTATGCTATTGGCTATTTCAGCAGGCTTTAGCCAAGACCCAAAAGCTTCTGCTAATTCAAACACCCAGGTTAACACGAAACAAACTCTAAAGGTGCTGTACGAAGACAAATATTATTTCGATGAGAACTTGTTCAAATCGCAATTTCCCGATACTCAGATTCAGGAAGTGAAATGGGATGGGAAATCAGACTTAAAAGCTTTTATCGCCAAGCAATCGCCAGATGTTGTCATGTTGAACACCCTTGAATATAAGCAGATGTCCAAGGAGAACCAGTTAGCAGAACTGGGACAGTTAATCAAGAGTGACAACTATAACACTGCAACCCTATATCCTGGATTGTTGGACGCACTCAAAGTGAATGGAAAGCTCTACGGGCTAAGTCCGCGCTTCAACACAGAATCCCTTTTTTACAATGTAGACTTATTCAAAAAATATAATGTCCCCTTACCGAAGGACGGAATGACTTGGGAAGAAATACTGAAACTATCCGCGAAATTCCCAACTAAAGGAAATAAGGACACCCGTATCTGGGGACTTCACTATCCGCTTGATAATTACACCTATTTGATCAATGATATAGCAACTTCTGAAGGGTTAACCCGTTATAATCCTGATACACTTAAAGTAACTATGAATACAGCCGCTTGGAAAAGGGTATTCAGTATGGCTATCACTGCGATAAAATCCAATACCATAGAAGGCTCAAATAAAAGTGGATATGATGTGGACCCTTTCCTTATGGGAAGAGCGGCTATGACAGTAAGTACGACTAGTATGAATACTTTAAAGGGGGTAACTGCAAATAAATCTGCTATAGCAAAGTACAAACCGTTTACCGTTAAAATTGCTGCGGGTCCTGCCGATCCTAAGAACCGGAACATGACACGAAACATTCATCTTGATTCAATCTTTGCGATTCCGGCTAGTTCATCTAATAAAGATCTTGCTTGGGATTTCGTCAAATTCTATAACGGAGCGGATTTTGCTAAATTTAAGTCCGAGATGCTTTCAGATTATTCCCTGTCACGGATGGATTATAGTAAAGAATACAAAGGATTTAGTATGGAGGCCTTCTATAAATTAAAACCAAACCTGGAAACACCACCATATGTTAATCCAATAGGAGTTCCATTTAACAATGCACAGTATTCACTTATCCTGCAGAGTGAAGTTAAACAGGTAATAAGCAACAAAAAGACACTAGACAAAGCGCTGGCTTCCATTCAAACACAGGTTCAAAAGAGCCTTGATGAGGCTGTGAAAAAGCAAAAAGCGAAGAAATAACCCAGGCCCCATTCTTAGATAGCTTCTATCTGAGAATGGGTTCCTTTTTGTCCGCACTTCTCAGCCTTATTTAAGGAAATGATAAGGATTTCAGTAGCTGGCTTATAAGCTTTCTATTCTATACTTGGGTCCATCCAAGTGAATAACCGTTTGAAATAACAAATGAGTGGAGGCTTTATTTTTGAAGAAAAATATGATACAGAAGATCATGCTTACTAGTTTCAGTGTGATGTTGATCGGTACCTCAGCAGGTCTTGCCACAGGTCAACTGGTTTCCGCAAATTCGAATAGCCAGGCAGATACGAAAGATACTTTAAAAGTATTGTATTGGAACGCTGATGATTTCAATAGGACGTACGGGAACCAGTTCAGTAAGAACTACCCGGATACAGACATCGAAGTCTTTGCACCTACAGGTTCAGGTTCGGTTACAGATTACAATTCGGCGATCCAAAAGTATTCACCGGATCTTGTAATGCTGCCCCCCTATGATTACCAGCAAATGTCTAAAGATAAAAAGCTGGCAGATTTAGAACCGTTAATTGAACGGGATCAGTATGACATGACAACAGTGTACCCTGGCTTGCTTGCTGAATTGAAGGAACAAGGCGGCGGCAAACTTTATGGGTTAAGCCTAAAGGTGGAGTCGTATGCTCTTCTGTATAATGCGGATTTATTTAAAAAGCACCATGTTAAAGCACCAAGTGACGGAATGACGTGGGAAGAAATATTGAAGCTTGCTGGTGAATTCCCTACTACAGGAGATAAGAACACCCGAATTTGGGGTCTAAGCTCCTTTGGGTCCAGCAATTTGGTAATGGATATTGCCAGAACAGAAGGATTAACGTATATTGATCCAAATACTCTTAAGGCTACTGCGAATACAGCGTCGTGGAAAAATGCCTATCGCCTGTCTGTCGAGGCTACGAAGTCGGGGGTACTTGACGAAAGAATCACTCTGTCGGGCAAAAGTTACCTGGAAAGCAGCCCGTTCATTATGGGACGATCCGCTATGATAGTAGCCTCTATCAGTCAGCTGCAGTCCTTGCAAGCAGCAAATAGCAATGTAAAAAATTATAAACCGTTTACGCTTGGTATGGCTGCCGGCCCTGCGGATTCTAAGGACCGGAAGTCAACAGGATATGTGTTTGGTTCTGAGATTTTGGCTATTCCAGCAGGTGCATCGAATCTGGATGCCGCTTGGGAGTTCATTAAATATTTCAATGGGGATGACCACGCTAACGAATACTACAAACCTAACAACTCTAATAATAGTATAGGTGCACCTCTGTCCCGCATGGTTAAAGAGTATTCTGGTTACAAGCTGGATGCATTCTATAAATTAAAACCTAACTTCAATTCATCTATTACAAGTTATGCGCTCATGAACAAGTCACCAGATTTGGAATTGGATTTTTGGTCAATACTATCTGAAGAACTGACACAGGTAGTAAACGGGAAGAAAACATTAGACAAAGCTACTGCTGCAATTCAAACACAAACACAAGCTGCTGCTGATAAAGTGGCAAAAGCATAGATGAAAAGGTAATTAACACAATGTGTTTCTGAAATCAGGATCATTTAATCATCAACTTACCAGATTGGAACACACATTATTACAATTCCCTTCTTTTCTTTCACTAAAGGCGGGCCGAATGTTAGTTTCTAACGGAAGCAACCTGATAGATTTCACGCAAGGGATGCTAACGGGTATAGGCATTGTGAGTATGGTGGTGACCATCATAGCCTTTGGCAGATATCAGAAGCGCAGCCAGTAAACATAGATCAAAGCCCATTCGCCGGGGGAGGCGGGTGGGCTTTTTTTACTTATGCAGACAGTGCGCTTGGAGCGCTATCCTTCCTTTTTACATTTTACAATTAAGAAGTTTATGGAAGGTTTGTTTTTCATATTCTTACCGGGCTCATCTATTTCTGATATCTCGACCAGGCCATAGTTGGCAAAGTCTTGTTGAATGGAGTCAGCATCATAAAAAAACATTTTCACTCGGTCCATGATTTCGAAATAGTCTGTATCCAGTTGGACGCCCTTACCGTACATTGGTGCTTTTTTGGATACCGTTGTAAAGACCATATATCCTCCCGGCTTCAGCTGATTATAACAATCCTGAATGAACTTCTCCCGCTCACGCTGATCCAATAAGTGAATCAGTGCATAGCAGAAAATACCGTCATAGAGTTTGTTGTCAAATGGCATATCGGTTACCGAGCCGTGGTAAACATTCATATCCAGCCCGCGCTGCCTCGCCAGATCAATCGCTGTTTGCGAAATTTCAATACCAGTAACATCTATACCATTGTCCATAAAAACCTTTGCATTTCTGCCATATCCAATGCCGGGAATCAGGATGTCTTTAACATTCTTTTCAAGGAAAAAATCCTTGGTTAAGATTGCCGAGTCAGAAGGTTCAAATCCCCACATCGTTTGTTTTTCTATGAAGCTTGCTTCCCAGAACTCCGTCATAGCCCGATCTCCTTTAATTACACTAAATAGTTATTACGGACATATTATATCTACGATAGAACCAATTTGCAATGTTATTGTTAACCTTCGTATTTTAGCTAAGTGATGATCCGGAGTTGAACAGTGTGGTAGTGAGCTATCTGGATGATTTCATTGCGAAAGTGCACATGTGGTGTTCCGGAGATACCTCAGAAAGTAAGACGATAGATGAAAGGAAGGCTCTGTATGCTGAAATCAGCAAGGAGACGGCAAATATAACAGATTACGAAATTAATGAAATGAATAAAATAAACGCTGATGAATACGAAGTGGTAGTGGACAGGTCCTGGGATAACGGGAGTGATAATACTGCTGTCTATTCAATGATTAAAATGATGGGATATGGAAGGTGGATGACCTGTAGTGATGAAACGGGCTTATAAATAATGCTGTTCTATAGAGTGATCACAAACCACCCTAAACTGGTTAAACCCCCGCAGATAGTGTACCTTAGTAATATTAGTAATTAGGAGTGGTGATTTTTTGTGAAAAAAAGTAGACAAACCCCCGTGCTGGTCGTGGTCTCCATCCTGCTGATCATTATCAGCAGCCTGATCCCGTCGGACAAATCAACCTGGCTGGGAGCACTGCAGACCATCTTGCTGGGCGTCGGGCTGCTCGGATGCTGCATGGCTTTTTGGCGGTTCGCCAAGGGCGGCAAGGGCAAGCGCTGATTTCTGGCACTGGAACAGATAGCATAGCATTAGCAAATGGAGAGCCGTGGCGGATGCTGCGGCTTTTATTAATATGTACGACGTCAGCGGATTTACTCTATGCAGCGCTTGCTACGCGGACTGAGAGGACCTTATTTTGTGAAAAAGCCTGCTTTTTTGCCCGTTGCGGACTCAGGCGCGCTTATATTGTTCGATGGAGCTCAAAATGAGGCGAAACTGGTTAGTTAAGGTCCTCTGAGTCCGCATGGATCGCTGATTCGACTGATTGGGCGAAATAACGGATCTACAGTCCGCATGGATCGCAGCAGCATGCTTGAGTCTATTGTTGCAGGCCCCACCCAGCTCCCTATCCCGCCGACGGACGCGGGACAGCTGGCCGCGCAGCAGCCATCTGTTCGCGAATCCCTCTGAGCTGCGCTTTCAGCTCAGGAACGCTTCGCTGCAGGATGAGGCTGATCTCGGGCAGCGGCAGCTGGATGCCGTACCATAAGGCGCTGGCGATCTGATCCTCCCAGGTGAGCAGGGCAGAAGAGCAGCGGCCGCGGTCTTGAGCAACCAGCGAGCATTGCCGGATGCATTCCCTGTAGGAGGCAAGGGAGTAAGCATCTGCTTGGATGCTGCCCTTGAGCCAAGGCTCATAGAGTGCCGCGAATGTAGCAATTGCGGCTTGATCGGCGCGGGCGCCCTTCTCCAGCAGGAGACAGCTTAGCGCATAGATGGTTCCGCTATATTGCTCAATATAGCTGGTGAATCCGGCAGCGGGAACTGCATTGGACGATAATGGGTCTGGCATGTGGACACGTTCCTTCCTGAATGTGGGCGATTTATAGTTTGGATATGTAGTTGATAGGTTTGCCGAAATGCTGATCCGCCGGAATAAGTGCGCAAAAAACCGCAGACAGAGGAGGACCTCTGCTGCGGTTTTGTTACAGGCGTAAGAAGCCTGGGGCAAAATCGTGGCGGATCAAGATCTCTCTCTTTACGCTTACGGGGTTAGCTGTCGGATTCGGACGGTGAGAGTCGCCCTACCTTTTGAGACTGCGTAATTGAAGTCTCCTTCGGATTCACCCCAAGTAGGCCTGCGGCCTGATGGTTCCCCCGTTTTCCGCTTGGCGGAAATTCAGCGTGCATTCACATTATCGCTGGTAACTTTCAACACGAATCATACCCTTTCAGGATTGTATTTGTAAAAATGGAAAAGAGTGCTTCTGCGCCGGATTTGCAATAAATTGCTGCTTCGCGAGGAATATTGGAGACTAAAACCATATATGTGGCCGATTATCATCCGTTTATCTCGCTCAATCGCCGTTTTTTATTTTTGGGAGGCAGCGGTGAGGGAACTCCGGAAATATTAATGCGTTAGACCGGAAACGCCGTCGATATTGATTTTTTGTGAAATGGCGTATTAGTGAGTAATCGGGAGATAATGAGAGATTGAAGATGAAGTAAGCGTTACCCGTCTGGCAAATAGATTCGTGAATGTGTTATTAGAGTAATTATGGCGGTTTACAATTTGTACCTGAATTAGAGCCTGATTCTACGAAAAGTGTACCTTTCTAGCCGCACAAACCATACATCCGGGAGGGCCTAATTCCCGCTTCCCGAATGCTTGACTTGGACCCTACTCCAGGGATTATCATTTGATTCTGTAAGGGCAGACGGTCAGTAAATTACCAAGACTGAAAGCCAAACTAAGAAGCTGGATTAAGAAGCTAGATTAAGAAGGAGGCCAGCAGCCAATGGAGCCTGTTTTTACGATCGCCGAGGTAGCAGAGCGGACAGGACTCAGCCAGGATACCATCCGCTATTATGAGAAAATCAAGCTCCTGCCCCCGGCAAGCCGCAAGGAGAACGGCCAGCGGGCATACAGCAGGCGTGAGCTGGACCGGGTGCATTTCGTCGCTATTCTCAAAAGAACCCATATGCCACTGCGCACCATTCAAGAATATATCAGGGCTTCAGCGGAAGAGGACTACGAGGAATGCTACAGTGTGCTGGACGGGCATAAAACGTTGATTGAAGAGCAGCTCACGGAACTTACGGCGGCACTGGAGCTTATGAAATACAAGCTGAAGAACTTCCGGGAGCTTAAGGACGGCAGGTTCATCGCGGAAATGGAACAGAGGAGGAACGAAGTGTGAAAATTGGGATGAATACGGAGCTGAAAAGCGGGATGAGTAAAGAGTCGAACAATGAGACAAACAATGAGGCGAGTAATACGAAGTTTATGCAGCGACCGATTCCTTCCGGATGGGGTCCGGACACTACGGCGGAGCAAGTAATCCAAGGCCATAATCTGAGCGGTAAAATAGCGGTCGTGACCGGCGGCTACTCCGGCCTGGGCCTGGAGACCACACGTGTCCTGGCTGCCGCGGGGGCCACTGTGATAGTTCCCGTTCGGACACCGGAGAAGGCCCGGCTTGCCCTTGCCGGGATTCCCGGTGTCGAGCTGGAGGCGCTGGATTTGCTGGACCCGGCATCTGTGGATGCCTTCGCGCAGCGGTTCCTGGACTCCGGCCGGCCGCTGCATATGCTGATTCACAGCGCAGGCATTATGGCCTCGCCGCTGGCCCGCGACAGCCGCGGGTACGAAGCGCAGTTCGCGACCAACCATCTGGGGCATTTCCAGCTGGCGGCCCGGCTCTGGCCGGCGCTGGTGCAGGGCGGAGGCGCGCGGGTAGTCTCCGTATCTTCACGCGGCCATCGCATTGCCGGTGTTGATTTCGCAGACGTGAATTTTGAGCGTAGAGCCTATGAGAAATGGACAGCCTACGGCCAGTCGAAGACCGCCAATGTGCTGTTCGCCCTTGAACTGGACAAACGCGGGCAAGCACATGGTGTCCGGGCATTCTCCGTGCATCCCGGCAGCATCCTGACCGATCTGGCCCGGCATCTGTCGGATGACGAGCTGCGCGGCATGGGGGCGCTGGATGAAGCGGGCAACCGCATTCCGGCCGGGCGTACAAGTCATATGAAGACGGTCCAGCAGGGAGCCGCGACCAGTGTCTGGTGCGCGGTGAGTCCGCTGCTCGACGGCAAGGGCGGCGTGTATTGCGAGGATGCTGACATCGCTCCTGTAGCGGAGTCCGGGGATTCGCACCAGCCTGGGGTGCAGGACTGGGCGATTGATCCGGGCAACGCTCTGACGCTGTGGGAGCTGAGTGAAGCTATGACGGGGGTTACATTCCCGACCTGACAGATCTGAACGACAAAAATGGTGCCGGCCCTGTAAAGAGGGCGGCACCATTTTGCATAACTGACTGAATCCTTACTGTACCGCTGCCTCAATAAGCTCCTGAAGCTCAGGAAGATTGAAGCCCTTGACAGCCCGGTCTCCGGATACGGTGACTGGAACACCCATGAAGCCCAGCTTCTCGACTTCTTCCTGATAGACGGTACTGGTCATCACATCTCTGACTTCGAAGGGAATGCCCTTGCTCTCAAGCAGCTGCTTCACCTGATTGCAGTCGCTGCAGCCGGATGTGGAATAGATGATTACGTTCTGGCTCATTGCTCCACAGCTTCCTTGATGGCGCCACGGGTGATTTTCCAGTGGGAAGTGTTCCAGCGGACCTCACCATCCTCCAGCAGGAAAATCTGCGGCGATTCATGCTTAATCCCGAAATCCTCGGCAATCTGATTGGAGACCGGACGGTCTTCGATAACATGTACAATGGCGGCAGGCGTGTCGGAATTCTGTGTATAGGCCTGGAACTCCTCATTTGCTTTGGCACTGATCGGGCAGGTGGTGCTGTGCTTGAAGA
The DNA here is from genome assembly GCF_038000235.1 of Paenibacillus sp. FSL R10-2199. NCBI lineage: Bacteria > Bacillati > Bacillota > Bacilli > Caryophanales > Paenibacillaceae > Paenibacillus > Paenibacillus sp. FSL R10-2199. The sequence continues at coordinate 295,312 of NZ_JBBOBO010000001.1, read as the reverse complement.
GCAATTTTTTGCCGGGTTGCCCTACGTATTGTTGCAGTTCATCCAGTGTATGGATTTGTTGAATAGACATCAGAGGATCACCTTCCTGGAATAGAATTTAGAAAGCATCTTGTCAACAATTGTGTTGTTAACAACTATTATTCTTGATTGTAACATAGTTCAAAATTAAAGCAAAAGAATGTTCAGCAGGCTTATCCCCCTCCCTTACGGGATGTTGATTAAGCCCTATTGCCATGCTAATGTGAGAGTGATGCAGCAACGCTCTGCGCATAAATAAGCAGGTATGAGGGGGTGTGCAATTCATGAAAAGGGTCGCTTTTGTAACCGGTGCCGACCGCGGGCTCGGGTTTTATCTGGTACGCTTTCTTCTTGAGAATAAATACACAGTGTTTGCCGGCCGGTATTTACCGGAAGTGGAGGCACTGGAGGCTTTGAAAGCGCAATACCAGGACACTCTGATGCTGGTCCCTCTTGATATCGGCAGCGCAGAGAGCGTGAAAGAGGCAGCGCGGAGTATTGCCGGCAGTACAGGACACATCGATATTATTATCAACAATGCCGGTATTATCCACCAGGCGGACAATGCTACAATGCTCGTGGATATGGATGATGAGGCTATGGCGCAGCTCTATAATGTGAATACGCTCGGCGCACTCCGGGTGAGCAACGCGTTGATGGGATTGCTTCTGCAGGGCAAGCAGCGGCTAATTATTAACATCTCCTCAGAGGCAGGCAGTATCAGCCGGAACAAAAGAATTAATATGTACGGCTACTGCATGTCGAAGGCGGCGCTGAATATGCAGTCCTCGCTGATGCACAATCATCTGCGTAAGCTGGGCGGACAGGTGATGGTCTTTCATCCCGGCTGGCTGCAGTCTTATATGAGCGGAGAGAAGAATATGGAAGCACCGATTCCCCCGGAGGAATCAGCGTATAAGATCATGAATATCGTACAGGATCATAAGAAATATCTGGGCGAGGAACCGGTGTACATCGATCTGGACGGCAATCTCTGGCCCTGGTAACAGCAGCGGACTTTTGTGGGATAATGGATTAAGCAATAATAGATGATCAACTTTGCACAAGAGAGGTGTGAATGCAATGACTTCCTTCAAAGCACTTGCGTTTGGCAGCTATACCGAGGTTAAATATCATCCGTTCACGGGAGTAGACCGTGAGATCGAGCAGCTGCTGGAGCCGGAGCTTCAGGTCGTATCGACTGAGGATTACGGGCTGATGAACAAGGAACAATTGTCGGACTGCAAGCTGGTGGTCTCCTATACTGAATTCTCTGATGAGAAATTATCCGCTGCGCAGAGCGGTGCACTGCTGTCTTATGTGGCTGGGGGCGGCGGTCTGCTCGTAGTGCATAACGGGATCTCCCTGCAGCGCAATCAGGAGCTCGGCGTAATGCTGGGCGCCCATTTCACCCACCATCCGGACTATACCGCGCTTCATATGACGATTTCCAGCCGGGAGCATCCGATTATGCAGGGCATCAATGACTTTGTAATTGAGGATGAGCCGTACTATTTTGAGCAGCTGCCATATTTCGAATCAACCATTCTCGCAGAATATCCCCATGGAGGGGCTATGCGGCAGGCGGCCTGGTGCCATGAATTCGGACAAGGGCGGGTAGTCTACCTGATGCCTGGCCATCATCTGCCTTCCTTCTCGGTAGAGCCGTTCCGGCAGATGATCCGCAGAGGCGGGTTATGGGCAGCGGGACTGCTGTAAGATAATGTGGAGGCCAGCTTAAGTTATGCTTAAGCTGGTTTTTTTGTTTATTCTGAAAAAACACCTTGACCCTGACACAAGTGTCAGGGTTTATACTGAGTGTAGACCATTTCTCATGAACCCCGGGGAGGATACCATGAAAATAGGTGAATTAGCCACACTTACGGGCGTAAGCGTCCGTTCATTGCGATATTATGAGCGTCAGGGACTGATCAAACCGCTGCGCCAGGACAACGGGTATCGTGAATACTCTCCGCTTGCCGTGGATACGGTGGAGACGATTAAGCTGTATTTGAATCTTGGCTTGTCGACAGAAGAGATTGCCGGATTCCTGAACTGTGTCCTTAAGAATAAAGAGGCGTTCTGTGCAGAAGTAATGCCGCTGTACCGCAGCAAGCTGGAGGAGATTGAACGCCAGCTGATTGAGCTGAATCAGATCAAGCTGAACCTGCAGGACCGGATGGCTTCAATTCTGCATGAGCAGCAGAATGAAGAGGAATAAGGCGGATCGATAAGATGAATAGAAGAAAATAACAAGAAGCTAGAAGGATCGAAGGGGGATTCTGGAACTGTAGGAGCGATAGCGTCCGGAAGTCCAAATATTCACCGTAGTGACGACTAAGCTTTAAGTTAGTATCTTAAGTTCAGCTTATATAATTGAGGTTAATCATTTGAGAGTTGAAGGAGGGCTTGAGATGGCTATGATAATTGCCGATAACGCCGGAGCTGTGCGTGAACAGCTGAAGGCTGGCGGAACCGTGCTGGTGGATTACGGTGCGTCCTGGTGTCCGCCTTGCAGAACCCTGCTGCCGATTCTGGAAGAACTGAATTCCGAATACGGGGATGACGTGAGCATGATTAAGGTGGACTGCGATGAACTGCCGGAGCTTGCATCGGAAGCCGGTGTGATGAGCATGCCGACAGTGATCGTATACAGCGGAGGCCAACCTGTGGAGAAGCTGGTCGGCCTGCGGCCGAAATCCGTATATCAGGGTGTATTGAACAAAGTTGCCGGAGCGGTGCGCGGTACTCTTTAACGTATTGTAACGGGGAGGGGCGGGAGCGCCGCTTTGCCGCGGATATCGTGGAGCACAGGCCCGCGATTCTTCCCAGGCAGCGTTTCCTGGCACTCGCAGCCCAAGAATTAAGGCAGGATGCCGCATGAGGATCATGCAGCGTCCTGCCTTTGTATTTTCGGGAATATATATAATGCCGCTATTTCGTGCTCTCTGCTCCAGGAACTACAGGGACAACCTCATTCTGGTGCAATGCTTCCAGTACCTCTGCGCGCAGACTTTCGGTGAACGCCGCCCATGTTTTTTTACCGACATCCAGCTCTTCACGTCCAATGGAATTCAGTGTTTCGAGCCACACGCGCTTATCATTAATCACCCCGAGCTGCTCTTGAATATCCTTGTAGATGGCCTCGTGGGCATGGAATTTCTGATTCAGCGCAAAAGCGGCCGCATTAGCGGTATAGCGCAGATGCTTGGCGGCAATCCGCAGCTCATGGAGCGCTTCGAAGGCTTCCTTCGATTCAGCCTCAGGCCCCTTGAACAGGGTCTTGCAGGCTTTTTTCTTCTGTTCAAAAGCGACTTCAAGCTCGCGCATGACCACATTGGCATCTTTCTTGGCGGCGAGCGGCTCCAGCTGTGTATCGATAAAAGGGGTCCACTGCGCGTCTAGGGCCTTGCCGGTCAGCTTGGGAAGCGCATCCTCCAGCTTCTTGCGGAATGTCTTCCGCTTGGCCTTCTGGTGTTTGATTACTGCTGTGAGCAGTTCGGCGGTTTTGACATCACCCGCCTCTTTGGCGGCCTTGCGCCGTTCCTTGAACGATGCGATCAGTACATCTGCGTCCCTTACCTTGCCGAGCTTCTTCTGTGCCTGCTTGAATGTGCTGTACAACTCTTCCGTAGCCGAATGGCCCGGATCAAGAATGGACAGGAGCGTCAGCAGCTTGCGGCTGTTGACTCTGGCCTGATGAATATCTTCATCTCCGAAGCCCTTCAGCACATCTTGGCTGTAGTCCCGGAAGTTGATATACAGCTTGTTCATTGCCTGCTCCCATTGTCTGGCCTTGCTTAGTTGCCTGTCCTTTGTCAGTTGTTCGGTTGTCATGCGGCATCACTCCTAAGGGTTGTGTATAGCATGAGCTTCAACGCGATTCTTATGGCTGGGATTATCTTCTTATCCTCTAAGGATAACGGGTTCCAGCCGCCATTTCAAATACAGAGTTCATATACCAGGGGCTTCGCGGCCAGGGCGGAGATCGGTTACAATAGGACTAATTAAGAAAGTGTAATTACAATACATCGGAATACGCAGCGTGACTTGCGGGATCAGCGTGGTGCCCGGCCTGCCGTATCCGGGAAAGAAGGTAGTCAGTGGGACTCGCAGGCAATCTGAATGAGAAGTGAACCTTATAATGTGCTGGAAAATGGAGTGGCGGGCAGGCTGCCTGAAGATATGCTGCTCTTCACGCATTTGAGCGGGGAAGCGGAGGAAACGGAATCCGGGCAGGATATGCTGGTTCCGTTTGCCTTCGAGGAAATGCTGTGCCGGGATGTCGGAGCCGGACAGGTTCCGCCGGTACTGCATCTTTGGAGCCACCAGGGCGGTGTGGCGCTGGGGCTGCGGGACAGCAAGCTGCCCCGTGCGGGGGCGGCGATGCAGGCGCTTGAGGAGCAGGGAATCCGCACGGCGGTCCGGCATTCAGGCGGCGCAGCAGTGCCGCTGGATGCCGGGATCATCAATGTGTCCCTGCTGCTGCCCAAAAGTCCGGGCAAGCTGGACTTTCACGATGATTTCCGGCTGCTGGCTTCGCTGATTGCCGAAGCCGTAGCTGTGAGCCATCCGCAGGCGGCGGCGCTGATCCGTGCCGAAGAAGTCACCGGGTCGTATTGCCCCGGTGACTTCGATCTGTCCATCGGCGGCCGCAAGTTCTGCGGCATCGCCCAGCGGAGACAGAGCAACGCGTACTTCGTCCACGCGTTTGTTGTCGTGTCCGGCTCCGGGCTTGCGCGCGGAGAACTCATCCGCAGCTTCTATGCAGAGGCAGCGGACGGGGACGAATCGCTGGACTATCCCCGCGTGCGTCCGGAGACGATCGCCGCGCTCGGGGAGCTTGGCGGCCCGGATTCGGCCGCAGTCTTCACCGCAGGCATCCGGCAGGCGGTTGCCCGCCGGGGCACGCTGCTGAAGCCGGCGGAACGCCTGCAGCAGGAGACCGGCTACAGCCTGCAGTACGGCGATCCGCGAGTACTGGAGGCGGCGCGTGTGCTGCGGGAGAGGTATGCGCGCTGAAGCAAGCGCGCAATGTAACGGGAGTCCTGGGAAGCGTGGAGAGCGGGCGGTCATTGAAGAGTGCAGGCAGGTGCATACGAGAAGGGTGCAGGCAGGTGCACACGAGAAGGGTGCAGGTAAATGCAGACGAGTGCAGGCGAGCTAAATTCGCCTGTGCTTTTTGCTGTTTGGAGAGATAGAGGGAAAAATCCCTTTAAATTGGTTGGTGGGAGGGCATTTGGAGGTAGATAGAGGGAAAAATCCCATTAAATTGGTTGGTGGGAGGGCATTTGGAGGTAGATAGAGGGAAAAATCCCTTTAAATTGGTTAGTGGGAGGGGATTTGGAGGTAGATAGAGGGAAAAATCCCTTTAAGTTGGTTGGTGGGAGGGCATTTGGTGGAAATGAGGGGCAGAAGTGCCCCTGAATCCCTGGAGAGGGCGTCTTATCTGCCCTACAGATACAGCTCTGGCCGCCGGTCGGAGAAGACCGGGATCTGCCCGCGTACTTCCCGCACCCTGGCGAGGTCGATCTCGCCGCTGAGAATCTCTTCGCTGCCGGAAGCCTCGCTCACAATCTCTCCCCAAGGGTCAATAATCATGGAATGGCCGCCGAAGATGTTGGCCGGATCAGAACCGGAGCGGTTGCAGGCCACCACGTAGCACTGGTTCTCAATCGCCCGGCTTATTAACAGCGCCCGCCAGTGGGATAAGCGGGGCAGCGGCCATTCTGCGCTGATGAACAGCACTTCAGCGCCCTCTGCCATATGAACACGGACCCATTCGGGGAAGCGGATATCATAGCAGATTAATCCGGCGCATAAGGTGCCGTCCAGCTTGAACAGTCCTTTGGCTGACCCGGGTAGGAGGTAGAGATGCTCATCCATCAGCTTGAACAGATGCAGCTTGCTGTACTGCCCGGCGGGTGCTCCGGTACGGTCGAAGACGAACATGCTATTGGTAATCCCGGTATCCTGCCTCACGGCGACAGAGCCGGCGACGATATTAATCCCGTATTCCCGGGCCAGACCGGATATCAGGGTCCCCGCAGTGCGGCCCCCGTGATCTGCGATCTCGTCCAGCCGGGTCAGATCGTAGCCGGTCGTCCATAATTCGGGAAGGATTATGCAGTCCGGGTTACCGGCGGCGGCTTCGCGAATTTTGCGTTCTGCCGCAGCATAATTCACCTCCGGATTGCCAAATGCTATATCGAGCTGAATCAGGGCTATTTTCATACGGGCAAACTCCTCTTTAATTTTATTAGTTGACGGGTCAACGATTCCGGTGTAAAGTAAGGTTTGTCAAAAAGGTTTTGCACAATATATTTGCGTAAGGGGGTTAATTTTGATAGAACATCTGCCCGATGAAGATACAATCTTTGAGCTGCTGCAGGCGCTGCATAAGGGAATCAGCCCGAAGTTCGAGCGCTGTGCGGGCATTACACCCACCCGGTTCCGCCTTCTCCAGGAATTGTTTCGAGTCTCCGAGATCAGCCAGATTTCGCTGCAAAAGACACTCGATATCGATGCCGCAGCAGTCACCCGCCACTTGAGAGGACTTGAAGACAGCGGAATGATTGCCCGCCGGAATAATCCTGCCGATAACAGGGTCACCCTCGTCTCCCTGACCGATCACGGCCGGGAACATATTAATTCCTACCGGGAAGAGAAGACCCGCTTCATCAGCGAACTGCTTACCGGGTTCAATGAACAGGAACGCACCGTACTCGCAGAGATGCTTACCCGGCTGCAATATAATATTAATTTACTGTAGCCGTCACCTATAATCAAACCATAAAGGAGCTTATTATTCATGAACACAACCAGAAACAACGATTTCACAAGCATTATTACAGGACGCCGCTCAATCCGCAAATACGATACCTCCGTCAAAATCAGCAAAGAGGAAATGACTGAGATCCTTACTGAAGCGACTCTGGCCCCTTCCTCCGTTAATATGCAGCCTTGGCGTTTCCTTATCATCGAAAGCCAGGAAGCCAAAGCCAAGCTGGCCACCATTGCCAAATTTAATCAGCTTCAGGTAGAAACCTCAGCAGCAATGATTGCCGTATTTGGTGATCTGAACAACTTCGACTATGCTGAAGAAATCTACGGAACTGCTGTAGAACGCGGACTGATGCCTGCTGAGGTAAAAGAAAGACAACTGGCCTCTCTGGGTGCCCACTTCGCGAAGCTGCCTGCGGACGTAAACAGAGAAACGGTATTGATTGATGCCGGTCTGGTCTCGATGCAATTGATGCTGGCAGCCCGTGCCCATGGCTATGACACGAACGCGATCGGCGGATTCGAGAAGGATCAGATTGCGGAATTGTTTGATATGGACAAAGAACGTTATATTCCGGTCATGCTGATATCGATCGGCAAAGCGGTTGAAGAAGGCTATGCATCCGTCCGTCTGCCGGTTGACACTGTTGCCCAGTGGAAATAAATATTGGATAATACTGGACCATTGAGTTAATATTCAAGAAACTTAGGAGGAATACTAAATGATTATTATTCACGCATTGCTTCAGGTAAATCCCGCACGTGAGCAGGAGTTCCTTGAAGTCGCGAAGACTCTGGTTGCTGCAACCCACGAAGAAGAAGGCAACATCTCATATGAATTGTATAAGCATACAGCGGACGGAAATACCTACATCATGGTCGAAATCTGGCGTGACCAGGCGGCTGTAGCTGCCCATAATACAAGTCCGCATTTCACCGGCTTCGCCGCCAAAGCAGGAGAATTCCTGACTGCACCGCTGGATGTTAAGCTGTATAACGCTGAGGAATTAAGCAAATAATTCCGGTTTGAAGAGGGGAGCATGCCCGTGAATCGTTTTGAACCTTCACAAATGCTGAAATCTCTGCCCAGGCAATTCTTCGCCGCGCTTGTCGCCAGAGCCGGAGCCGTTGCTGCCGAAGGGCATGACGTAATCAATCTGGGGCAAGGCAATCCGGACATGCCTACACCGGCCCATATCGTGGAGTCCCTCCAGCTGGCCGCAGTGAACCCTCTGAATCATAAATATCCGCCGTTTCGCGGCCATGTTTACCTCAAGGAAGCCGTGGCCGAGTTCTACCTGCGGGAATATGGAGTAGAGCTTGAACCGGAACGCGAGGTCGCCATTCTGTTCGGCGGCAAGACCGGTCTGGTTGAGGTGGTGCAGTGTCTGCTCAATCCGGGGGATACGGCGCTGGTGCCTGATCCCGGTTATCCGGACTATTGGTCGGGGATTGAGCTGGCACGGGCTGTTATGGAGATGATGCCGCTGACGGCAGAACGCGGGTTTTTGCCCGATTATGGCAGCATCAGCCCGGAAGCCGCCGCGAAGGCGAAGCTGATGTTCCTGAACTATCCGAATAATCCTACGGGAGCTGTGGCGACCGCGGATTTCTTCAGGGAAACGGTGCAGTTCGCATCGGATCACAACATTTGCGTGGTGCATGATTTTGCCTACGCCGCCATTGGTTATGAAGGGCAGAAGCCGCGGAGCTATCTCCAGACCCCGGGTGCGCAGGAGAATGGCATCGAAATCTATACGTTGTCCAAAACCTACAATATGGCCGGCTGGCGCGTCGCGTTCGCCGTAGGGAATGCCAGCGTGATCGAGAGCCTTAACCTGCTGCAGGATCATATGTATGTCAGCCTGTTCGGCGCGGTGCAGGAGGCAGCCAGAACGGCATTGCTTGGCCCGCAGGCCCCGGTACAGGCGAATGTGGCCCGCTATGAAGCGCGGCGTAATGTCCTGATTCAGGGTCTGCGCAGCATCGGCTGGGAAGTGGAAGCCCCCCGCGGCTCCTTCTTCGCCTGGCTCCCGGTTCCTGCAGGCTATACCTCGCAGAGCTTCGCTGACCTGCTGCTTGATGAAGCTCATGTGGTGGTAGCGCCAGGCATCGGCTTCGGAGCCTATGGCGAAGGATATGTGCGGGTGGGGCTGGTCAGTGAGGAGGCCCGGCTTGCGGAAGCGGTAAAGCGGATTGCCGCGCTGAAGCTTTTTCAGCCCTCCGGGCTATAATTATGTAGCTCTCCTATTAAACTAGCTAATATACACACTCACTATGGGGAAACCCCGGCAGTCTTAACGGCTGCCGGGGTTTCCCCTTTGGCATCCCGCAGCGGGAGGCGGAAGAAAATAATGCTAAGAAGCGGAACGTTTATAAAACAGGCGTGCCGGGTATCTAAGCTTACCCTTACACGAGCTGTAACGCGCAGGCGGGACCTGAAGAGAGTGGGGAATGAAAGGGATGAGGGGATCGAATGGGAAACATACATAGGAACAAGCAACTGCCGCAATTACCTGCAGCGCAGTGGGATGAACGGCTTCGGCAGGATCTCGCGGATTACGTGAATTACCGGATATCCGGCGGCTATTTAAGAACTACCGCTAAGAACACGGACGCCGCCGATTCTATTATTGAGCCTATTCTGGACAGCGCTGTTGTCCGTGCTTACCGGCAGGCACAGCATGGGGGGGTGATCACCGATGTCCGGCAGCTGGAGGAGCTTCCCGGATTCAGCCCGGAGCTGCTTGAGCAGCTCGCATCAGCCGTTTCCGGCCTGGATTCCGGCAAGCTTAGAGCGCTGGCGCCGCAGACTACAAGGCATAACAAGGTGGATCCATATGTGAACGGGCCGCAATGCCTGGAGATGCTGCTGGAAGAGATCCGCAATGCACAGCGTTATATCCATCTGTCCGTGATGCTGTTCTTCAATGACCATTCGGGAAAGCTAATCGCCTCGGAGCTGCTTCATGCGCTTCAGCGGGGAGTAGAGGTCCGGATGCTGGTGAATTACACCGTCACCGCCTTGGGATACGGAAGCAATCTTGAAGTAGGAAGATTCTCCGAGATTGCAGCAGTCCTTGAGCAGGCTGGAGCCCGGCTGAAGGATACATTTCATTCCTGCTACGCTGCTGCGGAATGGGCAGTGAAGCGTGAGGAACTGAAGTCTCAGGGCGTCCCTGAGAGTATCCTCTTTCTGCAGGACAAGGTGCAGGAGGATGTCAAAATTACCGGGCTGAATGTGATCGACCACCGTAAATTTATGGTCATTGACGGAATAACATCCGTTATAGGCAGTCTCAATATCGGTGACCAGTATACTTTTGCAACGCCTATCCGGGAGTCGGCAACTGAACAGATTGACGGACGCCCGCTTGGGATTCCCTCCAGGGAAGAGGAGTGGCATGACGGCTGCTTCCGGATTCAAGGGGAGGCTGCCCGGCCGCTGAATGAGGCTTTTCACGCCAGATGGCTTCTGCTTGGAGGAGATCACTTTGAGGTGGAAGACCCGTTCTACCACCCAGCGGCAAACTATGAATTCGGCGGGGAAGAATGCACGCTCTTTCTAAGTTTTCCCGGAAATCCGGTGAATCTGATTCAGCAGTATTATCTGGATTTGCTTACGTATGCCGCCGAAGAGACTATTATTGTGAATCCTTATCTGATCGACCAGGCTTTCTGGGACCGGCTCGGTGAAGTTGGACCGGAGTGTTCCCGCCATATCTCGATATGCAATCCGCTTGAGGTCAATGATCATCCTACGAACAAGTCGGCGGTGCGCAGCAATATGTACATTCCTTTCTGCAATGGGGTGTCCTTCTATGACTACAGCTTTACAGAACGCTTCTCCCACTGGAAAATCACTTATGACCACAGAGCGCGGGCTGTATTCCACGGCTCGTATAATATCAACGAACGAAGCGCCTGCCATGATTTCGAAATGGGAATGCTGGTTAAGAGTGAGCCGTTCGCAGACAAGGTGAAACGGATGATTGATTATGATCTTGGGGTATCCCGTAAAATCAGCGACAAGCACGAATTCTTCAAACATCCCTGGCTGCATCCCAGCACGTATCTGAACAAGGCGACACAGAATTACACCTGATATGTCTGCTGGCCCCATGTCATGTATAATGAGCAGTATAACATATGAAGATGGAGCTAATGAGGATGAACATAAACATACTTGGGACAAGCCTGAAGAAGAATGAGGTACTCTTCGCGTCCGAATTCGGCGAGGGCAGAGGAACCTGGTGCGGTGCCGCTGTGGCTGCCGGGGAGACCTGCGGGGCTGAATTTGAGCTGCCCCCGCTGTTCATGCGCTGGGTGGATATTGTGCCGGCGCACGGAGGCCGTTGTGAGATACGTATGGACGGGAATGTTGTCATATTGACGGGTATACTGGAGAATATAGAGGAAGACGGGACCGGTTATCTGCGGCTTGGCCGCGATGTAATCATGTTCGAATGCCTGGGTGAACCGATGGCGCTGGGCGGATTCGTGGAGATCAGGACCGGGGAGATCATGTTGTACCCTGTCAATCCTTGAGCCTGCGGGGCGTATGCCGGACTAACTATTTCCTGCTCCGGCGTAGCCACCTTCGGCTAAATGAGCTAAGATAATATACATTAGAAAGTATAGCAAGAGGAGCAGAAGTCCCATGAACAGCGATATTCAACAATTTAAGACGGAATTCTTCAAGGCGCTGGCTCATCCGATGCGGATCCGCATTCTGGAGCTGCTCAGCGAAGGCGAGAAGAATGTGAATGAGCTGCAGGCGATCCTCGGCTCGGAAGGCTCTGCCGTATCCCAGCAGCTGGCCGTACTCCGTGCCAAGAACGTAGTGGCCAGTGTCAAAGAAGGAACCACCGTAATTTATGCCCTCCGTGATCCTCTGATCAAAGACCTTCTGGCTGTAGCCAAACAAATATTCGACAATCACCTTGTGAACACCATCTCCCTGCTTGAAGGCATCCGCAGCGAATGACCCCGGCTTCCCGGGGGGCGGATTACCCCGTTGACAAGAACGGCAGGCAGGAGTAATGTGAGTCTTATATTCAAATAATCAGATATTTAAAGAAAAGAAGGTTAAATGATGACAGGGTGGGGCCGTTTTAAAGGCTACAATATTGCTTCTCTGCGCAAGGATATCATTTCAGGGACGATCGTCGGCGTGATTGCCATCCCCTTGGGGATGGCATTTGCTATTGCCTCCGGTGTGAAACCGGAGTACGGAATTTACACGACCATAGTAGCCGGTATTCTCATTTCCTTATTCGGCGGTACAAAGTTTCAGATTGGCGGGCCTACGGGTGCGTTTATTCCTATTTTATTCGCGATTGCCATGCAGTACGGGTACGAGAATCTGCTGATTGCCGGAATGATGGCCGGGGTCATTCTCGTGGTGATGGGCGTTCTGCGGCTCGGGGTGCTGATCAAGTTCATTCCGAAGCCGGTGACAATCGGGTTCACGGCAGGAATTGCCGTTATTATCTTCAGCGGGCAGATCGCCAACTTTCTCGGACTAAGGGATATGGAGCGGCATGAGAGCTTTCTGGACAATATGAAAGAGATCGGCGCCCATATCTCGACAATCAATCTGTACAGTATTCTGACTGCGGCGATTTGTCTGGCTGTCGTAGTGCTGGGGATGCGCTTCGCGCCGAAGGTGCCCGGTTCTCTGATCGGGCTGCTCTGCGCTACGGTCATTGCTGCCTTATTCTTCAGCGGCAAGGTGACTACCATCGGTTCAGCTTACGGGGATATCCCGAATACATTGCCGAGCTTTCATTTCCCGGTCATTACCTGGGAGAAGATCAGGCTGCTTATCCGCCCGGCCTTCATCATTGCGATGCTGGGCGCCATTGAGTCGCTGCTGTCCGCAGTAGTCGCCGATGGCATGTCAGGCAGCCGCCATGACAGCAACCGCGAGCTGGTCGGCCAGGGGATCGCCAACATTGCTGCGCCGTTGTTCGGCGGAATACCAGCGACCGGGGCGATCGCCAGAACGGCAACCAATATCCGCAGCGGTGCGGCTTCGCCGCTCTCGGGTATCATTCACGGCGTTGTTGTGTTTCTGATCCTGCTGTTATTCGCACCCTATGCCTCCAGCATTCCGCTGGCCGCGATGGCCCCGATCCTGATGGTCGTGGCCTGGAACATGAGTGAACGCAAGGAATTCCTTCACCTGCTTAAGCTGAAGACGGGCGATTCACTGGTGCTGTTCATTACTTTCCTGCTGACTGTGTTTGCGGATCTGACGCTGGCGGTAGAGGTGGGGCTGGTGCTCGCGGTGATACTCTTCGTGAAGCGGATGGGAGAAGTACACATGGTCTCCAAAGTACTACCTGACCCTTCCTCCGTGAAGGTTGAGGCACATATGGTGACGGACAGCCACGATTGTCCGCAGATCGGAATCTATAATGTCGAAGGACCGCTGTTCTTCGGGGCAGCCTACCGCTTCGACAGTACCATGCCGGGACTGGGGCCGGATCAGCCGAAGGTCATTCTGCTCCGCATGGGGAAGGTGCCGCTAATGGACACCACCGGTGAAGCCAATCTGGCTGGCCTGGTGAAGCAGCTGCACGCGGATGGCGGAAGACTGATGATCTCCGGTATCCAGAGCCAGCCGCTGGATCTGCTGAAGAAGACAGGTCTGTATGACAGAATCGGGGCTGCGCAGTTCTATGATCATACAGGGGAAGCGATCAATGAAGCGCTGGGAAGCATTGATTACAGCCGTTGCCTGGGCTGCAAGCATGCTGCCTTCAGAGAATGCAGCGCATTCTCAGGGCTTGATGAGGCATACCCGCGCAGCGCAGCCTTCAAAGGGCGTACTCCGGCTGTCGCCAGGAAGCTGAGCGGCGGGGTATAGAGACCGGAATCCGGTCCTGTTAATCCAGATTTACATTAATAGGAACAATAGCAACAGCTCCAGCCCGGACATTCACACGTCCGGGCTGTTTTTATAGCTGCCGCATACAATGTTGGACTATGCGGTTCCATATTTGTACAATTAGGAAGAGTGAAAAGGCAATTGCAGAGTGTACATAGCTGAATTATATAACAAGTAAGGAGAGTATTCCCTCATGAAGGAACTGAATTATTCGAAGGTATTTATACTTCTGGCTGGAATGACGGCGGCAACACTTGCCGTATATCGCGTAGTTTCGCTGCAGACCGATACGTTCTATGCTTTTCTGCTCTGGAATCTGTTTCTGGCCTGGGTGCCGTTCTTCTTCTCCATGGCAGCACATGAGCTGGATAAGCGGAAGATTGGGGGGCTGCTGATTCTGCCGCTTGGCATAGCCTGGCTGCTCTTTTTCCCGAATGCGCCTTATATTATGACTGACCTCGTGCATTTAACCATCCGCAAAAGCAAATACATCGTAGGCGGGACGATCCAGAACCGGTACTGGTACGATCTGACCACCCTGCTCTTGTTCACCTGGAGCGGCTGGCTGACCGGATTCTTCTCCCTGTACCAGTTCCAGCATGTGATCTACCGCAAAACCAATGGGGTGCTGTCCTGGATCTTCGTGCTCTTTGCCTGCGTAATGGGCGGTTATGGCGTTCTGCTGGGCAGAGTCTACCGCCTGAACAGCTGGGATGTGCTGACAGACCGCCACCAGCTGTACCAGCTGGTTAAGGACAGCCTGAACCGGCAGTCCGTATTTTTCAGCTTATTCGTAGCCTTTGTGCTGCTGGTGATTTATGCCACGCTCTATTGTCTGCTGAACGGACTTGCCAGCGGGAGCGGCAAAGCTTATTCGAAGGGCGGCAGAAGATGATCTTCAGGGTCAGGGTTGAAATCCTGCTCCGGCTCCAGCTCTAATTCCAGCTCCAGCCCGGGTCCTGGGTGATACTGGTAACGTTCAAGATCAATCACACCCCGCTCATCAAAAATAATCCCTTCACCCAGCAGGTACAGCTGCTGCAGTGAGCCGGATTCGTCTTCGGTGAGCGAGATCATTCCTTTGGAATTGATGACCCTGTGCCACGGCAGCTTATATTTCCTGCTCATAGAGTGCAGAATACGCACCACCTGCCTGGCTCCCCGGGGGCTTCCGGCCGCGCGGGCAATACCGCCATAGGTCATGACGGCTCCTTCCGGGATGGACTGAATAATGGTGATCACTCTTTGGGTGAATGGCGTCATGTACAGGCTCCTTTGTCTATAACAGAACTATCCGCTGTATGTACTTAAGACAACCATAACATAAAGCGCCGCATAGAGCATCTGCCGGGAAGGAGTAACCGCGACAGCGTGATAATAGCTCTCCCCGGTCCCGCCCGGCCAAGCCCCTATCTGCACAGAAGGGGCTATTTGCTGTTCTCTGCCTAATCCTGAGTTCTTCCTCTACAGCATAATTATGGCGAATAGGAGTTAGAGAGACGGGGGATAATCAGAGCAATAGAAATGTGACAGGAGTGACTGCTGTGAAGAGCGAGGATGCTGCAATAGACAGTGAAGCTGACGGCAAAATATCATCTTCCCAGCCGCTAAGTCCTTCGCTGGATGATACGCTGGCTCTGTTCCGGAAGATTTTCAGTAATGATGGGACCCTGAGAATTCGTGTGATTGAGAATAAGCATAGCATGCCCATCCGCTGCGGCTTGATCTACGTGGATGGAATGATTGACCGTGATCTCATACAGAATGGGATTACCAAGCCGTTCATGGCCTATGGATTCACAGAGCAAGAGAGCGGCAATCCCGCAGAGCTGATGGAAAAAATCCGTATGGAAGTTATCAATATCAGTGACATTATGGTTTCCACGAAACTGGAGGAACTGGTCAGTGCGGTAGTCAGCGGCAAAACAGTATTCCTGCTCGACGGCTACGCAGGAGCCCTAAATATCAATGCCCAGGGCTGGGAGACCCGGGCTATAGAAGAGCCTACCACGGAAAAAGCCGTCCGGGGCCCCAGAGAGGGATTCACCGAATCCCTGCTCGTCAATCTAACCCTTATCCGGCGCAGGGTACAGAATTCCGATCTGAAATTTGTGTTCACTGACATCGGGACACGTACGAAAACGCAGACCTGCATCTGCTACATGGAGGGCTTGGCTTCACCCGATATTCTTAAAGAGCTCTACAGCCGGCTGGAGCGGGTGGAGATTGATTCCATCCTGGATACGGGTTACTTGGCTGAGCTTATCCGCGATGAACCCTATTCCCCATTCGAGACGATCGGCAATACCGAACGGCCGGATGCTCTGGTGAGCAAAATCATGGAGGGCAGAATCGCTGTGCTCATTGAAGGTACCCCGTTTGCCTTGACGCTGCCGTATGTTTTCGTAGAGAACTTCCAGGCCAGTGAGGATTACTATATCAACTATTATTTTGCATCCTTTAACCGTCTGCTCAGAGTGCTGGGAGCTTTCATGTCCATTAGTATTCCAGCCGGGTATGTCGCACTTGTAACCTACGCGCAGGAAATGGTGCCTACATTACTGCTGCTGAGTATCGCTACCGCAAGGCTGTCTGTCCCCTTTCCTACCGTCGTTGAGGCGCTGCTCATGCTGACAATCTTCGAGGTGCTGCGCGAAGCGGGGGCGCGGATTCCGACCTCAATTGGCCAGGCTGTAAGTATTGTAGGGGCGCTGGTGCTGGGCCAGGCTGCGGTAGATGCGCGGATTGTCAGTGCGCCCATGGTGATTGTGGTGGGGCTAACAGGAATAACGACACTGCTGAATCCAAGGCTGACAGGCCCATTGATTATAGTCAGGCTGGGCCTGCTGTTCCTCAGTTTTTTCCTGGGGATATACGGATATTTCTTCGGTCTGCTGGGTCTGGTGATTCATCTGATGAGCCTGCGCTCCTTCGGGGTCCCTTATATGCTAGGAGTGGGCTCGATCCGGCCGCAGGATATTAAGGATACTGCCATACGTGCACCCTGGTGGGATATGTATCTGCGCCCTGCGATGATCGGAGCGCGGAATATGAAGCGGAAGCCCTCGAACAAGCGGGTGAAGCGGTTATGAGCATCTTGCGCAGAGTCCTGTTGGGCCTGTCCTCAATAGTACTGCTGTTCAGCATATCCGGGTGCTGGAATTATACCGAGGTGGATGATATGTCCATTGTAGCCGGCGTAGCGATCGACAAGAACAAGGCGGACGGCAAGCTGCTGCTTACTGTAGAGTTGATAGATATCAACGGGGGACTGGACAAGACACAGGCAGGGTTTAAGATGATTAGTCTAAGCGGGGATACCATGTTTGAAATTGTCCGCAATATCATTTCCATAACCGGCAAAAAGCTGTTCTGGAGTCATGCCAAGGCCATTATTTTAAGCGAGGAGGTGGCCCGTGAGGGCCTCATTAAAGCAATTGACTGGTACAGCAGAGATACGGAGACAAGATCGGATGTATATATCTTCGTCTCGGGAGAGAAGACGGCCCGTGAGGTTCTTAATCTGAACAGTACGACGGAAATGATCATGTCGTTTGAACTAGCCCAAATGATGCGGGATGAGATGCATATCAGCAGTGCGCCGACTGTGGAAATATGGGATTTCATCGACAAGCTCGAAACGTCAGGTAATAGTGCGGTTGCGCCGATAATTACGATTCATCAGAAGAATGGACAGAAGAACGAACGCGTAGAAGGCACTGCCATATTTGTGGAGGACAAGATGGTCGGCAAGCTGGACGGGAATGAGGCAAAGTGTATGCTGTTTGTTAAAAATGCAATTAAAGGCGGGGTGCTGGATGTGGAGGATAGACACGGAACCCCATCGTATTCCCTGGAGATCAACTCCAGTCAGACCAAGCTGAAGCCCAGAATGGTTGACGGCAGGCTGCAGATGCAAATCCAGATTCTGACTACAACCGGACTGGATGAAGTAATGACAGCGGAAGGCTTCATGGAAGGGGAAACCATTCAGGATATCGAGAAAAGGGCTGGTGAGCGTATGGAGGCAGATATTCTTGCCTTAATCCATAAGGTCCAGCAGGAGTACGATGCCGATATTTTTGCCTTTGGCGAGAATATTCATGAGAACCGGCCCAAGCTTTGGGCTAAGGTCAAGGATCACTGGCCCGAAGTATTCGCTGATCTGGATGTGACGGTCAGCTCCAAAGTCGAGATCCAGAGCAGTGCCAAAACAACGCGTGCGATTAGGCTGGGGGATTAGTCATGGTTATTTACATTGTGGTTATCTATGTGTTTGTAGCCATCCTTGATCCCTACGGACTGCTGAAGCGGGGAATGAAGCGGGACTTCTATGTATGCTCTGTGCTGTACCTGATCTCCTTCTCCCTGGCCTTTGCCTTGTCGATGCACTGGAAGATTCCCAGTCCGTCCCCGCTGATTGAAAATCTGATTAAGAGGCTGTACTAGAGCATACTCCTGAAGGAGGAGGTAAGCATGAGCAAAGAGATTATACCAGCGGGGCAGTCGATCAGCATAGCTGTATTATTTATCAGCGGCAGCTCACTGTTCATGGGAGCCTCGGGGGAGTCCGGCAACAGCAGCTGGATTGCCCTGCTTTTGGCTATCCTGTTAGCCGTTCCGCTCATGCTGGTCTATTCGAGACTCCATGTGCTTTTTCCGGGTAAGGATCTGTACGACATGCTGATCGCTGTGTTCGGGGCAGTCCTCGGGCGTATGCTCTCCTGCCTGTACATATGGTACGCGCTGCATTTGGGATCGCTGGTGCTGCGCAATTTCGGGGAATTCAGCAAAACCGTTGCCCTTACTGCTACACCGATGATTGCCCCGATGCTTGTGATCGGATTGCTCTGTGTCTGGGTGGTGGGTGCCGGGATGGAGGTGCTGGGGAGAAGCTCCAAGTTCCTGCTGCTGTTTTCGCTCATGGTGATTGTGTTTATAGAGCTGCTCTCTGTTCCTAAGTATGAATATCATCACCTCAAGCCGCTGCTGGATAGCGGATGGGGACTTGTCCTCAGGGATACTGCCGGCTCCTTCACCTTTCCCTTTGCCGAGATTGTAATCTTTCTGGGTGCCTTCAATGTACTCCCGGCCAAAGGCTCGGCCAGAAGGGTGCTGCTCAGCGGTACACTGATCGCCGGGATGATCATTATTGTTGTTACATTGCGCAATTTACTGGTACTGGGCCCTGATATTCTATCCAGTCTGTATTTCCCTTCGTATGTGGCGGTCAGCAGAATTAACATTGGGGATTTCCTGACGCGGATCGAGGGTTCGTCGGCTATTATATTTGTAACAGCGTTGTTCATAAAGGCCAGCCTGTGCCTGTATGTAACCTGTAATGGGGTAAGTAAAGTATTCAAGCTGAAGAGCTACCGGTCCGTGGTGCTCCAGATGGGGCTCATCATGGTGTATCTATCCGGTTTCATCTATAAGGATATTATGGAAATGCAGTATTTTGCCTATCACATCTACAAAGTGTATGCCCTCCCGTTCCAGGTGGTTATTCCCGTTATGCTGTGGATTACAGCAGAGATCCTCTCCCGCAGAAAGAGCAGCAAATCCATATGAGCTATGCCATCCCTCCACAGCCCCGCGTTGCGGGGCTATTTATTTTCAACCTGCGCGGAAGTTGGCTATAATGAGAGGCAGAGAATGTGTTGTAGAAGAGGATAACGAAAGGCGTGAGAATAGATGAGTGTATCCAGCATCGTAATGTCCTCACATTGGGGCAGGGAAGTCAGACATAAGTATGTGGCACAAGGCTCCAAGTCGCTGACCGTGGTGTTTCCGGGGCAGAATTATTCCGCCGAGCGTCCGTTGCTGGAGTATGCGGGCAAGCTGGCCCGGGAATACGGCTGTGATCTGCTGCTGCTGGAATATGGATACCAAAGTGCACGGGCGCCCTTCAAACGTGAAGAAATTGATATTGTCGCAGAGGAATGCAAGGTGGCGCTTGCTTCGCTTCCGGAGTATGAGCAGCTGCTGTTCATCAGCAAAAGCATGGGGACAGTGATCGCCGGCAAGGTAGCTTCAGAGACAGGAATAGGAGAGAAGGTTTCCCATCTGTTCCTCACCCCTGTTGCTGAAAGTATCCCGTACATTAAGCAGAGCCGGGGAAGCATTATTTACGGCGGGAGTGATCCGCTGTTCACGGAGCAGCATTCTGCCGAGCTCAGCGGCCTGAAGCAGGTGCGGGTGTACAGGATTGATGATGCCAACCATTCTTTGGAGGTAGGCAGTGTCAACGAGTCACTGGCCGTGCTGCTGGTCATTATTAATTTCTATCATGAGTTTTTCCGCGATTCACTTTAAGAGGGAGATGAGAGCATGATTACAGAAGCGGCAATGCTGCAGGTAAAGCCGGGATTGACCCGGCAGTTTGAGCAGAGCTTCAGGGAGGCATCCCCGCTGATTGCCTCGATTGACGGTTATTTGGGGCATGAGCTGCAGCACTGTATGGAGGACGACCATAAATATCTGCTGATTGTCAGATGGCGCAGCCTGGAGGACCATACGGTGGGGTTCAGAGAATCCGCCCAGTATCAGAAGTGGAAAGCGCTGCTGCATCATTATTACAGCCCATTCCCTGTAGTTGAGCATTATACCCGTATCATTCTGGATTAGAGGAAAGGAAGCGCAGTATGTTGGGGAAAGTAATCGGTAAAGGCCGGACTGCGGAAGTTATGGAGTATGGCGAAGGAACGATTCTTAAGCTCTATCTGAATGAGGTGCCGGAGCATCATGTGGACTGGGAATAC
Organism: Paenibacillus sp. FSL R10-2199; assembly: GCF_038000235.1. Classification (NCBI taxonomy): domain Bacteria; kingdom Bacillati; phylum Bacillota; class Bacilli; order Caryophanales; family Paenibacillaceae; genus Paenibacillus; species Paenibacillus sp. FSL R10-2199. The sequence continues at coordinate 274,855 of NZ_JBBOBO010000001.1, read as the reverse complement.
CACATCAGTACCTATGCCTATGAACAGGGAGTGCGTACCCCGCGGCCGGTTGAGCTTGCCGCGGAAGAGGGCAGAAAGGGCATTGTGTTTCAGCAGATTCATGGCTCCCCGCTGCTGAAGCTGATGGGTGCGAAACCGTGGCTAATTGCCAGCTACGCCAAGCAGATGGCGGCTCTGCAATACAGCCTCCATCAGCTTGCAGGCCCGGGTGAAGCCGGAGAACAGAAAAAACGGCTGAAGCAGAATGTTATTGCTGCCCCCATGCTTAATATGGAAGAGAAGGCACCTATTCTATCTCAGCTGGAGCTGCTTCCAGGCGGGAATAAGCTATGTCATGGTGATTTCCATCCGGACAATGTGCTGATGGACGGGCAGCTGTGGGTTATCGACTGGATGACTGCCGTTTCAGGAGATCCTGCAGCAGATGCTGCACGGTCCATAGTCATGTTCAGTATAGGAGCCATGCCCAAACATGCTTCTTTGTTCACCAAAGTATTCTTAGGCTTCGCCAGAAAGCGGATGACGAGCCAATACACCCGTGAATATATGAGACTATCAGGGGTGTCCCGGGCGGACATTGAAGCCTGGATACTGCCGGTAGCGGCTGCACGGCTGGTGGAGTGGCTTCCGGTATCAGAGAAGGAACAGCTGGTCCGCGAAATCCGCAAGCGCTTGAGATCATTGCCTTCCGCCCGATAACCATTTCATAGAGAAAGCAGGTGAGCTTATGAATACATACATCGCACTGCTGCGCGGAATTAATGTCGGCGGCAACAAGTTGATCAGAATGCAGGAGCTTAAGGCGATGTTCGGGGAGCTTCAGTATGCGAATGTACGGACGTATATCCAGAGCGGCAACGTGGTATTTGAGAGTGAAGCGGCTTCCGGCGAAGGGCTTGCCGAAGTGATCAGCCAGCGTATCCGGGAGACCTTCGGCTTCGAGGTCCCTGTGATCATCCGTTCCGTGGAGGAGCTGGAAGCGGTCATTGCCGGCAATCCGTTCCCGCTGACAGAGCCGGAGGAATTCAAACGCCTGTATGTATCATTTCTGGCTGACGAGCCTTCGGCTGAAGCGCTGGAGAAGGTTCGTCCCTATGAGGATGGAGCGGATCAGGTACGGGTGATCGGCAAAGAAATGTACACGTACTATGAGGTGAGTGTAAGCGAATCGCCGCTGTTCAAAGTGCAGTTCGATAAGCTGCTGGGCACGAATCTCACCGCACGCAACTGGAATACCCTCGGTAAGGTGACGGCGCTGGCCCGCAAGCCGTAGGTAAGATTAGCTTAAGAATATTGCCCTGTGTGCTTTATGTATACCCCCGCATCCGTTCTCTAGAGTGCTGCTCAGGCAGCATGGACGGCTAAGCGGGGGTGTTTGCCGTTCCCTTTTATACAGTACCGTTTCAGCAAACATTCAGCCAGTATTCATTATGAGTTAAGGTAAGGATGCAATAATACACCTATACAAAGACAAGGCCGGTCAACAAGGCGTCTTACCGGATGTCAAGAAGAACGGATTGGAGCGGGTGAATCTATGAAATGGTTAAAAAGGCTGGGTTCCGACGCCGTCTTGCTGGGTATTCTGCTGCTGGCGGCAGTTCTGTACGGCTATGGAATCTGGAATGATCAATATGTCAATACGTACTACACTACGGCAGTAGGGAGCATGCTGCAGAGTTTCCATAACTTCTTCTTCGCCTCACTTGACTCTGCCGGATCCGTAACTGTCGATAAGCCGCCGGTAACGTTCTGGCTGCAGACCCTAAGTGCGCTGATCTTTGGCCTGCATGGCTGGAGTGTCATTCTGCCGCAGGCACTGGGCGGTGTAGGTTCGGTCTTGATCGTCTATCTGCTGGTGAAGCCTACTTTTGGAAAAGCCGCTGCAAGGCTCGCTTCCCTGGCTATGGCGGCTACACCGGTAGCAGCTGCAGTGAGCCGCACGAACAATATTGATGCACTGCTGGTGTTTACTTTGCTGCTGGCGGCATGGTTTCTGTTCAGGGGCATCAGGACCGGCCGGATGGGCAGCTTACTGGCTGCATTCGGGCTGATTGGTGTAGCCTTCAATGAGAAGATGCTGCAGGCCTATATGGTTGTTCCGGCATTCTATCTCTTCTATATTCTGGCTGCCAGGGTCAACTGGAAGAAGAAGACCGGGACTCTGGCCGCCTGCACCGCAGTGCTGCTGGCTGTTTCACTCTCATGGGCGGTAATTGTTGATTCCATACCGGCGGACAAACGTCCTTATATCGGAAGCAGCGGCACCAACTCTGTACTTAATCTGGCTTTTGGCTATAACGGGGTCTCCCGTTTAACCGGTGACCGCAGTACGGGCGGCACCGGAAGCGGCGGCGGTTTTGGCGGCGGCGGAATGCCCGCAATGAACGGGCAGATGCCGGAGTTTGGCGGTGCAATGCCGGCGTTGAATGGAGACGGCGGATCGTTCAGCGGAAATCAGCAGGGACAAGACTCGCCTCCGGGGATAACCGGTGACGATCAGGGCGGCGGCAGCGGTGGCGGAACAGCCGGTGCTGCAGACGGCGGAGGCTGGGGAACGGCTCCTGGTCAGGCTGACGGAACGGAGAGGCAGGATGGAGGAGGCAGAACGGGCGGCGGACGTCAGTCGGGTGATTGGGGCGGCGGGGACGGCGGCCAAGGCGGACGGTTCGGAATGAACGGCGGCGGTGGCGCTGGGGGGATGTTTAATACCGGTACCGCCGGCCCGCTGCGGCTGTTCCAGTCCGAGTTATCCGGCCAAGCCAGCTGGCTGCTGCCGTTCGTGTTGTTCGGCTGCATCGGGATTTTTGCCAGCCTGCGCCGGAAGAACTTCACCCGGAAGCATAAGGAGGCCTTGTTCTGGCTCGCCTGGCTGGTACCGGTCATGGGCTTTTTCAGCATCGCCGGCTTCTTTCACCAGTATTATCTGATCATGATGGCTCCGCCGGTTGCGGCGCTGGCAGGTGCAGGGTGGTCACAGCTCTGGAGCTATTACAAGGAACGTACATCGTGGCTGTCCTGGCTGCTTCCGGCAGCGGTACTCGCAACAACGGCTCTCGAGGTATATATCATCCATCCTTATAACGATACCATTGGCCGCGGCTGGTCCATTGTTGTCCTGGCAGCGGGTGTTGCAGCTTCCGTAGTGCTGCTCATCCTGCGGCTGCTGAAAGCCAGCGCAAATAAGCAATCCTTATTGCATGCCGCTGCTGTAACAGGACTTCTCGTTCTGCTGATCGGTCCGCTCTACTGGGCTTTTACACCGATCACGTACGGCAATAACAGCATGACGCCGGCGGCGGGTCCGGACAGCAGCGGTGCTGGCGGCATGGGCGGCAGAAATAGTGCTGCAGGAGTTAATGAGAATCTGCTGGCCTATCTTAAAGAAAACAACACCGGTGAGAAATACCTGTTCGCAGCTATGGATTATGGAACGGCAGGTGCCTATATTATCGACGAAGGCGAATCGGTGGTCATCCTTAACGGATTTAACGCATCAGACGTTCCCTACACCACAGATACTTTGAAGGCGCTCGTAGAGAGCGGCCAGGTGAAATACTTCCTGGTCAACAGCGGCGGTATGGGCGGCGGGCGCGGAGGCGGCAGCTCGGAAATTACATCCTGGATCACTGAGAACGGGACGGAGATTCCTTCCGCAGACTGGCAGGGAACATCAGGGGGCGCTGGCGGATCATTATACGAGGTCACGCTTAACTAAGTAACTACATCATTTGAGGAGGAGCTGCCCATGAGCACCCAAGTGCGCTATTCCATAATTATACCGATGTTCAATGAAGAGGAAGTGATTCAGGAGACGTACCGGCGGATCAAGAAAGTAATGGGAGCAACAGGGGAGTCGTATGAGCTGCTCTTCGTCAATGACGGCAGTACGGACAACTGTGCGCAGATGATCGAGGAGTACAGCTACTGGGATGAAAGTGTGAAGCTGATTGACCTGTCCCGTAATTTCGGCCATCAGATTGCTATTACAGCAGGGATGGATTATGCGCTTGGAGATGCCGTGGTTATTATCGATGCGGATCTGCAGGACCCCCCGGAACTGATTCTGGATATGATTGCCGAGTGGAAAAAAGGCTATGAGGTTGTCTACGCCAAGCGTATCAAACGAAAAGGGGAGTCCCTGTTCAAAAAATGGACGGCAGCCCTCTTTTACCGGATACTCCGTTATTCGACAGATATCTCTATCCCGGTAGATACCGGCGATTTCCGGCTGATTGACCGCAAAGTCTGCGATGAGCTGAAACGTCTGCCGGAGAAAAACCGTTTCGTCCGCGGACTGGTAAGCTGGGTGGGCTTCCGCCAGAAGGCGCTTGAATATGAGCGTGATGAACGCCTGGCGGGCGAAACCAAATATCCGCTGAAACGCATGATTAAGCTGTCGCTGGACGGTATCACCTCCTTCTCCTACAAACCGCTGAAGCTGGCGGGCTATCTGGGAGCACTGCTGTCCGCATCCGGCTTTCTGTACCTTATGTATGTGCTCTACCTGGCGCTCTTTACGGACGAGGCCGTTAAGGGCTGGGCGTCGATGATCGGGATTACGCTAACCTTCAACGGGTTTGTGCTGATCATGCTGGGTGTGCTGGGCGAGTATGTCGGCCGGATCTATGACGAGTCCAAGGGACGTCCGCTCTACATTGTTCAGGAGTTCTATGGCGGCAAGAAGCAGCAGAGTGCACAGAAGCACAGAGTAGCCCATCTCAACAAATAACGGAAGGCTGCGCGGACGATTACGATTACGGCAAGCGAACCGTAATCGTCCGGAGCAGTTTTTTGCTGCGGCTGAACTCTGGAGCATTATCGTTAACGCCCAGACCCCCGAACCCCCGAACCCCCGAACCCCCGAACCCCAAAGCCTCCTAGGTTCAACGCCCCGTTACAGCACCCGGGCTCATGAAATCCTGCATAAAATACAACAATCCAAAGACATTTACCCGGAAAAATCGGAAATCTTGCACGAAATGCAACAATTTAGCGCGCTGGGGCCTCGATGGCGCTGAAATGTTGTATTTTCTGCAGCAATATTTACTTTGTGGGGGTCCTGAGCTGGAAATCCTACATTTAGTACAACAATCCGCAGTTTGGATAGGCTGCAGCAGACTCTGTTGCGTTTAGCGGTTCTCGGATAAAGGTGTTTGTTCAAGACTTGCACACTCAGTAGCGGATTTCTGCCAACAATAGCCTGGCTAGGCTAGCTGATTCTTCTCCCTTATAACAAAAAAACGACCCGCCCTTCATCCATGATGAAGGCAGGTCGTTTATGCATTTTTTATTGGGAATCTTATTAGTCTGTGTGAATTATGCCTTCAGCAAGTCGTGATCAACATACCGCGCACCGTTCAGCTCACTGATAACATTAACCGCAACCTTGGCACCGTCTCCGGCAGTAATAATAGCGTGCACACTCACACCGGCAACTGTTCCTGCTGCCCAGATGCCGTCAATGTTGGTTTTGCCTTCTGCAGTAGCTGCAATAACTGTCTTGATTCTCGGCTCCGTGCCATCCTTGGTTTCCACTCCGGCCTTGGCGGCCAGATCGGTGAGAACCCCTGTAGCCAGAATAACATGCTTGGCCTCGTAAGCAGCTCCGCTCTCCGTCTCGATTACGAACCCTTCACCGCTTGCGCTCAGTCCGGTAGCCTGCTCAGCGACCAGCTCGGCTCCGAATTTCACGGCCTGCTTATGTCCGGTCTCCACGAGGTCGGGTCCGCCGATTTCGCTGATTCCGTAAAAGTTCTCATACCAGCCTCTGCGGGTCATGCCTTTGTCATTGTCAATCAGCAGTGTTTTTTTGCCCGCCTTGGCGGCGAACAATGCGGCACTAGCCCCGGCAGGGCCGGCGCCGATAATAGCGATTTCGTACATGATGTAACCTCCTAAAAGTTTTGTTGTAGCCCAGCTTCCGTGAATTCACTTCGTACAAAACTCGCATCGGAAGCGTGGGCTTAAGTTTTGTTGTAGCCCAGCTTCCGTGAATTCACTTCGTACAAAACTCGCATCGGAAGCATGGGCTTAAGTTTTGTTAGCCATGCTCAATGAGGACAGCTATTTCTTCTGCTTACTATTATATCGTTAATTACAGGTCATTAGCTAATCCGGCAGGCAGGGGAGAAAGACGTGGAAGATTGTGAATTCACCAGGAGTGCTGGTTACAGTAATCTCTCCTTGATGCGCCTCCACGATAGACTTGGTAATGGATAACCCGAGCCCCGAGCCGCCGTACTTTCTGGTGCGGGATGAATCACTGCGGTAGAACCGGTCGAAGACATGCGGGAGATGTCCGGCAGCAATACCGGAGCCGTTGTCCTTCACAGTCAGAACAGCCACTGTTCCTCTGGCATGCAGCGAGACTTGTACCGCTCCGGATTCCGCATCCGTATGCTGCACGGCGTTATGGAATAGATTAAGAATAACCTGCTTTATTTTGTCAGGGTCAACAGGGCCGCGTACACCATAAGAAATATCGAAGTTTACCTTCCGTTTGCCAGCCAGCACCAGCAGCTGCGGCTGCATCTCGTCAATCATCTCACCGAGCAGCAGATTCTTGACCCGCAGCTGCGGAGCACCATCCATACGGGCGAGCAGCAGCAGATCCTCCACCAGTTTGTTAATGCGTTTGGCCTCTCCATGCATGCTGTTGAGCGCGCTATAGAGCTGGTCCCGGTTATCGGCTGCTCCCCGGAGCAGTACCTCCAGGAATCCGTATATTGAGGTCAGCGGGGTTCTTAGCTCATGGGATGCATCTGCCGCGAACCGGCGCATCTGTTCTTTGGCCTCACGTTCATTGTGAAAAGAAATCTCCAGACGCTCCAGCATTCCGTTGAAGGACTGGGAGAGCTTGTCGACCTCAAGCTGGCCCTGATCTACAGGGAAGCGCACATCCAGATTGCCGGCGTCGATGCTTTGCGCGGATTCTCCCATTTTGGACAAGGGAATCAGCGTTTTGCGCAGCGCGGGTAAGTACAGGAACAGTCCGGCCAGCAGAGCGACCACCGATAACGCGCCAAAAATAAGCAGCTGCTGCATAATCACATCTCTCAGAGGGCCGGTTTCTACGCTCATTTGCAGCAACAATTTAGTAGCACCCGGTCTGCCAAGGTTCATGAAGACAGCCAGATGCTCGTTGCCGTCTGCTGCAGTAATCAGCCTGTATTTCCCGGTAGCCTTATCCGATGTCTGCTTCAGCAGGGTGTTATATTCGCCGTTGCTCATTCTTGGTGCTACTGACCCAGACAGGGTTTCTTCCTGCAGATCCTTGAAGGTGCCGTCTGAGCTGTATATGGCTATCGTAGTATGGGCATCAAGCAGCAGCGGGCGGCGGTCTCCGTAGAACCGCTTGTTGCCAGGGCTCATGTTGGCGTTATTCCCGGCGCTGTCAGCCCCGCCAGGAGTTCCGCCTTGGAGCGTGTTGCCAGGGCTTATAGTCCCGCTTACAGCTCCGCCAGGAATATTGCCCCCCGCACTGTTGTTTAGATCTGCTGCATTTCCCGCAGGATTATTAAGGTTAATGTAATAGAATTCGCGCGGCACGGAGCGCATCTGGGTTTCCATCGCCTCCGCGCGGTTGCTGTAGATGAAATTCCGCATCAGAGCATACTGGAGTACGCCGATCAGAATCAGCAATACGGACAGGATTAACAGCGAGGTGGCCAGCAGCTGTTTGCGCAGGGATCGCGGTGCCTGCAGTTTGCTGAGGAAGCCCCGGGTCCGGGCAATCATACAAGGTCCACCCGGTATCCCGCGCCGCGCAGGGTGCGGATAATCCGGTGATCCTTGTCCCCGAGCTTCTCGCGGAGGGAACGGATGTAGACCTCAACGATGTTCTCCTCGCCGCCGAAATCATATCCCCACACCTTGTCCAGAATCATGGGTTTACTCAGCACCAGCCCGTGGTTAATAACCAGATATTGCAGCAGCTCATATTCTGTGGGCGAGAGCTCCAGCACCTCCTCCTTGTGGCTGATTTCTTTGCGCCGGCCGTCAATCCGGAAGGGGCCGCAGCGCACCTCGCCGAGCAGTCCCGGGAACTGGTTGCGCAGGCGGGCCTGAATCCTGGCTAGCAGCTCATCGAAGCTGAAGGGCTTGACCATATAATCATCCGCACCGATAGACAGGCCTTTAACCCGGTCATCCACTTCATCCTTGGCGGTAAGCATGATCACGGCCACCTCTGCCTCCTCTGAACGGAGACAGCGGACGACCTCGAAGCCGTCCATGCCGGGCATCATGACGTCGAGAATCACGACATGCGGCTTGAACTCTGCGGCCGCAGCGATTGCACCTGCACCATCCGGCGCAGTCTGCACTTCAAATCCTTCGTTCATTAATCCCAGTTCGAGAAACTGGAGGATATGAGGCTCATCATCCACCAGAAGCAATCGGACGCCTTGCGCTGCTTTCATTAGCAGTTCCTCCATATTCAGTGGTTATAGTGTCCATAGTATGACGCTATACGTTGAACGTTTGCTGAAAATAGGTCTTTGGAGCCAAAGATTGGATTCAGAATTGTCGTTCATGGTTAATCATAATGGTTAATCTAATTATACGGAAATATTAATGTTATTAATAAGGAATATAGTTAGAAATTAAAAGTTTTTGAAGCGGACAATAAAGGGTTTTGACGGCGGGTAGAGAACACTTTACAATAAGGATACAATCCCGGTTTTGAGCGTTTTTCCTGACAAAACCGGCATGTCCCAATTCTCTGTTTCCTCCCCCGTTTTAAATCTTATTCATTCCTGTCACAAGCATTTCTTATGGTTTGCTTCTTTCCGCTTCATTTCTTTTTGGGTTTCAATGTGGGATCTACACTACACCGCACCAATCATTCAACCTATTTATTACATGTTTCACTACCCATAAGTCAAGGAGGCTCTTCCATGAAGAAAAAAGAGATGGTAGCCATGCTATTGGCGGGAGGCCAAGGAAAAAGATTGAAGGGATTAACCAAATCGATTGCCAAACCGGCTGTTTATTTCGGAGGAACCTACCGCATCATCGACTTCCCTTTAAGCAACTGCTCGAATTCGGGTATCGACACAGTGGGTGTACTGACACAGTATGAACCGCTGGTGCTGCATTCGTATATTGGAGTCGGCAGTGACTGGGATTTGAACCGCAAGGACGGCGGGGTGTTTGTATTGCCGCCGCATGAGCGGGAGAATGGAAGCAGCTGGTACCGGGGCACGGCTGATGCGATTTACCGCAATCTGAAGTTCGTTGATCAATTTGATCCGGAGCATGTACTGATTCTGTCCGGTGACCATATTTACAAGATGGATTATCATGCTATGCTGCAGTATCACAAATCCAAGAACGCCGACTGCACCATTTCGGTCATTGACGTGCCCTTGGAGGAAGCGAGCCGCTTCGGCATACTGAATACGGAAGACGATCTCAAGATTTACGAGTTTGATGAGAAGCCTGCCAAACCTAAGAGCACACTTGCTTCTATGGGTGTATATATTTTTAAATGGGATGTTCTCCGCAAGCATCTGCTTGAGGACGGGGAGAACGCCGGCTCGTCCCATGACTTCGGGAAGGACATCATTCCGCTGATGCTGAATGACGGAGAGTCCCTGTATGCTTATCCATTCGAAGGCTACTGGAGAGATGTCGGTACTGTAGACAGCCTGTGGGAAGCGAACATGGATCTCTTGAGTGACAATCCTCCGCTGAACCTGAATGATACCAGCTGGAGAATCTTCACCCGCAATCCGAATCAGCCGGCGCAATATGTTGCACCTGGAGCCAAGGTATCCAGCTGCATTATTAACGAAGGCTGCATTGTATACGGCGAGGTTAAGCATTCGGTACTGTTCTATGGGGTAGAAGTGGGCGAAGGCAGCGTGATTACGGATTCTGTAATTATGCCTAAGGTGAAGATCGGCAAGAATGTAAGAATTCACAAAGCCATCATCAGTGAGAACACAGTCATTGAGGATTATATGGAAATCGGCGTCGACCGGGAGAATGAGGACGAAATTCTGCTGATTGACAAACGCAGCAAAAAAAACAAATCCGTAGCAGCCAAAACCATATAACCACAGAGGACGGGGGATACCGATGAAAGAGCTTATGGGCGTAATCAATCTTGACCATGAACTGGATAATTTAAATGAATTGACCTATTTCCGCTGCGGGGCAGCGGTCCCGTTCGCCAGCCGCTACCGGCTGATCGATTTCGTCTTGTCCAACATGATGCGTGCGGAGCTGGAGAGCGTTGGACTGTTCGTCCGCCGCAAGTACCGCTCGCTGATGGACCATCTCGGCGACGGGAAATCCTGGGACATGAACCGCAAGCATGGCGGCTTGTTCATTCTGCCGCCGGACTGGAATGACCCTACAGACACGTCCCTTGGCGATCTGCAGCATTATCATAACAATCTGGATTTCTTCAAACGGGCGTCTGCCAAATATATTGTATTCTCCGGCAGCCAGCACATTAATACGGTTGATCTGCAGGATGTATACCAATACCACCTGGAGCAGGGCGCAGATGTGACCATGGTCTACAAGCAGATCGATCAGCTGCAGCCGGAGCATGATCCCTGCCTGCGGGTAGAGGTCGATGAAGACAACACAGTAACGAATATTCACCATGAGAAGCATCATCCCAATGTATATTTGGATATCTTTATTATGGAGAAGAAGCTGTTCCTGGAGCAGGTGGAGCATTGCATCGCCCATGGCGAAAGTTATTTCTTCCGCGATGCCATCCAGAAGAACCGCCACAAGTTCAAGATTGCCGCTTATGAATACAAAGGCTATCATTCCGTTATCAATTCGCTGGAGAGCTACTACAAGAACAGCTTGGAGCTGCTGAAGCAGGAGAATTATTTCGGCCTGTTCAAAGAGAGTCCGGTGCAGACCAAGATTAAATATGAAGCCCCTACCCGTTATCTGGACAGCGCCTCGGTGAGCAATTCGCTGGTAGCCAACGGCTGTATTATTGCCGGAACCGTGGAGAACAGTGTAATCTTCCGTGGTGTGCAGGTTCGCAAGGGAGCCAAAATCATCAATTCTGTAATCATGCAGAAATGTGTAATTGAAGAGAATGCCGTAATTGAGAATGTCATTATGGACAAAGACGTGCATCTGAGCAAGGAACGGATACTCGTCGGAGACAGCAGGCGTCCGTTTGTCATTGCCAAGAGCAGCAAGATATAATATCTGGATCAGGGGAACTGTGCAGTGCGGCAGTTCTTCTGATCCAGTGTTGTAATAGGCAATATTTTTCCACAAATACAAGCATCTGTTAGGAGGAACCTGCTGTTGTTCAACGATAAAGAGACTTTCAAACAAGTGTTCCGCGAGAAACTAATCGGGAAATTAGGCAAACCGCTGGAGGAAGCTTCGAACGCCGATATTTACAATATCCTCGGGAATATGATCCGCGAGAATGCCGGCAAGAACTGGGCGGACACCAATCAGAAGTTCAAGATCGATCAGGATAAGCAGGTCTATTATTTCTCCATGGAGTTTCTGATCGGCAGGCTTCTGGGCAATAACCTGCTGAATATGGGTGTGCTGGAGGTTGTCCGTGAAGGACTCTCGGAGCTGGGCTTCTGCCTGCAGGATATCGAGGAGGTTGAAGCGGATGCAGGGCTTGGTAATGGCGGTCTGGGCCGCCTGGCTGCCTGTTTCCTGGATTCACTCGCCTCACTGCAATATGCAGGGCATGGCTGCGGCATACGCTATAAATACGGCCTGTTCGAGCAGAAGATTGTAGACGGATATCAGGTAGAGCTGCCGGACTACTGGCTGCAGAATGATAATGTGTGGGAAGTCCGCCGTGAAGACAAGCAGGTGGAAGTGCACTTCTGGGGACATGTGGATACCCGCTGGGAGAATGATGAGCTGTTCTTTGAGCACAAGGACTATGAAGCCGTGAGGGCCGTTCCGTATGACATTCCGGTGATCGGGGCAGACCGCAGGCATGTGAATACACTGCGCAACTGGAGTGCAGAGTCGATCACACAGCCTTCGAGAGTCTTCGGTGCACTGGGGGGGACAGATTATCACAAGTTCCTGGAGTATAAACGCTCCGTAGAATCCATCTCGGAGTTCCTGTATCCGGATGATTCACAATACGAAGGCAAGCTTCTCCGGCTGAAACAGCAATATTTCCTGTGTAGTGCCGGACTGCAGAGTATTCTGCGTACCTTCGCCAAGACAGGGGCTCCAATTGACAGCCTGCCTGACAAGGTGGCCCTGCATATTAACGACACGCATCCTACACTGGTTATCCCTGAGCTGATGCGTATACTGATGGATGTGCACGGGATTGGCTGGGATCAGGCCTGGGGCATGACGACACGTATGGTCTCTTATACGAATCATACCATTCTGAGTGAGGCGCTGGAGAAATGGCCGCTTGGCATGGTCAAGGAGCTGCTTCCGCGCATCTTCCTGATTATTGAGGAGATCAATGCCCGCTTCTGCGGGGAGCTGATGAGCAAGTATCCGGGGGACCAGAACCGCATCAATCAGATGGCCATCATTCATGATGATCAGGTCCGGATGGCGCATCTTGCCATCGTGGCCAGCCACAGCGTAAACGGCGTAGCGGCACTGCATACGGAAATTCTGCAAAAGCGTGAGATGCGCCTGTTCAATGAGATGTATCCGCACCGCTTCAATAATAAGACCAACGGCATCACACACCGCCGGTGGCTGCAGCATGCCAATCCGGAGCTTGCCGGACTGATCAGCGAATCGATCGGCACCCGCTGGATTCATCAGCCGCAGGAGATGATCGGACTCATCAAATACAGTGAGGATTCCTCCTTCCAGGAGCAGGTGGCTGCGATCAAACGCCGCAACAAGCTGCATCTGGCCGACTACATCTACGGGAAGCACGGTGTCCGGGTGGACCCCGACTCCATCTTCGATGTGCAGGTGAAGCGGCTGCATGCCTATAAGCGCCAGCTGTTGAATGTATTGCACATTATGCATTTGTACAATCAGATCAAAGACAACCCTTCGCTGAACATCGTACCGCGTACGTTCATCTTCGGTGCGAAGGCGGCCCCGAGTTATCATCTGGCTAAGCGGATCATCAAACTGATAAATACGGTGGCTGATGTAGTGAATAAGGACCCGGACATTAACGGGAAGATCCGCATCTTCTTCCTGGAGAATTATTCGGTATCGCTGGCGGAGAAGATTATTCCGGCAGCGGATGTAAGTGAGCAGATCTCTACAGCGAGCAAAGAAGCCTCCGGTACCGGGAACATGAAATTTATGATGAACGGTGCGCTGACTGTCGGGACGATGGATGGAGCTAACGTGGAAATGCACGAAATGGTAGGAGACAATAATATGTTCCTCTTCGGTCTCCGGGCAGAGCAGGTCATGGACTACTACCAGTACGGCGGTTACCACGCCCGCGATATCTATAATGGCGACGGCCGGGTGAAGGAAGTGTTGGATCAGCTGATTGTACCTGGACCGTTCTGCGCTCATGCCCAGGAATTCGATACGCTCTACCAGTCGCTGCTTGATAATAATGATGAGTTCTTCGTCCTCAAGGATTTCGCCAGCTATGTGGAGACCCATGTCAAGATTGACCTGGCCTACCGCAACCAGAAGGAATGGCTTAAGAAGTCAATTATCAATATCGGCCATTCCGGCAAATTCTCCAGTGATAATACGATCGCACGCTATGCCTCCGAGATCTGGCATATCCATCCGGTTAAGGTATAACGCGTCAGCTACAGGCTGAATCTCCGCAACAGGAGCCTCAGCCTGTGCTATTTCTGCACATGCACATGAAGAAGCCGCTCCATCAGCAGGACATTCCTGCAGTGGAGCGGCTTCTTCATGCTAAGACTTATGGAGAGGAGGAGAATTACAGCACCTCGGATACCATGGCTGCGAACCGTTCAAGGAAACGGCGTTCCTCATCGTCGAAGCGGTGCTTGAGCGGGCTGTCGATATCCAGTACGCCGTACAGGGTATCCCCCTTAACCAGCGGAACTACGATTTCGCTGTTCGAGGCAGCATCACAGGCAATATGACCCGGAAAGGCATGGACATCGCCTACGACAAGGGTGCGGCGTTCCGCAGCCGCTGTTCCGCATACGCCGCGGCCAAGCGGAATACGGATGCATGCCGGAAGTCCCTGGAACGGGCCCAGAACCAGCTCTTTGCCGTCAAATAAATAGAAACCGGTCCAATTGGTGTCCGGTAGAGAAAGCTTTAACAGAGCCGAAGCATTGGATAAGTTGGCGATAGCATTGGGCTCGCCCTCCATAAGTGCCCCGAGCTGGCTTAGAACGGCTTCGAACCGTTCACTGCGGGTGCCATCATAAGGCATGGCTTGAAACATGAAGCATCACCTTCCTGTACCTTGAGTCAGTATGAATCCATAACTGTTAACTAACAAGATAGTACAGCGGAGCGCAATACGTCAAGCGATAACGGAATTATCCGGTTAGTGGAAGATCAGGAAGATGTATGAATAGTCTCCGGGCGGATGTTTCCGGCAACCCCGGGCAGGGTAATGCTTTTATAAATATACCGAAGGCTTATAGCCGGAAGGAGTGGAATATGCGCGCCGACGTACAGAACTTGTTTATAGGAATCCATATGCTTTATTTCGCACATGAGAGGAATCTGACACTGACGGAGATGCAGCCGGAGCTGGAGGATTTGGGATACCGGGTAGCGGAACGCGAAGTGAAACAGGAGCTGGAGCGGCTGACCCAGGAGAACTTCCTCACGGCCCATGGTGAGGCATACAGCATTACCGGAACGGGAATAGAGGAATTCAAAGCGATTCAGGCCAAGCTGGGAGTGCTATGCACCGAAGTGCTTAAGCCGGTTAAGGCTGCGGGTACATCGGGTTAATTCTACATCAAGTAACCATTCATGTTCAGAAAACGTACGGCGTCTGATCGCGCGGAAGCAAGCCGCGCGGAGCAGGCGCTATTTGTGTGGAGTGTGGAGTTCGGATTCATGTCAGATTTCGCTTAAGGGAATGCTTACATCTGATGTATACTTATTAGGATGGAAGGGGACGGGAAGATGTATATATGCGGCGGAGTAATTCCGGAATTAACCGGCCGGAGAGTGCGGCTCCGGGCTATGGCTGCCGGAGATGCAGGAGCGCTGTTCGGGATCTGGTGCCATCCTCAGGTTGCGCCCTGGCTGGATGCCCCCTTCTTGTCCTCTGCAGAAGAAGCGGGAGCACTGATTGCTCTGCTGGCACAGATGGCCCGGGAAGAAGAAAGCATACGCTGGAGTATTCTGGGGCCGGAAGCAGAGGTTATCGGAAGCTGCGGCTATAATCACTGGCAGCTTGAGGGGGCTTACCGGGGGGAGATCGGTTTCGAGCTGTCACCTGCCGCCATGGGTCAGGGGTATATGCGGGAAGCGCTGGAGCTTATGCTGGAATTCGGCTTCGGCAGCATGGGGCTGAACCGGATTGAAGCCTTATGCCATCCTGACAATATCCGGGCGGAGCAGCTGATTACAAGGCTCGGCTTCCGGCAGGAAGGGCTGCTGCGTCAGTACCGGCATACGGCTTCCGGCTATCAGGATGTACGGATGTATTCCTTGCTGCAAGGAGAGAAAGTGCGGGGCTGAGAACATAGAGAGAGGATTTGGATTGATTGAAGTCACCTGGTGAAACTGAACGCAAGTTAATTTTAATTGGAGTACTGCTGGCCACTTTTCTGGCAGCAATCGAAGGTACGGTCACAGGACCGGCGGGACCGGCCATTGTCGGCGATTTTCAGGGCATGCAGTGGCTCAGCTGGATATTTACCGCTTATCTGCTGGCTATGGCGGTTACGACGCCTATTTTTGGCAAGTTAAGTGATCTGATTGGCCGCAAGCCTGTGTTCATTGGCGGGGCCGTGGTCTTTCTGGCAGGCTCGCTGTTATGCGGGGTTTCGCAGAGCATGCAGCAGCTGATTATTTTCCGGGGGATACAGGGGATCGGTGCGGGTGCGCTCATTCCTATGACTTTTACGATTATCGGGGATATCTACAGCATTAAGGAACGGGCGAAGACTCAGGGGCTGCTCAGCTCGGTATGGGGGATTTCCTCTCTCGTAGGACCGCTGCTTGGCGGTTATGTGGTTGATTATTTGAGCTGGCGCTGGGTATTTGTCTTTAATCTGCCTTTTGGGCTGCTATCTATTATATTCATCTCGCGGTATCTGAAGGAAGAGAAGGTCCGGCGCAAGACCAGAATCGATGTGGCCGGAGTGCTGCTGTTCGCGGCAGGAATGGGAGCGCTGCTCTTTGGTCTTACGGCGGGAGGGCAGAGTCTGGCATGGAACTCTCCGCTGCTGCTGGCTATCTTAGCGGGGGCTGCGGTGCTGCTGGCCGTGTTCCTGTTCGTGGAGCGCCGTGCTCCCGAGCCAATGCTGCCGCTGGAGCTGTTCTCTATCCGCAATATCGCTGTCTCTACAGGAGCTAACCTGCTGGTCAGCACCTTAATTATCGGGCTGTCTACATACGTGCCGCTGTGGGTGCAGGGCGTCTTCGGTAAAAGCGCAGCCCTCTCGGGCCTGCTGCTCGCCCCGATGTCGGTGGGCTGGATGCTCGGCTCCATCGCTGGCGGAAGAATGATTCTGCGCGCGGGTACCCGCCGTACAGGGATGCTGGGGCTGTCGCTGATTGTTGTCGCAGCGGTAGGGCTGACTCTGATGAACGGGGATTCGTCCCAGCTGCTGCTATTGATTCTGATGCTGTTCTGCGGCGTAGGTTTTGGTTATGCTTCTACAGTCTTCACGATTATCGCGCAATCCTCTGTACAGCATGAGCAGCGCGGTGCGTCAACGGCCCTGAATACCTTCACCCGTTCACTCGGGCAGACGGTGGGGGTAGCGATCTTCGGGTCTTGGCTGAACTACAATATCGACAGGAAGCTGGCGGAACAGCCTGGGGCTTCTGCTACAGGGGCTGATATCAACCAGCTGCTTAACCCGCATAGCGGGAGTACCCTGTCCGCTGAGGCCTGGGGCAGTCTGCACGGCGCGCTGGAGAGCGGCCTGCACTCGCTCTTCATTGTGATGGCCGTCTTTGCTGTGGCCTCCCTGGTTATTTCTGCGGGGCTTAATAAAGGGCTGCCAACCATTCAAGAGGGAAGTACCGCGTCCAAGCCATAATCTTCAAGCCTGCTTATTCATAACAAAGCGGCAGCGCATCCATCAGGATTGCGCTGCCGCTTTGTTATCATTACTATTAAGCAGATTAGTGAATAGATTCACAACTGCATCTGCCTCAACTGCGCTTATTTGCGTGGAAGCGGGGAGAGCTTCTCAGCCTGCAGGCCCATCTTCTTCAGAAGAATAATCATTTGTTCCTTTTCTTCATCGCTCAGTCCGCTGAAAGCCAGATGCAGGCGTTCCGAATACTTCGGGTACATTTCGTTCATCAGGCGCTCGCCTTCTACAGTCAACTCGGCAAAAATCACACGCCGGTCGCTCGGGCAGGGCTTGCGCTGCAGGTAGCCGCGTTCTTCCAGTTTGTCGATTACGTAAGTAACGTTGCCGCTCTGCAGCAGCAGCTTGGCACCGATCTGCTGGATAGGCTGTGCCCCCTTATAATAGAGGACCTCCATAACGGCGAAGGCTGTAGGATTGAATCCTTCAATCTTGCTGCCGGTAACGGCGTGTTCGTTAATGCTCTTGAAAGACTTGGCAAAAACCCGGTACAAATGCAGTGTCAATTGAGTATCGCGTTCATATGATTGTATCATGCTTCTCCACCTCTATTGTTAATCGTACAGGCTTCCCCGCACGGTTTGGAATACTGCTTTTCTTGATCTAGCTTTACATTACTTCAAACAAAGAATGAAGAACATGTCATTTGTCACAATAAGCACACTTTTAATTATTAAAAATCAAACAATTTTTTGATGGTGCATAGCTGCTGCGGATTTCACACGATTTTCACATAATGATCTGTACCTAAGCTGTAACGCAGGGGTGGAAATAGTGGGAGCCGGCGCGGGTTTGAGGTCTGCCCCCGGTAATTCGTATAATGGGATACAGAGACCAGGCCGCTGACGGATAGCGGTGGTGAAATTTTTTGCAGCATAGACCCGTCTATGGTGTTATGATCGCATTACTATGAACGATTGCCTAGGAGATGGAGAGTTGTATGGACCAGATTACGAATTATTACGAAGAGCGTGAAGACGATGAGGATATCGTGCTTGATGTTGTTATTGAGGAAGCCGGTTATGAAGCCGGAGATATACGGATATCAGGGATTTCCTTTCAGGTGCGTAAGGGCGAGCTGCTTGGATTAATCGGACCGAACGGGGCCGGCAAAAGCACTACGATCAAGACCCTGCTCGGCCTGCTGAAGCATGCCAAGGCTAAGGTGAAGCTGGGCGGCGAGAACAAGTCCTATGCCTATGTGCCGGAGCAGCCGGTATTCTACGAAGATCTGACGCTGTGGGAGCATCTCGATCTCGCGGCCGCAGCCTACGGGCTAAGCTATGAAACCTTCGAGTCAACAGCGGAGAAGCTCTTGACCCAGTTTGGTATGGAAAGTGTGCGCAATGATCTGCCTGCCGGCTTCTCCAAGGGCATGAAGCAGAAGATGATGCTGATGCTGGGCTTTCTGGTCCAGCCCGATGTCTATATTGTGGACGAGCCGTTCATCGGGCTTGACCCCCGGGCAACCAAGGATTTCCTGCGCCTGCTTGAGGCGGAGCGCGAGCGTGGAGCCGGGGTGCTGATGTCTACGCATGTTCTGGATACAGCGGAGAAGATCTGTGACAGCTTCATATTAATCTCCGGCGGAAGAATTGCTGCCGAGGGCACGCTGGAAGGTATACGCGGGGATGCAGGGCTGCCGGAGGGGTCGTTGTTTGATTGCTTCGACGAATTAACATGAGCAGGAATTCATTTGCGTTTCCTACAGCTGCTGCTCTTTTCCGGCGCCGGCTGGCTTCCCACTTCCGTGAGCAGTCTACTATTATCCGTACAGCTGTAGACTGGACCGTCCTGCTGTATATTATTATCCCGGGAGGCTTGCTTGGCGGACGCTTCTACTATGGGTACTGGAACGGGGAGCAGCCGGCGTGGATCAGCACTGTCCCCTATATGGTCGTACCTGCGCTGCTGGCCATTCTGCTGGCTACCGGAGGAATCGTATTGCTGCTGCAGGAAGGTGACTCGCTGTTTCTTAGACAGCGGCAGAACTGGATCAGCACCATTATCCTGCGGGGAATGGTCTACAGCCTTGCGGTAACCACGCTGAAGATGGCGGCGGCCTTTGCCATTCTGCTGCCGTTTCTAATCAAGGGCTTCGGAGTCAGTGCGGCAGGGGCCTACGGGCTGCTGGCGCTGACGATAACCTGCAGCTGGTCCGTTAAGCTGCTGGGCCATATCGTTAAGGTGCAACGGCAGGGCTTCCGCCGCTGGCTGTGGCTGATTCCGGCTGTCACCGTGCCCTGCGGTGTCTATCTGCGTCTGGCAATCCTCTGGAAGGACAGCCCCGTCCTGCTGTTCATTGCTGCTGGCGGATTCGCCGTGATGGCAGCCATAGTGTTCAGGACCCGCCTGCGGCTGCGCGGCACCTTCATGAACGATGTGCGCGAAGACTACAAGCAGCGGATGAAGATTGCGGCCATTCTGCTGCGCGGTGTACTGGATAAGCCGCGGCCTACACGGTATAAACCGTGGATCTTCCGCAAATCGCAGCCGCTGCTGGCCTCGAAGGAACCGGAGAGCCGCTTCTCGGCCGCAGCGGTCAAGGCGATGCTGCGCAATCCGGCCCACTTCAAGCTGTATTTGTCGTTTACCGGCGTGGCGCTTGTGGCCATCTTTATTGTGCCGGCCGTTCTGAAGTGGCTGCTGTTTGCCATCCTGACAACACTGATGGCGTATTGGCTGTCTTCCTTCTGGCTGCTGTTCTCCGGCGATGACTATATCGGTATTCTGCCGTTCACCAAAGCGCAGAAGGCGGATGCCGGTTCCAAGGCCATGCCGATTCTATTAATGCCGTTTGCGGTCCTCAGTGCAGCCGTTGTCTGCATCCCCGTGTATGGCTGGTGGGGGCTCCTGCTCTTTATACCGGTAGGCGCTGCGGCAGCCATCTGGATCGGCCGTATATTCAGTGTCATGCGGTTTGCCAGATAACATACAATAAGCCTTCCTCCGCACCTGGAGGAAGGCTTATTTAATTATAGGAATGAGCCCGGGAGCTCAGCGGCTGCTTATCCGTGCACTTGCCCGGCCGCATGTTTGCCGGCTGTGTATCCGGTCGAGAAGGCAGCCGTAATATTATAACCTCCGGTATATCCGTGAATATCCAGAATCTCGCCGCAGAAATACAGCCCCTGCGTAAGTTTCGATTCCATTGTTCTCGGATCAATCTCCTTCAGATTCACCCCTCCGCCAGTCACAAAAGCTTCTGCCAGGGAACGCGTTCCGTAGACCAGTACCGGCATACGCTTCAGCAGGGTAGCCAGTGCCTGAAGACCGGTCCGCGGCAGGTGATGACCTGTAAGCTCACCGTCCAGTCCGCTTTTGGCCAGCAGCAGCGGAATCAGGCGCTCAGGCAGCAGGCCCTTCAGCGAATTGCGGATGGCCTTCTTGGGCTCCAGCTCCAGCTTATTCTGCAGCAGGTTCTCTGCCTCTTGCAGAGTCAGGTCGGGGAAGAGGTCGATAGACAACTCTACGGTATCTGTACCTGATTTCTTCTGAACCTGGCGCAGGAACTGGCTGCAGCGCAGGGCGATCGGGCCGGACAGCCCGAAATGAGTGAAGATCATATCTCCGCGGTGGGAGATCACCTTCTTGCCCTTGGGATTCCAGACCGTAAGACTCACGTCACGCAGGGATAAGCCCTGCAGCTCACCAGATTTAATCCATTCCTCCCTTGAAAGGATCGGCACCTCCGTCGGGAACAGCTCCGTGATCGTATGTCCGGCAGCAGCGGCCCACGGATAGCCGTCACCGGTAGAGCCGGTCTGCGGCACCGATTTGCCGCCGGTAGCGATAATAACGGCCCCGGCACTGAAGGCTTTTCCCGATTCCAGACGTACGCCCGTGGCCGCACCGTTCTCATAGATAACCTCGCGCACCGGACTGTCTGTCATAATCTGTACGCCAAGACTGCGCACTTTGCCAACCAGCGCGGAGACAACACTTGCAGCCTTGTCCGATACAGGGAACATCCGACCGTTGTCCTCTTCCTTCAGGGCGATACCGA
This sequence comes from Paenibacillus sp. FSL R10-2199, assembly GCF_038000235.1. Taxonomy (NCBI): domain Bacteria; kingdom Bacillati; phylum Bacillota; class Bacilli; order Caryophanales; family Paenibacillaceae; genus Paenibacillus; species Paenibacillus sp. FSL R10-2199. Next base: position 253,651 of record NZ_JBBOBO010000001.1, on the reverse strand, counting down.
GGGCTTCGAAGAACTCAATAATATCCCGGTTGTTGAAATGATCGAATGAGCTGTATAAAAAACGGCCGTTGCCCGGGATATGGGCGATCAGCTCCGCAGTTTCCTTGATATTGGTAACATTGCAGCGTCCGCCGCCTGAGATGCCCAGCTTCCGGCCAAGCTTGGCACCTTTATCAATTAATAATACAGCCGCCCCGTGTCCGGCTGCCGCTACGCAGGCCATTAATCCGGACGGGCCGCCTCCAATGACAATTACATCATAGTTACTCATAACTCTGCTCCTTTACATGTTGCAGCACTCTGCTAACGGCATCATACCATTCCGGCCGGAGTGTAGCCAGACCCGGAGAGGCTTGATGTGATTATCGTTGTCAGGAGTGCGCGGTTGTGCTTTAATCTAAGGGGAAAGGGTATTTTGTCCAAATTGGGGAGTGATTGCAATTATTCATGCGGTTAAGGATATTTTATTGCAAATATCGGCTGCGTGCACCTTCCTGTTTCTGTTTCAGTGGCGGTTGGACCAGGGCCATTTCACACGCAGAAACCGCAGATTTCCGGATGACCAGACTTTTCTGATAATATGCTGTGCACTCGGGGTTACATTGTGTATGGCCTTGTCGACTACAATGTTCGGAGTAGTGTATCTGAATCTGGCTATCCTTCCGGCGTATATAGGGATCTTGTACGGGACTTTTCGTTCAGGGGCTTACCTGGCAATGTATTTCATCTTTTGCACTGTACTATTCTCGGTTCCTTCAGGATTTGATCATCTCATATTAAATTCGGGGGTACTGCTGTATCCGCTGTTGTTTGGTATGGCCAAGCCCTTCAAGAGTGCCTCTTTAATCCAAAAAGTCGGCATGCTATGGGGTACTCTGTTTCCCAGTATGCTGTTTATTGTAATTGTACCTAAGATGCAGGGACAAAGCATCTTCAACACACCCCCCACGGATGCGATTCTGGTAGGGGGGTATTTATTAACGGCTGTTATTTTGGGCGGACTGTTTATTGTATATATTGAAACGGCCTGGGACAAGCTGCAGGTCAAGGAACGGATGAAAGGTATCTCCGAGAGATTCCAGTGGGAATCGGAGAAGCTCCAGCAGATTACTAATGTGGTGCCGCTGAATATTATGTCGTTTGATGACAACGGATATGTGACGGAGCTGAATGAATACATGCTCAGCCTGATTCAGCGTCATTGCCCCCATCTGACCAGAGAGATTATATTATCCCAGCCGGCTGACCGGGTCTTCGGCCACAGCATGGATCAGGAAACCTATGAACACTTACGGGGAATCCTGCTGAACAGGCAGCGTGCCAATACCAAGATCAAGTATGATTCCATGACCTATCATATCTTCACGGCGCCGTTACAGCATGAGTCCGGTATTGCGGGCGGCCTTGTCATGATTATACAGGATCTTACGGAAGAGGAGAAAATCCGCAGCGAGCTTGATAATGTTGAACGCCTGACGCTGGTCGGGCAGATGGCGGCCGGAATTACCCATGAGATCCGCAACCCGATGGCGGTAGTGCGCGGATTCCTGCAGCTGATGCGGGAAAAGAGTCCGGAGGACCTGCATTCCTATTACCATATTGTAATGGAGGAGCTGGACCGGGCCAACAGTATCATCAATGACTTCCTGTCGCTGGCCCAGAGCCGTGTATCGGACAAGGAAATGGTGCAGCTGCATCTCATTATGGAGGAGCTTACCCCCCTGATCTGGGCGGATGCCAATCTTCGCGGACAGAGCGTTGAATTGAAGCTTAGCCCGTCTCTGCCGCTGCTGCGGCTGAACGTCAGGGAGATCAAGCAGCTGATACTCAATCTGGCCCGCAACGGAATGGAGGCAATGGAGGCCAAAGGGGTGTTGACGCTGGAAACCTGTGAGCATGAAGATACTGCTCAGCTGATCATCACAGATACGGGAAGCGGCATCCCGCAGAGCCAGCTGAAGCAATTGTTTGCCCCGTTCTTCACAACCAAAAGCCAGGGTACAGGACTTGGACTGTCGCTTTGCCTGAGTATCGCCGAGCGTCACAACGGAACCATTCATGTGGAATCCGAAGTGGGCAAAGGCACCTCGGTCATCGTTACGATCCCCTTTGAGCCCAAGGAGGAACCCGCTGAGGTGGAAGTCTATTCTTAGGGATTCAAGGCTCTAACTATGCGCTTTAGCGCTGCTGTATAACGGCTTGTAGGCAGGTTGCTTCTCTTGCTTTCACAGAGTATGTATGTATAATAAAGTTAGCAAGTAGTGCAGTAACGCGGCGACGTTATCCGGGTTCTGACAACTATTCTAAGGGTAAAGGAGAGTGCAGAGAAATGTCCATGTCTTTTAATCAATATATGAAGGATTCCATTCAGCCTATGCGCGATGATCTGACGAGTATCGGATTTCAGGAGCTGCTGACTCCGGATGAAGTTGAAGCAACTCTTCCAGCCGTTAAGGGAACTTCGCTTGTGGTTGTTAACTCCGTTTGTGGTTGTGCCGCCGGCCAATGCCGTCCAGGTGTAGCCCAGGCGCTGCAGAACGAAATTCTCCCCGATCACCTGTTCACGGTATTTGCCGGCCAGGAGAAGGAAGCTACAGCCAAGGCGCGTGAGTATTTTGCTCCGTACCCGCCATCTTCACCATCCATTGCCTTGATGAAGGACGGCGAGCTTGTTCATTTCATCGAACGTCACGGCGTTGAAGACCGTTCGGCTGCTGAAATTGCGGCTGAGCTGAAGGAAGTTTTCAATCGTCTGTGCCAATAAGCTCATTTTCTGTAAGGGATATTCCCGCATCAGCCGGAGGCTAGGCTCATGCGGGATTTTTTCTGAACATATAGGCACCTGAGTCCCATCGGACAGATCAAGTTATAAGATAAGGGGTGTGTGAATTGGGAATGCAGGAAGAGATTATTAAAGCCCTGGGAGTCAAGCCGGTGATTGATACCGGAGCGGAAGTGCGCAAACGTGTGGATTTCCTGAAAGCATATGCGCTGCAGGCGGGTGCCAGGGGGCTGCTGATTGCTATCAGCGGAGGCGTTGATAGTGCAGTGGCTGCGGGTCTATGCAAACAGGCTACGGACGAGCTGACGGCAGAGGAAGGCAAAGAGTATATTACACTCGGTGTATTCCAGCCTTACGGCGAGCAGGAGGATATTGAGCACAGTTACGCGGTAGCCAAGGCGTTTGAGCTGACGCATACGGTGGAGACGAATATTGAAGAAGCTGTAAACGAGATCGCGCTGGAGGTAGAGCATAGCCTGAAGGCGCTGGGACAGCACCGCCACATCACCCATCAGGGCAAAGGGAATGTGAAGGCGAGAACGCGGATGGTTATGCAGTATGCACTAGCCTTCGAGAACAATCTGCTGGTGGTAGGAACAGACCATGCCTCTGAAGCCATCACCGGGTTCTATACCAAATGGGGCGATGGTGCAGTTGATATTACACCGCTGTCTTCACTGAATAAACGGCAGGTGCGGCAATTGGCTGCGGCGATTGGAGTACCGGCCGATATCGTAACCAAAGCACCGACAGCCGGCCTCTGGCCGGGCCAGACGGATGAAACCGAGCTGGGGATCACCTATGATGACAACAGTGACTATCTGGAGGGCAAAGCGGTGTCTCCCGAGGTCGCCGGGAAGCTTGAAGCCTACTACCGCAGAACGGGGCATAAACGGGATGCAATCCCTGGAATATAAGCAGTCAGAAGTATAAAAGAACCGCCGGAGAAGCTGCAGTCATTTCGCAGAATTCCCGGCGGTTCTGGCTTTCATAAGTATTAGCTGGAGAGGCGCTGCCCAACTTGTAAGCTTAGCCGGCCAGGATCTGGTTAATAAACTCCAGGGAGGCGGATATTGCCTCCTCCAGCTGCGGGGTAGCTCCTTCGAACGGGTGCACGGTACCGAAGGTGTGATTGCCGCCGGGAATCTGCACCCAGCGGATATCCGGGCGGAGCTCCGTTAATTGCTCTGATCCCCGGCGCAGCCGTTCACTGTCCTGGCTTCCCTGAATAAGAACCGCCGGGAAGCTGGCTGTTGTCATCCGTTCCAGCAGGTTGTAGCGAACGGCATGCTGTTCCAGGTCCTCCAGCAACACGGCATCCAGCGGCATTTGCTGGCCGGTCCGGCCATTAAGCACATGGGTCCGGCCGCTGCGCCTCATCTCAATCTTCTGTTCCTCCGTGAACAGGTCGAGGTCGGTAATGCCGTTCCAGGAGATCACTCCGGTGATCTCTCCCGGATGGTCCAGCGCGTACAGCAGGCTGCCTCCGCCGCCACGGCTGTGGCCCAGCAGGAATAACGGCAGGCTGCCGAATTTGTGGTGCTGGCTGAGATAAGAGAGCAGGATCTCCATATCCTTGATCTCACGGGTATAGGTATTGCGGGCGAACTTCTCAAGCTCCGTGAAATTCTGCAGATCTTCGCCGATTCCGGCATGTGAGAAGTTGAAGGTTATGACCTCATGCTCCTGGCTGAGGGCTGCCGCAGCATAAGGAAACATCCCCCAATCCTTGAACCCCTTGTAACCGTGGGCGATAACAATCAGGCTCTTAGCCTTATCCCGGGCGGGGAAATGCGAGCAGCGGAGTACAGCATCTTCTCCTGCGGGCAATTGGAAATTACGGGTCATCGGGTAAATCCCCTCTCTATATAATCTGAAACGGATTTGAAGGTTGTATTATTGATAATGTTTATGAATAATGTTTATGAAGATCATACCATTATTAAAGCAGGTAAGGATAGGGCGGTTTTTTACAGTAATTGCATATTGCCTGTCCAGCTAAGGAGTGGATATAGTGATTTATGGAATCGGAAATGATGTGCTGGAAATCCGCCGGATTACGGCTCTGCTGGCAAGCGGACAAGCAACCGGATTTCTGCAGCGCATTCTTACAGAGCGTGAGCTTGAGCTGGCCGCAGGGCGGAAGGGGAAGGCAGCGGAATTCGCTGCGGGGCGTTTTGCCGCCAAGGAGGCAGTAGTGAAGGCACTGGGCTGCGGAATCGGCGCGAAGGTGGGATTTCAGGATATTGAAATTCTGCCGGACAGCCAGGGCAAACCGGTCGTTTCACTGTCGGAGGCGGCCTGGGACCGGCTGCTTCTGCAGGGCGGCGGCCATATCATCCATCTGGCCATTACACACAGCGGGGATCTGGCTTCAGCCTTTGCCGTAGTGGAGCAGGTAAACTAAGCTGCTGCGGAGTGCCGGATCCTGCCTGCGGCTTCGCAGAGCGGTATTTATACGGGTAAACTTTACGCAATAAGGGGACGAGCTGCTTATCGCGGAATATAGATACATTCAATATAGAAGCAAGGAGATTAATGATGACTACAAATGAGCAGCAGGAAGCCAAGTCATATTTCAGCCGTAATTTGCTGGAGTGGTACCATGGGCAGAAGCGGGATCTGCCGTGGCGGCGTCACCGCAATCCTTATTACATCTGGATTTCGGAGATTATGCTTCAGCAGACAAGAGTCGATACGGTTATTCCTTATTTCAACCGGTTCATCGAGCGGTTCCCTACGGTGGAGTCACTGGCCGATGCCCCGGAGGAGGATGTTCTGAAGTGCTGGGAGGGGCTTGGCTACTATTCACGCGCCCGGAATCTGCAGCACGCCGCGAAGCAGGTGAAGGAAGAGTATGGCGGGCAGGTTCCCAATGACCGTGATGCCGTATTCGGGCTTAAGGGAGTAGGGCCTTATACGGCCGGAGCTATTCTCAGCATTGCCTTCAACCGGCCGGAGCCCGCTGTGGACGGCAATGTCATGCGGGTGCTGTCCCGATATTTCCTGATTGAGGATGATATCGCCAAAGGCCCCACCCGCGTCAAAATGGAGCGCCTGGCGGCAGAGCTGATTCCCGAAGGGGAAGCCTCGCACTTCAATCAGGCGCTGATGGAGCTTGGCGCGCTGATCTGCACGCCGAAATCACCGCGCTGTCTGCCGTGCCCGGTGATGGAACACTGCTCAGCGCGCCTAGCGGGCTGCGAGACCTCGCTGCCCGTCAAGACCAAGGCCAAGCCGCCTCGCCCGGAAGAGCGGCTGGCAGCCCTGATAGAGGGCCGCGGCGGGCACGCGGGCCGGGTACTCATCCGGCAGCGGCCATCCAGCGGGCTCCTGGCCCGCATGTGGGAGCTGCCGCACTGGCCGGCGCCGCCTGCGGAGGGCGGCGCTTCCGCTGCGCTGCTGCCGGAGACGGCAGCGCAGGACCGGCTGCGCCGGTCCCTGCTTCAGGCCGGGATTTTCGCCCGGCCTGAAGGGCACTGGATGGCTGCGGAGCATACATTCAGCCATATTGTCTGGACCCTGCAGGTGTACCGCTGCAGGGAAGAGGAGGCCCCGGCCCTGCCGCTGGCTGCGGAAGGGCGTTCCTTGTACGGCGCAGCGGCCAGGAACGGCGCTGCCAGTGCTGATGCTGCAGCCACCGGCGCAGCACCCGGGGCTGCCGGGGCTGCCGGGGCTGCCACCGGCCCGGCTGATCCGGGCAGCACCTCAGCTCCCGGCCCGGGTGAACCGGTTGCCGCTGCAGACTATACCGCCGCAGACTATGCCGCCGCCAGTGCGGCTGGTGCCGGTGATCGCTCCGCCACCAGCCAAGGCATGTACAACGCCGGGCTCACCGCGTCCGTTCCCGCCGATTTATTCGCCGATGGCAGCGGGCCCGTCGAGCGCTTCGCGGACGGAAGCGGAACAGCGGAGGATGCAGGCGCAGTACGCTGGATCAACCGCAGCGACATGGCGAATTACGCCTTTCCCAATGTGTTCCTCAAGCTGCTCAACGCTTATTTTGATGAGCAGGAGGGGGGCGCCGTGTAATCCGGCTCGGCTATGCAGTCTTGCTAGCTATAACCGGGAGTACCGGCAAACCGTTTGGTCTGGCAACTCCGCTTCTGAGGTTAAGGAAGACAGTTTGGCCAGGCCAGTTATTGCGGACGGGTATAACCCGGAGGAAGCTCCATTCCTTGTGCGTCATCCCGGAGAACAAGTGAACAAAGAGCATTTGATTTTCTCTAATTATTCGGAATTCGTCCTCGAAGGTGAAATCAGATAAATTAGGTGCCGTTTATCCACCTTTCCTGTTCTGCGCGGACGACATCGTATAATTAAATGTGCAATTTCTCTAATTCCACCAAAAGTGGGCGGTATGAGGAAATTAAAGGGAAAAATCCCTCTAATTCCACCAAAAGTGGGTGGTATGAGGAAATTAAAGGGAAAAATCCCTCTAATTCCGCTGAAAGTGGGCGGTATGAGGAAATTAAAGGGAAAAATCCCTCTAATTCCGCTGAAAGTGGGCGATATGGTGAAATTAAAGGGAAAAATCCCTCTAATTCCACCAAAAGTGGGCGGTATGTGGAAATTAAAGGGAATTTCCACTTATCAGGCATGTACCCGAAGGGATAGCGCATCGCACTAAGACATATACCTGCATTCGCAGGAATGTGTGCCGCGGGTGCCTGTTCCTCCGTATTCCCAGCACAAAAAACCGGGAGCCACCCACAAGGGTGCTCCCGGTTTTTCTTATACCGTGATGCTGCGGCTTACACGCCGCAGTTCTTTATTTTGCGCTTTCGTAACGTTTGCCGACTTCTTCCCAGTTCACTACGTTCCAGAACGCCTTGATGTAGTCAGGACGTTTGTTCTGGTAGTTCAGGTAGTAAGCATGCTCCCATACATCGAGGCCGAGGATTGGAGTTGCGCCTTCGCTGACCGGGTTGTCCTGGTTAGGAGTGCTGGTCACAGCAAGCTTGCCGTCTTTCACGACGAGCCAGGCCCAGCCGCTGCCGAAGCGTGTAGTAGCTGCAGTAGCGAAGTCTTCCTTGAATTTATCGAATCCGCCCAGTTCGCTGTCAATTGCAGCAGCCAGAGCGCCAGTGGGTGCGCCTCCGCCGTTCGGTCCGATAACTTCCCAGAACAAGGTGTGGTTGGCATGTCCGCCGCCGTTGTTGCGAACAGCAGTGCGGATAGCTTCAGGTACAGCGTTCAGGTCAGTCAGCAGCTCATCGATGCTCTTGTCTTGCAGTTCAGGTGCTTTTTCCAGTGCGGCGTTCAGGTTCGTCACATAAGTGTTATGGTGCCTGTCGTGATGAATCTCCATCGTCAAAGCGTCGATGTGTGGTTCAAGAGCGTTGTTTGGATAAGGAAGTGCCGGTAATTGAAATGCCATGGAAAAATCCCTCCTGAGTATATTAGAATTTGTATAGATAAAGAATTTTGGCGGTCTTGACGTCAAAACCCCTTATTTCCGATGTGGCTTATAGGTTATATATCCGTTGAGATACTTATTATTAAACCGTATCTGGAACAATAATGCAACATTAAACAAACAATAGTGTTTATAAAGTATTTTTTCATCCATAGCTCACTACAAATGTTAAGGGTGTGTTAAAGTTATAAAACTCCTTAAGAGAGAGTGTTTGCACTGCGATAATTTCCTTAATCAAGAAAAAATGAAACTATATTCAATGAAAACGCTTCATATCAAGCGCTTTCAAAAGAAAATTGATGATATCGCGAGAAAAGTGTGCTTTAATAGATTTAAAAGCAGGTATTCCTCGGTTTTTGATGCTTTTTTCCTCTTTACACTGTTATGGAAACTCCTTCTTTTTGTAAAATTCTAAGCCATAGAAAAGGGAGACTTTTAAGTATGCACGTTCGTTCCTTTCAATTAAGCGACGTTACTCCAGTGACTGAATTGCTGCAGACCGCATTATCGGAAGAATGTTTCGAGAGCACGATCGAGCCCTTCTCCAGGCAGCTTTCATGGGATTCAGATCTCATTGTAGTTGCAGAGGATGAAGGAGAAATCATCGGCGCACTGATTGGTACGATTGAGAAGAACCACGGCTGTTATTTCCGCATTGCCGTCCATCCTGAATACCGCCGCAGAGGAGTCGGCAAGAGTCTCGTATCGGCAATGGAACACAGATTCCAGGCACGCAAGGTCAGCGGTATTTATGTAGCCGTTGATGAGCATAATTCCTTCGCACTGCCGCTGTATGAGGCTATGGGTTATGGTGAGGACCAGATCTTCAAATCTGTACGCAAGCTGAGCATTGTCGGGTAATTATTTTTTGAAACGGTGCTGTAAGCGGAAACAATTGGTAGAGTAGAGAACTAATGCAGCCTGTACTTTTAGAATAAGGTCACACCTGCATAGTCTGTTTCATTATACTAAAGCATATCTTCCCAGTGTCCATTGCATTGCAAATGGGCGGAAGATATGCTTTTCTATTGTTATGGACTTATAAACCCAATCGAAGCAAGTAGGTGGCCTATGAACCGGGAGCTTGAAGAAGAATTCATGCGGAGCCGCAAACAACGATACAGATCCGTTACCCATAACAAATCCAAGCGCGAATCGAGAAGAATTTGGCTTAAGGATATGCGGGAGTGGATCATCACTGCGGGGATTGTATTCGCGATCATGTCACTGCTTAATATTTTTGTGTTCAATGTGTCTACTGTGATTGGCCAATCCATGCAGCCGACCCTCTACGAAGGGGAGAAGCTGATTATTAATAAGATTGCACTGAGCTTCGGGAATCCGGGCCGGGGCGATATTGTTGTTCTGCATGACCCCAGCACAGGGCCGGACCGTAAGGAGTACCTGGTTAAGCGGATTATTGGTATCCCCGGTGATATCGTGGAAGTTCAGGACCAGCAGCTATATGTTAATGGTAAAGTAGTGGATGAGCCTTACATCGATACGGCCATTCAAGACCCGGATTTCAGTCAGCTGACTGTGCAGGACGGCACCTACTTTGTAATGGGGGATAACCGCCATGCCGGGGCCAGCAAGGACAGCCGTTATTTCGGCGCTGTTGCACAGGAGCGTATTGTGGGGAAGGCATCACTGATCTGGTGGCCTGTAGCTAAGATGAGAGTCCTGTAAGGGATTTGTATAGACATAATAATAAAGGAGAGGCGGAAATGAATTCTAACTTCCAGTCACCTTATGCTCCGCCGCCTTCCAAGTGGGAGGATCTCAAGGCTGCAATCAAGGCTGCTGCGCCGGCGCTCGGTATTGACGATATCGGGTTCACCACCGCAGAGCCGTTTTTATATTTAAAAAATATTCTTCAGGAACATAGGGACAACGGGTACGACTCGGGCTTCGAGGAGCCGGATCTGGACAAGCGGACGGTTCCGGCGCTGCAGTCGGGAGAGCAGCCGCTCTCTATTATTGCAATCGCTGTAGCCTATCCCTCCAAAATGGAGGACCCGCCCAAGTCCGAGCCCGGAGCACGCAGAGGCATACTGGCCAGGGCATCGTGGGGGCAGGACTATCATCATGTACTCCGTGAAGCGCTGGCGAAGCTGGAGAACTTCATCCGCGAGCGTGTTCCGGATGCCGTACTGGAGAGTATGGTGGATACGGGCGCTCTTGTTGACCGGGCGGTTGCAGAGCGGGCGGGCATCGGGTTCAGCGGCAAAAACTGCGCGGTTATCTCCCCAAAATGGGGATCTTGGATCTATCTTGGGGAAATGGTGACGAATATACCGCTGCCTCCGGATCAGCCGGTGCAGGAAGGCTGCGGGGACTGTACGAAATGCATCGATGCCTGCCCTACCGGCGCACTGGTCGGTCCGGGACAACTCAACGCCCAGGCTTGCATTTCCTACCTGACACAGACCAAGGGGTTCCTCAGTGAGGACTATATGACCAAGATAGGGAACCGGCTGTACGGCTGCGATACCTGCCAGATTGTCTGTCCCCATAACCGCGGCAAGAACTGGAATCACCGCCCGCAGCTGCTTCCTGATCCGGAGATCGTGAAGCCGCTGCTGATGCCGATCCTGGATCTCAGCAACCGTGAGTTCAAGGAGAAATTCGGCAGCAGCTCGGCTGCATGGCGGGGCAAAAAGCCTATCCAGCGTAATGCGGTGATCGCGCTTGGCAATTTCAAGGAAGCTTCTGCCGTGCCGAAGCTGACCGAGATTCTGCTGCAGGAGCCGCGGCCGGAGATGCGCGGGACTGCCGCCTGGGCCCTAAGCCGCATCGGCGGCAGTGAAGCCCTCACAGCCGTGGAGCAGGCACTGCAGAAGGAAGAGGACGTTACGGTGCGCGGAATGCTAAGCCGGGCACAGGACAAGCTGCTTGGGCAGAAGGAGGCGGAAGGAGAATGAATCACCGTCCAGAGAGCAGCGAAGGGGCGGAAGCTTCGCTCTATTATAAGGAGATCGATTCAATCATTGGCCCGTTGACGCTATGCGCGACAGCTTCCGGACTATGCATGATCAAGTTCGGCACCTATGATGCGAACTCGGACACTATTGCAGGCTGGGTGAAGACGCAGCTGGGTCCCGCTGCACAGATTTATGCGGATGCCGGGAGCTTGTCCGAGACGGAGCAGCAGCTTACAGCGTATTTCTCAGGGGAGCTGCAGAGCTTCAGTGTGCCGCTGGATATGCGCGGAACGGATTTTCAGCGCCAGGTATGGGAAGCTCTGCTCAGCGTGCCTTACGGGGAGTCCGCCTCTTATAAGGATATTGCGGTCATGATCGGCAATCCGCAGGCTGTACGTGCTGTTGGCGGGGCCAATAACCGCAACCCGGTTCCGGTCATTGTACCCTGCCACCGGATTATAGGTGCCGGAGGCGCACTTGTCGGTTATGCCGGAGGTCTGGGAATCAAAAGCCGCCTTCTGCAGCTGGAAGCGGAGCAGGCAGGGCCCGGCTTAAGCGGCAACTATCTCTTCTGAATCACGGGATTTGCCAATTGCTGTCCAGTTGTTGAAATGCTATGATAGATTCGCGTGCCTTAAATAGGGGCATTGCCAGACAATAGAGTACAAAGGTGGATTACAGATGAATATTGCATTGCCTATTATTACGCTTGTTGTAGGTCTGATCGGCGGATTCTTTATCGGTGTGTATTATCTGCGCAGACAAATGACAACGATGCAGAATGATCCTGAAATGCTGCAGAAGGTTGCTAAGCAAATGGGATATAACCTGAACGGAAAGCAGATGCAGCGTGCCCAGCAGATGATGAAGAACGGCAATCAGCCGGGGCGTGCTCCTGCGGCAGCCAAAGGACAGGCCCGCAAGAAGAAATAATCAGGATAAGGAAATAGATAAGAATCAGCTGCGGGTGCGGAAGGGGGAGATTTCATGGGGAGCATCAAGGAGTACATGAACGGGAAGGTTTCTGTAAACCGTGAGCAAATCGAATATCATGTTGAGAAAATATTAGAGCTGATTGGTGAAGATACCAGCCGCGAAGGCCTGCTGGAAACACCGGCTAGAGTCACGCGGATGTATGAAGAGATATTTGGCGGTTATTCGATTGATCCGCGCGAGGCGCTGGGCGTAACTTTCGACGAGTCTCATGAAGAGCTTGTCATTGTGAAGGATATTGTCTACTACAGCCAGTGCGAGCATCACATGGCTCCTTTCTTCGGCAAAGTGCATATTGGCTATGTCCCCAGCGGGCGGATTGCCGGACTGAGTAAGCTGGCCCGGCTCGTGGAAGCGGTCAGCCGCCGCCTGCAGGTGCAGGAGCGCATTACTGCCCAGATCGCCGACATCATGACCGAGGTGCTGAATCCGCACGGTGTCATGGTGGTTGTCGAAGGAGAGCATCTGTGCATGTGTGCCCGGGGTGTGAAGAAGCCCGGCAGCAAGACAGTAACCATGGCAACCCGGGGCACTTTCCGTGAGGATGCTGCTGCCCGGGCCGAGTTTCTTGCTCTGATCAAAGAATAGTACGCGGGACTAATATTCCCTGACTTGTGCAAGGCAAAGCCCGGCGGCCACTTTCGAGTGGCCGCCGGGCTTTTTTGGGGAAAGACCTCAAAAAGGCTGCCAGACCAGCTTGCGGGCGGCACTGTACCGCTCGGCTACGTAAGGCCAATTCACGACTTTCCACCAGTCCTGGATATAATCTGCGCGGTTATTCTGATGCTTGAGATAATAGGCATGCTCCCATACATCCAGCGCCAGCAGCGGGACAACATCCCACTGGGACAGATTCTGATGCTTCTCAGCAGTCAGAATCTCCAGCCTGCGGCTGCGCGGGCTCCAGACCAGGATGGCCCATCCGCCGCCCTCCACTTTATTGGCCGCTTCAGTGAACTGGGCCTTGAAGGCATCGTAGCTTCCGAAGCTCCGTATAATGGCATCCAGCAGTGCTCCGGATGGCCGGCCGCCGCCCTGCGGGGACATGACGTTCCAGAAGATCGTGTGCAGATAATGGCCCGCCCCGTTAAAGGCAAGCTCCCGTTCCCAGTGTTTAACGAGATCATAATCGTTGCTCTTCCGGGCTTCCGCCAATTTAATCTCTGCTTTATTGAGTCCGTCTACATAGCTCTGGTGGTGCTTGTCGTGATGAATAATCATCGTCTTCTCGTCAATGTAGGGCTCCAGCGCATTATAAGCATAAGGGAGCGGGGGCAGTGTGTGCCCGCCGATCGGGACCGGCCCCAATTCACGGGCTTCCCACAGAGGAGCCGTCCAAGCCGCCGTTTCCTGGGGAGAGTCTTCACTTAGGGACACCGCAGGCACAGCAGCCGGTTCATCCTGCTCTATTGGGTTCTGCCGCATCATGCCGGCACCGGCTCCATATTCCGGGGCGCTGAGAGCCGTAAGCACGGCAAGGAAATACTCCGATTCGCAGATAAAATGCTTCACTACGACCCCGGCCAGAGGGGAGGCGCTCATGGCCTGGCTAGCCTCCCCCATAGCCTTCAGCTGGCGGATGAATTCACTGGATTGGCTGCAGGCTGTATGAAGCAGCAGCTCTGTTTCGGCGGCAAGGCTTCCCGGACCGCCGAAGGCCGGAGCCTGTTGGCTTCCGAGCAGTTGACACGCCGCCTGCTCCGTAGCCAGGAAGACAACCGTCCATTCCTGGAGCAGCTTGACATAAGGCTCCTTGAGGTTTGGAGTAAGCTGGATAAGAACCTCAGCGTGTTCCTTCTCCTGTTTTTTCCAGAAGGCAATTTCCCCTAGAATGTGCACTGGCAGCGGCGCACCGGATACATATTGCATAGCATGCAGTCCTCCCGTCCTGAATTTTCAACGCTTCATTATATGACCGGGAGAGTCCGCTTATGTAACGGTATTCGTTGTGGCCTAAGGCACTATGGTGAGCAAACCCCAAAAAAGCATGCGCAGCATGTATAAGGAAATACATCTGCGCATGCTTAGTTAATCCAATATAGGTATAGGAACGCTGCTGTTTCTGCTTGTGGTTACTTGCTGGCCTGACTTCCGTTGTCCCCGCTGATGCGGGCCAGCTGGACATTGCCGAGAAATGCTGAGACACGGCGCAGATACTCACGCGGATGCTCGCGGAACAGCAGCTCATGATGACTGTCCTCCACAATCCATGAGTCGGAGTACGGGTTGGTCTGGTTCGCGGCCAGTTCTTCGGCAATCGGATAAGGTGCCTTCTCGTCCATAGTACCGTGCATGAAGAGTACCGGGAACGGATAGTCCTCGGATTTCACCTTGGAATAGGGAATCTGATTCAGCCCTGTACCGTTCAGTACCGGGAACAACAGCTCCATAATCTCCAGTGAAGGCTGGCGGGGAAGATCTATATTCTGCTTGATATTGTGATAGAGTGTATCCGGCTCCAGCAGGAAGGTGCTGTCCAGTATCATCGCATCCACGTCTTTGGTTACGAGACCCGCCTGCAGCGCGGTACCAGCACCCATGGAGAAGCCCCAGACTACGATTTCGTTTGCACCCTTGTCCTTGGCATATTCGATCGCCCCAAGAAGCTGCTGGGATTCTTTTTTGCCGCCGGTAGCGATATCTTTATTGACCTTGGAGGCGAAGCCGTAATCAAACATGACCACATTAAATTTTAGGCTGTGCGCATAATGGGCCAGGTCGTACATAGGAACCCAGCTTTCCTCTCGGTTAGCACCGTAGCCATGGCTGAAGACAATGGTCTTCTTGGCTCCCTCTGAAGGAATATACCAACCCTGCATAATACGGCTGCCGTCCTTTGCCGGAAAGGTGATCTCCTCATACGCCAGCCCTTTGGCAAGATAAGGGTTAGAGTAGAGGGGCGCTACAGTAGGATTCGAGAGCACCCAGGCTATATAGCCGTGCAGGGCGATGAAGCAGAATAAAAAGAAGAAGAACACAGATAACAGCAGAGCTACGACAATATGCTTAACGCGTATCATCCGCAGTGAAATAATAGGTATGGAATTAGGCTTATCCTCGTTAGGCATACGGGAGACCGGCGAGCCGGGGTGACTTGTTGCCAGATCCATAAGGTCCCCTCCTAAAAGTTTTGTGGAACATCCGCTTCCTGTGAGACTACTTCGCAGCAAAACTGCTTCGGAAGCATGAACTTAAGTTTGATTAGCAGAAATACTTCATATATTTAATCGTATGGTTATGCCCTTACAAAGTCAATGAATTCAGCGGTTTTGTAATGTAACTGTAAACTGCGGCCCAGTCTTTACCGTACAGTGAATATGCTGGACTTTTTTCGGACCTTTGCACTAAGATAGAATGGATCTGAAGAATAATGTAACCGGGTTTCAAGAGGTGAAACACATGAGGGGGAGAACAGGGTGGAAGACCGGAAACTGACTGTACGCGCCGTGGAACGTGCGCTGGATATATTGCTCTGCTTCACTCAGGATAATGATTATGACCTCAGTCTGACGGAGATTTCCGCCAAGATTGGCCTGCATAAAAGTACGGTGCACCGCCTGCTGACTACGCTTGAGGAGAAGGGCTTCCTGCAGCGCGATGAGGGCACGGAGAAATACCGGCTCGGGATTCGCATCTGGGAGCTGTCTACGCATTTGCCGACCCTGAATGAACCGGCGGTACTGCTGCTGCCGGCGATGGAACGGCTGCGTGACCGTCTGGGAGAGACGGTCAGCCTCTATTTGCGCGACAATCTGGAGCGCGTGCGCATCCAGGCCGTACAGAGCCGGCAGGCGATCCGCCGGGTGGCACAGATCGGCGCAAGGCTGCCCCTCTCTGTAGGTGCATCGAGCAAGGTGCTGGCCGCTTACGCGCCTCCGGAAGTGCAGGTCCGGCTGCTGGCCGATCCGGCATGGCCGGAAGCTGTAGACCGGAGCCAGTATCTGGAGCAGCTCAAGGAAATCACCCGCTGCGGGTATGCTACCAGCTTCGAGGAACGCGAACCGGGTGCGGCTGCAGTGGCGGTGCCTATCACCGGGCGTGCCGGGGGAGTGGTTGCAGCGCTCTCTCTTTCAGGTCCGGTCAGCCGGCTTTCGCGGGAGACGCTGGAGGACTATGCAGTGATTCTGGGTGAAGCTGCGGCTGAAATGGGGCTGATGATGGGCTGAAACGGCGGCGCCCGTTATATGCCGTGATTAAGGGGTAATTTTAGTAAATAGAGGCTAACCAGGCCTGTCAGTTCCATTGTATATCTAGTTAAAATGAACTATTATTAAAAAATATTAGTTACAATTATTAAAAGATATGAAATGTAATCCAGAGCATGAGGTGATGGGATGAAAGCTGTAATACCCGATTCACTGATGGGAGAAATTCAAGAGCTCCAGGATACGTTCGGTTCTGTCACGAGTCAGGCTATTGTGCTTACGGATCAGGCAGGGAATGTAATAACCCGTCCAACGCTTTACGGAATATTCTATCAGAAAATGTTCAGTTCTTTGCAGGAGACGCAGCGCCCTTTCGAGCCGGCTTTGCTCAGACTGGGCCCCTTATCGCATCCTGCTGTATTGGAAGAATGGGTTCCAGGGCTAAAGTATGTGGTCAGTCCGCTGGTTCCCGAGTATGGACAGACTTATTATTTGTGGTCGGGCCTATACATGGAAGAAGGGACCCGGGAGCTTGTACTGCAGGCGTTTGAGGCCAAAATGAGGATTCACCCCCACTATGATGAGTTACGGACTGAACTGCTTGCCATGCCTGAGCTTAGCCGGGAGCGTATCGGCATAATCAGGGGCAAACTGGCCGTTCTTGGAAACATACTGTCTAAATTACTGGCGGGCGGTGTACTCAAACCCCTGGCGCAGAGAAGCGGCATGGTGGTTTCACAGCTGCTCTCCAATCTGGAAACAGACTTTCTGAAGATTGAGGATGTTTTGCAGCAAATGGCAGGAAGGTTCTCGGATGCCGATTTATATGCTTTTGCCAAAGAGGAAGAGGCAGGCAGGTATAAGGTGAAATATTCCGCCGGCAAAGAAGCGAATCTGTTGATGAATGCCGAGTTCCAGCAGGGGGACGGATTTCTGGGACAAGCTGTTCTCGGCAGGGAGCCCCGGCACTGGCAGGGCGTTGCCAAAGATCCGAGGTCGTTATTCTTCACCCAGCGCGGAATTACGCAGCCGGAGTATTTGTCATGTTATCCGGTTCAGATTCACAGCGGCAAAAAAGCGCTGCTGTTGGCTGTGGGCTTTGGTGAAATCCGCCAGTTACAGGACCATGCCCAGCAGGACCAGATGGTTGCTTCTCTGCTTGGGCTATCCTCACGGGGGGAGAAGCTGCGGCAGCGCGAAACCCTGCGTAATGATGCTACACTGAGGCTTAAAGAGGCCGCGTGCCTGCTGCCGCAGACTACATCATCGCAGGAGCTGGGCATTCAACTGCTCGATATCATTATGGGGATGCCGTTCTATCCTTCATCTGTACTCGTCTACTTTGAGGAGGCAGCGGGAGGCAGCCATCATGCGAAGGGCTGGAGCCCGGAGGCGGCTGCCCAGTATGTCCAGGAGATTGAGGAACGGTATTCGCCGCAAGCCTTTCTCTCCTCTGCTATTATCAACGAGGATGCCGAGGGGCAGGTGCTGCTGGAATGTCCGCTGATTGCCGAGAAGGTATTCAAAGGAATTCTGGCGGTAGGCTTCAGACGCCGCAGTGAAGCAGAGGAATGGCTGACATTCGCCAGCTGCCTGGCCAGTCTGGCCAGCACGGCAATCCGGCTCATCGAGAAGGATAGCAGGCTTGTGAAGCAGGCGGGGGTATTCCTCCAGCATACCCGGGATTATCTGAGGAGCACTAATCCTGAGCTGCAGCGCTTGTCGCTGGAAGCCTCTTCAATGGCGCATGAGCTTGCCCGCTACACCGGTCTGCCGGAACGGGAAGCGGAACGGATGAGAAACGCCTGTCTGCTGGCTCCGTTCAAACTTGATTTTCTGCAGGGATACGGCTTCTATCAGGAAGAAATAGCTCTGCTGAAGCAGGTGGATCAATTGGCATCCTTCTATTTCAAGATGGATAAGCCGTCGGTTTCTTTGCCCGCACAGCTGCTGGCACTTGTGCTTCATCATACCGCCAAACATGCGGATAGGGATAAGCTTGCGGAACCAGAGGTTGAGTGGCTGGACCCCTCCCGCTACAGTATGGATGATTATATTGCCGGGGAGATTGACAGTGAGCCGCAATCAGCCCTTCAATCGTTTCTGCGCAGCCGCTCGGATGCGCAGCCAATGAGGAGAACGGTTTCGGCGGTCAAGCTGCTGAACAGCGCTGCACTGAAGACACCTAAGGAAGAATGGGGAATCTCGCCGCGTGAAGAGGAAGTGCTTGAATTGATCATTCTGGGCAAGACGAATAAGGAAATTGCCAGTGCCTTATTTATCAGCGAGCATACCGTTAAGAATCATCTAAGCCGTATTTTCACCAAAATGAATGTAACGGACCGTTCACAGATCATTGCTCTGGTCTATAAAAGAATACTCGACTCTGAGCGCATCGAGATCTGATTACGCCGGGTTTAACTGCTTTGCTCCATATGGATATCCATCCCCTTTCGGCTGAAAGGGGATTTTTTGCGGTTATATGCAGCAGGAGGGCAGGTGCACAATTTTAAAATTTAACAAAATGAAGTTGTCAGAGAGAAAGAGCTGTGTTATATTTTAAATGATAATGATTATCAATATCATATACATAGGGGGATTATTTTGCGACATTCTAATAAAAGTCTGGTGCTTATCGTTTTCACCTTGGCTCTGGCTCTGCTGCTGGCAGCTTGCGGCCAGTCCGCTAATAACTCTGCAAACAATTCCGCTGCAGCAGCTGATTCCGGAGCTTCTCCTGCGGCCTCTTCTACGGCGGCTCCTGCTGCAACAGCTGACAGTGCGGATTCAACCGGTGATGTAGAAATGGTCACTTTCCAAGACAGTGTAGGAGAAGTTCAAGTACCCAAGAATCCGCAGCGAATCGTTGATACCACTGCGTTCTACACGGGTTATTTCCTGGCATTAGGCGTTAAGCCGGTAGGCGCCATGGAGGGGGCAATGGGCAATCCATATCTTGCCGGAATGCTCGATGGCGTGGAGTCGCTCAGCAATGATGTAACACCGGAGAACATCCTTGCCTTAGATCCTGATCTGATTATTGTATACACCGGCACGGAAGGCATCGACAAGCTGAAGGAGATCGCTCCGGTGGTGCAGATTCAATACGGCTCCAAGAACTATAAGGACCAGATGATGGACTCCGGTAAGCTAACGAACAAGAATGATGAAGCCAAAGCCTGGGTAGATCAGTGGGAAGCGAAGATTGCTGAACTGAAGCCGCAGGTACAGGCTGCCGTGGGTGACAGAACCGTATCCATCCTGAATCCATACGCCAAGGGATTGTTTGTATTCGGTCATAACTATGGACGGGGCGGCGAAATTCTGTATGGAGAATTCGGTTTGAAGGCCCCGGCAGAGGCCCAGAAAGAGGCAATCGACAGCGGCACGGGCTGGGCCTCCATCTCTCTGGAGAAGCTTCCGGACTTTGCCGGTGATATTATCTTCACTTGTCCATGGTCAGGGGATACTACAGATCCTAAGATTGTATATGACAATCCGCTTTGGGCAGGCCTGCCTGCGGTCAAAGCCGGCAACGTATTCCAGCTTAACCCGGATGCAGACACGTATAATGATCCGGTGTCCCTGGAGGCACAGCTGGATTTCATCACAACAAGCCTGCTGTCCGTGAAATAATCCATTATTGAAATAAGGAAGCTATCTGCAAATCTGCATATAAAAAGCTGCGCCGGTGTCAGATCAATATCTGATACCAGCGCAGCTTTTGTAATATTTAAGCTTGTGTATACAAAGTTATTCTACCGGCAGAGCCGTTTCCGAAGCTGTGGCATCAGCCAGCATCTGGCGGAGCACCGTCTGCAGGATACCGCCGTTGCGGTAGTAGTCGATGTCAACGGTGCTGTCGAGCCGGGCAATGACCGGGAAGTCGAACTGGGTTCCGTCTTCGCGGGTGGCGGTGACGGTCAGTTCCTGACCGGGTAGTACATAGTTGTCGAGACCGGTAATGTCGAAGGTCTCACGTCCGGTCAGGCCCATGCTGCTCCAGCCATGGCCTTCCTGGAACTGCAGCGGCAGTACGCCCATGCCGACGAGATTGCTGCGGTGAATCCGCTCGAAGCTCTCGGCGATGACGGCTTTGACTCCCAGCAGCAGCGTGCCCTTGGCGGCCCAGTCACGCGAGCTTCCGGTACCGTATTCCTTGCCGGCAATGACGATCAGGTTCTGACCGGCCGACTGATACAGCATGGATGCGTCATAGATCGACATCACCTCGTCGCTCGGCAGGAAGGTGGTTACCCCGCCTTCTGTTCCCGGAGCAACGGCGTTGCGGATCCGGATGTTGGCGAAGGTACCGCGCATCATCACTTCATGGTTCCCGCGGCGCGAGCCGTAGGAGTTGAAGTCGGCACGTTCTACGCCATGATTACGCAGATATTCTCCGGCCGGACCGGAGGTGGAGATATTACCGGCTGGTGAGATATGGTCCGTGGTGACGGAATCGGCCAGCAGCGCCAGAACACGCGAGCTGCGGATATCCTTGATGTCGCCTACACCGTCTGCCAGATGCTCGAAGAATGGCGGATTCTGAATGTAAGTGGAATTATCATCCCATTCATACAATTCGCCTTCCGGTACCGGAATGGAATTCCAGCGCTCATTAGCCGTGAAGACATTCTCATATTTGCTGCGGAACATTTCCGGACTTAGCGAGAGTCCTATAGCTTCGCGGATCTCGGCAGTAGTAGGCCAGATATCGGCCAGGAAGACAGGCTCGCCCTGCGGATCGTAACCCAGCGGCTCGGTCTTCAGGTCAATATTAACGGTACCAGCGAGCGCATAGGCTACCACAAGCGGCGGTGAAGCCAGATAGTTGGCTTTGACTTGGGCATGTACGCGGCCCTCGAAATTACGGTTGCCGGATATAACAGCGGCAACGGTCATATCATGTTCTGTAATGGCCTGGCTGACTTCATCCGGCAGCGGGCCGGAGTTACCGATACAGGTGGCGCAGCCGTATCCGGCCAGATAGAAGCCCAGCGCTTCCAGCGGCTTCAGGAGATCGGCCTTTTGCAGATATTCCGTAACGACCAGCGATCCGGGCGTCAGGCTGCTTTTGACATAACCGGGTTTGGTCAGTCCGCGTTCCACAGCCTTCTTGGCGAGCAGTCCCGCTCCCAGCATAACGCTTGGGTTGGAGGTATTCGTACAGCTGGTAATGGCCGCAATTACAACAGCTCCTGTGCTGAGCTTGCTGGTGCTGCCGTTCTTGTGCTGCACTTCCACGACTTCGGCAATCTTCTCATCACTGAGGCCATAGCCGCCCTTATCGATTGGTGTACGGATGATGCCTTCAAAGTTCTCCTTCATATGGGTCAGCTCGACCCGGTCCTGCGGACGTTTCGGTCCGGCCAGGCTGGGCACTACAGAGGCAAGATCCAGCTCGATGATATCGCTGAACTGAGGGTCCGGCGTACTTGCGGTGCGGAACATCCCCTGCGCTTTATAGTAATCGCCTACCAGCTCAACCAGCTCATCCGGGCGTCCGGTGCTGCGCAGATAGGCCAGCGTCTCGTCGTCTACCGGGAAGAAGCCGATCGTAGCCCCATATTCAGGTGCCATATTGGCTACGGTCGCGCGGTCCGCCAGACTGATATTAGCCAGACCAGGACCGTAGAATTCGACAAATTTGCCGACTACGCCTTTCTTGCGCAGCATTTGGGTAACGGTCAGGGCCAGGTCGGTAGCAGTGGCGCCTTCCATCAGACTGCCGGTCAGCTTGAAGCCCACGACATCCGGTGTCACAAAATAAAGCGGCTGTCCGAGCATGCCTGCTTCCGCTTCAATCCCGCCTACACCCCAGCCGACCACGCCAAGGCCGTTAATCATTGTGGTGTGGGAGTCGGTTCCGACCAGGGAATCTGGGTATACGACCGTTTCGCCGTCAATAGTCTTGGTAGTGGCTACAGAAGCCAGATACTCCAGGTTAACCTGATGCACAATCCCTGTTGCCGGGGGAACTGCGCGGAAGTTGTTAAAGGCAGTCTGCGCCCAGCGCAGGAAGCGGTAACGTTCCTCGTTGCGCTCGAATTCAACGTTCATATTATATTCCAGTGCGTCGGCAGTTCCGAAGGCATCGACCATAACCGAGTGGTCAATAACCAGGTCAACCGGCACAAGCGGATTAATCTTCTTAGGGTCGCCGCCGGCTTTCTTGACGGTGTCGCGCATTGCGGCAAGATCAACGACTACCGGTACGCCGGTGAAGTCCTGCAATACAATCCGGGCCGGAATGAAAGGGATTTCTTTATTACGGTCAATGCCGCCGGACCAGCCGGCCAGCTGCTTCACATGCTCTTCTGTAATTGCCCGTCCGTCATACTGGCGGACAGCAGCTTCAAGTAATACCTTAATGGAGAATGGCAGGGATGAAATGTCGCCCGCGCCTTGTTCTTCCAGCGAGTTCAAATGATAGTAGCGATAAGTTTTGCCGCCTGATTCCAGGTTCTTAGCCAGTGAGAAATGGTCCTTGCTTGGCATATATGCGCCTCCTCGTTTCATCTGGTGAAACTACATTTCATATTTCCTATACTTTAAGTATAACGGTTGCAAAGAGGGGAGTAAAGTTTTTTTTCCTTCTTCATGGAAGGTTTGTAAGAGGTTGAAACTGCGCTAAATGGAGCGAAAATGCCGTTTATCCAGAAATTTATATGCTTCATGCTGCAAAGCCGTTTCCGCCTATTTCCAGCCATGCCTGGAGCGGATGGTTTCCCGGATTCAAATGTAGTTAAATCGTTCCTGTCCTGTATAGCGGCAGGCAATCCTTCATATACATAGGACTACATAGGACAGCAGCCAAAACGGGAAGGGGAACGGCTATGCCGCCCTTCAAAAGGACGGCACAGTTTCAGCGGGAAATAGAAGGATTATTTATAGTGCCAGAGCCTATAAATTCTTATATTTGAACGAAAGGGCGGAGAATGAATGGAGCAGCAGTGGAAGAAAAGTCTCTATGTCTATGTGGATCAGCTGAACAAGGGGCGGGTTGCACCTGGAATTGAACCGCGCCAAACCACAATCAAGGATCCGCGGTTCCTGGACGAACAGCGTACACGCTTCCGCCGTATTGCGCAGTGGTACAGCCAGCGGGGGATCACTCCGCTGCGCGGGGAAACAGGCGTCAGGACACTGCGTACCGTGCGGCAGAATCCCGCCGAGGTGGTCGCCGATGTGGCGCTGCACAGCGCATTCTATTATGAGAAGGGCGGAATGACTCACCGCGAGGATGTGATTGAGTCCGAGCGGCTGACCTTTGTGCGGAAAGGTGGAGACTGGGAGATAATCAACGTGGAGCGCAGTGTTCCCGAGCGGAATGCTGTGCGCAAAGTGGTGGAGACTGAGCCTGCCTTGCGGCTGTCGCAGTGGGGGGAGGTGCTGCCTTCACCGCGGCCATCCCAGCCGCTGCTGAACCGCAGGGTCCTGCGCGGAGTGAGCGGCGCAAGAGAGGTCCGCTACCGCCGCGAAGAGGCGGCGGCGTATGCCGACCGCTGGTGGAAGGACGGCAATCCGGAGTTCGAGATTTTCGAGGTGGACTGCACCAATTATGTCTCCCAATGTCTCTTTGCAGGGGGAGCACCTATCAACTATACTGGTAAAAGAGAAACGGGCTGGTGGTACAAGGGCTACAACGGGGCACAGGAATGGTGGAGCTTCAGCTGGGCGGTTTCAGACAGCCTGCAGCGTTATTTGAGCGGCAGCCGCAGCAGCGGTCTGCGCGCTGAAGTTGTCGAGCGGCCGGAGCAGCTGATGTTAGGCGATGTGATCCAATACGACTGGGACGGCAACGGACATTACCAGCACAGCACGATTGTTACCGCCTTTGATGCGGGAGGCATGCCGCTGGTGAACGCCCGGACGGTGAGCAGCCGCCACCGCTTCTGGGATTACAAGGATTCCTACGCCTGGACGGACCGCACGGCCTACCGTTTTTTTCATATTAATGACTACTTATAATTCAGAAAGAGGTTAGGGCATGGGGAACGCTAAATTGACCGTAGGACTAGTGTACGGCGGCAAATCCGGAGAGCATGAGGTATCGCTCCAGACGGCTTATGCGGTTATGAACGCTTTTGACTACGATAAATATGAAATTATTCCATTCTACATTTCCAAACAGGGAGTGTGGAAGGTAGGGGCAGCCCTGGAGGCTCCATTCAGCGGAATTGAAGAGCTTAAGCTGTCCGGAGCTTCCGGTGATATGGGGATGGCCCTGAATGCGTTATTCAGCGGTCTCAGCGGCGGAGATTCCATTGTGGATGTGATGTTCCCGCTGCTGCATGGTACGAACGGGGAAGACGGTACCATCCAGGGGCTGTTCGAAATGGCGAATATTCCGTACATTGGCGCAGGTGTGCTGGCTTCATCGGCAGGTATGGATAAGGTTGTCATGAAGAAGCTGTTCGGCGAGGCAGGGCTCGAGCAATGTGAATATTGTTATTTCAATGCTGCTAACTGGAAAAGCAAAAGCCATGAGCTGATCGTTGGTGTAGAGGATAAGCTGGGGTATCCGGTATTCGTGAAACCGGCCAACCTTGGCTCCAGCGTAGGCATCTCCAAAGCAGCCGACAAAGAAAGTCTGATCAAGGCTGTTGATTACGCCTTCCGTTATGATACCAAGGTCATCATCGAGGAATTCATCGATGCCCGTGAGGTAGAAGTTGCCGTACTTGGCAATGAAGAGCCAGAAGCCTCAGTTCCGGGTGAAATCGTCTCTTCCGGCGAATATTATGATTATGCGGCCAAATACACGGACGGCAAATCGCAGATGCTGATCCCGGCACCTGTCGATCCCGAGGTGGCAGACCGCCTGCGCGAATCGGCACTGCTGGCTTTCAAGGCCATTGAGGGCAGCGGCATTACCCGGGCTGATTTCTTCCTGCGGAAGTCTGACGGCAAAATTCTCATTAATGAAGTGAATACAATGCCCGGCTTCACCCCGTTCAGCATGTATCCTCTGCTGTGGCGCGAGACCGGCGTATCCTACCAGGTGCTGCTGGACCGGATGATCGGGCTGGCGCTGGAGCGGTACCAGTTCAGACAAGGGCTTAAGTACGATAACGAATAACATATGGTGATCGGCGGGAGCATTCCGGCCGGGAAGGAGAGAGAAGCATGGGGTTTCAATCAGAATTCAATTCAGTGTGCAAATTCAAGAATGAACAGGAGCTATATGAGCTGCTGGAGTACGGACGAACCAAAATGGTGAAGCAGGGCTTCCGTGTATACCCGACCGGCCAGAAGGTCATCGCCTACAATCCGGAGAATGTTGCTGTAGCGATCGTCAAAATTTCTGCTTCCATTGCTGAAATCAACTTCCAGGGCAATGAGGTTACAGCTGTGGAGATGGATCTGGTACGCAAGCTGAATGAGGAAGAGTCGCGGGTACAGACGGCCCTTGCCTACGAAATGTTCTTCGGAGAAGAAGGATGATTGTCCGCTTCGGCTATGTCGCCATGTCTACTGTCATCCCGGACTGCTCACCCTCTAAGACAATGACTATGGCAAGCTTTAACAAGCTGGGCGACCGGGAAGCCGGATTGCGTAAGCTGGAATCAATCGCACGGATCAATCTGCATAATACACTCCGCCTGCTGAAGCATAATGCAGGCTCGGATATTATGGTCTACCGCCTGACCTCCAAGCTGATTCCGCTGGCGACCCATCCTGATCTGGCGGATTGGCATCCGCTGTCCGCACTGGCGGAGGAGTTCGCTGAGGTGGGCACTTATGTGAAGAAGCACGGCATGCGGGTCAGCTTTCATCCGGACCATTTCACGGTTCTGAGCACTCCGCGTCCCGAGGTGCTCGCAAGCTCGATCCGCGACCTGCAGCATCATGCCGATATGCTTGAGGCCATGGGGCTGCCGGCAACCGCCAAGAGCAATATCCACATTGGCGGTGCTTATGGGGACAAGCCTCTGTCTGCGGCGCGTTTCTGTGAGCAATGCTCCGCGCTTCCGCTTGCACTCCGGGAACGGATGACGCTGGAGAATGACGACAAGACGTTCAATGCGGTGGAGACACTGGAGGTTAGCCGGAGCCTCGGACTGCCGATGGTGCTGGATATCCATCATCAATGGGTCAACAACGAAGGCGAGCTTCCCTGGGAGCTGTGGCCGGAGATCCAGAAGACATGGACAAGCAGTCTGGCCCGGAAGGATGTCCTGCCCGGGGAAGTACTGCCACCGAAGATTCATGTCTCCAGCCCGCGCAGCCCGTCCGATCCGCGGAGCCATGCCGACGGTGTGGAGCCGGCTCCGCTGTTTGCTTTTCTGAAGCGGATCGCCGCAGATACCCCGGCAGTGGATGTCATGATCGAAGCGAAGCTCAAGGACGGAGCCTTGTTTGGCCTGATGGAGGCCATGAAGGAGCTTGCACAGGGCGGGAACGGAATTACGGTACTAAACGGAGCCAGCGTGAATATACAAGCATAACAGGCAACAAACAAGGGGATTAGGCCTTATTACGGTGCCAGTATTAACTTGATAAGTGGGCGGAAATAGGGTACGTTGAATGAAAGTTGAGCAGCAATTTGACGTCCTGCGCGTAACAGCGTTCCATGGGAGAACGATCATGCTCAAAGAAAGCGGAGTGAAGAGATGAGTCCTGTAAGTCCTGATAACCGAAATGAACGGGAACCCTATGTAGTTACAAGCAAGGGACATACGGCGGCGGCAATTAATGCTGCAGCCAAAGCGGGGGAATGGATCAAGAGCAGACAAGGCCAGGTGAAGGAGCTGGGCAGCAAGACATCCGCCCAGGATCTGGTTACAGAGGTCGATAAAGGTGTGGAGCAAATGATCCGCCGGCTGATCCTGACCCATTATCCCGACCATGCCATCCTTGGGGAGGAAGGCGTTCAGCCGGGAGCGGACGCGCTGACTGCCGCCCTGGATGAAGCGCGGGAGCATGAGTATTTGTGGATCGTTGATCCCATTGACGGGACTACCAATTTCGTACACGGCTTTCCTTTCTACTGTGTCTCAATAGCCCTCGTCGTTAAGGGGGAGCTGACAGTCGGTGTTATTTATGATCCGATCCGTGACGAAATGTTCGTTGCCGAGAAGGGCAAGGGTGCGTATATGCACGGGATTCCTACCGCCGTGTCAGCGGAGACGGAGCCTGGAAGCAGTCTGATTGCCATGGGCTTTCCGCCGGACCGGGTATTCGCCCAGCCTGCCAATATGGCCGGACTGCAGCAGATTCTGCCGCAGGTGCGCGGCGTTCGCGCCGGCGGCTCGGCAGCGCTGCACCTGGCATATGTTGCGGCAGGCCGGGTGGACGGCTACTGGGAAGTGGGCCTGAGTCCGTGGGACTGTGCGGCAGGCGTGCTGCTGGTGCTGGAATCCGGCGGGAAAGTCACTGATACCCAGGGCAATCCCTACGATATCAGTACACGCCATGTGGTGGCGAGTAATGGACGGATACATGATTATCTGGTGAACTCCCTGCAGGCAGCTGATGCCACGGGATTCAAGAAGCAGTAAGGAGGCGGCATTGCCATGAGTGACAATGATGATCTGGAGCGCAGACTGAGTGAGCTTCTGGAGGATGGCGAGATGGAGCCGGATGACCGGCAGGCCAAGGAAATCCGCCAGATTTCGCCCAAGTATGAGATCCGGATACAGACTACGCTTGATCCTATAGTTGAAGAAACGCGCCGATACCGCAAAATCGCTTACGAATTGGACAGCCGGTATGATAAATATGTGCAGCGTTCTGAACAAATCAGCGGCCCGTCTAGCGCGGGCGGCCATAAGAATTCTACAGAATCCGGCAGCGGAGAGCAGTAAGCCGCAGCAAGCCTCAGGAGCGGTTTTCCGAACAATCGGGAAACCGCTCTTTTGCGCAGCGTGGCTGGGTGTTAGAATGGAATTATACTAATTTAGGGGGAATACGATGCTGAAGACATGGAGAAGATTCATATCAGCCGGAACTAGCGGGCTGCTGCTGTTCGCTGTATTAATTAATGTGCATGCAGGCCCTGCCGGTGCCGCTGCAGCAGCCGTTACGACGGCCCCGGAGCAGGATGTCTTTCGCATCGTGGCACTTGGAGATTCCATTACTGCCGGATATGAGCCGGGGATGACTGATTCCAGTGTGAAGCCGTACGGATATGCCGAGAGATTACTGGAGCAGGGCTGGTATCATGGCAGAAGCACGTTAAGCAATTACGGTATATTAGGTCTGAAGACATCCGGATTGCTTCAGTATACCGCATCCATCAAAGACGGCATCGCAACTACGGCAGAGGCAATCCAGCCGGGGCTGCCTGATCCGCGCATCGCCCAGTTTGCCGCTATGACGCCGCAGATTAGAACGGAGCTTGCTGCAGCGGATTTGATTACGCTCACTATAGGCGGCAATGATGTCAGCAGTCTGTTTCTGAATGTTAAGACACTAACGGAGGCTGACTTCACAGCCCAGCTTGCGGAACGCCTCGCGGCGTACAGCAGCAATGTGAAATCGGCACTGGACAATATCCGGGCCGTGAATCCCCTGGCAACGATTCTGCTGGCCGATCAATATCAGCCTGCTCCCAGAATTGCCCTGGGTGCTTCGTATGACAAGCTGATGAGTGCCGCTGCACAGTTTACAGTAGCCGCCGAGAATATTGCAGCTACCCTGAACCAGGCGGGAGCACCTGTAAAGGTAGCCCATGTAGCCGCCAAGTTTGCCGGTGTAGAGGGATCGCTCACCCATATTATCGGGGCTGGAGCGGCAGACTTCCATCCGACGCAGCTGGGCTATGAACGGATCGCCACGGTGTTCGCAGAGCTGCAGTGGGGGGAATACCTTACTCCGGCAGCTGCAGTGATGACTTCAGCCTCCGCACCGATGTCAATTGTAGTGAATGGGACCACGCTTAACACTCCCAATAAGCCCATTCTGAAGAATGGACAGAATTTCCTGGCGCTGAAGGACATTCTGAATGCGGTAGGCGCAACTGGTAAATGGGATAACAAAACATCCAGCGCGACGATTATTTACGGCGGAAGAACCGTGGTAATTACGATTGGCTCGAAGACGATTAAGGTGAACGGAACGGATGTAGCGATTGATACCCCGGCATTCCTGCAAAAGGTCGGCAAAGAGGATAAAACGTACCTGCCGCTCGCCGCGCTCGCTACCGGGCTTGGCTTCGATGTGAATTACAGCAGCAAGCTGCGGACAGCTTTCATTAATCCATAATCCAGCATAATATATCAATATTGCATAATAAAATCAGGCCCGTAAGGCAAAGGTGGATGAACGCAGTTGTCTAGTACAAAATATAATGCCGGATATATAATCACGATGGATGATATCGTGCGTGAAGGGGATCCCGTACTCCGTGCGGTAGCAGAACCCGTGCAGCTGCCGTTGCAGGAGGAAGACCGCGAGGCGCTGAAGTGTATGATGCAGTTCCTGAAGAACAGCCAGGATGCCGAAATGTCTGCCAAACATAAGCTCCGTTCAGGGGTGGGCTTATCCGCCAATCAGGTGGGGCTGAAGAAGCGGATGTTCGTGATGTGCCTGAAGGACGATAACGGCAAGAATGTAGAGTATACCTGGGTGAACCCCAAGATCATCAGCCATTCTCTGGCGATGGTGTATTTACCGGAGAGCGAAGGCTGCCTGTCCGTGGACCGGCCTGTACACGGCTTTGTGCCGCGGTATGAAACCTTGAAGGTTCGGGGATTTGATCTGAACGGTCAGGTGATTACCCAGAAATTCAAGGGTTATCAGGCGATCGTGATTCAGCATGAGATGGATCATCTGGACGGGATCATGTTCTATGACCGGATCAATCAGCAGAATCCGTTCAAGCTTCCGCAGGATGTGGAAATCCGCAGCCTGTATGAACAGAAGAGCAAGGGGTAATGATGGATATTCAAGGATTGCCGCTAACCCTTCTATATATAGGATTGGCACTTGTCATTGCGCTGGTTTTTGTCTACAGGATTAGAAAAGGTATATTCCACAAGCACATCATGGCGGAAGCGGCCATCGTTGTAAGTTATGTGGTTGTCGCTATTGCGGGAGGCAGTATGCCGCTCGCAGTAAGGCTGGTGACCCCGCTCGCGGTTGCTGCGCTGTTCATGTATGGACAGCGCAAGAGCGGCGGGAGCTGATCATTTCAACCTTGAAATCGGGAGTGAAGCGGTTTGGAGTGGAACAGAATAGCCATAAGAGGCTTGCAGAATGTATACAACGATGAAGCGAAGCAGATTGATGAGCAGATTCTAAGATTAGTACAGCAGAGGAAGTCGGTCGCGGAAGGGAAACAGCTGTTTCCGGATCCGGAGATGATACAGCAATGGTCTGCTGAACTGGGGCTGGAGCTTTCGGAAATATCGCTTGTACTGGGCAGCTTGAATGAATCGGTGCCCAGACGCCACTTTTGGGAAGAGCCGGGTGAATTACGCGGAGTGCTTCCGATCATGAAGACAACACGGGATGGGGATTTCGAATATGCTCTTACTCATTCCATGCAGTATGAGAACCTGAGTATTCTCTCGGTCGAGATCAAGTGCCTGACAGCGGCCGTAGAAAGCGTCAGCATCGAAGCCCCTCTTACGCTCGCAATTTTGGGAGAGGCTGAATATGAGGTGCAGATGCATGGTGGCCGGGGCGGCGGTGCCCAGGTAGAGATGCGGTTTCTAATTTGGCCCCCGCTGCCGGAAGCGCTGGATTCCATTGAATTCTCACTGGTCCCTGACGGCAGAGGACTTAGACGTCCGCGCCATAAGGAAGTCACTCTGGACAAGCAGATTGATTTCTAAGGAACCTGCACGTTATATTGGGTGTGAAAAGAGGCTGGCCCCATTGGGGCCAGCCTCTTTATCTAGAGTTTCTTACAGCTGTTGCTGCTCCGCTGCCATAGCCGCGAACGAGGCCTCTGCTGCCTCCAGCGTAATATCGATGTCGGCGTCCGTATGGGCAGTGGTCAGGAACCACGCTTCATATTTGGAAGGCGCCAGATTAATGCCGCGGTTCAGCATATGGCGGAAGAAGCTGGCGAACATTTCACCGTCGGTATCCTGCGCTTCATCGTAATTAGTAATCGGATGATTGCAGAAATGCGTAGAGAATGCACCGCGTATCCGGTTGATGGTCAGTGGAATGCCGTGCCGTCCGGCAGATTCCTGCAGCCCTTCAGTCAGGCGGATAGCGAGCCGTTCCATCTCGTCATACACACCCTCGGCACTCAGCACCTCAAGGCAGGCAATCCCTGCCGAGATCGAGGCTGGGTTACCAGCCATCGTTCCGGCCTGATATGCCGGACCCAGCGGAGCGACCTGCTCCATGACATGCTTACGTCCGCCGTAAGCGCCGATAGGCAGCCCGCCGCCGATGATTTTGCCCAGTGCGGTCAGATCGGGAATGATATCCTCATGGCCCGCAAGACCTGCATAGGTCTGAGTGGAGCCGTAATGGAAACGGAAAGCGGTGATGACTTCATCGTAAATGACAAGCGAGCCGTTCTCATGCGTCAGCTTGCACAGGCCTTCGAGGAAACCGGGATGCGGCATGACCATGCCGAAGTTGCCGACAATCGGCTCGACCATAACGGCAGCCACATCTTCGCCCCACTGCTTAAGCGCCGCGCGTAGCCCGTCCAGATCATTGAAGGGTACAGTGATGACTTCCTGGGCGATGCTGGCCGGAACGCCTGCACTGTCCGGGATGCCCAGCGTAGACGGTCCAGAGCCTGCAGCTACAAGCACCAGGTCGGAGTGGCCATGGTAACAGCCGGCGAACTTGATGATCTTGCTGCGCTTCGTGTAGGCACGGGCCACGCGGATGGTCGTCATAACGGCTTCTGTACCAGAGTTGACGAAACGTACCTTGTCCATGGAGGGGATAGCTTCCTTCAGCATTTTGGCCAGCCTGATTTCAAGCTGGGTTGGCGTGCCATAGAGCAGTCCATTCTGTGCAGCCTCTGTAATGGCAGCGGTGATATGCGGGTGGGCATGTCCGGTAATGATCGGGCCATAGGCGGCCAGATAATCAATATATTCATTGCCGTCCTCGTCCCAGAAGCGGGAGCCTCCGGCGCGTTTCATGAATACGGGAGCGCCGCCGCCTACGGCCTTGAAGGAACGGGAGGGGCTGTTGACGCCTCCGACGATATGCTGCAGAGCTTCCTGGTATAAATGTTCTGATGTGCTGCGGTTCATGGAATAACATCCTTTCGTATGCCGGAGGCGCAAGGGAAAGGGCGAACTGGCGGTGTATCCCGCTGTCCGCCCGCCCCTGTGTGCCAAGCATGGTTATATTGTATTCTAGTTAGATCCCGGTGTAGCGGAAGGGCTGCTGCCCGGGGAAGCCTCTGCCTCAGGAGTCGGAGTAGGATCAGGCGCAGTGACTGTATCCTGCACGAACTGCTTCAATTCTTCATCACTGGTGAAGCCGATGACCTGGGAGCCATCCTTGGTGGTTTTCTCTCTGATCAGCTCCATCGGCGGGATTTGCGCACTGCCGCCCATGGAGCTGTCATAGCCGACGCTCCCCAGCTTCCACATATCACTTAAGGTAAGATTGGTATCAATATAAGGCGTAACCTCTGACAGAATCGTGGGCAGCTTAATAATAGAAGTGGTACTGATCACCTTGTCCGCCACGGCCTTGAGGAATCCGCGCTGACGTTCCGTCCGGGTGAAATCGGAAGTGGCGTCATGGCGGAAGCGCACGTACTGCAGCGCCATATTGCCATCCAGGTGCTGGAAGCCTTTTTTGAGATCAATATCGAACTCAGGCCCGTCCGCCTTGGAAGTATAGTGCATGTCTTTCTCAACCTCATAGTCGACACCGCCAACGGCATCTACAAGCTTCATGAAGCCCTGGAAATCGGTATACACATAATATTGAATCGGGATGCCGAGCAGGTCGCTTACCGTCTGCATCGCCGTATTGGGTCCATAGGTAATTGCAGCATTGATCCGCTGTGTCCCGTGGTCAGGGATAGGGATATAAGTATCGCGAAGAATGGAGAAGACATAGAATTTTTTCTTGACCGGGTCTAATGAGGCAACCAGCATGGTATCCGAACGTGGGACCTCGCCTTTCTTCACTCCGCGCGCATCGACACCCATAAGCAGGATGTTCACAGGCTCTGTACCTTCCCATTCGGGGGGCTGAACAGTTTCCGCCGAGGCTGTTGGCACATTGGCAAACGGAGAATCTTCACCTGTCTTGTGCAGGTTGTCGAGCTGGTTGTAGATTGCGGTGAAATAATAAACCAGACCTCCGATAATTAGAAGGAGTATGATTGCCAGAGTCCAGAGCAACGTCTTCTTTTTTGATTTGCCGGCTTTTGCGTGCCGGTTCTTTCTTGGCGGCATTTCGTTCTTCCTTTCCGGTTCACATTCTCTACATTATAATTTCTTTTGGGAATACACGCAATTTCCGAATCATCAGCCATATCCATAAGGAGTGAACATTAAATGAATATCAAGCTTGGACAAGCGGTTCCGGACTTTACGCTCCCCGCTTCCACAGGGCAGGAAATCAGCTTAAGCCAGTATCGCGGCAGGAAAGTCCTGCTCTACTTCTATCCCAAGAATATGACACCCGCCTGCACGCAGGAAGCCTGCGATTTCCGTGATGCCCATGACAGGGTTACAGCCCATGGAGCGGTTCTGCTGGGAATCAGCCCCGATAATCTCGCCTCACACGGCAAATTTATCGCGAAGAACGGTTTGCCATTCCCTCTGCTGTCCGATGAGGAGCATAAGGTAAGCGAATTATTCGGAGTGTGGCAGCTGAAGAAGCTCTACGGCAAAGAATTTATGGGCATTGTGCGCTCCACCTTCCTGATTGACGAAGAAGGAATTCTGATCGCGGAATGGAGAAAAGTCCGGGTCAAGGGCCATGTGGAGGCCGCATTAGAACAAATCGTGAAATAATTAAGTATGCTAGGAGTTAATTGTATTTGTCTGTTACTTTTTTAACAGCTTTGGTCAGCCTCTCTCATGATATAGTTGCCTCATATTACTTCAAATTTGGAGCAAGGCATGGGGGATGGCATGAAAATACTGCGTATTGGGCTTGACGTCGGATCAACTACGGCCAAATTGGTTGTTATGCAGCGGGATACAATTATTTATCAAGATTATGTGCGTCATTTCAGCGATATAAAAAAAGCGGCGCTATCTCTCTTGTCCGATGTACAGGACCGGTTCCCGGATAGCGAAGCAGCACTCACTGTAAGCGGCTCCTCCGGTTTATCACTATCCAAACTGGGGGAGATTCCGTTTGTCCAGGAGGTCATTGCCTGCACCAAGGCGATCAGCGAACGGATTCCGCAGTGCGATACAGCGATTGAGCTTGGCGGGGAAGATGCCAAGATTATCTATCTCAGCGGCGGCATTGAGCAGCGGATGAATACCGCCTGTGCTGGCGGTACCGGAGCGTTCATCGATCAGATGGCCTCGCTGCTGCAGACCGATCCCGGCGGGCTCAATGAGCTTGCAGTGAAGCATGAACGGATCTATCCAATCGCTTCACGCTGCGGGGTATTTGCCAAGAGTGATGTGCAGCCGCTGCTTAATGAAGGAGCACGCCGCGAGGATGTGGCGGCCTCCATCTTCCAGAGCATTGTGAACCAGACGATCAGCGGACTTGCCTGCGGACGGCCGATCCGCGGCCGTGTGGCTTTTCTGGGCGGACCGCTGACGTTCTTGTCTGCACTCCGCGACCGTTTTGCGGATACGCTGGGACTTAAGGAAGGCGACATACTGTTCCCGGAGCATTCACAATATTTTGTAGCGATCGGTTCGGCGCTTGCGCAGTCGGATCCCCTGTTCCTGCCGCTGTCTAGCTGGATCTCGCGGATTGCTTCCGTGGACTTCTCGCTGGACCGTGCGGAGGATGCCGAGCTGGCACCGCTGTTTGAGACTGCGGATGATCTGGCGCAGTTCAGACTCCGCCACGGCCAAGCGACAGCACCGCGTTCCGAGCTATCCGCCTATCGCGGACCTATTTATCTCGGCATTGATGCCGGCTCTACAACGACAAAGCTGGTGATTACCGGGTCGGCGGATGAGATTCTATACACTTCCTATGGAAGCAATAAAGGCAATCCGCTGCAGTCTGTTACGGATGCGCTGAAGGAAATCTACCGGATTCTGCCGGAGGGCTGCTACATCGCCGGAGCTTATGCTACCGGTTACGGCGAGGGATTGGTCAAGGCCGCACTGCGGACAGACGGCGGCGAAGTGGAGACGGTAGCGCATTATAAAGCGGCCTCCAAATTCATGCCGGAAGTAGACTTTATCCTCGATATCGGCGGCCAGGATATGAAGTGCATCAAGATCCGCGGCGGCGCTATCGACAGCCTGATGCTTAATGAAGCCTGCTCGGCAGGCTGCGGCTCCTTCCTGGAGAGCTTCGCTTCCGCGCTGGAGCTTGGCATTGAGGAGTTCGCGCAATCGGCGCTCGAATCCAGCAAGCCGGTGAATCTGGGATCACGCTGCACCGTGTTCATGAATTCCAAGGTGAAGCAGGTACAGAAGGAAGGCGCGTCTCTGGCCGATCTCTCGGCCGGACTTGCCTATTCAGTTATCAAGAATGCCCTGCAAAAGGTAATCAAAATCCGCAATCCTGAGGATTTGGGCCGCAACATTATTGTTCAGGGCGGCACTTTCTACAATGAAGCCGTACTGCGGGCCTTCGAGCAGCTGACCGGGAGAACCGTGGTCAGACCTGATATTGCCGGCGTTATGGGCGCCTACGGCTGTGCGCTGATTGCCAAAGAACAGGCTGGCCCGGAAGGGATTAGCACTATTCTGGGACCTGAAGAGCTGCATACATTCCAATACTCAGTCTCTCCCGGCCGCTGCAGCCGCTGTGCCAATAACTGCGCGCTGACCATCAGCCGCTTCCCGGACAAGAGCTTCCACGTGACCGGGAACCGCTGCGAGCGCGGGGCAGGCGGCAAGAAAGAGAAGAATACGCTGCCGAATCTGATGCAGTATAAATATGAACGTTTCTTCGATTATGAGGGATTGCCTGAAGAAGCGGCGGTACGGGGCACGGTCGGAATTCCACGGACGATGAATATGTTCGAGAATTATCCGTTCTGGCATACCTTCTTCACCTCTCTGCGCTACCGGACTGTACTGTCGCCGAAGTCCACCAAGAAGCTGTATGAGAGCGGAATGGATACCATTCCGTCGGAATCCATCTGTTATCCGGCCAAAATGGCTCACGGGCATGTGCAGAGTCTGATCGGCAAAGGCGTCGACTTCATCTTCTATCCTGCGGTTGTCTTTGAGAAGAAGGAGGATGAAGCCGCCCAGAATCATTTCAATTGCCCGGTGGTTGCCTCTTATCCAGAGGTAATCCGCAACAATATGGATGGGTTGAAGGAGCAGGGGGTTCCTCTAGTCAGTCCGTTCCTGACCTTCGATGATATTCCGGCGCTGACGCGGGTGCTGGTGAAGACCTTTGCCGATGTTCCCAAGGAGGAGATCGCTGCAGCTGTACAGGCGGGACTTGCGGAAGCCGATCAGGCGAAGAATGATGTGCGTACGAAGGGTGAAGAAACGCTGGTCTTCCTTACGGAGACAGGGACGAAGGGGATTCTGCTCTGCGGACATCCGTACCACGCTGATCCGGAGATCAACCACGGTATTGCCGATATGATCACCGGCATGGGTCTTGCGGTGCTGACCGAGGATTCGGTCTGCCATCTGGACCACAGTGAAGGAGACGTAGGCGTAGTCAACCAATGGACCTACCATGCGCGGATGTACCGTGCGGCCCGGCTGGCTGCGGGAAGAAACGATCTGGAGCTTGTCCAGCTGACTTCCTTTGGCTGCGGTATTGATGCGATCACCTGCGATGCCGTTCAGGAGATTATGGAACGCCACAATAAGGTCTATACGCTGATTAAGATTGATGAGATCAGCAATCTGGGGGCCGCACGTATCCGTCTGCGTTCCCTGCTGGCAGCTATGCGTGAGCGGGAGCAGGGGGATGTGCAGCCTCAGCTGCTGTACAAGACGCAGGCAAATGTGCCGTTCACGAAGGAAATGAAGGAAACCTATACCATTCTGGCTCCGCAGATGTCACCGATCCATTTCGAGCTGTTTGAACGGGTGTTCCAGGATGCAGGCTATCGTCTGAAGATCCTGGAATCAACCGGACCGCAGGAGACCGAGGAAGGTCTAAGGTACGTGAACAATGATGCCTGTTATCCGGCGATTGTAACCATCGGGCAGATGCTGTCCGCGCTGAAGAGCGGGGAATACGATCCGGACCGGACTGCCGTAATCATGTCACAGACCGGCGGCGGCTGCCGGGCGACCAATTACATCTCCCTGCTGCGCAAGGCACTGAAGGATTCGAATCTGGGGCAGATTCCGGTTATTTCACTGAATGCATCCGGCATGGAGAATCAGCCGGGCTTCCGGATCAGCCTGAAGCTGGCGAACCGCCTGATTGCTGCGGCCTGCTACGGTGATCTGATGATGCGTCTTCTGCACCGCTTCAGACCGTATGAGACTGTTCCGGGAAGCGCCGGAGCCTTATTCCGCAGCGGTATGGAGCGCTGCAAAAAAAGCCTGTCGAACTTCTCGTTCCGTGAGTACAAGCGGCTATGCCGTGAGATCGTCGCTGAGTTCTCCCGGCTCGCGGTTAACCCGGCAGTGAAGCCGAAGGTGGGCATTGTCGGTGAAATACTGATCAAATTCCATCCGGACGCCAATAACCGCATTATCGATATGATTGAGGCAGAAGGCGGAGAGGCTGTAATGCCGGATTTCCTGGACTTCATTTTCTATTGTGTCTATAATCCGATCTACAAAGCCGAGCAATTCGGCAAAAGCAAACGGCTGGGATATATTAATCCCATGCTGATCTCGTATCTGGAGATTTACCGCAAGCCGGTCAAAGTGGCGCTGGAGCAAGCGGGACTGGCCAAAGGCCGGGAGAATATTTATGGGCTGGCCGAGAAAGCAAGCCGTCTGGTCTCTGTAGGCAACCAGATGGGCGAAGGCTGGTTCCTGACAGCGGAGATGATGGATCTGCTCGATAATGGCGTGAACAATATCGCCTGTATTCAGCCATTTGCCTGCCTGCCGAATCATATTACCGGCCGGGGCATGATTAAAGGACTGAAGGAGCTGTATCCGGGCGCGAATATCGTTGCCATCGACTATGATGCCGGGGTCAGCGTCGTGAATCAGGCTAACCGGATCAAGCTGATGATGTCAATTGCCAGCGGACTTGCGAGCGGCAAACAACCGTCAGCAGAGGAAATCGCACGGCTGCAGCCTACTTTAACTGGCACTGTGGGCTGCGGGATATAAGCCCAGTGATGCTGTAAAGCCCTGCATATGCCAAAGAGCGGACCGGATTAATCTCCGGCCTGCTCTTTTTAGATTCATCCGCTTTCTGTGGTGGAACTCCCGTAACTCTTCATAAATTCCTGCCCATAATACAACAATTCCCTCCTCCTATCGGCCCAAAACCAGAATTGTTGTATAAAAGGCAGCATTTCACCTTTTTCAAGCAGCTCAGCAGGAATATTCTTGCATTTCATACAACAATCCTCCCGATCACCCCGTAATCCATGAATCAAAGTTGCAAAACGTACAACATTTATGTCTACAGAGCTTCCTAAGAGGTCTCCATTCTGCCGCTAAAGAATCAAGTGTAAGGCATTGAGCATTGACGTATTCCGCCAGTCCGCAGCGACTGACCGGAATTTGAATGGTTGTTGCCTTAAGTGCGGTTAATATAGCTCACTTCTGCAGCTTCTGCTTCACGCGCATCGCTTTGTTAAGATGGACGAAATTATGCCGTGTGGAAGGCATCAGCACCAGTCCGGCAAGGGTCTTGCCGCCCCAGTAATCGAGTAGCCACTGCTCGGTTTCCAGGACGGCTTTTTCCTCCAGCACCCTGCTGAACTGCGCCGGAGTGGCTTTGCGCCCGAATTGCCCCGGCTGCACAGCGGAAATGATGGAGCGTGTTCTGATTGCTACAGCACGCCGGTATGCCGCTAATGCCCCGATATTCACCTCTGCACTGAATGCAGCCACTTCCTGATCACTCATTCCATTACCGGAGTGGATGAAAGGGGTCTGCAGGCTCTCTGCATAGTGCTCTGAATGAAGCACCTGCGCACGGTCTGCACCAAGGATGTTCATGGTGATGTCCTCGATCCGCGCGCTGTGCCATATATGCCAGACTATAGAATTACGGCTGCCGGGCGTATGAACAGGATAGCTGCGCAAAGTAGACTCTAACAGATTGTTCCATAAGGAATCCTCGAAACTAGGCTGTTCCCCGCTGCTTATGTCTGCAGCATACAGGGCTGAATGCAGCCTCAGGAATAAAGCGGCAGCTTCAGCATGCGCTTCAGGCTTTACGATGATCTCCGACAAAAGCTTATGGTCCCCGCTCCAGCTCTTACGTTGTTGCTCCAGACTCATTTGTTTTCCCCGCTTTCCGTGTAATTCATATTTTGGACCCGGGAAGTCCACAATAAACGCAAACTTTTGCCGGTGGCATCCCGGTAGGAGTGAAAGAATAATTACTTTTTCAGAAAATTTCTGCAAGTTATTGACGAATAAATAGGTAAATAGTAAAATAGTTCGTATGCGAAGTATTATTTCATATTGGGCGATTGGAGGGATTGAGGTTGGAGGAAAAGGAAAAGCAATTGGACGATATTCTGTCCTCTTTCCGATGCATCAACCATAATTTCCAGCAGCTTTTGTGGAAGGACGCAGAAGAGCTGAAGATTACATCTACCCAGCTAATGGTATTGCGTAAGTTGTCGGCACATCCCGATATCGGTATCACTGAGCTTGCAGACCTGCTGCATCTTGGCAACAGCGCGGCAAGCGGAGTGGTGGACCGGATGGTGAAGGCTGGACTGATTACCAGAGAACGCTCGCAGAGCGACAGACGTATATTTAAGCTGGCGATGACCGATAAGGGCAAGGAGATCCGGGAGTTAAGCAAACAGTCTCTGCGCAGGTATCTGCAGCCACTGGCTAATATACCTGCTGAGGATGCTGGAGAATTGCTGCGGTTGCATGGTGAAATCATCAAAATTCTAGAACAAGGGAGAGACAAAAAGAAGCTATGAGTACAATTACTGCAGACACTGCATCGTCTAAAGCGATCCGCAGAGGTCCGATTATCGCAGCGCTCCTGATCGGCGCCTTCGTGGCGCTGCTGAATCAGACACTGATGAATGTGGCGCTGCCCAAAATGATGGAGGACCTGAAGATCGCCGCCAATACGGCGCAATGGTTGACTACAGGGTTCATGCTGGTTAATGGTGTACTGGTGCCAATCAGTGCTTATCTGGTAGAGAAATTTACGACCCGCCAGCTCTTTACGACGGCGATGATGCTATTTTCCATAGGTACACTGGTTTGTGCAATAGGATCAGGCTTTGAAATGATTATGGTCGGCAGAGTTATCCAGGCGGTAGGTGCCGGGATTCTGATGCCGCTGATGAACATTGTGTTCCTGCGCATCTTCCCGATTGAAGAACGCGGCAAGGCCATGGGACTTATGGCGGTTGCGATGATTTTTGCTCCGGCAGTCGGACCTACCTTGTCCGGTTGGGTGGTTCAGAACTACTCCTGGCGCGTGCTGTTCTACATCGTGCTTCCGCTGGCGATCTTCTCGATGCTGCTTGGCATGAAGACGATGCAGAATGTAGGCAAACTGACTTCTCCGAAGCTGGATAAGCCGGGTGTGGTTCTTTCGACCCTGGGCTTTGGCGGCTTGCTGTATGGCTTCAGTGACGCAGGAACGGACGGCTGGGGCAGCACCACAGTTATCCTCTGTCTGATCCTGGGTATTGTCTCCCTGGGGCTGTTCGTATGGCGTGAGCTTACAGCGGATAAGCCGCTGCTTGAATTCCGCATTTTCCGCTACAACATGTATTCACTCACTACAGTAATTAACATTATTGTGACTATGGCTATGTACGCAGGTATGATCCTGCTGCCGATTTATCTGCAGACGATCCGCGGATTTACACCTATGGAATCCGGACTGATGCTGCTGCCGGGTGCGATTCTGATGGGTATTATGTCTCCGATCACCGGAATTATATTTGATAAAATCGGTGCAAGATGGCTGGCGGTTATCGGCCTTGCCATCACAGCCATTACGACCTGGGAATTCAGCCAGATCAGTGACAGCACAACCTATACACATCTGATCCTGACTTATACTGCGCGGATGTTCGGGATGTCCATGCTGATGATGCCAATCGTAACTGCCGGCCTGAATCAGCTGCCGCAGCGTTTGGCTTCGCACGGTACGGCAATGTCCAACACCTTGCGGACCGTTGGCGGTGCACTGGGTATGGCGCTGTTCGTCAGCCTGATGACCAACCGTACGAAGAGCAACATTACCGATGCACTGACAAGCGGTGCGGTATCGCAGACCGATAAGGCGGCGATGCTTAAGCTTACGCAGGAAGCAACAATTAACGGGATTACCCATGCGTTCACTGTAGCTACCTGGGTGACAGTTCTTGCCCTGGTGCTGGCGTTGTTCATCAGAAAGACTTCCCCGCAGCCGGATTTCCTGAAGACGGAAGAAGAGGATGCAGTACAGCCGCAGCCTAACAAGGTGAAATCGCAAAGAGCTTAGTTG
This sequence comes from Paenibacillus sp. FSL R10-2199, assembly GCF_038000235.1. Taxonomy (NCBI): domain Bacteria; kingdom Bacillati; phylum Bacillota; class Bacilli; order Caryophanales; family Paenibacillaceae; genus Paenibacillus; species Paenibacillus sp. FSL R10-2199. Next base: position 211,753 of record NZ_JBBOBO010000001.1, on the reverse strand, counting down.
TATGAACAGGCTATAATTTCAACAAAGGGACTATCCGCAAAGCCGTACGGTTTTGCCGGGTAGTCCTTTTGTTGTCCGTTTACAGCCTCAGCTAATCCCGGCTCCCTTGCTCCAGCGCTTCAGCTGCGGAAGGGAATACCCCAGCATCTGGCGGGCGGCAGCTTCATCCATCCCTTCCTCCACCAAGTACCCGGCACAGAGATCGGTCATCTCCTGCAGAGTGATATCCGGCTGCTTGAATTCACCATGCTCATAACAGTAGATGCAATACTCCTCCGTTTTGTTGCCTTCCTTGTCGCTGCCCTGCAGCTCAGTTTCGTTAACCGGCATTCCGCAGCTTTGGCAGAACAAGCCCTCCGTTTGTTTCATTGACGCCGTTTCCATATTGCACACTCCTCAGGGTTCTGGTTCAGGCGGTGTTTGCCGCCTCTTCCTGTCCAGTATAAGCCGGCAAACCTGACAGCATAGATTCAGGTTCATGTGCGGGTTATGGAAAAAAGATACTATCCCCTTCTTTGTTCAGCAGGTAGTGCTGGCTGCGGGAGGCTGGAGGCGTATTTGGCAGCAACGCCTCCGGCCAGCTCGCCTATTCTCCGGCGGATATGTTCCGGCCCAAGCACCTCCAGTACGGTTCCGAAGCTTAGCAGGAAACCGAACAGCCAATCATTCTCAGGATAATGGACGGTGAGGGTGTACCCGCCGCGGTCATCCTGCTGCAGCTCCTCGGAGTCGAAATACTCTTCCGCAAGATGCCTGCCTTCCGGTGCGAATTGCAGCCGGATCGGCTGGATATTCTGCGGTTCTTTCCAGCCGTCCGTCCAGGGCAGCTCCTTCAGCGGAATATCCTGGCGGGTATAGTGCCGCTTCTCCTTCACCAGCGCTTTCATCCGCAGCAGCTTGAAGAGCCGGAAATCCCGGCGTTCTGTGCAGAAACCGTATAAGTACCAGCTTTGTCCTTTGAGTACAAGGGTGTAGGGTTCAACGGTACGCGTACTTGCCCGGCCTTCGGCCGAGATGTATTCGAAGAAGATGACTGTATTTTCCTCCAGCGCCTCTTTAAGAAGGCTGATCCGCTCCTCCAAAGGGCCCATCAGTCCCCAAGGGGAGAGATCAACGATCATCTGGGTGGTCTTGCTGCGGAAGGCAGCTGTCTGGGAAGGGGGGATCACACTGCTGATTTTCTCCATTAACAGCTGGTGCCCTTCACCGCCATAAGAGGAGACGCTTTGCAGTGCGCCGAAGATATCGGCCAGCTCACGCTCGGATAGAACATTACGGTCCAGCCGGTAGCCTTGCATGAGGCCGATACCGCCCCCGGCCCCCTGATACGTGACGACAGGAATACCTGCGGTATTAATGCTGTCTATATCGCGGTAGATGGTGCGTACGGAGACTTCGAACATATCGGCCAGCTCCTTGGCCTGAATCAGCGGCCGGTTCAGCAGCAGAATGACAATGGAGAGGAGACGGTCTATTTTCACAGAAATGCACCCGCTTTCTTTCAGGTTAATGGTCTAAGCTTAGCAAATTGTCTGAAATAAAGCATTGCTCCAAATTTCATATTATATTATCATCTAATTAGATATTTATATAATTTAATGAGGGGCTAAAGTTATGAGCACAAATGCAGGATCACTTGCGGGACGCAATAAAGGCTATCAAAGGCTGTTTGCAGCCGGGTTAATCAATGGTATCGGCGACCGCTTCAGCAGTATTGCCATGCTGGCCCTGGTTCTTCATTTGACCGGGTCGGGAATGGCCGTAGGGATATCGCTTGGCGTGCGGGTGCTGCCTTATCTGTTCATGGCACCGCTTGGAGGGTTACTGGCTGGCAGACTGCCGCGCACAACAATCATGATGGCTGTGGATTTCCTGCGTGTCCCCGTAGCCTTGTCCTTGCTCTGGGTAGACGGGGAGCATATGCTGTGGCTGGTGTATACCGGCAGCTTTGTGATGGCAGCGGGTGAAGCCATCTATAGTCCGGTGCGCAAATCTTCCATCCCGCTGCTGGCAGCGCCGGAGGATTTGCTGCGGATCAACAGCCTGGAACAGCTTTTGAACGGCTGCGTGCTGATTCTTGGCGCCTTTACAGGAGGGATTGTCTCGCTGTATCTCGGTCCGGACATGGCCTTTGTTATGAATGCTGTGTCGTTCCTGGCGGCCGGACTGCTGATAAGGGGGATTCATTATCCCAAGCAGGCACTTGCCGGAGATGCAGGCCGGGAGTCAACACCGCATGCTGAAGGCAGAAACCATACCTTAGGCTTGTCTGCCAAAGGGACACGGCGGCGGGCGCTGTGCACAGTCCTTGGAGGCAGTCTGGCACTGCAGATTGTGCTCTGCTATGAATTACTGGTGCCGGTAATCAATGGCTGGGACAATGTGCTGATCAGCGTATATGCTGTGCAGGTATTTCATGCGGGAGACAGCGGGGTGGGGGCGTTCTACGCAGCGCTTGGCATCGGGCTCAGCCTGAGTTTCTTTGCCGGGCGTTTATTCCGCAAGAGGCTCTTAGCGGTAGCACTGGGCGGTCTGCTGCTCGAGGGCATTCTGCTCATGATGATTAGCAGCAGCGGTCATTTCGCTGCAGCATTTCTGCTGTACATTCTGCTATCGTTGGCCGGAGGGATCGGCAATGCCTGTCTGGATACGCTGGTGATGAGAGAAACGCCGCCTGCGCTGCAGCCGGCCGTATTCGGCCTGCTGGCGGCAGTAAGCGGAACCTTGCTGGGTCTGTCCATGCTAGGGGCAGGCTGGCTGCTTGATGATGTGGAGCCCAGAATGCTGGGATTCGCGGGCGGGGCGGGTTTTGCTGGGATTGCGCTGCTGCTGGGAGGTTATTACCTGCTGCGCAGCAAATGGAATAAGCGGTACAGGGAGTCCCGGCCTTAATGATCTGAAAGAATCAGCGGCTCTTGGAGGTTTCTTTGACCTTGACCTTTACTTTGGCCTTCGTCTCCAGCGGAGCAGCGGATTTGTGCCGGGACAGCCGGAGAAGGATGGCATTCCGGTAACGGTACATCACAATCAGCGCAGCAATGGCTGCTGCGAAGAGGGCAATCCAGAGGGCGTAGGTTTCGATTAAGTGGAAAATGCCCATCCACTGCGGTCCGAAGATTTTGCCGATACCCAGGAATAACAGTACCCAGAACAAGGCGCCGCCATAGGCGTACATTGCGAATTTGCGGAAAGGCAGTGCGATAATACCGGCGAAGTAGCCGGTGAAATGGCGGACGCCCGGAACAAAGTAGCCGATTGAGATCAGCACGCTGCCGTACCGCTCGAACCAGCGCTGGGTCTTTTCCAGCTTGGCCGGAGAGAACATGAACCATTTGCCGTAACGCTGGATGAAGGGCAGCCCGGCCCTAAGTCCAATGAAATAAGTAATGGTCATGCCAACTGTGGTCCCTGCAAAAGCTACGATAACCAGCGTGAAGAAATCCAGCCTCCCGGTATAGGACAGAAACCCGGCGAAGGCCATGGTAGTCTCTCCGGGAAAGGGAAGAGCAATGAATTCCAGCAAAAGCCCAAAGAACAATACGCTATATCCATAGCTGGCGAACAATTCCTGTATCCATTTCAGCATTTCCATACATTCATCACTCTCCGAAGGCGGCGCGCCTGATTCTATTCTGAAGCTTGTCTTCATACAATCTACCAAATGGCGTGAAATCGCCAATAGAATGCTGGAGGTAGAGAAGATGAAGGATAGCCGGGAAAATCCTATCCGCCGGGTTATGATCCGCGGGTTGCTTGTTATGGCAGTGCTTCTAAGTATGTCAGCCCTTGGGGGCAAGGGGCAATCCCCGGCTTCATGGAGGACATTCTCCCTGCAGGCTGAAGCAGGCAGTGCAGCATCTTTACTCTCTAAGAATAATCCTCCGGAAGTCCCGGTGCAAGATTTGCCGCCGGCTGCAGTCAAGAATGCTGAAGCAGAGCCGCTGCAGCCCCACGGTTCAGGGGGTTCAGCTTATGCACTTGCTACCGATCCGCAGGCTTCTACCCTACAGAAAGTATCCGCCGCTGCGGGCACATCTAATCAGGAAGCTAAGCACAGCAAGGCAAGACGGGTCGTCTACCTTACATTCGATGACGGGCCAAGTGCGGTTACTCCCCGGGTGCTCCAGATATTGCAGGAGCAGGGAGTGAAGGCTACCTTCTTCGTGCTGGGGGAGCAAGCTGCCAGCCGCCCCGAGCTGGTCAATGCCATCTGGGAGCAGGGGCATGCCATCGGCAATCATACCTATAACCATAATTATCATGATCTCTATAGCGGATTCACGGAGTTCTGGCGTCAGATCAAACAGACAGAGGAAACGGTCAGAGGCATTACAGGGGTTCGTCCGCAGCTGGTCCGTGCACCGGGAGGCACCTTTGGCCATTTTGACAATACTTATTTTTATCTGCTGAAGCAGGCGGGCTATGAGGTGATGGACTGGACCGTAGACAGCGGAGACTCCAGCCGGCGGGGAGTGCCTGCCGCAGAGATCCTTCAGCATTCGGTTGCTGATCTAGACTCCGGGAGTGTTATCCTGCTGCTGCATGACGGGTCGGGTCATGAGCAGAGTGCCAAGGCCTTGCCGGCCATTATTGAACGCTACAAAGCCGCCGGTTATGAATTCGGCTTACTTAATGCGCAGAGTGAGCCGGTACAGTTCAGAGTGTCGGCTCAGGCAGCGGCACTGCAGCGGGTGAAGCCGTCCAAAGCCTGGATCTCGGCGAATATTGTTCCGAATGCTGAACTGTTTGCACCCGGCAAACCGCTTGCTCTGGAGGTAGGCAGGCTGGAAACCATCCTGAAGCCTGGAGAGTACAACCTTAGAAACGGGCAATATTTCGTGCCTCTCCGTACCGCCGTGGAGCGGCTTGGCGGGCAAGTCGGCTGGGATACGGCTACCCGCAGCGGACAGGTAAGCTGGAATGGGCGGACAGTGACTGTAAATTCAAAGAAACAGCAGATAGAGGTCGTCCAGCCGGACGGAGCGGTGGAGCTTAAGACAGCAGAGATACAGCTCATTGGTTCTTCCTTATGGGTATCCCTGCGGGATTTGCTCGAAGCTACAGGACATCCGCCGCTTGCGGCCAGTGTAAATGTAGAAGAGCGCAGAGTGAAGGCACTTTGAACCGATGTGTCAGCCGTTGATATAAATAGCCGGGAGAGTCGGGGCTAAAAAGAATTCGCTGAATGTCTGGGCACCCTTTTTGATGGAAAGAATAGATAGTAATAGGCTCCCGGAAGCCGAATAGCCAGTGAAATTGCGGGCAGGCGGGGGAGCTAGTCTATGACCGAAAGAAGGGTGTCATCCTTGTCCTCCTCATCATTGATAGATCAGATCAAATATGAGCATGGAAAGCGGGATAGTTCCGGGAAATCTGCGGCTGCGTTCCTGTCCCGCCGGCGTGTCCGCAGCACTGTACAGGAGTGGGCGCGGATGCTGCTATTAACCGCAGCAGTCTTAGGGTTATATCTGTGGCGGGGCGGAGAATCACTGTTGCTGCTTCTGACGGCTGGCGTAATTGTAATGTCCGGCGGGCTGCTCATGCATCTCTGCGGTCCACGGAGGGCAGCCGTTCTCCGCACAATAACTCCCGCACGCCCGTCGGCCGGGGATACCGTTACCGTTAAGGTACAGATCAGCTTTGTCTCCAAGATCCCGCTTCCATGGATAGTTGTTGCCGATTACTGGAGTGAAGGCAGCCATCAGGAGCTGCTGTTTCCCGGATTCCGGCGCTCCTTCACTTATTCGTATGAACTGAAGTCTGTTCCCAGAGGGGTCCACCAGCTTTACGGCTGCGGTGTCACCTGGGGGGATCTGCCTGGTTTGTTCACTGGCGGCTGTCAGCCGGGCGGCAAAGAGAGCTTCAAGGTGCTCCCGAAGGCGCTGTATCTGGCCGGCAGCTTGCCGGATAACCGTGTAATGCCGGGAGACCGGATGCTTCCCGGACGGGGGAAGCAGGGCAGTGCAGAAGCAGCGGATATCCGTGACTATGCCCCCGGTGATCCGCTCAGCCGGATTCACTGGAAGAACAGCGCCCGCAAGGGAACCCTGCAGAGCAGAGTACCTGAACGGGAAGCCGGGCAAATGACCTGTATCGTGCTTGCCAATTCTCCGGAGGATTATGAGGTTCCTTACGGTGCCCTGGTACCTCGCGGGCAGCGCGGAACGGTTATGCCTGCTTTTGAACGGGCGGTGTCGGCGGCAATGGGACTGATGCTCTCTGCCGAACGTTCCAGCAGTTACCTGCAGCTCTTCAGCGGCGGCTGGCCTGAAGGGATGGCCAGATATGAAGGCCTGGGTCAAATCCCCGGCAGGGTACAAGACCTGCTGACGGAAATATCCCCATCCGGCTCACAGAGTCTCAGCCGGCTGCTGGAGGATGCTTCGCGGGGCTGGATTCCCGGTATGACGGTGTCTGTCATTACCGGCCGGCTTGAAGAAGAGTCTGCCCGGACGCTTGCCCGCTTTTTGGTCCAGGGAATTAAGGTCGAGCTGTACTATGTCTGGGATCAGCCCTCTCCGGGGGGAGGACCGGCAGAAGATCCGGTACGGAGTTCAACCGGAACCAAAGAGGCCAGGGAAGGATTCCCTGAGCCTAAAGAGAGTTATCCGGCTGTTAAGTATAGCCCTGGTTCCGGCGGCAAGCAGCGTACATCGGGCACTATAGCCGGAAGTCTGATGCGGCTGGGTGCGCGGATCCATTGTCTGAACGATGTCTCTCCTGCACAAGGGTACAAGGGGGCGGAGTATTATGGATATCCGGGCCAACCGACATCGCATTAGGGTTACTCCAGCAGACTTAGGGGGCCCTGTGAATTCTCCAGGGGGCAGCCGGCAGCCGGAAGCGGAAAGTACGGAGAACAGCTTCGCCGATAAAAGGGAGAGCAGTCCCCTGTATTATCGCGGGCTGTTCTCTTTAGCTATTATGGGGATGTTCACCCTGTGGCTGCTGCCGCTCAAGCGGCTGGCCGCATCGGCGGATACCGCCGAGCTTCTGAAGCTCCTGATGCTCTCGGCTGCCGGACTGCTGTTATGGGGATGTATTCAGCTTCCCCGCCTTCTGCAGGCCTGCGGGCAGTTCCTCCTGATCTTCCTGACCTGGTTCTACCTGTGCGCGGCACAGGAAGGAACTGCCTGGCTGCTGCTCTATGCAGCAGATATCCGTGAGGATGCCCTTCTGCTCCTGTCAGGCCGGATTTCAGCCTTAAGTGAGGACAGCCGGCTGCTGATTCTGGTGCTTGGCTGGGGCCTGTTAGTGTCATCTGTCCAGCAGCTGGCTCTTTACAGGGGAAGTATCACCTTATTTACAGGTGTAACCCTGGTATATCTGCTGGCGCTCGATATGGTCTATGCTGTCGATACGTCCGGTGATGTACTGGTCTCAGCGGGGCTGATTCTCTGGATGCGGTCATTAAGCGGACTGCTCCGTCTGCAGGAGCGGACAGGAAGCCACGCTCTTCCTTACGCCCGCTGGGGAATATGGGCGTTCTCTACAGCGGTGGCCGTGACGGTGGCAGCCTGGATAGGCGGGCAGGGACTCGGTGCCCGGCCAGTGGTTCCCATTACACTGCAGCCGGTTCTAAACAAGCTGGAGAATTGGGCGGAAACGCAAAGGCCCGGAGAATCTGCCGGACCTCAGGCGGCCAGCACCGGTTACAGTGCGGGAGACGGGGAGCTGGGAATGCCCTTGTCGCCCAGCAGAGAGGCCGTCTTTAGCGTAACGGCTGCCCGTCCGTCCTACTGGCGGGGAGAAAGCATAGCTTATTATGACGGCCGCCGCTGGATCAGAAGCGGGGTGTCCTATGAACCGCTTAATTTAACGAGCCTCCCGGTTGCGGAGCCGGAAGCGGCCGGGCCAGCGCCGCTCATTCAGCGGATTCAGTTCGCCAAGCCTTCATCCGGCGGGCTTCCTCTCTTCAGCGCCGGCACGGCAGTCGATGTACAGAATATCCGGCTGGCTGATGGGAGCCAGCTTGGTTATGTCCTTGCGAACGGCGAGAAGAGCAGCTTCCGGCTGCCGGAGGTCTCCGGGTCCGCCAAGTTAACGGAATATACGGTGAAGTCCGTGCTTCCGGAAAGTGATCCGGCTGTGCTGCGCAAGCTGCAGGGGATTGATCCTGAGCGGGTGAGCAGTCTGTATTTGCAGCTCCCCGCAGCCGTGCCGGAGCGGGTGAGGCTTCTGGCAGAGCAGCTTACCGCTGCTGCGGCTAACCGTTATGATGCCGCTGCTGCGGTTGCAGATTATTTGCAAACCGGCTACACCTACACCCTGCAGACCCGAGTGCCGCCGTCCGGTGCCGATTTCGCCGACGATTTCCTCTTCGGGACCCGGCAGGGCTACTGCGTGCATTTCGCCACGGCGATGACGGTCCTGCTGCGCAGCAGCGGCATTCCGGCCCGTTACGTCCAGGGCTACGGCCCGGGGACGCTTGTGGCCGGCTCCATGCCGCAGCGCTACAATGTGACTGGAGGCGATGCCCACGCCTGGGTCGAGGTCTATTTCCCCGGCGCCGGCTGGGTTCCCTTCGACCCCACGCCTGCTGCCTCCGCCGCTGCCGCAGGCGCGGCCGAGACGAATCCGGCGGCTGCATCCGCGTCGCCGGGAGCCCGCATGTCCGCTGCACAGCTCGCGGACGCTCTGTCCGCCGCCCTGCCGCAGGCGGGCGGCACAGCTCCGGCGCCGCTTGCCGCAGCGGCGCTGGGGCTGGCCGCCGCCATCCGCTGGCGGCGTTGCCTGGCCCTGCTGCCGGCGGTGCGCCGCGCCGGCAGATTAAGCCGTGAGCGGCAGCTTCGCGCCGCCGCTCTGGCCTGGCACGGGCTGGCGGCGCGGTATGGGCCGCCGCTGCCCGGGGTTACCGCCAGGGAGTACGCAGACTCCCTGGCCATTGAGGACGGGCGGCTGCGCGCCGCCGTCCGGGACTTCGTACGCCAGTGGGAAACCCTGGCGTACAGCGGATGCACGGGCGGGCTTGCCGCCCGCGCGCAGCCATCGCACCGGGGCGCAGTCGTCGCGGACCCGCAATCGCCGTGCCCCGGCGCAGGCGTCACGGTCCCGCAATCGCCGTGCCCCGGCGCAGGCGTCACGGTCCCGCAATCGCCGTGCCCCGGCGCAGTCGTCGCGGACCCGCAATCGCCGTGCCCCGGCGCAGTCGTCGCGGACCCGCAATCGCCGTGCCCCGGCGCAGGCGTCACGGTCCCGCAATCGCCGTGCCCCGGCGTAGCCGGCGCGGTTCCGCAGCCCCCGCGCCCCGGCGCATCCGGCGCGGTTCCGCAGCTCCCGCGTCCCGGCGCCTCCGACCCGGTCCCGCAACCCCTGCGCTCCAGTGCTCCTGCCAAGGATGCGGAAGCCAATGACGCTGCCGCGTTTATTGCCAGATGTTTGACGATTACATTCCGTCTGACCCGATAAGATGAAAAGGCGTTCACTGCTAATGCAGCGAGCGCCTTTTCATTTACATCAATATTTAAGCTGAACTTGGATGCCAACTGAAATCCTGCACGAAATACAACAATCTCCTCATAATAACGAGCCAAATCAGAAATTGTTGTATAAAAAGCAGCTTTTCCCCATAATCAGGCAGCTAAGCGCATCAATTCCTGCATTTCATACAACAATTGTTACGAATCCCCCAGTATTCATGAATCCATGTTGTAATACTTACAACATTTAGGCCTTTCTTTACAGGTGAACTTAAGTGAGCCCGCTTTGCTGCTGTGCGGCGCCCCGGAGAGTACAGCGTGACCCTTGGAGGGCTGCAAAAGTATAGCTCTGGCGTATTAGTTGGTTTTCCGGCGTATTAGTTAGTTCATAGTAACTTCCCCGGTGTCGCCCGCCGGCTAGCCCTCTGTTCTGTCCAGCATATGACGGCATTCCTGAAAGAGGAAATCACTTGTTAGCAGCGGTAGCGTCACACTTTTCCCCAGCATGCAAACGTGGAAGCGGATACGCATTCCAAGATCTGGATACTGTCTTTACAGGCTCCCCTAAATCGCCCCAGACCCCGTCACATATGGGAGAAATCCCCGAAGACAAGACGTCTCCTTTCCTTGACGCTGAGAATTAACCATGAGTATAATGAATCCAATAATCAAGGGAGGCAAGTAATGAACAAGCCAAATGAAATTATCGTTGTTCTGGATTTCGGGGGACAGTATAACCAGCTTATCGCGCGCAGAATTCGGGACCTGGGGGTATACAGCGAGCTTCTGCCGTACAATACACCAATGGAGAAGATAAAGGCACTGTCGCCAAAAGGGATTGTTTTCTCAGGCGGGCCAAGCAGTGTGTACGCTGAGGATGCACCACATGTAGATCCGGCGATTTATGAACTCGGACTTCCGATCTTCGGAATCTGTTACGGGATGCAACTGATGGCCCAGCAGCAGGGCGGCAAGGTAGAACGCGCATCCAAGCGGGAATACGGCAAAGCGGATGTGGAATTCTCGCCAGGGTCTGTGCTTGCAGCAGGTCTTGAGAGCAATCAGACCGTATGGATGAGCCACGGTGACCATGTTGTGGAGCTTCCGGAAGGCTTTAAGCTGGACGCCGGGACAGAGAGTGCTCCAATCGCAGCTATGAGCAATGATGCACGCAAATTCTTCGCCGTACAGTTCCACCCTGAGGTGCGCCACTCTGTGAACGGGAATGAGATGATTTCGAACTTCCTGTATGAGGTCTGCGGCTGCGAGGGCAAATGGACGATGGAGTCGTTTATTGACGATGCCATTAAGGATATCCGGGACAAAGTCGGCGACAAAAAAGTGCTCTGCGCACTCAGCGGCGGTGTAGATTCCTCTGTTGTGGCTATGCTGATTCACCGTGCCATCGGCGACCAGCTGACTTGTATGTTCATTGACCACGGCCTTCTGCGCAAAGGTGAAGCGGAGAGCGTTATGGAGACTTTTGTCGGCAAATTCGATATCCATGTGGTCAAAATCGACGCCCGTGACCGCTTCCTCGGCAAGCTGGCCGGTGTTTCCGATCCCGAACAGAAACGTAAGATCATCGGCAATGAATTCATTTATTGCTTCGACGAAGAATCGGCCAAGCTGGGTGATTTCGCGTTCCTGGCACAAGGCACACTGTATACAGATATCGTGGAGAGCGGTACAGCAACGGCTCAGACCATTAAGTCCCACCATAATGTAGGCGGGCTGCCTGAAGATATGAAATTCAGTCTGATCGAGCCGCTGAACACCCTGTTCAAGGATGAGGTCCGCAAGCTGGGTGAGGAGCTCGGAATGCCGCATGCCATCGTCTGGCGTCAGCCTTTCCCGGGTCCGGGTCTGGCCATCCGTGTTCTGGGTGAAGTAACCGAAGAGAAGCTGACTATTGTTCGTGATTCGGACTTTATCCTGCGTGAAGAGATTGCCAAAGCCGGTCTCGACCGTGAAATCTGGCAGTATTTCACTGCATTGCCTAACATGAAGAGTGTTGGCGTTATGGGCGACGAGCGTACGTATTCCTATACCGTAGGTATCCGCGCTGTAACTTCCGTAGATGGAATGACCGCAGACTGGGCGCGTATTCCGTGGGATATTCTGGAGAAAATCTCCGTCCGCATCGTCAACGAAGTGGATAACGTCAACCGTATCGTGTACGACATTACTTCGAAGCCGCCTGCAACGATTGAGTGGGAATAGGCCTCATCAACAGCTGACTATCAAATTCCGGAGCCGGAACGCCTTCACTGGCGTTTCCGGCTTTTTTGCTGATATAAGGGCAAGCCGTTTCTATTTGAGAATCTTCTCTTTTCTGTCCTGCATACAAACGGAAGGACAGTCAAATGCTATACACAGAAAATGATGCCACCCGGCTATCCCGCTTAGCGCTCCATCATACGTGTATAACCTGGCTTAAGTACAGTACCGTCCGCGTTTATACCGCGATGTTTGGCGGATCATCCCTGTACCAAGCGAAATTTGTCATGAAAATGTTCGATTTACGAACAATTGTATAAACCTTACGCTTAATGTTCGTATTTACCATTGACAACTCATGTCATATACACCTAAAATGATAAAGCGCTACAGCAAATACATATTCGTATAATTCCGGGGATTGGCCTGGAAGTCTCTACGAGGTCACCGTAATGACCTGGCTACGATTAAGAAGAGCAGCTTACCTGGAATTCCGGTTAACACCGGATATGCCGGGCAAGACTCTCTTTTTTCGGGCCGGTGTCTTCCCAGATGCCGGCTTTTCTGTTGCTGTGATGGCATAACATACACCTTAGGGGGAGAACAATTTGAATCGCTTTTTCAAGTTGAAAGAGAACGGCACCACAGTACGCACAGAGATCATGGCCGGTTTGACCACGTTTATGGCAATGGCTTATATCCTATCGGTTAATCCCAATACCCTGACTGCCTTTGGCCGCATTGATATGGGCTGGTATTCCGTATTCCTGGCTACAGCACTTGCAGCAGGTATTTTCACAATTGCCATGGGATTATTCATTAACTTCCCGGTAGCTCTGGCACCTGGTATGGGCCTTAATGCATATTTTGCTTCCGTAGTGTTGTCTTCGGCAACCACCGAACATGAGTTTACCTGGCAAATGGGTCTTACTGCGGTATTTATCTCCGGTATCATCTTCATCCTGCTGACCGTTACCCGGGTCCGGCAAATATTGCTTACCGCAATTCCTGACAGCCTGAAGCATGCCATCACGGTCGGTATCGGGATGTTCATCACCATTATCGGCCTGAAGAACAGCGGATTGATGACGATCGGCGTTGAAGCCGGTAATGACATTGCCGCTAATAAATTCACGGATGTTCTTTCCTTCGAAACTGTAATTCATATGGGCAGCCTGGAGAACACCGATGTTCAGCTCGTAATTATCGGCCTGCTGCTGATTTCCATCCTGATGGTGCTGCGCGTACGCGGCGCAATCCTGTTCGGTATTCTGGGTACTACGCTGGCTGCGATCCTGATGGGCGCTGTAGATTTCAGTTCCATTAATGATTCACAAGCCCATTGGATTCCGGACTTCACGCAACTCAACTTCTGGGAATTTGACTGGGAAGGCATCATGCACACCGGTATCGTTTCCGCAATTGCTACCTTTACCTTTGTAGAATTGTTTGATACCTTCGGTACACTTGTAGGTACTGCCGAACGTGCAGGAATCATGAAGGATGCTGAAGAAGGCAAAAGACGTGTTGGTAACGCCATGTTTGTAGATGCAGTAGCCGTTGCCGGTGGTGCGATGCTGGGTACTTCCACAACCACTGCTTATGTTGAGAGTGCTGCCGGTGTAGCTGAAGGCGGACGTACGGGTCTGACTGCAGTAACTACAGGCGTGTGCTTCCTGCTCGCATTGTTCCTGGCTCCGATTGTAGCGCTTATTCCCGGCCCTGCAACAGCCGCTGCACTGATTATTGTCGGTGTCCTGATGGCCCAATCCATCCGCGACATTGATTTCCAGGACATGGTCCTGGCGATCCCGGCCTTCCTTACCTTTGTTATTATGCCTTTCACTTACAACATCGCTAACGGTATTTCGTTCGGGATTGTCACTTATGTTATTCTGGCTTGCGTAGCGAATCTGGCCGGCAAGAAGAAATATGATATCCACTGGATGATGTGGGTACTGGCTGTTCTGATTATTCTGCGTTATGTTCTGATCGGCAGCCAAGGCTAAGAGAGAACGACATCCGTCTTTAAGTACACGGTTCCTTCATTAATATGAAGGGGCCGTTTTTTTTATAAAAATATAAGAATTTATTTGCTTCACGCTATCAATTATCCTTCTATTTCTCGCTGAAACGGTACCGTCCTTATAGAAGGACGGCAAAGCCGTTTCTACTTGTTATAGAAATGTTCGGTTTCACTGGAGAATCCCTCATAAGGAGGCTGCAGCCGGGGTTAACCTCTGCTTTACCCTTTTCTTCATCCAGTATTTAGATTATATTGTTGAAGAGGTGATAAACGTTGTCCGGCTTACTTACGAGAGCTTACAAGTCCTGCATTAACAATCCCTGGCCGTACCTATTGTTTCTGCTGGGGGCAATCGTTCGTATCATATACATAAATTCTATTCCTCCGGGACTGAACCAGGATGAAGCATCTATCGGCTATGATGCTTACGCCATTCTTCACTACGGAATGGACCGCAATGGTGTACATCTGCCCGTTCATCTTATCGCCTGGGGCAGCGGACAGAATGCGCTGTATGCCTACTTGTCCATGCCGTTTATTCTGCTGTTTGGCCTGACGCCGCTGTCTGTGCGGGCACTCAGTCTGGTCATGGGCTTACTGGCCATGATTGTCTTCTACCTGATTATGAAACGGCTGTCCGCCTCATCCGGAGCAGGAATCGCTGCCATGTTCTTTATTGCGATCAATCCCTGGCATATTATGATGTCCAGGTGGGCGCTGGAATCGAATCTGTTTCCTACGATGATTTTGATAGCTGTGTACCTTCTGCTAAGATCCTTCGACAATCCGCGATGGTTTTATGCGTTTACCGGCATGCTGGCCCTCTCGCTGTATGCCTATGGAACAGCTTACTTTTTTGTCCCGTTATTTGCGCTTGGTACGGCAATTCTTCTATTGTATAGCAAGATACTTAAGCTCAGGACTCTTGTGTGGAACAGCCTGCTGTTTGCAGCAATGGCCCTGCCTATACTATTATTTATTGTTATTAACCGTTACTCCATGCAGGACATAGCCACTCCATTGTTCACTATTCCCAAGCTTACGATGCCGCGTGTGGAGGAGATTTCATCCGTGTTCAGCGGACAGCTTGGGAGGGCAGCTGCGGATAACTTCAGTGCATTCAGCAAGCTTATGCTTAGCGGGACTGACGGCTTGCCATGGAATTCAATTTCTCCTTATGGCTATGCGTACCCGATCGCGCTTCCCTTTGCGCTGCTGGGGCTGGTTGTCCTCATACATTCGTGGTGGACCAGGCGGCGGGAGAACGCAGGGTATGGAGTGTTGCTGCTCTGGTTCCTGATTGCCGTGCTGATGGCGTTTATTACAAGTGTAAACATCAACCGGATCAATATTATTTTTTATCCGTTCATCATGCTGGTAAGCGCCGGATTTGTGTGGCTTGCGGGGAGAGTCAAGGGAGCTGCCGTATTGGCCGCTGCAGTGTTTACAATATTTTTTGTCCTGTTCTCAAGTGATTATTTCCGTGAGTTCCCCGGCCGGATCGGACCGGCTTTTTATGATTCTTTCGGTGAGGCGGTGCAGTATGCCTCCGAACACAGCCCGGGAGAAATCTATATTACCAATAATGTGAATATGCCCTACATTTATGTGCTGTTCTATGAGCGGATCAATCCGCATGACTTCCAGGATTCCGCCGTTTATGCTAATCCGGGAGAAGCTTTCCAGCGTGTATCCTCCTTTGGGAGATACAGATTTGACGATTTGAACATGGTGCCTGCAAATGCCGCATATATCTTTGGGAATAGCTCTCCGCTTCCTGCGGCAGGTACAGAATATACAGTTAAGCGTTTCGCCAACTACAGCGTAATGCTTACTAAAGACAAAGCGGACGGGCTTCCGGCAGCTTCGGAGGTTCCCGCTGCTGAATTTAGGAACGGGGGGTTTGAAGAAGGGACTTCGGGCTGGACATTCTCTGCGGGAGCGGGAGTGGCTGACAATAAGCCTTACGCCGGAACTAGGCTGGCTTATCTTGATGCGGGAGCTGACAGGAGCGTGTCACAGGTTTTTGCCGCGGCAGCCGGTGACTACAAGCTATCCGCAATGGTTAGTGCAGGCGGCAGCGGCGGCGGGAAGATCGGAATCCGTGCAGCCGGCACTGTGCTGGCAGAAGCCGAACTGCAGGCGGGGGAAGATTATCATCAGGTTACACTTCCTGCGGTCACGCTGGAGCAGGGGATGCAGGCAGAAGTTTACATAACCGGCGGTAACGGCTGGATTAACATTGACGAGGTGAGGGTGGAACGATGACCAAGAATACACGTGCGGCGGCAACCGTTATACTGATGCTCTTATTATTTATTCTTCCTGTAACAAACGTTTATGCTGAGGGGAATTTACTGCAGAATCCGGGTTTTGAGGATGGGGAGGACGGTGCGCCTGCCAGCTGGAGCAAAGATATGTGGATCTCGGGCGATGCCTCCGGTCTGCTGTCCGTTCAGTCCGAGGATGTTCACTCCGGCAGCAAAGCGGCAGTCATTGAGAACCTTGAACCCAATCACCTGAAGTGGGTACAGACGGTTGCCGTCTCGCCGGACAGCTACTACAAGATCTCGGGTTATGTCAAAATAGTCAGTACAGCAGGCGGAGGAATGGGTGCTAATATATTCCCGGTCGGAATTGGCGGCGGTTATCCCGCCACCCAGGATACAGCTGGCGAATGGCAGTATCTCGAGTTCATCGGCCAGACCGGCAAAGAGCAGACCGAGATCGGGATAGGTGCTGCCCTGGGCGGATATGCCAACCTGATTCAGGGCAAGGCCTATTTCGATGATCTGTCCGTAGAACAGCTGGATGCTGCTCCGGAAGGCGCGAACATTGTATCGCTGGACAGCGGAGCACCGGCGGCTGGGGCGGATGCGGGCGGCGGGAGCCAGCCGGCAGAAACACCGCATAAGGTGTCACCTGCCAAGCTGCTGCTGATATCGGCAGTGTTCAGTGTGTTCTTTGCTCTTTTATATCACAGAGCCTTCAGCAGTAAACGCCTGCTGAACCAGCAGGATGTGATCTATACACGCTGGCTGTATGTCCTGTTTGGTGTAGCATTCATTCTGCGGATCTGGATTGGCCTGACTGCGCAGGGCTATCAGAATGATATGAATACATTCATGGCTTGGAGCCATCGTCTGACAGACCTTGGTCCGGGCAAGTTCTATGAAGAAGGCTATTTCGCGGATTACCCCCCAGGCTACTTGTATGTGCTGTACCTGCTGAGTCTGCTCCGCGGATTGTTTAATTTTGCGGGCGGGTCAGGCGCAGAGACTGTGCTATATAAGCTGCCGGCCATCATCTCCGACCTCGTGCTCGGCTGGATCATCTACAAGGGCGCACGTGCCAAGATCGGACCCGGACTTGCGATCGGGCTGATGATGCTGTTCCTGTTTAACCCGGCAGTGCTGATGGACTCTGCAGCGTGGGGACAAGCAGACTCCTTCTTCCTCATCTTCCTGCTGCTCAGCATAATGGGAGTAGTGGATAGAACCTTTGTACGCGCAGCGATCTTTTTCGCCATTGCCACACTGATCAAACCGCAGGCGCTGATTTTCACACCGGTCCTGCTCTTTGCCTTCTATCATCACCGTGCCTGGAAGCAGCTTGCTCTGGGCGCTGTCTACGGACTGGGAATATTTGCTCTGCTCGCAGCCCCGTTCTTCTGGAATAACGGCGGTTTTGCCGGAGTGATTGATTTATATAAGAGCACTTTATCTTCTTATCCGTATTCTACAGTTAATGCATTCAATCTTTATGCTTTGACGGATCCGATGTGGTCAGCGCTTGATGTCACCTGGCTCGGCATACCTTACCGCATATGGGGGTTTATTTTCATACTTGTAGCGGTAGCTCTTGCAGCTTATTATTCCTTCAATACCAAGGACCGCAAGGATCTTTCTAAATCGTATTTCCTCGGCATGGTGCTGATCACGGTTGTCTTTGTATTTGGCACCAAAATGCATGAACGCTACCTGTATCCTGTTCTGCTCCTGTCTCTATTCACCTTCATTGAGAGCAAGGACCGGCGTTTCCTGACACTGTTTCTCGGATTCTCGCTGACTCAATATATTAATGTAGGCTATACGCTGGCCTATCTCAATACCGGCAGCAATCCGCCGACAGACGGAATTGTCCTGGTTACAGCGATTACTACCGTAGTTCTGGCATTATATCTGCTGTATGTTGGGTACGATGTATATATCCGCAAAGCAACAAAGCTCCTGCCAGAGCCTGTTACAACGCAGGCTGCATTTGAAGCAGATGTGCGGCTTGCAGAGGGGATTCAGCCCCTTGCCAAGCAGGAACGGCGTTCCCCGCTGAAGCTGCAGCGCAGAGATTGGATCTGGATGATCGCGATCACGGTACTCTATGGAGCGCTTGCGCTTTATCATCTGGGGGACAACAAGTCGCCTGAAACCCTGTGGGAGCCTGCCGCCAGCGGCGAGAGCTTCTATGTGGATCTGGGGCAGGCCCACCAGCTGGAGCGGGTAAATATCTTCGGCGGTGTCGGCACAGGCAAGTTTCAGCTGGAGTTCAGCCAGACTCCGGATAATTGGAGCAGCCCGCTTGATGTGAGCGAGGATGTCGGCAATGTCTTCATATGGAAAAGCCAGCCGCTGAACGTATCGGCAAGATACGTCAAGCTGACAGTCACCTCTCCGGGCTTCACCCTGAATGAAGTGGCTTTCTATGGCCAGGAGGCACCGAAGACGCCTCTGCAAATTGCCGGTGTTACACCGGATGCCGCTGCGGCCCCCAAAAGAGGGACGCCGGCCAATCTGTTCGATGAGCAGTCCATAATCCCGGAGAACTCGAATTTCATGAACAGTACGTATTTTGATGAAATCTATCATGCGCGGACAGCTTATGAACATTATCATGATATTGTCCCTTATGAGAATACGCACCCGCCGCTTGGCAAGCTGCTGATCGGTGCAGGCATGGAGCTGTTTGGCGTCAATCCGTTTGGCTGGCGTATCATCGGCACCCTGTTCGGCATTGCAATGCTGCCGCTGATCTATATCATGGCGATGCGGCTGTTCCGGAAGACTACCTATGCTGCATTAGCAGCCGGACTGTTCGCGCTGGACTTCATGCATTTCACCCAGACACGCATTTCAACGATTGATGTATACGGCGTATTCTTCATTATGCTGATGTTCTATTTCATGCAGCGGTATTATACGATGAACTTCTACCGTATGCCGCTGCGCACAACGCTGGTTCCGCTGTTCTGGTCCGGACTGTTCTTCGGAATCGGAGTTGCTTCCAAGTGGATTGTTCTCTACGGAGGGGCAGGACTTGCGGTGATGCTGGCACTGGCGCTGTTTGAGCGGTATAGGGAGTATAAGGCTGCAGGCCGTCTGCTGGCTGAGGGCAAGCTGACCGGTCAGGAGCTCAAAGCTGCCTGCCGGACAGCGGACCAATCCTTCTGGAAGAACACCATCATCACTTTGGCCAGCTGCATCGTATTTTTCATTGCTATCCCGGTTATCATCTATAGCCTGTCCTTTGTCCCGGCGCTCTCTGCTTCGGCGGAAGGCTTCACCATTAAGGGACTGATTGATGCCCAGAAAAATATGTACAACTATCACAGCCAGCTTGTAGCAACGCATCCGTTCGCCTCCTCCTGGTGGGAGTGGCCGTTCATGAAACGTCCGGTCTGGTTCTTCAGCGGCGGTGAAGGCTTGCCGGAAGGTAAGGCCAGCAGTATCGTGACCATGGGGAATCCCCTCATCTGGTGGACAGGAATCTTCGCTATGCTGGCAGCCGTGTGGCTTACCGTGAAACGCAGGGACAAGAATCTGTACATGATCTGGATCGGGTTCTTCTCACAGTATGTCCCGTGGATGCTTGTGCCGCGTGAGACGTTCCTGTACCATTATTTTGCGATGGTGCCATTTATGATTCTGTCGGTTGTCTATATCCTGAAGCTGCTTGACAGCAGATTCGGCGACGCCAAATATCTGCGGTATGCCTACGTGGCTGCTGCAGCCATCCTGTTTGTAATGTTCTATCCGGTGTTGTCCGGAATGCAGGTTAACAGCAGTTATATAAATACTGTACTGCGCTGGTTCCCTTCCTGGGTATTCTAGGGGGCACTATTTAAGAAGGCATATGTTTCAGAAGACAGTTTTATTGCGGGGTATCTCGTAGAAACTTATAGGAGGAACTAAGGTGAAAGCCAGATACAGTGTAATTGTCCCCATGTTCAATGAGGAGGAAGTCATTCAGGTAACCTATGAGCGGCTCAAAAAAGTAATGGATGGTTGCGGTGATTCCTATGAACTGGTTTTCGTCAATGACGGCAGCCGGGACCGCACGGCGGAGATCATGCGCGAGATCAGCAGCCGGGATGAGCATGTCAAGCTGATCGACTTCTCCCGTAATTTCGGCCACCAGGTGGCGATTACGGCTGGTATGGATTATGCCGAAGGCCAGGCAGTCGTGGTGATTGACGCAGATCTCCAGGATCCTCCTGAGGTTATTCTGCAGATGATTGCCAAGTGGAAAGAGGGCTACGAAGTCGTGTATGCCAAGCGGTTGAAGCGTCACGGGGAGACTTTCTTCAAGAAAGTCACCGCTAAGATCTTTTACCGCCTGCTCAGCAGTATGACCAGTGTTGAAATCCCTACCGATACCGGGGACTTCCGGCTGATCGACCGTAAAGTCTGTGATGTGCTGCGCGGTCTGAAGGAGAAGAACCGGTATGTCCGGGGTCTGGTAAGCTGGGTAGGCTTCCGGCAGACCATGGTAGAATATGTGCGGGAGGAGCGCTTTGCCGGGGAAACGAAATATCCGCTCAAGAAAATGATCCGGTTTGCGCTCGACGGCATCACCTCCTTTTCCCACAAACCGCTCAAAATCGCATCCTATATCGGATTCTTTCTGTCCTTTTCCAGCTTCATCTATCTGTTCCTGGTATTGTTCCAAAAAATCTTTACCTCCTGGACCGTACCCGGATGGGCATCTATAGTCGGCGTGAACCTGCTCTTCAACGGGATTGTGCTGATGCTGCTGGGGGTAATTGGTGAGTATATCGGACGGATCTATGATGAGTCGAAGGACAGACCGCTCTATATTGTACGTGAGACCAAAGGCTATCCGGATGCGGAAATAGAAGACACGCGGAAGGAAAGCGATTATGCCAGATAAGAAATGGAGTGCGGGGTTCATCCAGTTCCTGAAATTCAATGCGGTAGGCCTGCTGAATACACTGATTGATTTTGCTGTATTCACACTGCTGCATTCCCTTGGGATGATCAACACCCCTGCGCAGATTATTTCCTACAGCGCCGGTACGGCCAACAGCTTCTTCTGGAACAAAAAGGTAACCTTCCGTGATCGGGACAGAGGCAATAAAGAGGGCTTCGACCGGATGCAGCTGATCAGGTTTATCGTGCTGAATCTGTTGGTGCTGGGTATATCGGTGCTGCTGATTCATATATTGACCGATTCTCTCGGTATTCAAGTGCTGGTCGCCAAAGTGCTGGTCACATTTGTTACGGTGATCATTAATTTCTTCGGAAGCCGGAAATGGGTATTCTGATAATTAAGAAGCATTGCTTCTTAATTATTCCGGAAGGGTAACATCTATTCTATATTACGGAGGCGATTGTCATGCGGAAATTATCCTATTTGATTATACTTGCCGGGGTGCTTATTATGCTCTATCCCAAAGGAAGCGAATGGTACAATGACCGTCAGCAGCAAAAGCTGCTGGAAGAGGCTGAACAGGCCTACAGTGAAATCGTTCCGTCTGCGTCAGCTCCGGCCAGTGCTGATCTAAGTAAGCCTTACGCGGAAGTAACCCAGCTGCTGGCGGATGAGTCGGCTGCGGAAGAGCCAGAACCCTCTGCTGCGCCTGAGATTGAAGTCGGAGGCAAGGTGATGGCAATCATCGAAATCGACAAAATAGATCTGAAGCTGCCTGTCCTGGAAGGCGCCACCAAGGCGAATATGAAGCATGCTGCTGCGCATATGAAGGAGACGGCTCCGCTTGGCTCTGCTGGGAATGCTGCAATTGCAGCGCATAGATCAAGAACTACGGGAAGGCTATTCAACAGATTGAATGAAGTTGGAGTCGGGGACACTATTTCCGTTACAACCGGCAAGCAGGCATACAATTATGTAGTTTATGATGTGACTATTGTGGAACCAACCGATGTATCCGTATTGAAAGGGAATAAGGATGACAAGATTCTAACACTCATTACTTGTGATCCGCTGGTGAATCCAACGCATAGACTTATCATTCACGCAAAGTTATCGTGATGTTTGTAGAATAATGACGGAAAAACTTAAAATACTTAAAATTTTTATTTGTTTTCGCGGAAATCTAGTGATTTAGGTCTTGATAATAGAAATAGATATGGTAAGATATAACTATACAAAGCTAATACACGATAAACGGCAAACCTATCGAAAGGTAGGGACGCAAAGCTAGAGGGCCTTCCCGTAAGGATGGCAGCCAGCTACCGAATGAAGAGGCTTTTTTTGTTTGTTCTTATTGTGAATCTAGCATTTTATGGTAGAAGCAAGGACAGATAAAGCTTATACGATAACGGCAAACCTATCGAAAGGTAGGGACGCAAAGCTAAAGGGCCTTCCCGTAAGGATGGCAGCCAGCTACCGAAAGGGGTTTTATCCAATGAAGAAGTTCTATTTAATGTTGGTTACACTATTCGTAGTGGTTACGTCGGTGCAGACAGGTACAGCTCAAGCTGCTAATGCAGATGCAAGCTGGTTGAACATAGGTCAACTTGATCAGGGTGTTATCGGAGTTTCTTATAATGTTCCTAAGGATAAGAAGATTAAGCTGATGATCACCAAAGATAATAACAGCTACACCTACAACTTATACACTTCCAAACCAACTGAAACATTCCCGCTTCAACAAGGTAACGGTTCATACAAGGTTTCCGTACTTGAGAACACTACCGGCAACAAATACAAAGTAATCTCTTCCGAGACGGTAGATCTTAGCCTGAGCAACGCCAACGCCGTATATCTGAGCTCCGTACAGAATGTTAAATGGAGTTCTTCCGATAAAGCAGTTCTGAAAGCAACACAGCTTACACAAGGTTTGACATCAGATGAAGACAAAGTGAAGGCTATCTATAATTATATCGTAGCCAATGTGAAATATGATTATTCCCTGGCTTCCAGTGTTACTACAGATTACATCCCTAACAACGACAGCACCTTGGCTACCAAGAAGGGGATCTGCTACGATTACGCTTCCTTGTTCGCTACTATGCTTCGCAGTGAAGGCATTCCTACCAAACTGGTTATGGGTAACACAAGTTATGTGACTTCTTACCACGCTTGGAATGAAGTGTTCCTTAATGGCAAATGGGTAACTATTGATACTACAGTTGATGCTGGACTTGCCAAGAACAGCAAAACAGCAGATCTGGTTAAAGTAGCAAGTAAATATACTGCAGCTAAGTTCTACTAAGAGCACAGATGCATTCATAGTTTCATTGAGGATAACCCGCTTAGTAATTAAGCGGGTTATTTTTATTTTGGAAAAGGTTGCTTTTTGGTAGAGAGATAGGGTATTATAAATAAGCGTTGTTGGAGCGGCAAACTTAATAAGAAATGGCTTAAATAAGTGATTTCAAAATAAAGCTTGCATTACTCGAATGAACGTGATATATTATAAGAGTTGCTGGTGACGCGATGAGCGGCGCTAACGACGAGCTTGATCTTTGAAAACTGAACAACGAGTGAGTATCGGAAATCACGAAAGTGACTTCCAAAAAAGAGAATGAAAATTCTCGTCAGATGTTTCAAAATGAGCAATCGCTCTTTCTAAATACAATTTGGAGAGTTTGATCCTGGCTCAGGACGAACGCTGGCGGCATGCCTAATACATGCAAGTCGAGCGGAGTTTGAATGGAAGCTTGCTTCCATTCATGCTTAGCGGCGGACGGGTGAGTAACACGTAGGCAACCTGCCCTCAAGACTGGGATAACTACCGGAAACGGTAGCTAATACCGGATAATTTCTTTCCTCTCCTGAAGAGAGAATGAAAGGCGGAGCAATCTGCCACTTGGGGATGGGCCTGCGGCGCATTAGCTAGTTGGTGGGGTAACGGCTCACCAAGGCGACGATGCGTAGCCGACCTGAGAGGGTGAACGGCCACACTGGGACTGAGACACGGCCCAGACTCCTACGGGAGGCAGCAGTAGGGAATCTTCCGCAATGGGCGAAAGCCTGACGGAGCAATGCCGCGTGAGTGATGAAGGTTTTCGGATCGTAAAGCTCTGTTGCCAGGGAAGAACGTCCGGTAGAGTAACTGCTACCGGAGTGACGGTACCTGAGAAGAAAGCCCCGGCTAACTACGTGCCAGCAGCCGCGGTAATACGTAGGGGGCAAGCGTTGTCCGGAATTATTGGGCGTAAAGCGCGCGCAGGCGGTCATTTAAGTCTGGTGTTTAAACCTTGGGCTCAACCTGGGGTCGCACTGGAAACTGGGTGACTTGAGTACAGAAGAGGAAAGTGGAATTCCACGTGTAGCGGTGAAATGCGTAGATATGTGGAGGAACACCAGTGGCGAAGGCGACTTTCTGGGCTGTAACTGACGCTGAGGCGCGAAAGCGTGGGGAGCAAACAGGATTAGATACCCTGGTAGTCCACGCCGTAAACGATGAGTGCTAGGTGTTAGGGGTTTCGATACCCTTGGTGCCGAAGTTAACACAGTAAGCACTCCGCCTGGGGAGTACGGTCGCAAGACTGAAACTCAAAGGAATTGACGGGGACCCGCACAAGCAGTGGAGTATGTGGTTTAATTCGAAGCAACGCGAAGAACCTTACCAGGTCTTGACATCCCGATGAAAGCATTAGAGATAGTGCCCCTCTTCGGAGCATCGGAGACAGGTGGTGCATGGTTGTCGTCAGCTCGTGTCGTGAGATGTTGGGTTAAGTCCCGCAACGAGCGCAACCCTTGACTTTAGTTGCCAGCAGGTAAGGCTGGGCACTCTAGAGTGACTGCCGGTGACAAACCGGAGGAAGGTGGGGATGACGTCAAATCATCATGCCCCTTATGACCTGGGCTACACACGTACTACAATGGCCGGTACAACGGGAAGCGAAACCGCGAGGTGGAGCCAATCCCAGCAAAGCCGGTCTCAGTTCGGATTGCAGGCTGCAACTCGCCTGCATGAAGTCGGAATTGCTAGTAATCGCGGATCAGCATGCCGCGGTGAATACGTTCCCGGGTCTTGTACACACCGCCCGTCACACCACGAGAGTTTACAACACCCGAAGTCGGTGGGGTAACCCGCAAGGGAGCCAGCCGCCGAAGGTGGGGTAGATGATTGGGGTGAAGTCGTAACAAGGTAGCCGTATCGGAAGGTGCGGCTGGATCACCTCCTTTCTATGGAGAATCGTCACCTGCAACGGTGACATTCAAATCGGAAGCTAAAGCTTCCACAACGAACCTTAGGGTTCAAACACTCACTCGTTGGTCAGTTTTGAGAGCTCAAACTCTCATCTTTAAACTTGATCCTTGAAAACTGGATACCGAAACGAATTTGCGTTTTAGAACATCTTTTAGCTGGAACTTGT
Source organism: Paenibacillus sp. FSL R10-2199 (assembly GCF_038000235.1). Lineage (NCBI taxonomy): Bacteria > Bacillati > Bacillota > Bacilli > Caryophanales > Paenibacillaceae > Paenibacillus > Paenibacillus sp. FSL R10-2199. The sequence continues at coordinate 186,506 of NZ_JBBOBO010000001.1, read as the reverse complement.
GTAAGCAAGTTGAAATAGTTATTAGTTGCTACAGCGATTTTCCTAACGGAAAACGCATTGGTTAAGCTAATAAGAGCACACGGAGGATGCCTAGGCGCCAGGAGCCGACGAAGGACGTGGCGAACAACGAAACTGCCTCGGGGAGCTGTAAGCAAGCTTTGATCCGGGGGTGTCCGAATGGGGAAACCCAGCTGTGGTAATTCGCAGTTACTCGTATCTGAATACATAGGATACGCAGAGGCAGACCAGGGGAACTGAAACATCTAAGTACCCTGAGGAAGAGAAAACAATAGTGATTCCGTCAGTAGCGGCGAGCGAACGCGGAACAGCCTAAACCAAGGGGCTTGCCTCTTGGGGTTGTGGGACGTCTCACATGGAGTTACAAAGGAATATGGTAGGCGAAGAGGTCTGGAAAGGCCCGCGATAGAGGTAAAAGCCCTGTAGCCTAAACTGTGTTCTCTCCGAGACGGATCCCGAGTAGTGCGGGGCACGTGAAACCCCGTATGAATCCAGCAGGACCATCTGCTAAGGCTAAATACTACCTGGCGACCGATAGTGAAACAGTACCGTGAGGGAAAGGTGAAAAGCACCCCGGAAGGGGAGTGAAATAGAACCTGAAACCGTGTGCTTACAAAAAGTCAGAGCCCGATCTATGGGTGATGGCGTGCCTTTTGTAGAATGAACCGGCGAGTTACGTTTAACATGCAAGGTTAAGGTGAGAAGCCGGAGCCGCAGCGAAAGCGAGTCTGAATAGGGCGAATGAGTATGTGGACGTAGACCCGAAACCGTGTGATCTACCCCTGTCCAGGGTGAAGGTGCGGTAACACGCACTGGAGGCCCGAACCCACGCATGTTGAAAAATGCGGGGATGAGGTGGGGGTAGCGGAGAAATTCCAATCGAACTCGGAGATAGCTGGTTCTCCCCGAAATAGCTTTAGGGCTAGCCTCGGTGAATGGAGTGGTGGAGGTAGAGCACTGATTGGGTGCGGGGCCCGCAAGGGTTACCAAGCTCAGTCAAACTCCGAATGCCATTAACTTCTTGCCGGGAGTCAGACAGTGAGTGCTAAGATCCATTGTCAAAAGGGAAACAGCCCAGACCATCAGCTAAGGTCCCCAAGTGTGTGTTAAGTGGGAAAGGATGTGGAGTTGCACAGACAACCAGGATGTTGGCTTAGAAGCAGCCACCATTGAAAGAGTGCGTAATAGCTCACTGGTCGAGTGACTCTGCGCCGAAAATGTAACGGGGCTAAACACACCACCGAAGCTATGGCTAGATGCTCTGCATCTGGGGTAGGGGAGCGTTGTATGTAGGTTGAAGGTGTACCGTAAGGAGCGCTGGACAGCATACAAGTGAGAATGCCGGTATGAGTAACGAAAAGATCAGTGAGAATCTGATCCGCCGAAAGCCCAAGGTTTCCTGAGGAAGGCTCGTCCGCTCAGGGTAAGTCGGGACCTAAGGCGAGGCCGAAAGGCGTAGTCGAAGGACAACAGTTTGAAATTACTGTACCACCGTAATCCGCTATGAGCGATGGGGTGACGCAGGAGGGTAGTGACGCGGACTGATGGATATGTCCGTCTAAGCAGTGAGGCTGATGTGTAGGCAAATCCGCACATCACTAAGGCTGGGCTGTGATGGGGAGCGAAAATTGTAGTAGCGAAGGTCATGATCTCACACTGCCAAGAAAAGCCTCTAGCCAGGAGAAGGTGCCCGTACCGCAAACCGACACAGGTAGGCGAGAAGAGAATTCTAAGGCGCGCGGAAGAACTCTCGTTAAGGAACTCGGCAAAATGACCTCGTAACTTCGGGAGAAGAGGTGCCTCGGTAGGGTGAATAGCCCGAGGGGGCCGCAGTGAAAAGGCCCAAGCGACTGTTTAGCAAAAACACAGGTCTGTGCGAAGCCGCAAGGCGAAGTATACGGGCTGACGCCTGCCCGGTGCTGGAAGGTTAAGGGGAGTGGTTAGGAGCAATCCGAAGCTGTGAACCGAAGCCCCAGTAAACGGCGGCCGTAACTATAACGGTCCTAAGGTAGCGAAATTCCTTGTCAGGTAAATTCTGACCCGCACGAATGGCGTAACGACTTGGGCGCTGTCTCAACGAGAGATCCGGTGAAATTTTAATACCTGTGAAGATGCAGGTTACCCGCGACAAGACGGAAAGACCCCATGGAGCTTTACTGCAGCTTGATATTGAATTTGGGTACGATCTGTACAGGATAGGTGGGAGCCGGTGAGGCAGGAGCGCAAGCTTCTGCGGAGGCGCCGTTGGGATACCACCCTGATCGTATCTAGGTTCTAACCTAGTGCCCTAATCGGGTACGGGGACCGTGTCAGGCGGGCAGTTTGACTGGGGCGGTCGCCTCCTAAAGAGTAACGGAGGCGTTCAAAGGTTCCCTCAGAATGGTTGGAAATCATTCGCAGAGTGCAAAGGCATAAGGGAGCTTGACTGCGAGACCTACAAGTCGAGCAGGGACGAAAGTCGGACTTAGTGATCCGGTGGTACCGCATGGAAGGGCCATCGCTCAACGGATAAAAGCTACCCTGGGGATAACAGGCTTATCTCCCCCAAGAGTCCACATCGACGGGGAGGTTTGGCACCTCGATGTCGGCTCATCGCATCCTGGGGCTGAAGTAGGTCCCAAGGGTTGGGCTGTTCGCCCATTAAAGCGGTACGCGAGCTGGGTTCAGAACGTCGTGAGACAGTTCGGTCCCTATCTGTCGTGGGCGCAGGAAATTTGAGAGGAGCTGTCCTTAGTACGAGAGGACCGGGATGGACGTACCGCTGGTGCATCAGTTGTTCCGCCAGGAGCATGGCTGAGTAGCTACGTACGGACGGGATAAGCGCTGAAAGCATCTAAGCGTGAAGCCCCCCTCAAGATGAGATTTCCCAACTAGTAAGACCCCTTGAAGACGACGAGGTAGATAGGTTGGAGGTGGAAGTGCAGCAATGCATGGAGCTGACCAATACTAATCGGTCGAGGGCTTATCCAAATTCTTAGAGCGCAGATTCGTTTCGGATTCAGTTTTCAGGTGATCAAGCCTGTACGCCATGAAATTCATTCACACGTCCGTGATGAACCGAATTTCAAGCGGCAGCGTCTGTTTCACAGACGCATGTTTGGTGGCGATAGCGGAGGGGTTCCACGCGTACCCATCCCGAACACGACCGTTAAGCCCTCCAGCGCCGATGGTACTTGGACCGAAGGGTCCTGGGAGAGTAGGACGCCGCCAAGCACATGAAGCCATTGTTGAGTAATCGACAATGGCTTTTTTGTGTCCTTTAGAGAATAGTATTACAATTACTTAGGGCCCTATTTCTGGTACTGCTTGTGCATTTTGTGCATAGCTTGTGTATAATTCGGTGGTAAATAGAAAGAAATGAAAACTTATACACATGTGGATAGATTATATTTTTTAACAATTACTCCCCAATTCATGTGGATATCATATTAGATAATGTGGATACAACAGAGGGAATTGTGGATGAATGCGTAAAGGAGCGTAAAGTTATGGACAAGCACGGCAACCTTTTGTGGACAGAGGAATTTATGGTTCATGCAAGTGACACTGATTTTCGGTCAAGAGGCAAGCTCTCCTTTCTTCTTGATATTATGCAGCGTGCTGCGGATTCGGCTGTAAGCAGCCTGGGTCTAAGTATTGATACAATGCTTAATGCAAGAATGGGCTGGATGGTTATCACACTCGATCTGGATCTTCGACGTTTACCGTCGCCTAACGAGCTTCTTAATGTGCGTACCTGGAGTAAAGGAAACAAAGGAGCGCTCTGGCAGCGGGATTATCGGATTTTTGATAGTAATGCTGTAGAACTGGCGGCGGCACGCTCAATCTGGGCACTTGTGGATATGGATAAGCGAAAGATCCTTCGTCCTTCAGCCCTTCCCATTGCTGTAGAGCCTTATCTGGAGGATTCGGTAGGAAGCCTCCCGGACAAAGTAGTGATTCCCGCTGATCTTTCTCTGCAGGAAGCCTATCGCTATCAAGTAAGGTATAGCGGGCTCGATAACAACGGGCACCTTAACAATGCAAGGTATGTAGATTTATGCTGCGATGCGCTGACTTTGGAGGAATGGGAAGAGCTGGAGCTTACCGGTCTTCACATAACCTATGCGCAGGAAGCCCAGTATGGTGAGGAAATTAGCATTTTACGGTCTTCGCGGACTGAAGAAGGAATATATGTACGTGGCCAAGGCGGCGACAAGGTGTTTTTTGAAGCTTGTCTAAGGTTTGAGAGATAAACCTTTAACAACAACAGTCTTAAATGTAATATCTTCTTATGGCAGCCACTCTGTTTTCAGAGAACTGCCTTTTTTTCGTATCCGGCCCATTTCGTGATGTCACAAATAAGCAGTTGGCATTCGTTATACAGGTGTAAAAGGAAAATGGAGGTGATTCTTTTGGAGCAAGGCAACCCCGGGGGCCAAGTGAATCCAAAACGAATTGAAGAAGCAATTGATAAGGTGCGTGCAGGTGAAAAGCATGCTTTTACTTCAGTGATAACTGCATATGAACGGCAAATATATACATATTGCTATTATATTTTGAGGAGCCGTGAAGAAGCAGAGGATGCTGTGCAGGATATATTTGTGAAGGTGTATCAGGAGCTTGGGCGTTATGAGAAGCGTGTCTCTTTTTCAGCGTGGTTATATAAGGTAGCTTATCATCATTGCCTGGACCAGCTTCGCAGGAATAAGCGCCGCAACCGATTAATGTCACTTTATAAATTGCAGCTGGTACGGGAAGCTCCTGAGTCTCCAGACGATTCGCCTGTGGACAGAATATTCGGAGACCTAACTTCGGAGGAGCGCAGTTTGTTGATCCTGCGTGTCATTGAACAATACAGCTTCGAAGAAATTGCGCAAATTACCGGGAGAAGTTCAGCGGCGCTCCGCAAGAAGTATGAACGGCTCCGGAGAAAACTGATCCAGCAAAAAGCGAACGAAGGAGGATGCACTCGTGGAGAAGTGGCAGAATCAAACTGAGAAGCAAATGTTGGAGCAGATTCGCAGCAGCATCGGAAAGGTTCAATTCCCTGTGGACAGCTATAATGAGCAAATTATGAACCGTATTGAGCATATGGAGATAAAAAGAGGCGGTAAATTGTATAAAAAGACGTTAGCATCCGCATGTGTGGCCGTAATGATCGGGTTAGGTACAGTAACAGCAGGATTCATCTCCCCTGTGTGGGCCGATACATTGAGTCAATTCCCCGTATTCAGCAGTATATTCAAGCACATGGAGGACCCTGGTTTGAAATTGGCGGCGGAAAAGGGCCTGACTACTTCACCTAACATGAGCGTTACAAAGGATGGAGTTACATTAAGTGTTACAGAAGTATTTTATGACGGTACCCGTTTGGCTTTTGGATTTAAAAGAGAGGGAGTTATGGATGAACGGGTTCAGGCGCAAATTACTGATCATAAAACCCATGATTTTGATCAATCGACCAAAGGGATGGTGGGCTGGCCGGTCGTTACCCTGCCATCAGGGGAGCCTGTGAGCTTCGGCTCCGCTTCAACAGGTGACGTACATGGACAACCTCATACTCTTCTATTAGAGCTGAATAATCTGCGGAACACAGCAGCCTTAGGAGACGAATTCAAGGTGGATATCCAGGTGCCTGTTGCTCAGATCGCAGAGCCTTTCGAGTTCCAGGTAACGGTGAAGAAGCTAACGGAGGGGATAATCAACCTTACTCCGGATCAAGGTGCAAGCAGGGGCTCCTTCCATTATAGAGTCAAGAACCTCGACATCACACCTGTTACCATGAGGTTGATCATAACCAGTGAAGGAGAAGTGCCTGCCTCACCGGAGCAGACAGGAGAATACGCTCCAACTGAGGTATTCTATGAGCTTGTAGATGATGTTGGAAATGTTATCAATCCCGGGCAAATGGGATATGGGATGGGCAAAGCACTTCGGCATCCTATTCTGGATAATATATACGACGTCTTCCCGCAAAAACCAAAGACGGTTACGGTTAGACCGTATACTTGTACTTTTGATAGTGAATTCAATCTCTTGCTGGATGGTAATGGTGAAAGGTTAAAAACTTATTATAAAGAACTTGAGACCACTATAGTAATTCCTTAAATCAGAAAATTAGTTATGTGTAAAATGAACTGTATTCTTGTCCGCGTCTGCTCTGCAGAGGCGGACTTGTTTGTATTCAAAGCAAAGTTAAAGGAATGTAGATCTCACTTACCGAGTCCGGATTATCCGGGCCAAGATAACCTGCACCGTAATATTCAAATTCAAAAGTGAGGTTTAGGCGATAATCAGTTCCGGGCAGAAATACGCCATATATATATTTGTATGTAGCGGAGACTTCTGCTGAGGGACCTTTATGCAGAAATTTAAGATAACGCGCTGGTGGCAGGATGTGGACGGGAAGATTGCTATCTGCTTGTCCTCTGTTTGCCCGAAATGTAGTGCCGGATGGTAAAGGCGATGATGCGTTCAACTCACAGGCACAGAGAAAAGAGATGCCGCTATCCTCATAGTTATCCGGCCAATAACCAAGCTGATAATACCTCTCCGGAAGCTTACGGCAGGGAATAGAGGCGATACCGCTGAATAGCTGTTCCCAAGCTGCACCTATAATAGAAGGATCGTTGTTAACCGTAATAAACGGTCCCTGAAGTCTGATTTCCCCAAGCTCAATGATTTCCGGAGATCCGGTGTTGTGGACAGTCCAGTGCGGCAGATCCATTCCCCGTATAGGATGCAGCAGCAGAGGGATGTCCGGATTTGATTTTTGGCGGATACAGGTGGGAGTGGTATGGAGCAATCTTTTGAAGGCACGGGTGAAGGTCTCATAATCGTTAAAGGAATAATCCAGCGAAATATCCTGGAAGCTGCGGTCAGGCGTTCTCAGAATCTCACGTGCAGCCTCGGAAATTCGACGTCTTGCGATATAGTCGCCGGGTGTCAGCCCGGTAACCCCCTGGAACAGCCGGATAAAATGATAAAGCGAGTAACCGTTCACTCTGGATAGGGTCAGGACAGACAATGGTTGCTTCAGATTGGATTCAATGTACTCAATCGCTTGCAGAATAAGCTTGCAGTTAGTCATGAGCTCTCTCCTCGTACTAGTTTACTCTAGAGCCCACTCTCCCCAAGAGGACGCCCATACAGGGACTCTGACATGACGGACACGGTCGGTAGCAGGAAAATAGGCTTTGATATCGAGCACAGGCGTCCCCGGATAGGCATCCAGTCCGGTAACCTCAACAATTCCCTGTTCAACATCAACGGACACAATTTCGGCCACAGAAAGGCCAATAGGATTAGGGCGTACGGGAGAACGTGTGGCAAATACACCCGTTACCGGAGCCTCATATGGAGGCTCAATCTGCGTAGTACGCCGGAAGGCATCGTCTGCAAATTCATGAATCCACCAGAGAATCTGGCAGTGGCTGAAATCAGCCAGCCCCTTCAAGGCAGGTCTGTATTGCAGTTTAATCTCGAGACGCAGGTTGTGCTGTGATCCGGATACGGATACTACACCTACTGATATAACATTATACGGTTCTGTTGTGAGCATTGGCTGTGACTCCTTTCGGCTGGGGAATAATTCTAGTTTATCTGAAATGAAGCGAAATCAGCCTGATGATATTTGCGGTCTTTTATCCCGTGGTATAATAGGTTGTTGATATGGAGGGGAGAGAATTATGAAGGTACTGGTACTGGCGGAGAAGCCATCGGTTGCCCGGGAGATTGCCCGGGTGCTGGGCTGCGGAAATAAGCAAAAGAGCTATATGGAAGGTCCGAAATATGTGGTTACCTGGGCTCTGGGTCATCTGGTTGGCCTGGCTGAGCCTGAGGACTATAACAATAAATATGCTACCTGGGCATTGGAGGATTTGCCGATTCTTCCGGAGAAGGCCAAGCTGAAGGTGCTGCGGGAGACCAGCCAGCAATACAAAGCGGTACAGCAGCTGATGAAACGGCAGGATATTGAGGAACTGATCGTTGCGACGGATGCTGCGCGTGAGGGTGAGCTGCTGGCACGCTGGATCATGAATATGGCTGGCTGGAAGAAGCCGTTCAAGCGGCTGTGGATCTCCTCGCAGACGGATAAGGCGATTAAGGAAGGCTTCGCCGCGCTTCGTCCGGGCAAGGACTTCGACCGGTTGTATGAGTCTGCCCGCTGCCGTGCAGAGGCGGATTGGATGATCGGACTGAACATTACGCGCGCCTTAACCTGTAAGTTCGGTGCGCCGCTCTCGGCAGGACGTGTACAGACACCTACGCTTGGCATGATTATGGACCGGGAAAATGAAATTACGGGCTTCCGTTCCCAGGAATACGATCAGCTGACTGCCGATTTCGGCAATTTCCAGGCGGGATGGCGTGCGCAGGGCGGGGACGGGCGGATTTTTGATAGAGACAAGACGGGTATCCTGAAGGAGAAGCTGACCGGCCGCAGCGGACGGATTACCAAGGTGCACAAAAGCGAGAAAAGCGAACCCCATCCGCTGGCCTATGACCTGACGGAGCTGCAGCGGGATGCAAACCGTAAATTTGGCTTTTCGGCCAAACAAACCTCAAGCCTGCTGCAAAAGCTGTATGAACAGCATAAGCTGGTTACTTATCCGCGTACGGACAGCCGCTACCTGACTGCCGATATGACCGGTACGCTAAAAGAAAGATTGGACAGCGTAGCAGTCGGACCGTATGCGGCCCTCGCTAGACCGCTACTGCGCAAAACGCTGCTGGTTACGAAACGGATTGTTGACGACAGTAAGGTCAGTGACCATCACGCAATTATTCCAACAGAGCAGACGGTATTGCTTAATCTGTTAAGTGCAGAAGAACGGAAGCTGTATGATCTGATTGTACGGCGGTTCATCAGCCTGTTCTATCCACCGGCACGTTATGATGCAGTGGCTGTGACGGTGAGCGTGGAGGGAGAAACGTTCCAGGTTAAAGGCACTACGGTTAAGGACGCGGGCTGGCGCGAAGTCTATGGCGGGGATATGAGCTCGGATGAGGAGGATGAGAACGCGGGCGACGAGCCTGCAGCGGGCAGTGTGAAGCTGCCGGAACTGCGGGAGGGCGACAGCGTGAAAATTGAGCGCTGCATCATCAAGCCCGGCCGGACGCAGCCGCCGAAGCGTTATAATGAAGCTTCGCTGCTGACGCAGATGGAGAAGTACGGGCTGGGAACACCGGCAACCCGTGCGGATATCATCGAGAAGCTGGTCAGCTCGGATACGATTGAGCGGCAGGGTAATCTGCTGCATCCGACCGGCAAAGGCAAGCAGCTGATCGGACTGGTCTCAGGACAGCTGCGCACTCCGGAGCTTACGGCACGCTGGGAAGCGGAGCTGGAGAAGATCGCGCGCGGGCAAGGGCGTCCGGAGCCTTTTCTGCAGGGAATCCGTAATATGGCCCAGGAGCTGGTGTCCGGGGTAAAGAATAGCGGAGCGGAATACAAGCCGCATAATGTCTCTAACAGCCATTGTCCGGAATGCGGGACAAGAATGCTGGAGAAGAAGACCAAACGCGGCAAGCTGCTGGTCTGTCCCAAAGAGGACTGCGGCTATACCCGGGCAGGGGAGAAGCAGTTGTCGAACCGCCGCTGTCCGCAGTGCCATAAGAAGATGGAGCTTAAGGAAGGCAAGGCAGGGATGTATGTGCAGTGCCTCGGCTGCGGGATTACGGAGACGATGGATAAGGACCACAAGCATATCAACAAACGTGAACAGCAGAAGCTGGTCCAGCAGTACAGCAAGCCGGAAAGCGCCGGCGGCTCTAACCTTGGTGAATTGTTGAAGGCAGCGATGGAAGCCAAGCAGAAGGGGAAATAAAATAACCTAAAGTGTAAGGGCAACAGTGCATTATATGAAGTGAGTGGCAAAAAAAAGAGGAAGATACAACGAAGATAAAAACAAAGATAAGAACAAAGATAAAAACAAAGATACAAACGAAGATACAACGATGATTCAAACAAAGATAAAAACAAAGATACAAACAAAGATAAAAACAAAGATACAAACGAAGATACAAGCGTAAGACTAGTTAACGTAAGAGCAGCATGTTTATTCTAAGCTCTTATAAAGAAGTTAGTTTCCCTTCCAGAGAGGGAAGGCTTCGAGACAACAAGACTGCCGGAGCATCCGGTGGTTTTGTTGTGTCTATGGAAATCGCGGGGCTGGCTGGTGTATGACAGAAGATTAAGTGTAATGTTACTTTACGAAGGCTGTCCAAGGGGCGGCAGATATGTTTTACTTAGAAGATTGAAGCTGGACAGGGTTATTAGGGTTCCAGCAAATATAGTGGAGCGGGTGATGAAGTGGCGGCGGCTAAGCAACAAGAGGATCAAATTCAATCGGTACAAGGCTCAGGCAAGAGGGGGGGCAGCCGGTTTTTCTTTTTGGTGATTGTCTTTATGTTCTGGTTCTCTTCTTATATCTATGTGCCTGTGTTGTCTCCGTATGTGGAGCATCTGGGAGCTTCTTATGTCATGGTTGGAGCGGTGCTGGGCGTATACGGCCTGATGCAGATATTGTTCCGGTTGCCGATCGGGATCGGTTCGGATTATCTTAACCGGCGGCGGCCGTTTATTTATCTGGGGCTGATCGCCAGCGGAGCAAGCTGTCTGCTGTTCCTGGCTGGTGCACATCCGGGCTGGGCGCTGGCTGCACGTGCCGTCTCAGGGATTGCGGCCTCCGCGTGGGTCGTGTACTCGGTGATGTTCGCGGGGTATTTTCCGAAAGAAGAGGCTGGTAAAGCGATGGGCATGCTGCAGTTCACAACGGTTATTGCCCAATTGACCAGTATGATGATCAGCGGCTATATGGTCGATCACTGGGGCTGGAACACTCCGTTTATTATCGGCGGGATTGTGGCGGCGGCTGCGCTGCTGCTTTCACTACGTCTTCCTGAACAGAAGCAGGAGAAGCGGAATGCGATTCAGATTAAAGATCTTGCCGGAGTAGTACGGGAACCGCTGCTGGTCAAGGTCTCGCTTTTGTCCGTGCTGGCGCATTGTGTACTGTTCATTACGATGTTCGGCTATACGCCGAATCAGGCGCTGGATATTGGAGCGAGCAAAGAAAGTCTCGGCTGGCTGACGCTGGCTTTCATGCTGCCGCATGCGATTGCCACACTGTACGGCTCACGTCTATTCGGCAAATGGCTTGGGGACCGGGGAACGTTAATGCTGGGTTTTGCCGGGAGTGCGGTATTCACGCTGCTGATTCCCTCTATGCCTACTCTAGCCGCTCTCTGTGCAACGCAGATTGGGAACGGCTTCATGCAGGGTCTTATTTTCCCGCTGCTGCTGGGTAAATCGGTGTCGGGAGTCGCTCCGTTCAAACGGGCAACGGCTATGGGCTTTTATCAGGCGGTGTATGCCATAGGGATGTCAGGGGGACCATTTGTTGCAGGATGGATGAGTGCGGCGTATGGACTGACCGGCGGTTTCTGGCTTGGCGGAATTGCGGCGCTGCTTGCTGCAGTGTTGTCCTGGCTATGGATCAGAGAGGCCGGGGAACCGGGCACAGGGAGCAGACAAGAGCGGCGGATACTTGGCAGGCAGGGTTAGGTTTATTGTAATAGAAGGGGTCCCCGCAAAGTACCTGAGTGATCACCTGCGCCAAAACCTCACTTTGTGGGGGAACTTATTGGTTTTTTGCCGAAAAGGGTAATATAATAGAGAGTAGATAGGATGCAAGGAGGAGGGGCCGGAAGGATGGTCAAGGTTGTATTGCTGTGGTTCGCACTGATCAATATTATCGGGTATGTAGTGATGTCGGAAGACAAGAACAAGGCCCGCAAAAGACGGGATCGGGTGCCGGAGAAAACACTGTTTCTGCTCGCGTTCATGGGCGGCGCGCTGGGTGTGCTGATTGCCATGTACCGCAAGCGCCACAAGACGAGGCATACTTCCTTCAGGATTGGAATTCCGCTGCTGCTGCTGCTGAATATCCTGCTGTATGGATATTTTTTGAGTTAAGTTTCTTGTAGTTTGGCTAAGGCTGTACACAATAGAAAGAGGTGGCGTATATGTTATTCTCTAAAATTTTGCTAGCCTATGACGGTTCGAAGGCTTCCAATCAGGCATTGGAACGTGCGATTGAACTGGCCAAGGTAACTCCAGGGTCCTCCCTGTACGTCGTACACGCATTTGAATTCCCGCGGTTCTTCATCGGGGAAGCTCTCGCGCCTCTGCCGGCATCAGTGAACAAGGATTATTATGACCTCGCGGTCCAGACTACGGATGAAGTGAAAAGCCGGCTGGAAGCCGAAGGCCTGAACGCTACTGTAGAATTGCTGCAGGGATCGCCTGCCGAAGTGATTCTGGCTTATGCCAAAGAGCACACGGTGGATGTCATCGTTATCGGCAGCCGCGGGCTTGGCGGAATCCGGGAGTTCGTTCTGGGCAGCGTCAGCCACAATGTAGTGCAAAGCGCGCGCATTCCGGTGCTGGTTGTTAAATAATAGAGATACTTGCAGAGGAGCGCTTAGGCGTTCCCCTTTTTTTCTGCGGAGATGGCCGGAATAGGCGGAATAAGAAAATTAAATGTGCCCAAAAGCGAACATTTGAGAGACATGATATGACAATGTTCGTGTTTAAGTTGACACGAAGTGTAGGGCATTGTTAAACTGAACCTATGAAGAGCTCGTATAAAACCGGGGATAGGGCCCGGAAGTTTCTACCCGGTAACCGTAAATTGCCGGACTACGAGGAAATAGGATGACTGAAACGGCCAGCCGCCGCCGCATATACCGGGGGTGTGCTCTGCGCCGGCTCTCTTAAAGGCCGGGTATCTGTAGATGCCGGAGCAGTACTCTCCTAATTCCTTAGTAGTCCGGGTCCACCCGCAGCAAAATGCGTCTGGAATCCGGGCTATTTTTTTCGGATTTATGGGAAACTAGAGGGAAATGGGACACACTTAAATCCAAGGAATATCAATAAAGGGAAACGGAAGGCTGGGTGAACAATGTCTGTGCAAGTAGGTGTCATTATGGGCAGCAAATCGGACTATGAAACTATGGAGCATGCATGTGCTGTGCTTGAGGAGCTGGGTGTGCCTTATGAGAAAAAGGTCATCTCGGCACATCGCACGCCGGATCTGATGTTCCGTTATGCCGAGGAAGCGGTGGAGCGCGGCTTGAAGGTGATTATCGCCGGAGCGGGCGGTGCGGCGCATCTGCCGGGTATGGTGGCAGCCAAAACTACGTTGCCGGTCATCGGGGTGCCTGTGCAGTCCAAGGCGTTGAACGGCCTGGACTCGCTGCTGTCGATTGTGCAGATGCCGGCTGGCATCCCGGTAGCCACGGTAGCCATTGGCCGTGCCGGAGCTACGAATGCAGGGCTGCTGGCGGCGCAGATCATCGGTGCTTTCGAGCCGGAGGTGGCGAGAAAGGTGCAGCTGCGGCGCGAGGCGATCCAGCGCGAAGTGCTGGAAAGCAGCGAGACGCTATGAGACCGGTGGAGTCGAAGACCGGAGGCTTGGAGAACTTGGAGCAGCAACGAGCAGAGCGGGATCAAGCTGGAGCTGAGAGAATGGAGCGCCGGGAGGAGGCAGCCGCTGGTGCTGTTGAAGCACCAGGGGCGGGAACGCCCCGGACGCTGCTGCCCGGCGCGACGATCGGCGTGCTCGGCGGCGGGCAGCTCGGGCGCATGATGGCGCTGTCCGGCAGCGCCATGGGGTACCGCTTCGTGGCGCTGGACCCTGCGCCGGATGCGCCCTGCGGGCAGGTTACGCCGCAGATTATTGCGGCGTACAACGACCGGGACGCGGCGCGTGAGCTGGCGCAGCGCGCGGACGTGATCACGTACGAGTTCGAGAACGTCGACGCGGGCGTAGCCGCGCTGCTGACGGAGGAATCGTACGTGCCGCAGGGCAGCGCGCTGCTGTATACGACGCAGCACCGGCTGCGCGAGAAGGCGGCCATCGAGGCGGCGGGCGTGCCCGTTGCCCCGTACCGCAAGGTCGGCAGCCTGGCGGAGCTTGAGGCCGCGGCTGCCGAGCTGGGCCTGCCCTGTGTGCTGAAGACAGCCACAGGGGGGTACGACGGCAAGGGACAAGCCGTCATCCGCCGGCCGGAAGAGCTGGCAGCAGCGTTCCGGCAGGTAGCACCGGGAGCGGCGGCTCCAGCACCGCAAGCAAGCGGGGTAGCGGCTTCGCCCGACTCGCCGGGAGCGGCTGAAGCGAAAGACGCTGCCGAGGCCAGGCCACATGCACCCGAGCTGGTGCTGGAGAAATTTATCGCCTTCCAATGCGAAATTTCGGTCATAGCCGCCCGCAGCGCGTCAGGTGAAGTCAAGAGCTTCCCGCCCGCCGAGAACATACACGTAGACAATATCCTGCATCTCTCGATTGTACCCGCCAGGGTGCCGGAGGTGATTCAGCGGCGGGCCTGCGAGCTGGCTGAGCAGATTGTGTCCGGCATGGATGCCGTTGGACTGCTGGCTGTGGAGATGTTCGTGACGGAGGACGGAGAGCTGTTCGTTAACGAGCTGGCTCCGCGCCCGCATAACTCCGGGCATTATACAATGGATGCCTGCGTAACCTCGCAGTTCGAGCAGCATGTGCGGGCGATCTGCAATCTGCCGCTGGGCGACACTACGCTGCTTACGCCTGTAGTCATGGTGAATGTGCTCGGCCAGCATCTGGAGGGCGCCATTCAGGCGGCCTGCAGTGCGGATGAAGAATCAAACCGGCTTGGGGTATCCCCTAAGCTTCATATATATGGCAAGACTGAGAGCAAGACCGGCCGCAAAATGGGCCATATCAACCTGCTCTGCAAGGACACCGGAGACGGCCTGTCCTGGGTAGAGCAAACTAACCTTTGGAGGAACTGACAAGCTATGATCGAACGTTACAGCAGACCTGAGATGCGGGCCATTTGGACCGAAGAAAATAAATTTAACGCGTGGCTGGAAGTTGAAATTTGCGCCTGTGAGGCTTGGGCCGAGCTGGGAGTGATCCCGCATGAGGATGCCGCGAAGCTGCGCAAGGACGCCAAATTCGACATCGCGCGGATCGACGAAATTGAACAGGAAACGCGTCATGATGTGATTGCTTTTACCCGTGCAGTATCGGAGAGCCTGGGTGCAGAACGCAAATGGGTGCATTACGGACTGACCTCCACGGACGTTGTCGATACGGCGCTCGGCTACCTGCTGCGTCAGGCCAACGAAATTCTGGAGCAGGATATTATCCGGTTCATTGAGATTCTTAAAGATAAAGCAGTAGCTTACAAGGATACCCCGATGATGGGCCGTACACACGGCGTACACGCTGAGCCGACGACTTTTGGACTCAAGATGGCGCTGTGGTATGAGGAAATGAAGCGTAATCTGGAGCGTTTCCGTCATGCGGCGAGCGGCGTCCAATTCGGCAAAATCTCCGGGGCTGTCGGCACCTATGCCAATATCGACCCGTTCGTTGAAGAATTTGTCTGCCGCAAGCTGGGCACCAGCCCGGCACCGATCTCCACGCAGACCCTGCAGCGTGACCGTCACGCTGAATACATGGCTGCGCTGGCACTGGTCGCCACTTCGCTGGACAAGTTCGCTACTGAAATCCGCGCTTTGCAGAAGAGTGAGATCCGCGAGGTGGAGGAAGCTTTTGCCAAAGGTCAAAAGGGTTCATCCGCTATGCCGCATAAGCGCAACCCGATCGGCTGCGAGAATATCTCCGGCCTGTCACGCGTGATCCGCGGCCATATGGTTACAGCATACGAAAACGTGCCGCTGTGGCATGAACGCGATATCTCGCATTCCTCGGTAGAGCGGATCATCCTGCCGGATGCGACCATGCTGCTGAACTATATGCTGAACCGCTTCGGCAATATCGTGAAGAACCTGACCGTGTTCCCGGACAACATGAAGCGCAACATGAACCGCACCTTCGGTGTTCCGTTCTCCGGCCGCATCCTGACGAAGCTGATCGACAAAGGCTTCAGCCGCGAGCAGGCTTACGACACCGTGCAGCCGCGTGCGATGCAGGCCTGGGAGGAACAAACCCAGTTCCGTGACATCGTTGAAGCTACACCGGAAATCACTGCCGTGCTTAGTCCGGAGGAGATCGAGGATGCTTTCAACCCTTCCTGGCACCTCAAGCATGTGGACACCATCTTCCGCAAGCTGGAGCTTATCTAATTAAAAAAGGTGAGTCAGTGGTGAACTGATGAGCTGGAGAAGATATGGGCGGAGCGAAGGGGAGTTGTTGTTCTGGAGCGAGTAGCTGCAGAATTGAATGGAATAGGCCAGTTAATAAGGAACGGAGAGGAATTTTGGGACTGGAAGAAGCGTCAGCGTTCGCCTTTATCCTCGGATTTCTACCGCGGTCAGCGGTTTAAATCAGGAAATCTGAGGATAACAGCGATCGGAAGTCCAAAATTTTTTGTAGTGTTACCGATTAGCTAGCCGTTCAGTTCATATCTCAAAGGCAAAGCGGAGAATGACAGCGTCCCAGGCGCTTTTAGCCCAAATATAAGCAAGATCATTTGTTCAAGGGAGGAAAGGTCATGACATCAACGGCCGTATCCACTGCCGTGGAACTCGTAAATGCACCGCTGCTCTACAAAGGTAAGGTTCGTGAGCTGTACGATTTGGGGGATGAGGTACTGATTGTCGTTACGGACCGCATTTCCGCATTTGATTACGTGCTGGACCCGGCAGTGCCGGACAAAGGCAATGTGCTTAACCGGCTTAGCGCGTTCTGGTTCGGTCAGACCAAGGAGCTTATTGAGAACCATGTGGTTCATATCGACGTGGACCGGCTCGGGGATATTGTGCGGGACCGCGAAGCGCTGAAGAACCGCATCATGGTTGTCCGCAAAGCAGAGCGGATTGATATCGAATGTGTCGTGCGCGGCTGCATTACCGGCGGCGGCTGGCGGCAGTATCAGGAGACCGGCAAAGTGAACGGCATCGAGCTCCCCAAAGGGCTGCGCAAGAATGCGGTGCTGACCGAGCCGATTTTCACACCGGCAGCCAAGAATGATGTTGGCCATGATGAGGACATTCCTTTTGAGCAGATGCAGGAGCTGATTGGCGCGGAGCTTGCACTGGAGCTGAAGGAGAAGAGCCTGAAGCTGTTCGCTTTTGCCAGAGAATATTGTAAAGACCGCGGCATCATCCTCGCTGATTGCAAATTCGAGTTCGGGTTGCTGGACGGCAAGGTCATCCTGATTGACGAGATTTTCACACCGGATGCTTCCCGCTTCTGGGCCAAGGACAAATACGCGCTGGATATCGAGATCGACAGCATGGATAAGGAACCTGTACGGACTTACCTTTCGGCATCCTCCTGGGATAAGAATAGCACGCCGGATCCGCTGCCGGTTGAAGTGGTGGAAGAGACCTCACGCCGGTACCTGGACATTTATCACCGCCTTACCGGTAAGTCCTTATAGATTATATGATACGCCTGTTCCGACCAGCAGCAGCCAACTTTTAATTGTATTCTCTGCAGTTATTTTGCCCGAAAAAGATGCCATTTGCTCTTTAACTGTATCTGATACAACTAAAATGTGTGAAATGGCCTGAAAAGCAGATTTTCAGAGAAATAGCTGTACGAAATGCAACTATAGTTGTTATCACAGAAGATATTGAGATTATAGCTGTACATTATGCAGTTAAGTTAGCTGCCCGCAGTGAAGTGAGTTGTTGCAGCTCACCGTTAGAGGTTAGCACATCGTTGTAATGTTGAGTTACGGTAAGTTTTCATTCGAGGTACCCAGTCCAGCTCATTAAATTTTAGGAGGAACTACAAGCGTATGTTAAAAGCGACAGTCTACGTCACCATCAAGAAAAGCGTGCTCGATCCCCAAGGTGTAGCCGTGCAAGGGGCGCTGCATTCCGTAGGTTTTCAGGAAGTTGAAAGTCTGCGTATCGGCAAATATATGGAGCTGACCCTCGATACCGACAACCGCGCTGAAGCGGAAGGACGCCTCAAGGATATGTGCGAGAAGCTGCTGGCCAACACGGTGATCGAGGATTACCGCTACGAATTGGAGGACTAAAAGTCATGAAATTTGCTGTACTTGTCTTTCCAGGCTCCAATTGTGACATTGACTGCTACAAAGCAGTAGAAGACAGCCTCGGCGAACCTGTAGATTATGTGTGGCATACGGCGACAGATCTGTCGGCTTATGACTGCATTCTCGTGCCGGGCGGCTTCTCTTATGGTGACTATCTGCGCTGCGGCGCGATTTCCCGGTTCGCTCCGGTGATGGCTGAAGTGGCCAAAGCGGCGGAACAGGGCAAATTCGTGCTCGGCATCTGCAACGGGTTCCAAATCCTGACCGAAGCCGGCCTCTTGCCAGGCGCTCTGCGCCGCAACATGTCGATGAAGTTCCGCTGTCATGACACGGTGCTTAAGGTAGTGAATAACACAACTCCGTTTACGATCGACTATGCGCAGGATGAAGAAATCGTTATTCCGATTGCGCATGGCGAAGGCAATTACTATTGTGATGAAGAGACGCTGGCTGAGCTTAAAGCTAATAATCAAATCGTATTCACTTACAGCGACAACCCGAACGGTTCAGTCGCCGATATCGCCGGAGTCAGCAATGTAGCGGGAAATGTGGTTGGTATGATGCCTCACCCGGAACGGGCAGCGAACAGCCTGCTTGGTTCGGAAGACGGCAAACGGATGTTCACATCCATTCTTACATCGTGGAGGGATCGTTATGACGCAGCAAGTATCCGCTAAGGAGCCGACCGCAGAGCAGATCGCGGAGCAGAAAATCTACAGTCAGTTCGGTGTATCGGACAGCGAATATGAGCTCATTACTTCCTTCATGGGACGTAAGCCTAACTATACAGAAATCGGTGTGTTCAGCGTGATGTGGTCTGAGCACTGTGCCTATAAGAACTCGAAGCCGCTGCTCAGCCGTTTCCCGACAAGCGGACCGAAGGTGCTGATGGGACCGGGCGAAGGCGCAGGGATTGTTGATATCGGAGACAACCAGGCGGTTGTTTTCAAAATCGAGAGTCACAACCATCCATCGGCAGTTGAGCCTTATCAGGGCGCGGCGACCGGGGTGGGCGGGATTATCCGCGATATTTTCTCCATGGGTGCAAGACCGGTGGCGCTGCTGAATTCCCTGCGTTTCGGGAAGCTTGAGAGCGACCGGGTAAAATATCTGTTCGAGCATGTTGTGTCCGGGATCGCAGGCTATGGCAACTGTATCGGCATCCCGACCGTCGGCGGGGAGATCATGTTCGATGACAGCTATGATGGTAATCCGCTGGTTAATGCGATGTGCGTGGGCCTGATAGATCACGATAAAATCCAGCGCGGTGTCGCCAAAGGGGTAGGTAATCCCGTATTCTACGTGGGTCCTCCAACAGGCCGTGACGGCATTCATGGTGCGACCTTCGCCTCGGTTGAGCTTAGTGAAGAGTCAGAAGCGAAGCGGACGGCGGTTCAGGTTGGCGATCCGTTCATGGAGAAGCTGGTTATGGAATCATGCCTGGAGCTGATCGACAGCGGTATCGTCCTTGGTATTCAGGATATGGGTGCAGCCGGACTCACGTGCTCCAGTGCTGAAATGGCGAGCAAAGCGGGCAACGGCCTGGAGCTGTATCTGGATCAGGTGCCGCAGCGCGAAGACGGCATGACGCCTTATGAAATGATGCTCTCCGAATCCCAGGAGCGGATGCTGTTCGTGGTTGAGCCTAAGGATGAAGCACAGGCACAGGAAATCTTCGACCGCTGGGGCGTGATTTGCCGCAAAGTGGGTAAGGTAACGGATGACGGCCGCCTGAAGCTGTTCCATCACGGTGAAGTGGTCGGCGACATGCCGGTAACAGCTCTGGTTGATGAATGTCCGATTTATAACAAACCATCGGCAGTTCCTGCTTACTATGAGGAGAATGCCTCGGTGGATACGCTTCGCTATGATGAAGTAACCGATCTGGGCGGCGCCTTGCGAACCGTACTGGGATCACCTACAGTAGCCAGCAAAGCATGGGTATATAACCAATATGATTATATGGTGCGGACCAGCACGGCCGTTCGTCCGGGTTCCGATGCAGCAGTAGTAACGATCCACGGCACACGCAAAGCTCTGGCGATGACTACGGACTGTAACGGACGTTATGTCTATCTCGATCCTGAAGTGGGCGGGCGGATTGCCGTCAGCGAAGCAGCACGTAACATTGTCTGCTCCGGTGCCCAGCCGCTGGCGATTACGGATAACCTGAATTTCGGCAGTCCGGAGAAGCCGGAAATCTTCTGGCAGATGGAACGTGCGGTAGACGGTATGGCTGAAGCCTGCCGTGTGCTTGATACCCCTGTAATTGGCGGTAACGTCAGTCTCTACAATGAAAATGCTTCAGGAGCTATCTATCCGACACCGGTTGTCGGCATGGTGGGTCTTGTAGAAGATACCGATCATATTACAACTCAGGCCTTCAAGCAGGAAGGCGATTCGATTCTGCTGCTCGGTGTTACGAAGGCAGAGCTAGGCGGCAGTGAATTCCAGTATGCTGTTCACGGCGTGACTGAAGGACGTCCGCCAGAACTCGATCTGGCAACGGAACGCAAGCTGCTGGATGCCGTACTTGCTGCGATCCGCAGCGGGCTGGTCCGCTCGGCGCATGACCTATCCGAAGGCGGCCTGGCCGGAGCGCTTGCAGAAAGCTGTATCAGCGGCAAAACCGGAGCAAATATTGAGCTGTCCGCTGGCGGATTGCGTCCAGATGTGGCGCTGTTCAGCGAGAGCCAATCCCGGATTATCCTGACTTCTGCGCCTGACCGTGCGGAAGAACTGAAAGCGGCGGTTGCCGCATACGGCGTACCTGTAGAGATTATTGGAACCGTCGGCGGAGACCGCCTGCGTGTTGCTCTGGACGGCGCGGCTGCACTGGATGAAGCAGTTACTGAACTCAAGACCATTTGGGAGGATGCTATTCCATGTCTTATGAAATAAAGACCGGGAAAGAGCAGGAAGCCCCTATCCTGTGGACCGGCGACTTTTACAACGAAGGAACGGGCTCGGGAGATATTTTTGACACGTTAAAAGAAGAATGCGGCGTCTTCGGGGTCTTCGGACACCCGGAAGCCGCTTCCATGTCCTATTACGGCCTGCATGCCCTGCAGCACCGCGGGGAAGAGAGCGCGGGCATCTGCGTAGCGGATGGACGGGACTTCAACTACCACCGCGGCATGGGCCTGGTGAAGGAAGTCTTCGACAAAGACAAGATCGCTTCGCTGATCGGAGATATGTCTATCGGACATGTGCGTTATTCGACCAGCGGAGACAGCCGGCTGACCAATGCGCAGCCGCTGGTCTTCAAATACCGTGACGGTGATCTCGCGATTGCCACGAACGGCAATATCGTGAATGAACCTCTGATCCGTAAGCAGCTGGAGCAGGGCGGCTCGATCTTCCAGACCACCAGCGACACTGAGGTGCTGGCGCATCTGATCGCGCGTTCACAGAAGGATTTTGTCGAAGCCACGAAGGATGCCCTGGCCCAGCTGGTTGGTGGTTTCGCCTTCCTGCTGATGACAAACGACAAGCTGATTGTTGCTTCTGACCCGCATGGCTTGCGTCCCTTAGTGATGGGCCGGCTGGGCGAAGCTTATGTCTTCGCTTCCGAATCCTGTGCACTCGAAGTCATCGGCGCTAAGCTGGTACGCGATATTGAGCCGGGTGAGCTGCTCGTGCTGGATAAGGATGGTTTCCGGGAGGACCGCTTCGCGGAGCCTAAACGCAAAGCGCTGTGCGCGATGGAATACATCTACTTCGCACGGCCGGACAGCGATCTGAACGGCTCCAACCTGCACTCCGCCCGCAAGCGGATGGGCAGCCGGATGGCGCTCGAAGCCTTCGTGGATGCCGATATCGTAACCGGCGTGCCGGATTCCAGTATCTCCGCAGCCATCGGCTACGCTGAGCAGACTGGCATCCCGTACGAGCTTGGACTGATCAAGAACAAGTATACCGGCCGGACCTTCATCCAGCCGAGCCAGGAGCTGCGTGAGCAAGGCGTGAAGATGAAGCTCAGCGCGGTGCGACGTGTCGTGGAAGGCCAGCGTGTAGTCATGATCGACGATTCCATCGTGCGCGGCACGACCTCGCGCCGGATCGTCAACCTGCTGCGCGAAGCCGGAGCGCTCGAGGTTCACGTGCGGATTACCTCGCCGCCATTCAAGAATCCCTGCTTCTATGGCATCGATACCCCGGACCGCCGCGAGCTGATCGCCTCTTATAAGACAATCGCTGAGATGTGCGAGGAGATCAATGCGGACTCGCTTGCGTTCCTTTCACCAGAGGGACTCATCCAGTCCATCGGCGGCTATAATAGTGACGATTACAAAGGCGGACTATGCCTGTCCTGCTTCGATAATGATTACCCGACACAGGTTGATTTCGGCGGGGAAGAGAAGGACGGATGCAGTTGTTAACATCCCCCTAAATCCCCCTTGCAAAGGGGGACCCCGGAGGGCGCTGCCCTCCGGCCACCCGAAAGTTTGGTGGAAGGAGTTTGCTCTAAACTTGCTAAGAGGGCGTGGGTGCGGGTGCCCGCTTTGTCCCTGTGTGCTGCGCACGGCCGGGACACGCTTTACGGCGCTGCGCGCCCTGGCGGCATGCTGCCCGCCGGCCCTGGCTCCAGAACCTGTCCTGTTTGCTGCCGCAAATCCGGAGGTTCTGTCGCCTAAGGATGCGCACGGCTTCGCCCCGTGCGCCTGAAGCCTGCATAACCTGTCCTGTTTGCTGCGCAAAGTCGGGAGTTTTGTCGGCTTAGGAGGCGCTGGGCTTCGCCCACAGCGCCGAAACAGTGCTGCTGTGCAAGGCGCGAAATTTCGGCTTGCGGCACGGGTTTGACCCCGGTGGTTGGAGTCATGAAGAGGAATTTTGGAACTGTAGGAGCGTCAGCGTTCGCCTTTATATTTGGATTTCTACCGCGGACAGCGGTTCAAATCAAGGAAATCCAAATATAACAGCGGCCGGAAGTCCAAACATTCTTCGTAATGACGACTATAACCACCAAAAGATTCAAATCCCTGCCGCCCCGAACCCGCGCTCTAAACTAACTTAAATGAGGTGTCCAAAAGTGTCGGAAGCTTATAAAAACGCCGGAGTGGATATTGCGGCTGGCAATGAAGCGGTAGAACGCATGAAGAAGCATGTGAAGCGCACCTACCGTCCTGAAGTGATGACGGAGCTGGGCGGATTCGGCGCACTGTTTGGCCTGAATAAGGACAAATATGAAGAGCCTGTTCTCGTATCGGGAACGGACGGCGTGGGCACGAAGCTCAAAATCGCGTTCGCAGCGGACCGCCACGACACGATTGGCATCGATGCCGTAGCCATGTGTGTAAATGACATCGTAGTGCAGGGCGCAGAGCCGCTGTTCTTCCTCGACTATCTGGCCTGCGACAAGGTAGTGCCGGAGAAGATCGAGGCGATCGTTGCCGGTATCGCCGAAGGCTGCCATCAGGCAGGCTGTGCCTTGATTGGCGGCGAAACGGCCGAGATGCCGGGTATGTATTCGGCCGGTGAGTATGATATCGCCGGATTTACCGTAGGCGTTGCCGACAAGGCGAAGCTGGTAACCGGCGCGGACATTGCTCCGGGAGACACGGTAATTGGCCTTGCTTCCAGCGGTATCCACAGCAACGGGTTCTCGCTCGTGCGTAAGCTTCTGCTGGAGGAAGACGGCTACGGACTGAATGACGTAGTGCCTGAACTGGGCGCTCCGCTCGTGGATGTACTTCTGGCTCCAACCAGAATCTATGTGAAGCCGCTCCTGGCCCTGCTGGAACAGCTTCCGGTTAAAGGGATGGCTCATATTACCGGAGGCGGGTTCATCGAGAATATCCCGCGCGTACTGCCTGAGAATGTAAATGTAGAGATTAACTACGGCTCTTGGCCGATTCAGCCGGTCTTCGGCTTGATGCAGAGCAAAGGCAACGTAAGCAACCGTGATATGTTCACCACATTTAACATGGGCATCGGTCTTGTGCTGGTAGTAGCTGAAGCGGACGGAGCGCGCGCGCTGGAGCTGCTGAAGGCCAGCGGGGAAGAAGCTTATCTTATCGGGACTGTAACGGAAGGCGAACGCAAGGTAACCTTTACAGGAGCTGAAGTCTGATGCAGTGGAGCCGGATCGCTGTATTTGCCTCCGGACAGGGCAGCAATTTCGCCGCACTGGTCCAGGCGCAGCAGGAGGGGAAGCTCGGCGGAGGCAGCATAGAGCTGCTGGTCTCGGACAAGCCGGAAGCGCCTGTGGCACAGCGGGCGGAGGAAGCGGGAATTCCCGCCCTCCTGCTGCGGCCGAAGGACTTCGCGGGTCGGGAGCTGTACGAGGCAGCGATTGTTGCCGAGCTTCAGCGCCGGGACATCGGGCTGATCGTGTTGGCCGGGTATATGCGGCTGATCTCACCGGTGCTGCTTGGGCTTTATGCGGGACGGATCATCAACATCCATCCATCGCTTTTGCCGGCCTTCGCCGGTAAAGACGCGATCGGACAGGCGCTGGATTATGGCGTGAAGCTGACGGGAGTTACGGTGCATTTTGTCGACGGAGGCATGGATACCGGACCGGTTATTGCCCAGCGCAGCGTTGAGGTGAACCCGGGAGATACCGCTGAATCATTGGCAGAACGGATCCATCAGGTAGAGTACGGGCTGTATCCCGAAGTGGTGGCAGCTTTGGCAGCCGGCAGAGTGGATCTGAACGGAAGAATAACGACAATTGGCGAATAATAGCAGAGCCATATCAGCCGGATCTGACAAACACAAAAAATGTAGTTCAGGCAGGTGCGGCTGATTCTGATATTTCTCGGGAAATATTGCACAAAGTCTGCAAGATGTCGGATTGGCTGACTGAGCAGTTTGAAATTGCCGGAATTACGGGTTTGCTGACATGCCGGTTGCTGTCGATATAGCAATTGGATTCACTCCACTTAATTTGTCTGAATACCAGTGATCGCAGAACGTAATTGGATAAAGTACAACTAATTCTGGCGTTTGTAGGCTCTAAGGCGCATATGGCATCATTTAGATGGACAATTTCCAACTACTTTTCTATCTGGCTGATAACAAGCCGAAATTAAATGACGTAAATCCACTTATTCTATAAACACTCTAAAACTCAAGTTATAAGCACGGGCTAACCGGCGACAATGATCCTGCGATCATAGGCCACAACCTAATCTAGCGTGAATCCAGAGGAGGACTATTCAAAGTGAGTATCAAAAGAGCGCTGGTCAGCGTATCGGACAAACAGGGCATCGTGGATTTTTGCCGCGAGTTGTCTGCACTAGGCGTAGAAATTATCTCCACAGGCGGCACCAGCACACTTCTGGCTAAAGAAGGCGTTCCGGTCATCGGGATTTCCGATGTGACAGGCTTTCCCGAAATTATGGATGGACGCGTCAAAACGCTGCATCCTGCTGTACACAGCGGCCTCCTTGCGGTTCGTGATAACGAAGAGCATACACGGCAGATGACCGAGCTTGGACTCGACTACATCGACCTCGTAGTGGTGAATCTGTATCCGTTCGCGGAGACCATTGCCAAGCCGGATGTATCGTATGAGGAAGCTATCGAAAATATCGATATCGGCGGACCTACGATGCTGCGTTCGGCGTCGAAGAACCACGCCTTTGTCAGTGTGGTAGTGGACGCGGCAGATTATGCTACAGTGCTTGAGGAAGTTCGTGCGGGTGGAGATACCACCCTTGCAACCCGCAAACGTCTTGCGGCCAAAGTCTTCCGCCATACGGCGGCTTACGATGCCCTGATTGCCGATTATCTGGCGAATGTAACCGGTGAACCGCTGCCGGAGCGCTATACTGTCACTTATGAGAAAATCCAGGATCTGCGTTACGGGGAGAACCCGCATCAGAAGGCTGCTTTCTACCGCAAGCCGCTGGCTGCGCAGGATACACTCACCGCTGCCGAGCAGCTGCACGGCAAGGAGCTGTCCTACAACAATATTAACGATGCTAATGCGGCTCTGCAGATTGTAAAAGAGTTTGAAGAACCGGCTGTAGTGGCTGTTAAGCATATGAATCCTTGCGGCGTAGGCGTGGGGGCGAGTGTATATGAGGCTTATCAAAAAGCTTACAATGCCGATCCAACCTCCATCTTCGGCGGAATTGTTGCGGCGAACCGGATTATCGATGAGGATACGGCTAATATGCTGAAGGATATTTTCCTAGAGATCGTTCTGGCTCCGGGCTTCACGGATGAAGCGCTGGAGATCCTGACGAAGAAAAAGAATATCCGCCTGCTCAAGCTTGGTAACCTCAGCACGGCAGCTTCCCGCAAAACCAGCTTTGTCGTAACCTCCATTGAAGGCGGAATGGTTGTGCAGGAAAGTGACGTTCATTCCGTGAATCCGGAGGAGCTGCAGGTCGTAACCGACCGCAAGCCAACGGAAGAAGAACTGAAGCAGCTGCTGTTCAGCTGGAAGGTGGTTAAGCATGTGAAGTCGAACGCGATCGTGCTGGCGGCTGATAATATGACCGTAGGCGTAGGTGCCGGACAGATGAACCGTGTCGGCGCGGCCAAGATTGCGATTGAGCAGGCCGGAGAGAAATCCAAAGGCTCCGTACTGGCGTCAGATGCCTTCTTCCCGATGGGCGACACCCTGGAGATGGCTGCCAAGGCTGGTATTACGGCGGTTATCCAGCCGGGCGGATCAATTAAGGACGAGGAATCCATTAAGGTTGCTAATGAATACGGCATTGCCATGGTCTTCACCGGCGTTCGCCACTTCAAACACTAGAACGCTGGGAGGGTAACATACTTATGGATATTTTAGTGGTCGGCGGCGGCGGCCGGGAGCATGCGATCATCTGGAGCTTAACCCGCAGTCCCAAGGCCGGTAAAATCTACTGTGCACCCGGCAACGCCGGGATTGCGCAGCTTGCCGAATGTGTGCCGATCGGCGTATTCGAGTTCGATAAGCTGACCGCGTTTGCCAAGGAACGGGAGATCGGGCTGGTCGTCATCGGACCGGATGATCCGCTGGCAGCGGGGATCGTCGATGCATTTGAAGCGAAGGATATTCCTGTATTCGGCCCGCGGAAGAATGCGGCGGAAATCGAGGGCAGCAAGACCTTCATGAAGGATCTGCTGCATAAGTACAGCATTCCGACAGCGGCGTATGAGAAGTTCAGTGATTATGGGACTGCACTTGCCTATCTGCGTACTCAGGAGCTGCCGATTGTAATCAAGGCGGACGGATTGGCCGCAGGCAAAGGTGTGACCGTGGCGTATTCCCTTGAGGAAGCGGAGGCGGCTCTGCAGGATATCATGGTGGCTAAGGTGTTCGGTGAAGCCGGCGCACAGGTCGTGATTGAGGAGTTTCTGGCCGGGCAGGAAATGTCGATTCTGGCCTTTGTGGATGGCGAAACAGTGCGGCCGATGGCGGCTGCACAGGACCATAAGCCGGTATTCGACGGCGATAAAGGACCTAATACGGGAGGCATGGGGACATACTCCCCGCTTCCGCATATCGATGAGGCTATTATCCGCGAAGCAGTGGAGACCATCATCGAGCCGACAGCCAAAGCCATGGTGGCTGAGGGGCGCCCCTTCAGCGGCGTACTGTTCGCAGGGCTCATGATCTCGCCGGACGGCAGACCGAAGACGATAGAATTCAATGCCCGCTTCGGTGATCCCGAGACGCAGGTTGTTCTTCCCCGGCTACAAAGCGACTTGCTGGAGATCTTTCTGGCTGTTACAGAAGGCAGGCTGGCGGATATTCAGATTGAATGGAGCGATGAGGCCGCAGTCTGCGTGGTCCTGGCTTCGGAAGGTTATCCCGGTCCGTATCCGAAGGGTGTGCCGATCAGCGGACTGGAGGAGAACGGTACAAGTCTGGTCTTCCATGCGGGAACTGCACGCGGTGAGGATGGCAGCTGGGTAACCAGCGGCGGCCGGGTGCTTGGAGTTGTAGGCATGGGTCCTACGATTGCTGAAGCGCGTGCAGCAGCCTATGCCAGTGCCGGAAAGATCACCTTCCCGGGCAAACAGTGCCGTAGTGACATCGCTATGAAGGCTCTGATCTGAGGATAAAGCACTGTATTTCAGCCAGATAAGAGTGCCTATGCTTTGGGGCCAATGCAAATTACCCGTATACTCATCGAAGCTAAAGCCCCACTTTGCGGGGTTAGTTTATGCTATTAGTCCCAAAAAAAGGACTGACAAGTAGTAGGAGAAGTGCTATAATACAACTCGTACGGGGGAAAATGTGCGGATATATACAGATAAAGGGTCTTTCCTTTCATGGAAAGGCCTTTTTTAAAATTTAGGGATTTATATTTTTGAACTGTCCTTAACAGGATGGGCAAGCCGTTTCCACTTGCTGAATGTTCAGGGGATATAGAAAGCCCCATGCCGGGAAATGATACTTAAATAATAAGTACAATAACAGCGATGCCGTTTTTTACGGATGCTTAGTTACAGATTTAAGGGGGAATTGTTTTTGAGTAAGGTCGGAAGAAATGACTTATGCCCATGCGGAAGCGGGAAAAAATATAAGAAGTGCTGCTTGGATAAAGAAACGTCAGCGGTCGAATCCATACTGCGGCTGGTAACGACGGAGGATGCGGCAGCACAAGAGGCTGTATTCAGCGAATCCGTACAGGAACAGTCAGCAGCGGAGGCCGCGGTACGTACCGAGAGTAAGCTTACACTGCCCAAGCTGAAAAAGATGGTCGCACGCGAACTGAAATGGGAGCATCCGGCCCATGAACAGCTGGCGTTGCAGCTCATTGAGAGCATGAGAAATCAATACGACCGGGAACTGATTCTGGAAGCCCTGGTGCTGTGGAATGGCTTCTCCCGGCAGACCAAACCTGCGGTGAAGAAAGCCGGCTCGTTCTGCGCGGCCATCGAATATCTGCTGTCAGAGGAATACGGCTTCATGCTGTCGCAGACGGAGCTTGCCGATAAATACGAAGTTACGGCGGCCACCATCTCCCGTAAAGTCAAAGAATTATATAATTATGTCGAAGAATACGGAATGGGCGGAGAAGCTGATGAGCTGATCACGCTGAATGGTCCGGGTACTCCCCAGGAGAAGGCGCAAGCCCTTCTGTACAAAGCGGTGGAGGCCACTTCTGCGAAACGCCGTGTTCAGCTGGCGGAGACGGCACTGGAGATTTATCCGGACAGTCCGGATGCCTATCTTATCCTGGCCGAGGAATCGGAGAATGAGCATGAGGCGCGTAAATTCCTCAAAGCGGGAATTGCTGCAGGCAGACGTGAACTGGGCGAGCTTTATTTTACCAAGAACAAAGGGTATTTCTGGGGGCTTACGGAGACCCGCCCTTATATCCGTATCTGCCAAAGCTATGCGGAATCCTGCTGGTTTGGCGGGAAGGCCGAGGAAGCAGCGGAGATTCTGGAGCATATTCTCGAGCTTAACCCGGATGACAATACCGGTGCACGCTATCTTTTGACCGCTGTCTACTTGTACAGCAACCAGTTGAAGGAAGCGGAGCGGGTGATCAAGAACTACGGGGAAGACGATGCCGCAGCGGCTTTTGCCTATGACCGGATTGTACTGGAGTTCAAGAAGAACGGAATTACCTCACAGCTCAAAATGCTGTACCGTGTTGCGCGCGGGGTGAACAAGCATGTGCCTGATTATCTGCTGGGTGTGAAGCGGCTGCCGCATAATCTCCCGGATTTTGTCGGAATGGGCGATTCCAATGAAGCCATTGAATATGTCATTATGCATTCGCGTTTGTGGGCAAGCCTGCCGGATCTGCTCAAATGGATGCTGAAACAATAGAATATAGATGATCTATATATAATCTGAACATGAAATATCTGACACAGTCCTCCGGGGCTGTGTTTTTTTGTATAATAATCCTTGCCACTTTAGTCTAATTAGACTATATTATGTGATGTGGTCTAATTAGACTAAATTTTCGGAAAAGAGGTCCTTGTAATGTTATTTATTACTGGAGCAACTGGAACCGTTGGAAATCGGGTTATACATTACCTCAAGCTTAAGGATATCGAATTTAAAGCCCTCACCCGAACACCTGAGAAGCTGTTAACAGACCGGACAGAGCATATGATGATCGTCACCGGCGATATCAAGAATTGCAGTGCCTGGTCAGACAGCCTGCGCGGCGTGGAGACCTTATTCCTGATCCTTCTGGATGATGCTGAAGAGATTCTGCAGGCTGCCCGGGCCAAGGGTGTCCGGAACATCGTGTTCTTATCCTCAGCCTCCATCAACCGCTCGGATGCCGGTTACAACGAGAATGCGATTAAACATAAAAAAGTCGAGGATCAGATTCAGGCGTATGGCTTTCAGTATGTGTTTATCCGTGCTGAGGCCTTCATGCATAATACCATTTACTGGGGGGACCTTTTTAGATACAATAGGGGGACGATCCGGTTACCGGCCCTGGAGGCTAAGCTGGCCAGTGTGCACGAAGCAGATATTGCTGAAGTTATCAGCGTGGTTGTTACCGATTTTGACAGATTCTCTGGGCAGGTCTTAACGCTTACAGGGGCGAGTATTCTCAGCCAGCGGAACATATTGACAGAAATTTCCAAACATTTAGGACAATCGCTTGAACTGGAAGAGCAGACAATCGATGACTTCCGATCCTATATGGGCAAGTACATTGCTGAAGAGTATATTACTCTTAGAGTCCAGGACTGGGAGTATACCCTGAAGCATAAGCTCGCCGTGACGGACACGGTACTGGCTATTCTGGGACGGGAGCCTTATACGTTCAGAGAATGGATATCTGAGCATATCCTTGATTTTCAATAATCTATAGAAAGAGGAATTATTATTATACCCTTATTAATACTGGGTTTGCTGAAGGATTGCGGACCATCCAGCGCTTATGAATTGATGAATGTCTTTAAGGAACGGGACTACAGGTATCTCGCTCATATGACGAAGGGATCACTGTATTACAACCTGCAGAGGTTAGCGGGTGAGGGCTTGGTCCGGCTGGTTGAAGTCGTTAGCGTTAACAACTATCCTGAACAATACATCTACGAGATTACGACGCAGGGCGACGAGCATTTCAAAGCGCTGATGGCTAAATATTCGCTGCAGACGGACGATATCACGTTAGCCTTTTATATGACCACGCTATTCGCCCACCAATATGATTCTGAGCGGTTCAAGTCGGCCGTAGCGGTGCAGATGGAGCAAACACGGCGCAAAATTGCTGAAATTGATTCTGCGCTGGATGCCAAGCAAGATAGGATCTACTACACGGCAAAGTCGATGATGAATAATGTCAGAGCGCACCATGAATTGAACCTGAAATGGTTTCAGGAGCTGCTCGAGCAGTAGGGCGGCGTACTCCCGGATAATAGGAACTGAATATTGGTGTATGAACTCATACTCCCTTTTATTTGCTGAATAGCGCAGATACAAGGGTTTTTTTGTGCAAATAACCTGACATGAATAAGCAGAAATGCGGGATATTCAGATGATGGACATGACATTTGTGAGAAAATATCTGACATGGTCACAGTTTTTTCACAGCTTACGGGGAAACGGTAAAGGGATAAAGGGGATTTTTGCAGAAATAAGTCGAAAGATAGAGAAGATTCGGAGCAGCATAGCTGACCTGAGTCTTTATACATGGAAGGTGGAAGGACCTATGACACTGGGGAAGAACAGAAGGGGCAGGGAGAGGAAGCTTATAGCCTCTTTCAGCAATATGGGAATCCGCGGCAAGCTGTTTATGTCCGTGATCCTCTCTGTGATTGTTATTCTTGTGATTGTATCCGTAGTGATTTACAGCAATGCCAAGCAGATTATAGTCAATGGCCTGAACAATTCGCTGACCTATCAGAAAGGAGAGATAAGCGTTAAGGTCAACGAGCTGCTGCAGCCCGCTTCGGACAGTGTAGAGCTTCTGAA
The DNA here is from genome assembly GCF_038000235.1 of Paenibacillus sp. FSL R10-2199. Taxonomy (NCBI): domain Bacteria; kingdom Bacillati; phylum Bacillota; class Bacilli; order Caryophanales; family Paenibacillaceae; genus Paenibacillus; species Paenibacillus sp. FSL R10-2199. The sequence goes on along the minus strand of NZ_JBBOBO010000001.1, from coordinate 154,633 downwards.
TGCCAACGCCTATATCCGTGACTATATCGCCAGTGTAAGTGATCCGGAAACAGCGAAGACCACCAGCGGGTACAGTGAACTGATCCGCACCCTGAATCTGGTCAAGAACAACAATAAGAACCTGCTGAATGTGTATATAGGTCTGGATGCTGCGAACAAGGTGATTACGCAGGATGAGTTCGAGCCGCCGGCGGACTTCGTGCTGAAGGAGCGGGGCTGGTATGCCAGCACAGCCAAGAATAAGCGTGTTACGGTTACGGATCCCTATATTGATGCCGGCTCCGGCAAAATGGTCGTCAGTGTCAGCGCACCGATTCTCGATGATGCCGGCAAGCTGATCGGTGTGGCGGGTGCGGATATCTCCACGGAGCAGATTACCCAGGCGCTGAGCGCTTTTAATTACAATGGCAGCGGGTATGCCGTACTGATTGATAAGACAGGAACCTTCATCTACCATCCGGATACAGACAATATTCTGCTGAAGAAAATGTCCGATCTCGGTGAAGACTGGAAAGCTGTCGGGGATAAGATGGTACAGTGGGGCTCGAATGTGATAAAGACGGATATTGACGGCGAGGCCAGTTATGTGTCGTATTCGCCGGCTGTAGAGAACCAGTGGTCCGTGGCACTGATTGTGCCGGAGAAAAAAGCGGAGCAGGAATTGAAGAAATTCGAGCTGATCTTTATTCTCTCGATTATTGCTTCAATTGTAGTGATGTCTGTGTTGCTGTACTTTGTTTCCAACAGTATTTTGAAGCAGATTCCTATCCTGACGGCTGCCTTCCGAAAAGCGATGTCCGGCGACCTGTCGGTAAGAGCAAAGGTCACCGCAAAAGGGGAAATCGGCGTACTGGCAGAGGGCTTCAACGATATGATCTCCTCACAGCAGTCGCTGATTCAGGAAATCATGCGCAGCTCGCAGAGCATCTCTGGCGCAGTGGAGAATACGGAGAAGAATGTGTTTGTGCTCGACGGCAGCATCACCGATATTTCGGGGATTACCGAAGAGCTGTCAGCGGGCATGCAGCAGACGGCGGCTTCGATGGAAGAAATGAACGCCAGCACGATCGAATTCGAGCATGCCATTAACGGTATCGCCCGCAAAGCCCAAGAGGGGGCAGATGCGGCCCGGGAAATTAATGTGCGGGCGGATAAGCTGAAAGAGGGAGCATTTGAGTCACGCAGGCAGGCGGATCATATCTACGGACAGAGTGAAGAAAAGCTGCGCATGGCGCTTGAACAGTCGAAGTCGATCTCGCAGATAGGCGCGCTCACAGGAGCGATTCTGGAAATTGCCGCCCAGACCAATCTGCTGTCGCTGAACGCTTCCATTGAGGCTGCTAGGGCCGGGGATGCGGGCAGAGGCTTCGCCGTTGTGGCGGAGGAAATCCGCAAGCTGGCTGATAACTCGCGGGAGACGGTGACCGAAATCCAGGGAGTTACTGAAGCGGTAGTCCAGGCGGTATCCAATCTGGCCGAGGGCGCGGAGAGCATGCTGCGCTTCATGGACCGGCAGGTGCTGAAGGATTACGATGCGATGCAGGAGACGGGTGAGCGGTACAGCGAAGATGCCAAGTATATTGATGAGCTGGTAACGGACTTCAGTGCCACCTCCGAAGAGCTGCTGGCTTCCATTCAGAGCATGCTGACTGCGATCAGCGAGACGGGCAGTGCAACGAATGAAGGCGCAGAAGGGGCCGGGGTCATCGCCGTCCAGGCGGAGCAGATCATCGGCAAGTCCGGCAGCATCGTTGCCGAGATGGAGGAGATCAAGATGAGCTCGGCTCAGCTGCTGCAGACGGTATCGCGGTTTAAGGTCTAGTTATAGTGAAGGATGGACGGTCCTGCCGGTTTACGGCAGGGCCGTTTGCTTGTTGCGTATGGAAAGTAAGCATAGGCGCATAGGCGGGGTGTTTGGAGTGCGATATGAGGAAATGAGGAAATGAGGAGATTAGGGTAGGACGCCGTGAAGGGATTACGGTATATGCCTAGGAGTGTCTTCCGGTAGGCTTAATTGCACTTTGTACAACTAAAACGTCTGATTTACAACCAATTATCCGTTTAGTTGTATTTCGTGCAACTAAACTGCCAGTTATTCCTTGGGATCGCCCATTCGGGCAGATTTAGTTGTACAGAATACAGTTATAAGAGGCGGGCCTCCCTTTTCGCTGTTTTTAATTGCACATTATACAACTATATAAGATGAACTTAAGAATGAGGGGTGGAGTAGCAGGATTCCACCGGCAGTGGATTCTGTATTGTGTGAGGAGGACAAGGGTTGAAAAAATGTCCTTGGAAGAGTATGTTACAAGAAGCGAAACGATAAGAAAGAGACAGTGAGGCGAGGAAAAGATGAGAGAAGGCGAAAACCGGATCGTAGGAATGGAAGATATTGTACGCGCACATCATGTGCTGCGGGAGGTTATCGTCCGTACGCCGCTGCAGCTGGATGCGGTACTGTCAGCTAAATACGGCTGTAATGTGTATTTGAAACGCGAAGATTTGCAGATTGTACGCTCCTTCAAGATCCGTGGAGCCTACAATATGATCCGCAGTCTGTCCGACGAGGACAGAGCGAAGGGGATTGTCTGTGCAAGCGCGGGTAACCACGCCCAGGGTGTGGCGTATTCCTGTAAGGCACTGGGAATCAAAGGCAAAATCTTTATGCCGAGCACTACACCTAATCAGAAGATTAAGCAGGTCCGGCGTTTTGGCGGCGAATTCGTGGAAGTGATTCTGAAGGGGGATACCTTCGACGATGCTTACGATGAAGCGCTGCAGGCTTGTATAGACTATAGCATGACGCTGATTCACCCGTTTGATGAGCCGCGCATTATCGCCGGCAATGGTACGATTGCGATGGAGATTATGGAGAGCCTGGACAAGCCGGCTGACTTTGTATTTGTTACGATTGGCGGAGGCGGCCTGGCGGCAGGTGTAGCCACCTATGTGAAGACCGTGAGCCCGGCGACCAAGGTGATTGGTGTGGAGCCTACGGGAGCAGCTTCCATGAGCGAGGCGATGGAATGCGGTGAGGTGATCACCCTGAAGGAAATTAATAAGTTTGTGGACGGTGCGGCGGTGAAACGTGTCGGCGGCTTAACCTTCGACATCTGCTCGAAGCTCCTGGATGATGTAGTCAAAGTGCCGGAAGGCAAGGCTTGTACAACCATTCTGGAGCTGTATAACGAGAATGCGATTGTTGTGGAGCCGGCAGGTTCGCTTCCGATTGCTGCGCTGGACATGTACCGGGATCAGATCCGCGGCAAAAGCGTGGTCTGCATCGTCAGCGGCGGCAATAATGATATCGACCGGATGCAGGAGATCAAGGAGCGTTCACTGATCTATGAAGGCCTGAAGCATTATTTCATGGTTAATTTTCCGCAGCGCGCGGGTGCCCTGCGTGAATTCCTGACTGAGGTAGTCGGACCCGACGATGACATTACCCGGTTCGAATACACGAAGAAGAACGAGAAGGAGAACGGCCCGGCACTGGTGGGCATTGAGCTGATGTCCACAGATGCCTACGCCCCGCTGATTGAGCGGATGAAGCAGAAGGGCGTGGATTACGTAGAGATCAACAAGGATGTCAATTTATTCAGCATGCTGATCTAATATAATCGTTGTCAGCGGCAATAGCCGTTTATATGGATATGAATAAGACCCGCCCGGATTCAACCCGGGCGGGTCTTATTTCATAGCGATAAGTTTGCTGCGCACATCCGGTGCTGCTGAGTTATACGCTTATCAGGACTGGGGCACTTCTGTCTTCAGATACTGCTCGGCGTCATCATCCAAGAGATAGCCGTTGCTCTTCATCAGCTTCATGAAGCCATCGAGCTTCTGCAGGAACGGGCTGGTGCTGCTGTTTTTGGCCAGGATGCTGCTGTAGGCTTTCTGTGCCTCCAGATCCATTTCCAGATTATCGTAATGGAAGAGCGGCGTGTTGTTCTGGCCATAAAATGTATTCACTGCGTACATGTTATAAAGTGTCTTGACTGCTGATAGGCGGTTGGATTTGGGATAGGTCTGAATAAACTGCTCCTGGGTTAGTGCACGGGAAGCGACATCCCCCCAGGCGATCACAAGCCCGTTATCCTTGGAAGGGGGCAGATCCGACTCGGTCGCCATTATTGAAATATAATCACGGATATCCTCCGTCACGTACAGTTTATATTTGCGGTAAGCGGCATAATCAATCACCGGGAAAAAGGTGCCTTCGGCCGTCTCCAGCTTATAGCCGCTCTCTCCCGCGCTTTTCAGCAGCGCACGAAGTGAAGCATTCTCCGTACTCTCGGCCAGCTTCACCATGCTGACTCCCGCCTTATAGACGGAGATGAGCTTCCGCTGTACCTCACTGCTGCTGAATTTCTTCTCCCAGGAAGGCAGGAGCGATTTGTGCAGGTTCTCCAGCTTCAGTGTCAGAACAGTCGCCTGATAAGGAGTGACAGCATACAGATTGGTATTCATATAAGTAATAGCACCCGGCAGGTTGCCTGAGGAGAACAGCGGCAGCGCAGCCCTGTAGACAGCCTCAGCATGGCTGAGGACGGCTGCACCGGTAACACCCGCCTTAGCGCTGGCAGCCGCCTCAGACGTGCCTGTGCCGCGGCCCGCGCTGCTCTCAGCAAGGGCAGGAGCGGAGCTTGCTGCCTTCAGCCCCATGAGCAGAGCAATAGCGGCGGTTAGAACGATGTGCTTCTTCATACAAGTCTCCTCCTGTGTGGAATAAAAGTTGAATATATTCTCTATGATTTGAAAAATATTAATTTCAGTCCGAGACCACCGGCTGCGGCAAGAACCAGACTGACCCAAGGTGCAATCCGGATGACCGGGAACAGATTATCGAGGAACATTCCGGCAAATACGGCAGCAATCGCAATTCCGACATAGAGTCCCAGCCCTTTGATATCAAAAGCCTTGGGCTTCGGGCTATCGTCCTCAGACAACGAGGCCATCCATTTCATAATTAGCTCAATCAGAACAATCGAGCCGATACCTACTATGATAAGGGTGAAAATACTGATCTGGCCGAAGATTTCATCCGGACCTCCGCTCCACTGCATGATCAGTCCGGCAGCGCCCATCACTCCGAACAGAATGGTCAGGGCGGACAAAGAGATCATCAGGGAGTTCTTCAGCTTGCTGCGCGGAGAGCGCGGGGGGCTGCTGTTCATCACATCTTTGAAATAATCTCCGGGGTTCTCGCCGAAGATTTGCTTGGCATTCCGGCCTTTGGCCTGCCCCTTCAGCAGCAGTTCAGCCGCCTCCAGCAGCAGCTCCTCTGCACGGACAGAGTCTACCGAGCTGGCCCGCATGGCCAGAATCATATCTTCAAAAAAAGAGCGGTTAAATGGCGTCATCTGCTCACGCAGCAGGTTGTTTTGCTTAATCATAGCTTTAACTTTCATAGTATGGACGTATACCTCCAAGGTGGATTAATCAGGTTAGCCTTTAACCTAGAGTATACGTTTGTGCAGCAGTGGTGTGCAAGGACAACCCTTGCAGGCGGATCAGAAGATTCCGCTTCTGCGTAACTTTTCTTTCGTTAATCCCTGAATAATCCGTTTGGAAGAGTGAACACTGAAGAGGTGGTTGCTTCACCAAATATAGCTAGAGGAAGGCAGGGAGCGTTATGAAACAGGAGAACAAACAGGAACCCGGCAAATTTGTGGGCGACGGCTTCGCGCCTGCACCTGCTAATGAAGTGGGGGATTGGGGCAATTCTGACGGCTTCAGTCTTTGGGATGCTGCGGGCGTGACACCGGAGAACGGACTTGAAGACTGGGAAGGCCGGCAGGAGACCCATGATATGTTTCACGACAGCTATGACTGAGTGAAGCTCAAGCTTGACCCACGGCCTCTTTTGCTCCTGCGGGAGCGGAAGGGGCTCTTTTCAGGAAATCCGGAGGACTATGGTTATTGACAAGAAATTAAGGAGAATCGTATAATAAAGATATAAATCATACTAAATTAATCGGAATAATTATAATTTGAAATAAATCAGCTTTCAGGGAGGGCGCAGCAATGGAACGGAATATTATCATCCGGCATAATGGAGAGGAACTGACAGCGAGCATACACTATCCATCCGCAGACAAGGCAGGCACCGGACGGTGCAAGAACCGGGTGCCGCTTGCAGTGATCTGCCACGGCTTCGTGGGCAGCCGGATTGGTGTAGACCGGATCTTCGTTAAGGCAGCCCGTGAGCTGGCGCAGGATGGCTATATGGTTATCCGCTTTGACTACGTAGGCTGCGGGGAGAGCAGCGGTAATTACGGAAGCGAAGATATGGAGTCGATGATCAGCCAGACCCGGGCGGTGCTGGATTACGGCATCAGCTCGGCCGATGTGGACCCGCAGCGTGTGACGCTGATCGGACATAGTCTGGGCGGTGCAGTAGCGCTGCTGACCGGTGTCCGTGACCGGCGGGTGAAGAACCTGGTGCTGTGGTCTGCGGTCGGCTATCCGTTCAATGATATCGTAAAGATTGTCGGAAGGGAAGCCTATGACCGGTCGGTGAAGAGCGGCTCAGCCGATTATTCCGGCTATTCGTTCACCCCGGTGTACTTCAACTCACTGGCAGCGTTCCAGCCGTTCCAGGAGGCCGGGAAATTCAGCGGTGATGTGCTGGTCATCCACGGGACCTCCGATGATGTTATTCCCGTTGACTATGCCTTCCTCTACCAGAAGCTGTTCTGGACACGTCCTGAAGGCCGCTGCGACAAGGAGATTATTTTCCAGGGCGACCATACCTTCTCGTCAGGTCCGGCACAGGAGCAGGTGCTTAAGCGCACCAGGGAATGGATGAATCAGCAGGAGCATCTGCAGGAGGAATGGCAGAACTGGATGATATAGGAGAGGTCCCATGCGTGCAATACGTAAGAATAAGCGGTAAAATAAAAGGGCAGACCATATACTGGGTTATGGAGGTTGGCACCCTATGAAATTACCGGCATTCTTTATTGCGCACGGCTCTCCGCTGCTGGCTCTTGAGGATAACGAATACACACGTTTCCTGGAGCGGCTGGGTTCTGATCTGGGGAAGCCCCGCGGCATTGTAGTTTTCTCGGCGCACTGGGACAGTCCCCAGCAGCTGATTACAGTGGACGCACAGCATGAAACGCAGCATGATTTCTATGGTTTTCCGGAAGAGATGTATAAGCTGGCCTACCCGGCCCCGGGCGATCCCGCGTTAAGCAGCAGGATTTCCGCACTCTTCAAGGATAGCAATCTTTGTCATCAGCCTATACTCGGCCGGGGCCTTGACCATGGGGTCTGGGTTATTCTGAAGAAAATGTTCCCGCAGGCCGACATTCCCGTCGTAGCCTTATCCGTCGATTCGATGCGTTCTCCCGAAGAGCAGTACAATATCGGACGGATGCTGGCCCCGCTGCGCGATGAAGGAATCCTCCTGATCGGAAGCGGAGGACTGGTCCACAATCTCAGGCTGCTGAAGCAGGATGATCAGCCCGAGCCCTGGGCGCTCGACTTCGATGCCTGGATCGCTGAGCGGCTCGAAGCATGGGATCTGGCTTCACTTTTTGCATTTGAGAAGCAGGCTCCGCATGTGCGGGAGGCCGTTCCCACCTACGGGAAGGAACATTTCGTACCGCTCTTCTATGTAATGGGTACAGCCGATGAGGGCAGACGGGCGCAGTTAATGATTCAGGCCTATCAATACGGTACCCTAAGCTTAAACTGCTGGATGGTCGACTAATACACAAATAAATGCAGGATACAGCCGCTTTAATGGCTGTATCCTTTTTTGTATGCAGATTTTCCCGTGTGCTCAAGACAAACTCTGCCAGCTATGATTAAATGAAAGAAAGCTTACTGACAAAACTTTAGGAGGAACAACAAGTTTATGACGATAAACCGGTCTTCAGCCCGTCCTATATCAGTCTTCGTCCTTGCTGCCGCGCTGCTCTCCGCCTGCGGGACAGAGAATGCAGTAACGGTTCCAGTGCCGACTACAGTAGCAGCTACTGTTGAACCCCAGCCGACAGAAGCTGCGCAGCCCACTCCGACAATAGCGCCTGCAGCGGGAATAGTATCCGGATTAACGGGGCTTCCGGCTACGGACGGAACGCTGCCCCGGCCGCTCGCAGTCATGATCAATAATGCCCCGGCTGCCCGGCCGCAATCCGGAGTCAGCGAAGCGGATATCCTCTACGAAGTACTGGCGGAGGGCGGAATTACCCGGCTGATCGGAATCTTCCAGAGTCATACCGGGGTGGTGAAGATCGGCCCGATCCGCAGTATCCGCCCTTATCTGCTCGACATTGGCGAGAGCTACGGCGGTGTGACTGTGCATGCGGGAGGCAGTCCGGCGGCTTACGCCATTCTGCAGAAGCAGAAGAAGGAGGACATGGACGAGATCGGCCGTGCAGGTGCCTACTTCTGGCGGGACAAGGAGCGCAAAGCCCCGCATAATCTATACAGCAATGCCGCCAAGCTGCGGGAAGGTGCAGGGAAGCTGGGATTTGCCGAAAGTGTGGAGGTTCCCGGGTTGCTTTTCATAGATCCGGATTATGCGCCTACTGAGGGGAAGCCCGCGCTGGAATTCAATGTAAGCTTCCTGCTGAAGAGCTATACGGTGGGGTATAAATATAATGCTGAGCAGCGCACCTATGTCCGCTGGGTGAACGGCAAACCGCATCTGGATCTGAATAATAACAGTCCGGTGGCAGCGGCGAACGTAATCGTAATGGGCTCTGACCATAAGGTGCTCGATGATGTCGGCAGGCTGCAGGTGGATGTGGAGCTGGGCGGGGAAGCGCTGCTGTTTCAGCGCGGAGTAGCGATTCCCGGCAAATGGTCGCGCAGGCCCGGAGACATCATCCGGTTCGTGAAAGAAGACGGCAGGGAAGCGCTGATGTACCCCGGCATAACGCATATTCTGATTGTACCGAACAGTCCATCCTTCGGCAGCCATGTCGATTATGCGCTGGCACCTAGTCCCACCTGATAAGCACCGGATAATTAACCGTTCATATGATTATTTTCGCAATTACAGGGAATTGTTATTATAGTGTAAAAAAGTTCGGTTTTTTACTTCTATCCATTCTATTGATATGATAAGATAACAAGGGTTGTCATTCATTTTCATGCTGTTTACATTTGGGTGGCTTCACGTTTTCACGGCAATTTTATGTAAAGGGGTTTAAAGCTAATGAAGTTGAGAAAAAAGGATATATTCTTTGAGACGCTGGAAAACATGGCCGATACCATTGTTCAGGCGGCAGATTACTTCGCTCAGAATATTTCAACTCTCCAGGACAATGTTGAGAATTTCGCCGGGGTGATGAAGAAATACGAATCCCAGTGCGATACCTACACGCACACCGTCATCAAGGAACTGAACAAAACTTTTATTACGCCGCTGGAACGTGACGACATCATGGACCTGATCACAAGCATGGATGATGTTATTGATGGTCTGGAGGCTTCTGCCTCGCGTTTCTATATGTATAACCTGCTGGATGCGGATGAGTATATCGTCCAGTTCGCGGAAATTCTGCGCCAAAGTGCGTATGAAATCCAAAAAGCGGTTCATTTGCTCTCCCAGAAGAAGCTGCTGGCGATCCGTGAATACACGATCCGTCTGAATGATCTGGAGAACCAAGGCGATGAAGTGCTTCGTATCTGTACGAAGGCCCTGTTCGAAACTGTAAAAGACCCGATTGAACTGATTAAGCGCAAAGAATTGTACGAGCGGTTGGAGACGACCACGGATAAATGTGAAGACGTAGCCAACATGCTGGAATCGATCATCATGCGCAATTCATAAGGGGCTCTGAAATATGGATACATCTATATATGTACTAGGTTTTGTTATATTTCTTGCGCTGGCGTTTGACTTTATCAATGGTTTCCATGATACAGCCAACGCAATCGCTACCTCAGTCTCTACACGCGCGCTGAAGCCGCGTACAGCCATTATGATGGCAGCAAGTATGAACTTTATCGGTGCGCTGATGTTTGAAGGCGTAGCGAAGAAGATCGGCGGCAGCATTGCTGACCCGGCACTCCTGGATAACGGGATAGATATTCTTATTGCGACGCTCATTGCGGCGATTATCTGGAATCTGGTAACCTGGTGGCTCGGGATTCCATCATCGTCCTCCCATGCGCTTATCGGAGCTTTGGCCGGAGCGGTATATGTAGGTGCAGGTTCGGAGAATGTGAAATGGCATGGCTTCATTGAGATTGTGGAGGGGCTGATCTTCTCCCCGCTGATCGCATTTGCCATCGGTTATGTTGTGATGATGATTCTAAAGTGGATCTTTGCAAAGCGCAGTCCGCATACCGTGAACAAGGGTTTCCGTTCCATGCAGATCATTACGGCGGCGCTCCAATCCTTCACACATGGTACGAATGACGCCCAGAAGGCGATGGGGATTATCACCTTTGCCCTCGTAACATCGGGACGGCTCGACACTATGCATGTACCACTCTGGGTTAAGATTGCAGCGGCAACATCCATGGCGCTCGGAACGTCCATCGGCGGCTGGAAGATCATTAAGACTATGGGTACCAAAATTTTCAAAATTGAACCGATTAACGGCTTCGCAGCAGATATTTCGGCCGCGTCCGTTATCTTCACAGCTACACTGCTTCATCTGCCGGTAAGTACGACACATGCCATTACCTCTGCAATCCTCGGGGTAGGCTCAGCCAAACGCTTCTCCGCCGTGAAATGGGGAGTAGCCGGACGTATCGTGGTGACCTGGTTTATTACCATTCCGATCAGCGCAGTGCTGGCGGGAGTAATCTTCAAACTCTTTTTCTAGACTTGAATTGAATAGATTGCCCGTACAAGATGTCGCGGAAGCCACGAATGGCTGCGGACATCTTTTTTTGTGTTTCCAGCTTTTTTTGTGTTTCCGGCTTTTCTTGATTTTGCGGGGAGTATTTTGGTTTTTCAAGAGAGGAATGTCACAATAAGTTACAGCGAACTGATAAAAAACATTAATAGGCGTAAAAAGAAAATGAAATACGTCACATTTAGAAAAGAAAATGACATGAGTGATTAAAGGTTTTCGTAGTTTTTTGTAGTTTTCGGTAGTCTTTAAAGTAAGGTGTGTTTTAAGTGTTACCATAGCTGACAAACACATAATGATATACAAAGGAGGCCCTGTCGTTGATCGACTTTCATCAGGTAGACAAACATTACGGACATTTCCATGTACTGAAAGCCATTGACCTGCATGTTCAGGAAGGGGAAGTGGTTGTCGTAGTCGGTCCTTCCGGCTCCGGCAAGAGCACTATGCTGCGCTGCATTAACCGACTGGAGACTATTACGAGCGGCGGACTGACCGTTGACGGTATAACTGTAAATGAACGCAAGACAGATATCAACAAGCTGCGCAAAGAAATCGGAATGGTCTTCCAGCATTTCAATCTGTACCCGCATAAAAAAGTAATCGATAATATCACACTCGCGCCGATTAAGGTGCTTGGACTAAGCAAAGCGGAAGCCGAGAAGACGGCGATGTATTATCTGGAAAAGGTCGGGATTGCCGATAAAGCACAGTCCTATCCTTCACAGCTGTCCGGCGGACAGCAGCAGCGTGTGGCGATTGCCCGGGGGCTGGCGATGAAGCCGAAGATTATGCTGTTCGATGAGCCGACCTCGGCGCTTGACCCGGAAATGGTCGGGGAAGTACTCGATGTTATGCGGACCCTGGCCCGCGAAGGCATGACGATGGTTGTCGTTACCCATGAGATGGGCTTCGCCCGCGAGGTGGCCGACCGGGTAATCTTCATGGATCAGGGACAGATCGTGGAAGAAGCGGAGCCGGAGCAATTCTTCGCCAGTCCGCGTGAAGACCGGACACGAACGTTTCTCAGCCGTGTATTAAGTCATTAAACAAATATATAGGATTCAGGGGAGGAACAGAAATGAAAATGTCCAAAAGCTTCAAAATGTTAAGTGTACTGATGATTGCGGCTATGCTCGTGATTGCCGGCTGCGGCAACAACAATGCCAAGAACAATGCCGGAGGGAATGACGCTGCTGCAGGAACGGCTACTGACTCTGAGGCGATTGCCAAGATCAAGGAACGCGGCAAGCTGCTCGTAGGCGTGAAGTACGACACCCGCCTGTTCGGTCTGAAGGACCCTGCATCCGGCAACGTAGAGGGCTTCGACATTGATATCTCCAAAGCCATCGCCAAAAAAATTCTGGGTGACGAGAACGCGATTGAGCTGAAGGAAGTTACCTCCAAGACACGTATTCCGATGCTGAATAACGGCGAAATCGATATGGTTGTAGCTACAATGACCATCACTGAAGAACGCAAGAAGGAAGTTGATTTCTCCGACGTCTATTTCCAGGCAGGCCAATCCCTGCTGGTGAAGAAGGGCAGCCCGATTACCGGACTGGATGACGTAACGAAGGATACGAAGATCCTGGGCTCCAAGGGCGCAACCTCCATTAAGAATATCAAAGAAAAAGTGCCGGGTGTAACCGTGCTTGAATTCGATAACTATCAGGATGCATTCAGCGCCCTGAAGGCCGGCCAAGGCGATGCACTGACTACGGATGATGCGATTCTGTACGGTATGGCTTCGCAGGACCCGGGCTATGAAGTTGTAGGCGAGCCGTTCACCGATGAGCCTTACGGCATTGCAGTACAAAAGGGCAACACCGATGTAGTTAAAGCCGTGAATGATACACTGGCTGAACTGAAAGCAAACGGTGAGTATGATGCCATTTATACGAAATGGATTGGTAAAGCTCCAGCGAAATAAGCATGTGCTAAGCTTCAGCTTACTTAACAACCTGCCTTATATTACTCGCAGAAACGGATGCCATCCCATGAGGATGGCACTGCCGTTTCTACTTGTTTATAGGAAGGATTCCTATGTGGGGCAAGAATGAACTCATCTTTGGGCAAAGGCAGGTGAAATCTATGGAATTTTCAATATTAACGAATTATTTCGGGCTGTATATGGAAGGGTTCTACGGCACCGTGCTGTCCAGTGTATTGGCCCTGATCGGCAGCTTCCTGATCGGAGCGGTGATTGCGGTCTTCCGCATTACTACTGTGAGAGCGCTGCGCTGGTTCGGAACGGCGTATGTGGAGTTCATCCGCAATATCCCGCTGCTGCTTGTAGTGTACATCTTCTATTATGGACCTTCTGCTCTGGGCTTTACGCTGGACGGCTTCAAGGCAGGAACGATCGGACTTGCGGTATACACCTCGGCCTTCATCGCCGAAGCGATCCGCGCCGGAATCATGGCTGTTCCCAAGGGACAAATGGAAGCCTCGCGTTCATCCGGCCTAAGCTACATACAGACGATGCTGCATATCATCCTGCCGCAGGCGATCAAGCTGGTTATCCCGCCGCTCGGCAACCAGTTCATCAACCTGATCAAGAACTCCTCGGTGCTGACGCTGGTAGCCGGCCTTGATCTGATGTATTTTGCAGACAGTATCTCAACAGAGACTTACCGTACCTTCGACACCTACATCTTCGTGGCGTTGTTCTATCTGGTACTTACCCTTCCGCTCAGCTACGGCGTACGCGTGTGGGAACGCAGACTGCAGCGCAAATATTAAGAAGCCACTCAAAGCATAAAGGAGGGATATCATGGATTTTATTGGTGCATACTCCGCCGATAATTTGAAGTTTTTGCTGGACGGACTGTATATTACGCTGATCGTTGCTTTTGTATCGATCATCCTGAGTTTTGTTATTGGCTGTATTATTGGAGTCATCCGCTACTCGGAAGTGCCGGTATTGTCTCCGGTGATGTTCTACCTGGTCGAGCTGATCCGTAATCTGCCGCTGCTGCTGATCATATTCTTCATCCGCTTCGCTTTGCCGGAGGTAGGGATTAAGCTTGGACTGATAACGGCGGCGATTGCTGCACTAACGATATTCGAGGCGGCGATGATCGCTGAGATTGTCCGGGGCGGGTTGACGTCCATTGATAAAGGGCAGATTGAGGCTGCGCGTTCCTCCGGTCTCAGCAATTTCCAGACCCTGTGGCATATCGTGCTCCCCCAGGGACTGCGGCGGATGGTTCCGCCACTGGTCAGCCAGTTCATTTCGCTGCTGAAGGATACCTCACTCGCGGTAGTCATTTCATTGCCGGAGCTGATGCACAATGCCAATATCGTAATCGGGCACAGTTATGGCTATGCGATACCGACGCTCGCGCTTGTGGCACTGATCTATTTCACCGTAAACTTCCTGCTGTCGATGCTCTCCAGAAGACTTGAGAACAAAACAGCATAAATCGAGCGGGACCGGGGCAAAGCCGTATAAAATAAAGTGCGGGTATGATACTATAGTTGTCAACATCTCTAGGCAGGAGCAGTGGCGATGGGACAATCTATTCTGAGAATGAGAGTTGCACAGATTCTGCTGGTAGCGGCCGTTACGGCTGTAGCCGGTGAATTCAAAATAAATCCGTTTGATGGCGACATCTTCCGGATTGCTATGGGCAGCAGCGCTTTTCTGCTGTTTTTGCTTTTAATGAGGCAGTTGCCGTATATCAGTACAGGCATTGCTACGGGTGTGGTCGTTCTGCTGTTCCGCACGGCAATGGATGCAGTAGAAGGAAGCGGACTGACGTTTGAGCAGAGCCTGAACAGTCATTTCTCCGCGATGGTCTATTATATTGTGTTCGCCTTGCTGATGCATGCCATCAAAAGCCGGCTGGATACCTTCCATCCGCTGGTGCTGGGCGCTGTTGCCGCAGTAATCGATCTCTTGTCGAATGAAATGGAGCTGCTGACGCGGCTGATTGTGCTGGATTCGGCCTCCTTCCGGCTGAACGAGTGGACTTATCTGATGGCGATTGCTGTCCTGCGTACGTATTTCACAACCGGGGTATACAGTAGTATCTCGGTCAGCCAGATGCGGATCAGGGCGCGTGAGCAGAATGAGCGGATTGAGCAGATGCTCGGATTCGGCTCCGGCCTGTACGGCGAAGTATTCTATCTGAAGAAATCCATCGGAACACTGGAGAATGTGACGCTAAACAGCTTCGAGCTGTACCGCAATCTGAAGGCAGGGGAAGGACCGGAGCCGTATAGCCGGCAGGTGCTGGATATCACCCAGCAGATCCATGAGGTGAAGAAGGATTCCCAGCGGATTCTGGCCGGGCTTGTGAAGCTGGTGGAGCGCGAGGTCACCGCTGATATGCCGTTATCGGGAATTCTGCGGTTCACGGTCAAGAGCAATGCCAAATACGCCGAAATGCTGGGCAAGCAGATCGATTTTCATATTCATATTACCTCCGATTACACAACCGACAGTTATATTCCTCTGCTGACTCTGCTTAACAACCTTACCGCCAATGCGGTGGAAGTCATCAAACGTAAAGGCAGCATCAACCTGGATGCTTATGAGAAAGCCGGCATGACCATTTTTACAGTGACCGATAGCGGGGCAGGGATTCATAAGCGTGACCTGGAGCTGCTGTTCGAGCCGGGTTTTACTACGAAATTTGATGAAGAGGGAATCGCCGCTACGGGGATTGGACTCTCTCATGTACGGGATATAGTGAATATGTTCGAGGGAACGATTACCGTTCAGCCGGTGTCGCATGCCGGAGGGGCCATGTTCCAGATTATTGTGCCGAGTGCAAAGCTGCGGAAGGAGGAATAGAGAATGCCGCTTTCTTTCTGTATTGTAGATGACGACGCGTCGGCAAGAAGAATGCTGCAGCATATTATTGAGGATAGCGGACTTGGCGAAGTGGTGGGTACGGCGGAATGCGGGCAGGAGGGGGTAGCCCTGATCCTGAGTGAGACGCCGGATATTGTGCTGATGGATCTGCTGATGCCGGACCAGGATGGTATTGAGACGATCATTTCCCTTCAGGCGCAGGGCTGCCGGTCCAAGTTCGTGATGATCTCACAGATTGAGAATGGTGATATGGTCAGCCGCGCATACAAAAGCGGAATTGAATTCTTCATCCGTAAGCCGATCAACAAGATTGAAGTCGAATCTGTGCTGTACAAGGTGAATGAACGTTATGCGATGGGCCGTTATCTGGATGAGATCAAGCTGACGCTCGGCAAGCTGGAGGGGCTGCAGTTCGGAATGCCGCAGATGCCGTCCGGCAAACGTTCCGTCAAGGAGATTATCCAGCCGATACTGATGAATATGGGAATGATCTCGGAGAACGGCAGCAGGGATATTATCACCATCATGGAGCTGGCGGTAGCGGGCGGGAACAGCGGGAGCCTTCCGCCGCTGAAGGAATTATACGAAATGGCTGCCGCTACGTACAAGCCGGTGCCGGCTGATGCCGCCAAAGAAGTCAAAGCCATTGAACAGCGGCTGCGCCGCGCGCTCGCGGCCGGACTGGCGAACCTGGCTTCCATCGGTCTGACGGATTACGGCAATCCGAAGTTCGAGCATTATGCGCCGCTGTATTTCGACTTTGAAGAAGTGCGCCTGAAGATGAAAGAGATTGAACAGGGGCGCGACACCGGCAAGGTGAAGGTGAACATCAAGAAGTTCCTGCAGGTGCTTCATTTGGAAGTGCTGGAGGGGATGGGCCGCTAGAACGGAATTGATACGGAAAATGAAGCGAAAAATAAACCTCCGGAACCGCTGCCCAGCGGACTGGCGGTTATTTTTTTGAGATAACGGGAGCCCGGGCGGATACAGAAGTTTCATAATAGTAGACCTCATGCGTTACAATAGTAGCAGGCCGACAGGCAACGGGATGTTGCCGTGCGGATAGCAGGATAAGGTGGAGGACTCATATATGATACGAACGCTTGCGGTAACACATAAGGGCGAGGTGCTGACTGACCTGCCGCTTCAGAGTATAGTGCTGGATGACTATGCCTGGATTTGGGCGGATTTTGCCATGCCTACGGAAGAAGAGACATTGCTGCTGGACACTTATTTTCATTTTCACCCGCTGGCCATTGAAGACTGTATGCATGTGCTGCAGCGTCCGAAGCTGGATTACTACGAGGATGTGCAGTTCTTTGTGCTGCATGCGCTTAATGAGCGTACGCTGGAGGCGGAAGAGGTTGACCTTTTTCTCAGCAAAAAATTCCTCGTCTCCTACCATCACCAGAATAAATCGGAAATGGAGGAAGCGTGGCAGATGGTTCAAGCTGAAATTCATAGCCGTAAGGGCTGGTCGGGCGGGCCGATGGCTGCAGCTTACACGGTAATGGACAAGCTGGTCGACAGGTATTTCCCGTCACTGTACACCCTGGAGGATGAACTGGCAGATCTGGAGAGCAAGAGTGACAGTGAATCGGTGGAAGAGCTGATGAGTCAGGTGTTCAACGTGCGCGGAAGACTGCTCAAGCTGCGCCGGACGATCGTGCCGATGCGTGATCTGATGTACCGGATTGTCAACTCGCAGCATGTGCAGAGCAACGGGGAGGAGCGGATCTACTTCGGTGATATTTATGATCATCTGCTGAAGCTGACCGACATGATTGAAGTTGACCGGGAAATGACCGCCGATCTGCGTGACAGCTACATCTCGCTCAACTCCAACCGGATGAATTCCATTATGAAGACACTGACGGTAATCACTACCGTATTTATGCCGCTGACGCTGATCGCCGGAATCTACGGGATGAACTTCAGGGTAATGCCGGAGCTGGACTGGGATTATGGTTATTTCGCGGTATTGCTGCTGATGCTGGTGCTGGGAGTAGGGATGTTCAGGTGGTTCCGGCGGAGCGGCTGGTTTAAGTGAACCTGTGCTGAAATCTGGACAAGCACCGGCGGTAGACAAGAATGATTGTGACTGACGACGCATGGGTATTCATGGAATACAGCGGTCTGGCAGCAGACAGAGAAGGCGTGTTAAACGCCGCCGCTTAAGAACGGCGGCGCTTAACAGAGGAAGGGGCCCCGGTTTTGCGGCTTTTGGAGGTATTTTTGCGGCGCTGCGTGGTTGGGCGTCTTTTTTTGCGCCGTTTGGGGGTATACAGTGCCGCATCTTCTTCCGCCGCAAGTGCTCCCGCTGCGCTTCCCTTGCCTTTGCCGAATCCGCCCATCACCAGCTTCACCATCGGAGCCATCTGCGAAAAGCCCTGCATAACCTTCTGTACCTTGCCCATGGAGTTGACGATCCCGTCAATCCCGCCCATCCGGTCGACAATTCCCTTGATCTGCTCCATATTCGCGAGACTCCCGAGGTTGCCCAGCCCGCCCAGCAGACCCCCGGCCTTCGCAGTAGCAGCTTCGGCAGCGGGCACAACAAGTGCAGTATCGGCAGCTTCAGCACCGAAGGCAGGCAGTATTCCGGGTTCTCCGGGAAGCGGGGCAGGGGCGTAGGAAGAGAGGCCCGGATAGGGTGACGGATTGTACGGCTCAGCCAGTGAACGCCCTTCCCTGCGGGAATGATTATAGTAATGCTCAGGCATAATATCACATTCCTTCGTTAGTGGTTTGCTATACTGTATGTCATGGGCGAACATACGGTATAGACGAATGCCCGGGTAACCGGGATACTAGCGGAAAAGGGCGGATGCCTACAAGTACCCTCCGGAAGTGAAGAAACCGTGTCCATGCTTGATTTCGTGAGGTTTTGTAGTACTATAGTTAAGGCGGTAGAACCTAGGAATCAGAGGAAGAAGGCCGTAAGCTCCATTAGTGGTGTGCGCCCGGGGTGGACGTTTGTCCATCATTTTCGTTCTTTACAGCGTGAAACCGTTAATGCTTGAAAAATGTGCTCCAGTGCAATATAGTAGAGGC
This sequence comes from Paenibacillus sp. FSL R10-2199, assembly GCF_038000235.1. NCBI lineage: Bacteria > Bacillati > Bacillota > Bacilli > Caryophanales > Paenibacillaceae > Paenibacillus > Paenibacillus sp. FSL R10-2199. Next base: position 135,928 of record NZ_JBBOBO010000001.1, on the reverse strand, counting down.
AAGATAGTCACATTAAGTTTATGCTTCCGAGTATCTAATTTGTACGAAGCTTAATCAGTGATGCTAATGCTGACCAAACTTTTAGGGGATGATTAACGATGCAGCTTAAGAAGCTAAACGATAAAAGTATCGATCAATTATTTGAGGCTATTTTAACATTGAAAAATATGGAAGAATGCTATGTGTTCTTTGATGATTTGTGCACGGTGAACGAAATTCAATCGCTCTCGCAGCGCCTTGAAGTCGCGCGGATGCTGGGCAAAGGGTCTACATACAATCAAATTGAAGCAGAAACAGGTGCCAGCACAGCAACAATCTCCCGTGTGAAGCGCTGCCTGAACTACGGCAATGACGGCTACAAGCTCACGCTGGAACGTCTGGGACGTTAATTGATGCAGCCGGGTGTGCTGATGATCAGTCACGGCTCCCGCGATAAGACCTGGGTGTCGATCGTAGAGGAAGCCGTGAGTCATTTATCGCTGGGGGAAGAGATTCCCGTGGCGGTATCTTTCCTGGAGCTGGTAGAAGGACGATTGATTCAGGACGGTATAGACGAGCTGGAACATGCAGGGGTCACAGATATTATTGTGATCCCCTTGTTTGTGTCCTCCGGCAGTACGCATATCGATGAGATAGAGTATGCACTGGGCGCTAAGCCGGTTCCAGAACGGGAGACGGATCTGGAACGGTTCCGGGTTACAGCGCAGATTCACTTCGGCTATCCCGTTGACGACGATCCGGACATTGCGCTGATGATCTGGGATAAGCTCCGGGAACTCTCGAAGAATCCGGAGCGGGAGACCCTGCTGCTTGTCGGACACGGCAGCAGGCATGAGGGCTTCCGGCAGCGCTGGGAGCAGGGGATTTCCTCACTCGCGGCGCGGGTACGGGAAATAAGCGGGTTGGCTGCGGCCGATTACGGGCTGCTGAACCCGGACAGCGTAAGAAGCAGAGTGGAGTATTGGCAGGAGCAGGGCCATGATGTACTGGTGGCTCCGCTCTTTTTAAGTGAGGGGTATTTCACCAAGGTTGTTATTCCGCAGCGGCTGAAAGGGCTCGAATATGCCTACTCCGGCCAGACCCTGCTGCCGCATCCGCTGCTGCCGCGCTGGATTGAACGGCAGGTGGAGGCGGCGCTGCTGCGTCTGCGGTGCCGGGGTTAGAAAATAACATATGCGAGAAGGATCGAAGGGGATTTTGGAACTGTAGGAGCGTTAGCGATCGCCTGAAAGCTTTCCGCAGGAAAGCTCGCTACGGAAGCGGCGTGCCCAGTCACCGGATATTCACCGTAGTGACGATTGAGCTTGAAGTTAGTATTTTAAGTTCAGCTTATATAGAAAAAATAGAATGCGTCCAGTATTTATTTTGGCCGCCGCCGCATACATATATCTATACTTTCTGCCGGGCTGAGGGGTCTTCGGCGCTGCGCGGGAGTATAAATATAATCCTCTAAAGCTCCCTGACATTGCTTGTGGGGTCCTGAATTGGGTATAATCAGTAAGGTTATCCATTATATAAACAGGTGGCGTTCCGGTAATGAAAACTGCGAGATTGATTTATAATCCCACTTCTGGTCGGGAAGAAATGAAAAGACGACTCGCCGATATTTTAGACCGGCTGGATGTTGGCGGCATTGAAGCCTCCTGTCATGCAACAACCGGAGAGGGCGATGCCACAGCAGCCGCAGCTGAGGCTGTAGAGCGCGGTACGTATGATCTGATCATAGCTGCCGGAGGCGACGGTACGCTCAATGAAGTAATCAACGGGATGGCTGAGAAGCCTAACCTTCCCCCGCTCGGCTTATTACCGCTCGGGACTACCAACGATTTTGCCAGGGCCATGGGCATTCCGAAGAATTGGGAGGATTCCTGCGACCTGATTCTGCGCCAGGAGTCGCGCCTGATTGACCTCGGCAAAGCCAATGACCGTTATTTCATTAATATAGCTGGCGGCGGCCAGCTGACGGAGCTTACCTATGAGGTTCCCAGTAAGCTGAAGACCATGATGGGCCAGCTTGCCTATTACCTGAAGGGTATTGAGAAGATGGCCAGCCTTGCTCCGCAGGAGCTGTACATCCGCGCGAACGGCCAAGAGATGATCCATGACGAGTTCATGCTCTTCCTGATCGCCAATACGAACTCCGTCGGCGGCTTCGAGAAGCTGGCTCCGGGTGCCAGAATCGATGACGGTCTGCTCGACGTAATTGCCGTCAAGAAATGCAACCTGGCCGAATTCATCCGGCTGGTCCGGCTTACGATCCGCGGCGATCATCTGAATGACAAGAAGGTTATCCATTTCCGCACGGATGCGATGGAGGTTACCTCCCCAGGCTACGTCCAGCTTAATCTGGACGGCGAACTCGGCGGCACGCTGCCGGGCAATTTCAGTATTCTGCCGCATCATCTGCGGATCTTCGCGCAGAATAATTAACAAGATTAATAGTGAAGATAATGAAAGAAGTGAACCTATACACATGAGTAAACACCGCAGCGGGCGCAGCGCAAGCCGCCGGGAACAAGGGCCGGCTTCTGTCGCCGGACTGCCAGTGAATAAGAATGATGAGGTCCTGCTCGATATTATCGGCATGACCCATGAAGGTGAAGGGGTAGGCCGTGTAGAGGGCTTTACCCTTTTTGTGCAGGGTGCTCTTCCCGGTGAGAAGGTCCGCGCCAGAGTGCTGAAGACCAAGAAGCAGTATGGCTATGCCAAGCTGATGGAGCTGGTGCAGGCCAGCCCCGACCGAATAGGGCCGCCATGCCCAATCTATGATCAATGCGGCGGCTGCCAGCTGCAGCATATGGACTATACCGCCCAGCTGGCGTGGAAACGGCAGCTGGTGGTGGACAACCTGCAGCGGATCGGGAAGCTGCAGGTGGCGGGTGCGGCTGACGGTAATGCCGCAACAGCTGAAGGGATCCGCGTCCTGCCTACCCTTGGCATGGACGAGCCTTGGCGTTACCGCAACAAGGCTCAGGTGCCAATTGGCGTGACCGATGGCGGCCTGGTCGGCGGCTTCTACGCACGCGGCAGCCACCGGATCATCGACATGGAGACCTGTCTGATCCAGCATGAAGATAATGACAAGGTCGTCGCCACCGTGAAGAGCCTAGGCCGTGAGCTTGGCATTACCGCCTATGACGAAGAGACCGGCCGCGGGCTGCTGCGCCACGTTGTGGTGAAGAAGGCCTTCCGCACGGGGCAGATGATGCTGGTGCTGGTAACCAATGGCCGGGATATCCCGCATCTGGATGCCTGGCTCGGCAGTATCCGTGAGCAGCTTCCTGAAGTGGCGAGCATCTGCCAGAACATTAACACCCAGAAGACCAACGTTATCTTCGGTAACGATACCCGCGTCTTATGGGGCAGCGATGTGATCTACGATTATATCGGAGATGTGCAATTCGCCATTTCAGCGCGCTCCTTCTATCAGGTGAATCCGGTACAGACCGAGGTACTGTACGGCAGAACCCTGGACTACGCTGCGTTAACCGGCAGCGAGACCGTAATCGACGCCTACTGCGGCATCGGAACCATTTCCCTGTTCCTGGCCCAGCATGCCGACCAGGTCTACGGCGTGGAAATTGTGCCTGAGGCAATCGAGGATGCCCGCGCGAACGCGAAGCTTAACCACATGAACAATGTGAAGTTTGAAGTCGGTGCATCTGAGGATGTTATCCCTGCGTGGAAAGAGCAGGGCATCACCCCGGATGTTATCGTCGTCGATCCGCCGCGCAAGGGCTGCGACCCTAGGTTATTAGAGACAATCCTGCTGATGAAGCCGGAGCGTGTGGTGTATGTATCGTGCAACCCGTCCACCCTGGCCCGCGATTTGCGGGTCCTGGAAGATGGCGGGTACAGAACCGCGGAGGTCACTCCGGTGGATATGTTCCCGCATACGGTGCATGTGGAGTCGGTGGCTTTGTTGGTTAAGAGTGGCACAGTGAGTTGAAATCCTTTTATTTACTTGGATTTTCAATATGGTACAGATTAAAATCTTTGGTGATACAGATAGCGGAGAACAGGCTTGATGTAAAATTGATGTGAAAAACTACCGAGTTGCAGCCTAAAAGAACAGAAGACACCAAGGAATTGAAGTTATCCCTGTCAGGTAGACATGTACAAAACAAAATTTAAGCAGCCTGAGTTCGGTATACATAGTGACTCAGGCTGCTTAGTTTCATTTGGAAACTTATATGGTTGTAACAGATGTATAGATAATAAAAGTATTGAATTGAGATCCAAAGTAGAAAAGTACGAATAGCTTGTCCTATTTTATTCTTTGCCCCCCGTCCCTAAACATAAAGAATAAGCCTGCTGGATGGCAGTATCTTTGCAGTCCAGCAGGCTATTAGTGTTAGGAACTTAATGACCGGGCCAATGACTTCTCATTCCTTAGTTACACCTGTCCAAGGAGGGCCGATCGTACTAACAGGGAGGATGTGAAGATTAAGTAAAGGTAACCTTATCATAAGTAGGGTGAAATACGTCTAAGCACAAGCTTAAAATAGAATCAATCCGTTGTTCAGGGAACGATCATAATCATTCAGGGTATTCAATTAGTGTATGTTCGTCTTCATTCATGGAGAAACGGGGGCGTTCATTAAGCAGATTATCAAAATCATCACGTAGATCATCACGATATCCAACACCATTGCCTGCGTAGAATAAATGTGGATTTATCATGTAACCGCCGTCCGTTTTTGCAATGAATTGCTTAGCACATAGTTTCTTCAAACACCTGGAAACATTGCCCTTGTCCATTGCAAGATCTATTGAAATCGCCTTCTGTCTCACATAGGCTCTGTTGTCGTCGGTTATCATCTTTGCACATAAGTAGAAGAGTATTCGATAGTCAGCCGCACTTAACTCATGGTCTTGCAGATGCTTAAACCAATCTATAACAAAAGCGCCCCAATATACATTACGTACACGGCGTCGTCCTCCAGCCATACCATCCTCCAAAGTTGTAATATTTGCAATAAATATATCAAATTGTTGAAAAATAAACAACTTTAATATGTGAATATTACAACTTTTTATGAGTTGTAATAAATACAGATGTCGCATTATCATTGATATGAAAGCGCTAACAATTAATATTGTATCCCTCGCCTATAATATATGGCATGTTGTATGATTCGGAGTGTAAGGACAATGTGCTATTTGGAAGGGGTACCTGAAAATGAAGCGGTGGTTTCAGAATAATATCTGGTGGGTTGGTTTCGTCATTATGCTTGCAGTTGCATTGTTCCCTAATGCCTTTGTGATAATAGGAGAGTTAGTGGTTGCTTATTGTTCAGCTTACTGGTTACAGGGTACATTACTACTTATCGTTGCGTTGCTCGTGATAATTATGGTACGGGTAGGAAAAAAAGATAACAATGCCCCATAAATTTAAAACAAAAGTGTCAGAGTGCAACTGTTAGTGAGTGATTCAGTATCAGGTCTTTCTCTGCTAAAAGAAAGGTCCATTTCGCCATATTGTTAGCGGAATGGGCGATGCTTAAAAAATGATTATCAGTCTCTTCATTAAGAGTGAGTTCTACGCTACCAAAGCACTTCCCGTCATCCAGCGTGATCCTCTTCACAATCAGGTGCATTAGGGTCTTGCTTTGCGGGAATGGTGAGCGGCTGAGTAGAGTGTTGAACCTGCCCATCGGGGATTGGACAAGCTCGTAAAAAATGGGGTCAAAGAGTAGATGAGTGTAAACAAAGCATCGAAGTTTGTAGGATATATATATAGAAAAAAATACCACTAAACTGGTACAATAGACTCAGCCATTGTTATTGCGGTGAGAATAATGTGGAGGCGAATTTAATGGGTATACGTGGAGATCCGCTATTTGATTATATCAACTATCTAGCAGTTCATAATTAAGTATACGTCCCGTTTTTGTATAGACCATTGTTGTCTTTAGAACAGTTTTCTCAAACATTAGTCATCTGAATTTTTTTGAATTAGTGAAAATAGAAAAAACCATTACTTTGTAGAAGGTTGGAATCGCATGGGGAATTATGGTGATAATATCAAATTTTTAAATGATCAGTTGATACTTGCTCGCAATGATGCTGGTGTAAAATTGAAAGAAACGTATTCTTTGTTACAATCCGACGCTATGTTGGAAGTAAAGAAGAAAGAAGAAATCTCCGTATTATTGTCTTCCGTGCTTCAATTACAGAACGACATATTTGAGGTTATCACGCCAGAATATATTAAACCGGCTACAATGAGCGAGTTGTTTCAAATTGCAGAAGCTATACAGCATAATTCCCAGCTCAAACAGCGGATTGAAGAGGCCAAACAATCCATTTTATCATTCAATCGTTTGCAGTGTTTAGATGATGAGGCCGCTTATGAATTTGTACAGCATCAAACGAAAGCGGAGGGCATGCTTCAGCAATTATCCGACGAAGAACTTGTGGTGGCCAGTGGAATCTATGAGAAAGTTATCCGGCTTATTCGTAATCCAGAGGAAAACTTTGACCGTCCAGAGCTTTATAAACAGATTACTAAGTCAATAGGTTACGCTACCCGTCAGGCACTGGAACAAGGATGGCTTATATGGCCAACGGGTGATTTATTGGGGGACGGTAATGAATTTATAAGCGCTGGATTAGTAGGGTGTACCGATGAAGAACGGGAAGAGGAAATAGAGGAAGATAAGGGCGGCAGCATAAATCCAAAAGATTTTGTGGAAGTAACCGCTGGCCTAAAATTCACAGAAATTCCATCGGGGCTTTCCACTGACGATATAGGTAATTCGACGTCAGAAGGTTTAATGTTATCTACGAATTTGCCTATTAATAACTCTGAATTTTCTGAAGTCACAATTGTGAACTCATTCACTCAAAATGAGCAAGAGACTACTAATTCAAAAATAGCTGATGATTTTGCGGATATTCCGCGAAGCTTGTTTAACTTTTCTATAGTTAAATATGAATGCATCGAAAAAAAGAAGAATGCCGATAACTTCTCTGCCAATAAATTTGAAGGAGACTTAAAACAGGCGTCGTTAATGCCTCGTTTGGCTGCATTTGTTATGTGTTACTTGTATAACAATGGTGTTGTAGCGGACAACCAACTGGAATTGTTAATGGGAGATCCGGTCGATAGTACTGATACGTCATCCAGCAATCCCGCAGACATTATGCGTGTTACATTTCGTAAACTATGTCAAAAAGGCTATCTGGCTGAGCATACTATAATGTTAATGGAACAATCCGATGTATTCTATACGCTCAGTGCATATGGAGCAGCGGCATTTCGCAAGGAATCCAGTAGGAAATTGCTACAGACGCGTTCCCAAATGAGACTAATCGTCAAAGCTGAAGAAGATCCGCTGGTATTGAATGCTGATAATGTGGCCGTAGCTCCATTCCGGTTACAGTCGATCAATCGAGCGGTGCAAGCTTTGAGTAAGCGGATGCCCAAGCGTCTGTCAATGTCACATACGATCATGTTGCCATTTCCACATCGAGAATTTTTCGATAAGCAGACGGAAAAAAAATATTTGCTTATACCCGGAATGCTTGATGCAAGTGAACCGCAAGCGGATTTGAAAAGAATGATTGATACAGTCAGTATGTATAACGACTTCCCTCCAATCGTTGTAGTCGACTCGAAGGATGAAGGCGGATATTGGGTTGAAAGGCTTTCTTCTGCAGAGAGGCAGACGTACTTCATATTTATAGAAAATCAAGATATTATCATTGGAAATAGTGAAGCAATGAACCAACTAACTGTTCTATTCGAACTGGAAGAAGATGTGGACAACGGTGTAACAGATGATTCAGCAGTTCCTACGGATGAAATTCATAGGGAACCGCATGAAATGGTGCAAACCTCAGCGATGAGCCATGAGGGATTGGATTCACTGGATGAAGTATTGGCTTTAAGTACATCTAAAGTTAACACATCCGTAATAATTGAAGCAACGCAATCTCAGCAAGAGGTTCAAGTACAGCCACAGTTTGAAGTATCAGCTTCGATTAAAGCTGAAGACCTTAAGCTCATTGTAGAGACGGCGCTTAGCCGATTGGCGGAAGGTGGTTATGCCGAAGGAATGTTGTTACTCCATGAGGCTGCTGAGCATTCAAATGAAGTAGAGGTTCTGCGCGACAAAGTTTCATTTATTTTAAATGATCCACTTTGTAGGGATGAGGACTGGCATATGCTTGCCGATATGCCAATAAACCTACCGTTTGGCGACTTCGAAACACTCGACGATTGTCTCAACGCGGCTATGTGGCTGAGGATTTTTTTCGAGCCTGAAGATCCCAATGATTATCGGTTAAACAATCGATGGAAGCAAATTAATAGCGATTTATCGAGTCGTGTCTTAGAACAATTTTCTGGTATCAAGCAACTAATTAGTTATTTTTGGAAGTTTATCGATCGCCATAACATTAGTATCAAGTATTGCGCATCATCTGACGTTCGCGATCAACTCGGTGTTAATCTGGCGTTAGAGCAGGTGGAAAAGCGCATTGGCGAGACGCTTACAAGCATTTTTCCACGTAATACTATGTCTGAGATCAATCATCCGAAGATTAAGCAAATGGTCATGCAGCTATATGGCAACAGTGGCGTTATGACGCGTCATTTGCAGGGTGCGTTCGATATGCAGTTAGATGACTTGCGTGTTGTATGTCAATTGTTCACAGAGACAGATCTTTCTGTTGACTTGGGTAGTCTTGACCTTAAACCAGATGATAGTAAGCTGGAGCAATTTCTGGATAGACACTGGGTTAGTATGAACAACTGGTCGAGCAATGATAAAAGCACCATGCTTACCGGTGCCTTGCGCAACCGGATGCGAAACTGGCTGCGTGAAGCAACGGAGCCACTATTAACCTATTATGCTTGCCGTAACGCGGTAGATAATAAGCGTGGGAGAAGTTATATTTCTCCTGAGACGGCTAGCAAGACGCGCAGCAAATTGCAAGAACTAATGCTTGAAGCAATGCGTCAGCTTGATGAGCAGCAAATTGTATTACATGGTGTAGGGTACAGGCTACTCCAATCAACTATTAATGACTTTCAATCTGTCTTTGTAGATAAATCTGTTGATCCAAAACAGTACTTTTATGAGCCGTTGCTGCTTTCTGGAGAAATAGAGCTAGATGCTGACTATTTGCCTATAAAAGACAAGCAGTTGCTTCAGACACTTCAGCCAGTTGCAGGGTATAGCCTTTGGGAGCGTTTACTTCGGCATTGTAGCCTAGAATTACGAACGTGGGAAGAGGCGGCGAGCCAAGCCCTGCGTAATTACGACATGGGAATGTACGATTTGATCACCAAACGAGCTGGAGAATGGCCAAATGAATCAATGGTAAAAGAGACGCGAAAAAAGGCCCCACAGCAACTTGTGAAGTACAATGACGACTTCAGGACGGAAGTAGAACTAGCTCAAAACTATGGCCAAATGGCTAGCAATGATGAAATGTATGGCTATATCAAGCTTGCGGAAGCGGCGAAGAAGCACGCAGAAAAAACGCTTAACGTCGGCTTTTTCAAAAGGATGCTTAATGAATGCCGTACTCAAATTGAACAAGGTTCTGACACCCGTATGGAGGCAACTCGAATTCGGCTGGAGGCTTTGAAAGAGGATACTCTTTTAAATGGAGATCGTGATGATCAAATTAGCGACGAAGATGTATTGCGGCAATGGCCGATTCTGGACAAAATTGAGCGTGCGTTGGACAAACGAAATATGACGGTTGCAGAGGATTATATTCAGCTAGCAGCAAGCGGTCAAAAGGATACTCCGTCAATTCATGTGCTGGACAGCGATATTCACAAGTCTTTTCTTGAACGCTACCAAATGCTTTTCAATGGTTGCAATGCCCATAAGGGCGAAGATTTGTATCGTACATACGATCAATCGGTTCGGAATCTGTTGTTTCCTAATCAGAAAAACCGTAATACGGCTAGCGCAGAGCGGTTCATCAAGTTATGGTATAAGCTGCAGCCGCAGCAAATTAGTGAGTTTATGGAACAACTACTATTTCACAAAGTGGAACGGGTTGAGAAAGGTCGCGAAAACGAATTTTATGTGTTTCCATCTGCTCGTGATGCTCAGTTAGGGCACTATCCACATCCATTTAAGGAGTTTGGAACTGAGGCTGTACAAAAAGGTATTCGTGTATTGGCGCTAGCTGGCGTACGTACAGCAGACAGTATTCTGGACGACGTCATGAAGCGCGGAGCGGGAAATGGTGCGGGAACAATTGTAGTACTGGATTATGCGCTACCACTAGCTGATCGTAGGCTTTTGGCCAAGTCAATAAAGTTACGCTCAATCCCGGAAATCATTGTTGTCATTGACAGAGTTATGGCATTATTTCTGTCGGGATATAGTCAAACCGATCGCGGTAATGCTTTTCTCATGGTTGCTTTGCCATCTAGTAAAATTCAGCCTTATATCCCAGTCGGTGGTATCCCACCAGAGATGTTTATCGGCCGAGCTGATGAACTGGAAAAAATCAGGATTATGAACGGTCCGGTTTTTGTCTATGGAGGACGGCAACTTGGCAAAACAGCACTGTTACGAGAGTCGAGGAACCGTGAACATGACCCCGACCAAGGACGATTTGCAATCTTTGTCGATTTGCGAGATAAGGATGTCGATGACTCCCTTCGCAGCATAAGTGAGGAATTAATGAGTGAAAATTTATTAGCACAACCTTGCAAGACATGGGATGACTTGCGAACAGCGCTTCGTGTAAAACTCAATGCTAAGGATCGTCCGATTCACAAGTTGATGCTGTTGCTCGATGAGGCTGATGCTTTTCTAGAAGCGTGCGAGAGCAATCAAAATCGACCGCTTGAGGTTCTTAAGGAGCTTAAGGACACGTTCAATGGTCAATTCAAATTTGTTCTTGCAGGATTGCGTGACGTAGTTCGATTTGACAAGCGACGGCTCGGCGGTAATAGCGTACTTGCTCATTTGGGGCATATCACAATTCGACCGTTGCAATATCTGGATGCTCGTGACTTGCTGCTTCGGCCTTTGCAATATCTCGGATTTCGAATAGAAGCAAATGGTGAGGATATCATTAGCTTAATTCTTGCTAAGACAAACTATTATCCAGGCCTAATTCATCTTTATTGCCAAAAATTGATTGAAGCGATTACCGATAGTTATCGCAATGGCAATTATAACGAGAATACGAATCCACCTTATCTACTTGACGAGAAACATATCAAGACACTGCTGGGGCAAAAAGAGTTGCTTTCAGAAATTGAAAATAAGTTCCGGATTACGTTACAACTTGATACCGACAATTTGTATGATATCTTGGCGAAGGCGATTGCTTACCGTTATTATGAGGCTGGAATTGGTCGTAGTTCTTCTGCGCAGGATATTATTCGGATTTGCAGAGAATTTAACATCAATAAGATAGCCGGCTTGCCGGAAGATAGCGTAAAGGCACTACTTGAAGAAATGGATGAGCTAAACATTATCCGCTGTGAGACACGCGGCTCAGCCAATTACGTATTCAATCGGTATAGTTTCTTCCAGATGCTTGGCAGCAGTGAGGATGATCTGTTTTATCAGTTGTGCGAGTTGGGAGAGAACTAGCATGGAAAAACCATCACTATGGTGGAATTATGTGTCTGGCGCTGCACGGTATCTTGAAGATACCGTGTCGGCAACTAGCAAATATCGTGTCTTGTTTGTTGAGGAGGCTCCGTACATGGAGCAATTTCTTCATTTGCTCAGTGAAAGGCTGCAGCAATGGGATAGCAGTCTTCATATAGATGAGATTCAGGCTGATGAATGGAATAGCGCTCAGGATGTAGGTGAGTCATTAATGTATCATTATGCGAATCAAACTGAATATCATCCGATGGATGGAACTCGACCTGAATATATAGCCAGAAACAATTTACTTGCAGGCAGAGTACTAATTGTGCGAGAAACGAATCGTAGGAAGGAATGGATCGACACTGCTATTGAATATGCCAAGTTCAGTTCGCAAAGAAACGGTCTAATCATTCTGACATACAGCGTATCACTTCCACTTGTGGCTAGCCGTAAAGGTGTGCAATTGATAAAATGGGACAATTACATTACTAATTATGACATGCAATTGTTTGCCTCCTATTGCATCGCCGATAGACCAGGGATGAAGTTAGAACTGCGTAACTATATTACGCAACTCGCCTCAAGAATGTCTGGAATCGACCCTGAGCTTTGTAGCAGGCTAGCTATTGAAGAAGCTGCGAATGATACTATGGAGTTACTGCAAACATTGGCTTCTAACAACGAGAAAGCGAAAAAGCTTGTTGAGCATCCGCAGTTCGTTTATTCAATTATATGGGAGGCACAAATCCAAATTGTGTTTCCAATTATAGAGAGACTGCGTCGCTGCTTTATAGAAAGATACAGTGACGAACTGCAAAGCGTGTTGCCGCAAAGGGATGATTTTGACAAGGTATTGCAATCCCCAGAGGATATGGAGCTGCGACATATGTGGTACTATTACTTTAAAATAAAGGGTTTCCGAAGTTCGGATGACGATCGTTCCTTTAGGCTGTTATACAATGCACGAAATGATCTGGCACATTTAGATCCATTAGATAGTGAGACGGTGATGAAGATTGTTTCATTGGAATAAAGGGGGCTGTATTCCAGGCGAAAATCTCGCTAATTACAATTTGTTGGAAAAAAGAATATCTGAAATGTAACTAATTATCTTTGGAAATAATCAATTACGTAGCAGTCTTTTCGATTACTTGTTATTACCCCAAAGAACTTCCTGAAATAGGGCGTTCCAAGCAACCATTTTCATAGCGTTTGGGACGCCTCCCTTAAACTTCGCCCTAATAAATGTTACGTTGAACCGAAAATAACCTATGGCCAACGGGAAACGTTCAATAGTTTCAATGAATCGCATAACAATAGTGGTTTTATTCTGGTCGAAAATCAACATCAAACGAATGTAGAGCTTTTTGTAAAAAGAGATAAAGTCATCATTGAGTAATACTGTGGCTGGTTTCTATTAATTAATTCAAAGGGAGATTATTTGAGCTGGCTGATCCAAAAGCTGATTTATGTGAGGATAAGGGACCGCTAACACAGACTGCGCAAGTCAAAGTGGGAGTGTTCTGAAAATATGTATTCTTCCATAAACCCAGAGAGAAAAGAAGACGCCAGGAAACTCCAAACTCCTGTGCGTCTTCTTTATTGTCCTTTTGCAGCATCAGATGTAAAAAACGATTCGAACTTATCAGCTGCAGCTTGGTCGGCAGTACGGAGCGCATGTCCATAAATATTCATAGTGGTGGCGATGCTTCCATGTCCAAGTCGCTCAGAAATAATTTTAGCATGAACGCCTTGGTTTATCAGAATCGTGGCTGAGGTATGCCGGAGATCATGAAACCGAATGTACCGGAAGCCATTTTTCTTTATGAACTGTCGAAACCAAAGGTAGGGACGCTCATGGTGAAAAGGCTGTCCATCGGGATGTGAGAACATAAAAAACCAATCTCCGCTATACCATGAATCGCCAACGTCATTTCGTTCTTGCATTCTGTAAGCGTAGTATTCTTTCAACTCCTTTAACATAGAACTTGGTAACGCTACTTTCCGAATAGATTTTTTTGTTTTGGGAGATTTGACAATGACCTCACCTTTAAGAGCATGAATCAGTGATTGTGACACATCCAAAATCCCATTGTTGAAATCAAGATGCTTCCATTCCAGCCCGAGTAATTCGCCCCGCCGCAATCCGGTTGTAAGAGCTAAAGTAACCATGACCCTCCAGTGATATGGCTCTCGTTGCAAAGCTCGAAGCATTTGTTCAACTTCTGTTTCATTATAGGGGACGATCACTTTTGCATTGACCTTTGGTTTCTGCACATCGATAACCGGGTTTCGCTTAATAATTCTCCATTCCACTGCACGTTTGAGTATGTTTTTTAAGATACGGTGTTGAATTTCGATTGTTCCAGAAGCTAAGCCTCCTGCTTTTTTATCTCCACGGCTACCTGCCTTTTCGAGCTGATTCAGATAGTTTAAAATGTGAAGTGGTTTAATTTCTTCCAGTCTTAGATGCTGAAAGTACGGAAGAATTCGGGTCTTAAGATTAGAGTCATATGTGTATAACGTCTTGAATCCCAGATGCTTTACGGCATACTTATCTCTCCATTCTTCGACGAACGCCCCAAATGTTAGTTTTTGAGGCGATACATATTCATCCGCCTCCACTTCCATCCGAAATTTAGCATATTCGCTTTCCACTTCTCGTTTTGTTCGGCAATGAACGGTTTTTGTGAAACGAACGTATTTTCCTCTAGCGTCTTTACCAGCATTAACTGTTAAGAACCATGAATTATCACCACGTTTTTGGATATTAGCCAAGTCAAAACACCTTCTACAATGGATTTTTATATTAGTCATTATGTCCATTCATGAAGAAGTGAGACCTTACCTTAATAGATTAATATTGATTGGTATCACCTTAGGTATCCTCAAGAATCTTAGTCAAATCATTCAAAGGTGGTACATATCGCAACGTTGTTCCTACATTTTTATGTCGCAGCTGATGCTGAATATCGATGATGTTCATACCACCTGTCTGCATCAAATATCCTGCTGTTCGTCTAAGATCATGTGGCCGAATATGTCTGCCAAGGCCTGCATCTTGAGCTAATTCAGATAGTATCTGTTTAATCTTATCAACGGTCATGATTTCTCCTTGCTGATGGAATAGGTACTCATCCCCCTGATTAGCATACTTAAGATATTCAGGATGTTGGATGTACCGTTCAAGTTCTGACGTGAGATCTTTAGGGAGGGCGACAGGTCGTTTTTCGGTTTTTTGTGCATCAAAAACATGGACGATCCGTGTATCCAAGTGTACCCGTTTCCGCCTTAGAAAGCGGACCTCTGAAAGTCGAAGACCCGTGATCAGCATGAACCAGAGAAACACAAACTCTTGCCGGTAGAATGGGCTTCTATGAAGTGCAGCTTGAAGAAGGGCGAGACACTCTGCTTTTGACAAGGCTGTGTTTTGAATGGGGGACTCGAATTTTGGCCTAGGATATCCGAGTAGTGGGTTATGTTGAATCAGATCCGCTTCATACAGGAATTCAAAGAAACATCTTAACACGGTAATGGTCGCTGCCAAATTCATATTCGACATACGCTCATGTTGTTTTAAGTCCATAAAAAAACGATCAAAGACCTGTCGCTGAATCGGGAGAAATCTGCCGGGGTGCTCGCGACTGGCATGAAATCGATCAAAATCAAGTTCGCCTTCAAAACCATTGTGAAGTAAGAAAGCTTCGAATTTCTTGAGTACACTTATATATTTTTGTTTGGTTGAATTTCTTAATGTGCATTGATTGCTCCAGAATTGGAAGTAGGCGGACTGAAGTAAAAAAGCCATAAGGTTTACCTCCTGATTCAAAAGAGATCGCTTGCTTTAAGCTGAGCGAGTGGATGCTGGTCGATTGCTTTGACCAGCATGCCATCAAATAACTTTAGATAAACCTCCGTTGAACTTAGCCACGAATGCCTCATGAGCTCCTTAATCGTGTATAGATTTACACCGGATTCAAGCAGATAGAGAGCAAAGGAATGCCGTAAAGAGTGCACGGAAAGCTTATATGGTTTTTTGTCGGATTCGGGTATAGTTGTTGCTTGATCAATCAAGGCGGCAAACATCTTCTGAATAGTGCTTTCGTGTAGAGGAGATTTTCCTCTATCATCCGAAAAAATATATCGTTCTAGATAATCGTGAGCGTCTTTCACACCGTGATAACGAAAGCTCACATATTTGCTCAGTATTTCAAGGGAGGATTTGGTTATTTTGCTAGGTTGCTTATATCCCTTTTTCCCTTTTCCGCGTACAAGGATCTCTTGCCGGGAAGAAACAATATCACCAATCTGTAGATGTAACAATTCGCTCAGCCGAATACCCGATCCTAGAAAGGTCCATAAAATGGTGAAATTTCGGTGAGCCTCGCGCCCAAGTCTAACAAGGCACAGAAGTTCATCCAGCTGTTCTTTGGTAAACGCACGTGGCTCACGGTTTTGATCTATTTTTACAGAGAGGGTTCGTTTGAGTTTCCGGATATCTTGGTTGAAGAAATGAGCAAAAACCTCTCCTAGAAAACTTTTCAAAAATGCATTTTTTTTGTTGCGTGTATTAAGGCTTTGAACGGGGGCTAAGTATTCGTTTAAAAAGGCAGTAGATGAAATTTCCTTGATGTTTGGGTTTGCTCCTTTTAGGCGTTCGCAATACCGTATGAACAAATTCATTTCACAGCGATATGCTTGTTGTGAGGTTTGTGCTAAGCTCTGAAACGCATCACTCTCGTAATAATGAAGAACTGCATCATCCAGTAGAACCGATTCCTTCATTTTTATCGCTTCAGCATTGTTTTGAGGAGAGAGGCGCTGCAACATGCGTTGAAACGTTTCCGGTCCGTATTGATCCGCCAGTTGGAGGAGGTTTTCTTCAAAAGCAATATCATTGGCTATCGTATCATCAAATATAGGCATAACGTACCTCCTCCTTACTCATATTTAAGCAAATCAATTTGACTGATCATGCGCTGGTCTCGGTGCGTCATATGAATATATAACCCTACAGTATCCAGCATTCGTACACGGGCTAATTCTTTTATCGCTTGCGGGAGGATGCCTTTATAGGCAAGGCGAGTAATAAACATATGACGGAAGATATGAACGCCGCCTGGAAACGGCCAACCGGTGATCATGGCATAGAGAATAAAATATTCATATACATCGTGTTTAATCGTAGAGATTCTTTGTCCCAAGAGGTAGGTTGTTCTAGGCTGAGATTGAAGCTCTTGTAAGAGGGAACAAAGTTTTTCGGCTAGTGGTAAAACGTGACTCTTTTTACCTTTGCTATGGATAACAATCGTTCGTATTCCTAAATTAATATCACTCCATTTGATATGAGCCACTTCAGATAATCGGAGCCCCAGATGGAACATCAATCGATACCCAATCTGTTCACGGACAGGATTTCTTGCGTACTGCTCCACGACCTGAAAAAAGGCTTCGATTTGCTGATCCGTTGGAAGCTCACGAGGGCTGTATCGGGGTGCTTTAATGGAACGGAAGCGCTGTAAAGGAGACTCAAAGCCAAATCTTTCATGTAAAAAACGATAGAATGAGCGAATGGCAT
This sequence comes from Paenibacillus sp. FSL R10-2199, assembly GCF_038000235.1. NCBI lineage: Bacteria > Bacillati > Bacillota > Bacilli > Caryophanales > Paenibacillaceae > Paenibacillus > Paenibacillus sp. FSL R10-2199. Next base: position 118,759 of record NZ_JBBOBO010000001.1, on the reverse strand, counting down.
ATATACTATGTGTAAATGAGATTTGACTGCACTCTCCATCCCTTACGAGCTTAAGTTTGTAGGTGCGGTACATCAGCAAATGTTCATTTTGAATTTGAAAAACGGAGATTGTGTCAGGAGTAGCTTGCTTAAATGTCTGGACGTTTGCACAAAGCCAAACAAAGAGCTGGGTGACGTGGGTAGAGGTGTTTCGAATATGTTTACGAGAAAATCCTTTTTCCTCCATATGCATTTGGAAGCCCAGGATTCTCGGATGCATATTTGTCTGCTTGTCTGATGTTTTAAAGAACGGGAAGATCTTTTCTAACCTTCCGCTTTGAATGGATCTTCGCATTAAAAATTGGAATAGGGTTGATGTGTACGCATCCTTCGCTAGGTGTTCGAACCCCTGATGAAGGGTCTTGGGATCAAGCAAGTGTCCATCTTCAATCTGAGAAGGTGCGATCTCAAAAAGTTCTGCAGTGTGAAGCACCAGGTTGCGAGTAAGTTGGAATTTCCTGAAAAAGACATGGGGTGCATTGCGCATACTACGACTTAAATACTCTCGTAATAAGCTTTGGGATATTTCAGCGTGTATTTTGTTCTCCCAGATCCATTGATTAATACCTTTTGCCCCTAGATAGGTCTTGTCTTCAATAGGTTGAATTTCCGGTATCAGTTGTTTGGCATACAGCATATGTTCCACCTTCTCACGCGTGACTTTTCTAATATCATGATCGTCACTGATCGTGGGAAACATACCCTGAACGTCAAGAATCTTTTCGGCAAAAGAAAAATTCTGCCGAAAAGATTCTTGGGTTTCGAGGTTGTTTTGATTTTCTAAATGAGGGGATGTATCAGAAGATTGTTTCTTCATAAGCGTAGCCTCCATTAGGTTTGTTAGCACTAGCCTAACCACGTTGATGATTTGTAGTTAATCACTCATCAACGTGAGAAAAGCCAACATAATGGAGGCGATGTATGCCTTTTTCTAAAGGGGCAATACAGAGGTGAATTCGCGCTTCTCGATAACTTTCAATAATTCTGCAAATGCAGTTTGCTTTTTTGGTTTTGGTCCTAGAATCCAAAAAGAACGTTTATGCATTGGCTGCAGAGGTGTGTAGGTGGTCACCAGATGCGTTGCGAACGGAAACATTTTCTTAATGGTTGTTCTTTTTTGAGGATAGAGTGAGGTTTCGTAATTTAAATGGAATTCGAGATACTCTATTTCTGGATAGCTTCTTACCCATCTTGCTGTAATGGGGTTATTCTCCCCCTCAAAAAGTAAAATGGGATTACTGATCCAGTAACCACGTATGCTATGGACCTGATTTCGCTCTTCATTAAGTTCATCGATTCGTTTTTCAACGGAAGCTCCGTTAAACCAATATTCTGTTGGAATAGAAAAATACTTCTGATCAGGGTTTTCCTCTACGATCGTTTGCCAAGGAACGTTGCACATGGCTGCATAGGAATGAATGACGCTGAGAGGTGGCTCCTGAGTTGCGTTTAATAGGTTGTGAGCAGATCCCGTTGAAACTCCTAGTCCTTCCTTAATCATTTGTTGGCTTAAAGCAAACGATTTTGCATAGAGCTGTCTTCGAAAGAAGATATCCGGATACAGAATTAACTGCTCCCAGAGTGATTTATAAATTTGAATACGGAAAAGTAAACGATAGTTCGCATCAAGTATATAGCTGCGACATTCGGCTCTACTTTTATTATCTGTTGTATTCAACAATTCCTGTGCTTTACGTATTGGTTGATCCCAAAATTCATCTCTTATATTCATCAGCATTCACCACATCTATCATAACCATGGAGAGAATCACATGCTGGGTTACTCATATATGTGAGTGATCGACTAAACAACCCAGAGTGGGAGATTAATGTATTCAGGGTCATTCGAAAGGTCAAGGGTTCTCACCACACTTCTCTTTAAATATGTAGTTTGTGATTTGGAAATAAACATTCATAGAACTTAGATAGAAATTAACCTTTAAATTACAGATCTATATTGAAGATCTCTTCAAGAATAAGAATAAGGGTGAACGTTATGAGAGAATATGACTTGTTAAGAATTCATTTATTAAAAACATTAGTACAAATGGAAGAACAGCTGCTAGTCAGTGTCGGAAAAGAAAAGTTTCAATCTAACACAAGTGCTGATTGCAGTGACGGAAATTCAACCTTACAACAAGCTGAACCACAAATGAAAGCTGTATTTTCTGTATCGGAGTTGTCTGATTATCTTGGTGTTTCAACAGACTGTATCTATACCATGGTACGTGAAAATCAAATTCCCTTTGTAAGAGTACGCAGAAGAATATTATTTTACAAAGACTCAATCAATTCATGGATTCACACTAACACCCCATATCCTTAAATAACGGTTGAACGTTAATCAGCTTAATTGCTTCTTAAAAATGTTCAATTAAAAAAAACCACCACAAACTATCTCATCCTATATGGATGAAATTTCTTGTGGTGGTTGATTATTTTAACAGTACAGCAGTATTAACATTCAAAACAAGCGGTAAATAATTCCTGACTTTTTAAGAGTCTGAGGAATGACTATATCGTCAATAAAACTATTCCAGCAGATAATACTTAGTGAGGTTTAAGGTATGTTAGGTATTGAGGAAGGTAAAGATATAATTGAAAAATTCTAATAAGAACCCTATATTAGACAAGCCAAGGAATTCATTTTATTGCTCATTTCGATTCTTATATGAGGAGTGGAACGTATATGACCCAGAGTGAATCTCAACGTACGATGAGTGAAATATATATGAAGGCGGTAATAAAACAGTTGCAACAAATCAAGGGTTTGGATGAACCCAAGGCCACACAGTTGTTTGAAAAATACTATCATCCCGTTTACAAGAATTGTGGAATGGAACCAAATGCCGAAGAATTCGCCGAGAAGATTCAGAAGATCGATGAAATTGCTAATCGAATAGATACGGGAGTAAACTCGGAAACCTCTGCCCTCAAAGTGAGCTCTATGACAGGAGGAAATTGGTTAAGCTAATAATGGGTTTGCCGGAAGAGAAGTTGTTACTTATCGATGAATATGTTAAAAAAATTAATGCGTTTTGAAACATCGGAACTCCGTTTCTTGCTTCCACGCCTCCTAACTGTTCCAGAACGGTAGCGCTTCGACGTCTTTACGATTATTATAAGTTTATATCCAATAATAATTTAAATAGAGCACCCAGCGTTCAGCGGCTAGGGTGCTCTATGCGTTTATAGTAGAGGGAAATAACTCATGATGGGAAGTGTAGTGGAACTTTTTCCTCAAACCTTGCATAAAGACTTGAATAACTAAAGAAACGAAATACTAAAAGAAATTATTATCCAAATGTTATCAAAACGAATGGAGAAAGTCATGAATAGATATTTCATTATTACCATAAGTTCAGAATGGATGGTGAAGTGATTAAGCTCACTGGCAGCATAGCTGAATTAACGGTTTTGTAGGGGGGGATTATTTGACTATTAAAGTTATGCATGAGAATGTCCGATTGGCAAAAAAATCGCTGAAATAAAGTTCACTGTTCTCTCGTTCCTGCTGCCGACATGTTAACCGTAGTACTTAATGTTATAGCGCGGCATTATCGTATAGGGCTCATTTGTATCTGTTCATTGTATCGGTACAACTATATTGAATATTCGCATATATCCTGGTTATTTATTTAATATCATAAAAGCATTATTAATACCCGAAGAATCAAATAATTGTTTGTGTGTATATTGGCCTTTTCTAGTTCCTTTTTTCATGAAGTTTGCTTCAACTAGGAAAGCATACATTGCTTTTTCAACTGTAAACAGTAATATTTCTTCGTCTATAACATCCATCGGATTAATTAAAATACCTTGGATTTCTTTTTGTCCTGTTTCTAATAGTTGTGATAAACGATGATTTCCATCAATGACAAGATAGTTGTAATTTTCCATTGGATACCACACTAAATAAATCGGCGTGGTTAATTGTTTGGAAGAGGAATCCATTGTTTGCGTCCATTTAATTTTTTTGACAAAATCTTCGTTTTTGTACTTTAACGGTATTGGATTCTTTCTTTTGATCAAGTCGTCAACACCGTAAATAATAAAATTTAATTTAAATGTGATATTTCCAAAATGTTAGATTTTGTTGAAATACTTCAAATCCATATATCCCGTTTTCTAATAACTTATCTATTTGTTTTTGAGTATCAATTTCAGCATTTTTTAATACTCTAATCCACCCATTTAACCATTCTTCAAAGTAATCGAAGTTAAGCTTGAAATTTTGCTTTAAATAAAGATGAAGATCATCATAATCTACTTCATAACGTTGGATATTTGGATAATCGAAAGGCATACGTTTCCTCCGAATTTTCTAATGGATTTGTGTGTATTCTTCTACCATTTCATATGAAAGAAGCAGTATTCTACGTCTTCTTCAATTAACGGAGAACGATAGTACATCAATAGACTCGAGAAGTACAATGGCATCTTCGCCTCCAACAAGGCAGGTGTCTTTTGCCTATGGATGCAGAAACATAAGGAAAATGCAGCCTGCATCAATAACACTTATGGTAAAATATACAGGAATAAAAGGGGGATTAATATGATACAGATCTCATTGATTGGTCCATCTGGTGTGGGAAAAACCACGGTGAGCAAATTATTAGCAAAATATTTTAATATTGAGTATGTTTCGCTGGATAGTCTCCGTGCGCTGCAATACGGTCCGCAACTTGATGAAGCCGGAATAAATAGATATTCCGAAGAAGGAAATCTCTACATAGTACAAAATGTATTGCAGGTACATCAAAACGAAGATTGTATCTTAGATTTTGGATCCCAAAATTGTGCCTATAAAGAAGAAAAACATTTTAATGAATTTCACGAATTAGTTCAGCAGATCCCGAATGTTGTCCTATTGCTTCCTTCAGCTGACTTTACTGAGGGTGATCTCATTTTGAGAAATGTTAATGCTAGAAGTAGATTATTAAATGAAGATATGGTCAGGTTTTACAGTGATGAACATCGCGTTATTTTTGAAAGTAATCCCTTGGTTGCGGAGTACACAGTGCATACAATAGGCCTATCCCCCGATGAAATCACTGACCGCATTGTTTCAATTGTTAAATAGCTGTTCTCACATTACATACGCTTAATAACTTACCAGGTGGCGAATGATGGCTGTGGAAAGAGGGACGGCTAGGATAGTTGAATAGATAAATATAACTATAATAATGATTTAGCTTAACCGAGCTTGGAAGGCCGCTACGATGGTAAAATGACCAACATGAAGATGAGAAAGGTGACTCTGCCCTATGAAATCACAGAAGATGAATGAGGATCTGAATGATCGGTTCGAAGAGATGTCCATGCTATTTGATATCGAACTGGAATCGTGGTTTAATGCGGATACCTTTTATTGCGAGGGTTGTGCGGAGAAATTTATTCGAACATGGCCCGGGATCTATAACCGGGATCTGGACTTTCAACGAAATACTATTTCATTGGGATCCTTTTATCATGGGACTCGATTACGAGATGCCTTCACTGAAGAGGAATTCAATTCCCTCTTTCAACAGATGTCATGCCCACATTGTGGGGGACACATTACCGAGTTCTTCAGTCCTTATGAGCTAAAATTCGATGTGCCCGCTCGTTTTGAAACTGATGCAAAGGAAATTGCTGCTCTTGCCGAGCAGACCCCCTTTTTATTATTGAGTCATCCGTTCGCCCAGACTGTGTTCGATGAAATTCACCGGATCTCTAAACATGTCCCATTAACAAGCCTACCTACTCCAATGTTCCGAGCTCGAAAGTGCTCTCCGAAGCATAGTTTTTCTGGCATTGATTTTATGGCACCCAATAGGGAGATCATTGTTGAGGGAAGATACAACCATGCTGGCAACCAAGTGTACTATTTGGCAGAAGATATCGTGACGTGCTTCTATGAAATTCGGATGCCAAACGAGGGAATTATGGTCGGGAGAATCGAAGTTCCTGAATCAGTGAAGGTTTTCGATTTGATGGATGAACAGTTGGAGGAGAACAGCATTATTCAAGCCATCCAGTGGTCTTCCTTGCTCAGTTCTCCGGCCGAAGGGGAGGGGTGGCATAAACCTCATTATGTTTTCACTCGGTTCGTTGCGGACGTGGCCCGATCAGCAGGCTTCGATGCTATCCGGTACCCCAGTGTCCGGTTCCAAGAAGGAATCAATTACGTTTTCCTGGACTACGAAAAAGTGAAACCCCGGATTTCCGTCTCTGACTTCCGGTACGTCTCCAAGGAGGAAATCTTGGCAGAGAGGGACAAGAACCGAAGGTTTTGAAAGCAAACCCAGCGATTCATTGAACAAGTCCTGTGCAGCCGACTGAGCTCTTTCCTGTGTGCATCTCGGCAAATTAAGTTTTTTTGAATCACAGTGGAGTTAACGGGAAACGTTAGTTCAATGAAACAGCGACAGTCTAGGACTTTATTTTCTCGTCCTTTGCTGTCGCTGTTTCAATTTCTAGGGTCAGTCTAAAACTTATTTTATGAGTCTGACGGTATGACAATTCCAATAGCCGAATGGAATAAAGACATTAAGACTAATACTTTATTATCTTCTGATAACAATAAGTGTGATATCAATTGTTATCCTTACTTGAGTCTTGCGAATTTCACTTGATTGGGGCTAAAAGGGCAGACCTGTAGTATCTCGGCCAATCGACGTTTCAGGCAGACAGCTTGAGATGCTTGAGAATGTCGAAAAGAGGCTTTTTCTCAAGGGCCTGCTGGTACACATAGACGATGATCTGCCCAAAGTGCTTTTCTCGAATGCGGCGTACCACATCACCAAGTGTCAACTCGGCTTGCTTCTTCATCCATTCCTGCCGCTGAGACTCCAGGATGTTTTGTGTCAGGAATTGGATCGCCCAAAAACGTTGAATGCCCGTAAAGGAAAGCAGTTGGTATTGATCGAAGCCCAGCAGTTCTTTGAAGTAACTATATCCTGTCTCGATGTTCCAGCGTACGGCGTAATATCTCTGGATCGTAACGAGATCCAAAGACAAATCCGTACACAAGAGACAAACCTGTGGTTTGCTCGAAGCGGTGTAGGCATCCTTCCAGGACAGCAAGAGCTTGACGTTTTCGATATCGCTGACCGGTCCTTCGTAAGGATAGACCCAGTACCTCCCCTGGCCCTCCACCGTAACGGAGTGAAGGTCAGACTTTTGGATGTACTGCTCAGCAAAATCATTCGTCCGGCAGAGATACCCCTGCCGGACGAATGATGCGATTGGTTTTCACTGCGGCAATGACATGGAATCCCTTGCGGTTACATGCGTTAATGACTTTTCTGCTCGCGTACCAGCTGTCCATGAGGACATAGACACGCTCATCTTCTTGGGCTGAAAAGGCTTCGATGATTTCAAGGGCCAGGTCGTTCTTGCTTTTAAAGGGCAGTCGCTTGGCCTGGCAATACGCCTCTTGATAGTAGGGACGGTAATCCCAAGCGTAGGAACAGCCACTTGCGACCACCTGAGCCGTAACCAAGCAATGGCACCAGACGGACTTACCGGCTTCATGGGAATACTGGAAGCTTAGTGCCTCCATCTTCTTCGTCGACTTGTCTTTTTTTGCAGCACGTGTCATCCACGATGAGAAATACAAACTTCTGATCCCCGCTTTTCGCCTGCTTGGCCCGAATCTGATTCATGACCCTGTCCATACGTCGGCGCTGCATACGATTGACACACCAAGGGGAGTGATTCAGAAAATTTGTGGTGTTGCTCAGGTGACGATTGCCCTTGGCCGCTTGCTGGATTTGGGTAACATTCTTTCGTCCGGCACACAAAATGATGCCGAAGGCTTGATGTCCTTCTTTTATTCCTGCACTCGACAAAACTTCTAATTCCATAACTTTATCTCTGTTGACTCGACAGCATATTTTTCGCAACACTCAAGTAATATTATTCAGATGGGAACGCCTGCGTATCGTAAAGAAAGTTCTAACTTTTTACAGCCTATTATCAAAGCTATATTAGAACATAAGACAATTGATGCCGTCTATCATACCCAATCTCGTAACCAGACAACTGATCGCAAGATTGATCCATACTATCGTATTCCAAGAGATCAGCGCTTTTACCTTATCGGGTTTTGTCACTTAAAACAAGAAATTCGAACGTTCAGGATCAGCCGGTTTCTGAAGATTGAACTTACATCTATGTCTTTCGATAAGGGAGAATTTAATATTAAGAAATATTTGAAAAATACCTGGTCCATTGAACAGGGAGATCAAAGTATTGCATTTAAAGTGCGATTTAATGCGTCAGTGGCTCGATACATAAAAGAAGAGGAACTGTTTGTCCGACCCCGAATGACGGATCAGAAAGATGGAAGTATGATTTTTGAAGTAACCGTAAATAACGAGAAGGAGTTCATTAGATGGATCCTGCAATATGGTCCACAGCAGAAATATTGGAACCTAAGTTTGTGAGGGAATCCTTGAAGGAACAATTGAACGAATGGACACAAATGTATAAATAGACTGACAACTAAGAGACCTTAACTAGGTCTTTTTATTATTAAACCAATTAACCTAAACAAACAAACGTTCGCTGACATACTCTATTCACACTTACTCGTTATAATGAGGGTAGAAGAATTAAAGGAAGGAACTGGTTTGGGATAACCGAATTAAACAGTAGAGTAAGGAGAAGGATACATAATTGGTATAAGGCCTTTATAGACTTTTACCGTCAACAAGTTGCAACATACACAGATGAATTACAACGAGCTTTCGGGGTTACCGTTAAGGAATCGGGGCTTTATTTTTTACATCGGAATGATTATGTACGTGTATAGAAAATAGCATCATTCAAAAGAAACCTATAGTGAGGTGTTCATCAATATGAATGTACGTAAAGGCTATCTCCAACCTGAAAACGGTCGAGGGAGTCTCCGAGCAATTCAAGCTTGGGTGAATGATTATGAGACAGACTCCGTTGAATTAGTGACTATGCAACTATCCTTAAAGGGAAAACTTCAATGGGTATCGCCAAAACGTAGTAATTCAATGGCGGAATATAGAGATGTGGGGTTTCTAGAAAAAGTTGGTGTTGCAGATAAAATTACTGTACCTCTGCACAACTTTTGGCCTTCCAGGGGACCACAGTGGGATGCTCTCGGTGTAACTGAAGCCGAAGAAGTTATTCTAGTGGAGGCAAAGGCAAATTTAAAGGAGTTGAAGTCTCCAGGGTCGAAGGCGGGAGAACAATCTTTGGCGTTAATTAAGCAAACCCTAGACGAGGTGAAAGAGGATTTAGGGATAGGTGCACAGTTTGATTGGACGAAAACCTATTATCAGTATGCAAACCGAGTAGCACATTTGTATTATCTTCGTGAGTTAAACGGGATTAAGGCCTTTTTAATTAATGTATATTTTATAGGAGATCACAGTGTAAACGGACCATCTTCGGTTAAAGAATGGCAGGTTGCTATTGGACAAACAAAGAAGATGTTGGGGTTGGATCATGAGCATGTTTTGCAACCATATATGGTTGATTTGTTTATAGATGTTAAGATCATGAAAGGGATTTGAAATCATTCAATTAGAAACTTATACTAGGAGGCTCTTCGATGACTTATTGGATTTTTCAGGGTAATCCCAACGCGTTTGATGTAGATACATATTTACAGCAGAATAAATTTGTTAACTGGGATGTAAGACAAAAGCATTACATAAATGACATTCAACAGGATGACAAGGTATTTATATGGCGATCAGACGGTGGTACTAAGAATAGCGGTGGTGTGATCGCACATTGTACCGTAATGAATACGCCGGCTGTTGTAGATGAAGATAATTTGGGGAATTATCAGGTCCAACTTGAAGTTCAGGAGGTAAGGCTGAACACCGAAGAAGGAATGTTGATGAGACATGAACTCAAGCAAATCCCGGAAACGATGAATTTGCAGATATTTCGAATCAGCCAGCTGACGAACTACAGATTGTCTGATTCCGAATATAGCAATCTGCGTAAGTACTGGAATGCGCCTGAACAGGTTGGCGAACGAGCTAGTCTGCCATTGTTAGATAGATATTTATATCTGTTTAAAGAGAGCGCTGACGAATGGTTTGATAAGTGTGGTTTTTTACATGAGAACCACCTCTTTTTCCAATCGTTCAAGAATAGAGAGAACCTTGAAACTTTAGAGTGGGAAAAGATACAGGAGCTTGGTAATCATATTAACGCTTTTCGAATGAACCTTGCCAGAAAGAGAGCTCTGGGAAATATAAATGAGCCTATTGAAAAGTATCGCAATAGTTTTCTTTTCCTTTTGTATGGGGAAGGAGAAATTGAAGATCGAATCGATGGGTTTATTTCGAGCGATGATTACAAATTGTTCGGATTTGGTCACAGTGTGGTTAGCGAGCTGATTGGTAATGTCTTTCCGGATCAGTATTGCTTTTACAATCAAAGAGATAAGGTCGCCGTTGAAAATGTGCTGCTACTTAATCCTAAATATGCAAGAGGGGATTCCTACGGCGTTAAGTTTATGAAATTCCAACAAAGCCTCTTGGAACATGAAGTGTTGAATCATTATTTTGATATCGTGGGTAGAAAGACGGAATTGCCCCTTTATCTGGAGATTGACCAGTTCTTAAGCTTTTTATTCGAACAATTCGGCAAAGCTGAGGATGATGGTGATACTTCCAGTATTCAATATTGGTTGCTTGCTGCCGGTGAAGATGCGATACATTGGGATGATTTCTATAAGAATGGATTGGTTGCGATTGGCTGGGAAGAGTTAGGTGATCTAAAACAATATGCAAGCAAGAGAGAAATTAATGAATCACTAAAGGAGATTTTCCAACTCACACACAACCCTAATAATGATGCTTTGGCTAATTACGAGTTTGCGAACGAGATGAGAGAGGGCGACGTTGTTTTCATTAAGAAAGGAAGCAAGAGCATCATTGCCGTGGGTTCAATATCCTCGGATTACCAATATGATTTCACTAGAGCAATATATCACTCCATTCGAAAAGCGGATTGGTTGAAGGTAGGAGATTGGCAGATAGCTAATAAAACGCCTTTGAAAACACTAACGAATATTACGAGTTATACAGATTTTGTTCAAGAGCTTCTACAATTGACAGGGTTGGAAGAAGAAACAATTGATGAGAACGGTGCAGATGTAGAAGAAAATCGGACAGAGCAAAAGCTTACACTATACACGCTAGAACATTTATTTGAAGAAGTATTTATGACACCAGAAAAGGTTGAGGAGATTATAGAAACCTTGGATTATAAAAATAATATCATACTGCAAGGGCCGCCAGGTGTCGGTAAAACCTTTGTTGCGAAGCGCTTTGCTTATCTGCATAACGGAGTAAAGGATGATGGCCGGGTAATCATGGTTCAATTTCATCAGTCATATGCTTATGAAGATTTCATAAGAGGTTATAAGCCAGTTTCAGGTGGAGGTTTTGCTCTGAAGGATGGGATCTTCTATGAATTCTGCCAAAAGGCGATTCTGGACCCTGAACATAATTATTATATGATCATTGATGAAATCAACAGGGGTAATTTGTCCAAAATATTCGGGGAACTCATGATGCTCATTGAGACGGATAAACGCGGCAAATCTTACGCAGTCAAGCTTGCTTACAGTGAAGGGGACGAGTTGTTCTATATTCCTAAGAATCTATATATGATAGGTACGATGAATACGGCAGACCGTTCCCTAGCATTGGTAGATTATGCGCTTCGCAGAAGATTTGCCTTTATCTCTGTAGAGCCTGCCTTTCATAGCCAACAGTTTAGAGAAAATCTAATGGGCAAGGGAGTTAGTCAAGGCTGCATCGATAAGATCATAACTACTCTTACTGATATTAATCAGGCAATCGTCAAAGATATGCTGAATTTGGGTAAAGGTTATGAAATCGGACACAGCTATTTTTGCCCATTAACAGATGTACAAGACGAGGAAAAATGGTTCCGAAGAATTATGAAGCTGGAAGTTGAACCATTGCTCAACGAATATTGGTTCGATTGCGAAGATAAAGTGAGAGAGATGCTTCATGGAATATACTAAAATTCCTGTCAAGAATGTTTATTACATGTTGTGTTATGCATGGAATCGGCTTCAAGAAAAGGAATGTGTACCTGTAGGCCAGGAACAGGATAGAGATATATATCATCTGCTAACACGAGTGCTTCTGGAACAGCTGCAGTCCTTGATTAAGAGAGGTTTTTATAGAGAGTACACGGAGTTAACTGAAGAATCGGCTTCATTAAAAGGTAAAATCAATTTTCAAGACTCAATTCGTAAGCTATCTTTCCATAGAAGCAAGATGGTGATCCAATATGCAGAATTGAATCATGATATTCTGCATAACCGGATTATTAAGACCACATTATTCAATCTTCTTCATGTTAAAGATTTGGATCCGGGGCTGCGTGAACAAGTAAGCCGGATTTACTCTTATTTTGGGGAGATATCTCTGATCTCATTAAATGCTCGTATCTTTACCGAAGTTCGATTGCATAGGAGTAATAAGTATTATGGATTTGTCTTGGATATTTGCAAGCTGTTCTATGACTGCTTACTTATGAATGAGGAAGAATCTGATCTAAAATTCATGGATTTCCAGCGTAATCATCAAGAAATGGCTGCTCTTTTTGAAAGCTTTGTACGTAATTTCTACCGAGCGGAATGCACTGAATTTAAGGTTACTAGAGAAGTGATTTATTGGGATGCAGAGGGAGAGGACTTGTCGTTACTTCCTCGAATGGAAACGGATATTTCTCTGGAGTGTGACTCTTACAAAATCATTATGGATACGAAGTTTTATCATTCCGCTTATATCCAAAGGTATGACTCTGAGAAACTGATTAGCGGCAATTTGTATCAAATGTTTGCTTATCTGAATAACTATCGCCAGACGAATCTTGCAAATAAAAAGCCTGTCATTGGAACTCTTCTTTACCCCAAAGTCGACAAGGAATTAAATCTATCTTATGTGATAAAAGGACATCCTTTGAATGTTTATACGGTTGATCTTAACAAAAGCTGGCAGAGCATTCATAATCGGTTGATTGACATCGTAAATATTTAAAAAGGATGAGAATCATTTGTCGAATAAAGGAATTTCAAGTTAGTAAGTGGAATAAGACTATAGTACTACTAAACACCTAGACAGGAGAATTTCATACAATGGCAAATGAAAAGTTAGTAACGAGTATCGAAGACAAACTATGGGCAGCAGCAGATAAACTAAGAGGCAGTATTGATGCTTCCAAATATAAGAACATCGTACTCGGTATCGTATTTCTTAAATACATATCGGATCGATTCGAGCAAAGATATAACGAACTGATTGCAGAGGGGGATGGCTTCGAGGATGATCGTGACGAATACGAACGCTTTAATGTATTTTATGTCCCTGAAGAAGCACGTTGGAAATCCATCATTAAGCATGCGACTAAGCCAAACATCGGTCAAATCATTGATGAGGCTTTTATTGCGATTGAAAAAGAAAATAAAAATCTCGCCGGCGTGTTGCCTAAAATTTATTCCGGTGCAGATATTGACCAACGTAGAATTGGCGAAGTCATTATGGTCTTCGAAAACTCTAATACGCTATTGATTGAAGAGGACGCGCTTGGTCGAGTTTATGAATATTTTCTCGGTAAATTCGCCTTTATCTTGGGAGCGGGTGGCGGTGAGTACTATACTCCGAGTAGCGTAGTTAAACTATTGGTAGATATGATCGAACCCTTCGAGGGCACGATATATGATCCATGTTGCGGTTCTGGAGGAATGTTCGTACAGGCTCAGAAATTCGTTAAAGCGCATGGTGGCAGTACGTTCAAGCTTTCAGTGTATGGACAGGAATTAAATGCAGAGACAAGAAGACTAGCAACAATGAACCTTGCCATTAGAGGGATTGAATCCAACCTAGGGAAAACGCACGAAGATACATTCCATTCAGATCAATTCCGAGATGAAAAATTTGACTATGTACTTGCCAATCCACCATTTAATATTAGCGATTGGGGTCAAGAAAGCCTGTTAGATGATTCGCGTTGGAAATGGGGAATCCCTGCTAAGAACAATGCCAACTATGCCTGGCTCTCTCATATGCTGAATAAACTTAAACCTTCCAAAGGAGTTGCTGGAATTGTGTTGGCAAATGGTTCGTTGTCTTCGCAAACGGCGGGGGAAGGAACAATTCGCACTAAATTCATTGATGAAGACGTAGTCGATTGTATTGTAGCAATGCCAGATAAATTATTCTACACAACAGGAATTCCTGTGTGCTTATGGTTCCTGAGACGTGGGAAGAAACGCAAAGGTGAAGTGTTATTCATCGATGCTCGTGACATGGGTGTTATGGTAAGTCGCAAATTACGGGAGTTAACAGATGAAGACATCTCATTGATTTCGGATACCTACCATAAGTGGCTTAAGAATGATGGATATGAGGATGAGGTCGGTTTCTGTAAGTCAGCTAGTCTTGAGGAAATTCAGAAGCATGATTATATGTTAACGCCAGGACGTTATGTGGGTGTGAAAGAAATCGTAGATGATGAACCATTTGAGGAAAAGATGGAGAAGCTTGTATCCGAACTTTCAGATTTAATGTCGGAGTCTTCTGTACTGGACGAGAAGATCAAGAAGAGTCTGGGGGGGATTGGGTATGAGTTTTAGAGTTAATGGTTGGAAAGAGGTTCAGTTAGGTGATGTATGTACTTTAATAACTGATGGATCTCATACCAGCCCTCCGAGTGTTGAAAAAGGTTATTATATGGCATCTGTGAAAGATATGGATAAATATGAGTTTAACCTTGAAAATTGTAGAATGATTTCAGAATCTGATTTTCGTATATTGGTTAAAAATGGATGTAAACCTCAATATGGGGATGTTTTAATTGGAAAAGATGGCGCAAGATATTTAGAGGATGTTCTTCTTTTTAAGCAAACTGAAGACATAGTTCTTCTTTCCTCAATAGCTATACTTCGTCCAGATATGGAGAAAATACTACCACGGTTTTTGTATTATTTTTTAAATAATAAAACTACTAAAAATTATATAAAAAGTAATTATGGATCGGGATCAGCAATACCAAGAATGGTTTTAAAAGACTTTAAGAGAGTTCTAATTTTTTTGCCGCCGTTACAAGAACAAATAGGCATCGAAAAAATTCTCGCTTCTCTAGACGACAAGATCGAACTCAACAATCGCATGAACAAAGTGCTTGAGCAAATGGCACAAGCGATTTTTAAGCAATGGTTTGTTGATTTTGAGTTTCCAAATGAGAACGGTGAACCCTATAAGTCTAGTGGTGGTGAGATGGAATGGTGTGAAGACTTTGGGAAAGATATTCCGATATTTTGGAAGTATGGTAAACTCGAGGAATTGTGTGAGATCACATCAAGTAAGCGAATTTTCATGTCAGATTATAAGGTTGAAGGAATCCCTTTTTATAGGTCAAAGGAGATAATTGAAAAGTTTAAAGGAAATACAATATCTACTGAGTTATTCATTTCAGAAGAGAAGTTTAATGAGATAGACAAGAAACATGGTTCTCCGAGTCAGGGTGACATATTACTCACTTCTGTAGGGACATTGGGGGTGCCTTATTTGGTCAGTATTGAAAAGTTTTACTTTAAAGATGGAAATCTTACTTGGTTTCGAAATTTCAAAGAGAAATATTATAGTCAATTTATTTATAACTGGTTACTTTATGGTGATGGGGAAAATCAGATTGATAATATAACCATAGGTTCTACACAAAAGGCAATTACTATACAAGGATTGAAAAATGTTAACATTATTACCCCACCTCATAATGTACTTGAAAAATATGAGTTATTAATCAGTACTTTAAGTTTGAAGTGTAGCACTAATATCTCCTCAAATGCATGTTTATCTAACCTCCGCGACACCCTACTCCCCAAACTCATGTCCGGAGAAATCGACGTATCCCAAGTCGAATTATAAATTGGCGGTGAACCTATGTTTACAGAAGATAGCCTGGAAGCAGTAGTACTTGAACTTTTGCAGGACGAACTGAACTACACCATATTGAACGGCTACGACCTTGCGCGTGATTATGCAAAGGTTGTGTTAGAAGACGATCTGAGAGAGGCACTTTATGCTCTCAATCCAACTCTATCAACTGAAATCATAGAGGTAGCATTACGTCAGATTCTCTATATTGACGATGCTAGCCTTATCGCCGCCAATCAACTTTTCCATCGCTATCTCATTGAGGGCGTCAGAATTGAGGTTTATGGTGAGGACATTCCTGCGCGAATTGTCAAAGTGATGGACTTTGAACAGCCCTATAACAATTCATTCAAAGCAATCAATCAATTTACAGTCATTTATAAAGCTGAGAAGCGCCCGGATATCGTTTTATTCATTAATGGCTTACCGCTCGTAGTCATGGAATTGAAATCATCAGTTCGTGAGCAAGCGACGATTCATGATGGTTATTTACAGATCAAGACGTACCAAGATATGATCAAACCTCTGTTTCACTATAATGCCTTTAGTATCATTAGTGACGGGGTAAATGCCCGTTTTGGCTCGATCACCTCAGCCTATGACTACTTTATGCAGTGGAAAAAAGTTGATATGGATTCCCCTATTATAGATGCACCTCACATTGCGCAGATCGGTACACTAATCAAAGGTTTATTGCACAAAGAGCGGCTATTGGACGTGGTGAAGAACTTCACTTTTTTTGCAGGTGGAAAGTCCAAGATTATTTCTGCTTACCACCAATATTATGGTATGAAGAAGGCTATCCATAGTGTCGTTCATGCTGTGGATGGAGATAAACGCGGTGGTGTAGTTTGGCATACTCAGGGTTCTGGCAAGTCTTTTTCGATGGTATTTTTATCTGCGGGTTTAATTCAGAAGTTGAACAATCCGACGTTAGTTGTGGTAACAGATCGCAATGATTTAGATGAGCAAATTCACGGGACCTTCAGCAGTGCAACGGAATACCTTCGCCAATCCCCAGTTCGTGCCGAATCACGGGAGGATCTTAATACGTTGTTAGATAAGCGCTCTGTGGGCGGGATCATCTTTACGACAATTCAGAAATTCACTGAACAAACAGGGATGCTCTCTAATCGTCACGATGTTATTGTTATTGCAGATGAAGCCCATCGCTCCCAATACGGAGTCGACCCTGATATCAGAATTGACAAGAAGACGCTGGAAGCCGAGTTGGTCTATGGCTATGCCAAATACTTAAGAGATGCGTTACCGAACGCTACATTCATTGGGTTTACGGGTACCCCCATTGACTCGAATGATAAATCAACCATCGGGGTGTTTGGTGAACTGATTGATGTTTACGATATGACGCAAGCCAAGTTGGACGGAGCAACAGTGGACTTACACTATGAGAATCGTTTAGCCAAAGTGCATCTCGATGAAGGAATACTCGACAAAATTGATCATGAAGTCGCGAAGATTCAAGAACAAGGCCTTTCTCTCGAAAAGATTGAACAATTGAAAAAAGACCTCGTGACAATGGAAGCGGTCATTGGTGATGAAGATCGGTTGAATCTGGTCGTGGATGATATTCTGAAGCATTATGCAATTCGTAAAGATATGCTCAAAGGTAAAGCGATGATTGTCGCTTATTCGCGCAAAATTGCTTTTCGGATGTATCAACTTATTCAAGAGAAAGCACCGGAATTAGCCGATCACGTTCGTTTGGTTATGACGGACAGTAATAAAGATGAACAAGAAATGCGCGATGTTATAGGAACTAAACAATACCGTCAAACACTTGCTAACCTTTTCAAAAAAGAGGACAGCGACCTTAAAATAGTCATTGTGGTCGATATGTGGTTAACCGGCTTCGATGTTCCCTGCCTTGATACGATGTACATAGATAAAATTATGAAAGAACACAATTTGATGCAAGCGATCGCTAGAGTCAACCGCGTATATAAAGAGAAAGAGTCCGGACTCATCGTTGATTATATCGGGCTGAGCAAATATTTAAAAGAAGCCTTGAATACCTATACCAATCGGGATAAGAACAGTGTGCCTGATATCGAAAAAGCCAAGGAAATACTAATGACCGAAATAGAGATTTTGGAAGGAATGTTCCACGGCTTTGAATTTAGCAGGTATATGGAAGCTACGCCAAAAGAACGCTTCGAGCTCATTCAAGATGGTGTTGAGCATGTATTGAAGGAACGCGCCAAAGATGTTTTTATGAAGCATGTAGTTAGGTTGCAAAGCGCGTATACCATTTGTGCGACTGCGCTGGATTTTGAAGTGCGCGTCCGAGTGAGCTTCTTTGTAGCGATCAAATCGTTTATTGTTAAGGTAGAACGGGATGGCATGCCTGATGTGGAAGCATTCAAACGGAAAATATCTGAGATGATCGAACAAGCCATTATTAGAGATGGTGACGAGGTGGTTTCCATTTCTGCAAAGCAAGAAAAGAGCCTGTTATCCGTTGAAAATTTGCAAAAGATCATGGCGATGAAACGTAAAAATGTTGCAGCTAACATCCTGAAAAAACTACTTGATGATAAGATCAAATGGTTCGAGCAAACGAATATTGTTCGTTCGGGATATTTCTCCGACAAGCTAAAAGTTATCGTAGAACGGTATAACCATATTGAAGATATCAATGTGTTAATTACCGAGATGATCGATATCGCGAAGGAAATTGAATCGGCAACTAATGAAGGTATAGATTTGCAATTGTCACCTGAGGAGCAAGCGTTCTATGATGCTTTGGCGAAACCAGAGCTAATTAAAGCGCATTATAAATCAGACATACTACGAGAAATGGCAAAGAGATTAATTCAATTGATTAATGATAACAAAACTCCCGATTGGGAAAAACGTAACGATGCCAGAGCCAATATGAGATCCCTCATCAAACGTTTATTGAAGGAATATAAATACCCGCCCGATGAAATCAAGGATGCTACAGAATTGGTGATAAAGCAAGCTGAACTGCAAATGAAGAACAACTTGTACACTCAAAGGAACCATTGGACAAATCCTTCTATAGCTGCGGAGACGAGAGGGACATATTTATAGGGGATGGATTGCATTATACGATTTGATTTTAAAAAAAGAGAACATAGTAGTCGGCAATTAAACTTTTATATGAAATCACATCACAAGAACAAGAGTTCGCTGACAACCCACTGTCAGCGAACTTTTGTTAATAATAAAGTAACATAAAAACTAGGAACCCTATGACGCTTAAGTTAGGTGAAAGAATATCCGAAAGGACGGGAAACCATGAAAATCTTCCACACAGCAGACTGGCACCTGGGCAAGCTGGTACAAGGCATTTATATGACTGAGGATCAGCAATATATTCTTGAACAGTTTATCAAGGATATTGAGGCAGAGCAGCCTGATGCTATCATTATCGCAGGCGATCTATACGATCGTGCCGTCCCACCGACGGAAGCAGTGCAATTACTCGATAGGGTGCTGCAGAAGATTATACTGCAGTTGAAAATTCCCGTGCTCGCCGTCGCCGGTAATCACGATAGTCCAAGCCGCCTTGATTTCGGTAGCAGTATTATGAAAGCCTCGGGGCTCCATATTGCAGGGGAACTTACCACCTCAATGGAGCCAGTGATATTGAATGATGAGCATGGTGAAGTTCACTTCCATCTTATTCCTTATGCTGAGCCGGGGAAAGTACGTTATTTACTTGGTGATCAGGATATTAGAACACATAACGATGCCATGCAGAAGATTACGGAGAATATTAAAAGAAAGATGGACCCAAACGCCCGCCATATTTTTGTGGGACATGCTTTCGTGACGCCTGGCGGTGAAGCGCAGGATAATACAAGCGACTCTGAACGGCCGCTGTCCATCGGTGGGGCTGAACATGTAAGCTCCGAATTTTTTGACGGATTCCATTACACCGCATTAGGTCACTTGCATCAGGCACATCATGTTGGAAACGAAACGGTCCGATATGCTGGCTCACCGCTGAAGTATTCCATTTCGGAAGAACTTCATAACAAGGGATATTTAATTGTCCATCTGGATAACCACGGGGAAACAACGATTGAGCGGAGACTGCTGACACCACGACGTGACATGCGGACCGTAGAAGGCTTGATAGCAGATATAGAGCGACATGTTATCAATGAGGATTATGTGTTTGTCCGCTTGCTGGATGAAGTGTTGGTCTCATCGCCAATGGAACGAGTACGCTCGGTCTATCCAAATGCTATGCATGTAGAACGCAAGATGGCTATCTCAGGGTTAATTGGGGAGGCACAGGCGGTTGATGGGCGAGCGAAAATGGATGGACTTTCGCTGTTCAAAGCTTTTTATAAAGATGTAAGAGGAACGGAGCTATCGCCAGAAACAGAGAAGTTGTTTATCGAAACGCTGCAGGAGATCCTGGAGAAAGAAGGTGAGCGTTATGAGACCATTGAAGCTGACAATGACGGCGTTCGGGCCGTATAAGGATACAGAGGTTATTGATTTCTCTGAGCTTAAAGAGCACCGCTTATTTGTGGTATCAGGGAACACGGGGGCCGGGAAAACATCTATTTTTGACGCGATCAGTTTCGCTCTTTATGGAGATGCAAGCGGTGAGGACAGAAATGATAACAAGATGCTCCGCAGCCATTTCGCCGATGACCAGGCCCACACTTCAGTTGAATTGGAATTTGAGCTGAAAGGCCGGACGTATCGAGTATTTCGGCAGTTGGCTCATGTGAAGGCTGGTAATAAAGGTGCCACGGGAGAAAGTTATGAACTGCATGAAATCGGCAGTGGACAGGCTATCCCTATTGTCGATCGCTTTATCGTGTCGCAGGTGGATGAGAAAATTCGCGGACTTATTGGACTCACCAAGGAGCAGTTTAGCCAGATCGTTATGCTGCCACAGGGTGAATTCCGCAAGCTGCTCACCTCAGAGACAGAGAACAAGGAAGAAATTTTGCGCCGGATCTTTAAGACAGGATTATATAAACAGGTCACCGACCATTTAAATGAACAACGTAAGGATATGCAGCAAGTCTGTTCGGAGCAGGCGAAGATGCTAGAATATCATATCTGTAATGTGAAGGGTGCTTTAGGCGGACGTGAAGACTCAGAATTGTACAGGGTCTTCCAGCAGGATAACTACAATACTTATCAAGTGCTTGAAGCATTGGATAAAGAGATTGAATATTATACTGTGCAACTGAAAGAAAAAAAGCTGCTGCTGCAATCCGAAATGACCAAGTTCCAAGAGCATACGGCGGTCTACCATCAAGCTCAAGCCGTGAATGGGCAATTTGATCTGTTAGACCAGAAATCTGAATTAAAGCAACAGCTAGTAGCGAAAGAGGATGTTATCAAGCAGCAAACGGTGCAGCTTTCACTCGCGGAGCAAGCGGATCATCTTGAGATCTATGAGCGGCATAATATTGAAATGACGGATGAACTAAGCCGTAAAATCAAGTTCCTCGAAGCTGCGCTTACTGAATGCCTGCAGGCTGAAGCTGCCCTCAGTTCGGCTAATGCTCTCTATAAGCAGGAAGAGGGAAAAGAAGAAATACGCAATCAATCTTTACGTGAACTGGATCGACTTCAAGGATATCTACCAGCAGTAAAAGAGATTGATCAGAGGCAGCAACGTGTCACGAAACTTGCGATAGAAGTGGATACCTTGTCCAAGCAGTTGAACGGTGTAAATGATGAGCTGGAAATTAAGCATAACGAACGATCCTCTAAGGCAGCTCAAGTAAAGGAACTGGAAGATAAGGTTCTCCATTTGCCAGCAAAGACAGAGAAGCTTAATCTGTTAAGACAGCAGGCTGTAATTATGAAAGAATACCTGGACCTCTTAGACAAACTTACAAAGGAACAGGCAGAAGAAAGAGAGGATAAAGTGTCGTTTGATCAAGCAGATCAAGCGTATTCTGCAATTGAGGAACGCTGGATTGAAGGACAAGCAGGATTGCTTGCAAGTCATCTTCATGACGGTGAGTTATGTCCGGTCTGCGGAAGTCTTGATCATCCCCAAAAGGCGGCAGTCACCGGCGATATTCCTACCAAAGATGAGCTTGAACAGATGCGTAAGGAGAAATCTTTATTTGAAAAAAAATACCTCGAAGCAAAAGCGAAACTTACAACTACTGAACAGCAGATTCGAGAGAAGCGGCAACCGTTGCTGGAACTGGGGTATCCGTTAGAAGGGATTCAGAGTGTATATGCGGAGCTATTAATAGAGGGGAAGGCGCTAAAGGAAGAGGAGAATAGGCTGAAGGAAGCTTATGCCATGTTAGCTCCACTCAAGCAAGCATTAGATACATTGGATAAGAAATTGGAGGATTTACGCAAACAAAAGGAACATACGCTGAATTTGTTCAATAACAAAAATACAGAACATGTAACTGAGAAAGCGTTATTTGATCAATCGTTATCCAGCTTGCCAGAAGATGTACGTAGTCTTGAGAAGCTAGAGCAGCATATCAAGATTGCAGAGGTCAACAAAAGGCAAATGGAGGATGCATGGAAGCAAGCGCAGAGTCAATACCATGAGGCGAATGAACGGAAAATTAAAGCTTTTGCAAGTCGAGTCAATGCTGAGAACGTGAAGAGCGAAGCGACTACCAATAAGGGCAAGGCTCTTCATAGCTACCTCGGAGCGTTAGAACAAGCTGGGTTTGCTTCAGAAGAAAACTATAAAGCAGCGAAGATGAGCAATGGTGCTCAAGCTGAGCTGAAGAGTCGAATTGAAATGCACAAGGCCTCATTGGCATCGGTAACCAAGCAAATTGAGGAATTAACCTCTACGCTAGCAGGTAAAGAACGTCAAAATCTTGCTATCCTGCAGAAGCTTCTAGATGATCTGGAGCAATCTATTGATATCGTTCGCGCGGATTCTATCCAAGCCGAGAATAACTTTGATAAAGGAACGGAATTTAAGGCGAATATTCTTATGGCTGAGCGTAGTTTCCAAGAGGCTGAACGCGAATACCAAGTCGTGAAAGATTTATATGATGTTGTACGCGGAGAAAATAGTAGTAAGATCTCCTTTGAACGCTATCTGCAAATTGAGTTTTTAGATAAAATTATTCACAATGCAAACCATCGGCTACAGAAGATGTCCGGAGGACAATACTACCTTGTCCGCAGCGACCGCATGGAGAAACGCGGCAAGCAAAGTGGCCTTGGTTTTGATGTGTATGACAATTATACCGGTCAACTGAGGGATGTGAAGACATTATCCGGTGGAGAAAAGTTTAATGCTTCCTTGTGCCTGGCGCTAGGAATGGCTGATGTTATTCAAGCCTATGATGGCGGCGTTTCACTAGAAACCATGTTCATCGACGAGGGTTTTGGTTCACTGGACGAAGAGTCTCTGAACAAGGCCATTGATACTCTGATTGACCTGCAACAGTCCGGCCGAATGATTGGTGTGATCTCTCATGTCCAAGAGCTGAAACAGGCGATACCAGCAATCCTGGAGGTGAAGAAAACCAGGGAGGGGTATAGTTATACTAACTTTTATGTGAGTTAGAAGGTTTAAAGTGTTGCCTGTAAGATCTTCTCCCTATCGGGAGAATTTTATTGTACGAATATACTACTTTGAGAGCCCAGTTAACTTTATTATAGTAAGGAACAATCTATTGAGGAGGGGGTGCATGGCACTAATTAGAAATTTAAGTAAAATAACAAGGGGTTCAAGATTGCAAGTAGAGTAGTAACCGGCTTGGAATCGTTTAATTAACAAGAAGATATTTAACATGGAGGTTTGACTGCATGCCTACCCCAATCGATAATAACAGCTTATTACGCCGAGCATACCAGCTACTTAAGCAAGATATGTCTAACCCACAATATGCTCACATCGAGCCATTGGCTACTCAAACCTTACAGCGGCTGCATCAAGATATTCATGCATGGGACCTCTCTGCCGAAATATCGCATTTCGATGCTTATTGGACAGAAACAGAAGCTAATGCTATTTCGGCTGAAGGTACAGCTAGAGTCTTTAAAGGAGATTTTGTAACATATCTACAAGATACGAATACACGAGAAAAAGTCCGTCAATTGTTACTGCTTCGTAAGAAGGAAGGATTCGACTTTCGCGCAGTTAATAAAGCGGCTGAGATCGGACTGATCGAACATATGGACAGGTTCTCATTTATAAATGGGAGACCATTGTTTTATGTGCATCGCATGGAGATTATGATCTTCCCAGAACTGTTCACGTCGATTGCGGATCGGAACAAACTGGAGAGCACGGGTAGGGAGCTTGGAATAAAAGTGGGGAAAGTCGCTTTCGAAAGGCTTCAATACCAGATTCGCGATAAAGTGGATGATTTTATTCACGAGGAAGGCTTAATGAATGAAACCGACTTTGTAAAGCGGGGTATCGCATGGTGGGTCCTCAATGCTGCAAAGGAACTACGCAAAAATTAACCATTATTGATAATAGAGGCCTAGTGAAGGCTACGAAAGATAATAAGTGAGGATCCGATGCTCCATTAGTAAAGCTAGGGAGGAGTTAACAAAATAATGCGAATAATTGTCCGTCCCCCTTTTTAGTCTAACCATCCTTACGTAATAGTTAGCTACCTCCAATATGAACGAATATGAATAGATACTCTTGTTATTGTGGTAGCGATGAGACCAGTCATTTAATAAATTGATGTAAAATTGATGTAAAACATCAACAGAAACATGCGGAAATCAGCCTTCCAGAACGGAAGTCCATTGGGAAAAGCCCGTCAAATCAAGGTTTCTGCGGAATGCTACAGATCACATCCCAGGATAATATGTTCCCGCATACGGTGCATGTGGAAAGTGTGGCTTGGTTGGTGAGGGATGTTGTAACCCTCTAATCTAAAAAATGAATAAAGATGTGATAAAGCCGATAAATAGATGCAGGGGAGAGGACGAATCCCTCTGCTGTAACCCCCACATAAACTGACCTCTGATCACTTAATGTTTACCTATAAGCCGGGCAATCTTCAGGCATTCCCCTGATTATCGCCCGGCTTTTCTTTTCCCGGTATCCCTTTCTACGATGCCTCAGATGCACTGGCACTTCAAATCCTTTCCTGGAAATTGATTATCGCACAAGCCATAAAGAACAATTCAAGAATAGGGTTGGTTAGTTCTGAGGTGAGGTAACGTACAAGTGGATTATAAAATTTAAAAGTATAAACAGAGAATATTGAATTTAATCGGCTCTTTCATTTGATAGGATGATATCGTAATGGGCAAAGGCAATCCAGAATGGGGGGGAATCGAGAAAATCAATTCGTTTACAGCATGCTTGTTGGCGGAAGGGTTTTGATCAATTGCGCACCTAGCCAAGCTAGGCACAACTAGCCGGTGAAAGTCCGGCCGAGGTAGGAGCAAATCGCCTCGTAGCTGGCACGCAACTGGTGGAGAGATCCTAAGGTTGAAGCCCTGTGCAAAAGTACCTTCTACAGGAAGGGCGAGCAAACCGGCAGGCCGTAACATGAAGTGAATCCTGTCGCGTCGTCACAAAAGACTCGAAAGAGTCAAGATGCATATGAAGATACCGTATCCTTACCATGGAAGGACTCACGTTCGCTGCTCTCCAACAATCGGAGCCAGGCCTTCTGGTTAAACAACAGGGTAAAGACAATGCGAAATAAAAAGGTATAAGTGAACCTGAATTTTTTATTGAAAGCGTTACCATCTTAGTGATTGAGGACATGGAGTTCCATAAATACCGGTTTGATTTCTTTTGGTAGTTAATTGAATGACTGCTTTTGTTCTATCGTAGAGAAAACACCTCTTCGATATGGTTATGCTGATTTTCTAGGTGTGAAAGTTGAGTTTATTTATTATCATTTTCACAATCCGATGAATGGGAGTGGATGACTGTTGTTGAAGAATCGAATGTTTTATGGGGTAAAGCTCATACTCGCGATGATGCTTGCCATACCGATTTTATGGACAGGTAACGCTACAAGAGCAACAGCCGATGGTACTGGGGTGAACACGAACTTAAGCGGCTGGGTGACTTCGGGGGATGCGGGGACATTAACGAACAGTGCAGACGGGAAGCTGCTCACGTCTGGCGGTAATTTCTTTGCGCTATCGACAACGACTGCCAACGATTTTACTTATGAAACTGATGTGACCATTCGCCAATTCCAAGGGAGTGGCGCATTGGTATTCCGCTCCAATAACAGCGGCTGGGGCTCTTATATGCTGCAGATCGATCCGGTAGGCGGCCGGATTCGCTTGAAGGATGCGAACGGAGATCGTGAGTTGGGCGTGTACAGCGTTTCGCTTGCGGCTAACACAACCTATCATCTGAAAGTGAGAGCTGTTGGATCAGCGCTCCAGGTATACTGGGGGAGCAGTGCTACACCTTTGATTAGCATAAATGACAACGCTTACACCGGAGGTTACTTAGGTGTTCAAGTTTGGAACAGCTCGATGTTGTTCCAGAACATCATAATGACACCGGATTCGACAACGCCAACTGCAACGCCAACTGCAACGCCAACTGCAACTCCAACTTCAACGCCAACGCCAACTGCAACTCCAATTGCAACCGCAACCGCAACCGCAACCGCAACCGCAACCGCAACCGCAACCGCAACCGGCAACCGCAACCGCAACCGCAACCGCAACCGCAACCGCAACAACTCCACCCGTGTACACGAACCTAAGCGGCTGGGGAACTAGTAATCTGAAAAGTTGTATGTCAAGGGGCGAGTGGACGCTGAATCAGAACATAGTTAAGGGCGTCGGATCTGCGAACGCAGAAGCGACTTGTATCGCCGACAGTGTGACAAGCGATTTCGTGTTTGAGGGTGACGTGACGGTGGACTCCTTAACGCCGCAAGCGGTCGCAGGGTTGATGTTCCGTTCTGACAGGGATGGTACGAACGGATATATTCTTCGAATACGGCCGAGCGATCATACCGTCACATTACTCAAAAAACACGGGGACACCGAAACGGTAATCCAATCGAAATCCGGCATTCCTTTGAAGACTGGGAACAAACACCATATTGAAATAACGGCGATAGGTTCGAACCTTACGGTTTATGTCGATGGGTATTCGGCGGAGAAGATCGTAGCACAAGATGCCGACTTTTTGAGCGGATACGCCGGAATGACGGTGAAGAATGGGGCCGCATATTTTCAAGATGTGTATCTTACCCCATACAGCAATTATTATACTGAGCTGTACCGACCGCAATACCATTTTACGGACACGCGAGGATGGGCCAGCGATCCGAACGGACTGGTGTATTTTGAAGGTGAATATCATCTGTTCCACCAGGATGGAGGCCAATGGGCTCATGCCATCAGCACCGACCTTTTACATTGGAAGCAGATGCCGCTTGCGTTGAAATGGAACCACTTGGGGCATATTTGGTCGGGGTCCACGGTTGCTGATTTAACCAACGCTTCAGGGTTGTTCGGGGACTCAGGCGGTAAAGGTTTGATTGCCTATTATACTTCATTCAATCCGAATAAGCCGAACGGCAATCAGAAGATCGGGGCTGCGTATAGCAAAGACAAGGGACGCACGTGGGTATATTACGGGGATGACGCCATAGTGCCTAACCCGGGCGGCATTAACGGCAGTTGGGATTTCCGCGATCCGAAAGTCGTGCGTGACGACGTCAATAACCGATGGATTATGGTGGTATCCGGCGGGGATCACATTCGCTTTTTTACATCGACTGATCTGCTTCATTGGACGTGGACCGACAATTTCGGATATAGCCAATATATACGCGGCGGGGTGTGGGAGTGCCCGGATTTGTTCCAACTTGCGGTGGACGGGAATGCAAACAATAAAAAATGGGTGCTGATGATCAGTACCGGCGGCAACCCGAATACGCAAGGTTCGTCGGCGGAATATTTCATTGGTCAGGTAACGGCGGATGGAAAATTCGTAAATGACAACCTTCCGGGCAAAGTGTTGCTTACCGACTTCGGGAAAGAGAATTACGCTGGGATGTCGTTCTACAACACACCAGATAACCGGCGCATTACGATGGGATGGATGTCAAATTGGGATTATCCATTTAGCTTCCCGACCGAAGGTTGGAAAGGGCAATTGACAATTCCCCGCGAGCTGTCGTTAAAGACCGTGAACGGGAACGTCATCCTTGCGCAGAATCCGATAAGCGAACTGAGTTCATTGCGTGGAACCGATTTTTCAGTTAACAATGTTTCGGTAACACCGCAATCCGGCAATATCCTTGGAACGGTCAATGGAAATGCATACGAAATTGTCGTGGAACTCCAGCTCCCCAATTCTGGAGCGGCTACCGAATTCGGATTCCGATTGCGGGAAGGCGGAGGACAGAAGACGGTCGTCGGCTATCGGAGTACCGATAACAAGATGTTCATCGATCGATCCGCTTCCGGCAGAACGGATTTTGCTTCCAATTTTACGACGTTGCATGAGGCGGTTGTGCAACCCGTCAACGGTGTCGTCCGTATGCATATCCTTGTGGATGAGTCTTCTTTGGAGCTATTTGGCAACGACGGGGCAGTGGTCTTTTCGGACATCATCCTACCGGATTCCACTAGCAGCGGGATGAGCTTTTATGCATCCGGTGGAACGGTTGTCGTGAAATCATTACACGTGTATTCCTTGAAAAATACATGGAGAAGTTCGATGTAGATGGCAATACAGTACAATGAATAGTGCTGGATCGCCGATTGCTGGAACTCGGAGTCGGCGATCTATTATAGATGAAAGATGCGCGGGGAGCCGCAATCTGAGGGAATTCGCCTAAGTTAAAATTGGGTGATTTTCGTCTGATTTCAGTTGGCCTGCTTCACCGCGCAGATGCGCAGCCGCCGGTAGTCTGCGATCCACTGGCCCTGCTGGTAATGCTCCGGCCGCAGTTGTTCTTCTACTGCTTGATAGATCGCTACCTTGTGCTCCGCGCTGACATCGTAGAAGAAGTCATCGGCCATCATGTCCAGCCAATCATGGACTCCGCTCTCACCATGCAAGGGTGTAGGCCGTTCAAAATGCTGGGCCAGCGTAACGAGGAAGCCATGCTCCTCCAGTACTGCCGCATATTGGCTGATGGTAGGGAAGTACCACGGATTACGTCCTTGCGGGTCATAGCCATGCGCGGTCAGTGCGCTCTCGGTCGCATTCACGAGAGCGGCGACGTTGCGATAGCCGCCGAACTCGGCGACGAATCGCCCGCCATCCCTTAGTGCGCTTGCCACAGTCACCGCGACCGCGTGCGCGTCCTTCATCCAGTGCAATGCTGCGTTAGAGAACACCGCATCGAAGGGTTGGGCTGCCCGGTAAGTGTACGCATTCTGGGCGCTCAGACTCAGGTGCGGGTACTTGCCGCGGCCGCGTGCGATCATCTCAGGCGACAGATCGATGCCTACCGTCACCGCTCCGGCTGCCGCGATCTTAGCCGTCAGGTCGGCCGTCCCGCAGCCGATATCCAGCACCCGTTCACCGGGCTGAGGCTGTAGCAGCGAGAGGACGTCACCGCCCATTTTGGAGACAAAGTCCAGTTTGTGATCATACGTGTCCGCCTGCCATTGGTTATTGGAAGTCGAGTGAGTCATGTGCTTCCCCTCCTTTGAAATCCAGTATAGCGATGCACAGCTTATAAATGAAATATATAGTTTCTATTTAGTTTATATCCATTGCCTATAAGTGCTGCTCTTCAATAAATAGAAAATAGACCGCAAACCTCTGGCGGTTAGCGGTCTATTTACGTATATTGGATAGTAATGGAATTAATACACGAGCACGCCCGCACCAAGCACGGATTTGTTCAACACGGAATTGCCGGCCAGAAATACCTTTTGCAGATTAGGCAAGCGGCTTAAGGTTTCTATATTGGAAATGGCATTGTTCTCCAGATGAAGCTCTTCTATGGCCTGCCAGTTGCTCATGAATTCCAGAGAAGCCAAATTGCTGTCTTGCAGGGTGAAGGAACGCAGAGCGGACAGGTTGGCGAAATAAGGAAGCACCTGGTCAACTTCACTGACGGAGTTATTGTTCATGCTAAAAGAGGGCCGGTCTAAGGTCAAATGCTCAAGCACGCTGTTCGCCGCGCCAGCCTTTTGGCCGAAATCCAGACGGCATTCCGAGCACACCAGCGTGTTCACCTGCTTCAAACGAAATAAGGCATCGCTCTCCTTATACAGCGACGAATCGTAGATGCTTAGTGTCTTCAGGCGGGTCAAGTCGTTCAGGGCGTCAAGCTGGACCATTTCGTCGATGTCCCAGAGAGAAAGCTGCGCAAGCTCCGGGAATTTCCCCAGAGCGGCCATATCGAGCTCCGCAGTTCCGCCCCGGATCGTCAGGGCGGTTACGGCAGGCGCTTTCAGTCCGGGGAGAAAGTCGCCGGGTATTTCGACCCGTCTTACGCCCGGCAATGTCAGTGCTTCTGCCTTCTCGTAGTACCCGGACAACGTGAACTCCCGCAAAGAGGGCAGGCTGTTCACGGCCGCTACCGAGCTAAGCTGGCTTAAGGAAGCCAGGCGGAGTGTGGTAATGGAAGTCTTTCCGGCCAGAGGCTTCAGATTAGAAAAATTCAAATTTTCCGTGTCAAGCGTTTGCAGAGCAGGCATGTTTTGCACAAAGTCGATGGACTTTACATTGGTCAGATAAGAAAGGTGAAGCTCCTGAAGCTGGGTTAAGGCGTACAGCGGCTGCAGGTCTGTGGCTTCACTGTGATGGATGGCCAGGGATGACAGCCCGGTCATGGACGATAACCACCCCAGTTCATCGACAAAGGTAAGCGACAGGGACTTCAGCGGCAGCTTATTCAATAAATGAAAATCCGTCACAGACTCATCCACATAGGTAATGGCCAGAGAGCTTAGATTGGGGAATTCCAGCAACATCGCCAATTCCTGATTGCTGCGAAGCTGGGTGGTTAGCTCCGTAATTTTAGACTTATCGCCAAAGTAGCGGGAAAATTTGCTGAAGGATTCGTTAAAGGCACCGCCATAGCTTTTTAATCCGGCCATATGGGCAAGCGTTGTTTGGTCCGCCTGGGAGATTTCGTAGGTATCCATCAGGTTCAGTGCCGTCAGCCCCTTAAAGGCTTCGAAATCCCGCTGATCGATCCGCTGGGTATTCAGTCTTTTGTCCTGGGTAACATAAGTGATCTTCTCGGCCCGCTCATTGCTGAAGGGATCGGAGAGGCTGTAGGTGAAACGCCACTGGTCATTCTCCGAATGATCTACGGTTAAATAGCGCAGACGGGCCAATTCCTCTTCTGTCGGCATCGCAGAGCCTTTATCCAAGATCTCCCGCAAAAAGGAGAGCAGGACCTCGCTTTCGGGCATCTTCCGCACAGACAGATTGGCTTCTGTTATGTGCTGAGGAGAGTCTAAGCCGTAATAGAAATAAGTACCAATGGCGCCTGATATGACGAGCAACAGGATAAGTATCAGCCTTAGGGGGATGGAGACAGAGACGGACGGCTTTGGCGTGGCCGTGGCCTCAGGAACTGTCCCGTGATAATGGTTAATGGTCTGATCCACATAGTAGACATGATTTTGCTTCAATAGAAGCTCTGTATGGCAATAGGGACACTTGAGAATCATACCTTCCTTGTAATCAATTCTTCCGCTGCAATTGGGACAGTTTAACGGAATAAATGCCACGAATGCCTCCTCCTTCATGATGTGATGATGATAAACTCATACTGAGCTGGCATCTGAGTTTATTATACTTCTTCTATTCTATTACACTTTCCAGAGAGGATAGAGCCAGCTGTTGTC
Source organism: Paenibacillus sp. FSL R10-2199 (assembly GCF_038000235.1). Lineage (NCBI taxonomy): Bacteria > Bacillati > Bacillota > Bacilli > Caryophanales > Paenibacillaceae > Paenibacillus > Paenibacillus sp. FSL R10-2199. The sequence goes on along the minus strand of NZ_JBBOBO010000001.1, from coordinate 87,014 downwards.
AAAAAGCAAGTGATTTGTAGGTGGCTTGGTTGGTGAGGGCAGGTAAAGGTGATACAGATGGCGGGAGACAGATTTGACATAATATTAATGTGGAAATCCACCAATTTCAACCTATTTCCCCCAAAATGAAAAGAAGACCCCAGGAAACTGCAAGTCCTGGGGGCTTCTTTTTTGTACTTATGCTTCATCATAGAGAATCAATAATCCTTGCTGACGAACTTACCGGGCCCGTCCAGCCTGCATCGTCAATTGTACCAATTCCTCCAGCAGCTGCTCTTCCAGGCTGATGACTTCACACATTCTTCTGTGAATCTTCTGCCGACCGGCCGGCTTATTGCCGGAACACATCACCTTGATCATGAATTGATTAATCAGATCCCACTGCTCTCCTGCATGACGGTAGCCCTCGGCGGCCCGGGAGAGTGCAGGTACAGAGGCCTCGCGGTTAAGCAGCTGCAGGAACTGGCTGAACCGGATCTGGCTGATGGGCAGGGCGTTGGCGTACAGCTTGAAGCGGGAACCGGCTTCGGCAGAATGATCGGCGGGAATCCCTGTATGCAGATAGGTCCCGGCATAGAATCTGAGGTTAGCAGCAACCTCGCCGGGCTGAACCTGATTGGCTGGATTCGTCAGCATTTCATGAAGTGTTGTCTGCCAATCTGTGTATGAACGCGAAGTATCACAGAGCTCAAAGATGGCATAGAAATGGCAGGCTTGCTCGAGGATATCGAAATCTATTGCTTCAAGCTCTTTGCCATAGTAGGCATCCGTCAGATAGATGATGTTGCCGGGCCGGTCCAGTCCAACCGCGAGACAGGCATGGCTGGTATGCAGCCTGCGGAAGGCCACACACCAGGGGCAGTCATAAGAATCGAAGCCGACCAGAACCGGCATTCCCGAAGACAGCCGGCTCTCCAGAAGGTCAAGCATAAAGTCCTTATCCATCGCCGGACCCTTCCGTTCAATATAATTGAATAGAAGGCCATGATACGCAGTCAGGGATTCTGTACTGATCCGTGGCAGCACTAATCGCTCAATGAGCGGCTGATCCGGGGACTGCTGTTCTGCAAAGGACATCTGCCAGGCATTGCCGTACATGCACTTGCTGTCCTTGCCCTGCCACTCTGCAACAGACTGGATACAGTCATCAATACAGCTGCGCAGAGTAGGATAGGGCGTACTCTTAATGGGAGCAATGTTCAGCACTGCTCATCATCTCCTTCGCCGACAAAAAGTGACTCTGCAACCGGTTTCGATAAGAGGCAGGAGTCATACCGCTATATTCACGAAATAGCCGGTAGAAATATTTCATGTCATAAATTCCGACCTCCAGGGCAATGGACTGTATCCCAAGCTCTGTGAACATCAGCAGGAGGCAGCTATATTTCATGCGGATTTCCTGGAGCATCTGGATATAGGACCTGCCGGTCTTAATTTTGAATAATCTCTGAAACTGGCGGGAGCTCACCGCAATCTGGCGGCTCATCTCCTTCAGTGTGATTTTCTCTCTGAAATGACTGATCATATACAGAATGACGTCATGCAGCGGATCATAGTCTATTTCGGGCTCCTGAGCGAACGGAAGGGCGACTGCGGGCATTATGAGGTCTGCCAGTTCGAACAGCAACGGGTATAGCTGCTGTTCGTCCCCAAGTGAGCCGCAGCTCTGCATCTCATGCATACGGCGGAGCAATAAGGCCAGCTCCATGCTGCTCTCCCTATAGCCGAACCATTGCTTGACCTCCAGAAGCTCCAGGAGCGGGAACATCTCTTCTTCAGAAAAGGGTTCCGGCAGCCTCCTGAGCATCCTGCCAAGCTCAGGCCTGAGCATACAATTGTAGATGAGGAGCGGCTCTGCACCGGTCAGATCCTGCGGCTGGAAGACATGGGAAACCCCGGGCGGTATAACTAACAAATCCCCTTGCATAACCTGCATTTTATCCTCATCCGCTTGGTGGATGCCTTCCCCCTGAACCACATAGGCGAGCTCTACAAAATCGTGCTGATGACGTACGGAAGTGACCGTTTCCTGAGTCAGGAGCATTTGTACCGGCGAACAGGAGTCAAATAGATATTCCCCAGTAAAGACCGGAAAAACTTCCATAACACAAACCTCCGTTTCCTGCTTCCTTAAGATAGACATCTGGAATCCATCCTAGTATATCTGAATATTTTGGCGTATTCAACCATATATTAACAGTCTGCTATTTGGTATATTCATCCTATTCATTCCTATCATGCCTACTGAAAGGGGTATACACATGCAGCAAAAGGTTATTGAGATTATCGCGGAAATCAAGGAGGAGCCGGGCCTGCGTCAGACGCTGAGCGGAGCTTCCGATCTGACGCTGGACGCCGCACTGGATTCGCTGCAAATCATCAACTTTATTCTGAGAATCGAAGACGAATTCGATGTCGAAGTAGACTTTGATACCTTTGATCTTGAGCATTTGAAATCGGTGGACCGCTTCTCCGCGTATGTCGCCGAGCTTGCTGTACGATGAAGCACGCTGTACACTGCGGCAGCCTGGAGTCGGAACGGTACTGGCGGGAGGAAGACCTGGCTGCGCTGCCATCCGTTCCTGATGCGAAGGCTCTGGCTATCGTGCAGGCCATGGATGAACTGCTGTTTGTCTTCTGCGGGAGCGGAGATATTCTATTAACCCGCCATGGGATGGACAAGGCTCAATATGACTATCTGCAATCTCTCAATTATTCATTCAAGACCAATATGAATCCATTAACCCTGGGCGTGGAGGCACCTGGCACAGCACAGAACGCACTGAATGCAATGAATGTATTCGAGCTGCTGGGCAGGCTGAACCCCGGGCAGGAGCCGGACAGGTTAATACCGGAAGGAGCATGGCTTGAGCCCTTTGCCGTGCTTCCCGGAACGCATGAGGCGGTTAAGCGGTATAAGCTTCAGCCCGCTCTCCCGGATGAACAGACTGTGCGCAAAGTGAACACCAAAACCTACTCTGCTGCTATGCGGGACAGGCTGCTGCTGCCGAATATCGCTGTTGTTGTCCATAGCGCGGAAGAGCTGCTGCAATCCGGACAAGCGCTGCTGGAGGAGGGGGCTTTTCTGATCAAGGATGAGTATGGTGTATCCGGCAAAGGCAATCAGCTCGTGGACTCTGAGCGGATATTGCGCCGGATTGCCGGGTACCTGGAATCCAGCCGGAACCAGGACAAACGAATAAAGTTTGTGCTCGAGCCGCTGCTGGACCGGGAGACCGACTTCTCCTGCCAATTTCACATTGATCCGGAAGGCCGGATCTCGATATTGTCCGTTCAGCAGCTGGTCAACCATGGCTTTGCCTTCGGAGAGTCCCACTCCCCGGAGCCGGCTCTGCTCGAAAGGCTGGACCGGGAAGACTATTGGGAGATCATGCACAGCATTGGGCGGGAGCTGTATGCAGACGGTTACTTCGGTGATGTATGCGTGGATTCCATGCTGCTGCGTGACGGAGGCCTCGCGCCTCTGGTCGAGATCAATGCCCGGAAGTCGATGAGTCTGATCAAGCATAATGTAGACCGCCAGCTTAAGCAGGAGGGAATGCATACCTGCCTGTTACAGGTGCCGCTGGCAACCATGGGCGAGGTTCATTATGCAGATCTGCTGGGGCGGCTTGAGCGGGAAGGCATATTATTTTCGCTGGGAGCGGGGGAAGGCGTGATTCCTTTGGCTTCGGGCACACTTCAGCCTCCTGACCCGTCCCGGTCTGCCGGCTCCACTAAGGGCAAGCTGTATGCAGCACTCGCTTACCGGGATGAAGACAGCAAGCACAGACTCACCTCCAAGCTCGACGAATCGCTTCTGCGCTCGGGTTACACTATACTGCGATAAAGAAAGGGACCCTCCAATGAATAACACCGTGACGATTCTATGCTCTGGTTTTGGTCTGGGCTTCTATGTCCCCGGCCTGCTGATGGAACGGAGACTTACCGCACTTGGCATCCAGGCGGAGATTGAGGTCTTTGAAACACTCATGTCCGACAGCAAAAAACAGCAGACAGACAACAGCCGCAAAGCGTACCAGCAGAGCTTTGCCGTAGCCTTGACCTCGCAGAAAATACCCGGTGATATCCGGGGCAGCCTGGATGCTGCGGCCGTGGAACATTTATTACAGCAATGGAAGCAGGAAGAACGGCAGCGCTTCATTGTATTATCCGGGCATTGGGTGCATGTCATGGACAGGTACCGTGAACTGGCCGGCTTTCCTGTGGAGGCTGACCTGCTCTATATTGATGCCGACCTCTCGCCGTCATGGAAGAATCTCCGCAGGCTGAATCCCGGTTACGCGGAAGGCTACCGCGAAGTAAGTATGTATGACCCTGCGGCAAGGGAGATTCTATGCAGCATAGATGCCGGACCCGCGGAGGGGCTGCCCGCTGCGGCCAGGAACGGGAGACTGGTTGTTCATGGCGGCGGCTGGGGAATTGGCACCTTCCGTGAGAAGTTTGATAGCCTGGAGTCGGCAGGGTATGAACTGGATATAGCCTCATACAGTCCTCAGGAGATTGGAGAGGCCGTCCATGGAAGACGTTATTATATGAACGATCCGGAGTGGCGGACCTGGAAGCGTGACAGCAGCGGGCAGTATACCTTCCCGCCTTTTGCAGAAGTAACCGTCAGCCAGCCGGACCACTATCCGCCCTGCCGTAACTACCAGGACGGGATGTATGGCGTCATCCGGCAGGCATCCGCAGTCATCAGCAAACCGGGTGGAGGGGCCTTGATTGATTCCCTGGCTTCGGGCACACCGCTGGTGCTGCTGGACCCCTTCGGCCCGCATGAGAAGATTAACAGCGATCTGTGGGTGGAGCTGGGTTACGGCATCCGTTACGGGGATTGGGCCGAGATGGGCTTTGACCGTGAGGCACTGCGGAAGCTGGCGGACAACCTCCAGTCAGCCAAGGGCCGGTACCCGGATTATGCGGCAAGCTATGCGGAGCAGCTATCCGCAGCAGAAGGGAGAAGCTAATGCAGCCTACCAGTAGAGTGAGCCTGGATGCCAAGTCCTTTGAGGCCCTGAAACGTACGATTAAGAATGTGGTGGTCCCGCACAGGGAACGCAAGCTAGATCCAGGGTTCAAAACCGTTATGCCGGAGATTATGTCCCTGAAGCTGACTAACCGCTGTAATCTCCGCTGCAAGCATTGCTACCAATGGAATGAATCCGGCTATCATCATGATATGGACACCGCCGAGCAGAACCTCGATATGGATGTGGAGATGATCCGGAGGCTGCTGGAGGAGACGGATGAAGCGCAGTCCCGCCTGTATTTATGGGGCGGCGAGCCGCTGTTTCACCGGAATACCAAGCAGATTCTGGAGCTCCTGCAAGAGCATCCCCGGGACACCACGATCTGTACCAATGCCTATCTGATTCCTAAGTATGAAGAGGAGCTGTGTGCAATCTCTGACAACCTGGAGCTGCTGATTCCGATCGAGGGGTTCGAGGCGGAGCATGATTTGCTGCGCGGCAAAGGCTCCTTTCAGAAGGTGATCGAGAGCGTCGAACGGCTGCTCGAGCTGCGCAGGCAAGGCCGCTTCCGCGGCCGGATCTCTGTGCACAATGTGATTAACGACAATATGATCGGCCGATTGTATGAGCTGGTGGAGTTTTTTGAGCACAAGGGCGTCGATCTGGTACTGCTCTGCTTCCCGTGGTATATCTCTGCGGACACGAGCCTTGAAATGGACCGCTTCTACGATGAACACTTCCAGTGGCTGGCGGAGCTTCCGCCGGATCACCGGAGCAGCTGGCATGCCTTCAAATACCATATCAAACCGGAGAATGTCACAAGGCTGACCGAAGACCTGAAACGGATCAACAGCAACACCTGGCATAATACCCGAATCCGTTACCAGCCGGGACTCGACTTTGATGAAATCGAGGATTTTGTGGCCGGCAAGCCGATGCTCTCCCGCAGTACATCGAAATGTCTGGCGCTCAGTACCCGGGTGGATATTGCTCCGAACGGGATGGTGAGTGCCTGCAAATTTTTTGGCGAGCTGGCCATTGGCAATGTGAAAGAGCAACCGCTGACGGAAATATGGAATTCAGCCCGCTACGACAGGCTGCGGCGGATTCTGGATGAAGGCTTGTCGCCGGCCTGCTCCAAATGCAATGTGCTGTACCTGAATACCTATGCTGCCCTGACGCATGTATGAAGAACGGGTGTGATCAGCCTGCCTATAGGCTCGGTATCCTGGGTGCCTCGAATATTGCTGTACCTGCCATGCTGGAGCCAGCGCAGGTTGTGGAGAAGGTGCGGATAACCGCAATTGCCAACCGGACATTGGAAAAGGCAGTGAAACTGGCAGAGGCTTACCATATTCCTTATGTTGCGGGCAGTCTGGATGAGCTGCTGGAGCTTGGCGATCTGGAGGGGGTATATATTGCACTCAGCAATGACCTTCATGCAGAATGGGCAGTCCGGGCATTGGAGGCGGGGAAGCATGTATTGGTAGAGAAGCCGATGTGCCTGCATCCCGAAGAAGCTGAACGGTTACGGCTGCTAAAAGAAAGCTCCGCTGCTCCGAAGCTCGCCGAAGGTATGATGATTGCCTTCCACCCCTGGCAGCAGGCACTCAAATCCATAGTCGACTCCGGGCAATTCGGCCCGCTCTATAAGATCAGTACAAGAATATCCGTGCCTGCCAAGGACAGATATGCCGGGAATTACCGCAGTGTCAAGGCGAAGGGCGGAGGCGCTTTTGCCGATCTGGGCTGCTATTGGCTGCAGTTCCTGCAGACCTTTGTCGGTCTTCAGCCCAGTGAAATCAGGGCGAAGTCTGCTTTTGACGGGCCGGAGGGCTGTGATTGGACCTTTCAGGCGGCGCTGCAATATGAGAACGGTCTGGAAGCTGAATGTCTGACTTCCTTCGAGCTGCCCTTCCGGGCTTCGCATACCCTGCATTTCGCGCAGACAGTGCTGACGGTCCCGGATTTCTTCCGGCCGGTCAAAGGCTTCTACAAAATCAAAATACGGCATGATCTGCCAGACAACCGCAGCACCCTGTGTGAATTCGCGCCGATGAACTATTATGTCAATCAGCTGGAGGCTTTCGCAGAAATCATGAGCGGGCAAAGGGCGGAGCAGCTGGAAGCTACATGGGAACGGGTACACCTGCAATCCCTGATCATGGCCGAGGCGCAGCAGCACCGGGTTTATCTATGAAGAAGCAATCTGCCCCTGGCCCAAACGTCAAAACAGCGATTCTCCATCATCGGAGAGTCGCTGTTTGTTGTTAACGGTCCTGCAAGGAAGGAGGCTGCTCTATCCAGGAGCGCTCGTTGCTCAGCACATAAATGCCCAGCGCCTGCTCGAAGGTAAGGCCGTGATTATAGAAAGCCAGCATCTTCGCAGCGAAGCGCATACTCTTATCTGCGCCGGGCGACTGCAGCAGCTCTGCAGCGAGCTTACGGAAGTCCTTCGGCTTAGCTTCTGCAGCCTCAACGGCATCCAGCAGCCCCTTGTGGCTTGGAAAGAGCATCCGGTTATAAGCCAGGATCATTCTCCCGCTGAAGAAGACCAGGTTGCTGGCCGTGTGAGCGAGCAGGTAGGCGTCGTTCTTCCGGGCCGCTTCTTTGGCGAAATAAAAAGCATACAGGAAGATCTGGGCGCAAAAGTCCCGCAGATTACGGTCTCGGTGTTCTTCAGGATAGAGCGGAATTCGGGCAACCAGTTCACCCAGCTCCGGGATTCTGGAGAATAGAACGCTTGAACCGGTAAAAGCATACCTCGTCGGCTCGTTACCCCGCCCCGCGGCAAGCTCCAGGAACCGGAGGTTGATCACCTTGATATCGGCGTATCCGCCTTCATAGGTACTGACTTCCCGGTCCACGTAGGACAGCTTATTCTTCCGGTCATACTCTTCATAGGCTTCATCGGTGAATACCAGGTGAACATCCACATCCGAGGTCTCCTTGGCGGTTCCCTGGGCTACCGAACCGCTGGTGATTACTGCCAGGCAGGAAGGGTCCTTCGCCTGCTTCTCCACCAGCTTCTCCAGCGTCTGTCTATGGTGCGCATACATCTCTTTCATCCTCCCTTAACGTGCTCCTGCACATTAAGCGTAACCATTAGACAGCTCACCAGCTATGGTCAATTCAGACATTTAAGGTTCAATTCCGTAGATCAGCTGGCCTTGATGATAAATCGTGATACGGTCATTCGCGGCGTAGCTGATGATGGCGGGCTGGAATGAGTAGTCATTAGCCTGGTTGAGATTCGCCCAATTCGTGTTGTGAATGCGGAACTGAATATCTCCGGTTGTGCCGGAAGCTGCGAGTGAGCCAGCACCTGCCGTGAACCCGATCTCCGCATAAGTATCTGCACCTGTTCGCGGTGTAGCCAAGGGGACGATTTGCGTCAGCAATTTTTCTTTGCCGATGACCGCGTAATCAAATTCTAGGGTCTGTGCAGCATTCCCATCTCTGTTGTACCAATAACGTATCGTAAGCTCATTCAGCGGAATAGAGCTACCGGACTCGTTCTTCAGCTGTAGACTCGCCCGGATTGAGCCCACGGCCGTCCCCGTCTCACCGGCACGGTAGAGCAGTGTGGCATGAGGGTCGCCAGATCCGGGGCCTTCACCGGGTCCGCCAGGATCACCAATAGGGGTAAAGGTGACCGGCTTCATAATAAGGTCCAGCATAGCCTGCTTCGGCGCATTCCAGGAGGTCCAGTCATCCAGCAGCAGACCTCCGGTATCTCCGCTATTGGGATTCAGACTCCAGTACGTCCAGTAGAGATTGTTCTGGCCGATGTAGCTTACGAGCGCATGCTGCCATTTCCCTTCCGCCGATAGGGTATCTACGCTGCGCCCGCCGAATTCTCCGGCAAGAACCGGGGCAATTTGTTCCTTGCTGATGTATCCCCAGGTATCATCCCACAGCTTCGGCAGATTATTGGGGAAGTCGGCAGCACTGAACCAGGTCTGTGAGGCAACGCCGGGACCATAATCATGCGGGGAATAGACCACCCGGTCCGGCACAGTAAGCGTGACCGGGTAATTACGCACGCCTGTCAGATTACCGCCCCACCAATAGCTGCTGGAGTTGCCCTGAACGTTGGTCTCAATGCCTTCGACAATAATGAGCCAGTTCGGATTCGCGGCGAGAATCGCATTGCCTGCCCGTTGACTGGCCAGCCGCCAGTCTGTGGCAGGATTACCTGTTCCCCAGCTTGCCGTACCATGCGGTTCGTTATGCAGGTCGGCTCCAATGACGGTAGGATTATCTGCATAGCGCTGGGCCAGCATCACCCAGTCACTGATCCAGCGGGTTTCGGGATAGGCCGCAGTATACCACAGTGCCGATTGTCCGCCGGAGTCCGGCCGGTGCCGGTCAAGGAAGATCCGGATGCCGCGGTTCCCGGCTTTCTCAATCAGTTTATCCATAATCTGCACCGGCGTAAGGCCGGCCAGATCAGGATTCTTGGCATAATCGATACTATTGGCTGCAGAGCCTGCATCGAACATCTGGTTGCAGTAGGGCAACCGGATCAGGTTATAGCCTTCCGTCTTGATCTGGTCGAGCACATCATCCATGGAACGGGACCACAGCCCATGCGGAGAGTAGTTCGCGGTTTCGAAGCCAAACCAGTTCAGTCCGTTGAATACGGCCGGATTCCCGGTGGAATCCACGATTTTGTTGCCTGAGGTGTGATAATAGCCTGCTGAACCTTCAGCCTTCACTTCATAACCCGGATACGCATAAGCACCTGCCAGCAATACCAAAGCTGCAAACCATACACCCAACTTCCGGAACCCGAACGACATCCATTTTCCTCCTCTTAGTGATTTCAGTGAGGTCAGACTTTATAGCATACGATCCGAATGTTAACGTATTCATCTGAATTAGGGTGAATTATGAATAATTGGAAACATTTATGTTAATTCGCATTTGGGATGTAGCCGCAAACTGAAAAAGCACAGGGCAGCCGCAGAGCCGCCCTGTGCTAATTGCAGTTGGGGTAAGTTGGGGGAGGAGAAGCTATTCCTCCAACCTCCAGATATGTTTGTCCGCCCGGAACGGCAGACAAGATAATGCACCGGTAATTCCGATTACCAGGAATAGCAAAGCTGCTCCGGAGCCTTTGCCTGTCCCGACCAGTGTCACCCACAGGCTGCCTAGCGGCTGCCCTGCCATAAAGGGTTCAAACACCCTGTCTACCAATATACCGCCGCACAGATATCCCAATGGAATGGTGAAAAACTGCAAGGTATTCCTTGCCGAATAGACACGCCCCTGCATCTCAATTGGAATTGTGGAGCGGAACAGCACATCCATATTAGCGTTCATAACAGGAATGAATATCCATCCGAGGATTGCACCCAAACACCATATAGGCGTGCTTCTGCCAAAGGCAAGGAAGAAATTCTCGGTGCTCATGGAAAAAAGCAGGCAATTACAAATGACCCGGACCCGGCTTCTGGGCGGCGGCAGGATAGCTACCGAAATACTCCCAAGCATCAGGGCTATCCCTGTAACGGTGTTGACCATCCCCAGCGCCAGCTCTCCGCCACCCGTCCGTGAGAGCATCATTGCGGGCAGGGCAGCATTGAAAATGGAGGCGGTGAAATTGATCAAGGCCAAAAAAAGGATCAAATCCAGAATGCCACGGTTATCCCTGAGATACCGCAGGCCGCTTGAAGCCGATTGCAATATCGTCTCGCTACCGGTGCTGCTCCGCTTAGGAACCTGCGGGATATGGACAAAGCATAGCAATGCCGTGAACGCTGTGGCAAAGGTAATCAGATCAAACAGGATCACAACCCGGATACTGGTGAAGGAAAGTATTGAAGTAGCGAGTATAGGCGTCAATATGGTAACCAGCGAATTGGAAAAGGAACGCATTCCGCTAACCTTCTGATAGTGTTGCTGCGGAGCCAGCAGGCTAATGGTTACATCCGACGCCGGCTGCTGTACAGTGTTCATCACGCCAGTCAAGGTATTGATCAGATACAGATGCCAGATCTGGAGTTTACCCATTGTCATCAGTATAAGGACCGTGACGGTACAAAGTGCCGCAAAGCTGTCACTGATCAGCATCGTAGCCTTCTTGTTCCACCGGTCGCTCAGTGCACCTGCGAAGATACTGAGCAGGACATAAGGTGCGTAGGAACAGATAACCAACAGAGAGCTGGTTAGAGCCGATCCATTCTGCTGATAAGACCAGATCACCAGGGCAAAGGCGGTCATTGCACTGCCCAGTGCCGAGAATGACTGTGTAATCCATAAAATCAGGAAAGTACGAAGCTCCCTGAGGTTCATTTTGAATTTTGTTATCATGACTCTGCTCCTCTTTCAATGAATTCTTAACGATTCAATGAAAGTGCAAAGCCGAACGGACGAGCTGTAGTCCGCTCCGTGCAGTTTCGTCCGGTTCAGACTTTGCACGGAGCGTTGTCACTGCATATTCTCATATTCATTCTCCTTCTTGATCGCTTGAAGTTACATTCACCTGGAAAGTAAATTCTGCTTTATTTTACCATATGCGAGCTGTTCCGTCTTACATGAATTAATTGGGTAAGTATGTTTCCTCCGGGATTATGATATAATTTGCTTTAATATCTTGCTATTTATAGAGAGGTTTTTAATATGATGAATAATTTCTGGCGTGAACTACCACGCCCTTTTTTCATACTGGCACCCATGGAGGATGTGACGGATGTTGTGTTTCGCCATGTCGTAAGTGAAGCGGGCAGACCGGATGTCTTCTTCACGGAGTTTGCGAATTCAGAGAGCTATTGTCACCCGGAGGGGCACCATGCGGTGCGCGGGCGTCTGACTTATACTGAGGATGAACAGCCGATTGTCGCTCATATCTGGGGTGATAAGCCGGAATACTTCCGGCAGATGAGCATCGGCATGGCTGAGGAAGGCTTCAAGGGCATCGATATAAATATGGGTTGTCCTGTAGCGAATGTAGCCGAGAACGGGAAGGGAAGCGGTCTGATCTGCCGTCCCGGGCTCGCAGCGGAGATTATCCAGGCGGCCAAAGCCGGGGGACTGCCCGTCAGTGTGAAGACAAGACTCGGGTTCACAGATCTGGACGAATGGCGCGGCTGGTTAACCCATATCCTGCAGCAGGACATTGTGAATCTGTCGATTCATCTGCGCACCCGGGAGGAAATGAGCAAGGTGGATGCCCACTGGGAGCTGATTCCGGAGATTAAGAAGCTTCGTGATGAGATCGCACCGCATACACTGCTGACCATTAACGGGGATATCCCCGACCGTCAGACCGGCCTGAGGCTCGCTGAAGAGTACGGTGTGGACGGGATTATGATCGGGCGCGGGATTTTTCAGAATCCGTTTGCGTTCGAGCAGGAGCCGAAGGAACACAGCAGTGCGGAGCTACTTGATCTGCTGCGGCTGCATCTGGATCTCTATGATGAGTATTCGGGACAGAAGCCACGTTCATTCAGTCCGCTCCAGCGGTTCTTCAAGATTTATGTCCGCGGCTTCCGCGGAGCGAGTGAGCTTAGAAATAACTTAATGAACACCAAGTCTACCCGTGAAGTGCGTGCGCTGCTGGATGAGTTTGGGAGCAGGGAGCAGGACGGGGCGGACGAGCTTGGGAATTAGACGGCCGGGATTCTAGAATTCCGGGTGGAAAAAAGAATTGACGTGAAAGACTGAGGATCGGATGAGGGGAAGGGACAAGCCCGGAGCCAGCAGGTCATTCCTCTGTTTTATATATCCTCGACATGATTTGGCTTCTTGAATCACTTTGTTTATACGTTCTAGGAGGCGGTTCTATGTTTCAGGTTCAGAAATGGGGCAACAGCTTGGGCATTCGCATTCCGAAATCCCTTGCTCTAAAGGTCGGTATTGAGGAAGGCTCCGAAGTCGATCTTGATGTGGAAGATGGACATCTTATCATCAAGCCGAAGTCGGCCACACTGGACGAAATCCTGTCCCGGGTCACCCCGGAAAATCTCCATAATGAGGTCTCTACAGGCGAGCAGCAAGGACGGGAAGTATGGTAACGGGCGGGTATGTACCGGATCGGGGTGACTTGATATGGCTGCAGTTCAACCCGCAAGCAGACTGAACAGGCAGGCAAACGCCCGGCCTTGGTCGTGTCTCCTGCTTCTTATAATGGTAAAGTCGGAGTTTCCTTGCTCTGTCTGGTAACTTCTAAACCAAAGGGCTACCCGTTTGAAGTAGTCATACCGCAGGATATGCCCATTGAAGGGGTTATCCTTGCAGATCAAGTAAAGAGTCTCGATTGGCAATCCAGGCAGGCAGCGTTCATCTGTAAAGTACCACTGAGCATTCTTTCAGATGTCATTGCTAAACTCGACATACTGATTCGCTGATCCTAGTAGAAATAGAATAGACATGAGACTGAGGACCGGATGATGGGGAGGGGGAACCCGGAGCCAGCAGGCCAGTCCTTTTTTTTCATATGGAGGGATTACATGTCCTGGAGCAAATTGAAGCAGCAGCTGGAGGGCTTTCTCAGTCCTGCGTTAGAGGGAACGGTAGAATACCGCGCGCCGGGTTACCGTTATCTGCCTGATAAATCGGGAATCTGTTACATCTCAGTGGACAGAAGGAATGTGCTCAATATGGGCGATAAAACGAACACGATCCGATGGTATCAGACAGAGCTGGAGATTAAGAATGATCCGGAAATCCGCATTCCTGTCAGTAAGGACGACATTGAAGCGGTCAGACAAGCTGCCAAAGGGCCTGTGCCGGAGGAACGCCTAATCGTAATGGCCAGAAGCAGATTAAGTACAGAGCATGCCAAAGAGCTAATGTCAGCGCAGGCTGCACTCGTTAAATCGAATTTCATCGTGGTCGCGAATAAGTTCCTGACTACTCCTATTGAGGAGAGCCTGGAGAGCAGGGACATGGTACTTAATATTCTTGCGCTGGTGGATCGCAGAGTCGGGAAAAAGCGGATTCTGGGTATGACGGAGAAGATGGGGTTGAAGCATCCGATGGTGCAGTATTTCTATGAGCTGCGGCGGGGGGCGCTCTGAATAGTATGCCACAGGTTCAAGCGAGAGTTCATGCTTGAACCTTTATTATGGGAACATTGCTATACTCAACGCTTGCCGGCAACCAGCATATATCCGGCCCCCCGAATCGTAAGGATTCTCTCCGGATTGACAGGATCAGCCTCGATTTTTTTGCGTAAGTTACTGATGTGTACGGCGACCGTTCTCGTATCCTCCAGACTCTTCATTCCCCAGATGAGATGAAACAACGTATCGACCGTGACGACTTGATTAACGTTTTGTGCCATATAGGAGAGTAGACTGAACTCTTTCTTCGATAAAAAGATCGTTTTACTGCCCATGTTAACGGACTGTGCGTAGAAATCCAGTGTCAAGCCCGGTAATTCCAGCAGCTGTTCCCTTCTGCCCGTCGATACTCTGCGAAGGTGAGCCTTGATCTTGGCCATGAGGACTCCCGGACTGAACGGCTTGGTCACGTAATCGTCGCCGCCATAAGATAAAGCGCTGATCTTCACCTCGTCCTCCTCCTGACTGCTCAGAAACACAATCGGCGCATTCGTGTAGCTGCGTGCGTTCCTGCACCAGTCAATGCCGTTCTCATTAGCCAGCAGGACATCCAGTACAATCAGATCCGGATTAAACGATGCAAGCAGCATCATGGCTTCTGTCCCGCTATGGCTAGACGAGGATACGAAGCCTTCCCGTTCGCAATACGCCTGAACAATCTCACAGATATGGGGATCATCATCGACGATCATAATTTTGTACGTGTCCATCATGTTGTCACCTTCCTGCTTCCCGGATACAAAGGCAGCGATACATAGAATATCGACCCCGTCTTGCCGTCGCTCTCCGCCCGGACCGTTCCGCCATGCGCTTGTACGATTTCCCTGCAAATCGCCAGCCCAAGGCCGCTGCCCTCTACTCCCATGTCCATACCCGGCCGGTCAACCCTGTAATTGCGGTCGAAGATTTGCTCGAGCTGCTCAGGGGGGATGCCTGTACCAGAGTCTTGTACGCTAATGATTGCAGTGCGGGTATCCTTCACCTCATCCCAGGTTAGAGCAAGACGCACCATCCCGCCGCTAGAGGTGAACTTCATCGCATTCGACACCAGATTAAATAGCGCCTGCGTTAATCTTTGCGTATCGATCCCGGCAACAGGCAAGAAGGCTCCCAGATCCTCCGTATGTCCGGTATCCAGGTTGAAATTAAGCCCCGCGTCACACACTACCAGCTCATATTGTTCATAGAAACCGCGCAGGAAATGAATCACATGAACCGGCTCCATACGGTATTCTACCTGCCCCGTCTCCAGATGGGACAAGAAGGACAACTCCCCGATCATGCGGTTAATCCTTACCGTGTTATCCCGGATATACTTCAGGTACTGTTCATTGCGTTCCGGCTTAACCATGTCGATCACAGCCTCGACATAACCAAGCATGCTGGACAGCGGCATACGCAGATCATGTGTAATGTAGGCAAGCAGCTTTTTCCTGCCTTGCTCGGAGTGAAGTAACCGCTCATACGACATGCGGAGGTCTTCGTGGGCTGCGGATAGGGCATGTGTACGCTCCATTACGAGCTGCTCCAGATTGGAATTCATTTCAGTCAGCTTGTTATTGGCTTCGTACAGCTCACGTGCAATTCTCTCTTCGTTCGTTACCGCCCGCGTATATCTGGAAGACAGCAGAATCATCTGTGCGATCGTGAATATGAGCAGCCCAAACGGAGAGGTATTACCGATGAGTGACCATTCGTTGAAATACAGGAAATCGTTGATCACCGTTACCAGAGCAACCATCGACACGAGCAGGAAGATCAGCGCCCCCTCCATACGCCGCACAGCCGCCTCAGCCAGACCCACCATCAGATACACCATGTGAAGAACAACGATTACACCGATCAGCAGTAACATTCTTGAATATATAATTGCAGGGGTCAGTACAACAACCAGACAGAGTGCGCTCGTTATGATCCGGCTGCCCAGACGAAACCACCGCGACACATAATTCGGGAAAATGCATTCAAAATACATGGTGATGATATAACCACTGACACATAGAATCAGATACTCGAGCTTGAACTGCAATTCCCACGGAAAACGGGGAAACCATTGTGTGAACATGAGCTCGCCGACCAGCAGGGACCGGATACCGAACAACACAGTGAACAGTCCAAAATAAAGCGGTGCCCTGTCCTTGCGCCGCAGCATGTAGAGTAGCAGATGATACACGCCGATGACCAGCAGGCTTGCGGTTATGAACATCTCTGCGGCAACCTTCCGAGTGGTCTTGGCCGCTAATACGTTACTGCCACCCAGCTCTATAGACGTGGTGATGCCGCCCCGCTTATGATGGAAGTTTGCAACTTGTATAACCAGCTCTACGGTATCGCTCCCGGGCTGGAAGAACACCAGCTTCGTTGCCAGACGTGGTGTCACGCTACTCTTGTCCTGACCAACCTCGCCAACTTCTGCTAGCAGCTCTCCATTCACCCATAATTTATACGCATGAAAAATGGTAGGCAGCCGCAGCGCAAGCCGCTCATTCCTGTCCTGCCCCCTAAGCCGGGTGACCAGCCGAAAGGTTGCATAGCCTTGCCCTTCCAGCTCTTGACCATCAAGCTTGTAGCCTAGCCAAGAGCTGGGGATGCTGATATACCGGTCAGCCGTTTCCCCGCTTGCCATCCGGCTCCGTATATCCTCTGGAGAGAGCAGCTCCTGCCAGTAGAACTCCCATTCTCCCTGTAACTTTAGCGGAGTCTTAAGGATAGAAGCCTGCGTTAGATCCAGAACGCCTTCTTCGCTTCGAAGCTTGGGGGCGCCTGGCGTTACAGGCACGATGGCATAGCTTATGGCCAGACCGATAACAACGGCAACCGCTATATGAAAGAAGATATTACGAGAAACGAACCTTAGAATACCCCTCATCATGAAGCCGACCCCAATCTACAAAATTCGCTATAAATGAGTTGATTGTTTCATGATAGCATCATTACAGGAAGCTGTGTTGATGAAAACGCGGAATTTGTCATTACAGCAAGGGGTTGGGGAGTGAAATTGATGGAATTATTTTCACAAACGACAATACAATATACCTGTGGTTCGCCTAATGGGCGAAACCGGTAAATTAAATAAAGGAGGTTTAAGTGATTGATTAAAAAAGTTCCAGCCAGAGCCTTATCCCTTTTGGTAGTTGCAGCCATATTCCTGTCCCTGTTCTTCACAGCCTTACCGCAGGCAAACGCGGCCGCCAGAGGAGCATGGGCTCCTAATACGGCTTATGCAGTAAATGATACAGTAACCTATAGCGGAAGTACCTATACCTGTCTTCAGGCCCATACTTCCCTCACAGGCTGGGAGCCGCCTAATGTTCCTGCACTATGGAAGAGCGGAACAACAACAACACCGACCCCTACACCTACACCAACCACACCCCCAGCAACAAACGGAGTCACATTCTATGCAGATATCAACTATGGCGGGAAGGCGGTAACCCTGGGAGTAGGCAATTATGTATTGTCCCAGCTGAATGCTGCAGGCATTCCGAATGACTGGATGTCTTCGCTTAAGGTTCCCGGCGGCTGGACGGTTGAAGTCTATGAGAATGATAACTTTGGCGGAACCAAATGGACTTATACAGCAGATTCCTCCTGGGTTGGCGACAGTGTCAATGACAAGATGACTTCGGTTAAGATCTATACCGGTTCGCAGCCTCCTTCGGTAACCAAACCTGCCGAGGTTCCCAGCCAAATCTGGACCTATGTCGTGAATGCAGACAATGCTTATGGCAAGGGTGGAGATTTCGCACTGCTGCTGAGTGCGGTGATTAAGAAGGAGAGCAGCTTCGGAGCAGGCCTGCCGGGCAGCCCATCCGCCGGCGACGGATTGATGCAGGTCGAACCTAATACCCGGGGTGCCTATGCCTCACAATTCAGCGCCAAATTCGGCCGCGCGTATAATCACAGCAGCGAACAGGATCAGGTATACCTGGGCGCATTGATCCTGAATGAGAAGATTGTCAGATTCGGAGATATCTATAACGGATTGCTGCACTATAACGGAGGCGACAACTGGTATCCGGGCGCTACCGATTCCTATGGCCGTCCGATTCTGGCAGATCAATATGCCAATGCCGTTTACGCTACATATAAGGGGTATGGGGGGAAGAACTAAGGGGTTATCTTCTATAAAAGAAGGCAAAAAGACGCTCGGGAGGAGTCTCGGAGCGTCTTTGTTATATGTTCAGCTAAAATAGCTTCACTGACAGCAGCTGTCAGTGAAGCTATTTTATAATAGAGGAAAGGACTTGAAGGAGGACGTACAAATGAATAATAAGGTATATCTATATGTGCTCGACACCATGGCAGACTGGGAGATAGGGTACTTAACTGCCGAACTGAACTCGGGAAGGTATTACAAGAAGGGGCAAGCCCCCACTGAAATAGTAACCGTAGCCAATGAGAAGACGCTGATCACTACAATGGGCGGACTGGCAATAATGCCTGACACCACGGTGGATGAGTGCAGCATTACAAGCACAGATGCCTTGATTCTACCCGGTGGAGAGACATGGACTGAAGCCATCCACGAGCCCATACTCCAACTTGCCGCGAGATGTATACAGGAAGATATATTAGTGGCAGCGATTTGTGGGGCTACCATGGGGCTTGCCCAGGCCGGATTACTGAATTCACGCCCGCATACAAGCAATGATCTGGAGTACCTCAAAATGATCTGTCCTGCGTACACCGGCGAAGAGCTCTACCAGATGCAGTCTGCTGTAACGGATGGCAAGCTGATCACTGCCTCTGGAATAGCGCCGCTAGAATTCACTGTACATGTCTTGAAAGCCCTGGATGTAATGGCTCCAGACAAATTGAAGGCCTGGTATAGTCTCTACAAGACCCAGGAAGCTAAGTATTTCTATGAGTTGATGGGATAAGAGTAGTTAAGGAAGATCGCCCTCTCTTTTAGCTGGTTCACGCCTGCTCCATTAATCGGTTTATACCAATTTCAAGCTGCGAAAGTTGCGTAATATAATTATAATCAATAATTCTCTATTCAATTCAAAGAAAGCAGTCTAGCACGTGAGGCTGCCTTTTTGCATTCAAATCATAATTTTGAACAGAACGTACTATGGATTCATTTCAATATATGGTGTACAAATATTGGATAGTCGAAAAGTGTTAGGAATGGGGAAGCGTGAGTATAGTTAAGGCGAACTTATTATGAGGAGGTTATATTATGATAAAAAAATGGACGATTTCTTTGCTTTCATCAGCACTTCTTTTGCTGCCTTTAACAACAGAGCCTAGTTACGCGGCAGAGGTACCAACATCTACTACGATTAACAATGGTCAAATAAACAACGGTCGGGTATTAGTCCCCTTACGTGCTGTCTCCGAAAATCTTGGTGCAAGTTTGCAATGGTTTCAAGCGGATAAAGTTATTAAAATCAAAAATGGTAATTCAACCATATGGCTTGCCGCAAATTTCAAACGAGTAATTATTGAATCTGCTCCATCGAGTGAAACTCCAGATACACCATCCCGGGAATATGTGGATTTGGATACTGCGACACAGGTCATCCAAGGAACAACGTATGTCCCGCTTCGTTTTGTTAGTCAGTCGTTAGGAGCAGTTGTATCGTGGGACCAACTGTCTAAACATGCAACAGTAACGTTAGGTAACAAGGGACTCATTGTCAATATGGAGTCCCCGTCTAATCAAATTCCGGAAAAAAACAAAATTACTGACTCACGCTTGAAACTACTATCGGATAAATTAAACCAAGCATCAAAGGTATCTTCAATTAAAAATGTAAATTCAACCTTTCAGCCGTATTTCACGGATAGGTTAATTAAGTCGCTTGTTCAGAACAAAGGCTTAAACACAGCGGGGACTTATGAAGCACCTGTCACTTCACCTATTTATACTAGCAAGCATTCTGCCACACTTACACAATCCGTAATACTGGCGAATGGTCTTACAGGAGAAGATCAATATGCAGAAGACCGGACGGTCACTCTTGTATTCACGAACGGTACTTGGAAGGTGGATAGCGTAAATAAGGGGTCCAGAGTTCTGATATCGGGGTTCTCTGATTATGACCCTCAGTAATTTTGTTTGAAAGCAATAAGTGCTGGAGTTGATGCAGCACCTGCAGTTGATAAAGTGAGGATACGTGTGATAAAGCCTTTATTGGGACCAGTACCGATGCCACCTCGACCCCTTATTGAACTTTGCCCCTCTTAAAAATCTGAATTGAACGCATCTAACAAGGTGAGCAAAACAAAAATCACACAATGCCTGATTGGGAAGGGTACATAGATGGGATTCTACACTGGTATGGGCAGGAAGAGAGGATGAGGTTTATATTCAGGCATCCGTTGAGCCTAGCGGATTATCATTTTTTGCCCGAATGAATCAGAGTGATTGGGATTCTTGGATTGCAAGGTTTAAATCTGAAGCGACAAAGGTATTGGGGTTTGAGATGGGGGAGCCTGAGGAACATAGATAACTCGAAAGCTGGTGAGAACATGAATGCAAACCAAGCAATTAACGTTATAGATATGGAATTATCTCGCTAAGTATTTCTATGAGTTGATGGTATAAGAGCAGATAATAAGGGTACCCTCTCTTTACGGAGAGGGTATTTCTGTTTGTCTGGCCAGGGATGGCAGGACATCTTCTGGACATCAATAAGTAGTTGTGGGGGGATTTGCCGTGCACCACTATAGGGTGAATTTAAGTTGCAGTTTTCATGTTACTGCGTAGGATTTTGAAATCTTCTAATATATTGGAGATTCTTAAAATCATATCTCTATTCATATCTTGTTCAGTAGGGTTATTTGGTAAGTACAAGCCCCACTGCTGAAACTTGCCCTCTAATAGAACAAATCCGGATACATGAGCTCCAAAACCATTTATTCTTGCAGATTCAAGAGTTAATCTGTCGTCATGAAATACACTCGTCAGTAGATTCTCAGTCCCCATGAAAAATACCGGATATGTTATGTTACTGAAAAAATCTTTATATTCCTGCTTGGCTGCTTCAGCCAGATAATCCTTTGTAATGATTAAGCCATCATAATTTATATTAGTATCTTCAATAATATCGTTGAGGCTTTTTGGTATGTAGCTTAGATTTCTAATGTTATCAAAAGGAACATCACCAATAACTGCAATTTCTAACCGGATTGAAGGGGGGTTATAAAGCTCCTCCGCCTGAGGCTCATTTACAATTTTGATGTCACAGCTTACAAACAACACGGATAACAATATAAGAAGTAATAACATTTTGTTTTTCATTAGTGAGTATCCTTTTTTATTTTATGATAATGGTTACTTTATATTTAAAAATATAGAAAAATAATCCTTTTTGCAAGTGGATAATTAACTCGATTGAGCCTCGAATGATAGGAAGGGAATTCCAACATATGATACGATGTGATGGAAGTGCGTAAGATTTATTTTGTATATGTTGTAAGACTAAGGGGGAAGGCAAATGAATGAAATAACCTCTCATCATTGTAATCTGACTATATGGGCTCATCTGCCTGATGAAGTATGGAATACAGTTGCTAATATATATGAGCTTATGCCTGGTTGGAAAGGGTACATAGATGGGATTCCACACTGGTTTGGGCAGGAAGAAGATGATGTTTATATTCAGGCATCCGTTGAGCCAAGTGGATTGTCATTTTATGCAAAGATGAATAAGAGTGATTGGGATTCTTGGATTGGAGCGTTTAAATCAGAAGCAACTAAAGTGTTAGGGTTTGAAGTTGGTGAACCTGAGGATGGGTATGTGTAAAAGGTTATGTACTCATCACCTACTTACTACGCATAGCTTACCGGCTTCATCGTAAAGGTTAATTAACTTAAATAGACCGATAAGGAGGATAATGACGTGTCTGTTCCCTCAGTTTCTAAACCACTTTCTGTGCTGTTAGTATAGTGGGATTAATTCTTTCATATAAAACATACTATTTTTAAAAATGTAAATAAAACTATACTAACACTGAAAGAACTAATTAGCCTGAAAACTCACTTACTCACCCAAACTTTATAGACTATTGGTTTAACGTTAAAATCGCAATCACAATATATATTACAACGAAAACCACGAATAGTATTTATTCTAGTTAATTCAAAGACTAAAGCATACGCTATTTTTTCATCTGTTGTTATATAACCTTCATATAAATTTCCAATTTCATTAAATGCGCCAGTATATGCCCATTCATGCGCCTCTCTCATTGTTTCGAAATGCATTGTTTCTATAAACCATCTTATTGATTCGTCATTTTGATTCAAGCTAATCACTCCCGTTAAGATATAATTTACATTCAAAATCTACCACTGAATTTACACTTGTAAGACCATCTACATCAAATCGAATATGAATAATATCACCGGGAGCTAACGAGGCGTTTGTAGGAGAGCCAACATAGTTGTAATTACCGATACTACCGTGAAAAAGGTAGTTATAAGGTTGAACGTGTGTATCATATCTATAATCCGGGAGATGTAAACCTAAAATATCAAACTATTACATAAAAAGGGGATTTATTATGAAGAAGATAAAAATAATACTCCTAGTGATTGTTCTGATGGCTTGCGCTTTAGGATTCGCTGGATTAAAAATATTCAATGATAAAACAACGAGCGAAGTAGAAACGTACTTGTTAGAGAAAAAAGGGTATAACCATAATGATATATATAAAATTTATACTCAAATTGGTAAAGCTCCTCTGGTGAGTACAACTGTTATTTTTAATGATGATAGAAGTTCTAGATATTTTTATCGCAATGAAAACGGAAAGATATATCAATATAGTAGGGCTCCCGTTCACGGTGTGGACGATGGAATAAAACTATATAAACATAATGAAGAATAGTTATTAGTTAATTTACTTTACTGATTTTCACAAGCAAACATTAAAAGGTATCCCAAGAAGCTATTAAAACAGCTTTCCGGGATACCTTTTCCTTTTTTAGGTTGGGCTGTGCTATCATTATTGCGTACAGAGAAATTGTGGAAAATTGAATTTGACCAACATGATGGGGGTACATATGGACGAACTAATCCAGAAAATCATCCAATTCCGTGACGAAAGGGACTGGAAGCAATTCCATGATCCTAAAGATCTGGCTCTCTCTATCTCGCTAGAGTCGAGTGAACTGCTGGAACTCTTCCAATGGAAGAACAGCCAGCAAGCCATAGAGCAACATTACTCCGACATGCAGGACGAAATCGCTGATATTCTCATCTACACGCTAACGCTCGTTCATGATTTAAATATTGACGTAAAGGATGCCATCCTTCAGAAAATAAACAAAAACGCAGAGAAATATCCGGTATCCAGTTCTAAGGGAAGTTCGAAAAAAAGTACGCGGCAGTGAATGAATAGGGGAGAACTCCATGATTATCTATGAATCGACCAAGCAGCAATTTATGAATGATGTGACCGAAGACAGCATTGCGGTAAAGATTCATAACCAGTACGTCCAAAAAGTCGGCAGAGTTTCCATGGGCGAAATCAACGCTTGGAACAATTCCATGAACTACCTTTATAAAGTATTAAACACATCGACCATTCCAGATGACGTAGGAATCGCGATTGAATATAAAATTCCAGCGACCTCGAGAAGAGTCGACTTCATGATTACGGGCTTGAACGAAAAGGATCAATATTCCGTCGTCATTATTGAGCTTAAGCAATGGACAGAAGTTGAAACGGTTGAGGACTCGGATGGTCTTGTTAAAACCTACTTTAATCGAACAAAGACTAGAACGCCGCATCCTTCTTTTCAGGCATGGTCTTACGCAAGGTTGATTAGCGAATATAACGAGACCGTGCAGAACGAAGCGGTCCAACTCTATCCTTGCGCTTATTTACATAATTATGTACAGACCGATAACGATCCTCTATTGCATCCTGTCTACAATCAATATCTGGAGGAGGCTCCTGTCTTCTCTAAGGGAGATGCTCTAAAGTTAAGAGGGTTTATTTCGACTTTCATTAAAAAAACCGATAGAAGTAAGTCGCTTTACCTCATTGAACATGGCAAAATTAAACCCTCTAAATCACTGCAGGATTCACTCCTCAGTATGCTACGGGGAAATCAAGAATTCATTATGATAGACGATCAGAAGGTAGTATATGAGGAAGCATTAAGATTGGCGCAGCAAGCACAGTCGGGCAAGAAACAAGTCCTGATTGTCGAAGGCGGACCAGGGACAGGGAAGTCGGTTCTCGGAATTAATCTTTTGGTAGAGCTTACGGCAAGAGAACTAGTCTGCCAATATGTAACCAAGAATAGTGCACCTCGTGCGGTATACATGAAAAAGCTGCAGCAAAACGTAAAAAAATCGTTCATAGATAACTTGTTTAAGGGATCAGGTGTGTATTATGAAGCATTGCCTGATGAATTCGGTTGCTTGATTGTGGACGAGGCGCATCGCTTAAATGAAAAGTCGGGTCTGTTCAAGAATAAAGGGATTAATCAAACCATGGAGATTATCCGCGCTGCCCGGTTTTCTGTATTTTTCATCGATGAATATCAGAAGATCGCGATGCACGATGTTGGCAGTAAAGAGCAGATTAGTCATTATGCGAAGCAAATGGATGCGGATATCACCGAGCTGACCTTGGCTTCTCAATTCCGGTGCAATGGCTCAGATGGATATCTGGCATGGCTCGATGATGTACTCGATATCCGTGATACGGCAAACGCAGATGGGTTCGATTTCGACTATGACATTCGACTCTATGATGACCCGAATGAATTACGGGACGAAATCTTCAGCAAGAATCAGATCAATAATAAGGCAAGAATGCTTGCCGGATACTGCTGGGATTGGAAGACGGATGGAAAGAGCAATCCTGGCGTTCATGACATTCAGTTAGATCAGTATCAATTCTTCATGAGCTGGAACCTGAACAATACAACGACCTGGGCAATCGACCCTGAATCCATCGAACAAGTGGGCTGCATCCACACTTCACAGGGACTTGAATTTGACTATGTCGGAGTGATCATTGGGGAAGATATGCGTTACGAGAATAGCCGTATCGTCACCGACCCGTTCAAACGTGCGAAGACGGATAAATCTCTTTCTGGCTTCAAGACCTTGTATAAGAAGGATAAGGATGAGGCGCTCCGAATGGCCGATCAAATTATTCGAAACACCTACAGGACTTTAATGACCCGGGGAACGAAGGGATGCTATATCTACTGTGTAGATCCTCATCTGAAGGCGTACTTGCAAAGGAGATTGGCTTTGCAAAGTTCGGTTGTGATTTCAGGATAAGGCTAATAGAGTGATGGAGAGTTATATCATCGATTGAAAAAGATTGAGGATGGGAGAATGGAGCGGGGGGAACCTGGAGCCAGCAAGCCTTTCCTCTGTTTTGTTATGGAGCGGGATTACATGTCATGGAGAGAATTAGAGCAGCAACTTGAGGTTTTGAAACGAACGCTATCAGTTGGTATCAATCCGAGCTGGAGATTAAGTATGATCCAGATATCCATATTCCTTTCATAAGTAGTTTTTTTTTTAAGTTTAATATCCTTTTTATTTAAAAAATTAACGCTAAAAAATTAATGAAATTATATATGAAAATTACTTTAATTTTGTAATATTTTAGTATTAAAGGCATTGTGATAATCTTAATAAATAATCACTTTTCCATAAATCGTAATGAAGTAAAAGCATACTGGCTAACAGTCAATCGAAAGAAGGGCTTACTATGAGCGATTGTATTGTACACTTTCTTCCCGCCAAAGCGGGAGACTGTTGTGTAATAGAATTTGACAATAGGGAATGTATCATTGTCGACTGCGGATACAAATCCACATACGAAAACGAACTGAAACCTTTGTTGATCCAGTTAAACCAAAAGGGATGCCGGGTAATATTGATGCTCATTACACACATAGATCAGGATCATATAGAAGGAGCAATTGAATTTTTACGTGAGAACGGTTCTTCATCCACGCCTCGCATCATCAAGGTAAATAATATTTGGTTTAACGGATTTTTCAACACGCTGTTTATGCGGGATGAATTTCAAGAGAGAAGACGGTCTGTAATTGGGGATTTGCAAAAGAAACGGATGGAGATAGTATTGGGTCAGTTATCCATGCAGATTAATGGTGATGCTGGCCCAATATCGGCAGTTCATAGCAAATGCTTTGAGGAACTATGCGCTCAGAACGGTTATCAGTTAAACATGCAGTTTGATGATAGGGTCATCAAAAGAAGTATTGATAGTAGAAGTCATTTGGTCAATGATGCCATTAAAATTGGTGACTGTAGAATAATTGTGTTATCTCCAAACGAAGTTTTGTTAGAGAGATTGGCACATAAACTAAATATTGAGTTGATCAAAAACTTTGGTATCAATTATGAACTTTCAGATCATGTGGAGTTTGCTCGTTTGTTTGAACGCTTAATGGAACTACAAATAGAGCCTGGTATTTCCGAGGAATACATATCCGCTTCCGAGGCGCGGCTTGAACATTGGATAGGAACTTCTACACTAGCGCAAATGAATGATGTCAACAATGCAGGGATTGTAATTGAAATTGAATATAAGGGGCTAAGACTGTTATTTGCAGGAGACTCGGATAGCGATAACTGGGCAAATTATCTGACAGACGAATATGATGTCATCAAGCTATCACACCACGGTACAACAAAGCCAAATATAACGTTACTAGAAAAGACAAAGGGTAAAATGATTTTTGTTTCTACAGACGGCGGAAAACAAAATCGACATCCGGAAAATGATTTGCTGGCAAGAGCCATTTTATGTGGAAATAAAAATATATATTTTAATTATGAAATCAGACAAAAAAGAGAATTACTCAATATGCAAGATCAATATGGTTATTCTGTGGTATTTGCACAACGGCGAATCGAATTCTAAGGAGAATTATATGGAGAATTATATTGTCAGGGTACAATCATATTATCAAGGCGAGCGTATCCAAAACGGAACTGGAATTATAATTGCACCAAATCTTGTCTTAACGGCAGAACATGTGGCCTGCGGAGACCGTCATATGGTATGTATCGATGATAAAGAGATGGAGGCTTACATTTTAAAAGGGAATGAAGTTGCAGTACTGATGGAGATCAGTCAATCTGATTATACATACAGTGTAGCAGATGTTTTTTCGGATGATGAAATTTTAGACGAAGCATCTCCCTGGTCCGTTAGGGGATTCATTACGTCCCAACAGCATGAGCATCATATGAAAGGATCTGGATTTAATTTTTCTCCATTAATGGAAACTGATTGGGATTATTATCTATCAGCAATTACGGGTGGAGCAGCTGATAATTACGAAGGATTATCTGGTTCTCCAGTTTTCTGCGATAACAGAGTAGTGGGTATTCTCCAAATGCAGGCCTATAATAGTAGAGGCGCACTTGGTGTACGTTTGTCATCTGTGAAAATGTTTCAGGATTTGCTAATGAAAGAAAACTTTAAACCAAATGAATATCAGATGTTGCTGAAAGAGACCTGTACCCAATATACAAAAAGCCAGATCGAGAAAAATGTGAGAAGTAAAAAGTATATTGCGGACATATTTGTGGAAGAGGGTGGATATAAAGAAAATCTCCGATATTTCGCTGATCCCCTGTTGTTTTTGAAAAAGGCAATCAATGATGTGAAAATTATTGATTTTAAAAGTATGAATTTTTACCTAAAAAGTATTGGCAAAGAGGGCATTGATTTTTCCGATTTTACGGAGGAGTTTTTATCAATAGATTTGGAAAAGGTATCTATCCATCTTAAGGACAGAATTTCAAATGCTATTTCCTTATTAGATGACTTGGGGAAGAATAATGAGTCATACAAGAACCTAGAAAAGTACTTTGATGTCAGACAGAACAGTCTTGACAACTCCGTTAAATATTACTTATCTGATATGAAAGATAACATCGACTTTATAACAAAAAAATATATTCTACTAACCAAAGATGCTGGGCAGGGAAAAACAAATTTTGTATGCGACTTTGCATTGAATTTTCTAATAAGAAAAAATTATTGCTCACTATATTTTAATGCCTATGATTTTAGAGAGAATCCAATGAGTTTCATAAAGCAAAAATTATCTCTAGACGGGAGTTGTTCATTTCTCTATGCAAATAAAATTTTACTTCGTGAGTGGCAACGCAGCCAAAGGCCTTTTGTAATTACCATAGACGGCTTAAATGAGAACACAGTTGTGGAGAACTTTGGTCAGTGTATAAGGGATTTCCTTGAGGAATGTAATAATTATCCATATATTAAGGTGATTATGACCACACGAAATGAGCTCCTTGAGGAGCGTTTTGCGGTGATTGAAGAAGGGATGTATTCTAGTGCTTATCAACATATCGATATGTGGCAAAGAGGAAACGATTTCAAGGAGCGGATATTCCGGGGCTATCTAAGCTTTTTCAGGATCACAATTAGGGAAAATACATTAACGAATAGATTCTATGACGCATTAACGAATGATATATTGCTGTTGCGATTTTTTTGTGAGGTGAACGAAAACAAGAAGCTAATCTATGTATATGATGTTTACAAATATGATGTTTTCAAGAGTTATTTGGCTATTAAATCACTGGAATATCAAAAAAATCAACAGATATTAAATTATCAAGACTCTTTAAATACCCTGCTTGATAAAATTTCGGAGTACATGATTCGAGAAAAATTGTTCTTTAATATCCCATCTGGAATTTTCAATGAATCAGAGCAAGCGTTGCTTTATAAAATGCTTGATAATGAGGTTATATTTAAAGACGAACAGATAATAAAAACGGGGATGTTAAAGAGAAACACCGTTGTGATCAGCTTTACATTTGATGAGTTCCGGGATTTCTGCATTACAAACTATATTTTAACCCACCTTGCTGAGCAGCAAGCTTTTTTGGAGTTCTGGGGCCAAATGAATGAAGAGAATCTGACGATCAAAGAAGGAGTTCAAAAATACATTTTTTATTTAGCACGAACCGAGTCGCAGGATGAGCTACTGCCAATCATACAAAGTCTTTCTGAGTACGAAACTCTATATTGGGAGCATATATGGGGACTTGAGGATAGTTACTTTACTGCCGAGGATGCGGAGTCATGGAAAATGCAGCTTATTACGAACGGTCACTACGCGAAAAAGATTGTTCGTGACCTGATAAATAAATATGATTTTGAGTTTTTTGAAAATATCAATATTCGTTTGCTGTTTGAAGCGTTGGATGTACTTGCAGAAAAAATAGACTTGTACGATACATTTATTAAAAGAATGTTTGGTGTTCAACGGGAGGAGAAAACTATTTACAGTTCGCGGTCAAAGGCGGTCTGGCCTTTTAATACTATGATACGAAATATTACTAATTATGTGAGTGGTGATAATTGGAATGTGCATCATTCTGAACTATATCGACTAGTAATATATTTACTTGAATTGGAAAACTGGAGCGCACTTGATTTATGGCACAAACTTTTTGATGTATCACCTGAGGTAGCAGTTCACATACTGAGTGAAATGAATGTGCATAAAATCAGTTTGATATTATGTAATGTAAAGGAAATTTTGCATCATTTGAAAAAGTTTAGGAAGGACGATGAATACGATTTGATGATTGAACGTTTGGATCAGGAAAACAATTTTTGTAGGAACATTTCTATTGACGTTAAGCTTTTTTCTAAATTGCTTCTCGATGAATTCGGAGAATAATATGAGGATACTAAATCTATCTGGTGTATATTATTGTATTGCTAATGATGATTTTATTTATGAAGAACTTGAAAAAAAAATAGTTGATGTTTCGCATCAGCGTAAGAATTCCTTTGCAGAATTCTACACAAAGAGGATTCTTAGAGCTTTTTTTCAATATGCTAGAGATTTAAAAAAAGATTATATGACATACTATCGAGAGGAATATGAAAATTTTGCTGATTACTTGTATAAACAGGAGTTATTAGATTGGAGAGATATTCATACTTTGCGACTGAGCGAGCATCAAACCTTGTTAAAGCTCAACCTAAAACTGACTAGCTATAACGCCAACAACCTGATCGAATATGGAGAAAACGGGTTAGATAATCTGAATCTGGCTTTAAAGGAGATTAGCATATGAAGATCAGGCAAGACTTTGTAACAAACAGTTCATCTACTTCTTTCATTATTTCAATGAAGGAAGAACTTAATAAAGATTATTTCTTAAAAGGAATAGGAGTCGAAGGGGCATCTGCGATAAATCAGATTTTTGAAGATTTATACGAAGCAGTTGATCAGAATAAGAAGGAGATAAGGCAGTATTTAAAGGAGTATGGAACCTCTTATAGTGGCATCGCCGAATTTCTGCAAGAGCAACGCTACGATGAAGAAACAGTCAAAGTTGTAGAAAAGTTGTTGGCAGAAAACAGAAAGGTGTATTATGGGAATCTTAGTTCAGATGGGAGTTCGGCTGCGGAAGTATATTTTTGTATGGAAAGCTTTCTTGTTTGTGAAGAAGATATATATTTCAACGGTAAAATCGGGGGTTGGTGATGGGGAGTTGGTTGATTCGAAACTGTAAAGAAAGCGGATATATCCTGGGTTTTGATAAGGAAGATGGAACGTTTATAAGATATGGTAAAGAGGGGAACGACCCATTCTATAACAAAGTAGGGCCAGAACTGCTGGATATAGCAATTACAAATTATTGCGAGCTTGGATGCTATTTTTGTTATCGTGCTTCCAACAGGCATGGTTACTCCATGCGCTTGGAAGATTATGAGCTTGTCATGGAGCAGGCAGAAAAGTCAGGAGTTTTACAGGTGGCTTTGGGTGGAGGGAACCCTAATCAGCACCCTCAATTTGTACAGATTCTGCAAAAAACACGCGAACACAACATTGTTCCGTCATACACAACAAATGGACAAGGTATGACGGATGAGATCTATGAGGCAACGAAAAAGTTTTGTGGAGCGATGGCTGTCAGCTGGTATAAACCCAACATGGATGCATTGAGTGTTATTAAACGAGCTGGAAAATACGGTATTAAAGTCAATATTCATTTTATGCTTAATAAACGTAGCCTTCCCGAGGCAATAGAATTGATGCAATCCGATCAACTAGAAGGCGTCAATGCAATCGTGTTTTTGAATTATAAACCCGTACATTCCTCAGATGAATTGTGTCTGACGGATGGAAATGAAATTAAGGATTTTTTTGAGTTCTTAAAAAAATTCAAAAAATGCAAAATAGGATTTGATAGTTGTATGATTTCGTATCTGCCACTGATGGGAGAATCTCTCTTAAAGGAGACAGTGGATTTCTGTGAAGCGGCTAGATTTTCAGGTTATATATCAGAAAAACTGCTCTTTTATCCATGCTCGTTCATGAATGATATCTCTGGGAATGGAATTGATTTAAGGAAGCATTCACTACAGGATGGATGGAGATTTGGAGAAGAATTCATCAAAATGCGTGAGAGATTAAGCAAGCCCAGCGTACAGAAACAATCCATCTCTAAGTGTCGAAACTGTGAAAGCTATGAGATGTGCCACGGTGGGTGCCAGATTTTTAATATCAACAGATGTAGATGACGGAGGAAGAAACAATGTCGATTACGGAAACAACTGCAAGGCGAAGGAATTTATTAATCTCAATTACTCGTGGAATTTCAAAAGAGGATTATGAACTGTCAAGGGAATATACGCTATTAGAAATCGAGACGGTTTTTCATTTTCGTAAGAGGGACATCGCTTATAATTTAGAGTATTTCTTTGAACAAAACAGTGGGGAATTTATTCTTAAGCCAAGAAAGCTTGAGGATATCCAAAAGATACTCAAGAAGCACCATGAGGTAATCGGACAGTTAGAAACTGCCAAAGTCCTATTTTTAAAATCCTTTGGAAGATTTTATGATGACTATAAAAATAGCAAGGGGTTCTCATTTGATCATGCAAGGCTGCGGAAAATTTATTCTAACTTGCATCCAATAATCCAAATCCTTCATTGGGGAATGCTTCCAATATTATCAAAATGGTTGATGATCAATAGTGGAAGGCTTCCGGAGAATAATATAATCGATTTTTACGATCATTATGATATGCTTACTGCTTTGTTGAATGAAATTAGAGGAGGAGGGGAAATGATGGAAACCAAAGGAGATAACACTTTAAACAAAGTAATGAACTTTTCCGTATATAACAGAAGGTGGGGGCATCCGGACGTCTATCGAATAGAGCGGACAGTTGACGGATGGTTAGTTAATCATATCGCTATTAATGGTAAGTGCGCTAAGGATGGCGAAGGAGCCCTTATGATGAATTTACATCATGATTCAATATTTTTTCCAGAAGACGGAGTTAAACATGCGCTCAGCAATCTGTGGGATGACGCGGAAGACGGTAATCTTACCTTTGAGGAATTGCAGATAAAACTTCAGCAAATCGCGGACTGGATTAGTATTGTTGAAAAAACTGTCGGAGAAAATCAGCCGGATTGGGTTAATTATTATTGAAATTAATAAAGAAATAACTCAACTTTCGCAGTTCAAATCTTCAAACAAATTATTGAGAAATTTATTCCTGTAGTTAACAAGAAACAGCCGTTTTGTTCTTCTTGGTTTTCGCCTGGGACATTTCGAGAAATAAACTCATGAGCTGCTGGAGCGCGGTCTGTTAGTCCAGATCGCGGACCTCGTCGACAAAGAGAAAGAAGATTCCTCCCAGTTTTTGGTCATCACTGATTGACATCGTTCGTATTCCATTGCCAAATATCGGCTGAATACAATCGTCGTATGAATAATCAGCCCGTCAAAGAAATGGCCCTGAAATTCAGTTCCCATTTTCAAATAACTTTTGGTGACTTTGAAAAAGGTCTCTATACTCCAGGGCATGCCATAGATTCGTACGATTTCAGCTCACAACGATACTTAAAAAGGCTAGCCACTTACGTTTTTATTCCGGTTGCGGACAAACACAAGCTTCAGGGGCAGACCACAGACGGTGTGCACAATGCCCGAGCCTTTTAATGTATTTGGCATTCGATGCGGGAAAGCTTTGAAACACCTCGCGGAGGATCATTCGCTTCCTTGAACAAGGTGGCGTTGCTTCATTTCTTTCACTATACCAATCATAGGAAGCCTTTTGGCGGCGAGCTCACGGAGCAGTGGAGCTTGTGTAAACCAGCTATCCAATAAGCACGTAATCGGCGGTGAATCGTACACGTAAGACCCGTTCCAACAAGTTACGATAGAATCGGGCTTCGTACGATTTCTCGATGTGAAGACTGGAAGAAAGGGTGGGAAAGCGAGACTGTTCAGACAGGGAATGTTGTAACCTAGAGTTACCACTTTTCTTGTTGGCATAATACATACAAGCGAGATATTTTTTGTAAATACGAGTTGATGTTTTGAATTCCTTTACGTACTCAAGGGCTTAAGCTGTTTTTTAAGTGCGAAAGTTGAGCTACTTATAATCAGGTGGTAAAAGAATTCTTTTTGTGGTACTATTTTTGTCCTCGATTGATTTATAAATTCTTTTAAATTCAATAAGAAAAATGCTCGATTTTGGAAGCATTATTTTCTCGCAATCTACTGTTATTTTAGGTTTATCACCAATAAGTATGTTTCCATCGACACTAGGACGTAAGATGTATTTGTTATAAAGCTTCGTTCCATTAGTAAGAGTGATTGTAGCAATAATAACTGTATTGGAAATTTTATTGAAAATTAATAAAACTGGTTGTATGAGTAATCTAAATAATGCATACAATAGAACAGCTATAGCAAAAAATATAGCATATAAGTTAAAGGTAGGTAATACAAGCGGAGTTTCAACAGATTTTACTTGGTTTAACTGTAATGACTTATTAAAGTAATTCAATATCCAGTTTAGCGTAAAACCGAAATTTGAGCTTAAAATGATAATGTATAGAATAAATGGCATGGAAGATAAATACAGAACTAATTTACTTTTTTTTATCTTTTGTAGGTAGGTAACTAATATTTTCTCAGACCACGATATTACTAAGAAAAAGCTAAGTAGAATAAATAGTAGGATCCCGGAAATTAATATTATCCAAGTTGGAAGCGATTGCTGTGTGGGATATGGAAGTAATAAAGACCAATACATGAGGAATATCATTGCAGAAAACTCAATAAATAATCTTCTTATAAAACGATGATAACCAGATAAGAATGCCTTTTCTTCGAGCGTAATACTGATAATTGGGTAAGGAACAAAGATGAATTTAAAAACGCTAAGTATAACAGTAATTCCGATACCACTGAATACCCAAGATATTGTTTGTTGATCCATCCATCAGTTCTCCTAAAAAGTAATTTGGAATATTATACTACCGAAATAATAATATCACTTTACATTTATTCACCTTTTGTGTAGGAAAGAATCTTATATTTTTTTACTGATTCAAGGAGATTTTCAATAATGTTTATTATGCTCTTGTTTTCACTTATTCACTTTCCCTCTAACAGCTCCCCAACAGAAACCTCCAGCGCTTTCGCAATAGCCACCACCTCATAATCCTGCACAAGCCTATATTGACCTTCCAATCGCGATAAACTGGTTGGGCTGATGTCTAAGCCAAAGGTTTGCAACCTGGCGAGAAAATCCTTTTGCTTCATTCGTTTAGCTTTTCGAATAGCTACAACTCGGGTCCCGATGATGTTTTTATCGCCTGGGGGCTCTTTGCGATGTCTCATTTCCGTGTCACCTCACAATTTAACCAAATTGTATGCGAGGTAACTGTTGTTTTAATGCGGATATCGAATTAAAATAAAATAAACCGATAAACGCATTAAAATTTCTGTACATCGTCTACAGATATAGCTTTCCCAGGAAGGAGAGGGTGCGATGCAACATCTTACGCATAATTATGAGGAGGAGAAGCGCAAGCTGAATGAACTCGGAAATAAATCATTGGAGCAGGGGATTCCGCTAAGCAGCAATGAAGCGGTTCAGGCTCAGAGCCGTAAGGTGGATGAACTCATTAATCAGATGTATCAAGAAAAAAGCGGGCATACAGCTTCATTTCGTTTGAAATTCGGTCTTGGAGGGGATGTGGTGAGCTTTCCAGCATGGTTTATACAGACGATTCAAAGTCGATTGAATGAGGTTACCGCACAGATCGAATATCATTCAGAGCCTAGACATCCTTTTGAAGAAGAGAGCAAAGCTTTTCAAGCATTATTTGAGTCCATGGACATTGCACATATGCCAGAGTTTGAGTGCTGGGAGGACAAGCTTCAATTGAAGCAATCCGTTATTTATGAACGCTTATATCTACAAGGGCTTAAGGATGGTATGCAACTTGCAAATGCCTCTACTGCCCCTCCAGTTCTCTCGGACTAAGACATGTCCTGTGGAATATACTGCAAAAGTATTTTGGTATCAGTACGAAGAGTGATACATGCAAACTTTATTATTGGGCTGTCCATGCGACAGTCTTTTTTCTTGGTGTTTTTGGGGAGGTAATCCTTCCCATATTGTCGAATTACCATACATATTGTAAATCCAGTTGATATGAGGTTTTGCTATGTTAAAAGCACTGTTCTCTCTCTTCAAAAAGTCTGATGCTAAGCTTCCACAGGCTGTGCAGAAGATACAATCTCCAAAGCCAAAGCCAAAAGTGGCCTCCACACGAATTGGTGAGCTAGGCGAACATAAAATTAATATCCAACTGGATCAGTTACCTAAAGAGTGCAAATCGTTAAGCGATTTAATGCTCCCTAATCCCAAGTCTCGAACAGGCTACACTCAGATTGATCATATTGTTATTTCTCCCTACTGCATATTTGTCATTGAGACGAAAAACTACAATGGGGAAATTAAGGGTGGGCGGGTTGATCAGCAATGGTCAGTGAGCAACCGTTACAAGATGTATAATCCGCTGAAGCAGAACTACGGGCATATCAAGGCTATGAAGAGTCTGATAAAAGGTGTAGCGGCAGTAAAGTTTGTCTCCATGATCTCATTCACGATGAGATGTCGGTTCAGTATTGATCCGGAGCTTCGGAAGATTCATTCGGACGAACTGGTTGTCTATGATGTGGAACTAAGCGAGTTTATCTCTAGGAAGCTAATTAATTTGAAGACGAGAACTCCTGAACCTCCCATTTCTGCCGCACAGGCCCAAACCATATATGATCGTTTGGCTCAGGCTAATATCACTGATGCCGAGATCCGCAAGCTTCATGTACAAAGAATAGAGGGAGGTCAACTATGAAAAGTATGTGGCTTGTTCGAGCAGGAGAAAGGGCATATCTTATTAATGAATTTAAAGAAAAGCAAGCTGTGGCGATTGGCTGGGACCAATTGGGAGATATTGGTGCGGTAAATTCACTGCAAGAGATGAAGAAGCTTTTGAAGGTGACGTATCCTGAATATAAGGATGGTAAGATCAATATTACTGCTGGCCAGATTTTTCGTTTTGTAAGTGAATTTAAATTAGACGACCAAGTAATCACATATAATCCTGAAGAGCGCCTCTACTATATAGGAAGAATCAAGTCTAATTATGAATTTAAGCCAAATCATATTACGGATATGCCCCATATTCGCAGAATCGATTGGGAGGGAACTGTATCTAGAGATGTTTTGACGGCAAGCGCTCGTAATACTCTTGGTTCCATAATGACTATTATATCTATCCCGAATGATGTTCAGAAGGAATTGCTCAAGCAAATGGTAGCCGGACAGACAGAAGGTAATCAACACAGTCAACCCATAGAGTCTGTGCAAGCTGAGACGGAGGAAGAAGCTGAGGAGTTAGAACTAATCAAGGAAGACGTTATTGAGAAGTCCAATGAATTTATCAAAGATAAGCTTGCTAAGCTAGACTGGAAGCAGATGCAGAAATTTGTTGCGGGCATCCTAAGAGGAATGGGTTACAAGACGAGAATATCACCTGAAGGGCCGGACCGGGGAAGAGATATTTTTGCATCCCCAGATGGTCTAGGGCTTGAAGAACCCAGAATCATAGTGGAAGTAAAACACCGTTCAGGCAGTATGGGATCTAATCAAATACGTAGTTTTACTGGAGGATTAAGAGTAGGCGATCGGGGAATTTATGTGTCTACTGGTGGATTCACCAAGGAAGCGAAATATGAAGCGGAAAGATCTAATATCCCTTTATCGTTAATAGACTTGGACCTGCTCGCGGAGTTAGTAACGCAATACTATGATCAATTTGATTCAGAGACACGGACATTAATACCGTTAAGGAAAATATATTGGCCGTTATAAGTTTGAATGTTTTTGGCTAACTAAGGACGTGGTGTATTCACGTCCTTAGTTATTGATACATTTCAAGATTTAGTCAGATACCCATAAAGCTTACTTTCCACAGCATTCTCTAATAGCAGATTCATATGCACAACGGATATAGACTCATTATTCTTATCCAGCATAGATGCCTGTACAGCGCTCGATTGATCGGGATGTGCTTTACCTAAGTAGTAGAATTCTGTTCCATCTGCATCATCCTTTTTCACGAAAACATGAAGGTTGATCTTTAAGCGGTCTGCCTCAAGAATCGTTTTAACCTCCTCAGATTCAAGTGTTCGTCTACTTCTTGTTGACCACGTTAGAACCTCTGCGTTGATGAAGTTTTCTTGATATTTCGTACTTGCTTCTATTTCTTCCTGTTTGTGATAGGTTACAAAGATTGGGCAAGTCTGATGTTTTGTTTTATAACCATAGATAGTTGAGCCCTCATCATTACTCCAATTCAAAAGTTTACAAGAATCTTTTCTGGAATACTTCTTGTATAAAGTTAAGGGTTCGCCACAATCATACTGTTCATTTTTATGAAATGCAGTCTGAATAATATCAAAGATCATTTCTCGAAAATACATATTATTCTTTAGCGAATTAGCCAACATTGGGTGGAAAACATAATTTTGAGATGGATCGAATTGCACTACAGCTGTTTCTCCATATTTTTTCCTTGTTGGTTCTGTGAAAAATGATAGGTTGAGTACACGTGTGACAGAATCAATAGTTCTGGAATCTGTTGGGCATCCATTCTCCATAAGGGCATTCATATACTCCGTCGAAGTAACATTATCTTTAGAGAAAAGTAAGTTTATTAATACAATTTCATGCTTACGTTTTCCATTAAGAATCTCTGCTGATAACATCGCTATATAATTCTTCTCGTGCTCTGATAAGATGGGAATGTTTTCTTTAATCTTTTGTAGAAAGTGATAATAGCTTGAATGCTCATCAGTGAATATAAGCGGATCAATTGAATTTGCTTCAATGAAATCCATTAGTTTGGGTATTCGATTAAGGCGATTTTTAAGTTGAGAGTAAGATTCTTTAAGAATCTTAAGTGCTGTAAGATTGCTATTACTAATCGAGCGATAAATTTGTTGAATGGCAATTTCTTCGAAGTTAATGGTTGAGATGCCCTTAATATA
Source organism: Paenibacillus sp. FSL R10-2199 (assembly GCF_038000235.1). NCBI lineage: Bacteria > Bacillati > Bacillota > Bacilli > Caryophanales > Paenibacillaceae > Paenibacillus > Paenibacillus sp. FSL R10-2199. Next base: position 48,563 of record NZ_JBBOBO010000001.1, on the reverse strand, counting down.
ACTGGTGTCTTTCATATGACGACGGATATTATCTTTGTTCTGAGTCTGGTCTCCAGAAAGGGCTACAGGAATCAAATAATTATTTTTATAGTTACCAATAAAGTCGATGATCGTGACGAACTCTTTATTAGGATGCTTACGTAAGCCACGCCCTAGCTGCTGAACAAACACTATACTGGACTGAGTTTGACGAAGCATCACAACTTGGTTAATACAAGGGATATCGATTCCTTCATTGAAAATATCTACAGTTAGAATATAGTCTAGGTTACCTGATTCAAGATCAGTTACACAGCGCTCCCGTGTTTCTTGACTATCGCTTCCAGTCAAAGCTACTGTACGATAACCTTTCATATTTAGAATGTTAGATAGCTCGATAGCTTCTTCTCTGCGACTACAAAAGATCAATCCCTTTATGGCTTCCCCTGAGTAACCGTAATATTCAATCTTTTCAATTACATAAGATACTCTTTCATCAGTGACTAACTGGGAGAGTAGAGTCGTATCGTCAATGATTTGGCCGTTGTATTCAAAGTCAGTAACGCCAAAGTAGTGAAATGGACACAACATATCTTCCTCCAAAGCTTCCTGAAGGCGAATTTCATAAGCAATGTTGTAGTCAAAGAGTTCATATATATTAAATTCATCAGTGCGTTCTGGAGTTGCTGTCATGCCCAGTAGGAACTTAGGTTTGAAATGTTCGATAACTTTAAGGTAGGAACGTGCTCCGGCTTTGTGAACTTCGTCAATCAGAATATAATCAAACGCCTCAGGATTAAAATTGCTTAATGACGATTCCTGAGAGATGGTTTGAATTGTAGCAAAGAGGTACTTGGCCTCTGTTTCTTTACTATTTCCAGATAAAATACCAAAATCACTGTCCGCACCGCCTAGAATTCGCTGATAATCGGCCAAAGCTTTTTGCAAAATTTGTTCTCGGTGTACTACGAATAACATTCTGCTTGGAGCAAAGCTTTTGACGTCAAAAGCAGACAGATAAGTTTTTCCTGTTCCTGTCGCTGAAATAACAAGTCCTTTAACTGCCCCTGTTGTGCGCAACTCTTTTAGATTTTGTAGTGCTCTCTCCTGCATTTTATTAGGTGAGACTAAACCAGATACGGTTTGAGGAAACTTTTCAGGAGTGAAGGGCATTGCTAGTCGATCATTACGGGTTACCCGCTGGACCTCTTCATAAAGAATTTGATATAATTCGATCCATTTATTCGTTAGTGGAACAGCATCAAGCCATACCTTTTCAAACTCACTATGGAACTGCCCAAGGAGGCCCCCATGTTTAAAAGATGTTAATTTCACGTTCCATTCGTAGTTGGCTTTTAATGCTGCAGCAGTCAGATTAGAGCTTCCCATAATGATTGTTGAATGATCTTCATGTTGAAAAACGTAACCTTTAGCATGAAAACCATTTAGATCTGTCAAACGAACTTCAACATTCGTTATTTTTAGCAACTCACTATATATTTTTGGCTTGTTAAAGTTTAGATAATTGGAAGTTAGAATTTTACCAGTAATTCCTCGTGATTTCAGATCAGCTAAATGAGATTTAAGAGTGGCTAAGCCACTCTCCGTAATAAATGCAACAGAAATTATGAAAGAGGAACAGTGATCAAGCTCCTCTAGCAAAGGTGTAAGCACGTAATCATTGGTGTCCTTATTATTGATTAATAGTTTTGGCTTATATTTATCCGGTGAATCCTGTTGATGGTCAATAAATGCCCAATTTAAAGAACTGTTCAAATGTAGAAGGGGATTGTCCATTTCAATTCCCCAGTGTTTCTTGAACTTTTTGAACAGCAGGAATATCAGCAGGTGCCCATTCTAAAGACATCAATTCATTAGCAGGTAGCCATTGTATGGCAACATGTTCAGTTAAGGTTGGTGTACCTTTTAATAGATTGCAATAAAAAGTAGTGAGATGAACAAAACCAAAGTCATATTCATACACAGTGGTCTCGATCGCTTCACCAATTTCGATTGTGCAGTTCATTTCTTCATCGATCTCTCGTTTTAGTGCAGACTGTGGTGTTTCGCCATCCTCAATTTTCCCGCCTGGGAATTCCCACATGTAAGCCAATGCTTTGCTAGCTCCTCGCTGCGCACAAAGTATCTTTTCATTTTCAATGATCACAGCACCAACTACATGAATATGTTTTTTCATTAGTTCCCTCCGGTTATGCAGCTTAATGAGAAAGTTATAGATTCTGCATTGATAATACTATTTTAGTATAATTTCATTAATGTTTACATACTGCATATGAGGAAGGGGTCCGGCTCCGCAGAATCTATCCCGAAATTGACTCATTCAGCATGAGGTTACTCATTTTTGGATTAATGTAACTGAGGTTTTCTTACTTTATGAAATGGCTTGTGGTAGTAAAGGCAGAAAAAAGTATAATACAAAGAGAGCCGTGCGCTAACACGACTCTCGGAGCAATAGCCGCTTTTAAGGGCGGAGGCTTTTAAAGGTAAACCAGTCAAAGAATAGACCGCTTCCCTTGAGCAGGGCGGTCTATTTCTTTTTGAGGTAATTTAACAGCGCGATAATGAACATGCCGAACATGAACATTACGGACCACGAATGAATAAATTTTAATATACGAACCCAATCCTCCAAAAAAGCTCAAGCGCAGGCTTCCCATCCCTGCCTTTGAGCTTTTTTCTATGCAGCCCAAGACTCTCCATGGAAATTTATTCTTCCGTCGTAATACTTTCGCCATGTTCGTTCGGGGGGATATCAGCGATGATAGAACCTGTAAGATGATAACGCCGAGCGCGTTCATCCTACATCCGGTTCTTATCCGGGCGGGCGTAACGAGGCGGGGATCTCAGGTGATCCCGCAGTGCCGGCATGTATGTCACGGTATCCTGTACGGTCCGTTTCGGTAAGAGTCACCTTTGGGGTTCGATTCCCCAATCGCCTTGGGAGCGATTCTGGTAGAGTACTCGATTTCCATCGAGCGACTATTGAAGCACAATCTGAGTAAGGAAACCAATGGACAGAATCTCTGGCGGCTGGTATAGCGCACTGCGGAAGGGCTTTGCAATCCGTGGATACCGATGGTGCGGTAGCTGGGAGGCTGTGGCAAGGAAAGAAGGGAACGAAGGCTGGCTGAAGTATGGGTTAGCCTCGGACCTCAAGTAGTCCTCCCGGACCTCCCGGCAGGGCCGCCTGTCTCAAACGTGATTCCGCCTGAGCTGCAGCGGGATTCTGTCAGCCATTGGTCAAACATGAAGGGGGCATACATATGTTGAAGCAAATAACGATTCAAGCGGACCAGCGCGGTCTGCTCTTTCATAAGGGAAGTTATGTGAAGCGGCTGCTGCCGGGAACCTACCGTTACTTATCATGGTCGCAGCATACAGTGGCAGTACTGAATATTGCCAAACCGTTTAGTGTCGAGGGTAAAGACCTGCAGCTGTTCCTACAGGATGATGAACTCCTGCGGGAGCTCGATGTCGTACGTGTACAGGATCATGAGATTGTTCTGCACTATGAGGATGGCCAATTCATGCAAGTGCTGAAGCCGGGTGTGTATGCTTATTGGAACCTCCTGAGGGAGCACACCTTCGTACATACGGATATAGGGCAGCCGGAGCTGCCTGCCGGGATCGACCGCTCGATTATCTCGAAGCTTACTCCGTATGTGCAGTGCACTGAAATTGCAAGCTACGAGCAGGGATTCCTGTTCTATGATCATACGCTCGAGCGGGAGCTTACGCCTGGTAAGTATTATTTCTGGAAGGGACCGGTCTCGGTACTGACGAAGACGGTCGATCTAAGACAACAGCAGATGGATCTGGTCGGCCAGGAAATGATGACAGAGGATAAGGTCTCGCTGCGTCTGAACTTCGTATGCCAGTACACAATCGTAAGTCCGCACCGCGTTCTGGAGATGAAGGCTTTTGACGAGCAGATACACATCCAGCTTCAGCTCCTGCTCCGGGAGTATGTCGGGACGCTGAAATTGGACGATCTCCTGAAAAGAAAAGAGGATGTTGCCACATTCATTCTGTCCCGTATCCAGGAGAAGGAAGAAGCGTTCGGGGTACGTTTCCTCGGGGCGGGGGTGAAGGATGTCATTCTGCCGGGGGAAATGAAGGACATTCTAAACACCGTCCTGCTCGCAGAGAAGAAGGCGCAGGCGAACCTGCTAACCCGCCGGGAAGAGACAGCTTCGACGCGCAGCCTGCTGAATACGGCGAAGCTGATGGACGAGAATCAGACCCTGTTCCGTCTTAAGGAGCTGGAATTCCTCGAGAAGATATGCGACAAAATCGGTTCTATCTCTGTAACCGGCGGTGGAGACCTCCTGGAGCGGTTAAGCTCACTTATCGGCAGTAATAGGTAGATCGCCTCCTGGCGGTCTATTTTTTTGTACATATAGAGAGAATTAAGCTTAGTTCAAAGTTCCGGAAAACAGGTAATTACATAGAAGCTATAGAACTAAGCTATAGAGCCGATTAAGCCAAACCCGAGGAAGTGAACCCATGGACAACAAAGCAAAGAAAATCCTCATGAACACCTTCTGGACCTCAGCCGGCTGGAAGAGCAGTCCTGCTGCCTTCACCGGTGAGGATTTCGACTATGCCAAAAGCAAAGGCCTGATGTTCGATCCTGTGACGATTACTCATGACGAGGTTGTCCTTCGGCTGTATGAGCTGCATCAGACGATTACCAAGGAGCGGGTAGCGGCCGCGTTCCTGCACAGCTTGTCGACGAAGAAGGTCCATTTGAGGAGCGCCCTATCCAGCTGGGCTCTGACTTCCGCGCTACCTGTACATAATTATGAGCAGCGGAGTGTTGTACGGCCCAATTATAGCAGCTGCGGGGATTGTAACTTTTACAGATTAATGTCAGACCGGGAATATATAAATAATGATCTGAATGTGCTGAATTTCGAACGGGTCAAATGGGGCGGGATTCGTCTGAACTGGCTTTTATACTGCTGGCTGGACCTTGAATTATTCAGTAAAGAAGAAGAGTTCGAGGTTACCGCCGAGGATACTGCCATACTCTCCGGGATGCTCGAAGCGATACGGGATTGTGCGGACCATGAGAGTGCGCGGATGCTGGAGAAGCGGTGGAAGGACGTGATTCCCTCCAGTAAGAATGAACGGGATGTGATCATGGAGATCTGGGGCTATGCCGGATTGCTGGTACCGCGGGACACACCCCGGAAACGCAGAGGCGGGAGTCATGATTTTAACTCTATGGCTGAGTGGCAGGGAGAAGACGGCTATTCTCAGGAGGCGGTAGAGTTGTATTTTGGTGCGTTTTTGTAGATTTACTATGAACTTGAATGACGGTTAGATGATATTCGGACAAGGAGGCACGCTCATTATGAACACCCCGGAACACATCCAGAAGATCCTTGAAGACAACAGAAGAAAGCTGCTGGCTCTCAATCCCGAAGAACGCTTTATACGCTTCTATGAAACGGATAAGCCTTACGGTTGTTTTTCTAATTTTGCGAAGTACCCCATAGTGTTAAAAGGCAAGGCGTGGGCAACCACGGAGCATTATTTTCAGGCGCAGAAGTTCGCAGGTACTGAGCATGAGGAAGAGGTCCGGCTCGCCGGAACGCCGATGGAGACAGCACGCTTGGGGCGGGACCGGAGTAAGCCGCTTCGTTCGGATTGGGAAGAATGCAAGGTAGAGGTTATGAGAGAAGCGCTGATGGCTAAGGTTGAGCAGCATCCCGCTATAAAGTCCATTCTTTTGTCGACAGGCGATTGTACCTTAGTTGAACATACGGCCAATGATGCCTACTGGGGTGACGGCGGTAACGGCCAAGGCGGCAATATGCTGGGCAAGCTGCTGATGGAGATTAGGAATGGATTAGATGAATATATGCCGGAATTCTTGCTGCCGAAGTGGATAGTGTATCCTGAAATTGAGCCGTTCAGCATTGGCTGGAGAATGGGGGATGGTGAAGATTACTTGATGCACTTATGGGAATGGAGAGAGCAGCAGTCGCCGGAGGCGCTGAAGGAGTACGATGCGTACTTCACTCCGCCGGAGGAGTGGGCTGAGGCTAAAAGAATCCAAGAGGAATATAGGAAAAAGAATAAGGATCAGGACTGAACCCCGTAGACAATCCATTACTTCATGCCGCCACCCTTCGTGGCGGTTTTCTTGTTTATTCTACGTTTAGCGCTGTCGTGTAGAATAAATTGATGTAGAAAAAATGAAAATAATGGAGGAAAAGGCATTGAGATTTAAACGGATAATCGCCTTGTTGCTGGTGTTTGCGATGATCATACCGACGGGCTTGATACATGCGGCTGATCTGGTATTGAAAGATGATTTAAATATTATGAAGTATACTTCTGCTGGATTGAGAGACCTGGAGGATACTATTGATGTTACGGATGAATCGTATGAGGCAGAGATAATTGTTACCTTTGAGTACGGGGAGGCATCTTATCCTCCAGATTATGTTCAATTATCCATTGTGGAAGAAAATCCGGTAGGCAAGCGGATTGTGGGCAATACACTGTTCGTTGATAAAGGAGCACCAGCTGGAACAATTACCATCAAAGCTGTATTGCCGGATAATTTTTATACTACTCATACTATTACTGTGAATTCAGGTGGGGGTACTCCGCAACCGGCGCAGCCAAGAATAGCCCCTACGCCGCTGGATACAAGTGATCTTAATCATCTCATCGTAAGTGCAACGGCACTGGATGGCGGAATTCACAATGTACAGATAAGAACATTTTTTAAGCATGCCTATGGTATGGTGCCGGGTGACATTATTAGCCTGACACGGGAAGACGACAATAGTTCAGTATTTTCTGCTGACATTACCTATCAAGTCAAGAGTAAGATAAGAGAATTCAATGCGTATGAAATGACTTATTTTTTCACTATGTTAGATGAAGATGGGGGATTCCTGCAATATCCCGAGGTTATTGACATGAACTCGTTGGAAGGAGCTTTGACGGTTAAGTTGGCTGATCCGCCGGACTTTTCCACAGCAGCTATAGTCGAGCACACTCCGCCTGTTGTTACCAGTTTCGACAATATACCCGCTACATTCAAGATTACGCAGTTGCAGGAAGGCGAAGTTCCAACAATCAATGTCTATTACAGGTCAGAATTAACTTCCGATGGACTAAGTATAGTGAAGGGTATGGGCCAACTAACCCATGTGGACGGCGATACGTACACCGTTAATTTGGCTGATCCCGAATTTAAACAAATGGAAGCCTATACGATAGAGTATTATATATCCACCAATCGGGGCTACCAATGGTACTATTATCCGCAGGGCATGAATCCTTATGCTCATACCGGCTTGTATAGCACCTCCATCCCACGTGAATTATACGGTTCGGAGGAACCGGAAGAGCCGGAAGAGCCAGAAAGTCCCGAGATCACTAGGGATGACTTGTATTTAAAAGTTATCGAGGCATCCGACCTTTATCTATATAGTCTTGAGGGAGATGGCGAAGGACAATACTCAAGACAAGCAAAAGACGCTTTAAACGATGCCATTATGCAAGCAGTAGATGTGTACCACTATTCAGATAATCAAGCAGAGATTAAAAATGCACATCAAATGTTATCCGATGCCATAGAGATATTTCGCGCGGCAGCAGTGACACCGTTTCAGGCCAAGATTAGCTATGCGCAAAGGATATTCGATTATACCACTGTGGGGACAGACTACGGTCAATATCCGGCTGAGGCAAGAGATACGTTAGGAGCTGCTATTACTTCGGCTAAAGAATGGAATAATCCCACCTCTACCGAAGCTGAGCTAGAGGCTGCCTATCAAGCTTTGGATGCCGCAATTACAAAATTCTTAGACTCCGAAATTAAGAGGGGAGATCCCTCGGTACTCCAGGAGAAAATTGGTGAGATATGGGATTTCCTGAGGTTTGCTTCGGAAGGAGATGGACCAGGACAGTATCCTTCATCAGCTTACACAGATTTGTACAGTGTCATCGATGCAGCAAATGTTCTGATTAGGAATTCAGGGACCGAAGCACAAATTAATGAAGCCTATGAAAATTTGGTGAATGCACTACAGGTTTTTAAGGATTCAAAGAATCCCGATACTAATAAAGTAGCGCTCCAGGCTGGCATCGAGACTGCCCGGGCATTTTTGGATGCCAGTGAAGTAGGTACCAAAGTTGGACAATATCCGGCAGATTCGAAGGACATTCTCCAAGGTTCCATAGATGCTGCGTGGGAGACGTTAATCAACCTGATGTCTACTCAATTGGAAGTTGATCAAGCGTTAGCGAGTATGAATAATTCATTGGCGAATTTTAAGGCGTCTGTAATTAAGGCGGGAGACAATACAGCACTACAAGCCGCAATTACTGAGGCGAAAATCCTCCTGGAGGGAAGTACTGAAGGAAATGCTGTAGGAGAATATCCGCTAGAAGCCATGGACTTACTGGCATCCGTGATTACAAATGCAGAAAACTTGGCAAATGAAGAAGCGACTCAAGTAGCAATGGATGAGGCTATCCTAACTCTGAACAACGCAGTTGTAGCTTTTGAAGCTGCGGTGATCAAGGAAGGGAACAGCACAGAGCTCCAACTCAAAATTGAAGCAGCAAGAAATCTTTTGAGTTTTAGCGCAGAGGGTGATCGCCCTGGAGAGTATCCGTCAGAAGCCTTCGATGCTTTGGATAAGGCTGTTGAAGCTGCCGAGTCTCTGATGGATTCCCCCGGGACACAGCAACAGATTGATGATGCCCATCATGATTTGGTACAAGCAATCGAAGCTTTCGAAAATGCTAAGATTCAGGAGGGCGAGTATGCCCCGCTTCTAATGGCGTTGTCGGAGGCAATGACACTCTATGATACTAGCCCGGAGGGCTACGGTGCAGGGCAATATTGGCCGGAAGTCAAAGCGTTGTTCATGACAGCCATTGAGGCGGCAAACATAGTAGTAGGCGGGCCGTCAACTCAAGAAGAAATAGAGGAAGCACTCCAAACACTTGCGGATGCGGTTGAAGATTTTCAGAAATCTGTAGTTCGTGCCGGGGACAGCACAAATCTTCAATTGGCCATTACGGATTTGACCACTCTTTTGAGCAACAGCAAAGAGGGGGATGACGCAGGAGAATATCCGGCAGGATCAAAAGCGATTTTGCAATCAGCGGTTACGGCAGCATCGAATGTGATCAGCGAACCGGCTACCCAGCAGGAGATTGACCAGGCTTATGAGGAACTGATAGATGCGGCAGGTATTTTCATCGCTAAAATAATTCCAGCGGGCAATATCTCGAAAGCTCTCGAAAAAATTTATGAGGTAGGCAGGCTTTTGGAGGCCAGCAAAGCAGGAACCGGAGTTGGACAATATCCGGCTGAGGCAATAGCAGCATTGGAGGCAGTATTTGATGCAGCGATTATTGTGGTCGATAAACCCTCTTCGCAAGTGAAGCTTGATGCTACTTACCAAGCCCTTGTAGACGCGGTCGATGTGTTTAAGAAGGCGCAGATACTGGCTGGAGACACTGAAGAAGCTGATGTGGTAGTTACCGGCGCAGAAACGCTGCTGAGAGACAGCATTGTAGGCGAAGGCTTAGGTGAGTACCCGCTGGCAGCCAAAACAACACTGGAAGCAGCGATTGCAGCAGCTAAGGAAGTGTTGGAACAACCAGCGACACAAGCGCAGATTGACACAGCTAAAGCGGCGCTGGAAGCAGCGGTCGCAACTTTCAAAAATGCAGTGAATAAAGAAGGCAGCAGCGAAGAAGCTGATGCAGCTGTGACCGGCGCAGAAACGCTGCTGAGAGACAGCATTGTAGGCGAAGGCGTAGGCCAATATCCACTGTCTGCCAAAACAACACTGGAGGCTGCGATTACAGCAGCCAAGGAAGTGTTTGAACAACCGGCAACACAAGCGCAGATTGATACAGCTAAGGCGGCGTTGGAAGCAGCAATTACCGCATTTGTAGCTAAGGTAAATGGAGCAGGCAGCAGCGAAGAAGCTGATGCGGTAGTGACCGGCGCAGAAACGCTGCTGAGAGACAGCATTGTAGGCGAAGGCGTAGGCCAATATCCACTGTCTGCCAAAACAACACTGGAGGCAGCGATTGCAGCAGCCAAGGAAGTGCTGAAACAACCAGCGACACAAGCGCAGATTGATACAGCTAAAGCGGCGCTGGAAGCAGCGATCACAACTTTCAAAAATACAATGAATAAAGAAGGCAGTAGCGAAGAAGCTGATGCAGCTGTGACCGGCGCAGAAACGCTGCTGAGAGACAGCATTGTAGGCAAAGGCGTAGGTGAGTACCCGCTGACAGCCAAAACAACACTGGAAGCTGCGATTGCAGCAGCCAAGGAAGTGTTTGAACAACCGGCAACACAAGCGCAGATTGATACAGCCAAAACAACATTGGAAGCAGCAATCAAGGCATTTGAAGCTGCGGTGAATAAAGAAGGCAACAGCGAAGAAGCTGATGCGGTAGTGACCAGCGCAGAAACGCTGCTGAGAGACAGCATTGTAGGCGAAGGCGTAGGCCAGTACCCGCTGGCAGCCAAAACAACACTGGAGGCAGCGATTGCAGCAGCCAAGGAAGTGCTGGAACAACCAGCGACACAAGCGCAGATTGATACAGCTAAAGCGGCGCTGGAAGCAGCGATCACAACTTTCAAGAATACAGTGAATAAAGAAGGCAGTAGCGAAGAAGCTGATGCAGCTGTGACCGGCGCAGAAACGCTGCTGAGAGACAGCATTGTAGGCGAAGGCGTAGGCCAATATCCACTGTCTGCCAAAACAACACTGGAGGCTGCGATTGCAGCAGCCAAGGAAGTGTTTGAACAACCGGCAACACAAGCGCAGATTGATACAGCTAAGGCGGCGTTGGAAGCGGCAATTACCGCATTTGTAGCTAAGGTAAATGGAGCAGGTAGCAGTGAAGAAGCTGATGCGGTAGTGATCGGCGCAGAAACGCTACTGAAAGACAGCGTTGTAGGTGAAGGCTTAGGTGAGTACCCGCTGGCAGCCAAAACAACACTGGAAGCAGCGATTGCAGCAGCCAAGGAAGTGTTCGAAAACCCGGCAACGCAAGCTCAGATCGATGAGGCCAAAGCGACGCTGGAAGCAGCAATCAAGACATTTGAAGCTACGGTGAATAAAGAAGGCAGCAGCGAAGAAGCTGACGCAGCTGTGACCGAAGCAGAAACATTGCTGGTCGATGTGCCAGTAGGGGAAGGTGTAGGCCAATATCCGTCTGAAGCGGTCGACGTGTTGAAGGCAGCCATCAAGGCAGCCAAAGAAGTGTTTGAACATCCAGCAACTCAGGCGCAGATCGATGAGGCCAAAGCTACATTAGAAGCAGCAATCACAACATTTGAAGCTGCAGTGAATAAAGAAGGCAGCAGCGAAGAAGCTGATGCAGCTGTGACCGAAGCAGAAGCATTGCTGGTTGATGTACCAGTAGGCGAGGGCGTAGGCCAATATCCGTCAGAAGCAGTCGACGTATTGAAAGCAGCAATCAAGGCAGCGAAAGAAGTGTTCGAAAACCCGGCAACGCAGGCGCAGATTGACGAAGCGAAAGCAACGTTGGAAGCAGCAATCACGACATTTGAAGCTGCGGTAAATAAAGAAGGCAGCAGCGAAGAAGCTGACGCAGCTGTGACCGAAGCAGAAGCACTGCTGGTCGATGTACCAGTAGGCGAAGGCGTTGGCCAATATCCGTCAGAAGCAGTCGACGTGTTAAAAGCAGCCATCCAGGCAGCCAAGGAAGTGTTCGAAAACCCGGCAACGCAAGCTCAGATCGATGAGGCCAAAGCGACGCTGGAAGCAGCAATCAAGACATTTGAAGCTACGGTGAATAAAGAAGGCAGCAGCGAAGAAGCTGACGCAGCTGTGACCGAAGCAGAAACATTGCTGGTCGATGTGCCAGTAGGGGAAGGTGTAGGCCAATATCCGTCTGAAGCGGTCGACGTGTTGAAGGCAGCCATCAAGGCAGCCAAAGAAGTGTTTGAACATCCAGCAACTCAGGCGCAGATCGATGAGGCCAAAGCTACATTAGAAGCAGCAATCACAACATTTGAAGCTGCAGTGAATAAAGAAGGCAGCAGCGAAGAAGCTGATGCAGCTGTGACCGAAGCAGAAGCATTGCTGGTTGATGTACCAGTAGGCGAAGGCGTAGGCCAATACCCGTCTGAAGCGGTTGACGTGTTGAAAGCAGCCATTAAGGCAGCGAAAGAAGTGCTTGAAAACCCGGCAACGCAAGCGCAGATTGATGAAGCGAAAGCAACATTGGAAGCGGCAGTCACAACTTTCAAAAATGCAGTGAATAAAGAAGGCAGCAGCGAAGAAGCTGATGCAGCTGTAACTGAAGCAGAAGCATTGCTGGTCGACGTGCCAGTAGGCGAAGGCGTAGGCCAATACCCGTCAGAAGCAGTCGACGTGTTGAAAGCAGCCATTAAGGCAGCGAAAGAAGTGTTTGAACATCCAGCGACGCAAGCGCAGATTGATGAAGCCAAAGCAACGTTGGAGGCGGCAATTACCGCATTTGAAGCTGCAGTGAATAAAGAAGGCAGCAGCGAAGAAGCTGACGCAGCTGTGACCGAAGCAGAAGCATTGCTGGTCGACGTGCCAGTAGGCGAAGGCGTAGGCCAATACCCGTCTGAAGCGGTCGACGTGTTGAAAGCAGCCATTAAGGCAGTGAAGGAAGTGTTTGAACACCCAGCCACACAAGCGCAAATTGACGAAGCCAAAGCAACGTTGGAGGCGGCAATTACCGCATTTGAAGCTGCAGTGAATAAAGAAGGCAGCAGCGAAGAAGCTGATACAGCTGTAACTGAAGCAGAAGCATTGCTGGTTGATGTACCAGTAGGCGAAGGCGTAGGCCAGTATCCGGCCGAAGCAGTCGACGTGTTGAAAGCAGCCATTAAGGCAGCCAAGGAAGTGTTTGAACACCCAGCCACGCAAGCGCAGATTGACGAAGCCAAAGCGACGCTGGAAGCAGCAATCAAGACATTTAAAGCTGCGGTTAATACAAAAGGCAGCAGCGAAGAAGCTGACGCAGCCGTAACGGGTGCACAAACGCTGCTGAAAGACAGCATCGTAGGCGAAGGCGTAGGCCAATATCCGGCTGAAGCTGTAAAAGTGTTGGAAGCTGCGATCGCAGCAGCCAAAGAAGTGCTTGAAAACCCAGCAACACAAGCACAAATCGACGCAGCGAAAGCGACGTTGGAAGCAGCGGTGGCAGCCTTTGAAGCGGCAGTCATTCAAGCTGGAAATGCTGGAGAGATTCAAGCCCAAATTATTGAAGCGACCACTCTTTTAAATGAAAGCACAGAGGGCAACGGCGTAGGACAGTATCCGGCGGGTTCCAAAGCAATCCTGCAAGCCGCAATTACGGCGGCGGAAAATGCCATCCGCACGGCGGCAACACAAGCAGAGATTGACAAGGCTAATGAGCAATTAACAGCGGCTTATAATGCCTTCCGGGCAGCTGTAATCAAGACTGCACCGGTAGATTCGTATACACCGCCGGTTAGCAACTATACCCCACCGGCAGCTACACAGCCTGTGACACAGCCGTCTACCAAAATTACAGATGGGCTGAACACAGTTGAAACGGGACAAGGCACAGTAAAAACAGCTGCGTCTGAGGTTCAAGAGATCATGAAGGCTGCGAAGCCGGTTATTCTTGAATCTACGCTTGGTGTAATTGATTTTGGTAAGAATGGCTTGAACGTACCGGAGCTCAAACTAGGATTAGGTGCTTCCCTGGAGTTAGGAATACTTATGACAGAGAAGTCCAAAACCGATGAGGTGTTGGCAGGAGCCAAGCTGGATCAGGCGGGCTTGCAGCCGCTAGGCGGGAAGGTTCTGGACCTGATTGCCCAGCTGAATTATTCGAACGGCACCAGCACGAGAATCAAGAGCTTCGCTGAACCGGTCAAAGTCACGATTAACTTGAAGGAGCTAGGGGTGACCGGTGATACGACCAACCTGACAGCGGTTCGATTCGTACCTCAGGCAGACGGCACGTATAAGACGATCAAGCTTGGCGGGGTCTATATCCCGGCAACGAATAGCTTTGAGTTCTATACGGACAGCTTCAGCTTGTACAGCATCGTTAAGGCTGATTCGGTTACCAAGATTACGTTCAAGGTTGACAGCAAAGAGTATTCAATTGGAGCACTTGCTAAGCAAAACGATGTGCCGCCTGTTATCCAGGAGCAAAGAACCCTGGTGCCGATCCGGGCTGTAGCGGAAGCTTTGGGCGCTGAAGTCAAGTGGGACCACGCAACCAAAACAGCGACCATTACGCTTGACGGTAAAGTGCTGACAATGACTTTGGGAGAATTGATTGAAGGCATGGACGTACCTGCGCAGGCGATTGACGGCAGAATCATGGTGCCGCTGCGTTACGTTTCGGAAGCCTTAGGAGCTTATGTCATGTGGTTCCCGCAGGATAAACGGATCGAGATTATCCGTTAGTATCATCCTAATCTAAAAAGCCGGTTGCCTGTTTCAGGGCAATCGGCTTTTGTCTGCTTATTAAACTTTCTGCTTACCTGTTCAATCTATGCATCATCTCTCGGATGGGGGTGCCCGGCTGTGTTCCCAGCTCCTGCAGCAGAACCTCCTCCAGCTTGCGGTACCGCCGGATGGCCTCGCTTGTTCTTCCGAGTCCGATCAACAGCCGCAGGGCCTGCCCGGCGATATCCTCGCGCAGGGCGTCGATCCGGAGGATTTCATCATATGCCTGCAGTGCCTGCTCCGTCTGATGCTGCTCGAGATAGATACGGGCGGCCAACTCTTGCAGCTCTATATAATCCTGCTCCAGGCGGCGCGCCTTGGTGCTGGCCCATTCGTAGGTTTTACCCTTAAGAAAAGGTCCGGTATACAAAGCTGCTGCCTGTTTCAGTAATTCCGTATGCCCGTCCCGGTTCATTCTGATTTCTCTCAGCAAACGCTCGAATGCATACAGGTCACAGGACAGGGAATTCTCCACAATCTGTACCTCATTCCGGTCAGGCAGCAGGCACACCTTAAGCCCGCTTTCACTGATAGCTTTGCGGATATAATACAGATTGCTATTCAGGTTGTTGCTTGCCTTTCCGGATTCAAACCCGCCCCACAGGGTGTCCATGATCTCGTCACGGCTGACTGAGCGTTTGTACAGGAGATAAGCGAACAGCTCCTCCGTCTTGGGGCTCCTCAGCTTGAGAGCCTTCCGGTCCGGTCCGGGGTGCAGCAGCTTAAAGCCGCCGAACATGCATACCTCCAGCACAGGCTCCACCTCCGGCCGCCTCGGCCGCCTCCTTATTTTATCCAGAGTCTGTCTTACCCGTTCCGCAGAAACCGGCTTCAGCAGATAGTCAGTCGCGCTGGCGTCGAACGCCTGAAGTGCATATTCCTCATAGCCGGTAACGAATACCACGTCCATGGCCTCATATAGCTCATGAAGCTGCCGGGACAACTTCATCCCGCTTACCTCCGGCATGGAAATATCCAGAAAAGCAATATCGATAGGGTTGTCCCTGGCATATTCATAGGCCTTCACCGGATTCTGGAAGGTCTGGCAGATCACGACCTCTCCGCTCTCGGACAGAACCCAGCTGAGCTGATTAAGTGAAAGCCGTTCATCATCGACAATTATCGCCCGAAGCATATGTTCACCTCCTTATTCTTTTTTAGCCACATCTGCCCTCTGCCAATCTTCCGGCAGCCCGGGACGCATTCCCTGCCGTTATCCTTAATGGCAAACCGGACCGCACCATTCTCCAGCCGGCCCAGCCGCTCCTTGATCATCATGAGTCATTAGTCCTAGAAATCCCAATCAGCCATTAATATTAGCAAATTACAGATAGGCTTTCAATTAGAATTCACACCGGGAAAAGTCTATTTGTGTCGTCACGGAGGAAAAATGGTACGGACACTACATAACAGATCCTTACTATACCTTTTGACTATAACCAGATATCATTTTTAAGTGTTACGTACCTCTAAGTCCTCCATGCTAGAATTTAGACACAAGAGAAAGAGATGTATGAGAATAGAGGAGGACTATATATGTGCAATAGATTTCAAATCGTAGGCAGCCTGCTGCGTCCGGCGGAGCTATTAGAATATAAACAGCAGATTGAACACCGTGATGATATCCAGTATCCCTTTTACCAGGACTTTCAGGGGTATGAGCAGTGTGAATCGGAGGCCATTCAGGCTGTAGTGGATAAAGAAAGAGACAACGGGTTGTCCATTCTTACGGATGGGGAATACTCCAAATCGATGTGGCATCTGGACTTCGTCTGGGGCTTCCAGGGGATTGACCGCTATATCGCGGATCATGGATATTTCTTCAGAGATATAGATGGAGCTTCCAAATATGAGACCAGAAAAGATATCGGTCTGCGCATTACAGGTGAATTGGGCGGAAAGAACCATCATTTCATTCATGCCTATAAGAAGCTTCAAGCTCTTGCCGGCGACCGTGAGACTAAGCTGTGCGTACCTTCGCCATCCCATATTTTTGGTGAGCTGTCCTGGTCGGATAACATTGGCAGTACAGGAGTGTATAAGGACAGAAATGAGCTGAAGGCCGGTTTGATTAAGGCCTATAAGGATTTTGTAGGGGAATTCGCTGCTGCCGGAGGACAAATTCTGCAATTCGACGATTGCTTATGGGAGTTATTTGCCGATGATAACCCGAACTCTCCATTTACCGGCGAGAAAATCAATCATGAGGAAGTACAGGGTCTGGCTGCAGAATTTATTGACATCAACAACACCATTATTGATTATGGTCATAGCTTGGGCCTCAAAATGTGGACGCATAACTGCCGCGGCAACTACGATTCCCGTAATATGGGCGGCGGCTCGTATGCCAAGATTGCGAATCTGTTCCTGAAGCAGCTGAAGTACGACCGCTTCTTCCTGGAATGGGATGATGACCGTGCAGGCTCCCTGGAGGCGCTGGCGGTATTCAAAGATAAACCGGAGACGGAAATTGTATTAGGCTTACTGTCTTCCAAAACGAATACGCTTGACGATGAGGCCCGTGTAGTTCAAATGCTGGATGAAGCATCAAAAATTATTGATAAGGACAGATTGTTACTGTCCCATCAATGCGGGTTCGCGTCTTGCGATGGCGGTAATGAATTAACGGAAGATGAGCAGTGGGCGAAGATTAGACAAGGACAAGAAATTGCCCTGCAATATTGGGGTTAAGTAACAAATAACAAATAACAATCGCCCTCCACACGGCTCTCTTGAGCGTAGGGAGGGCGATCTTTTTAAGAATCTGTATAAATCTCCACTTGATCTACTCCACCAGCCCCAATAAATACCCGTAATGCTCCGCTTCCATCTGGTCCAGGGGGATGAAGCGGATGGAGGCGCTGTTGATGCAGTAGCGTTTGCCGCCGCGGTCTTCGGGGCCGTCATCGAACACATGACCCAGGTGGATATCGCCGGATTGGCTGCGGACCTCGGTGCGCTCCATGCCGAAGCTGCTGTCTGTGGTGTAAGTTACCACCTCCGGGGTAATCGGCTTCGTGAAGCTGGGCCAACCGCAACCGGAATCGTATTTGTCCCGGCTGGTGAATAAGGGCTCTCCAGTCGTGATATCGACATACAGGCCAGGTTCGTAATTGTCCCAGTATTCGTTGCTGAAGGCATGTTCGGTATCATTGTTGACAGCGACCGCATACTGTTCAGCGGTTAATTGTTCCTTCAATTGTTCATCGGAGGGACGCGGGTATTGGGCAGGATCAATCACAACCGCTTGCTCATCCAGAATACTTAAGTCAATGTGGCAGTATCCGTTCGGGTTCTTCTCCAGATAATCCTGATGGTACTCCTCGGCCAGATAATAGTTTTTCAGAGGCAGAACCTCCGTTACGATCGGCTTATCATAGTTCGCCTGCTCCTGATCTACGGCCTGCTGAATGATGGCTGCATCCTCTGGGGACGAATAGTAGATTCCTGTCCGATATTGAACGCCTCTGTCATTGCCTTGCTTATTCCGGCTGGTAGGATCAACCACTTTGAAATAAGACTCCAGCAATTGCTGCAGCGTCACTTGCTTCGGATCATATTTCACATGAACGGTCTCCGCGAACCCCCGGTCCCCGCGAATGACATCTTCATAGGCCGGATTCTCGCCTTCCCCGTTGGCATAACCCGAGGTTACATCCTGAACCCCCTGAATGCGGGACATATAAGCCTCCACACCCCAGAAGCAGCCGCCCGCCAGGTACAGATTGTGCAGATCCTTATCAGCAATGGGAGTGGTCTTGACAGTGCGGACCGTGGACGTCATTTCCCCGAAGGTCTGGGTAATTTGCTCATTGGAAGCATGACCCGGGAGTGATTTCACTAGATTTCCGTCTGCATCAATATAAAAGGAGGTAGGGAATGCCCTGACTTCAAATTTCTTGGCCCATACCCCATCCTCATCCAAAAGTACGGTTAAGTTGTCATAAGACTGTCTGTTGAACCACTCTGTAAATTCCTTGGAGGACTTCTCTCCCTTGGAATCCGGTGTAACAATCGTGATCACCTGGAAATCATTCTCTTGCCCGGCCAAGGTATTCAGGTCCTCAAGTCCGGCCAGACAGATGGAACACCAGGAAGCCCAGTACTTCACATACACTTTCTTACCCTGTAGATCCGACAGTTGAAGAGAGTTACCCTTCAGATCCTGTAATGCAAAGTCAGGTGCAGGCTTTCCTTTGTCCATTGCAGCGGGGGAGCCGGTATTGCCGGCGGGTGCGTTCGGCTTCGTACCACAGGCCATCAGGAGCGACAGCATTCCGCCAATCACCAGGACATATCCCATCCATTTCCACGCACTCCTCATAGCTAACCCTCCTAGCGATTTATTGAATCCAGCCGACAATCGTATTCAGCCGGTCTGTCATAAGCAGCAGTCCCATTACAATCAGCATACAGCCGGACGCGATTTTGATTCCTCCCATGAATCTGTACAAGCGGCGAATCCGCTTCACCAGAACTTCCGAGAATACGGATATGACCAGGAAGGGGAGGGCTAAACCGAGCGTATACAGAAACATGAGGAAGCCTCCATAAGCAGGAGAGCCTTCACCGGCAGCGATGCTGAGAATGCCTGCGAGTACCGGGCCGATGCAGGGAGTCCATCCGAAGCTGAACGTCAGACCGAGCAGGAAGGCACCTATATATCCGCCTTTTGTAACACGATTGCTGGATAGCTTTTTTTCCCGTTCCAGCCAAGATAACTTGATGAGGCCTGTCTGATAGATCCCGAATAAGATAACGATAGCTCCGCAGATGGCAATGAATCTCGGGCTGGATATGATATTGCCCAGGATGCCGGAACCGAAACCAAGTAAGATGAAGACTACAGATAGTCCAAGCACAAACAATAACGTCCGCATCATAAAACTGGAACGAAACCGGAAGGAGCTGGTGTCAGCCACTCCCTGATTCGTGCCGTCTGCTAGGCTTCCTGACAGATAAGACACATATACCGGAAGCAACGGCAGAATACATGGCGCAAAAAACGATAACAGCCCTGCGCCGAATACGCCGAACAGAAATATAGAATCACCGGCCAAATCAGTCACCACCTTAATAAATGCTGCTTACCCTGACCCGGTATAGATGGGAACGGTGAACCAGAAGCAGCTGCCTGCTCCCTGCACACTGTGCACCCCAATTGCGCCGCCATGAAGCTCAACAATTGATTGTGCGATGGCGAGGCCCAGACCGGCACCCCCGTTGTTCTTGCTGCGTGATTTATCAATCCGGTAGAACCGTTCGAATATACGTGCGGTCTCCTCCGCTTCAATTCCCTGGCCTTCATCGGTCACTGAGATTCGCAGGTATTGACCCTCTTCAGCGGCAGCCAGAATGACCTTTCCTTCCACAGGTGAATGCTGAATGGCATTCTGCAATAAATTGGACAAGACCCGCTTAATTTGCGCAGGCATCATCAGAGCGGCAGGCAGTTTATCCGGCAGATCAATCTCCACGTTCAGCTTCTTCTCCGCGAGGTGAAACGAGAAGCTCTCCAGCGTACTGATCAGCAGCTCATCGGCATGACAAGGCAGCGGGTCGAAGATTTCACCTTTGGCTTCCAGACTGGATAATTCAAATAGATCATGAATCAGCCCCCCGAGCCGCTTCGTCTCCAGCCGGATGGTATTCAGATAACGTTGAAAGGTAACCTCATCCTGAATGACATCGTCCTCCAGCGCTTCAACAAACGATTGAATGGAGGCGAGGGGGGTCCGCAGATCGTGCGAGACATTCGCAATCAGCTCCCGGCGCGCGGATTCAGAATGGTGCAGATTGTCGAAGCTTTCCTTCAGCTTGAAGCTCATTACATTGAATTGCTGTGCCAATAGCTTGAACTCCTGCGGGCCGATTAAGGGGACTTCGGTATGGAAATCCCCTTCGGCAATTCGCACAGTCTGCTGTGTAATCCGTGCAATGGATTTCTCTAACGGCCGTGTCAGCAAATGCTGCAGGATGAAGGAGAGCAAGCCTACCCCGGCCGTTATACCAGACAACCAATAGAATTGATCGATGGTGAGGAGCATTTTGGAGTAGCTGACGAATAAACAGATGAGTAATACGCCAATCCCCGTGAGGCTGGACAACAATAAATACGTACGCAGTTTCATTAGATGCCATCCCCCGCAAACTTATAGCCTATTCCCCAGACCGTCTTGATATATTTCGGATCAGAGGGAGTCTGTTCGATCTTCTCTCTTAATCTCCGGATATGCACGGTAACTGTTGTGGTATCTCCTTCGTAGCTGAAATCCCATATTTTGCTCAGAATCTGGGTCCGCGAGAACGCCTGGCCAGGATGACTTGCCAGCAAGTACAGCATCTCGAACTCTGTGACCGTCAAGTCAATCACTTGCCCGCTGATCTCCACCGTACGCTTCGCTACGTCCACGGTAAGTCCTTCATACTTAATGGTGTGTTCAGCGGCGGTAACGGGCGATGCCTGAACCACCCGCATTCTGCGCAGGATCGCCTGCACACGCAGCACGAGTTCTCTTGGACTGAAGGGTTTGGTCAAATAATCGTCAGCCCCCATCGTCAGCCCCATCAGACGGTCCTGTTCCTCCCCGCGGGCCGTCAGCATAATGATCGGGACATCTTCAGTCTGCCGAACCTCGTTGCACACTTCCCAGCCATTCTTATGCGGCATCATCAGATCGAGCACAATCAGGCTGGGAGTCTGACTGCGCCACAGCTCCAGCGCCTCTAATCCGTCTTTGGCGGTGATCACCAGGTAACCTTCCCGTTCAAGATATCTGCGGCACACATCGGTAATATTTGAATCATCATCAGCGACCAGTATTCGTTCATTCACCCTAACCCACCCCATATCCGAAAAAATACATTTGAATCCATCATAGCATATGGTGATGGTAGCTCAGTCCGTCTTATTTCATAGCCTTGGCAGGCTTCATGTAGTCTGCAACTACCATGTCCACCACATAAGTGCTGCCATCGTAGAGAGCAGGGGCCATATTCAGGCTGACAGCCATACCGTCGACCATAATTTTTTTCGATCCAATCCATACCTTGATCATTTTGCCCATCGGCTTCATACCATCGTCCATCATCTTGCTGTCGTCCATCATCTTGCTGTCATCCATCATCTTGCTGTCATCCATCATCTTGCCATCGTCCATCATCTTGCTGTCATCCATCATCTTGCCATCGTCCATCATCTTGTCGTCGTCCATCATCTTGTCCATGTAAACCAGGGACACGGACCGGTCTTTGCTGTTCCACTCGATGCTATAGCCGTACATCCCGGCCGCCTGTCTTAAGTTCACTAGCTCCATGCCGTTCTTTTTCATCGTTTTCATTCCTGCCGCACCGGCTATTCCGGACACCGCCAGAGAGAGCACCAATACCGCGGTCATCATTAACCTTTTGCCTGGTTCACCTTTAACCATGTTTATCACACTCCATCGTTTTATTTGATTACATGAACAGCATAAGCAAGAGAGCTTACGATTCTCTAAGCTAAGTATTACGATTGTCTTACGAAGTGAGCAGAGCTTGGATATCCGGGCTGGCGCACTATAACCTTTCACTATAACCAGATTGGAATATAAACAACAAATTGAGCATCGGGATGATATTAGCTATCCTTTTTACCATGATTTCCAGGGCTATGAGCAGTGTGAGGATGAGGCGATTCAGACTGTAGTCGAGCAAGAGAGCGAGAATGGGCTGTCCATTCTTACGGATGGGGAATATTCCAAATCGATGTGGCATCTGGACTTTGTCTGGGGCTTCCAGGGGATTGAACGCTATATTGCTGTTCATGGATAATTCTTCAGAGATACGGACGGAGCTTCCAAATATGAGACTCGAAAGTACGTTTGCAGTATATCAGGAGAATCCGATTCAATGTTTGAGACGGAATGAAAAGGGTGGGGTGACGGGCAGTATTACATGGGGGCTGCTCTTCGGGCTGCATTTTGCTTATTTGCAGTGGAAGCGGGATGTGACTTCAGCGATGATTGCGCATGGCGTGGTTGATTTTATTCGGTTCTGATTGTTCGGCGTGGGAATGCACTCTCTTTATCGGGAGGTTTTTTTTAGGCGTTCCCGTTAATTTGTTGTTGTATGTGTTGACTCTGCTTACTCCAAACATGTGGAATCGTGTTCAATGTTGGGAGTACATACAGGGAAGAATCATTCCCAGCCAAACGCTCAGTTGGGCAATAAGATCTCAATTATCGTGCCTTGCCACACTTTGGATTTTACCTGGATTTCGCCGCCATGCGCTTCCACGATGGTTTTGGCGATGCTCATCCCGAGCCCGGATCCTTCCGTCGATTCATCGGAATTCGTTCCCCGGTAGTAGCGATTGAACAAATGATGCAGTGTTTCCTCGTCCATCCCTTTGCCATTATCGATTACTCGTATGCATACCTTGTCGTTCATCCTGCCGACATAGACGTTGACAATCACGCCAGGCGGGTTATGCTTCACGGCGTTGGACAGCAAATTGTCCATCAACCGCATCAGCCAGGTTTCATCGGCCTGTATCAGCAAGGGACAATCCTCCCCAACATAGTGAAACTGATACTCAGACATCATGGCGCCGTTGACGTACTTCAGTACGGAGCAGCGCACCAGCTCAACCAAGTCGATCTCCCGAAACTTCATGATCGAATCGCCCTGCTTGAGCTGATGAATCAATGAGAAGTCGGAGATCAGCTCCAGCATATAATCCCCCTTTTCCCGGATCGTCGAGCCCATGATGCGCATCTCCTCTTGGCTCCATTGCTCAGGCAAGCTCTCCAGCATATACCCATAACCTTGAATTGTGGCCAGTGGTGTGCGCAGATCGTGGGAAATCCCTGACATCCACTCCGCTTGCGCCTTTTCCAGCCTCTCGCGTTCCTTCTCGATCTGAGCCAATTGATGAGTCATCTGATAGAAGGATTCAATCACTTCCTTATAGAGCCTGTAGCGGATGCGCAACATGCCGTTGCGGCGGAATATCTTGCGCATGTCCTTGGCGGTCAGTACCTGGTCGTACTGTCCCCGGCCCATACGTTCGAACCAGCCTGCAAACAGAATCAGCGGCTGACCGTAGCGGTAGCCATGCCAGATGGAGATCGGCAGCGCCAAGAGCAGGATCAGAACTGTAATCCGGACGAGTCCACGCGTTGCCTTTTCCATCACAGGATGCTTCAGAGGGGCTCCCGCTGCATGGGGTGTATAGAGAATCCACGTCATTCCGCTCAGCTTGTCCCGATGGGCGACAATATTCGTGTCATAGTTGCTGGGCGATTGCTGGATGGCCAGGATATCCAGCTGTCGATACGCCTTCTGCACGTATGCTCCATCGCCGATGCCTTGTACGATATGGCTCTCGGGGTCGATCACCTGCAGATAGCTGCCGGTTTTGCGCAGCCGCCGGTCCAAGTGGGAAACCGCTTCGCTACGCACGATTCCATGCTGCCCGTAGGCATGAAACCAGGCAACGAGCTGGTCAAGGTCAGGACTAGGATAGCCCAGTATATACAGAAGCGGGTCTTGGAAAGCAAAATTAAGCTGAGTGTGTACGGCATACGTCCCAAACGTCCGTGTCTCTTGGATATCGAGCAGTTGAGCGATGGAGTAGGAGGCCGGCAGCGTATGATGCGGAGTTGTATTGACGGCGTAGATCACCTCTCCTTCGGCACTGACAACCTGTAGCCACATGCCTTTTTCCTCGATGAGCTTGTCCCACTCAGGGGAGATCTGAACCATCCCGTCCTTGTAATGAGCTTCTTGAGCGATCTGTTGCAGGACGCCAACCGGAAAGTTCCGGCGTATCTCATTACTCGTCATGTTCTGGAAAAACAAGATGCAGGCAACCAGAGTGATAGCCACCATAAGCAGGGCATAAAAAATCAATTGATACGTGAAGTGGAAGGCCATGCGCTGTTGGATCTTCATCGCTCCTGCGGCTCCTTCACCAGCTTGTAGCCAAGCCCGCGTACGGTAAGCAGCAGCTTCGGATTACCGGGGTCGATCTCGATCCGCTCTCGGATGCGCCGGATATGCACCATTACCGTCGAATCATCGCCCTGTCCGTTGATCCCCCAAACCTTGTCGTAGAGCTGTGTTTTGGAAAATACGATGCCGGGAAACTTACAGAAGTGCAGCAGCAGTTGGAACTCCTGCGCGGGGCAAGGAACTGGCTGTCCCTCCACGATTAGTTCGCCCTCCACCTCGTTGACGGTGAAGCGGCCAAACCGATAAATCCCCGGATCGGGCCGTTTCGCCGGACTGGACGCCGAGGTTTCTGGCTCCAGTCGGCGTATGCGTGCCTGAATTCTTGCGGCCACCTCCAGAGGATTGAAGGGCTTCGTGATATAATCGTCCCCGCCCATAGCGAAGCCTCGCAGGACATCGAGATCGGAAGCCTTGGCCGTCAGAAACAAAATATGCGGATTCCCGTATTTGCGGAGCTTGGAGCAGAGCTCCAGGCCGCTGCCGTCGGGGAGCATGATGTCGAGCAGGAGGATATCGGGGGCTTCACGCTTCGCTAAATCGAGAGCTTCCGCACAGGTGGAAGCCGCGTACAGCTGATGAAACCCTTCCCTGCGAAGCACCATTTGCAGCATCGTGACAATCGAAGGCTCGTCGTCGACGATTGCGATTTTAAAATCGGATAGATTTGTCATTGTTTTCACCCATTTCCATAGTAGCATAATCACTTTAACAGAACCTAAACGGCGGGAGTGAAATTAAGCTGATGTTTGTCTATCCGTTTAGGTTCTGTTTCATTGGGGCTGGTAGGATAGGGGTGAGAAAGCTCTTCGAACATACAAAGGATTGGTTTATGAGAAGATCGTCCCTAGTCAACAAAAGTATTACCCTATAGCCAGACCAATTGAGGAGGATAATTTATGATTATAACCACTACATCAACTATTGAAGGCTCCCCGATAAGGCAGTATCTGGGCATTGCCACCGGTGAAGTCATTATAGGAGCCAACGTATTCAGAGACTTTAAGGCTTCGATTACCGACCTCGTAGGGGGGCGTTCGGGCGCTTACGAAGGCAAGCTTCAGGAAGCGAGAGATACGGCATTTGCTGAGATGACTCAGAAAGCTTCAGGGATGGGAGCTAATACGATTGTCGGAGTCGACATTGATTATGAAGTCATTCGCGATGGCATGCTGATGGTTGCCGTAAGCGGGACGGCCGTGATCGTTTAACACCACGATGTTTGCCTCTTGTCTGGATGACACGTTGCTTGCCTTTGAGCAACCACGTATGCTGAAGCGCTTGGTAATCGCGGATCATCGACTCATCTTTGAAGAGCAAGTGAGGGATTTTCTCGTCCATTAACCTTTTTTCAAAGTAGGAAAAGTTACTTCTGTGAAGGCTTGTTGCTTGACTTCATCCACCGCAGCTAGCGTAGGTTGAAGTTCTTTATTCGATGATATGGAAATAAACCCCTTTTGTTCAACTTATATACTAAATAAGTCGTTATCTACGCATAACGATGCAAAGAGGTGTACACCCGTGAAAAAGGTTCAAAAATTGTCTGAAACTGAAAAGGAACTCATGGAGGTAATTAGCTCTTCCACGTCCACTATGCCCCAAGCCCGACCTGGCTGGCCAGAGACCCTAACTGCACTGGGGCTCTATCTGATCGGCATTGTTATGCTCGGTCTTTGGATGACGCAAATCCCTGACGAGCAAGCCATTTTGCGAATTAACATCGGGGGTGCAGGCAATGGTCTCGTTGGCCTCGCCGCCTTGTTCGCAGCCTACGCTCTACGGGTTCGCGGTCTGCGCGCTTTCGGTTTCCGGGCGATCGAACGGAAATGGCTGCTTGTGGGAGCCGCCCTCGGTGTTGTCGCGTTCGGCGGATGCTTCGTTATAGAGGGGGTATATTTTCACTTCATCTCCGAGCTGAACAACCAAGCGGACTTCCAGACGGCAGCGCAAGGTGGCGCGCTCTCACTCTTCGTTCTGCTTATCACTGGCGCTATCCTCACGCCGCTCGGCGAGGAGTTTGTATTCCGGGGCGTTATTGCCAATGCGCTGAACCGTTACGGAGCATGGGCCGGTGTGGTTGGCAGCGCTGCGATCTTCGGCGTCGTTCATGGATTCAACGTCATCCTGTTCGACGCATTCATGGTCGGCATCCTGAATGGTATACTGTTCCGTAAGACGGGTTCCATCTGGCCCGGGGTCGTGGTGCATATCGTGTATAACGGCCTCAATCTTCTCTACTATTCTACGCTATAGATCTAATTTTATGAGACATCGTGGCAGAGACAAACAGCTCGGTCAGCTGCGCGCGACCGGGAAACCAAGCTGTGCAGGCTCCCTTGAGGCGCTTGCGGTGTTCAAAGATAAGCCTGATACAGAAATTGTACTTGGATTGTTGTCTTCTAAGACCAATACGCTTGACGATGAGGCCCGTGTAGTTCAAATGCTTGATGAAGTCTCGAAAATCATTAATAAGGATAGATTATTACTTTCTCGTCAATGCGGGTTTGCGTCCTGTGATGGCGGCAATGAATTAACGGAAGATGAACAGTGGGCGAAAATTAAACAAGGACAACAGATTGCCCAGCAATATTGGGGTAATTAATATTTAACTCAGTTAATGAGGGGAGCAGGTCCCCTTCCTTAAGACTGTCGAAGGTAATGTCGGCAGTCTTTTTATATTGGATTATCGGAATCCCGAAGGGATACTGTGTAAAAGGAAGCATGCTCCTATGGAACACAATGTCGCATTAATCCGGCTGCAATGTCGCAAAAGTACATGGAAACGGAGCAGGCAGATCGATTATACTCACTTTACGAATATGATAATGAAAATCATTATCACATAAGAAGGGGGAGTCAGCATGATAAGAGCAACAAAGAGGCAGGCAACCGGCAGCAGGATATACGCCGCCCGACAATCAGGACTATTAATATGGATGCTGGCACTGATACTTGTGCTGACGGCTTGCGGCACTGGAGGGGATACCAAGGGAGGCACAGCCGCACAGCCGTCTGCAGCAGCTTCAGCGGGGCCGTCGGCGCCACCGGATACAGAGGCTCAGTCGTCGCCGGAGGCGCAGGCTGCTGCAGCTTTTCCGGTAACGATCTCACACCTGAAGGGCGAATATACACTGACGGAGAAGCCAAAGGTGATTGCAGCGCTTGATGTGAAATTCGTCGATCAATTGATAGCGGTTGGGGAGCGCCCGGCGGGCAGCGTTGTGGCTGGGACGAAGGATGAATTTCCGGAATATTTGAACGCCCAATTGGGTGATGTGAAGGTCCTTGGCACACGGGATGAGCCCAATCTTGAGGCTATTGTGGCGCTGAATCCGGACCTTATATTGATGACCGACTTTCAGGAGGAGGTATATGACAGCGTCAGTCAAATTGCGCCTACAGTGGTGCTCGACTTCTACGAGGATTGGCGGGATACGCTGGCTGTCATCGGTGCGATAACAGGTAAGCAGGCGGAGGCAGAGGTGGTGCGTCAGGCTTACGGGGACAAAATCACCGGACTGCGGGAGCAACTGGCGGCGAAGCTGGGCGATGAAACCGTAGCGCTGATTCGTCCGAGACCGGAGGGTATCCGTGTACATGGTCCCGAACACCGGACCGGAAGCATTCTTTATGAGGATTTGGGGTTAAATGCCCCGGCCTTCGTTCAGGAGATTAAAGATGACACCTCCGTTGAAATTTCGATGGAGACAGTCGCTGATGTCGGAGCAGATCATTATTTCCTGCTGTCGGATGATTTGTTCGCCAAAGAGGCAGAGGCTCTGGCAGGCAGCCCGGTCTGGAAATCACTTGATGCCGTCAAGAATAACCGTGCCTATGACGTGAATTCAACGCTCTGGATCGCTTACTATGGCCCCATTGCACTCAATATTATTGTAGATCAGGCCTCGGAAGCACTGCTGGGAACGCATTGAAATGGATAGCTATCTGTCTTCGGCCTCATGGAGGGACATGGCGGAGGAATACCGGCTGCGGCTGTGCGGTCCGCCTAAAGACAGCATCCGCACCCTTGCCCTGAGCCAGCTGCAGGAAGAAGCGGCATGCCGCGAATATGTAAGCTGGCTTAAGGATTATATCGGCGCGCCGGATATGCAGGTTGCGGCTTCTATGCTGGCTAAGCGGATCGGCTATCTGTGGATCGCGCCGTTGCTGGCTGCGATGACCTTTCATAACCGGGAAGTCTCCTTTCCGCTGGATACAAGCTTCCTTTATCATCCGGCTTCCCCGGAGTTTAAAGGGGATACGCATTTTCCTTTCCTGGCGGTGAATGGGCTTCGAACAGCATCGCCAACGGAAGACAGGGAAGCGTGGCGGGAGGAGGTCATTAAGGAGATTTTTGCGGTACAGCTTACCCCGCTGCTGCAGACGCTTGCCGCCATAGGACCCGTCCCGATGGCGGTGCTCTGGGAGAATATTATGGTGCGCATTGCCCCGCTATATTCTCCTGGAACAGACGAATCCGGGCAAGACAGGCAGCGGATGCAAGCCGATTTCGCTTTTCTGACCCGGACGGCTCCCGGAGAGTTGTTTGGGCCAAGGCGCAATCCGTTTACCCGGTTCACAGAGCATAATGACGAGACAACGGTTGCGAAGAACAAGCGCAGCACCTGCTGCTTCTATTACCGGATGTCAGGGGAGTATTGCAGGAAATGCCCGAAAATTGACAATGAGAATGAATCTCAATTAAAATGACAACAAGCACGTCCGTCTAGCAGAGGATGCTATTGTCAGGAGATGAGAGAAATGCCGCTGCAGGAGCAGGCAAGTTTATGGAGTGATACGGCGATCAAGACGCTTGACGTGCGCAGCGGTACTGTGCCGCCTGGCGGTGTTCTGAGCGAAGCGGGATTGTCAGCCAATCTGTTATTGCTGGCAGGCGGCGGGGAAGGGAGGCTTGTGATGAATGGCGAGGTTCGCCGTATCCAGGCCTCTTTTGTCTGCCACGCTGTTAAGGGGTCGGCATTTACGATGACTGCCGGACCGGAGAACATTCATTATACCGTTATTCTCTACAAGGCTGTTCCAATGTCGGGAGCCGCCCGTGTACTGTTCCCGCAGCAGAGCCACCCGCTGCGCACTTCGTTTGTTCATCATCCCGCGCATCCGGTGGAGCTGCACCAGACGGCAGACAAGCTCGCAGCCAAATGGAGCCGGGGAGAAGGGCTGGAACGGTTCCATGCCAATGCGCTGCTGCAAGGAATGCTGTACGAGCTTATTATGGAGCATGAACGCGGTCAGGGCGGCGGGGAGCCGGATATGGTGGAGGTTGTTGCTGCCTATATAGCGGGGCATTACCGTCAGGAGCTGGAGCTTAAAGAGCTGGCTGCGCTTGCCGGATGCGGTGCAAGACAGCTGCAGCGGCGGTTCAAGCAGGAGAAGCTGCTCGGGCCGATGGAATATGTGATCCGGCTGCGGATGGAGAGCGCAGGGCGGATGCTGCGTCATACGGATGCCCCCATCGGCGAAATCGCTGAAAGAACAGGCTACCGCGACATGTATTACTTCAGCAGGGCGTTCAAGAAATATTATGGAGTCCCCCCGCAGCTCTACAGGCGGACTGCCGCTTCAGAGCCCCGTGCTGGCGCTGCGTATTCCGGGCTGCCGGACCCGGTGATCAGTCATATGCGGGGCGAATATAACGTCACTGCTTCTCCGCAGCGAATCGCTGTACTCGATGTTCAATATGCTGACCATTTGCTTGCGCTTGGGCTGTCGCCCGCAGGAAGTGTAGGATTGGGCAGTGCGGTGTTGAAATTCCCCCAATATATCCGGGAAAGGCTTAAGGCAACGGAAATGCTCGGAACCTACGAGTACCCGGACCTGCAGGCTGTGGAACGGCTGCAGCCGGATTTGATTATCTGCACCGAGGTGCATGATCAGCATTATGAACGCTTAAGCCGGATTGCTCCCACTATCATGTTTCGGCGCAATGAGAGCTGGCAGACGATTCTGAGCCTGCTCGGTGAACTGACGGGCAAGCGGGCCGAGGCGGAACGTATTATTGCCGATTACCTTCGCCGCACGGCATTGCTCTCAGAAGAGCTTGCCCCGGTGCTGGCAGGCAAGAGCGTGGCTCTGATCCGCCCGCGGGAGTCACTGGTCCGGGTACATACGGCTTCGCACCGCACAGGCGCTGTGCTGTACCGCGACCTGGGTCTGCCTGCTCCGCTATTCGTCGCAGATACCTCCGACACGGCGTATCATATTTCCGTCGACAGGCTGCCGGCAGTGCATGCCAGCCACTACTTTTGGCTAAGCAACGAGCTGCTGCAGGATAACCTGGCTGTGACCGAGCAGAACGCCCGGGGCTTGCTGGATGCAGATGAACGGCAGCATATATACCCGGTGGATGCCGCTACATGGATCGGCTGCTATGGGCCGACAGGCATCAATTGCATTGTGGATCAGGTAGCCCGCGCCTTGCTGGCCTGAGTAGTGCCAATCCCAATAGATTCTATTAGATTTAGCCGGTTGTTGCATCCCTAACACCTGTCATTGGCAGGTGTTTTTTTGAGCTTCTTATATGCGAACGTTTGTGCTACAATACCTTTTGTGAATATATGGAAGGGGCTGCGTGAGTCTATGACAAAGAGGCAATGGGTCATGAAATTTATGCTGATGCACAAATGGGTTTTTCTATGCGGGTTCATGATCACTACGTTAATGACGATGGTCAACCTGATTTATCCGTTCCTGGGCGGGAAGATGATCAATATCGCTTTTTATGATAAGGACATGAGCGCCTTCTTGGATCTATGTCTGGTCTATGCCGGCATACTCTTGTTCAATCAGTTTGTTGTTGCAACGTTAAACAATCTTATTTCGTCGCAGATGATGACCGGGTTTGTCTTCGATATCCGGCGGGCTCTGTTCAACAAGATATTACATAAAAAAGGCAAAGACCTCTCCGGGATGTACAGCGGGGATATGATCAGCCGGATGAACCACGACGCTACGGATATTATGAATCTCGTCTTCTGGAGCGGACTGTGGGGATACTCCAACCTGCTGCATATCCTATTCGCTGTCTGTTTTATGTTTTACTACAATGTACTGCTGGGCGCTTTTACGGTCGTTCTGGTTCCCGCCGTGTTTTTTGCCTCGAAATATTTCAAGACCAGAGCGCAACAGGTCAACAAGGAGCTTCGGGCGGAACAGAGAAAGTTATCCTCGTATTTATTCGAAATTGTGAAGAATCTGCAGGACGTCAAAATCCTTAGCGCAGGTAAAAAAGTAACAAGCACTTATCTAAGGAAAACGGCTGCCATTCATAAAATGAATGTGGAAAACGGAAGAATCGGAGTGACCACAGAAAGGGTGAATGCATTCATCACGCTTGCCGCACAATTGCTCATATTTATTATCTGCGCCTATTTCATTGTTAAAGGCCAAATGCAGCTCGGTGTGTTTGTAGCCGCGATAAGCTATTTCAATATGGCCGTGAATTACTTCAGCTCCATTAACGGCAAAATTACCGATGTCTGGGGGCAGAGGGTCTCCCTGCAGCGTGTCGTGGATATTCTGAATGAGGATGAAGAGGATTACCGGGAAAACCAGCCTCCGCAGCCCATAAAAGAGGGCCTGATTGAATTTAATAATGTCACCTTCGGATACAGCCAAGACAGACAGGTTCTGAACGGGTTCAATCTCCGCGTCGATGCAGGCAGCACGATCGGCATTGTCGGTAGGAGCGGTGCGGGTAAAACAACGATGGGCAACCTGCTCTACAATCTGTATCAAGTGGACAGCGGCGAGCTTCTGATCGACGGTGTAAATGTTAATGACTATAACCTGCATAGCTTGCGGAGCCAGGTGGGGATTGTCCATCAGGAGACTATTCTGTACGATCAGACCTTGCGTTACAATCTTTCATTTACAAATCTTAAGGATAATGATGAAGCCCTGATAGAAGCGATCAAGAAGGCTGCTCTGTATGATGTGGTCATGACCTTCCCGGACGGACTGGATACTCTGCTGGGGACGGGAGGGCAGGAATTATCCGGCGGGCAGAAGCAGCGTCTGGCAATCGCCAGGATTTTAGTCAAGAATCCGAAGATTCTGATCTTCGACGAAGCTACATCCTTCCTCGACAGCCGGAACGAAGCGCTGATCCGGAAAGTAATGCGTGAGCTCTCGCAGGACCGGACGCTGATCATCATCGCCCACCGGTTCTCCACCATCCAGAGCTGTGATAGAATCGCGGTGTTAGCAGACGGTGTTGTCAAAGGCTACGATACTCACGACGTACTGATTACTAGCAATCCAACATACATAGACTTATTCAGCGAACAGTATGCAGGAGGTGAAGCTGTATGAAACGATGGGACACCTATAAGGCCTTAACCCGGGAAATAGACGGTATCCGACAACCGCTCCTTGCGCTGGGGATGTTCAAGATATGGAGCTTAGTATTCGGGCTGATCCCCCTGTTCTTGTACTCGTTATTGGTTAACCGCGTTTTGGTAGATAAGCAGTTGAATGAGCTTTGGCTAATCATCAGCGGGTATCTGGCGGTTTTCCTGCTTACTACAACCGGGATTGCCGTCAGTAAGCGATTTTCTAACCAGTTAATGCTGAAGTATGATCTGAGAATCAAGAATAAACTGCTCAAAAGGCTTATCAGCCTCGATAACGATGACTATAGCCAATATAGCATTGGCGATGTTAAGAGCCGGATTGAGAACGATTCGGCAATTGCCGGGAAATTTTTCGAGACGCATATCTTAGATTTTATCTACGCTGTTGTTTATGCTGTGGCGTTAGCGGTAATTCTACTATGCTATGACTGGCGGATTGCGCTCATCAGTTTTATTTTTGTTCCGGTTTCTTTGGTAACGGTTAATTTTCTGGGAGGGAAAGCGAAGCTTACCGGAGAGGAGCTCTGGAAACTGCAGATTCAGTATGAATCCTTTTTACACTCCAACTTTCAAAACTGGAAGGATATCAAAACCAATAATCTTGAAGACACCCAATCGGCTGAGCTAAACGGACATTACAAGAAGATCAGGCATGTGTGGTTTCTTAACCAGCTCTATATGCATCTGGGGATTACCTATTCGTTCTTCACCAAGAATTTCATTACCCAGCTGTTCATCTATTTTATCGGCGGATTATTTGTCATCAAAGGCTACTCGGAGGTTGGTGTGCTGCTTGTGTTTATCAGCTTTTACGGGCAGTTTTTCGGATACATCGAGAACATTAGTAATTCCATAATGAACTTCAAGAATGACTCGGTGAGTATCGGTAAAGTGATCGGGCTTCTAAATATAGAAGCAGCTAAGAAGCCTTTTAAGAAGATTGAAGGAACAGATATCAATGTTGACCAGCTGAAATTCACCTATGAGGGGAACGATTCATTTGCGCTTGACGGTATATCATTCTCTGTGGGTAAGGGGGAGCATCTGGCGATTGTTGGACAAAGCGGCAGCGGTAAATCCACCATCGCCAAGCTGTTGACAGGGCAGATGGAACCGCAAGGGGGAACGGTAAGCATTGGCGGCACAGATATCTCTTCGGTGAACAGTGAGAGTGTGTCCGACAAAGTGAGTATTGTTGTGCAGGAACCCGTTCTGTTCAATATGTCGATTAGAGACAACCTGCTGCTGGCCAAGGCCGGGGCAACCGACGCGGAATTGATAGAGTGCTGCCGCAGGGCGAGTATATATGATTTCATTGACACCTTGCCGGATCAATTGGATACGATCATTGGAGAAAAGGGTGTGAAGCTCTCCGGAGGCCAGAGACAGCGGTTATCGATTGCGCGTGCTTTTCTGCAGGACAGGGACATCATTATTTTCGATGAAAGCACAAGTGCGCTGGACAGCGAGAATGAGAGTGACATCATTAGCGAACTCAAGAGCCTGTCATCGGGGAAAACCATGATCTCCATTGCTCACCGTCTATCTTCCATTCTGGACTGCGACAAGGTAATGGTTCTGCAAGCGGGCAGGGTCGCAGCCTTCGATACCCATGAGAACCTGTTTAACCGGAACGAAGCCTATAATTTGCTGTTCCAGAATCAGTATAGGGCAGGTTGATATAAGGAGACCCGGATGCGTTCAGCGCCCGGGTTTTTGTATTTTATCTGTATCCTTCAGCATCCGCCGGTTTACCGGCATCTACGACCTCGACCATGTAACGCCAGCAATCCGGCTGGGAGCCGTCCATATCTGTGTACCCGTAGACTTGTGCCAGCTCTCCACTTGAGAGTGACCGTCCGTTCCATCTGGATAATTCGGGGTCTTGAGCAAGAGCAGCGACGGCCCGGCCTACATAACGTGGGGATTCCGAGATGATGAAGTGAGGCTCATTGGCAGCAGCATCCCGCCAGTTATCTTCTTGTATCCCATAGTGTTCGAGCATCATCTCCGAACGAAGCCAGCCTGGTGTGAGTGCTACCGCTGTACAGCCATAAGGCTTAAGCTCCTGGGCAAGAGCCCAGGCCATACGGGTCACGGAGGTTTTGGCCTGATCATAGAACATTGACACCCGGTAATTCTGATTGTTGTATTCAGCGATTCCGTCCGTCATCTCTACAATTAACCCATTCTTATTCTTAATCAGAAGAGGGATCGCAAAATGGCTTGTAATGAGATGGGTATCTATCGCGAGCCGTAACATCCGCAGCCCCTTCTCAAGGGAATGCTCCCACAACGGAACATTCCATTCGATGATCTTTTCGGCGCCCCAGATATCATTCACAAGAATGTCGAGCCGGCCTTGCTCCTCTTCAATGCGATTGACCAATTTCTCTACCTGGACAGGGTCCAGATGATCGACTTGAACCGGAATTCCGTGACCGCCAGCCCGGGTGACAAGCTCTGCCGTTTCTTCTATGGTTTCAGGTCGGTCATATTCGGAGCGTTGGGCTAGAGTTGATCTTCCTGTCACATATACCGTTGCGCCAGCTGCCCCTAGCTCGGTAGCAATCCCCCGGCCTGCTCCCCTGGTAGCTCCGGCTACTAAAGCGATTTTCCCTTGTAAACTCCTCATTCCGTGGTTACCTCCTTTGTTGAATACAGCTTCATTATAGAGTATGGGAATGACATCTATTGTCATATATAGTTTAGTTTTCGCGGTTTAAGTTTGATTTAAGTGTTATGGCTTATGCTTGGAATAAGTCAGGTAGCGTTAATGCTTATTGAACGATAAACAGCCTATAGATGACTACTAACTATACGAGGAGTGTTAATCCATGAAAATCATAAAGCTGAACAGCATAAGTGTCATTGCTCTAGCCGCAGTACTTTCTGCCGCAGGATGCTCTAATGCACAAGAAGGCAGCGGGGTTGCTGCTGCAACCACTCCATCTGTAGCTCAGACCGTGTCACCAAGCGCAACATCCGCAGCAGAAGAAGGTACTGTTGTTGAAACACCGGAAGCAGCCGCTCTAGACACCGCGGAATTATTCAGTGACCGGGACTTGGAGCAGTCGGCGGATCTTACCGCTGCAACACCAATGAATCTGGAAAGCAATCAGGATGTGACACTGAGTGAGGAAGGCGTGTATGTTTTGAGTGGTGATGTGGACAATGTGACGGTAACGGTTGAGGCTGCCGACGATGCCAAAATTCAAATCGTTCTTGACGGTGTGAGTATAACCAATGAAGATGCACCTGCCATTTATGTGAAAGCTGCGGATAAGGTATTCGTTACCTCCACGGACAGTGAGAACTATATGGAGGTATCCGGAAGCTATGTAGCGGATGGGGAGACCAATCTGGATGCGGTTATTTTCTCAAGAGCAGATCTGACCCTGAATGGAACCGGAACCTTAGATATTGTATCGGGTCAAGGAAATGGGATCTCTTCCAAGGATGATCTCAAAATTACCGGAGGCGTGTATACCATAGAGTCCTCTGCGGATGCATTAGAAGCGAATGATGCGATTCTGATCCATGATGGAACGATCACGATTGATACACAGAAGGATGGATTGCATAGCGAGAACGAAGAGGATACTACCCTTGGTAATATTTATATTGAAGGCGGCACCTTAACAATCACTGCTGCTGACGATGCCATTACCGGCAATAACCTGGTGCAAATCGATGGCGGAATCATCAACATTAAGAGTGCAGTAGAAGGTATTGAGGCAAATAATATTATTGTAAATGAGGGTCAGCTTACGTTGTATGCGACTGATGACGGTATAAATGCTACACCCAAAGTTAGTTCCGGCGCATCAATTGTGGTCAATGGCGGTACGATTGATGTAAGTATGGCTAGCGGGGATACGGATGCCTTTGATTCAAATGGTGATATTTATATTAATGGCGGGACCATTAATGTAGAAGCGACTTCCGCTTTTGATGCGGATGGTACAGCTGAATTAAATGGCGGCACTGTCACAGTTAATGGCGAACAAATCACTGAAATCACGGAATCACGCGGAGGCGGGTTCGGCGGTGGAGGTGGCCGGGGGGGCGCAGGCGGCGGTAGAGGGACGGGGCAATAATTAAGGGGAAGTTTCCTGGAATCCCCAATGAAGAGGCTGTCCCCAACTAACATGGCCTGAAGGCCACCATCGTGAACGAAAATGTCTTGGCTTGTGAATCTGTGTCTTCCATAATGGAGGTGCAGGTCACGAGCCGAGGCTTTTTTGATTTATAAGCTGGAATTTATATGCATTTCATGATAAATGAATACACAGCAGATGAACTCGAAGGAGGAAGGGTATTGTATAAGGTGCTGATTGTGGATGACGAAATTTTTGTGCGAAAAGGCTTGATTACGATCATGAATGAATGCTCGCTGGAATTTGAAATCTGCGGTGAAGCAGAGAACGGGGAGCAAGCGCTCGCTCTTATTGAAGAACTAACCCCGGAGCTGGTCATTGTGGATATACGCATGCCTGTACTTGATGGTCTGGAGCTGATCCGGAAGGTCAAAACAGAACAGGAGCATCAGCCGCTGTTCATTATCTTAAGCGGATATCCTGATTTCTCGTATGCCCAGCAAGCCTTAAGCTACAATGTCTCAGAGTATATTCTCAAGCCGGTTGATGAGCAGGAGCTTACCGCTGCCTTGAAAAAGATAGCCTCTACCCTGAATCAGCAGCAGCTTTTATCCATAACACGGGAGAAGCCGCTTGTCGAAACTGTCATCGAGAGCTTACTGCAGACGGAACCCGATGACCAGGTTATGGGGCGGATAGCTTTTGTACTGGAGCTTCCGCTCGCCTCTTCCTATACGTATGTCATCGCAGAAATGCAGGACAAGCTTCCTCATGGCGAAAGGGATTATATGCCCGCATTGAAGGCATCGCTGCAGCGTTATTTTCATCACGAGCTACAGACCTTGCTCATTCATGTACGTGCGAACAATCAATATGGGATTATTGTGCCTGAGCTCTGGATGTACGAGCGGAATGTGCCTGACCGGAGTAACTATATCAACCTGCTGGACACGCTGGAGAGAGAGCTTGGAACGACCGTTGCTTTGTTTATAGGCCATAAGGCAGGTCAGCTGAAGCAGATCGTTGGTTCCGCCGCCAGTGCCGAGAAATGCCTGAATTACCGTTTTGCCGCTGGCTTACAGGGAATCTTTATGGCAGATGAGCTGCTGGAGCAGCCCTTATATTATTTTGATATTGATGAAGGACTGCACAGCAAGCTCATTTATGAGGTCGAAGCCAATACCAAACAAGGCTATAGCTCCGTTGTTGATACTATTTTCAACGTATTTCAGGAACGTTATTTCGCTCCAGGGGCGGTTACGAACACGATCAGGCGGAGTATGATTGCCATCATTAATATTATCCGGCAGCTCGAAGGGGACGAGAATAACCTCTATTGGACGGACGAACTCCTCAACTGGCAGGTGAAATACCGCAATCTGAATCAGCTGAAGCAGGTTTTCCTGCATTTTGTCGGGGAGGCTGCTGAATATATCACCGGGAAACGCGGAGGCAAGAGCGAAGGGAATATTGAAAAAATCAAAAAATATATTGATGGGCATTACAGGGAAAATATCTATTTGAAAGGGATTGCTGCCGATTTCGATATGAATCCGATCTACCTCGGACAGCTGTTCCGCAAAACTTACGGTACGTATTTCAACGAATATCTGCTGTCGCTGCGTATCGAAGAGGCCAAGCGGCTGCTGCGGCAAACGAAGAAACGCATGTACGAAATCGCTGAGCAGGTCGGCTTCCAGAACGCTGATTACTTTGCCACCCAGTTTGAAAAGCTGGAGAATATGACGCCAACCGATTATCGCAACAGCATGATCGGGCAGTAAATAAGGAGGCTCACTTCTGTGTTGAACATTCGCCTGCATCATATGAAGCTAAGAAGCAAGCTGATTGTAATCTACATTGTATGCGTATTCATCCCGATCATATTGACCAATGTGATGTTCTACCAGGTAACCACCGTGAATATCAAGAATCAGAAGACAGCGGACGCAGAACAGGCAATGACCCTTTTACAAGCTGAACTTAGGACTGTTATTGAGGATGCGGCAGGCATATCCTACCTCTATTCTATAGACAGGCAGCTCCTTCAGCATTTAAACACCACCTATCTGTCTAATGACCATTATGTGGAGTCGCTGAATGCCATATCGAATCTGTTCAATCGTACCGACACGGAGAATAAAATAATCAGCTCCTCTGTCATTATGA
Organism: Paenibacillus sp. FSL R10-2199; assembly: GCF_038000235.1. Classification (NCBI taxonomy): domain Bacteria; kingdom Bacillati; phylum Bacillota; class Bacilli; order Caryophanales; family Paenibacillaceae; genus Paenibacillus; species Paenibacillus sp. FSL R10-2199. The sequence continues at coordinate 9,431 of NZ_JBBOBO010000001.1, read as the reverse complement.
CGGACAATCCGACCGTTCTGTCCTCGGGACATATCATACAACTTGAGGATGAAATGCGGAATCAGGACTGGTATAAACAGATCAGTCAATTCAGCAATACACATCCCCATCTCTACGTTACGCCTGACAGTATCAGTATCATCCAAAGACTCACAGACCGCCGGCTTGAGACCTATGAGCATGTATTCAAAATTGATCTGAATATGAACTATATTAGACAAATCCTGGATTTGTCCAGCTTTAGTGGCGACTTCTATATTCTGGACCCCTCCGGTCAAGCGCGCTTCGGACGTCTCTCCAGCGGACAGCCGAGCGGGCTGATCACACAAGGACAGACCCTAACCCTGGGTGAGATCCCCAGGCCGGATAAGGCAATCGTAATCGGCAAGACCTATCAGAACAATCGTTATTTGGGCGGATGGTCGGTATACGGGGTTCTGGATGAAGAGATCATTTTGTCAGATGTCAGACAATCGGGACAATTTATCCTGTGGTTTGCGGGGATTAACTTCATTGTGCCGACCATCGTCATCCTGATCATATCCCGCTCGATCCATGCACGCATTAAAAGCATTCTGAAGCACATGAAGTCGGTAAAGGATAAAAATTTCGAGTTGATTCCTTATCACCGGGAACGGGATGAGGTCGGTGAGCTTGCCGTGGAGTTCAACCGGATGAGCAAACGGATCGAGAACCTGATCAATGATGTGTATGTAGCGGAAATACAGAAGAAAGAGCTGGAGCTGCGTCAGCGTCAGGCTCAGCTGCATGCGCTTCACAGCCAGATTAATCCTCACTTTTTGTTCAATGCGCTGGAGACGATCCGGATGCGGAGCCTGATGAAGGGCGAGACCCAGACCGCCCGGACGATTCAGAATATGGCGAAGATCTTCCGCAAATCGATTCTGTGGAAGAGCAGCTTCGTGACGATCCGTGAAGAGCTTGAGTTAATCGAGAGCTTCCTGGAGATTCAGAAATACCGCTTTGACAGCAAGCTTGACTACCACATCGAGGTGGATCAATCGTTGCTGGACATCGAAATACCGAAGATGGCTTTTCTTCCGTTTGTGGAGAACGCAAGCATTCATGGCATCGAAAATATAGCAGGCATCGGGTATATCAATATTCAGATCGCGCAGGAGAACGGACAAATCGTCTTCGTCATTATGGATAATGGCAAGGGGATGGATCAGGAGAAGATCAGGGAGCTTCATCATTACTTTGAGGCGGAGTCTGCCATGGGCGATTCGATCGGCATGAAAAATGTCATTACACGGCTGAGAATATACTACGGCGAATCCTTCTCCTTCACCATTACCAGCGAGTCTGGAGCGGGAACACGCATCATGCTCAGGCTGCCGCTCAATAATAAATAAAGCTTGTTTCTTAATTATTCAAAGACCGATCTAAGGTTTGCCCTGTAACAATGTTAAGCGCTTTCTTTTATAATGAGGGTGTTCTCAAGCACAAAGAAAAGAAAGGGGATATGAAATGCGTACAAAGAAATGGTTGCAAACCGGCCTGGCTGTTGTCATGGCTTCGGCACTCCTCATTGTCGGCTGCTCGAATGGCAATTCAGGGGGAAAGAACAGTGAGTCCGGCGGAAAGAACAGCGAGGTCAGCACCGAGCCGGTTACCTTCACTTACTTCGGGTTCGGGTCACAACCAGATATCATGGGCAGTGAAACCACCATCGGCAAGAAGCTTCAGGAGCAGACGGGTGTGGACTGGAAAATAGAAAACGTGGTTGGGGATGCAAGCACCAAGTCCGGTGTTATGATTGCCGGCGGCGATTATCCTGATGTAATCTCTCCGGTCGGCGAGCTGGCCAAGTTCCTGGATGCCGGTGCACTGATTCCGCTTAATGACCTGATTGAAAAGTACGGCCCCAACATCAAGCGCGTCTACGGCGACTACATGAACAAAATTACGAATGAGGATGGCAACATCTACATCCTTCCCTACACTGCAAATGTAAACGGATACTTATCCCCGCCGGACCCAAGCGGCACCTTCTGGATGCAAAGACGCGTCCTCAAGGAATTTGGTTACCCGCAAGTGAAAACGCTTGACCAGTACTTTGATCTGATTGAGAAATACCAGGCCAAGTATCCTAAGGTTGATGGTAAAGATACCATCGGCTTCGTAACCTTCGCCGGTACAGCCGGTGAATTCTACACCATTACGAATCAGCCGATGCATCTGGCCGGTTACCCGAATGAGGGCGGTGTCATGGTCGACATGGAGACCCATGAAGCCAAGCTGTATCAGGGAACTGACAATGAGAAGCGCTGGCTGGCCAAATTGAACGAAATGAACGGCAAAGGCCTGGTTGACCCGGAGACGTTCACCGCGAACAAAGACCAGTATCTGGCCAAGCTGACCTCCGGCCGTGTACTGGGATATGTCAACTATTCCTTTCAGATTAATGATGCCATTACCAACCTGAGAACTGCCGGTAATGACGATCTGCGTTATGTAGCCCTTCCTATCGTATATGAAGAAGGAATTAAAGATGCTTACGTTGATCCTCCATCCTTCGTTAACAACCGCGGACTGGGTATCTCGGTCAGCGCAAAAGATCCGGTACGCATCATTAAATATTGGGATAACCTGCTGACCGACGAGAATCAGAAGCTCGTGCAGTGGGGTGAAGAAGGCGTTACTTACTCCAAGAATGCCGAAGGCCGTATGGTAATGACCGAAGAACAGCTTAAGAACCGCAACGACAATGATTTCAAGCACAAGTACGGCTTTGCTTATTTCGACTACGAATGGCCGCGTTATGGTGATAACTCTGTGTATGAGGACGGCAACGCCCATGTTCCGTTCAACCAGCCGGAAGTTGCAGCCATCAACTATACAGAAGGCGACAAAGCCTTGCTGAAGGCCTATAACCTGAAGACCTTCTCCGACCTCTACGCCAAACCAGTGGAACGTCCATGGTACCCTGCTTGGAGTATTGAGAAAGAACCGGGCTCCCCTGAGCAGCTCTTCAGCCAGAGATCCGGCGATTTGCAGCAGAAATATTATCCTCGTATGGTGCTTGCCGCACCAGGAGGCTTCGAAGCGGTCTGGAATGAATACCTTGCAGAATACAATAAATTGGACATTAAAGGCTACGAGGAATTTATGACGAACAAGGTGAAGGACCGCATCGACGGCAAATGGTAAGCTGACCGCTTCTCCATAAGCATGATGAACCGGGAAAAGTGAAGCCAGCCTTCACTTTTTCCTTCTATCCTTGTTACGAAAGAGAGAATATGGAGCTAGGAAAGGGGACGGTACAGGTGGGGAAAACCGCTGTGCAGTTGGCAAAATCGAATAATACCGGCACTTCGCGCTTCACAACCTTTTTTAAAGAGCTATCTAAACAGAAAATGCTTATGCTGATGTCTTTGCCCTTTCTAGTCTGGGTGTTTGTATTTAAATACCTCCCGCTATGGGGATGGACCATTGCTTTTCAGAAATTCAAACCGGCAAAAGATTTCTTCGACCAGAAGTGGGTCGGCTGGGATAATTTCAAATTTTTGTTCAAGGAGCAACAGTTTTATCGGGTGCTGCGCAATACCCTCGTTATGAGTTCCATTAACCTGGTACTGGGTTTTGTAACGGCTATTGTACTGGCTCTTCTGCTGAATGAGCTGCGTAATATCTTCTTCAAGCGCACGGTGCAGACGATCAGTTACTTGCCTTACTTCATCTCTTGGGTTGTTGCGTCCAATATCGTGCAAACGGCACTGGCACCGGAAGGGATCATCAATGTGCTCCTGCTCAAGATGCAGCTCATTGATCATCCGGTTCTGTGGCTTGGCGTCGGCAAATACTTCTGGGGAATTCTCGGAGCAACAGAGGTCTGGAAGAATGTCGGCTGGAACACTATCATTTATCTAGCGGCCATCACCTCTATCGACCCGTCACAATATGAAGCGGCCGAGATTGACGGGGCCTCCCGTCTGCAAAGAATGTTCTACATTACGCTTCCAGGCATCAAACCGGTTATTGTGCTGATACTTATTATGAATCTGGGCCATATTCTGGAGTCCGGGTTCGAGGCACAGTACCTGCTGGGCAACGGTATGAATTTGGACTTCTCGGAGAATCTGGATATCTTCGTACTGAAATACGGGATGCAGATGAACAACTTCGGGCTTGCCACCGCAGCAGGTATATTCAAGACGCTGGTCAGCTTTATCTTCTTAATCTCAGCCAATAATATCGCCAAACGTATGGGCGAAAGCAGATTGTACTAGAAAGGAGGGCACATGTTATGGCTCAATCCAAATCATTCCGCAATTCTTCATTAAGTGACCGGATCTTTGATGTATGCAATATTATCTTCATGATTCTATTGGTTATTGTCACCCTCTATCCGTTCTTGAATATGTTCGCTTTATCGTTTAATGATGCGAATGATTCCGTCCGGGGGGATATTTACATTTGGCCGCGGGAATGGACGCTGCGAAACTTTGACTATGTGTTTAGCGGATCCAATATCTTCTATGCAACGTTTATCTCTGCGGCACGGACCATTGTGGGGACTGTGGTCTCCGTATTCTGTACAGCGATGCTGGCCTATACGGTAAGCCGCCCGGAATATAAGCTGAAGAAGTTTGTGTCCGTCACTTTTATTTTCACCATGTACTTCAGTGGCGGTCTGATTCCGGGCTACCTGCTGATCAAAGAGCTGGACATGCTTAACACCTTCTGGGTTTATATCATCCCGGGCATCATCGGCGTTTTCAATATGATTGTCATCCGCTCCTTCATCGAAGCATTGCCTGAAGGGCTAATGGAATCGGCCAAAATTGACGGCGCCGGAGACTTCATTACGTTCGCGCGCATTGTACTCCCGTTGACCGTTCCGGCCCTTGCTACAGTCTCATTGTTTGTGGCAGTCTATCAGTGGAATTCCTGGTTCGACGTATTCCTGTATAACTCTTCCAAGCCAGGTCTGAGTACCCTGCAGTATGAACTGATGAAAATGCTGTCCACCACAAACACCTCCTCTGCAAGCTCGGCAGCCGATGCCTTTGCTAACGCACAAGGCAACAAGGGTGCCGTGACACCGACTTCTATACGTGCAACGATGACTATTGTCGCCAGTGTGCCTATTATTATCGTGTATCCCTTCCTGCAAAAGTACTTTGTCAAAGGTATGGTTGTCGGTGGCGTGAAGGGTTAAAATGAGGTCTTATGCCTGGCGAAAATTAGTATAAAATAAACGATATAAAAACCCTTCTGGCGAAGGGTTTTTATATCGTTTATACTGATTAAACCAATTTATTTCATAGGAGCTGTGCCCAGAACATGATAAAGAAAGAAGCTGCACATATACGTAAGCAATTTAAGATGGACCACGATCAGCTGCATCTGTTCGATATTCTGAACGTGTATATTATGAAGGAAACCAATGAAATCTATCATTGTGAACGGCAGCCGTTCGCCATGCTGGACCGGGAGAAGCAGGAGCTGTATATGGCGAATTTCCGGAAACTGCTGACCGGCGAGCTGGATCATAAACTGTTCGAGCTGAAGTTCCTTGAAGAAGCGGAGGAGCCGTCGCAGGTCATGCTTCACCAGGGGCTGGTGACGGGCGATCCGGAAGAATGGCAGGACCTGATGCTGATGCTGGTGGATAAAATGCTGGTGGACGTCAAGTATGAGAAGGATGCGGTAATTACGTTTGTCCGCGGACAATACTTTCGGCCGACCAAGGCCCGGAATGACGAAGCCGAAGAGACAGGTAAGGATGAGATGTTCTCACATCCGTTCATCCTATGCAGTGTGAACTCCACGGAGCAGCAGCGCAAAACCCTCCTGTTCGATTATGTGGAGCGGGAATTCAAATACAATGTGATGGTTGATCCGATCATCAAGCTTAGCACGCCGGAGCAAGGGTTCTTCTACCCGAGTGTAACGGACAACTATTCGGATATTAATCGTATCCTGTATTGTACAGGGAGCTCGAATAATCCTAACCCTCATTTCATCGAACAGGTGCTGAATGCGGAGCGGTCCGTGACAGCCATGGAAGAGAGATCCATCTTCGAGGATATCGTAAAGGAAATAACGGGCGAACAACTCGATGTGGCGACCATTGCGCAGGTATACGAAAGTATTCATCAGGTCATCGAGGACCATGAGGATGAGGAAGAACCGCCGAAGCTCGATTACCGGGATGTAGAGCGTGTGCTGAAGGCAAGCGGCGTAGAGGAAGTGACGATGGAGAAGGTAGAGCGCGCGTTCGAAACCATCGTCGACGATAAGAATTATGAGATGAAAGCAAGCAGCGTGATCCCGAAATTCACATCCAAATCGATCAAGATCGATACAAAGGTAGCTTCTATTACGGTCAGCCCGCAGGATCTGAAGTATGTGAGACAGGTAAATTATCAGGGGAAACGCTGTATCCTGATTGAGATTGATGAGGATGCTGTAATTGAAGGGTTTACACTGATGTCGGAGAATCTATCCTGACCTGTACAGATAGATGTATATTGCAAGGGCTATCCCGACGTCTCCTTACGAGAGCGGGAAGCCCTTTTATTTGTGTAGGGTTGGTGCGAGTGCGCACGGGCCGAATGTATGCGAAAAACCGAACCCAATGTGCTAACGCTAAAGCTTCAGCCCGTATTTCGCCCAAACCGCTGCATACTTCTTCTCCAAGATCGCCCAGCGCTTCTCGGCGCCGTATTTCGCTTGGAGCTGCTTCAGGTATTGCTCCGCAGTCTCTGTATCCCCTGTATCCAGCAGGAACCCGAAGGTCTCCTCACTTAAATGCAGTGCTGTCCGCTGCATATAGTATTCAATAATGGCCCTGGCATCGGTTAAGGTGTACAAGAATTGAAGACCCTGATCCAAATGGAGCAGCAGGTCTGCCGTGAACTTGTCCACATCTACCTCCGGCGTCAGGAAGTAGCGTTCCGGGGCGGCGGGGACGATGTTCCTGATCCGGACATAGAAGTGAGGCAAGCCCAGAGACGAAGCAGGCCTATATTGCGCAAGCTCTTCGGAATGAAGACTGTAATTCACATAGAAGCTGAGTTGCTTGTGTGTATTGTACTTGTATTTCTGGATATTGATTTTATAGCTGAGTTGGCCTTCTGTTTTGTAGAAATTCAGATCTTTTGTACGATAGCCCTGTGCGGAGAAAAAAGGTTTCACGTCTTGCTTGATGATCGTCTTAAACAACTCTTGCAAAGGAATCCCTCCCCATCCATAGTTAATTATGATGAACCTCTGATTGATCACATGCCAGGCACCATTCTACTATAGCAATAAATACTTGCAGATGCCAAAAAGAGGAACCAAAAGTAAATGCGGAATCCGATGATAGGGTTACCCCGGAATAGATATAGACATAGGGCCTGGGCATGGATGCTTGGGTCTTTTTTGTTATTAAGCAATAATAAAAGTCATGTGAATCAGGCTAATTACTACGATTGTTTGTCGAAAATTAAACTTATTCATGCGAAATGTCGATAAAGTAGACTAAGAGTTTTTGTTGTGCGCTCATACGGAAACGTTATCAATTTATAAAAGATACTCATTCGACGAGGAGGAACGAAATGTTGAAAAAGATAGGCAAGGTAGGCAAAATAGGACTGGCTCTGGTGCTGGTCATTGGGCTGCTGCCCCTGATGTCACTCCGCGCATACGCGGCGATGCCTTCATTCACGGAAACAAAGGACTTTGTTATCGAGCCTCCGGCAACATACAATGCGGGCAAAAATATTTCCACTGCCCAAGGTCTTCAGGACGGAAGTACGGCAGTGTTGCTGAATTCATTTGTCTATGAAGGTAATGTTTTTGTTTCATCTAATTTTTTGAGGGTTTTTGATAGTGCAGGAATGCTGATCACGGATGTGGATCTGAGCAGTTTAATGGACACTTATTACAAAATGACTTATGTGAGTATGCTTGCGCTAAATAACGGTAATCTATTAATTACTTACAATAAAAGCGACTCTAATGACCATAATCTGCAATTGGGGACAGTGAAGGAGAGCACTCCTAACACCTATTTCATGGTACTTAACAAAGAGGGGCACAAAGTAACCGCCCAGACTCAGATTAATACATTTAGTGATGGAAGTCTTCCGCCGCAGCTTACACGTAATGTATCGATAGCAGAATTGTCCGATGGTAACATCGCCTTCTCCTGGCAAAGAAACGACAATAAGAGCACAGTTACCCGTGTGTTCACCGCTGCGGGTTCGCCTGTTACAAGTGAAACACTTCTGGTAGATGCTAATGCGAGCATGTCTTATGTATCCGCCGGAGATGGTGTATATATGGTTGCTTACAATTCGGGGCCCTCGAACGATAATATTTATCTGAAGCTATTCAGCAACAGCGGAACACTCTTAAGAACAATTGATGTAGGAGCAAGAACGAATGAGAGACAGCTGTATCTGTCTACGCTAAATAACGGGAATTTCATGCTCAGCCAATATTACTGGGTTAATGATAGCTCTACGGTCTCCTTATATGATAACGAGGGGAATAGCCAAGGCAGATTTACGATAAGCGGTTCCCTGGGGGAAGCTTCGGCTGCAATCTATAAGAACGGTGCACTGCCGGGTTTTGTAACAGTAAGCACTGATCCCACCTCTAATGAAGCCATCAACGATGCATACAACTACGGTACAGAGTGGTCAGGAACTCAGTATGCTTACCTGAACTACTATGATTATGAAGGCAACCTGGTCTTAACCTCAGATCAGCCTGTAGATTCCGCTCCGGTGGTATTTCAGGGATATGATGAAGACAGCTGGATGTTCGCTGTAGAATATTATCCGAAATTCGCTTTGTATCCCGCCTTCGGCGATAAGGTTGTTCTCATCAAAACAGATAATACGGATGCGAGTCACTATAGAATAAAGGGGAAGCTGTTTGATACAGAGACTTCAACTCCGGTTGTGCTGCTGTCAGCGGCAGCTGACGGCGTAGCCGGAACAACAACATCGACGAAAATTGATCTGACCTTCGATACTGCGATTGCCGGGCTGACGGCAGGCGATATTACAATTACAGATGGCGCTGGTTCTGCTGTAAAAGGAGCTTTGAGCGGGTCAGGGACAGAATGGAGCATCGGTCTTACTTCGGTGATAACTGAAGGTGACGTATCGGTAGCGGTAAATTCGCCAAGCGGGTACAAGATCAGCGGTTCGCCGATGACGGTAGCTGTATCGCTGTTCACGGCATTGCCGGAAGCAACCCCGGCAGCAGAAATTGACTATGCGGCTGAGCAGCTGACGGGACTGGCGACAAGCGGGTCGTACACGATAAACGGTACACTGGCAGTAACGGCGACAGCAGATGGCAAGCTGGCTATAGATAGTAGCTGGCTGGGCACGTCACTGAGCATTGTGAAGAAAGGCAACGGTTCGACGACTATAGATAGCGTGGCGCAGACGGTGAGCATC